>NZ_CP067341.1:127500-5285903 GCF_016638705.1 Lysinibacillus agricola | reverse complement strand
GCTGCTAATCTCCTTTACAGTTCAATACAATTACAGCATTAAAAATAGCGCATTTATAGAAACGGTAAATACGTTCATTTTACAACTCGTCCACAAACTCACAAGTTGTGGATAAAAGTTAACCAAAGGCTGTGATAAAAATTATCCACAGCATATCAACAGTTGTGGATAAAATAAAAGTTCATTTCAGTTTTCAACAAAGTGAAGCACAGTTATCGTATCAGAAAAACAAAGCTATTTCAATAGTTTGTGAAACTTATCCACATACCTTTCATTTATGCACTTTGTAGTTGTCCACAAGCTCTGTGTATGTGAAAAAGCTGTAGATAAATGTTGTGGATAAAAAATAATGCAAAAAATACTATACACAACTTTGTGTAAAAAAAACAAGTACTCTGTGGATAATTAATTAATATAAGTAAAAGAGGATCCATACTAAAATCTATTCTTTATTAAAAAAAGAAGGTTGGTATGAAAGCATATGGAACGGAGGGAGGCGACTTTGCGGAAAGAGTTCTCTCAGAGTGAAATGTGCAGTCAAGTACATATTGGTGAAGAGCCGTAGAAGATATTCATAGATTCTCTTGAAGGAAGAAAGAAATTTATGAAATTCATTGACAAAATAGCTAGTTACTTTATATAATGTTCAGGTCTGTATGTTGAAAAATTCAACTTTCATTCAGGAGGTGTCTATATAAATGAAACGTACTTACCAACCAAAAAAACGTAAGCACAGCAAAGTTCACGGTTTCCGCGCACGTATGAGCACGAAAAACGGTCGCAAAGTTCTTGCTGCTCGTCGTCGTAAAGGAAGAAAAGTATTATCAGCATAAAATAAGTCCACTGAGCCACATCAGTGGTCTTTTTTTTCTTTATTTTTGGGAAACCTAGAAATGAGGATCAAAGGATAATTATCTAGTAGCAGGTGAAAGTAATGAAAAAACGCCAACGAGTGAAAAAAAACGATGATTTTCAAAAGGTGTTTAAAAAGGGTAAATCTTTCGCTAATCGTCAGTTTGTCGTTTATTTTTTAGAAAAAGAGGGACAAACGGAATTTCGAGTAGGTTTATCAGTTAGTAAAAAGCTTGGGAATGCGGTAACACGCAACCAGATCAAACGCTATATTCGACAAAGTATTCATGAATTAAAAGATGAGCTTAAGCCGAATATGGACTATGTTATTATCGCCAGACAACCGGCGGCCACTATGGATTTTCATGAAGTGAAACAAAGTTTGCAGCATGTACTACGAATCGCAAAAGTATTGAAGAAAACGTAATATGGATGGCAACCAAAGTGGTGAAATAGCACCTTTATAGATGAATACGGATGTTAATCCTTTTTGCTGGGTGTCCAAACGCCTACTGAATGAGGAAAAAGCCTTCGGACGAAGCATTTCTGCACGAAAGTGAAGTTATTGAAAATACGTATAGGGGTATTTTGAAATTTAGTTTCGCTGTAATATATGAAAAATTAGTAACATTACTTAGCAAATATGTGTACATTGTTAGAATATTTAGTAGAGTGAAACGTTATATGCATGATAAAATAACTGATAACTTTATTCAGTAGCAGGAAACTGTAAATGTATAAAGAAGAAGAACGCATATAGTTTTAGAAAAAGTGAATAGTATTTGTAGGGGGAAGAAGGTTGAAGAAACAACTTTGGGTAATTTTGTCGCTAGCTTCAGTAGTATTACTACTATCTGGTTGTACAGAATTCAAAGAACCAATCTCCAAAGAAAGCACAGGCTTCTGGAATGAATTCATTGTTTGGCCTTTAGTATCAGCGATTAAATACTTTGCTGATATGCTCGGTTCATATGCATGGGGGATCATTATTGTAACGATTATCATTCGTTTAGCAATACTTCCATTGATGATTAAACAAACAAAGAGCTCTAAAAAAATGCAAGAAATTCAGCCGAAATTGAAGGAATTGCAAAAGAAGTATGCTTCTA
The DNA here is from genome assembly GCF_016638705.1 of Lysinibacillus agricola. GTDB lineage: Bacteria > Bacillota > Bacilli > Bacillales_A > Planococcaceae > Lysinibacillus > Lysinibacillus agricola. Next base: position 5,283,942 of record NZ_CP067341.1, on the reverse strand, counting down.
AGGATGCACAGACACAGCAACAGTATCAAAAAGAGATGATGCAGCTTATGAGTGAGTCTGGTGTCAATCCACTTGCTGGATGTTTACCTGTATTCATTCAAATGCCAATTTTAATGGGTTTCTACCATGCGATTAGTCGTATGAATGCTACACCTGCTTACGATTTAGGGAATTTCTTTATTTTCCCGTTAGCAGAACCTGCACCGGCATTAGCAATTATTGCTGGTTTAATTCAATTTATCGTTTTACGTACGGGCCCAGCGATGGATAACCCTCAAATGAAAATAATGATGTACATTATGCCATTTATGATTATTGCTTTCGGTATGGCATTACCAGCAGCATTACCACTATACTGGGTAATCGGTAACATAATTTCGATTGCTCAAAACCTGTTTATTTATAAACCTTGGAAAAAAGATAAAACACAACCTGCTCAAAATGGAGGGGCTCAAAAGTGAAACAACTTACGCAAATAGGCGCAACAACACAAGAAGCGATCTCATTGGCGTTACAGAAACTTGGCAAAACCCGTGAACAAGTAGATGTTGAAGTTTTACAAGAAGGTAAAAAAGGATTTTTAGGTTTTGGGGCACGATCTGCAGAAGTTCGTGTAACAGTAAAGGAAGTACAGGTTCGACCAACGATTGAGGAAGAAAAAGCTGAACAGCGAAATACGACTCAATTTGTCGAATCAACAGTATTAGATGATGTTGAAACAATAAGTTCACAAGTTTCTGAACAACAAAGTGATATCGAAGCTGTTCAACAAGTCGTAGAGGAACAAAAAGAGGAAGAAGAAACCTCAGTAAACCCAATTGAAGATGCAAAGACTTATTTAGTCAATATTGCTGAACAATTGGATATTCATGATCTTGAAATTGAAACGACACGTGAAGGAAAATATGTATTATTTCAACTGAAAAGTGAGAAAGCTGCACTGCTTATAGGGAAACGTGGTCAAACATTAAATTCCTTGCAGCAATTAACACACCTTGTGTTAAATAAAAGTGCCAAGCAGTTCTTAATGGTGAAATTAGACGTAGAAAACTATCGTGAGCGTCGCCAAGAAGCTTTGGAGTTACTGGCAGATCGTATGGCGGATAAAGCACTTCGTTTAAATCAGCGAGTGACATTTGAACCCATGCAGTCGTACGAAAGAAAAGTTATTCATAATCAATTGGCAAACCGCCTTGATATTGAAACATACTCAGAAGGAACGGAGCCTAATCGTTATTTAGTCATTGAGCCTGTAAAGAACGGCTAAACTTCGTAAAGAACATACAGACAAACACCTAAAGTCATTTTATCGTCATGATAGAATGGCTTTTTTTTTATGTTGTTGAAAAACTATTATGTCAGTGAAATTAAGGTGTTCTATTAAAGAAAGTATGGCTCTTCGGCAAAGCGAGGGGTTGATTTCCGTTCCGACTGGGCGCTTTCCTGGGGGCGTCCGATGAGCCGCTTCACTCGCGTTGCTCGCTCCAGGGTCTCATCTGTGACGCTAATCCCCAAGGAGTCGCCCAGCCTCCACTCCAATCAACCACTTTACATTTGCATATATCTTCTGGCATGACACTAATATATTAAAATGAAACTTCAGCAATGTTTTATCTATGCGAAAGCAAAGCGACAGTAATAACAGATGTACAATCACTTCACTGCAATAAGTCTATTTTGTTTGATTATGGTGAATAGCCATAGTGTTCACTCATGAATTGAATAAAATTTATAAAAATTCTATGCTATCGTTGAGACAGGCGAGACCCTGCACGGAGCGAAAGCAGAGGAAGCGGCTCGCCGCTCGCCTACAGGAAAGCGAGTAGCCTGGAACGGAAATCACCCTCATTTAAAGCGCCACAACATTTACAAAGATTCCATCGACCATTTTGATTTTTTATCTGTTAAATCAACTAACTATAAGATTTTTAATTTTTAATTGTGGACAACAGAGGGGATAGTTTTCGTTTAGGTTAAAGATTTAATGTTCTAGCATTCGCAATTCTTGTCGAAATACGTGCTATAATGTAAAGCTTTCTGATTATCCACAATTGGAAATGATCCTTACTTTAGATTTTGCAGAAAATATGTTAGTCTAAGGTGTTAGTAAGTATTGGTCGGTTTTGTTTATCCACATGTGGATAACGTTAAGGAGGTCATTAAATGGAGTTCGATACAATTGCTGCGATATCCACACCTATGGGTGAAGGAGCTATTGCTATTGTTCGTTTAAGTGGGGACGAAGCAGTCGCGATTGCAGATAAAATATTCAGATCGCCTGGTGGTAAAAGTTTAACAACGAAGGCTTCACATACAATTCATTATGGACATTTGGTCGATCCAAAGACAAATGAGGTTGTAGAGGAAGTAATGCTGTCATTAATGCGCGGACCTAAAACATTCACTCGTGAGGATGTAATAGAAATTAACTGTCACGGGGGACTAGTTTCGGTGAACCGTGTATTAAAGCTAGCATTAACAAATGGAGCAAGACTCGCAGAGCCAGGTGAATTTACAAAACGCGCATTCTTAAATGGACGTATCGATTTATCACAGGCTGAAGCAGTCATGGATTTAATAAGAGCAAAAACTGATAGAGCGATGAATGTTGCGTTGGGACAAATGGATGGCAAATTATCGCGTTTAATTGGTGACTTACGCCAAGCATTACTAGAGACATTAGCGCAAGTAGAGGTTAATATAGATTATCCGGAGTATGATGATGTAGAAGAGATGACGGTACCAATATTAGTAGAAAAATGTACATGGGTACGAAATGAAATTATTAAACTTTTGCAAACATCTTCTCAGGGGAAAATATTACGAGAGGGTCTATCAACTGTTATTTTAGGCCGCCCAAACGTTGGGAAATCTTCTCTTTTAAATAGTTTAGTACAGGAGAATAAGGCTATTGTGACAGATATAGCGGGTACAACTCGTGATATTATAGAAGAGTACGTGAATATACGTGGTGTTCCGCTTCGTTTAGTCGATACGGCTGGTATTCGAGAGACAGAGGATATCGTTGAACGAATTGGTGTTGAACGTTCACGTGAAGCGTTACGTGGCGCAGATTTAATTTTATTTGTTTTAAACTACGCAGAAGAATTGACTGCTGAGGATGAGCGTCTATTCGAAACAATTGAGGCGATGGATTACATCGTTATTGTCAATAAAACAGATCTTCCGCAAAAAATTGATGTAGCACGCGTCAAAGAGCTAGCAGGCAAACATCGCGTTGTGACAACTTCTCTTTTACAAGAAGAGGGTATCACAGAGCTAGAGGAAGCGATTGCCGCGTTATTCTTTGAAGGGCAAATTGAAGCGGGCGATTTAACATATGTTTCAAATGCAAGACATATTGCATTACTTCATCAAGCACAGGCAACGGTCGAGGATGCATTAGCTGCAGCACAAGCTGGTGTGCCTGTTGATATGGTGCAAATAGATGTAACAAGAACATGGGAAATACTTGGTGAAATTATCGGTGACACAGTACAGGAAAGCCTAATCAATCAGTTATTTTCACAGTTCTGCTTAGGAAAATAATTTTACTAAAGAAAGGAAGATACGAGCTATGCCAACAAAATATGAGGCAGGCACGTTTGATGTTATCGTAATTGGCGCAGGTCATGCAGGTTCTGAAGCTGCACACGCCGCTGCCAAAATGGGTGCTAACACACTGATGTTAACAATCAATTTAGATATGATTGCATTTATGCCATGCAATCCATCCATTGGTGGTCCTGCCAAAGGAATCGTAGTACGAGAACTTGACGCATTAGGTGGCGTCATGGGGAAAGTTATAGATAAAACGCATATTCAAATGCGTATGTTAAATACAGGGAAAGGTCCTGCTGTACGTGCATTACGTGCACAAGCGGACAAAGTTCTATACCAACAAGAAATGAAACGCATGTTGGAGGAAACTGAAAACTTAACAATTCAGCAAGGAATGGTGGAAGAGCTAATAATTGAAGACGGGGAAGTAAAAGGTGTTATTACACAAATTGGTGCTATATACCGCGCTAAAACAGTTGTTATCACAACAGGTACATTCCTTCGCGGTGAAATCATTATTGGTGACGTAAAATATTCAAGTGGGCCTAATAACCAACAACCGTCCATTCGTTTAGCTGATAACTTAAAAGAGCTTGGTTTTGACCTTGTGCGTTTTAAAACAGGTACTCCACCACGAGTGAATAACCGTACAATTGATTATGATAAAACAGAGATTCAACCAGGAGATGATGTTCCACATGCATTCAGCTTTGAAACAACTGAATTCATCATGGATCAACTTCCTTGCTGGTTAACTTATACAAGCCCAGAAACACATGAAATTATCGAGGCTAACCTACATCTTTCACCGATGTACTCAGGGATGATTAAAGGAACGGGTCCTCGTTATTGCCCTTCTATTGAAGACAAAGTTGTGCGATTTAACGATAAACCGCGCCACCAAATTTTCTTAGAGCCAGAAGGTCGCAATACACGTGAAGTATATGTACAAGGTTTATCTACTAGCTTACCAGAGCATGTACAAACACGTTTATTAAAATCAATTCCAGGTTTAGAAAATGCAGAAATGATGCGTGCTGGCTACGCTATTGAGTATGATGCAATCGTGCCAACACAATTATGGCCAACTTTAGAAACAAAACGTATTAAAGGCTTATATACAGCTGGCCAAATTAACGGAACATCAGGTTATGAGGAAGCAGCTGCCCAAGGCTTAATGGCTGGGATGAATGCTGCTGCTAATGTACTTGGTAAAGAAGAATTGATCTTAAGTCGTTCAGATGCCTATATTGGCGTATTAATTGATGATCTAGTAACAAAAGGAACAAATGAGCCGTATCGTTTACTAACATCTCGTGCAGAATATCGTTTACTACTTCGTCATGATAACGCAGATTTACGTTTATTAAAGCTAGGTTATAATATGGGTATGATTTCTGATGAAAGATATACAAGATTTAATGAGAAAAAAGAGCTGATTGATAACGAAATTGGACGTCTTCGTGAAGTTATTATTAAACCAAATGAAGCAACACAAGCTGCTATTCGCTCTGTAGGTGGTAGTGAGCTAAAAGATGGTATTCGTGGAGCAGATTTATTAAAACGTCCAGAAATGCATTATGATTTAATTTCTTCGTTAATTCCAGCAGACATAGAGTTTGTGGATGAAGTGAAGGAACAAGTTGAAATTCAGCTTAAATATGAAGGTTATATTGAAAAAGCATTGCAACAAGTTGAAAAGCTTCATAAAATGGAGAATAAAAAAATCCCTGAAAATATTGATTATGACGCTATTTCAGGTCTAGCAACAGAAGCGCGACAAAAATTAAAACAAGTTACACCACTTTCTATTGCTCAAGCATCACGAATCTCTGGTGTAAACCCAGCAGATATTTCAATATTACTCGTTTATATTGAGCAGGGTAAAATCGCACGTGTCAGCGGTGAATAATTAAGTAAGAGCAGTAAAGTGAATAAGAGGCGGGCATACCATTGTGCCCGCTTCCTATTTTTAAGGCTATCCTATTTTTACGTAGTTGATTTGGGGAATGTGAGCGGATACATGACTTACAAGTCAATGTTAGAGATAGTAAAGCCATATAGATAAAGGAGACTTTACATGAACGAACAACAATTTATTGAGGCGCTAAAGGAGAAGGGTATCGAACTTTCTGAAAAGCAGATTGCTCAATTTAAAAAATACTTTGAGTTACTTGTTGAGTGGAATGAAAAGATGAATTTAACTGCTATTACCGATGTAGAAGGTGTTTATTTAAAACACTTTTATGATTCGATTAGTCCCTCTTTCTATTTTGATTTTTCAAAGGTGACGACAGTTTGTGATGTTGGAGCAGGAGCTGGTTTCCCAAGTATTCCAATTAAAATCTGTTTCCCGCATTTACACGTAACAATTGTGGATTCATTAAATAAAAGAATTACATTTTTAAATCATTTAAGTGATGAATTACAATTAGAGAATATGCATTTTGTACACGCACGTGCAGAGGAATTTGCTCAAAATGCGAAATATCGTGAGCAATTTGACGTTGTAACAGCCCGTGCAGTAGCCCGTTTATCGGTCTTATCGGAGTTATGTGTACCACTAGCAAAACAAGGTGGCTATTTTGTTGCTTTAAAAGCAGCAGCAGGTGCAGAAGAATTAAAAGACGCAAAAAAAGCATTGACTACATTAGGGGTTACTTTAAAAGAAGAATTTTCTTTCCAATTACCTGTTGAAGAAAGTGACCGCATTTTATATATCTTTGATAAAATAAAAGGAACACCCAAAAAATATCCGCGTAAACCAGGTGTACCAAATAAAACACCGATTCAATAATTAGTGTTTCATGTGAAACTTCTCAAAGTAGAAAATATTTTTTCTGTTTTGAGCATACATACTAGTTATGGATGGTTCACGCAAATGACATCTATGAACTATATACATTTTAGGAAATATAATAAATAATAATAGAATGACACAGAGCAAGATAGTTACTTAAAGGTGGTGCCACTTGGATGAAAAGTCCTTTTTCACGTTTTTTTGGAGGCGGGAATAAAACTGAGCCTATTGTGAAAAATGAAGTAGAACAAGCAGAGGCGGTTCATGCAGCAGAAGAGGTTATAAAGCTGCCTATTGATCAAATTGTGCCTAACCGTTTTCAGCCACGTACTATTTTTGATGATGAAAAAATTGAAGAATTATCAAGAACCATTCATACGCATGGTGTGATTCAGCCAATTGTTGTACGTAGAACATTAGAAAATCAATATGAAATCATTGCTGGTGAGCGTCGTTATCGAGCAATGAAAAAGCTACAATGGACAGAAGTTCCTGCCATTATAAGAAATTTAACTGATAAGGAAACAGCTTCTATCGCGTTAATCGAGAACCTGCAGCGTGAGGAGTTAACTGCAATTGAAGAAGCTGTCGCCTATCAAAAATTATTAGAGCTTCATGAGCTGACACAAGAAGCTCTAGCCCAACGACTTGGAAAAGGACAATCCACGGTAGCCAATAAATTACGTTTATTAAAGCTGCCTGAAGAAGTGCAGCAAGCTATTTTGAAGCGTGAAATTTCTGAACGACATGCACGTGCATTAATTGCGATTAAAGATCAGCCATTACAGCTAGCAGTTTTACAGCAAACGATAGAAAATGATTGGAATGTTCGTCAGTTAGAAGAGCAGATTTATTCTTTATTACATCCAGAAGCAGAAGTTCAAGAAGAAGCGGAACCGAAGAAAGTAAAGCCGAAACGTAAGGCCATTAGTAAAGACGTACGCATTGCTTTAAATACGATTAAACAATCGTTATCTATGGTAACAAAGAGCGGTATAACAGTTAAGACTGAAGAAGAAGATACAGAGGAATATTATCAAATCACAGTGAAAATACCTAAAAAGAAAAAGTCGTAAGTCGTGATTGAAGTTATATTAGAAAAATAAAGAATTGACTTTTATGGCATCACCAATAGTTGGGGATGCCATTTGTAAAACGTAAGCCATGTATATAAGGTGATTTCCGTTCCGGCTGGACGCCCCCAGTCGGAACGGAAATCAAACCTACGTTATGATGATAAACCACTTTTATATCTCTGTAAAAAGGAGGTATCTCAGAAATATTTCTGAGATACCTCCTTTTTTTGCATATATTCTTAATATTTTATACAACTCTGTTGTGTTTTTTTGATAGAATGAAAGTAAGATAGCGGTATTGAACAGTGATTTTACAAATGGATTTGTCAAAGCGAACTTTGATAAATGAAAGCAGGTGCTTTTAAATGGGTAGAATTATAGCAATCGCCAATCAAAAGGGTGGCGTAGGAAAAACAACGACATCGGTCAATTTGAGCGCTTGTCTAGCATATTTAGGGAAGAAAGTACTCTTAATCGATACTGATCCACAGGGAAATACAACAAGTGGACTTGGTGTTAATAAAGGAGATCTTCAAGGCTGTATTTATGATGTGTTAATTGATGATGAAAACGTTGAAAATGTCATTCAACAAACAAATGTCGAAAACTTAGCAATTGTTCCAGCAACCATTTCACTAGCCGGAGCAGAAATTGAATTAGTTTCGACAATTTCAAGAGAAGTACGTTTAAAGCATGCACTTCAAGATGTAAAAGAAGACTATGATTATATTATTATTGATTGCCCGCCTTCGTTAGGGCTTTTAACAATTAATGCTTTAACTGCATCGGATGCACTTATTATTCCTGTACAATGCGAATATTACGCTTTAGAGGGGCTAAGTCAGTTGTTATCAACCGTCCGTTTAGTGCAGAAGCATTTAAATCAGCAATTATACATTGATGGTGTATTATTGACGATGCTCGATGCACGAACGAACCTAGGCTTACAAGTTATTGATGAAGTAAAAAAATATTTCCAAGATAAAGTATACAAAACAATTATTCCTCGTAATGTGCGATTAAGTGAGGCTCCAAGTCATGGACAGCCAATTATCATTTATGACGCAAAATCAAGAGGTGCAGAAGTTTATTTAGAGATGGCGAGGGAAGTGATTAAAAATGGCTAAAGGTTTAGGAAAAGGCATTGGTGCACTATTTCCTGGAGAGTCTTTAGAACAAAGTGGGCAAGTGGAAGAAATACAATTAGAGCTTATCGTCGCAAACCCATTTCAGCCTCGTAAAATTTTTGATGAAGAAACTTTACAAGAATTAGCAGACTCTATACAGGAACATGGCATTTTACAGCCAATTGCTGTACGTAAAAAAGGACGGAAATATGAAATCGTTGCTGGGGAACGCCGTTATAGAGCAACTCAATTAACTGGGTTAGAGGTTATTCCAGCCATTATAAAAGAGCTATCAGATACGCAAATGATGGAACTAGCTATTTTAGAAAATCTACAACGTGAAGATTTGACAGTTATTGAAGAGGCTGAGGCATATCAAAGCCTAATGGAAAACTTACATTTAACACAGGAGGAGCTATCCAAACGATTAGGAAAGAGTAGACCACATATTGCCAATCATGTTCGTTTACTAGCATTACCAGAAGATGTTCGTGCGTTCATGAACGATGGCACACTATCGATGGGACAAGGACGAGCCTTACTTGGATTAAAAAATAAAAGAAGAATATCTGAAATAGCAAATAAGGTTATTAAACAAGGTTTAAATGTGCGTCAAGTTGAAATGTTAGTACAAAACTTAAATGAAGAAGTTTCACGTGAAACAAATCAACCGAAGAAAAAGGATATATTTGTTGCAGCTAAGGAAACACAATTACGTGATTATTTTGGAACAAATGTCCAAATTAGGAAAGCTAACAATAAAGGGAAAATTGAAATTGAATTTTACTCTGAAGATGATTTAGAACGCATTTTAGAAATACTAAATTTAGAGGAAGAGTAAGAGAAATTTCGATAACGTAATCAGAGCGCCGGGCTACAAGGCGCTCTCTATTTTTCTAGAGAGAAGGAAGGTTGGGACGTGGTATTACTAGGTGCATTAATTAACGCTTTGCTCATTATGGCTGGTGCATTAGTAGGGCGCATTTTTAAAAATATTCCTGAATCGATGAAGTCCACTGTATTATCGATCATCGGTTTAGCAGTTGCACTTTTAGGGATTAAAATGGGCTTTGAAAGTGATAATTTTATTATTTTAATGATAAGTTTAGTAGTAGGTACAGTAATTGGTGAGTGGCTAGATTTAGATAAGCAAATGAATAGACTTGGAAAATGGGTAGAATCTTTATTTAGTAAAAATCGTACTGATAATAATCAAATTGGCATAGCAGAAGGTTTTGTATCGGCCTCTTTAATATTTGTAGTTGGCTCTATGGGCGTCATTGGCGCACTCGATAGTGGTCTGCGTAATGATCATAATGTACTTATTACGAAAGGGTTAATCGATGGATTTATATCGATAATATTAACATCTACATTAGGTATTGGCGTGCTATTATCTGCGGTGCCTGTATTCGTCTATCAAGGATTAATTGCACTTTCTGCAGGTGTTATCAGCTCTTTTATACCAGATGCTGCACTACAAATGTTTATTCAAGAAATGACTGCTGTAGGCGGTGTTATGATTTTTGCCATTGGTCTAAATATAGCAGGCTTAACTAAGATCAAGGCTGCCAACTTGTTGCCAAGTCTCATCGTTGTCGGTATTGTGGTTGCTATCTTCTATATTTTTCAGTGAATAACGATGTGCAGCAAGCAATAACGCTCTTGAAAGCTTTTCTGCCATTGCATAGGAAATATGAAGTCTTGTATTTTGTAAAACAAGCATTTCCATAAAGCCTCCAACATTGACTATTCCTTTAATGGAAATATCGCCGATGGGAGGTAATTCTTTTTTTACAGCTTTTCCTGGAAAAATAGGTCCATTCTGTACAGAAATATGTCCAACGTTTTGTTCACTTCCAAGACATGCATCAATCGCAATGATGAAAGGTTTTATAGTATGATTGTGTAGCTGTTGCATAGTAGTGTCTAAATTAAGAGCATGCAAAGGATTGTCTAAAGAGCCTACAATTTCATATGGAAAACTAACTGACTTTTTTAGGAAGCTTCCTGTTAATGGCCCAAGTGTATCACCTGTACAACGATCACTTCCAATACAACAGAAAATAAGGCGTTCATGATGAAACGGTATATGTTCTAAAAATAATGTACTTAACTGCCAAACGATATTTTTACTTTCATGATGAAGAGAATAAGGGAGTAACAATTTTGGTATAGTATTCATAAAAAAACTCACTTTCCTTTTTATTTGTAAGAAGTGCTCGATTTTTATGCAGTATACGCAAATTTTTAGCAAGTTATTCAAGAGGTGGTAATAATGGATTGGTTTAGTGAAAAGGTATTAAGTAACTTATGGGATAAGCTGATGTCAGAGAAGCTTTGGGAAACGATAATAACTGCTTCAATTAAGATAACGGTTATTTTGATCGCATCGTGGCTAGCTGTCCGATTAGGTAAAAAATTTATTAAAAAAGTGTTTTTAATGCGAATGCGTTCACCATTAGACCATTCAGAACGTCGACAAACAACAATTTCAAGATTATTACAAAGTGTCATTTCCTATGCTGTTTATTTTTCGGCAATCATTGCTATTCTCGCTATCTTAGAGATTAGGATAGCTGGATTATTAGCTGGAGCAGGGATTGTCGGTTTAGCAATCGGTTTTGGTGCGCAGAGTTTAGTGAAGGATGTCATTACTGGATTTTTTATTATTTTTGAAGATCAATTTGGTGTTGGCGATTATATAAAAATAAATGCAGCTGAAGGAACTGTTGTAGAGATAGGTTTACGTACAACAAAGATTAATGGTTCTACAGGGGAGCAGTTTATTATTCCGAATGGTTCGATTGGTGATGTTGTCAATTACTCTGTCAACAACTCTAAAATTTATATAGATTTACAAATGGCGACCGATGCTAATTTTGAAAGAGCTGAATCTATTATTAAAAAGTATTTAGATACTTTACCTAAAATTCATAAAGAACTTGTAACAGTACCAGTTTTTTTAGGTGTACAGAATGTCAAAGGCACAGAGGTAACGATTCGTATAGCCGCAGAGACATTACCACAACAGCAATATGGAGTGGCACGTACTATTCGTCGTGATGTTACAAAACTCTTTGAAGAAAATAATATTCCGATGGCTCATCCGAAAATGATGTTCTATGGTGGTGTTAATGGAAATGAAGAGGGGAGAAGTGAGTAATATGGAAGCGAAGAAATTTGGTTTAAACGATATTGTGGAAATGAAAAAGCAGCACCCATGTGGCACAAATAAGTGGAAAATTATTCGGATGGGGGCGGATGTACGCATTAAATGCGAAGGCTGTCAGCATAGTGTCATGATTCCACGTCGCGAATTTGAGAAAAAAATGAAAAAGGTTTTAATTTCTACAAGTGAAGACTAGCCTCGATGTGTATTAGACTTTTTATGAGTGAATCAATATAATAGATAGGGTTATACAGTGATTCATCAGTGAGGACTTTTTGTAACCTCACAGTATCCGTTAGTACGAGAAATAAGAGCAAATTTGAACAGATCATAGAAAGGTTGTGTCCATTCATGGCATTAACAGCTGGAATCGTTGGTTTACCTAACGTAGGAAAATCAACATTATTTAACGCAATTACAAAAGCGGGCGCATTGGCTGCAAACTATCCATTCGCAACAATCGATCCGAACGTCGGTATTGTTGAAGTACCAGACGCACGTTTAGATAAATTAACAGAATTAGTAATACCTAAAAAAACAGTACCAACAGCATTTGAGTTTACGGATATTGCTGGAATCGTAAAAGGCGCTTCAAAAGGCGAAGGTTTAGGGAACAAATTCCTTGCTCATATTCGTGAAGTAGATGCAATTTGCCAGGTAGTACGTTGCTTTGTAGATGAAAATATTACGCACGTATCAGGTGCAGTTGATCCGATTGACGATATTGAGGTCATTAACTTAGAGCTTGCACTTGCTGATTTAGAATCTGTTGATAAGCGATTACAACGTGTTAGCAAAATGGCAAAGCAAAAAGACAAAGAAGCGATGATCGAAGAACCAGTTCTGATGAAAATTAAAGAACAATTAGAAAACGGTAGACCAGCACGCGCTGCAGAGCTTTCAGAGGACGAGCTAAAGGTTATTAAAGGACTTCATCTTTTAACGATTAAACCAATGCTTTATGTAGCAAACGTTTCAGAAGATGAAGTAGCTGACGCAGATAATAATGAATATGTGCAAAAGGTACGTGAGTATGCAGCTGCTGAAGGAGCTCAAGTTATCACAATTTGTGCAAAAATCGAAGAAGAAATTTCTGAGCTCGATGATGAAGAAAAAACGATGTTCTTAGAAGAGCTAGGTATTAAAGAATCTGGATTAGATCAATTAATCCGTACTTCATATGATTTACTAGGACTAGCAACTTACTTCACTGCTGGGGTACAAGAGGTACGTGCATGGACATTCCGTAAAGGTATGAAGGCGCCACAATGTGCTGGAATCATTCACACAGACTTCGAGCGTGGATTTATTCGTGCAGAAACAGTTGCTTTCGATGATTTAGTAGAGGCTGGTTCTCAAGCTGCTGCTAAGGAAGCTGGTAAAGTACGTCTTGAAGGTAAAGAGTATGTTGCGCAAGACGGCGATATTATGTTATTCCGTTTCAATGTATAAAAAACGTGCAAGGGCAATCATAAAAAAAGATTGCCCTTTTTTTAACGATGCAGTTATCTGAATTTTCAAATCCGAAAGGGGAGGTACAGTTTGAACATATTACAAATAAAAGAGCACGGTTTAGAAATTGAGCAACTAGGTAGATTGCCAAAAGATGTATTGGAGCTTATTTATGAGCACCAATTGTTTAAGCTGTTCACAACAAAGGAATTAGGCGGTAAGGATTTAGATTTATTAGAGGGCATTAAGGTATTCCAGCAGATGTCTGCACTTGATGGCAACTTTGGCTGGCTTGTCACAATAGGTACAGGTGGTAACGCATTTATTCCAACATTAAACCAAGAAATTTGTGAAAAAATATATTCACCAAGAAATGCAGTAATAGCAGGCAGTGGTTATCCTACAGGCACAGCAGTAAAAATGGATGGAGGCTATCGTGTAACAGGCCAGTGGAAGTATTGTAGTGGAGCAGATTATGCTACAACCTTTACGATGAATTGCTTTATTGAGCATGAAGGTGTTAGAACAGATGAAATAATTAGTTGCTCAGTAGATCGTGACCAAGTAGAGGTTCTTGATGATTGGCGAGCAATGGGCTTAAAAGCGACAGCTAGTCATACGATTCGTGTGCAGAATGCTTGGGTACCCCGAGAGGCAACGTTCCAATTGGGCACAATGAAAAATAAGTATGGAAGTGCAGTACATAGTTTTCCGTTTGGAGCATTTGCGGAAGCTTCATTTTTAAGTGTTTGTCTTGGTATAACAGAAGATTTCTTAGAAGAGACGTCTATTTTAGTGAAGCAAAGAAACTATGATCCAAGCCGTGCTGAACGTATGGGTGCAATACAATTTATACTGATGCAGCAACAGAAGCACTTTAGACAGCTTGAGGAGCAATTTTATGCTATGTTAAATGAATACTGGCAAAAACATAAAGAAGGTCATGAGTTCACTGCAGAAGAACTACAACAATTTTCACGAATGAGTAAGGACAATGCAGATGCTTGTGTAGATATTGTCAATAACTTAATACGTAGACTCGGTATGGATGCAATTACGGAAACATCTCCGATTAATCGTATTTGGAGAAATTTATATACAGCTGCACAGCATGTTTTTTTAACTCCTTTCTGATTCCGGACGCAATTATGCCGAGGCATAATTGATTGCCATAAATTTGTGTTCAAATAAAATCTGCTTGGAGCCAAGCAGATTCTATATGTAAAGTGTCTTATCCAAGTTATTTCTTTTCCTCAGGCATATATACATAAAGCTTAGGTAAATGAGGATCATCCTGTACTAATGCATTTTTTGGATATTTGCGCAACTCTTTATACATGGCAAAATCACCTACTGCCCCAGCTATTAGAAAAGCGCCTACTAATACTAAAACAGTATTGTTAAAGTAAAAACCTGCGATTGTCGGAAGGACGCCAGTTGTCCAGAATGGAAGTAATAAAGCTTTTTTCATTGCATGGTTTGGTAATGGTTGTTCAGTTGTTGCGTACGCTATGCCAAGCTCTAAATTAAGGCCATATTTTAATGATTTAAAGGGCGCGCCTCCAAAGGCCATAAAACCAATTAAATGAAAGGCTTCATGTAAGACAATGAAAACAATATACAGGATGGCAAAAAGTATGGACCCACTAATCATAGTCCAAAATGAAAAATCAAAATCTTTAAAGCAAATATATTGGATAGCTACAAATAATATGACAAGACCACTTGTGACAACAATATTGTCCATCATGAGCTTTTTTATATCCAACTCTATTACGATTGGTTCTTTATCTGGTAGCATGAAGATCCTCCTTTCATGAATCAATTATATTTATTATATAGAATGAATTGTTTGTTTGCGACTTGAAAGACATGTACCTATATGTTACAATTCATTGATGTGAGTAATAATTATTACTTGCTCCTTGCTCCCTGTATACAGGAGAGCCTAAGTCCATAAGGAGGTGTAAACAGATGAGAAAATACGAATTAATGTACATCGTACGTCCGAACATTGAAGACGAAGCGAAGAAAGCTTTAGTTGAACGTTTCAACGAAGTCTTAACTTCTAACGGTGCAGAAGTCATCGAATCAAAAGAGTGGGGCAAACGCCGCTTAGCTTATGAAATTCAAGACTTCCGCGAAGGTTTCTACCAAATCGTGAAAGTAAACGCTCCTTCAGAAGCAATTAACGAATATACACGTCTTGCTAACATTAGCGAAGATATCATTCGCCACATTGCAGTTCGCGAAGAAGCATAATCATTTATTTTTAACAAAATGCTGAAAAGGAGGTTGCATTTCTGATGATTAACCGTGTCGTATTAGTTGGAAGACTAACAAAAGATCCTGAGCTACGCTATACACCGAATGGGGTTGCGTCTACACGATTTACAGTTGCTGTGAATCGAACATTCTCAAACCAACAAGGTGAACGCGAAGCTGATTTCATTAGCTGTGTTGCTTGGCGCAAACAGGCTGAAAACCTAGCGAACTTCATGCGAAAAGGAAGTTTAATTGGAGTGGAAGGTCGCATTCAAACAGGTAGCTATGAAGGACAAGATGGTAAGCGAGTATACACAACAGATGTAGTGGCAGATAGCGTACAGTTTTTAGAACCTCGTAGTGGTAGCGGTGCTCCTGCATCTCCTCAATACGGTGGACAGACTTACGGTAATAACCAACCGTCATATGGCGGTGGTCAACCACAACAACAGTTTGGTGGTGCTATGCCAGGGCAGGGTTCATTTGGCGGCGATTCTTATCAGCAAAATCAACCACCTGTGAATCAGCCGAACTATACACGTGTAGATGAGGATCCATTTGCTAATAGCAAAGGACCGATAGAAGTATCTGAGGACGATTTACCGTTCTAATACTTCTAAAATAAAAAATGATAAGGAGGAGACATACTATGGCACCACGTCGCGGAGGCCGCAAACGCCGTAAAGTTTGCTACTTCACTTCAAACAATATTACGCATATCGACTACAAAGATGTAGATCTTTTAAAGAAATTCATCTCTGAGCGCGGTAAAATTTTACCACGTCGCGTAACTGGCACAAGTGCAAAGTACCAACGTAAATTAACTTCAGCTATCAAAGTATCTCGTATCATGGGATTACTTCCATTCGTAGCAGAAGACAAATAAGACATAAATAAAAGCACAACAAGGTTTAATAAACTCTTGTTGTGCTTTTTTTATTTATATAAATGAAATTGTTGCAAAAGTGAAGATTACTTAATTAGATATTTGGTATAATTATTGTAAAAAAAATCTAAATAATTTAATAAATAGTTGCTGATCAAATACCTAATCTTTATTCAATTTATGGGGGGATATTATGAAAGTTGAGAAAACATTTTCATCTTTTGTATTAGTTGATTCTAATCTGAAGATTATTAAGTTAGTTCTTTTAAAGAAATAACGTCTTTTTTCGCTAATGTTTTTCATTTTCACATTCATTCATTTGTTCATATACGTGAGTTTTCGCTTTTCTTCTATATAAATATGCTAAATTATTGAATATATAGTAAATAAGCCACGATTTATGGAAAATTCTATATTTATATAAATATAGAATAATATATAAAAATTGACTTAATTATACATATTGGGTAAGCTTTAGTCGTGTCCTAGCAAGAAACAATATAAAAAATGGGTTGGCTTTAAATTGACTTTAAAAATTAGCAAAGAAAAATTATCCATAATTTCACTTTTAATTTTATCTATCTCGATTATTTTTTCAGCACAAGCATTCGCATCATCCTCTACTGCGACCAAACCACTTAAAGAACGTAGTAAAGAAGGTAGTATATTTTATGCTGTGGGCGGATATGCAGAACTTAGAGCAGATATATTAGGTGGAACGGGCAATGGGGAAAGTATTTTAAAGCAATCCATAGCATGGTACCCAGATCCTGAATTGTATTCGGTTAACGTTAATTCGCAAAATAAGCCAGCAGCTAATACTCATTATCATTTAAATAATAGCGATGGGTATTATGTAGTTGCTAAAGGTGATTTAACACTTAACCTCAAAGCAACTTTAAAAGAATAACTTCCAGTAGCTTACACGATCAAACTTACTAGTTAAAAGTTTAATAATTTTGCTAGGACACTTTATCTATTAGTCGTCAGTTAGGAGGGTAACCAATGTTACATTGTATAAAATACGACTTATATCATTTTTTTAGACAACCCAAATGGTCTATATTATTTATTACATCTATTATTGTTAGTATTGTTTTACCAAAAAATAATTTAACGAGTTTTTCGATTTTACCATTAATGGTTTATTTTGTTATGACAATTAATCTACTATTTTTATTTTACGGTGCTGAAGAAGCCCGGACAGAAAAAAAGAATTTCATCATAGAACAATTCAAGCAACTACCTCTTTATAATCAGATGAGTATAAATAAACTAATTATATGGGGTTTTATTACTTTTGGATATTACGCAATTTTTTACACTACTTTACTAGTTTATATTCATTACAATTCAACTGAACAGTTAACATTTTATTTATTTAAAACCACGTTACTCTATACGTTCTTTATGTGGTTTTTACCATTTTATTTTTCAATAATTATTGGTTATATCGTATTTACATTCATCCCGAATATTTTTAGTTATATTTTCATGATTTTTATTTGGTTTTTAATTATGCCTTATAATTCTATGTTAGGTTTTATTCCACCATCTGTTGGGGCATGGTTAATAAACGGAGATCCTAACATTACTTCTATACCCTCTTTTTTCCCGTTAGAAAATATGCATATAAATAATGGTATATATGTGCAGCGTATTTTTATGTTATTAATTTTAATTACTACATTTATACTTTTAAGATTTAGAGTAACAAAAGTTGTTAAAGGTGGACTTTTTCTACTATTAACAGCAAGTGTTTTCATTCCGTTTATCTCTCCCTTTGTTCCGCAGATTATTAATGAGCAACATTTTTCTTTAAGTGGAAAAGATTTTGAAATATCTAATTTTAAAAATAAGAATGCCTATTCTTATAATCTGGATAATTATTCATTTGTTATTGACCATCATAAAAATAGACAAGAACTAAGCTATGAGGTGAAATTTGAAATTTTTTCTGATTTCAATGAAGTTCATTTAGCGCTGTGGGATGATTTTAAAATACAAAAAGTTCTTTTTAATGCGGAAGAAATTAACTTTGAACATAAAAATAATATTGTGACAATATCGCTACCTAAATCAACCGGGGAACTAACTTTTTTAGTAGAAACAAAAGAATACTTATCTGTTGGTCCTACTACTTTTGAGTTAATTGGGACAACTCCTTGGTATCCAATGAATCCACTAGAGGCAGCAAATCCTCTTAATGAAAGTAGAAAAGAACACTACAATATAAAATTCAAAAATAATGATAAAGTTATTAGTAATTTATCACTTGATAATACCGGGGATTGGAAAGGTTACATGTACGGTCCAACGTTATTAAAAGGGGAGTTCATAACAGAAAATAAAAGTACGTATCCGTTTTTCAAAAATACAGATGAAATTATTTTAAATAAACAGCGTGTTCAATCGGAAATCGACAAGATTAATAAAAAGTTATTAACAGAAGTTACTATGACATGTCAAAATTATTATACTCTAACAACCTATCCTGCTTTTAGTGCTAATCCAGATGAATGTTACTTTTTTGAAGATGAAAATCTTGTACAAGATAGTGCAATTTTAAATCAGCTATTTTTGAATGTAGGAGAAACAAGTTTATTCGAAGCTGTATATTTCGATATGATAACGCATGAATCTTGGATCAATTTTTTAAAAAATAAATATGACCCAGATCAAATTAATAAACTATTAACTTATTATCCAAAACTATCAAAAGAAGAAAAAAACCATTTAATTATAGAATGGTATCAGCAAACAAAGGGAGTTTTATCATTACAACAAATGGTGGAAGATTTGGAGGCTAATAATGCTAATCGTTAATGACATTTCAAAAAAAGTTAAAAATCATGATATTTTAAAAGAAACCTCTTTCAACCTAAATAATGGTGTGGTTGGATTGTTGGGTCCTAATGGCGCTGGAAAGACAACCTTATTACGTATTTTATCCACATATTTTGAACCAACAACCGGAACAATTTCATTAGGTAATTTAAATTGGGACAAAAACAAAGAAGAAATTCGAAAACATATTGGCTATATGCCACAACATATCGGACTTTTTCCGCATTTGAAGATTATTGAATATCTACAATATATCGGGATATTAAGGGGGATGGCATTAGAGCAAATAAAAGAACTTGCCTTAAAAACATTAATCGAAGTTAACTTGGAAGACAAAGCAAATATTAAAATAAAGAATCTTTCAGGCGGTATGAAACAGCGAGTTGGAATTGCTCAAGCTATTATGCATAATCCACAATTGTTAATTGTGGATGAACCAACTGCTGGCTTAGATCCAGAAGAACGTATTCGATTTAGAAATTTATTAAAACGAATTGCTCAAGAACGAATTGTTCTATTTTCAACTCACATTACTGAAGATATTGTGATGACTTGTGACGAGGTATTACTTATGAATAAGGGGACGGTTATGAAGTATTCTCATGTGCAAGATGTTGTCAGTATTGCGAATCAACTTGTTTGGACAGTTACTGTTGATTCAACTGCTTATAACTCCATGCTTATGAAAAAAGAATTCTTTATTAGTAATATTACGGAGGAACCTAGTTCGAATCAAATAACGTTACGAATTATTCATAATGAACAACCACATCCGCTAGCAGTTCAAATACATCCTACATTGGAGGAAGGTTATATGGTTTGGTTACAAAAGAGCTAACATATCTTATTTATATAATAAAAGTATATTGGGCGTTTTTTCTAATACCTATACTTACCTTATTATTTATCCTTCTTGAGTTTCAATTGGGTATGAACGAGATGGGAGAAGGAACAATTGTTTTATTGTTATTTCCACTATCAATATTACCAATAGTAGCTTTATTTAGTCATATAGGTTCACTGGAACAAAAAGAACTTCTCATAACGTTGCCTCTTTCTCATTGGCAGACTGGGATGATTCGGCCTTTAATATTAAGTGTTCTTGTTGGTTTAGCTTTTACTCTTCTTGTCAGTGAGTATATTAATAATGCATTTTTCTTAAGTGCTTTTACATCTATATTATTTTATTTTGCAATTGCTTCTTTTTCCATTTCATTTTTCAAACACTCAGGTCTAGGGGTACTTTTTTCTTTATTTTATTTGACATTTGGAATGTTTACTACAGGTATGGGACAAGGTCCGTTTTATTTGTCTCAATGGTATCGGCCAAAAGCCTTTACCGAAGTAAATGATTTCATAGGGTGGCAATTAATTGCTGTAATAATTCTTTACTTAGGTTCTGTATTTTTAATAAAATATCGAAGTAAGTTTAATATTAATTATTAAATAATTCTATTCGTAACGAAGTTAGGTTTCCGGCATGGAAAGTAACAAATGAATATTTAGAATGAAAGAAATACTTAGTTTTAATTAGACTAAGTATTTTACTTAAATCAACCGCACCTATGTGTTGCCACATACTATCCACGCAAGTTGAACTGATTGAATCATGGAAACGTTTAAAAGCATTTTTAATTTGTAACCCAATAAGCCTTAGCATAATTTCCTTTTATTCCATTGGCCACTTGTTGTTGTTTAGCAGATAAAGAACCTTTAAAAATTGGTATTAGTTTATTATAGGGTTGTATTTGCCATAAATTAATTATCAATATTTGGTAAAATATGTTTATATCGTGAATGTAAATATTCAAGGCCTTCTTCATCATTCTGTATTTCAAGTTCTAACTGTTTTTGCAGAAATTGATGTTTACCCCGAACTTCTTGGATTACTTGGTTCCATTCTTTAACCCATACTTCTACATTATCAGAATTATATATTAAGCCGAACTCTCGATCGGATTGTTTCATTTCCCTTTGGGCATGGCTGTTTAATTTGATACCAAGTAAAATGAATTTCCACTTTGTCTTTTGTTTATCAAAATGAGGATCATCATCGATAGCAAATGCATAGGATTTTATTTGTGAAAGTTCCTTTTCTCCAATGACACATGATGGCCTCTTAAGTTCAATTACTAGATTCTCATAGTGATCAGGCTCACCATGTAAGTCCTATGTCAGGTATATCATCTAAACCTTCTATTTTTTTGAAGTCTATTTCTGCTGCTACTTCTTTTCTATCTAGTATATTTTCCACGAACTGAAAATCGAGTGAAACGTAAATTAGCCTTCAAGAATCCAAAAACCAGTTCCACGTCAATTTTGCGTTGATGATAAATGGTACTCGTTTTTTCTTCTGAAAGCTTTCTTTTCACATATTCTTTTTGTTGTCCCACTTCTCATTCACCATTAACTTACGATTATTTCCTTCTTTATACATCTATAAAAATTATTTGAAAAATAGAAAATAATTTTTTAATTAAATCTATCTCAAAATCAACCCACATATATTTCTTTTTTTAAAAAATGTGTGGGGTTTCTTATTACAAAATTCTAAGTTTCTTCTATTATATTTATACTAGATTACACATGATTTGTAGTTTGGAAGTTTTAAACATTGAAGATACAAAGATTATACACAGTGTGGTAGACATAATTGCCGTTCTAATACTTCTAAATTAAAAAATGATAAGGAGGAGACATACTATGGCACCACGTCGCGGAGGCCGCAAACGCCGTAAAGTTTGCTACTTCACTTCAAACAATATTACGCATATCGACTACAAAGATGTAGATCTTTTAAAGAAATTCATCTCTGAGCGCGGTAAAATTTTACCACGTCGCGTAACTGGCACAAGTGCAAAGTACCAACGTAAATTAACTTCAGCTATCAAAGTATCTCGTATCATGGGATTACTTCCATTCGTAGCAGAAGACAAATAATATATTTAAAGGCACAACAAGGTTTAATCGCTTTGATTGTGCTTTTTTTATTTGTAAAAATGGAGTTGCTAAAGAAGGATAATCTTGTAACTTGGAAGATGAAAATGGATATCCTTATTTCGGTAATATGGTTGATTTTATCTCAGTAATTGCTCTATATATTACCATTTGCTATTAGTATAAGAATTTATTACACTTTTAAGAGACATGAATAAAGAAAAATGAAATGTTAGAGATTGAGAAACAAAATGCTATCGTATTTCTGAAACGTATGGTGAGAGGAACAATCGACTAAGGACATTTTTAAAAACAAAACGGCTTATAATCATTTCGATTAAAAGCCTTTTTTCATGTATTAGTAACTGTCGAAAGCGTCATTAGCGCTAAGTACCAACGTAACTAGCAGAAGACAAATAAGATTGATGTCGCCAAGGTGTTGACCATACTTATATCGAGTGTGCTTGTCGTTGAAATATAATAATAATTGGAGCGTTTCAATATATTTAAAGAAGAACCTAATCAGGGAATGAATTTGATATGCTTTTTCGGTAAAAAATCTCCTATATAGTTATGTATTTTATGCTTTAGTCATTGGTTCTACAAAATTAATGGCAAAGCATTCAGTTGTTCTTAGCGTTTTTTGTTCAATAACCTGAAAAAATGGTACAATAAAGGTCAGTAAGTTTGACTGAAAAAAGGAAGGTTTTCAATGCCGAATAATCAAACAAAGGCGCTTGTACAAGGCTCAATGATGGTTGCAATCTTTACAATTCTAATGCTTATTTCTGCATACGTACCACTCATTTCTATCGTAAGTCTACTATTTGCTCCACTACCGATTGCTTGGTATAGCGCAAATTACAAGCGTTCCGCATCAATATTTGTAGCAGTAGTAGGATGTATCTTAACCACTTTAATGAGTGGCATAATTATGTTACCATTTGCCTTGATTTTGGCATTACTTGGTGTCGTTATAGGAAGTGCAATTAATCTAAAGAAAAGCAAACTTTACCTATTCATGTCATCAGGGGTTGCTGTTCTTCTGTCAATGGCAATTGTCTATGTAGCCTATGTTCAATTTGCTGGTATCAATATCATTAGCATGAGCATGGAGCTGTTCCGCGAAAGTTATGAGCAATCAAATGAACTTGCAAAAACTATGACAGGTCAAGAAGCATTTCAGCCAGAGCTAATTGATGCCCTGCTAAAAACAATTGAGCTGACAATACCTGCAACGGTAACGATCTCTGCATTTATGACAGCATTTATAATCATAACGTTAAATTTACCTGTATTAAAACGTCTTGGTTTAGACGTACCGAAATTTGCACCGTTCCAACAAATGCGTCTACCACGATCTATTTTATGGTATTACATGATTGTTTTATCCATTAACTTATTTATGCGTCCAGAATCTGGATCTACATTAGATATTATTGTTTTAAATGTTTCTTATGTTTTATGGATGTTATTAATCCTGCAGGGGATTTCCTTTATCCATTACTTTATTTCTAAAAAAGGAATGCCAAATGCCGTAAAATGGATAGCTACTTTGTTAGCCTTACCACTATCATCCTTTATGATATTGCTGGGCATCGTAGATTTAGGTTTCGACGTACGTTCACTTGTGAAGGGGAAAACTAAAGAATAAGGGGCTGATGTAATGGGGACTTTTAGAAAACGACCAATCCGCTATCCGCTTTTTGTTCTTTCCATTTTTGGCATTGTGACGTTCGGGCTCCTATGTATTTGGAATATCGGGATAGGTATTGGTTATGGAGTAGGTTTTGTTCTATTAATGGTCTATACGTGGAAAGTAGAACAGATTACTTTTGAAGAAACAGAAAAGCACATTGAATCCATCTCCTTCCGCATGAAAAAAGTAGGGGAAGAGGCATTGCTGGAAATGCCAATTGGGATTTTACTTGTAAATGAACAATATGAAATAGAATGGTCGAATCCATATATGCAAAGTGTTTTAAATATGGAAAATTTAGTAGGTGAAGGAATCGTTAATATATCTGATGACATCTACGTTCTAATGAAGACCGAAGAGACAAACGAAGATACGATTACGCTCCGTGATCGTAAATATCGAGTTTATTATAAAAAAGAAGAGAATTTGCTATATTTCTTTGATATCACTGAGCAAATCGCTATTGAAAAACAATACTATGCAGATCGTACAGTCATTGCGATTTTATTTGTTGATAACTATGACGAAATTACGCAAGCGATGGATGATCAGCCACGTAGTTTAACGAATACGATGGTGACATCAATTGTTAATGATTGGGCGGCTGAGCAAGGGATATTTGTGAAACGAATATCATCCGATCGTTTTTTAGCTGTCTTAAACGAATCCATTTTAATGGAACTTGAAAAGAAAAAATTTGCTATCTTAGATACAATTCGAGAAAAAACAGCACAAAAAAATATGTCATTAACATTAAGTATTGGTGTTGGTGCAGGTTCATCTTCATTAGTGGAACTTGGTGAACTAGCACAATCAAGTCTTGATCTCGTTTTAGGTCGTGGTGGTGATCAGGTTGCTATCAAGCAGCCTACAGGAAAACTAAAATTCTATGGTGGGAAAACGAATCCTGTTGAGAAACGTACGCGCGTTAGAGCACGTGTTATTTCCCATGCATTACGTGATTTAATTCAGGATAGTGACCAAGTGTTTGTTATGGGACATAAAAACCCTGATATGGACTCTATCGGTGCCTCTGTTGGTGTACGTAAAATGGCACAAATGAATGATGTAAAGGGCTATGTCATCATAAATTTCGACGAATTAAACGGCAGTGTAACACGTTTAATGAATGAAATTGAGAATAAATCGGATTTCTATGAAAATTTCATAACACCAGAGGAAGCTGCGACAAGAATGACAGAAAAGTCATTGCTCGTTATTGTCGATACACATAAACCGAATTTAGTCATCGATTCACACCTATTGAAGCTAGCTGAAAAAGTGGTAGTAATTGATCACCATCGTAGAAGTGAGGATTTTATAGGAAATCCAACGCTTGTTTATATGGAGCCATATGCCTCGTCCACAGCTGAACTTGTGACGGAGTTACTCGAGTATCAACCAAAACGTGCGAAGATTAATATGCTAGAGGCTACTGCATTACTGGCGGGAATTATTGTAGATACGAAGAGTTTTACACTGCGTACAGGAGCCCGTACATTTGAAGCAGCTTCTTATTTACGGACGAATGGTGCCGATACAGTGTTAGTACAGCGATTACTAAAAGAAGATGTAGCTACGTATATCGAGCGTTCTAAAATAGTGCAAACTGTTAAGTTCGTGAAGCCGGGGATTGCTATTGCTGCAGGTGAGGAATCGAAAGTGTATGATTCTGTACTAATTGCGCAAACAGCAGACATTTTACTAACAATGAAGGATGTTGGTGCTTCCTTTGTCATTGCGCATCGTTCAGATGGCAAAATCGGCATAAGTGCAAGATCACTTGGCGAGGTCAACGTACAGCTTGTTATGGAAAAGCTAGGCGGCGGCGGACATTTAACTAATGCAGCTTGCCAAATCGAAGCAAATTCCATTGCTGGAGTAAAAAAATATCTAGAAGAGGCCATAAATGAGGTACTCGAAGGGAGTTCGGAATCATGAAAGTAGTATTTTTAAAAGATGTTAAAGGAAAAGGGAAAAAAGGAGAAGTTAAAAATGTAGCAGACGGCTATGCACAAAACTTCTTAATTAAAAATGGCTATGCTGCTGAAGCAAATGCACAAGCATTAAGTCAATTAGAAGGTCAAAAGAATTTAGAAGCTAAAAATGCTGCTGCAGAATTAGCAGAAGCGGAAGCATTAAAAGAAAAATTAGAAGCTTTAACGGTAGAATTAAAAGCAAAATCAGGTGAAGGTGGTCGCCTATTTGGTTCAGTATCTACAAAGCAAATTGCCGATGCGCTTCAAAAAACGCATGGCATAAAAATTGATAAACGTAAAATGACTTTAAGTGATGGAATTCGTGCGCTAGGCTTTACAAATGTACCTGTAAAACTACACCATGAAGTATCTGCTACTTTAAAAGTTCATGTAACGGAAGAATAAGGGGCGACAATCCATGAACGAACCGATGATGGATCGCGTTCCACCGCATAACCGGGAAGCGGAGCAATCGGTTATCGGTGCGATTTTCCTCGATCCTCAATCGTTAATCACTGCATCTGAAATTTTACTAGCAGATGATTTTTATCATAATGCACATAAGCAAATTTTCGAAACGATGCTACGTTTAAGTGATCAAGGAAAAGCGATAGATGTTGTCACAGTTACTGAAGAATTATCAGCTAAAAAAGAAATTGAGGATGTTGGCGGGCTATCGTATTTACTAGAGCTCGCCAATGCTGTCCCTACGGCTGCTAACGTCGCACACTATGCGAAAATTGTCGAAGAAAAGGCTCTATTACGTCGCTTAATTCGTGTAGCTACTAAAATAGTAGAAGATGGCTATACTCGTGAGGATGAGGTAGAGGCATTACTAGGCGAAGCAGAGAAGAAAATGATGGAGGTAGCCAATCGTAAAAATGCGGGTGACTTTAAGCATGTCAAAGACGTATTGGTGGAAACCTTTGATAACATTGAGAAGCTTCAATCACAAAAAGGTGATGTTACAGGTATTCCGACAGGCTTCCGTGACTTAGACCATATAACAGCTGGCTTCCAGCGTAACGATTTAATTATTGTTGCGGCACGTCCATCTGTAGGGAAAACAGCCTTTGCATTGAATGTCGCACAAAGTGTTGCCGTTCAAGCGCGGGAAAATGTTGCGATCTTCTCCTTAGAGATGGGTGCTGAGCAGCTAGTTATGCGTATGCTTTGTGCAGAGGGAAATATAGATGCACAAGTTTTACGTACAGGTGCTTTAACAACAGAAGATTGGGGTAAACTAACTATGGCAATGGGGAGTTTATCAAATTCAGGAATTTTTATTGACGATACACCGGGTGTACGTATCAATGAAATTCGCGCAAAATGTCGACGTTTAGCACAAGAGCATGGCCTCGGTATGATTTTGATTGACTATTTACAACTTATTCAAGGTAGTGGTAAAGCAGGGGAGAACCGTCAGCAAGAGGTATCTGAGATTTCACGTTCTTTAAAACATTTAGCGCGTGAATTAAAGGTTCCAGTCATTGCATTATCACAGCTATCTCGTGGCGTTGAGCAACGTCAAGATAAGCGACCAATGATGAGTGACTTACGTGAATCGGGAAGTATTGAGCAAGATGCTGATATTGTTGCCTTCTTATATCGTGATGATTATTACGATAAGGAGTCCGAGAGTAAAAATATGATTGAAATTATTATTGCTAAACAGCGTAACGGTCCAACGGGTACAGTTACTCTTGCCTTTAAAAAAGAATTCAATAAATTCATTAATGTGGATTGGTCGCAAATGCCGCCACCACCTTCACGTGAATAAATATTTATCTGGCTCACCATCAATAGTTGGAGATGACATTTGTTAAAACATATGCCATGTATATATGTTGATTGGAGTGTAGGCCAAGGTAAAATTAATCTGAATGTTAGATAATATTCATACCATTCTGTTATTAAACACGAACGTTGAATCATATTTCTTGATTTTATGTTCGTGTTTTTAAGTATTTTTGTTGACTAGGCGTTTCTATCATTGTTACAATAATTAACGGCTTAAAAATTGAGATACAAATCGTATCTAACGGAGGTGCTGACTATGACATCAGTTGTAGTTGTAGGAACACAGTGGGGAGACGAAGGAAAAGGTAAAATTACTGATTTCCTTTCACAAAAAGCCGATGCAATCGCTCGTTTTGCAGGTGGCGATAATGCAGGACATACTATTAAATTTGATGGTGAAACTTATAAGCTACATTTAATTCCATCAGGTATTTTTTATAAAGAAAAAACTTCAGTAATCGGAAATGGTCTGGTTGTTAATCCAAAGTCATTAGTAACTGAGCTTAGAGGTTTACAAGAGCGTGGTATTAATACAGACAATTTACGAATTTCTAACCGTGCGCATGTTATTTTACCATATCATATAAAACAAGATATCGCTGATGAGGAAAGTCGTGGCGATAATAAAATCGGTACGACTTGTAAAGGGATTGGACCATGTTATCAGGATAAAGTAGCACGTATCGGTATCCGTATGGCTGATTTACTAGACAAGGATGTATTTGAAGAAAAACTACGTCAAAATTTAGCAATTAAGAATAAATTATTTGAGAAATTTTACGAAGTTGAAGGCGTAACATTCGAAGGAATTTTCGAGGAATATTACAACTATGGACAAGAAATCGCAAAATATGTAACAGACACGTCGAAAATCTTAAATGATGTACTTGATGAAGGCGGCAAAGTGTTATTTGAAGGAGCACAAGGTATCTTACTTGATGTCGATCAAGGTACGTATCCATTTGTAACATCTTCAAATCCTGTTGCTGGCGGAGTAGCGATTGGTGCTGGTGTTGGCCCATCACGAGTTACAAGTGTTATTGGTGTATCAAAAGCCTATACATCACGTGTTGGCGATGGACCATTCCCAACTGAATTATTTGATGAGGTAGGTCAACAAATTCGTGAGGTTGGTCGTGAATACGGTACAACAACTGGCCGTCCACGTCGTGTAGGCTGGTTTGATACAGTAGTAGTACGTCATTCACGCCGAGTAAGTGGTATTACGCACCTAGCGCTTAACTCAATTGATGTTTTATCTGGCTTAGACACAGTGAAAATTTGTACAGCGTATAAATATCAAGATGAAACTATCACCGAGTATCCAGCAAATCTTCATGTTATTGAACAATGTGAACCAATTTATGAAGAGCTTCCAGGCTGGTCAGAAGATGTTACAGGTTGCAAAACATTAGACGAGCTACCTGAGAATGCACGTCGCTATGTAGAACGTGTGAGTGAATTAACAGGTATTGAAATTGCTACTTTCTCTGTTGGTCCTGCACGTGAACAAACGAACGTTTTAGTAGACGTTTGGGAAGCAAAATAAATATAAATCACAAAAGGGCGTACCATATCCGGTACGCCCTTTTTTATACCGTATCTCTTTGCTTTCGCTGAATTTTGAGGTGAGACGCGACTTATTGCCCGTTAATGCAGAGATATATTTTATGTATTCAAAAGTGAACGTTATGGCTACTTCCATAATCAAACTATAGATGTATAACAGTGACGCTATTTTACATTTGGTGTAGCTAAAGACATCTGTTATGAACGCTATGTTTTCGCATAATATCACTATAAATTAGAGTGATATTCCAGAAGATACATGCTAAGTGAAGTGGTTGATTGGAGTGGAGACTGGGCGACTCCTTGGGGATCAGCGATAGAGGAACGAAGGCTAAAACCATCACGTCCTGTGATAACGCCTTCGTGACCAACATCGTGTTGGCCCAAGCGGCTCATCGGACGCCCCCAGGAAGCTATGCTCTGCGCGAAAGCGAAGCGACAGCGGCAAATGTTTTATCTGTGCGAAAGCGAAGCGATAGCAACAAAGCGCTCAGTCGAAACGGAAATCAACCTCTCATTTTGCCGAAAAGCCATACTTAATTTCATAGATGTTATAGTTTTTCAACAACATTAAAAGGTCGTACCATATCCGGTACGACCCTTTTGTTATTAGTGAATATCTTTCTTCTTGAAGCGACCACCTTTAACTTCTGCAATATTACCAATTGCTAGGAATGCATGATTATCAATCTCAGCGACGATTGATTTAAGCTTCGATTCCTCTAATCGGGTAATAACAGTGAAAATGACTTTTTTATCATTCCCCGTATAAGCCCCCTCACCATGAAGGAAGGTTACACCACGACCAAGTCGGTCCATGATGGTCTGCCCGATTTCATCAATTTCATCACTGATGATATAAACAGATTTTGATTCCTCCATTCCTTGAATGACAATGTCGATCATTTTATAGGCAATATAGTATGCCATGATAGAGTACATTGCTTGTTCCCATGTGAACACAAATCCCGCCACCGTAAAGATAATTAAATTGAAAAACATAATAATTTCACCGACGGAGAACGGCGTTTTTCTATTAAATAAAATGGCTAAAATTTCTGTACCATCTAAAGAACCACCATAACGAATAACGATGCCGACTCCAATGCCCAAAATCATGCCTCCAAAAACTGTGGCCAATAGCGTATCTTGAGTAAATGGTTGTAGATTATGTAAGAGAAGTGTTGTTAAAGAGAGTACTGTAATGCCGAGTCCTGTGGAAAGGGCAAAAGTTTTTCCGATTTGTTTATAGCCTAAAAAGATAAAAGGTAAGTTTAAAATGAAGATGAAAATACCTAGAGGTAAATTTAATAAATGAGAAGTGATAATGGAAACACCTACGATTCCACCATCCATAATGTGGTTTGGTACTAAAAATAGCTCCAGCCCCAGTGCCATAATGACGGCACCTAATGCCACCATAATGGTCCTAATTATAAGTTTACGAACCGTATTCTTACTTTGGGGCTTTCTAACTTTAGGGGTTATTTCAGAGGTATATGAATCACTCAAATTAATCGCTCCAATCAACTAGTATATCTTTCTTCTATATTTTATCGGAATATTAAAAAAGTAAAAAGTAATAAGTCTAAATTCACGCTAAAAAAAATGAATAGAATACTAATGGCTCATTCAAACACTACAAATGATATTTAAAGAACAAGTATATTTTTAAGCGATCGATTGGAGTCGAGGCTGGACGCCACAAGAGACGGAAATCAACTCTATGTTATGGTGGTGAGCCAATTTTTTAATGAAAATACAGTTATTAGAAACTACGGAAAATAGGAATTATGTAACAATTAGTAGAGAAATAATACATTTACATTACAAAAAGATGAAAATATTCAAACCATATTTTCTTTATGGTACAGTATAGTGGTGCAAAAAATCCTTGTGGGTAATTAATCCTACGATAGGTTGAAGTTGGAAGGAGCTTTATTGATGAGTTCGTCTTGGTCTAAGAAGGAAAAAAACAATAGATTCACTTACAATTTTCCTTTAATTAAAAAGGTATCCATTATTACAGTTTTAATGACAAGTTTAACGTTTAATGTAGGTTTTGCAAAAGAAAATCATAAAGAAGATTTAAATAAAATTTATCACGTTTACGTGGGAAATCAATATATTGGTGCAGTCTCTAATGAGAAAGCTATTCAAGAAATTATCGCATCAAAGGAAAAAGAAGCAAACCAACAGTACAAGGAATTGTCTATTGATGCTAGCTCAGCTGTTAAAATAATCCCAGAGCAAGTGTTTAGTAATGAAACAAAAGATGTAGATATTTTGGCGAAATTTGAGCAATCTTTAGTAGCCCAATCTCCAGCTTATACATTATTTGTAAATAATAAGCCTATAGTTTCTTTAAAAGATGCAAAAGCTTATGAAGACACTATTCGTATGCTAAAGCTACAATATGTTTCACAGCAAGAGTTAAATAGTTTATATGCTAATCAGCAATCTACGAATATACCACCGTTACAAACAGGTGAAACGCGCCTTTTAGATGTTACTTTTAAACAGGGAGTATCAGGTGCGACACAAAAAGTAGTCCCGAATGCTATTGTAACGCCTGAGGAAGCAGTGGAATATTTAATGACAGGATCTCTCGAACAAGAGACATATAAAATTCAATCAGGTGATGTTCTAGGCTCGGTTGCTAAAAAACACAGCTTAACAACAGCTGAGCTAGTAACGTTAAATCCAGGTATCACTGTTGATACAGTTTTACAGGTCGGACAAGCATTGAATGTAACAGTCGCTAAACCATTTGTAACACTTGAAGTAAAACAGGAGAAGAAAGTTACTGATAAAATTCCGTTTAAGAAAATAGTTGAAGAAGATCCGACGATGTATAAAGGTGAGAAAGTGATTAAACAACAAGGCGTTAATGGAAAAAAAGAAACAGCTTATTTATTAACGTCTGAAAATGGAACTCGTACATCCAAAGTTGCGTTAGAAGAAAATATCATACAACAACCAGTTGACGAAATTGAAGTTGTTGGTACGAAGGTGATTTCTTCTCGTGGTACAGGTGAATTTACTTGGCCGACAGTGGGTGGCTATATTTCAAGTGGGATGGGTCAACGTTGGGGAGAACTCCATCGAGGTATTGATATTGCCCGTCCTAGTAATTATAATATTTTAGCTTCAGATAATGGTGTTGTTGTCGCAGCTGGTGTCTCGGGTAGCTATGGTAATCGCATCGTGATTAATCATAATAATGGTTATACAACGCTTTACGGACACTTATCTTCAATTAATGTTACAGTGGGTCAAGTGGTAGAAAAAGGTTCTGTTATAGGTATTATGGGCTCTACTGGGAATTCAACAGGTACACATCTACACTTTGAAGTTGAGAAAAATGGTTCGTTAGTCAATCCATTATCATATGTAGGCAGTTAATCAATTCGAATAGAAGGCAGTCCGAATAGGGACTGTCTTTTTATATAGCTCTTATTAATTCTATGTTATTTCCCAAGAAATATTTGTCGAAATATAGTTCAATACAATATCCTATAATGTCTTTGAATTTAGAATAATGCATAGAAGCTAAAAGCATGGTAGAGTTAAGAGAGTAACTTTAAAAATACACTCATTTAAAAATAGATAAATAGCGAAAGGGAGAAAAATATATGGACAAAACAATTTTAGTTGTTGACGATGAAAAACCAATCGCAGATATTTTACAGTTTAATTTAATAAAAGAAGGCTACAAAGTTATTTGTGCTTATGATGGAGATGAAGCACTAGAGAAGGTTGAGGAAGAGCAACCAGATTTAATGCTTTTAGATATAATGCTACCTAAGCGTGATGGGATGGAAGTTTGTAGAGAAGTGCGAAAAAAATATGATTTCCCTATCATTATGCTAACGGCAAAAGGATCTGAAATTGATAAAGTATTAGGACTAGAAATGGGCGCAGATGATTATGTGACAAAGCCATTTAGTACACGTGAGCTTATTGCACGTGTAAAGGCAAATATGCGTCGCTTACAGGTAGTAGCGCCTACTGCCGAAGAGGTTGAAGAAGAATCCAATGAAATTGTAGTAGGCTCTCTTGTTATTCAGCCAGATGCTTACTTAGTATTGAAGCGTGATGAATCAATTGAACTAACGCATAGGGAATTTGAACTATTGCATTACTTAGGCAAGCACATTGGTCAAGTCATGACGCGTGAGCATTTACTGCAAACAGTGTGGGGCTATGACTATTTCGGCGATGTACGAACAGTAGATGTAACAATTCGTCGTTTACGGGAAAAAATAGAGGACAATCCTAGTCATCCAGCTTGGATTGTAACACGCCGTGGTGTAGGTTATTATTTACGAAATCCTGAACAGGAGTAAAAAGGGATGCAGAAAGTAAGCTTCTTTAAATCAATTCATGTAAAGCTAGTACTAATTTACATTTTACTAATTATGCTCGCTTTACAAATAATAGGCATCTATTTTGCAAATGAATTAGAGCAAAATTTAAAAACCAACTTCCGAGAATCCATTTTTCAACGTGTCGATTTGATGCAATATAGCATTCGTGAAGAAATGTTAAAAGAACGCGATGAAAGTATGCCAGCTCTTGAAGAAAGCCTGAAAACGATTGTAATGGAGTTTTCCACGGGGTTGAAGGAATCTAATGGAGATATTTTAGAAATCCGTGTCATTGATAATAGACAGCGTATTCGCGCCACGTCTGAGGTAGACAATCAAGGTTTGATTGGACAGCGCTCGAATAATGATCTCGTACGCCGTGCAATTTCTGCAGAAACATTATTTGAAAACATCAAACTTGATAATAAAACAAGAAATCGAGTGTGGGTGTTAGCTTCGCCAATACGAGATGGTGCAGGTCCTGATGATGAAATCATAGGTGTACTCTATATTGAAGCTAATATTGAATCTGTTTTTGAACAAGTGAATGACATTAACGGTATTTTCCTTGGTGGTACGGCAGTGTCTTTGGTGATTACTATCTTTTTAGGAATTTTAGTGGCACGAACAATTACACAGCCAATTGCAGATATGCGTAAGCAGGCACAGGCGATGGCAAAGGGAAACTATTCACGAAAAGTGCGGGTTTATGGTACAGATGAGATAGGGCAGCTTGCTATAACCTTTAATCATTTAACGAATCGCTTGCAGGAGGCGCAATCTACTACAGAGGCAGAGCGGCGAAAGCTCGATTCGGTCCTTAGTAATATGACAGATGGTGTTATTGCAACAGATCGAAAAGGGCGCATTATTCTTATTAATGATCCCGCACTAGAGCTGCTGCATATTTCAAGAGATATTACACTAGGGCGTCCGATTGCATCTGTTTTAGGCATTGACCAAGAGTATAGTTTTGAGGATTTAATTCATATGAATGATGCGGTGAATTTAAATTTCAGTACGGCAGATGCACCGTATATTTTACGTGCGAATTTCTCTGTTATTCAAAAAGAAACAGGCTTTATTAATGGTCTAATTACTGTACTACACGATATTACGGAGCAGGAAAAAATAGAGATGGATCGCCGGGAATTTGTATCAAATGTGTCACATGAATTACGGACACCATTAACGACGATGCGTAGTTATTTAGAGGCATTAGCAGATGGTGCATGGAAAGATGAAAACATTGCTCCAACATTTTTGAATGTCACACAAACAGAGACAGAGCGTATGATTCGCTTAGTAAATGACTTATTGCAGTTATCACGAATGGATAGTGCAGATTATGAGTTGAATAAAGACATTGTTCTCTTCAATTCTTTCTTTAACCGTATTATCGATCGTTTTGAAATGTCTAAGTCAGACAAAGTGATGTTTGAACGTTTATTTCCAGAGGCATCTTATTATGTAGAAATTGATACGGATAAGGTAACACAAGTTATCGATAATATCATTTCCAATGCTATTAAGTATTCACCAGACGGAGGTAATATTCGCTTTGGCTTTACCGTGCAAGGAGATATGCTGAAGGTTATGATTTCTGATGATGGTATGGGAATTCCTAAGGAAAATGTAGGACGTATTTTTGATCGTTTCTATCGAGTAGATCGAGCTCGAGCTCGATCTATGGGAGGCACAGGTCTAGGGCTAGCTATTGCCAGGGAAATGATTGAAGCTCACGGTGGTAAAATATGGGCTGAAAGTGAGGAAGGACAAGGAACAACAGTTTTCTTCACATTACCACTTAATTTAGACGATTTTGACGAGGCAGGTGAGTGGGAATGAAATATATAGAACCAGTTAAATCAGTTGTATTATTCCTACTCGTTATGCTAAGTGTGGTTTTAACCTATATGATTTGGACATACACGCCGGATTATAAAGTTATTGAACAGACTGAAGAAAAAGAAATCCTAATTGGACCACAAAAAAAAATGGAGAATTTAATTCGTCCTTATAAGGCTATTTACCGTTTTGATAAGGAATTTACCGGGACAGTATCCAATGGTGCAATGGAAGATATTATGGAAGCATTTAAAGGCTGGAATGTCCTAGATTTAGTGCCCATTAACAATAACCTTACAGCCAACTCTGTAAACGAGATGATTCGTACTAATAATTTTATGACTGTCTTTTTTACTGGTGAGATTCCTTACTCTGCCTTTAACTCAATTTTTCAGTTCCCCGATAAGGAGCTACCTGAAACAACCTTTAATCGTATGATGATAGATTGGAGTAATTATAATAACAAAGAGTTACAGGTGTTTTTCATTAGTAGTAATAATGAATTATTGATGCGTTCACGTGTAAGTCTAGAAAATGCTAACCAATTTGTACGAAATGTTATTGAGCCAGCGAAAACATACGGCACTTTTAAAGAAGTGGAGCGTGATGGGTTTACCTCACTTTATATTGCCAACGATAAAATTGAATCAGCGAAATATACGTATTTTATCGAAGAGCAACCTGAATTATTTAAAGATGTGTTATTTACAAATCCAAACAATGTCCTGCGCACTGATGAAAGTGTAACCATTGAAAAATATCAAGATGGACTGTCACGGATGACGATTGATTCGAAATTGAAATCATTGACCTATGTATATCCAGCTGCAGAAAGTAGTGTAAGGATAGAGCCTTCCAAGCTCTTGACGGATAGTTTTGAATTTATCAATGAACACGGAGGCTTTACAGCTGATTATCGCTATGTATCAACAAGTACAAGCAATAACCAATTAGATTATCAACTATATTTACATGGATTACCAATTTATAGTGATCAGGCTATAAGCCGAATTACAACTGTTTGGGGAGATAATCGTATTTTCCGCTACAAACGTCCATACTTTTCTTTTGAGAAAGATATTCCATCCGAAAAAGAGATGAAAGAACTTCCATCAGGATCGGAAGTCGTTGAAAAGATTCAAGACCTTAATAACATTGATTTATCAGATATAGATGACATTGTTGTGGGTTACTATTTAACTCACAAACAAAGTACAATAGTGACACTAGAGCCATGCTGGTTTGCTATTCGTAACGGTGTATCGACGAAACTGACGCCTGAAATATTAGGAGGTGTCAAAAATGGATTGGAATAGAACAAAATCTATTTTCATATTCGTTTTTTTAATCTTAAATATCTTCTTATATTCGTTGTATTTAAATCGCTATAATGAAGCACAGAGTGTAGAAATACTTGGTGAAAAAACAATAGAAACCCGATTAAAAGATGATAATATTACGTATGGAACATTGCCAAATAGTAATGAATCTGCTACTTACATTACAGGTAAAGCGCATAAATTTAAAAATACTGATTTTACCGATGGCAATCAGCAAGTAAATTTCATTACTGACACACATATACGTGCCAATTTTATAAGCCCTGTGAAATTACGAAATATTAATGATGATGCAAGCTTTACAGAGTTTGTCCATGCAAACGTAAAAGAAGGAGATTCTTATGTATTATGGAAGGTGGATCGTGAGGAACGAATCGCAATCTTCTTCCAGAAAAAAAGTAATCGAATGTTCTATTACAATGAGAGTGCCCTATTAAAAGTACAGTGGAATCTAGACGACGAAGTTACAATGTATGAGCAGACGATGATTGATAATATCGAAGAAATGGAGCAACAAGAAACTGTAATACCACCACTTCAAATTATCCAGACACTTTATAATAAAAATCTGTTAAAGTCAGAATCGCGTATTATGCATATGAAGTTAGGTTATTCGACATTTAGTAATTTAACGCAAACGCAAGTGTTGATACCAACATGGGAAGTACAAGTGAAATTATCGGACGACGAAATAGAAGAGTACTTCGTTGATGCTATTGATGGAAAAATGATTGAAATCCAAGGGGACAAGCAAGAGGGCGAAGAAGAAGACTGGGGAGAGAATGATGCGATTTAGTGTTTTAGCAAGTGGCAGTACAG
This sequence comes from Lysinibacillus agricola, assembly GCF_016638705.1. GTDB lineage: Bacteria > Bacillota > Bacilli > Bacillales_A > Planococcaceae > Lysinibacillus > Lysinibacillus agricola. The sequence continues at coordinate 5,246,395 of NZ_CP067341.1, read as the reverse complement.
GCAATTCGATTTATGTAGAGAATGATGATCATACATTTATTGTCGATGCTGGCCTCAGTGGTAAAAAGATGGAGCAATTATTTACAAAAATCGACCGCAATATGAAACAGCTAAGTGGCATTTTCGTTACACATGAGCATAGTGATCATATTAAAGGAATAGGTGTACTGGCACGAAAATATAATGTACCTATTTATGCAAACGCCAAAACGTGGCAGGCGATGGATGGGCTTGTTGGTGATATTCCGTTAGAGCAACGGTTTGAATTTGAAATGGATACAGTAAAGCATTTCGGCTCATTAGCTATTGAATCCTTTGCCGTATCACATGATGCAGCAGATCCCATGTTCTATAGCTTTCATGAAAATGGACGCAAGCTTGTTGTTATTACGGATACAGGCTATGTTAGCGACCGTATGAAGGGCATCATCCGAGGTGCTGATTCCTTTGTCTTTGAAAGTAACCACGATGTCAATATGCTGCAAATGGGGCGTTACCCATGGTCTATAAAACGTCGTATTTTAAGTGATGTAGGGCACGTTTCAAATGAGGACGCAGCTATAGCAATGAGTGAGGTAGTATTTGAAAAACCAACAAATATTTATTTATCACATTTAAGTATGGATAATAACATGAAAGAGCTTGCGCGCATGAGTGTCACACAGACTTTGCAATCATGTGGCATTATTGCAGGAGAGTATGTAAATTTATTTGATACAGATGCCGAAGAGCCGACGAAATTAGTGACAGTTTAACTTCTTTCAGCGGATGTCGCGGAATTATGATTCTTAGCGTGAGTTAATAATATCGACATTATACAATTTAAAAATGAAGCTTTAATGAGGCTGTTCAATAGCATTTTATAGTAAATGCTTTGAACAGCCATTTTTATGTTCATTTTATTTATTTTTCATCTGATTTTAATGTTTGAATCGTAATATTAGGGTAACAACTAACAAATAATAATAAGTGAAAGGATGAGGAGAATGAGCAATTTTCAAGATGATGATAAAAACAGTGATTTTCTAAAAAACGATGAAATACAGAAATCACCTCTTCAGGAGCGACTCGAACTAGAGGAGCGAGAAACGCAAGAGAAACGTCATAAAAAGAAAGGCGGTGGCGGAGGTAAAGGTGGTTATTTATTTACCGGTTTTATCGGCGTCATCATAGGCGCTTTACTCGTTTGGCTCATGATGCCTGGACTTGTCAATCAAATGCCTGGTACAACTGGCACAACTACAAGCGGTGCAGGTAAGAATGACACAACCATTAATCAAGTTGCAACAGAAGTGACAACCGATGTTACGAAAGCAGTAGATAAGGCTTCAGATGCTGTTGTAGGGATCACAAATATTCAAGAAGTGTCAAATGGCGGATTCTGGAGTCCACAATCCACATCAGACCAGCCTGCAGGAAGCGGTTCAGGTGTTATTTATAAAGTTCAAGGTGATACAGCCTTTATCGTGACAAATAACCATGTTATTGAAGGTGCAAAACAGTTAGAAGTAACAATGCCAGATGGAACGAAAGAAGTAGCACAATTAGTTGGTCACGATGTTTGGACAGACTTAGCGGTCATTTCAATCAGCTCAAAAGATGTTAAAACAGTAGCAACATTCGGTAACTCAGATGTATTAAAACAAGGTGAAACAGTCATTGCGATTGGTAACCCACTTGGTTTAGAATTCTATGGCTCTGTTACTACAGGTGTTGTTTCTGGTAAGGATCGTTCTGTACCAGTTGACATAAACGGTGATGGCTCAATAGATTGGCAGCAAGAAGTATTACAAACAGACGCAGCTATCAATCCTGGTAATAGTGGTGGTGCACTTGTAAACATTGCTGGCGAATTAGTTGGCATTAACTCCATGAAAATTGCGGAATCCTCTGTTGAAGGTTTAGGCTTCTCAATTCCGATTAACTCAGCAATTCCAATTATCGAGGAATTAGAGGCAAATGGTGAAATGAAGCGTCCAACAATGGGTGTTTCATTAGTAGACTTAACGGATGTTCCGTCATTCTACCAACAACAAACGTTAAAATTGCCAAAAGATTTAACAACAGGTGTTGTTATTACAGATGTTGTAGCTAACTCACCAGCATCAAAAGCAGGCGTTCAACAATACGATATTATTGTTGAAATGGATGGACAAAAAATCGAAACAGCAATCGATTTACGCAAACATTTATATAATGACAAAAAAATTGGTGATAATTTAACGATGAAAGTATATCGTCAAGGTAAATTAGTGGAACTATCATTAACATTAACAAATAGCGATTCATTGTAAATGAAAAAATCAGTGGGGATTATAGGTCCTCACTGATTTTCTTTTCGTGTTGTAGAATCAAAAATTATATTTTATCATCAAAAGATGGAGCTAATATTTGTTAAAATGTATGCCAATATAAGTTGATAGGAGTGGAGGGTGACTCCTTGGGGCTCATCAAATGCCCCCAGGAAACTTTGCTCTGTGCGAAAGCGAAGCGACAGTAACAACAAATGTTTTCTGTAGCGAAAGCAAAGCGGCAGCTACAAAGCACCCAGTCGGAACGGAAATCAACCCCACATTATAGAAATGAGACAAAAATATTCGGAGGCATTGACTGAATTATTAAGAATGATTTAGAAAATATTGTGGATAACTAGAAAATTGTGAATAATTACATTACACAGCAATTAGCGATAGAAAGCCTATTCTTCCATACTCGCCTGTCCTTTGTTACAATAGATTGTGGATAACATAGACCGAATTGTGAATAAGTTTGTGGAAATTTCGGAAAATAAGGAGAGATATAAAAATGGAAAAATACAGCTGTGAAAGCCATATAGATCACGCTTTAGACATGTTTGTGGCAGAGCAAAAAGAGTTCCCAATTATGGATAAAGTCGAAGAGGATAAAAAGTTATCCACAAAATGTAGCTACTGTGAACAACCAGCAGAATATATTGTATCAAGTAAATAACTTTACACAATATATAGGAATGCTATGTGGATATGTTGATAACTTTTGTGGATAAGTTGTTTGTAAATGAATTGTAAAGGTGGATAACGTGTGAATATAACGATTGTATCAGTCGGAAAACTAAAAGAAAAGTACTTAAAAATGGGCATAGACGAATATGTAAAACGTCTCGGCGGCTACGCAAAAATGGATCTAGTCGAGGTACCAGATGAAAAAGCACCCGAGCAGCTAAGCGACGCCGAAATGGAAATCGTTAAGAAAAAAGAGGGTGAACGCATTCTATCTAAAATCGGCCCAGATACATACGTTATCGCCCTAGCCATCAACGGAAAAATGAAAACCTCTGAACAAATGGCAGCAGATATCGAATCTCTCATGACCTACGGCAAAAGCAAAATCGCCTTCGTTATCGGCGGCTCTCTTGGTTTACATGATGATGTTTTGAAACGAGCGGATGAGCAGCAGTCCTTTGGAAAGATGACATTACCACATCAGCTAATGAAGCTTGTTTTGGTAGAGCAGATTTATAGGAGTTTTAGGATTATGAAGGGTGAACCGTATCATAAGTAAGTGCGGTTTTGTCATATCCTCAAACAAAAGGATTCCTAATTTAGGTAATGATGGTGGCGGTATGAATATAGAGCATATATTAGTGTTTGAAAAATATAATAAATTAAAAACAGGTACATTTTAATAAGTGTACCTGTTTTCATTTAAAGTTTGGCTTTAAATGTATTCCAAGAATCTATTATATATTTCGAAAAGTCGTCGTTAGAATTTTTAAAATCACAAATAATAATTTTATTTTTAGCATCCATTTCTAAAAGGGGAGGATTTGTATTTAAATTATATGAAAAGCAATTAGAGAAATGATGCTTAAGAACAAAAAAGATGGATGCTCTAAATAGCAACCACTCTTATAGAATAATCAATTTTTTTATTTCTTGTAAATAACCCCCAATTTTTTAGAAATCGAGCTATTCTTATCTCTTAACATTGAATCTAGTATTAAAATTTATAATTTCCGAGTGAAATGTATCTTTATGTATATATTTTTGTCGACTTCTTTTGCTTATAATCAATTTTTTTACAAGTTATAATGAAATTAACTTCCTAAGAGAATCTTATACACAATAACCTATTCTAAAAATAGTGGGGCAGGTGATATGACCTTATTAGAAGTTAAATGTTGCTACGTACCCGTCACTTGATTTTTCAAAAAAAAAATTTGAGGAACCGAAAAGGAAACGAAAAATGAAAAATCCATTATTATCTAAACTTGTTACTGCTGGGGTTTTATCGTTAGGAATATCAATAGCATCTTTTTCTTCAGCACATGCTGCAGAATTAGAAGATACCACTCTTCCTGATACATCGGTTATAGGATCAGATGCGTACGTTGCACCTGAATTAATATCTAAAGGACCCGATGTTCGTGCTTGGACTGCAACAGTTTCATACGGGAAAAGGTACACAAATCTCTATGGTATTAATGTAGCAACTCAATTGGCTTATATTCAATGGACATATGATTCTGGAAAAATAACTAAATATAATAATCTATGGCAAGATAACAATGCAGCAATAGGCTATGGGTATGGAAGTGAAAGTAATACGTGGAACTTAAAAGGAACTTCATCTGGACAGGCTAACCAAAGTGTTAAATTTGATAGTGGCATCCCAACTCCTTGGGGGCATGTTGGTGGACCTTCGTTCACAAGTAGAATTATCACCGACATAACAGGTTCTGGTAATTCGAGTGCATATTAAAATGCAACTTTTAAATAGAAAATAATTAAATTACTCATTACATTTACTTGAATTCAGTTAAACTAAATTCAAGTAAATGTAACTTTATAAAAAAGAAAGAAGAAAGGTGGTAAATTATGAATGAACATATTTTAGAAACAAGACAATTAAAAGAGAATTATCAAACTAATAATGAACAAATTCTGAAAGTTGAAAGTTTGAAGAAAAAATATCATAACCAAACAGTTTTACAAAACATTAACCTTTCCCTTAATGCACATGATGTATATGCTCTAGTTGGGATAAACGGTTCAGGTAAAACAACTCTTTTATCTATTTTATCAGGATTAGTTCATTCAGATGAAGGAACTATACATATTGATAAAAAAATAAAAAAAGAAAATCCAACAGGTTTTGCTTTTCAACCCACTTCGCTATATCCCTATTTAAGTGGAAAAGATAATATTGATTTACTTTCTCCACGACCTTCCAATGCATATGAAATATTAAACAGGTTAAACCAATCTGAAAAAATACTGTCTAAAAAAGTAAAAAAATTGTCTTTTGGGCAAAAGCAGCGGTTGGGATTGTCTATTGCTCTCTCTAAAGAAGCTAATCTTTATTTATTAGATGAACCAACAAATGGGTTAGATGTAGCTTCTTGTAAAAATTTAGTTGAAATTATTAAAGATATGGCATCAAATGGTAGTGCGTTTATAATAGCCAGTCATGAATGGGATATTATTGAACAATGTTGTAACCGTCTTGGAATGATTTACAACGGGACTATTAGGAAAGAGCTAGACACTTTCCAAGGAATAAGTGAAGTTAACTTACCAATTATCCAAATGAAAACCTTAAATCCTATAAGAAAAGAAGAAATTGAAACAATAGTTGACGTTTTTGAATGTGTAGAATTAGACGATCAAACTTGGCGTTTGACTATATCATCGGAACAATCAGTCCAGACTGTTCAACAATTGTTAATAATGAAGAATATTTTAATACAGGAATGGATCAATATTAAGCCAGTTCAAGAATGGGAAAACCTTTACAATCAGTGGGTGAAGGAGGAGGACATTAATGCTAGGAATATATAGACGAGAATGGAAAAAACTAATTAAACACCCTGCTGTTTTTTGGGGGATTGCGCTTTTTATCCTATTTCTTATCTACTGTTATGTTAGTGTTGGCTTTCAATTTCAAAAATCATTTGCTTTATTTTTAGAAAATGGTTCTTATAGTGAACAAGAAACTCTTAATTATTTAGCCAAATCTGATTTTACTGAACCACTAGCAGCGAAACTTTATGTTTTAAGTCCTTCAATGGCATTGACTTATTCGTTGGCTGCAGTTAATTCATTAGGTCCAATTATCTTGTCTATCATAGGAGCACTGCTGTTTGGTGTTGAGTATCGCCATTTTACTATTAGACAACTGTGGGTTAGTGGAATGACAAGAAAAGAAGTACTAATGGGTAAGGTGTTTAGCCTTTCAACTTTTATACTGCTTTTCATAGGTATTAGTGTGCTCGTAGGCTACATTATGAGTGTTATTACTCCTATTCTATTCAACTTGCCTATGGAAGTTATTTCGGAGGAACCCTTAATGTTTAAGAGTTCCATTTTACAAATTGTAGGAACGATAATAAGTCTTTTATTATGGGGTATCTTTGCCGCATGTATCACAGTTATCACAAAAAGTATATTGGTAGGAATGATTGCTGGATTCTTATACCCTATTATTGAATCCACGTTTCTACATAGTTGGTCTTTCGGTCAATGGTTTCCTCTGTTTATTCAGAAATCAATGCTACCAATCTTATTCGAAAAAACAGCGTATGGTGGTATAGTGTCTTTTTATGCTATGCCAGATATATATTCTATTAATCAGAGCATACTTTATACTTTAATTTATATTCTATTCTTTGTCTTCATTATGTTTTTCGTCTTGAAGAAACAAAAAACCCCAATGCCATAAATTCATTGAGCACGAGTTAGACAATGTCTCAGCTAATCTTTTAATTTTTAGTATAGTGCTGGTGCAAATAAGACAGCAGAGCTTGTTTATCGAGCAATCGCAAGCATTCAAGCAAATCTGAATGATGTGAAAGTATTCCATACAGACCGCGGGAAAGAGTTTGATAACAAGCTTATTTCTGAGGCACTTGAAACATTCGATATCCAGCGTTCATTAAGTATGAAGGGATGTCCTTATGATAATGCCGTGGCTGAAGCGACGTTTAAAGTATTTAAAACAGAATTCGCTAATGGGGCTCATTTCACTTCTCTTGAACAGCTCGCTCTTGAACTTGATGATTATGTTCATTGGTTTTACGGTGAACCGTACCATAAGTAAGTGCGGTTTTAATGGTATGTTCTTGAGCAAGCGCATATGTTTTTAATCATTAGCTAGACATATTCAGATAAAATGAATATGTCTATTTTTTTTTGCAAATATTGTAACGCTTTAATATTTCGCTAGTTATTTAGGTAAAAGGGGGGAAGACATGGACTTTGAGGAAATCTATCAAGCATATTTTCATGACGTTTATTTTTATATGATATCACTGGCGTCAGATGAAAATATTGCAGAAGAAATTACACAAGAAACATTTTTTAAGGCACTAAAGTCCATGCACCAATTTGACGGCAAAAAAGACGAATACACACCGAGAGATTCATTCCCCTTTGAATTATACGTTACTGAGCCACCAAAAAACTTCAAAGCCAAGAGCAAGACAGATATTTATGTTCCGATTGAGTAAAAATGCAATATTTAGGTAGCCTTTGATGCGATGTGAATAAATACACATAAACTAATAGGTGCTTTATTTGAAGAAGGCTCATTGAAATGATCAAACTTTTATAAAAAAATCTCATATTAAGCTAAAAAGAGCAACTCCATTTTGATCAATCTTTTTTCAAAATGGAGACCGGTTCATATTGTGTCAGCTTCATAAATAATAATGTAGTTGAGCATTTTTGGAAAAGGGAGAAGAAAAGTCGTCTGATGACGATTTCTCTTCTCCCATTTTTATTTTACATTCATATATAGAATTAGTCCGAAGAATATCGGTTTGAGAAGTCCAAAAAAGTCACCCTTTAAAACTTCTTGGGCGATTTTTTGTTGTGGATATGAAGAGGGAAGTTTGATGAGCGTGTGGAATAAAAGAAACTAGGGTTTTAAAACCTTGGGTGAGCACGCAGCAATTTAGTCTCTGGTTATTTGCTCGAGCAATGCGAAAATATAAGATGGAAGATAACTTGTATTCCATAGAAATATTGACATTTATTTTTTAGACAACTAAGCTTAATTGAAAATAAAGCCGAGGATACTTTATTCTATTTTTGTTACAAAACGATTGCTTTAAATGATAGGGGGACTGCCTGTGGAATTTATTAAATTAAATTGTCCGAATTGTAATGGGAAAATTGAATATAAAGAGGGACAACCATTCAAATGTCCTTTTTGTGAAACTGAAATAATGTTGAAAGAGAATAAAGTCTATTACGTTGATCAAACGATTAATAATTATTATGGAACAACTTCTCCTAATACAACTACACGCCCAAAAACGAATTTAAAAGCGCTTCTTATTGTAGCGATTGTAATCATTTGTGCATTCCTTGGATATTTCCTGTTGAGTAGCAATCAAACTGAACAAGGCAACCATGGAGAAATATCTGTTCGAACAATGCCTGAAAGCGATGTCCTTTTGTTCTTTTTAAAAGATATTTTTGATAAAGGTGAAGCGATGCCTACTAAAGAAGAAATCGCAAGTATTCGTTATTTGGCTGCCTACTATTCTGAAAATCAGTGGCATTTTGATTACAGCCTGGACGACCCATTTACGAATAAGCAAGCTGAAATTTCTAACTATATTATTATGGATAAGCTATTAAATACACAAAAAATCGAACAAAAAGACTTTGAAGCCTTTACCGGACTGACGGTATTGAAACTGATGGGTGATTATGAAATATCGCAAAGTGAGAATGTAAGCTTCCGACATTTGGAAGGCTTAAAAAGCTATACAGGTGGCTTTAATGAATCATTTAGTAAAATTGCTGAATATTTTAGCGATAAGTCTAATGTTGTAGAGCTCTCTATTCAAATCCGAAGTAATGATGAACTTGCTTTATTATTAGAGTTTCCTAATCTTCAATCACTTGAAATTTCGTATCACACCGAGACGGTTACAGACTTCCCTCTTCTGAATAAACTGCCATTAAAATCATTGTCTTTAAGATCTGCCAATGATTTAAAGTGGTTGTCTTCATTAACTGATTTAGAGTCGTTAGCAATAGATTTGAGTGAAGCGACAGATTTTAGCGCGTTCTATTCATTGAGTCAATTACAAGAATTGAAGCTTACATCGTTAAGAAATTTAAAAACGCTTGATTTTTTTAAAAACATGCCTAACCTGCAATCGCTTGATCTTGAAAATGTGGATATTACGAATTTAGAACGCCTTAGAAATAAGTCATCATTGACAAAGCTGCGTTTATCTTCTCTTTATAAATTAGAATCAGTTGATATTGTGAACAGCCTGACTTCACTAACTGAATTATCGATAACTGGTTATAGTGGCGATGGACCATCGATTGTAGCACCCAATTTAAAAAAAGCGGAATTAAAAGGTTTTATCATACCAAAGTTAGAGGCACCAGCTTTAAAATCTTTGACTGTTTATATAAGCGCGTCGGAGTCGTATTTGAATGGAGCAGAATTACTGAAATACCCGCAGCTAGAACAACTTACAGTAATGGAGAATGGAGATTTTACAGGTATTCGTTTTTTAAATGATCTGCCTAGTTTGCAAACAATAAATTTAAATGAGACAGCTTTTTATGAAGAAACGAGTGAATTATTCAATTTACAGCATGTAAAAACGTTAAATTGTTATGAATGTAAGTTTCAAATTAATAGTCAACATCCATTTGCAAACAACGTGCTGGAACATTTAACTTTGAATGACGTATCTTTTCGAGTAGGTAATGGTGACTGGTTGCATGAAGTTGATAAGGTCATGCCTTACTTTGCCGATTTTTCAGCCTTGCGTTCATTCTCAATACAAGACAGTTCACTTCAATCGTTAAGTTTCATGGAAAATTGGCAACAAATTGAGGTGCTTCATTTGGAAAATAACGCTATTTCAAATGTAAATTCTCTAGTGAATCTGCCCAATTTGAAAAAGCTATATATTTTAGGGAATCAGGTGCAAAATAGGTCTGTTCTAGACAAGAGAATTGCGATTTATTGAGGAGGTATTCATCCATTCATTGATGGTAACGGTCGCACTTCGAGATTGTTGTTAAACCTTGAGTTAATGAAATCAGAATACCCCCAATTATTATTAAAGTAGAAAACCGTACTTAGAACCGTACCACAAGTAAGTGCGGTTAATATTCTTCTCTTATAGCAGTATGAAATTAAAAAGAAAAAACTACCTATATACTTATACTTGAAGTGACTTGCCTATGTGGTAAGTCATTTTATTTTGGAAAATATCCCTTTACATTCAAGTTACTTTAAGGTTTAACATTAGACTTAAGAGGAGTGATGATGTGACTCAGTTCATGAATATACAGGATTTTTCCGAAAGAACAGGTATTTCTAAAAGTGCATTAAGGTATTATGAACAGAAAAATTTACTTTTCCCTCGGGAAAGAAGTGCAAATGGCTATCGCGTATATTCTGATGATCAAGTCGCAACAGTGAAGTTAATCTCAAGTTTACGCTTAGCTGGTATACCTATAAAAGATATTCAAATTTATTTATTGGAAAATGAAGAGGCAAAACGGCAGCAAATGATGGAAAATTGGATTTACAACATAAAAAAGACACGGGACCTTTTAACGGTGAGTTTACGCTATCTAGAAAGTGGCTCTATAAGTAAGGAAATTTATCTAATAGAAAAAAGTGCAGAACAAATTATTGGGTATACTGCCGAATCTAAAACAGGAGAATTTAAAGAGCATTTTTTGAAAAGAGGAAGTGAATTGCAAAAATTAAATATTCCATTTAAAAATTGTTACTTGAAATATCTATCTGGTAAAGATTTTATTAAAGTGCAAATTGGCTTTGGAGTACCGATTGACTTAAGAATAAATGATTTAACAGAAATCGCCTTAATAGAACACATGCCTCCATGCATCTGTATCGCAATGCCTTTTAAAGAGTCATTATCTAGAATCCAAAATGGTTACAATAAACTAATGACCTATGCACTCGAACATAAATGGACACCAATATCGCCCATACTAGAATGGTATTATGGTGTGGATTTTACAGAATTGGAGTTATTAATGCCTGTTACTCAAATTGAAAGAAGAGTAGAATGACAAATGGAAGAATTGACGATAAGAATAGTAGAGTTACAGGGAAGTTCTTTTGAATGGGGTTTAAAGCAAAGTGAAGAAATTAAATCGACACAGCTTTTAAAGCAACTTAGCTTACTTGAGAATTTGAGCTCTAATTCAAATGCGAAGAAAGCTAAAGAGATACTAAAGGTTATTTCACCGAATCTTTTAGAAGAACTTAGAGGGCTAGCAGAGGGGGTGGATATGGAGTTAGACACGATAATTAGACTTTATAGCGGTTATGATGTATCTTTTCCGTCAATGGGATGTACCGCATTTGTAAATGATGACTATTATGTACGAAATTATGATTTTAGTCCAGAGTTGTATGATGCAAGACTCGTTTTTTCTAATCCAATCGATGGTTACGCAAGTGTTGGGTTTAGCCAGCAAGTGATTGGAAGGCTTGATGGTATGAATGAAAAAGGGCTTGTTGTCGGATTACATTTTGTAAATAATCATGACAAAGAAGAAGGATTTATTGCGACGACAATTGTTAGACTGTTGTTGGATCAGTGTGGATGCATAAAAGAGGCAATCGACTTAATTTCAACCATTCCTCATGGATTTTGCTACAATTATTCGATTACAGATCAAAGTGGAAGAGGGGCGGTGGTGGAAGCTTCTCCTCAGAAACAGTTTGTCAGTTTCGGAAATCCACTAATCTGTACAAATCATTTTGATTCAGAAGCATTACGAGAAAAAAATAGGAAAGAGATACAAGGATCAGTAAAGCGTAAGGAGTATATAAATAGTCTACTAACAAAGGAACTTTCACCAATATCTGTATATCGTCATTTTAATGATGGGAATTCTCCTTTATTTTTTAAATACTATAAAGAGTATTTCGGAACGCTGCATACAGTTGTCTATTCACCAAAAGATTTAAGTATCATAATTGGTGTTGGCGAGAATAGTGAACCAATGATGCTTTCATTAAGGGGATATTTGGATGGAACTTTAAGTCTGCCTAAAGTTATAAAAGGGAGAATTAATCAAACGGTTTAAAATTGATTAATTTTTTCTATTTTAAGAAATAGCTTAATTCATAATCAAATTTAAACGAAATAAAAAATCGCACTTAGGAAAGTCACGGAGAACCGTACCACAAGTAAGTGCGGTTTATTCGAAAATAGAGAAAGCACCGTTCTAGATTTTAGAACGGTGCTTTTTTAGTAATTCATGGAATGATAAGTAGATAGTTAGAAACACTCCTAAATGCAGCTTTAGGAGTGTTTTCACTTTACTATAAATGTTAATTATAGAAATAGAAATCATGTCAAATACATTGAAAAAAATGTGAACCCATGGTAAATTTATATAGATAAACATTTTATGATTAAAATGAGTATAATATCCCTATTTTAATTATAAAATATAATTTTTCATTAGTCAACCCCTATATTTATATTTTTAAGGAGTGAATGCTATGAATTCGGAGTTTCAGCAGGAGCAAAAACGAGTGAACAATGTAATGGAGACCATTACGGAGCAAATTAGCAGATTAGAGGTAGAAACTTCCCAGCGCAAGAACGAAGTGGTAAATATTCGCAAACACTTTTGGGATGAAATCAAGGTGAATACGGATACCTTCGACGATTTTCTTGAGACCGTCATCAGCTTGAGACAAGAAGCTCAAGCATTGTCCGTAAGCCAAAGCACCCACAAACATGCATCTAAGAGATTGTCTACGCTGTGCCGTATGCAGAAGGTTCCCTACTTCGGCCGAATTGATTTCATAGAAGAAGGAATGTCAACTCAGGAACATATCTATATAGGAATCTCCTCGCTTATGGATAAAAGTGGAGAGGATTTCCTTATCTACGACTGGAGAGCACCAATCTCGAGTGTCTACTACGATTACCAGCCTGGTCCTGCCCAGTATGCAATACCCGGAGGCACAATCCAAGGGGAATTGGAGAAAAAGTGGCAATATCTTATCCGCGGAGGTGTTCTTCAATCTATGTTCGATACAAGTCTCACTATTGGAGATGAGATTTTACAGCAGGTTCTGGGTCAAGGTACGGATAAACATATGCATAGTATAGTAGCTACCATTCAACAGGAGCAAAACCGGATTATCCGTCATAATCACGGGAAACTGCTCATTGTTCACGGTGCAGCTGGCAGTGGTAAGACATCTGCGGCATTACAGCGAATCGCTTATTTGCTCTACAAATATCGAGATAGTCTGAATGCTGATCAGATTATTTTATTTTCACCTAATTCAATGTTCAACAGTTATGTGTCCAATGTGCTGCCGGAACTCGGCGAAGAGAATATGCAGCAGGTTACATTTCAGGAATACTTGGATCATCGACTAAGTAAAGAGTTTCAGGTTGAAAATCCTTACGAGCAATTGGAATATGTTTTAACTGCAGCGAATGCTCCTTCGCACGGGTCAAGGGTGGCTGGCATCCGATTCAAAGCATCTACCTGTTTTTTTGAGGTCATCAAATCATACAGAAAGTCGCTGGAGTTATCTGGAATGTTATTCAAGGGCATTAACTTCAGAGGAAAGCCGATTGTTACCGCTCAACAAATTGCGGATAGATTTTATAGCAGCGACACCTCAATCAACTTCCATAATAGACTTGAAGAGTTAAAGGAATGGCTCATGAAGCAAATAAAGGAAGCCGAAAAGGTCGAACGGATGAAGCCATGGGTGCAGGAGGCAATTGAGCTGCTTAGCAACGAGGAATACCATAAGGCACATATCTACTTAGCGAAAAAGCGCGGCTTTGAAAGAGAATCGATTGGCGATTATGAGATGGAGCCTGAAGCACTTACACGATTGATTGTTCACCAGAAATTGAAGCCGTTGCGAAAACGAATCCGGGCGTTTCATTTTATCGACATTAAGGAGATATACAAGCAGCTTTTTGCAGACCCCCTGCAGATCAAACAGTGGATAGAGGGGGAAACACCCGTGGAGTGGGCGGATATTTGTCGAGCGACGCTAGAAATGGTAGACGAAGGCAAACTGCTTTATGAAGATGCTACTCCGTTTTTACTTATGAAAGAATTGATTCAAGGCTTTCAGACGAATAGGTCGATAAAGCACATACTTGTTGACGAGGCGCAGGACTATTCACCATTTCAATTCGAATTTCTAAAGCGTTTGTTTCCTTCGGCAAGGATGACTGTACTAGGTGACTTTAATCAGGCGATATTTGCCCATGCTGATGAAATGGTGGATTTTAATAGCCTTAGCAGCTTATACGGGCAGGATGAAACGGAAGTAATCAACATGACGCGCAGCTACCGTTCTACAAAACCGATCATTGAATTTACACGCAGACTAGTTCCAAATGGCGAACGGATTATTCCTTTCGAACGCGATGGCGAGTTGCCTGTGCTAACACAATTGTTCGATCACGCAGAACTGCACCGCTGCATTGTCTCCAAAGTCGAAGCTTTGCGAAGTCTTGGCTATAATAGTATCGCCATAATATGCAAATCCGCTGAGGAAAGTAAGAGTGCATATGAAGCCTTGTCCAACATTGAAGATATTAAGCTCATAAAGAATGGCTCACCTGAGTATGAACAAGGAGTTGTAGTCATACCATCGTATTTATCCAAAGGCATCGAATTCGAAGCTGTTATCATCTATGATGCATCGGAGCAAAAATATGGTGATAAGAGCCTGCGCAGAGTTTTCTACACCGCCTGCACCAGAGCGATGCATGATTTGCAGCTTTACAGCGTAGGTGAACCGAGCTCATTTTTGCTCAACGCCTTGCAGGAAAATCTCATCCGAGTTTGATCTAATTGAATTTTTAAAAAAACTAACATTCCTAAAAAATCAGGGCCAAAGTCAACAAAATGGCGAGGTAATGAAAGAAAATGAAGCTCATTCATTGACGAGAATAATTAACTTCAACCTCATTTAAATACATTACGGAGAACCGCATCATAAATAAATGAGTATCTAATAAATTTTAGATTAGGAAGTAATTATATAAATAAAATAGGCTGTATAGTAAGTTTAATTTTTTTATAACTTCTATACAGCCTATTATTTTTAATCTTTATATAATGTGCCTTAAAACATGCATCTCACTCTATCGATTGACACTCTAAAAAATCGATCATGTATGCCACAAATTTGTACTGAGCATAACGTGGTCAAGATGCATAGTAAGAGCTATTATCGTTAACTTTTTATTGCTAGGCCACTAAAAGAAACGGGTCCAACAACGTCTGCTTGTGTGTTGGGTGTAATATTCTCAGCGAAAACCTGATAGAAGTTAGCGCCAGCTATTAAATTGGAATCAATAGCTTGGAACGTAAAGATGTAATTTTGCTCTGAACCAGCTGATTCTACTCCATCTTGAGTATTAAAGATTTCTTTCCCGTTACGGAAG
Organism: Lysinibacillus agricola; assembly: GCF_016638705.1. Classification (GTDB taxonomy): domain Bacteria; phylum Bacillota; class Bacilli; order Bacillales_A; family Planococcaceae; genus Lysinibacillus; species Lysinibacillus agricola. Next base: position 5,230,944 of record NZ_CP067341.1, on the reverse strand, counting down.
ATTCTAAATACAATTTGTGAAATATTTGTAATTCCGGACACACCGACGCTTGAAAGAAGCTCAACGCGATTATTTCTTGAAGCGGTGCCTGGGATGTTTATTTGAATCGAAGCTAAAAGAACTCTAAATGGAGCCTGTGGAATTGGAAAAGCAATTTCTGGGTTAAACGTACTTAGAGGTTCAGTTGCTTGGTAATCAAGAATTTGCACCATTTTATCACCTCCTTTTGCTAGGATACTATAAGATATGTTCTATATTTGAGCTTGATTGTGTAGTAAACTAAGTCGTGCTATTTTTTAAACTTTGATTAGTTAATTGTTCTAGTTCTTCTGGAATTGTAAGCTTTCAAATTAAAATCATTTAGATTTATTACGGAGAACCTTTGAGAAGTTTGAGGAAATAAAATAGGTGAAAAGGTATGCGAACATAGTTGTTTTGCATACCTTTTTAGATGAGATGAATTCGAGAAAAGGTATTTAAATTTGAGGAAGCCCATCTTTGAAAGATGATGGTAGATATTCTGTTTCCATAGAAATGAGCCAAATAAAATCATCCTCAACAATAATTTGAATGTCCAGGCCAAGGCTAATCAACCGCTCAGCTTTTGCTTGTTTCGTACTTATACCACGACGTTTCTTCCCCAGAATAACGAAATCTGTATCCTGTGTAACAGCCCCTTGCATAATCCCTCCACAAGCTCGTACTTTTTTCGCAGCTTCTGAACGTGTCATGGTGGAAAGTGCCCCTGTAAAGACGATTTGTTTATTATAAAATGGATGCATCAAGCATTCAGAGGGGTCAGAAAGTAAGATGACTTCTGTGTTGTCCTTATTGTTGTTCATGTTGGTTCTCCTTATTGAATGGAAAGGTTTCTATCTAATTATAGGGGAGATTGATTCGAGAGGATTTTGTAATAGACGGTGGTATACAAAGGAATATCCCTCTACACTTAGACTAGTCATGGAGAATCGTATCATAAGTAAGGCGGTTTTTAGATGAATGTTAGTAAAAAATATATAGAGCTTGTAATGAATGCTTGTAATCAATTTTTTAAAGAGGGATTTATCGATATTGCTAGAACTATTGAAATAGAGAGGACAAATGAACAAATTAAAGTTCTTGTTCAACAAACTAGCCCACCACTAATAGTTGGGGATGCCGTGATTGGAGTGGAGACTGGGCGACTCCTTGGGGATGGCGTCACAGATGCGACCCTGGAGCGCAAGCGAAGCGGCTCATCGGACGCCCCAGGAAAGCGTCCAGTCAGAACGGAGATCAACCTCACGTTATGGTGATGAGCCTTTAAAATGCTACCTATTTGTATGAATAAAAATTAGAGAAATCTGTATTAACAATATGGGGAAAAGGATGGTTCATAGTGATTCAATTCCAAAAAAATAATATTACAGTTTTTCAAAGTGCATTATATATGACTACCTCGGCAATCATTCAAACTAATGAAGCTATAATTATGACGGATCCTAATTGGTTACCTACTGAAGTTGAAGAAATTAAGGGCTACATAAACAAGATAAAAGGTGATAAACAATTATATATTATTTACACACATAGCGATTTTGACCATATTATTGGGTCAGGGGCATTTCCAGAAGCTAAGGTAATTGCATCTAAACAATTTGATGAAAATCCAAACAAAGAAGACATCATTCAAAAAATTAAACAATTTGACCAAGGATATTATTTGAATAGAAGTTATTCAGCTGTATATCCAACTGTAGATATTGTTGTTTCAGAGGATGGGCATAAATTAGAATTAGGTTCGATAACCATGACATTTTATCAAGCACCTGGTCACACTTATGATGGTTTATTTACTGTTATAGAACCTTATGGCTTATTTCTTTCTGGAGATTATCTGTCAGATATTGAGTTTCCGTTCATTTTTAGCAATTATAAAGATTATATAAATACGATCAATAAAGCTGAAAATATTTTGCTTAATCATCAAATAACGACTCACATACCTGGACACGGTTCGACAACACAAAATCAACAGGAAATCCAAAAAAGGATAAATTATTCGAAGTATTACTTGAATCAGCTTCTTCATGACAACGGAGAGTTAGAAGGATATTTAAGTAGTGAATATCCATTTTTTGAAGGGATGAAAAGCATTCATACTGACAATAAGAAGATGGCTAATCAAGAATTATAAGAAGAAAATTTTTTAGCAAGTATTAAGAGGCTTTATAAAGTAAAGGAGACCGTCTTTAAAAATACCATCCATGTTTCTGTTTGTCCCATTTTCGCTATAACATGTGGTTCGTCAATAAAAGAACGCCATACTATCAGTAATAAATAAAGGTGAATATATAAAATTTATATTGCACTTTTTAACTTTTCCGCCTACTTCATACATGCATATTTTCTGTATTTTTTAAAATACTATGTCTAGATAATTTATCTAATTGAAGAAAGGGAAGAGATATAATTGGCTAAGCACTCAGAAACAAGTTGGAAACAGGATCACCCAAGCACTTTGTTTGGCAACTCAGTCCAAAAGGCAGAGCGTTTGTTGAAGCATGCAAAGTCACATCCGGAGGAGATAGCGATTGAGCATGCTTTCAATCAAATAGAGCATGCAGAAAATGCACTCACGAATGCGGTGCAATATGGTGAGCATTTGGATATGGTTAAACAAAATAAAGAACACTTAGAGCTGATCAGGCAGCAATTACACGAAATGCAAGGGAAAGTGGAGTAGAGTAAGACAGTAACTCGCGTCGATTTGAACGGCTCCCTGTCAAGTAGACAGAAGAAATAATAATGCTTTAAGCGGCTTGAGCCTTGTATTCTAAAGGACTTAAGCCGTTTGTTTTTTATTTATTTAGTTTGCTTGCAGTAAATTAACGGTGGTGATGAGTCTAATCTTTCGTTAACACCAAACGATTATTTTGTAAGGTGTGGTTTGTGCAGGAATACTTCTTGTAGTAGGGCCATAGATAACAATTAGGTTTCGATTTGCTGGACTTTTTGAAAAGGGTTGCCCATTTTTGAGCAAGATAAGTGTGTAAGAAAAGAGATTTAGTTGTAATTGGCCATCACTACTTACTAATTGGTTATTAAAAAAGTCGACTTTGACATTTTGATAGTTATTTTCCTTTACAACGACGAGTGCTCGATATTGAGGAGGGTATATTAAAGGTACAGGTGCATCCCCATCATAATATCCAGTAACCTGATCACCGAGAGTCACAATTTCTTGGTTTACAAAATAAGTAGAAGGTGAGACGACAAAATTGACGATGCCGCCAGTATTATCTTCTACCGTCATAAGTTTATAACAACCTTCCCTTTCCCCATTTTGCCCGATTGAAAAATCATCAATCTGTGTAACGACCCCACGAAAAGACTTGAAATTTACCATAGCCATTCCTTTCTTTATTAAATCTCAATCGATTATCTGATTATTGTTTGCCCAAGGGAAGCACCTTTAGTACAGTATCATTTTAATTTATGTAACATTTCCAATATGGGTGACAGAGAATGATATTATCATCAAAAGGATAGGTTTATACATTACATGAATCAATATATACTTAAATTGCAACGTTATTTTTTCAGAGGAGGGAGCCTATTGAAGTGGATTTCTAAAAATAAGAAACCCCTTTTATTAGTCATCATTATTATTATTTTCATTGCTGGTATACTCGATATCAAATATGAAGGATTGTTTTTTCAAATATTACCTGAATCTATTCAAACCTATTTAGCTGATATTTTTAAATAAGCGGATTGTATCTTCTAGACACAGAGACAGGCTAAAATAATTCATCCATTCATAATTAGAAAAAAGAGGCTGGGACAGAACTCGTTTATTTAGAAAAATAGCGAAAAGAGATAAGTGGAAAGGAGCCGGTGCAAAAACAAGACCGGTTCCATATTTTTATGTTATTATATAGATATAATAATTAGTAAAGCTCATTATTATATGAAAATGCTAGCCAATTTTAGGTCTATTTTTCCATAAAGCTTAAAAAAAGGTTGGATTTCGTGATGAGGGAATAGGAGGCTTTTCTCTTGATTTATTAAGGAGAAGGCTCGAAAAATGCACATAACTCTCATATAGATAGTTGATATTTTAATCTTTATGTAATTGTGATACACTGCAATAAGGTAATAATTGATACAGAAAAGGTGTGCTCCTAGGTTACTCCATGGCTTACTGTGACATCCAAGCAGGAGAGCTTACATCCTTTCTGCAAATCTTAATATATAAGGAAGGTAAAAATGAGTAACAGACAAATTAAATCAGATGTTATCTTAATTGGTGCCGGAATCATGAGTGCGACTTTGGGTACAATGCTCAAAGAATTAGCGCCAGATTGGAAAATTACAGTGTTTGAGCAGCTCGATAAAGCAGGTGAAGAAAGTTCTCACGAATTAAATAATGCGGGAACTGGGCATGCGGCGCTTTGTGAACTTAACTACACTTCAGAGAAAAAAGACGGATCAATCGATATCAGTAAAGCGATTAACGTTAATGAACAGTTCCAGGTTTCAAGACAGTTTTGGTCTTATCTTGTGAACAATAAACTAATCAATAATCCACAAAACTTCATTATGCCTTTACCTCACATGAGTTTAGTACAAGGGAAGGATAATGTAGAGTTTCTAAAAAAACGTCATGAAACGATGACAAAAAATCCTTTATTCCAAGGCATGGAATTTTCTGATGACCCAGAAAAACTAAAGGAATGGATTCCTCTTATTATGCAGGATCGCCCAGCAGATGAAGCTATCGCTGCAACAAAAATCGACACTGGTACAGACGTTAACTTTGGTGCATTAACACGTATGTTATTCGACCACTTAAATACTAAAGGTGTTGACATCAACTACAACCATAGTGTTGAAAGCATGAAACGTACTAGCGACGGTTCATGGGAAGTACGAGTGCATGACAAGGATGGCTGTAAAATGGAATACCATACAGCAAAATTTGTCTTCCTTGGAGCTGGTGGAGGAAGCCTAGAATTACTACAAAAATCAGGTATTCCTGAAGGAAAACATATTGGTGGATTCCCAATCAGTGGATTATTCTTAGTATGTAAAAACCAAGAAGTTGCTGAACAACATCATGCGAAAGTATACGGAAAAGCTAAAGTTGGTGCTCCACCAATGTCTGTTCCGCATCTTGATACACGCTATATTGATAACAAAAAATCTTTACTATTTGGACCGTTCGCAGGTTTCTCACCTAAGTTCTTAAAAACAGGTTCAAATATGGATTTATTTGCTTCTATAAAACCGCATAATCTTACAACGTTATTAGCGGCAGGCGTTAAAGAAATGGGATTAACAAAATATTTAATCCAACAGCTAATGCTCTCTAAAGAACAACGTATGGAAGAGTTACGTGATTTCATCCCAAATGCTAAGAGCGATGATTGGGATATTATTGTAGCTGGTCAACGTGTACAAGTTATTAAAGATACTGAAGCTGGTGGTAAAGGAACGCTTCAATTTGGTACGGAAGTTGTAAGTGCTTCTGATGGCTCAATTGCTGCATTACTTGGAGCTTCTCCAGGTGCATCTACTGCTGTACACGTTATGCTTGAGGTAATCAATAAATGCTTCCCTCAACATAGTAAAGAATGGGAAGCGAAAATTAAGGAAATGATCCCATCTTACGGCATAGCATTAGCAGAAAACCCAGAGCTATTTAAGGAAATTAGTACATCCACAGACGAAGCGCTTGGTTTAAAATAAAATTTTGATGTAGAAACAGAGGATGTAAGCGTTTAAGCAATTGTTTCTACAAAATATAATATAGAGCCTTCAATCTAATTTTGGATTGAAGGTTCTATTTTTTTATTTCATAAACCGTTGAGAAGCATATTTTGCAAAAAAATAAGGCTCATTATGATAACGAGATGGAGATTTTCGCTCTGACTGGGTGCTTTCCTAGGGTGTAGTGAGAACTATCATCCATATTAACTAATATATTAAAATAGGCTTAAATTAATGACAAAATCACAATAATTTAATGAAAAAAGTTGAGTGGAGAGCTAAATGAGAAAAAATACTAATGAAGTATTTAACACTTAATGAAGAACAAAAACAGGCGATTGTTGAAGAGATACAGTCATGAAACAAGAAAAGAGGTCACATCCAATGAACAAGCCATTTCAAATATTAATCATCATAAACAGAATGGCAATGCCTAATATCGTCGTATAGGTAAGACGGAGACATGCTGCGAGCAATGCAAGGCCTCTATTAATGGGCTTTAGAAAAATATAAAACACCCAGGTAACTACAATGTCAGTAATTAGGATGATAATCCAACCAAAGATTTCAGCTTTGAAAAGCATAGTGGATGACTTTAAGTTAATAAAAGTAGCGCTAGCATCTCCTTGTAGCACAAGGTTTTCATCCTGCCGTTTTCCTGTAAGCCTTATGGACCGTTGTGTTCTATAAGGTTGTTTTCTATACTTTTCATAAACACTAGGAAGGAGCGAGATGGATGATTAATTTAAAAGATATCGGGAGATTTAATGAACTGTCGGAAATTGCAATGCATATATACAATGGAAATATTCCTGCTTTACTGAACGCTATTGAAGAGGGCTGGGATATTGAAGATGACATTATATTGAGTAAACATATCTCGTTAAGTCCGTTAGATTTGGCGCTTATATCGCAGAGACTGAATGTTGTAAAGCTATTAGTAGAGCATGGTGTCAACCTGAACGTTAAAAATAACCCAGCTTTTTTGTGTGCTGTTCGTTATTGTAAGGAAGATGTAGTTCGCTATATTGTAGCGCATGGAGCGAAGCTGGACATGCTCAATCAGGTCGGGTCTGGCGCCTATTCACAGGCCTACTATGGTAATAAAAAAAATATGCCCCTCATTCATGAACTAGGTTTGGATATAAAACAGCACGGCGGTCCAGTATTACGTCAAGCTGTGTCGGATCATGACATGAAGACAATTACATATTTACTCGATCAAGGGGTGGACATTAATTATAATAAGCCGAATATGGTTTATCCTTATGAAGCGACTCCATTAACAGAGGCAACACGAATAGGGAATCTAACAATGGTGAAATACTTGGTTGAACGTGGTGCAGACGTTACCTTAGCGGAAAAGGATGGAGAGCGTCCATATACGATTGCGGTGGGCAATAAAAATACTGTATTGGCCGACTATTTGAAATCACTGGAGCCAACCGAGCTTCATGATTTAGAGAACAAAAAATATGCGTTGAAAAAATATAAATTGAGTGATGAGCTGATGAGCTTTCTTACAGGAGACAAGCTGCGCCTTGAGCTAGATCCCAATGATTATGAAATCAGCTATATCGAGTTTTTCACATTGACGGATACCATTGAAATGAAGGTTGGTCGTCAAAAGCTACTGCGTTTATCAGCAGATATCGACAATTATTCAGATTTACAGATAGTATGGAATCCAAAGAAAAAAGGACAAATTGGTTGCTATGATGTGGAGCATCAGGAGTATGCTGATTTGTGTAGCTTTAAAGAATTTCTTACGAAGCCTGAAATATATCTTATCAAGTTTCTCGAAGGGGAGCTGTAGAGGGGATGTCCATGTATTTCGTCACTCAGCCTAAAGCATTTCAATATGTTTTTCTTACATCTGTTGGCCTAAAGTCTCCAGCGGATTATTATTACTAGTTCCTCTTTTAGGTGTAAGAGAAGCTTTTCAAATTCTAATTTAGTATTCTCAGAATTAATAAAAGTATCTATTTCTGGACAAGATATGAGAGGGAAGCACATCTTTTATGATTAAAACAAAAGATGTGCCTTTTTATTTTAAAACCTAAGCTTCGAAAGACAGAATACGATAGAGCGTTTAACATACATTGAACAAAAGAACAGCAAAAAAGATACAAGAAGGGCTAGGGGAATGCTAAAGATGACTGGAAGGTCAACGCCATACCAAATGCCCATCTTTATTTGCTCAAGGCCAAATGTTCGCAAAATGCCAGCTAGTATTGACACTAATGCACTTACTACCAAACATACATAGAGGATAGATAACACAAGGAGTGCCGATGAGCAAAAAAAGGCCTGAATGATTTTTACGAATGTCATTCCTTTTCCCTCCGTACAATTTGTTGCACTTTAGCATTTGGAGCGATTGAATAGCTATCCTTATAATAAAGTGTTTCTACTCTACAATTACTGCCTACAATGACCACATCTCCTTCGACTACTTCCGCATGCGTATAGGAAAGTCGTACATTTTTCCCTTTTATACAATGACAAATTAATTTTTTCTTTAATAAAGGAAGAACAGAAATCTTATCCTTTTCTATCCATATTTCATCTGCAATAAGCTCCCTAATTCCACTTTCACCAGACAATTTTAAATGAAAATGTTTGGCTAGTATTTCTGCTGCTTTCACAATACCGATTGCATCCACAATTTCAGCCTCTAAACTTTGTTCAATGGTCAGCTTCCCAGAACTATTCAATTTTGTTACTTGCCCATTGCGCATATTTAAGCTCCCGGCATTTTTAACCTCATTAATTTCGCAAAAATCTTTTATAGAGCATGATCCTGTACTATTTAAAATCTGCGCTTCAACACGGGAATGAAAAGAACTATGACCATGAGTAGAGATCTTTTTTAGGCGTACTTCTTGATGTAAAGCAACGGATCCACGGATATTTAATTGCTCACAGTCTGCTGCTAAGTCTTTAATATTGCCATTTGTAAGGGTTACTGTACGTAGTTTTTGAATCACGGATAATCACCTCATGTTAATTTAATTAATATATATTTTAATTATTAAAACATATATTAATTAAAGTATATACCACTCCATTTTGTCAAGAACTAAATAATATGTCTAAATATCCATTAAATGAGTTCTCGCCTATTTTCGGGTAATAAAAAATTATAAAGCCCTAAAATTAAATGATGTTAAAAATCATCAAGTGATGATTTTTTGCAAATATTTTTATGTGTCATTGGTGTTATTAATCTAACTTCACCAACTTTTAATCATGGTTTAAAATTGGCACGGTTTTTGCATGATATAAAAGTGAGGCGGAAAGGGGGGATAAATGTGAAGGGGAAAGTTACAGGTTTTATCCATAGTGGAATAACAGTAAAGGATTTAGAGATTTCTTTAGATTTTTACGTAAATAAGTTAGGTTTAGAATTAATTTCGAGACAAATTTCAAGTAATGAATATATTTCAAGCATAGTTGAACTTGTCAATTTACAAGAGGTCAAAATTGCATTTATTAGAATTCCAGGAGGAAATGAAATAGAGCTACTTGAGTATGTAGGCATGGAAAGATACCCAGGCAATGTTCGTCCATGCGATTATGGATCGGGACATATTTGTCTAAAGGTTGAAGGGATAGAAGAAATGTACGAGGATCTAAAATTGTCTGGAGTTCAATTTAGATCTAAAAAAATTGTAGATATTACATTAGGTGCAAATAAGGGATCAAAAGCTATTTATATGTATGATCCGGATGGATATATTATTGAGCTGATGGAAAAGAGTACAAATTAATGAAAGCGAATTCAGTAAAGGATGGAGTTTATGCAAAGTTTACAGGGTAAAAAAGCAATACTTACAGGTGGCGTTCAAGGTCTCGGGTTAGCAATGGTAAAGGGTCTTTGTGAATATGGTGTAGAGGTTTGTATCATTGATTATTCAAATGATGTAGAGAAGATTGCTCAAGATATGCAGAATGAAGGATTTTCTGTATACGGGGCGCGAGCAGATTTATCGAACTTAGAGAAAATTCCTGAAGTATTCCATGCAGCAGTTCAACTATTAGGTGGGGAGTTAGATATTCTTGTAAATAACGCTGGAATTCATAAACCAATGCCTGCGATTGATTTACAAATTGAGGATTTCCAAAAAATCATTGATGTTAATGTCACTGCAATATTCGAATTAAGTAGACTGGCATATCATGAAATGTTGAAAAAGGGCGCTGGGAAAATAGTCAATATTGCATCTGTATTAGCTGTACAGGGTGGTTATAATGCATCAGCTTATTCCGCAAGTAAAGGAGCAGTTTCCCAATTGACAAAATCTTTATCTAACGAATGGGCTAAAGATGGTATTAACGTAAATGCAATTGCTCCTGGATACTATAAAACAGCATTAAATCAATTTATTCTTGAGGATGAGTCAAGATATCAATCACTAATTAGCCGTGTACCTGCTGGACGCTTTGGCGAGCCAAATGAATTAGCTGGTGCTTTACAATTTTTATGCTCAGATAAATCAGACTATATCAATGGCATCCTCTTACCAGTAGACGGTGGTTTTTTAGGAAGATAAAAAGTTGGAGTTGGAATTATAAGAAATGATATCCTCTTTGAACTAGTAAACCTAGATAAGGAATTATAGATAGGTAGCGAGTTAGTAGGAGATAAACGATAATCTCGAGAAAGTGAGCAATTATATGGAGTTGAATCTAGCTAAGAAAAATGTATTGATTATTGGTGGTTCAAAGGGTATTGGACTAGAAATAGCTAAGAGATTTATAGAAGAAAATGCGAATGTTTCAATTGTTGGCCGTTCTATAGAGCATTTGAATGAAGCCAAACTACAGTTAAAAAATGTTACGACCTATCAATCTGACATTACGAATAATTATGAGCGTGAGGGTCTAATAGAAAAATACATATTAGATCATGATCATATCGATATATTGATAAATAATGCAGGGGGAAGTAATGGCTCTAGCATATTAGAAACTCCCATGGAGAATTTCTATGAAGCATTTGAATTAAATTATTTTTCGACCGTACATCTTAGCAAATTGGTCATTAAACATATGAAAAAACAAGGAAGAGGGAATATTATTAATATTTCTTCTATTTATGGTAGGGAAAGTGGAGGCAAGGCAACCTACAATAATTCAAAAGCAGCATTAATTAGTTTCACGAAAGCGTTAGCAAGCGAAGTCATTAAATACGGTATAAGAGTTAACAGCATTGCACCTGGTAGTGTTTATCATGAAAGTGGTGTTTGGGGAAGGTTAACGAGAGAGAATCCTTATAAAATTGAAGAGTTTGTAAAGAATGATATTCCAGCAGGTCGTTTTGGTACACCAGAAGAAATTGCAGATGTAGTTGTTTATTTAACGTCTGAAAAAGCTTCTTGGATTGTTGGTGCAACCATCAATGTAGACGGTGGACAATCTAAAATGAATTTTTAATCCGGTAGAATTGGACAATTTTTATGAATTTAAATCATCAAATCAATTGAACGAATGTTTAGTGAAAAGCAGGAGGCTTATACTATGAAAAATAAAAATGTACTAAAGAAATTGATGTTTTCAATAATGGCGTTGTCGTTAATATTTTTAGCAGCGTGTTCAAGCAACAGTGGAAAAGAATCAGCATCTAATGGTAAAGAAATTACGATAAAAATGGCAAACCAAGTCGATGCAAACAACTTTTTAAATTTAGGATATGAGAATTTTAAAGATACAATCGAAGAGAAAAGCAATGGTGATATAAACGTTGAAATTTATAATGGCGGTACATTAACAACTTCTGATGAAACAACAGCTGAATTATTACAAAACGGTACAATTCAACTGTCAACAACATCAGCTTACGGTATTGCAAATTCAATTGGTGCAAATGCTTTTAATATTTTTGATGTACCATTTTTATTTGATAGTCGCGAACAATTTTACTCTTTCCTAGAGGGAGAATATGGGGACCTATTAAAGAAAGAGGTTGCTGATAAATCAAATATGTATCTCCTTGGATTTATAGATTTAGGCTACTATAGCATTTTAAACGGTAAAACATCTGTTAAGAAACCATCAGATTTAAAAGGTTTGAAGATTAGAAGTTCATCTGCGAATTTACATTTAAGTACTTTGAAGTCAATGAAAGCAAACCCAACACCAATGGCTTATAGTGAAGTGTTTACAGGATTACAGCAAGGTACAATCGATGGTGTATCTACAACAACACCTTTAATTTACGGAGATCGTTTTTATGAAGTAAACAACCATTTTACAGCGACAAATCACATTTTATTATTACATGGTGTGCTAGTAAATAAGGATTTCTATGATGGTTTAAGTGAAGATATGAAAAAGATGATAGATGAATCTGTAGCTTCATATACAAAATATGCGATAGACCTTGTAGCGAAAGCAGAAAAAGATGCCATCCAAGGCTTAAAAGATAAAGGTGTAGATGTAGTTGAATTATCTGAGGAAGAGAGAAAGGTATTTAAAGAAGTGACATCAAATGTTGCCAAAGACAACATGGATGCAATTGGTCAAGAAAATTATGATTTAGCTATCAAATTACTAGAGGAATTGAAATAATTTCCTGAGAAATAAAGTTCAATTTATTGCCCTTGTAATGAAAAGACCTATTGATAATTACAAGGGTACAAAAGGAGGGGACAAGCAATGGGGAAGCTTATGAAGAGACCAATCGAAGCTTATGCTAGCTTTGCAATTCTATTAATTATGACGGTAGTCATGTTTGCAGCTGTGGTTTCAAGATATGTTTTTAACTCCTCAATTGTTTGGGCAGAAGAACTATCAAGATATTTGTTTGTTTGGTTTGTTTTTATAAGTGCAAGTTATGCTGTCATTACGAAAGCACATATTAGAGTAGAAGCATTGAATATGATTATCCCAAAAAAAATCCGGCCATATGTGAACTTGGTAGGTAGTATGATATGGATGCTGTTCAGTTTATATATTTCGTATCTAGGCTTTCAATATGCAAATAATCTATACAAACAAAACGCAACTTCAGCAGCACTTAATTTACCAATGGGAGTAGTCTATTTAGGGATTCCGATTGGGTATTTTTTAATGGCTATAAGAATTTTTGTAGTGGAGATATTAGATGTTTTTGTAAAGAGAAAAGAGGGTGAGAAATAATGTTAGGTGCCATTGGAATTCTCACAATTGTATTTATTCTATGTCTATTAATAAATATCCCGATTGCAATTTCTTTAGCAATTTCTGCGTTAACCGTTGTTCTAATTGAAGGAACAATCCCTATTTCATTTCTTATTCAAGCGACATTTACATCGAATGATTCGTTCTCATTATTAGCTGTACCATTTTTCATTTTAGCAGGAGAGTTAATGAGTACAGGGGGGATTTCTAGAAGACTTATTGATTTCTTCAAATCAATGGTGGGCTCCTGGACAGGTAGCTTAGGTTTAATTACAATACTCGCAAGTTTAATTTTTGCAGCAATCTCTGGATCAGGTGCAGCAACGGTTGCCAGTATCGGTGGAATTATGATACCGCACATGATTAACAGTGGTTACAAGAAACCATATGCCGCAGCATTAACAGCAAGTGCAGGCGCTCTCGGTCCTATCATTCCACCAAGTATTGTCTTTATCTTTTATGGCATCATGGCAGGAGTGTCAATTAGCGACTTATTTATCGCTGGTATTGTCCCAGGTTTATTAATTGCAGTGATATTAATCATCATTAACTATATTGTATGTAAAAGAGAAGGTTATGTAGACCAACAACCGGAAGAAGAAAAAATAGGTTTTTGGCGATCGTTAAATGAAGCAAAGTTCGGATTATTAGCCCCTATCATTATTTTAGGTGGGATATATGGTGGTATTGTAACGCCTACAGAAGCAGCGGTAGTAGCTGTTGTTTATAGCTTAATCGTAAGTTTATTCATTTATAAAGAATTACGATTAAGTGATTTAATGGATGTATTTTTAAAAGCTTCTGTTACATCTGGTTCTGTCATGATTTTCGTTGGTACAGCAACGTTCTTCGGTAAAATTTTAACATTAGAGCAAGTACCACAATATATAGCTAATGGTATTTCAAGCTTTACAACAAATCCGATTATCGTTCTAGTGTTAATTAATCTTTTCTTATTAGTTGTAGGAATGTTTATTGAAACAGTTGCAGCATTATTAATATTTGTACCATTACTTTTACCAATCGTTACGCCTTTAGGAGTAGATCCATTACATTTTGGAATGATCGTGTGCTTCAACCTGACATTAGGCTTATTAACACCACCATTGGGGTTAAATCTGTTTATTGGTGCAAAAGTGGCAAATATACGTTTTGAAGAAACTTTTAAACATTTAACGCCTATTGTAATAGCGTTACTAATATTACTAGGCGTCATTACATTTGTGCCGCAATTAACGTTATTTTTACCACAGTTATTATCTAGTAAGTAATGATATTAAAGTTAAATAAAAATGACCTCCACTGTTCAAAAGCAGGAGGTCGTTTTTTATTATGAATGGTTCTCTATTTTATATTTTTGTAGTTTTCTTACAAGTGTGGATTGATCTATTTTTAATGCAATTGCTGCTTTTCTTATACTAGGATAAATTTTAATTGCTTCTCGAATAATATTTTCCTCAAAAGATTCAACTTGATCCTTTAACGGTAGATGATGGGTAATTAATGTATTGCCATTTGATACTTGAATGCTATCGCTATTTAAGTTTAATTCTCTTTGTAAATCATCCATCGTAATCTCTGAGTGTTGACTCATTAAAACAACTCGTTCTACGATGTTCTGTAACTCTCTGACATTCCCTGGCCATTTATAGTTCGCAAACGTTTCAAGCACTTCAGATGAAAAAGAACGATTTAATCCATATTTAATATTTAAATTATTCGTAAAATGATAAATAAGAGGAATGATATCCGCTACTCTTTGCTCAAGTGGTGGAATTTTGATTGGTATAATATTAAGTCGATAGTATAAATCTTCTCTAAATTTCGTCTCTTCAATCATATCCGATAAATTCCTGTTTGTTGCAGCAATTACACGGACATCTACTTGAATTGGTGTTGTACCACCAATGCGCATAACTTCTCGTTCTTGAAGTATTCGTAATAGTTTTACTTGAAGCTGTAGAGGCATCTCTCCAATTTCATCTAAAAAGATTGTACCATTATTAGCAGCCTCAAATAATCCAGCCTTCCCTTTTTTTGTGGCACCTGTAAAAGAACCTGATTCATATCCGAATAATTCCGATTCAAGAAGAGATTCAGGGATTGCACCACAATTAATTTTAATCAATGGCCCATCCTTCCGAATACTATTTCGGTGTATTAAATCTACTATTTTTTCTTTACCTACACCAGACGGCCCTTGAATTAATACACCTGAATCAATTTGAGCAACTCTTAAAGCCCGGTCAATGACATCTTTCATTTGTGTAGAGTGTGCGATAATTGAATATTTCGGGTCACTAATCCCTTTTAATTGTTGTAACTCTTCATGGATTCTTTGATTTTTAATTTCTAATTGTTGAATTTCTGTCTCTAGATTATTTAGTTGAGTTAAGTCACGGACATTATTAACAATTTTGATGATTTCCCCTTGCTTGCTTCTGATTGGAACGGCTGAAACTAAAACATTTTTCCCTGTTTTAATTTTCTGACTTATTGTGATAGAACGATTCCCCTTGATAGCTTTTAATGATGCAGAAACATCAATAATTCCTTTGTCTACTAAGGATTGTAGATTTTTTCCTATGCAAAATTCAGTTGAAAGCTCTGTAATTCTTTCATAGGCAGGATTCTGATACATAATTTTCCCTTTCGCATCAGAAATAACAATACCGTCAAACGATGAATTAATAACTTCATCTAACTCTTTTTTTAAATTATCCAACTTATCAATTTCCTGATTTAAGCTAACGGATTCTGTTAGAGGTAATATAAAAATTGTTAGTTTAGAAAAATCCTCAGCATTGTTTATAACATTTATCTCCAAGTTAGAAGACAACATACAAAAATACTTATAACCATTAGAAACTTGCTTTTTTATATCATCAAAAAACTTTTCATAAGTCTTGGCAGTTTCATTAATTGCTAGAACATCTCTAACTTGATCCCACTCTATAACCCCTAGTACTTTTAATTGATTGTAAAACATTCATACTCCCCCTTAAGTAGATGTGATGTAATAACTCATCACTTCGGCACAATTATACATCAATTTTCCCCTTGTTCGATGAGAAAATACTGGATTTTTGCATCAATAAAAGTTGGCATGCTTTTTGCATTAATAATTAATGTAAATATCTTT
Source organism: Lysinibacillus agricola (assembly GCF_016638705.1). Classification (GTDB taxonomy): domain Bacteria; phylum Bacillota; class Bacilli; order Bacillales_A; family Planococcaceae; genus Lysinibacillus; species Lysinibacillus agricola. The sequence goes on along the minus strand of NZ_CP067341.1, from coordinate 5,214,884 downwards.
AGGAGGTTCTATATATGTCAAATGAGTTATTATTTCAAGAATTAGGCTTAGACAATCAGGATTTAAAGAAAATGTTGTATGACATGATTCTCATTAGAAAGTTCGAAGAGACACTGAAACAACTATATCAACAAGGAAAAATTCATGGAACTATGCATTTATGTATTGGCCAAGAAGCCACAGCAGTAGGTGCTTGTTTCCCTCTGAATAATGAAGATAAGATTACAAGCACACATCGCGGTCATGGACACAGTATTGCTAAAGGAACAGATGTTAAAAAGATGGTCGCAGAGCTATTTGGGAAGGTAACGGGTCATTGCAAAGGCAAAGGAGGTTCTATGCACATCGCTGATATGACAGTTGGAAATCTAGGTGCAAATGGAATTGTAGCAGCTGGTCTACCACTTGGTGTCGGCGCTGCTTTGACATCAAAAATGAAGGAGCTAGGCTATGTAGTACTTTGCTTCTTCGGGGATGGTGCAACAAATGAAGGGGCGTTCCACGAATCACTTAACCTTGCATCTATATGGAAGCTTCCGGTAATTTTCTTCTGTGAAAATAATTTATATGGAATGTCAGGTTCTATTACAGAAATGACAAATATTGAGTCCATTGCTGTCAGAGGATCAAGCTACGGAATTCCAAGCGAAACAATTAACGGTAATAACATTTTAGAGGTCATTAAAGCGACACAAGATGCAGTCGAACGTGCGAAAAAGGGTGAGGGCCCTACATTGATTGAAGCGGAAACTTATCGATGGGAAGGGCATTCAAGAAGTGATGCTCGAAAATATAGAACGCGCGAAGAGGAGAAGGAGTGGAAGAAAGAAAAGGATCCAATCGAAGTTTTTAAGGAAATTCTAATTTCAAATAATGTCATAAATGAAAACGAATTCATAGAGTTAAACGAAAAAGCTCAAAACCAGATGAAAGAAGCGGTTGAATATGCTGAAAATAGTGATGATCCAAGTATAGATACTTTAATGACAGATATTTACGCCTAGGGGAAAAGGAGAAATCAAGATGAGAGAAATTAGTTATTCAGAAGCTGTTAAAGAAGCAATGACTCAAGTGATGCGTGAAGATAATGATGTATTTATTATGGGTGAGGACATCGGAGTATATGGTGGAGCTTTTGGTGTCACAAGTGGAATGATTGATGAATTTGGTCCTGAACGAGTTCGTATTACTCCTATTTCAGAAGCAGCAATTAGTGGTTGTGCGGTCGGTTCAGCAATGACAGGAATGCGCCCAATTTTAGAAATTCAATTTTCCGATTTCGTTGTAATTGCTATGGATAATATTGTAAATCAAGCAGCTAAAATGCGTTATATGTTTGGTGGGAAAGCAAAAGTTCCAATGGTAGTAAGATTACCAGCTGGCTCTGGTGCAGGATTTGCAGCACAACATTCACAGAGCTTAGAAGCATGGATGACACATATACCGGGCTTAAAAGTTGTACAACCTTCCAATGCATACGATGCTAAGGGCTTATTAAAAGCTGCAATAAAAGATGACAATCCGGTTTTATTTTATGAGCATAAAATGCTTTATAACCTAAAAGGAGATGTTCCTGAAGAATCTTATGAAATTCCTCTTGGCGTGGCAGATATTAAACGAGAGGGGAAGGACATTACTATTATTGCTACAGGTATGATGGTAAATCATGCAGTAGAAGCTGCACAACAACTTGAACAAGAGGGAATAGATGTGGAGGTAATTGATCCACGGACACTTGTTCCGTTAGATGAAAAGGCGATTTTAGAATCTGTTAAGAAAACTGGGAGAGTACTAGTCGTTTATGAGGCAGTGAAAAGAGGCGGATTTGGTACAGAAATCGTTAGTTTAATCGCTGAGAGTGATGCCTTTGATTACTTAGATGCACCGATTTTACGATTAGGTGGAGTAGAAGCACCAATACCATATAACCCAAAACTTGAAAAAGCTGCAATCCCTCAAGTATCAGATATTTATCAAAAATGTTTAGAATTAATGAATAAATAGAGGTGAAACCGAAATGGCAAGAGAAGTGGTAATGCCCAAATTAGGAGCAACGATGGAGGAGGGCATCATTGTTAGTTGGCTTGTAAATGATGGTGAATTTATCGAGGAAGGCGATCCGATTGCTGAAATTCAAACAGATAAAATTGTTCTAGAAGTAGAAGCTGAATCTTCAGGACATCTTTTAAAAAAACTATATGATGCAGGTAGCACAGTAAAAGTACATGAAATTATTGCCTATATGGGTGAAGAAAATGAGGCAATAGAGCAAACTGAAAACTCCTCAGAATCTATAGATAATAAATTAGAAGAAAGCAATGAGCAAGGAAAAGTACGAAAAACACCTGCTGCCAACAAGCTTGCAAAAGATAATGGAGTTGACCTTTCTCTTATATCTGGAACAGGTCCAAACAGTCGAGTACAAAAACAGGATGTTGAAAATTACTTACAACAAGATACATCTAAAATCACACCATTGGCACAAAAGATGGTTCAGGACCTAAAGATAGATGATAAAGATTTAATTGGCTCAGGACAGCACGGTAAAATAACGAAAAAGGATGTCTTGTCCGCTGTTTCTGCAACAACATCATCACAAGAAGTAGAATCTACACCGCTGAAAAAAGTACCGTTAAAAGGCATGCGAAAAGTAATTGCAGAGCGAATGAGCGAAAGCTATTATACTGCACCGCATGTAACAATGACAACAGAAATCAATATGACGGAATGTGTAAGTCTGCGTAAACAATTACTACCTGTAATTGAGAAAGAAACAGGGTATCGATTATCCTTTAACGATTTAATTGTTAAAGCAGTTGCACATACATTATCTAAAAACAAAGCATTAAATATTTCATTACAAAATAACGAAATTCATTTTTATGAGGAGGTCAATATTGGATTTGCCGTTTCTCTAGATGAAGGTTTGGTAGTACCGGTAATTGGAAATACAGATCAAATAGGTTTAGCGGAGATTGTAAAAAGAAGTAAGGAAATAGTTGCAAACATAAAGAGTGGAAAATTGAGTCCGGAATATTTTGAAAATGGTACTTTTACAATTAGCAATCTAGGCATGTTTGCTGTTGATTCATTTACACCGATTATTAATCAGCCACAGTCAGCGATTTTAGGTGTAGGAAGAATTTTGGAAAAGCCAATTGTAAAAAATGGTGAGGTAGTTATAAATTCAATGATGCAATTATCATTATCGTTTGACCACAGAGTAATTGACGGAGCACCAGCTGCTCAGTTTATGACGGACTTGAAAGAAAATCTAGAGAATCCATTTAGAATGCTTGTTTAAATTGAGGTGAGAACATGACAACATTTGATGTAATCATAATTGGCGGAGGTCCCGGGGGATATGTCGCTGCGTTGAGAGGGGCCAGTGAAGGACTAAAGGTTGCGCTTATAGAAGCTGGACAGCTAGGAGGAACTTGCCTCAATCAAGGCTGTATCCCATCAAAAACCTTTCTAAAAAATGCAGAAATACTAGAAGAAATTGAGCAAGGAAAGCAACGTGGGATTATAGTAAAAGACGTAGAATTTTCGATGGAAGGTATGGTTGCCTACAAAAATTCAGTTCTTAATAATTTAAGAATGGGTATCCAATCTTTATTAAAAACTAGAAAAGTAGAAGTATTTAATGGGTTAGGATCAATAAAAAATCCTCAAGAGGTTGAAGTCATTTCAAATAATGAAAAGACTACTCTTTCAACTAAAAATATTATTATTGCAACAGGAAGCCGTCCATTTATTCCGAAAATGGAAGGCTTAGAGAAAGTTAAATATCATACAACTGATACAATTTTTGATCTTAAAACGTTACCATCATCTATTACGATTGTTGGTGGTGGGGTAATTGGCGTAGAGCTGGCCGATGTATTTCATAGTTTAGGATCTAAAGTGACTATTATTGAATATAGCAACAGAATTATTGCTATGGAAGATGAGGAAGCTTCAAAAGTTTTACACAAAAAGCTTCACGAAAAAGGAATTAATATTTTAACGGAACATCTTGTGACAAGTATGAGTGAAGAAAATGGATTAAAGACACTAAAAGTAGAGAAGAAATCAGGAGAGAAAGTTGTCGTTTCTTCAGAAGAGTTACTTATGGCAGTAGGACGGACACCTAACGATTCTGCGACCAAGCAATTAGGCTTAGCGTACAATGGAGCATTTATTAAAGTTAACGACTATTTACAAACAAATATTTCAAATATTTATGCGGTCGGAGATGTAATAGGCGGATATCAGCTTGCTCACGTTGCAAGTGCAGAAGGATTAACTGTCATTGAGAATATTTTAGGTAAACAAAAGAAAATCGATTATTCAATTGTGCCACGATGCATTTATACAAATTTACAAATTGCAAGTATTGGCCAATCAGAAAATGACTTGAAAAGTAAAGGTATTGATTACACAGTTACTAAATATAATCTTTTTGGAAATGGAAAAGCTCAGACTTTAGGAAAAAAAGATGGCTTTGTCAAAGTATTTACAGATTCTAAATACGGTGAAATTTATGGTATGTGTATGGTAGGTCCATATGTAACAGAATTAATTGGACAAGGATCGGCATATATGAGTCTTGAAGGTACCGTGTATGAAATGGCTGAGATGATTCAACCACACCCATCACTGTCTGAAATATTTATGGAAGTAGCTAATTTAAGTATTGGTAAAGGGGTTCATTAACATGACAGACAACACTGAACTTTTTAATCTAAAAGGGAAAAAAATAATTGTAACCGGTGGGGCTCAAGGAATTGGCCATGAATTCGTAAAGGCCTTTAAGCAGGCTGGAGCTGAAATTATTGTTCTGGATATTTCTGACAAAACAGCCTCACTTAGCTCTTTAAATGTTGGCTATATTAAGTGTGACTTAATGGAAGTCGAGAAAATAAAACTATATTTTAAACAAGCTTTAGAGCTATTAGATGGAAAAGTAGATGTTCTTATTAACTGTGCAGGAATTATTAAACGTAGTCCAGCGGTGGATGTACCATTAGATACATGGCAAAAAATATTTAACTTAAATGTCTTATCTTTATTTGAATTAAGTCGATTAGCGGCAGTCGAAATGAAAAAATTTGGACAAGGTAAAATTATTAATCTAAGCTCAATCGTATCCATTGTTGGGGCGTACAATTCTTCACCTTATTCAGCAAGTAAGGGAGCGGTACTACAATTAACAAAATCATTATCAAATGAATGGGCTCAATATGGGATTCAAGTAAATGCCATTGCTCCGGGGTATATTTTAACAGACATGAATTCCGATATTTTACAGGACTCAGTACGTAAAAAAGAATTTGAAGATCGCATTCCATCTAAAAAATGGGGCGATCCTCAAGATATTGTAGGTACAGCTATGTTTTTAGCTACCAAAGCATCTGATTATGTTACAGGCATTTTAATCCCAGTCGATGGAGGTGTTTTATCACGATGAGAAAAAATTTATATATTGATGGACAATGGAGAGAAAGTGAAATATATAGTGATTTAAAGTCACCTTATTCACAACAAACAATCGCAAAGATTGCCCAGGCTTCAATCGAGCAGGTTGAAGAGGCAATCGATGCAGCACAAGAAGCATTTAAAGTAATGCGAAATCTAACGGCTTATGAGCGCTCAAATATATTAGAACAGTTGGTAAACCTGTTAATTACTAATAAAGACAAAGCCGCAGAGATTATTTCATTAGAATCTGCGAAGCCTTTGAAATTTGCAATAGGTGAAGTAGAACGAACAATAGAAACTTATAAATTCGCGGCAGAAGAGGCAAAACGAATTTACGGTGAAGTTCTACCTATCGATGCTGCCAAAAATGGTGCGAATAAAATTGGATTAACAATTCGAGAACCATTAGGAGTGGTAGCAGCTATTACGCCATTTAATTTCCCGATGAATTTAGTCGCACATAAATTAGGGCCAGCGATTGCAGCGGGTAATACGGTTGTTCTAAAACCAGCATCTCAAACACCGCTATCATCCATATTTTTAGCGGAATTATTAAGCCAAACAGATTTACCAAAAGGCGCATTTAATTTGGTAACTGGAAGTGGAAGAACAGTTGGAGATGTTTTGGTAGAAAGTGAAAAAGTAAAAATGGTTACGTTTACGGGAAGTCCAGGCGTTGGGTTAGGTATAAAACAACGTGCTGGACTGAAGAAAGTCTCCCTAGAACTAGGATCGAATGCAGGATTAATCATCGATCAACATACGGATATTGATGTAATAACTGATAAATGTGTGGTTGGGGCATTTTCAAATCAAGGACAAATTTGCATTTCATTACAACGAATTTATGTGCATGAAAGTGTGGCAGAAGAATTTTTGCAAAAGTTTAAAGAAAAGGCTGAGAAATTGGTATTGGGAGATCCGCTGAATATAACGACAGATATTTCAACGCTGATTAGTATAGAGGACAATAATCGAGCCCTAAGCTGGATTGATGAGGCGATAGCAGAGGGAGCAAAATTAATTAGTGGGGGCCAAGTAGAAGCAAATATTTTAAAACCTACTATTTTAGCTGAAGTACCTTCAATTTCAAAAGTATCGTGCCAAGAGGTCTTTGCGCCCATTGTTACAGTAAATAAAATTAGTACTGTTCAAGAAGCTATTGAAGCAATAAATGATTCTCGGTTTGGATTACAAGCTGGTATTTTTACAAATGATATTCGAAAAGCTTCAAAAGCCATGCATCTTTTAGAAGTAGGTGGAGTAGTTATTAATGACATTCCAACATTTAGAGTAGACCATATGCCGTATGGAGGTGTGAAAGAAAGTGGTAACTGTCGAGAGGGTATAAAATATGCTATAGAAGAAATGACAGAATTAAAGCTAGTTATTTGGAATCAATAAGAATAGAGAGGGTGGTTTTTATTCAAGTCTATGGTATTTTGGGAAATCCCTTAGTGCACTCACTTTCGCCTTTATTGCAAAATGAAACCTATAAAGAGAATAATATTCAAGCCACGTTTCAAAAGTTTGAAGTGGCAGATGATGGATTAACAAATATAATGATGCAATTAAAATCCAGTCGTGTAGGAGGATTACTTGTCACCATTCCCTATAAGGAGAAAGTGCTGCCATATATAGATGAGTTAGATATTACTGCTAAAAATACAGGGGTTGTTAACATTATTCAAGCATTGAACGGTAAGCTTATTGGATATAATTTTGATGGTCAAGCGTGGTTAGCAGGACTTTTACAAGAGTTTAACCTATCAAACTTGAATGGAATGAAAATTCTTTTGATTGGATTTGGTGGAGTAGCTAAATCCATCTACTTTGAGCTCCTGCAATTTGAAGATGTTGAAATTGATATAACAAACCGAACAGTAGATAAGGTGAAGAACTCGATAGATAGACCGAATATTAAGATCTTATCCTATGAAGAAGCTGAGCAGCAAACACTTAAATATGACGTTATCATTCAAACTACCCCTATAGGTATGTGGCCACATACGGATGCCATGCCTCTAAATATTGTACAGCTAAAAGAAAAAGCGATTGTTTCGGATGTCATTTATAATCCCAAAAACACAGCATTTCTTAAACAAGCTAAAAATTTAGGTGCCCGTATACAAAATGGTATGACCATGCTAGTTATGCAAAATCACAAGGCAATAAAAATGTGGTTTCAGAAAGATGTAAATTACAGTCAGATGGTAAATTTAATAAATAAATAATGACTATCATTAAAAATTAAATTCCCCTTAAAATATATCAAAAGGTGAAGAAGAGCTTAGCGGTTTTCTTCACCTTTCTTTGCGTTCTACAATTCTTTTCGTTTAGAGGATGAGGGGATATTTAATTCATCTCGGTATTTAGCGATTGTTCTTCTAGATAACTCAACTCCTTCTTGGTTGCAAATGAGTTCCAATATTTTATTATCAGATAATGGTTTTTTCTTATTTTCATTTTTTACAAGTTCAAGAATTTGTGTTTTTATTTTTTCCTTAGAGATATCTTCCCCAGAATGAGTCGTTACCTTAGATGAAAATAAATTCTTCATTAAGAAAGTTCCCCAAGGTGCTTGAATATATTTGTTCATCGTTGCTCTACTAACAGTAGATTCATGACGATCAATAGCTACTGAAATATCTTTAAGAGTCATTGGTTTTATAAAATATAGTCCATTTTTAAGGGCTTCCAATTGTTCTCGTATTAAGTACTCCATTATAGCGATCATTGTTTCTCTTCGTTGTTCAAGAGATTGAGATAACCAGTTGTAATCCTTCTCCCATTTATTCATTTGTTTTTGTTCTTCTGTTGATAAGTACATCGACTCTATTTTTGTCATAGTAATAGAAGGAGAGAACCAGTCACTTAAAGCGTAAGTTATGAAATCATCTTTAATGTCAACTATTATATCGGGACGAATAACTTCAGACATACTAGAATAATCAGGTTTAAAAGGCTTTGGGTTTAATGATTTTATAATATTTATATTATATTTCAGTTCTTCTTCATCTATCTGTAAACATTTTTTTATGTCATTCCACTTACGATCAGCTAATTTTTCTAAGTGATGTTGGATAATTTCTTTAGCAAATAATTCATCAGGATAGAAAGCTTCTAGTTGTAACAGTAAGCAATGCTTAAAATCTGCAGCCCCCACACCTACATAATCTAAATTTTTCAGAAGCTGTAAAGCGTGGTTGTATTGAGACTGTGAAAATAACTGAGTCACATTTGGTAAATAACCAAACTCATTTAAGTTTAGAATAAGCTGTTGAAGAAGCTGATAATCTTCAGATGAATGATAAGTTAAACGAATTTCACTTAAAAGGTAATCTACATTTGATATCCGGAACTCCGCATTGTTTTCAGGTAGATTCATATATTTGTTTGTATGATAACCTTCCTTAAAGTGAAAGCTATCTTTCACTTCAATTAAGGGATTTGAAAGTGATTGTTCTATAAGAAATGTTTCAAGCTCATCTGAAGGCATTTGTAACAATTCTATTGCTTGTCTCAATTGTTTTGTCATAGCTAATTTTAAATCTAATTTTTGATTTACTTCTAAACGCATTGAACTCACCTCTTATATTCCATTTTAACATTTCATCTTAAAATTAAATCAGAATATTTCTAATGTTATTTAAATTAAGAAAGGTATAAATAATAATAATTTTTAGTAGTTTATATGATATAAATAAGTTGTGCAAGTGAATAATGAACCAATGGAAATAATGAGAATTTCATGAATTACCACACATATTTTCTGGGCAATAAAAAAAGGATTTCAATTTTATGAAATCCTAAAAAATTTTATTCATTAACTGATTAACCTCACGCAATACTTTTGCCATATCTATCAGTTTTTCCTGTGAAAACTTTAAAAATAAATCTTGAACCTTCAATTCGCCGCTATTAGTTAAAATCATCTTTACGACACGACGATCTTCTTTCTCTCTAAGCCGCTCTACTAATTCTAATTTTTCCAGCTTATCGCACATTGATGTAACGGCTCCAGGTGTCACACTAAAGAATTCAGCAATTTCTGTTGCTTTCATACCACCATTAATTTTTAGCTGAAGTAGGAGGATCAGTTGGTTTTGAGATAATGATTCTCCTTCAGATAAGAGATTTACAAACATTTTTGATTTTTGCTGTATTTCAAGCATCTCTCTCATAATGATTTCCACGTTATGCAGTTGATTGTTTTCTGACATATAATCACAGCCTGTTAAAATATTTAATAACTAAATTATATAGCAAATAAATAATATGGGCTACTGCCGATATCCTTAAGGAAATTAATTTCTTGTCAATGTAAAATACGGACACTGTAGAAGATATTAATCTCATTATCTTTTTCATCTAATTCCCTCTGCGAATGTAAATTGTAATCAAAATTTTTAGATTCTTTTAGGAAGAGTTGTTGAATTGTACATTTTTCTTTTATAAACATAAAAGTACATGCTTAGGGGCCACCATAGAACTACAAAGATTGGATAAAACGCCCATATCACTCCTGGTGAAGAGACAATATTTACTGTAATAAAAAAGATACTGATAAGAACTGTAGCGGTAACAGAGAATGCTACAAACGTTTTTCTTTGTGCGTGGTATAAAGCTAAGGGCCACCAAATTACTAAAAATGCTGGATAGATCGCCCAAGGGTATGGATGGGACAAAATAATATTTAATAAGGAGTAATAAATAATGGTACTTGCACAGCCTATTAGTGCAATTTTTAATGTTTTTGCTTTTTCCTCTAAATACATAAGAATTGGCCACCAGATGATTGGATAAACCGCATAAATGAACCATATATGATCGGGCGAGTATACATAATTTTCAATGATAAGAAAAGCAATAATCATGGCACTACAAACAAGAGAATATTGTTTATACATTCTTTTAGACATAAAGAATAACGTAATTGGCCATAGCAAAACTAGTAAGCACGGGTAAATAAACCAAAGCTCCTGAGGTGACGTCGTATAATTGACGATTCCTAAAAAAATCATTGTCATCAAACTACCAACAATCGAAAAGCTAATAAAGTTCTTCATGTTTTATTCACTCCATTTCTTACGTGACCAAACGAAGTACATAGCTAGAGGCCACCATAATATTGCGAAAATTGGATAGATTGCCCAAATTGTATGTGGCGTATAGTAAAGATTAATAAAAACAAAAAATGCAATAATTAAGCTACTACCCCATATAGAAAATTCTAAATTTAATTTAGCCATGTTTTTCTTTTCGGGCTCCTTGACACCTAATTCCTTTTTTAAATCCTCAATATCTCCAAACTCCACGATGGCTTTGTTGATGGCATCCTCTTGTTCTTTCCCTTGATCCATCAAATAAAATACTTTTTCTTCAAGATTTTGAATGATTTCTTGTTTAACCATCTCTGTTTCTTTATTATGAGGAATGTCTTTAAAAAGCTCATCAATATGGTTTTTTATTTTTTTCATTCTAAGCCCTCCATAAATAAGTCGATTATTTCTTTTACTTCCGACCACTCTTTTACTAGCTCGTTTAAATAAGCTTTACCTAAAGGGGTAATACGGTAATACTTTCTTTTGCCTCCATGTGAAACATCACCATAATAGGCTTCAATAATTTCCTTTTTTTCAAGGCGTTGAAAAACTGCGTACAAAGTTGCTTCCTTAATTTGAAAACGATTATTTGTGCGGATACTTATTTCCTGAGAAATTTCATAACCATAACGATCTTTCTCTAAAATTAACCTTAAAATAATGGAATCCAAGTGTCCGCGGATGATGTCACTTCGAACCATAAGTCACCTACTTATTTTTATTGCTCTATCTGTCAGAGTAATATTAGCAAACATTACTCTACCTGTCAAAGTAATTTTTCCGAATACGTCCAAATTTTCGGTGAGGTGTAATTATTAGAGGTTAAAAAAATCCCTTTCACTTCAGAAGTAAAAGGGGACTGGGGATATTTATTTAGCATTGAATTGTGATGGTTACTTCGACTTCACAAATTGTTTTCACAAATTCTCGGCTCTTTTTATTACATATACAATGCTGCAAGGAATATACCTAATGTCTCTTCGTAGATGTCGTCGAATTGGCTGAGTGGAAGTGGATTTGTACCACTACCTAACTCGACGGTAAAGCCAGGTCTGCGGAAGTCCTGAATAAACCAATCTTTATAACCTGCATAACTACCTGCCGACTTGATAGGCTCATAGCCACTAACTCGACTAAATTCATTAACAAGAATTTCTGACTCAGGTGGTTCGAGATTTTCAAAGCCCGATACGAAAAACATATACATTTCCAAAAAAATGTAAACATCTCTACTGTGACACAACTTTTATCTTCCGACTTTCGTTTTTGTGTCTTCCTTATTCTCCGAGTCTGATTTCGCCGAAGCTACTGCCATTTAGTATGACTCTCAAAGGCTTAAATTCCGCAGTATCGTTGTTAACATTTTTATAGTTGTATATATTTTTCTTGTTCACATTAAGGCGCAACCCTTCATGCAGTCTTTCTCTCACGAGTAGACCTCTTATGCTTTCACATAAGCGCAGACTATATCTTCATCTTATTTTCTAATAAGAGCCACATTTTTCTTCCGCCATTCGCTTGCGGTTTTACTCTCCCTCAAGGAGATAGTCGTTGAACGTCTTCCTTGTCTCATTAGAGATTTAGGACTTTCGCTGCTAAACATCCATTGCCAAAGCACTTAGCGCTACCGTTTTCCGTTGTCACGACGACCCTTTACGGACACTGAGTAATTTTTTTCAGCTTATGCCATCCTTGTTGTTTTTTCTGCTTTCGCACCGTTACGTCTGCCGTTTCCAGCTCCGCTTTGGTCACAAGGCTTTAGGAGTTAAAAGCAATTAACGTGGAGTTCGCACCAATCGCTTGATACGAAGGGTATTCTGTTATAAATCTATGCTTCTATACAGATTTGTATAGTTTTGTTTAAATTTGTCGTAACAGTTTAGTTACCCAATAAATCACTCTACCTTGTGTATGAAAAGCAAGAACTCTTGCAAAATCGCGCTTCTTAGTCAAATCAGCCATAGCAATGGCCTCAGGCTCGGACAAAGGTCGTTGTCCTCCATAATCTCTTGGTCCAGGTGTTTTCGGGTTGCGTGCACTTTCTAGTTCCCATTTTGCAGGGAACTGATCGTTCAAATCGACGCCATGTATATTTGCCTTCCAACCAGAGAAATTGGTGCTACTGCTATTCCAAGTAATAAGCTGATTTTTTAATGCCTCGTCATTAGGTGGTCCCTGTATCACTAAGTCGACACCATCAGGATTGACCATCGGAACTATGGAAAGGGTTGTTTGCTGGTAAAGTGGGAGTGGAGATAAACCGCGAATTGTACTTTGATTGGTGAGTGAGAGTAGATAGTCGTTTATAAAAGTTAAGATAATCGGAGTTGTAATCCATTCATTCGCATGAAAGGAGCCGTTATAATGGACACGCTTAGTCCCGTTTCCGATAAGAAGCTCTGGAATTTCATGCTGTAAAACAGAATGTCCGATTGTAGAGCTTTGTAGAAATGGATAAGCATCAAGTAGTTTTTTAATATCATTCATCATGAGGGTGTAGGTATAATTTTGTTTACCATTGACGAGCCTCCATGTAATTCGTTGAGGAATGCGAATTGTCTGGCCTATTTGTAATTGATTTGGATTAAGGCCAGGATTGACAAGTAAGATGGCTACTAATGGGAGATTTCTGCTATGAGCTATTTGCCAAAAGGTGTCTCCTTGTTTTATTTGATAATTGACCGTAACAAAGCCCGGAATTCGAATGCGTTGTCCAACCCTTAAAAATTGAGGGTTCATATTTCGGTTGGAATCTATAATTAGCTGAAGAGGTATTTTAAACACTTCACTAAAATGCCAAAGGGAATCTCCTGGTCTTACGAAAATGTCCACAATTGTTCTCTCCTTACTATCAATTATGTCTCGGCAAAATTGGCCAATATAAAATATATATGAAAAGAATACAGGACTTATTAACTTTTAATGGCTCATCATCAAAACGTGTGGTTGATTACCGTTCCGACTTGGCGCTTTGTTGCTGCCGCTACGCTTTCGCACAGATAAAACATTTGTTGCTGTCGCTTCGCTTTCGCACAGAGCAGAGCTTCCTGGGTGCGTCGGGGCAACAAATGTGTTTGTGCGAAAGCGTAGTGCAACGTAGCGGCAGCAACAGGATATGGGTCACGAAGGCGTTATCACAGGACGTGATGTTTTTAGCCTTCGTTCCTCTATTGCTAATCCCCAAGGAGTCGCCCAGTCGTAACGAAGATCAACTTATTTACATAGTAGACGTTTTAACAAAAGTCATCCACAACTTTTGATGATGAACCCTTTTAATGTGAACTTTGTTAAGTATTCCTCGCAAAGAGATTACTCTCTTAACCTAAGAGGAAGAAACTTTGTTACTTTTTGATGTACAATAATACTAGATAATAGAGTTTATGTCAGGTGAAGGTAGGAAAAGAAATGTTAAATAAATTTAAGATAAGTATACGAACTAAAATTACGTTAGGCTATATTGTTATCATACTTTGTTTACTTGCATCAGTGATTATCTTAAATAATCAAATTTCCTCTCTACAAAAAGAAAGAAATTATATTATCAAGAAGGATTCAACTATACATGCTCTAACCAATCGCATTGAAAAACACATTTTAGATATGGAATCGAACCAGAGGGGCTTTGTTATTACAGGTGAATCAAGCTACTTAGAACCTTACAACGAAGCTGGTGAAAATTGGGAATCTGATTTTAATGAACTTTATCAGCTTTTAGAAAATACACAACAACAGAAGTTAAATGAGATAAAGACGACGATAGAGCATTGGATTACAACATCAGCGGAACCTTCCATTAAATTTAAAAAAGAAAACAATACAGAATCGTTATGGGAAATTTATAAAGTAGATATAGGTCGTAAAGACATGGAAATAGTACGAAATCAGTTTGAGTCACTCCGTTCAGCGGTAGTTGCAACTATGCAAGCCAAAGTAAATGAGTTGGACAAAAGGAATAGTATTGTAACACTTACACTGCTTGGCATACTTGTATTTATTTCAGTTGTTGCGATTATCATTGCAAGTGGTGTTTCTCGTTCAATCGTAAAAACGTTAACTGAGGTTACACGAACGATCCGAGAAATCGCTGCTTCCAAGAGCAGTCAAAAAGGAAGAATACATGTTAGAACAAATGATGAAATCAATGCTCTTGCAGCTGCTACAAATGAATTGCTGGATGCGCTTGAGAGAAGAGAATGGCTACAGTTGAATATCGCAGAAATTGTCACAAAATATCAAGGTATTTCTGGCATAACCAAATTAGCTGAAACCTTCCTTTCAGAAATAGCGCAAAAAACGCAGTCTTCCCTGGGCGCATTTTATGTTCGTGAAACTACTGATAATCATATACAATTTGTAAAAAAAGCTGCTTTTGCGGACGCAGGAGATAACGTTGGAATTGAAAGCTTTAAACTGGGACAAGGCTTAATTGGACAATGTGCTTTAGAAAAAAAGGTTTTAATTTATAACGATATTCCAGAAGATTTCCGTTTAATAGGTACTGGTTTAGGGAAAGTACCGCCGAAAGGTATTTTTATCGTCCCTATTATATTTGAAAATGACGTTATAGCTGTCGTTGAATTAGCTACAATAACTAGCTTTAATAAGCTGCAGCAGGAACTAGTGAAACAAGTTATCGAAACCTTTGGATTAACGATCAATAGTGTCCTAGGGCGTATGGAAATTGTCCGTTTATTGAATGAGTCAAGAGCTATGACAGAGGAATTACAGGCACAGTCTGAAGAGCTTCAGACACAATCAGAAGAATTGCAGATGCAAACAGAGGAACTGACAATGATTAATGACCAATTGGAAGAACGAACAAAAGAGGCAGAGTTAAAGTCGAGAGAATTAGAACAAGCTAAAAAAGAATTAGAGGAAAGTGCGGAACAGCTGTTACTAAATTCAAAGTATAAATCTGAGTTTCTAGCCAATATGTCACATGAATTGCGAACGCCACTGAATAGCATTTTAATTTTATCTGAAATGTTAGCTGAAAATAGCCAAAATACTTTATCAGAAGAGGAAGCTGAATTTGCAAAGGTTATCCATTCTTCAGGTGAAGATCTACTGGCATTAATTAACGATATTTTAGATTTATCAAAAGTTGAAGCAGGCAAGTTGGATATTAGCTTTGATGAAATGAATATGAGTGAGGTTCCTGTACAAATCGAGCAAACTTTTGCGCCTGTAGCAACGAAACAAAATCTACAATTTTATATTTCGAAAGACGAAAATGTAGTCGATGTTTTCTATACTGACGAACAAAGATTCCAGCAAATATTGAAAAATTTATTATCAAATGCCTTTAAATTTACAAAACAAGGCTCAGTTCATCTTGACATTAAACAGCTTGGTCAAGAACAGTTAACAAATAATATGCAGGATGTTAGTGCTTACTGGTTAGAAATCACAGTTTCAGATACAGGTATAGGGATTCCAAAGGAAAAACATCAGCTTATTTTTGAATCATTCCAACAGGCTGATGGGGCAACAGTACGTAAATACGGTGGAACAGGTCTTGGTTTGTCCATCTGTAAAGAGCTTGCGGGATTACTTGGCGGCTGGATTTCTTTACAAAGTAATGAAGGGCAAGGTAGTACATTCACACTAACAATCCCAAGCTTGCCAAATGGCATCGAAGAGCAAAAACGTCTTGAACTTGCTATTCATGAAGTAGGGGCTACTAATGAATTAGAAGAGCTAATAGAAAAACAGCTATTGGAAACTAAGGACTTCTCTCAACAAGAGGTAGAAGTTTTTCAAGGGAAAAATATTTTACTTGTAGACGATGATTACCGTAATATATATGCATTAAAAAATGCACTCGAAAAACGAGGTATGAATATCTTAGTTGCCAAAGACGGGATAGAGTGTTTAGATATTATGCAAGTTAATGATGGAATTGACCTTATTCTGATGGATATTATGATGCCAAATTTGGATGGCTATGAAACGATGTCGATTATACGCAAACAAATGAAGATTACGGATTTACCGATTATCGCTTTAACAGCGAAGGCCATGAAAAATGATCGAGATAAAACAATAGAGGCTGGTGCTTCAGATTATATAAGTAAGCCATTAAATTTAGATCAATTAGTATCCGTTTTAAGAGTATGGCTAGTTTCTAAAGGGAGTTAATAAAATGGACCGATTTCCTTTGCAGCAAAAAAAGCATACAGATTTAGAAATTGATTTATTACTTGAGGCTATTTATCGTTTATCAGGATTTGATTTTCGACAATATAATCGTTCTTCTATATTAAGAAGGATTTATAGTAGGATGAGGATGAGTAATATTCCAACCATTTCTCGTGTACTTGAAAAAGTAATACACGAAAATGAGTTTTTAGAGCAACTATTGAATGATTTTTCTATAAATGTTACTGAAATGTTCCGTAACCCTAGCTTTTTTAAGGCTTTTCGCGAAGAGGTTGTACCTTCTTTAAGAGATTACCCTGAAATTCGGATATGGCATGCAGGATGTGCCACGGGTGAGGAAGTATACTCCATGGCAATTTTGCTCCAGGAAGAAGGGTTAATGGATAAAGCAGTTATTTACGCTACGGATATGAACGAACAAGTATTGGAAAAGGCAAAAAAAGGAGTATTTCCGATTAACAAAATGCAGGCATATACGAAAAACTATATGCTTGCAGGCGGTAGCCATGCTTTTTCTGAATACTATAAAACAGATGATCAATATGCTTATTTCCATCCCGCACTGTTAAAAAACATTATATTTGCACAGCATAATTTAGTAACAGATCAATCATTTAATGAATTTCATGTCATTATGTGTCGAAATGTTTTAATTTATTTTTCACCTGAGTTACAAAACCAGGTTCATCATTTGTTTTCCGAAAGCCTAAGTAATAATGGATTTTTATGCTTAGGAGATAAAGAGATACTACGATTTGAAGATATTATTTCAAAATATAAAGAAATCGTAGGCAATGAAAAAATATATCAGAAGATAAAGTAAGATAAGAAATAGGCTGTTGTCCAAGTTTCTCCACAGTAGAGACTTAGGCAACAGTCACTTTTTATGTAGTTTAACGTGCCTGTATCATTAATACACACATATCATCTGGTTGATTCCCTTGTTTCTCCATAGGCAGTAAATGGTCAATCAGACGTCGAGAATGATCCCATTTCGTAGATATTAGTGTTTGTAAATGCTTCTCGGATTCCATCTCACATGGTCCCATTGCCTCTAACACACCATCCGTATATAAAATAATTTGTACGTCCTCATTGTATTGAATGAATTGCTTTTGTACGTTGATCTCATCGAAAAAGCCGACTGCACAGCTTCCTTGATTTAAATGTACGAGCGTCTTTTCGTCAACTAGAGCATAGCCAGAAGGATGACCAGCGTTCACATATTCAATGGTTTTTTGTTCTGTATCTATCACTAAATAAATAGCTGTGAAATAAAAAAGATTGTCCTCTTTTCCATTTCGTAAAAGTGTCATATAACGGTTTAACTCTTTTATAACTAATTCAGGATCTTCTAATTGTTTAACAGCTTCTCGTAGGACAGAGGAGATAAACATACAAACAAGTGCTGCAGGGATACCATGTCCCATCATATCAAGCAAAATGATAGCATATCGATGATCATTTATTTTATGCCAATAATACATATCCCCTGCTAAATTAGAAGAAGGAAGATAAGAGACCTCTATTTGAATAGTAGCCTCATTTAAAGGGGCGCTCAAAAGGCTTCTTTGTACGTGTGTGGCTAAATCTAATTCGTATTGTATTTTCTTTTCTTGCTGTGTATGCCAATCTAATTCTGCTTTCAATCGTAATGCAACCCGAATTCTAGCAAGAAGCTCGGTTTTATTAATGGGCTTCGTAATATAATCTACCCCACCGATATCAAGTGCTTTAGCGAGCGTGTTTTTATCTTCTAGAGCTGTGACAAAGATAACTTGGATATCTTTAAACCGTTCATTTTGTTTAATACGCTTACAAGCCTCAATACCATCTATTTCAGGCATCATAATATCTAATAAAATTAAATCCACTGAATTTCCTGTTGAATTTGGTGCATCTAACTGTAAATAATCAAAAAGTTCATAGGCAGATGTTAGTGAAACACAGTTATCATAACCTGCATTTTTTAATATTTTATCGATTACAAATAGATTGACTTGATTGTCATCTACAAGAAGAATGGTCATAATTATTTCCCCTTATTCTGTGTGAATTAGTGCAGATTATATATGAATGTATTAACTTTATTATTATACAAAACATTAGGGAATAACGGTATTTTAAGGAGTATCCTAGTTGGTCGATAAATATATGAATAAGTAAAGAGCCAACAAGAAAGAGTCAGCTCTCAAAACTTATATTTCTTTTCAAATTCTAGCCTTTTTAAAGCCACCATAAATATCAAATGCATTTGCGATGATGGCAATAGCGATGCTTACTAATAATATTCGATCTACAGCAAATAAAATCTTAGCAGAGGTCGTTTCCGTAATCGCAGCGATATAAGGTACAGCAGGACTGTGTATGAGATCAGGGTGAATAGCCATGAGGATAAAAACAATGACTCCTGTACATTGAAGAAGAGCATTAGCTACGGCAATTAACATTGTCCATTGGCCAGCCTTCCATTTCCATAATGTTAAAGCTACACTTAAAACGATACAAATTAAAATAATCGGTGCAAAGGAGAGTAAGACATCCTGATTAAATATAGGCATAACAAATTTCAAGCCGCCTTTATTGTGAGAAGTATAGATTCCTAAAAGGTGATTAGCATTAAAATAGACAAAGGAAAAAATAACAATACCTAAGAGGCTAAAAATACTATCATTAAGTGAAATAGTTTTTTCTTTAGGGATTATTTTAACTTTTGCTAAATCATCAGGTGTCCATTCTGGATGGTCTTTTATAAAGGGGATTCGAATATTATTCCCGCCAGATCTATCAATTACAATAAAAGCAACTGTAATCCAGAACAGTACGTTTACAATCACCGAAATAATATTAGCGATGGTTATAGAAATAGTTTTGATCATCACAGACAGAAGTGCACCTTCTCCGCTATAAAGCACAATACTTTCAATCATCTGTACAACAACTGTAATAAAGATCGCCCAAGGAACAACTAATTTTATTGTTCTAATATAAGTATTAAACACTTGTGGACCAATTAAAAACCGTGGTGTGTCTTGATAGCTTGCTGCAACTTCTACAGGATTCCCTAGCTTTTTAAGCACTTCCTTTATATCTGATTCTGAATAATCTTCAGGTAACATATCTTCAATAGTGGATTTTAGTTCTAGACCGATATCATCACGTTTATTTTTGCTTATCCTTTTAGTTACTTCATGAATATATACATCAATCAGATTCATTCTTTCCTTCTCCCTTCAATAATTCATGCAGTCCTAAGTCCATAGCTGCCCATTCCGTTTTGAATTGTTCATAAAAATTCGAGCCATATGTGCTCAACACATAATATTTTCGAGCTTTACCTTTGGGTGTATCCCAGCTACTTGTAATCACTTCCTGATGCTCTAGTCGACGAAGTAACGAGAATAATGTACTTAGTTCAATGTTAATTCCAACCTGCTCGAGACGATGAATAAGGGAATAGCTATTCTGTGGTGTACGCAGTTGACTTAAAACAGCAAGCATTAATGCTCCACCTCGTAATTCCTTTGTGAATACATCTAATAAGGAGCTCACCTTTATCACCTCGGGTTCTAATACTGTAATCATACAGTATTATTTGTTATGTGGTAATATATGTTATTATCAAGAACTGAAATTAATGTGAAAAAATTTATAAAATGAAAGTCTGCCTTACAATAAACTGTAAAGGATGGGGGATGGATATGAGAGTTGTTGAAAAATTAATGAGGGAAGAAGATTTTATACATTTTGTTGATATTGTGGTTGGTGCTTATCCAGGAAGGATGGGTGGTTTACAGCCAACAAAAGAGCAGCTAAAGGCACTTTTTATGCATAATCAAAAGAAGGATGCATCCATTCATTATTATGGGTTATGGGAAGATAACAAATTAGTTGGTGGTATGCGACTCCATGATTTTGAAATGAACCTCTTCTCTAAACTGATTCCAATCGGTGGAGTCGGCTTAGTCGCAGTTGATTTACTTCATAAAAAAGAGAAGGTTGCCAAAGAATTAATAGATTATTTTTTTAAAAATTTTTTAGAAAAAAATGTTCACTTTGTTGCTTTATATCCGTTTAGACCTGACTTTTATAAAAAAATGGGCTTTGGATATGGACCGAAAATGCATCAATATTTAGTGGAACCATCAAGCTTTCCGAAAGGGCCAACAAAAAAACATCTTACATATTTAACAGCACAGGATCAGCATAAGATAGCAGATTGTTATAAAAGAGTTGCGGCGAAAAAGCATGGTATGTTAACGAAAACCGAATCGGAGCTTTCATCAATTTTTAAAAACCCGCAAAACTATATTATTGCTGTTGAAGAGGAAGATATGATACAAGGTTATATGGTATTTTCCTTTATTAAGCAAAGTGAAACGAATTTTTTACTTAATAATCTAGTCATTAAAGAATGGATCTATGAGACACCAGAGGCTTTATTAGAGTTCAGTGCATTTTTAAATAGTCAAGCGGATCAAGTAAATCGTATTGAATGGAACACACAGGAAGAAAATATTCACTTCTTTTTAGGTGATGTACGAAATGGAACAGATCATCTAATCCCAAGTGTCTACCATGCAAGTGCTATTTCAGGTGTTGGCTTAATGTATCGTATTATCAATGTTAGAGGTTTTTTTAAGGAGTTAACAACGCGTAATTTTAATGGTCAAACGTTAACATTTAAGCTTACGGTTAACGATTCGTTACTATCAGAGAATAATCAACAAATCGTTATCGAGGCTATCGATGGTAATATAAAAATTTTAGACAGTAATAACTATGATGTGGAAATGGTAATAAATATCGCAGAGCTTTCTTCTCTTGTCATGGGAGTTGTGACAGTGCAAGAGTTATTTATGCTTAGCATGGTGAAGATTAGTGATGAACAATATGTACAGGTGCTGCATCAGCTCTTCTTCGTCCTTGATAAACCAACGTGCATTACAGCATTTTAGGGAAGCCAAGAATTAGGCATTCCTACAGTATGAAGCTATTGTTCTTTTTTCTTAAAGAGTGATGAGCTAACAGGTCGTTCCAGTGGCGTAATATTAATAATAAAATAGCTTATAATTAATATTAAAATAATAAGTGAATAAATTAAGGTGTTGATGGGATGGTCATGCTCTACGATAATTAATCGAATCATGGCCGTAATCCCTATATATATAAAGTACCTTAGTGGAAAATGATAATCCTCTTTAAAATATTTAATAATCATAGTGATAAATTCAAAGTACAAGAAGAAAATAAGAATATTAGCAAGGAAAAGCTTATAGTCACCGCCATCATTGTTGAATATTAAAATTTTAAGGAATTGGATGAGTTCTTTGAGAAGCAAGAAGGATAAAATGAGCGCTAGAAGAACAAGGCAAACATTTAGAAACAACTGTAAAGATTTCGGTACGGCCTTTATTAAATGTAAATAAGCTGAGTTCTTTTGGTTCATCGAATTCCTCCAATCTTGCAACTGTCCTGAGTGAACAAGAAAAACTAAATAGAAAGCGAACATGCAGTTGTAAAATAATCATATGGTTGAGCGTCATCGTTTTATGATTTGAATATAACATTTTATCGTAAATGTCTAAGTACTATTTTGTAAAGTTTTGGTATATATTCATGAAAGAAAGTTTTCAAAATAAATTAGCTGTATGCTAAAATAGATGTGCATGAATATAAAATTTAAAAGGGGTTTTTAAAATGGCTAAAGCAGCAAAAACAGATGCAAAAATTACACCAGAGCGTTTAGAAGAAGCATTAAACGTACGTGATCGTCTTGTTATCGAGTTACTGGTACAAGTACTTGATGAAAAGCTTGTAATTGAACGTCCAGTATTACGTGAGCGTGTAGCAAACCTTGTAGACCTTTCTGATCATGATGCAGAATTAAAAGAAACGATCCACGCTGTTATTAACAAACTATAATCTTAAGGAAAATGCTACACGTAATCGGTAGCATTTTTTCTTTTGCTGAAAAAGGGGCATGCTCGGGTAGCCTGAAGAAGTGATGGGTGTGAGCGCTAAAACTGATCAGGTAGCCCGAAGAAGTGATCGGGTGAGCGCCAAAACTGATCAGGTAGCGTGAAGAAGTGATTGGGTAAGCGGCAAAACTGATCAGGTAGCATGAAGAAGTGATGGGTGTAGCCAAAACTGCTCGGGTAGTCCGAAGCCTGCCCAGCCAAGATTCACACTCGGTACTTACCCCTATAGAGCAACCCAAATTGCCAGTAGAAAAACGGAATCCATTAAATAAAACCCAAACAAGAATCTGCCATCCATTCTTGTTTGGGTTTTCTTAGTTTTTAATATACTTTATCGCCATTAAAAATAGAGTTTTTCACAATTACATAATCTACATTTCGAATGGCATCTAGTTTATTGCCACCTGCATAGGAAATAGATGATTGAAGATCTTGCTGCATTTCAATTAAAGTATCTTTGACGCTGCCCTTATGTTCAACATACATCTTTTTACCTTCAACATTTTTACGTTCGCCTTTTTGGAATTCAGAAGCAGATCCGAAGTATTCCTTCACAGTTTTACCGTCGATTTCGATTGTTTCGCCAGGTGACTCTTCGTGACCTGCAAATAATGATCCAATCATCACCATTGAAGCACCAAAGCGAACAGATTTTGCAATATCACCATGTGTACGAATACCGCCATCAGCAATAATTGGCTTCGTTGCAGCTTTTGCACACCAGCGTAGTGCAGCTAGCTGCCAACCACCTGTACCAAAACCAGTTTTGATTTTAGTAATACATACTTTACCTGGTCCAATACCAACTTTTGTTGCATCTGCACCAGCATTTTCAAGTTCACGTACTGCTTCAGGTGTGCCCACATTACCAGCAATCACAAAGCTAGTTGGTAGATGTTTTTTAATATGTTGAATCATACGAATGACAGCATTTGAATGACCATGTGCAATATCGATTGTCATAAAATCAGGCACTAAATTAGCAGCTGCTAATTCTTCTATAAAAGAATATTCCTCATTTTTCACACCAACACTAATTGATGCGATTAAGCCACGACCTTGCATATCTTTGATGAAATCGATACGTGTCTCGGGATTAAAACGGTGCATGATATAAAAGTAACCGTTTTCAGCAAGCTTCACAGCAAGACTTTCGTCGATAATTGTTTGCATGTTTGCCGGAACAACAGGAAGTTTGAATGTATGACCACCTAAAGTAACAGAAGTATCACATTCAGAACGACTTTCTACAATACATTTTGCGGGAATTAGTTGAATATCTTCATAGTCAAATACGTTATCCATTATATCCACTCCTAAAATACGAATATTTTTTAAGATTTATTTTAAATTGTTCGTCATTTGGTAATTTACATGATTTTTGAGTAAATGTCAAATAAATAAAGTGAAATTTTAATCAGTGGGGGTTTTTTCATCATCACTGATTATTAGTCTTCACCAAGCTGGCTTTCACGGGCAGTTAATGAGGGGGGAAATTCGCAGGAGAAAACGGAAATTACACGAGCCATAAGGATAAATGGATAAACGATAAGATTAAAACGTATTGTTAAAAAACGATTGTACTAAAAAATCTCGCAATTTTTGTAGAATAATGATTTTTGAAAGTAACTTTAAGTCGGCTCATCTAAAATTTGTATAATTATTTGTTATCCATGTACAATAGAATTGTTTCGAAAAATGACAAAGGAGTGTTGGAAATGGCAGTAGAGGTGTACTTAATTTTTAATGGAAATTGTCGAGAGGCTGTATCTTTTTATGAGAAAGTTTTTAATACGAACAAGCCTGAAATTATGACATTTGGCGATTCACCACAGGATCCAAGTTATCAATTACCAGAGGAAGCAAAAGATCTTATAATGCATACGCGACTTTCGATTTTTGGTAGCACCGTAATGTTCTCAGATACATTTCCGGGCAACCCATTCACGATCGGAAACAATGTAACATTAGCCGTTGTCTCAGACGATGAGGATCAGATGCGAAAAGCTTTTGATGGCCTTAAGGATGGTGGCAAGGTTAGTATGGAGCTGCAAGAAACATTTTGGAGTAAATGTTACGGCTCACTTACTGATAAGTTTGGTATTGAGTGGCAATTTAGTTATGAGGAAAATAAATAAAGTTCATATTGAAAAGCACGATGAAAGGGGAGAAGACCCTGAACATCGTGCTTTCTTTTTAGTATTTAAAACGATCTACATAGGTTTGTAATTCATCAGATAGATCAAGTAGTGATTTTGCAGCTATAGCCATTTCCTGCATAGAGGACAATGTTTGCTCAGTTGAAGCGGCAACTTCCTCTGACGCTGCTGCATTTAATTTAGCATGATCTGTTAGCTCGATAGCAGTTGCAGAAACTTCTTCGACTACCGCTGACATCTCCTGAGCAGACGCTGAGATATCTTCCATTTTCGGAGCAATATTACGTAAACTTTCTACAATACTCTCGAATTTTTCGCTTGCATCCTCTGACAGTTGTAAACCTTCTTGGACGTCCGATGAAGCTTTTATCATTGTTTGAACGGATTTAGCAGTATCTTGCTGAATTCCAGTAATGAGTGCAGTAATTTGCTCTGCTGATTGATGTGATTGTTCAGCTAATGTTCGTACCTCATCGGCAACTACTGCAAAACCTTTCCCGTGTTCTCCAGCTCGTGCTGCCTCAATAGCGGCATTGAGTGCAAGTAGGTTTGTTTGGTCGGAAATAGCACTAATCATTTCTAAAATTGATCCAATCTCTTTTGTTCGGTCATAGAGAGATTTAATCATAATGTCTGATTGTGTAACAGATTCGTTGATGGAAATCATTTGTTTAACTGTTCTATCTACAGATTTACCACCTTCTTCTGCTAGTTGAATTGCTTGACTAGAAAGGTCTGAAACTTGCATTGAACTATCAGCAACTTCAACGATACCTTTGGCAATTTCCTCAATAGAAATAGTATTTTGGTCAATTCCGGTTGTTTGTTTTTCAGCACTGATAGCCACTTGTTGCATTGCTTGAGTAACCTGTTCTGAAGCGGCAATATTTTGCTCTGCATTTGCAGATAATCCTTGCGCCGAGGTTTGTACGTGTTTAGAGCCTTGATCGACGTTACGAATAAGATTTTTTAAGCTAACTTTCATTGATACAAATGCTTCACTAAGCTGTCCAATTTCATCTTTTGAATGAATATCGATAAACGCTGTCAGATCACCTTCACTAATTTTTAGAGCGTTCTCCTTCAGTCGATTAATAGGATTGACGATAGATTTAATCATGAAAAGCATAAAAATAATGCCGACAGTAATGGAAACAACAATGATGATTAAGTTGATATTAAAGGTTGAAGCAGCAGCTTGTGTAGCCTCGGCCGTAAACATTGTACCAACAACCTTCCAACCTGTTAGCTTATTCGTGACAAATTGAAGTTGACGATCCTTTTCTATTATCGTACCACTATCTTTTTCATAAATTTTTGCAATATAGCTTTCGGTTGCCTCAGTACCACTTTCCTTATCAGGTTGGGCAATATATATTTTGTTGCTATCTATAAGTGACGCAAAGCCTGTTTCTCCAATATGTATATCATTCGTAATGTCACTCAGTTTAGAAATATTGAGGTCCAATCCGATAACCCCGGAACCGTCTTGTAAAGCTTGAGTAATAGTAATAACAATGTCACCTGAAGTTTGTGTAATATAAGGTGCTGTAATGGCTACTTGACCTTTGTTATTTAAACCTTGCGTATACCATGATCGTGTTCTTGGATCAAACCCACTGGGGTATTCTTGAGCAGGCTCGTCCAGTATTTTTCCATCAGCTGTTCCAATATAAATCAATTCGACTTCTGGGTGCATGTTGGCATATTCGCGTAAGAGCGACTTAAGGTCAGAAACTTTATCTTCTTGTAAATAGGATTGATTAAGCTTTTTAGTAAAATATTGAACGTCCTCAACTTTAGGCTTAATCGTGTTTGTAATATTTGTATTTAGCATGCGCACACTTTCAGTCGTGCTTGCTTGCTGTTCGATTATAATTTGCTTCCCTGCACTTTGATAGGACACGATGCCGATTAACAATGTTGGGATGAGAAGCATAGCTAAAAATGAATAGATGAGCTTTTTTCGTAAACTTAGTTGTTTCACTTGTGTTATCCCCACTCTTATATTATTGTTCTATACTTTTCCGTTGAAGGTAAATAATAGATGTCTAGCCCATTTTATCAAAAATAGTATTAAGCATGGTTATTTTTTCATAATAAATATTTAAATAAATTTTTAAAAACTATATTTGTTAGATGACATATAAAGGTGCTATAAGATGTATACTAATGTTGTTAAGGAGGGATTTTTTATGATTCGACAAATTGGACAAGTAATGTTATATGTAAATGATCAGGAGACTGCCGTAAAGTTTTGGACAGAAAAAGTTGGATTTGTTGTAGTTGCTGACCAGGAAGAGGCAGGAATGCGTTGGATTGAAATTGCTCCAACTAAAGAAGCTCAAACTACTTTTGTTCTACACAATAAAGAAATAATTGCAAAAATGCAGCCTGAATTAAATTTAGGGACACCTTCTATTATGTTTTATGCCGATCATATAGAAAATCTATATCAAGATTTTCAAGCAAAGGGCGTTAAAGTAGGGGATTTAGTAATGATGCCAATGGGTAGAGTTTTTAATTTTGCTGATCATGAAAATAATTATTTTGCATTAGTAGAAAAATAAACCATATAGTTATATGGTTGTCCTATAAGCAGAAAAAGTAAGCTGGATTTAAAATGGGAATCTGCTCGATTTCAATCGTTTTACGCGGAAATCGAGCAGATTCTTGTTTTTATCCTATATAAATAGCTATTTATTTTAAATCCTCTCCGAAAATCCCCACAGTTTGACGGTCAACTATAAATTCATTGCCATTCCATTTCAAAATATTTTCGACATCACCTAATCCATCTGCATGATATCTGCCTGCGATAGCTTGATAAGCTAAAATCTCATATATGCCGTCACGCTCAAAGTCCACTGGATACAATCCACTTATTGGGTCAACCCATCCTTCAATAGGCTGCTTCAGTGTACCATCTTGCTGATAAATTTCCGCTAAATAATCAGGTCCCTTGTATTGTAAATCGATAATATATTGCTTTTTAGGATTCATGCTACGGACAGCTACTTTGTATTGATTTTGATAATTAACTGTGTACTTTAGCTTATTATTAAAAGATTCTGCATCAAAAATTGAGCGCATTTTCCCGTTTATTGAGGAGAATATTTCACCGTTGATAATACCTCCACTACCTCCTGTATCAGAAATAGCTAAAATATCTTCTAGATGATTACCTGTAAAGTCACCTAAAAATATAGTTGGATTATAGCCGACGCTTTGTTTTAGCATTATTTTTTCAAATTGGTGTGTTTGTCCATAAAAAATAGCCAGTGTTAGGTTTTTCCACAAAGGGCTATCTGGAGTTTTAGTTCCCATCAACAGAACCGTTTCAAGAAAACCATCTCCATTAATATCTCCAAATTTCGTCTGAATAACCTGAGGGGTCATAGGTGAAATAGCATTATTATTTAAAGATGGATTCATATTATTGGTCATACATACACCTCTTTCTTTAGTTTTAGCATATGTTGTAAATATTGCTTGGTGAATAAAAATTAGAGGAATCAGTAATGATGATAAAACTTATAAAAAAACTTATAATTAACCCATTGACATTTTCAAATGTGAAAAGTATCATAAATGTCAACGAATCAGAAAATTCAGTACCAACTATAATCTCGCTACTAAAACGTAGTTAGAGATTTTTTTACAATATTAATTCTTAGTAAATATATATGTTTTATATAATTTGGGAAGAAGGAGATTTACTTGAAGGATTTATTTATTAAAACAAAGCGACAACAGTATTGGCTAGAGCAGCTAGCATCTATTTCTGAGTCAATCAAGGCTGAGGCTAAAGAGGTAGATGAACAATCTCGTTTTCCATTCGAAGCACATAAATTACTTTTGCAAATTGGTTATCCAAAACTAACTTTACCGAAAGAATATGGCGGTGAAGGTTTATCAGTCTATGATATGGTACTCGTTCAAGAAACGTTAGCAAGCTATGACGAGAATGCTTCACTCTCACTAGGGTGGACATTAGGTGTTGTAGGTGAACTATATGAGAAAAAGCTATGGGTAGATGATTTACTAAGTACATTTGCGCAAGAAATAAAAAATGGCGCAATTATAAATAGGGCCGTGAGTGAAGCAGCAACTGGGAGCCCCACACGTGGAGGGCGACCAGGAACAAACGCTGTTTCAATAGAAGAAGGTTGGCTCTTAAACGGGCGTAAAATCTTTACGACAGCCTCTCCTGTGCTAGATTACTTTTTAACATCAGCATGGATTGAGGAAAAAAATCAAATTGGCTTCTTCCTTATTCATAAAGATGTCCAAGGGCTTTCAATTGAAGAAAACTGGGAAATGTCAGCAATGCGAGGTACAAGTAGCCATGATCTAGTTTTAAAGGATGTAATTGTCCCTAAAAATTATTTAGTAGAATTACCAAGTCATCCAAGTGGTGGCAAGATAGATGGTTGGATTCTACATATCCCAGCAACGTACTTAGGTATTGCGCAGGCAGCTCGTGATTATGCACTGCATTTTGCCAATCATTATCAACCTAATAGCTTGAATGCTCCAATTAGTACATTACCAAATGTACAGCAACTTCTAGGCGATATTGAATTGAAGCTATATCAAGCACGCTTTGTACTGTATGGAGTTGCCGAGGCTTATGATGACCCGGCTAGACGTGAGCTTTTAACAAATGAAATGGCAGTTGCGAAGCATACGGTCACAAATTTGGCGATTGAAATCGTCGATAAGGCAATGCGTGTAGTAGGCGCAAAAAGCTTACAATTAACAAATCCATTGCAGCGCTATTATCGAAATGTTCGTGCAGGACTTCATAATCCACCGATGGATGATATGACAATTATTAAATTGGCAAATACCGCAATTGAACTGCAAAAATCGAATGAATAAGGGGAAATGATATATGTTTAAACAAAAGAAAAAGATTTTTCAATTGGCAGCAATCGGGTTGGCTTCACTTGCTATTTTAGCGGGCTGTAATTCAGGTGAAGCTTCAGATAAAGATTCAGAGGATGGCGCGAAAGTACGTACAGTGAAGGTTGCATTTGACCAGGCGTCTAAGCCAATTAGTTATCTAGATGATAATGGTAATCCAACAGGCTACGATGTGGAAGTTATGAAGCTAGTGGATGAGATGTTACCTGACTATAAGTTTGAATTTGTAGGGACAACTAGTGATGATTTACTAATTGGTGTTGAGCAAGGGAAATATCAAGTAGGAATAAAAAATGCCTTCTTTACGCAAGAACGTACAGAAAAGTTTATTTTCCCTAAAGAATTTTTAGGCTTAAGTAGTGCTGGTTTAGTATTACGTAAAGAAGATGAAGATATAAAAACATTAGCTGACTTTGCGAAAAAAGGTTATTCATTAGCACCAATCGCTGCGAATAATGCGCAATACACAATTATTGATGAATATAATAAAGCCAACCCAGACAATAAAGTGAAATTACAGGCTGGAGATGCATTTACTGTTGATGTCGTGCAATGGGTGAATGAAAAACGTGTCGATGGCGGTGTCATGATTGAAGGTCCATTTAAACAACAAGTTTTAGCAGAAGATGGCCCCTATCATAATTTAAAGGATGACGTAATTTACAACGAATTTGACGTTATTAAAACATGGCCGTTGTTCAATAAAAAGGAACAAGAGTTTGCAGATGCTTACGATAAAGCTGTAGCACAAATAAAAGAACAAAAGAAAACAAATGAATTAAGCACTAAGTTTTACGGTCGAGATTTATTTGAAGTGTTAGAAACTGTGAATCGCTAATCTCTTTTAAAGAGCAAGCGTTAGCGGCTGTTACCAGATAAAAGGCTGTTGAGTCAGTATACTCAGCAGTCTTTATTCATACAAAGAGAACTATTGTATCAAGTGTGTTGATTAGAAGCGACAGCAACAAAGCAAGTAGCCCGTAACGGAAATCAGCGTCTTCGAATTAATTTTAGTGAATAAAAATAGCTAATCAACACACCTGTTATTGTATATTTATATAAAAGTTGGTGAGGAAATGGAGAAGTATTTTGATGCATCATACATTTGGAACTCAATTCCTGTATTATTGCCGTTTTTAAAAGTTACCTTCTTAGTTGCAGGATCTTCCATTGTACTAGGCACAATATTTGGCTTACTATTAGCGGCTGCCAAGCTAAGTTCAATAAAATTACTGCAAACATTAGCGAATTTATATACTACGATTATGCGCTGTACACCATCTATCGTCTTATTATTTCTCGTATACTATGGTGTTCCAGCGTTAGCGGAAAACTTCGGCATAAATCTCCATTCAATCGATACAGCCATTTTCGTAGTCGTGACGTTCACTTTACAATTTGCAGCGATTATGTCAGAGGTTATTCGTTCGGCCTATTTAGCCATTAATAGAGGGCAATTTGAAGCGGCTGTTAGTGTGGGATTAACGCCATTTCAGGCCTATCGACGTATTATTTTCCCACAGGCACTCGTTATCGCATTACCAAACTTTGGGAATGGGATGATTGCGTTATTACAAGAAGGAGCGCTCGCTTATACAATCGGCTTAATTGATATTGTCGGAAAGGCAAATTTAATTATTGCAAGTAATATTAATGCACATGCATTAGAAATATATATTGCTTTAGCGATTGTTTATTGGGTGCTGTCGATTATTATTGAAAAATTCTTCGCTATGCTAGAAAAGTTCTTTGGTAAGGGGAAAAAGACATTAGAAACAACGTAAGGAGGCGTAACCATGAATTATCAATTTTTAGTTGAAACATTTTTTGTTGCATTATCAGGTGTACCTATCGCACTCCTTGTGACAATTGTTGCTATGCTTGTTGCTCTACCACTTGGCTTTCTACTAGCACTAACACGGGTCAATAAAATCCCAGTGATCCACCATATAGCAAAAATTTATGTCTCCTTTGTCCGAGGTACACCGATCATCATTCAAATCTTTATTATTTATAGTAGTATCCCATTACTACTTAAAATGATTTTTGAAAAATATAATATTGCCTATGATATTTATAAAATCAATCCGATTTGGTATGCATTTATCGTCTTCGCATTTAGTACAACGGCCATTTTAATAGAGGTATTTCGTTCTGCTTTAAGTACGATTGAAAAAGGTCAGCTAGAGGCTGCTCATGCAGTAGGCTTATCAACAATTCAAGCCTATCGCCGTATTATTATTCCACAAGCTTTAGTAGTAGCTATGCCAAATATTTGTACGGCTACAGTCAATCTCATTAAAGCGACGTCTTTAGGCTATGCAATGTCCTTACCTGAAATTACATTAAAGGCTAAGGTAGCTGCAAATGTTGGCTACAATTACGTAGAAGCATATATTGATATTTTCATTGTGTACTTAATTTTATGTAGCACAGTTGAATACATTTTTAAACGATATGAAAAACATTTAAGCAAATTCAAAGTGGCAAAAGCTTAAGGGGTGAACGAGTATGTTAGACATTAAAAATATCCATAAATCATTTGGTGACAATGAAATTTTAAAGGGTGTTGATTTAGCCATTGATAAAGGTGATGTTGTTGTTATTTTAGGTCCAAGTGGCTCAGGAAAAACAACATTATTACGTTGCATTAACTTTTTAGAAAAAGCCGACCAAGGACATGCGACATTTGGAGATATTCAAGTAGATTTTCAAGATGTAAAGAAGAAGGACGTGCATTCCATTCGTCAACGTGTAGCATTTGTATTCCAAAACTATAATCTTTTCACAAATAAAACAGCGCTAGAAAATGTGACAGAGGGGCTTATTATAGGACGTAAAGTTCCGAAGGCAGAAGCGATTGAAATTGGTAAAAAGGCACTTGATAAAGTAGGTTTATCAGAAAAGTATGATTCCTACCCAAGTCAATTATCTGGAGGTCAACAACAGCGAGTTGGTATTGCCCGAGCAGTGGCATTAAATCCTGATATTATTTTATTTGATGAACCAACTTCTGCACTTGATCCAGAGCTAGTAGGAGAAGTTCTTCAGGTTATGAAAAACATTGCAGCTGAGGGAACAACGATGCTTGTTGTCACACATGAAATGGGCTTTGCAAAGGACGTAGCAAACCGTGTGATTTTTATGGACGGCGGTGTCGTTGTAGAAGAAGGAAACCCTCATGATATATTTGTTAATCCGAAAGAGGAGCGCACGAAGAAATTCTTAAAACGTGTTATTCCTGAGGATTATACTTACTACATTTAAAGATAAAAAGAAGAGAATTTGCAAGCTTTCAATTGAAGCATGCAGATTCTCTTTTTTGACATCCGCCGGAGGCTTTAGGCCAACAAGATGTTGGTCACTCAGTCGTTGCCACAGGACGTGGCGTTCTTAGACTGAGTTCCTCTATTTCAGCGGGTGTTTGGATACCTGAAAGAAGTTAAAGCTTTAAAAAATGCGTTAATTCGTTAATGGAATAGATATGCAATTCGTGCATAGCTCGTGTACAAGCTGTGTAGAAATAATTACGTTCTGTTTCCCTAGAATAATTAGCTGCGGAGGCATTGTATAGCAAGACAGCATCGAATTCAATTCCTTTTGCCATATAAGTAGGTAACAGTAAAATACCTTTTTTAAATTGTTTTGTATTATGGGTAATGAGTTGAATATCTACTTGGTCCTTCATTTTATCAAAAACCATCGTACACTCTTGCTCTGTTTTACAGATGACTGCAATTGTTTCGAAATTTAGGGACAAGCTATTAATTTTTTCGACAAGCTGTTCAATTAAATCTATTTCATTTGGAACGATCGTGATAGTCGGTTCGGGACCAGTTCGATTAAATGCTTCTACTTTCGCATCCCCATGTAAAATCTTCGAAGTAAGATGAATAATTTGTTTTGTTGAGCGATAACTTTTCGTTAATATCATTTTTTCTGCTTTTTCACCATACAATTGTGGTGTCAGCAGTGAGGGGTTTTTAAATGTATGAGGATGGATGGTTTGATGTCCATCGCCCAATATAGTCATACGTGCACGTGGGAATAATTGTTGTAATACAAATAGCTGAAATGGAGAATAGTCTTGTGCTTCATCAATTAAAACATGACGAATCGTCGTATTTGTTCGTTGACCTTCTATTTTGTCCTGTAAGTATAAAAATGGTGCAGTATCTTCATACGAAATAATACGCTTTGTTAAATGAGAGTGTGTATGTTGGCATATTTCTTCCCAATGTTCGGGTAAAAAGTTCTGTAAGTGCTGATGAATAGTATTGTTCATTGCAAACATTTGACGATAAATGCCTAACATATGAACGAACTTTAATTGTTTTACAGATTGACGAAGTGGCTTGAACTGTTTTTTGACAATTTGGATAGCTAATTTCTTGCGCTCTTGCTCAAAATCATCAAAAGAGTTTTCTGAAAACCGCCCTTCATGTAAAAGTTCACTATAGGTTTTTGTATACTCTTCAATATCTAAAAGCTCACTTGCTTCTTCTACCCATTCTTTCGCCCGTTCTGCTTTTTCAATTTTCGATAATTGTTGTAATAACCATTCTTTCACTAATTGCAGTCGATTTGGGATGGGAATCGTGGAATTGAATGAATAAAAGTATTCAGCAATTTCTTGAGCTGTAATAATTCTTTCTCCGCGAAAAACAATATTTTTAAACAGCAAACCTTCATTTGCAAGGTACTTAATATATTTGTCCATTAATTCTCGATATTGGAGGCTAGCTTTAAAAGAAATAATAGTAAGCTTCGTTTGATAGAGTGAGTCATCTTTCTCTGTTAAAAGTGACTCCAATTGCTCATAAGGATATTCCAATTGGAACTGTCGACCTAAACGTTTTGTTGCATATTCGGAGAAGGTTAATTGCTGCATATTATCTTCACCTAAATCCGGTAAAACGGTATGAACATATTGGTTAAAAAGCTGATTAGGTGTAATCAATAAAATTTGATCTGCGGTAATTTGGTCTCGATAATGATATAACAAATAAGCAACACGTTGGAGAGCAACAGCCGTTTTTCCACTACCCGCGACACCTTCTACGATTAGATGAGGAGTGTTGACATGTCGAATGATTTTATTTTGCTCAGCTTGAATAGTTGCTACAATGCTACGGATATGTTCGTTTGCATTTTGAGCGAGAATATCGAGTAATAAATCATCACCAATTGTTAAACCTGTATTAAACATGGATTGTAATTGACCGTTCTTGATGATAAATTGCCGTTTTAAAAGAATCTCACCTTGAATTTCTTCAGTTGACGTTTCATAAGTAGCTGGACCAGGCGTGTAATCATAATACATACTTGATATAGGGGCTCGCCAATCATAAATTAATATGTTTTCATCCTCTTCATCCATTAAGGTTGCGACACCGATATAAATCTTTAAAAGTTCGTTATGACCATCCTGTAAAAAATCAATACGAGCAAAATAGGGTGATTGCTGTAAACGGTCATAAATTTTTACATCCTTGATGACACGTTGCTGAGCATGCTGGGAATCGTATAAGAGCTCTGCTTGTTGTTTGATAGCAAAATAGGTCTCGTCTATATCCTCTGGCGTATCTAAATTTACTCTGACGTCGTCCCAAAAAGGTTTTTTTAACGTTAAAACATTGTCCCTAAAATCCTTTTCCTTTCGTATCAACGCCTCTTTTTTGTGACCAACTGTGTTTAAACAAAGAACAAGATACTGTTTTTCTTCTGTCCATTCATATTGCTTTTCCAACGTTA
The DNA here is from genome assembly GCF_016638705.1 of Lysinibacillus agricola. GTDB lineage: Bacteria > Bacillota > Bacilli > Bacillales_A > Planococcaceae > Lysinibacillus > Lysinibacillus agricola. The sequence goes on along the minus strand of NZ_CP067341.1, from coordinate 5,179,331 downwards.
CTCACATTCCTCTCCATAATAATTTGTATGGCTTGTGAATCGAGACATTTATCATACAGCTAGTTGCGAAAGAAGTATAGTCTAGTAATTTCTGTAAATTTATGCTATAATAAAATTATAAGGAAAATCGGTTTTGAGATCAAAAGGCTGTTCCACAAAGTTGGAGCAGTCTTTTTTTATAGCCTGATTTTCCCTTCTGAAGCATGTGACTTTTTCACCATAACGTGTGGTTGATTTCCGTTCCGACTGGGCGCTTTGGTGCTGTCGCTCCGCTTTCGCACAGATAAACCATTGTTGCTGTCGCTCCGCTTTCGCACAGATAAACCATTGTTGCTGTCGCTTCGCTTTCGCACAGATAAACCATTGTTGCTGTCGCTTCGCTTTCGCACAGATAAACCATTGTTGCTGTCGCTCCGCTTTCGCGCAGAGCAAAGCTTCCTGGGGGCGTCCGATGAGCCGCTTGGGCCAACAGATGTTTTTTGCGCGAAAGCGAAGCGGCAGCGGCACCGACGTTGGTCACGAAGGCGTTATCACAGGACGTGATGCTCTTAGCCTTCGTTCCTCTATCGCTGATCCCCAAGGAGTCGCCCAGTCGGAACGGAAATCAACTAATATACATGGTATACGTAACAAATGTCATACCCAACTTATATCATGTTAACCCTCAAAAACTAATCTCCATACTTTAAAGTAAAGCCGAGGATTAATTTTTGATAATGCAATAAGGAAAATTAGAAGCTAATCGATTACTAAAGAATAGGGATCTATAAACGATATAGACACTTGAAAGGGGGTGAAAAAAATGAAGGTGATATTTACAGTTGGACTACCTGGAAGTGGCAAGAGCACGTTTGTTAAGGAGCTAGCAAAACGCGAAAATGCGCTAATTCTTTCAAGTGATGCCATACGTCAAGAGTTATTTGGTGACGCTACAAGGCAGCAATCACGAATAGTATTCCGTGTTTTGTATGAACGTTTGAATGAACGTGTGGCCAATGGTCAATCCGTTATTGTCGATGCGACAAATATTGAACGGGAACGTAGAGTATTTGCACTAGGTAAATTGCCTAGTAATGTGAAAGCCATATGCTATTATTTTGATACACCTTACACATTGTGTGTAACAAGAAATCAACAAAGAAAGAGGAAAGTTCCATTAGTGATAATGGAAAAAATGAGAAAGAATTTAGAGTTTCCGATAATGGGAGAAGGATTTGAAGAGGTTCATATTGTACATGAAGCGAATCCGTATGAAATCTCGAAAGATCAATTTATTTCCCTTATCCAAAGTCAACCCACATATGAGGAGCTTTTTCAAAAGCTAAGATCAGTCCAACTATTTAAAGAGATTTATCAATTTAATCAAGAAAATCCATACCATCAATTTTTACTTTGCCAGCATACGTATTTTGTTTATGAATATATGAACGAATACTATATGGAAAGTGACAAGCTAGCATTACAAATAGCTGCTTTATTCCATGATGTAGGCAAACCATTTTGTAAAAAATATAAAGAATTACAACAAAGATATGGATATTATGGACATGAAAATGTATCTGCTCAAATGGTCTGTCATTTTTTATTAGAGCTAGGCTTTGAAGAAGACTTTGTTTTAAAGGTTGTTAAGTTAGTACAATTTCATATGTTAATTCAATACGGGGGCGATAAGGGATCAAGTGAGATTTATCATTTATTAGATGGTGACTTATTAACAAAGCTTTATTTCTTTCGTGAAGCAGATCAATTTGCCAAATAAGTGTAAACAAAGGAAGTGAGTTAATGACCAATTTGATGAAATATCCAAGAAGCTTTCATTTGCCGTGGAGTAGAGGGTATACACATGATGATAAGGTTGCTAAAAATGTTGATCATTTTATTGGAAAAGAGGTTGTTGTAACCGAAAAATTAGATGGTGAAGGAACAACACTTTATCGAAACTATATGCATGCTAGAAGCTTAAGTTCAGGAGATCATCCATCTAGGCACTGGGTAAAAACGTTTCATGCTACATTTGCATTTCAAATTCCAGAAGAGTGGAGATTATGTGGTGAAAATGTTTATGCCAAACATTCCATTTACTACAATGAGTTAACTAGTTATTTTTATTTATTCAGTATTTGGAATGAGAAAAATATTTGTTTAAGCTGGGATGAAACAGTCGACTATGCAGCTAAACTAGGGGTTGAAACGGCACCTGTATTATATAGAGGCATTTTCGATGAAGAAAAAATAAAGAAGACTTTTACAGGAAATTCACTCCTTGGGGGCGAGCAGGAAGGTTATGTTATTAGAAATGCGGCTGCCTTCCATTATGATGATTTTCAATATAACCTAGGGAAATTTGTTAGACAGAATCATGTTCGAACAAGCGAACATTGGTTAAATGAAGAATTGATTCCTAATCAACTGAAATAAGTTTTATTTGAAAAGATTTAATCTACTATAAAGAAAAGGACTGAGAAAAATGTAATTCTTAATGGGGTTAATAATACATAATGTATATGAGGAAAAATGCAGTGGCAGCATGTCCCTTATAGGATAGGGATTTACAGGTTCGATTCCTGTCATCCTCACTAAATAAATGGTTATAACGTAAAAGGCAGTAGTGACAAGGGCTTGTTCCTTAATGATAGGGAGCTTTTTTTGATATAGCGTCGATATTTAAGCAGATCCACTATTAAAAAAATGAACTCCCAAACGAAAATGGGAGTTCATTTTTTTATCTTTTTATTTCGTATAGTTATCGAAATAACCTTGAATATAAATCATTGGTGTTCCTTTGTCACCTGAACCTGAAGTTAAGTCTGAAAGAGAACCAATTAGGTCTGTTAAGCGACGAGGTGTTGTACCTTGAGCAGCCATTTGACCAGTTAAATCTTCATCTTTGTTTTGGATGTACTCAGAAATTGCTGCTTTTAATTCTTCGCCTCGAAGCTCCGCAAAATCATTATCTGCTAAGTATTTTAGTTTTACTTCGTTTGGCGTGCCATCTAATCCAGTAGTGTAAGCTGGAGAAACAACAGGGTCAGCCAACTCCCAAATTTTACCTACAGGATCTTTAAATGCACCATCACCGTAAATCATTACTTCAACTGTTTTACCAGTAGCTTCTTTGATTTTTGCTTGGATGCCATCAACAATCGGTTGGCAAGTGTGTGGGAATAATTTTACGCTATCTTCAGTTGCTTTATTTGAACCAAGTAGACCATATTCCGCATTAAAGCCAGAACCGTTATTAGATACAGCTAAAATATTATCAAGACTGTATACTTTTTCAGCACCATTTGCCGTTAAAATACGTTTTGTACGTAAGCGTGTATGAATATCACAAGTTAAAACACTCTTCGTATAGTCTAAAATTGTTTTTGGGTTATTTGAAAAGATAACTTCACAAGTAGCGCCTTCAGCTTCGATTAGTTCTTTATAATATTCAATATAATCTACACCTGTAAATGTGTGTTTTTGGTAGCCAAAATGCTCACGGAATTCAACCTCAGTTAGAGTATCTGTCCAAGGATTAATACCTTTTACATCTAGCTCATCGATATCAACTAGGTGATTCCCAACCTCATCAGATGGATAGCTTAGCATAAGAACAACTTTCTTCACGCCTTTAGCAATACCACGTAAGCAGTTAGCGAAACGATTACGGCTTAGAATTGGGAAAATAACACCAACAGTATCGTCACCAAATTTAGCAGCTACGTCCGCTGCGATATCATCGATGGATGCATAGTTACCTTGTGCACGCGCTACGACGGATTCTGTTACTGTGACAATGTCACGATCCTCAATTGAATAGCCTTCAGTCTTTGCTGCATTTAATGCCGTATCAACAACGATTTGCTCAATATTATCGCCTTCATTAATAATTGGACCACGAAGACCTCTTACTACTGTACCAACTACACGTTCCAAAATAATCTCTCCTCATTAATAGGTAAATGTATGATCAATTATGCCTCGGCATAATTGTGTCCGGAATCGGCTTTGTGCTTGCACAAAGAACTCCTTACCGATTCAGTGACACCCGCTGAAAGAATTTATATAAAGTAAAATAAAACCAATATGATTTTACTATACGCCGCTTTAGTGATATAAGTAAAATTAATAGTTCGTATAATAGCTATAAGGGGTGCTTATATGATAGGGAAATTAGATTTATATCGTGTTTTTTGTGTTGTTGCTAAAAATAATAGCTTTTCAAGGGCTGCTAAAGATTTATATATGACTCAACCAGCTGTTAGTCAAGCCATGATGCAATTAGAAAAGGAGCTCGGTACACGTCTCTTTAATCGCACACCTAAAGGGGTAACGTTAACAACGGAGGGTAGCCTTCTATATGAGTATACGAATTCAGCATTAGGTCTTTTAGATGCTGGTGAAGAGAAGTTGCTAGAATTTAAAAATCTAACAACAGGTCAGTTGAAGCTAGGGGTAGGGGACACTATTTCTCGTTTTTTTTTAATGCCTTATCTAGAGGCGTTTCATACAATGTATCCCAATATAAAATTACAAATGTTAAATGGAACGACTTCGGAGATTTGTAACTTTATTAAATCTGGTGAGGTCGATATAGGACTTTGTAATTTTCCAATAGAAGATCAGACATTACAGTTAACAGCTTGCACAGAGGTTCAAGATATTTTTGTATGTGGTGAGAAGTACAAAACGTTGGCATCAAAAAGTTTAAGCTTCGAGGATCTGTTAAAGTTTCCACTTGTTTTTTTAGAAAAAAAATCAAATTCAAGAAAGTATGTAGAAGATTATTTATTTACAAGAGGAATCCACATTGAACCTGAGTTTGAGCTTGGCTCACATGATCTAGTACTGGAGTTTGCACGCAGTAATTTAGGAATTGCTTGTGTAACGAAAGAATTTTCTATGGATTATTTACAGCGAGGACTTCTTTATGAGCTAACATTAACAGAATGTATACCGACACGAAGCATTGGCATGTGTTATTTGAAAAGTGTACCTTTATCTCGAGCAGCGTTGAAATTTGTAGAAATCATTGAGCATAAGCAGGAGCGTAAACGTCTAAATCCAAGAATTATAAAGTGAGCATAGCAACTGGTAATCCGCTAAGCTTCATAGTGTTGAAAAACAAAATGGCCAGGGAAATCTTTGTGAATGTTGTGGCGCCTTAAATGAGGGGGGGTTTCGTTCCGGGCTACTTGCTTTGTTGCTGTCGCTTCGCTTTCGCACAGATAAAACATTGTTGCTGTCGCTTCGCTTTCGCACAGATAAAACATTGTTGCTGTCGCTTCGCTTTCGCGCAGAGCAGAGCTTCCTGTGGGCGAGTGTCGAGCCGTTTCCTTCGCTTACATTGTTGCCGCTTCATTTTATCATTATAAATTAGAGTAACATGCCAGAAGATACATGCTAAATCAACCCCTCTCTTTGCCAAAGAGCACACTTTAATTAATGTGACACTTTAATTTCATCGACATAATAGTTTTCAACAACATGAAGCTTAGCCACTAGTAATCCGCTAAGCTTTTTTTAATAGTGCTTCTATAAGGGTATCAACATTGCGTTTATTTTTCATTGTAGGTGAGTACAGATAAGAAAATGTTCGTATAAAATGCTGTTCCTCGAGAGGCAAAATTTTTATATCGTCATTTTTTAATTCACGCTCAATGACACTGGCAGACAGTAATGAAAGTCCAAGCCCTTGAATAACGCTCTCTTTCACACCTTGATTGCTACTAATGGTAAGAAGTGAATGCACTTGGAGCCCATTTGCTCTAAATAAATGATCTAAATAATATCGAGTGCCAGAGCCTTCTTCACGTGCAACCCAATTTTGCTGCTGCAAATCCGTAACGGTAATAGCCGACTTCCTTACAAGTGGATGATTGCTCGCACTGACAATAAATAGCTCATCCTGCATAAACGGTTTAATAATAAGTTCATTGTCGTGTGCTTGTCCTTCAATAAGGCCAATATCGACCTGTAACAATTTTGTATATTGAATGATTTCTTTCGTATTGCCAATAATAACTTGGAGCTCAAGCTGAGGGAATTGTTGTTGAAGACTCGCTATTATAGGTGGCAAAATATATTCGCCAATTGTAAAACTAGCGCCAATAACGAGTGTACCTTGAATTTCATGATGGTAGGCTAAAATATCTTCCTTTGCCGACTCTGCAATTGCCATCATTTGCTTAGCTCGTTTATACAAAATTTCCCCAGTTGGTGTAATTTGTACAGATTTTGGTGAACGGATAAATAAGGTCGTTTGGAATTCTTGCTCCAAGTTTTTTATGTGTAAACTGACACTTGGCTGTGAAATATGAAGTATTTCCGAGGCTTTCGTAAAATTATTGACCTCCACCAGTGTGATGAATGTTTTTAAAGCATCATATTGCATGTCATCACTCCTATTATTAGAAATATTAATAATTGCGATTATATATATGTATTTTACTAATGATTAACTTTTTAATAAAGTAATAATCATCAAGGATGAAAGAAGTGAACAACATGGATAATGGACAGCATAGGTTAAAAAGTTTCCTGACCCCAGCGTTTATGAAGGGGATATTGTTGACACTTATTATTGCCTTAATGGCAAAGTATATTTCGACATTTCCGTTCTTCTCAATATTGGGGCAGCTTGTCATTGCCATTATATTAGGTATGGCTTGGAGAGCAACCTTTAAGGTACAGGATTCATGGCAAACAGGCATAACATTTTCAAGTAAAAAATTATTACGCCTCGGCATTATTTTACTGGGTATGCGCTTAAATTTAGCGGATATTTATAATGCTGGAGCGAGTGTCTTTCTTATTGCATTTATTAATCTGGTATTTGCTTTAGTGGTTGTATATGGCTTAACGAAGGTGTTTCATGTTGATAAGAAGCTAGGCATATTAACAGCTTGTGGCACAGCCATTTGTGGAGCGGCTGCTGTTGTCGCTATTGCTCCTCAAATTAAAGCAAACGAAAAAGAAACGGCAGTGGGCGCAGCGATAGTCGCATTACTAGGGACTGTATTCACATTAGTCTACACGGTGTTATACTCAGTATTTAACTTAACTCCTACTGAATATGGTATTTTCGCCGGGGGCACGCTACATGAAATTGCTCATGTTATTGCAGCAGCCTCAGCGGGTGGAAATGAAGCTATTGACATAGCGGTTATTGTAAAACTAACACGTGTTGCATTGCTTGTACCGGTAGCCATTGTCATCGGTATTTTATATCGAAAAACGGATAAGGGGCAGGATAAAGAAGGATTTTCACTGTCAATAATTCCTTGGTTTATTCTTGGGTTTTTAGCGATGAGTGCTATTAATTCGTTAGGGATTGTACCAGCTAATGTAGCGCAAACATTTGTAAATATCGCTTATATTTTAATTGGGATGGCGATGGCTGGACTAGGTTTAAATGTAGAGATAAAAACATTTAAACAATTAGGCGTAAAAGCGTTTATTGCCGGACTTATCGGTTCGGTTTGCTTATCAATACTTGGATATGTTTTAGTTATTTTCATGTGATCAATTTCGCCTTGGCGTAATTGCGTCCGGAGGCTTTATCTTCATTCAGTAGGTGTCTTCCGCTGAATGAAGATAAAGTATTCAAAAAAACCCTGCATATTTCGAATATGCAGGGTTTTTTTTAGATAGAATCAGAAGATATTTTAGATTTTTTTAGTTTTATCCCACTGTCTCATAAAAAGTGGGGATATGGTATACAACATAAATTATGCTTCGGAAAATTAGCGTGATGCTTCAATTGAAGAAGCCAATTCAGCTATAACTATTTTGCTACCTATCATTGGACTATTTTCAGGTTTTGCTCCCTCAGAGCCTGGTTCTGGTCGGTGATGTGCCGCAGCGAATGCATCGCTATTACGCCAAGCTTGGAAATGTTCCATGGACTCCCAGTACATATTGACGCTCATTTCGTCATAAGTCGGATCATCAGTTGAAACTAACACCTCTACTTTATGGAAGCCTTCGAACTGCTGTAGAGGTCCTGGCTTTGTAAAGTTCGGTGCCATTTTTGTAGCAAAGCCGGGTTTGACTTGAATACGATTTGTAACAATAATCATGCTTTTTCCCCCTAATCATTTTCTAGTTAGAAAAAATCTACTATGTGAATGAGTTATCAGTGATTATCATTCGCAATCAATGATAAGTGGCGTAGGAAGACATTGTCAATAGAAGAGCAATGTAAATTACAAATAACTCGACATTTGTAGTGTGTGAACCATCATCGAATCAAAGAAATAAGCGCCACATTAGGTCCTGACATTAAACTGACATAATCCGATGATATAATGAAAACACGAACGAGCTGGTGACGAGGTGAAAGTGCATGGCAAAAATATTAGTAGTAGAAGACGAATATGCAATTAGCCAAGTTTTGAAGGCATATTTGAAAAAAATAGGCTATGATGTTATGCAATGTTTTAATGGCGGGCAGGCATTGGATATATTTCAAGAGGTGCAGCCTGATTTAGTATTACTTGATATCATGTTACCAGAGAAAAACGGTTGGTTAATTTTAAAGGAAATTAGAGAAATTAGTTCTTGTCCAGTTATTATGCTAACGGCGTTAGGTGATGTGAATTATCGTTTAGAGGGCTTCGACCAAGGAGCAGACGATTATATTGCAAAACCATTTATAGCTGACGAGGTAGTGGCAAGAGTAAAGGCAGTTTTAAGGCGCGCTGAAGGAAATCGTGAATCTTCAGAAATAAAACGCTTTGGTGGGCTAGAGATTGATATGAAAGCCCATCGAGTGCTACTTAAGGGAGAGGAAATAGTCTTAACTCCTAGAGATTTATCAGTGCTTTTATTTTTGGCCGAACATCCAAACCAAACATTTACACGTGAGCAACTTATAGATCAAGTTTGGGGCTGGGAGTATGAAGGTAGTGATAGAGCGGTAGATTTAGCAATGAAGCGACTACGAAAGGCACTTAAGGAATGGGATGAGGAAGAGGGAGAAATAAAGACACTACGTGGATTGGGGTATCAGCTAAGTGTTCAAAAAAAATAAGCGAATATCTTTACTGAACTACTGGACAAGCCGCTATTTATTAACGCTCTTTGTAGGCCTAGCTATTATCTCTTTTATTTCTGCGGCATGGATTCGTCATACGACGTTTCAAAATCGACTGGAGATGATGGAGTTTTTAGCAGATGAGACTGTATATCGCCTAACAGATACTTCAGGTCAAAATATTGGACCTATGGGTAGTATTCCAGGTTTTATCGGAAATCGTGATCGGTTTACTATGAGAGAAATTGATCCCATTTTATATGTTGTAGATACGGAAGGCAATATAGTAAGTAGCAATCGACCGGCGCCGCCAGGTAGTGCAAAAAACGTTGCAAACTTGCTGGATGGTGAAGAAGGGACAAAGAAAATAACTGTAACGAATGAGGGACAAGAGTCAGTTCAATATGTCGTAAAAAAGAAACTCGAAAATAACAATAAAGTAGTTGGCTGGGTGCTTGTCTTAGAGAAAAAGGAGAATTTAACGAGGGTTAATCAAGCATATGGGCAGTTGGCATTACTAATCGGAGCACTTGCTGTATTAGGCTGGTGTGCTATTTATTCTTTATCAAAACGTTTAGCACATCCAATAAAACAAGTTGCCGAAGCGGCAAAGCAAGTGCAGGAGGGGAACTATACATTTGATTTGCCTCAAAATAATAAGGAAGAAGAAATTTATGAGCTCGTTACATCCTTTAAGGAAATGGCGAATAAGCTAGAACAATTAGAAAAGACTCGAACAGAATTATTAGCAGGCGTCACCCACGAACTAAAAACACCAGTCACATCTATTAGTGGATTATTGCAGGCAGTGAAAGATGGTGTTGTTAGGGGCCAGGACGCTAGTGAATTTATTCAAATGGCACTAGTAGAAACGACGAAAATGAAAACAATGGTTGGCGACTTGCTAGCTTTTAATCAGTTTGCGGTAGATGCAATTCCGGTAAAGGTTGAAAATATAAATGTTAACCAGCTAATACGTGATGCCGTCGCACAATGGGAAGTAATGCAGGATGACGAAACTGTAAAAATACAAATGGACTTTCTCGTAAAATCGGTTGATGTACAGGCTGATGTAGTAAGGACGCAGCAAATAGTGACGAATCTATTGACGAATGCAAAGCAGGCCATGCAGGGGGGGATCGTTACCATAACGCTGATGGAAAAAGAGGATGCTGTCTTAATTAATGTAAGCGACACAGGACGTGGCATTGCTCAAGAAGAACAGGCATTTATCTTTGAACGTTTTTATAGAGGAGAAAATAAAAAATATGCGGTCCGTGGCTTAGGCTTAGGATTATCACTTAGTAAAATGATGGCACAGTCAATAGGTGGTGATTTACGATTAATTGACAGTAATTCATCAGGGACATGCTTTGAAATAACACTGAAAAAGGCTACTACGCTATAAAGGCGTAGTAGTTTTTTCTTTGTAAAAAATTTTTGAAGGAAATGTAAAGCTGACATCTGACTGACACATTAGACCTTTATAGTAAGCATTGTAAACGAGAAACCAAAAGAAAGGACGGGATCAAGGATGACCGCAAACAAAAGGTTTTTCCGAATGATGACCTTACCCGCTGCATTATTAATGCTGCTAGCCGGATGTGGTGAGAGCAGCGATTATGTGGCGAAGGTTGACGGTGAAAAGATTTTACAAACAGAGCTAGATGACGCATTGCGTGAACAATACGGTACAGAGGTATTAGATACACTAATTACCAATAAAATAGTTGAGCTAGAGGCGAAAAAAGAGGAAGTTTCTGTATCCGAGGACGCTATTCAAGCAGAGTATGATGAGTTAGCGGATTCGTATGGTGGGGAGGAATCGTTACAAGCTGCACTAGAGGCAAATGGACTGACAGAGCAGAGTGTGAAGGATAATATTCGCATGTATCAGCTTACAAAAAATGTTATTGCTGCAAGCATTGACATTTCAGATGAGGAGGTAGCCCAATATTTTGAGGACAATAAGGATAGCTATGGACAAAAGGAAGAAGTCGTAGCCAGTCATATTTTATTGGAGGATGAGGCAACGGCAAAAGATGTGCTAGCAAAAATAAATGCTGGTGAGGATTTTTCGGAGCTAGCAAAAACATATTCAATCGATTCAACAACGAATGAGGATGGCGGGGAAATAGGCTATATTAGCCGTGGACAAATGGATGAGCAGTTTGAGGAAGTCGCATTTGGTCTTGAAAAAGGTAGCATCAGTGACATCGTTCAAACATCAGAAGGCTATCACATCATTAAAGTAACCGATAAAGTACCAGCAGAAGAGGCAGTATTCGAGGATGTAAAGGATGAAGTTTATGCGACTATGCTTGAAGAGCGTATAAATGAAGAATACGCGTCTTGGTTAGCTGAAAAACAAGAGCAATACAAAATTGAAAAAATGTAAGGAGTGAACTATATGCCTACTCTTACTTCGTTTAATCCTAACGGTCGAAAGGAGATTAAACAGGCTATCTCCTATCCGGACTATGCCTTACTAAAAACTAAGATTCAGCATGTGATGCAGCTAGACAAGCATGCTGGAACGAATGGCAAGTATTTAATTCGCAGCACATACTTCGATAATTTGGCGAACAAGGTTCTTAATGAGAAAAAAGAGGGTTTTATCAATCGAGATAAATACCGAGTACGAATTTATGGAAAATCCACTGAAATTATTAATTTAGAGCGGAAAAGCAAACGTAATAATTTAACCTTTAAAACGAAGTGTGCCATAACTCAAAAGGAATATGAAAAAATGCATAGTGGAGATATCGCTTGGATGGAGGAAGACAAACGAGCGTTAATTCAAGATTTACACAAGGAAATGAAGTATAACCAATTGAAGCCAATAACGGTTGTCGATTACGAGCGTGAGGCCTACATCTATCCCTTTGGAAATGTGCGTGTCACTTTCGATAGTAAAGTACAGTCAAGCCTCCGTAATACAAATATGTTTAATCCGAGACTGCCGATGGTCGATGTACTTGAGCCAAACCTAGTTATTTTAGAAGTGAAATATGATGAGTACTTGCCGGATATTATTAAGTACTTACTACAATCAGTGGATACACGTGCTGAGGCTTTTTCAAAATATCAGCTTAGTCGCATGTACGGCTAATTTATAAAGGAGAAATGAACAATGGATACTATAAAATTTAACGATATCTTTAAATCCAACTTTTTAGAGAAAACAACATCATTTTCATTAATAGATTCAATGATAGGGTTAGTTGTAGCTTTCTTTGTCGGGCTTTTTATTTACGCTGTCTACAAGAAAACCTTTAACGGAGTGATTTACTCTCATTCCTTCAATATTTCGCTGCTCATTATGACAATGGCAACGGCTCTAGTGATTATGGGAATAAGTTCGAATGTCCTGTTATCACTAGGTATGGTTGGTGCGCTATCAATCGTGCGTTTCCGTACACCTATTAAAGACCCGATGGATTTAGTATATATTTTCTGGGCAATAGTTTCTGGGATACTTTGTGGTGCAGGATTTATTCCACTCGTTATTATTGGTGCAGTCTTAATTGGTCTTGTGTTACTTGTATTAGTGAACAAAATTACTGTGGAAAATCCATACCTTTTAATTGTGAAATTTGAAGAAGATTTTGCTTGTGAGGAAGTAGAGCGTATTATTGCTGCACAATCTAAAAAATTCGCTTTAAAATCTAAATCTATTATGTCGGATGTCGAGATCGAAACAACCTATGAAATTCGTGTTAAACAAAATGATGCAAAACTGATGGACAATCTTACAAAAGTACCTGGAGTAAAATCAGCAGTAATGCTAAGTTACGATGGTAATTTCACTGCTTAGTAGCCCACTCTAGAGGAGTATTTTAACTATGAAGAGAGGTGTTAGATAATGATTAAAACGCGATTTGTCTATCTTTGTATGGCAATTTTACTACTCCTCTTTGTTGTTGTGTTTGCTGTGTTTCCAAACGTAGGCATTGAGACGAAAAATACCGAGTTCTCCTATGAGACAATTGTGTTTAATAAGAATAAGGTGACAACAGTAGATATTGAAATAGCCGAAGAAGACTGGGCGGATATGCTAGAAAATGCGGCAGCTAAGGAGTTAAAGCAAGCGGATATCACTGTAAATGGCAAGAGAATTGAGAATGTAGCAATTCGTACAAAGGGAAGTTCATCACTGCGCTCGGTTGTAAGTAGCGACTCGGATCGATATAGCTTAAAAATCGACTTCGATTATTATGATGATACACAAAGCTTATACGGCTTGAAAAAATTAAATTTAAACAATAATTTCAGTGATACAACCTTAATGCGAGAATATATTTCTTATGAGCTAATGGAACAGATGGGATTACCAACACCAGCACATTCATATATGTATGTAACTGTAAATGGTGAAGAACACGGACTATTCTTAGGGGTAGAAGCGGTGGATGAAACATTCTTAGCAAATAACTACGGCTCTAATGATGGATTTTTGTTTAAGCCAGATGGGATGGGCAGTGATTTAAAATATATTAGTGAGGATATTGCTGATTATACGGGAATCGGCTTAAAAACGAACGAGGACAATATTGATCAATCAAAGTTCATTGAGATGCTTGATGCCATCAATAATGGCGGTAGTATTGAAAAATATATTGCTGTCGATGAAATGCTGCGTTATTTTGCTGTGAACACTGCACTCGTAAATCTTGATAGTTATCAGGGAAATATGAAACACAACTACTATTTGTATGAGGATGATGGTGTGTTTTCTATTATACCTTGGGATTTTAATATGTCCTTTGGTGGCTTCGGTGTTGGGGGTGAAGGCGGTAGAATGGTTGGCAATAATCAAATCCAAGCTAATGCCGATATGAAGGCCCCTGAGGAGGCACAGATAAATGATAAATCGGATAGATCAAATAATGGTGAGCAGCAACAGCAAGGGCGACAGCCTAATGGTGATCGTAATCAGGGTGGATTAAATATGGGGATTGGAATGTCTAGCAATCTGATGGCAGATAGTGCTATCAACTTTAGTGTGACTACACCTGTATCTGGTACAACATTAGAGGAGCGACCGCTATTAAACACCTTACTTTCCAATGAAGAGTATCGTGCTAAATACGAAGGCTATTTAGAAGAGCTGGCAACTAATTACTTAACAGAAGATTACGTACAAAACATTACCAAAAATTTAGCATTGTTATTAACGACTTATGTCGAAGCAGATCCTACGAAATTCTCTACAACAGAACAGTTCTTAGAAGCGGTAGAAGGAGAAAATAGTCTCCCTGAATTTGCTAAACAACGTTCTGAATCTATTTTAAAGCAGCTGTCCGGAGAGCTTGTTGTAGAAGCAACTACAACGTCACAAGGGAATATGGAAATGCCTAATCCAAACGAAAATGATGAAATGAATAATCCGATGCAAAGACCAGATGACTTTGATCCTTCACAAGCCCCTCCATTTAATCAAAATGGCGATAATCAGGGGGAAGGACCAAATGGTGATGGTCCAATGCAGCGTCCTGACCAAAATGGTGGCCCTATGGGGATGCCTAACCAAAGCGATGAACAATTAAAGCAAGAAACTGTTATCGATAAAAATACAATGCTTACAGCAATTGTTTGCTTGGCCTTGTTAATAATAGGGCTTCTCTTTGTTTTTAAATTTAACCGAAGAGGTCGTTAAAAAAATAACCATATCCAAAACATTTGGGTATGGTTTTTTCTTTTGGTCGTGCTAAAATAAAGCATTCTTTTTTTAGGAGTCTACTATTATGAATGAACATCAATTTGATAAAAATTTGCATATTAACACAGTCGGTGAACAATACGGTTTCCCTAAACTAGCTCATTACCATCGCTATGAACCAACACCGTATGTTGGATTAGAACAATTATTTTCAGAGTATGAAATGCCTGATAATCCAGTATTTATTGATATGGGGTGTGGAAAAGGGAGGGTCCCGATTTACGTACATCATAAATTGCATATTCCAACGATTGGGATAGAAATGGATGCAGGTTTTTATGCAGAGGCTGAGAATAATAAAAGGAGCTACCTTCAGAAAAAGAGTGCTCAAGCTCCAATTACACTTATTCATTCAATAGCGGAAGACTATGCTATTCAACCATGCGACACGGTTTTCTTTTTTTTTAATCCGTTTTCAATCCATATTTTCCGTACAGTCATTCATAATATTTGGAAGTCTTATGAGCAGCATATGCGTGAAATTCATATTATTTTATACTATCCACCATATGATTATTTGCAGTTTTTACATCATGGGACACCTTTTGAGTTAATCCATGAGGTTCATCTTGAAAATGAAACAAATATTAACGAACGCCTCTGTGTGTTTGTTTTGAAAGAAGCTTAGAGTTCAGTACTCTAGGCTCTTTTTATTAATAATTGCTTCTGTTTCACAAAATATTAGAACCCCTATTCCTTTCCTCACTCCATTCCATGGATAATTTATCTAATACACCCTTTGTTTTCCTATAAATAAAAGTACATATAGTAGTTAGTAATTCTATTAAAAGAGGGTTGTTGGTATTTCCTAAAAAGATAAATATCTTTCAATTTTTTAAAAAATGGGTTTACCACCAAAAGTTGTGGGTGACATTTGTTAAAACGTATACCATGTATATTAGTTGATTGGAGTGGAAACTGGGCGACTCCTTCGGGATCAGTGGCTCATCGGACGCCCCCAGGAAGCTTTGCTCTGCGCGAAAGCGAACAATGTTTTATCTGTGCGAAAGCGAAGCGTCAGCGGCAAAGCGCCCAGTCGGAACGGAAATCAACCACACGTTATGGTGATGATCCAAAAAATGGGCCTCCTTTAAGAAGTTTTATTGTAAAAAAATATAGTTCTATACTCATATATATATAAAATTAACAGATAATTCTTAAATAACAAATTATACTGAAAAATCACTCTAGACTAAATATAAAGAATGTTTTACAATGTAAAAGGCATAAATGAATAATATTGTAGTTCAGTTTTAGTAGTTATAAATAATTATTTTGGTTATTTTTGTTATTGAGGAAATGAATATAATTGTTTATAATTATCAGAAATATCTAACATTTGAAAAAATAAGGGGGAATATAATTATGAAAGAGAACAAAAAGCTTAAAAAGTTCGGCTCACTTCTAATTGCATCTTCACTACTTGCTGGAGTTCTTGCTGGCTGTGGTAATGGAGATAGTTCAAGTTCAGGAGGAGGATCATCATCAGGTGGTGGCTCATCTAACGGTGATACTATTAAAATCGGTGCAAACTTAGAGCTTTCAGGTAACGTAGCTTCCTATGGTTCTTCAATTGCTCTGGGGGCAGATCTTGCTGTTAAAGAGATTAATGATAATGGCGGGATCGACGGTAAAAAAATTGACCTTATTAAAGTAGATAACAAATCAGAAAACTCAGAGGCTACTGCAGCAGCTATTAAACTAGCAACGCAAGATAAAGTAGTAGCAATGCTAGCGCCAGCAACTTCTGGTAATACAGTTGCTACTGTTCAAATTGCGAATAAAAATAAAATCCCAATTGTTACTGGTTCTGGTACTGCTCCAAACATTACAGTAAATGATAACGGTAGCATTAATGAGTATGCATTCCGTACTTGTTTCATTGACCCATTCCAAGGGATTGTGGCAGCAAACTTTGCTGCTGATAACTTAAAGGCTAAAAATGTAGCTATTTTTGCGGACAACGCGTCTGACTATGCAAAAGGTTTAGCGAAATCATTTAAAGAAACAATTACAAAAAATGGCGGGAAAGTTGTAAAGGAAGAAGCGTATGTAGCGAAGGATGCTGACTTCCGTACACAATTAACAAGTATTAAAGCAGAGAACCCAGACTTCATCTTTATCCCAGGATATTATGAAGAGGTTGGTTTAATTGTTAAACAAGCGCGTGAAATGGGTATTACAGTGCCACTGATGGGAGCTGATGGTTGGGATTCACCAACATTAGTAGAGCTAGCTGGTGCGGATGCACTTAACAATACGTTCATCACAAACCATTACTCTTCAGAAGACAAAGATGCAAAAATTCAAGACTTCGTAAAGGCGTTTAAAGCAGCGAACAGCGATAAAGCACCAGATGCATTTAATGCACTTGGCTATGACACTATTTACTACATTGCGGATGCTATTAAACGTGCAGGCTCTACGGATGGGGAAGCAATTAAAAACGCATTAGCTGACACAAAAGATCTTTCTTTAGTAACAGGTACTTTCTCAGTTGACGAAAATCATAACCCAATTAAAACAGCAACAGTTCTTGAATTTAAAGACGGTAAACAAGTGTTCAACTCTAAAGTTAATCCTTAATGTTTTGTAGGCAAGGGGAGGCGGGTAAACACGCCTTCCTTTTTATATTTTATCTTCATTCAGAGAAGACTCCCACCATTGAAAGATGAATGCGAATATGGTTCCTTAGTGTCTAAACACCTCTAAATGAAGATAAAGCCTCCGAACGCATTGTTTATCTGTGCGAAAGCAACAATTACGCCAAGGCGAAATTGATAGACCATGTAAAAAATTTTTTAAGAGGACACAATTTACTCTATTTTCAATAATAACATGTAGAAGTAAGTCCTATTTTTGCATTTTTCAAAAAATAAAAAGGAGTGAACGCTCATGGAATGGATACAGCAGCTTGTGAATGGTATTTCACTAGGTAGTATCTACGCATTAATAGCGCTAGGGTATACGATGGTATACGGGATTATTAAGCTGATTAACTTTGCCCACGGCGATGTCTTCATGATTGGGTCATTTATTGGCTTTTACGCAATTGCTAAATGGGAGCTTGGCTTCTTTCCAGCACTATTATTGGCGATGACGGTCTGTGCAATCTTTGGTGTTTTAATTGAACGTATTGCTTATAAGCGTTTACGAAATGCGACACGTATTGCTGCTTTAATTACTGCAATTGGTGTATCGCTATTAATCGAATATACGACTATCTTCTTCAGAGGTGCACAACCAGCAGCATATCCGGAAGTCATTAAAAGTAAGTCATTTGATGTTTTCGGTGTTCAAATCAGTAGTACATCAATATTAATTTTATCTGTCGCAATTGTACTGATGATTCTTTTACAATTCATCGTACATAAAACAAAAATCGGAAAGGCGATGCGCGCGGTTTCCCATGATGCTGATGCAGCTCGTTTAATGGGTATTAATGTAGATAATACCATTTCAGCAACATTCGCAATTGGTTCTGCTTTAGCGGGTGCAGCAGGTGTTATCTTTGGTGTTTACTATACGAAAATCGATCCATTAATGGGGGTTATTCCAGGGGTTAAAGCGTTCATCGCGGCAGTTCTTGGTGGTATAGGTATTATTCCTGGTGCCGTGGTTGGCGGCATGTTATTAGGTGTAGTGGAATCATTAGTAAGTGCACTTGGTTTCTCTTTATGGCGCGATGCAGCGGCATTCGTTATTTTAATTTTAATTTTAATCTTCAGACCATCGGGTATCTTTGGTAAAAACGCCCGTGAGAAAGTGTAGGTGAGCGGTAATGATGAAAAAGTCTAAAGTTTTCTGGGGTTATGCCGTATTAGCGCTAGTCATCTATGCAGTTGTTCAGGTGCTTATTTCAACGAACATTCTCGATATTTACTATCAAAATATGTTGATCACAATATGTATTAACATCATGCTTGCGGTCAGCTTACACATCGTCATTGGGATTACTGGTCAGTTCTCGATTGGGCATGCCGGTTTCCTAGCAGTTGGGGCATATATTTCTGCAATTATTACTACTAAGCTAATGCTTCCGTTCCCATTAGCTATTTTCTTAGGGGCACTGGCAGCAGCAGTAGCCGGTTTAATTGTAGGTATTCCGACGTTACGTTTAAAGGGTGACTATTTAGCAATTGCAACGCTTGGTTTTGCGGAAATTATACGGATTATCTTTTTAAATACGGATTATGTTGGTGGCGCAGCAGGGATGCAGGTTGAATATTTATCTAATTGGACTTATGCATTCATAGGTGTTGTTCTAACAATTTTAGTAATCTCGAACTTTACGAATTCTCGTCATGGACGCGCGTGTATTTCGATTCGTGAGGACGAAATTGCGGCAGATGCAATGGGTATTAACACAACCTACTATAAAGTGGTGGCGTTCGCAATTGGTTCTTTCTTTGCTGGTCTTGCAGGGGCCATCTTTGCACATAATTTTTACATTATTCAACCGACAACTTTTGGTTTCTTAAAATCATTTGATATTTTAATCTATGTAGTTCTGGGTGGTTTAGGAAGTCTTTCAGGATCCGTTATTGCTGCGATTTTCTTAACTGTAATCTCAGCTTACCTAGCAAACTTCCCAGAAACACGTATGATTATTTACAGCTTAGTATTAATAGTCGTAATGTTGTACCGTCCAACAGGTTTGATGGGAACAAAAGAAGTTACGGATTTATTTAAGTTTGGTAGAAAAGGAGGTACAAAATAATGACTGGAAACCTTCTTATCAATGTTGAAAATATGGGGATTCAATTCGGTGGTTTAAAGGCGGTACAGGGCGTTAATATGTACCTAAATCGTGGAGAATTAGTCGGTCTTATTGGACCTAATGGTGCTGGAAAAACAACGAGCTTTAATATGCTTACGGGGGTTTATATGCCTACAGAGGGTACTATTACATTTGATGGTATAAAGTTAAATGGGCTTGCACCATATCAAGTAACGCAAAAAGGTATTAGCCGTACATTCCAAAATATTCGTTTATTTAAAGAGCTATCTGTTTTAGATAATGTAAAGGTAGCGAACCATTCACTTGCGAAACACTCTATGTGGTCTTCCATTTTCCGTTTGCCGAACCATTTTAAAGGTGAGGTAGAAATGGAGCATCAATCCATTGAGTTCTTAAAAATCTTTGGCTTAGACGTTTATAGGGATGAGCTAGCGAAAAATTTACCATATGGGATGCAGCGTCGCCTAGAAATTGCTCGTGCTCTAGCGGCGAAACCTAAATTGCTATTATTAGATGAGCCAGCAGCTGGGATGAACCCGCAGGAAACGCATGATCTAATGGAGCTAATAGCATTTATACGTAAAGAATTTGGCTTAACAATTCTTCTAATAGAGCACGATATGAGCTTAGTTATGGGAATTTGTGAACGTATTTATGTACTCGATCACGGTCAATTAATCGCTGATGGAACACCAGAAGAAATACGCAACAATCCAAAGGTAATTGAAGCTTACCTTGGTGAGGAGGTTATCAGCTAATGCTAAAAGTACAAAATATAGATGTATTTTACGGTAATATTCAAGCATTAAAAGGCCTCTCTTTAGAAGTAAACGAGGGTGAAATCGTAACGTTAATCGGTGCAAATGGTGCTGGTAAAAGCACATTATTAAAAACATTATCTGGCTTAATAAAACCAAAGGGCGGCATCATTGAATATGAAGGCTTCTCTATCGCAGGGAAGGCTGCACAGACAATTGTAAAATCAGGTATTTCACATGTTCCAGAGGGGCGTCGTGTTTTTGCCAATATGTCAGTTGAAGAAAACTTAGAGCTAGGGGCATATCTCCGCAACGATAAAGCTGGCATCAAAAAAGATATGGATCATGTGTTTGAACTATTCCCACGACTTTTGGAGCGTCGTAAACAGCAATCAGGTACATTATCTGGTGGTGAGCAACAGATGCTGGCGATGGGCCGAGCATTAATGGCAAAACCGAAGTTATTATTAATGGATGAACCTTCAATGGGGCTTGCGCCACTCATGGTAAAAAATATTTTTAATATTATTGAACAAGTCAATAAAGAGGGTACAACCGTATTGCTTGTAGAGCAAAACGCGAATATGGCCTTATCCGTAGCAAATCGTGCGTACGTACTTGAAACGGGACGTATTGTATTATCAGGTACTGCAAAAGAGCTTCAAGAGAGTGAGCAAGTAAAGGCAGCTTATTTAGGTGGTTTATAGAGGGAGAAGGCGTCTCAATTTTGAGGCGTCTTTTTCGTATGATCGAAGGGAGTGAGCAGACGGATAGAACTGATAAAGTGAAGGATAGAAGGGCTAGAGCGACGAATAGAGACGTCAAGGTGACGGAAAGAAAGGGCAGAGCGACGTAGAATGATCAAAGCGACGGGAAGAAAGGACAGAGCGAGGTAGAATGATCAAAGCGACGGAAAGAAAGGCTGGAGCGACGGATAGAGCAGTCAAAGCGACGGAAAGAAAGGCTAGAGCGAGGTAGAATGATCAAAGTGACGGAAAGAAAGGCTGGAGTGACGGATAGAGCAGTCAAAGCGACGGAAAGAAAGGCTAGAGCGACGGATAGAGTTATCAAAGTGACGGAAAGAAGGGCCAAAGCGAGGTAGAATGATCAAAGTGACGGAAAGAAAGGCTGGAGCGACGGATAGAGCAGTCAAAGCGAGGGAAAGAAAGGCTAGAGCGACGGATAGAGTTATCAAAGTGACGGAAAGAAGGGCCAAAGCGAGGTAGAATGATCAAATCGACGGAAAGAAAGGCTAGAGCGACGGAAAGAGCAGTCAACGTGACGGAAAGAAAGGCCAAATCGACGGATAGAATGATCAAAGTGATGAAATAGTAGTAGCATTCGTCCTTTCTTATTTGGTAATGTGAACGAAAGGAGTGATGTTTTATGAAGTATTCAGCACAATATTTTATTGAAAAATTAAATTTAGCAGAGCATCCTGAAGGAGGTTATTATATTTCCTCATTTCGAGCATCTGAGGATATAGCTGTAAGGGATGTGCAAAGACCAATTTATACGAGCATTTATTTCTTACTACGTTCACAGGATATCTCGCATTTACACCGTTTGAAATCGGACGAGCTTTGGTATTATCATGCTGGAAGTCCGTTAACAGTCCATATGATTTTCCCAGATGGTACATACGAGGCGAAGAAGCTTGGATTAAATGTTGAGGCAGGAGAAGTACCACAAATAGCAGTACCGAAAAACACTATATTTGGCTCATCCGTGGAGGATGCAGATACATTTAGTTTAGTAGGCTGTATGGTTGCACCAGGCTTTGATTTTGAAGACTTTGAATTGTTTACACAAGAGGAGCTTTTAGCTGATTATCCACAGCACAAGGAAGTTATTCGAAAAATGGCTTATAAGACAATTCAAGAATAGAAGAAAAGTAGCCGTCTCAAAATTAGTTGAGACGGCGCTTTCTATTTACCACAAAATTGTTTCAGGATAATTAGCTTTAATTTCAATTTCATGCAACGCCTTTTTTGTAGTAATCGCAGCCTCCATAAGCTGTGATTTTAGCACCACATACTCGTCGTCTTCTAACATTAGTCGGAGCGCAAAAGCCGCTAAATGAGCTTTACGTTCCTCCAAACTTAGTTGAATATACTCTAGGTTCAATACATCTACATACTGTGTTGCATAACGGAATGTTAATGGGCTTTTAGTGTGCAGCATTCTTAAAAATACTAAGTATTCTTCCTCTTTCAGTTCCTGCTCTAAACAATCAGCAACTGCTGCTTGGAATTTGCGAATTGCAGCAACGTCAATATTCCAGTCAGAGGAATCAATTAGCTCTTTGTGTAGGCGAATGAAATCATTTAATGCGATAGCAGTAAAGATTAGCTCCGGCCAAAGAACCTCTGCTGCGAAATAAACATTTTTATTGGGGAAAATTAGTTCATGCTGTGTCAGAATACTTTTATTGAGCCCATTACTGACAAACTCAAGCTGTTGCTCCCCCTTGGCAGCTTTACGTAAATTGTAGCAAACACTAAGGATGCGACGGCGCGCTCCTTGATAATCATAATATTTGTTTTCATCACCAGTTATTTTGTAAATAGCATTGATGAGCTCATCTAAATCCCAAAAATCACCGCTAATCCGTGCCCCCGTTAACTGCTCAGTACTTTGAATTGACAGCATAGCTCTATCCCCTTAAATGGCTTTATTTTGGTGTGTATTTGAGTAGTTTGAATAGTTCTGTTTGCTCTTTATCTGTTAAATCGCGCCACTGTCCAACCTTTAAATTACCAAGTTTAATATTCATAATACGAATACGTTGTAGACGCTTAACTGAGTAGCCAAGTGCTGAACACATACGACGTATTTGACGATTTAAGCCTTGCTCTAAAATGATTTTAAAGACTTTATCAGATATTTTTTCAACATAACAAGGTAAGGTTGTAGTATCTAAAATATCTACACCAGCCCCTATTTTTTTAATAAATTGCTCCGTAATAGGTTTATCAACCTGCACGATATATTCTTTTTCGTGATGGTTTTCCGCACGTAAAATTTTATTAACGATGTCACCATCATTTGTTAGTAATAATAGCCCTTCTGATTCTTTATCGAGTCGTCCAATATGAAAAATACGTAGGGGGTGATTGACAAAATCAACAACATTTCCTTTTATATGACGTTCCGTGGTGCTTGTAATTCCTACTGGTTTGTTTAAGGCAATATATACGAGCTGTTCTTCTTTTTTTACCTCTTTTCCATCAACACAAACCATATCACCAGCCTCAACTTGACTGCCGACCGTGGCAAGTTCACCATTTATCGTTACTTTACCTTCTGCTATCCATTTATCTGCGCCACGACGAGATACGATACCTGTTTCACTTAAATATTTATTAATTCGCATACTGTTCTCCTATACATTTATATTATTTTTAAGTATACATTATCGTAGGTCGCACCGTGAATCCTAGAAGCTTTTCTAGTAAAAATAAATTGTTAGGAAAAATTTTTAAAAAAGTTGATATTATTTTTCGTTTCTGACAATATAGTGGGTAAGAGGGTTTCTATGAAAATATTGTTATTTCGATATATAATAATGATTTTTGTAGATATTTTCTCATTATTTTGTGTAAAGGGGAGAAGTAAAATGGTTTATGCATTTCCAAACACTGAAGGATCGGTAGTTCAATTCAAAGAAAAGTATGAGAATTACATTGGTGGAGAATGGACGCCTCCGGTCAAAGGTCAATACTTCGATAATGTTACTCCTGTTACTGGACAAATTTTTACACAAGCAGCTCGTTCCACTTCTGAGGATATTGAACTTGCACTTGATGCAGCACATGCCGCAAAAGATGCATGGGGAAAAACATCCGCAACAGAGCGTGCAAACATTTTACTTAAAATTGCGGACCGCATTGAACAAAATTTAGAAAAACTAGCCGTTGCGGAAACATGGGATAACGGAAAAGCGGTACGTGAGACATTAAATGCAGATATCCCTCTTGCAATTGATCATTTCCGTTATTTTGCGGGGGCTTTACGTGCACAAGAAGGTGCGGTAAGCCAAATCGATAATGATACAGTTGCTTATCATTTCCATGAGCCAATTGGGGTAGTAGGTCAAATTATCCCTTGGAACTTCCCGTTATTAATGGCTGTTTGGAAACTAGCACCTGCACTTGCAGCTGGAAACTGTGTAGTGTTAAAACCTGCAGAGCAAACACCAACTTCAATTATGGTGCTCGTTGAATTAATAGAAGATTTATTGCCACCAGGTGTACTGAATGTTGTCAATGGCTTTGGTTTAGAGGCAGGGAAGCCGCTAGCATCAAATCCACGCATCGGCAAAATTGCCTTTACTGGTGAAACAACGACAGGTCGCTTAATTATGCAATATGCTTCACAAAATCTTATTCCAGTTACATTAGAATTGGGCGGTAAATCACCAAATATTTTCTTTGAAGATATTATGGATGAAGATGATGCCTTTTTAGATAAAGCAGTTGAGGGCCTTGTATTATTCGCTCTAAATCAAGGTGAAGTATGTACATGTCCTTCTCGTGCACTAATTCAAGAATCTATTTACGATAAATTTATGGAGCGTGTCCTACAGCGTGTTGAGGCGATTAAAGTTGGGAATCCACTTGATCCAAATACAATGATGGGTGCACAGGCTTCAAGTGAACAAATGGAAAAAATTCTTTCTTACTTAGATATTGGCAAGCAAGAAGGTGCAGAATGTCTAATTGGAGGAGAGAAAAATAATGTAGGGTCAGGCTTTGAAAATGGTTACTATATTAAGCCAACAGTCTTCAAAGGACACAATAAAATGCGTATTTTCCAAGAAGAAATCTTCGGGCCAGTTGTTGCCGTAACAACATTTAAAACAAAAGAGGAAGCATTAGAAATTGCAAATGACACATTATATGGTTTAGGTGCAGGTGTATGGACACGTGATATGAATACAGCATACCGCTTCGGTCGAGGTATTCAAGCAGGTCGTGTTTGGACAAACTGCTACCATGCTTATCCTGCACATGCAGCGTTCGGTGGCTATAAAATGTCGGGTGTTGGTCGTGAAAACCATAAGATGATGTTATCGCATTATCAGCAAACGAAAAACTTATTAGTTAGCTACAGCGAAGACAAACTTGGTTTCTTCTAATTAGTAGGGAGGTGCATGAGCGTGGTCGAGCGTGTTTTAGCAACAGTAGAAGCGCTAGCACTAATCGAATTATTGAAAGAAAAGCATGGACCCGTTATATTTCATCAATCAGGTGGATGCTGTGACGGCTCCTCGCCAATGTGTTATCCAGAGGGCGACTTACTATTAGGTGATCAGGATGTTTGCCTTGGAGAGATTGGTGGTGCTCCCTTCTATATGCATAAAAATCAATATGATTATTGGAAGCATACACAAATAATTTTGGACGTTGTCGATGGTAGAGGTGGCATGTTCTCACTTGAAGGCGTTGAAGGTAAACGGTTCTTAACAAGATCAAGGGCCTTTTCAACAGAGGAATTAAAGGAATTGGGTTTAATTTAAAGATTTTAGTGACAGCGACAATAAGTATTGTCGCTGTTTTTCTATGTTAATTTTTCTGGGAGAATGTATGTAAGGCTATATGTCTTGGAGAGTTGCGTAATATTAAAAATAATCGAAAACAATCTTGTTAGGTTTGTTTCTTTGAATATGGCTTTCTATTGGTCATTTCAATCAGTGTCAGCTCCTCCATTCATCTTTAATTATTTCCATTAAACCACTCATATTGAGCAACGTGTTATATTAATGTTGCTTTATAGGTTAATTATTCCAAAAATGAGATTCACCACAAAAAGATGGGTATGACATTTTTAAAAACGTAATACCATGTACAAAAGTTGATTGGAGTGAAGGTGGGCGATTCCTTGGGGATCAGCAATAGAGGAACGAAGGCTAAAAGCATCACGTCCTGTGATAACGCCTTCGTGATCAACATCGGTGCTGTTGCTGTCGCTGCGCTTTCGCACAAACAAAACCCTCTGCTGCCGCTTCGCTTTCGCGCAAAAAACATCTGTTGGCCCGAGACGCTGGAGCGTAGTGAAGCGGCTCATCGGACGCTCCCAGACGGAACGGAAATCAACCCCTTGTTATGATGAGGAGCCAAAATGGATGAATCCTTTTTTCGTTTTGTTACGTAAATATGGAAAAGGAGCGTGCTAAAGATGGACTTTGTTATGATTGAAAATCAGTTTACAAATACGGTGGAGGATGTCTCAAAGGCTGTTGGATGGACGGTTGATCGTAAAATTGTGTTAGCAATTGCTAGTAAATATGTGGCGTCAGGAAAAACCTTTGACTCCGTTAAATATAAAGAAGTATTACAAGAAATGAAAAAGCAAACTTCATGGACATCTCCGTTAAGAACAACGGTAGGTTATAGTATTGCTGCAAATTTGATGGAGCAAGAGGATACAGAACAAGCAGTAAAAAATTTACTGACAAACGTAAGCGTAATGAAGGAAGCAAAATTTAGAAGTGGGAATTTTAGTTTTATTGGTGCACAGTTTTTAACTGAAAAGGAAACTGAGAAACGTGGACATGCACAAGCAGCACGTGCTTTATTTGATGCAATCCGCAAGCATCATCGATTTTTAACGTCATATGATGATATTCCATATGCAGTATTGTTAAGTAGTCCATCTGATGACGTTGAGCTCCGTGCAGAAACAATGAATCGTTATTATAAAGAATTACGTACGTATAATTTTAATGCAGGTAATGAACTTCAATGGTTATCACAGGTACTGACTTTCTTATCACCTCAATATGATAATAAGCTAGTGCCAAGTGTTACGACAATCTGTGACACATTAAAAAAACAGGATGTAAAGATCAAAGCGATGCATTATCCATTACTGGGCTTTTTAGCAATTCTTGAGGTAAATAATGCACAGCTTCAACAAATTGTTGATTTATATCATGAGTTAAAGGATATGAAACTACTGAAATGGCATCGTGAATTTGTGTTATTTATGGCCATACAAATTGCTATTTATGATATGGCGCAGGTGCAACAATCCTTATCAATGACGATCATGTCTTCTATTGAATTATTGATTCAAGCACAGCAAGCAGCGATGTTTGTGGCAGTTAGTGCAGCTGCTGTAGCATCTAGTTCAAGTTCTTCGTGATAAAATAAAGGAGAACTTGAATTTTTCGGAGGTGCATTTGAAGGATGAAGGAAACAAAGCTTTGGATGAATGGCCAGTGGCAGGACGCAAAGGAAACCTATGAGCTGAGATCACCCTATAGTGGTGAGGTTATTGCAAAGGTAGCTAAGGCGTCCATTTCTGATGTTGAGCAAGCGATAGAAGGTGCGCAGGAAGCATTCCAAACGTTTAAAAAGACAACAGCCTACGAACGTGCTGAAATATTATATAGAGTGGTCGACATTATGCGACAGCGTAAAGAGGAATTGGCTGAGATTTTAGCCTTAGAGGCAAGTAAGCCAATATCAGCAGGTTTAACCGAAATAGAACGCACAATAGCAACTTATCAATTTGCTGCAGAAGGTGCTAAGCAAGCAACAGGCGAGACTGTGCCAATGGATGCCGCACCTGGGGCAGGGGACCGTATTGGTTGGACAAAACGAGAACCTTTAGGTGTGATTTCAGCTATTACGCCATTCAATTTTCCATTTAATTTGGTCGCACATAAATTAGGGCCTGCCTTTGCAGTTGGTAATACGGTCGTGTTAAAACCAGCAAATCAAACACCATTAAGTGCTATAGTATTGGCTGAAATATTTAAGGAAGCGGGTCTACCTGATGGTGCGCTACAGATTGTTACAGGTAGCGGTGGTGAGCTTAGCGATATGCTCGTAACACATCCATACGTGAAAAAGGTGACGTTCACAGGCAGTGGTAAGGTTGGATTGGGCATTAAGGAAAAAGTAGGATTGCGTAAAGTTACTTTAGAGCTTGGTTCCAATGCAGCTGTAATTATCGAACCATCGACACCAGTTGATAAAATTATTACTCGTTGTGTCGGTGGGGCCTTTAATTTCGCTGGACAAGTCTGTATCTCATTACAACGTATTTATGTACATGCATCTATTATTGATGAATTTACAAAAGCGTTTGTTGCTGAAACAGAAAAGTTAGTGGTAGGTGATCCACTAGATACAAATACTGATGTTAGTGCAATGATCAATCCAAATGAAGTAGAACGTATTCGTCAATGGATTGAGGAAGCTAAGGCGCAAGGTGCTGTAGTTGCAACAGGAGGAACATTCACGGAACGCACTTTAACACCAACTGTTATGACGAATGTGACAGCGAATATGAAAATTGTTTGTCAGGAAACATTCGCGCCAATCGTCTCAATTGTTTCATATGAAACATTAGACGACGCTATTCGACTAGTGAATGAGTCGGAACTTGGATTAAATGCTGGAATTTATACGAATGTGTTACCAGATGCATTACGTGCAGCGGATGAATTACAGGCAGGTGCTGTTATTATTAATGATATTCCGACATTCAGGATTGATAATATGCCATATGGTGGTGTGAAAATGAGTGGTTACGGACACGAAGGCATCAAGTGGGCAATCGAGGAAATGACAGATATGAAATTTATTACGATGAAAAAATCATTCTAATTTGCAACAACCCTTTTTCTACGATACGATGACGAAAGAACATTCATGAAGGGAAGTCGCAAGAATTATGACAAACAACGCAATACCAATGAGCCAGTCGCGTACTGTTCAAACGCGTCTCGTATTACCGCCAGATACAAATAATCACAACTCCATTTTCGGTGGAAGAGTGTTAGCTTATATTGATGAAATTGCTGCCATCACGGCAATGAAGCATGCAAAAGGGCATGTAGTCACAGCCTCTATTGATTCAGTTGATTTTTTATCGGCAGCACATGTAGGGGATATTCTAGAAATTGAAAGTATTGTTTCGTCAACTGGACGTTCTTCAATGGAAGTTTATGTTCGAGTTATTTCACGGAACATTGAAACTGGTGAGGAAAAATTAACGACGGAATCCTTTGTAACGATGGTTTCAGTAGATGATGACGGGAAACCTAAGCCAGTTCCTGCAATTTATCCTGAAACAGATGCAGAAAAACGTCTGTTTGAAACAGGACCAGCAAGACGAGAGCATCGTAAACAAAAACGTGCATTACCACATTAAATGAAAAGGGAAATTGACGTACTATAGTCAATTTCCCTTTTCATGTTTTTACATATTTAACTCATTTACAACATTAATAAGTGAGTCGGATGAAGAAGAAACAAGTGTAGCCCCTTGTGACAGCTCAGTAATCAGATTAGAGATTGCTGAAATATCTCTTGATGTATTTATATACTGCTGTTGAATGCCAGAAACAGCATCGGCGATATCATTAAAGGATTTAGATAAACTGTTTTGTGTGTCTACACTATGCTGAATCTTTTGGTCAACATTAATAACCGAATTCGACATTGTTGTAATATTACTTTCCGTTTCTTTAATAAGAAGGGAAACATTTTGTACAGCATTTTTTGTTTCTTCTGCAAGCTTACGAACTTCCTCTGCAACAACAGCAAAGCCTTTACCATGCTCACCTGCACGAGCGGCCTCGATGGAAGCATTCAGTGCTAATAAATTAGTTTGATCGGCAATCCCTGTGACCAGTCCTACAATTTCTGATATTTTTTGAGAAGATGTGCGTAACTGGTTCATCGTAACTTCGAGACTGTTTACACTTTGAAAAATAACCTGTATTAAATCATTTTGATTTTGTATCTGCTGCTGACCACGTCTAGATTTTTCCTGTGTATCAGCAACGAAGTTTAGACCTTGCTTAGTAGCTACTGCGATATCATCTGTTTGAGAGGAAATGACTAATAAAGAAGCTGCTGTTTCTTCACTAATAGAATTTAATTCCTCAGCAGTACTTTGAATGGTAGTAACAAGTGAATGTTTTGTTTCATCTGCTGCTGCACGAATGCGAGCCTCTTCTTTTTCATAGGCCTCGATTACAAGCTGTTGTTCAAAGTTAATGATTTTACAGAAGGCATTGATAGAACGAATTGCATCATGCTTCGATAGATCTAACTCATTTGCAAATTTTGTAAATGTCGTAGTTAATGACTGGAATGAGGCGATATACCACTTCGATTGTAGACCAATTCGAACATGGGTCTCGGCAATTGCTTTTCGTTCGTTGATATAAGAGTCATTTATATGACTTTCGAAAATATCACTCAAATGCTTATGTAAAGTAACTTTTAAACGATCGATTTGTGATGTTCTGTTTATAATATCTAATAAATCTTGGCTCAAACTAATAGCTGAATAAAATTGATCCACCATTTTAGGGATTAAATCCTTAGTTAAAGGTTGCAATTGTTTAATGATGGCTAAATCCTCAATTGTTAAATCCAAAAGCTGCAACTGTTTTTGAAGCTTTGGATGGTTTGAAACATCCAATTGTACATTGTTCTTATAATTTTCAGGTGCTAATGTAATTGAGTAGCTAGAATCGTTCTTTTTTGTAAACCAACTCATAGTTGTTTGCTCCATTCTTTATAAATGCATAATAAATATATCAAATAAAGACTCTTTGTATATCGTGAGGTTTGCTAATTTACGAAATATATAGTATTTAATCTATTCTACTATTTTTTGTAGGATATTTGGTTAAAATTTTAGTTTATTTCTAAATTTTTTATAGTGATAATAGACTATTGTCGATTAAACGTCATGAAATGGACTTTTTTATAGAGAATGAGCAAATTGAATTCCAAATAGGAAACCTGTAAAATACGAACTGTTTAGCTTTATAAAAATTGTACGTGAAAAAATAGGTATAAGGAGGGGAATTACATGGAGAAAAAACGTTTTAAATTTGTTATTCCAGTCATGGTAATTGTAGCAATTGGCTCAGTTTATATGTTAAGAAATTACTATGCTGAAGTACCAGATTTAAATAAATTGTTAATTACTATTTGTGCAACAATAGTATCTGGGGTACTCGCATACTTTTTATTCCCACAGCAAGGCGAAAATAAAATTGATGATCGTGGTCCTTACTAACAGCGAAATGGCACCTCAGAAAAATCTCTAAGGTGCCATTACATGTTGTTGAAAACCTATTTTGTCTATGAAATTAAGTGTCAAAATAAGTCTCCTCGGCAAAACGAGGAGTTGATTTCCGTTCCGACTGGGCATTTTGTTGTTGCTGTCGCTTCGCTTTCGCACAGATAAAACATTGTTGCTGTCGCTTCGCTTTCGCACAGATAAAACATTGTTGCTGTCGCTTCGCTTTCGCACAGATAAAACAATTGTTGCTGTCGCTTCGCTTTCGCACAGAGCAAAGCTTCCTGGGGGTGTCCGATGAGCAGCTTCCTTGCGCTCCAGGATCTCATCTGTGACGCTGATCCCCAAGTAGTCGCACAGCCTCCACTCCAATCAACCACTTCACATAGCCTGTATCTTCTGGCATACCACTCTAATTTATAGTGATAAAACGAAACTTCGACTTTTGTCCGTGGGAAAGCGAAGCGGCAGCAGTTGTACAATCTCGTCACTGTTATAAGTCTATTCTGTTCGATCATGGTGAGTAGCCTCGAACGGAAAAACATCCTCATTGTCACAACATTCACTAAGATTTCCTTGACCATTTTGATACAAGAGTTTGTTTCCCATAGGTTATCTTTGGTCTATTTTTATACCAATGAATTACCATTTTTAAGGTTTAAATAATTTAAACCAGCCTTTAAATTTAAAAATCCCGAGCATAAATATTGCAATTAAAATCATCAAAATAAGCACGATAAAGTAGCTATACCGTCCGTGAAGTTCAGGCATATGATCAAAGTTCATACCGTAAACACCAGCTATAAATGTTAATGGAATAAAAATTGTCGATACAATAGTCAATGTCATCATAATGCCATTCATACGGCTAGAGCTCATCGCCATGTAGTTATCGCGCATATCAGCTGTAAGTTCACGATTGGATTCTACCATTTCTGTAAGCTTTAGCAGATGATCGTAAATGTCGCCAAAGTAAGCTCGTTCAGATTTATTTAGTGAAAAGCGATAAGAATTAAGGATTCGATATAATAAATCACGCATTGGTAATATTGTGCGACGCAAATGAAGCAAATCACTACGGAATTCGAACACAATTTTCATGGCATTGTGGTTACTTTGATAGTTAAGCTCATCTTCAAGTGCATTTAAATGATCCTCGATCTTATAGACAAGTGGGAAATAGCTATCAACGATTTTATCGATTACTTGATACGTTAAATATACTGTGCCTCGTTCCCAATTCTTTGGCTGTTTTTCTAGCATCTTTTGCACTCGATCTATTTCGGGTGCTACGTTTTTATGGAATGTAACAATAAATTTATTAGAAACAAAAATATTTACTTCCTCAGCTGATAATTCTTCGTTAACCCTTTGAATAACAAAGAAATGGAAATCATCGTAAAAATCGAGCTTTGGCCGCTGTAAACGCATTAAGCAATCTTCTATAGCAAGCGGGTGAAAATGGAAAAATGTATCTAACAGTAGTTCTTCCTCATCGGTCGGACAATTAAAGTCGACCCAGTACCATTCAAATTCGTTTTTGTGTATATCCTCAAGCGGAAATTCTTTTATAAGTTTTTGGTCTTTTGTAATTCCAATTGTGCGTATCACAGCATTCACCTCAATTCCGTTAATCCTATCCTAACAGGTGTGTTTGTCTTCACAAGAAATAACACCCTATTTTTATATCTCTTCTTTATAGCATATCCAACCGCCAAATAAAGTAGTGGCAAAGAATCTAGATGGTTTTGTAAAGCCTGCCTGCTGTAATAGTGATAAAATGTCCTCTTCACGCATAAATGAAAGAGAACGTATGGATTTCTCCATTTCCGCTACCTCTAATGGTGATAGCTTTGTATGCTGTAGCCAATAAGCACGCCATAAATCAAATTGTAGCTCAGTTTCTAAGGAGCCAGGCTGTCCGTATTTTGAGACGAGCACAAATGGTGCACCAGGCTTTAAATTATTTGCTATTTCTTTTAATGTTGCAAACTTCTCTTGGTAATCTTGTATAAAATGAAGCACTAGTACACAACTAGCTGCATCAAACTTCACTGAAGGTAGCTGAGTATCGAGTATAGTTCCTTGATATAAAGAAATATTATTAGGTAGAGATTTTAAACGTTCTTCAGCTATGTGCAGCATGGCTGAAGAAGGGTCTATGCCAACAAATGACCAATGAGGTCTTTGCTCAGCGAGCTGTAAAATTTCATTGCCGCTTCCTGATCCAACTACTAAAAATTCAGCTTTCTCGTGTAATGTAGATCGATAAAATGTTTGTGTTAAACGTAGCATTGCATCGTAGCTAGGTAGCGTGCGACGAATACCTTTTTCATATTCGTTCGCAAGTGTGTTATTGAATTCCATCACGTATCACATGCCTTTCAAAAAAATTTTTAAAATCGATTTATATTTGAAACTATTTAGGGTATTATTCCGTAAATAGTAGTACATAAAACAAAGACAAATTAAAATGGAAAGGTTGATATAAATGGAAACTAAATGGTCTAAGGTAATCATACACGCAAGTGCTTTTTTTGCGCCATGGTTCGTACCAATTATATTTTTCTTAATTAGCTCGGATGAAGAAATAAAAGCAATTTCTGTTCAAGCAATGCTGTTCCAAGTTGTAATATGGATTTTAATTGGAATTTCAGTTATTTTAAGCTTTTTATTAATTGGTATACCGTTTTTAATAATTTTTGGGATTATGTTATTTATCGTACCAATTATCGGTATTGTGAAGGCTTTATCTGATGAGCCTTGGCGTTATCCAATTGTTGGTCGCTGGGTATAATTTTTATAGACGCAAGTATATGCTAGTTGCATATGCTTGCGTTTTTTCTATTGGTGATAAGGGTAGATTATAGGTATGAGTGGGGGCATTCAACATTTCAGTGTGTCTAGTTTCAAGCGCATCCCCCGAGAACGCTTCGATTTCTCAGAAGAAATCTCTAGTATTTGTCGGAGATAAACGGTCGCTTTTAATTTCAGTGTGCGAAATAATTGCAATTATTTTCAAGCGTTTTGTATAATATACTCAAAGAAAGTCAAAGATAGTCAAAGTCAGTGAAGTAAGCGAGGTGTATTCCTAAAATGCGTAATATATCAGACATCATAGAAGGCTACTTAAAGCAAGTACTTGAATTAGGTGGAGAAGGGCATATTGAAATAAAACGTAGTGAAATTGCAGATAAATTTCAATGTGTGCCCTCACAAATAAATTATGTAATAAATACAAGATTTACTGCCGAACGAGGTTACCTTGTTGAAAGTAAACGTGGTGGTGGTGGGTACATTCGAATTTTACGTGTCCGCGCGAATTCACAAATTGATTTAATCGACGATGTCCTCAGGCAAATAGAAGGTGGGGCATCGCAAACAATGGCAGAAGATTTAGTTTATCGACTAATTGATGAGCAGGTAATTTCAAGGCGAGAAGCGAAAATAATATTAGCAGCAGTTGATCGCTCAACTATTGATTTGCAACTCCCGTTACGGGATCATATTCGAGCAAAAATTTTACGAGCGATGCTAACAACGATTAAATATGAACAGCAAAAATAAAAGAGGTGATGGAAATGATATGCGAACATTGTAAGCAGCGTAATGCGACAGTTACCGTAACACAGGTTCAAAGTGGTCAAAAGGTGGAGCACCATTATTGTGACGTCTGCGCCTCGCAGTTCCATCCATTTCATGCTGAATTTAAACAAGAGCCAATATCTATTCAACAGCTATTATCCAATTGGTTTGGCTCACCTTCGTGGCAGCAACAAAAAGCGGGTGAAAAACAGCAGGCGCAGCCACAACCGCAAACATGTCCACAATGTGGATTTACGTATAAACAGTTTTTAAAAGAAGGTAAATTTGGATGCCCTAGCTGTTATGACACCTTTAGCGAGCACTTACCGAAGCTCTTTAATCGTATACAGGCTGGGCCTCAACATATAGGGAAAATGCCTGGTGCTCGAAGCAATGTTTATGTTATCAAAAAGCAAATTGAAGATATTCGTAAACGTATGAAAGTTGCTGTAGATGAAGAACAATTTGAGGAGGCAGCAAAGCTTCGTGATGAAGTGAAGGAACTTGAGAAGCACCTACAATTTGAAGGTGGTGATGTGTCGTGATGATTGAATCGTTTTTAGAGCGTGCTACACCAATATGGATGAGTATGGAGGATGATTATTCAGATATTGTCATTAGTACCCGTATCCGTCTTGCTCGAAATTTAGACGGTTATCGTTTTCCATTAGCCTTTACAGAGAATGAGGCATTACAGGTGGAGCAGGCAGTTACACATGCAATAAAGGACAGTACGGAGCTTCAAGAAAATTACTCATATTTTGCTATTAAGGATTTAACAGCTTTACAACGTCAAATACTTGTAGAGAAACATTTAATTAGTCCTCAGCTTGCAAAAAAAGAGCTAGTTGGCTCCATGCTTTTATCCGATGACGAATCAACTAGCATTATGGTGAACGAAGAAGATCATTTACGCATTCAATGTATGACGGCAAGTTTTCAGCTTCAAAAGGCATTCGAACAGGCCGATAAAATTGATCGTACCTTAGAGAAAGCTTTGCCTTATGCATTTCGAGATACATTTGGTTATTTAACAAGTTGCCCAACAAATATTGGTACTGGTTTGCGAGCATCTGTCATGATGCACCTGCCAGCCCTTACACTCACAGGTCAGATGAATCAAATCATTAATGCAATGACACGATTAGGAATGACAGTAAGGGGAATATATGGAGAAGGTAGTGAAAATTTAGGTAATGTTTACCAAGTGTCAAATCAGATTACACTAGGAAAAACAGAAGATGATATTTTAGCGGACATTCAAAGTGTCGCTGAAAAAATAATTCAAAAAGAACGGCATGCAAGAGGCAAGTTAATGGAAAAAGCAGAGCTTGCCCTCGAAGATCGCGTATACCGTTCTTTAGGTACCTTAACATATGCTCGAATTTTAACGAGTGAGGAAGCAGCTACTTGCCTATCGAATATCCGTTTAGGGGTTGATTTACAGTTAATTGAAGGCATTAAAGCGACCACTTTAAACGAATGTGTTGTCAGTATGCAACCTGGATTTTTACAGCATTATGCAGGGGACGTTTTGCCACCTGCTGAGCGAGATCGCGTACGAGCTGAAATGCTTCGTGAGGCATTATTTCAAGAAAATATGAGTAAGCCTATTATTGGGGAAAAAGGAGAGGATTCATTTGATGTTTAATCGTTTTACACAACGCGCAAAAAAAGTATTACAGCTTGCACAAGAAGAGGCTATTCGTTGGAAGCACGAATCAATTGGAACAGAGCATATTCTATTAGGGCTTATCCGTGAAGGCGGCGGTATTGCTGCAAAAGCATTAGAAGCCATTGATATTAGTCCTCAAATGATTGAAGCAGGTATTGAAGAGCTTGTAGGGAAAGGTAAAGAGGATGTTGGTCCAATTGTCCACTACACACCTCGAGCTAAAAAAGTAATAGAACTATCAGTCGATGAATCACGCAAACTAGGTCATTCTTATATCGGTACAGAGCATTTACTATTAGCACTTATTCGTGAAGGTGAAGGTATAGCTGCTCGTGTATTAAACAATGCTGGTGTCGGATTAAATAAGGCTCGTCAGCAAGTGCTTTTGTTATTAGGTAATAATGATAATGCTCAATCTGGTCAACAAGCTGCACAGGCTGCAAATACACCAACATTAGATAGCCTTGCGCGTGATTTAACGCAAATTGCTCGTGAAGGCAATTTAGATCCGGTCATTGGTCGAAGCAAGGAAATTACACGTGTTATTGAGGTTCTATCTCGCCGTACAAAAAATAACCCTGTATTGGTCGGTGAGCCAGGTGTCGGTAAAACGGCTATCGCTGAAGGCTTAGCACAGCAAATTATTCATAATGAAGTGCCAGAAATTCTTCGTGATAAACGCGTCATGACACTTGATATGGGGACAGTTGTTGCCGGAACAAAATATCGTGGTGAATTTGAAGATCGCTTGAAAAAAGTAATGGATGAAATTCGCCAAGCAGGCAATGTTATTTTATTTATCGATGAATTGCATACATTAATTGGTGCAGGTGGTGCAGAAGGTGCGATCGATGCATCAAATATTTTAAAACCATCTTTAGCTCGTGGTGAGCTTCAATGTATCGGTGCGACAACACTAGATGAGTACCGCAAATATATTGAGAAGGATGCAGCATTAGAGCGTCGTTTCCAACCTATTCAAGTCGATGAGCCAACTGTAGAAGAAGCCATTCAAATTATTCAAGGCTTACGTGATCGTTATGAAGCGCATCACCGTGTGAAAATTACAGATGAGGCAATTGAAGCAGCAGCAAAAATGAGTGACCGATATATTTCTGATCGCTTCTTACCAGATAAGGCGATTGATTTAATCGATGAAGCAGGTTCTAAGGTACGCTTACGTTCATTCGCAGTGCCACCAAACTTAAAGGCACTTGAAGATAAGCTTGAAAATGTACGCTCTGAAAAGAATGCAGCCGTCTCAGGTCAAGAATTTGAAAAGGCAGCATCATTAAGAGACACAGAGCAAAAGCTAAAAGATGAAATTGAATCTACGAGAAAAAATTGGAAGGAAGAACAGGGGAAAGCCGAATCGAAAGTTACAGTGGATGATGTAGCAGAGGTTGTATCTATGTGGACTGGAATTCCAGTATCAAAAATTGCTTCTGAAGAATCTTCTAAGTTATTACAGCTTGAAGAAGAGTTACACAAGCGCGTTGTAGGTCAAGGAGAAGCAGTAGAGGCAATTTCTCGAGCAATTCGCCGTGCAAGAGCTGGCTTAAAAGATCCGAAACGACCAATTGGTTCATTTATTTTCTTAGGTCCAACAGGGGTTGGTAAAACAGAGCTTGCAAGAGCATTAGCTGAAGTTATGTTTGGTGATGAGGACGCAATGATCCGCGTTGACATGTCTGAGTACATGGAAAAACATTCGACTTCTCGTTTAGTTGGTTCTCCTCCTGGCTATGTAGGCTTTGATGATGGCGGTCAGCTAACAGAAAAGGTTCGTCGTAAACCATATTCTGTAGTATTACTAGATGAAATTGAGAAGGCTCATCCAGATGTTTTCAATATCTTACTTCAAGTACTTGAAGATGGCCGTTTAACAGATTCTAAAGGTCGTGTGGTAGATTTCCGCAACACAGTTGTTATTATGACATCAAACGTTGGTGCGGATGCTTTAAAATATCAGAAAAACCTTGGTTTCAATGTAGGTGGTACGGATACGAAGTATAAAGATATGAAGGGTACAATGCTGGAGGAATTGAAAAAAGCATTCCGCCCAGAATTCTTAAACCGTATCGACGAAATGATCGTCTTCCACTCACTAGAAAAAGAACATTTAAAAGAAATCGTAGCGATGATGGCGAATGCTTTAACGAAACGTCTGAAGGAGCAAGATATTTCGCTAGAGTTGACGGATTCAGCTCTTGAGAAAATTGTGGAGGAAGGCTATGATCCTCAATACGGTGCTCGCCCACTACGTCGTGCATTACAAAAACAAGTAGAAGACCGTTTATCGGAAGAACTACTGAAAGGCAATGTAGAGAAGGGTAATCAAGTAATCATTGATTACGTGAATGATGAGTTTGTTGTGAAGAAAAAAGAGGAAGTATCTACTTCTAAATAATCTTCATATCATACGATAAAGTGAACCTTCGCTTTCGGTACAGATAAATTACTGCACATTCATGCGGGGTAAACATTTCATTTGAAAAGGACAGCAAGGCTATAGTGCCAAGCTGTCCTTTTTTATGTACAATAAACATAAGAACAAATATTCGAGGTGAATGCAATTTGGCAAAGAAGAAAACGAAATTTGTATGCTCAGGCTGTGGCTATGAATCTGCAAAATGGATGGGAAGATGCCCAGGATGCGGAGAATGGAATAAGATGGTTGAAGAGGTAGAGGTCATTGCAAAAGGGCCACGAGGGGCATTCCAACATTCTGCTACAGTTACCCAAAAGGCTCTCCCTATTATGCAGATTGAAGCTGCTGAGGAATCACGAGTTGCAACAGAAATGGGTGAGCTCAACCGAGTGCTAGGTGGAGGCATCGTGCCAGGTTCTCTTGTATTAATCGGAGGAGATCCTGGGATCGGGAAGTCGACGTTATTATTACAAGTATCTGCGTTGCTGTCGAATAAGGGACATCGTGTGCTCTATATTTCCGGTGAGGAATCCATCCGTCAAACAAAGCTGCGTGCAGAACGTTTTAGGGTGATCTCACAGGAGCTTTATATATATTCTGAAACGAATTTAGAGTTTTTAAATCAAACCATTGATGAGGTGCAGCCAAAGTTTGTTATTGTCGATTCTATTCAAACTGTTTTTCATCCAGAGGTAACGAGTGCACCTGGTAGTGTATCACAAGTGCGTGAATGTACAGCAGAACTCATGCGAATTGCAAAAACAAAGGGAATTGCTATTTTTCTAGTTGGACATGTAACAAAAGAAGGACAAATTGCAGGGCCACGTATTTTAGAGCACATGGTTGATACGGTATTGTATTTTGAAGGAGAACGACATCATAATCACCGTATTTTACGGAGCCAAAAAAACCGCTTCGGCTCTACAAATGAAATTGCTATCTTTGAAATGCTTCAAGGAGGCTTAAAGGAAGTGTTAAACCCGTCTGAGTTGTTCCTACAGGAGCGTTCACAGGGGGCGGCTGGGTCAACAATCGTAGCCTCAATGGAAGGTACACGGCCAATTCTAGTTGAAATTCAGTCGCTTGTAACACCAACAAGCTTTAATTATCCGAAACGAATGGCAACAGGTGTCGATCAAAACCGTGTGCAACTGCTTATGGCCGTCCTTGAAAAGAGAATGGGTCTCATGCTACAGGCACAGGATGCATATATTAAAGTTGCTGGCGGCGTGAAGCTTGATGAGCCTGCAATTGATTTGGCTGTGTTAACAAGCATTGTTTCGAGCTTTAAGGATCAAGCTGTCAGAGCGACAGATTGCTTTATTGGGGAAGTAGGTTTGACAGGCGAGGTGCGTCGTGTATCTCGGATTGAACAGCGTGTGATTGAGGCAGCAAAGCTCGGATTTAAACGGGTCTTCTTACCAGCCTCTAATATCGGTGGCTGGGATTTTCCACAAGGTATTGAGATAGTTGGCGTAGAAACGATAAAGGATGCATTGAATGCTTGCTTTAGAGAGCTATAAAGAAGTTTGTGCATGTTGGACAATGTTCTGACATGCACTTTTAACTTCTTTCAGCAATTGAACACCTGTACCTGTCGCTGCGCTTTCGGTACAAAAGACATTCGCTGAAATAGAGGGTTTTGGTTTTTTTAATTCATAGATAGAAGGTAGGAAACTCAAAGAGGGGAATTGGCGTCTATGATAATGTCCGTGAAAATGCTTGTTTAATGCAGATCGGATGCCAAAGAGCATTTCTGATTTTAGTGTGAAGAATTTTAGAAATTGATTTTCAGTAGACTTGGGATGATCGATCAATGGATGAAATTACCGATACTTTGATAGGGTCATAAAAGATTTTCTGCAATAAACTATGTATAATTATATATTAAGAATGGGAGGTGACAGCTTATGAAAAAATTTGTTCAAATTGCTTTTTTACTGATTGGAGGAGCATTAGGCCTTGTTTTCTTACCGCCATTATACGAATTGCTTCATTTATCATCTAATCCTTGGCTTGATAATCCCTACGTATCAGTAGCTTTAGGAGCACTTTTACTGTTTACATTATCGTTTGCCTTTTCCGATTATTTTGTAAGGCTTATTAGCTGGATGGAAGAGGTGCTATTTAAGGTGCCTGTTGGAGACTTACTATTTGGTACACTTGGGCTCATTATTGGACTGATTGTTGCGTATTTCTTAGGCTTTGCAATCGATAGTATTGATTTACCGAGTTTTACAAAGGTTTTACCAATTATACTGTCATTTGTGCTTGGATATTTAGGATTCCGTGTAGGCTTTAAAAAGCGTGATGAACTAATCCAGCTATTTACATTACGTGGTAACAATACGAAGAAAAAATTAGCAGAAGGTGTAGAGCCTCAAGAAGCACGAGGAAGCTATAAACTGTTAGATACTAGTGTTATTATTGATGGTCGTATTGCAGATATTTCTGAAACAGGCTTTATAGAAGGTATATTGGTTGTACCCCAATTTGTCCTTACTGAGCTACAGCATATTGCAGATTCTTCGGATACGTTAAAGCGTACAAGAGGTCGTCGTGGTTTAGATATTTTGAAAAAATTACAAGATGAACGTATGACAAAGGTTGAGATTACTGAAGAGGACTTTGAGGATGTGCAAGAGGTTGACTTAAAGCTAGTACGTCTTGCAAAGAAAAGAGGTGCCGATACACAGATTGTTACGAACGACTTTAACCTGAACAAAGTTTGTGAGCTACACCATGTGAAGGTGCTAAACATCAATGATTTAGCAAATGCAGTGAAGCCTGTCGTTATTCCAGGTGAGGATATGCAAGTAATGGTCATTAAAGATGGAAAAGAGCATAATCAAGGGGTTGCTTATTTAGATGACGGGACAATGATCGTTGTTGAAGGTGGACGTAGCTATATAGGACAGGCAATTACGGTAACCGTAACAAGTGTTCTACAAACATCAGCAGGTCGTATGATTTTTGCTAAACCCAAGGATGACTAGGAAGTGAGAAATGTGCAATATGAAGTAGTGTTGCCTGCAGCAGGTAGCGGAAAGCGAATGGGAGCGGGGCAAAATAAGTTATTTTTAAATCTTTTAGAGAAACCCATTCTCATACACACGCTGGAAGTATTTGAACAGGATAGTCAGTGTACAGGTATTTGGCTTGCAGTGAAGCCAGAAGAGCGCGGATTTATTCAAGAAATGCTCGAGAGATATGGAATTTCTAAAGTTAAAGGCTTGCCTGATGGTGGTGCTGAGCGTCAGCATTCCGTTCATTCGTGCATGAAAGAAATGAAACAGGTCGATATTGTGCTTGTGCATGATGCTGCGCGTCCATTTATCACTCATGACATTATTGCGAATCTTGTACAAAGTGCGCATGACTTTGGCGCTGCGATTGCGGGTGTTCGTGCGAAGGATACAATGAAAAAAGTACGTGATGGTGTTATTGAAGAAACTATTGATCGTGAAAGCTTATGGATGATTCAAACACCACAAGCATTTCAATTTGATTTGATTGTGGAGGCGGAGGATGTTGCTGAGAAGGTAGGTTTTCTTGGTACCGATGAAGCGATGCTAGTAGAACGTCTTGGCCATGAGGTGCATATTGTAGAAAGCAGCTACGAAAATGTAAAGATGACGACGCAAGAAGATTTAGTTTTCGGTGAAGCGATATTACAGAAACGCGCTAAAAAGCAATGAAATGCTAGAATAAACGAAACATTAGAGGCAAGGTATGAAAACCGAGCCTCTTTTTTGCTTTGATATTTCTGCTCATTTTTTATAAGTTTGAGGGCTCTCTTCAAGATAAGATCTGTTTCAACAATTTCTAACAGTATTTAATTCCCTCGAGTGTAAACTTTGGTTATCTCTATTTTTGTATGTTCTTCAATTCCTCCACAAAAGCACGGCGTTTTGGATACGCTTGTAGTAAGTCAGAAATTAATTGCTTTGCTTCAATGGTGTAGCCGGCCCTACGCATAATGTTGATAGAATGACAAACGCCTTGATAACTTTTGCGATTAGAGGAAATTCGAGCATCGGCAGTGATGGCGTCAATGAATAGTGCACAAACATCTTCATAGTACTGTTCTTTTATGTATTGATAATAGTACTCGATTCTTGTTGGATGTTCTTTGCAATAGTCTAAAATACGTTTAGTTTGTTGTTCCTCTACAATGATTTGCGTATACAAACGAGAATTTGTAAGTCGATCTAATAGTTCTTCAAAAACTTCAGGCCATTGTTCAGCGGGATGTAGTGCTTTGAATTCTGTGTAGTAAGAATACTCACCAGATAGCAACAGTTGTAATGCCAATTCGCGCATGTCTTCTGTATGTCCGAGTGCTTTATGAGCGATAAAAGCGAATTGCCTCCATTTTTTAACGATACCTGCTGATTTTTCATCTACCTGTAGCCCATCAGCTGTTAACTGTAATACTTTTTCATACTCACCAAGGTTGATGGCAGATTTGATAATTAGTTCACGCATATCGTAGTCCTCAATATGCTGCTCTAAAAATGTCTCTACTCCCTTACCATTATATTTATCCTGTAACAAGCGAAGCTCTATCTTTCTTAACTGTTTATTCATATATTGTGCATGCCAATCATCTGATGCGCTTTTCATTGAGTGAATAAGGGTTTTAAATCGTTCCTCGATAGCATCATCATGACAAAGAGGTACACAGGAATGGAGCAAATGAATACGCCAATCTGACCAACCACTTAACTCGTGGTTCATTGCTTCTTGAATAACAAGGTCATACACCGTTTCTGACTGCTCTTTTGACCAAACATCTACTCCTTCGTTAATCGCTTGACTAATTAATTCAAAGCTGTCTTCAATAGCACCACCGAAATCGCCATCGGAGTCGTCGCTATATTGCAGTGCATCAAATGTATGTTGGAAGCAAAGGAAGCTAAGCTCAATAGCTGTTATATAGTTACCTTGGTCAATATGTTCCTGAGCGTGTTGAAGTGTTGTGTAGACGCCTTTTAACGCTTTCGTTGCTTGATTACGTGGAATAAAGCCACTACGGCGATCTTCTCCTTTTTTTAGATGCTGAATGATTAATTGTTCAGCGGCTTTTAATACATCCGCTGGTTCTGTTAGTAGCATTTCAAATTCTTGCAGAAAGCTAGGGTAGTTCTGTCCAACTTTTAGAATTAACGTTATTAGATTTTCCTTTGATTGCGTAGCTAGCAATTGCTGTAATGTTGGTTTTTGTGCTTTAGATGACTTAGATACTGAAACACGAGGATTGTTTAGTTGCCCCTGAATTTCATATAGCGCAGCGGCAATATGCTTACAAATGTCATCATATGGGCAATCACAATCGACGTGTGTAATGTCGCCATTTGCTTCAACAATGATATCTACAATATACAGCTCAGACCCCTCGACCTCAGCCTGCCAATTGCTATTGTCAATGTGTATAATATCAATGACATGACGATTCTGATAATAATTGTACCCACGTTGTAAAATCACCTTATTAAAATGCCTTTCAAAAGTATGAATATTCATTAAAGCACCT
The DNA here is from genome assembly GCF_016638705.1 of Lysinibacillus agricola. Classification (GTDB taxonomy): domain Bacteria; phylum Bacillota; class Bacilli; order Bacillales_A; family Planococcaceae; genus Lysinibacillus; species Lysinibacillus agricola. Next base: position 5,134,803 of record NZ_CP067341.1, on the reverse strand, counting down.
CCTTTTTGTGATAAATTAGGATAAGCATATCAGAAAATACGGAGGAGAGAGATACAAATATGAACTCTCATAGACAGAGCCCTCAATTTCCTAGGAAATATGTTAAAATGTGAGGGTATAATATAGAGTAAATATAAAAGTGAAGGAAGGTGAATGAGACTGCTTTATAAGCTGAATAGAAGCTTTTCAAGTCTGCCAATCTGGGCCTTTTAGTTGGTGGATTTTCCTATTTTAATTAACTTATTAGACAGTCTCAATATCATATGTTTCGAATTGGACAAGGATTTGACGTACATGCATTTGAAGAAGGACGTCCATTAATTATTGGAGGTATAACAATTCCTCATGAAAAAGGGTTAGTAGGGCATTCGGACGCAGATGTTTTATTACACACTGTAACAGATGCAGCATTAGGAGCTATTGGTGAGGGAGATATCGGTCGTCATTTCCCAGATACAGATCCTGCGTTTAAGGATGCTGATTCAGCGAAATTATTAGAGCATATTTGGAAGATTGTTGAGGACAAGGGTTATGTTCTAGGTAATGTGGATTGTACGATTATGGCACAACGTCCGAAAATGGCACCATATATTGAACAAATGCAAAATTGTATTGCTGAATTACTTCATGCAGAGCCTTCTCAAGTAAATGTCAAGGCAACAACAACTGAACGTTTAGGTTTTACAGGTCGCGAGGAAGGGATTGCGGCTATGGCGACAATCCTATTGATTAAGAAGTAAAAGGAGGCTCTAGGCGCTTTTATTTCCTGTAACAGAGTGGTAAAATGAACAAAGTCAATTTTTTGAACGAAAATTTAGGAGGCTTTTAATTATGGCGAAAGAAGTTCGTGTTCGTTACGCGCCATCCCCTACTGGTTTCTTACATATCGGTGGAGCGCGTACAGCGTTATTCAACTATTTATATGCAAAACATCATAACGGTAAATTCATCGTACGTATTGAGGATACAGATATCGAGCGTAATGTAGAAGGCGGAGAAGCATCTCAGCTAGATAACTTAAAATGGTTAGGTATTGAATATGATGAGTCGATCGATATCGGTGGACCATATGCACCTTATCGTCAAATGGAGCGTCTTGATATTTATAAAGAGCACGCTGAAAAACTATTAGAGCAAGGTTTAGCTTACAAATGCTTCTGTTCTTCTGAGAAATTAGAAGCGTCTCGCGAAGAACAAAAAGCACGAGGTGTAGCAGCTCCAACTTATGATGGTACTTGTCGTCATTTATCAGCAGAGGAAGTTGCGGCTAAAGAAGCTGCTGGTGAACCATATACAATTCGTATGCGCGTACCTGAAAATGTAACATATGAATTTGAAGATTTAGTACGTGGACAAGTAGCGTTTGAGTCTAAAGATGTTGGTGATTGGGTACTTGTTAAAGCAAACGGTATCCCAACGTATAACTATGCGGTAGTGCTAGATGATCACTTTATGGAAATTTCGCATGTATTCCGTGGTGAAGAGCATTTATCGAATACACCAAAACAAATGATGATTTTTGATGCATTCGGCTGGGAATATCCACGCTTTGGTCATATGACATTAATCATTAATGAAAATCGAAAAAAATTATCTAAACGTGATGAATCAATTATTCAATTCGTCACACAATATAAAGATTTAGGCTACCTACCTGAGGCGATGTTCAACTTCTTTGCATTACTTGGCTGGTCTCCTGAAGGGGAAGAAGAGATTTTCTCAAAAGAAGAATTTATTAAAATGTTTGATGAAAAACGTCTTTCAAAATCACCATCTATGTTCGATAAGCAAAAGCTTACTTGGATGAATAACCAATACATTAAAAAGCTATCTTTAGAAGAAGTGGTCGCATTATCTTTACCACATTTACAAAAAGCGGGTTTATTATCAGAAGAGCTAACAGCGGAAGAACATGCATGGGCAACAGATTTAATCGGACTTTATCATGACCAAATGAGCTTTGGTGCTGAAATTGTAGAGCTATCTCGCCTATTCTTTAACGATCACATTGAATATGATGAAGAAGCAAAAGCAGTTCTAGCAGGTGAGCAGGTACCTGAGGTAATGGCAGCATTTAAAGCGCAACTTGAAGGTTTAGAAGAATTTACACCTGATACTGTAAAAGCTGCTATTAAAGCTGTTCAAAAAGAAACAGGTCACAAAGGTAAAAATCTATTTATGCCAATTCGCGTTGTAACGACGGGTGAAACGCATGGTCCAGAGCTTCCGAACGCGATTTGCTTAATTGGCAAACAGAAAACAATTGATCGTGTAGAAAAATTTGCGCAATAAGTAGAAATTGATTGACAATTTATCAGTTCGTTGTAAAATGTATTTACATTGAGAAAGCGTTGATAAGGAGAAGTAAGTGGCGCATGCTCCAAAGAGAAGACCATCACCGGCTGAAAGTGGTCTGAGCCTAGGCAAAACTGAAATGCACCTTTGAGCATGAAGCTGAACAATAGTAGGCTTTATCGATTCGTTCCCGTTACAGGACGTCCAGAGTGGAAGGCCTTTGCCTTCAATCAGAGTGGAACCGCGCAAATTTAGCGTCTCTGTCATTCCTTTTTGGGATGATAGGGGCGCTTTTTATATTTATCTTCATTCAGCAAATGTTTTTTGTAGCGAAAGGCGAAATTGATAGACATGTTGTTGGGTGCGCCAACTCTACTCAGCTAACTCTGCAGCGAAATAAACGTCAGTTGCACTATTTCAATGGTCAAGGATGCAGTTGATCGTGTAAAAATTTCAAAGGGTCAAGGCCAATCAAAACGAAAAGGGGGAATTTTTTGTGTTTAAAAGAATGAAGGAAGATGTAGAAACGATTTTTGAGAATGATCCAGCAGCGCGTAGTGTGCTTGAAGTTGTGCTAACATACTCAGGTCTACATGCTACATGGGCGCATCGAGTTGCACATTGGTTCTTTAAAAGGCGTTTTTATTTTATAGCCCGTGCCATTTCACAAATTAGTCGCTTCTTTACTGGAATTGAAATTCATCCTGGAGCAAAGATTGGTAGACGTTTCTTTATTGACCATGGGATGGGGGTTGTGATTGGCGAAACTTGTGAAATTGGTGATAATGTAACTTTATATCAAGGTGTAACTTTAGGTGGTACAGGGAAAGAAAAGGGAAAACGCCATCCAACATTAGAAGATAATGTACTAGTTGCAACAGGCGCAAAAGTATTAGGTTCTATTACCATTGGTGAGAATAGTAAAATTGGTGCAGGTTCAGTTGTCTTAAAAGAAGTGCCACCAAATGCTACAGTTGTCGGTATTCCTGGTAAAATAGTGATTAAGGATGGAGTTCGTCTAGAGAAAAAACTAGACCACCAAAATATACCTGACCCTGTAGAAGAACGTTGTCAAGTTTTCGAGAAGCAGATTGCAGAATTGCATCAGGAAATCGAACGCTTACAAAAGGAGAGAGAAACACAATGAGTATTCAAATTTTCAACTCATTAACACGACAAAAGGAAACTTTCGTACCGCTGGAAGAAGGCAAAGTAAAAATGTACGTTTGCGGTCCGACAGTTTATAACTACATTCATATTGGGAATTCACGCCCTGTAATTGTCTACGATACAGTACGTCGTTATTTTCAATTCAAAGGCTATGATGTGAAATTCGTTTCAAATTTCACAGATGTGGACGACAAAATTATTAAGGCTGCTAACGAGCTTGGAGAAGAAGTTCATGAATTGACGGAGCGCTTTATTGCCGCATACTTTGAAGATGTTACAGCGTTAGGCTGCAAGAAAGCAGATGTACATCCACGCGTTACAGAGCATATGGATGATATCATTCAATTCATTCAAGTTTTAGTCGATAAAGGTTATGCCTATGAGTCAGCTGGTGATGTCTATTACCGAACTCGTAAATTTAATGGCTACGGTAAATTATCACACCAATCGGTAGATGATTTAAAAATTGGTGCTCGTATTGAGGCAGGCGAGAAAAAAGATGATGCATTAGATTTCGCTCTATGGAAAGCTGTTAAGCCTGGTGAGATTTACTGGGAAAGTCCTTGGGGGAAAGGTCGTCCGGGTTGGCATATTGAATGCTCAGTAATGGCGCGTGAACATTTAGGAGATACTATTGATATTCATGCGGGTGGGCAAGATTTAACTTTCCCACATCATGAAAATGAAATTGCACAATCTGAAGCTCATAATGATAAAACATTTGCGCGTTATTGGATGCACAATGGATATATTAATATTGATAATGAAAAAATGTCCAAATCTCTAGGTAATTTTATACTCGTCAATGATATTCGAAAACAAATTGATCCACAAATTCTACGCTTCTTTATGCTTTCAGTGCATTATCGCCATCCAATTAACTTTGCGAAAGATTTAGTAGATGCAGCTGCAACTGGCTTAGAACGAATTCGTACTGCCTACAACAATGTCAAACACCGTTTAACAGCTACGGCAAGCCTAGGTGATCACTCAGAAGAATGGCTTGAAAAGATTGCTGAACAAAAAGCTGATTTTGAAGAAGCAATGGATGATGATTTTAATACAGCCAATGCTATTTCCGTATTATTTGAATTAGCACGTATCGCAAATATTTATTTAAATGAAACGAATACTGATGAAAAAGTATTATTGAGTTTTGCTGAAACTTTTGAGGTGCTAGGTGACGTCTTAGGTATTGAATTTGCAAAAGAAGAAGAGCTATTAGACGAAGAAATTGAAGCACTTTTACAGGAGCGTGTAGAAGCACGTAAAAATCGTGATTTTGCTCGTTCAGATGAAATTCGTGACCATTTGCAAGCGCAAGGTATCATTTTAGAAGATACGCGACAAGGAACTAGATGGAAACGAGGGTAAGTAACTTGGATAAACTCCGCAACGAAGATGTCAAGCAATTGAATGCATTAGCGTTAGCCTATATGGGAGACGCAGTTTTAGAGCAAAAGGTACGAGAGCATTTGCTACGTGCCGGCCGTGTTAAACCTAATACACTTCATAGAGAAGCGACACGTTACGTGTCAGCGAAAGCACAATCTATGATTGTACATCAAATGATGGATGAAGGCTTTTTAACAGAGAAGGAATTGGCTGTGTTCCGTCGTGGACGCAATGCCAAATCCGGCTCTGTGCCAAAAAATACAGATGTTCAAACATACCGTAATAGCTCAGGCTTTGAGGCGGTGCTTGGTAGTTTATATTTATTAAATGAGCTAGAACGCGTGTATGCAATCATTGCATACGCTATTCAAATAATCGAGGAATCGAAAGGAGTGTCAAAATAATGGCAGAGCAGAATGGTGAAATTATTGCCGGTAAAAACCCAGTGTTAGAAGCACTTCGGTCAGGCCGCGATATGAATAAAGTATGGATTGCAGAAGGCGTAAAAAAATCAGGGGTTAATGAACTTCTAGATTTAGCGCGAGAACGTGGGGTTATTGTGCAATTTGTCCCGAAAAAAAAGGTTGATCAATTATCAGATGCCAATCACCAAGGAATTGTTGCCTCTGTTGCAGCATATAGTTATGCAGAGCTAGAGGATTTATTTGCGGCGGCAGCAAAAAAACAGGAAGACCCATTTTTCTTAATTTTAGATGAGCTAGAGGACCCGCATAATCTAGGCTCTATTATGCGAACTGCTGATGCTATAGGTGTACACGGCATTATTATCCCGAAGCGTCGTTCAGTAAGCTTGACAGCTGTAGTGGCAAAGTCTTCCACTGGAGCAATTGAGCATGTACCTGTCGTACGTGTTAATAACCTAGCGCAGACGGTAGATGAACTAAAAGAACGAGGTGTATGGATTGCAGGTACAGATGCCAAAGGTTCTGTAGACTATCGTAAAATGGATGCAACATTACCGCTTGCGATTGTTATTGGTAGTGAAGGCAAAGGCATGAGCCGCTTGTTAAAAGAAAAATGTGACTTTTTATATCATTTACCGATGATTGGGCATGTCACATCACTAAATGCATCGGTAGCTGCTGCACTTTTAATGTACGAAGTGTATCGTAAACGTCAAGAAGCGAATGATTGACGATGAACAACATTTTGCTTGTTGATGGCTATAATATGATTGGAGCTTGGAAAGAGCTACGGCCATTACGAGATACAAATTTTGAAGATGCGCGTAAGAGATTAATCGAGCTTATGGCTGAGTATAAAGCAGCCATAGGGTGGCGCATAATTATCGTTTTTGACGCACATCTTGTACCGGGTGTGGAGCAATCTTTTATAGAAAATGATGTCGAAATCATTTATACACGGAAAAACGAAACAGCAGATGAACGCATTGAAAAAATGACGCATGAACTAAAAGCTAGAAATGTACAGATTCACGTAGCAACTTCCGACATGGCAGAGCAAAATGTTATTTTTGGTAATGGTGCTTTGCGAAAATCGGCAAGAGAGCTAGAAATTGATATGAGTATTATCCAACATAAAATTTCTCATGATGTGAAACGAAAACAGGATAGCAAGCCGCCTTCTCGCATAGAACTTAAGCCTGAAGTTGCATTGGCTTTTGAAAAATGGCGACGCGGTTTGAAATGATTGATTGACGCATATTTTCCAATTCCGTTATACTGTTCCTAATTATCTGTTGTGGCTGAGGTGATACCATGTTTAAAAATAGTATTGTACAAGTGACACAAGATTTTGAACGATTCAATGATGAAGAACTTATTGAAATGGTGCATCAAGGTAATACAGATGCGTTGGATTATTTAATTACGAAATACCGTTTGTTAGTAAGAGCGAAGGCGAGATCTTATTTTTTAATTGGTGCTGATAAGGAAGACATTGTGCAAGAGGGCATGATCGGTTTATACAAAGCCATTCGCGATTTTTAAGGAGATAAGCTTGCTTCTTTTCGAGCTTTTGCTGAGCTGTGTATTACAAGACAGATTATTACGGCTATTAAAACAGCTACAAGACAAAAGCATATACCTCTAAATTCTTACGTCTCTTTGGACAAGCCTATTTTTGATGAAGAGTCAGATCGTACATTAATGGATGTGTTAACCGGTGCCATTATGGATGATCCGGAAGAATTAATGATTCATAGAGAAGAGTTTGACTACTTAGAAGAAAAGATGGGTGAGATTTTAAGTGAATTAGAGTTGCAAGTGTTAGCTCTTTATTTAGATGGCCAGTCTTATCACGAAATTTCCGAACAATTAAATCGTCATGTGAAGTCCATTGACAATGCTTTGCAGCGAGTAAAGCGTAAATTAGAGCGACATTTAGTTCTTGAAGAAATGTCCTAGAGGCTGCATACCCTTGTTGACATTGACAAATATAGGTGTTAGTCTTGAAAAGACAAAGTGCCGAAAAGGTGATTATATGGCAAAAAAAGTCGTTCTAAATTGCGAAAAATGCGGATCGAGAAATTACACTTTTCCAGCTAAGGAAGGTTCGACTGTACGCCTCGAATTAAAGAAATTTTGTTCGCATTGCAATGAACATACAGTGCATAAACAAACGCTATAAAAGAATTTGTAAATATACAGATATGATTGATTCGGAGGTTAGGCTAGAATGGGCAAGATTAAAGGCTTTTTCAGCAATGTAATGTCGGAAATGCGCAAAACAAGCTGGCCAAAAAGTAAAGAACTGACGAAATATACAGTCGTTGTAATTTCAACTGTTGTAATTATGGCTTTATTTTTTGTGTTAGTTGACTTAGGTATTTCATCATTATTCCGCTGGTACTTAGAGTTATAATTTAGTAAATAGCATGTTAATACTTCTGAAATAGCCCGTCATTACAATAAACGGGTTTTTTCGTTTGTTTTATGAAGTAAACAGCAGTAAAATATTCTCAATATGATAAGTATGCTACTAGGATAGTATGCGGGTAGCAATAGATGACTATGCTAGATTAGGTATATATCATCGGGCTTTCGTTAGCTATTAGCGAAAGTTATGTTTTTCTAATGAGCAGTTTGTGAAAAGAGTAAAGGATACGCTTAGCATATCGCGATTCATTTTTTCACTTTTATTTGTAAGGGAGGGACGGACGAGGAGTCCTAGTAGTTATGGAGAAAAATTGGTATGTTGTTCATACGTATTCAGGGTATGAGAACCGCGTAAAAGCAAACCTAGAGAAACGTGTAGAAACAATGGGTATGCAAGATAAGATTTTTCGTGTTATTGTGCCTGAACACGAAGAAACAGAAATGAAGGATGGGAAAAAGCGTACAATGATGCGCAAAGTTTTCCCTGGTTATGTTTTAGTAGAGCTAATTATGACAGATGATTCGTGGTATGTTGTACGTAATACGCCAGGTGTAACTGGCTTTATCGGTTCATCTGGTGGCGGTGCAAAGCCTACACCTTTATTACCTGAAGAAGTGGAGCGTCTACTACAGCAAATGGGGATGACTGACAAAGTTGTCGAGATTGATATTTCTGTTGGGGAAGCGGTAGAAGTATTAGAAGGACCTTTTGCTCACTTCCAAGGACGTGTTGAAGAAATTGACACTGAAAAAGGGAAATTGAAAGTTTCTGTCGATATGTTTGGTCGCGAAACAATTATGGAACTAGATTTTGAACAAGTACAAAAAATGTAGTTCTAGTAACTAAATCGTCGTATGTCTGAGACGTATGTCGCAGATTTTGTTAATTACTACTTGCTTAAAAAAATTAAAAGTGGTATCATTTCAAAGGTCAGACTGTCATACTTTAGTTTGACGTCTGTAATGATAATTTTAATGTTATCGGCACTTTAGCTGACAGACAGATATTGAGTGGGAGGGCAAACCCAATTACCACATCACGGACTTAAGGAGGTGTGTCTCGTGGCTAAAAAAGTTATTAAAGTTGTTAAACTTCAAATCCCTGCTGGTAAAGCAAACCCAGCTCCACCGGTTGGTCCTGCATTAGGTCAAGCGGGTGTGAACATCATGGGATTCTGTAAAGAATTCAATGCGCGTACTGCAGATCAAGCTGGTCTTATTATTCCAGTTGAAATTTCAGTATTCGAAGACCGTTCATTTACTTTCATTACAAAAACTCCACCTGCAGCAGTTCTACTTAAAGTAGCAGCTGGTATCCAATCTGGATCTGGTGAACCAAACCGTAACAAAGTGGCGACGGTTAAACGTGATAAAGTTCGCGAAATCGCTGAAACTAAAATGCCAGACCTTAACGCTGCTTCAGTAGAAGCTGCTATGTTAATGGTTGAAGGTACTGCACGAAGCATGGGTATTGTTATCGAAGACTAATCCCAGTTACTTGATGATGTATTTGTTTTTTGGAAGGTTGCGGAGTTTCTTTGTGAACGCGCAACCTTTATTCGTGGGAGGTAAAATCCGCTATAACCACAATCAAGGAGGAATTATATAATGGCTAAAAAAGGTAAAAAACTGCAAGATGCAGCAAAATTAATCGACCGTAACGCACTATACGGCGCACAAGAAGCAATCGAACTTGCTCAAAAAACTAGCACAGTGAACTTCGACGCGACTGTAGAAGTTGCTTTCCGTCTAGGAATCGATACTCGTAAAAACGACCAACAAATCCGTGGTGCAGTAGTGTTACCAAACGGTACTGGTAAAACTCAACGCGTATTAGTATTCGCTAAAGGTGAAAAACTTAAAGAAGCTGAAGCGGCTGGTGCTGACTATGTAGGCGATGCAGAATACATCCAAAAAATCCAACAAGGTTGGTTCGATTTCGATGTAATCGTTGCAACTCCTGACATGATGGGTGAAGTTGGTAAACTTGGTCGTGTATTAGGACCTAAAGGTTTAATGCCAAACCCTAAAACTGGTACAGTAACTTTCGATGTAACAAAAGCTATCGGAGAAATTAAAGCTGGTAAAGTAGAATACCGTGCTGATAAAGCTGGTATCATCCACGCACCTATCGGTAAAGTTTCTTTCTCTGCAGAACAATTAGTAGAAAACTTCTTAACTGTATTTGATGTAGTACAAAAAGCTAAACCTGCTGCAGCTAAAGGTACTTACATGAAATCTGTAAACGTTACAACTACAATGGGCCCAGCTCTTAAAGTTGACGCTTCAAGCGTAGTAGTAAAATAATTAAGGTTTTTATATAAATCTGTTGACGGCGTCGTCTATCTATGATAAGATGATTGCTGTTGTGAATCATCCATTTGTACCGTAGACAGTAGGAGTGACTTGTCACTTAATGATCCTACCGAGGACATCGGAATTCGGATTCTTATTTTAAAGATGATGACTTTCAGCCTCTGTGTCTATACGACCCAGGGGCTTTTCTTTTGTCGGTATAAATGACCCATTCTAATAGGAGGTGTCATCATGAGCAAAGCAATCGAAAACAAACAAGTACAAGTTCAAGAGATTACTGAAAAATTCAAAAATGCTGCTTCTGTAGTAGTTGTGGATTACCGTGGTCTTAATGTTACACAAGTGACTGAGCTTCGTAAACAACTTCGTGAAGCTGGCGTTGAGTTCAAAGTTTACAAAAACACTTTATCACGTCGTGCTACTGAAGCTGTAGGCCTTGAAGGAATCAACGACGTATTAGTTGGTCCTAACGCAATTGCGTTCTCAAATGAAGATGTTGTAGCTCCTGCTAAAATCATCAACGAGTTCGCTAAGAAAAATGAAGCTTTAGAAATTAAAGCAGGTATTATTGAAGGTACAATCGCTTCTGTTGAAGATGTTAAAGCACTTGCAGAACTTCCATCACGCGAAGGTCTTCTTTCTATGCTTTTATCTGTACTTCAAGCTCCAGTGCGCAACTTCGCACTTGCAACAAAAGCTGTTGCAGAACAAAAAGAAGAACAAGGCGCGTAATTTCATACGCACTATAACTTCTGCGGCCTGACCCGCAAAAATAAAACGTTATCCAATTAGGAGGAAATTATAATGAATAAAGAGCAAATCTTAGAAGCTATCAAAGCTATGACAGTTCTTGAATTAAACGATTTAGTAAAAGCTATCGAAGAAGAATTCGGTGTAACAGCTGCTGCTCCTGTAGCAGTAGTTGGTGGTGCTGCTGCTGGCGCTGCTGAAGAAAAAACAGAGTTTGACGTAGTATTAGCATCTGCTGGTGCTGAAAAAATCAAAGTAATCAAAGCGGTTCGTGAAATCACTGGTTTAGGTCTTAAAGAAGCTAAAGAAGTAGTAGATAACGCTCCTAAAGCTCTTAAAGAAGGCGTTTCTAAAGATGAAGCTGAACAAATCAAAGCTAAACTTGAAGAAGTTGGCGCATCTGTAGAAGTTAAGTAATCTCGCGTTACTTTTAAACAAAAGGAAAGCTCGTCATTTTGGCGAGCTTTTTTCTTCATTCTGAGGAGGCGTGAAAATGTCAGATCACTATTATACAAGTAAGCCTCAAACTGAGAGTAAACCTCGTCACTGGACATTCCAATTGTTAGGGCATACGTTTTCCTTTGAAACGGATGCAGGAGTATTTAGTAAAAGCGAAGTAGATTTTGGATCCCGTGTTTTAATAGATGCTTTTCAAATGCCTGATATTGATGGTGCAATTTTTGATGTGGGGTGTGGGTATGGACCGATTGGATTATCGATCGCCAAAACAAACCCAGAGCGTACCGTTTTTATGATGGATATAAATGAACGTGCAGTTGCACTCTCGCAAAAAAATGCGCAAGTAAACGGTGTTCAAAATGTACGAATATTTGTGAGTGACGGACTATCGACGGTTGACAAGGACGTAAAAGCCGCAGCTATTTTAACCAACCCTCCAATTCGCGCAGGAAAGGAAACTATTTTCCGTTTTTACGATGGAGCTTATGATAAGTTAGTGTCATCTGGTGAGCTGTGGGTAGTGATACAGAAGAAGCAAGGTGCACCGTCAACGGTAAGTTACTTAGAAGAAAAATTTTCAGAAGTCGATGTTGTGGAGAAGAAAAAAGGGTACTGGATAGTACGTGCAAAAAAATAGTTGAAATATGCATAAATTATTGACTTGACAAATTGGCTATGATAATATGATACAATGCAAAAATATTATTTTGAGGTCGTATGCCCTTTTGTATATGTTTGTTTTAATGTGGGTATACTTGCCAAGATAGTTTAGTTAACCGAAAATGAGATCTTTTTGAAGACTCGTTTTCTTTTTGTCTTTCGAAATCATACACTATTTGTATGATTTTGCAAAGACCTAATATCGCTTTATTGAGGGGTGAATGAGTTGACAGGTCAACTAGTTCAGTATGGACAACACCGCCAGCGTAGAAGCTTTGCGCGTATTAAAGAGGTGCTTGAGCTTCCAAATCTGATTGAGATTCAAACGGCGTCTTACGAATGGTTCCTTGAAGAAGGTTTACGTGAAATGTTCCGTGACATTTCGCCGATCGAGGACTTTACAGGCAATCTTTCATTAGAATTCATCGATTATTCATTAGGTGACCCTAAGTATGATGTCGATGAGTGTAAAGAGCGAGATGTTACTTACGCAGCTCCATTACGTGTGAAAGTACGTCTTTACAACAAAGAAACAGACGAAGTGAAGGAACAGGATGTCTTCATGGGTGACTTCCCATTAATGACAGAGACAGGTACGTTCATTATCAATGGTGCTGAACGTGTTATCGTTTCACAATTAGTTCGTTCACCAAGTGTGTATTTCCATGATAAAACTGATAAAAACGGTAAGAAAGGTTTCGGAGCGACAGTTATTCCAAACCGTGGTGCATGGCTAGAATATGAAACTGATGCGAAAGATGTAGTATATGTGCGTATTGATCGTACTCGTAAGCTACCAGTAACAGTGTTACTTCGTGCATTAGGCTTCGGTTCAGACCAAGAAATTATCGATATTATCGGAGATAATGAATATTTACGTAATACGTTAGAGAAGGATAACTCTGAAAGTACAGAAAAAGCACTTTTAGAAATCTATGAACGTTTACGTCCAGGTGAGCCACCAACAGTTGAAAGTGCGAAGAGTTTATTATACTCTCGTTTCTTCGATGCGAAACGCTATGATTTAGCGAATGTTGGTCGCTACAAAATGAATAAAAAGCTTCATATCAAAAATCGTTTATTTAACCAAACGATTGCTGAAACGCTTGTAGACCCAGAAACAGGCGAAATTTTAGTAGAGAAGGGTACAATTCTTGACCGTCGTACTTTAGATAAAATCTTACCGTATCTAGAAGATTCATCAAAAGGCATCGGTTTCCGCACTTTATCACAAGTAGGCGGAGTACTTGAGGATGATGTAACAATCCAGTCTATTAAAATTTATGCACCAAAAGATGAAGCACAAAAAGAAATCAATATTATTAGTAATGCGTACATCGATGAAGAAGTGAAGAATATTACACCTGCTGACGTATTATCTTCAGTAAGTTATTTCTTCAACTTACTTTACCAAGTAGGGGCAACAGATGATATCGACCACCTAGGTAACCGTCGTCTGCGCTCTGTTGGTGAGCTGTTACAAAACCAATTCCGTATTGGTTTATCCCGTATGGAACGTGTAGTACGTGAGCGTATGTCTATTAACGATACAGCTGCTATCGTACCACAACAATTAATTAATATTCGTCCAGTGATTGCGTCAATTAAAGAGTTCTTTGGTAGCTCTCAATTATCACAATTCATGGACCAAACAAACCCACTGGCAGAGTTAACACACAAACGTCGTCTATCTGCATTAGGACCTGGTGGTTTAACACGTGAGCGTGCTGGTATGGAAGTACGTGACGTTCACTATTCTCACTATGGCCGTATGTGTCCAATCGAGACACCAGAGGGTCCAAACATTGGTTTAATTAACTCATTATCTTCATTTGCCAGAGTAAATAAATTCGGATTCATTGAAACGCCTTATCGTCATATTGACCACGAAACAGGTAAAGTAACGGATCACATTGATTATTTAACAGCTGACGAAGAAGATAACTACTATGTAGCACAAGCGAACTCACTATTAAATCCTGATGGTACATTTGCTAAAGACGAAGTAGTAGGTCGTTTCCGAGGGGATAATACAGTATTTAATAAATCTCTAATGGACTACATGGACGTATCTCCTAAACAAGTAGTTTCAGCTGCGACTGCATGTATCCCGTTCTTAGAAAACGATGACTCAAACCGTGCACTTATGGGTGCCAACATGCAACGTCAAGCGGTTCCTCTTCTTAATCCAGAAGCACCATTTGTTGGTACTGGTATGGAACATGTTGATGCGCGTGACTCAGGTGCGGCTGTAGTAGCGAAATATGATGGTATTGTTGAGCATGTTGAAGCTCGCTCTATCCATGTTCGCCGTATTGAAGTCGTTGACGGTAAAGAGGTTAAAGGCGATTTAACAAAATATAAATTACAAAAATTCATTCGTTCTAACCAAGGTACTTCATACAACCAACGCCCTCTTGTAAAAGTTGGCGAACGTGTGAAACCTCGTGACATTTTAGCAGATGGCCCATCTATGGAAAAAGGTGAACTTGCTCTTGGTCGTAACGTACTTGTTGCGTTCATGACTTGGAACGGCTTTAACTATGAGGATGCTGTTATCATGAGCGAACGCCTTGTAAAAGACGATGTTTATACATCTGTTCATATTGAAGAATACGAATCAGAGTCTCGTGATACAAAATTAGGACCTGAAGAAATCACTCGCGATATTCCAAACGTTGGGGAAGATGCACTTCGTAATTTAGATGAACGTGGTATTATCCGCATTGGTGCGGAGGTACGTGATGGTGACATTCTTGTAGGTAAAGTAACACCTAAAGGGGTTACAGAATTAACTGCTGAAGAACGCTTATTACATGCTATCTTTGGAGAAAAAGCTCGTGAAGTTCGTGATACTTCATTACGTGTACCACATGGTGCTGGCGGTATTATTCTTGACGTGAAAGTATTTAACCGTGAAGATGGCGATGAATTACCACCAGGTGTTAACCAATTAGTTCGTGCTTACATTGTTCAAAAGCGTAAAATTCGCGTAGGGGACAAAATGGCCGGACGTCATGGTAACAAAGGGGTTATCTCTCGTATCTTACCGGAAGAGGATATGCCATTCATGCCAGACGGTACTCCTGTTGATATCATGTTAAACCCACTTGGTGTACCTTCTCGTATGAACATCGGACAAGTTTTGGAATTACACTTAGGTATGGCTTCTCGTTACCTAGGCGTTCATATGGCAACTCCAGTATTCGATGGTGCCAACGAAGAAGATGTTTGGGAGACAATGGAAGAGGCAGGTATGAACCGTGATGGTAAAACAATCCTGTATGATGGACGTTCAGGTGAACCATTCGATAACCGTGTATCAGTAGGGATCATGTACATGATCAAACTTGCTCACATGGTTGATGATAAACTTCACGCACGTTCAACAGGTCCTTACTCACTTGTTACTCAACAGCCACTTGGCGGTAAAGCACAGTTCGGTGGACAACGCTTTGGTGAGATGGAGGTATGGGCACTTGAAGCATATGGTGCTGCCTATACACTTCAAGAAATCTTAACAGTTAAATCCGATGACGTTGTTGGTCGTGTGAAGACATACGAAGCAATCGTTAAAGGTGAAAGTGTACCAGAGCCAGGCGTTCCTGAATCATTCAAAGTATTGATTAAAGAGCTTCAATCTCTTGGTATGGATGTGAAAATGTTAACGGTCAATGATGAAGAGGTAGAGCTTCGCGACTTAGACGAAGAAGAGGATCTTCAACCAGCTGACGCACTTAACATTGCATCAAAGCCAGATACAGAAGAAGAGCCAGTAGAGTCTTTTGAATAATGGAAAACGTTAATTCACATTCTTTGTGAACACGGTCAAAGTTATTTTTCAAATTAGTCGGGCAGGATTTAACGCCCTGTCCGGCTTTTTCTTTCAATAAATCATTCTATTTTTAATCTTTTGCTAAAGAGAAATGATTCTTGCAAACGATTATCGAGCTGCGTAAAAGAGTCTTTTTAAAGACCTATACTAGAGGGAGGTAGGCTCCTTGATAGACGTTAATGAATTTGAATATATGAAAATTGGTTTAGCTTCTCCTGACAAGATTCGTTCTTGGTCATACGGTGAAGTTAAAAAACCTGAAACAATTAACTATCGTACATTAAAACCAGAAAAAGATGGTTTATTCTGTGAGCGTATTTTCGGTCCAACTAAGGATTGGGAATGTCATTGTGGTAAATACAAGCGTGTACGCTATAAAGGCGTAGTTTGTGATCGTTGTGGAGTTGAAGTAACACGCGCGAAAGTTCGTCGTGAACGTATGGGCCACATCGAATTAGCAGCACCAGTTTCTCATATCTGGTACTTCAAAGGTATTCCTAGCCGTATGGGTCTTATTTTAGATATGTCCCCACGTGCATTAGAAGAAGTAATTTACTTTGCATCCTACGTTGTAATTGAGCCAGGTGCTACAAACTTAGAAAGTAAACAACTACTTTCTGAAAAAGAGTACCGTGCATACCGTGAAAAATTCGGTAACACATTCGAAGCGTCTATGGGTGCAGAAGCAATTAAGAAATTGCTAGGCAAAATTGATCTTGAAGATGAAACTCAATCTTTAAAAGAAGAGTTGAAATCAGCACAAGGTCAACGTCGTACTCGTGCAATTAAACGTCTTGAAGTTGTTGAATCATTCCGTAACTCAGGCAACTCTCCTGAATGGATGATTTTAGATGTACTACCAGTTATTCCACCGGAGCTTCGTCCGATGGTGCAATTAGATGGTGGGCGTTTTGCTACTTCTGACTTAAATGATTTATATCGTCGTGTAATCAACCGTAATAACCGTTTGAAACGTTTACTAGATCTTGGTGCTCCAAGTATCATCGTACAAAACGAAAAACGTATGTTACAAGAAGCTGTTGATGCATTAATTGATAATGGTCGTCGTGGTCGTCCTGTAACAGGTCCTGGTAACCGTCCATTAAAATCACTTTCACATATGCTGAAAGGTAAACAAGGTCGTTTCCGTCAAAACTTACTTGGTAAACGTGTTGACTACTCTGGTCGTTCGGTTATCGTAGTAGGTCCAAACTTAAAAATGTATCAATGCGGTCTACCAAAAGAAATGGCAATTGAGCTATTCAAGCCTTTCGTAATGAAAGAGTTAGTAGAACGTGGTCTTGCTCATAATATTAAATCAGCTAAACGTAAAATTGAGCGTTTAAACAACGATGTATGGGATGTTTTAGAAGATGTGATTCGCGAGCATCCAGTATTACTAAACCGTGCACCAACGCTTCACCGTCTTGGGATTCAAGCGTTTGAACCAACACTAGTTGAAGGTCGTGCTATTCGTCTTCACCCATTAGTATGTACAGCTTATAACGCTGACTTCGATGGTGACCAAATGGCGGTTCACGTACCATTATCAGCAGAAGCACAAGCAGAAGCTCGTCTTCTAATGCTTGCTGCACAAAATATCCTGAACCCGAAAGACGGTAAACCAGTTGTAACACCATCTCAAGATATGGTATTAGGAAACTACTACTTAACGCTTGAGCGTGAAGCAGCTCGCGGCGAAGGAACAATTTTCTATGGGCCAAATGAAGTATTAATTGCTTATGATACAGGTCATGTTCACTTGCATACTCGTATTGCAATTAAAGCAAGTTCGCTAAATAATCCAACATTTACTGAAGAACAAAATAATATGTTCCTATTAACGACTGTTGGTAAAGTAATCTTTAACGAAATCTTGCCGAAATCATTCCCATACATTAACGAGCCAACTGATTTCAACTTAGAGCAAGAAACACCAGACAAATACTTTGTTAACTTAACAATTGATGAAGAAACGTTAAAAGAGCTTGAAGCAGATGCTGCATATAATGGGCTTGATGAAAAAGGTAAAGTGGAAGCACAACGCACAGCTGTGCTACGCAAACACTTTGCATCGGTACCAGTTGTAAACCCATTCCGTAAAAAATTCTTAGGTAATATCATTGCTGAAGTATTTAAACGTTTCCACATCACTGAAACATCTAAAATGCTTGACCGCATGAAGAACCTAGGATTCAAATATTCAACACGTGCTGGTATCACTGTAGGTGTATCTGACATCGTCGTATTACCAGATAAAGGTGAAATCTTAGCGGAAGCTCAAGAAAAAGTAGATAAAGTTCAGGCGCAATTCCGTCGTGGTTTCATCACAGAAGATGAGCGTTATGATCGCGTTATCTCAAGTTGGAGTGCTGCGAAAGATGAAATTCAATCGAAGCTAATGAAGTCGCTTGAGAAAACAAACCCAATCTTTATGATGTCTGACTCAGGTGCCCGTGGTAACGCATCTAACTTTACTCAGTTAGCAGGTATGCGTGGTCTGATGGCCAACCCGGCTGGTCGTATCATCGAACTTCCAATCAAATCATCATTCCGTGAAGGTTTAACGGTATTGGAATACTTCATCTCTACACATGGTGCTCGTAAAGGTCTTGCCGATACAGCCCTGAAAACTGCCGATTCAGGTTACTTAACTCGTCGTCTAGTAGACGTAGCACAAGATGTTATCGTTCGTGAAGATGACTGTGGAACTGACCGCGGTTTAACAATTGGAGCGTTAATGGAAGGTACAGAGTTAATCGAAGCGTTAGACGAACGTATTGTTGGTCGTCATACGAAGAAAACAATCTATCATCCAGAAACAGGCGAAGTGATTTTAGCAAAAGACGGATTAATCGATCAAGATATTGCTCGTATCATTATAGAGCTAGGTATCGAAGAAGTGACAATCCGTTCTGCGTTTACATGTAATACAAAACATGGCGTATGTAAAAAATGTTACGGCATGAACTTAGCAACAGGTGAAGAGGTTGAAGTTGGAGAAGCAGTTGGTATTATTGCGGCTCAATCAATCGGTGAACCAGGTACACAATTAACAATGCGTACATTCCATACAGGTGGGGTTGCCGGGGATGATATTACACAAGGTCTTCCACGTATCCAAGAGATTTTTGAAGCACGTAATCCTAAAGGGCAATCAGTTATTTCTGATATCGCAGGTACTGTTTCAGACATCACTGAAATTCGTGAAGGTCTAAAAGAGATTACAATTGAAGGTGAAGTAGAAACACGTAAATACGCAGCGCCTTACAATGCTCGTCTGAAAGTACAAGAAGGCGACTTTGTAGAACGTGGTCAAGTATTAACAGAAGGTTCTATCGATCCAAAACAATTGTTAAAAGTTAAAGACGTTTCAACAGTTCAGGAATATCTATTAAAAGAAGTACAAAAAGTATACCGTATGCAAGGGGTAGAAATTGGAGATAAACATATCGAGGTAATGGTTCGCCAAATGCTTCGTAAAGTACGTGTAATTGAAGCTGGTGATACAGAATTATTACCAGGATCATTACTAGACATCCACCAATTCTCAGAAGCAAATGCAGATGCTGTGTTAAAAGGCAAAAACCCTGCAACTTGTCGTCCTGTTATCCTAGGTATTACAAAAGCTTCTCTTGAAACAGAATCATTCTTATCTGCTGCATCATTCCAAGAAACAACTCGTGTGTTAACGGATGCTGCTATTAAAGGAAAACGTGATGAACTTCTAGGTCTGAAGGAAAACGTAATTATCGGTAAACTTGTTCCTGCAGGTACTGGTATGCAACGTTACCGTCAAATCCGTATTGAAAAAGATGAGCTTGACACAGAAAATCTAATTTCTGCTGAATAATCATTAAATAAGTGCCGAGGGGATGTTTTTTCATCATCTCTTCGGACTTTTTAAAGATATGAGTTGACAGTCGAAATTGGTAATGATAATATATTGAAGGTTGATAGTTAACTGTCTGTACTTTGGAGGATATGAAAATGTCTTATGATAGAGTAAGGGCTAGTCAAACAATCATAGGTACAAAGCAAGCAGTAAAAGCAATACGAGCCGGTTCAGTGAAAGAACTTTTTGTGGCACTCGATGCAGACAATTGGGTAACCGATTCGGCCATATCTTTCGCGAGAGAAATTGGTATACCAGTTATTCTTGTTGAGTCGAAAAAGGAACTGGGCAAGGCCTGTGGAATCCATGTTGGAGCTGCGGTAGTTGCGATTACTGTAGAGTAGTTTTTGTGTATTAAACACAAAGACTTTGTTTTTACCCAAAAAATGAACCACCTGGATGTGTGGTATTAACAAGGAATAAATGAAGGGAGGAAAAATCGATGCCTACAATTAACCAATTAGTACGTAAGCCTCGTCAATCTAAAAGCACGAAATCAAAATCACCAGCGTTAAACAAAGGATATAACTCATTTAAAAAATCTTTAACTGATGTTAAATCTCCACAAAAACGCGGAGTTTGTACTCGTGTAGGTACAATGACACCTCGTAAACCAAACTCAGCGTTACGTAAATACGCTCGTGTACGTTTAACTAACCAAATCGAGGTTACAGCTTATATCCCAGGTGAAGGCCACAACTTACAAGAGCACAGTGTTGTTCTTATCCGTGGCGGACGCGTAAAAGACTTAGCGGGTGTTCGTTACCATATCGTACGTGGTGCTCTTGATACAGCTGGTGTAAACGGTCGTTTACAATCACGTTCTAAATACGGAACAAAACGCCCTAAAGAAAAAAAATAATTTAACATTATTGAGCGTTGCTTAATAATGGACTTGAAGTAGTAGTCGCAAATTTTCAATCTTGCTAGCAGATTGGAAATTTGCCCGGCAACTATGACAAGGTAATTCTTATAAAATAAATCGATAACTATTCGAAAGGAGGAAAACACATGCCTCGTAAAGGTCCTGTTTCCAAACGTGACGTGTTACCAGATCCAATTTATAGTTCAAAACTAGTAACTCGTTTAATTAATAAAATGATGGTTGATGGTAAAAGAGGTACTTCTCAAAAGATTTTATACGGTGCGTTCGAAATTGTTAAAGAACGTTCTGGTGAAAATCCAATTGAAGTATTCGAAGCTGCTCTAAATAACGTAATGCCAGTTCTTGAAGTACGCGCTCGCCGTGTTGGTGGTTCTAACTACCAAGTGCCAGTAGAAGTACGTCCAGAACGTCGTACAACTTTAGGTCTTCGTTACCTAGTTAACTACGCTCGTCTTCGTGGTGAAAAAACGATGGAAGAACGTTTAGCTAACGAAATCCTTGATGCTTCTAACAACACAGGTGCATCAGTTAAAAAACGTGAAGATATGCACAAAATGGCGGAAGCAAACAAAGCATTCGCTCACTACCGTTGGTAATTAATATCTAAACATCGCATATGCTCAATATGGAAGGAGAAATACCTAATGAAACGCGAATTCTCCCTAGAGAATACACGTAATATTGGGATCATGGCTCACATTGATGCTGGTAAAACAACAACAACTGAGCGTATCCTTTATTACACAGGTAAGATTCACAAAATCGGTGAAACTCATGAAGGCGCTTCTCAAATGGACTGGATGGAGCAAGAGCAAGAACGTGGTATCACAATCACTTCTGCTGCAACAACAGCTCAATGGGACGGCCACCGTGTAAACATCATCGATACTCCTGGACACGTAGACTTCACTGTAGAAGTTGAACGTTCACTACGCGTACTTGATGGTGCTGTAACAGTTCTTGATGCTCAATCTGGTGTTGAACCTCAAACTGAAACAGTATGGCGTCAAGCTACAACTTACGGCGTTCCACGTATCGTGTTCATTAACAAAATGGATAAAACAGGAGCAGATTTCCTATATTCTGTAGGAACTCTACACGATCGTTTACAAGCAAACGCTCATCCTATCCAATTACCTATCGGAGCTGAAGACCAGTTCTCAGCAATCATTGACTTAGTTGAAATGAAAGCTACTTTCTACGGCGACGAAAAAGGTACAGCAGTAACTGAGGGCGAAATTCCTGAAGAATACCGCGAACAAGCTGAAGAATACCGTGAAAAATTAATCGATGCTGTTGCAAGTGTTGATGAAGATATCATGGAAAAATATTTAGAAGGCGAAGAAATCACTGTTGCTGAACTTAAAGCGGCTATCCGTCGTGCTACGATCGCAGTAGAATTTTACCCAGTAATCTGTGGTACAGCATTCAAACACAAAGGCGTACGCCCAATGTTAAATGCAGTTGTAGATTACTTACCATCTCCAATTGATGTACCAGCAATCAACGGTACTTCAGTTGATGGTGACGAAGAGTTAGTACGTAAATCTTCTGATGCAGAGCCATTCTCAGCTCTTGCATTCAAAGTTATGACTGATCCATTCGTAGGTAAATTAACTTTCTTCCGTGTGTACTCTGGAACATTAGAATCAGGTTCATACGTACAAAACTCTTCTAAAGGTAAACGTGAGCGTGTAGGCCGTATCCTACAAATGCACGCAAACTCTCGTGAAGAGATCTCTAAAGTATTTGCTGGGGACATCGCAGCAGCAGTAGGTCTTAAAGATACTACTACTGGTGATACTTTATGTGACGAGAAAAACCTAGTTATTCTTGAATCAATGGAGTTCCCTGAGCCAGTAATTTCTCTTTCTGTAGAACCAAAATCAAAAGCTGACCAAGATAAAATGGGTCAAGCTTTACAAAAACTTCAAGAAGAGGATCCAACTTTCCGTGCTCACACTGACACAGAAACTGGACAAACAATCATCTCAGGTATGGGTGAGCTTCACCTTGATATCTTAGTTGACCGTATGCGCCGTGAATTTAAAGTAGAAGCTAACGTAGGTGCTCCAATGGTATCTTACCGTGAAACATTCCGTAGCTCTGCAAAAGTTCAAGGTAAATTCACTCGCCAATCTGGTGGTCGTGGACAATACGGAGACGTAACGATTGAGTTCTCTCCAAATGAAGAAGGTAAAGGCTTTGAATTCGAAAACGCTATCGTTGGTGGTGTAGTACCTCGTGAATACATTCCTGCAGTAGAAGCTGGTCTTCGTGACTCTCTTGACCGCGGTGTAGTAGCTGGTTACCCACTAATCGACATTAAAGCGAAATTAGTATTCGGTTCTTACCATGACGTTGACTCGAATGAGATGGCGTTTAAAATTGCTGCATCTATGGCTCTTAAAGAAGCATCGAAACAATGTGATGCAGTTATTTTAGAACCAATGATGAAAGTTGAAGTTGTAATTCCAGAAGAGTACCTTGGTGATATCATGGGTAACATTACTTCTCGTCGCGGACGCGTTGAGGGTATGGATGCTCGCGGTAACTCTCAAGTTGTTCGTGCAATGGTTCCTTTAGCGGAAATGTTTGGTTACGCAACAACTCTTCGTTCAGCAACGCAAGGTCGTGGTGTATTCTCAATGACATTCGATCATTATGAAGAAGTACCGAAATCAATCGCTGCTGAAATCATCAAAAAAAATAAAGGTGAATAATTGAATTTTCATCTTGCATAAAGTATAACTAATTTGTAAGCTATGATTGTGGGATGGCGGATGGGCCCGTTCGCTATCAGCAATCATTCTATAATTTTTTAAAAAATATAAACATATAATTTTGAGGAGGCAATCTCTAATGGCTAAAGAAAAATTCGACCGTTCAAAAACGCATGCTAACATTGGTACAATCGGACACGTTGACCATGGTAAAACAACTTTAACTGCTGCAATCGCAACAGTTCTTTCTAAACAAATGGGTGGAGAAGCTAAATCATACGCTGATATCGATAACGCTCCAGAAGAAAAAGAACGTGGTATCACAATCAATACTTCTCACGTAGAATACGAAACTGATACTCGTCACTATGCACACGTTGACTGCCCAGGACACGCTGACTATGTTAAAAACATGATCACTGGTGCTGCACAAATGGACGGCGGTATCTTAGTAGTATCTGCTGCTGATGGCCCAATGCCACAAACTCGTGAACACATCCTTTTATCTCGTCAAGTAGGTGTTCCATACTTAGTAGTATTCATGAACAAATGTGATATGGTTGACGACGAAGAATTATTAGAATTAGTAGAAATGGAAATCCGTGACCTACTATCTGAATATGACTTCCCAGGCGACGATATTCCTGTAATCAAAGGTTCTGCTCTTAAAGCTCTTGAAGGCGAAGCAGAATGGGAAGCAAAAATCGTTGAATTAATGGACGCTGTAGACTCTTACATCCCAACTCCAGAACGTCAAACTGACAAACCATTCATGATGCCAGTTGAGGACGTATTCTCAATCACTGGTCGTGGTACAGTTGCAACTGGCCGTGTTGAACGTGGTCAAGTTAAAGTTGGTGACGTAGTTGAAATCGTAGGTATCGCTGAAGAAGCTAAATCTACAACTGTAACTGGCGTTGAAATGTTCCGTAAATTATTAGACTACGCTGAAGCTGGTGACAACATCGGTGCTTTACTTCGTGGTGTAGCTCGTGAAGAAATCCAACGTGGTCAAGTATTAGCTAAACCAGGCTCAATCACTCCACACACTAACTTCAAAGCTGAAGTTTACGTTTTATCAAAAGAAGAGGGTGGCCGTCATACTCCATTCTTCTCTAACTACCGTCCTCAGTTCTACTTCCGTACAACTGACGTAACAGGTATCTGTAACTTACCAGAAGGCGTTGAAATGGTAATGCCTGGCGATAACATCGAAATGACAGTAGAACTTATCGCTCCAATCGCTCTTGAAGAAGGTACTAAATTCTCTATCCGTGAGGGTGGCCGTACTGTAGGCGCTGGCGTAGTTGCTTCTATCCAAAAATAATTTTAGCGCAAGCTAATTTTTCAAAACCAATCTGTAGGGACGCTTACAGATTGGTTTTTTATGTTAAAATGAGTAAAGAACATTTGATAATTTTACTTGAATTAGATTATTTTATGTATACATAATTGGCGAAATACCAAAAAAGCAGAAATAGCGATTTTTTCAATCCCTGCTAGAGGTGAAAACTAATAGCAGGGATTGAAATTAAAAGCAAGTGCAGCATTTAGAGTGTAGAATGGTACACCTTTTAATATCTACCAACCTTTTAAATATTTATCTTCAGAAAGTTAGGGTAACATTTGTTAAAAATGTATCCCGTATATAAGTTGATTTTCGTTCCGGCTGGGCGACTCCTTGGGGCTCATCGGACGCCCCCAGGAAGCTCTGCTCTGCGCGAAAGCGAAGCGTCAGCGGCAAATGTTTTATCTGTGCGAAAGCGAAGCGTCAGCAACAAAGCGCCCAGCCGGAGCGGAAATCAACCTCACGTTATGACGATGAGCCTATTTAATACATAAGAACACTTCGTGGAAGGAGAATTTGCAAGTGGAGATGAAAATATTGTTGATAGAAGATGATCCATCAATCTTCGAAATGATTCAGACACGTTTTGCACAATGGTCGCTTCAGGTTGTGGGTCCTAAAGATTTTCAAAAAGTGATGGATGATTTTATTGAACAAAAGCCACAGCTTGTATTGATTGACATTCAGCTACCTGCTTATGATGGCTTTCATTGGTGTCGTGAAATTCGTCATATCTCAAAGGTGCCAATTCTCTTTCTATCTTCACGGGACCACCCAATGGATATGGTCATGGCAATGCAAATGGGCGCAGATGATTTTGTACAAAAACCTTTCCATATGGAGGTATTACTTGCAAAGGTACAAGCTATTTTACGTCGGACATATGATTATGTAGAAGAATCAATGGATGTCACACGATTTAATGGTGCAGTTATTGACTATGCACGCAGTGAGATTATGTATGAGGGTAAGCTTGCTTCATTAACTAAAAATGAACTCTTTATTTTACGTATTTTAGTAGAGAAAGCCGATCAAATTGTATCTAGAGATGATTTGATGAGAAAGTTATGGGACGATGAACGCTTTGTCAATGATAATACATTGTCGGTAAATGTTAATCGATTACGTACTAAGCTTGAGGATATAGGTTTACAAGAAGTGATTTTAACTAAAAAGGGACTTGGTTATATGGCTGTAACACAAGGGACGTGATTGACAATGCTCATTTTATTTTTAAGAGAACGCCTCGCATGGATAGGCTTTTTTGCTTTTATCATCGTGATGATCAATGTTTTATTTTCTTTAGACGCTGGATTAGAGGGAATATCTATTTGGTATATGAATATTAGCGTGTTGATTAGTTTTATGGTCTTTCTTATTTGGCGATATGTAGTTGAAGTAAGGCAGCTAAGAGATTTCCTGGGAAATGTAGAAAGCCAACTTGATGATGTACATAGCAAAAATTTGGCTATATCACCTTTTCAAACGGCATACCTTACGAAAATTGAAGATGTTATTTATGATAAGAATACAGAATTAAATCAAGTAAAGGTACAGCTACAGGAGTATTCAGATGAGCTCCTAGCATGGGTTCATGAAGTAAAGGCACCTTTAACATCAATTAACTTGATGCTGGATCATGTAGAGGATTTAGCTCTACGTCGTAAATTAGAGACTGAGTGGCTTAGACTGCATTTATTGGTTGATCAGCAGCTACATCAAACGCGTTTTGTGTCTATTGAAAAAGATAATTATATGATGGATATTGAGCTAAGAACCGTTGTCTATAAAGAAATAAGAGCTATGCAGGCATGGTGTATTGAAAAAGGCATTGGTTTTGATGTTGATGAGTTAACTGAGAATGTGACGACGGATAGTAAATGGTTAGCCTTTATCGTTCGACAAATTCTATCCAATGCGATTAAATATAGTCCTGCAAATTCAGAAGTATTAATATTTACGGAAGTAGATGTAACTGGAGCGACACTACTACATATAAAAGATGCAGGCATTGGTATTCGTAGAGAGGATCTACCTCGAATTTTTCAGAAGTCGTATACTGGGACAGCCGGAAGAGAATCTGCACAATCAACAGGTATGGGTCTATACTTAGCACATAATGTGGCGCAGAAAATTGGCATCCGTATTACTGTCCAATCAAGTGTTGGCGAAGGCTCAATATTTACATTACGTTTTCCATTACAAAATGAATATGTCAAACTAACAGGTAGATGACGAAATTGTCACCTACCTTTTTATATTGTCATGTAAAACGCACGAATTGGCGAAGAAGGCAGGGTACACTTGAACTATAGAAAGGGGCGTTTACAAGTGGCAGTTTTAATTGGTCGTAAAGTAAAAAAAGTATATGGTAAAAAATCAACAGCCCAAGAGGTTTTAAAGGGTATTGATGTAGAAGTGAATAAAGGTGAATTTGTTGGCATCATGGGACCTTCAGGCTCTGGGAAAACAACACTCTTAAACGTTTTGTGTTCGATTGACTTTGCAACAGAAGGTGTTATTGAAATAAATGGTCAAAACTTACGTGGTATGAAGGAGAAGGCGCTGGCTAATTTCCGTCGCGAGCAATTAGGATTTATATTTCAGGACTATAATTTATTGGATACATTGACAGTGAAAGAAAATATTCTATTACCATTAGCCATTGGTAAGCTACCAATGGCTGTTGCAGAGAGTCGTGTAAAGGAGCTTACACATTTATTAGGTATTGCCGAGATTTTAAATAAATACCCTAACGAAATATCAGGTGGTCAAAAGCAACGTACATCGGCGGCTCGGGCACTAATTACAAATCCTTCACTTGTATTTGCCGATGAACCTACAGGTGCACTTGACTCAAAATCAGCCACAGCACTTTTAAAAAATCTACAAAGTATTAATGAATCAAAGAAAGCAACGATTATGATGGTTACGCACGATGCGGTAGCAGCGAGTTTTTGTACACGTGTTTTATTTTTGAAGGACGGACTCATTTATAGTGAGCTATATAAAGGAGATAAAACGAGACAGGCATTTTTTCAAGAAATCATGCATACGCAAAGTGTGCTAGGCGGTGACGGCTATGAGTCTTAGTAAGCTCGTGTTACGCAGCATGAAGAAAAATATGAGGCATTATTATTTATATTTTTTCGCACTTATTTTTAGTGTTACTTTATATTTTTCTTTTGTGACATTGCAAAATAATGCTGAAGTGCTCGATACAGTAGACCAGAGCGGTACGGCCAAAGCAGGTTTTGCTGCGGCAACATATATGCTGTACTTTATTGTCTTGTTTTTCGTCCTATATGCCAACCATCTATTTATGAAGCGTCGTAGTAAGGAAATAGGCTTGTATCAGCTAATAGGAATGACAAAGGGGCTTATCGTACGCTTATTAGCAATAGAAAGTATCCTCTTATTTGTAGGAGCAATCGTTTTGGGTATGCTTGCAGGGTTCTTTAGTTCGCGCTTATTTGCAATGATTTTACTGCGGGTACTCGAAAAAGAGGCACTTGTGACGATGACATTTAGTACAGAGGCATTACAGCAATCTATCGTAGTGTTTGCCATTCTACTAGTCATTGTACTTGTGCAAATGGCTTGGATGATTTACCGCGTATCATTACTATCATTATTTAGTGCTTCCAAGCAAGCCGATGAGCGCGTAAAACGTTTCAGTCCATTACAAATGGTTGTTGGTTTTTTGGGACTTGTATTTATTGCATATGGCTACTATGCATCAACTAAGCTTTTCGATATTAACTCTAAGGGTAATTTAATGCTTAATATGATTATTATTTTAGCAACTACCATTGGCGGAACGTTCCTTGTTTTCCGTTTTTCTGTAGCATTTATTATGAATTCAATTCGTCTTAAGAAAAATGGACATCTAACTGCCCGTGATGTATTAGCATT
Source organism: Lysinibacillus agricola (assembly GCF_016638705.1). GTDB lineage: Bacteria > Bacillota > Bacilli > Bacillales_A > Planococcaceae > Lysinibacillus > Lysinibacillus agricola. The sequence goes on along the minus strand of NZ_CP067341.1, from coordinate 5,106,298 downwards.
AACACCGATTATGCATCGTATGAAAGGAAATGCGAAATCCTTAACGCTTATAACAGTTTTAACGGGTGTTTCACTTGGGTTTACAACATTAGCATATATATCGTATTATTCATCAGAATCGTCGGCATATAGTCAAGTACCTGGAGATTATGTATTACTTGAAGATAAGGGCCAGGAGTTTTTAAAGAAGCTGGAAGAAAATAATATTGCTTTTGATAAAAGAGATTACCGATTACAGAGTGTTTCAGCTTCGTTTACACAATTATTATCTGAAAGTCAACAAAATGAGGATAATCCCCTTTTTGGTTTAGATGGAATCATTTATATAATTCCACTTTCTGATTATCAACAATTAGTTCCTGAAGCTTCCGTTTCGGATAATGATGTTATATTAACAAACTATGGTGGTTATATGGCAGAGATGTTTCCGCTTGAAAAGGGTCGTGATGTAGTTGTCACACCAAGAGGTCCAGAGGGGACTAAGGAAGAAATGCTTCATGTTAAAGAAGTTCGACATGAAAGTATTATAAGTGGTACTGTTACTTCTGGGCCTGGGGGGCCAATTTTCATAGTTCCAGATGCACTGTTTGAAAAATTAGCTGCTCATGATGTACCTGATATGTGGCAAAATCAAACTACTATAAATCTAAAGAATAAAAGTGATTTAGCTCTAGCAGAGAAATTATATATGCAATCAAATGGCGAAAACTTTATACAATCCTATGAAGAAGAGCGTAAGGGGAATATTGAATTATTAGGAATTATAATATTTACCGCAGCATTTTTAGGTTTAGCATTTTTAATGACAACCGGTAGTATTTTATACTTTAAGCAAATGTCTGAGGCTGAAGAGGAGCGAGGCTCGTATACGATATTAAGAAAAATTGGCTTCGCTGAAAAAGATATTATGAAAGGTATATATATGAAACAAGCCTTTAATTTTGGTGTTCCATTAATAATTGGGCTGCTCCATAGTTACTTTGCTGTTAAGTCGGGATGGTTTTTATTCGGTTCAGAGTTAACCACACCATTATGGATTGCTATGAGCTGCTATATAGCGTTATATGCTATCTTCGCTGTACTTTCTGTTGGTTATTATAAAAAAGTCATTCGCGAATCGTTATAACAAATAAATAGGTAGAAACTCGAAAAACAGTATGATTATTTAAGATCATACTGTTTTTTTGCGTCGTGATAATTTGGAAAGATATTATAGGGATATAAAAACATCTTGACTTTCAATTATTAGACAATTAAAGTTTAATGTGTTAGTAATCTAGTGTACGAAAGTGAAGTGTTGAAATGAACGCAGTAATTGTGGCAGTAGCTGTCATGTTAATATTAAGCTTGCTCCGTATCAATGTTGTTCTTTCTCTTGTATTAGGGGCCTTTGCAGGAGGTCTAACAAGCGGCATGGGTATTGAGGCAACTGTACAATCATTTACAGAAGGATTAGGAGCAGGCGCAACGATTGCTTTAAGTTATGGATTGCTTGGTGGTTTCGCTATTGCCATTTCAAAAACAGGAATTCCTGAATTAATGATTGCAGGGATTTTAAAAATATTAAATAAAAACGGTAAAAGTAATCGACAAGGTTTGGTAAAGATCTTAATCTTCTTACTGATCTTTATGATGTCTATTTTCTCACAAAACTTAATTCCAATTCATATAGCCTTTATTCCATTATTGATACCTCCGATCTTAAAGATTTTAAATATGCTAGAGGTTGACCGCCGAATTATTGCAACATTAATCGCTGTCGGTTTAATAGGGACATATAGTTTCGTACCTGCCGGCTTCGGAGCTATTTTCCAAGATATCGTTTCTACCCAAGTGTCTCAGGCTGGTATGGAGGCATCTTCACGTGATGTACCAGTAGCGATGGCTATACCTGCTCTTGGGATGTTAATTGGGTTAGGTGTAGCATTTTTCGTTTATCGAAAGCCTCGACAATATCAAAATAATGATGTTGAGACAGAGTCTTTAAATGTAAATGTCAGTAAGTTTGTTATTTTTTCTACGGCTGTGGCTTTAATTGTCTCTCTATGTGCACAACTTTATACTGATTCGATGATTGTAGGTGCTTTTGCAGGGATTATGATTATGTATTTTACAGGCGCACTTAAATGGAAAGAGGCAGATGAGATTCTTTCTGAGGGAATGAAAATGATGGCCTTTATTGGCTTTGTTATGATCGCTGCAAATGGGTTTGCATCTGTTATTAATGCCACAGGTCATATTAATAGCTTAATTACAGACGCCCTTACAGTATTTAAAGGCAATACGAGCTTAGCGGTATTTGTTATGCTGGTCATTGGTTTAATTGTAACGATGGGGATCGGTTCATCCTTCGCAACAGTGCCAATAATTGCAACCTTATTCGTTCCCCTTGCACAAGGATTGGGAATGAGCCCTCTGGCGATTATTTGTCTGATTGGTACAGCAGGTGCTTTAGGCGATGCAGGCTCTCCTGCTTCTGACTCTACTTTAGGACCAACTGCAGGTTTAAATGTAGATGGACAGCATAATCATATTTGGGATACGTGTGTGCCAACGTTTATTTTTATTAACATCCCACTTATTATATTTGGTTGGGTTGCATGTGTGTTCTTCTTATAAAGTTAAAGCCTCCGACGGATGTCACGGAATCGGAAAGGAATTCTTTATGCAAGCACAAAGCCGATTCCAAACGCAATTAGGCCGAGGCATAATTGATTCAGAGGGGATTTTCTTCATCCCTACTGACTATTAGTTTACACCATCGGACTTTTACGGGCAGTTGACGCGGGATAAAGTTATTGAAAGAGCAGTTTCTACTATTAGAGACTGCTTTTTTACATAATGGTATTGATTAATTGTTAGAAATGTTCGAAAACGTTGATATAACAGCCTTATGTGTTGCAATGTGCATGGAAATTTTATATACTAGTAAACGGCTTAAATAAGCGAGAAATATTAGTAGCAAGAATATCAGCAACATTTAAAAGAATTTAGCGAAAAGACTTGCTTATTCTTTTTTTATTGTATATAATGTTGAATGTTGGTCTTTGACTGCGATGAAACGAGAGGTTGCCGACACACCCGGCCGCTTTGCCATGGCGGTGTGTGGGAGAATTTTCGTGGAGAATGTCTAGAAAATAGGCGAGAAGGAGGGAAAATAATGGCAAAACAAAAGATTCGTATTCGTTTAAAAGCGTATGATCACCGTATTTTAGATCAATCTGCTGAGAAAATTGTGGAAACTGCAAAACGTTCAGGTGCAAGTGTATCAGGTCCGATTCCACTTCCAACTGAGAAGTCTGTGTACACAATTCTTCGTGCTGTTCACAAGTACAAAGATTCTCGTGAACAATTCGAAATGCGTACGCATAAACGTCTGATCGATATCGTTAACCCAACACCACAAACTGTTGATGCGTTAATGAAACTTGATTTACCATCTGGCGTTGATATCGAAATCAAACTTTAATGGTAAAAATATAACTTTTTAAAACTTACAGGAGGTGTGACAAATGGCTAAAGGAATCTTAGGTAGAAAAATTGGTATGACACAAGTTTTCGCTGAAAACGGCGATTTAATCCCGGTAACAGTTATCGAAGCTACTCCAAACGTAGTTCTTCAAAAGAAAACTGTTGATACAGATGGCTACGAAGCTATCCAAGTTGGTTTTGAAGACAAGCGCGTTAAGCTTTCTAACAAACCAGAACAAGGTCACGTAGCAAAAGCGAACACTGCTCCTAAGCGCTTCATTCGTGAATTCCGCAACGTGAACGTGGAAGAATACGAAGTTGGTCAAGAAGTCAAAGTAGAAATTTTCGCAGAAGGCGATGTAATTGATGTAACAGGTGTTACTAAAGGTAAAGGTTTCCAAGGTGTTATCAAACGCCACGGACAATCTCGTGGTCCTATGGCCCACGGTTCTCGTTACCACCGTCGTCCTGGTTCAATGGGTCCAGTTGCTCCGAACCGCGTATTCAAACAAAAGAAATTACCTGGTCAAATGGGTGGCACTGTAGTTACAATCCAAAACTTAGAAATCGTGAAAGTTGATGCGGAACGTAACTTACTACTTGTTAAAGGTAATGTTCCTGGTTCTAAAAAAGCTCTAGTTACAGTTAAAACTGCAATTAAAGCTAAGTAATCACCTGAGGAAAGGAGGAAACAGGAATGACAAAAGTATCTGTACTTAGTCAAACAGGAGCTTCAGTTGGTGAAATCGAGTTAAACGATGCGATTTTCGGAATTGAACCAAATGAAGCAGTATTATTCGACGCTGTAGTAGCACAACGCGCTTCTCTTCGTCAAGGTAATCACAAGGTTAAAAACCGTTCTGAGGTAGCTGGTGGTGGTCGTAAACCATGGCGTCAGAAAGGAACTGGTCGTGCTCGTCAAGGTTCTATCCGTTCTCCACAATGGCGCGGTGGTGGTATTGTATTCGGTCCAACTCCACGTAGCTACTCTTACAAGTTACCTAAAAAAGTTCGTCGCTTAGCTCTTAAATCTGCTTTATCAGCTAAAGTAGTAGAACAAAACTTCTTAGTTCTTGATGCTCTTACACTAGCAGCACCAAAAACAAAAGAATTTACAAAAATCCTTAAAGATCTTTCTATAGAGAAAAAATCTTTATTCGTAACTGCTGACCTAGATGAAAACGTAGCATTATCTGCTCGTAACATCCCTGGCGTAACAGTTTTAACTGCAAACGGAATCAACGTTCTTGATCTATTAGGTCATGATAAAGTTGTATTCACAAAATCTGCAGTAGAAAAAGTTGAGGAGGTGCTTGGATAATGGAAGCACGTGATATTTTAAAACGTCCAGTCATTACTGAGCGTTCTTCAGAACTTATGGCAGAGAAAAAGTATACTTTCGAAGTAGACACTCGCGCTAACAAAACTCAAGTAAAAGACGCTGTAGAAGAAATCTTTGGTGTAACAGTTGAGAAAGTAAACGTTCTTAACTACAAAGGTAAATTCAAACGCGTTGGCCGTTACGGTGGTTACACTAACAAACGTCGTAAAGCGATTGTTAAATTAACTGCTGACAGCAAAGAAATTGAATTATTCGAAATGTAATCCTTGATGGATTTATGATTTGAACACTCAAGAAGGAGGGAAAACACAATGGCGATTAAAAAGTATAAACCTACCTCTAATGGTCGTCGTAATATGACGTCTTTAGACTTTGCGGAAATTACAACTAACAAGCCTGAGAAATCATTGCTTGAACCAACTAAACGCAAAGCTGGTCGTAACAACCAAGGTAAAATCACTGTTCGTCATCATGGTGGTGGTCATAAGAAGCAATACCGTGTTATCGATTTCAAACGTGTTAAAGATGGCATTCCGGCAAAAGTTGCTACTATTGAATATGATCCAAACCGTTCTGCGAATATCGCATTAATCAACTACGCTGATGGAGCAAAAAGCTACATCTTAGCACCAAAAGGTCTAGAGGTTGGTCAAACAATCGTATCTGGTCCGGATGCTGATATTAAAGTAGGTAACGCATTACCATTAGCAAACATTCCAATGGGTACTACAATCCATAACATCGAGTTAAAACCTGGTAAAGGTGGACAATTAGTACGTTCTGCTGGTACTTCTGCACAAGTACTTGGTCGTGAAGATAAATACGTAATCGTTCGTCTACAATCTGGTGAAGTACGTTTAGTATTAGCTACTTGCCGCGCTACAATCGGTCAAGTTGGTAACGAACAACACGAACTTGTACACATCGGTAAAGCAGGTCGTAGCCGTTGGTTAGGTAAACGCCCAGAAGTACGTGGTTCTGTAATGAACCCTAACGATCACCCACACGGTGGTGGTGAAGGACGTTCTCCAATCGGACGTAAATCACCAATGACTCCTTGGGGTAAACCAGCACTTGGTTACAAAACTCGCAAGAAGAAAAACAAATCGGATAAATTCATCATCCGTAGTCGTAAAAAATAGAGTGGTTAAACTACGGTTCTATGTGAGAGCCGTGGTGGAATCACAGAGGGAGGTTCCTACATGGGTCGCAGCTTGAAAAAAGGACCTTTTGTTGATGGTCACTTAATGAAAAAAGTGGAAGCACAAGAGGCTTCTGAGAAAAAACAAGTTATCAAAACTTGGTCACGCCGTTCTACAATTTTCCCGAACTTCATCGGACTAACAATTGCTGTATATGATGGACGTAAACATGTTCCTGTATACGTAACAGAAGATATGGTAGGCCATAAACTTGGTGAGTTCGCACCGACACGTACTTACAAAGGTCACGGTGCAGACGACAAGAAAACAAGACGCTAATTTTGAGAGGAGGTAAATCCTAATGACACAAGCTAAAGCTATCGCTCGTACAGTTCGCATTGCTCCTCGTAAAGTACGTCTAGTAGTAGACTTAATTCGAGGCAAGCAAGTTGGTGAGGCAGTTGCAATTTTACGTCATACTCCAAAAGCGGCGTCTCCAGTCGTTGAAAAAGTATTAAAATCTGCAGTTGCTAACGCTGAACACAACTACGATCTTGACATCAACTCTTTAGTAGTTTCTGAAGTTTTCGTTGATGAAGGTCCAACATTAAAACGTTTCCGTCCACGTGCACAAGGACGTGCAAGCGCAATTAACAAACGCACAAGCCACATTACACTAGTGGTATCTGAGAAGAAGGAGGGCTAATCCGTGGGTCAAAAAGTACATCCAATAGGACTGCGCGTTGGTATTATTCGTGACTGGGAGTCAAAATGGTACGCTGAAAAAGACTATGCAACTCTACTTCACGAAGACATCAAAGTGCGTAAATATATTGAAACGGCTCTTAAAGACGCTTCTGTTTCTAAAATTGAAATCGAACGCGCTGCAAACCGTGTAAACATTACAATTCACACTGCGAAACCAGGTATGGTAATCGGTAAAGGTGGTACTGAAGTTGAAAATCTTCGTAAATACCTTAGCAACTTAACTGGTAAACGTGTACACATCAACATTATCGAAATCAAACGTGCTGATCTTGACGCTCGTCTAGTAGCTGAAAATATCGCTCGTCAATTAGAAAATCGTGTATCATTCCGTCGTGCGCAAAAGCAAGCGATCCAACGCACAATCCGTGCTGGTGCAAAAGGAATTAAAACACAAGTATCTGGTCGTTTAGGTGGCGCTGATATCGCGCGTGCTGAACACTATAGTGAAGGAACTGTTCCACTTCATACTCTACGTGCTGACATCGACTATGCACACGCAGAAGCTGACACTACTTACGGTAAATTAGGCGTTAAAGTATGGATCTACCGTGGTGAAGTTCTTCCTACGAAGAAATCTGTGGAAGGAGGCAAATAATATGTTATTGCCTAAACGCGTAAAATACCGTCGTGAACACCGCGGAAACATGCGTGGCGAAGCGAAAGGCGGTAAAGAAGTATCTTTCGGCGAATGGGGCTTACAAGCTCAAACAGCTAGCTGGATCACTAACCGTCAAATCGAAGCTGCACGTATCGCGATGACTCGTTACATGAAACGTGGCGGTAAAGTTTGGATTAAAATCTTCCCACACAAACCTTACACTAAAAAACCTCTAGAAGTCCGCATGGGTTCTGGTAAAGGTTCTCCTGAAGGTTGGGTTGCAGTAGTAAAACCAGGAAAAGTAATGTTCGAAATTGCTGGTGTATCTGAAGAGATCGCACGTGAAGCACTTCGTTTAGCATCACATAAGCTTCCTGTTAAATGTAAAATCGTAAAACGTCAAGAAACTGGTGGTGAATCTAATGAAAGCTAATGAAATCCGTGACCTTGCCACTTCTGAATTAGAATTAAAAGTGAAATCACTGAAAGAAGAGCTTTTCAACCTTCGCTTCCAATTGGCGACTGGTCAATTAGAAAACACAGCTCGTATTCGTGAAGTGCGTAAAGCAATCGCGCGTATGAAGACTGTTATTCGTGAAAGAGAAATCAGTGCAAATAACTGATAAAGGAGGTTTTCAAGTATGACTGAGCGTAATCAACGCAAAGTTTACACGGGCCGCGTTGTTTCAGATAAAATGGACAAAACTGTAACTGTTTTAGTTGAAACTCACAAAAAGCACAAGCTTTATGGTAAACGTGTAAAATACTCTAAAAAGTTTAAGGCTCATGATGAATTAAACACAGCGAAAATCGGTGATATCGTACGTATCATGGAAACTCGCCCGCTATCAGCTACTAAACGTTTCCGTCTAGTTGAAGTTGTAGAAAAAGCGGTTATTATTTAATAACTATTTCGGAACAACCAATTTCCGAAGGGAGGTAACCTAAGTGATCCAACAAGAAAGTCGTATGAAAGTTGCTGACAACTCAGGTGCACGTGAAGTTCTTACAATTAAAGTGCTTGGTGGCTCTGGCCGTAAAACTGCTAACATCGGTGATATCGTTGTTTGTACAGTTAAGAAAGCAACACCAGGTGGCGTTGTTAAGAAGGGTGACGTTGTTAAAGCTGTTATCGTTCGTACAAAATCAGGCGTACGTCGTAAAGACGGTACGTACATCAAATTTGATGAAAATGCTTGTGTAATTATTCGTGATGATAAATCACCACGCGGAACTCGTATTTTCGGACCTGTTGCACGTGAATTACGTGACAGCAACTTCATGAAAATCGTTTCTCTAGCTCCAGAAGTTCTTTAATTTCATGATAGTGCCAATCAAGGAGGTGCGACAGCATGCATGTAAAAAAAGGTGACAAGGTTAAGGTTATCACTGGTAAGGACAAAGGCAAAGAAGGCGTAATTCTTGCTTCTTACCCTAAACAAGATCGCGTTCTTGTTGAAGGTGTGAATATCGTGAAAAAACACGTAAAACCTAACCAATTGAATCCACAAGGTGGAATTGTAAGCCAAGAGGCTGCAATTCACGTTTCGAACGTAATGCTAATCGATCCTAAATCTGGCGAGCCGACTCGTGTAGGTTATAAAATCGAAAACGGTAAAAAAGTTCGTGTTGCAAAAAAATCAGGTGCAGTAATCGACTAATTTCTATAAAAAGAAGGGAGGTAAACAAATGAGCCGCCTAAAAGAAAAATATTCAAATGAAGTTTCATCTGCTCTTATGAGCAAATTCGGATATAAATCAGTTATGCAATTGCCGAAAGTTGACAAAATCGTTATCAACATGGGTGTTGGTGACGCAGTTCAAAACTCAAAAGCATTAGATGCAGCTGTAGAAGAATTAACAATTATCACTGGTCAAAAACCAGTTGTAACTAAAGCGAAAAAATCGATCGCAGGTTTCCGTCTACGTGAAGGTATGCCTATCGGTGCTAAAGTTACATTACGCGGTGAGCGTATGTATGAATTCTTGGACAAATTAATCTCAATTTCACTACCTCGTGTACGTGACTTCCGTGGTGTTTCTAAAAAAGCATTCGACGGTCGCGGTAACTACACTTTAGGTGTTAAAGAGCAATTAATTTTCCCAGAAATCGATTACGATAAAGTTTCAAAAGTACGCGGTATGGACATCGTGATCGTAACGACAGCGAATTCTGATGAAGAAGCTCGCGAGTTATTGACACAATTCGGTATGCCGTTCCAAAAGTAATTAAACAAGGAGGGCGAAAACGTGGCTAAAAAATCTATGATCGTTAAACAACAACGTAAGCAAAAGTTTAAAGTGCAAGAATATACACGTTGTGAACGCTGTGGCCGTCCACACTCTGTATATCGCAAATTCAAACTTTGCCGTATTTGTTTCCGAGAACTTGCATATAAGGGACAAATTCCTGGCGTGAAAAAAGCCAGCTGGTAATCCCCTAATTTGGGAAGGAGGTAAATGTAATGACAATGACTGATCCGATTGCAGATATGCTTACTCGCATTCGTAATGCGAACATGGTTCGTCACGAGAAGTTAGAAGTACCAGCTTCCAACGTGAAAAAAGAAATCGCTGAAATTTTAAAGCGCGAAGGTTTCGTACGTGACGTAGAATACGTGGAAGACAACAAGCAAGGTATTATCCGTATCTTCTTAAAATACGGTAAAGATAACGAGCGCGTTATCACTGGCTTAAAACGTATTTCTAAACCTGGTCTACGAGTATATGCAAAAACAAATGAAGTGCCTAAAGTACTGAACGGTCTTGGTATCGCTTTAGTGTCAACTTCACAAGGTTTATTAACAGATAAAGAAGCTCGCGCTAAACAAGTTGGCGGCGAAGTTCTAGCATACGTTTGGTAATTAGCAATAAATGAATGGAGGTGCAACTAAATGTCTCGTGTAGGTAAAAAAATTATCGAGGTACCAGCTAACGTAACTGTTACTGTTGCAGCTGACAACTCAGTTACCGTTAAAGGTCCTAAAGGCGAACTTGTTCGTTCTTTCCACCAAGATATGAAAATTGAGCAAGAAGGTAATGTGATTTCTGTATCTCGTCCTTCTGACTCAAAAGAACACCGCACAAACCACGGTACAACTCGTGCGCTATTAGCGAACATGGTTACTGGTGTTTCTGCAGGTTTCGAAAAATCATTAGAACTAATCGGTGTCGGTTACCGTGCGCAATTACAAGGTAAAAAACTTGTTCTTAACGTAGGTTATTCACATCCAGTTGAGTTCACACCTGAAGATGGTCTAGAAGTTGAAGTTCCTTCTAACACTAAGATCATCGTTAAAGGTATTAGCAAAGAACGCGTTGGTGCTCTTGCATCTAACATCCGTGACGTGCGTCCACCAGAGCCTTACAAAGGTAAAGGTATCCGTTATGAAGGCGAATATGTTCGTCGTAAAGAAGGTAAAACAGGTAAATAATGCTGCTTAAGCATTAGAAAGGAGTGACCCTTGTGATTACGAAACAAGATAAAAATCAGGTTCGTAAAAAACGTCATGCACGCGTACGTTCTAAAATTTCGGGTACTGCTGAGCGTCCACGCTTAAACGTATTCCGTTCTAACAAGAACATCTACGCTCAACTTATCGATGACGTAGCAGGCGTAACAATTGTTAGCGCATCTTCTCAAGAAAATGGTTTTGAAGCTGCTGGTAGCAATGTTGATGCTGCAACTAAAGTCGGTGAAACAATCGCAAAACGCGCTACGGAAAAAAATATTACTGCTGTAGTATTTGACCGTGGTGGTTACTTATATCATGGACGTGTAAAAGCTTTAGCTGAAGCTGCACGTGAGAACGGTTTAGAATTTTAATAAGAAGGAGGGACACATTTCATGAGTCGAATTGACGCAAACAAACTTGGAGAACTTGAAGAACGCGTAGTTACTATTAACCGTGTTGCAAAAGTTGTTAAAGGTGGACGTCGCTTCCGCTTCACAGCATTAGTTGTTGTTGGCGATAAAAACGGTCATGTAGGTTTCGGTACTGGTAAAGCTCAAGAGGTGCCAGACGCTATCCGTAAAGCTGTTGAAGATGCGAAGAAAAACTTAATCGAAGTGCCACGCGTAGGTGGAACAACTCCACACTTAGTGCAAGGTCGCTTTGGTGCAGGAGAAATCCTAATTAAACCTGCTGCTCCTGGTACAGGGGTTATCGCTGGTGGTCCAGTACGTGCAGTACTAGAACTTGCTGGTATTACTGATATTCTTTCAAAATCACTTGGAACTAACACACCAATTAACATGGTGCGTGCAACTATTCAAGGTTTAACTGAATTAAAACGCGTAGAGGACGTAGCTAAATTACGTGGTAAATCAGTGGAAGAAATATTAGGATAAGGGGGGAAAGATAATGGCTAACAAATTAGAAATCACCCTTACAAAATCTGTGATTGGTTCTAAACCAGCACAACGCAAAACTATTGAAGCATTAGGTTTACGTAAATTAAACCAAACTGTTGAGAAAGCTGACAATGCAGCGACTCGCGGTATGATTGATGTAGTAGCTCACTTAGTTACTGTCAAAGAAAACTAATTTTTAATTAACGAACAAGGAGGTGCCATCCAATATGAAACTTCATGAGTTAAAACCAGCAGAAGGTTCCCTGTAAGTACGTAACCGCGTAGGTCGCGGTATCGGTTCTGGTAACGGTAAAACTGCAGGTAGAGGTCATAAAGGTCAAAACTCTCGTTCTGGCGGCGGTGTACGCCCAGGATTCGAAGGTGGTCAAAACCCTTTATTCCGTCGTTTACCGAAACGCGGCTTTACTAACATTAACCGTAAAGAGTACGCGATCGTTAATCTTGACACATTAAACCGTTTTGAAGATGGTGCAGAGGTAACAACTGCATTATTACTTGAAACAGGTTTAGTGAGCAATGAAAAAGCTGGAATTAAAGTTCTTGGAAACGGAACTCTTAACAAAAAGCTTACAGTAAAAGCTCATAAATTCTCAGCTTCGGCTAAAGAAGCAATTGAAAATGCCGGCGGAACTACTGAGGTGATTTAATGTTTCAGACAATCTCTAACTTTATGCGTGTTCGAGATATACGAAATAAGATCATTTTCACCCTTTTAATGTTAATCGTTTTCCGTATTGGTACGTTTGTACCAGTACCGAACGTTGACGCTAATGTATTAAAGGCAACTGATGAGTTCAACCTCGTTGGTTTCCTGAATACTTTTGGCGGTGGTGCTTTAAAGAACTTCTCTATCTTTGCGATGGGAATTATGCCTTACATCACTGCTTCAATCATTGTTCAGTTATTGCAAATGGACGTAGTACCGAAATTTGCTGAGTGGGCAAAGCAAGGTGAAGTCGGAAGACGAAAACTTGCTCAATTTACTCGTTACTTTACAATCGTTCTTGCCTTTATCCAATCATTCGCGATGTCATTTGGTTTTAATAGAATGTACGGCGGGTCATTGATTAAAGAAGAAGGAATTTTAACATATGTTACAATTTCTATTGTATTAACAGCGGGTACAGCATTCCTAGTATGGCTTGCTGATCAAATTACTGCGCATGGTGTCGGTAATGGTATTTCTATTGTAATTTTCGCAGGTATCGTTGCGGCATTACCTACGGGTATCAACCAAATCTATGCACAACAAATCGAAGGTGCGGGTGATAAGCTATTTATCAACCTAATAATCCTTGGATTACTTGTTTTAATTATGCTTGCAGTTGTTGTTGGGGTTATCTACGTGCAACAAGCACTACGTAAAATTCCAATTCAATATGCAAAACGAGTTACTGGACGTAACCAACAAACTGGTGGTCAACAAACGCATTTACCGTTAAAAGTAAATGCTGCAGGGGTTATTCCGGTAATCTTTGCATCAGCGTTTCTTATGACACCTCGTACGTTAGTTCCGTTCTTTGGTGAAGGTGCTGTAACAACATTCATTGAAAACACGTTTGATAATACAAAACCTGTTGGGATGATTGTTTACGTTGCATTGATCATCGCGTTCACATATTTCTATGCATTCATACAAGTGAATCCAGAAAATGTGGCAGATAACTTGAAAAAGCAAGGTGCTTACATTCCGGGTATTCGCCCTGGTGAAAGTACACAAACGTATTTAACAAGCGTGTTATATCGTCTGACATTTGTCGGTGCGATTTTCTTAACTGTTATTTCTGTAATGCCGATTATATTCATAAGCTTTATGAATCTACCTGCCACAGTGCAAATCGGTGGTACTAGTATTATTATCGTAGTCGGCGTAGCGCTCGAAACGATGAAGCAGCTAGAATCTCAACTTGTTAAACGTCACTACAAAGGCTTTATGAAATAATGTTGGTTTTTAGGGAACGTTCTATCGTTTCCTGAAATCAGCTAACCTTTTGTGGGAGGAATATTTCCGTATGAATATCGTTTTAATGGGTCTGCCAGGTGCTGGTAAAGGTACACAGGCAGATAAAATTGTTGAGAAGTACGCGATTCCTCATATTTCTACAGGCGATATGTTCCGTGCTGCTATTAAAGGTGGTACAGAACTAGGCTTACAGGCTAAATCGTTTATGGATCAAGGTGCTCTAGTGCCGGATGAAGTAACGATTGGTATTGTTCGTGAGCGACTTGCTAAACCTGATTGTGAAAAGGGATTCTTACTAGATGGTTTCCCACGTACTGTTCCTCAAGCTGAAGCTTTAGACAGCATTCTTGCTGACCTTGGCAAAGCTATTGAACATACGATTAACATCCAAGTTGAAAAAGATGAGCTAATTGCTCGTCTATCAGGTCGTCGTATTTGTAAAACTTGTGGCACATCTTATCATCTAATTTTCAATCCTCCAGCTGAGGAAGGAAAATGTGATAAAGATGGTGGCGAGCTTTATACACGTGCGGATGATAATCCTGAAACGGTTGCGAACCGTCTGGAAGTAAATATGAAACAAGCACAACCTTTACTTGACTACTATGAAGTAAAAGGTGTGTTAACAAATATAGATGGACAGCAAGATATTAACAATGTGTTTGCTGATCTTGATGCTCTATTACAGGGCAGCCGCAGCTGATACCCGGCTCCGGGCGCAGAATACTGCTTCCGCGGGAGGCATGCGGGAGCAACAACGAATATAATTTTTTTGAGAGTTGCAAAAGCATATTGTGCCCGGTATATATTTCTTTTAAAAAGTGCAACATTACTTTTGAAAGAGTATAATGGGTTTCGTGGAAGCATCTGTGTAACGGGTATGAATATCTCATCCTAGACATTCCGGTATTCGTGTAAACATGGGAAGTCAGTGTCCTTACTGGTCCTGTATATTCCGTGGATTGTGTGAAACGAAACCAGACGAGCGTCTTTCAACATCTCTCATACAATCCAAACATATGTTGAAACGAGGTTGCATCTATAGTTGCAGCAGATATCCGTTTGATGTAACGATGAGAACTTTAATTTGCATATAGAGAGGAGACAGAGTAGATGGCGAAAGATGATGTAATTGAAGTCGAAGGAACAGTTGTTGAGACTTTGCCAAACGCGATGTTTAAGGTAGAATTAGAAAATGGACATGTGATTCTAGCACACGTATCTGGTAAGATTCGTATGCACTTTATCCGTATTCTACCAGGAGATAAGGTTACTATCGAGTTATCCCCTTATGATTTAACTCGCGGTCGTATCACATACCGTTTTAAATAATCTTTTGCGCTCCGGACTATTAAGGAGGTTAGGTTAGATGAAAGTGAGACCATCTGTGAAACCGATCTGCGAAAAATGTAAAGTAATTCGCCGACGCGGTAAAGTAATGGTAATCTGTGAAAATC
This sequence comes from Lysinibacillus agricola, assembly GCF_016638705.1. Taxonomy (GTDB): domain Bacteria; phylum Bacillota; class Bacilli; order Bacillales_A; family Planococcaceae; genus Lysinibacillus; species Lysinibacillus agricola. The sequence continues at coordinate 5,091,182 of NZ_CP067341.1, read as the reverse complement.
CTAAACACAAACAAAAACAAGGTTAATTCTAAAGGAGGTGCACAACGTACATGGCACGTATTGCTGGTGTTGACATTCCTCGCGACAAACGCGTGGTAATTTCATTAACTTACATTTTCGGTATTGGTAAAACTACAGCTCAGAAAGTATTAGCTGACGCAGGCATTTCAGAAGATACACGCGTACGCGACTTAACTGAAGATGAGTTAAACAAAATCCGTGAACAATTAGACAAATACAAACTTGAAGGTGACTTACGTCGCGAAACTTCATTAAATATCAAACGTTTGATGGAAATCGGTTCATTCCGTGGTATCCGTCACCGTCGTGGTTTACCTGTTCGTGGTCAAAATACGAAGAACAATGCGCGTACGCGTAAAGGTCCTCGTAAAACAGTTGCGAACAAGAAAAAATAATAAGTAAAGGAGGTTCCTTCTTAACATGGCTCGTAAACAACAAACTCGTAAACGTCGTGTGAAAAAGAATATCGAATCTGGTATCGCACACATTCGTTCTACATTTAACAATACAATCGTAACGATTACAGATATGCAAGGTAACGCTGTATCTTGGTCAAGTGCTGGTGCTCTTGGTTTCCGTGGTTCACGTAAATCTACACCATTCGCTGCTCAAATGGCTGCAGAAACTGCTGCTAAAACATCCCTTGAACATGGTCTGAAAACGTTGGAAGTAACTGTTAAAGGTCCTGGTGCTGGTCGTGAAGCTGCAATCCGTGCACTTCAAGCTGCTGGTTTAGAAGTAACTGCTATTAAAGACGTTACTCCAGTTCCTCATAATGGTTGCCGTCCGCCGAAACGTCGTCGCGTGTAATGGGTGCGTCTCATATTGTATGAGAACATCATTTTTTGTACAGACTGTCTTGTGCAGATAATAAACGATACGTCATTGACGATCGAATCTATGATGGAAAGAACCTATACATTCGATGTTTTGAAGGAGGGTAAATGAAATGATCGAAATTGAAAAACCAAAGATTGAAACGGTGGAGATCAGCGAAGATTCCAAATATGGAAAGTTTGTTGTAGAACCGCTTGAACGCGGATATGGAAACACTTTGGGTAATTCTTTACGTCGTATCCTTCTGTCTTCATTACCAGGAGCTGCTGTCACTTCAATTCAAATTGACGGTGTTCTTCACGAATTCTCAACTGTAGAAGGCGTTGTAGAGGATGTAGCTTCAATTATTTTGAACGTGAAAAAACTAGCTCTTAAAATCTACTCTGACGAAGAAAAAGTTATTGAGATTGATGTAAAAGGCGATGGTACAGTTACAGCTGCTGACATTACACATGACAGTGATGTAGAAATTTTAAACCCGGATCTATATATTGCAACAATCGCTAAAAACGGTCATTTACGTATGCGTATGTACGCTCAACGCGGCCGTGGTTACACTCCTGCTGATCAAAACAAACGTGAGGATCTTCCTATCGGCGTGATCCCGATCGACTCTATTTACACTCCAGTATCACGCGTCAATTTCCAAGTGGAAAATACTCGTGTAGGTCAGTCTTCTGACTACGATAAACTTTCTCTTGATGTGTGGACAGATGGTAGCATCGGTCCGAAAGAGGCGATTTCGCTCGGAGCAAAAATTTTAACCGAGCATCTAAACATCTTCGTTGGCATGACAGATGAGGCACAAACTGCTGAAATCATGGTCGAAAAAGAAGAAGATCAAAAAGAAAAAGTTTTAGAGATGACTATCGAAGAACTTGATCTTTCTGTTCGCTCTTATAACTGCTTAAAACGCGCTGGTATTAATACAGTACTAGAACTTGCGAATAAGTCAGAAGACGATATGATGAAAGTTCGTAACCTTGGACGTAAGTCACTAGAAGAAGTAAAAGCGAAGTTAGAAGAGCTTGGTTTAGGATTACGCAAAGAAGACTAAGCGATTTAAACAAAACTTACAAGATCAGATAATTTTTTATAAAGGAGGGAAACATCCATGGGTTACAGAAAACTTGGTCGTACAAGTTCTCAACGTAAAGCGATGTTACGTGACTTAGCTACTGATTTAATCATCAACGAGCGTATCGAAACTACTGAGGCTCGCGCTAAAGAAGTACGTAAAGCTGTTGAAAAAATGATTACTTTAGGTAAACGCGGTGATTTACATGCACGCCGTCAAGCTGCTGCATTCATCCGTCGTGAACTAGTAACAACTACTGATGCAGAAGGTAACGAAACAACTTCATTTGCACTTCAAAAGTTATTTGATGATGTTGCACCACGTTATGCAGAGCGTCAAGGTGGTTACACTCGTATTCTTAAAGTAGGTCCTCGTCGTGGTGACGGTGCACCTGTTGTTGTGATTGAATTAGTTTAACTTCTTGAAAGAAGTTAAAGCCTCCGGCGGATGTCACGGAATTGCAAAGGATTTCTTTGTACAGGCACAAAGCCGATTCCGGACGCAATTATGCCGAGGCATAATTGATTCATAAGAGAAGACAAGTGGTGAAGAGGGTGGAATCACCACCCTCTTTCTTTATAAATGATTTATACGACAAATAATTAAGCTGAGCGTTATGATGAGCGGACACTGTTGTGTGGCGTCTCGTTTAGCTCTCCGCACCTCATTCAGAGGGAACAAGGGCTTGAGCACCCGCGTTTCTTGAAAATGTAACGACTAGCGCATTTCTATCGAATGAGGTGCGCGCTTTTTTATTTTTTAGGGAAGTATGAGATAGCGCCAATTTAATGGTGCTTTTTTTAATATACGGCTCTTTTTATATTTTGTTTCTATAATATTTTGTGCGGACACAATTCAAAATCCGGACGCAATTACGCCAAGGCGAAATTGGTATTTGATTTATCGTTTGATTCTTAAAAGAGAGCCTATTTATTATATTTAGGCCTATATCTGAACAAACAAAAGAAAGGAAAGTCATTTTAGCGCTTTTCTTTTATCGACATAATGATTGTAGTAGAATTCATACATAAAAAAGTGTAAGTTAGTTAGTAGAGCTGAGCATGTAGAGAGGAGTTCTAGAAATGCCAGAAATTTTATCATTAAATAACGTGACATTTTCATATACACCAGAAGAAAAAGAAAGTCGCAATGCTGTTGAAAATGTAAGCTTTGCGGTACAAGAAGGAGAATGGATTGCCATTGTTGGCCATAACGGTTCTGGTAAATCCACCATTGCAAAGCTTATGAATGGTTTGCTATACCCACAGCAGGGCGATGTACGTATATTACGCGAACCATTAAGTGAAGAAAACCTATGGGAAAGCCGCTCACAGATGGGCATGGTTTTTCAAAATCCAGACAATCAATTTGTTGGAGCGACAGTGCAGGATGATGTTGCTTTCGCTCTTGAAAATAACGGAGTGCCATATGAAGAGATGGTAGAACGTGTACATGCAGCACTCGAGCAAGTAAAAATGAACAATTTTTTAGATCATGAGCCACATCACTTATCAGGTGGGCAAAAGCAGCGTGTTGCCATTGCAGGAGCACTGGCGTTGAAACCAAAGCTCCTTATTCTTGATGAAGCCACATCTATGCTAGATCCACAGGGGCGTGCGGAGGTATTACAAACAGTTCAAACTTTACGTGCTGAAACAGGGCTAACGGTAATATCCATTACGCATGATTTAGAGGAAGCCATGCTGGCAGATCGTGTTCTCTTTATGAATGATGGAAAGAAATTTGCTGAGGGTACACCTGCTGAAATTTTTTCATTTGGGGACAAGCTAGTTGAATTTGGGCTAGACTTGCCATTTGCCATGAAGTTATCAAAGTTATTGCAAAAGGAAGGTGTTCCGCTAATGGGACAACATATGACAGAAGAAGAGTTGGTGAATGATTTATGGACATCAAACTTCAACAAGTAAGCTATGCCTATGCACAGGGTACACCTTTTGAGAAACGTGCATTATTCGATGTAGATTTTGAAATTCCATCACATACGTATCAGGCGATTATTGGGCATACTGGCTCTGGTAAATCGACCATTCTTCAGCACTTTAATGCACTTCTAAGACCTACTTCAGGGGAAGTGCATATTGGAGACCGTATTGTCGTAGCTGGAAAAAAGGCGAAGGATTTAAAATCTGTACGCCAAAAGGTTGGTATTGTGTTTCAATTCCCGGAGCATCAGCTGTTTGAAGAAACCGTATTAAAGGATATTATGTTTGGTCCTATGAACTTCGGTGTAACGGAAAAAGAAGCTGAAGCGCGAGCAAAAGAACTTGTAGGCTTAGTAGGCTTACCAGAGAACGTACTTGAAAAATCACCTTTTGATTTATCTGGTGGACAAATGCGCCGAGTGGCAATTGCTGGCGTATTAGCAATGGAACCTGAAGTTATTGTTTTAGATGAACCAACTGCAGGGCTTGATCCACGCGGTCAGAAAGAGATTATGGATATGTTTTATAAGCTACATCAGGAACGTGGCCTAACGACAATTCTCGTTACGCACAGTATGGAGGATGCAGCTCGTTATGCGGACAATATTGTCATTATGCATGAAGGGAAAAATGTATTAAGTGGGATACCACAAGAAATTTTCAAAGATGTGGAGACATTGAAGAATTTCCGCTTAGAACCTCCTCGTATCGTACGCTTTCAACAAAAAATCGAAAAAATGATAAATCAATCCTTCTCAAAGATATGCTTAACCGAAGAAGAGCTAGCAACTGAAATTGCTCGAGTGCTAAGAGAGGAGCGTGCAGAATCATGATGGAGAAAATGATATTTGGGCGCTTCCTACCTGGAAACTCTCCGGTTCATAAGCTCGATCCACGATCAAAGCTTATATTTGTCTTTGCGTTCATTATTATTGTTTTTTTAGCAAACAATACAGTGACATATGCCATGCTATTGGCATTTACCTTACTCATTGTGTTAGTGTCACGTATTCGCCTGTATTTTTTAATTAATGGTCTAAAGCCAGTTCTTTTTTTAATGGCATTTACCTTCTTGATTCATATATTTATGACGAAAGAAGGCGCCCCGGTATTTGAGTGGAAGTTTATCACTATCTATGAAGAGGGTATACGACAAGGGATATTCATTTCGGTACGATTTCTAGTTCTAGTGTTTATGACATCTATCTTAACACTTACAACGTCACCGATTTCAATTACGGATGGCATTGAAGTACTGCTAAATCCATTAAAAGCAGTGAAAGTGCCTGTGCATGAGTTAGCTCTAATGATGTCTATTTCATTGCGCTTTATTCCAACGTTAATGGATGAAACAGATAAAATTATGAAAGCACAAATGGCACGTGGCTCGGATTTATCTTCTGGACCGATAAAAGATCGTATTAAAGCGGTCGTGCCATTACTGGTGCCTCTGTTTGTAAGTGCCTTTAAACGAGCTGAGGATTTAGCAACAGCTATGGAAGTAAAAGGCTACCGTGGAGGCGAAGGGCGTACAAGGTATCGCAAGCTAAAATGGGATATGAGCGATACATTTGCACTCGTGTCATTAGTAGGGATGGGCGCTTTACTATTCTTCTATAGAAGTTAAAAGGAGTAAGCTTTATGCGACGATTAAAAGTAATTATTAGTTATGATGGAACACAATTTTCTGGCTATCAAGTACAGCCTGGGGAGCGGACAGTACAAGCAGAGCTTGAGCGTGTTCTAAACATTATGCATAAAGGGGAAAAGGTGAAAGTAACTGCGAGTGGACGTACAGATGCAAAAGTGCATGCAATTGGACAAACATTGCATTTTGATACGCCACTAGCGATTCCCGTAGAAAACTATATGAAGGCACTGAATGTTCAACTGCCAAGAGATATTCGAGTAATGTCGGTTGAAGAAGTAGCGGCTGACTTTCATGCTCGTTACAGTGTAACAGGGAAGCGGTACCGATATATATGGTCATGTGAGCCTGTACAGAGTCCGTTCCGCAGACATTACACGGTAGAGACAAATGGTGTGAAACCAAATGTCGGAGCAATGCAGGAGGCGGCAAAGGCCATTATCGGTACACATGACTTTTCATGTTTCTGTGCAGCCAATACAAGTGTCAAAGATAAGGTGCGCACAGTAACTACACTACAATTTGAGTGGCGTGGTGAGGAGCTACATATGGTGATTGAAGGAAATGGCTTCTTATATAATATGGTCCGTATTATCGCAGGCACGCTTTGGGAAGTTGGTATAGGACGTCGTGACATTGAGAACGTGGAGTTAGTCGTTAAATCTATGAACCGTGATAAGGCAGGTAAAACCGCACCACCACAAGGTCTATATCTTGAGAAAGTCTTCTATTAAATGGCTCATCAAAAGTGGGGATGACATTTTATTTAAATGTATATCGTGAGGATAGGTTGATTGGAGTGGAAACTGGGCGACTCCTTGGGGATCAGCGATAGAGGAACGAAGGCTAAAACCATCACGTCCTGTGATAAAGCCTTCGTGACCAACATCGGCAATGTTTTATCTGTGCGACAGCAACAAAGCGCCCAGTCGGAACGGAAATCAACCCCGCATTATGGTGATGACCATTAAGAAGAACCACCGACGAATATTGTAGAATTATTAGTGCGAAATATCATTGTATTATACAAAATGAAGGCTCGCAAAAGCCCTAATTTAAACAATCATTGAATCTGAACAACTTCTCCAGGTGTTTATTGAAATTACTTGACTTTAAAAGTCATTCATTATATGATAACAGATGGTATTTTCATTACCACCACAAATAAGCCCCGAAAACTTATAGTGTAGTTTAATGAAAAATAACGGTAATCGAATCGATTAGGAGGATATATACATGCGTACAACATTCATGGCTAAAGGTCACGAAGTAGACCGTAAATGGCTAGTAGTTGATGCAGAAGGCCAAACTCTTGGACGTTTAGCTTCTGAAGTAGCTGCAATCTTACGTGGTAAACATAAACCAACATTCACACCAAACGTTGACACAGGTGATCACGTAATCATCATCAACGCTGACAAAATCCATTTAACTGGTAACAAATTAGAGGGTAAACTTTACCGTCACCATACTCAATTTGCGGGTGGTTTAAAAACTCGTACTGCTGGTGAAATGCTAGACAAGTACCCAACAAGAATGATCGAATTAGCAATTAAAGGGATGCTTCCTAAAAACTCTTTAGGTCGTAAAATGTTCGGTAAACTAAACGTTTACACAGGAACAGAACACCCACATGCTGCACAAAAACCAGAAGCATACGAGCTTCGCGGATAATATAAATTAAGAGGAGGATATTACTTTGGCACAAGTTCAATACATCGGCACTGGTCGCCGTAAAAGCTCTGTAGCTCGCGTACGTCTAGTACCGGGTACAGGTAAAATTGTTATCAACAAACGTGAAATCGAAGAATACGTACCATTCGCTGCATTACGTGAAGTAATTAAACAACCATTAGTAGCTACTGAAACTACAGGAAGTTACGATATCCACGTAAACGTTAACGGTGGTGGATACACTGGTCAAGCTGGTGCAGTACGTCACGGTATCGCTCGTGCTCTACTTCAAGTAGACCCAGATTTCCGTGCTGCATTAAAATCTGCTGGATTACTTACTCGTGATTCACGCATGAAAGAACGTAAAAAACCAGGTCTACGCGGCGCTCGTCGTGCACCTCAGTTCTCAAAACGTTAATATTTCTTATATATCAACGTTTCCAAGCCCTTTCCCGGTTCTGTCGGGGAAGGGTTTTTTTATGTCACCTTAGTGTTATATCTAGGCTTGTAACGTGGGGGGATTTCCATTCCGACCGGGCGCTTTGTAGCTGACGCTTTGCTTTCGCTACAGAAAACATTTGTTGCTGACGCTTCGCTTTCGCACAGATAAAACATTGCCGCTGACGCTTCGCTTTCGCGCAGAGCTTCCTGGGGGCGTCTGATAAGCCGCTCCATGGTCTCATCTGTGACGCTGATGCCCAAGGAGTCGCCCAGCCTACATGGCATACGTTTTTTTAACAACTGTCATCCCTAACTTTTGGTAATGAACCACATCCAATTCATATTTTACATAAAAGTAATTCCTTCTTTTCATATTCATGTATTTGCTTCTGTCTATAAAAAGTCACAGTTAATTTAGTAAATAGCCAAAGAATGTGTATTTTACGTGGAAATGGCTGATACTACTTTTAGGCTGTTTATTTCTGAAAATGGAGGTCAATATATGAAAAAGCTATTAATATTATCACTTGCAGCAATTGCACTTCTTGGTGCATGTGGTAATAAAACTGACGTAAAAAAAACGGAGGAAGTAAAAACAGAGAATACTGCAAATCAAAGACAGGTTGAAATAACAAAAGGTCAAGCAAATGCTAAAATTCTAAATAGCACAAACTGGCAAGGTACAAAAGTCTACGATAAAAATAAAAAAGATTTAACAGCGGAGAATTCAAATTTTATTGGGCTTGCCAAATATGACGCTGATTCAGGACGTTATGAATTTTTCGATCCAAATACAGCTGGAAGCCGTGATGATAAAGGTATTTTCTTTATTACGAATGATGGAAAGCATAGAGTATTGATTTCAGAAACGAAAAATTACCAAGCAATTGTAGAAATTACTGAGCTAACAAATAATATGTTCACTTATAAACGAATGGGGAAAGATGCAAGTGGTAACGATGTAGAGGTATTCGTTGAGCATGTCCCCTATAAGGAAAAAAAGCTTACATTTACCGAAGCAGATAAAACTTTAAATGATTCTACAGGCACTATTGTGAAAGACGTTGATGGAGATAAAATTTTAGCTGAAACACTTTGGCAAGGAACAGTTGTATTAGATGTAAACGGACATGATATAACGCAATATAATACGAATTTTATTAGCATTGCGAAATATGATGCAAATACGAATAAGTACGAATTTTTCAATCCTGAAACAGGTGAAAGCCGTGGTGACTTCGGTTATTTTAATGTTATCCGTGGAAATAAATTAAGAGCGCATGTTTCAATTGGCGAAAATAAATATGGGGCTGTACTTGAAATTACTGAGCTAAATAATAAGAAATTCACGTATAAAAGAACTGGCAAAGACAAAGATGGTAAGGATATAACAGTATTTGTTGAACATGAACCTTATACAGGTAAGTTTAAACCAGAATTTACACTAAAATAAAAAAGAATGATTCCCCAATCAACGACATTAGTCAACGTATTGTTAATGCCGTCTTATCATTACTTAAAAAGTATCTTCTAAAACTCTCGATTTTAATACTTGAGAGTTTTTTTCGCTTTCTGGAATAGTTCAATCCCTAACTTCGTACACTAAATGTAAAAGGGTGGTGGATATGGGTGAAGCGCTGGCTTGCACTAGGAGTAATTATGCTGATGAGTATAGTGGTCGTGGCATATGAAACGAATGCTTCGGACCGTAACTTCTTCCTACCAGACCCACTAGGTGGCATAAAAATTGTCATTGATGCGGGGCACGGAGGTCAAGATGGGGGGGCTTCAAAGGGCGAAGTAATTGAAAAGGATATTACACTTGCAATTGCTCAGTATGTGGAAAAGCAATTAAAGAAAAAAGGCGCAGTAGTCGTAATGACACGAACAAAAAATGGAGACGTTATCGATGAGCACGCGCCATCAGAAAAATTTGGTACATTGAGAGAACGAAAAAAGCAGGACATCTTTTTAAGAAAAGATTTAGTACAAAAAGAAAAACCGGATGTTTTTATTACAATTCATGCAAATGCCATTCCTGAAACAAAATGGCGTGGAGCACAGGTGTTCTATCATAAAGAAGGACATGCTGAAAGTGAATTATTAGCAAAGAGCATTCAAGAATCCATTCGCACTAATTTGAAAAATACTGACCGAGAGGCATTGTCTATAAAACAAATATATTTACTAAAAAAAGCTGAGGTACCTGCCGCTCTAGTAGAAACAGGATTTATAAGTAATGATGAGGAACGTGCATTATTAACTGATAAGAAATACCAAGAAAAAATGGGAGATGCAATTGTTGAAGGCATAGAAGCGTATTTATTAGCTAAAATTGAATAGAGCAACAACACAACGTAAATCAAATCATTATGATATACTAACATTGAGATAATATAAGGGGAGTGTTCGTCGTGATAAATGAACAACAAATACGAGAAATACTAGGACAACTACAAGATCCATTTTTACATAAATCACTTGCAGAAACAGACGGAATTACAAACGTAGCAATAAAAGAAGAGAAGAATCATGTCAGTGTAAAAATTGCGATTGCTAAAACAAATACACCTGAACAATTACAGCTACAAATGAAAATTGTTGAAGTTTTGAAAGAAGCGGGTGCAAATACAGTTGGTATTCGTTTCGAAGAGCTATCAGCAGAAAAACTACAGAGCTTCCGTGGGGTTGCAACGGAGTCTGAGGCACAAGATATTTTATCTCCGCTTAGCACAGTACAAGTTATTTCAATTGCCTCTGGTAAAGGCGGTGTAGGGAAATCTACAGTGTCAGTTAACTTAGCTGTTGCATTAGCTCGTCTAGGGAAGAAGGTTGGCTTAATCGACGCTGATATTTATGGGTTCAGTGTCCCTGATATGATGGGTGTTACAGATATGCCAAAAGTGGTAGACAATCGAATTTTCCCTGTTGATCGCTTAGGTGTGAAAATGATTTCGATGGGCTTCTTCGTTGAAAATAACGCACCGATTGTATGGCGTGGACCAATGTTAGGTAAAGTGTTAGATCAATTCTTCCGTGATGTAGAATGGGGCGAGCTAGACTATCTACTATTAGATTTACCACCAGGTACAGGTGACGTTGCATTAGATATTCATCAAATGCTTCCTTCATCAAAAGAAATTGTTGTAACAACACCACATCCAACGGCAGCGTTCGTTGCTGCTCGTGCAGGTGCAATGGCTTTACAAACAGACCATGAAATTTTAGGTGTTATTGAAAACATGGCATGGTATGAGTCGAAATCAGGTGACCGTGAATTCGTATTCGGTCAAGGTGGAGGTCCAAAATTAGCAGATGAGTTACGTACAGAGCTACTTGGACAAATTCCTCTTGGTCAACCTGACTGGTCAGAAGAAGATTTTGCACCTTCTGTTTATGCTGAAAAACACACAACAGGACAAATTTATTTAGACATCGCGACGAAAATCATTAATAAATTAAATAAATAACGAAAACGGATTTCCTCCATTGTTTGAGGAAATCCGTTTTTACATATAAGGGGTTACTGAGTGCTCTTTTCCTCATTGCCTGTGCCTTCAGAACCACCACCACCAGCTTCTTTTTTTCCGCCGCCAGCGCCGCCAGTTTTACCTGCCTCGCCGCCACTCTTCTTAATAAGCTCCTGCCATTTTGTTTGCATAAGTGGACTTTCAATCGTTTCCTTTACGATTTCCTCCATTTGCTTTCTTAGGTTGGAGGATTTTAGAATGGTCTCTAACTGCTTTTGCATATCTGGCTGACCAAAGAATGCCTCCATATCCTTTTGGAAAGCCGGGTCTTTCATTAATTCCTTCATAATATCCTGTTGCTGCTTTTGCATACTTTTAGCTATAGTTTCTTTAAATTTTGGATCTTCGAATGTTTTCTTCCAAAAGTCTTCTGCTTCCTTGGAAAGCAAGGTTTCTTCGGTAGCCTTCTTTACTTCCTCATGCTCCAAAACCAATAATTCACGGAAACTTGGATCCTCTAAAAGCTGGCGTAACGCCTTTTTACCATCCTCGGTTTGTAAAGAGTCGATCATTATTTTTTTTATTTCATCATAGGACATAGTAGAGGCTTTATCTTGTGAACAGGCAGAAAGAAAAAGCATTAGAATTAGTAGTAAGATGAATTTTCGCATCAATAATCAGTCCTTTCTATAGATAGACTCTTTCAATTATTGTTCACATTTATGATGACTTTATGTATTGATTAGGATGAGAAATAGCTTTTTTAACAATGCATTGTTAAAATGAATACAGATATACATTGAGAAATTGGGGGACTTTTAGTTGTGACGATACGAAATTGGGCAAAGTTTTTCTTCTTTGCAATGCTCGTTGGTGGCGCAGTCAACGGAATTTGCAGTTTATTTATTCGATGGGATTTCTTTCAACCATATATAGCAAACGGTCAATGGGGTGAATTCTTGGCCGGACTTTTATGGATGGTCTTCTTAGGATTTACAATGAGTGTTATTGCACAGGCAGGCTTTTTTGCTTATTTAACGCTCCATCAAGTAGGGGTTAACATTTTTAGAACACTTACATTATGGAATTGGGTACAGCTATTATTAATTGTTATTACTGTTTTTGATATTATATTCTTCCGCTTTATACCTGGTGTAAAAGATGGACAAAGCTGGTTATTCTATGTGGGTTTGTTAATTGTATTGCTAGTAGGTGCTATAGTAACAGCCATTCAAAAAGTAAAATTAACAGGAAAGAAACATGTTTTCATTTCAGCTTTATTTTTTATGATTGTTGTTACAACACTCGAATGGACAATTGCATTAATGGGTCGCGATGAAAACATTAACGAGTATGTTGCACTTTTACTATTCCCACTACTCGCTGTAAATGCTTATCAATTATTAGTATTACCAAAATATAATGCAAAATCCGAAGAAGATCGTCAAAAATTAGAAGCACGCCGCAAAGCACGTCGTGAACAAGCTAAAAACGCATAAAGAAGTTGCCTCTATTAGTTGGAGGCAACTTCTTTTTTATGGTGATTTTTTAGTTTGAACTTTATATCCGAATATATTTTCCTCAATCGACATAAATTTATTTTGTTGTAGAAAAGTATTCAGCTCTTTAAACGAGATTGGATTATTTTGATGTAATGAGATGAAAATAAAATCTCCCTTTTGCAATTTAGGGGTCTTTTCCCCTTTCCAGATTAGAGAGGGAGAAAGTATATTCATCTGCTGTTGAAATAAGTTTTTTTGTAAATCCTGCGAATACTGGTGGTTTCGTGTTGCAAACCAAAGTGGTGTTTCTTGCAAATGCTTTTCGTAAATATTAATATTTTTTTGCACGACGGCAAGATCGATTGGTTTATCCACTGAATCCTCAGGTCCTAATAATCCTGTAGGTAGTTTTCTTTCTTGAATGATTTTTATGTGCTCGGGTGAACGTTCAATCCATGCAGCATCTAACAATAGAAGCGGATAAGGTTCTTTTACAGTTTTAAGCCAGTTCAACAGGGCTTCATCAGAGAAAGAAATTTCGACAATAAGTGATGTACCATAGTGTCCTTTTGTTACAACTGCTGGAGCATCAGCAATGTTAAATACAGAAATCATAGTAGAATTTATCGGCTTTATAAAGACAAACAGTATTACGATGAAAAGCAATGAAATTAACGTTTTACGAACCATCATAACAACCTCGTTTCTATATTTTTAACTTCTTTCAGCAAGTGTTTTCGTAGCGAAAGTGAAACGTCAGCTACAATTGTCTTTTGTACCAAAAGCGTAGCGATAGGTACAGAAGTTTCCCACCTCTATAGGTGGTACGATGAATGCGGATTTAAGCTACTTTTCAGCGGGTGTAAAGCCTCTGTACACAATTATGCCGAGGCATAATTGATATGAAAAAATAGAGTTCTTAAAAAAACTTATGATTTAGTGTTGACTTTCATGATTAATCGATGTTATTATGTATAAGTCGCCAAGAGGTGACGCGGTAAATTAAAAAATGAACCTTGAAAACTGAACAAGCAAAACGTAATCAATAAAGTTTTTAGTAGCTAACCTTGAGTTGGTGAACGAAACAAAATTTTGGACATCAAACATGATGCCAGCAAAACAATTTGAGCTAATCAAATTTCTTTTTATGGAGAGTTTGATCCTGGCTCAGGACGAACGCTGGCGGCGTGCCTAATACATGCAAGTCGAGCGAACAGAGAAGGAGCTTGCTCCTTTGACGTTAGCGGCGGACGGGTGAGTAACACGTGGGCAACCTACCTTATAGTTTGGGATAACTCCGGGAAACCGGGGCTAATACCGAATAATCTATTTCACTTCATGGTGAAATACTGAAAGACGGTCTCGGCTGTCGCTATAAGATGGGCCCGCGGCGCATTAGCTAGTTGGTGAGGTAACGGCTCACCAAGGCAACGATGCGTAGCCGACCTGAGAGGGTGATCGGCCACACTGGGACTGAGACACGGCCCAGACTCCTACGGGAGGCAGCAGTAGGGAATCTTCCACAATGGGCGAAAGCCTGATGGAGCAACGCCGCGTGAGTGAAGAAGGTTTTCGGATCGTAAAAACTCTGTTGTAAGGGAAGAACAAGTACAGTAGTAACTGGCTGTACCTTGACGGTACCTTATTAGAAAGCCACGGCTAACTACGTGCCAGCAGCCGCGGTAATACGTAGGTGGCAAGCGTTGTCCGGAATTATTGGGCGTAAAGCGCGCGCAGGCGGTCGCTTAAGTCTGATGTGAAAGCCCACGGCTCAACCGTGGAGGGTCATTGGAAACTGGGGGACTTGAGTGCAGAAGAGGAAAGTGGAATTCCAAGTGTAGCGGTGAAATGCGTAGAGATTTGGAGGAACACCAGTGGCGAAGGCGACTTTCTGGTCTGTAACTGACGCTGAGGCGCGAAAGCGTGGGGAGCAAACAGGATTAGATACCCTGGTAGTCCACGCCGTAAACGATGAGTGCTAAGTGTTAGGGGTTTCCGCCCCTTAGTGCTGCAGCTAACGCATTAAGCACTCCGCCTGGGGAGTACGGTCGCAAGACTGAAACTCAAAGGAATTGACGGGGGCCCGCACAAGCGGTGGAGCATGTGGTTTAATTCGAAGCAACGCGAAGAACCTTACCAGGTCTTGACATCCCGTTGACCACTGTAGAGATATAGTTTTTCCCTTCGGGGACAACGGTGACAGGTGGTGCATGGTTGTCGTCAGCTCGTGTCGTGAGATGTTGGGTTAAGTCCCGCAACGAGCGCAACCCTTGATCTTAGTTGCCATCATTTTAGTTGGGCACTCTAAGGTGACTGCCGGTGACAAACCGGAGGAAGGTGGGGATGACGTCAAATCATCATGCCCCTTATGACCTGGGCTACACACGTGCTACAATGGACGATACAAACGGTTGCCAACTCGCGAGAGGGAGCTAATCCGATAAAGTCGTTCTCAGTTCGGATTGTAGGCTGCAACTCGCCTACATGAAGCCGGAATCGCTAGTAATCGCGGATCAGCATGCCGCGGTGAATACGTTCCCGGGCCTTGTACACACCGCCCGTCACACCACGAGAGTTTGTAACACCCGAAGTCGGTGGGGTAACCTTTTGGAGCCAGCCGCCGAAGGTGGGATAGATGATTGGGGTGAAGTCGTAACAAGGTAGCCGTATCGGAAGGTGCGGCTGGATCACCTCCTTTCTAAGGATATTTTTCGGAATACAAACCTAGGGTTTTGTAAGATTACGTTTTGCGTTCAGTTTTGAAGGTTCATTCTTACGAATGAAATACTTCAAAAACTTGTTCTTTGAAAAACTGGATAAAAACGACATTGAAATTGTAACAAACACATTTATTTTTTTAAGTTTTTTTATAGGCTTAATAACGAAGAAGGTTTCAAGACACGAGTAGTTCTAGGAAGCAATCGAGAGAAGGAAGGAGCGTACCTATGTACGTGACTGACTGAACGAGTGAAGCTGACGACGAAATGCGATGTGTATTGAAAGCTGTAGGTTAAGTTATTAGGGCGCACGGCGAATGCCTTGGCACTAGGAGCCGAAGAAGGACGGCACTAACACCGATATGCTTCGGGGAGCTGTAAGTGAGCTTTGATCCGGAGATTTCCGAATGGGGAACCCACTACGTTTAATCGCGTAGTATCTTGACGTGAATTCATAGCGTCTTGAAGGCAGACCCAGGAACTGAAACATCTAAGTACCTGGAGGAAGAGAAAGAAAAAAATCGATTCCCTGAGTAGCGGCAGAGCGAAACAGGAAGAGCCCAAACCAAGAGGCTTGCCTCTTGGGGTTGTAGGACACTCTATACGGAGTTACAAAAAGAACGAGTTAGATGAAGCGACTTGGAAAGGTCCGCCAGAGCAGGTAAAAAGCCCTGTAGTCGAAAGTTCGTTCTCTCCAGAGTGGATCCTGAGTACGGCGGAACACGTGAAATTCCGTCGGAATCCGGGAGGACCATCTCCCAAGGCTAAATACTACCTAGTGACCGATAGTGAACCAGTACCGTGAGGGAAAGGTGAAAAGCACCCCGGAAGGGGAGTGAAAGAGATCCTGAAACCGTGTGCCTACAAGTAGTTAGAGCCCGTTAATGGGTGATAGCGTGCCTTTTGTAGAATGAACCGGCGAGTTACGATTACGTGCGAGGTTAAGCTTTAGAAGGCGGAGCCGCAGCGAAAGCGAGTCTGAATAGGGCGAAATAGTACGTGGTCGTAGACCCGAAACCAGGTGATCTACCCATGTCCAGGGTGAAGGTGAGGTAACACTTACTGGAGGCCCGAACCCACGCACGTTGAAAAGTGCGGGGATGAGGTGTGGGTAGCGGAGAAATTCCAATCGAACCTGGAGATAGCTGGTTCTCTCCGAAATAGCTTTAGGGCTAGCCTCGTGATGAGAATACTGGAGGTAGAGCACTGTTTGGACTAGGGGGCCATCCCGGTTTACCGAATTCAGACAAACTCCGAATGCCAGATATTTATACACGGGAGTCAGACTGCGAGTGATAAGATCCGTAGTCAAAAAGGGAAACAGCCCAGACCACCAGCTAAGGTCCCAAAGTAATCGTTAAGTGGAAAAAGGATGTGGCGTTGCACAGACAACCAGGATGTTGGCTTAGAAGCAGCCATCATTTAAAGAGTGCGTAATAGCTCACTGGTCGAGTGACGCTGCGCCGAAAAATGTATCGAGGGCTAAACGATTCACCGAAGCTGTGGATTGACATCTATGATGTCAGTGGTAGGAGAGCGTTCTAAGTGCGTTGAAGTCAGACCGGAAGGACTGGTGGAGCGCTTAGAAGTGAGAATGCCGGTATGAGTAGCGAAAGACGGGTGAGAATCCCGTCCACCGTATGACTAAGGTTTCCTGAGGAAGGCTCGTCCGCTCAGGGTTAGTCGGGACCTAAGCCGAGGCCGATAGGCGTAGGCGATGGACAACAGGTTGATATTCCTGTACCACCTCCTCACCGTTTGAGAAATGGGGGACGCAGTAGGATAGGGTAAGCGCGCTGTTGGTTATGCGCGTCCAAGCAGTAAGGCGTGTGTGTAGGCAAATCCGCACACTGTAACGTTGAGCTGTGATGGCGAGTCCGTATGGACGAAGTTCCTGATTTCACACTGCCAAGAAAAAGCCTCTATCGAGGTGAGAGGTGCCCGTACCGCAAACCGACACAGGTAGTCGAGGAGAGAATCCTAAGGTGTGCGAGAGAACTCTCGTTAAGGAACTCGGCAAAAATGACCCCGTAACTTCGGGAGAAGGGGTGCTCTTGAGCGTGCAAGCGCATGAGAGCCGCAGTGAATAGGCCCAGGCGACTGTTTAGCAAAAACACAGGTCTCTGCAAAACCGTAAGGTGACGTATAGGGGCTGACGCCTGCCCGGTGCTGGAAGGTTAAGAGGAGTGGTTAGCGCAAGCGAAGCTGCGAATTGAAGCCCCAGTAAACGGCGGCCGTAACTATAACGGTCCTAAGGTAGCGAAATTCCTTGTCGGGTAAGTTCCGACCCGCACGAAAGGCGTAACGATCTGGGCACTGTCTCAACGAGAGACTCGGTGAAATTATAGTACCTGTGAAGATGCAGGTTACCCGCGACAGGACGGAAAGACCCCGTGGAGCTTTACTGTAGCCTGATATTGAATTTTGGTACAACTTGTACAGGATAGGTAGGAGCCAGAGATCTCGGAGCGCCAGCTTCGAAGGAGGCGTCGGTGGGATACTACCCTGGTTGTATTGAAATTCTAACCCATGCCCTTTAGCGGGGCAGGAGACAGTGTCAGGCGGACAGTTTGACTGGGGCGGTCGCCTCCTAAAAAGGTAACGGAGGCGCCCAAAGGTTCCCTCAGAATGGTTGGAAATCATTCGTAGAGTGTAAAGGCACAAGGGAGCTTGACTGCGAGACCTACAAGTCGAGCAGGGTCGAAAGACAGGGCTTAGTGATCCGGTGGTTCCGCATGGAAGGGCCATCGCTCAGCGGATAAAAAGCTACCCCGGGGATAACAGGCTTATCTCCCCAAGAGTCCACATCGACGGGGAGGTTTGGCACCTCGATGTCGGCTCATCGCATCCTGGGGCTGTAGTCGGTCCCAAGGGTTGGGCTGTTCGCCCATTAAAGCGGTACGCGAGCTGGGTTCAGAACGTCGTGAGACAGTTCGGTCCCTATCCGTCGTGGGCGTAGGAAATTTGAGAGGAGCTGTCCTTAGTACGAGAGGACCGGGATGGACACACCGCTGGTGTACCAGTTGTCTTGCCAAAGGCATCGCTGGGTAGCTATGTGTGGACGGGATAAGTGCTGAAAGCATCTAAGCATGAAGCCCCCTCAAGATGAGATTTCCCATTACGCAAGTAAGTAAGATCCCTCAAAGACGATGAGGTAGATAGGTTCGAGGTGGAAGTGTGGTGACACATGGAGCTGACGAATACTAATCGATCGAGGACTTAACCAAAATGTTTGAATCATTCAATGCACCGTTTATCCAGTTTTGAAAGAACAAAACCTTTCATTTTAGGGTTTCAAAATACGACGTATATTGAAAGCCAAAGAGAGCTTCAAGACACAAGTAGTACAAGGAAGCAAACGAGTGAATGAGGGAGCGTACTTCTGTACGTGACTGATTGAACGAGAGAAGCTGACGCAGTAATACGCCGTGTATTGGAGATCGTCAATAGTCTAGTGATGATGGCAAAGAGGTCACACCCGTTCCCATACCGAACACGGAAGTTAAGCTCTTTAGCGCCGATGGTAGTTGGGGGCTTCCCCCTGTGAGAGTAGGACGTCGCTAGGCGCAAAAAGTCGCTGCTGACAAACTCAGTAGTGGCTTTTTTTATGTCCAAAGAAATAGTAAATGACACTATAAATATATAAAAAGAAGACATTTCAACCGAGTGTGATTGGTGAAATGTCTCTTTTATTTATCTTCATTAAATAGAGGAACTCAGCCTAAGAACGTCACGTCCTGTGGCAACGCCGGACGTAATTACGTCAAGGAGAAATTGATTTTATACAGTTGCTGCTCGTAGCTCGATACGACGAATCTTGCCAGAAGTTGTTTTTGGTAGTTCATCGATAAAGACAATACTACGAGGATATTTATAAGGCGCTGTTAATGCTTTAACATGCTCCTGCAGCTCTTTTGTTAACTCGTCTTCATCACGATCTCTGAAGCCTTCTCGTAAGATGACAAAGGCTTTAACAATATGTCCTCTAATTTCATCTGGTGCTGCAACAACAGCACATTCTTGTACAGCTTCATGTTTATTTAGAGCATCCTCTACCTCAAATGGCCCAATTGTATAGCCTGATGAAATAATAATGTCATCTCCTCGACCTTCAAACCAGAAATAACCTTCTTCATCACATTTAGCTTGGTCACCAGTAATATACCAATCGCCACGGAAGGCAGCTTGTGTACGTTCAGGCTCGCGATAGTACTCTTTAAATAGAGCAGGAGATGATTTGTGTACCGCGATATCTCCAACTTCACCAATCGGTGCCTCGTTGCCTTCATGATCTATAATACGCACAATATTGCCTGGAGTAGGAACACCCATTGAACCCGGACGTAACTCAGTATTTTCAAGTGTGCCGATTAATAAAGTATTTTCCGTTTGACCATAGCCATCACGTACTTTAAGTCCAAAGTTGTTCATAAATGTTTCGATGACTGGTCGATTTAATGGTTCACCAGCAGAAACAGCACTACGTAGAGAAGATAGATTATAGTCTTTTAAAGTATCAATCTTCGCCATAATTCGGTATTCCGTTGGAGTACAGCATAATACATTGACCTTCTCATCTTGAATTAGTTGAAGGTATGTTTTTGCATCAAATCCTCCATGATATACAAATGCAGTTGCGCCCAGCATAATAGTCGATAAAAATGGGCTCCAAATCCATTTTTGCCACCCTGGAGCTGCTGTAGCCCATACTAAATCACGTTCACGTACACAAAGCCATTGAGAAGCGGCTGTTCTAATATGTGCATATCCCCAACCGTGCGAATGAACAACCCCTTTTGGTTTGCCAGTCGTGCCAGATGTATAAGAAAGAAATGCCATATCCTCTCTTTTTGTAGCAGCTGCAGTAAATGTATCTGGCTGTGTACTAGCCAATTCATCTAAAGATGTCCAATCGCCTGTAGCAGTACCTATGATCAATTTATTATTTAAAGCCTCTACTGAAGAAGTAATACGATCTACCTCACTAGTGAACGCTTCATAGGTAATTACGGCACTTGCAGAAGAGTGCTCCATCCGATATTCTAAATCACTTGCACGTAACATTTCTGAACATGAAATAGGAACAATCCCAGCCTTTAGACAGCCAAGGAAGACAAAGTAAGCCTCAGGCAATCGTGGAATAATAACTAATACGCGATCTCCTTTTTGAAGCCCCTTCTTCGTAAAGGCATGTGCGTATTGATTCATTTTTTGTACAAGTTCAACATAGGAAATTTCTCGGCGCTCCTGTTGAGTATTTAGCCATCGGATGGCTTGACGATCACTATCTTGAGAAAACTTCTCTAATTCCTCTGTAATATTATAAAATTCTGGTGCAATTAAATCGTTTGTTACCATGTGAACATTCCTCCCCCAAACAAATTTGATAGAAAATTCATAAAACTATTTCCATTTTAACAATTACAATAATATACAGCAAGAATATTCTATACATAATATAGAAATATTAGATTTAATAGAGAACTATCATGCTTTTAGTTAATGCGAAGGAAAGCTTCGACAAAATATATAAAAATTTTCATAAAAAGTATTGTATAATTTATAATGCTTGCTATAATAATAAATGTACTTAAGAGGTTTTAAAAAAACCGAATTGAATAGTATTGTTCCGAAGTAGCTCAGTTGGTAGTAGCACCTGACTGTTAATCAGGTTGTCGCAGGTTCGAGTCCTGCCTTCGGAGCCATTTTTTTGTTCATTTTTATGTTGATGTTATACATATAAATTTTTTTAAAAAAGTGTTGCATCAAAAAGTAAATAATGTTATTATAAGTATTGTCTTGTTTGAGACATATAATAATGGCCCCTTGGTCAAGTGGTTAAGACACCGCCCTTTCACGGCGGTAACACGGGTTCGAATCCCGTAGGGGTCACCATTTTAAAAACTTTGTAGTAATGCGAAGGCTTAAAAAGAAAATTAACTGTGAAGAAATAAACACCTGTTTCTATGGAGGATTAGCTCAGCTGGGAGAGCATCTGCCTTACAAGCAGAGGGTCGGCGGTTCGAGCCCGTCATCCTCCACCATAATGTGTTATTTCGGAGGGGTAGCGAAGTGGCTAAACGCGGCGGACTGTAAATCCGCTCCTTAGGGTTCGGCGGTTCGAATCCGTCCCCCTCCACCAGTTTTTTTATAAATGATTGGGGTATAGCCAAGCGGTAAGGCAACGGATTTTGATTCCGTCATGCCTAGGTTCGAATCCTAGTACCCCAGCCATTCTTTCTTTTATGAGCCATTAGCTCAGTTGGTAGAGCATCTGACTTTTAATCAGAGGGTCGAAGGTTCGAGTCCTTCATGGCTCACTTTTATATAGAATAAAATATATTAAAAAGTGTTACATTAACTACAGATACTAATCTCTTGCTGAAAACAGTAGGAGATTTTTTTATGCTCTTTTTAAGGATCTTCACTAAAATGTGTACTTGACTGCACATTCCACTTCGGGAGCACGCTTTACGCGGGCGTGGCCTGAGCCTCTTCTTTATTCATAGTTCGCTCCTGCGAGGGCTCAGAACTCACGCTATTCCCATAGGAAGCTTAGCTCTGCGACGATAGACGACAGGAGCACTCGACTCCCTCCACTTCATATGCTTTCATAACAACAAACCGATTTTTGTATTGATCCCTCTTAATTGTATAAATATTCATAAAATTGTTGAGTTGAGCCAAGGTGGATATAGGCTTTACAATAGTCTTACAACTCAAAGGGGGTATAAAAAGATGAATAAACTAAATATTTCTATTATTGGTGTGCCAACTGATTATGGGCAAACACGCAGAGGAGTAGATATGGGACCGAGTGCTATCCGCTACGCAGGTGTTGTAGAACGCTTAGAGGCAATTGGTCATGAGGTACATGATAAAGGGGATATACGTGTTAGTCAGAAACAAGAAGGCATTATTGTCGATAAGCAACTACTAAATTTAGAGGAAGTTGTTGATGTAAGTACATCTTTAGCAAACATTGTAAATGAAGCAGTGGAACAGAAGGAGTTTCCACTAGTATTTGGTGGCGATCATAGTATTGCAATTGGCACTCTTGCAGGGCTTGGGGAGCATTATAAAAACTTAGGTGTTATTTGGTTTGATGCGCATGCTGACCTTAATATACCTGAAACGACACCGTCTGGTAATATACATGGTATGCCTTTAGCTGTTAGCATTGGGCTAGGTCATGAACGCTTAGTGCAAATTCGTAATTATGCGCCGAAAATTAAACCTGAAAACGTCATTATTATTGGGGCACGTTCTGTAGATCCAGGTGAGCGTGAATTAATTAGTCAGCAAGGAATCAAGGTGTACACAATGCATGAGATAGATCGTCTTGGCATGACACGTGTAATGGAAGATGCTCTTGCCTATTTAAGAGAGCGCAATGTAGATGGTCTGCATTTATCACTCGATTTAGATGGGTTAGATCCACTTTATACTCCAGGGGTTGGGACACCTGTACCTGGTGGTATTACATATCGAGAAAGCCATTTAGCGATGGAAATGCTTCAGGAATCAGATATGTTAACATCCGCTGAATTTGTTGAGGTTAACCCAATTTTAGATGAAAAGAATAAAACGGCAGATGTTGCTGTTGCATTAATGGGATCTTTATTTGGTGAAACTCTAGTTTAAAGAAATTTAACGAAAAATTACCTATTGCCACAATGTATAAAAATCTTTTGTTATAATTAATAACAAAATGAAACTTTTCTTATCGATGGGTCGTATAGTATAAGACAGTTGTAAAGGTGGAGAAATCAACACAATGGATGCGTTAGTAAACAAGAGAATAAAACAAGTGCTTAAAGGCGATCAAAACGCATTTGCCGATATTGTGAGTCTCTATCAGCACAAACTGTACCAAGTATGCTATAGGATGTTAGGGAACAAGCAAGAATCTGAGGATATTGCACAGGAGGCGTTTGTTCGTGCCTATATGAACTTGCATACTTTTGATCAAAAAAGAAAATTTTCGACGTGGCTTTATCGCATAGCGACAAACCTTTGTATAGACCGTATCCGGAAGAAAAAGCCGGATTACTATTTAGATGCAGAAGTAGCTGGTACAGAAGGGCTTAATATGTATTCGCAAATCGCAGCAGATGACCAGCTACCAGAGGAACAAATAGAGCAAATGGAACTGCAAGATCGCATTCAATATGAGATTGGACGTTTGCCGGATAAATACCGTTCAGTTATAGTATTGAAATATATTGAAGAATTATCGTTGCAGGAAATTAGTGAGATTTTAGATATGCCTCTTGGAACGGTGAAAACGAGAATTCACCGCGGACGTGAAGCATTACGTAAGCAATTAAACAATCTGTAGGAGGGGAAGCGTCATGAATACTTGTCCAGAGCATATAATAGACTATATGCATGATTATTTAGATGGTGACATTCGTCGTGAGCATGAGCATGAGTTAAAACAACATTTGCATACATGCAGTGATTGTAAACAATTGATGCAAGAATTGAGTGAAACAATCGCTTTTGTGAAGAGTGCTTCCCATATTACAGCACCTCCGCATTTTGAAGAAGCCGTGATGGCTCGTTTACCGAAACCCAAAAGTCGTGTAGGCATGCAAAAATGGATTCGCCGGCATCCGTTCTTTGTGGCAGCGGCAGTTTTTTGTTTATTCATGAGTGCAACTTTACTTGGTAGTTTCATGGATGACCAACACTTCTCCGTGACTAAACAACCAAACCTAGTTGTTGAAGGTCAGACGGTCATTGTGCCGGAGGGCGAAGTTGTAAAAGGCGACATTGTTGTTAAAAATGGCGATTTAATTGTTGAGGGTGAAGTGGATGGAAATATTACCGTTATTAACGGACAGTATATGGCATCTTCGGCAGTTGTTTCAGGTAAAATAGAGGAAATTGACGAAGCATTCGAATGGCTTTGGTATACGATCAAAAATTCAGTAAAGTCTGCCATGACATTCGAGGAAAAACAAGCAACTAAATAACACTCTATACGTCCTAAAAGATAGTGCACGTGAGAGGCTGAAAGGTCTACTCTTTTGAGTAGACTTTTTATTTGAAAAAAGTTACATTTGTTAAGAATGTGCTATACTTAAATGTGTATGGATTCGCAATGAAAAAGTGGGGATGCCACGTGCAAATTATCGAACAATTCGCTGATTTAACACCCGTGAATATTGTTATTAACTTCATAGATGTACTGCTTGTTTGGTACGTTGTTTATAAAATTTTAACCCTCATTAAAGGTACGAAAGCTGTCCAATTATTAAAAGGAATTTTCGTGATTATTATTGCGCGCATCGCTACTGACTATTTAGGGTTAGAAACTTTAGGTTGGATGCTACAACAAGTAATCGAATTCGGTTTCTTGGCGATTATTATCATTTTCCAACCTGAAATAAGACGTGGTCTTGAACAAATTGGTCGAGGAAAGTTATTCCAACGCTCAACTAGTCAAGTGGAGGAAGAGCAAACAAGACTTATTGAGGCCATGAAGAAATCAGTTAGTTATATGGCCAAACGCCGTATTGGGGCGTTAATTTCTATTGAGAAAGAAACTGGTCTAAATGAATATATCGAAACGGGCATAGGTCTAAATGCTGAAATCTCATCTGAGTTACTTATCAACATTTTCATACCTAACACACCACTTCATGATGGAGCGGTTATTATGCAGAAAGATAAAGTAACGGCAGCAGCTTGTTATTTACCGCTTTCTGAAAGTCCGTTTATCTCAAAAGAGCTTGGGACACGCCACCGTGCTGCACTAGGCTTAAGTGAAGTGACAGATGCCATTACTATTGTCGTATCCGAGGAAACTGGTGCCATTAGTATTACAGTGAATGGTAACCTACATCGTAATCTTTCTCTAGAGGAATTCGAAGCACTGTTACGTAAAATGTGGTTCGGATCAGCACAAGAATCAAATGCAACCTCTAAGTTGACTTGGAGGGGAAAAAAGAATGGATAAAATGATGGATAGCCCTTGGGTTTTACGAATCATCGCATTATTTCTAGCCTGTTTGCTATTTTTCTCCGTTCGTACTGAGTTATCTCCTACAAAGAAAACAATAACAAGTGAGCAAACAGCGGTAATTCGAGATGTACCAGTAGATGTTTTTTATGACGATAAAAATCTCATTGTAACAGGCATACCAAAGACGGTGAATGTTACAATAAAAGGCTCGATGCCACTCGTTTTACAAGCACAGGCATCAAAGGATTTTTCCATATTCGTAGATTTAAGTAATTTACTAATTGGTGAACATAACGTAAGGCTGAAGTACGAGAATATTTCTGAAAAATTGCAAGTTACATTAGACCCGGCAACTGTAAAGGTAAATATTGAGGAAAAGGTCACGCAAGAGTTTCGTGTTGACCCTGAGATGAATAATCGTTTAATTGAAGAAGGATATATATTAAAGGGCATGACTGCTAATCCAGCTACGGTGTATGTTACAGGTCCTAAAAGTGCAATTGAAAACATTAGCTATGTAAAAGCTACTGTAACGGGTGAGCAAGGCTTGAAAGAACCATTCTCACAGGTAGCGGCAGTTAAAGTACTAGATCGTGATTTAAATAAGTTAGATGTGACGATTGAACCGGAAACTGTGAAGGTACAAGTAGATATTGGGGCATACAGTAGAGAGTTGCCTGTTGTGCTTAAGGAAATAGGGACAGCGGCGGATGGTATTACCGTCAACCAATTAACATTTAGTCCTACAACGGTGAAAGTGTACGGTAAAAAATCTATCATAGATGCATTAACGGCAATACCACTTGAGGTTGACCTATCAAAAATTACAGAATCAAAAACTTATGAATTTGATGTAAAATTACCAGAAGGCGTGACAAAAATATCTGAATCAAGAATTAAAGTGAAAGCAGATATTTCGAAGGTAGAGCAGGAAAAAACTACAACTACTCCAACAACAACGACACCTGCTCCTACACCTACTCCTTCGCCTCCTTCAGAGGAATCTATCACTCCTCCTGAGGAAGACACGCCTACTGAGCAAACAGAAGATATTGATTCTTAGACAATAACTGACTATAATTTTATTTTGATTCAGTAGAGATTTCGTTCTCTATCAGTAAGGGCATTCATTTTCGGATTTGATACACTAACGGAAACAAGGTGCTCAGGCTAAAATCAAAATACCCTATGCTAAATTTATCTGTGCTGACTGGAAAGAGGGACTCATGACAAGCTAAGATAAATTCGTATAGGGGCATAATTAATAGTTACCAGTGAATGAACGAAAATTGACTTTTCCAAAAGTAAGCAGATGGGCGGTCTAGTTGTCAGCGTAGACAAGCGTGACCACCGTCTTGCATTGAAGGAGAGAATAATCAAAATGGGTAAATATTTTGGAACAGATGGCGTCCGTGGCGTCGCGAATAGTGAATTAACACCGGAACTTGCATTTAAACTTGGCCGCATAGGTGGCTATGTTTTAACGAAGGATGCAACTGACCGTCCAAAGGTTTTAATCGGTCGTGACACACGTATTTCAGGTGAAATGCTTGAAGGTGCACTTGTAGCTGGTCTTTTATCAATCGGCGTAGAGGTGATGCGTCTAGGTGTTATTTCGACACCAGGTGTGGCTTATCTTACTCGAATTATGAGCGCAGATGCAGGCGTCATGATTTCAGCTTCACATAACCCAGTTGCCGATAATGGCATTAAGTTTTTCGGTCCAGATGGCTTTAAGCTAACTGATGCGCAAGAAGCCGAAATCGAAGCGATATTAGATGCACAAGAGGATACATTGCCACGTCCAATCGGGGCAGATTTAGGCTCTGTAAGCGACTACTTCGAGGGTGGACAAAAATATATTCAATACTTAAAACAAACAGTGGATGAAGAATTTGATGGTATCCATGTCGCATTAGATTGTGCACATGGTGCTACGTCTTCACTAGCTACACACCTATTTGCAGATTTAGAAGCGGATATTTCAACGATGGGTGCTTCACCAACAGGCTTAAATATTAATGACGGTGTCGGCTCAACACATCCAGAAGGATTAGCTAAATTTGTCGCAGAAAAGGGTGCTGATGTTGGATTAGCATTCGATGGCGATGGTGACCGGTTAATCGCTGTAGATGAAAACGGTAAAATCGTTGATGGTGACCAAATTATGTTCATCATTGGGAAGCATTTGAATGCAGTTGGCCGCTTGAAAAAGCAAACAATCGTTTCAACGGTTATGAGTAACATGGGCTTCTACAAAGCTGTTGAAGATAATGAAATGCATAGTGTACAAACAGCTGTAGGTGATCGTTATGTCGTGGAAGAAATGCGTGCCAATGATTATAATTTAGGTGGCGAGCAATCTGGTCATATTGTTTTCTTAGACTTTAATACAACTGGTGACGGTTTATTAACAGGTATTCAGCTTGTCAACATTATGAAAGCTACAGGTAAAAAACTGTCGGAGCTTGCCTCTGAAATGAAAATTTTCCCACAGCGTTTAGTCAACGTACGTGTAACAGACAAGCATGCTGTGACAGAGAATGCAAAGGTTGCTGCAGTGATTACTGATGTAGAAGCAGATATGGCTGGCAACGGTCGCGTTTTAGTACGTCCTTCTGGTACAGAGCCACTTGTACGAGTAATGGTAGAAGCAGCTACAGAGGCAGACTGCGAGCGTTACGTAGAGCGTATTGCAGATGTTGTCCGTGCTGAAATGGGCTTAGCTGAATAAATAGTATATAAACTCGATTTCCTTTAATAAGGGGGTCGAGTTTTTTTATTAGGTTTTATAATATTTTTTTTAGGTATGCAAGAGTTAATGATAGAATCATCAAAGTCGAAAATGACGGATAGAGGTCAGAACGGGATAGAATGAAATTGGCCTTAATTATTGAAAACACGCTGACGAAATGAATGTTTTCGAAAAGAATGGGAACAGTAGTACAGAGTCAGATTAACAAGGAGTGTTGTATTGCAATGGCTAAAATTGCTACGGTGATTACCAATATGTTTGAGGACGCTGAATATACGAGCCCTAAAGGAGCATTAGAAGCGGCAGGTCATGAACTAATCACGATAGATACGACAGTAGGCATTGAGGTAGAAGGTAAGCATGGAGAGAAAGTTAAAATTGATAAAGGTATCGATGAGGTGACAGCCTCTGAATTCGATGCATTGTTCATCCCAGGTGGTTTTTCTCCTGATATATTACGCGTAGACGATCGTGTTGTGGCATTTGTAAAGGAATTTATGGACGACATGAAACCGACCTTTGCCATTTGTCATGGACCTCAGCTACTCATTACAGCAAAAACATTAAACGGTCGTGATGCAACTGGCTATAAATCAATTCGAGTAGATTTAGAAAATGCAGGCGCGATTTTCCATGACGAAGAAGTATTTGTTTGTCAAAAACAACTAGTAACAAGTCGCACACCAGATGACTTACCAGCATTTAATCGAGAAATTGTGAAATTATTGGAAAGTAAAGAAGGTTAAACTTAAAGGGCACAAGCGAGTTTGCCTGTGCCTTTTATTTTTTGAAAGTAATAAATTCTATTACATCAATTCTATCTCTTTTTTAACGCTATAATGGCATTGGTAATTTGCCCAAGTCCAATACCAATGATAATGCCAATACCAGCGCCGATTGCAGTGTCAATCCAGCCTCTGTCAAAAAATGCTTCATATCCACCGCCAGTTAGAAAGCCGATTAATCCGCCGATGCCTAAGCCTAAAAACAGGAACCCACCATAAAACAACCCAATCGCCTCATAATCTGCGGGATCACGAGTTTCGTAATACTGCTGGAAGCGTTCATTTAAATCCTCGGATTGCTCAGAGTTGCTGGCGAATTTCATTTCCTCGCTTGCCTTATTAAAAGCTTCCTGCTCCGTTAAACCTTGTGACATCAAATCATTCATATAATCGCTCATATATAGTATCATGTCGTCTTGCGCCTCTCGCCCCTGATTGGAACGCCCTTTAAACTTTGACAGTTGTTTGTCGATTTTACGTTTAGTTTGCCCACTTTTCTTGCGCAGTTTTTCCATATAAGTCATTTCAGCGTCCTGCAAATAATTCTGGGATTGTTCTTTCGCAAAACGATTAATTCTCTCCTGAATTTCACGACTAAAACTCATGCTTGCTTCCTCCATCATTTCTTAAAATTTCAATACGACTACTTAAAAAATCCCATTTAGCCCAGAAGGACATCAATTTTTCTCGCCCTTGTTCATTCAGCGTATAAAATTTCCTCGGTGGACCAATTTCAGATGGCTTTTTGACAATATTGACAAGACGATTTCTTTCTAACCGCATAAGTAGCGCATAAACAGTTCCTTCAGCTATGCCCTCGAACCCCATCTGTGTGAGATATTTGACAATCTCATAACCATAAATTTCGCCACGGCTGATGATTTCTAAAACAATACCTTCTAAAACTCCTTTGAGCATTTCGCTCAGATTATCCACGATCTCACCCCCAGGCCACAAGCTTAGTTTCTCTGTACTAAGTGTTGCTAAGTACTGTATATAGTATTGCTAAGTAGTGGCCTTTGTCAAGCGATTAAAAAATGGGGTTTTCGTTCAGATGAATATGTTCTTGGGCTCAGTTCAACACAAATCCATAGCAGAGAATAGTTGTTGCTGACCTATGAAAAAAACATCATATATTTAATAGGAATTTCAAAATAATGCTTTATAGCAGATTGTTTGTCTACATTTTGTCACTAAAATGGAGGATAAATAGGTGTTTTTTATAACGAAAATTTGACGTACAGCATATGATTGAGTATGATGGAGAAGTTGAAGATGAGGTCCGACCTTATCATTTTAACGATAGCGCATAAGGAGGGAAGAAAGCGCAAAATCGGAAAACAATTATAGCGCCTGAGCTGAAGAAATTGGACGAAACGATCTTCAGCAGACGAGGTGGAGGTTTATCGAAAATTCGGCGGATGCCTCCCAATCGACATACCCGATTGTCATTTTTCATTTTGAAAGCATTTGAGTGATTGAATGTACAGAAAATGGAGAAGGTATAGTTAAAGCAATAGATAAATAGAGAAACTTCACGTATCGAATGATAACTATTCAGACGGCTGAATGAGTGTTAGGAATATGTATGTATTAGTTACGCTTATTTTCTGTGAAAATAAGTATAGCTTTTATATTCATAAAAAAATTCGATAAGTTGAGGTCTAGTTTGTCATTGCGTCAAATTGACGATATCGGAGGACAAGAAATTTATGTGTGGAATTGTAGGATATATTGGTGAATCAGATGCAAAGGAAATCTTATTAAAAGGTTTAGAGAAACTAGAGTACCGTGGCTATGACTCAGCAGGTATTGCAGTACGTAATGAAGATGGTGTAACAGTATTCAAAGAAAAGGGTCGTATTGCCGATTTACGTGACGCGGTGGACGAGGACGTTGCTGCAAAAGTGGGTATTGGTCATACACGTTGGGCAACTCATGGTGTGCCAAACCGTTTGAATGCACACCCTCACCAAAGTACATCAGGACGTTTTACGCTAGTACACAACGGAGTTATTGAAAACTATCATTTATTACAAAAAACTTATTTAAAAGGTATTCCGATGAAATCTGATACAGACACAGAGGTCATCGTGCAATTAGTAGAGCTATTTGTGAAAGAAGGTTTAAGCACAGCTGAGGCGTTCCGTAAGACTCTATCTCTATTACACGGCTCTTACGCATTAGCGCTTTTAGATGCAGAAGCGGCGGATACAATTTTCGTTGCGAAAAACAAATCTCCACTTTTAGTAGGTGTTGGTGAAGGCTTCAATGTTGTAGCTTCTGATGCAATGGCGATGCTACAGGTAACAGATCAATATGTGGAGTTACATGATAAAGAAGTCGTAATCGTACACAAAGCTGGCGTTGAAATTACAAAATTAGACGGTTCAGTAGTAGAGCGTGCACCTTATACAGCAGAGCTTGATATGAGCGATATTGAAAAAGGTACTTACCCTCACTACATGCTAAAAGAAATGGATGAGCAGCCAACAGTTATTCGTAAAATTATTCAAGCATACGAAGGTGAGAATGGCGAATTAACAATTGACGCTGATATTTTAGAAGCATTACGAGCAGCAGACCGTCTATATATTATTGCAGCCGGAACAAGCTATCATGCAGGCTTAATCGGTAAGCAATATTTCGAAAAAATGGCTGGTATCCCTGTGGAAGTTCATATTTCAAGTGAATTCGGCTACAATATGCCATTACTATCGGAAAAACCATTGTTCATCTTTATTACACAATCAGGTGAAACAGCAGATAGCCGTCAAGTACTTGTGAAAATTAAAGAGCTTGGTTACCCAACATTAACAATTACAAATGTACCTGGCTCTACACTATCACGTGAAGCGGATCATACGCTTTTACTACATGCAGGTCCAGAAATTGCAGTAGCTTCAACAAAAGCATATGTAGCACAAGTAGCTGTACTTGCCCTAGCAGCGTATGTAACTGCAAAGGCTAATGGCAAAGGCTTAGAGTTCGATTTAAAACAAGAACTTGCGATTGCAGCAAATGGTATCCAAACAATTATTGATTCAAAAGATGTATTAGAGGACATCGCAGAGGACTACTTAAAAATCGCACGCAACGCATTCTTCATCGGTCGTAACATCGACTTCTATGTAAGCCTTGAAGGTGCCTTGAAGCTAAAAGAAATCTCTTACATTCAAGCAGAAGGCTTCGCAGGTGGCGAGTTAAAACACGGAACAATTGCCTTAATCGAAGAAGGTACACCAGTGTTCGCCCTTGTCACACAAGAAGCAGTATCATTAAATATTCGTGGTAATGTTAAAGAGGTAGCTGCACGTGGAGCATATCCATGTATTATTGCGATGGCTGGCGTAGATGAAGACGGTGACCGTTTAGTAATCCCTCAAGTTCATGAATACCTAACACCACTTGTATCTGTAGTGCCATTACAGTTAATTAGCTATTACGCAGCACTTCACCGCCGCTGTGATGTGGATAAACCACGTAACTTGGCTAAATCAGTGACTGTTGAGTAAGGGTTCGCTAACAGATAATTGTAGTGAGTTATAACTAATGCTGTCACAATTTATAATTAGATTTGTCATAAATATATAAGATATTGTGACATCGAAAACCAACCCTGGTACAGTGTAGTCGTTGCTGTATCAGGGTTTGTGTTTTTTCTTAGAATATTTTTTATGAATAAATAAATAAAATATATAGTTGAATATTAAAGCGGAAATTATAATTAATATTGTCACTTTATAGATTTTTTATATGTTAAGAGATAATAAATTTGTTTTATTAAAAATAAAGTCCTTAAAAAAATAATAAGGTGTTTAATTCTTATTGAACTCCCATGAAAAAAAATCTCTGGCACTAAAAAAGTCAATGCTAAAACAAATGCGACCTTTATATTCGAGAAAATGGTAGCTCCTAAAATATAGATTTGTTAGATTGTAATAGGAAGCACCAGGCTTAAGAGGTATTTTGGGAGACAATTGTAAACATAATTCGAGGCTGAGAGTATCGGATTTAAGGCGGTTAAAGGTCATAGGACTGATGTAAAGATGCGCCAAGTTACTTCGTACTGGATTAAGTGCAGCAACTTGAGTAGGATGAACCTCTCGTGATTGCTTCCTATGAGGGAGCGACAGTCGGAGGTAGAACAAAAAGGACAATGTCCAGGTACAGTCTCTACAGGACTCATAAATCTCTAATTGATTAATATTTTTTGTAATTAGTTAGTTATAACAAATTTCACCACACTAGTATCAAAATTATTTTTCTTCAAAACTTGATTGGTCATTTTTTGAATTTCATTTTTTGAATTTTCGTCAATAGGATCTGCAAATTCAATTATAATCTCTGCGGTCTCGGGGGAAAATTTATTATGTAAATAAAATCCATTAACACCCTTATCCAACAAGGGATAACTAATATACTCTATTAAATCATTATAGCTTATTCGGTTTGCAGTTTTTAGTACTGGTTGAGTAGAATTTGATATATGAATTTGAAACATGGTAGGATTGAATTTTTGTTTCTCTATAAATTTGTTTACTAATTGTTCTACTTCTTTTATTTCTTTTGGTTTAAGCTCATTACTAATCTCATGTCTTTTAATGATTATTTCAACTTTTTCATCATTTAACATAGCGAAATCTACAGATAGTGGATAGCCTTGATCCCGTAAGTCTGCACGGATGGAATACAGTAGACTAGAATATTTTTCATGGAATTGCATTAATTCTTTGTTGCTATACGTAGTTGTAGTTATTTCGGGTTCTTTAGCAAGGTTAGCAAAAGGGTTAGAGAAAATAATGAACAACGTAATGGTGAAAATCGCCAATGGGAAAACGCACCTTTTGAAAAATTGCCTTTTGGACATTAAATACCTCCTTTAATTTATAGTTAAGGATATGTATAAGTTTTAAAAATAGAATTTAAGTTACGGTTTTTTTGAATAAAGTTAAGTTATTTGATTAATTAAACCTATATTTTTAACGATTTATACAATGGTCAACTACTACAACCTATAGGATTGGACTTTGAAGGTGAAAAATATACACCTCAAGATGACACGAAAGGGATTTATTTTGAACACCAATTGTTTAACTTTTTTGTCTTTGAAAAAAATAATTTGCAATATATGGTCGGGATCTATAAAGGCGTTGCTGATAAAGTATCACTTGAAATATTCGTTAAAATTGCAAATTCAATTTAATCTGATGAAAGACAATAAAATAAACATAAACCTGAATTATTCACAGCCATCTGAGATTTAGGGAATTTGGCTAGTTTTTCAGAATTGAGGAAAATAATTAGGAGTAAGTGGTTTAGTAAATTGAGAATCAGGTTGGGTTTTGTACAAAAAACCTATTTTAGGGCAGACTTCCCCCTTGATGTGGGTTCGATTTTTTAAAAAGGGCTATTTAGTTGAATGTTAGCTGTTGCACCCTGGTCAGGACGTCCCAAAAGAAGCGCTCATAGACAAAACTTGAGGACATTTTAAAATACAGTGAACGTCCAGACTTCACTAATTTACTTGCGATTTTTATCAAACGTGTGCGAATGGTTTGGATTTGAATCCCCTTATATTTTTTCGGGAAACTGAGTGTACGTAGCCAGTTCGTGAAGTTATAGGCAAGTAAACTTAACATCATCCGAGCTTCATTGACAAGGAAATCATGGCTTTTCATCTGATCAAAACCA
The DNA here is from genome assembly GCF_016638705.1 of Lysinibacillus agricola. Taxonomy (GTDB): domain Bacteria; phylum Bacillota; class Bacilli; order Bacillales_A; family Planococcaceae; genus Lysinibacillus; species Lysinibacillus agricola. The sequence goes on along the minus strand of NZ_CP067341.1, from coordinate 5,056,644 downwards.
AAGCCATCTTTCGCTTCTTTGATGAAATTTTCCATTGTACCTCGCTGTTTGTATGATGCGACAATCGCTTGTGGTGAAAAGGTTTCACCAAGACTTGTCACAAAAAAGGCATGAGAAAAGAACAGTTCACCGGCTGGACGAGTGGACTGAATGATAATACGACGAGGCTTCGACCAAGAAGAGGCTTGATAAATGGACTCTTCGACATAGCTTTCTGTTACGGACACATCACGGATTTCGTGTGTAGGATGCAATTCTTCCGCAAGAGCTTTTAACTTGGGGTTCGCTTTTTAAACGAATAATATAGTACACGGATTCCTTCTCGCATAATTCATATAGATCAGGCACCGCGAAGCCACTATCACCACGGACAAGGTACGATTTTTCAGGAAAAAAACTTCGTTATAATGTTCGATAAGTGGACGCATAAAATCTACGACACCATTGGAAGTATAAACGTTTCCTGGGCGTAATTGTGCTTTCAAGAAATCACCTGTTAGCCCATCAAATACGACCAGTGGATGAAAGCCCATTATACGATAATGCGCATTGTAGGATGAATGTTCTTGGTTTCCGTATGTATCGGAATGGGTGGAATCTAAATCAAAAATCAGTGCTTTTGATTGTCGGGCATGATGAACTCTATCAAGTAACCCCTGATTCGCCACTTGAAGTTGATGTAGTGCTTGCGTATCAAAGCGCTTGAAGAATCTTGATAACGACGGTTGAGAAGCAAGTGCAGGTATACCAAGCACTTGTGTGAAAATCGGATCATGTGTTAAACGGTCCGCTGCATCATCCTCATGATAATCTGCGATGAGCTGATAAATTTTTTGACGAAGTAGCTGTTCATTTTCATGAATGCAATACGTGCGTTCATCTTTAAATGGAGATGCTTAGCGATCGTTTGAGAAAAGCCGATTTTTTCATCAAATTCACGGAAAATCAATTCCCCGGTGTCAGAAGAAAGCATGCCTCCATCATTAGATAATTTAATGGAACGGTTGAAATGTAGGGTATTTTGCGTTAAAGTAGTCATCATAAGAATCCTTTCTTTTGGTTGATGTTTAGTCGCAATAACCTTAACAGAAATGGATTCTTTTTTCATCTTTTAAGTGAAAAAGAGAATCCCACAGAAAAGCTGATAGGTCAGTTTTTCTGTGGGATTTTGTATATGTTGATGAATAATCTAGGTTTTAGATTATATTTGTCTAAAGGGGTGTTTTTTATGTCTAAACGAGCAAGAACATCTAAAATCGAAAAATGGATTAAAGAAGGGCGAGGGACGAGTGTTGGCTCCGAGTATAAACCTTGGCTCAATATTCAAGACGTTGCATCAATGTCCGTTCTTAACCCAATTATTGGATGGTCTTTATTGTCTTGTAACATTGCGACTAATCTAGTTCCAAGGTACTGGTGAAAATGATGTCTTAATCCGATCGTATAATCTTTGTTTTCCTTAGTTAGGTTCTTTACATTCATCTGTTATTCTTCTTTGTTTGTTTTATTCAATAGAATTGTCAAATTAAGTACAATACAGATATGCCTCAAAGGAAACTAAAAGACATGCTTTCTGTTAGAATTTAGGGTTCATGCCTTTTAAGGATTTTATTCAGTGTCTATTCTAACGGGCTTGACATTTAACGGCGTTTCTTTTTTTGATTGATTAGCGAAATGCATAACCCCTTACATACTCTCTTTGCGACAATGAAGCAAAATGAAAATCTAGGGTCTTAACATTTCTCCCTTGTCCCATGAAACAATTAATCGATTCAATCTTCTTAGCCGAGTTTCTTCTTTTTTAGCACTCATTACCCACCAAATAGAATCTCTTCTGTACGAAGGTGGAAGCTGATTAAAAAATTCCCAAGAACTTGGATGTTTTATAATTTCATCCTCATATTCTTTCGTTAAAGTAACGTTCCTATGAACGGAAGAATAACCTGTTTGATCATTTCTTTGATTGAAAACAGTCAATCCCTCAGGCCTCATTTGATTGTGTTCTATCAGTTTATGCACCTTTTGCACATTAACTTTACTCCAGAGGCTATTAGGCTTACGTGGAGTAAAGCGAATTTTATAGCAATCTTCATCAACTGTTTTTCGTATCCCATCAATCCAACCAAATGACAGTGCACAATCTACTGATTCGGACCAAGTAAGACTTGCTTTATTGGTCTTTTTCTTAAAAAAAACTACCCAAATTTCACTAGCTGTTTGGTGATGAATATCCAACCAATCAATAAATTCTGTTTGATTACTAAAAAATAGCACTTCACTCATTTTTCCAGCCATTCTAAAATCATTTGATTAAGCTCTTCAGGTCTTTCTTCTTGAATCCAATGACCAGTGTTTAAACTCTTAATGTCTATATTAGGTACAAAATCTTTTATATTTGGAAGCGGCGGAATAATATCTTTCTCACCATAAATCATCAATGTTGGCTGATGAAGAATAGGAGATGAGTCACCTAATAAATTCCAATTACGATTTAAATTTCTGTACCAATTGATGCTTGGAGTGAAACCTGTCTTATTGAAGGCTGTGATATAAACAGAAAGATCATCATCGCTCATAACAGGTTCACCTAACGGCTGGGTTGCTTTAGCTAGATTAATCATTTCCATTCCTTCAACAGAGCCTTGTGATGGAACATTCTTTCGATATAAGTTACGAAGAAATTGGGCTGCATTTTCGTCTAATACAGCATCTGCAACACCTGGTTGTTTGTTAAAGTGAACAAAATAGTAATCATCGCCAAAAGCTTCTTCCATAAAATCAATCCAAGGTCTCTCTCCTCGAACTTGGTAGGGCAAGCATAAGTTAATCATTTTATTAACACGTTCTGGATGCAGCAAAGCCATACTCCAAACAACACTTGCGCCCCAATCATGGCCCATAAAAATGGCATCTTTGTATTGGTAGTGATCCAAAAGAGCAACAAGATCACCCGTTAAATGTTCAATATCATATTTTGTGACTTCTTTTGGACAAGAAGACTCTCCATACCCTCGTTGATTAGGAATAATAACGTGATAACCTGCTTCTACAAGAGGGGTCACTTGATGTCTCCAAGAAAAGGCATGCTCTGGCCATCCGTGGCAGAGAACGATAGGTTGCCCCCCATTTTTTTGTCCAGCTTCAAAAACCTCTAGCTCCACACCGTTACCTGAGATAAGTGTTGGTGTTGGAAATTCATAATTGTTTGTCATTCAACATCCTCCTAATTAAAATAAAAGTATCTTACAATGACAATATTATCATGGACGTTTGACAACGGTCTGTCAGCTTTGAGAAACTCACTTAATGATATTTGTCAGCCATCAATCTGAGTTTGGAAGCAATTTTTTTGCGCATTTCTTTTGGAGCTAAGACCTCTATATGCTCTCCAAAACTAAATATGAGAGAGAACAACCATTCTTTTTCGGGGAATGTAGCTGTAACAAGAAGTTCACCTGTTTCTAACACCGCAATATCTTCTTTATTAAAAACATCCTTCACACGAGACTTCATTTGAGGGGAAACTTTTAAGACAATTGTTGTCATTGTTGTTTGTTCATTTAATAATGCCATAATCTCGTGATAGGATTTTTCTCGACGTTCAAATGATTGATTTTTAATGTGAAAATCACTTATACGGGAAACTCTAAATATTCTGAAGTCTTCTTTTAAAAGACAATAAGCAAATAAATACCAAGTATAATTTTTAAATATGAGCGACATAGGCTCAACTTGTCTTTTGCTGACGATATTATCATAATTTCTGTAGTCAATAGTCAGTAAATTAGTCTGTGTAATAGCTTTCCTTAGCGTCTTAACTAATGCTTTTTGATTTGGAGAGTCTCCATAAGGATGTAAATCAATGATGATTTGTTCCATATGCAGCTTTAGATAATCTACCTTGTTTTTAGGAATGATATTTTGTAGTTTTTCTATGGATGATTCTAACTCAATGTCGTCAACTGTGAAATTAATATCCTTGAGAACAGAAAGAAGGGAGGACAGGTTATTAAGAGTTAGTACTTGATGATTTAATTTATAACTCTCATAAATGCTGAATCCACCATTGTTTCCGGAATGGGAAATGATGGGAATGCCAGCTAGATTGATTGTTTCAATATCTCGGTAAATAGTCCGGACCGACACTTCAAATTTCTCAGCCAATTCATTTGCTGTTACACGATTTCTATTAAGTAACATCACAATAATGGTTAACATACGTTCTATTTTCATCTTGTTCTCCTTAAAAATATATTTTTTTATTATGTAGTAGAATCAATTTCATAATACGCACTTTTAAAAAATCATAAAGAAACAGAATTTCGATGATTTCTTAAAAAAACGAATGAAATAGCTAATTATGCTACAGAAAGTTGTAGTTGGGAAAGCCGATCAACTGCCAGTTTGCAGGCGTTGTACGCAAGATGAACCAAATCAAAATGGACTTTAGCTTTCTTCCCTGTACAATGGTAAATCTGATTCAATAGAAAATAACCTTTAAGATAGGCGTTTACGCGCTCAACGGCACTTCGTTCCTTATAGATTTCAGTCCATTTCATCGAGCCTCTTGCCGGTACCGTCTCAGGTCATCTGTAACTTTCTTTTTATAAACCTTTTGACAAAGGCTGTCGCGGGCTAATGAACATTCTTTACATTCGATTGGTCGTGTATATTTTAATGTTCCATATTTTGTATCATAGCTGTCGTAACGATAACTATGCTCTCGCACACATGTTGGCGCGAAGTGCTTATCGAAGCCTATTGGTTCAGGCTCATTTTTCTTATTGTATGCTATGACAGACTGGGCTCCTATACGATGAACTTGTTCATAAATAGGGTAGTAGTCATAACCGGCGTCCATTGTCGTCCTCTTGATTTCTAAAGAAGGTAAACGGGCGTGGACCCCCTTCAATAAAGGAATTGCAGCTTTTCCATCGTTAAGACTGCCAGAAGAAAACAGCGATTGAAGGATGTATTGGCTTTTCGTCCCAACGGCTAGATGGCACTTAAATCCGAACCAAAAGATATTCTTCCCTTCGCTATTCTTCTTCACCCCCCATTCAGGTTGAATGGGTACAGCGGAGCGAAGTTCTTTGAGGGGTACATCCAGTTGGCCGGCAATTGTTTTTTCATAGAGCGGAAGGTTAGCTTCTTTCTCAGCCTGTGCGAGGAGCCACTGTTCACGTTCTTCTTTCTTTTTACGACCTCTTTTCTGAGGTTCCTTTTTAACCTTTTCTGTTTTGAATGGAGCGCGGTCACGTGATTCAACATGGGTTGCATCAATGGCTATTGTTTCACCTGAGACAAATCCTTCCGATATTGCCTGGAGAAGAAGACGCTCTTGAACAATTTCTAACGCGTCTGATTCGCTAATTAACGTGATCATACGCGAATAGGAAGCTTCAGATGGAATCTCATCCGATACCAAGAATCCACAATCAACTTTTCCAATCACTGATAGTGGGATTTCCAACGAAGAGTATTCTTTCGCTTTAAAATCACATTTTGATTTTACTGTATATGATAATACAACATTGCAACCATTATTTGCAGTAGAGTTTGATGGAAAGTCTCATTTAGTAGAAATTCAAAAGTCGAGAGATAAACTTAAAAATAGATTAGTGGAAAGGTTTAATCTTCCCCTTTTAAGAATTAACTCTTTATATTTGGATAAGAAGTATCGTAGTTTAGATCTTTTAAGTTGGTGTATAGAAGTTTGGTTTTCAGCTAAATATTTTTATGAGGCGCAGAGAAATGGTCTGATTCCATATGATGAGCCATTCTCTCCTATGTCTTTACAAGAATATCAAATAATAAATTCTATACCATTTGAAGTAATAGAAGAAGTAAAAAGGTGAGTTTCTTCCAATAAAAGTTTGCTTATTATAAGTTCAGCTACTATGAATAGAAAACCTTTTTTAAATGCAATGATTTCTTCTATACCTAAGAAGTATTCTTTTTTTACAATAGCCGAAGATTTATTGTCATTACCTGCTATTTGTAAAGAGAAGCCTAATGTTACTATAGATAGCTTAAAAGAAGGTTACACTGAAAGTATAAGAAAAATGGCGATTGCTGCTAGTGCATATGATAAATGTATTTCTTTAATTGATAATTATGAATTAGATGATAAAGTGATTTTTAATAACTTTAAGATTCTTTTGAAGGAAAATAAGTGTTTAATAGGAACAATACATCGAGATACTAGTAGATATAAAAATATGACGACGTTTGAAGAAATATGTGAAGCTTTATCCATTTTTGGTGATATAGATTTTAATATATTTGATAGTTTTATTATACTTGAAAATTATTTTATAGATGGGCAAAAGCGAGATGTATTAAATATTTTTTATAAAGCATCAATTTAATCAATCTTTTTTATAAAATTAAGCTCTACAAAAAATCAAACCCACGCATTTTGATCAATCTTTTTTCAAAGTTCGTGGGTTTGTTCTATTACAGAACCAATGTTTGAACCTAACTTTTAATCAAACTTTATTCCAAATCTACATTTATTGTTGAGTAACAATAAATATCTATACTCGACAAAAAAGTTGTATACTTCACAATAATGTTATATACAGGACAAAAAAAGTAGTATACTGAATAATTAAACCATATCTATGGAAGAACTCTTTTATTGATAAAAATCACCTCTCTTTGTTCATTGAGGTGATTTTTTTATTGGATATTTGTATATGCTAATATACAAGTGGCATATCCTAAATTAACCATTTGTCCTATTATTAACTATGTAGCAAACTGAAAATTAAGATATTTATTTTTAGTTACTATCAATATTTAAATAATAACCTTTGTTTTTTAAATAGACTAAAAGAGAAGGAGAATCACTATTCTCCTCAATTTTATCTCGTAATTTTTTCACGCAGACATATAGTGATGATGGTGTCATTAAATCTAACCTATCAATGAGAGAATCTACACTAATAACTTTACCTCTATTTTTTAATAAATAATAAATTAGCCTAAATTCCAGATTAGTTAGTGGATGGCTTTGATTTTTAGTAATAATACTGTGTTTTTCTATAGAGAAATAAGTATCAGTATTTAATCTATATAAATCATTGAATTCTTTATTAATGAAGTTTTGTTTAGAGATAAATCTTGGAAATTTATAATAAAAATTCAAAAAATTCTCCTTATAATCTAATGAACTTGAAAGAAGAATAACCGGCTTATTAATGTTTTTCTCTACTTTTTGTAGATCTTCATAGCAGAGAGAATCTCCAACAAAAGCTATACAATCTTCATCATTTATTAAACTTTGAAAATCGTTAATTCTCTTTAGTGATATATTAAACAATAATAAGTCAAGAAATTGATAAAAATTATGATTATTAGTCAAAACAGCTATATAATTTGAATTCATATAATCCCTCCTAACTTTAGTGATATTATAACACTGAAAATGTAAAATTGTATAAAAAAAGTAATAAATTGAGAATTGTTATAATATAAGAGAGTGAGAGTGGTGTATAATATTAATAGTTATACCCATTTTAAAAAATGTAGGAGGCCAACAGGGGGTGGATAAATGAGGGAATTATTAAATTCAGAAAAGAGCAGAAATATGAAAAAACTATTAAACTTCATATATAAAACTCTTTTATTAGTAATTTTATATTTTATGTCCTTCATTATAGCGAATATAGAAATGCCTAGATTTGATTTTTTAAATAATATAAATCCAGCGTGGGTCGTAATAGATATTGAGAATGATTTCTTAGTTATTATATTTTTTGTCTTATTATTAAAGACAATCGGAAAAAAATATATTTATTTATTTAGTATAGAACCTTTAAAAAATAATAAAAGTTATGTTTGGATTGTTCTTTCTTTATTTGCAACTTACTTAATTATAGAAATGGTTTCTGGATCGAATTTTCAACTTAGAATATTTACCATGGATTTTTTGTCTTACTTAGTATTACTTTTACGTGTTCTAATAATAGTTCCAATAGCAGAAGAATTTATGTATAGAGGATTATTGGTTTTAATACCGAGTAAAAGGATAAAATATTTAATGTTGTTGGTTTCATCCATTGTTTTTGCTTTATTTCATGATGATCCCACATTAATTATTTGGTTAGGTTTAAGTTTAGGTATATTAGCGATTCGTTTCAATAATATTTGGATTCCAATTATTGCCCACGCTCTTTGGAATTTATTTGTATCATTTTTTGCATTGTAATTATTATGGAAGGTTAATCATTCAAAAGAAAAACCAGTCCTCAGAATTTATAAAGGACTGGCTTTTTTATTTTTTAGTCTAACCATTTTCCGATAAGTTTAACAGCATCTCTTGCTCCGTTATAGATATTTTTACCCCATAAAGTAAGAGTTTCACCTAAAGATCCAAGATCGAATGTAATGTTAACGCTGTTATCATTACCATATACAGTTTTCTGACCTTTAGTGTTGTTATTAGAATCTGTAATAATGTAAGTTACTCCACAGTTCCCATTTGCATATACAGAATTTTGAGAACCCTGCACATAATTTGATAGCCACATAGATTCGGTTGCAAGTTTCGCTTTTTCCCCTGGTTGAACAGTAGCATTATAATTGGAATCTGCGAAAGCTCCTGTAGGTAACGCAAAGACGCCAGTTATCAATAGTGCTGCAGTTAAAATAAAAGCTTTAAATTTATTAGCCATTTTGTATCACCTCCATTCGATTAATACTAGATTATTATTTTTTTTCGAATATTTAAATATTTAAAAGTTAATATAGGCATTAATTTTTGTTAATATAAGGTAAAAATGGATTATTCAATTTATTTCTATGATAAAATAAGAAAAAAGTAAGTTTATTCTAAGAGAATGGTTTAAATAAGGTTCAATATTTTTTCTAGTATATTCTTTTAATAGCTGAAAAATATAATGTTGAAATCAACAAGGGGGATAATGTCTTATGTTAAAGAAATTGTTTATATTTTTGTTATTTTTAATAGTACTAAGTGGCTGTAGCTTAAAAAGTAAACCTCTAATTATAGCTGTGATGGCTCCAGAAATGGAAGATTCAATTAAAAATTTATATGCTGAAAATTATGATTATGATATAGAAATTAAGTCTATATTACCCAGTGTAGATGCAATAAATGGTAATTGGGTAGAGTTGGATAAAGTGATTGATAATTTCTTGATAAATAATAAGGATGTAGATATAGTGTATGGGTTTACACCTGATTATTTAAAGGGGTTGGTTGAAAAAGGGGATTTAAAAAATTTGAGTACTTCAATGGATGAATCTGTATTGGAGAAAATTGCACCAGCTATATTAGAACCTATTAAACAAGCAGGTAAAGGGGATGTATACGCGGTTGCTCCATACTTTAATAACTATGTACTTGTGTATAATAAAAGAATTTTTGAACAAGTAGAAGTCGAAAAACCAAGTAATAGTATGACGTGGCAAGAAATAAGTAAATTAGCTACTGAAGTTCAAGAGAAATCGAATTATAAAGGTATTGCATTGGGTTTTCCTTCTTCAGATAGACAATTTTACTTTTTATATCAAAGTATAAATGATCCAGTTGATTATTTTGAAAATAAGGATGGAAAAGCTATAGTTAATACTACGATTACTAAAAAGTACTGGAAGCTGTTCGCTGATATGTACAAAGATAACTCAAAAGCAACAGGAGAGGAGTTTATGAATGGGAAAGTATCTATGGCTCTTCTACCATTAGGACAACTAATAGATTCCGAATTTCTTAAGTTTTATGCGGATTTGGATAAATCAAATTGGGGAATAGTGGAAATGCCTGTTTTTGAGGAAAATAAAGGAGGTCTTGCGTTTACAGATTCTCTATTTTCTATTTCAAAGTATAGTGATAATGATGAAGCTATAAAATTTTTAGAATATATACAGGGTGAAAAATTCGCCAAATTATTAACTAAAACTACATTATTCCCTACATATTGGGACGAAGAAATTAAAGATATACTTATTCAAAAATACGAGTTTGACTTATCACCAGCATACAACCAACCTGGAGCATTAATTAAGCCACCACAATTTAACGCAGACAAATTCAATGAGATTACAAATGTAGGAGCCGATTACTTTACACAATATTTAAAAGGAGAAGGTGAACTAAATAAACTACTGAGTGATTATGAAGGAAAAATAAACAAAAAGAAATAATGAAATATAAATTTTAAATATTAATAGAACAAAATGAGGGCCTCCACTTTAACTTAGCTGGTGGCCCTAAATTATTATTTTATCCTTGTTCTATAGATAACGATCTTAATTACACAACCTTATAGTTTCCGTAGTGAACGTAAATAACACTTTTTACCAAACGGACTTTTGTATGGTGTGGACTGTTTTATTAATATTTTGAGGTTCATCCAACAATGTGAGCTTACTGATTTTCAAGAGGAGGAATAATATCTTGTCTAAAAGAATGTATGTATCATTTTTAATAGCTGCAGTGGCACTATTTTTAATAATATCATTATTTTTTTTAATAGTATCAATCCTTTTTACTGAGAGTTTATATAAAATAGAAATACTTTGATTTCTACATTGAATCAGTGATTTGTTACACAGAGGGTTAAGATGATGGGTAATGATAGTAAAAGGCCTGTAGGAACCTTCTCTTGTGTATGTGGATTCGTCTATTCTCGTAAGGGTCCAGATAAAACAGAAAACGATAAAACAAAAATTGGACGTATTAAGATGTTTGGTGAGACTTGGTTGAACAAACTCCACCAATTGGTAGAAAGTGAACAGTTGAGTTACAAAGCATGCTCAGAAATATTAAAAGTTGATATAAAAACAATTATTAAATATTCGAGGCAAAAACATAATAAGCCTATTAACAAAATAAATAACACTAATAGTGATATGAAACAAAGGTGGCTCGATTTAATCACTCAATACCCTACTTATTCAAGAACAGAGCTTAGAAAAAAAGATCCTTCACTTTACATGCGAATTGGTTCTGGTTTCTCTCAAAGATATATTAACGCACCTACTTGGTCTAGTTTATTAAAACAATTAATAGATGAAAATCCTGAAATTGATATGCCCATACAATATTTTATTCAAGAGCATGGTGGTGATTACGCAAAAATTGCATCTGAATTGGTTGATTATTATCATTCATATGCTTGGAATCACCATTCTGATGAAGAACAATTTCCTCCTTTTATTTTTGAATCATCTTCTAAAAGCATCCATTTGAAGTATAGGATTGCGAGTATACTAATTAATCTTATGGAACGATTTGATGCTGATTCTCATGAGTTAAAAGATGAAATTGAATTAATAAAAAAATTAAATCCTCAAGCCATAGTTACAACCAATTATGATAAATTACTGGAAACTTTATTTCCAAAATATGAGGCGATAGTTGGCCAACATGTTATCCGCCAGAAGAAATCAACAGATATTGGACATATTTTAAAAATTCATGGTTCAGTTGATGAATGTAATAGTATCGTTATCGAACAACAAGATTACGACTATTTCTTTAAAAAGCAGATATACTTAATTGCCAAGCTGTTTACATATTTTATGGAACATCCAATTATCTTCATTGGATACAGCTTAAGTGATGAGAATATAAAATCTATTTTGTATAATGTTAAGCAAATTATTGACGCTGAAACAGAACCATTAATTGAGAATATGTGGTTTATTGATTGGAGTAGGGAGCCACTTAATCCTGACACAATGCCTCCTAGTGAAAAATCTATTTCAGTAGGAAATGGAGAATCTGTTAGAGTTAATTATATTAAATTACACAGGTACGATAAGCTTTACGAAGCTTTGTATCAAGATTCAGTAGATATTGAGTTATTAAAACAAATCGAGGAAACGGTTTATAATGTAGTAAAAAGTGATACGATAACCAATTTAGAAGTAGACATAGCAAGCTTACGCTACTTAACTGATAGAGAAAGTTTCTTAAGTACAATAACTACTGCATCTGCCGATGGTGAAGTTGCTGCTACAAGAACGCTTGTTACATTTGCTGATATACAAGATCCTAACCAATTAGCTGCTCAATTCACTCTTTCAGCTACAGAACTATGTAGTAGGGTATATGATGGTCAACTCTCATACTGGTCTCACGCTTATGATTTAATAAGAGACGTTAGTGTACAAACGGGTGTGAATTTACGAGCAAGTAATAATATTTATCATGTAAATATGAACGGAATTAGCAGGTTTTCAATGAATATGGTCCATTTGTTGAAAAAAGTAAAAGACATGGAACCATACACAATTACTTTAGATAATCAAAAAATAAACTACCCAATTGTTGAGTAGTTTAGAAAAAAGTTTGATTAAAAGAATGCTTCAAACCTTGATTTTATATAGAGGGAACCCACACGTTTTGAACAAAAATTAATCAAAATATGTGGGTTTTTAGATCTTTAAATCCTCTTAAATAGCAATTTCAATTTCACCAGATATTAAACGTTGTACGATGCTGTTATGGATAATCCCTACAAATGTTTTTGCTGTATCGGGTGTTACTTCAATTGTTTTATTTGTATCATTGAAAGTAACTCTAAGTGATACATCTAGTTTATTAACAGCTTCTTTAATTTTTTCAATAGAATAATCTGTATCTTGAGCACTATATTTAGACAATCTTCTCACAGCTCTCGCGCTGCTATATAATTTTTGTGTCACTGTATCTTCATCTAATCCAGAAAATTTATATTTAGCAGATGAAATTGTATATTCACCATGAGCGAATTTACTTATGACTGCTTGTGATTTGGCTTTACGATTTTCATTTAGAGTTAACATACTTTCAAATCGATTAACATCATAAACAAACAATTTTTCATCTGCTCTATCATATCGCGCTGTAACAACAGGTGGAACTTGGATACCTTTAGGAACATCTACAACTGTTGTATTTTCAGTGATTGATACAGACAATATGGATTTATTCTTGATTACTGCATTTCTAGCAATAGATAAAAAATATAGAGATTGTTCATCTTGAACAATCAAAAACTTTATACCTTCATTTTCTTCAAGATTTTTTATTTCTCCTTTTGATTTACTTTTCTTAGAAAAGTGGATAATATTCTCCTCTGGATCGTTGAGTAAACTTTCAATTTTTTCTTTAAAGTCATGTAGATAGCTTTTTTCGGCAATTTTAGCAAACTCTAAATAATACGGGATATCTTCGATTAAAGCATTACCATTCAATACATTCATATTACTTTCCTTGGTTCTCTGTTTTGCTAAGTCGGATTTAAAATTATTAAAAATACTTTGTTTCTCTTTATCACCAGTCTGCAACAAATAAATTCTATACAACTTAGAATTTTTTGATGTACATACATAAATACGCTCTAAAGCCATTACTCATCAATACCTCACTTCTTATACATCGTTATATATATCTTTGATTTCGTTGGTTCTCCTAGTTGATATACCTTAAAATCTATAAATTTTTTTGATTTAAAGGTAAAAACATATTTGCTATCTTTTGTCTTACATAGATTTATTCCTAGAATAACGAGAGCGATATTAGGAAATATATCTGTACTTTTCATTATTAAAGTGTAAATCAAAATTTGAATTACTATAAAAACAATTATCGCTCCATATAAGTTACCTTCTATTATTAATACAGCTGGAATTATATTACCTAGTAAAAACGACATTGTATTCCCGTTTATTTCTTCTAGTTCACTTTCTTCAAATGATTTCCTGTTACCAGGTAGGACCTGATTTGTAGAAGAATTTATATATTGTTGGGTTAACAAGAATCTAAGAAACCATGTTAAAAAAAACAAAATAATAAATAAAAGTCCACACCACCAATAAACATTTATATCTATCGTCACTATCTTGATATTCCAATTCATCTTAAAGGGATGTTGAAATTTATCATCAAGTTGTAATAAAAATAAAAAATATGCAGGTGACATCGCCGTTATAAAGTATAAAATTTTATAAAACCATCTCGTTCCATAAAACAAACTAACCACCTCCACCTATTATTAATTGTTTTTATATTCAATAATGGTGTTTAAAGTGTTAATTGATAAAGTTTTAAGTCTATAGTATCGATGTGAAATCTGAAGAATGACACTCTGTGCAATGGAAACTTTTATCCTCTATAAAAAATTTATGTATTTTATTTTGAGGTAAATTCCTATATCTAAAAGATTTCGTAGATAATGCTCCTTCCGATAAAGGAAGCGTATCCCAAATGTTTTTATTAAATTCTCCTGCATTCCCACCATGATGAGGAACCACTATTACGTATGATTTAACAGATGTTACATTTAATACATTATTATAGATTTGAGGATAATGATGATCCCCCGTTAAAACACCTATTTTTTCATTCCCTTCAATTGTTATTACTATGCCACTTTGATTCATATTACTACCATCACTTGAACGAAATAATTCCAGATTATTAACTTTACCTTGAGATACTAATTCGATTCTCCTTCCGGATTTCGTTTTATGTGCAGGGGAAAGAATATCAATATTTATACCGGAAGATTGTAATCGGTTGAATGCATTATTCAGCTGAAGTGTATTTGGCATTTTAGAAGGAACGACAATATTCTCCATCAACTTTATTTGAGTATCATTTAAATCTAAGATAGCTCTATAATGATCTAAATCCCAATGACTAATTACTACATTAAATTTTTTGGTTAAATTTGCTCTATTTATTATTGTGTTCATTTCAGATTCTTTAAACTTCACATCTCCTCCAAGATCATAAATCAGATGGAAATCATCCCAAATTATTTCATTCCAATTACCACAACCTACATCTCTAATAATTAACTTTGGATTATTTTCATCTTTAAGCTTGTTAAGCTCGTTGTAAAAATTGCATTTATGAAAATTCATAGTTTCATTATTAATAAATAATTCATCATTTATTGTTCTATATTGTTGAAAATTTAATTCATTGTTATCTTGCATTGTTAAATTAAATTTTATCAAACTATATTCAGGTTCTGTCTCTGTTATTAGGAATTTCTCGAAAAACTCAATAGGGATATCATACCAATAGCCCGGACGTGGCCCTTTATAACTTTCGACTTTCACCTTATTTAGAACTAAAAGTGTTTTTAACAAGTTAGTATTGTTATTATTACTTTCTAAGTCAGCAAAACGTGATAAGGTAGTCAAATCTTCTCTCAAATAAAAATCAAATACTAATTCATATGCATTTTGTTTATAATCCCATAAAACCCTTTCACAGTATAAATACATATTAAACCTCCCTAAAATTTTTAAACAAAACTATATTATTTAATGCTATCACATTTTCAGTATCCATTTACTACATTTTTTAGGAAAATGGACCGTTATACATAATAAAATAATACAACTTTTGAATCTTATGAATTTATCTCGAAGAGGTCAATTTTAACTTTTAAAAAACTGCAAAAATAAACTAATAAAACGCTCCACTTCGGAGCGTTTCAGTATACTAACTTTTTGTTACAGTTGTATGGGAAATCATTACAACCAAATGGATATTAAATATATAACTTTTTTGTAAAATAATTTAAATATCTAATATAAGAATGCGCTTTTTAGCGACCTATAGTATACAATTTTATTGTCATTCAACATTATGTAGATTTGAAATAAAGTCGTACTGTTTGTAAAAAAGATGTACCGTTTAAAATAAAGTTATACCGTTTGTAAAAAAGCTGCACCGTTTTACCCCTTTGGATAATTGTTGTATTGAAAAAAAGATCGATACTTGTTAAAAAAGTTCGTTACTTGAAAAAAAGATTATTACCACTGTAGCTTTGTACGAAAGATGGATTATTTATAATAAAGATTGATTAAAATTATCTCTCCTCTATAGATTTCTAAGAGGAGAGATTTTTTATTGAATATCTATGTTATCGTCACTTTAGAACGTAGTTTTGTAAAAAAGACTGATAATTTGTAATAAAAATCACCTTTAAATAAAAAGAGCTTCCATGTGATCAAGGGCACTGAAAAACTAAAGAAATTCATTTTTTTATATTATAAATCTGTCTTTTGTTGGATTTAGAAACTCAAAAAAGTCGATTTGCATCACATTTTTGTGGAAAATCGACTTTTTCAGTGCCCTCCATGTGATCATGAGGCCTTTTTTATTCTTTTGATTCAAAAATTAAGTCTTTATTATGTTTGACTAAATCTCTAATTTCTTTAGGAGTCATATTTTCTCACTCTGATTTTGGGTACATAGTTAGTAAGTATATTTCATTTTTTTCAGTTACTAAATAAAGAACAATCCTGAATCCACCTCTACCAATGCTGCTGGCAACCAAGAGATGAACTAAGTTATCTGAAGCAATCGCCCCCTTGAAACCGAATAGGAGAGCAACATTTCAAATAATGTTCCATGATATAACTATCTATGTAATATAACTATGTTTGAACAAGGAGATGGAAGCATGAGTAAGTTAGCAGGCAAAATAGCTTTAGTTACAGGATCAAGTCGAGGAATTGGCCGCAGTATTGCATTGCGTCTGGCACAAGAGGGAGCCTTTGTCGTCGTTCATTACGGGAAAAGACGTAATGAGGCAGAAGCAGTTGTTCACCAAATCGAGCAAAGCGGAGGAAATGCTTGCGCGATTGGTGCGGACCTTAGTACTTTAGATGGTATTCAAGATTTATTTACTACTTTGGATGACACTATTCGGGAATATATGGGCGGTGACGGATTCGATATTCTTGTCAACAATGCTGGAATTGGTCAAATTATCAGTTTAGAAGAGACGACGGAAGAATCATTTGACGAGGTAATGAAGATTAATGTTAAAGCACCACTTTTTGTTACTCAACAAGCTTTGCCACGTTTAAAAGATGGAGGACGCATTATTAATATTTCATCTTTTGTAACACGTGCAGCTTCTCCAAGTGTCTTCACGTACAGTATGTCCAAAGGTGCTATCGACACATTTACGCGTCTTCTAGCCAAACAACTAGGGAGCCGTAATATTACGGTAAACGCCATCCAGCCTGGAATTATTAATACAGAGATGAATGCTGAGACTTTGGAAAACCTTGATGGACAAAAATATGCGGCTGGTCTTTCAATCTTCAACAGATGGGGAGAACCCGAGGATGTGGCAGATATTGCCGCCTTTCTCGCTTCCTCAGACAGCCGTTGGGTAACTGGTCAATTGCTCGATGCAAGTGGCGGATCTCATCTATAGAACCTGTAAGATAACGAATTTATAAGGAACTTCAAATGAAGTGACCCCAAAAAGTTAGACACATATTTTAAGCAGTTACTGAGGAATGAACTCTGTATTGGACAGGGCTCATTCCTTTTAATTTTCCTTTAATTCGTTTGTTATTGTAAATAGTAAATGTACTTCTCCAATTCTGAAATGAAATGTTCCATACTTTCAAATTTTTGATGATAAAATAGTTCAGATTTTAATAGTCCTTCATTATGGGAGAATGTTGAACGATTGGCTCCATTTACAGGGAAAAATCCAGTTCCGGATTACAAGAAACAGAATGGATTCTATGCCTATCAATCGGAAATATAATTAATTATCAAACTTTGTACGGCACGGTCTTCCGCAATCGGGCGCGATTGTTGAACAACACAGTTAAAAAATGTTCAAACTTTTTTATAAAATCGAAACCTAAATATGCAAGAGAAGAATCTATTTTGATCAAACTTTATTTCAAAGCAATATTTATTGTTTCATGGTAATAAAAATATTTAAAAAACAATAAAGTCGATTAAAAAATAATAGAGTTGTTTAAAAAGGGAATATCCTTGCCGCGAAATAGTGATTGTCCTAAGCTAATCCTGATTCTATAATAGTGAATGTAGAATAGTTAAATAACAATTAATGAGGTGGCTTATGAAAAAGCAATGGAACTTAATATTAGCTCTAATTGTGGTCTTAATTATCGCGGTTTTTTCAGTTATCAATGTTGACATGGTAACGGTTAATTATTTATTTGGAAAAGCTGAGTGGCCATTGATCCTCGTCATTATTGGGTCAGTCCTATTGGGAGCCCTATTAGCGGGATTAATTAGTATGATGAAATTTTATCAACTTCAAAGAGCATCGAAAAAAGCAGGAGATGAAATAGATCAACATTCTTAAATGTTGATCTATTTCACTAAGAGCCCTATTGTAAAACACCACTTAGAATTAAACGATTTTATTATTTTTAATTTAAAAGTAGTGAAGTATTTTACATCAAAAATTAAACAACTTTATTTTAATCCCGTCCTAAAAATCTGGACGGGTTTTTTTATTTGAGGTTAGAAAATTAAATAACTTTATTGTCACTCTACATTTATGTATAGAATAAATAAAGTTGGAAATATAATCAGAAGACCCGAACTATTACAAAACACTAAATTAGAGTTTCGTAAAATAGTTCGGGTTTTTCATTGGCTAAAATCTTTTTGTCCCAGCTTCTTTTTATTTTTATCAAAGAGGGGTGTTTTTAAATATGGCAAACAGAAAAAGTGGATGGAAGAAAAAAGTATGCGATATTTAAAGGAAGGCAGAGGTCAGGGAGAATTTAGTGAGTATATTCCGTGGTTAAATGTTCAGGATTTTTCCTCGAATGGGAATGTAACGCGAATAAATGGCTGGAAGACTACAAGGCAGCATGAATTCTTTTCAAATTTGGAGAGAAGTTATTGTTTTGTTGGATTGGTTAGATGACGTAGTAGATGTTAGAGAACAATTTTCAGTGGATAGGGAACTAACTTTAAAATTGCAGAAATAAGGGGATTCCACATTCTTTCGAAATTTACAAATTAATGTAAAAATGATATTGTTAACAAACACTTATATCAGTTTTAATTGAGAGAGGATGCTATTAATGAGCCAGTATTCGATTGGAAGGGAAATTGCATATAAACTGAAATTTAGAAATGTTTTAATATGGTTATTCATTATGTGTTTACCCATCATCTATTATTTAGCGGTTAGAGACAGTTACGAGTTTAAAGACTCATTACAAGTATTTTCTTTTATGGTTAAAAATATGCCGATTTTCTTTACTATTCTTGCAACGTTAATTTATTTACCCTTATTTTCAGCAGAGTTGAAAAATCGATTTTTAGTTTATACACGTCTAAGAATGCCGATAAAGAAATTACTCTTCATCAAGTTTTCTGCAAATTTTCTGTTATCATTTAGTGTTTTTTTTATTTATATTTTTTCATTGTTTAGCCTTTGCTTTTATATTTTCCCCTCGCTAGGGTTGGCTCATTTACAACCCGAAGCATATAATTTGAATGAAATAACGGTTCAAGAAGACGCTTATACACGTTTTACTTTTACACAACTTTTAGAATATGGTTCTTTAACCTATGGATTAATCTATTCCTTTTGGGTAGGGATAAATGCAGCAATATATGCTTCTATTGGTTTCTTGCTTTTATTGATAGTACCAAATAAGTTTGTAGCTATGTCTATTCCGACATTAATTTTTTTCGTAGGCAGCTATCTACTAGATAGACCATTTCAACTTTTGGATGCTGTCTTCCCATACAATTATATACAACAACCCATTTGGACAGCTGTCACTCCGTTTATAGGATTGTGTTGTTTATGTTTATGTTTATTTCTATACATAAGAAAAAAATTCGATTATCTGGATGATTTAATATGATCAAGTTAAAAGAGATTGGACAAGAATTTCTAAGCTGGAAATGGACACTATGGATACTTTTCCTTTTTCCTTACGGTTGGAATATAAAATCTAAACTAGCTAAGATACAAGAGATACAGGGAGTTTCAATTAATCTATGGGATTTCATTATAGACTTTATCTTTAATCCTTTTTTGTTTATATATTTTCTATTTCCCTTATTTCTTTTCTTGTTTAGCAAGGTAATTTTGCAAAATTGGGAATATATGATCTTGCATAGAGTCCGTAGCTATACAGGATGGATTTTATATACGGTTAGTAAAATTATTCCGTCGATTGTAGTATTCCTATTAATTTGGATATTTATCGGTTACTTAATTACCTTGCCTCTTCCTTTCCAACTATCGTGGAGCCAGTATGCTACCAATGATTTTGGATTAATAAATTATCTTGTTTTTGGATTGCAACAGCATTTTAGTAAGCCATATTTTTCCGTATTGGTGCAAATGTTACAGTATTTTTCTTTTTTGAT
Organism: Lysinibacillus agricola; assembly: GCF_016638705.1. Taxonomy (GTDB): domain Bacteria; phylum Bacillota; class Bacilli; order Bacillales_A; family Planococcaceae; genus Lysinibacillus; species Lysinibacillus agricola. Next base: position 5,036,483 of record NZ_CP067341.1, on the reverse strand, counting down.
TACTGTACATGTTGTTATAGCGACGTTTTACTTATTTAGGCCTAAAAACAGTACGCTAACCATTGCAATAAGCTGTATCTATTTTGGGACACTTATCTCATTTAAAAGGGTAGATTGGACTTGGCTTCAAATTCAAAATTATGTTCTTACTTACTATAATGTTGGAAATTTCAATTCGTTTTATATTCCATTGTTAATATTACCCACAATATTTATAATATGTATTTTAGTGGTAAAACTTTTTAAAAAATAGAGAACTAGGATGGAATACTATGCCACAAATCAAAAATACAGTCATTTATATAGTTCTTTGTCTTTTAGGGGTCATTTTCCCTGCATCTGGGGCTGGTGTAAAAACTTCTACTGTTTGGGACAGATTATATATTGTCTTTTTTGGCTTTACTGAACAGAGATTTTTCATCGATTCGTTTGTTTATTACTGCATTATTTTCTTAGGGTTCGTTTATTTGTTCCAAATGCATTTAAGTATTGTATTAACCGAACGAATTTATTATCAATTAATACGGTATCCTAGCTTGTATCGCTGGTTCGGGCAATTTTTCAGGCCAGTTATGCTTAAGGGAATCTTATTATTAACCGTTTTATTTTGCGTAACGATTATCGCAGGCGTATTGGAAGGGAAAAGTCTCAATTTATCCTTAACAGAAGTGCCAGGAAGTTCAGTACCTATGCTAGTTTATCATTTCTTTATAAATGGTTTTTTACAACTAATGAATTATGTACTCATTTCATTTATTGTCATCTGGATATGGAAAAAAGGTGAGTATAGCCTGATTACATTAGGAATACTTATGGTACTTAGTTTACCTATTTTGAATCAAAAACTAATCTTCCCATCTGGTTTAAACAGTCTTGGTCATGTAGGCGGTGGCGAAAATGTAATAGTTCAAATTTCTATTATTTTGCTTATTTATCTCTTAGTTGAATTATTTATTATTTATTACTTATTCAAAAAAAGAGGAGTTTCATTATAATACTGGAGGGAAATTTAATGGCATTAATTGAGTTAATAAATGTAAGTAAATCATTTAAAAATAACCCGATATTTACAGACATATCTGTTCGATTTGAAAAAGGATATATTTACGGAATTACAGGAAATAATGGTTCAGGTAAGTCTGTACTCTTTAAAATGATTTGTGGTTTTATACCGCCTGATGAAGGCAGTATAGTGATTGATCCTGATTATATGGAACTAAAAACTAAATTCCCGAAAAACTTTGGAATCATCATAGATCGTCCGGGTTATGATTCTAGCAAAAATGGATTTGATAATTTGAAAACATTAGCAATTATTCAGAATCTTGTTTCAGATGGAGAAATCAAAAATGCGATGAAAATCGTAGGTCTAGATCCCAATAACAAACAAAAGGTAAAACACTATTCATTAGGGATGAAACAAAAGCTTTCTTTAGCTCAAGCTATAATGGAAAATCAGCAAGTTTTAATATTAGATGAACCATTCAATGCACTCGACAGTGAAAGTGTAGAGAATATAAGAAAGTTATTATTGGACTATAAAAATAATGGTAAGACGATTTTTATAACGAGCCATAATCAAGAAGATATTGATCTATTATGTGATCATGTATTAACAATAGATAATTATAAATTGGTGAAGGTTAAATAGAAATTGAATTATTCACCCATATAAAGAAGCGGCGAAGATAGAGGTGTGATCCTACTGAATAAGTTATTTTTAATAATTGTCTTTGAAAGTGGGAACCTTAGGTGAAGTTTGATCACAATTAATTTTTTGATCTTTATCTATACCTTTTATAATTGCATACTTATTATCCCATTCACACATTGTGTTTAATACTGGTACAAATGATCTTCCTAGAACTGTTAAGCTGTATTCTACTTTTGGTGGTACTTCTTTAAATATTTCTCTTCGTACAAGTCCATCTCTTTCTAACTGTTTCAATTGATCTGTTAAGACTTTTTGTGTAATTCCAGGTATTAATTCGTAAAACTCTTTTGTCCTTACTGATTTTTGACTCAAGAAAAAGAGTATTAAACATTTCCATTTCCCACCTGCGATGTTCATAAAAATGTTGATGCCAGTATTATAGTTAACCCTATGCTTTCCCTCCTAAATAGGCACTTAAAAGTGGCTATACCACATTTAAGTGCGTTATTTTCTTATTTATTATTGCTTACTATAATTAAAGGTGAAATAAATAAAAACTTCGGAGTTGATATCATGAGTGTGAAAAATATTTTGGAAAAAAGATGTTCAGTTAGACATTATGATTCAAGTTATAAAATAAGTTCAGAAATTCTAACCTCGTTAGTATAAAGTGCAAGTAAGTCTCCTAATGGAAATAATATTCAAGCTACTCGATACTAGTATAGGTTTATGTTTTTTCTTATATGATTTGAATATTTGAAGAAGATGTTAGCCATGCAGAACTTATTAAAAGACTTGTATCCGGACACTACTTTATTTACATAAAAATTATATTAATATTTATCTTTTAATTGGTGACATTTTATTCTACTTCTATCAATCAAAGTTGTATTTTTCTTTCACTGAATTTTTTAGTTTCACATAATTAGGATTTTCAATTTCGAATGGATTCATTCTATTTGATAATTGTTTTTTACCATTAAAGTTCATGTTATATTTTCCATGATATACAGCGATAGGAAGATATTTATCTTCATTTTCCTTTTTCGCTAAAAATAGAAGATACTTTGCTCCCACTTCGGACATCTCATATCCTTCAGAGATAAAAACATCATTTTCATTAATAAATGCATAAGGTTCATTCACAGTAATAACATCATTTTCTTTAATACCAAAATTATTCTTGTGAATTTTCTCCACTTCAAACTTGCTCTCTGTCCAGTAGTATAATGGGAAATCTCCATCCATTATTACCTGATTATTTTTTTCATCTGTTGCTTTTGCCTCGACTATCAACTCAGCACTTTTTTCTAGTTCGGATACATCATCATATTTTTTCTCAAATGAATCGTGTGTTTCATTAAATACTAGTTCGTCTGGACTGCTTGCATTGATAAAATAGCTTGAAGTTAAAAAGATTGTAAGACCTGCAAGGACTGTTAAAAGTATGAAATTTTTCTTTTTCATGTGAATCACCTCCTAATTTCCATAAATAGCTTTAATAGCTGCATTGTCATCCCAGATTCTTACCTGATTCGAGTTACCAATTGTTTTGTATATTAAAGCATTAGTAACCGCTGAGTAATTGATACCCAAAGCATGCCCTGTTTCATGAGCCATCGCGGCACTTATTATTGCATCATCATGTTTCCTAGATACTGGACCATTAATCCGTATTCTTGACGCAGTATAGTTACAATCTCAACATGCTTTTACTTGTCCTAACCAATTCGAAGTATAATTCAAAGCATCTGCGTGAACACAACTCTTGGGGGAAAAAGCTCCTTACGATTCATCTGCTTTGGAGACTAATGTTACTTTTGTTGCGGCGCCTTGACGGGGATTTGAATCATCATATTTGCCCGTTGTCCAAATTAACACGCTATCTCCAATTTCAAAATTATTGGTTTCTGAATAAGAGGCAGTTAAAGCATTGGGCTTTGCAATATCAAGAATTTCCTTTTTAGTTTTCGTAGTAACGTCTTTTTGTTGAACATACCATACAATCGTTAATGAATTTTCCGTTTTGTCTATAATATATCCTTCTGCATCAGCTGTACCTATCGGCTCTTTTGACATGCTAGACTGTTCACTTACCATATTTTTTGATATGCCTTCCGAATCGCTACTCGGTCTTGAACACCCTGATAGACTGGAGAAAAGTAATAACAGAATGACAGTAGCTTGTAGTATGCGCAAGTGTTTCACTCCCTTTCATCTATATTCCGTTAGACGTATTAATATATCGGGGGGTTACTAAATTTTTGATAATTAACTAATTCAAAGGAGTTAAATGGAGACGGCTTGGGGTATGTGGGGAAATTCATGTGGAACACCGAGTACTTTGTTTGATAATCTGCGCAGCACATCTTTAATACCCATCTATCCATTATGCTGATAGATGGATACTTTATTTCAATGAGCCTAATTAAACAACTTTTTTATTTCTACACAGGAGAAGAATCACCTCTACAGTTAGAAAGTTGATATTCGATTATTAGTCCGAGTAATGATAAGGCATATCCAAAACTAGCAATTGTAGATTCAGAATAGTGAAAAGCAATCCTTATTTTCAAGCTTGGGTTGAAGCAGAATATTCATTAAGTACATAAGAAAATATAGCGTATGTAAATCAATCTTCATTTATATTTGAAGGGGCTATTTTAGATAATCTATTAATGGGAACTTCGTTGAGGGAATTGGATGTTAATCATATCGATGAAGTTGCGGAAATATGTGGTCTTTACCAGTTAGATTCTTTTCATTTAAATGATTAAAAATGTTACTAGATGAAAATGGCGGTAATCTATCTGGGGTGAAAAAATTGCTTTAGCAAGAGCCTTAGTTAGTAACCCTAAACTACTACTATTAAATGAAGCTACAAGTAATATAGATAAATCAAATAAACATGAAATTCTTTCCTATATACATTCTTTAGAAGGTGTGACAGGAAATAATCAAGTAGACATGGTAAAAAAAATATATATTTTTTTATAAAAACTGTAACGAATCAATAAAATTTTGGATATATGAATGATTAACTTTTTTAGTAGCTTGACTGATAGTTGAAAAAATTATTAAAAAGAAATTAAAGCCAATTTAATTAAAGTTAATAAATATCGCGCTTTCTTATATTTATCAACCAAACGAACTTTATTTGGTGTTTTTCAAGCTATCTGAAAGGAGGTAAATTGTGAATAAAGATAATATATATCAAGAATACGGAGATTTCGTTTTTAGATATTTATTGGCACTAACTAATAATCATCAAATTGCTGAAGAGTTAACTCAGGAGACGTTCTATCAAGCGATTAAGTCTATAAACAAATTTCATGATGATGGAACAGTGAAATTTACTACATGGCTATGTTCTATTGCAAAAAATGTTTGGCTACAGGAACTGAATCATGATAAGAAAAGAAATCAATTATTAGAGTCATTAAGTGATATGAAAGCATTAACCTCCAACTTAGAAGAAGAATATTTTAGAAAAGAAGATAAAGTTAATTTTTTCAAGCAAGCTCATCAACTGAGTGATAAAAAGCGTGAAATACTCTACTTACGGTTATTAGGTGATCTTTCTTTTAAGGAAATCGGCTCCATTGTTGGTGAAACGGAAAATTGGGCAAGAGTTACATTTTATCGTGCAAAACAAGAATTAAGAAAGGGTGTTATAGGATATGAACCATGATATTTTTAAAGATTTAGTACCTAGCTATATAGAAAAATTGACTAGTGAAGAAACTACTAGACAGATGGAAAAACATATGAAGGAATGTGAAGAATGCAAAAAATATGTAATGGAAATGCAAGAAGCTTTTTTTGTAGAAAATACCCATGAACATAATAAGGAAAAGGAAAGTATTGATTATTTAAAAAAGGTGCGTTCCAAAAATAGGAGAAAAATTTTCATGGTCGCAGGATCATTACTAGCTTTCTTTATCATTATATCTGTGAGTTATTATTTTCTTTTTGTCCATATGTGGATAGCAGATGAGAATAATGTGCAAACAAACATTCAACGACATGGAACAACAGTTACCTTGACATTCCAAGCCAAAAGTAACAATCGTTATCTTTTAGCTATTGATAATTCTAGAAATAATAAATATAAAGATGAAATTATTATTTATGAAAATTGGAATATTTCAGCTGATAAGAAATGGAATTTTTTCTCTGAATTAGCAACGTCCTATAGAGATGGTGTTAACATCACTTATACCTTCTTAGATAAAAATACTCTATTACTCAACAATGGCGAAAAAAAAGAATTAACCGATGAGGACAAGATAAATATTCAATTTAAAAATAATACTGAGGAGATAAAATTAAAAGATTTATATGATTTAAATAGTAATTAGAACATATGACTTTAGCAATTACTTCGATATTGCTTGCGGATGCCATGCACATTCTACCCAAAAAAAGCGTATCGTTGTCCTACTATACTACTTTTTTAATCTAATCATGGTATAACCAGCTAAATAGACAAACTGACAATTGTAGCGTTGGATGAAGTCAATTCCATTATTGCCGGAACATCTGATTATATTTTGAAGCTAGTAGTATTGGCTGCTATTGGACTAGTTACTTATATTGTAGGGATTAGAATATTCTCAAAGAAGGATTTGCTACTACAAGATAGTAATTGGAAAACAACGAAAGTAGCACTTATGTCAAGGACACAAGAGAACAGAGGTTAAGAAACAAGAAGGTGATTTCTATACTGTATAGGAGTCATCTTTTTTAGTTTCATAGATAACTATGACAATAAATGATGAACTTTACACCATTATGAAAAGTACTTCCTTAATGGCGTTTTTAGTACGAATTTCTCTGGAATTGCAAATGATTGTTCATTTAGAAACCCACTATTCTCAATAATATTTACAGTATTTATCCAAATTGAAACTTTAAAAAGTTTAAAAGATATTCTTTTTGTAGTTAAATATTCTAGTTTATTTAGAATAACTTATTTCAAAAATGGAAATAAATATGTATAAAATTGAAGGGGATTAGTCATGGAATTTTATAGAGAAAAAGAAATCTACTGCTACAGTTGCCGTAAAAAGACTTTATTTACATGTAGAGATATGCATAATAAAAATGGAGTAGACAGTCATTGTAGCGAATGTTCTGGTATTTGGTTTGAGTGGCAAAATCGAGCAGTAGAAAGAGAAATGGAAAAGTGGATTGAATATAACAAAGGGCTCGTTAATTAATTTTATTGTGAAACGAGCCTTATTTGTACTATACATATTTGTGTAGCTTTATAATAAAGATTGATCTTTTGTCGATATTTTTACTAAAGCATCCTTTAGTTGAATATGGAAATTTATTCCGAAATCGCGCCTGATTACGGAATAAATTTTAAGTGCCCTATTTTCGATTAGATATTACCCCAAACGTTGATGCTTTAATGTATGTTTGCCCTAGTAAAGACTCCAATTGCTCTGGTGTGCCAGTTACTACGGCCCCAATAATTTTTACATCACTTCTATCCAGGGTTCCATTTTCCCCTATTAAAGATTGATAAACTTGGTTTGTTTCCCACTGAAAGTTCTTCCTTCCTCGAAGATACTCAATGTTTGAAATAAAGGTGTCAACCCCGCTTGGAGAACGTCGTGCTTTTGGTTTTGATTGCTCTGATTGAAATCCATAAATGAACGGAGATTTAGCTCCAATAGTACCCTGACTTTGCTTCATAAAATTCAATCCTTCCCCTGTAAAGGTATCTACCCACCACCAATCTACTTGCACATTAGAAGGTAACTTGCTTTTAATGTCGTCAAAGCTATATGCATTATCAAAAGATATTGCTAGTTCTACTAAAGTATTTTCTTCCAATTGATTGAGTTCACTGATACTGTCTTTATAAACATCGTATGAAATCTTAGGATGATAAAAAAACATTTCTCTATCGCCAGTGTATTCATTAAAAGATTCAATTTGATTTGTTTCTGCTAGTGATTCTGAACCTTCTATTTGGATTGTGTCCGAAATGTAATTATGTGAAATAGTTCCGAATAGATTGTAATCACTTTCGAGAGGTTCCCAAATATAAGGTCTATTCTTATCTCCAAGTACCTTATATGTTGTTGCTTTTATTTTCCCTCCGAACAAATTATCATCAAACATCTGTTTGCTAATTTGAACATTTGGGGAACTAATTTGGTTATAGAACCAAATATCATCCATTACTTCCACGGCACTATTTAATGATAAATTCCTGAGATTGTACCATACTGCTACTAGAACAATTGGCGTAACGATAATCGATATTCCGATAATTTTTATCGTTGACCAAAATTTCGCCTTTCTCATTATTTTTTTCGTCTGTTTTTCATCAAATAAAAAATTATTTTGTTCTTTATTCATAATCAGTGTCCTCCTTAAATCGTTCAGTAAATTCTTCCCTAGCACGTCTGACATGCGTTTTTAGTGTGTTTTCATTCTTATTCATGAGGGCTGAAATTTCTTTGTACGATAATCCCAGCTCATATTTCAGGACTAATAATTCCTGATGCAAGGTGGATAGCGTTTCAAGCGTGTCTCGGATGTCCTGTAATTTTTCTTTTTTTAGGACCTGAATCTCAGGCATGTTAATCAATACTGTCAATTGAACTTCATCAAATTCGGTTGTTGGATGGCGCTTTTCTTTTCTCTTGAGATCATAAAACTGATTGGTGGCCACACGATATAACCAACTCATTACTTTGTCTGATTGAATTCCATTTTTATGTAATAAAAATTTATAACATGTATCTTGAACGATATCCTCTGCATCCTCATGGGTTAATCCACGTTTTCTCAAATAACGGTATAATATGGTTCCTACTTGCTGCAAAAATTCATTCATTGATTGCTTTGCCATGTCTGCCTCCCTTCTGCCCATACAACGCAGAACCTTAAGAAAAGTTTACATATTATAAAAAATTCCACAAATTTTATTGAAAAAGTATAAAAAAGGAAGCTAATAGTTTAATTGCCCTTTTGCAATTCCCTTAGGCTGACAGTAGAATTGCAATATTCCTCCCCAGAAACCACTTAGCCAATAAAACAGGACAAACTTTTCAACAATAGGGCGACACTTAACCTGTAATAAGGATCAGCGATTATTTCCAAACCTTTAAAGCTGTTATGAAATATATGGTATAATTTAGAATAAATTTATGTTGATATGAAATATCAAGGAGTGATTTTGTGAAAAAGCTACTTATCGTAACAAGTTATTTAGGATTTTTTATATTAGGAGGTTTGACCTTTACTATCCTCTCAACAACGGAAGCAGCAAGCAACATGATAAAGATCAGCGTAGTTCAAGATACTATCAATTACTATGTAGATAAGGTTAAAAAAGTACCGGTCGAAGGTCAATCTGGATTTATTTATCAAGGCACTACATACGTCCCAATGCGCTTTGTTGCTGAATCTTTGGGAGAACAAGTGACATGGGATGGAAAAACAAAATCGATTTATATTGGCGATGTTCCAAAATTCATCTCTTTAAAAGATGTAAAACCTATTGGCTATGATGAAGACCACTTATTCCATTATCCAAGTTCAATCGTTATTAGTACGGGGGAAAAGTTTGATCATTCATATCAAGTTGGTGGATATCATGGAGGAGGAGCTGTTCAAGATCATACAGTTGAATACTTATCTAATGGAAATTACAAAGGGTTCGAAACCTATTTAGCGCCGGTTAAAAAGTTAGTGGCTGGATCTTCTGGTATAGGATCCTTGAAAATTTATGCAGATGATGAATTGATTTATAATAGCGGATCAATAAAAGACAAGGTGAAGGTTAATGTTAATTTAGAAGGCGTTTCGAAAGTAAGATTTGAAATTTTAGGAAGTGGTTTAGGGATATTAGACCCTAGATTTATTCAATAAGTAAAGGAAAGTACCAATAGTGGTAGCAGTCTATAAATCTGTAATAAAAGCAATAAGGGATATTAAAAAATTCATACTTAGTTATAAAAACACTCCATTTTGATCACAATTCAAAATGGAGTGTTTCTATTTGTTATTAAATAAAGGTTGAAGAAATACTTTAATTCAGCTTTCACAACAATTGTCTTTGCAGCTACATAAATAGTATTACTTCAGGTTTGTGATAAAAAAATCCTTTTATCGCTCAATAATAAGCCTATTTTTCCTAATCAACACACCTATTATTACTTTAAAAAATTTAACGTATTTTTCGAAAACCTAAATAATTTTTTTATGAAAAAATAACCTATTAGCCCAATTTTATAGTAATATTACCTTATTTTTATCGTTTATTTATTGGAATCATAGTAATATTATTGTCTAGTAAAGCAAATTTTGATTGGGAAATATAATCATTATAAGTTTAGAAGATTGCTTTACATATAATTTTTTGTAGTAAATTTATTATTTGCGAAAACTTATTATACATATTTGCGAAAATTAATAGAGCAATAATATTGTTTTCACAGAATAGTATAATTTTATTAAAGTTCTGGAGGAATAACATAATGGCAAAGCAAAACAAAGGTCGTAAATTTTTCGCAACTACAGCTACAGCAGCTCTAGTAGCATCAGCAATCGTACCAGTAGCATCAGCTGCTGAATTTAAAGATGCAGATAGCATTTCATCTTGGGCAAAAGAAGCCGTACAGTTTTTAACTGACAAAGGTTTCATCCAAGGCGATGAAAAAGGAAACTTCAACCCAGCTGGTACGCTTACTCGTGCAGAAGCTGCTGAAATTTTATCAAAAGCATTGGATTTAAAACCTACAGGAACAGAAGATTTTTCTGATGTAAATGAAAATGACTGGTTCTATAACGCAGTGCTTGCAACTTCACCAGAATTATTTGACGGTATGGGCAATGGTAAATTTGAACCTAAAGCTCAATTAACAAGAGAACAAGCTGCTAAAGTTATCGTACAAGGTTACCAATTAACAGGTAAAGCTGATCTTAGTCAATTCTCAGATGCTTCTAAAGCTTCTAAATGGGCTGTATCTTACTTAGAAACAGCTGTAGAAAACGGCGTAATCAATGGTAAAGGTTCATTATTAGCACCACAAGATAAAATCAGCCGCGAAGAATTCGCTACTATGGTAAAACGTACTATCGATGCAGTTGAAGATGTAACACCAGCTGTAGCATCTGTAAAAGGACTTAATGCTAAGGAGCTTGAAGTGAAGTTCAACACAGCTGTTGATGCAAAAGATGCTGCAATGACAACAAAATACGCTATTGAAGGTGTAGCTGTCACTAGCGCAGTAGTATCTGAAGACGGACTGACTGTTACTTTAACGACTGATAAAGAGTTAAAATTAACTAATGGGAAAGTTACTGTAAAACCAATCAAAACTAAAGCAGATGCTAAAGTTCTAACTGAAGAGTTTATCAAACTGCTAACATTTGCAGACACAACTCCTGTTAGCGTTAATTCTGTAGAAGCAAAAGGCACTACAGCTATTATCACTTTCGATGAGCCTGTACAAAGTGAAGGAACAGTAAGCTTAAATGGTACTGAACTTTCTAAAGATCGATATACTTTATCTGGTAAAACATTAACAATCAAAGGCTTAACAGCTGAACAGACTTATAAAGTGGACATTGTTGGGGCTACTGACTTCGCAAACAATATCGCTAATCCTATTGCTGTTAACTTCACAGTTGCTAAAGCAGACGTTGATAGTTCAAAACCAACTGTTTCTACAGCAGTGAACGGTACAGAAATCACGTTTGATTTCTCAGAAGAATTAATGAAACAAAATCTTGATGGAAATGCTACTACTGAAGAGTATGCAAAAGTAACTGTTGGATCAACTGTTTTCTACTTAACAGATGCTGATACTAAAGATGTTTCTGATAAAACTGTATTCACTATCAATGCTAAAACTGCATTAGGTACAGCGACATTTATTAATACAAACATTAAAGTAGAAGGACAAAAAGATTTAGCTGGTAATGCTGGAGATGCATTTGAGTTCAATGCTATTCTAACTAAAGATACAACGCCTGCTACACTTGTATCTGCCTCAACTAAAATGTTAGTAGCTGATGATGTGAATTCTACTACAGACGTAGATGCTTTATACCTTACTTTTGATGAGCCTGTAAAAGTAGATGGAAATTTAACGCTTAAAACTCAAAATGGTGTTGTTTACACAGCTGGAAAAGTAACAGCGGTAAAAGCTGATGCTGGTTTCGACGTAGATGGAAACGGCAAAATTGAGGGTGCTGAGAAAAACACAGTGAAAGTTGACATTGATTTAGATAGCAATTCAACATATACATTTGAATTAGCTGCTGGAGCGGTTAAAGATTTATCTAAAAACGTTACTGCAGATACGATTACATTTAATGTTACAACTGGATCTTTCGAAACTACACCTGAAACTGTTACAGATTCATTAGTATTTGGAACTACACCTGTTGTGGTAACAGATAACAATGTATTTACTGTTGAGTATGCTGCAGATGTGACTGCAACAGCAACAACAGAAGCTAACTACACACTTGGAGGAAAAGAACTTCCTGCTGGAACTCAACTTCAGTTTGTAGATGGTAATAAAAAAGTAAGATTCACTTTACCTGAAGGTTCTATTACTGCTAATGGTAATTATGTACTTGAAGCTAAGAATGTAGTAGATACTAAAGGGAATACACTTAAAAATGGTAAAGCTACAACTCAAATAGCACTTAAAGAAAATATTGCCCCTGTAGCTTCTAAAGTAACTGTAGTAGATAGCAAAACATTTATCGTAGACTTCACTGAAAGTATTGCTGACCAAAATACACCAACAGGTTTAACAGTTAAGATTGCTGGTTCAACTGTAAAACTTACTTCTGCTGTTGCAGCTGGTGGTAACCTTACTGTGACAACTAAAGATCACTATGCTTTAACAGATAATATTGTAGTTGATTTCAAATCAACTAACCTAGTTGATGCGAATAACAATAAAGTTAAAGACGGTTCTGTTTCAAAATAATAAGTTTGCAATGTAAATCGTTCCAATTAGAAAAGCCTTGTGGAGATATCTCTACAAGGCTTTTATTTTTTTTAGAAACCGTATCAGGATTGATATACATATAAAATGGCCAAGCATTTTGTAGTTTTTCAGGTCGATACAAAATTGTAAACATTTTCACATTTAGTATAAAATAGATGGGTATTGTATGGTATAATTTCAAACAGTATTGATTCAAAAATAAGACCAAGGGAGAGAATAGAATATGTTGAAAAAGATAATGAAACGTACAAGTGCTGCGTTGCTTGGTGCTTCATTGATGCTGACAACGGTTGTGCCCGTGATCCATGCAGAGGAGCAATCACCTCCCCTAGTACCATCGATTAGTAATTGGGCGATTGAAACCTTAAACGAGGGTGAAAAATACGGAATTTACCCAACTGAATGGTATTATGAAGGCTTCCTTCAAGAGATCTCGGTGGACAAGGTAAATGAACTGCTGGCATTAACGGAAAAGAAAATTGCCTCACTGGGCTTAGCAGAAAATAAACAGTATAAGCCAGTGAAAGTGAAGAACGATAACACACGCGGTGATATTGTGAAGCGTTTGTATAATATCGTGGCGCGCTATGATTTACCTGTTGGCACAGATGCCATTAAATTTATGAAAGATCATAACATATTACAAGGTTCTTCAAACGGACTGCAGTTAGAGAAAAAGGCAACGACGCAACAGGCTGTTCTACTAGCTGTTCGATTCATTAAGAGTACATATGCGCTTGCAGAGCAAGGAGCAAAAGGGGTAGCCTGGGTAGTGGAGGATGAAGATACACGTGTGTATTTACTGGGGTCCATTCACTTAGGTACACCTGACTTATATCCATTTGATAAAAAACTAGTGTCAGCGTTCGATGAAGCGGATGCGCTGTTAGTAGAGGCAAATATTCTAGATACGAAAGGGCTTGAATACTATACAGAAAAAGCAATGTATACGGACGGCTTAACATTGAAAGATGCAGTTGCGCCAGAAACATATGCGAAGCTTGAGCAAGTCGCAGCGCTTTATGAGCTCCCAATGGAAGAACTGACATTGCAAAAGCCTTGGATGCTCTCTAGCACATTATCATTACTGGCGATGGATGATTCCTTTGGTATGACGCCACAAGATATGGCGATGCACGGTATTGATATGTACTTTTTATTGAATGCACATCTGCAGCAAAAGCCAGTGATTGAATTAGAAGGTACAAAAGCACAAGTTGATATGTTTGACGCGTTATCACCAGAAGCGCAGGAGCAGTCTTTAGTTGCTGTGTTGGATAACATAATCAATCCATCAGAAGAAAATCAATCCGAAATCCTGCAAGAGTGGTTTACAAGCTGGAAGCAGGGGGATGTTGAAACTTTTGCAAAAAGTTTCCAAGCAATGGAAGGAGAATCGTCAGAGTACAATGACATGCTATTTGGTTTACGTGATGAACAAATGGCAAAGAAAATCATGAATGTACTTGAAGAAAAAAAAGGTACGTACTTTGTTGTTGTTGGTTCAGGTCACTTCTTAATCGATAAAAACATTCGCTATCATTTGGAGAAAAATGGGTACAAGGTGAAGCCGTTTTATCAATAAAGAAAAATTCTTTACAAAGTGAATTCTCCGTAAAAGGTAGGCATAAACCTATCTTTTACGGGGAATTTTTTGCTTAAATATTCGTTAGTTACATAATTACAAAAAAAGTTGAATCAAATAAAAGTAATTAAATCTAAACAATCTTTATGGGTCTATATGGTTGTTTTTCAGCTTTGGAATGACAGTTTTCTTTATTAACAATTGAAGAAATGGTAATTTGTTTCAATAATCTAAATAATCAGATTGTCATTGCAACGTAAAAAAAATCGTGTTAGTATTAATAAAACGATTTACTAAAACGATTTACTAAAACGTTTTATTTGCGGAGGGGGATGAAAAAATTGAGAAATAAACGAATTGCAACGATAGGGGATGCAATGGTCGTTTTTAATCCATCTAAGACAGGTCCTCTACGATTCGTTCCTTCCTTTGAGCGAGCTGTGGGTGGTGCAGAATTAAATTTTGCAATAGGTGTTACACGTTTAGATATGGAAGCAAAATGGATTAGTTGTATTGGAGACGATGAGTTTGGCAAGTTAATTTATAACTTTGCGCGTGGTGAAGGGATTGATGTTTCGTATGTTTTACGAACACCCCATATTCCAACTTCTATTTACTTCAAAGAAATTCGAGAAGACGGTGCAGGTAAATCGTTTTATTACCGCAATCCATCACCTTTACTTGAGCTGACAGAAGATCGTATAGATGAGTCAGTGCTTGATGATGTGGACTTATTACATATTAGCGGAGTGTATTTAGCGGTATGTGAACATAACATTCAAGTTGCATTGAAATTGATTGCTTTAGCACAAGCAAAAAATATACCTATATCTTTTGATCCAAATTTACGTTTAAAACTATGGACTATAGAAGATGCCCGAGCGGTATATGAAAAAGTGTATCCATCTATCAATCTTCTTTTAACAGGACAGGATGAATTCGAACTTTTATTTGAAGGGCGTACAGTTAAAGACGTTCAAGAGAGTTATAAAATAGATGAAATTATTGTAAAAAAAGGTGAACAAGGCGCCACTGTTTATACAGCAACTGAACATTATGATCGAGAAGCTTTTTCCATTCGTGCGATTGATACAGTTGGAGCAGGGGATGCGTTTGATGCAGCTTATGTCTATAGCTATTTAAATGGTTACGATATCCCGGAACGTCTTCGTTTAGCCAATGGTGCGGGTGCACTGGTAGCAGCGATTAAAGGAGATAATGAAGGGCTCCCATTCTTGCAAGAATTAAGGCAATTTATCGGCGATGAAAAACTAATTGAGCGTTAGGAGTTGTCAGGAATGCAAAAAATCGAAATTTTGAAAGCGTTGTCAAATGCAAAAGTTGTAGCTGTTATTCGCGGAAGTTCATCTGAAGAAGCGACAGAAATTTCAAAAGGTGCAATTACAGGTGGCATTCGAGCAATTGAAATAACGTATACAACACCTTTTGTTGAAGAAACCTTTAAAGCATTACGCCATAGTGATGCAATAATTGGAGCCGGCACAGTTTTGGATGTTGAGACTGCGCGCCACGCGATTTTAAACGGTGCAAAGTTTGTTGTGAGTCCAAGCTACAACGCTGCGATTGCAAAGCTTTGCAATCGCTATAGCATACCATATTTACCAGGGTGTATGACTATTACTGAGATGGTAACAGCACTTGAAGGTGGAAGTGACATTATTAAATTATTCCCAGGAAATCAATTTGAACCAAACTTTATTAAAACCGTTAAAGGGCCTCTACCACATATCACAATTATGCCTACAGGCGGTGTTAGCTTAGCTAATATGAACGAATGGTTAGATGCAGGGGCAGTGGCAGTTGGGATTGGAAGTGATTTAAACAAAGCATTTGCAAAAGATGGTTATGCAGGTGTTGTTGAACGTGCAAAAGCGTATATTGAGAATCTATCAAACTAGGAGGTAATTAAGTATGAATATGACATTTAGAGAAGTATGGATGAAGAAAACTATCCAAGAAGATTCAAGTAACCTCTTAGAAAGCATAACAAAACTGGTGGTAAAATTTGTTCATAAAATCTATTGGCACTGATAAAAAACTATACTAGCTATTACAGGAGGAATAACTATGAACTATTTATCGAATGTTGCAAAAAATTATCCCGCATCGGCAATTAGACGTATGTTTGAATTAGCCAATCAATATGAAGATGTTATCAAACTAACTGTTGGAGAGCCAAATTTTGAAACACCAGATTATATAAAAGAAGCTGCAAAGATAGGAATAGACGAGAATCTTACCCATTACGTATCCAATGCAGGGACTGATGAACTACGTCAGGCGGTAGCCAAAAAATACACTATTGAATTTGGAGAAGAATATACACCTGATCAAGTTATGGTTGCTTTTGGAGGAATGGAAGCAATTATGTTAGCTTTAGTGGCAACTATCAATCCAGGTGATGAGGTTATTATTGCTGATCCTGCCTACCCTAATTACTTAGGACAAATTCTCATGCTTGGAGGCAAAGCAGTGCCTGTTCCTGTTTATGAAGAAAATGAATTTAAACTGAAAGCAGTGGACGTTGAAAAAGCTGTTACTTCAAAAACGAAAGCAATTATTTTAAATTCTCCAAGTAACCCATTAGGCTCTGTTTTGAATGAAAAAGATATTAGAGAGCTAGCAGAAGTTGTATTAAAACATAATTTAATCGTTATTTCTGATGAAGTGTATGAAAAGATCATTTACGATGATGAAGTGCATTTTAGTATGGCTCAAATTCCAGAAGTGAAAGAAAATGTTCTTATTATAAATAGTTTATCTAAAACTTATGCAATGACGGGTTGGAGAGTAGGATTTGTCATTGGTAATAAAGATATTATTTCTGTTATGCCAAAGATTCAAGAAGGAGTGGCTTCTTGTGTACCGCCTTTTATTCAAAAAGCAGCTGTGACAGCAATTAATGGTCCACAATCTGTTGTTGAAGAGATGGTGACCCATTATAAACGTCGACGTGGAATTTTAATAAATGGATTAAATGAGATTCCTGGTTTTTCCTGTATTAATTCAGCAGGCGCCTTTTATGCTTTCGCAAATATCAAAGAATTCAAAAAGCCATCTGAAGATTTCGCTATAGAACTTTTAAATGAAGCAAAGGTCGCTGTTACACCTGGATCAGCATTTGGAAAGATGGGTGAAGGATATTTACGTTTTTCTTTCGCCAATTCAGATGAGAATTTAATAGAAGCTATTAATCGAATTAAAAGCTATGTAAAAAAGAATTATTAATATTTATAACTTGAGAAACTTAATAAAATCAACTATACAAAGGGGGAAATTTAATGCAAGCGGTTGTTGATGCTATTAATTCTATTGTGTGGAGTTATGCTCTTATCGGATTAATTTTAGTAGTAGGGATTTATTTTACTTTTAGTACTAGATTTATACAAATTAGACATTTTAAAGAAATGATTAAAAGAACACTTGATCGAAGTGTATCAAAAAATAATGTATCTTCTTATCAGGCACTATTAATGTCCATTGCTGGACGTGTTGGTATTGGAAATATAGCCGGAGTTGCAACTGCTATTGGTTTAGGAGGCCCAGGAGCTATATTCTGGATGTGGGTTATGGCCTTTATTGGTATGGCTACTTCCTTTTTTGAAAGTACATTAGGACAAATTTTTAAGGAAAAGGTTGGAGATGAATTTCGTGGAGGTCCTGCCTACTATTTATCTAAAGGATTGGGGAAAAAATGGGTAGGTTCATTATTTGCAATTACTATTGCATTTGCTTATGGATTCCTATTAACTGGTATTCAGGCAAATGGAATAACAGCATCTTTTAGTACAGCATTTAACATTAAGCCTATTTTTACTGCAGTATTTGTTTGTATACTTGTATCAGCAGTTATCTTTGGTGGAGTTAAAAGGTTCGCCAAGTTTTCAGAAGTTGTCGTTCCTTTTATGGCACTTGCCTATATTTTAATAGCTTTAATTATTGTAGTTATGAATATTAGTCAATTACCCGACATTATTGCTTTAATTTTTTCTAGTGCTTTCGGTACTCAGGAAACATTTGGTGGCCTTATTGGTGCTGCGATTGCATGGGGAGTAAAACGTGGAATTTATTCAAATGAAGCAGGTCAAGGGACTGCGCCTCATGCTGCTTCAACAGCCGATGTTTCACATCCAATTAAACAAGGGTTAGTACAGGGAATGGGTGTGTTTATCGACACGGTCATTGTTTGTAGTGCAACTGCATTTATGATTTTGATAACAGGAAAATATAATGTTGAAAATACAGCTGGTGGTTATATAGTGAACCAGATAGGCAATGTTGAAATTGGAGTTGGCTACACTCAATTAGCAGTAGATTCTGTATTTCAGGGATTTGGTAATGTCTTTGTAGCTATTGCAGTATTTTTCTTTGCTGTTACTACATTACTGTTTATTGCATATGTTGCTGAAACAAATATCGTGTATATCTTTGGAGATAATGCAATGCACAAGAATGCATTACGAATCATTGTCATTTTATCTACTTTCTATGGGGGAATGGTGTCAGCTAATTTAATTTGGTCAATAGCTGATATAGGAGTTGGACTTATTACTTGGATTAATGTTATCGGAATTTTCCTTTTAAGAAAGCCAGTTTTAAGAGCTCTTAAAGATTATGAACAACAAAAAGCTTTAGGGGTTGATCCAGTCTTTAACCCAACTAAACTAGGGATAAAAAATGCAACATTTTGGGAAGATAGAAATAAGGAAATAAATCAAGATAAAAATTCAGATATATAATATACTAGAGCCAATAGCCTTCTTCAATCTAAACAGAAGAAGGCTATTTTTATAAAAGTTAATCATAAGTTTGAAATATTTGATACACTATTTCAAAAATAGAAGTTTAAATATAAGACTGTTACACACATCTTTGATTGTATTTTATTTCAATTTATACTATATTTTGATAAAGTACTGGTACCTAGTGAAATTGAACAGAAGCGTAGTGCAGAAACAATGGAAAAGGGCATTGATTTACCTGAACAAGTGTATAACTATTTGAATAGTTAATTTAACCAGTAAAATATGCTATGCTACATAATACCAAGAAGAGTTTTCATATTTATAGGTAGGAGATTGATTTTAGTGAAAAAAACAACAATTGCCGATGTTGCACAATATGCAAATGTTTCGAATAGTACTGTATCGCAATATTTGAATAAGCGATATGAATATATGAGTGCAGAGACTCGTAAGAAAATTGAAGAAGCTGTTGAAGCATTGCAATATCGTCCAAATTTAATGGCTCGTAGCTTAAAACAGAAATCTACCTTTACGATTGGCATTATTGTAGCGAATATTATCCATGACTTTTCAACAAAAATTATAAACGCACTGGAAGCAGAGTTTGATAAAGAAGGCTTCCATATGATTGTATGTAACTCAGCGGATAATCCTAAAAAAGAGAAGAAGCATATCGAAACTTTACTAGAAAAACAGGTAGATGGCTTAATAGTTTTTCCAACAGGAGAAAATAAAAATCTCTATATAAGGCTTCATCAACAAGCAATGCCAATCGTTTTTATCGACCGATTTATTGAGGGAGTAGATATTCCAGCTGTTTTGCTTGATAATTTTTCCGCAATGGATACGGCAGTGGAGACGTTTCTAAAACGACCATTAGCCATTATCACTACATCTTTAACCTTACCGATTACTCCTCGTGTCGAACGTTTAGAAGGATTTCGCCAAGCACTAAGAAATAGAAATCTGTTCATTGATGAGCGCTATATAAAAAATGGTGAGCCAGCTGAGATGGAAGAGATATTCAATCAATTATTTACATTGGAACAACCACCGAAGGGAATAATTGCGGCAAATGATCGAATTTTCCAAGAATTAATGATTTATATAAAAAAACGAAACTTGCACGTGCCTAATGATTTACAGGTGATAGCGGTTGATGATGTACCATATGCAAAATTTGTAACTCCTTCTATCACAACATTGAAACAACCCATCCTACCAATGGCTCAAAAATCGGCTTCACTTCTCTTAACCAAAATCAAAAAAGAACATCTATCCAATGAGCAAAAATTATATCGCTTTAAGCCGATATTAATTCAACGAGATTCGACTAACTAAAATGGCAATCCTCAAGCGGGGGTTGCTTTTTTGTTGTACCGTTAAAATGTATTTATCTTCTCCTTAGTAAAAATTAGTACACATATAAACACACAAACAAGCCAAACTAAATTCATGTCAAAATTTTAGGAGGCTAACATGGCTAATTCAAGACACTCGAAACCAGATGATAGATCCAATAACGTTGAACGAATCCGTGATATCGTTAAAAACACCGAAGAAAAACTTCATGAAGCGGAAATTAGTTTGGAATTTGCAGACCCTATGCAAAGTGAAATGATTAAAGAAAAAAATAAGCGACGTCAAAAGTCAATTGAAGGATTAAAAGAAGAAATGAAAGATGAAATGGCGGCACGTAAAAAAGGAGAAGTGTAGAATTGGAGACTTAGGAAGATGAACTAACTTATCTCCATCTTTCTAATGATAAAAAAGTGCTTGCCTACAAAAGCAGATGGTTTAGAAGTTCTATAATGGACCTCTACATTGCCATCTGCTTGTATTATGAGGTTGTAAATGACTTATTACATCCCATTTTAGAACATGGAATATCAACACAGGTGATTTAAAGCTAGTACCATTAAAGGAAGGGGGTAAGTATATGAAGATAAGATTAGCTAAATTAGATGATTTACAACAATTGTTGTATATATTGAATACCACTACTTTGGATTTACAACAAAAAGGAATACACCAATGGGATTATCCTTGGGATCACAAAAAAATTGCTAATCAAATAAAGAATAATTTCTGTTACGTTTTATTTTTAGATAAAAAAATAATTGGGACCTTTTGCATAAACGATATAGATAATATCAATGAGTTCTCTGTTGAAGTGAAAAGTAAATATCTATCTCAGATTGCTATATTACCTGAATTTCAAGGGAGGGATTTTGGTTCCTCAATAACGCAATTTGCTTGTTCTTTTGTAAAAGAGTTAAAAAAAACACTATATTTAGATTGTTGGGCTGGAAATGAAAAGTTAAAAGAGTTTTATTCAAGAAATGGTCTGGAATACATCGGGGACTTTCCAGAAGAAGACTATTACATTAGTATTTTTAAATATTGCTAAAAATATTACGAGGCTTAGTATGTCAGAAAAAATACATAATATATTTAGGCTAACATCTGATTTCCCATTTTTAAAATTAAATATCGATAAAATTTGAACCTCGCACTTTGATCAATGTTTCAAAATGCGTGGTTTCTTTATGATAGAAGCTTTCTCTTCTATTGTGGTTGTCTTAGTTTTGAATACGAAGTTCACAAAAAAGAATTCAATACCAATAAAGAATGACTTTACCAAAAAAGATGAACCTTTTTCAATAGTCATTTGTTTATAAAGTATAACGCATAGAAAGGAGGTGCCTTGGATTGACAGAGCGTGAATTATTCGATTCTTATAACAAGGATGTATACCGCACATGTTATTACATGCTACGAAACGCACAAGATGCGGAAGATCTCTGCCATGACGTATTTATCACCGTTTTTCGTCAGGATTGGCAAAGCGTTGAGCATACGCGTGCCTGGATCATGCGCATCGCAATGAACCATTGCTTAAACTTGCTAAAACGGAATCAGACTCAGCGTGATAAACAGGGTCAGGTTCAATGGCTTCATGAGCAGGCTACATTTTCAATTAAATCCGTAGACACGATTGTAGTAGAAAAAACAGCTCAGGAAGAATGGGAGGAACTACTGAAGCAACTACCAGACAAATTAATGGCAGTTGTTACCCTCCGCTATATCGGTGAGCTATCCATGGCAGAGATCGCTGAAACCCTGCAGATTCCTGTGGGAACAGTGAAGTCGAGACTCCATAAAGCATTGAAAATCATGCGCAAAAAGCTTGAACACAAAAACAACTTATGGTTGAAGGGAGAGAACCAATTTGGAACGCATTGAGAAAAAGCTTAAAAACCAAATGAAGGCATCAAATAATGTCGATTACCCTGACTTTGATCAGATGTGGAGCAGTATCCAGCAGGACGAGCTAAAGGTTGCTGGGGGTGAACCAGTTGTGCTCCGTCCTCGAAAAAGAAAGCGCTTTGCATTGGTTGCAGGGCTATCTGTAGCTTTGATGGCTACACCAGTTTATGCAGCTCTGAATTATGACTGGTCCAGCATGCTTTCGCATAGGGAAGGTATTCAGTCCGCGTTAGAGAAGGGCTTAGGCCAAACGATTGAGCAGTCCGTTACAAAGGAGGGTGTCACGTTAACCGTACATACGGCGTTTATAGACGAGAACAGAACCGTATTGCTGTATAGTTTGAAACCTGAAACACCCCAGGATGTAAATGATGTAGATTTTGAAGTGATCGGACTAAAAGATTCAAAGGGTAACTTTATCGAAGGCAATTATTGGGGTAAATGGAATGGAGAGATTGGTGAATTCCAGGGGTATTTTGAAACGGACTGGGTTGGCAAAGGGCAGACGACCGATGTTGAGTTTATAATGGAGAACATGCGATTGATCAACAATAAGAAGCAGTCCATCAGCTATAATCCTAATGACTCTACTACGCAAGTGTTCCCAATTCAAAAGGATGGGCTGGGTAGCGTGACCTTGCAGTCTTTTGAACAAGCTGAAGGTAAAGTTCTCCTAAAATCAGCCGTTACGCTTACGGATCCTGAATTGGAGAACAGATGGATCAATTTCGAGGCAATCAATAGTGCGGATAAATCTGTTAAAAAAGCGGAAAGTTCTTCTTTCGTAGACATGGGAGCAAACATGAGTCAAATATTCAAGTCTAACACCTTACGTGAAGAAGGAACTAAATTCCAGCTTTCTTATGATCACATACTAGAAACAAAAGAAAGTACTTGGAGCATAAATATGAATCTTTCCAAAAAACAGTTGGAAAATGGGTCATTTAAGCAAGTGCTAGATATCCCTATGGACAATGTGCCTGGCGGAACGAAAATCCACGAAATGAAGGTTACACCAACCCAAGTTCGTTTGAAAATTACTCAAGAAGACTACTACACTCTTCCTTTTAGAGAGTATCAACTAGATGTAGGTGGAACTCTGTTAAATGGGTATTTTATGGGTAAAGGACAAGAAGAACTACGCTTTGAAGTGGTAGGGCTAGATGCAGCTTCTCTGGCTAATCAGCCTATAACCCTCGTCGCGAAGCACCGTATCGATAGTTTTTACGGAGACGAGAACGACAAACCAATCCATTTGACTGACATATCAGAAAAACATCAAACTACAACGTCTAGCATTGCGGGGTATCCAGTCTCATGGACTTATTATTTGAAGGACAATAACCTCTATGTGGAAACCTTGAGCTCAGACCCGACGTTTGATGGAGTCGATCGAACTTATTATTTGGACGGTAAAGAACAGATCTTAGGGGAACCAGAATCTTATGATGAAAGTAATAAATCTATGGACGTTTATGAGAAATTCGACAAGAAAGAGCTAGATATTTACATTTATAGTTATGGAATCAATAAGCCAAATGAAGAGCTTCGTATTCCACTTAAGTCTGGAAAATGACCTGCATTAGTATTTCGGAAGTTCAAAGGTGATTTAAAAGAATTTGTATTTATTGAAAATCTAACTCCTGCTATAGATAGTCCTATTCATATAACTAAATGAAGTAACGTAAAAGCCCAATTTCTCTATATTAATTTGCAGAGAAGTTGGGCCTTTTAATTTAAGTAACAAGCTCTTTTAAATGCGAGTAGCTATAACGTCTTTTTGCTACTTGCTCAGTTTACAACTTTATTATCTCTTCACATCTGCTGTGCTTTGTAAAAAAGGTAGATAATTTGTATTAAAGCTTGATAAAAATCACTTCATTTAGCTATTCTTTGAGGTGGTTTTTTTTATGGATATTTGTGTTAAAATTAATGATTGTCTTGTGAATTATTTAATGAGCAATTATCAAGAAGTTTAATAAATAGCTTTTCTTTTTCATTAACGAGGGCGATTGTTCAATTAGAGCGATCGCTTTTTGTGCTAATCGGGGCAGATTAGTTGAAGTACATAATGTTGATGAGGGAAAAATTAATGGGGTCTGACGATAATTGTTTTATTGATATCCGTTTCAATGGTGGAGATATTCAATTTGACGTTTTAGAAGATACATAGTTATTAGTTGATATATAATAAAAAATACTTAGTTATATATTGGTTTTTTTAACTAGATGGAAGTGAAAGGGAAAAATATGAGAAAAAAAGTTATTTTATCATTAATGTTAATGACATTTCTTTCTGCTGTTGAAGGAACAATTATTAGTACAGCAATCCCCCGTATAACGAATGATTTGTCAGGCGTCGAACTTGTTAGTTGGGTTTATGCAATTTATATGCTTGCCACAGCTGTTTCGACTCCAATCTACGGGAAACTGGCTGATTTATTCGGTCGTAAAAAAGTTTTACTTATCGGAGCTACAATATTTTTAATTGGCTCTGCACTTTGCGGTATCGTTACATCGATGGAACAGCTCATCGTCTTTCGTGCCCTTCAAGGTCTAGGTGCTGGCGCTATTATGCCAATAACAATGACAATCATTGGTGACTTATATAGCGAAGTGAAAGACCGTGCAAAAGCACAGGGGTGGATTAGTGCTGTTTGGGGTATCTCTGGTGTTATCGGACCATTAGTTGGCGGATTTTTAGTTGATTCCCTTTCTTGGCGCTATATCTTCTTCTTAAACGTTCCATTTGGAATTATCGCTTGCATAATGATTGTCATTTATTATAAAGAATCTATTAAGCCTGCTAAGCATCATATCGACTATCTTGGTGCAACAGTATTCTCATTAAGTACAATCGCTCTACTATACGCGTTATTAACAGGTAGCAGTAAGCAAAACTGGGGGGACATGACAATTATTGGCCTCTTAATCTTTGCAGCTCTTTCATTCATTATTTTCTTATTCATTGAGAAAAAATCTCCGGAACCATTAATTCCGCTAGCACTTTTCTCTAACCGTACATTATCTATTATAAATATACTAACGCTTATTTCTGGTGCAATGATTATTAGTATTACAATGTATCTTCCAATTTGGAGTCAAGGTGTATTAGGGAAAAATGCGACAGACGCCGGACTCATTTTAATGCCACTACCTGTAATGTGGACAGTTGGCACTATTTTTTCAGGTAAATTAGTTGGTAGCTTAAATACGAAGCAAATCATTCTACTTGGAGCTAGCGTTCTTTCGGTTGCTGCCTTTTCATTATTTACATTGTCGACAGATTCACCAGCATTCCTCATTTATGTTGCAGTTGGATTATTCGGCTTAGGAATGGGGCTTATTACACCTATCTACATGGTAACAATTCAAGCGGCTGTTCCAAATAATACGCGCGGGACAGCAATTGGTTTAAACACATTTATCAATACGTTTAGTCAAACATTAGGAGCTGCAGTTTTCGGGGCAATGTTCAACACGATGATTCATGCACGCGGTATTAAAAACCTTGACCTTGTAACTTCTGGTGGGCATGAAGGAACTACAGCAAACGTAGTAACCGAATCGCAAGAAGCATTAGCTTCAAGTGTACATTTTATTTATATGGGTACTTTTATATTAGCACTAGTAACTTTAGTAGTTGTTTGGTTCTTATTAAAACCATCCACACAAACTAGTGAGCAATAAAAAATAATATAAAAATAAGCTGTGAAGAAATTTTTCTTTATAGCTTATTTTTTTAGAGTGATTATATAAAATCATTTAAATTACTGGTTGAGCCATATAAGAATCGAGGATATGCTTGATAAAACTGCCACTAATAACGGTCAATGAACTGTATTGTGATAAGATAAATTAAACATATCTTATGACTAAAGGAAGATTTGAATGGAGAATCGATTTTCAATAGGGGAAATGGCTAAGCTTCATAATACATTTGGGTTAAGATTATTATTTAATAGGAGAAATGATTATGATTGGAACAATATTTAATACAATGATGATAATAGTCGGGAGCATTGTGGGAAGCATCTTTAAAAAGGGGATAAAAGATGAATATCATAATATTTTAATGCAGGCTATGGGACTAGTAGCTATGGGGTTAGGAATAAATGCACTAGTACAACATTTACCTTCAAGCAAATATCCAGTGCTCTTTATTGTAAGTTTAGCTATAGGAGGTTTACTAGGTCAAAAACTAAAGTTAGAAACAAGATTTAATGCTTTAGTAAATAAGTACTCTAAGGGTAATTTAGCTGAAGGGTTATCGACTGCTATTTTATTATTTTGTATTGGAACTTTATCAATTTTAGGTCCCGTTGAGGCTGCGTTAAAGGGAGACTATACATATCTGCTTGCAAACGGTATGTTGGATGGAATTACTTCAATTGTTTTAGCTTCTACTTTTGGTATTGGGATAGCTGTTGCAGGAATAGTATTATTTGTATGGCAAGGTTCTATTTATTTAATTGCGATATTAATGGAGAATTCTTTAAGCAATGATCTTCTAAATGAAGTGACGATTGTAGGAGGTATATTAATATTAGCTTCCGGTTTAAGTATTTTGGGGATCAAGAAATTTAATACGTTAAATCTTCTGCCATCATTAATGATTCCTCCTATAGTATTTTTGATTATTCATTTAGCCCAATTATAATTTTTATTAGATATTGCATTTAGAGGGCTTTAGTTATCAATTGTATCTGTAAATGTACTTAGGGAGCTATGTTAAGTAAATTTACAAGAATTATCCAACTTAATTTAAAATATCCTTTTAATTTATTGACAATTCAAATAAAGGGACTATAATAATTAACAAGATTTGCATAACGAAAAATTGTTGATAACGATTTGGAGTATAAGAGTAAAAGCGTTGAAGTTAAAGCCTCCGGCGGATGTCACGGAATCGGAAAGGAGTTCTTTGTGCAAGCACAAAGCCGATTCCAGACGCAATTATGCCGAGGCATAATTGATTGGAACTTACAGAAAGTAGCCGGTCGATGAGAGGCGCAAGGAAAGTTAAAATGAATACATCTTGGAGCTGCGTACCGAACTTTAGTAGGATACGACGGGTTTGCATCCGTAATCAATGCAAAGGTATCGCTTTAGCCGTACCTATTGAGAAGGGTTATGTGAATAATTCTTAAATTAAGGTGGTAGCACGTTCATACACGTCCTTTAGGTTGATTCCTAAAGGGCGTTTTTTTTGCTCTTATAGAACTTGCAATATTAATTAAGAATTCAAGGAGTTGTATTGTATGTTTTTAAAACCAGAGGAACAATTAGAAATTATTCAAAAGGGTGTAGACAAGATTGTTAATGAAGGAGAGATGCTAGCAAAGTTCGACCATTCCTCAAAGAAACAAATTCCCGATAATATACCCTCAATGTTAATTGAAATAGGGAAAGAATCTGTACTAGATATTATTCCATCATTAATTGCTAAAAACTATATTAAAAGTAAAAGTGAATTTATGCGATTAATTAAACAAAATGACGTTTCTTTAAATGGTGGAAAACTTACAGTAGATGATACTGACAAGATATTGATGAATGAGGAGGTTTTACAAATTGGGAAGAAACGATTTATACGATTTATAAAATAAGGGAGCCAGATTGAATGATCTTCCTTTCGGAAATTAAAGAGAAATTTTAAACACTTTTATAACCATCTATCAAAAAAATGATAGATGGTTATTGTATTTCTAGGGGACATGCCTTAAGAAAGCGTCAACTGGGATAAATAACAATTGTCCTTGTGAATTTTGAATGCTGAATCACCTTTTTATTTTTTTAATATAATAATTATGCAAGGCTACCCTCAAAAGATTGTACACTTTAACCCTTAAGGACGGCCTTTTGTGATTAATATATAAAAGAAAATCATGCAATTATCCAAGTGCTTTAATGTTTAGTACAGATAATCTCTACAAGAACAATTTATTGCATAAATCCTTTGATGCAAAAGATATCGATAAATAATTTATAAAAATGCAATGAAATGTTGTGTCAAATTAGAAGGATATATATTTCTATAGTTTACCTTCGAAATTGAATTTTTTGTTAAATTTTCTCGCATTTTACCATCATCGTGCTAATTAATGGTATGCTATATCACAATAATAGTTATGGAGGCGGTATTATGTATTACAGTAACGGTAATTATGAGGCTTTTGCACGTCCTAAAAAACCAGTGGGGGTTGATGAGAAATCAGCATATCTTGTTGGTTCGGGGCTAGCTTCACTTTCAGCCGCATGTTTTTTAATTCGTGATGGTCAAATGAAGGGAGAGAATATTCATATTCTCGAAGAACTAGATATCTCAGGTGGTAGCCTTGATGGTATTTTAAATCCGACAAGAGGCTTTATTATTCGTGGTGGTCGGGAAATGGAAGATCATTTTGAATGCCTATGGGATTTATTCCGTTCAATCCCATCTTTAGAAATAGAAAACGCTTCTGTTTTAGATGAATTTTATTGGTTAAATAAAGAGGATCCTAACTATTCAAAATGTAGATTGATGGATAATAGAGGACAAAGACTTGAGGATGATGGGAAGTTTACATTATCTGATAAAGCATCTGAAGAAATGATTAAATTATTCTTTACTCCTGAAGAGAAATTAGATGATAAAAAAATTACAGATGTTTTCTCTGAAGAGTTCTTTGAATCGAATTTCTGGCTATATTGGTCTACGATGTTTGCTTTTGAAAAATGGCATTCTGCAATGGAAATGCGTCGTTATATTATGCGTTTCATTCACCATGTAGGGGGTCTACCTGATTTATCTGCTTTGAAATTTACAAAATATAACCAGTACGAATCTTTAGTACTTCCTATGATTAAATATTTGGAAGGCCATAATGTTGATTTTCAATTTAATACGGTTGTAGAGAATGTTTTAGTTGATAAAGTTGGCGATAAAAAAGTAGCTCATACTTTAGTGTTAAGACAAAATGGTGTGAAAAAGAATATCGAGCTAACAGAAAATGAATTAGTGTTTGTTACAAATGGTAGTATTACGGAGAGTACAACATATGGTGACAATAATACGCCAGCTCCTATAAGCACTGATTTAGGCGGAAGCTGGTCACTTTGGAAAAACATAGCTTCCCAAGATTCTGAGTTTGGTAAACCAGAAAAATTCTGCGATAACCTACCTGAAGAAAGTTGGTTTGTTTCAGCAACACTAACTACATTGGATGCTAAAGTTGCTCCGTATATTGAAAAAATAAGTAAAAGAGATCCATATGCTGGCAAGGTAGTTACTGGTGGTATTGTAACTGCTACAGATTCTAATTGGATGCTAAGCTATACGTTGAACCGACAACCTCATTTTAAAGATCAACCAAAAGACCAATTGGTAGTTTGGATTTATGGTTTACTATCTAATAAACCAGGTGATTTTATTAAAAAGAGTATTACTGAATGTTCTGGAAGTGAGATAGCACAAGAGTGGTTGTACCATATGGGTGTGCCTGTAGACGAAATACCAGATTTAGCACAAAATTCTTGTAATACAATTCCATGTTACATGCCTTATATAACATCTTACTTCATGCCTAGAGCAATGGGAGATCGTCCTTTAGTTGTCCCTAATGGATCTGTTAACTTAGCCTTCATGGGGAACTTTAGTGAAACTGAAAGAGACACAGTATTTACAACTGAGTATTCAGTAAGAACAGCAATGGAAGCTGTTTATCAATTGTTAGATATTGATCGAGGCGTTCCAGAAGTATTTGCATCTACTTATGATATTCGTACTTTATTGTCTTCAACTGCTCGCTTACTTGATGGTAAAAAGTTAACAGATGTAGATGCTCCATTTATCTTAAAACAAATAGGTAAATTTGGTATTCATAAAACGAAAGACACGATAGTATATGATTTACTTAAAGAAAGTAAATTGATTTAACAAACTAACATCAAGTATTGTTAAAAAATTAAATTTAGAAAAAAACGGCTTGTTGATTACACCGATAATCACAGGCCGTTTTTATTTATGGGATAAAGCTTTATTGTATAAAAAAGATGTGCTGTTTCATACCAGCATAAAACCACGAAACGAAAGCCATTTTTAGTTTTTTTATGGATATCACGATAAGTATAGTCCTTGATTTTTGTTATTATAGAAACTTATAATGAAAATGATTATCATTATCATTAATGTTTTTTATGTTCGAACGATTGATATTTTGGTGTGGTAGTAAAAATGGGATCCTCACCATAACGTGTAGTTGATTTCCGTTCCGACTGAGTGCTTTGTTGCTGACGCTTCGCTTTCGCACAGATAAAACATTGTTGCTGACGCTACGCTTTCGCACAGATAAAACATTGTTGCTGCCGTTACGCTTTCGCGCAGAGCTTCCTGGGGGCGTCCGATGAGACGCTACGCTTGCGCTCCAGGGTCTCGGGCCAACAGATGTTTTTTGCGGGAAAGCGAAGCGGCAGCAGAGGGTTTTGTTTGTGCGAAAGCGCAGCGACAGCAACAGCACCGACGTTGGTCACGAAGGCGTTATCACAGGACGTGATGGTTTTAGCCTTCGTTCCTCTATAGCTAATCTCCAAGGAGTCGCCCAGCCTCCACTCCAATCAACAAGGTATACGTTTTAACAAATGTCATCCCCAACTTTTGGTGATGAGCCAAAAATGTGACAATAAACTAATTATAGGAAGGTGTGTACATATGTCTTTAAAAAAACAACTTTGTATTGGATTAACATTGTCCTCTAGTAAAAAAGATAAAGAAAATATGCAAATGGATGATAATAAGTTTTATTCAGGAATTGAAGAGCAAATAGAGTTAGCTAAGCGTGCAGAAAAAGCAAAGTTAGATTTTGTATTTAAAGCAGATTATTTAGTGGCCCACCCTGATTTGATTGCTCGTAATAGGGGATCTGTAATTCTAGATCCAACACTATTTTTTACGGCTATTGCTCGTGAAACTAAAAAAATTGGAGTCGTTACAACTGCTTCAACATCTTTCAATCCACCTTATATATTAGCGCGACAATTACAATCTTTAAATTGGATTAGTAATGGGAGAGTAGGATGGAATATTGTGACATCGATTGAGGGTGCTGAAAACTTTGGGAATGAGAAGATGCCAGCATCTGAAGAACGGTATGCAAAAGCCGCAGAATGCACGGAATTGGTAAAGAAACTTTGGAAGAGCCATCCTTATGAAGTTTTAGAAGTAGATAGTGCAGATGCCGCTGAAGTGATTAGAGAAATGATACAGCCGATTGACCATGAGGGGAATTTTTTTCATGTAAAAGGTCCTCTTAATGTCCCTGAGCATTTTTCGGGAACAATGCCTTTATTTCAAGCTGGTGCTTCAGAGTCTGGTCGAAACTTTGCTGCTTCAGTTGCCGATGCGATTTTCGCTGCAACGCCAGATATCGAGTCAGGGATTGAATTGTGCAAAGATTTAAAAGAGCGGGCACAAGGGCATGGCCGACAACCAGATGCCATACGTGTATTACCTGGTCTATATTTCTTTATTGGCGATACGTATGAAGAAGCACAAGAGATGTATCGACAAGCTAATCAGCATCTCACGATAGAGCGAAGATATGCTTTAGCTGAAATGGTTCTCGGCTTGAATCTTAGAGAGTTAGCATTAAATGAAAAAGTCACTGCGAATATTCTTCCGGATGCTGACCAAGCTGTGCGTAGTAAAACGCATGCGGATTTATTACGACGATTTATTATTAAAAACGAACCAACTGTTGAACAGTTGCTTGAAAGACCAGAAGTAATTGGTTCTTCTCATTGGGTGGCTATTGGTACACCACAAGAAATTTTTCAACAAATCATGGAAAGATTCGAAGCAGGCGCACTGGACGGATTTATTGCAATCCCTGGAGGACCTCCAAAATCATTAGATCTCTTCTTTAGTGATGTGATTCCTTTATTTGTGGAAGCTGGAGTATTCCGAAAAGATTACGTAGGTTCAACTTTACGCGAACATTTAGGGATATTTGAAGCTTAAAAAAGTTAAGTGTTTATTCAGGCTTTATTTTAAAAGAAAGAAAGCTGATTCAAAGTAAAATGTACCCTATAAGATAGACACTTTGAAAAAAGTCTATCCTATAGGGTTCTTTTGTTTATAATGAGAAAAAAGATGTCGGAGCGGAATGAAATGACGAAAAGATTATTTACAAAAAAAGAGCAAGAACAACTAAACTGTAATCCTAATGTCCAAGCTATTAGTGATAAAGCGATTACTTATACTGAAGAATTTAAACGCCATTTTATTGCTGAAAATGAAAAAGGAAAACTCCCAAGAACGATTTTTGAAGAGGCCGGTTTAGATGTTGAACTGATTGGTTTGAAGCGCATTAGTTCAGCGGGAAAGCGTTGGCGCGCAGCTTATCGTACAACTGGAGTAGCGGGTCTACAAGATACACGGAAAACGAATTCAGGTCGTCCAATAGAACGGGAATTAAGTTTAGAAGAAAAAATTGCACGATTAGAAGCGAAAAATCGATTATTACAAGCAGAGAATGAACTTTTAAAAAAGCTCGATCTACTCGAAAGGCAGATGTTAAAGAAGAAATAACAATCGCAACAGAACTAAAATTTGATTTAATCAGTAAAACGATTCAAAAATATAAACTAAAACGTTTAGTAAGCTATCTATGTGAAATCATGGGCGTATCTCGTTCAGGTTACTATAATTATTTCACTGAAAAATCAGCACAAAAGCGCGCAGCCCATGAGTTAGCAGATGAAGCAATCAAAGAAATCATTTTAAAAGCGTATCATTTCCGAGGACGTAAGAAAGGTGCACGTCAAATTAAAATGACGTTAGAGAATCAATATGGGATTACATATAACTTAAAACGTATTCGCCGCATTATGAAGAAATTCGAGATTGTATGCCCAATTCGAAAAGCGAATCCGGCACGTAGAATGGCCAAAGCGACAAAAGAACATCGTACATGTCCAAATGAATTACAACGTAACTTTAAACAAGGTGTAGCAGGAAAAGTATTATTAACAGATATCACGTATTTGACGTACGGAAACGGCAAACGTGCTTATTTATCAACGATTAAGGACGCTGAGACAAACGAAATTTTAGCGTATGAAGTATCTGCTTCATTAAGTATGGATATCGCGCTCAATACACTTCGTAAATTGAAGCGAAATCACCACCATTTAACGAAAGATGCATTTATTCATTCAGATCAAGGATTCCATTATACGAATCCAAAATTCCAGAAACTTGTGAAGGAAATGGGACTAGGGCAATCGATGTCACGCCGAGGAAACTGTTGGGATAACGCCCCTCAAGAATCCTTCTTCGGTCATTTTAAAGATGAAACCAATCTGAAAGAGTGCGAAACATTAGAAGAAGTAAAACGAGAAGTGAAAAGTTATATGATGTATTACAACCATTATCGAGGGCAATGGAACTTGAAAAAGCTGCCGCCTGCAAAATACAGACAGCAGCTTCAAAAGGTTGCCTAGCTTTTTTTCAAAATGTCCTTTACAAAGGGTACACTTTAAAGTTATGAATCAGCTTTTACTATAAACTCTATATAATTAACTTATTCTAGTATGCTTTTGTGCTGCTATTAAATGGTGAATTTATCCATCTCTGCTCTTAGTGCATCAGCAACAGCATTTAGGTCTTTAGCTTTCTCGGAGACAGTCTCGATGCTTTTAAACTGTTCATTTGCGGAAGCGGAAACTTGCTCTGTACCAGCAGAGGTTTCTACTGCAGAAGCAGATATGTTTTGTACGGCACTAATGATTTGCTCCTTGCGTTCATCCATCTCATGAGATAAATGTTTCACCTCTTGTGCCACTTCACTCGTTTGATCAAGAGCTGCCTTTATTGTATTAAAGATCTCACTAGTATCCTCTGTAGCTTTTGCATTTTGTTCAACAATGCTAAGGCTCGTACCAATTTCCTGTACAGCACTTTTAGAAATATCTTGAATTGCGGAGATTTTGTTTTTTATATCTTCAGTAGCTATAGATGTTTGTTCCGATAATTTTCGAATTTCATCAGCAACAACTGCGAAACCTTTCCCTGCTTCGCCCACGCGAGCTGACTCAATGGATGCATTTAAAGCCAATAAATTCGTTTGAGTTGCGATATCTGTAATTGTATTGACAATACTTGATATATCAGATGAAGTTTTATCTACTTCTTGAACGATGTCACTTACCTGTTGTGAAGACTCACGATTCTTCTCTGACCAAATAGAGAGTTGGTTGACGGTTTCTACACCTTGATTACTTAAATGATCAATATCCTCTGTCATGGAAGCGATCATCTCAGTGCGCTCAATAACACGATCAATGTTTCCAGAAAGTTGATCTAATTGTTCAGCGCTTTTTTCTGTATCGTGAGCTTGTTCTTCTGTAGCTTTTGCTATTTCATTAATGGCTAAGCTAATTTCGTCAGTCGTACGTACCGTATCATCTGCTATTTGCATGAGAATCTTGGAGGAATCTGATAACTCAGAGCTAGTATTATGTATGTTGACGGTAACATTCTTTAATGCCGATCGCATGCTAGAGACACCTTTTGCCATGAGACCAATCTCGTCTTGATGATTTAATAGCTTCTCTAATTCTGGATTTTCAGTAAAGTCTAAGCTTGCAGTTTGATGAATGACATTTTCAAGATTCTTAATGGCAGAAACAATACGACCAATAATCCACCACATTAACGCTCCTATAATTAAAAAACTTACTATCCCTGTAATAATCTGATAGCCTAGCACAGAGTTTGTAATAGATTGAATACCGGTTTCGGGTACCCCGATGTCAATAACTCCATAAAGTTCGCCATCTTTATAGACAGGCTCCATTATGTCATATGTCCATATATCTTGAACTTCAGCATACCATCTTGTGAATTGCTTTTTTCCGTTTTTAGCACCATCGATTGTGTATTCATCCTCATACACTTTTCCTAATTTTCCTTTATCACTATGCGCCACCGCTTGAGCATTTTTATCAATGACAATAGCATAAGTCACATTTTCTTGCTGTGCTTTTGACTCCACAAAATCTTGTAATGATGGAATGGGGTCACTCTCAGAATTTAATATGGCTTCTGCTTGTTTTGCAACTTCATAGACCTGTTCATTGGCTTTCTCAATTAAAACTTCTTTACTATTTTTCCCAACAATCCACACACCTAATACGGAATTGAGTACAGACGACAATAACAGCAAACCTAATGTAAAAAACAATAATCGTCGCTTAATACTTTTGTTTTTCATATAGTTTCCCCTTTTGAGTTTTATGGCTCTTTATACCCATAAAAACTCTTTAATTTCTTAAAGTATTATGCAAAAATAACGAAATGTCAATAATAAATTGCGAAACTTGTTACTCAATTCTTGACAAAATGAGGTATAATAGTCCCTTCTTTTTTTTGAATTATGAAGCTTTAAACAGATTGTAAATACCTGTTTTGGGAGATTAAATAGTAAGCTGATAATTTATGATAATAGAGAAACTTTTTATGCAAGAGGAACCAATATAAATCCGATAGAGGAAAACCGTTGTTAATTTAGTATATCAATATAGTGTTTGGAATAAGAAAAACAATTAAGTTTAAATAGTAAGGGCTATGAAAAATATATCGCAAATGTGCTTTTTCTTGTATTTATCGGTAATAAAGCGTGCAGGAATTTATAATATCTCCTTTATATTTCTAATTATATGGTATAATATGGATTAAAATTACAGGGTTATAAGGGGGATTGTTTGATGAAAAGGTATACGGTTTTTGCATAGCAAAGGCTACTGCAATATAAGATAAAGCAAAAATAGCCTTTGCTCTTCCTAAAAAATATTAACATTTAGGAGTGCGAAATGAGCTATAAAAAAGCAAAGCATATTCTACCAGATGAGTTGCTAGAGTTAATACAAGAATATGTTGATGGTGAGTATATTTATATACCGCGAAAAGCAGAATATAAAAAAAGCTGGGGATCCAGTACTGCGACAAGAAAAGAAATGGATGTAAGAAACGCTAATATTTATAACGATTATCTATCGGGAATGAATACGGCTACTTTGGTTGAAAAATATTATTTGTCATCAAAGAGTATCCAAAGAATTGTTCTAAAAGAGAAAAGAAGAAAATAGGCCAGTGTGGTTTTACCGCATTGGCTTATTTTCTTTTATGAAATATGTATGAGGTTTTTTCAGGCAATCTAGGCTAGGTATAATTTAATCAGCTTCTTTTGAATTTTCATCTTTAGATTATTTTGATATTCATTCAAAAAAGGAGAGAGAAAAATGAACTTTACCGAATTATTAGGAACCTCTTTTCCAACAGTACAAACTGAACGCATTATATTAAGAAAGTTGAAGTTGGAGGATGCTCCTGCGTTATTCAATTATTATTCAAATGAAAATGTATATCGTTATCTTGATTGGGATGGACCTGAAACTTTAGAAAAAAGTTATGAAGTAATTCATTTTTGGAACAAAGGCTATGATAAAGGTTGGATTATTCGTTTTGCTATTGCTAACAAAGAAACGGATGAAGTTATTGGTACCATTTTCTTGAGTGAATTTGCAGGCAAACGAGCTGAAATTGGCTATGAATTATCTGAAGAGTATTGGCATCGTGGTATTATGTCGGAAGCTGTTAAAGAAGTATTATCAATAGGATTTAATCAGTTAGGTCTAGTAAGAATACAGGCAATTGTCACGGAAGAAAACATAGCTTCAAAGAAGTTATTGTCGAAATTCAACTTTAAGGAAGAAGGCTGCTTAAGACAGTTTGAATGCCATAGTGTTACGGGTGAATGTAAAGATATGTTGATCTATAGTTTGTTGCATACCGAGTTTTCAAAAAAGAATGAAGGGATTTGATCCTTATTTCAGTTAAATATCAACAAGAACTAGGAGATGGAAGGAGAGCAGCATTATCATTATATTCTCTACAAAGATGAATGGGAAAGTATTAAATAAGCTTATGAGGGGATGAGTTAGCTTGGGAATATCAATTAATAGCTTACGAGAAAGTGACGCAGAAGAATTATTTCAGTTTGAAATGAATAATAGACTATTCTTTGAACAAATGGTACCTAGTCGTGGAGAAGATTATTATAATTTTGAAACGTTTAAAATAAGACATAAAGAGCTTTTAGCAGAACAACAAGAAAATAAATCAAAATTCTACTTAATAAGAGATAACTCAGGCAATATTATTGGAAGAATAAATTTAGTAGATATAGATACACCGAATGATATAGCAGAAGTTGGTTATAGAGTAGGTAAAGAATATGGTGGAAAAGGGATAGGGGCAAAAGCCTTAAAACTACTTTTAGAAACAGAAATTAGTGTGAAAAAAATTAAAGCAAAAACAACAACAAATAATATTGCCTCTCAAAGGGTTCTTGAAAAGAATGGTTTTAAACAAGTGTGTATAGATGATGATGAGTTCGAAATGAATGGCCAAAAGCTACAGTTTATCGAGTACCTTTTGAAACTCTAAAAGCCATGGTGTCTTCTGTTGGTCTTGATGGATAATAAAAATCCTAAGAGGGGTGGTTGAAAGACAGTGTTTGAACGAATCATGATACTTTTTTCAATTATTGCAGCGATACTTTTGTTGATCATTACGGCAAGCTATATTATTCATCAAATACAATTATCAAAGGAAGATAAATTATTTAAGCCAACAGGGAAGATGGTAGAAGTGAATGGTCATCAAATGCATGTGTACATAGAAGGAAACGGAAAAGAAACGCTTGTCTTTATGTCTGGGGGAGGCACGAGTTCACCTGCTTTAGATTTTAAATCATTATATTCCTTGTTAAGCGATAAATATAGAATCGTTGTCGTTGAAAAGGCAGGCTATGGCTTTAGTGACATTACAGATTCTAACCGTGATATTGATGCTATTTTACAAGAAACAAGAGAATCTCTTTTAAAATCAGGTGTTGAAGGACCATATATTCTATTTCCTCATTCGATGTCTGGAATTGAGGCATTGTATTGGGCTCAAGTCTATCCGAATGAAGTTAAGGCAATTATAGGATTGGATATGGCTGTTCCTGCTGCATATAAAGATTATGATATAAATATGCCTCTAGTTCATTTAAGTGCCTTTGCTGCTAATATTGGTTTTACTAGATGGATTCCAAGCCTTTCTGAAAGTGATGCTATAAAATATGGGACTTTGACAGACGAGGAAAAAGAATTGTATAAAGTGATTTTTTATCGTAGAACGGTAACTAAAAATATGGTGAATGAAATTAATCATATTAAGGCAAATGCTGAAAAGGTAGGAGCGGTTGGAATCCCAAATGTTCCAATGCTCTTGTTCTCTTCAAATGGTCAAGGGACAGGTTGGAATGAAGATGAGTGGAATGGATTTCAAAAGGAGTTCATGAGTAAGCATAAAGAAGGCACATTAATAAAATTAGATTGCTCACACTATATTCATGATATTGAATTTAAGCGAATAGCCGATGAGTCAGAAAAATATATAGAGAGTTTAAATCGTTAATTTATGTAGAATCTGCAGAGCGTGTTTTGAAAAGAACATGCTCTGCTTTTATGGGAACAAAAATTTTGTACATACTTGCAGTTAAATAAAACTCCAATCACACTATTTTTTAAAACTCAAAGTGATCCCAGATATAATGTAAGGAATTGACAATTTAATATATTCCTCTGGGGATATATCCATACTATTTTTTCTCCATTCTACAGAAGCACCGTAAATTCCCCAGCTTAGTATGACAGCGGTAGTTTTTAGGGCCGCATCCTCGTTCACATTATTTTGTTTTAATAACAACTTGTAAAAAACGATTTCGAGATGTTCCCTAATAATACGGGAAATGGTATCTTCGTATCCTCTATGACAACGATAAGATAAAGATTTTTGAAAGTCCGTTATGGCTGTGAAAATTTGAATAATCGATTCTTCATTGAGTTCACTTTTTTCGAAGATACTCCAATTTAAATTAACTAATAATACTTCTGATAATACCTTTTCCAATAAGTCATATATATCTTGAAAGTGATAATAGAACGTTGCGCGATTAATCATAGCCTCTGTCGTAATATCTTTAACAGTAATATCCTTAAATTCTTTTTTACTTGAAAGTTCAATGAAAGAATCCATAATTAATTTGCGAGTACGAAGAACACGAAGGTCAGTCTTTGATTGAGTCATTTTGTTGTATCACTCCTACTTTTTAAACAATTTCTTCGATGTGTTGTATATACGACAAATTGAAAGA
Organism: Lysinibacillus agricola; assembly: GCF_016638705.1. Taxonomy (GTDB): domain Bacteria; phylum Bacillota; class Bacilli; order Bacillales_A; family Planococcaceae; genus Lysinibacillus; species Lysinibacillus agricola. The sequence continues at coordinate 4,996,968 of NZ_CP067341.1, read as the reverse complement.
ATTATTGGTACTGATGATCTTCATTATTTACTAAAATACGAGTATAAAGCAAATATGCTTTTTAAAAAAATGATACAGCAAAGTATTGATATTAATAAAGACATGAAAATGAAAGTGGTGAATATGATGACGAACAATAATAATTTAATCTGTGATCTAGAAACAGGAATGTGTGGTGTTTCAGAAGATGATGAAATGCAGGTAATTGATTTCAATCAGAAAAGTAAATCGATTGATTTATATTATGTGACAGATCCAATCTGCTCGCACTGTTGGGCATTAGAGCCAGTTCTGCGGCGCTTTGTAGAGCAGTACGGCCATTATGTCAATTTCCATACTACAATGGGAGGTTTGCTAGAAAAATGGACTGGTTTTGCTGATGTATCTAATGGTATATCAAGTCCATCAGATGTTGCTGGACATTGGAGAGAGGTTGGCGAGCATAGTCGTATGCCGATTGATGGAACGCTTTGGTTTGAAAATCCTATTCAATCATCTTATCCTCCCTCTAGAGTCTTTAAAGTGATTCAACAGCAAAATGAGGATTTAGCAAATATATTTTTGCGTCGTACAAGAGAAGCCGTTTTCGTATTTAATCAAAATATTGCAGAGAAGTCTGTTTTATTTGAAATCGTTAATCATCTTGGACTTGATGGAGAAAAGGTTTTAAAAAAGGCTGAACTACCGATTGGACAGCAATTATTAACTGAAGATTTTGCGCTAGCTTCACAACTAGGCGTTAGAGGATTTCCAACCATTATCATGTTGAACGAAGAAAATAAAGGTGTGAAAATTGTTGGTAGCCGAACGTTAGATTCTTATATTGCTGGACTAAAGCAGGTTCTTAGTTTAGATGAACTACAGCCAAAACAACAACCGGCACTTTTGAGTTTGCTAGAGAAAGAAAAGCTTCTTTTTTCGAAAGAAGTTGAAGTGATGTATGATATTGAACAAAAAGATATCAACAAATTTGTTGATAAAGAGCTTTCATCAACAGCTTATGATGCGAAAGAAATACTTGGTGAAACTTATTTTGTAAATAAATAAAAGAGTCACTTTTGTATAAAACTAATTGTAATTAATCAAAAAGGGAGTTTTAATCATGAAATATTTATTGCAAGTTGATTTTACAATGGACGGGCCATTCGGTGAAGAAATGTCCGAGGCATTCGTTGATTTAGCGAAAAGTATTAACGAAGAGTCAGGTATGATTTGGAAGATTTGGACCGAGAATGCGGCGACTAAAGAAGCTGGTGGGATATATTTATTTGAAACCAAAACAGATGCTGAGAAATATTTAACTATGCATTCAGAACGATTAACAAGTTTCGGTATTACCGATATTCGTGGGAAGATATTCGAAGTGAATGAGGCATTATCAACAATTAATAAAGCTCCAATCAACTAAATATTTTAAAACAGAAAACATGGGATTGGAATTTAGCAATCTCATGTTTTCGCTTTTTTGTTTTCAAATAATAATTTATGACTTGCAAAATATGTCCATTGTGTATATATTGTATATAAAGTATATATACATTATTTCAAAAAGGAGCATTTGCCTTAAAGAGCTCAAGGAAATGCTTACATTATTGTATAGGAGGATGGATGATGGAAAATGTTATTGAATTACAGCATGTTCATAAATCTTTTAAAGGATTTCAAATAAAGGATTTTTCTATTAACGTAAAAAAGGGCTTTGTAACTGGATTTATCGGGGGAAATGGTGCAGGGAAATCTACAACAATAAAATTGATTATGAACTTACTAAGGCAGGATAGTGGTACTGTTTCAGTGTTTGGGATGGATTATAAGAAGCATGAAAAAGAAATAAAGGAACGTATTGGTTTTGTCTATGATGAAAATGTCTTTTATGAATATGTAACGTTAAAGGATATGAAAAGGATTATTAAACCAGCCTATAAAAACTGGGATGATGACGCTTTTCAACGTTATGTCGATCAGTTCGAACTACCACTAAACAAAAATATGAAGACCTTTTCGAAGGGAATGAAGATGAAAGCTTCGTTAGCCATAGCTCTAGCTCATCATGCAGAATTAATTATTATGGATGAGCCAACTGCGGGGCTCGATCCGATATTTCGTAGAGAGCTACTAAATATTCTACATGAATTAATGCAAGATGAAGATAAAACGATTTTCTTCTCGACACACATAACAACAGATTTAGATCGAATTGCGGATTATATTACCTTTGTTCATAATGGCGAGCATATATTCACGAAGGAATTTTATAAGATTGAAGAGGAGTATGCCATTGTTAAAGGGACATTGAATCTATTGGATCAGGAAACGGAACGAGAGTTTGTTGCAATCCGAAAAACGAATACAGGCTTTGAGGCATTAACGGCTGATAAAAATCGTGTGGTAAACATATTTGGGGATTCTGTCATTGTGGAAAAGCCAACGCTTGAAGATATTATGTTCTATACGAAAAAGGGGTGGTAATGGGATGGTTAATCTAATACTTAAGGATGTTTTAATACAAAAGAAATTAATTTTATTTTACATTGCTACCATTATACTTTATTTATTTATAGATGTGTCTCTAGTAATGATAGGATTCTTATATAGTATGGCGTTTATTACTATGTCCTTTTCTTACGATGAAAAAGATAACGCTAATATTTTGCTTAATTCATTGCCATATACGAGAAAGGAAATTGTTAGTTCGAAATATATAGGCTCGTTGGTGCATACATTACTAATTATATCCATTACTTATATAGGTAATTTCTTCTTAAACGGAAAAGAGGTATTGTTTTTATGGAAAGATATATTGCTAATTATCGGTCTTGTTACGGTCGCTTTGTCATTTATACTGCCAATCTGTTATAAATTTAAAACACAATCTTTAATGATTGGTGTAGGTACTTTATTTGGTATATATATGGTAGCCATTAAATTTTTTACCCCTAGTCTTAAGGAGACATTAAAAAAACCGATACAAAAGTTCATGACTTTACAAGAAACGCAAATGTATTTTGTAGCTATCCTTACGATCATTATTTTATATGTTGGATCGTGGCTAGTATCTATTCGTATATATACGAGAAAGGTTTTTTAAAATAAAACAGCTTGAGCCCAGTGATGTAGGCTCAAGCTGTTAAAGTGCGCTTAAATACAAGGTCCCATATAATAAAATCTGAGTATCGGTGATGTAACAAATAACAGTATACAAGCTTTTAACTTATTCAATAAACCTAAGATAATTTTCGTGAGGCAGAAAATTATACTCAAAACAATAGACAATGTAATCTTTATGTGGAAAGACATTATAAATCTGAATTGCTTTATATTTCCCTGAATGTCCAAGCGTAAGTACAGCTGACGAATAATTAGCATGGTGAAATATACATCTAAATGCTAACGGAATAATCAACGTCATCTGTGCTGATCACATAAAAATAAAGAAGAGGTATTTGCATGCAAATTATTATTTCAAACAGTTCAAAGGAGCCGATTTATGAGCAGATTCATGCTCAAATCAAAAAGCTTATTCTAACAGGTGACTTACAAGAGGGGCAGTCATTGCCGTCTATGCGCCAACTTGCAGAGGATTTAGAAATTAGCGTTATTACAACAAAACGTGCTTATGAAGAGCTAGAGAAAAACGGGTTTATTTATTCTATTGTGGGAAAAGGTTCGTTCATCTCAGAACAAAATAAGGAAATGATGAGAGAAAGAAAAATAAAGGTAGTCGAAGAAAATTTGTTGATCGCTATCCAAAACGCGAAAGAAATGAATATTAGCTTAGCAGAACTCAAGGAAATGCTCACACTATTATATTCAGAGGATGAGTGATAAAGACAGCTACTGAAATCGAGCAGCAAACATATTTTTGAGATACGGTTGGTAAAAAAGCCTACGCTCGAAGATAGATGCATTATACGAAAAAAGGGTGGTAATTGTATGATTAACCTAATACTTAAGGATGTTTTAATACAGAAGAAATTAATTTTATTTTACATTGCTACTATAATAATCTACTTATTGGCAGGTACATCCCCCCAAATATTTTTGGGATTTCTGTATAGTGTAATATTTATACTAAATGCTTTCGCTTACGATGAAAAAGACAACGTTAATATTCTGCTCCTTTCGCTACCGTATACGCGAAAGGAAATTGTTAGCTCAAAATATATAGGTGCACTGATATTTACAACAATATTTATATTCATCATTTATATTGGCAATTTCTTCTTAAATGGAAAAGAGACCTTGTTTATATGGAAAGAAATGCTGCTTATTATTGGTCTTGTTATGATCGCTATGTCATTCATGTTTCCATTTTCCTATAAATTTAAAACGCAATATTTACTGATTGCTTCAGGTGCTTTATTTGGTATCTATTTGTTAACAATTAAATTTTTTATTCCTAATTTCAATAGTAAATTAGGAGAATTAATGCAGAGATTCTTGACTTTACAAGAAACGCAAATGTATTTTATAGCTAGCATTACGGTTATTATTTTATATATTGGGTCGTGGTTATTGTCTATTTTTATATATGAGAGAAAAGCTTTTTAAAATAAAACGGCTTGAGCTCAGGCTCAAACCGTTTTTGTACGCTTAAACGCAAGCTTCCATAGAACGAAATTCGTGATGACAAGCACGAGTAAGTAAATGATTGCCCCATAAGAAACATGAGCTGTCAGGAAGTAATGCAGTCCAGCCAGAACACCTAATGGGATAAGCAATATAACAGTTTTCCAGCTCTGGGCATCGCCAACTTCATTATAGGGCTTTGTGAAAGGAATCTTGCTTCCCATGCCGATGTAACAAATGACGGTGTACATGCAGCTTGCCACTAAAACACTCAGTAAATCTGGGATAATTCTCGTACCATAAATGAAGCAGAAAATGATACTTAGAACAATATATAACGGACTATACAACTTAATCAAAAATGCTTTTAAGCTACCTTTTTTCAAGTCTGTATAATCTTTGATTGGAAAGACTTTATAGATCCAAGCGGCTTTATATTTTCCCGAATATCCGAGCAAAAGCACAGCTGACGGAATAATTAGCATGCTGAAATAAATATTTAAATAACTCATGCTAACGGTATAATCAATAGCTTCGGACCTTGAAAAAGAAAACATAAAAATAAATGGAATGACAAAAGAAAATCCTAAAGATGGATATACTTTTAGTTTAAACTCTCGCTCCTGTTTCATCATAAGGGAGGCGAAGCGGTAGAAAGCTCTTTCTTCATTCGTTCTACAAATGGTTTTTAACAAAAGCGTTTTAAGTCGATTGTTCTTTTCTTTTTTCGATTTGCTTGTGTTTAATAGTTTTTGCAGATTACGTTCAAAGGTTGGAATTAGCTTTAGGTAAAGCCATATCGAGATGATTGGCATGACGACAGCCAAAATACTGAATATCACTGTAAATAAAGAGACGTCACCGTTTAGCAGTAACTCATAAGGAGCGGCAAACCACATAGGAATGAGAAAAACACTCCACCAATGAAATGTTACAACCATATCAAAATTGACGAATTCAAAGGATCTAATAAGAACTTGATAGCCAATCATCAGCATTAAGGATAAGCCAATTTGTACATAATTGATGATATCTTTCAGCTTTTCTCCATCAAAGAATCTTAAAATAGCAATATATAAAACAGCCGTTAAAACAACAATAAAAATATTAATTAAAACTAGTAAGAGCAACGTTAAAATAAAGAATACAATTCCTTGTCTGAATAGGCCAACGACTAGGGAGATGGCTGTAAAAGCAATCGTTAAATACGTTAAGTAGATGAAAATATGCATAAACTTGGCCGCATTGATCGTTCTAGCAGAGATAGGCTTGGTCGAGAGAATGCTTCTGTCCCGTACATCCAAAAGTACGGAAGAAAAATCAGAAATCAATGTTGTCATGATGATAAAAATAATCATGGCATAAGCAATACTCATCTGGAAAAGATAGTTTTGACCAAATCCCATAAAAGGAATTAACATAAGCCCAAATAAAACATAAATCCATAAAGATTTGATGTAGCCGTATTTTTGCTCTTCCTTGTTTTTATTGGATGCTTGGTTAAATATTGTTGGTACTTTGCGTTCATCCATTGTTAGTTTAATATGGAGGATCTTTCGCATGATTTCGTAATCGACACCCATTTTCACAAAGATAAATTGAATTTTATCAAGCACTTGTAGGATTTTGAAATCTTTCATGATCATACCTCTTGTACAATAGAAACGAATTTCTCACCAATTTCCTGATGATCATGGAAGCCTGTCAATTGGTTGAAAATTCTTTCCAGAGTTCCTTCAGTATTGTCTGCCTGTAGTTGAGCAAATGTCCCGTCGGCAGCGATTTTTCCATCATTCAACAGGATGATGCGACTACTGATTTTTTCGACAACATCCATGATATGAGAGGAATAAAATATCGTTTTTCCTTGGGCAGCCAATTGAGTCAAAATCTCCTTGAAGATCATTACACTATTCGCATCCAGCCCATTAATTGGTTCATCCAAGAACAGAAGATCTGGATTATGTATAAGGCTGGCGATAATCAGCAGTTTTTGCCGCATTCCTTTTGAATAAGAAGATATTCTTGCATGATACGCTTCTCCAACACCGAATAATTCCATTAAGGATTTTGATTTATCAGCAGCGACTTCTAATTCAAGTCCATACAGCTGGCCGATAAAGGTTAAATACTCATAACCAGTTAAATTATCATAAACATCTGCTATTTCAGGTACATAGCCAATTTTTCGTTTATATTCAATTTGATCCTGTCCGATATTCTCTCCGAAAAGCTTAATTTCTCCACCGTAATCGCCCTCAAGCCCTAAAATAATTTTAACAGTTGTACTTTTACCCGCGCCGTTCGGACCGATATAGCCAATTATTTCTCCTCTTGATACGTGCAAGTCGATTCCTTTTAATATTTCTTTGCTACCATAACTCTTCGTCAAATTCGTAATCGTCAAGATTTCTTCCATTTTGCAACTCCTTTCTGTTTTCCTGTAGTAACAGGCAGTAACAATTGGTGGAGGGTGAAGAAGCCCCCCGTCGATTAAAGTTTCACTTTATCTTATGTTTAGTGTAATTGAATTAGAGAAAATATCCATAATTATAATATTTCATTTAAAAATGCAGAAATATCCCTTTTTAGAAATGGAGTCGATTCATTCCCAGTACCGCGCATCTTTGCTTTATAATAAAGAGAAAGAATATTTCGTCTCTTGAAAATGCGATAAGTGTAAATGGGGGGGCGTAAAATGTTAGTCAATTCAAATGAACAATTGCTAGTTGTATTAGATAATTTATTATGTGAACCACAGAAATTTTGGAATGAATTTTATGATCAAACATTCAAAAAGGTACCTTTTTTGTTAATAAGCCTGATGGAAATTTAGTAAGCTATTTTGAAAAAAAGACGATCCGTCCAAATAAGGTTTTGGAGCTAGGTTGTGGTGCAGGGCGAAATGCCATTTACTTAGCAAAACAAGGTTGTTCAGTTGTTGGTGTCGATTTATCGGATAAAGCATTGCAATGGGCGCAAAAAAGGGTTGATGAAGCAAACGTAAGTGTAGAATTAATTTGTGCCAATATTTTTGAGTTGAATTTACAAGAAGAGAGCTTTGATTTTGTATATGATTCAGGCTGTTTTCACTACATAGCCCCTCATCGTCTTGTGACGTATATTGAAATGATTCATAAATTATTAAAGCCTAATGGTTACTTCGCTTTATGCACATTTGAGGAACATGGTGTATATGGTGGTTCTGCCATTTCAGATGAAGAAGTTTATATAAAACGTAGCTTAGAAGGCGGACTAGGGTATACAAAAAATCAACTAAAAGAAGTGTTTCAATCATTTGAAGAAATTGAAATACGGAAAATGATAGCCATGTCTGATGAAGAGCAGTTTTTCGGTTTAGAAGGATTTTTAGTAGGTTTATTTAAAAAGAATTTATGAGGAGAGAAGCTAATGAGGAAGATTAAGGTTCAACTTTCCGAATATAATCCAAATTGGGAACAACAATATGAAGTTGAACAAAAAGGAATTGAAAAAGCTTTAGGTGATAGTGCTATTCGTATTGAGCATATCGGAAGTACATCGATAAAGAGACTAAAAGCGAAACCAATTATTGATATTCTTGTTGGTGTACAGAGTTTAGATGAAGTGCCGAGCTTCATAGATGCTTTAAGGGAAATTGACTATGAATATGTTCCGAAAATAAAGTTTAAGGATAGAAAATTTTTTAGAAAGGGATTGTGGGGGCAGGGAACAATCCATTTACATATTTGTGAATACAACAGTAATGAATGGACTGAAAAATTACTTTTCCGTGATTACCTTAGATCATATCCCCAAGCAGCAAATGAATATGCGGTATTAAAAAATCAATTAGCGTCTAAATATCGATTCGATCGATCGACATATACAAAGGAAAAAGAGCCTTTTATCCAAATGATTATTCAAAAAGCTAAGATGTTGTGAATAAAAGGCTTTGAGGTTAGGTACATGTATCACCATTCCTCTAGTACTCACCGGGTAAAAAGAAGGGATGGTAACACAAGTGAAATAGTTTGTATTGAAAATTAAAAACTGCTCGTAACTTAAGAATATGAGTTATGACGCAGTTTTTATATCATACTGTTAAAGGTTGTGAAGCTAAAAAGGAGCATCAGCTAATCTGACAGAAACATCACCTTTAAATTTTCTACCATCAGATGTTGATACTATTATTTTATGATCACCAGCAACAGCTGCTGATTGAGTCCATACGTTAGATGCATTAGCAGATAAATTATAATCTTGAGTGTAACCATTCTGTTGAATTTGAACTTTCACCTTTGTCCCTGTAGCATTTTTAACATAAAATCTATAATACTTCCAACCTTTTGGTTGTGACCAAGTTCTTTCATAAGTACCATTACTTTGACTGATATTCACGTCAGAAATAACCAAATTTTGTGATCTTACTTGAATGTTTTCAATAGCATCGCTCTGTACAGCATCTGGTTCAATAGCATCTGCATTTGATTCAATAGCATCGCCCTGTACAGCATCAGTATCAGCATTTGCATAAACACTAACTCCACCAATACCTAATATTGCTCCTACAATCATTAAAGATAATACCTTATTAAGTTTCATAAATCTCTCTCCTTCCAAATTAATAATTTACAGTAAATTATTTAGAATATGGTGTATCCGTAATAGGACTTAAGGCATCTACAAATTTAGCTGTTTCACTCAATGTAAAAACTTCTTGATTTGTTAAGTTATTAGAGATACCAAGTACGGATATTGCATAACCATTACCCAAAAAACTGTACTGTGCTACCTCTGATGAAGGATAATTATCATGATAAGTTTTAGATAAATCACCACTTTGAGGATTAAATAAATCCTCTGTATAATAAATACTGTGTTCCCATGTATTGTTGGATTTACTTGCAGCCGCGCTAATACTTAAAATTATAACTACACCTTTTTCTGGATTTTTATAAACATACTTTTTATTTCTTTGATAGAGGCCTTGTTTACCTAAGCTTTCATCTTTACCTGTAATACTAACTGGTACAACGACAATATCCCCTTTTTCACCTAATATTTCCTCATAACCTGGAAAAGTAAATTCATCAGTAATTTTCTCATTGATTTTATTAAAACTAGAAAAATCAAATTCTTCATCGATGGAATCATTATTTGAACTTCCATCAGCATCTGATTTTGAATAATAAATTACAAGGGATATTAAAAATACTACTGCGATAGTGAGAGTTAATATTGTTTTTCTCATGTAATCACACCCCTACAATTATCCAGATGAAAGATAGAATTGATAATAAATTCATATTTGTTTCACCTCCCTTTTTCTTAAATATAAACGAAAAATGTTATAATTTAACGAAATATTCTGAAAAGAATATTTAGGGGGTGAATGGATTAGGGTAGCGAGAAAACTATTTAAAATTGTATCTCAAAGTATATTTTCAAATTCTGAATAAAAATATAATACAAGCTCACTAACAAGTACAAAATCTAAACAATCGCTAAGCATTTATATTTCAAAACCATATAAGAAAAAACTCGATTTCAAACTTGAAATTGAGTTGAAGATTGAATAACTTTACGTTGTATGAATGGGAGGCTAATATTGATTTTCTTAAGTCATCATATTGCTACAATAATCCAGATAAATGATAATAAATTAATGTTTTTTCGTTAGATATAAAGGATAAATACTAAAATGCTCCGAAGTATTCTACATATACAATATTATGCGAGGTGAATATTATGAATAGAGGAAGAACTTTAAAAGAGATTCGAAAAAATAAAGGGTTTAGTCAACTAATCCTGTCAAAAGGGATTATATCTCAAAGTACATATTCAAAATATGAGGCAGGTAGAATTGATATAGACGTTGAAAAATATATAAAATTATTAAATAAATTAAATATTTCCCTAGAAGAATTTGAATATATTCATAATGAGCGTATTTACCGAAAGAAAAAAGATATTGTACAACAATTTTTTTTTCTAAATCATAATGATATAGAAAAACTAACCCTTTTAAAAGTTAAAACAGCTGAATATTTACAAATTGAAAATGATTTAGAGATTAAAGAGATTCGACTTATTTGTGAAGCGCTCATACAATTAAATCAGGAAAATTTTAATGAAGCAAAAGAGATTATTAAGCCCATTTGGGAGCGTATTTCAAAATATGATCAGTGGTATTTAAGTGATATTCGTTTGATCAACACGGTTTTATTTCTATTTCCAACAGATATAGCAATAGAATTTACACAAAATGTCTTAAAAAGATTAAACAAATATAATAGTTTTAGAGATACAGATTTATTAAAATCTGCGTTTAATATTAATTTGTCACTGTTAGTAATAATGAGCGAAGACTATTCTACAGCCCTTTCTATTATTAATGATTCATTAAGTCAGTATAAAAGAAAAATGAATTACCATATACTAGCTCTACATTTTTCAAGAAAAGCTATTTGTCATTTCCATCTTGGTTACAATGACTCAACAATTTTCTTGGAGAAAGCCTTTCAACTCATAGGACTATATGAAGATGATGAATATTTAGAAAGAATTCAATCAGAATTTATTAAATATACAACGATTCATGATCAAGAATTAAAATAGTCATTAGCATATAATAGGTGCAATTCTTCATTTTGAAGGGTTGCATTTTTGGGTAGCTAGAAACCATACCACTATGAAGGGAAAATACATATACTGTGGACCTTTTGAGGTTAGTGAAGTTATGCAAAAATAAAGTAAGGGGGTCAAGGAAGTGTTTAATGATTTTAAGCTTTTAAATAATCGTCCAGTTTATATTCAAATAAAAGATTATTTGCAAGAAATGATTATGAAGGGACACTTGCTGGAGCATCAGAAGCTTCCATCTACCCGTGAACTTAGTAAATTATTATCGGTCAGTAGAAATACGATACTGAATGCATATGCAGATTTAGAGCAAGAGGGCATCATCTATGCAGTGAAAGGAAAGGGGAATTTTGTCGGGAAAGTCGAAACGTTGAAAGCTGCATCCATCGAATTTAATTGGAAGGAAAGGCTTAATAACGTTACCTTGTTAGCTGATGAATTAGATTTAATGAAGCAAGACATTCACTGGGAAAAAGGCATGATTTCCTTCAATAGTGTAGCCCCCGAAGAAAAGCTTTTTGATGTGGAAAATTTTAAAAGAGCCTTTCTGACCCGTATGTCCCTTGAAGGAGATATCGTTTTGAATTACGGATACGCAAAGGGCTATAAACCTTTAATCGATTACCTTCTTCACTATATGGAAAGGAAAGGTATAGATATTTCCAATAAGGATATTTTGATCACGAATGGCTTTACCGAAGGATTGGATATTTTATTATCTTCCTTAGCTAAAAAATCCGGACGTGTTATTTGCGAAAATCCTACTCATCATGCTGCATTAAAGCTTTTTCGCTTACATGGATTTGATATCCACGGAATCGACATGAAAGATGACGGTATCGATATTGAACAAGTTGAGAAAAGTTTATCGGAAAAGGAATTTGATTTTGCCTATTTAATCCCGTCTTATCATAATCCAACTGGCATTGTTACATCCTCTGAAAAAAGAGCTGACATTATTAAGCTTTTTTCAAAATATCAAATTCCGATTGTGGAAGATGGCTTTAATGAGGAATTACGTTATTCAGGCTCCCATTTAGCGCCGTTAATGACTTTTATCGGTGCGGGTAACAATGTTATTTATATTAGTAGCTTTTCAAAAATTCTTTTTCCTGGCTTACGCGTTGGGTGGATATTAGCAGATAAGGAGCTCATCGACTGTTTGGAAAGTTTGAAAAGAGCACGTACTATTCATACATCAACACTAGATCAGGCTGTGCTTTATCAATATTTGCAGGACGGGTATTTTGAAAAATATTTGAAAAAGGCTAGATCCGTCTATAAGAAAAAATATGAACTAGCTCGTCAAGCTTGCAAGCAATACATTCCTTTTAAAAGAATGACCGGTGATGGGGGACTCCATCTCTTTATTGAGCTAGAAGAAGGAATTAATGCTCGTACGCTTTTGGAAAAGTGTTATCAAAGAGGAGTTGTTTTTTATCCTGGGGATGTTTTTTACAGCAATGGCGAAGGCAGTAACACATTTCGATTAGGATTTTCTCGACTAAAAGAAGAGGATATTGTGCGCGGTATTAAGATTATTGGTGATACCTTGAAAAATGAAATGGGGAGTTGAAATTATGAAAGTTGGCGTTATTATGGGGGGCGTTTCTTCGGAAAAGCAGGTCTCTATTATGACAGGGGAAGAAATGATTGCTCATTTAGATAAGGGTAAATACGAAGCGGTAGCTATTAAACTAAATGAAAATAATACGGCAGAGCTTTTTGAAAAGGTAAAAGATATCGATATTGCGTTATTAGCACTACATGGCAAGTTTGGAGAGGATGGCACGATTCAAGGTGTACTAGAGACTATGGGTGTTCCATATACAGGTAGTGGTATACTTTCAAGCAGTATTTGTATGGATAAAAATGTTTCGAAAAAAATTCTACGTTATGAGGACATCGAAACACCAGATTGGCTACATTTTTCGAATGGCGAGGAGCTTCAATTAGAGGATTTAGACAAAATGGGATACCCGTTAGTAGTAAAACCAAATTCGGGTGGCTCAAGTGTTGGAGTAAAAATAGTTTATGATAAAGATGCCTTACTAACATCGGTTGCGGAAGTATTCAAATGGGATTCTGAAATCATTATTGAGAAATATATAAAAGGTGAAGAAATAACATGCTCCATTTTGAACGGGGAGCTATTACCGATTATTTCGATTCGCCATACAGCGCAGTTCTTTGACTATAAGGCAAAATATGAGGATGCTGCTACGATAGAGGAGATTATAGAACTTCCACCTGCTGTACATGAACGAGTTGCCGAAGCAGCAAAAGGTTGCTATAAAGCATTAAAGTGTAGTGTTTATGCCCGAATCGATATGATGCTCAAGGATGGAATCCCATATGTCATGGAGGTTAACACGTTGCCAGGGATGACAAAAAACAGCTTACTCCCAAAAAGCGCATCCTCGGCAGGAATGTCTTATACACAACTTTTAGATAAGATTATTGAAACTTCCTTATAGGTTAGGTGAAATGGGGATCATTGAAGTATGAGTAGCTAAAAGTTCAATAAAAAAACACCTTTAATGTTGATATGGGATTAAACCCATTTCCAACAAAAGGTGTTTTCTCAATTGTTTAATTAAGCCTTAGATAATTCAATAAATCCATGGCCGAATACATCTCTTACATCGTGAATAGCAATAAAGGCATCCGCGTCTATTTCTTTGACGATTTTCTTTAGTTTTACAACTTCCTGTTTACTAATGACAATATACAGAATTTCTTTTTGTTCCTTCGTATAATAGCCATGGCCTGATAGGACCGTCACGCCTCGATTCATAAAACCATTCACATGACTGGCAATCTCTTCTGGTTTTTTCGAAATAATCGTAACTGCCTTTTTGGGATTTACACCTTCAATAACAAACTCCATCACCTTCGTTCCGACATAAAGCATAATGACAGTAAGCATTAATGCTTCTGCTCCGATAATAAAGTAAGATGAAAAAGCAACAATTAAATCAAAAAACAATAAACCGTAACTAATACTCCAGCCTAAATATTTGTTCGTCATTCTAGCTAAGATTGTTGAACCTGCTGTTGTTCCACCAACTCTTATAATTAAGCCTATACCAACTCCAGCAAACACCCCTGCAAAAATAGCATTCACAATAATTTCATTTGAAGAAATCGACCACGATTCTGTTAAATGTAAAAAGAGTGAATGGAGGGTTACTGCAATAATCGTATAAATAGTCGTTTGCCTACTTAAAAATTTATAGCCAACTACTAATAAAGCTGCGTTTAGACCAAAGCTCACAATACTTGGCGACCATCCAAACAGATAATACGCGATAATTGTTATACCTGTTACGCCACCTTCACCTAAATCATTAGGAATAACAAATAAGTTTACAGCAAGCGCAAAAAGCAGCGCCCCAATCATAATCATTAAAATATCTATAATGTACTTCTTCATATACACACCACCATAACAATTTGAATTTTCCCTAAGTACATACTATATCAAGTTCCATTCATTTTATATACTTTTTGTTAATGTTCGTTTGTGATAAATCTATAATTGTTAGTATGCCCTTTTATCACGGAAAAGGCCGAATGGAAGAAATTGTTGATGAAGCTGCTATTAAACAGCTATGTGGAAGTACGATCTAAGAACTTAAAGCTGCTAGAGCTCTTTTAGTTTTTGGAGAATCGTACCTTATTTTACACTACATATTCAAAATGTAACCTTACTAATAACGAATTAAAAAGTGTTGAATGGGGAAATTTAGAGGAAGTTTAATTAAAAAAGGAGGATGATAAATGATGGATACTCATGTAAGGACCAAATTAAAAATTCATAAGCCTGCCAATGAGGTATTTGAAGCTATAGTATCTCCAGAAAAAAATCAGGGAATTTTTTTGGTTCTCAAGTAGTTCAGATAAATGGGAAAAAGGAAAAAAGATTGCTTTAAGATATGATGAGTACAATGCAAAGGGTGTTATTACTGTGCTTGATATCGAGGTTAATAGGACTATTGTGTTCACTTGGGGAGAAGAACATGGAGAGGGAACGGTGGTTACAATTACATTTATAGAGGATGATTCAAATACAATTATTGAAGTAGTTGAATCAGGACTAAAGGAAGATGATCCAGAAGTAGTAGCAAAAATGATGGGGCAAAAAGAAGGTTGGGTGTATACATTAACCTGCTTAAAGGGTTATTTAGAAAACGGAGTAACCAACTTAAGAGCTTCATTAATTCATTAAAGGGTGCATTTTATGAAATCGATAAAAGAAATAGAGGAGCTAGCGCTTGATCTAGTTTAGATTTCTTACTGCTAATTAGATTGAATTTAAGTACATTCCCTCAACAAGTTGCATAGGATAATCTTATCATCTGTGAGAGGATTGAGAAAATGTACTACGTTCCTTATTATGGAAATATGCCGATGTATAACTATGGAGATCAGCCTGTTTATTGGACTCATCCTAACCAGATAGGGTATGCGAATAGAGCTGACCCTTCTCGTTCTTCCAATGGAGGAAGCAATGTATTAAAAGATTATGGAGCCCAGCCACTTGTCATCAACCTTGAAAATGCAGCTAAGCAAAACGATACGTATCGCACTGCTCTGTGGACAGGAAAGAAATTGCAGGTCACTTTAATGAGTATTAATGTTGGCGAAGATATTGGTTTGGAGATACACCCAGATGTTGATCAATTTCTATATATTGAACAGGGCGAGGGACTTGCTCAAATGGGTCCTAGTAAAGACAATTTAAATTTTGAAAGAAAGGTCTATGATAACTTTGCTATAATGGTGCCTGCTGGAACATGGCATAACGTCACAAATACAGGGAATATGCCACTAAAACTGTATTCGATCTACGCTCCTCCTAATCATCCATTTGGTACTGTACATGCTACTAAAGCAGACGCTGAGGCCTCGGAAGCAGGATACGGACAGGGCAAGGAATAATCAATTTAGCTTTTTTCCCGATAATACAAGCATAATAAAAAAAGACAACTCTTACTTAGAGAAGTTGTCTTTTTTGTCGCCGTTTAAATGAAATATATATAGATAATAAGCCATTCAATGTTAAAAGGGTAACTACTATTATAGTCAAAAATGCAATATCAGGAGCAAAATATCTAATGGTGCGCCAAGGTGTTTCTATACTATAGCTTAATAATGGAATTGAGATAATGGCCAAAAACTAAAAGTATAAAACCGAATATACGCGACACGCCTCTTTTATTCACTTTTTTAACTTTAACCTTTATTAAAATATAAATAATCATCACGAAGAGTAAACATATTATAGCAATTATTGTGATTTGAAATGTTGGCTTATATTTAGGTGCGTCAACGGGCTCTTTTCCATTTAAAATATCTATAATCCCTTGTTTCAAGTAAAGAAGTGACTTTTCCTCAAATATATGACTTTTGTTAGTGAGAATCACACCGCCCCAATCGGTTTCTGGTATATAAAATACTTCTGAGCGTGCGTCAGGATTTGAACCAGAATGCCAAATCATTTCTTCTTTAGAATCTGTATATGAGATGCGTACACCAAGGCCGTAATATCGATATTTACTAGTTTGAACAAAAGGCGATATATAAAGGTTCATCGCATTTTTACTTAAAAAATTATTATGCTCATGTTGACTAAGAAGTTTAATGTACTGCACTATATCTGTTGCACTTGCCGTTATATATCCATATGGTGCCCCTCCATTATCATAGGTGACTGCGCTTTTTACAGGATGACCAAGCCATGATTGATAGCCAGATAAGTATCCTTTTTCATAGGCCATGCTACTATTAGCGGCTGCATTTTTCATTCCTAATGAAGAAAAAACCTGTTCCTCCATATATTCAGAAAATGTTTGATTGGTCACCTCTTCGATGAGAGCGCCAAGAATAGAAAAGTTAGCATTACTATACTGATGCTTTTCTCCAGGTGCAGCCGTCAACTTAACGTTCGATAAACTTTCTACATTTTCCTTTATAGCACTCAAATCATTAGATTCCTTGTCCGATATAGGTAAGCCAGAATAAGTACTTATCCCACTTGTTTGGGTAAGTAAATGTTTAATCGTTATTTGAGAAGCGGCTTGTTTATCTTTCAGGGTAAACCACGGCATATGCTTTTGAACTGGATCATCTAATTGAATAATACCTGCATCAACCAATCGCATGATGGCTAAGCCCGTTAGTGATTTACTAATAGAGCCGAGTACAAATGGAGTTTCAGCAGTTACCTTTTCTTCAGATTCTCCCGTTACGCCCCATGATTTGGAATAAAAGATAACATTTTTATGAACAATAGCAATAGATGCCCCAGGAATTCGCTGCTCTTTTAAAAAGTTTTCAACATACTTATCTATAGTACTCTTAACGTCTTGTTCTGCGGATTCTACGGAGATTTGTGAGACTGGTTGAAATAGATAGAACGGAATTAATAATAAACATACTAATATAGTTTTATATATTGGAGTTGTTTTCATTGTTGTTTTCACCTATTTCCTCCAAAAAAATTTTCCTCCATAATTTCATAGCCATAACTGTTAATCCATGAAGTGAATTTAACAAAAATATACACTTCTATAAAGAATATGATATTTGTTGTGAAAACTATTCGAGAGAACATAGACTTTAAAAGTAACATACAATACTTAACACATAATGATTTACTCTTTCACTACTTAATCCAAAGCGGTCGGCAATCAACATAGCCTAACGAATTAAATTGGATATCCTTAATCATAGGATGGAAGATGCGGCTCTTAATAGGATGATTTAAATATAAAATAAATTCTCTTAAATGGTTTTGTATAGGGAGTTATGAAATAAAGGGCTATAATAATGGAAATATAACTAATAGTGTGAAAGGGTGGTTTTAACATGAAAAGAGAATTCATTATCGAATATGAAGAACGCCTGCGACAAGCGATGCTAAATGGAGATGTCAAAGCTCTGGAAGAACTTATTGATGATAACCTTATTTTTGTAAATCACTTCGGACAAATCTTAACGAAGGAAGCGGATATTGAAGCGTATCGTTCTGGGATACTGAGTTTTACAACAATCAATTTTTTAGATCAAAAAATAATTCTATTAGAGAATTCGGCCGTGACAGTGACAAGGGCTACCCTAAAAGGAACATTCGGCACAGAACCAATTGAAGATGAAATGTGTTATTCACGTGTTTGGAAACAGAATGGTGAGCGTCTAATTATCGTGTCAGGCCATTGTAGTTCTGTTCCGAAGTAATTTTAAGTATATGGAAAGGGGCTATTCAGTTTATAGCCCCTTTTACTCTTTCTAGTCCCTTTTGCTTTGGGATAGCATTTATTAAAACGTATGTCCTGTATATAAGTTGATTTTCGTTCCGGCTGGCGACTCCTTGGGGATCAGCAATAGAGGAACGAAGGCTAAAACCATCACCTCCTGTGATAACGCCTTCGTGACCAACATCCTGTTGCTGCCGCTACGTTGCACTGCGCTTTCGCACAGAAAACATTTGTTGCCCCGACGCCTCCAGGAAGCTTTGCTCTGCGCGAAAGCGAAGCGTCAGCGGCAAATGTTTTATCTGTGCGAAAGCGTAGCGGCAGCAACAAATGTTTTATCTGTGCGAAAGCGTAGCGGCAGCAACAAAGCGCCCAGCCGGAACGGAAATCAACTCTACGTTATGGAGATGAGCCCGATATTATTCATTGGAGGATGGTATGTATGGAATATAAACTTTTAGTAGATGAAATTGAAGATTTAGTGGAATTATTAACTCAAAACAAGTGGATTTATCATACTGATCAAAATGTGAAAGAGGAGTCCGTTCGAAAAGGGTATGCAGAAGGATACTATCACAGCGATCGCGAAACATATTGGATAATTGATAATGATGAAAAGGTAGGGATTATCATCATTCATGACATAAGCGATACAATCCCATTATTTGATATGCGTTTAGATGCACGTTATAGAGGAAAAGGATACGGAGTAAAGACACTCCTTTGGTTACAAGATTACTTGTTTGGAGAAAAAGGTAAGATTCGTATCGAAGGCTATACAAGAGTTGATAATATTGGTATGAGAAAATGCTTTACGAAAGCTGGCTTTGTGAAAGAGGGCTATTTAAGAAATGCCTGGGAAAATGCAGATGGTACTATAACTGATAGCATCCTATATAGTGCAATTAAAGACGATTGGACTTTAGGCAGAATAACTCCTATTAAGATGGATGATGTACCTTTTTAAAATAAAGGAAAGGTAGAAAAGGACAATGCGGAGTCACTACATTAGTTGTAAATGATATTCTTGGAGGCGAAATTTATAAAACGTGGCTTGATGAAGGCTGGCATTTCTACAATATCCTAGATGGGGAAAGAAAGGATCTTACACAAGAACAATTTACATACAACCCTGAATATCAGGATGTTCGTTCAAACAGGGAAGAAGCTTTTCAAGATACGAATGATAGTCAATACAGGTATCTAAAATCACAGGTTTATGAGAATTTAAGAAAAAGCTATGAAATGTTGATATCAAAACAATTTCTGCTAAGTCTTTAGACAAACGCTACCCGGATTGCAAATAGCTATATGGTAAGCAAGACCCTGACATCCAGCATTTTATGTGAAGTATCGAAACGTCTAGTTTTTCTCTTCAAGAAGAGACTTACCTTGGATGAAAAATAAACAAACCTATTTAGGATGGATATTCTTATCATGTTAATTATAGCTATATTACTATTTTAGGTCAGTTTGTCTATTCATGAGGAGCTGTTGATTTTTCACGGAGAGTGGCGACTCCTGCGGGATGAGCTTGCGCAGAAAGCCCCGCAGGAACGTAGTGACGAGGAGATTGAAGCCAAGCCCGCGGAAAGCGCCAACTCGGAGTGAAAATCAACCTTTGTTTATTGATACGCATTATTTTATAGTTATTTTTTTATCTACAAGCTGAAGCAGAGATGTTGATACTATAACATCTCTACTTTTTTAAAAAACATTAAACAAACATGTTGACGTTAATTAAACCATCGTGTTATTATTATCTCGAATTCAAGATAACTAAATTCAAGATAAATGAATTCGAACCTTTTAATCCATGTAGAAAGTTTTTTTACATCACAGGGAGGTAATCATAATGGGTTTTTTAAATAAATTATTTGCTTCAAAAAAAGAGGAGGAAAAAACAATGGCAGAATTAAATATCGGAATTATTATCGGATCAACACGTGAAGGTCGAGTAAGTCCACAAGTAGCACAATGGGTAAAAGAAATCGCAGATCAACGAGGCGATGCTAATTATACAATTATTGATATCGCAGATTACAAATTACCTTTACTAGGTGAACCAGGGCAAGATGCTTCAGGCGCTCAAGCTTGGTCAGAAATTATTGCAAAACAAGATGGGTTTGTATTTATCGTACAAGAGTACAATCATTCTATTACAGGTGCTCTAAAAAATGCACTAGATTATTTACGTGAAGAATGGAATAACAAAGCTGCGGGGATTGTTTCTTATGGGTCTGTAGGTGGTGCACGTGCAGCTGAGCATTTACGTGGTATTATGGGTGAGCTTTTAATTGCAGATGTCCGTGTACATCCAGCATTGTCACTATTCACAGACTTTGAAAATGGTACTGATTTTAAACCAAAAGCAGTGCAAACAGATTCTGTTAACCAAATGTTAGATCAAGTAATTCCTTGGTCAAAAGCTTTATATACAATTCGGTAATCGTATTCAAAGATTTAGCTAGAACGGTATTGGGTAAAGTATAGGTGAGAAAATACATTTAGTCATGAAGGGGCTTGTTAACATGAAAAAACATACTGCGGGTATTCACCATATCACAGCCATTGTAGGGCATCCACAAGAAAATATTGATTTTTATGCTGGTGTATTAGGCTTGCGTTTAGTTAAACAAACAGTAAACTTCGATGATCCTGGCACATATCATCTTTACTTCGGTAACAAAGGTGGTAAACCTGGTACAATTATTACATTCTTTCCATGGGCAAATGCTTATCAAGGACGTATTGGTGATGGCCAAGTTGGCGTAACTACTTATGTTGTACCAGAAGGAACACTACCATTTTGGATTAATCGTCTTGCAAAATTCACTATTCCATTCCAAAAAGCTGAACGCTTTGGTGAACAAGTATTACAATTTGATGATCCACACGGACTTCATATTGAATTAGTTGCACGTGCAGAAGGCGAATTGAATGAATGGACATTTGGTGAAGTAACTCCTGAGGTTGCCATTAAAGGGTTTGGCGGTGCAACACTGTATTCAAGTCACCCAGAAGAGACAGCAAAGGTATTAACTGAAGTTATGGGTCTTGAAAAAGTAGCAACAGAAGGCGAGTATACTCGTTACAAATCCAGCGCAGATATTGGCAATACGGTAGATTTAAAAGTTGTTCCTGGTATGCGCGGTCAAATGGGCGTTGGAACAGTTCATCATATTGCCTGGAGAGCACAGGATAATGTGGATCACCTAGAATGGCAAGAGTATGTAATGAATCATGGACAACATGTAACCGAAGTGAAAGATCGTAATTATTTTAATGCGATTTATTTCCGCGAACCCGGTGAGATTTTATTTGAAATTGCGACAGATCCACCTGGATTCGCTCATGATGAGACACCTGAGACAATGGGTAGCCAATTAATGTTACCATCTCAATACGAACAGCATCGTGAACAATTGGAAAGAACATTAATTCCAATCGAAGTGCGTGCACTAGATTAAAGGAGATGGGACGTTTGATTTCAATTGATCCTAAGAAAAATACAGAGCGCGAAAATTATAAGTTATTGATTGGCAGTATTATTCCGAGACCTATTGCCTTTGTTACGACGAAGTCAGAGCAAGGGATCATCAATGGTGCACCTTTTAGTTTTTTTAATATCGTGTCTTCTAATCCACCGATGATTTCTCTAGCCGTTCAAAGACCAAATGGACGCTTTAAAGATACCGCTCGCCATATTCATCATCAGCAACAATTTGTTGTGCATATTGTAGATGAGGATAATGTTAAGCAGGTGAATGAAACGGCAGCTTCCTTACCTGTAACTGAAAGTGAAATTGATCGAGCACAATTTACATTAATCGATAGCCAACTGATATCTGTACCAGGTATTCAAGAGGCAAAGGTTCGAATGGAATGCCGTTTAGTACAGACGATTCCTTTAATGAATGGTGACGAACAGACAGGTGATTTGTTTATTGGTGAAGTCGTACAATATCATATAGATGAGACCATTTATAATGAAGGGCGCATTGATCCAAGAAAACTAAAAGCAGTTAGCAGACTAGCTGGCTCAAATTACGCAAAAATTGGAGATATTTTTGCATTAGAACGTCCTGAATAAAATATAAAATGCGAAAATGTTGATTTAACAGCATTTTCGCATTTTTACTTGATTCTAAAACTATAATAAAATTCCTTCTATATTTACTAAATCTTCTTTTGTTAATAGCACATCGGTTGCTTCGACATTGGCAGCCACTTGTTTTTTATGTTTCCCACCTGGAATTACTGCATCGACGCCATCTTGAGCTAATAACCATGCAAGCGCTAGATTTGGTAATGTTGTTTGCTTTTCTTTCGCAATTTCCTTTAGTGCATCTACTTTTACTAATGTTTGTTCAAATAATTCGTCTTGGAATAAAGGATCTGAAATTCGCCAGTCTCCTGTACCTAATTTAAAGTCTTTTGTATACTTACCACCAAGTAGGCCATATGCAAGTGGACCATATGGAATAAATGAAATATCATTTTTTATACAATAAGGCAATAAATCTTGTTCTGCTGAACGATTTAACATATTGTAAGGAGATTGTAAGACAGAAATATCATTATGCACATTAGCCTCTATAAGTTGATCTAAGGTTACGTTTGAAATGCCTATTGCTCGGATCTTTCCTTCTTCTTTTAAGCGTGATAATTCACCAATCGACTCCGCAAGAGGAGTTTCGTTATCCGGGAAGTGTAGATAGTAAAGATCTACATAATCCATTTGTAGTCGTTTCAAGCTATTTTCGAATGCACCACGTAGATAGTGCGGATGATTATCTGTTTTTACTGAACCATCCTCAAACCAATGTCTACCGCCCTTTGTTGCTAAAACGAAATCTTCCCTTGAGTATTTTTTTAATACTTCGCCAACAAGTTCTTCTGAACGCCCTTTTCCATAAATGTCTGCTGTATCAATAAAAGTTATCCCTAAGTCAAGTGCAGCTGAGACTAGCTCTTTCCCATCTTGTTCATTTAAGTTTTCAAATAAGTTATGTCCACCTACAGCATTCGTCCCAAGACCAATTTCTGAAATAGTGATATTCGTTTTTTTTAATGTATGAAATTTCATATTTCTACCTCCTCGCTTTTCTGTAATCAGCATAGAGTAAAAAAATTATTTTACCAACATGCATAGTTGTAGTTTCATATATAGAAACAAAAGCACTTTAATTGCGAAATTAACATTATGCTAAAAGATAATGAATTTCTTCCGTCAATTGCTGGCTTGCATTTACTAATTTTTTTACGAACGAGCGAATGGCAGTTTTCTTAATTTTTTCCGTAGAACCATGCAAAGCAATTGCACCAATGACTTCTTCATTCACATAAATCGGGACGGCAATACACCATTTGCCTAGATTCGTTTCTTCATTATCAACAGCATATCCTTGTGCTTTAATGACCTGTAAGTGCGGAATCAATAGACCATAGTCATAGAAGGTTTTTGTTGTAAATGTATTAAGTTCAATACTATTTAATATTTCACGTTGTTTTTTAGGTGACAGATGAGCTAATACTACTTTTCCAAGTGCGCTTGAATGCATGGGTGTTCGGGTATCGATGGCGTGAAAATCAGGTTGTTCAAAAGGCTCCCTAATCACATTTTTTATCACCATCTCACAATCTTCCAAAATACCAATATAAGTAGTTATTTCTTCTTGCCGGGCTAATTGATAGGGCGCTACGAGAGACGTCCATTGGATATCTTTATGCCAATATAAGTGCTCATCCCTAAAAATATGCGGATTTAATTGATAATACTTATTATATTTAATAACATAATTCATTTTTTCTAGTGTATAAAGCATGCGGAAAACGGATGTCTTATTCATAGATAATTCTTCCATAATCTCAGTTAATGTAAGAGAATGCTTTTGACGTAATACATCTAAAATCAAAAGGCCCTTTTTTAATGTCGATACTTCATAGGAATCCATGTTGCCCTCTCCTAACTTCTAAAATAACTTATTATAGCCTATACAAAGCCGTGAAATACATAGTAACCATTCTTACTATTATAACGGTAATCCTTTATAACTTCTCAATCATTAAACATAAACGATCTCAAATTTGTAAAGTAGGGGACAATTATAAAAAATGTCAGTGTTTTTTTGTATTAAGTGTTGATTCTCCTCTTACAGGAGGTAATACACTTTGACTTGAATCGGCAAGAACAAAAAAACAAGGAGGTTTTTATTATGAGGTCTATTGAATTGTTTTATATCATCTTCAATATTGTTTTACTAGGTTGGTTAGTTTTCGGTAGAAACAAGTCGCAGCAGGGGGTGCTGATAGGTGGTGGTATGTCTATTCTATTTCTGCTTGTCCATGGGGTCATAGAAGGTATGCGGTGGCAAATGATACCGACCTATTTGATGACATTATTTTTTATCGTCGTTGTTGTGATAAGGTACTTTTTTAACCCAAATGATCAAAAAAAACAACAATCACATATGCGCCGATCACGCGTTGTTCTAAATTCAACATTAGCTGTACTTTATTCTGCTGTAGCAGTTAGTCTGCCTATCGTGCTTCCGGTACTTACTTTTGAAAAGCCAGTGGGTCCGTACAAAATTGGAACAGTCACCTACGATTGGGTGGATACACAAAGGGAAGAGACTTTCACACCGGAGCCTGGTGACAAACGCGAAATAATGGTACAAATCTGGTATCCTGCTGATACGACTACTAAAGGTAATACGGCTCCTTATATTTCCGATTCTGATGTTTTTGCAGAGGGATATAGTAAAATCCTGAATTTACCGAAGTTTTTATTCACAAATTTTGGTTATGTCAAAACACATGCTATTGAGAACGCTGAGATTTCTAATCAGGAAACAACCTATCCGGTGCTCCTGTTCTCTCATGGTTTTAGTGGACATAAAAATCAGAACACTTTTCAAATTGAGCAATTAGTCAGTCAAGGCTATATCGTGGTAGGTATAGATCACACTTACAGTAGCACGACTTCAGTCTTTGCTGATGGTCGTGTAGCAAATTATGTGCCGCAAAAAACTGAATCAATTGCATATTTGGATAAAGCAAATGAAGGTTGGGTAGAAGATGCTAAATTTGTGCTGGATCAAGTAGAGCAGTTGGCCCAGAATGATCCTGAAAACCGTTTTACAGGTCGAATGGATATGGAGAATGTAGGTATGTTTGGTCATTCCTTTGGTGGAGCAACAAGTACCCAAATGCTAATGACAGATTCAAGAATAAAAGCAGCTCTTAATATGGACGGTGTTTTATATGGAAAACTCCGAGTTCCTGTGGAGGGGCTGAAGAAGCCGTTTATGATGATGAGTGCCGATGACACAATCAGAGAGGCGAAGGAAACGGATGGTAAGGAGCTCATCGAGTTTGTAAAGGAAACTTTGCCACGGTACGAGTATGTATCTGTGGGAGGGAACTATTGGATGAAAATTAAAGATATGAAGCATATGGGCTTCTCCGATTTATACCTGTTTTCACCGCTTTATGAACGGATGGAAGGGGTCGACATCCAAAAGGCATACCGACTAATTAACGATTATTCATTGGATTTCTTCGATCATTATTTGAAGCAACAGCCATTCAAACTATTGGAGCAAAATATAGGCGAACATCCAGAGTTTACATTACTGAAAGGTTGACTACCAAAACGAATAGTTGAGGGTGTTTAGCCCTCGATTATTCGTTTTATGATTCTTCCATATGTTCAAGCCGCCATTCTATTCCTTGAAATAGTAATTGATTGGCTTTTGAGAGTTGGTAGTATTGTGGGCTTAGAATAGCACATAACGTTTCGCATCGTTCGAGTCGTTTAGTTTTGGTTTTTTGAATATATTCTGCAAAGTAGCGGAAGTGATCTTCTTTATTGTCCAATTGCTGTGAATTCGCATACAGCCTAGCAGTGTCATCGATAATGGTCTGTACAATCGGACTGTTGGCAGGCAATTTTTGCTTCAACGCCTTATTCAATCGATCCTGGATGTTCTCCAGCTTTCTGACCAATGTTGTAGCATTATATTTTGACTGATGAACAATATTAAAGTACAGAAATTCAGTATTTTTCAAGTCTTTTATAAACTGAGGATCATTTATGAGCTCCTGTAATTCATGCCAAGCAGCTGTTTGTTTGGCGGAGCCTTTCACTTGGTTAATAATATATTTGTCGAAATAATAAAAAAACGAATCTCTCCACTCTTTAGGAATGCCAATTAATAATTGGGATTCCTTCAATTTTTTATCGATAAATTGTTTTTTCTGTGCGGCATTTATTGTTCGTGCGCTTACTAAGTCATGAATATACTGCAATGAATCCCCGTCATGTTCCTTTGCTTGACGCAGAATCGAAATCATATCCATAAGCGTATTAACCTGTGTTTCCATAGATTCAATTTGCCAGTCAAGTGCTTTATCAACTGATATTTCTTCAGATATTATTTTGCCTATTTCATCAATTCCGAAATCCAGATAACGCAGGTTTGTAATCATTTCAAGGCGCCATATATCTTCAACCGTGTACAATCGATGGCCACCTTCAGTATAACTTGTAGGTTTCAGCAATCCGATTTCGTCATAGTAACGGACTGTCTTTATCGTGGATCCTATCATTTTAGCTGTTTCACCTATTGAATATTTTTTTTCTTCCAAATGGTTACACCTCCTGTTTGGATCACTTATATCTAACAATGATAAATAAACAAAAGTCATTATGCTAGTATTGAAAGAATTTACTTCTCTTATTTTACGATAAACGTGAAATTAGATTAATCCTTAAAAGGTTGAATGACATAAATTGCAGGGATCAATAACAACTATTGCATTAGGAGAGGTCGGGAGAAAGGATTTATCAGGGAAAGTAATGCTGATTATGGCACAAATTATCCTCCTTTAGATAAGCTTTCTAATGGAGGGTTTTTTTATGTCTATGTTTTTTCATTTTATTGAAACGATTTACATATCTACAACATCTAACATATAGGAACAAGAAAGGATGGTGAAAAAATTGCAAGCGAAGTCATTATTGTCAAAGGCGAAAAAAGGGAATAACCAAGCCTTTATAGAGCTCTTACAGGATGAAAAAGTAAAGCTATATAAGATGGCCTATATTTATACGAAAAATGAAAATGATGCATTAGATGTTGTACAGGAGACGATAGCAAGGGCGTATGCCAATATCCATACAGTGAAAGAGGAGCAGTATTTTGCCACTTGGCTGATGAGAATTTTGATTAATACGGCATTAGAAATGCTACGTAAAAATCAAAAGATTGTTCCTCTTGAACAACAGCCAGAGCAAGGGCAAATTTCAACTAACGATGAAAAGCTAGATTTATTGCAAGCCATTGAACAGTTAGATGAAAAATATAAAACCGTTATTTTATTGAAGTATTATCGAGATTTGCAAATTAAAGAAATTGCAGATTTATTAGGATGTCCAGAGGGGACAGTCAAAACGAATGTGCATAGAGGTATCCAGCAGCTAAAAAAATGTCTTAATAAGGAGGGTGAGCTTTATGGAGAACGATATTAAAGAAGTAATAAATAACATCGACGTACCATTAGAAAAGCTTGATCAAGCAATTGAAAAAGGAATGCACTCAGAAAAGAAAAAAAGCAAAAAAGTATGGAAGACTGCAATTGTTTCTAGTGTCGCAAGTGTAGCTTTGATATTGGGTTCTGGTTTTATCTCTCCTAAAATGGCAAGTGTACTTGCGGATGTGCCACTTATTGGCTTTATGTATAATATCGTAGAACATGATAAAGGACTACAAACGGCGCTTTCTGATGACAATAAGGTGAAATTAAATAAAACGGTAACTAGTAACGGCATAGCTATTACAGTAGAAGAGGTTGTATATGATGGCGCACGTTTGAATGTCATTTTTTCAATGCCAGAATATATGGATATCGCACCAGGCTTTTTGTATGTTAATGGGAGAGAACTCAATACGGGTGAAAGTTTACGGGTCTTAGAAGATCAAGATGGATTTCGTGGTTTATGGGAATTTCCTATCAATGAAGAATTACCCGATGAATTTGATGTAACATTAAAATTTTTACAAGTAGGATCAACAGAAGGAGAATGGGTATTCTCTACACCTATCAAAAAAGTAAAAAATGACAGTCATAAATTAGTAGCTGGTCAATCAGGGAAAGTTACTGGCATCTCGTTTGGTGTAGAAAGTGTGGAGGCTTCAACAACATCGACAAAGATAAATGTGGAATTTGCTGCTACTATGGAGAAATTGTTCTCCGAAGAGGCTGGGGTTTTAAATGCTACAATAATGGACCAAAACGGAACTCCACTGACAGTATTGGATCAATCAGGAAGTGGCGATGACAAAAGTACAACATATCTGTACTTAATAGAGCCCTTAAATAAAGATATTACTGAAATAAAGATAGCTTACTATTTCTTCCCATTAGTTCATGAACGTAAAGATTTAATTGTCCCACTTGCTGATACATTACCGCAACGAATATCACAAGGTGAGATGGGTGATATTGTCATCACTGATGTGACAAATAAGGGACACGAAGCTACTCTGTCTTTCTATGTCGATAGTCATTTCCCTTATAATGAAAATCTAATACCTTTTGATGTTAAGTCAGAATCAGGCGAAAGCCTAATCACAGATTTTGTTCATGCAATCGGACCAAATAAATATCAAGTATCATATCAGACAAATGCAGGAAAACCAATTATTCATACTTTGAAAATGCCAGATATGGAAGTTGAATCATCTGCTATTGTCACGATTCCAGTAAAGTGAGTTTAATCTATTTTTTATATCTTTTAGAAAAAATCTATGAGAATCCTTGGTTGAAAGGAACTGCTGCTGTTCTACATGCAGATCCTAGTATCATTGTTTCTTTCTTTGAAAATCTATCAATTTCAGTTTGGTGTAATTGCATCCGCATTCATCTCACCATCTTCAGAGGCGGGAGTTTTCTGTACATATGTTACAAAAAACATCTGTAGCTGACGCTTTGCTTTCGCTACCAAAAACATCTGTAGCTGACGCTTTGCTTTCGCTACCAAAAACATCTGTAGCTGACGCTTTGCTTTCGCTACCAAAAACATCTGCTGAATGAAGATAAATGTGATATAGTTGTTTGGCTAACCCCCCTTTAGATAGCCCTAAGTGGGGTTTTTATAACTAAATAAATACAAATCTAGATGCACATTCTTATTAATATCAACATATTATAAATTTAACTACTTTCAGCGGGTGTCCAAACACCTGTACCTGTCGCTACGCTTTCGGCACAAAAGACATCTGCTGAAAGAAGTTAAAGCCTCCGGACGCAATTATGCAGAGGCATAATTGATATCTCCTTACATGCCAGGCATAAATCCTGACCTTTAGAGCAGGGGCTACGTAATTTAATGCCGCATATGGAAGGTGATCGTCAAGAAAGTCGTTATTATTTACTTTCCTCAACCAAATAAAAGACATCTTCGTTAAATCTTGAATGACAACCTTTGCACCTTCAAGATTCTTCCGGATATTTCCTTGTGCTAACTTCATTCGAGCTAATGGCTCTTCAGGTACAATCTCGTCTTTCTCGATTCCTATATGTCTAGATAATGTTAACCATCTCGGTGGTCCTGTCACTTCAATTTGGTGTACACAGGAGCCACTGGCAGATGAATGACCTTCGGGTTTCTTGCAATTTTCACATACTAATCCTATATATTATTTTTAGTTTAAAATTTTAATAAGAATATCATATTGATACTAAAGATGAAAATTCAAATTTTAATACCATCATAAGAGTACTTACATTGGATATGATGATGTTTAAAAGGTTATAATAGAATAATAGAATTAAGGCTTATAACGCTGACACAGCTTTCATTAAAGTACAAAAGTAGTATCATAAATGTCTAATTTGATAAGGCATACAATTCTTTTCGCTCCTTGGATTAATTTATTTCTTATGAGACTCATAAAGCGCATGCATTTAAGTCTTATTTTAAGTGTTGATGGAAATAATAATCCAATGAAGGAGGAAATTACATAAGAATGATACGTAATGTTTTACATCAATTTATTACTTGCTTATGTTCTGATAGCGAAGTCCAGACAGTAAAGGCAGGAAAGCCGTTTTGTAGAAGGAGTGAATGCATGAGTAATTTCTTTCGAAGTAATGGATTTAAACGTTTTATAATCCTAGTCGGGATCGCTATTGCACTATATTTGATGCGTAGTATGATTAATCTTATTCTTCTCACGTTTATTATTACTTACTTGATGAATCAACTTACCACAAGGACAACAAAAGGGGTTAGAAAGTACGTACCGATGAACGAGAAAGCTGTGACAGTTACCCTCTATCTTTTACTTGTTGCGGGTATTATTGCTGTTATCTACAAGTATTTGCCTATCGTAACCCAACAGATTACACAGCTTTTTGATCTTATTGCTAGCTTTAATCTCGATCCAGATGATAACGAGATTACAAGGTATTTAGCGCCAACCTTTGAGAAAATTGAACTTGGTAAATATTTAGAGCAGGGTGTGGACATAACTCTTAAAAATATTACGAATATTGGTAAAATCATCTTGCATATATTTATCTCACTAATTTTGAGCTTGTTTATTTTGCTTGAGAAAAAACGTATTACCGAATTTACAGCAAAATTCAAAGATAGTAAAATGAGCCATCTTTACGATGAACTACAATATTTCTCAAAGATATTTATTCGTTCTTTCGGTAAAGTTATTGAGGCACAGTTTATTATTGCCGCTGTCAACTGTATTGTATCTGTTATTGCTTTATACATTATGGGCTTCCCGCATTTAATTGCACTAGGGATTATGCTCTTTATCCTGGGATTGGTGCCAGTCGCTGGGGTCATCATCTCTTTGATTCCTCTAAGTATAATTGCATACAGTATCGGTGGCCTAATGTATATTGTCTATATCTTGATTATTGTTATGGTACTACATGCTATGGAGGCGTACTTCTTAAATCCAAAGCTGATGTCTGCTAAGACAGATCTGCCAATTTTCTATACATTCATCGTCATCCTCTTCTCAGAGCATTTCCTTGGTGTATGGGGATTAATTATTGGTATTCCATTATTCATGTTCCTACTCGATATTCTGGGAGTTACGTCCAAAGAGGATGAACTGCAACAGGCGATGGAAATGCAAGAGGATCAATAAATTGAATAAAGTTTTCGTTCAAAAAGGAATCAAGTGTGTATGATTCCTTTTTGTTTTGCTCATCACCATAACTTGGGGTTGATTTCCGTTCCGACTGGGCGCTTTCCTGGGGCGTCCGCACAATCAAAGTTCGAGCCAACATTAAGACCATACGTTATTTATTTTGAAGAGAAAGTAGTAGGTTTTTTAATGTTTAATTCTGTCAAAGAAGAGCTTGATGGCTATTGGATTTATCGAATTATGATAGATAAGCATTTTCAAGGTAAAGGGATAGGAAAAGCAGCTACTAAGCTAATGATTTCAGAAATAGCTAAATTGCCAAATGCGCAAAAAATTATAGTAGGTTACCATCCAGAAAATAAAGGTGCTCATAATTTATACAGAAGTATGGGATTTGAAGATCATGGTAATCGCTTTGGTAAAGAGATGGCTGTCATCAAATATTTAAATGAATAATATCCAAAAGGGTCCAATTCAATCTCCCTTTTGGTTGGCTTATGAAAGATAGAAATTAAACAGCTAACCCCCTTTCGATTAGTATTGAAAGGGGGTTAGTTTTATTTATAGCGCCTTTAAAGAACTTGCTTCTGAGAAAATTGTATGTGGTTTTCTCTTCATAAATATAAGAATTAGCAATGCGGTAATGCCTTCTGCGACAGGAAATGTCCACCAAATAGCTTGTGGGCCAAGTAATTTAGGTAATACTACGAGGGCAGGAATAAATAATATAATACTACGTAGTAACATAATGGTTGTTGCAAGGCGTATTTTTTCAATCGATTGGAAGAATTCCGCAAATACCATGTTTATGCCAAGGAATACATAGCCAATTGCAAAGTGTACAAAGCCTTGTGTAGCTATGTTACGAATTTCAAACGTACTGTCACCGAACAACGCTATTAGCTGTGAAGGGAATAACGTAGCAATTATTGCAGTAGATAAACCCATAATAAGTGCGGTGGCAATACCGATTTTCAATAACGCTGTTAATCTCTCTATTAATCTTGCACCGTGGTGATAACTAACTAGTGGCTGTAGAGCCATGCCAATCCCAAGGAACACTGTTAATAGTACGGTATGAATATAGTTAACCATCGCGTAGGCGGTAACCCCGTTTGAGCCTAAATAGTGTAAAAATGTTACATTATATAAAATGACCATTACAGCCACTGAGGCTTCAACAATAAAGCTTGGTAACCCAATAGCAAATATTTTCTTTAAATCAGCTATGCTGAAAAATTTACGCACAAATTTTAATTCGGATTGCTTTCGGAAGAAATGTAGGCATAGCACCGACATACCGATAATTGTGGAGAGTGCTGTAGCTAAGGCACAGCCAGTTACGCCGTAATCGAGCACGAAAATAAAGATGTAGTTTAAGATGATATTTAAAACAGATGTAGTGATTAAGCCCATCATCGCAAGCTTTGGATTACCATCATTTCGAATAAAAAAATACTTTAGTAAATTTTCAATTGTATAAAACACACCGAAAATCAAAATAACATGTAGGTACTCTTGGACATAAGGATAAGTAGCATCACTTGCCCCAAATATATAGGAGACTTCCTTTAAATTTAATAAAAGTATTAGAACCAGTGTCAGAACGACAACGATCATTGTTGTAAATGCTAATGTAAAGAGCTGATGCGCTCGTTTTTTATTGCCCTCACCGAGAGAAATCGAAAATAGTGTAGCTCCACCCATACCAATCCAAAGGGAAATGGATAGTAAAATAGAGAAAATTGGTACGGCGATATTTACTCCTGCTAGAGCGGTCGGTCCAACTCCGTGACTAACGAAAATACCATCTACTAAAATATTGACCGACATCAGCAACATACCGATCATTGCCGGGAATAAGTATGAGAAAAACAATGGCTTTAGTGGCCTTGTTTCAATTGGATTAATGGTTGTCATGAGCATGTACCTCCTTTACCATCACCTTTTCACCTTTGTCATCTAGTTCACCGTTAAAGACGAACCCAAATTTCTTATAGAGCTGAATGGCTACTATATTGTTGTCATAAACGCTCAAGTATATATTTTGACAGCTGTATTTAGCTACTAAATAATTTATAAGCTGCTGTAAATAATATTTTCCTAATCCTTTGTGCTGATAACGCTCATCAATGAAGTAGCGATCTAACCAAACACGTTGTGTATTGTCCTCATGTAGGAACACACCATACATAGCGAAGCCGACTGCAATGTCCTCTCTATACAATCCAACAGGTATAAAGCGTTCATCATCTTCTGCCTCCGCTAAGCATTGCATGGTACTCTCGATAAAGTCTTGCTGACTATCTGCAATGCGTAATGCTAAAACTTCCTCTTTGTTTAAAGCTGTAATGTCACGAATTTCCGTGAACATAATGTCAAAACCTTTCTATTTTTAATTTCTTTCAGCGGATGTCACGGAAGTCGGAAAGGGGCTAATATAGGATGTTAGCCTAAAATCATCGCATCCATGCGATAACGGCTAACTGACCTGCATCGGTAAAAACGCCACGTCCTGTGGCATTACCGAAATGACCGACATCGTGTCGCCCTCATGCAGGCCTAAGCACAAAGCCGATTCCGGACGCAATTATGAGTGGCATAATTGATTGTGAATAGCTACAATTTAATGTATATAGTAACTATATAGTCAAGGAGGGAAACTTAAAAATGTTTAATAAAAATGTAAAATATTTTACAACTGGTGAATTCGCTAAAATTTGTAAGGTTAATAAACAAACGCTAATTTACTACGATCAAATCGGTTTATTATCACCAATCATGAAGGATAATAAGGACTACCGTTATTATTCCATCGTGCAATATGAATTTTTTAGTGTGATTGAGCTATTAAAGGCGGTGGGCATGTCTTTAAAGGATATTCAAAAATATATGGCAGAAAAATCACCTGAAAATTTCTTAGACTTGATGCATCAGCAAAAGGAAATTGTAGCGAAAAAACGTCGAGAGCTTGAGATGATTGAAAGTATTATCGATGTAAAAATCGATCTAACAGAGGAAGCCTTACACCTTGATTTTGATAGCATGACGATGGAGCACCTGCCAGAGGAAACATTGTATTTAAGTAAAAACATCGAGGATTCGACGGAAGAACAGTTTGTGAAAGCTGTCTCTGATTTTATAGATGAATTAGACCGTTCTCAATTAGACACGGGTTATCCCATTGGAGGGATTACAAGAAGAGAGCAAGTATTAGCAGGAAATTATGATAATTATAGTTACTTATATATAGAGCAGCCACATCCACGAGAAGGTCATCCTTATTTCAAGGCGATTGAAGGAGATTTTATTGTTGGGTATCATGTAGGACCGTCCACTGCACTTGGCGAAACATACGAGCGATTATTTAAAGTCATGCGGGAAAAGGGCTACGAACTAGGACAGTACGTATATGAGGAATATATTTATGACGCAGTAATTAAAAATCGTGAAGAGGATTATGTGACGAAAATTATGATAGAAATTAAAAAAGGTTGTTGATAAGTTTGCTTATCAACAACCTAAATATTGATGAGCTTCCCACTATGCTTTAGTGCAAAGTTAAGTTTATTTCAGGATGCTCCTTTTGAATTTCTTCTAACTTATTGTCATTGATTCCTTTTAAATTTTTATTAAAAAAGCCTAATGACAATTCATTAATCAGCTTAAAAATAGCATTCACATCTGCGCCAGATTCATTAATAATTGGTGAAACTGCTGCTAAATCTGTATAACTACCATGATTTGTTTTCGGAATAATAGCTGTGTAAACACCGGGTTTTTCAATCGTTTTGTTTCTTAAATAGGATTCTGCAAACAATTCATCTCGATTACCTGGCTGTTGGCTATATGCTTCCTTCATAAAGTTAATGGATGCCTCCGCATTCAACAGCATAAATGGCTTTTCAGGACCATTTGCAGGCATTGGATCACCATACAACCCACCATCCATATCAATTGCCGCTTTAATACGTCCATCCTTTACAAGCATTTGTGTAGAAGTCGCACCACCAAAAGAGTGACCTAGCATACCAATACTGTCATAATCAATTAATGCGGCAATTGTTTTAAAATTCTTATCAAAATCTCCTTTAATGACCTCATCTAAAACAAATGATGCATCCTGTTCCCAAAGCTTGATACGATCATTCAGGAAGGTAATTGTATTTTCAATCGGTGTGAAATCCACACGATCTCCATCTGGGAATACAGTTGTTGCTGCATCACCAGTAAAGTTAAGAGCGACAACTACATAGCCGTGGCTCGCTAACTCCTCTAGTTGAAAGGTATTTTGGCGACTATATAAACTCATCCCATGGGCAAATAATAGAAGTGGGAATTTTTCGTTTGACTTTATCGGCTTCGCATCTTGATAAGAATGGTTTTCTGTCAATCCTAAATGTGTTGTAGCGATATACGGGAAACCCTGTGTCGCTGCTAATTGTTGTGTTAATGCCTCTATCTGTTCAAAGTAAGGAGAGGGCTGCCCAGTCCCTTTTTCAGCAGGGTAATAAACCTGTATCATTAATTCACGATTCACCTGGTGATTAGGTACGACAAATTCTTTACGACTCTTATCGAGGAGGTGAAATGCCTGGGTTCCTACTGAATATTCTCCTGTAGGTGCTGGAAAAGATATGATTGGAAAAAGCTTTGGCAAGGTGAACATTCCAAATGCTGCTACAGCAATCCCTACAAGTTTTAAAATTTTTATACTTAATTTTTTTGAAACAATTGTGCTTTTAGGCTTTACAAAAACCTGCAGGGTCAATAGTAGTGAAACAATATAAGCGGGGATCATACGCCAGTTAGCGCCAATTGAAATAATTGTAGCTAATAATAATATATAATTGACGACTAACATAAATATATTAATTTTAGTTATCCCACGTTGTCTAAATGTCAGTGAAATGCTCGATAGTATTAAAACAATTGTAAATATAACTTCTAAGGTTTTCATAGTATATCTCCTTTAACATACATACGAATGTATGTAATTGTTCGGTGATGCGGAATTATAAGTAATTAATACATACATACAAATGTATGTAAAGGATTAAAATAATAAACTACATAAAGTAGTCTACTATTCCTGAACTTTGTCAAATAAAGCTAAAAATACGTCCTTCAATTCATCATTTACAAGTGGCATTCCAATCCCTTCGAACATTAAACGTATATGCTCTATTTTTTGAGTAAATTCAACTCGGCTTACGCGAAATATCTCTGGATTCATCCAAATATCAAAAAGCATTGTAAAGGTTTCAGCTGCTTGCTTTGGAAAAGTAATTTGTAGCGAGCCGTCTTGATTGCCATCTTCAATAATTTTTTGAATGCCCGGCGCAACAACCTGTATTCCTTCAGTGATGCGACTATAAACAAATTCAGCAGAATTCATACTCAAAGGGATTGTGGATAGGTCTTCTTCTTTGACACTTTGAGAAATTGAAAAAGAAATACCTTTTCTTAAACGTTCTAAAGCATTTAAGTTTTCTAAATCGGATATTTCATTAAAATAATTATTTGCCATCAGCATTTCTTTTGTAATGGCATCAATAACATCAGCACGTGTTTTAAAATGATGATAGAAAGCTCCTCGAGTAATATCTCCCACATCATCTACAATCTCTTGAATCGTTACATTGTCCCAACCATTTACAGTGAATAATTTAACAGCTGATTCAATAATTTTTTTTCTCGTAACTTCTGGATATTTATTTCTGGCCATAAAATATCTCCTTATAGATACATTCGAATGTATTTATAATGATAGAGTTAGCCATCTTAATTGTCAACAACATACTATTTAATTCAAAGCAATTAGAAAAGAACTAGTAAAGGTGAGTAATTTTGCATGTATGTTGAGCTTTAATGGAAGTAAAATTCTAGTGTTTTAAAGCGAATTAAAGTCTAGTTCTAATAAGTAAATGATTTCCTGACGATACAATAGTGAAGAAAAAATGAAGGAATCAATCGTTTCAGTAAAATGGAGAGGTGAAAAAATGAATCCAAAAAAGATAACGCTTTATCCGAAAGCAAGTGATGTATTTGTAGATGTACGTTTGGCTTGTTATTTTAGACCATTGCTATCTTTTACTGATGTAGTTGAAGGAACTGAATATATCCTTCACGTTTTAGGAACTGATGGATTATTTTGCGAGGAAGAGTATTTAAATGCAGAGAATAACTTTTGGGGATTTCGTTACATAGACGGAAAATACGATTTTCTTGGAGATCTTCGTACGTTTGGGGACGGGAATGTGCAGGACATATATGCTTTTCTGCAAGCTGATTTTGCAAAAAATAAAAATTACTACATGGAAAATAAAATAACTGTCAATACATACAAAATGGGGATCCAAGATGGTTTGAATCAATTAGCTAAAAATTTCGATGTGGATTATTATGCTGATGCATTTTATAGCTATGAATTTACTAAATATCATTATAAATGTACCGGAGAATTTAGGCATATTACAGAGTTAACAGAAGGCTGGGGCCACGATGATACTGAGGTGCTAATTGGTAGAGAAGAAGCGCAAGAGATGAGCGAGGAATTTTTCATGAATCTAAAATGGAATGTCACGCATGACTATGGTATTGATGAGAGCCTGATTCGTGGGGCAACTGAGCGTTACCGCTTTATGTCAATAATTGGTGGTGGAACAGTATTTATACTGCTAAAACCGAAAGAGCAGACGGTATATTTATTAGAGTACTTTTCTTAACATGGAGGCATAGTCATGCAAATATGGGTTGAACGATGGACGCAATTATTAAAACAGCTTGAGCAGCAAGGGGCTTGGGTGCATCCGCTTAAGATAGCACCTGTAGCTACAGAACAAGAGCTATCAATAGTAGAGGAGCGACTTAGTATTCGTATTCCTTCTGAGTTCCGTAATTTATTACTACATTGTTCGCGACAAGTGGGGATGTATTGGTCTTTGCCAGATGAGGCCTTACTCCCTATTGAACTAGAGGAGACGCCATCAGGTGATTTTGGTTGGAGCTTGGAAGAGCTTGAATTCCCTGATTTCGGCGGTGAAGGTGAAAATCTAGATGAACAACTATATTTACAGTTTCACACGGCTGGCAACGGTGATGCACTTCTTATTAGAATTGAGGATGGTTCCGTTTGGTATTGGAGTCATGAGGAAGATGAGTTCGACCTACTTGCTGGGAGTTTTAAAATCTATACTGAACGAGCCACAGCTTTAGGTTGTATAGGTGCAGATTGTGGCCAGCATCGACAGTTTTGTAGTGAGGATGGTCTGGATTTGAGCCTGACTAGCTCTGAAATATGGCTGGAGTGGCTCGAACAATATTTCACACTAACTCTGAGGCAAGCAATGTCTAACTTAGAATCCTTATTAATATATGTATCGATGCATGGAGTGGAAGATAGCGTTCCGGAAGCATTTGCACAGTTTGATCCTAGTACGGTGTATTATGCACTTCGAAATAAAATTGAACAATCACTGCCACCAGCAAATAAAGAAGCATGGAGTGAAGTGCTAGTAAAGGTTTGTGCGGTAGAGGCAAGTGATTGGGTAAGGACGCTCTGGAGTGACAAAAATAATATTCCTAGCCGAATTCGAGATTATTTAACAGCAAATTGTCTACCTGCAGAAGAAGGTTTATCGCTTGTTCTTCAAGATATCGACAAAAAGACAGTTGATTCCTATACAGCTTTACACCGACTACGTCATTTCCATAATCCGAAAACTATAGCTTGGATGAAGTCTTATGTTTCATTTCCGATAGATGGATGGTCTACACTTTTCGCAGAATCACAGCCAAGTGCAGAGATGTTGTTTGAATGGTTGAGTGGCAGTGAAGTGGAAAGGCTTACAGCGATACGGGCGGTATGGCAAATGATGCAGCAAGAAATTGCGCCAACAACATGTGTAGATAAAGACAATTGGAGACAATTGCTTGCTTTTTGGAAGGAAAACGAAATACTACGGAAAAATAAACAGCTGTTTAGCCAAGCTCTTGCAGGCTTAGATAGTTGGTGAATAAAAAGGGGAGAGAAGAATGAACTATTTCACTATATTTGCATCTAAGAACAACATTGATGATATTGAAGTGAAAATTTCAGATGTTTTTGCAAAAGGCTTTGCTATCGATAAAAATGATAATGAGTATGTCATAAAATCCAAGGCGCTGTTTAAAAAATACAATTTAATAATTAGAGTCATGTCTGAAGATACAAACCCAGATTACTTCGCTAATAATATTCCTGGGATGATGGGATATTACGACAATATTCCTTTTGAAGATGACAATTTAAAAGAATTAGTTTTGACTCAAATATCTGTATTAAATACAGTGATTGCAATCGAAGCGGAAAAAGAGATAAATGAAGAACAGATACAGTTATTTACGAGGTTGTTATCAAGTATAGGTGGCATTGGTTTTTTACCGGAGGGTACTTTATTAGACGATGAAGGGATAGTAATTGTTTATCCTGACGGGCAATCAGGACCATCTGACTTTAGACCCCAAGCTTGTACACGAAAGGTAAGGGGACAAGAGGTGTCATCAGAAGAAGGTGAACAAAGAAAAAATAAAACGATAGCATATTTAAAAGAGAAAGCTATTCCTTATACAGCTTCCCTTCCTCAACTCCCAACAATAGAGGTTTGTCAGTTTAAAACCAAAGAAGACATTGCTAGAAGAGCTGTAGCCCTGTTAATTGTCATTCAATTTGCCTGTGATGTGGCGCAAGGTGGCAATGTAGAAGAATCGCGAGACTTTTTCATCAATATGTTACGCACATATAAAGTGGAAGACTATCTAACTAGCAATGAAAGAGACTTTTTACATACGTCAGAACCAAATGGGCAAGAAGCCATTAATATTTCTTGGCAATACGAGGCTTATTGGACGCTTATTTGGGCACTCGGCTTTGTTGAGAAGCTCGATTTTCCTGATGAAGTATGCGATTGCGAGTATGCCATTCAAGTTGTTTCTAACTGCGAAACGTTTGAACAATTTTATCTTCAAACTACTCTGCGTAGTCAAGAAGAGATATTGGATGAAGCCGACAAGATTTACAGATACCATTGGGCTTGTGTAGATAGTCGTATACAAGAACCACCAGCTCCTGCGGGGATGAATGAAAGTATCATTATGGAAAGACGGAGGGGCTTGTTCTGGATGATAGGGCATCGCAATGAAGAATGGGATACAATTTCGATGGATACTTGAACATAAAAGAAAAATAGCAAACTAGAAGAAAAACTAGTTTGCATTTTTATATTCTTATTTTATATAATGTGGTTTACTTACTTTATCAATCAGCAGAAGGCCATCATATTGATCTCGTGGAACAAGACTTTCCTGTCTGACTCCCCAACTATACGATAAACGTGGCTCAAACATCCATGAGTTTCCTCGTTCATTTTGACGGTTTCGTAAGTCAATAAATGTGTATGGTTTATTTGTTGATGAAAGAATATCCTCGATTGATCCTTTTACTGGCGGTAAAACGGCTATAGGTTCTTTAGAATTGTTTGCAGTTTCGCCACTAGCCATATAAAGACCAAGCACATAGCTATATTTCTTGTAAATATCCGGTAGAAGTTCACCCATCAATTTTACCGGATAAGAAACCATTACTTCGGATTGTGCTTTGCGAATATGGTCATTATGTGCCCAGACGATAAATTTTTCAGTTGGATAAATCTCCTCTGCTAACCATAGTAGGTTTTCCATCATTGCTTGGTCACGCCATTCCATTGTCTTAAAAAAAAGCTCAGGGTTATATGGTTCTATATTTGATTGAATTGATAGTTCTACATATTCGTCTGCTAAACGGATACGGTCAGCTAAAGTACGTTCCATAAGCTTTACAATATGAGGCTCGCTCGGATAAGCTGCTTTTAACTCTTTTTCTTTTAGCTGAACTTGAGATTTTACTTGTTTATACACTTCGATAATGCTTGGTTTCGCCTTTTGGTAGCCTTTTAGATCCGTACCGAAGCTCCAGTCTACAAGTTGCTCTTCTACTTCACTGAACTGTTTAGCAAGCTGACTATTTTGCAGCCACTCACCATTCGTGAACGCACCTTGCTGTTGAATATCAAAGCCTGCCAATTTTAATGGTTTATCAGTTTTCTGTGTTTTTTTAGCATACTCAAATAACGGCAGTGTTTCTTTTGACCACCATACACCAAAAATAGCATCCTTCATCGTTTGTTGCGCTGTTTGTTTATCAATTTGTCCTTGCGCATTCATGGCATTTCCCATACCGCTTTCGAAGGCTAGGACATTGTAGCCCATTTCTTGGTGTAAAAATTGAATTAAACGTGTTTTCGCTAGGCTAAATTCTGCTGCGCCATGTGAACTTTCCCCTAAAAAAACGATGCGCTTATCATGCAATAAAGGCTTTAGCATCTCTAAATCTTCAAATTTAGTAGATGGAATGTTTTGTTGACTAATTGCTTCAGGTTGAATAGATGTTAAGCTGTAAGCATGATCGTTTGTCCACTTTTTCCAATCTTGAAGTGTTTCATTGGATGTGCGGGCTTGCTTTACTTCTAAATAGTTCTCCAAAGCTACACGTTCTTCTATCGCTGGAACTGCTGCCGATGCATTTGATACTCCGCTGAACGCTGTAAAGGTTGCTAACGCAATACTTAATGATAATAAAACCTTACGATTCTTACCTTTTGTCACTTTCTATCAGTCCTTCGCTATATGTTAATGTCAATTATAGATAGTGAAGTTTAAAGTAAAAGGGGAGTTTGTTTAAATTTTGTTTAAATTTGGTTGGATGTCATTATTTTGGATTATTTGAGCGAGAGCAGATAAAAAAACATCTCTATAGCGTATGTACACTGTAGAGATGTTAACTATTTTATTTATAGTGATACGTGCTAGCTCTCGGATTATTCTGCTGTATTTGATTGAACCATGCACGATCCTTTTCCTCTTGTTTTAAAGTGTTAACGATGGTTGATGAGCAACTAACACAGATTTTTGCCTGAGTAACTTGTCCGCAACGCTCACAGGGTGCGCCTAAATTAGGGAAAATCGATTTTTTAATTTTTCCTGTTTTTACCCATTTATAGAGTAGCTCAGATGAAACCCCAGTTAATGAAACTACCTCATCATTCGTTAAGTAGCGATTATTTTTTCTCAATAAAAAATGATGTAGTTCTGAAAAAATATCTTCTTCTCTCACATCAATCCTTTTGGTAAATAGTTGCATGATTATTACTCTCCTCGTTTTACTTCAATTAATGACTTCTTCTATAGTTTTATTTGCGTTGTTCGGTTGCTCATCATATTTATAGTTTTCCCATCGATTTCGTGCCAGTTTTCTATATTTATTGGAAACATTTCGATCTGCTATTAATCGAGAGAATCCTTTTTTCGCCTCAGCAATATCTCCAAGTCGGAGGCTTAATTCTGCATGTAAATATTGAATTCTCTCTCCGCCCTCTTGATTGGATGCAAAAGATTTACTGTAAAAATCTCTAGCAGCAAAAAGGTAGCGCATTTCCGATTCCTCATCATTTTTTAAGCGATATAGCCAGGCTATTTTTAAAGCGAAATTGGCCATAAGAAGTGACTCTTCCATGGATGCTCTTGATACAAGATAAGCTAATTTAATGCTTACAATGGCATCATCGATTGTACGTTCCTTGCACATATCCATTGGTTTTTGAAGCTCTTTTATGTATAGCTCATCAATAAGAAGCATGAAAGGTCCATATGTTCTTGTCATAGATTTGTGGTAAGCATAGCCACAATGTGGACAAACGGCAACTTCATACAATAACGGGTTTAAACCTTCATAAACTGGCATGAAGTCTGTTTGTTCTTCGATAATTTTATATCGATTAGGGCGTACTTTATATGTGGTAAAATGCTTCTTGCAAAACTTGCAATCCACACTACTTTCATAGTAGTAAATGTTAAATGCCATAAGAATCAACTCCTTTACATAAAAAACGATTATTATTTCTTTTGTTCTATTTATACGATGGACAGTATCGTTCAATGTGTTTAATTTAGTTACCTTTATATTAACAATTCTATGTTCTTTGGTATACTCCTTTAGAATTATTAAAATAAAAATGTTCATTATTTTCTTAGTTATTTGGAATTTCGATATGTACCCGTAATAGTATTTATCGGTGTAGTTAAAGCAAGTTATACATTCGTTTTAGTTTGTCAAATAACGTACAAATTTAAATAATTATTGATGTTTTTATTATAAAGTTGAATGTGTAGGCGATAATGCCTATTTCGTGATTTTGGTATAAAGATGTTTCTTAATGTAAAATTACAAGTATATTGATTAGGGAAATATAGGATTATTATTAAGAAACAAAGGGGAGTCACTCAACACTCGCCTGTAGTGGAAAATGACATTTATATTAGGGTGATCGGAGTAGGGCTGAGCGACTTCTTGGAGATCATCGTCACAGGTGTTACCCGAAGTGGGCCATGTTATGGTGAGGTTCCTCTAATCGATATACCTAATAAAATTGTGTAAAACGATAAGGAGCGAAAGATGGATTATAAAATTGTATTTTTTGACGTAGATGGAACGCTTGTTAATTATGAAGATGGTCGTATTGAAGAAAGTACAAGAACCGCTATTAAGCAATTAAAAAACAAAGGAATTCATATTGTTGCTGCTACAGGAAGACCCTTGTCAATGTGCCAAGATTTAAGAAACATAGGCATAGAAACGTTTATTACAGCTAATG
Source organism: Lysinibacillus agricola (assembly GCF_016638705.1). GTDB lineage: Bacteria > Bacillota > Bacilli > Bacillales_A > Planococcaceae > Lysinibacillus > Lysinibacillus agricola. The sequence continues at coordinate 4,952,604 of NZ_CP067341.1, read as the reverse complement.
GTGCCCATGTTAAGTATCAAGATCGAGTAATACATAAAATGCCTATTGCAAAGGAAATTGTCCACGCAGTTAAGGCTTTTGCTGAAGACAATAAACAAAGTCTATCATTTTTTACAGAACAATTATCGATGAATAACGTCCAAGAAGAAAAGACATTAAAAGCTATGCAAGAAACATTATCTTTGCTAGAGTTTCCTGATATTAATGAAGATATTTTAACGCAAGAGGTTTACTTAATGTGTTTATATGGCGATGAGGATATTGAGAAAAAGTATACTTCAAAATTCCCTCATTTATTATTTAAAAGGTGGCACCCTTATATTACAAATGTTTTGCAACAGGATGTTTCCAAATCTATTGCTGTCCAGGCGGTACTAGATTATTTCGACTTGAGTCCTGAAGAAGCACTTGCTTTTGGCGATGGAGATAATGATATCGATATGCTGGAGCAGGTCGGCTTTGGTATTGCAATGGGTAACGGTAGTGAAGCATTAAAAAATGTCGCTAATTATGTAACGAAGAAATCAACTGAGGACGGGATTGATTATGCTCTACGTGAGCTGCAAATAATTTAATAGAGTAGTAGCCGAGAAATGAGATTTATAGCATGAATCGACCACTATACAACATTGGAGAAAGTTTTTATAAAGAAATAATTTTTCCATCTATACAATCTACAAGGCAGTGATAATAAATCCTGAGAAAATTGTGTTGAAGTCATAATACTCATAATATTGTTTACTTTGAGTTAATATAAAGCTATCTGTAAAAAGAAATTCATTATGCTTTAGGTGGGAAGGATTTATGGCGCATCACGTGCAATCTCTAATAGAACATTACGGGTATTTTGGCATCATTCTTATCCTAGTTGGCGGGATTGTTGGGCTGCCACTTCCCGATGAGATATTTTTAACATATGTAGGATATAGCGTATATAAAGAAACTCTCGCACATATTCCAGCTTTAATCAGCGCTATGGTAGGTGCGGTAGGGGGAATTACTCTGAGCTACTATATAGGCTATAGATTTGGGCTACCGTTATTGCAAAAATACGGTCCAAAAATCCACATTACTGAACAGAAAATTGACTTTACTAGAAAATTATTTGCAAAAATAGGGCCGGGATTATTATTAATAGGATATTTTATTCCTGGTGTGCGTCATCTTACAGCATATATTGCGGCTATCAATAATTATCCTTATAAAAAATTTGCTTTCTTTGCCTATACGGGAGCAGTTATTTGGACATTTACTTTTATTACCTTAGGAAAGGTACTTGGGGAGAACTGGCGTTATGTTGGGGTCTATTTATCCCGCTACAGTATTTATCTTATAGTATTGTTCCTAATACTAATGCTAATCGTTTATTTTATTTTCAAAAAAAGGAATTCGCCAAAGTAAAAAAAGGTCTGATTCAATACCTACTCAGGTTGTGAACCAGACCTTTTTATCGTTTAAGGCAATATTGCAAATGAACGAACAGGGAATCCAGACGCTTTTTCAGGCTTTGGTACAATATTGAATATAGCAGCGCCTTTTGGAGGTAGCTTATCCAAATTTGTCATCAGCTCAATTTGGTAAGTATCTTGCTCAAGCACAAAATATTCGCCATCTAGCTTACCATTTTTACGAAAATCAGCTGCTGAATCCGTATCAAAGGTTTCGTGGCCTATAGCACTTACTTTTCGTGCGTTGAATAAAAATTGTAACGCTTCTAATCCCCAGCCAGGAATATGATTACTACCATCCGCATCTTTGTTACTGAAAGCCTCTTTATCTGGCCAACGTTTACTCCAATCCGTACGCAGCGCAACGAAGGTACCTGCTTCGATTTCCCCATATTCAGCCTCAAAATCAAGAATATCTTGAACACTTAATGTGAGGTCGTTATTAATTTCGGCTTCCTTAGATTTATCGATAACGATTAGTGGTAGAACTAGTTCTTTTAGCTCCAAATCCTCTAAATAGCGTGTATCTCGCACAAAATGGATAGGTGGGTCAATATGTGTTCCATATTGCCCAGGGAAAGTAAATTGCTGCGCAAGGAAGCCATCATCATGGGAGAATACTGTTTCAAATTTTGCATCATCAAACATAAAGAAGTGGGGAGAATTAGGACCAAATGTATGTGTTAAATCTACCCATTCTTTCGATTTCAATAGTTGAATTGCTTGTAAAAGTTCGTTTGTCATAATATCTTCCTGCTTTCTTTTAATTATTTTTGGATGCAACAATAAAAAAGAGCCCTCCTTGTAGAAAGAGGACTCTTGTGCAAAGCAACTAAAGTAAGTCTTCTCATCTTCAAGGCTAAATTTCGCCAATTGGAATTAGCACCATACCTATATAGGCTGGTTGCTGAGACTTCATAGGGCCAATCCCTCCGTCTCTCTTGATAAGAAAAAGCAATATAAGAATTTTCAGAAATAATGATTACAAATACTTTAGCATATTTTTTTATAGTTTACAAGTTCAATAGGGATACAAGGTTAAAAATAATTTTCAACACTTTCGGAGCCTATTCAAAAGAGTTGGAATTTCACCAACTTAAAATTAATGTTAGTTTACAACAGTCGCTATCAGTAAATATTATACGAATACGATCCGGTGTATAGTTAGTTTCGAACTTCATGGTGACACCCGTTGACGATATTAATTTTTCAACTTCCGTTTTATTTGACAGCTGTGCAGCGTCCATAAGATCATGTGCAAATTGCTCAGATTCTTCAATTTTATCCGTAAGTAATTGTGCTTGCCGCATAATAACCTTAATCCGTTTTGCAGAAGTTTTCAATTTACTTGTATTGACGGATGGAAATGGATTGCTATTTGTCGGGTTCGCCGGCATTGCTAGATGTCTTGAAAATTGACTAGTGCCTTGTTGATGTGCCATTGCCCATGTTGGATAATAGTTTGGATAGACAAAATACGGATAAGGATTGTAATACAACTAAATTCCTCCTATCCTATAGCTGATATCCTATCTTATGTACAACAATGTTTTTCGGTGTTAATGGCTTAAGCAGACTAAGTGTTACCCAAGTAATATGACTATATATAAGTACCTTCATGGACTAGGCTTCTAAACAATAAAGCTAGTCTGTCCAATTTAAAAAAGGAGTTCTTTAGATGAATATTCGTGAATACATTAAGAATGGTTTTGAAATTTACTATGAGCGTTATAATCAAGTTTCGAAGGAGGGGTTTTGCAGATGGATGTGTCCAGATGTTCCAGACCAGATGAAATTAGCGGATATTGATGGGGAATGGTCAAGATGGAAGCTGATCCCTTCTAAAGTAACTGAAGATGATATACAAGCTTTAGAAAAAGAGTTTGGACTTAAATTTCCTGAGTGGTATAAAGCTTTTATTTCAACTTATAACCATTATTTTGATGTAATACCCAATCAAAGTATTGATGAACCTTTAAATAACGTTAGAGATATGTATAATCCATCGTTATGTAGTTTAGGATATCTCCCTTTTTCATGGGATGAAGAGTATGGAAAAATTATTTGCATCAATTTAAATAATGCGAATGAAGAAAATTGTGCAATATATGAAATTGAACATGAAATTTTATTTGATGATAGTGCTGATATTAAAGCGTCATTGGATTATCTTTATCCAAATTTCAAGGCATATTTTGACGATACTTTCCTTAAAATATGATAAATAGCAAAAAGGAAGCCTCAGTTATGGTTAAGGCTTCCTTTCTTTTATCCTTGTTTGTTTCTATCAAAGATTAACCATAGAAGTGTAGTCATTGCCGCAAGCATAACCAAGATGAATCCGTATATAGGTGTGTGGGCTAATGATTGGTGGCGAATAATGAATCCTCCAATGTATGATCCTAGAAAAATGCCAATGTTAAAGGCCGAAATATTTAATGCTGAAGCCATTGAGATAGCTGATGGTATATATTTTTCTGAAAGTTGAACGGCATAAAGCTGTAATCCTGGAACATTCATAAACATAAATAGCCCCATCATAAGGACCATCATTAATCCAATGATCGATGATTCTAAAAAGAAGTTGATACCCAGTAATGCTAATGCTAAGCCAATAAAGATAATAAAGATTGAACGTAAAGGATTACTATTAGCAAAATGACCACCTAATGTATTGCCGATAGCGACACAAATACCAAATACAACTAAGATGAATACAATTGCCCGAGGTGAGTAGCCCATATATTGTTCTAATATAGGGGAAATGTATGTGTATACAACAAACACGCCACCGTATCCGATTGCTGTAATAAAGAGAATTAATAGCATTCGTATGTTCCCCAATACTTTCCAGATATCGCGAATAGATATTGGATTGCCTTTTGATAATTGACTAGGTACAAGCAGAGCATTACTAATTAATCCGATAATACCAATAACGACAATGAAAATGAACGACATTCGCCAGTCAGTAACTTGTCCAATAAAAGTTCCTAATGGGACACCTGTCACAGTTGCTACTGTTAACCCTGTGAACATAATAGCTATTGCACTTGCTCGTCTATTAGGTGCCACAACATCTGCAGCTATAACAGAGGCGATAGACATAAAGACGCCATGTGCTAATGCTGAAATAACACGGCCGATTAGTAGAATTGAAAATAAGGGTGCTAGAGCTGCAAGTAAATTACCGATAATAAAAAGCACCATAACGAGCAATAACACATTTTTACGACTAAGGCGCGATGTTAACGCTGTTAAAAGCGGTGCACCAATCGTTACACCTAGTGCATATATGGATACGGTTAAACCCGCAGTACTTAACGTTATGTTAAAATCTTCTGTAATTAATGGAAGAAGTCCGACGCTTATAAATTCTGTAGAGCCAATACCAAAAGCACTGATCGCTAGTGCGAGTAATGTTAGTTTAGCATTCGGCACTTTTGTTTCGTTCATTCTTAATATCTCCTTTGATTTTTCGTATAGTGTATAGTAATATTCATACATACTAAAAAGTTATGTAGAGTACTTTTAGTTACTTTTGAATATTACAGGGGGTTTACAATGAAAAAAGTTTATAATATTGGTGTTGAAGCCACTCTTGAAGTAATTGGGGGTAAATGGAAACCAGTCATTCTTTGTCATCTGACCCACCATGGTAAGATTCGTACGAATGAATTTCGCCGATTGATTCCAGGCATTTCGCAAAAAATGCTAACAAACCAATTGCGTGAATTAGAGCAGTCTGGATTAATTAATCGCAAGGTTTTCAATCAAGTACCGCCAAAAGTTGAATATTCGTTAACGCCCTATGGTCAAGAAATGGACCCAGTGCTGAACATCCTCTGCACTTGGGGTGAAAAACATATCGAAATGCTACAAGATAAAGGTGAAGATGTACTGTTAATGCAACGTGATGAAGATATCGCGATAAAGCATACGTCTTAAATAGATTGGAAAGAGACTGTCTAAGAGAAAAAAATAGGACAGTCTCTTTCACGTTTACATAGCTATCGTTTACATGACAAAATCAAATTCATCTGGGTTTGGTCCAACACGTTGTTCTAGATTCATAGCGTTAATGATCGCCACCTCTTCATCAGTTAGAGTGAAATCAAAAATCTCAGCGTTTTGAATCATACGTTCTTTACGCACAGATTTTGGAATTGTGACGATACCATTTTGAATATCCCAGCGTAATATAACTTGAGGATTTGATTTCCCGTATTTTTTAGCTATTTTTGAAATAGTTTCATCTTCAAGAAGCCCACCTTGCATTAATGGCGCCCAAGCCTCCAGTTGTATATTGTGCTCTTCGCAGAATGAACGAAGCTCTGCTTGTTGTAATCGTGGATGGAATTCCACTTGGTTAATAACTGGTGTAATGCGAGCAAATGTTAATAAATTCTGTAAGTGTTCTACGTGGAAGTTACATACTCCAATCGCTTTGATTTTTCCTTCCTCGTATAAATCCTCGAGAGCCTTCCAAGCCTCTTCATACTTATTTTTACCTGGCCAATGGATAAGATAGAGATCTAAATAATCTAACCCTAATTTTTCTAAGCTTTCCTCGTATGCTGCGATTGTCTCCTCAAAGCTCAAGCTATCGTTCCATACTTTGGAGGTAATAAATAATTCCTCACGTTTTAAACCTGTAGATGCTAATGCTTGTCTAATGCCATCACCAACACCTGCTTCATTGCCGTAAATAGCGGCAGTATCGATACTACGGTAACCGACCTCAATCGCATTTTTAACGATTTCTGCAGTAGTATCATTTTCGATTTGGAATACGCCTAAGCCCATTCCTGGCATTTGTAAGCCATTATTTAATGTGATTGTATCTTGTAAATGATTGATCATTTTTCTGTCCTCCGATTTTTGTTAGTGCTCTGTTGCTTTCTTATTATGCTTTCATGCCAGTGCAAAAAAAAGTACGCACTTTTTGGTTTCATAGAAACGTGGAGGTTACTTTTGTGAGATATCAATGGTTCGCTGTAAGAAATTTTTATTAGTTTACGAGGATCGGCCTCAAACAAAATTGTAGTTTAATGATAGGTCATGCAAAATTCGCATCCATTAGTCAAAATAATATGGAACGTTGCGGATTGAAAAATGGCTTATACAAAAAGTATTTGGTCTGAAGCAAAATGAGTGGATAGAAGGGGATTCAATGCTCGAAATAGAATAAGTATATTGAAACTTTTATAAAGGAGATGGAGAGATGAATCGTTTAAATTTAATTACGTTGGGTGTAAAAGATATGGTCGAGTCTCTTAGATTTTATCGAGAGGGTCTGGGATTTGAAGTAATTGTTTATGGTGAGGAAACAAATCCAGATGTTATTTTCTTTAATAATGGAGGAACAAAAATCTCACTGTTTCCGATTGACCGTCTAGTAAAAGATATTAACGAAGCAAATCCACCTGCTATCGACAATGGCTTTAACGGGATTACACTTGCTTATAACGGAAAGTCGAAAGAGGAAGTTGATCAAGTGTTTGATTTGGCTAAAAAGGCGGGGGCGAAAATCGTCAAGGAGCCAGAAACTGTATTCTGGGGTGGCTATAGTGGCTATTTCCAAGATCCAAACGGCTACTATTGGGAAGTTGCTTATGGCGATATGTGGCAGTTCGATGATAATGATATGTTGATCATTACAAATAACTGAAAAGATAGACGTATTTGGGGAATCCAAATACGTTTTCTTTGATGGTTAGCTTGTTTTAACGAGAAATAATTTGATTTTATCGACATACCCCTAGCCTTAGATGTGATTTATTCAAGGACTCTCTCACTTTACAGACAATGATTGAGTACAAATCTATGAAATCGTATAATACAGAATAACATTTATTTCTAAAATCTAGAGCAGATTGGGAGGATTACCATTGTATCGGATATTGTACATAGAAGACGAAAAAGAGATTGGCCAATGGGTGACAAAGGATTTAACGGAAAGAGGATACGAGGTTACATGGCTCGAATCTGGGGAAGAAGTCGATCAGCACATAGCTTTTAAGGATATTGCTATATTAGATGTAATGTTACCAGGCTTAGATGGCTTTTCAATTGGCAAAAGAATTAAGCGAGAAAATAAAGAGATCCCAATTTTAATGCTGTCAGCACGAACTGCTGTAGAGGATAAAATAGAGGGCCTTAACTTCGCAGATGATTATTTAACGAAGCCATTCCACCCAGATGAACTGATAGCTCGTGTTGAGGTTTTACTAAGAAGATATCAAAAGAATGATGATGTACTAGATCTTCAGCATTTAAAAATTTATACGAAAGATATGCGGGTTATCAGCAAGGAAACTAATGAAGAAATTCAATTAACAGGTAAGCAGTTCTATCTATTGCAGTATTTTATTCGCCATTTAAATCAAATTTTAACGAAGGAACAGCTGTATGAAGGTGTCTGGGGTGAAAGCTATATAGAAGGCGATAAAACATTAATGGTGCATATTCGATACTTAAGAGAAAAGATAGAAATAAATCCAGCCAAGCCGACAATTATTGAAACCATTCGTGGTATTGGATATAGGGTGAAACAATGAAATTTTTTCGATCATTATTAGTAAAGTATATGCTGATTATTTTTTTAGCCATATCAATTGTTCAATTATCATACTTTGCAATTGCCGCTTTTATGTTTGGAATAGGAAAAACTGATTTTTCAAGTGAAGTTCTTATGGAAAGCGAAGTAGAGGAAAAGTGGCATGCTGAAGCTAAAAGTATAAAAGACGTTAAAGAGGGAACAATTTCCGGGCATTTTGAAAGTTGGGAGAAACAATACCCTAAAGCGTCTATGTTTTGGGTAGGTAAGGATGGTACATTACTTACAACGTTGAATGTGACGAAGCAACTTCCATCAGAATGGACGCCAGCATATACTGCAAAATTTATAAAAGAGCGCTATGGTGGAGATCCATTTACCGTCATTGCCTTTTTAGGTGAGAACGAATCGAATGGATTTATCGTTTTTGAAATTCCTAGGGAAGTGTTTAATCCACCTCTTAAAAATGTTTATGAACAATATGGGCACCTTTTAATTGTCGGCGTTATTGCGATTATATTATTTTTCATTATAGTCTCCTTTTTATTTTTCAGAGGGATTCGAAAACGGCTATTGCACCTTCAGGAAGCAATGGAAATTCGTGATGTAGATGGCTTGCCTATTGAAACGAAGGTCAAGAAAAAGGATGAAATCGGTCAGCTTGAACAAAGCTTTAATCGTATGGTGTGCGAGCTTAGGGAGAGTAAGGATCGTGAGCAAAAGGAAGAACAGCTAAGACGTGAATTGATTGCTAATTTATCACATGATTTACGAACACCATTAACGAAAATACGAGCGCAATCATATTCAATTAGTAAAGAGGCATTATCAGAGGATGGAAAACAAGCGATTAAGGCAATGGAAACATCGATTGTTAGTGTTGACGCTTTAATAGAAAATTTAATGTCCTATACATTACTGATGGCTAGTAAATATAAATTTGAGGCGAAAGAAATCAACGTTATACGTTTTGTACGTGAGCAAATGACTACATGGTATTCAGTGTTTGAAAAGGAAGGCTTTGAAATCGATATTGAGATACACCCATTTGAGAAAAATGAATGGCAAGTTGATCCGATTTGGCTTGGACGTATACTCGATAATTTATTCCAAAATATATTACGCCATGCGAATAGTGGGAAATATATTGGCGTGGAGACCGAATCGACGGAGCACTATGATGCATTTATCATAAAGGATCATGGAAACGGAATGAAAAATGAATCCAATGCTAAAGGTGCTGGTATCGGCTTATCTATCGTTGATATTATGGTGAAGAGCATGGATTTAGAATGGGATATTGAGTCAAGTGAATCCGGCACCAAGATTACAATTAAACACTACAAATAGAATATTCCATGAAGCATGTTAAGGCATGCTTCAATTTTTCGTACATAGAGTGATTGTCCAAATAGTATGCCATCAAAGTTTATGGCATGCTATTTTTTGATTCATAATCCATGCAAATTCCTTGGGATCAGTGGCTCAGCTGACGCCCCTAGGAAAGCGCTCAGCCGGAACGAAAATCAACCCACGTTATGATAAAGTGCCTTTTTTAAACAAAATTTAAACTTAGACCTTACCTGCTTTTAACCTTCATTACTTATGATAATTACAGAGGTGAGGACAATGGAATATATCGTACAAACAGAAAATTTATCAAAAAGCTTTGGTAAAGAGCAAGCTGTATCAAATATAAATTTAAAAATACGAAAAGGTGAAATATACGGATTCTTAGGACCGAATGGAGCGGGAAAGACTACGACGATTCGTATGCTTCTCGGGCTGATGAAGCCATCTTCTGGGACAATTAAAATTTTCCAAAAAGATATAACGAAGGAACGAATTAATATTTTGGAAAAAATCGGTTCATTAGTAGAGAACCCTTCCTATTATCCACATTTAACGGCTTATGAAAATTTAGAAGCGCTAAGAAAAATTTTAGGTGTACCAAAATCACGTATTGATGAAGTGCTAGAAATTGTTCGTTTAAAGGATGCTGCAAATAAAAAAGTAAAAGGCTTTTCTCTTGGGATGAAGCAACGTTTAGGTATTGCTGCATCTTTGTTACATAATCCTGAATTACTGATTTTAGATGAACCAACAAATGGTCTTGATCCATCTGGTATTATCGAAATCCGTAATTTAATTAAACGACTGCCTTCGGAATATGGGATGACGATTATTATTTCAAGTCATCTACTATCAGAAATTGATCAAATGGCTACACAAGTGGGCATCGTTACGAAGGGAAAAATGATTTTCCAAGATTCGATTGAAGCAATGCGTAGATTTGCTCAGCCAAAGGTATTAATTAAGGTGAGCAATGGTGACAAGGGTTGGCGTTCACTAGTAGCAAATGGCATTAAGGCAGAACATAGGGATGACCTCATTTTATTAGATGAATGCTCAGATGAAAAAGTGGCACATATTGTACAAATCCTCGTACAAGAAGGCATTTCGGTTTACCGAGTAGAGGAAGAGAAGCGATCATTAGAGGAGATTTTCCTTCAAATGACAACAGGAGAGCAAGCGCTATGATAGGAAAACTGTTAACTTCTGACTTTTTGAAAATTAAACGCAAAGGATTATGGTTTTTAACAGCTTTAGGACCAATTGGTGTTGTTGCTCTGCAAATGGTGAATTACGGTTTAAGGAAGGACTATTTGTTAGAGCAAAGCGAGGACGATTGGGGCTTCTATTTATTAAACGTTCATTCATTTACACCACTAGCTATAGTTTTAGGGATTGCTATTTTAACTTCATTTATGGCGAGTATTGAAAATGAAACGAACGCTTGGAAGCAATTAATTGCACTACCGGTGTCTAAATTAACAGTGTACTTATCAAAATTCACTGTCTTGGCAATTTTACTATTTATGTCTTCTACGATTTTAATGCTAATGTCAATGGCTTATGGAGTGTTTTTAGATTTAGGTGATAGCATACCATATGCGGAACTTGCTAAATTTGCTTATTATCCATATTTTGCTGCATTGCCAATATTAGCACTTCAGCTTTGGATTGCGAGTGTTTGTCATAATCAGGGGATCCCAATTACAGTAGGTATTTTCGGCGTGATTTTTACCTATTCCTCATATGTATTGCCTGACTGGATGATTTGGAAATGGCCATCGTTAATGAATCAATGGGATGAGCCCGTTATTAATGTCATGCTTGGGATAGGCATTGGTATTTTACTGTATATTATCGGAATGATAGATTTTGCTAGAAGGGATGTAAAATAAATGTGGTCTATACTGAGCGCTGAATGGTTTAAACTGAGAAAATCAAAAATGGTGCCAATAATCTTAGCAGGGCCTATTATCGGACTTTTTATCGGATTAACATCAAATTTTGAATCTAAAATGCAAGGTTTTGAAGTGAATAATTGGTACACTCCGTTATTTTCAATGAATTTAACGTATGCATTATTATTTCTACCTTTAATTGCAGGGGTATTTGCGAGTCTTATTTGTAGATATGAGCATCAATCTGGAGGCTGGAAACAGCTTTTAGCATTGCCGGTGACAAGAGGAAGAGTATTTGTAGCTAAGTATGCATTAATTATGCTTCTTGTGTTGGCGATGCAGTTATTGTATTTATGTTCTATATTTGCTGTAGGCATGATAAAGGGCTATACAGACCCTTTCCCAATGGAGATTGTTTGGAAGAGCATTATCGGAGGATGGGTAGCGACATTGCCATTAGTCGCTTTGCAGCTGTGGATGTCCATTATGTTTAAAAGCTTTGCTGCCCCATTTGCAGTAAACGTTATTTTTACTTTACCTTCCATATTAATCATCAATTCCGAGCGTTTTGGACCTTACTATCCATGGGCTCAGCCATTCTCAATGATGTATATAGTCGGCAATACGGATGATGTATTCTTTGTGCCTTGGGATCAATTATTAACAGTTGTAGGAGGAGGGTTCTTACTGTTTTTCCTTGGAGGGTATTTATATTTCCAACGAAAAGCTGTATAAAGTGAAACTTTAATCAGTGGGGATTTACTTCATCCCCTCTGATTATTAGTCTTCACCAATCGGGCGATTACGGGCAGTTAATCTCTCACTTAACTTCTTTGCTTTCTCTAAAATGTGAGGTGTGAGACTTGTACCTGATGCTTCGCTTTCAGTACAGATAAATTACTGCCCGTTAACGCGGGATAACTTTTTCTATAGATTAAAGGAGATTTTTATAAATGGTATTTGTTAAAAGGGGCTTTCTATTAATTTCAGCATTATTTCTTTTGTTATCTCTAGCTGGATGTGGAAAGGGAGAACCCATTAAAGATGCTTCAAAATATACATCTGCGGTTGAGGATATCGATATTCCGAATGATGTGAAAGTAATTGGTTTTGGAGAAGCAACACATGGTAACGTTGAATTCCAAACTTTAAAGAAGGATGTATTTCAAGCTCTAATAAAAAATGAAAATGTTCGTGTTTTTGTGTTAGAAGGTGATTTTGGTGGCGCTCAGCAAATCAATCAGTTTATTTTAAATGGTACTGGCACAGCTGAGGAAGCGGTAAAAACTCTGGATTATGGTATCTATAAAACGGAGCAAATGATTGAGTTTGTTCAATGGATGCATGATTATAACATGACAGCCGATGAGAAAGATAAAGTTTATTTTTACGGTAACGATATGCAACGTTATGATTTTAGTAAAAAAGGGTTATTGGATTATTATGAAGTGGTTGATCAGGACAAAGCAAAGGAATATGCAGCCCTGTTACAACACGTTTCAAATAAGACAATGCGCGATTTAAAGAATGACCAACTAAAAGAACTAGACGAAAATATTGATGCCATCATAAAGGATTTGGAAACAAATAAAGATGCTTATGTAAAGCAATCATCAAAAGAAGCTTATTTATTTGCTGCTCAATATGTACAAATCATGAAGCAACGCACGCAATTATTTTTAAATGACAGTAATTATATGAATCTTCGTGATGAGTATTTAGCGAACAACTTACAATGGATCGTTGATTTTGAGGCGGCTCAAGGACATGATAAAGTACTGATGTCTGCTCATAATGGGCATATAGAGAAAACTTCAGCGAATATGGCAGGATACAAATCTATGGGCCAATACTTAGATGAAGTGTATAAAGATGCGTACTTTGCTATTGGGACTGACTTTGTTAATAATACGTTTCAGGCACAAAATGGGTCAGGCGAAAGAAAAGAGTATACAATTAAGCACCATAATGCATTAATAGATGCTTTCAGCGAAGTGAAGGAAAATATATTCTATGTAGACTTTAAAAAGGCTAATGAATCGCCTGATTTAGCTGACATCTTAGCAAAAAAACAAAGAATGGGTAATATCGGAGATGACTTTAGTGTTTGGTATAAGTTTATGAAGATGCTTTATACAATTAATATGACACCTGCTGAGGCATATAATGGCATGATAATTGTTCAAGAGGCAACACCGACAAAAGTTATAGAATAATGTGCAGAAAAAAATGAGGCTGGGATAAATCTGGTCAAAACCTTAAAAAGTTGCGAGAAATCAATTTAGAAACGTTGATTTCTCGCTTTTTTGATGTTTAATTTTACATTAAAAATATGCGACGCGAATTATCAGTGCAGTCAGGTAGTGTCGCATGAAGGTAGATATCGATATTTTCCGAAAGTTGGGTGATAAATCGATAAAGTTGGTCGATAAACAATGAAAAGTTCTCGATAAATCTCAAAACTGTTTCGATAAATCTCAAAACTGTTTCGATAAATCTCAAAACTGTCTCGATAAATCGCTCATCCCTGCAAAGATAATTTTGTCCTAGCCTCTTTTCATAATTATGAAACCGAAGTTTCTTAATCAGAAAGCAAATAGCGAGTAAACATCCATATAAGATGATGTATATTTCAGTATCATTACACCTTCTATAAATAAGTATTGAATACCTCGATTTTGTTAATGATAAAAAAGAGGAGGTGTGGAAACAATGGCACAAGAAATTCTTTGTGAAGTCAATAACTGTACATTTTGGGATTCTGGAAACAAATGTACTGCAGAAAAAATTTATGTTGTAAGTCAAAAGGGACAGCAGGCATCTAATAGTGAAGAAACAGATTGCAAAACATTCAATCCTGAAACGCATTAAATTTTTTAAGGGTAACCAAATATATGGCTACCCTTTTCCCATGTCTTTATAAATAGACATCCACTTTTTCCTTGTTAAATAAGAGCGCATGAGCATGTTTTACTTTTTCCTCTACATAATCTAATGAATACTGTCCATAGGAATCTGTTAAATCGCCAATGGCACGAGACAAATTATCAATAACAGGAATTAATGTTTCTAAGTGGGCAAGTTCTTCACCTTTATTCATTTCATCAGTAATTTCATGAGCTAGATGTTGAATCTTTCTTAGTCTCATTTTTTCCGAATGCATATAATCCTCCTTATTGAACCAAATGATGATGTCTAACTATATGTCTAGCTACAAATTTTCATGAATGAATCCATTCCCATTTAAAAGTAGTTATTAGGATTGCTGAGGGCCTGAGCAATTCCCTTTATACCGACCTCAATTTTTTGGTCAGCTACATTCGAAACATTTAGTTTTAAAATTCGTTCTCGGTAAAATTCATTTAAATAATTTCGATCAATTGTATCTAAATAAATGTCCTGCTGTGTTAAATGCTGTATGAGCATATTTGTATTGACCTCCCTTGGCAATACGATATGACTATGCATGCAAATTTCTGTAGATGCTTGATATTTTGGCAAATAAGTTTTGATGGATTGCTGAAGTATATTGGCGCGTATTGTATAGGCTTCGCTCACTTTCTTTTGGTAGCGTTCAAACATACCACTTTTTAAATATAGCTCTAGCGCAGCTTGTGAAATCATGGAACTATCAATATCAGTAGTGTTTTTTTGTTTCTGAAAAATATCAATGAAGGCATTTGGTAAAATAGCAAGTCCAATACGTAAGCCTGGAAACATAATTTTAGAGAAGCTTTTTAAATATATAACATGCTCCTCAGTATCATCTGTAAATATTGGATCATTTTTTGTATTTTGATCGAAATCCGCTAAATAGTCATCTTCAACGATATAAACATTATATTTATAGGCAAGCTTTCGAATATCATCCTTCTCTTTTTTGCTAAAGGAAGTACCTAGAGGATTGTGCAGGCGTGGCATTGTATAAAAAAACTTAATATCATGCTTCTTAAAAATAATTTCTAACTCTTCTAAATCTATACCTTCTAATGTTCTTTTAATGCCCATTACTGGTATTTGATATGTTTTTAAATAATCCATGTATAGATGGTAGCTAGGCTGTTCTACTAAAATTGTTGTCCGATTATTAGGAAATGGCATAACACTTAACAAGAAGAGAGACTGCTGTACACCAGAAGTGATAAAGATATTATCTTCCTTTGTAAATATTTGATACGATTCTAACAATTTTTTTGCTTCTATAATTAGCGAAGGTAATCCTTTTGCTGTGCCATATCGAAATAAGTCTGCTTGATATGTCTCAATAGCTTTATTAATACAATGCTGAAAATCCTTGTAGGGGAATGCATGCCAACTAGGTGATGATGTCGCAAAATCAATACAGTTGTATTCTTGTGGCTTATCTGGAAGTTGATTGTCAACGACATAGTAACCACTTTTGGCTAGGGCATAGATAAGATGCTGATTTTCCAGTTTCCTTAAGGCGGTTAATATGGTGCTTTTACTACAAGAAAATTCTTGAGATAAATTACGAATAGAGGGAAGCTTTGCGCCAGACTGTAGGGCACCTGTTTGTATTTGGTTCAATAGCTTGGAATAGATTAATTCATATTTAAGCATATACATCCTCCTACACATCTGTATCGGTACAGATGTGTATTTTTTATATCGTGTGAGTCTTTACTTTTTATTACTATAGCTTTACCGGCCGGAATGAAAAGAAGGAGTACATTATATGACAGTAAAAAGAAAGGCGTATTTGGCAGCAATTATTTATGCTTTTGTCATTGGGCTATCATTTATGTTTGTTAAAGTTACATTGACAGTGGCAAGCCCTATTGATACACTTGCACATCGATTTACTATCGCACTTATTGGTATTGTCTTTTGTATAGTCATTACCCAGAATAAGTTGAAAATTAATAAACAAGATATAGCCAAAATTCTACCTTTGGCACTATTATATCCGATAGCATTTTTTACTTTTCAGGTGCTTGGACTCGCAAGAATTTCCTCGACAGAGGCTGGAATTATTCAAGCGACAATTCCTATTTTTACATTAGTGCTTGCAAGTCTACTTTTAAAGGAAAAAGCTACACGAGAACAACTTATTTTCATTAGTTTATCAGTATTTGGAGTTATCTATATGCTCTTTATGAACAATGGAAGTGCTAGCTCAGGAAATTTAATCGGTAGTGGATTTATATTACTGTCAGCTTGCGCGGCTTCGCTATATAACGTTTTAGCAAGAAAGCTTACAAAACAATATTCATTACTGACATTAACATATGTGATGACATTATGTGGGTTTGTAATTTTTAATGGAGTAGCAATTGGAAATCACTTAATAAATGGTACGCTTCTTCAATTTTTCAAACCATTTGTTCATGTGGATTTTGTTATAGCTATTTTATATTTAGGTATTCTATCCTCCCTCGTTACTTCCTACTTGTCAAATTATACTTTATCGATATTGGAAGCTTCCAAAATGAGTGTTTTTAGTAATTTTGCTACGCTTATTACAATACTATCGGGTGTGATCTTTTTACAGGAAACATTTCATTTCTATCATTTGATTGGTGGGCTAGTCATTATTATTGGCGTAATAGGAACCAATTATTTTGGGCATAGGAGGGGAGCACAATGAGTAAATATATCCTTTTACTATTAATAAGCTGTATTTGGGGTTCTCAATTTTTCTTCGTAGCGCTAGTAACGAATGATATTGGAGCAGTTACCCTATCCTTGCTAAAAGCAATCATTGGTGCTCTATGTTTATCCTTCATTAGCTTATTTTTTAAAAGAGAAAAAGGCTCGACCGATTTCAAATTGTATGTTGGCATTGCTTTTTTTGAAGTAGTGTTACCCTTTATCCTTATTGCCCAAGGACAAAAGTATGTTTCGAGCAGCATTGCATCTATGCTTATAGCGACAGTACCAATTATCACTTTAATTCTTTTCGTACTTTTCTTTAAAAAGAAAGTAAGTAAGTTTCAATTTTCCAGTATTTTTTTAGGATTTTTAGGAATGGTTATTCTATCATGGCCGACACAAGCAATGAGCGGCTCAGAAACAGTATTTGGAAATGCGCTCCTCTTATTGGCGGCAATTAGTTTTGCACTGTCATTAATTTTGATGGAAAAATTAGATAATCGTTCGTCAGTTATTCATATGCGAAATGTATTATGGATTGCTACAATCATATTGTTACCAGGAGCCTTTATCTTTGAACGACCATTACATTTGGATATAGATAGGCTACAAATGGCCTCGAT
The DNA here is from genome assembly GCF_016638705.1 of Lysinibacillus agricola. Classification (GTDB taxonomy): domain Bacteria; phylum Bacillota; class Bacilli; order Bacillales_A; family Planococcaceae; genus Lysinibacillus; species Lysinibacillus agricola. Next base: position 4,935,110 of record NZ_CP067341.1, on the reverse strand, counting down.
TGTTATTTTAGGTATTTTCCACGCGGGGATTGTTTACATGCTATATAACCTATTAATTAAAAAAAGAGGAGCATTATTTGCTTCCTTTAGTAATTACATGGTTCCTGTAGTTGGTGTACTGATGGGGTATTTTATTTTAAACGAATCATTGGCATTGCAGCATATAATAGGAATATTTATTATTCTTTGTGCGCTTTTGTTATCAAATAAAAAGGCATTCAAAAGTGACTAGGCAAAAACCCCACCTCTTAGATGTTAGCTTCTAAGAGGTGGGGTTTCTATTTTTTAGGTACTGTAATAATAAACGTTGTTCCATTAGAAGGTTCGCTCTGTACAGAGATAGTGCCGTTATGAGCTTGAACGAGTTTATAAACAATCGCCATGCCGAGCCCAGTACCCTCAGAGGAGGCATCTGTTGTTGTTCCGCGATAATATTGCTGAAAAATATTTTCTAGCATGTGTGTGGACATCCCTACGCCGTTATCCACAATGTGGATTTCTACATGCTTATTACTATCAACAATCTGTGTATAAATATCTGTGTTAGGTGGATTGTGGATAATGGAATTCATAAGAATGTTTTGCAATATCCGTTGCATGAATTTCGTATCAAAGTCAATGTTGATTACAGAAGTTTCCGCTTTAAAATGCAATATATAGTCATTTGCCTGTGGATTATTGCTTATATTAGCAACAATTCTTTTTGTAAAATCCACAATATCCTGGTTGGTTTTATGCAACGGTAACTTTCCGTCTGTATTATTAAACTGAATGACGAGACTTAAATCTTGAATAAGTTCCTCCATATGCTTGCCTTTATCTGCGATTTCTTGAATAAAGGAACGAGCTTCCTCCTTAGACCAATCGTATTGATCGTTTAATAATAGAGTGGAGTAGCCTGTAATATACGTTAATGGCGTTTTTAAATCATGTGATATACCGGCAATCCATTCTTGTTTTGCTTGTTCAACCTTTTCACGTTCTGTTTCAGCAGCTTTTAATTTTCCTGATAAGGATTGTAGGTGTTGAAGTACTTCTTGATATAACATGTAACGCATACGGAGCTTCCCTTTACGGGTGTAGATTTTAGTTAGTCCAACAGGTTGTGTATAGTTTTCCTGTGATAGCTGATGGATCCAAGACATTATAAAACCAAGAGGACCCCCGAAATACCAACCAAATACAGCGATGCAAACAATAGTACTAAACCCGAAAATCCATGCGACTAGTAGACTCTGATAAGCTTCACTAACAGATTTTTTAAAGAGTGGGAGAATACCTTCGAGTCCGATAACAATACAAATACCACTCAAAAGCATCCACAGAATAATCCCCAGTGCAAGATGTAACGTAAATCGAGTTTTTATTCGCATAATGAATCCTCTTTTGGTGGAATGAATTTATACCCAATGCCCCTTAAATTCACAATTATTTTAGGTTTACGCGTATCATCCCCAAGCTTTTTCCTTAGCTTTGAAATATGAATCGTGACGGTTTTCTCCTCGCCATATACATCATTTCCCCACACGAATTCATAGAGCTGTGAAGTTGTGAAAATGCGATTAGGATTTTTACAAAAGAAATGTAGTAGCTCTAGCTCCTTAGCTGTACATTCGACAAGTTGATCGTTAACGATTAATGTTGCAGATTCAGGGTTAAGAGCAAAATAACCAAAGTCGAATTTTGTGCTCTGTTGTTGCTGAGAACTCTCATACATTTTTTGACGTCGAAGGATGACCTTTATTCGAGCGATGACCTCTAAAGGATTAAAAGGCTTTGTAATATAATCATCTCCACCAATACCCAATCCTGTTAGTTTATCAAAATCTGTAGAGCGAGCACTGACAAAAATAATAGGTGTATTTGTCTGCTTACGTATTTCTGTACAAAGTTCAAAGCCACTTATATCTGGTAGCATGATATCGAGCAAAATAATATCGTACTGATTTTCTTTTACAAGCTGTAGTGTACCTTTGCCTGTCGATGCAGTATCAATATTGATAAAGTTTTCTTTCCTCAACGTAATTTCTAATAACTTTAAGATGCCAATTTCATCATCTACGATTAGGATTTTTTCTGCAGCTTCCAATTTTATCCCTCATTTCAATCTCATCATAACAGCTTCTGATCCTTATATCCTTACTCTCTTGAAAAAAATTACTGTCATTTTCCATCGAGTTTACTTTGATTTTACTTTCACTTATTAAGCTTAATGTAACAAATTCAAATTGGTAAGGAGCACATAACTTGGAAACCGTTATTCAAATACATCAATTAAGTAAGAGCTTTAAAGGAATCGAGACCGTCTCGGATGTCAATATGAACGTTAAGAAAGGGGAGATTTATGGGTTTTTAGGTCCGAATGGGGCTGGAAAAACGACGATTATGAAAATGATTTTAAATTTAGTAAAACCAACCTCAGGTGAGATTAAAATATTTAATCAATCCATTTCGACTACTTCCTATCAATACTTGAGTAAAATAGGTAGCATTATTGAGTATCCAGAGTTTTATGGAAGATTGACAGCAAAGGAAAATTTAGAGCTTCACTGCGAGTATATTGGTGTTTATGAAAAAGGAGCTGTAAAAGAGGCACTAGATATTGTGGGGTTAAATGGAGTGGAAAATAAAAAAATCCATGAGTTTTCGCTAGGGATGAAGCAAAGGTTAGGCATCGCACGGGCAATTGTCACGAAACCAGAGATTCTGATTCTTGATGAGCCGATTAATGGTCTTGATCCTATAGGCATTAAAGATATACGCGAGCTTTTAATGCTTTTAAAAGAAGAGCATGGAATCACTATTTTAATATCAAGTCATATCGTGGCAGAAATTGAATCAATAGCAGATACAATTGGCATCCTCCATCATGGAAAATTATTAAAGGAAGTAAGAATGGAGGATATTCGAAAAGAAAACATGGAGTACTTGGAGATTAAAATAGATGATTTGAAAAAAACAGCACATGTGCTAGAGAACAAATTAGGTATTCGAAAATATGAAATTGTGAATCAGCATTGTATTCGAATTTTTGAACATGACATTTCTCAATCTCAAATTAATAAAGAACTTATTTTAAATGACATTGTTGTCAATGGAATTGAAAAACAGCAACAACATTTAGAAGAGTATTTCTTAAATCTTATTAATGGGGGTAATCAAATTGCTTAAACTATTAAGACTTGAATGGAAAAAGAATCGAATAGCTAGCTATTTTAAAAGCTTAATTATTTGTATTGTTGGGATTTTTGCGGCAGTTGCACTTATGGCCGTGGGTTCCGGAGATGAAAAGATGTTTCAGGATTATACAGATTTTATGTCTTTAACAAATATTTTAATTCGCATTGTGTTTATCATTTTTGCGAGTGTGATTTTATCTCGTTTAGTCATTGACGAATATAAAAATAAGACAGTCCAATTATTATTTACGTATCCATTAAAAAGGAAAAAAATTATTCTTGCTAAGCTGTCTCTAGTTTTTGGATTTTGTTTCTTTAGCATTATGATTGCAACCATTATGATCAATATCGCTGTTTATTTCTTAAATCCAATGATGAACTTGTTTGAAACGTCTGTTGAAATACAGGAAATGGTAGCTACAATACCGTCTACTTTTATCCATGCATTTATGATTGCTGGGGTAAGCTTAATTCCTCTATACTTTGGTATGCGCAAAAAATCAACAGCTTCGACAATTACATCAGCTGTTTTAATTGGATTTGTTATTAATACAACGGTTTCAAATGGGGGTACATCTGCCAGTTTATTTCAATTTATCGGTGTCCCTATAATTATGTGTCTATTAGGGCTTATTATTGGCTATCTGTCTTATTATAAAGTCGACAAAGTAGATTTAATTTAACTACTTTCAGCAAATGTTCTGGTAGCGAAAGCGAAGCGTCAGAGTCTCCCCCTCTATAGGCGGTGAGGTGAATTGAATTTAAATTATTTTTCAGCGGATCTCCAAATATTCGCTGAATTATACTGGGACATGATTGATACGAGAAATGAGGATGTAAAGTGAAAAAAGCAATCATTGCTTTTCTATTTGTTATTGCAATAGGTGGAATTGTATTCACTCTTAAAATAAATGGAGAAAAGGGTATTAATGAACAACAGTCCTTTGATGCTCAGAAAATTGAAGAACTAGAAATAAACATTGAATCTTGGGATATAACATTAGAGAGTACAGAATCTGAAAAATTAACAATTGAAATTGAAGGTAAGCCACAAAACAATCCTGTTGAAGTTAAGAAAGATGGAAATAAAATTAAAGTACATCAACAAGGCACTGAAGAAGGAGTTATGAAAAACTTTAGCTTTGGAAAAAAAGATACTATTCACATTTCTATCCCTAAAAATGCAGTGAATAAGATTGCATTAAAAAACGGCTATGGTGATATCAAAATTAACAACATTGAAACAGATGAACTGTCTATTTCAACGGATTCTGGGGCTAAAATCATTAAAGGACTATCGGCTAATAAAGGTATAATCACATCAAAAGATGATGAGTTGAGTATCGCAGACAGTTCTTTAAATGAATTAACAATAGGTGCTACAAAAGGCGATAGCTATATAACTGGAATAAACAGTTCAAAAACGAAAATTACTTCGACTAGCGGTGAAGTTTTTATAAAAGGAAGCATCGAAGGAAAAGCATTGTTTGTAGAGACTGCTTCGGGAGATATTACAGTAGCATACAAAGAGGCACCAAAATCATTAGAGCTTATAGCGAACAGTGAATCATCCGACATAAGCGTTAATCTAGAAGGATATCAGAAAGAAAAACATACGGATCAATTAAAGAACGGTAAGATTGGTGATGCGGCAAACAAATTGGAATTAATTAGCAAAAGAGGTGTGATAACTGTAAAATAAAAACTTACAATCTGTGAGGTTAATGAATAATGTTAAGACGAGAACTTGTTTCGAAATTAGCGGATAATATTAACAGGTATCGTGTTGCATCAAGTCTATATTTAAAAGAACATGAACCACAACAAAATGCAGACATTGTAGTTAATAATAATGATATCAGTTCTCCATATTTATCATTTTTAAAACCTCTGATGAAGTAATATGTCTAGAAAAAATACACTTGAATTTAACTACAGATAATCTCTACAAGCTTCAATAACTTTAAGAGCCTTCATGGTATGAGGCAGAAGGCTCGTTTAATATTGAAACTTCACTCGAACAGTCGCATTTACGGTCATTTGCCCCTGTTCAATAGGTGTAGAAATGGTGGAATCGGCCATCGCCATTGATTTATACAGGGCAGGTCCACTTTCATGTTCCTCAATGATTTCGATTGGCTGAGGCTGGATGGACAAATGCATCGTCTCCGCAATTGTTTTAGCTTTCATTTGGGCATTATGAAGAGCTAAACTAAGTGCCTGTTGGTAATATGCATCCGCATTTTCAATGTTAAATTGGATGGAGGAAATGCGATTTGCACCGTTTTGAACAGTTGTATCAATAACAGCACCAACCTGATTTGTATCAGCTACTTTAACTGTAATGGTATTTGTCACTTCATAGCCATTAAAAATTTGTTTACCGTTCTGAAATTCATAAAGAGGTGAAATATTGTAGCCTGACGTTTGAATATGTTCTTTTGGGATATGAAGAGCTAAAATGGATTGAATGACACGATTCATAATCATCGCATTTTCCTGCTGTGCATCTTGTACATTTTTCCCTTGTGTTCTTACCTCTATTTGAAGCTGGACATAGCTTGCTTTAGCTATTACTTTCCCATTTCCGGTTACAACTATGACACGCGGTACATGAGAAGTTTGCTGACTGACATTTGTATAATACATAGAATACCACCTTTCGAAAGGCTCATACTATGCTTGTGATAAGATGAAAATGTTCAATATCATGAAATAACAATCAAATGAAAAAGCGTCTAGTTCAATGCCTTGACGCTTTATTTATGCAAAAAAATAGTTGTTAGATCATTTTTAATAATGCCTCTACACCAGACATTCCTTCAGTAATACCTAGCAGCTGCGCTTCATAAGTAACAGATTCTAATGGAGCCGTCAAAAGCTCATCAATAGTTTTCACGCCGACTGCTCGCCCAGCAATAATTTTCCGGTCTGCTAAGCGATCATTTAATAAACCAACATCTAAAGCCCCACACATGATATAGCCCGTATCATTTGAAACGGTCAGTAGCGTTGTTTTTGGTAATTGGACAATTACAGCAGTGAAAAAATGCCCTTGAATCATAATAGGCTCAATTGTCACCATCAAAATCACTCCTTTTCTCTCTATACATATGGCGATAGATAAAAAGGTGTTCGACTTTTCCAATAAAAATTATTGTAAAGTTAAAATTGATACATACGTAAAAAGCTAAAAGAATCAACTCGTTTATGAGCTGATTCTTCTTTTTAATTATTTTGTATAAGAAAGCATAGCAGTTTGCTTGAAATTCTTTAATGCAACCGTTGCCTCGTTTTTCGTTTTGTACTCGAACATACGATAAGTATTTTGTTCAAAAACTGTAATAATCCACATAATGAAATCCCCTTTGTTGTTTTGTACTATAACAATTGCGATAAAATTCATTTTTCTTCTAGTTGTTATATATCAGTTATTGCTTTTATTTTACATCAATCGATGAAAAAATAAAGTACTATGTGAGTGATTTCACATTTTGTTCAAAATTTAACAGGCAATTTGTTTGAAAATATATACATAAAAGCAAAATCAATTAATGTGGTGATAAAACACATTAAAAGGTTTTTTGAAATAATTAAGAGGAGAAAACAGCCAATCCTTCACAAGTATAATTCATTGTAATTCGTAAATAGTAAGTTGACGGAGTTATGTGAATTTGAACTTGGGAGGTGATGCTATGACACGTAAATATGTATTGGTTTTATTCCTTTGTTTTTTAATCATATCGGTATTTTTTACAGAGCTGCCAACCTATGCAGATAAAGGTCGACCTTATTATGAGGAGACAGGGGAAGTTGTGTGGGACATTAACACAGAAGATAAAATAATTGCTCTAACCTTTGACGACGGCCCTCATCCCAGATATACGGCAGCTATTTTAGATTTATTGGCAAAGTATGATGCAAAGGCTACCTTTTTTATTATTGGAAAAAATGCAGAAAAGTATCCAGACCTTGTTTTACGATCTTATTCTGAAGGGCATGAGCTGGCCAATCATACGTATTCACATCCGTTTAAAGCTTCCATTGCTGAATTGCAGGCACAATTGCATAAGACAAAGGAAATAATTTATGGCATTACTGGATTTTCTCCAGTTTTGTTCCGTCCTGTAGGTGGTAACTATAATGATCAAATGATCAATTCCGCTGTTAAGGATGGATACAAAGTAGTTATGTGGTCTTGGCATCAGGATACTCAAGATTGGAAACAGCCGGGTGTAAACAAAATTGTACAAAAGGTGCTGAAGGGATCAAAGCCTGGAGATGTTATTCTGTTCCATGATGGAGGCGGCAATCGCACGCAGACCATTAAGGCACTGGAAGAAATATTACCAGAACTTAAAAAACAAGGCTATACATTTGTCACAATATCCGAGTTGATTAAAAGCAAACAGCAACAAGAGCAAGTGCAATAAGGGAAAATAAGCCATCTCAGCAATGGATTGAAATGGCTTATTTTTTTCCCCATGACAGTAGATCTGTCGTAGCGCAGCGGATGTTTTATTATTACCAAAAGAATAGTGGTGCTAGTGCAATTCCGGCAACTGCTCCAAGTGCGATTCCGACGCCAAAACCGGATCCTCCCCAACCCCAATAACCTAATCCATAACCGCCAAATCGTCTATCAGGTAGAATCCATACCTGTCTTCTATCCACCCTAGTTATTTCTCCATAATGTACTCTGCCGCATGTTTCCATAATTCTTACACGTTTACCATGATAATTACAGCAAAGATTATAAGTATCAGCTGGATTCACAAAATATCCCTCCTTTCGACTTCCTTACAAGCTAATATATGCGGTTTTATATATTATCACTAGCCGATTGTCTACTTTAGACATAAGCTATAGTAAGGGGGGAAATGTATGTCAGTGATGCCAACAGATGAGTGGCTCAATGAATTAATGGCTAATCATAAGCATACTCACAGAAAAGATCTTGAAGACTTACAACGCTTTATTCTTTGCAGTCATTTAGTAGAGATTTTTGATGGTGGATATCCAGACGAAATACTATTTGAACTACAGCAACAGGGGCTATTTAAGTCACATGAAAAAATAGATATTAAGAGGTTAAAAGAAAAAAATGTTTGGGAAATAGTACAAAAGGAATTTATTTATTTAGAGGAGAGATGGAGCGGTCCAAATATTCCAATCTATATCTTCCCGATAACGCAGGAGCAGACAATAACCAATAAAAACGGTGTTGCCTATCCAAATGCTATGTTTTTATATATAGGAGAGCTTAAAAAGCAGGAACTTAAAGCGTTATTTGCACATGAGTACAATCATGTTTGTCGTCTGCAATATTTAAATAAATCTCTAAACGAAGTGACCCTGTTAGATTCTTTAATTTTAGAAGGTTTAGCAGAATGTGCAGTAGAGGAAATTTACGGAGATAAATGGTTGGCGCCATGGTTGAGGCATTACTCATTGGATAAGATGCTAGAAATATGGAAGGAGCATTTTTTGCCTCAAATCAATATTCAAGGATTAACCAATCATGTTGAATTTTTATATGGTGGAAAGCTTCCTCAATGGATAGGGTATTGCATTGGTTATGAAATAGTAAGGACCTATATAAAAAATCATTCATCCAATAAACTTCATGAAAAAAGCTCGAAGGAAATACTTGCTGGCTCTGATTTTCCACTATAAGGCGATACCTATATAAAAATAACCAGTTGCCGATTCACTACTCGACAACTGGTACTATATTTTCATTTATATGGTTCATCACCATAACGTGGGGTTGATTTCCGTTCCGACTGGGCGCTTTGTTGCTGACGCTACGCTTTCGCACAGATAAAACAATTGTAGCTGCCGCTTTGCTTTCGCTACAAAAAACATTTGTTGCTGACGCTACGCTTTCGCACAGATAAAACAATTGTAGCTGCCGCTTTGCTTTCGCTACAGAAAACATTTGTTGTTGTTGCTGACGCTACGCTTTCGCACAGAGCAAAGCTTCCTGGGGGCGTCCGATGAGCCGCTTGGGCCAACACGACGTTGGTCACGAAGGCGTTATCACAGGACGTGATGCTCTTAGCCTTCGTTCCTCTATTGCTAATCCCCAAGGAGTCGCCCAGCCTCCACTCCAATCAACTTATACACATGGCATTCGTTTTAACCAATATCATCTCCAACATTCGGTGATGAGTTAGATAGCAATAATCCCTAATGCTACAGCAATGAATAATAAAGTGATGCTTAATCCCCACATCCAAAAGAAAGAGTATCTTAAGTGTTTCCCCATTTCTAAGCCTGATAAGCCTAAAGCTAACCAAACAGCAGGGGCAAGTGGTGATACAAATGTACCTACAATATTACCAATAATCATCGCATAACCAGTTGAAAGAGAGTCAATATCGAAAGATAAGCCAATCTGTTCAACTACAGGGAATAAAGCGAAGTAATATGCATCCGTACTTAGTAACAAATCAAATGGTACTCCCAATACCCCGATAATGATATGTAAATAAGATAATAGGAATGATGGCAAAATATTTACAGCATTGTTGGCAATAGCAGTTAACATTCCTGTACCATTGAGTATACCTAAAAATAATCCAGCAGCAATTATTATGGATGCCATCGTTAAGGCATTCGGAGCATGTGCTTGTACACGTGCCATTTGATCTTTAGGAGTACGATAGTTGATTGGCAAGGCGATGGCCACTCCAATTAAAAAGGCTAATCCTGCTGGTAAAATACCTGCAACTAAAATTCCGATAACCAAAACAGTAATAATTGCATTAATCCACAATAATTTTGGTCGTTGTAAGCTTGTGTCTACTTCTGATGAAACGACACCTTGTGTAATAGCATGATCATCATTTGTGAAGTCAAGGGTACCGTATTGTTTCAGAATACGCTTCTTTTCTCTAAAACCAAGGAACACTGCTAAAGCTAACATTAAAACGACACCAATGATTTGAATAGTGATTAAAGGATACCAAAGTTCAGTTACATCGACCTCTAAAACTGAAGCCACACGACCTAATGGACCTCCCCAAGGCACCATATTAACAACTGCGGCTGATCCCGCAATTAATAAAAGCAACAGATATGGATTCATACGTAACCGTAAATATAAAGGCAATAAAGCTGGAATTGTAATTAAAAATGTTGAAGCTCCAGAACCATCTAGTTGCGCTACTACAGCAATAAGGACTGTTATAACTGCTACGACAATAATATTCCCCTTTGAAAGCGTAATCATTTTATTGATCAATGGTTCGAATAATCCTACATCCTGCATAATGCCAAAGAAAATAATAGCAAAGATAAACATAACAGCTACGTTCATCACAGAGCTTAATCCAGAACTAAAGAATTCCCCTACTTCATCGAAATTAAAACCAGCTATTAATGCTGCTACGATAGGTGGTATAACCATTGCTACAAGTGGTGATACACGACCACTAATAAGTAGGGCAACAATAATAATAATTGTGAAAAATCCGATTATACTTAGACTCAAAAATATTTCCTCCCTTTGTGACAAATCATTCAGATTATTTAAAAAATACCATAGTGCTAAAGGGAGGAAAATAATATAGTCATATGTTAAATAAAGAACATACTATTAGTTTTGTTCATAAGTTCCATGATATACATATTTCCGTTCAGGTCTTCCAACGGTGCCGTAAATTAATTTCGTCTGTAAAAACTGCTCACCAACTAAGTATTCTAAATAACGGCGAGCTGTTGAACGACTAGAACCGATGAGTTCGCTTAATTGTGAGGCTGTAAGCTCCTGGGTTTTGAGATCTTCAAAAATGCTTTTAACAATTTGTAATGTATGCAAATCAATCCCTTTTACAAACGTATCCTCATATACTAATTTATTGTTTGATTCACTATAAAATATGGAATCAAGGTCATTTTGAGTGACGTTTGTGCTGTTGTTAAATAAACGAAATTCCTGCAAATATTTCTGAAATGCTCGTTGAAGTCGTTGTTGTTCAAAGGGTTTAATTAAGTAATCTAAAATCCCTAAATCCAATACATCCCTTATTAAACTTATTTCAGTTGCTGCTGAGATTACGATAATTTTAATAGAAGGATAGAGGTGACGTATATGGCTTGCTAATGAGCTACCTTCAACATCTGGAATATACAAATCTGTTAATATAATTTCTGGTAAGCTAGAAGTCATCTTCAACTTTTCAATCGTTTCTTTTCCTGAACGTAAATTTTCAGTGACGATAAATCCATCAATATCATGAACATAATCTGCATGAATTTTTGCTACTCTAAAGTCATCTTCAATAATCCATACACTTTTTAATGTTGTCATTCTCAATGTCTCCTTTAGGAACTATAATTAAAAAACATGCTCCTGGTAAATCACCTGAATCTAATAAAATTTCCCCATTTATTTCCTGAAGGGCTTTCTTGCTTATAGCCAGTCCATGTCCGCGATCTAAACCTTCTTTAGTAGAAACACCCTTTGTAAAAATTTTATCGTAAATATTGTTATCAATGCCTGGCCCATTGTCTTGAATCTCAAATAAATAATGATTTTTGTAATTGTTAATCGATAGCTGAATCACTTTATCTGAGGATTCCCAGCTTTTTAAAGTCTCAATAGCGTTTTGAAGTACATTACCAAGTGCTGTTAGGATAGCATCCTCTTGCTGTTTAGATAATTCAATAGATGAAGAAATTTCGTTTAACTCAAGTTTGATGCCCAGTTCAGCAGCTTCTGCAATTTTCCCCTGAATTAATGCAAGTAGAAGAGGGGTTGTTAAATTACTATTTAAAAAAGCTTGATTTTTAAGTTGTATGTTTCGTTCTTCCTTAATAAACTCAATTGCTTCGTTGTAATGTTTATGAACAAGCAAGCCTAAAATGATATGAAGTTTATTCGCAAACTCATGAGTATACGCCCGTTGAACATTTGCATACTGCTTCATCTGCTTTAATTCATCAATAATTTTTTGAATATCTACTTTCTTTCTAAAGGTATATAATGAACCAATTTTCCTTTTCTTTTCAACTAAAGGTGCTTTATTTAAAATTATAATATGCTCATCGAGTGGTAGTTCTAAATTATGAATGTTTTCCTCTGTAACAATCTTAGGCGTAAAAATATGTTCAATTTTTGTACCCATCCATTCTGATAGAGGTTTATTGTGAGTAGAATCTAGCATTTCATAAGCACTTTTGTTAATGGTAGTAATTTGATTAAAGTGATTGACAGCCAGTATTCCTTCTTCTGTTGTTTCTAAAATGACCTTGTTTTGTTGATATAATTTAGCAATTTGAATGGGTTCCATATTAAACAATAATCTTTTTATATAGATGGAAATAACTATTGCCCCTAATACTCCTATTAAAAGAATAATTATCGAGTATTTTATCCAATTGTGAATATAACTTTCGATGGTAGTGTCGATATTTTCTGTTAAAAAACCGACTGATACAACACCAATAATTTTATTGTCTAATATGATGGGAGCTTTACCTCGAATAGATTCGCCTAATGACCCCATAGTTTTAGAAATATAAGCTTGTCTATCTAGCAATGCGGCATCGTTATCTCCACCAACCATTTTTTCTCCGATTTTATCTTTTAAAGGATGTGAATAACGAATGCCTTCAGAATTTCCAACGACAATATATGTTGCGTCAATTTCTTTTCTTAAAGGTTCAACGATTGGTTGGATGATTTCACTTGGATTTTCTTTATCGAATGCCGTAATGATCTCTTCCATAGATGCGAGGGTTTTTGCAATATTTAATGCCTCCATTCCCATCTGTTTTTCTGTCGTATCTCGAATATGTTCTTGTAAAAGATACATAAACATTCCACATATTAAAAGGATCAGGATACTTATTAAAAAAATCATTCTAGCTGTAAGAGATTGGAACCAACTTTTCATATTTCACCTCTATGTAGTTTGATACTCGTAATCAATTTTTCTATTGTGGTGACAGACTGCTAACTTTGCGAAAAATAAAAATATCTCGAAAATAGCGCATTTGTCTGATGATTAGTCTATCATAAATATTCAACAAATAGAGAAGGGCCTTCAAGCTTGATCTATTTTTAGGATAGCGGGAACCATCACCGAAAGATGTAGATGACATTTGTTAAAACGTATGCCGTGTATATAAGTTGGTTAAGTGGATAGTAGTCGAGGGCTCATTGGGCGCCACCAGGAAAGCACGCAGTCGGAACGGAAATCACCCCCATGGAATAATAGATAAATGCTCTTCAATAACATTGACACAAATTTTCCGCTACAATATGAGGAAGGAGTGATTGTTATGTCAAATGAACTGAAAAATGTATTACCACCAGTTATTAGTTTGTCATCGAAGGTGCTAATTGTCGGCTCAATGCCAGGAAAGCAATCATTAGAGAAGCAGCAATATTATGGTAACCCACGCAATCACTTTTGGCCGATTATTGGGGAAATATTAGAGGTAGAAATACCGCAGGATTATGAGCAAAGATTAACATTGTTAAAGAGCAATCATATAGGTCTCTGGGATACAATTGAATCGTGCGAGCGTAAAGGAAGCTTAGATGCAACCATTCGTAATGAAAAACCGAATGATTTTAAAGCCCTTTTTAAAAACTATCCAAATATTGAGCTAGTGCTTTTTAATGGCACAAAGGCATTCGAGGTTTTTAAAAAGCATATTGGCTTAGATGTTTTAGATGGTCGAGCCTATCAAAAAATGCCTTCGACTAGCCCAATACCAGGTAAAAATATTAAATCCTTTGAGGAAAAGCTTCAGGATTGGCGAGTGATGCACTCTTATTTACCCAAATAATTACACTACTAAAAAAAACCCCTCCGATTAGTGTTACTTGACGGAGAGGATTATAAGCAATTTCTAATAGATGAAAGTGGACATTACTGCCATGTGTTGTAGTAAGATCCTGCAGGGCTATAAAAGAATTTAAAACGATATTTTTCAGCTAAGGCACGACTTTTCTTTTTATCGTTAAATCCGATTGTCATCACCTGTGTACCGAATTTTTCTCGTATCTTAACTAGTTGCTGCATCCTATCCAACGACCATTCATCTTCTCCGACTACATCATACGAGAAATTTTCCCACATAATAAAATCGATATATGGCGCTGTATAATCAGCTAATGTTTGAAAGCCCCAATTTTGAGCAACAGACAAGCCGTTATATTGCTGTTTTATTTTTTTGATGAAGGAGAGCATCGCTTCATTTTGTGTTGCCTGCTCATTTTCAGGTAAATAAGAATTAATATTGCCAACAGTATCTAAAAACACACCATCTAATCCTTTTTGTACAATTTGCTTTTGAATTTCTTTTAGTAAAAGCTCTTGATAGTGTTTAGATGTCATATCCATTAAATACGAATCCCACTCAGAGAAATACATCTTTTCTCCATGCTCATCTTTATAGAAATCCTCTTCATTTAATTGGCTATAGAGCTCTGAATTCCATTTGTCTGCTTCCATAGCGTTAATATAGCCATAAATTAATGTTCCATTTTTTTGAGCGTGTTCAATATACTTCTGTTGCATTTCGATAGGCTCCACAATGACCAAATCCATTTTAGCCATTTCCTTACCAATCTTATCGTTTCCTGTATCTAAATAATATTTGTACTCTTTAACAGCAGCTAACCTGTCTTGAATACTTGTTGATTCTGCAGAAGAATTTGTAGATTTAAAAAATAGCCAGATCCCAAAGGACAATAGGATTGTAGTAATTAGTAAAAATATTTTTCGCATAAGCGCCCCTTTTCTTGGAAAACATACCTTTTATTATATAATAACTGCCGTGGAAATACGAATGCATTAGGCCGGCCTAACACTAAGCTAATGGGCAACTGCTCAACGGTTATTCGCCCTTTTACATATATTGAATTATGTAAAAGGAGGGGTTTTCATGTACAATCCATATGAAGAAATTATTATACTTCCAGAACCTGGTTTCGAACCATCATTTGGCCCACCTAATTTTGGCCCACCACCAGCAGGTCAAATGCCTTTTGGTCCACCACCTAGCTTTGCGCCACCACTTCCACCATGGGGATTAGGTACAAGTGGTATTCAATCATGCTTATTTAGAAATACGTATATATGGATGAATAATGGAACAGGCTTTTGGTTCTTCCCAACTGCTGTAGGAAGAGAGTTTATTGCAGGATTCCGATGGAGTAGCAGAAATGGATGGCGCTTCCGTACCATTGCAAGAAGGAATATTCGCTCGTATGAATGCTCGAGATGGTAATTAAGAGTTATAAACTATTATGTCTATGAAATAAAGGTGTCATTATAAATAAAGTATAGCTATGCAGCAAAACGAGGGGGTGATTTCCGTTCCGACTGGGCGCTTTGTTGCTGACGCAAAGACTATGAAAACTCCTAGAGCATGTATCTCTGCTCTAGGAGTTTATTCGTGATATGCCTAAATCTTTTCTAAGTTATCCACAAGTTGCTTATACTCTACAAACCATTTTTGCCATTCTTCCATTGGAAATTCTTCATGTATAGTTCCATTTAATAAATCCGAAAGCAGGTCTAAGCATATATGCCAGCCGGCTAAATCTTTAGGCGTATGCTCAGTTAGCGCACCAATTGACTCAAGTAATACTAATATTGAACCGCTGCTAGTAGAGGAGAGTTCAAATCTTACTGTATCTGTGCCCCAATCAAATTCGAGTACTTCCTTCTCAGCATAGTCTGTTATTGCTATTTCCTTATAAGTATCTGTTCCATCATTCATATTAAAATGGATTTTGCCGTTCCTTCGAAGATCAATGATTTCTAAATTATTCATCCATTTTTGAAGCTTTTCATTCTCCGTTAATACGGCCCAAACAGCATCAACTGAATGTGACAGAGGACGGTTGAATTTTACGACATAGCTATTTTGTTGTTTTTGAATAGTAGCGAGCATGGATACCCTCCTTGTTTACTTTATCTCATCATAAACTGCTTGAAATAGTCTTGTCACGCCTTCTTCTATTTCATTCTTTTTTAAATGCCCATACCCTAAAATAATGCGATTATTATATTTCCCTTTCTCTATCGAATGCTCCTCTACAGGGTATACCTTTACACCAAATTGTTCGATTTTTAACAATAGCTCTTTCGAAAAATGAATATCCTCCAGCTCAGCAATTAAATGCATGCCGGTAGAGTAGCCTAAAATCTTCACCTTATTTGAAAAGGTCGTTTGCAAACATTGGATAAGGAAGTCTCGATTTCTTTTATAATATTTCTTCATTTTTGCAATATGTCGTTCCAAGTAGCCATCTTTAATAAAACGTGCCAGAATAATCTGATCTAAAGAGGGAGTGTGTAAATCTGTAAACCATTTCAGCTGCCGATATTTCTCGATTAAATGAGTGGGAAGAACGATGTACCCTATACGTAATGCTGGAGAGAGGATCTTGCTAAAAGAGCCTATATAGAGTACACGTTCTGGATCTAAGCCTTGTAAAGAGCTGACGGGTGGACCTTCATAGCGAAACTCACTATCATAATCATCCTCAACTAAAAAACAATTTTTTCTTCTTGCGTAATTGATTAATTGAATTCTGCGTTGTATTGGTAGTATGCCACCTAATGGGAATTGATGTGATGGGGTCAGGAAGACAAACTTAGGATGCAAATTTTCTGGTATTAGGGCTGTCTTTATCCCATATTCATCAACAGGTATTGGATAAATAGAGGCACCTGAAGATTTAAAAATTGTTTGAATATCATTCGTAATAGGGTCTTCCATGATGGCTATATCTTTCGGTGATAAAAGCAACCTAGAAACAAGTGTCATTGCTTGTGTAGCGCCTGATGTAATGACAATTTGTTTTGGATGACAGTTAACACCTCTTGTTCTTAACAAATAGTGTGCCAAGGCTTGTCTTAATTCTAGACGACCTTCTGGGAAGTCATATCCAAAATTAGTTGATTCAATATCATTCCATAGCTGATATGATAGCTTTGCCCATGTTTTACGGGGAAATAAGTCCAATGCGGGAATGCCCGAGCGAAAACTAATAATATGATTTTTAACCTTTTTTTCATCGACCTCATGTAATGAAAATGGAACATCATGCTGCGTTAAAAAGGCTCCCTCTGAAACAAATGTACCTGATCCTCTTCTTGCTAATAAAAATCCCTCTGCTAACAATTGATCGTAAGCGTCCAATATAACGTTTCTCGAAACCTTTAGCTCGGCGGAAAGCTCACGGGTTGATGCTAGCTTTTCACCTGCTTGAAGATGTCCGTTTAAAATTTTTTCCCGAATTTGCTGATATACTTGCCGATTTAAAGGAATATCTGAAGAACGATCGATCGGTATCCATAACAATTTTCTCGCCTCCTTTTTAAAAGTGGTACCTTGAAAAATTCTCTAAAGTGGTTCTACAGCTACCAATTTTACCATGTTAAAGTACAGACAAATAGGTAAGAGGAGGAATAAAAATGAAAAAGACAGAAGAATTAGTGATTCAAGCATTAAAATCGGCAGCGAGAAATGAACGAATGAAGCACTCCGTTCAACAGTCAACAGAGCTCTATCCGTTATTATTGAAGGCAGCGAAACGGTATGTTACAGGTGAAAAGAGACAGGATGCCATTCCAATTGCTCGAGAATTCATCGCCAAGGATTATCAAATATCCATTGAATTTATTGGAGAAAATACAACGGATTTGTTGGAATGTCAAAGGGCTAAAGATGAATTTCTACAGCTTATAGAGGACATGGGTACTTTGGCGATGAAACAGACTGTATCATTTGATTTGTCTCATATTGGTCTTTCTGTCAACGCAGAACTTGCGTATAAACACTTGGTAGAGCTTGCTCAAAAAGCAAATCAATATGAAATTACTTTAATGATTAGTATGGAGGAGTCATCAAAAACGAGCGATATTCTCGACATTTATAAAAAAATAGCTAGCCAATATTCCAATGTCGGGATCACACTACAAGTTCATCTCTATCGTACAGAGGAGGATATACAGCAGCTTATTCAATATCCAGGGAAAATAAGGCTTGTTAAAGGTGCTTTCCAGGAGCCAATCGACGTTGCGCTGAAAAGATCGGCGGAACTGAATGAACGTTATCTTCATTATGCAGAGCAGTTGATTAATGCCAATCATCCAATCTCGATAGCTACGCATGATGAAGCATTAATTCAAGAAATGGAACAAAGACAATATTTTAATCAACCCAATGTTGAGATAGAGATGCTATATGGCATACGACCAGATTTGATTCATCAATTAAAAGCGAAGGGATATCGTTGTAAGGTATATCTTCCGTATGGTAGCGAGTGGTATCTATATTTATGTCATCGTCTTGCTGAGTATCCTGAGAATCTATTTTTGGCTGTAGCAGACATTATTAATCCATCTATGTTAATTAGAAGTGAAGATTATTGAACAATCAATTACTTCCAATCGTAAAAATACTTTTAGCTATGATTATAGTCGGTAGCTCGGTTGTGGCTGGTAAGCTCGTCGTTCAAAGTTTTCCGGTATTTTTGGCTAATGAACTAAGATTTCTTGTGGCATCGCGGGAGAGCAACGAATATTTTTACTGTCCTAAACAATGAATGGAAGTTAATTCAGAACACTTAAATAGTTAGATTATTTTTATTGCTACTTGAATAAGTAGTAATGAAATGATAATTGTTAGTAGTATTTTAGCTGCTTTTATCGGAATTTTCGGTAGAATTAAAAGTCCGAGCTGAGAGCCAATAATAGAGCCTACTGCCATCGCAATTGCATATTGCCATTGAATAAAGCCAGTTTGGTAAAATACTATAAATGCCCCTGTACAGCTCCCGAATATAAGTACGCGTGTGAGCTGTACAGCCTTTATGTAGGTGTAATGATAGCGTAAAAAATGTAGTATGCTGAAGGTTGAAGAGCCAGGTCCAAAGCCACCATCGTAAGCTGCATAAAAATGGCTGCCAAAAATTATTGTTGTGTTTAGTGTCATTTTCTTCAGAGCTAACAGTCCATTCTTTATTTTTAAATGTTATAAACAAAGCGAAAATAAGTAGAATACATGCAATAATATTCATGGTTTTCTCTGAAATCGATACTGTTAGAAGTGCTCCACAAACACCTCCGGCAATGGCTACAGCAACATATTTCATAATAGATGCTAGACGAAGCTCTTTATGATAAAAAAGATAAAAGATGCTCGACAACGCTGCGATACCCGATGAAAATTTATTCGTAGCAATGCTTGTTTGAATAGGTATGCCCACAAGCATCATAGCAGGGATCGTAATTAGCCCAGCACCTCCAGCAAGGGTACCGATAAAAGCAGCAATAATTCCGATACCGACTAGAGTCAGTGAAAGCTTTGTATAAAAAAGTCCCATTATAATGGCAAAAGTCATAATCAAAATAAAAGATTTTTTCATAAGCGTCTCCTTTAACGTTGTTAGTTAAAGGGTATTGGTAAATAATTTATAAATCTAATATATTATTTTTCGTTTTGTATAAATGAAATTTATAAATATAATCGGTACAAAGATCAGCTGATTTTTTCTCTTCCACTATAAATACTTGAAATAAAGTCTCCATAAAGCTCCAACCTCTCCTGATTTGCCAAATGCTTATTTTCATCTGCCTAGCCCCTTTGAAATTGAACTGTAAATAGTTATTATTGTAAGTAATGGAAGTGATCATTTACAAAAGGGGATAGTAGCAATGAAACAAAATATATATCAATGGGGAGACTCACAAAATCCAACTTTCATCTTTTTACATGGGCTAGGGAGTACGGGCTTAGCATTTGGAGAACTAGCAAAACATTTACCAGAGTATCATACCGTATCCTTTGATTTACCTGGACACGGCTATGCAAAAGCCTTGGAAGAAGAAAAGGCTTATTTTCCGTCCAATTTGATTGAAGACATAGAAGAAACAATAAATCAGCAGTTAGGGTATACATCTCATTATTTAATTGGTCATTCTTTTGGGGCTGATTTGGCATTGCATTATGCCGCTAAATACCCTAAACGAATTAAGGGAATTATTTTGTTAGATGGCGGTTATTTGTCACCGCAAGATTTAGGGATGACATTAGAAAACGAATTACAAAGTATAGAGCAATTTTGCGATGAAGTAAGATTCTCATCTTGGGACGTATTTTTTGAATCGGAAAAAGAAGAGCTTTCACGATGGTCGGAAGAGCTTGAAGAAGCATCAAGGGCTCAAGTTAAGGAGCAGGATGGAGAAATTAGACTAACGATTTCTACTTTTACAGGACAATCCATAATAAAAGGTATTTATGCGGAACCAGTCACAGATATAGTAGAACGGGTGCTTTGCCCGACTCTATTGATACGGGCAACAAAACCAAGCGAATTAGAATCTACTAGAAAGAAGAGTATTCAAATTTTGCAAACTAGCATTAAAAACTTGGATATTGAACCGATCGCTGATGCAGGCCATGATATTTTTCGTGAAGCACCTAAGGATGTTGCTAAAAAGATAAGAACATGGCTTGTGGATCATTAATTAGGAAGCAGTGCAAGCATTGGTATGACAAATTCAGAGGTGAATGAAACTGATAAAAACAGAAGAAGAGCTAAAAAGCTTAATTGCTGCAGATGAATGGATGATGGGTATTTTAACAACTGTAGAGAAGCTACAATTACCTGATTCATGGGTATGTGCTGGATTTATTCGCTCGAAGGTGTGGGATTTTCTACATAAAAAAGAATACAGAACATCATTAGCTGATATTGATGTGATATATTTTGATAAAGTAAATCCCTCAGAAAAATATGAGAAGCAGTATGAACAAGAATTGACGAAGTATTTACCAAATGAGCCTTGGTCTGTGAAAAATCAAGCAAGAATGCATGTAGTAAATAATAGTGAGCCTTATCAATCATCTATTGATGGTATGGCACATTTTCCAGAAATCCCGACAGCTATTGGTGTGAGGCTTACTAATGGAATACTTGAGATAGCTGCACCTCATGGTATTAAGCACTTAGTTTCTGGAATTGTCGCTCCTACACCATATTTTCAAAAAGGCTCTCCGATGCATGAAATTTATAAGAGCAGGGTTCAAAACAAACAATGGGAATCAATTTGGCCGAAATTACAGATTTTCTACTAAGACGAAGCGAAGGAATGAATTTGTATCACGATAAACATCAAGTAATCTCGCATTATGAAAAATCTATTGTATTTGTGGAAAGTTTAGCAAACATAAACGAAGAACACTGGCGTACGCCTATAGGGCCTGGAAAATGGACGGTGCAGAGGTAATTGGACATCATACACCGTGGGATGAATTCGTGTTAAAACAACGTCTGCCGTTTCTTTTTACAAATGAAAGCTTTCCAAAAGGGCCAGATGTAGTAGAGATGAATGCTCGTGCAGCAAGGAATGGTCGTGCACAAAGTAAAGAAGAAACGATAGCCAATTTTATCAATCAGAGACATCAGCTAATTGACGCACTTTATCAAATAGTGGAGAAGCAATGGCAACAGCCTTTTATAATAGGTGCTACTGAATTAACACTTCACAGTTACTTTGCTAGTTTAGTAGATCTTGATCTGCATCATTTTTCACAAGTCCAAGAAGTTTTAAAGAATGAAGAGGCAATAAAGTGGATATCAAGTATTTAATTGATTACTATGCACATGCGTCTGTAAAATTTACAGATGTTTTTACAAATAAAATGGAGACTGGTCAAGTAGATAAAGGGCGAACAACAGCCCCAGGGAAGTGTGGTTTGGTTGTACCGCTCGCTGGTAGTGCTATATTTAGCTTTAATGGTATCCCTTATGCAATGGAGCCGGGTATGATCGTACATGCAGGGCCACAAATGCCAATCGAAATTAAAGTTTCTGATGATAAGGAATGGGAGTATGCGGTTGTACATTATCAACTTTCTCCAGAAGAATCAACTTTATATCCGTTATCAGCTCAGCACTTTTTAATTAATACAGGCTATCATACAAAAATTATTGACTATGTACAGCAGTTAATAGAAAGCCAATCAATGCCAGGTAATATGTCAAAATTCAAGGCAAAGACACTATTTATGAATCTCCTGGAAGCTATTCTTATATCGGCAAAAGTGAAGGTTCTCGATACGGCAAGTGACCAGATGGAGCAAGCTTTACAGTATATACATGAGAATTATGCTAAACAACTTTCTGTTTCGAAAATTGCTGAAGAACTTGGCGTGGAGCGTCGTAGGTTTGCCTATCTGTTTGAACAGCATACTGGGATGAACCCTAGCGCCTACTTAACAGAGTATCGCATACGACGGGCAAAGGAGTTACTGAAATATGACGATTCTCCAGTAGCAGAAATAGCAGAATGTGTAGGTTATGTAGATTGCTTTTATTTCAGTCGAGTATTTAAAAAATGTACTGGAATGTCCCCGACAACATATCGAAAAACAATGCTTGAGGAAGCTAAATACGTATAAAAAGTTGTTTCTTGAAAAAAGAAGCAGCTTTTTTTTGTGACATCCGCCGGAGGCTTTGGGCCAACACGATGTTGGTCACTCAGTCGTTGCCACAGGACGTGGCGCTCTTAGACTGAGTTCCTCTATTTCATCAGGTGTTTGAACACTGATGAAAGAAGTTAAAAATCGGCAAAAATCCATGTGATTCATGAAATTGTCCATTCACATCTGGTTTTCTCTTTGTTAGGATAGAATCCGTAAATGATAATGAGTATCAATTAAATCACTAAACTCTATTGACTTATAAATGAAAACGATTATCATTATCAGTATAATTAGGTTTGTTGGGAGAGAATAATTATGAATAAATATTTTAAAATGTGTGCGCCTGCTCTATTAGCTTTATCCTTGGCTGCATGTGGAACGGATAAAGCAGAAGAGTCTGCTACATCCACAAATAATGCGGCGGAAACAAGTGCAACAGAATCGCAAACAGATCAAGCGAAAACACAGACGATTACATATTTAGGAGAAAAATATGAACTTCCTGCAGAAGTGAAAAATATTGTAGCGGCAAGCTTAGAATCTATGGAAGATGCGGCGATGCTTGGCATTAAGCCTGTTGGCGTGCTTGATATCGGTGGGAAAATTCCATCATATCTTACCTCTGAACTAGAAGGTGCTGAGCTTGTAGGAAATAAAATGGAGCCGAATGCAGAAGCCATTCTTAAACTTGACCCAGATGTCATTTTAGGTACATCAAAATTCCCTGAAGAAACTGCTGAAAAGCTCAATAAAATTCAAACGATGATTCCGTATTCACATGTCTCTACAAATTGGAAAGAGAACTTAACATTACTTGCACAGCTTTCAGGTAAAGAAGACGATGCAAAAAAAATTATTGCAGATTATGATGCAAAGGTTGTTGATTCTCAAGCGAAATCTAAAGAGCAATTAGCGGACAAGGAAGTTCTAGTTATTCGAGTACGTGGCGGCATAATGTATATCTATCCTGCAGGAGTTTACTTAAATCCTGTGCTATATGAAGATTTAGGGGCTCCAATACCAGAAATTTTAAAAACTACAAAGGCACAGGCTGAACTATCGCTTGAAACATTAGCAGAGGTTAATCCTGATACTATTTTCATTCAGTTCGAGGAATCAGAAAATGCTGATGCACCGAAAGCGTTAGAAGAGATACAAAAGAATCCAATTTTCTCAAGCTTAAAGGCATCACAAAATAATCAGGTTTTCGTGAATGCAATTGAACCTTTAGCGCAAGGTGGTACAGCATGGTCTAAGGTGAAGTTTTTAGATATTGCAGCTGAAAAATTACTTAAATAGTTTAGATAGGCTGGTAGTAGATTTGGTGGCATCACCAGGCTATTGCCAGCCTTTTATAAGATAAAGCCTTCGGACGCATTGTTGATCTACGCGAAAGCGAAGCGACAGCAACATTGTTTTCTGTGCGAAAGCGAAGCGACAGCAACATTGTTTGTCTGTGCGAAAGCAAAGCGACAGCAACATTGTTTATCTGTGCGAAAGCGAAGCGACAGCAACAATTACGCCAAGGTGAAATTGATATAGAAAAAGGGTGCGGAAGTTGAAAAAAACAAACATTGTGGCATTTTCAATATTAGCAGCTTCTCCATTCCTAATTGCGATTGTGGCATTAGTCTCCGTTATGTACGGTACAAAGGACATTAGCGCAATAACGGTGTGGCAGGCAATTACTGCATTCGATCCTTCAAATGTTGACCACCAAATTGTTCGAACGGGGCGTATTCCTAGAATTGCCGCGGTATTACTGGTGGGAGCATTTTTAGCAGTAGCTGGGGCAGTGATGCAAGGTATTACACGAAATTATTTAGCGTCCCCATCATTAATGGGCGTTAATGATGGTTCTGCATTTGTGATTACGTTAGCGATAGTATTCTTCCCAGGGCTTCCTAATTATCAAATGATTCTACTTTCTATGCTCGGTTCAGCATTAGGGGCAGGGATTGTATTTGGTTTTGGCTCTTTAATTCGAAATGGTTTATCACCAGTAAGGCTTGCCATTATTGGAACGGTCATTGGTACGTTTTTAAGCAGTATTGCTACAGCCATTGCGATGTATTTCCAAGTATCACAAACGGTAAGCGTTTGGTATAACACAAAGGTTCATATGGTGGATATGGATATGCTCATGCTAGCTATTCCATTTGGATTAATTGGTTTAGTTCTTGCCTTAATATCGGCTAAGGCTATTACGATAACTTCACTAGGCGAAGATATCGCTATTGGACTTGGGCAAAAAACAAAAACAGTGAAAATTATTAGTATGCTTGCTGTTGTATGTTTAACAGGTACAGCAGTTGCACTTGTAGGGAAGATTGCCTTTGTAGGATTAGTCATTCCTCATATTACGCGTTTTCTTGTTGGAGTCGATTACCGCTTTATCATTCCATGTGCAGCTGTAGTAGGTGCGTTTTTCTTAGCACTTTGTGATGTACTCAGTCGCTTTGTTAATTACCCATTCGAAACTCCAATCGGCGTATTAACAGCCTTGGTTGGTGTTCCATTCTTCTTATATTTAGTTCGTAAACACGGAGGTGAAAAACGTGCGTAAAAAAACCTCAAGTGTATTCGTTATGACTGTTTCAATACTCATGTTATTTATTTTAGGTGCCGGTTATCTCCATATTACAAATGGTGTCTTTGATATGTCGGTGATGGATGTCTTAAAAACATTGTTACGCATTGAACCAAATTCAAAATTTGATCTTGTCATTTTTGAATTCCGTTTACCACGTATTGTCATTGCAGCATTAGTTGGTGTTGGCCTAGGAATGGCAGGGGTTGTGCTACAAGGTATTACACGTAATGGCTTAGCAGACCCCGGTATTTTAGGAATCAATGCTGGTGCTGGTGCAGCAGTTGTCATATTTATGTTTTTCTTTCAATTACGTCTCACATCTGCAGATATGAGTAGCTGGTTATCCATTTTGATGATGCCGATTTTCGGGTTTGTCGGTGGTGCGATGGCCGCTGTGTTGATTTTCTCGTTTGCCCTGAAAAATGGTCATTTAGATATGCAACGATTAATTTTAACAGGGATTGCAATTAATAGTGGCTTTGGGGCATTGTCACTGTTTTTATCATTGAGAATGAACGCTCAGGATTATGAAGCTGCCGCAGTTTGGATGGCAGGCTCTATTTATAATGCAAACTGGATTTTTGTCGTGACTATGTTGCCATGGCTTATATTATTAGGCTTTTATGTGTATCGGAAATCGTATTTGCTCGATTATTTTCAATTGGAAGAGGATAGTATTACTAGTTTAGGGATAGCGGTAGAAAAAGAGAAAATGAAACTGCTATTGGCAAGTGTCGGCTTAGTCAGTGCCTGTGTATCAGTATCAGGTAGTATCGGTTTTATTGGATTAATGGCGCCACATATTGCTAAACAGCTTGTCGGCATACAACATCGTTATGTCATGCCAGTAAGTGCGTTGATAGGCGCGGGATTGCTTATTTTAGCTGATTTTATAGGGAAAACAGTATTTGCACCGTCTGAGCTGGCGGTTGGTATTGTTGTCTCGATTATTGGGATTCCTTATTTCTTATATTTATTAGTGAAATCAAAAGCATAGGAGGAAATAGTGTGCAAACTGCATTTAGAATGGAAAATTTATCTTCTGGCTATGAGCAGGTTCGTGTGTTTGAAGGCTTGAATTTAACGATAGAAGAGGGAAAGATTACGACCATTATAGGGCCCAATGGATGTGGAAAATCAACATTATTAAAAACAATTGGCCGTATATTAAAGAAGCAGCAGGGAACGGTTTATTTACAGGACCAAAACATGCAAAATTTATCGACGAAGGAAATCGCGAAAAAGCTAGCTATCTTGTCACAGACGCCTATTGCACCAGGTCAGTTAAAGGTTGAGGAACTTATTGCCTATGGTCGTTATCCGCATCGAAATAGTGTTAATCGCTTAACAAATAAAGATGAGGAAATGATTGAATGGGCCTTAACGGTTACAAATACCAATGAGTATCGTAACCGGGAGCTTGCTCAGCTTTCTGGAGGTCAACGCCAACGTGTATGGCTTGCAATGGCCTTAGCCCAAGAAACAAATATTTTATTATTAGACGAACCGACGACTTATCTAGATATGGCACATCAGTTAGAGGTACTAGAAATTGTGAAAAATTTAAACGAGCAGCATCGTTGTACGATTGTTATGGTATTGCACGATATTAATCACGCAGCACGATATTCCGATCACTTAATCGCCATGCGACAGGGGGCTGTAATGAAAACTGGCACGCCTGAGGAAATTTTATGTGAAGATGTTATGCGTAACGTCTTCAATATTAATGCACGTATTATGGAAGATCCGGTTACGAAAACACCAGTATGTTATGGCTATGATGTTATGAAGGAGACCGACAAATGATAGAAGCGAAGATCGCGAAAGCACCTGATTATGTGACGCAGCAAATTGTATCGAAGTTTACGGATTATACTTATATGGTAAATATCTATGTACCGAATGGAGAAGTACCGGAAGGAGGTTTTCCGGTCTTATTCGTATTAGATGGATCGTCATATTTCCATCTTGTAAAGGAAGCGGTACGCCTACAAAGTCGCAATGCACCTAAAACGGGTATATTGCCAACTATTGTTGTAGGTATTGGGCATGGTGCGGATATGCATGAACGCCGATTTTATGACTTTACAGGACAATCCGAAACGTATATTTATCCTGCAAGATTTAAAGGTAAGGGTCATGAGAAACATGGAGGAGCCGAGAACTTTAGTAGATTTTTAGAACAGGAATTAAAGCCAAGTATTCAGGCTCAGTTCCCTGTAAATATGCAGCAGCAAGCACTGTTCGGGCATTCATTAGCGGGCTACTTTGCGCTTTGGCAATTATTCCATCATCAAGCAAGCTTCCAACGTTATATAGCGATTAGCCCTTCTATTTGGTGGAATGAGCATGAACTATTCAGTTATGCGTCAACATTTATAAAAGAGCGCCCATTTGCTTATGAAAAATTATTCATCGGTGTGGGGGAACTGGAAACCTTTATGGTTGATGATGCACAACAAATTGCGAGTAAATTACAGAAAATCATGGATATTTCCTTCTATGAAGCGTTGGAGGAAAATCATGCTTCAATCGTTCCAACAGTAATGAGTAAAGCAATTCGCTTTGTGTATAAAAATTAATAGTACTAACCGCATTATTTTGTGATAATGCGGTTTATTTTTGATTAAAAATGCATTATAACGTATTTTTAATCAAAAAGGAGTGTTGACAAATGAACATTATTTTAGCACAAGCAGAGGATGCTTCAGTAATTCATAACGTTATGTTACAGGCCTTTAACTTCTTTCAGTGCGTGTCCAAACACCCGCTGAAAGAAGTTAAAGCCTCCGGCGGATGTCACGGAATCGGAAAGGAGTTCTTTGTGCAAGCACAAAGCCGATTCCGGACGCAATTATGCCGAGGCATAATTGATAGAGTATGAACATGCAACACCACCATCAAGTGCACTAAATGAAACGATTGAATCGATTGAACAGGCGATGAAAAATGGAGAGCAAGCCTTTATTGGATATATCGATGAGCAACCAGTTGCGATGGTAAGGTTTACACTTAGTTCTCAAGGAATTTATTTTTTTAGATTATCTGTTATTCCGGAAAAGCAAGGACAAGGATTGGCTAAAGCATTAATTGAAGAGCTTGAACAATATGCGTTTGCTAATGGAAAGAGTACTAGTCGATGTAAAGTACGTATGAGTGTACCAAGAAATATTGAGTTGTATCGCTCATTGGGTTATGTTGTCACAAAAGAGGGCAAGGCAGAAAATCGTAACGGCTTCTCTCTTTCTGTAGCGACAATGGAAAAACAGCTTACTAATTAGGGGGGCTAGTCTTGAGGAAGAAGCTTGGTTGTTTACATGCACATCATTCAAATATTGAGTATATAGAACAGGCATTTCAAAACATGGAGAAGATAGAGCTAGTCCATTTTGTGGATCCAGGTCTTATACAACAAGTTTCAAAAGGGGCTGAAGAGTTAGCTTTTAAGGTGAAAGAGCAACTTGAATGGATGGAGAGCTGTAATATAGATGCCATTTTAATAACGTGCACTAATTATATTGCATTGTTAGAGGAAGAACAGCTGGAACTCTCTATTCCCATTATTAAAATAGATGAGCCTTACTTTGAAACCATCTGTGAAGAAAATAAGCCTCAAACGATTCTTTTTACAAATCCTGAAACCGTAGAAGGTACGATGAACAGACTTCAGCAATACGCTTTGTCACATGAAAAATCCATTAATGCTGAAGTAAAAGTTATCGACAATACGTTTGAACTGATTATGCAAGGAAAAAAGGATGCATATAATAACGCTATTATACAAACTCTTCATGATGTAGCAGGGGAGCAGCAGCATATTTCAGTTGCACAGCTTTCAATGGTTGAGGCTGCACGGCAATTCGAAATAGAGTCAGATGTAACGATTATTCATCCGTTAAAGTCATTAGTTAAATTTGTGATGAGATCTATAGAATAATAGAATGAATATAATATTCGGATCCTCTGTAACAATTTGTGCGATACATTCGTTTTATAGGAAATAACTATGACTTGTAGGGAGTGTAGTAATGAGGCGATGGGTACTTATGGTAACAGTGTTGTTATTGTTGGTAGGCTGTACAATGAGCGAGAAAGCGATTGCTCTGCCAAATGATTTACCTGACTTTGTGCAAGAAAGTGACTTTAAATCAATTGATTGGGACCAAAAGGCAGCTAAATTTGGAGAGAGAGGTATTATCGGTAATGCAAATAAATCGGGTGTTATCGGTGCCGATATGCCGAGTTTAAACACTCAAAAATGGATGTGGCATATTTGGGGAATTGAAGAAGGTCAAGATACCAAGTTAACAATTGTCGGGTATCATAAAGATTCTAAAACAGTGCATCCTATTTTAGTAGGTGGTTGGACTATAGGGCTTGGTGGACCTGCTAATGGTGCAGATGCTCATGCACCTTCAAATGTGACAATCCCGAAGCCTGGAGAATGGGCAATATTACTTTATACGAATGGAAGCTATTTTGATACGTTAATTTATGATATTACTAAATAAAAAGTTAATATTCCACATAATATGACCCTCGTTGTGTAAGAATAAATTCTTACAAAATGAGGGTTTTACTTAAAAAAATTAAGGCAAATAGCGTGAAAAATATAAAATTGGTAATATGAAAAGTAAGAAAATAGAAATGGAGGATAGCTACATGACCGATTTACGATATCCAATTGGACAATTTCAATTTCCGGAAGTAGTGACAGCGCAGCAAGTAAAGGAATGGATAGAAGATATTCGTCTATTACCGACACAACTAGCAGAGGCACTTAATGGTGCGAGTGAACAGTCATTAACAAAATCCTATCGAGAAAATGGCTGGACGGTTATGCAGCTTGTCCACCATATGGCAGATAGTCATATGAATAGCTACATCCGTTTTAAGCTAGCTTTGACAGAGGATAGTCCGACGATTAAACCTTACAATGAGGTAGAATGGGCAAAGCTTCCGGATTCAGAAATGCCTGTCGCAACCTCCTGTAACATAATTGAAGGCTTGCATGAACGCTGGGTTTATTTGCTGGAAAGCTTAACAGAAAACCAATTACAGCGAGCATTTCATCATCCTGATTCAGGTTCGATGACACTTGAAAAAGCTGTAGCCTTATATGCTTGGCATGGAGAGCATCATCTTGCTCATATTCAAATGGCTTTGGCGAAATAATATTTTTTTAGAGTGAAAAGTAGGCGATTTTCTGATTTTGGAAAATCGCCTACTTTTGAAATTGTTTTCAAGTAAATATCGTATGTTACACGGATAATGATACTGTATGGTAGCTTTAATCTAACTTACGAACATAAATTTTTTATACAATATTGATTCCTGCACTTGCGTTACCAGTAACAGTAGCAGCAACCCCTGAGGTAGTAACGGAGAACACCATTAATAAACGATCACCAGCAGCTACTGGCACTGGTGTAACGTTTGCAGTACCAAATGTAATAGTACCTACTGCTATTGTTGAGAGAGCTGGTGCTAAATCAACAAATGCTGTTGTAGGGCTGAAAACATTACTTCCCGCAACTGCGCGATAGATTTGTGCTCTGACTGTTGCGGATCCTACAATGGTTACAGCAACTGTTGCAGACAAGGATGCAGAAATAGATGTAATAGTACCTGCACGTGGAACAGAAAAGGCTTCAGTTCCAGCAGCAGCTGTTAAGTCTATATTAGTACCAGTAAGAGTTATCCCTGGAATGGATGTACCGAATCCCACAATACTTGTTGTACCAATTAAACCAGTACCAAGAGCTACTAAAACAACAGGAACTGTTCCTGATGCGAATGGGATGATAGAGCCTGTTGCTGCTGGTGTAGTAATACATGCAGCGTCTATAGCTTCAAAAGGACCAAGTGCAGCACACTCATTTTTATTACCGCAGCCACAGCCGCTCCCGCACATTGAATTATTCATACACATTTTGACACCCCCTTTCTTCATTATTCTATTCGGCTAAGATTATAGGGTAAGGGCAATTATCTATATGTGAAAATATTGAGGTTTCTTTAGAGGAGTTTTTGTCAATGGCAAGTATTCGCTAATGAATTTGACTTTCAGGTAAATTGTTAATTGAACACAAAAAAGTCCAATATGTATTTTCATACTTATTGGACGGATTTATCGTATAAATCTCTATTGTAACTGTACTCTGTACACCACAACTTTAAACTAACTCCATTTTCGAAAGAAATTGAAAAACAAAGAACCCTTATCTTTTTTCTGGCTTTCTTCAGGTGATTCTTCTTTTAGCTCGGGTTGCTTGTTTACTTCTTCAATTTGTACTTGGGTTTCATGTTCTTCCTCGGCCCTAGCTTCAAAGATTTCAATTTCGTCACTTGAGGATTTATTCATGTCGACTTGTGCATTAACTACTTTAGATGCTTCAAGAAAAACGGGTTCATTAACCACTTCAGGTGCTTCAGGAATAACAGGCTCATTAACCATTTCAGGTGCTTCAAGAAAAACAGGTTCATTAACTACTTCAGGTGTTTCAGGAATGACAGGTTCATTAACTACTTCAGATGCTTCAGGAATGACAGGTTCATTAACTACTTCAGATGCTTCAGGAATGACGGGCTCATTAACCGTTTCAGATGCTTCAAAATAGGCAGGCTCATTTGTTAATACAGAGTTCATTTCATCTATAGTGACAGTGTTATTGGGTTCTCCGTAATTAGCTGGATTTTCTGCATTAAGGTCGATAACAGTGGAATTATGGATTTCGGCAGGCGGTAATGTATGAGGTTCATAAACACTAATTGGAATTTCTTGTGCGTTCGTAGCGTTTTTAAAATGGAAGGTGGATTCTGTGGTTGTATTTCTGTATAAACCATTATATATTTGGCTTGGATGTGTATTTACAGATTGAAAGTATTGTTGATTAAAGTGGCGTTCTTCGGGCTTATTTCTCTGATTTTCATTGCGATCAGAAGGTATGCCATTGTGTATATCTAATTGCATATTTGTTGCTTTACCTGCTAGATTTTGTAGCATTTTATAAGATGGCTGTTTTGATGTAGTCACCGATTTGTTCGTTGTCGGTTCGATTCTCGGATGTCTTTGTGCACTGTTACCCATAAAATTAGAAGTGTTTTCAGTATTAGGTGTAGTAGTTGGAGCTTCAGCATCTTCAATCGTAAGTAATTTATTTAAAACCATTAATATTTCTTGATTCGTTTCCTCAATCGTTTGATTCAAAGATTCAATTTGCATCGATAGAAACTTTATCTGCTCCTCGTAGCCTTTAATTTGTGAGCTTTGCTTATCATCTATTGTTTCGGTTAGCCCTTCTAAATGTGCGATTTGCGTTTTAATCCCATCAAAATCCTTTTTCATAAATAGGTAATCTCCCATTGAAGTCCCCATTTTTAATGAAGTCAACGTTGACCTATAGGCTTCGATTTTTTGCTTTAATTTTTCAATGTCTTGATTAGAGTACAATTTTGAATCTTCCATTGGATTTCACCCCTTTCAGTCCATTAATATTTTATTAAAAATAATTACTTTCTGTTACAAATATACCGATCCTTATAAACATTTTACTTCTTTCTAAAGGTAAGCAAAAATCATACATATTGATTTTAATAAATATCATGACGAATTAATTTTTAGCCCATGCACTTAAAGCTGGAAAACATATGATACAAACGAAAGATAAAATATTTATGGAGGTGTCAAAAGGATGCAAGAGAATATGCCATCCCAGGCGCAGGAATTGATTTGTATAAATGTCGATAAGGTATTTGACTGGATTGTAAAAGAAATGTCATTTGATATTTCTCCTACTGGACCAATTGCTTTCCCCGGCGTAACAGCAACTACTGATTTAACGGGTGCAGTAGTTACATGTAAAGTAGTTCCAGCAACAACGAATCCTATTGTTATCTTGAACCGTGAGAATCGCCAATTCTCCATTGATGGTTCAACTGTATGTCTTCAAAATCTAACTATTCAAAAGAATTTTATTCTTACGATAGTTGTTTGTTTACCAAATGGTACTATGTTCACAAGCAGTAATATTCCAGTTTCCCGTTGTGAACAAGTTACATTATGTGCACCGAAAGGGACAGATGTAGAAATTTTATTCACAGATTTAGATTGTTTCGTGTGTACAACAGGAACATTA
Source organism: Lysinibacillus agricola (assembly GCF_016638705.1). Lineage (GTDB taxonomy): Bacteria > Bacillota > Bacilli > Bacillales_A > Planococcaceae > Lysinibacillus > Lysinibacillus agricola. Next base: position 4,901,730 of record NZ_CP067341.1, on the reverse strand, counting down.
ACAGCTGGAGCAGGTACAATTACGTTTTCTGCATTAACAATTACTGTATCTGTTTGCCAAAGTATTCAATCTACATTCCCAGTTACTGTCGAATTCTTAGCAACTTTCTGCGAGCCAAGAGCAGAATTACCGTTCGCATGTCCGGGTGTAGTACGGCCACAGCAGTGCCCAGCTATTTTCCCAGCTGTCGGTTAATGGTACTAACACATAGAAGAGAATCATATTGTAAAGAGAGGGTAATCCTCTCTTTTTTTTTATGAATATAAACTAGTGTAAATTCGCTTTAATTAAATACTATTGGCAAGGGGGTACTAATTATGACTCACGTCGATCGTGTGGAAGAAAAGATAAATGAACTAAAAAAGCAAACTGATTTTTATGTTCATGAAATTAAAAAAGTGGTTGAGGGACTCACTATTCCTGACAGTGTTAACGTCATTAGTTATTTCACATCCTCGTTCAGTATCTCTTATGATCCTGATCAGGAGAGCTTATGTTTGGGCTCTTATCATATTCGCAATATAGGTAATCAACCTATAACAAATCCGTATCTGTGCATAAAACTACCTGAAGACTCTCCATTCTCCTTCTCTGGAAGGTATGTCTATGAACATTTTGCACCAAATTTAAAAGGAAACAGTAGCTGGGAGCGAATCAATGATCAATCAAGCAAGGAAGAATTTTGGCTTAGGCCTATAGGAATAACAACGTTAGAGCCTAATGAAACACTATCATTTTCTAACTTTCAGATTAAATGGTCACATAATTTATCTTATTCAGGAAGTATCATAGGTTTTACATATTGTGATCAGCTAGAAGAGGGCGTCGTTGTCTTAAACCCTATTGATCTTAATGGAATTAGTCAAACACAGGAGGATGAAAATGAGTGAATATGAAAAAATGAATCAAAAAATAGATAGTGTTATCCATAAACTTATGAAGGAACAGCTCACGAATCTACCTGACTATAGTACTGAGGAAAATAATAGCTTTGCCTATCTCGAAAAAAGTACATTGAATCTACTTATTGCCTATTTAATATCAGGGGAAAAGAGAAAAGCTGAAGAAATTGGCGATGAAGAATTAGAATTGAATATTATTAAGCAGCTAGATGAGATGCTAGAGGAGAGTAAGGAGCAATTTGAAGAAGTGATTAGTTTACTTAAAAAATTTTCGTGATAGGAGGTGCAAGTGTGGATAATGATATTGTTAAAAACAATGATCCTATTCAGCTTCAGCAGATGATCATTTTTTTAAGAGCCGAATTAGCTAAATATAAAAATGAAGTTAACAGGCTCAGAGAGAGTGATTATTATTCACTAGTACTAAGACTAGAACGAGAAAACGTCCAACTAACAAATCAAAAAAAAGAGCTTTCGATGGAGCTTTTAAAACTGAAGAGAGACTTCGAAAAAAAAACACAAATTTACTATGATGATATAAAAGCAAGGGAAATTCAAAAGAAAAAACAAATTTCGTCGATAGAGGCATTATTAAAAGAATTAGAAGAACTGCGTGCAGAAAATAAGCTATTAAAGGAAACATTAATAGTTACTAAAGATGAATTACTTTCCGTTAATTCAGACACTAATTATAAGACTACGATTGATGTTCTTGAAAATAAGCTGAGTGATTTCACAAGGGACATAAACCAACAAATGGAGACTATAATTGAAGCACTTGAAAGATCTCGTTTAGAACAAGCAAACTCAGACAATCTTAATAAGCGTTTAGCTAAAGAAATAGAGGAAAAAAGCAGTACGATAGAAAAGTTATTGCAAGAATTAGCGGATGTAAAAAAACAAAGCTCTTCTTTAAGTGAAAAAACGATGATGAATCCAGAGGTTCTTTCACACTTAGATGTTCAAGTAAATAAGGTTTTGACTCAATCAATGGATTTTGAAGAGCAGTTAAATCATAAATTACGTGTGCTTGATGACATGGAGCACAAATTGAACGAGCTGACTATAGAAATAAATACTAATAAAACTGTCTAAAGTAGGTTGTTGAAAGGAGATATAACAATTTTTTATCCCGTGTTAAATAGGCTGTTTCAAAAGTCAGTAAAGTCACTTTTGAAACAGTCATTTTTATGTTATTAGGGGTTCTATATAAGACCGTAACTAGATGTAATTTGTTACTTCGTTTCTCTGTGCAATGTAACTCTTTTCAAACGTGGGGAATATTTTTTTAGCTCCAACCTCTCAGGATTATTTCGTTTATTTTTCGTCGTAATATAGTTTTTATCACCTGTTTCTGTACAGGCTAAAGTCACTTGTACACGCATAAAATGCCCTCCTTTTAAATCGTAATAATTACGCTTTAAATGTTATTATTTTTAATGAAATATGTCAATATCGTATTTCTACAAAATGTTCAACGTTGCATTTTGCAGGATACTATGTTTTAATTACAAACTGTAAATAGTAATTATTACGATTTAAGGAGTTGTAAAAATGACAAAGAAAATTCCCGTTACAGTGTTAAGTGGTTATTTAGGTTCTGGTAAGACAACAATGATGAATCACGTTTTACAAAATGAAAAAGATATGCGTGTTGCTGTAATCGTCAATGATATGAGTGAAATTAATATCGATGCAGAACTAATTGCAAATGGAAGCGGCATTTCACGAACAGAGGAAAAATTTGTGGAGTTATCGAATGGTTGCATTTGCTGCACGTTACGCGAGGATTTATTGCAGGAGGTGGAGCGTCTCGCGAGGCTAGGTACTATTGATTATATTTTAATTGAGTCGACAGGGATTAGCGAGCCAATACCTGTTGCCCAAACATTTAGCTATTTAGACGAGGAGCTTGGTATTGATTTAACAAAGTTTTGTCAGCTTGATACGATGGTGACTGTTGTAGATGCGAATCGTTTTTGGCATGATTTTCAGTCAGGTGAAAGCCTTTTAGAGCGTAAGGAGGCAGTTGGCGAATTAGATGAACGGGATGTTGCTGACTTACTCATTGACCAAATCGAGTTTTGTGATGTCCTTGTATTAAACAAATGTGATTTAGTATCAGATGAAGAGCTTGAAAGATTAGAGCGCATTTTACGTGCCTTACAGCCTGAAGCCAAGCTAATTCGTACAGTTGACGGTGTAATAGAGCCGGCTGAGATTTTAAATACTGGACGCTTTGATTTTGAACGGGTATCAGAATCTGCTGGCTGGTTAAAGGAATTAGAGCTTGGTCATGAAAATCATACACCTGAAACGGAGGAGTACGGCATTTCTTCTTTCGTATATAAGCGTAGAAGACCATTCCATCCAATGCGATTTGTAGAATGGTGTGATCATATGCCCGAATCGATTGTCCGAGCAAAGGGTATTATTTGGAGTGCGAAACATCAGGATGTTGCATTATTACTATCACAGGCAGGTTCATCGGCAAAAATAGAACCGGTTTCTTATTGGGTAGCCGCTTTGCTAAAAGAACAGCAGCAAGATGTTTTCTTGCAAAGCCCTGAGGTAGTAGAGGATTGGGATGAGGAATTTGGAGATCGCATGACACAGCTCGTTATTATTGGTGTTGATTTAGATAGAGAGACGATTATAAAAGAATTGGATAAATGTTTATTAACGGAAGATGAGTTTAATAACTCATGGGAAGGTTTACAAGATCCGTTCAATTGGGAATGGCATTAATATAACAAAGAAGATTTCGGCTAGGATTCCGAAATCTTCTTGTGAAATACATGATTATAATTTGTCGCATCTCGTAAAGCTTTTTCTTCAATTGGAATGCGTACAGATAGCATTGTTACATTTAAAAGTGTAAAGCAGAATGCTGTAAAATATGCTTGAAACATTATAGGCAGAAGAATAATTTCTAAGCAAACAACTGCGTAATTTGGGTGACGCATAAATGTATAAGGGCCTTTCCGTACAACTTCTGCATCAGGCAATATGAGTATTTTCGTATTCCAAAAAGACCCTAATGAACGAATACACCAAATGCGTAATGCTTGAACGGCAATAAATAATAAGAATAATAACGGAAATAAAGGCGATACACTTTTATGGTTAGTGACTACTTCAATGATTAAAAACAAGAAAAAAGCGGCGTGCAAAGTAACCATATATGGATAATGAGAAGAACCAACTTCATATGCCCCTTGTGAGAGCATCCATTTTTCATTGCGTTTTGCAATGAAAACTTCTGTCAATCTTTGTAGAATGACGAGGATCAAAATAATGTAAATCATCATGCTACTCCCTCCATTTAAGTAATACAGCTTCAGCACAGAAGCCAGGGCCGAGAGCGACGAGCAAACCAGTATCCTCTACTTGTCCTTCGTTTAACATAAATTGCTCCAATACATATAGCACCGTAGGAGACGACATATTTCCATGATATTTTAATATTTCCCGAGAAATGTCGGTTTTTTGGGAAGCTAAATAAAGCGTATCTTCATAGGCTGTTAATACTTTTTTACCGCCAGGATGTGCAATAAAATGGTTAAGCTGTTCACTGTACAGTTCATGTTCCAATAAAAATTGTTCAATGAATGGGCCGAGCCAATTGGTGATGATGGCAGGAATACTTTTCTGAAAAACGACATGTAGGCCATTATTTTTAATATTCCAGCCCATAACATTTTCAGAATCTGGCATCCACTTAGAGCCAGTTCCTATAATAGTAGGTGTTGATTTTTTGACTGCGATATTCACCTCATCTCCACAGACGAGTATACATGCTGCGCCATCCGCAAAAAGAGAGGCACCAATTAAATTACTTTTTGAAAAGTCATTTGGCTGAAAGGTTAGACTACAAAGCTCGACACAAACAACAAGAACTTTTGCTTCCGGATGAGCACGACAAAAATCATAGGCTCTACTAACACCAGCTGCACCACCAGCGCAGCCAAGTCCCCAAAGTGGAATCCGCTTAAGTCTGTCTGAAAAAGGAAGTTGATTCATAACCCGTGCATCAATACTTGGTGTGGAAATGCCTGTGCTACTCACAAAAATAATGGCATCAATATCTTTAGGAGAAATCGGTGAGTGTAAAAATGCTTCATTTTGTAAACAGGCTTGGATGACCTCAACACTGTATTGTGTAGCTAGCTCAATATATAAATCGTTGCGCTCTTCAAAGGAATGATTCGTACGGTGCCATTCTGGTGGCACACAAAAATGGCGTGTTTCAATACCACCATTCTCAAAAACTTTTAAGTAGCGCTCTAATTTAGGGATTTTTGCATGAAAAAGCTCCTTCGTTAGCTCCTCCGCATTTGTCTGTTGTAATGTGTACGGTGGTTGGTATGTACTGATAGAAGTGATCTTTGACAATTTGACATCTCCTTTGCAAATAGTGGTCTTGTTCATTGTATGCAGGGAGGGAGGGGATACATGATTCAAAAATTGTAATTGAAGATCGGAAGCAATTACTCCAAGGTGAAAATTGATATATTTTATGGAGGTTTACGATGTCTCTGTATTTTCTAGTCTAGTAAATATTGTGGGGATTGCGGGAATTACTAAATTAGTATGCGGTTTATTTGTGAGGAATCTTCGGTGTCAGGTTAGATAGATGATGGTATATTTTGTATATAGTCATTAACTACAAATGAATAGTACATATTTAGTAGCTAGTGATTAATTTTTTCTAGTAGAAAGGAGGCGTGTCAAATGAACAAACTTTCAAAAACAGAAGCTAAAAAAGTAAAAGCTGGATGGGTATGTGTAGGTTGGGGATTAATTTGTTGGGGTTAATATGAGCAAAAGCTATTGGTTATATTCTTGCAATATGGCCAATAGCTTTTCTTTAGAGATTGATTATAAAGGATGTGATGTGAAAATGTATTACCATACTATGCAAAATCAACAAAATGATTGTGGAATAGCGGTAATGAGAACTATATTACAGCAGCTCGGGCTAAAAAAAGTTACAACTACTAACATTCGGAGCTGTATAACAGAAGAAATTAATCAAGGGTTATCATTATTAGATCTAATTAATGTATTTGAAAAATTTTCAGTCATAACTGAAGCTTATGAAGTACTCGATCTAGATGAGATCTTGACAATTTCTACTCCCTTTATAGCTACAATTTCAAACAACGGCTTACCACATTATATAGTGGTACACCAAATATCTAATGAAAATATTATTATTTCTAATCCTGCTAAATCAGGAATAGAAAATATAAAAATAGAGCAATTTAAAGAGACTTTTAGCGGTTACGTTGTACTGATTGAAAAGATAAGAAACTTAGAAGTACCAAATATTCAAGAAAATAAATCTAACTTAAAACAATTTTCTGATGAAATTATCAAGGAAATACCAATCGTTGATAAACTTAAAGTTATTGTATTTACTGTTTTAAAGCTATTTATACCTATCTTAATCATTTTAGGTTTCCAATACATAATGGTATTTCAAATAGAGAAAATATCAAATCTTGATTTAGGGCTAATGTTGATTATTTCCATCTCATTGTTAATACTATATTTCATCATTAATATCGGAAATCTGAAAATAAGAAATAAAATAGAACATAGTATGCAGGAAAAAATGGTAACAGATTATTTCCAAGGAATACTAAAAGATAATGATTTCTCAGTAAAAAGCAACAGTTACTTACTAGGTTACTTTTGGAATATTATAATGTCAGTTCCAGGAATCATACAAAAATTTTACTTTAAAATTCAATTCATTGTGTTAGTCTGTTTTTTTGTCTCATTAACATTCATTAATTTATATATGGCAGTATTTTCTTTAATAGCATTTACATGTTTTAGTATTGCCATTTTAATAGCTTATAAAAAAAATTACTTGTTCCAAAAACATTTTGTAATGGAAGTAAATCAATTTAGTAACACAGTGACACAATTACTAAACTCCTTGTTAGATATAAAAATATTCCAAAAGCAACCAGATGCTATTGATTATTTAGGGAGTGGAATAAATAGATATTCTAATGTGAAAAATGACTTAAAAGTTGCTGAATCAAAATTAATGCTTTGGCAAGATATATTTGTATATTTGATAATAATCGGCGGTTTCTCATTTTATATTTTATCCTTTATGTTAAATCTAAATGTAACAGCACCGTTATTTTTATTTGGATTATTTTTGGTGTTTATTCTAGCTAATGAATCAAAAAATATTTTCAATGCGTTTTGGGAATATCAAAAAAGTAAAGTGGCTATTGAATATTTACAGTATAGAGTAAATTCAAATGAGGTTTCTAAAGAAAAATCTGAATTAGCAAATTACCTACTGGATGAACCAATTAGGGATCTTCAGTTAAAAGACATTTCTTTAAAGTATGAAGAAAAGGTAGTTTTAGAAAGAATTAGTGTCAATCTAAAAGCTGGCAATATTGTTGGATTAAAGGGTAATAACGGAAGTGGTAAGACGTCTCTGATGAAAATAATTACGGGAATTGTTGAACCTACTTCTGGAAAAATAATAATCAATAATCATGATGAGTTTGAAACGGTAGAAAGTAATTGGATGATTAATAGAGTCATGCTATATACGCCTGAATATTACATTTACAACAATACAGTCAAAAATAATTATGATTTTAATGTATTCAGTGAAAAATCTCAAAGTATTGTTTCAGAAGAAACAGTAGATTTTAAGCTGGATTATCCAGATAATTTTGTTGTTGAGTTAGATGGAAAAAATATATCTTTTGGCCAAAAAAATAAGATATTATTACTACGCTCTATGAAAGTGGAGAGAGATATATATTTATTAGATGAACCTTCTACTGGTTTAGATATTAAATCTACTATTTCTTTAATAGAAAGCATTAAACAGTTAGCGAAGAAGAATAACAAAATAGTACTTATTGCAACCCATGATCCACTGTTGCTAGATATTTGTGATGAGATCATCGATTTGGATGAACAAAAATTAGAAAGGGTTGGAATTAGTGAAGAACAATTTCTCTAAAATTTTTTTAGTTGTATTTATTATTATTGCTTTTGTAACGGTTGGGGTGTTTTTAATAAATAAAGATAACGTAAGGGTTGGATTCGAGACTGATGAAGAGGTAGTACTTCAAAATGGAACCTATTCTGTTGAAGAACTAAAGTTAAATGGGACATATGCTGTAGTAGCTATTGCAGGCAATGGAGATGTTTCTCAGCTTACTGGAGAAAGTAAAGAATTGTCAAAAGAAACATTCAATGATGAACTATATAAAGATATTCAAAAACGAGCACCGAAGCATATGGAAAATCATATTATTTATGAAGAAGGTACAAAAGTAAATATAGAGAAATCAGTAAAAAGTATAAGAGTTCAGGGAGACGACCTTTTTAAAATTAAACTAATTAAAAGATAGGGAGGGGTCTTAATGTTAGAACTTAAAAACGTGTCCAAAAACTATTCGAATAAAGCAGCTCTGTCGAATATTAATATTACGTTACATTCTTCAGAATTTATTGGGTTAATAGGATCAAATGGTGCAGGAAAAAGCACCTTCATGAAAGTTATTTTAGGATTAATACCTAATTATGAAGGGGAGGTTTTTTGGCGAGGACAACTAATGACAAACAAAAATAGAATTGAACTTTTAAATGAAACAAAAGCCATTATTGAAACTCCGAGCTTTTTTCCGCATTTATCTGGGGAGGGAAATTTAAGTTATTTTGCAAAATTAGATGGTATTAATAATAAGGAAAAAATTCATGAGGCTTTAAAATTTGTTCAATTGTTTGATGCCAGGGGGAAAAAGTTTCGTAATTACTCTTTAGGGATGAAACAGAAACTGGCTATTGCTCGTGTGTTAATAACAGATGCTTCATTATTAATCTTAGATGAACCTTTTAATGGATTAGACCCTGTAGCAAAAGAAGAAATAAAAGAACTTCTTCAAGATCTTTCTTCACAGGGCAAGACATTGCTTGTATCAAGCCATCTGTTGGAAGAGTTAGAAGAACTGTCAGATAGAATTATTGTTTTAGAAAATGGTTCTATTATTAAGGATATTAATTGGAACGTGCAAAGTATATCAACCTTTGAAATTTCAATCAAAGAGAATCAAAAGATATTTATTGAGAATAAGTTAGGAGATATAACGAGATATAACATTACGTTAGAGCCTGACAAAATAATAGTTGATATCGAACGATCAGCATTACCAGAATTTCTAAAAATATTAGTAGACAGAAAAATAGAATTTTATGAGGTTAACAATGTTTCAAGACAATTGAAACAATTCTTCATTAAAAAAGGGGAAATAGCATGAACGGATCCAGATTAATTGGCAGTGAATGGGGGAGATATAAAGTTAGTTTTTTTTTCTATCTCTTTTTTTTAGCAGTTATTACTGCTCCATTTGTGACAAGGACTATAAATGCTGAAATTATTGATGAGGCTATTTTATTAGTCATAATTACTTTGACGACTGTAGTATTAGCAGCTACAGAAATGCCTAGATTAATTGAATCAGGTATTATACGTTCCATTCTTTTAAGCAATATTTCACGAGAGAGTTTCTATGTATTTCAATTCGTAAAATATATTGGAATATTTTTCGTATCCTTTTTTTTTGGAATGGTATCATTTTTCATAGCATTTCCAAAGTTAATAGATGTTAATTGGATAGTTGAGAGATTTATCATATATTTAGTAATCCTGATTTTTTACAGTTCTTTCTCTCAGTGCTTAAGTGTTTTCTTTAAAAAAACCGTGGAAACATTAATGACATGTATAGTATCTTTATTTATCCTAGTTCCGATTTTTAATTCATTCTTTAATGAGAATAATTTATATAAGAAACTTCCATTTTTATATTTAGAGCCTAAGAACTTGTTAATGCTTTCACTTAGTGAGTTATTATATCCTTTTATCTTATTAATATGCTGCAGTGTAATTATTCAATTTATAGGATTGAATAAAATGAAAAAGATGGAGGTATAGAATATTGAAAAGTAGACTAACATTGATAATTACTTTGTTAATTTTAGTTGGCTCATGCGTATTCTTTTTTAAAAACTTTAATACTACTAAAGCTACCGTTTTATACGAAGAACTGAATGCCGAACAGTTTGAAGAAATAATCCAAAAGCAAGGTACAGCTACGTTTTTCTTTGGAAGAGCTACCTGTCAAGCTTGTAGAGAGTTTAATCCAATATTAAACGAAGCAATAGGTAAAACTAATGCTCAAGTTTATTATTTAGATTGTGATCAAATGACGATAAGGGATATTGCTAAAAAATTTAATGTAAAAGAAACGCCGACTCTTTTAATAACAGAAAACGGGAAAGAGATTGATAAATATATTGGTTTACAGAAGTTAGATAAAACAATTGAAATATTATCCACTAAATATTAAATATTGAGGTATAGAATCCTATGAAAGAAAAGAGCCTAATTTTAATTACTTGGTTAGTATCGCTTACCGCTACACTGTCAAGTCTGTATTTTAGTGAAGTGAAAAATTTCATCCCCTGTGAATTATGTTGGTATCAAAGAATATTAATGTATCCATTAGTCATTATTTTAGGTTTAAGTTTAAATGAGCGAGATAGAATTTCAAAAAAATATATTTTAATGTTTTCCATCCCAGGAGCTTGCCTTTCCTTCTATCATTATTTAATACAAAAAACTTCTATTACATCGTTTTGTTCTTTAGAATCTGAATGTACTGGAACATATATAAATTGGCTGGGCTTTGTAACAATTCCTTTTTTAGCTTTTATTGCTTTTCTTTTAATATCATTTTTTACTATTTTACAGTCTATTACTGTAAAAAAAGCGATTTTAAAACAGAGCCAACCCATTAGGATGTAAACCTTTATGAATCAGGTTAGAAAATATTTTGGAAATTTACTGTTTCAAAATTTTTAAACGTAGTACCTCTGATACAGCTTCTGTACGTGAAGTGACGTCTAATTTTTTATAAATTTTAGTTAAGTTATATTCAATTGCACGTGTACTCATATACAATTGATCAGCAATTTCTTGATTACTATATCCCTTTACCAAATCTTGAAGAATTAATAATTCTTTCTGAGTGAGTAATGCATTTAAATCCTCGTTCGAGTGAGAAGATAGTTTATATTGTTTTACTAAGTCTAAAGGTAATAACACATACCCTCTTAAAGTTGCACGTATTGTCATTATTAAATCTTGATAGGGGACGGTCTTACTGACTATCCCACAAATATTCAAATTCATAAGAGAGTTAAATTGTGAATAGTAATCAAATCCTGTATATAAAATGACTTTAGCTTGAGGTTGTATTTCTAATAGTTTTTTAGTTAAATCCATACCAGAGCACTTAGGCATTTGAATATCGAATAAGTAAACATCGTAATTTCGAGTTTCAAATTCGTTATAAACTTCTTCTAATTCGTGTAGATAGGTAACTTTAAAATCCTGTTCATTTTCTAATATAGCTTTAGTACCTAGACCGACCATTTGGTGATCGTCTACCAAAAGGATGTGAATCAATTTTTTCACCTCGGAATTGTTATATGAATTTCTACACCATGGTCAATTTCTGTAAGAAAGACGATAGTTCCTTTAAAACTATGAACTCTTTCTTTTATACCATTTAGTCCCGTATGTGTAGTATTGGCTGCTGTAGTAGTTGGGGTAAACCCCTTACCGTTGTCTCGATAGTCAAGATAAATATTTTTTTCATCTTCCCATAAACTTAGGGAGATGATAGACGCTTTAGCATGTTTATTGGCGTTGTTGAGAAGCTCTTGAATAACGCGGTAAATGCAAATCTCTAGATTGTAATCGTAATGTTCAATTTTAGTAGGAAGATCATATTTTATTTCATAGTTAACTTTCGCCTGCATCTTAGCACATAATTCTTCTAATGCTAGAGCTAATCCAACCTCCGCTATTAGATTTGGTCGTAACTCATTGCAAGTAGTTCGAATTTGTTGAATGACATCTTGCATTCCGTTCTTTATTTGATTCAATTGCTTCAATGTTTCTATCGGAAGATTGAAATTCGTAACTATTAAGTTTTCAAGTGTACGATAACAAATAATTTGATCTTGTAAAGCAGAATCATGAAGATCAGCTGCTAAACGTTTTCTTTCTTGCTCGGATAGCTGAAACAAAAAACGAGATAGCGTAGAAGAAGATTGTGTCTGTTGAAGCTTGGTTTGTTCAATAGAATGAATTAGATTTTCAACGGCAAAAATGTTTTCATATACGAGCCTTAAATATTTGACAATATTAATAAACCATACTTTTTCATGAAGGTTAAAAATGGTTTGATTCTTTTTATAGCCAATCCATATATATGTATGGGTAGATTCGATAGTATAAATTCTCATACCTAACAAACCCTGATATTCAAGCAAATCTATATTTTTATGATTACGCATCAGATCTTTAAATTTTTCAGAAAGGTGAATGGCTTGTTTGTTTCTTGAAATTTCTTCTAACTGAAAATCGTCTTTAAGATAGTCAAATGTTATAAAAGCAATAATGCTTGGCCCTAATGATTCTTGAAGTTGGCTGATAAACAAATTTTTTAAATCATTTTCTTTCATACTTGATGATAATTTTTCAATAAAAAATTCAAGTTGCTGAGACAAACTATCATTCCGCATCCAAAGTCGGTGTCGAAGGATGAAGTCCACTTTCTCTTTGATAAAAAGTAAAATAACAATAATACTTGCAGTTACAAAAATTAATAAGAAAAAATATAAAATATTAGAATTAAGATTTAAGTTGCCATAAACAATAATTATAGCAAGGGTACTTGCAGGTAAAAGTGAAAGTAAAAAGTAATAAGGAATTTGATGTGAAATGAAATCTAAATCAATTAATTGTTTAGAAACAGCTAAGTAGAAATAGCCAATAGGGATGATAAATAAAGAAATTACAACAGCATAGTCATCCAAGTAAGGTAAATTTAGTATAAAAGGTAATGCATGCAGCAATATAAATGGTGTGAATGCAAGGACATTAATCCATACTAACCATTTTAGGATAATCTTGCCATCGTGAGATGTGTTTTTTATGTAGTAATAGCATAATAAGCTAATCACAAAAAAAACGTTTGCGCAGAAGTAAAATAAAATTAAATTTGCACTAATTGCTGAAATAGGTCCTTGATATAATAAATTTGATATTCTGATTAATATGACAATTGTGCATAAAACTTTATTAAATTTAAACCACATAGATGATTGTTGCTGAATAATTCCTTTGTCATGAAGAAGAGCAAAGATAAATAAAACTAAAAACAATGATCCAAGTGGCAGAAAAGTAGCGATGATGATATTAGCAATAATATCTCCCCTTCCAGACTCGGTCGAAGCAAATAAACTCAAAGCAGCTGATAACAAGAATCCAATGAAATATCGATTTACTGCATTCGGAGATTTAACCATTAATATTGATAAAACTAGTGCTAGTATAGAAAAAATACTTGTAATAATTAGTTCTTCAATAGTTTGTCTTGTTTCAAACTTTGGAATAGCAAATATTTGCGTGAATTTACCATCTGTAATTTCTACTTCGCTGCCACTGTTTATAGAGACATCAGAGATTGCCTGTCCGTCAACCTTTGTAATAATATCACCGGGTGAAACGGCTGTATGACGTACCCATCCATCGTTTTTATTAATCTGGGTTATTATATAGTCACCAGATGAATTACTAGAAATATTTATACCCATATATGGGTTGAGCATTAATGAAAATAAATAAAAATGTAAAATTATAAATAGACCACATAAGACTAAAAAGACTTTTTAAAAAACCATAATTTCGCTTCCTGTCATTAATAGTGTTTTTAAGAACAAATAACATATAGTTGAAAGGATGTAATGTAAATGTTAATGGATTTAGTTCATTTTTTATTAAATAATTCGAGTAATGTCGGGCAAGAAAAATTGGTGAATATGGTATCCGCAGATGAAATTAAAATAATTACGGATACTCTGAAATCGCTTGAAAGCGCAAATACTTCTATTCTACCAGCTTCAATCTCTTGGACTTCAAAATAACTTCTAAACGTTGATAGTAAGAAGTAAATGTTTATGCTTAGTAGGGATATCTAAAGAATATATACAATCCTTAAACTTCTTAAGATATATTTGCTCAACAACTTTACAGTATGTTATTGCACCACCATTATCGATACAAAGCTGTAATGTTTGACGTTCACTATCAAGCAATTCTTCAAAGGAGACATTTTTATTATAATATTCCTTTATTGATGCAAACCTCGGATCTTGTATGTGTAGATAATATAAAATAGGAAGTGTCTTCTTTTTACCTTTCATATCATTTTTATGTTTCGTGTATAATACATCATTCACATCGTTTCTTACTTGTGCAATAATGCCGAGATAATATGAGTATTCTTTTATTTTTTCAAATGTTGTTGGGCATACATTTCCGGCACCAAGTAAATTTGCCAATAAAATGAGAGACCCTGATTTTAATGCTGTCATGTCAAAATACTCTTGTTCAGTAGTAAGGTCATTAATTAAATCAGCGTGTTGCCCATTAATTGCATCAAGTAGTGATGGGTATATAATGTTATGTAAGAAAATTTTTACATCATCAGAACAATCAATAGAGTGTATTCTTTGGAAAGCTATAAACAAATACCCAAGTAGAATATTTAAATTACAACTAAGGGTTTTATTACTCCAAGGATTACACGAAGCATCATTATCTTGAATATCATCCAATATATCAGCTGATAAAAGAATAAGTTCTACAATGGTTTGAATTTCTATTAATTCTTTTTTATTATGTACATTTCTAAAAACGTTGTAGTGTATTTCAGTTAGTTTTGAGAAACTTAAAGGTTGATTGAATTTATATTGTATGTATTCAATGGCAGTATCTTGTAATTGCTGATTGAAAAAAGACTCAATAATCCAATTAGATGCACAATCCATAATTTCTTTTTGGGAAGTAGTGTTCATATTTTTCTCCTTTCTTTATAAAATGTCTGTAAGTAAGGGAGTGTATTTTTTACAATATTAGTAATTATGTAAGTATATTACAGTATAACATGGTTGTTTATAAATGGTTAAGATGTTTTAAATATTTAGTAGATAGTTCTTTATAAAGCCTCTTTAATAATTGTTTTTTTACGATAACACATTTTATAATGGTGCCCAAATCAACTTTTGTTGGATCATATTTTGATAATCTCTTTATTGGACATTTTTAATTTATGAGTTTTTTATTATTTGAAAGACTTTTGTCGAGTATATTGTTGAAAGATGTTCAACGTATTAGTAATCTATTATGTACAAAGTCCTCTAAAGGGATGCCCTGTTAAAAGTCAACTTGTCTTTTTATTAAGTAATCTCTTTTTAGATTTTTGAAAAAAGGATTTCTATTTTTAAAGTTTCATCATCAAAAGAATATGATTGGCGTGGAGGATTGGCAACTCCTTTGGAATCACCCAGAGTGAGACAATAGAGGGAAGAAGGCTAAAAGCATATAGTGTCCTGTATCGATTGACGCCTTTGCGGCTAACTCCTATTACAGAAGAGGCAAATCGGCCGCTCTCAGATAAGCGACGGTCGGAACAGAATAACCCAGACGTTATGGTGATGGAACTTTTGAAAAGAAATCTTATAATTGACAATTTCAGAATATTTTGCTACATTAGAATAAATAAATCGGAAGTAGGTGATGTGACATGATGAATAGAGCCGCTTTTAACGAACTGCAATTCGGTTTGTTCAATTTCACACGCCTAAATTATATAAATTGACCACGCATTGTATTTAAATCACAATTGTGGTGATTTGTATATTCTCTTAAATGTGCCTGTGAACCTTGTAACTGCCGAATTGCGCAGAGACATGGTTTTTTTGTGTTTATTTTCAAAATTGATTACAAATGATATGCATATTTAGGAGGAAAACAAATTGAATTTAACAACTTTAGGATTTTCAACATATTTTGAAGAGCAAATGACTGGATTTAAACAGGAGGCTAAGCTAGCGAATTGTGTACCGGCTAGGGTGACATTAGAACATAAGCATTCCTATCGTGTATTGGCTGAAGAAGGAGAGTGGCTGGCAACGATTGCTGGACATTATGCGTATACATCATTAGCACGTGAGGATTACCCAGCGGTTGGGGATTGGGTGCTAGTTGAGAAAATGCCTGGTGAGGAAAAGGCCATTATTCATAAATTGTTTACACGAAAATCAGTCTTTTCCCGCAAGGCCGCCGGGGGGGAAGTACAAGAGCAGATTGTAGCATCGAATGTTGATATCGTGCTTCTAGTGATGAGCTTAAATGCCGACTTTAATATTCGCCGTTTAGAACGCTATTTAGTTGCAGCGTGGGATTCAGGAGCAAAGCCAATCATTGTATTGACGAAGGCTGATCTCTGTGAAGATGTTTCTAGTAAAATACGTGAGGTTGAATCTGTAGCGTTTGGTGTGGATATTTTTGTGACTAGTGCTCTGTCAGGTGAGGGCTTAGAAGATATTCGTGTGTTATTTACGGAAGGTGTGACAGGAGCATTACTTGGCTCTTCTGGCGCAGGGAAATCCACATTGACTAATGCAATAAGTGGCGAGGAGCTTATGAAGGTTTCGGGTATTCGTGAAGATGATGCGAAGGGGCGCCATACAACAACACATCGTGAATTAGTTTTATTGCCAGGTGGTGGTTGTTTAATTGATACACCCGGAATGCGAGAGTTACAATTATGGGAGAGTGACAGCTTATCCTCTAGTTTTAAGGATATTGAGGAACTTTCTACAGCCTGTCATTACAGGGATTGCACACATAAGAAGGAGCCACATTGTGCTGTACAGCAAGCCATTACAGATGGTGTGCTTGAACAATCACGTCTCCAAAGCTACTTTAAATTGCAAAGAGAGCTTGCTTTTATTGAACGAAAAGCAAATGCACAGGCAAAACTAAATGAGCAACGCAAATCAAAGCAAATTGCGAAGGGGAAGAAAGGAAAAAAATCAAATTAAACGAAACTTGATATGAGGGTTAAAGGTTATCGGCGAGAATCACACTTTTATCAGCGATTTCAAAGTTGGAGGCACACGCATGACAATCCAAAACATAAATCATTTATTATTTTCAGTTTCAAATCTTGAAAAATCCATTGCATTCTATGAAAAGGTTTTTGACGCAAAATTACTAGTGAAGGGGAAAAGTACAGCCTATTTTGATGTAAATGGGCTGTGGCTTGCCCTGAATGTAGAACAGGATATTCCACGCAATGAAATACATCAATCCTATACACATATAGCGTTTTCTATCCAGGAGGACGATTATGACAAAATGTATGAAAAGCTAATCCAACTTAATGTCAATATTCTAGAAGGCAGACAAAGAGATGTGCGGGATAAAAAATCGATTTACTTCACGGATCCAGACGGTCATAAATTCGAATTTCATACAGGGACCTTACAGGATCGATTGGATTATTATAAGAAGGAAAAAATGCATATGGAGTTTTTTGATGTCTTATAGTTGCAACACTCCTTCTAATGAAAACGTTGATAATAGTAGAAGGGGTGATTTTATGAAAAAAGCTATTATTTTTGATATGGATGGTACTTTATTTCAAACAAACCTAATATTAGAGCCAGCACTATCGGCAACGTTCGATGTGTTACGTGCAAAGGGCATGTGGCAGGGAGAAACACCGATAGAGAAATACCGAGAAATTATGGGTGTTCCATTACCTGTTGTCTGGGAAACGTTATGCCCAATGCACACATTAGAGACACGCGAAGAAAGCAATGCATTATTCCATGTTAAACTTATTGAGCAAGTACGTAATCGCCAGGGCGCATTGTATCCAAATGCAGAGCAAACACTTGCTACTTTGGCAGAAAACTATGATTTATTCATAGCCAGTAATGGACAAACTGAATATTTACAAGCAATAGTAGAAACCTATCAATTACAGCGCTTTATTAAAGGTACATATAGTATTCAGTCCATTTCGAGCGGTCATAAATCTGATTTAGTGAAAAAGGTAATCGAGGAAAATGCCATTCAACGCGGGGCAGTTGTTGGTGATCGTTCTTCTGATATTCAGGCAGCTCAAGACAATCAGTTGCTCTCAGTGGGCGTACGCTTTGACTTTGCGCAGGAGACGGAATTACAAAAAGCAGACATAGTCATAGATGATTTGAAAGAGCTACTTTATATAAAACTAGGATAAAATTTTTTTATCGACTACATTTTCTGATTTATCACCCAACTTTTTTGATTTATCGCCTAACTTTTTCATTTTATCGAGAACTTTCAGTCATTTATCGACATACATTGCAATTCAAGAGAAGAAAGAGTAAAATGGTGGAAATCTATAGTAAAAGCATTGATAAGGAAAAGTAAATTGGGTAAGTATTATATAGAGAGCCTCTGTTGGTGGAAATGAGGTAAATGCCCCCTTTGGAAAATGACCTTTGAGCTTCGTACCGAAAGCAAGTTTGCGAGTAGATTACGACGAGATGGGCACTCGTTACAACAGCGACAGTATCTCTCACTTCTTTGAGCAGGTGTTTAAACACCTGCTCAAAGAAGTAAGCCTCCGGCGGATGTCACAGAATCGGAAAGGAGTTCTTTGTGCGAGCACAAAGCCGATTCCGGACGCAATTATGCCGAGGCATAATTGATAAAATGAAATGAGACGTACTGATGGAGGCAAATAGTGTGAGCTATTTGTAAATATAGGTGGTAACACGGGTATACTCGTCCTAATCAATTTTGATTAGGGCGTTTTTTTATACACTTTTTTCAGGTGTGTTGATTAGGGAAATATAGATTTATTATTGATCGGTAAAAAGATTCTGATTAATTGGGATGAATAAAAATGGTTAATTAACACACCTTACACTTTTTACAATTTTTTTGAGGGGAGCAACTTAGGATGACGATTGTTATTGGAGGCGCGTGGCCATATGCAAATGGTTCTTTGCATTTAGGGCATGTCGCCGCATTATTACCAGGTGATATTTTGGCTAGATATTACCGACAAAAGGGCGAGAAGGTATTATATGTGTCGGGTAGTGACTGTAATGGTACACCGATTTCTATTCGGGCTGCACAGGAAAATACGACAACGGAAGCAATTGCTAATCATTATCACGAGGAGTTTACAGGATGCTTTAATGATTTAGGATTTACCTATGATTTGTATACGAGAACAGATGCGCAGCACCATCATGAATCGGTTCAGACGATTTTTTTACAGCTACTAGCGAATAATTTTTTATACAAAAAGAAAATTGAACAAGCTTATTGTGAAACGGACAAGCAGTTTTTGCCTGACCGATTTGTAGAGGGGATTTGTCCAAACTGTGGTGCGAAGGCACGTGGTGACCAATGTGATAATTGCTCAACAATTTTAGACCCACTCGATTTAATCGATAAACGCTGTAAAATTTGTGGGAATGAGCCAATTATCAAGGAGACAGAGCATTTTTATTTTGCATTTAGTCAGTTTCAAGGGAGGCTGGAGACTTATTTAGCAGAGGCAAAGGCAGAAAAACGCTGGCGTGACAATGCTTTAGGTTTAACAGAGCGTTACTTGGCAGAAGGGGTTCCAGACCGCGCTGTAACAAGGGATTTACCAAATGGAATAGATGTGCCAGTCCCAGGCTTTGAAGGCAAAAAAATATATGTGTGGATTGAAGCAGTAGCAGGTTACTTAACAGCGAGTATTGAATGGGCAAAGCAGCATCAAATAGCTATTGAAGATTTGTGGAATGAAGAAACGACTTCGTATTATGTGCATGGTAAGGATAATATTCCATTCCATACAGTTATATGGCCAGCCATTCTAATCGGGATAGGAGCAAAGGCCTTACCTACACATATTGTATCAAACGAATATTTAACATTAGAAAAACGAAAATTATCGACGAGCCAAAATTGGGCGGTGTGGGTGCCTTATATTTTGAGTCGATACGATGCAGATTCTATTCGTTATTTTTTAACAATGAATGCACCAGAAAATCGTGATACTGATTTCTCTTGGCGAGAATTTATTTATAGTCATAATGGCGAATTACTTGGCGCTTATGGTAATTTTGTCAATCGTACATTGAAGTTTTTAGAGAAATCGTTTGATCGTCAAGTGCCCCATGCTAAGGTAGATGGGACTATTCGAAAACAAACGATTCAGCTCTTTAATGAGGTTGGAATTCATATAGAAGCAGGTCATTTCAAACAAGCTTTAGAGGCCATTTTTGAATATATTCGTGCAGCAAATCGTTATTTTGATGAGCAACAGCCATGGCTACAGGTGAAAGAGAATGTGGAAGCTGGAAATCGAACATTAGCAACATGTGTTTATATTATTGCAAATCTTGGACAGCTATTACATCCATTTTTACCGTTCTCAGCTGAGAAGGTGAGAAAAATGTTAGGGATCAATGAAGTGATGTGGCATGAGCAAGTGGACTTACCAGAAAGCATTAGCGAAGTGACACCACTGTTTGAACGTCTTGATGTTGAATTGATTGAAGAGGAGTATCAAAAGTTAGTGAAGGACAGTCGATAGGAAAATACGAAAGCAGTATGACTTAATATTGTCATACTGCTTTCGACTATTTAGTTCATAACAGGCGTTAATTTAGCAACCACAATACTATTGATGGCATTAATATAAGCTAGCGCACTCGCTTTTAATATATCTGTATCCGCAGCTTTTGCGATATACTTTTCACCTTCATGCTCGATTGTTATTTTTACTTTACCAAGCGCTTCTTTACCACGAGAAACACTATTGATATTATATTCCACAAGTTTCACATCAATGTTTGTAATTTCTGCGATGGCTGAATACAGGGCATCAATTGGACCTGATCCAACTGCACTTGCTTTAAAAACCTCGTCACCTTTACGAACTTTTACACTTGCTGAAGGGAAGCTTGCGTTGCTGACGACTTGTAAATCATCGAAATCAAAGAATTGATCACTATAATGAGTGGCATTCGCATTGTTGGCGTCATGTTTTTCATAATAGCTTTCAACAATAACGTATAAATCGTGATCGTATACTTCTTTCTTCGCATCGGCAAGCCTCAAGAAGCCTTCGAAGATTCCTTCAAATTCATCTGTAGAAAGATTTGAAAAGCCAAGTTTTTCAAGGGCATTTTTCACGGCGTGACGCCCAGAGCGAGCTGTAAGAACTAGCTCCATATCATCAAGACCTACATCTTCTGGATGCACAATTTCATAGGCATCACGAGATTTCAGAAGGCCATCTTGATGAATACCCGAGGAATGGGCAAAAGCATTATCTCCAGTAATGGCTTTGTTTACTTGTACGTCTAAGCCCATAAAGCTAGAAACAAGACGAGACGTATTCATAATTTCTCTTGTGTTGATACGTGTCGCAGCATTGTATACAGAGCTACGTGTTTTCAACGCCATTACGACTTCTTCTAATGCTGCATTACCTGCGCGTTCACCAATGCCGTTAATGGTACATTCTACTTTATCAGCGCCATTTTTAATCGCAGCAAGCGTGTTAGCAGTTGCCATACCAAGATCATTGTGGCAATGAACACTTAGTAAAACGCTATCGTTTAAGTTTTTCATGCGGTCATTTAGTTTATAAATCATCGCTCCAAATTCTTCTGGCTCTGCAAAGCCGACTGTGTCAGGTACATTAATCATTGTTGCACCAGCCTTCATTACGGCTTCAATTGTTTTCCAAAGATACTCGAAATCTGAACGAGATGCGTCTTCTGTTGAGTATTGGACTTGTGGTAGAAGAGTTTTCGCATATTTTACTGCATCAACGCCAATTTGTAGAATTTGATCCTTAGATTTGCTAAATTTTTTCTCAACATGAATATCAGAAGTACCAAGCACCATATGAATCATAGGATTTTCAGCGTATTTTACAGCGTTATAAACAGCATCAATATCTGCCTGTACAGCACGTGCTAAAGCAGTAATCATAATGTCACTTGTATGACCAACTTTTTGTGCGACAGCTTTAACTGCATCAAAATCACCTTGTGATGAAGCAGGGAAACCAGCTTCGATAATATCGACGCCTAATTTTTTGAGTTGCTGTGCAATCTCTACTTTTTCGTATAAATTCAGTTTTGCACCAGGCACTTGCTCGCCATCACGTAAAGTTGTATCAAACACCCAAATTTTTCTTCCCATTTTCAAACACTCCTTTTTAGTAGTTGACTTTTTATTAATGTTGACTCTGCATTGCATTATTTGCTCTGCTAGAGATGAAACCTACACTTAGGCCAATAAATAAAAAAAACCCGCCTCTATATAAAAATATAGAGACGAGTTTATGCTCGCGGTACCACTCTAATTGACCTTCTCTTTACAGAAAAAGTCCCCTTATCGACAGCTATCACTGTCTATCCTGTTAACGGAGGAAACCGACATCCCTTACTCAAGGTTCAGGGAGTAGCTCATGGACGAGTTCAAAATGTGTGCCTATCGGTTTGCACCAACCACCGACTCTCTACAAGTACACTTGCATTTCTACTTTTTCCAATCTTGGCCTACAATGTGTTGTTGAAAGCAATAATACTTGGATATCACCTGAATGTCAATAATATTCTAAAAATTATTTCTTTTCTGTCTTGTATAGGGGCGATAATTATCAATCGTCTGATAACCAAAAAAACCCCTTAATTTTGGCTCATAAACAATAGCTGGGATGGTATTTGATAAAGCCTCCGGACGCAATTACGCCAAGGCGAAATTGATATAAGTTGATGAAGTGGAGGCTGGGTGACTCCTTGTGAATCAGCGTCACAGATTAGACCCTGGAGCGGGAAGCGAAGTAGTTCATCGGATGCCCCCCAGGAAGCTTTGCTCTGCGCGAAAGCGAAGCGTCAGCAACAACTGTTTTCTGTAGCGAAAGTGAAGCGACAGCTACAAAGCGCCCAGTTGGAACGGAAATCAGCCCCACGTTATGATAATAATCATTATTTTCACAATGAATGTAAATTTTTATGGGATAATAAAAGGGGAATTAACAGTTTAGAAAGAAGGCGTGACTATGAAATTTGTATTTGATTTAGACGGTACGATTTGTTTTAAGGGTCAACCATTAAGTAAGGGAATTACTAATGCTCTAGAAGCTTGCATCGAGAATGGCCATGAAATCATTTTTGCATCAGCTCGTCCGATTCGTGATTTATTACCTGTATTACCGGAAACCATGCGGAAGTTCCCAATGGTAGGGGGAAATGGTGCATTTGTTGCACAGAACGGAGAAACTGTTGAGGTAACTGCATTTACAGGGGAAATTGTAGAAGCGATTCAAAACATTATGTTGGCATTTCAACTGCCATATTTAGTTGATGGTGATTGGGATTATGCGTATACAGGTAGTGAGGCACATCCAATTCATCAAAATTTAGATCCACTAAAACTTGCGAAAAACGTGTCATTACATGAACTAAAAGATATCGTAAAAATTGTTTTATTTCCTGGAGAGCAACATAAAGAAATATTAGCTGAATTACAGCAGTTGCCTATTTCATTATACGAGCATAGTGCAGAAAATATTGTAGATATGAGTCCTAATGGCATTGATAAATGGAATGGCTTAATGAAATTAGGTGTCGCTGAAGGTGGATTTATCGCGTTTGGGAATGATGCGAACGATGCATCCATGTTTGTAAAGGCGAAAGAAAGCATTTGTGTAGGTGAGCATAAGGTACGTGAGCTTGCGTCCTTACAAGTACCAAGTGACGAGGTAGCAGTAATTGACATGCTAAATACGTTAAATGAAAAGTACAAATAAGGGGTACCGACCATGGATTTACGTAACGTGAAAAACTTTTGCATGAGTCGGAAGGCTTGAAACATGGGCTATGACATAGTGGCTTTCAGAAAGAAGACAGGAAAGTGTAGCCGAGAATACATAGCGAGTTGCATTAATGGCGATGGTTATAGATGAACATTTACCGCAAAAAAATTAATAGTGAACGTCTATTAAAAATAATTATTATACATGATTTAGTAGAGGTTTATGCAACTGATATTCCAGCATTTGATACGATGAATAATGCTACGCTAAAAGCAGAAAAGAGACAAAATGAAATTCTAGCGATTTAGAAAATAAGAGATATGCTAGGCAATGACACTGGCATCAGTTTTATGATTTGTGGTTTGAATTTGAGTATAAAGATACATATGAAGCGAAAGTGGCAAATGCATTAGATAAACTTGAAGTACAAATACAGACAATGAAGCTGCCATTGAAACATGGGTACCGATTGAGCATGAAACGACATTTTTGCTCGGAAAACATACTGAATTTGACGTAGTGTTAACTGAGCTCAAGGATCTTATTGAAGCGGAAGGTGCTGAGAAATTAAGGCAGGTAGGTTTTAATAAATGAAATCATTGAATGACATATACTAGATTCGAAGTTTCCTCCCAACTTATATTTAATTACAAGTTGGGAGGATTTTTTTATAAAAAGTTAATTTGTCAATGAAATAGATTATCAAAATATGTTTGATAATCAACAAATCTTGATTTTGGTAACCTTGAAATTAGTGCTATTATTTTGTTAATAAATCTGGGTTAAGGGTTGTAATGTTAATCAATACTGAACGCCTACTCTTATCATTTTCACTCCACTTTAAAACGAGAAACCTGTGTTTGTAATTCCTCGGCCATATTTGATAGCGTAGCAGCAGAAGCGGCAACTTCTTCAATAGTTGCTAGTTGTTCCTCAGATGCAGAAGCTACATTTTGCAAATTAGCAGAAGACGTTTGTGCGATCGTTGCTATTTCATCGAAGGATGCGTAAATTTGCTCAGCATTTGATGACATTTCTTCAGAAACTGTCGTTGCTTCTTGAATTTGCTTGGATACTTGTTCAATCAGTTCAACGATTTTTGAGAAGCCTTCCTCAGCTACTTTTACAACTTGCATACCCACCTGTACCTCTTGTGTACCAGTATCCATGACAGTTACGGCACGGTTTGTATCTTGTTGGATTTCTGAAATCAAAGTTGCAATTTGTTCCGCTGATTTCTTGGATTGCTCCGCTAATTTTTTCACTTCGTTTGCAACTACTGCAAAGCCACGGCCATGATCCCCTGCACGTGCTGCCTCAATTGCAGCATTCAATGCTAGTAAATTTGTTTGCTCTGCGATATCCGTAATGAGGCCAATAATATTACCGATTTCAACGGAATGGCTTTCTAAGTTTTTTACAACGCTAGCAGACTCTAAAACTGCTGTATTAATTGTGTCCATCTGTGCAATAACGCGGTGTAGTGATTCATTTCCTTTATTAGCTTCAGTATTTGTCTCTATAGCAAGCTCAGAAACGGCAGCTGTAGTTGTAGCTAATTGTTGAATGCCGTTTGTCATATTTTTCATAGCGTCTGAGCTTTCAGTAGCATTTTTGCCTTGAGCTTCGGAACCGCTTGCTACTTCTTGTATGGAGGAAGTAATTTGCTCTGTCGCTTGGATAGTTTGTTCAGCACTTGCGGTTAACTCAGCAGCGGAGCCACTTACCTGTACGGTGTTATGACGTACATTTGTAATAAGATCCTTTAAATTTAGCGCCATTTGATTAAAGGCAAGTCCTAAATCACCCACCTCATCACGATTTTTAATGTGAATTTGTTCAGCCGTTAAATCGCCCTCAGCAATCTTCTTTGCAGCCTTTGCCATACCTTTGATAGGACGAGAAATAATGCTTCCCATCACAATAGCAATTATCAGACTAACGACGACAGCAAACACTCCAAGAATAATCATTTGGAATTTAATAGCTTGAATCTCTTTTGCTGTAGCAGCGATTTTTCCTTCTATATACTCATCCTGGTAGTTGGCGAGGTTTTCTACGCGTTCATCAAATTGTTTAATAATAAGGCGGCCTTGTGTGCTATCAAGCTTTTCATATTGCTCAGTTTCTCCAGCAGCTTTTAATGAAAACATGCGATCTGCAAACTGTTGGACATCTTTCTCACTTTTATTAATAGCCTCAAATAATTCGATAGATTTTTTAGAATCGAATGATGCTATTAATTCATCATATTTCTGTTTAAATTCTTCACGTGAAGCCGAATTACTTTGAAGATTATGTTTGTCACCAAGTAATAGATAGCCTCTCATACTTACAATTTCTTGTTTTGCAATCACGCGTAGTTCTTGAATACTAATAGATTTAGTTGTTTGTTCTTCAAGTAACACACGATATGTCTTGTTTACAGAATTAAGCTGTTTAAAATTTAATCCGATTGTGCCAACTAACACTAAAATAACAATAAAAAAACCGAGTATTAACTTCTTGTAGATAGTAAATCGCATAGTTGTAGTTTCCTTTCTCAGTAATTTAGTAGAAATGTTACAAAAAAATGAAATATGTATATACCATTTATATCAGATTATATGAATTTTACAAAGTATTATGAGTATTTTCACTATAACAAATGGAATTAAGAAGGAAGTAAGTTGTAGATAAAATGATAAAAAAAGCAGAATAAATTGCCATTTTACGGTTAACGAAGGTGGATAGTTAACGATATAACACACACAATTATGACAATTTTCACAAATTTGAAACTTAATGAATTGTAGTAACGTAGAATTAATGAAGAAACGAGCAAGGATGTGGGAAGATGTATAGACCGATTTTGAAATTGCCAAAAACGAAATATGAAAAGATATGGGACTATATTGGTGCCGGGATTTTTGTGCTATCCATCCTTTATATTTTTGTAATGTGGGGCAAACTACCAGAGGAGATTCCAGGCCATTTTAATGGTGCAGGAGAAGTTGATCGTTGGGGTTCAAAAATGGAATTATTCATTCTTCCGTTTATCGGAATCTTTCTATGGATTTTGCTAGGATTACTTGAAAAAGCTCCCCATATGCATAATTACCCAGCACGCTTAAACGAAAGTAATGTAGAAGCATTTTATTTAAATAGCCGAAAAATATTAAATGAAGTAAAAAACTGCTGCCTAATTTTATTTGCAGCTATATCATTCCAAGTGGTACGTATTGCTCTTGGAGAGGCAGAGACTCTTGGTTGGTGGTTCCTGCCAATAGTGCTAATTGGAACAGCCATTCCGATTATTAAAGGTATAGTGGCGACTTCAAAAATAAAGTAGCTTAATAAGTTCTTAAACGCTTGAGAAAATGTTCGAGCGTTTTTTTGTACGAAAATTTCACTAAATCAGCTATACTATCAAAACCAAGAGAAAATTGTATTAATAATTAAAAGAGGTGTCAAAGCTATGCAAAAGAAATTTAAACTTAAGGATGGACTATCCATTGCAATTCAGAATCAACCGCAGGATTTGATACTAGAGGGGATTTCCCATTCAGGAGATGCACCATATGATCGTATTATTGTCTTTGTGTTTCATATTGATGAAATGGTAACGTTTTTACAAAATGCACTAAAGTCAAACAATCTCGTGGAACAGGGCTATTTATTTTTTGTTTATCCGAAAAAGGATAATAAGAAGTATGAACAGTTTATCCATCGCGATGAAATTTTCCCAGCTATTCAAGTGGACGAGGAAAAATACATTGTTGGCAGTGATTATAAATTTGCAAGTCTTATGTCGCTAGATGAGACATTTTCTATAGTAAGCATCAAGAGAGATGGTAAGGGACGCGGCAAGAAGAAGACAGCGAGTAGTCAGTGCGTTAGTGACTATGAAGGAATGGTTCCTCAATTGCGTGATTCACTTGCAGAAAATCCAGATGATTTAACACTTTATGATGGATTAACACCGGGGTATCAAAAGGATTGGGCTCGTTATATCTATAGTGCGAAGAAGGAAGAGACGCAAATAGCACGTTTAGAGGAGATGCGTGAAATTATTAGATTAGGCTACAAAACAAAGGAATTATACCGAAAGGCAAAGGCCGAGGGTCAAGCATAAATGACAAAGAGGCATATTGATTCCTTTTGCAGATGTCATATGGATGATGCTATATTCATTGAGCTAGTAGAACGGAAATCAGTTTCTTCTAATTTGGTTCATTGCCGAAAATTGGGTATGATATTTATTAAAACGCATGACATTTCAGTTGATTGGAGTGGAGGCTGGGGATCAGTGTCACAGATGAACCATGGGGCGAGCAACATCAGAACGGAAATCAGCCACACGTTATGGAATGAGTCTTCTAATTAATATAAATAGATCAACACATCAAGTAATAATTCTTTGTTGAAAAGAGGGTGGAGTATGAAAAACACATATATTGAACAAGTGGATGAAAAATGGCGGGAGGGTTTTGCCAAACTTGTGGATGTGGTAGAAAGTAACTTACCAGAGGGTTTTGAACAAAGCATGTATTATGACATGATAAGCTATGTTGTACCGTTCTCAACTTATCCGAAGGGCTATCATGTCACACCAAATACTCCCTTGCCCTTTATAAGTCTTGCTGCACAAAAACGTCATATTGCAGTGTACCATATGGGTATTTACGCAGATCAAGCGTTACTCTCATGGTTCCAAGAGGAATATGCGAAGCGAGTACCGACAAAGCTTAATATGGGGAAAAGCTGTATTCGTTTTACAAGCACTAAAAATATTCCGTATGAGTTAATTGGAGAGCTTGTTTCGAAGATGACGCCAGCACAATGGATTACAAAATATGAAGGGGAGTTAAATAAATGAAAAGTGCCACTACATTTTTAATGTTTCAGGGACAAGCTAATGAAGCTATTCAGCAATATCAACAATGGTTTTCAGAATTACAGGTGGAAAGCTTAACTTATATGGAAAACTCACAACAAGTTGCGATGGCTGTTCTTCATTTAAAGGGTTTGAAAATGATGGTGAATGATAGTGTAATACAGCATAACTTTACGTTTACACCATCAACTTCTATTTTTGTGGAATGTGAGTCTGAAGAAGAAATCGACAGTCTAGTTGCTCAAATTTTAGAGGGCGGACAGGCGTTAATGCCACTTGATAATTATGGATTTTCTAAGAAATTTGCCTGGATCCAGGATCGTTTCGGTGTGTCATGGCAACTAACGTATAATTAAATTTAGGGATAAATGAATATGCCTCATCGCCAAAAGTAAGGGATGACATTTGTTAAAACATATGCCATGTATATAAGTTGATTGGAGTGAAGGCTGGACGCCCCAGGAAAGCGCCCAGTCGGAATGGAAATCAACCTCACGTTATGGAGATGAGCCATTGACATGAATAAACGGATGGAATAAGCTCTTATGCCACTAGAGGATGATACAAAAATCCGATGCAATAAGGCTTGATCATGTTAAAAGGAGAATAGCATATGGCAGTTACTTTAGTGAGACACGAAATAAAATATGCTGAAGCCATGCATGCGCTGTCTTCCGTCCCACAGGTTCGAGATGCACTAGGGTTACCTGCTGGCAAAGTGGAAGATACGATTAACTTTATTAAACGTGAATGTGTGGATGAAGAAGCTGGAAAGACAGTTCCTCGTGTTGTCTTAGATGAGGAAGGACAATTTATTGGTGTGACAGCATTAATGTTTATAGATCACAATAAAAAGAGCTGTCATGTTGGCTCGTGGCTAGGATATGAATTTTGGGGAAAAGGCTATAATCTTGAATCAAAAATTGCAATTTTAGATATAGCATTTTTTGAGTTAGGGTTAGAGCGTGTTTTTGCAGGAGCTAGAAAGGTTAATATCCGTTCACAAAAGGCTCAGGAGAAGTTGTCTTTTATTCAATTAGGAGTAGAAAATGATTTTCCGCAGGAGCATTCATGGTTAGAGGTTAAAGAAAAGCAGCCATGTGTTTTAAATGTTTTTGAGCGCGAAGATTTTGTTCGATACCGTACAGCCTTAAAAAAAGTAGAAGGTGTGAGGGAAGACTATTTACCACAACTATTATTAGCTGATGAAAGTGAAGAAGCTGTTCGAAAATATTTAAATGACGGTGAATTATACGAGATAAAATGTGGTGAGCAGTTAGCAGGTGTAGCGTTACTTCTTGCACAGTCTGATACGACAGTAGAGTTAAAAAATATTGCGATTGTACCGAAGTATCAAGGCAAAGGGCTGGGGAAGGAAGCAATAAATCAAATAACAACAATTTGTCTATCTCAAGGTTATAAAACGATAATAGTTGGAACTGCAAATTCTAGTATTGATAATATTGCTTTCTATCAAAAAGCAGGTTTTCGTATGGAAGCAATTGAAAAAGATTTTTTCAGTAATTACCCAGAGCCAATCTATGAAAATGGAATTCGTGCACTAGATATGATTTTCTTTTCAAAGGCATTGTAAAATAATATAGACATAAAGAAATACCCGTCCAACTTTGAGTTGTGCGGGTATTTTTATTCGCCAAGCAACAATGCCATCAACTTTTCTTTCGAATGTAAAAAATCATCTAGAGTATAGCGATCTAGGACGGCTAAATAGGCTTGTAGTGCTTCGTATAATACGCCTTTCAGCTGGCATTCTGGTGCAATTTTACATAGATTATTTTCTTTATCAAAGCATTCGACAAGATGAAAATCCTCTTCTGTATGACGTACTATTTCACCAATTGTAATAGTTTTTGGATCAATTGCTAAACGTATACCGCCACCTCGACCACGAATGGTTTCGATGTAACCAAGTAGTCCGAGCTGATGAGTCACCTTCATTAAATGATTTTTCGATATATTATACGCATCTGAAATTTCTTGGATAGTTGATAATTGGCCGTCTTCCTTCGCACCCAAATATATGAGTGTTCGAAGAGAATAATCTGTGTATAAAGTTAAGCGCATAAGAACACCCTACTTTCTATAGTTCAAAATAAGTATAGCATTTTTACTTTGAAGTATTAAAAATTCAATACTTTTTTAAAGATGTATTTGAAATACATTAATTATGTCCATTTTGTTAAAGATGTATTTTATATATTGCTTTAAAAAATTGAAAGCGTTATATTGTAATCACGAAAGGGTGGTAAGCGATATGTTAAAACAAGAAACAGTACAAATTATTAAAGCGACAGTTCCAGTATTAGAAGTTCATGGTGTAGAGATTACTAAAACGTTTTACAAAAATATGTTTCAAGCTCATCCAGAATTATTGAATATTTTTAACCATACAAACCAAGAAAAAGGTCGTCAGCAAACAGCGTTAGCAAACACAGTTTATGCTGCTGCAGTTCATATTGAAAATTTAGAAGCTATTTTACCGGCGGTGATGTTAATTGCTCATAAACACCGTAGTTTAGGTATTTTACCTGAGCACTATCCAATTGTTGGAGAATACTTATTAAAAGCAATTAAAGAAGTGCTTGGTGATGCAGCAACAGATGACATCATTAATGCTTGGGCTGAAACATATGGCGTAATTGCAGATATCTTTATTCAAGTAGAAGAAGAGCTATATCAAAAAGCAGAGGGTAGTGGCGGATGGCGCTTATTTAAACCATTGAAAGTGGCGAAAAAAGTAGTAGAAAGTGATCTTGTTACATCTATTTACTTTGAAAATGAAGATGGTTCCCCTCTACCAGCATATGAGCCAGGTCAATATATCAGTATCCGTGTGAAAGTACCAGGCGAAGAGTATTTAATGAACCGTCAATATACACTTTCACAAGCAAGTGCAGAAGACGGCTATCGCATTTCAGTAAAACGTGAAAGCGATCATACACCGAATGGTAAAGTTTCGAACTTTGTTCACGACGTATTACAAGTTGGAGATTTAGTGGATGTAAGTGTACCAGCAGGGCTATTTGTTTTAGAAGAAGCTTCTGCTCCAATTACGTTTGTAAGCGGTGGTATTGGTGTAACGCCATTAAACAGTATGCTACAATCACTAGAAGCTAATGCGGCAAATGAAGTGAGCTTTATCCAGTGTGCGCGCAATGAAAAAGTTGTAACATTTAGCGATGATATTCAAGAGAAAGTGAATGCACTTCCAAATGCATCTTACACAGCGTTATATTCAGATGAAGACAAGCTAATTACAAAAGAATTATTAGCTGAAAAAGTTGCCAATGATGCAGATGTTTACGTATGTGGACCTGTTGGCTTTATGGAAGCGGTCATTGAAAATTTACATGAAATTGGCGTAAAAGACGAAAAAATTCATTATGAATTCTTTGGACCAGCAATGCAATTAACAAAATAAATAAATATATGACCCCTTGTTATAAGAAGCAGCTTTCTGCACTTGTAGCAGGGGGTTTTTGTGTGCATTGGTATGAAAAAGTCATTAGATTTTAAATAGTTAAAAAAAAGTAATTGAATTCATAGTAAAATTAGTGGTAATATATCCTATAAGAATACTATGGTATCGGAAGGGGAATGATGGATGGGTCAAATGGTTATTACGGGACTTATTTGTGGAGCTTTACTTGGATTTGTTATGCAACGTGGTCGTTTTTGCTTAACTGGCGGATTCCGCGATATGTATTTGACAAAAGATAACCGTATGTTTTACGCATTACTGATTGCGATAGCAATTCAAAGTGTTGGTGTATATACGTTAATTAGTTTAAAGGTATTTGAATTCAATGCTGGTTCTTTACCAATCGTAGCTGTTATCGTTGGTTCATTTATTTTTGGAATTGGCATTATTTTAGCTGGTGGTTGTGCAACAGGTACTTGGTATCGGGCAGGAGAAGGTTTAATTGGCAGTTGGATTGCATTAGCTGGTTATATGCTTGTAGCAGCAATGATGAAATCAGGCGTATTGTTGCCATTGGATATGGCTATTAAAGAAACGAGCATTGAAACTAATTCTATTGCCGAGACAATTGGCGTAAACAACTGGTTGATTATAACGATTTTTGTAGTAGCTGTTGCATTTATCGTTTACCGTGAGCTAAAGAAGCCACGATTGAAAATCCCGGGGTTAAAGCCGAAAAAAACGGGATTAGCACATATTTTATTTGAAAAACGTTGGAATCCATTTATAACTGCAACAATTATTGGTGTGATTGCAACTTTAGCATGGCCATTAAGTGTTGCTACTGGTCGTATAGGTGGGTTAGGAATTACAACACCTTCTGCTAATATTTTGCAATTTTTGGTGACAGGAGAAATTAGCTTTATCAACTGGGGTGTTTTCCTAGTACTAGGAATTTTCTTAGGGTCATTATTCGCAGCAAAAATGAGTGGCGAATTTAGATTCCGTATCCCTGATACAAAAACGGCGATTAACAGCTTTTATGGTGGACTTATGATGGGGTTCGGCGCAGGTTTAGCAGGGGGTTGCTCAATTGGTAATGGATTGGTGATGACAGCAATGATGACTTGGCAAGGTTGGATTTCATTAGGGTTTATGATTTTAGGTACATGGACAGCATCTTACTTTGTATTCGTTCGGCCAAGTAAAAAAGCTAAGCAAGCTGCACAAGTAATAACAGCGTAAAAAAGGAGTGTTTTCATATGAAAAAAATATTAGAAGTAATGGGGATGGTTTGTCCATTTCCTTTAGTAGAAGCAAAAGAAGCTATAAAAGACTTACATTCAGGCGATGAATTAGAAGTGCAATTTGATTGCACACAAGGTACAGAATCCATTCCTCGTTGGGCTGCTGAAGAAGGGCACGAGGTAACAGAGTATGAACAAGTTGGTGAAGCCGCTTGGACAATTACTATTAAAAAGAAATAAGCCTTCATAGCAATGTGCTATAAAGTATATTTAAGCGAGAAATTCGATGATAGAATCGTCGAATTTCTCGCTTTTTTTGTAACTGAAAGATAAGAAGATGAGGATAACAACTTGAAAGTGACGGATAAAACGTAGTTACAAGAGGGAAATAACATTGTAACGACGTTTAAGAAAAATTCGAGCTTTCATGTTGACAACATACCTAATGGGGTATATTATGAATCACGTAAGCAAGTTCAATCGATCGTTTTGAAAGGAGGCATGAACAGTATGGCTTACGGTACAAAAACAGCTAATCGAGTGAAGCGGATAGAAGGTCAATTACGTGGTGTTTTGCGCATGATGGAAGAAGAAAAAAACTGTAAAGATGTGATTACACAGCTATCTGCCGTGCGTTCTGCGGTTGATCGAACTATTGGAGTGATCGTTAGTGAAAATTTATTGGATTGTGTAACGACAGCTGAAGGGGATGCTGAAAAAATGAATACGGCCATCCAAGATGCGATGGATTTAGTCGTGAAAAGCAGATAAATTTTATATACCCTGAATAGTATGTGGGAGGAGGCGGTGTTACTTGGGAACGTGGATTATACTTGCTGTTGTGATAGCATTTTTCGTTTGGCGAATGAAGCCAACGAAAGGGGTGCAGTCAATATCGGCGGCACAATTGAAAAATATTTTGAATGATAAGGATAAAGTTTTTATCGATGTGCGGACACCAGCAGAGTACAAGGGTCGTAATATCCCGCAATTTAAAAACATTCCGCTTGGTTCAAGTTTTGATAAATTACCGAAAGATAAAGAGATAGTGGTCATTTGTCAAAGTGGAATGCGCAGTAGTCAGGCTTGTAAGCAATTAAAAAAACAAGGATTTGAGCGTGTAACAAATGTCCGTGGTGGTATGAGCGCATATTAGGAGGAAAATAGAATGAAGGCAATTTCAGCAAAGGAAGTACAACAGGCTTTAGAGCAAGGCCAGGCATTAAATTTAATCGACGTACGCGAAGTAGACGAAGTGGAGTCTGGACATATTCCGGGTATTATTCATATTCCACTAGGCTTACTTGAATTTCGTATGCATGAGCTAAATAAAAATGAACCATATGTAATGGTCTGTCGATCAGGTGGTCGCAGTGGTAGTGCTACTCAATTTTTAGAAAGCCAAGGCTTCGATGTATCCAATATGGTCGGTGGCATGCTCGCTTGGGAAGGTGAAGTAAAGTAAGAAAATGTAGGGGGCCTGTACAGCTTACTATATTTTTTAGTAAAAATAATACCCATATAGGTATAAGGAGGGAGTTATGAGTATGAAGGTAGATTTTCAGCTAGATGCCAAGGGGCTTTCTTGTCCTATGCCGATTGTGAAAACGAAAAAGGCGATGGCGGAGTTGGTAGATGGTCAAATTTTAGAAGTATCAGCGACAGATAAGGGTTCAAAGGCGGATATTGCTGCATGGGCTGAAACTGTCGGGCACCAATACATTGGGACAGTGGAAGAAGAAAGTGTGCTTAAGCATTATATTCGTAAATGTTCAAACGAAATGTTGGATGAAAAAACGTTTGAACAAACAATCGAGTTAGAGGAAGTCGCAGAAAGAGAAGGTCTTATTCTCGATGTGCGTGAGGAGGCAGAGTTTGCTTTCGGTCATATCGAGGGAGCAAAGTCCATACCGATGGGTGAGCTAGAATCACGTCTTTCTGAGCTTGATAAAGAGCAAGAGATTTATGTTATTTGCCGAACAGGGAAGCGTAGTGATTTAGCTGCACAGAAGCTTGCAGCACATGGTTTTACAAAGGTACTTAACGTTCTGCCAGGTATGACATCCTGGACAGGAGATTTAACAAAAAACATTTAGGAGGAATTAATTTATGTCAAATAAAGTAGCGATAATCGCAAGTAACGGTGGTCTTTTCGATGCGTATAAGGTGTTCAACATTGCAACAGCAGCGGCAGCTTCTGAGAAGGAGGTAGCCATCTTCTTCACATTCGAGGGGTTGAATTTAATTCATAAACAAGGGATGCATGCATTACCTATGCCTGCTGGAGCAGAGCATTTTGCAGAAGGCTTTGCCAAAGCCAATGTACCTGCAATTCCGCAATTAGTGGAAATGGCACAGGAATTAGGTGTGAAATTTATCGCGTGTCAAATGACGATGGATGTAATGGGTTTAACGACAGATGATTTTATTGAAGGTATCGAGGTTGGGGGAGCTGTGACGTTTTTAGAGTTTGCTAAAGATGCAGCACCGTCATTAACATTCTAACTAATTTGTAACTATACAAGCGGAGAGGGCAGTCCTTTCCGCTAAAAAAATAAACGAAATAATACCTGAGGGGGTAATCGGATTGTCAATCCTAAAATGGAGCGCAGCACAAGTAGCGAAAAAAGTAATTAATAATGAAGAATTATTTATTTTAGATGTTCGAAATGCAGATGCTTTCGAAGATTGGAAAATTGATGGGCACAAATTTGAGTACCTTAATATTCCGTATTTTGAGCTTTTAGATGGTGTCGAAGACATTTTACCGAAGATTCCAGCTGATAAAGATGTCTTAGTTGTTTGTGCAAAAGAAGGATCATCGATGATGGTAGCTGAGATGTTATCGGAAACAGGACGTACGGTGGCTTATTTAGAAGGTGGAATGAAAACGTGGAGTGAATATTTAGAACCGATTAAAGTAGGAGATTTAGCAGGTGGTGGTGAGCTTTATCAATTTGTACGTTTAGGAAAGGGCTGCCTTTCTTATATGGTCATCTCTGAGGGTGAAGCCGCTATTATCGATGCTGTGCGTTTTACAGACGCATTCACAAGCTTTGCCGAAGATAAAAACGTGAAAATTAAATATGTTTTCGATACACATTTGCACGCTGATCATATATCTGGTGGACGCCATATCGCAGCTGCAGCTGGTGCAACGTATTATTTACCACCAAAAGATGCGGAAGAGGTTGTGTTTGACTATACACCTTTAATTGATGGAACAACTGTACAAATTGGTGCCTCGAAAATTG
This sequence comes from Lysinibacillus agricola, assembly GCF_016638705.1. Taxonomy (GTDB): domain Bacteria; phylum Bacillota; class Bacilli; order Bacillales_A; family Planococcaceae; genus Lysinibacillus; species Lysinibacillus agricola. Next base: position 4,865,204 of record NZ_CP067341.1, on the reverse strand, counting down.
ACGTAGGAGCGATTTATTCACCTGGTCATACAATTGGTTCAACGTCATTCGTTGTGGACAACAAGTATTTGTTAACTGGAGATATTTTATTTATTGATTCAATTGGGCGCCCGGATTTAGCTGGTCTTGCAGAAGATTGGGTTGGTGATTTACGCGAAACACTTTACAAACGATACAGAGAGTTATCGGATGAACTAATTGTTTTGCCAGCTCATTTTATGATTATTGATGAACTAAATGAAGATGGAACTGTTGCCAAACGTCTTGGACAATTGTTTGCGGAAAATCACGGCTTAAATATTGAGGATGAAGTTAATTTCCGTAGCATTGTAACAGATAATTTACCTCCGCAGCCAAATGCATATCAAGAAATTCGTCAAGTAAATATGGGTAAGATTACACCTGCGCAAGATGAGCAAACAGAGATGGAAATTGGTCCGAACCGTTGTGCAGTTCGATAGTTTGTTTTATCCCGCATCCGTAAAAGTCCGATTGGTGAAAATTTATAATTAGTAAGGGATGAAGGAAAACCCATTAATAAGATGCTGAAATGCAATGAGTACGCATGCATGCTTGTAGCGTGTAAATACCGCGAAGCGAAGGCGCTCATTCTTCGCAGAGTCATGAAAAAACAAATAGAACCGGCAAAATCGCTTACAACGTTTGCTGTTTCAAAGGAGAAAAATATGAAATCAAACTTACAACTAGATGCAAAGGGCTTGTCTTGCCCAATGCCTATAGTGAAGACAAAAAAAGCTATAGATACATTAATTTCAGGTGAAATTTTAGAGGTTCAAGTAACAGATAAGGGAGCTCTTGCAGATATCCCTGCTTGGGCAAAAGCTGGTGGTCATACAATTTTAGACAAATCTGAAGACGCTGGTGTCATTACATTCTTTATTCAAAAAGCTTAAGGCAGGTGAGGGTTGTCTCTTCTATTTGAAGTTATGAACAACCCTCCTTTCATTTGTGATTAGTGGAAATGACAATGCCCTTAAGGCGTAAGTGACCGGAAAGAAGGAAAAAAGATGGATTTAGCATGGATCATTACAATATTTTTGATTGGCTTTGTAGGTTCGTATGTATCGGGAATGCTAGGAATCGGCGGATCGATTATAAAATATCCAATGTTATTATATATCCCGCCTTTACTTGGTTTTGCAGCATTTTCAGCACATGAAGTGTCGGGTATTAGTGCAGTACAAGTGTTTTTTGCCTCAATTGCAGGGGTATGGGCATATCGTAAAGGTGGTTATTTAAATAAATCACTGATTATTTATATGGGTGGTGCCATATTAGTAGGAAGCTTCGTCGGTAGTTATGGCTCCAAATTTTTATCTGAAGAGGGAGTTAACATCGTTTATGGTGTATTGGCGTTGATTGCCGCAGTGATGATGTTTATTCCTAAGAAGCAAATTGACGACAAGCCGTTGGATGAGGTAACGTTCAATAAACCGCTAGCGGCTATATTAGCGTTCATTGTTGGTATTGGGTCGGGGATTGTTGGGGCAGCTGGTGGTTTCTTGTTAGTGCCTATAATGCTAGTAGTATTAGGTATACCTACACGTATGACAATTGCTACAAGCCTTGCTATTACCTTTATATCCTCGATAGGTGGGACAATTGGAAAATTGATGACGGGACAAGTTGATTATTATCCTGCATTAATTATGATTGTAGCTAGCTTAATAGCAGCTCCACTAGGTGCAAAAGCAGGAAAAAAATTAAATACAAAAGTTTTACAAGCTATTTTAGCAGTGCTCATTTTAGCAACTGCCATTAAAATTTGGATGGATATATTGTAGGAGGCAGTAGAAAATGAAAATAGAGATCTTCTCAGATTTTACATGTCCGTTTTGCTACATTGGCAAAAGAGAATTGGAACGTGCCATTGACTTGGCAGGCTATTCAGGGCAGGTAGAGATTGAATTCAAAGCATATCAAATTGGTCCAGATACGCCAAAGAAAGATGCACCAACTTTATATGAGGGTATGGCCGCGAAATTTGACTCCACGATAGAAGAAGTAAAGGAAATGACTAAAGGTATAGCAATGCGGGCCGAAGAGGTTGGCTTGCATTACAATTTTGAAGACATGAAAACAGCTCATACTGAAAAAGCTCATCGATTGGCAAAATGGACAAAGTTGTTTGGTAAAGAGTCAGCCTATACGGAAGCACTTATGAGTGGCTATTTTACAGAAGGAAAAGACTTAAATGATGAGGAATTTTTATTGAAAGTCATTGGAAATCTGGACTTAGATGTTGAAATAGCAAAGGGTGTTATTGCATCAAAGGACTTCAGTGAAGTTTTGAACAAAGATCGATATGATGCCCAACAGCTAGGTGTACAAAGTGTTCCGTTCTTTGTTTTTGAAAATCGTTACGGTATTAAAGGGGCAGAGCCAAATGAGGTTTTCGTACGAACTTTACATCAAGCTGCAGAGATAGCAGGCATTCAACCATTGAAGTTGGAGGGGAATGGTGAAGCTACTTGTGCTGATGGTGAATGTAAATTATAAGAGAACGCTAAAATGCCGAGTACAGTACTGTACTCGGCATTTTTTAGGAAGTTATACATACTACAACAGGTATTAAGTAGTGTTTATTGTGTTGTAGAACAATAGTTATTACATAATTTATCCATTTTTATCATCTGAAGGGTTCTGTTTGCGCGAGTTGTGAGAAAAATCACATCGAAAAATATGATATTTTGCTAAAATATAGGTGATTATACAAAGGGGGGTATTATAGATGAAACCTATAGTAGCAGGAGTAGCGGGGACAGTACTGTTAGTAGGCACACTTTTTGTGGGGGCAGTTATTAGCGACAAAATTTTAGGTGATGCTAACGGAGAAAGCAAAGAGACCGCAGTACAGACGAAAATACCAACAACAGCAGCTGCTCAGTCAGTTGTCTATGCACCGCCAAGTATTGAAGAAGTACCGGATGGACCTATGAAGGAAGCGATATTATACGGCTATGAGCTTGTAAATAATACACATGTTGCTGCAGAAGAATATGTTGGGAATCAATTGTCTTGCACAAGCTGTCATGCTGGGGCAGGCTATGATGAGCAAGTTTCGTCATTAGTTGGTGTTATGGCGAATTATCCGCAATATATTGCGCGCTCAGGTGATATTGTAACTATTGAAGAGCGTATTAATGGTTGTATGGTTCGCAGTATGAACGGTAAAAAATTTGACATGAGTAGCGAAGAGTTAGAGGCGATGGTCTCATACTTCGCCTATATTTCAGAAGGTGTACCTATTGGGGCAGAACGTGAATGGGTAGGTACAAGTACTATGAAAAATGTCCCTATACCAGATGTTACGAACGGTGAAGAATTATATGCACAGTCTTGTATCACTTGTCACGCAGTTGATGGCTCTGGTATGGGTGCTAATACAGGTCCAGCATTATGGGGTGAAAAATCATTTAATGATGGAGCGGGTATGGCACGTATGTCAAAAATGGCTGGCTACATTAAAAACAACATGCCAATCGGTGCAGCTGGTACTTTGACTGATCAAGATGCCGCTGATTTAGCAGCCTTTATTTTATCGCAGGATCGACCTGAGTGGGCAAATCATGATAAAGATTGGCCAAAAGGTGGACGTCCAAATGATATTATGAATAAAGAAAAACGTGAACAAGTTAAAAATGGCACAATAGATTGGGAGAAAGTGCTTTCCACGAATTAAAATGAAGAGGGATGCTGCAAAATAACGGCATCCCTTTCGTGTTATTTAAAATTGTAGGCCGTGACAATTTTATCTCTATTAGTTGTTGCATCTGTGAAATATTCATATAAGCAAATACCGAGGAAGGAGCCGGCAACATTAAAGACATTAGAGAAACCGTTATTCTGAAGGGCAATTACAGCATTGTAGCTTCGCTGACCCGAACGGCAATGTACATAAACTGGTCTATCTTGTGGAATCTCGTCCAAACGTTCACGGAGCTCACTTAACGGAATATTATGCGCATGGATGAGATGACCAGCCTCGAATTCATTTCTTTCTCGCACATCTAAGAAATAGGCGTTATTTTCAACGAGACCTCTCACCTCGTCAACCTTTACCTGTTTGTAATGACCATATAATTGGTTTTGAGCAACGAGTGCAGCTAAATTAACTATGTCACGAGCGGTGCTAAACATTGGAGAATACGATAGCTCTAGCTCTTTTAAGTCTTCTAATGTGCCACCCATTGTTATCATAGTTGCAATAACATCGATGCGCTTGTCGGCATTACCTTTTCCAATTGCCTGCGCTCCAAGAATCTTTCCGGTTGGCACTTCGAAAACAAGCTTAAAATGAAGTGGATTACTATTTGGCATTAAACCAACCTTGTCTGGTGCGATCAAATACACGCTTTTTGCTTGCAATCCATGTGCAAGTGCTGTTTTTTCATTTAAACCCGTTGTGGCACACGTGAAATCAAAAATTTGCACGCTTGAAGAGCCGATAACTCCTTTATTTTGTTGAGGTATATTGTACATATGATTAGCTGCTGCTCGTGCTTGCCGCTGCGCTGGACCTGCTAGTGCCAGGCGCGTTTGTTTATGGGTTAGCTGATGAAATACTTCGATGGCATCGCCCACAGCGTAAATAGAAGGATCTGATGTTACATAATTAGCATCAACTTGAATGCCACCAAGTTCACCTATTGCCAATCCAGCTTCTTTCGCTAAAGAGGTTTCAGGACGAACGCCGATTGCTAATACGACTGCCTGTGCCTTTAATTTTTTACCAGAATTCAATTCTACATAATCAGCTGCAACCTTAGCTAGACCGTCATTGACAATGACATTAACTCCTTTATCCATCATTTCTTTGTGTAATATTTGGGCCATATCATAATCAAATGGCATCATGATTTGTTGACTGAATTCAACGAGTGAGACATTAAAGCCGGCAAGCTGTAAATTTTCTGCAACCTCTACACCTATAAATCCGCCACCGATAACAGCGATATCCTGTATGTCATCACTCTGTATATAACGATTTAAGCGGTCAATATCCACGACATTACGAACGGTAAAAACGTGTGAAGAATGAACGCCATCCAAGTTTGGAACAATTGGACTTGCACCAGGAGATAACACTAACGCATCGTAGCTTTCTTCATACGCAGTGTCAGTGGTTAAATCCTTTACAGTAATGGTTTTTCCTTTTCGGTTAATATGTAAAACTTCTTGATTAACACGAGCTTCAATATTGTATTTTGTTTGAAAGGTTTGTGGTGTCATTAAGATTAACTTATCGCTGTTATCAACAATTCCACTTAGATGAAATGGTAAAGAACAATTTGAAAATGAAACGTTCGGTCCTTTTTCAAACATTATAATCTCAGCTTGTTCATCGAGACGACGAATACGTGCAGCGGTCGAGGCGCCGCCCGCGACACCACCAACTACTAAAAATTTTTTACTCATGTGTAAGCACATCCTTTTCTAGTTATATACATACAGGGGTATGTTGTGGATAAAACAACAGCTTTCTAGTGTTAATAATGAATGGGATTGTGGATAATTATTGCTTTAAATAGATAATATACCCCTAAAGGTATTTTATCAACAGAAATTACTGAGTAAAAATCATTTTAAGTGGATAAATACGAAAAAAGTAAACAAATAGACAATATTTTGGGGATAACAGTCGGAACGAAAATCACCCCCACGTTATGGTGATGAGCCTTAGATTTGTTATACTAGCAGTATTAGGAAGTAGCATCGGGGGTGACGCTGTTGATTTTTTTGAAATTTTTAATCCAAATCATTGTCGTATCAGGGATTATTTATTTTGTAAGTGGTCGATTAATTGGCTCAAGCATTAATTTTGTTCGTAGGGTACTTTCTGTCGTCATTAGTGTGACGCTGACGTCCTTTGTTTACTGGTATTCATATTTGCGCCATACAGATTATTTATCTGAAACGGTGATGCAAACAGTGACAGAGGTCAGTACACTTATTTGGATTGGAAGCATGCTGCTAATTTCTATGCTGCTTTATCTTGTTTTTGAGCTTTTCGATCCGAGTGGTATTGCAGCTGGAGATCGTCGTAATGGCCAAAAAAATTTATTGTTGCGCCTTCGTAGCTACTGGCGGCAGCAAAAGCGCTTGCGTCAGGTGTTAAAAATAGCTGTGACAAATGGTGTTGTTCAAACAATTAAATACGCAAGACAACGAGAAAATGAAAAGGAGCTTGCTATTGCTTTAAGGGCTACTTTGGAGCAATGTGGTGGGATTTTCATTAAATTTGGGCAGGTACTTTCTACACGTAAAGAACTGTTTTCACCCATCTTTATTGAGGAGTTAGAGAGGCTACAGCATAATGTGAAGCCTTTAGCGTCAGAGCAAGTAACTCAAATTTTAGAAAGTTCACTACCAAAGCCTATGAATGAACTATTTGCAAGTTTTCAAATGGAGCCTATTGCGGCAGCATCTATTGGACAAGTACATAAGGCGCGATTAAAGAATTATGATGAAGCCGTGGTGAAGCTACTGCGTCCAGAAGTAAAGGGGATAATGCGCGACGATCTCGATATTTTAGAGGAATTTGCCAATTGGCTTACGAGCAAGTCTACATGGGCTGAGTCACTGGGCTTTCGAGAGCTTGCTAGAGGATTTGCAGATGGATTACGCGAGGAAATTCATTTAGATATTGAGGTTCGGAATACATTGCAGGTGACAAATGCCCTTGCCAAAAGCGACTATAAAGTACGGATTCCTAAAATCTATACAGAATATTGTGATGAAAATATTATTGTCATGGAATATGTACGGGGAAAAAGCGTTGCAAATGCTGCGGCTGAATTTAATCGTTTAGAAATTGATCGTAGGCAGTTTGCACGGACTGTTTTATATTCCTTCTTCGAGCAAATGCTTTTTTCAGGTATATTTCATGCAGATCCACATCCGGGAAATATTCATATTGATGAGACGGATGGCACACCGATACTGCTTGATTTTGGGGCTGTTGGCCGTTTGGGAGCTACGCAACAAGAGGGCTTGAAGTTATTTTTAATGGGGATTCAGCTAAATGATTCAAGTATTTTATATGATGGCTTAACGCTATTGGTTGAAAATGCTGATCATGCAGAACGTGCAAGGATGGAGCAAGCAATTGATCAAATTCTGTTGAAAATTTCTTACGTGGATCGAATTCCAACAGAAGAATTAATACATGCGTTATTTACGGTTGTTCGTGATTTTGGTCTTGCATTCTATCCTGCAGTAGGTTTAGCGCTACGTTCATTAGTAACATTGGATGGGACATTACGGGTAATCGATCCACGTTTTGATATTTTTATGGAAGCGAAAGATTTTTCATCCACGTATATGCGAGCATCCTTCCTGAAGCCATTTAAAGAACCGATGGCAACAAAGGAACGCTTGCAAGAAGAATTATCGATGCTTATTCCGACATTACGCAAAATGCCAAGACGAGTTGACCAGCTTATTCAACGGGTGGAGAGCGGAAAAATTATTTTACATCACGATGTTTTTTCGGATGAGCATAATGCTCGTTTTATTACAAATCTGTTTTCCCGTTTTGTTTTGCTTCTCGTTGGTATTACCTTTGGCATTATTTCTGTAGCACTTTTAGCAATCTCACAGTTTATTCATGACTCGTATGCTGTTTACTTAAATACAGCTGCATACTTAGGATTATTTTTATGCGCCATTCTTTTAGTGCGGCTTTCTATTCAAGCGTTACGTTCTATGAAGTAATAGGTAGGGGAAATGTTCCCTTACCTTTTTTTTATTTTCAAAACCTTCTCGAGAAATATTACAAAAACATTACAAATTAGAGAATGGGTCTAACGGGAAAATAGTGAAAGTAGTTATTTTGTAGAAAAGAATAGTATTTTAGAGAATAATTCAGAAATTACGTGAATGTTACAAGAATATTTCGAGTTTTACTAAACGATTAAAAAGTTGTGAAATAGTATAAAAGTTATGCTAATAATGCTAAACTTTAAAAGGCTGATACAGATATAAGAAAATACAAAAGAATCGTTCAAGTGATTACATTAAAAAACCAAGAGCGAAATTGACTAATGAAGGGAAAGAAGTTAACGTGGGTAAACGCAATAAATGGCGTAAGTCGATGGTGCTAGCATTAGCACTAGCTGGCGGCTTATTATTTAATACAGTTCAACCAACAGAAGTGCACGCAGAAGAAACATCTCAACAAATGATAGATAAGAAAGCTAAAATAGATACAGAGGTTAAAAAGCTACAAGAAGAATTAACTAATTTACAAAAAGAAATCGATGAAAAAGTAAAAGTATTTAACAAAGTACAAGCAGATATTAAAGAAGTTGATACAAATATTGTAGATACTAAAAAACGTATTGAGCAACGTTCAACAATTTTAAGTGAACGTATGGCTGCATACCAAGCGCAAGATAACACTGTAGGTATTTATTTAAGTGCTGTTCTTGAATCGAAAAGCTTTGCAGATTTAATGGATCGTGTCGTAGCGGTAAAAACATTAATGGATGCTGACCAAGAATTAGTAGATCAGCAAGAAGCAGATAAGGCTAACTTAGAGAAACAAAAAGCAATATTAGATGAAAAACAAAAAGAGCTTCAAAAGCAATTCCAAGAGCTTCAACAAAAGGAAAGCGAAATGGAAGTGAAAAAAGCTGAAAACGAAGCAAAATCGCTTGCATTAAAAGCACAAATTGCAACGAAACAAGAAGAAGAACGTTTAGAAGCAGAACGTAAAGCAGCAGAGGAAGAAGCAGCTCGTTTACGTGCACTTCAAGCAGCTACTCCAGTTGTACAAGCAACAAACAACAATGGTGACAATGGTAATACAAATAATACAAATAATACAAATAATACAAATAATACAAATAATGCTAGTAACAATGGTAATGATGCTAACAATGTGAAATCACAAAAAATCGTTGTTGGATCAGGCACAGGCACTGCATCTTCAGGTGATGCTATTTCAACGGCTAAGCAATTCCTAGGCCGTAGCTATGTTTGGGGCGGCAGTAACCCATCAACAGGATTTGACTGCTCGGGTCTTGTACAATGGTCTTACAGCCAAGCAGGTGTATCTTTACCACGTACAGCATCACAACAATATTTAGCAACACAACGTATTTCAGCAAGCGAAGCACGTGTAGGTGACTTAGTATTCTTCAGCTATGGTTCAGGCGTAGCGCATGTAGGTATTTACTTAGGTAACAACACGATGATCGATGCTCAAAATAATGGTGTTGTTATTGAATCACTTGATTGGTGGAACCAATATTTAGTAGGCTTCGGTCGTATTCAATAAGTCTTACTATTATATAGACGATTTAAATAACGAAAAGGTCATCTTTGTAAAGAAAAAATACAAAGATGACCTTTTTATTATTGGAAGCCAAACATAGTGCTATATTTTAAAATTCAGCTTGATAATACCTGTTTCTTTTAATGCAATAAAGAAAATAATGACAAAAGGTCCTGCAAGTAAACCGATCACACCAAATAGCTGAAGACCAATAAACATTGCAATTAATGTAGGTAAAGTTGATAAACCGATATGCTCCCCCATTAATTTAGGCTCGACTACTCGACGAATAATGAGTAAAATAGCAGCTAGGATGAATAATTTTACAGCAATAGATATATTTCCAACCAATAGGTAATAAAGACCCCATGGCGCCAAAATGATAATGGAACCGAGGAAAGGAATAACATCAATTAACCATATAATGATTGTCATCGTTATTGCGTATTTTGGCTGGATTAATAGAAGGCCAATAAGTGTGACGCCTCCAATTATAAAGCTAACGAGTAAATGTGCCTTCATATAGCCGAAAATAGCACCTTTTAAACGATTTAAGACAATCTTTAATTTGTTGGCAGTGCTAGGCTTTAAATATTTATAAGTAATTTGTTTTAATTTGGGCAAATCTAGCATAAATAAAAATAGAGCAATCATATAAACGAGAAGACTGATAAATAGCCTTGGAATTTCTGAAAAGAAGGCTGTAACTTTGGTATAATTGAAAATGTTTAAAAAGGATTCTTCAATTTTCTTTATGAAATCCATTGTTGTATTTTGAAGCGAGGTACTTACTTCAGGTGGAAAGTCTTCAGTGTATTTGGAAATGTTTTCTTGCATACTAAGCCACATTTCTGATAGTTTTGAAATATAATAGGGAGCTTGCTTTGAAATTAAAATTATTTGCGACATAAGTTGTGTAATAGTGAAGTAACAAATAATTGAAATTAAGATAACGCTCACTATGTAAATAAAAGCGACTGCAACTTTACGAGACATTTTCCATCGCCGTTTAAAGAAATTAACAATGGGCTCTAAAAAAAATGCACTAACACCTGCTAATATTATGGGAACGGAAACCGGGATAATAAAATATGCAACTACGATTAAAGAAATAATCATAATTAATCTAAAAATCAGTCTCCTAGTATTAAATTTATTCATAGACTCTCCTTCTTTACGCAAATTAAATTAAGTGTACCATAAAAAATTATAATAATATTACGTTCTGAAACAATAAAGGTAGGGATGAATCATGGAAAAAGAGATTATGCAACTTTTTAGTAATTTAACAGAGCGTGACCGCGATATTCAATACGAATCTTACGAAGAATTGATGAAGATTATGCAGGAACCAGTTGATTGGACATATGCAGTTTGGGAACAGCTTGTTCAAGCTCTTACATACAAAAATGGACATGTGCGTGCAAGTGCTGCGCAATTTTTATGCGCGCTCGCAGCAAAAAGTGATCCAGAAGAAAGAGTATTAGAGGACTTCTTAAAGATTTGGGTAGTGACGTATGATGAAAAAACAGTAACTTCAAGGCATACTTTGCAGGCAATTTGGAAAATAGGTATAGCGGGGCAGGTACAAAGAGATTTAGTCGTTTCATATTTGGCAAAAAGGTTCCAAACATGCTTAGACGAAAAGCATCCGACATTAATACGCTATGATATTATTGTATCCTTTAAAAAGCTATTCGATGAAACCAATGACCCGAAACTACTAGAAATTGCGGAGCGTTTAATTGAAGAAGAACAAGATGTTAAATACAAAAAGAAATATAAGAAAGCCATCCATTAAAGGTCATGGAATGGCTATTTTTTTGTGCAAATTTTTTCGGTAATAGAGTATGAAAAAATAAAACGATTTGATCTATGAAGAATGACAGATTCATGTGCGAGTAGAAGGAATACCCTCAGGGGCAGTGAAAATACCCGCATGCGTAAGGGAAAATACCTACATGATTTTTATCCATCGTATTTGTTTATTCCAAACTCCACAGCTATTTTTTCCTATCAATCTATGATAAACTGCTTTATAAGTGAATAATTCTTGCAGAATAAAGGTGCTGAACTATAGCATAATCGGGAATTCGGTGAAAAACCAAAGCTGTTTCCGCAACTGTAAGTACAGGAATCATATGATAAACCACTGTCGAATATCAGATGGGAAGGTTTTTATAATCCACAACAAGTTTGAATGTAGTGAACTGTACAAGCCAGGAGACCGACCTTTATTTGAACGTATAAATACTCTTCGGAAGCTAGGAGAATATGCGGCAAATACATAGGCTATGTTGTGCTATATAATAGACATTATTTATGTTATTTTCGTCGTTTCCTAGGGGTAGGAACGACGTTTTTTTATGCACACTTATTGAAATTTTAGGACAAGTCTAAGAAGGGTATTTATCTGTAGCGAAAGCGAAGCGACAGCTACAATTACGCCAAGGCGCAATTGATAAAGTAAGAGTTTTTCATGAAGGAAAGCGGGGACTTAGATTTGAAAAAAGATGCACGTTATTCTTGTTATCCATTTATGCGTGAAAAGGCATCAACAGTTGATTTTGAAATTCGAACTGATAGCCTTACAACACATATTGGCGTCGCTTTGGCAGCAGTGAAAAAAGAGACGGTAGAGTTAGTAGCGGATGATTTACTAGTTATTTTGCCAATGGCTTACCATGTAAATGGCTCAGTCCGAGGTAAGTTAGCGGTAACTGAAGATGATTTGACTTGGCTAAGTGATCGCTATGATTTTTATGTTAGTTATGTGAAGGAGGAAATACAAAACTTTGTATTACCTCAAGGAACGGAGGCTGCTGCTACATTACATTTATGCCGTAGTGAGGCGAAAAAATCATATCGCGCTTTGCACAAAGTATCTGAAGAACGAGAAGTACCAACTATTCTCTTTGATTATTTAGGATTACTAGCCAATGTATTTTTTGTAATGGCAGTTTATATGAATCAACACGCTGGTATTGCTGAAATACCGTTTCTTAGTAAGTCATACCCAATGAAAAAGAAAAAGGAGAATAAATGAAATGAAGAAATTGTTTAAGCTACAATGGCTGTTTGTGTTGATGCTGGCACTTGTATTAGTAGGCTGCGGTACGAAAGAGGATACTAATAAAGATACTGTTTCTAAGGAAGATCAACAAGTTGAGAAAACTAGCTATAAAGTTAAGGATGACCGTGGTGTAGAAGTAGAGTTTGCTGCAGTACCTAAAACTGTTGTTTCTTTACAACCGAGTAATACAGAAATTTTATATGCTCTAGGCGTTGGTGATAAAATCGTCGGTGCAACGGAGTATGATACGTATCCAGAAGAAGCACAAAAAATTGAGCGTGTTTCTGATTCTGTAACATTCAATAGTGAGCGAATTTTAGCGTTAAAGCCAGATATAGTTATTGCCTATACAACGGGAAATGATGAAACTTTAAATGCATTAAAAGGTCTTGAAGATGCGGGGATTAAAGTGTTTGCCATTCAATCAGCTAAGTCATTTGATGATGTTTACGGTGACATCCAACAAATCGCAACCGTTATGGGAATTGAAGATAAAGGCGAAAAGTTAAATGAAGATATTAAAGCTAAGATCGCTGAAGTCCAAGCGAAAGTCAAAGAAGTAAAAGAACCAAAAAATATCTTCTTAGAAATTAGTCCGAAGCCACAAATATTTACAGCTGCTTCTGGTACATTCCAACAAGAGATTTTAAATGCTGCAAATGTTAACAACGTATTTGCTGAGCTAAAAGGCTGGAAAGAGATATCTGAGGAAGATGTCATTGCGAAAAATCCAGAAGTCATTTTAACAACAGTAAACTATGTGGATAACCCAGCGGCAGAAATTCTTTCTCGTGATGGATGGAATTCAATCGCTGCCATTCAAAATAAAGCGATTTATTATATCGATACTGATATCTCAAACCGTCCAGGTCCACGTATTGGCGAAGCTGTTGAGTTAATAGCCAAGGCGGTATATCCTGAGTTATTCAAATAATCTAATTGAAAATAGCATTTTAGAGCTGTCCTTTATCGAGGGCAGCTTTTTTGATGGATAATTACTCTGGCAGTGAAGACTTCCCTCAACTTGTTCTGATGGAGGGGTGCTTGTGCGATCGGGTAATGCTGAAATCCGGTCCGCTTTGCAGAAAAAGTGATCAGGTAATACCGAAAATCACTCTGCTTCGATAAAGAAAAGATCAAATAAAGTTCCATATCAGTCTAGTATAAGTATTGTATGATTTCCTAGTGTGAAAATTGGTATTATATCGAATTGTTCTATAGAATAGAAATAAGGATGCTTGCTAACTGAGGGAGGTGCAGTGAATGAAACAGTTTGATATGAAGATTATTCCGTTTGAGGCTGTTTACAATTTTCGTGATATGGGTGGGTATAAGACGAGAGATGGGCGTTCTGTAAAGAATGGCTTAATTTATCGTTCAGCGGCACTTGGCAAAATGACGATGGCGGATAAGAAACTTTTTGAAACGCTAGGTGTGAAAACAATTTTTGATTATCGTGATAACCATGAAGCGCAAAATAATCCTAATCCGATATTCCCTTATGCTAATTATATTCAAATACCAGCAAAGGGAAATCATGCCTTCGAGATGCCTACAAACACAGGAGGAAAAGATTTTTATAAAGTCGTAAGTCCAGAGATGTTCCAAGAATTTTACGCCCAAATGCCTTTTAATAATGCTTCGTTTAAGGAGTTAATGATAACGATTCAACACCCTGAAAATTTAGGGCTTGTTCATCATTGTGCGGTAGGGAAGGATCGTACAGGTATTGGTGGTGCACTTATTTTACTCGCTTTAGATGTACCTGAGGAAACGATAATGGAGGATTATTTAGATACAAATGTACATCTAAGTCCCTTAGTAGAACGAATGGCTCAGGCAATTCAGCAAGATTATAGCGATCGAGAATTACAGCAATTTTATGCACTAATGTCTGCCCGTGAGGAGTATTTACAGGCAGCATTTGATGCAATGGATAACCGATATGGCTCTAAGTCAGCATTTTTAGAGCAAGAATTTGATCTAACAAAAGAAAAGCGTGAGCAATTACAGACTCTTTGCTTAACATGATAAGAAACCCTTTCACACGGTCCTGTGAAAGGGATTTTTTTTATGTGTAATACTAGCTTTGCATATTCTTTTGATGTTTGATACATAAACTCTTTACAGCCTAAAAATCTATGATAAGATACTATATATTTTATGAAATGTATAGGAGAAGTGAAAAGTATTGGCGGATACAGGAAAAGAAAGTGATATAAAAGAGACTAACAAGTTAAGTTTATTCCATTTAACATGGCCGATTTTCTTAGAAGTATTTTTATTTATGTTAATGGGACTAGCCGATACATTTATGCTCAGTGCTTTATCAGACAATGCTGTATCAGGAGTTGGTGCAGCCAATCAATATATTCATATTGCAATTTTAATACTTGAAGTAGTTGGTAATGGTGCTTCCATTGTTGTATCTCAATATTTAGATTCAAGGCGCATTTTTGAAGCTGCGAAGATTTCCGCTTTAGCAGTAACGATGAATTTGGTCGTTGGACTAATGATGAGTGTCTTATTCTTCTTCTTTTCAAGTCATTTAATGACCATGATGAACTTGCAGGGGGAAGTGCTTCAATACGCACAAAGCTATTTAGTGATCATAGGAAGCTTTATTTTTTTACAGGCAATTATAAATGCGTTAGCAGCGATTATTCGTGTACATGGTTGGACAAAGCAAACGATGTATGTATCACTAGGTATGAATGTGCTACACGTTGTATTAAATTACGGTTTAATCTTTGGTAACTTTGGATTACCAGAGCTAGGTGTAAAAGGAGCGGCTATTTCTTCCGTAATAAGTCGTGGATTAGCAGTTATTGTGTTTTTCTGGTTGTTGTACCAAGTCATGGAAGTAAGGATAAAGCTGGAATATTATTTTGAATATTCAAAGGAATATATTCGAAAAATATTAAACATAGGTTTGCCGTCCGCGTTTGAGCAGGTGCTTTATCAGTTCTGTCAGATTGTCTTCCTCTACTATGCAACGTATTTAGGATCAGAGACACTTGCAGCAAGACAATATGCGATGAATATTTCGATGTTTACGTATTTGTTTGCGATTGCAATCGGTACAGGGACAGCTATTATTATTGGACGTTTTGTCGGTGCTGGTAAAAAGGCTGAAGCTTACCATCAGCTTTGGTTAAGTGTGAGGGCGGCTTTTATCTTTACGATAATAATGGTTGCAGTTGTGACGATATTCCGTCAGCAACTAATGCGTGTTTTTACTGATAATCCAGAGGTAATTGCCATCGGAGCATCTGTTTTAGCATTAAGTATTCTGCTTGAAACAGGCCGTACGATGAATATCGTGGTTATTAATTCATTGCGTGCCTCAGGGGATGCGAGATTTCCGGTCAAAATTGGATTTTTATCGATGGTTTGTATGAGCCTTCCACTCGGCTACTTGTTCGTATTCGTTTTAGATTGGGGCTTAGTAGGTATTTGGCTAGCGATTTCGGCAGATGAATGGATGCGAGCCATTATCGTATACTTTAGATGGAAAAGTCGTAAGTGGGAGCGTTTCGCACTTGTTTCACCTACAGAACAGAAGGAGGTAAATTAATGGGGGCAATTTCTAAAAGAGCTGCAGGGGCAGCTTTAATGGATAAAAATATAATGCTTTTTGCTTGTCCGATTTGTCAGGAGTCAATGGGTGTTTTTGAGCAGGGTAGACTTATATGTTCATCAAATCATTCTTTTGATATTGCCAAGCAGGGCTACATCAATATGCTGACACATGGTGCTATTTCTAAGTACAGTAAAGACCTCTTTGAATCTCGAAAAGCGGTTATTGATAGTGGTATTTATGATGTAGTAGAAGATAAAATTAGAGAGCTAATTGCTACTGCAGAAACCGTGCTTGATACAGGGTGTGGTGAAGGTTCACATTTAGCCCGTATTATGGCGAAGGAACAAGGGATTGGCATTGGTATAGATATAGCGAAAGAGGGCATTCTTGCTGCATCTCGACATTATCCAGAGCAAATTTGGTGTGTGGGTGATTTAGCGAAAAGTCCATTTGCAAGATCAAGCTTCGACGCAATTTTAAATATTTTATCTCCTGCCAATTACGAAGAATTTAAACGTCTTTTAACTAAGAATGGTTGTGTTGTAAAAGTTGTACCTCAAAGTGGGTACCTACATGAGCTTCGAGCGCAATTATATGCGGATTCTTCCAAAGAGTCGTATTCAAATGAACAAATAGTTGCTCGTTTTAAAGAAAGCTTTGCCGATGTTAGTGTGGAGCGTATTACTTATACAGTACCGCTAGCTACAGAGCTTGTACCAGCACTGCTTGAAATGACACCGATGGGCTGGCATAAAAAAGAGGGAGCAAATATTCAATTAAATGAAATTACGATTGATGTTGATATTTTAGTGGGAAAGGTCTAACTTGCTTTCAACAATTATTTTCTGTACCGAAAGCGTAGCGACAGGTACAGAAGGCTCCAACCTCTATGCCGAGGCATAATTGATTTATTATTTCACATGCAATTGCAGTATACTGGTCTTTTCGATTACAATGGGAATAACTATTGAATAAGGTAGGAATGAGACAGTGTATAAATTTATAGCAAATCTTGTCAAAGTTATATTAAAATTAACGGGCTCAAAGGCGCGTGTATATGAGGAGCAAAACTTACCGAAGGAAGGTGGGTTTATCATTGCGTGTACACATACGGGTTATGTTGATATTTTAAATCTTGGAGTTTCAATGTCTCCTCGAGAAATTCACTTTATGGCTAAAAAGCAGTTGTTTGATATAAAAGGTCTTGGCTGGCTAATTGAACGATTAAATGCTTTTCCGGTTGATCGTGACAATCCAGGACCAAGTGTTATTAAAATCCCTTCACAGTTATTGAAAGAGGGTAAAATCGTAGGGATTTTCCCATCTGGTACACGAAATGCTGAAGGTTCGGATTTAAAGCAAGGTGCGATTACAATAGCACAGCTGTCAAAATCCCCAATCGTACCAGCCGCTTATGTTGGTGCGCGTAATGTCGGTGATGTTTTTAAGCGTGGTAAAGGTTATCTAATTTATGGTGAACCATTTTATGTGACAGGCAAGGGTAAAGAAGGGCGCGAGGAATTTACACATCGTCTTGAGCATGATCTGGTGGCTTTAACAGAGGAATTAGAAAAGCGAATTGCAACAGAAAAGAAATGACTTAGAAGGCACTCAGGATCAAGTTGATTTTGAGTGCTTTGTTGTAGGAGGACAAAAAATGATTCGAGTACTTTTTGTATGTTTGGGAAATATTTGTCGCTCGCCAATGGCTGAAGCGGTCATGCGTGATTTAGTAGAAAAAGAGCATTTGAGTCATAAAGTCGAAGTAGATTCGGCTGCAACAAGCTCTTGGCATATTGGTGAACCTCCTCATAGAGGAACACAAGATAAGCTGAAAGAATATAGCATCTCGACGAAAGGGATGCAGGGCCGACAATTACAAAAGGTTGACTTTGAAAATTTTGATTACATTATTGGCATGGATGACAGCAATATACGTAACATCCTAACGATGTTTGGCAATCCTGATTCTCCAAAGATTTTCCGCTTTTTAGATTTAACCGACCATCAAAAAGATGTACCTGATCCATACTATACGGGTGATTTTCAAGAAACCTATGATTTAGTCTTAGAGGGTTGTCATGCATTATTAGAAAAAATCAAAGTAGAAAACCAATTGTAAAGCGGCTCTAAGTGAAACAATTTTTTGGATTATCACCATAACATGTGGTTGATTTCCGTTCCGACTGGGCGCTTTGTTGTTGCTGTCGCTTCGCTTTCGCACAGAGCAAAGCTTCCTGGGGGCGTCCGATGAGCCGCTTCGCTTGCGCTCCAGGGTCTCATCTGTGACGCTAATCCCCGAGGAGTCGCCCAGCCTCCACTCCAATCAACTATAATATGGCATACGTTTTAATAAATGTCATCCACAACTTTTGGTGATGAAACAATTTTTTACAATTAATGCTTAATAAAGTCACCTTAAACATTGGTATATCTAGCTTTGTAAGCATCATTTGTGTTATTATTTGCAGAGTAAACGAGAAGTATTTAATCACCATTTACAGATGTGCAACTGCGCATCTGCGCATCTATGATTTTGATAAACTTACATTTGAAAGAGAGTGGAAACTATGGGTCGTAAGTGGAACAATATTAAAGAAAAGAAAGCGTCTAAAGACCAAAGCACAAGCCGTATCAATGCAAAATTCGGACGTGAAATTTATGTGGCAGCTAAATCAGGCGAACCAGATCCTGAGTCAAACCGTGCCCTTAAAGTGGTTCTTGAACGAGCAAAAACATACAGTGTTCCTAAACATATTATTGAAAAAGCAATTGATAAAGCGAAGGGTGGCGGCGATGAAAGCTTCGACGAATTACGTTATGAAGGTTTCGGACCAGCTGGTACTATGATAATTGTTGATGCTTTAACAAATAATGTTAATCGTACAGCTTCTGATGTACGTGCAGCATTTGGTAAAAATAATGGGAATATGGGTGTCAGTGGATCTGTTGCCTACATGTTTGATTCAACAGCAGTTATCGGTTTAGAAGGTAAATCAGCAGATGAAGTTCTAGAAATTTTAATGGAAGCAGATATTGATGCTCGTGATATTCTAGAAGAAGAAGAGACTGTAATTATTTATGCAGAGCCAGATCAATTCTTTGCTACACAAGAAGCATTAAAAGCGGCCGGTGTTCAAGAATTTACAGTAGCAGAGCTTTCAATGCTTCCACAAACAGAAGTAGCATTAACTGGTGACGATGTGGCGAAATTTGAAAAATTAATTGATGTCTTAGAAGATTTAGAAGATGTACAAAATGTTTACCATAATGCAGATTTCGGTGAATAATCAGTAGCGTTTAAATTTAAATTACGATAAAAATTAAAAAACTATTTTTCTAAAAGGCATATGCCTGTAGAAAGATAGTTTTTTTCTTAACTGTAAAAATATGAGTAATAGCATATTTGGGTCTCGTTATCAAAAGCTAGGGATGACATTTGTTATAACGTATGTCATATATAAGTTGATTTCCGTTCCGACCGGACGCCCCCAGGAAAGTGCTCAGTCGGAACGGAAAATCAACCTCACGCTATGATGAATGAGCATATTTGGGTAAAAAAGCGAATAATTCGTACTTAAATTGTGTTTTACCCATTGTGAAAAATTTCAAATCATAACATAATATAGATTAATAGTCATGGTAAACGAGGAGAAAAAGGGGGCTAAAGCATGAAGTTTTTACGTTCGATACAGGGGAAACTAATTATCATTTCATTAGCATTATTAATATTCCCTAGCTTAATTATCGGTCTAGTTAGCTACGGTAAAGCAAAAAATGGTATGGAGGATATTGGCGAACAAGTTATTAAAAATAGTGTTGAATCTACTTTGCAATTAATCGAGCTTGCAAATGAAAGCGTTGAAAAGGGCGATATCCCTTTGAATGTTGCACAGGAGCGAGTGCGGGAGGCATTACTCGGACCGAAGGATAGTGAAGGAAAGAGACCAATTAATTATCCTGGAGACTTAGGAGAGTATGGTTATATATATGTTCTAGATGATAAAGGAACGTTAACAACCCATCCGACTCGAGAAGGGGACAACCTATGGAACGATCAAGATAGTAGCGGCAATTATTTTATCCGGGAAGTAACCGACAAAGCACTTGTTGGTGGGGGTTTTACACAATATGAATTTGAGCTACCGGGTCAAGATGTAATAGCCGATAAAATAATTTATTCTGCAAAGGATCCTCATTGGGGATGGATCATAGCATCAGGTACATATATGCAAGACTTTAATGAAGGAGCTAATTCATTATTACTTGTTATCGGTATTACATTAGTTGGTGCCATTATTATTGGTACAGCAGTTGTCATAATGGTTTCTAGACATTTGGCTTTACCCGTTCAAAAACTATCTAAACGTGTACGTGAAGTAGCAAAGGGGAATCTAACTGTAGAAATTGAAGATCTTCAACGCTCAGATGAAATTGGTCAGCTAAATGAAGGCTTTAATGAAATGGTTGATCAACTGAAAACGTTAATTACAGATGTAGAGGAAGCTATTGTAGAAATTCAATCAACATCGTCAAATTTAACATCTGTGGCAGAGGAAACAAACGCTTATGGAGATGAAATAGTAAAAGCGATTAATGAGGTCTCAAGCGGTGCGGTAAAGCAAGCTTCAGATGCTGAGGATACAAATAAAACTGCCATTGAGTTTGCCCAACAAATTGAAGTTTTACATGACAAAAATGAAGTAATGCTAGGCGCATCACAGCATATGAAGCAATCCAATCAAGAGGGTCTTGTGAATTTAAACAGCTTAAAAGAGAAATCACATGAGTCTTCTGAATTGATTAATAATGTTCAGGCTGTATTTACTAGCTTAATTGTGAAAGTCAGGGAAATTGAAGGCATTGTCGGTACTATAACCGAGATTTCTGATCAGACGAATCTACTTGCATTGAATGCATCAATAGAAGCAGCAAGAGCCGGTGAGCATGGCAAGGGGTTTGCAGTTGTTGCTGAGGAGGTACGTAAGCTTGCGGATCAAACATCTGGTGCAACTGAACTAGTGCGTACAACCTTAAAGGGGATTGAAAGTGAAACTAATTTAGTGAACGATGAGATGAAGAAAACAGACGTCATTGTTCGTCAGCAAAATGATTCGGTTGCCATAACGGAGTCATCCTTTAAGGAAATCGAATTGGCTGTAGAGAAAATTATTTCCGTCATTGGGGAGATGACTGCGGGAGTAGAATATTTAAATAGCTCAAAGGATAACATTATGCAATCTATTGAAAGTATTGCGATGATTAGTGAGAAAAATGCTGCTGCTTCAGAGGAAGTAACGGCATCCGTTGATGAACAACAGCACGCCATTCAGCTTGTTAGTGAATCTTCCAATGATTTAACAGATGAAATAACGGCGTTACAGGAATCTATTAAGCGCTTTATATTAAGATAAAGATAATCAACCAGGATGTTTGTACAGTAATTCTAGTACAAGCATCCTTTTTCTCTACCTTAACGTTAATAAAAGGACTTAACACCATCGTGTGAGGTTGATTTCCGTTCCAACTGGGCGCTTTGTTGCTGCCGCTACGCTTTCGCACAGATAACATCCGCTTCGCTGTAGCGTCTCATCTGTGACGCTGATTCCCGAGGAGTCGCCCAGCCTCCACTCCAATCAACTTATATACATGGTATACGTTTTAACATATGTTCCCAATTGTTGATGATGATCTAATAAAAGGTAAAGGAGGGATAAATCGTGAAAAAATGGGTGATAAGAGTAGGAGTTTTACTACTTGCTGTGAGTAGTGTTGTTTATATTTGGCTTGGCGAAGAGATGAAACAAGGGGTTCAGCCTGCCGCAAACGGAACAGCTGCATACATGATTGTTCTAGGAGCGAAGGTAAAAGCGGGTGGAGTCCCATCGCTTTCTTTGAAAAATAGATTGGAAGAGGCTGTGAAGTATTTAAACAAGTATCCTCATGTAAAAGTAATTGTGTCAGGTGGAAAAGGGGGAGATGAAGATCGGACAGAGGCTTCTGTAATGCTTAAGTACTTACAGGACAAGGGCATTGAAACGAACAGAATATTAGTGGAAGACCAATCTACATCAACTTATGAGAATTTATTATTTTCTAAAGAACTATTGCCTAAAGGAACAAAGCAAATCACGATTGTCTCTAATGATTTTCATTTAAAGCGTGCAAGATATCTGGCTGAGTCTTTGGATTTTGAAGTAGATGTCGTCGCGGCAAAAACACCAAAATCAGTGGAAGCAAAGTTAAAGCTACGTGAAAGGGCAGCATTATTAAAAACATATATAATTGGCTATTAAATTGTTTCTTAATAAGATAGATTTGGCATATAATAGAAATATAATGGGGTATATGACAGAAAGAGGGGACTTTATGAAAACGTTTAAAGACTATGAATACAGCCGTCCGAACATCGAGGCAATGAAAGAGCAACAATTATCCTTAATTGACCTATTTAAAAATGCTCAAACGATGGATGAACAAAGTGGGATAATTGAAAAGTTAAACGCATTAAGTAATGACTATGCTACGATGGCGAACTTAATGTACATTCGTGCTTCGATTGATACGAATGATGAATTTTATCATGCAGAGCGCGATTATTTCGACGAGGTTGGACCTGAGTTGGAAGAGGTAACAACAGAATATTATAAAGCACTAAACGCTTCACCATTCCGTGAGCAGTTAGAGGAAAAATGGGGACAGCAGTTATTTGATCTAGCAACTTATCAAATTAAAGGCTTTTCACCAATAGTCATTGATTTAATGCAAAAGGAGAATAAGCTTGTTTCAGAATACAATAAACTAGTTGCCTCTGCGCAAATTGACTTTAATGGTGAAACATTAACGCTTGCTCAGCTTGGACCATATGCAGAGTCTACTGATCGTGCAATGCGTAAGGCGGCAACGGATGCACGCTTTGGCTTTTTTGCTGAGCATGAAGAGGAATTTGATCGACTATATGACGAGCTTGTAAAGGTACGTCATGAAATTGCTGTTAAATTAGGCTATAAAAACTATGTAGAGCTAGGCTATATTCGAATGAATCGTATTGATTATAACGCTGATATGGTAAAGAAATTCCGTGACCAAGTTCGTGATTTAATCGTACCAGTTGCAACAAAATTATATGAACGTCAGGCAAAACGTATTGGTATTTCTGACTTTAAGTTCTATGATGAAGCATTAAACTTTTTATCAGGAAACGCTACACCAAAAGGCGATCCGGAGTGGATTGTTGCGAACGGCAAAAAAATGTATGAAGAGCTATCGCCTGAAACAGGTGAATTCTTCAACTTCATGATTGACCATGATTTAATGGATTTAGTGGCGAAGAAAGGAAAAGAGAGTGGCGGTTATTGTACATTTATCGAAAACTATCACTCACCATTTATCTTCTCGAACTTTAATGGTACTTCAGGCGATATCGATGTGTTAACACATGAGGCTGGACATGCTTTCCAAGTTTATTCAAGTCGTAACATTGGTATTCCAGAATATTTATGGCCAACATATGAATCTT
Source organism: Lysinibacillus agricola (assembly GCF_016638705.1). Lineage (GTDB taxonomy): Bacteria > Bacillota > Bacilli > Bacillales_A > Planococcaceae > Lysinibacillus > Lysinibacillus agricola. Next base: position 4,841,728 of record NZ_CP067341.1, on the reverse strand, counting down.
GCGAAATTCACTCGATGAGTATGGAATTTTTCACATGGCCATGGATGGAGCTATTCTTTAAGGAAGACACAGAAAAATATAAGTTCACACACTTAAGTAGTGGCTTATTATTCCTTCCTTACGGTGTTGCAGTTGATGAGTTCCAGCATGTTATCTACGAAAATCCGAATATGACACCAGCGGAACGTAAGGCTGCATGGAAAAAAATTGAGGAAACATATTTACCACACCGTGACTATGATCATAACAGCTATTTAGAAGCGGGCGGTATATGGCAACGTCAGGGACATATTTATTCGAGCCCATTCTATTACATTGATTACACGCTAGCACAAATTTGCGCATTCCAATTCTGGAAACGTTCACGTGAAGAATTTGAAGCTGCTTGGAAGGACTATATCCATTTATGTGGTTTAGGTGGCTCCATGTCCTTTACGAAGCTTGTAAAAGAAGCAGGCTTAATTTCACCATTTGAGGACGGTTGTGTTGAATCGGTTATTGGAGATATTGAAGATTACTTAAATTCAGTAGACGATACAAAATTATAAACTGCTGCATTATGCATCATTAGTGAAAATTTGCGACACTCCTGTGGAAGGCAAGCTGTATAAGCCTCCTCATATGCTTTTAGCATTTGAGGGGCTTGCGGGATTGCCTGTTGGAGGGTTGCGAATTTTTTAGTTTCAAAAACTCTTTTAACTTGACAATACATGATAGAATACTTGCGAAATGGGTAATATATAAGTAGTATTTTCAGTAACTGTGATAAAGGGAAGTGAATAAAGTGACGAGGAAAGTTTGGTTTCAAGTAGGAGTAGGGTTTTTTCTTGCTCTACTAATCATTAAATATTTTATAGAGATTCATTGGATTTTTTCGCCGTTTGTAATTATCTTAAAGGTTATTTTTATACCTTTATTGCTTGGCGGTGTTTTGTATTATGTTACGGAGCCGATTCAGAGGTTTTTAGAGAAGCGTAAATGGCCGAGATGGGCAAGTATATTAACGATAGTCATTGGATTAATAGCGCTTGTTGGTGGCTTTGGGTGGATCGTTGGTAATCCGATTGCAGTACAGGTAAATAATTTAGTGAAAAATGTACCGCAGATTAGTGCTAGTATTCAAGAGGCAGCTGATTATGTGTTTAAAAACAAGGATAACTTCCCACCACAGTTGAAAGATTTTATCGACAATATGGCAAATTCTGCACAGCATTTTGCCGTTGTGGCAAGTAAGGGGCTAGTTTCGTTTTTACAATCAGTTGTATCAGTTTCTTTATTAGCTATTTTAATTCCATTTTTCTTTATTTTTATGTTGAAGGATCATGAAAAATTTGCGCCGTCAGTTTATAAATATTTCAGTGGTGAACGTCGAGAATGGGTGAAAAAGACGTTAAGTGAAATTGACGATGTTTTACGTAGCTATATTCAAGGACAGCTGCAAATTAGTTTTTTACTAGCACTCATTATGTATGTCGGGTATTTAATTATAGGTCTAGAATATTCGTTGCTACTTGTTATATTCGCGTTCTTTATGAATATGATTCCGTTTATAGGACCATGGATTGCCTTTACACCAGCGCTGATCGTGGCTGTTGTTCAGGATCCAGTGTTAGTCATATGGGTGTCTGTTGTCACACTCGTGGCGCAGCAAATTGATAGTAACTTTATAACACCTAATGTAATGGGGAAAACACTCGATATTCATCCGTTAACCGTTATTACAGTTATTTTAGCAGCAGGTAATATTGCAGGCTTTATCGGTATTATCATTGCTGTACCGTTTTATGCAGTATTAAAAGTAATCGCATCTAATATTTATGATGAACGGAACGTGATTAAGAAAAAGGCTACGAAGTCGGTATAGGAGTCGGAAAAAATGGAACAAGAAATTGTGAAAGTTTTTAATGAACAGCATGAACAGATTGGGACAGCAACGAGAGCAGAGGTACATGAAAAAGGACTATGGCATGAAACATTCCACTGTTGGCTTGTCAATGAGGACTATATCTATTTCCAAATCCGTAGTTCACAAAAAAAGGACTACCCTGGCTTGCTTGATATTACAGCGGCAGGGCATCTATTAGCTGTAGAGACAGTAGAATCAGGAATTCGTGAAGTGAAGGAAGAGCTAGGACTCGATGTTAATGTAAACGAAGTTGTTAAAATGGGCATGACATCTTGTAGCATTGTTTCGGAAAACATGATCGACAATGAATTTTGTCATGTTTATATATATCCATTCAAACATGATTGGGAATCATTTGAACTGCAGTATGAGGAAGTGTCAGGGGTCGTTCGAGCAAAGCTTGATGAGGCAGAGGCATTCTTTTTAGGAGAAACAGCTACTCTAAATATTGAAGGCTATGAATATTTCCCTGATGGTCAACGAGCAAAAATTGTGCGCCCAGTAAGTACAGCACAATTTGTCCCTTACCGTGAACTATACGTTGCCCATGTTATTCAGTTTGTAAAAGATAAAGTGTTAAATAAAACGTTATGAATTGTGGAGGGTGTCTGAAAAATCCTTCATAAGAATTCTAGCACAATAAATAAAGTAAAATCCGCTTCGCCTTCCGTGGACAAGGTACGAGCCAAATCGGTGTGCTCCTGACGCTGCGTTTCACCACGCTTCGTTACGAAACACATTTTCGCTAACTCCCTTCTGGGTCTCGTGCTCTTGTTTTCTCCGCAGAGGTCTACGCGGATTTTTATCTTTATATCAGTAAATTATTAAGATCGGACCCCCATAAAACCGACGCCCCCAGGAAGCTCTGCTCTGCGCGAAAGCGAAGCGGCAGCAACAAAGCGCCTAGCCGGAACTATCAACCACACGTTATAGAAGAGGAACCACTAATTTTACTTTTAGAACTGCCTATTTTACTTCGATATAAAAAGGAAAATAAGTTATACTGTAAGAAAGATTGAATAGAAAAGGAGCATTTTTATATGCTAACATTTGAACAAAAACAAACCATCATCGAATCATTCCCTGAACTTACAAAGAAGGAAGTTTCATTGAAGCGCTTAAATTATCACTTTATGGATAGCCTTTACGAAAAGACAATTGTTGTGGAAAAGCTACATCCAAATGGCAACGGTTTTGTCTTTGTTGGTGATTTATTGCGCTATGAGGAAGAAGCAAACGATAAAGGTCTAGTAAATATTCGTGATTACGATGAACAACAGCTTCGTGAGATTGTTGAAGATGCCATTCAATATTTATCGGAAGAAGAAGAAGATCAAGGGCCAATCGAAGAGATATGGCAAAATCGTGAAGGTATTCAATTAAAACTAGCCTTTGAGCAACGTTCATGGAATGTTTATCATGGTGAAAATTTAGAAGAAGCATTTGGTACACATGATGCTGCGAAAGAATATTTACTAGAAGAGGGCTTTCGTAAAAAGAAATAAGTAATGCGAGGGATCATAGCAAATGAATGGGAAAAAATTAGTGGGAATAGTTATTGTTGCTGTTATAGCGGTATGTCTATTTTCGGTATTCACGATTACAAATTTTTATAAAAACAATCAAGAACAGCCAAATAGTGAAAATCGAGAAATTAATAAGTCAAAGAGCTTGAATTTAATTTTGCCACAGGCTACAATTATCTCGAATTCAAGATAATTGAGAGGTGGACTGTAAATGCAGCACGTTTTTCATAAGGGAACAGATGAAGCAAAACCAACTTTTTTACTGTTACATGGTACAGGTGGAAATGAGCAAAGCTTAATTGGACTTGCGAAGGAAATTGATGATACAGCAAGTATTTTAAGTGTTCGTGGAAATGTACTTGAAAATGGCATGCCGCGCTTTTTCCGTCGATTAGCGGAAGGTGTTTTTGATATAGAGGATTTAATTTTCCGTACGAAGGAATTAAACGACTTCTTATTAGAGGCAGCACAGCAGTATGGCTTTGATCGCAATCGAGTTGTTGCTATTGGCTATTCAAATGGTGCCAATATTGCTGCTAGCCTATTATTCCATTATGAGGATGCTCTAGCAGGCGCAATACTGCATCATCCAATGGTGCCTAGACGTGATATTGAATTGCCTACACTTTCTTCTATCCCTGTCTTTATCGGTGCTGGAGCGAATGATCCGATGTGTTCTGCACAGGAATCTGAAGACTTAGAGGGGCTTTTAACGTCAGCAGGGGCAGATGTGACGACTAAATGGTTTAATTATGGTCATCAGCTAACAATGCCTGAGGTAGAAGCAGCAAAAGAATGGTACAACAGCATTTATTCAAAATAAGAAAAAATCCGCATCCTTTGTGAGAGAGAGTTCACGGAAGGTTGCGGATTCTTTTATTTTTGTTTCTTTGCGAAAGGTAGCCACCAATTCCAATCCCCAAAGAGCTTCATCAGACTTGGCACGAGCATGAGACGAATAATCGTTGCATCGATGACGACTGCAATAGCTATACCAACACCAATTTGCTTCACTGGCATCACATCTGTGAAAGCGAATGCCCCTGTTATGACAATCATAATAAGCGCTGCTGACGTAATGATTCTACTTGTGGAGGTTAGACCGTCAATCGTTGCACGTGTATTATCCGCCCCTTTTTGATATTCCTCTTGAATACGTGATATTAAAAAGACTTCATAGTCCATACTTAAGCCGAATACAAGACAAAATACAATGACTGGAATAATAAGTACGATCGTACCAGCTTCAATTCCAAAATGCCCATATTGGAAAATATAGACGAGAATACCGAAGGCTGACGAAAGCCCAATAATATTCATAATAATCGCTTTCAGTGGGATTAAAATAGAACGGAAAGCGAGCATTAAAATAAAGAACGTTGATACGATAATAATGGATATGGCCAAGAAAATTTTACTAGATATTTCATCAAAAATTTCTTGGTTAAATTTCGCAGGACCGCCAAGTGCAAAATTCACACCTAAATCTTTATCGTTCCATGTTCGAGCGAATTTTTGAGCGGTAGTTGATGAACCAGCGGCATCTAATGTAATTGGGATAAAGAGTTGTTTATCTTTAGAAAACGTATTTAGAATTGGTGTTAATTGTTCTGCCATTTGTGGAATTTCCAAAGAAGCTGTCAGTTCCTCAGGTGACTTAATGTTAGCGGTCGTATATATGGTTGATACATGATTTACCAGTGGGTCATCAAGTAACTTTTCTTGAATAGTGTAAATAAGCTTTCTTGCCTCACTATCTTCCCAGCCTTCCTTACGTTCTGCTAGTAAATATAAAGTTGAGGTATCACCAAGTCCAAATGTTTTGTCTAATTGATCATAAGCTGCACGTGCCTCATATTTTGTTGGTAATGAATCCACCTGAGGAATTGTCAGTTTAATATCCTTCAATGGAATCATACCAATACTTAGTAATAATAATGCCACAATAACGATGGTCACTGGATGTTTCATGACAAAGCCAGCGAAGCCACGCCAACGATTTATTCCACCGGACTTGACGCGTAATAAACGCCATTTGTTTAGGCGATCTCCTAATAACATCATCGTTGCAGGGAGCAAGGTCAAGCCAGAAAGCACTGCAAGTAATACAACAATCGTGCCACCTAAAGCGATATTGTGAAATATTTCGACGTCAATGACAATCATGGCGCCTAAACCGATCATGACACAAACGGCAGAAAAGATGATAGAACGGCCAGCTGTCTGTATAGCTGTTTGGATAGCCTGTACAATGGATGTATGGGCACGTTCTTCGCGGTACCGATTAATAAACAACAAGGCAAAATCAATACTTAATGCAAGTCCAAGCATTGGTACTATATTTAACACAAAAATCGATAAATTTACACTGCCACTAAGCAATGTCAAAATTCCAAACGCAGTTACAACAGTGATAACGCCAATAATGATAGGTAAGATGGAGGCTACGACAGTGCCGAAAGCTAGTAATAGCACTATAATAGCGATTGGCAAGCCTATTGCTTCCGCGGATGCTAAATCCTTTTGACTTGCTGTATTGATATCAGCTGAAATCACAGGACCGCCTGTAATGCTTACACCATCATTCTCTAGTAATGAACGGATGTCCTTCACAACATCAGGTAGATAATCAACATCATTTTTAATATGAACCATGGCATAAGCTATACCATTCTTTTGTAAAGAGGAATCATCAAGTGGTGACTGGATCGAATGAATCTCCTTAATTTTATCCAACTTTTTTAAAGTGTCTTGAATTTGCTTATCCTCAGCTGGATTAAAGACGACCAAAATTGTATCGGAAGGCAGATCAAATGTTTTTGCAAGCTCATTAGTTACGTAGGTATGATCTCCTTCAACAAAAAAACCGTCTCCATGAAGCTTACTTGGAAGTTGTATTGCAAACATAGCCATGGCGATAAAAATTATGAACCAAATAGCTACGATAGCTTTGGCATGAGCTGTTATAAAAGCTGAAATAGTTTTCATCGTAGTGTGCTATCTCCTTTTTAAAATAGTGTAAAGGATGTGTCATATTTTGTCGTGTGACAATGTAAAGACTCCTGTCCACAAGGAACAGGAGTCTTAGTATGCGATCAAAATCAATTATGCCTTGGCATAATTGCGTCCGGAATCGGCTTTGTGCTTAGGCCTGCGTGAGGGCCAACACGATGTTGGTCATTTCGGTAATGCCACAGGACGTGGCGTTCTTAGACTGAGTTCCTCTATTTCAGTGGGTGTTTGGACACCCGCTGAAAGAAGTTAAAAGAATAAAGATAATAAAAAGTAAATAATAGCTGCCATTACAGCAGAAATTGGCATTGTAATAATCCAAGTAGTTACGATTTTACGCGCCATTCCCCAGTTTACACCACGTACACGTTGTGCAGAGCCAACACCCATGATAGAGGAGGAAATAACGTGTGTTGTGGATACTGGTAGGTGAATTAATGTAGCACCGAAGATAATTGATGCAGAAGCTAAATCTGCTGCAACTCCGTTTACAGGACGGATTTTCATGATTTTACCGCCGACTGTTTTAATAATTTTATAGCCACCAATAGAGGTACCAAGCCCCATTGCAGTTGCTGCTGCAGCTCGTACCCAGAAAGGAATATCATCTCCTGTATGCAAACCACCAGCGATTAACGCCATCGTCATAATCCCCATTGCCTTTTGTGCATCGTTTGTACCATGTGTAAAAGATTGAATGGCAGCGGTGAAAATTTGCATCGTACGGAAGCCTTTATTCGTACGATATAAATTTAAGTTTTTAAACCATAATTTAAACAATGTCATCATAATAAAGCCAGCGCAAATCGCAAGGATTGGTGAAAGCACTAAGGCCATAATGATTTTAGTAAAACCGCCATAGTTTAGAACTCCGAAGCCAGCAGATGCAACTGCTGCACCAGCAATGGACCCAATCAGAGTATGTGAAGAACTCGATGGAATACCGAAATACCATGTTAGTAAGTTCCAAATAATAGCGGAGATTAATGCTGCTAAAATAACGACTGAGCCTGTCGTGTCTCCTTGAAAGGCATTTAAAGAGAATGGATCTACAATATCTTTTGTTAAAGCCTTTGCAACACCAACGAAGGTAATAGCTCCGATAAAGTTCATCGTCGCTGCCATAATGATAGCTACACGTGGTGGCAATGCTCTAGTGGAAACTGAAGTTGCGATAGCATTTGCTGTATCATGGAAGCCATTGATAAAGTCAAATGTTAGGGCAAAGATAACGACCAGTACGGTTAGTATAATGATTGTGTTCATTGTAAGTGCCCATCTCCTAATTACGCGTTACGCATGATAATTGTTTCCATTGTATTTGCAACGTTTTGACAATGATCAGCGATATCTTCAAGTTGTTCATATATATCTTTAAATTTAATAATTCGAATTGGATCTTTTTCATTTAAAAATAATTGCTTAATAGACGAACGTTGCACTTCATCACATTCACGCTCGTAGTCTTTAATAAGAATTGAGTGTGGGCGCATGCCAATAAGATTCTTCTTCTTTAACTCTTCTGTTGCTTTAACAATTTCGTCAGCACTTTTTGAAATATAGCCTAAGAAAATACGCATGGATTCATCAACTTCTGTTAGGGAAAACATTTCAAAATGAGCGATACAATGCTCCGTACCATCTAATACGTCATCCATACGAATGGCAAATTCTAAAATGTCTTCACGTTCGATAGGTGTCATAAATGATTTGTTTAGCATCACGATTAGTTCATGAATGAGCTTATCACCAGCTGTTTCGTAATTTTTCATAGTAATGCTAATCTCTTTCAGGTCAGCTACGCTGTTAATACGAAAATCATTTGCGTAATGTACGGCCTCTCTCATATTCTCAGCAATTTTATGCAAAGCTATAAAGAAAGGGTCTTGTTTTTTTGAGTTAAGCATGTAAATCGAATCCTCCTGGATATAAATAAATTGGCCTCTAAACTTTACTATCATAACAAAATCTTTAATTTATCTACATAAAATTCTTCTGTTCTACATAAAACTTTACATTCCTGTAATATACAAATTGTTCACAAAATAATAAAAGTATCTCTGTGTTTGTTTTTATTAATACAGAAAAACACTTTAAAAATAGATTTTATAAGGAATTTTACTTTCTGTTTAATACAAAAGAAGACTATTGAGACATAAAATTTTGAATAATTATATGAATGAATTGTAAAGAGAATGTAAAGGAATCGTTTTGCTCATAGTTTTCCCTTTTTCTTAAGAATATCTTCATTTTTATCCTTCAACTTTATTAAGAAATTTTTTCTATAATGGTAAAGAATTGCTCATCACCATAACGAGGGGGTGATTTCCGTACCGACTGGGCGCTTTCCTAGGGACGTCCAGTCGGAACGGAAATCAACTTATATAAACGGCATACGTTTTAACAAATGTCATCCTAACTTTTGGTGATAGCCTAAAGAATGTGAAAGGGGCGTTTATGTAAAAATGATTCAAGTCGAGAATTTACAACATACATTTTTAATTGGAAAAAAAGGCAAGGAAAAACAAGTTCCGGTCTTAAAAGGTGTCAACTTTGAGGTGAAGAAAGGAGAGATTGTCGCAATTGTTGGCAAAAGTGGCTCTGGAAAATCAACCTTATTACAAACTTTAGCTGGATTTATGAAATCTGAACAAGGGTCTATTAAGGTAAACGGAAAGGAAACAGCTAATCTCACGGAAGCAGAAAGTGCAGCTTTTCGTTTGCAACAGTTCGGATTTATCTTTCAAAACTTTCAACTAATGCCTGGCTTAACAGCGTTTGAAAATATTGAACTACCATTAAAATTACAGGGTACTAAGAAAGCTGTGCGAAAAGAAAAGGTGAAAAAGTTAATGGACAAGGTTGGTCTAACGGAGGTGTCAGACCATTACCCGAATGAATTATCGGGTGGTCAGCAACAGCGTGTTAGTATTGCAAGGGCCTTGATTACAAATCCACCTATTTTGTTGGCGGATGAGCCGACAGGAAGTCTTGATTCGGAAACAGAGCAAGATATATTGCTGCTCATTCAAAGTTTAAACCGTGAGCTTGGTTTAACATTCGTCATCATTACTCACGACGAGGAAGTAGCAACAATAGCACATCGACGTTTCCGCATGTACGATGGTGAACTTGTAAAGGAGGAAGCATAACATGTTATTTAAAGATCAATTAGATTTTGTGACACAGCATATAAAGAAAAATAAATTACGTGTGTTTATGACAGTACTTGCGGCAACAATGGGTTGTGCATTTTTGATTGTCCTCGCATCGGTTGGATTTGGGCTTCAAGATTCCTTACGCAATGAAATATTATCGGATGAAAAAGTTACGAAAATTCAAGTTTTTGGCAATGAACAATTTACAGATGATCAAATACATGAAATAAAAGGTTTAGAGCATGTGGAAACAGTACTCGAAACAATTACTGTCAATGCACACACACATTCATTTTTTGAGGGACGTGATACAAACTCTGAATTATTCGTTGCGAATATGCAGGATTTTGAGCAAGTAAATGGCAAGCTTGCAGAAGGAAAGTACCCAACAAAGCCAAACGAAATCATTGTAGGTTATCATTTTGCTCAAACATTAATAAATGATGCAGAGCGCAATATTATTGACGAAAAAAATAAAAAAGCTGAAGCAGAAGGCACGCATTATGATGGAAGTGAAGAAGGCTATAAGGAATCATTAATTGGCAAAGAAATCGAATTGTCATTGGTACCTCACACTGATACGGCAGAAGAGACAGAGAAAATGAACTATACGATTGTCGGCGTTATGAAAAAGCCTTCTTATGATTGGATGGTCAATAATGCGGTTTATATGGATACAGAGCAAAAGCCAGTGATAGCTACAAATTTAGCAGCAACAGGTGATGTTAAAGAGGATGAAATGTTTTATTCGGAGTTTAATATTTTTGCGGATAGCATGGAAAATGTAAAGCCAATATTAGACAAGCTGAAAGACAAAGGCTATAGCGTTTATTCAGTTACTGAACAATTGGATCAAATGAATGTATTTTTCCTAGTATTAAAAATCGGTTTAATATTTGTAGGAACAATTGCTGTATTAATCGCATCAATTGGCATTTTCAATACAATGACAATGGCAGTTACAGAGCGTACTCGTGAAATCGGTGTTTTAAAGGCAATCGGAGCAAGTCCAAAGCTTATTCAACGATTATTCTTAATGGAAAGCACATTCATCGGTATTGTTGGTACTTTGATAGCCGTAGCAATTTCATATGTTCTTAGCTTTGCGGCAAATGCTGCATTACCTTTAATTCTAGAAGCAGCAACAGGTGAAGACGCTTTTAGTAGAAATGAAATTACGTTTTCTCTTATTCCTTGGCAGCTTGTTATTATTGCATCAGCGATTAGTATTGGTGTAGCGATGATCTCAGGCTATCGTCCAGCACGTAAGGCTACAAAAATTGACGTTATTCAAGCATTACGACAAGAACTATAATTGAAAGGGCGGTCCAGAAGTTTTGGGCCGCCCTTTAATTTGATTGCGCAAATTCAGAAATACCCGCGGAAGGAGGGCGAATACCCGTGCATCTCGGTGAAATACCCGCGGAAGGAAGGCGAATACCCGCGCTTTACGATGAAATACCCGCGGAAGGAAGGCAAATACCCGCGCTTCTCGGTGAAATACCCGCGGAAGGAGGGAAAATACCGCGCTTCTCGGTGAAATACCCGCGGAAGGAAGGAGAATACCCGCGCTTTACGATGAAATACCCGCGAAAGGAAGGCAAATACCCGCGCTTCTCGGTGAAATACCCGCGGAAGGAAGGAGAATACCCGCGCTTCTCGGTGAAATACCCGCGGAAGGAAGGAGAATACCCGCGCTTCTCGGTGAAATACCCGCGGAAGGAAGGAGAATACCCGCGCATCCCGATGAAATACCCGCGGAAGGAGGGAAAATACCCGTGCATCCCGATGAAACACCCACGTTTCAACTAAAAATACAACGAATTTTATAAATAAGCTTGTAATTCATTCGCTAAAAACGGCTTGGCATTTAGCAACTTTAAAAAGGCATCATAGTGAGCGCGCTGGTCGGAACTTGGCTTTTTACCTGTATGATACGCTCTTATTAAGATGTTTTTTGGTGTATTTTCCATATCTATAAACTCTAGCAATTGTGCCTCATAGCCAACAAGTGATAAAATTTCTGCTCGAATTGCATCCGTTGCGAGCGCTGCAAAACGTTCACGTACAAGGCCGTGCTGAAGCATGATATCGAGTGCTGGTGTATTAAGTTGGCGATTTAGCTCATGCTGGCAACAAGGGACACTTAAAATAACGCTTGCTCCCCATTTCACAGCGCGGGCTAATGCCATATCTGTGGCAACATCACATGCGTGAAGCGTCACCACCATGTCCACAGCAGACTCATCATTATAATCATTAATATCTCCTACTAGAAACTCGAGCTGCTCATAGCCTAAATCCTCTGCAATTCTTGAGCATTCTTCAATGACTTCCTTCTTTAAATCTAAGCCAGTGACATGAATATCTAAGCCTTTTTCAATTTTTAAATAATGGTATAGGGCGAATGTTAAATAGGATTTGCCTGAACCGAAATCTAAAATACGAACCTGACGATCCTTTGGCAAATAAGCTAATGCATCATCAATGAATTCGATGAAACGGTTAATTTGTTTAAATTTATCGTATTTTTGTTGTTTTATTTTTCCCTCTTCTGTTTGCACCCCAAGACGAATTAAAAATGGATATGGTTTATCATCTGCAAGTAAATAGTTTTTCTTGCGATTATGTGCTAAATTTACTTGCTTTGGAGCTGAGGATTTATCAGATTTCCATAGTACTTTGTTCTTTTTTGATAGTTGTACTTGTACTTTTTCATCTATAAAATCAACATGCGCTTGACGGTAATCGTTAAAAAATGTATCTAGCCTTGCGGGGAAATCTTCTAATAAAACGTTGTCGTGTTTTAAAATGCGTTCAAATTGGTATTCAATTTGTATATGGTAAGCATCCTTAAGTATTAAAGGTTTTAATTTGATGCGTTTTACTTCGTTTGATTTCATACGTGGTTGACTGATTGTGGCCGTAATAAGTTGCTGTTGTAAAATTCGCTCCATAAGCTGAGTTCTCATTTCTTCAAATGTCATACATTTCGCCTTCTTTATCGTGTAATAGATGGCACTAGTTTAACACACTTTATGAAGTACAATGCTACTATATATTTCAGAATTGGTTCTTTTAATAATTATAGGATAATTTGTATATTTGTGGTATTTTTATTATAGAAGTTCTTTAATAAAGACAACGATGAAATAGGAGGAGAAATATGTCTGTAAACACGTATCAATTACTTGCGATTATTATTTATATGGTCGCCATGCTAGGAATCGGTTGGTATGCATTTGTTAAAACATCGAATTTAACGGATTACATGCTTGGAGGGCGTTCGCTAGGCCCTGCTGTCACGGCGCTGAGCGCAGGTGCAGCAGATATGTCTGGCTGGCTCTTAATGGGTTTACCAGGTGCAATTTATCTATCTGGGCTAGTTGAGGCTTGGATTGCCATTGGTTTAACGATTGGCGCTTATTTGAATTGGCTACTTGTGGCACCAAGACTGCGTGTATATACACAAGTTACTAATGACTCAATTACAATTCCAAGTTATTTGGATAATCGTTTACGTGACAACACAAAGCTAATAAGAATCGCGTCGGGTATTATTATTTTAATCTTTTTTACATTTTATGTTTCTTCAGGGATGGTTGCAGGGGGCAAATTTTTTGATAGCTCATTTGGCTATGATTACCATACAGGTTTATTAATTGTATCAGGTGTAGTTGTGGCGTACACATTATTTGGAGGATTTTTAGCGGTTAGTTATACAGACTTTTTACAGGGTCTTATTATGTTTTTAGCACTTATTACTGTACCGTTATTCGGATTGTATTTAACAGGTGGACTTGGAGATACAATAGCATCCATTAAAGCTGTAAATCCTGAACATCTAAACTTATTACCTTCAACTGTAACAGTAGGAGTAATTATTTCATCACTTGCGTGGGGATTAGGTTATTTTGGACAACCACATATTATTGTGCGCTTTATGGCTATTAGCTCAGTAAAAGAAACGAAGCAGGCTCGCCGTATAGGTATTGGATGGATGGTGTTAAGTCTATTCGGTGCGATTGGAACGGCTTTGGTAGGTGTGGCTTATTTTGAGCAAAATGCAGGTGAGTTAAAGGACGCTGAGACAGTATTTATTGTACTTGGCCAAATCTTATTCCATCCATTTATTGCAGGTATAATGCTAGCTGCCATTTTAGCCGCAGTAATGAGTACAATTTCATCGCAATTAATTGTTACTTCGTCAGCGCTTGTAGAAGATATTTACAAAGCATTATTTAATAAAACAGCAGATGATAAGCATTATGTCTTTATTGGCCGTGTCGCTGTTTTAGTTGTAGCTATTGTCGCAGCGATTTTAGCATGGAATCCAGACAGTTCTATTTTAGGTTTAGTGAGTTTTGCTTGGGCTGGCTTCGGTGCAGCTTTCGGTCCAGTAATATTGCTGTCACTATACTGGAGGAAATTAACGAATTACGGAGCTCTCAGTGGGATGGTGACAGGCGCTGCAACTGCCTTCATTTGGGGGAAAATGAAAGTCTTATCTGACGCATTATATGAGATTGTTCCAGGCTTCTTAGTGTGCTTAATCGTTGCGGTTGTTGTCAGCATTGTGACATATAAACCGAATAAAGATATTGAAGATGAATTCAATCGCACTGAAGTATTGCTAAAAGAAGAACGTAAGTAAATGATTGAATGAAATGCGCCTTTTGCTAGAGGGCGCATTTTTTACGAATATAGATGTTTTATAAATACCACGAATTAGGGCATTATATGGTAAGATGGAGAAAATTTGTCGTAGTAGCACCAAGGCATTGGTGGGAGGTTTGTGGATGGATAGAATTAAGGAAGTAGATGTATTGTTGGAAAAAGCTATTCTAGTTGGCGTAAATTTACGAAATGGTGAGCATTTTGATTATTCAATGGAGGAGCTTGAAAATTTAGCAGAAGCTTTAAATGTAGAAGTAGTCGGCATTGTCACGCAAAATTTAGAGCGCATTACGCCATCGCATTATGTTGGTACTGGTAAAATAGAAGAGATAAAAAATTTTTATGATGAAGCACAAGCAAATTTAGTGATTTTTAATGATGAATTATCACCTTCACAAATCCGTAATTTAGAGCGTGATTTAGAGACGAAGGTCATTGATAGAACGATGTTGATTTTAGATATTTTTGGGCGTCGTGCCAAAACACGTGAAGCGCAGATGCAAGTTGAATTAGCGCAATTGCAATATATGCTACCTCGTTTAGTTGGCTTGCATGCATCTCTTAGCCGTCAAGGTGGTGGCACTGGTGGAGGATTTAAAAACCGTGGTGCTGGTGAGACAAAGCTAGAGTTAGACCGACGTAAAATTGAGGATCAGATTGCGAAAATAAAGAAAGAGCTAGAGGTTGTAAAGGAACAACGAGAGACACAGCGTAAGCAACGACGCAAAAATGCGATTCCTGTCGTTTCCATTGTTGGCTATACGAATGCTGGTAAGTCAACCATTATGAATCAGCTACTTACGAAGATAGGACAAGAAGATCATAAACAAGTGTTTGAGAAAGATATGCTCTTTGCCACACTTGAAACATCTGTCCGTCAAATAGAATTGCCTGATAAAAAGACATTCTTATTAACAGATACAGTTGGTTTCGTCAGCAAATTACCACATCATTTAGTGAAGGCGTTTCGTTCAACATTGGAAGAGGCTCGAGATGCCGACTTATTACTACATGTTGTAGATGTTTCAAATTCTGAGCATGGCTTTATGATGGAAGTAACGAATGAAACGCTTAAAGCGGTTGGTGTTGAAGGAATTCCAACAATTTATGTGTATAATAAAGCTGATATAGCAAGCGTTCCATACCCTGTTATCAGCGGTGATAATATTTGGATTTCAGCAAAGGAAGGGACTGGATTAGAGGAATTATTGCAAATGATACGTCAGCATATTTTCTCTGATTATGTAACATGTAAAATGCTCATTCCGTATGAACAGGGAAATATCGTATCTTATTTAAATGAACATGCTGCTGTCTATGAAACAGTATATGAAGAAAATGGTACACTGTTAACACTAGAGATAAAAGAAGCGGATTATACAAAATTCCAGAAATATGTAATTAAATAATTACTCTCACATTAAGTATGCTAAAAGCACTTCACTTTTAGCATGCTTTTTTTGTTAAAAAGCATAGTCGAGAAAGCAGATTCATAGCGCTGTGAATGAAATTTTAGATAATCCTAGCTTATTTGTAAAAAAAGTAAATACTCAGAGTATAAAGTATTTTAGAATAATTTTATATTGATTTGTAATTTAGTAGATGTCAAAGAGTTAGAAAACTTAGTAATATCAACAGGTTTGTTATAATTTCATAAAAATCAATCTGAATATAGAGAAAAGTGATAAATTTTCAACATTTTTTAAAACTCTTGAAAAACTCTTGAAAACGCTTTAGTATGATGAAACAAAGTTTTTTATCCTTATTAATGGGTAATAATATTTTTATTGAATAATGAAATTGGGAGAGGATATTTTTATGTCTACTAAAGATGAAATTGTAAAATCCGTCCCTCAAAAATGTTTTGTCGGACACCCAAAAGGGCTCTTTACATTATTTTTCACAGAATTTTGGGAACGTTTCTCATACTACGGTATGCGAGCAATTCTGATTTTCTTTATGTATTATGAATTGAATGAAGGCGGTCTAGGTCTAGATCGTGGGACAGCGAACTCCATTATGGCCATCTACGGCTCACTCGTTTATATGTCGGGGATAATTGGTGGCTGGATTGCCGATCGACTGTTAGGCACACGTAGAACTATTTTTTATGGTGGCGTGTTAATAATGATTGGTCATTTACTGCTAGCATTACCTGGTGGTGTGAGCATGTTATTTACTTCAATGGCCTTTATTGTCATCGGGACTGGCTTACTAAAACCGAACGTTTCAAGCATTGTCGGAGATATTTATGCTGAAACTGATAGTCGTCGTGATTCAGGTTTTTCAATTTTCTATATGGGTATTAATATGGGGGCATTCATTGCGCCATTTATTGTCGGAACAATTGGACAAGATTATAGCTTCCACCTTGGCTTCGGTTTAGCAGGAGTAGGAATGTTAATTGGTCTAATTGTTTATAAATTAACAGAGAAAAAATATTTAGGTATAGCAGGTTTACAAGTAAACAATCCATTAAAGCCTGAAGAGCGGAAAAAAGTCTTTACACAATTTGGAGTAGCAGCCTTAATTTTAGTCATAGTAGGTGCTATCGGCATTAAAACCGGTGTATTGACAATGAATATGTTTAGCTTAATCATTACAGCTTTAGGGATTATTATTCCAACAGTGTTCTTTATTTACATGTATCGCAGTGAAAAAACAACAAAAGATGAGAAGTCTCGTCTACTTGCATATATTCCATTGTTTTTATCAGCAGTTATGTTTTGGGCAATCCAAGAGCAAGGTGCTACTATCTTAGCTACGTATGCTGATTCACGTACACAGTTGAGTATTGGTAGCTTCCAACTTAAATCTTCATGGTTCCAATCATTAAACCCATTATTTGTCATTACTATGGCGCCATTATTTGCAATGTTATGGTTAAAATGGGGAGATAAGCAACCAACTACACCACGTAAATTTGCTTATGCATTATTCTTTGCAGGATTATCATTCTTAGTTATGATGCTACCAGCATATTTATCAGATGGAGAAGCTTTAGTAAGTCCATGGTGGTTAGTATTATCATTCTTTTTAGTTGTGGTTGGGGAGTTATTATTATCGCCAGTCGGTCTGTCAGCTACAACGAAATTGGCGCCAAAGGCTTTTGCTGCACAAACGATGTCACTTTGGTTTTTAACAAGTGCAGCAGCGCAAGCAATCAACGCACAACTCGTAAAGGTTTATGAAGTTGTAAGTGAATTCACATACTTCGGCTTCTTAGGCTCATTATCAATTGTTTTAGGGATTATAATATTAGTACTTTCGCCAATCATTTCAAAAGCTATGCGAGGTATTAACTAATAAAAGGATGTAAGTGCAGTTATTTAAATAACTGTACTTGCATCTTTTTTTGTATTAATTAGTGTTTGAATTAACAAAACGAGGAGGTGGGCAACTATTCGTCAGAAAGTTGAAAGCTTCACATTGTGCCCGTAGAAACAAAAGTGACGGATAGAACGTCATAAAGCATTCAAACATATATAATGAAGAACCACTTTTATAATGCTAAGGGACTAATCAACGTTTCTTTCCCACGTTATGGAGATGAGCTATTTATTGACAGTCTAAAAGTGGTGAGTTTTATCATGTGTTTAATTTGCTGAATGCGGGTATAAGTTTCTGTGTAGAAAAGATCTTATTTTCGTTATAATAATCTTAATAGTTTGAAAAATGAGGGGGTGGTTTTGCTATGAAGGAAGCTTTGAATCGTTTGAGGCCAAGATTAATGGAGATTTTCACGTATTTACACGCGAATCCTGAAATAAGCTGGCATGAGGTAGAAACAACAAATTATATTTTTGATTTACTAACACGTGAAGGTTTTTCACCAATACGCTTTAAAAACAGTACAGGGCTTTATGTTGATGTGGGAAGTGGTAATCCGAAAGTCGGCTTGCGTACGGACATTGATGCATTATGGCAGGAGGTAGATGGTGAATTTCGTGCGAATCACTCCTGTGGCCATGACGGACATATGACGATGGCAATCGGTGCTCTATTACTCTTGAAAGAGCTTGCTCAATCATTCAACGGTACAATTCGTGTGATTTTTCAACCAGCTGAAGAAAAAGGAACAGGCGCTTTATCCGTTTTAAAAGAAGGAATCGTTGATGATTTAGAATTCTTATTCGGTGTCCATGTAAGACCTGTCCATGAGCTTGAAGACGGTACATATTGTGCCGCGTTGTATCATGGAGCCTCCCGATTGCTTGAGGGGGAAATCATTGGAGAAGATGCTCATGCTGCAAGACCGCATCTAGGCGTGAATGCCATTGAGGTAGGGGCAACTATTATCGAAGATTTAAGAACGATTCATACAGATCCAATGGTTCCTGTATCAATTAAGATGACAAAATTCCAGGCAGGAGGAGAATCCGGCAATATTATTCCCGGAAATGCATCGTTCACCATTGATATACGAGCTCAACAAAATGATGTAATGGATGCACTTGCACAGGGAGTAAAAAGGGTAATTGATTCTTCTAGGATCTTGCATAAAGTGCAGATTGAATTACGTACAGTAGCAAATATAGTAGCTGCTGAGGTAGACTCAACTGCTCAATATATTATGGAGCAGGCGATCGTCAAAGCAACAGGGTTGTCGAATTTAAGAAAGCCAGTACGTACACCTGGAGGAGAGGATTTTCATCACTATGCTGTTCAGCGCCCGCATTTAAAGTCTACGATGTTAGGTTTAGGCTGTGGGTTAACGCCGGGACTACATCATCCGAAGATGAGATTTAAACAGGCAAGGCTCGTAACTGGTGTTGAAATCCTTACAAGAGCGGTATTGTTAGCATTGGAGTCGGGGAATACAAAGGAGGAATCAGCATAATGTTAGATAGAGTGCGTATTCAAAAAATAATGACACCTACAGAGATTGCAGAAGTACAAATCTTGAACGCAAAAATTTGGGGAAGTCAGGCTATTCCCTCGCATCAATTGTTAGCAGCTGTACAAAATGGTGGATTAGTGCTTGGAGCCTATTTGGCTGAAAAGCTGATTGGCTTTAATTATTGTTTTGTTGGATACCGTGAAGGGATAATCTATTTGCACTCACACATGATTGGTGTGGAGAAAACATATCGTGAACAAGGTGTAGGTGAATTATTAAAGCATGCCCAACAGGAATATGCAAAAGAACATGGGTTTCAGCTTGTGCGTTGGTTATTTGATCCGCTAGAGGCACATATGGCTAATTTATCATTTTTGAAGCTCAATGCTTTTAGTTATCATTATGAAAATGATTATTATGGTCCGCTCCGGGATGATTTTAACGATGGGTTACCTTCAGATCGAATTGCTGTAGAATGGTGGATTGAACGTGATCAAGTGGAGGACTCCCTAAATGAATTAGAAGAAGAAGCTGAGGGAATTGTGCCGTGGTCTTTGACGGTGGATGGCTTACCAGTGCTCGATATTGATGGTGAATTTCAGAGAGAGCAATTATATTATAAAGACGCCTATTTATTACCTATTCCTCAATTTTTACAAAAGATGAAAGTAGAGAGTCCTAAGCTTGCAGAGGACTGGCGTTATAAAATCCGTACTATTTTAACGACATTATTTGAACAAAATTATGCAATTGTTCGACTGAAAAAGGACAATGAATATGTGCATAGCTACCTATTAGTCAGACGCTCCTTATTAGCTTTATAATAAGAATAAGGAGTGAAATTTTGTGAAACTAGAACAGATTACAGTTAGACATATAAAAATGCCCATGAAAGCACCATTTACAACGAGTTTCGGTACAATTGATGAAAAAGAGTTTTTACTTATAGAGGCGAGAGATCAATCAGGAACTGTAGGATGGGGAGAGGCTGTTGCCTTTGTAGCACCTTGGTATACAGAGGAGACATTAAAAACAACATGGCATATGCTTGAAGATTTTTTGATACCCATCTTGTTACATAAAGAGATTGGGCATCCAGATGAGGTAAGTGCTTTGTTTTCCTCTATTCGTCGTAATTGTATGGCGAAGGCCTCTATTGAAGGGGCTGTATGGGATATTTATGCTCAGCAAACAAAACAATCACTTGCTCAAGCGTTAGGCGGGGATAAGGAGCGAATAGAGGTAGGCGTAAGCGTAGGGATTCAATCTTCTACAGAAGCATTAATAGATTTATTAAAAGCTCATGTAATTAAAGGCTATAAACGAGTAAAAGTGAAAATTAAGCCAGACCACGATGTAGAAGTTATTCGTGCCATTCGAGCTGAAATGCCAGATCTGCCATTGATGGTAGATGCTAATTCTGCGTATACATTGAACGATATGGATGTATTGCAGCAACTGGATGTATTTAATCTATTAATGATTGAGCAGCCATTAGCAGTAGATGATATTGTTGATCATGCTAAGCTACAGCGAAAATTAAAAACGTCTATTTGTTTAGATGAGAGTATCACCTCCTATGAAGATGCTCGAAAAGCGATAGAGCTTGGTAGCTGTGGTGTTATTAATATCAAAATAGGGCGCGTAGGCGGATTAACGGAAGCCCGGAGAATTCATGATTTATGTAAAGAAAATAATATTCCCGTTTGGTGTGGCGGTATGTTAGAGGCAGGAATCGGACGAGCGCATAATATTGCATTAACATCACTCACTAATTTTGTATTGCCTGGGGATACTGCAGGCTCTAGTCATTATTGGTATGAGGATATCATTACACCTGAAGTAATTGTAGAGGATGGTTATATTCGTGTGCCACAAACGGCTGGAATTGGATATACGCCTAATAGGAAGGTAATTGATGAATTAACAATTAGCAAGAAGGTCTATCAATAATAGGTTCAAAAGTTGTGGATGACTTTTGGTAAAACGTCTACTATGTAAATAAGTTGATTGGAGTGGAGGCTGGGCGCCCCCAGGAAGCTTTGCTCTGTGCGAAAGCGAAGCGGCAGCAATTGTTTTATCTGTGCGAAAGCGAAGCGACAGCAACAATGTTTTATCTGTGCGAAAGCGAAGCGACAGCAACAATGTTTTATCTGTGCGAAAGCGAAGCGACAGCAACAATGTTTTATCTGTGCGAAAGCGAAGCGACAGCAACAACAAAGCGCCCAGTCGGAACGGAAATCAACCACACGTTTTGGTGATGATCCCAATAATAGGATAAACAGGGAGAGAACTGATTGAAAAAAAGTTTACAAATCGGTGGTGCCTATGTAGGAATTATCGTCGGTGCGGGATTTGCATCAGGACAGGAAATCGTACTATATTTTACGAGCTACGGCTTTCATGGAATTTATGGTGCACTTATCGCTACATTTGGATTTGCCTTAGTAGGAATGTGCATTGCTCAAATTAGCTCAAGGTTGCGTACGACATCGCACAAGGATTTAATTTATCAAATTTCAGGTAATGCTGTAGGTTTGGTGATGGATTATTTACTGTCGCTCTTCTTATTTGGTGTAGCGGTAATTATGTTTGCAGGAGCAGGTGCTACTTTTCAGCAAATGTTTGGACTACCAGTTTGGCTAGGAAGTATTTGTATGATTGTACTTACGATAGCGACAGTTATGATGAATGTGAAAAGCATCATAAACATTATTGCTATTGCCACACCCTATCTACTAACAATTGTATCAATAATAGCTGTCTATTCATTAGCTACGATGGATTTAACCTTTGTAGAACAAGCTGTTATCGCACAACAAGCACAAGTAAGTTCTAAAAGCTGGTGGGTTACGGCATTACTGTATATGTCTTTTAATATAGGTGTGTGTTTTTCGCTTTTAACTGTTATGTGTGGATCTATCCGCAATGAAAAAGTTGCAGGGATGGGAGGCATTATTGGCGGGATTTTGCTAGGAGCTTTAATTCTACTTATTAACCTTTCCCTTCTTGCAAAAATGAATGTCATCGTTGGTATTGATATACCGATGCTAGCCTTAGCAAATGAAATTCATCCTCTAGTCGGTCTACTAATGTCCATTTCCCTATTAGGGATGATTTATAATACAGCGGTGGGAATGTTCTATTCATTCTTGGTAAGATTTTTAAAACCTAGTAAGCCTAGTTTTAAAGTAGCTGCCGTTTTTATCGGAGGTTTGAGCTTTCTAGCAAGTCTTGCTGGTTTTACAACACTTGTAGCAAAGTTATATGCTGTAATGGGGTATGTCGGTTTTATATTGGTAGTTTTAATTATTTTTGCGTGGTTAAGAGGAATTCGACGAATAGCATAATTGATAAGGTGATTGAGGGATAATTGGTGTTCTATTCTCAATCATCTTTTTTATTTGTTTAAAAAGGTAGAAATATTCAACTTCGAAAAATGATTGGAATCGCAGATATTCCGTTACTTAAGCTTGTTTTTTAAGGATTATCGAATAAAACGAGAACAATTCTCAATTGAAGGTTGACTGAGAATACAAACATGCTTATAATGAGAATCGTGAGTAGTGATAATCATTTTCACTAGAGAATGAATTACGAGCAAAAATGAATCTACCGGGGATTACAATGAAAATAAGATATCTTTTAACAGCAACTGTAGTGTTGTCAATTGTGTCACTATTTATCGGTGTAGTGAATATTAAACCTAGTGACCTTTTAGACTTCGGATCAGAAGAAACTAGACTATTCTTTATTAGTCGTATACCAAGACTTGTAGCAATTTTGTTAGCAGGAGCAGGTATGAGTATTGCTGGTTTAATTATGCAAAGCTTAAGTAGGAATAAGTTCGTGTCACCAACGACAGCAGGTACTTTAGATGCCACAAAGTTGGGTGTACTAATTTCGATGATGTTTTTCACAAATGTCACGTACTTTCAAAAAATTTCCTTCGCTTTCATATTTGCTTTAGCCGGCACATTATTGTTTATGCAAATATTAAATCGAATAAAGTTTAAAGATGCGATCTTTATACCGCTTATTGGCTTAATGTTTGGGAATATCCTTTCGTCGATTACAACGTTCTTTGCGTATAAGGCGGATATTATCCAAAACATTTCTGCATGGTTACAAGGAGATTTCTCATTAATGATGAAAGGTCGATATGAGCTTTTATACATAAGTGTACCCGTGCTGATTATAGCTTACATTTATGCAAATCGTTTCACAGTGGCTGGGATGGGTGAGGATTTTGCCAAAAACCTTGGTCTTTCTTACAAATTCGTTGTGAATTTAGGTTTAGTGTTAGTAGCACTTATTTCAACGACAGTGGTGCTAACTGTTGGTGTGATTCCATTCCTTGGTTTAATCATTCCAAATATAATTTCGCTGTTCAAAGGGGATAACCTTGCTAAGACATTGCCTCATACAGCTTTACTAGGTATGTCGTTCTTATTATTCTGCGACATAATAGGGCGTGTGCTGATTTTCCCTTATGAAATTCCGATTAGTATGACGGTCGGCGTCATCGGAAGTGCGATCTTCCTATTTATGTTGTTTAGGGGGAAAGCATATGCGTAATCGTACAAAGATGTTGGTTTTATTAGGTCTCGCAGTAGTCTTTATCTTACTGTATGTATTTTATGAGCTAAATGGCAACTACCATTATGCGTTCCCACGCCGCCTTATTAAAGTGGTAGCGATGTCGTTAACAGGGATTGCGATTGCATATTCAACCGTGGTCTTCCAAACGATTACACATAACCGTATTTTAACGCCAAGTGTAATGGGACTCGATGCTTTATATTTGATGGTTCAAACAATCATCTTCTACTTCTTTGGTTCTATGTCGGTATTCGTAATTAACGCTCAATACAATTTTTTACTTGCTGTTACAGCGATGATTGTCTTTGCGTTAATTTTCTATCGTGTATTGTTCAAGGAAGGAAAACGTCCGATTTATTTCTTGCTGCTCGTCGGCATGATTGTCGGAACATTTTTAGGAAGCGTAACAACATTCTTCCAAGTATTGATTGATCCGAATGAATTTTTAAGCTTACAAAGTAAAATGTTTGCAAGCTTTAACAATGTTAATTCGGATTTGGTATGGCTTGCAGGTGTCGTCATACTCATTACCTTTATTTATGGCTGGCGTCATATGAGTCAATTAGACGTAATGTCTCTTGGGCGTGATACAGCAATTAATTTAGGGGTACCATATGATAAGCTTGTACAGCGCATGCTCATAGTTTCTTCGGTATTAATTGCCGTGTCTACAGCTCTTGTTGGACCAATTACATTCTTTGGTTTAATCGTAGCGAATTTATCGTATCAATTTTTCAAGACGTACAAGCATTCTGTGTTAATCGCAGGGTCTTGTGTAATGAGTATTGTTGCTTTAGTCGGTGGACAGTGGATGGTCGAACGTATTTTTAACTTCGATACAACACTCAGCGTTATTATAAACTTTGTAGGTGGCGTATACTTCATCTACTTATTATTGAAGGAAAGTAGGTCAGCGGGATGATCCAAGTAAAAGAACTTACCAAGTATTTTGGAAAAAAACCGGTCATTCAAGATGTCAGTGTAGACGTTGCACCAGGGAAAATTACGTCTTTTATCGGACCAAATGGTGCAGGTAAATCAACATTGCTTTCAATGGTAAGCCGTTTACTTAATGCAGATACTGGGGAAGTATTACTCGACAAGTCAGATGTACGTCGTTGGAAATCAGATGACTTCGCAAAGCGTGTATCGATTTTAAAGCAATCGAACTATATGAATGTCAGACTAACAATTCGTGAGCTTGTTTCATTCGGGCGTTTCCCTTATTCAAAAGGGAATTTAAAGCCAGAGGATGAGCTAAAGGTAGACGAAGCAATTCAATATATGAATTTAGATGATCTTCAACATGATTATTTGGATGAATTATCGGGCGGTCAACGTCAACGTGCGTTTATCGCAATGGTTATCGCACAGGATACAGATTATATTCTGCTTGATGAGCCGCTTAACAACTTGGACATGAAGCACTCTGTGCAAATCATGAAGATTCTGCGAAAGCTAGTTGATGAACTAGGAAAAACAGTTGTCATCGTATTACACGATATTAACTTTGCTTCTGTATATTCTGATCATATCGTTGCTTTAAAGAATGGACGTGTTGTCAAAGACGGTCCAACAAATGACATCATTAATTCAGATGCTTTAAAGGAAATCTATGATATGGACATTCCTGTTCAAGAACAGGATGGCTGTCGCATTTGTGTCTATTTTAACGCATAAAAAATGGTAAAGATTGAATGACCATCTATTAACTATAAAATAAATTTAAAGGAGCAATTTTACAATGAAAAATTGGAAATTACTTACTGTATTAATGGCGATGATGCTATTAGTATTAGCTGCTTGCGGCTCAAAGGACGATGCAAAAAAAGAGGATACAGGTTCTAAAACTGATAGTAAGCCTGCTGAAGAGCAAAAAGAAGAGGCTTCAACTTACCCAATTACAATCCCAGCTATTAAAGACGGTGAAGATAATTTCAAAGAAGTAACTCTTGATAAAATTCCAGAAAATGTTGTTGTATTTGACTATGGTTTCCTTGATACTTTAGATGCTTTAGATGTTAAAATTGCGGGTCTTCCACAAAAATCAGTTCCTGAATACTTAAGCAAATATACTGATACAACTTATGTGAATGTTGGTTCTTTAAAAGAGCCTGATTTTGAAGCAATCTCTTCAATGAATCCAGATATTATTTTCATCTCTGGTCGTCAAGCATCAGCTTACGATGAATTATCTAAAATTGCGCCAACTGTATATGTAGGTGTAGATGATAAAAATTTCGTGGAGTCATTTAAAGAAAAAACAGAATTAGCTGGTAAAATCTTTGGTAAAGAAAAAGAAGCTGCTGATGCATTTGCTGCATATGAAGCAAAAGTAGAGGAAGTTAAAGCTAAAACAGCTTCAGCTGAAGAAAAAGCTTTAATCGTTCTAGCAAATGAAGGTTCATTATCTGCATATGGTCCTGGTTCACGTTTCGGTGTTATCCATGACGTATATGGTGTAAAAGCTGCTGATGAAAAAATTGAAGCTTCTACACACGGTGCTACCGCATCATTTGAATATGTGCGTGATACAAACCCAGATATCCTATTTGTAGTTGACCGTGATGCTGCTGTAAATCCAGAAGGTGAATCTGGTACAAAAGCTGCGATTGAAAACGAAATCGTTGGAGCAACGAACGCTGCTAAAAACGGTAAAATCTTCTATTTAGATCCACAAGTTTGGTATTTATCTGGTGGCGGTTTAACTTCTGAAACTCAAAAAGTAGATGACGTTTTAAAGGCTTTTAACTAATATGTTTGTACAAATTAAACGGATTGTCGTGACGGAAGGTAATTCGGATAAAGTTGTTGAGCGTTTTGGTGCCAAAAAAGATGGTCCAACATTGCTTGAACAACAACCGGGCTTTATTGATAAGCAAGTACTTGTAAAAAAAGTACGCCGTGGTGATGAGGAAGTGCTAATTGTGGTTCGTTGGGAATCAGAAGAAGCATGGAAAAACTGGGAGAAGAGCCCTGAGCATATTGCTGGTCATAAAGCAAGTGCTGGTAAACCGAAACCCGAACACATCATCGAAAGCGGTCAAGAAGTTTATTATGTAAAAGGTTAATAATGTAGAGGTGTCTCAAAGTTATTTGAGGCACCTTTTTTGATTCGGAGGATTATCTGGTAAATAAATGATTGAGCGTTCAAATAATTTCTTTTAGTAATGGATGTTACTATCCCGACACTCCTAACGAAAATTTGCTTTAGTATAGATCAGGGAGTATTTTGTGTTGACCGAAATATGTGGGAACCTTGTATTATGTTGTAGAAACAAAAGTGACGGATAGAAGGGTCGAAGTGAAGGATAGCCTCGTTAAAGCAACGGTAGGACGTCATAAAGGAGGGGAAGCACATCTGTAATTGTGCCATCCCCATTATTTATAGTAGGAGCTCGAAAAAAATGTGAGACTTGCTAAAGGGTTATTTTATCTTCATTCGGCAAATGTATTTAGTAGCGAAAGCAAAGCGACAGCTACAAATCTTTTCTGCGCGAAAGCGAAGCGTCAGCGGCAAATCTTTTCTGCGCGAAAGCGAAGCGTCAGCGGCAAATGTTTTCTGCGCGAAAGCGAAGCGTCAGCGGCAAATGTTTTCTGCGCGAAAGCTATAATTACGCCAAGGCGAAATGGATAAACTAATGTTTAATGGACGCTTTATTCCATATATTAAATGCAGTAGTAATATTAAAAGAAATACCACTTTCACTAATGGAAACTCCAGTAAATTTGGCTGTAGATCGTTTAGGTGTCCGATTTACTTCGTTCACAGTAGTAAATTTTCTTGAAGAGGAAATGTCAATTTCTAATTCTGAATTATTGAGATAATCAGATGAGCCGACCGTTTCGCCTATTTTAGCGGCATTTTCAATAGATGTGGTGTTAGAGCAAGTGCTTCTTGCGTTTATAATACTATAGTTTGGAGACGTATAGATTATAGGTGTATGTATATTCAGACCAGAGGTAAATGGGCTTACTAAAGGCAAAATGGATAGACTTTCTTCAGCTGCTCTTAAAATTCCATATGGTTTAATAAAAAGTGTCCAGCTTTTTGTTGAAAAGTATCTTCAAATCCTGGAATATCACAAATAAAATTTGAAAATGTAGACTTGTTTTTATACTCTGATAAGGTTTCTTGATATGCTTGTTGCTCGGCATGAATAATTATTTGTTCAATATATTGTTGTTCGTTCGAAGGCTTTTTAATGGTGATTTCTTCTTCAGAGACAAAAATTGTACAGGAAAAAGTAGCTGTAAGTATTAAAACATTTTCATTTACTTCGTTTTTCATTTCAATCACTCCCAGTGTTGAAGAATTCCCTTATTAGTAGCTTAAATGGTTCCTATACTTATAACTTTGAATTAACTATGTACAATACTATCTTAGCTTAATTTAAGCGTATCATCAGTGAGGACGCCATTTCAATGGTGAGTTTACGCCAAAAAATGGCGGTCAGTAATACAATACCGCCACTTATTTTTACTATTTCTAAACAAAAAATGGCGTGCCTTCAGAAAGACCGCCATTTTTTGGCGGTCTGCAAAATATTAAGTAAAATATTTCCTTTGTGTTTTAATGTCTAGTATTATTTCCCATTAATCTATATACTATTTAATAGTATGCTTAAGGGGGTAGAGGACTATTGAAGGTGATAGACGAACAAATTAATGAATCATTGGACATTCTTATTAAAAATGAGGCATTGATAGGCCATAAACTACGGTCGATGCTAGAAAGTTTTAAAGAAGAGAAGAAAATAGTAGGCTATTCATTTGGTAAGCTATGTTATTTGCATTATGAAGCATTTACAGATTGTTTGAACGAGGACATCTATAAAGTAGCCGCAGCTATTGAACTTCTAATTTTGTCTTTTGATATTATCGATGACTTGCAGGACAAGGATTCGGACTACACTTGGAGTGAAACACCTGAATTATCATTAAATGTTGCTTTAGCTATGCTAGTGATGGCTTCTAAAACTATTCATGAGACTTCCTTTAAACACAAAAATACTGCTATTCAAATACTAGAGGATTATGCATTACGGAGTATAAACGGTCAGCAGCTAGATTTACTCAATATTTGTAGGGATGAGGAATCATATTTACAAATGATTGACCAAAAGTCTGGTTCTTTAACAGCAATGGGTTGCTTAATTGGTGAAGTTCTTGCAAAAGGAGAAATATCTCCTGAGGTTGAGGAGTATGGGAAATACATAGGTATTATCCAACAAATTAAAAACGATATTCAAAGTTTAAAAACTTGGGGACCTAAAAATGACTTGCTAAATAAAAGATACTCACTGCCTATTATTTATCTTTTATCACAGAAAAATGATGTTTCAAAATCTGTTATAAACTATTATAATAATGATATAGTTGCATTTTTGGATAATAATGCTACGGAAAACGAGTTGACAAATGGTGGTGCAATACGTTATGCAATTACTATTAAAAATGTTTATAAGTTAAAAGCATTAAATATTCTTGAAAATGTAGCTATAAACGAATTGGGTAAAAACTACCTAAATAAACTAATGAAATGAGGAGAGATTTGTATGATTAATGTAATTCAACATCTAGAAAAGAACCCAGAGCTAGTTGCTCTATTAAAGGAACAAAAAGCCTCATTAATTGGAATTTCAGCTATTGAGCAAAAAGCGATACTTGACTCGTTTGAAGAAAAAGTATGCTTAGAAAATGGATTTTGGAACTAAAAATAATTAAACGTATATGGTTTCTGCTTGCTATAAGTATTTACATATTGCTAGGCTCTTACCTAATGTATATTACTTATAGCAAGCCTTCTTTGGGTATAGATTTAAAAGAAGAAAATGGGGAATGGGTAGTAACTAGTTCATATAATAAACAATTAGAGGATGGAATTCGAATTTCTGAAGGGGATGTTATTTTAAGTGTAAATAACATGCAAACAGAGGATGTCCCTAATGTAAAACATGATCATTTAATACGTACGGCAAGCTTACTAACAATAATGAAGCCTAACGAACAAATAATTGATGTGAGAATTAGTAGATTTGATGTACTAGAGCAATATTATTATTATATATTGATAATACCTGCCTGTTACTTTTTTTTAACACTAATTATTGTGTTTTACTTATATTTTAAACAAAAAAATACATCTCTTTTATGTTTACTTATATTATTTATGCTCACTGTTTCCATGGCTTATGTTAGCATTGGTTCATCCGGCGCTCTAAACAGTATTGGTGTAATCGTTAACCGTGGTAGCATGTTGCTATGCTTAGTGTTATTACTCCATTTCTTAAGGAATTATTATACATTTTTAAAAACAAATTGGTTGCTTTCTAACAATATAAAATTGTTTTATATACTCCCTGTGATAGCAATGATATTGGGTGGCACTGGCATTATTTACCCTGCTATTAATAATTTACTTTCGAATATTGTACTAGCTGTGTTCTTCATTTTCCTTATTATCATACTTAGTATTTTATTGCTAAGCTATTTCAAATATAAATCGCCTCAGTTAAAAATTTTATTAATTAGTATACTGATTCCGTTTCTGCCATTCCTTTTTCTATATGCACTCCCTTACATTTTATTTCATCAATCTATACTTTCAGCAGAAATTAGTGCTCTATTTTTATTGTTAATTCCGTTTAGTTTTATTTTTACGCAATTAGCAGAGCGGCTATTTGATATTGAATACCATATTACAAGACTCCGTTACTATGTAATTTTTTCGTTGATTTTTACTGTGTGGTTTATAGTTGGTTTGTATTGGATTGCAGGGAAATATTTAACGATGACCGTAATATCAGGTGTTTCATTTTTTACTTTTTCATCGTTAGTTGTTCTTTTTTACATAAAAGAGAAAGTCGATTACCGAAAACGAAAAATCTTATTTTCGACAAAAGGGGATTATATACATCAGTTATATACGGCAGTAGATAAGATTGGTAAAACAATAAAAATAGATGAGCTTCTAGAGAAATTTGCTCATGAAGTTTCTCTACATCTTGAGCTTGAGCATGTATTTGTATTAACTTATGATTATGACACAAAGCAATTTACATCAACGGTTGAGGGTAGGCTCCCGATTAATCCGGTGTTAATGGAAGATATAAAATTAGGGGAAATTAAAAAATTTGACCAAGTATATCTAGCCTTCCTCCATCAAGATGCGCATTATAAAAGAGTATTAGTATTGGGACATAACAATTCAATTCATTTAAAAGATGAAGAGCTTCTATGGCTTGAATTGCTCTTATTATATGTAAATAATTTCATTGAAAATACTAAGATGGTGGAAGAACTTTTAGAGGAACTAAAACATATGAGGCAGGCCGGTGATAGTCAATTACCTTGGTTAAACAAGTTATTATGGTTAAGGTTTGAAGAGGAGAAATATCAATTAGCTCAAGAACTACATGATACAAATTTGCAAGAGCAGCTTCATATTGCTCGAGAGGTTGATGTCCTTATCAATGCGAAGGATACAACAGATATCCAGCGAAAACTTGCAAAAATTCATAAGCAGATGGTTACATCCTTACATGATTTAAGAGCTTATTGTGAAAATTTGAAGCCCCCATTATTAGACACATTAGGGCTAAATGCAGCATTAGAAAAGCTAATTCGCAAAGTAATAGAAAGAGCTAGTTTTGTGTTAATTTATACGATAGATCGCCTTTATTTAGAGGATGAGCGTATGAATTTAATGATCTATCGACTATTTCAAGAATTACTCAACAATGCTTTAAAACATTCCTATGCAACAACAGTTGAAATTCATCTTCAAGAATGGGACGATGGTTTCGAAATCATTTACAAGGATGATGGTGTAGGCTGCAATGTTAATGATATTATTGTCGCAGAATCGATGGGACTTCGGGGTATGCAAGAGCGTGTAAAGGCCTTTAACGGGCATTTTTACATCGATTCACAGGCTAATGAAGGAATGTCTATTAGAATTACAGTAAAAGAAGGAAGTGACACACTTGATTACGATGCTCATAGTGGATGATCACCCTATTGTGTTAGAGGGAACGAAAAATTTATTTCAAGAAAATGAAGATATTATAGTTGATACAGAAAGTGATGCAACTCATGTCATACAGAGAATTAAAGACAAACCCTATGATATCTATTTAATTGATATAAATATGCCGTTAGAAAATGGTATCAATTTAGCACGCAGCATTAAAGCTATCCAATCAAATGCTTCAATTATCCTTTATACGGGTGACGATACTACTGATTATTATCCACTTATTTTAGAACGGAAAATAGAAGGTATTTTAGCTAAAACAGCCTCTAAGGAACAAATTTTACGAACTGTTCGAGCCATTGCAAATGGTGAAATTGTTTTACCTCAAAATTTCTTGGATTTTCTCGATAATCGATTTAAATTGCAGGACGCTAAACTCGATATTCACTTAAACGAAAAAGAAAAGAAAATTTTAAGACTGATTGCGGAAGGGCATACGAATAAAGCAATTGCTATTGAGCTAAATATCCCTCAACGAACAACCGAAAGATATTTAACACAGCTGTTTTCTTTGTTGAATGTAGATTCTCGTACCGAGGCTGTAAATCTTGCAGAAAGAATGAATTTACTATAGTTTATCTATATGTTATACTCATTGATATTGGTATATTTTTCAATAAAAAGGGAGAGATTAGGTGTATTTGGAGTTCCATATTTTGACTTAGGTAATTATCCCTTAATCATAATTCTAAATACCTATAATCCTCGTGTGACACCGCCATTTTTTGGCGGTGTTTTTTATATGACCGCCAAATCACGCCAGAAATCGGGTCAAAGACCGCCAAAAAATTGGCGTAAACCCAACGTTGAAATGTCGGTGTAAGTACTGGTAGGCTTAATATAATCGTGGTTAAGTAGATTTGTTATAGTAAGTAATAAATATTTATAAGATTTCGTTTAAAATAAGCAGCCTGACTATCTATGAATAAAGTAGAGATTGTAGATTTTTTTAAGATACTAGCTAGTCAACGTACTTCACCATAAAACTTTATATAAAGGTAGGCGTGTATTTTGAAAGTAGAACTTGAAAATTTATTTTCTATAGATGAATCTAGTCAAGATCAAGTCATTAAAGTGTATAATCGCTTTGGTATTTTTATCGGTGCCCCTGAAATAAGAAAAAGAAATTTAAAGGCATCATTTAATCCTATTTTCACATTAAATGAAGATGTAACATATGAACATGTAGCAGCATTATATAAATCATTGGAACGCGAATTAGGGATTGTTTCAATCGGAGAACGTTTTTACTTTGATTTTTCAGATAGCGAATATGAGCAAGCACCATTGTTTACATTAAATTCAACAGGTAACTCACCTGATATGTTTATAGACGATAAAGGAACTTTATTTTCTATAAGCACCCATTGCCAGCATTGTGGACTTAAGGAAAAAGAGCAACTTTCACCATTAGTGATAGATACAACAGAAATGAAAGATCGTCATCTAGTTCATGTGAGCGGATATTGGGTAGCGTCACAGGAATTAGTGACATTAATGAAGCAAGAGAATATTAAAGGCTATGAACTTTTAGAGGTTATTCATCAAGGACCGGAAGAAGGGAAGCAACAAGCCTTTCAAATTATACCGACACAAGTATTACCAGAATGCAGCACTGAAAGAGTTAAATTGTATTTTGCGACAGAGCAACCACCATGCCGATGTGGTTTAAGTGGGATTATCAACGGACCTGATATTTATCAGTGCAAAGATGTAACCAATTTAAAAGACGATGTATTTTTCTCGGCAGAATGGAGCCATGATGGAAGGTATTTATACCGAAAAACTTTGTTCAGTAGAAAGTTTAGAGAATTAATTATTAAAAACAATATATCTCGTGAAGTAAGAGGAGAGAAGGATAAAAACTTTGGACCAAAGGATTGGTTATTTGATCCAGTATTATTAAAATAATTCAAACTGAAGATGAGGAAGTGTATATTTTGTTTAGAAAAATAATACCTATCGTTGCAATCTTATTTATCGTTGCATTAGCTCTTTCAAATTATTTTAATAAAGCAGAAGAAAAAACATTTGTCATACCTCAGGAAAGAGGGGGCACATTGGGTTAGATAAAGTTTCACCAATCGGGCAATTACGGACAGTTAACCTCGTACCTAACTTCGTTTCTCTAAATTTGGGGTGGGGAGTATTACAAGGGATAAAAAGCAAATTCACCTCTAGCTGACTTAAATATGATATGATGTGAAAAATATAACAGCATAGAGTTTTGAGGTGGAGTATTATATGAAAAAATGGGCTTATCCTTTAGCGGTATTAACGCTCATTATCTTTTTTGTGTTACGTGTTACTTTTCAAAGTAAGTTAATCAATACATTTGATACAAAAATGGCTGATTTATTTTTCGGTAATCGATTTATAGAATTTTTTCATTATATAGGAGAACCGGCATTTGTAGTGTCTGTGGCTATTGTTCTAATAGTGTATTTAGCATGGAAAGTAAAAAATTATCGAGGCATATTATTTGTTTTGTTAACAATTGCAGGTGGAAATGTTCTGAACCAATTATTGAAAAAATGGGTGCAAC
The DNA here is from genome assembly GCF_016638705.1 of Lysinibacillus agricola. Classification (GTDB taxonomy): domain Bacteria; phylum Bacillota; class Bacilli; order Bacillales_A; family Planococcaceae; genus Lysinibacillus; species Lysinibacillus agricola. The sequence continues at coordinate 4,807,424 of NZ_CP067341.1, read as the reverse complement.
GACCAAGGCCTGAAATTGAGGAACAATTAACATCCTTTAGCTTTCCATCTGGACATGCTATGACAGGCATCTTGTATTTATTTACAACTGCCTATATTTTTTCGGAGAACAATAGCAAGGGGCGTAAAACTATACTTTGGCTTGGGGCAATTATATTAACGGGACTTATTGGTTTGTCACGAGTTGCTGGTGCCCGTCATTTTGCTTCAGATGTTTTGGCTGGATGGAGTATGGGGTATACGTGGTTCATTATCTGTGTCTTTTGGTATGAACGTCGAAAGAGATTTTTTATAGCGAAAAATAAAGTGAAACTTTGATCAGTGGGGGGTTCTTCATCCTCCACTGATTATTAGTATTCACTAATCGGGCATTTACGGCAGTTAATGCGGGATAAATCATGAACGTGGAAAGGGAGCCATCTAATTGGAGGATGGCTCCCTTTGTTAGATAGAAATAAGAGCGGCACTTATTAACCATACCGCCATTGCTCTAATTTTTTTCATTACATTGAAACAGCCTTTTCTGCTTCCATAAGCTCTTTTACCATTTCTAAGCAGTCATAGAATGTCTCAAAGGGCTTATAAGGAAGATGAAGGTCTTCGCAGCGTTTAATAAGATGATCCCTAGCAAGCACTAAATCTGCCTGTTTTGCAGCCTCAAAATCAGAAAGGGAATCTCCAATCACGATTTTAAAATGATCGCTCTGTGCGACCTTTCGCATGACGCTTGCTTTGCAGCAGCCACAGCCCTGTGTCTCAAATTTCGCACATTCCTCATCACAGCTATTTGAAAAGACGAGCTTAATTTGTTGTCCTGAAAAATCAGCGCTATTACAATATATATCAGAAAATGGGCCGTATTTTTTTAGAAGTGGCTCAATGAAAAAATCGACACCTCCACTAACAATATAAAACGGAATATGTTTCTCCCGTGCGAAGCGAACGAAATCGCCAAAACCCTCGCGTATAATGGCCGTATCTAATAAATATTGGATAACAGCATCCTTTTGTTTAGTTGATAATAGCTCAAACATTGCTGAAACGCCATCTTTAAAGGTTATAGTTTGTTCCATCATTGCTTTAGCAATTTTCTCAGATTCTTCTGGAACGAATTGAGTCATTAGTGAGACGATATTATCTGTTTCTGTTATAGTGCCATCAAAATCACAGAAAATAATTGGTTTCAAGCTACTTCCCCCTTCAAGAAAAAATGTCTACTTTTGCAGTAGACGTTCAAATTTTACCTGTACACCATATTCATCGGCTTTTGTTAAGATAATTTGATGCTCTGGAAATTGATTTTTCATGGCATTTACGAAATCATGTGCAATAGCAGTAGGGATGATGGAAATTAGCGTTGGCCCTGCTCCGCTTAAAGCTGTTCCAAATGCACCATTAGCCTTTGCGGCTTCATGAATCTCTGTATATTGTGGAATTAATTTGGCGCGGAAAGGTTCATGGAATAAATCGGCTTCCATATAACGACCTGCACGCTCAAAATCACGAGCCATTAATGAGGCAGCTAGCATATTTGCATTTGCAGAGGCATTCACTGCATAGGCACGTTCAAATTGTTCTGGTAAAACAGAACGAGATTCACTTGTTTTTAGTTCGACATCGGGTACATACACAACAAAGGAAGCATCAATATCATTGAAATGAAATGTATCGACAACGCCATTTTCATTCATTGAAGAAATTGTTAATCCTCCTAATACTGAAGCTGTTGCATTGTCTGGATGTCCTTCGATTTGTGAGGATAAATTGAGTTTATCCTGTACAGTTAAGCCTAGGTCACAGACTTGGTTAGTTAGTTCAATTCCTGCAACGATGACTGCTGCACTGCTCCCTAAACCACGGGCTAATGGAAGCTCACTTGCCATTTCAACACGGCAGGCAGGTAGCTGCTTACCGTATTGATCCGCAATTTTTTTGGCAATCACGTATAGTAAGTGCTCTTCCAACTCAAACTCTTTAGGACCATTATCATCGAGATGGATAATTTCCCATCGATCCTGTATAGAAACAGTTAACTTTAAGTAAAGAGACAAGCCAAGTCCTATTGAATCAAAGCCAGGGCCTAGATTGGCTGTGCTCCCAGGAACTGAGATTTGCCACATATTACTCATAGTACACCCTCGATGTATTTTCGAATTTCTTCCTCATCATTTTTAAGTGAAACAACATCTACAGTCGAGACATTCATTGCAGTATCAGGATCTTTCAATCCATTACCCGTGAAAATTGTAACAACTTTAGAGCCCTTTGCAATTTTGCCATTTTCAACTGATTTAATAACACCTGCTAATGATGCAGCTGAGCCTGGTTCAACGAAAATTCCTTCAGTGCCAGCAATTAATTTGTAAGCAGCTAAAATTTCTTCGTCTGTAACTGAATCAATAATTCCGCCAGACTCATCACGAGCTGCTTCAGCAAATTTCCAGCTTGCAGGATTACCAATTCGAATAGCTGTTGCCACTGTCTCAGGATTAGCAATAGGTCCACCTTTTACAATCGCTGCTGCACCTTCAGCTTCAAAGCCGAACATCTTTGGTAAACCAGAGCCTTTTGCTACGTCATATTCTTTAAAGCCCTTCCAGTATGCAGTAATGTTACCTGCGTTACCAACAGGGATGCAAAGATAATCTGGAGCTGCTCCTAAAGCATCTACAATTTCAAATGATGCCGTTTTTTGCCCTTCAATGCGGTATGGATTTACAGAGTTTACAAGTGCCACAGGAGTTGTTTCACTTACTTGACGAACAATATTTAATGCATCATCAAAATTACCGTCGATTTCGATAATCTTTGCACCATACATTGTCGCTTGTGCTAGCTTACCTAGAGCCACTTTTCCTTTAGGAATAACGACGATAGATTGGATTCCTGCACGTGTTGCATAAGCTGCTGCCGCGGCTGATGTGTTACCAGTTGAGGCACAAATAACACATTTGCTACCGTCTTCAATTGCTTTTGCAACGGCAAACACCATACCACGGTCTTTGAATGAACCTGTTGGATTTGCACCTTCGATTTTTCCATAAAGCTCAATGCCAAGTTTTTTAGATAAATTTACTAAATGTATAAGAGGCGTATTGCCTTCGTTTAAAGTTAAAGCAGGTGTGTTTTCTGTTACGGGTAAAAATTGTTTATATTCTTCAATAAGGCCTTTCCACATAACGTTTACGATCTCCTTTTGTTCTTATAGAAAGAACAGTTGTTTTTGTATAAAAGACATTTTAACGCAAATTGCCCTATGTTTTCAATAGCATTTCAGAAATTGTCGAAACAATTCGGTAATTTGAATTTTGCTTGTCACTTTCTTGAAACAACTGTATAGTAAACTTACGATGTAAAGTCAAGTGTAAAGACAGGTGGTTGAAATGACAACAAATACAGTATCAACGAATAAGCCTCAACAATCTATTTCTCGTAATAAACTTTTGGGGGTAGCGGGTGTAGGCTGGCTTTTCGATGCAATGGATGTAGGAATATTATCATTCGTTATTGCAGCATTAGCAGCTGATTGGGGATTAACACCAAGTCAATCGGGCTGGATAGGTAGCATTAACTCAATTGGGATGGCTGTAGGAGCACTTGTTTTCGGTGTGTTTGCCGATAAAGTGGGACGAAAGCAAATTTTTATGTGGACGCTTGTATTATTTTCTATTGCAAGTGGCTTGTCTGCATTTACAACTACATTAGCAGCTTTTATGGCACTGCGTTTTTTTGTAGGTATGGGGCTAGGAGGAGAATTGCCAGTCGCATCAACATTGGTTTCTGAAAGTGTAGAAGCCAAAGAGCGTGGGCGCGTGGTTGTTTTACTGGAAAGCTTCTGGGCAGCAGGTTGGTTAATCGCTGCACTGATTTCGTATTTTGTTATTCCATCATGGGGGTGGCGTGTTGCGTTATTGTTAACGGCAATTCCAGCAATCTATGCAATTTATCTTCGCTGGCACTTACCTGATTCACCACAGTTTGCAGTAAAGGCAGAATCTAAGAAACGTAGTGTTGTGCAAAATATTCGAGAAGTATGGTCGAAAAAATATGCACGCTCGACACTTATGTTATGGGTATTATGGTTTACAGTTGTATTCTCGTATTACGGTATGTTTTTATGGCTACCAAGTGTCATGGTTGGTAAAGGCTTTGACATGATTACGAGCTTTAAATATGTTCTCATTATGACGCTTGCACAACTACCAGGCTACTTCACAGCAGCATGGTTTATAGAAAAAATCGGACGGAAGTTTGTTCTTGTTTCCTATTTAATTGGTACAGCTGTAAGTGCTTTCATTTTCGGTAATGCTGAGACACTGGCAGTACTGTTAACATCAGGAATGTTTTTATCGTTCTTTAACTTAGGTGCATGGGGTGCACTCTATGCTTACACACCAGAGCAGTATCCAGCAATTATTCGTGGTACAGGTGCAGGAATGGCAGCAGCTGTTGGGCGCATCGGTGGTATTTTTGGACCTTTGTTAGTAGGCTCTTTATTAACAGCAGGTTATGATATCGGCTTTATCTTTGCTATTTTCTGCGTAGCGATTATTATCGGTGTTGTTGGGGTAATATTCCTAGGTCAAGAAACGAAACAAATTGAATTAGAATAACAAAGATAATCATGTCTTGGATGAACTATAATCCAAGACATTTTTATGATTCAATTACATAAAAATTAGAAATTATTAATTTTTATACAAATATTTTTAAAAATCTGTTAAAATCACAATCAATAAGGTACATCACTGAAAATGGGATGGCATTTTGTTAAAACGTATAGCATGTGGATAAGTTGATCTTCGTTCCGACTGGGCGACTCCTTGGGATCGGCGTCACAGATGAGACCCTGGAGCGAAGCGGCTCATCGGACGCCCCTGGAAAGCGCCAAGTTGGAACGGAAATCAACCAACGGGTTATAGTGATGATTAATCAATCGACTTCGATAATGAAAATAGAACAATTTTATGTCATTTTATTATGAACTATCACGTTAGCAAGTTAATGCGTTGAAGATTTTTCTGAAAAGTCATTGTATTCAGATTGTAATCGTGATACTGTATTTTTAACTACTTTCAGCAGGTGTCTTTTGTACCGAAAGCGAAGCGACAGCAACAATGTTTTACCTGTGCGAAAGCGAAGCGACAGCAACACGGTTTTAACTGTGCGAAAGCGAAGCGACAGCAACAACAACAACAGCAACAACAACAACAACAACACACGACTGAGTGACCAACATCGTGCCGAGGCATAATTGATTCGAATCTAGAGTCAGTAGGAAACAATCTCCATTCGTGATAATTTCATTGAAAGAAGGGTTGTTAGAAATGAGTATTAATGAAGAAATAAAAAGAAGATTTATTAGGCTGTCGAAGGGACAGCGTAAAGTTGCACAATTTGTTATGAATAACCCTACAGCTGTAATAGGGAACGGAGCAGCAGAAGTAGGTAGACAGGCTAATGTTAGTGAATCGACAGTTATTCGATTTTGTTATGCGATGGATTTTTCGGGCTATGTAGAGCTTCAAGACGAAATTAGAAGCTATTTAATGACTCAAGATGATGGGGCGAGTCTTCAACCTTCATATACTTCAAGTTTTAGTAAGATAATGCAACGTGATATTCAAAATATTCAAGATACTATTCATTTAATTAATGATAACATGCTTCAAAAGAGCGCAAAATGGCTTCATGAGGCGGATAATGTTTACATTTTAGGTACTCGTCAAGCTGCGTCCATTGCAAATTGGTTATCGTACACAATGAAAACTTTACGTCAAAATGTGAAACAACTTCGTTTAGATTCCGATGATATTGTACAACAAGTTAACAGTATGGGGGGGCACACAACGTTAATAGTTTTTTCGTGTGACAAGCATTCAATCGATATTAAAACGATCGTAGAAATTGCGAAGAAGAAAAAAGTAAAAATTATTGCCATTACTGATTCGGCGTTGTCGCCTATTCGAGATTATGCAAGTGCGTTATTTGCACTTTGTATGAAAAACCAATCTTCATTGGACGTTATTCCAGTTTTATTTTCATTTTTACATGCGCTAATTGAGGAAATGATCAGTCAGGATAAGGCGCAATATGTGAAATATCAGCAATCGTATGAGCAAGTAGAACATAATTTATTATTCTTAGATGCGGTAAGAGAAAAGCAAGTATTCTAAAATATTAACGCGTAGATAATGTACAAGGCTGATCTATGCGTTTTTTTAACTACTTTAAAACAAGGCCACACATAAAAAAGATGCCCAAATAAGTTTTAGACATCCTTGAAAAGAAGCTTATAAAATTTTACTTAAGCTATATTCGTTAATAAAGGTATCATTTAATTTAATGGCGTTTTGTCGAATACCTTCTTGCTGAAACCCTAATTTTTTAAACAAATTTAAAGCACTATCATTATGCTCCATAACAGATAATTCTAAGCGCGAAATATCTCGCTGTTTAGACCAGCTTTCAACTGCCTTCATAAGCGCTGAACCGATACCTTGTCGTTGATGCTCTTCCTTAACAGCTAAGCGGACTGATGCAACATGCTTAGCTTTAGAGTGTTTATATCCATGGATAACGGCATAGCCAGCAAAAATACCATTTAATATACAAAGTAAAATCGTACGGTTTTTCAGTTGTTTCCAATAGACTAAATCTTTACGAAGCTGTTGGACTGTAAGGTCTAATTCGTTTTGCATGTTATACATGAATTCAGTTTGTTGGAAAATTTCTTCTTGCAAATGAATAAATGATCTAGCGTCTGATGCTTCAATTGCTCGAATTATGTATGCAGATGGGTTGTTGTCATTTTTAGAAATATTACTCGTAGTCTTCATTTGTGTACGCGAGAAAGTTACACTAGTGCCGAGCTTAACATCAATGACATAGTAGCCTGCATTTGTCCATGACAGATAATGAGAAAGAGGGGGCTTTGTTTTCTTCCACCAGCTTCTGTTCAAGTAAGCTGCATTTGGCAAGGCTTGTCCCATTATATTCTCTAATTCGGTAAAGGATAAAGTAATTTCTTGTTGTAAAGCTACTTCAAAATAATTTGCTAAAGGAATATACTTTTTTTCCATCTTCTTTGTCATCGTAATCCCCATTTCCTGTATATCCTAAAATATAGACTACCTGATGATAGCATAAAATTACGGTTTCTTAAATATAAAAACGCAACTATATATCTATTTATAGTAAATATTTTTAATGAACTGTGTATTGTTACTATTAAATGTTAAAAATTGGATGGTAAAAAATAGATAAATATAATAAATTTAATAATAACCAATAAATAGTAAGTAAGGGTTGTTTTTTGCCTATTGCTAAAATTCGGAATGTTGTATATTAAAACGTATGCCATATATAAGTTGGTTGGAGTTGAGGCTGGGCGACTCCTTGTGGATTAGCGTCACAGATGAAACTCTGGAGCGAGCCAATAGAGGAACGAAGGCTAAAAGCGTCACGTTCTGTGATAACACCTTCGTGACCAACATCCTTTTGGCCCAAGCTGCTTATCGGACGCCCCCAGGAAGCTTGCTCTGTGCGAAAGCGTAGCGACAGCAACAATTGTTTTATCTGTGCGAAAGCGTAGCGACAGCAACAATTGTTTTATCTGTGCGAAAGCGTAGCGACAGCAACAACAAATGTTTTCTGTAGCGGCAGCTACAATGTTTTATCTGCGCGAAAGCGAAGCGTCAGCGGCAAAGCGCCAAGTTGGAACGGAAATCAACTCCACTTTATGGTGATTTTCGACATTGACTACAGCGATCTTTAACTTCTTTTATGTTATGTATAGGAGAAGTAAGGAATACATAAAGATGCAGTTATTTTAGAATATGAAATTTTAGTTGTGGATTGATAGTAGATCCTTAATAGAACTTTCACTTTATATCATGTTAGTCTATAAGGTATGATAAAATAACAAGCGTGTTGATTAGGAAAATATAGGTTTATTATTGAGTGATAAAAGGATTTTTTTGTTGATATTTTGCTAATGTATGTCCATTTTAACTGATTGTAACGTAGGGCTACTCGAGTGCTCCTGTCGCTTCGCTTTCGTCGCAGAGCAAAGCTTCCCGCGGGAAAGCGAGTAGCCCGTAGCGGAAATCAGAGCCTTCTAATTAATTAGAATGGATGAAAATGGTTAATCAACACACTTGATAAAATAAAATACAAATGTTTTGGCCATTTAGGAGGAATAAATTTTATGAGTAAAGTTTTAATTTTTGGACATAAAAATCCAGATACAGATACAATTACATCTGCTATTGTATATGCATATTTAAAGCAACAAATTGGCGAAGATGCTGAAGCGGTACGCCTTGGAGAAGTAAATAATGAAACACAGTTTGCATTAGACAAATTTGGCTTTGAGGCACCTCGATTAATTACATCAGTAGTTGGAGAAGCAGAGAAAGTAATTCTTGTAGACCACAATGAATTCCAGCAATCTGCTGATGGTATTGAAGAAGTACAAATTGTAGAAGTAATTGATCATCACCGTATTGCGAACTTCCAAACAGCTGATCCACTATACTATCGTGCAGAACCTGTAGGCTGTACTGCAACGATTTTAAACAAAATTTTCAAAGAAAATGGTGTAGAGATCCCTGCAAACATTGCTGGATTAATGCTTTCTGCCATCGTTTCTGATACATTATTATTCAAATCTCCAACTTGCACAGAGCAAGATGTAAAAGCTGGTGAGGAGCTAGCAAAAATTGCAGGTGTTGATGCTGCTGAATACGGATTAGCGATGCTTAAAGCAGGTGCTGATCTTTCAGATAAATCATTAGAAGATCTTTTATCATTAGATGCAAAAGAATTCCAATTTGGTGAATATAAATCTGTAGTGGCTCAGGTAAACGCTGTCGATATTAACGATGTGCTTGGTCGCCAAGAGGAATTAGAAATTTTATTAAACAAAAATGTAGCGGAAAATGGCTTAGATTTATTCTTCTTCGTTGTAACTGATATTTTAAACAATGATTCAACAGCCGTTGCAATTGGACAAGTAGCAGAGGCTGCGGCAAAAGGATTTGGCGCAGAGCTTGTAAATAATCGCGTTCTTCTACCAGGTGTTGTATCTCGTAAAAAACAAATCGTGCCAGTTTTAACTGAAGCATTGAAATAATGGAAAAGAGGTTGTCCTGAAAAAGACAACCTCTTTTTTATTGTTAAGGAAATTATAGATTTTTATGTTGTGGATAACCCAGGGCATAGTTATCGTCTAGGCTAAAGCGGTACATTCTCGAGGTCGCTTCGATCCCTCGGGCAAAAGTGGTGGAGCGCATACTTTTGCTTCGGGCTCTCCAGCGCTTGTCGGATGTAAACGAGCGCTTTAGCGCATTTGTTAATCTAGCTTTAGTGGGTGCACAGCAGGACCTTCCAGCACTTCCCCTTTGGCATTAAAGCGAGAGCCGTGACAAGGGCAATCCCAAGTTTCATCGGCTTCATTCCATTTTGTTTTACAGCCTAAATGCGTGCAAGTTGGGGTATTGGCATGTCTAAGATAGCCTGATACAAACTCCTTGGCTACGAAGCCACCTACCTTTAGCATTTGCATGAACTGAGCACCGAATTTCGTACGTGATGGTGAATAAAGAGCAATTGCACCTTCCTCAATCCTTGACCCTGTTATTAAGGAGGATAGTAAATCTCCAGCTACAAAAGAATTGGAAATCCCCATTTTTCGATAGCCGGTTGCAATGAAAACATTAGGCAAGGACTGTGTGATCCTGCCGACATAAGGTACCATATCAGGTGTTTCAATGTCTTGCGCTGACCATCGATAGATAGGATCCTGATCGAAATGCCCCTTCAATTCATCTTGAATAGACTCATAATAGGGCTCCGTATTGGTTGTTTCACCTGCAATATGATTAGAGCCACCTAATACTAAATAATGCTCATCGTTTATGGTGGCTGTCCGAATAGAGCGAGTAGGATTATCTACGCATAAATATTGTCCTTGCAGTGTATCAGTAACTTTGCCAGCCACCATATAGGAGCGACTGTTAGAGAGTTTAAAAAGCTGTAGCCCTTTAAAGGCCTCAATAGGATAGTGTGTACCCAAAATAAGCTTGTTGTATTGAACCGACATATCATTTGCGGTATGTAAGTTATTTTGTGGTATGTTTAATTGCTGAACACGGGTACTTGTATAGAGTTTTGCCCCCATTGATAATGCTTCTTTTACAAGGAAATTACAAACTTCTACAGGATGTATTTGTGCCTGCTGGGACATGCTAAGCGCTTTTGTAATTGGGAAGGGAAGCTCTGTATCAGAAGTGATTTTCGCCTTAATATTTAATACTTTATAGGCATTCCACTCCTTTAATAATTGGGCATAACCTTCTTTTGTTTGGCAATAAAGCAATGAATCTACTTGTTGAATACTTTCCTTAGGTAATAACTGTAGAGCTTTATCAACAGCGAGCTGGTTAAGCTGATAATAGAGCCGTGCCTCATCTACAGAAAGTTTTTCTATAAGGTTGTTATAAACTAAGCTATGCTGTGCAGTTAATTTTCCTGTTGAATGACCAGTCGTACCATGACCGATATGGGAATTTGCTTCAAGCAAAACTACATCTACACCTGATTTTGCTAAGATATAGGCTGTATATAGTCCCGTCAAGCCTCCACCGATAATACATACATCACAAGTTGTTGACGCAGGAAGAGATGTTAAGGAGACGGGATCAGTTGTTGCGAGCCAAAGAGATTGTGTCATACATAACCCTCACATTGTTTTTAAGTTCAGTATGTAGATTGGTTTGAAAATTTATGCAATGAAGCATAAAAATTGCCTGATCGAAAGGACTATCGCTACAATGTATCAAAAGGAGCGTGTTTAGCTATGAAAATTGAAATTTGGTCAGACTATGTATGTCCATTTTGTTATATTGGTAAAAAACAACTAGAGCAGGCGATTCAAGATACAGGTTTTGCAGGACAGGTGGAGCTTGTCTATAAAAGCTATCAACTTGATCCAACAACACCTGTGGATGAAAATGTGTCTACATTTGAATCATTGGCGAAAAAGTATGGAATGTCGCTAGAAAAAGCGAAGGAAATGACACAGGGTGTTGCTGCTCGCGCAAAAGAAGTTGGTCTAGACTATAATTTTGATAAGCTAATGGAGGAAAATACATTAAAGGCGCATCGTCTTGTAAAATGGGCAGAACAGCAAGGGGATGTTACAGCACTTGTTGAAGCACTATTACACAATTATTTTATAGAAGCAAAGCGTATTGGCCAGGATAATGTATTAATCGATATTGCTGAGCAAGTAGGCCTGAATCGTGAAGAAGTTGCAAAGGTACTTTCCGGTGATGATTTTAAAACAGAGGTAGAGACTGATATACAAGAAGGACTACAGCTTGGCGTACGTGGAGTACCTTTCTTCGTCTTAAATCGTAAGTATGGTATTTCTGGAGCGCAACCTCAAGAAGTATTTGAAGAAACCTTGCGTAAAGTTGCAGAGGAAGAAGGCCTACAACCTGGATTAAAGATGGCAGGCTCTGGAGATAGTGGAGTTTGTACAGATGATAGCTGTAAATTTTAACTTCTTTCAGCAAGTGTTTTGGTAGCGAAAGCGAAGCGTCAGCTACAAGTGTTTTGGTAGCGAAAGCGAAGCGTCAGCTACAAGTGTTTTGGTAGCGAAAGCGAAGCGTCAGCTACAAGTGTTTTGGTAGCGAAAGCAAAGCGTCAGCTACAAGTGTTTTGGTAGCGAAAGCAAAGCGTCAGCTACAGATGTTTTATGTAACGTAAGTGAAACGGCAGTTACAAATGTCTTTTGTGGGATGACCTTTGTTAAAACGTATGCCATGTATTTAAGTAGATTGAAGTAGAGGCTGGGCGATTCCTTGGGGATTAGCGTCAAAGATGAGACCCCTGGAGCGAGCCGGCAGAGAAACGAAGGCTAAAAAAGTCACGTCCTGTGATAACGCCTTCGTGACCAACATCGTGCTGTTACTGTCGCTAGCTTTCGCACAAAAAAACAATGTGTTGCTGCCGCTACGTTAGCACTTCGTTTTCGCGCAAAAAACACTTGTTGCTGCAAGCGGCTCAGCGACGCCCCAGTAGGAACGGAAATCAACCCCACGTTATGGCGATGAGATGCTTTAATTGAAATATCAACATTTCAGTCAAAAGTCTGAGTCTACTTGCGTTGACTTTTTACAGAAAGTTTTTTATTATACTTATATATCTTGAATTCGAGATATTAAACTATGGATTTTAAGGGAGAATTTATATAATGAATGTATTAGTAGTAAAAGCTAACAACCGTCCAGATGGTATTTCAACAAAAATGTATGACACATTTATGGAAAATGTACAAGGTGTAAATGTAACGACTTTTGACGTATTCGCAGAAGACATGCCTTATTTCGGTCAAGATCTTTTCAATGCTTTTGGTAAAGTTCAAAACGGTGAAGAGTTAACTGACATTGAATCACGTCTTTTAGCTGCTAAACAAAAAGCTATGGACGCTTTAACTGCAGCTGACGTAGTCGTATTTGCTTTCCCACTTTGGAACTTAACAATCCCAGCGACATTACAAACTTTCATTGACTATGTATTCCAAGCTGGTTACACATTTAAATATGGTGAAGACGGTCAATTAGTTAGCTTAATGACTGACAAAAAAGCTATTATTTTAAATGCTCGCGGTGGTAACTATTCAGCACCTGAAGCACAGCCAATGGAAATGTCAGTTAACTACATCAAAAACGTTGTTGGTGGCATGTTCGGTATGGAAATTATCGAAGAGGTTATCATTGAAGGTCATAACGCTTCTCAAGATAAAGCACAAGAAATTATTGCAAACGGCCTAGAAGCAGTTAAAAAAGTAGCTCAATCTTTACAAACTGTAAATGCATAAAAATTTATTTTTTAATAAAAGTTCTCTCTAATTTGAGAGGATTTTTTTTTATTTCTTTCAAAGAGGTACGGTAATGGTAAGGAGGTCTGACATATTGGTACTATGCACTTATTTTTGATTTACATTTAATAACATCACATTATGTGAAATAAGTATGAAATAATATTAATCTATCATTTTTTGTTAAAGTGTTTTGCTATTCATTTAAAAGTACATACAATTAGGACTATTTATTCAGTTAAAAAAGTAATTAGTATATTATAATAGAAATCGTAGGAAAATATTAGATTTATAAGGAGGCTGTTACATGAATAAGAAATTAATGACTAAATTCTTGGCGATGTTACTTGTTCTATTCACGGTGTTACCATTTGGACTTTCCGCAAATGCTGCATCAAACGATGTGACACGTGGAGATTACGTGAAAGAATTAGTAGAAAGCTTAAATGTAGAGCTAGGTGATGGTTCCAAACTTGCCTTCACTGATGTCCCAAAGGATTTAGCCCCGTATGTAGAAAAAGCAGTAGAACTAAAGCTTATTAAAGGTAAAACTGCGACATTGTTTGATCCAAACGATAAATTGACACGTCAACAAGCATTCGTTATATCTGCTCGTGGATTAGTGAATGAAAACGCTCCACTTTCTGTATTAGATAAATTTAAAGATGCAGATCAAGTTGCTAAGACACATAAGCAGGATTTAGCAAATGCAGTTGCAGCAAACATATTACAAGGCTTTGAGGATAACACAATTCGTCCTCGTGACTATGTAACAACTGAGCAAATGAAAAGCATTGTTGAACGCTTTGTAGCTGAATATAAATTACCTACATCTGAAACAACAGTAAATCTTCAAATTTTAGGTACTACAGATATTCATACAAACCTTGCAAATTACAATTATTTCTTAGATGCTGAATCAGCTGATGTAGGTTTAGCAAACACTGCTACATTAATTGAACAAGCTCGTACTAAGAACCCAAATACATTATTATTTGATAACGGCGATTTAATTCAAGGAACGCCACTAGGTTCTTATAAAGCGTTAGAAAACGTCTTAAAGCCAGGTGAAGTTCATCCAGCTGTTGCAGCATTAAATGCACTAAAATATGATGGTGGAACTTTAGGAAACCACGAGTTCAACTATGGCTTAGAGTTTTTAGATGAAGTATTAAATGATGCAAAATACCCTGTCGTAAATGCAAACACATACGACGCTAAAACGAAAGAGCGTATGTATACACCTTATGTCATTCTTGATAAAGAGGTTGTAGACAATACAGGTAAAAAGCACACACTTAAAGTTGGCGTTACAGGTATCGTGCCTACGAAAATTGTTGAATGGGATGCTATCCATTTAGCAGGTAAAGTAGAAATGCAAGAACCAGTTGAAGCAGTAAAAGAAGTTGTACCAGAAATGCAAAAAGCTGGGGCAGATGTAATTGTAGTACTTTCTCATTCAGGTATTGGTGGGGACACTTATGTAAAAGGTGCCGAAAACGTTGGATACCAAATCTCTGAAATTGAAGGTGTTGACGCTTTAATTACAGGTCATTCTCATTTAACATTCCCAGGTGACTATAAAGATCTTAAAAATGTTGATCAAGAAAAAGGCAAAATTAATGGTGTACCTACTGTAATGGCAGGTAGCTATGGTAGCCATCTTGGTGTCATTGACTTAAAGCTAGAACAACAAGGCTCTAAATGGGTTGTAGTGGATGGACAAGGTTCTATCCGTTCTATCAAACAAGAAGGCTTAAAACCATCTAAAACAGTTTTAAATGCAATTAAAGAAGCACATGAAGGAACGTTAAAGTATATTCGTCAACCTGTTGGTGAGACAACTGCACCAATCCATAGTTACTTCTCAATGGTTCAAGATGATCCTTCTATTCAAATTGTGACACAAGCTCAAAAGTGGTTTATTGAACAAGAATTAAAAGGTACTGCTGATGAAAATACACCACTTCTTTCTGCTGGTGCACCTTTCAAAGCAGGCTCTCGTAACAACCCTGCAGATTACACAAACATTCCTGTAGGTCCACTTGCGATTAAAAATATGGCAGACATCTATCATTACGATAATACTGTTGCAACGATTAAAGTAACAGGCGCACAAGCAATTGAATGGTTAGAAATGGCTGCTGGCATTTTTGCAACGATCGATCCAAATAAAACGGAAGAACAAAATATTATTGACCCAGAAGCACGTTCTTACAATTTTGATGTATTAGATGGCTTAACATATCAAATCGATGTAACATCACCATCAAAATATGATCGTCGTGGTATTTTAGTAGACGAAAAAGCGAACCGTATTAAAAATGTACAATACAACGGTAAACCAATCGATCTAGATCAAGAGTTCATCATCATTACAAACAACTACCGTGTTGGTGGTTCTTATGGTGCCACATTCAAAAATGAAAATGGCTCTAACATAACAAACTATGCTTATGAAAATCGCCAAGCTGTAATTGACTACATTATGGCTAACAAAACAATTAATCCTGCTGCGGATAACAATTGGTCATTTGCACCGTTCCCAGCAAATACAAAAATTATTTACCACTCTGCTAAGGATGCACAAAAGGTCATTCCTGCTGGCAGCAATATCGAATATTTAGAAGATACAGAAGGCGGCTTTGGTAAGTATTTAATTAAATAATGAAAATAAAAAGGAGAGCGCAAATTATTTGCTGCTCTCCTTTTTGTGTCGTTCAAATGTATGATATTATCACTTAATTGTATTCCAAGAATAAGGGTCATCACCTAACGTGGGGTTGATTTCCGTTCCGACTGGGCGCTTTGCCGCTGACGCTTCGCTTTCGCGCAGATAAAACATTGTAGCTGCCGCTTTGCTTTCGCTACAGAAAACATTTGTTGTTGCTGCCGCTACGCTTTCGCACAGATAAAACATTTGTTGTTGCTGCCGCTACGCTTTCGCACAGATAAAACATTTGCTGCCGCTACGTTAGCACTACGCTTTCGCACAGAAAACATCCGCTTGCGCTCCAGGGTCTCATCTGTGACGCTGATCGAGGGCACTGAAAAAGTCGATTTGCCACAAAAAATGTGATGCAAATCGACTTTTTTGAGTTTATAAATCCAACAAAAGACAGATTTATAATATAAAAAATGAATTTCTTTAGTTTTTTAGTGCCCTTGACGCTGATCCCCAAGGAGTCGCCCAGTCTCCACTTCAATCAACTTATCCACATGGTATACGTTTTAACAAATGTCATTGATGATCCAGAAAATAATATAAATATCCAAATAGTTCCTGGCTCATAACAGTATCTATACAATGGTAATTTTATTTGTTAACGGCAGGAGTCATAAAAATAAAACCATGTGCATCTATATAGAAGTAAATTGCCATTTTCATTGCTGTTATTAGACCCCATGATTACTCTCTAATTGGGCGGCCATGGCTTAATTTCTATGACATTGTTAGCTTCATATGAAACTAGAGACAGTAAAAAGACAGAGTTAATAATACAGGCGTATTGATGAGGAAAATCAGCGTCTTCTAATCAATCGAAACGGATAAAAATGGTTACCGATATTCTATTAAAGTAAATGCCAGAAATGATAAAATATCCTAAAGTTACTTTTAGTAATTAAATATATAATGGTAAATAAATTACTAGAGGTAAATAAGTTACTTCAAATTTACTTTTTTAAAAATAATCGTTACAATAGATTACATAAGAGGTGAAAAAAATGAATGAGTCAAATTTATGTCCTCGTTTAGCTAAAGCAATGGATTTAATCGGAAAACGCTGGACAGGGCTAATTTTATATCAATTATTAGATGGGCCACAGCGCTTTAATGAGATTGAATCAGCTTTACCTGTAAGCGGCCGTTTATTATCGGAACGTTTAAAAGAGCTAGAAAAAGAAGGGCTTGTTGAACGCAAAGTGTATTCAGAGGTACCGGTGCGTGTTGAATATTCTTTAACAGATAAAGGTCGAGCACTAGAAGGTGCAATTCGCAATATCGAGTCATGGGCAACGAGCTGGCTTTAAAGTGTGAGGACTATCAAAATATCTGATTATCTCTGCACAAGAAGTCTCGCTGACTGTTAAGGTGAGATAAAAAATACTCTTCATTTTACTTGTCAAATTAGGGTTCTAAATCCATACTAGGGTAGAGTAAGAAGGACGTTAGAAAGGAATTAGCTCTCATGACAAAAGAACAATGGGCGGCGGATTTAGCACAGAGCGTTAATCCAGCCAATATTAAGTTAGATGAATCATTACAGCAATATACTATGACAAAACTAGGTGGTAAAGCGGATGTTTTCGTTCTCGTTGAAACTGAGGAAGAAGCAGCGACAGTTATTCGCTATGCTTACATGAATAATATACCGTTATTAATGTTAGGTAATGGATCTAATATGGTCGTTCGTGATGGCGGTCTTCGAGGGATCGTTGTTACATTTTCACTTTTAGATGAAATTCATATTAATGGTGACCATGTTTACGCGCAAAGCGGTGCACTTATAAAGGATGCATCAAAGCTAGCGGCAGCAGCATCTTTAACAGGCTTTGAATTTGCATGTGGTATCCCTGGCTCAATTGGTGGAGCTATGGCAATGAACGCAGGTGCATATGGTGGTGAAATTAAAGATATTATTATTTCATCAAAAGTGTTAACAAAAGAAGGCGACATTTTAATATTATCAAAAGAAGAGCTTGAACTCGGTTATCGTCAAAGTATCATTGCCAAGAAGGGGTATTATGTACTCTCATCTGAATTTCAATTATCTAACGGTGTGCAAGAAGAAATTGATGCGAAAGTTGCTGATTTAACTTTTCAGCGAGAATCTAAGCAGCCGTTAGAATACCCATCAGCAGGGAGTGTTTTTAAGCGCCCGCCAGGCCACTTTGCAGGCAAGCTTATTCAAGATAGTGGCCTACAAGGAAAAGGCGTAGGTGGTGCAGAGGTATCAACGAAGCATGCAGGCTTTATTGTTAATAAAGGTAATGCAACGGCTACTGATTATATTGCGACAATCCAGATGGTACAACGAGTAGTTAAAGAAAAGTTTGGCATCGATTTAGAAACAGAAGTTAAAATCGTTGGTGATGATTTATAGGATACTGCGCTCTTCGCTAATGGCGGAGAGCGTTTTTTGAGGAGTGAAACAGAAAATGAA
This sequence comes from Lysinibacillus agricola, assembly GCF_016638705.1. Lineage (GTDB taxonomy): Bacteria > Bacillota > Bacilli > Bacillales_A > Planococcaceae > Lysinibacillus > Lysinibacillus agricola. The sequence continues at coordinate 4,789,371 of NZ_CP067341.1, read as the reverse complement.
ATTTATATCATGGAATGTCAATGGAATTCGAGCTTGCTTGGGCAAAGGTTTTTTAGATTTTTTCAATTATGTAGATGCAGATTTTTTCTGTATTCAAGAAACGAAGTGTCAGGATGGACAAGTGGAGATTTCACTTGAGGGATATGAACAATATTGGAATTATGCACAGAAGAAAGGTTATTCAGGTACAGCTATTTTTACAAAGCATACGCCACTTTCAGTACATTATGGTGTTGGTGAGGATGAATCACAGGAAGAGGGGAGAATTATTACGTTAGAGTATGAAGATTTTTATTTAGTGAATGTCTATACCCCGAATTCACAGCGTGATTTAGCTAGACTACCTCTTCGTTTAGAGTGGGAGGATCGGTTAGCGCTATATTTACAAGAGCTAGATTCCAAGAAACCTATAGTATACTGTGGCGATTTAAATGTCGCGCATATGGAAATTGATTTAAAAAATGCAAAGTCGAATGTTGGTAATTCAGGTTTTACATATGAAGAACGTGCAAAAATGACTGAGCTATTGGGTAGTGGTTTTGTGGATTCATTCCGCTACATGCATCCTGATACAACAGACCACTATACATGGTGGTCCTATATGAATAAAGTACGAGAACGTAATATTGGGTGGCGTATTGACTACTTTATTGTGTCGGAGAGTCTAAAGGATAAAATTGATGTGGCAAGTATTCATTCAAACATTATGGGCAGTGATCATTGCCCAATTGAATTACAGCTTAATCAGTAATATCTATGAAAAATAAAATGGTTAGGGGAATCTCTGTTGCACTTTAAATGAGGGTAGTTTCTGTTCCAAGCTACTCGTGTTCCTGTGGGCGCTTCCTCGGCTGATGCTGCGGACACTTCGTTTTGCCGAAGATCTACTCTAATTAATGACACCATAATTTCATTGAGACAATATTTTTTCAACAACATAAAAAATCGTATTTTCTAAAAGGAAATGCGATTTTTTTTATATTTTTACAGTTAATGTTTTTACAACGCAATAAACACTAAAATTTCGAACCTTTAAAAAGGATTTGATAAGCGAGTAAAAGAATATATTCTAAAGAAGGGGGTGTGTGATGTGAGAAAGTTTACGTGGAAAAAATGGCTTCTGGTTATAACTGGATTTTTAGCCGTAGTAGCCATTGTCGCATTTATCGGTTTTACATGGTTTATGAATAAATCAAAACCAGTAATTGATGGCGAGCTTACGGTGAGCGTGCTGGATCAGGATGTAACTGTCACAAGGGATGATAAGGGGGTTCCTCATATTTTTGCTAAGACGGATGCAGACTTGTATCGTGCACAAGGCTACGTGCAAGCGCAGGATAGACTGTTTCAAATGGATTTAGCAAGAAGACAGGCTAGCGGTCGCTTGTCGGAAATAATCGGTGAGGCAACTATAAAAACTGATAAATATTTCCGAACATTTAGTTTACGAGATGCAGCTGAAAAATCATTATCTACCTATGATGCAGAAAGTAAGCAGGTACTTGAGTGGTTCACAGATGGCGTAAATGCTTTTATGGCGCAGGCAAAGGAAAATAATACTTTAAGCTATGAATTTGCATTATTAGGCTATGACCCAGAGGAGTGGTCAGTTGTGGACTCGCTTACTATTGGCAAATATATGGCCTATGATTTAGGTGGTAATTGGAATACGCTTGCGTTTCGACACTGGGCTTTACAAAATTTTGATGAAGAAAAAGCAAAAGAATTATTTATAAAATATCCAGAAAACGCTTCATCCATTCTCGCAGCAAATAAAGAAAATCCAGTAGAAGTGGCAGGAATTTTTAATGCAGAGCTGTTGCCCAATGAATTTAACGGCAGTAATAACTGGGTTGTGTCAGGGAGTAAAACCAAAAATGGTACGCCAATTTTAGCAGATGATCCACATTTAGGATTAAGTACACCATCTATTTGGTATCAAATGCACCTACAATCTCCTGAGCAAAATGTTAGTGGCGTAATCTTTGCAGGTATTCCAGGCATCATTTTAGGTCACAGCGATGAAATTGCATGGGGGGTAACGAATGTTGGACCTGATGTACAAGATTTATATATTGAAATACCAAACCCGGATGACCCAACACAGTTCCGCTATGATGGCAAGTGGGAGCAAGCGGAAGTACGTGATGAGGCAATAAAGGTAAAGGACGGAGAAACGGTAGATTTTGAAGTCGTTGTCACACGTCATGGCCCTATCATGACAGATTTAGCATTTAAAGGGACTGAGCCAACAGCACAATTTTCGATGCAGTGGACGGCACTCCAACCAACAACGGAGCTACGTGCAGTACTTGGTTTTAACAAGGCAAAAACGTGGAATGATTTTGAAAAAGCGTTAGAAGATTTTAAGGCACCAGCACAAAACTTTGTCTTTGCATCAAAGGATGGCACGATTGCTTATAAAGCGAATGGCCAAATTCCGATTCGAAAACAAGGAGACGGGCAATTACCGGTACCAGGTGATTCCAGTGACTATGGCTGGGAGGGTTTTATTCCGTGGAATGAGTTACCGACTGTAGTAAACCCAAAAGAAGGCTTTATTGCAACAGCGAATAATGAAGTCATTGGTGAAGAATATCCTTATCATATAACAGATTCCTGGGCACAGCCTTATCGCTTTGAACGGATTAAGGAAGTTTTAGAAGCAAATGATTCTTTAACAGTGGAAGACATGATGAATTTACAAATGGATCAGCATAACCTTTATGCTCGTGAGTTTTTACCAGATTTATTAAACTCGATAAAGGCACAAGATCACGATGGAAAGTATGAGGATGTTATTAAATTGTTAGAGGATTGGAATATGGTAGATGCAAAGGATTCAGGTGCACCTTTAGTGTTCCATACATTAATGCAAAAGTTACAGGAAGTATTATTTAAGGATCAAATGCCAGAAGATATGTATAATTTAATGTCTGGGAAATTTAATATTACAGACCAGCTTTTACGTACGGCTTATGCAGGAGACAAGAGCATATGGATTGAGGAGCAAGGTGGAGTCGATGTAACAGTTTACAAGGCGTTAAAACTCACTGTTGCACAAATAGAAAATCAATTCGGCAAAAGTGCATCAAAGTGGCAATGGGGAGATTTCCATCAACTTACCTTTGATCACACATTAGGTAACGCTTCGCCAATTCTTGCGGCATACTTTAATGCAAAGAAGGTTCCGATCGGTGGCTCGAAGGTTACTGTTCAGGCAGCTGATAATGATTTGGCTGGAAATGTAGATCACGGAGCATCATGGCGTTTTGTTGCAGATGTTGGCGATTTAAGCTCAGCCTATCATATCGTTGGTCCCGGGCAGAGTGGACATGTAAAATCTGATTGGTATCAAGATCAAGTAATAGATTGGGCTAATGGAGATTATCATCAAACGTTTGTGAGAAAAGAAGATATTAAAGGCAAAACGTTGCGATTAAAAGCAAAATAGAATTAGAAACTATAAGAATCTATAGGGTTTTATATTAAGACAACATGGTTTCTCAGCAAAACGAGTGGTTGATTTCCGTTCCGACTGAGCGCTTTCCTGGGGGCGTCCGATGAGCCGCTTCACTCGCGCTGCTCGCTCCAGGGTCTCATCTGTGACGCTAATCCCCAAGGAGTCGCTCAGTCTCCACTCCAATCAACCTCTTAGCATGCCTTATTTATCTCCACTTTGTTTAATATGTCACCATAGTTTCATTATCAAACAACATGCAAAGCTATCACATTGAAGTGATGGCTTTTTTACGTTTATATTTATAAGGTAGCAATTTAAATAAATGTATTTTTAAATTTGTGATATAAATCATTTACATTCAAATATTCGTTTGAATATGATGGAATATTATGTTATATTAAAAACAATCAAACGAACATTTGAATGAGGTGAGGAAATGCCAAAAGAAATATGTGAGATAACACATGTTCATGAAGAAGCAGTCATTAAGGTACAACAGCAAATGCCAGATCTATCAGGAGTAGCAAAATTTTTAAAGGCATTATCTGATGAAACAAGGCTTAAAATTGCGTATGCCTTAACGGTCGAGGATGAATTATGTGTTTGTGATGTTGCCTCCATTATTGGCTCGTCAGTAGCAACAGCATCGCATCACTTACGTTATTTAAAAGATAATAATTTAGCGAAATCGTATCGTAAAGGAAAGCAAATGTATTACTCTTTAGCTGATGAGCATGTGTATCAAATTGTAACGGTTGCCTACGAACATGTGAAAGAGGGGATTGCAAATGGCATCGACGCCAACTAAACAAGAATATAGGCTACAAAACTTGTCCTGTGCCAGTTGTGCAGCAAAGTTCGAAAAAAATGTGAAAGCTATTCCAGAAGTACAGGATGCACAAGTGAATTTTGGTGCTTCTAAAATAACAGTTATTGGTGATATTGATGTTGATCAGCTTGAAGAGGCAGGTGCCTTCGACGGTATAAAAGTATCCCAATCTACAGCAAAAGCGCTTGAAAAATCAACACCTTTTTATCGAAAAACAGAAAATATATTAGCTGGAATCTCTTTGTTATTTGTAGTGCTTGGATATGTAATTGGAGCAATGCGTAGTGAAACTGATCCGCTAGCAATTGGGATGTTTATTATCGCGATTCTAGTTGGGGGGATCGGAATTTTTAAAACAGGCTTCCGTAATCTAGCACGCTTTGAATTTGATATGAAGACGCTGATGACCATTGCAGTAATAGGTGCAGCTATTATAGGAGAATGGGAAGAAGCGGCCGTTGTTGTCTTTTTATTCGCAGTAAGTGAAGCGCTTGAAGCGTATTCAATGGATAAAGCACGTCAATCGATTCGTCAGTTAATGGATATAGCTCCTCCAACAGCAACAATAAAGCGGGCACATGGTGAGCATTTCCATGAGATGGAATTACCGACTGAGGAGATTGAAATTGGCGATATTTTAATCGTTAAACCTGGTCAGAAGATTGCTATGGACGGAATTGTAGTTAGTGGATTATCAGCAGTGAATCAGGCAGCGATTACAGGTGAATCTATTCCAGTCAATAAAACAGTCGATGATGAAGTATTTGCAGGAACTTTAAATGAAGAAGGTGCCCTAGAGGTTCGAGTGACAAAGCGTGTAGAAGACACAACAATTGCAAAAATCATTCATTTGGTTGAAGAAGCACAGGCAGAAAAAGCACCTTCACAGCAGTTCGTTGATCGCTTTGCGAAATACTACACACCAGCAATTATGATTATTGCTTTACTTGTAGCTGTTATACCACCTTTATTTATAGGTGATTGGCAACATTGGATTTACCAAGGATTAGCAGTCCTTGTTGTAGGATGTCCGTGTGCACTAGTCGTTTCCACGCCAGTTGCTATTGTTACGGCTATAGGTAACGCAGCTAGACAAGGTGTCCTGATTAAAGGTGGTATTCATTTAGAACAGCTAGGCCATATTGAAGCAATAGCATTTGATAAGACAGGTACACTTACCAAAGGTCAACCTGCTGTAACAGATATTTTTACAGCAAAAGAGATGTCTGAGGATTATGTTTTACAGCTAGTAGCAGCAGTTGAAAAACAATCACAGCATCCATTAGCTAAAGCTATTTTGAAGGCATTGCATGATAAAAATTTAACAGAGCTTGTACCTACAGACTTTCAATCTGTTACAGGCAAAGGTGCTTATGCAACGGTTGATGATCAAACAATCTATGTAGGAAGCTTAAAATGGATTGCTACATTAACAACAGTGGATGAAATGATAAAGGAACAGGTTAAAAAACTTCAAAAACAGGGTAAAACAGTAGTAGCAGCTGTTAGTAGTGATCAGTTTATTGGAATGATTGGTATTGCTGATCAATTACGTCAAGAAAGTGAAGATGTCTTGAATAAATTAAAAGGCCTAAAAGTAAAGCATACAGTTATGCTGACAGGTGATGCTGAGCCAACAGCACAGGCGATTGCAACATCTTTAAGTATGACAGATGTGCATGCAAGTTTATTACCAGCAGAAAAATTAATGGCCATTAAAGATTTACGTACACGATTTGGCGCTGTGGCGATGGTAGGAGATGGTGTCAATGATGCACCTGCACTTGCCTCAGCCAATGTTGGTATTGCAATGGGAGGTGCTGGCACAGATGCGGCACTCGAAACTGCGGATATCGCATTAATGAGTGATGATTTATCGAAGCTTCCTTATACAATCGGCTTAAGCAGAAAAACATTACGCATCATTAAAGAGAACATTATATTTGCCCTAGCCTTAAAATTAGTTGCTCTGTTACTTGTTATCCCAGGATTGCTAACATTATGGATAGCAATTTTTGCAGATATGGGTGCAACATTATTAGTTGTTCTTAACTCATTACGATTAATAAAAACTAAAAAATAGTAAATAAGATTTAATCCGGTGGTAGTATGTAGGAAATTAGTCTTTCTGATGAGCTAGTGATTTTTATTGCTATAGATGTTACTAGCGATTCTTGAAAAAAACCTTTGTTAACGCTATTATGGTTTCAGGAACAATGTAACAATTAAAAATAAATGAGGCGAAAGTTTGAATATGTCAGATCCTATTTTAGTAAATGTTACAGAGGAAATTGTGCGTGGTTTAGTAAGCTTTCTACTACGAGGACCGGAATATCAAACATTTTGTAAATGTGAAGTCTGTGAACTTGACACAGTGGCACTTACACTAAATGCATTGCCTAGTAAGTATGTTACATCTATGGAAGCCCGAGATGAAGCATTTAAAGTGATGAATACTCCTGAACATATTGAGCGAATCAATAGAGAGATTATTCATGCATTACATGTGGTAAATAAGCATCCTCGACATAAAGTGGAGCCAACTTCTATATGAAGTTGGCTCTTCATGTTTTTGAAAAAGTATTGGGTTAATTAAGGTGTGTCTAAAAAAAGTATGGTTTTTCGACAAAGTGAGGGGTTGATTTCCGTTCCGACTAGGCGCTTTCCTGGGGGCGTCCGATGAGCCGCTTCGCTTCGCTGCAGGGTCGCATCTGTGACGCTGATCCCCAAGGAGTCGCCCAGTCTCCACTCCAATCAACCCATTCAATTACGTGTATCTCCTGGCATGACACTCTAATTTATATTATAAAATGAAACTTCAGCAACAAATGTTTTATGTGCGAAAGCGTAGCGACAGCAACAAATGTTTTATGTGCGAAAGCGAAGTGGTAGCAACATCAGATACAAATAAGTCTATTCAGTTCGAATATGATGAGTAGCCAAAGCGTTCACTTTTGAAATGCATGAAATTTATAATAGCACTACGCTATTGTTGATTGGAGTGGAAGGCTACTCGACTCCCGTGGGAAAGCGAGACAGGCGAGACCCTGCACGGAGCATAGCGGCTCGACGCTCGCCCACAGGAAAGCGAGTAGCCTGGAACGGAAATCAACCCCTTGCTTTGCGTAAAGCAAACTTTATTTAAAATGATACCTTAATTTCATTGACACAAATTTTCCAACTACACGGGAGTCAACATATGAAGTTGGTTCTTTTTATGTTGCACATGTATTGTTTTTCTGGCATATGTATTTTCAGTTAACTTTTAAGGCAAGCTTGTAGTAAACTAGAAAGTAAGAAAAGGAAAGAGAGGGAATAGGATATGCCAACACCTAGTATGGAGGACCATATCGAACAAATATATTTATTAATCGCTAATAAAGGGTATGCTCGTGTGTCTGACATTGCTGAAGCATTATCTGTTCTTCCTTCTTCTGTTACAAAAATGGTTCAAAAATTAGATAAAGATGGTTATTTAGTTTACGAAAAATACCGTGGTCTTACATTGACGCCAAAAGGGGAAAAACTTGGAAAACGTCTTGTACAGCGCCATGAGCTTCTAGAGCAATTTTTGCGAATCATTGGTGTAGATGAAGAGCGTATTTACAATGATGTAGAAGGAATTGAACATCATTTAAGTTGGAATTCAATAGATCGAATTGCAGATCTTGTGCAGGTAATGGAAGAAAATCCGGACATCGTGAAAAAACTGGAGGCATCTAGGACACAGCATAATTTTTAACTTCTTTCAGTAAATGTTTTTGGTAGCGAAAGTGAAACGTCAGCTACAAATGTTTTTTGTAGCGAAAGTGAAACGTCAGCTACAGATGTTTTTTTGTAGCGAAAGTGAAACGTCAGCTACAGAAGTTAAAGCCTCCAGCGGAAAAATTTTTGCGAAAATGATGGTGTAAAGGAAAGGAAGACAATATGAACGAATTAAAATCAGGTGAAGTTGTTTCGTTAACAGTATTAGAGCAACAAGCATCGAAATGGATCTTAACAAATGGAGTTGATGAACTGCCTTTAAATGCTTCAGAGGTAACAGAGCCACTTACAGTAGGTGATCGCCTTGAAGTATTTTTATTTGCGGATCGTCGTGGCGATTTAGCGGCTACGACAGCTATTCCATCTTTCGTACAAGGGGAGTATGGTTGGGCTCGTGTTCTAAAAGTAGTCGAGCGTGAAGGGGTTTTTGTAGATATCGGTACTTCACGTGAGGTACTAGTGAAAGCTGAAGATTTACCTGCAATAACAGAGCTTTGGCCAATACCAGGCGATCATTTATTTATGACATTACGCACAGATCGCAATGGTGATTTATTTGGACGTTTAGCAACTGAAGAAAAAATTTCGGAATTATATGAAGGTGCATTTGATGAAATGCACAATAAAAACATCAAGGCACGACCATATCGTTTGCTACCAGTAGGCTCTTTTTTATTAGGTGTAGAAAATCCGTACCGCATTTTTGTCCATGAATCAGAGCGTAATGCAGAGCCTCGTCTTGGACAAGACGTAGTTGTTCGTATTATTGATGTAAAAGAGGATGGCTCATTGAATGGTTCACTTTTACCACGTAAGCATGAACGTATTTCAGATGATGCACAAAGAATTTTAAATTATCTACAAGATGTTGGGGGCAAAATGCCATTTGGCGATAAATCCTCACCCGATGAAATTCAAGAAATGTTTAATATGAGTAAAGCTGCATTTAAACGCGCGTTAGGTACACTTTTGAAAGCTGGTAAAGTGAAACAGCAAAATGGTTGGACAGAGGAAATTTAGTGCAGGAACATTCATATATCTAAGGTATGGTGACTGAATACCAGATGAAGTGAAAGAAAATGACGAGAGCCCTTTGAAACCTTCTCGTCTTTTTTTCGTACTAATTATTGTTTAACTTATTTCAGCAAATGTTGTTTTTTGTAGCGAAAGCGAAGAAAGCAATTATGCCGAGGCCTAATTGCTTGGCAAACATTATACAGGCCAAATGAGTTTTCTAACGAAAGGGGTCATACAATTTGAAAAAAACGTGGATGAAAATACTTACAGCGACTATGTTAGTATTTGGCGTGATGGCACCAGCAACGGGTTTTGCAGCTGATAATACGCCACCTAAAGCAATTGATGAAAAACTAGGTGTACCGATCGTCGTATATGGTGCAAACTTATCTGAGGCTGAAAAAGAGTCTGTTAAAAAATCATTAAAAGTGAATGAAGAGCCTGAAATTGAAGAAATATCAGTATCAGGTCAAGACTTAGTTAAATATATTAAAGATAGTAATTCGAGCTCTCGTATGTATTCTTCTGCCAAAATTACGCGCAAGAATGCAGGAGAAGGCTTAGTTATTGAAATTGTTACACCATCAAATATTACACAAGTTACGTCTGAAATGTATGCAAACGCAATGCTAACAGCAGGTATTGAAGATGCAACAGTACAGGTGGCTGCACCAAAAGCAGTAACAGGTCATTCCGCACTTGTAGGAATTTACAAAGCTTACGAAGTAACAACAGGTGAAACACTTGATATTGATCGTACAGATGTTGCAAATGAAGAACTATCAGTAGCAACTACTCTTACACAATCAGCTGGGGTGGACGATGCCAAGGTTGCAGAATTACTAACAGAAATCAAAAAACAAATTGCGGAATTAAAGCCAGAAACGCGAGAAGATGTTGAAAAGATTGTGCAAGAGCAATTAAATAAGCTTGAAATTAATTTAAGTGAAAAAGACCGTCAATTACTAGTTGATTTGATGAACAAAATTAGTAAACTAGACATAGATTTTAGTAAATGGTCTGAACAATTAGATGATATTAGCAATACAATAAAAGAAAAATTCGGATCGCTAATGGAAGATACAGGATTCTGGGCAGGTGTGAAAAATTTCTTTGCTAATTTAAAGGATACGATTTCATCTTGGTTTAATTAATAGAAAAGAGTCTGCAACACTTCCTCTAGATTGCTAGAGGAAAGTGGGCAGATTCTTTTATTTTTGTCATGTTAGCTCAAGAGATGGGATGCTACCCGCTATCTTTGTAAAAATGTAAAAAGCTATGTTACTATGAAAAAAAGGAGTGGTGAGAAATGGAATTTCAATTACAACAGCTAGCAGAAAATAAGCTTGCTTTTGTCTATGAGCAAGAAGGGGAAAGAATAGCAGAAATTACGTGGCAGCAGAAGGGCCAAGTAATGGTAATGGATCACACATATGTATCAGATAAGCTCCGTGGCCAAGGTGTGGCCAAAAAATTGTTGGATCGTGCAGCAGCTTATGCGCGTGAACAGGGTTATAAAATGGAGGCTGTTTGCTCGTATGTAGTTGCAGCATTTGAAAAAACTAATGCTTATGATGATGTAAAACAATAAAAATAAGGCAATCTGCTTGTTAGATAAGTGGATTGCCTTTTAATTTCTATCGTGAACCATCCACGATGCTCCTTACAGTAAAATAACACTGTAAATTAGTGCTGTTAAGAGGGCCGCTCCACCTACTAATGAAGCCATATCTATCCAATCATATATTGAGTCTAGATCTTTCATAATAATCACTCTCCTATTATTAGTATTAATTCATTAATTCCCTTCGCTTGTTCTTTATAATCATAAATAGTTACAAAATTATCATAATTTACGAAAAAGATGGCTCATTACCATAAAGTATGTTTGATTTCCGTTCCGACTGGGCGCTTTGTAGCTGCCGCTTTGCTTTCGCTACAGAAAACATTTGCCGCTGACGCTTCGCTTTCGCGCAGATAAAACATTGCCGCTGACGCTTCGCTTTCGCGCAGATAAAACATTGCCGCTGACGCTTCGCTTTCGCGCAGATAAAACATTGCCGCTGACGCTTCGCTTTCGCGCAGATAAAACATTGTTGCTGACGCTTCGCTTTCGCACAGATAAAACATTGTTGCTGACGCTTCGCTTTCGCGCAGATAAAACATTGTTGCTGCCGCTTCGCTTTCGCACAGATAAAACATTGTTGCTGCGCACAGAGCAAAGCTTCCTGGGGGCATCCGATGAGCCGCTTTGGCCAAAAGGATGTTGGTCACGAAGGCGTTATCGCAGGACATGATGCTTCGTTCCTCTTTCGGCTCGCTCCAGGGTCTTATCTGTGACGCTGATGCCCAGCCTCCATTCCAATCAACTTATATTTAGCATACGTTTTTACAAATGGTATCCCTAACTTTTGGTGATAAGCAAAGAATAGATACCTGCAATAAAATTTAGTAGGAGAATGATTAAACTAAGTCTTGAAAAATACAGACGTACTATGAATTAAGTGTTTATATGATGGAAGCGAAGGGTTATAGATGACTACTCTCTTTTTATATATGCTGTAATGTAAATAAAAAGTATGTTTAGTCCTCTGAAAATAGGGAAAAGATATAATACAGAGCCAGTTTCTATATTTTTGGGAGGGATTTATAATGGCAAAACGTAAAGGATCAGGTGTTGTGCTAGTAGGGTTAACTTTAGCAGCATCTTATTTAAGTAAAAAAGAAAACCGTGATAAAGCATTGAATATGCTCAATGGTGCAAAGTCTAAATTAGCATCTTATTTGAATACAACAAACACGGAGATGCACGAAGATATTTCAGAGCGTATAACTGCTCAAGTAGCGACACGAGCTGGAACATCCCCAACGAAAATAGCTTCAAACGAAATGGTTGCTGAGGGTGGGGGACATACGGGTATCCATTATTTCAATGGGGAAATTCAGGAACAAGAGAAATAATAACAAAACCTTCTCATTTCACGTGAGAAGGTCTTTTTTGTGTGCTTATAATAATGATTGCAAATACTAATAATACAACCCCAGTAAATATAAAGCCGCTGACAATACCTAGTGAGAGCCAACCGAGCAATGAGGAACCTAAGACAACTCCTAGCGAAAAGAAGGCATAAAAATAACCATAGGCTTTTCCACGGATTTCAGCAGTCGTAGAATCGATTAAAAGTGAATTTAGTGATGGGAATAAGAAGCCAAACCCGAAACCATAGCAGGCCATAGCAATATAAAGTAACGTACTTGAATCTGCCTGACTAATTAATAATTGACTTACCCCCATTAAAGCTATACCAAGTGATAATGTTTTAATGGGAGCAACCTTATCGAAAATACGGTTAGTCGGCAAAATAAATACGAGTACAGCAATAATTCCGAATGTACTCATCAATGTTCCACTTAAACGTGAATCAAAGCCTAAAGATTGTACTTTTAGTGGGAGAAGATAGGCAATAACCCCTTGAGAAAACATTAAAAAGAATGCACCAGAGAAGGCTTTTAATGTACCTGTATTGTTAAAAAGCACACGAATAGGAATGTTGGCAGTTGGCGCAGAGTTTTCTTTTTTTACTTGATTTGATTTAAGTAAAAAGAAGGCAAGTATACCTAACAAAAGCATAAAGCTTGCTGTTATATTAAAAACGAATGGTACGCTAGTACGACTCGCTAATATTCCACTAAATGCAGGACCGATTATTGCGGCGATGCCAACAAATGCTCCAGAGATAGCACTGCCCTTGCCTCTTTTTTCTTGCTCAGTTGCATTTGCTAAAAATGTGAAAGCAGCAGGGACGATAAAGCCAGCCACTAATCCATGTACAAAGCGGACTACTAATAGAATAATAGGCTCTTCTACTAAATTATAAAGTGATAGTGAAAGACCTGTCATTAAAAGACCTAGGATTAAAATAACAAATGGTCCCTTACGATCTGTTAAAAAACCAGAAATAATATTACCAAATGTATTGGAAAGGGAATACATACCTACTGCTAGGCCAGTTAAAAAGGCTGATGCCCCTAAGGATTCAGCGTATGTACTCATGACAGGAAGCTGGGTAAATAGGTCAAAAAATGAAAAGAATATAATCAAATAAATAAATTTCTTCATAGCCCCTCCGATGGGAAATTATGTATTAGTGAGAATGAGTATCACTCTTATTATACCATCTCCGACAAAAAAAGAACGCCTCATAAGTTTTTTGACTTAATGAGGCGTTCCTAAACTTTAGTAATTAAGCTTTAGCAACTTCTTTTTTCATTGTTTTGTTTGTAGCAAGATTTACGTGCCAAGAAAGTGCTTCCTCTAAAATATGAGGTGTTTGGTGGCCACCAGTTGCTTCTAGAGCACGGTTATAGTAATCCCAAAGTTGTTCTTTGTAATCCGGGTGTGCACAGTTTTCGATAATTAAAGGTACACGCTCTTTTGGTGCTAGACCACGTAAGTCAGCAATACCTTGCTCAGTTACGATTACATCAACATCATGTTCAGTGTGGTCAACGTGAGAAACCATTGGCACGATTGAAGAGATAGCGCCGCCTTTTGCGTATGATTTAGTAACAAAAATACCTAGACGTGCGTTACGTGCAAAGTCACCTGAACCACCGATACCGTTCATCATACGAGTACCTGATACGTGTGTTGAGTTTACGTTGCCATAGATATCTAATTCAAGAGCAGTGTTGATTGAGATTAGACCCAAACGACGGATAAGCTCTGGGTGGTTAGAAATTTCTTGTGGACGTAAGCAAATTTTATCAGCGTATTTCTCTAGGTTGCCATATACTTTTTTCTGTAATTCTTCAGTCAGTGTAATTGAAGTAGCTGCTGCAAATTTAACTTTACCAGCATCAATTAAGTTGAATACAGCATCTTGAAGTACTTCAGAAGCAACAACTAAATCTTCAAATTCTGAATTTGCGAAGCCGTCAAGTACAGCGTTTGCAACAGAGCCTACACCAGATTGTAATGGCATTAATTGTTTTGTTAGGCGACCAGCTTTAATTTCACCGCTGAAGAAGTCTAATAAAATGTTCGCCATTGTTTGTGTTTCTTCATCTGGCGGTACGATTAATGATGGAGCATCTGGCTCTTCAGAAATAACAATTGCTTTAATTTTAGCTGGATCTACTTTAATACCGATGTCACCAATGCGTTGCATAGCATCAGTCATTGGGATTGCTTCACGTTGACCTTGCTCACCTGGTACATAGATATCGTGGATTCCTACTAACGCTTCTGGGTGAGAGATATTTAATTCGATAATAATATTCTCAGCGTATTCAGCGAAGATTGGTGAGTTACCTACAGAGTTTGTTGGGATAATTAATCCATCTTCTGTAATAGCAACAGCTTCAAGGATTAAATATTTAATTGGTCCAATAATTCCTTGACGAACTAATTCAGCGTTATGTGAAAGATGAGCGTCTACATATTGGATATCCCCAGAGTTAATTAAATTACGGATCGTTGCATCTCCTTGGAATGGTCCACGTTTGCGGATAACACCAGCATCAGCTAAGTATTTATCAACTTCAGGTCCTAAAGAAGCTCCTGTATATACATCAATTTTGAATTTTTCGTTTTTAGCGCGCTCTACTAAAGCCATAGGAACAACTTTTGCGTCCCCCGCACGAGTGAATCCACTCATACCAACTACATCACCGTCAGAGATAAGTGCTGCAGCTTCTTCAGCAGTAACAATTTTACTTTCAAGTTCTTTTAAGCCTAGGCGTTTTTGAACATTTGCATCCATAAAAAAAATCCTCCCTAAAAAAAGTTTGATGGAAACCGATTACAAAACTAGAAAAAACGTGTAAGAATTTTCTGTTTATTCAGTTGTAGTATGACTCCAACCATTTGAATAATACTATCACCAAATTGTCACAAAAACTTTAGAAATAGCATTAAATTGAGTAAAAACAGAAAAAAAGAGCATAAAAATGAATTTTCGACAGAGAAAACGTTTTAATGTAGAGCACAAAGGGAATTTTCTAAAAATAAAAGATTAAACAACATAATGGGGGGTTGATTTCCGTTCCAACTGTGTGTTTTCGATGAGCCGCTTCGCTGCACTCCAGGGTTTCATCTGTGACGCTAATCCTCAAGGAGTCGCTCAGTCTCCACTCCAATCAACTTGCATCCACTGTATACGTTTTAACCAATATCATACCCAATTTTTGATGAACGCTATGTTTCAGTAAGTAAAAAAGTACAGCGAACAATTAAAATGTTCGCTGTACTTATAAAAGATTAGAAGCCTAAAGAACGACGGAAGTAGCTTGCGTAGCGTTGGCTAACAGGAATACGAGTACCGTCTTTCATGATTAATAAAAATGTTGAATGTGAGTCTGGTTGAATTTCATCAATGTAGTCAATGTTAACGATATAAGAGCGGTGACAGCGTATAAATGAGTCAGGTGCTAAAAATAGCTCAAGATCACTTAGGTTTAAGCGGTGATAACCTTCACGGCTCATCGTTTTAACAAATGTTTTTCGAAGCTGTGTTTCAAGATAAATGACTTGATCATGCTTGATTGGGTACCAGCAATCATCAATTTTGATGGTAATGTAGTTCGTTAAAAATGCTGATGGCTTTTGTGGGAAGATAGCAGTAATAGCACCCTTAGTCTCGCCTTCCTCCATTAAAGGAATACTCATGCCGTAATATGCTATGCCAAATACATCAGGTTCAATGTAAGAGCTTATCTTTTGCCCGTAGCTTAATGCTTTATGAGCAGCTGAACCTTCTTTAATTGGGTCACCAGGCTTGATTTTCAAATCAACTTTTTTGCTCGGTTGGTAATACAAGTATTCGTTTGTATCGGAAATTGCGATGGAAGTATTCTCAGGAAAGAACTCCTTAATAATCTCCATAATTTCTTCAATTTGTTTTGGATCCACTATTAACACCTCATCTAAACTTTTAAAAATAGTATTATCATCTATTTTACTACATATTCGTATAAATTATATAGAGAAGATTTCGGAATAAAAAAGAGAAATGTCGATTGATGAAATATTTAAGCGTAAAACACCTTACATAATTTGTAACAAAATTTAATTAATTACTTATTTTTTTTGATATGTATATGGTAAAATTTAATTGTACGAAATAAGTTTACGAGGTTTCTACTGTGAATATATGATAAATTAGAACTAGGGTGGAAGACAAAATGTGGTTGAAAGGAAATCGCAGAATATGGTAAAATTCACTGTATAGTCTATTTTTTTTGTAACTGGTGTTTTAGTTGGGTGATTTTTAAGTTATATTCAATGTATAATTGTGAAATAGGACTCAATTCATACAATCAATAAACAAATACTATTTTCTTATTTGAAATAAGTAGCCCGATGTCAAAAATAGTAAAAGTAATTCGTGCAATCTGAGGAAAGATGGGGAAGATTATGCAACTACATCAACATTCTATGTCAGAAACGATATCAAAAAGATACTTCCAGGAAATCGATAGTATTAATCAATACATCGGAGTAGAAGAATTTTTTAATATTGAGTCGAAATTAATATTTGAAATTTATCATTTAGAATCTGCAAAGGCTAAGAAATCTTTGCATGAATTAATTGATATTCTTTCAATACGTTTTGGCAAACAAGTCATTAAAATTGTTCGAAGTTATTTTTCTGTTTTGTCGTCAATTGTTGCTCGTAAATTGCTAGACAATCAAGTACCTTCGAAGAAAGCATTTGCTTTTAACATTGCTTGTAATGATATGATTGAAAATCAGATGAAAGACGCAGAATTTTTACAATTTGCTGATGATTTAATTGATTTTTTTGTCTATTTTATTGCAGATCGCAAGCAGCCGACTTTCCGTCACCAAACCGTTAATAAGGTAATTATGTATATAAATGATGAATTGGAAAATGACTTAACAGTCGAAAGTATCGCAAATAACTTTCATATAAGTACTAGTCACTTATCACGTATTTTTAGAGAACATGTAGGTATTACACTAGTTGAATATTTAAATGTTCGTCGAGTAGAAGAATCACAGTATTACTTACGACACACAAATAAAAGTATTACTTCTATTTCAGATCAATTTCATTTCTGTAACCAAAGCTATTTTACCCGCATTTTTAAAAAATATACTGGGGTAACGCCCAAACATTTCAGAGACGAGCTACATCATGAGTTTTATCGTTTTGAAATGGCGGAGTCTGAGCTTCAAAACATTTAAAGTCAGAAGTGTGCTTAATAGTTATTCACAATGAGTAGGTATAAGATGAATAAATAGGATGCGGACGTATTAGTGATTCTAAAGCTCGCATCTTTTTTCATGCAAACATTGTGTGGCAATAACGATGTAATTAGTAGCACGTGCTATTTGATAAAAATAGACCCTATAATGTATACTTCACTTTAGTTGATAAATAATAGTAGGTGGAAAAATGAAAAATTTGAAGTTATTTTCAATGCTTGGACTCGTAGTTTTTGTTCTTAGTGGCTGTCAAGCTGTGCAAAACAAAGAAGGTTTTTTCTATAGTATCTTTGTAAAACCTATGGAATTTTTACTGGAATTTTTCGGAAACACTATTTTTTCAGGTAGCTATGGTTTAGCAATCATCGCTATTACGGTCCTTATTCGTTTAGTTTTAATGCCGATTATGTTAAAAAATTATCGTCAGCAACAAACGATGAAAACGAAAATGGATGCGTTCAAGCCTGAAATGGAAGCTGTTCAGAAAAAAATGAAGGAAGCAAAGACAAAAGAAGAGCAAATGCAGCATCAACAAGAAATGATGGCATTATACCAAAAACATGGCATCAATCCACTCAATATGGGTTGCTTACCAATGCTAATTCAAATGCCAATTATCATGGGTCTTTATTTCTCTATTTTATATTCTGCAGATGTTAAATCACATGAGTTTTTATGGTTTAGCTTAGGTTCACCTGATATTGTCATGACAATTATCGCTGGTCTTGTCTATTTAGTTCAAGCACGTGTGTCATTATGGACAGTACCAGAGCAACAAAAAGCACAAATGAAAATGTTTATTTATATTTCACCAATTATGATTGTCTTTATCTCGATGTCATCTATGGCAGCCCTACCACTTTACTGGTCAGTCAGCGGTGCATTATTGATTCTTCAAACATATATCGGTCGAAGATATTATTCGGAGCATCCGGAAAAAGCAAACTCATAAATTAATTTATGTCGAGGCGCCTATGTAGCCTCGATTTTTTTAGGAGGACAGCAAGTTGAACTTAAAATGGCTATCATCTATTCTAGTCGCGATTTTTAGTATTGCGGCTATTATATTTATTATCATGGGTAATTTTAATTTTGCGGTATTGGCCATGACTATTATGTTTGCCGTATCGAATGGTTTTAGGGCTAAAAGCTTTAAAGAGCAAGGCTATATTAAAGAAGCAAAATGGATGAAGTATATGGCGATTTTTTTCTCGATTGCTTCTATAGTAGTATTTATTATTATTCTCACAGACTAACAGACTAATTTTGTCTCATCGTCAAAGTTTGGGATGACATTTGTTAAAACGATTGCCATATATAAGTATTGGAGTTGAGGCTGGGCGACTCCTTGGTGGTCAGCGTCTTAGATGAAACCATGGAGCGCAAGCGTAGCGGCTCATCCGACGCCTCCAGGAAGCTTTGCTCTGTGCGAAAGCGAAGCGACAGCAACAATGTTTTATCTGTGCGAAAGCGAAGCGACAGCAACAATGTTTTATCTGTGCGAAAGCGAAGCGACAGCAACAATGTTTTTTTCTGTGCGAAAGCGAAGCGACAGCAACAATGTTTTTTTCTGTGCGAAAGCGAAGCGACAGCAACAATGTTTTTTTCTGTGCGAAAGCGAAGCGACAGCAACAATGTTTTATCTGTGCGAAAGCGAAGCGACAGCAACAATGTTTTTATCTGTGCGAAAGCAACAAAGCGCCTGGTTGGAGCGGAAATCAACCCCACGTTATAGCCCTAATTTTAAAATTTAGGGTGAAAACTTACACTCTAAATTGTGAACAGTGCTAAAATGAGACTATACCAATAAAGTAAAAATATAATCGGTACTTACTGTAGAACTTGTTCTTTCTATTTAACAATAGATTTAATCTTTGATAACAGATGGGGAACTTAACCATGTAGTACTGGATAACTTTAAAAGGGGTAAAAATAGTGAAAAAAAAACGTCTACCATTCATTGTCGGTGCTGTCATTTCAGTAGCGCTTATTGTATCTATTTTCTTAGTGTATAACTATAAAAATGAACAGATAAGTAATGCATCAGATGAACAACAAACAACAGAACCAAATAAAAAAGATTCACCTGCAACAGAAGAGCCGAAAAAAACAGTGGATAATCCTGTGAAGCCAGAGCAAAAGCCGGATGAAAATGGTTATTTACCAAATCAAACATTACCAACCGAGCCGACATATATTAATGGCATTTTATTGGCGAATAAAATATATCCGCTACCATCTACCTTTGCGCCTGAAGAAAACCCTGAGGCAGGTCAAGCTCTAGATAAAATGCTAACTGCCGCGAAACAACAAGGTTTTGATTTAGTAGCTTTTAGTGGCTATCGATCTTTTGACTATCAAACAACATTATATAATAACTATGTTAATCGTGATGGACAAGCTGCAGCTGATCGTTATAGTGCTCGACCAGGTTATTCAGAACATCAGACGGGCTTAGCCTTTGATATTGGGGAGCGCGGCAAAGATAATTTATGGCTAACTGAAGAATTCGGTGAAACACCAGCAGGACAATGGTTAATGAAATATGCTCAAGACTATGGCTTTATTTTACGATTCCCTAAAAATAAAGAAGACATTACAGGATATATGTATGAGTCATGGCATTACCGTTATGTTGGTATAGACATAGCAAAAGAAATTAAAAAACAAAATATAACGTTAGAAGAATATTTAGGTGTGAAATAAAAAAAGGGAAGAGAGCTGTTCCGTTAATTAGGAACTAGCTCTCTTCTTTTTCCTGTTATTTTACAAGATAGGTGTTAGTAAGCGTGAAATTGATTCTTTAAACTTAATTAGTGTGGGACGATTTTTGTACATTTCCCAAGTTAGTTCAGTACAATCAAAAATATCTTTTTCAAACAGCTCAGCAAGCTGATGTGAAATCGTTGAGTCATAAATGAAAGCATTTACTTCAAAGTTTAAACTGAAACTTCGTACGTCAAGGTTTGCAGTTCCGACTGTAGATGCTTCATCGTCAATAATAATTGCTTTAGCATGAATAAAGCCCTTTTCATAAATATAAACTTTTGCTCCTGCACGCAATAATTGTCCTACGTATGAGTATGTAGCCCAATAAACAAACATATGATCAGGCTTATTTGGAATCATGATCCTTACATCAATGCCTGATAGCGTTGCAATTTTTATAGCATCTAAAAAGCTAACATCAGGTATGAAATATGGCGTTTGGATATAAATATATTTTTTGGCCATATTAATAAGCTTTAAATACCCAATTTTAATTTGTTCCCAGTCAGAATCGGGTCCACTGGAAACGATTTGTAAGCCTACATCGCCTTTTTTCGGAATAGCAGGGAAGTAACGGTCCGAGTACCCCATTTTCTGTTGTGCGGATGCTTGATTCCAATCAAGTAAAAAGCGTGTTTGTAAAGGATGTACGGCACTACCTTCAATACGTAAATGTGTATCTCTCCAATAGCCAAACTTCTTCTGTAGCCCAAGATACTCATCCCCAACATTAAAGCCACCAATATAACCAATACGGCCATCAATCACAACGATTTTTCGGTGATTTCTAAAGTTTAAACGAGGGTTTAGAAGTGGTAAAATTGATGGGAAAAATACTTCAACTTCACCACCTGCATTAAGCAGTTCTTTGAAATGGCGTTTTTTCACATTTCGTGAGCCCATTTCATCGTATAAGATTCGTACCTTAACCCCTTGCTTTGCTTTCTTAATAAGTTTATTAACAATGCGTGTACCTAAGTCATCTAGACGGAAAATATAATATTGAACGTGAATATGATCTTTCGCTGCTTCAATATCTTTAAGAAGCTGCTCAAATTTATCAGCACCATCATCAAAAATATCAATATGGTTGTCCTGCGTTAACACAGCATTATTTGTTTTAAGATGCATATAAATCATTTCTTTATAATTTTCCGCATTTTCAATACGAAACTCGAACGTATCATCTCGAATTGACTCTGTCTGATAGCTAATGAGATTGTCGATACCAATATCCTTGCGTCCTTCCCAACGGAACAAATGCTTTTTTCGTAGTTGTCGTCCGAGCAGCAAGTATAAAATAAACCCACCTAATGGAATGAAAAACAGTACGAGAATCCATGCCCATGTAGAAGTGGCGTCTTTACGTTCTAAAAAAATTATGACCATCGCTGCTAAAATATTAATAAACATAATTAAAGGTAGATATCCAATATCTGTGAAAAAACTCATTCCTACACCTGCCTTAACTATATTTTCGCAATATATTCAGTATAGCACTTTACATATGGGAAGAAGATACGAAATTTGTTATAAGCATAGAAAAGGATTACCTCAAAAACTAGAACGAGGTAATCCGAAATCAATCATGAAGAAAAATGATTAGTAATGCTCCCATTGAAATAAAATATCAGAAAAATCTTTTTGAAGGAGTTTTTCTCGGTTAATAAAAAATTTCCCGACGCCACTATCTGCCCACATAATCCCGATTTCGTCATTAGAGTCAATTTGGAGTAACAATACATCGTATCGTTGAAGGAGCGGTGATTCGTGACGGATATCCTCCTCTAAAAAATAGGCATAGCCACCAATTTTAGCTCCAGCTCCTAAAAAATATTGTAGATAAATCTCATGTAAATCAATATCCTCCGATGAAGGAATTAAGCTTGGTAAATAGTGTATCGCACGATGATCTAAAGCAGAGACAGGCTCTTGGATGGGTCGTAATTGTAATGCCAACTCCTGTTGAATAGGGAACCAATCATCTGCTGTTTGTGCTAAAAACTCCTGCCTAGGAACTGCCGCTTCAGAATTTAAGGTAGGGTAAAATCGTATTTTATAAAATTGCTGGAAAATATCCTCATGGTAATGATCAGCATTCGCGAAAATATTAGATGAAATAAAAAATTGCAAAATACCCTGGGATGGGAAATCCTTTAGTGCTGGCATTTCTGCAAAGTTAATTTGAGCTAATAAGCGCATCGGCTCACCAGTAATATCTTTCGGATATGTCTGATAATAGGGTAAATAAGGTTCCCCAGCAAATTTACTTTCCGTTAACGTAGTTGAACGTTTGTATGGTGTGATAATCATCGCTGAAAGAAGTGTATCTTCAATTTCAAAACGAAACGATTCTAGCTCTTTTGGAAGTAAAAGATTAGTTGTTTTGTTCATGCAGAGCCCTCCGATATTCCGCTGTAAGCAGTCGAATATTCCTTGACGCGTTCTATATACTTCGAATTACTATTAAGTTACGGCATTTTATCAACAAATTATTCAAGTCGTAAAGATTTATTTGATGCTTTAAAAATATAAATTAAACTTATTGAAACGACGGCTATTGCTGCTGAAGTATAATAGCCTAAACTAGATTGCATTGTAAATAGCCAAGTGAAGAATAATGGACCGAGAATGCGTCCTAGGTTATCCATTGAATAGGAGAGGCCCGCAGCAGTCCCATATTGGCCACCAGATTCTTTAGATGAAAGAGATACAACGCATGTTCTTGCAAGTGCATTTCCTGCTGTAAAGACACAAAGGGCAAGACCTGCTATAAATAAGTTAGCTGTTAAAGTGAACAAAAGCATACCTACAGCTGTGACAATTTGTGCACCTATTAACCAAGTTGTCTCGCTTCCGTTTTTAATACGTCTTACAACACCGCCTTGAATAGCTGCATCTACAAAGCCACTAAACATAAACAAATAACCTATTTGTAATGGTGTAATTTGAATTTGTTCGATTTGGAATAGCTGGAACGTAGCCTCTACTCCTGCCAACATAAAAGTTACTAAAAATGAGAACATAAATAAATAACGCACACGGTATTGCAGCATTTTGCCAGCACCCTTTGGTACAATTGCCCGTTTATTTGTATCTTTTCTTTTTGCAGGTTCTTTTAAAACAAAACTTGCATAAATACATAATAGTGCAATTAATGTTGCTGAAGCGACAAACGGTAGTTGAAGGCTATAGTGACCGAGCATACCACCAATTGCTGGACCGAAAATAAAACCAAGCCCGATGGACATGCCCATGAGACCCATGTATTTATTGCGATCTTCCTCACTCGACATATCACCTATAAAGCCTGTTACAGCTGTATACAGTGCGCCCGAGAATAAACCACCTACAACACGTGAAACGTATAGAATTGCTAGATTATCTATAAATAACGAGAAAATAACAAAGCTTAGGCTAAAACCAACTAGGCCCATTAATATAAGTTGTTTACGACCTACCTTATCGGACAGCATACCCCAAAGTGGTGCAGTGAAAAAACTTGCAAGCGAGTATACTGTAAGTAAGCCACCTACGTGTATATCGTCCCAATTTTGCTGAACAACAACCTCCGGTAAGACAGGTATAATAATCCCGAATCCTAGGTAAACGAGGAATTGAACAGACATTAATAATAAAATTGCCTTTTTCATACAGTACCCTGCTTTCATACGATATTTTAGTATGTATATTCTACCTCTCTTGTTCTTGTTATTACAAGAAGGCGGAAGATAAAACAATTTAAGTGCTTAATGGTCCGTTCCCAAAAGTAGGGGATGATATTTGTTAGAGCATATGCCATGTATATAAGCTATTGGGGCGAGTGCAGTAAACGAGGCTAAAACAATGTATAAAAAACTGCAGACTGTTAACAATGGAATTATATTGATACTAAAAATTAATAACGAGCTTTAATGTAACTAAATGGACTCATTCTATTTTTAATTTTTTGTATCGATTGTCGCATAGTGTATTAAATTATCTATGGGGTATACTACTAGAGGGTATATCGGTATTTTAATTTTTTATGTTTAATTATTGCTATTTAGTGGTAAATGAGTTTATAGAAATTCCATTTATCAACCCCACGCTTTGATGATGAGATGGTAAATAATGTGTTAAGGGAAAATTTACATTGTAACAAAAATGAAAAATTTTAAAGTCGAGTTAAATGGTATGATAGAAAGCGATAAACTTGTCAGACATCATACACATGCAAAAATGAAACTTTTTTGGAAATACAACGTTATATAAATTCGAGGAAAGATTGAGGTGGAATGTATGAAAAAAGAAGTAGATTTGAAAAAGATTGTTTCGAATTTATCTAAGTTGGGTGTAACAGCCACTGTAACAAAGTCTCGACTTGAACTTTTAAAAGTGCTCACACCACCAACGCAAACTCCGCAAGTTCAAGCTTAACTCGGTTTTACAAATGAAAATGGGTAGTCTCAGTAATCGAGACTACCCATTTTCTATAATCAATCATCATCATCGTGAGTAGTAAACATGTAAGTACGATAGTGGAAACGCATACTGAAGACAAGACCGATGGCAAGTGCGTTCCCCATCAATGAACTTCCTCCATAACTGATAAACGGTAGAGGAATACCAGTAATAGGTAGCAGCTGAATAGTCATACCAATATTTTCGAATACGTGGAATGTAATCATTGCAATAATACCAGCACATACATATGTTGAGAATGGATCTTTCAATAATAGTGTAGTTTTTGTTAAATGATAGATTAATAAAAAGAAAATACAAATAACGATACTAGCTCCAATAAAACCCCATTCTTCTCCGATTACTGTAAAAATAAAGTCGGTATGGTTTTCGGCAACGTAAACTTCACGACCACGGAAACCTTTACCGAAAATTTCGCCTGAACCAATGGCATTTAAGGAAGTAATTAAATGGTATCCATCACTAGAAGAATATGAATATGGATCTAACCAAGAATAGATTCGAGCAAACTGATACGGTTGAAAGCCGAGTGTTTGCTGTAAAAAATCCTGCATATAGAGTGCCATCCATAAAAGGGAACCACCTGCTAGAGTGCCACCTAATAAAGTCGGCAAAATGATTTTCCATGATATACCTGCTACAATGATGACAGCAGCCGTAATGGCAAAGAATACAAGTGCTGAACCAAGGTCAGGTTGTTTCATGATAAGGGCTAAAGGTAATAAAAGTGTACCAGCGATTTTACTTAGTAATAGAAAATCCGTTTTTAATGATCTTAAAGAATAGACTTCATGGTGCTTACTGATAAGCCGAGCAAGTGCTAAAATGTAAAAGGTTTTCATAAACTCAGAAGGCTGTATATTTCCAATAGGTGTATGAAACCAGCTTTTTGCACCATTAACAGGTTCACCGATTTGCCCTTTTCCTTCTGGCATAAAGATAAGCAGTACTAATAAGGCGATGCCTGCGCCGTACATATACCAGGACATCTTTTTATATTGGTCAGGCTCAAAAAACATAACTATTGCAATAATAACTGCACCAATGACGTACCATTGTAGCTGTTTAGGAACATAGTTAATGCCATACTGACCTGATGTTTGTGCCGATGCAATGGCTAACAAACTTATGACTAGGAAGGTTAAAAGTATAAAAGCGAGCGTCCAGTCAAAACGATTCGCGAAATTTCGTTTATTTTCCATACAAGCCACCTATATTAAAATAGTATCTCTTCATGAGTAAATTTGATGAAAAAATCAATTCCAATTCAATTTTGTATCTTGTAAAAATGTTTAAATGTGAGTATCCACCATAGTTAAAGAAGCAAATATCGATTCCGAAGTTACAGTGCAAACGAGGAGGCTCGATGCTTGCTGCGAAGTATTTGGAATTCTCATCCCATACATCTGGAAAAAATGAATGAAATTATATTTTTATAAATTTGCTCAATTAGAGTAGTTAACAACATATGCGCGATCGCATGTTTAACATTCATATTATAACGCAAAAAACAATTTTGCGCCTGTGAATATTGTTATGACGATAATTAACATAAAATGTTTCAAAAAATTCATGATTAGTCTTATAATGTAGTGAAGAATGGGGTGATGGTTGTGGCTAAAAAATTGAAGTCAGCTGAAGATTTTATGTATCATATTTATGTTCATATGAATGATGTCGATAAATTTGTTATTTATAGCGGGCTTAAATTCTCGCAATTTGTGGCTGCACTTGAACCACTGCATCACTTACTGTTATTGAAACATTCCTATGAAGATGGTTCCTTTAATATGCATACACAGCTTGATTATATACCAGATGAGGAAGTACCCAAGTTTGTAAAAAAAGCTGCTGAATCCAAAGAATTGTGTTGGGTTGACTTTATGGATGAGAAGAGGCTAGATCAACTAACACCTATGGAGCAAGGAGAATTGCTTTACATAAGCCATAAAAAGGAACCGATTACTTCACCATTTTTTAATAAATTGCAAAATCGATTTGTCTACTGTTCTTCAGATTTAGAGAAAATGACTAAAATTTATTTTCGTCATTTAAGTGATTCGGATTTACTTGTTGCCAATGTTTTGAACAGTTTAATTCGTGAGAAGGAACGTAGCACTGGTTTTTGGCGGAGGAAAGTGAAATCAAGTATTCCTTCTATTTCACCTGAAATATTGCGTGCCTATCGTTCTTTTGCTAAAGATGGGGCATTGTTATCATTATATCGAATTGAAAAGCCTAAAGTAGCTTATGGTATCGAAATTCGTAACCTATCAGAATATTCCTTCCCTGATGAAGTATGGGATGATTTAAATACAATTTTGAAAAATGAGCACGATGAATTGATTTATATTATTTAACTTCTTTCAGCGGGTGACCAAACACCCGCTGAAAGAAGTTAAAGCCTCCGGACGCAATTATGCCGAGGTATAATTGATCCGTTCATTTGTACGTAGAATGAATGTACACTAAATCTCACCGTCAAAATTACGGTGAGATTTTTATCTTCATTCAGTACATGACTCGCACCTTTGAAGGTGGTGAGTTAAATGCGGATGTGGTACCTTTTCAGTGGGTATCCAAACACCTACTGAAATAGAGGATCTCAGGTTAAGAACTTCACATCCTCACAAAATCCAGACGCATTGTTTATCTGTGCGAAAGCGCAGCGACAGCAACAATTACGCCAAGGCGAAATTGATGTCATTTATCAAGATGTTTCATGATAAACTAATAGTACTCAAGAAGTATGTGGAGGGCACAAAAATGAAAAAAAGAATCGGTTTATTATACGGAGGAAAGTCAGCAGAGCATGAGGTGTCATTGTCGACAGCACGTGCAGTCACTGGAGCTTTGAATTTCGAGGAGTATGAAGTATATCCGATTTTCATTACACCTGAAGGGGAATGGCGCCGTGGTGAGCTTCTAAAAAAACCTGCAAGTACAATTGAAGAATTACAATTTGGTGATGATGTCACTATTTTAGAAAATAATATTACAGATTTTTTAATTGATAATAATGGTAAAGCTATACAATTTGATGTTATTTTCCCATTGCTGCATGGTACAAATGGGGAAGATGGAACTGTTCAAGGTTTACTTGAAGTTCTAAATTTGCCGTATGTAGGAAATGGTGTGTTAGCATCATCAGCTGGCATGGATAAAGTTATTATGAAGCAATTATTTGAAATTGCCGGATTACCACAAGTGCCGTATACGTACTTCATTCGTAGCGACTGGGCTAATGAACAGGAGGCTATCATTGCTCGCTGTGAAGAAAAATTGGATTGGCCGATGTTTGTAAAACCTGCGAACTTGGGATCAAGCGTAGGAATTAACAAGGCAACAAATCGCGATGAATTAGTGAAAGCTATTGAAATAGCCTTACAGTATGACCGTAAAATTGTAGTTGAACAAGGCATTGTTGCTCGTGAGGTCGAATTAGCTGTCTTAGGAAATGACTTTCCAGAAGTTTCTGTGCCTGGTGAAATTAAACCGGTTACAGAGTTTTATGATTATGATTCTAAATATAAAGATGGCTCAACTGCTCTTATTATTCCAGCAGAGCTTCCAGTAAATACTGTATCAGGCTTACAAGATCTAGCAAAACGTGCGTTTAAAGCTATTGATGGAAGCGGTTTAGTTCGTGCGGACTTTTTTGTAACGGCCGATAATAGCATTTATATTAATGAAGTGAATACAATGCCAGGTTTTACACCTGTTAGTATGTATCCACTTCTTTGGCAACATACAAATGTAAGCTATCCAGAGCTTATTGATCGTCTGATTACATTAGCGATTGAGCGTTTCGAAGAAAAACAACAGCTTCACTATAAAAAAGACTGAGTGGGATTATTGTGAAAAAAACATTAAAGCAGTTAGCTACATGGTTAAATGATGAAGTGCCAGCTTTTGGTGACACGGTCGTATCAGGAATTTCCATTGATACGCGAACAATTAAACAAGGTGACCTATTCGTTCCATTTCGTGGTGAAATGGCCAATGGACATAAATTTGTTCTGCAGGCCTTTGAAAAAAGGGCAGGTGCTTCTCTTTGGCAGAAAGATGAACCAAATCCACCACAAGGTGTACCCTTACTCTTTGTAGATGATCCAGAACTAGCTCTACAGCAAATGGCACGTGCCTATCGCAGTGAGCATAAGGCGAAATTTATTGGCATTACTGGTTCAAATGGTAAAACGTCGACGAAAGATATTTTAGCAGGAACGCTTTCGCCATTTTTTAAAGTACAAAAGACAATTGGGAATTTTAATAATGAACTAGGTTTACCGATTACGGTTTTACAGTTAGATGAAGATACTGATGTTGCTGTGCTTGAAATGGGTATGAGTGGTTTTGGAGAGATTGAATTTTTAACGAAGCTTGCTCGTCCGCATATGACCGTGATTACTAATATCGGCGAGGCTCATATGCAAGATCTAGGCTCACGTGCGGGAATCGCTAAAGCCAAATTTGAAATAATTCAAGGAATGCAACCAGATGGAGTGCTATTTTATGATGGAGATGAACCATTGCTTCAAGAGCTAGTTGCGAAAGAGCAGCAGTTAAATGCAGTGGCATTTGGCTTAGAGCATGGTAACCTATTGTATGCAGACAATATTGCAGCAACGACTGATGGTAGTAGCTTTTCTACACATGGTGTGATTGAAGGGGATTTCTTTATTTCAGTTCTCGGGAAGCATCAGGTGAAAAATACATTAGTCGCTATGTTAATTTCTCAAAAGCTAGGTTTAAACGATGACCAAATTTGTGCATCCTTAAAACAAGTAGCTCTAACGGATATGCGCATGCAACAAGTGAATGGATCAAATGGGGCATTGTTTATTAATGATGCATACAATGCCGCACCAACCTCTGTAAAGGCGGCTATTCAATTTGTAGCATCGACAACGATTCGTCCAGAAAAATGGCTTGTGTTAGGTGATATGCTTGAACTTGGCCCAAATGAAAAGCATTTCCATGAAGATTTATCGAAGGATATTCGTGCAGAGGAAATCGCTTATGTATGTTTATTTGGCCCGAGAATGGCTTATTTAAATGAAGTCTTAAAAGAGCGTTTTGATAAGGAACATTTGCTATATGTAGAGGATGATTACACGCCAATTATCGAAAAACTACAGCAAGCTAACGATGAGTCTATCGTTTTACTAAAAGGCTCTCGTGGTATGAAATTAGAAACAATCTTACGTGCATTTACGTCATAAAATGAAACAAGGAATCGGTGGGACATTCTCTCACCGATTCCTTGTTTCATTGACTTAAATGAATTACACATTTAGAGGTGAAAGTAATGTCAGTAGGTGTGTTATGTATACATGGATTTTCAGGCGGACCTTATGAAGTAGAACCTTTTACTACCTATTTACGTACGCATACAAATTGGCTAATTGAAGAACCTACTTTGTCAGGACATGGGGATGAATTACAAATGCGAGGTTTCACCGCTAAGCATTGGTTAATGGATGCCGAGCTCGCTTTTCGTGCTCTTGCAAAAAAGGTAGATGAAGTAATAGTAGTTGGGTTTTCAATGGGTGGCATTATAGCGCTATATCTAGCTAAACGTTATAAAGTGAAAAAGCTCGTGTTACTAAGCGCAGCTGCCAAATATGTTAGTCCGAAGCAACTGGTCGAAGATTTTAAAATGCTTGCCACTGAAGCATACCATCGTAATCTGTCCAATAATGAGCTGTTTTTACGATATCAGCATAAGTTTAACAATGTACCACTATCGTCAACAATAGAATTCATGAAGCTTGTTCGAATGGTGGAGCCGTATTATAAAGATATTAAAATTCCGGTGTATATTGTACAAGGAAAATTAGACGGCATAGTGCCTTATCACACTGCTCAATTTTTATATGATGAATTAGCATCAAACGAAAAAACTTTGTATTTTTCTGATAAAGGGAAGCATCATATATGTTATGATGAAGATTGTTCTGAGTGGTTTTTTTACGTTTTGTCGTTTTTAAAGAGTCTGTGAAGTAGTCAGATTATTACGACTCATGCGTTATCGTTGCATACGTATTAATCCCATGTTAGACTAGTGTAAGCAATGGATACATTTTGTGCGAAGACTCTTCATATTTGGTTGAAGAGTACTTTTTTTTGAACACAACGGTTTTATTCTAAAGTGAATAATTACGACAGAATCGAACCGCTCGGTAAAGACCGGGCTTTCCTTTTCATATAAGAGAGCTCTATGTGACATCATATAGAGAAAATTTTTAAGTAACGGAAACGTTCCACAACAAAGGCTCGAATTTGCCGACAACTTCATCTGAAAATGTAACCATTTGTCAACTTAAAAGCGAAAAAAGGAGATTGAGAAGTTTGACAAATTTTTCAGAATTAAATATTAGCGAATCTACATTACGCTCTGTAAAGCGTATGGGATTTGAAGAAGCAACACCAATCCAAGAAGGTACTATCCGTTTTGCCATTGAAGGTCGCGATGTATTAGGCCAAGCGCAAACAGGTACTGGTAAAACTGCCGCTTTCGGGATTCCACTTATCGAAAAGATCGATCCAAAAAACCCAAATATCCAAGCATTAGTAATTGCTCCAACTCGTGAATTAGCCATTCAAGTTTCTGAAGAGCTTTATAAAATTGGTTATGACAAACGCGTAAAATTATTATCAGTTTACGGTGGTCAAGAAATCGGCCGTCAAATTCGTGCACTGAAAAATAAACCTCAAATTATCGTAGGTACACCTGGTCGTATAATTGACCATATTAATCGTCGTACTTTAAAATTAGAAGATGTTCAAACATTGGTACTTGATGAAGCTGATGAAATGTTAAACATGGGCTTTATCGATGACATTAATTCAATCTTAGAAAATGTGCCTTCTGAACGTCAAACATTATTGTTCTCAGCAACAATGCCACCAGCAATCCGTAAAATTGCTGAGACATTTATGCGTGATCCAGAAATCGTAAAAATTAAGGCTAAAGAATTAACAGTTGATAACATCGATCAATATTTTGTGAAATCTGCTGAGCGTGAAAAATTCGACATTTTATCTCGTTTATTAAACGTTCACCAACCAGAACTTGCAATCATCTTTGGACGTACAAAACGCCGCGTAGATGAACTTGCACAAGCGTTATCAATTCGTGGTTACCTTGCTGAAGGGATTCATGGTGATTTAAGCCAAGCGAAACGTATTTCCGTATTACGTCAATTTAAAGAAAATAAAATTGATATTCTTGTGGCAACAGATGTAGCTGCTCGTGGGCTTGATATTTCTGGTGTAACACATGTTTATAACTTTGATATTCCTCAAGATCCTGAGTCTTATGTTCACCGTATCGGTCGTACTGGTCGTGCAGGTAAATCAGGTCTTGCGGTAACATTTGTAACACCTCGTGAAATGGGTTACTTACGTATTGTAGAAGAAACAACGAAAAAACGTATGACACCACTTCGTCCACCGACAACTGACGAAGCTTTAGTGGGTCAACAACGCCTATCTATGGAGACACTAGAAGGTCTTATTGCGAACAACGACTTAGGTGATTATCGTCCACTTGCGACAGAATTACTTGAAAACCATGATGCAATCGATGTTGTAGCTGCTGCACTTCGTTCATTAACAAAAGAGCCAGATGACTCGCCAGTAACAATTACTGAAGAACGACCATTACCAATGCGTCGTGAGCGTTCTAACAGTCGTGGTGGAGATCGTGGACGTGGCGGTAACCGTAGCTTTAACGGACGTCGAGATGGCGGACGTGGCGGAGATCGTCGTGGAGGAAATGGTGGAAATGGTGGAAATCGTCGAGATGGCGGACGCCGTGATGGAGGTCGCCGTGAAGGTGGACAAGGTCGTTCTCGTGCACCACGTCGTCACGAAGATTAAATTTTTCTTCATCAGAATAATTAAACCTTACAGTCAAAGTGGCTGTAAGGTTTTTTTGTATATAATTGAAACAAAAAGATAACTGATTACGTATACGTAGTTAAAGAAGGAGAGGGAACGACTTTGAGAGCAGAACCAATGCATAAAATTTCTCGGAAAGGTTTAACAGTGTGGCGTTTATATGGTGTATTACAAACGTTATTGTTATTAATTATAGCGGCGTTAGTATGCTACGGTACCTATTATTTTGAATGGCCATCATTTATTTATTTCATTGCAATTACTGTAGTCATACTAAGTGCTATCCTATCTGCTTATCTATTTCCAAAGATAAGATGGGAACGCTGGCGCTATGAGGTTCGTGAAAGTGAGATTGAGGTGCAACACGGTTTATTTGTTGTTAAGCGTACACTCATTCCAATGGTGCGCGTACAGCATGTTGATACGACACAAGGACCGATATTAAAAAGATATGACTTAGGTAATATTTCAATATCCACAGCAGCAACTGTACATACTATTCCTGCACTTGTGATGGACGAGGCAGATGGACTTCGTGCACGTATTTCGGAATTAGCAAGGGTGGCGGAAGATGATGTCTAAGGAAATTAACCGTTTACACCCAGTATCGGCCATTATTACGAGTGCGAAAGCATTAAAAAGCATGATTTTACCTGTTGCCATAATTGTTGTAACTAATGGTTTTAATTTTTCTTTTAATTTTCGTAGTGAACATTTTTTTCAGACGCTTTTTTTGTTCGGTATATGGGGAGTAGGTGCTTTACTTGCACTTGTTAGCGGCATTGTTAAATGGCGTACCTTTGTATATTGGTTTGAAGATGGAGAATTACGTGTAAAGTACGGTTTGTTCGTTAAAAAGAAACGTTATATTCCGTTTGAACGTATTCAAAGCTTAAATTACAATGAAGGTATTTTTCATCGATTATTTGGCTTAGTAAAGGTGCAGGTTGAAACTGCTGGAAGTAAGGATAGAAAGCCTGAGGTAGAGTTGACGGCTATACGTAAGGCAGCAGCAGATGTCATAGAGCTGGAAATGCGTCGTGCAAAGAACCAAGTAAACAAACCGATTAATGATGAGCAGTCACTTTCAATAGTGGAGGAAGTATCAGTTCCAACGATTTATCATATGTCGATACGTGATTTGTTTATATTGGCAACGACTTCGGGTGGAATTGGGGTCGTCCTGTCCGGGCTTGTAGCAATTGTCTCTCAGTTTTCAGATATAATCCCCTATGAGAAAATTTTTCACGAGCTAGCTGATTTTGTGAAAATTGGCGCATTTTTAGTTGCGCTGACAGCGATACTCACCCTAATTGCGGCATGGTTTGTGTCATTTGTTATTACACTGATCAATTATTATGAATATATGGTCCGAATTGAGGATGAAAAGCTTATTATTACAAAAGGGCTACTTGAGAAAAAACGAATTACTTTGCCTTTAAATCGAATTCAGGCTATTCGTATTGTAGAGAATCCGTTGCGTCAATTATTTGGCTTTGCAACAGTTGTTGTTGAGAGTGCCGGAGGTAATGGAGGAGAGGGGAATGATAAAAAAATTACCCTGTTCCCACTTATTCAGAAGCAGGATTGTCTGCCAACGTTAGAGCAGCTTTTTCCAGATATGAATTGGCGTCCAGAATTTATTCATTCACCAAAACGAGCTCGTCCATTTTTTTACCGAATTGATTTTGTGTGGCTCATACCTATAATTGGTGCATGTAGTTATTTCTTATATCCGTATGGGTTGCTTTCGTTGTTTTTAATTCCATTAACGATATTACTTGGTATTTGGCAACATAAAACAGCTGGTTATATGATAGATGGAAAGCAACTAACTATGCAATATCGCATATTCAGTCGAATTACACTCTTTATGGAGAAAAAACGTATACAATCTATTGGGAGTACTCAAACGTATTTCCAAAAAGAAAAAAATGTTATGTCTATAAAAGCAACGGTTATGTCAGGTATGACTGGTATGACAGGCAATGTACCAAGCATAGAGCAGCAAGATGCCGAAAAAATATTATCTTGGTATGAACATTGAATGCTGAAAGTTGGCTAATCCTTACAATTGATTGGAGGATTGGCTTTTTTTGTAAATTTGGCTCATCACCAAAACCTTCACTTTCGGACAAAAAACACTTATTCCTGCCGCTTCACTTTCGCGCATAAAACACCATTTTCCAAGCGCCTCATCAGACGCCCCTAGGAAAGCACCCATTTAGAATGGAAATAACCCCACGTTTTGGTGAAAAGTCTATAATTTTACAAAAATACTGTTTATAATAGAATAAATCAAACAAAAGGGGTGGTAATTTTGTTTAAGTATGATATTAATAAGAACACTCATTTGAAATTGTTGGATTTGAGTGATGTGGATGAATTATTTGCGTTGACAGATCGTTCGAGGGATACTTTGCGAGAGTGGTTACCCTTTGTATATGCTGTCAAAACGGTAGAGGATACGGAGCAATTTGTACGAGATGCGATGCAACAATACGCGGATAATAATGGCATACAAGCGGGGATATATTATGAAGGGAAGCTTGCGGGAGTGATTGGCTATCATCAAGTGAATTGGCAGCATAAATGGACAAGTATTGGATATTGGTTAGGAAACGAATTTGTTGGCAAAGGGTTAGTCACTAATTCTATGAAAGCATTTATTGATTATGCCTTTAGCTATTTAAAGTTAAATCGTATTGAAGTGCGTGTTGCAGTGGGAAATATTCGAAGCCGCACAATCCCAAAAGTGTTAGGCTTTAATGAAGAAGGGCGTTTAAGAGATGCGGAGTGGCTTTATGATCACCATGTAGACCAAGTTGTCTATGGGTTAACAGCAGTTGAGTGGAAAAAAATAAAGACAGCGAAAGAGGATACTGTTGTACTATGAAATAGTTGCAGAAAGTTGAATATAATTCTAGCATAAAAAATAAGAGGAGCAATACGCGATGATAGCTCCTCTTTGTCCCAGTTACTTACCCGCCATCTTTTGTTTACGCCAGCTTAAAATTCTTTTTGGGTGTAAGTAGACGAGGCCAAGAATGAATCCTGCTACTAGACCGCCTAAGTGAGCATAGACATTCACATTCGGCTGAAGAAAAGTCATAATAACACTGATAACGATGATTGGTAAAATAAGTTTACGCAGCATCGGCATTGTGCGGCGTGTATAGTAGACAAGTGCTCCGAAAGCACCGAATATTCCAAAAACGGCCCCACTTGCGCCAAGACTTACATAGCCACTATCATAAAGTAGATAGGTTGCCATGTTGCCTACAATACCGGACACTAAGTAAATTGTAATAAAACGTGCCTTGCCAGCAATTTTTTCAAGCTCCGGTCCGAATAAATACAGTGAAAACATATTAAAGAACACGTGCAAAAAGCCATCATGTAAAAACATTGCAGATAAAATACGCCACCATTCACCGGTTTGTATAAGGAAGTTCGCTTGGACTCCATAATTCCATACATATTTTCCTATGCCAGGTAAAATAGTTAATACATAAAGAATTAAATTAATCGCTATAAATGTTGAAACAACAGGGTAATACTTCGTATATTGCTTAAAATTTTCTGTTCTACTAAACATAGCTCCACCTCAATTTACAATTATTATACATGGCTTTTTAGAAATAGGAAAAGGAGAAGTTCAAATGATTAAAGGAATTGGTCTAGACATTGTAGAAATTGACCGTATCGCTAAAGCAATGAGGAGAACAAATAAGTTTAAAGACCGCATTTTAACTGAAAATGAAAGAGTTTTGTTTGAAGCACATTCAGAAACTCGTAAAATTGAATTTTTGGCTGGACGATTTGCTGCAAAAGAAGCATTTTCAAAGGCATTCGGAACTGGTATTGGCGAAGAATGTAAGCTTCATGATATTGAAATTTTAAGAGGGGAAGCTGGTAATCCCGTTCTATATTTCAAAGGAGAGCTTGTAAATGGATTTGTAAGTATAACACACTCTAAGCAATACGCAGCAGCGCAAGTAATATTATTACAATAAATAATGATAAACACAGCTTTCGCCATATAAAACATTAAAAAGGCTCATCACCAAAAGCTGTGGATAACAGTTGTTAAAACGTTTTCCGACTAAACGCCCCCAGGAAAGCGCCAAGTCGGAACGGAAATCAACCACATGTTAGGGTGATGAGCTATTAAAGAGTAAATAAATTTCTAAGTAAAGATAAATATATTGCCTTTCTTCAAATGACATAACTGACAAATACGGTTCATATATTGTCGTAGTGGATTTGAAAGAAGAAAGGGTGAAAGCGTGAGCAACCGTATAGTTAAATGGCTCGTCTTATTTTGTACGATATTACTTCTGTCGGCATGTGGTACAGCCTCTCAGGAAAAAGTGTTGAAGAAAGTTAATGGTAAATGGGCAGACACAAATGGTTATGAGTTGAACGCTACGATGGAGATTAAATCAGGTGGAGAGCCGAGAAAATATGATGTAACAGTTTGGCATACGAAGCCTGATTTCTATCGAGTAGAAGTGGTGGAAAGTGGGAAAGATGTTTCACAAATGATAGTGCGAAATGCAGATGGAGTTTTTGTAGTCACACCTACGTTAAACAAAATGTATAAATTCCAAAGTGATTGGCCAAAGAAAAATAGTCAGGCTTATTTAATAGGCGCACTAGCAGAAGATTTAGCTGAAGATAAAAATTTAGTCATGAAAGAGGAGGACAAAGCATATATATTTGAAGCGGCTACTAGAAATAGCTATAAAAATAGTATGCCTCATCAAGTGATAACAGTTGATAAGAAAACAATGCTCCCAACTTCCGTAGTAATTATGAATGATGTAAAAGAAGAGCAAATCCGTATCACATTTAAAAATATTAAATTAGGTGTCCAACACGCAGCTAAAGAGTATGCGGTTGAGCAATTTACGGAAACAGATGAAACAAAAGGTGAACAAGCTGCCCCACCTGCAAAAGATAGCAAAGACAGCAAAGAGAACAAAGAGAGCACAGAGAATAAAGATGGCGAAG
Organism: Lysinibacillus agricola; assembly: GCF_016638705.1. Classification (GTDB taxonomy): domain Bacteria; phylum Bacillota; class Bacilli; order Bacillales_A; family Planococcaceae; genus Lysinibacillus; species Lysinibacillus agricola. Next base: position 4,751,907 of record NZ_CP067341.1, on the reverse strand, counting down.
ACGGCAAAGAGAACAAAGAGAGCACAGACAACAAAGACGACAAAGATGAAAAAGAAGGAAAAGAAGCAGTAGGTGCAGAAATCGAGTATAAAGAGTTCCAGACACACTACCCTGTTGTAAATTGGGCGAAGATGGCAGAGGAGAAAGTCATTCGAGAGGATGGAATGGAACGTGTCATCTTAACATTCGATGGTGATAAGGCATTTACGGTAATGCAACAACCAACTACGAAAGAGACTGCTATGTTACCAGTATCATCTCCTGGTGATCCGGTAGATTTAGGCTTTACAATTGGGGCTATTACAGATACATCTATTAGCTGGGAAAAGGATGGCGTCGCATTCTTTGTAGCGTCAAATAAATTGACTCGTGAAGAAATGGTGGAAGTTGCTACTACTATGACGATAAGTAGTATGAAGTAATGTTATGTTTTTCTAGCTACAGCTTTCTATATAAAGAAAGCTGTAGCTTGTTAAGTAAAATAGTACAGTTTTGATTAAAATTAACACTGTTTAGAAAGTGTTAAGTCATATATTATATGGTAGAAGTTATGTGAAAGAAAAGTCTAAAATAGAACAACTTATGTACAGTAGTAGAAAAAAGGCAATTTAGGCAATACATAATGTTTTAATAAAAAATAAAGAGGGTATTCTAATGAAGACACAGCAGTATTTTAGACCGACCAAAGCAATTGTGAACTTACAAGCAATCCAACAAAACGTAAAAAATTTGAAAAAGCTACTTAGACCTAATGTTCAAATTATTGCTGTCGTAAAGGCAAATGCATACGGTCATGGAGATGTAGCTGTTGCTAAAGCGGCACTTGATGCTGGCGCAACAATGCTGGCCGTGGCAACACCCGACGAAGCATTACATATTCGAGCACATTTTGAAGAACCAGACATACTAATATTGGGTGCCTCTCCAGTTTCGTTTGTACCATATGCTGCCCAGCAGCGCATAATTCTTACGGCATTTTCAAGTGAATGGGTACAACAAGCGGCTCCGTTCATAGCTGATGAAGCAAATCCTTTACGACTACATATAAAAGTAGATAGCGGAATGGGCAGAATTGGCGTTCGTTCAGAGCAAGAGTTATTGGATCTTTATCAAACAATACAGAATACAGTGAATATGGAGCTAGATGGGATATTCACTCATTTTGCAACTGCAGATGAGGAAGATACATCATACTTCAATAGACAGGTACATTTTTTTGAAAAATGTGTAACTGTATTGCCTGAAAAGCCTAGACTTGTCCATGCATCAAACACGGCTACATCCTTAGTGAAAGATGCGCATTTACAATTTGACGCCGTCAGATATGGTATTTCAATGTATGGATTATCACCATCTCCCCATGTAGAAGGTATTTTACCATTCCTATTACAGCCAGCGTTTTCACTCGTGAGTGAGCTAGTACATGTAAAACAATTACAAGCAGGTGACTCAGTTGGCTATGGAGCTACATTTGTGGCCCCTGCTGATATGTGGGTGGGGACAATACCAGTAGGCTATGCTGATGGAGTCATTCGCAAATTAGGTGGACAAGAAGTATTAATTGATGGACAAAGAATGCCGATTGTAGGACGAATTTGTATGGACCAATGTATGGTTGCCTTGCCAAAAGCATATGCTATAGGTGAGAAAGTAACACTCATTGGTCGTCAAGGACAGGATGTTATTTCAATGAATGAATGGGCAGCGAAGCTTGAAACCATTAATTATGAAGTACCATGCATTATTACAGCAAGAGTTCCTAGATTATACATTGATCTTTAGCCTCATCCGAGAAGAAGTTATTTCTCTACAGAGGAAAAGAATTTTGTATAAGCGGTCTTAAATAGCTACTATACCAAAGCTAACTAAAGAACTTGGTGAATAAACTACTACTGGAGAAAATATTAATTTATTGAAACGCTGAGCATTCACAATTGGTGACATATTACAAGGTGAATGAATCGGCATATACCTTCGACAACCAACATAATTTTACAACTTGGACTTTAAATTGTCAGATATTTTGTCATTTCGTGTCTTTTCAACAATATCTTTCAATGGTAGAATGGGTAGTAATGAAAAGTGGATGGTTCCGTTGGAGGTGCTTACTGTGTACGAGAAAAAGTTAAGAGAAGCTACAATTGCTGTTCAAGACAGACTATTTCTACAAACAAAGGAAGTAATTGAAAGTGAATCTTTTGCGCGTATTTTGTCGCGCAAAGTTTTAATGCAGGAGCAACCAAATCAAATACGGGAAGCTATGATGAAAGGATATGTTGAAATGTCTCATATTAATCTGACCATTGCAAGTGAATGCTTGCATGCAGAATATGAAGCACAACATACGGTGGAGCGTCTCGTTAGCGGGGGATGACACTTTGAATGTAAAACGTGGTGACGTTTTTTTTGCAGATTTATCGCCGGTAGTTGGGTCCGAGCAAGGGGGCACAAGGCCGGTGCTGATTATTCAAAATGATATTGGCAATCGATTTAGTCCGACTGTCATCATCGCAGCTATTACTGCACAGATTCAAAAAGCAAAGTTACCGACGCACGTTGAAATCAATGCTGAAAAGTATGGTTTTGAACGTGACTCGGTTATTCTGCTCGAGCAAGTGCGGACGATTGATAAATCAAGATTAACAGATCGTATTACGCAACTTGATCATGCTGTGATGGAAAAAGTTGATGGCGCATTGATGATTAGTTTAGGGCTTGTTAAATTTTGATATACATATGTGTATAGAGGCATCGGGATGATTTTTCATCTCGATGCTTTTTTGTATTGTACCCTCAAATACTTCATTACCATAAATTGAAATCACTATTCAAAAATGGTATTAATAGATTTAAGATATACTCAAGATCTATTCTTAAAATAGATTTTTGAAAAAAATATCGAGGGGTTTAAGAAAATATACTTAGAATTTTATAAGAATCCAACTAAAACCTGTTCTTGATTTAAAAAGTATTGTTGGTATGAAAGCATCCTCCTGGAGTGGAATGTGTAATCAAGTACACATTTTGGTGAGAGCCTTTTAGAAGATAAATAAATTAAGTATTTAGTCAAGCAGGTCGAAGAAAAGTGTAAGAGTATAACTCCGAAAGGAATTGGGGGGACAGCGGTGACAACTAGGTCTTCGGTTGAAATTATTACTGAGTGGGATATAGTAGCAGCAAGACAACTGGGGCGTGACGAAGCAAAGGCACTTGGATTTGGCACTGTTGATCAGGCTCGAATCACCACAGCTATTAGTGAGCTAGCTCGAAATATATATTTATATGCAAGGATAGGTGTCATTGAAATTGAAAGAGTTGAGACGGACACTGAAAAGAAAATAGTTGTTATTGCAACTGATCAAGGCCCGGGAATAAAAGATGTTCGGAAAGTGATGGAGGATGGCTACTCCACTTCAGGAGGGCTCGGTGCAGGTATACCAGGCATTAACCGATTGATGGACAGTATAGTTATTCAATCGGTTATCGGAGAAGGTACGACGATAAGGGCTGAAAAACGGTTGCGTTAGGATGTGAAAATGTTGAAACAATTAGAATCTCAATATAAGAAGATTTTGTCGGATTACATGGTCAATCAAACTGAAAAGAATTTGTATATCGCTCAAAATTTCACTCGTCAATTAATCCAAAAAAACATTTCACCTGAGGATGTTGTAAGTATTCATAAAAACGCAGTTGAGAAGATCTTTCCAGATAGAATGGATGAAGAACATCCCGCATATGATTTTCTTATCGAAGTAATGGTGCTTTATGGAATGGCACATAGAGAGCATCAAAGCCTCTTACAAATACAAGCAGAGTATGAAATGGAAATGAAAATTGCTACAAACATTCAAAAAACATTACTTAAAACCGTCGTTCCACAACTATCAAGTATTGATATAGGAATGATATCGATTCCGATCCGCAAGATGAATGGAGATTATGTGCATTTTTTACATGATCGAGAGAATTATTTAAGTGTAGCTGTGACAGACGTTGTCGGTAAAGGCGTTCCGGCTGCATTATGCATGTCAATGGTGAAGTATGGCCTTGAAATGATTGAATATGCTTATAAAGATCCTTCGCATGTATTAGAGGTCATCAATCGAGTAATTGAAAAAGGTGTAGACGACAGTATGTTTGTTTCCATGTTTTACGGTTGCTTGGATATACAAAATAGTATTTTTTCATATGCTTCTGCAGGTCATGAGCCACCGCTACATTATAGTGCTAAACATAATGAATTTTTTCCTTTGGAAGCAAAAGGATTATTATTAGGTGTGTTGTCTGAAACAAAATACTCGTATAATGAAATTCTTTTAGAAGATAAAGACATCGTAATAATGATGACAGATGGTGTTACTGAGTTCAGATCGAGGGATGAATTGAATTCACGAGAGATCATTACGTCATTGATAAAGGAGAACAAGCATGTATCAGCTCAGCAGTTATGTAATCTTCTTTATAAGCAAATTGAAAAAATACAGGATTTTAAACTATCAGATGATTTTACAGTAGTTATTATAAAAAAATAGATATTTAGGTTTAAGTTTTTGCAATTACGGGAAAAGAAGAACAGTCTAACAAATATGGTGGAGGTGTACTGTATGGACGTGGCAATACATTTTAAAGAACTTGATAATAAATTATATGGATTTATTGAAGGCGAAATAGATACTTTTACTGCTTCAGGTCTAAGAGAGGAATTAGAGGCGGTGAAAATTAAGGAAGGATTAGAAATAGAGCTTAATTTATCTAAAGTTAATTATATGGATAGTACAGGGCTAGGTATTTTTGTAGCCTTTTATAAAAGAGCATTACGTGAAAATGGTAAAGTAAAGCTTGTTGGTTTATCGAATAGATTGCAAAGATTATTTGAAATTACTGGTTTAAGCGACTTAATGGATATTGAAACTGATAAAAAGGTGGAATTAAGAAAATGAAGGAATTTGATTATATAGAAATAAGGGTTCCTGCAAAACCGCAATTTGTCAGTGTGATTCGGTTAACGGTTTCTGGCTTAGCTAGTCGTATTGGTTTTAATTATGATGATATTGAGGACTTAAAAATCGCAGCGAGTGAGGCGGTGACGAATGTTGTACATCATGCGTATAAGGATGATGAAGAAGGCGAGATCGTCATTGGTTGCGCTTTGTATGAAAATAAAATAGAAATGATGATTGCAGATTACGGCAATAGTTTCAATTTTGAGGAGATAAAGTCGAAAATTGGTCCGTATCATCCTGAAGAAAGTATCGCGGGGCTACGCGAAGGTGGTTTAGGACTTTATTTAATGGAAACTTTGATGGATGAGGTGATGATAAATAACGATGGTGGCGTAACTGTTTTCATGACAAAGTATGTCGCTAGAGAGCAGGTGAAAAAAAATGTCGAAAGAATCACTACATAAATCTTCATCCAAGGAAGACATACTAAGGTGGATTGCGTTGTACCAGTCGACGGAGGATGATGAAGCTCAAACAAATTTAGTGATTCATTATCGATATTTAGTGGAGTCTATTGCACGTAAATATTCGAATGGTACATCTAGTTATGATGATATTACTCAAGTAGGTATGCTGGGGTTGCTAGGTGCAATAAGACGTTTTGACCCTAATTTTGGTCGAAGCTTTGAAGCGTTTGCTGTACCAACGATTGTTGGAGAAATTAAGCGCTTTTTACGTGATAAAACTTGGGATGTTCACGTACCAAGACGGATAAAAGAGTTAGGACCGCGTATTAAAGCAACTGTAGAAGCACTGACAATTGAGTTGCAGCGTTCTCCATCTATTAAGGAAATCGCGGATCAATTAGAAGTGGAAGAGGAAGAAGTTTTAGAGGCAATGGAGATGAGTCGTAGTTATCATGCTCTTTCTATGGATCATTCAATAGAGTCAGAGTCTGACGGTAGCACAGTAACGCTATTTGATATTACGGGTAAAGAAGATGACGGCTATGAAATGACCAACAAAAGAATACTTGTTTCTGATGCAATGAGTGTTTTAAATGAGAGAGAAAAACAAATAATTCAGCTTACATATTTAGAGCAACTCACTCAAAAAGAAGTTGGAGAACGATTAGGAATTTCTCAAATGCATGTATCTAGAATGCAAAGGAAGGCAATAAAGAAATTACAGGAAGCTGTCCTAACAAGCGGTGGGGTTTCGCTCTAAAATTTTTTTGGGGAGAGGGGCTGACCTGAAAATAATGATATTGGAGGACTCCTGTTGTTGTCGCAGATACAAGTAATAGCATGAGCCGAGTAGGAAGTGTTAGCGAAAAAAAGCCTCTTCATAATTAAATGAAATAGTTTACTCTTCCGTGAGGGTAGACTATTTTTTTGCATTTTTAGTAAAGTGTAATGGTAAAATGAAAAGAAAAAAGGTAGTGATGATGTGGAACAAAAGCAAATGCTACAGCTTATTGCAAAGGATGTAGCTATCAAGCCAGGTCAAGCCGAGGCTGTTATCAAATTATTAGAAGAAGGAAACACCGTGCCATTCATCGCACGTTATCGAAAAGAAGCTACTGGATCCCTTGATGAGGTACAGATTAAAGCTGTAGAGGATCGTTATCACTACATACAGCAGCTTGAGCAACGCAAAGAAGAGGTTATACGATTAATTCAGGAACAAGATAAACTAACACCAGAACTAGAACAAGCTATTCAAGCGGCAACTGTATTACAACGTGTAGAGGATTTATATCGACCTTATAAACAAAAACGCCGAACAAAGGCGACGATAGCGAAAGAAAAAGGATTAGAACCTCTTGCAGATCTTCTATTAGAGTATCGTAGTGATGCTTTAGAACAGTTAGCAATGGCTTTTGTAGATGAAGAGAAAGTTGCTAACGTAGAGGATGCATTAGTTGGGGCGCGAGATATTTTAGCAGAGCGCTTTGCTGATGACGCGGCAATCCGTGAAAAAATTCGTACGTATTCCCGGAAAGATGGAGTACTCGTAACAAGTGTAAAAAACGCAGAGTCAGACGAAAAAAACGTTTTCGAAATGTATTACGAATATGAAGAGCCTGTAAATCGTATTGTCCCTCACCGTATTTTAGCTGTAAATCGTGGTGAGAAAGAAGAAATCTTAAAAGTGGCGATTCATGTACCGATAGATCGAGTATTGATGATTATGTGGAAGGAATGGATTCCTGCTACAGGCTCCTCTCCAGCCATTGCTGAAGTAAAGCTAGCGATAGAGGATTCGTACAAGCGTCTAATTCAGCCTTCTATAGAACGAGAGTTACGAAATGAACTTACAGAAAAGGCAGAGGCGCAGGCTATCCACATTTTCTCTGAGAATTTACGTAATCTTTTATTACAGCCCCCAATGAAAGGGAAGTATGTATTAGGTGTTGATCCAGCGTACCGTACAGGCTGTAAGTTAGCTGTTGTAGATGAAACAGGGAAAATGCTAGAGGTTACAGCCATTTATCCACACCCTCCAAAACCAGATGTAGCAAAATCTAAAGCAATTGTGAAAAATATTTTAGCAAAATATCCAATAACTATAATAGCTATTGGTAATGGTACTGCCTCACGAGAAACAGAACAATTTATTGTAGATGTATTGAATGACCTTGAAACTGATGTAGCCTATGTTATTGTCAATGAAGCGGGGGCATCTGTTTATTCAGCATCTGATATAGCGCGTGCAGAGTTTCCGGATTTACAGGTAGAACAGCGTAGTGCCGTTTCTATTGCACGTCGTTTGCAAGATCCGTTGTCGGAGTTAGTGAAAATTGAGCCAAAAGCAGTTGGGGTAGGTCAGTATCAGCATGATGTCTCTCAAAAGAAATTGACTGAGTCCTTAACATTTATAGTAGAAACAGCTGTTAACCAAGTTGGTGTTGATGTGAATACAGCCTCAGCTTCACTATTACAATATGTTTCCGGATTATCGAAAACAGTTGCGGAGAATATTGTGAAGGTTCGAGAGGAAAATGGACAATTTACTACACGTGCTCAACTCAAGAAAATCCCAAGACTTGGTGCCAAAACGTATGAACAAGCAATTGGTTTCTTACGTGTTCCAGAAGCAAAAAATGCATTCGATGCTACGGGCATTCACCCTGAAAGCTATAGTGTCGCAGAGCAGATTTTAGAGGTTGCACAAATTGATAAAAAAGAGATAGGGACGCAGAAGGCAGAGGAAGCCATTGCAAAACTAGATGAAGAAAAATTAAGTGGAATTTTAGATGTTGGGGTTGTCACAATACAGGATATTGTGGATACATTAATGAAACCGAGCCGCGATCCACGTGATGCATTCCCTCAGCCTCTGTTGAAAACAGATGTATTAAAGATGGAAGATTTACAAGTTGGGATGGAATTGCAAGGTACAGTGAGAAACGTAGTTGATTTCGGAGCATTTGTAGACATTGGAGTGAAGCAGGATGGGCTTGTGCACATTTCAAAATTACAAAAAAGACGTATTAAACATCCATTAGAGGTTGTAGCGCTCGGTGACATTGTGACGGTTTGGGTAGAACAAATAGATGTCAGTAAAGGACGCATTTCATTAACAATGCTTCCTCCTAAAGATCAAACTATCGAAGCGTAATCAATTTCGCCTTGGCGTAATTGTAGCTGACGCTTCGCTTTCGCTACAAAAAACATTTGCTGAATGAAGATCTTTAATCAGTGGGAGTTTTCTTCATCCCTACTGATTATTAGACTTCACCAATCGGGCTTTTACGGGCAGTTAACTCCCACCTAACTTCTTTGCTTTCGCTGAATTTTGAGATGGGAGTCTTGCACCTGATGCTTCGCTTTCAGTACAGATAAATTACTGCCCGTTAATGCGGGATAAATTAGTACCACACTGTCTATACTACACAGTGTGGTATTCTTGTTGTAGAGGTGATATAGATATGAACAACGAGGAACTACAAAATCTTGTTAGTCGAATATCATTAGAAAGTTTCCAGAAGCCATTTATGCATCAGGCATTTTTTAATTCAAGGTTACGATCAACAGGTGGACGTTATTTATTACAATCGCATAATATTGAAATTAATCCAAAAGCATATGAATTGTATGGTATTAGAGAAGTAGAGGGGATAGTTCGACACGAATTATGTCATTATCATTTACATTTGGAAGGTAAGGGGTATCAACATCGAGACAAAGATTTTCGAGAGTTATTAATAAAAGTGAATGCACCTCGTTTTTGCTCAGTATTACAAACCCCGAAGACTTCTCAAAAAAAACAACGTCGTCTTTATACATATACATGTGTAAAATGCCAACAATTATATGTAAGAAAAATTAGAATGAATGTGGAGAAATACTGCTGTAGCAAATGTTTAGGACGTTTGAAACTAGTGGAATAAAAAAACTTAATAAAAAGGGTTGACGTTTACTGAAGATGTCCCTATAATAGTAAAAGTCGACAAGAAAACGACGACAAAACATATGGATTATTCCGAAGTAGCTCAGTTGGTAGTAGCACCTGACTGTTAATCAGGTTGTCGCAGGTTCGAGTCCTGCCTTCGGAGCCATGGCCCCTTGGTCAAGTGGTTAAGACACCGCCCTTTCACGGCGGTAACACGGGTTCGAATCCCGTAGGGGTCATTTCATTAATTTTATTTATGAAAACATAGTAACATTGGTCCCGTGGTGTAGCGGTTAACATGCCTGCCTGTCACGCAGGAGATCGCCGGTTCGATCCCGGTCGGGACCGCCACTTATTGGGGTATAGCCAAGCGGTAAGGCAACGGATTTTGATTCCGTCATGCCTAGGTTCGAATCCTAGTACCCCAGCCATTCAATTCTTAATTTGAGCCATTAGCTCAGTTGGTAGAGCATCTGACTTTTAATCAGAGGGTCGAAGGTTCGAGTCCTTCATGGCTCATCTCTTTAAGAAAAAAAGTTGACTTTTATGATTATTATAGTATAATAAAAAAGTTACTAATTGAATGCGGTCGTGGCGGAATGGCAGACGCGCTAGGTTGAGGGCCTAGTGGGGGCAACCCCGTGGAGGTTCAAGTCCTCTCGGCCGCACCAAGTCAATTCTCAAAAATATATGCGCCCGTAGCTCAATTGGATAGAGCGTCTGACTACGGATCAGAAGGTTGTGGGTTCGACTCCTGCCGGGCGCGCCAAATAAATATTATTATATCGCGGGTGTAGTTTAATGGTAAAACCTCAGCCTTCCAAGCTGATGTCGTGAGTTCGATTCTCATCACCCGCTCCAAAAAAACTTTTGAAAACTTGTTGACATTCAAACCTTCGTGTTGTATGATATAAAAGTTGTCACTACAAGATGATGATATGAACCTTGAAAACTGAACAAGCAAAACGTAATCAATAAAGTTTCTAGTAGCTAACCTTGAGTTAGTGAACGAAACAAATTTTGGACATCAAACATGATGCCAGCAAAACAATTTGAGCTAATCAAATTTCTTTTATGGAGAGTTTGATCCTGGCTCAGGACGAACGCTGGCGGCGTGCCTAATACATGCAAGTCGAGCGAACAGAGAAGGAGCTTGCTCCTTTGACGTTAGCGGCGGACGGGTGAGTAACACGTGGGCAACCTACCTTGTAGTTTGGGATAACTCCGGGAAACCGGGGCTAATACCGAATAATCTATTTCACTTCATGGTGAAATACTGAAAGACGGTCTCGGCTGTCGCTATAAGATGGGCCCGCGGCGCATTAGCTAGTTGGTGAGGTAACGGCTCACCAAGGCAACGATGCGTAGCCGACCTGAGAGGGTGATCGGCCACACTGGGACTGAGACACGGCCCAGACTCCTACGGGAGGCAGCAGTAGGGAATCTTCCACAATGGGCGAAAGCCTGATGGAGCAACGCCGCGTGAGTGAAGAAGGTTTTTCGGATCGTAAAAACTCTGTTGTAAGGGAAGAACAAGTACAGTAGTAACTGGCTGTACCTTGACGGTACCTTATTAGAAAGCCACGGCTAACTACGTGCCAGCAGCCGCGGTAATACGTAGGTGGCAAGCGTTGTCCGGAATTATTGGGCGTAAAGCGCGCGCAGGCGGTCCTTTAAGTCTGATGTGAAAGCCCACGGCTCAACCGTGGAGGGTCATTGGAAACTGGGGGACTTGAGTGCAGAAGAGGAAAGTGGAATTCCAAGTGTAGCGGTGAAATGCGTAGAGATTTGGAGGAACACCAGTGGCGAAGGCGACTTTCTGGTCTGTAACTGACGCTGAGGCGCGAAAGCGTGGGGAGCAAACAGGATTAGATACCCTGGTAGTCCACGCCGTAAACGATGAGTGCTAAGTGTTAGGGGGTTTCCGCCCTTAGTGCTGCAGCTAACGCATTAAGCACTCCGCCTGGGGAGTACGGTCGCAAGACTGAAACTCAAAGGAATTGACGGGGGCCCGCACAAGCGGTGGAGCATGTGGTTTAATTCGAAGCAACGCGAAGAACCTTACCAGGTCTTGACATCCCGTTGACCACTGTAGAGATATGGTTTTTCCCTTCGGGGACAACGGTGACAGGTGGTGCATGGTTGTCGTCAGCTCGTGTCGTGAGATGTTGGGTTAAGTCCCGCAACGAGCGCAACCCTTGATCTTAGTTGCCATCATTTAGTTGGGCACTCTAAGGTGACTGCCGGTGACAAACCGGAGGAAGGTGGGGATGACGTCAAATCATCATGCCCCTTATGACCTGGGCTACACACGTGCTACAATGGACGATACAAACGGTTGCCAACTCGCGAGAGGGAGCTAATCCGATAAAGTCGTTCTCAGTTCGGATTGTAGGCTGCAACTCGCCTACATGAAGCCGGAATCGCTAGTAATCGCGGATCAGCATGCCGCGGTGAATACGTTCCCGGGCCTTGTACACACCGCCCGTCACACCACGAGAGTTTGTAACACCCGAAGTCGGTGGGGTAACCTTTGGAGCCAGCCGCCGAAGGTGGGATAGATGATTGGGGTGAAGTCGTAACAAGGTAGCCGTATCGGAAGGTGCGGCTGGATCACCTCCTTTCTAAGGATATTTTCGGAATACAAACCTAGGGTTTGTAAGATTACGTTTTGCGTTCAGTTTTGAAGGTTCATTCTTACGAATGAAATACTTCAAAACTTGTTCTTTGAAAACTGGATAAAACGACATTGAAATTGTAACAAACACATTTATTTTTTTAAGTTTTTTTATAGGCTTAATAACGAAGAAGGTTTCAAGACACGAGTAGTTCTAGGAAGCAATCGAGAGAAAGAAGGAGCGTACCTATGTACGTGACTGACTGAACGAGTGAAGCTGACGACGAAATGCGATGTGTATTGAAAGCTGTAGGTTAAGTTATTAAGGGCGCACGGCGAATGCCTTGGCACTAGGAGCCGAAGAAGGACGGCACTAACACCGATATGCTTCGGGGAGCTGTAAGTGAGCTTTGATCCGGAGATTTCCGAATGGGGGAACCCACTACGTTTAATCGCGTAGTATCTTGACGTGAATTCATAGCGTCTTGAAGGCAGACCCAGGGAACTGAAACATCTAAGTACCTGGAGGAAGAGAAAGAAAAAAATCGATTCCCTGAGTAGCGGCGAGCGAAACGGGAAGAGCCCAAACCAAGAGGCTTGCCTCTTGGGGTTGTAGGACACTCTATACGGAGTTACAAAAGAACGAGTTAGATGAAGCGACTTGGAAAGGTCCGCCAGAGCAGGTAAAAGCCCTGTAGTCGAAAGTTCGTTCTCTCCAGAGTGGATCCTGAGTACGGCGGAACACGTGAAATTCCGTCGGAATCCGGGAGGACCATCTCCCAAGGCTAAATACTACCTAGTGACCGATAGTGAACCAGTACCGTGAGGGAAAGGTGAAAAGCACCCCGGAAGGGGAGTGAAAGAGATCCTGAAACCGTGTGCCTACAAGTAGTTAGAGCCCGTTAATGGGTGATAGCGTGCCTTTTGTAGAATGAACCGGCGAGTTACGATTACGTGCGAGGTTAAGCTTTAGAAGGCGGAGCCGCAGCGAAAGCGAGTCTGAATAGGGCGAATTAGTACGTGGTCGTAGACCCGAAACCAGGTGATCTACCCATGTCCAGGGTGAAGGTGAGGTAACACTTACTGGAGGCCCGAACCCACGCACGTTGAAAAGTGCGGGGATGAGGTGTGGGTAGCGGAGAAATTCCAATCGAACCTGGAGATAGCTGGTTCTCTCCGAAATAGCTTTAGGGCTAGCCTCGTGATGAGAATACTGGAGGTAGAGCACTGTTTGGACTAGGGGGCCATCCCGGTTTACCGAATTCAGACAAACTCCGAATGCCAGATATTTATACACGGGAGTCAGACTGCGAGTGATAAGATCCGTAGTCAAAAGGGAAACAGCCCAGACCACCAGCTAAGGTCCCAAAGTAATCGTTAAGTGGAAAAGGATGTGGCGTTGCACAGACAACCAGGATGTTGGCTTAGAAGCAGCCATCATTTAAAGAGTGCGTAATAGCTCACTGGTCGAGTGACGCTGCGCCGAAAAATGTATCGGGGCTAAAACGATTCACCGAAGCTGTGGATTGACATCTATGATGTCAGTGGTAGGAGAGCGTTCTAAGTGCGTTGAAGTCAGACCGGAAGGACTGGTGGAGCGCTTAGAAGTGAGAATGCCGGTATGAGTAGCGAAAGACGGGTGAGAATCCCGTCCACCGTATGACTAAGGTTTCCTGAGGAAGGCTCGTCCGCTCAGGGTTAGTCGGGACCTAAGCCGAGGCCGATAGGCGTAGGCGATGGACAACAGGTTGATATTCCTGTACCACCTCCTCACCGTTTGAGAAATGGGGGACGCAGTAGGATAGGGTAAGCGCGCCGTTGGTTGTGCGCGTCCAAGCAGTAAGGCGTGTGTGTAGGCAAATCCGCACACTATAACGTTGAGCTGTGATGGCGAGTCCGTATGGACGAAGTTCCTGATTTCACACTGCCAAGAAAAAGCCTCTATCGAGGTGAGAGGTGCCCGTACCGCAAAACCGACACAGGTAGTCGAGGAGAGAATCCTAAGGTGTGCGAGAGAACTCTCGTTAAGGAACTCGGCAAAAATGACCCCGTAACTTCGGGAGAAGGGGTGCTCTTGAGCGTGCAAGCGCATGAGAGCCGCAGTGAATAGGCCCAGGCGACTGTTTAGCAAAAAAACACAGGTCTCTGCAAAAACCGTAAGGTGACGTATAGGGGCTGACGCCTGCCCGGTGCTGGAAGGTTAAGAGGAGTGGTTAGCGCAAGCGAAGCTGCGAATTGAAGCCCCAGTAAACGGCGGCCGTAACTATAACGGTCCTAAGGTAGCGAAATTCCTTGTCGGGTAAGTTCCGACCCGCACGAAAGGCGTAACGATCTGGGCACTGTCTCAACGAGAGACTCGGTGAAATTATAGTACCTGTGAAGATGCAGGTTACCCGCGACAGGACGGAAAGACCCCGTGGAGCTTTACTGTAGCCTGATATTGAATTTTTGGTACAACTTGTACAGGATAGGTAGGAGCCAGAGATCTCGGAGCGCCAGCTTCGAAGGAGGCGTCGGTGGGATACTACCCTGGTTGTATTGAAATTCTAACCCATGCCCTTTAGCGGGGCAGGAGACAGTGTCAGGCGGACAGTTTGACTGGGGCGGTCGCCTCCTAAAAGGTAACGGAGGCGCCCAAAGGTTCCCTCAGAATGGTTGGAAATCATTCGTAGAGTGTAAAGGCACAAAGGGAGCTTGACTGCGAGACCTACAAGTCGAGCAGGGTCGAAAGACGGGCTTAGTGATCCGGTGGTTCCGCATGGAAGGGCCATCGCTCAACGGATAAAAAGCTACCCCGGGGATAACAGGCTTATCTCCCCCAAGAGTCCACATCGACGGGGAGGTTTGGCACCTCGATGTCGGCTCATCGCATCCTGGGGCTGTAGTCGGTCCCAAGGGTTGGGCTGTTCGCCCATTAAAGCGGTACGCGAGCTGGGTTCAGAACGTCGTGAGACAGTTCGGTCCCTATCCGTCGTGGGCGTAGGAAATTTGAGAGGAGCTGTCCTTAGTACGAGAGGACCGGGATGGACACACCGCTGGTGTACCAGTTGTCTTGCCAAAGGCATCGCTGGGTAGCTATGTGTGGACGGGATAAGTGCTGAAAGCATCTAAGCATGAAGCCCCCTCAAGATGAGATTTCCCATTACGCAAGTAAGTAAGATCCCTCAAAGACGATGAGGTAGATAGGTTCGAGGTGGAAGTGTGGTGACACATGGAGCTGACGAATACTAATCGATCGAGGACTTAACCAAAAATGTTTGAAACATTCAATGCACCGTTTATCCAGTTTTGAAAGAACAAAACCTTTCATTTTAGGGTTTCAAGATACGACGTATATTGAAAGCCAAAGAGAGCTTCAAGACACAAGTAGTACAAGGAAGCAAACGAGTGAATGAGGGAGCGTACCTCTGTACGTGACCGATTGAACGAGAGAAGCTGACGCAGTAATACGCCGTGTATTGGAGGTCGTCAATAGTCTAGTGATGATGGCAAAGAGGTCACACCCGTTCCCATACCGAACACGGAAGTTAAGCTCTTTAGCGTCGATGGTAGTTGGGGGCTTCCCCCTGTGAGAGTAGAACGTCGCTAGGCAATGAAGACAGTCAGCTGAGTGCTGGCTGTTTTTTTTTTATATAATGTGATTTGTACGACAATGGCTTTGTCGCTATTGCAATTTATTCCCACAGGATTAGCTATTATACACGCTGATTTCTAATAGAGTACAGCGACAACACACTAAATAGGAAAAAAAAAGTAACTACAACTTTGATGGTTTGTAGTTGCTCTTTTCATTTGTTTTAATATCGTTAAATAGTTTCGGTGATGAGATGAATCCGGGTTTAAGTTACATTTCAGCGGATGTCACGGAAATCGGGAAGGAGTGCTTTGTGCAAGCACAAAGCCGATTCCGGACGCAATTAAATTAAAATCATTAGAGTAGTTACCATACATACAACAATTGTATCAATGTAAATCGAGAAACCTTGTACGAATCCTTGTTTAGCTGGATAGGATACTTCAGAAGCTGCAGATAAGCTCTTTTGAAGTGTGTGATAACGTTTACACATTCTCTTGAAACGATGACATCATTTTCTCTTCATACTCCGCCGAAATCCGAAATATAAATACCCCTAGATCAACATAAAAATTATTATGTAGCCAATTCGAGTAAATATGTACTTGGAACGAACTCCTCATAAAATAGCTTGTGGAATCTACTTGATATACTTGTAAAAATCGATACCAAAAAAATAAAGAATATAAAATGAAAAAATATGAAAAAAATATAAAAAATATATTGCATGTAGTATTTCTCTATGATATATTTATAAATGTCTTAGAGAGGTCCCGTGGTGTAGCGGTTAACATGCCTGCCTGTCACGCAGGAGATCGCCGGTTCGATCCCGGTCGGGACCGCCATTATAAACGATAATATAGTTCTTATGATGTTATTAAATCATAAGGACTTTTTTTTATTTTTAACTTCTTTCAGCAAATGTTTCTGTAGCGAAAGCAAAGCGTCAGCGGCAAATATTTTCTGTTGCGAAAGCAAAGCGTCAGCTACAAGTACGCCAAGGCGAAATTGATAATATTTGTTGGGTATCAAATACAATATAAGATGGAGATGAATGCTCAACACTCCTGCAAAAAAAATTGGCTAGTCAAGACCCTGCAGTGTTTGTGTCAACAAACCGAGGAGGCATGGCAGTCAGTCGGTGGAAAGGGAGGGGCAGTCCCAGACCGTTTGAGGAAGCTACACATTGTACCTCTTACCCCAACATTTGATGTAGAGCCACAAAATTAAAAAGTTGGGTAATAAATCTAACAGGTGGAGCAATATACATAAAAATTAGGGTGGTATATTATCGATATCTCTAGTATGAAGGAGATGAGGAGGTATTATCATGAGAAATTATTATTACATAAAACGTCTTAATATAAGTTTGCTATTAGGTGCTGCTGTGATACTCATAGGTTGTGGAGACCCTATTTTAGACATTGAGCAGTCCAATGCGTATCACTGGCAAAAAAATATGAATGAAGCGGAATTTGGAAAATTAAAAGAAGGTATGACGTATATGGAAGTAGTGAAAATTGCAGGGGGAGCAGGAGAAATGAAGAAAAAAGATCAATACCGCTGGAATGATGAAATACTTATGACAAAAGCCTATATAGTACGATTTAAAGAAGATAAATTAATTGATAAAGAGGTTATTGAGCTAAAGGGTCATTCAAAAAGAAAATAAGACGTTTTCTATAAAAGAGAAGCGTGTTTAACTTCTTTCAGCACATGTTTCTGACTGTAGACAAACGCTACTTTGTTGCCTAGAGCTGCATGGTTTTTTAAAATTGGAAGATATCGCTATTTGGTATTTGATGAAGAGCGTTGAAACTGTCTCGTTTTCCATCAATAGTCTATGTGGTGAGGCTTGTCTTGGGGTGAAAATCAACCTTTGTTTATTGATACACATTAATTTCTATTTATTCTTTTGTTGACAAGCTGCAACAATTACGCCGAGGCGTAATTGTTTTTTTGAAAATCATTGGATGCTTTGAACATTTACGCTTGTTTCGGTAAACTAGAAGTAATGGAGCTAGGAGAGGAAAAAGAGATGATGTATGAAAAAATAATGAATTCACTTGACGATACTGAGCATTTTGCGTTGAAGCTAGCAAACTTACTAGAAGCCCAGGATACAATTACATTAGAGGGTGATTTGGGCGCTGGTAAGACGACATTTACGAAAGCATTAGCGAAGGGGCTTGGTGTAAAGAGAACGGTTAATAGCCCGACATTTACGATTGTAAAGCAATATGAGGGACGTTTACCATTTAATCATTTAGATGTCTATCGTTTAGCGGAAAGCGATGAAGACCTTGGATGGGACGAGCTATTTTATGGTGATGCAGTGTCTGTTGTTGAGTGGGCTCATTTAATTGAACAGGATTTACCACAGGAGCGTCTTGGAATTGAAATTTACCGAATCGGAGAAAATCAACGACGGTTTGTATTAACACCTCTTGGAAAGAGATATGAGGCATTATGTGAGGAGCTAATGAAATGATTTGGTTAGGGATTGAAACAGCGAATGCACCGCTTTCTATTGCTGTAGTAAGGGATGGAAAAGTGATTGCAGAAATTATACAAAATATAAAATTAACACATTCGGCAGGTGCGATGCCAGCCATTGAAGAAGTACTAGCTAAGGCGGGCATAAAGTCGAGCGAGTTGGATGCGATTGCTGTATCAGAAGGGCCTGGTTCTTATACCGGTGTACGAATAGGTGCGACGCTTGCTAAAACATTAGCATGGACACTGAAAAAACCTTTAGTTGGCATATCTAGCTTAAAGACATTGGCGGCAAATGCAGCACTATACGATGGGCTTATTTGTCCTATTTTTGATGCGCGAAGAGGCAATGTCTATACGGCAGTTTATAAAGGTTGTGAGCTTGAAGTGGTTATGGATGACTACCACGATCATATTGATGGCTTATTAGAACGTTTACAGGCTTTAGAGACACCAGTTTTATTTGTTGGAGCAGATGTAGATGTTTTTTGGCATAGAATCGAAGAGGTATTAGGTCATTATGCTCTGCGTACACCGTTTAGCAATGACTTACCACGAGCAAGTGAAACTGTCCGATTAGCGACAAAAGTAGAGCTACCAAGTGTGGATGCAGTTCATCACTTTGTCCCGCAATACAAACGTATTGCAGAGGCGGAGGCGAATTGGCTAAAGGAACAAAAGGAGAAGGCGCATGAGTAGTAATGTAACGTATCGTAAAATGGTATCTGATGATGTTCCAGCAGTATATGAAATTGAGCTTGCCACATTTCCTACACCATGGACGTTAGATTCCTTTTACTATGAAATGCATGAAAATCAGTATGCACATTATGTGCTAGCTGTAGATGAATACAATAGCATTATCGGTTTTTGCGGAATGTGGATGGTTATAGATGCAACGCAAATTACGAACGTAGCCGTTATAGAGGCAGCTCGCGGCCGAGGAATTGGTGAAGAATTAATGCGAGAGGCAATGCGTATTGCTCGACAGCATGAAATGGAAGTCATGAGTTTAGAGGTGCGAGTAACGAATACAGTTGCTCAAAATCTTTATCGAAAGCTTGATTTTCAAGATGGTGGCATACGTAAAGGCTATTATACAGATAACGGGGAGGATGCCCTTGTCATGTGGGTGAATTTATGATGGAAAATCGAATTATATTAGCAATAGAATCGAGCTGTGATGAAACAGCAGCAGCGATTATTCGAAATGGTTCTGAAATTGTTTCAAATGTGGTTGCTTCTCAAATAGAAAGTCATAAACGATTTGGTGGGGTTGTACCTGAAATTGCATCTCGCCATCATGTTGAGCAAATTACAGTGGTAATAGAAGAAGCATTAGCACAGGCAAATATGAAACCAGCTGATTTAGATGCGGTGGCAGTTACTGAGGGTCCTGGTCTTGTAGGTGCATTGTTAATTGGGATTAATGCAGCGAAGGCCTTTGCCTTTGCCAACAATTTACCGATTATCGGAGTACATCATATAGCTGGACATATATATGCTAATGCACTCGTGCAGCCAATGGAATTCCCATTGTTAGCCCTTGTCGTGTCAGGTGGTCATACAGAGCTAGTTTATATGAAGGAACACGGCTCTTTTGAAGTCATCGGTGAGACGCGAGATGATGCGGCTGGTGAGGCTTATGATAAGGTTGCGCGTGTCTTAAACTTACCGTATCCAGGTGGCCCGCGTATTGACAAGTTAGCACATGAGGGGGATGAGGCAGTAACCTTCCCAAGAGTGTGGTTAGAGGAAGATTCTTATGATTTTAGCTTTAGTGGCTTGAAATCAGCAGTGATTAATTATAAACATAATATGGATCAACGTGGTGAAGTAATTTCTCCGACTGCCGTTGCCAAAGGATTTCAGGAAAGCGTAGTGGAAGTGCTAACAGCAAAAACATTACGAGCAGCACGTGAATATAAAGTAAAACAGGTTATTGCAGCTGGAGGCGTAGCGGCTAATAAAGGCTTGCGCGCATCACTTGAGGCGGTATTTGCTGAAGAAGGTATACCGTTTTCCGTGCCACCATTAAAGCTGTGTACAGACAATGCTGCTATGATAGGTGCAGTAGCAGCACCTATGTATGAAGCAGGTGTTCGCGGTAATTTATCAATGAATGGTCGCCCTGGAATGGAGTTAAAGTCTTGGGTTTAACTTCTTTCAGAAGTTAAAGCCTCCGGCGGATGTCACAAAATCGGAAAAGAGTTCACATAGGATGTTAGCCTAAAATCATCGCATCCATGCGATAACGGCTAACTGACCTGCATCCTGTTGTTGCTGCCGCTTCGCTTTCGCACAGACAAAACCCTGTTGCTGCCGCTTCGCTTTAGCACAAAAAACATCTGCAGGCCTAAGCACAAAGCCGATTTCGGACGCAATTATGCTTAGGCATAATTGATTATAGAAAAAGAGGTATTTTAGATTTGATTCTAAAATGCCTCTTTTTTTGCTTTTTTTGTGAAAAAATGTTGAAAAAATTGTCTATAAGAAAATTTTGAATCCAATAAAAAGAGTTCAGTTGACAAATTTTTCAGAAAATTATCCACAGGTAAGGTGGAAATAAAACGGCGAACATCCGTACTTATGCACAAAATGTTGATAACTTGTGCATAACTTGTGATTATTCAATATATAGTAGTGTGTTTTACACAAAATGATGTGAATAAAATAATTTAAAATTGTGGACAATGTGGAAAAGTCTGTTGATATGTTGATATTACTAGATTTATTGTGTGTATAAAGCTGTGGGCATTTTTTGTCGAAAAATAGCACTTGACCAATATATATGAAAAATCGAGGCGAGTAAAGAAAAAAGCCATGCGACAAGGCACATGGCTTTACAAGTTTTATCCCGCATGAACGGGCAGCAATTTATCTGTACCGAAAGCGAAGCGTCAGGTACAAGGCTCCCATCTCAAAATTAGCAAAAGCAAAGAAGTTAGGTGGAAGATTAACTGCTCGTAAAAGCCCGATCGGTGAAGACTAATAATCAGTGGGGATGAAGAAAACCCCACTGATTAAAGCTTCACTTTATAAAATAATATTTTCAAGCTCTTCACTTAGCTCAAGCCATTCCATTTCGAATAACTCATGCTGTTCCTTAACAGTTGCTAATTCATCTTGAAGCTGTGTAATTTTTTCGTGGTCTGTGAAAATCTCGGGATCACAAAGAGCTTCTTCTAAACGAGCTATTTCAATAGTTACTTGCTGCATTTTCCCTTCTAGTTCTTCAAGCGTACGTCTGATTTGGCGCTCCCTTTTTTTAGCCTCTTTATCAATTTTAGAGGTAGAGATCTTCTCATGTACATCAGCTTGTACTTGCGGTTGAGCCGCAGCCTTCATTTGGGCAATTTCTAATAGCTCCTGCTTCTTCTCAAGGTAATAATCATAGTCACCTAGGTACTCAAAGGAACCATCGCCAGATAGCTCGATCACTTTAGTAGCGATTCGATTGATGAAATATCGGTCATGCGATACAAATAAGAGCGTTCCAGGGTAATCAATAAGCGCGTTTTCCAGTACCTCTTTACTATCTAAGTCTAAGTGGTTGGTAGGCTCATCGAGAATTAAGAAATTTGCCTTTTGCATCATCAACTTAGCTAATGCAAGTCTTGCTTTTTCTCCACCAGATAAAGACGACACAATTTTATCTACATCATCTCCACTGAATAAGAATCGCCCTAGCACTGTGCGAATATCCTTTTCAGTCATTAAAGGCCATTCATCCCATAGCTCTTTTAGAACACTTTTATTGCTCGATAGCTTTGCCTGCTCTTGATCATAATAACCAATTTGAACATTTGTACCATTGCGAATCTCTCCAGAGAGTGGTAGTAAATCTTTTACGATAGTTTTTAATAAAGTTGATTTACCAACACCATTTGGCCCAACAAGTGCAATGCGATCCTCACGGAAAGTGCGTAATGTGATACCGCTTGATATTTCCTTATCTCCATAACCTACCGCCAAGTCATCAATAGATAACACATCGTTACCACTTTGGCGTTCAATTGTAAAACCGAAGCTTGCTGATTTTTCATCGCCATCCGGAGATCCCATCCATTCTGTTCGTTCAAGCATTTTACGACGACTTTGTGCCATTTTAGTAGTGGAAGCACGAGCAATATTTTTTTGAATAAATTCTTCGAGCTTAGCTTTTTCATCTTGCTGACGTTCATATAACTTCAAATCACGCTCGTAATTTTTCGCTTTTTCATCTAAATAGGCACTATAATTGCCTGTATATTTTGTGACGCGGTGACGAGATACTTCGTAGACAATGGAAACAACCTGGTCTAAGAAGTAGCGGTCATGGGAAACAATTAAAATAGCTCCTTCATAGCCTTTTAAATATGATTCCAACCAAGAAAGGGTTTCAATATCTAAATGGTTAGTGGGCTCATCGAGTATTAATAGGTCAGGTTTACTTAAAAGAAGCTTAGCAAGTGCTAACCGAGTTCGTTGTCCCCCTGATAGTGAACTAATTGGTTTTTGGTAATCATCAGGGTAAAACTGCATGCCATGAAGAACAGAACGTGTATCAGATTCATACTGATAGCCACCCGCATCCTTAAAATTATGCTGTAAATGATCGTATTCAGACATTATTTTGGCATATAGAGTAGGATTTTCATAAACAGCAGGGTCAGCCATTTGTTGTTCTAATGACCGAAGTGCTTGTTCTTGTGTAATAAGCGGCTCAAAAATTGTCATCATTTCATCCCAAATCGACAATGTTGAGTTTAATCCAGCATGCTGCTCTAAATATCCAATTTGTACACCTTTAGGGATAATTATATCGCCAGAGTCATATGACATTTGTCCAGCAATTATTTTAAGTAAAGTGGACTTACCAGCACCGTTACGTCCTACTAATGCAACGCGGTCACGATGTTGAATCTCTAATTTTACGCCACTTAAAATTTCATCTGCAAGGAAGGATTTATATAGTTGATTGACCTGTAAAACAATCATTCTTGACACCTCAATTCCTCCTTAGTGTAATGGATGAGCGATTTGCTTGCAATGTCGATGCTTTACTTATTCTAAGCTGTCATGTAAGATTGAAACGATTTCCCTTTAGTTAGTGGCGTAAAAAGCGCCATTAACTAAAGGGAAATCCTCCAGTGAATATAACTTAGAAAGTAGTTAATTAAGCATGTATCATGTGATTTGATACATTTTAAGGAGGAAAAAGTTTGAAACAAGAATTAAAAATTCCACAGGCCACTACTAAAAGACTTCCTCTTTACTATCGATTTATCCAAAACTTTGCGCAAGAAGGCATGGAACGAATTTCGTCGAAGGAACTGAGTGAAGCGATGAAAATTGATTCTGCTACCATTCGCCGTGACTTTTCTTATTTTGGTGCTCTTGGGAAAAAGGGTTATGGCTATGATGTGCAGCATCTATTAAAGTTTTTTAGTCAAACGCTTGATCAACACGAAACGACAAAAGTAGCGTTAATTGGTGTAGGAAATTTAGGTAGTGCTTTATTAAAATATAATTTCCAAAAAAATCATAATACTCATATTGTTGTGGCATTTGATTCAAAGGCACCGAAGGAAGGGAAGATGATTAGCAATATTCCTGTTTTTCATCCTGATTTATTGGAAGAAAAGTATGCAGAATATGGAGCGGAGCTTGCGATTTTAACAGTCTCACCACGCTCTGCGCAGAAAATGGCTGATAGATTAGCAACAATGAACGCAAAGGGCATTTTAAACTTTACGCCAGAGCGTATTACTGTACCAGATAAAATGCAACTATTAACAATCGATTTGTCGGTAGAATTGCAGGCACTCATATATTTAATTCGTAATCAGGAAGAGTGAGTAATTACATAGCGATTGAGAGTTTGTTAAACAGTTTGAACTATTATATTTGTATACTAAAAAGTTGGTCTAAAAAATTTCACATATAATTAGTTAGCCAAACGCTCATATTTGAGTTAAAATGAAGCATAAATAAGAGGAGGTGGCTGAAATGGGTATCGGTCCTATGAGCCTGGTCATTATCGGAATTGTAGCAATCTTAATTTTTGGCCCTAAAAAGTTACCAGAGTTAGGAAAAGCTATGGGCTCTACACTTCGTGAGTTTAAAAATGCTACTAAAGGGTTAGTAGACGATGAAGATAATGATAAAAAGAAAGTCATCGAAGTAAAAAACGATGATAAGTAATTGAAGGATGTCTTGCTAATATGAATGCAAACGATCAAACTGTCATTGAGCATATAGAAGAATTAAGGAAACGACTTTACTTTGCAGTCGTTTTCTTTGTTATTGCGATTGTTGGGGCGTTTTTTTTAGCGGAGCCACTTATTCATTTTTTTAAAAGTAGTGAAACGGCACAAAGCTTCTCGTTAAACGCTTTTAGGATCACAGATTCTATTAAAATTTATTTTCAAATGATTTTTTATATTGCTTTTTTGTTGACGTCTCCGATTATTTTATATCAGCTATGGGCATTTGTTTCACCAGGGCTATATGAAAAAGAACGTAAAGTCACATTAAGCTATATACCATTCACTTTTATATTATTTGTAGCTGGAATTGTTTTTTCTTACTTCATTTTATTTCCATATGTATTGAACTTTATGATTGATTTATCTGCTCGCCTTGGAGTAAAGCTAACAATTGGAATTAATGAATACTTTTCATTTTTATTTCAAATAACCTTGCCTTTTGGTTTTATATTCCAATTGCCGATCATACTTCTATTTTTGGCTCGTCTTGGCATTTTAAATCCGCAAATTATGACAAAAAACAGAAAGTATGCCTATTTTGGGCTTTTTGTTATAGCGGCTATGATTACACCACCTGATTTAATGAGTCATTTAATTGTAACAGTGCCGATGTTTATTCTCTATGAATTTAGTGTTTGGGTTGCTAGAATAGGTTATCGTAAACACTTAAAATCAGAGGAAATGCGACTGAAGGAAGAACAGGAAGCTGAGCAAAAACGTCAGGTCGAAGAGGCGCTTGAACAGCAGCGACGTCAAATAGAAGAATTGAATCAATAATAATGGAAGCTCGGTGCGAAATAGAAGCATCGAGCTTTTTCGTTGTAAAGGTTAGCGATAAACTGTAGGTAAAACTAAAAAAATCAGTGGGAAGAAAAACTCCCACTGATTTTTATTGCATTTTTTCTAGTTCTTCAAGAAACTTTTGCAATGGTTCTGCATACAATTGTACAAGTGTCACAAAACCATTCAGCATGACGTGGGCGATAATTGACGTCCAAATGCGTTTTGTTTTGTGATATAAGAAGGCAAAAATCAATCCACAAATTGTATAAAGCAAGATATGTGAGAAGTCGAAGTGAATAAGTGCAAAGAAAATGGCACTTACAATACCGGCTACCCAGAAATTAGTTGTTTGGACAAGCGATCCAAAAATAACACGGCGGAAGACAAACTCTTCTAAAATTGGTCCAAAAACGACAATTGCTAGTATCGCAATAGGAGCACCTTTTGCGATAGCTACAATATCAGCTGTGTTTTGTGACCCACCTTGGATACCGAATATAGCCATTTCGATAGCCGCGCCAATCATTTGGCCAAAGAATACTAAGAAGAAACCAATAATCCCCCACATAATTGTAAGTGGTATAGTTTCTTTCTTTCCTTGATAAACATCCCAAAACGCTTTATCGCGAGATGTTAGGATTAAGCTTAGAATTAGCGCAATGGCAAAGCTAAGTGCAATATACCAGCCTTGGGTAAGCGGAGCAGCTTGCTCACTAGGTAAACCGGTTGTACTCATAACAAGCTTATGAAACGGTCTTACCAGCCATCTGCCTGATATTTGCATGAGGATATAGATAAGCAAAACATAAAGGGCTGTTTTTTTATGTTTACTTATTTTTTGAGAATTAGTCACAATCAAAATCCTTTCCATTCATTATGCTACCTTTCTATTGTAGAGGAATATGGAAAGAAAACAAAATTTTTCGAAGTTCTGACTTGCAAAAAAAAGTGTGATTGATTATCATAATAATTGTGTTAGCACTCGACTAGATAGAGTGCTAATAAACATTTAATATACATTTAATTAATAGGAGGTTGTTTCACTTGTTAAGACCACTAGGAGATCGTATTGTAATCGAACTAATCGAGGTAGAAGAAAAATCTGCATTCGGTATTGTACTGCCAGACTCTGCAAAAGAAAAACCACAAGAAGGTAAAGTTGTAGCAGTTGGGACGGGTCGTGTATTAGAGAACGGACAACGTGTAGAGCTTGACGTTAAAGTTGACGACCGCATTATTTTCTCTAAATACTCTGGTACAGAAGTTAAATATGAGGGTAATGAATACCTAATTTTACGCGAAAACGATATTCTTGCAATTATTGAATAAGCTAATACTTTATTTAGCTTGATTAAAGAATGCCTATAGTGATTGTCACAGATACAAATGGATTGGTGGCAATGACAGTATGGCGAAATTGTTATAAATATATTGAAGAAGCTTAACGAATATTCCATTCCAGGAGGGTAAAATTCAAATGGCAAAAGATATTAAATTCTCAGAAGACGCTCGTTCATTAATGCTACAAGGTGTAGATAAATTAGCAAATACAGTAAAAGTAACTTTAGGGCCTAAAGGTCGTAATGTAGTTTTAGAAAAAAAATTCGGTTCACCACTTATTACAAATGACGGTGTAACAATTGCAAAAGAAATCGAGCTAGAAAATCCATACGAAAACATGGGTGCAAAATTAGTAGCAGAAGTTGCTTCTAAAACAAATGAGATTGCTGGTGACGGTACAACAACTGCAACAGTATTAGCGCAAGCAATTATTCGTGAAGGCTTGAAAAACGTAACAGCTGGTGCAAACCCTGTTGGTATTCGTAAAGGAATCGACAAAGCAGTTGCAGCAGCACTTACAGAATTACACGCTATTTCTCGCCCAGTGAGCAACAAAGAGGAAATCGCACAGGTTGCGGCAATCTCTGCTGATGATGATAAAGTAGGTCAATTAATTGCAGAAGCAATGGAACGTGTTGGTAACGATGGTGTTATTACAATTGAAGAATCTAAAGGTTTCACAACTGAGCTTGATGTAGTTGAAGGTATGCAATTCGACCGTGGTTATGCATCACACTACATGGTAACAGATACAGATAAAATGGAAGCGGTACTAGATAACCCATACATTTTAATTACTGATAAAAAAATTACAAACATTCAAGAAGTATTACCGTTATTAGAACAAGTGGTACAACAAGGTCGTCCACTGTTAATCATCGCTGAAGATGTTGAAGGTGAAGCTCTTGCAACACTTGTAGTGAACAAGCTTCGCGGTACATTCAATGCTGTAGCAGTTAAAGCTCCAGGATTTGGTGATCGTCGTAAAGCAATGCTTGAAGATATCGCAATTTTAACAGGTGGTCAAGTAATTACAGAAGAATTAGGCTTAGACCTTAAATCAGCTGATATTACATCACTTGGTCGCGCTGCAAAAGTTGTTGTCACAAAAGACAATACAACAATCGTAGAAGGCGTTGGCGGAGCAGATGCAATCGAAGGTCGCATTGGTCAAATCCGTGCTCAGCTTGCTGAGACGACTTCAGAATTCGATAAAGAAAAATTACAAGAACGTCTTGCAAAATTAGCAGGCGGTGTAGCAGTAATCAAAGTTGGTGCTGCAACAGAAACAGAACTAAAAGAACGTAAACTTCGCATTGAAGATGCTCTTAACTCAACTCGTGCAGCAGTTGAAGAGGGTATCGTATCAGGTGGTGGTACTGCACTTCTTAACGTATATGCAGCAGTTGAAAAAGTTGCAGATGTAGAAGAAGGCGACGTAGCAACTGGTGTGAAAATTGTTCTACGTGCTTTAGAAGAGCCAGTTCGTCAAATAGCTAACAACGCTGGTCTTGAAGGCTCAATTATCGTGGATCGCCTAAAACGCGAAGAAATCGGTGTAGGCTTCAACGCCGCAACGGGCGAATGGGTAAACATGGTGGAAGCGGGTGTAGTAGACCCAGCTAAAGTAACTCGCTCAGCACTACAAAATGCAGCATCTGTTGCAGCTCTATTCTTAACAACAGAAGCAGTAGTAGCAGATATTCCAGAACCAGCAGGCGCAGCAATGCCTGACATGGGCGGCATGGGCATGCCGGGAATGATGTAATCCACGGCTCTAGCTAATTTCAACCCACTTCTCAAATTTGAGAAGTGGGTTTTTTGATGAATCGCTGATAGAACAAGGACAATCGCAAACGTGGCGCAGAAGCGCTATATGAGCTAGGGAGATTTTATTGCTCTAAAACAGAAATGAATGATGTAACGAAAGCAACGAAATGGTTCCATCTAGCATCAAAAGCTGGTAACTCAAATGCCGTTTATGCATTAGGTAGTCTTTATTATGAAGGGGTAGGAGTTCAACTCAATTTAAAAGAAGCATTTAACTTATATTTAATGGCAGCTAAACAAGGAAATACAGCTGCTGCTCATAAAGTCGGTAATATGTATTTTAATGGAGAAGATGTAAAAGCCAATTATAAAAAAGCTATGCGATGGTTTAAACGTGCAGCCATACAAGGGAATGATGATGCACAGTATAGTCTTGGCTACATGCTGAAAAATGGTGTAGGAGAACCAGTAAACTATAAAAAAGCTTTATCTTGGTTTCGTTAAGCGGCGTTGCAAGGTAATAATTTCGCAAGGCTAGATATTGCAGACTTATATGAAGATGGACTTGGGGTTGAACAAAGCTATCATGAAGCAATGAAATGGTATCGTTTGGCGGCTGAAGCTGGTAATGCGAGAGGCCAGTGTTGTTTAGCATATGCGTATGATGTAGGATTTGATGGTCAAGTAGATTATAAAAAGGCGATGTATTGGTATAAACAAGCAGCAGCACAAGGTTATGTTTATGCTCATTTTAATATTGGAAAGTTATATGAGAACGGTGAAGGTGTAGAGCAAAACTACGAATTAGCTCTTAAATGGTATAGTGTAGCTGCTGATCAAGGACACAGTAATGCACAAAATAGTATTGGTTATTTTTATAATCATGGGCTAGGTGTTGAACAAGATTATAAAGAACGGCACGATGGTATCGCCTTGCTGCACATCAGGAAAATGCAGTAGCACAATATAATTTAGGTTGCTTTTATGAAAGTGGATATGGTGTAGAGCAAAATTATGAAATGGCGGTTAAACGGTATCCCCTTGCTTCAGATCAAGGGGATGTTGATGTACAAAACTGTTTACGAAATTTATATAGCAGTTGGAAACTTCAACTGTCTGAATGAGCCTGCAAATGATCAGGGCATAATAAACGATGTTATTAAAAAAATAGTAGTACAAACTTAAGCATAGGTTGTACTACTATTTTTTCTGTGATTTTGTATTAAATGCCCTATGTTACATGAATAAGCTGATGCTTGTTCAATATTGTTATATTCATATGTGAATGCTCGCTATTCCAACAAATGGACATGGGGTGTAATTTATCGATATAAATCACTTGTGTTTGAATGTCTTGATACTTGTCTTTTATTTCAATTGTATCCAGCAAATGTGGTTCTGTGTTTGGCAATAGACTTGTTTTATAAAGGGCTTCCTTCATTGTCCAGAATTCATAAAATAAATGTAATTGTTCAAGTTCTGGTTGTTTCCGTAGCATTGCCAACTCAGCCTGTGACATTGCATATAGCATGACATCTTCAGTCACAGGCTTTATTTTTTCAATATCAATGCCAACAAGCCCTTCATTAGTTAGTGCTACAACGATCCACTCTCCAGAATGGGAAAGATTAAAATCGCTTCTCCAACTATCGTTTCTTATAGCATAGGGACGTCCATACTCATTTCGAGCAATCTGAATATGCCGAGCATCGGTCAAGTGTCGGATTGACCATCTGACAAGCATAGTTCCAAGCAATGCTCTTTGCCGATCCTGCCAATGCTTGTATTTCAATATCCTTAGCTGATCATCATACGGAACATGATTGAAAAGCTTATCCCATTCGGATTTTTCTAATTGTGAACCCAATGGAAGCGCAAATACATGTATGCCGTTAAATCCTTGCATTATCGAACTCCGACAGGTTTCGGCTCAGGGAAATAGCCCATTTTAATGCCGTAATTAATCATATTACGAATAAAGGCTTCATTAGGTACTGCACATGTGATATCAGTATTCGCTAAAAATTCCTGTGTTTTACTGCAATTAAATACAAATGGAGAATCGCTTGCTCCATCACCTTCAAGCTGTGCAATTGCTAAAGATAAATATTCTTGCGCTTCCTCAGAATGCTCACCATTTAATAGCCAGTCCGTATATTCCTGTGCAGTCACAATGTCTAACTCATAGTCAAGCTCCTTCAACATCTTGATAAACTCTAAATAGGTTAGAGGAACAGGGTTACACAAATGGAATATATGTCCGTTTGATGTTGATTGCCGAGCTAGAGCAACTAATGCTTGGCTTGCATAATTAATCGGTGTAAAATCAACATGCCAATTAGCAGTCGGTGTTTTACCTAAGTAAAGCATAGATTTAATCATTCGATAAAAAGCATTATCGTCTATATTTCGTTGGAATTTTCCTGTGTCGGAATGGCAGGTTAAATTTCCAACACGATAGATTGAAGTTGGAATCTGATCGTTTATTGCATTTCGAACAAGATTCTCGGCCTCTAGCTTACTTTGCGTATAAACATTTTCGAGCTTAATATCATAATTAAAGTTGCCTTGTGCTTCATTTGGGCCCCATTGATGTGCGGCAAGCTCCTCTGGAATACCTAATGTTGATACATAGTGGAAATGGACACCTTGTTTCCGTTTTGCGAGTTCAAGCAAATATTTAGTGCCTTCAACGTTTACATCATTAAAATGATCTGCTGCACCGAAATGCCTTACGTCTGCTCCACAATGAATAATTGCATCAATCTCCGCAATAATTGCCTGCTCATCCTTCACAGATAAATTAAGCGCATGTTTCCCCAAATCACCTTGAATAACCGTTACTCGATTTTCCATAAGGACATTTATATCATTTTCGAAATAAAATCGCATACTGTTCATTAGCTTTTCTTCGATTGAAGTATGTGTATTTGGTCGAATCAGACAGTAGATATGTGCATTTGTTTTCATTAATAGCTCATATAAAACATGACTTCCTAAATAGCCAGTTGCTCCTGTTAACAATACAGCATTCATAGGGAATGGTTTTACCGTTTGAGAGACGGGTAGGGCACTTGGTTCCATTAGTTCTTTCAATATTAAATTAGCTGTCTGCTCTTGATTATCATGATCTTCAGGTCGATAGTTACTAATATAATGGTCAAGCTCTGCAATGGATTGATGCTGGAAGAAATCTTGAATTTTTAAAAATGGAATATGCTTTTTGACTTGCACAAGAATCTCAAGCACTTTCAGAGAATGTCCACCAATGTGGAAGAAATTATCATGAATTCCCACTCGCTCAATCCCTAGTACATACTCCCAAGCATCTGCTAACAATTGTTGCATGTCATTTTCGGGCGCATCATATGGACCGTTGAGAGATGTAGTAACCTCCATCGCGGCTAATTGTTTGCGATCAATTTTGCCCGTTGGTGACAATGGCATTTCCTGTAACTTAAAGAAACGCTCAGGAACCATATAATCTGGTAGATTGCTCGCCAAATAATCTCTAATCGACGCTTGCTCCACCTGAACACCACCCGATACAGTGTAGTAGGCAGATAAGCTATTATTGCCATCTGTCATTTTCTTCGCAAGAATGATGGCTTCTTGAATGCTAGGATGATTGCTTAATACCGTCTCAATCTCCCCAAGCTCAATGCGAAAACCTCTTACTTTGATTTGAGAATCTTTACGCCCGACAAATTCAATCACTCCACTTGGCAATAAACGAACTAAATCACCTGTTCGATACATCCATTCATCTGATTTAAATAAATGAGGGATAAATGCTTCAGCAGTTTTTTCTGGCTGATTTAAATAACCTGCTGCTAGGCCAGCACCGGCTATACATAATTCTCCTGTTTCATTAATAGGACAAAGCTGACCGTCCTTATTAACAATATACATCTCATAATTAGCAATCGGCTTACCGATAGGGATACTTGTCTGAGTGTCTTTTATTTCATCTTTTACTCTGTAATAGGAGGACAGTACTGTACACTCAGTCGGACCATAAACATTAATAATTTCAGTCGTTGTACCAAATTTTTCTTGCCATCTTTGTACGACAGCAGGCATAAGTGCTTCTCCACCAACTGACAAATAGTGAAGTGACGATAATTTTCCCCGGTATTCTAGAGGGAGGTGTGTAGCAAGTTGTGTGAAAAATGCATTTGGTACAGTGGCCGTTGTTACTTGTTCACGCTCAATCATATCAGCGAATGCATCAATTGATATTCGTTCGATGCTTGTTAACATATGTAATCTCGCACCTGAAAAGAAAGCTGTAAATGTTTCCGTGACAGATGGATCAAAACTGTAGGAGATAAACTGAGAAAAAACGTCAGCTTTAGTAGCTTGGTAGATTCTTTGGTTATCTGTAATCAGGTTAATAACAGCTTCATGCTTGAGCATGACGCCCTTTGGTTGGCCTGTCGACCCCGATGTATAAATAATATAGGCTAAATCGGTTGGACTGAGGTCTCTATGAATATTTTCTTTTGGAAAGGCTATCTCCATCCGATTCATTGTAAAAACGGTACGAGATAGGGAATCGTTATGTATTAATTCATTAATCAATTGAGTATATTCATTTTTTGTTAATATGAATGAGGCACCTGTATCGTTCAGAAGGTATTGACAACGTTCTTTCGGATAGCTTGGATCAATCGGGACATATATGCCTCCTGCTTTTAATACGCCAAGTAAACCAACTACTGTTTCTTTACTCCGCTCCATGACAATCGCTACATAATCACCTTTTTGCAAGCCACTGGCAACTAACATATGAGCAATTTGATTGGATTGTTCATTGAGCTGACGATATGTCATCATACCGCCATTAAAAGATAGTGCTATTCGTTCAGTAAACTGATTTGCTGCTTGATAAAATACTTCAGGTATTGTTTTGCTCTTGTCATAGTACGCATTAGTTTGGTTTAAAGTCTGATATAGTAGCAAATCCTCCTCGTTTAATAATTGTGTACGACTAGATGGAAGAATTTGTTGTTCAGATTGTTGCGTTTTAGAATGTGGTGTAATTAAATCTAGTTCTCGTTTTATATTCAATCATTACAACTCCTATTTTTAGAAAGGGGAGCTGTCTAATAAGCCTCTAATAAGCAGAATTTAATAGTCATCACATAAACATAAGTAAGCATCTAGTCAATAGGCGTATAAAGAAATCTGCGAGATGTCTTGACCTAGAACAAAAATGACTTAATTCTACTTATAGGACAGCTCCTTTCATTTTTATTCCATATACAACTGGCAGTAAGATCCCTAATTCAAGTTGAAGAGTGATTGAATGGATCAACTGAATGAAGTTTCACTTTATTTCACGACAAATGTGTTAACAACATTTAATAATTCATTAGATAAGTCAGTTAGCATTTGAGCTTCTTCAGAAACTCTGTGCACACTGTTAAGTTGAGATGCAGACGTTTCAGCTACTGCTCTCGTATTATCTCTCGAATTTACCGAGAAATCTTCCATATCCTTAACAGCAGAAGTTACTTCCTCCATACCTGCAGCCATTTCTTCAATCGTTGCAGAGAGTTCTTGAATTTGTCCAGTAACATGATGAATGGAAGTTAAAATTTGACTAAATGATTTCTCAGAATCATTAATCATCACCAAACCATTATCTACTTCTTCCACAGCTCGTACCATAACATTTACTGATTCATTCGTATCATGTTGGATATGGGTGATAAGCGTAGAGATTTCACGAGCTGAGGCTTCTGATTGCTCAGCAAGCTTGCGAACTTCGTCTGCTACGACAGCAAAACCACTTCCAGCTTCTCCAGCACGAGCAGCTTCTATTGCCGCATTCAATGCTAGTAAATTCGTTTGGGAAGCGATACCTGTAATAATACCGACGATTTCCTCAATTTTACCTGAATGCTCACCAAGCATTTTTACAGATGATGCTGATTGATTTACAGCTTTACTAATGGCATTCATTTGGGCTACAGATTTATTAGTAGATTCATTGCCTTTTTCAGCTTCTTCTGAGGCAAGGATAGAAGATTCTGAGATTTGATTTGATGTCATGGCAATTCGTTGAATACCAATGCTCATTTCTTCAATTGTAATGGCGCCTTCTTTTGCTTTTTGTACTTGTAAATCAGCACCGCCAGCAATCTCTTGCATCGATGAAGCTACACTATTGTAAGAATCTGTTGCCTCCTGCATATTGGTTGATAAAACATTTGCGGTGTTTGAAACATGTGTAGAAACATTTGTTGCACTTTTAATAACTGTTTTCAAATTCTCAATCATTGAATTAAAGTTTTGCGTTAGCTGGCCAACTTCATCCGTTGATGAAACAGGTAAAGGCTCAAGTTCTAAATTGCCTTCCGCTACCTTTCTAGATTGTAGGGAAAGTTGCTGGATTGGTGTTAATTTTCTTTTTAAAAGCGAGTAAACTGCAATGGAAGAACCAATTAAGAAAATAACTGTAACTAAAAGGGTCCACAGTACTTCTGACATCGCTTTAGCGGTTACCTTTGATACATCATAGTCCATTGCATAAGCAGCCAAGATAGATCCATCTTCATCTAAAATAGGTGTAAGTCCTGTTTTATAGCTGCCGAACTTATCGCTATATATTTCAGTAGCTGTAGCTTCCTTTGTTTCAAATACCTCTTTAATCCTTGCAAGGAAATCTGAAGATAGGCCCATTGCTATCATATCCTGATTATATTCAGCTCCTACATCCAGTACACTAGATGAAAGAACTGGTGCATTTATTTTTTCTCCATCTAACGTAATGAGAAAAAGGTTTGTAATAAGATCTGATTGCTCGTTTATATCATCCATTTCTTTTGTCAAACGAAGGACATCCGGGTTACTAGCATTGGGGTCCTTTAACGCAGATTGCAATAACTTTAGATCTATAGTCTTTGATAGAATCATTCCTTTATCGTAAAGAGATTGATTCATATCTTTTAAATTACTGTTCTTTACTATATAATATGAAAGACCTAGAGTAACTAATCCGAATAGTAATAAAATACTTAACATTATTGCTGTTAATTTCTTACTGATGGACATATGCTGTTTCTTGCTTTTCTTCATGCTCTTCCTCCTAAAGTTATATATAAAACATATTTCAAGTAAAAAAGGGAATCTCGGATGTGATTGTCTAATGTAACAAAAAAAAGTCGTTACAATTGGCAGTCCTGATGTAATTATTCATGGAAATTCGTGTACCTTTTTATCAAAATGATGAATGCGAAGTAATCCATTCAACCCCTGACATTAAACAACTATACTGCCAATAAATATGATTCACAACCCAAAAAACTTACTATTTCGGCTTTAAATCTTCAGAAATAAAATAAAAAAATAGGTTTTTAGTCTGTAAAATTCTTAATTGTGTGGATATTTCTACAAAAAAATACCTTTTTATTAATATAAAATGACAAGCGGAGTCGTATCTAAGTTGATTTCAAATGATTAAAATGTAGGTAGAAACCATATTCAATTATTAGGTCTTTTAAATTACATATTTTATTGGGGGAAAGTAGAAAAGTACTTTAATTGTTTGAAAAGTGAAGTAAAGTAATAGGGTCATCACCATAACGTGTGGTTGATTTACGTTCCGACTGGGCGCTTTGTAGCTGCCGCTTTGCTTTCGCTACAGAAAACATTTGTTGTTGCTGACGCTACGCTTTCGCACAGATAAAACAATTGCTGACGCTTCGCTTTCGCACAGATAAAACATTGTTGCTGACGCTACGCTTTCGCACAGATAAAACATTGTTGCTGACGCTACGCTTTCGCACAGATAAAACATTGTTGCTGACGCTACGCTTTCGCACAGATAAAACATTGTTGCTGACGCTACGCTTTCGCACAGATAAAACATTGTTGCTGACGCTACGCTTTCGCACAGATAAAACATTGTTGCTGACACTACGCTTTCGCACAGATAAAACATTGTTGCTGTCGCTTCCCTTTCGCGCAGAGCAAAGCTTCCTGGGGGCGTCCGATGAGCCAAGTAATAGATAAAAAGGCTATCCACTAGTTCGTATTGGAACTTATGGATAGCCTTTTTGTTACGTCTATTTAGCTTGGATTACCAAAGATTCCAGGTAACATATTTGGCATTCCTGGTAGGTTTAAGCCTGGGAAACTAGGATATTGCCCGCCTGGATATGGCATAGGTTGTTGCGGATATGGCTGCATAGGACGCGTTGGATAAGGTTGTTGCGGATAAGGTTGCATAGGACGTGATGGGAATGGTTGTTGCGGATATGGCTGCATAGGACGCGTTGGATAAGGTTGTTGTGGATATGGCTGCATAGGACGTGATGGGTAAGGTTGTTGTGGATATGGCTGCATAGGACGTGATGGGTAAGGTTGTTGTGGATATGGCTGCATAGGACGCGTTGGATAAGGTTGTTGTGGATATGGCTGCATAGGACGCGTTGGGAATGGTTGTTGCGGATATGGCTGCATAGGGCGTGTTGGATACGGGCTACTAGAAGGCATGGTAGGGTGAAACGGAATGTTAACATCTACATCTTCGGGATTTAATCTAGGATTGAACAATGAAACACACCTTTCTTCTTTTTTCTTTTCTAACATATGCCCACTATTATGTTTGTCATAGGCATTAAACTAGCAGAATGATTGATAAGGGTATAATTCATTAAAATAGAAAATGTTATAAAATATATCAAATTTAATTATAATAGAAGTAAATAGCATTAAAGGATGTTTAAATAAATGGCCATTATAAAAATCAAGAAAATAAAAGTACAAAATTTACGAAATGTTCGTCATGGTGAAATTGTGTTAGCGGTGAATTTCGAGACGTTTTTTAAGGCAAATGTTGTTGGTTTATACGGACAAAACGGTTCAGGGAAAACAACTATAGTTGATGCATTTGGCTTATTAAAAGCACTTATCTCCGGCTGGGTCGCTGAAGTTAAATTACCATCTCAAGAAAAGCGATTAATTATGGCAGGGGAGGATACGGCAAGTATTGAGTTCGAGTTTCTAGTAGAAAATCCACTAGGCACATTTTTTCTCAATTATTATGCAGAGTTACAAGAGGATGAAAACAGACTGTACACAACGGTTGAACGTATAGCTTACAGAGAAAACGAGAAAGGGAAGCGTTCGAAGATTCTAGTTTATGTTACAGAGGAAGATATACAGATCCGCAAAGCAAAAATTTCTGA
Source organism: Lysinibacillus agricola (assembly GCF_016638705.1). Lineage (GTDB taxonomy): Bacteria > Bacillota > Bacilli > Bacillales_A > Planococcaceae > Lysinibacillus > Lysinibacillus agricola. Next base: position 4,714,531 of record NZ_CP067341.1, on the reverse strand, counting down.
GATGAATGAAAAAACACGTATCCAATTACTAGTCATTCATCAATTAGCAAAAAAACAATATACGTCTTTTGTCTTTCATAAAGATTTAAAGCCATTATTACAGGACAGATTATCAGAGCTAGAAATGCAATTGCTTCATAATTTAGCAATAGATTTTAATCGCGATTTACATGTCGTTAATAATCAAAATATCGCACCATTATTTGAGGAGCGTATCATGCCGTTTAGTATCCATCTAGAAAAAACTCGAGGTTCTATTCCCTATGATTTGAAGGGTCCCGCGTTATTGCCAGAGAATGCGTTTTACGTGTTATGTGAAGTAATTGAGCAAAGTAATCGTGTATTATCAGCAATTATTCCAGGTCTGATTATAAAGATTAATGTGATTACAAAACAAACTATGGATAATGGGGAAAAAGGAATCCGTTTTGAATTTTTATCTCAGCGAGGGGAGCGCGAATTACCACTTCGGACAGAGTCAGAGGGGATATTGAAAATTATTTCTATGCTCAGTGTGCTCATTGCAGTTTATAATAACCCAAATGCTTGCGTAGTAATTGATGAATTAGATTCTGGTGTTTTTGAATACTTACTAGGCGAGTTGTTAACAGTAATTGATGAGGATGGAAAAGGACAGCTTATTTTCACGTCTCATAATTTACGTGTGTTAGAGGTGCTTGCTATTAAAAACTTATGGTTTACGACAACGAATGAGAATCATCGTTATATGCAGCTAAAGGGTATAAAAGAGATAAATAATGCTCGAGATGTTTATTTACGTGCAATTCAGTTGGGCGGACAGGATGAAGAAGTTTATAAGGAAACGAAGATATTTAAAATTAAGCGTGCCTTTAGAAAAGCGGGTGTCCAGCGTGACTAAAAAGGTTCTATTAATAATTGTAGAGGGGCAGACAGAGCAAATTATTTTAGAAGATTATCTAGATGAACATTTTGCAAGTTCCACGATTCGTTTCGATGTACAGCGGGAGGATATTTTAACGAAGTGGGATGCTAAAAAACGAATACCTAATATTAAAAATAGTGTTGCACGAGTGATTCAGAACTATTTGGAGAAATATAAATTTTTAGCGAAGGATTTAACCGCTGTCGTTCATATTACTGATGCAGACGGTTGTTTTATCGCCCCCGAATTTGTCAAGGTGAAGGAAGATATTGAACAAAATTTATATTATACAAAAGAGGCAATATTGGTGAAATCTGAGAAGCGTAAGGAGCAAATCGAGCAACGCAATGAAATGAAGGCAAATAACGCTAAAATCTTAGTGGCGAATGATCATTTTAGCATTCAACGATTAAAAATACCGTATCAGCTATTTTATTTTTCTACAAATTTGGAGCATGTACTATGGAATGAACGCAATGAAGTAGCAACGGAAAAGGTCCAAAAAGCTGATGAATTTATGGAAGGTTTATCGAGCTCTATAGAAGAACATTTAAAAGAATTTCTTCCTGTTAATTCAGAGCTTCCATATAAAGAAAAAATGAAAATGAGCTGGTCATTTTTAATGGAGGACTGTAATTCGTTACAGCGCGGAACGAATGTACCGTTATTATTTGAAATGATTAAATCGGATGTACAATAAAATGCCCTCCGATGCTCAGTGGAGGGCATTGATGTTGACTATCATTTCGATGAAATTAAGGTGTCATAGTATAGCTCTTCGGCAAAACGAGTGGTTGATTTCCGTTCCGACTGGGCGCTTTCCTGGGGGGCGTCCGATGAGCCGCTTCACTCGCGTTGCTCGTTCCAGGGTCTCATCTGTGACGCTGATCCCCAAGGAGTCGCCCAGTCTCCACTCCAATCAACCACTTCACTTAGCATGTCACTCTAATTCATAGGGAACCTCAGTAACAATTTTGTGCGAAAGCGTAGTGCTAGCAACAAAAAATGTACGAGTAGCCTGGGACGGAGTCACCTTTATTTAAAGAGCCACAACATGCACAAAAAACTCTCTAACCATTTTGTTTCTTAACACTATAAATGCCCTCCAATATTAAAACGAAGGGCATTGGAAATTTAACAACTGAGTAGGATCACTAGCGGCCGTTTCCTGCTTTTATGCACAAATGTCTTTAATGCGTTTGTTCATAGTTGCGAATATGTCCTAAAATAGCTGGATCTTTAATTTTTGTATCTTCACTTAACAGTAAAAGCTTTGACATGATTTCAGCTGTGCGTGGGTCGTCATCCACCATAGGTAAGAAAATACGTCCTCGGTGCTGAGATGGTACGGCGATGATTGGAATCATTGAGCCACCCACTTGATGGACAACACCACTGCCTAAGTGTAGTGAATAGCTAGCAAGCTTGCCTTCAATGAGTGCATGTTGTTTTTTCACTTCAACATTTGTTAGCTTTAATAACTTCGTTAATTCCTCTAAAATGACACTACGCATATCAATTGTAGAATGGCTTGCCTCAGGATCGACACCACCAACATGGGCAACACTCACAACGAGGTCAATATCTCGCATCACTTCAGAAAATATCGTTGCAGGAATGTTATCTAATACTAAGTCTTTACCTGTTAGACGATTGTAGAAATAGACGCCCTCAATAGCTGGAGCTTCGATATCTGCTGGCGTAAACCAATCTGCTTGCGCATACAAGGAGGCAACGATGTTTTCCTTATAATACACTTTTCGTGGTCCTTCATCATGACTAATTTGCCATCCTCGTGTTTTTAGGAGGGCAACCGTTTGGGATGGATTTACTTGGTGTCCCGCATAGCGCAATGATCTTTTTTGTCCTTTTTCATCTGCATTCTTCACATACAGCTCGCGGAATATTTGCTTAAATGGCTGTTTTATTTTGTGTTCAAACATATATGCTTGCCATTGTCGCCATTGTCCACTTTCAAGCAGGTGATACGGATGAGCAATTGTTAATGTTGCTGTCGGAGCAAGCGATACTATCTCATCTGATAGTAGCTTTAGACCATCCTTAGTTAGCAATCCGAAATGCTCTTCGCTTTTAAAGACGAGTTTTTGGAGAAGCGGAGCTAAAATCGGGTGCTCTAATAAATTGATTAGCTCTTCGGCAGAGAATCTAGTTTCAAGCTCCATCGCCTGTTCAAGTGCTGGACGTGCCCGTTTATATTGCTCCTGCAATTCTTTTCTTGCCTCTTGTAATGCTAAAACTTGCTCCTGTTTTTTCAGTGCGGCAGGAATATTTTTTAGTCGTTTCCCATCTTTTTCAACGATAATCGTAACATTTGCATCTTCTTCAATTTGTAGATGTGCAGTGATATGTTCGATTTGTTGTGCGTCGAATAAGTGCTTTATGTCTGTAAAGGCTGACAGCTCCATGCGCCATGTGAAGCGCGTTGTTTCACCATCTCCTGCATTTCTCGCTAAATTTTCAAGCGCAATGCTGGCTGCACGTGCTTCACTTGCACGACGCTGTGCTCCAAATTGTTTGCTTTCCTTTAAAAACTGTTGGATGAATTGATAGCGCGTTAGTGCATCCTTTTGATCCGATTGTTTCAGTGGAATAAGTCCGAGTGCGCGTAGTTTATCTTTATTGCGTTTATCACGAATTTCTTCCATTAACGGTTTTGGGCTAAGCTTGCCTATTGCTGTATCTGCATAAAGCTGTGCTCGACGGTGGTTAGCTCCCTCCGATGCATATTTGGCTGCATCATATACGAGCTTGAATTTTTTTGCACCTAGTGTTTGGTACGCGCTTTGGAACCAAGCTAAATCAAATGCACCATCACGGAAATCGTCAGCAGTAATGCCTGAGAAAAGGGCTATTTGATCTTTAGCAAAGTCCGATAAATAGTCGGTTGTATGGGCGATAAAGTACCATGCTGATTCTTTTAATCCTTCCCAGCCAATCACCTCGCTAACAAGGTCTACCCAATGCTGGTTATACATCATTGCTTCAATTAAGCGTTCTTTTGAAATATCTGTTTTTTCCCACGCATCTTTCAATTGCTGCGCAGTTTCATCCTTTTTAGGATAACAGCTTGCGAGTAGGCGAGAAAAAACATCCTTTTTCGTTTCTGCTTGCCAAATATAGCCACGAGCAAGCTTTTCACCATCGAGTGCTTGTAAAATCTTTAAGAAGTAATCAATACCCTCTACATAGGAAATACTACTAGCGAGCTTCGTTACTGCTGTAGGAATATCGCCACGCATAAGCTCTATTTCTAAAATTCGATCAATGGCCTGTTCACGAACAGCAAGGAAATTCGATAAATCCTCAAATGACTGTTGATAACGCTCCGTTAATTTGTTTGGTTCAACAAGTATCTCAGAAGCTAATGTATTCGTGAAGATGGTTTCAAATAAATGATCCTTTGTGAATAAGCCTGCATTAAAAGCATCTAAATATTGGAATAAGTTTAAATTGTATATATTTGGGCTATATTGCTCTTCCTGCATCCTCTTTGTTAACTCTTCATTGACGGCAAGCATTTTGACATATTCGCCGTAAGTTGTATAGTCAGAGAAACATCGATCAACAAAAGCATTGATAACATCTAAATCTACTATAGTTGAAGTAGAGCGATAATAATAATAGTCCATATCTCGTACCTCAAGCTTCCACTGTTCGGCAGATATTTGCGTTAAAAGCTGAAGCATAATACCAATTGCTTGTTCAAAAGCGTTAAACTCTGGAGCATGTTGTTCTAGTAATGCGACAGCCTCTTTATGAAGCTCCTTCTCTCCAGTAATTTTATCTAAATCTTGTGAAAGTACAGTGAAAATTCGTTCCAGTGTTCGCTGATACTTTAATGTTTGGAACTTAGCAATGAGATCTTTTATATCTGCATAATTAAAGAATGGAGCGATTAAGGTTTGTGCTGCTTCGCTAAGCTCATGTGCCGCAGGATATTCAGATAGATTGTTGTAAAAGTTAAAATAAGCTAGATCCTCTGCACTGAATCTTGACGTCTTGATCCACTGGAGAATTTCATCTGGTATTGGATATACATCAAGACTTGCGTTTCGATTATTTTCTGTTTTCGTAGCAACGATGTTAAATGTTTGTCCTAAAGTTGTTGTGATCGGTGTATCATTCCATTGATATGTTTCGTACTCATAGTGAGCATTAGCATCAAGAATTTGAATCAGTTGCTCAAGCTTTAACAAAAGCTTATCTATATCATAATCAAAGAATTTTTCAAGCGGCATTGTTGCCTGTAAATATAAAGGAACAAGCTGCTGCCATGCATCTTCACCATTCATATTAATATCTATATTTGAGATGTTATTGTATTGAATAGGAGGGTGAGGCGTATATAAACCAAAGCCATTTTCCTCGTTATATTCTGGTACATCACTAGTCAACAATTGATTTAACAGCACTTGCTCAGTCTTCGTTATTTTCGGAAGCAGGTCGCATAATGCTGTTATTTGCTCGTTAGTTAGGTGATATTCTTTAGAGGCCTCCAACAACAACTCAAGCCCACCAAGTCGCTTTAACTGTTTCTTGTCCTTTATGAGTCGCTCGGCACTTTGCAATGTTTTCTTCTGCGACTGCAGCTTTAAGAGTGAAATGGCTTCTTTACGAAGTGAGCCTGATTTATTCGCTAAAAGGTCCTCAATTTTTAAAATTTCATTATCTGTAGGTGTTAGTGATTGTATCTTTTTCAATGCAAGAGAACGATTAATGGAGCTTCGATCTCGTAAAGCGCTAAATAGAAATTCGCGCTTCCCTTGTGTAGTATTGTCGAGACAATAAATATTAAGAAGACCGATTCTACTTGTAGGAGAGTAAGAAGAATCTGCATTCGTAATAATACGTTGAAATAGCTCTTCATCTTGTAAATGGTGAGCCAAAATGATTTGTGTTGAAATTAAATCTTCTAATGATAAGTGTGCATATACGAATGATAAAGGCTTTCCTGTAATTGTTATACCATCTTTCGTAAGTTCGCTCTTTACCCATTCAAGCTGTTCAAATAGAGGGTATTCAATGCCTTGTAATTGGGTATTTTCCTGCATGAACTTTTGTAAATCCTTAACCCAATCGTTATCCCTGGCATATTCACTATTAATATAGTTATTTGCATAGAGGAAATTTCCCCAAGCAAATGTAAATAGTTCTATATCCTTTGTTGTTAAAATGAGATCCTTGACAAACTGTGCAGTGAAGGAAGTTTTCCCTAGATTTTTCAAAAACGCGAGTGTGGTAAGTTGGATATGCTTTTCACGTTTTAACAACTCCGGCAAAATAGTACCAAGCTTCGTATAATCCTTTGTAGAAATTGTCCAAAGTGCCACGTAAATATCGATTGTTCGCTCACTTCTTAGTAACTCAAGAGCGAAATGATCGTCTTCAATTGCTTGAATCGCTAACGACAATACTTCCTCTGTTACTTTTTGATTTTCAAAGCTATTATAGCCAAGCCCCATCCATGTATCGACTGCTCGAATAACTGAGGAGAAGCGAGTTAACTGATGCTCCTGAATAAGCTTCATAATGGTAAGCTGTGCATCTAATGTGCCGTGATCAATATTTTCTACAATGGCTTGGCGTAGTCCCTCTTGATGTGCAGCAGCAACTAATAGTTTACCAAGTGCTTCATGTAGACGAGCATTTGTTGATTTGAAAATACCTCTTATTAGTGGATAGCCAAAAAAGCTACCTTGATGCTCGTCAAATAATATATTTTCAACGGCTTCTTCAATAACAGGACTTTGTAATGACAGTTCGTCAGCAAGCATTTGTTCAAAAACATTAAAAGGCATTACCTTCGTATTCTCATTTTTAATGACAAAGGAGTTGTAGTTAGGGTATGTACCATTCTCATATTGACTGTGATTCATCAATAATTCCTGCAGATTCATTTCTTCAAATGTCAGCATCTCTTCCATCAATTGTAAGCATTGAAAAAGGTGGTCCTGTACGGGCTGTGCAGAACGAAATGATCTACGCATAATGCCAGTCTGAAACATTGTTGTATCATAACGTAATGCTAGTTTTTTAATAGTTAGAGCACGCTCTTGTGAGGAGAATAGTGTCAGTACATCAAAAAGTGGCCCGGTCAATAGCTCCTCAAGCGTTGTGATCTTCAAATCAGCAATTTGTTGCTCAATACCATAATCTCGTGTATCCATATATTGAAGTAATGTTGTAGCTAGTGGTTGAATGGCTGTTGGTGCAGTATCTATTTTACTTTGAAAATGTTTTTTTTGATCGTTTGATAGTGTCATGGGAATCCGCTCCTTATCAAATGCGTCCTGCTAGCATTGTCAGTTTAATAAATGTAAAAACATCATCTTCTCGTATTGCTAAAGGTGCAATAAGTGAATTTAACTGCTCCTCGTTCTGTAGTACTAAAAAAAGCTCGTCTTCAAAGGCTTGAAGAACTGTAGATATTGCTTGGTCCACAGACTGCACGGAGGGGCTTTTTTTCTCACCAAAATGTACTTTACCGTGTTGCGCTGCATCCTCTAGCTGCTGATCAGTTATATACATATGAAGCGGAGTATCCATCGCCTTTTCGTTATAATTATGAACCTCTTGTGTTACTAGTTGCATAAGTAAATCTTTCAAAGTATGGACAGGCTCTTCAATCGCAAATGGAATTTTTTGAAGTTTACGCGATTTTTTGCCGATTATTTTTTGTTGGTAAAATAAACGCAATCTAACACCTCCTTACAGTAATTTCATTATACAAGAGAGGTAACAGTGAAAAGAATGAGGCATTTTGCGCTAGTTGTGTAAAAAAAATTGGGAAAAGTGTAACAAATAATTTGATGCGACGACTTATTTGTGAGTGTAGAAGGTGGGGTGAAGTTTTGCATAATGGTAAATTGAAAATAGAACATTTGTACGATTGTTATCACCGTGATGTGTATCATTTTGCGCTTTATTATACAAATAGCAAACAAGAGGCAGAAGATATTACGCAAGAAACGTTTTTTAAAGCGATGAAGCAGTTAGACAATTTACAGGATAAAGATAAAGTAAAAACTTGGATTTTATCAATTGCACGAAATACAGCAGTGGATATACATAGAAGGCAGAAAATAAAGCGTCTATTAACAGAAAAGCTTAGCAGGCAGCCTGTAGTGAAAGAAGTTCCCAAGCCACTAGACATTGTCGAACAACATGAACAATGGCAAATAGTACAGCAGGCATTAACGACATTAAAACCACATGATCGGACAATTATTATTTGCCGAATGTTAAAAGACTACACGATTCAAGAAACAGCTGCGATTTTAGGTATCTCAGAAGTTAAGGTACGTGTTGATTTTCACCGAGCAATGGCAAGACTTCGAAAAAAGGTAGGGAGGGATGAGTGATGGAAGAACGTGATTACGAGTTATTGGACGCATTAAAAAAACGCCCTGATATAGATCCAGATGTAGATTTCTCAAATCAATTACGTCAAAGGCTCCAAACGAGTCATCTAAAGAAAACAAAACGATTTTCTATTACAACCATACTAACCGTTCCAGTGACAATGGCTGTTCTTCTATTTGTATTTATGATTGGAACGGGGCAATCGTTCGAATTGAAAAATGCAGCACAATTAACCACCGAATTGGAAGAAGATCTTACCATTATGGTGTGCATTTTCCTTATGCTTGCGCTCTCATCATTTATTTTGTTCGTTTATTACAAGGGGCTTACGAAGGGAAGACTTGTCTACATGACATTTTCTTTGTCTTTCTTGGCATGGGTAGGGAACTTAGTATATGCAGAGCATCAAAATATTGATGAGCCTATTGTGCTACCAAGCTATAGCGAATCTTACGATTATACGAGCAAGCAAGAGAGTATAGATGAAATTCAACAGAAACAGGATGGCTACTTGATGAAAACAGATGAGGGAGGTATAAAATAATGAAAAATCCTTACGATTATTTATTTAGTGGCATGGGTTTTGTTTTTATAGATTTAAGTTCTTTTGGATTACCTGATATATTACCAGATTTCATTGGCTATCTATTCTTTGCATACGGTATTCATCTGTTGCCGTCTTTTCATAACTTAAAACGTTGGTCGAAAAACTTCGCCATTATTTTAATGGTAATGTCCTTTTTCGTGGAGCTAGATCAATGGCTAGGTTATCAGATACTAGGGGAAATTGGGATACAGTTTATGCAATTTTTATTCATCATCTTTATGTATTATGTTTTTCAGTTATTATTACACATTCATAATAATAAAGCTCTTGAAGTTAAAACATTTAAAACATACCAGAAATTCATGGCATTTATGCTTTGCGGCTTCGTGATACAGGCATTTTCAATAAACTTTGATGCGAGCATGCGGGAAAATGTTCATTTAATAGGTTCTTTATTACAGTTGTTTTCCTTTGTCTTATTTATAAACCTTTGTCGAACGTGTCATGAATATTTTAAGAAAATCAAAGAAAATAAGGTCCATTCGCTAGAATAAGCGATGGATCTTTTTTTGTTTCAGGAAAACTGTTCTTGCTGAGCAATGACATCTTTTCATTTCCTAATTCATAAGCTTTATAGGTGTGATTTTATCAAGCTAGAAGGAGGTACTGACATTCAAATACATGTTGTACGGGCAGGGGAGTCCATATATGGTATTGCGCAGGCTTACGGGACAACAGTTCAAAGTATTGTAGATGCCAATCAAATTCCTGAACCAAATCGATTAGTTGTAGGGCAAGCGCTTGTAATACCGATTGTTGGAAATTTCTATTATGTGCAGTCAGGAGATAGTCTATATTCAATCGGTCAACGCTTTGGCATAAATTATTTAACGCTTGCTCAAGTCAACAATATTAATCCGAGTCAGCCTTTATCGATTGGTATGCGGCTTTATATTCCACCTCAACCGAAAACAAGAGCTGAAACATTGGCATACTTAGAGCCGAGAGGGACATTCGTTAGTGAGGCATTACTGAGTCAAGCAAGAGAAGCGGGTCCATTTTTAACATATCTCGCTCTATTTAGCTATGAGGCAAGGCGAGATGGAACGCTTAAGGTACCACCGAGCCAAGGTGTGGCGCAAATTGCAAATGATACAGGTGCTTCTCTAGCAATGGTTGTCTCAAATTTGGAGAATTTTAGTTTTAGCGGTGATTTAGCGAGAGATATTTTTCAAAGTACAGCCGTACAGGATTTGCTCTTCAATAATATTCTTGAAGAGGCAAAGCGTTTAGGAACCGTTAAAGATATTCATTTTGATTTTGAAAATTTACCAGGCGATCAACGACAGGCGTATAACAATTTTTTAAGGAGAGCTGTAAGTCGATTCCATCCGCAGGGATATACCGTATCGACAGCGCTAGCTCCGAAAACAAGTGCTAGTGAGCGAGGTCCATGGACGGAGGGGCATGATTATAAAGCACATGGAGAAATAGTGGATTTTGTTATGTTAATGACTTATGAATGGGGGTATTCTGCAGGGCCGCCTATGGCAGTATCACCACTTCCAGAGGTAGAAGCGGTTGTTAAATATGCAATAAGTGAGATACCACGTAATAAGATTATACTTGGACAGAATTTATATGGGTATAACTGGACACTACCTTTTGTAAAAGGGGGACCAAATGCAGAAGCAATTAGTCCGCAAAAAGCAATCGAGATTGCTAAGAAATATAATGCTGCTATTCAGTATGATTTGAGATCTCAAGCACCGTTCTTTGAATACTATGATGAGCAAGGTAAAGCACATGTGGTATGGTTCGAGGATGCAAGATCCATTCAAGCGAAGTTTAATTTAATCAAACAGTACAAACTTCGAGGGGTAGGCTATTGGAAGTTAGGTCTACCATTCCCACAAAATTGGTTATTAATTGGTTCGAATTTTGATGTAGTGAAGAAATGAGAAACTTAAAGAGCAATAAAATAGCTCTATGTCCATTCTATTTTCTTATAAACACAAATAATCTGAAAACTCCATTTCTATTTCTGGTAATCTATATTATAATTATGGTAAATGATGATATTTTAGGAGGTATATTTTGGGTAAATTTAAAAAGTTAGGTATCATACTAACGTCTACTGCATTTTCAGTGGGTGTACTTTCGCCAATGGCACAGGCTTCAACAAATGTAAAAGAACCGCAAGAGAGAGTTGCGATCCAAGTTGCTTCAACAGAAACAAAAGTTACAAAAAGTATGCTTATTAAACAATTGAATACATTATTCCCTGACAAGTTCAAATTTGTAACAGAGAAGGATTTCTCAATGGGGGAAGCGCATTACTTTAATGATGATAAAACAATACGCTATAACTTAAGCTTCCACAAGACAATCAACGGCAAAGACGTTTATGGTGATTTTACTTTTAAAGGCGAAGATTTAGAATTAGAATATTTCGACTATCAACCTGCCAATATAGCAGAAGCATTGTATCCAGTGAAGTATTCAGAGAGTGAGGCAAAGAAAATTGCCCAAAACTTCCTAAAGAAATTGCCGAATACTGCGAATTACAAGCTTCGTGAAGACAATTGGTATGGTGATTTTGGTTTTAGTTTTAGTAGACCTTTATCTGAACCAATTACGTATTCATTCGCTTATTCGCCAACACATAATGGTGTACCACTAAGTAATGAGAATCTCAATATTACAGTTCTAGCAAATGGTGAAGTTACAAGTATGTATCGTCATACTGAGTCAACTAGTAAGGCAACATTTGATAACTTAGATCAGAAAAAGAATGAATCAGATATACTTGCACAGGTTCGTGAAAATTTATCAGTTGATTTACGTTTTATGATTGACACTAACTACCAAACAGGTGAATCTATTGCTAAGCTTGTGTATATGCCGCCAACAAGCTTCACTGGTGTACATGCACTAAATGGGCAGTGGCATACAATGAATGGTTTTACTTCTCAAGTACCAACGGCAAAAGGTGTAGAAAAACTGGCATCGCAACCACTTGAACCTAGAAAGAAGGACATTACATTAGCAGAAGTTGAAGAGTTAGCTAAGTCTTTCTTAAAAATTGATTCAGACAAAGTGAAGCTACAAATTGAGTCGGTTGATGAAAGAGAAAACGAAAATGGTGAGACAATTTATTCAGTGAATTATATGTATGAATTAGGAAATGGTAGCGGCTATGGCACATCATTTGAAGTGAACAAGGCAACAGGTGAGATTACAGACTACTGGGATATACGTAGAGATTTCATGGAGACAGATCAGAAAGTAGAACCAATTGCAAAAGATGCTGCGTTAGCAAAAGCGATAGACTACTTAAAAGCGTGGGCTCCGTCCTATCTTCATAACTATTCAAAACCAATAGAAGAAACTATGTATGACAAAGACAGTAAACGGTATTACTTCTCCTTCCCACGTATTGTCAATGGCATTGCTGTACTAGGGGACGAAATTTCTGTTGGTATTAGTGCAGATGGGAAATTAAGTTCTTTAAATATTAGTAATCACAAGATTGATAATTGGCCGGCTGTAAACAAAGCTATTCCTGCGGATAAAGCAAAAGAAACGTTCAATAAGGGGCTAAAATTGGAGCTTCAGTATGCAAAACAGGATGGAGAGGATAATCACCACTATGATTTAGTATACTCTCCAGTTTATAATGGAAGCATATTCAATGGTATTGATGCAACAACTGGTAAATGGATTCAAAATGTTGATGATGCCAAAGAAAAACCAGTTATTTCACATCCAAAAGCTGGAGGAGAATTAACTTATTTACTACACCAAAATGTATTAGAGGTTAAAGACCCAGCAAACTTTAATGCTGATGCAGCGGTAAACAAGGGAGAAGCTTTGAAAATCTTAGTTAAATCATTATCATACGGATATTATGATTTTGGTCCGTATGGAAGAGGCGACGAGAAGCAATCCTTTAATAACATTGACAAAAAGCACCCATTATACGGAATCGTTGAACAAGCTGTAAGCATGGGTATTATAAAACCGGCGGATCAATTTGCAGTAGATAAAGAATTGACTCGTCAAGAGCTTGCAGAATGGTTAGTACGTGTACTAAATTTAGAGAAAGCTGCTAAGCATAGTGACATTTACAAATTAAACTTTGCTGATGCAGGCTCAATTGACAAAGCGTACACAGGTTATATTGCTTTAGTAAGTGCGATGGGCTTAATTGATGGACAGCAAAATAAATTCAATGCTACTGGGAAAGTGACGTATGCAGATTTGGCAATATCTACAGTTCGTCTAGCAAAGGCTGTTTATGAGGAAAACGACGGCCGCCATTACTATTATTAATCAGTAATTGATACATGAAGGGGCATCTCCTGAGTTTAGGGGATGCCTTTTTTGTGAGAAAACAAAAGGATTGCCGTTAATTATTTTATATGTTATTATTATCTCGAATTAAAGATAAATGAATTCGAAGTAAATTAGAAAGAGGGAGTCGTATGAAGGAAGACAATCGTAATTTAAAAGCTTTTACGGTCTTGTTCCGGGCATATCAAACGATTCAAGATGCAACAAAGAGAGATTTACTTCAATATGATTTAAATCAAACCGAATTTTCGGTCCTTGAGTTTTTGTACCACCATGGTGAACAACCCATTCAGGTGATTGGAAAGAAAATATTAATCGCAAGCAGTAGTATTACGTATGTTATTGATAAGCTCGAACAAAAAGGCTTTGTATATCGACGTGCTTGCCCGAAGGATCGTCGTGTCACATATGTTTTATTAACATGTGAAGGACAAACGTTGATGGAAGAAATTTTTCCAAAGCATGAACAAAAAATTAACGAGATTTTTGAAGTATTAGATCAAAAGGAGAAGGACACAATGATTCTGTCTCTGAAAAAGGTTGGTTTAAACGCAGTTAATAAATAAAAAATTTTACGCAAATATCTCGAAATCGAGATAAATTGGAGGAACAGAAAATGAATCATTTAAAAGGAATTCACCACGTTACTGCTATTACAAGCAGTGCTGAAGAGAATTATAAATTTTTTACTTATGTGTTAGGGATGCGATTAGTGAAAAAAACGGTTAATCAAGATGATATCCAAACCTATCATTTATTCTTTGCGGATGACAAAGGTAGCGCTGGTACTGATATGACATTTTTTGATTTCCCCAGCATTCCAAAAGGTGTGCATGGAACAAATGAGATTTCAAAAACTTCATTCCGCGTACCAACAGATGCAGCATTAGACTATTGGGTAGAACGTTTCAATCGATTAAATGTTAAACATACAGGTATTAAAGAGCAGTTTGGCAAAAAAACTTTATCCTTCGTCGACTTTGACGACCAACAATATCAACTTATTTCTGATGAAAACAATACAGGTGTTGCATCAGGCACTCCATGGCAAGATGGACCGATTCCTCTGGAATATGCAATTACAGGCCTAGGCCCGGTTTTTGTGAGAGTTGCTGATTTTAAATATTTCAAAGAAATGCTAGAAAAAGTGATGCTCTTTACAGAAATTGCAGAGGAAGGAGATTTCCACCTATTTGAGGTCGGAGAAGGCGGAAATGGTGCACAAATGGTTGTAGAATTCAACACAGTTTTACCGGTAGCACGTCAAGGTTTCGGTACAGTACATCATGCTGCATTCCGCGTAGAGGATCGGGCTGTATTAGATGAATGGACTGAACGATTTGAAGGCTTTGGCTTCCATACTTCTGGTTATGTAAATCGTCACTTCTTTGAGTCACTTTATGCACGAGTAGCACCACAAATTTTATTTGAGTTAGCTACTGATGGACCAGGATTTATGGGCGATGAGCCTTATGAAACTTTAGGTGAAAAATTATCATTGCCACCATTTTTAGAGCCGAAGCGTGCACAAATTGAAGAACTTGTTCGTCCTATTGACACTGTAAGAAGTACGATTACGTTCGATAAAGAATATGAGTAATATCTTTCATTCCATTCAGCAGAGAAACATAAGTCTCTACTGAATGGAAATTACATACTCTTAACAGAAAAATAATTGGAGGTCAGCTAGATGGAATTTGCAAAGCTAATAGATAAGCGCCGTTCTGCAAATAATTTTATAGAGGGCATCAAGATGAGCGAAGAAGATATACGTCCCATTTTGGAGGATGTTAAGCTTGCTCCTTCAGCCTTTAACTTACAGCATACGAATTACATCATTGTGTTGGATGAAGAAATGAAAGAAAAAATAAGAGAGGCAGCTTTTGGGCAATATAAAGTGCATTCAGCTTCAGGAGTCATCCTTGTATTAGGAGATAAAGAAGCCTATAAAAATACTGCTAATCTTAGTCAAGGGATGGTAGACTTAGGCATTATTAATGCTTGTGAGTTAGAAAATCTTGTTGCTGAAAATACGAAATTTTATGAAGAACGTGGCGAGGAATTTATGAAAGAGGAAGCCATTCGTAACGCTTCACTTTCAGCTATGTTATTTATGCTGGCGGCCAAAAATCGCGGATGGGATACATGTCCAATGATTGGCTTTGATCAGCAACAAATGAGGGCTCTTTTTAATGTGCCAGAAACACATGAAATTGCACTAATGATGACAATAGGTAAGGAAAAAGAAAGCAGTCGCCGCTTCCGTGGTTATCGTAAACCAGTTGAGGAATTTGCAACCTATTATTAGAGCGGTATAAAATAAAGTTGCTTTACAAATAATAAAGTTAATGTACATTTAGGAGGAAACATTGTGAAAGTAGTAGCAATCGTAGGTAGTATCCGTAAAGAATCTTATAATATGCAATTAGCAAAATTTATTCAAAAGCGTTATGCAGAAAAAATTGATCTTGAAGTATTAAGCTTAAAAGATCTACCGATGTATAACCAAGATATTGAAAATGAAGCACCACAACCAGTATTAGATTTTAAGGCAAAAGTCAAAGCGGCAGATGCAGTTCTTTGGTTGACACCAGAATATAATGGTACAGTACCGGGTGTTATGGTTAACGCAATCGATTGGTTATCTCGTATAGACAAAGTAATGATAGGCAAGCCATCATTCATGATGGGGGCATCAATGGGTAACTTAGGTACTGTTAAAGCACAATTACATTTACGAGATATTTTATTCTCACCTGGTGTGAATTCACCATTACTTAGTGGTAATGATGTTTATATTGGAGCAGTACACACTAAATTTGATACAGAAGGCAATTTAACAGATGAAGGTACTATCAAATTCCTAGATGTAGTTATTGATAACTTCTTAAACTGGATGAAAAAATACGTTTAAAAATAAAAAACTGGGATCAGCACCATAAACGTGTGGTTGATTTCCGTTTCGACTAGGCGCTTTCCTGGGGGCGTTTGATGAGCCGCTTTTGTTGCTGCCGCTACGTTAGCACTACGCTTTCGCACAGAAAACATCCGCTTCGCTGCAGGGTCTCGGGCCAACATGATGTTGGTCACGAAGGTGTTATCACAGGACGTGATGGTTTTAGCCTTCGTTCCTCTATTGCTGATCCCCGAGGAGTCGCCCAGTCTCCACTACAATCAACTATTTGCATAGTAAACGTTTTAACAAAAGTCATCCACAACTTTTGGTGATGAACCAAAAACTGTCCAATTAAGTATGCTATATACTTTTGGACAGTTTTTTATCTCTTTATTTAATAGGGATTATTTTTAAAACTTTTTGAAGGCGGTATGCAAAAATACCCGCAAATATAGCTAAAATAATATCCTTTGGCAAAGGAGGCATCATCCAAAGCCATGCTATCTTATAAGTGAAAGCATCAGGAGCACTAGCCCATAGCTTGTAGGCAAAGTACATCCAATTTGTCCCTAGTAAATAATTAATTGCTGTTGCAATTAATGCAGCAACTACATAACTTGTCTTCGTTCCACTGCGTTCTACAATAAGCCCCGCGACAAATGCAGCAACTATAAAAGAGACAATAAAACCAAATGTAGGACTTAAAATTTGTCCAAAGCCTCCGCTGAAACGTGCAAATACAGGTGCACCTGCTAAACCGATACACATATAAACAGTGCAAGCGAGTGCCCCTTTTCTACTACCAAGAATAAGCCCTGCTAAAATAGCAAAAAATGTTTGCAATGTGATAGGTACTCCACCAACCATCATGAAAGGTACAATGGACGTGATATTAGCTCCTATCATTATCAATGTTGAAAATAGTCCAATATAGGCAATATCGACTGTTCTTAATTTGTGATGCGTGTGTTCCGCGACTGTTGTCATTATTTCACCCCTAAAAAGTAATGTTGATAATAATAGTGTAAAAAAATAAAGTTTTTGTGTCAACCTTATAATTTGTTTAGGTTAACACAAAAACTTTTATCCTGCTTAAGTTGATAAATAACTATTAGTTATAGACTAACTATTAAAATATATGATAGAATCGTCATAATTTTAAAATATTAGATACTATTGGTGTGACATCTTATACAATGTGTCACTTAAAAGGGAAGTCGGTGCAAATCCGACGCTGTCCCGCAACTGTAACGAGGAGTTCTATGATGATTTAGCCACTGTTCTAGAATGGGAAGGCCATCATAGTAACATTGATTCGAAGCCAGGAGACCTGCCAATTAGTGATTCCTGTAATGCCCACGAGGATGAAAGCGATTACGGACAATAGTAGAAGGAAATCCTTCTGACTTTGTTTAATCAAGGGTATTTCTATGCGTAATTTGCATGGAATACCCTTTTTTGCTTCATTTATAATGAATGATAGGAGTTAATAAACAAATGAATAAAAAATTTATGCTACTTTCAATGACTCTTCTACTAGTACTTATAATTTCAATGACAATTGCGATTATGGTTGGATCGGTTTCCGTTACGCCACTTTATGTATGGAAGGTCATCCTTTCTAAAATCCCAATTATACAAAATTCAATCGAACAAGATTGGAGTCGCTCACAGGAAATTATCATTTGGCAAATACGAGCTCCGCGTGTATTACTCGCTGCTATCGTTGGAGCGGGCTTGGCAATTGCTGGAGCAGCTATTCAGGCACTTGTTCGTAATTCAATTGCTGAACCATATATTTTTAGGATCTCTTCTGGTGCCACAGTTGGTGCCACAGCTGTCATCATATTAGGTGCTTTTTCATTTCTGGGCGTTTATGCTCTGTCCATATCTGCATTTTTAGGTTCTCTCACAGCGATGGGGTTAGTTTTCTTCTTATCGCGTGTGGGCGGTAGAGTCTCTGTCTTTAGACTTTTACTTTCAGGGATGGCGGTGTCGTTTATTTTATCTGCTATTTCAAATTTTATATTAATGACGTCGAAGCAAGAGGGGGGAATGAAGGCAGTCATGTTTTGGATGCTAGGAAGCCTAGCTGGTGCGAAGTGGAGTAATCTTTTAATTCCTGCAGTTATTTTTATTGTAGTATTTGCCTTGTTATGGCTTCACTATCGAAGCTTAAATTTATTACTTCTTGGGGAAGAAGCAGCTGTCACATTAGGGGTCAACTTACAACAGTTTCGGATACAGCTTATCTTATTAGTATCATTATTAACAGGTGTGCTTGTCGCTGTAAGTGGTTCAATCGGATTTGTCGGCCTAATCATTCCACATATTGTACGGCAGATTGTAGGTTCAAACCATAAATATGTTATACCGATTAGCGCTTTACTAGGGGGGATTTTCTTAGTTTGGGCAGATGCACTTGCCAGAATTTTAATTGCCCCTGAAGAAATGCCAATTGGAATCATCACGGCTTTTTGTGGAGGACCATTTTTCATTTGGCTGCTACGTCGTAACAATTATTCTTTCGGTGAAGGAGATTAAAGCATATGACATTAGAAGCGAAACAAGTATCTTTCTCCATTTCTGATGAACGCATATTACATGAAGTAAGTGTTCAAATAAAGGACAAGCAATTTGTTGGGCTAATCGGTCCTAATGGTAGTGGGAAGTCAACGCTATTAAAGAATATGTATCGTTTATTAAAACCAGAAAGTGGAACAGTATTATTAAATGAACAGGATATTTTAAAGCAATCGAGTAAAGGCATAGCTAAAAATTTAGCAGTTGTAAGTCAAGAAACACCGGTCTTATTCGATTTTACAGTACATGATTTAGTAAGTATGGGGAGAACACCTCATAAAAAACTATTGGAGTTTGATCAAGAACGAGATTTTCAAATTGTAAAAGATGCACTGAACCAAACAGGTATCGCTCATTTAGAGAAACGCAGCTTTAGCTCGCTTTCGGGTGGAGAAAAAAAGCGTGTGATGGTTGCTCGTGCCCTCGCTCAGCAAGCGCAGGTCCTTATTTTAGATGAGCCAACAAATCATCTAGATATTCAGCATCAATTGCAGCTAATGGATCTAATTCAAACTCTACATTTAACAGTTGTTGCTGCAATACATGATTTAAACATTGCAGCTATGTATTGCGATCAAATTTATGTTTTACAGCAAGGCCGAATTGTTTGTTTTGGAACACCAGCAGAAGTGCTTACACCGGCATTATTACAAGATGTTTTTGGCGTTTATGCCGATATTCAAACACATCCACTTACAGGTAAGCCATATTTAATGTATATCCCAGAGCAATTCGCGAAGGAAGATTTAGAAACTACATAAAGTGATTGATATATCAAAGCCTATTATGCCAAAAAATTAAGGTTGTAATTATGGTTTTTGGCAAAGCGAGGGGTTGATTTCCGTTCCGACTGGGCGCTTTGTTGCTGCCGCTACGCTTTCGCACAGAGCAGAGCTTCCTGGGGGCGTCCGATGTGAGCCGCTTTACTCGCTTTGCTCGCTCCAGGGTCTCATCTGTGACGCTGATCCCCAAGGAGTCGCCCAGTCTCCACTCCAATCAACCACTTCATATAATATATATCTTCTGGCCTGTCACTCTAATTAATAGTGATAAAATCCTCAAGATACACTATTTACATAGTTATAAAATAAAGTTTCAACGAAAAAGTTTATTTCAAAAGGCTTATTCACAGTATAAAGAATTGAAGTCAAATTAAGATATTGCTTTTAAACCTGCCACACCAATGATAATGGCGATGATACTAATAATTCGAGTCAGGTTTTTAGATTCTCCAAAGAATATAATATTCACGAGAACAGCACCAACTGTACCAATACCAATCCATACTACATAGGCGATGCTTAACTGTAAATAGTTAAAGGATGCATATAAAAGCACAAAAGACATTCCAAAGCCGCCTACATATATTAATAAATTACGTATAGTTTTTTCCTGACTATAAAAGCGTAAACCTACAACACCTATAATTTCTGAAATTGCAGCTAATAAAACAAGGAACCAACCCATTATGCATGAGCTCCTTTCTTTTCAACAGGATCTTTTGAAGGGTTATCAGATAAATTAAGACCAATAACACCCAGTACTAAAATAAACATGAAAATTCCTTTAATAGCATTAAACTCCCCGTCAAAAATAAAAATGTCCATTAATGTAGTACCAATTGTACCGACCCCAGCAAAAGTCGCATAAACTGTGCCTGTAGGTAGGTTTTCACAAGCTTTCGATAAGAAATGAAAATCCAACGCAATTAAGGACACAATAATAATCCAATGCCACCAAGCATTTGCAACATTAAAACCAAATATCCAAAACAATTCAAACAAACTAGTTAATCCAACATAAATCCAATCTTTTTGCATAGCTAAATTCCTTTCATTTATCCATTATTATGACTGACATTCAGTCATTTTTGGTCTAAAAGAGAACGTCACTTATGTGTGACGTAAACCGAGTGCATGATGTAAAAAGTCGAGGAGCTCAAGCTTTTGAAGTCTAATTGTTTCTTCTTCACTGTCGTCATACAAATAAATTTGTTCAGCGGCAGATTCTACTAGACCAATTATAAGTTTGGAAGAACGTGTAGTATTTAGAGAAGCACGTATCGTTCCTTGGTGTTGAGCCACAGATAAGAAATGATTCATCCATTCGTAATAGGGTGCATATATATTTTCCCATTCTTTCATATGCTCAGTTTGTGTAATACCGGCATAGATAAGTGCAAATACATCTCGATATTCCTCTGTTAGAGAAAAAACAATATCTACTACTTTTTCAAGCTGTTTTACAAAAGGCTCTTGTGTCGAAATACCATCGTTAATAGCAGCAATAATTTTTTCAACCATAACTTTCGCAATGGCTGGCATAACTGAAAGTCGTGATGGGAAATAAAGATAAAATGTTCCTTGTGCAATACCTGCAGCTTTTACGATATCTGAAACCTTTGTCTTTTCTATTCCTTTTTCACGAAAAACTTCAATTGCAGCCTGAATAATTTTCTCTTCCTTTGACATGGAATCCCTCGCTTTTGACCTGCTTATTTAATATGTTACAAAATAGCTGAAATAAAGTCAAAGAAAATGACTGACAGTCAGTCATTATTTTCGTGTATATATGTATCTAAAACGGGGAATTTTATTCGTGAAAGGATTTGATGAAAATGAAAGAGGTAAAGGTTGCGCAATTAGATCAGCAACAGCTTGAAAAAATTAATGAGCTAGAAAAGAAAATTGGAGTAACATTAGTGGCATATGATTCTTCTACAATGTCATCACAGGGCTCGGGTGCCTTTGAGTCGATTAATAGTGCTCACAGCAATCAACCTTCATAATTAAGAGTAAAATACCTTGCAGTAATGTGAGGTTTTTTCATTTTTACGAAAAAATAATAGGAGTGGTTACAATGATGAAAGATTTCTATACAGATTTACATATTCATATTGGACGTACTTCTAGTGGACGCGCTGTCAAAATTACTGGCAGTAAAACGCTAACGTTAACAAGAATTCTAGAGACTTCTAGTACAAGAAAGGGACTAGATATTATTGGGATTATTGATTGTCATTCACCAGAGGTAATGGATGAGATGGCAGAGATGATTGGACAGGGCGAACTAAAGGAGCTAGTGCAAGGAGGGCTTCGTTATCAAGAAACAACCCTTATCCCGGGTACTGAAATTGAGATTTATGATCATCATTGCCTTGGGCCAATCCATGTACTTGCCTATTTTCCAACGCTTTTGCTTATGAGGGAATTTTCAAATTGGATGTCTAATCATATGAAAAATATTCATTTAAGCTCTCAACGAATATATTGTGATGGTCGAACATTGCAACAAAAGGTTCGTGAGTTAGGAGGGCTCTTTATTCCTGCGCATGTTTTTACACCATTTAAAAGCTTGTTTGGTAAAGGTGTGCACCGTAGTTTAACAGAAGTATTTGACCCTCAGCTTATAGATGCAATTGAGCTTGGTTTAAGCTCTGATACCGATATGGTGAGTAGCATTAAAGAGCTTCAATCATATACATTTGTCAGCAATTCCGATGCACATTCACTTGGGAAAATTGCACGTGAGTATCAAAAATTAAGACTATTTGATGCCAATTTTACAGAATTAAAGATGGCGCTTCATGAACAGCAAGGTCGAGCAATAACAAGTAATTATGGCTTAAATCCTTTACTTGGGAAATATCATCAGACTGTCTGTGCAAAATGTGGTGAACAGCTTAGCAATACGGCAACAATCTGTACAAACTGTGAAAGTACGCAAATTATAAAGGGTGTTGCATCACGTATTAATGAGCTCTCAGAGCAAGTTACGGATAAACGTGCTCGACCACCATATATTCATCAAGTACCACTAGATTTTATTCCAGGTTTAGGGCCAAAAATGATGGAAAGATTAGTACAAGCATTCGGTACAGAGATGAACATCTTGCATCGAGTCACGCTAGAACAGCTCGAACAAATCGTGCCACATAAAATTGCCAAGATGATCGATTTAGCAAGAACGGGGCAATTGACAATTGAAGTTGGCGGTGGCGGCATATATGGGAAAATACAGCTTGAATAGAAAAAACAATAGTTTCTTTTTTAGCCCATTTTTATCCTCCTTATATTAAACTAGTGATTAGTAGAAATTGGAGGAGTGAGTGTATGCAATTATCAAAGAAATTTCGATTTTTAGCAGCGAGCGTTCTGGCGTTACAATTAGCAGTACCGATAGGAGCAAATGCTGAGGAACAGAGAGATTATATTGCGCCAAGTTGGGTAACTCAAGCAGATTACGTAGCACTTGGTGATTCCTTGGCACATGGTATGAATGAGATTGGTATGATCGGGTTAGGTTATACAGATTTTGTTGCGCAAGCTCTACAGCAGGACGGTTTAATAACTTCTTATAATAAGGGATTTGCATATTCAGGCTATACAACGAAAAATGTATTGGAGGATATACAAAATAATGTGGAAAAGCCAGTGATAGGATTCGGATATCAAAGTGAGAAGGTAAAGCTTCGCACATCTTTAAAAGAGGCGGAAATTATTACTCTAACCGCTGGTGCCAATGATTTAATACCCATTTTAGAAGAGTCTCAGACAACTGGTCTTAGTGCAGCAGCGATGTTAAAGGCTTCCCAAGGGGCAATAAAAAATATTGCCGCTATTTTGGATGAAATTAAGGAGCTAAATCCGAATGTTCAAGTTTACGTTATGGGCTATTATAATTCTTTCCCATACTATAGTGAGGATTTACAGAAACAATTTAAAGTACTATTAACAGTCATGAATTCAACGATTAAAACAACTGTTGAAAAAGCGGGTGCCATCTTTGTCCCGACATACGATATTGTAGCACAGGATGTTCCAAGCTATTTACCAAATCCTGAAAATATTCATTTAAGTGAAGCAGGCTATTTAGCAGTAGCGAATGAGGCGTTTTTACCAGCGATTAAAGCAAGTGCGTTATGGGATGTATCAAAGGCTATCCAAGCAAATATGAAAGATAGTAAAACTGTAAAAATAAGCTGGCAGGAAGCGATGGATAATGTAGGCGTTACTAATTACAATGTATATGTAAATGGTAAACTAACTTTTACAGAAAACGCTGATACAACGGCTATAACTTTGGATAATTTAACAGAGAATACAACATATACGGTAGCTGTTAAAGCAGTGGATGCAGCTGGCAATGAAAGTGTACAAAGTCCAACAATTACTTTTGCGACAGAAGGAAGAACTTTAAGCTTTACTGATATAGAAAATCATTGGGCAAAGGACTTTATTCAGAAAGCAGCTGAGACAGGTATTATGAAAGGCTACGCAGATGGTACGTTTAGACCAGAGCAAAATGTAACTCGGGCACAGGCTGCTAGTATGCTTGTTAGAAGCCTTGGTTTAACGACGAAGGAACAGGCACCATTTACCGACATTGCAAGCTATGATGACGGAACTCAGTCGGAGATTGCAGCAGCTTATGCATATGGGCTAGTTAAGGGAACGGATGGGAAGTTTAACCCTGGACAGCCAGTTACTCGCGCTCAATTAGCATTAATGATTAATCGTGCCTACGAACATCAGCTAAAGCAACCTTATGCTGTGAAAGGAAAAGTACCATTCTCTGATATTGCTTCTTACAATGAAGAAACTAAACATGCAATCACAATGTTGTATGAGCAAGGCATTATTATAGGTAATGAAGGGAAATTTTCACCAGAGGCTTCGACAAAGCGTAGCCATGCAGCAAAAATATTTGTAAACTTTAATAGTTTATTAAAATAAAGAAGTGCAAGTATTCAAGGTAGAGGCTGTGAATAGAAGCCTCTACCTTTTACGTTTTCAATAAAAAAATATAGTTTTAAATATTTTCAGGCGTGTTGATTAGGGAAAAATAGGTTTATTATTTGAGCGATAAAAGGATTTTTTTGTTGCTATTTTGCTAATATATGCCCATTTTTAACTGATTGTAGCCCGTAGCGGAAATCAGAGCCTTCTAATTAATTAAGATGGATAAAAATGGTTAATCAACATATCTGAAATATTTTATTTTTATTGTTATGAATATCTAGTACAATTTTTAGATGTAAATCATACTGAGGAGAAATTGATCAAAAGGAGAATGCGATGCTGTCATTTATTTTATCTGCAAAAAGATTATTAAAAGGGATATGGAGGTCATTCAAGCGTCCACAGTTTCTATCATTGTTTACAACATTATTTTTAATCATTCTTTCCGGAACAATGTTTTATAAAGGGACAGAGGGTTGGTACTGGCTGGATGCCATGTATTTTGCAGTAGTGAGTTTAATTCCAACAGGTGTTGAGACGGGTCTGTATCCTACCAGTGATTTTTCAAAGATATTTACGATGATTTATTTAATTGTTGGAACAGGCGTCATGTTTATTGCGCTATTGATGCTCGGTCGATCAATTGTCGATTTTTCAATTGAGGAAGATGAAAAAGAACAGGCAAAAAAACGTCTTGAAAATTAACAAAGCAGTTCAATAAATCTTTAAGATTTATTGAACTGCTATACTTTTCTTATTTACGATAATCTAGCAATAATGCCTTCTTCATCGTCTAGGACGAGTTCGATGCCTGTTGAAAATGGATCACTATGTAGGACATCTTTAATCCATACACGAAGTGCACCAATCATAGCTGCTGTATCGAACATTTCGATTTGACCATTAACTTCAACTTCTGCACCAAAGCCTGTGTCATCATCGTATGCTAGTTCTACAAGCACATCCTCAGGGCGAATGTTTTTATAATAGGCTTGTGATAAGCAAATTGCATTTATAATATCTTGCTCATTAATTATTTGTGCCATTGTGCTTCCTCTTTACGTTTTTTATCTTTAAACATATTAACAATTTTTACAACTAGCATTACGATAATAGCAATGGCTGCAACGTTAATTAATAAGCCTAAAATATTACCAAGCATACCCATACCACCGAAAAGACTTCCGAATAATAAGCCAGCTAAGCCACCAAGCATCATACCTTTCATAAGGCCGCCTGAGAAGAAACCACCTTTCTTAGCTGTTGAATCCGTTTTGTTTGTAGAAGTTGTATTGTTTTTATTTGTTGTTGCATTATTTTGGTCTTTAGATTTATCCTGAGATTTTTGGAAATTTGAGCTATTGTTATTATTATTGTTTGAGAAACCTTTTTTACCTGACTTATAGGATTTAGCTTCTGCAGTTGGTGTATCTGAGATGAACAATGTTGCACCTACTGTCGCAAACATAAGTGTCGCTGCAAAAAGAGCGGCAAGAATTTTTTTCATTACTTACATTCCTCCAATATAATTTTTAGTTTTGTTATAAACTAGTTCGTAATAGTTTAATTCTACATGAATCATCTTGAAAAATACAATAATCGCTTTCATTAATTTAGGCATAGCAACAAATTTGAACAAGTAGTGTCGGAAGGAAAGAATATAAAATGGCTCATTACCAAAAGGTGAGATGACATTTCTTAAAACGTAAGCCATGTATATGAGTTGATTGGAGTGAAGGCTGGACACCCCAGGAAGCACCCAGTCGGAACGGAAATCAATCCCGCGTTATGATGGTGAGCCTGAAAAATGATATAAAAGGAGTGAGAGGATGATTACAACGATATTACTATTAATTGCAATTTTTTTATTGTTATATACAACGGAAAAGAGACGTTTCTTCAATGCAGTAGTTCTAGGTTTTTTAGGCTTGTATATTTTGAGCACTATAATCAGTCATTATCCTCTATTGATGC
Source organism: Lysinibacillus agricola (assembly GCF_016638705.1). Lineage (GTDB taxonomy): Bacteria > Bacillota > Bacilli > Bacillales_A > Planococcaceae > Lysinibacillus > Lysinibacillus agricola. Next base: position 4,688,147 of record NZ_CP067341.1, on the reverse strand, counting down.
CAAATGAGCAGGGGATTTTGTCGAAGATGGGGATAGTCATTATACTAGGAAGCTTCCCGAGTATTATGTTTATCTTATCGATAGCTACGTTTTTTAATAGTAAAGTTTTACTTGAAAAAGAAGGACGTAAAGTTCGTAATTTATTGTTAGCCGTTTTTGGCTTGAGCTTTTTTATCATGATGATTTGGTATGTTTTTGTTATTTTTACGAATATCGAACATGTAATTTGGCATATTCTTTTCTTCTATGTGTTTTTGGTGTTTGGCTATACAATGTTTTTATACACAAGTGTAATGGCCTATGCCACTCTATATCATTTTACGCCAATCCTTTATGAGCCTAACTATATTATTGCACTAGGATCAGGGCTAATTGGAGATAAAGTGCCACCACTTTTAGCTAGCCGTTTAGATGAGGCCGCAAAGCAATATCAAAAATATGGTGAACGACCATACATTATCGTCTCAGGTGGACAGGGGGATGATGAAAAAGTATCAGAAGCATATGCGATGAAAAAATATATCGTTGACGTACATCAAATACCAGCTCAAAAAGTAATAATGGAAGATCAATCGACAAATACTGAACAGAATATGGCATTCTCTAAAAAAATCATGGATAAACTTGCACAAGGAAAAAAATATCGATCCTTATTTGTGACGAATAATTTTCATGTTTTTCGTGCCAGTATTTATGCCAATAAAGCGAAACTTGATGCACAAGGTGTTGGTTCAAAAACAGCCTTTTATTATGTACCTAATGCTTTTACTCGTGAATTTATCGGTTTATTAGAAATGTATAAATGGATTCATGTCACTGTCTTTTTATTCATTACATTGTTCATTGGATTAATATTGAGAGCATATGTGTAACCATTTTTAAACTGTCTTCCATATAATAGTGGTAAGACAGTTTTTATCTTCATTCAGCAAATGTTTTTTGTAGCGACAGCAACAAAATGTTTTCTGTGCGAAAGCGAAGCGACAGCAACAATTACGCCAAGGCGAAATTGATAGAGTGCAAGGGGGGAAACTAATGTATGGGCAATTTTTTAGCAAAACAAAATAAAGAGCGAATTGAATCCCTACAAAAGCTCACGCAAACACAAGGTACATGGTTTGCACAAAACGGTAAATTGATAACAGTCGGAGAAGTGCAATTAACAGCCTTGCACAAAATATTACATGAAGTTGTGCGAGGACTTTTGAAAAAAAAACAACAAAGACATTTACAAATTATACATCCAGAGCAGGCACAGTCAGTACAGGAAAATGTGTTAACGCTTTTAGCTGAATATGATGATTTACTGCGTGAAGCAATTCCACTCCCTATCTATATTTTGATTTGGCAAATTTCTTCACTGGAGAAGTTAGCCAATTGCGTTGAAGTTGTTGATGATGTACTTGATATATTGGAATGGTATTTTATCCACCAAGATGAGCAGGTTGAGGCGTTTGACGAAGAAGATCTAGATCATGAAGTAATAATTGATTTATACAAAGATGCCATCGAGGAACAGGATGCAGATGCACAATTTCAGCTTGGAGAATATTATAGTGCAATTGATGGCACGCATTTCCAACCTGAAAAATCAATAAAGTGGTTTAAGTTAGCAGCAACACAGGGTAATGCTGACGCACAATATGCACTTGGTAATTTTTATTTTGAAGGTATAGGTGTTCAAGAAAACTATAACCGAGCTTTTTCATTGTATGAGTCTGCAGCAAAGCAGGGTCATCCAGATGCCTCAAATAATTTAGCAGATATGTACTTTAACGGTGAGGGTGTACCAGAAAATCTGGTACTTGCGAAGAAGTGGTTCGACGTCGCTGCACAACAAGGTGTGGCAGAGGCTATGTTTACACTCGGAATTATTTACGAGCAGGGATTAGGAATCGACAATGATGAGGAGCAAGCATGTAGCTGCTATAAAAAATCTGCTGAAGCAGGCTATGTTGAGGCACAATACCGACTTGGAGGAATTTATTTAGAGGGGCGTTTAGGTCAAACTAAAGATGTAAACCGCGGATTATATTGGTATGAAAGAGCTGCGGAGCAATATCACGTCGATGCCTTTTATGATTTGGGCTTTATTTGGAGCCAAGGATTAACAGGTATACGAAATATTGAAAAGGGTATTCATTGGTTTAAACAGGCTGCTCTTCAAGGGGATTCGGAAGCTAAATTACAACTAGGACACATATACAATAAAGGGGAAGGAATAGCTAGAAATATAAAAGAGGCTATAAAATGGTACGGACTTGCAGCAGATGCAGGAAACGAAGAGGCAGCTATTTTACTGCAAGAATTAAAAGGAATGTAAATTTTAATTAAAAAAATGTAGGTATTTAGATTTGATTATTACTCTCTTTTGTTTGGGTCTTAAGTTTTTGTTTTGATGTATTGCATAGGTATATAATATCCATATTCTCTAATTGTAAAAATATTAATATAATGAAGGGGCAATTACTACAAACAAAAACAAGGGAAAAATAAGCATAAAAAACAAGAGATGATGTAAATTGGCTACAAAAAAAGTATTTTGGTAGCTTTTTTACTGCTTTGAACAATTAGTTAAGTCACAGGGACTTTTCATACATTTTTTAGAAAAAAATGTATATCTGGAAATTGACAGTTATTTATAAAATGTATAAGGTATATGAGTGATTTTGAAAGAGTAGTTAGTAGCTATAGCTAATTAATGTTATTCCGTTAAACTATTTTTTTGCAATATTATCGAAAATAATGGTACTTTTTCTTATTAGGCGTGTTGATTGGGAAAGTATAGGGTTATTATTGACCGGTAAAAGGATTTTTTGTTGGTATTTTGTTTATGTATGCCCATTTTTAGCTGATTGTTGCCCGTAGCAGAAATCAGCGTCTTTAAAATGGTTAACCAACATCCTGAGGGCTTATCACTAAAAGTTGAGGATAGCATTTATTAAAACATATGCCATGATATAAGTTGATTGGAATGGAGGCTGGGCGACTCCTGGGAAAGTAGCAATAAAGGAACGAAGGCTAAAAGCATCACGTCCTGTGATAACGCCTTCGTGACCTACATCGTGTAGGCCCAAGCGGCTCATCGGACGCCCGCAGGAAGCTCTGCTCTGCGTGAAAGCGAAGCGACAGCGGCAAATGTTTTCTGCGCGAAAGCGAAGCGACAGCAACAAAGTTTTATCTGTGCGAAAGCGAAGCGACAGCAACAAAGTTTTATCTGTGCGAAAGCGAAGCGACAGCAACAAAGTTTTATCTGTGCGAAAGCGAAGCGACAGCAACAAAGTTTTATCTGTGCGAAAGCGAAGCGACAGCAACAAAGCGCCCAGTCGGAACGGAAATCAACCCCGCGTGATGGTGATGAGCCTTCCTGATTTATTATATTTTTAGTGGACGGAATTAGATTTTTCTCAGCTTTGCAAAAGTACACGGCATGAAAGAGGGTAAATGTGTGATTTTTCAAAAACAGAGAAAGACAATGGCGTTAGATTTACAACAATACATTGTAAAAATGGATGTAACTAATCGCTATTCAATGAAAAAGCAAATTGAAATGCTCAAATTGACAAAGAGAGATTTACAATATTTAAAAGCCTTCCAACCTATTGTAGAAGGCAATATTGAACACATTGTTAATCGATTTTATGAAATGATTGGAACTGAACATAATTTAGTGGATATTATCAATAGACATAGTTCTGTGGAGAAGTTGAAAATCACATTACGACGTCATATTATTGAAATGTTTAATGGTACGATTGATGATGAGTTTTATCAAAGGCGAGTTAAAATTGCTAAGGTACATGTCCACATCGGACTTAAAACACAATGGTATATCTGTGCTTTTCAAGATTTGACAGCGTCACTTATTGACTTGGTTGAAGAGTGTATTAATCATCCAATGGATCAGTTCAATACAATTCGAGCTATTTCAAAAATTTCTAATTTTGAACAACAATTGGTTTTAGAAGCATTTGAGAATACGGTTGAGCAACTTCATGAAAATCTAGAACGTGGTAAAGAAGTGGTAGAGAAAAAGGTCGTAGAGTCTTCGGAAGGTCTTGCCACAATATCTCAGGAAACGAATAGCTCATTTCATCGCTTAAGTGGACAATCTGATGAAATTAAACAACTAGCGAAAAAATCACTTCAAGTGTCGACTATGGCTGAGAGTCAGGCATTAGAAGGTCGAGAAAGATTAAAGAGTCAATCACAAAATATGAGTAATATTATTTACTCACTTAATGATATAACTGAAAACATTGTACAGTTGACAGATATGTCAAAGGAAATGGAATCAATTATGAATGTTGTTACAAATATTGCTAATCAAACAAACTTGTTGGCTTTAAATGCGGCAATAGAAGCCGCTCGTGCTGGAGAAGCGGGTAAAGGCTTTAGTGTTGTTGCAGATGAAGTGAGAAAACTATCGATTCAAACGAAGGAATCTGTCACATCGGTAGCGATGTTACTACATAAAACAAATGAGCGGACAGATAAACTTGTTCAATCGCTTAGTAATATACAAGAAAAGGTAGCTTCTGGTGAGGAAAATATGGTAAAAACGGAAGGGCAATTTACTAACATATTGGAAGCTATGACAGAAGCCAAAGATCAAAATGGCCAGATGGAAAAAGAAATACAAACAATAGTAGAAACACTAAGTGAATTAGGTATTGCCTTTAATGAGGTTAAAAATTCTGCTGAAAAATTAGCTAGCTTTGCACAAAATCTCTAGAGGATATATGCTATTTGAACATAGAAAAAAATGGAGCTATCCAATGCGCTGGATAGCTCCATTTTTGCTAAATTTGTAAAGGGTTTAGCGTAATTTTCAGGTAAAAAAGTTTATACTGAATAAAGAACTAAAAATAGGGGCGATTTAATATGAAAACAGTTGTTGTATTAGGTGGCGGAATTACAGGATTGTGTACGATGCATTATTTGCAACGCCAAGTTCAGGAGAAAAACTTAGAAGTAAAGCTTGTGCTTGTAGAAAAAAATACATACCTTGGTGGCAAGCTTCACTCTGCATATGAACAAGGCTTCATCCTGGAAACAGGAGCAGATTCCATTGTAGCGCGTCATAAAGGTGTTATTGAATTAGTAGAGGAACTTAAATTTGAACAAAATCTTGTGTACAACGAAACAGGTATTTCGTATATTTACACAAATAATGAACTACATGCCATTCCAGCAGACTCAACGTTCGGTATTCCAATGAACTTACAATCTCTTGAGGAAAGCACACTTGTCTCACAAGAGGGTAAAGAAGCAGCATTAAAGGATTTAACAATGCCAAATGAAGGGTTTACAAAGGAAAGCTCTATTGGGGAATTTTTAACGTATTATTTAGGCGAGGAGCTTGTTCAAAACCAAATAGCGCCCGTACTTGCAGGTGTATATTCAGGAGATTTAAATCAACTTTCAATTGCTTCCACTTTACCGTATCTAATCGATTACAAAAATGATTTCGGTAGTATTATTAAAGGTTTCGATGCAAACAGGGAACAATTTGTGCAAGCTGCAAATAAAAAATTTATTTCCTTTAAAAATGGTTTATCATCACTAATTGATCGACTTGAAGAAACATTAACGGATGTAGAAATTATTAAGGGAATTGCCACTACTAGTGTTAAAAAGCAGGAGAATCAATACTCCGTTACATTAGCAAACGGTAAAATGATTGAAGCAAATCATGTTGTATTGGCACTTCCGAATGAATCGGTACAAAGCATATTGCAGGATGAATCTTTGAACCGCTATTTTGAACAATTCAATACTGCCTCCGCAATTACGATTTATTTAGGATTTGATGTACCCGATAATAGATTACCTGCAGATGGAACAGGCTATATTGTGTCACATAATTCGGATGTTATATGTAATGCAGCAACTTGGACAAGTCGCAAGTGGAAGCACACCTCAGCAGAAGGGAAATTACTTGTGCGACTTTTTTATAAGAGCATTAACCCTGAGTATGAGAGATTACGTTTAATGACAGATGAAGAGTTGGCAGCTGTTGCCCTAGAGGATGTAAGAAAAAGCTTGGGGATTGAGGAAAAACCAACTGTTGTTGATGTGACAAAATGGATCGACCAAATGCCGAAGTATGACTTGGCACATCGTGAAGCGTTGCAAGGTCTAGTACAAGAGCTTGAGAAAAACTATCCAAATCTATCAATAGCGGGATGCTCTTATTTTGGAGTAGGCATAGGTGCTTGTATTCAAAATGGTAAAAAAATTGGTGAGGAGCTTGCTGGAAAACTATCGTAATTGTTTGATTTAAAGCAAAATATAGTATTTCAGGTGGAAATTATCCTCTGTTCAGTGAAATAGTCTTGACTCAATCGTTCGTTAACGATATGATTCTTTTAATTATTTAAAAAATTCATACTACATTCTTATCAAGAGAAGCTGAGGGACTGGCCCTATGAAGCTTCAGCAACCAACTTATTGTCAGGTGCTAAATCCAGAAGACCATTGTGTCGAAGATGAGAAGGAAAAACAATTACGAAACGACGTAAAAGCCTTCTTTTTTTTTGAAAGAAGGCTTTTTTTATTTTAAAGATAAGGGAAGCGAGGCTAGTTTTATGGGATTGCTTGAAAAGTTAAAAACGCATGTTCTTACAGCAGATGGTGCAATTGGTACAGTATTATACGGCTATGGCTTGGAGTACTGTCATGAAGAAATGAATGTTCATAGACCTGAATTAATTGAAAAGATTCATAGAGAATATATAGCAGCTGGAGCCGATATTATTCAAACGAACACTTACGGAGCTAATGCCATAAAGTTAGCCCGCTATGGATTAGAATCACGTGTGCAGCAGTTTAATGAAGCCGCTATGACGATTGCCAAACGAGCAGCGGCAGATGGTGGACAATTTGTCTTGGGTACTATTGGGGGGATCCGTGGTATTCGAAAGAGTGACGCAACATTAGAGGAAATTTTAGCAACGGTTGAAGAGCAAGCAACTGTTTTACTTGCAGGAGTTCCAGACGGCCTTTTACTTGAAACATATTATGATTTTGAAGAGCTAACAGCAACTTTGACAATGCTACGAGCTAAAACAACATTACCGATTATTGCTCAAGTTTCTATGCATGAACCAGGAGTTTTGCAAAATGGAATGAGTTTAAATAACGCTTTACATGAACTTGAAGCGCTAGGTGCTGATATCGTAGGTGTTAACTGTCGCTTAGGTCCTCACCATACTATACAAGCATTTGAAGGTGTAGAGCTTCCTGAAAAGGCATTTATGTCAACGTATCCGAACGCATCTCTTCTTGATTTGGAGGATGGCCGTGTTGTTTATGAATCAGAAGCAGATTATTTTGGTCGAGCAGCTGTAGAGCTTCGAGATCAGGGGGTACGTTTAATCGGTGGCTGCTGTGGTACGACACCGAAGCATATTGCCGCGGCGAAAAAATACTTAGAGGAGCTATCTCCAGTAGAGGAAAAGCACGCGAAGCCAGAAAAAGTAGAGGTTGTACGTGAGGCAGAGCCACCAAATTATGAGCCATTACATGTAAAAGTAAAACGTGAACGCTCAGTTATAGTGGAGTTAGATACACCAAGACATTTAGAAATTGAAGGCTTTATTGAAGGTGCCCAAAAATTATATGAAGCAGGCGCAGATGTAGTCATGATGGCTGATAATTCACTTGCATCCCCAAGAATTAGTAATGTTGCAATGGGTGCCTTACTAAAAGAAACACATGGGGTACGCCCGTTGACACATATAACATGCCGAGATCGTAATTTAATTGGTCTTCAATCACATTTAATGGGATTAAATGCACTAGGCATTCATGATATTTTAGCAGTTACTGGAGATCCGACAAAGGTAGGCGATTTCCCAGGGGCGACTAGCGTTTATGACGTATCTTCAATGGAGCTAATCCAGTTAATAAAACAGTTAAATGAAGGAGTATCATTCTCAGGGAAACCTCTTCGTAAAAAGGCGAATTTCTCTGTAGCGGCTGCGTTTAATCCCAATGTACGTGTATTAGACCGAGCTGTAGCACGATTAGAAAAGAAGATTGAGCATGGGGCAGATTATTTTATTTCACAGCCTGTTTATTCAAAGGAAAAAATCGTGGAAATTTACGAGGCGACAAAGCATTTAGAAACACCAATTTATCTAGGCATTATGCCAGTAACGAGCTATAAAAGTGCGGAGTTCTTACATCATGAAGTGCCGGGCATCAAACTATCTGATGATGCGTTAGCCCGCATGAAGGCTTGTGGTGATGATAAAGAACGCGCAACACTAGAAGGAATTGCAATTGCCAAGGAGTTAGTAGAAGTAGCAGCGGAATATTTCAATGGTATTTACCTCATCACACCATTTTTGCGCTATGATATGACACTAGAATTGATGGAATTTATTGAGCAATTGGATGAACAGAAAAAAGGGGTAAGTATAAATGGCTAAGCACTTGATTGAAGAACAATTAGAAAAACGAATTTTAATTCTTGATGGCGCAATGGGTACAATGCTACAAAATGAAAATTTATCAGCAGAGGATTTTGGCGGCGAGGAATATGATGGCTGTAATGAAAATCTTGTGCTAACTAGACCAGATGTGCTTGAAAAAATTCATGGAAAATATTTAGAGGCTGGAGCAGATATTATTTGTACAAATACATTTGGAAGTACTCCACTTGTATTAAATGAATATGATCTTGGTACGAAAGCAGAAGAGATTAATAAACGCGCTGTAGAAATTGCACGCAAAGTAGTGGATGAGTTTTCAACGTCCGATTGGCCTCGTTTTGTAGCGGGGGCTATGGGACCAACTACAAAAACTTTGTCAGTTACAGGTGGTATTACATTTGAAGAGTTAGAGGAAAACTTTTATGTTCAGGCGAAGGCACTAATCGAAGCTGGAGCCGATGTTCTGTTGTTGGAAACGAGTCAGGATATGTTGAATGTTAAGGCAGGTACACTGGGTGTATCTCGTGCTTTTGAAACAACTGGAAAAGAGCTACCTGTGATGATATCAGGAACAATTGAACCTATGGGTACGACACTTGCTGGTCAAACAATTGATGCTTTTTACATTTCCATCGAGCATATTAAGCCATTGTCAGTTGGCCTAAACTGTGCGACTGGGCCAGAGTTTATGACTGATCATATTCGTTCACTAGCAGAGCTTTCAACAGGCTATATTAGCTGTTATCCGAATGCAGGCTTACCTGACGAGGAGGGCTGCTATCATGAGTCGCCTGAATCATTGTCACGGAAGCTAAAAGGCTTTGCTGAAAAGGGCTGGCTGAATATTGTCGGAGGCTGCTGTGGTACAACGCCAGCGCATATTGCTGCTATTCGAGAGGTGCTAAAGGACGAAAAGCCTCGACAATTACCAGATGCAACACATGGTCATGTAGTATCAGGTATCGAGCCATTGGTGTATGACGACTCTATGCGTCCATTATTTATTGGAGAACGGACAAATGTAATCGGCTCTCGTAAATTTAAAAATTTAATTATTGATGGGAAGTTTGAGGAAGCAGCAGAAATCGCGCGTGCTCAGGTGAAAAATGGAGCACATGTTATCGATATTTGTTTAGCAAATCCTGACCGTGATGAACTAGCCGATATACGTGGCTTTATGCAGGAGGTTGTAAAAAAAGTAAAAGTACCTCTTGTAATTGACTCAACAGATGAAAAAGTAATTGAGGAAGCACTTAAGTTTTCTCAAGGGAAAACCATCATTAATTCGATTAACTTAGAGGATGGCGAAGAGCGTTTTGACGCAGTTTTACCGCTAGTGAAAAAATATGGTGCCTCTTTAGTTGTGGGTACGATTGATGAGCAAGGTATGGCGGTTGACCGACATCGCAAGCTAGAGATTGCTGAGCGTTCCTATAAATTGTTAACAGAAAAGTGGGGTATTGCTCCTGAAGATATTATCTTTGATCCACTAATGTTCCCAGTAGGTACGGGAGATGAACAGTATATTGGCTCGGCACTCGAAACGGTGGAAGGAATTCGCCTGATTAAAGAAAAAATGCCTCGTACATTAACGGTGCTTGGTGTAAGTAATATTTCATTCGGATTACCACCCGTAGGTCGTGAAGTATTGAATGCCGTGTATTTATATCATTGTACACAGGCTGGTTTAGATTATGCAATTGTGAATACGGAGAAGTTAGAACGTTATGCATCGATTCCAGAGGCAGAGATTAAGCTAGCAAATGATTTACTCTTTCATACAAATGATGAAACATTAGCTGTCTTCACGGATTTCTATCGTGATAAAAAGAAGGAAAAAACAGAGGCAGATATTCCGAAAACAGTAGAAGGTCGCTTAGCTTACTATATTTTAGAGGGTACAAAAGAAGGGCTTATTGAAGATTTAGAGGCTGCTCGTGAAATTTTCGAAACACCGCTTGCTATTATTAATGGACCATTAATGGATGGAATGGCAGAGGTTGGCCGCTTATTTAACGATAATCAGCTGATCGTAGCAGAAGTATTACAATCAGCAGGGGTTATGAAGGCAGCGGTGGCACATTTAGAGCAATTTATGGAGAAAGATGAAGAGAGTGCTGGCAAGGGGAAGATGGTACTTGCAACTGTAAAAGGCGATGTGCATGATATTGGGAAAAACCTTGTTGATATTATTTTAAGTAATAATGGCTATAGGGTGATTGATCTTGGCATCAAAGTAACACCTGCCCAGTTAATAGAAGCGATTCGCAAGGAAAAGCCAGATTTCATCGGGCTTTCAGGCTTACTTGTAAAATCAGCGCAGCAAATGGTTATTACAGCTCAAGATTTCAAGGAAGCAGGTATTGACGTACCTATTTTAGTAGGGGGAGCGGCATTATCCCGTCGCTTTACTGAAACAAAAATTGCCGGCGAATATAATGGACCTGTCATTTATTCAAAGGATGCGATGCAAGGATTAGAGCAGGCAAATAGGTTAATGGGGACAGATACACGTGCAGATTTCTTAGCTGAAATTAAGGAATCGCGTGAAAAACGCTTAGAGGCAGACGAAAAAAGAGCGGCTCGCCCTATAAAAGAAGTAACTATAAAGCCTGTACGCACAATAAAGGAAGCGTCTGTCTTTCTACCAGCAGATGTGCGCCGCCATGTAAAGAGAGAATATGCTGTTTCGCATTTATATCCATATGTTAATATGCGGACATTACTTGGACATCACCTAGGTTTAAAGGGTCAAGTACAGCAATTACTTGATGCTGGCGATGCAAGAGCAACGGAGTTAAAAGATTTAGTTGACGATTATTTACAAAGGGACCTATTGAAACCATCAGGTATGTATCAGTTTTTCCCTGCACAAGCAGATGGGGATGATGTAGTTGTTTATGATCCAGCAGATAGCAAAACAGAAATTGAACGATTTACCTTCCCGCGTCAGCAAGTTGAACCGTTTTTATGTCTTGCAGATTTCCTAAAAACAGTTGAAAGCGATGAAATGGACTATATTGCCTTAATGGTGGTAACGGCAGGACAAGGGGTTATGGCAAAGGCTCGTCAGCTAAAAGAGGAAGGGAAATTCCTTGAAAGTCATGCATTACAATCTACAGCCCTTGAACTTGCAGAAGGCTTTGCGGAGCGTATGCACCAAGAGATTCGTGACCAGTGGGGCTTCCCAGATGCGACAGATTTTACAATGCGTGATCGTTTCGCGGCAAAATATCAAGGACAGCGCTTCTCATTCGGCTATCCTGCATGTCCAAACTTAGAGGATCAAGAGAAATTGTTCGGTTTATTAAAACCAGAGGACATTGGTGTTCATTTAACGGAAGGCTTTATGATGGAGCCAGAAGCTTCTGTTTCAGCAATTGTCTTTGCACATCCAGATGCTCGATATTTTAATGTGTAATGTTGAAAAAAGTGGTATAACATTATGTAATGAATCAAATGTGATAGTTTAGTTTTAGTGATAAACCCTATTATGGTTGGGACGTGAGCATGATGATTCGATTAATGGAAGAGAGAGATTTACCCGAGGTTTTAGACATCTATAATGACATTATTTTAACGAGCAAGGCCGTTTATCGATATGAAACACAGTCGTTGGAAGAAAAAAGGCAATGGTACAAGGAGCAACAAGCAACTGGTAATCCACTGCTGGTTTTCGACGAAAATGGCACTGTAGCCGGCTTTGCAACATATAGTCAGTTCCGTCCATATCCTGGTTATAGGTACACAATGGAGCACTCTGTGTATGTGCATAAGGATCATTATCAAAAGGGAATAGCTACACAGTTAATGCATGAGCTTATTCGAATTGCGGAAGAGCAAGGTGTGAAAACACTAGTAGCAGGCATTGATGGTGAAAACATCGGAAGTATTAAAGTACATGAAAAACTAGGCTTTGAATATGCGGGTACAATTAAAAACGCAGGCTATAAATTTGGACAGTGGCTAGATCTTGTATTTTATCAACTACAGTTAACTGGACCAAAAGCATAGAAAGGGTATGGCATGTCAAATCCTTCAGGCTGAAGACAAACTCTATTTTATTTGCATAAAGCAGTATAGTAATTTAATCGTGAGACCTCGACATTCAGTATTTTGTGAGGAACGTCGAAAAGTATTGTTTTCCTCCATAGTGGATTTTTATGATATTTTAATAAATAGTTATATTCTTTTGGATTAGCTTGTCTACTTATGCTAATGATGAGGAGTTGTTGATTTTTCACGGAGAGTGGCGACTCCTGCGGGATTAGCTTGCGCTGAAAGCCCCGCAGGAACGCAGTGACGAGGAGATTGAAGCCGAGCCCGCGGAAAGCGCCAACTCGGAGTGAACATCAACCTTTGTTTATTGATACAAATTATTTAATGTTTATTCTTTTGACGAAAAGATAAAAGGATATGACAAATGTCATATCCTTTTTATGATGTTTGCTTCTGTTACAGATTATACTCTTGTTTTATGATGAGGTCATAAGGAAAAGGAAACGAGGGAGTAAAAACAATGGCAACAGATCGAGAAAAAACAAAAAAACTGCGCCAGGATGTAGCACCATTTGCGAAATCTGATACAGTTAAAAGTATTTTTCAAATGGTGAATACGATTGTACCTTTAATCGCTTTATGGGTAGCTGGCTATATGTTAGTGGATGTTTCACCATGGTTAACAGCTGGATTAAGTGTAATTTCTGCTGGCTTTGTCGTACGAACATTTATTATTTTCCATGACTGTACACACGGTTCATTTTTCAAAAGTAAAAAAGCAAACGACTGGGTTGGTTTTGTAACTGGGGTGTTCACATCATTCCCGTATGAAAAATGGAAGCGTGAGCATACAATTCACCACGCAACTAGCTCGAACTTAGACAAGCGTGGTATTGGTGATATTGATATGATGACAGTGGAAGAGTATTTAGAAGCATCTAAAGGACAACGTTTATGGTATCGTTTTTACCGTAATCCGTTAGTAATGTTCGGCTTAGGCCCATTATATATGGTATTAGTGTTAAACCGTTTTAATCGTAAGGACGCTAAACAGAAGGAACGCTTTAACACATATTTAACAAATGTCGTTATTGTGGGAATTTGTGTAGCTTTAATTTACTTTATGGGTTGGCAAGCATTTTTATTAGTACAGGGTGTAACATTATTTATTGCTGGTTCTCTTGGTATTTGGTTATTCTATATTCAACATACGTACGAGGATTCTTATTTTGAACATGACTCAGAATGGGATTATGTAAAGGCTGCTGTTGAAGGTAGCTCGTATTATAAATTACCAAAGCTATTACAATGGGCTACAGGTAATATTGGCTTTCACCATGTACATCATTTAGCCCCTCGCGTACCAAACTATAACCTTGAAAAAGTGCATAATGAAACACCGCCATTACACACGGCGACAACAATTACATTACGTAAAAGTTTAGAATCGTTACGCTACAAGTTATATGATGAAGAACAAGGTAAGTTTGTAACTTTTAAAGAAGTTAGTGAAATAATCAAACGAAAAGCAAGAGGCAGTTTCGCTGCTTAGTAGAATTTTTTCAGCCATCTCATTAAGGGGTGGCTGTTTTATATATTTTACTGTCAGGTGTGTTGGCCAGGGAAATATTAGTTTATCGTGTTATAAAAGGCTCATCACCAAAAGTTGTGGATGACATTTTTAAGACGTAGCTTGTATATAAGTTGATTGGAGTGGGGGCTGGGCGACTCCTTGGGGCTCATCGGATGCCCCAGGAAAGCGCCCAGTAGGAACGGAAATCAACCCCATGTTATGAAAATGAGCCAATTACTACAGGGATGTAATTATATGGATAGTGCATTAAAAACCATGTTCAGGCACAAAATTAATTTTCTTGTTATAATAAGGGAAAAGTAGGAAAGAGCGTGAGATTATGATGAGGAAATGGCACAGTATTATTCCGAATAGTCCAATGCTCAGTATATATTTATGGATTATTTTCTGTTTCCTACCGTTTTTCTTCATTTTTAGAAAATCATCCTATATAGAAATATCAATTGGTATTACATTTTTAATGCTATATTTTATCTTCTATCGGTTTTCCATGAATTCGAAAAGCGGTCTTGTTTATATGTGGATTAGCTTTGAAATGGTCATTAATATCGTCATGACCATATTGTATGGCTATGTGTATTTATCAATTTTCACAGCTTTCTTCATTGGGAATATTCGTAAACCTGTTGGCTTCTATATTATGTACGGGCTACATATTGGCTTCACGGTTATTTCGACAGGTGTTGGCTTCTTTGTTGAGCTACACTTATTTTTATCACAACTACCGTTCGTTGTTTTAACGATTCTAGCAGTTGTACTTATGCCACTAACGATTTATTCAAAAAATAAACGTGAAAATTTAGAGGGGCAGCTTGAGACTGCTAATGAACGAATAGCTGAGTTAATTATTTTTGAGGAACGACAACGTATTGCTCGTGACTTACATGATACTCTCGGTCAAAAGTTATCAATGATAGGACTAAAAAGTGACTTAGCTTCAAGATTAATTGAACGAGATCCACAGCAGGCTCTAACGGAGATTAAGGATATTCGTCAAACAGCGAGCATCGCATTAAAAGAGGTACGTGAATTAGTATCAGGTATGCGAACAGCTAGGTTTGAAGACGAGCTTATGCGTATTTCTCAAATATTAAAGGCAGCCGAAATGGAATTCGTATTTCATGGTGATAAAGATTCATTGCAAGTACCACCACTTGTAGAAAATGTATTATCCATGTGCTTAAAAGAGGCGGTTAATAATGTCGTTAAGCATAGTGGCGCTACAAAATGCGAAATTGCCTTCCATCAAAATTTTAAGGAAGTATATTTAATAGTCCGTGATAATGGACAAGGAATCACGAAAAAGCAAGCATGGAAAACTGGTAATGGATTAAAGGGAATGCGTGAACGCTTAGAGTTTATAAACGGTTCCTTTAAAATCGAAAGTGAAGAGGGCACTACATTAACAGTGTCGATTCCAGTGGCGATTACGCATCAGAAGGTCAAAGAAAATCTGAAGAACATATAGAAAAGAGGATTGTGACATGATACGAATTGTAATTGCTGAAGATCAGGGGATGCTATTAGGCGCACTTCGTTCTTTACTTAGTATGGAAGATGATATGGAGGTCGTCGGCTTAGCAAAAAATGGTGAGGAAGCATTGGCGCTTGTAGAAGAGCATCAGCCTGATATTTGTATTATGGATATTGAAATGCCGGTGAAAACTGGACTGGATACTGCCGAGGAACTGCATTGCTTAGGTTCGGATTGTAAAGTGATTATATTAACGACATTTGCAAGGCCAGGTTATTTTGAACGTGCAAGAAAGGCTAGTGTTCGTGGCTATCTACTAAAGGATAGTCCGATCGAAGAATTGGTCAGTGCCATTCGCACAATTATGGATGGCAAAAGAATTTATGCGCCTGAACTCGTTGACTTTGTCTATGAGGATGATAGTGAAAATCCATTAACAGACCGTGAGAGCCAAGTACTGACACTTGTTGCAGAGGGGAAGACGACAAAAGAAATTGCTGCAGAATTATTTTTATCGGCAGGAACTGTCCGCAACTATATCTCAACTATTTTAGAAAAATTAAATGTAGGGAATCGTATTGAAGCTATTGCACGCTTTAAAGAAAAAGGGTGGAATAAATAAAGAAAAGCATTAATACCCTTATACCTAAGAAAGGGTATGGGTTAAAAATAGACTTAAGGCATTGGATAATTTAAATTCAGTGCCTTTTGTCATTTTAAAAAGATATTAGGATATTGTATATTTTGACTATTAATGATAAGATTTAGTAAACTTTAAACATTTTAATGGGAAGGATGGAAGTAATTATGAGAAAAATTATAAAAGTTACTTCAACAGCATTATTAGCAACAACATTCGCTGTAACTAGCGCATATCCTTCAGCCGTTTCTGCTGCAAGCAACGATATGGTGGATCCAGTAGTTGAGACGGAGACATCTATCCCATTACAAAGTAGTATGGATCTAGCTGTTCAGGCGGCATTAGTCGGTCCTGAAATCAAAAAATTAAATGTACTAGGTCATGAATTTAATGTAAAACCAGCTTCTATTTCGAAAAAGAATGATCTAACAGTTGTAAATGGACAAATCTCCCATCACTTAAGCTGGCGTCCGGATGATCAGTTATACTACCGTATTGATATAGAAAATGGAGAAGTAAAGCAAGTGGAGATTAAAATTGACCGAGGAGGTTGGACAAGTTTATCTGCTCCATTTATTGCTACATTAGCACAAAAAAATGATATTCCGATTACGCTCGAAATGATCCAAGAGCTTGGGCAAAAATTGGGTAGTTTTATTGATGGTAAATGGGAGTATGCAGCAGAAGCAATTGTTTCAACTATTGCTTTACATGTTGAATAATTTTAACTTCTTAAGTCTCCTACCTCTATTAGTGATGAGATGAATGAAGGTTTAAGAACTTTTCAACGGTGTCCAAACATCCGATGAAAGAAGTTAAGGCTCCGGACGCAATTATGCCGAGGCGTAATTGATTCAGTGTCAGTGGGGCTTTTCTTCATCCCCACTGATTATTTTTATTACACATTTTTTACGAACTCTCAATGATTGGAATTACTCTTATGGGAACAACAAATAAACTGAGAATCTGAAATCAAGCAGTGAGGGAAGCAGCTTAGTGCCTGTGGAAAGTAATTAAAGCCAGAAGCTTATTCAATTAAGCTTCTGGCTTCTTTATGTGGGACCTTATTTTTTACGTTTTGTTAAACGTCCAAGAACGAATGCACCTGCTGCTACAGCAAGGACGGTGTTCGTTTTTTTCGTAAATACTTGCTTTGTAACAAGATTAAGATTTTGGGGACGCTCCGCTAAACGGCGCATAAAGTAGCCGTACCAATCTTCGCCGAATGGCACATATACACAGAAGTTATAGCCTTCTTTAGCAAGCTCTTTTTGCATGTCTGTACGGAAACCGTAAAGCATTTGGAACTCGAATTTATCGAGTGGAATATTATTGTCAGCTACAAAGCGTTTTACGTGTGCAATAACATTATGGTCATGTGTTGCTATAGACGTAAATTTACCGTGTAGTAAATGATATTCGATTAGCTCAATGAAGTTTAAATCAATATCTAATTTATCTTGGAAAGCAACATCCACAGGTTCCTTATAAGCACCTTTTACGATACGTAGACGATAGTCTTTGAATTTCTCAATATCGTCTTTCGCGCGGTAAAAGTAAGATTGGATAACAGTGCCTACATTATTAAATGTTTTGGATAGCTCTTCAACCATATCAAAGGATGTTTGCAAACGACCGTAGTCTTCCATATCAAAATTAACAAATATATCATATGCTGCTGCTTTCTCTACAATCTCATATAAATTGTCGTAGCAAAAATCAACATCAATATCTAAGCCTAATTGAGAGGGCTTTAACGAAATATGCGCATCAACGCTGTTTTCATGAATAGCTTCAATAACAGCAAGGATTTGTTCTTTAGCTTTAGTTGCTTCTTCTTCAGTTGAAACAAACTCCCCTAAATTATCTACTGTGCAAGAGATATTTTGTGCGTTAAGCTCTTTGATGCTCGCAATCGTTTCTTCAATATTTGTACCAGCTACTACACTTTGCGCTCCTAATTTTAGACCGTATTTTTTTGCAGTACTATTTAATAGTTGGTTTTCAGATAAATGGATGAAAAAATCGCGTAATAACATGGTCATTCTCCTCACTGCATTTTTCTTTTTAGTATAACATAATTTAGAAAATATATATTGTTTTCAATATAACAATTATTTCATTTCAAGTATTTGCATGCGTTCGTTAAAAAGTGCAGGATAGCTTAAAAAACCTATCATTATGCTCGATAATGTCGCAGTCGTTAGAAGGGCGAAAATGATTAATAGCTGAAATTGCACCGCTTGAATAGGGTCTGCACCACCGATAATTTGACCGCTCATCATACCTGGCAATTGAACGAGTCCAATAGTTTTCTGGCTCTCAATTGTAGGGATCATACTTGCTTTTACCGCATTGATTAGTTGTTGATGAATTGCCTGTTTTGGTGTGCCTCCCAACGATAAAATTAACTCAATTTCATTATGGTGACTAGTGATTTCTGCTGTAAAACGATTTAAAAATAGGATGGATAAAACCATAGAATTACCAATCAGCATGCCGCTAATCGGAATAATATACTGCGCAGTTGCTGGTATAATATTAAAACCGAGCAAAACACCTTGAGTAACAACTTCTATCACGATAAGAGTTAACGCTATTTTCCACGTAATCCCTTTTATACCTTTCCCTTTTTTACGAGCATTTAATGTCGCTACTAAAATCATTAAAGCAATCATAAGGAAAATATAAATATAGCTTTGGGCATCAAAGACAAATTTTAAAATATAACCTACTGCAAGCAGTTGAATAATAGAACGAATAGTAGCTATGATTGTATCTTTTTCGAGTCCAAGCTTTAAAGTTTTTGATAGTATAATTGGTATTAATACAAAAATTAATGTTAGAGATAGTGTTGTATATGTCATGCATTCACCCCCTGTACAAATTCTAAGACACGTGGATTTGTAGGGGCGCTAAGTAAGGAACTTTTTCCTGTTTCAATAAGCTCACCATCCATCATAACCCATGTATAGTGCCCGATTGACAGTGCTTGCTGTAAATTATGAGTTATCCAGATCATTGTAACATTGTATTTTTTATTAATTGTAGCAATTAGTGTCTCAATTTCCTGAACGGATTGACGATCTAGTGCAGATGTGATTTCATCTAATAATAAAATGGAGGATTGATTGATAAGTGTTCGTGCAATAGAGACTTTTTGTCGTTGTCCACCTGATAATTTATTTGTAGGGCGTTGTAAAAAGCTTTGATCAAGTCCAACATCTTGTAAATATTGGATAGCCTCTTGCTCCGTCAGCTTTTTTCCTTGTAACGAACGAGGAAGTGCAAGATTTTCAAATACAGTTCCTGCTATCATGGGTGCTGCTTGAAGAGCCATACTTACATGTCTTCTTAAAGCGGTTGGCTCGTATGTAGAAATATGTTGGTTATCAATTAATATTTGACCATCTGTAGGTGATAATAGTCCATTGCACAATTTAAGTAGAGTTGTTTTACCAGCACCTGAAGGGCCGACTAATGTTGTGATTTTTCCTTTAGGGAATGATCCAGTAATCAAATTTAATATCGTCTTGTCATTCGCTGAAAAGCTAACCTGTTGAAAGTGAATAGCAGGCTCGTATGACGTATTCATATAGTGAAAACTCCTTTATAATAATAAGTAAAATAACTGTAGCATGAAACGAATGGAAGCTAAAGTTATTTAACATTTTTCAGGCTATAATTAAGGGGGATAGAGAATGGATGTATTATATGTAGACACACTAACATATGTACAAGGCAATATGTATATCGTTGCATCAGATGAAGGTCTTGTATATATCGGAACACCGAATGCGCCATTTGAAGAGGTGGAAGTGTGGGCGAAAAAGCCTTTTAAAGGCTATCGATTTGAAGAGAATAAAGAAAAGTTACAGGGCTATGTTAAGCAATTTACTGCCTATTTTAATAAAGAACTTACTGAATTTAATTTGCCAATACATGTAAAAGGAACACCGTTTCAACTAGCGGTATGGGATGCGTTGAAGGAGCTACCATATGGTGCAACTACAACGTATTCAGATATTGCACACCGCATCGGTAATCCGAAAGCAGTAAGAGCTGTAGGTAGTGCAATTGGTGCTAATCCAATATTAGCAATTATTCCTTGTCATCGTGTGATTGGAAAGAATGGTAAGCTAACAGGTTTTCGTAGTGGACTAGCTATGAAAGAATTTTTACTTGAACTAGAAAAAGTCTAAAGACAGGCGATTTGTCTAAAGTGGTTTAAACATCGTATTGAGTAGATTCCTCTCTGACAGGCAATTGCGCAGAGTTTCTCTTAAATTGATCAATACGCCTATCCAGGTGAGTAAACTGTTCTTGGATGATAATCAAATTGGAAAAGAATCTGCATGACATATATAGGATGCCGAGCAGATTCTTGTTTTTGAAGGAAAATCGACACTAGACATGTTCTTCGTGAACATTGTTATGTGCTTTACCGAAGTGAGTTAAACGATGAGCAAATGTTTCTCCTCGTACGGCAGAGCCTTTGAAAATATCTTGAAATTCATAAGCTGGAGCACCATGTTCGATGACATCTAAGCCGGCGACTTCTTCTTCAGCAGAAACACGTAATGGCACAATTGCTTTTATAATAAACAAACCAGCTGCTACTGAAACGCTAACCCAGGCAATTGTAGCAATAACCCCAATGGCTTGCACGCCTAATAGACTGAAGCCTCCTCCATAAAATAATCCTTGACCACCAATATCGAACAAGCCGACTGCAAGAGTACCCCAAACACCACAAATACCATGAACAGCAATCGCGCCAACAGGATCATCGACTTTTAATTTCCATTCAATGAAGCGGACGCCCTCGACCAATAATGGAGCAGCAATTAATCCAATCATCATTGAACCGACAATACTAACATTAGCAGCACCAGCGGTAATACCTACGAGCCCTGCTAAAGCACCGTTTAATGTAAGTGAGCCATCGATATGACCATATCGAAACTTCGTATAAAAGGCAGTAGCCACAACCCCAGCAGCAGCTGCGAAAAATGTATTTGCAATTACACTAGGAACAAGTTCAGGATCAGCCGCTAATGTAGAAGCCCCGTTGAAGCCAAACCAGCCAAACCAAAGTAAAAATACCCCTAAAGCTCCTAATGGAATACTATGTCCTGTAATAACGTTAACATGACCATTTTCATATTTACCAAGACGTGGACCAACCATTACCGCTGCTACAAATGCCGCTATAGCACCTGTTAAGTGAACAACGGTAGATCCAGCGAAGTCGATAAAACCAAGATCTGTTAACCAACCTTGACCACTCCAGACCCAATGGCCAACAACGGGATAAACGAGAAGCGACATGAGAATAATAACGCCGACGTAAGCAAAAATATTAGTACGTTCTGCCACTGCTCCAGATAAAATCGTTGCGCCAGTTGCTGCAAACATTGTTTGGAAAATAAAGAAGGAAAGATCATCTACACCATGTAAGGCAAAGCCACTTGTACCGAAGATGCCGCCAGCTGTATCACCAAACATAATAGCGTAACCACATAGAAAATAGACAATACCGCCAAGTGAAATAGTAAGGAAGTTTTTCATTATAATATTGACTGCGTTTTTTGAACGCGTAAAGCCAGCTTCGACCATCGCAAACCCTGCATGCATAAAGAATACTAAAATAGTACCGAGCATCACCCAAACTAAATTTACAGATAATATTATTTCATCCATATATATCGCCCCCTTATTCTACTGCAATCGATCCGACTTCTTTTGTGCGGATACGAATTGCTTGTTCTACCGGGTAAATAAAGATTTTACCGTCTCCAACCTTACCGGTTGCTGCATCACGTAATAAAACTTTCACGATAGGATCTACTTTTTCGTCATCAACAATCATTTCTAATTTCAACTTAGGTAAAAATTCAATTTCATAGGTATTTCCGCGAAATAACCCTGTACGTCCTAATTGGCGACCGCAGCCAGCAATTTCAGAAACACTGAGCCCTGCAATTCCTTCTTGAGCAAGACCGTCCCTGACGGCGCCGAAAACTTCGGGACGAATGATTGCTTCTAATTTTTTCATCAATACCAGCTCCTTGTGTAAGTTTAATTTACATGTTAAAGCGGTATGAAAAACAGTGCAATTGTTTTTTGAATATCTATGTTATGTTTTGTTACATAGTATATTACGGAATTCGTAATAGTTTGCTGAAAAGGTTTTTATAAGGGGAATGAAAGCGGTACTAAAAAATGTGTCTAATTTGTGTGCGGTTCTAAATTTTCTGATTATTCATGTGAGGAAATCTAACATTAAAGTAGAAGGATGTAATACGCAAGAATTTGGGTATATAGTGTATACTAGGACTAATTATCAAAGCGGAAGAAGGGGTTTCTTGTGAGATCAAACTATGCAGATGATAGCTTAGCGCTACACACAGACTTGTACCAAATCAATATGGCAGAATCGTATTGGGCGGATGGTATACATAATAGAAAAGCAGTTTTCGAATTATATTTTAGAAAATTACCTTTTGGCAATGGTTATGCTATTTTTGCGGGCTTAGAGAGAATGCTTGAATATTTACGTGATTTTCGTTTCAGTGATTCGGACATTGCGTATTTGCGTGAAGAGGTTGGGTATAAAGAGGATTTTATCGAGTATTTAAAAAATATTCGATTTACTGGGGATATGTATTCTATGGTGGAAGGAGAGCTTGTTTTCGCTAATGAACCAATTGTCCGTATTGAAGCACCGTTAGTAGAGGCGCAGCTAATTGAAACCGCATTACTTAACATTGTGAACTACCAAACCTTAATTGCAACAAAGGCTAGTCGTATTAAACAAATTATAAAAAATGAAGCGGCGATGGAGTTCGGTACGCGACGTGCTCAAGAGATGGATGCAGCAATTTGGGGAACGCGTGCAGCATTTATAGGTGGGTTTGCTTCAACTAGTAATGTTCGTGCAGGTAAACTCTTTAATATACCGGTATCAGGTACTCATGCACATGCACTTGTTCAAGCCTATAAAAATGATTATGATGCGTTTCATGCCTATGCGAAACGTCATCGCGATTGTGTATTTCTTGTGGATACTTACAATACGTTAAAATCAGGTGTGCCAACAGCCATTAAAGTGGCGAAGGAGCTTGGTGACAAAATTAATTTTATTGGAATTCGTTTAGATAGTGGAGATATAGCTTTCTTGTCAAAAGAAGCTCGTCGCATGTTAGATGAAGCGGGTTTTAAGAATGCTAAAATTATCGTATCGAATGACTTAGATGAATATACGATCTTAAACTTAAAGGCTCAAGGTGCAAAAGTTGATGTGTGGGGAATAGGCACAAAGCTTATTACAGCTTACGACCAACCAGCTTTAGGCGCTGTTTATAAAATGGTCGCTATTGAAAATAATGAAGGGCATTTAGAAGATACGATTAAAATTTCTGCGAATGCCGAAAAGGTATCGACGCCAGGTCTAAAAAATGTATATCGCATTATTGATAGAAAGAATGGTAAGGCAGAGGGAGATTACATTACGATGCAAGATGAAAATCCTCAATCAGAGGAGCGCATTAAAATGTTCCACCCTGTTCATACATTCGTATCAAAATTTGTAACGAACTTTGAAGCAAAGAATTTACAGCAGCTTGTGATTAAAAATGGTGAAATTAATTATCAAAATCCGACTTTGGAAGAAATGCGCGACTATGCAGCTGATAATTTAGAGTTGTTATGGGATGAATATAAACGTGCCATGAATCCTGAAGAATACCCAGTCGATTTAAGTCAAAAATGCTGGAATAATAAAATGCGCAATATTGAAGAAGTACGTGAAATGGTCAATCGATTGTAAAACGTAAGGAGTGAAGGCAAAATGACATTACAGCAAGAAATCATTAAGGAATTACGTGTATTACCGACTATTGATGTACAAGAGGAAATTCGCAAATCCATTGATTTTTTAAAGGAATATGCGCGTCATTATAGCTTTGTAAAAGGATTTGTTCTTGGGATATCAGGTGGACAAGACTCCACATTAACTGGTAAGCTAGCGCAGCTCGCGGTTGACGAGTTAAATGCTGAGGTGGGCGAAGCGAAGTATTCATTTTGGGCTGTTCGCTTACCATATGGTGTGCAAGCTGATGAAAAGGACTGTCAGGATGCGATTGACTATATAAAACCTACAAAAACTTATACGGTAAACATAAAAGATGCCGTCGATGCTAGTATTCAAGCATTAGTAAATGCAGGTATTAAGGTAAGTGATTTTGTAAAAGGTAATGAAAAGGCACGTGAACGAATGAAGGTGCAGTATTCTATTGCTGCTATGAATAATGCTGTTGTGCTAGGGACAGATCATGCTGCCGA
Organism: Lysinibacillus agricola; assembly: GCF_016638705.1. GTDB lineage: Bacteria > Bacillota > Bacilli > Bacillales_A > Planococcaceae > Lysinibacillus > Lysinibacillus agricola. Next base: position 4,663,653 of record NZ_CP067341.1, on the reverse strand, counting down.
GGCAATTACAGGTTTTTACACGAAGTTTGGGGATGGTGGTGCAGATTTAATGCCAATCTTCCGTCTTAATAAGCACCAGGGTAAGCAGTTATTAGCTGCACTTGATTGCCCGGAGCATTTATATTTAAAGATACCAACTGCGGACTTAGAGGAAAATCGACCTTCATTACCAGACGAAGCAGCCCTTGGTGTAACATATGACCAAATTGATGATTATTTAGAAGGGAAGGAAATCCCTGACGGAGCTCGTAAAACGTTAGAAGGACACTATTTACGTTCTCAGCATAAACGTCACATGCCAATTACAATATTTGATGATTTTTGGAAGTAATGTATATATGAGTCTCATTATCGATAGTTGGGGATGATTTGTTAAAACGTATGCCATATATATAAGTTGATCTTCGTTACGGCTGGGCGACTCCTCCGGGATCAGCAATAGAGGAACGAAGGCTAAAACCATCACGTCCTGTGATAACGCCTTCGTGACCAACATCGGCAATGTTTTATCTGTGCGAAAGCGAAGCGACAGCAACAATGTATTATCTGTGCGAAAGCGAAGCGACAGCAACAACAAAGCGCCAGTCGGAACGGAAATCAACCCCACGTTATGATGATGAGTAATATTTGAGAAAAGAGTTATAAGAAAAAGTGATAAACACTTTTGAAGATAGCTCTTTTCTCTTATTTTTATGTAATTTGGTTCTACGTTATTAAATCCTAGCATATAATGTCGATATAAATACCTATATAGTTGATAAAAAGTAAAGGAGGGTAATTATTTATGAGGACTTCTAGAGTGAGTGCAACGACTAGTAGTATATTTCGAAACGAACAACAGTATCTACATGCGGGAGATTTAAGCCACAATTTCGGACAAAATCCGAAACAACAATTTAAAAATAGTATGCAAAAAAATAAAGATAAAAAGCATATGAGTAACACTGGACAATTTCAGCAGCAACGTCCCAATAACATAGAGGCAAGTTATTTGGACAGTGCATACGATTTAGAAATACGCAATGAATTAAATGAAACTGCCGTTAAACTAAGTCTTGTCAGTAAGCAAAAGAAGCTTCTCAATAGTTACCGCTCTTCTATATAACATCATATATCGAACTCTCTACATCATTCTGGGTGTAGAGAGTTTTTTTATGTTGAAAAACAAAATGGTGTCAATGAAATCTTTAAGAATGTTGTGGACTTTAAATGAAGATAATTTCTGTTCCAAGTTACTCGCTTTCCTGTAGATCAAGAAAACATTTGTGCTATCGCTTTGTTTTCGCACAGACAAAACCATTTGTTGCTGAAGTTTCGCTTTATCACTATAAATAGAATGACATGCTAGAAGATACATGCCTTGGCGAAGTGGGTGATCTTCATTCCAACAGGGTGACTCCTTGGGGATCAGCGTCACAGATGAGACATTGGAGCGAAGCGGCTCGACGCTCGCTCGCAGGAAAGCGAGTAGCCCGTAGCGGAAATCAGAGCCTTCTAATTAATCATAATGGATAAAAATGGTTAATCAACACGCATATATTTTTTATTCAAAATATTTGAAGTCGAGATGTTCAATGAATATTCAAGGTAATTTTTCCAATACTTCACAGCTATTTTTAACTTATTTCACAACTTACCTGTAAAGTATGTAATAGAAACAGAAAAAAAGAAATTGGGGGAAGCAGTTGTGAAAAAATTATGGTTACCTGTACTAGCAGTATTACTTTTACTCGCGGCTTGTGGTACAGAAAAAGAGCAAGTTAAGGATGAAGAATCGAAGCAAGATGTTGCGGCAAATGAAGCAGAAGTAAAGGATAAATCTGTGCAAGTCGCTTCTTTAGTTGATCCACGTTTACAAGAGCCAAAAGAAGATACAGTGTGTGAAATGTGTAATATGAAAGTATATATGAAGGACGAAGAGATGGGTGAATTCTCTACCCAAGCAATAAAAGAGGATGGAACAATTGCTTTTTATGATGACATAGGCTGTTTAGTAAATGCTGAGGTTGCAAATGAGGAAAAGAATGAAAAATTTGTGCGTGATTATATTACGAAGGATTGGACGAAGGTTGATGATGTGACAATCGTCAAAACAGACCTAAAGTCTCCAATGAACTGGGGATATATTTATTTCATCAATAAAGCCGATGCAGACAAATATATAGCTGATAATCCAAATGCACATGTAGAGGAATTACAAAAAATTAAAGATGAAGCATTAGAGCGTCGTAAAAAGAAAATGCAAGAAAAAGCTGAAAAAGAAGCCAATGGTGAATCTGATTCTATGCATATGGAAGAGATGAATCAGGATAGTCAAGGTCATAGTCATTAGTCGAATGGACTAGGGGGAATTCCTCTAGTCTTTTCGTGCTGAACTGGGAGGTAAGGATTGGTGAAAAAAATAGGGTTTGCCTTATTGTTTTTTCTGTTCATGAGCCAGACAGTATATGCCGATTTTGATATGCAGGCTGCAATTGATGCAGCGAGGCCTGGTGAGATCGTTCATATTCCTGCTGGTCGTTACCAAGGTAATTTTATTGTGACAAAACCGATAACGTTACAAGGTGAAGAGGGAACTGAACTTATTGGTGAAAGAGACAAGCCGGCACTTCGAATTGAAAATACTGCCAAAGTCACTGTAGAAAATATAACATTATCAGGAAAAAACAAAGCTATTGTTGCTAGTGATGTAGATGGACTTGAGCTACGTAAATTACAAATTAAAGATGTTCATACAGGCGTTCATATACAACGCTCCAAAAATGTGCGTATACATGAAGTTAATGTGGCTGGTAGTGAGGCGCATTATTCCCAAAAAGGTAATGGGGTGGCTGTTTTTAAGAGTGAGGACATCACTATCGAAGGTAATACGATTGAGCGAGTGCAGGATGGAATTTATGTAGAGGAGGTAACGCGTGTCGTTGTTCAACGAAATAAGGTGACGAGCAGCCGTTACGGTACGCATTTTATGTATACGAGTGATGCTGAAGCACTTTTTAATACATATCTTCATAATGTTACTGGCCTTATGATTATGATGACAACAGACATTCTCCTTGAAAATAATACAGTAGCTAATCATTTTGATTTTAATGGCTACGGTATGCTGCTGTATGATGTACAGCAAGCAAAAATTAAGCTTAACACCATCAAGAATAATCGAACTGGTGTAGCTTTGCAGAAAAGTTCAAATATCCAAATTGAAACAAATGATTTTCAGATGAATCAAACAGCACTTGAGGGCACAAAAGTAAATGGCGACACGACGGCTAGTAGTAATAACTTTACAGGTAATATATTAACGGCACGCTCCGATAAGCAAGGCTTTCAACTAGTAAGTAACTATTATGATGATTATTCGGGGATTGATTTAAAAGACAATGGTTTCGGCGATATCCCGTATGTGGCTGTGTCAAGCTTTGGTCAATGGATGGTACGTCAGCCTGTTTACCAATATTTCGTGGCATCTCCGAGTGTCATTTTACTGACATCACTTGATCAGCAAATTAATAAAACTGAAAAGAATATGCTCATTGATAATACTCCGAGGTTGGTAATGAAAGATACGAAGGAAAAGAACAAGGTGAATATGGTGCAAATGCTAGTAGGTCTATTCTTGACATTAAGTAGTTTATGGCTATGGAAAAGAGGAATAACAGAATGAAGAAATGGATAATGATTGTAATGTTATGTTGTGCTGTGCTGATGGGCTGTAGTGAAAAAACATATGAGCCACGTGAAATAGTTAGTGAAACTGATGTTTGTAAAATATGCAATATGAGTATAGTTCACAATGAATATGCTGGTCAGATTGCATTGAAGAATGGTGATTATGAAATTTTTGATGATATTGGCTGTCTTATGGAATATATTGAAGCAAATGGAGAAGATGAGGTTGGAGCAGCCTATATTAAAGATGCAGCAAAAAATGAATGGATTGACGTTATTAAAGCTGTATATGTGTACAACAAGGATTATTGGACGCCGATGAATTATGGGGTAGTTGCATTCGATACGAAGGAAGCGGCACAGGAGTGGATGGTTTCTGAGGGGGAAGGTCAGCTACTTGCTTATACAGATTTACATGATTTTAAATGGGGGATCCATAAGTAATGTATAGTATGCTTATCAAACTTGAATTGAAGCAAATGCTTAGAAGTCGTTGGATGCAATTGGTCGGTATACTTTTCACATTCGTTTTTACAGCTATCATTGTCATTCAGCAAATGGCACTACCAGATGTAGAGGGCTTTACACGACAAACAGCCTCGTTTTTAAATGTATTGCTGTTTTTATTACCACTGTTTATATTAACAATCGGAAGTATGAGTGTAGCTGGTGACGTGGAATCAGGTTGGTTTTCTTTATTAAAGACATATCCGATGACACGTACGCAGTATATTGCAGGAAAGTATATTGCATCCGTACTGGCCTTTTTATTGGTCGTTGCAGTGGCGTTTGGAGCTATATTAGCACTTGGTGGATTTTTAGGTGGAGTACGTTTACCGTTTATTTTCATTATCCTAACACTGCTATGTATATTCATTTTTGTGTCATTGGCCATTGCAGTTGGAGCATTTGCGAAAACAAGATTATTTTCATTGTCGTTATCACTTGTTTTTTGGTCAATTTTTTTATTGCTTATTTCTTACGCTTTAATGGCTATTGGAACCGTCGTGGCGGGGCACGTTCTACAAAAGCTGACAGTTTTGGCGATACACATTAATCCTGTGGAGTGGCTACGCTTTGGCTACTTCATTTTTACAGATCAGGCTAGCGTACTTGGACCAGCATTTTATAAAGTAACGCAGTTTTATTCGTCACCACTAGGCTACGCAGTGTACGTGGCGGTGACATTACTTTGGATAACATGTCCATTAGCTTACGCTAGTATGCTTTTGAAGAAAGGGGATAGAAGATGATGCTATTAGAAACAAAGAAGTTATCGAATATCTATGATAATAATAGAGGTCTTCAAGAAGCCTCCTTTTCTTTGCGGGCAGGGCGTATTTTAGCACTTGTAGGAGGAAATGGTGCTGGAAAGAGTACTTTAATTCGCTTGCTAACTGGGCAGGAAAAACAAAAATCGGGAGAAATAATATGGCATAAACCACAAGCTATTCGATACATGCCTGATGATGTGGATTTTCCTTCTATGTTAACAGCAACAGAAATTTTGCAGCTACTAGCTTCTTTAAAGCAAATTGGTAAAAGCGAACAGGAAGATGTACTGAGACGCGTTGCTTTATGGGATGTTCGAAAGCAAAGAGTGAAGCAATTCTCAAAGGGAATGCGTCAACGGCTTAATCTCGCTCAAAGCTTACTTGGCGATGGCTCCTTGCTTATTTTAGATGAGCCGACTAATGGTCTTGATCCGTTTTGGATTGCAGAGCTGAAAAAAATGATGCTAGAGGAAAAAGCAAGGGGTTGTACTGTAATATTTTCCACACATTTGCTTGCTTTTGCGGAGGAAGTAGCGGACGATGTACTAGTTTTACATGAAGGGGAAATACTTATTTCGGGTGACTTAAAGGAAATACTTTTACAAGAAAATTCAACTTCTTTAGAGAATTTATGGTTAAAAAAATTAAATTTGTAACATTTTGATAGGTAATGACGTTATATACTAGAAGATGGGCTTGTTTGAACGAGAAGTTCAGACAAGCCTTCTTTTCTGCTGAAGTATTATTACTTTTCAGACTCGCTGATTAGGGACAAGCGTGTTGATTAGGAAAATATAGGTTTATTATTGAGTGATAAAAGGGTTTTTTGTTGATATTTTGCTAATGTATGTCCATTTTAACTGATTGTAGCGGAGGGTGATAGACTCTCGCCTGCAGCCTTCATCTTCGGTGTGATGGTAAAATATAGTTAATCAACATGTTTGATTACTTTTCCCGCTAAATAATTGCAATTTGCTCAAACTGTAGGGATAAAGCAATAGGGTTTCATATAATTGTGTTACAAAGCAGATTTCGTTATGCTTAAAGTAAGTTATCATGCAATTCAAACAATTGTTGGATGAAATAGGAGGTTTTTTGATTTATGAATTCACAAATACAAAATGTATTAGAGAATATAGAAAAAGTAATGATAGGCAAAAGAGAGGTTGCAGAGCTTAGCATAGTTGCCATGTTGGCAAGGGGACATGTCTTGCTTGAGGACGTGCCAGGTGTCGGTAAAACAATGATGGTGCGGGCACTAGCAAAATCGTGTGATGCACAGTTCAAAAGGATTCAATTTACACCTGATTTATTGCCCTCAGATGTTGTAGGAGTATCTATTTATAATCCGAAGACGCTAGAATTCGAATTTCGACCTGGTCCGATCATGGGAGATGTAATTTTAGCGGATGAAATTAACCGTACATCTCCGAAAACACAGTCTGCTTTGCTGGAGGGAATGGAGGAAGCTTCCGTTACAATTGATGGTAAAACCCTGACAATTAATCAACCGTTTTTTGTAATGGCCACTCAAAATCCAATTGAGCATGAAGGCACATATCCGTTACCAGAAGCACAACTCGATCGTTTCTTATTAAAAATAAAAATGGGCTATCCTACAAGAGGGCAAGAAGTGGAGATTCTACGTCGAGCTGAACATGGTAAGCCGATTGAGAAAATTGAAGCTGTGCTAACAGTTGCGCAATTAATTGAATTACAGGAGCTTGTACAGGGTGTGTATGTTGAAGATTCTGTTAAAAATTATATGGTTGAGCTAGCGACTCAAACACGGGAAAATAACTATGTCCATTTAGGGGTAAGTCCTCGAGCGACAATTGCTTTAATGAAAGCCTCACAAGCTTATGCGTTTATAAAAGGGCGTAGTTATGTTACGCCTGATGATGTCCAATATTTAGTACCATTTGTCTTTAGCCATCGTTTAGTATTAAAACCAGATGCGCGTTATGATAACGTGGCAGCAGAGGAAATTATTGAACGTATTATTGCGAATACACCTGTCCCAACAAAGAGGTTTGCGGAGCAATGAAGAAATGGCGAGCTTTTATAGAGAAAAGTAAACATTTCTTATTAGTATCTTCGTTAATAATCATAACGTTTTGCTATGCCATGTTCCAAGGAGGGTTTGTTAGCTGGTTTGTATTTTTTACAGTGAGTCCGTTTTTGTTGTATGCATTTATTTTCTTACTAGTGAAAGAAGATATTTTACTTGTGGAACGCAAAATTGAGCCCTCTCGTGTTGAGAGTGGACAATCTGCTAAGGTTACAATTACGGTGGAACGAAAATCACGTTTTCCGTTTGTTTATATGATGATGGAGGAGCTTGTGAACAGCGAAGCCCTTGTTCAATCGAAAGTGCAAGGAACGAATGCCATTAAGTTCGTAGGCTTCAGGAAAAAATTTAGCTGGAATTACATGCTGGAAAATATGCCCCGTGGCGAGCATCGTTACTTAGGTGTTAATATTGTTTTCTGTGATTTTTTTGGCTGGGCAAAAAAACGAGTTGCGGCAGAAAAGGAACAAGTCATTTTAATTTATCCGAGAGTAAGAGAGATGAAGTATGCCGCACTTCAAACAAAATTTGATGTTGGTACAATGATGTCGCCTTATTCAATTGTTAAGGATACATCAATGGCTGTTGGCTTACGTGAGTATGTTCCAGGTGACCGTTTTTCTTGGATTCACTGGAAGTCATTTGCGAAAACGCAGACATTGCAATCTAAGGAATTTGAAGATCGTCAATCACAAGAGTTAATGTTGGTACTCCATGCTGAAAAGTCTCCTTTATTTGAGGGGAAAATTGAGCTTGTCGCTTCGATGTTACAAACAATTGTCAAAGAGCGTGGGGATATTTCATTTGTTTCAGCGGGTGCCAAAACGAAGGTGTTTCCGATTATTCAAGGTAATAGGCAGCTAGATCAAGTAATGCATCATTTAGCTGCTATAAAACCTACGGAAACTGTCAAATTCCAATTACGAGATCAGCAAGTCTTTAAGCATGTTGCAACACTACTGTATGTTACGAGTGAAGTATCAGATGAATTACTTCATACTCTTGCCAGTATGGTGAAAGGCTGTATTTGTTTTGTAGTAGCGGAGCAGCCACCTATGCAAACAGAGCTAGCAAAGCGTTATAAGCATATTCAAGTTGTACATGTAAATCCAACAGATTATTACCATCTGTTCACGGAGGTGATGAAGCCGTGAAAAAATCACTAGGAAATTTTATAGAATTAGCAATAGCATACGTAATTATTTTTCTAATTTTACGTGAATGGCTTATTCCTGTAATGGAGCTAACAAATACAGGATTGTTTCATTTATTTTTAGTGTTTATCGGTCTATCACTAGTACTTAGCCTATTTCAAGTGCATCCATTATTGTCAGGATTAGTGAAATTTGGCTATATTACTTGGTTTATAGTGTTTGTTTATAGTGAAAATCCTTTTTTATCTGGACAGACATTACCATTTTTAATGAATGAATGGAAATGGAATATGACAACCATTCTTTCGGGCGATTTTGGACAAGTTACGGATGCGTTTAGAACGGTGCTATTCCTTGTGCTTATTTGGATGTTAATCTACCTAATTCATCACTGGATAACAGTGCGAAAAAATATATTCTATTTCTTTGCGTTAACCGTATTCTTTATTGCTACATTAGATACGTTTAGTGACTATGATGGAAAAGTGGCAATTGTTAAAGTTACTGTGCTTGGATTAATAATGACAGGCTTGCTTTTCGTCAAACGCTTATGGCTTCAAGCAGATGCGCCAAGTAATGTAATAGGAAAGTGGAAACTGGTTATACCAATGATTGTTTCGGTAATGCTTGTAAGTGTAGTGGCATTCTTTTTACCTAAGACAGGTCCGACTTGGGCTGATCCAGTGCCTTTTATTCAAGGGGTTGCAGGGCAAGGGGACTTTGGAACAGGTAAAAAAACAGTTGGATACAGCGAGGATGATAGCCAATTAGGGGGGCCGTTTCAAGGTGATAATACACTAATTTTCACAGCAACTTCCCGTGACCGTCATTATTGGCGGATAGATACAAAGGACACTTATACAACGAAGGGCTGGATTCTCTCAGAGGGGAACTTTGGAAAAAATATTTATCAAATCGATACGCCTATCCTAACTTCGTTACAAGCTGGGTCTCCTGAAAATGAACGTCAAATTCAATTGGACATTGCTGCACCAATGCCATTTTTATTGCAAACGTATGGCATGCTATCTGTTTCTGCCCAAGATTCGCCCCTGTTTATTCAGGATGAACGCAATGAAAAAATAGCAATAGAGCAACAAAACGGCGAGTCAAAATTACTATCTAACTATACGATATCTTATAGTGAGCCAGTATATAGCATGGAGCAGCTCCAAATGTCTGACCCGTCCATGCTAGAAACATTAGATTCATCCTTTAATCGTTTTTTACAATTGCCAAACAACCTTCCACAGCGTGTAGGGGATTTGGCAAAAGATATTACTCAGGATAAAACCTCTATATATGATCAAATAAAAGCGGTTGAAACATATTTTTCAACTCATGGCTTTAGATACGATAAAACAGCAGTAGCAATCCCGGCTGAGGATCAAGATTATGTTGATCAGTTTTTATTCGATACCAAAGGTGGCTATTGTGATAATTTCTCAACATCAATGGTCGTGCTACTACGTTCGGCGGGGATACCTGCACGCTGGGTAAAAGGCTTTGCACCTGGTAATCCTGGTCCAATGTCAGATGGTTTACGTGAGTATCAAATTACGAATGATAATGCACACTCGTGGGTGGAAGCATATGTACCTGGAACAGGCTGGATGGAGTTTGAACCAACGATTGGCTTTTCAGGAAATGTGAATATCGATTATGATATAGAGCAAGACACTCCACAGCAAGAGCAAGTACTGCAGCCAGAAAAAAAACAAGAGCAACAAAAGAAGGAAGAGCAAGCACCGAAGAAAGAAACATCCAGCTCAACGTTTAGTTTAGATGCTGTATGGAAATGGGTGAAAAAACTTACTTATGTATGGATTGCTCTAGTCATTTTGATGATCATCGCTGCAATTACTCTGTTTCTGCAACGTAAAACATGGATACCTAAAATGCAAGTGCGTGCATATCGTAAAAAGGAAGCGGACTGGACAAATTTTGATGCTTCTTACCATGTTTTAACGAAGCAATTATCTCGTATTGGATTACGTCGAAAAGATGGTGAGACATTACGAGCATTTGCTGACCGAGTTGATGCATCGTTGGAGACAGAAGAGATGCAAAAACTGACCGCTGTATATGAACAACATATTTATGGTAAGGATAAACAACAGGTTGACTTTGTAAAACTGAAAGAAAGTTGGGAATATTTAATCAATCGCACTATCAGTTGATTTTGATGGGTACAAAGAGTAAAATGAAAAAAATTATATATAATTAGGATTGCTTTCATATAAGTTCGATAATAAGGTTCGGATGTTTCTACGAAATCACCGTAAAAGATTTCTCTATGAAGGTGAATGTTTTGGTTAGGTGAGAAGGTTAGTAAATCACTTTTCTTTGCTACGCATTCGCCTTTATAAATCAAGAGCTTATGAACGCGTAGGAAGTTTTTACTTTCATACGCGTTTTTCTTTGAACATATGAAAAGTTCCTTTAAAAATAGTAGAAGAGGTGGAAATATTGTCAGCTAGCCCTTTATTAGAGCAAGAAAAAATCGTCGTTCTTGACTTCGGTAGCCAATTTAACCAATTGATTACGCGTCGTATCCGTGAATTTGGTGTATTCAGTGAGTTGCATCCACATACGATTACAGCGGAAGAAATTAAAAATATGAACGCAGCAGGTATTATTTTTTCAGGTGGTCCAAACTCTGTTTATGATGAAAATGCCTTCCATGTAGATCCAGCTATTTTCGAATTAGGCTTACCAATCCTAGGTATTTGCTATGGTATGCAATTAATGGCACATACACAGGGCGGTAAGGTTGAAGGTGCTGAAACACGCGAATATGGTAAAGCTGAGATCCAAGTAACAGCTTCAAACAAACTATTCGGTGAGTTACCAACTGAACAAATCGTATGGATGAGCCATGGTGACCATGTAACAGAAGTGCCTGCTGGATTTGAGGTAATCGCAACAAGTGCTGCTTGCCCTATCTCTGCAATGGCAAATGTAGAACGTAAACTATATGCAGTTCAATTCCACCCAGAAGTACGTCACTCTGTATACGGTAACGACTTATTACGTCAGTTCGTGTTCGACATTTGTGAAGCAAAAGGCGATTGGTCAATGGCTAACTTCATTGAGCTTGAAATCGCGAAAATTCGTGAGACAGTGGGCGACAAAAAAGTTTTATGTGCCCTTTCTGGTGGTGTAGACTCATCAGTTGTTGCTGTTCTAATTCATAAAGCAATTGGTGACCAACTAACTTGTATGTTCGTAGACCACAACTTAAACCGTAAAGGTGAAGTTGAGCAAGTTATGAAAACATTCACTGAAGACTTCGACATGAATCTTGTTAAAATTGATGCACGTCAACGATTCATGGATAAACTTGCTGGCGTTTCTGACCCTGAGAAAAAACGTAAAATTATCGGTAACGAATTTATTTACGTATTTGATGAAGAAGCAGCTAAACTTGAAGGAATGGATTTCCTAGCTCAAGGTACGCTTTATACAGATATCATTGAATCTGGTACAGCAACTGCCCAAACTATTAAATCACACCATAACGTTGGTGGTCTTCCAGAAGACATGCAATTCAAATTAATCGAACCACTTAACACGTTATTTAAAGACGAAGTGCGCGCATTAGGATTAGAGCTTGGCCTTGACGAAAAAATCGTTTGGCGTCAACCATTCCCAGGTCCTGGTCTAGGTATCCGTGTACTTGGTGAAGTAACAGAAGAAAAACTAGAAATCGTACGCGAATCTGATTTCATCTTACGTGAAGAGATCGCAAAAGCTGGTCTTGATCGCGACATTTGGCAATACTTCACGGTATTACCTGACATCCGTTCAGTTGGCGTAATGGGCGATGCACGTACGTATGACTATGCAATCGGCATCCGTGCGGTAACATCTATCGACGGTATGACTTCTGACTGGGCACGCATTCCTTGGGATGTACTAGAGAAAATCTCTGTTCGCCTAGTAAACGAAGTGAAACACGTTAACCGCGTGCTGTATGATATTACATCTAAGCCACCTGCGACTATTGAGTGGGAGTAGGACTTACGAATAATATAATCTAAATAGGTTATAAACGCAGTCATACTAATGTCTAAGTTGAATTGTTAAGTACTAATATTGTGATTAACGTACAACTATTTATATTTCAAAAATTAAACTCTCTTTTAGTTATTTATAACAAATAACTAGAAGGGGGGTTTTTATTTTTGTCAAAATTAGTGATTTGATTGATGATTTTAAAATGAATCAGCAAATTCAAGGTCGTAAAGATGAGTATAATGAATTACCATTTGGCGATGAATTATTTTACTAAGTTTTTAATGTTTTTACGGATATATGCAAGGTTAGCAGTACACTAATAAGGTTTACTTCAGTAAAATAAGGTATATTATATTTGTTGAATAGATTCTCTTTAAGGACAAGAAAAGTAGGTGAACAAAGTGGGGAAATATCAATTGGATACCAAAGGTAAGGTAGCTGTGACAAAGTATCATGAAAAACACAAGCCTGCCAAATTTGATAAAAAGCAGCAACTTGAAAAAATACGTGCGGAGTATTTGAAAAAGAAGCAAGAACAAACAGATAAATAATATGAATGAAAACATAGGAAGACTAAAATCTCCCTATGTTTTTCTTATTCGAAGTTCTTTTTTTAAAATTGATGATAGAGTTTATTATTCCCATAAATTTCAGATTGAACGAATTTTTCTGTTTTAATAAATAGCGTAAAACTCTTATGTATCAATGGTTAGTGAGTGTGCTGTATGATATTACATCTAAGCCACCTACAACTATTGAGTGGGAATAACCCCCTCATTTTATTTCCTTTTTTAGCATTAAAAATAAGAAAAGCACACCAATTTCTACGATTAGCGGGACAAAAATAATATTTAAATGGAAGAAAATTATACTTATCAAAATAGCTATACAAATAAATATTGAACTATGTCGATAACTTTTTGATTGATAAAAGAATGAATATGGTAACAAATGTGCACCGTAAATAATTGCATATACAGGTAAGACCCACATAGGTGCTTTAATTAATAGAAGAATACAAATAATTAAATATAAAACTTGATTGTTTGTTGCAATCAATAGTCCATTAATCAATGGATTTTCTTTATAAAGTAAATCAACATTTAATATTTTGGCACAAAGAATCGAAACAGGGAACAGCAATGCACCACAAGATAAAATGCCAATATTTTTTATCATTAGATCTAAAGGCAGCAATGCGATTACTGTGATAACTCCCCAAATAAATATGGAGGCCATTATAAAAGGAAGCCCCTTCTTTTGTTTCTGAGCAATATCATTTAGTAGTACTTGTAAGCTAGTATTGAGGTTCATTTCCGTCTCCTTAATTTTCTAGCGATCTATTTAAACTATCCGCTATTTTTTTATTTTCATATTTTGAGAAAAAATAAAATCCGATGATATGACCAATCAACGTTATCACTAAAATTAGCAACAAATAAGGTTTGATAATTTCAAATACTTTCAGTGAAAAAAGATATACACTTCCTATGCCACAGAAAAAATTTAAAAAAGTACTAATAGTAATTTTAGATGTTACTTTTAATGTTGAGTAGTTCCACAAATATGGATAAGCTATACCAAAAACAATCCCCATCAGAACGCTGATACCAATTAAATTCCAAATGTAAAGGAAGTTGACTATTTCTTCGTGAAGATTAAAAATAGTAATTAAAAAAACAATCCAAATCAACCCCAAAAATGAAACGTATAAAAAGCTGTTTTTTTAAGTCTTTTATCATATCAATTTCTCCTTAATAGATTTTGCATAATGTCTACTGACAATATACTTATTTTGTTGTTTTGTAATAACTTCCAATCTAGCGTGACTTCCCGAAGCAAATGAGCGTATTTGATTCAAATTCAAAATCATTGAATTATTGATTCTAACCAATCCGAAAGATTCCAAGTAAGATAATTCTTTTAAAATCTTATTCAGCAATAGCTCTGTACCATTTATTAAAAAGATTTTGGTGAAATGACCAGATGCTTCAATTGCCTCGATGTCATTGAGTTCAATCATAACCTGACGATTTGTTTTGAAATCTGTTGCGCTTAATGTTATAGATTGAAAAAAATGCTGTTCAATTGTCGAAAGCAATTCTTTATTCGATGGATTACTGATAATCTCAATTTCAGAAGATGATTGATTGTTTTTCCAAATGTAGTTGAATTTCATGTGGATCTCCTTTCTGTTTTAAGCGTAGCAACACTTCTCAGAACTTACGATGATTTTTCGTTTTGTTGCAAAAAAAATAGACTTTGTTACATTCTTTCAGTTAAATGTCTTTTTACCTTAGAAATCTCCCGCCTCTATAGCTGGGAAGATGAATGCGGATGTAAGTTACTTTTCAACGAATGTGCAAACACCCGTTGAGAGAAGTAAAAATGACAGTATGTTTTTATGGAATTAGGAGTTGAGAAAGTAGAGGATGTTAAGTCGTAATATATCACAGTTCTTGAAATTCTTTCTTTAAGGATTATACTTTCGAAGCGTTAGGTGTAGTAAACTAATGACTATAATATAGGACTCTATGTCGTTGTTTAGGGGGATGGAAATGGAAAATAATATTACGATGATTCATACACTTGCTATTGGTATGCCGAAAGAATTGCATTATAGTAATGGGCGCTCAATGAATACAGGGATTGAAAAACGAAAAGTACAAGAAGTTTATTTGTCCGCTCGTGGATTTGAGGGGGACGATGTAGCAGATAAAAAACATCATGGTGGTCCTGACCGTGCCGTTTGTTTATATCCTGAGGAGCATTACATACAATGGGAACAGGAACTTGGTAAACCGTTACCTACAGCAGCATTCGGTGAAAACTTAACAGTAACGAATATGTTGGAAGCGGATATTTGTATTGGTGATATTTATAAAATAGGTGATGCTGTCATCCAAATTACCCAAGGACGTGTACCATGTAGTACGATTGATAAATATACTGAGGCGAACATATTACTCAAACGTTTAATTGAAACAGGTTATACGGGCTACCTTGCACGTGTACTGGAAGAAGGGACAATCTATGCAGATTCAAAAATTGAACTAGTGGAAAAGCACCCAGCACGTGTTTCAGTTTTGCATTGCAACGAAGTGTATTTTAAAAACAAAGACGCACTTGCGATGAAACGTATACAGGCGATTGATGCATTAGCAGAAGATTGGAAACAAAAATTAGAAAAAAGAATTCAGCACTTACAAAGTAAAGTGATGAATTAAACATAGGTCGATCAAGTCTTTCGTCGGATGTTTGTACACCCGCTGAAAGAAGTTAAAATCCTCTAGAATTCGAATGAGTTCTAGGGGGTTCTTTATTTTATAACTATCGATAAAACGTTTAGTCCTAACCTATTTATGCAAAGATTTTTTAAAATGTGAACATTAAAAAAGAATTTTACACGAACTTTCGTATAACTTTTTTGAAAAATGTTCGGAAATAGGGTTGAAATCTGAAAAGTGAAATGATATATTACGATTGTAAATTAAATATGTCGTCGTATAATGTCGGGGATAAGGCCCGTGAGTTTCTACCAAGTTACCGTAAATAACTTGACTACGATTTTAGTTATATATACCAATGTATAGACACTAATTAATTTCTCACAATAACTGTGATGAAATGTATCGTAGACATGCGACTAGTAGAGTAGTCAGTGTGTCTTTTTTGTTTTCGATATTGAAGACGACCATACGGAGGATTTCTTTAAAATGAAAAAGTATTTCATGTTCGATGAACTAGGAACTAATTATCGCCGCGAAATAATAGGTGGTATTACTACATTCCTTGCCATGGCTTACATTTTAGCTGTTAACCCTGGTATGTTAGAAAATGCAGGAATGGATAAAGGTGCTGTATTCGTAGCTACAGCATTAGCAGCAACAGTAGGTTCTCTGATTATGGGTATATTCGCTAAATTCCCAATTTCACTTGCTCCTGGTATGGGCTTAAACGCATTCTTTGCCTTCACTGTTGTTGGAGCTTACGGTATTCCTTGGCAGACTGGTTTAACAGGTGTTTTCTTCTCAGGGGTTATCTTTATCATTCTTTCGTTAACAGGTATTCGTGAAACAGTAATTAATGCAATTCCAGTACAACTTAAATATGCAGTTTCAGCAGGTATTGGTTTATTTATAACTTTTGTAGGTTTACAAGGGGCAGGTATTATAGTCGCTAGCCCAGCTACATTGGTGACTTTAGGAACATTCACTGGTGCAACTTTACTAGCTGTATTCGGGATTGTCCTTTCAATTATTCTTATTATTAAACTACGTAGTATTGGTATTTTCCTAGGGATGGTTGTAACAGCGATTGTTGGTATGATTACAGGCGTTATTGAACCTCCTACAGCAGTTGTTTCAGCAATTCCGAGTGTGGACTCTACATTTATGGTAGCTTTAGATCCAATTTTCCATGATTTCGGTTCATTATTAAACGTTAAATTTTTAGTAGTTGTCTTAACGTTCTTGTTTGTAGATTTCTTTGATACAGCAGGTACTTTAATGGCAGTTGCGACACAGGCAGGATTAGTAAAAGATAATAAATTACCACGTGCAAGCCGTGCATTGATGGCGGATGCTCTTGCAACAACAATTGGTTCTTTATTTGGTACATCAACAACTACAGCTTATGTTGAGTCAACTTCTGGTGTAGCAGCAGGTGCTCGTTCAGGTTTCTCTGCTGTTGTAACGGCAATGCTATTCTTGGTAGCATTATTCTTCTCACCATTACTCGCTGTGGTAACTCCAGCGGTAACAGCACCAGCTCTAGTTATTGTAGGTGTTCTGATGGTATCTTCATTACGTTTAATCGATTGGGATAAATTCGAAATTGCAGTACCAGCTTTCTTTACAGTAATCATGATGCCTCTTGGTTATTCAATTGCTACTGGTATTGCAATAGGTTTTGTATTCTATCCAATAACAATGCTTTTAGCGGGTCGTAAAAAAGAAATTCACCCTATGATGTACGGATTATTCTTTGTCTTCCTTGCATACTTTATCTGGGTACGCTAATTAGAAAAACATAATCTGAAATATAATCAGCACCTCAATTGTTAGGAATGAAACTAATAATTGCAGGTGCTTTTCTTATTGTTAAAGAAACTAGACTTTTAAGTTGTGAATAACCAAGGGCATAGTTTTCGTCTAGGCTAAAGTGCTACATCCTCGAGGTCGCTTTGATCCCGCTGGCTGGATGTAAACGAGCGCTTTAGCACATTTGTTCTTAGTAAATGTAAAGCTAGTTAATTATAGAAATAATAAAACGAATTTAATGGTAGTGGAAGTTATCAAACGATTTTAGAAATGGTGTAATCTTAATTTCTGTCGAAGAAAAAAGGAGCACCTAATGTATGGAATCAAGAAAAAAGAATTTATAATACTAAATTAAAGTAGTAGTCTTACATGAGTTGGTTTATTAAGAGACACATAGCAATTATGTTTATACAGTAAAGTTGATATATATATATATTATAGAAGAAACTCCTTCTCAATTAATTAGAATAGTTTTATTTTAATAAATCACTTGCAAACTCAATATTAAGGTGATATATTTATAAACGTTGTTACGAAAAACAAACGACAACTTAAAAAATACTAACATAAAGAGTTGACATAGAGTTGACGTTATGTTAAAGTATAAGAAGTCACTTATTTGTGACGAATTAATGAACCTTGAAAACTGAACAAGCAAAACGTAATCAATAAAGTTTTTAGTAGCTAACCTTGAGTTAGTGAATGAAACAAAATTTTGGACATCAAACATGATGCCAGCAAAACAATTTGAGCTAATCAAATTTCTTTTTATGGAGAGTTTGATCCTGGCTCAGGACGAACGCTGGCGGCGTGCCTAATACATGCAAGTCGAGCGAACAGAGAAGGAGCTTGCTCCTTTGACGTTAGCGGCGGACGGGTGAGTAACACGTGGGCAACCTACCTTATAGTTTGGGATAACTCCGGGAAACCGGGGCTAATACCGAATAATCTATTTCACTTCATGGTGAAATACTGAAAGACGGTCTCGGCTGTCGCTATAAGATGGGCCCGCGGCGCATTAGCTAGTTGGTGAGGTAACGGCTCACCAAGGCAACGATGCGTAGCCGACCTGAGAGGGTGATCGGCCACACTGGGACTGAGACACGGCCCAGACTCCTACGGGAGGCAGCAGTAGGGAATCTTCCACAATGGGCGAAAGCCTGATGGAGCAACGCCGCGTGAGTGAAGAAGGTTTTCGGATCGTAAAACTCTGTTGTAAGGGAAGAACAAGTACAGTAGTAACTGGCTGTACCTTGACGGTACCTTATTAGAAAGCCACGGCTAACTACGTGCCAGCAGCCGCGGTAATACGTAGGTGGCAAGCGTTGTCCGGAATTATTGGGCGTAAAGCGCGCGCAGGCGGTCCTTAAGTCTGATGTGAAAGCCCACGGCTCAACCGTGGAGGGTCATTGGAAACTGGGGGACTTGAGTGCAGAAGAGGAAAGTGGAATTCCAAGTGTAGCGGTGAAATGCGTAGAGATTTGGAGGAACACCAGTGGCGAAGGCGACTTTCTGGTCTGTAACTGACGCTGAGGCGCGAAAGCGTGGGGAGCAAACAGGATTAGATACCCTGGTAGTCCACGCCGTAAACGATGAGTGCTAAGTGTTAGGGGTTTCCGCCCTTAGTGCTGCAGCTAACGCATTAAGCACTCCGCCTGGGGAGTACGGTCGCAAGACTGAAACTCAAAGGAATTGACGGGGGCCCGCACAAGCGGTGGAGCATGTGGTTTAATTCGAAGCAACGCGAAGAACCTTACCAGGTCTTGACATCCCGTTGACCACTGTAGAGATATAGTTTTTCCCTTCGGGGACAACGGTGACAGGTGGTGCATGGTTGTCGTCAGCTCGTGTCGTGAGATGTTGGGTTAAGTCCCGCAACGAGCGCAACCCTTGATCTTAGTTGCCATCATTTAGTTGGGCACTCTAAGGTGACTGCCGGTGACAAACCGGAGGAAGGTGGGGATGACGTCAAATCATCATGCCCCCTTATGACCTGGGCTACACACGTGCTACAATGGACGATACAAACGGTTGCCAACTCGCGAGAGGGAGCTAATCCGATAAAGTCGTTCTCAGTTCGGATTGTAGGCTGCAACTCGCCTACATGAAGCCGGAATCGCTAGTAATCGCGGATCAGCATGCCGCGGTGAATACGTTCCCGGGCCTTGTACACACCGCCCGTCACACCACGAGAGTTTGTAACACCCGAAGTCGGTGGGGTAACCTTTTGGAGCCAGCCGCCGAAGGTGGGATAGATGATTGGGGTGAAGTCGTAACAAGGTAGCCGTATCGGAAGGTGCGGCTGGATCACCTCCTTTCTAAGGATATTTTCGGAATACAGACTTAGGGTTTGTAAGATTACGTTTTGCGTTCAGTTTTTGAAGGTTCATTCTTACGAATGAAATACTTCAAAAACTTGTTCTTTGAAAAACTGGATAAAAACGACATTGAAATTGTAACAAACACATTTTTTTTTTAAGTTTTTTTATAGGCTTAATAACGAAGAAGGTTTCAAGACACGAGTAGTTCTAGGAAGCAATCGAGAGAAGGAAGGAGCGTACCTATGTACGTGACTGACTGAACGAGTGAAGCTGACGACGAAATGCGATGTGTATTGAAAGCTGTAGGTTAAGTTATTAAGGGCGCACGGCGAATGCCTTGGCACTAGGAGCCGAAGAAGGACGGCACTAACACCGATATGCTTCGGGGAGCTGTAAGTGAGCTTTGATCCGGAGATTTCCGAATGGGGGAACCCACTACGTTTAATCGCGTAGTATCTTGACGTGAATTCATAGCGTCTTGAAGGCAGACCCAGGGAACTGAAACATCTAAGTACCTGGAGGAAGAGAAAGAAAAATCGATTCCCTGAGTAGCGGCGAGCGAAACAGGGAAGAGCCCAAACCAAGAGGCTTGCCTCTTGGGGTTGTAGAGACACTCTATACGGAGTTACAAAAGAGCGAGTTAGATGAAGCGACTTGGAAAGGTCCGCCAGAGCAGGTAAAAGCCCTGTAGTCGAAAGTTCGTTCTCTCCAGAGTGGATCCTGAGTACGGCGGAACACGTGAAATTCCGTCGGAATCCGGGAGGACCATCTCCCAAGGCTAAATACTACCTAGTGACCGATAGTGAACCAGTACCGTGAGGGAAAGGTGAAAAGCACCCCGGAAGGGGAGTGAAAGAGATCCTGAAACCGTGTGCCTACAAGTAGTTAGAGCCCGTTAATGGGTGATAGCGTGCCTTTTGTAGAATGAACCGGCGAGTTACGATTACGTGCGAGGTTAAGCTTTAGAAGGCGGAGCCGCAGCGAAAGCGAGTCTGAATAGGGCGAAATAGTACGTGGTCGTAGACCCGAAACCAGGTGATCTACCCATGTCCAGGGTGAAGGTGAGGTAACACTTACTGGAGGCCCGAACCCACGCACGTTGAAAAGTGCGGGGATGAGGTGTGGGTAGCGGAGAAATTCCAATCGAACCTGGAGATAGCTGGTTCTCTCCGAAATAGCTTTAGGGCTAGCCTCGTGATGAGAATACTGGAGGTAGAGCACTGTTTGGACTAGGGGGCCATCCCGGTTTACCGAATTCAGACAAACTCCGAATGCCAGATATTTATACACGGGAGTCAGACTGCGAGTGATAAGATCCGTAGTCAAAAGGGAAACAGCCCAGACCACCAGCTAAGGTCCCAAAGTAATCGTTAAGTGGAAAAGGATGTGGCGTTGCACAGACAACCAGGATGTTGGCTTAGAAGCAGCCATCATTTAAAAGAGTGCGTAATAGCTCACTGGTCGAGTGACGCTGCGCCGAAAAATGTATCGAGGGCTAAACGATTCACCGAAGCTGTGGATTGACATCTATGATGTCAGTGGTAGGAGAGCGTTCTAAGTGCGTTGAAGTCAGACCGGAAGGACTGGTGGAGCGCTTAGAAGTGAGAATGCCGGTATGAGTAGCGAAAGACGGGTGAGAATCCCGTCCACCGTATGACTAAGGTTTCCTGAGGAAGGCTCGTCCGCTCAGGGTTAGTCGGGACCTAAGCCGAGGCCGATAGGCGTAGGCGATGGACAACAGGTTGATATTCCTGTACCACCTCCTCACCGTTTGAGAAATGGGGGACGCAGTAGGATAGGGTAAGCGCGCCGTTGGTTGTGCGCGTCCAAGCAGTAAGGCGTGTGTGTAGGCAAATCCGCACACTATAACGTTGAGCTGTGATGGCGAGTCCGTATGGACGAAGTTCCTGATTTCACACTGCCAAGAAAAAGCCTCTATCGAGGTGAGAGGTGCCCGTACCGCAAACCGACACAGGTAGTCGAGGAGAGAATCCTAAGGTGTGCGAGAGAACTCTCGTTAAGGAACTCGGCAAAAATGACCCCGTAACTTCGGGAGAAGGGGTGCTCTTGAGCGTGCAAGCGCATGAGAGCCGCAGTGAATAGGCCCAGGCGACTGTTTAGCAAAAACACAGGTCTCTGCAAAACCGTAAGGTGACGTATAGGGGCTGACGCCTGCCCGGTGCTGGAAGGTTAAGAGGAGTGGTTAGCGCAAGCGAAGCTGCGAGTGAAGCCCCAGTAAACGGCGGCCGTAACTATAACGGTCCTAAGGTAGCGAAATTCCTTGTCGGGTAAGTTCCGACCCGCACGAAAGGCGTAACGATCTGGGCACTGTCTCAACGAGAGACTCGGTGAAATTATAGTACCTGTGAAGATGCAGGTTACCCGCGACAGGACGGAAAGACCCCGTGGAGCTTTACTGTAGCCTGATATTGAATTTTGGTACAACTTGTACAGGATAGGTAGGAGCCAGAGATCTCGGAGCGCCAGCTTCGAAGGAGGCGTCGGTGGGATACTACCCTGGTTGTATTGAAATTCTAACCCATGCCCCTTAGCGGGGCAGGAGACAGTGTCAGGCGGACAGTTTGACTGGGGCGGTCGCCTCCTAAAAGGTAACGGAGGCGCCCAAAGGTTCCCTCAGAATGGTTGGAAATCATTCGTAGAGTGTAAAGGCACAAGGGAGCTTGACTGCGAGACCTACAAGTCGAGCAGGGTCGAAAAGACGGGCTTAGTGATCCGGTGGTTCCGCATGGAAGGGCCATCGCTCAACGGATAAAAGCTACCCCGGGGATAACAGGCTTATCTCCCCAAGAGTCCACATCGACGGGGAGGTTTGGCACCTCGATGTCGGCTCATCGCATCCTGGGGCTGTAGTCGGTCCCAAGGGTTGGGCTGTTCGCCCATTAAAGCGGTACGCGAGCTGGGTTCAGAACGTCGTGAGACAGTTCGGTCCCTATCCGTCGTGGGCGTAGGAAATTTGAGAGGAGCTGTCCTTAGTACGAGAGGACCGGGATGGACACACCGCTGGTGTACCAGTTGTCTTGCCAAAGGCATCGCTGGGTAGCTATGTGTGGACAGGGATAAGTGCTGAAAGCATCTAAGCATGAAGCCCCCTCAAGATGAGATTTCCCATTACGCAAGTAAGTAAGATCCCTCAAAGACGATGAGGTAGATAGGTTCGAGGTGGAAGTGTGGTGACACATGGAGCTGACGAATACTAATCGATCGAGGACTTAACCAAAAATGTTTGAAACATTCAATGCACCGTTTATCCAGTTTTGAAAGAACAAAACCTTTCATTTTAGGGTTTCAAAATACGACGTATATTGAAAGCCAAAGAGAGCTTCAAGACACAAGTAGTACAAGGAAGCAAACGAGTGAATGAAGGAGCGTACCTCTGTACGTGACCGATTGAACGAGAGAAGCTGACGCAGTAATACGCCGTGTATTGGAGGTCGTCAATAGTCTAGTGATGATGGCAAAGAGGTCACACCCGTTCCCATACCGAACACGGAAGTTAAGCTCTTTAGCGTCGATGGTAGTTGGGGGCTTCCCCCTGTGAGAGTAGAACGTCGCTAGGCACTTTAAAAAAGTCGAGGATTCATTCCTCGGCTTTTTTTGTTTTATAACATAATAATAAAATGATATAATTATTTAAATGTTAAAATTTACATAAAAAAATAGATTCAATAATATTTGTTGAGGTATCCAGACAATTTAAGCTGTATGTAAAAGGACAGACGCTCTTGCGAAACGCTGGCATAACAGTCTGTCAAAGGAATATATCGGAAAGTTACACTCATTATGACCGTAGAAACAAAAGCGATGGATAGAATCAACGAACAAACGAATAGAACATAATAAAGAGATGTTCTTACAACTTGCTGGGACACCTGAAAAATAGAAATAGGGAGAGGCAGCCGTCAGAACGTTTCCGGAAAGCTTCACACTGTGCCTTACCTCAACATTGGATATAGAACCATAAACAATTGCTTAAAGAATGAAGTCGAACGAATATTATTTGCCATGTCAAGGTTGATTAGGTCTATAACACATATCGTGGTTTGATAATGGAGGAATCTAAAATGAGACGTAACATTTTTTCTGTAATATCTATCTTGAGCTTAATGATCACATTTTTTATGTTCGGCTATGACTCAACAAAATGGTATGGTAGTTTTTTTAATTTCCTCTACGATTTAAGTATATTTACGCCACTTGTATTAGGGGGACTAGGGATAATTAGCGCATTTTTGGGCATTAAAGGCGATATTCGAATGGTTCTAATTGTACTCAATGCTTTTTTATTGTTCCTTTTCCTAGGTGCATATTTAATTGGAATCTACGGATTTCAAAATCCTTAATAAGAACTGTAGCGTTTATTTTTCTGCAGTTCTTTTAATTTGTTTTCGATTAGTAACAATAAAGACGCGCCCAGTCGGAACGGAAATCAACCTCACGCTATGGTGAAAAACATTTTATTAATAAATCATAGATACTAAAGGTATAATGAAACTCATATGAGGAAAAATTTTTGGGATATAAGATCGAAAGGAAGAAAGAGATTTGGGGAAAAAACAAATTTGGTATGAGGTAGAAGAAAACGAGTCGATTGAAGATTGTTTGGCAAGAATGCATCGAGATGGTTATATGGCAGTGGGAAGGAAAGAAGAACCAATTTTTCACTTAGTCGATGGAGAGCCAACGTATTTACGTCAAAAAATTCAATTTAAAGCGATGCACTGTCAAGATTCCGAGTAGATTTGACTAAAATCCGAACGTTTATAAATAGCTAAAATAAAATGTTCGCATTTTTACATTGACGATAGTGAAATCACTTGTTAAAATATGAGAAGGAAAAACAAATAAATCCCACATATATGCTAGAGGATTGGCTCTAGTGTCTCTACCCGGCACCGTAAATGCTGGACTATGCGGGAAAGCACTTTTGGCATGTTACGAGAAGGTTGTGTACAGAAATGTACCTTTGCATATTCTTTTCATAATAAGTCCTCAAGTAAGCTGCTTTCACGTGTATGGTAGAGAGTAGTTTATTTGGGGATTTTCTTTGTACAAAAAGTAAAGAATTGCAGTAGCTATTTGAAGAATAGAGGCTTGCACAATATTTGATCATTTTTCTATCGTTTAAAAGGAGCGACAATTCATGAATCCGAAAATCGGTGTCATTATGGGTAGTTCAAGTGACTGGGAAACAATGAAACATGCATGTGATATTTTAGATGAATTACAAGTACCGTACGAGAAAAAGGTTGTGTCTGCACATCGTACTCCTGATTTAATGTTTGAGTATGCAGAGTCAGCACGTGAGCGAGGTATTCAAGTAATTATTGCGGGTGCAGGTGGTGCTGCGCATTTACCTGGAATGGTAGCGGCTAAAACAACGTTACCAGTGATCGGTGTACCTGTGCAATCTCGTGCACTTAACGGTCTTGACTCTCTATTATCAATCGTTCAAATGCCTGGCGGTGTACCTGTAGCAACTGTAGCGATTGGCAAAGCAGGAGCGACTAATGCAGGATTGCTAGCAGCGCAAATTTTGTCGACAACAGACGCAGAGCTTGCTAATAAACTAGATGCTAGACGTGAAGCCACAAAGCAACAAGTATTGGAAAGCACAGGTGACTTAGTGTGACAAAGATTATTTATCCAGGGCAAACGATAGGCATTATCGGAGGAGGGCAGCTTGGTCGTATGATGGCCCTTGCTGCTAAAGAAGTAGGCCTTAAAATTGCCGTCCTTGAACCATCGATGGACTCACCATGTGGACAGGTTGCTGACATACGCATTGTAGCACCCTATGATGATGAGGCAGCTTTAGAAGAACTTGCCGAGGTAAGTGACGTTATAACGTATGAGTTTGAAAATATCGATTACGATGGCTTAAAACGTTTAACACAAATGGCTTACGTTCCGCAGGGGGCAGAGCTAGTACGCATTACACAAAACCGTGTGACTGAGAAGGAAGCGATTGTGAACGCTGGTTGTCCAGTAGCACCTTATATTGTTGCGAATACATATGAGGAATTAGTAGCCAATATCGATATGATTGGTTATCCTTGTATAGTCAAAACTGCAAGAGGTGGTTACGATGGCAAAGGGCAGCAGCTTTTAAAATCTGCAGAAGACCTATCGTTAGCAAAAGGGCTTTTCTCTCATTCGCAATGTATTGCTGAAGGATTTGTGCCTTTTGTGAAAGAAGTATCTGTCATTGTCCAAAGAAACGGTAATGGTGAATCATATTGTCAGCCAGTTGGAGAAAACATTCATGTTCATCATATTTTACATGAAACGATTGTGCCGGCCCGTATAAAAGAGGAAACAGCACAGGCTGCAGAACGAGAAGCCTTGAAGATTGCTGATTACTTAAATTTAGTAGGAACACTAGCTGTAGAAATGTTTGTATTAGAAGATGGTGGAATTGTTATTAATGAATTAGCACCAAGACCTCATAATTCAGGTCACTATTCAATAGAAGCATGTAATGTTTCACAGTTCCATCAGCATATTCGCGCTGTTTGTGGATGGCCACTACGTAAGCCACAACTTTGGGCACCATCTATTATGGTAAATGTTTTAGGGCAGCATGTCATGCCACTTAGTAACTC
Organism: Lysinibacillus agricola; assembly: GCF_016638705.1. GTDB lineage: Bacteria > Bacillota > Bacilli > Bacillales_A > Planococcaceae > Lysinibacillus > Lysinibacillus agricola. The sequence continues at coordinate 4,637,479 of NZ_CP067341.1, read as the reverse complement.
AATTGCTAAATATCCTGAATGGTCTATACATCTTTATGGGAAAGCTGAAGCTAAAGTGAACCGTAAGATGGGCCACGTAACGATTATGACAAAAAACTTAGAAGAAACACTACAACAAATCGAGAGTTCTGGCATTTGGTCAGAATAGAAGGAGAAACGCAATGATCGAACGTTACACAAGACCCGAAATGGGCGCAATTTGGACAGAACAAAATAAATATCAAGCTTGGCTAGAAGTTGAAATTTTAGCATGTGAGGCTTGGGCAGAAATTGGAGACATTCCAAAAGAGGATGTAGCTAAAATTCGTGAAAATGCTTCATTTGATGTGAATCGTATTTTAGAGATTGAGCAAGAAACACGTCATGATGTTGTAGCATTCACTCGTGCTGTGTCTGAAACACTTGGCGAAGAGCGAAAATGGGTGCACTATGGTTTAACTTCTACAGACGTAGTTGATACAGCCCTTTCTTATATAATTAAACAAGCGAATGATATTTTACGCAAAGACATCGTGAATTTCATTGATATTATTGCAGCAAAAGCAAAAGAGCATAAGCATACGGTTATGATGGGACGTACACATGGTGTTCATGCTGAGCCAACAACTTTCGGCTTAAAATTAGGCTTATGGTATGAAGAAATGAAGCGTAACCTAGAACGCTTTGATGCCGCAGCAAAAGTAATTGAAACAGGAAAAATGTCTGGAGCAGTTGGAACATATGCCAATATCGATCCTAAAGTTGAGCAATATGTATGCGATAAATTAGGACTTACAGCATCACCTATTTCAACACAAACATTACAACGTGATCGTCATGCGCAGTATTTAGGGGCGTTGGCATTAATTGCAACATCAATTGAGAAATTTGCAACAGAGATTCGTGGCTTGCAAAAATCTGAAACGCGTGAAGTTGAGGAAGCCTTTGCAAAAGGACAAAAAGGCTCATCAGCAATGCCTCATAAACGTAATCCAATCGGATCTGAAAACATGGTTGGTATGTCACGTTTAATGCGTGGCTATATGGTAACAGCTTATGAAAACGTAGCATTATGGCATGAGCGTGATATTTCACATTCATCTGCAGAGCGTGTTATTTTACCGGATGCAACGATTACACTTAACTATATGTTAAATCGCTTCGGTAACATTGTGAAAAACTTAACAGTATTCCCTGAAAACATGAAACGTAATATGGGTCGCACTTTTGGTCTAATTTACTCTCAACGTATCCTATTAGCACTTATCGATAAAGGGTTAGTGCGTGAGGAAGCGTATGATACCGTACAACCATTAGCGATGCAGGCGTGGGACGAGCAAGTTCAGTTCCGTACGTTAGTCGATGGAAGTGAAAAAATTACATCGTATTTAACGAAGGAAGAGCTAGATGAGTGCTTTGATTACAACTACCATTTACAGCATGTAGACATGATTTTTGAGCGTCTTGGACTTAACTAAGTAGAGTCACTAGCGGATGTTACAGAATTGAATCGTATACGCACGATTCAATTCTGAACAATACGCGCGTATCTCATAATACCAGGGGGAAAAACGAAATGACTAAAGGTCAACTTTTGTACGAAGGTAAAGCAAAAAAATTGTATACAACAGAGGAGCAAAACGTGCTACTCGTTGAGTACAAGGATAGTGCAACAGCATTTAATGGTGAGAAAAAAGAAGAAATTGAAGGTAAAGGCGTATTAAATAATCGCATTACTTCATTAATTTTCGAAAAATTACAAGCTAACGGAATTGCGTCACATTTCGTAAAACAATTGTCTGATACGCAACAGCTTGTAAAAAAGGTAGATATTATTCCAATTGAGGTCGTAGTTCGTAATATAGCGGCAGGCAGCTTAGCGAAACGTCTTGGCCTTGAGGAAGGTACACCATTAAAACGCCCAATCGTTGAGTTTTATTATAAAGACGATGAGCTTGGCGATCCGTTCATTACAACGGAGCATATTGACGTACTTGATCTTGCAACACCTGAAGAAGTGACTGCCATTTATGATGGTGCACTTACAATTAACAAAGTTCTGCAGCCATTATTTGCAGATGTCAATGTTACGCTAATTGACTTTAAATTAGAGTACGGACGTGACAATGATGGAAATGTACTACTGGCAGATGAAATATCACCAGATACATGTAGACTTTGGGATGCAACTACAAATCAAAAGTTAGACAAAGATGTCTTTCGTAGAGATCTTGGTAATTTAACTGAAGTTTATACTATTATACTTTCTAGACTCGGAGGCAAATAACAATGAAAAAAGTTAAAATTTACGTAACATTACGCGAGAGCATTCTTGATCCACAAGGTTCAGCTGTACAAGGTTCTTTAGTGAAAATGGGTTACGCTGAAGTAGAAGATTTACGTATCGGTAAATATCTTGAACTAACAATTAAAGATACAGAACGTGATATTGATACTCTAGTAAAAGAAATGTGTGAAAAGGTTTTAACTAACGTTGTAATCGAAGACTACCGTTACGAAGTCGAGGAGGCAAACTAATCATGAAATTCGCAGTACTCGTATTCCCTGGGTCAAACTGTGATATCGATATGTATCATGCGATTAAAGACGAGCTAGGTGAAGAAGTAGAATATGTATGGCATACAGCAACAGATTTAAGTGGCTTTGATGGCATTTTAGTACCGGGAGGCTTCTCATACGGGGATTATCTTCGTTGTGGTGCAATGGCAAACCAATCTAATATTATGGCAGAGGTCAAGAAAGCAGCAGATGCTGGTAAGCCGGTATTAGGCGTATGTAATGGATTCCAAATCTTAACTGAAGCAGGTTTATTACCAGGTGCATTACTTCGCAATAAAAATTTGAAATTCATGTGCCGTACAATCCAGCTAAAAGTTGAAAACAACAATACATTATTCACAAACCAATATGAGCAGGGTCAAATGATCAATATTCCAATCGCACATGGTGAAGGTAACTATTACTGTGATGAGGAAACTTTACAACAATTAAAAGACAACAATCAAATCGTGTTCACATACTCAGGCGAAAATCCAAACGGTTCTTTAGAAGATATCGCGGGGATTGTAAACGAGCGCGGCAATGTACTAGGTATGATGCCTCACCCAGAGCGAGCTGTTGATGCACTGGTGGGCGGAGCAGACGGTCTAGCAGTATTTAAATCAATTGTGAAGCAGTGGAGGGAAAATCATGTCAACAACTAAGTTTGAGCCAACAGCACAGCAAATTAAAGATCAAAAGCTATACGCTGGTATGGGGATGTCAGACGAAGAATTTGCAATGGTAGAAGGTATTTTAGGACGTCTACCAAACTGGACAGAGACAGGTCTTTTCTCAGTAATGTGGTCTGAGCATTGCTCATACAAAAATTCAAAACCAGTGTTACGTAAATTCCCTACAAAGGGTCCTCAAGTTTTACAAGGTCCAGGTGAAGGCGCAGGTATCGTAGATATTGGTGATGAACAAGCAGTTGTATTTAAAATGGAATCACACAACCATCCTTCAGCAATCGAGCCTTATCAAGGTGCTGCAACAGGTGTTGGTGGTATTATCCGTGACGTTTTCTCAATGGGTGCACGTCCAATTGCGATGCTGAACTCACTACGCTTTGGCGAATTAAAATCAGCGCGTGGTAAATATTTATTTGAAGAAGTAGTTGCTGGTATCGCAGGTTACGGTAACTGTATCGGAATTCCAACTGTAGGCGGAGAGATTCAATTTGATCCTTGCTATGAAGGTAATCCACTTGTTAATGCAATGTGTGTAGGTTTAATTGACCACAAAGATATTCAACGCGGGATCGCAGCTGGCGTAGGAAATACAGTCATGTATGTTGGCGCAAAAACAGGTCGTGACGGTATCCACGGTGCAACATTTGCATCCGAGGAGTTAACAGAGGAATCTGAAAACCAACGTCCAGCAGTACAAGTAGGAGACCCATTCATGGAGAAACTTTTACTTGAAGCATGTTTAGAAGTTGTAAAATCTGACGCTCTAGTAGGTATTCAAGATATGGGTGCTGCTGGTCTTACTTCTTCATCAGCAGAAATGGCTTCTAAGGCTGGCTCTGGTGTAGAAATGAACTTAGACTTAGTACCACAACGTGAGACAGGCATGACAGCATATGAAATGATGCTATCTGAATCTCAGGAGCGTATGCTACTTGTTGTGAAAAAAGGTCGCGAAGAAGAAATTAAAGCGATTTTCGATAAATATGATTTAGATGCTGTGGCAATTGGTCGAGTGACAGATGATAAAATGCTTCGCTTATTACACAATGGTGAAGTTGTAGCTGAAGTACTTGCTGATGCACTTGCAGAAGATGCACCAGTTTATCATAAGCCATCTGCAGAGCCTACTTACTATGCTGAGTTCCAGGCGATAGAAAACACGGAACCAGCCGTAACAGATTACAAAGAAACATTAAACGCACTTTTAAAAGCACCAACAATTGCTTCTAAAGAGTGGGTATACGATCAATATGATTATCAAGTACGTACATCAACAGTCGTTGCACCAGGTTCTGATGCAGCAGTTATCCGCGTTCGCGGTACGAACAAAGGGTTAGCAATGACTACAGACTGTAACTCTCGTTATATTTACCTAGATCCAGAGGTAGGCGGTGCCATTGCTGTAGCAGAAGCGGCTCGTAATATCGTAGCAACTGGTGGTACACCATTAGCGATTACTGACTGCTTAAACTTTGGTAATCCTGAGAAACCAGAAATCTTCTGGCAAATTGAAAAATCAGCTGATGGTATTTCAGCAGCTTGTACAGCACTGAATTCGCCAGTAATCGGCGGTAACGTGTCTCTTTATAACGAGCGTTCTGGAGAAGCAGTTTACCCAACACCAACAATCGGTATGGTTGGACTAATTGAAGATTTGGCACATGTGACAACTCAAGATGTAAAAGCTGCTGGTGATGTAGTGTTTGTGATCGGCGATACAAAAACTGAATTTGGTGGTTCTGAGCTTCAAAAATTATTAAATAATGGGGTTATTTCAGGTAAAGCACCAGCTATTGACCTACAGATTGAAGCTGCACGTCAACAAGCATTGCTCAAAGCGATTAAAGCCGGAATCGTACAATCTGCACATGATGTGGCAGAGGGTGGTCTTGCAGTAGCGCTTGCTGAAACAACATTTGGCGCAAATGGCTTAGGTGTTGATGTTACATTAACTGGCTCTGCTACAACAGCATTATTCAGTGAAACACAATCTCGTTTCGTTGTAACAGTGAAAGAAGAAAATGCAGCTGCATTTGTAGAAATTGTAAAAGATGCACAGAAAATCGGTGTCGTAACTAACGATGCGCTTGTTAAAATCAACGGTGATAACGGTGTGCTTGTAGATGGTACAGTGGAGGAATTCCGTTCTAATTGGAAAGGAGCAATCCCATGCTTGCTGAACTCAGAGGCTTAAACGAAGAATGTGGGGTGTTTGGTATTTGGGGCAACCCAAATCCAGCACACCTTAGTTATTACGGGCTTCATGCTCTTCAACACCGTGGCCAAGAAGGTGCTGGAATCGTCGTTTCTGACGGTCAGCATCTTCGCGCGGTGAAAGGCGAAGGACTAGTTAATGATGTTTTCAACGAAGATAAGTTAAAGGCAGTTAACGGAAAAGCAGCAATTGCTCATGTTCGTTATACGACTGCTGGTGGAGGCGGTATTGAAAATGTACAGCCGTTATTATTCCACTCCTCAACTGGAAGCCTTTCAATTGCTCATAACGGTAACTTAGTCAATGCTACGCACCTAAAGCAGTATTTAGAGCGACAAGGAAGTATCTTCCATTCAAGCTCCGATACAGAAGTGCTAGCACATCTTATTAAGAAAAGCTCGCATTCACCATTCCGTGCAAAGGTGAAAAATGCCCTCTCATTATTAAAGGGTGCGTATTCGTTCTTAATTATGACTAAAGATGAAATGCTTGTTGCACGTGATCCACATGGTTTACGTCCATTATCTCTTGGAAAGCTAGGAGATGGCTGGGTTGTAGCCTCTGAAACTTGCGCATTCGATTTAATAGGTGCAGAATTCGTTCGATCTGTTGAACCTGGTGAGTTATTAATTATCAACGACGAAGGTGTAAAATCTGATCGTTTTGCAGAAATGGATAAACGTGCAATGTGCGCGATGGAGTACGTGTATTTAGCACGTCCTGATTCTGATATTGATGGTATTAACGTCCATATGGCACGTAAACGTATGGGAAAACAGCTTGCTCGTGAATGTGCACATATTGAAGCTGATGTTGTAACAGGTGTGCCTGACTCAAGTATTTCTGCAGCAATTGGCTTTGCAGAGGAAAGCGGTATTCCTTATGAGCTAGGTCTTATTAAAAATCGTTATGTAGGTCGTACATTTATCCAACCGACACAGGAATTACGTGAACGCGGTGTGAAAATGAAGCTTTCTCCAGTTGTTCAAGTCGTAAAAGGTAAACGCGTAGTGATGGTGGACGATTCAATCGTTCGTGGTACAACTTCAAGACGTATTGTAAAAATGTTAAAAGATGCAGGTGCGGCAGAAGTACATGTTGTGATTTCTTCGCCACCAATGACGGATCCTTGCTATTATGGCATCGATACTTCAACACATGAAGAATTGATTGCATCTAGCCAAAGTGTAGATGAAATTCGTGAAACTATAGGAGCCGATTCACTAACATTCCTTTCCGTTGAGGGCATGGTGGAGACGATTGCAAGACCATATGAAGATGAAAACCGTGGATTATGCCTAGCATGCTTTACAAGCAAATATCCAACAGAAATTTTTCCGGATACAATCTTACCACATGAAAAAGAACTATTACGTTAAGAAAAACATCTAAATACGTCTAGCAATGATGACAGATCTAGATTTGGATGATAAGGAGGAACTCTGCGTGTCAAAAGCATATGAACAAGCAGGTGTAAATATTGAAGCAGGCTACGAAGCCGTAAAACGAATGAAGTCTCACGTTGAACGTACAAACCGTCTAGGTGTGATGGGAACGTTCGGTGGCTTTGGTGGTATGTTTGACTTGTCAGAACTAAATCTTAAGGAACCTGTTCTTATTTCAGGTACAGATGGTGTTGGGACAAAGCTAAAACTAGCATTTATGGTGGACAAGCACGACACGATTGGTGTGGACTGTGTAGCAATGTGTGTCAATGATATCGTAGCGCAAGGTGCTGAACCACTGTACTTTTTAGATTATGTAGCTCTTGGAAAAGCTGAGCCAGCGAAAATTGAACAAATTGTAAAGGGCGTTGCGGATGGCTGTGTGCAATCTGGTGCGGCATTAATCGGTGGTGAAACTGCAGAGATGCCAGGTCTTTACGATGAAGATGAGTATGATTTAGCTGGTTTTGCAGTAGGAGCTTGTGAAAAATCAGCAATCGTGACAGGTGAAAAAATTGTAGAAGGTGACGTACTTGTTGGTATTGCTTCAAGCGGTGTGCATTCAAACGGTTACTCATTAGTACGAAAAATTGTCTTTGCTGATAATAATTACGCAGTTGATTCGATTGTGGAAGGCTACGAGGATCTTGGTCCTATCGGGGAAGCCTTGTTAGTGCCAACAAAATTATATGCGAAACCTGTGCTTGCGGCTTTAAAAGCAGCGGACGTTCATGGCTGTGCACATGTAACTGGCGGTGGCTTTTATGAAAACCTACCACGTATGATGCCCGAAGGTTTAGCAACTGAAATTGATTTAGGTTCTTGGCCTGTCTTACGTATTTTTGAATTTTTAAAAGAAAAAGGACAGCTAGAGGATAAGGATTTATATAATGTCTTTAATATGGGTATTGGCTTCGTTTTAGCTGTACCTGCAAATGAAGTAGAGAATGTGCTTGCTACAGTGGAAGAAAATGGTGAAAAAGCATACACAATTGGTCGCGTTGTGAAAGGCGAGGGTGTTGTATTTAATGGCTCACATGATGGGAGTTTAGTGTAATGACTGCACCAACTAAAATTGCCGTTTTTGCTTCAGGGAGCGGTAGTAACTTTCAGGCCATTCAAGAGGCTATTGAACGTGGCGAACTAAATGTAAAAGTCGAGCTTGTTGTTACAGACAAGCCTGGCGCATTTGTAGTCACACGAGCTGAAAACTTTAGTATTCCAGTGCTAGCTTTAAGTCCGAAAGAGTTTGCAACAAAAGCAGATTACGAGACAGCTATTATCGAGGCTCTACGTAAATATGACGTTGAATGGATTGTGCTTGCGGGTTATATGCGCTTAATTAGTGAAGTATTACTGACGGCCTTTCCGCAACGCATCGTGAATATCCATCCTTCACTATTACCAGCTTTCCCTGGTAAAGATGCCATTGGTCAAGCGATGGAACATGGAGTCAAGATAACAGGTGTGACTGTACATTTTGTAGACGAAGGTATGGACACAGGCCCTATTATTGCTCAAGCGGCAGTGTCAGTTGTTGATGGTGACCGTGAGGCAACAGAAACGGCCATTCATAAAGAAGAGCATGTACTCTATACAAAAGCTTTACAGCAGTTATTAAAGTAATTCAGTGGTGAGGAGTTAGGTCTTCTGGAACAATACAGCCTAACTCTACTCTATCAATAGCAAGACATATTCGTGGCAAACACGATAAAAATTGGTTCATCACCAAAAGTTGTGGGTAACTTTTGTTAAAACGTCTACTATGTAAATAAGTTGATTGGAGTGGAGGCTGGGCGACTCCTTGGGGATTAGCGATAGAGGAACGAAGGCTAAAACCATCACATCCTGTGATAACGCCTTCGTGACCAACATCGTGTTGGCCCGAGACCCTGCAGCGAAGCGAAGCGGCTCATCGGACGCCCCCAGGAAGCTCTGCTCTGCGCGAAAGCGAAGCGTCAGCTACAAAGCGCCCAGTCGGAACGGAAATCAACCACACGTTTTGGTGATGATCGTAAAAATTAGGAGGATATTGTTGTGACAAAACGTGCATTAATCAGTGTTTCCAATAAAGATGGTATTTTAGAATTTGCAAAAGAACTAGTAGCATTAGGTTATGAAATTTTATCAACTGGTGGTACGAAAAAAATGTTACAAGACAATAATGTTGCTGTAACAGCAGTCGATGAAGTAACTAAATTCCCTGAAATTTTAGATGGCCGTGTAAAAACTTTAAACCCTATGATTCACGGTGGACTATTAGGAAAGTTTGACGATACTTCTCATCAAGCACAAATGAATGAGCATGGAATTGAGCCAATTGAGATTGTTTGTGTCAATCTTTACCCGTTCGTTGAAACAATTTCAAAGCCTAATGTAACATGGGATGATGCGATCGAAAATATTGATATCGGTGGTCCAACAATGTTACGTTCTGCAGCAAAAAACCATCAATATGTAACAGTAATTGTGGATAGCAATGACTATACGAACGTATTAGAGGAACTGAAAGCAAATGGTGTAACGACAATTGAAACACGTCGCAAGTTAGCTGCAAAAGTTTTCCGTCACACAGCCGCTTATGATTCATATATCTCAAACTACTTAACAGAAGAAGAGTTCCCAGAGAGCTTAACAATGACATATGAATTAAAACAAAACTTACGCTATGGTGAAAATCCTCATCAAAAAGCAGCGTTCTATCAAAAACGTCTAGGCTCAGATTTTTCATTAGCTTATGCTACGCAATTACATGGTAAAGAATTATCATACAACAATATTCAAGATGGGAATGCAGCATTACAAATTGTCAAAGAGTTTGAAATGCCTGCAGCAGTAGCTGTAAAGCACATGAATCCTTGTGGTGTTGGAACGGGTGCAACATTAGAAGAAGCGTTTGATAAAGCATATGAGGCAGATTCAACGTCTATTTTCGGCGGCATTATTGCTTTAAATATGGAAGTAGATGCAGCAACTGCTGAAAAATTAAGCCATATCTTTTTAGAAATTATTATTGCACCAGCTTTCTCTCAAGAAGCACTTGATATTTTAACGAAAAAGAAAAATATTCGCTTACTAATAATTCCTTTCGAGCAAGCAATACAAGACAAATTCAATGTTGTATCAGTTGAAGGTGGCCTTCTTGTGCAAGAACCAGATCGCTACGGCTTTGCCGATGCAGATATTAAAGTTGTCACGGACCGCGAACCGACAACACAAGAATGGGAAGCGTTACAGCTTGGCTGGGCAGTTGTGAAGCACGTTAAATCTAATGCTATCGTCGTTACAGATTCTCAAATGACACTTGGTGTTGGTGCTGGTCAAATGAACCGTGTCGGAGCAGCTAAAATCGCATTTGAACAAGCAGGCGAAAAGGCAAAAGGCGCAGCATTAGCATCAGATGCATTCTTCCCAATGAGCGATACAGTGGAAGCAGCTGCGGCAGCTGGTATTACAGCAATTATTCAACCAGGCGGCTCTATAAAAGATCAGGATTCAATCGATAAAGCTAATGAATACGGCATCGCAATGGTATTCACTGGCGTACGTCATTTCAAACACTAAAATATCCAAAAACTAGACCGAGATGTTGGCTCATCTCGGTCTTATGCACAAAGAGGAGGATTCCCTAAAATGAAAGTATTAGTCATTGGAAGCGGCGGTCGTGAGCATGCTATCGCCAAACAATTTAGTATTTCACCATCTGTCAATAAAGTATTTGTAGCACCTGGTAATGATGGCATGCGAGGAGATGCAGAAGTTGTGGCGATTGATGCAATGGATTTTGCAGGCTTGGCACAATTCGCTAAAGAAAATGAGGTAGATTTAACCTTTGTTGGGCCTGAGCAACTACTTGCTGAAGGAATCGTGGATTTCTTTACGGCTCGTGGCTTACGAATATTTGGTCCAACAAAGGAAGCAGCACAAATCGAAAGCAGTAAATCATACGCTAAGGATATTATGAATAAGTATCATATCCCAACAGCAGCCCATGAAACATTTACTGAAGCAGATAAGGCTATTGCCTATATTAAAGAGCAAGGTGCTCCAATCGTTATCAAGGCAGATGGTTTAGCAGCTGGTAAAGGTGTAGTTGTAGCAATGACTGAAGAAGAAGCCGTTGAAGCTGTAAAGGATATGATCGGTAACCAACGTTATGGTGAATCATCTTCTCGAGTGGTCATTGAAGAATTCCTGGATGGAGAAGAATTCTCCTTCATGTCGTTTGTCCATAAAGGTCAGATTTATCCAATGGTCATTGCTCAAGACCATAAACGTGCTTATGATGGCGATAAAGGACCGAACACAGGTGGTATGGGAGCCTATTCCCCAGTGCCTCAAATTTCTCAAGAAGTAGTAGATGTTACTTATAAGACGATTGTTGAACCAACTGTGAAAGGTATGGAGACAGATGGTGTATCGTTTACAGGGATACTATATGCAGGATTGATTTTAACGAAAAATGGTCCGAAAGTGATTGAGTTTAATGCACGCTTTGGTGATCCAGAAACACAAGTAGTTTTACCACGTATGGCATCTGACTTTGGTGCATTTATGACAGCATTAATGGAAGAAACGCCATTTGATTTGCAATGGTCTGATGAAGCAATGCTAGGCGTAGTAATTGCCGCTGAAGGCTATCCAGGGGACGTTGAAAAAGGACATGCATTACCTAACTTAGAGGCACTATCAGCTTCACACGCGGTATTCCATGCGGGTACAAAGTTTGTAGATGAGAACTTTGTTGGTAATGGTGGCCGAATATTATTGGTTGGCGCAAAGGCAGCTACTTTAAAAGAAGCACAAGAAAAAGTATACGCAGGTATTGCAACTGAAGAATGGAACAATTTCTTCTACCGCAAAGATATCGGCTGGCGTACGTTTAAGTAGTGACTGATTAAATGAGCCGAACGTAAATCAACCCTCGTTGTAGTAATCTGCCATACAAGTGTTTCTAATAAATTTTGGTCCATCATCGTAATTTAGAGATGACATTTTGTTAAAATGTATGCTTTGCAAATAGTTGATTGGAGTGGAGGCTGGGCGACTCCTCGGGGAATAGCGTTTCAGATGAGACCCTGCAGCGAAGCGAAGCGGCTCATCGAACGCCCCCAGGAAAGCGCCCAGCCGGAACGGAAATCAACCCCTCGCTATGGTGATGGTCACTATGATTAAAAAGGGTGAGAGCCGTCTCAATAATACAATTGAGACGGCTCCTTTGACTAAGAAGGATTTTGTGCTTGATTTGCAGAATTTTTACTGTCTGAGAATTTTTGATTTGAAGTGCTGGAGTCAGATTGCTTTGAAGCAGTTGCATTTGATCCTGACATAGTTCCAGAAATAGCAGAGGAGAAATCCTTCATGAGTTTATCGATTTGTTCAGATGACATAGAATTTTGGCCACTGAGCATACTTTGCATAGAAGTGTTATTGTTGTTGCTGTTCATAGCACTCTGCATATTAGAGCTCAGTAAAGCTTTAGTTGGGCAATACTTAAAGATACCCTCAGCCATTTTCATGGCACCAAATGCAATCATCAATCGACCTCTCATACAATTAGGATTTCTTGAGACCCTAGCGATACCAAATGCCGTTAAACTTGTACCCATGGCAAAGCGACAGAAGGCATTTTGTTCGCTTAAATTAGTTTCTTGCATCATAATTTCCTCCTTTAGTCATTGTGGAAAAAATAAAGCGGGGTGCACTTTGCTTTATGAAAGTGCTGTGTTACGATTGAAACAAGATGATTGCATAAAGCACTATTTTTATGAAAATAAGCGTTTATGCAGTACTAGTATGTGATTATAAGTTAGATTTACACAATGAAATTTTACGCAATTTAGGAAGGGGCGAATAGAATGGATCCAGTATGGAGAATTACAGAATTACGCCAACAATTGGCTGTAGTTGATGGCAAAAATGCACCGGATATTGTATTAAAAAATGCACGTTATTTACATAGCATGCTCAAACAGTGGGTAGTAGGAAACATTTGGATTTTAGGAGAACGTATTGTCTATGCTGGTGATAGAATGCCTCCGTTATTAGAAGGGACAGAAGTGGTAGATTGTACGAATAAAACAATTGTCCCAGGATATATTGAGCCACATGTTCATCCGTTCCAATTATACCATCCACAATCTTTTGCTGATTTTTGTGGACAGCTAGGAACTACAACTTTTATTTCTGATAATTTAAGCTTCGTTTTATCTTTAGAAAATAAGAAAGCGTTTTCAATATTAGATAATTTGAAAAAGCTACCGTTTTCCTTTTACTGGTGGACACGTTTTGATTCGCAAACTGAAATGGAACAGGAGGAAGAAATTTTTTCTAATACGTCCATTTTAGAATGGTTAGAACGAGATGATGTTTTACTTGGAGGAGAATTAACGGGCTGGCCAAGGTTGTTACATGGAGATGACCAAATGCTCTATCGTATGCAAATGGCTAAGGGCTACAGGGAAAAAATAGAGGGGCACTTCCCTGGCGCATCAGAACGAACTTTAGCGCGTATGAAGCTACTTGGTGCAGATGGTGATCATGAAGCTATGACAGTGGAAGAAGTGGAACGACGCATTATGCAAGGATACGCGGTAACGCTGCGTCATTCTTCAATACGTCCAGATTTACCAAATCTATTAAAGGGAATAGTCGAAAAAGAGCTACCTATTTTTGACCATTTAATGATGACAACAGATGGCTCGCCACCATCTTTTCATGAGGATGGTGTGATGGATAAATGTATTCAAGTAGCCTTAGATGCAGGTGTAGCACCAATAGATGCTTATCAAATGGCTTCCTACAATGTGGCACGTTATTATAATATGTCCAGCTTACATGGTTTTATCGCAACTGGCCGATTTGCCTCACTTAATATTTTACAAGATGAATGGCACCCAGTTCCTGAGAGTGTATTATCAAAAGGAGTTTGGTTAAAACGCGATGGAGAGCGAGTACAAAGGCTTGCTGAAATTGACTATTCAGCGTTACCGGCATTTGATTTAGATTTTTCATTAACTTCTCATGACTTTCAGTTCTCGATGCCGTTTGGAATTGAGCTAGTAAATGATGTTATTACGAAACCATATAACTCATTAATTACTAGAGAAGGGCAACTTGCAGATCATGATGAATGCTATTTAATGCTCATCAATAGAGATGGCAAATGGCATGTTAACACGATGATTAAAGGTTTTGCTACTAGTGTTCAAGGTTTTGCCTCCTCTTATTCGAATACAGGCGATATCTTGCTGATCGGAAAAAATAAAGATGATATGATTACAGCTTTTGAAGAAATGAAGGCAATGCGTGGTGGGATTGTACTTGTTGAAAAGGGTGAAGTAATTGCAACTGTACCATTAACTATTGGTGGTCTTTTATATGATGGGGATGTTAAGGAGCTATCAGAAAAAGAGAAGTTCTTAAAACAAGCATTAGCGGAACGTGGTTACCACTTAGGAGATGCAATTTATTCTTTATTATTCTTACAATCTACACATTTACCATATATCCGTATCACACCAAAAGGGATTTTTGATGTTATGAAGAATAAGTTATTATTACCAGCAGTGATGCGCTAGTTGAAGTTTCCCTATGGTATAGCCAGAATTACAGTTAAATGTAGTTGATTAAAGGAGAGTAATGCTTGTGTTCAAATCAAAGAAACTATTTATTGCCATGGCTTTTAGTACCTTATTGATAGGAGGATGTTCAAAAGATTCATCGGAAGTGAAGGAAGACGATACGAAAAAAGTTGACGAAGAATCTGCTATTGGAGAGTCTGTTCAAGAAGGGTCGGAAGTTGCTCCGTTAACAGGCGAGGCTGTTAAGGAAGAAATCACACAACGCCCGATTATGGTCACAATTAATAATCATCCTGAAGCACGTCCACAATCAGGATTGGCTGCGGCAGATATCATTTATGAAATGTTGGCAGAAGGCAATGTAACTCGTTTTTTAGCAGTCTATCAAAGTGAACTGCCAGAAAATATAGGGCCTGTTCGTAGTGCTCGATCTTATTTTGTTGATCTTGCGAAAGGCTTCGATGCATTTTACGTAGCACATGGCTATAGCCCAGAAGCAAAATCAATGCTTAGTAATAATGTAGTCGACAATATAAATGGTATGGATTATGATGGTACACTTTTTAAACGTTCAAAAGATCGTGTTGCTCCACACAACTCGTATATTACGCCTGAAAATATCTTAAATGGAGCTGAAAAAGTGGACGCTTCAATGATTTACCGTGAAAAAGTAAGTCAGGCTTTTTATGAACCCGATGAACGTGGTAAAATAGGCATTGAAACAAGTCAAGTTGACATTTACTACGGAAATAGTGAGTATTTCCATAATTCGTATGTGTATGATCATCAAAGTAATCGTTATGGACGACAATCGGCTGGCGTTGACACAAAGGATATGTTAACAGGCGACACATTATCATTGGCAAATGTTCTATTTTTTGAAATGAAACATCAAACTGTTGATAAAGAGGGACGCCAAGAAATTGATTTAACTTCTGGTGGAAATGCGTATGTATTTCAAAATGGCTATATGAGAGAAGTCAAATGGGCTAATATTGATGGAATACCAATGGCTGTAGAAGAGTCTGGGGAACTTGTAAAGCTAGTACCAGGGAAGTCTTGGGTTCATTTCATACCAACTTCACCAGGGTTACAAGCAATGGTGAAAACGCAGCCTTAAAGGGAGGAAAATTGCATGCAAATCGAAAAAATTCGAGGGCATCAAACAGATCAATTATTTAAAGCAGTGTTAGAGCTGAAAGACATCGAAGAATGCTATAAGTTTTTTGATGATTTATGTACGATTAGTGAAATTCAATCGCTGGCACAACGCTTTGAGGTTGCGCATTTACTACGTTTAAAGAAAACCTACGAATCCATTAAAAAGGAAACAGGTGCAAGTACTGCAACTATTTCACGTGTACGTCGTTGCTTTGATTACGGGAATGATACATATGATGAAATGCTAGGTCGTTTGTATCCAGATGAAAAGCCGTTTCAAGCACCAAAAGAATAGTAGGTAAAGAGGCTGGGTAGAGGTTCTGCTCAGTCTTTTTCATTTTTTTGTCGACAGTCATAAGCTATACTTGTAAACGAATAGATAGAAAATGATAGGTGGTAAAATAGATGGATTATTTAGAATGGAGACATGTGTTCAAACTAGACCCAGCTAAAGACATCTCAGATGAGGCACTAGAAAGAATTTGTGAGTCAGGTACAGATGTTATTATAGTTGGTGGAACAGACGGTGTAACATTAGATGGTGTATTAGATCTGCTTGTTCGTGTACGACGCTTTGAAGTACCAATTGCGCTTGAAATTTCTTCAATTGATTCGGTAACACCAGGCTATGACTATTATTTCATTCCAACTGTGTTGAATAGTGATGATCCAAAGTGGATTAAAAATCTACACCATGAGGCCATTAAGGAGTATGGAGATATTATGGTGTGGGATGAATTAGTAGCTGAAGGTTATTGTATTTTAAACCCGGACTGTAAAGTAGCAGAAGTAACGAATGCGAAAACAGATTTATCCATTGATGATGTTGTAGCTTACGCACGTATGGCTGAAAATTTCTTTAGACTACCTGTATTTTATGTAGAGTATAGCGGAACTTATGGTGATATAGACGTTGTAAGTGCTGTGAAAAAAGAGCTGAAAAATACGCGACTGTTTTACGGTGGCGGCATTACATCTGCTAAGCAAGCAGCAGAAATGGCAAAATATGCAGATACAGTAGTAGTTGGTAATATTATTTACGAAGATTTAAAAGCTGCACTTGCGACTGTTAAGGCTGTTAAAAATACGATATAATTTAACTTTTTCAGCAGGTGTCCAAACACCTGCTGAAAGAAGTTAAAGCCTCCGGCGGATGTCACGGAATCGGAAAGGAGTTCTTTGTGCAAGCACAAAGCCGATTCCGGACGCAATTATGCCGAGGCATAATTGATAAATAAATGTTTGTAAGGCGGTGCGAAATGGAGCAGTTAACGAAAAACTTATTAGCAGGTATGAACCCTGAGCAGGAAAATGCGGTTAAAACAACTGAGGGACCGCTTCTAATTATGGCGGGGGCTGGATCAGGGAAGACACGTGTATTGACACATCGTATAGCATACTTAGTAATCGAAAAAGAAGTATACCCATCAAAGATTTTAGCAATCACATTTACCAATAAAGCTGCACGTGAAATGCGTGAGCGTATTGATGGCATTCTTGGTAACGGAACTGGTGATAGTATGTGGGTATCGACCTTCCACTCAATGTGTGTGAGAATTTTACGACGCAATATTGATCAGCTAGGGATATCACGTAATTTTTCAATTTTAGATTCGACTGATCAGCTATCCGTTATTAAAAATGTTATGAAGGATGAAAATATTGACACGAAGCGTTTTGAACCACGTGCAATTTTAAATGCAATAAGTTCAGCAAAAAACGAATGTATAACTGCGGATGATTATGCAGGCCAAATCAATGAAAATAATCCTTACGAAAAAACGGTTGCCCAGGTTTATAAAGGTTATGAAAAAAGACTACGCCGCAATCAATCCCTCGATTTTGATGATTTGATTATGACAACTATTACATTATTCAAGCGTGTACCTGAAGTGCTTGAATACTATCAAAATAAATTTCAATATATTCATGTGGATGAGTATCAAGATACGAATAAATCTCAATATTTACTTGTTCAGATGCTGGCCAAGAAATTTAAAAATATTTGTGTTGTAGGTGATTCAGACCAATCGATTTATCGTTGGCGTGGTGCGGACATTGGCAATATTCTTTCATTCGAAAAGGATTATCCGAATGCTAAGGCCATTATGCTTGAGCAAAATTATCGTTCAACAAAACGCATCCTACAAGCAGCAAATGACGTCATTCAAAATAATACAACACGTTATCCAAAAGAACTGCGTACAGAAAATGCAGAGGGTGAAAAAATCGTATTGTACAAAGCGTATAACGAGCAAGAGGAAGCACAATTCGTTGTACAAACAATCCAACAGCATATTCAAAAAGAAAATCGTTCATTTGATGACTTTGCGATACTCTATCGTACAAATGCTCAGTCTCGTGTGATGGAGGAAGTGCTTGTTAAGTCCAATATGGCTTATCAAATAGTTGGTGGTACTAAGTTCTATGATCGTAAAGAGATTAAGGACTTACTTGCCTACTTGCGCCTTATTGCCAATAATGATGATGATTTATCACTTGCACGTATTATCAATGAGCCAAAGCGTAGTATAGGTGCAACCTCCTTTGAAAAAATGGCGCGCTATGCGATTGAACAAGATCGCTCTATTTTTGATGCAATGAATGATCTTGTATTCATGGGTCTAACAGGGAAGGCTGCTAATTCGGCTGAGCAGTTTTATGCGATGATTAAAGGCTTTACAGAGATGCAAGAATATTTATCTGTGACTGAAATTGTAGAGCAAGTCATTGACAAATCAGGTTATCGTGCAATGCTACAAAACGAAAAGACTATTGAAGCGGAAAGTCGCTTAGAAAATATTGAAGAGTTTTTATCAGTAACAAAGGCTTTTGAGGAGCGTAGTGATGAAAAGAGCTTAATTGCCTTTTTAACAGATTTAGCTCTAATTGCAGATATTGATGCACTTGATAAAGAGGATACATCGAAGGGCAACATTATTTTAATGACGATGCATGCCGCAAAGGGCTTAGAATTCCCTGTGGTCTTTATCATTGGAATGGAGGAAAATATCTTCCCACATTCTCGTTCACTTGATGATATGGATGAAATGGAAGAAGAACGTCGTCTCGCTTACGTAGGTATCACACGTGCGGAGGAACGTTTGTATTTAACTAGTGCACAAAGTCGTACAATTTTTGGTCGTTCTAGCTATAACAATGTCTCTCGTTTCTTAGGTGAAATTTCTGAGGATATTACAGAATCAATGTCCAAAGGTGGTACGAAGCCTGAGGTTCCGTTTGCCTCTAGTAATCGTTCAGCAGGTGGGTACCAAAAACGTACACTTGGAGCAATTCAGAAAACACAACCAGCAACAGCTCGTTTACAAACAACCGGTGGAGACCAATTTGGCTGGAAGGCCGGGGACAAGGCGATCCATAAAAAATGGGGAACAGGTATGGTTGTCAGTGTAAAAGGTGAGGGTGATGGTACGGAGCTAGATATCGCCTTTCCACAACCAGTTGGCATTAAGCGATTATTGGCACAGTTTGCACCTATTGAAAAAGCGTAAGCGGAGGAACTTAAATGAACGAAATAGAACAGCGTATTGCGGAGTTAAATAAATTATTGCATGAATACGGTCACGCCTATTACGTGTTGGATAAACCGGTCGTAGCAGATAGTGTTTATGACCAATTATTACATGAACTTATTGCTTTAGAGGAAGCAAATCCTTCACTAATTTACCCAGATTCACCGACACAGCGTGTTGGCGGAGCAGTGGTAGAGGGCTTTAAAAAAGTGACTCACGATTACCCTATGCTAAGTCTATCAAACGCTTTTAATGAAGAAGATTTACGTGAATTTGATCGTAAAGTGCGTCAAGCAATCGGTGATAACTTTTCTTATGTTTGCGAGTTAAAAATAGATGGTCTTGCGATTTCTTTAAAATACGAAAATGGAGTTTTTGTACAAGGGGCAACGCGAGGAGACGGTGTTGTAGGGGAAGATATTACAGCAAATTTAAAAACGATTCGAGCAATACCTCTTCGATTAAAGGAACCGATCGCAATAGAAGTACGTGGTGAGGCGTATATGCCTAAAAAATCATTTGAAAAATTGAATGCCCAACGTACTGAAAACGGAGAAGAATTATTTGCTAATCCGCGAAATGCGGCTGCTGGCTCTTTACGCCAGTTAGACCCTAAAATTGCAGCGAGTCGTCAGCTATCAACCTTTATTTATGCAATTGGGGGAGATGGTGAGGCATATGGTATTGACGGCCACGCAGAGATGCTCGATTATTTAGAGGGACTAGGCTTCCCATCAAATAAAGAGCGTCAACGCTGCTCAACGATTGAGGAGGTACTAGCATTCATCGAAAAATGGACTGAAGATCGTCCGAATTTAGCCTATGAAATTGACGGTATTGTTATTAAGGTGGATCGCTATGCACAGCAGGATGAACTTGGTTATACGGCAAAGAGTCCACGTTGGGCAATTGCTTATAAATTCCCTGCTGAGGAAGTAGTCACAACATTACTTGATATTGATTTAACGGTTGGGCGTACAGGGGTTGTTACACCAACTGCTATTTTATCGCCTGTTCAAGTGGCAGGTACGACGGTTCAACGTGCATCTTTACACAATGAGGATTTAATTCGAGATAAAGATATTCGACTAGGAGATACAGTCATTATCCGAAAAGCCGGAGACATTATTCCACAAGTTGTAGGTGTACTACTGGAGCAGCGCCCTGAGGACTCAGTTCCCTACGTAATGCCCGAAAATTGTCCTGTTTGTGAGAGCGAACTTATTCGTATTGAAGGAGAAGTAGCATTACGTTGTGTAAATCCTGCATGTTTTGCACAAATTGCGGAGAGCATTAAATATTTTGTATCGCGTAATGCTATGAATATTGATGGTCTTGGTGATAAGGTCGTTGAGCAGTTTTTACGTGCAGATTTAATTCATGATGTCTCTGATTTGTATCACTTAACTGTAGAACAACTAGTCGAACTTGAGCGTATGGGTGAAAAATCAGCGACGAATTTAGTAAATGCTATTCAGGCTTCCAAGGAAAATTCGATGGAACGTTTACTAATTGGACTAGGTATACGACACGTTGGTGAAAAGGCAGCGAAAATTGTTTCAGAGGAGTTTGGAACGATGGAAGCTGTGATGGCAGCAACAGAGGAGCAGCTAGTGGAAATTTATGAGATTGGTGATAAGATGGCTTCATCGCTTGTCGAGTATTTTTCAAACGAGGATGCATGTGCAGTCATTGGCCGCCTTGCCGAAGTAGGCGTCAATATGACATATAAAGGTAAAAAGATAGAGGTAGCTGTAGGAGATAATCCTTTTGCAGGTAAAACAATTGTATTAACTGGTAAACTTGAGCAATTGACACGTAACGAAGCAAAAGCGAAAATAGAAGAGTTAGGTGGTATTGTTACAGGCAGTGTCAGCAAAAAAACTGATCTTGTCATTGCAGGAGCAGATGCGGGTTCTAAACTAACAAAAGCCGAGCAGTTAGGGATTGAAGTTTGGAATGAAGATCGCCTGATCGAACAATTTAACCTTGTCCAATAATGGATACTTTCAGGTTCATCACCAAAAGTTGTGGATGACATTTGTTAAAATGCATACCTTATATAAATTGATTGGAGTGGAGACTGGGCGACTCCTTGGGGATCAGCGATAGAGGAACGAAGGCTAAAACCATCACATCCTGTGATAACGCCTTCGTGACCAACATCATGTTGGCCCGAGACCCCCAGGAAGCTTTGCTCTGTGCGACAGCGGCAAATGTTTTATCTGTGCGAAAGCGTAGCGACAGCAACAAAGCGCCCAGTCGGAACGGAAATCAATCACACGTTATGGTGATCATCTAAATATTATAGTAAAGTAAGATGAATTGTCCGTCCTTTCCATAGAAAGGTATGAACAATTCGTCAAGCAAAATCTGAATATCAGTAAAGGAGTATTAAAATAATGAAGTCATTTCGACTCATTCCTGCAATTGTCGCTGCTGCAATGCTAGTCGGCTGTGTGCCTTCTAAAGAGAAGGAGACAGAGCTTACACAGGAGACGCAACAGGAAAAAGCGGAAACAACGATTATTCCAAGCATACAGATTGATGAATCATATTATAGAGCGCTAACTCCTTATAAAAAAAGTGCTAGCAGAGGATTAGTAGTTTCAAATATTTATACGAAATATGATATGAAGGAAGTTGAAACAGGTTTAATGCGTCTTTCTCAAAATGAGTTTGATACAAAAAACTACTTCTTCCAAGAAGGGCAATATTTAGCCGAAAGTACAGTAACCAATTACCTGAAGCGCAGTTCACAAGTTAAGGAGGGGTTAAATCCTCCAACGACGGACTCGATGACGCCAGAGGAACGTGCAACAAAGGCCCCAATCTATTTATCACATATTGTTGAGCAAAATTATTTAACAAAAACGGATGATAATAAAGTAAAATTAGGCGGTATTTCGATAGGACTTGCCTTAAACTCTATTTATTATTATCAAAAAGAGAAATATGGGGAATATTATGAGGAACCAATTTCAGAGGCAGCACTTGTCGAGCAAGGGAAGAAGATGGCTACGGAGATTGTGTCTCGCCTAAGAACTCGTGATGAATTAAAAGATGTACCGATTGTAGTAGGCTTGTTCAAGCAGCAGGCTCGCAATGACATTATTCCAGGGACGTATTTTAACTATGGTGTGGCCAAAGCTGGACAAAATGATGTAACTGATTGGAATGCTATTGATGAAGAGTATGTACTGTTCCCGACGGATGAATCACAGGATGTATATCGAGATGATAGCAGTAACTTTAAGAATTTCAAACAAGATGTAGATAAATATTTTTCTAACTATACTAGTGTGATAGGAACAGGCTTCTATCAAAATAAAAAAATTCAAAAGCTAAAAATCGAAATACCAATCCAATTCTTCGGTCAAGCTGAAATTACAGGCTTTACTCAATATTTAACAGGTGTTCTTATCAATCAATTCGATAACACCAACGTTGAAGTAAGTGTTACCGCGATGAACGATCCAATGGCATTAATCATTAAGAAAGCCAACGAAAAGGAACCATATGTGCATATCTATGAATAAAAAATAGTCAGCTTTATGCTGGCTATTTTTTTATGGATGGAAAATGAGATTTAATAATAGGCGGATAGAATTCTCGGAGCGACGGATAGAAGGCGCAAAAATGGATAGAATCTACGAAGTACCGGATAGACTCAATGAAGTGACGGATAGAAAAGCAAAAGCGCCGGATAGACTTCTTGGAGCGGCGGAAAGAGCTTTCGAAACGACGGATAGAAAAGCAAAAATGGATAGACTCCTCGAAACGACGGATAAAAGAGAGCATAGCAACACGATCCATGCCCTGCTCATGAAAAGCGAAGTCTTATGAAAGACTCTTAAGACAGTCCCTAAAGACAACACTTCGTCCTAGTAGTGAAAGTTTCTTTATTTTTGGTGAAAGTTGTGATTTTTAATATGAAAAATGTTATGATTATTTGCATGGTTAACTTTATTCAACCCTATTGTTATCGACAAAAACAATGAATGGAATGAGTATTCGGAGGTGTGAAAAAATGGCGAAATTAACAAAAGAAGAAGTTAAGCACGTGGCAAATTTAGCACGTCTTGCAATTACAGAAGAGGAAGCAGAGAAATTTGCTGAACAGCTTGGTAAAATTACGGACTTCGCAGAGCAATTAAACGAGTTAGATACAACGAATGTTGAACCAACAACTCACGTTTTACCACTAGTAAACGTAATGCGTGAAGATGTGGCAACAAAAGGCTTAGACCGTGAAGTAATGATGTTAAACGTAAAAGAACAAGAAGATGGTCAAGTAAAAGTACCAGCTATCATGTAATACTAAAACATAGGAGGATTCCTCATGACGTTATTTGAACGTTCAGCAAAGGAGCTACAAGCTGACATTAAAGCGGGTAAGCTAACAATCGCTGATTTAACAAAAGAAGCATACGAACGTGTGGCGAAGCTTGACGGCGATGTACAAGCTTTCCTTGCTTCAAACGAAGAAAAAGCAACTGCACAAGCAGCAGAAATGGACAAAGTGCCATTTGAAGAGCGTGGACCACTTTTCGGTCTTCCTATCGGTGTGAAGGACAACATCGTTACAGAAGGCTTAGAAACAACTTGTGCTTCTAAAATTTTAGAAGGCTTTATGCCAATTTACGATGCAACAGTAGTTAACAAGCTACGTGAAGCCGGTATGGTTACTATCGGTAAATTAAACATGGACGAGTTTGCAATGGGTTCTTCAAATGAAAACTCATATTATAAAACAACAAAAAATCCATGGAACTTAAACCACGTACCAGGTGGATCTTCAGGTGCGTCTGCAGCAGCAGTTGCAGCAGGAGAAGTTCCATTTTCACTTGGTTCTGATACAGGTGGTTCAATCCGTCAACCAGCAGCTTATTGCGGTGTTGTAGGGATGAAGCCTACATATGGTCGTGTATCTCGCTTTGGTCTAGTTGCCTTTGCATCTTCTTTAGATCAAATCGGGCCTATCACTCGTAATGTTGAAGACAACGCTCTTTTACTTGAAGCAATTGCAGGATTAGATGCAAACGATTCAACTTCTGCAGACGTAGAAGTACCAAACTACGCAGCAGCCCTTACAGGTGACGTAAAAGGCTTACGTATCGCTGTGCCAAAAGAATTCCTTGGTGAAGGTGTTGGCGAAGCAGCACGCCAATCAGTGCTTGAAGCATTAGAAGTATTAAAAGGCTTAGGTGCTACAGTAGAAGAAGTATCACTTCCTCATTCGAAATATGCACTTGCAGCATACTATATCCTTTCTTCTTCAGAAGCGTCTTCTAACCTTTCTCGTTTTGACGGGATCCGTTATGGTTTCCGCGCAGAAAATGTTAATAATTTGATGGACCTTTATAAAGAAACACGTGCACAAGGCTTTGGCGATGAAGTAAAACGTCGTATCATGCTTGGTACTTACTCGCTAAGTGCAGGTACGTATGATGCTTACTACAAAAAAGCTCAACAAGCACGTACGCTTATCAAAGCAGACTATGACAAAGTATTTGAAGACTTTGACGTAATCATTGGACCAACTTCTCCAACACCAGCATTTAAAATTGGTGAAAACGTCGATGATCCAATGACGATGTATGCAAATGATATTTTAACGATTCCTATGAACTTAGCTGGTGTGCCAGCCATCTCAATCCCATGTGGTATTGAAAATGGTCTACCATTAGGCTTACAAATTATCGGTAAATACTTCGATGAAGCAACAATTTACCGTGTAGCTCATGCTTTCGAACAAGCAACAGAGTTCCATAAACAAGTTCCTCAAATTTGGGAGGGAAAATAACATGAACTTTGAAACAGTCATTGGTTTAGAAGTACACGTTGAGTTAAAAACAAACTCAAAAATCTTCTCACCAGCACCAGCTCACTTCGGTGCTGAACCAAATACAAATACTACAGTTATCGACCTAGGCTATCCTGGTGTCCTTCCTGTACTTAATAAAAATGTTGTAGATTTCGCAATGCGTGCAGCACTTGCATTAAACATGGAAATCGAACAAGAAACTAAATTTGACCGTAAAAACTACTTCTATCCAGATAATCCGAAAGCTTATCAAATTTCTCAATTCGACAAGCCAATCGGTAAAAACGGCTGGGTTGATATCGAAGTAGATGGTTACACAAAACGTATCGGTATTACACGACTTCATATGGAAGAAGATGCTGGTAAACTGTCTCACAGTGGCGACCACTCTTTAGTTGACTTTAACCGTCAAGGTACACCACTTGTAGAAATCGTTTCTGAGCCAGATATTCGCACACCAAACGAAGCGTATGCGTATCTTGAAAAAGTAAAATCAATCATCCAATATGCAGATGTTTCAGACTGTAAAATGGAAGAGGGATCTTTACGTTGTGATGCCAACATCTCAATCCGCCCATATGGTCAAGAGGAATTCGGTACGAAAACAGAGCTTAAAAACCTTAACTCTTTCAACTATGTTCGCCGTGGTTTAGAGCACGAGGAATTACGCCAAGCAGATGTCCTTCTTTCAGGTGGGGAAATTGAGCAAGAAACTCGTCGCTTCGATGAAAAAACAGGTAAAACAATTCTTATGCGTATTAAAGAGGGAACAGACGACTATCGTTACTTCCCAGAGCCAGACTTAGTTCGTCTATCAATCGATGATGAATGGTTAGAGCGAGTAAAATCAGAAATTCCAGAGCTTCCAGATGCTCGTAAAAAACGCTATGTTGAGGAATTAGGCTTAACACCATATGATGCAGGAGTTCTTGTTATTTCAAAAGAAATCTCAGACTTCTTCGAGGCTATGGTAGTTAAAGGTGCGGATGCAAAACTTTCAGCAAACTGGCTTATGGGTGATGTTTCTGCATACTTAAATGCAGAACAAAAAGACCTTAAAGATACTGCATTAACACCAGAAAACCTTGCGGAAATGGTGAAATTAATCACTGATGGTACAATTTCTTCTAAAATCGGTAAAAAAGTATTTGCTGAATTAGTAGAAAAAGGCGGTTCTGCACAAGAGATCGTTAAAGCAAAAGGTTTAGTTCAAATTTCTGATGAAGGTGCATTACTTGCTATCGTTACAGAAGTTCTAGACAACAATGCACAATCAATCGAAGACTTCAAAAACGGTAAGGATCGCGCTATCGGCTTCTTAGTTGGTCAAATTATGAAAGCAACTAAAGGTCAAGCGAACCCACCAATGGTCAATAAATTATTACAACAAGAAATTGCAAAACGTTAATTGCAATTGCAATAGAAGGCCAAGAGAGCAAATTCGTTTTCTTGGCTTTTTATTTTTAAAAAGTAATACATACTAAAGATTTTTTTGGGCATCTATACAAGATAAATGCTCTGACCAGTAGAGGAACAAAGCATCGCGTCCTGTTAACGCCTTCGTGACCAAAATCCCGTTGCTGATGCTGCGCTTTCGCACAAAGAACATCTGATGCCCCAAGCGGCTCAGCGGACGCCATCAAGAAAGCGCCCAGTCGGAACGGAAATCAACCAGGTTTTATGGTGATATGACTAAAAAATACCAACTTAGCACATTATAGTTGTCTAAAAAGAGTATTCATAGCAAAATATAGAATAGAGCATGATTTAACTTTAGGGGGTCAATCGATGAAAACTGAACAACAATATTTCAATGATGCGATTTCGATTCAACAATATATGGATACTATGACGACGTTAAAAGAGGAAAGCTTCCGTATTTATGATAGCTTTGAAGTGCCAACGAACGATGGCTTTATCGAGCTACTGAAGGGCAAGCAATTAAAAATTTTAACGATTACTGAGGATTGGTGCGGGGACGCAATGTTAAACAATCCAATTATTCGCCGAGTTGCAGAGACAGCAGGATTAGAAATGCGTACAGTATTACGTGATGCTGATACAGACTTAATTGATCGCTATTTAACAAACGGTGGCCGTGCAATTCCAATTTATATTATATTAGATGATGCTGGTCAGGTTGTTGGAAAATGGGGCCCACGTGCACCAGAATTACAGGAACTAGTAGTGAGTAAACGAGCTAGCTTACCTGATAAAGAAGATCCTACATTTGAAGATGCGCAAAAGGCGTTATATGTAGAAATTCGTGAAGAGAATATTACCAATAAATCATATTGGACATTTGTTTATGAGGACTTTAAAAAGCAAGTAACAGCTGCATTGCAATAATTGTAGATCACATGGCTGCATGTCAGAGAATTTTGTTTAGGACATGCTTTGTCTCTTGTTGACTAATAGAAATTCAATGCAACATTTAAACGGATAATTCGTTGAAAGAAATAGAATCTTATGAAGCAGGAAGGTATGTTATGAAACGAGCAAGAATCATTTATAATCCTACATCTGGACGTGAAGTGTTTAAAAAGCATCTACCAGAAGTATTGGAAAAATTAGAGGTAGCAGGCTATGAAACATCTTGTCACGCAACAACTGGTGAAGGCGATGCAACCATGGCAGCAAAGGATGCAGTAGAACGTGGCTTTGATATAATCATTGCAGTTGGTGGAGATGGCACATTAAATGAAGTTGTTTCAGGTGTGAGTCCATTTGAAAACCGTCCGAAAGTTGGCCTAATTCCGATGGGCACAACGAATGATTTTGCCCGTGCTGTGCATATTCCTCGAAATATTGATGCTGCCGTTGAGATCATTACTAAAGGTGAGACGTTGCCAGTTGATGTTGGTTTATTAAATGGGGAACGCTATTTCATCAATATTGCTGCTGGTGGACGCATTACAGAGTTAACCTACGAAGTGCCAAGTAAAATGAAAACAATGTTAGGACAGTTAGCTTATTACTTAAAAGCAGTGGAAATGATCCCATCGATCAAAGCTTCCCATATGCGTATCGAATATGATGGTGAAGTGTTTGATGGGGATGCTATGATGTTTTTATGTGGCTTAACAAATTCAGTAGGTGGCTTTGAAAAGCTTGCACCAGACGCAAGTATTAATGATGGCTACTTTACTTTATTAGTATTGAAAAAAGTGAGCCTACCTGAATTTATTCAGCTTGCCGCAATGGCATTAAGGGGCGAGCATTTGAATGATGATCGTGTAATTTATAAAAAGGCAAGTGTTGTAAAAGTGTCTACTGAAGACGAAGTACATTTAAACTTAGATGGTGAGTATGGTGGGGACGCACCTGCAACATTTGAAAATCTAAAGCGCCATATTGAAATTTTTGTTCCGCTAGCAGACATTCGTGAGGAAGACCGTATATAACGAACATAAAAGCAGGGCTCTGCTCAATTTAGGAGTGAGCCCTCATCGGACGCCCCTAGTCGGAACGGAAATCAACCGCACGTTATGGCGATGACCTTATATAGAGTGAATTGTTTCCTATTATTGGGATTGTGAATGAATTAAGAAAAATGTTTGGCAAATGTGCGTATATTACTTGAACAAAATTTGAAACCTTTATAATAGGCCGAAATTTCGGTCCATTATAAAGGTTTTTTTCGTTGTAATAGTGGAAAATGGGGGTATAAATAAGGGAAAGGAAGTGTTGCCGTTGTATAAGTCACAGGAAAGAAAGCTCATATGGCTAAGCTTTGGTGTTGCAATTATCATGCTACTTTCCATACTTGGAAGAATATTCGGAAGTTAGGGGGGCAATGAAATGGTGAATGAATCAGCAGTCTTTTGGAGTAGAGCATTAACGGAGCTAACTTTATCGTTCCATATTATTTATGCAACGATTGGTGTGGGTGTCCCGTTAATGATTATGATTGCACAATGGACTGGGTATAAAAAGAATGATGAGCACTATATTTTAATGGCAAGACGTTGGGCACGAGGCTTTGTCATTACAGTTGCAGTCGGAGTTGTAACAGGGACAGCAATTGGCTTACAGTTGTCTTTATTGTGGCCGAATTTTATGCAGCTCGCCGGTCAAACAATAGCATTACCACTTTTTATGGAAACGTTTGCATTTTTCTTTGAAGCTATCTTCCTTGGCATCTACTTATATACTTGGGATCGCTTCGATAGTCAGAAAAAGCATATGCTACTGTTAATTCCTGTTGCTGTTGGTGCATCGATGTCAGCTGTGTTTATAACAATTGTCAATGCGTTTATGAATGCGCCACAAGGATTTGACATTGTGGACGGACAGCTTGTAAATATTCAACCTTTTTTAGCGATGTTTAATCCAGCGATGCCGACAAAGGTAGCGCATGTTCTCGTTACAGCCTACATGACGTCCGCATTTGTATTAGCATCTATTGCAGGATACCGTCTACTTAGAGGATCTAAGCATGTATACCATAAAAAATCTTTATTACTACTTATGAAGATGGGTCTGATTTTCTCTATTGCAGCAGCGGTTATTGGAGATTTCTCAGGAAAATACTTAGCAGAATATCAGCCAGAAAAACTAGCTGCAGCTGAGTGGCATTTTGAAACAGGCGATAAAGCCTCACTTATTCTATTTGGTGTATTAGACGGTGAAGAAGTAAAATATGCTATTAAAGTACCTTATGCTCTAAGTATTTTAGCGCATAATAATCCAAACGCAGAGGTAGTCGGCTTAGATCAATTTGCTAAAGAAGATCAACCACCACTGTATATTCATTACCTCTTTGATCTCATGGTGTTTATTGGCATGTTCATGGCACTAGTTTCACTACTTTACGTAACCGGGAAAGTACGTGGATGGCAGTTTATTCATACACGTTGGTTTAGGTGGATTATCGTTGCTGGGGGGCCACTTTCAATTATTGCGATTGAAGCAGGTTGGTGGCTTGCGGAAGTTGGACGACAGCCTTGGATCTTATATGGATTAATGCGAACACCAGAAGGAGCCACAACTAGTGACCATGTGGATTTAATGCTGCTATTGTTCGCAGGTGTGTATGTTGTATTGGGAATAGGAAGTATTGTGGTTTTAGTTCGTATGTTCAAAAAGAATCCGATTGAGCGTGAAATAGAAGATCGCCATTCTGAAAAAGGCGGTGACATCTTATGACATTAGAGATTTTAGGTATTTCAGTTTTGTGGATTTTCCTATTTGGCTATGTCATTGTAGCTTCGATTGATTTTGGTGCAGGCTTTTTCAATGCCTACAGCCTACTCATCGGCAAAAATCATATTTTAACGAATATTATTAAGCGCTATTTATCACCTGTTTGGGAAGTAACCAATGTCTTTTTAGTATTCTTCTTTGTCGGGATTGTTGGATTTTTCCCACAAACAGCCTTTTATTATGGAACGATTTTACTTGTCCCAGTAAGTATTTCACTAGTGCTGCTTGCCATACGAGGCTCCTACTATGCGTTTGAATCGTATGGCTCACGTGGACATATCGGCTACACACTGACATATGGTGTAGCAGGCTTACTCATTCCAGCCTCACTGTCTGTTGTATTTGCGATTGCTGCTGGTGGCTATGTTGATCTTGTTGACGGGCAACCTGTTTTGAACTACTGGACATTGTATACGAGTCCATTTGCTTGGAGTATTGTCGTGTTAAGCATTGCAGCAGTACTCTATATTTCAGCTGTGTTTTTAACATGGTATGCTCATAAGGCAAAGGATGTAGAAGCAACAAAACTAATGCGAAAATACGCACTTGTTTGGGCAGTACCATTAATGGTGAGTGCTCTTGGCATTATGTACGAAATGAAATCCATCAATTCTGAAAGTTACAATCATATGGTTAATTTATGGTGGATGTTTGCCATTTCAGCCGTGTTATTTATTATTACTGTGGTGTTAATATGGATGCGAAAAAAATACGGCCTTGCGGTGGGACTATTGATTGCACAATTTGCCGTAGCATTCTTCGCCTATGGTATCGCTCAATATCCATATTTATTGTATCCATATTTAACGATTTACGATAGCTTTACAAGTACACAAATGGCGATTGCACTCGTCATTGCGTTTATTTTAGGACTATGTCTGCTTATTCCATCACTGTACTTATTGTTGAAATTATTCTTGTTCAACAAAAATTATGTGACCGGGAAAGAAGACAATCACGCATAGGAGGAATAAAACGATGGGGAATTTTTTAATGTTTTATGCACCATTTATAGTCGTCATCCTCGGAATAGTTGCTGCTTTCTGGTGGGCACCGAGAGATTACCACATCGTAAAGAAAGAGGGAAAGAGTCGCGAATAGCGGCTCTTTTTTCTACTCATGTAAAGGCTATCAGTTTGGGTGAGAGTCAATCACATTCTCGGCATACCTGAGGTTTGGGTTGAGAGCCGATCACATTCTCGGCATACCCTAGCAGTCGGTGGCAAGAGCTATCACTTTCTCAACACACCCGAGCCGTTAATACCAAGCCTTGTTCTTTTTTCATCTGCCACAACATGCTACAATAAGGAGATTGAAATGGAGGATGTACGAATGTCAGCACCCGTGAAAAAGAATGACCGACTAACAGTTTATATAGAAGATTTAACACATGATGGCAATGGCGTCGCAAAGGTCGATGGTTATCCATTATTTATTCAAGAGGCACTTCCTAATGAAACAGCGGAAGTACATGTTTTAAAAACCTTAAAAAATTACGGCTTTGCGAAAGTCGTAGATATTCTTAAGCCATCGCCAGACCGAGTAGAGGCTCCTTGTGCATATTTCAAGCAATGTGGCGGCTGCCAATTACAGCACCTGTCCTATGAAGGGCAGTTAAAGTGGAAAGAGAATATGGTGCGTAATGTGATGCAACGCATTGGTAAAATTGATGCGCCTGTTCTACCTGTGAAAGGCATGAAAGAGCCTTGGCATTACCGTAATAAAGCACAAATTCCTTTCTCCTCAAATGAAGCAGGACAAGCGATTGCTGGCTTCTATAAAACGAAAACGCATAGCATTGTAGATATGGAGCGTTGCTTAATTCAGACAGGCGAAGCGGACGCTATTCTTGCAGGCTTGAAAAAGGAATTAGCGGCAATCGGTATTCGACCATATAACGAACAAACACATGAGGGAATGTTGCGCCACGTAGTTATTCGTAAAGCACGAGCAACTGGTGAAGTTATGGTTGTTCTCGTAACTAAAAAGAAAAAATTCCCACAAAAAGAAGCCGCTGTTGCAACAATCCAGAAGCTTGTCCCGAATGTAACATCCATTATGCAAAACGTTAACAGCGACAAAACGAACGTTATTTTCGGTGATGAAACCGTAAACCTATGGGGTAAGGACGTTATTATTGATACAATTGGCGATGTTCGCTTTGAAATTTCAGCCCGTTCATTTTATCAAGTAAACCCTGAGCAAACGGAAGTGCTATACAAGCAAGCATTAGACTACGCTGACTTGCAGGGTGATGAACGAGTAATTGATGCTTACTGTGGTATAGGCACCATCTCCTTATTCCTTGCGCAAAAAGCAAAGGCTGTCATGGGCGTTGAAATTGTCCCACAAGCAATTGAAGATGCGAAGCGTAACGCAGAGTTAAATGGTTTTACCAACACCTATTTTGAGGCTGGGCCAGCAGAGGAAGTCATTCCACGCTGGTATAAGGAAGGCAAGGAAGCCGATGTCCTAGTTGTCGATCCACCGCGTAAAGGCTGCGATGAAGCGCTTCTTAAGACAATTTTAGAGCAACGTCCTAAACGAGTTGTATATGTATCATGTAACCCAGGAACACTTGCACGTGACCTCCGTATTTTGGAGGATGGGGGCTATCAAACACAGGAAATTCAACCTGTGGATATGTTCCCGCATTCGACGCATGTTGAGTGTGTCTCGCAACTCATTTTAAAAGAAGGCAACTAAACATGCGTTAGTTGCCTTTGTATAAAGCTTTAACCTACTTCTAAGGGATTAACGAAGGTATAGTGTATATGGATTTCACCTTCGTGTGTACAAGTAATCCGCTCAACTAATGAATGAAGAATTCGTGGAGTCAGTTCTTCTAATGAAAGATTATCCTTTAACTTTTTGCTGATAGATACTTCGAAATTTTCATATTCGTTCATTTTTTCATTAAGTTGAGTTTTTTTAGTTTGGTGTTCTTTGATTTTATTATCTGTTAGTTCGCGGTAATCGACTAATTCTTCTTTCGAGATAATATTATCAGTGAACAAATTGACGTAATCTAATTTTCTTTTGCTTCAAAGCATCACGAAGCGGTCGCATGGTTGGAGTTATAGTAGAAATAAAAAAGAGTGAATTCCAAATAAAGGGATTCGCTCTTTTTGGTTGAAATTTATAAAGAATTACAAGTTCGAATTTCATTAAAGAAAAGGTCCCCAACAAAAACTCTGTCTTTATATGCGAATAAATTTGGAGGAAATATTACAAAACCAGTAAAAACTAATTCAACATTTGTAGTTTTAATGTTGAAAGTTTACAATAACTGAGCCGATTGTTATATTAAGTGTTAATACCTAAAAATGGTAAATAAAGAATGGGAAAAGGGGTTTGAAAATGGATGTAAGATACCCAATTGGAAAATTACAAGTTCCTGAAAAAGTAACATTTGAAAATGTTCAAGAATGGTTAAAGCAAATCGAAACATACACAATTCGACTAAGAGAAACTGTTGATTCTTTAAGTGATGAGGAATTAAACAAAACTTATCGTGAAGGTGCATGGACAGTTCGTCAACTTGTACATCACATTGCAGATTCGCAGTTGAATATGTATCAACGTTTGAAGCTGGCTTTAACAGATGACAATCCAACAGTTCCAGCTTTTGATGAAGAAAAGTGGGCTGTTCAGCCGGATATAGAGCTTCCTATAGAAAGTTCTATTAAAATGTTAGAAGGCATAAATGAGCGTATCGTATCTTTAGGACAAAGTTTAACTAAAGAGCAATTAGATCGAGCATTTACTCACCAAACAAACGGCAAAATAACAGTTTCAACAAAAGTTGTAAAATTAGCTTGGCACGAAGAGCATCACTTAGCTCATATAAAATTTGCATTATCAGAATGATTAAACTTTAATATATAAAACTAGCATCGATTTACTTTATCTAAGGTGAGTCTACTACATCTTTATTTCATTACACCACCATCAGCACTCACCACATTGTGAAGCTGTTGCTTAGTTGGAGTTTGTACCTGGTAGACACGTTATTCATAAGCGATTCTGAAATATTAGAAGCTATACTATATAACTTGAAAAAGTAGACATTTTCAATCCCGACCCTAATTTTCTTGCAAATAACCATTGCGAAGTTAGGGTCTTTTTACATGGAACTTAATTGGAAAACATCTCATGTTCAGCATATATGATTAGCACACGGATTAATTCATCCGTTTCTTTTCTAGGAAAGGAACTGCTTGTATTGATTTTATATCATGAAGCCCTCCTATGCTTATTACCGGTAATCAAGTGGTTATTTATAGGGGCTTTCCAGAAGTTTCGCGACTTTTTGGAGGCCTTTATTTCATACCTATTTCAAGGAAGTTCAGAGAATAATTCTCCATTTTACCTCATGGTAAAATATATTGTCAATAATAAATTTGTAAAATTATTAAAAAATGTTATAATAGTCTTACAATTGTTTTTTTAAATCGTATTTCGAATTCCGCTGTCCTTTTTTGCAGATAGAATTTGGATACGTTTTTTTAATATCCTTTTTTAAAATCGAAGAAAAAAATTAAAACAGTTATGTGAGCTTTAAAGGAAGTTAGTTGAATAAAATAATTAATTTCTATCTAATAGTAACCGATTATTTATTCCATAAGGAGGACTAGAATAATGAATCTAATCAATAAGAAAGTTACACACAAGCGTTTTGGCATGGGTAGTATAGTTAAACATAATGATTCTAGTATTGAAATACATTTCGCATCGGAAAAGAAAATGTTTGTTTTCCCTGATGTATTTGGAAAGCACCTAAAACTACATGATAAAAGTGCTGCTAAGTCACTCGAGGAAATTATACAAAAAAAGGAAAAAGAACAAAAAGAGCAAGAACGGAAAAAGGAAGAGGAAAAAAAACTACAACGAAAGAAACTGGCCCTTCGCTTGGAACACGAAAAACTTATGAAAAACCATAAACTTCATCCCGAATCACAAATGGTTTTTTGGTGTGACACGGAAGAACAGAATAGTTCTTTTTCGGAGTGGAAAGTTTTTTCGGGCGTAATAAAAAGTGGGAATAACAAAGGGAAGCCAAACAAGCCGAGCCGCTTGCACCAAAATAGCGCTGTCCTATTAACAGCAATAGATTCCAACATGCCTGAGAAAGACAGACGTATCTTAGGTGTCTATATGGTGAATGAAGATTTTATCGGTAAGCTTTGTGAAGATGGATATATTCCTGCTCATTCAAAATACAGAATCCAACTTACAGAACAGGAATCGGATCAGCTGCTTTTCTGGCAATATTATATAAATGAAAAATCCCCGAAAAAAATGACATGGAAAACAGGTAAATACCGTTATTTTGAAAATTCATGGATGGCTCAAATTTTACTTGATATAGTTTCGTTGAAAAGTGACCCAAATGAACGAGAGCTAGCACAACAATTTTTAAAACATTTTTGTAGAATGAATCAGATAACAGTTCAAGAGTTACCAAAGCCTAATGGCGCATTAATGCGTATTTAGACGTTAGCTCAAAGATTATAAGAATGACAGGGGACTAACACATTTTTCCACCTCTCAATAATGCCGAGCATTGCCTAGCTCTGTTTGCTATTAAGCGTGTATAAATCAGTTATTTTTCTTGGGTTTTTTTGGTGTATTTATAAACAAAAGGTATATTTTGGGGGATTCTGCAACATCTGCTTTAATTTTGGCAACAAAATCTATTTTCTTTTTAGCAGTATGTTTGATTGGGGTTAGTTGATTGTAACTGCTGGGATTGTTCATGTCGTATCTAACCTGATTTAGGATTAAAATGTAAGTTATGCAGTTGTTTCAAAGGCACCAATTTTATCAAATTTAGAACCATACGTGGCCATGTTTATGGGGATAGTCATATTATAAAAATTATTCTGAGTGAGCGAACTTGGTTTGGGTTTGTGTCCACTTGAGGTAGGACCTTACCTAAGATTAAAGTATCTAGATCAACCAGAAGGTAATACGGGAACAGTCATCCTTTAATTTTAGATGTTGTGAGGATTTACACTTATACTACTATGTACTTAGTTAAAGGAACAACAGTTGAAGACGAATAAGAAAAATAGGATCGATTTCACTAAAATAGGAACCGAGCATATAAAATTAAACCCACCAGCACCTCATGTGTTGCCGCATACACTCCACACATTGTGAAGCGGTAGCTTGGTTGGAGTTGGTATAATAGAAAAGCAGTTGATATAGAAAAAATCTATACCATCTGCTTTTTTGTTTAACTTCTTTCAGCGGGTGTCCAAGCATCCGCTGAAAGAGGAACTCAGGCTAAGAGCTTCACATCCTGTGAAAACGCCTGAGTGACCAACATCGTGTTGGCCCAAAGCCTCCGGCGGATTAAAAATACCATTCAGGACCGATTTTCGTTAAAATAAATAAGCTACTAAACGAAAATGAATAAGGAATAGAGACAGAAATAAGGCACTTCCTGTTCAAAATTGAACAAGAAGTGCCTTATTTTTATCTGAAAAAGGTTCGCTTTTATGAAAACGTAAGTTTTTCAGTGCCCTCAGGAACCTCTGGGGTGTTTTTTTAAAAAGTGTTCAACTTGTAATTGCAATTTAGGTCTTTTTTTGTGTGCCTAAAAATGAAGAATAGATGTGAAATATGGCTGGATTAACATTGGGAAGTTTATTTGATGGAATCGGGGTATTTCCTCAAACTGGTTCTCGTTACGAAATTATTCCAACATGGGCAAATGAAGTAGAGAAAGCGCCTATTTTTATTACAAAAGTTATCGGAATTATGTTTTTTCTTCCACCCTATGTGTCCCATTAACATCAATTGGTTCATTAATCCGACTATTGTTAATCGACCATCTAGATAATTTTTGTGAATTCTTTTGATTGTTAAATAAAACATAACTTCGATATAAACTGATAATGCTTTTGAAAAACTCAATTAGTTTTACCTATGGATACTATAGGTAATTTGATATTGTTTACTTTTATGGCACTTTCTATAATTTAAATTAAGTAGCAATGCTACAAAAAAGTATAGGAGATGATGGTAAATGTCAAAAGCAATTTTTTATCATGCGGGTTGTCCAGTTTGTGTAGATGCGGAGCAAATGGTTCTTGATTATCTTGATAAATCAAAAATTACTCCGGAAGTAGTGCATCTTGGCACTGATCAAAATCGTATTGAAGAAGCAGAAAAGGTTGGAGTAAAATCAGTCCCAGCATTGGTGATCGGTGAAAATGTATATCATATCAATCTTGGTGCAAGTTTAGCTGATGTTAAGGGATAAGTTCTAAAAGAAGGTGCTGTTTGGGCACCTTCCCCTTTGTTCAATAAGGTTTATTAAAACATGCCTTTAATTAATCTTTTTACCACATATAATAAATAGAGAAACCTATATTATGCTTCATAGCATAATCGTTTTGATAAATTAAGTGTGGAAAGGTATGAAATGTTATGATGTTCGATTCCCAATATCGAAAAGATAATCGATCCGCAAGAATGAGCATGGCTTTATTCCGAATCTCGCAGGCAATCAAAAAAATGACACAGGCGGAAAGTGATGCACTCGGATTATCACCTGTACAAACTCAAGGACTATTATTTGCTGCGTATACTAGAAGTGATATGGCTACAGTGGGGAATTTTGCTAGTACAATCGGTACAACACATGTAACAGCAGTTAAAATACTGAATAGATTGGTAGAAAAAAAACTAATTTATAAAATACAAAAGGCAGATGATAGACGTGTGACCCTAATTTCTTTAACTGAAAAAGGACAAAAGGTCATTTCTAACCTTGATGACTGGGAGCAATCATTAGAGGATGCACTACAGTCTCTACCTGAAAATGTCTTGTCACATTTAGAACTCGGACTTGGATCTGTTGTTTCTACTTTACAGAAAAAAGGACATTTAGTTGTATCAGAACCTTGTTTAGGTTGTATTTATTTTCGCCCAAGTACTGGAGAAAAAACTGCACCGCATTATTGTCAGTTAATACAAAAATATTTAACCCATGAAGCCTCACTTAAAGAGTGTCCTGAACATACGGCTTTTTAAAAGTGAAAAGAAAAAATTGGTGAAAAGAGTTTTACTTGGGGAGTTTTGTAATTATTCTATACTCATAGGGAATAACCATCATAATAAAATAATCATAAAAATAAGTAATGATGGAATTTTAATTAAAGATTCACTAATAATGATAGGTAAAACCAATGATTGTTAGTAAAATATAGAGATTGAACTTATGATTTAAAGTGGGTAATATCGAATATAACGCAATACACTTACTTATGGGAGTATAGCCAAAGTGGAAAGGCGAAGGTCCGCAAAACCTTATATTCTGGTTCGAATCCAGATACTCCCTAATAATTCCTTTTAAAGAAATGAGGAAGTAAAATGAATTTTTTGTGGATTGAGACTACTGATGATAAAGAGACTAGAGAATGTTTTCGTCTCCTAAAGTCAATTCAACAACAGGGTATTGATCAAAATTATCCTGGGGTTGAAATGGATATACTGTCGATGGGTATGTCTGGTGATTTTGAGATAGCCATAGAAGAAGAGGCAACGCTTGTTCGAGTAGAAACTGCAATATTTGGAAAAAGAGAGTACCCTGACAGTTATTATTGGAATGAACAATTACGAATAATTAGAGATTAATTTAATAAGTAGTTAAGTTACATTAGTAAATGTCCAACAAATAGAATTCTCAAGATGTCCCTCTCGTTGTTAAGAATAACAATGAGATTTTTTAATCCACCTTACAGTAAAAAAATACAGAATATTAGATCATTAATGTTGAACTTGCATATTAAGATTGCAATGAAAAGAGTAGCTAGTGACTGATTTTCTATATGAAATAATTTATAAAATTGAATTTTAAATTAAAAATGAAAAATTACTATGTAATGAAGTTATACATCAGGGAGGAAATGTAAATGGAGAATTTGTTTAAAGAAGACCCTGCTATAGCAAAAGCAATTCGGCAGGAGCTATATCGACAGCACAATAAAATTGAATTGATTGCTTCGGAAAACTTTGTTAGTGAAGCTGTTATGGAAGCGATGGGTACAGTCCTAACAAATAAATATGCGGAAGGCTATCCTGGACAAAGATATTATGGAGGTTGTGAGCATGTTGACATAGTAGAAGAATTGGCTAGAGAAAGAGTTAAAGGTTTATTTGATGCAGAACATGCCAATGTACAGCCGCACTCAGGTTCGCAGGCTAATGCAGCAGTTTATTTTGCAGCTGTAAATCCAGGAGATACGATTTTAGGCATGAATTTATCACACGGTGGTCATTTAACACATGGAAGTCCCGTTAATTTCTCTGGTCAGCTATATCATTTTGTTTCTTATGGTGTCGACGAACAAACCCATCTAATAGACTATGATGAAGTGAGGAAACTTGCCCATGAACATAAACCTCGAATGATTGTAGTGGGAGCAAGTGCTTATCCACGTACAATAGATTTCGAAGCTTTTTCTGAAATTGCTAAAGAGGTAGATGCGTTATTTCTTGTAGATATGGCTCATATTGCTGGCATTGTTGCAGCTGGTTTACATCCAAACCCTGTACCACATGCTGATTTTGTAACAACGACAACACATAAAACACTGCGAGGTCCAAGGGGAGGAGTCATTTTATGTAAGAAATCCTGGGCACAAGCAATTGATAAAGCAGTCTTTCCAGCTATTCAGGGTGGACCGCTTATGCATATGATTGCTGCCAAAGCGATAGCATTTAAAGAAAATTCCTCCTCTGAATTTAAACAATATATGAAAAATGTACTTCAGAATGCAAAAGTATTAGCTGAAGCATTGATAGCAGAGGGTTTAAATGTTGTATCGGGAGGTACTGACAATCATCTTATCCTCTTAGATCTGCGCAATATTAAGATCACTGGAATGGATGCACAACTACTACTTGATGAGATTGGCATCACGGTAAACAAAAACGCAATTCCATTTGATCCGACAAGTCCACAAATAACAAGTGGAATTCGTCTTGGTACGCCAGCCATAACTACAAGAGGAATGGGACCAAGTGAAATGATAGAGATAGCACGTATTATTTCACAAGCATTGAAGAATCCACAAGATTCAACATTAATCAAACTACTTAGTGATGAGGTCAAAGAAATAACTTCGGGGTTCATTTTATATGAGCGGAAGATTCATTGAGAGGGGAAAATAAATGAATACAAAAAGAGTGGATTCTTACTCCAAAGCATTATTTGAACAAGCAAAAATTGTGATTCCTGGAGGAGTGAACAGCCCGGTACGTGCATTTTCGTTGGTTGACTCTCCCCCTGTTTTTATTACAGAAGGTCGAGGATCTCACATATTTGATGTTGATGGAAATGAATTTATTGATTATATATGCTCATGGGGACCTTTGATACTTGGGCATGCCCATCCAACAGTGGAGGAAGAGATACAGAAGGCAGTAAGAGATGGATCAAGCTTTGGATTATCTACTGAGATTGAAGTGAAAATGGCTAAATTAATATGTGAAATTGTTCCATCCATTGAAATGGTACGTATGGTGAACTCTGGAACAGAAGCTATAATGAGTGCGTTACGTTTAGCAAGGGGATATACAAGGCGGCAAAAAATTGTGAAATTTAAAGGTGGCTATCATGGACATGCTGACGCTTTGTTAATCAAGGCAGGTTCTGGGGTGGCCACATTAGGATTGCCCGATAGTCCGGGGGTACCCAATAATGTCACTATTGATACTATTACAGTACCTTATAACAGTATGGAGAGTATCCGTCATACCTTTGAACAATTTGGGGAACAAATCGCAGCTGTTATTGTCGAACCAGTTGCAGGAAATATGGGAGTTGTTCCTCCAAATCCTGGATTTCTCCAAGGGTTACGTGAGATTACCAAACAGTACGGTAGCTTGCTTATCTTTGATGAAGTAATGACTGGTTTTCGCGTAGACTATCATGGGGCACAGAATCTATACGGAGTCGATCCCGATATTACCTGTTTAGGAAAGATTATAGGAGGGGGATTGCCTGTGGGAGCTTATGGAGGTAAACGTGAAATCATGGAGCAAATTGCACCCGCAGGACCTATTTATCAAGCAGGTACATTATCAGGGAATCCACTTGCAATGTCAGCTGGATATAGAACTCTACGGTTACTTGAGCAGATTGAAATCTATGATGATTTGGAAAGAAAAGCGGCTAGACTAGAAGAAGGCTTCAAACAAAATGCTGAATTGACAAATGTGCCATTAAAAATTAACAGGGTAGGCTCCATGCTTTCTACCTTTTTTACAGAACAAGAGGTTGTTGATTATGAAACAGCTAAGAGTTCGGATATGCAAGTTTTTAAAAAATATTATACGAGTATGCTGAATTTTGGAATTCTGACGGCCCCTACACCTTATGAGGTGATGTTCATATCGGCAGCACACTCCGATGAAGATATTGAAGATACAATCAAGGCTCATTATCAAGCACTTAGTAATGTCAAAAGTATAGGGTGAGAATAATAATGGAATCGATCAATATGCAAAAACAATTTCCGATACTGAATCAAAAGATTCATGGGTATCCGTTGGTTTACTTAGATAACGCAGCATCAACACAGAAACCGCTCCAAGTCATTGAATCATTGCAACAATACTATGAACAAGATAATGCTAATGTACACAGAGGAGTACATACGTTAAGTTCACGTGCTACAGATGCTTATGAAGGAGCACGGAAGAAAGTAGCTAATTTCCTTAATGCAGAGACGGAAAAAGAAGTTATCTTCACTCGTGGTACGACATCTTCTATAAATCTAGTAGCTAGTAGCTATGCAAGGGCTGTCTGCAATGAAGGGGATGAAATTGTGATCTCCGCAATGGAACATCACAGTAATCTGCTTCCTTGGCAACAAGTGGCAAAAGCAACGAAAGCTAAATTAAAACATATCCCACTCCAAAATGATGGAACATTTTCTATTGGAGATGCTGAGAAAGCAATTACTAGCCACACGAAAATTGTAGCCGTTTCGCATGTTTCTAATGTATTGGGAATTGCTAATCCAGTGAAGCAAATGGCTGCAATTGCTCATAAACATGGCGCTGTCATCATGGTGGATGGTGCACAAAGTGTCCCACATATAAAGGTAGATGTTCAGGATTTGGGCTGCGATTTCTATGCCTTTTCAGGTCATAAGATGTGTGGACCAACTGGTATTGGAGTGTTGTACGGAAAAAAGCAATTGCTTGAGAAAATGGAACCGATTGAATTTGGAGGAGAAATGATCGATCATGTTGATTTACATGATGCATCTTGGAAAGAATTGCCGTGGAAATTTGAAGGAGGAACTCCAATTATTGCAGGGGCAATTGGTTTAGGTACAGCTATCGATTTTCTAGAAGGAATAGGATTAGATACGATAGAGAAGCACGATAAACAATTAACTAGCTATGCGGTAGAACGAATGAAACAAATTGAAGATGTGACAATGTATGGACCTGATGATGGACGTTTTGGGTTGGTTACGTTTAATTTAGGCAAAGTTCATCCGCATGATCTAGCCACGGTTCTCGACACTTATGGTATAGCAATACGCGCTGGGCATCATTGCTGCCAACCATTAATGCGACACTTTGAAGCTAGTGCTACGGCACGTGCCAGCTTTTACTTATACAATACAGAAGAAGATATCGAACGATTCATTTTAGCACTAGAGAAAACGAAAGAGTTTTTTAAAAAGTGATTTTATTTTAATATCCGCGTAAATACACTCTATTTCGATGGATGGGTAAACACTAGGTCACAAATTAAAGACAAAGAAAATTCAGATTCATAAACAAGAGAGGATTTGATTATATGTGGGTACCTAGAGCTTTATCAATAGCGGGTTCTGCTGCAAGAGGAGGTGCTGGGATTCAAGCTGATATAAAAACTTTCCAGGAGATGGGTGTGTTTGGTCTAAGTTCTGTCACTGGTATTGTTGCATATCATCCATTTACCAATCAAAATGTGTTTCCTATAGAATTAAGTGCTATTGAAGCA
Organism: Lysinibacillus agricola; assembly: GCF_016638705.1. Lineage (GTDB taxonomy): Bacteria > Bacillota > Bacilli > Bacillales_A > Planococcaceae > Lysinibacillus > Lysinibacillus agricola. The sequence goes on along the minus strand of NZ_CP067341.1, from coordinate 4,594,259 downwards.
CAGGTATATACAGCGCTTGACAGATCAACTTCAGCACTATCCTAGTGTACAAAATATAAGAGGGCTTGGTCTCTTAATTGGTATTGAATGCCGCGAACCGATTTCCCCAATAATTCAAGAGCTGCTGCAACAAGGACTGCTCGTACTTACTGCGGGAACCCATGTAATTCGTCTGGCACCGAGTTTATTAATTACTAAAGAAGAAATTGACCAAGCCGTTGACCTCATTGAAAACGCGCTGGAAAGTATTGAAAAGAAAGAAGATTATTCCTGATAAAACTCTAGTTAAAGCGTTCACCTTTAATTGTTTTAATCAATTGGTCCATAAAAACACGACTAGCAGCACATAAATGTTTGTTCTTTCGATAGGCAATGCCAATCTGTGTGGTGATTACCGGATCTTGAATAGGAATCGTTTTAATATGAATATTGTCAATATAATCTAAGTAAGCTTTTGGTAGTATCGTAACACCGACGCCTTTGCTTACCATTTGAATGATAGATTCCATCGTCGTCATTTCAAGTACTGGTTTGGGTGCGAAATTCATTAAGCGACACTGTTCGTTAACAACTTGTCGTAGAAAATAGGTTTCAGGTAATAAAATAGATGGTGTCTCTTTCAAAACTTGAAGTGATACACACACCTCTTTTGCAATGATGTGATCTATAGGTGCAGCAAAAGCAAGATCTTCTTTATAGAGCGGAATAGCTTCTAGGTCTTCATGTTCCAACGGTAAAAAAACGATACCCAAATCCAATTCATTTTGTAATAGTCCTTTGTAAATATCTCCAGTTCGTAACCCTTGTACAGAAAGTTCTACATTGGGATAAGCATTGTGAAACCTGATAACTGTTGGGGAAAGCAAATAATTAACAACTGTGAGTAGGGAGCCTATTTTGAGCGTACCCCTCTCTAATCCCTGAAGCTCGCTAATTGCAGCACGTGCCTGAGAAATTTCATGAAAAACATTGTAGCTGTGATGGAGCAATGTTTTACCTGCATCAGTAAGTATATTTTTTTTGCCAATACGATCAAATAAAGGCATCCCAACTTCATGTTCTAACAAGCTAATTTGTTGACTAAGAGAAGGTTGGGCAATACCTAGTTTCTCCGCCGCACGTGTAAAATGCAGCTCTTGACATAGTACGATAAAGTATTCCAATTGTTTTAGTTCCATCGAATTTCCTCCTAAGTATTTATATGTATAATGATAGGTTTTAACTATCATTATACACTAATTTATTATATATTTCTAATAGACGGAATTTTTGGGAGAAAATGGTTTAAATATTTAAGTTTATGCATTACCATCTTAAAATTGCTGAAATATGAATCAAAATTAATTTTAAAAAGGAGTTTGATATCGGTGAGTCAACCTGTGATAGATAAAATAATGGTAGGAAGGCCACAAACATTCGGAAATAAAGATGCAAAACATCCAATGGATCGTGAGTGGACCACTGGAATTGTAAAATATCCAGTTAAAGGGAAGATTTGGGCAGGGAAAACAAATCTTGGAGGGGATGGACAAGCAGATCTTAAGCGACATGGTGGACCAGAAAAGGCAATTTTTGTCTATACGGTTTCTCATTATGATTATTGGCAAAAAAAATTACAAAGGCCAGACTTTTCCGTCGGTGCATTTGGTGAAAACTTAGCTGTTAAAAACATCAATGAAGATGATTTATGTATCGGTGATGTATTTCATATTGGTGGGGCTGTCGTTCAAGTTTCGCAACCAAGGCAACCATGTTGGAGACCAGCAAGACGCTGGAAGATAAAAGATTTAGCTTTACAAATACAACAAGAGGGCTTAACGGGATGGTATTTTCGTGTTCTTAAAGAGGGGGAGATACAAGCAGGAGATTATCTCCAACTTCAAGAAAGACCATTCCCTGAATGGACTGTGGCTAAATGCAATGATGTTATGCACAATAAAAAACATGATTTAGAATTAGCAGCTAGACTTGCTGCTTGTGAACTCCTAGCACCTAACTGGCGTAATACGTTATCTAAACGTGCAGAAGGTAAAGGAAAATTGGATATTCGTAATCGTGTAATCGGTCCAAATGAATAATCATGATGTTAAAGACTACAGTGATTTGGCATTGCTGAAAATAATGCGAATTCATCTGCAAGTATAGAAGAATTATCTTCAAGCTCTTTGCAAATTATGGAAGCTACGAGGGGTATTTCTTTTATTTCTCGAGAATCAGTTGAAATGAATTAGCGATGATGAATTAAATACAATGCAAAAACTAGTTCAAGAAGAGAGGATCTTGTAGATTAAAAAAATAATGCAGAAAAATTACTTTCTTCATTAAATCATGATGTCGAAAATAAGATTGGTGTAGGTATATAAACATCTTCAGATTTATAAGTTGAATTTAAATGAAATATAAAAAGCAGACGGTTTAGAAATGGTGATATTGCACCTCTAATTCGTCTTTTTTTCATTATTTCACAGTTCAACGATTGGCTAGTCTCACTTCATTGTGAAGCGATAGTATAATAGAAAAGCAGTTGAAATCTATAGCATCTGCTCTTTTGTTTATAAAAATACCATTCAGGACCGATTTTCGTTAAAATAAATATTGCCGATTTTCACAAATTATAAATGTCCAAATGTACTTGTATTTGATAATCAGTTATTAAGCATGATATAAGTGTAAAGGAAGTGGAACATTCGGCTTTATATTTTTTGACCGAGAGTTTGAAGTTGTATCCATAGTGAGAGGATTTGAGTTTGAAAATGATAGATAATTTTTGGCGTGATTTACCACGACCATTTTTTGTACTTGCACCAATGGAAGATGTGACGGATGTTGTTTTTCGTCACGTAGTAAGTGAAGCCGGACGACCGGATGTATTTTTCACAGAGTTTACAAACTCGGATAGTTATTGTCATCCAGAGGGCATGAAAAGTGTGCGTGGCCGTTTGATTTTTACAGAAGATGAACAGCCAATGGTGGCACATATTTGGGGAGATAATCCCGAATATTTCCGTCAAATGAGTATGGGCATGGCAGAGCTAGGATTTAAAGGCATCGATATTAATATGGGCTGCCCTGTACCGAATGTGGCAACGAGAGGGAAAGGCAGTGGCCTTATTCTGCTTCCAGACGTTGCGGCAGAGCTTATTCAAGCAGCAAAAGCGGGCGGACTGCCTGTCAGCGTGAAAACACGACTTGGCTATAACGATGTAAATGAGTGGGAGGAGTGGCTATCGCATATTTTAAAACAGGATATTGCGAACCTTTCTATTCATTTACGTACAAGAAAGGAAATGAGCCAAGTAGATGCGCATTGGGAGCTAATTCCGGAAATCAAAAAATTACGTGACCGTATCGCACCAAATACGCTACTAACAATCAATGGAGACATTCCTGACCGTCAAACTGGGCTGCAGCTTGCTGAACAATATGGTATTGATGGCGTTATGATCGGGCGAGGTATTTTTAAAAATCCTTTTGCTTTTGAAAAAGAGCCAAAAGAGCATAGCAGTAAAGAGTACCTTGATCTTTTAAGGCTGCAGCTTGATCTTCAAGATCAATATGCGGAAGTACTGCCACGTTCAATCACAGGGCTTCATCGCTTTTTCAAAATTTATGTCAAAGGATTCCGTGGAGCTGGTGAATTAAGAAATCAATTGATGAACACGAAATCAACAGATGAAGTGCGTGCATTGCTTGATAACTTTGGAAAAGAATGTTGATGGGACGGGGACAATGAAATGATGTAACTCTTCAAATGTTAGAGAAAAAATGAATCACATCAACTCATGTGTACTTACCCTTGTGTTGCCACATACACTTTGCACATGTGGAGTGCTGTTCACTGTTAGTACTAAAGGACAATTAAATAGGATGTATTGGTGGAAATAGCAAGAGGGGCAATGAACCCCTCTTTTTTGTTTCCTACCTAATTTAGTTTTGTAAAGTACCTTATCTCTTCTTTGTCCATATAAAGGCCAACAGATTCGTATAGAGATAAGGCTGATTTATTTGTAGTTAATACCATGAGAATAGCTTTTTGTAGCTGATGAGACTTAAGATATCTCAAAGCTTGTGTAAGCAAATACTTGACAATACTGCGCTTTCTCCATGGTTCACGGACAAAAACGTCCTCTATTACACTGTGGTTATCTTCTTGCCATGCCATCAGTCCACCAACAATAGCATCTGTTTGACGTATGACCATGGAAGGTTAGCTATGCGAGTTTCCCTTAATAAATTTGCCTTTTGATTTCATGTGTTTATTCGCAAAAAAAACTGCGCACGTTATCAATATTATTGTGGGCCACCCAATTTGCAATATTCTTTTCCTTTAAACCAGCTTCAGAAAGTGATTTACTACTGTAGCTTTCTCCGATTACATAATGATCACTAGTTTTATCTATTTCTCAATCTCCTTCTTTATTGATACTATTTATACATTATATATTATAAAATGGTATTATATGTAACATGTTGTTAGTGTTCCTAAGTATGATTCTTTAAATAACTCTTTCTCAAAATTTCTGTTATCCATCGTATAAAAGGAGAGTCAACTATGTACAAACTTATGCTTATTGAAGACGATACTGAATTAAGTGCGCTTATTCAAGAAAACTTGGAGCGCTATGGGTATACTGTTGTACAGCCTGAAAACTTTTTGAATATAGAGAATGAGTTTACGAGAATTAAACCTGATTTAGTTTTATTGGATATTAATTTACCTTATTATGATGGCTATTATTTATGTAGGGCTTTTCGTAAGCAGTCGAATGTGCCAATTTTAATTATTTCTGCTCGTAATCAAGAGCTAGATCAGATTATGGCTATTGAACTTGGGGCTGATGACTATATTACGAAACCATTTACGTCTGAAATGCTGCAATCGAAGGTGAAGGCGACGACTAGAAGAGTTTATGGGGAATATGCAGCAAAAGGACAAAATCTTACGTGTGTTGGTCAGCTATGTATTGATGCCGATACACTTGTTCTAACTTTCCACGAGAAAAAGATTAACCTTAGCAAAAATGAATTTAAATTAATGAAAAAATTAATAGATAATAAAAATTCATTTGTATCGAGAGAAGAGCTAATCGAGGAAGTGTGGGACTCGATTACATTCGTAGAGGATAATACATTAACGGTTAATATGACGAGAATAAAGCATATACTATCTGAATTAGGATTTGATGATGTAATCAAGAGCAAAAGAGGAGTAGGGTATATGTTTCACTATTCTAATTCTACGAGGGGTTCGCAATGTTAAAGCATATTTTAATAAAATTCTTAAAAGATCGGTTGCTACTAATCATGTTTTATTTAATAAATATGATTTGCGTTATGACCTTTTTTCATCTAAATGAACCGGCAAATGATGAAATTTTTTATCCATTATCGATAGGATTATTTTTATTAACTGTGTATTTAGTAATTGATTGGCTTAACTACTATCAAACGAATAAAGCAATTGAGCTTATGTTAAGAGGACAATTTGTCGAAATACAACCATATACAGAGGAACAGAAGGCGTTTTATCAATTGCTAAAGAAAAATATAAGTGAACACACTCGAAAATATAATACAATGAAGGAACAGAAAAATGAAAGTCTATATTTTTTATCCCATTGGATGCACTTTTTAAAAACGCCTGTTTCTGTAATAGAACTGATTATTAGTAAAGGAAAAACAGAGGAAACTACTGTCCTTTTTGAAAAAATTCAGCGAGAAAACAAACGAATACATACTTCAATAGAGCAAGCGTTAACGATGGTGAGAATGGAAAGCTTTGAAACCGATTTGGACATAACTGCAGTTGATTTACTTACTACGTTGAGAAAAGTCATTAATGAGCGAAAAAGGGAATGTATTTACCATTCTATATTTCCGGTCATCGAATTTAATGAAGAAGAAGCCTTTGTTGTTACTGATGTAAAATGGAACACAATTTTATTGGACCAAATCATTTCCAACGCTATTAAATATTCAAGCTTAAAAAGCGGGAAGAAACAGCTTGTTTTCAAAATTGAACGTTTCGAGGAATACATTATATTATCTATTATTGATGAAGGGATAGGCATGCATTCTTATGATATCGATAGAGTATTTCAACCATTTTTCACAGGAGAAAATGGGAGAAGAACGCCCAATTCCACAGGTATCGGACTTTATATTAGTAAAAAAATAGCAGACAAGCTTGGGCAACCGATTACTATACAATCTGAAGTGACGAGAGGTACAACTGTAACGATTCGATGGCAAGCGACAGAAAATCATTTGTCTCAAGTATAGAGCGTAGAACCAAACCTTACAGAGTTGTAAGGTTTTTTTAGTGAATCAAATTTTTTTATAGCCACTTGTAATTTAGAATGGTATTCAATACCGATTTCCATGGAGGGAAGAATAATGGTTATTTTAGATGCGAGAAATATAGTTAAAATATACGGAGAGTCAGGGGAAGAAGGTTCCACGACGGCACTGGGCGGAATAAGCCTATCAATGAAAAAGGGTGAGTTTGTAGCCATTATGGGACCATCTGGAAGCGGAAAAACAACATTACTTAACATATTAAGTGGAATTGATAAGCCAACCTCTGGTGAAGTTGTAATTGAAGACAAAGCTATAAGTGAAATGGGTGCTGATGAATTAGCATTGTTTCGCCGACAACAATTAGGATTCGTCTTCCAAGAGTTTAATCTTTTAGATAGCCTAACGGTAAAAGAAAATATTATGTTACCAATGATCCTGGAAAAGAAAGGCGCAGCTGAAATGGAGGAGAAGGTAAAAAGTTTATCTAAGCTTTTTGGGATTGATATAATCTTGAATAAATATCCCTATAACGTATCGGGTGGACAGGGGCAGCGTACGGCTGTTAGTAGAGCCTTAGTTAACGAGCCTAGTATTATCTTTGCCGATGAACCCACGGGAAACTTGGATTCGAAAACATCAGAAGTAATTATGGAATGCTTTGAAAAGATTGTTCAAGAGCTTGAGGCAACCATTCTTCTTGTGACTCATGATGTCTTTGCAGCTAGCTATTGTCAAAAAGTAATCTTTATAAAAGATGGTGTTATTCATTCTTATATTGTGAAAAAGGGCAATAAGAAAGAATTTCTCAATCAAATCATTGATAATCTAGCCGTCTTAGGGGGAAGAGCCCATGACATTTAAGCAAGTTGTATGGAAAATGGCAAAGGTGCATTATAAAAAATATCTTTTATACTTGGTCTGTAATAGCTTTGTCGTTATGTTTTTCTTTATGTTTTCTACCCTCTATTTCAATGAGCAAATCGAACAAGTTAAAAAGCTGGAATCTCTGGATTATATGTTGAATGTACCAGGAATTGCCCTGATCGTTTTTACGATGTTTTTCATTACCTATGCACATGGTATTTTTATCAAAAGAAGAAATAGCGAGTTTGGGCTATTCATAACGTTAGGGATGACTAATCGCGATATTAGCAAACTATTACTATTAGAGAATGCCCTTATTGCTTTTCTTTCTATAGTAATTGGGCTTCTTTCAGGGGGCATATTTTCGCGGCTATTCTTTTTACTTCTCATGAATAGTGTGGGCTTAGAGGAAATTACTTTTCAGTTAAATAGCAAGATGTTTTACTTTCCCATTATCATTTTCATCATCATTTACTTTTTTGCCATAGGTAAATCACTTTATCTGATATTAAAACGAAATCTTCTACAAAGCTTAAAAAGCAATAAGGTTGCGGAATCATTTAAATTAAAAAGTCCGAAGCTTGGAGTGCTTGGACTTGTTTTGGTTATTGGATCAGTCCTAGGGCTTTTTATTACGTATATTGGTCCACATGCTGGTGAATTTCTATATATTTGGTTCACAATAACGACTGTAGGTTTATATCTTTGTCTCTCTCAGTTTATGAGTTTTTTTTTAGAGCTAGCGAAACAAAATAATGAATTTTATTATCAACGATTATTGTTATTGACGAGTATAGACTATAAATTTAAGCAACTCACCTCTATATTAATGATGGTGACAATGATGATCATGATAACCACCTTGTACAGTACTATCATATTATCCACGTATACGTTAAATGAAAAGGAAGTGTTGAATCAAAATCCTTTTGATATAGCATTCCTCCAACCGAAAACGAAAGATAATTTGTCTATAGGTGAGTTCGATGCAGTATTAAATAATGAAGAAAATCCTGTTCAAAAGCATATAGTAATTCCATTGTTTTCTTACTATGAGAAAACGTATGATGGTTGGTATAACCTTTATAACATAATGACAGTGGATCATTTTAATGCATTAACTTCTAGAGAGGTAATATTACAAGGGCGAGAATATCTTCGTTATTTGAACGTAGAACCAGCGTATGCAGGGGATGTGAAGGAAGACATTCAGGAATGGACAATTCCAAGTAGAGAAGGCGATATCACTTATTCACTAAAAAAATCTATTATTGAAAGTAATATTAATTCTCTTTTGGGTGTTTCAGATTTTATTATTGTCAGTAATTCCGAATTTGAGTTTCTTAAAGCGAATGTAAATGGTTTTGCATCGAACCTTCATTTAATTAATGTTGTCAGCTGGAAAGAGACAACAAAGGCAGTTGAGGACTTAGAGGAAAGATATAGCAATGAAAAGATCCCACCAATTGTAGATGTTAGAGGAAAGAATGTATCACAAGAGAACTCATTCAAAATTGCCTCTAAAATAGGGAGCCATTATCGTAATATCCATTCTAATGGTATGTTATTCTTTGTCATGACTTTTTTGAGTATTATCTTCTTTTTTGGTTCCTTTATTTTATTATATTTAAATCTTTTTTCAGAGATCGATAAAGAACAAGCGAAGTATCAAAAACTTTTTAATATAGGGATTACTGCAACAGAAGTAAAGCGAATGATATCTAGGGAGATGACAATCATATTCTTTATCCCAACACTAGCAGGCATGGGCTTAGCCTTTCTATATGTTATTTCTATGGCAAATGATGTAGGTGGTGTCATAAGGAATCCAGAAATACTATTACAGTTCTTTAGCGTTTCAGGAATTTATCTTATCATTCAAATAGGATTTTATCTATATGCCAGGAGGAAGATGTTTTCCCATTTAACTTAGCTTTGATGAGATTGAAAGAACGTATGAGCAAAGTCAGGCAGATCAAGAAAATTGGACAGCAACAATGTAAATAATAAACGAGAGGGTTGAGCTTTTGTGAAACAAATAGATGATTCGATGTTAAAATTCATACAGACAATGAATAAATATCTTCAAGAAATAAAATAATGAAAACACGAAAGAACGAATTCCAATCAAAGGGATTCGTTCTTTTTTCTTTTTATTTTTAATTATAATAAACCTTTTGAACGTTTTTCAGCCATTTCTACGAGGCGTTTTGTAATTTCTCCTCCGACTGAACCGTTTGCACGAGAAGAAGCTTCTGGCCCTAACTGTACATTAAATTCTTGTGCAATTTCATATTTCATCTGATCTACAGCCTCTTGTACACCAGGTACGAGAAGTTTATTTGAGCTACGATAATTGTTAGCCATTTTTCTCACCTCCTTGTGATTAGAATGGTCGAGAGTTTACTTTTAATACATTTAAAAAGAAGGAAATGCGCAGTCTAAATACTGTAGGAATTTCAGAAAGTAGCTAAAAAAGTACTGCTCTCTGTTATAATTAAGCCTGGCTTTTTATATTTGGCTTTAATAGTACATAAAGGAGGTTTTTAAATGACGAATAATGATATTTTAATTCGTTTAAGATATGCGTTAGATATTAAAAATACAGAAATGGTTAAAATTTTTAAGCTAGGTGGCATGGACTTTACGAAGGAAGAAGTATTGAACATGCTTATTAAAGTTAATGATGAGGAAGAAGCACCTGAAGAATACATCAAATGTAATAATAAAATGGTAGAGGCTTTTTTAAATGGATTTATTACATTTAAACGAGGTCCTCAAAAGCCTAAGCCTGGTCAGCCGGAAGGACCACTACCTGTTTCAGGAAAAGAGAGTCCTAATAATATGCTATTAAAGAAAGTGAAGATAGCGTTATCCTTAACGAGTGAGGAGATGCTCGATATTTTATATGATGGAGGCGTTAACGTTTCGAAAGGCGAATTAGGTGCCATTTTAAGAAATCCAAGTCATCGTAACTATAAAGAATGTGGCGATCGCTTTGTGAGAAATTTTTTAAGAGGGCTGACAGATAAATATAGAGATTAAAAACACTCTCTTTGAATTGTCAAGAGTAAATTTTGATGAAAAGCTAATGAATTAATAATTAAAAAGCAGCTACAATTTTGTAGCTGCTTTTTTGGTGAAGTAATTTGCGTAGAAATCTCTTTTTAGATAAAAATATTCTACAAAAAGCACTTTTTTCTTATTTGAATGTTGTTGACAATTTGTGACCAAAATGTGTACAATGAAATTGACATAAAGTTGTCACAAAGAGGTAAAATAAATGTTCACGAACAGAGGGGTGCTTTTATGTTTGGTTTAAACATTTTATTAGTTGCTATCGCATGTGTTACTATTCCACTTGTTGTTGCTTCAGTGATGTTAGACATTTTTTATGCAGAAAAGAAAAAAGTTCGCTTTTCATTACGCCGTACATCTATGTGGTATTCCTGTATGTTTGCTTTATCATTCATACCGTCAGTCTTATTCATGACACTAAAATAAATAACTATCTTTAATAAGAATAATCATTTAGGGGTAATTGATTATTTTAAATTATAGTAGCAGCTACAACGTTTAAAATTGCGTTGTAGCTGCTTTTGGCTTTCTGAAGGGAATATTGTGTTAATCTGAGGAGACAATCAGAAGGTTTTTTAAGCTTATTAATGCTGTGGCAAGCAACTGATTTTGTTCCTTAGACAATGTTGGACGCAATGAAGAATTAATGGGAGCAATCAAATTGAGGACATTACTAACATGAGAGCATTGATTTTCAGTGTCCTTATGTTTTTTTGTTGCATAATTCCCACATAAATTAAGAATGAAAAGATAATCGTTAGAATAAAATTTCTATTAATATGGATGAATTTTTCCTATCGAATTCTTTTTGAGGGTGGGATACGGATGAAAACCTTTTTTCTCTTATTTCTAGGGACAATCTATTTATTATTAGCAGATGCAGTCGAGACAGCTATATTTAGTAGGGTTTATTTTTTAATTGGTTTAGGGCTAGTAATAGCAGGAGTTATTCGTTATGTTAAAAAACGACATATATTTATCAGCAGGTTAAACGAAATGAAAGACGCAAGTGAAGAGGAGCTAATGGCTATCCCTCATACACATTGCATCATATCAAATGATTGCTTAAGTGCTTTATTATTAAATGAGCCTACAAATACTCTTTTTTTTGCGAGCAGAGAAGATTTGGATGAGGAACTGATAAAAAAAGAAATCTTATTCAATAAAATATATGAAGTTGCTATAGTAGAGGACGAAATGTATATTGCAAGAACTAGTAATAACTTAATAAGTGGTTCATTACTGGGGGAAGATCAGGACATCGAAGAGGAATTAGATGAAGAGGACCCTGAGTATAATACGGTGTCTCAATTGACGTTGAAAATTGTAGCTGATAATTTATCTGACCCTATTCTGGAATATGTTTTTATGGATAACGATGAGCCTATATCAAGAGAAGAGGATGATTATCAAGAGGCGCTAGAGTTATGTGAGGAATGGTTTCAGAAGATCAGTGTAATTATAAAACGTTCTGAACTTGAAAGAGTACCAATTAGACATTGCCAATAAAATCTTTAAGTAGAAACGAAAGCTATCTCGAACGTAATGTCGAGATAGCTTTTTCTGGTAGAGATTATAAATGATCAGGTCACGGCTCGAACTGCTAAGGTGAGCCGAAGAAGTGATCAGGCGCCATCTAAAACCGAGTGGATCAACCATACGTTATGGTGATGAGCTACTTGTGCTTTAAATTTTAAATTGCTGTAATTGGATGTTTAGCTCTCCAGCCATACTAGCGAGCTGATTTGCACTCTTTGAGATTTCTTCCATAGTAGCAGCTGTTTCCTCTACAGTAGCGGTTGTTTGTTCTACACCAGCTGCAGACTCTTGTGTAATAGAAGCCATTTCATCAACAGAGGCATTGATGGACTCGGAGTTTTGAGCAACTTTATTTAAGTTTCCTGAAATGGTATTGATGTTAAGAATCATATCCTCAACAGCTTCCGAAATTTGTTCAAATGTTTCATTTGTTTGATTTAGTTGTGCTGTTCCTTTTTTTACTTCCTCATAGCCTGATTGTAGGGCAGATGTTACATTGCTAGTTTCACCTTGAATACGGTTGACGATTGTTGAAATGTCAGTGACAGAGAATTGGACCTGTTCTGCAAGCTTACGAACCTCATCGGCTACAACTGCAAAGCCTTTACCATGCTCTCCTGCACGAGCTGCTTCGATGGCAGCATTTAAGGCCAGTAAATTTGTTTGATTTGAAATATCGTCAATGACTGAAACAAGCTTGGAAATTTCAGCAGATTGCTCATTTAAGCCTTCAACTTTTTTCACGGAATCTAAAACAATCTCATTAATAGTTGCCATTTGGTGTGTTGATTGTACCATTAAGCCTTTACCTGTAGTTGTTAAATTTTGTACATGACCTGAATGCTCTTTTAATTCAATGCCTTCCTGTGTTGTTTCATGGATACTGCGCTGGAAAGAAACCATTGTTTCGGCTAAATCTCCTGCTGTGGATGCTTGTGTTTCTGTGCCAGAAGCTAGCTCCTGCATAGTCACTGTAATTTGTTCTGTACCTGATTGTACCTCATTAGAAGATTGAGCAAGTTCTTCGCTACTAGCTGCAACTTTTTCGGAAACAGCATGAATAGAGCTTATCGTTTGTTTTAATTTTTCATTCATATCATTCGCTGAAAGCATTAATTGACCAATTTCATCACGGTGAGTTATTGGAAGTAGCTCATGTTGCAGATTACCATCTGCTAATTCACTCATGCGCTTTGAGACAATCGTAATAGGCTTAGAAATTTTGCTAGCAGTGACAATGGCGATTAGGATACCTGCAATTGTTAATACAATACTAACAATCATTCCAATTGTTTTATTTCTTAAACTTGTTGATACTACGTCATCTCCTACCTCAGTAATGGCGTCTGAGCGTTTGTTGGCCATTTCTTCATAACCAATACGAACTTCAGTTACAAGATTATTTATAGCAGTTAAATTTTTTAATGCTAATTCTTTATCGCCCTTTTTATAAACATCGAATACTTCGGTATTTACGCGATCGCTCCACGTACGTGCCATTTCTACTAGCGTCGCACGCTCAGGAGTATTTTCGTACTTCTCAACAATACTATTGCTTTCTTCCGCAATTTTACGATATTCATTAAAAGTTTCTATGTATTTTTCATCACCCGATTCAACATAGCTTAAAGCCGCAGATAGACGAACACTCATAGACATTGCTAAATTTTTACTTGCAGTTAAGACAATTAAATCTTCATTCACTAAACCTTCTGCTTGTTTTTCCATCTTAGTATTGGAAATGTAAGTATAGGTTGTAAAACAAACAACTAATACTATCAAAAGAAGAAATGCACTTAAAATTCGGGCTTTAAGTGTTTTAAACTGAAAAATACCTTTCATCTTTTCCCATCCTTTTATTGTTCATTTTAATGTAGAACTGTGAAAAATTGTTATAGTACAAATATATTTTATAACTAATTCTATATATACATAAGCCCTTTTAATGGGAAAATTTAAAAATGGTTTTTTAGTACAATAACAAATCATGGTTATTAATTATAGGTAGTTAAATGTATATGTCTAAATAGAAATTCTAATTTTTTTTTAATAACTTTATGTATTTATACCTAACTTAATGAAAAAGCACTTGTTGTAAAATTAATCCCCATAAAGTTTATCTAATAAGTTCATAAAAAGCTTTTATATTGTTTTTTCCTTCATTATCCATATTTTCTGTTTGAATGGTATAATATATTTAGCATTCAATTGTTTCGCAAACAATACAATTCTAGGGGGAAAGATAGTATGAACAAATGGTTCAAAATAATGGGCTTCGTGATACTTGTGAGCTTTATTGGCAATACTCCAGCACATGCGGCTTCTTCGACGTCTCTTTTTGTCAACGGTCAAGCTGAGTATGACTTTATTACGGTTGAAGGACGAACTATGGTTAAATTAAGGTCTCTGAGCGACCCGGCATGGCCTGTGCTCGCTTATGATCCTAAGACTGGTATCGTCACGATTCAAAATAAAGATAAGAGTAAGAAAGTACAGCTTGTGGCGGGAAAAAAAACAGCAACAGTTAATGGGAAAACGATAAAATTAGACGCTGCAGTAGTAAATAAAAACGGTATCACTTATGTACCGATTCGTTTCATTAGCGAGACACTTGGCGGTTATGTCTATTACAATAACAAAGATAAACGGGTTATTGTCCGTACACCTGCGGGTCAGGAAGAATACGATATACTGATGCACGGGGATCTCACGAAGGCGCGTCATATTGCGCTCGGACTAGAAAAACTCACAGAGGGAGCGCCACCTCTTCATGCTGGAGAAGGGTATAATTACTTCCATTACACGTTTCCAGAAGGAGAAGCATTGCGTTTCACGCTGGATCTCGCCGGCTATAGCGATTCTTATTATGAAGTGAATAATGAAGGTCTGGCAGTCATTAAATGGCAGAAGGATGATGTGGCTGAACGAGAGTGGGGAGCGAAACCAACCTTTAAAAGCTATGTTTATTTCTTGGACGAGTATATGGGTGGCTTATTTACTTATGGAATTGTAGACGCTCAGGGCAAAGATACGGAGCTGGGAAAATTCAGTCAGGAAAATTGCAACAACAACAATTGCAACAAACTAGTTCTAAAAATTGAAGGGGAGAAACGGACAGATCAGAGGTAGAAAGCTTGTGGTAGATTAGCGACTGAGCTCGGCTAAAAAAACATAGAAGTTTTAGAAATTACCGGATATATGTAGCAAAAAAGAAGGATGGATAAAGTCAATTTTATCTATCCTTCTTTTTTGTGTGCAACATTTAATTACTGTTTTGCTTTGCTTTTTTTGCTAGTCGTTCCCATTGTAATAATGATGGATATGGATCAAATGCCCATTCTGTACGTCCATTGAATTTGTAGATGCCATAGTGAAGATGAGGTGGGAATTTTCCGGATGTCCCTTCTTTACCATAGCCAGAGCTGCCAACATAGCCGAGAACAGTTCCTGGCTCGACAAGGTCTCCAACTTCAATTTTCTTATGATAGCTACCAAGATGGGCATAATAATGATAAGAGTTATGATTGTCTCGAATTCCTATACGCCAACCACCAAATTGGTTCCATCCCTTTACTTCCACTACTCCATAAGAAGTAGAAAGTACTGGAGTACCATAGCTAGCGAAAATATCTGTCCCTTCGTGAATACGGCGTCCACCCCAGCCTCTGTTATCTCCCCATGTACCACGATAACTGTAATCATAATTAGGTGGGACTGGGAACGTGTGAGCATCAAGCTCAGTTGTTTTAAAATGTTTATACATTTTGGAAATGGTGAAAATTTGATTTACGGCTTGCTCAGTTCCGTAATATTCCCATAAAGCTAATTTAAAGTCTTCATCAGTTGTCCCAAATTTACTTAAAAAACTAGCCATGGAGAATATTATATCAACATCATCCTTTGGACTGGCAACTCCATCACCATTACCATCTAGCCCCATTCCTCCAAAATAACTAATTGTTTCTGGGACGGTATCATCTTTTACAGGATTTAAAGCACCTGACCAATATTCATCGGAAAATTGAATGGCAATGATACTATCGCGTTTTGGGATATCTTTACGAACCGACTGCAAATTGCGTTCATATTGGTCAATTGCTGCTAAGAAGTGCCACGGAATTAGTAATTCGTCAAATTGTACGTAATAGGCCATACGTTGCTGCACAATTTCTTCTTGCGTGAGTTCTTCCTTTGCTAAAGCAACGTTGGGGAGAGTAAAACTGCATAATAGCATCCATGATAAAAGGAATATAAAATGGCGATGGCGATTCAATAAAGGACCTCCTTTCTAACGTTAGAATAACCGAATTTTTTATCTTCATTCAGCACTTTTTGTGGGAAAACGAAGCGGTAGAAATGAGTAATTTATGTAAAAAAACGGCTCATCACATAACGTAGGGTTGATTTCCGTTCCGGCTGGGCGCTTTCCAGGGGCGTCCGATGAGCCGCTTCACTCGCGTTGCTCGCTCCAGGGTCTCATCTGTGACGCTGATCCCCAAGGAGTCGCCCAGCCTCCACTCCAATCAACTTATTTACATGGCATATCTATATAATAAATGTTATCCCAAGCTTTTGGTGATGAGCCAATAAAACGTCTGGCGAAATGATTAATGATTAAATTCATTCCTTTGTCTGGCAATAAAATTCCCATTATTCAGCAGAAAAAATTATAGGCAATAAGAAGAAACTTCGACAAAGAAAAAGTATTGGGTATCATAATGTCATTTCCTTCATACTATGTTATAAATCAAGCCCTGAATGGAGGGAAGGCTATCAACATTTTAGATAAAGTGAAAAGCTATCGCGAAGAAGAAAATCGGCTGAAGTGGGAAGGAACATTTGCAGATTACTTAAACATCATCAAGGAAAGACCTGAAGTTGCTCAAACAGCCCATTCACGCGTCTACAATATGATAAAAAGTGCTGGTGTAGAGGAACGCGATGGGCAAAAAATGTACAAATTTTTTGGGCAAGAAATTTTTGGGCTTGAAACAGCAATTGAAAGACTGGTGGAGGAATATTTCCATCCAGCAGCACGAAGATTGGATGTTAGGAAACGTATTTTGTTATTAATGGGACCAGTTAGTGGTGGTAAATCGACAATTGTGACCTTGCTGAAACGCGGACTTGAGCAATTTTCGCGAATAGATGAAGGCGCAGTTTACGCTATTAAGGGATGTCCAATGCATGAGGATCCCCTACATTTAATTCCACATCATTTGCGTAATGAGTTTTACGAGGAATATGGTATACGAATTGAAGGAAGCTTATCGCCTTTAAATACAATGCGTCTTGAAAAGGAATACGATGGACGTATTGAAAATGTGATGATTGAACGTATTAGTTTTTCTGAAGACAAACGTGTGGGTATAGGAACCTTTACCCCATCAGATCCAAAATCGCAGGATATTGCTGATTTAACAGGCAGTATTGATTTCTCAACAATTGGTGAATTTGGTTCAGAATCTGACCCTCGTGCTTATCGCTTTGACGGTGAGCTAAATAAGGCAAACAGAGGTATGATGGAGTTCCAGGAAATGTTAAAGCTTGATGAAAAATTCTTGTGGAATTTATTGTCTTTAACACAGGAAGGTAACTTTAAAGCAGGCCGATTTGCATTAATTAGTGCAGATGAGTTAATTGTTGCGCATACAAACGAAACGGAGTATCGTTCATTTATTTCTAATAAAAAGAATGAGGCGTTGCATTCACGTATTATTGTCATGCCAATTCCGTATAACTTAAAAGTTAGTCAGGAAGAATTGATTTACGAAAAAATGATTAAAGAAAGTGATATGTCACATGTTCATATTGCTCCGCATGCATTAAAGGCCGCAGCAATCTTTTCGGTTCTAACAAGACTGGAAGTACCGAAAAAGCAAGGTGTGGATCTTATTAAAAAAATGCGACTGTACGACGGAGAAAATGTGGAGGGATTTAATTCCGTTGACTTAGAGGAGCTTAAAAAAGAGTTTCCAAACGAAGGCATGAACGGTATTGATCCACGGTATATTATTAATCGTATTTCTTCTGCAATTATCCGAAAAGAGATACCATCTATTAATGCGTTAGATGTTCTACGTTCACTAAAGGATGGGCTTGATCAGCACGCTTCCATTTCTCAGGAAGATCGAGAAAAATATATGAACTATATTGCAGTTGCTCGAAGAGAGTATGATGAAATTGCCAAAAACGAAGTGCAAAAGGCTTTCGTGTATTCGTATGAAGAGTCTGCAAAAACATTGATGAATAATTATCTTGATAATGTAGAAGCATTTTGTAATAAAAATAAAATTTTCGATCCATTAACTGGTGAGGAAATGAATCCCGATGAAAAATTAATGCGCTCTATTGAGGAGCAAATAGGCATTTCGGAAAATGCGAAAAAGGCATTCCGTGAGGAGATATTAATTCGAATTTCTGCTTATGCTCGAAAAGGAAAGCGTTTTGACTATAATTCTCATGAAAGATTACGAGAAGCGATACAGAAGAAATTATTTGCGGATCTCAAGGATGTCGTGAAAATTACTACTTCTTCAAAAATGCCGGATGAATCACAGCTGAAGAAAATTAATGAGGTTGTAGCAAGACTTGTCGATGAACATGGCTATAATACAACATCTGCTAATGAATTATTGCAATATGTAGGTAGTCTGTTAAATCGTTAAAGGCTTTGACCTATTCAGTGGAAATAAGACTATCGATAGGAGTGAATAGGAGTGTCCCATTTTAGGGCACTCCTTTTATCTTCATTCAGCAATGTTTTATGTAGCGAAAGCAAAGCGTCAGCTACAAATGTTTTATGTAACGTAAGTGCAAGGACGTAATTACGCCAAAACGAAATGGATGTCGTAAGTGAAGTAACAACGAAGTGTAATTGATTTCTCTAAAAAAGTTCAAGAAAGTGAATCACTAGCATAGTATAGAAAAAGCAAATTTGATAGATGGGTGAGGATAAAAATGACTGAAAACGAAAATAAACGCTTTGTCATCTCTCAGGAAAATTGGTCCCTCCATCGTAAAGGGCACCAGGACCAGCAACGTCATATGGAAAAAGTAAAAGATGCTATCAAGAATAATTTACCTGATTTAGTTAGTGAAGAAAGTATTGTGATGTCCAATGGTCGAGAGGTTATTAAAATTCCTATACGTTCACTAGATGAATATAAAATTCGATATAACTATGATAACTCCAAGCATGTTGGGCAAGGACAAGGAGATAGTAATGTAGGTGATGTGGTTGCACGTGATGCCAGTAGAGGCGATCAAGCCAATGGCAAGGGAAAGGAAGCTGGTGACAAGCCAGGCCAGGACTATTATGAAGCTGAAGTAAGCATTGAGGAAATTCAAAATGTGCTATTTCATGAGCTTGAGCTACCAAACCTACAACAGAAAGAAAAAGCAGATATTAAAACGGAAAAAATTGAGTTTAACGATATTCGAAAAAAAGGTCTGATGGGGAATGTCGATAAAAAGCGCACTATCCTCAACGCACTAAAGCGTAATGCCATGAAAGGTAAACCAGAAATTACGCCGATTCATAATGATGATCTGCGTTTTAAAACTTGGGATGAAGTGGAAAAACCTGAATCGAAGGCAGTTGTTCTTGCGATGATGGATACAAGTGGCTCGATGGGCTCCTTCGAGAAATATTGCGCTAGAAGCTTCTTCTTTTGGATGACCAAATTTTTGCGTTCAAAGTATGAAACCGTGGAAATTGAGTTTATTGCACATCATACAGAGGCAAAAGTAGTGACAGAAGAAGAATTTTTCACGAAGGGTGAAAGTGGAGGAACCATTTGTTCATCTGCCTATATAAAAGCATTGGAACTAATTCGGGATAAGTATAATCCTTCTCGCTATAATATTTATCCAGTACATTTTTCAGATGGTGAAAATATTTCAATGGATAATGAAAAATGCTTGAAGCTAGTGGGAGAGCTAATGGATGTTTCGAGCATGTTTGGATATGGTGAAGTCAATCAGCATAACCGCTTTTCTACACTTATGTACACATACAAAAAAATAGATGACGCCAAATTTAGGTATCATATTTTGAGAAAAAAAGGCGATGTTTATGATGCCTTAAAGAGCTTTTTCAAAAAAAGTGAATCTTAAATGGTAACGAGGTTGAATCATGGTAAGTAATTATGTTCAAAGGAGGGGGCGGAAAAATGGAGATGAAAGAGCTTCAACGAGCGATTGATGAAATTACAGAAATTGCTTCAAGCTTTGGCTTAGATTTCTTTCCAATGCGCTATGAAATTTGTCCAGCGGATATTATTTATACGTTTGGCGCATATGGCATGCCTACTCGATTTTCGCATTGGAGCTTCGGGAAACAATTTCATAAAATGAAGCTTCAATATGATTTAGGACTAAGCCAAATTTATGAGCTAGTGATTAACTCAAATCCATGCTATGCATTTTTACTCGATACAAATACGTTAACACAAAATAAATTAATTATTGCGCATGTATTGGCGCACTGCGATTTCTTTAAAAATAATGTACGCTTCTCCAATACTCGAAGAGATATGGTTGAGAGCATGACTGCAACAGCTGAACGGATAGCCGGCTACGAAAGGGAATATGGAAAGGATGAGGTCGAACAGTTTTTAGATGCGGTATTAGCGATTCAGGAGCATATCGATCCATCACTTTTACGACCAAAATTGCCTTGGAATACGGAGGAACTTGAAGAAGACATTCTTCCAGCGAAATCACCGTATGATGATCTATGGAGTTTAGATGATAAGGAAAAAGAGTATAAATCGATAAGGCGAAAAATAAAGAACTTCCCGCCAAAGCCAGAAAAAGATTTATTGCTATTTTTAGAGGAGCACAGTCGAGAATTGGAGGACTGGCAGAGAGATATATTAACGATGATGCGTGAGGAAATGCTTTATTTTTGGCCACAATTAGAGACGAAAATTATGAATGAAGGCTGGGCTTCTTTTTGGCATCAACGTATAATGCGTGAGCTTAAGCTAACAACAGCGGAGACGATTGAATTTGCGAAATTAAATGCAGGTGTTGTGCAGCCTTCAAAAACAACCATTAATCCTTATTACCTTGGCGTGAAAATTTTTGAGGATATTGAAAACCGCTATAATCATCCAACAGAAGAGATGAGAAAGCTAGGTGTTCAACCGAACTCAGGCCGAGAGAAAATGTATGAGGTAAGAGAGGTAGAGTCGGATATCTCCTTTATCCGCAACTACTTAACGAAGGATTTAGCGAAGCAAGAGGATCTTTATTTGTTCCAGAAAAAGGGCAATGAATACCGTATTACAGATAAGGATTATGAAATGGTACGAGATCAGCTCGTATCGATGCGTGTTAACGGGGGATTCCCATATATCGTTGTTAAAAATGGGGATTACCTTCGCAACGGAGAGCTCTATTTAGTGCATGGTTTTGAAGGAATGGAGCTCGATCCACACTATTTAGAAAACGTTTTGCCATATATTTATCAGCTATGGGGTCGTCCTGTGCATTTAGAAACATATGTAGATGGAAAGCCATTGCTTTATTCATATGATGGTACAAAAAATTATAAACGCAATGTGTGAGGCGTGATTCCTTGGTGGATAACAAAACAAAAAACTTCTATCTGTTGGTATGAAATATTTTTACAGATAGAAGTTTTTTGCTGTTTCAAATAAAGGCCTATCGCCATAACGTGGGGTTGATTTCCGCTCCGACTGGGCGCTTTGTAGCTGCCGCTTTGCTTTCGCTACAGAAAACATTTGTTGTTGTTGTTGCTGTCGCATTCGCACAGAGCAAAGCTTCCTGGGGGCGTTCGATGAGCCCAAAAACTTTAGTCGTTTTTATTTTCATCTAACAATGGAGAGGACTCATTTTCAACCTCACCAGCAATACCGCTTCTGCCGTTTCCATCTGCGAATTGAGAATTTACGTTTCTAGTATGACTGCCGTTTAGTGCATTTTGACCGCCTTGGTTGGCATTAGTACCTACATCCTTATTGATTTGTTCCCTATCTTCAGCCCGTTGTTCAAAATGGATTTCTTTATTGCCAAT
Source organism: Lysinibacillus agricola (assembly GCF_016638705.1). Lineage (GTDB taxonomy): Bacteria > Bacillota > Bacilli > Bacillales_A > Planococcaceae > Lysinibacillus > Lysinibacillus agricola. Next base: position 4,572,433 of record NZ_CP067341.1, on the reverse strand, counting down.
ATTAATAGTAAGATTGATGGTAATATGATTTTTAGATGGATCCTTTGAAGGTTCATTATCAGGCATAATTTTCACCATTACTATTAAGTTATTAATCTTTCTCAAGCTTACTTGTTCATGTAGCCCTAAGATGTATAAATAATGTGAGGGGAAGGAGACTGAAAAACTGTTCCTTATCGTAAAATTTGTTAAAATGAATAGGATTTGAATATATGAAGAACTGGAACGGTGAATTAACGTTGAGAACATTTAAAAAGGTTTATATAGAAATAACGAGTGTCTGTAATTTAGCATGTAGCTTTTGTCCGCCAACTGCTCGTGCAAAGGGACTTATTAAAGTAGAACAATTTAATAAAATATTGGATGAAATACGTCCTCATACGAAATATATTTATTTGCATGTAAAAGGAGAGCCGCTTTTACACCCGCGTATTGATCAGCTGCTTGACGCAGCACATGAAAAGGGTTTTAAAGTTAATATTACAACGAACGGTACACTGATCAAAAAGAATCGTGAAAAGATACTAGGGAAACCAGCCTTACGCCAAATCAATTTTTCATTGCATAGTTTCGACGGTCATGAGGGATCGGAAAATCGTGAGAAATACTTAGGGGATATATTAGATTTTGTGCGTGATTCAAAAGATTATAATACGATTATTTCATATCGTTTATGGAATTTACAAAGGGATCAAGTATCGGATATTGCGGCACGGAGAAATCGTGAAACGCTCGAAATTCTAGAAAATGAATATAATCTTGATTATCGTATCGAAGAAAAAGTGCAGCCCGGTAAAGGTGTAAAGATTGCTAATAATATTTATTTAAATCAGGATCATGAATTTAGATGGCCGAGCTTGCTTGAGCCTGAGGATGAAGGCAAAGGCTTTTGCCATGCACTGCGAAGCCAGGCAGCTATTTTAGTGGATGGTACAGTAGTGCCTTGCTGTCTTGATGGTGAGGGCGTTATTAATTTGGGGAATGTGAATGAGAAATCTTTCACAGACATTGTTCAAGGAGAACGTGCAAATAATATTGTCGACGGATTTTCACGCAGAGAAGCAGTCGAAGAGTTATGTAGAAAATGCGGCTATCGTCAAAAATTTGGAATGTAATAGACAGATCCATTTGGTTTTAGACTAAATGGATTTTTTTATGGTCAAAACAATGACATGCCACCATTATAAAATAGGCTCATCATAGACATTTGTTAAAACATATGCCATATGGAGGTGGAGATTAATCGTATTAAAGCAGTGTATTAGCTGTGTTGATTAGGAAAAAATAGGTTTATTATTGAGCGATAAAAGGATTTTTTTATTGCTATTTTGACAAATATATTGCCATTTTTAACTGATTGGCGTAGGGCTACTCAAGTGCTCCTGTCGCTTCGCTTTCGTCGCAGAGCAAAGCTTCCCGCAGGAAAGCGAGTAGCCCGTAGCGGGAATCAGACTTCTAATTAATTAGGATGGATAAAAAATGGTTAATCAATACAACTGGCAGTGTATCAAGAATTATCGAAAAATATTTTCTAGCTGGCTGTCAAAACAGCTCCAACGTCATTGATTATTGGAGCTGTTTTTCTTTGATTGTGAATCAATAGTATCTAAAAAATCCTTCGTAATACGTACTACGTATTTTACCTCGTCTAAATTGCGCTCCCTTAATACTGATCGATGTATGTCAAGCACAAGGTTCTTTTCTTCAATATCAGTAACACCAGATAATTTTTGAAAGTTAAAAACCTCCTCAGGGGCAATGTCTAATGCTTTTATCAGCGTTTCTAAAGTGCTCAATGTGATATTAGATTGCCCATGCTCAATATTTGAGATTCGTCCTTTACTAAAACCTAACTTCCCTGTTCTTTCTGCCACTTCTTCCTGACTAAGCCCCTTGGATACCCTAATAATACGGAGTTGTTCACCTACTAGCTTTAAAAAGTCTGACATATGATTCACCTCTATGTAAAAAGCTAGTGAAAAACATTAAAAATGCCTATACTATTATAGTGGTATAATAGGGATAATGTTACTGTAAAATGGTACAATTATTAGTGGGAAGTTTTTTTAAGAGAAAAGGCTTATGGAAAACAGTGTTGATGATTCGTCAGTGGCTTGTTTTAGAGTATATATAACTAAGTTAAGGATGGAGGATTCAGGCATGGTAAAGCGTTATCGATTAGATGAAGTTGCTAAAATAGAAAAGGGGAAAATAGTACCGATGAAGAAGAATTTTACAAATGTCGGATTACCCTTAATTACAGCAAAATATTTAAAACAGTTAATGCTAAATGGTGATATTGAACAAATACCAAAGATTAATATTACATTTAAAAAAGATTTTAAGTATGCACCAGTACCGGCTAAAACCATCATTCTTACTAAAGCTAAATTGAGGGAAACAAATAAATATATATATCAATGTGAAAATGAAGTATGTGTTGCAAATGATGTCGTGGCTATTATTCCAAATGAAACAATTATTTTAAGTGATTATTTATTTCACTTTCTCAAATGGTATAAAGAATGGCATCATTTGCACCATATACCCATTGATGTTCCGATGATTGATATCCAACTTAAAATGGTAAGACTTTTAAATACGATTCAGCTTTTATTAAAAAATAAAGAGTCATTGATGACAGCGGTAGAGGGGCTACCACAGCATTTTGACAATTTTTCGATGCAGATAGAAAATCACTCGAAAAATTTACATCATGGATTTGATCAGGTTCAGTATCTTTACAATGTTATGCTTCATAAAATTTTCCAAGGGTGAGCTCTATAAAGAAATACAAGAGCCAGGACTTTTAAAGAAGATTGAGCAATCCATAAAGTGAAACTTTAATCAGAGGGGTTTTCTTCATCCTCACTGATTTTACGGGTAGTTAAGGCGAGATACAATGAATTTAGTCGGTGTAAGGGGAAAAATCCCTCACACCGACTTTTTTAAATTTCGATAATTATAGGTAAAATCATTGGTTTTCTTTTTGTTTGTGAAAAAAGATATTGGCCGACAGCTCTTTTGATCTCTCTTTTTAAGACATGTATTTGCTGCTTACCTTCTTCCTGGAGCTCATTTACGGTTTCTTTGACGAGAATATTTACTTTGTTCAAAAGGTCCTCAAAGTCTTTGGCATAAACAAAGCCTCGTGAAATTGTATCAGGTTCTGAAATAAGGGAACCTTCTACCTTATTTAGTGTTAAAACGATGACAAGCATACCGTCTTCTGAAAGCTGTTTGCGATCGCGTAAGACAATTCCTTCGACTTCACCGATACCAATACCGTCGACATACGTATCACCTGATGGAATTTTACGTGTTTGTCTAGCCATTGCATTTTCAATATCAACAACATCCCCATTTTTCACAATAAACGTATGTCCTCTTATGACACCAACGGACTCAGCTAGCAAACGATGTTGATGTAACATACGAAATTCACCATGAATCGGAATGAAAAATTTGGGTTTCATTAGTGTAAGCATTAGTTTTAAATCTTCCTGATAACCATGTCCTGAAACATGCATACCTGTGTGGCTGGAGGAGCCATAAATAACCTTTGCACCTAGTTGGAATAAGTTGTTAACGATTCGTGAAACACTCTTCTCATTCCCTGGAATAGGCGATGAGGCAAAAATAACTGTGTCATCAGGCAAAATTTTTACTTCGCGATGGTTGCCATTTGCTAGGCGAGAGAGTGCAGCTAATGGCTCACCCTGACTACCCGTACAGAGTACAACAATTTCTTCAGGTGGGAGATATTTAACCTCACGAGCATCAATTAACATGTCCTCTGGAACGTCTAAATATCCTCGCTCAAGTGCCACATCTACAACATTCACCATACTACGCCCAAGTAATGCAAGCTTTCTATTTGTAGCAATCGCTGCATTTACAATTTGTTGTATGCGATTAACATTAGAAGCAAAAGTGGAGATAACGATTTTGCGTTCGGCATGTAAAAATGCATCCTCAATATGATTACCGACAAGCTGCTCTGATGGAGTTAACCCAGGTCGTTCAGCATTCGTACTTTCAGAGATAAGCACCAGTACGCCTTTTGATCCTATTTCAGACATCTTATGAATATCTGCAAATTGATTATTTACAGGCGTTAAATCAAATTTAAAATCGCCAGTGTGCACTATATTTCCTTCAGGTGTATTAATAACGATCCCCAAGCAATCAGGTATACTATGGCTCGTTCTAAAGAAACTAACATCAGCTTGTCCGAAATTTAATGATGAATCGGAATGAATTTCTATTAAATCGGTCTCTCTTAAAAGCTTATGCTCTTTTAGCTTTAACTCGATTAAGCCAAGCGTAAAACGCGTCGCATAAACCGGAACATTTATTTTTTTTAATAGATAAGGAATTCCACCAATATGATCCTCATGTCCATGTGTCACAATTAAGGCTCTAATCTTTTCTTTATTTTCTTGTAAGTACGTAATATCAGGGATTATTAAATCAATACCTAGTAAGCTTTCGTCTGGAAACTTAGCACCACAGTCGATAATTATAATATCGTTTGCATACTGCACTCCATACATATTTTTGCCAATCTCATTAATGCCACCTAAGGCGAAAATAGATAATGTATTGTCTTTTGTGGACAAGCATATCCCCTCCTAATTTTTAAGGTCAACTACTATAGATGCACCTTTAAATGAAATTTGAATTTGTTTCGTTGCTTCAGCATTATGTAGTATAGCTTTAAGCGTTTCATCCTATACGAAAAGACAGTGGGAGATTGAATTTTCACCCGAACATTAATATTAGATTTTCAAGAAGAATAGAATAGAGGAATCGTATAGAACAAAGGAGATGTGACTGTTTGTCGAATTACGTTCAGCATGCAGTATTTGAACATAGGTTTTGGCTAGGGATATTAAGAGATCACGGACAATTTATTCATGATTCATTGTATCCATCGGAGAAAGAGGATATTAAAAGAGCGAGCTCATTTATTCATCAATTTTCTCAGCTTCTTGCCTATGTTAATTCGCTTGATGCTTCTAATGCAGTTTCCTTTTCACTTACTGTTGACGAGTCTGTGGAACAGTTCAAGCAATTTAAATTTCTTATCCTCAGACGTCAATTAACAGGAAATATTAATATTCATCTACCGCCTTCCTTTGTCAACCATATGGTGAATGAATTAGAGGAATATCAAAATGTTCTTAACTACTTAAAGAAAGGCGAAGTCCCGCCAATCTTTCATGAGCTACATCATCACTTAGTCTGGCTTTTAGATGCATCAGGACATGCAGGGATCATTCATGACGATTTAGATGGAGTAGAAAGAAGATTGAGGCAAAAAAGTACGACCTTTGCCCAACATTTTGAACAATTTTATTTAAAAGCGGTAGAGCTTACTGGATATTTGCGTTCAAATATAGACGCATTCCCCGCATTGAATCGCTTTAACCAAGATGTAGAAATAGAGATGAAATTATTTAAAATCTTTTTACGTGAATTAGAAGAAATGGAGTTAAGTGCTGAAGTATTAGGAACATTCACAGCTCCAATGGCAGATCATATGCTAAGAGAGGAGCAATACTATTTATCGAAGCTTGCACAATCTAGAGGTGAAGGTTAATTTGCACTAAGAGGTTATTTTAAGAGTGTTGAAAAACAAACACTATGTGAATTGGTTGATTGGAGTGGAGGCTGGGTGACTCCTTGGGGATCAGCAATAGAGGAACGAAGGCTAAAAGCATCACATCCTGTGATAACGCCTTCGTGACCAACCTCGGTGGCTTTCGCGCAAAAAACATCTGTTGGCCTGAGACCCTGCAGCGAAGCGGATGTTTTCTGCGCGAAAGCGTAGTGCAACGTAGCGGCAGCGACAAAAGCGGCTCATCGGACGCCCCCAGGAAGCTTTGCTCTGTGCGAAAGCGAAGCGACAGCAACAATGTTTTATCTGTGCGAAAGCGAAGCGACAGCAACAACAACAACAAATGTTTTCTGTAGCGAAAGCAAAGCGGCAGCTACAAAGCGCCCAGCCGGAACGGAAATCACCCCCTCGTTTTGACGAAGGGTCATACTTTATTTAACATGACACCTTTAATTTCATTGGCATGTTTCAACAACATGAGGCTATCTTGTTATGAGATAGCCTTGTTGATTTTTAAGGATGAATAAAAACTCCAGTGCCGATTGGGACAATGCTTGCAAGCTCTTCGACATCTTGATTATGCATGCGAATACAGCCTCGTGAAACAGCATGACCGATTGAGCTAGGATTATTAGTTCCGTGAATACCGTAATGCTCTTTAGATAAACTCATCCACATTGTCCCAAACGGACCACCAGGATTTGGAGCCTTATTAATAATTATAAAATTGCCAGTAGGTGTACCATGTAGCATCCTACCAACTGCAATCGGGTATTGCTTTTGAAGAATATTATCCTTATATAACCGTAGCCATCGATTTTCAGTAGAAATATCTATTCTATAAGGGATTGTATTTGGGTTAGGAAACCCAGGTATAACAATTTGTTGACCAATATAAAGTACATTCGGATCTATCCCAGGATTTGCAGCAATTATTGACGATAACGGCGTACGATAATTTCTAGCTATTTGAGACAAGGTTTCGCCTGCTTTAACTGTATGAATCAAAATCTTCACCTCCAATGAAATAATTGTTTTGCTTTAATACAGATTATGCCGAAGATATAGAAAAAACCTTTAATATTTTCATAAGGATAGCAACTGCAGTTAGTTGGATATGATAAGCAGTAAATAACCATATCCAGTAATCGAGGAGCTATTTATAATGAAAGAATTTAAAATTACTTATTTCTTTGATGAAATGCATTATGTTAGAAGATTTATTCATATTGATTCACAGGAAAAAGCAGAGGCATTAGTTCGAAGCGAACGAGATCAGTATATATCCTTTACAGATAGTAGAGGGATGTATCATGAGCTGCATACAAGAAATGTTCGGGTCATTCAAATATCTGAATATCACCGCATCGATAAAAGTGCGAAAACGAAAGGCACATAATTTGTCCAACATTGCACACGCTATAGATAAAGGAGGGTGAAATGATGGACATAGAAAACGTACCGCATGAGAAAAAAATATTTATGAATTTAGCTAGCAAGAACAAACCAGATATGGTCGAATCAGATACTATTAGTCTTTTCGATTTACATGAAGATATGCAAACAGTGGATGCTATACCGATTAAAGAGCTTAATAAAAAAGTGAAAAGAGAAGGCGATGAATTAATCGAAATGCAGCCTGATGAATTATAGAAGGTAGGGATTTGCATGACTGACCATAATGAAGCTCAGTTTACTTCTGCTGGAACAGATATTAATGAAGTAAAAAGAAAAAATGTAGAGGCCGGTTTATCTTATAATGAAGTGAAAAAACTGCTAGCCCAAAATGGTGGGGTAGGTACAAAAGTATATAGTGATACAGACACGGAAGAAGTAAAGCAACAGATTCGTGGGAAAAAACAATAAGCAATTTGGGAGGAGTATGAAATAATATGGTACCTGTAGTTAGGACACTTGAAAAAGAGTGTGCTAACTGCGGGTATTTTTTATATACTAGACTTTTAAGATTAAAGGACGAACTAGGGGCTACTATGAGTAAAATTATATTTTCACCAAAACAGATACTACAACTTCAAAAAAATCCAAACGTACAACAGGTTAGCGAACGTACGATTACCTATACAGATACATTTAAGAGTCAATTCATTGATGAATACTTCGCAGGGAAAACACCGAGACAAATTTTTAAGGAATATGGCTTTGATGAAGAGATAATTGGGATCAAACGTATTGAACAATCAGCCTTTCGTTGGCGTAAAGCGTATGAAAAGAACGGCTTAATTGGCTTAACGGATACACGCAAATCTGGATCAGGTAGACCAATTAAACGCGAATTAACAGCCGCAGAAGTCATTGAAAGACAAGCTGCACGCATTCAACTATTGGAGGGGCAAGTAGATTTACTAAAAAAGCTCGAAGCGACAGAAAGGGGGCTGCTAAACGACAGCCAAAAACTAAGCACAAATAAGGTCTTTCAACTCATTTCAGATACGCTCACTCAGTTTCCATTTGAACGGATGGTGACGTATTTTTGTAACCTCTTAAAGGTTTCTCGTTCAGGCTATTATAGCTATTTACAGGCGAGTGATGCGCGAGCCTTGAGAGAACAGAAGGATTTAAAGGCACGCGATTTGATTTTTAAAAAGCCTTTGATCGTCGTGGTTATAAGAAAGGCTCTCGTTCGATTAAAAATGACACTCGAGCAGGATTTTTCAATGTGTGATGAGCCGAAAAAAATCCAGCGTATTATGCGCAAGTTCGGGATTGTCTGCCCGCATCGTAAACCGAATCCATATAAACAAATGGCGAAAGCAACGAAGGAACATCGTGTTGTGCCAAATAAATTAAATCGTGAATTTAAGCAAGGTATCCCTGGGAAAGTATTATTAACGGACATCAGCTATGTGCCATATAACGGAAAGTGTATGGCTTATTTGTCGACGATAAAAGATGCCTCGACGAACGAAATTTTAGCGTACCATGTCTCAGATCGAATCACGCTCGAAATCGCTACGGAAACGATTAAAAAATTGATCAGTAATAAGCGCGTTCAGCTTCATTCAGAGGCCTTTATCCATTCAGATCAAGGGGTTCACTATACAAGCCCACGCTATCAAACGCTCTTAAAAAAACATGGCTTAGGTCAATCGATGTCACGCCGAGGAAACTGTTGGGACAATGCGCCACAGGAATCGTTTTTCGGTCATTTTAAAGACGAAGTAGACTTTAGCTCCTTGAAGACACTTGAGGAACTAAAAGCCAAAATCAATCACTACATGGTCTATTACAATAATTATCGTTATCAATGGAATCTAAAAAGGATGGCTCCTGTACAATACAGAAACCATCTCTTAGCTGCTTAATTTCTTTTTTTAGTTTGTCCTTGACTTGGGTACCACATTAAAATTAGGTACTCCTCTATTTTTATCCCGTAAAAGCCTGATTATGTCGTCACTTTATTTTACAATATAAAGTATATGAAGGAGGTGTACGAATGGAGGAAAAATGTTGTCCGTTATGTGGACAAGAAAATCATTGTGGGCTAGTAAAAGGGCAAAAGGATTGCTGGTGTATGACAGAAAGCTTTCCTGAGAAAATTTTTGAAAAAGTACCCCAAGAGCAATGTATTTGTCAAAAGTGCTTAGATACATATAAAAAAGATTAATCGTTTTGGCCTTAAAAATACTTCAATTACTCTTACGAAACAATAGAGATCGGTTGGTACAATTGTCTACCGCACAACAACCTATCGGACATATATTACTCTGAAAGGAGTGTGTCTAATGACTAAACCAATTGAACTCAGTAATGTAACACAGGCTTATTTAGAGGAATACCAAAGGATCCTCGATAAAATGATTCAGGGCATGACCTATGTGACCATTACATGTAGTGTTTCAGAAAATTTTATTAAGCAAATAATACCGCATCAAGTAGCTGCAATTAAAATGTCAGAAAATGTTTTACGATACACAACTAATATACCCGTGCAAAATCTCGCATTAGAAATAATAGCAACAAGTACAGAAACCGTTGAATGTCTAGAAGCGATACAAAATAGATGCTGTATCGTGCAAAATTCGGAATATGAATTATACGAATATATGTGTGCATTTAAAGAAATTACCGAAGCAATGTTCAAAGCTATGAGTTTACCACCAGTTTCCAATAACATTAATATAAACTATCTTCGAGAGATGATTGTTCATCATCAGGGAGGAGTTCGACTAGCGCAAAACGTTTTAAGGTTCTGTATTTGCCAAGAATTAATACCGATCCTTCGAAATATGATTCAAACTATGTGCGATCGTATTTGTGAAATGGAAAAATTACTGGATGCTTTAAAGGATTGCGAAAATTGCTAATTTGTCCCATGCTTTGTTACAAAGGACATTTGCGAAATGAAAAAACGCTAGAATCGAGGTCGATTTTAGCGTTTTTTTTTGAATAAGATGTATATCAGTGAAGTGGAAAATTGTCGATCAAGAGTACTAAATGGGCTCTTAAACTAATGATGATCGTTGATTTTTCACGGAGAGTGGCGACTTTTGCGGGATGAACTTGCGCTGAAAGCCCCGCAGGAACGAGCTTCCTTTAATCAGGAAGCCTTTTTTCTTTCGCAAGTAAGCTTTAAACACTAGCCTTCTCAACAGAAGGAGCACACATAAATGTTACTGTTCGTTTATCACTATCATAGAGACACCACTCACGGTGATTGACAACTGAACCAACATTAATGCCGTACTGCTTTTCTTGTAATGCGATTGGTTGGCCAAAGCGAATACGAATAGGTAACTTTTTATTGCGATGATAAAGACCAGATTCATGACTATGTCCGAAGAAAAGAAGCGATTTTTTGAATGGCGGAAATGTAGGCTGCCATGTCACATTCCATTGAAATTGATGTCCATGCATAAGTGTTGCACCATCAATCTCCATTGTTTCAGGCAGCTCTGTAAAACGTTCGATGCCAGTTACATGTGTAATACGCTCCTCCTGATTACCACGAATAGAGGGGAATGTTAGTAAGTTTTCAAAATCATTTTCCACTATCGCAGCTTTTTGTAGCGGTAAACCCGACATTGTTTGTGCCTTTTTCTTACTTACAGTACATTCATATAAATCACCTAATCCCAATACCCTTGCCTCTTTCGCAGTTTGCTGAATATGGGCTAGAACTGCCTTAGTATCTTCTAAATTAGAATGTAAATCTCCTAAAAGTGCGTACAGCATTTTAACCAGACCTTTCCTAAAAATAATTGTACAAACATCATACACCTAACAGAAATTGATAGAAAAGTAAAATGTCTGGTTCATCACCAAAAGTTGTGGATGACATTTTTTAAATATATGCCCTGTATATTAGTTGATTGGAGTGGAGGCTGGGCGACTCCTTGAGGATCAGCGGCTCAACGGACACCCCCAGTCGGAACGGAAATCAACTACACGTTATGATGATGAACCAAATGTCTAAGTATATTTTGTTATGGATTTGTCATATTTTTGAATGTGTAGAAAAATTGCTAACTTTTTTATAGCTTGATAAAATATAATTGTAATTTTCTGAAATTTATAATTAGATTAATAGTTTGTCTACACGGTATCAAGGTTAGGAATAATTAAAAATTTGGGGGGCTTTTGATGACGATGTTAATGACAGAAATTGTTCAAAAATACGCTATACAACAACCAAAAGGAGTTGCAACGTTATACGATGGAAAAAAGATGAGCTATAGCGATTTTTATAAACGTGTAGAAAATTTTGCAGCGTACTTACAAGAGCAAGGTTTTGAAAAAGATGATGTGATTGCATTATACACGCTTAATTCAGATTTATTTTTAATTGCTTATATCGGTGTACAGTTAGCGGGCTATGTTGTCATGCCTATTAATACAAAATTAGCAGCTCCAGAGGTCGAATTTATTTTTAATCATTCAGAAGCTAAAGGACTTATTTATGATGAGAGATTAGAAGATGTACTTGCAAATATTTCATATCCGTTTCAACATATTGTAGGGTTTAAAGAAATGAAAGAGGTAATTGTGAACTATACAGGTCAAAGAAAAGCTGTCAAATTGGAACCTCATGATACAGCAGTTGTTATGTATACTTCTGGTACGACCGGTAAACCAAAAGGAGTTATGCTAACTCACCAAAATATCGTATCAACTGCGGATATATGGTCGTCATCTATGGATATGACCAATGAGGATAGAATGTTTATTTGTACGCCTTTATTTCATTGTGCAGGGCTTCATGTATTTGCGATGCCGATGTTTTATAAAGGTGGTACTGTTGTGATAGAAGAGGCTTTTTCTCCGACAAATACATTAGAACAGCTTGCCTCAACAGCTGCGACAATTTTCTTTGGTGTTCCGTCAATGTATACAATTATTTTAAATACACCTAACTTTAAGGAACATGCATTTAAAAATTTACGTTTATTATGTTACGGGGCAGCACCGATGCCTTATGAGCTTGTGAAGCAAGTGAAAGAGACATTCCCTAATGTGAAAGTACAAAACCTGTATGGACAAACTGAAAATTCTCCTGCGGCAACTTCCCTTTTAGATGCTGATGCATTGACAAAGATTGGCTCAGTGGGAAAACCATTAACACAGACAAACGTACGTGTTGTCGATAGCTATGGTGAATCTGTGCCAGCAGGTGGGGTAGGAGAAATTTGTGTTAGAGGACCACAGGTGATGAAAGGCTATTTACGCAATCCTGAAGAAACAGCGAGAGCAATTAAAGACGGCTGGCTTTATTCAGGAGATTTAGGGCGTTTTGATGAAGAAGGCTATCTCTATATTGTAGATCGTAAAAAGGATATGATCATTCGTGGTGGCGAAAATATTTATCCTATCGAGGTAGAAGAGGTTTTATATCAGTTACCAGAAATTTTAGAAGCAGCAGTTGTAGGTTTACCACATGAAGTATATGGTGAAGTTCCGAAAGCGTTTGTCGTCTTGAAGGAAGGAAAGTCCCTCGATGAAGAGGCAATATTGGCTTATTGTCGGACTCAGCTTGCGAAATATAAAGTGCCACATGAAATTGAATTTTTAGTAGAATTGCCACGTAATGCATCGGGTAAAGTTTTGAAACATACATTGCGTCCAAAAGTAAGCACGCGCTAAATTGAACGTGTAAAATGTTTGGTGAAACTCGAAAGTAGCAAAACTAGTAAAACCTTGAATGAGCGTTATTTAGAGCCAATGAATAGGGCTACGACCTCACATATAAAGGGTGAATTCATTAAAATAGGAACGTCTATGAAATTAGCGTATAATAGAGTCTACGACAAATTGAAATAATAGAATTGAAGTTTTGTCTTCAAACAAGATAGGAGCGGAATTTGTCTTGTGGACGGGGTATAAACGCCTTTTACTAATAGGTATTATGATAATCATGCTACTTTCGAGTTGCAATCAGTTTTCACAGCAAAGGCAAAAGAGTGAATTAACTGTGTTAACGGTAGAGTTTAATAGTGGTGCACCAATTCCTAACCTTTACATAACTGCCACAGATATAAAGTCAGGTGAAGTAGTGGAGGATGCGGTTGGTTCAGAAGAGGGCGAAGCAAAATTTTCGAAACTTATAGAGGGTCGGGAATATGCTATTGCTGCAACTACGCTTGAAAATAGTACGAAAAATGATGGCTATACGACAATCGAACATTTTACGTATGATGCGACGAAGCCATATTATCGATTGCAAACACATTTTTCAAGGGACGAGCAGGAGCTAGATGTACCAGTGGTTATGCAAAATCCTGAACTACCGCATGGCTGTGAAATTACATCGTTGACAGCTGTATTAAATTATTATGGTATGAATGTTACGAAGCTTGAAATGGCTGATAACTATTTACCAAAGCAAGATATACGTACGGTAGACGGACAACGTTTTGGTCCAAATCCAGCACAGGCTTTTGCAGGTAATCCTCGTGATAAAGCACACGGTATGTATGTCTTTGCAGCTCCGATTGTAAAGGCGGCAGAAGCAGTAATAGCCGATAAACAGGCAGATTTACGTGTCACAAATATGAGCAATGCCTCACAGGACGAAATTTTACAGCTTGTCCGAGAGGGAGTACCAGTTGTGACATGGGTGACATTGGATTTATCAGCATCAAAACCAAGTTCGGCTAGGGGCTGGATATATGAAGGTGAAACAGAGCCACGTGCCGCGTATATGAACTTGCATGCTGTTGTCTTAACTGGGCATTTAGGTGATAAAGTAGTTGTCATGGACCCATTAAAAGGCTTTGTTACTTATAATGTGGATCAATTCTTTAAAAGCTATCGAGAGTTAGGTAAACAAGCTGTAGCAGTTCATAAATGACTTCAACGAGAGTTATAAGGAGTACAAGGAAAGTATGTTACACTAAAAAAAAGGCTCATCACCAAAAATTGGGGATGACATTTGTTAAATAGTATGCCATGTATATAAGTTGATTGACGTGAAGGCTGGTTGACTCCTTGGAATCCCCAGGAAAGCGCTCAGTCGGAACAGAAATCAACCCCGCGTTATGGTGAGAGCCTAAAAAAGCTAAAGTGAGTTGAGTAGAATGGCCATTGAGCACGCTTTTTTACCGATTTTATTAGGAGATGAAATGAATGCTTACGGTATGGCAAGAGCATTTTACGAATCCTATGGCGTTAAACCACTTGCATTAAATCATATAAATATGGAAAAAATACAACAGAGTGATTTATTAACATTTCGTGAAGTACCAAGACTCCATATTGAAGAACGTTTTGTCGTTGCTTTAAAGGCAATTGCAGAGGAATTTGCAGATAAAAAGCTACTGTTATTAGCCTGCGATGAATTTTATGTAAAAAAAATTGTGCAACATAAAGAGGAGCTAGCTCAGTATTTTGTCGTTCCTTATGTGGATGCAAACCTTGCTAACGAGCTTTTAACGCGTGAGAGTATGTATGAACTTTGTGCGAAGTTCGGCTTTCACTATCCGGCAACGCATGTTTGCACCGTTAATGATTACGAGGAATTTGACATCCCTTTTGAATACCCAGTTGTCATTAAACCTTTGAATATGACAAAGTATGCTACATGTATTTTTCCAGGCAAGAAAAAAGTGTATATTGCAAAAGATAACGACGAAAAGGATGCTATTTTCCATGCTATTTATAAGGAATCGGCATACCGAGATGACTTAATGGTACAGCAATATATTCCTGGCGAAGATGCTCATATGTGTGTCGTAAATGCTTATGTTGGGCAAGATAGTAAGGTAAAGCTGCTATCTGTAGGTAACCCTATTTTAGAGGAGCATTCTCCAGAGGGGATTGGGCGCTATGTAGCCATAATGACAGCATACGATAAAGACTTAATGGACCGCGTGAAATTGATTTTAGAGGAAATACGATTCCAAGGCTTTGCCACGTTTGATATGAAGTATGATGAACGTGACGGTCAATATAAGCTATTAAGTATTGAATTACATAATGAGCTTTCAAATTATTATGTGACAGCAAGTGGCTATAATTTAATGCAATATGTTGCGGATGATTTTATCCGCGGAAGCAAGCAACAGCTAACTTATGTTCAGAACAAGCATCTTTGGACAATTGTGCCGAATGGTGTCCTCTTTAAATATGTACAAAATGAACAGCTTGTGATTGAAGCGAAAAGTCTTATTCGCCAAGGAATGGCTACGGATTCCATCTTTAATTATAAGGATATGAATGCGAAGCGTTGGTTGAATATAACGCTAGATAATTTAAGCTTTTATCGCCAATATAAGAAATATTTTAACAACAAAGGTCTGTCAAACTAATGAAAAAACAAACTTTAGGTATAATTGGTGGCGTTGGTCCACTTGCAACGATGTTTATCGGAGAAATGATTGTAAGACGTACGAAGGCAACGAAGGATCAGGAGCATCTACATACAATTATCGATAACGATACGAATATCCCTGATCGTACTGCTTTTATTTTAGATAATACAAAGGAAAATCCAGTTCCAGTGATAGTTACAGATGCAAAAAAACTTGCTTCTGTTGGGGCAGATGTGATTGCTATTCCATGTAATACGGCACATACCTTTTATGACGAGATCATTGAAGGCTCTCCCGTTCCCGTATTACATATGATTCGTGAAACTGCAAAGCGTGCCTATGATTTAGGGGCAGAGCGTGTCGGTATTTTAGCGACAACAGGCACATTAACTTCACGCATGTATCAAGATGCTTTAGAGGAATATGGCATTACACCAGTTGTCCCAGACGATATAATGAAAGAAAAAGTCATGTCTATTATTTACGATTATGTAAAGGCTGGAAAGGATGTCTCTCAGGAGGATTGGTTGCCGATAGAAGAGGCAATGCTTGCACTTAATTGTGATCGTATCGTGTTAGGATGTACAGAATTATCTATCGTCAATCGAGATTTAAAGTTAAGTGATAAATATATCGACTCGTTAATTGTTTTAGCAGAACGTGCTATTTTAGCATGTGGCTATGAAATAGTAGATTAACAATTGAATTAACCAAATAAAAATCTGCTCGCATTTTTGTGGGTAAGCCGTAAACCTTCAAAGCAGCTCAAATGTCTGTGAGGGCTTGAAGGCTTACAAATCCCGTGCATAAATCGAGCAGATTTTTTTATTGTTAGGATCACCAAAGACATAGTTTTCGTCTAGGCTAAAGCGCAACATCCCTAAGGTCGCTTTGATCCCTCGAGCCGGTTGTAAACGAGTACTTTAGCGCATTGTACTTAGGGTAGATTATTGAAACGATTATACAATGGTTTACGTACATATGAAGTAGGAAAATGATTAGTGTGTTAAACTAATGTCAAGCAGATAGAAGGTGGGAAATTACATGTCAGTAATAAATTTATTAAATGAAGATTTACAAGCAAAATGGAAATTTGAAGAGCCGATGAAAATTCAAGACGAAATGATTCCAGCAATGCTTGAGGGCAATGATATTGTAGCCGAATCACCAACAGGGTCGGGGAAGACTTTAGCGTATGTACTTCCTTTACTAAATAAAGTAAACGGCTCAAAAAAACAAACACAAGGACTTATCGTAGCCCCATCACAGGAACTAGCAATGCAAATTGTAGAGGTTATCCGTGAATGGACAGCAGGTTCTGATATTACGGTTCAACAACTAATTGGTGGCGCAAACTCTGCACGTCAAATCGAAAAGTTAAAGAAAAAACCGACGATTGTTGTAGGAACACCAGGCCGATTAAACGAATTAGCACGCGCTGGGAAATTAAAGCTAAAAGAAATTGAAACAGTTATTTTAGATGAGTGCGATCAGTTACTAAGTCGTGAATATCGTGTTGTCGTAAAATCCTTTATCGAAAATTCAGCATTTGGGCGACAAGTAGTTGTTGTTTCAGCAACAATTACGGAAGAAATTGAATTAGTGGCTAGTCGTATGATGTTCGAGCCAGTACGCTTCAAGATTAAACCTGAAGATATGTTAAAGGTTGGTAAAGTTGTGCACTCTTTCGTGAAAGTTGAGGAGCGAGATAAAACCGATTTCCTACGCCGACTATCGCATACAGAAGGATTACGTGCATTAGCTTTCGTCAACAATATCGATCAATTGCTGATGAAAGAAACGAAATTACAATACCGTTCGGCACCGATAGTAACATTACACTCTGACATGAAAAAAGAAGAACGTAAAAAGGCGTTAGATGCATTCCGTAAAGGAGATGCGCGTATTTTAATTGCTACAGATATTGCTGCACGTGGTTTAGATATTGCAGGTTTAACACATGTTATTCATGTCGATGTCCCAAGAACAATTGAGCAATATTTGCATCGTTCTGGCCGTACAGGTCGTGCCGGAGCAGATGGTGAAGTATTGACGTTATTATCTTATCGTGATGAAAAAACGTATAAAAAATGGACAAGGGAAATTCCTGGCAAGCCTGTCCAAAAAATATGGCATGATGGCGAGCTAGTGGAAGGAAATTCAAAAACAATTGGACAAAAGCGAGGTAAATAATATGACTTTTGAAGAAAAATTACAAGCATATGCAGAACTTGCGGTAAAAGTCGGTGTCAATATTCAACCAGGGCAATACTTATTAGTCAATACATCAGTGGATGCACTAGATTTCGCCCGTTTAGTTGTGAAAGAGGCTTATAAAGCTGGGGCAGGACGTGTTCATGTTAATTTTTCAGATGATGAAATGGATCGTGCTTATTTTGAGCATGCCTCAGATGAAGAGTTTAATCGTTTCCCAGAATGGGTAGTCAAAATGCGAGATGAGCTGATCGAACGTAAAGGGGCACTATTATGGATAGACGCCGCAGATCCAGATAAATTGACTGGTATTCCAGCGGACCGTCTAGCAACACATCAAAAGGTGTCAGGAGCTGCACTGAAAAACTATCGCAACGCCGTGATGAAGGATTTGATAGCTTGGTCTATCGTTGCCGTCCCTTCACCAAAGTGGGCATCGAAAGTATTCCCGAACTTAGCAGCTGGGGAACAAGTACCAGCATTATGGGAGGCCATTTTTAAAACTGTTCGTATCGGTGAAGGCAATGCTGTTGAAAACTGGCGTGAACACGTAGTAAATTTAGAATCTCGTGCGGCCCTACTGAACAATAAAAAATATGCAAAGCTTCACTATACAGCGCCAGGTACTGATTTAACAATTGCCTTAGCGCCACAGCATAAATGGCTTACTGGAGGTAGTAAAACGCCAGATGATACTATCTTTATTGCTAATATGCCGACAGAAGAGGTTTATACGTTACCGATGAAACAAGGTGTAAATGGCTATGTAAGCAATACAAAACCATTAGTTTATCAAGGGAATATTATCGATGGCTTTAAACTGACATTTGAAGAAGGAAAAATTGTTAAGGCTGAAGCACAGGTAGGCCATGATTTATTACAGGAGCTTATTAATGTAGATGAAGGCTCTTGCTATTTAGGTGAGGTCGCACTTGTACCGCATGAATCACCAATTTCTGCATCGGAGATTTTATATTTCAATACATTATTTGATGAAAATGCATCGAACCATTTAGCGATTGGTGAAGCTTATCCAACTTGCTTAGAGGGCGGAAGAGATTTAGAAAACGGACAGCTTGAAGCGTTAGGTGCAAATATTTCAGTAACACATGAGGACTTTATGATTGGCAGCGGTGAGATGGACATTGACGGGATTTTACCAGATGGAACTGTAGAGCCAATTTTCCGCAAAGGTAGCTGGGCTTTTTAAGTAAAGAAAAGGAGCTGGGCAGATGAAACGATTACTAATCATAATTGGTGCAGCAATATTTATGATGGCATTAGGTGTTTCATCTGCTTTTGCTCAGACTGAAAACTACTTGTCCATTGGAGATTCCTTAGCAGCTGGTCAAACACCTTATCAACAGATTGATACAGGCTATAGTGATTTAATCGCCATGAGATTGGGAATGACTGGGCAATTGAGTGTCTACACGAAGGAGCTAGCTTTCCCAGGCTTTACAACAGATGATGTCTTGAAACGAGTAAAATCAGAGGAAGCAAGTGACTTATTAGCTGATGCAACACTGATTACAATTTCGGCAGGTGCTAATGATTTACTGCGACTAGTGCAGGTCAATCCAAGTGCTGGTACATTAGCCTTTTCACAGCTACAAACTGATTATGCATTAAACGTTGCCAGAAAAAATATGGTAGAGATTTTAGAGGAATTGAAAGTGCGAGCACCTAAATCAAAGGTCTATGTTATGGGCTATTATTTTGCTTACCCAAATGTTCACGCTACGCAAAAAGAAGGAACAAATGCACAGCTTATAAAGTTAAATACGATTTTACAGCAACAGGCAGAGCATGCTGGAGCAACCTATGTAGATGTGTATAATGCTTTTGGGTTAAACGCTACGAACCTTTTACCGAATATTTCTGATGTACATCCAAATTTTGAAGGCTACCGCCAAATGGCCAATGCATTTTTAAATGGGTATAGTGGAAGTAAAGCTCTAGCCATTTCTTCAAACGAATTGCCAAAGCCTAAACCTATATCATTTGAACAGATTTTAGAACAACAAGAGAAGGCTGAGAAGAAACAAGAAGAAAAAGAAAAGCCAACTCCTACTGCACGCACCATCCAAGGTTTTAAAGGATATGCTGCTTTTATGGAAAAGGTTAGAGCAATTCGGTCATAATGAACATTTCAATATTAAATATTTACAACAGGGCATCGGCAATGATGCTCTTTTTTATGTAAATCGATAAAGTGACGGATAGAACAGTCAGAACGACGGAAAGAATCCTTGAAGCGACGGATAGAACAGTCGAAGAAACGGAAAGAATCCTCGGAGCGAAGGATAGAACCGGAGTGACGGATAGAATTCCCAGAACGAAGGATAGAATCGACGCCCTCAGGAAAACGCCCAGTCGAAACGGAAATCAACCCCTATTATGGTTAGGAGCCTCATTATAATTTTCAAACTAATAAAAGGAAAAACAATCAATCCATCAGCCGTGATAAAATAAAATAGACAGGAGGCGCAAAGAATGAAAATATTTCATACAGCAGATTGGCATTTAGGGAAACTTGTACAAGGTGTCTACATGACGGAAGATCAACACTATATTTTACAGCAATTTATGCTAGCCATTGATGAGGAAAAACCGGATGTAATCATTATAGCAGGTGATTTATATGACCGTTCGATGCCCCCTATAGAGGCAGTTAATTTACTAAATGATATTTTTGCAGAAATTGTACTTGAGAAGAAAATTCCTGTGTTAGCAGTTGCTGGGAACCACGATAGTGCAGGTCGATTGAATTTTGGAAGTAGTTTAATGAGCGATAGTGGCTTACATATTAAAGGTCAATTTACGAAAGACCATGCACCGATAGTTTTACATGATGAGGATGGGGAAGTGCATTTTCATCTCGTACCATATGCAGAGCCAGCTTCAGTGCGCACTATATTAGAGGATGATTCTATTCGCTCTCATCAAGATGCAATGGAAAAAATTATCGACCATATTGCACAATGTATGGATACGACAAAACGTAATGTTTTTGTTGGACATGCCTTTGTGACGAAGTATGGCGAAGAGGAAGTAAATACTAGTGATTCAGAGCGACCTCTATCCATAGGAGGCTCGGATTGTATAAATGCAACGTTATTTAAGCCTTTTAACTACACGGCACTTGGGCATTTACATAAAGCCCATTTTGTGTTGAATGAAACGATTCGATATGCTGGTTCTCCATTGAAGTATTCTTTATCTGAGCATTTACATGAGAAGGGCTTTTTAATAGTTGAGCTAGATACACAGGGAGAAATCACTGTCACAAAACGAAAGCTTATAGCGAGACGAGATTTACGTGTTGTAGAGGGCTTGATGGATGATTTATTGCAATTACCACCAAGTGATGATTATGTATTTGTACGCTTAACAGATACGACGTCAGTAGCTTCGCCGATGGAACGTATTCGTACAGTGTTTCCTCATGCCATGCATGTGGAGCGTAAAGTAATACGCCAAGAAATACCACATGAAATTCAAGCGATTGAAACGGAGAAGGTAGAAGACATCGATTTATTCCGATCATTTTTTACAGAAATAATTGGCATACAGCCTGATCAAGATACAGAGCGTCTATTTACAGAGATGCTACAAGAATTATTAGATGAGGAGCGGGAGACAGTAAAATGAAGCCTTTAAAGTTAACGATTACTGCATTCGGTCCATATAAAAATACAGAAGTTATTGATTTTCAACAGCTTGGTGAGCATCGCCTATTTGCGATTTCCGGGAAAACAGGTGCAGGGAAAACGACGATTTTTGATGCTATATGCTATGCACTTTACGGAGCAGGTAGCGGTGAAGATCGTCAGGATACTGCTATGCTTCGAAGCGGGTTTGCAGATGATGATGCGTATACTGCTGTGGAACTCGTTTTTGAAATGCATGATAGAGTCTATCAAATTTTACGTCAGCCAGGTCATATTAAAGCAAAAACAAAAAGTGTTACTGGCAAGAAAATTGAACTAGCTGAAATCAAAGGAGACACACTTGATTATAGTATTGTAGAAAAGCAGCAAACGCTTGAGGTAGATAAAAAGCTACAGGATATAATAGGCCTCACAAAGGATCAGTTTAGTCAAATTGTTATGCTGCCACAAGGTGAATTTCGCAAGCTGTTAACCTCAGATTCTACGAATAAAGAAGTAATTTTGCGCAAAATTTTTAAAACAGATCGCTTTGGTGCGATGACAAAAAGACTTGATGCGAAACGGAAAGAAGCTGAAAGTGATTTACTGCGTGCTCAACAATTAAAGGAACATCTTCTTGGTCAAATTGCAGGCGCTTTACCACAGCGTTCGTCATCTTTATTTACTTGCATTACTAATAATACCGAAAATATGCATCAGCTGAAGAAGGCTCTGGATGAGGAGCAGGTCTACTATACTGAATGTATACAAGTAGAACAGCAGCGCTATAAAGAAGCTTATTCACATCATCAAAAAGAACAAGAATATTATAGTATGGCGAAAACGCTAAATGAACAATTTGATGAGCAAACCAATCGTCAGAACCGTCTGCAGGCATTGCTACAAGAACAAGAGATATATAGTGCAAAAGAACGTGAAATTACATTGGCAGAGCAAGCAGAGCGACTTGTCATACTTGAGCAACAATGCATCGACTTACGTGCTGAACAAAATCATAAAGAACAATCCTATCAGCAAGCAATTATGGAGCAGCAAAACGCAGAAGCTCAGTTAAAAATAGCACAAGAGAAGTTTAACGTGGAAGAGGCGAAAGAGCCTGAACGTCAGCACGTTTTACAGCAAGAATTACAGCTGCAAGCATTATTGCCGAAATTTGAGGCGTATGAGAAAAACGTTCAGCAAATGCAAATAGCTGAGCAATATGTTGTAACAGCAAAGCGAGCCGTAGAAGATAATAGTACAATCGTAAAAAAAGAACAAATGCAATTTCAGCAAGTAACAACAACAATGGAACAATATGAAAAACAACTGGAGCCCTATGAGGGGTATTTAGAACAGCTGCCAAAGCTAAAAGAGCAAGTATCATTACTCGCGCAAGTTGAAAAATACACTAGAACAGTTGAGACTACGGAGCAGGATGTCTTCACTACTAATGTCCACTATCAAGAAAGTAAGCAGGCTCTTCAAGAGCTGGAGCAACAATGGATTACAAGCCAGGCAAGTATTTTAGCACAACAGCTGAAGGACGGGGAGCCTTGCCCAGTGTGCGGTAGTACAACACATCTTGAAACACATCGTGAGCAATTAGAGGTTATCGAATTAGCACAAGTAGAAGTTTTACGAGTAAAGGCAGCTACTGATGAGCGCAAGTTTTTAGAGAAAGAAGCTTTATTGAATTCTACAAAGCAACTTTTACATGAGGCGCTAGAGCAGTTAGAAACTAATGAGATTGATCAAGCAAATCAAGCGCAAATTGTAGCTTCCTTACAAAATGTAGAGCAACAAATTACAATCTTAAAAATAGTGAGCAATCAATTAGCTGATGTACGCATGCAACAAAAGGATCATCGTGCACGAATGGAGCAGCTACAAGAAAAGCAAATAAAGCTAGAGCAATATTTAGCTGAACAGACGAAGGAATTTACCAAACAACAAGCTATTGTGGAAGAACAACAAAAGCATATTCCAGAAAATCTTAAGACGTTACAAGCATTAAAGCAGGCGATTGCTGATATAGGTTCACACAAGGTTGCATTACAAACTGCATGGCATGCTAGCCAACAAAACCTACAATCAGCCAAGGAAGCAGCGAATAATGCCAAAATGGCAGTGGAAATAGCTAAACAGGCTTATGAGGAATTAAAGTTGAAAATGGACGAAAAGCGCGAGCAATTTTCAGTAAGCATGAAGGAAGCAGGCTTTGATAGCTATGAAGAATTTGCGGCTGCTAAGCGTAGCGTGTTGCAAATAGAGGCTTTACGGAAAGTTTGTAGTGATTATACTCTGCAAATACACACATTGCAGGTACAAATTACTGAGGGGACGAAGCATCTTAAAGGACAAGAGAAACAAGATTTAACGGTAATGGAAGAAAAGTTAGAGATGCTTCGTGTAACATATGAGGAAGCTTTTAAAGTATTGCAACAGATGGAAAGATTTGCGAAAGCTTGCGCAGACTTTATAGAAAAAGTTGAGGAAACGGAACAGGAGATACGCTCACTAGAAAAAGAAGCGGGACGAGTTAAGGAACTCTATGCAATGCTAAATGGTCAGAATACGAAAAAGCTGTCCTTTGAGCGTTATATTCAAATCAATTATTTAGATAAAATTACAGAGGCAGCGAATGTTCGTCTATATCATTTATCGAATGGTCAATTTGAGCTACGACGTTCGGATCGATTAGAAAAGCATGCAAAGCAAAGTGGGCTTGGGTTAGATGTATATGATGCCTATACGGATCAATTACGAGATGTGAAAACATTATCAGGTGGAGAAAAGTTTAATGCATCATTAAGTCTTGCCCTTGGTATGGCAGATGTGATTCAAAGCTTTCAAGGTAACATCCGCATTGAAACGATGTTTATTGATGAGGGCTTTGGTTCTCTCGATGAAGAAGCATTAAATAAGGCGATTGACACTCTCATTGATTTACAAGATTCTGGACGCATGATTGGTGTCATATCACACGTTGCAGAGCTAAAAGCTACAATGCCCGCAGTTCTGCATGTCGAAAAAACAATGAATGGTCATAGTCAAACATATTTTGAAGTGAAATAAAGTGAAAAGGCGTATCTCCGTTATATGGAAATACGCCCTTTTGTTATTTTTTAGTTACGTTAGGAGTCGTTCCTTTCTTTGTAGCGATTACTTTTTTTACAATTGGGATAACGATAGGTGCTAATTTTACGGCGGTTTTGACAACTTTAGATACTTTCATAAAATAACAGCTCCTTTAACTATTGGTACTATTTGTTTAGTTCGAATATAACATTATCGGATAACGCGAACAGCTTGAACAATATTCCAAATAAGAATTCCTATTGAAACGAGTAAGTAAATTGCGAATGAAGCAAACCAAATAATAAGAAAAGTACTGCTACTTGAATCTGGGTCAAAAGTGTTAAATGAAAAGGTTGAGATGACAAAGACTGCAAATAAGATAATTCCGAATCCGACTGGAATTAAATGTGATATTAGTGCTCGAATAGAGTGACTCTTTACGTAGCTATCTTTTGAAATAAAGTAAACAACTAATGGCACAATAAAAGGGGCGAAAAAAATACTGAGATAACTAAACGCAGATAAAATTTTTTGGTTCTCCATAGTTGTACCTCCTTTTTTAATATTTACGCATGAAAAACAGCAAAGTTTCAAAAAATAATGTGGAAGAGGTTGTAATCATAACAGTGTTTGCGTACAATGAGATTGTTCAAATAAATTAAGATGTAACGACCACAAGGGGAGCTGATGATGTCAGCTGAGACTGGGCACGTAATGCCTTGACTCTTTGAACCTGTAAGTTAACACTTGCGTAGGGATGTGGATAGAAACCGACACTTTTACGATGTGAGGCTCTGTCCTGGCATCGTTTTTTATCTTTATTCAGCTACTAAAAACATGATGAATGGAGATTAAGCCTTTTTGATGCCAGATAGGGACATATTTGCCAACAGTTTTCTATTCCTGCTCTTGTATCCTACATCGGAACAAAGGAGAGAATAATTATGGACAAAAAAAGACTTTTAATGCTTGTGGAAATTGCGATATTCGCAGCGATTGGCCTTGTGCTCGATCAGGTTTCCTTCCAAGTATGGGCACAAGGAGGCTCTGTTAGTCTAGTGATGGTGCCAATAATGTTAATGGCATTTCGTTGGGGTCTTATGCCAGGTCTGACAACAGGCTTACTTATTGGTGTTATGCAAACAATGTTTGGTGCCTTTATTATACATTGGCTTCAAGGATTACTCGATTATGGTGTTGCCTTCACAGTAGTTGGTTTAGCGGCCGTTGTTCGCCGACCAGTACTCGAGGCTGCTAAAAATTTAAACAAAAAGAAAATGGCACTTTATATTATTCTAGGAACTGTATTAGCAGGATTTTTACGATATGCAGCACATACCATTGCGGGCGCTGTATTTTTCTCAGAGTATGCTGGAGATCAAAATGCGTGGATTTATTCCATCATTTATAATGGAACATATATGCTACCAGCAACAATTTTAACAGCAATTGTGGGTGTTCTGTTATTCACAGCAGCTCCTCAATTAATGCAACGAAAATCATAACTATTATGCCCTTCACATGAGTGGAGGGTTTTTATTTTTATTAAATTGAATGTAGGATTGTTGCTTTTTTAGCTAGGTTAGGGATTGCGTATATTTATGTCATGCAAATAAGTTGATCTTCGTTACGACTGGGCGACTCCTTGGGGATCAGCGATAGAGGAACGAAGGCTAAAACCATCACATCCTGTGATAACGCCTTCGTGACCAACATCGGTGCCGCTGCCGCTTCGCTTTCGCGCAAAAAACATCTGTTGACCCGAGACCCTGGAGCGCAGCGGATGTTTTCTGTGCGAAAGCGTAGCGACAGCAACAACAAAAGCGGCTCATCGGACGCCCCCAGGAAAGCGCCCAGTCGGAACGGAAATCACCCCTACGTTACGGTAATGAGCCTATTTTCAGCACTTTACAATGTAAGATGGCATATAATATTTAAAGCGTTTAGCGTTTTATGCATAGAAAGTTATGTTATATTAAATAGTAGATATTAGATGAAAGGGACGTTAAAAATGATTGTAAAAACGCAAGAAGAGATTGAAGCCTTTAAAAAAATCGGCCGTATTTGTGCTGAAATTCGTGAAGCAATGCAGGCAGCTACAAAACCAGGTGTAACAACACTTGAGCTAGATGAAATTGCAGGCCGTATGTTTGCTGAAGCAGGAGCAGTTTCTGGACCTAAAGGGGAGTATGATTTCCCAGGATATACATGTATTAGTGTTAATGAGGAAGTGGCGCATGGTATTCCAGGTAAACGTGTGATTAAAGATGGAGATATCGTAAACATAGATGTATCTGGTTCATTAAATGGCTACTTTGCAGATACTGGCATTTCATTTGTAGTTGGTGAAGGCTACGAAGATAAAGAAAAGCTGTGTCGCGTAGCTAAAAGTGCTTTCGATCGAGCGATGACAAAAGTAAAAGCTGGATCAAAATTAAACCAAATCGGAAAAGCTGTTGAGCGTGAAGCATATGCCAACGATTTAACAGTGATTATGAACCTAACTGGTCACGGTTTAGGTCGTTCCTTACATGATGAGCCAAATCATATTTTAAATTATTATGATGCATGGGATTCTACAATTATGAAGGAAGGCATGGTGCTTGCCGTCGAGCCCTTCATCTCAGCGAAAGCGGAGCATATTGTGGAAGCTGGTGATGGCTGGACATTCATTACGCCAGACAAATCATTAGTTGCCCAAATTGAGCATTCAATTATCGTTACAAAAGATAAACCAATCATCTTAACGGCATTAGATGAAGAATAAAACTAAAATCCTGCTAACCAATTTATTTTTGGTAGGCAGGATTTTTTTTAATAAATAATATACCGACAAGTAGCACACCACATAAAAACAAGGCTGCCGTTGTCACAAGTAGCTCATCAAAACCATTATGTAACGCTACCCCAATATAGGACCAGATAAAAACACTTGGGTACATAATATCAAAATGATGGAATCGAATATGTAATGCGATTGCTACCCCAATTGTCAGTAAAATAACTGCCCAAAGTGGATTGCTAAGGC
Organism: Lysinibacillus agricola; assembly: GCF_016638705.1. Classification (GTDB taxonomy): domain Bacteria; phylum Bacillota; class Bacilli; order Bacillales_A; family Planococcaceae; genus Lysinibacillus; species Lysinibacillus agricola. The sequence continues at coordinate 4,545,070 of NZ_CP067341.1, read as the reverse complement.
CAAAACCGTTCCATTCAAAAGATGTTAGCGTAAAGCTTACGTTTGTCATCAGTATAAATGTAACCCATGCGAAGTAAATCGAGAAGGGTAAACGACCTGAGGGTGAATTATCGCTGAGAGGGTACGTATTGTACAACAAAAATATATACACTACTAAAATAAACGTACTGCCAATTGACACGATAAATAATTCATGGTGCCAAACAACAATCGTTAGCGCCTGCATGATACATATGCTACTAAAGAGAACAGTCTGTTTAATAGATGTCTTTTTTATATTCATAACTAACCAATAACCAAGTAACATGTAAACCCCAATCCAAATCACATAACTAACATTAAAAGGTGCAAAAATTACAGGAAAACGATTTGAGATTTCTAGCGAAGATTGACCGTTTATTTTCATGAAAAAGGATGAAAAGGTTAGGATAAGTGAGACAATAAAAGATACTGTCATCAAAATAAACCGAGGCATGTTTTCCTCTCCCTTCGTGTTAAATTGTATAGGGAAAAGACAAATAAGTATAGGACTGTGACATTATTTATTTTCATTATAACGGAAATTTTCAACAATGTATCGTGTTGTTTCGCTAAAATTATCTACAATTTACCATTTGAATAGTTATTCATATATTTCTTTAGTACAATAAGGATATTCAAATGTAAGGAGTGAAGTTTTAATGGCTCAAAATTTAAACAATCTAGATGTATCAGTTGAACTAGATAAGAAGATGTATAAAAAGAAATTAAAAGAACTCCAATATGAAATGTTAAATGCTCAGCAGTTTTTATTAAACAATAAAATTGGGCTAATTCTAGTGTTTGAAGGTATGGATGCTGCTGGTAAGGGTGGCGCTATTAAACGTCTAATTGAGCGTGCTGATCCACGTGGCTATGTCGTACACCCAATTTCAGCACCTCAGCCTCATGAACTACGCTACAATTATTTACAACGTTTTTGGAGAAAGCTACCACAACATGGGCAAATCGCTATTTTCGATCGTTCCTGGTATGGCCGTGTATTAGTTGAGCGTATTGAAGGATTTGCAACAAAAGAAGAATGGTCTCGTGCATACGAAGAAATTAATAATTTTGAAAAGATTTTAACAGCAGGAGATTATATTGTCATTAAGTTTTGGCTTCAAGTATCTGATGAGGAGCAGCTAAACCGTTTTAAAGAACGTGAGGAGGATCCATATAAGTCTTGGAAGCTAACAGATGAAGACTGGCGTAATCGTGAAAAAACACCTCAGTATAAAGAAGCTGCAAATGATATGTTTGAGAAGACAGATAAGAAAAATGCCCCATGGATTTTAGTACCGGGTAACGATAAAAAATATGCGCGTGTACAAGTGCTTCAAGAAACAATTGCACATATCGAACGTGAGGCGGAAAAACGTGGCCTTCATTTAACGAATGTATTCGACAAAGCGCATTTAGAAGATGCTGAATCGTCTAGCCTTGAATTGCTAGAAGAGAAACCTAAAAAACAAAAACAAAAAATTAAATAATGATGCTGATGCTGTAACAACAAGACGAAATGTTTTAGTTGTAGCAGCATCTTTTTTTACATACAATAAAATAAAACTTATTGGGCTCATTACTAAAAGTTGTGGATGATATTTGTTGAAATTTATACCATATATAAGTTGATTGGAGTGGAGACTGGGCGACTCCTTGGGGATCAGCGGCTCATCGGACGCCCCCAGGAAAGCGCCCAGTCGGAACGGAAATCAACCCCACGTTATGGTGAAGATTCACAAATTGTTTGTTAACCATTGATAGAATGAACGCAGGCATTAAAATGTATTGATAATTATCGGAAGGCTAGTGTGGAGAAATGGTGCTTAAAATTTGGAAACTATTAAGGAAAAAGGGTGGAAATGTGGTATCAATTCAGGGGAGAAAATGCTACATTCGCACATTTCAAGAAAAAGATGCACAAAGTTTAACTGGTCTCGTAAGTCGCAATAAATACTTTTGGTCTACATACGAACCATTGCAACGATCTGAATATTATACAGTTGATGCTCAATATAAAAAAATTCAAGAAAGCTTATACCTAATGGACTCAAAGAGAGAATTTACTTTCGGTATTTTTGAGCCGGGTACAAATAATCTAATAGGACATATTGCTCTTTATGCCGTAAAACGTTTACCGTACTCTAGTGCATTTGTTGGTTATGCGATGGATGAGATTTACGTAGGGAAAGGGATCGTGACAGAAGCAGTTAACATGGTCGTGAAATTTGCATTCGAGCAAGTAGGATTACATCGTGTAGAGGCTTATGTTTCAACACAAAATAATGCTTCTATCCGTGTCTTAGAAAAGTCTGGATTTCAGCGTGAAGGTCTTTTAAGAAAGCTTCTGTACATTAATGGTCAATGGGTGGACCATTATATGTATGCACGTTTAGAGGACCAATAAAAAGAAGTGTCTATCTCTCAAACAATGACGGATAGACACTTCTTTATTATTATTGTTTGCTACCGTCTTCGATTAAATCAAGGCGACCTGTATTTGGGTCAATTACTAAGCCATGAACAGGCACGTCTTTAACCATTAACGGGTGATTGCGAATTGTATCGACACTTTTCTTTACACTTGTTGCTACGTCACCAAAGCCACGTAAAAACTCTTTTAAATCAAGACCCGAATATTCCATCATTTTGATGGTTTCAGGGTTAATCCCTCTAGCAACCATTTTACTTAGCATCGCTTCTGGATCAACTGCACTCATACCGCAGTCATAATGTCCAACAACATACACCTCATCTGCTTGTAGTTCATAAACTGCTACAAGTAAACTACGCATAATTGCACCAAAAGGGTGACTAACTAATGCCCCAGCACTTTTAACGATTTTTACATCGCCATTACGTAAATTCATAGCTTTAGGTAACAGCTCTACTAGGCGAGTATCCATACAAGATAACACAACGATGCGTTTATCAGGATACTTTGTTGTAATAAAAGGCTCATATTTTTTTTCTTGAACGAAATCTTCATTAAATCTAAGAATATCTTGTAACATTGTCATGAAAGATTGCTCCCTTCCTTACAGAAATATTTTAGAGCAAAACTTTAAATATGCAAATAATAATGACAATATTCACGCAATTTCTACGAAAAAAAAGAAGTTTAGTAATTTATTTAGCGAATCGAAATGATTGAAAATAAATAAAAAACAGCTACGTTCTAGTAGCTGTTTTCAATGAGATTAAAATTCTTCTTTTGGTTTTGGATCTACAGTTACTGAAGATTTAGAATCTAAACCAACTTGTAGGTAGTGGATGAAGAATGCTAGAGAAATTAGTAAAACGGCTGAAAAGCCTAGTACAGTCGTAATGAACATGATAAAAGCTCCTCTCAACTAAAATAATCTACAATATTGTCTATAGCAATTATACAATAGGTTACTAGGAAAATCTAAGGATAATTTATGACATCCATAACATACCTAGACTAATATAATATTAGTAGGAACAAATTGCTTAAATTGCCCAGTTGCCATTACGGAAAATTGGGTCTATTTGTTCATCTGTAGTAATGCCGTCTATATTCATTTGCTCAGAACCAATCATAAAGTCTACATGTGTCAAGCTGTGATTAAGTCCATTCTTCAGTAGCTCTTCAGAAGACATTTCCTTCCCACCCTCAATACAAAAAGCATAGGCATTTCCTATCGCTAAATGATTAGAGGCGTTTTCATCAAATAATGTATTGTAAAATAATAAACCTGACTGTGAAATAGGTGATTGGTGTGGCACTAATGCTATTTCACCAAGATAATGTGCACCTTCATCTGCTGCAATAAGCGATGTTAAAATTTCTTGTCCTTGCTCAGCTTCTACGTCAACAATTCGACCATCTTTAAATGTAAGTTTAAAATTGTCAATAATGTTTCCACTATAACTTAAAGGCTTTGTGCTCGAAACATAGCCATTTACACCTGTTTTTAAAGGTGCTGTAAAGATTTCCTCAGTCGGCATATTAGCCATAAATGTTTGCCCTTTTGTATTGACGCTACCACCGCCCGTCCATACATGCTTTGTAGGTAATTCGATCGTTAAGTCCGTGCCTGGCGCTGTGTAGTGAAGCGCTTTATATTGCTTAATATTTAAATAATCAGCTTTGCTATGAAGCTCCTTATCATGCTCTTGCCAAGCTTCTACTGGATTTTCGAGGTCTGTACGTGTAGCGACAAATATCGCTTCCCACAATGCATCCATTTGTTGATTCTCTGGCAAATTAGGGAATACCTTCGCTGCCCATGCCTTGGAAGGCGCAGCAATCACTGTCCAGCTAAATTTATCTGATTGCAACCATCCATAATATTTAGCTAGTGCCTTTCCTGATGCTTTTTGGGAAGTCATAATCTTCTCATGCTCAATCCCTCTTAATAAATCAGGGTTCTGAGAAGTGATACTTAAAAATGCAGCCCCTTGCTCAGCTAGCCATTCGCGTTCTTGAACTTTCCATGGTGGGAAGAAATCAAATGAGTCTTTTGGAGCGTTTTCATAGCGAGTACGAACAAGCACATCGTCAGATAAATCGACAAAAACCTGTTTTGCACCATTTTGATACGCTATTTTAGTAATTATTTGCGCTAGTTTTAAATTATCGGTCGAACAGCTTATATAGAGATACTGATTATTTTGGATATTTACTCCTACTTTTACAGCTAGTTCGGCATATTTTAGTAATTTTGTGTCGAAGGATAATAACAAATTCATAACTCCTTTCAAATAAAGACAATTTAGTGTAATATTCTTAATTCAATATAATCAAATATGGTCGAAAAGTGAATAAAAAGTATTTATTACATCGAAAAATTTATGAAATACATTTATACTATAATATATATTTAAAAATATGGAAAAATGGACGAAATAAAGTTTAATAGGAAATTTGGAGGTTCTAGAATGGATATATCGTCGATTGTAGGGTTAATACTTGCGTTTATAGCGCTATTAACAGGAATGGTGCTAAAGGGTGTAAGCTTAAGTGCATTTTATAACCCAGCTGCCATTCTAATTATCATCTTTGGTACTATTTCCGCAGTAACAATTGCCTTCCCAATGAAGGAGTTAAAGCGTGTACCAAAACTATTTAAAATTCTTTTTAAAGAAACAAAGTTAGCAGATGATATTGAGATTATTAAGATGTTTTCACAATGGGCTGATTTAGCTCGCCGTGAAGGTCTCTTGGCACTTGAGAGTAAAGCTTCAGAGATAGAAGACCCATTTCTAAAGAATGGACTTACATTAGCAATTGATGGTCAGAATGCAGATTATATTCGTGATGTCTTAACAGAAGAAGTCGAAGCAATGGAAGAACGTCATGCTAGTGGTTCTGCAATCTTTACGCAGGCTGGTACATATGCCCCAACTTTAGGGGTACTTGGTGCGGTAGTAGGGTTAATCGCCGCATTAGCAGATATGAATGACATAGAAAAGCTAGGGCACGCTATTTCAGCTGCCTTCATGGCTACGTTATTAGGTATTTTTACAGGTTATGTTTTATGGCATCCATTTGCAAATAAATTAAAACGTAAATCAGCTGTCGAAGTTAAGCAAAAAAGAATGATGATTGAAGGCATCCTTTCTGTCTTAGAAGGGGAGGCGCCACGTGTTATCGAACAAAAACTTTCTTCTTACTTAACAATGGAAGAGCGTCGTCAAATTTCGGATGAAAGCGGGGCGGGCGGCCTTGGCAAAGAAAGCTAAGAAAAAAAAGCATGATGAGCATATCGATGAGTCTTGGCTAGTTCCGTATGCAGATATTTTAACATTGCTATTAGCTGTGTTTATCATATTATTTGCATCCAGTTCAGTAGACCAAGAAAAGCTAGAGAGAATGTCAGCAGTGTTTAATCAAGTATTTGATGGTGGAACAAGCTTTTTAGAGCAGCCTTCGCCGGTCCAAAGTCCGAATGCAGAAAGTGACCAAACACCACAACAGGCACAGCAAAACTCTGCGTATTTAAAGGATCAGCAAGAGTTGGCTGAAATTAAAGATAGTGTGGATAATTTTATCGCTGTTAATGAGATGGAAGGTCAGTTTGCAACAGCAATGACTGATGAGGGTTTACTTGTAACAATTCGTGATAGTATTCTGTTTGATCCAGGGAAGGTAAATGTTAAACCAGAATATACTCCAGTTGTGAAGGAGCTTGCGGATGTATTAGTATCTAATCCACCGCGTAACATTGTTATCACAGGGCATACAGATAATGTCCCAGCAGGACCCGATTTCTCGTCAAATCTGGAGTTATCATTATTGCGTGCTTCAAATTTCTATATGGTTCTATTGAATAGTAATTCTCAATTAAAGTCTGAGAACTTTAGTGCTAAAGGGTATGGCGAAAACCGAGCTATTGCTCCGAATGACACTCCTGAGGGTCGTGCTAAAAATCGTCGTGTAGAAGTGTTAATTCAACCTCTTGTTACGGAGGACGGCTCATCTGCAAAAAAAAGCTGAATAAGTTAAAATATTAAGTAATGAGGCCTTTCAAACCAAAAAGCTATTAGCAATGCTTATGCTAATAGCTTTTTATCTTTTCAACTTAACTTGGATAGGGATGTTTTCTTATTTACGTAATGAGCCTAATTCAGCAACGATGGCTTGCATCTCACTTGGACTGAATGTGTCGCGTTTCATGACCATTTTGTATAAATAAACTAAGTCTTCGTAATTAGCTTCATCGAAATTTTCCGATTTCATTGCATCAACATTAACCATACGAAGCTTGTCTTTCATTTGATCAACCATATAAATAACGTTCTCTTTTGACGGTACTGATAAATCCATTTATTTAAGCCTACCTTTCGTAATCCTCGCACATATCATTTCATTGAATAAAAAAAATGTCAACACTGTATTTGGGCATTGCTTTAAAAATAGACTGTTATTGGGTAGAATAAGGGCAGTAAGTAGTTTAATTATGGTTCATCACCATAACGTGTAGTTGATTTCCATTCCGACTGGGCGCGTCCAGTCGGAACGTAAATCAACTTATATATATGGCATGCGTTTTAACAAAATCATCCCTAATTTTTGGCGATGAATCTTAATTATCTTAAAGGAATATACATTTACCAAGCAGGGGGTATTTAATATGGGACAAAGTAAATTATTAGCATCCATCGTAGTTGGTGCCACAGTTGGTGCTGCACTAAGCATGTTTGACCGTACAACGCGTGAAAAAACAATAGCTACAACGAAAAAGATGAAAGAAGCAATCTCGTTTTATGCATCCAATCGAGAGGAATTACAAGTACTAGTTGAGGAAAAAGTATTGGCCACTAAAGTGCTGTGTGAAAGTGTAACAGAAAATGTCAACACAATCGTTGAAAAAGTTGATGAATTTAAAGAATTACCTTCCACAATCGAAGGCATGATTAATGACACAAAATCAGCCTTTTCTTTACCTAATAAAGAATAGTTGTTGTACAGGAGGGAATTTGTATGGAAAAGAAAAAAGCATCGATACAGACAGCAGTCGGTGTGGTGAAATCATTTGTCTCACCAGAAGAAGACGCTGTAGATTTGATGACATCAAAGGGCTTTATGCAAGATTTAATACTACGCATACAGCGAGTAGATATATCAGCTCTTGCCGCACAGTTAGCTTATTTCTTTTTACTATCTTTTTTCCCACTACTAATTTTCCTAGTCACATTACTACCATATCTGAATTTAGAGACGACGCAAGTGTATTCATTTCTAGTAAATATTATGCCGGATGAGGTATATAGGCTTATTGAAAATACACTAAATGAAATTTTAACAATCCGTAATAGTAGTTTATTATCTATCGGGGTGCTTGGAACAATATGGTCTGCTTCCAAAGGAATTAATGCGTTGATTAGAGCCCTAAATAAGGCCTATGATACAGAGACTAGGGGAAGTATATTAGATCGAGGGTTGTCCCTTGTTTTCACCATAGCATTTGTTATTGTTATTGCTGTCGCTCTACTTTTACCGGTTTTTGGGCAACAAGTCGGACATTTTTTATTTTCGATTGTTGGCATTGAAGAGCAGTTTGAAATAATCTGGCATAGAATGCGTTGGTCGATGCCACCACTACTTATTTTTATAGTTTTAATGGGGATATATAGATTTGTTCCAAATACAAATCCTCGTTTGAAGTTAATGAGAGTTTGGCCAGGGGCATTGTTTTCAACTCTAGCCTGGCTGGCTGCAACATATGTTTTTTCTTTTTATATTAGTAATTTCGCAAATTATTCAGCTACATATGGCAGTATCGGTGGGGTTATTATTTTAATGCTTTGGCTATATTTCACGGGGATTATATTAATTTTTGGTGGCGTTTTAAATGCAACAATGCAGAAGAAGGCTTTGCAAAAAGAACGTATTAAGCAAAATACACTAGCAAATAGTTAGCAATATTGAAACAAACAGCCTCGCCATCACGATTTGTGATGCGAGGCTGTTTGTTTATACGTTTTTATTAAGCATACGTAAGCCGTTTAAAATAACTAAAATGGTGCTTCCCTCATGTCCAATTACACCTAGAGGTAAATCGACAATCTGTAAGAAGTTTGAAGCGATTAATAAAACGATAATGCTGATAGAGAAGAAGACGTTTTGTTTGACGATGCGTTGCATTTTACGTGATAAACGTACTGCATAGGCAATTTTTGATAAGTCATTTTTCATTAAAACGACATCTGCTGTTTCCAGAGCCACATCTGTTCCTTCTCCCATAGCAATTCCAGTAGTGGCAGTTGCTAATGCAGGTGCATCATTAATACCGTCTCCGACCATCCCTACATATTTATGTTGAGTAAGAAGTCGTTTCATCTCAGTCACTTTTGTTTCAGGGAGACATTCAGCAACGTATTCTGTCACGCCTGCTTCCTTGGCAATTACCTTCGCTGTCTTCTCGTTATCACCCGTTAGCATGACGACATCGATGCCTAGCTCTTTTAGTAATGATACTGCTTTTTTTGCTTCATTGCGAACGGTATCCTTTAAGGCTGCTAATGCGACAATGCCGTCCTTGTCACGAATGAAAATAACTGTTTTGCCTTCTGCTGCTAGCTTTGTCGCTACACCATCTGCAAAATTATCAGCTTCCTCTGCACCTACAAAATCGGGTTTCCCTACTTGATACTCCATATCATCTACATAACCTTTTATGCCCCAGCCAGGGATATCTTGAATGGATGCATGTGGGAACTTTGTTAGACCTTCAGCCTTAGCATATGAAGTAATTGCTTGTGCAAGCGGATGATTCGATTGTGATTCAATACCAGCTAGGATTGCCAACGCCATTTCTCGATCTTTTTCCTCATGAACAATAAAATCAGTCACGACGGGTTTTCCTTGTGTTAAAGTACCTGTTTTATCGACTGCTAGTGCACGTAAAGCACCTAAATGCTCTAAATGTAAGCCTCCTTTAAATAGCACACCGTTTTTTGCACCATTTGAAATTGCTGCAAGAGTTGCTGGCATAATGGATGCAACAAGTGCGCATGGAGAAGCAACTACTAGGAGCACCATTGCTCGATAGAAAGTTGTTGTCCAGTCCCAACCGAGTACAAAATGAGGTAGGAACATCATTAGAGCAACAGTAAGTAGCACAAATTTCACATACGTACCTTCGAATTTTTCTATGAACTGTTGAGAAGGTGATTTTTCACTTTGTGCATTTTGGACAAGTGTAATAATTTTTTGGAATAGTGTTTCAGAGTTCGGCTTAGTCATTTCCATCGTAATGGCACCATTTAAGTTCACTGTACCTGCAAATACCTCGTCGCCTTCACGTTTTGCCACTGGAAGCGGCTCACCGCTAATTGCAGATTCATCGATAGAAGACTGTCCTTTAAAGATTACACCGTCTGCTGGTACACGTTCACCGGGTTTTATAAACAGATGATCTCCGATTTGTAATGTAGAGACAGAAACTTTCATTGGTTCAAAGCCACCACGAACAAGCCAAGCCTCTTCAGGTTGTAAATTCATGAGCGCAGAAATTTCACGATGACTTTTATTCATTGCGTATGTTTCAAGAGCACCACTTACAGCAAAAATGAAAATAAGAATAGCACCCTCCGTCCAATAACCGATTGCAGCGGAACCAATTGCAGCTAATACCATCAATAGTTCAACATTAAGCTCTTTATTTTCAATGGTTTCTTCAATACCTTCTTTTGCTTTAGCAAATCCACCAACGCAAAATGCCACAATATATAAAAGAACGGATGCTGTTGTTTGCCCGCTAGTATCTAAACGCCATGCGAGTAAAATGAACAAACCTGCTAAAAGGGCAGCGATTAATTCAGCGTGTTCTTTTGTTTTCTCAATTAAATTAATATTTTCTCGATTAGAGCGTTCCATCTTTATCCCCCTTGATAATGAAAATCAATATCAAAACCCTTATAATACAATATATATAAACAATGTCTAATTGAAAATAGCTTTCAACTAACTCCTTTCTAGTTTAGAATCATTATAACAAAGGTGTTTTAAAAAAGAAAGTAAGAAATTTGAAGGAATTTTTAAGGAAGGGGATAAAAGTAGTCCTAGATTGAGATTGAGGTGATTATGAGGTTTTTTGAAATAATTTTGAACATAAGAAAAAGCACAGATATCCATAGGAATATTCTGTGCTTTTCAAATTTGTGCAGTGCAAATGCCCTTAACTTTAGGAATTACTGCATAAATATTTAGGCTCATCACAATACGTGGGTCGATTTCTGTTCCGCCCAGCCTTCACTCAACATGGCATACATTTTATAAAATGTCATCTCCAACTTTTGGTGATGAGCCATAAATTATTAAGTTATAAATTCGTTTTTGCAGTGTGGCTACCGCTATGCTTTCGCCACAGATTAAAAAACAATTACTACTCATCAAAGTAACGTTTTATAAAAGAAATTTTTCCTATTAGAAAACACGCTCTGCATGTAGCGCAAGTTTTTCTAGGGATGATTTATCTACGTCTGCGTGTAGAGAATTACCGTGAGAATCCATTGTTACAACAGCTGTGAACTTCTCAACGTTTAAGTGCCACATTGCTTCTGGAACACCGAATTCCATTAGGTCAACACCATCTACACCTTTAATGCAGTCAGCGTAGTATTGTGCAGCACCACCGATTGCATTTAAGTAAACGCCACCGTGCTCTTCTAATGCAGCAAGAGTTTTTGGTCCCATACCGCCTTTACCAATTACAGCACGGATACCGAATTTTTTCATGATGTCACCTTGATATGGCTCCTCACGAATAGAAGTAGTTGGACCAGCTGCTTTTACTGTCCAGTTGCCTTCTGCATCTTTTGCCATTACAGGGCCACAGTGATAAATAACTTGTCCATTAAGATCAACTGGAGCATCGTGGCTCATTAAATGATGGTGAATTGCGTCACGACCAGTATACATACGACCAGTAATCGAAACAACGTCACCAACTTTTAGAGCACGAATTTGTTCTTCAGTAATTGGTGCAGTAAGTTCCACTACATCTGTAGTAGTATCTTCTGTTGTTGCTGCAACTTCATCTTCTTTAAATGTAATTTTTTCGCCTTCTTGATAATGCCAGTTAATAATTTCGCCAGTTTGAGGATTGATGTCCACAGCCATACGACGGTATGCCCAGCAGTTATAAGCTACTGATACGTAGAATGATGCAGGGATACGGTGCATAACACCAATTTTACAGCCAAGTAATGTTGCTTCACCACCGAAGCCCATTGTACCAATACCAAATGTGTTTGCAGTTTTCACTACATATTCTTCTAATTTAGCAAGATCAGAATTTGGATTTGTATCTTCCACATGACGGAATAACTGTTCTTTCGCCAAGTCGTAGCCAGAAGAGCGATCGCCACCGATACCTACACCGATGAAACCAGCTGAACAGCCTTGTCCTTGTGCTTGGTATACTGAGTGAAGGATACATTTACGGATACCATCTAAATCACGACCAGCGCGACCAAGACCATCAATTTCACATGGTAGGCTATACTGGATGTTTTTGTTTTCACAGCCGCCACCTTTAAGGATTAATTTAATTGTAATGTAGTCGTTTTCCCATTGTTCGAATTTCATAACAGGTAGACCGTCACCTAGGTTATTACCGCTGTTTGCGCCTGTTAATGAATCAACCGCATTTGGACGCAATTTTGCATCTGCAGAAGTTTCGACAATAGCTTTTTTAATAGCTTCTTTAATTTCTAATTGGTTTACACCAACAGGAGTATAAATTTTGAATGTTGGTAGACCAGTATCTTGACAGATTGGTGACACATTATCTTCTGCCATAATGATATTATTTGAGATTGTGTCTAAGCTCATTGCAGCTCGAGTACCAGCGTTTTCAGCTTCTTTCGCCTTTTTAATAGCACGACGTACATCTTTAGGTAAGTTTGTAGATGTTTCTGTAATTAAATTGTAAAGACTTTTCTCCAAAGTTTGTATATTCATTTGGTATTGCCCCCCATAGAAAATTTGATTATTTCCACGTTACATTATACTCTTTTCAACTAATGAAAAAAAGAGTTCAACTCATTGTGGTCGGAATTAACGATCTATTCTCAAAAAGAGGTAATTTAAATGTGAAATTATGTAATTTTAGTTTGATTGATCATGTAGCTGATCGTATTTTGAGCCAACCCGATCAGATCTCCTGTGAACCTAATCGATATATAAATACTTACCTAATCATATATATATTGAACGAGTTGGTACTAGCCTTATTTAGAAACTAAAATTTCGTTGAAATAAAGATTGTTAATAAGGAACGTTTGTTCTATAATGAACTTGAATATTTACTTTAGGAGGTAAAATATGTCTGATAAAAAGTTACTTAATTTACCTGAAGCATTTGAACAATATAGGACAGTAATAGAAGAAACGATACAGCCTACTGTATTTGTTGAAACGGAAGAACGAAAAACATCTTTATTTGAAAGTAAATTTGCAGGCGATCCATATTTTCCGTTGTCAATGGAGTACCCGAAAAGTCCTGAAGGGCAACCATTAAAATTACTAGCACAAATTAATTTTGCAGATGTACCTAAGCATTTACCAAATTTCCCTGAAGAGGGGATTTTACAGTTTTATATTAATGGCTATGACGATGTATTAGGGATGGACTTTGATAATGGTCAAAATCAGGAGGGCTTCCGCGTTATTTTCCACGAACATATTGTTAGTGACGAGTCACAATTAGTACGAGACTTTTCATTTGTTGAAGCGAAAGAAGAAGAATTATACTTTCCAGTGGAAAAAGAAATGGCGTTGTTCTTTGAGGCAGGCTATGAACCATTATCGGCGAGTGATTTTAGAAGTGAAAAACCCTATTCGAAGATACTTGCTACTATAGAAGAAAGTGATAATTTAGTAGACTCATTTTATGAGACATTGAATAGTACAGGTCATAAAATCGGAGGATCTCCATTTTTTACTCAGGACGATCCACGAGCATATGGTAATTATACAGATTCAACAATCTTGTTGCTTCAAATTGACAGTGTGGGTGATCATATTCTGTGGGGGGATGTCGGGGTCGGCAACTTTTTCATCGCTGAGGATGAGCTGAAACATAAGGATTTTAGTAAAGTTCTATATAATTGGGATTGCTATTAATTTAAATAACAGAAGATAAAAAAGCAAGTGGATATAGAGCCTTCCACTTGCTTTTATCTTCATTCAACAAATTTTTTCTGTGCGAAAGCGAAGCGTCAGTTACAAAAGATTTCTACCTCAGAAGTTGGTGATGAATGAAGATAAAGCCTCCGGCGGATGTAACGGATTTTGATAGGAATAAATTGTGCAAGCACAATTCAAAATCCGGACGCAATTACGCCAAGGCGAAATTGATTAGTAATTATTGTTCACGAGCGTTAAATTGCTCCATTTTATCTTCTAAATCATCCATCATTTGAATTAAACGATCAATATCCTCTAATTCAGTTGTTTCAGGGTCAATCGCATCTAAAACTTCTAAAAATATTTCAAGACGCTCTTTTAAGTAATTTACTTGCTGCTTTTTATCAGTGATTGGATTTGACATACATACACCTCATTTCGTCCCCTCCATCGTAGCTGATTTGGGACTAAATTTCAATGCTTAGGTAAACACCTAGGACTTAGCGATTATTTTGTAAAAATCAATAGACGGAATATTTACAATATTGAGTGTGTGTGTTAAATTAATATTAAGAAAAGTTAAAGGAGTTGATTTAAAAAATCCAAAAAAACTCTAACTCGAAAAGGAGGGAGTTTAAACAAGTACTCGGCCAATGTAAAAGCCGAAATTCGTGTTTATACAATTAAATGGAGATAAGTGTTAGTTAGGCCTTAGCGTAAAATCACATGTGGTGAGCGCTAAGGCTTTTTGGTATGCTGTTATTTGGAAGAATGACTTGATGTTGGAGGAAAAGATGACATACTTCTCAGATTACAGCAAAAAAAGATTTGCCATTCTAGTGTTAATTGTGTCTATTTCAGGCTTTTCACAAGGGATGCTTTTACCGCTAATTTCAATTATTTTCGAACGTGATGGGGTATCTTCCGCGTTGAACGGATTGAATGCAACAGGTCTATACATAGGAACTTTATTAATCTCCCCATTTATCGAGCAGCCATTACGAAAATGGGGCTATAAACCGATTATTTTAATTGGCGGTGCACTTGTGTTTGCTTCACTGCTAATATTTCCTTTATGGAAAAGTGTGACTTTCTGGTTTGTCCTTCGCTTACTCATTGGAGTAGGAGATCATGCATTACACTTTGCAACACAAACGTGGATTACAAGCACCACAGATCATAAAAGCTTAGGAAAGGGTATGGCCATTTACGGCTTGTCCTTTAGTACAGGCTTTGCAGTCGGACCTTTAATGGTGAAACTTATACAAGTTACAGAAGCATTACCGTTTATTGTGTCATCAGCTATGTGTTTATTTGCATGGGCTTTTGTATTCTTTTTACAAAATGAAAAACCAGAACGTTTAACGAGAGACTTACATGCAAGAGGCTGGCATCGTTATAAAATAGCCATTGCATTTGGATGGATCGCATTTTTAGGCCCGTTTGCTTATGGATTTTTAGAATCTGCTTTAAATGCTTTGTTCCCAGTTTATGCTTTACGTAAAGATTTTGACGTGAATATGATTCCGATTATGTTATCAGTCTTTACATTTGGTGGGATTTTAACGCAGGTGCCGCTTGGTGCAATAGCAGATAAAATAGGACGACGTTATGTCTTGATGATCGGCTCGTTTGGAGGGGCTATTATTTTGGGGATTGCCAGTTTTTTAGAGCATTCTCAAATGGCAGTAGCCGTAGCATTTTTCTTTACAGGTGCATTAGTCGGTTCGATGTTTTCATTAGGTATTACCTATATGGCAGATTTAACACCAAAAGAGCTACTGCCAACAGGAAATCTGCTTTGCGGCATTGCCCTTAGTATCGGTAGCTTAACAGGGCCATTTTTAGGTGGCGTTTATTTAGAATATGTAAAGTACAGCTTCCTTTTATTAGTAGCGATGCTTTTGCTAGCTGTAGCTATTGTTTTGTTAGTATTTGGACGAAATAAAAATAAGCGACTAGTGTCGATGTAAGAGGCTTTGTCTTTTGGAAATCATCCTTGAAGCGGACGGAAGAGCGTCAATCGTTTGGGTATAGAGAAGATTGAATCAGGTAGGGGAAGTTATTGCTCGAGTGAATTGCTCAGCTTTTACATAATGTGAAATTTTAGGCAAAATAAAAGAGCGGGGCTCATCTTCCCGCTCATAAAACAAAAAAACGCCCAGCAAATCCGTGCTGTTATGGCGTTCTTTGCGTGACAAGGATGTTCCGTCCAAGTCACATAGGTTTGGCACCTAGAATTATATTATACAGACAAGCATTCATAAAATCAAATGATATTAGAGGATAGGTAATATTTGGACTTTGAATTTCTATCAATATATAATAGAAGAACACTTGCTTAGATGACTAATTATTATGAGGAGATTAAATCATGACTGAATATAAAAAATTATCGATTCACCGTGCATTAACAGAACTAAAGATGCTAAATCATCGCATTGAAGCAGCAACGAATGAAGTTAGTTCAGTGTTAGCTAATCGTAAAAGCAATAGCAAAATTAATGGTGTAGAGATTCAAGAATATGAAAAGCAAATGCAAGCCTCATACGATAAAGTAGTTAGCTTAATTGACTATCGCAACCGAATTAAGGCGCTAGTTGTGGAGTCCAATGCTATAACAAAAGTGATAGTGGGAAAAGAAGAGATGACTGTAGCTGAGGCGATTGAACGTAAACAGTCCATTCAATATGAAAAGAAGCTGTTAGAAGTTATGCAACAGCAAAATCGTTCAGCTGTAAATACGGTTGCAAAAGAAAATGATGCGTTGCCAGCAAAGCTAGAAACGTATTTAGTTAATATATTAGGAAATAAAGATAAACAATCTCCAGAAGAAGTAAAATTACATACGGACACATTTATGAAAAGAAACGAGTACGAGTTAATTGATCCAATGAATGTTAAAAAGAAAATTGAAGCGTTAAGTAATCGAATTGAAGAATTCGAATCTGAGGTTGACGCTGTATTATCCGAATCAAACGCAACAACATTTATTGAAGTGCAAGCATAACTAAATATGCATGGCCTAGCGAAAACGGAAAACGAAAGGTCGCTCGCGCTTCAAGGCATGTGTGCGAGTTAAAACCTTAAACATGCCTTACTACAATGGATACTTTAAAACAAACTGAGTTGAAAGCTCAAAGGTTAAAGGTAAAAGTCCAAAGTTTACGTGTCAAAGTTCTTTCGTATTAAAGCTAAAAACTTAAAGTATAAAAATCTTTTAAATCCTGGGCAACTGGTTAAGGTGTTGATTTTTCTGGACCGTCCGTCATCCACCAGGCAGCTGGAGCTGTGCATTACATAGAAAAATAATATACAAACAGGCGTCTCTTAATTTTAGGAGACGCCTGTTTTACTTCTGTAAAAACTCATTGGTTTACGTATGAAATGAATGAGGAAATAAAAACGATTGTAAAGGAAAAGGACACCTCGAGAATTCTCAAGGCGTCCTTCTTCATCATTATTTATTCTTCAACACAAGCTTCGCAACGCACTCCACTTGCGCCGTCTGTGCAAACATATCCAAGGGCTGAATATACTCTACATCATAAAACTTCGATAATTCATTTAAATCCTTCGCTAATGTTGAAGGATTACAAGACGTATAGACAAAGCGCTTCGGTTTTAGCTTCAACACAGTGCGGATAAACTCTGGTGCTAGACCTGTGCGTGGTGGATCTACCGTAATAACATCTGGTGTAAATCCTTCCTTGCGCCATTTTGCTAAGACACTTTCTGCTGTGCCGACTGCGTATTTTGTATGTTTGAAGCCATGGTTACGTGCATTTTTACGTGCATCTTGAATGCTTTCTGGAATAACATCCATTCCCCGAACTTCTTTCGCTTTGTCAGCTAGCCATAAACCGATTGTCCCAACACCGCAGTAAGCATCAACAACTGTTTCCTTGCCTGTTAATGCTGCGGCTTTTTTGATTTCATCATAGAGATGAACGGTTTGTGTTGGATTCAGTTGGAAAAAGGCACGAGCTGATAAATCAAAGGCTAATTCGCCAAGCTCTTCGTGAATCGTTTCTTTGCCGTCGAGGACAATTGTTTCGTCACCAAAGATTAATGATGTTTTCTCACGGTTAATATTTTGAGCGATCGATACGATGCTTGGGTCGATTTTTTTAATACGTGCAACGAGCTCAGCTAGATGAGGAATTTCTTTACGTGTTGTTACGAGCACAACTTGTGTTTCACCAGTACGAATCCCTGTACGTACAACAATCGTACGTACTAAGCCATCAAGCGTACGACCATCGTAAATAGTAATATTTAGTTTTTGTAAAATTTTACGTGTTGCCACTGTAATTTTTGATGTAATCGGATGTTGGACAAGGCAATCATTGATGTTCAGTAACTTGTTACTACCTTCTGCAAATAGCCCTGCATAGACCCGCTTACCTTCTTTGCGTACTTGAAACTGGCTTTTGTTACGATAATTCCATGGATTATCCATTCCTAGAGTTTTGCGAACTTCAACTCCGTTAGCTAAAGGCTTGGCATAACGTTCTAATGCTTGAATAACGATATCACGCTTTTCAATTAGCTGTTTTTCATAGGTCATATGCTGAAGCTGACAGCCGCCACATTCGTTGTAAACTGGGCAAGGGGCTTCCTGACGATGTTGTGAAGCTTTGCGAATGTTTAATATTTCCGCTTCGGCAAAGTTTCGCTGTGTTTTAGTCACTTGTGCTGTAATTTCTTCACCAGGAATGGCGCCCTTTACGAATACGACATTACGCTTATAAAAGCCTACACCTTCACCATTAATACCAAGTCTTTTTATTGTTAGAGGAAATTTTTGTCCTACTTCCATTGTTGTTTGCTGTGTCAAGCGTTCCACGTCCCTGTTCTTTTAATATCATCTCCCCATTATAACTAAGGAGTAGATGATTGCAAAGCGACAGGAAAATCTTCATATTCTAAAACTAAATCGTCAAGGGATAAAAATGTATAGCCTTGTTTTTTCGCTTCAGCAATAAACATAGGGAGTGCTTCTGCATTATCTTGTGCAACTGTATGCATTAAAATAACAGCGCCAGGGTGAAGCTGTTCCATCAGCGCATTATACGCATAATCTGCGCCACGACGTTGATCCCTTACCCAATCCTTAAAGGCAACAGACCAAAAAATATGACGATAGCCTTCAGCATTTCCTACCTCTAATAATTTCGCATTAAATGTCCCTTCAGGTGGGCGAGCATATGTTGTATGTTCAATACCTGTCAATTCACGTAACTTATCATCTAGTTTTTTCCATTCTGCACGCATACCATCTGGCGTTAGTCTCGCCATATTTGGGTGCCCATATGAATGATTGCCAATCGTATGGCCATCTTTAACCATGCGTTTTACTAAATCAGGGGCACTCTCTAAATAATGACCAGTTAAAAAGAAGGTAGCTGGTGCATTTTCCTTCTTCAAAGTATCCAAAATACTTTCCGTAAACCCATTTTCATATCCGTTATCAAAGGTTAAATAAGCAACTTTTTTATCAGGCTTTCCTTTATAAATTGCACCATATTTCTCAACTACTTGATCAAGCTGTGCCCCAGCTTCTGCTTGTTCACCGTTTTTCGCTCGTTTAAAGCCCCAGTTATATTCATCAGAGCCAGAAGCCGAATATGGATTAAAGCTAATTGCCGCGGCAATAATAAAAGTAGCGATGACCGCTCCTACTATATGCTGTTTCCACATAAAAACGCATCCTTTCTTTTTCATTAGGATGCGTTATTTTTCAAAAAATTATCCTATTAGATTTTCTACAAACTTTAATCAGTGGGGTTTTCTTTATCCTCACTGATTATTAGTCTTCACCAATCGGATTTTTACGGGCAGTTAATCTTTTCGCTGAATTTTTAGTTGGGAGTCTTGTACCTGATGCTTCACTTTCGGTACAGATAAATTACTGCCCGTTAATGTGGGATAAATCTTTAAGTGCTTCTTTTAAATGAGGAAACTTAAATGTAAAATGATGTTTTTCTAAAACAGTAGGTAGTACATGCTGACCTTCTAATACAAGCATGCTTTGTTCACCTAGTGCTAAACGCATTGCAACACTTGGTACAGGCATCCAATGACGTCTTCCCATTACATTTGCAATTGCTTTTCCGAAATCCTTCATGCGTGTTGCGTTAGGAGCAGTAACATTAAAAGGGCCTTTCATATCATCATTCGTCATTGCGAAATATATAGCTCGTGCTACGTCCTCCACATGGACCCATGAAAGCCATTGTTCACCTGAACCTATTGTGCCTCCGATATGCAATTTATATGGTAGTAACATTGAAGGAAGTGCGCCACTATTACGACCTAAAATAACACCAAAACGAGCAAGGGCAACTCGAACCCCTAATTTCTCAGCACGTTTTGCATGGCGTTCCCAATCCTGAACTGTCGTGCCTAAAAAATCAGTTGCATAGTCTGTGGAATCTTCGGTATAAATATCCGTTGTAGAAGTGGGATAAATCCCGACTGCACTTGCATTGACAAGTACTTTTGGCTTTGAGGTAAGGTGCTCCATAATACGTATTATTTCAAGTGTTGCATCCATGCGACTTGTATAAATGGCTTTCTTTTGTTTTTGTGTCCAACGTCCATTATTTAAAGAAATCCCTGCTAAATTAACAAATGCATCGACTGCATCTAACAACTGTTCAGGTCGTGCTCCGTGTTGTAGCCATTGTACATATTGAATATCGTTTACTCGACCTGATTTGTTCCGTGTTAAAATGATGATCTCATGTCTTTTTTCCTGCAACAGCTTTGTTAGAGCTTTCCCTACAAAACCAGTACCACCTGCAATAACGATTTTCATAAGAACCCCTCCTCTTTTCAAAGCAAATTAAACAATTCTCTATGAGCAAGTTTACCACCTATTCATTTACAAATGTAGGCTCCCTGAAGTAATACCTGCGCGGGACGAGAGAATACTCGCGAACGGGAAAATACCCGCGCGAAACGAGAGAATACCCGCGGAAGAGAGGCAAATACCCGCGCGAAAGGTGAAAATACCCGCGGAAGAGAGGCGAATACCCGCGAAAGGTGAAAATACCCGCGGAGGAGAAGCAAATACCCGCGCGAAACGAGAAAATACCCGCGGAAGAGAGGCAAATACTCGCGCGAAAGGTGAAAATACCCGCGGAAGAGAAGCAAATACTCGCGCGAAAGGTGAAAATACCCGCGGAAGAGAAGCAAATACCCGCGCGAAACGAGAAAATACCCGCGGAAGAGAGGCAAATACCCGCGCGAAAGGTGAAAATACCCGCGGAAGAGAAGCAAATACCCGCGCGAAACGACAGAATACCCACGGGAAAAAGCAATACAAACGAAAAATGTTATAATGGTAATTAGTGAGGTGTTACGAATGCGTATTATTACGAAAATTGCACGTCAAAAAAACAATCCAGAACGTTATAATATATATTTGAACGAAGAGTATGCTTTTCCGGTGGATGAGGCAATTCTCATTCAATTTGGATTAACGAAGGGAAAAGTGCTTGAGGAATTTGATATTCAGGAAATTGCCTATGAGGATGAGATTCGAAAAGCTTTTAATAAAGGGTTAAATTTTTTGTCCTATCAAATGCGGAGTGAGCATGAGGTAAAGAAAAAGCTACTTACATTAGAATTTGGGGAAGCAGTTATTTTAGAGGCTATACAAAAGCTGAAATCATATGGCTTTTTAAATGATGAAACTTATTCCAAGGCATTACTCAATACGAAAAAAGCAACGATGAAAAAGGGACCCAAAGCGATTAGACAAGATCTCATGAAAAAAGGAATTGATAAAAGCTTACAGGATGAGGTGCTTGCTACCTATAGTCATGAGGAGCAGGTAAAACTTGCGGTACAGCTGGCTGAAAAGGTTGTTCGATCAGAGAAAAAGAAAACACCAACACAAATAAAAACTAAAATTCAAGATTTTCTAATGCGAAAGGGTTACTCTTTTAGTGTTGTAGACGATGTACTGGGCCAAGTAGAGATTGAGCAAGATGAAGATGAATGGCAACAGTTACTGGATGTACAAGGCGAAAAAGTTTGGAAAAAGTACTCATCGAAGTATACTGGTTATGAATTGAAAATGAAAATAAAACAGGCGCTCTATCAAAAGGGTTTTCCTATAGAGGTTATAGATCGTTTTATAGAAGAGAAGGAGAATGAGGAATGAACGAAAAAAATTATGCTGTAATGTCAGAGCATGAATTACGTGAAGAAATAGCTATGCTAAAGGAGAAGGCGCGTAAGGCGGAGCAGCTAGGAATCATCAATGAATTCGCAGTGTATGAGCGGAAGGCTTTAATGGCAGCCGCCTATTTAGTGGATTTAGATACAATAACTCCTGGAGAAATGTATCGTATAGATGGCTCTGAAAATGAATTTTTCCAAGTGGATTATTTAAAAGGACGCTTTGCTTGGGGACATCGCTTAGGGGGCGAAAAATACCAAGAAGCTCTTCCTGTTTCGATACTATCTCCTGTAAAGGTTGGCAAATAAATGGATGAAAAAATTGAAAAACTAACAGCCGAGTTACTTGCAAAAAACCCACAGATGTCAACTGGACGTGCACGAGTTTGGATTGAGCTTTTGTGGAGTGATTTTGAATCAACTTCTGCAAAGGCTGGCTATGACTATCGTGGGGCTGATTACACAGAAAATTTGGTGCGTCAATTGATTACCAGTTATGGCGATAAACTGCATACATTTGCAGGACGCAATCCAAAATACTCACATTTACTTGATGCTAGTGATGATATGTTGCAATAACAAAACCCTGACCCATGTTGGTCAGGGTTTGCTGTTTAATTACTTGCACCAATCTGTAATTTTTTCTGGAGTTTATCTTCTGTAAAAATCCAGCCTGTGTATGAAGTGATGATCTCATTGTCATCGTTTAAATGAGCGACAGCAACGAAAGGATAGCGATTATCACTACGGTAACGCAGATCAATTAATCTCACCTCTGTTAAGCCATTTTCTAGTTCTGAAATTTCCCAACGATACAATGGCGAGAACGACACGAATGCAGCGAGATTGGGGTCTTTCAATGCTATTTCAATAAGAGGTGTTTTCGGTAAAGGTTCTATTTCGAATTTATCGTAAATATTAACAGTTCGCCCATAAGCACGACCAACATAATAATGCGTTTTTGATTTTGCCGCAATTCGCCAGTGGAAGAACCGCATTGTAGGGGCTACAATAACATATTCTTCATCTTGAATGGTATTATGCACAGCCTTTTTTACAGCCTTTTGGACAGCAAATCGTAAAACGTAATAAACGAAGATAATGAGATACATGATGCTAAATGTCCAAACTGGATTTGCACCAAATGCCCAAAGTAAAATGCCGAGGCAATGTAGTGAAAAAATAATAGGATCAAATGTATTTATTACACCAAGTGCAACCCATTTTCTAGAAAATGGTCGAATTGCTTGTGTACCATAAGCATTGAAGATATCAACAAAGACATGAATAGCTACAGCTAAAAATGTCCAAAGCCATAAATGAAACACATTTGCGTCTTGAATAATAAATGATAAAACTGCTGTAATTAAGATGGGCCAAATCGCTACTGCTGGTAGTGAATGTGTTATTCCGCGATGATGTCGAATATAAATTGCGTTGTTGCGTAGTTTTAAAACTGTATCGACATCAGGTGCCTGTGAGCCAATAATCGTACCTGCAATTACTGCGGTAAAAGTCATTGAATGACTTGCTACAACGGGATCAGCTAATGCAAGACCACCGAGGGCTATACCCATAACGAAATGTGTACCTGAATCCAAAAATATCCACTCCTAGTATGCATAAAAATAGAGTACAATTTGCATACATGTATATTTCAATAAATCGTAATACCTGATATTTACTTATTAAGATATTTGTGCTGAATTTAACTACTTTCAGCAGAAGTCTCCCACCTCTATAGGTGGTGAGATGAATGCGATTTTAAGTCACTTTTCAGCGTGTGTCCAAACATCCGCTGAAAGAAGTTAAAGCCTCCGGCGGATGTCACGGAATTCGGAAAGGAGTTCTTTGTGCAAGCACAAAGCCGAATCCGGACGCAATTATGCCGAGGCATAATTGATAGGTGAAAATTGTCAGTTAAATATGACGATTATTGTCGTTATACACAAATGATCTTTTCTTAATTGTATACCCTTTTTACCATAAATTAAATCGTAAAGACACTGGAGGTCACCGTGAATTATCCATATGTAACAGAATTTCGACAATCTTTAGTCGAATGGTTTAATGTTGAGAAACGTGATTTACCTTGGAGGCATACTACGGACCCTTATCAAATTTGGGTATCGGAAGTGATGCTACAGCAAACACGTGTCGACACAGTTATTCCTTATTACAATCGTTTTATGGAAAGTTTTCCAACATTAGAATTACTTGCGGAAGCACCACAAGAATACTTATTGAAGCATTGGGAAGGCCTCGGCTATTATTCCCGCGCACGTAACTTACAAGCGGGTGTTCGCGAGGTATTAGAAAACTACGGTGGGGTAGTACCCAATAATCGCCATGAGATTTCCAAATTAAAAGGTGTAGGTCCGTATACTGCTGGAGCTATTTTAAGTATTGCCTATAATAAGCCCGAACATGCAGTTGATGGTAATGTTATGCGTGTTTTAAGTCGTGTGCTTAATATTCATGATGATATTGCAGTTCCAAAGACAAAAAAGATTTTTGAAGCGGCTGTTGAAGAACTGATAGACCCTGAAAATGCATCATCCTTCAATCAAGGCTTAATGGAGCTTGGTGCACTTATTTGTACACCTACTTCACCAAAATGTTTATTATGTCCAGTTCGGGAATACTGTACTGCATTTAATAAAGGTGAGCCAGAAAAACTGCCTATCAAATCTAAAAAAGTAAAGATGAAGCATATTACATATGATGTTCTTGTATGTGAAGATGACAAAGGTCGTATTTTAATGGAGAAGCGTCCTGCAGAGGGTTTACTAGCTAATCTATGGCAATTTCCAATGCTTGAGCATGGTAAAGATTCAATAGATACTTTTAGTAATGACTATGCTATAAAAGTTCAATCACAGCAGGCTTTGCTAACATTTAAACATGTTTTTTCACATTTAACATGGCATATAAATAGCTATTTTATGAAATGTGATTCAACAGTAAAGGGCGAATGGCTGACTCCCGAGCAGATAGAATTATTACCAATGCCAGTTCCAATGCTAAAAATATGGCAAGAAATAAAGACGAAATCATATTGTCTAAAATAAAAAAATTTATGAGCATAAAAGCATTCATCTCGGTACACAATAATTAGCGTGGAGGTGAATGAATAATGAAAAAGCAAAACAACCAAAATTTACAACCAAACAAAAACATGCAACGTCAAAGTCAAGAATTTGGTTATGAAACTGACGTTAATGAAGTGCAAAAGCAAAACGCTAAAGCAGAGCAAAAGAAAGCTCAATCTTCAGGTAACTTCAATAAAACTAACCAAGACCTTGGTGAATAACACTTTGTAATTGCATAATTGCATTTACCTCTAAGGAGCTGTCTAAAAATCGATAAGATTAAAAAGGCAGCTCCTTTTTAAATTTAAGACGAGAGAAATGCACGGGTTTGAAGAAGGATTGCTCAGGTACACGTGAAAACTGCTCTGGTGCTTGGAACCGCTCAGGTAGATAAGAAAATTGCTCAGGTCAGTGGAAAAACTGTCAGGTAGATCGAGGAACAGCTTAAGTCACCCGGCTCAAATAAAGAAATAAACAAAAAATTCCATTTGGGTTATTGTTATGATTAAATTCGCTTCAAATATACGAAATTTTGTACAAATTCAAAAGGACGCAGGGAAATTTGTGGTTTTCTAACTACACCTTTCGCGTACACATTGCTATAATATACTAGAGACTGCTAGATTTAGGTAGCATAGACGAAAAGGTGGGCTTCAAAGATGGCAATACCGGTAGAAGGAGAAACGATACAAATACATAGTTATAAGCACAATGGCCGTATCCACCGTGTTTGGCAAGAAACAATGGTTTTAAAAGGAACGAAAAATATCATTATCGGTGCGAATGAACGGACACTTGTGACAGAATCCGATGGTCGTACGTGGCTAACGAGAGAGCCTTCTATTTGTTATTTCCATGCGGAGCACTGGTTTAACATCATTTGCATGCTACGTGAGGACGGTGTGTATTATTATTGTAATCTAAGCTCACCATTTGTTTTCGATAATAATGCCATTAAATATATTGACTACGATTTAGACATTAAAGTTTTCCCTGACATGTCTTATTCACTCTTGGATGAGGATGAATATGAGCTCCATAGTAAGGAAATGTCTTATCCAGATGTCATAGATAAAATTTTAAAGCGCAATGTCGATAAATTAATTAGCTGGATACAACAAAAAAGAGGACCCTTTGCACCTGATTTCATCGATGCCTGGACAAATCGTTATAAGTTTCAGCTCGATATGCAAGCAGATGATTGTTAGTAGCACCTATTAGTTTTACTAATGGGTGTTTTTTTATGTCTTCAATAATTGGATCGCAAAATAGTTAGTGATAAAGCCGTATTAACTGTACTTCAGGAGAAATATTGCTATAATACGTTTGGGCATTCAGTTTGTGGATGTCTGTTTCTTTTTATGTGCGAGGTGATGTGAGGTGTTCCATGTTGGACGAAATGAAGTGCCTTTCATTTGCTTAATTTACATAAGGATAAGGCTTTTTAATAAGGATGTGATATAAATTGGGTAGCATTAAGCGTTATATGAGGTTTGTAAAACCATATACATGGGAAATTATTTTAACGATTTTAATTGGTATAGTGAAATTTGCGATTCCGCTATTTATCCCATTACTGATTAAAATTGTGTTAGATGATATTGTCGTTGCAGATAATTTAACGGATGCAGAGAAAACAAAAGAGCTGTTTTACTGGTTAGGTGGTACCATTATTGTATTCTTTATCGTTCGACCACCGATTGAGTATTACCGTCAATATTTTGCTCAACATGTTAGTAACAAAGTGCTTTTTGATATTCGACAACAAATATATGCGCATTTACAGCGACTAAGTTTAAGATACTATGCAAATACAAGAGCTGGCGATGTTATTTCAAGAGTGATTAATGATGTGGAACAAACAAAAACTTTTGTTATGACAGGCTTGATGAATATTTGGCTCGACCTTGCGACAATTGTTATTGCTGTCGGTATTATGCTCGCAATGGATGTTAAGCTTACGCTAGTAGCATTAGTTGCATTCCCGTTCTATGCATTTAGTGTGAGGTACTTCTTTGGTAAACTTCGGGATTTAACACGTAAACGTTCGCAAGCACTTGCAGGTGTGCAAAGTTATTTACATGAACGTGTAGCTGGAATGAGCATTATTAAAAGCTTCACGCTAGAAAAGCATGAACAAAAATTATTTGATGAAGCCAATGGTGAATTTTTAGAGAAGGCACTGGATCAGACAAAGTGGAATGCTAAATCCTTTGCAGTGGTGAATACAATCACGGATGTAGCACCTCTCTTAGTAATTGCTTATGCAGGTTATCAGGTTATTAATGGTCAGCTTTCAGTCGGAACGATGGTTGCCTTTATTGCTTATATTGAACGACTTTATGGTCCACTTCGTCGTCTCGTAAGTTCATCAACGACGTTAACACAGTCAATTGCTTCAATGGATCGAATGTTTGAATTAATAGACGAGCCTTATGAAGTAAAAAACAAGGCTAATGCGTTAGAGCTACCTCGGGCAAAGGGTGAGGTCCGCTTTGACAATGTGAACTTTCAATATGAAGCAGATGGCTCACAAATTTTAAACAATATCAATTTCACTATTAATCCTGGAGAGACAGTTGCATTTGTAGGAATGAGTGGTGGAGGAAAATCAACCATTATTAGTTTGATTCCTCGCTTTTATGACACAACAAGTGGAGCCGTGTGTATTGATGGTTATGATGTTCGTGACGTAACATTACATTCTTTACGCTCACAAATTGGAATCGTTCTACAGGATAATATTTTGTTCAGTGATTCAGTAAAAGAAAATATCTTAATGGGTAAGCCAGATGCTTCTGATGAAGAGGTCATTGCTGCTGCCAAGGCGGCAAATGCGCATGATTTTATTATGGGCTTGCCAAATGGCTATGACACAAAGGTCGGGGAGCGCGGTGTGAAGTTATCAGGTGGTCAAAAGCAGCGAGTAGCAATCGCTCGTGTATTTTTAAAAAATCCGCCTATCTTAATATTGGATGAAGCAACTTCTGCATTGGATTTAGAAAGCGAGGCACTTATTCAAGAATCATTAGATGTGCTTGCGCATGAACGTACAACAATTATTATTGCTCACCGACTTTCTACGATTACACATGCTGATAAAATTTTAGTTATAGATCATGGACAATTAATTGAAAGTGGTACACATAATCAATTAATGCAAAACGAGGGAACATACTATAATTTATTCCAAGTGCAACATTTAGATTGATATACCACGCCAAATAGAAAAAATCTGACTCACCATCATAGCGTGGGGGAGATTTCCGTTCCGGCGGGGCGCTTTGTTGTTGCTGTCGCTTCGCTTTCGCACAGAGCAGAGCTTTCTGGGGGCGTCCGATGAGCCGCTTGGGCCAAAAGGATGTTGGTCACGAAGGCGTTATCACAGGACGTGGTGCTTTTAGCCTTCGTACCTCTACTGGCTCGCTCCAGGGTCTCATTTGTGACGCTGATCCCCATACGTTTTAACAAATGTCATCCAAAAACTTTTGGTAATGAGCTAATAATTTAGAAAAAGTCTTCCATTAAACATAAATGGAAGGCTATTTTTTTGTTATATATATAAAATATTATTATTTAATAAGAAATTATTAATACGAAACTCGAATGATGTAGAAAATTTATGTTTATTGCAGAATAATTATGATTGAAAGAGCAATGATTTTTGGTTAGAATTATCTGAAAATAGGGAATTGAGTGATAGTTAATGTAATTAAGTAAAATATAGGTAGGATGGAGCGATTGATCATGAGGAAAAAGCTGCTAGAAGTAAAAGGTTTAAAGACAACCTTTTTTACAGATGATGGACAAATTCCTGCCGTAGATGATATCGATTTTTCTGTTCATGAGGGAGAAATATTAGGCATTGTAGGAGAATCGGGAAGTGGAAAAAGTGTCACATCACTGTCCATTATGGGATTAATACCGTCACCACCTGGAAAAATAACGGATGGGGAAATACTATTAGATGGCAAAAATCTCGTAACATTATCTGATAAACAAATGCGGAAAATTCGTGGGAAAGATGTGGCGATGATTTTCCAAGAGCCTATGACATCCTTAAATCCTTTATTTACAATTGGGGATCAGCTAAAAGAAGCGATATTAATTCATAATCCAAAATGGTCGAAAAAAGAAGCCTTTGCAAGGGCAATTGAAATTATGAAGCTTGTAGGATTACCGCGTGCTGAGGAATTATTAAAAGATTATCCACATCAACTATCGGGAGGAATGCGACAGCGGGTCATGATTGCGATGGCGCTTGTCTGTGATCCGAAGGTATTGATTGCTGATGAGCCGACGACTGCACTAGATGTTACGATTCAAGCTCAAATCTTGCAGCTTATGAAAGATTTAAATAAACGTTTAAATACAGCTGTTTTATTAATTACTCATGATTTAGGTGTTGTAGCAGAGACATGTGAGCGGGTTATTGTAATGTATGCAGGTCAGATTGTAGAGGAGGCGCTTATTCAGGAGATTTTCACTAATCCGAAGCATCCATATACACAAGGACTTATTAAATCGATACCAGATATGCGTTTTAAAAAGGACAATCTTTACTCTATACCAGGCAGTGTACCAAAGCCAGGAAGTATTGAGGTAGGCTGTCGTTTTGCAGCACGTTGCGAATTTGCGATGGATCGCTGTGTGCAAGAAACACCACCTTTATATGATGCAGCAGAGCAGCATAAATCAAGATGTTTTTTACTAGAGAAGCCGGAGGTGGAGCATCATGTCGAAAGTTTTATTGAAAGTTGATGGTTTGAAAAAATATTTCCCCATCCGGAAGGGTGTCTTTAATACACAGGTTGGAGATGTCAGGGCAGTGGATGATGTTTCCTTTGAAGTGTTTGAAGGAGAAACATTAGGCATTGTAGGTGAGTCTGGCTGTGGTAAATCAACGACTGGTCGACTTTTAATGCGATTGCTTGAGCCAACAGAGGGTAAAATTGAATTCGCAGGTAAAATGATTTCAGAATTATCGAACAATGAAATGCGCAAAGCCCGTAGAGATATTCAAATGATTTTCCAAGATCCTTATGCCTCTCTTAATCCTAGACATAATATTGGGAAAATATTGGAGGAACCTCTTATTGTTCATGGAATGGGCAATGCAAAGGAACGGAAACAGAAGGTAGTAGAGCTTCTCGAAATTGTTGGGTTACATGAATATCATGTGAAACGGTATCCACATCAATTTAGTGGTGGTCAAAGACAGCGTATCGGAATTGCTCGTGCTCTTATGACGAACCCTCGTTTGCTTATTGCGGACGAGCCTGTTTCTGCACTCGATGTATCAATACAGGCCCAAGTATTGAATTTATTGCAAAGCTTACAAAAGGAATTAAAGCTAACTTATATTTTTATCTCCCATGATTTAGGAGTCGTACGCCATATTAGTAATCGTGTAGGTGTTATGTATTTAGGGAAATTAGTGGAGCTGACAGCAAGCGAAAATTTATATGCTGAGCCACTTCACCCATATACACAAGCGCTGCTATCCTCAGTGCCTGTTCCAGATCCTACGTTTGAACGTGAACAGCTCATTATTTCTGGAGATATTCCAAGTGCTTCAAATCCGCCAAGCGGGTGCACTTTCCATACGAGATGTCCTTTTAAAAAAGAAGAATGTTCTCAAGTAGTTCCGAAAATGCAAGAAGTAAAGCCGGGTCATTATGTTGCTTGCCATCTTTATGATGCAATCCAACATTCAATGATATAAAAAAACTTAGGGGGAAATTCAATGAAGAAAAAGAAGTTTTGGACTTTGGGTGTAATGCTTATCCTTGTTCTCTCGACAATCTTAGCTGCTTGTGGTGGCTCAGATACTAAGGATACGGGTAGTAAAGATACTTCAAGTGGTGGCGATACAGCTAGCAGTGGTGAACCAAAAATATTAGTCTATGGTCGTGGAGGAGATTCTGTAGCATTAGATCCTGCTGTTGTTACAGACGGAGAATCCTTTACAGTTACAGCTAACATTTATGAAACGCTAGTAAACTTCGGTGAGAAAGATGTAACAATTCAGCCAGGTTTAGCAAAATCATGGGAACCGTCAGAAGATGGTCTGACTTATACATTCCAGCTACAAGAAGGAGTGAAATTCCATGATGGTACTGATTTCAATGCAGAGGCAGTTGTCAAAAATTTTGAGCGCTGGAAATCAAATACTGATAAACATCCATATTTTAGCTCTCAATTTGTCGTTGGTGACACGCAAGTTATAGAATCGGTTACTGCTGAAGGTAACAATACTGTTGTCTTCAAGCTTAGCCAACCACAGGCACCTTTCCTGAAAAATTTAGCAATGTCTCCATTTGCGATAGCTTCTCCAACAGCATTTGAGGCAGATGAAGAAGGTTTATCAACAAATCCTGTAGGAACAGGTCCATTCAAGTTTGTGAGCTGGGTACGTAATGATGCGATCACAATCGAGAAAAACCCAGATTACTATATTGATGGCTATCCAAAATTAGATAAAGTTATTTATCGTTCCATTCCGGAAAATTCTGCACGTTTAACTGATTTAATCGCAGGTAATATTGATGTGGCTGATGGCTTAAGTCCATCTGATAAAGGGACAATTGAAGGGGATGCCAATTTACAGTTAATTGAACGTCCATCTATGAACGTTGGTTATCTAGGTTTAACAGTCACTCGACCTCCATTTGATAATGTAAAAGTTCGTCAGGCAGTAAACTATGCTATTGACAAGCAAGCATTAGTTGATGCGTTTTATGAAGGGCTAGCAGAGCCAGCGAAAAATCCTATGCCTCCAGTAATTTCAGGTTACAACGATGAGGTTAAAGGCTATGAATATGATCCAGAAAAAGCAAAATCATTACTAGCTGAGGCTGGCTATGATGGTAAAGAAATTGAGCTATGGGCAATGCCAGTTCCACGTCCATACATGCCAGACGGACAAAAAGTAGCAGAAGCTATTCAAAAGAACTTGGAGGATGTTGGTATTAAATCTAAAATTGTATCTTTTGAATGGGCTACGTATTTAGAAAAGGCAGAAAATGGGGAGGCGGATGCATTCTTACTTGGTTGGACAGGTGATAATGGAGATGCGGATAACTTCCTTTATACTTTATTAGATGGTGATAACATCCATTCTAACAACTATACATTCTATGATAATCAAGAGTTACACAAACTATTAGTAGCTGCACAAACTGAAATTGATGAGGACAAGCGTAATGAACTTTACAAGCAAGCGCAAGAGATTATCTCGGAGGATGCTCCATGGGTTCCACTTGCTCACTCTACGCCAATTTTAGCTGCAAACACTAAAGTTACAAATTATGTTGCGCATCCAACAGGTTCTGACCGTTTAGATGCAGTGGATATGAAGTAGGCATAAAAGCTAACAAGTATTAATTTAAAAGGGAGTTTTGAAGAATCTGCTTGCTTTTCTGCGGGGAAGCCGTAGAAATCTTGCAGGTTCTTTTTACAAAAGAATTATATAAAAATGCTCTTTTTCTGATAGGCTAAAGTTATTTTTTCTGTATGAAAGACCAATCATCTAAACGTTAAAACCGTTTGGTGAAAGCTGACCCTTTCTACAGTATGTGTAAAAACTTCAATGCTTTTCATGCAAAAGTATATTATGAAAATAACAGAGAGGTGAAGAAGATGCTTCACTATATGGGAAGACGTTTGTTTCAATTAATCCCAGTTTTGCTTGGAATGACTTTTATCGTCTTCATGTTAATTCGTGCAATCCCAGGTAATCCAGCGCAAGTAATCTTGGGACAACAAGCAACGAAAGAGGCTGTCGAAGCATTAAACGCAAATTTAGGATTAAATAAGCCATGGTATACGCAATACTTTAGTTATTTAGGTGGCATTTTTCAGGGAGATTTAGGGGTATCATTACGAACTAGATTACCTGTATCAGAGGAAATATTCCCGTATTTAGCGGCAACGGCCGAGCTAGCACTATTTGCAATGATTATCGCTGTGGTAGTTGGAGTAAATGCTGGAATTATTTCTGCATGGTTCCAAAATTCATGGTTTGATTATGTGGCAATGGTCGTTGCCTTAGTTGGAGTGTCTGTACCAGTTTTCTGGCTTGGTTTAATGGAGCAATGGGCATTTAGTAATCAGCTTGGCTGGTTCCCAACGTCTGGACGAGAAGATGTTCGAAATCCAATAACCTCCATGACTCATTTTTATTTACTGGATACGCTAATACAAGGACGCTTTGATCAATTTACGGAGGTATTAAAGCGATTAGTATTGCCGGGCGTGGCGCTTGCAACAATTCCAATGGCGATTATCGCAAGGATAACTAGGTCCTCAATGCTTGAAGTAATGCGCTCTGACTATGTACGCACTGCACGAGCTAAGGGGCAAAAAATGTTTATAGTAGTGTATAAGCATGCATTGAAAAATGCAGTTATTCCAGTGTTAACAGTAATCGGCTTGCAAACAGGATTACTGCTTGGTGGTGCCATTTTAACAGAGACAATTTTCAGTTGGCCTGGAATTGGTCGTTATATTTATGATGCCATTGGTTTCCGAGATTATCCTGTTATTCAATCAGGTATTTTAATAATTGCTTTTATTTTTATCATGATTAACTTGATTGTGGATTTATTGTATACAGTGATTGATCCACGGATTAAATACAAGTAGAGGGGAGATACGATAATGACTGGAGCGATAGATATAAAAACAGAGGCAGCACCAAGTCGTGAACGTGCGGCAGGTCCTTGGAGAGAAGGCTGGCGTAGCTTTAAAAAGAGCAAAATCTCCCTAGTAGGTGCAGGCATTGTACTATTTTTCATTATACTTGCTTTATGTGGTCCGATGATTGCTCCTGAAGGTATTAATGAACAAAATTTAACGAAGCGTTTATTAGCACCGTCGAGTGAGCATTGGTTTGGAACAGATGACTTTGGTCGGGATATTTTCTCAAGAGTCATACATGGAGCTCGTATTTCCTTATGGGTAGGCTTTTTTTCGGTTATTCTGTCCGTTATTATAGGGAGTTTACTTGGCATTATTGCGGGTTATTATGGTAGATGGATTGATACGATTATCTCGCGTATTTTCGATATTATGTTAGCGTTCCCTAGTATTTTACTAGCTATTGCAGTAGTGGCAGTGCTTGGGCCGTCATTACAAAATGCATTGATTGCTATTGCCATTATTAACGTACCGAACTTTGGGCGCTTAATTCGTTCGAAAGTATTGAGTGTTAAAGAAGAGGAATATATCGTAGCAGCAAAGGCAATTGGAATGCGTGATTCAAGAATTTTGTTCTCGCATATTTTACCAAACTCAATGACGCCAATCATCGTACAAGGGACACTAGCAATAGCGACAGCGATTATTGAAGCGGCAGCACTAGGCTTCCTTGGATTAGGCGCTCAAGCACCAGCACCCGAGTGGGGGAAAATGCTAGCGGATGCCCGCACATTTTTATTAAAGGCACCGTGGACGATGATATTCCCAGGCTTAGCTATTATGTTAACGGTTCTTGGTTTTAATCTAATGGGTGACGGTCTGCGTGATGCACTTGATCCGAAAATGAAAAGCTAATAAAAAAGGGCGAAGGGATGGATATAATGCTAACTCTTCGCCCTTTTGATGTGCTTAAATTTTACTTTTAAGCTTTTTGGTAACAATAAAAATTGTACATATAAAAATTAAGTACACAGCTAAGTAATATAAGGAAAACATATTTATCTCTCCATCTATATTACTTCGTAGCTAAAACATAGAGAAACAAGCCAAAATTATAATTGGAAAAAAATATTTAGTAAATTGCATAAAAATTGAGAACTTAATCCTGTTCCAACCTTAGAAGGTGCTCGTCAAAAATTTGAAGACATTTGTTATGATGTTTATGCTAGTGAATTTCCTAATGCAGATGTTCACCAAGTTGAGGTAGTTCTAGGAGATGGCGGAGTAAATATTGATATCATTGAGGAAAATGGAGATTCGACAATTGTACAATGTAAGTTTTTTTGAATCGCTTAGATGATAGTAGAAAAAATCAAATTAGAGAATCTTTTAAAACAGCGGTAGAAAATAATGAAATGGATAATTGGATACTATGCGTCCCAATGGATTTTTCACATGATGAACTTAAATGGTGGAAATCGTGGAAAGAAAATCAGAAGGGTAAAGTTATAACTATCAAGCTTCATGATTAATGAATTATGTAAAATGAAGAGCTAATTAAGCAAGTCTAATAAGATTAGTTCAAGGTTTTAATTAATCTTTTTTATAAAAGTAGAAATACATAAAAAATTCAACCTTCACATTTTGATCAAACTTTGTTCAAAGTGCGTGGGTTTCTTCTATTATAAAATCAGCGTTTGCAGCCCGTATTTGATTGAACTTTATTCCAACCCTACAGCAATACTCTTTTGAGTACACAGAATATCGCCTATCAAGATAGACACCCATTGTAGCTGAACTACCAACAAAAATTATAGATTTTGCATCAAGAATAAAACTAGAAGAGCAAGCACAAAATTACGGCCATTTCACTCTACTCCAACATCTTTTTTTCATTATAAACAAAAGTACCCTATAGGATAGACTTTTTTCAAAGTGTCTATCTTATAGGTACAGTTTAAAACGGAATACGCCCTTTAAAACAATAAAGTAATTTAAGAATTGTTTAATTAATAAGTAACTAATTCAATGGTTTTGAAAATTCGAGTATAAATATCTTGAATATTATCTTTGTTTTCTTTATTATCTTTCAGTTGATATCTCCATGTTTGTTCCTTAAACTGCCCTTCTTCTTTAGTACATAAATATCCTGTTGCATAGCTCTCCTGCACATCTG
Source organism: Lysinibacillus agricola (assembly GCF_016638705.1). Classification (GTDB taxonomy): domain Bacteria; phylum Bacillota; class Bacilli; order Bacillales_A; family Planococcaceae; genus Lysinibacillus; species Lysinibacillus agricola. The sequence continues at coordinate 4,509,345 of NZ_CP067341.1, read as the reverse complement.
GAATACTATCATAAGTAACTCCTTTATTTGTAAATGGAATATGCGCCTTAGTAGATTGCATAAAGAATATCGGAATAGATAATGCACGATAATCTTCAACATATTGATCGTCATCAGCTTCCTTCAGATATTCTTTCATAATAATAATTCCATCTAAATTTTTAGTAATTATGTCACTTTTTAAATTATTAAAAGTTATTTCTTTGAATTTAATTTTTTCGTCATTTATTTCTGGTGATGAACCAATGACACCAACTGTTAATTCTTTACCATTATATATAAGAGGATCTTTTACTTCATTACAACTAACTAGCAAAACTATAATTCCAATTAATAGGGAGAATTTCTTTACCACTAATTATACCTCCTTCTAAGATGCTAAGATAAACTTTAAAACATGATAAATAACTAGATAAAATCTAATAAAACAAAATCTCCAAAACTAAAAACAAAACACCATTAACGGTGCCAAAACGGGTTCTATAAATTTAATGTAAAATATGGGCTTGCATGGTGTTTTTGAGCGGTCTTTATTTCAAAGCTACAGAAGGGAGTAATGTTATAGCGACGGCTAGCATTAATCCCCCATTAATATACCCCTTGAATATCGGAGCGGCAAGAAAGCTTGTTCCAGCAAGAAACAGAGTACAAATATAATAAAAGATGGAGAAATGTTTATTCTCTTTAATAGCCATACATTTGAATCGTATTAATTCACGTTAAAACACCATTTATTGTTCAGACTTTTCTCAATGTTATTTTAATTGATTGTGTCATATATATCAACGAGAGTCGAAATCATTTGTTAACTAACAAAAATAAGAATCAAGAAAAAAGCATTCGTTGCTATAACGCATCGAATGCTTCGAATCATTTACTCCATGTTGTTGAACAAGGAGCCATATAAAATTAAAAGATTTTTGTCAAAGTGTGGGTTTTTAAATAATTTCCTCTTCAAATTCCACATTGATTTCATGACCGTGATGAGTCTGATACGACACAATGAGCGTATCCAAATGCTCTAGGTTTTCTTCGTAATCTAAAATGCGAGATAAAATATAAAGCAAGTGATAGCTCGAAAATTCAGTATCGCCTTCATCGTGAGCATAACTTATCTGTTTGATGAATATTTCCATTAAGTCGTTACGTTGAACATAATCGATGTTTTTATTCCACGCAGAATGTTCGGGCTTTAATTTTCCTGTATATTTTAACAGTAGCTGCTCATGGTAAGTTAGCAGAAAATCAAGTCGCTCTTGAATCATTAAATGAAATTGTGTCGGTAGCTGTGCTAATTCGTTTTCATGATTATGAAGACGATGAAGCAGCTCTAAACTTTTCTTTGACGTTGTGATCATTTGACGATAAACAACTAATTTACGTGCTTTTACATACTTTTTATTTTTTAAGTAATTACGCTCTTCCTTATAAAAATCATACAGTGTATCAACTCGTTGCATACGACTCTTAAACTTGCTTAATGCTCCTTTTGTAGATGTATGCTCAGATGCCTGACGAACAGCAAGTCGCGTCCATCGAATAATATCATCTTGTAAAAAGTAAATCTTACGGAATAGCTTTACTTCATATTTTGGCGGTAGGAAGAACAGATTGACAACAAATGCTGCTAACACCCCAACTAATATGGTACTAAAGCGAATAAGACCAAATGTAAGAAAGTCATCTCCTTGAAACTCCATAATAGCTACGACTGTAACGAGTGCTAGGGACAACGATTTCTCAAGTTTAAATTTCAACATTAAACCGATAGCAGTAATGACTGCAATGCCAATTGCTACTACATGGTGACCAAAAAGTAAGCCAAAAATAACCGCGATGGTAGCTCCTATAATATTGGCCTGTACTTGCTCAACTATCGTTTGATAGGAGCGATAAATAGATGGTTGAATCGCAAAAATTGCTGCAATCCCAGCAAAAACAGGTGAAGGTAGCTCTAGCAACTCAGCAATAAATAGTGCAAACACGATGGCGACACCAGTTTTAAATACACGGGCACCTAATTTCATAGAAAATGGATGTCCTTTCTGTCTAAAATTTTTAAGCTTCTTTACATTATAGAAGGAAGTGTTCATAAAATACATAGATTTGTATGTCATTTACATGAAAAAGACGACTCATAGGGAGCCGCCTTATAATTTATAGTTATAGTTAATTTAAGACACGGTTCTAAATTGCTCTTCTCACAAGGTGTTTAGCAGATAAAGTAATCCCATTAGCTCGAAAGCAATTGTCGATTTTGTGCCTTTGTGCATTCACATAATTACAATTGTGAAAATGCGTAATCTACTGCTTTAATTGTTTCAAGAATATCTGCTTCTGTATGCTCTGTTGTTAAGAACCATGCCTCATATTTAGATGGAGCTAAATTGATCCCTTGTTCAAGCATTAATTTAAAGAAGCGGCCAAAGATTTCACCGTCTGAGTTTTCAGCCTGCTCATAGTTTTCTACTTTCACATCTGTAAAGTAAATTGTAAGAGCCCCTTTAAGGCGATTAACAGTAATTGTTACATCATGTTTTTTCGCGGCAGCCAAGATACCTTCTTCTAAAATGCCTCCAAGACGGTCCATCTCATCATAAATACCCGGAGTTTGTAATACTTCTAGGCAGGCAATACCAGCTTGCATAGATGCAGGGTTTCCTGCCATTGTGCCTGCTTGATAGGCAGGGCCAAGTGGAGCAACTGTATCCATAATCTCTTTGCGGCCACCATATGCACCGATTGGTAAACCACCACCGATTACTTTACCGAGAGCAGTTAGGTCAGGCGTTAAACCTAATAAGTTTTGAGCGCCACCATAGTGGAAGCGGAATGCAGTAATAACTTCATCGTAAATAGTTAATGCTCCTTTTTCCTTTGCAATGGCATGAACTAATTCTAGGAAGCCATGGTTAGGCTCTACAATACCGAAGTTTCCAACAATAGGCTCTATTAAAATAGCAGCGATTTGATCGCCCCATTTATCCATAGCCTCTGTAAATGCTTCAGGGTTGTTAAATGGTATAGTAATTACTTCCTCGGCAGTTGAAGTTGTCACACCTGCTGAGTCTGGTGTACCTAATGTTGCGGGACCAGAACCAGCAGCTACTAATACTAAGTCAAAGTGACCATGGTAGCAGCCAGCGAATTTCATAACTTTTGTACGGCCTGTATAAGCACGTGCAACACGAATCGTTGTCATGACAGCTTCTGTACCAGAGTTATTAAAGCGTACTTTATCCATAGAAGGGATTGCTTCTTTTAGCATTTTAGCAAAAGTAACCTCGTATTCAGTTGGAGTACCAAACAAAGTGCCATTTTCAGCTGCGTGTGTAATAGCCTTTGCGATATGCGAGTGACCGTGACCAGTAACGATTGGACCGTAAGCTGCTAGATAGTCGATATAACGGTTGCCATCAACATCCCAAAAATATGCACCTTTCCCACGAGCCATTGCAACAGGTGAGCCTCCGCCAACTGCTTTATAAGAACGAGAAGGGCTATTTACACCACCAACGATATGCTGTAGCGCTTCTGCGTGTACTGCTTCAGATTTTGTGTGATTCATATATATTGCCTCCTAAATCTTTATACTCCATCTATTGTAGACCTATCAGTGCAAGAAATCCAAAGAAATTAAGAGATATGACTTGTTTTATCACTTAGAGTAAAATAGAGCATACAGAGGGGGAGATTCATATGACTTTAATAGAAGGAAAAAAAGCACCAGATTTTTCCCTTATGAATGAAGAAGGAGAAATAGTAAAGTTAGCGGATTTCAAAGGACAAAATGTTATTTTATATTTTTATCCTAAAGATATGACGCCAGGCTGTACTACGGAGGCTTGTGACTTCCGTGATAAGCATGAGGATTTTAGTAAATTAAATGCAGTTGTCCTCGGTATTAGCCCTGACGATGCAAAAAAACATACCAAATTTATAGATAAGCATGGATTACCATTCTCATTATTAGTAGATGAGGATCATGCCGTAGCAGAGACGTATGGAGTATGGGTGCTGAAGAAAATGTATGGGCGTGAATATATGGGGATAGAACGTTCGACGTTTTTAATTGATACAGAAGGAAATTTGATAAAGTCTTGGCGTAAAGTACGTGTGAAAAATCATATTGAAGAAGTATATACATATTTAGCAGAAAGGGAGGCGACGCAATGAGGATTTATTTTACGTTTGAACCAAGACCAAATTTACGTGAGCCACTTGTAAAAGAATTTCCACAAGTAGATTTTATTTTTGAAAATGGCTTATCAAATGATGAACTACAAAAAGCAGATGTGCTTGTAACATATGGTGAAGATTTAACTGATGAAAATATTCAGTTTGCGAAAAAGCTTAAGTGGATTTTTGTAGCTTCAGCAGGGATAGAGAAAATGCCAGCTCAAGCCATTATTGAACGAGGGTTTTTAGTTTCAAATGTACGTGGCATTCATAAAACACCAATGGCAGAATCAATGCTTGCCCATATTTTAGCGATTAAGCGCGCACTGCCTTGGGTGTATGATCAGCAGAAGAAAAGTGAATGGTCGAAAAAAGCGAAGCAAACCGAGTTGCGTGATAGTACAGCACTTATTTTAGGACCGGGAGCTATTGGCTCGGAAGTAGGCCGCTTATTGCAAGCTTTTGGTGTTGTGACAATTGGCTGTAATCGTTCGGGGAATGAAGCGGCTAACATGAATGACATGGTGAGCTTTGATCAATTAATCGAAGCTTTACCTAAGGCTGATATTGTCATTTCTGTATTACCTAAAACAGAAGAGACTACACATTTATTGAAAGAAGAACATTTTACAGCGATGAAAAATGATGCTATTTTCATGAATTTTGGTCGTGGAAACTTAGTAGAGGAAAGTGTTCTGATTCATGCCATTCAATCAGGTGAAATTGGTTATGCTGTACTAGACGTATTTGAACAAGAGCCTGTAGCTGCAGATCATCCTTTCTGGACTTTACCGAATGTTATAGTATCTCCGCATATATCAAGTCACTCATCTCGATATGTTGAGCGTAGCTTAGAGATTTTTAAGCCAAGTTTAGAGAAGTGGTTACGTGGTGAAACAGATTTAGAAAATGTCATGGATTTATCAAGAGGCTATTGAGAAAGAAAAGAAGAGATGATCATTTAGCTGTTCGCAAATTAAGTTGAGGGCAGTTAATTAATCTGAAACATGTGTGATTGTTGACAGAAGTAAGTTGAATTCGATACACTAATTATAACTATTATAAATTAATAATCTTTATGGAAGAGGTGCATGACGATGTCTGCAACGCATTTACAGGATGCACTTGACACGTTAAAAACTACTGGTGTACGTATTACTCCTCAGCGTCATGCTATTTTGGAATATTTAATTCAATCAATGGCACATCCAACGGCCGATGAAATTTATAAAGCACTTGAAGGGAAATTCCCAAATATGAGTGTAGCCACTGTCTATAATAACCTTCGCGTTTTTCGTGAAGTTGGTCTAGTGAAAGAACTAACTTTTGGTGATGCTTCAAGTCGCTTCGATTTCATTACTAATGATCATTATCATATGATTTGTGAATGCTGTGGGAAAATAGTCGATTTCCATTATCCTGGTCTCGACGAAATTGAACAATTTGCATCACAAGTAACAGGCTTTGATGTGCATTCGCATCGTTTGGAGATTTACGGCACTTGTCCATCGTGTAAAGATGCATCTGCAAAAGTGCAATAAAAAATCCTAGCTCTTCTATGAGGGCTAGGATTTTTTTGTCTTATTATAAGATTGGTCGAACTCTTTTCCTTCTAGAGTTGGATCTAGCGTTAATGGTTCATTGCAGTACATACACATATCTACACGGCCTAATACTTTTGTGTACTTATGGCAATTAGGGCATTCCACTTGAATAGCTTTTGTTGAGAGTAGCCCAATCCATGCATATACGACTGTACTACCAATAATACAAAGTACACCAAGTGTCATGAAAATTAATACTAGAATAGGATTGTTTTTAAAGAAGATTCCCCCATACATAACTACAAAGCCGATAAAAATAAGTGCTAATGCGAATGAACGAATTTTATTAATTTTACTTTTGTAAGGTTTCATTTATCATCTTGCCTCCCAATCTAAAATCTACTATAACATATAAGAACAAAGTATTTTAGCTTTGAGAACGTGGAAAGAAGGAATACTTTTAGAGTATGTCGAAATTTTAACGAAATCAATTCGCCTTGGCGTAATTGAGTCCGGTGAAAATCCGTGACACCAACTGAATGAAGAAAAAGGTCACAAGCAAATAGAGGGGGATTGAACATGGAACAAGTTTTGCGTCCAATATATCAGGAACGTGCAAGTCAGTCGAATACATTAGGCGTTATTTTAGTGGGAAAACGCGAGGAAAAAAGTAATGTTACAGATACATTTGATACAGTCTTGCTTATTATTGTAAAGGAAGCAGAAAAGCCTGTCTTTACGAAACATTACTTATATGAAGGAAATAAAGTAGCTTTACATACTGTTACTGAGAAAATAATACGAAAATGGCTACTAATTGGCTCAAATAAAAAAGTGGTCGATTGGATTTTCTTTGGTAGGGTATTATTTGATCGTAATGAATTTCTTCATAAATTAAAAATTGAATTACAGGAGTTTCCGTTTAGTGGTCGTAAAATCAAAACTGGCATTCAATTTTCAAAGTTAATTCGACGTTACTTAGAAGGAAAAGAATACTTTGATAAGGGTAGCTATCTGGATGCTTATAATCATGTAGTAGATTCGTTACATCATTTGGGCCGTTTATCCATCATTGATAGTGGGCTTTATCCAGAAGTAACTGTTTGGGCACAGGTAAAAAAAATAGAACCAGCGATTTATAAATTATACGAGGAGCTCGTTACAAGTAATGAACCGATAGAAAAACGGTTAGAGTTATTGTTTTTAGCAAGTGAGTTTTTAATACACTCACGTACTCGAGACGGTGCTCAACATATTTTAGAAGTAATGCAAACAAAAGAGACTTGGACGATTCAGGAATTACACGATCATGATGAGCTCATGAACTATTCAGTAGATTTAGAGGTGTTCGTAGAATATCTAGTGGACAAAGGCTATATTCAAATTGAACCTATCGTTGCGAAAAGTGAAATGATATTCCACCGTCATTATAAGGTAAATAAAGAAGCTCTAGAAATGGAGCAAGGACTGTAGTATGCTAGTAATCGAGGTATCGAAAAATACCTCGATATTTTTTTATAAAAAGTATTGACGATTAATATGTTGATATTGTAGTATATTAATTGTCGCTAAGACATAACAAAAAACTCAACGAAATGAAAAAAGCTTTTTTGAAAAAGTTATTGACACGGATTGAGTTGAATGTTATTATAAAGAAGTCGCTGAAAAACGACTGAACAATGAACCTTGAAAACTGAACAAGCAAAACGTAATCAATAAAGTTTCTAATAGCTAACCTCGAGTTAGTGAATGAAACAAAATTTTGGACATCAAACATGATGCCAGCAAAACAATTTGAGCTAATCAAATTTCTTTTTATGGAGAGTTTGATCCTGGCTCAGGACGAACGCTGGCGGCGTGCCTAATACATGCAAGTCGAGCGAACAGAGAAGGAGCTTGCTCCTTTGACGTTAGCGGCGGACGGGTGAGTAACACGTGGGCAACCTACCTTATAGTTTGGGATAACTCCGGGAAACCGGGGCTAATACCGAATAATCTATTTCACTTCATGGTGAAATATTGAAAGACGGTCTCGGCTGTCGCTATAAGATGGGCCCGCGGCGCATTAGCTAGTTGGTGAGGTAACGGCTCACCAAGGCGACGATGCGTAGCCGACCTGAGAGGGTGATCGGCCACACTGGGACTGAGACACGGCCCAGACTCCTACGGGAGGCAGCAGTAGGGAATCTTCCACAATGGGCGAAAGCCTGATGGAGCAACGCCGCGTGAGTGAAGAAGGTTTTTCGGATCGTAAAACTCTGTTGTAAGGGAAGAACAAGTACAGTAGTAACTGGCTGTACCTTGACGGTACCTTATTAGAAAGCCACGGCTAACTACGTGCCAGCAGCCGCGGTAATACGTAGGTGGCAAGCGTTGTCCGGAATTATTGGGCGTAAAGCGCGCGCAGGCGGTCCTTTAAGTCTGATGTGAAAGCCCACGGCTCAACCGTGGAGGGTCATTGGAAACTGGGGACTTGAGTGCAGAAGAGGAAAAGTGGAATTCCAAGTGTAGCGGTGAAATGCGTAGAGATTTGGAGGAACACCAGTGGCGAAGGCGACTTTCTGGTCTGTAACTGACGCTGAGGCGCGAAAGCGTGGGGAGCAAACAGGATTAGATACCCTGGTAGTCCACGCCGTAAACGATGAGTGCTAAGTGTTAGGGGTTTCCGCCCCTTAGTGCTGCAGCTAACGCATTAAGCACTCCGCCTGGGGAGTACGGTCGCAAGACTGAAACTCAAAGGAATTGACGGGGGCCCGCACAAGCGGTGGAGCATGTGGTTTAATTCGAAGCAACGCGAAGAACCTTACCAGGTCTTGACATCCCGTTGACCACTGTAGAGATATGGTTTTTCCCTTCGGGGACAACGGTGACAGGTGGTGCATGGTTGTCGTCAGCTCGTGTCGTGAGATGTTGGGTTAAGTCCCGCAACGAGCGCAACCCTTGATCTTAGTTGCCATCATTTAGTTGGGCACTCTAAGGTGACTGCCGGTGACAAACCGGAGGAAGGTGGGGATGACGTCAAATCATCATGCCCCTTATGACCTGGGCTACACACGTGCTACAATGGACGATACAAACGGTTGCCAACTCGCGAGAGGGAGCTAATCCGATAAAGTCGTTCTCAGTTCGGATTGTAGGCTGCAACTCGCCTACATGAAGCCGGAATCGCTAGTAATCGCGGATCAGCATGCCGCGGTGAATACGTTCCCGGGCCTTGTACACACCGCCCGTCACACCACGAGAGTTTGTAACACCCGAAGTCGGTGGGGTAACCTTTTGGAGCCAGCCGCCGAAGGTGGGATAGATGATTGGGGTGAAGTCGTAACAAGGTAGCCGTATCGGAAGGTGCGGCTGGATCACCTCCTTTCTAAGGATATTTTCGGAATACAAACTTAGGGTTTGTAAGATTACGTTTTGCGTTCAGTTTTGAAGGTTCATTCTTCCGAATGAAATACTTCAAAACTTGTTCTTTGAAAACTGGATAAAACGACATTGAAATTGTAACAAACACATTTATTTTTTTAAGTTTTTTTATAGGCTTAATAACGAAGAAGGTTTCAAGACACGAGTAGTTCTAGGAAGCAATCGAGAGAAGGAAGGAGCGTACCTATGTACGTGACTGACTGAACGAGTGAAGCTGACGACGAAATGCGATGTGTATTGAAAGCTGTAGGTTAAGTTATTAAGGGCGCACGGCGAATGCCTTGGCACTAGGAGCCGAAGAAGGACGGCACTAACACCGATATGCTTCGGGGAGCTGTAAGTGAGCTTTGATCCGGAGATTTCCGAATGGGGAACCCACTACGTTTAATCGCGTAGTATCTTGACGTGAATTCATAGCGTCTTGAAGGCAGACCCAGGAACTGAAACATCTAAGTACCTGGAGGAAGAGAAAGAAAAAAATCGATTCCCTGAGTAGCGGCGAGCGAAACGGGAAGAGCCCAAACCAAGAGGCTTGCCTCTTGGGGTTGTAGGACACTCTATACGGAGTTACAAAAAGAACGAGTTAGATGAAGCGACTTGGAAAGGTCCGCCAGAGCAGGTAAAAGCCCTGTAGTCGAAAGTTCGTTCTCTCCAGAGTGGATCCTGAGTACGGCGGAACACGTGAAATTCCGTCGGAATCCGGGAGGACCATCTCCCAAGGCTAAATACTACCTAGTGACCGATAGTGAACCAGTACCGTGAGGGAAAGGTGAAAAGCACCCCGGAAGGGGAGTGAAAGAGATCCTGAAACCGTGTGCCTACAAGTAGTTAGAGCCCGTTAATGGGTGATAGCGTGCCTTTTGTAGAATGAACCGGCGAGTTACGATTACGTGCGAGGTTAAGCTTTAGAAGGCGGAGCCGCAGCGAAAGCGAGTCTGAATAGGGCGAAATAGTACGTGGTCGTAGACCCGAAACCAGGTGATCTACCCATGTCCAGGGTGAAGGTGAGGTAACACTTACTGGAGGCCCGAACCCACGCACGTTGAAAAAGTGCGGGGATGAGGTGTGGGTAGCGGAGAAATTCCAATCGAACCTGGAGATAGCTGGTTCTCTCCGAAATAGCTTTAGGGCTAGCCTCGTGATGAGAATACTGGAGGTAGAGCACTGTTTGGACTAGGGGGCCATCCCGGTTTACCGAATTCAGACAAACTCCGAATGCCAGATATTTATACACGGGAGTCAGACTGCGAGTGATAAGATCCGTAGTCAAAAGGGAAACAGCCCAGACCACCAGCTAAGGTCCCAAAGTAATCGTTAAGTGGAAAAGGATGTGGCGTTGCACAGACAACCAGGATGTTGGCTTAGAAGCAGCCATCATTTAAAGAGTGCGTAATAGCTCACTGGTCGAGTGACGCTGCGCCGAAAATGTATCGGGGCTAAACGATTCACCGAAGCTGTGGATTGACATCTATGATGTCAGTGGTAGGAGAGCGTTCTAAGTGCGTTGAAGTCAGACCGGAAGGACTGGTGGAGCGCTTAGAAGTGAGAATGCCGGTATGAGTAGCGAAAGACGGGTGAGAATCCCGTCCACCGTATGACTAAGGTTTCCTGAGGAAGGCTCGTCCGCTCAGGGTTAGTCGGGACCTAAGCCGAGGCCGATAGGCGTAGGCGATGGACAACAGGTTGATATTCCTGTACCACCTCCTCACCGTTTTGAGAAATGGGGGACGCAGTAGGATAGGGTAAGCGCGCTGTTGGTTATGCGCGTCCAAGCAGTAAGGCGTGTGTGTAGGCAAATCCGCACACTATAACGTTGAGCTGTGATGGCGAGTCCATATGGACGAAGTTCCTGATTTCACACTGCCAAGAAAAGCCTCTATCGAGGTGAGAGGTGCCCGTACCGCAAACCGACACAGGTAGTCGAGGAGAGAATCCTAAGGTGTGCGAGAGAACTCTCGTTAAGGAACTCGGCAAAAATGACCCCGTAACTTCGGGAGAAGGGGTGCTCTTGAGCGTGCAAGCGCATGAGAGCCGCAGTGAATAGGCCCAGGCGACTGTTTAGCAAAAACACAGGTCTCTGCAAAACCGTAAGGTGACGTATAGGGGCTGACGCCTGCCCGGTGCTGGAAGGTTAAGAGGAGTGGTTAGCGCAAGCGAAGCTGCGAATTGAAGCCCCAGTAAACGGCGGCCGTAACTATAACGGTCCTAAGGTAGCGAAATTCCTTGTCGGGTAAGTTCCGACCCGCACGAAAGGCGTAACGATCTGGGCACTGTCTCAACGAGAGACTCGGTGAAATTATAGTACCTGTGAAGATGCAGGTTACCCGCGACAGGACGGAAAGACCCCGTGGAGCTTTACTGTAGCCTGATATTGAATTTTGGTACAACTTGTACAGGATAGGTAGGAGCCAGAGATCTCGGAGCGCCAGCTTCGAAGGAGGCGTCGGTGGGATACTACCCTGGTTGTATTGAAATTCTAACCCATGCCCCTTAGCGGGGCAGGAGACAGTGTCAGGCGGACAGTTTGACTGGGGCGGTCGCCTCCTAAAAGGTAACGGAGGCGCCCAAAGGTTCCCTCAGAATGGTTGGAAATCATTCGTAGAGTGTAAAGGCACAAGGGAGCTTGACTGCGAGACCTACAAGTCGAGCAGGGTCGAAAGACGGGCTTAGTGATCCGGTGGTTCCGCATGGAAGGGCCATCGCTCAACGGATAAAAGCTACCCCGGGGATAACAGGCTTATCTCCCCCAAGAGTCCACATCGACGGGGAGGTTTGGCACCTCGATGTCGGCTCATCGCATCCTGGGGCTGTAGTCGGTCCCAAGGGTTGGGCTGTTCGCCCATTAAAGCGGTACGCGAGCTGGGTTCAGAACGTCGTGAGACAGTTCGGTCCCTATCCGTCGTGGGCGTAGGAAATTTGAGAGGAGCTGTCCTTAGTACGAGAGGACCGGGATGGACACACCGCTGGTGTACCAGTTGTCTTGCCAAAGGCATCGCTGGGTAGCTATGTGTGGACGGGATAAGTGCTGAAAGCATCTAAGCATGAAGCCCCCCTCAAGATGAGATTTCCCATTACGCAAGTAAGTAAGATCCCTCAAAGACGATGAGGTAGATAGGTTCGAGGTGGAAGTGTGGTGACACATGGAGCTGACGAATACTAATCGATCGAGGACTTAACCAAAATGTTTGAAACATTCAATGCACCGTTTATCCAGTTTTGAAAGAACAAAACCTTTCATTTTAGGGTTTCAAAATACGACGTATATTGAAAGCCAAAGAGAGCTTCAAGACACAAGTAGTACAAGGAAGCAAACGAGTGAATGAGGGAGCGTACCTCTGTACGTGACCGATTGAACGAGAGAAGCTGACGCAGTAATACGCCGTGTATTGGAGGTCGTCAATAGTCTAGTGATGATGGCAAAGAGGTCACACCCGTTCCCATACCGAACACGGAAGTTAAGCTCTTTAGCGCCGATGGTAGTTGGGGGCTTCCCCCTGTGAGAGTAGGACATCGCTAGGCATAAAACCCAGGAGGATTAGCTCAGCTGGGAGAGCACCTGCCTTACAAGCAGGGGGTCGGCGGTTCGAGCCCGTCATCCTCCACCATTAGCCGGTTTAGCTCAGCAGGTAGAGCAACTGACTTGTAATCAGTAGGTCGTGGGTTCGATTCCTATAGCCGGCACCATAGTTTTGAGCCATTAGCTCAGTTGGTAGAGCATCTGACTTTTAATCAGAGGGTCGAAGGTTCGAGTCCTTCATGGCTCACCATTTAAATTGCCAACAAAATATGCGGGTGTGGCGGAATTGGCAGACGCACTAGACTTAGGATCTAGCGCCGCAAGGCGTGGGGGTTCGACTCCCTTCACCCGCACCATATTTTAGAATTTCATAATTGCCAGGATAAATAAATCTTATGCACATGCGGAAGTAGTTCAGTGGTAGAACACCACCTTGCCAAGGTGGGGGTCGCGAGTTCGAACCTCGTCTTCCGCTCCAAATGTGCCGGGGTGGCGGAACTGGCAGACGCACAGGACTTAAAATCCTGCGGTAGGTGACTACCGTGCCGGTTCGATTCCGGCCCTCGGCACCATTTTTCTTTTAATAATTAGCGCCCGTAGCTCAATTGGATAGAGCGTCTGACTACGGATCAGAAGGTTATGGGTTCGACTCCTGTCGGGCGCGCCAAATTAATATTTATCGGAATGTAGCTCAGCTTGGTAGAGCACTTGGTTTGGGACCAAGGGGTCGTAGGTTCGAATCCTGTCATTCCGACCATTTTATGGGGCCTTAGCTCAGCTGGGAGAGCGCCTGCCTTGCACGCAGGAGGTCAGCGGTTCGATCCCGCTAGGCTCCACCATAAAAGATAACCAGTATAAAGATCCTGGCGGCGTAGCTCAGCTGGCTAGAGCGTACGGTTCATACCCGTAAGGTCGGGGGTTCGATCCCCTCTGCCGCCATCTTAAAGGACCTTTAGCTCAGTTGGTTAGAGCAGACGGCTCATAACCGTCCGGTCGCAGGTTCGAGTCCTGCAAGGTCCACCATTTATATATTGTTACGGAGGTATACCCAAGTCTGGCTGAAGGGATCGGTCTTGAAAACCGACAGGCGGGTAACACCGCGCGGGGGTTCGAATCCCTCTACCTCCTCCAGTTTTTATCTTTATAAATGGTGCTTGAAAAACTCGAAAAGAATATTTTATTAACGCGGGGTGGAGCAGTGGTAGCTCGTCGGGCTCATAACCCGAAGGTCGTTGGTTCAAATCCGGCCCCCGCAACCAAATGGTCCCGTGGTGTAGCGGTTAACATGCCTGCCTGTCACGCAGGAGATCGCCGGTTCGATCCCGGTCGGGACCGCCATTTTTTAAAAATATGGGTCAGTAGCTCAGTTGGTAGAGCATTAGATTGAAGCTCTAAGTGTCGGCGGTTCGATTCCGTCCTGACCCACCATATTTGCGGGTGTAGTTTAATGGTAAAACCTCAGCCTTCCAAGCTGATGTCGTGAGTTCGATTCTCATCACCCGCTCCAAGGGCCTATAGCTCAGCTGGTTAGAGCGCACGCCTGATAAGCGTGAGGTCGATGGTTCGAGTCCATTTAGGCCCACCATTATTCCGAAGTAGCTCAGTTGGTAGTAGCACCTGACTGTTAATCAGGTTGTCGCAGGTTCGAGTCCTGCCTTCGGAGCCATTTTTTATTTGGGGAAGTACTCAAGAGGCTGAAGAGGCGCCCCTGCTAAGGGTGTAGGTCGGGTAACCGGCGCGAGGGTTCAAATCCCTCCTTCTCCGCCATTGGCCCGTTGGTCAAGTGGTTAAGACACCGCCCTTTCACGGCGGTAACACGGGTTCGAATCCCGTACGGGTCATACTAAAATGCAGTAGATGTAATATACATCTACTGCATTTTTTTGTATAAGAATAGTTTTTAAGATTCTAATAATTTTCTCTAAAAATTGAACATCACAACATGTTCACGTTTGAAGACTCAAGTAATTATAATAAATAAAACGTCTACCAAAAATGAGTAGACGTTTTGCCATTTAAGCTCTTAATAGCATCCTTTCAAGTGAGCTACGTGCTTCTTCAGCTGTGTGAGTATCTACTTGAATGCGATTATGCGGTTGCCCCTGTTCTATACTTTCTAAAGACCAGAGTAGATGGGGAAGGTCAATTCGATTCATTGTAAGACAAGGACAGAAGTTCTCATTTAAAGAGATAATCTGCTTATCAGGATGCTGCTTAATAATACGATTAACGAGATTCATTTCTGTGCCGATTGCCCATGCTGAACCACTTGGTGCCTTATTAATCGTATCAATAATGTATTTTGTAGAACCTGCATCATCTGCAGCGGCAACAACCTCGCGACTACATTCAGGATGAACAATGATGTGCATATTTGGATGAGCTTTACGTACAAACTCCGTATGCTGAACTGTAAAACCCTCGTGCACAGAGCAGTGTCCCTTCCATAAGATGACTTGGATGTTTTCTGGGGACTGATCTGTCTCTAGCATATTTGTTTGAGGATTCCAGACTGCCATATTCTCTAGCGGTATTCCTAAATCATACGCAGTATTTCTACCTAAATGTTGATCTGGCAAAAAGAAAATACGTTGTTTTTGTGTAAATGCCCATTTAACCATTTCTTTTGCATTGGACGATGTAACACAGGCTCCTCCATGTCTTCCCGTAAATGCTTTGATGGCAGCAGTAGAATTGACATATGTTAGCGGGATAATGGTATCGCCAAAAAGCTGTTGTAAAATCGGCCATGCTTGTTCTGTTTGATAAATGTCTGCCATATCTGCCATTGAACATCCTGCTCGCATATCAGGTAAGTAAACATGCTGCTGTTCAGTTGTAAGCATGTCAGCTGTTTCTGCCATAAAATGTACTCCACAAAATACTATATGTTCAGCCTCTTTGTTAGCTGCTGATAATTGAGCAAGCTGCAAAGAATCTCCTGTTACATCTGCAAATTGAATCACTTCATCTTTTTGATAATGATGCCCAGGGATGAAGAGTTTACTACCTAATCTCTTTTTTATAGCTATAATGCGAGATTCCATTTCATTTTTAGATAATCCACGATAATGCTCTGGTAGTAGTGACGTTTGTTGTAATAAACTAGTGATGGACAAGGGAATTAGCTCCTTTCGTTTGTACAAGTGCACTAATATCAAAGGCTTTTACTGAATGTGTTAGCGCCTCGAGAGAAATCCATTGAATGCCTGTTTTAGCATAGGTGTTTAAATTTTGCAGTGTGATGCCTCCTGAAGCTTCTGTAGCAATATGTGGGGGAACGGCAGGAAGCCATTCACGTATTTCTTCAGGGCTA
Source organism: Lysinibacillus agricola (assembly GCF_016638705.1). Classification (GTDB taxonomy): domain Bacteria; phylum Bacillota; class Bacilli; order Bacillales_A; family Planococcaceae; genus Lysinibacillus; species Lysinibacillus agricola. Next base: position 4,493,366 of record NZ_CP067341.1, on the reverse strand, counting down.
CGATTATCAAACATAATGATGTCTGCGCCGGCTGTAATTGCTTCAACTAGCTGTGCTTTTGTTTCGATTTCCACTTCAATTTTAATAGTGTGACCGATTTTCTCTCGGGCAGCCTGTACTGCCTTAGTAATACTACCTGCAAACGCAATATGATTATCCTTTAGCATTATCGCATCGTACAAACCATTGCGATGGTTGTAGGCGCCACCGATTCTAACAGCATATTTATCCAACATACGCATTCCCGGCATTGTTTTGCGAGTATCGCATATTTTCGCATTAGTGCCTGCTGTTTCATGCACCGCTAAATTTGCAGCTGTAGCGATAGCAGACATGCGCTGGATAACATTCAAAATCACCCGCTCACCAATTAATAACTTTTGAAGAGGACCTTGAATAACAGCGAGAACATCACCGGTATTTACTTCATCACCATCTTTTTTACAAAGTATAATTTCCATTGATCGATCAAGTAGAAGAAATCCATGCTCAATGATGAGGGCTCCACAAAAAATGCCACTTTCTTTCGCATAAAACGAAAAAGATCCCTGCTGTTCGGCAGAAAATATAAATTCACTCGATAAGTCCCCATCTCCTATATCTTCATTGAAAAATTGCTTGAGCATTTCCTCGAGTTTGATGATATTCATACAATGAATTCCTCACTTTCATCTGTCCTTGTCGAAAAATGATCCAGCGGTTTACCCACCGTCTATCATTTTGTGGTTTATCAGTGCGAATATGAGCTCCGCGAGTTTCTGTTCGTGTAATGGCTGCGTGTACCATTAATGTTGCGACAGTATGCATCATGTAAAGTTCAAGTTCTTGTCGATTCAACCCATCTAAATCAGCATGAAGAAGTATTTGCAATGACGGCAATTGTTGTACGAATTGTTGCATATCGATAGGATTTCGTACAATGCCTAATGTGTGCATCATTGTTTGTTGTAATTGATCTTTTGTAAATAATGACGGCATTGATTGTTGGTGATGTTTGTCATCAATCAAGAAATTTTCTTGCTTGCAACCCGTTTGAATAATGTATTGGGCCATTCTTTGCCCAAACGTAATGCCTTCTAAAAGAGAGTTACTAGCTAAACGATTGGCACCATGCACCCCAGTACAAGCAACTTCTCCAATTGCATATAGATTAGAGATAGATGTTCTTCCTTTGTCATCAGCAACAACACCACCCATTAAGAAATGGCTACCAGGTGCCACAGGAATTAAGCCATTTTGTAAATTAACGTTATTGTCATAGCAAAGCTGAGCAATCGTAGGGAATTTTTCTTCAAAGTGCTCAATATTTGAAATATCAATAAATGTTTCTTGCCCAGCAGCACGTTTATCAAATAACGCATGTGCAGTAACATGGCGTGGTGCTAGGTCCAGCTGTTCATGTATGCCTTTCATTATGGGATGACGGTGTGCATCAACAAATATTCCTCCGGCGCCACGCACAGCCTCAGAGACTAAACCTTTAGCCTCGCCTTTACACCAAAGTAAGCTTGGATGAAATTGCATAAATTCCATATCACTGATGGCAGCTCCCGCACGATAGGCCAAAGCGATACCATCGCCAGTATTTGTAGCAAAATTGGACGTACAAGAATAAAGAGCGCCTGCACCTCCTGTTGCGAGAATGATGTGGTGGGCAAGATAGCGCTTCGTTCCCTTTGCTCCTTTTGTCAGAACGCCAACACAATCCCCATTTGTATTTAATAAAAGCTCGTAAGCCATTTCGTAGTAATTCACAACGATAGTAGATGTAAGTTGATCGAGCAAATAATCTATCATTACTTGACCAGTACGATCACCACCTGCATGTAAAATACGGTGATGACTATGCGCCCCCTCTAAGCCTAGAGCTGGCGACCCATCAGCTTGTCGATCAATTGGGATGCCTTCTTTTAAAAAATCACGCATAATATCTGTGCCGTTTTTTATAAGTACTTCAACATTCCTTCTTTCATGATGAAATTCACCAGCAGTCAATGTATCGGCAATGTGAAATTTTGGATGATCTTCTTGACTCGTAACAGCAGCAATCCCGCCTTGAGCACGATAAGAACTACTCATTTTTACAGATGACTTTGTAACAATCTGTACTTGAAAATGTTCTCCTAGCAGCCGAGCAGCTTGAAGTGCAGCGATGCCACTACCAATAATAAGTACATCTGTCATTACATCCATACCTATACCTTCTTTACAGTTGTCTTGACACATATCTTTACATAAAATAAAAAAGAAAACAAGACCTGATGAACTAGAAAGGAGAATAAGATGATTTATCTAGATTACGCTGCAACCTCTCCAATGACTCCAAAAGCTCTTAAAGCATATTGTGAGGTAGCAGAACGGTATTATGGAAATAGTGCAAGCTTACATGATTTAGGAGGGCAAGCGCATTATTTTGTTGAACAGGCAAGAGCTGTTGTAGCAAGATCTCTTGGAGTAAACAGTGATGGTGTAATCTTTACTGGAAGCGGAACTGAGGGCAATCTAATTGCGATTTTGTCATTAGCTTTAGCGTCAAATAAAGGGAAGCACATTATTTCATCACAAGCTGAACACACATCCGTACATGCAGCATTAAATACACTTAAAAAAATGGGCTTTGAAGTCACGAAGTTACCTTTACAACAAGATGGTTGTATTCATGTGGAGCAATTACGAGAAGCAATACGAGAAGATACGGCTTTAATCACTATCCAACATGTAAATTCAGAGATAGGCTCTATTCAACCTATAGAAAAAATTGCAGAGATTGCAAAACAATCAAATGTCCTCTTGCATGTCGATTGTGTTCAGTCTTTTTGTAAGCTTCCATTAAAACAGCAAGTGGATGCTATGACTGTTTCAGCTCATAAAATAGGTGGGCCAAAAGGGTGTGGAGCTATCTATATTAATCCAAAGCTCCGTGTCCCTGCATTAGCACCAGGTGTGACACATGAGCGTGGGTTAAGGGGAGGAACATTAGATACTCCAGCAATTGTCGCCTTTGCAACAGCGATTGAAGAATATCATTATGAGCGGCAGCATTTTGAAGCAGTACGCGAATATTTGAAGCGAAATTTACCAGAAACGTGCCGGATCATGGAATGTAAGGATCAATTGCCTAATATTTGCGGTATTTTGATGGAGAAAATCGAGGGCCAGTACGTTTTGTTAAAGTTAAATGAAGCAGGGATATGTATTTCCACAGGAAGTGCCTGTGATATTCATAGTGAATCTGGTACGAAGGCGATTTTATCAATGGGCTATTCTATGGAAGCAGCTCGCCAATTTTTTAGAATTTCTTTTGGTCCAGTAACAACATTTGAAGAAATAGACAGATTACAAAAGGAACTGTCTGCTATCCGCCGGAGGCTTTAGGCCAACAGATGTTTTTTGTGCGAAAGCGTAGTGCTAACGCAGCGGCAGCAACAGATGTTTTTTGTGCGAAAGCGAAGCGACAGCAACAGCATGATGTAGGTCACTCAGTCGTGTGTTGCTGTCGCTACCAGAACACTTGCTGAAAGAAGTTAAATTTATTCAGGTGAAAGAAGGCAAATGATCTTTCACCTGAATAAAATAGATGAAGAAGAGAAAAAATCTATGATTAAATATATTAATAGAATATAAGGCAATAAATTATAGCTTATTTTTTATTTAGTTTTGACATTATAAATTAATTGTTTTCTTTTGATTAAACAATTGTTATAATGAGTAGCAGAGTGATAATTTCTCTTACGTAACAAAAATATCTTCAAAAAGTAATAATTTCTTTTTTTTTATAAAAAAGTATTGCACAATTTGAGAAAACGTTATACAATAATTCTTGTCTTGAAGGACAGGTAATCAACTTCAAAACGAAATACATAAGGGTTTCAAGATACGATGTATATTGAAAGCCGTTAATAGTCTAGTGATGATGGCAAAGAGGTCACACCCGTTCCCATACCGAACACGGAAGTTAAGCTCTTTAGCGCCGATGGTAGTTGGGGGATTCCCCCTGTGAGAGTAGGACATCGCTAGGCATAATACCCAGGAGGATTAGCTCAGCTGGGAGAGCATCTGCCTTACAAGCAGAGGGTCGGCGGTTCGAGCCCGTCATCCTCCACCATATGCCGGTGTAGCTCAGTTGGTAGAGCAACTGACTTGTAATCAGTAGGTCGTGGGTTCGACTCCTATCGCCGGCACCATAGTTTTGAGCCATTAGCTCAGTTGGTAGAGCATCTGACTTTTAATCAGAGGGTCGAAGGTTCGAGTCCTTCATGGCTCACCATTTATATTGCCAACAATTATATGCGGGTGTGGCGGAATTGGCAGACGCACTAGACTTAGGATCTAGCGCCGCAAGGCGTGGGGGTTCGACTCCCTTCACCCGCACCATTTTTTAAGAATTTCATAATTGCCAGGATAAATAAATCTTATGCACATGCGGAAGTAGTTCAGTGGTAGAACACCACCTTGCCAAGGTGGGGGTCGCGAGTTCGAACCTCGTCTTCCGCTCCAAATGTGCCGGGGTGGCGGAACTGGCAGACGCACAGGACTTAAAATCCTGCGGTAGGTGACTACCGTGCCGGTTCGATTCCGGCCCTCGGCACCATTTTTCTTTTAATAATTAGCGCCCGTAGCTCAATTGGATAGAGCGTCTGACTACGGATCAGAAGGTTATGGGTTCGACTCCTGTCGGGCGCGCCAAATTAATATTTATCGGAATGTAGCTCAGCTTGGTAGAGCACTTGGTTTGGGACCAAGGGGTCGTAGGTTCGAATCCTGTCATTCCGACCATTTTATGGGGCCTTAGCTCAGCTGGGAGAGCGCCTGCCTTGCACGCAGGAGGTCAGCGGTTCGATCCCGCTAGGCTCCACCATAAAAGATAACCAGTATAAAGATCCTGGCGGCGTAGCTCAGCTGGCTAGAGCGTACGGTTCATACCCGTAAGGTCGGGGGTTCGATCCCCTCTGCCGCCATCTTAAAGGACCTTTAGCTCAGTTGGTTAGAGCAGACGGCTCATAACCGTCCGGTCGCAGGTTCGAGTCCTGCAAGGTCCACCATTTATATATTGTTACGGAGGTATACCCAAGTCTGGCTGAAGGGATCGGTCTTGAAAACCGACAGGCGGGTAACACCGCGCGGGGGTTCGAATCCCTCTACCTCCTCCAGTTTATTTTATAAATGGCGCTAGAAAAACTCGAAAAGAATATTTTATTAACGCGGGGTGGAGCAGTGGTAGCTCGTCGGGCTCATAACCCGAAGGTCGTTGGTTCAAATCCGGCCCCCGCAACCAAATGGTCCCGTGGTGTAGCGGTTAACATGCCTGCCTGTCACGCAGGAGATCGCCGGTTCGATCCCGGTCGGGACCGCCATTTTTTCAAATATGGGTCAGTAGCTCAGTTGGTAGAGCATTAGATTGAAGCTCTAAGTGTCGGCGGTTCGATTCCGTCCTGACCCACCATATGCGGGTGTAGTTTAATGGTAAAACCTCAGCCTTCCAAGCTGATGTCGTGAGTTCGATTCTCATCACCCGCTCCAATCTAAGGGCCTATAGCTCAGCTGGTTAGAGCGCACGCCTGATAAGCGTGAGGTCGATGGTTCGAGTCCATTTAGGCCCACCATTATTCCGAAGTAGCTCAGTTGGTAGTAGCACCTGACTGTTAATCAGGTTGTCGCAGGTTCGAGTCCTGCCTTCGGAGCCATTTTTTTTGTGGGGAAGTACTCAAGAGGCTGAAGAGGCGCCCCTGCTAAGGGTGTAGGTCGGGTAACCGGCGCGAGGGTTCAAATCCCTCCTTCTCCGCCATTGGCCCGTTGGTCAAGTGGTTAAGACACCGCCCTTTCACGGCGGTAACACGGGTTCGAATCCCGTACGGGTCATACTGAAGTGCAGTAGATGTAATTTACATCTACTGCACTTTTTTGATACTTTGGTAAATTAGTTTAACTTATTTCAGCTTTTAATACTTCCTCTAATATCTTATCAAAATAGTTTTTCTATGAGCGCACGAAGTAAGTTATTCCCACTCTCATTACTTCCAAGCTGCCGAGAAGAATAGGCAGCTACAATATAGAAATCAATCAATTCTTCCTCTAACACTTGAAAACAGCTAAATTCCTTTCCACGATTCGTGTTGCAGTAAGATAGCACCTTTTGGTAGTCTTTCATGTAGGATGCGAATAGCCCGTCCTACTATTTCGCTGAGCGATCAGAGATAAAAAACCATCTCAAAGTGATATTCATATCGTAAAAGATCAACCTACAATAGAGCTTGTTTTCAGTGAGTAATAAACGTTAATAGTATGGATTTTGATGTTATTCTGAAGGGCTCATCGGTAGCAGCAAGTGCCTACTATCCACAAGGCAATAATAGAGCGTTGATTATTGAAAACGGTAGAACTGTTACGATTCAAGCTTCGCCTTATAATACTATTATGGATTTCAGTGGGAATAAGTTAGATTTCACTTCCCAAATAATTACAGTACAAAGATGAATTAAAGAGGTTAAACAGAATTTCATCAGACATAATATTTGATTTAAAATAAAAATCACATTATAAAGAATAGCATGCAAGATATAATCTCAGCATGCTATTTTCATATGTCATTTTATTGCTATTAAATTAATGGGAGATAAACGGTGCTTTGTGCACGTACTGTGTATGATCTATATGATCAATGATAAAAGTGGCTATATCTTGATTAGTAATTTTTGTACCAGGCATATCAGTGAGGTTTTCCTTTATATGATTGGATGTTAAGTTATCTTTTACAAACGGCAATCTAATTAATGTCCATTTGATATGTTTACTATTTAATAAAAATTCCCATTCCAATTTTTTATCCTGCATCATTTTGGAAAAGAAAACATCAAACAACTTTGCTCCAAAACGATTCATAATGCTTTTTTTGTCCTCATTAATCGTAAGAGAACCACCCGAAACACCGATATAACGACTAATGTTTAAATCTTTCATCACATTAAAAATATTATGAGTAACTTTGCTATACATAGGTTCCTCTTTAGTTGGTTGACCAAATGTATTGATAACAACTTTACAATCTTTAAGAAGTTCTTGGATGCTATTGATATCTTGTACTTGCCCTTGCACTATCTCAATTTTTTCATCTTTATATAGTAACTTTTCCGGATTTCTAACAAGCATCCGAACATGATAACCTTTCTGTATTGCATGAGCTGCGATATGTCTTCCTACTTTCCCTGTTCCTCCAATTATAGCTATCTTATATGGGCTATCCATTATATACCTCCAAATAAATATAATAGTAGATATACGACAAGCCTCATCAATAAGTTTCGGGTTTTTCTTTTTTTACTAATTTATGGATCATCACCATAACGTGTGGTTGATTTCCTAGGGGTGTCCGATGAGCCGCTTTACTCGCTCCAGGGTCTCATCTGTGACGCTAATCCTCAAGGAGTCACTCAGCCTCCACTCCAATCAACTTATATCAATTTCGCCTTGGCGTAATTGTAGCTGTCGCTTTGCTTTCGCTACAGAAAACATTTAAATGTCATACGTTTTAACAAATGTCATCCACAACTTTTGGTGATGAGCCTAATTTATGTAATATCGGCATGGATGGTATTTTGTTTTGTGGTTCTATAAGCTAAGATGATGATAGAGCAAAAACTGGGGGGATATGGATGGGAAAATTAATATGGGCTAACAACCAACAATATTTGATACAGAAGAACGTAGAACAAGTAGTGCCTTTTCTACGTAATTTTTCACTGGAACAAGTAAATCGTGTTGGTAGATTTCAGCGTACATATGAGAAATTTGAAAGCACACCTTTACGGAGCTTAGATGCTTTTGCTTCGTTAGTTGGAGTACAAAGTATTTTTGTAAAAGATGAATCTTATCGATTTAACTTGAATGCATTCAAAGTATTAGGTGGTGTTTATGCAATTGGGCAGTACGCCGCCAAAAAGTTAGGTAGGAATATAGATGAGCTATCGTTTGAGCAGCTTAAATCATTAGAAGTAAGGGAGCTGCTAGGGGACTTAACGTTTATTTCAACGACAGATGGCAATCATGGTCGTGGAGTGGCTTGGGCTGCTAGAGAGCTTGGTTTGAAAGCTCGCATTTATATGCCTGCTGGTAGTGCAGAAGAGCGCCTGCAAAATATTAAAAATGAGGGTGCATATGCTGAAATAACGACAATGAATTATGATGATACAGTTCGTTATACTTCACAACTAGCAAAAGAAAATGACTGGGTTGTTATTCAGGATACGATGTGGGAAGGCTATGAGGAAATTCCAGTGTGGATTATGCAGGGCTATACAACACTAGTAAAAGAAGCCGCTCTGCAGTTGGAAAAAGCACCTACCCATGTATTTTTACAAGCTGGGGTTGGATCTTTTGCAGGTGCAGTTGTAGCTTTCTTACAACAATATTATGAACAAAAGATTACATTTGTCTTAGTTGAGCCTTTTGTAGCGAATTGCTATTATGAAAGTTTTAAGGCGGGAGCTGAGCAGTTTGTAACGGTTGGTGGAGAGATGCAAACAATTATGGCAGGTCTTGCTTGTGGTGAGCCGAATCCACTTGCTTGGGATCTATTAAAGACTTATACAAAGGTGAGTATTTGCTGTGATGAGGAAGTTGCTGCAACAGGTATGCGCATTCTTGGGAATCCACTAGCAACAGATGCCCGAATTATTGCTGGAGAATCGGGAGCTGCCCCAGTCGGATGTTTTTATGAATTGATGACGAATGAGCAATATACAGAACTGAAGGATACATTACAATTAGATGAAAATTCTCGAGTATTGTTTATTAACACGGAAGGTGACACAGATGTAGAGAACTACAGAAATATTGTGTGGCATGGCAAGTATGCAAAAATTTAATTGAAGAAATAGCAAACTAGTGACAATGAAATGTTCTAGTTTGCTTTTTTCATTCACATGCCCCCTAGTCGCAACGGAAATTAACCCCTCGTTATGGTGAGGAGCCAAATTTTAATTGATTTTTTTGTTGACTTTAACGTTGCGTAAAGATTTACAGTAGCATTAGTGGAGGTGAAAAAGTATGGAATATACAATTCAAGGACTCGCTCAATTGTCTGGGGTTAGCACAAGAACACTGCGTTATTACGATGAAATTGGATTACTGAAGCCGGCAAGAACCAATGAAGCAGGCTATCGATTTTATGGACAATTTGAGGTTGATATGCTCCAGCAAATTTTATTTTATAGAGCATTAGATATGAAGTTAGCAACGATTCAGGAAATTATTCAAGCTCCGGATTTCCAACATAAAGAGGCACTAAAAACGCATCATGCCGCTTTATTGAAGCGCAAGGAGCAGCTTGAAAAAATAGTACAAACAGTGGAAAAAACAATTCAATCTATTGAGGAGGAACAACCAATGACAAATGAAGAGAAATTTAATGGATTTAAAGAGAAACTAATCGAGGAAAATGAAAAGCAATATGGTCAAGAAATTCGTGCGGAATATGGTAACAAAACAGTTGAAGCATCGAATGCTAAGTTAATGAATATGACAGAAGAACAGTATGAGGCAATGCAGCAGCTAGAACAGCAATTATTTAATCGTTTAAAAGAAGCGATGGCAATCGGTAATACAAAAAATGATGTGGCTATGGAGGTAGCGGAGCTTCATAAGCGTTGGCTAAGCTTTTCATGGTCACAATATTCCAAGGAGGCGCATGCAGGTATAGCACAGATGTATATAGCAGACGAACGCTTTACAGCTTATTACGATGAGCGTGTTTCTGAGGGAGCAGCACAATTTTTACATGATGCCATAATGAATTTCGCTTTGGCGTAAATTATACAAAAAAATAAGTGATCCATCTTCATGCTTTCATGTTTTAGAAATATTAATTTAGGAAAAAATGAAGGCATGAGGAGGAGATTTTTTTGAACCCACAAGTAATGGAAAAATTAAAAAAGCAATTAGAGCAGGAGCTACAGGAAATAGAACAACAAATTGAAGAAACAGAGTTGCCTCAAGCGACAGAACTGTCTAATTATGATAATCACCCTGCTGACAATGCGAGTGACTTAACGGATAAGTTAACCGAAATGGTGATTGATGAGCACCGCGGTGACCATGCTGAGGAAATAAAGGCTGCACTACAAGCGATGGAGGACGGTACGTATGGTAAATGCGCTGTATGTGGGGAAGAGATTCCTATTGGTCGCTTAGAAGCTAAGCCAGAAGCATTAACATGTGTTGAGCATGCGGAGAAAAAAGAAGACAATTTAAGACCAGTGGAAGAAGATATTTTGTCTGCTACGCCAAAATCGGATGATTTCATAGAACTTGAGGAATTTGGCTCTTCTGATACACCTCAAGATAAAAGTTGGTAAGCATTTTCACTCACAGGCAGTATAATAGCTGTATGGGGTGAGAATATGGACATAATTGATTTACACTGTGATGCTCTATTGAAATTAACAACTTTAGAAGCAGCAAAATTTGAAGATGATGTACGGTTGCAAGCCAATCGAGGGAGATTACAATTAGGGCAAGTGAAGGCACAAGTATTTGCTATTTTTATTAATCCTAAAATTCCGCAAAGTATGCAATTTTTAGAGGCAGTGCGCCAAATTGAAGCCTTTCATACACATGTATTACAAACTGAGGGCATGGTGCATATTACTGATTGGTCGCAATTAGATACTTTAGCCCCGCATGAAATTGGCGCCATTCTAAGCTTAGAGGGCTGTGGTCCAATCGGTGATGATTTAGCTAAGCTTTCATCAATATTAGATGCAGGAGTGAAGCTTGTTGGACTAACATGGAATGAAGAAAACGCTGTAGCTCATGGTGCTGAACAGGATCCAAGTCTTGGCTTAAAATCATTTGGTGAAGAGGTTGTAAACTTGCTAAATGAGAGAGATATTATTATCGATGTTTCACATTTAAATGAACAGAGCTTCTGGGATGTCTTGCCACTAGCGAAGCATATAATTGCGAGCCATAGTAATGCACGTGCAATTTGTGATCATCCAAGAAATTTAACGGACGCTCAGGCAAAAGCACTTGTCGAGCATGGAGGGCATATTCATGTCGTTTACTACCCGCCTTTTATCCATGACAATGCTACGATGGATGATCTAGTAGCGCATGTGAAGCATCTAGGAAATGTAGTAGGGGTTGAGCACCTTGGATTAGGTTCAGACTTTGACGGAATAGATGCTACTGTAAAAGGATTAGCACACGCAGGAGAGGCACAAAATTTGTTAGAGGCGTTATGTGAACATTTCTCAATCGAAGAAGTTCGTGGTATTGCAAGTAATAATTTTCGACGTTATGTAAAAAATGCAGCAAACTGTTAAGGCTGCTGCATCTTTAAGATGTAACTCAATAAAAGAAATATTGAATTAATAATCCTATTCCTAGGAGGAAGCCGAAGAATGTATTTGTTTGCGCTGTAAATTTCATCGCAGGCATAACTTCTTTGGCTTCTTTTTTATCGCGGAAAATTTGAATCGCACGAAGTGGCTTTGGAACACATAAGAAAATGATTAGAGCCCAAAAGGTAATACCATCAATTGCTACAAGAGCGATTACCCATAAATACGAAACGATGAAAAAACCAGATAGCACAGAAATGGCATTATCTCGACCTACTAAAATAGCAAGTGTTTTTCGACCACCCTCTGTATCGCCAACAATATCACGGATATTATTAGACAGCATGATGGCACCGACTAAAATCATACTTGGCACTGAAAGCAAAACAGCATCAAATGTCACTGTAAGCGTTTGAATATAAAAGGCGATTAAGACAATACCCATTCCCATAACAGCGCCAGATACAAGTTCTCCGAATGGTGAATAGGCTATTGGGTAAGGTCCTCCAGTATATAAAAAACCAATAAGCATACAAACTAGCCCGACAGCAGCAAGCCACCAAGAGGTTGAGGCACATATGTAAATGCCAAGCAGCATAGCGATTGCATAGAAGCTTAAGGCGATCATCATAATTGTTTTTGGTTGAACACCGTGACGCACAATCGTTCCGCCGATACCGACAGAATGTTCATTGTCTAATCCTAGTTTGTAATCGTAATATTCATTGAACATATTTGTTGCTGCTTGTATAAGCATACTTGCAATAAGCATAGCAAAAAATAGTCCAAAATCTATTGTTTGTTTTTCAATTGCTAGAGCAATTGATGTTCCTAAAAATACCGGAACGAATGAAGCGGTTAAAGTATGTGGGCGTGTTAAATGCCACCAAACTTTAAAACCCCTATCAGCTTCAATGACTTTGGTCATAAGGTCTTTCTCTCCTTCAAATGTTGTTGACTCTTCTTATTTTATACGAAGAATGAGAAATTGGGTAGGTTCACAGCTTATTACATACAGTTCATATCAATTATGCCTTGGCATAATTGCGTCCGGAATCGGCTTTGTGCTTGCACAAAGAACTCCTTTCCGATTCCGTGACATCCGCTGGAGCTTTTAACTTCTTTCAGCGGCTGTTTGGACACCCGCTGAAAAGTAGCTTAAATCCGCATTCAACTCACCACCTATTGAGGAGGGAGACTTCTGTACCTGTCGCTACGCTTTCGGTACAAAGGACATTTGCTGAAAGAAGTTAAAAAAAATGATACAATAGAACATGCATTTATGAACTGAAAACAATAATTAAGATAAAAGCAACAGTACGAAGAATAGACTAGCAAATAAAAATGACGGCTATTTTAAGAAAAAAATATGATGTGAAAAAGTACAAATGCTCATGTCATTATGCAAAGTTTTGGTCAATTTGTTCTAAAGAAAAGGTTCATCACCAAAAATTTGGATGACATTTGTTAAAACGTCTACTATGTAAATAAGTTGATTGGAGTGGAGGCTGGGCGACTCCTTGGGGATTAGCGATAGAGGAACGAAGGCTAAAACCATCACGTCCTGTGATAACGCCTTCGTGACCAACATCGTGTTGGCCCAAGCGGCTCATCGGACGCCCCCAGGAAGCTTTGCGAAAGCGAAGCGACAGCAATTGTTTTGTCTGTGCGAAAGCGTAGCGACAGCAACAATGTTTTATCTGTGCGAAAGCGAAGCGACAGCAACAATGTTTTATCTGTGCGAAAGCGAAGCGGCAGCAACAACAAAGCGCCCAGTCGGAACGGAAATCAACCACACGTTTTGGTGAGGATCCAAAGAAAAGCCAAAGCAGTTGATGTTTATGACTGAAAGTGTAGAGCGAGTACAAAACATACCGTGCGTCATTCATTATGTACATTGCAACAACGGAGGTAATTTTCATGCAACAGAAGTGGTACCAAGCCACAGAGGTAGAAGTGGACTCTTTGGGCCAAAGCCTTCATTTTTATATGGAAACAATTGAAGTAAGTCGCTTATCGGCGCTTGCATTTTATGCAGCGGGCGAGGAGTGTTATAAAGGTGAACGATTTTATTGGCAAAATAGAGAAAAAACAATGACATTAGTAGGGCTAGGACATGCCTATACAATTCAAAATAACGCCAAAAATGATCGCTTCGATGCAGTAGAAGCGGAATGGAAAAGTTTAACGAAAAAATGTGTAAAAGGGCAGAGCGAATTACAGCCAATTTTGTTTGGTGGATTCACATTTGATCCACAAAATAATGTAGATGGTGAGTGGACAGGCTTTCCAGAGGCTTATTTTGCACTAGCAACATATCAGCTTGTCATACGTGATGACAAAGCGTTTGTAAGCATTCATCTTATTACAAAAAATCAGCAGGCAGAGGCTCAATTTGAAGCATTGCGTAAAGAGCGGGATCATTTAATTCATGCTGCTCAGGTAAAAGAAGTGAAAACGTATTCAAAGCCTGAAATAACAAGTTATTTCGAGCCATATAAGGAGCCATATTTAGCTTCGATTGACCAAGTAACAGCATTGATTAAGCAGAAGAAGGCAGATAAAGTCGTTATTGCACGGTCTCTGGCATTGCAGTTTAAAGAACAAGTTTCTTCACCACAGGTACTATCACATATTATTCATGAACAGCCAGAGAGCTATTTATTTGGTTTAGAGCGTCAAGATTTATTGTTCTTTGGTGCGTCCCCTGAACGTCTTGTAAAAGTAGAAAAGGGCCGCGCCTTTTCATCTTGTGTTGCGGGCTCTATTAAACGTGGTAAGACAGCTGAGGAAGACGAAGCATATGGACAAAGCTTATTAAATGATTCGAAAAATGGCGGCGAACATCAATACGTTGTCGATATGATTGCGGAGACTTTCCGTAAAAATTGTGTTGAGATGAAAATACCAGATGGCCCCCGTCTACTAAAGATTAGAGATATACAACATTTATATACACCCGTTGAAGGTCAGTTAAATAGTGAGGCAACCATTTTACAACTGACAAAGTCTTTACATCCAACGCCAGCTTTAGGTGGTGTGCCAAGGAATGAAGCGATGGCAGCTATACGTAAGTATGAGCCAATGAATCGTGGACTTTACGCCGCTCCAATTGGTTGGTTAGATGCTGAAGGCAATGGGGAATTTGCAGTGGCCATTCGATCGGCTGCTTTACTAAAGGATAAAGCCTATTTATACGCTGGTGGCGGTATTGTTGCAGATTCAGAGTCACAATCTGAATATGAGGAAACATTAGTGAAATTCCGTCCGATGCTTCGTGCGCTAGGAGGACAATTACATGAGTGAACGGAAAATTTTAACGGACTATGTTTATAAAATGGTAGCATCATTAGTACAAGTTGGTGTAGAAAACGTTGTTGTTAGTCCAGGCTCACGTTCGACGCCTCTAGCTTATGCATTTGCTTCAACGAAACAGCTCAATATGTATCGTCAGGTTGATGAGCGATCGGCTGCCTTTTTTGCGCTAGGAATTGCAAAGGCCACAGCAAAACCTGTAGTTCTTTTATGTACATCAGGAACAGCTGCAGCAAACTATTTTCCTGCCATTGTTGAGGCAAGCTATGCTCGTGTACCGTTAATTGTGATCACAGCTGATCGTCCACATGAATTGCGAGAGGTGGGTGCACCACAGGCTATTGATCAGCCAAATTTATATGGCACGCATGTCAAATGGAGCGTGGATTTCCCGCTAGCAGATGATGCAGCACCGACACTACCGTTTATCGAGCGCCATATCGCACGGGCGATAGCAATTGCAATGAGCGCACCGTTTGGACCAGTTCATATTAATGTACCGTTCCGAGAACCTTTGTTGATTGATTTTCGAGATGAGCTTCCAGAGGCAACATTTAAGCATAGTAGTATGGCCCAGTTAATGCCTTCTAAAGCTACACAGCAGGAGCTATCAGGGATTTTAAGTGCAACCAAAAGAGGCTTTGTTATTATTGGTGAGCTAGCACTTGGTGCAGATTTAACAATCATGTGGGAGTTTGTTCGCCAATTAAAATGGCCGGTCATTGTCGAGAGTTTATCCAATATGAGGGCATCGGTCCCAGAGGATTGTTTGCCATATATTATCACAACATATGATGCAATTATGAAGAGTGAAGATTTTAAAGCATTAGTTGAACCAGATACGGTACTACGTTTGGGAGCACAGCCTGTTTCAAAATTTATTATGCAATTTATTACAAAATCTCAGCCTGATGCTTATATTGTTGTTGATGAAGATCCGATGTTCCGTGATTCTACAGGCGTGTCTACTCATTTTATTCATGCAAGTATTGGTGAGTGGCTCACGCAATTAGAAATCTCTGAAACAGCATTAGAGGCAGAGTATTTAGCGGAGTGGCAAGATGCCAATGATATTGCATTAGAGTATATTGAACACTATTCTAAGGGTGCAATCGATGAGGGAGCAATGGTAAGTCGATTACTGAAAATAATCCCTAATGGCAGTGATATTTTTGTTAGTAGCAGTATGCCCGTGCGTGATATTGATACGTTTTTAATGGCGTCACCGAAGGATATTCGTATTGTTGCGAATCGTGGAACGAATGGTATTGATGGCGTCGTATCAACAGCAATGGGTTTTAGTCAAGGGAATAACCGTGAAACTTACTTGCTTATTGGCGATTTAGCCTTTTTACATGATATCAACGGTCTTATTGCGTCAAGATACCAGGAATGCAACCTGACAATAATTGTCATGAATAATGATGGCGGCGGTATTTTCTCTTATTTACCACAATCGACAGTTGAGGCACATTATGAAGATTTATTTGGCACGCCAACTGCCCTTAAATTCCATGATATTGCCAATATGTACGATATGGACTATATCCGCGTAGACGATATTTCAGAGCTATCGGAAAAGTTTGCTTCAATAAAAAAACGACCATTACGCTTATTCGAAATTTTCACAGATCGAGAGGAAAATGTTTATGCGCATCGGGCACTTTGGAATCTCATTAATGCAGGGTTAAAAGCATGGCAAAGCTAATGGTTCGAGAGCTTGAAACGTACGTGGAAATCTGGAATGAAGAAGCGGAGCAAACGCTCGTTGCCTTACATGGTTTTACAGGGAGTACAGCTACGTGGCGATATTTAGCGAAAGCTCTGCCGAATGTACGAGTTATTGCCATTGATTTAATTGGACATGGTCAAACAGCTGTACCTCAGCAAATTAGTCGCTTCTCTATGCAAGAACAAATCCAAGATTTAGAGGAAGTTTTTTTCCAACTACAGCTAAAGAAATTTGCGCTGCTAGGCTATTCAATGGGAGGAAGAGTTGCATTATCGTATGCAATTTCCTACCCTGAACGTATTGAAAAGCTAATTTTAGAAAGTGCTTCTCCAGGTTTACAGACTTCCAAGGAGCGTTCTGAACGTTGTGAGAGGGATAACGCACTAGCTGAAAAAATAATTAGTAACGGTTTGTTATCATTTGTTAATGCATGGGAGAACATTCCTTTGTTTGAGTCCCAAAAGCGTTTACCACAAAATGTACAAGAGGCTATTCGGTCAGAACGACTTTCTCAGAAGGAGGAAGGCTTGGCAGGTAGCTTACGAGGCATTGGTACAGGCAGTCAGCCATCAAATTGGATGTCGTTGGAGAAGCTTGAATTTCCTGTTCTTTTAATTACAGGCTCACTCGATGAAAAATTTTGTAAAATTGCACTAGAAATGAAAGCGTTATTAAAAAATGCCAAGCATACGACAGTAAATGACGCAGGACATGCAATTCATGTGGAAAATCCCGCTGATTTTGCTACAATAGTAGAGGAGTATTTAACGTAATCATATTTTTACGTTACCGCCTCGATTATGAACGAGACGAATATAATTATTAGGAGGCAATTCAATGACACGTCAATGGACTAGTTTACATACTTATGAAGACATTAAGTATGAGTTTTATAACGGTATCGCAAAAATTACGATTAACCGTCCAGAAGTGCGCAACGCATTCCGACCAAAAACGGTAATGGAAATGATCGATGCTTTTTCACGTGCACGTGATGATAAAAATATTGGAGCTATCATTTTAACTGGTGAAGGTGAGCATGCCTTCTGTTCAGGTGGAGACCAAAAAGTACGCGGTCATGGCGGCTACGTTGGTGAAGATGAGATCCCACGTCTAAACGTTCTTGATTTACAACGTTTAATCCGTGTTATTCCAAAACCTGTAGTAGCGATGGTTGCAGGTTATGCAATCGGTGGAGGACACGTCTTACACGTTGTCTGTGACTTAACAATTGCGGCTGATAACGCTCGCTTTGGACAAACTGGACCAAAAGTTGGTTCATTCGATGCTGGTTATGGCTCAGGCTATCTTGCACGTATTATCGGTCATAAAAAGGCGCGTGAAATTTGGTTCCTTTGCCGTCAATATGATGCACAACAAGCACTTGATATGGGATTAGTTAACACAGTTGTTCCTTATGAGCAATTAGAAGATGAAACTGTACAATGGTGTGAAGAAATGCTACAAATGTCACCAACTGCTCTACGCTTCTTAAAAGCAGCAATGAATGCAGATACAGACGGTTTAGCAGGTCTTCAACAAATGGCTGGCGACGCTACTCTTCTTTACTACACAACAGATGAAGCTAAAGAAGGTCGTGACGCATTTAAAGAAAAACGTCAACCAGATTTCGGTCAGTTCCCAAGATTCCCTTGATTATCTGAAACGTTGAACGGCTCGTATCTTTATGAGATACGAGCTTTTTGTATGTCTGGAGGGACGAGACGGATAACTTTTTTAGAGCGATGGATAGTTTTGTCAGAGCGGCGGAAAGGCAAATCCGGGCGGCGGAAAGAAGCGCTAGGGCGACGGATAGATAGGCCGAAGCGGAAAGAATTGCCGAAACGACGGATAGACTGATCAAAGCGACGGAAAGAAACGCTAGGACGACGGAAAGAATTGTAAGAGCGACGGATAGACAGGCCGCGACGGATAGAATTGCCGAGGCGACGGATAGACTGATCAAAGCGACGGAAAGAATTGCCGAAACGACGGATAGACTGATCAAAGCGACGGAATGAAACGCTAGGGCGACGGAAAGAATTGTAAGAGCGACGGATAGACGAATGTTACGATGAAGCGGTAAGATTAAGGTTGATCGGAGGGATAACAGATGTATCCAAATTGGATTTTACAGCGAGCGTATTTAACACCGTTACGAAACGGTTTAACATATAATGGACAAACTTGGACATTTCAAAAATTAAATGATTTATCTTTAAAGCGAGCACGTCAACTAACAGCACTAGGAATTAAGCAAGGAGACCGTATTGCAATAATGGGGCCGAGTAAGCCTACCCTTGTCATCACGATGTACGCATGTATGCATTTACAATGTGAAATGGTCATGCTAAATCGTAGGCTATCACAGGCTGAAATAGCCTATCAGCTAGAGGATTCAGAGGCAGCGGCAGTATTAATTGCAGATGAGGATGTAGAAAAATTACCATTACATACGACTTGTCATTTATTTTCTGCTATAGAAAAAAGTACAGAATCGGCTATTGATATTACGAAAGAATGGTCTTTAAATCAAACAACATCGATTATGTATACATCTGGTACGACTGGCTTTCCAAAGGGTGTTCGTCAAACAGTTGGCAATCATCAGGCAAGTGCAACAGCCTCAGTTCTTAATATAGGTTTGCAGGCTGATGATGCTTGGCTATGTGCAGTGCCTTTATTTCATATTAGCGGCTTTTCTATTTTAGTGCGCTCGCTATTGTATGGCAATAAAGTGCATTTATATGATCAGTTTGATGTAGAAGCCATTTCACAAAATATTATCGATGGCGATGTCACACATATGTCTGTGGTTGCAGTGACATTAGAA
Source organism: Lysinibacillus agricola (assembly GCF_016638705.1). Lineage (GTDB taxonomy): Bacteria > Bacillota > Bacilli > Bacillales_A > Planococcaceae > Lysinibacillus > Lysinibacillus agricola. The sequence continues at coordinate 4,474,147 of NZ_CP067341.1, read as the reverse complement.
AGAATTCTACATACACTTGAACAAAAAAATGCACAAGCCTCATCGAAATTTAAAATGATGCTAGCAGGTGGTGGACCTGTGCCAGTGGATTATTTAAAGCGAGCTCATGCATTAAATTTAGCTGTAGCTCAAACGTATGGGATGACTGAAACTTCGTCACAAACGGCAACATTAGCAAATGAAGATGCGATGCAGAAAATTGGTTCAGCGGGAAAACCATTATTTTTTAATCAAATTCGCATTGCTGAGCCGAATGCCAATGGTGAAGGAGAAATTTGCATACGTGGTCCACATGTAACACCAGGGTATATTGGCCGTTTTGCCGAAAAAGAAGTGACGATTGATGGCTGGCTCCATACTGGTGATATTGGCTATATGGATGAAGAGGGTTATTTGTTTGTTATTGATCGTCGGGCTGATTTAATTATTTCAGGTGGCGAAAATATTTATCCTGCTGAAATTGAAAATGTGTTACTTACTCATCCTGCAGTCAAGGAAGCGGGAGTATGTGGCATCGATGATGATGAGTGGGGCCAGGTACCAATCGCCTTTGTTGTATTAAAAGAACAAGTACAAGTAGAGCAAATACAGGCATTTTGTCAAAAGAAGCTCGCTAAATATAAAATACCAAAAGAAATTATTGTTACGGACGAGCTTCCTCGAAACGGTGCCAATAAGCTACTTCGTAGAAAATTAATAAACTAATAACAAAATGATAAAGCAAACCTTTATGAATGTTTAGGCGCTTAAATGAGAGTGATTTCCGTTCCAGGCTACTCACTTTGTTGCTGCCGCTTCACTTTGCTCTGCGACAGGAGCACTCGAGTAGCCTTCCACTCCAATCAACAATAGTGTAGAACTTTTATAAAATTTATGCGTTTCAAAAGTGAACGATATAGCTACTTTCCATCATCGAACAGAAGTGACTTATAGCAGTTGGGTGATTGTACATCTGCTATTACTGCTTCGGTTTCGAACAAAAAACTTGATACTGAAGTTTCGCTTTTATCACTATATTAGAGTGATATGCTAAGTGAATTAGTTGATCTTCGTTCCGACTGGGCGACCCCTCGGGGATCAGCGTCGAGGACACTGAAAAAGTCGATTTGCCACAAAAATGTGATGCAAATCGACTTTTTTGAGTTTCTAAATCCAACAAAAGATAGATTTATAATATAAAAAATGAATTTCTTTAGTTTTTCAGTGCCTTTGATCAGAGTCACAGATGAGACCCTGCAGCGCAGCGGATGTTTTCTGTGCGAAAGCGAAGCGTCAGCGACAATGTTTTAAAGCGTAGCGTCAGCGACAATGTTTTATCTGTGCGAAAGCAAAGCGACAGCAACAAAGCGCCCAGTCGGAACGGAAATCAACCCCTCGTTTTGCAGAAGAACCATACTTTATTTAATTTCATTTTTTCAACACTATGCAGAGGCTGGGACAGAACTCGTTTATTTAGAAAAATAGCGAAAAGAGATAATAACTTTTCTGCTTCATCAAAGTGAATTTCCCCATTTAAATCAAAAAAATGTTAGATCGATTATATCTTGGTCTAACATTTTTCTTTTTGTTCCACCTCTTTATTCGTTTTAACTTCTTTCAGCGGATGTCACGGAATCGGAAAGGAGTGCTTTGTGCAAGCACAAAGCCGATTCTGGACGCAGTTATGCCGAGGCATAATCGATAAGTCATTTTTAGTAAACTTTTAGGATTAAATTAATCATTCATTAACATAATAAGAAATGAAAGGCATAAACTAGTTAGTAAAGGAGAATGACTCATATGAGAAAATATATATATAATGTTGTCATTATATTATTCGCTCTACAAATGAGTCATGTGCAAGTATTCGCAAACTATGAAGAAAAGAATATTGCAACTGCTAATTCAATAGAAACACTACAACATCTAATTCAAAAACAAGTCATGCAATTATCTACTGAATTTGACATTCGTTATACTGGTAATACGTCCGAAATAAAAGATGAACTATCAGAGCTAATTAAACATGCTATTCAAGATCCATATGTTTACGCCAATCTTTCTAGTTTTAAATGGAAATATGAAGGCTATACCAATAATATTGTCATTAGATTTGAGTTTACTTATCATATTTCTCAGGAAGAGGAGGCATTTGTAGAACAGTCTTTGACGAATATTATTGCACCTATGCATGGACTAAGTGAATTGCAAAAAATACAGGCTGCACATGATTTTATCGTTCTATCTACTGAATATTCAAAGGAAACGAAAGGAAGTCAATATTCTCCCTACACATTGCTTACGGAAAACAAGGGAGTCTGTCAGGCATATGCTCTAGTGCTTTATCGAATGCTAGAGATGCTAGGCTTTGAGGTACAATATGTACCAGGAAAAGTAGGGGAACAACTACATGCTTGGGTCTTAGTGAAGCTTGATAATGCATGGTATCATATCGACGTTACATGGGATGATCCATTGCCTGATCGTAAGGGTGAGGTGCGTTATAATTATTTTTTAGTGTCTGATCGCCAATTAGCACAGGATCACTCTTGGGACTATGCAAGTTTCCCAGCTGCTACAAGCGAAGCCTATATTGATTTACAAAAAACGAGTAAGGTTGAAGTTCTTACAAAACCAATGTTGGATAGTCATTTTACCTTTGATAAAGGGCAGTTCATTTTAGCTAAAAATAAACAAATAATAAAACAGCCTACACAGCTTTTAAAAGGTAATAAAAGCGATAATTCTGTTCAGTTGAAACTAAATGAATGGGAGCCTATCATTTTAGAAAGTAATGTAGCCCAAGTAAAGGGTAACCGAAAGATAACACATCATGCTGTGCAAAAGAAAAAAAGGCTAACGAGTATTTATAGAATGGAAAAACGAATGCCACAAGAAAAGTACGTCATAATAAAGGAGGTGTCCCATACGATTTCGGGGCACCTCCTTACTCATTTATTTGTGAGCGTTTAAAGCAGTATCTAAAGTTTGAATATTTTTCTTCATAAGGGTGAAGTAAGTTTCATTATTTTTAACATCATCCGCTGTTAAAACGCTTAAATTATGCAAGACAAGCGACTCTGCTCCAACCTCTTTTTGGATGACCTCGGCTAATTTAGAAGAGACATTTTGCTCGAATAAAATATAGTGAATGTGCAAATCATTTGCTTTATCAACAATTGCCGTTAGTTCCTTTTGAGAAGGCTCATTTTGTGAGTTTAAACCGGCTATTGGAAGTTGCTTTAGGCCATATTGACCTGCGATATAGCCAAATGCTGCATGTGATACGAAGAACGTCTTTTCTTGCGCTTTATTAGCCATTGCTTTAAACTCGTTGTCTAAATCTTGTAGTTCTTTTACCAGTGCCTCGTAGTTAGCTGTAAATGTAGCTTCTTGTTCTGGCATTTTTTCAACTAGAGTGTTTTTAATGGAAAGTGCTAAATCTTGACTGATAATTGGTGATAGCCAAACATGTGGATCTACATTACCGTGATCATGATCATCATGTCCATGCTCGTCTTCAGAGTGGCTATGCTCTTCTTCAGTTGTAGCATGTTCATGATCATGATGTGCTTCTTCTTCATCATCATGTGTGTGACCAGTGCTCACAGCTAATTGTTCATCTGAAACTTGATCTGCTGTTGCAACCATTGTTACATCTTCTTTGGCTAGAGTTTTTTTGGCATTTTCAACAAAGCCTTCTAGCCCTAAGCCAATATAGAAAAATATATTAGCATCTGCTAAATTCATCATATCCTTTTGTGTTGGCTCAAATGTGTGTTCATTGGCGCCAGCAGGGTAAATAGAAGAAACCTCTACAAAATCGCCACCAATTCGTTGTGCAAAATAACTTAATGGATAGACAGTTGTATAAATTGATAATTTATCCTTTGTCTCTGTCTGTTTGGATGTTGATGATTTATCCCCACAGGCAGCAGTGAATAGGGCAAGAACTGCAACTAAAAATAACAAAAATACTTTTTTCATCTTATAGTATACCTCTTTCAAATAGTAATCGTTACGATTTAATTTTTAGAACAGTTTCTATAATAACGCACATTTATAAAAAGTACAAGAAAAAATGACCTTCGAAAATTAATTCTTTTTCGAAGGCCATTTTTCAGGCACAGGGTCAAAGCCACCAGGATGGAATGGCTGACATTTAGATACACGCGTAATGGTTAAAATTAACCCTTTAATTGCACCGTGCTTTTGAAAAGCTTCAAGTCCATATGACGAGCATGTAGGATAGAAGCGACAGGATGGTGGCGTCATCGGTGAAATAAATTTTCTGTAAAACTTAATGAGCCAAATAAAGGGATATTTCATATTTGTTTATCCTTTTGTTGAGGGTTGACCTGCTCAGGCTTAGCATCGATAGTCTGTGTAAAGAAATTGCCTTTTTTCTTCAAGAGGACAATGACAGAAACGCCAAACATTAGCATCATCATGGCAATCATAATTATTATTGGTAATGGTACTCCCATTGCGTTCACTCCAAATTCTATTTGTTAATAATATTATAAAAGAATCTCTGTGAAAAATGTACAAATTGAACTAGTCATCATTTTGATGAAAGCTTTGCTTAGGTTTGTCATCAACTGTATGTTTAAAAGCATACGCACGATTGACACTGAAAATAGTCGCGACCGTTACTAAAATAACGATGATCGCTGCTACAACTAAAAGCGTGATTAAACTCATGGCATTCACTCCGTTCCTTGTTCATCATATCTATTATAAATTAGATAATCTCACTTAGTTGTGAAGGAAGTTTGACATTCCAGCGAATAAAACAACACTTTTACCTCCATACTATGGAAAAAGGAGTGTTTTGTAGAGATGGAGCGTCAGCGTGTATATTTTTCACTTGCCAATAGAACGTATTATACAAATCCATATGCAGGTCCGTGGAACTTTGAACTCAATATAGATCGCCAAGCATTAGACGTCTTTGAAAAGATTTTTCAGCAAATGCAGCTGTTAGAAATTTCGAATGCATGGCGTGCACAATTGCCATATATACAATATCATCTTGATAGAGAAAATGATGAAATTGATTTGCGATTAAAAAAAATCTATGCACTTGTCCATGAATATGGGGATGCGGATACAAAGGCATTTGTGGAACAGCTTCCTTACTTCAACAAACGTGTCTAAAAGTAGAGGGTCACTGAAAAAATTCAGTGACCCTCCTTTGCTTTTAACAAATAGCTTTTAAAATAGTAAAGACAGCTTCTCGTGGTACTATGACAGGAATACTAAGCTTGTTTTTAATCACATTTTTCATGGCAGTAGAGTAACCCATACAATCTAATATAAGTAATTCGGCACCGCGTATTTCTAATGACTTAGCCTTTGCCAATAAATCTTGTTCGTTAAAACGATAAGGAGAACTAGCCTCAAATGTTACATTAAATCGTGACTTTTGCCATTTCTCAGCAACGCTAATTTGCTGCTCGGGCTCAGGTCCAATCAAACCGAGCGTTAAATCAGCATTCATGCCTCTTACTAAATAGGTCATCATGCGGTCAGGAAGTAATAGATTTTTGCCAGATAATGTGTTAGTAAAATCGCCTGTGCACATAAGTAAAACCCAAGTAAATTCCTTAAGTTCATAAATTCGTTTCTGAATAAAAGGCATCAGCTTTTTTTTACTTAGCTGTATCTGCTCACCATTTGCGAGAAGAGTTACTAAAACATCTGAATCTTCACTGGTTGGAGCAAGTGCTGCAATTTCTGAAGACGTCAGTAAATCAAGTACACCAAATTCTGTGACATGTAAACCAGCATTTTCTAATTGTTTGATATCCGCGGCCATGTCCTTGCGAGGTGCTTGACCAATTGTGACGATTGCGATTTTTGATTCCACCAATTTTTTTCACTCCGCTTCATAATGTTTTTTACCATTCACATAGGTTTGTAGCACTTTCGCTTCTGTTTCAAAAATAGGATGAGACCAAACTACGAAATCTGCATCTTTGCCTTCCTCAAGAGAGCCGATTCGATGATCGAGCTGTACAAGTTTAGCGGCATTAATGGTGATACTTCTTAATGCTGTTTCTTCATCTAATCCATATCGAATTGCCTCAGAAGCACAATACTTTAAATATTGAATTGGTACAAATGGATGGTCAGTCATAATAGCAAATGGAATATGGTGTTCTTTAAAAATTTTTGCGATTGCTGGTGTTGAATTACGAGTTTCATATTTTGATGGTGTCAGCATATAGGGCCCAATAGTTGTATTAAATCCACTAGCTTTCACAGCATCAACAATCATATGTCCTTCCGTACAGTGCTCTAAATGTAGCTGTACATTAAATTCTTTTGCAATACGAATCGCAGTCATAATATCATCTGCTCGGTGACAGTGAAGACGCAGTGGCATTTCGCCTTGTAGCACCTCGATAAATGGACGTAACTCTAAATTATGTTTTACATGCTCTGTTTTTTCTTCTTTACTTAGACGAGCGGCACGTTGGAAGCCATCGCGTAATAATTGAGCAATTGCCATACGTGTCATAGGCTTACGCTTATATTGATTGCCAAAAACATTTTTAGGATTTTCACCTAAAGCGCCCTTTAAGCCACTACGCTCAACTAGTAGTCTTGAAGAAAGTGTAGGACCCGCAGTTTTTAATATGCTCCAAATCCCGCCGATGACATTGGCACTTCCTGGCCCCGTTTGAACGGTAGTTACGCCACCTTCAAGAGCATGCTGAAAAGAAAAGTGACGAATATCTACACTGTCCAAAGCGTGCATGAGGGGGGTGAACGGTTCGCTATATTCATTGGCATCATTAATATCCTCAGTAACCTCTGCCCACGTACCAACATGTGCATGAATATCAATTAAACCTGGTGTCACAAATGCTCCATGTAAATCAACTACTTCAGCATTGTCAGGGATCTCTCTAGCAGGCCCTACATAGTCAATTCGACCATCTTCTATCCATAGCTGTTCAAAGATATCATTCTGTTCATTTACTGCTATAAATTTTGCATGATGATAAATAATCATTTTGTCATTTCCTCTTCCCATGCGTATACTTTTTTACCCTTAATAAAAGTGGCAACAACTTTTGCATCTAAATCTAAAGGATGCTTATTCCAGACAACAAAATCAGCTAGTAAACCATCTTTAATGGAACCTGTTATATGTTCTATTCCAAGGAAAGTTGCTGCACCAGTCGTTAACGCATAAACCATATCCTGACGTAATAATCCTTCACGAACCGCTAAACAGGCTTCAAGTGCTAGATGAGTTGCATTACTTATGGGATGATCTGTGCACAATACAAATGGAATGCTATTTGCTGCAAACTGCTTATATAATTTGGGTGACAGTGCCATCATTTCGTTATGCTCAATATGACGGAATGTAGGGCCTGCAATAACTGTATTCAATGATGGATCCTCTAGAAGCGGGATTTCAGTGCCATGGATGATATGGAAATCAAATTCGAATTCTTGCTGTAGGCGGACAATTAGTTCGATATCGACAGCTTTATGTGCTCGTACCACAATTTTTCGAATTAGAGGCTCCTGCTCTTTAATTTGTTGGAGTGTTTCTCTCATAATCTTAGCAATACCCATACGAGTCAATGGCTTTTTCTTCTCGGCAAAAAACGTACTTTTGGCATTTTGACCAATTGAAAAGGAGTAGGCGACACCTTGTTTTATTACCATCTCATCAACAGTTGTATGGGTGTGATGTATAATTGCTGTTTTCGCGCCAATCAAACTTTTAGGAGAGGGAACAATATGAGATGAAGTGACGCCATGTGAAATTGCTTTTTTAAATGCGGTATCAAACGGATATATTCCATCTACGACTGAATATTGTATATTTGATTCAAACTCAAAACTATCATCACCCTCCCAGCGAATACCAATTTCAGCTAGTCCAATTTGTGAGCAGCTGTCGATAAAGCCGGGAGTGATGTAATAACCATCTAAATCGATTTTTGTTTCAAAGGTATTCGATTGTTTGAAATATTGTCCATGTACTTGAAAATTGCTTTTTTCAAAACTACGAGTCTCAGAATTGAAAACGAGTCCATTTATATAACGAGTCATCGTTAAATTCCCTCCATATGAATAGAAAAGCGGAGATCTGCATCTCCACTTTTCTTGCTAAGTTATTTAGAAATTGAAACGTTTGTGCCGTTTGGATGTACGATTTGTAGGGAGTTATCTGCAGAAACCTCAAAGCCTTTTACCTTTTTGTTAATACCAGCCACTGTTTGTGTTGCCTCTAATTCAATTCGTGGAACATCAGCTAAAATAAGTTTTAAAGCTTCTTGATATAGTTTTGCACGTTCTTCTTGAACAACTGTTTCAGATACAGCCCGTTCTAATAATTTATCAACTTCTTGATTGCTATAGCCTTTACCATTACCTAAAGCGCCAATTTGATTTGTGTGGAACAATTGATATAGGAAGAAGTATGGATCCGGATACCAAGTCCAACCACCAATATTCATTGGTGCTTTCCCTTTAGCTACTGTGTCACTGTAAGTTCCCCACTCAAGAACTTTAATTTCAACGTCAATGTTTAAGTTTTTCTTTAATTGACTTTGGAAAATAGTTGCATAAGGTACACGTGCCTGTGATACATAAATTTCAGTTTTGAAACCATCAGGATATCCAGCTTCAGCTAATATTTTTTTCGCTTCCTCAGGATTGTAAGTTGGTACTAATTCCGTTAAAGACTTATCATAACCCCATGAGCCTGGTGGTAGAGGTAAATAAGAAACATCACCGCCACCCCATTGGTTAACACCAGAGATAATTTCCTCTACATTAGTTGCTTTATAGATAGCCTCACGCACTCGCTTATCGGCTGTTGGGCCTACCTTGTTGTTCAGATCAAGATAGACAATTGATAAACCTGGATTTGTTAAAAGCTCTAAATTACTATCTTGACTAATAATTTCACGGTTTTGACCTTTTACATCCATAGCGATATCAATATCGCCAGAACGTAATGCATTTGTCATCATGTTTTGATCAGAGATAAATTTCATTGTTAAGTTATCAATGTGAGGTTTTTCACCCCAGTAGTTTTCATTACGCACTAGTTTGACTTCTTGGTCTTTTTTCCATTCAGTTAATTGGAAAGGACCTGTCCCTATGAAATGCTCAGAGAAATTATCTCCCCAGCCTTCAACTTCTTCTTTTGGAATAATGACATTACCTGCATCCGTTAGCATGGCTAGTAAAGCGGCATTCGGAGATGCTAAATGAATTTCAACCTCATGATCGGAAATTATTTTTACTTCTGTTACACCGCTTAAACGATTCATGGCAGATTCTTTTGCAGAACGCTCTAATGAATACTTCACATCTTCAGCAGTCATTTCACGGCCATCTTGGTATTGACCTTTTTGGAATTTAACGCCTTCACGTAACTTAAATGTATAGACTAACATATCATCAGATACTTTCCATTCCGTTGCTAATGAAGGAATGATATCCGATAAATCTTTGTTGTAAACAACTAAAGTGTCAGCCATTTGGCGCATTACTTGTGATTCATAAACCCCTGTGTATTTTATAGGGTCAAATGTTTTTGCATTTGCGGAAAGTCCGACATTTAATGTCCCACCAGATGTAGCTTCTCCATCTTTTTCTCCAGATGAACTCCCATTATTTGATTTACCGCCACCGCAAGCAGCTAATACACCAATTATTAAAGTTAATAACAATAGTAGTAAGAATCTTTTTACATTTATTCGCTTCATACTTGCTAGCCTCCTTGTTTGTTGTTTCACAATATGAACCATTGATTCGAAATATAGGTTCGACATAAAAGTAGCACAAATGTAAACCAAAAGTAAATATAAAATTATAAAAATTCTGAAAAAAGTATTTACAAACAAAGTTAGTGAGGTGTACTATTTGATTATTCACAATATGAATCACTGTTTCAAATAATGAAAAGGAGGTCTTGGAATAATGGGCTCATTTATTGTAAAGAGGTTGTTTAACCTCATTCCCACACTCCTAGTAGTAGGAATCATTGTTTTTATTATTACTAGGATGATACCTGGTGATCCAGCGTCTGTAATGCTTGGACCCCAAGCCAGTGTGGAAGATGTAGAGAATTTAAGAGAAACGTTAGGTTTAAATAAATCGCTCCCTTCACAATTTATTTCCTATGTAGCAGACTTAGCGCAGCTTAATTTAGGATATTCCTATTCTTATAGTGAATCTGTCATTGGGCTCATTGTAGAAAGATTTCCTAATACAGTGATATTAGCTTTGGCAGCGCTACTAATTGCAGTAGTCATTGGGATTCCAGCTGGAATATTAGCAGCAAGAAAACAAAATACAATGATTGATTATGCAGTAATGCTCGTATCTTTAGTTGGTGTTTCTATGCCAATCTTTTGGTTAGGGATTATGTTAGTTCTATTCTTTAGTGTCAACCTCGGATGGCTACCAGCTACGGGGATGGGTAATTTAGATGATGGACTTTGGGAATTTATGAAACATTTAATCTTGCCAGCATTTGCTTTAGCTACTATTCCGATGGCGACATTTGCACGTATTACACGTTCAAGTATGCTTGAGGTTATTTCGCAAGATTACATTAAAACCGCACGTTCGAAAGGAATTAAAGAATATTTAGTTATCGGTAAGCATGCATTTAAAAATGCTTTAACACCAATTTTAACTGTACTAGGGATGCAAATTTCAAATTTACTCGGTGGTGCCGTACTAACCGAAACTATATTTAGTTGGCCAGGTATGGGACGACTTATTGTAGATGCTATTGATAAGCGTGATTTTGTAGTTGTACAAGGAACAGTAATTTTTATTGCTTTCATCTTTGTACTTATTAACTTAGTTGTTGATGTTTTATATAAAGTTGTAAATCCAAAAGTAAATCTAGAATCAGATGGGAGGAAAAAGTAAATATGGTTCAAGCAATTGTAAATGACAATCAAAAGAAAAATACATTGCTACGAAAGTTGTTAAAAAACAAATTGGCGACAATCGGTTTAATAATAGTTGCAATGATGACGATTGTAGCCATTTTTGCTCCGTTAATTGCAACCCATTCGCCGAATGAAATGACTGTTGGAAAATCATTTTTACCGATGAATACAGAGGGGCATTTACTCGGTACAGATAATTATGGTCGTGATTTGTTTAGCCGTTTAGTTTATGGTACGCAAATTTCAATGGTTGTTGGTATTGCTGCGGTGCTGTTTGGAGCAGTATTTGGCACATTACTTGGATTAGTTGCAGGTTATTTTGGAGGTCGTTTAGACTCTGTCATCATGCGCACAATGGATGGTCTGTTTGCTTTCCCATTCATTTTATTAGCAATCACTTTAATGACAGTGCTAGGTCAAGGTTTAGTGAATGTTATTGTGGCCATTGGTATTGCCAATATACCAGGGTTTGCACGACTTGTTCGAGGACAAGTATTAAGTGTGAAAGAGGAAGAGTTTATTGAGGTAACGCATTCATTAGGTGCTACACATACACGTATTATTTTTAGTCATATTTTACCAAACTGTCTGGCGCCTTTAATTGTTTACGGCACGATGAGTACTGCTGGGGCAATTATATCTGAGGCAGCACTGAGCTTTTTAGGATTAGGAATCCAACCTCCTACAGCTTCATGGGGAAGTATTTTGAAAGATGGAAAAGATTTTCTAGTGTTAAATCCTCAAATGGCGACATTCTCAGGAATTTGTATTTTATTAACTGTACTTGGCATTAACCTTTTAGGCGATGGATTACGTGATGCACTAGATCCGAAAATGAAAGTTTGATATGGAAGGGGGGGAGTCATGACTGAACGTTTACTAGATGTAGAAAATTTAACAGTTGAATTTAAGAGTGGTGGTTCGACGATGAAAGCTGTAAATGGCGTAAATTTACAATTAAATAAGAAGGAAACACTTGGAATTGTTGGAGAATCAGGTTCGGGCAAAAGTGTTACAGCTACAGCATTAATGCGTTTAATCCCATCTCCGCCAGGAAAAATTACTAATGGGAAAATTCATTTTAATGGGTGTGACTTACTAGGGATATCGGAAAAGGAAATGCGCAATGTACGAGGTAATGAAATGTCGATGATTTTCCAGGATCCTATTACAAGTTTAAATCCAGTCTTAACAGTAGGTAATCAGATTATTGAAGTAATATGTGCTCATGAAAATTTATCAAAGAAAGAAGCAAGTGTGAAAGCTGTTGACATGCTAAAAATGGTAGGTATTCCAGAGCCTGAAAAACGTTTGAAAATGTATCCACACGAATTTTCAGGTGGAATGAGACAGCGTGTCATGATTGCCATTGCATTAGCATGTAATCCAAAGCTGCTTATAGCAGATGAACCTACTACAGCGCTGGATGTAACGGTACAGGCACAAATTCTAGATTTAATGAAAAAACTACAGCTGGAGCACGATACTGCCATCATTATGATTACACACGATTTAGGTGTTGTATGGGAGCTTTGTGACAAAGTAAATGTCATGTATGCAGGACGAATTGTAGAATCCACTACAACTAGACAACTTTATGAAAATGCATTGCATCCTTACACATGGGGGTTACTTGAGTCACAAATTACGATGGGCACTCAAGAGCATGACAGGCTACCGGCGATTCCAGGAAGTCCACCAGATTTATCGATGCCGCATAGTGGCTGCCATTTCTCTTCTCGCTGTCCTTTGGCAACAGATATTTGCCGTAGTAAAGAACCTAAATTAGTGGAGGTTCAAGACAATCATTTTGTGGCTTGCCATCTGCAATCGAAAGAACAAATTGTAGAACGTAAGGAGGGAATTTTTAATGCAGCACAATAAAGAGCTAATACTAAAAGTGAGTAATTTAAAAAAGCATTTTCCTATTAAAAGTTCTATTCCTTTTAAAAAGACAACACAATTTGTAAAAGCAGTAGACGGTGTAAGCTTTGAATTATATAAAGGTGAAACACTAGGCATTGTTGGTGAATCTGGATGTGGTAAATCGACTGTCGCACGTTTAATCAATCAATTAATTACACCGACAGAAGGAAAAGTAGAGTTTAACGGAATCGATTTAGCAAGTGTAAGTACAACAGATATTCGCTCAGCGCGTAAATCGATACAAATGGTATTTCAAAATCCGTATGCTTCACTCGATCCACGAAAAACGATTGAATACTTAATTGCTGAGCCACTAGTGATTCACGGCATTGGTGACGATGCATCACGCAAAAAACGTGTCGTAGACTTACTTGAAACAGTTGGCTTAAGTGCCTATCATGCAAAGCGCTATCCACATGAATTTTCTGGTGGACAAAGACAACGTATTAACATTGCTCGTGCGCTTGCGTTAAACCCAGATATTGTCATATGCGATGAACCAGTTTCAGCACTCGATGTATCTGTTCAAGCCCAGGTTATTAATTTATTGAAAGATTTACAGAAGGAATTCGGTTTAACATATATTTTCATTTCACACGATTTAAATGTTGTGAATTATATGTGTGATCGTATTGCGGTCATGTATTTAGGAAAAATCGTAGAGATTGGTACGTATGAAGAAATATACGAGAATCCTCAGCATCCATATACGCAAGCTTTATTATCGGCAATTCCTAAAGAAAATCCGTTTGATACGAAGGAACGCATTATTTTATCTGGGGACGTTCCGAGTCCAGTTAACCCACCGAGTGGCTGCGCATTTCATAAACGTTGCCGATTTGCAACGGAAAAATGTTCACAAGTTCAGCCTATACTCGATTCGGTTACTGTAACACATCAAGTATCCTGTCATTTATTTAACTCAATTCGGGAGGAAGTCCCAACTACTTAACGTAACTTATGGCTGGGTAAACGATAACTACAGTTAGATGAGAAATTAACTTTGGCAATGCCTAAGTGATCAACATTACAGTAAAAGCCTTAGACAGAATTTTGAAGCATGGGTTAAAAATCCAAATCACTTGATGTTTACTAAGTGCTATCAAAATGAGTGCCTGTGAGAGCGAGGCATTATTGATTAAAAAAGGAGCGCAATTATTATGTCATTAAAACATGTCATTGAATTATACGAGGTAATGGATAGTGTTTATGTGAATGGGGAAGTTGTCAAAGATTACTTACACAATATTGATCCGTCAGCGGATGTTACTGTAAAAACGATTACAGGTGAAAAAGGTTCTACTGATTTTGTAAAGGTTCTTGTTAAAGGAAAGAACGGTAAATCATCCGGAGGGAGTGCGCCAACTTTAGGCATTATTGGACGTTTAGGTGGAATTGGTGCACGTCCAGAAATGACAGGTTTTGTGTCCGATGGTGATGGTGCGTTAGCATGTATGGCAAGTGCAGCAAAAGCTATAGATATGGTATTAAAGGGTGATCGATTTGTAGGAGATGTTATTTTCACAACGCATATTTGTCCAACAGCACCAACTTTACCACATAAGCCAGTGCCGTTCATGAACTCACCAGTCGATATTAGTGTCATGAATGAGAACGAGGTAGATGCAGAAATGGATGCCATTTTATCCATCGATACAACGAAGGGCAATCAAGTTTGTAACCATAAAGGATTTGCTATTACACCTACTGTCAAAGAGGGCTATATTTTAAAAATTAGTGATGATTTATTACATGTTTACACCCAATCAGCAGGAATTTCACCAGTAGTAATGCCCATTACAACACAGGATATTACACCATATGGAAATGGCTTATTCCATATAAATAGTATTTTACAACCAGCAGTTGCTACATCAAGCCCAGTGGTAGGTGTTGCCATTACTACAGAATCAGTAGTTGCAGGCTGTGCAACAGGTGCAACTCATGTTACAGATGTAGAGAATGTAGCTCGTTTCGTGTTAGAAGTAGCTAAAACTTATGGTGCCAATAAATGCTCTTTCTATGATGAAAAGCAATTCACCCTCATTGAAAAGCTATATGGTAGCATGAATCATTTACAAACAAAAGGAAATGAGGTACGCGCACATGAATGATTTTCAAGAGCTCAAACTGCGATTAATCAATGAAGTTGAAAATAACAAGAATGAATTAATTGAATTTTGTTCTAAATTAATTCAAATACCAAGTGTCAATCCCCCCGGAGATACAACTGAAATTACAAATTTTATAGAAAATTATTTAAATGAAGTGAACATTCCATATGAAAAATATGAATCTGCAGATAATATGTTTAACTTAGTAGCTTCTATTGGTAATGATGGGGGTAAGGAGTTAGTCTATTGTGGACATACAGATGTTGTTCCGGTTGGAGATCTTTCAAAATGGGATTTTAATCCTTTTTCTGGGGAAGTGAAGGATGGCTGGATGCTTGGCCGTGGGGCAAGTGACATGAAGGCAGGTTTAGCAGGTATTATTTTTGCAACAAAAATGCTGAAAAAATTAAATATTGAATTACCTGGAAAGCTAACATTAGCGATTGTGCCAGATGAAGAGACTGGTGGCGAGTATGGGGTTCCTTGGCTTTTAGAGCGTGGTTTAATAAAGGGGGATGGCTGTTTAATTGCAGAGCCTTCTTCACCTTTAAATCCTACAATTGGTCAAAAAGGTTCATATTGGTTTGAATTAGAAGTGCGTGGGGAACCAGGACATGGAAGCTTGTCACCATTAGCCGGGAAAAACGCCATTGTAGATGCTATTCGTGCTATCAATGAAATTCGTACATTATGGGATCTTACTATTAATATTCCTGAAGAAGTACAGCCTCTTATTGAAGTATCAAAAAAATATATGCGTGAAGTTGAAAAAGATCGCTTGAAATATCAAGAAGTTCTAGAGAAAATTACTGTAAATATTGGTACAATTGAGGGAGGTACGAAGTCCAACGTTATTCCAGATTATTGTAAGGTTCAGGTAGATTGCCGCCTACCATTCGGTATTACTCAAGAAGAAGTATCTGAAATTTTGAAAAATAAATTGGATGCATTGAATATTGACTATTTGATAAAACGTTTTGGATTTAAAAGTGTGGCAAACTACACCCCAGCGGAAAATCCAGTATGTAAATCAATTGTTGAAAATATTTCATTTGTTACGGGAAAAGAGGCGTATGGCGTTATGCAATGGGCAAGTAGCGACGCTCGTCATTTCAGACAATATGATATTCCCGTGCTGCAATATGGTCCAGCTTATTTACCAAGTATTCATGGCTATAACGAAAAAGTACGTGTTGAGGATATCGTACGCTGCGCAAAAGTGTATATTACTGCTGTAATTGATTTCCTATATCAAAAGTAAGAGAATGCTACTCTCTTGCTTTTGATTATGTGAAGCTTTAATCGGTGGGGGATGACGCACAGGACGGCAGTGTTCTTAGCCTCCTCTTCATCCTCCACTGATTAAAGTTAAATGGACCTGGTACTTGCGGTTGCTTAATATTTTACCACTTCAATTATTCCCCCTTTTTGAAGTAAAAGTAATATGCAACCGTTTGTACGAGATAAAGTGAAACTTTAATCAGTGGGGGTTTTCTACATCCCCACTGATTATTAGTCTTCACCAATCAGGCCTTTGCTGGCAGTTCATCTCCTACCTAACTTCTTTGCTTTCTCTGAATGTTGAGGTGGGAGTCTTGTTGCTGTCGCTTCGCTTTCGCACAGAAAACATTTGTTGCTGTCGCTTCGCTTTCGCACAGATAAATTTCTGCCTGTTAATGCGGGATAAATAGATCAAAAGGATGAGAGAGATGCTAAAAACTTTAAATTTATCGATTGCTGTTTTAAAGATGTTTACAAAGGAAAAGCCCTCATGGGGTGGGCGTGAGCTAGCAACGGCAATGAATATGAATCATACAAATTTATATCGAATACTTGAGACATTTGAGAATAACGGATTTATTACAAAAGATCCTATTACTAAAAAATACTCTCTTGGAATTGCTATATGGGAAATTGGGATGAATATGTATGATTCGCTAAACATTGACCAGCTTTGTATGCCAATTCTTGAAAAATTAAAAGATACAACAGGTGAAACAGCTGTTTTTACAGTTTTAAATGGGCTGGAAGCGTTAACATTGCTGAAAGCAGAGCCTGTAAATAAGGTAAAATTTTCAGTTTCAAGAGGAAGTAGAACTCCTCTTTATGTAGGTGCCTCCTATCGTTCGATGCTTGCTTTCTTAAGTGAAGAGCAAATTTCAAAAGTTATTGACGAGCCTTTAATCGCCTATACCAATAATACGATGACAGATGCGAATGAAATTCAGGATGAGCTCGAAAAGATTCGAGAATGTGGTTATGCAGTAAGTAAAAGTGAATATACGGCGGACGTACTCGCACTTGCAATGCCTATATTTAATAGTGAAGAACAGGTAGTAGCTTCAGTTACTGTATCAGGCCCTACCTATCGTTTCACAGAACAACGTATTTCAGAAGTATTGGAACCATTAACAGAAGCAAAAAATGAAATTGAAGATATTATTCGTAGATATCATTTGAATTTCAATTAAGGAGTAATGATATGCAACATTTACATGAGATTGCACTGAATATCTTAAAAGGTAATTTAAATATTCAATCATCAGAAACACTTGTCATTCTAACAGATGTTCATAAACAAGATATCGCAAAAATTTTTCATGAAGCTGGATTAAACATTACGGAAAACACGATGTTAGTTGTGATGCCAATATTGATGAAATCCGGACAGGAGCCAATTAACGCTATATCATCGTTAATGTCCAATGTAGATGTGACACTGTGCATTACCTCCCATTCTCTAACACATACAATGGCTCGTAAAAAGGCATGTGAAAACGGTGGACGAGTTGCGACAATGCCAGGAGTTACATTAGCAATGCTTGAACAAGGTGCACTTCATGCTGATGCACGTGAAATAGAAGTCCTTGTGGAAAAATATGTTAACCTACTTGATCCTGCAAAAAATGTACGGATTGTAAAAGATGGACATGAGCTAACGTTTAGCATAAAAAATCGTTTAGGTATTCGTTCAACAGGTATTGTCCGTAATCCAGGAGACTACGGTAATATACCGTCGGGAGAGTCATACATTGCTCCTATTGAAACATCTGCAAATGGTGAAATTTTGGTCGATGGTTCAATTGCCAACATTGGGGTACTAAAGGAACCATTATTGTTAAAGGTTCGTAATGGCCGACTAGAAGAAGCAATAGGTCCAGATGGTCCACGATTACTTGAATTATTAGGTGAGGACAACGGTCGTATTATTGCAGAATTTGGTATCGGTGCAAACAAAAGTGCTATTTTATGTGGGAATGTACTTGAAGATGAAAAGGTCTATGGCACCATTCATATTGCATTTGGCAGTAATGCGCCTTTTGGTGGTACAAATGCGGCAGATGTCCATATTGATTGTGTTGTTAAAAACCCAATTGTTTATTTCGATGGTAAACAAGTTATATAGTCAAAAACAGAGCGTGACTTCAAAAATTTTGAAGCACGCTTTTTTCGTTAAAGAGACGTTAATGAAAGCTAATATTGAAAACTACTATTATCGCAATTTCAATTTTTAAAATTTAAAGAGTACCAATTTATGAAGGTTATTTTCCACCCACTAATTTGGCAAACTGAACGGTTAAGGGCAACTCTTGATGGATTAACCATTGTCATAAGAGATGAGCTCACATTTTGAGGACTAGCAGCTAGCGGTGGAGAAAAGCTAAATCAAAACCATAGCTAGCGGTAAAAGTGCGAATATGACCTTTAACATGAAAATTGCTCGTAAGACATTCTTTGTACATATCGGAGTTGAATATTAGTGATTTTATTTGTTGATTATAGCTACATAATTACACTATAGTAAAATAAAAGATCATTATTATAAATGCCAAATGAATTCTGTTATTTTCCAAAAAAAGATTCTACTTAGTGTATAAAATAAGGCTTTAGCAATATAAAAAGGAGTTGAAGAGCATGTTCTCATTTACAGATTTAAATGGTTTACGAGTGGATTTAAGCTTTTCAAGAGGTGAGTTTGAGGTTGAGCCTAAGCATGTACTCGTTTTTTTAAAACATGAAAATAAGTGGTTATGTACAATTCATAAACGCCGTGGTGTTGAAGTTCCAGGTGGAAAGCAAGAACCTGGAGAAACATTGGAGCAAGCGGCAATTAGGGAAGTATTTGAGGAGACCGGTGTTCATGTAAAAAATCTTAAATGGTTTGCAGAATATGCCGTTCATGATGATATCTTATTTTGTAAAACGGTCTTTACTGCACAGTTTGCAGGGCAGGAGGACATCGATTTTGATTTAGAAACGTCAGGGATGACTTGGCTATCGGATGAAGAATTTGCAAATCATCCAAATTTAAGCTTTCATATGAAGGATGAAGGAATGCAGAAAATGCTGGAGGAGTTGAAACAGTATGACCAATGGGGAGATCGTTGAAAAACGTGCTTATCCTTCACCGAATCCAGCTATTCGTTTAACAGAGATTACTTATATGTCACAGGGTCTACGTGTGAAGGGATTATTAGCAGAGCCTAAGGCAGAAGGTACATATGATGGCTTTTTATATTTACGTGGAGGCATGCAAAGCATTGGTATGGTTAGACCTTCGCGTGTGGCACAGTTTGCTGCGCAAGGCTTTATCGTTTTTGCCCCATATTATCGTGGCAATCGAGGTGGAGAAGGTCGAGATGAGTTTGCAGGAGCGGATCGTTATGATGCTGTATACGCAGTAGACGTGCTAAAACAGTTTTGTAATGATAATATTCATATCTATGGCTTTTCACGTGGTGGTATTATGGCACTTTGGACTGCAATATTACGTAGAGATATTACATCCGTTGTGACATGGGCAGGAGTATCTGATGCAACAGCTACATATTGGGAGCGGCCAGATATGCGCCGAATGATGAAGCGTGTTATTGGAGGGACGCCGAATCGTGTACCAGAGGCTTATGATGCTCGAACACCTTTATTTGAGATAGAGAACATTACAGCTCCAGTACTTATTATTCATGGCTACCGTGATGAAAATGTAGATATTGAACATGCAAGACAATTAGAATTTTATTTAAAGGATGCCAATAAAACATATGAGACATGGTATGATCTTCGCTATGCTCATCAGTATCCACCGACTAAAAATAGAGAAACAGTACATGCACTTTGCGAATGGATGAAACGTCAATAAAATATTATGTTTTGAGAGGAGAGTATTCTTTGAAATACATAATAAGTAAAAGACTTAAGATTATTATTGTAGGATTAGTATTGATAATAATCGCTTCCATTTTTGTTTATTATCAGTTTTTAGCACCTTCAGCAGATATTCAGCAATATAAGGAATACTATGCTCCGAAAACAACGCAAAAAACATTAATTCAAGATGAGGTAAAGGTTACATTTTTAGGAACATCATCTTTATTATTTGATGATGGCAACACACAATTAATGATTGATGGTTTTATTTCTAGGCCGCCCTTATTAAAAATGTTGCCCCTCAGTACTGTGAAAACAGATGCAGATGCTGTAAATAATGTCTTTCATAAAATAGGCATTGATCATAATAAACTTCGAGGGTTGTTTATAGCTCATACACATTATGATCATGCGTTAGATTTAGCTTATATCGCTAAACAAATTGGTACGCATGTATATGGTTCAGAATCAGCGATTAACATAGGGCTTGGTGAAGGTATAAATGTGGATCAGATGTCTGTATACGAAGTAAACAAAACTATGCAGTTGGGTGATTTTACTGTCACGGTCCTTCAGTCAAAACATTCACCAACTTTTGACGAAGGGGAAAAAATAAACGAGCCACTTAAACAACCAGCTATAGCCTTAAATTATCATGAAGATTCTTCATACGATTTCTTGATTACGCATCATAATAAAAAATTCTTTGTTAAACCAAGTGCTAACTATATAGAAGGGGCATTAGATGATATTCGAGCTGATGTTTTATTTTTAGGAATAGGAGTATTAGGAGCTCAGGATGAAAATTTTCAAAATATGTATTATGAACAAACTGTGCGGAAAATACAACCGAAACTCATTATTCCAATACATTGGGACAACTTCACCAAACCATTAACCGATGCTCTTGAAGCAATGCCTAAATTTGCAGATAATACAAAAGCAGGATTAGATTTTATAATTCAAAGGACAAAAGTAGATAAAATTGATTTTCAAATACTTCAAGGTTTTCAAAGCATTTATTTCTGATAATTTAGTGTGATAAAGGAGAGTTGCATGCTTCATTTAGCGAATTAACTCCATTTTGATTACCTCTTGCAACATGGAGTTTTTTTAGTGAAAAGGTGCTCAGGTAGACCAAAAAATCGCACGATCAGATGTAAAACTGCCCGGGTTGACTCAAAAAAACGTTCAGGTGCTTTTTGACAGGCACCCGAACGGTAGAAAAAAGGATACTTACTCTACATATTTTGCTAAAAAGTTATTAATAGTTTTCCAATAAGAGTCACCAGCAACGCTTTCTGCACCGCCATGTCCAGCACCTTCAACTATAAATTTCTCTTTCGGTACATTGGCAGCCTCATATACTTCATTTAGCATATCAGAAGGGACAAATGTATCATTACTACCATGAATGAACAGCATCGGCGTTTTCGATTTGGCTACTTGCTCTACAGTATTAGCTTCACCAAGTGTATAGTCAGCTCTTAATTTCGTAACAATTGAAGAAAAGTGCATAATAGGAAAGGTGGGTAAATTAAAGATTTCTTGCAATTGATAGGAGAATTCACCCCAAACTGAGGAATAACCGCAATCCTCAATAATAGCCTTAACATTGTCAGGTAGATCTTCTCCTGAGGCCATCATCACTGTAGCACCTCCCATGGAAACACCATACAAAACAATTTCAGCATTTTTATCAGAACTGATAACATTATTAATCCATGAAACTACATCAAGTCGATCATGCCAGCCCATCCCAATATAGTCACCCTCACTTTTTCCATGAGCCCTTGCATCTGGTATGATAACATTGAAGCCTGTATCATAAAAATGCTTAGCAGACTTTGACATTTGTGAGCCATCAGATGAATATCCATGAAAAACAATTGCCCATTTATTTGTTTCGTTTGTATTTTTAAGCGTATAGGCATGTAATTTCAAATCATCGAAAGACTGTATAAAAGAGTCCTCAAAATTCTCTTTAAACCACTTTTCACTTTCTTCTTTTTCTTTAGCATCCTCAGGGCTAACAGCAATAGAATTGTGCGGCGCATTAAGCACGGCTGATTTATCTGTATTCGGATTTAAGGCTAGATTATAAAAATAATTCCCTGCAAAAAATCCAGCACCAACAAACAATACTAATAGAAGACTGACAATGGTAATAATCACTTTATATTTTCTTTTCATATGTATCCCCCTAGAACTACTATTATGAATTATACACAAAGTTAACAATATGAAAAGTAGACTTTTCTAAAATAGGGGAAAATAAAAAAGGGAACGACTCTAATCGTTTCCTTTTATAGTGTTGAAAAAATTAAATAGTTAAGTAAATCATTGTGATTGTTGTGGCATTTTAAAGGTGGGAGATTTCCGTTCCAGGCTACTCGCTTTCCTGTGGGCGAGCGTCGAGCTACGCTCCGTGCAGGGTCTCGCCTGTCTCGCTTTCCCACGGGAGTCGAGTAGCCTTCCACTCCAATCAGCAATAAAGTAGAACTTTTATAAATTTAATTTAATGTTAAAAGTGAAAGTTATGCTACTCACCATAATCGATCAGAATAGACTTATAACAGTGAAAGTGATTGTACAACTGTTGTTGTTGCTGTCGCTTCGCTTTCGCACAGACTAAAACCCTTTGCTGACATTCCGCTTTTGTACAAAAACATCTGCTGTTGCCACCTCGATCTCGCGTAAAAACCATTTATTGCTAAAAATTGATTTCACACTATAAATAAGAGAAACATGTAAGAAAATATTTGCTAAGTGAAATAGTTGATTGGAGTGAAGACTGGGCGACTCGCTGGGGATCAGCGTCACAGATGAGACCCTGGAGCGAAGCGAAGCGGCTCATCGGACGCCCCCAGGAAAGCGCCCAGTCGGAACGGAAATCAACCCCTCGTTGTGCAGAGGAGCCTTAATAGGACACCTTAATTTTATTGAAATTAAAGTTTTTCAACACAAAAAAGGGAACGACTTTTAAATCGTTCCCTTTGCTTAATGAATTATTTTAATGGACCACCAAGATTAGTGATAGCTTCAGAAACATTTGAGAATTTCTTGAAGTTTTCGTTGAACAGTCCAGCAAGTTCAGCAGCTTTTTTATCATAAGCAGCTTTGTCTGCCCATGCATCACGAGGATTAAGCACTTCTGTTGGTACACCTTCAATAGAAGTTGGAATGTTTAAACCGAATACTGAATCTTGAATTGTTTCAACATTAGCTAATTTACCGTCAATTGCAGCACGTACCATTGCACGAGTGTAAGAAAGCTTCATACGGCTACCAGTACCATATTCTCCACCAGTCCAACCAGTGTTCACTAAGAATACCTGTGCACCGTGCTCGTCAATTTTTTGACCTAACATTTCAGCATAAACTGTTGCTGGAAGTGGAAGGAATGGAGAACCGAAGCAAGTTGAGAATACTGGTTCTGGTTCTGTTACACCACGTTCTGTACCAGCAAGTTTAGATGTGAAACCGCTTAGGAAGTGGTACATTGCTTGCTCTTTTGTTAATTTACTGATTGGAGGTAATACACCAAATGCATCAGCTGTTAAGAAGATGATTGTTTTTGGGTGACCTGCAACAGATGGATCAACAATATTTTCAATGTATTGAATTGGATAAGCTACACGTGTATTTTCTGTTAATGAACCATCATCATAGTCACAAACTCGAGTTTCTGGATCAACAGCTACGTTTTCTAAAACAGAACCGAAGCGGATTGCGTTGTAGATTTCTGGTTCTTTTTCAGCAGAAAGGTTAATTGTTTTTGCATAGCAACCGCCCTCGATGTTGAATACACCATTATCAGACCAACCGTGTTCATCGTCACCGATAAGCTTACGGTCAGGATCAGCAGATAAAGTAGTTTTACCAGTACCAGATAAACCAAAGAATAATGCAACATCGCCAGCTTCACCAACGTTTGATGAGCAGTGCATTGAAAGGATGCCTTGTTGTGGTAATAAGTAGTTCATAATACCGAAAATAGATTTTTTGATTTCACCAGCGTATTCAGTACCACCGATTAGGATAATTTTCTTTTCAAGTGATACAATGATGAATGTTTCAGAAGCTGTACCATCAACAGCAGGGTCTGCTTTAAAGTTAGGAGCTGAGATAACTGTGAAGTCAGCAACATGAGAAGCTAATTCTTCTTCAGTTGGACGGATAAATAATTGATGAGCGAAAAGGTTGTGCCAAGCATATTCATTGATTACTTGGATGCTTAATTGCGAATCTTTGTCAGCACCAGCAAAGCCTTTGAATACGAATAATTCGTCACGTTCTTTTAAATATTTTACTACTTTTACATATAAGTTATCGAACACTTCAGAAGAAATTGGTCGGTTTACTTTTCCCCAGTCAATTTGATCTTTTGAGCTTTCTTCTTCTACCGTATATTTATCTTTAGGTGAACGACCAGTGTATTTGCCAGTTTCTGCACGAACTGCACCATCTACTGTTAACATAGCTTCACCACGAGCTGTAGCTTTTTCAGCTAATTGTGGTACTGAAAGTTGAACATTAATGTTACCGCCGCTTAATAATTCCTTCAGTTCGTTTGCAATTTCTACTGAATTCATCGATTAAATACCATCCTTTTTTATAGTATTCCCTAGAGTTTGAGGGAGAATTTCTTATTTTCAAAAATAGTATAACACAATTGCTTAAATAATCTATACTAATTCGGAAATTATTTTAGAGATTTTAATACTTTTCAAGAAAACGACAAAAAGTAAATTTATTCGTTTTTAGAATGCTTTTTCCCCTATTTGATTAGATAATCTTCGTCACAGCTGAATTACGTTTGGAAGCTTTTGGTCAACATGAGGTTCGCACAGGATGTGAGGTTCTTACCTGTCTTTTTTATCAGTTGGAGCTTGTCACCGACTGAAAAGGGGTCTACAACCATATTCATCCACCACATGTAGAGAGGGCAGCCTTCTGTAGCTAATAACTTCGTTTTCGCTACAAAAGACATTTGTAGATGACGTTGCACTTTCGCTAAATACTTGCTGAATGAAGATTAAAGGGTCACACATATGTTAACACATGATATAAGGTGGAGAGTAGGGATTATTTTGCTTCAATTTACAGCATAATCCAAGTGTAAAAAGTATTGAAACTCATCGAATTCCCTATTTCCTTTATATAATACAGCAAAAATATTTGACAACGTTCGACCTTTTACGTAATATGAGATATTGAACGGATACTCTTATCCCGAGCTGGTGGAGGGTCAGGCCCTATGAAACCCGGCAACCTGCATGAACTATTTCACGACATGCGTTGGTGCCAACCTGATGCAAGGGGAAACCCCTTGAACGATAAGAGTGAAAGGTTACGAAGTCATTATTCCTTTCCTCATGTTAAGTAAGCGTGAGAAAAGGATTTTTTTATTGTTAAAAACAAATCTAAAGGTAAGTATATGTAGTTCTTTCCTTATTATAATGACGGATCTTTCGAAATCTCGTGTTAAAAGCAGCAGCTATTTTTTTGTGCGAAAGTGAAACGACAGCAGCAACGGCTTGAGAGTTCAATCCATAGGAGCGAGCTTGACATGGGTAATGAGTACCGTATTAATTCGCAAATACTATTTATAAGCGTAATAGGAGGAAAACCAAATGACAAACCGTCGACTGTTTACATCAGAGAGTGTAACAGAAGGACATCCAGACAAAATTTGTGACCAAATCTCGGATGCCATTTTAGATGCTATTTTAGCAGAAGATCCAAATGCACGTGTAGCGTGTGAAACAACAGTAACAACAGGCTTAGTATTAGTAGCAGGAGAAATTACTACTTCTACCTATGTAGATATGAAAGGTATTGTCCGCGATACTGTAGCAGAAATCGGTTATACACGAGGAAAATATGGCTTTGATGCTGAAAACCTAGCAGTGCTTCTTGCTATTGGTGAACAATCGCCTGATATTGCACAGGGTGTTGATCAAGCTTTAGAGGCGCGTGAAGGCTCTATGACTGACGCTGATATTGAGGCTATTGGTGCAGGTGACCAAGGCTTAATGTTCGGGTTTGCATGTAACGAAACACCAGAGCTTATGCCATTACCGATTAGTTTAGCGCATAAATTGGCTCGTCGTTTAACTGAAGCACGTAAATCTGGTGAACTAGCATATTTACGTCCAGACGGAAAAACGCAAGTGACGATTGAATATGATGAAAACAATGTACCAGTGCGTGTAGATACGATTGTTATTTCAACACAGCATGATGAAGAAGCGACGCTTGAACAAATTCAAGCAGATTTAAAAGAATTCGTTATTGCCCCAGTTGTTCCAAGTGAATTACTAGATGCTGATACTAAATATTTCATCAACCCAACTGGCCGTTTCGTAATAGGTGGTCCAAAAGGGGATGCTGGTCTAACTGGCCGTAAAATCATCGTTGATACATACGGTGGCTATGCACGTCATGGCGGAGGTGCTTTCTCTGGTAAGGACGCAACTAAGGTGGACCGTTCAGCGGCATATGCAGCACGCTATGTGGCAAAAAATATCGTAGCAGCAGGCTTAGCAGAACGTGCTGAAGTACAATTAGCTTATGCAATTGGTGTTGCTCAGCCAGTTTCTATTGCTGTTGATACATTTGGGACAGGAAAAGTGAAGGAAAGTGAAATTGTAAATTGGGTACGCGAGCTATTTGATTTACGTCCAGCTGGAATTATTAAAATGCTTAACCTTCGTCGCCCTATTTATAAACAAACTGCAGCATATGGTCACTTCGGTCGTACTGACTTAAATGTACCTTGGGAACAAACAGACAAAGCTGACGCATTAAAAGAAAAAGCTGGGTTATAAATTATTTAGCTAAAGTAATGCAGTAGCTGTAAAATTATTTTAAAGTACTATAGAAAGGGGCTCGGCGTTCTAATAGCCCCTTTCACATTTTTACCGAAATAAATTAGCTCCAAATTAATAGATCATCCGGCAACCATGTATGGCTTGGTTGTCCAAGAAAACGAGGAGCTGCTTCGATTTAGTTGAAAAAGCTATTTATTTTGTGTTTGAAGAGATTTATAGTACTGACCTTTTTCTGCGTATTCACGTACGATGCGTTCCATATCTTCTTTATCTTCAGCATTTAACTCTCGTACAACCTTTGCTGGACGACCTAATGCTAAGCTATTCGGAGGAATGACTTTGCCAGGAGGTACAAGACTACCCGCTCCAATGAATGCACCCTCTCCAATCTCCGCTCCGTCTAATACTATTGAGCCCATACCGATTAAGGCATTTTTACGAATCGTACAGCTATGTAAAGTTACTTGATGTCCGACTGTTACTTCATCTTCAATAATAAGCGGATATTTAGGGCTTTGATGTAAGCAACAGAGGTCTTGAATACTAACTCGTTTTCCGATAATTGTGGGTGACACATCACCTCGAATAACTGTGTTAAACCAAATTGTTGTTTCAGCACCTATTGTAACGTCACCAGTAACGGTTGCATAATCGGCAATAAAGACAGATGGCTCGATCTTTGGTGTTTTACCTTTAAATGGATAGATCATGATAATCGCCTCTTTTCTTTCTATGATGTAATATTATCGTATCAAATACGCAACTTTATGGAAATATAAAATTAAAATGAACTGAATATTTTCGATATAATCATTGTGTAATTATTTTTTTAGGAGGACTATGTAAAATGTGGAAATGGGAAGCTGATGGACAAGCAAAGGCTGTGGTTGCTATTCTTCATGGTGCATATGAAAATCACCGCTGGTATGCATGGCTTATAGAAAAACTTAGATTGGAAGGCTTCCACATAGTCATGGGAGATTTACCTAATCATGGAGTAAATGCAAGGGTTTCACGTGTCCATGATGAAGATTTTAAAGAATACAACAAATATACGAGGCATTTAATCGAGAATGCTTTTTCGTATAATTTACCTGTCTTTTTAATAGGGCATGGCCTTGGCGCAACATTATTACTACATACCATGCAAAAGCGAAAATATGAATGTGCAGGAATTATTTTAACTTCGCCTTGGTTAAATTTGAAGCTATTGCCAGGTAAACTATCAAATGCTTTAACTAGCCTAAGTGCCCTGACAGCAAATGTGAAGTTAACCCATGAAATTACATTAAAAACATTAACACGCAGTGTAGAAGGTAGAGATGAGATGAAGGATGAGGTTCCTATTATGTCAGTCGTTTCAGTGAAATGGTATCGAGAGCTACAGCAAATGATGCGTAATTTAGTGTTATTGCCTAAGGCTGAATTTCCTAATATGCCGATGTTAGTTATGACAGCTGAAAAAGATAGCATTACAGAAACTAAACAAACTCGTAATTGGCTTCAACAGCAGGAATTTACAGAGTTTCAATTCAAAGAATGGGCAAACTGTTATCATAATCTATTTCATGAAGTAGAGCGTGAAGAGATTTTTGTTTATATACGTGATTTTATTAATAATGCTCTCCGAAGAATTGGCTATATCATTAAGTAGTCTTTTACCTCTCCAATTAACTAGAAATTTACTAATTTATTGTTACTAAAATATAATATTGTAATTTTCTGAAAAGTGTAATACTATAATGACTTAAAGTAATTTTTTTCAAATTGGAGGGGTAAGATGGAAGCAATCGTTGGGAAAATGAATGACATTTTATGGGGACCGTGGTTTATTTATGGTATTTTATTAATAGGGCTCTTTTTTTCAATTATTACACGGTTCCTACAAGTAAGACACATTAAAGATATGTTTGTTTTAATGTTTAAAGGTGAAAAATCGGAAAAAGGGATTTCATCCTTCCAAGCGATGTCTATCGCATTATCTGGTCGAGTAGGTACAGGGAATATAGCCGGTACAGCTACAGCTATCGGGATGGGGGGACCTGGTGCTATTTTTTGGATGTGGGTAATCGCCTTTATCGGTGCGGCAACTGCTTACGTTGAGTCGACATTGGCTCAAATTTATAAAGAAGAGAAAGATACAGAATATCGGGGCGGACCAGCTTTTTACATAGAAAAAGGAATGGGGCAAAAATGGTTTGCTGTTATTTTTGCCATCGCCGCATTAGTTGCCATGCTAATTTTGATGCCGGGTGTTCAATCGAATGCAATTGCGACAGCGGTTGAAAACGCTTTTAATATTGAGACTTGGATTACAGGACTTATTATTGTTGTATTATTAGGTACGATTATTATCGGTGGGATTAAATGGATTGCCAATGCTGCACAGATTATAGTCCCTTTCATGGCATTAGCTTATATTATTATGGCCATCATCATTATTGTAATGAATATTAAAGAAATACCATCAGTATTTGCATTAATTTTTTCTAGCGCATTTGGAGCGCAAGAAATTTTTGGTGGTATTATTGGCTCCGCTATTGCATGGGGGGTTAAACGCGGAATTTATTCAAATGAGGCCGGTCAAGGGACGGGCGCGCATCCAGCAGCGGCAGCAGAAGTATCACACCCTGCTAAACAAGGGATCGTACAAGCAGCTTCTGTGTACATTGATACATTATTAATCTGTTCAGCTACAGCATTTATGATTTTATTTACTGGTATGTATAATGTGCAGGATGAAAAAGCGGCGGAAGGCACTGATCCATTTGTTCATATTGGTGAGTTCAATAAGGGCGGATTAACTGGAGAAGAACAAATGACATTTGCGAAAAGTATTAAAGAAGGTGCAGCATACACACAATATGCGGTTGAGTCTTCGTTACCAGGCTTTGGTGGCCCATTTGTAGCGATTGCATTATTCTTCTTTGCTTTTACAACAATTATGGCATATTACTACATTGCCGAAACAAATGTCGCTTATTTATTCTCAGGAGCTACCGAGAAAGTCGCCATTTGGATTGCGAAGATTGCTATTTTAATTGCTGCGTTCTACGGTACTATACGTACATCTGACCTTGCCTGGGCGATGGGAGATGTTGGATTGGGCCTGATGGTTTGGGTTAACGTTATAGCGATTTTAATTATTATGAAGCCTGCTATAGTCGCATTAAAGGATTATGAGAAACAGAAAAAAGAAGGAAAAGATCCTGTTTTTGATCCTCGTAAACTAGGAATTAAAGGTGCAGATTTCTGGGTAGATTATAATGAAAAACGTAAAAATAAATAGACAATAAAGAGAAAGCTATCTAATAGATTAAAACATTCTATTAGATAGTTTTTTGTTTTCTATAAAAAGGGCTCATCAGTGCCCTGTCGGAACGGAAATCAACCACACGTTATGGTGATGATCTAAAAAAGGATTAATACTAAAATCTGATCTTGATTCCCATGCAGTCAATTACATATTTCAGTAAAGAACTATAAAAAGAAAATAACATTTCTATTGACGCCAACAGAAAAAGAAGGTATATTTTGACTTAAGGAAATTATTTTTCCTTAAAGAAACTTTTTGGAAGGTGGTGAAAAATTGACTGTGTTCCATTTACCGAAACTATCATATGATTATGATCAGTTGGAGCCCTATATTGATGCTAGAACGTTAGAAATTCATCATTCAAAGCATCATGCTACGTATGTAAATAATTTAAACACAGCCTTAGAAAGTCATAAGGATTTACAAAGTAAACCGTTGGAAGATTTGCTAAGCAATCTTGATTTACTTCCAGCTGACATTCAAACAGCCGTACAGAATAACGGTGGAGGGCACTATTGCCACAGTTTATTTTGGGATTTGATGAGTCCAAATGGCGGTGGTGAGGCAAATGCTGATATTGGAAAGGCGATTGATTATTATTTTAAAACGTTTGATAATTTTCAGGATCAGCTTTCTAAAGCAGCAATTACCCGCTTTGGAAGTGGTTATGGATGGCTTGTATTGGATGGAGAGCAATTAACCATAATGAGTACAGCTAACCAAGACACACCTTTAAAAGAAGGAAAAATTCCTCTACTTGTTATTGATGTATGGGAACATGCATATTATTTGAAATATCAAAATCGTCGACCTGAATTTGTTACGAATTGGTGGAATACTGTCGATTGGGATAAAGTCAATCAACGATATGTAGATGCAATGAAACAACACACTTTTAAAATCTAACATAAGCTAAGTTAATTAAGGTAATTTGACATGAAAGTAAGTTACTCCTCCATATCCCCCGCGCCATCGGGGGATATTTTCTTTATAAAAAGGCATGAGTCCGATGCGATATCGAAACCATGCCTCAAAAAAATTAATATTAAAAATATCTAACTAGCTTAAAGGGTAATCTTTCATTTTTTCTAAAGCAATAACAAAGGGTGGATCATTCTGTTGATTTAGAAACTCGTATTTTAATACATGTACATATTTTTGGGGAAGTTGACTGACATATTCTATCACAGCATCTCGTTCTTCCTTGCCACCCAGATGACCGTGGTAAATGACAAGGACAATAAGACCACCGATTTTGAGCAGCTTTAGCAAATCTTCAATTGCTTGTATCGTAGTATTTGGCGTTGTAATGATGTCATGGTCACTACCAGGCAAATAACCAAGATTAAAAACTGCAGCAGCTACTGGCTTGTGTACATAGTTGGCTACTTCCTCATGCCCTCTATGTAAAACAAGTGCACGATGCTCTAAGCCATTATCTAAAAGGCGATGGAGAGTTACATCAACAGCGCTCTTTTGAACATCAAAGGCGTATACTTGACCTTCATCGCCAACAAGCTGTGCTAAAAACAATGTGTCGTGTCCGTTTCCTGCAGTGGCATCCACCACAGTATCACCCTCTTCAACTGTATCTTTTATTAGCTGTTGTGCATATTGTAAAACGCGTTGTAACTTCATTTTGCAACCTCAGCATTATAAAATTTCCCTTGCCAGCTTCCACGGCGTTCAAGCTCAGCATCAATTCCATTTAATACTTCCCATTTATTAACGCTCCACATCGGGCCAATCATTAAATCGATCGGACCATCACCTGTGATTCGATGAATAACCATATCTGGTGGTAGCATTTCAAGTTGATCTGCGACTAACTTTGTATAAACGTCTTGATCTAAAAATTCTAACATACCCTTTTCATATTGCTTAACCATTGGTGTCCCTTTTAAAAGGTGCAGTAAATGAATTTTAATGCCTTGTACATCAAGCTTTGCGACTTCACGTGCAGTTTCCATCATCATGTCATAGTCTTCAAGAGGAAGGCCGTTAATAATGTGAGAGCATACACGAATACCATGCTTTCGTAGCTTTTCAACACCTTCTACATATGTTGCATAATCATGAGCACGGTTGATGAGATTTGCTGTTTTTTCATGCACAGTTTGAAGTCCGAGCTCAATCCATAAATAGGTGCGTTCGTTTAATTCAGCTAAATATTCAACAACATCATCTGGCAGACAATCTGGGCGAGTTGCGATGGATAATCCAACAACACCTTCTTGGGCCAAGGCTGCTTCAAATTTTTCCTTTAAAACTGGTAGTGGTGCATGTGTATTTGTATATGCCTGGAAGTAGGCCATATATTTGCCGTCCTTCCATTTTTGATGCATTTTGTCACGAATTTCAGCAAATTGCACTTCGATAGGATCAACTTTATTACCCGCAAAATCACCTGAACCTGCTGCACTACAAAACGTACAACCTCCAAAGGCAACTGTACCATCACGATTTGGGCAGTCAAAGCCTGCGTCTAGTGCTACTTTAAAAACTTTATGACCAAATTGCTCACGTAAATAGCGATTCCATGTATAATATCTTTTCCCATCTGAAGGAAAAGGAAAGTTTGTTTCTGTCATTTATTTCACTCCTCTAACACTATATTTTATCACGTGCTGATGTTTCCGTCATGAGGGAAGAATTTAATAATTATGTGGGTGACTGGAGCAAACCGCGGGGGAGGCGAGCAAAAAGTACTTCGACCGAAGAAAATCATGAGGAGGGCCAACCGAAACCTACACAAAAAGTAGTTTAAAGCCTATGTAAAAAGAGTAAAATTATTTTTCTTGTGCTTTTGTATTTTTCAACATAAACTAACTATTTAGAGTAGCGAAATAACGGAGGTCATTCTATGCCAAAAAGTGTTTGGTTTTTAATTATCGGAATGCTTGTGAACACAACGGGCAACTCTTTTTTATGGCCTTTAAATGCCATTTATATGCACGATTATTTAGGGAAGTCCCTTGCGATGGCTGGCTTTGTGTTGATGTTGAATTCTGCTGCTGGCGTATTAGGGAATCTATTAGGTGGGTATTTATTTGATAGAATAGGTGGCTATAAATCCATAATGTTTGGCATTCTTTTGACGATTGCCTCATTAATTACTTTAACGATTTGGCATGGTTGGCCACATTATGTGTGGATCTTAATGGTACTGGGCTTTAGTGGAGGTATCGTATTCCCTGGAATGTTTGCTTTAGCTGGAACGGCATGGCCTGAGGGCGGACGAAAGGCCTTTAACGCAATTTATTTAGCTCAAAATCTAGGAGTGGCAATTGGACCTGCACTTGCTGGTGTTGTTGCTGATTACCAATTTGACTACGTATTCAAGGTCAACTTAGCTATGTATATATTGTTCTTTTTTATAGCATTATTTACTTTTAAACGACTAGAAGAGGGTAGCATTGCACCGAAAAATGTAGTGAGTGAAAGTAAGCGAATAATTAATAAAGCACCGTTTTATGCATTATTAATTATAAGTTCGTCCTCTGTGCTATGCTGGCTAGCATATTCACAATGGAGTGCGACTATTTCTTCCTATACGCAAGATCTAGGATTAGGATTGAAACAGTACAGCTTATTATGGACTATTAATGGTCTACTCATCGTTTTAGGGCAACCGCTAATTGCACCTCTAGTGAAGCGTTGGGAAAATAAATTAAAACGTCAATTAGTATTTGGTATTACCCTTATCGCCTTATCCTTTGGAATCATTGCCTTTGCGAGTGATTTTAAAATGTTTGCAGCCGCCATGGTAGTGCTAACTTTTGGCGAAATGTTTTATACGCCCGCTTTACCTACCATCGCCAATCAGCTTGCACCAAAAGGACGGCAGGGCTTTTATCAAGGGATTATCAATAGTGCGGCAACAGCAGGTCGTATGATTGGACCTTTATTTGGTGGTATTATGGTTGATCAATTTGGAATGGTTGCACTCGTATTAATCCTAGTAATTATTGTATTGTTTGCAATTATTCCATGTCTTATCTATGATTATCCTTTACGAAAGAATAAAATAGTGACAGATTGATAGTAAAAATTAACAAAAATACTTTCGGAACGAGCGGAAAAATGTGTGGGAAACACGTTTTTCGCTCTTTTTTTATGTCTTGTGTTGAAAAATAGCATCTATTAGCGTACAATCAATCATACATATTCAAATATTTGAATATATGAAGATGAAGTTCCTTGGAGGGATAAATGTGGAAGAGGGCTTGCAGCAATTTAAGGCAGATTTTTTTAAAGCTTTAGCACATCCATTACGAATTAGAATATTGGAATTACTGGTGGATGGTAAGAAAAGTGTCAATGAAATACAAAGCTGCTTAGAAAAAGAGGGCTCAGCTGTCTCACAGCAATTAAGTGTATTACGAGGCAAAAATATTGTGTATGGGACGAAAGAGGGTAAAAAAGTTTACTATTCTTTAAGCGATCCGATGATTGGAGAATTACTTGGTGTAGCAAAAGATATTTTCAACAATCACTTAATAAATACAATTACAAGATTAGAAGAGATGACCATTAACGAAAATAATGAAGAGGATATGTAGTGTTTGTAAACTGGAGATCTTATAAAACATTTACCTTACTTATTATTTTGAAGGGAAGATTTATAGATGAAGTCACTGTTTACAGGGCGATATGAGGGATATTCAGTTCATCATTTGAAGAAAGATTTAATTTCAGGGATTGTTGTGGGGATTGTGGCAATACCACTGGCAATGTCCTTTGCCATTGCGTCAGGTGTTAAGCCGGAGTATGGAATATATACAGCTTTTATTGCTGGAATACTTATTTCTCTTTTTGGTGGTTCGAAGTATCAAATTGGGGGACCTACAGGTGCGTTTGTGCCAATTCTGCTAGGGATAGTCATTTCGTATGGCTATGAAAACTTACTAATTGCTGGATTAATGGCCGGGATTATTTTGTGCTTAATGGGTTTGTTTAAACTTGGCTCATTAATAAAATTTATCCCTCGTCCCGTGACAATAGGTTTTACAGCAGGAATTGCAGTTATTATTTTTACAGGCCAAATTGCCAATTTCTTAGGTTTGACTAATATTAAAAGACATGAGTATTTTATTGACAATATAAAAGAAATTGTTTTGCATATTGGTACGACAAACTTTTATAGTATTTTAACGGCAATCATTAGTCTTATCATTATTTTAATCACACCGAAAGTTTTACCCAAAGTTCCAGGGGCGTTAGCAGGCATTGTAGTTTCTACGCTTGTTGCAACGTTCTTTTTTTCTGGACAAGTTGCCACAATAGCAACAGCCTATGGTGAAATCCCAAATTCATTACCGAATTTTGCAATACCAGATATCACATTAGAGCGAATTCAGCTACTTATTGGACCAGCATTTGTGATAGCCATGCTTGGTGGAATTGAATCACTTCTATCTGCGGTAGTAGCGGATGGGATGACAAATACAAAACATAATAGTAATCGAGAACTTGTTGGTCAAGGGATTGCTAATATCGTCACTCCTTTCTTTGGAGGGATTCCTGCAACGGGTGCTATTGCCCGTACTGCGACAAATATTAAAACAGGTGCAGTATCACCAATGTCAGGTATTATTCATGGGGTATTTGTATTAGTCACTTTATTATTATTAGCGCCTTTTGCTTCCCATATTCCATTGGCAAGTATGGCTCCAGTTTTAATGGTTGTGGCTTGGAATATGAGTGAGCAAAAGCATTTTGCGCATATCGTTAAATTAAAATCAGGAGATTCCCTCGTTTTAATGATTACGTTTCTTCTCACTGTTTTTACAAGTTTAACACTAGCTGTAGAGGTTGGGCTCGTATTAGCAGTCGTATTATTTGCGAAGCGTATGAGCGAAAAGCTTGTAGTAACAAAGGTATTACCAGACCATTCGTTAAAGAGCGGAAAAGTGCAATCACATGTTGTTCATCAGAAGCGGGATTGTCCACAAATTAGTATTTATACAATTGAGGGCCCACTTTTCTTTGGTGCAGCCCAAACTTTTGAGGAGGCAATTGTAAGTTCCATTCAGCAACAGCAAAAAGCTTTAATATTACGTATGAGTAAAGTGCCTTTTATGGATTCAACAGGTGAGGCATATTTTGGTAATGTCATCCGGAATTTTAAAGCCCAGGGTGGCACCATTTTAGTTACAGGTGTGCAAGATGAATTAAAAAGGGTACTACAGCACAATGGCTTATATGATGAAATCGGTGAGGAAAATTTCTATCCGCATACAGGGGAAGCGATAAATAAAGCTCTAAGCTATTTAGATACAAATCAATGCATTGGGTGTAAGCATTTTGCTTTTCGTGAATGTCAGGAATTATCTCGCATTAACGGGCAGTAATTTAACTGTGCCGAAAGCGAAGAAGTTAGGTGTAAAAGCCCGATTGGTGAAAGCTAATAATCAGTGGGGATGAAGAAAAATCCCTACTGATTAAAGTTTCACTTTATAGCGATATAAGGAAAAAAGGATATAATTGTTCAGTAATGGGTAGTATATAAACAAAGGCTTGTGCTTTTCAAAACTTTCCATTAGAATAAATGCAATACATGTAAAGACAGTGATGAGGAATAGTAAATTTGTGGTTCTTTTTAGAGAGCTAGCGGTTGGTGGGAGCTAGTAGGAAAGCAAATTGAACTCGCCTTCTGAGTCTGCCCGCGTGAATAACGCGTGCCGTTCCTTCCGCGTTAAGGAAGCTAAAGCCGAGTGTGATCACTAATTTGGGTGGTACCGCGGGAGATACGAATTCTCTCGTCCCTTTCTGACTAAGAAAGGGGCGAGTTTTTTGTTTTTTTAAATATTTTGTCAATTCTTACGATGAGTAACATTACAAGTTTAAAGGAGGAAAAATCGTGAGCTTTAATCATCAACAAATCGAAAAAAAATGGCAGCAATATTGGGCTGATAATAAAACTTTCAAAACTGAAAATGAAATGGAAAAACCAAAATTTTATGCGTTAGATATGTTCCCATATCCATCAGGTGCAGGTCTTCATGTGGGGCACCCAGAAGGATACACAGCGACAGATATTCTTTCACGCTTCAAGCGCATGCAAGGCTATAATGTCTTACATCCTATGGGCTGGGATGCATTCGGTTTACCAGCAGAACAATATGCACTTGATACGGGGAATGACCCAGCAGAATTTACAGCAAAAAATATTGCGACATTTAAACGTCAAATTCAAGAGCTAGGCTTTAGCTATGATTGGGATCGTGAAATTAACACAACAGACCCAGAATATTACAAATGGACACAATGGATTTTTATCCAACTTTATAAAAAAGGCTTGGCGTATGTGGATGAAGTGGCTGTAAACTGGTGCCCAGCACTTGGAACAGTACTTGCAAACGAAGAAGTTATTGATGGGAAGTCAGAACGTGGTGGTCACCCAGTAGAACGTCGTCCAATGAAGCAATGGATGCTAAAAATTACTGCCTATGCAGACCGTTTAATCGACGACTTAGAGGAAGTTGATTGGCCAGAATCTATTAAGGATATGCAGCGAAACTGGATTGGTCGTTCGGAAGGTGCAGAAGTAATATTCGGTATTGATGGCACAGATGAAAACTTCACAGTGTTTACAACTCGTCCTGATACATTATTTGGCGCTACATACTGTGTACTTGCACCTGAGCATAAATTAGTGGAACAAATTACAACTGCTGAACAACGACAAGCTGTAGATGCTTATCTAGAAAAAGTAAAAATGAAATCTGATTTAGAACGTACAGACTTAGCGAAAGAAAAAACAGGCGTATTCACAGGTGCCTATGCAGTAAACCCGATTAACGGTAAAAAAGTGCCAATTTGGATTGCGGACTACGTATTAGTATCATATGGTACTGGTGCAATCATGGCAGTTCCAGCACATGATGAACGCGACTATGAATTCGCAACAGAATTTGGCTTAGAAATTATTCCTGTACTTGAAGGTGGAGACATCAGCAAAGAAGCATTCATAGGAGATGGTAAGCACATTAACTCTGACTTCCTTGATGGCTTAAACAAAGAGGACGGTATTGCTAAGGCAATTGAATGGCTTGAGGAAAAAGGCGTAGGGGAGAAGAAAATCTCATACCGTCTGCGTGACTGGTTATTCTCCCGCCAGCGTTACTGGGGAGAGCCAATCCCAATGATCCATTGGGAAGATGGATCAATTACGCCAGTACCAGAATCAGAATTGCCATTAATACTACCAAAAACTGATAATATTCGTCCTTCGGGTACAGGTGAATCACCATTAGCGAATATTTCAGAATGGGTAAATGTTGTTGATCCGGAAACAGGTAAAAAAGGTCGTCGTGAAACGAATACAATGCCTCAGTGGGCAGGTTCTAGCTGGTACTTCTTACGCTATATTGATCCAACGAACAAAGAGGCAATTGCAGATCCTGAGTTGCTTAAACGCTGGTTACCAGTTGATATTTATATCGGTGGGGCAGAGCATGCAGTATTACACTTACTTTACGCTCGCTTCTGGCATAAAGTACTTTACGATTTAGGTGTCGTACACACGAAAGAGCCATTCCAAAAATTATTTAACCAAGGGATGATTCTTGGTGAAGGTAATGAAAAAATGTCTAAATCGAAAGGCAATGTCGTCAACCCTGATGAAATCATTTCTTCACACGGTGCCGATACTTTACGTTTATATGAAATGTTTATGGGTCCACTTGAAGCATCTGTTGCATGGTCAACAAATGGCTTGGACGGAGCACGTCGCTTCTTAGATCGTATTTGGCGTCTATTTGTCAATGAAGATGGAACAATCGCTGCGAAAATTCAAGCCTCTGATGACAAGGCGCTTGAAAAATCATACCATCAAACTGTGAAAAAAGTGACAGAGGATTATGAAGGTATTCGCTTTAATACAGCTATTTCACAAATGATGGTATTCATCAATGATTGCTACAAAGCAGATGTTATTCCAACAGCATATGCTGAAGGCTTTGTGAAAATGTTAGCTCCGATGGTTCCACACGTTGCTGAAGAGTTATGGCAGATATTAGGTCATGATGAAACACTTTCATATAAGGAATGGCCAGCATTTGATGAGTCTAAACTTGTTGATGATGAAGTGGAAGTCGCAGTTCAAGTGGCCGGTAAAGTACGTGCAAAAATCATCGTAGCAAAAGACGCTTCAAAAGAAGAAATTGAAAAAGTAGCACTTGCTGATGGCAAAGTACAAGAGTATATGGCAGGCAAAAACTTAGTAAAAGTAATTGTCATTCCAGGCAAGCTTGTGAATATCGTCGTAAAATAAATGAAAGAAACACCATTTACATGCTTCTATAAAAGTTAAGATTACTTGCTACAGAACTGGAGTCTTAACGGAAGTACTTTTGATGGTTGGATCATTTCATTAATATAAGATTAAAGGCAGAATCAAATTTTGATTCTGTCTTTTTTTACATTTTATCGATCTTTATTAGTCGGGATAATAATTATTTTACATAGTAAGAATAGTATAATTGTTTTGAGATTTAATCTAAACAATTGGGGGAGAGAGAATTTGACTAGAATTTGTATTGTGCGACATGGGGAAACTGAATGGAATAAGCCTGGAAAACTATAAGAGAGAATGAATATTCTGTTAAATGATACAGGCATTGATATGCAAAGCAGTGCGCTTACTATTTATCTAAAAATAAATGGGATGTTATTATTAGTAGTCCCTTATTACGAGTAAAGCAAGCGGCAATGATTATTAAAGAAGAAATAAACATTCCTTTACTAGAAATGTTCCGATTTAGTGAATGAGATTATGGTGATGTAGAAGGTTTATCGATAGAAGAAAGAAGAAGAATGTATCCTCAAAAAATTATCCAAATCAAGAGTCTAGAGAGAATTTAACAAATAGAGTATTAGAGGGGTTACAGAAAATAAAAATGGAGTATGTCTGATAAGTACGTTATCCTTGTAGTCCATGGAGCGGTCATAAATGCAAATTTTAGCAGCATTATCGAACGATAACTTGGTTCTGGAAAAACCTTGCTTAAAAATACTGGTTTGAGTGAAATAGAGTATCGAAAAAATCAATGGAAGAGATTAATTTTTATAATGAGGTAAAACATTTATCTTAATAACACAAATTTCTCACAATGAAATCGGTAAATAAGCCTTGATATAACTAGGAAGGTCGATAATCCATTGCTGAAGTTGACCTTTAATGAATTTTTGAATCTTAAAATCGATATGTTTCAACGTACCATTAAAAAGCTCAATTAAAGCACCTCTTCTGCTTTGGTAGTGTTTTTTTAGTCAATCGCACTATTATCAAAGAATGAGGTTCTTTTTGTATACCTAAAAATAGTGTCAAGAAAGATAAATTTATAATAGTGCAACTTACAGCCATCTGTTTTGGGATGGTTTATCTAGCTACGAAGTTTGAGATTATAAGAATCCTTTCTTTGGTGTTTGGTTGGTAGCAATAACTTTAATAGAAATGGATTTTTTTTTCATCTCTTAAGTTAAAAAGAGAGTCCCACAGAAAAGCTGATCGGTCAGTTATTCTGTGGGATTTTGTATATGTTGGTGAATGATCTAGGTATTATAATCTATTTTTAATCAAAATCATAAAATCTCCAAACAGAACCTGTTGGTGAACTACAAACATAGGCTTCTTTGAAATCGGGACTAAATCTAATACAAGTTGGGAAATTCAATCCCTGTACAATTGGTGGGGTAAATCTATAATCTCTATTTTCAAATGGGTTAATCTCCATTATAGTCCCTTTTCTTGGTTGTGTGACATATAACATAAGATTATTTTTATTTTGAATCATCCCGCCCATTAAATCTAAACCTGTAGCAATTGGATCAAACATATCTACTAAGTCCAAGAATGTTGTTGGTATGTCAGGGTCGTACACAATAGTTCCCATGACAGAACTACTAGAAAGAGAATAAATATTACCTTCTTTATCCAATAAGTTTGCTTTCCAGCCCGAACACCCAGAGTATAGGAACCAATTCTCTTTAAAGTCATCGTTAAATTGTTCCGTAGGTAGCAATCCCTCTAAACCAGGTAATGGTAGAGCTGGAATGTTAGTTATCTTCGTATGGCTTTCACCATTTTCCATATTAATTTTAACTACTCTATTTGAAAAGCTCGATTCTCTTTCAACAATTTCTAAATTACCATCCTGTACAACTATGCTATAAGGACGGTTAAAATTATCAAAATTCAGCTTTTTATTGTCATTATCTTTACCTATATTTGTTACTCTATTTGCAAAGGTTTCGCAAACATAAATTCTACCGTCTTCTAAAGGAACAATGCTTGAAGGTCCATTTAAACCATCATAAACCACATTGTTCTCTGTAATTTTCCCACCATTAGTAATATCGCTTACCCTTCCAGCACTTGTTTCAGAAACTAATAGTCTACCATCTTTTGTCCATTCCATATGCGAAGGCGTCTGTAAATTAGTTGCAAATACTTCAATTTTACCTTTCGATAAATTCAACTTAGTTTTTAACATGAATACCCTCTCCTTTTTTAAAATTTAGACTTAGACTTTTCTTAACTATTA
This sequence comes from Lysinibacillus agricola, assembly GCF_016638705.1. GTDB lineage: Bacteria > Bacillota > Bacilli > Bacillales_A > Planococcaceae > Lysinibacillus > Lysinibacillus agricola. Next base: position 4,432,330 of record NZ_CP067341.1, on the reverse strand, counting down.
GGCTAGAATCTAATCACCTCCCATTATTACATCTAAATATACAATTTTTTTAATATTCAGTCAAATTTCATTTGGTATTTTTCGAAAAACTATACAATTTTGTAAATTCATATCATAATATGAATCAAATTGAGAGGATAACTGTGTGGAAAAATAAAAACTTTGTGATGCTATTTAGCGGACAAATTGTTTCATTTATTGGCATTGCTTTATTTACAACTTCCTTGCCTTTTTTAATTATTCATTTAGATGGTCAAGCGAGCGATATTAGTGCAACGCAAAGCATGTTTATTATACCTCAACTGCTGATTCTTCTTTTAGGTGGTATGCTCGTGGACCAGCTACCTAAGAAGTTTCTAATTGTTATCATCAATCTAGTAAGAGGTATTGCTCTTTTACTAATCACTTATCTCATCATAAACAAACATATTCGTATTTGGCACATCTATTTGCTTACCTTTTTCTTAGGAACATTAAATACCTTATATCGTCCCACATTAAAAGCAATCTTGCCTAGTATTGTGGATAAAGAATATCTAGTAAAAGCAAATTCTTATCGAGCTATGGCACAACAAGTCTTCGAAATGATTGGACCTATTCTAGCTGCCTATTTAGTCGCAACTTTTAGCATATTTATTACATTTGGTATCAACGCTGTTTCATTTTTACTTGCCGCTTTCGCCTTTGCCTTTCTATCTATGGGAAGAAAGCCAGCAGTTGAATCGAAAAAATCATTATGGCAACAATTTAAAGAGGGTTTCCAAGTGTTAATTCAACATAAATGGCTAAGTTATAGCATTTTGATTGGTTCTGTTGTAAATATTGGGATTGCCTCATTTGATGTTATTATCCTACCTATTTATGCAAATGAATACTTCAAGGGAATTGAAAGTTTTGGCTGGTTATTGAGTAGCATGGCATTAGGAGCATTTTTAGGGGCATGGTTTATTAGTAGGCAATCCGAGGTTTCGAATAACTTCAAAAAATATTATCTTTTTATGTTTAGTGTTGGGTTGCTCATTTTATTTTTATCCTTCTCAAATATCTTTCTACTCTCTTTATTGATGATGTTTTGTATCGGTTTTGCTATTACCTCATTTGTGATTATATGGGATAGTGCGGTACAAGAATTAATTGAAGAAGAATACCTTGGTCGTGTGACAAGTTTACAAATGTTCGGTGGGCTTTTGTTTTTACCAATTGGTTATTATATTTTTGGCTATTTGATTGATCATATAAGCATTCGATTCGCCATGTTTTTAAGCGGTTTGATTATAATATTGGCATCTATCATAGGAATTTTAATTGTACAAAAAAAGAATTAGTTCAAGAAAGTTGTAGGGAAATATCTCACCCTACAACTTTTACTATTTTATTTTGGCTTAACATCAAAATCTACTGTTATTACTTGTGTGCTATAGCAACTGTTTTTGTTATAACTGATTGGATTAGTTGTTTTAACGTTTAAATAATTCTTTTTAAAAGAAAAAATGTATATTTGAATAATAAAAATGAATAAGTAATGATAATTCATTTTGAAATATGCACAATATGTATTGGATTTATTTAATGGTAAATCCATTAATAGTTATAAATGCCATTCAATATTATTTTTTAGTTTCTTTTTACTTGAAAAAATTTTGTTTGTTTAGGTTTCGAAATTCTCTTTCGTTCTAAATATTTCTACGTATTGAATGTTCGTTTATACTCTTTTGAAGAAATTCGAGGAAATTATGTGAGTTGGAGAAAGTTAACTATACATAGATTGAATGTGAAATTATACACAAAATTAATTATATCAAGATAATTTTAGTGTATTGAGATAATAGAGTAGAAAAATAATATTAGCTAAAAAATGTTGTGGTTTTCGTTTAATAAACATCTATTTACTTAGAGACTGTAGGGTTTCCGTTATAAAATTACTGGGATAAAAAATAAAATACTTTTTGGAGAAATAATATTTTTTGAAAAAACATCTTGCATTTGAATAATTCTAAGTGTTAAATTGTTTTACATGGACGTTCATAAAACTTTCACAGGTAGCAAAAGAGGGGAGAAAAGAGAAATTATGAATAAAAATAGATGGTTAATTGCATTATCCGCAATCGCTATTCACCTTTCAATTGGTGGAGCATATGCATACAGTGTATACAAGCTACCGATTGTTACAGAAATGGGATGGAGTGAAACAAACGTAACGGTTGCCTTTACAATAATGATGGGGCTTGCAGGTTTTTCTGCAGCATTATTTGGTAACTTAGTAGAAAAAATGGGACCACGTAAATCTGCGATGGTAGCAGCGGTTCTATTTGGAGCAGGACAAGCTGGTGCAGGTGTAGCGATTTCAATGGATTCCGTAACAATGTACTGGTTAACATATGGTTTACTAAGTGGATTAGGTATGGGTATTGGTTATATTGCGCCTGTATCGACATTAGTAAAATGGTTCCCGGATCGCCGCGGTTTAGCAACAGGTATGGCTGTACTTGGATTTGGTTCAGGGGCACTTATTACAGCGCCAGTCGCAGCTAACTTAATGGAGGCTGTAGGTATTTCTACAACGTACTTTATTTTTAGGGCAAGTTATTTCACGTTAATGATTTTAGGGGCTTCATATATAGCACCGCCTGAACCTGGTTATATGCCAGTGAATATGAAGGCTGCTGCAAATAATGGTCAAGAAGTAGTGAAAAAAGATTTAGCTGTCATGTCAGCACGTGAAGCTGTAAAAACTAAGCATTTCTGGATGCTATGGTCGATGCATTTAGTAAACGTAACAGCAGGTATTATGATGATTTCTGTTGCATCTCCAATGGCTCAGGAAATTGTAGGATTATCAGTTGCGGGAGCCGCAGCAATGGTAGGAATAATGGGATTATTTAATGGTGGTGGTCGTTTAATATGGGCTGCTGTGTCTGACTATATTGGTCGTTCGAACGTCTTCGTAATTTTCTTTATTGCACAGCTAGTTACATTTATCGTCTTACCGCATACAACAAATGTTATTGTTTTCCAAGCACTTATTTTCTTAGTTGTTAGTTGCTATGGTGGAGGTTTCTCAAATTTACCTGCATTTGCAAGTGATTTATTTGGTACGAAGCAACTTGGAGTCATTCATGGTTATTTATTAACGACTTGGTCACTAGGTGGAATTTTTGGTCCACTTTTAGTGAGCGCAATTAAAAATGCTTATGGAAGCTACATTCCAGTATTCTATGTATTTGCCGGATTAATTGCAGTTTCATTAATTATTTCGCTAACTTTACGTGCAGATGTACGTAAACAAACAGCATTAAAAGAAGCTTCTCAAAAGGTTGGAGACGTCTCCGCTACACAATAAATATTACTTTTAATTCGCACTTGAAGGTATTGGCCATATGAGTGTCATTTCGCACATGACGCTTATATGGTCCTTTTTTGTAGCTGTTGTTATATAACACTTGATTAATCTTTGTTTAATGTATAACAGCTGTTGTCTGATGTCAATAACATTTCGGGAAATAAAGTGATTTCGCTACCAAAAGAGAAATTTTGTAACGAAAAGCAAATGCGAGGTCCATTAATCAATTTTCAAAAGGGTGACCTAAAACTAGGGATTTTTATAATGTGAAGGCGATTTTCTGGGGGTGTTCGATGAGTCAGTTAGGGCAAAAATTACGCCAAGGCGAAATTGATTTAATGGCATTGATTGAATCTTTTCATAAGTTAAAGCGTATATAAAATAAATAAGGAGGCAATGTGATATGGGGAAATTTTCTTTAAATGAATTTATCAATAAAACACAGCAGGACGACAACGAAAATGAATATTTCGAGTTAGAAACTGAGCGTGTATTAGAGGTCAACCTAAATGGCGAGGTTTGGTCGAAAATGGGCGCTATGATTTCTTACATAGGAGATATTAAGTTTGAGCGTGAGCGTGTTTTGGAGCATGGCCTAGGTAAAATGTTTAAAAAAGTATTAACCGGCGAAGGTACACAACTTATGAAGGCGAAAGGTAAGGGGCGACTTTATTTAGCCGATCAAGGGAAAAAAATAACGGTCTTCGATTTAAAGGATGAAAGTATTTGTGTAAACGGCAATGATTTACTCGCATTCGAGCCAAGTATTGATTGGGATATTCATTTAATGCGTAAAATGGCAGGAGTCATGTCAGGTGGGTTGTTTAATGTAACTCTACAAGGAAGAGGGAAGGTAGCTATTACAACCCATTTCGAACCGTTAACCTTGTTAGTGAAGCCTGGTGAAACGGTCTATACTGATCCACATGCTACAGTAGCATGGTCAGGTAATTTGGCACCAGAGTTTAAAACAGATATTAGCTTCCGAACATTTATCGGTCGTGGTAGTGGCGAATCCATTCAAATGGCGTTTTCAGGTGAAGGCTTTGTTATCATTCAACCATTTGAGGAAGTATATATGTCTAAAGAAAGTTAAAAAAGCGTGTCCTTATTTCAGGACACGCTTTTTATGTGATACAAAATCGCTGATAGAAGTCCGAAAAATAGAGTAAATTACAGTGCTGCGTTCATCCCTGCGATACGTCCTGTAACGAGTGCAGACGTTATATTATAGCCACCTGTGTAGCCGTGAATATCAAGGATTTCTCCACAGAAGAATAAACCATCCTTTTTCTTCGAGGCCATTGTTTTTGGTTCAATTTCTTTAACAGACACGCCACCGCCTGTGACAAATGCTTTTTCAAGAGATTGCGTACCACTAACTGTCATTGTGAAATTGACGAGTAGTCTAGCTAAGTTGCGGATTTTTTCCTGTGATAATTCAGTACCTGTCATTTGTACATCGATGTCTGCAAGCTCACATAAAAATAACAACCAGCGTTCAGGCGCAATTCCTTTCCAAACATTTTTTACCGCTTTTTTTGGATCTTCTTTAATGAGTCTGTTTAAATATTGCAGACACGTTTCTTCATTATAATCAACAAGTGTTTGAATACGCATTGTCACAGGCTCGTAACCTGTTTTCATTAATTCTTTCACAACAAATTGACTACAGCGTAAAATAGCTGGACCACTTAATCCGAAATGGGTAAAGAGCATATCCATTTGATGCGTTACGAGCACCTTGCCCTTTTTGTTTAAAACAGAGACAGCGACATCACGTAATGCTAGCCCCTGTAGCTCACGAGCTTGAATAAAATCCTCTTTTGATAGGACAGGAACCTCAGTAGGGAAAAGCGTTGTGATTGTATGACCAGCACGTTCTGCCCATGGATAACCATCTCCTGTTGAGCCTGTTTGTGGAACAGCTTTTCCACCAACTGCAACGACTACTGCCTCACTACGAATTTCTGTGCCATCTGTAAGACGTACCCCAAGAATTTTTTCCTCATCCATTAGCAGCTTATTAACGGGTGTGTTTAAGCGTACTTCAACATGTAGACGTTGAAGCTGACGAATAAGTGCATCTACAACATCTTGCGCGCGATTAGATACAGGGAACATACGTCCATGATCCTCCTCTTTTAATGCCACGCCAAGTCCTTCGAAAAATGCGATAATATCTTCATTATTGTAAACTGTGAATGGGCTGTAAAGAAAACGACCGTTTCCAGGTATGTGCTTGACTATTTCTTCAACAGGCAAACGATTTGTGACATTACAGCGACCACCGCCTGAAATGGCCAATTTTTTGCCGAGCTTTGTCCCTTTTTCTAGTAATAATACTTTCTTTTTTCGCTCTCCAGCAGCGACAGCAGCCATTAAACCAGATGGGCCTCCACCGATAACGATAACATCGTACATATATTTAAACTCACTTTCTGTTCAAATTAGGAATCTTTCCTATTATACATGAAGTCTATATAGAGGGGCTTCTTTCACATTGAAAATAAAACAAAAGTATTTTATAATTCCTTATCTTCTACTTTAAGTAGCTCGTCACTATAACGTGGGGTTGATTTCCGTTCCGACTGGGCGCTTTGTTGCTGTCGCTTCGCTTTCGCACAGACAAAACATTGCCGCTGACGCTTCGCTTTCGCGCAGATAAAACATTTGTTGCTGCCGCTACGCTTCGCTGCAGGGTCTCGGGTCAACATGATGTTGGTCACGAAGGCGTTATCACAGGATGTGATGGTTTTAGCCTTCGTTCCTCTATTGCTAATCCCCGAGGAGTCGCCCAGTCTCCACTACAATCAACTTATACACATGATATACTTTTTAACACAATGTCATCCGAAACTTTCGGTGAAGAGCTTTCATGTGTGGATTTTAGATGGAAGATGAAAAATTGAAGTGTTTTTAAGTGAGAGAAAGTGCTCGAGGTTGAACGAATAATCGGTGTAGAATAACCTCACTGATGAAAGTTTTACTTTATCTGTATTGTCTGCATGAAATGAACGACTTTTCATGCTATTATGGTAAAGGTTATGCACTAAATTATGAGGTGAAAAATAGAATGTGCGGATTTATTGGTTATATTAATGGAACAAATGTGATTGATCATCATCAAACGATTGAAAATATGATGAATACAATTATTCACCGTGGACCAGACAGCGGTGGAATTCATAGTGATGATAAAGTAACTTTAGGATTCCGTCGATTAAGTATTATCGACTTATCAGATGTGGCAAATCAGCCATTATACAGTGCGGATGGAAACATCGTTCTCGTATTTAATGGAGAGATCTTTAACTTCCAAGAGCTACGTGCTGATTTAATTGAAAAAGGTCACAACTTTAAAACACACTCTGATAGTGAAGTTATTATTTATGGTTATGTTGAATACGGAGTAGAATTTGTCAAAAAACTTCGCGGAATGTTCGCATTCTGCATTTGGGATAAAAAGAATGATTTACAATTCATCGCGCGTGATGGCTTTGGTATTAAGCCGCTGTATTATACAGAAAACACAACAGATGGTACTTTTATTTTCGGTTCAGAAATTAAATCATTTTTACCACACCCATCATTTATTAAAGAATTAAATAAAAATGCACTACGACCTTATTTGACGTTCCAATATTCTTCAATGGACGAAACGTTCTTTAAAGGTGTGTACAAATTACAACCAGCACACTATATGCTTATTCAAAATGGACAAAAGCAAATTGTGCAGTATTGGGATAAAAAATTCCATGCAAAAGAAGCTCCGATTGAAAAATATGTAGAAGATATTCGTACGACAGTAAAAGAATCAGTAGATGCGCATCAAATAAGTGATGTAAAGGTTGGTTCTTTCTTATCAGGTGGTATTGATTCAAGTTATATTACTTCATTATTACGTCCTGATAAATCCTTCTCAGTCGGTTTCTCTGACTACGAGGATATGTTTAATGAAACAAATTTAGCAAAAGAATTATCTGATACATTAAATATTCAAAATGAGCGCAAATATATTTCAGCAGATGAGTGTTTTGAAGCATTACCAAAAATTCAGTGGCATATGGACGAGCCACAATCGAACCCATCTTCTGTACCACTTTACTTCCTTTCTGAGTTAGCATCGAAGGATGTAACAGTAGTACTTTCAGGTGAAGGTGCGGATGAAATTTTTGGTGGCTACTCATGGTACCAAAACTCTGGCAAAATGCAAAAATATGAGAAAATCCCATTTGGTATCCGTAAAGCATTACGTGGCATAGCAGAGGCGTTACCTAAAAATCAATATTCGAACTTCCTTGTTAAAGGTGGTCAAACTGTAGAAGAACGCTTCATTGGGGAAGCGGTTGTATGGGACGAAGAAGATGCATTAAATGTATTGAAACCAGACTATAAAAATGGTCCATCTGTAAAATCGATTACAAAACGTATTTACGATGAAGTTCCAGGTGATGATGATGTTACTAAAATGCAGTATCTTGATTTAAATCTTTGGATGCCAGGCGATATTTTATTAAAAGCAGATAAAATGAGTATGGCTCATTCTATTGAATTACGTGTACCATTTTTAGATAAAGAAGTGATGGAATTAGCGAAAAACATTCCATCAAAATATCGCGTAAATGACATTGATACGAAATATGTTCTCCGTCAAGCTGCACACCAGGAATTACCTGAAGAATGGGCGAAACGTCCAAAGCTTGGCTTCCCAGTGCCAATTCGTCACTGGCTACGTGAAGAAAAGTATTACAAGATGGTAAAGGAAATGTTTACAACTGACTTTGCCAATGAATTCTTTGATACAAAGCAATTAGTGGGCTATCTAGATGAGCACTATGAAGACAAAGCAAATCGTGGACGTTATATTTGGACAGCCTATGTGTTCTTAGTATGGTATAAACAATTTTTCGTAGATATGTAATAGCTAGATAACTTTAATCGGTGGGGGTATTCTTAATCTCCACCGATTATTTTGAGCTTTCTACTTTCCATCAGGAGGACACAGCCACTATTTTTTTGAATTAGCTGTATTTTTCTAGAACTTTTTAATGTATTTATGCGTCTGTTTTCCTATAAATATGTTAAGATTACAGTTGGTTTACTTATTTAATATTTTGCGATGATGTGCTTTCATGTTGTTTTGCTGAATATTGTTGATCAGTGAAATCAAGCTATCAAGAGCCGTCTATTGTCTGTGTGACAGCGTTTGCAAATGAAACAGTTTCCCTGAATTGCTTAAACCGCTCAGGTATCCAGTAAAAGTGCTCGGGTAGCAGGTGAAACGAAACCGCTCAGGTATCCGCAAAGTTGCTCAGAAAACAGGTTCAAGCCTCGAATACTCTGTAAAACGTCCCACTCTGCTTTATCCAAAGAACTATAGATAGGGTGCTACTGAAGCAAGCGTCTTTACAGCAAATATTTTATAAGTCTTTTCTAAGTGTTACGATGAAAATATTGATTTTATAATGAATGGATGGGTACGATGTCCAATTTAATGAAAGGTACTGCGATATTAACAATGGGAATGTTTTTATCGAAGGTGCTCGGATTAATTTATATTTTTCCGTTTTATGCAATTGTAGGTGAGGAGAATATTGCGCTCTATCAATATGCATACATTCCCTATTCGATTATGCTGGCAGTAGCCATCTCGGGTGCACCAATTGCTGTATCCAAGTTTGTTTCTAAATACAATGCAATAGGTGATTACCAATCAGGCCGCAAACTGATGAAATCAGGCATACTTATTATGATGATTACTGGTTTTGCTGCGTTTATGGCTCTCTTTATACTAGCTACGCCAATAGCAGGTCTTGTTATTAAAAGTGATGAACAGGCATTTACGGTTGAGCAAATTGCTTCGGTCATTCGCTGGGTTAGCTTTGCGTTAATTGTCGTGCCATTTATGAGCCTTTGGCGTGGATTCTTCCAAGGCTATGACAAAATGGAGCCTACAGCAGTTTCGCAGTTAGTAGAGCAAATTGTTCGTATTGTTGTGTTATTAGGTGGTTCATTCTTAGTTGTAGTAGTTTTCAATGGGGAACCAGAAACAGCTATCTCTTTCGCAGTATTTGCTGCCTTTATCGGGGCAATTGGTGGGTTGCTGGTGCTCTATTATTATTGGAAAAAATATCAACCTGAATTTGATTTACTGCGTAGTCAAAGTGTTACATCTACACAGCTACCAATGTCCAACATATATAAAGAAGTAATTACGTATTCGATTCCAATGGTGTTTGTAGGTATTGCTAATCCGTTATTCCAATTAGTGGATATGCTAACGTTTAACGGTGCTATGACATCAATAGGCTTAGCGGAAGTAACGGATAAGTATTTATCAATGATTAACTTTACAACACATAAGGTTGTTATTATTCCAGTAATGCTAGCTACAGGTTTTTCGATGGCGCTAGTACCAACGATTACAAAATACTTTACGCAAGGTGAATATTTATCGCTACGACATGCAATGGATAAAACATATCAAATATTAATTTTTATTACATTGCCAGCAGTAGTAGGAATTTCGTTGTTAGCGAATGAAATATACTTTATGCTCTATTCTGAAAGTGAAATGGGAGCTATGATTTTAGCTCATTACGCACCTGTTGCTATTTTATTTGCATTGTTCCAAGTGACGGCAGCACTTTTACAGGGTATTGATTTCCAAAAGTGGATTGTCTTCAGTTTATTATCTGGGATTTTTGTTAAGCTAGCAATTAACATTCCTTTAATTCGTTGGATAGAGGCTGATGGTGCGCTTCTTGCTACAGCAATTGGCTATAGTGTATCCATTATCATTAATATACTTGTACTACGAAAAACACTAAACTACAGATCAGAAATGGTTGTACGTCGTGTTATGCTCATTTCTCTTTTGACTGCGGCAATGGCGGTAAGTGTACTAATTGTTCATAAACTTTTAGAGTTATTAATGGGACCAGTAGATGGTAAATTCTCCGCATTAGTTTATTCTGTTATTTGTGCTGGAGTAGGTGTAGCAGTATATGGCTATTTGTCTTTACAACTAGGCTTAGCACAAAAACTTCTCGGTGAACGATTGACAAGAATTACGAACAAACTGGGATTTAAATAGGAGGTACTATGCGATTAGATAAATTACTGGCAAATATGGGCTATGGGTCACGCAAGGAAGTTAAGCAGCTTTTAAAGCAAAAAGCAGTGACAGTGGATGGCGCATATGCGAAGGATGCAGCATTGCATGTTGACCCTGAAAAGCAGAATGTCTCCGTTTTTGGTGAACGTGTTGTTTATACAGAATTTGTATACTTTATGATGAATAAGCCTCCTGGAGTTATTTCTGCAACAGAAGATTTACGGGATGAAACCGTCATCGATTTGTTAGAGCCTTTACATCAACATTTCCAACCTTTCCCGGTAGGTCGCTTAGATAAAGATACAGAGGGATTATTGCTGTTAACCAATGATGGTATATTAGCACATAATTTATTATCTCCTAAAAAACATGTGCCAAAGGTCTATTATGCATTAATAGAAGGAATTGTGACTGAGGAAGACTGTGAGAAATTTGCTCAGGGTGTTGAGCTAGACGATGGTTATATAACGAAACCAGGAGAGCTCATCATCTTAAAATCTGCTCAGCAATCAGAAATTGAGTTAACGATCCAAGAAGGTAAGTTTCATCAGGTCAAGCGTATGTTTGAGACTGTTGGTAAACGAGTAACATATTTAAAACGTCTATCGATGGGTAGCCTAAAGCTAGATGACAAGCTAACATTAGGTGAATATCGAGAGTTAACGGCTGAAGAGCTAGCCTGCTTACAAAACAGGGATTAAAGAATACCTCGATGCTAACGACGATTAGTATCGAGGTATTTTTTATATACATACTTATACCAGTAACTGTATAATTACGATATGACTTTTAAAGAAAACACTATTTAGTCTATGGTACTAATAAATCTCTAAATGTTTCAGAAAAAATGATGGTGAAAATAAGTAGAGGACAAGTTAATGAAAAACCTGAGAATTAAATTATTAATATCTTTAATTGCTTTTGCATTGATACTGGTTGCTGTAATTTTTTATGTCAATAGGCAAATACTAGTGGCAGATATAGAAGAACAAGAAGCCACGAATAGAATGTTAATTGAAAATCATATTTTGACAGATATGCAAACTGTAGATAATGCACATTTTTATTTTGATAAAAATATTTCTGAAAAAATGGAAGTAGCACTCCGAAAACTAATTATATATTATGGTGAAAATCCAGATATAGCTACGTGGGATTTGCAAAAGATTAAAAACGAGCATGGTATGGATGTGTACATACTCGATCAATCAAATACTGTAATTTATACAACTTTTGAAAAAGATAAAGGGTTAAATTTTTCCCAATGCTGCAAACGTTTTTCTACTTTACTAGATGAACGTCGAGCAAGCGGGCAATACTACAATGATGGCATAGATATTTCAACAACCACTGGGGGATATCGAAAATTTGGCTATTTAGCAACACCTGACAACAAATATTTATTCGAGCTAGGTATAGACTTACTTGATGATCCTGTGTTCCAAACATTTAACTTTGGAAAGACTGCTGAATATCTAATTGATAAATATGCTGATTTGATAGAAGTACAAACGATAAATGCAGGTGGGGTTTTCTTTGATGATTTTAAATCCCGTAAAATAACTGTAAAAGAACAATCGAAAATTTTTCAAGAGCATTTCGAGCTAGCAAAAAAAACGATGAAGCCAACGGAATTTCAAAAGGAGTTTAGAAATGGCTATATCGAAAAGTATCGTTTTTTACCATATGTAGCAGAAACGGTTCGGGGAGAATCTTCTAAAAGGATTGTATTTGTGAAATATGGAAATTTTACTGAAATTAAGGCGCTAGCTAAAAATACAAAGCAGTTTCAAGTGTTGCTTGGTATTGCCTTAGTAACTTCGTTCATCATGCTATTAGTCATCAATAAACTCCTTTCTAAAACAATTCATCTTGCAACATACGACCCTTTAACAAATGTCTATAATCGAGCTACCTATATTAGAAAAATGGACAATTTATTAAGAAAAAGAAAGACGAATCAACCTGGTTTATTGCTGTTAGATTTAGATAATTTTAAACAAGTAAATGATCGGTTTGGACATGTTGAAGGAGATAAAATTCTGATTGAAACAGCAAGAATTTTAAAACAAGAAGTGAGAAATAATGGCTTTGTTGTAAGGTTTGGTGGGGATGAATTTGCAATTGTTTTATATGACGTGAAGGATGAATATATGCAGCAATTAGCAAATTCTATTTTGGAGAAAATTCGCCACTTAAAATATGTGGATCAAGTCACTATTGATAGATGGTCTGTACTTTCAGTCAGTATGGGTGGTGCCATTTGCATTCACCCAGATGAATCAGAAAGAAGCTTATTTGAGCGTGCAGATAAGGCATTATATCAATCGAAAAATGCTGGTAAAGACCAATACTCCAGTTATGAAGAAGTTGCTGCCGATAAAGAAAGCCAATTGAATAATTAAATAATCATTCGCTCCATTACTATTACAGTGAGTTCAAGCAAGTGTTTCAATTGCTAGGAATCGCTTATAGAAATGGAGCGATTTTTTGTCTGAAGTTAACTCCCGTAAAAGCCCTATTACTTACATTTTATTGGCTCATCGGACGTCCCCAGGAAGCTTTGCTTTGTGCGAAAGCGGCAATGTTTTATCTGTGCGAAAGCGAAGCGACAGCAACAATGTTTTATCTGTGCGAAAGCGAAGCGACAGCAACAAAGCGCCCAGTCGGAACGGAAATCAACCACACGTTATGATGATGAGCCACTTTATTCCTGTTGCGGCTTAAGCTTTGATCTATAAAATAGACAACTGCATAAAACAAGAACTGCAATGACCGCAAACATTGCATCGATATAGTGTGTTAATAACCACCCGCCGATAATTGGTCCAATAAAGCCCCCTAAATTTTTAAATTGGGCTGCCCCTAAATAGGTTGCCTTTTGTGTATCAGGTGCAATTTCATCAATCATGACATTCATAGTCGGAAAAGCGAAGATCTCACCAATCGTAAATATAATCATAGCGATAATATACATCGGATAGTTATTTGAGAAGCCGAATAATAAAAGACCAAATGCAAATAACAGGATCCCTATTAAAAGAGTAGCTGTCGATGAAAAACGTTCTGAAAGTATACTAATCGGTAATTGAAGTAATAACACAACTGCTGCATTTAACGAAATTAGTAGAGAATAGAGCTTGGCACCCTCTTCAATTTTAAGCTCAATAATTTGTGGCAGTGTTGAATCAAATTGAGAGTAGCCAATATTTATTAAAATTGCCCCAAAAATAAAGCTTAGTAGTACACGATTCGTCAATAGTATCGTGAAGGTTTGCAATATTTTTGTTGGTGTTGAAGCTTTTGGTTGTTGCATTTCATAGCGATTTAAAACGAAAAATAAAAATACAGCATAAATAATATACATAATTCCTGTCAGTAAAAATGGAATACTTGGGCTAGACAATTGAGAAATATAAACACCAATAACAGGACCAATCACAGCCGCTATGTTAATAGCTGTGTAACGCAATGAAAACAATCTTTTTCGTTTGTCAGCGGGAGTAAAATCAATCATTAATGCCTGTGTTGAAGGTTCGAAGAAGGAACGACATAAGCCATTTAAGGCATTTAATGCTACGAAGAACCAAACAGTTTGTGCTGTTGCAAAGCCAAAGAACACGATGCTCCAAACAATAATAGTAAGCAAAATAATGCGCTTCCTACCAAATCGGTCCGTTAAATAACCACCAAAAAATCCTCCTACTGTGGAGATTAGCGGTGCAATACCAATCGTTAAACCTATTTGTAAAGGGGAGGCGTCAATTTCATTATGTAAGTAAATTGCTAAAAAGGGCATGGCCATAAAACTTGCTATGCGTGTGAAAACAGTTCCACCTAAAATAATCCAAACTAGTGGATGAAACAGTTTAGATAGTTTCATAGAAAATCCTCCTCTCAAAATGTAGAATGTTTCGATTTTAACGGATTGTTAATCAATTGTAAATAGTCGAAAAATTCTTAGCGAATATAGGGCTTTGCCTAAATAAGGTCCATCACCATAAAGTGTGGTTGATTTCCGTTCCGACTGGGCGCTTTGTTGCTGTCGCTTCGCTTTCGCACAGATAAAACATTGCCGCTGACGCTTCGCTTTCGCGCAGATAAAACATTGTTGTTGTCGCACAGAGTAAAGCTTCCTAGGGGCGTCCGATGAGCCGCTTCACTCGCGTTCCTCTATTGCTAATTCCCAAGGAGTCGCCCAGTCGGAACGAAGATCAACTTATATACATGGCATATTTTTTTAAAAATGTCATCCTAAGCTTTTGATGATGAGCAATAAATAATGAATATTTATTAATTAGAGGGGGATTTCACTTAAAGTAATCAAATCATATTTGCTTGGTTGCTTGATAAATTGTGGGGTGATCAAAAAATAGAAGAAAACAAAAAAAGAATGACCACGACGAAAGGTCATTCTTTTCCCATACAAAATGCTTTACGTGTTACACGTAAAAACTAAGACGTCAATTTTACTTTTTTCTTCGTCGTTGTCCATTTGCCTCGACTTGGACTCATCACCAAATCGTTAAAGGCTAACACGTTCAAATCTCTTTGAACGGTGCGAGGAGTGATACTAAACTCTTCGACTAAATCCTGTGTAGACACGGTTCCTTTGTCTAAAATAAACATGTACACGTCTTTAATACGATTAAGCATTCGATCAGTAGTTGGTTTCATAAATGAACCACTCCTTCATCTTATTTCTCTTGGCAAAGACTAGCGGACGACAATATGTGCGGAGTGCACTTAGGCTAATAAGTAGCTGCCTTAGACATCCCCTTTTCTAATTTATATTCAGAACAATTATTCTGATAACTTCATTATATAGAAAAGCTAGTCGATTTTCTAGTGAATGCAAGGGAAATTTACAATTAAGACATAAAATTTATACAGTATTTTGTGGGAATAAGTGAAAAACGTGCTATATGTGGTAGTGTTCGAAGTGGGATTTTGAAAAGTTGTCAGAATGATGATTGTAATTTATGTTGTAAAGAGTAGAATAATGTTAATACATTGGAGGAGGTACATCGTATGGATTGGTTACAAGCTGCAAAAGAAAGGCAAGATGAATTGATACAAGAGTTACAGGAGCTTGTGCAAATTAATAGTGTTCTCGATGAGAATACGATCACTACTGAAGTACCTTTTGGTAATGGTCCTCTAAAGGCTCTTGAATGGTTATTAGCAAAAGGGCAAGCTGAAGGACTGCAAACGCAAAATATTGATAATTATGCAGGTCACATACAGATGGGTGAAGGTGAAGAGTTATTAGGTATTTTATGTCATGTTGACGTAGTACCAGTTGGTGATGAAACAAATTGGACATACCCACCCTTTAGCGGTACTGTAGCAGATGGTAAACTATTTGCTCGTGGCGCAATAGATGATAAAGGCCCAACAATTGCAGCATGGATGGCCATGAAGCTTGTCAAAGATGCAGGCATTGAGCTCCATAAAAGAGTACGTATGATTATCGGTACGGATGAAGAAACAGGCTTCCGCTGTGTCGACCACTATTTTAAACATGAGGAAATGCCGACGATTGGATTTGCACCAGATGCGGATTTCCCGCTCATCAATGCAGAAAAAGGCATTGCCGAGCTAGTGTTCTCTCAAAATAAAACAGGTGATGCTTCGAAAGAACAGCTATTACTATTTAATGCTGGAAAGCGACCAAATATGGTACCAGATTTTGCAAAAGCAACGGTGCAGTTCGTTTCCCAACAATTCGAACAGAATTTTCACACATTTTTAAGCAAAAATCAGCTAGAAGGCTCTTTATTAATCGAGGGGTCTCGCTATATAATAATTATCAAAGGTAAGGCAGCCCATGCAATGGAGCCGGAAAAAGGTGTCAATGCAGCTGTTTATCTTGCAGCATTTTTACAACAAGAGTTGACGACAGAGGCAAGTAAACAATTTGTCGACTTTACCGCAGATGTTTTTTATCAAGACCATTATGGCAACAAGCTTGATTTAC
Source organism: Lysinibacillus agricola (assembly GCF_016638705.1). Lineage (GTDB taxonomy): Bacteria > Bacillota > Bacilli > Bacillales_A > Planococcaceae > Lysinibacillus > Lysinibacillus agricola. Next base: position 4,415,890 of record NZ_CP067341.1, on the reverse strand, counting down.
AATTCGAGGATGAAATGTCTGGTAAAACTACATTAAATCCAGGTATTGTAACCTACGATGTGGCTAAAGGTGGCAGCATGGTCATTAGTATGCGCTATTCTGTCACATATCCGTTTGATGAAAAAATCACGGAAGCACAACGCTTAACTGTGGCAAAAGGATTCTCATTGGATATTCAAGATGACTCTAAACCTCATTATGTAAGCGAGGACGATGCATTTATCCAGACTTTAGCAGGTATCTATAGACGTCAAACAGGAGACTATGAAACACCTCTACTGTCTACTGGTGGTGGTACGTATGCGCGTGTCATGAAAAAGGGTGTAGCATTTGGCATGCTGTTCCCAGGTGAACCTGACGTAGCGCATCGTGCGGATGAGTTTGTCGTCATTGAAAATCTCATAAAAGCAACAGCTATTTATGCTGAAGCAATTGTTGAACTTGCAGGAAACAAATAAATTAAAGATGAAAAGGATGAACGTAACAAATGGCATATTCATTATGGAATGATCAAATCGTTGAAGAAGGATCAATTGCAGTATCTCCAGAAGACAGAGGTTACCAATTTGGTGACGGCATTTATGAAGTAATTAAAGTTTATAACGGAAATATGTTCACAGCACAAGAACACATTGATCGTTTCTATGCGAGTGCCGAAAAAATTCGTCTTGTCATTCCTTATACTAAAGACGTATTACACAAATTATTACATGAACTTATCGAAAAAAATAATTTGGAAACGGGTCATGTTTACTTCCAAATTACACGTGGTACAACTTCTCGTAATCATATTTTCCCAGATGCAAGTGTTCCAGCTGTATTAACAGGGAATGTTAAAACTGGTGAGCGTTCATATGAAAACTTTGAAAAAGGTGTTAAGGCTACCTTAGTAGAGGATATTCGCTGGTTACGTTGTGATATTAAATCTTTAAACTTATTAGGTGCTTTACTGGCAAAACAGGAAGCATCTGAAAAAGGCTGCTATGAGGCTATTTTACATCGTGGTGACATCGTAACAGAATGTTCATCAGCAAATGTTTACGGCATTAAAGATGGTAAGCTTTATACACACCCTGCAAATAACTTCATTTTAAACGGTATTACACGCCAAGTCATTTTAAAATGTGCAGAGGAAATTAATTTACCTGTTATTGAAGAACCAATGACAAAGGCAGATTTATTAACAATGAGTGAGATCATTGTGTCATCTGTATCTTCTGAAGTAACACCTGTTATCGATGTTGATGGTAACAAAATTGGTGCTGGAGTTCCAGGTGAATGGACTCGTAAATTACAACAAGCATTCGAGGCGAAATTACCGCTTTCTATTAATGCGAAATAAGTTAAATCCTCCGGCGGATGAGAACTACCCTAAACTTGGGTAGTTCTCTTTTTCTATTGAATAAATTATGGATGTTTTCTACTGGAACGTCATGTAAAATATATAAGATGATGATTATCTACAGTTGTAGAATGATTGGAACTTTAAAATCAAAGAACAAGTATCTATTTATTTTGCGGGTGGTATGTCTTCCAAAGCAATAGTGGCAAAATTAGATATAGGGCAAGTAAGATTGGAGTGACCTTAAAATGGCACAATTGGTGAAATTACAAGATTATATCTCGCGCTATCAAATTGATTTAGCAAGATATCCAACACAATTTGTACGCTTAAAGAAAAGTCAGTGGGAGCGTGTTAAGCGACAGTGGGAGTTAGGAGAAGAAATTAGTGAGTGGCAACATGCCGACAGCGATTCAGAAAAAGATTCTTTCGAAGAGAAAGAGCGATTCTCTTTATTCAAAAAAATTTTTGCAGGTCGTCAGAAGGAAGACAATGAGGACGTTGAACAGGTAGAAATAACGAATGAGCTGGTGAGTGATGAAGAGAGCATACCAGAAGAAGAAACGACCTTAACATTTGAACCCAAAATTGTCTATGCACCGCAATCTATTCATGAATTGAAACGAATGTTTATCGATCAATTTTTCCATTTTCAAATGAAATGGGCAAGTTCAACATTACGTGAAAAATCGTATGTAGATCCACGTTTTATGCGTGATCCCTTGTTGCGAAATTTGTTACAAAAATTACCGGATAATTATTTGCTTTTTTATTACCCTATTTTACAAATTAGAAAAGCCCCAATAGAGCTTGATGTCGTGCTAATGTCACCGACAGAATGTATTTGTATAACAGTGCTAGAAGCGGAAAATCAAGCAGTTTATGTAGGAGGCAGTGAACGATTCTGGATTAAAAAAGTAGGAACGAAGGATTCAAAAGTCCTTAATCCAATAATTAATTTAAATCGCATGGAATCTGTATTAACTCAATTATTTAAACAGGACGAAATAAATATGCCAATTCGCAAGGTTATTTTAACACGGAATGGCTATTTCGATTATCCAGGGTCACCCTATGGAATTCAATTTGTTGATCATCGAAATTATGGAGAGTGGATGGAGCATTTAAAGAAAGTATCCTCTCCTATGAAGCATATGCAAATTCGTGCAGCTCAAACGATTTTAAACAATGTACAAACAACATCCTTTAATCGGGATATTTGGAAGCAAGCTTCTCAACCAGCTGAGGATTAATAAATGCAAATATTATTTATTGTGAATGAAGCAGCAGGGCATGGAAAAGGAAAGAAAGTTTGGCATCACCTTCAACAGCATTTAACAATCAACTATCAAGTCGCCTTTACAGAATATGAAGGACATGGACAGGAACTTGCTAAAAATTGGGCGCAAGATGCTCAAACAAAAAAGTTAATTGTTATCGTTGGTGGTGACGGCACAATACATGAGGTTGTTAGTGGTGTTGTACATAATGAATTTATAGTTATTGGTGTAGTACGTGCTGGCTCTGGAAATGATTTTGCAAGATACTTTACTACATTCCAAAATGCATTACAAATTGAAACCTATATACAAACAGAAATGGCTAGCCTTCCGACAGATATTGGTGCCGTTCAGCTTGGAAATCTCCAGCACGAGATATTTGTCAATAATGCTGGTGTGGGCTTTGATGCATTTGTCACGAAGCATATTAATAAATCCCGATTGAAGTTTTACCTCAATAAAATAGGACTCGGCAAACTATCTTATGCCGCGGCTGTTGTAAGAGGATTATTTAGCTTTGAACGCTTTGATGTAACCATCCGTGCAGACAATCAAGAGTTACAATTTCAGCAGGCATGGTTTGTTGCGATGAGCAATCAACCTTATTTTGGAGGGGGGATGAAAATTTCCCCTTCCTCTAAACCTGATGATGGACAAGTCGAAATAACGATCGTTCACGGTATTTCACGTCTTAAGTTACTACTTGTATTTGTCACTGTATTTTTTGAAAAGCATACAAAATTTAAAGAGATTACTTTTTTACAAGGCAATCAATTTAACATTTTCGTGCACGCAAATAACATTGATTGTCATACGGATGGTAATTATATTGGAGAAATTAAAGAGGGAACGAATATTCATTGTACAGTGCAACATAATGCTTGGCAGATTATATCAAAGGAACATTAAAAAATGACCCATCACTAAAATATCATTGCGCAATAATTTCATGCGAATTTTAAGTTAATACCTCAAACTTCGCAGACTGAAATCGACAAATAAGCCTTGATATAATTAGGAAGGCTGGCGATCCATTGCTGAAGTTGACTTTTGATTAGTTTTTGGATTTTTGTATTTGTCTTTTTTAGGGTATCTTCAAGAAGCTCGATTAATTGCTGTAAAGCGACAGCCCAATCGAGTTCATTTACTTCATCGCAAAGTTCATAGAAAATGCCACCTAATGTTCGCTGGTCGGTATGGCAGCGATTTTGCCAGGACAAAACGACATATCTTGAAAAGACAATGGTTGTGTGACTGATGAGTAAATCATAAGACATCCCTTGAAATTCTTTTTGAAGTCTCAATAATGATTTGGTTGTCTTAAAGAAGACTTCGATGTCCCAACGCATTCCATAAATACGAATGATTTCTTGTTCAGAAAGCGTACAGTCCGTGCTAAGAATGGCAAGCCACTCACTCTTTTTTTATTTCTGTTTTTGGACAAATACAACCTTTACCTGAACGCCATTTTGCCATCGTTGTATGAATCGATCGCAAAATTCCTTTCTTGTCTGGGACAGGTGTGGCAATCTTATACAATTCTTTTTAAAGAGAGTCGTTGGTTGTTCATCAAATAACGTTGGTTCGTATTTTTTTCACCATACCAATGACATCCAGACCTAGTTCAACGATGGATTGAATGAGCGGTTGTTGTGTAAACCACGTATCCATTAACACATAATCAGCGGATACACCTGCTTGTAAGGCTCTTTCAAGCATACTTGGAATGATTGTAGGCGCGGATTCTAACGATTCTACACGACGTTTATAGCCCGAGGTACGTTTGTCGATGTTGTTCGAAATCCCATTGATTTGTGCATTTTTTGAACTCAGTAACGTAAAATCCAGCGGCATAAATGTAAAGCCGTCTGACCAACCCAAAGTAAGCATACGAAAGCCTTTATAGAAGCGCTTCGTTAAAGAGGAATGATCCATACAACGTGCGAGAAGCTCAACCTTTTTACTACGATTCCGATCAAACATTGAATCGTCAATAATCAGTGTTTTTGGGCGCTTTTCATCTGTTAGTGCATCGACTTTTTGAACGGCGTGTGCGCTTAAAAAGGATAAAAAACGACGCCAAGCAAATTTAGAATGATTCATAAAACGATAAACGGCATCTTTGGCTGGATAACAATCTCCCTTTTTGGATGATAAAAGGGTACACCAACTCTTTTGATGAAAAATTAAACAGAATACGAGGTGAAACAAATAAGAAGTTGTAAACCCAAACTTCTTCGTAATGCCAGCTTTCCGTAAATGTTTAAAAATTTCTAATTCATTAAAAAAATAGATTTTAATTCTTTAGACAGTTGATTGTTTGGTCCATTATGCTCTATCATAATGAAAGCACCTCTTTCGTTTGGTAGTGTATTCTAGTCAAATTCACTATACCAAAGAATGAGGTGTTTTTTGTATTTATAAAACATTTTGTCAAGAATCCTATTGAAATTGTAAAGAACCAAACAAGCTCAATGATTAAGCCGATTTATATTGGTGCGAAGTTTGAGTTAATACGTTATACTAGAAAAAATCAATAATTTTACAAGAAAGAAATGAGGAAAAAAATTGAGATTAAGAAATAAGCCTTGGGCGGAGGAAATGATTACAAATCATCCAGAGGTTATTGTTCCAAATCCTGAAGACTTTAAAGGAAATTGGCAGGCTGTTTTCGGAAATGACAACCCACTGCATATTGAAGTAGGCACTGGGAAAGGACAATTTGTCACTGGTATGGCCTTACAAAATCCTGATATAAATTATATTGGCATCGAGCTTTATGACAGTGTAATTGTTTGTGCATTAGAAAAAATTTTAGAGGCTAAATCTCCAGCGAATTTACGATTATTAAAAGTAAATGGCGCAGATTTATATAAATATTTTGGGAAAAATGATGTAGAGCGTGTGTATCTGAATTTCTCAGATCCTTGGCCGAAAACGCGCCATGCTAAGCGACGTTTAATGCACGGGGATTTTTTGAAATTATATGAGTCGATTTTAGTGGATGATGGGGAAATCCATTTTAAAACGGACAACCGTGGTTTGTTTGAGTATTCATTAATTAGTATGTCTGAATATGGTATGTTACTTAAGTATGTATCACTCGACCTACATGCGAATATGCCTGAGGATAATGTTATGACTGAATATGAGCAGAAATTTTCTGCTAAAGGGCAGCCGATTTATCGTCTAGAATCGCAATTTTTTACTAAATAGGGGGAGTATGGATGGATCAGTTACAGTTTCACAAAATGTCATTATCATGGCTAAACGGGGGTGTCACTTGCCTTGATGGCGGTGCTATGTTTGGCGTTGTACCAAAACCACTATGGTCACGCAAATATCCGGTAAACGAAAAAAATCAAATCGAGTTACCGACAGAGCCTATTTTAATTCAATATGAAGGCAAAAACTATATTGTTGATACGGGCGTAGGCTTTAATAAATTAAATGAAAAACAGCTTCGTAACTTTGGTGTTACTGAAGAGTCAACATTAGCGGCTAGCTTACAGGAGCTAGGATTAACTACAGCTGATATTGATGTAGTATTAATGACGCATTTACATTTTGACCATGCTGGAGGTTTGACGCAATGGGAGGATGATGTACTTGTACCAACATTCCCGAATGCAAAAATCTTTGTAACGAAAATCGAGTGGGACGAAATGCGTGAGCCAAATATTCGCTCCAAAAATACGTATTGGAAAGAAAACTGGGAGCCAGTTCAACATTTAATAGAAACCTATGAGGGTACGTTAGAGGTAGCACCTGGTATTGAAATGATTCATACTGGTGGTCATAGTGATGGACATGCCGTTATAAAATTAACACAAAATGGCGAGGTATTATTGCATATGGCAGATATTATGCCGACACATGCCCATCAAAATCCATTATGGGTTTTAGCGTATGACGATTATCCAATGACGAGTGTCTTTGCGAAGGAACGTATTATGAAAGAAGCGCTTGCGAACGGTTACGGTTTTATCTTCTACCATGATGCCTATTACCGCATGATTAAATGGGATGAAACAGGTAAAGAAGTTGTAGATAAATTAGAACGCAGCAGACAAGCTGTTATTACATTCTAATTAATAGAACGTGTGAACCTTATGTGTTCGCACGTTTTTTTTATTGCAGTGTAGAAAAGTATTGAGTCAATGAAATTAAGGTAGGAAAATATAGTTTTATTATTGGCTGGTAAAAGGAATTTTATTGATATTTTGATGATATATTCCCATTTTAACTGATTGTAGCGTAGGGCTACTCGACTCCCGCCTGCAGGAAAGCGAGTGGCCAGTAGCGGAAATCAGAGCCTTTTTAATTAGAGTAGATAAAAATGGTTAATCAACAAGTTTGGTAATTAAATAAAGTATGGCTCTTTGGCAAAACTACGTTATGGTTTGTAGCCTAGTTCCCCATTTTTTTTTGACACTTTTTTCGTGAACATTTTGGAAAATATGATACACTAAAAGCTATACTAAAACACAAAAGAGAGTTGAAATTACATGGCAACTGAGCAACCATTTTTACCAGTATTACTAGGATCAGATATGAATGCATATGGTATGGCACGTGCATTTTATGAGGCATATGGTATTAAACCACTTGTATTAGGACGTTCACATTTAACGGCAACGCAAGACAGTCATATCATAAATTTCGAAGAGATTGATCGCTTAAATGAACAGGATGTATTTGCACCTGCACTTGCAAAGGTCGCAAAAAAATATTCTGATAAAAAACTACTATTGTTAGCTTGTGGAGATGATTATGCAAAGCTTATTATCAAAAATAAGCCAGCATTGCAGGAGCATTTTACAGTACCATACATTGATGAATCACTTATGGATGAAATTTTATTAAAAGAAAATTTCTACAAAATGTGTGATAAGTACGATTTTAAATATCCAGGTACAACGACTGTAACAGCAGACAATTACGAAAACTTTACACCACCATTTGATTACCCAATTATTTTAAAGGCATCTAACTCGGTGGAATACTGGGCATGTAAATTCCCAGGTAAGAAAAAAGTATTCGTTGCACATGATGAAGCGGAAAAAACAGCTATTTTAAAAGCAATCTACAGCTCAACTTATCAGGATACAATGATTATTCAAGAATTCATCCCAGGTGATGATTCGTATATGCGTGTATTAAATGCATATGTCGGGAAAGACGGCAAAGTGAAGCTAATGTGTCTAGGAAACCCAATCTTAGAAGAGCATTCACCTGAAGGTATTGGTAGTTATGCAGCAATCGTTACAACATACGATAAAGAAATAATGGATCAAGTACGCTTCTTCTTAGAGGATATCGGTTATACAGGTTTTGCTAACTTTGATATGAAATACGATATGCGCGACAAACAGTATAAGCTGTTTGAGATTAATTTACGTAATGGTCGCTCAAGCTACTATGTAACAGCAAGTGGTCATAATTTAATGAAATATGTAGCTGATGACCATATGTTAAATATTGAACAGGAAGTAACTTATGTTCAGGACAAGCATTTATGGATGATCATTCCTAAGGGTGTATTATTCAAATATGCATCAAATGAAAAACTTAAGCTAGAAGCGAAAAAATTAATTCGTGAAGGGAAATATACAAACTCTCTTTACTATAATCAAGATATGAATGCAAAACGTTGGGTGAAGCTAACGTTAAATAATTTAAATTATTATCGAAAATATAAAAAGTACTTTAACAATAAAGGATTGTCTGAGTAAAACAAAGAAGCCATCTCAAATAACTGAGATGGTTTTTTTCATAGAATCGGAAAACAAAATGATTAAGGAGAAATTTGTAAAATGTTGTACTTTTTTAAATGAGGGTGATTTCCGTTCCAGGCTACTCGCTTTCCTGTGGGCGAGCGTCGAGCCGCTTCCTCCGCTTACGCTCCGTGCAGGGTCTCGCCTGTCTCGCTTTCCCACGGGAGTCGAGTAGCCTTCCACTCCAATCAGCAGTAGCGTATAAATTTATTCATTTCAAAAGTGAACGATATAGCTACTCACTATAATTGAACAGAATAGATTAATAACAGTGACTCAATAATAAATATATTATTATTGTAGTTATTTAAATAAGTATTTGTTATTATCGCTACATTATCATTGAGCTTTCGCACAGATAAAACATTGTTGCTGTCGCTGCGCTTTCGCACAGAAAACATTGTTGCTGTCGCTGCGCTTTCGCACAGATAAAACATTGTTGCTGTCGCTGCGCTTTCGCTACAGAAAACATTTGTTGCTACCGCTGCGCTTTCGCACAAAAAATCTGCTAAAGTTTTGTTTAATCTCTATAAACTATAGTAAGATGCCAGAAGATACACTCTATGTTAAGTGGTTGATTGGAGTGGAGACTGGGCGACTCCTTGGGGACTAGCGATATAGAGGAACGAAGGCTAAAAGCATCACGTCCTGTGATAACGCCTTCGTGACCAACATCGTGTTGGCCCGAGACCCTGGAGCGAGCAAATAGGGGAACGAAGGCTAAGAGCATCACATCCTGTGATAACGCCTTCGTGACCAACATCATGTTGGCCCGAGACCCTGGAGCGAGCAAATAGGGGAACGAAGGCTAAGAGCATCACATCCTGTGATAACGCCTTCGTGACCAACATCATGTTGGCCCAAGCGGCTCATCGGACGCCCCCAGGAAAGCGCCCAGTCGGAACGGAAATCAACCTCTCGTTTTGTTGAAAAACCACACTTTAATTTGCTGGACATAAAAGTTAAATTTTTCTATAACAAGAAAGAAGCCATCTCAAATAGCTGAGATGGCTTCTTTGATAAGGTTCTATAATTTAAGTTCACGTATTACTGAGTAAAGTTATACTTCTGTGAGCTCTACTACAACACCTGAGCGGGCGTCTGCGGCAAATTCAAATGTTTGCATTTCACCCTCATGCATACGAGAGATACCTCCACGGTATACTGGAATAGTCATAATGCCATTTGTAAAATTGTCTGTTTTCATAAAAATCCATGAACCGTCAATCGGAGAATCCTTTTTAAATTCCTTTTTTATGTTTTCAAGTACTTGTCCTGCAGGTACATACGGAGAAACCTTTTCACTTGCTTCTTTAACAATGACTGCGGCAGCTAGGCCAGTTGCAACACCAATTAAAAAATCACGTAATTTCATGCCTTTTTCCTCCTTTTTCTATAGCTTCATTTTAACATAGCATACGGAGTGAATGCACGTTCACACTTTAGCACTTTTTAGGAAATGTATCAATATTTCGAATACAGAAATCAATTTCGCCTTGGCGTAATTGTGGCTGTCGCTTCGCTTTCGCACAGATAAACAATGTGTTGGGATTTTGAATTGTGCCCGCACAATTCATTCCCTTCAAAATCCGTGATATCCGTCGGAGGCTTTATCTTCATTCAGTAGGTGTTTGGACACCCACTGAAAAGGAACCACATCCGAATTCATCTCGCCACCTTCAGAGGTGGGAGTCTTCTGCTGAATGAAGATAAATATGATACAATGGGCAGGAAGAATATTCTACTTCGTGGGGAGAGAGTCATCATGAATGAGGAAACATTGCAATTATTTAAAACACTAACAGAATTACCAGGCGCGCCAGGTAATGAACACGCAGTGCGTGCGTTCATGCGTTCTGAGTTGGAAAAGTACTCGGATGAGATCGTTCAGGATAATTTAGGGGTATTTTTCGGTGTGAAGCGTAGTGATGTTGCTGATGCACCAAAAGTTTTGGTTGCTGGTCATATGGATGAAGTGGCATTCATGGTTACTTCAATTACCGATAACGGGATGATCCGCTTTCAAACATTAGGTGGCTGGTGGAATCAGGTTATGCTAGCACAACGCGTTGAAATATTTACTAAAAGTGGTGCGATTCCTGGCGTAATTGCATCAATACCACCACATTTACTAACAGATGCTGAACGTTCTAAACCGATGGATATTAAAAATATGCTAATAGATGTTGGGGCAGACAATAAAGAAGATGCTATTGCACTTGGCGTTCGCCCAGGTCAATCAATTATCCCTGTCTGCCCATTCACACCAATGGCCAATCCGAAAAAAATTATGGCAAAAGCTTGGGATAACCGCTATGGCTGTGGATTGGCAATTGAATTGATGAAAGAAGTAAAGGATGAAAAACTTGCCTCGCATTTATATTCAGGTGCGAATGTAATGGAAGAGGTTGGTCTACGTGGTGCTCAAGTGTCCGCGAATATGATTAAACCAGATTTATTCTTTGCTCTAGATGCTTCACCTGCAAATGATATGTCAGGAGAAAAAAATCAGTTTGGTCAGCTTGGAAAAGGTGCCTTATTACGTATTTTAGACCGCACAATGGTCACGCATCGAGGCATGCGAGAGTTCATCTTAGATACAGCTGAAACAAATCATATACCTTACCAATATTTTGTGTCACAAGGTGGAACTGATGCAGGGCGTGTGCACACAGCAAATGACGGTGTACCTAGTGCGGTAATTGGTGTTTGCTCACGCTATATTCATACGTCTGCGTCAATTATTCATATTGATGATTATGCAGCAGCAAAAGCCTTAATTGTAGAACTAGTGAAAAAAGCAGATCGTTCGACATTAGCGACGATTCACGCTAATGTGTAAAGTATGACATCCGCTGAAAGAAGTTAAAAGGTGCCTTTAGGGGCATCTTTTTCTATGCGAAGAAGGAGGGATTTGAAAAATGAACATAGCTATTGGGACAACAAACAAAGCAAAAACAGAGGCAGTTGAAGTTATAGTTAGAAAATATTTTGACGAACCAAATTTTACCTATGTCAAAGCTACTTCACAAGTATCTGAACAACCGATGACTCATGAGGAAACACTAAAGGGAGCAATAAACCGTTCAAAAAATGCAATGAATGAGACGGGTGCGCAATTATCGTTTGGTTTAGAAGGCGGAGTGACTGAAATGGATGGTGTTATGTACGTTTGTAATTGGGGAGCACTTACAGTATCAAATGGCACAACCTTTACAGCTGCGGGTGCACAAATTATATTACCAGAAGAAATTGCCCAGGAAATAAGAGCCGGGAAGGAACTTGGGCCTGTAATGGAGCAATATACACAACTTCGAGATATTCGACAAGGTGCGGGAGCTGTAGGTATTTTTACGCAAGGGTTAGTAAGTCGTCAGATGATGTTTGAGCATATTGTCTCGCTTCTTGTTGGTCAATATTTATTTACATTAGCACATGAGTAGTGTCTGTAGATTAGTGATAATGGAACAGGGAAGTTGCAACTTTACATAAATTTTTTTAAAATAGAAAAAAAGTTAGCAATGAAAGGAAGAAAAACATGTCTTATACATCGCTAAGAGCTGTAGGCTTAATGCTTCTACTTTTGGTACTTACTGGCTGTAATCAATCTGTTGATGAACAAATTAAAAATGGGCTTCAAATATCGAAAACTGATTTTGCAGAAAAGCCAGAGGAGCATACAGATAGTGTTGGGGATGTAGAATTATACTTACCTTCAAACTTTAAAGTTGACGACAGTTCAGATGCATATAATATATTAGTAACTAAAGGAAAAGAGAGTTATATTCTTTTTATCAATGATCGCGAGGATACAGATAGTAAACTCTATTACAATTTATTAAAAGATGATAGTTCAAAAAACATAATCGAAGAAAATACTTATGAAAAGGATGGTGTTTTCGGCTTTACAGCTGTTTCAAAAACCGATAATGAAGATGAATTTGAGCTTATTGTAAATAGTGGTGGCGTAAAAATGACGACCATTTCTCAGGCCAAACATATTGAAGATAATTTACATGAGATGACGAAAATCGTTCATTCGGTTAAGATTAAATAATTGGATAGTTTTGAACAGAACGGTTCACAAACATGTGAGCCGTTTTCTCTTCATTCAGCATAAATTGATTTTGAAGAAAGGATGTGAACTAGGTGAAACAAATTAAATCAGAACAACTTGTATCCCTATTAAAACAACAATTAAATGAGGAAAAGTTTGATTTTGAATTTGACAAAAAGCACGATAAATTACGTCTAAACCATAAAAAAATTGGAAAAGGGATGGAGCTTTCTCTGCCAGGCATTTTAGCCAAATATAATGACAAGCAAGGGGCTGCAATCGATGAAGTCATTTATACAATCGAGCAAACCTTTAATGCAATGGAGCAAGAGATGGAACAAGGATTCCAAGCTATTTCGCAAATTTATCCAGTTATTCGCGCAACATCCTACCCCCAAGCCTCAAAGGAGGGGCATGTATTCGTCACTACTGAACATACCGCTGAAACACGTATTTTTTATGCGCTTGATTTAGGAAAAACCTATCGTTTTATTGATGAATCTATGTTAGAGACACTACAATTAACTGTAGAGCAAATTCGTGAAATGGCTCGATTTTCAGTTAAGCAACTACCAACTGTATATAAGAAAGATGAAGTTGCGGGGAATATTTTCTATTTTGTCAATGCTAATGATGGTTACGATGCAAGTCGCATTTTAAATGAAAGCTTTTTGAAAGACATGCAGACGAAAATTGAAGGCGATATGACATTATCTGTGCCACATCAGGATGTATTAATAGTAGGTGATATTCGTAATGAAACAGGGTATGATGTATTAGCGCAGATGACGATGCATTTCTTCGCTGTTGGTATCGTGCCGATTACGTCATTATCTTTTATTTATGAAGATGGGGAGCTAGAACCGATCTTTATATTAGCAAAAAACAGAGTTAAAAAGGAGCAAGAGAAACAATGAATGTATTTTACAACAAAGAGTATGTAGGAGATGTATTGTTAGTACAATTAGCAACAGAATCAATCGTGAAAACAGAGGTAGAACGTGCAGGCGATATCGCTATTTTAAAGGAAGCACAGACAGGAGAAATTAAAGCATTTAATTTATTTAATGCTAGCAGCTATATTCAAACTGATGCAAAAGGTCTAGTTGAAGTTACTCCAGAATTAGCAGCTCAGCTAGAGGCAGCTATTGCAAAAAATGGTGCTGAAATTAGCCTTGATGTAGATTTTTCTCCAAAATTTGTAGTGGGCTATGTTGAAACAAAGGACAAGCATCCAAATGCTGATAAACTAAGCATTTGTTCTGTAAACGTAGGTGAGGAGACATTACAAATTGTATGTGGCGCACCAAATGTGGAAGCAGGTCAAAAGGTTGTCGTGGCGAAAATTGGTGCTGTAATGCCTTCTGGAATGCTTATTAAAGCAGGGAATTTGCGAGGTGTTGAATCATACGGTATGTTATGTTCAGCACGTGAATTAGCAATACCAAATGCACCTTCTGAAAAAGGAATTTTAGTTTTACCGGAAGATGCGGTAATTGGTAGTGCGTTTGAAACGCCGACTAGATAATATCTAATATGTATTCTTAAAATCGTTATGTTACTAATATGCTAGTAACATAACGATTTTTTTGTCTAGAATGAGCCTCTAAATGCAAGTTTCTATCACATTTTTATGGTATGCTTTTTGTTATAGACATTGAATTAGTTAATGCTATAAAAGAAGTGTAAGAGAAATGAGTGAAATAATGTGAATTGGTTTAAAAAACAAATGAGTAAATTTATAAATAAAGATGACAATGAATACGAATATGAAGAATTTTATGAAGACTATGAAGAAGAACGTTCTGAGCAGCTTCATTCATTTAAAGAAGCGCCTGTATCAAAGCAAAAAACTTTTCGTTTTCCATTAATCGAGGATGAAGAGTTTTCAGCTGCACCATCAACAACACCATCAAAGGAAGCATTCAATCAAATGGAGGATGCTCGTTACGGACAAATTGAAGATTTATCGCTGCCGAAGCATTTAAATAATCATATTGTGGATTCGAGTGTTTATGATATTGAGGTTTCAGGCATTCGAGAACTACTAGCAAATCGTACGAAACGAACTGGTAGAACGACGGTTAAACGCAGTCAGCCTGAACAGGAGAATCGTTCAAAAGCAAGTCTAGTTTTTCGAGATGCACAAAATGAGCCACCGACGACTCCTACAGAAACTAATTATTCAACAGAACAAACAGTTGAAGATAGTTTGCCTGCTAATCGCAAGCGTTTTGTACCAAGTGATGTTCCGTCACCAGTCTATGGTTTTGCTAAGGCGAGCCCAATTGAGCAATTATTAGAGAAACGGAAGGAAGAGCACGACAAGAAAGAGTCAGAAATACCTACAGCGTCTATGTCTTTAAAAGAAGCGACAACAAATGGAGCTATTGAAAATATACTAGAAGAAAAAGAGCCTATTAGCACAGTTCAGAAAGATGAACCTGAACAACTTGATATGCCTGAAATCCCTGAAATAATTGAAGCACCGGAACCGATTACTTTTGATGAAAAATTAGCTGACGAAACGAGCCATCCTAGTGATGTAACGAATACAGAATTACTTGTACCGCAAACAACCTCTTTTGCCGTAGAATTTGAAGACCAAGTGAAAGCGGCCGTTCAGCATGAGCTAGGTGTTGAACAACTTTCAGCTGATCAATCAGAAATTCATGTAAAAGAAGTAGTTGTTGAACAGGTACAAATAGAGAATTCTACCATCCATATTGGTGAAGTTACAGTAGTTCAGCCGTCGACGAACGAAGATGATGAACAAGAACAATCTGTAGAAGACGTGACAAAGCAAGAAAAAAGCGGTATTCCTTTTAATGTATTAATGTTAAAAACAGATAAAGAGAAATGGAGAGTCCAACAGCAATTTAAAAATATAAAGCCAACTCCAGCACTTGTTGAAGAAGCCGAAGAGGAGCAAGAGCCTTCTTCTGAGCTTATTAACTTGGAGGTAGAACATCAAATAGCACCAACCAATAAAGAAGAAATTCAACATTTTATACCTTTAGAGAATGGTGAGTTAGAGTTAGACGATAAAACAGCACCGCAATCGACGAAAGAAAACGAGGTTTCTATTCAAAATTCTGCACCAATCAATGCTGCAACAGAGAGTGTATCAGTCATTACAATGTCACCAGTTGCAACAATGTCTAGCGTTTCGACATTAGAAAAAACAGTAATAGATATTGAGAGCTATGACGAAATTTCAGCAACTACCGAAATGAAAGCAGAATCAACTACTGAAAATGAGCTTACTACAGAAAATGTAGTCATTCCAGAGGAGGATTCTATTGACGCAGGAGAATATCAAGAGCCACCTTCCTTATCAGCTGAAACACTAACGGAAAATCAAGTGATGGAAAATCCTCAAAAGCCCGTTCATGTGTATCAAAAGCCAGATGATGAGTTTTTAGAGCTGCCTGAGGAAAAAACACAAGATACTGTGTGGATGGAGCAACAGGGAGATACGTTGGTTGAAGCTTTATCCTATTTCCAGGTCTCAGCTCAAATAGAATCCATTATGCAAGGACCTGCCGTGACACAATTTGAAATAACAGTAAGTCATGGTACGAAGGTTAGTAAAATCCGCAATCTAGCAGATGATTTGAAGCTTGCATTGGCAGCGAAAGATATCCGCATCCAAGCTCCGATTCCTGGGAAGAGCTCAATTGGCATTGAGATACCGAATCGTGTATCTCGCGCTGTTCGATTATCGGAAGTGACAAATAGTGCTTCTTTCCTCGAGTCAGATTCACCGTTGGAAGCAGCATTGGGTCTGGATTTAACAGGGAAGCCTGTAACCATTGATTTACGAAAAATGCCACATGGCTTAATTGCCGGAGCTACAGGTTCCGGTAAATCAGTTTGTATCAATTCAATTTTGGTTAGTTTATTATATAAAGCTGCACCGCATGAATTAAAGCTGATGCTTATTGATCCTAAAATGGTAGAATTAGCACCGTTTAATCATATTCCGCATTTAGTTAGCCCAGTCATCACTGATGTTAAGGCTGCTACAGCTGCACTGAAATGGGCAGTGGAGGAAATGGAGCGTCGTTATCAACTATTTGCTCATGCTGGTGCACGTGATATTACACGTTATAATGCAATTGCGGATAAAAATAATGAACATAGCTTAAAATTACCGTATATGCTAATTGTCATTGATGAATTGGCAGATTTAATGATGATGTCTCCGGCAGATGTAGAGGAAGCGATTTGTCGTATTGCTCAAAAGGCACGTGCTTGTGGTATCCATTTAATTGTTGCGACTCAAAGACCGTCTGTTGACGTTATAACAGGGCTTATTAAATCAAATATTCCTACACGTGTTGCCTTTGCGGTATCTTCACAAATCGATTCGCGTACTATTTTAGATGGGCAAGGAGCAGAAAGATTACTTGGACGAGGCGATATGTTATATTTAGGTAATGGTATGTCTGCTCCTGTGCGTTTGCAGGGAACATTTGTGACAGATGATGAAATTGAAGCGATTATTGAGCATGTTCGTGAGCAAGGAGAGCCTGATTATATATTCGACCAAGAGGAACTTTTAAAGAAAACGGAGGTTTCTGCTGAGCAGGATGATCTGTTTGAGGATGTATGCCGATTTGTGTATGAACAGGGAGGAGCATCTACTTCCTTGATTCAGCGAAAATACCATATTGGCTATAATCGTGCTGCTCGTTTAATCGATATGTTAGAATCTCATGGCTTTGTGTCGGAGGCAAGAGGCAGTAAACCACGAGAAAGTTACATTACCGAAGAAGATTTAATTGCTATGTTTGAATAAGAATTGCATTGTTTTCGTATGGATTATCTAATTTGCGTCAAAATTAGTATTTTTAGAAAAGTTACACATTTATCCTTGTGCATAAATAGTGCTATAATAGACAAGATGTGTTGATTAGTACGTATTTTTTAGCACTTGTAAAGGTATTAATACCTAATAATTAGTGAAAAAATATGGTACACCTAATAGATGATAGAAGGGATATTGAATTCCCGGGGGGTTTAATTAATGACAGTTTTTCATTTCACAGGCATTAAAGGTTCTGGCATGAGTCCACTTGCACAAATCTTATTTGATGCTGGTGAACAAGTACAGGGCTCAGATATTGATAAATATTTCTTCACGGAACAGCCGTTACGTGATCGTAATATTCCAATTTTTACATTTAATGCAGATAATATTAAAGAAGGTATGACAGTTATTGCAGGGAACGCATTTCCTGATGATCATCCTGAATTAGAGCGTGCTCGCCAAATCGGTGTAGAAGTTATTCGCTACCATAAATTTTTAGGTGAATATATCGGTAATTATACGTCGATTGCTATTACTGGTGCACATGGTAAAACATCTACGACAGGCTTAATGGCTCATGTTGTTGGAGGTTATAAACCAACCTCATATTTAATCGGTGATGGAACGGGAGCTGGGCATGAGGATGCTAACTTCTTTGTAATGGAAGCATGTGAATACCGTCGACACTTTTTAGCTTACAATCCCGATTACGCTATAATGACTAATATTGATTTTGATCATCCTGATTACTTTGCAAATATAGAGGATGTTTATTCAGCCTTTCAATCATTAGCACTACAGGTTAAAAAAGCAATTATTGCTTGCGGTGATGATGAACATTTGCAACGTATTCAAGCGAAGGTACCTGTTGTTTATTATGGATTTGGAGCTGAAAATGATTTTGAGGCTCGTAATGTTGAAAAAACAACAAAGGGTACAAAATTTGATGTATTTGTCCGCAATGAATTTTATAGTACATTCTTTATCCCATTGTTTGGAGATCATGCGGTATTAAATACTTTAGCTGTTATTACACTTTGCCAATATGAAGGTATTTCACCAGATATCGTTCAAGAACGTTTAAACACATACAAAGGTGTAAAAAGACGTTTTACAGAAACGAATATTGGAAATAATGTATTAATAGATGACTATGCACACCATCCAACTGAAATACGTGCAACGATTCAATCAGCGAGACAAAAATTTCCAGATCGTGAGCTAGTAGCTATTTTCCAACCACATACATTTACACGTACACAAGCTTTTTTACAGGATTTTGCAGATAGTCTAAGTCTTGCAGATACAGCATACTTATGTGATATATTTGGTTCTGCGAGAGAAACACAAGGCGCACTTTCCATTCATGATTTAGCGTCTTTGATTGAAGGCAGTGCAGTGATTACCACTGAAGGAATTGAAGTGTTAACAAAGCATGAGGACGCAGTATTTTTATTTATGGGCGCTGGCGATGTTCATAAATTCCAAGATGCTTTTGAAGACGTGCTAAAAAACAACGAAACAGCTTAATCCGCAAGGAATAAGCTGTTTTTTCTCAAAATGAGAAGGAATTCAGTTTTTTTTGTCGAAGATAGGGAAAGTAATAGTAAAGAGAATTTGACTTGCAGGAGGTCTAGTTATGGAAGTTATTTTGTATATTGCAGCAATCATTGCAGCAATTGGTTTTTTAATTTTATGTGTGAGCGTCGGAATGACATTATTTTCGCTCAAATCAATTCTTAACAGCTTAGCTGGAACATTATCAGGTATTGAGGGACAAATGGAAGGTATTACACGCGAAACGACTTCCTTACTATCCAAAACAAATAGCTTGGCAGAGGATATTCAAGAAAAATCTGAACAGTTAAATTCCGTTGTTCATGCAGTCAAAGGAATTGGTGACTCTGTGAACGGTTTAAATACGTCTGTACAGCAAATTACCTCTTCGATCTCAAATAGTGTGGAACAAAATGAAGAAAAAATAGCACAAGTTGTTCAGTGGAGCAATGTCGCAATAGGCATAGCAGATAAGTGGAAAAAGCGTAAAATAATCGATCAGGCACATGAAGTGGTTCAAGAAGATGTATACCCTTTTGAATCAGAGCAATCGGAAAAACCGAGAAGAAAATGGGGCCGTAAAAAGTGATTATTATTCGGTAGGCATTGAATGTCAGCTGAATAAAAATAAAGTCTTAGGCATAAGTTGAAGATGCATCTGCTAAAGTAGATGGACAACCAGTCTAGGCAAATTAGATTATAATATGGGGAGGAATTGTTGCATGACAACTCAAAAACCAAATTTTAATGAAGTGAAGGAACAACAGCTTGAAAGTTCATTGCCACAGCTTTATCATCCGCAAGATTCGATTTATGAAGAGGAGCGTGTGAACATGAAGGATTTTGTTATTGGCGCATTAGTTGGGGGGATAGTAGGTGCAGCTACAGGCTTATTATTAGCTCCAAAATCAGGAAAAGATTTACGTAGCGATGTAGCAGTACAAGCTGTTAACTTAAAAGATAAGAGTGCGGATTTCTCGACAACTGCAAAAGATAAAACGGTTCAATTATCTAAACAAATTCAAGAGCAATCTACACAATTAGTAGAGAAAGTAAAAATATTAAAATCAGCAAAAGCACCAACTGTTTTTGACGATGGTACTGTTTCTTTTGAGGGTGAAGAGCCACTAGAGGAGTTCATTCCTAGTGAAGAACCTAAAGCAGAGGATGCTAGTGAAAAAAAGGAACAAGCTGAAGAAAAAAGTGAAGAAGTTCGCGCTTAAGCATAATATATAAAAGGGATACGATACATCTGACAACGATGTATCGTATCCCTTTTTTTATTGTTAAGGAAACTATGGGTTTTTTGCCTGTGGATAAACTAGAGCAAAGTCGTCGTCTAGGCTAAAACGCTACATCCTCGAGGTCGCTTCGATCCCTCGGGCAAAAGTGGTGGAGCGTTTACTTTTGCTTCGGGCTCTCCAGCGCTTGTCGGATGTAAACGAGCGCTTTAGCGCATTTGTTCAGATATAGGCGCTTCTTTTAGTAAAATTTCTAATTTATCTCCGCCGAAGATTTCCATATCAAAGCTTGCTGGTTGATCATTTCGTAAAATCGTAAAATTACCTTTAAATGTAGTAGGTAGTTGCCAATTGGAGAAGCGGAACACATCTTGGTATATCCAACGACTCCGGTCTTTTTCTTTAAATGAAATTGTTGCTCCATTTGGAACGGTTGAAAGAGGTGATACTACCACTTGATTAACGAGTACTTCATTCGCCATCTTCTTTAGCTCTAACACCTCGCTTTGAAAATGTATAATGATTTTATCCTCAAGTAAAACATTCATTTGGTCAGCAATCCGTTGAACCGTAGGGAATGCTTGTTGTTGAAATGAAATAACATCACCATCGTGTACAGCATATGACATTTTAGATAGTTTATCATTAATCATTAAATGGGCTGAAAACTCAGGTAGATAAAGTGGCTTTCCGTCCACTTGAATATAAAATGACTCAAATTGTTTTAATAACTCCCAATTATTTGTGAGCTTAAATACATCCTCGACTGTTTCAGCTATTTCAAACATGATAACATCTCGATCATTTAATGCACTATCGAGTGATGCAGGAGAACCATTAACAGTTATTTGTGGTTCAATCACATATTTTGTATGCTGAATTGCAACTGTTTTAATGGCAGCATCATCTACAATGTCTCTCACTGTAGCATTAGCTGGCTGACCGTCTTGGCCTTCAATTAACTGGATGGCATCGCCTGTTTTAATCATCGTTTTTGTGGATGCCTGATGACCATTCACTAAAATTTCCGCCGGTTGACCGTGACCACCAGGGATGAAAATATCTTGTCCATTGACACTTACTGATAAACCATGTCCTGGTTTTCCATATAATTGCTTTGCCCGAATATTGGCAGCTAAAAATGCATCGGCAACGGTCATTTCCTTTAGTTCAAAAAGGCGAACTACTTGTTCATTGACAGTTAGACTCATATATTGAATAGGCATCTTTTTTGCTGCAATGGCAATACCGATTGGGGTCACCAATTCAGGGGATGCTTTAATATGATCTTCCTTCGTTAAGTTTTGAATGGCGTCTATCCCTCGAACGGCAATACGATTGGCAGGTAAATCAAGTACTAGTCCAAGTTCAGATGTAAGGTTTGGTGTTAAGCTACCTCCACCAACAAGCATTACTGCCTTAGGAGCTGTACGATTATTAAGACGTAAAATTTCTTCCCCAATGGCTTTTGCAAGTTGCTTGACTGCAGGATCAATTGCTTGAAGAACTTCTTCTTTCGGATAATATTGATCAAAGCCTAAAATATCTTGAATTAAAATTTCTGCCTCTGTTTGTAGTTGACGCTTCGCTTGTTCGGCAACTGGGAAGTCGAGTAAGTAGTGGTCACTTAAAGCCTCTGTTATTTCATCGCCGGCTGTTGGCACCATACCATAGGCGACAACAGTACTTTTATCGGTAATCGCTATATCAGATGTACCAGCACCAATATCAACAAGTGCCACATTTAAACGACGCATTGTTGGGGGAATAAGCACATTAATAGCTGCAATAGGTTCTAATGTTAGTGCATCCATTTCTAAATCCGCACGTTTTAGTGCAGCAATAAGTGATTCTACGACAACTCGTGGTAGGAACGTAGCAATGACTTCAATTTGTGCCTCATCACCTTGCTGATCAAGTAAGCTACCAATTTCTTCTCCGTCTAAACGGTAATATAGAACTGAATAACCAACACAGTAGTAGTGGCTTATTTTGGCATCGTCTTTATGTTGTAGGAGCTGTTGCTGTGCCTGTTGAACAGCTTGTAGCTCTAAACGACTTATATCCTCTTCTGTAAAGATTGGTCGATTACGTATATTGATCGTCACGCTTGCTTGTTCTGTTTTCAATGAGCGGCCGGCCGCAGCGACACTTACTTTTGTTAAAGGACCATGCTTCTCTTCAAGTTCATGTTTTATTTCATTGATTAAATCTGCCACGTACATGACATTATGTATTTGACCATCCACCATGGCACGTTCTTTATGCTCTTTTACTAAGATATCTTCCACGTGAAAGTGTTCATTATCTTCTGCTAAAATAATGCCTACTACAGAACGTGTACCGATATCAAGTGCAAATAATTTTGAACTCAATGTAATCGCTTCCTTTCCCATAACAACTTAAAAAAATTTAGCGAGTTGAAGCGCTAAATTAAAAATGCGTGACATTCTGTACAACATTGATTATAATATTGCTAATATCTAAAAATGTAACATACATTTCAGAGTTCTGAAAGTGTCTGTCATGGGGAGAGGAGCAAGAAAGCATGAGCCAAAACAATTTAGAAAGCTTACGTAGTCAAATAGACGACTTAAACTTAGAAATTCTTCGTCTAATTAACGAACGTGCAGCTGTAGTTGATGAAATCGGTAAGATTAAAGAAAAACAAGGTGTGAATCGTTATGATCCATTACGTGAACGTCACATGCTTGATCTTATCAAAGAGCACAATCAAGGTCCGTTAAACCAAATGACGGTTGATTATATATTTAAACAAATCTTTAAAACAGCTTTAAAACAACTAGAGGCGGACAAAAAGAAAGAGTTACTTGTATCTCGTAAGAAGAAATCAGAAGATACTGTCATTAATATAAATGGTGAGCTAATTGGCCAAGGAAAACCATCCTTCGTATTTGGACCTTGTGCTGTAGAATCATACGAGCAAGTAGCAGCAGTAGCAGCATCTATTAAAGCAAAAGGTGAAAAGTTAATTCGTGGCGGTGCTTATAAACCACGTACTTCTCCATATGACTTCCAAGGTCTTGGATTAGAAGGTCTTAAAATTTTAAAGCGTGTGTCAGAGGAATTCGGTTTAGGCGTTATTACGGAAATTGTTACACCAGGTCATTTAGAGGAAGCATTAGATTATATCGATGTCATCCAAATTGGTGCACGTAATATGCAAAACTTCGAATTATTAAAAGCAGCGGGTGCTACAAACAAACCTGTACTTTTAAAACGAGGCTTAGCAGCGACAATTGATGAATTCATTCATGCAGCAGAATACATTATGTCTAAAGGAAATGAGAACATCATTCTTTGTGAGCGTGGTATCCGTACTTACGAAAAAGCAACTCGTAACACATTAGATATTTCTGCTGTACCAATTTTAAAACAAGAAACGCATTTACCAGTATTTGTAGACGTTACACATTCAACAGGTCGTCGTGATTTACTATTACCATGTGCTAAGGCGGCAATTGCTATTGGAGCTGATGGCGTAATGGCAGAGGTGCATCCAGATCCATCTGTAGCACTTTCTGATTCACAACAACAAATGGATATTCCGACATTTGATGCTTTCTACGAAACACTACAAAATTTCATGAAGAACCATGAAATCCGTGCTTAATTGTTTTGATACACCGCTTGCTTAATCGGCAGGCGGTGTTTACTATATAGTGACAAAATAATGTCTAGAATAATACTATTTGTACTTGGTTTTTTTTCGTATACATACTACTTCTTGAAAAGAATATGAAAATTATCGTATGATAAGGCTATAAAAGGAAAAAAAGGAGGCACGTACATGACTGTTACAATTTATGATGTTGCAAGAGAAGCAAATGTTTCTATGGCAACGGTCTCTCGTGTAGTCAATGGCAATCAAAACGTAAAACCGGCAACACGAAAAAAAGTATTAGAAGTAATTGAACGATTAGAATATCGTCCAAACGCAGTAGCGCGAGGATTAGCAAGTAAGAAAACAACAACAGTTGGCGTGATTATCCCAGATATTGCAAACAATGTTTATGCGGAGCTGGCGCGTGGTGTAGAGGATATTGCAACAATGTATCGTTACAATATTATTTTAGCCAACTCAGATCAACATGAAGACAAAGAGCTACAGTTACTGGATACAATGCTGGGAAAACAGGTTGACGGTATTGTCATGATGAGTGATGAAGTGACTGAAAAAATGCAACAAACTATGGATCATTCACCTGTACCAATTGTACTTGCAGGTTCAGTAGATGAATCACAAACAATCGCGACTGTTAATATTGATTATTTCCAAGCAGCTTATGAGGCGATTACATTACTCATTCAAAATGGACATAAGCGAATCGCATTCGTAACAGGTCCGCTTACTTATACTATTAATGGAAAATTCAAACTTGAGGCTTATAAAAAAGCATTACAAGACGCAGGTTTACCTATAGATGAATCTCTAATCGCAGCAGAGGAATCGAGCTATGATATGGGCTTAGAGGCGTGGGAAACATTATCCTCACTTGAAAATCCTCCGACAGCTTATTTTGCAGGCAGTGATGAATTAGCAATTGGACTGATTCATGGTGCGCAGGATGCGGGCAAAGATGTGCCTGAGGATATCGAGGTTATCAGCTTTGAAAATTCAAAGTTAGCGCGTATGGTTCGTCCACAGCTAACAAGTGTCGCGCTACCGTTATACGATATCGGAGCTGTAGCAATGCGCTTGTTGACAAAATTAATGAACAAAGAGCCTGTTGAGGACGAAGCGGTTATATTACCTCATCGTATTGAACACCGCCAATCTGTCAAAAGTAAATAATAGAACTTAACACGTAAATCTCGTTGAGGATTTACGTGTTTTTTTATGTCAATCAGTAGAAAGACAAAAGTGAAGATAGAACACCAAGAGTGACGGATAAAATGTCTAAAGAACAAATAAAAAAGCCCCACGAAAATCGTGAGGCGTAAAATTAAGCGCGCTTTTCATTGCGAATAATATGTAGCGCTTTGGCTAGCATTTGCGTATTTTTTTCTTCGATTTCAGCTTTCCGTGGGATTGGCTCATACAAAGGATTTGGATCCTCCCAAGTTGGAATAAAAGGCACTGGTGCTTCAGGCTGCCAGCGATCTAACCATGCTTGAGGGAGAGGTCCTGTTGGTAATTGCTGATCCGTCATTTCAAGCCATAGCATAGACCATGCGCGAGGCACAACACGCCAAATATCGTAGCCTCCACCACCAACAGCAATCCATTTCCCCCCGCAATATTCATGAGCTAATTTATGCGCAAGCTTTGGAATTTCTCTATAAATATTCATTGTTCCATATAAATGTGTTAATGGATCGAAATAATGTGCATCTGCGCCGTTTTGAGTTAGCACAACATCTGGCTTGAAAAATTCAAAGACTTCTCGCATAGACTTTTCATATATTTCTAGGAAACTCTCATCTTCTGTAAAAGCATCAATGGGAAAATTAAAAGAAGTGCCATAGCCTTGTCCATTTCCGCGTTCTGTGATATTACCAGTTCCAGGGAAAAGATAGCGCCCTGTTTCATGAATAGATAATGTACAAACATCTGGGTCTTCATAAAAACTCCATTGTACACCATCTCCATGATGAGCATCGGTATCCACGTAAAGTACACGAGCATTGTATTTTTCCTGCAAATAGCGAATGGCTACTGTACTATCGTTGTAAATACAAAAGCCTGATGCACGGCCACGAAAGCCATGATGTAGCCCTCCACCTAGATTAAGGGCGTGCTCGACTTTTCCTTCCATAACATAATCGACAGCTGTCAGCGTTCCACCGACAAGCTGTGCACTTGCCTCATGCATATTTTCAAAAATGGGTGTATCTTCGGTGCCTATGCCGTAGCTTTCACATTGTGCCTCTGAAAGCTCACCATGCCCTGCTCTTTTAACGATATCAATATATTTTGGATCATGTGCAAGTAAAAGCTCCTCTTCTGTTGCGACACGAGCCGGAACAATATCCAAATCATCAAGAGCTTCAATATTTTTTAACAAATCCATTGTAAGCGTCAAGCGTTTATGATTGAAAGGATGGGTATCTGAAAATTTATATCCGAGTTGCTCTGGTGAGTAAACAAATACTGCTTTTTTCATTGTAATGAAACACCTGGTAAATTGGGCCATAATACATCAAAGCCTTCTTTTCGAAGATCTTTAATCATAGCTAATGGATTCAGTGTTTTTACTCGGACGCTTAAAATTTTATTTTGGGTATTTTCAGAGTCAGGATAAACTAAGACGCTTTGAACATTTGCATGATGTTTATTGAAAACTTTTGTGATTTCAAATAATATTCCTGGCGTATCGGATACACGGATTTCAATTTTAGAGCCAGGTTCAGTAGCACCGGTTAACTCTATATATGTATAGAGTAAATCTGTGGTAGTGACAATTCCAACTAATTTCCCTCCAGAGACAATTGGCAAACAGCCTACTTTGGATTCGTAAAAAGTAAGAGCTACTTCTTCTACAAAATCAAGTGGATGACCGACAAGTGGATTTTTAACCATAATTTCTTCCACTTTAGCATTAAAAACTGGAGAATTAGGTTCATCTCGTAACGAGGAAGGCAAAGCCTCTTTAATATCTCGTTCAGTGATAACCCCAAGAACATGACGCTCCTCATCTATAACTGGCAAATGACGTACTTTTTTCTCACGCATTAACTTTAGCGCTTCAAACACTGTATTTGTCGGAGCTAGTGTGTAGGGCTCTTCATTCATAATTTCTTCTACGATCATATACTCATCCCCTTTGTGTTGGCTTTAATACATGAAACGATTTCTAAAACGAAGTCTATCAAATCTTTCTATTGTCTCAGGGGGCACGCGTTTTCCTTCACGTGCCATCAGGCAGTTAGCAGGATGTGATGTAATTTCAGGATCATCCGTAGCAAAATATTCGAAGTCAGCGGAGCTCATCATTTTCTCCATCATTTTGCGATAATCCCAAACATTTAAACCAGTCCCTTTTAAGTCCCAATGCCAATAATATTCAGTAGTGATAACAAGATAGTCCTCCATTTCATCCCCCATAAAAGACACAGCTAGTAGTGCTTTACCAGCACCTGTACCTCGATATTCTGGAATGACTTCAATGGCGCCTAGCTCAATCATGTTATCAATTCGGTCCTCCGCCCATCGTTCGAGTGGATCAGGATATAGATAGGTGACGTAGCCTACAATAATGTTTTCTTTTCGAATAATAATAATTCGTCCTTCGGGAAGTCCTGCAATTTCTATAATGGCTTGCTGCTGTTGCTTTGGAGGTCTAAAAGCAACCAAGCCTTCGTGGAATGAATATGTAGCTAATTTTTCTGGAGGAACAGGTCCTTCCACATACACAGTACCATGCTTAGTTTCCTTTGTGACAGAAAAAAAAGTTTTTTTATGTTCCATAATTACACCACCTGCGTTTAATAATTCCATTATAGCTGATTTCCTGCGGAAAAACGCTATCTTTTGCAAAATATACCTGTGTTTTTAGAAAAATAAAAATATTAAGACATTCTTGGTGAATTCGTGTAAAATATATTTATATTGCATCTGTTATTTAACAGGAGAATGTAGTGTGAATAAGCATTCACTAATTCTATACTACTTAAACTGTTGTATAACAATTGCTACATAACGTAGTTGTCTTTGGAGAAGGTGGCGAATTTTGATGGGGGAAAATAATGAAATTTCGATTTGAAATTTGCTTACTAATGAACTAAGGCGATAGTAAAGAAAGGGGTAGTTTCATGGGGATGAAAATGATGGAGAAGTTGAATGCTTTACCAGGGCGGTACAGTTTGCCTAATTATGAGGAATCTGCAGCAACACATGATTGGGCAGAGACAGAAAAGGACTTTAGTTGGTATGAAACAGGTCGTGTGAATATGGCGTATGAGGCAATTGATCGTCATGCTGAAACGCATCGGAAAAACAAAGTTGCACTTTATTTTAATGATGGTAAGCGTAAAGAGGCTTATTCTTTCAATGAAATGAAAAAGCTGACAAATAAAGCTGCAAATGTTTTTAAGACAGCAACAAATTTAGAAAAAGGTGATCGTTTATTTATTTTCATGCCACGTTCACCTGAGCTTTATTTTTCATTATTAGGCGCATTGAAAATGGGCGTTATTGTAGGTCCATTATTCGAGGCATTTATGGAAGGTGCTGTTTATGACAGACTTGCAGATAGTGAGGCTAAAGTATTAGTGACAACACCAGAGTTACTTGAACGTGTACCTTTAGAAAAGCTACCACATTTGCAGCACGTCTTTTTAGTAGGAACTGATATTGAGGAAACAACACAAATTTTAGATTTTAATAGACGCTTGAAAGAAGCATCTTCTCGATTTGACATTGAATGGGTGGACAGAGAGGATGGTATGATTCTTCATTATACTTCTGGATCAACTGGAGCACCAAAGGGTGTATTGCATGTTCATAATGCAATGCTTCAACAATATCAATCAACGCAATGGGTACTAGATTTACGTGAAGATGATATTTACTGGTGTACGGCTGATCCAGGGTGGGTAACAGGCACAGCATATGGCATTTTTGGACCATGGTTAAATGGTGTCACAATGCTAATTATTGGCGGGAGATTCTCTCCACAAGCTTGGTACCAAGCAATTGAGGATTATAGTGTAACAGTTTGGTATAGTGCACCAACCGCTTTTAGAATGTTAATGGGTGCTGGTAGTGGTATGCTTGCGAATTATGATCTATCTTCGTTACGTCACATTTTATCTGTTGGTGAGCCGTTAAATCCAGAGGTAATTCGTTGGGGTATTGATGAGCTAGGTCACCGTATTCATGATACATGGTGGATGACAGAAACTGGTGCACATATGATTTGTAACTATCCTTCTATGGATATTAAGCCAGGATCCATGGGAAAACCATTACCAGGTATCCATGCGACGATTGTTGATGATGCTGGTAATGAAGTACCACCTTTTACAATGGGAAATCTAGCAATTCGACGTGGTTGGCCAGCAATGATGCGTCAAATTTGGGGCAATCCAGAACGTTATGAATCCTATTTCTTAAAAGGTGAGTGGTATGTGTCTGGGGACTCTGCCTATATGGATGATGAAGGTTACTTCTGGTTCCAAGGACGTGTAGATGATGTTATTATGACAGCTGGTGAGCGGGTAGGTCCTTTTGAGGTAGAAAGTAAGCTACTAGAGCATCCTGATATTGTCGAGGCAGGAGTAATTGGAAAGCCAGATCCTGTACGAGGTGAAATTATTAAAGCCTTTGTATCCTTACGTGAGGGTGTAGAACCTTCAGATGTATTGATTGAGGATATTCGTAATTTTGTTAAGAAGGGCTTGTCAGCACATGCAGCACCACGTGAAATTGAATTTAAGGATAAGCTACCAAAAACGCGCAGTGGTAAGATTATGCGTCGTGTGTTAAAGGCGTGGGAGTTAAATTTACCAACTGGCGATTTATCGACGATGGAAGACTAAGTCTCAAATAAAGTTTTAATATTGGATATTAATATTTTACACGTTCAGTGCATAAATAGAAGGCGGAAATTCATTCGATAAGTGAATGAGTTTCCGCCTTCTTTTAACTTATTTCGGAGGTGAGTGCATTGAAAGTAGGAATTGTTGGTGCAACGGGGTATGGTTGGTTAGAGCTTATTCGATTTTTACATAATCATAAAGCGGTGAAGCGGATTGATTTATTCACATCCTCAGAAGAAGGTGTTATTTTTTCTTTTAAGTTTGGTCATCTCGTTCATATTGCCGATACACCTTTACAAAAAATTGATTATGGGGCTCTAGAGAAACTTGATGTTGTTTTTACGAGTAGGCCTTCAGAGTGACAAGTGAGCTATTACCTCCATTGGTAGGGAAAGGTCCTAAATTGATAGATTTATCTGGCGACTTCCGTTTACAAGATCCCGCGAGCTATGAAGCGCAGGCGGCAGCTTTTTTAAATTCCATTGCCCTCGATAATGATTGTAGTAAATCATGTAACTCTTAATTTCTTTCTTTACTTCTTCTAACGTTTCACATGCTCTAATAGTTGTTTCATCTTTAAAATGCCCAAAGAATGATTCTTGTGGCGCATTATCCCAACAGTTTCCTCGACGTGACATGGACTGTCCTAAGACCATTTTCTTCACTAAGGTTCGGAATTTTGGATTCGTATAGTGAAAAATTTGATCCGAATGGATAAAGTCTCTTCCCTTAAATGGCGATGCTTCTTCAATTTATGTAACGTGTTGAGCACAATTTCTATACTCAATGTACCATCTTATCCAAAACAATTTACCATATGATTACGCAATAGCAGCTTCCAACTGTTCGTAAATGGTAAATTAACTATATAAATGCTTTATAAAAGTTAATCTATTAGAGATTTAGTCACTATTTCTAAGTCTTCTCTTTGTTTTATAGCGTTTAGTTATCTAAATTTTTTTCAAAATCATTCATTAAACGAAGTTTGCGAAAAATTCTAATATAAATAAAAATTCAGTTGACTTAATAAATATGCAGACGTATACTAATTTTAACTTATTTCAGAGGTGAGTGTATTGAAAGTAGGAATTGTTGGTGCAACCGGATATGGTGGATTAGAACTTATTCGATTTTTACATAATCATAAAGCGGTGGAGCGGATCGATTTATTCACATCTTCTGAAGAAGGTGTAATTTTTTCTTCTAAGTTTGGTCATCTTGTTCATATTGCCGATACACCTTTACAAAAGATTGATTATGGAGCTTTAGAGAAATTTGATGTTGTTTTTACAAGTACGCCTTCAGGGGTGACAAGTGAGCTATTACCTCCATTGGTAGGGAAAGGTCCTAAGTTAATAGATTTATCTGGAGACTTCCGTTTAAAAGATCCAGCAAGCTATGAAGCGTGGTACGGTAAAAAAGCGGCGCCACTAGAAGTTATTCAACAAAGTGTTTATGGTTTAACTGAATGGAATGCAGAACATGTTCAACAAGCGTCTCTTATCGCAAATCCAGGGTGCTATCCAACAGCAGTTTTGCTTTCGTTGTTACCATTGCTAAAAGAACAATTGATTGATCCGAGCTTTTTAGTGATTGATGCAAAAAGTGGGATTTCAGGAGCTGGAAATAAGCCATCACAAACGACGCATTTTAGTGAGGCGAATGAAAGCTTTTCAATCTATAAAACGAATACACATCAGCATATACCAGAAATTGAGCAGGCCATTTCTATGTTTGCAGGTGTCGAAACAACTATTTCTTTTAATACTCATTTAGTGCCAATGTCGAGAGGGATTTTATCGACCTCATATGCGCCTGTTATGCCTGGTGTCACAGAGAAGCGGTTAGTATCTTGTTTACAGAATACCTATGAAAAGCATCCGTTCGTGCGAATCGTTACAGATGCAAATAGCCTAGGAACAAACCATGTTAAAGGTTCGAACTATTGCGATATTTTAGTGAAAGTAGATAGCCGTACAAATCGTGCCACAATTGTTGGTGTCATAGATAATTTAGTCAAAGGGGCTGCAGGGCAAGCCATTCAAAATATGAACGTTCAATTTGATTTACCGCAAACGACAGGGCTGGATGTTGTACCGTTCTTTATTTAATGATCTCATATTAAAAAAACAAGGAGGAACTATTTTATGACATTAATCGCATCAATAAATATTATGAA
Source organism: Lysinibacillus agricola (assembly GCF_016638705.1). Classification (GTDB taxonomy): domain Bacteria; phylum Bacillota; class Bacilli; order Bacillales_A; family Planococcaceae; genus Lysinibacillus; species Lysinibacillus agricola. Next base: position 4,384,137 of record NZ_CP067341.1, on the reverse strand, counting down.
AAAATTATCAAGTAAAAATATTGTTTCACCAAAAGGCTTTAAAGCTTCGGGTATACATTGTGGATTAAAGCATAAGAAAAAAGATTTAGCCGTGTTAGTCAGTGAGGTACCAGCAAGTGTAGCCGGTGTCTTTACAACGAATGCTGTGCAGGCAGCACCATTAAAAGTAACGAAAGAAGTTGTCTACACAACGAAGAAAATGCAGGCGATGATTGTCAACTCTGGAAATGCTAATGCATGTACAGGGAAGCAGAGGGCGAAGGATGCACAAACAATGCAGGCGCTAATGGCAGAAAAGCTTTGTATCGAGGCAAATTTAGTAGGGGTTTGCTCAACGGGTGTGATCGGTGAAATGATGAATATGGAGCCAGTGGCAAATGGGATTAATCAGTTAGCGCCAAAGGATAGTTTAGAAAGTGCTATTGATTTTGCACAAGCGATTTTGACAACAGATACGGTGATGAAAAACACAAGCTACAGCACTATTGTCGATGGTAAAGAGGTTATTATCGCTGGGGTTGCAAAAGGTTCAGGTATGATTGAACCAAATATGGCGACGATGCTTGGTTTTATTACGACAGATGCAAATATTGAATCGGATGTCCTGCAAGCTACATTATCTGATATCACAAATCTGACTTTTAATGCAATTACGGTGGATGGAGATACATCTACAAATGATACAGTAGTTATAATGGCAAACGGGTTAGCAGGTAATGAAGCTTTAACTCCGGCCCATCCAGATTGGCAAAACTTTTATTATACATTAAAAACAGTAGCACAAGACTTAGCGAAAATGATTGCCAAAGATGGAGAGGGTGCAACGAAGCTGATTGAGGTTGAAGTAGAAGGCGCATTTTCGGATGAAGAGGCACGTAAAATTGCTAAAACAGTAGTTGGTTCACCACTTGTGAAAACAGCAGTATTTGGTTGTGATGCAAATTGGGGACGTATTATTGCAGCTGTAGGCTACAGTGGTGCGAAAGTTGATCCGGATAAAATTACGATCCAAATTGGTGGCACAACAATGGTCGAAAACGGTGAGCCAGTTCCATTCTCAGAGGATGAATTAATTCGAATTTTAAAAATGAATGAAGTGAAAATCTATGTGTCACTTGGTATGGGTGAAGGCAAGGGGCATGCTTGGGGATGTGATCTAACCTATGACTACGTCCAAATCAATGCATCATACCGTTCGTAAACGTATGGTCATTAAGCTTGGTGGCAGTACGCTAGAAGGCTTAAACGAGTCGTTTTTTGAGAATTTAAAAAAACTCCAAGAGAGCGGTATAGAGCTTATTATTACCCATGGTGGTGGCCCAGCCATTAACCGTGAACTTGCAGTGCGCGGGGTAGAATCACACGCTTTAAACGGTATTCGTGTTACTAGCGAAGCTGCAATTGCCATTGTACAATCAACGTTAATAGGTAAGGTCAATCCAGCGCTTGTTCATGAATTAACAACGGCAGGTATTGCTGCTATTGGTTTAAATGGCTTCGATGGTCAGCTAATTGTAGCGGATTATCTAGACAAAGATGTATACGGTTTTGTTGGTGAAGTAAAAACCGTCAATACATCTTTGCTAGAAGCATTAATTAGTGCAGGGATTGTACCAGTTATTGCTTGCATTGGAGCAGATGAACGTGGTCAGGCATTAAATATTAATGGAGATACGGTAGCAAGTGAAATAGCATTAGCTATAGATGCAGATAGCTTATTACTTGTAACGGATGTAAGTGGTATTCGAATTAACAATGAATATCAATCGAAAGCAACACCTTCCTTCATCAATCAATGGATTGAGGAGGGGCATATTTATGGTGGGATGTTACCAAAAGTTCAAGGAGCTCTTGAATGTTTAAGTGCAGGTATTCCATCAGTGCAAATTGTTGGGGATTCTCTAGTAGGTACGACGATTTTATCCCGCATGAACGGGCAGTAATTTATCTGTATCGAAAGCAAGTTACAGGTACAAGACTCCCACCTCAAATTCAGCGAAAGAAGTTAGGCGGGAGATAAACTGCCTGTAAAAGAGCCCGATTGGTGAAGACTAATAATCAGTGGGAGAATGAAGAGACCCCCATTGATTAATCACTTTAGCCTCACTCAGTAAAGGTCATTCTTCATTATAGATTAGAGTGACCGTTCTAATGACTTAACGTTAGCAATATAGTTGTGTAGAGAAGAAGATTGATGGTTCTAGCTATAGCAAATTTAGTAGGAGTGATAAAATGAGTGCTTTATTTGGAAATTACGGCAAACGCCGCGCCCGAATTGTCAAAGGGCAAGGAACCATTGTAGAAGATTCTACTGGCAAAAAATATTTAGATTTTACAAGTGGGATCGCTGTAGTGAGTCTTGGTCATGCAAATCCTGCGATTGTGAAGGCTATTCATGATCAAAGTGAAAAGCTTTGGCATATTTCTAACCTTTTTGATATTCCTGGTCAGGAGAAGGTTGCACAAAAATTAATAGCAGATACACATTTTTCTTATGCATTTTTCTGTAATAGCGGTGCAGAAGCAAACGAAGCGGCTATCAAGCTAGCGCGTAAGCATACAGGGAAAAATCATATTATTACATTTGAAAAATCTTTCCATGGGCGAACTTTTGGAGCTATGTCCGCAACAGGTCAGGGCAAGGTACATAATGGCTTCGGACCACTTGTTGAAAAATTTACGATTCTTCCTTTTAATGATGTGGCAGCACTTGAAGCAACGATTGATGATTCTGTCGCAGCAATTATGTTGGAAATGATTCAAGGTGAGGGCGGTGTTAACAGTGTATCTCCAGAATTCGCAGCAGCAATAGCTAAAGCCTGTGATGACAAAGGAATATTACTGATTATCGATGAGGTTCAAACAGGTATTGGACGAACAGGAACAAGATATGCTTATGAGCAAACGATATTAAAACCAAATATTGTGACATTAGCAAAAGGGCTAGGTGGTGGTTTCCCTGTCGGTGGGATGCTTGGAACAGCTGAGCTATATGATACATTTAGTCCTGGCACACATGGGACAACATTCGGTGGTAATCCACTTGCAATGAGTGTTGCTGAAACCGTGCTTGATCATGTTTTTGAACCTGCTTTTTTACAACATGTACAGGAGCTATCCACGTATTTTGTGAAGCAGTTGAAAGCGAATCTCCCTTCTAATTATACGGTACAGGGCCAGGGCTTACTGCTTGGCATTGGCTGTGGCGATGCTGAGGTTGCCCCTTATATAGCTACAGCAGAGGAAAAGGGCTTATTATTAGTAGGTGCAGGGCCAAATGTTATTCGACTTTTACCTCCATTGACCGTGTCAAAAGCAGAAATCAATGAGGCGATAGCGATTTTAAAAACGATACTGTCATAGTATCAGGTTAATTAAATACGAATGAATCTGCTAGACTTCTTTGTAAGAAATCTAGCAGATTTTTTAATGCTTACCTCTAAAAATGAGGATGATATTTTTAAAAAATATGCCATGTATAAAAGTTGATTGGAGTGGAGGCTGGGCGACTCCTTAGGGATCAGCGGCTCATCGGACGCCCCTAGGAAGCTTTGCTCTGTGCGACAGCGACAATGTTTTATCTGTGCGAAAGCGACAGCAACAATGTTTTATCTGCGCGAAAGCGAAGCGTCAGCGGCAAAGCGCCCAGCCGGACCGGAAATCAACCCCGCATTCGGTGATAAGTTTGTAGTTTAGTAAAATCTTATCCCGCATTAACGGGCAGTACTTTATCTGTACCGAAAGCAAAGCGTTAGGTACAAGACTCTCGCCTCGAATTTAGGTGGGAGAGTAACTGCCCGTAAAAGCCCGATTGGTGAAGACTAATAATCAGTGGGGTAAAGAATACTCCACCGATTAAAGTTTCACTTTATTGCAGCTCTTTTACTAATGTTTGCACTAGAGCAGGAAGCCAATCATGAAGTTGACTAAATGCAAAGCCTGCAGCTTCTGCCTTTGTAGTTGACATATACCAATCTGCTGGAACTCCGTATGGGGACTGCGACTTTTCATCGCCACCTACAAGTGAAATTTTTGCATGCTTTCCGCTTGCTTCTTCAATAAGTCCAATCAAATTTTTTAACGAAATCGCACCTGTTGCTGTTGCATTAAAAGGTCCATCAATTGGCGTAATGCCAGCAAAATATAAAAATGCAGCTGCTTCGTCATCCGTAATATAGCTCATCTTCGCATCAACATTTGGGAGTGAAATAGGCTGCTCCTGTAAAATTCGTTCAACGTGAAAATGTAAACGGCGTGTATAGTCATTCTCACCCATAACAATAGGGAAACGTACAGCGACGACGGGGAACGTAGCCTCTTTGAAAAGTACTGCCTCTGCTTGTCGTTTACCTTCCCCATATGAAAGATCTTCACGGTTTCCCATTCGAACTTCATAATCGTATGGATTAAAATCGTCTTCTGTTTTTACAGTGCCGTCTATTTCGTAGGTTGAGAGAGTAGAGGTGAAAACGAGCTTGTTCGTTTTACCTTCTAAAATTTCACATATTTTATGAGCTTCGTTGGGAGAATAGCAAATATTATCATAGACAATATCCCATGTAGTACTTGATAGTGCCTGTGACAACGCATCAGCATCATCTCGATTAACAACTAGCTGTTTCACTTTTGTACCAAAAGGATTTCCACTTTGACCACGTGTTAAAATAGTTACGCTATGCCCATTTTGAAGACAGAGTTCAATAAGCTTTTTACCAAAAAAGCGAGTGCCTCCTAAAACTAAAATATTCATATTATCCCACCCCTTCAAATTAGTAGTCTTCTTTATAATGACAAAAAAACAAGCTTACTACAATCACTTTTGAACTGTAGTAAGCTTGTTGGTTATTGGGCAGGTGGGTCAGTAGGTGGAGTTGTGTTTCCGTTATCTCCTCCGGTAGAGCCATTGCCGTTGTTTCCGGAACCGTTGCCGTTATTTGAGCCATTGCCGTTGTTTCCGGAACCGTTGCCGTTATTCGAGCCATTTCCATTATTCTCGGAACCATTGCCGTTATTCGAGCCGTTTCCGTTGTTCCCAGAGCCGTTATTTGAGCCATTTCCGTTACTTCCACCAGAACCATTGCCATTTTCTGAGCCGCTTCCATTATTGCCCGGGTCATTTTCATTAGTAGGTGGAGTAGTTGGTGGAATTTCTTCTTGATTTTCTTTTTGTTCAGGTTCTTCTTCTTTTACTTTTACTTTTTCTTTTTCACTTGCACTGCCACCAGTAGAAACAACATTGGATTGCGATGAAGTTAAACCTGTAATATCTACAGCGACAACAACGTAGGCTTGACCACTTGCTACCGCCATACTTTGTGTTGATTCAAGTACCGATCCGACAAGTGTTCTACCACCATTTGTTACTTTATATATACGATAACCGACTACATCGTTTGAAGAGCCTGACCAAGATAATGTATTGCCATTAACTGAAGCAGTTACAGCTGCTGGCGGATTATTATCTGCCGGGAAATCAACAGCTGATACCGATGAATTCGCTAATGACGAATTTTTTGGTAATAGGCTGGCCGGGTTACCGCCAAGTGGGCCTAGCATTCGTTTAATAAATGCTTGATTAATACCTGCACCACCTGCTTTTACAAATTCTGCCGGTGTGTTAGGAAGTGCATTATAAGTTTTACCTTTTATCGTAACAACGCTTGAGGAAGCTAAGCTATCATCAGCTTGTGAAGGTAAAAATACTTTCGCGTTAAACAAATCTGAGCGCACGAGACCAGCATTGGCACATGCTGCAGATGGCGCTAAACCAGAAATACCACAGAATGATGCAGTAACAACATTTTTCGGTTGCACAAATCTAGTTTTAGGGGCAATTAACTGTGGATCTACATCATACACAGAATTCATTAATGTTCCCCATAGTTTATTAATTCGCATGCTAGGCCGTTGATACGTATTATTAAATGCATCCAGTGTTTGATTTTTATCATAACCCATCCATACACCAAGAGAAACATTCGGGTTATAACCAACTAGCCAAACGTCTTTGTAGCCTTCTGAAGTACCTGTTTTAGCGGCAAAGTCAGCAGAGAATTTTAATGTATTTCTTGCAAGTGTACCTGTACCTTTTGTTAGCACATCTCGTAACATATCTGTAACGATATAAGAAGTTTCAGGACTAAATACTTGTTCAGGTTTAACTTCGTGTTTATAAATGATATTTCCATTTTGGTCTTCAATTCTATCAATCATATAAGAGTCTATGAATTGTCCACCATTTGCAAAAGTTGCAAAGGCATTGGTGTTCTCTTCAACAGTAATACCTTCTTCTACGGCTCCGAGACTAGTTGAAATGTTTGTGAAATCAGCAGGCTTTAGGGTTGTGATTCCCATCTTTACTAAATAATCGGCAGGGCGTCTGTTAAGAATACTATAATATAGACGTATAGCTGATAAGTTTTGTGAATCTGCTAATGCCTCACGTGCAGGGATTAGTCCTCGTTCATCATTAGTATTATAGTTGTTTGGACTCCATCCGGGAATAGAGAATTTTACGTCGACTAATGGGCTACCTGCACCGATTACACCGTATTCTATTGCAGGTGCATATATGAGTAAAGGCTTCATTGTTGAGCCATTTGAGCGTTTTGCCTGTGTAGCATAGTTATAACTTTTTAATTCAAAATCACGACCACCGACAAAGCTTAAAATACGTCCTGTAGTATTTTCAATTAAAATACTACCAACCTGTACAGGCATTTGAACATCAATTTCTTCACCTGTTACAGGATCTTTGTCTTTAACGGTGTAAGTATGACCGTAATTTTGAAAGTTTTCCGCTGCTTTTTGCATCGAATCGTACATATCCTTATTAATAGTTGAATAGATACGATAACCTTTTGAGCGGACATCACGATCTGCTAAAATCGTATACTTTTCTTTTAATTTTGTTTCATTTTTTAAGCGCTCTGGATCAATACCATCTGCTTCTGCTAGTTTTTCCGCAATAATGTCTTTTGCTCGACTTTCAAGCTCATACGTTAGCCATGGGTAGCGATCTTCTGCGCGCATCTCCGGTGAACGGAAGTCAGCTGTGATATCGTAAGCCAGTGCTTCTTTATATTGAGCTTCGTTAATATAACCTGCGTCTTTCATACGATAAAGTACAGTTTTCATACGATCAATACCTGGTTGTAGAGCTTCTTTACTTTTAAGTACACCTGTATTTGTGAAAGGTGTGTAAGTAAAAGGTGATTGAGGTATACCAGCTATATATGCTGCTTGAGGAAGTGATAAATCCTTTGCTTTTACATTGAAAATACCTTCAGCAGCTGTTTCTACCCCTGCAATGTTTCGACCGGAAGCGTTTCGACCATAAGGTATTATGTTTAAATAGGCCTCTAAAATTTCTTCCTTTTTCATAAAGTGTTCTAAGCGCATCGCAAGTAAAAGTTCTTTTGCTTTTCGTTCATATGATACTTCGTTTGTTAATACTTGGTTTTTAATAAGCTGCTGTGTTAGTGTAGAGCCACCAGTTTGTGTAGAAGAGTTTGTTACGTCTTGAACTAGCCCGCGGATGACGGCCTTCGGAACTATTCCGTTATGTTCACGGAAATACTCGTCCTCTGTCGCTAATACCGCATTCACAACATCAGGTGCGACATCGTTTAATGTTGTTACTCGGCGGTCTAAATCTGTACGTAATTTTCCGATATAAATATCGTTGGCAAAATAAATCTCACTTGTTGAATCGTAATTGAAAATTTCTTTTCGTAATTCTTCCTTTGAGCGTAGGGGCTCTTCTTTTACAAGTGAAGCAAAATAGCCAGCGCCAACTGAACCGGCAAATACAGTGCCTACCAATGCAAAGACTAAAAATAGTAAAAATAAGTTCCAGGTAACACTTCCTGAAATACGTAATTTCTTCATCCATTTTTGTTGAATTAATTCATCGATCTTTGCATTGATTTTCTCAATCCAATCTTTCAATGTATCGACCTCCTAAAATCTTGTCTATTATAGCACATATTGATTTAGCTCGAACATAGTTATTGACAATGAAAAAGAATCGTATAGAATAATGCTTATAGTTTTCTAGTGAAGAAGAGCTTGCAGTAGTGTCTATATTCCCTGTCTAGAGAGCCAGCGGTTGGTGAAAGCTGGTCATAATGTAGAGACGAATTACGTGCTTGGAGCTTAGACGTGCGCGCCTGCGATAAAGGCGATTGAATGAAGAGGAAGATGGATGACATCTTCAAGCCGGGTGGTACCGCGTTAGTTTATAACGTCCCTGCATGCAATGTTTTGCGTGTAGGGACTTTTTTTATTTCTCCCTACACGGAATTATTAAACACTAGGAGGAATAAAAATGACAAACGAATTATTACAAGACTTAGAATGGCGCGGATTGTTATATCAACAAACAGATGCTGAAGGTATGACCAAATTATTAGATGAGCAATCTGTCTCTTTATACTGTGGTGTTGATCCAACTGCGGATTCTATGCATATTGGTCATATTGTGCCACTTTTAACACTACGTCGATTCCAAAAAGCAGGTCACCGTCCAATTTTGTTAGTTGGTGGTGCGACTGGTATGATTGGAGATCCATCAGGTCGCTCTGAAGAACGCCAATTACAAACAGTTGAGCAAATTGATAAAAATGTTCAAGGTATCCGTAGCCAATTAGAGCGTATTTTTGACTTTGCAGAAGATGGTAATGGTGCTCAGTTAGTTAATAATCGTGATTGGATTGGCAATATAAATACGATCGAGTTTTTACGCGATTACGGGAAATTAATTAACGTGAACTACATGTTAGCGAAGGATACAATTGCTTCACGTCTTGACACAGGAATTTCATTTACTGAATTTGCGTACACTTTAATTCAAGGTATTGATTACAATCATTTATACAATCATTACAACTGTCGCATTCAAGTAGGTGGCTCTGACCAGTGGGGAAATATTACAACAGGTTTAGAAGTTATTCGTAAAACACATGAGGAAGAGACGAAAGCATTTGGTATAACAATTCCTTTAGTAACGAAAGCAGACGGAACAAAATTTGGTAAAACAGCTGGTGGTGCTGTCTGGTTAGATGGCAAGAAAACATCTCCATACGAGTTCTACCAATTCTGGATCAATGCTGCGGATGCTGACGTTGTAAAATACTTAAAAATCTTCACATTCCTTTCTCGTGAAGAAATTGAAGCTTTAGCAGTATCTGTAGAAGAGGAACCACATTTACGTAAGGCGCAAAAAGCATTAGCTGAAGAAATGACTCGCTTAATTCATGGTCAAGAAGCATTAGACCAAGCAATCCGCATTACAGCTGCTTTATTCTCTGGAGACTTAAAAGCACTTTCTGCTGATGAAATGAAAGATGCGTTTAAAGATGTTCCTTCTATTGAATTGGCGAAAGAAGATAAAAACATTGTGGACTTATTAGTGGAAGCGGGTATTTCACCTTCAAAACGTCAAGCTCGTGAAGACGTAACAAATGGTGCGATTAGCGTGAACGGTGAAAAGGTCACTGAGTTAGAATATGTAATCGATGGCAAAGATCGCTTAGAAGATGCATTCAGCATTGTTCGTCGAGGCAAGAAAAAATACCATATGGTGAAGTTTGTTTAATTCAGACTCACACAAAGAAACATCCCTTCTATATGAGGGGATGTTTTGTTTCCTGTAAAAAGGATTGTGTCAATGAAATTAAGATGCAAATAAAGTATGTCTTCGGCAAAACGAGGGATTGACGTCCGTTTTAAAAAATGTCATCCAACTTTTGAATTTTATCGCTTAACTTTCATGTTTTATCGCCCAACTTTTAAATTTTATCGACATCCACCTTTCAAAGAGCAAAAAAAGGATTCATACACAAAACTGTGTATGAATCCTTTTACTTTATTATGTCGCCCAGCCTCTACTCCAATATACCACTTCACATAGCATGTATCTTCTGGCATGTCATAGTTATAAGACGAAACTCCAGTAAGATGTTTTTTGTGCGAAAGCGAGTAGCGTGGAAAAGAATTCTCTCTCATTTAAAGCGCCATAATATTAACAAAGACTTCGTTGACGATTTCTTTTAGCTATCTAAAAAACTAGGAAGCTTTACGTGCTTATATTCTTTGGGGTGAAGCATATTCGCTAGCTTTAATGCACCCTCTAAAAGGCGTGGTGATGGGCGACAATAAAGCCATTCCTCCATTACGTGAAGCTGTTTCATTTTAATGGCTTGAAGCTCCTGCGCATGTGAACGTTTTAATAAATTAGCCGGTTGAATACGCTCAAAGGCAACGCCTACCCAAGCCATCATAATATAGTCAGGGTCGCGCCTTACTACATCAGCCCAATCAGTTTGCACGCTTGCTAGTTCTACATCTTGAAACAGATTTTGCCCACCAGCAATGGCACTAATTTCAGTTAGCCAATTAATTTTTCCTGGTGTAAAGATAGGGTTTGGCCACCATTCCCAATAGAGAGTAGGTTTTTTAGGAATCTTTTGAGCAACTGTGCGAAGACGATCAATATAATGTAAATATTCCTCAGAAATTTCTTTTGCACGTCCTTCAACTCCGCAGACTTTACCTAAAGTATGGAGATCCTGTGCGATTTCCTCTAATGAATTAGCATTAAAAACAATATGAGGAATATTTCTAGCTTGTAACGCTTCGATATTTTTTTCCATGCCAGGGACACTTAAGGATGCGAGAACAAGATCAGGCTGCAATGCCTCTAATGCATCCATATCAATTGATAAATCTGGGCCAAGCTGAGGTAAGTCTTTTACTGCTAATGGCCAATCCGAAAAATCATCGACACCAACAAGCTGATCAGTCAGGCCTAAATAAGCAACAAGCTCGGTATTACTAGGACAAATTGAGATTAAACGCATATTTATTTCTCCAATTCTTTTTTAAGAAAAGTATAGCGAGTGTTAGAGTCACTTACAATGACAGAATGCTTTTTTTCTTTAATCAGGCGTAATTGTAGCTGCCGCTGCGCTTTCGCTACAAAAAACATCTGTTGCTGCCGCTGCGCTTTCGCTACAAAAAACATCTGTTGCTGCCGCTGCGCTTTCGCTACAAAAATAATTGCTGAATAAAGAGAAAAACGGCATGCCTGCAAGAGACATGCCGTTTGATTGCTTATTAAGAAAGTGCTACAGCTTCGAGTGATTCTTCTTTTTTAGCTACAGGGCCCATCGCATTCGTAATAATTTGTTTAATGTCCTCTAAAGTTGCTTTACGTGGGTTTGTTGCAGCACAAACATCTAACAGTGCATTTTTCGCTAAGATTTCAATATCCTCATCCTTCGCACCTAATTCGCGGAAGCCACTTGGAATGTTTAAATCATTAGAGAGATTTTCAATTGCTGTAATTGCTTTTTCAGCAGCATCACGTTTACTTAACCCTTCAACGTTTTCGCCTAATAATTCAGCAATTCTTGCAAAACGCTCTGTACGTGCTGTTAAGTTAAAGCGGCAAACATGTGGCAATAAAATAGCATTACATACGCCGTGTGGAAGATTATAGAAACCACCTAATTGATGAGCAATTGCATGTACATAACCAAGTGATGCATTATTAAACGCCATGCCTGCTAAAAATTGTGCGTAAACCATTTGCTCACGTGCTTCTAAATCTGCACCGTTTGCATAGGCACGAGGTAAATATTCAGGAACTAGCTGAAGTACCTTTTCCGCGCATGCATCAGTAATTGGTGTTGCGTTTGTCGACACAAATGATTCGATTGCATGTGTTAATGCATCTAAACCAGTTGCCGCAGTTAGAGCAGGAGGTAAGCCAATCATTAACTCTGGGTCATTAATCGACAGTAGTGGAGTAACATGTTTGTCAACGATGGCCATCTTCACTTTCCGCGCAGTATCCGTGATAATTGTGAAGCGAGTCATTTCACTTGCTGTACCAGCAGTTGTGTTGATAGCGATTAATGGCACCAGTGGGTTTTGTGATTTGTCAACGCCCTCATAATCATGAATGCGTCCACCATTCGAAGCAATAAGTCCGATACCTTTTGCTGCATCGTGTGCGCTACCTCCTCCAAGAGAAACAATTGAATCACAGTTTTCAGCATGATACACTGCAATTCCATCTTCAATGTTTTGATCTGTTGGATTTGGTTCTGCTTTCGGGAAAATTGATACATCAATTCCAGCAGCTGTAATGATGTTAGCAATTTGTTCAGAGAGACCTAATTTGTGTAAGCCCTCATCTGTTACGATTAATGTCTTTTTTACTTCTAAATCATTTAAGCGTTTACCAACTTCTTGAATTGCTCCAGGTCCAAATAAGTTTGTTTTCGGCATAACAAATTGCTTTAGAACGTCTGACATATTTCCAACCCCTTTAAAATAATTGTTATTGCTTGAATGATGGCGAACCACCTTTCGAAATTCATAGTATTCTATTTTTTGTAAAAGTTCAACTCGTATTTTTATTAAAATTGTTAATTTTAATTGTGTTATTATTTTACAAAAAAGTTAGATGGGTTTTTGATATGATGGAAGGTTGAATTGTCTAGGATTGTTGATTTGAAAACGTTTTAAAAATTGTTTTCCTATGAAAGTAAAATATATTTTTTGGTATATGGTTCTATTTTAAAGAAGTGTTGAATAGTAAAAAAATGATAATTTGTTTTTAGTATAATAGTAGTGATTAAGTTGTTTTTTAATTGTGTAATTACTATTTTAAAGTACAAAAAATTGTCATAATTTATAGGAATAATTATTCTCTCCTTCTTTTTAAAATGTTTAAGGAGATCCAGAATGCGAGAAGTAAATAAAGAATGACCGTATATCCAAGTGATGCGCACATAAAGAAAATTGTTTCTGAATCTGTACTTATAGGAGGATAACCACTGTGAGCATTAAAATGATATACCTCCTGCTCATAACCAAACCAAATAGCTACTAACAAAAAGCTTAATAAAAGGAGAGCTAGTAAAGCCTTTTTATGAAAAGTGATATGCAGTAGACTTTCTTAAAAGTAATTGGACGCTTAATTTCCTTGCTTTGATGCTTTTTAAAGGGAACTAAGAAAAAAATCATGATGCCACTATAAATTAAAACCATCACAGTAAGTTCAGAAATACCCCATTATTTCCTCCTTATCATTTGTAATATTTTCTATTTAGACTTCCGCAAAGATAAAAGGTTCCTTTTCTTATTTTTTAGGCATTTACAGGGCCCATCACCATAACGTGCGCTGGGCGCTTTCCTGGGGGCGTCCGATGAGCCGCTTCACTTGCTCCAAAAATAGAGGTCCGGTCATTGAAGAAAATTCGAGATATGATCCATTAAATGAAAAGCTGAAAGAGTTGTCAGAGCTACATGGGCTAGGGTGGAACATTTAGCTCGATTTAAAAAACAAGCGTTTTGTATTCACAGTACAGAAGGAAGAAACCTAGTAGCCAATCAACAGTGCTTCCACAAGCTGATTACAGAGGAACAATTTAAACTGGATATTAAAAACGGATTGGATAAACCACTACAAACAAAAGAATGATGATAAAATGCATTTTTATATTGCAGCAGTAATAAAAGACAAACCTTTATTTTTCATTGAAGGAATTAAAAATGTAAAGTTTAAGCGAAAGTAGGTAAATACTACTTTCGCTTATTTTTTTATCGTTGGGAGATTATAATTTTTAATCCTTCAAAATCACCTGTTCAACAGTTTACTTCATTTATTTTCCTCAAAAAGAATTTTCCTCTTGATAAATAAGAACGTTTGTTCTATAATCAAAACAAGAACAAATGTTCTTAAAATGAGTTTTTATAAAATGAAAAGGGGATGATATCTTTGGCATTCACAGTCAAAACAGAAGCAGAAAAAATCTTTACAAATTTAATGGGAACAGGAGCTAGTCGCTTACCAGCAGACCCAGTTGGTGCTGATAACCGTGCAAATTTTCATGGAATTTTTGAAAATAATCCAGCACCAACATCTGAAATACAAATTCAACGATCAGGAAGTCAATTACTTTTTTTAACGTCTCTTTACCCAAATGCTTCTACCTCTACGGTGCGAACAAACATATTGGCACGTATTCATCGCATCTTAAATAGGTATGCATCTAATATTGTGAATTATAAATCAGGTGGACCAGCAGGCGGATTAGGTCCTATGGGTCTTTATTCAGCTTACGCTTTAGCGAATGAGGGTAAATTCGACTACACTCTAGCTGGCACAACAGCAGTAACAAGAACACAATTACTATCTTATTTGAACACTTACTTAAATACTACGCTATTAGACAATGAGTTTGCTATACGTTTAGATCAAGGAAAACTTGATGCGGATTACCGAACTGTTGTCTCAACTCATAATTACTTCAATGGTACAAATCACGCTTGTTTCGCATTGAACGGAATAATTATCCAATTAGGAGCTAAATTCTTTATTCATACAGCTATTAAAGGGGCAGGGAATGATACTTATACTAAATTTAATGCTTTCTTTAATAAATTAGCGAATAGCTTACGAACTAAATTTGGTAATACTCGATCGAATAATGGCCTAACTGAATTGTGTTTACCTATGGGTGGTGGTATTTACAATGACAATAACAATTCTGCGGTTAACCAGGTTAGGGGATACTTCCCATCTGCGGGTTATAATGCGCTTATTGTGATGGGTCTTAATTTTGCAGCGAGAGCCTATCGTTGTGCAGAGCTAGAGTTATCTGCCAAGGCTCCACAGCTAAGGCATGTTGTTGCTTTACCTACTCATGTATGTTCATCAGTGGCTACGGAATTAGCCAATTATTATAAATCGTTCACAGCTTATTCTAATCAAGCTTTTGAAATAGGTGGACCCAATTTTGTTGCATTAGGGGCAAGTAAAGATAATGGTTGGCTAGATGTAGCGAAAAATTGGTATGATTATCAAAAAAATGGAAAACAAGGACCGTCGGATTATAATGAAGGTACATTTTCTAAAGAAGGAAGTGGCTTCTTAAGTCTTGCCTATCAAGATGCTAACGATCCAATTTCTGTCACATCTTACCTCTATTCAATGACTTGGAATGGAGATCATACTTTGGTTAATACCACTATTGGGAATGCAATTAAAGCGAAATCAGGAACATCTCTGGCTGCCCCATATTATGTAGCATCATCTCATATTGGCTTCAAAGCAGAAGCTGGTGCATCTCGTGTACTTCAAGGCTTAGCTGGTGCCATGAATAATGGAATAACAACGCTTAACTAAAACATGTTTGGAAAAAATTATTAAGTTATAGAGGAAAGAAATTAAAAAACTTAAGCCCATTAGCTTAATTGGTAATGGGCTCTTTCTATTAACTCAGTATTATTTTTAGTATATTTCTCTAGTTATTGCTCAAAAAAATTTCGATATATTATTCAATCTAATACTACTAAAATATTGAAAATTCAATAATAGTTTAAATGTTAAAAGGAGAATGATAGATGATGAAAAAACAAATTTTTAAGATTTTACTAAGTTTTGCTGTGTTGCTTACTATTTTAGCTTTTGGTAAAGCCGAGTCTGCTTCTGCTGCACAGATATTCGTGAAACCAGCTACTGGTTATTATACAAGCCTTTATGGCATGAGAGATGGTTCAATGCATTATGGAGTTGATATTGCAAATAGTAGCTCCAATGTACCGGTAAATGCTTCTGCTGCGGGTGTGATTAACAAAGCCGTTGGTGGTTGTTCTAATAATGGCTCTCTCGGTAATACATGTAATTCTGGTTATGGAAACTATGTAATTGTTCGACACAATATTAATGGGAAAACATATGATACTCTTTATGCTCATTTACAATCTATTAGTGTTTCTGTTGGTCAAACTGTAAGTCAAGGTGCTAAAATTGGTGTTATGGGGAACAGCGGGAGCTCAACTGGTCAACACGTGCACTTTGAATTATATGAAAAAGCACGAGTGTCTCAATCAGAGGCAGTAGACCCTATGCCTTATTTAAACGGGGACAAGCCAACAGGTAGCTACCATACTTATGATGGAACTTGGGCAACGATTACAATTACTCAGAAAGCAAACGTTTTCGAATATGTTGGATATGGAATTATAGGTCAACTTGAAGCTGGCGGACGATACAAAGTGTATGGTCAAAGAGAATATGCAGCTGATGGAACTCTATTCTATAATGTAGGATCTGGTTATATCCATAATGCTTACGGAACTATTGCTAATCACCATGCAACTGTTACATCTACTATCAATACGTATAGTTCTCCTAACGGAGCATTTAATCGTCAATTAGCACCAGGAACTTATAAAGTACATGCGGCTAAAGACGGTTGGTACAATTTAGGTGCAGAATGGGTTAAAGCTGATCAAGTATTAGTAACTAAAAACTAGAATTAAAAGATATTTTAAATTTTCCTAGTATGTTTAATAAGATAAAAGACTAGCAAAGCAATTATGCCATGCTAGTCTTTTTTGTGTATAAAATAAGGATAGATGAATATATTATTTAAGTAGTGTATAACCAATTGTTGTCAGTAGAAACTGAATATTGATATCTATAAAAAGTCACTCATTTGAAAAATAATGAGTGACTTTTCACTCTAATATTAGAACATTTTCTTAATGAATGCAGAAGAAACGTTTTGATCTATTTCAATGTTAATGTACATCTGCCCGATTATTAATTCTTGTAATTTGCACTGCCCCTAGATGCCCCCAATTAAAATCAAAAATAATCATAAATTGTTGTAACTTAATATATATCTAATAAACGAAAAAACCCC
The DNA here is from genome assembly GCF_016638705.1 of Lysinibacillus agricola. Lineage (GTDB taxonomy): Bacteria > Bacillota > Bacilli > Bacillales_A > Planococcaceae > Lysinibacillus > Lysinibacillus agricola. The sequence continues at coordinate 4,367,410 of NZ_CP067341.1, read as the reverse complement.
GAAACAAAAGGGTTTACCTTGTTTCGGGGTTTTATAAAATCGTTGATTGACAGACCAAAAAAATTAACGAGAGTAGAATACAACTCAACTAGAAAATGCAGTAATACCAGTAGTTTGCGGTGTATATTTATTTTTTAGCCCCAGAATTAGCCCCAATACTATCACTGAAAATCTGAACTGTTTCTTCTTCAAGTTCTTTTAATACATGTCCATACACTTCATAGATCATTGTTGGTGTATTTCCTAAACGTTCGGCAATTACTTTCACATTGACACCTTTATTTAATAATACAGTACAGTGTGTATGGCGTAATCCATGAAGTGTGATTTCAGATAGACTTGCTTTTTCTACTACACGTCTGGTCATATAAAGTAGTCCAGAATCTGAAATTGGTTCACCTGTTTGATAGGAGACGAATACATAACTTGTATCTTTAATTTTCTTTCCGAAAGCAAAAAGAGTAGCCTTACACCATGTATGGTATTTCTCTAGTTGTGCAAGTACAGACTTTTCAACTTTAATCGTACGTAGGCTATTTTTAGTTTTTAGGGGACGTGTCCCTTTTTGATCTCGAGTACGTTCAATAGTAATCGTATTGTTTTTAAAGTCGATATTTTTCCATTGAAGTCCGCACGCTTCACCTCTACGAATACCTGTATAGGCGATCAATAGAAGGAAAGTATAATTTGTAATGTTTTCTGTTTCCTTAGCGGTTTTTAAAAACAGGCCTAATTCTTCAGGAGTTAGATGGAAACGTTCGCTGTTTCATCAAATGCAATTTTGGTAAAACGATTTCGAAGTAGAATTTCTTCTTCAACTGCTGCATTGATAGCAATTTTAAATAAATTGTGGAATAATCTAATTGTACTTGGTTTATAGATTAACATATATGGGAGAGGATTACAATTTTGACAAAGAAGAATAGAAGTATATTGATCGTTTTTATTACAACATTATTTGTTATTATCTCTGCAACACAAGCATATGCTTATGTTCGAAATGGCCCCAATGGTAAATGGAGTGCCGTTAGTGCAGCTAATTTAACTTATTGGAAAGATGCTTCTGTTGGTAGTTATGGTTATGGAGGTCGCGTTGATTATGGGGCCACTACATGGAATAATGTATCGACAAAGGTGAAACTTACACCTGTTACATCGGGTTATGTAGATATAAAAGTTTATGCAGGTGACACAGGGGATACAAGTGTAGCTGATTCCCTAAACTACAAAACTAATTTCTTTGGAAACTATGTTGCATGTTGGGATTGCACTTATGAAATGTCGAGAATAAGGATTAATCAACCAGTATATAAAAATATATCCGAAAAGTGGAAATACAAGGCACCAGGGCATGAGTTTGGTCATTCTCTTGGATTAGATCACTCTAATAAATCACCAGCCATCATGCTTCAAGGAGATCTTGATTATAGTGTAACCCAGACGGATGACAAAAATGGCCTTAAAGCCATATATGGGAATTAGACAGGGGGAATATTTTAATGGTAAACAAAAAAACTAAATATGGATTAATTGTATTTTTAGCTATAATTGCCGTCGGCTACGCTACGTTTGTCTACCTCGATAATACTTTAAAAAGTACCATCATATCCCGATCAGATATGCAGATATACCAAGAGGTTTCTGAAATAGAAAATGATTCAGATGTTATCGCAACTGTACGTGTAAAACCAAACGTAATAAATCATATGGAATATGACAATGATGGATTACCCCTGTGGTATTGGACCGAACGTGAGGTTATAATTACGAAACCCATAAAGGGGGAAGTAAAGATAGGCGATAAGTTAACTGTCCTTGAGCCATATGCAATTGGCGAAAATAAGACTATTGGGAAGCTCGAGGTTATTTCCGAACAATATACCAAGATGGCTGATGAAGAAGAATACATCTTGTTTTTAATTAAGCGTGAAGATGGAAAGTTCATGATTGCAGGAAAAGATCAAGGAAAAGCAATGATTAAACTGAGCAAGGAATTTTCAGCCAACTTAGAAGCTGGCTCAGAATTTGAAGAATTACACAAAAAAATTAGAGCAAAATATGAATAAAGTAATCTTTACTTTATCAAATTGTTCTTTTCGGTAAACAAAATTAAGATTGTTATTAAAGTAACGTGGGCTATAGTTTAATAGGATAGGACTTGCAATGTGATTATTCTTCATAACTGCAAGTCCTTTTATTACGCTCATAGAAAGCTCCTGTAGTTTCACGAATGCCTCTATAACAACAATTAAACAATTTGTAACGCTCACAGTCTCTGGACATCGGTTTCACAGGTAAACCTATTATGATTAAGCCGAAATGCCTTATAGTACATCTAAAGGCTTTAAATGAAAGTTTAAATAATTTAATGACCACCTCAATATAAAAAAGCATCTACTCTCATTGGAGCGGATGCTTTTTGTGCTCTGTTATTAGATTTGGTCCCCGTTCTCTAATGTGAAATACAAGTCGAACTTTACATCTAACGCAATAGCAATTTTTTCTAAGTCAGCTACGGACAGGCTGTTATTCTGTAGTTTTTTAGATAGATTAGGTTGAGAAGTTCCTATTTTCTTTTGTTGTTTATTGCGATCAGACATTACTCGCCATTCTTTTGCTGTCACCTTCATGCGTCCTCACTTCCTTTCAAAGATACGTTTCCAAACACTTTATACAAGCGCTGGCGCATGTAAACCACTTCCACATCAGTTAATAGCTTGTGGTACTTCGTAATGCGTGCTAAGTGACATTGTTCATAATGGTTGGAGCAAAGACCGAGGATTAGCTTATATGGCAATAGATGAAATACGAGATACTGTTCGTTTAATTGATATGGGCTTTTGTCCTTTAACAAAAAGCATTGGTGAATCAATAGAAGGAGTGAATAAAACTTCTGACAAATTGTTTGAGCTAATCGTTTCTAAAGGCTCGTTAGACGAATCGAATAATGCAGCTACAAAGCCTGATATGAACAGCCTAGAAGGTTGGAACTACCTTACTATGGAAAACAATATAAAAACATTTATCAAGGAATTTGGTAGAGAGCCAGAAAATTTTGAGGAAGTCTTAACATATATAACTGAAACTGTAGAGAAAGTTGTGGTTAAAGACGAGGAAAATAAAAAAGCCGATGCGCCAACATCGACTAAAGAAATACAAGTTAAATAATATTCTAACACGAATAAGGGGGTTGCACAATTTTGTGCAGTCCTTTCACTATAATTCGAATAGGTGAGGGAACTTCTTACCAGTCCTATTTTTCGATTTTTGTTTTTTAACTACTGATACGCAATTTTCATATTGCTCACAAATCCTAAATTTTCGAAGTGGCGCGAGTCGTCAATTTGACGAATTACGAATTTAGAGGTTCGTTGTGGTGGTCAAACCAAAAATGGATTGTCCTAATAAAGTAGTCGGCTTTACGACATTTATGTCTGAAAGTACAAGTGGGTGTCCTCAAAAATGAGGAATTGTAAATTTTAACGAGTCTATAAATTTTATGAGGTCGGCGCAAATTTGAGCTAAAGTATTTGGCTGCTGAATTTTAAGTCATGAGATTTCGTAGCCGGAAATTCGACCGTGAAAAGATGCCCACAATTTTGTGGTGATGTTTTACAAAGCACTTGCTACGGCAGGTGTCTTTTGTGGAAGTCAAAATAAAAAGGACTGGGGTATTGTTCCCAATCCTACTTACACATCCCTATAAACATGCCCACCAAAAGCATTAATAATTAGCCCCAATTCAGCCCCAATATTAGCCCCAAAGCAATAACTTTTAATGCATGATTGTGCATCGTTGATAAAAAACAAAAACCCTAGAGAACCTTGATATAAAAGGCTTTCTAGGGTTTTCTAAACTACTCTTTGCAGAGTAATTTAATTAACGAGAGTAGTACTCAACGATGAATGCTTCGTTGATTTCAGCTGATAATTCAGAACGCTCTGGAAGGCGAGTGAATGTACCTTCTTTTTTGTCAGCATCAAATGTTAAGTAGTCAGGTACGAAGTTGTTTACTTCGATTGCTTCTGTTACTACAGCAAGGTTTTGAGATTTTTCACGAAGAGAAATCGTTTGACCTGGTTTTACGCTGTATGAAGGGATATCAACGCGTTTGCCATCTACTAAGATGTGACCGTGGTTTACTAATTGACGAGATCCACGACGAGTACGAGCTAAACCTAAACGGTAAACTAGGTTGTCAAGGCGAGTTTCAAGAAGAACCATGAAGTTTTCACCGTGTACACCTTTCATTTTACCAGCGCGGTCAAATAGAGTACGGAATTGACGTTCGTTCATGCCGTACATGTGACGAAGTTTTTGTTTTTCTTGAAGTTGTAAACCGTATTCTGATAATTTTTTACGTTGGTTTGGACCGTGTTGACCTGGTGCGTAAGGGCGTTTTTCGATTTCTTTACCTGTACCGCTTAGTGAGATACCAAGACGACGTGATAATTTCCAAGATGGACCTGTATAACGAGACATATTGTTGTCTCCTCCTTTAAATTTGGTTTTTTTGTTGTAAAACAAAAACCAGTAGTACCCATTCTTATACGCATTTTATTTTCATGTATTTTCGCCTATGCAGCCGTTAGGTTACACAATACACCATCTATTTGAATCTGTTTAGGTATCCTAAATAAAATAGAGGAATAAAATACAGTAATAAGCTCATACCACTGCTGCGTTTATTTTACACAAACTTCATTGTAACTGCTTATTACATAGACGTCAATTATTACACAAGCTATTTTTGAAAAAGGAAAATAGTAAAAATTTCCTCCGTATACATTTTCCAATATTCCGAAATAGTTAATGATGCAGTGAGAAATGTAAAATGTAAAAGTTAAATAGAATAACATAGTCAAAATGACACAAAATATGTATAATATACTATAAGTTATTAGTAATTGATTTGGACGTTATATAGAAAAGGTGATTTCATGACAGACCATTTACAAACGCTAAAATATATAAAATCAGATGTTTTGAGCTTTTGGGTGAGTTCTAAGGAACAAGCTGGTTTTAATGAGTATTTTTATTCATTGAAACAGTGTCTAAAGAAGCACTTGGGAATTGTAAATGCAGCTTTTCTAAGTTTTGAAGGTAATTCTTTAATACCTGTTGAAGAGATGGCTGCTTTAACAATTGAAACAAAACTAAATGCTGTGTCATGGCTAATGGTTGAAGCTAACTTTTATCAACAAAAGATGGTGAAAATTCCTTATATATTAAAAGAAAAAGAAGCCTATACGATGATGACAGATATGGTGCTTTTCCAATCAGAAGGTAAAAGTCCAGTTGGCGTATTACTCGTGGAGGCGACAGATGCTTGGACAGACTTTTTGACTTCGGATTACGGAGAAGAGTGCGTAGAAACGCTTACTAAAGTTCTTCAAATGATCAGAGAAAATTTGGAAGTAAAAGTGAATGAAGATCAATATAGAAAATTGTATAATATGACAGATTTATTTCATTCCACTATGGATATTGATTTAATTTTAGAAAATGTCTTAAAAAATATTAAAGATAATTTCCCAGAGTTTAATGTGGATCTTATACTATCGAATGATCAAGACCGCCATACAACTATCGATATTAAGCTTTTTGATTACTTATCTGAAAGACCTGCAACGATTGAGGCTTTTGTCTCAGGAGACCTGACGACGGAGCTTGCAAGCGATTTGAATTGTCGATTATTAAACGCTCCTATAAAAGGGAGACAAGCTATTTATGGCATTTTACAAGTAAGTGCACCGACAACATATCTTTTTTCAACCACTGAAAAAGATTTTGTACGTATGCTAGCACAAGCATCAGGGAATGCGCTCGAAAATGCAAAATTATATCATCAATCGCATCGCCTCGTAAGTGACTTACAACTCATTAATGAAACATCGCATCGTTTAAATATGAGGATTGACATTCGTGAAATGTTACTATTCCTACAAAAACAGTTAATGAAATCCTTTCAACCAATGGAAGTTTGTTTCGCTTTTAAACATAAAGATACCTTTGAAGTGACGGATGCTAGTACGGCTTTATTTAATTCAGAGAAGGGTCAAACATATATAAAACATGTTGAACAACATTTTGAACATACTAATGACCCGCTATTTATTGCTGATTTCAGTCGACTAACCCCTAATCCAATTGAATATCGTTCCATTATGGCAATTCCAATCTTAATGGAAGAAAAAATTAATGGCTTTAGTATTGTGTTACACAAGGAGCCGTATTTCTTTTCATTTGATAGTTTTAAATTAATGCAATCATTAATCCATCACTCTTCTTTAGCAATTGCAAACTCAATATTACGAAATCGACTTCAAGAAATGGTAGATTTGGATCATTTGACAAAATTATATGCAAGAAGTTATTTAGACCAGTATGTAGAAAAATCACTTAAAAATGATCAATCAGGAATGTTCTTGCTCATTGATATTGATAATTTTAAACGCATTAATGATACGTATGGTCATCAAATTGGTGATAAGATTCTTATGCAAATTGCGTTACAGTTAAAAGAAATGATTGGAGCTCGAGGTATTTGTGCACGCTGGGGTGGGGAGGAAATGTCCGTGTATATCCCGAACATTGATGAGAAAGAAGCAGTCGAATTGGCAGCAGCAATCGTTGCAGTAATTCCAAGTGCAACGGATCCACAAGTGACAATTTCAGCAGGTCTCATAACATGGGGTGAACAATACCGTCCAGCGTTTCAATCTGTTTTCCTACATGCAGATACAGCGCTTTATGAAGCTAAAAACAGTGGTAAAAATCGATTTTGTATTCATGATCGATCCTATCAAAACAATTTATAATGTGACAAAAGTAAACAGATGTCTTTGAAAATAAAACATTAATCATCTTTATATGCTAAAATGCCCTAAAATGACAATAAATCATTTCAGGGCATTTTTTTATAAATGGAGAAGTAAGGTTTTTACGAATAGCTCTAACCCCTCTTGATCTTCCTTAGAAAAGCGATTTACGATTGGACTGTCGATATCAAGAACACCGAGGACATGTCCTTCTTTTATTAAGGGAATAACGATTTCGGATTGGGACGCGGCATCACAGGCAATATGCCCTGGGAAATCATGTACGTCTTTTACCACTATTGTTTCTTCTTTGCCTACAGCTGTTCCACAAACACCGCGTCCAATTGGTATTCTGACACAGGCAGGTAAGCCTTGGAATGGCCCTAATACAAGTTCCTCGCCCTGTAATACATAAAAACCAACCCAGTTTATGTTTGGCAAAAATTGATTTAGTAAAGCAGAGGCGTTGCTTAAATTAGCAATGCGATCGCTTTCTCCAGTGAGCAGGGCATCTAACTGTTTTGCTAATGTATTATATTGTTCGGCAATTGGCCCGTCATAATTAATTTGTGTAAACATAGTAGCACCTCGTTTAAAAGATATTTATTTTGGGTATATAACATTGTAATGTTGATGTAAATCAGCAACAGTATGAGCATCTGAACCGAAAACAATTGGTAGCCCAATAGATTTGCTATAATCAATGAAGGCAAATGGTGGATAAGGTTCCTGACAATGTGTTTTACTTAATCCAGCGCTATTTAAATCTAGTTCATAGCCTTCTTCCTTCATTAAATCTAAAACTTCGCGAATCCGCACAGAATCATCAATTTTCACCATATGTGCTAATTGAAATTTGTGGATAAGTGAGGGATGCCCAATACGCTTAGGCTTGTATTGCCCTAAATCTGCTGTAATTGATTGTAGGACAGTATCATAATATAAATCATACACTTCTTTAATAGAGCCTACTTTTTTTGAAAAAGTCATAAAACTTTCTGGAGAAAAATCTATGCATTCAAAGTTATTTTGCCATTGTAAAAAATGGACTGATAAAATAGAGTCATCTAAAAAGTGTCCATATGTATCAAGAAATTGACGAGTTTCTTGTTCAAAGCCTTGAATATAGTCAACCTCTAGACCAATATGAATGCGAATGTCTTGTGCGTACTCCTTTTGAAGGCGCTGCAAATCTTCAAAATAGGGCATTAAAAATTCCGGATTCATACCACTATCTTGCTCTGGTGTAGGGTCTACAAAACTCAATGGTAATGGTGCATGTTCTGTGAAGGTAATATCTGTAAAGTTATGAGCGAGTGCTTTTTCAATATATTGCTTAAATGAATCAGAAGTACCATGTGGACAATATGGGCTATGAATATGGCCATCAATTTTCATAAAATTACTACTCCTTTAGCTTTTGGATAATAACACTTCATTTACACCAGGTGTTCAAAATTTAAGTAGTTGTTATCTTTGAAAGGTGTAAATACACAAAAATCACTCAAATTTTAGTACAAAAGGCGATAACATAGTATATAATAAATACAACTAGCCAATTCGTTTATTGTAGAATAGGAGGCTTACGATGGAGTATATCATCATTCCGGTTATCCTACTATTAATTTTAACGATAGTAGGATTTATGATGCGACGAAAACATACAACAATCATTGCTAAACTTGAAAATGAAAAATCACAAATACAAAACAATCCCATAAATGAGGAAATTTCAAAAGTTAAATCTCTAAACATGAACGGTGAAACGGAAGAGATGTTTGAACGATGGCGCAATAGCTGGGATGAAGTTATCGATGTACATATGACAAAAATTGATTCGCTTTTATTTGATGCGGAGGATCAAGTCAATAGACTTCGTTTTAATAAAGCAACATTAATTGAACGTGAGATAGAAGATTACATTCAAAAGTGTGAACAAGATAAAGATAAAATATTAGAAGAACTAAATGAATTAATTGGCAGCGAAGAAAAAAATCGTATTGAAATTGAACAATTAAAAGAATATTATCGTTCTGCACGTAAAACATTGTTAGCGCACCAGCATTCATTCGGCGTAGCATTACCAGCTTTGGAGAAAAAGCTAGAGACGTTTGTTCAAAAGTTTGAAGAATTTGATGTGCTCACTAGCGAAGGGAATTATTTGCAGGCGCGAGAAATAGTTATTAGCTTAAATCAAGAATCACAACAGACATTTGAATATATTAATGATGTACCAACAATTTTGACTGAATTACAAGTAAAGCTACCAGGAGCTGTACAGGAATTACGTAGTGGTCAGCGTGAAATGGAGGAGCAATCCTATTATTTACAGCATTTAGAGCTAACTGAGGCGCTGGATAAATTTGAAGAGGAATTTGCGACATTAAAAAATGAATTAGCAGAGCTTAACTTAACAGTTGTTAAGCCGCGTGTTGCTGAAATAAATGAAGAGATTGATCATTATTACGATCTGCTTGAAAAAGAGGTTATTGCTAAAAATTATGTTGACCAAAATTGTGATCGTTTATTAAGCTCAATCACTAATGTTATTAGTTCAACAAAATTAGTAAGTGATGAAGCAACCTTTGTGCAGCAGAGCTATCATTTAAATGAAAAAGATGCAGAAATACCAAAAGTTGCATTAAAGCAATTAGAGGCTTTACAACGTCGCTATGACTTATTGGCGATGCGTGTTAGAGAGGAAAAATCTGCATACTCAAGTTTGCAGGAAGAATTGATTGAAATTAGTGATGAACTTGAGCGTATTCATGAGGAGCAAGGTCATTTATCGAATACAATGAAGAAGCTACGAATTGATGAAAACAAGGCTCGCTCGCAAGTAGAAAACTTAAAAAAATCATTACAAGAAACAGACCGGTTATTAAATAAGGCTAATATTCCAGGTATCCCTGAAGAAATGGATGCACGTCTAGATGAGGCAGCAGAGCACATTTATGTAGTTATGCAAAGCCTTCAAGAAGTACCTCTCAACATGGGAACGGTTCATAATAATTTAAATGCCGCAACACTTTGTGTGGAGGATGTAAAAGCAAAGGCACATGAATTGATTGAAAATGTAATGCTGATTGAACGTATTATTCAGTATGGTAATCGTCATCGTGCAACAAATCCAAAATTGAATGCACGTTTAAAAGAAGCAGAAAAAGCTTTCCATCAATTCCGTTATTCCAAGGCATTAGAAGAAGCTGGAACGGCAGTTGAAGAAATGGAGACAGGTGCTTTAAAACGAATTCAAGCAATTGTAGCAGAAGAACCAATGTCAAAATAGTTAAAGCAAAATAATATAAGTGGCATCGGCTGTCTAAAAAGTATAGTGAATACTTTTAGACAGCCTTGTTTATTTAAGAGAAAATAGGGGTGTTCAAATTGCAATTATTTATTCGAGGAATGAATGAAATGTATGCGATTGATATTTTAAATTGGAAATATGAAGCACCGTATGATTTTTATAACAATAAATTTTGCGACGAATCTCTAAAAGAATTACTCGATAATCCGTATTATTCAATTGTAAATGATCAAGAAGAGCTAGTCGGTTTTTTCTGTACAGGAACATCTGCACAAGTACCTAAAGGCCATGACTATGGCGCATATATAGACGGATGCATTGATGTCGGAATAGGGATGAAGCCTGAGTTAACAGGAAGAGGTTATGGGTTAGAATTTTTTTCATTTATCTTAAATCACCTACAACAAAAAAATACTTCTTCTCTTCGTTTAACAGTAGCTACATTTAATACAAGAGCAATTCACCTATATGAAAAATTAGGCTTTGAAAAAGTTATGAACATCACTGCTTCAACTGAATTTATAACAATGAAGAAAGGTTAATGAATCAGCTAGTCAATTAAGAAAAATTTGTAGGATCGGTTGTTTTTCTTGAATTACTAGTGTGAAATTAGCTTACAATATGGTATTAAAATATAGTTAAATGTAGTAGCAATGGATTTTACTGAAAGTAGAGGGTGATATTTCAAAAAAACGTATGCTATGTATATAAGTTGATCTTCGTTACGACTGGGCGACTCCTCGAGGATTAGCAATAGAGGAACGAAGGCTAAAACCATCACGTCCTGTGATAACGCCTTCGTGACCAACATCGTGTTGACCTGAGGAAGCGGATGTTTTCTGTGCGAAAGCGAAGCGACAGCAACAATGTTTTATCTGTGCGAAAGCGAAGCGACAGCAACAATGTTTTATCTGTGCGAAAGCGAAGCGACAGCAACAATGTTTTATCTGTGCGAAAGCGAAGCGAAGCAACAAAAGCGGCTCATCGAACGCCCCCAGTCGGAACGGAAATCAACCCCACGTTACGTTCATAGTTAAATTCTTTGGTGCCACTCTATAAAGGGTAGTTTTCACATTAAAAGCTAACAAATAAGTGATTAATTTAGAATAATTGTTAAAGTTAGTGGTCAATTGCTGCAGATTGCGTTATGATAAATACCGTTAAATCAACGTTTTGAAAGTGTGTGAATATAATGGGAGTTAATACAATCTATTTAGACAACAGTGCAACAACAAAACCTTTAAAAGAGGTTATGCAAGCATTTATGGTAGTGAATGAGCAGTATTATGGCAATCCTGCTTCCATTCATGCAATGGGTGTTGAATCAAACGAATTATTAATGCGTGCACGTGAGCAAGTAGCAGATATTTTGCATACAGAAGCAAAAAATGTGCTATTTACATCAGGTGGTACTGAGTCCAATAACACGGCTATATTTGGTTTAGCACGTAGCAATACACATAAAGGAAATCATATTTTAACAACTGAAATTGAACATCCATCTGTTCTAGAGTCCGTTAAGCAGCTTGAACTAGAGGGCTTTGACGTAGAATATTTACAAGTAGATAAGAATGGAGTTATTTCTTTAGAAGAGCTTCGTGCAAAAGTGCGAAAGGATACCATTTTAGTAAGCATGCTGCATGTAAATAATGAAATGGGTGCTATCCAACCAATTTTTGAAGCTGCGAAAATTATCCATGAATCGAGTCGTGCAGCTTTTCACGTTGATGCTGTACAAAGCTTTGGAAAGTTACCGATATCATTTACCGATGACGAGGGTCCAGACTGTATTTCGATTTCTGGCCACAAAATTCATGGCTTTAAAGGCACAGGCGTACTAGCATTCCGAAAAAAAATGAAATGGCAACCGTATGCACTTGGTGGAGGGCAGGAGTTTGGTTTACGTAGTGGAACAGTAGCTGTCCCGCAAGCTGTGGCCTTATCTAAAGCAGCACGAATAGCAGTGGAGACGATGAATGATCGTGCGAAAAAATACCGTCAATGGAATGAAGAAATATGCACGCAATTACGTAGATATGGTGATGTAGTGCATATTTTATCGACGCCACAAGGAGCGGCACATATTTTATCTTTTAGTATTCGCGACTTAAAAGGTGAAATCATTATCAATGCATTACAAAAACGCGATGTTATTGTATCAACGTCGAGTGCTTGTTCATCGAAACAAACAAAAACAAGCCATGTTGTTGAAGCTCTTAATCTTGATGAGCATTTTAAAAAGGGTGTCATTCGCTTAAGCTTTGGCGCATATGTAACAGATGAAGATATAGTAAAGTTTAAACAAGTATTAGATGAAGTATTGATGGAACTTAAAGGAGAATTATAATAATGATTTGGAAAGAAATTTTAATTCGATATGGTGAGCTTTCTACAAAAGGTCGCAACAAAATGGATTTTATTCGTCGCTTACGTGAAAACATTCGTCATGCGTTTGCGGATTTAGGACACTTACACATTCGCACAGAGCGCGATCGTATGTTTATCGCCATTCAAGATGAAACACAGATGGACGTGCTATTAAAAGGATTACCTAAAATTTTTGGTATCCAATCATTTAGTCCAGTGGCAGCATGTGAAAAAGACATCGAGGCCATGAAAAAACTTGCCATAACAATTATGGATACATTTAAAAATGAGCAGCTTACTTTTAAAGTAGAAGTAAAGCGTACAGATAAAACATTTCCGTTAGAATCACATGCCATTCAGCGCGAAATTGGTGGTTATGTATTACCACAATATCAAAATTTATCAGTAAAGGTGAAGAAGCCTGATATCGAACTTCGTGTAGAGGTGCGTCATGATGCAACATATATGATGGCACAAGTTATTGCGGGTGCAGGTGGAATGCCTGTAGGCTCTAATGGTAAATCTTTATTAATGCTTTCTGGTGGTATAGATAGTCCTGTCGCTGGTTATTTAATGATGAAACGTGGAGTGCGCTTAGAAGCGATTCATTTCTTTAGCCCACCGTACACAAGCCAAAACTCATTGGAAAAAGTAAAGGTACTTGCTAATGAATTAACGAAATTTGGAGCTAGTATACGTTTACACGTCATTCCTTTCACTGAAATCCAAGTTCTTATTAAAGAAAAAGTACCTTCTAATGTCTCTATGACAACAACTCGTCGTATGATGCTAAAAGTAGCTGACAAAGTACGTGAAGAAATTGATGCCCTAGCAATTGTTACAGGTGAAAGTCTTGGACAAGTAGCGAGTCAAACACTGGAGAGTTTAACTGCTATTAATGCTGTAACCAACACACCAATTTTACGCCCATTAATCTCCTCAGATAAATTAGAAATTATCGATATTGCAGAGAAAATTGGCACATATGAAACGTCTATCCAGCCATTTGAAGATTGCTGTACTATTTTCACTCCAGCAAGTCCAAAAACAAAACCAAAGCTTGAAAAGGTTGAGCATTATGAAAGCTTCTCTGATTTTGATGAATTAATTGAACGAGCTGTGAAAAATCGAGAGGTCTATATTTTCCCGAAAAAAGAACAAGAAGCCGATAAATTTGCAGATCTTCTATAGAAGAAACTTGCGATTTCTTAAGAGCAGACTCAAAAGTCCATTTTGAGTCTGCTTTTTTTAGTCTGCTTCCTTCGTAGGTACAATTTACCTATAAAATTTTTGTATTAAAAATCTAATAACGCACATTCTATATTCACAAGGAGGTGAGAAACATGGCAAACAACAACAACCGCAGTTCAAACCAGCTTGCAGTACCTGGAGTACAACAAGCGCTTGATCAAATGAAATACGAAATTGCACAAGAATTTGGTGTTCAATTAGGAGCTGACGCTTCAGCTCGTGCTAACGGTTCCGTTGGCGGTGAAATCACTAAACGTCTTGTACAAATGGCAGAATCTCAATTAAAAGGTATGCCGAACAACAACCAATAATTGCCTAATCAGCATTTATTAAACTTAAAACCAGTGACCGTAAAAGGCACTGGTTTTAGTTTGTTTAGATTTTTAATTTTTATCCCGTATTAATGTGCAGTGAAATTCAGCGAGGAGATTAACTGTCTGTAAATAATGATTTAAATGTAGAGACTGTATTTGAAATATCTTCACTTTCGCAAATTGCAGAAATAACAGCGATTCCATCCGCACCTGCTTTACATACTGTATGTGCATTCAAGCAGTTTATGCCTCCGATTGCAACGATCGGGAGCTCGGGATATTGTATCCTTACTTGCTGTAAGAACTCAGTTCCACTAGGTGGTTTTGCGTCGTTTTTAGAAGTGGTTGAAAAAATAGGGCCAATTCCTACATAGTCAGCGCCATATTGTAGAGCAGTTTGTAATTCAGTTTGTGAATGAACAGAAACACCTAGAATCATGTTGCCAATTTTTTCACGTACCATCGACACAGGTAAATCCTCTTGTCCAATATGAACACCTTCCGCTCCAAGTTTTACAGCAAGCTCTACATCATCGTTGACGATAAACGGAACATTATACTGTTGACAGAGCTTTTGACATTCTCGTGCAAAATTTTCATAGGCTTGCCCAGTTAGTGTATTTGGTCCTTTTTCACGGAATTGAAACATAGTAATACCAGATTGTAGAGCCTTCTCTAGAACGGTTATTGGCTTCTTATTTAAAACATTACCAGTACCCATAATAAAATATAACTGTAGATCGTTACGTTTCATGAATGATCACCTCACAGGAGTCCTTATAGTTTTGATAGGCAAAATGATTTGTTGGACCATGACCATTACCAATAGATAAATCGTGAGTAATTGCTAATTGAATAAATTTTTTTGCTTCCTCAATCGCTTCTTCTATAGGTAACCCACGGCCAAGAAAAGCGGTTAATGCAGCGGAAAACGTACAGCCTGTACCATGTGTATTTTTTGTTGCGATACGAGAGGACTGCATGGAAAATGACCGACCGTCTTGAAAAAATACATAATCAATCGCATAATATTGATCTGCTAAATGACCGCCTTTAATAATGACACATTGAACCCCCATTTGTAATAAGACATGAGCTGCTTCTTTAATATCTGCTAAAGAATTGATTTTCTTTCCGGCAAGGGTTTCGGCTTCAGGTATGTTCGGTGTTACGATTGTTGCTAAAGGTAGTAAATAACTACGTATTGCATCAATTGCTTCTTGCTGTAATAAGCTTTCGCCACCTTTTGCAATCATGACAGGATCAACAATAAGCGGAATATTTACTTCGGATAAAATATGTGCAATTGATTGAATTATTTCGGAGGAAAACAACATTCCTGTTTTAACAGCACTTATTGAAAAATCCTCGATTAGCGCTTTAAGTTGTTTCTCAACGAAGCTAACTTCAATTGGTAGGACATCCGATACACCAAGTGTGTTCTGGGCAGTCAAAGCTGTAATAACAGACGTTCCAAATACCTTTAATTCCTGAAACGTTTTTAAATCAGCCTGTATGCCTGCGCCACCACCACTATCTGAACCTGCAATTGTCGTTACAATATGCATCATTCTACACCATCCTTGGAAAGCCGGTGTAGTTCATTCAATACTGCAATTTGAAAATCGCCAATGTATTGAGTGGAAGAAGCAGCTTGTTCTGCCACTTTTTTATAAAGCGACAATGTATCTACCAATTGGGTAAAGGGTTTATTTCCTGTGGCGTAGGCGGCACAACAAATGGCACTCAATAAGCAACCTGTTCCAGTGACTTCTGTCATTTGAGGATTTCCACCTGTAATCCATTGCTGATGTTCGCCATCAGTAATAAAATCCTTTTCACCGGTCACAATAACAATACAATTATTAAGTTGAGCTATTTGCTTTGCCTCTATTTCTAAAGAAATTGAACCATGACCACTATCTACGCCTTTTTGTTGCCAGTCTACATTGGCAATAGCCGCAAGCTCTCCAATATTACAACGAATTGCTGCAAACTTAATTTCCTTCAGTAATTGCCGTACCGTCTGTTTTCGGTAAGTTGTTGCACCTGCAGCAACAGGATCTAAAATAATGGGAATGCCAAGAGCATTTGCTTTTTTTCCTGCAAGTAACATTGATTCTTTCATATGCTCATTAAGGGTACCTATATTTATCAATAAGCCTGAGGCAATCGTGACCATTTCTTCAACCTCATGACTGTCATCAGCCATGACTGGAGAAGCACCTATTGCTAATAAGCCATTTGCTTGAAAATTAGCCACGACGTAATTGGTAATACAGTGAATAAGTGGATTTTTTTTACGAATAGTACGAAATATCAATCTAAGTCCTCCTTGTTGGATGGACGTAAGCGTGCAAAAAAGGCTCTTTTTCGTGCAAAAAAAACACGCAAAAGAGCCCTTCATCAGTAATTAGATGTGATTTGCTCCCTACGTCAGTATTAACTAACAGGTTCAAAGGGTCAGGTTTTACCTTCTCAACTCTAAGTGAGTCCCCCTGCAATCATTCTTTTAGTTGACCAAAATGTACCATATTTTTCATTCGTGTTCAATAGGGAGATTTTTTAGAACCAATTCGTGACTGATGCCATATAGCAGAGCATGATAGTTGTCATGACTTTATTAAAATAGAGTACCTTCCATTGAAAATGATGAAAATTGAGTTTTATAATGAGCATAACAAAAGGGGGCATTTGCCATGAAAAGACAAGATTTAATTGCACCAGAATGGTATAACATTTCAGAGGAAATTGAAAAATATGCAAAGGATTCTACCAAAAATGCATTAATAGTTTATAACGAAGACGAGGAAATTCAGTACATAACATATGCTACTTTACTTGAAAAGGCGAATCAGGCAGCGCATGTACTTACATCTCAAGGTTTAACAAAAGGTGATGTTATTTTAGTCATGGTGCCGAGGTCAGTTGAAGCGTATATCGTATATATTGCTGCCTTAAAGGCAGGTTTAACCATTATCCCAAGCTCAGAAATGCTGAGAACTAAAGATATTGAATATCGAATCAATCATGCTAATGCAAAAGGTGTTGTTGCATTTGAGCCTTATATTGAACAATTTAATGATGTGGAAAATTTACAAAACATACAGCGATTTGTCATTGGTTATGCACATGAACCTTGGCAGCCGTTGCTTGAAAAAATGCAAAGCCAACCAACAACCTATATAAGTTCTACACCAACTAAGAGTACAGACATTGCATTTTTAGCATATACGAGTGGTACTACGGGCAATCCAAAGGCAGCCGTACATACACATAGTTGGGGTTATGCACACTTAAGAACGACTGCACCGAATTGGTTAGGTGTCCAAGAAGGTGACATTGTATGGGCAACAGCAGCTCCAGGCTGGCAAAAATGGATCTGGAGTCCGTTCCTCGCTACATTAGGAAGCGGTGCAACAGCATTTGTCTACAAAGGTAACTTTGATGCGGCAACATATCTTGGGCTGCTTGAAAAATTCAATATTAATATTCTGTGCTGTACACCAACCGAATATCGATTTATGGCAGCGCTTGAAAATTTACAAGATTTCAATTTAAGTACAATCCGTCAGGCTGTGTCAGCGGGTGAACCTTTAAATAGCGAAGTGATAAAAGTATTTTCGGAGGTCTTGAATTTACAAGTACGAGATGGCTATGGACAAACAGAAAATACATTACTTGTTGGTACAATGGTAGGAATGGGGGCTAGAATGGGTTCAATGGGTAAACCTACTCCGGGTAATACAGTTGAAATTATCAATGATTTTGGAAATCCTGTTGCAATTGGAGAAGTTGGAGACATTGCTGTACATTGTGAAACACCCGCGTTATTTAAAAAATATTTGAATGATCCAGAACGTACAAATTTACAATTTAGAGGCGATTGGTATATTACCGGAGATCGTGCATATAAAGATGAAGATGGCTATTTTTGGTTTGAAGGACGAGGAGATGATGTCATTATATCGTCTGGCTATACGATAGGTCCATTTGAAGTAGAAGATGCATTATTGAAGCATCCAACAGTTAAAGAAACTGCCGTTGTTGCAAGTCCAGATGAGGTTCGTGGAAATATTGTAAAGGCGTTTGTTGTGCTTCATGATGGAGTGATTGGTAATGAAACACTTATTAAAAAACTACAAAACCATGTAAAAACTTTAACAGCACCTTATAAATATCCTCGTGCGATTGAGTTTGTAACAGAGCTACCAAAGACTACATCAGGTAAAATTCGTCGTGTCGAATTGCGTCAGCAAGAGAAAATTCAATATATCAGTCATTATTAATTTCCTAGGAAATAATGTCGAAAATCAAAGTTCCTATTTTTTATGAACTTTGATTTTTTTTATAAAATTAGGTAATGTATTATAGGTTGAATAGGTTAAAACTGTTGCATAAATTGGCTCATTACCAAAATTTAGAGATGGCATTTATTAAAACGTATGACATGTCTATAAGTTGATTGGAGTAGAGGCTGGGCGATTCCCTGTGGATTAGCGTCAGATGAGACTCTAGAGCGAGCCGGGTAAACGGAGACTAAAAGCATCACGGCCTGTGATAATGACTTCGTGACCAACATTCTGTGGCTGTCGCACAGAAAACATTTGTCGCTGTCGCTTTGCTTTCGCACATAAATGTTGCCCCAAGCGGCTCATCGGACGCCCCAAAGAGAGCGCCCAGTCGGAACGGGGATTAACCCCATGTTATAGTGATGGGCCATATTATTGCAATAAAATGAAACAAATTAAAATGTCAATCGTATAACGTTATGAGGAGGCGGAAAGACATGAATGTTAAAAGGTGGGCTGCTTTAATAATTGCAGGTGTATTATTAGTATTTTCCTTGGGGATCAACACCATTTTTGCAATATTTAAATCGAATCTCTTTAGCAATTTTGATAGCTTAGTGGATGGGAACAATTTGGCGGTAATGGAAAAGGTTAAAGAAAACGGCAATATGGATAAACGTATTGCTTACTTAAAGGTTGATGGTACGATTCAAGATATTGGATCAAGTACATTATGGCAACCAGTTACGTATGATCATCAATTTTTCTTAAATCAATTAGACAATATTTTAAATGATAAGTCTGTGCAAGGTATCGTCTTAAGTGTTAATTCACCAGGTGGCGGTGTAAAGGAATCAGCAGAAATATATAAAAAGCTTTTAAAAATTAAAGAAGAGCGACAAATTCCAATCTATGTTTCTATGGATTCTATGGCAGCTTCAGGTGGTTATTACATTTCAGCACCTGCAGATAAAATATTTGCGCAACGTGATACAATTACAGGTTCGATTGGTGTCATTATGCAATCCATTAATTATCAGGCGCTTGCTGAAAAAGTTGGTTTTAAATATGAAACGTTTAAATCTGGTGAACATAAGGATATGCTTAGTCCAATGCGTGAAGTGACAGCAGAAGAGCGTGCTATGATGCAAGATATGATTAATGAAACATATGAGGAGTTCGTTAATATTGTTGAAAATGGACGTAATATGTCTGAAGCTGATGTAAAAAAAGTTGCAGATGGTCGAATCCTTAGTGGTACAAAGGCTCTTGAAGCAGGCTTAACTGATGCAATTGGTGATGAAGAAGCAACAGTTACTGCATTGCGTGAAGACTTTGGTTTAGAGGACGCAGAATTATTTGAGTATTCATATGATGTGGGTGGCTGGCAATCGTATGTGGGTATGAAGATTGGATCAATGTTTGGTCCATCTGCTGAAGAAAAAATGCTGATGAAAATTATGGCGGATTATAAAGCACCAAAAATGATGTACCTATATGGCGAATACTAAGGAGGGAGTACAATGACAAACAATGAAATTGTTATGCAAAGTTCACCCTCTATGGAGAATGCTCTCCTAATTGATAAGCCAATTACGAATAAAAATTATGCATTAAAAACAGCAGGCTTTTGGATACGTTTTTGGGCATTTTTATTGGATGGATTAATTATTACAGCAGTAGGCGGGGTTCTCGTTAATCCAATTTTTTATCTAATGGATTGGTCATTATCTGAAACAGTGTGGTATGCACCAATGTCGATTATATCTGCTATTCTCTATTACAGCTATTTCGTATTAATGACGAAATTTTTTGGTCAAACATTAGGGAAAATGATATTTGGATTACGTGTTATTTCATTAAAACATGAGAAGCTGACTTGGTCAGATGTGTTATTCCGTGATTGGATAGGGCGTATCATAAACAACATTTTTATACCACTTTATATTCTTGTAGGTATTTTACCGAACAATCAAGGTCTACATGATTTTTTTGCGGATACAACAGTTGTTCATGAAAAAGTTTATATTGAAAAAGATATTATGCAACCATCTTTGCCAATTAAAGAGGAAAATTCTGAAGCTGCACCTCTAGAGGAAAAACCTGAACCTAAAAAGCATGAGGAAAAAAACGAAGAATAATGGTTAGAGCTGTCTCGTTATAGTGAGACAGCTCTTTGTTTTTGTGATAAAACAGTAATTGATGGATAGCTAGTTAGAAAATGTATGCCATGTATATAGTTTGATCTTCGTTCCGACTGGGCGACTTCTTGGGGATCAGCGTCAAGCAAATTGGCTCATCGGACGCCCCCAGGAAGCTCTGCTCTGTGCGAAAGCGAAGCGTCAGCAACAAAACGTCCAGTCGGAAATCAACCACACGTTATGGTGATGATCCTGGAAAATGGTGCAGCCCTAAGCAAACAAGGTTGCACAGGTGCGAAAAGAATTTTTCAAAACCGTTTTTGATAAGCTGTCTCAGTTGCAATTAATTCCCTACATTTAGTAATATTATGTACATATGATAATTAGGAGGCGTTTATATGGCACAAGTAACATTTAAAAATGGCCCAGTAACACTTGTAGGTAACGAAGTAAAGGTTGGAGACCAAGCACCAGATTTCACTGTATTAGCGAATGACCTGTCACCTGTTACATTAAAAGAGTCAAAGGGGAAAATTCGTTTATTTAGTGTTGTACCATCATTGGATACTGGCGTATGCGATGCGCAAACACGTCGTTTTAATGAAGCGGCAGCAAGCTTAGGTGATAATGTAGTTATCTATACGGTATCTGTTGACCTTCCATTTGCTCAAAAACGTTGGTGTGGTGCAGCGGGGATTGATGCTGTTCAAACAGTTTCAGATCACCGTGACCTGTCATTTGGTGAAGCATACGGTGTCTACATCCAAGAATTACGTCTTCTAACACGTGCAGTATTTGTTGTAGATGCAAATGACAAAGTGACATATGTGGAATATGTTCCTGAGGCAACAGACCATCCAAACTATGAAGCGGCAATTGCAGCTGTCAAATCACTAGCATAATTTATTGATTTTAGGCTAAGATATTACTAGACAAAGGGGCTGTGACAAGTTTTTGTCACGGCTCTTTTCTGCGTGAAAGGAAGTTATGTATGGAAAATATCGAGAAGTTATTTGGTATGCTAAATGAACATGCTGAAAAGACAGAAAAAGAACATAATACTACATTGCTAGAGGGTATTTTAGATGGCTTAGAGGCATGGTTGGATGGGGAAGTTAATTTTTCACAAGACGGTGCTACGAAGGAAGATGTGCGCAAAGCAATTCAAATTGCTGTTTTAAAGGGGATGCGAAAAGGCTCTCAGCCGAATCACCAAATGACACCGGATACTCTTGGGTTATTAGTTGGTTATTTTGTGGAGCAAATATTTGCAGATCGTCTAGAAACAGAAAAAATTTCTATTTTGGATCCTGCAGTAGGTACAGGGAATTTACTACTAACAGTTATGAATTTATTAGATGGGAAAATAGAAGCAACAGGTGTGGAGGTTGATGAGCTACTTATTCGATTAGCGGCTGCTACTGCTGATTTGACGGAGCAACCGGTTTCATTATATCGCCAAGATGCTTTACAAAATCTATTAGTAAATCCTGTTGATGCTATTGTTTGTGATCTGCCAGTCGGATATTATCCGAATGAAGATGTTGCGTTAGAGTATGAACTATGCGCTTCAGAAGGAATGAGTTATGCACACCACTTATTTATTGAGCAGTCCATTAACTATACGAAGGATGGAGGCTACTTATTTTTCCTAGCACCAACCCATCTCTTTGATTCTGAGCAGTCGAAACAACTGCATAAATACATTCAAAAGCATGCTTGGATTCAAGCAATTATTCAATTGCCAGATACAATGTTCGCTAATAAAGCCCTTGAAAAGAGCATTGTCATTTTACAAAAGCAAAGTAAGGATTTCAAGGCACCTAAAGAGGTGTTGTTAGCAAAAGTGCCAAATATGCAAAATAAACAAGCTCTTGCTATGTTCTTTGACAAAGTGAAGATGTGGCAAGAAGAGAAATAAGTAAAAAGAGGCTGAGACATAATTGGTCAAAACCTTAAAAAGCGCAAGAAATCAATTTTAGAAACGTTGATTTCTTGCGCTTTTCTGATGTGAATTTTTTTAATTGTGCTATAAAAAATCAGGTATGTTGATTAACCATTTTTTATCCATCCTAATTAATTAGAAGTCTGATTTCCGCTACGGGCTACTCGTTTTCCTGCGGGCGAGCGACGAGCCGCTTCCTCCGCTGCGTTGCCGCTGACACTTCGTTTTACGACCCTTTAATCTCATTGACATAATAGTTTTTTCAACAATATGA
Source organism: Lysinibacillus agricola (assembly GCF_016638705.1). Lineage (GTDB taxonomy): Bacteria > Bacillota > Bacilli > Bacillales_A > Planococcaceae > Lysinibacillus > Lysinibacillus agricola. Next base: position 4,344,694 of record NZ_CP067341.1, on the reverse strand, counting down.
AAAAGGTATCCGAAATTGGATACCTTTTATGTAATGCAAAATTAAATTTCAGGTGTACGGATAACAAGTACGTCACATTTAGCTGAGCGTACAATTGCTTCAGAAACTGAACCGATTAGGAAGCGTTCTACTGCATTTAGACCAGTTGCACCACAGATGATTAAGTCTGCGTCTACGATTTTAGAAAGCTCTTTTGTAATGATATTTTTTGGTGAGCCGTATTCAATTACAAGGTTAACGTTTGCTAAGCCTTCTTCTTCAGCTTGTTTTTTGTAACCATTTAATAGTTCTTCAGAGAATGCTTGAGCACGCTCAGCAATTGAACGGTCATATGCTTCGATTGCAGCGAATGAACGAGTGTCAATAACATTTACTAGATTTAATACAGCACCTTCGTTACGTTTTGCAACGTCAATCGATTTACGGAAAGCGTATTCTGCTTCCTTAGAACCGTCTACTGCAACTACAATGCTTTTATATTGATTAGCCATTTGAAATTACCTCCCTGATTTGTATATGTTGATTATACCAAATGATTTTCTAAAGGAAATACTTTCCGAAAGAAAAAATGTGAAAAAGTGAAGACATTTACAGTGATTTCAATTTTTCCTTAACGATTACACCTCCTTAAATTCGCAAAATAAGTATTACTACCAGAAGCATATTTCATTACATATGTGGCGCTTTGCAGTAGCGCGCATCAATGTTTTCATAGGAATCGTTACACGTTGACTTAAACAAAATATTAAAAATTAGATGTGTTGATTTACTATGTTCATCCACTTTTATTATTTTACATTATTAGAATATTGTGAATTTTATCTATTATTATTTTAATTAAAGCATTTTTTGTTTATGTTTGGTAATATGGAAATGCAAGGGGTGCATCAATACATCGAAGTGTGTGTAACAAAATGATGCTTATTTTTTTAGGTAATGGAAGGGGATAGGGAAGATGAAGATTGGTATTCCAAAAGAGATTAAAAACAACGAAAATCGTGTAGCTATGACACCAGCAGGGGTTGTCACATTAACACATGCAGGCCATGAGGTGTACATTGAAACTGGAGCAGGTTTGGGCTCAAGCTTTACAAATGCAGACTACCTTGCAGCAGGTGCTCATATTGTTGAGACAGCAAAAGAGGCATGGGCGCAAGAAATGATCATGAAAGTAAAGGAACCCGTAGCATCAGAATACGATTACTTCTATGAAGGTCAAATCTTATTTACTTATTTACATTTAGCGCCAGAGCTTGAATTAACACAGGCACTTTTAAATAAAAGAGTTGTAGGCATTGCTTATGAGACAGTGCAATTAGCAAATGGTTCTTTACCGCTTTTAACACCAATGAGTGAGGTTGCAGGTAAAATGGCAACGCAGATTGGTGCTCAATTCTTAGAGAAAAATCATGAAGGTAAAGGTATTTTACTGGGCGGCGTATCAGGTGTACCACGTGGTAAAGTAACTGTTATCGGTGGCGGTATTGCTGGAACAAATGCGGCGAAAATAGCTGTCGGAATGGGTGCAGATGTAACGGTCATCGATTTAAGTCCAGAGCGTTTACGTCAATTAGAGGATCTGTTTGGTCGTGATGTTCAAACATTAATGTCCAATCCTTATAATATTGCAGAATCAGTGAAAAACTCAGATTTAGTAGTCGGAGCCGTTTTAATTCCTGGCGCTAAAGCACCAAAACTTGTTTCTGAGGAAATGATTCAGTCAATGCAACCAGGCTCAGTAGTTGTTGATATTGCCATTGACCAAGGCGGTATTTTTGCGACATCCGATCGTGTGACGACACATGATGACCCAACTTATGTAAAACATGGAGTTGTGCATTATGCAGTAGCGAATATGCCAGGGGCTGTACCACGTACATCAACAATTGCTTTAACAAATAATACAATTCCTTATGCACTTCAAATTGCAAATAAGGGTTATAGACAAGCATGTGGTGAAAACGCTGCACTGAAAAAAGGTGTTAATACTATAGATGGTCATCTAGTTTACAAGGCTGTTGCAGATTCTCAAGGTCTGCCATATGTAAATGTTGATGAGTTAATTCAATAAATGAAAATAAGGGAGCAGTTCAATTTGATACGCTCCCTCATTATTATTCTAGCATTTCAATATAATATTCCAATACTAATAGATTTCATCCCCTTTATATAAACAACTTTTTTAAAAGGACTTATAGTGAATCTTTTGGTACATAAAAAACAGAATATTTTAATTAGTTGCTATTTTAGGTGAATTATTGAAAGTAAAGAGGATGAAATATATGCAACATGAAAAAACTCAAAAAAAATCGTTTGTCAATAAGATGCTCGACATAATTGAACGTACTGGTAATAAACTGCCAGATCCGATTACATTATTTGTTATTATGGCATTATTAGTACTCGTCTTTTCTTGGGTATTAGATGCAATGGGTGTTTCGGCTGTAAAACCAGGAACGAATGAAACGATAGAGGTCGTTAATTTATTGAGTCGAGAGGGCTTAATTTTAATCGTTACACAAATGCAAAGTAATTTCACAGGATTTCCGCCACTTGGCTTAGTTATTGTATCAATGATTGGAATTGGTTTGGCGGAACAGACAGGTCTGATTTCTGCGATTATGAAAAAGACTGTTATGAGCGCACCACAAAAATTGATTGTACCAGTGATTATTTTAACAGGTTTAGTGGGCAATTTGGCTGCAGATGCGGCTTTCATTATTTTACCTCCAGTGGCAGCACTTATTTTTATGAGTGTAGGACGTAACCCTCTAGCAGGTTTAATTGTGACGTATGCGGCTGTTGCTGGTGGCTTTAGTGCAAACTTATTAATTAGTTCACTCGATGTATTATTATTAGGTATTACAGAATCAGCTGCTCATATTGTAGATCCAGATTATACAGGTCGCGCTACAATGAACTATTATTTCTTAATTGCTTCAACATTTCTTTTAATATTTATCGGTACATGGGTGACAAAAAAGTTTACAGAACCCCGCTTTGGCGATTATAAAGGAGAAATTAGCGTACTCGAACCATTGACACCGCTAGAGATGCGTGGTTTAAGGTGGGCAGCGATTGTTGCTATTATATATTCTGCGATTATTGCATATACAGTTATACCATCAAACGGTCTACTACGAGATCCTGAAACAGGGGGCTTTTTAAATTCACCATTTATGACAGGTATTGTACCAATTATGCTGTTCTTTTTCCTATTACCAGCGTTGGCATATGGTATTGCAGCAAAAGAGGTGAAGAGTGACAAGGACGTAGCAGAAAAAATATTTAAATCAATTGCAGATATGTCATCGTTTATCGTACTTGCATTTGTTGCTTCACAAATGATTGCGTACTTCAACTGGAGTAATATTGGCTCAATTGTTGCGATTAAAGGAGCAGAATTTTTACAGGCATTAAATTTCACAGGTTTACCAATGATTATCGGGTTTGTTATCATTTGTGCATTCGTTAATTTACTGATTGCGAGTGCCTCTGCAAAATGGGCATTATTAGCACCGATTTTTGTACCGATGTTTATGTATCTTGATTATTCACCAGCAGTTACACAAGTAGCGTATCGGGTAGGAGATTCGATTACAAATCCTATTACACCGATGCTTGCATATTTTGCTATTTTATTAGCATTTGCAAGACGTTACGATAAAAATATCGGTATCGGAACACTAATTTCAGCGTTATTCCCATATACTATATTCTTCGCGATTGGTTGGATTATATTATTCGCCATTTGGTTCTTATTGGGATTACCACTTGGACCAGGAGATTACATTTATCTTCATTAAGCAGAAGAATCCCACCACTATAGGTGGTGAGATGAATGCGGATTTAAGTTACTCATCAGCGGGTGTTCAAACACCTGTACCTGTCGCTACGCTTTCGGTACAAAAGACATTTGCTGAAATAGAGGAACTCAATCTAAGAACGCCATGTTCTGTGGTAATTTATCTGTGCGAAAGCGAAACGACAGCAACAACACACGACTGAGTGACGCAATTATGCCGAGGCATAATTGATAATAATAGGAGGGGTTTGAATGACTACACAACATGTACAACTTTCAACATTACTTGAACAATTTGAGGAGGAAATGATTACACTGCGTCGTCATTTTCATGAAAATCCAGAGCTTTCTTTTGAAGAGGTAGAAACCCCTAAAACAATTGCTGCGTTTCATCGTGCATTAGGACATGAGGTGCGAGAAGGCGTAGGGGGTAATGGAGTTGTCGCAAAGCTTATTGGGGGTAAACCAGGTAAAACAGTGGCACTTCGAGCAGATTTCGATGCATTAGCAATTACGGAAGAGACAGGGCTACCATTCCAATCTAAAATCAAGGGTCGAATGCACGCTTGTGGGCATGATGGTCATACAGCAACACTACTTGTATTAGCGAAGGCATTAAACAAAATGCAAGCAGATTTAGCAGGAACGATTGTTTTCATCCATCAACACGCAGAAGAAATAGCGCCGGGTGGAGCAAAGTCTATGATTGAGGATGGCTGTCTAGAAGGTGTCGATGTTATTTTCGGAACGCATTTATGGGCTCCTGCAGAACTTGGTAAAGTGCAAATTGCATCTGGACCATTGATGGCTGCGGCAGATTCTATTGATATTACAATCAAAGGGAAGGGTGGGCATGGCTCTACACCAAATGAAACGAAAGATTCGATTGTACTAGCTGCACAATTTATTACGAATTTACAACAGCTTGTAGCACGCCGAGTAAATCCACTACGCCCAGCTGTAGTGTCAATTGGACATATTGAAGCACTCAACCCATTTAATGTTATAGCAGATAAAGTGTATATGAAAGGAACGGTTCGTACATTCCATAACGAAGAGCGTGATCTCCTTGAACAAGAAATTGAAGAAGTACTAATAGCTACTTGCTATTTAACAAAGGCTGAGTATGAATATGAATACCGTAGAGGCTATCCACCTGTTGTGAATCATCCAGCAGAAACTGAGCATGTTATCGAGGCAGCCAAAAAGGTATCTATTGTCGAAGCTGTTGAAATTGTCGATCCTACGATGGGTGGAGAAGATTTTGCTTACTATTTAGAAGAAAAACCAGGTGCATTCTTCTTTGTAGGTGCACAAAACCCTTCTTGGACGGAAGTATATCCTCATCACCATCCCAAATTTGATATTGACGAACGCTCGCTTCGCATTGCTGCAAATGTTTTAGGACAGGCAACTCTTGATTATTTGGAAAAATAATAAATGACATAACGAAAGGAAGCACCACTGCTATAATGGTGCTTCCTTTTTATGTGCGCCCGGCATGCGTATGAACTATAGGGTGCAAGTCCCAAACCTCGAAGACAGAAGTAGAGGTTAGCCAAGAGCAAGGGTGTCCGTGGCGACGCGGAATCTGAAGGAAGCTGGAGGCAAAACACCGGTCCGAGGAACACGAATCTCATATAAGGCTAGGTATGATTGGATGAGTGTGCATAACAACACAAAGTCCTTTCTGTCGAAGGTCATATCGAGTAAATGAGGCGGATAGATGGTGTGAAAGTGCATGCGCTTACCCGGGGAGGTCTGATGGAAACGCAAAGTACACTTTGTAACCTACTTAGCGATAGGTAGCTGAACCATCAGAAGTCAGCAGAGGTCATAGTACCATTCACTTCTAGAATGAATGGGAAGGACCGAACAATTCGGAGAGAATAGCCCTTGGCATGCAGTTTTTCTATGATAAACACAGAAAAATCCAGAAGGACCGACTTAATGGAGGTAATGGTGAATCCCATGAGGGACATTGAGCGGGTGCAGTAGAAACTGTTATAAGAAGACAAGCTATTCACGGAGGAGTCGAACGAGATGTTAATGAATCAAATATTATCACGGGAGAATCTGCTTCTCGCACTCAAACAGGGTGGAACGAAACAAAGGGAGTCATGGAGTAGACAAAATGCCCGTAAAATTCCTACGACAGCATGTAGTCGAAAACTGGCTAACGATTAAGAAACAAATTCTTGAGGGAACCTACCAACCACAACCAGTTCGCAGAATCGAAATCCCGAAACCTGACGGCGGTGTGCGACTATTAGGAATCCCAACCGTGACAGACCGACTCATTCAACAGGCGATTGCCCAAGTGCTATCCAACCTATACGACCCAAACTTCTCGAATCATAGTTACGGATTTCGACCAAAACGAAGTGCTCACGATGCAATCCGAGAAGCCAAAGGCTATATAAAAGAAGGATACCGCTGGGTAGTAGATATGGACTTAGAGAAATTCTTCGACAAAGTAAACCATGACCGTCTAATGAGTACATTAGCAAAGAAAATTTCTGATAAACCTCTACTCAAGCTGATTCGTAGATACTTACAATCGGGTGTCATGATAAATGGTGTCGTTTATGATACAGATGAAGGAACACCCCAGGGGGACCACTGAGCCCACTTCTCTCAAACATTGTACTGGATGAATTAGACAAAGAATTAGAGAAACGTGGTCATAAATTTGTCCGTTACGCCGATGACTGCAATATTTATGTGAAAACAAAACGAGCAGGAGAACGAGTGATGGCAAGTATCAAAACTTTTATTGAGAAGACGCTACGATTGAAAAATAAATGAGAAGAAATCCGCAGTGGCTCGTCCCTGGCAACGTAAATTCCTAGGATTTAGCTTTACCTCCCGCAAAGAACCACAAGTTCGAATTGCGAAAGAGAGCATAAAGCGAATGAAGAACAAAATTCGGGAATTAACAGCTAGAAAGAAGCCATTTCCAATGGAGTACCGAATTCAACAATTGAATCAATACTTAATTGGGTGGTGTGGCTACTTTGCATTAGCGGATACGAAATCAATATTTGAATCACTGGATGGATGGATTAGAAGAAGACTTCGCATGTGCTTATGGAAGGATTGGAAGAAACCTCGTACGAAAGTGCGCAACCTCATTCGCTTAGGAGTTCCAGACTGGAAGGCTTACGAATGGGGCAATACTCGCAAGAGTTACTGGCGTATTTCGAAAAGTCCAATATTACACAGAACCCTTGGTAACTCTTATTGGAGTAACCAAGGGCTCAAAAGTCTGCAAGCTCGTTATGAAATCTTGCGTTATTCATCTTAATTGAACCGCCGTATACGGATCCGTACGTACGGTGGTTGGAGAGGTCGGGAGTTAATCACTCCCTCCTACTCGATCCTGCATTAACGGGCAGTAATTTAATCTGTACTAAGGTGGAGATTAACTGCCCGTAAAAGCTAGACTGGTGAAGACTAATAATCAGTGGAGGATGAAGAAAATCCCCACTGATTAAAGTTCACTTTACTTGAGTAAATATTTTCAATTACAGTACAATTAAATCTTTCGGGAATTTTGTTAGTACTTCTACTCCGTCTTTAGTTACTACTACATCATCCTCAATACGGACGCCTGTCACATCAGATTTATAGATACCTGGCTCAATTGTGAAGACCATGCCTTCCTCCATAGTCATTTCATTTGCACCTGTAACAGATGGGAATTCATGTACAGAAATGCCGAGTCCATGACCGAGTCGATGTGTGAAATATTCACCATAGCCTGCTTCAGAAATAGTATCACGAGCAATTTTATCTAAATCCATTGCACGAACACCTGGTTTTACTGCTGCAATTGCATTTGTGTTAGCAGATAGTACCGTGTTGTAGATTTCCTTTTGTGCCTCACTAGGTTCACCATAGGCAACCGTACGCGTAATGTCAGAGCAATAACCGTCGTAAATTACGCCAAGATCGAATAATACCATATCGCCTTTTTCGATTTTGCGAGCACCTGGTGTACCGTGTGGAGAGGCTGTTTTTGGACCACTTAATACCATTGTCTCAAAGGACATTTTGCAGCCTTTATCTTGAATAGCATTTTCTATCGCTGTTAAGATTTCCATTTCTGTTTTGCCTTCAGCGATTTCTTTACAGCCAATTTCAATAGCATAATCAGCTAGTTCAGCAGCTTTACGTAATTTTTCTAATTCATTTTCATCTTTAATTACTCGCATAGCATTGATTTTTTCGTCTAGACGGACAAAGTTTGCCTGCGGGAACGATTGTTGTAGAGCTTCTAAACGCTCTACAATGAGGTGAGCTTTTTCAATGGCAAAAGTTTGTGGGTTAACATTACGAGCCTTTATTGCTTGTGCAAGAACTTCCATTGAATTTTCAGTATCTTGGTGACCAATGACTTCATAAGGCCAACCTGCATCCTTCGCATCTGGGATTTCCATTTGTGGGCAAATTAAAAAAGGTTCCGCCTCTTTAAAAATTACCACACCTAGTAATCTCTCATGTGGATTACTTTTAAAGCCTGAAACATAAAAAACATTGTCTGGTGTTGTTACGAAAGCGGCATCAATTTGGTTTTGTTGTAAATAGTTTTGAATTTCTTCAACCTTTGACATAAACAGTTCCTCCTCTTATAGCATTGAAAAAATTTTCACGTGCTTAGCTAAATTTATAGCCTACCCGGCATGGGCTTCAATCGAATGAAAAATTGTTTCCTAACAAGGACTAGGTATAGCTCTGTTGGGAAAGAATCTATTATTCTCTGTACAAGCATATCAAAAAAAGGGAAAAATCGCATGGGTAGCGAATAAAAATGATGTAGCACAATATGTACTGCTGGGAGGAAACTTATATGGAAATTAGTTATCATGGTCATTCAGTTGTCAAAATTCAATCAAATGGAAAAACAATATTGATTGATCCATTCATTAATGGGAATGGGCAAACAGATTTGAAGGTTGCTGATGAAGCACCAGATATTATTTTACTTACACATGGACATAATGATCATGTTGGGGATACAGTGGAGCTTGCAAAGAAAAAAGATGCGCTTGTCATTGCACCAAATGAGCTAGCTAATTGGATTTCTTGGCAAGGAGTGAAAGCGCATCCAATGCATATAGGCGGGGCCAAGGAATTTGATTTTGGTAAAGTGAAATTTACTCAAGCCTTCCACGGTTCGTCATATGTAACTGAAAATAATGAAATCATTTATATGGGAATGCCGGCTGGAATTTTATTATTTATCGAAGGATTAACAATCTATCATGCAGGAGATACAGCTTTGTTTAGTGATATGAAATTAATTGGAGAACGCCATCCTATTGATATTGCGTTTTTACCAATTGGTGACAATTTCACAATGGGCCCAGAAGACGCTGCTTGTGCAGTCTCATTTTTGAAGCCGAAAATTGTCGTACCAGTACATTACAATACATTCCCTCCAATCGAGCAGAATCCACAAAATTTTGCAGATTTAGTGCAAAATTCAGAGGTTCAAATTTTAAAAGCGGGTGAAAAAGTAAACTGTTCCTAATCATTGACACTGCTGTACTATATGTATTGACACCACGTGCGTAGTTGAAACGATGGGAAAAGTTGAACAAATTCATCACTTTATATTAAATATTTTCATAAAAAATATGGTACACTAAGAGCAGAATTGATGATTGAGAAATAGGTGATATTTTGTCTACAAAACATGAGAAGATTTTACAATACATCGAATCACTACCCGTGGGCGATAAAATTTCAGTACGTCAAATTGCAAAGGAAATGCAGGTGAGTGAGGGAACGGCTTACCGTGCCATTAAGGAAGCGGAAAATCGTCGTTTAGTAAGCTCTATTGAACGTGTTGGAACAATTCGTATTGAGAAGAAAAAGAAAGAGAATATTGAGCGATTAACCTTCGCTGAAATCGTTAATATAATAGACGGCCAAGTTTTAGGTGGAAAAACAGGTCTACATAAAACGTTAACGAAATTTGTTATTGGTGCCATGCAATTAGAAGATATGATGCGTTATACAGATGCAGGAAGCTTGCTCATCGTTGGTAACCGTATTAAAGCACATGAAAATGCACTGCGAGCGGGTGCAGCTGTTTTAATTACAGGGGGCTTTGATACAACTGAGGAAAACAAGTTACTTGCAGATTCCTTGGACTTACCGATCATTTCAACAAGCTATGATACCTTTACTGTGGCAACAATGATTAACCGTGCAATTTATGACCAATTAATCAAAAAGGATATTTTATTTATTGAAGATATTTTTGTGCCGATGACTGATACTTCTGTTCTTCGAAATGATGAAACAATTCAACATTTCCACAAGCTAAATGAACGAACAACTCATGGTGCATTCCCTGTTGTTACAGCAAACAATAAGCTTATTGGGATGATTACAGTAAAAGACGTTATCGGTCGAGAAGAAAACGAGCTTATTGAAAAGGTTATGACAAAAAATCCGATTGCTGGATCGATGAAAATGAGTGTTGCTTCGGCAGGACATCGTATGATTTGGGAAGGGATTGACCTGTTACCAATTGTTGATGATGACAATGTTTTACAAGGTGTAATTAGTCGACAAGATGTACTAAAGGCGCTTCAGCTTGCACAAAGACAGCCGCAGCATGGTGAAACAATTGATGATTTAGTGAAAAATGAGATGAAGGTGCTTGGCGATGAAGAATTAATCGTAGAGTTTAAAGTAACACCTCAAATGACAAACCAATATGGGGCAATTTCTTACGGAGCATTTACAACTTTGTTAGCAGAAGTAGGGTCATTTGCGTTAAAGCGCCGGAAACGTGGGGATGCAGTTGCTGAAAACATGACGATTTATTTCATCAAGCCTGTGCAAATGGAAAGTACTCTTACGGTAAGGCCTCGAATATTAGACATGAGTCGTAAGTTTGTGAAAATGGACTTCGAAGTGTTTAATCAACAAATGCTTGTCGGAAAGGCAATGATGATGTTCCAACTACTAGAACGTTAAGAAGACACAAAAAGGGATGGCCTAGGACAAATGCTAGGTCATCCCTTTCACTTCTTTCAACGGATGTCACGGAATCGGAAGGGAGTTCTAAAAAAGGATGTTAGCCTAAAATCATCGCATCCATGCGAAAACGACTGATCTGCATCGTGCAGGCCTAGGCACAAAGCCGATTCCAACGCATTGTTTATCTGCGCGAAAGCGAAGCGTCAGCGGCAATTATGCCGAGGCATAATTGATTATTCATTGGTTAATTCGGTACTCTTCGTCAACAAATTGACCGTAGTGACGAACCTTTTTAATATTTTCGATAACAACAAAGATGCCTAAAACGACAAGAATTGCTACAATAATAAATGTATATAACCCAGGGAATAAATACGCTTGATTGAAACCAAATACAAGAATAAATGCGCCAAAACTTACATTGGCTTTACTTTTGTACCAATTTTTAGCAATGGGTAATGGTGAACGAAACTGTTTTGTTTTAAAATAAAAATAGAAAACAAATGATATGATTATTGCAAAAACAAATATTAAATTGAGCATAGTAAACCTCCTAGCATAACTAGTCATTATTGTAACGATTATTGAAGAAAAATGCTAACGGTTATTACTATCATTTTGGGGGAAATTAATTTGAAAAGACAAATCATCGACACAATTGCTTCATATGAAACGATCGTTATTCATCGCCATGTACGTCCAGATCCGGACGCTTACGGATCTCAACAAGGCTTAAAAGAGCTCATTTTAGCAAATTATCCTGAAAAGAAGGTTTTTGCTGTAGGTGAACATGATGAATCTTTATCATTTTTAGCGAAGCCAGATCACATTACGGATGATGTATACGATAATGCTTTAGTTATTGTGACAGATACGGCAAATACTGAACGTGTTGACGATCAACGCTATACAAAAGGAAAAATGGTCATTAAAATAGACCACCATCCAAATGATGATGCATATGGTGATTTACTATGGGTGGATACAACTGCGAGCTCTTGTAGTGAAATGATTTATGAGCTTTTTGAGGAAGGGAAAGAAGTAGCAAACTGGACGTTATCTGACGCAGCTGCAAGATTATTATTCGCTGGTATTGTAGGAGATACAGGACGATTCCAATTCCCAAGTACGACAGTCAAAACTTTTAAAATTGCAGGGGAGCTTATTACATATGATTTTGATCGAAATCAAATTTTTCGATGGAATGTATGAAATGGATCAAAAGGTTTTAAATTTACAGGGGTATATTTATCAAAATTTCAAAATGGATGAGTATGGGGCGGCACATATTAAGCTGACAAAGGAATTGCTGGCAGAATTCAATGTTGTAGCGTCAGAAGCGTCTCTGTTAGTCGGCTGTCTTGGAAGTGTGAAAGGTATTTGTGCTTGGGTAGTCTTCATTGAAGAGGCCGATCAGATTCGTGTACGTTTACGCTCAAAAGGCCCTATTATTAACACTTTGGCCAAGGAATTTAATGGTGGTGGACATCCGCTCGCTTCTGGTGCAACAGCTTACTCATGGGAAGAAGCAGATCGTGTTATAACGAGATTACAGGAAATTTGTAAGGCGTATCAATAAACATGAATATTTGGCTCATCACCAAAAGTTGTGGATGACATTTGTTAAACGTATGCCATATATAAGTTGATTGGAGTGGAGGCTGGGCACTCCTAGGGGATTAGCAATAGAGGAACAAAGGCTAAAACCATCACGTCCTGTGATAACGCCTTCGTGACCAACATCGGTAATGTTTTATCTGTGCGAAAGCGTAGCGGCAGCAACAAATGTTTTCTGTAGCGAAAGCAAAGCGACAGCTACAAAGCGCCCAGACGGAACGGAAAATCAACCATACGTTATGGTGATAATCTAATATTTGGCAATAACCTGTTAAACTCAAGATAATAAGAACGTGCTTTAGCTATGATAATAATGCATTGTTATTGAAATATATTACCTAGAAAGAAAGGAAGGGATTCATTTGACACATGTATACACGAAAATGCATACGAGCGCGGATTTATTAAAAAGCACGATTCGGCTTGAACAATTGGTCCCTTTTTTACAAGAGCAAAATACTCAGGCCTGTGCAATAGTCAATTCGAAATTGTACGGGCTTTTGCCTTTTTGTAAAGCATTACAGCAAGCAAATATTCATGCTGTATTAGGGCTTTCGATAAACGTACAGTGGCAGGAAAGAAAGGTTCCACTTGTGTTGTATGCTCAGACACAAGAAGGCTATCAGCACCTTTTAAAGATTAGTAGTGCCGTTTCGATTAGGGAGGATGACGTACTTCCGTGGAAATGGCTGGAAGGGTATGCAACAGGCTGTATGGCATTACTTTCTTCTGATGATTTAGTAGAAATGGAGGATTGGACTGAAGTAGCGAGTGCTCTCAACAAGGTATTTGGTAAGCATTTATTTATGGGTATAGCAAGACCAGCAGGAATGATAGCCGAAAAAGAAGAATCGTATGTAACATGGTGTGAAACTGAGAACATAACGATGGTTGCCTCACAGAGCTGTTATTTTTTACGTCCAGAAGATCATTTTGCCTTTGAAGTTGCAAGAGCAATTGATACAGGTGAAAAGCTCACTGGTACAATGTTATCAGCGCATGTGCAAGGTTATTTCGCTCCAACAGCGGAAGAATGGCGAAGCTGGTTTGCGGATCACCCGGAATGGCTTGATGCTAGTGCTGCGATGTTAGCTAGCTGTACAGCGGAAATCCCTGAAATGCACGTGCAAATGCCTAAATTTCCTGTGCCAACAAATGAAACAGCCGAAAGCTTGCTTGTCAAAGAGGCATTTACAGGATTAGCAGAGCGTTTCAAGCAAACTGAAATCCCTCAAGTTTATCGGGAGCGACTTCAGTATGAGCTGGAAATTATTTGTTCAATGGGCTTTGCAGATTATTTTTTAATTGTTGCAGATTTTATGCATTTTGCTAAAGAGAACCGTATTTTAACTGGCCCTGGTCGTGGTTCATCAGCAAGTTCTCTTGTAGCCTATAGTCTATCTATTACACAAGTAGATCCACTAGTTTACGGCTTATTATTTGAACGATTTTTAAATCCTGAACGTGTCACACTACCAGATATAGATATTGATTTTGTCGACAGTAAAAGACAAAAAGTGATCCACTATGTCGCTCAAAAATATGGAAAATCAAATGTAGCGCAAATTATTACATTTGGCACATTATCTGCTAAGGCAGTTGCTAGAGATGTTGCCCGTGTCTTTGGTTTTGAAGCTGAAACATTGGAAAAAATTTCAAAAATGATTCCGAATAAACCTGGGATAACACTGCAAAGAGCTGTGGCCGAATCACAAGGCTTACAAGGCTGGCTAGCAGAGGATGAGCAGCATCGTCGCTGGTTAGAGGTGGCGTTAAAACTAGAAGGATTGCCAAGAAATTCTTCTACTCATGCGGCTGGGATTGTGCTAGCACCATCACCACTAGTTAATACGATACCGATTGAAGAGGGACATGATGAAATATATTGTACGCAATGGCCAATGGGAGATGTAGAAGCTTGTGGGCTTGTTAAAATGGATTTTTTAGGTTTGCGCAATCTGACAATATTAGAGCAGGTGCGTTGGTCAATTTATAAAGCAGGTGGCCCTTGGATAGAGTTTGAGCTTATACCAATGCAAGATGAAAAGACATTTCAGCTTCTTCAAATGGGAGATACATTAGGTATTTTTCAATTAGAATCTGAAGGTATGAAACAAGCTTTACGTGATATTCATCCAACCCATTTTTTAGATATAGTAGCAGTCAATGCGTTGTATCGTCCGGGCCCAATGGATTTTATTCCTGCCTATGCAAGACGGAAAGCAGGGAAGGAACCGGTTATTATGCCACACCCAGCGTTAGAGCCCATTTTACGGGAAACATTTGGTGTTATAGTTTATCAAGAGCAGATCATGCAAATTGCCTCGGTGATGGCTGGTTTTACGATGGGACAAGCGGATTTATTGCGTCGAGCAGTAAGTAAGAAAAATCGTCAAGTATTAGAGGAGCAGCGTGCCACATTTGTCAATGGAGCAATGAAGCAAGGCTTTGATATTCCTGTGGCGGAAGACGTGTATGCATTAATTGTGCGCTTTGCAGACTATGGTTTCCCTAAAAGTCATGCTGTGGCATATAGTGTTATTTCTTATCAAATGGCCTATTTAAAGGCACATTTCCCACTAAGTTTTTATGCTGCGTTATTATCAAATGCAACTGGAAATGTGGAAAAAATTCAACAGCTTCTGAGTGAGGCAAAAGAGAAGGGGATACCGTTTTACCCACCCTCATTAAAACATAGTACGAAATTTTTCACTGTTGAAAAGGACGGAGTTCGCTATAGCTTATCTGGAATAAAGGGTGTACCCTATACATTTATAGAAACAGTTAATGCCTTACGCCAAACGAATGCAGAAGCATTTAATAATTTATTTGACTTGGCAGTTGCTGTAAGCGCACAGCATTTTAAACCGAAAGTTATGGAGTCTTTAATTTTCGCTGGGGCTCTCGATTATTTGGACAAAGATCGTGCTATACTGATAGCGACATTAGAGGCAGCCTTGAAGCATGCTGAGTTACTACGACCAACTGACGATATTGATATCGAATCGGCTACTGCCTTTAGTTTTGGTAAGCCAAAGTATATGGAAGCGGAAGCGATGTCGCAAAAGGAAAAATTATTACATGAGAAGGAAAGTCTCGGTTTCTATATTTCGGCCCATCCAGTCACAGAGGAAAGAGCTTTTTGGAATGAAGTAAATAGTACGTGTCGAGAGTTAAAGCATGCACGTGAGGGAACGTATGTGAAAATAATTGGCATGATAGAAGAAGTGAAAAAAATACGCACAAAAAAAGGGGAGCAAATGGCTTTTGTTCAGCTTCAGGATGAATTTGGAACGGTATCTGTAACCTTATTCCCGCAGGTTTTTCATCTTGTTCAAGAGCTATTACTTGAAGATGAATTGCTTTATATTGAGGGGACGCTAGAAAGACGTTTTGGTAAGCCTCAGGTAAAAGTAAAACATGCACAAACGACAAAAAAAATATGAAATTAAAGAAGATTTTAGAAACTGCATAGATTATTATGCAGTTTTTTCTTTACTTTTTAACAGTTTTTTTGTAAGCTATAGTCAATGTTGAAAAGTGGCCAGACCACTTTTATCTTCATTCAGTAAAAGACTCCCACTTCTGAAGGTGGTGTATGAATGTGGATGTAGTTCCTTTTCAAAGGTATCCAAACAGCTACTGAATGAAGATAAAGCCTCCGGCGGATGTCACGGATTTTGAAAGGAATGAATTGTGCGGGCACAATTCAAAAATCCGACGCAATTACGCCAAGGCGAAATTGATTAAGAGGAGTTGATCGTATGGATACAAA
This sequence comes from Lysinibacillus agricola, assembly GCF_016638705.1. GTDB lineage: Bacteria > Bacillota > Bacilli > Bacillales_A > Planococcaceae > Lysinibacillus > Lysinibacillus agricola. The sequence goes on along the minus strand of NZ_CP067341.1, from coordinate 4,328,498 downwards.
AACCGAACAAAAGAAAGTGTTTTTAGAAATCGTCCAACAATTACGTCAACTTATTAAAATGGAAAAAATACAAGCTGGCGAAAAGCTACCTTCCGAACGAGTCCTTTCAGAGCGTCTAGGTGTCGGGCGATCCTCTGTGAGAGAGGCATTGCGAAGCTTAGAATTGTTAGGTCTTATTGAAACGAGACATGGTGGAGGTACGTTTCTAGCTTCCACACATAAGCATCAGCTCGTAGAAATACTGTCGATGTTTATATTAGAAGATGAAAAATCGAAAAAGGATGTCGAATTAACGCGACAAATTCATGAAATGGAAGCCATTCGCGTAATAAGTTGTACAGAGACTCTGCGAACACTACCTGTGTGGGACAGTTTTTTTGTAAAGCTAGAGATAGAAGGTACGATTAATTGTCGGGATGTTTTACGAGAAATATTAATCACGTCAGGAAATCGTCTTTCATTGAAAATCTGGTTTCAGTTAGCAGCTTATGATGGTGACCGTTTAAATCGAAACTCAACTGAAGATGAAAAATTAATCATTCAAACTATGTTGAAATCGATGCAGCTTGGCTATGAAAAAGAAGCATTTAAAGCTTACGAGCAGTGGATGAAGACTGTACAAAGCATTTAGACAACAAAGGGGGAGTCGAACATGGCAATACGCAGCTTATTTAGCAAAAAGAAAGATGACGGACAAGAAAAGGGATTTCCAGAAGGACTTATGACAAAATGTCCCGAATGCCGTCATATTCAATTAACGAAGGAATTAGAAAAAAATCATAAAGTATGTACAAAATGTGACCATCATTTCAAAATGACTGCCCAAGAGCGCGTAGCATATTTCTTAGATGAAGGGTCATTTGTTTCGATGGATGATCATTTACAAACAAGTAATCCACTTAATTTCCCTGCTTATGTAGAAAAAATTTCAGTGGATCAACAAAAAACGGGATTAAGCGAAGCTGTACTGACTGGGGTAGGTACTCTTGATGGAGAAGAAATTGTTGTAGCAATTATGGATTCTCATTTCCGTATGGGCTCAATGGGCTCAGTTGTAGGAGAAAAAATCACACGTGCCGTTGAAAAAGCTACTGAATTACGTGTACCGTTTATTATTTTTACTGCTAGTGGTGGAGCTCGCATGCAAGAAGGCATTCTATCATTAATGCAAATGGCGAAATCGAGTGTAGCATTAAAACGTCATAGTGATGAAGGATTATTGTTTATTTCTATATTGACGCATCCGACAACAGGTGGCGTTTCGGCAAGCTTTGCCTCTGTTGGAGATATTAATATTGCTGAACCACAAGCTTTAATTGGCTTTGCTGGTCGTCGTGTAATTGAAGAAACAGTTAGAGAAAAACTACCAAGTGATTTCCAAACGGCAGAATTTTTACTAGAGCATGGTCAGCTTGATGCAATCTTCCATCGAAAAGATTTACGAAACCAAGTAGCAATGCTTGTAAAAATGCATACGAAAGGCGGCGTGCAACATGTCTAAAAATTTAGCGTTTGAAGAACCAGTAGTACAATTACGTGAAAAAATTGATGAATTAAAAACAATTGCTGCCGATGCGGATGTAGACATGACAGGCGAAATCGAAAAGCTAGAAACACGCCTAACACAGCTAGAACAATCCATTTATGCCAATATGAAACCATGGGATCGTGTACAGGTTGCTAGACATCCAGAACGACCAACGACATTACAATATATAGAAGCTATGTGCGAAAACTTTATTGAATTACATGGAGATCGTACATTTGGTGATGATGCGGCTATTCTTGGAGGAATCGCTGTCTTTGAAGGTCAGCCAGTAACAATTGTTGGACACCAACGCGGAAAATCAACTAAAGAAAACATTCGTCGGAATTTTGGTATGCCACACCCTGAAGGATATCGTAAGGCATTACGCTTAATGAAGCAGGCTGAGAAATTTAAGCGCCCAATTATTTGTTTTATTGATACAAAAGGTGCTTATCCGGGTAAGGCAGCTGAGGAACGTGGTCAAAGTGAAGCGATTGCCAGAAATCTAGTCGAAATGGCGGGTTTAACAGTACCAGTAATTACTATCGTTATTGGGGAAGGCGGAAGTGGTGGTGCAATTGCATTAGGTGTAGCGAATCGTGTCTTTATGTTAGAAAACTCAACGTATTCGGTTATCTCACCAGAAGGGGCTGCTTCGATTTTATGGCGTGATGGTAGTCTTGCGAAGCAAGCAGCAGAAGCAATGCGAATAACAGCACCTGACTTAAAAGAGCTTGGCGTTATTGATGGGATAGTCCCTGAAATAACAGGTGGAGCACATCGCAATGTAGCGAAGCAAGCACTTTATATAAAAGAATGTATTAGTGACACTTTAAAAGCATTAAATTCTTTAAATAGCGAACAATTGATTGAAGACCGTTATGAGAAGTTCAGAAAGATCGGACAATATACAGAAGCTTAAATTCACATATTTTATGTTTTTTCATTAAAAGTGGTCAGTAACAAGAATTGTAAAGATTTTGTTAGTTAGTTGATTGGAGTGGAGACTGGGCAACTCCCTAGGGAAAAAATTGGAACGAATGTTGTATAGAAACGGAGGCTAAAAAACATCACGTCCTGTGATAACGCCTTCGTGACCAACGTCGTGTTCCCGCGCTCGTTTTCGCACAAAAACCATTTGTTGCTGTCGCTACGTTAACACTACGCTTTCGCACAGAAACCATTTGTTGCTGTCGCTACGTTAGCACTACGCTTTCGCACAGAAACCATTTGTTGCTGTCGCTACGTTAGCACTACGCTTTCGCCCGGAAACCATTTGTTGCTGTCGCTACGTTAGCACTACGCTTTCGCACAGAAACCATTTGTTTCTCTAAACGCTCATCGGATGCCCATGAAAAGCGTACAGGCGGAACGGAAATTAACAATAAACTATGATGAGGAAGCTAATTTGTGTCTTAGATTGATAAAAAGCTCTAATAACGGAAGAAGAAAACAGCGCAAAAATAACGCCAGACTTCTTGAAAAAATGTTAGATTTCGGATGTTTTTGTATGGAAAGAGTGTGTGAAAGCGCATTCTTTTTATTTTTTATGTAAAAGTTATGTTTTTGTAGCCTCAGAGCCCTTACATAGTTTGTTTTTTCATGTTAATGTGAATAATAATAGTATCTGCAGGAGGTTCGACAATGAAAAAAATTGCGGTATTAACAAGTGGTGGAGATGCGCCAGGAATGAATGCAGCTATTCGTGCAGTCGTTCGTAAGGCAGCATATCATGGAATTGATGTTGTCGGAATTAAGCACGGCTATGATGGCTTAATAAATGGAAGTATGGAAAATCTTGATTTAGGTTCAGTAGGTGGCATTATTCAACGTGGTGGTACACATTTAAATTCTGCAAGATGTCCTGAATTTAAAGAAGACGCTGTTCAGCAGCGAGGCATTGACAATATGCATGAAGCTGGCATTGAAGGACTCGTCGTTATTGGTGGCGATGGTTCCTACCGCGGTGCGATGGATTTAGTGAAGAAAGGCTTTCCTGTTGTTGGCGTACCAGGCACAATCGATAATGACGTACCAGGAACCGAGTATACTATAGGATTCGATACTGCACTAAATACGGTTGTGGAATCCATTGATAAAATCCGCGATACAGCAACTTCCCATGAAAATTCCTTTATCGTTGAGGTAATGGGGCGAGATGCAGGAGATATTGCATTATGGGCAGGTCTTGCAGCTGGTGCTGAAACAGTTTTAATTCCAGAAGAAGATTATAATTTGGATGACATTGTGGCACGCTTAGACCGTGGTGCAGCGCGTGGGAAAAAGCATAGCATTATTATAGTCGCTGAAGGTGTCATGTCTGGTAGTGATTTGGCAAAAATATTAAAAGAAAAAACAGGAAAAGAGACGCGTGTTTCTGTTCTTGGACATATCCAGCGTGGCGGCTCACCTACTGCACGTGATCGTGTTCTGGCAAGTCAATTTGGTGCTCATGCAGTTGAATTACTAATGGAAGGAAAGTCTGGCAGGGCGGTTGGTATCCGCAATCATCAGGTTATAGACTATGATATGCCTGAGGCTTTCGAAAAAAATCATGAGTCAGATGTAAGTTTATATACTTTAATGAAAGAACTATCAATATAATTTGGCATAAAACGGAGTGGGCAGAAAATGAGAAAAACAAAAATCGTATGTACAATTGGTCCAGCAAGTGAGTCACCAGAAACTTTAGAGAAACTAATTGAAGCAGGTATGAATGTTGCCCGCTTAAATTTTTCACATGGTTCTCATGAAGAGCATGAAGGACGTATTAATTTAATTCGCGAAGTAGCACAGAAATTAAGCAAGCCAGTTGGTATTTTACTCGACACAAAAGGCCCTGAAATTCGTACACATAATATGAAAAATGGGGAATTACATTTAGCGGCAGGGCAAGTGATTGATATCTCAATGACCGAAGTCGAAGGAACAGAGACAAGCTTTTCTGTCACATATGATCACTTAATCGAGGACGTTGAGCAAAACTCAATTATTTTATTAGATGATGGTCTTATTCAATTACGTGTATTAGCAACTGATATGGAAAAAGGTCTTATTCATACGATAGTTGAAAATGCAGGTGTCTTAAAAAATAAAAAGGGTGTTAACGTGCCAGGTGTTTCTGTACAGCTTCCAGGAATTACAGAAAAAGATGCCCAAGACATTCTATTCGGTATTAAGCAAGGCGTTGATTTTATTGCAGCCTCATTCGTTCGTCGAGCAAAGGATGTACTAGAGATTCGAGAATTGCTTGAACAAAATGGTGGTAGCCATATTCAAATTATCCCGAAAATCGAGAACCAAGAGGGTGTCGATAATATCGATGAAATCATCTTAGTTTCAGATGGATTAATGGTAGCACGCGGTGACCTTGGTGTAGAAATTCCGGCAGAAGAAGTACCACTTGTACAAAAGAAATTAATTTTAAAATGTAATCAAGTAGGTAAACCAGTTATTACAGCTACACAAATGTTAGATTCGATGCAGCGTAATCCACGTCCAACGCGAGCAGAGGCAAGTGACGTAGCAAACGCAATTATCGATGGTACAGATGCGATTATGCTGTCTGGTGAAACTGCAGCGGGACTTTATCCAGTAGAGTCTGTACAAACAATGAATAAAATCGCACAGCGTACAGAAAATTCATTAGATTATAAGGCGGTTGTCTCTACACGTAGTCGTGAAAAAGAGGCAAATATGACTGAGGCAATTTCTCAGGCAGTAGCTTACACTTCGATTAACTTAGGCGTGAAAGCAGTACTAGCACCAACAGAAAGTGGTAACACAGCTAGAATGATTGCAAAATATCGCCCAGGTGTACCAATTGTCGCTGTAACAGGCTCTGCCAATACAGCTAACACATTAACATTAGTTTGGGGTGTATACCCAGTTGTATGTCAACGTGTAACGACAACAGATGAAATTTTAGAGCTAGCTGTTGATGAAAGCTTAAAGCATGGCTTTGTAACACACGGTGATGCAGTTGTTATTACAGCGGGTGTACCAGTAGGTGAAGCAGGTACTACTAACTTAATGAAGGTACACATCATCGGAGATTTACTAGCCCGTGGTCAAGGTATCGGTAAGGCTTCAGTAGTAGGTAAAACAGTTGTTGCAAAAAATGCAGCAGAGGCACTAGCGTATGATACAGACGGATGCATTTTAGTAACGGTTGGTTCAGATCGCGATATGATGCCAGCAATTGAAAACTGCATCGGTCTGATTACAGAGGAAGGCGGGCTTACAAGTCATGCTGCGGTTGTAGGGCTGAGCCTTGGCATTCCTGTTATCGTCGGAGTAAAAGAAGCCACTACATTGATCCGCCACGATCAAGAAATTACGATGGATGCTGAAACTGGAGTTATATACAAAGGGCATGCAAGTGTTCTTTAACTTCCGGGTGGCCGCTGAAAGAAGTTATGGCCTTCGACGGATGTCACGGAATCGTAAAGGAATTCTTAGAGGATGTTAGCCTAAAATCATCGCATCCATGCGATAACAGCTAACTGACCTGCATCGTGCAGGCCTAAGCACAAAGCCGATTCCGGACGCAATTATGCCGAGGCATAATTGATTCTATAAAAAAGCTCTAGTGCAAATAATTGTACTAGAGCTTTTCTTATAATAAAGAAGTAAATAGCATTTTGCGGTTTTTCACCGAAATCTTAGCGTCGTCAACTCTTTAAATAGGGCTCATTGTTTTTTTATGAAACTAAATGGGCTATAATAACGTATAAAAGGTATAGCTTTTTTAGATAGGAAGGAGAAAAATATGCGAAAAATTTTTCTTGGTTTCATTGTCTACGCATTAGCCGAGTTGGCGTTATTAATAGTAATTGGTAAAAATATTGGTGTATTAAGTACACTATTGCTCATAGTTGCTACGAGTATTATAGGTATTTATATAGTGAAAAATAAAGGTATGAATTCTGTACAAAAGGTAAAAAATACGATAGCACGTGGAGAGGCTCCAGGGCCAGCTTTAATTGATACAGTGTTAAATTTTAGCGGTGGTGTACTTTTAGCATTACCAGGTTTTTTAACGGATCTTATTGGTTTATTACTACTCATGCCTTTTTCTCGTAAAATGTTCCAACCAGTCTTTTATTATTGGATGCGTAAAAAAATGAAAAAAGGTCAATTTATCATCGTTCAAAAATAGTATTTTCCTTTAGTTTAACCGCCAAAAATAAAAATACGGGGCTAAGTAAAATACCGTAAAAACCAAATAATAAAATAGAGGCAGCACTGATGAAAAAGGTATGGAATGTTCGCAATTGTAGCGTATTTGACCAAAGCATAGAATCAGCTAGCTGCCTTGTTAATTGAACGAATAGATACAAAAGTAAAATAGCCACACATAAAAAGGTATTTCCTTTTAAGTAAAAATAAAAGCTCATTGGCACAAGAAACACTCCGATGCCGAAGAATGGAAGTACATCTGCAAAAGCTACTATAAATGCTTTAATGATGGCTTGTTCAAATTGAAGAATCAAAAATCCCGCACAAAGAATGAGCAGTGTGATCGTGAATAGCTGAAACTCCACGAATATAAAGTAATGAAATAGTTGCATAATTTTAGAAAAATGTGACTGCCACTCATTGCGAAATTTTTTTGGCACATATTGAAAGAACCAATATCGAGATTTGCGAGTTTCTAATAGGGCGAAATAGTATGCGACAAGGAATATAAATACTTCAATTACATGCTTCATTAATAATTGGAAAATATTTGCTATATATACTAAGGTTGAATCGAATATAGAAAGTGATTTTTCCTTTAGGACTTGCATGAACATTGATTCATATTCATTGAAAAGTGGGAAATTTTGTAGTGTGTCTCGAATTTCAGGGAAGACAAGAATAATGCTGTTTATAGATATGATAACGAGAAGAAAAATGCAAGTTAGTATGAGTGCTTCCACAATAATTGCTGCAAGCCAATAGGTGATCCTACAATAAGAGTGAAGAAATTTTATGATAGGATACGTAGAAAAAGACAAGAAAATTGCAAGTGATACAGGCAATACGAACCAAAGTATTACCAAATAGAATATAAAAAATAAAATACTTGTAGTTCTTTCGTATGAAAAATATTTAATATTCCTCATTTTAACAAATTCACCCCTTTTCAAATAATGAATCAATGTCAAAAAATGCAAAAGACTCTCTTTAAAGCGTATATATAATCGCTCGATCGCCTTTTTCTTTATTCGGAGGATTTTCATTCACAAAGCTGTCAAAAATGATTATAATAGCAATGTAAGCGATTTACTTAATGGTTCATATGAGCAAAAAACGTAAATGTGACCTACAAAATGCATTTACAACTACAAAATATAAATATGAGGGAGCGATAATTTATGTCAGCAACTAAAGGTTTAGAAGGTATCGTAGCAGCGGAATCTAAAATCAGCTCAATCATCGATGACACACTTACATATGTTGGTTACAACATTGATGATTTAGCAGAGAATGCGTCATTTGAAGAGGTAATTTATTTATTATGGCATACTCGTTTACCAAAAGCGGACGAGTTAGCTGAATTAAAACAACAATTGGCGGACAACATGTCTATTCCGCAAGCAATTGTAGACCAATTCAAAACGTACCCACTTTCAACTGTACATCCAATGGCTGCACTACGTACTGCAGTATCTTTACTTGGTGTATTCGATGACGAAGCGGATGTTATGGATCCAGAAGCTAACTACCGTAAAGCTATCCGTTTACAAGCTAAGATTGCTACAGTAGTTACTGCATTTGCGCGTGTTCGTAAAGGTTTAGAGCCAGTTGCACCAAAACCAGAATTAGGATATGCAGCAAACTTCTTATACATGCTTAAAGGTGAAGAACCAGCAGCAATTGAAGTTGAAGCATTCGACAAAGCATTAGTATTACATGCTGACCACGAATTAAATGCATCTACATTCACAGCACGTGTATGTGTAGCTACATTATCAGATGTTTATTCTGGTGTAACTGCAGCTATCGGTGCATTAAAAGGACCACTTCATGGTGGTGCAAACGAGCAAGTTATGAAAATGTTAACTGAAATTGGCTCACTTGAAAACGTTGAATCTTATATTCAAAATAAATTAGACAACAAAGAAAAAATCATGGGCTTCGGTCACCGCGTATACCGCAAAGGCGACCCACGTGCACCACACTTACGTGTAATGTCACAAAAATTAACTGAGTTAACTGGTAAACCAGAGCTTTATGAAATGTCAGTTAAAATCCATGACATGATCGTAGAACAAAAGAAATTACCTGCAAACGTAGACTTCTTCTCTGCGTCAGTGTATGATTCTTTAGGTATTGATCATGACCTATTCACACCAATTTTCGCAGTATCACGTACTTCTGGTTGGGTAGCTCATATTCTAGAGCAATATGCTAACAACCGCCTAATCCGTCCACGTGCAGAGTATGTTGGACCAGGTATGCAAAAATATATTCCAGTCAGCGAGCGCTAATTTGGAAAATATGCTAGAATATTTGGGACTGTGTTACCTATAACACAGTCCTATGATTATGAATTTAGGAGGCAACAGCAATGTCAAACAAAATTGTAGTTGAAAATGGCGTACTTAATGTACCAAACAATCCGGTGATTCCTTTCATCGAAGGTGACGGAATCGGTCCAGATATTTGGGCTGCAGCATCACGCGTAATCGACGCAGCAGTAGAAAAAGCTTACAACGGTGAAAAGAAAATCGAATGGTTAGAAGTTTTAGCTGGTGAAAAAGCATTCAACCAAACTGGTGAATGGTTACCACAAGAAACTTTAGACAAAATTAACGAATACTTAATCGCAATCAAAGGTCCTCTTACTACTCCAATCGGTGGTGGTATCCGCTCTCTAAACGTAGCATTACGTCAACAGCTTGACCTATATGTATGCTTACGTCCAGTACGTCACTTTGATGGAGTACCTTCTCCAGTTAAACGCCCAGAAGACGTTGAAATGGTTATCTTCCGCGAAAACACAGAAGACATCTACGCTGGTATTGAATTCGAATCTGGTTCAGAACAAGCACAAAAAATCATCAACTTCCTACAAACTGAATTTGGTGTTAATCAAATCCGCTTCCCAGAAACTTCTGGTATCGGTGTAAAACCTGTATCTAAAGAAGGTACTGAGCGTTTAGTACGTTCTGCTATCGAATATGCAATTAAACATAAACGCCCATCTGTTACTTTAGTACACAAAGGTAACATCATGAAATTCACTGAAGGTGGATTCAAAAAATGGGGTTATGAATTAGCTGAAAAAGAATTTGCTGATCAAACTTTCACTTGGAATCAATATGATGCAATTAAAGCTGAACAAGGTGAAGAAGCAGCAAACAAAGCGCAAGCTGACGCTTTAGCAGCTGGTAAAATCTTAGTTAAAGATTCTATCGCTGATATCTTCTTACAACAAATCTTAACTCGTCCAACTGAGTTCGATGTAGTAGCTACAATGAACTTAAACGGTGACTATATTTCTGACGCATTAGCTGCACAAGTTGGTGGTATCGGTATCGCTCCAGGCGCAAACATTAACTATGTAACTGGACACGCGATCTTCGAAGCTACTCACGGTACAGCTCCAAAATATGCTGGTCAAGATAAAGTAAACCCATCTTCAGTATTACTTTCAGGTGTATTAATGCTTGAACACTTAGGATGGCAAGAAGCAGCTGACATGGTTACTAAATCTGTAGAGAAAACAATTTCTTCTAAAGTTGTAACTTACGACTTCGCTCGTTTAATGGACGGCGCTAAAGAAGTAAAATGTTCAGAATTCGCTACTGAATTAATCAAAAACCTATAATTTTCTATTCTAAAAATAGAAATTATAGTTAAAGCGGAAGTATATTCTGCCGATATAATTAGGGTGAAATGTAAATTTCTATTGACCTTAGCTTAATAAAATATTTACGATGAACTTGTTTAATCGAGGGAGGAGAATTTATTCTCCTCCCTTTTTTAATTTCTTTCAGTGGGTGTTTAAACAACCGCTGAAAGAAGCCTCCGGCGGATGTCACGGAATCGGAAAGGAGTGCTTTGTGCTTGCACAAAGCCGATTCCTGACGCAATTATGCCGAGGCATAATTGATTATAAAACCTAATTTTAAAGGAGCGTATTCGAATGTCTCTGAAACGAAAAAAAATCTCAGTAATCGGTAGCGGTTTTACTGGCGCTACTGCAGCATTTTTAGCAGCTCAAAAAGAACTTGGTGATGTAGTGTTAGTGGATATCCCACAAGCTGAAAACCCAACAAAAGGTAAAGCTCTAGATATGTGGGAAGCTGCACCAGTGCAAGGCTATGATTCTTATGTTAAAGGTACTTCCAATTATGCGGATACTGCAGATTCAGATGTAGTAATCATCACTGCTGGTGTTGCTCGTAAACCAGGTATGAGCCGTGACGATCTTGTTCAAATTAACCAAGGTGTTATGAAAGCTGTTTCCAAGGAAATTGCGAATTACTCACCAAATGCAACAATCCTCGTTCTTACAAACCCAGTTGATGCAATGACTTACACTGTTTACAAAGAAACTGGTTTCCCTAAAAATCGTGTAATCGGTCAATCAGGAGTTCTTGATACGGCTCGTTTCTGTGCGTTTGTTGCTGAAGAGCTTAATATCTCAGTAAAAGACATCACTGGTTTTGTTTTAGGTGGTCATGGTGATACAATGGTGCCACTTACTCGTTACTCATTCGCGGGTGGTATTCCATTAGAAACATTAATCCCGGCTGATCGTCTTGAAGAGATTGTTGATCGTACACGTAACGGTGGTGCTGAAATCGTTAACCTCCTTGGTAATGGTTCTGCATATTATGCTCCTTCGGCGGCACTTATTGAAATGGCGGAAGCTATCATTAAAGACCAAAAACGTATACTTCCATCTATCGCATACTTAGAGGGCGAATATGGCTACAATGATTTATATTTAGGTGTTCCGACATTACTTGGAGCAAATGGTATCGAAAAAATCTTCGAACTTGAATTAACAGACAATGAAAAGGCAGCTTTAGATAAATCGGCAGAGGCTGTCCGCGACGTTATGAAAGTTTTAGCTTAATAAAAGTTTATGAAATCGAGTGGGATTCATTCCTACTCGATTTTATGTTGTTGAAAAACTATTATGTCAATGAAATTAAAGTGTCATATTAATTAAAGTATGACTCTTTTGCAAAGCGAGTGGCGTGGAACGGAAATCAACCCCACGTTTTGGTAGTAAACTTTTATCAATTTCGCTTTGGTGTAATGGTAGCTGTCGCGTTCTATTTGTTACAAATAAAAAAATGCTAAATGAAGATAAAATGGTTATTCTGCTTTTCGTTGTACTTTTGGAATAAAATTGATACTATGAAGGTATATGATAGAAAAGGGGTTGGCGTATTTTTGCTTCAAAAAAACAGTAAGCTTGGTCTCACTATTGACGAAATTACAGTTGGCGAGAAAATTCATATTACCGAAAAGATAGAAGATAAGGATTTATTGCTTTATTTAGGGCTTACAAATGATAGTAATCCGCTTTATATTCAACATGATTATGCTGCGATGACACCTTTTCAAAAGCCAATCGTACCAACGATCATGTTAAATGGTATTATTACGTCAGCTGTGTCAAAGTATATACCTGGACCAGGTGCACGAATTATTGAGCAACATTTAAAATATTTAGGACCTCTCTATCATTATGAATTGTTTGATACGCTTTTAGAGGTAACAGAAGTAAATAAAATACAAAATACAATTACTGTATCTGTGCACTCATATAATGAGAAAAAGCAACTTGTGATTGAAGGTACATTGCTAGTGACGCCACCTATTGCATTATTGACGTCTTGAGATTTGAAATGGGGGTTTCAAATCACTATCGGAGGCATAACACATGACAAAAACGATTTTAGTTGTAGAAGATGAATTTTCTATTGCGACATTATTGAAATATAATTTAGAGCAGGCTGGCTATGTTGTAGAAACAGCTGCAGATGGTCAAGAAGGGCTTGATAAGGCAATTGACTTACAGCCAGATTTAATTCTATTAGATTTGATGCTTCCAAGGCTTGATGGTATGGAGGTATGTAAACAAATTCGTCAACAACGTATGAATACACCTATTATTATGTTAACAGCAAAGGATGACGAGTTCGACAAAGTACTTGGTCTAGAGCTAGGGGCAGATGATTATATGACGAAGCCTTTTAGTCCACGCGAAGTGTTAGCGCGGGTAAAGGCTGTATTAAGACGTTTTACACAAAATGTTGTGGCAGAAGATAAGAATGTGCCTAAAGAGAAAATGTATGAGTTTGGACAATTGCGTGTCTTTCCTGAGCGTTTTGAAGTGTTTTTACAAGATGAGGCGCTGGAATTTACACCAAAGGAATTTGAGTTACTCATTTACTTACTTGAAAATAAAAACCGTGTTTTAACGCGTGATCAGCTATTAAGTGCTGTATGGAAGTATGATTTTGCTGGCGATACTCGAATTGTGGATGTACACATTAGCCACCTTCGCGATAAAATCGAGGAAAATAGCCGTAAGCCGATGTTCATCAAAACAATTCGCGGCCTTGGCTATAAATTTGAGGAGCCGAAGACGACATGAAATCAATGAGCAACCGCTTATTCTTGACATTCATGCTATTGCTTGGAACGATACTAGCTGTCCTAATGATTGTTATAGGTCAGCTTTTTCCTGTTTATATAGAACAGTACAATGAGCAGGCGAGTTCGCAGATGCAAGAATCCATCAGTCAAGTATTAGATGAACGAAAGATTGAACTATCTAAGGAAGATAAAGAGGCACTGTATACTGCTCAAAACATTGAAGCAAAGGACACAATATTATCGAATGTTCGTGCACGAGTTTATGTAGTGCTAGCGATTTTGTTTACAATCACGCTTATATTAATAGCTGTTGTCTGTCGCTATATGATTCGAAATTTCACCGCTCCTATTGATAACGTAACAGATACAGCACTTGAGCTGGCAAAGGGAAATTATCGTGCACGTGCCCATGAAAATGAGCATGAACGTATGATGCCACTTAGTCACTCTATCAATATTTTAGCGCGTAATTTACAGGATATTACGACGATTCGTGAGGTAGAAGAGGAAAGGCTTAAAACGTTAATTGAAAACATGGGAAGTTCCCTCATGATGATTGGACGTGAGGGGAATATATCTATCGTGAACCGTGTATTTTTAGAGCGTTTCGGTATGCAAATTGACGATGTGCAAGGAAAAGTCTTTCGTACTATAGGTTTACCTAAATCAATGGAGCAGTTTATCGACCATGTGTTTCTAACAGAAATGCCTTATCGACAACAAATTAAAATGGAGGTCCAACAGGAGCTTTATAATAAGGAAGTGTATGGAGCACCTGTTATAGGAGATCATGGTCGATGGCTTGGTGTCGTTATTGTTATGCACGATATTACGGAGCTTGTTCGTTTAGAGCAGATTCGTAAGGACTTTGTGGCCAATGTATCTCATGAATTGCGTACACCTATTACATCTATTAAAGGTTTTTCGGAAACTTTACTTGATGGGGCCTATAAGGACGAAAAAATGTTGCTATCTTTTTTAGAGATCATTTATAAAGAAAGTAACCGTCTACAGATGCTAATCCAGGACTTACTAGAGTTATCGAAAATTGAACAGCATGGTTTTACCGTTAATATAATGCCGATGGGCTTGCAAGATGTACTTATACGTGGAGCAGAGCTGACAGGACCTCGTCTAGATGAGAAAAATATGAGCTTTCATGTTGATATAGAACGTGATGTCCAGGTTATGGGTGATGCGAATCGTATCATTCAAATTGTCACTAATTTAATTACCAATGCCATTACGTACTCGCCAGAAAATACAACCGTTACAATTCGATTAAAGGAAAATGAAACGTACGGCATTATTGAAATAGAGGATCAGGGTATAGGGATTGAAAAGCATGAAATAGCCCGTGTCTTTGAACGATTTTATCGTGTGGATCGTGCGCGAAGCCGGAATTCTGGGGGAACAGGTTTAGGGCTTGCTATTGTTAAACACTTAGTAGAGGCGCATCATGGTCGCATTCAAGTAGAAAGTGAAGTTAGCGTAGGCACAAAAATGATTGTCATGATCCCGAAAAATTAACGATTTCTTTACAATAGCACAATTTTAGATTCACAATGGGGGCTTATACTTATTAATAGAAACCCCCTATATAATTGATAAGACTATAAATTGGCTAAGAAATCTTTACTTATATGCATGAAGATTTTTTGATTGTGCTGCTTAGCTATCGTCATAGAAGGAAGAATCTATTGCCAAAGTTTTTGGTGGTAGATTCTTTTTCTGTTTTACACGTAACGCAAATAGGTGTAAAGTATAGTAGCATAATATTCAACTAATAATCAGTGTACTTGTTAGTAGAACCAATCGCGCTTATCGTTCAGTTAATTAGCCCACATTATCTTCATTCAGTAGGTGTCCAAACACCTACTGAATGAAGATAATGCCTCCTGACGCAATTATGCCAAGGTGAAATTAATCAAGAAGTGATCTATATTACTGACCGTAAAAGCGGGATAAAAAATTGAAAGAAGGATGACCATGAAAATCGTCAAAAGTATCGTGCAAATCGGCTATCTTTATATACTATTATTTGTTGGAAATAGTATTGCACGTCTACTTCACTTGCCGATTCCAGGGAGCATAATTGGACTAGTCTTATTGTTTTTACTTTTACAGTTTCATATTATTAAGCTTGAATGGATTGAGCTAGGTGCAGGTTTATTACTTAGTGAGTTATTACTATTTTTCATTCCATCTGCTATCGGAGTAATCGACTATGATGCACTATTCGGTGTGCAAGGTGTGAAGGTTGTGCTTGTTATTGTAGTGAGTGCTATTGTTGTTATGTTTGCAACAGGTTTCACAGCACAATGGCTAGAGCAACGAAAGAAAGGTGATACTGCATGAGCTTTTTAATAGCTATCTTAAGTTTACTTGGTACTATTGCAATTTTTTATATTAGTAAAATGTTTTATAAAAAGTATAAGAAGGAATGGCTAACACCTATACTGATTACACCGTTAGTTATAATTATCATTTTGCTACTAACAGGTACATCCTATAAATCCTTTAATGCAGGAGCCAATATTTTAACAAATTTACTAGGTCCAGCAACAGTTGCATTTGCTGTACCAATTTATAAAAATTTTAACCTATTAAAGAAACATGCCTTTGAAATTTTTCTAAGTATTGCAGTTGGATCTGCGGTTGCCATTACATCATCATTTATAATTGCCGTAGTAGTTGGATTAAATGATGAGCTTGTGCATAGCTTAGTACCGCGTTCAGTCACTACACCAATCGCGATGGATATTTCCAATATGATTGGTGGCTCTCCTACGCTGACAGCCGTTTTTGTTATGGCAACGGGTATTTTAGGAAGTCTGATTGCACCGTTAGTTATTAAAGTATGTCGTTTTCACAGACCTTCTTCTAGAGGTTTAATGCTGGGAATGGGAGCCCACGGTACAGGTACTTCTAAAGCGTTTGAGTTTGGTGAGCTTGAAGGTACTTTTGCAAGTCTTGCTATGATCGTAGCTGCATTAATTAGTATTGTTTTAACAACAACATTTTTCCCAGCATTGGAACATCTAGTTGTCAATATCCTGTTGCCTTAAATGGTAACAGGGTTTTTTATTTTCCAAATAAAAAATGTACCATATGTCAAACTGCCTAAAATTAAAGTATTAGTTTATTAAAATATTTTGAAACTTTTTATAAAGTATCTCGTAAACTATAGTACTAAGTATAAGGGAGGATTCGACATGAGTGTGAAAAGGTCACTAATGATGGTGGGACTTGGCATTTTCGGCATAGTTGCACTTATTGCAGTTTTTACATCGTGGTACACGGTAGATGAATCAGAACAAGCAGTTGTCATTACATTCGGCCGTGCCGATGATACAGTAACAGAACCAGGTTTACATTTTAAATTACCTTGGCCTGTACAATCAGTTGAGGTTTTATCGAAGGAAACATTTAGTTTGCAGTTTGGCTATAAGCAAAATAAAAAAGGTGAATTGGAAGATTACGATGCTGAAACGAAAATGATTACAGGGGATGAAAATATTGTTTTAACAGACCTTGTAGTTCAATGGAAAATTACAGAACCGAACAAATATTTATTCAACTCACAAGATCCAGAAAAAATATTACATAGCGCTACGTCGAGTGCGATTCGATCCATTATCGGAAGTTCCAAAGTCGATGCTGCGTTAACTGAGGGAAAAGCGGACATAGAAGCAAAATCAAGAGACTTACTCGTTTCTCTTATTGAAAAATACGATATTGGGATAAGTGTTTTAGGGGTAAAACTACAGGATGTTGAATTACCAAATACAGATGTGCGAGCGGCATTTACAGCGGTTACTGATGCACGTGAAATGAAAAATACAAAAATAAATGAAGCAGAAAAATATGCGAATCAGCGTACTAATGAGGCTCAAGGTGAAAAGGATGCTATTATCTCGAAGGCTCAAGGTGAAAAAACAGCGCGTATCGAGCAGGCTCAAGGTGATGTAGCTGTCTTTAATAAAATGTATGAGCAATATAAGGGCAATCAACAGATTACACGCGAGCGTTTAATTTTAGAAACGCTTGAAAATGTTTTACCTAAAGCGCAAATTTACATTATGAATGATGATGGTAGTACGATGAAATACTTGCCTCTTCAAGCATTGCAACCTGCAGCACAGGAGACACCAACAGAGAAAAAAGAGGGGAGCGGTAACTAATGGACCAAAAAAATAAGGATCTAGACAAATTCTTAAATTTTTTATCAGGAAAATCGAAAAATACTGCTCCTAGTGAGGGTGATACAGGGGATAATGTTATTAAAATGTCTAAAAAGAGCCCGTTGAATCCTAAAAAATTCCTTTCTCTTGCTGTGACGTTAACAGTTGTCTTCGCAATAGCAATTATTTTATTTGCCAATACTTATATTGTAAAAGAATCTGAGTATGCTGTTGTTCGACAGTTTGGGGAAGTAGTGAAATTTCAGAGTGAGCCTGGCTTGAAAATAAAAGTACCATTTCTTCAAACCGTAACGAAACTACCAAAAAATCAAATGACCTATGAAATTTCAGAAGAGGAGATTAATACAAAGGATAAAAAGCGAATTATCATTGATAATTATGCAGTTTGGCGTATTACAGATCCAAAGCAATTAATTTCCAATGCAGGAACAATAGAAAAAGTTGAAACACGTATGGAAGAGTTTATCTATTCAGTTATTCGTTCTGAGCTTGGTCGAATAGAATATACAGAGATTATTAACGATGAAAACTCTTCACGTGGTAGTATCAATGACGAGGTCACTAAACGTGTTAATGAATTGCTCTCAAACGATAAGTATGGAATTGAAGTAGTGGATGTCCGTATGCGTCGTATCGACTTGCCAACTGAGAATGAGCAATCCGTGTTTACGAATATGATTTCAAAGCGTGAATCAATCGCACAAAAATATCTATCTGAAGGTGACGCTCAGAAACGCCGTATCGAAGCTCAAACAGATAAGCAGGTTCAAGAAATGCTAGCAACGGCTAAAAAGGATGGAGCATTGATTCAAGCGGAAGGTGAAGCAGAAGCAGCGAAGATTTATAATAAATCATTTTCTCAAGACCCTGAATTCTATTCATTGTACCGTACATTAGAATCATATAAGAAAACTGTAGGTGAGGATACGGTCATTATTTTGCCATCCACTTCACCATATGCAAAACTATTATCTGGCTATATAAAATAATACTATTATTCTTGTAGGGATTAGTATATAAAGTCGTCTCAAATTTTCTGAGACGGCTTTTTTACACTATCCATGAAACTAGCAAGGTGTTTTGTATGATATTTTTCATATTGGTTATAGGTTTTAAGGCTCGTCACTATTACGTGTGGTTGATTTCCGTTCCGACTGGGCGCTTTGCCGCTGACGCTTCGCTTTCGCGCAGAGCAAAGCTTCCTGAGGGCGTCCAATGAGCCGCTTGGGCCAACACGATGTTGGTCACGAAGGCGTTATCACAGGACGTGATGTTTTTAGCCTTCGTTCCTCTGCCGGCTCGTTCCAGGGTCTCATCTGTGACGCTAATCGAGGGCACTGAAAAAGTCGATTTGCCACAAAAAATGTGATGCAAATCGACTTTTTTGAGTTTCTAAATCCAACAAAAGACAGATTTATAATATAAAAAAATGAATTTCTTTAGTTTTTCAGTGCCCTTGACGCTAATCCCCAAGGAGTCGCCCGGTCGGAACGAAGGTCAACTTATACTTGGCATACATTTCAATAAATATCATTCCAAACTTTTTAAGAGTGATCTAGTTATAATTTTAATCTTCTGTACTATTTAATTATCAATTTTGGTTTTAGGAATTTAATCACATATCTTATAAATATCTTTCAATTATCGATAATACGTTATGAAAATAATAGAAATTTATAATTTTGTGTTTCGTAGATGACTATTATCTGATAGAATGATAATGTTCAGAATTAAAAAATGGGGGTAATAGTTGTGAAGTTGCCAATTAGCAAGTGGCTCCAAAATTTAGGGATAGCCTGTAGTATTGCATCGTTATTTACACTTTTCTTCCGTCTATCAGATTTTGCATGGATCACAAAAAGTGTTTATCATATACCAGTGTTTTTTATGATTTTGTTTTTATTAGGGTTAGTCATTGCTGAGGATGTACGAAAGATATTTAAAAAAATATTTTGGTACGAAAAACGCAAAGTCAAGCGTCCTATATGGCAAGTTGGGATTGGCTTCATTTTCTTCTTAGCACAAATTGGTACCGTAATGGTATTCAGTACAGAGCTTACACAACCACAGCTTGGTGGTATGCCATTATTTTTAGTGTTTGCCTTTATGAATGCCTTTATATTGACAGTAATATATGAAGAGATTTTCTATCGTAAAGAAAAAACAAATGAAGTCAGTGAATAACATGAGAGAAGTCAATTACTATAAGTGATTGGCTTTTTTGTGTATAGACAATCCTAAGCTAATATATAAATATAGAAATTTTAGCGATTTTCATCGTTATGATTGGTAAAATAATCGTTTTCTCGATAAAGTAAAAAGGAAGAGGCATTTTCAAACATACGTTTTCGTTTTACAATTAAGAAGACGAAAACGCAGGAGGATAAAATCATGACAAAGGAAAAATTGCTATTATTGGACGGCAATAGTTTAGCGTATCGCGCGTTCTTTGCGTTACCTTTATTAACGAACGATAGTGGGATTCATACAAATGCAGTATACGGCTTTACAACAATGCTACAAAGAATATTAGAGGAAGAGCAACCAACGAAAATTTTGGTTGCCTTTGATGCAGGTAAGACAACCTTCCGTCATGAGACATTTACGGAATATAAAGGTGGTCGACAAAAGACTCCACCAGAATTATCTGAGCAATTTCCTTATATACGTAAGCTTATTGATGCTTATGGTATTAAGCGATATGAGCTTGAATTATACGAAGCGGACGATATTATAGGGACACTTGCCAAAGAAGCTTCATCACAGGATATGGACGTCATCGTCGTATCAGGAGATCGTGACTTAACACAACTCGCGACTGAGCAGGTAACCGTATACATTACTAAAAAGGGTATTACCGAAATTGAAAAAAATACACCAGCCTTTATTGCAGAAAAATACGGCTTAGCTCCCGGGCAAATTATTGATATGAAAGGTTTAATGGGAGATGCTTCAGATAATATTCCTGGTGTACCAGGTGTTGGTGAAAAAACGGCTGTTAAATTGCTGAAAGAGCATGGTTCAGTGGAGTCGCTTTATGCGGCAATGGATACGGTAAAGACTTCAAAAATGAAAGAAAAATTAGTTGCCAATGAAGAGCAGGCACTAATGAGTAAAAAGCTTGCTACCATTTTTACAGATGCACCAATTGATATAACGCTTACTGATCTTGGTTATAATGGTCCGAATGAGGAAGAATTAATGAACGTGTGGCGGGAGCTTGGCTTTAAGTCACTACTAGATAAAAGTGATTTTACTGTCCAAGAAGAAGAACAAGCGCCGTTTGACTATGAAATTGTGCAAGAAGTAAAGCAAGAGCATTTAAAGGATGTAATGGCAGTGCACTTGGAACTAGAGGACGAGCATTATCATACGTGTCAGCAACTAGGCATTGCACTAACAGATGGAGCGAAAACAATGTACGTGCCGTTTGATACTGCGGCTAAATCAGATGTTCTTCGTCTCTGGTTAGAAGATGCTACTAAAATAAAGTATGTGTCTGATTCAAAGGCATCTCAGGCGGCGTTAAAACGTGCGGGGATTCGTTTAGCGGGTGTTGAATTTGACTTATTGCTTGCCTCTTATATTAATAATCCTGGGCTAAGTGGAGATGATGTGGCGACACTTGCGAAAGAACTGGGCTATCGTAATGTGCAGGCAAATGAGAGTGTTTATGGTAAAGGAGCTAAACGAGCTATACCAGCCATGGATGTACTGGCTGAGCATGCCGGCCGTAAAGCCTTTGCTGTGTGGTCATTACAGTCAAAGCTTGAGACATTGTTAAAGGAAAATGAACAGTTCGAACTCTATAAAAACTTAGAACTTCCACTTGCTTTCATTTTTAGGGAAATGGAAAGTGAGGGTATCACGGTCAATCGTGCCACATTGGAAAAAATGGGGCAAGAGCTAAATGACAAGCTAATTGTTATCGAACAAGAAATTTATGCGGAGGCGGGAGAAGCCTTCAATATTAATTCACCAAAGCAATTAGGTGTTATTCTCTTTGATAAACTAGGTCTTCCTGTTATTAAAAAGACAAAAACAGGTTATTCCACTGCAGCAGATGTATTGGAAAAATTAAAGCCAGAGCATGCCATTATTGAGCATATTCTTTTGTATCGTCAGCTTGGAAAATTACAGTCAACATATATTGAAGGCTTGCTCAAGGAAATCCATGAAGAGGATGGAAAGGTGCATACTCGATTCCAACAAGCATTAACAGCTACAGGGCGTTTAAGCTCAACTGATCCGAATTTGCAAAACATCCCGATTCGTTTAGAAGAAGGGCGAAAAATCCGTCAAGCGTTTGTCCCATCGCAAGAAGATTGGATATTGTTTTCTGCCGACTATTCACAAATCGAATTGCGAGTATTGGCCCATATGTCAAAGGATAAAAATTTAGTAGAAGCTTTCCGTGAAGGTATGGATGTTCATACACGTACAGCAATGGATGTATTCCATGTCTCAGCTGATGAGGTCGATAGCAATATGCGTCGCGCTGCTAAAGCGGTAAACTTTGGTATCGTTTATGGTATTAGTGATTATGGCTTATCGCAAAATTTAGATATTACTCGAAAGGAAGCTGCTATATTTATCGAGAAATATTTTGCGAGCTTCCCAGGTGTAAAACAATATATGGATGATATCGTGCAGGATGCAAAATTTAATGGTTATGTGACAACGATTTTAAATCGACGTCGATATTTACCTGATATTACGAGCTCAAATTTCAATCTGCGAAGCTTTGCTGAGCGTACCGCGATGAATACACCGATTCAGGGAAGTGCAGCTGATATTATTAAAAAAGCAATGATTGATATGGATGCTCGATTGAAAAAAGAAAATATGCAGGCAAAGCTCCTATTACAAGTGCATGATGAATTAATTTTTGAAGCACCTAAGGAGGAGATTGCGCTGCTTGAAAAAATAGTACCAGAGGTTATGGAGAATGCGATCGAGCTTGATGTACCGCTAAAAGTGGACTTCAACTACGGCGCGACTTGGTACGAAGCAAAATAAGGAGGGGTTAAAATGCCTGAATTACCAGAGGTTGAAGGTGTCGTCCAGGCATTAAAACCTAAGATTGAAGGGCGCACAATTCAACAGGTTCAACTGTCTGAAATTATTCGTTTGTCCTTTGGGGAAGGAAAACAATGTATCGTGAAGCAAGCTGAGCCCGATGCATTTGAAATAACCTTGTCCCAAATGACAATTACAAAAATTGAACGACGTGCAAAATACATCTTTTTTCATTTGCTGAAAGAGGATGTTCCTTATGTACTTGTTAGTCATTTAGGGATGACAGGTGCATGGTTTGTTGTGAATTCGCCTGAGGAAATTAATGAGGCGAAATTTCAAAAGCATATTCATGCTACATTTCAAATGGCAGATGGTGGCTATTTAATATACTCGGACATACGTCGCTTTGGTGAATTACGTTTTTTAACAAAAATTGAGGATCATGCACCATTAACTAAAATGGCACCAGAGCCATTCGATGAAGCAGCATGTGATTATTTTATTGCGAAATCAAAGTTACCGAAATATGAGAAAAAGGCCGTTAAGGAAGTAATTATGGATGGGCAGGTTATTTCGGGCTGTGGCAATATTTATGCTACAGAAGCACTATTTGCTCAAAAAATTCATCCGACCCGCACTATGAACCGCATTAGTGAAAAGCGTAAGCGTGCATTATTCGAGGCGATTGTCGCTATTTTACGCCAGAGCATTGAAGCAGGAGGTTCAACAATTTCAGATTATCGTAATATAAATGGTGAGGCTGGAAGTATGCAAAATCGATTGCAAATGTATGGCAAGAAGATGTGTCCAACGTGTGGAACTGCAACGAGCCAAATGACGATAGGTGGGCGCATATCAGTCTTTTGCCCAAATTGTCAACATTAAAGGGGATTTAACTATGATTATCGGATTAACAGGAAGTATAGCGAGCGGAAAAAGTACAGTAGTAAAAATGATGACAGCACTTGGTTTACCGATTGTCGATGCAGATATTGTAGCGCGTGATGTTGTAGAACCAGGAACGGAGACTTTAAAGTTAATAGCTGAAAATTTTGGACAAGACATATTACTAGAAGATGGTAGTTTAAATCGTGCCAAGCTTGGCGATATTATTTTCCATGAGCCTGCAAAGCGTAAAATTTTAAATGATATTATGCATCCTGCTATTCGTAAGGAAATGCTGCGCCAGCGCGATGCTTATTTAGAGTCTGGAGAAAAGCATGTAGTGATGGATATTCCACTTTTATTCGAAAGCAAGCTACAGCATTTTGTCGAGCGTATTATTGTAGTATCGGTTAGTGAAGAGGTACAGCTCCGTCGCTTAATGGAGCGTAACAACTTATCGAAGGAGGATGCACTAGCTCGAATGCATTCTCAACTACCTATGTCAGTCAAAGAAAAAGGTGCCCATGCGGTTATTTACAATAATGAAAATTTAGAACAAACAGAGCACCAATTAAAAAAAATCCTGACATATTGGGACGTTTTATAATCAAATTAATAATCCGTAAAATTAATCGATGCGTAGCAATGACATATTGCTACGCATTACTTTCTTTGAAAAACTATTATGTCAATGAAATTATGGTGTCACATTGGGTGATTTCCGTTCCAGGCTACTCGCTTTCCCACGGGAGTCGAGTAGCCTGGAACGGAAATCAGCAATAGCGTAGAACTTTTATAAATTTTATGCATTGGACCTATAACAACGCACCTTAATTGAACAGAATAGACTTATAACAGTGACGTGATTGTATAGTCGTTGTTGCTGTCGCACAGATAAAATCATTTAGCAAAAGTTACGTTTTATCACTTAAATTATAGCGACATGTCAGAGGATACATGCTATGTGAATTAGTTGATTGGAGTGGAGGCTGGGCGACTCCTCGGGGATCAGCAATAGAGGAACGGAGGCTAAAAGCATCACATCCTGTGATAACGCCTCCGTGACCAACATCGTGTTGGCCCGAGACCCTGGAGCGCAGCGAAGCGGCTCATCGGACGCCCCCAGGAAGCTTTGCTCTGTGCGAAAGCGTAGCGGCAGCAACAAAGCGCCCAGCCGGAACGGAAATCAACCCCTCGCTGCCGAAGAGCCATACTTTATTTAATATGACACATTAATTTCATTGACATTATATTCAACAATACGGATGCGTGACAAGAACACTTTGCTATGCATTTTTTTGTGGATTTATACCATAATAAGGACTAATTTAGGCGATTTTATTTTTCAGAAAATAAGAACTTTTATATTATGAATATATAATGTTCATCTTTTTTAAAATTGTGTTATACTAATCAGCATAAAGTATATAATTAATATGAGTACGTACTCACGGGAGGATTTTATAAATGACAGTATCAGTTGCTATTAATGGTTTCGGGCGTATCGGACGTATGGTTTTCCGCCAAGCGATCGTACAAGAAAGTTTAAATATCGTTGCGATTAACGCGAGCTATCCAGCTGAAACGTTAGCACATTTGATTAAGTATGACACAAATCACGGAACATTCGAAGGTACGATTGAACCAGCAGGCGATGCTTTAATTGTAAATGGTAAACGTGTTCAAATTATTAGCGAACGCGACCCATTAAAATTACCATGGGCAACAATGGGTGTGGATATCGTTATTGAAGCAACTGGTAAATTTAATGATCGTGAAAAAGCAGCAATGCACTTAGAAGCAGGCGCAAAGAAAGTGATCTTAACAGCACCTGGTAAAAACGAGGACGTAACAATTGTTTTAGGTGTAAATGATGAGAAACTTGATATCGCAAAACATGATGTTATTTCAAATGCTTCTTGTACAACAAACTGCTTAGCACCAGTTGCTAAAGTATTAAATGACACATTTGGTATCGAAAGCGGATTAATGACAACAGTTCACGCTTATACAAATGACCAAAAGAATCTAGACAATCCACATAAAGATTTACGTCGTGCACGTGGATGCGCACAATCAATCATTCCAACATCTACAGGTGCTGCCAAAGCTTTGAAATTGGTATTACCAGAATTAGAAGGCAAAATTCACGGTATGGCACTTCGTGTTCCAACACCAAACGTATCATTAGTTGACCTTGTAGTTGATTTAAATACAGATGTAACAGTAGATTCTATCAATGCTGCATTTGTGAAAGCTGCTACTGAAGGTCCAATGAAAGGTATCTTAAACTTCTCAGTTGAGCCTCTAGTATCTTCTGATTACAATACAACAACTTACTCTTCTACAGTGGATGGACTTTCGACAATGGTAATGGGTGACCGCAAAGTGAAAGTACTTGCTTGGTACGACAATGAGTGGGGTTATTCTGCACGTGTTGTAGATCTTGTGAAAAAAGTGGCAAAAGCTTTAGAAACAGTTAACGCTTAAAAATTATTCTGAGCACATTGAAATCCTAGTGGTTTCGATGTGCTTTTTTTTATTAAATAGATAGTTTATCGTTATTGGTATTGTATTTGATATCAAGAGTATGTTGCGATCTCCTTAGATAAATTATTGCAATCTATGCTTGTACTTTCTCCTTTCAGGGCTTATCATGAGCACACTAGCGTGAATGCGCTTTTCTTACACATAGGAAATTTGTTATAATAGAAATATTAAATGTTGTGAAATCAGGAGAGTAATTATATGAGATGTCCATCTTGCCAATTTAACGGAACGCGTGTTGTGGATTCGAGGCCTGTAGATGATAATAAAGAAATTCGTAGACGTCGTGAATGTGAGTCATGTGGCTTCCGCTTCACAACGTTTGAAAAAATTGAAGAGACACCGTTAGTTGTAGTGAAAAAGGAAGGTTCACGAGAAGAATTTAGTCGTGAAAAAGTACTTCGTGGACTAATTCGTGCTTGCGAAAAACGCCCTGTTTCTCTTGAAGTACTTGAGGGACTAGTAATGTCTATTGAAAAAGATCTTCGTCGCATTGGGAATTCTGAAGTCCAGTCTGAGGATGTAGGGGAAATGGTGATGGATCGCTTAGCGAAAATTGATGAGGTTGCTTATGTGCGCTTTGCATCGGTTTACCGCCAATTTAAGGACATCAATGTCTTTATTGAAGAGATTAAAGAGATTATTCAACGTCAGACAGAGCAAAAATCATAGGGAAAACAGAGAGGGTGAATGACGTTGATCCATTTGTATAAGGAATTGCAGCCCGCTGATTCTTTTGACATTCGCCTACCTCATGCACTTTCTACGCAGGAACGTCAATTAGTAACGCTATTTTATCAGCCTTTAATTGGAGCGGAGCCAATCAGCCTTTATTTAACACTATGGGCAGAAGCTGAGCAAATGCCAAGTCAGCAAATGACACATTATTATTTAATGAATGTGCTAGGGCTTCCTATTGGTAAAATATTTGAGGCACGTATTGCGCTCGAAGCAATTGGCTTGTTACGCACATGGAAAAAAGAAGATGCTGACCAGCGAAGCTTTTTATATGAGCTGATGCGTCCGCTTGATGCAGATAGCTTTATGAAAGACCCACTGCTGTCGATGTTTTTGTTTAGTAAAATTGGGGAGCAAGCTTATCGAAAGTTACGTCAGCGTTTTATTCCATCTGCAAGAGATGCAGAATTTAAAGATGTATCACGTGTCTTCATAGACGTTTTTAAGCCTGTTAGTTCAAAGATTCCAGATGATTTACAAGTCGATACTAGTCGTAAGGATCAACAGCAAAAGGTATATCCGTTTTATTTTGAACAGTTTGACTTCGAATTACTGCAGGCGGGTTTATCGGAGCAGCTAGTGCCGTCCAGTTTACTAACACTTGAGGTACGTGAAACAATAGCAAAACTTGCTTTTTTATATCGCTTAACGGCACTGGATATGCAAAAAGTTGTGATTCTTGCATTAGATGATGACCTAGGTATTTCACTGGAACGATTACGTAAGGCAGCTGCCGATTTTTATAAGCTAACGGTATCAAAAGAACCACCAAAGCTTGCAAGAGTGATTGAGCCATCATCTCTAGAAGAATCAGGACAAAAAACAAAGGATCAGGAGCTTCAGCATTATTTAGAGACGACTCCGCCAGTCCAAGTGCTGCGAGATATCAATAATGGCAAAGAACCTCTACAGACTTCCGTTCAGCTTGCTGAAAGCTTAATTGTCCAGCATGGAATGCCAGTAGGTGTTGTTAATGCTCTTTTGGAATATGTAATGTTAACAACTGATATGAAGCTACCTAAAAAATATGTGGAAACGATTGCGGATCATTGGGTACGTAAAAATATTCAAACTGCAAAGGAAGCAATGGAGCTAGCACGCCAGGAGCATGATAAATACACTACGTGGAAAAATAAGCCGCAGACACCGAGGAAAAGTAATCAAGGTGCTAAAGGGCGTTCAGGAAATCAACGTGAAGAGAAGGTGCCTGAATGGTTTTACAAACGTAACGAGCAACAAGAAGATAACACTTCAAGCACGATAGATTTTGAGCAAGAGCGTCAAAAAATATTGGAAATGCTAGGGAAAAGTGATAAGTAAGGAGGGTGAACGACAATCGAACAGATTAATGGACCATTAAAAAGAGCAATTAATGTACCATCATTTCAAGAACGTTACGAAACGATGCGTCGAGAAATTTTAGAAAACCCTCGTGTGCAAGAATTTTTAGCAGCGCATGCAGATGAGTTAAGCTATGAAACAATTGAACGTAATTTACCGAAGCTCCATGAGTTTATTAGTCAATCTACTGTCTGCTGTGGCTGTAACAATACGGAAAGTTGTACAAACTACTTAAAAGGTTTTTTACCTACTTTACGTGTAGTGAGAAGTACCGTTGAAATTGATTATGTACGTTGTGAGCAAAAGATACGCGAGGATGAGCGACGTGATGTAACCAATATGATTGCGAGTATGCATATGCCTAAGGATGTGCTGCAAGCGACAATTCAAGATTTACTCATTGACGATGAATCTCGTGTCATGATTGCTCAAAAAGCGGCACAATTTGTGAAGACAACATTGGAAACAGGAAAGCTTCCAGCAAAGGGTTATTATTTATACGGGAAATTTGGTGTAGGGAAATCTTTTGTACTAGGAGCACTTGCTAATGAATTAGCCTCCATCAAAATTCGTTCAGTAGTCGTGTTCGTGCCTGAATTTTTACGAGAAATGAAAAATGCAATTGGCGATAATACATTGAATGAAAAATTAGACTATGTGAAGAAGGCACCAGTGCTAATGCTTGATGATTTAGGAGCCGAGACAATGACCGCTTGGACGCGAGATGAAATTTTGGGGACTATTTTCCATTACCGCATGGCGGAGCAATTGCCAACATTCATTACATCTAATTTTAAATATGATGAACTAGAGCATCATTTAGCACAGTCGCAAAAAGGTGACATAGAAGTTGTGAAGGCTGGACGTATTATGGAACGTGTCAAAGCCTTGACAGAGCCAATTGAAATGCACGGCAAAAATCGACGTATGTAAGATTGACAGTTGCATTTTACGACAATCGAGCGTATACTGTCTCATATAATAATTAACTTCTTTCAGCAGGCTGTGCAAACACCCGCTGAAAGAAGTTAATGCCTCCGGCGGATGTCACGGAATCGGAAAGGAGTACTTAGAGGATGTTAGCCTAAAATCATCGCATCCATGCGATAACGGCTAACTGACCTGCATAGTGCAGGCCTAAGCACAAAGCCGATTCCAGACGCAATTATGCCGAGGCATAATTGATCAAAAAATGCATTGATGAGGACATGAATTTTGTGTATCAGCTTTTAGAGAGGGAAGTCATTGGCTGTAAGCTTCCTAGTTCGAGCACATCATTTACTACCTACTGAGCAGCGAAAGGGAAAATCTTTCGCCGGTCCCTAGCCCGTTAGCTAGCCTTGAGCTTCGTCTGACTATAAAAAGTCGGAAGAAAGAAGGGTGGAACCACGAGCATACGCTTCGTCCCTTTCGTAGGGACGGAGCTTTTTTATTTTCCAGGGATTCGATCATGCATCACTATAAGACTATAAGGAGTGCAAACAAAATGTCAGATATGATTAAATTAACTTTCCCAGATGGCGCTGTAAAGGAATTTGCAAAAGGTACATCTACTGATGACGTGGCATTATCAATCAGCCCAGGACTTCGAAAAAAAGCATATGCTGGTAAAGTAAATGGTGTCTTAGTGGATTTAAAAACACCGATTGAAGAGGACGCTACAATCGCAATTATTACACAAGATGATGAGGAAGCACTTGAAATCCTACGTCACTCTACTGCGCACTTAACAGCACAAGCGATTAAGCGTTTATTCCCAGACGTTAAACTTGGTATTGGTCCAGTTATTGAAGGTGGTTTCTACTACGATATTGATGCACCAACTCCAATCACAGCTGAAGACTTACCAGCAATTGAAAAAGAAATGAAAAAGATTATCGCTGAAAACCTAGAGATCGAGCGCAAAAATGTTAGCCGTGCAGAAGCACAAGGAATCTATCAAGAAATCGGCGATGAATATAAATTAGAATTACTTGAAGCGATTCCGGCTGATGAACAAGTTTCTATTTATCATCAAGGTGAATTTTTCGACCTTTGCCGCGGTATCCACGCACCATCAACTGGTAAGCTTCGTGAGTTCAAACTTCTTTCATTAGCGGGTGCTTACTGGAGAGGTAACTCAGATAACAAAATGCTTCAACGTATTTATGGTACAGCATTCTTTAAAAAAGAAGAATTGAAACATCACCTACAAATGCTTGAAGAAGCAAAAGAACGTGATCACCGTAAAATCGGTAAGGAATTAGAATTATTTACAACTTCTCAAAAAGTTGGCCAAGGCTTACCACTATGGCTACCAAACGGTGCGACAATCCGTCGTGTCATTGAGCGCTATATCGTGGATAAAGAAGTATCTCTTGGTTATAAGCATGTTTACACACCAGTACTTGGTTCTAAAGAGCTTTATCAAACTTCAGGTCACTGGGATCACTACCAAGATTCTATTTTCCCACCAATGGAGATGGACAATGAAACATTAATTATGCGTCCGATGAACTGTCCTCACCATATGATGGTGTACAAAAATAGCATGCATTCTTATCGTAACCTACCATTACGTATTGCGGAGCTTGGTACAATGCACCGTTATGAAATGTCAGGCGCAGTTTCTGGCTTACAACGTGTACGTGGGATGACTTTAAACGATGCACATATCTTCGTTCGTCCAGATCAAATTAAAGCGGAATTCCAAAAAGTAGTACAGTTAATTTTAGAGGTTTACAAGGACTTTGATTTAAACGATTACTCGTTCCGTTTATCTTATCGCGACCCAGCAGATACTGAAAAATACTTCGATGATGATGCAATGTGGGAAAAAGCACAAAGTATGTTAAAAGAGGCAATGGATGAGCTTGGCTTAGATTACTTCGAAGCTGAAGGTGAAGCTGCATTCTACGGTCCTAAACTTGACGTACAAGTAAAAACTGCAATTGGTAAAGAAGAAACTTTATCAACAGTGCAGCTTGATTTCTTATTACCAGAGCGCTTTGACTTAACTTATGTTGGAGAAGATGGTAAACCACATCGTCCAGTTGTTATTCACCGTGGTGTTGTATCAACAATGGAACGTTTCGTAGCCTTCTTAATTGAAGAATATAAAGGTGCATTCCCAACATGGTTAGCACCAGTACAAGTTGAAGTCATCCCAGTTTCAAACGAAGCACACTTTGATTATGCAAAACAAATTGAAGAGCAATTAAATGCTGCAGGCTTACGCGTTGAAATGGATGACCGTGAAGAAAAACTAGGCTACAAAATCCGTGAAGCACAAATGAAAAAAATTCCGTATATGCTTGTTATCGGAGACAAAGAAGTAGAGGCTGGTGGCGTAAACGTACGTCGCTATGGCTCAAAAGATTCAGAAACAATTAGCTTCCAAGACTTCCTAGCAAACATTAAAGCAGAAATTACAAAATAATTTTGTCGGCGAATTCGATCAGATTGAAAAAGAATTAGAATTCGCCGGGCAAGATCATCAAAAGTTTGGAATGACATTTGTTAGAACGTATTTATATAGGTTGATTGGAGTGGAGGCTAGGCGACTCCTTGGGGATTAGCAATAGAGGAGTGAAGGCTAAAAACATCACGTCCTGTGATAACGCCTTCGGGACCAACATCGGTAAAGCGCCTAGTCAACCTCACGTTATGATGAAAACCATTATAATAGTTTAGATTAAAAGTTTTTAGGTTACTTTATTAATAAATAAGCTGAAAAACATTTGACAGCTTATGAAGTACATGCTAATATGATTAAGGTTAATGAATACAAAGTTTGTGGTTGAAGTAGAGGCTGCCCGCTTCTCACCTGATACAACGCTCTTGGGCTGTGAACAGGTATGACACGTTGAATTGTTTTGCGCAGACTTGCGCATGCACATATAGCGGGCGGACATCTTCAAAATGTCCGCCCTTTTTTTATGGACATGACAAGAGGATGTACCGTTCAACCGGGCAAGGCTTTGCCCAAACCATGTATTCGCGACAACTACTTGGAGGTGGATTACTATTAGCAAAGACATGTATGTAAACGAAGGCATTCGCGCACGTGAACTTCGATTAATCGATCACAATGGTGACCAGCTTGGTGTAAAGACACGTAATGAAGCGCTAGAAATCGCCACTCGTGTAAACTTGGATCTTGTCCTTGTGGCCCCTCAAGCCAAGCCGCCAGTCGCTCGTATCATGGACTATGGTAAATTTAAGTTTGAACAGCAAAAGAAAGACCGTGAAATTCGTAAAAATCAAAAGGTCATCGTAATGAAAGAGGTTCGTCTGAGCCCATCAATCGATGAGCATGATTTCCAAACGAAGTTACGTAACGCGATTAAATTCCTTGAAAAAGGTGATAAGGTTAAATGTAGCTTACGTTTCAAAGGTCGTGCGATTACACATAAAGACATTGGTCAACGTGTGTTAGATCGTTTTGCTGAAGCTTGTGCTGAAGTATCAACGGTTGAACAAAAACCGAAGATGGAAGGCCGAAGCATGTTCTTAGTTCTTCAACCAAAGAACGAGAAATAATATTAGACGAACAGTTTAGGAGGAATTCGACATGCCAAAAATGAAAACTCACCGTGGAGCTGCGAAACGTTTCAAAAAAACGGGTTCAGGTAAATTAAAATATGACCGTGCTTATGGAAGCCACTTATTCGCAAACAAATCTACAAAACAAAAACGTCACCTACGTAAAGCAAATATCGTTTCATCTGGTGACTTCAAACGCATCAAATCATTACTTGTTTACATGAAATAATTTGACTACAAAAACAAAATACTAACATTCATTTTTAAATGAAAAGCAGGAGGTAATTCATATGCCACGCGTAAAAGGCGGAACAGTGACGCGCAAACGTCGTAAAAAAGTATTAAAATTAGCTAAAGGTTACTATGGTTCAAAACATACATTATACAAAGTTGCTAACCAAGCAGTAATGAAGTCAGGTCAATATGCATACCGTGACCGTCGTCAGAAAAAACGTGATTTCCGTAAATTATGGATCACTCGTATCAACGCAGCTGCTCGCATGAACGGTCTTTCATACAGCCGTTTAATGCACGGTTTAAAAGTTGCTGGTATCGAAGTTAACCGTAAAATGTTAGCTGACCTAGCTGTAACTGATGCAGCAGCATTCACTCAATTAGCTGACACTGCAAAAAAAGCAGTAGCTAAGTAATTTTTGACAAAGTCAAAATTACTTCTGCACCGAAAGCGAAGCGACAGGTGCAAAAGTTATTAAAAGACTGATGGATTTTTCCGTCAGTCTTTTTTTGTGTTAGAGTAGTAGGAAATAGAAAATTAAAAGGAGTACTCAATGGGACAAGCATTATTAGCTTATATGGCAATTGTTTCTATAGTCCTGCTCATAATGATGGGCATGGATAAATCAAAAGCGAAAAAGCATGAATGGCGTATTGCAGAACGTACGTTGTTTACATTAGCAATTGCTGGGGGTGCAGTAGGTGGTGTGCTAGGAATGTATTTATTCCGTCATAAAACACGCCATAACAGCTTTGCATTTGGCTTCCCGCTGCTAGCAGCTATTCAAATTTTTATCATAGTACAAATATGGTGATAAATCGTAAAAACATTCCGATAAAACTTAAAAATGTTCCGATAAATCACGAAAACATTCTGATAAAACTCGAAAACATTCCGATAAATAAAACACATCCTCATTATGAGGATGTGTTTTGCATAAGCTTTTCAATGGGTTGCTTCCAATTTATTTTTGCGTTTGGATAGTTCAATAGGATTTCTTGCTGTAGATATTCAAAGTCACTTTTCGTAAAACCTTGCAGTGCAGCGGCGTCACGGGCACCAACAAAAATCGTAACAACCTCGAAGGCATCCTCAGTAGTACCAAGGTATTTTTCACCTTCGAAAAGAGCACCCTTATAAGAAATAAAGAAATTTTTTCGGACATTTTTGACGTCATCATAAAAATAGTATTGGCCTTTTTCATAGGCTTCATCAAGTTTTCGCTTAGGATCGGTTATATAACGAATCGCTTTATAAAATACATAGATAATAAGCGCAATAACAGCAAGACGAATCAGTAACGGCAACATTTTTAATTTCCCCCTTGAAGAAAGGTTATTCCTTCCTATACGATTGGAGGGGGCAATTAGTTTCACTTTTTATAAATATTTTTAAGAAATTTAGGAGGAAAAAATGAATTTACAACAATTGTTTAAAATGCAGAAAGAACTTGATGATTTTATCGAGAAAACACAAAATATTGAACGTGATGTATTTAAAGAAAAAGGTTTAGCTTTAATGGTAGAGCTAGCTGAACTAGCAAATGAAACACGCTGTTTTAAGTTTTGGAGCACAAAGGGGGCTTCAGAGCGTGATGTGATTTTAGAGGAATATGTGGATTCGATTCATTTTATTTTATCACTTGGCTTATTAAAAGGTTATACAGCGATAGACAAATGGCCAGTGATTGAAGAGAAGAGAGATTTAACAGAGACATTTTTAATGACACAAGACGATATTTTAAAGTTTATTAGTCAACCGACAGAGGATAGATATTTAGCTATCTGGCAATGCTATGGATTAATTGCATACAATCTAGGCTTTACGTTTGAGGATGTTGTTGCGGCATATATAGAGAAAAATGAAGAAAATTATAATCGTCAGCGTTCAGGATATTAATGTGAGAAATACACCAATTTTCTGACGATTAAGCTAGGAATATTTCGGTAAACGAAGTATAATAGAGAAGATACAAGAGTCAGGAGGCAAAAGGATGACACAGCTAGATTCAACATTACAAATGTTTAAAGATTTAACAGATGCGAATGGTATTGCAGGTAATGAACGTGCACCACGCGAGGTTATGAAAAAGTACATTGGACCATATGCAGACGTAGTTGAAACAGATAATTTAGGTAGCGTCATTGCTAAAAAGGTTGGCGATGAAAATGGCCCTAAAATTATGGTTGCAGGCCATTTAGATGAAGTAGGCTTCATGGTTACTCAAATCGATGACAAAGGGTTTATCAAATTCCAAACTGTAGGCGGTTGGTGGAGCCAGGTTATGCTTGCACAGCGTGTAACAATTACAACACGTAAAGGTGATGAAATTATTGGGGTTATTGGTTCAAAGCCACCTCATATTTTACCAGCAGATGTGCGTAACAAAGTGGTAGACATTAAAGATATGTTTATCGATGTTGGTGCGGCTTCAAAAGAAGATGTGCTTGAATGGGGCGTACGTCCTGGCGATATGGTGACACCGTATTTTGAATTTAATGTGATGAAAAACGAAAAGTACTTATTAGCAAAAGCATGGGATAACCGCATTGGTTGTGCAATTGCAATAGATGTGATGAAAGCATTGCAAAATGAAAAGCATCCTAACATCCTTTATTCTGTAGGGAACGTACAAGAGGAAGTTGGGCTTCGTGGTGCGAAAACGGCTACATATAAAATCCAACCTGACATTGGCTTTGCTGTCGATGTAGGTGTAGCAGGAGACACACCAGGGGTAACTGCAAAAGAATCAACTAGTAAAATGGGCGCTGGTCCACAAATTGTTGTCTACGATGCATCAATGGTGTCACACCGTGGCTTACGTGAATTCGTATTAGATGTGGCTGATGAGCACAATATTCCATATCAATTCGAGGCAATGGCTGGTGGCGGTACAGACGCTGGCTCTATCCACGTAACAGCAAATGGTATACCAGCACTATCAATCGGTATTGCTACACGCTATATCCACTCACATGCAGGTATTTTACATCGTGATGATTATGATAACGCTGTAAAATTAATGGTGGAAGTTATTAAAAAATTAGACCGTGATGCAGTCAATAAAATTATTTTTGACTAAGCATATTATAATTAAAACAGCCCTCAATCTTAAATGTTTGAGGGCTGTTTTATGTCGATAAATTCAAAATCTTTATCGATAAATTCACATTATCGCTCGATAAAAATAAAAAGTGAAGAATTTCAATGTGTATTTATATAAAGCATCTATTTAACTTGTAAAAGCTGTAATATATCTTTCCCAATTTGCCCAGGGTTTGTCGCCAATATAGAAGAGCGATAATTTGATAAAACAACGACGCCTGTTTGTCGTGTTTTATCAAACCCTAAATAACTAGAGAAGCCTTTTGTTGAACCGTTATGCCAAATAATATTGTCTTCAAGAAACCACCCTAAGCCAATGCTCAAATCTTTTGACATAGTATTAGTAGCTTGGTGTGTGAATGTATAACCTAAATTTTCATCACTTAAATGTACTTTCATAAATTTTAAAAGATCATTAACAGTTGAACGGACTGCCCCTGCTGCCATAAAGTCATTCATTTGGAGCGGGGGCTTTTTATGTCCTAGGATCGTGTAGCCTTGCAATACCGCCTCTGCTTGATCAGAAGGGATAGAGATAAATGTATTTGGCATATCTAAAGGATCTGTTAATCTTTGTTTAATAGCTGTTTCATAATCAGTATGCAGTGTATTGGCTAAAATATATCCTAAAAGCCCCATTCCTACGTTAGAATATCTAAATTTAACTTTTGGCTCGTCGGTGTGTGTTTTAAAATAATGTATAGTTTCGTTCAGTGAATATTGACAAAAAGGATCACGAGGTGTTTGCGCGTCAAAAACATTGTAAATGTTCTTCAGCACACCTATTCCTGGTAGTCCAGAAGTATGATTTGCTAAACGTTTGAGTGTGACGGGATGATTGTCTGGAATTGCGGAAAAATATTTACCAAGGGAATCTTCTACATGGACTTTTCCCTCCTGAATCATTTCCCCTAAAATGGATGTAGTCAAAACTTTAGAAATCGATCCAACTTCATATATATAAGGCTTTTCTTCCAACATAAAATCCGAGCCACTGAAAGTAAAAGTAGCTTCTTGGCCTTGATAAATGATACCAATGGATAAGGCAACATTTGGACGAGTTTTTATATAGGGAAAAGCAATTTTAAATATGTCCTTCTTTAAATCATGTAAATCCACAATAGTTCCTCCATTAAGAACACTTATTTTTTCCTGCTCCATTGAAATAATAGAATGTAATTTCAAAAGTATGTGCTTTAATTGTAACAAATCTAGCTTTGTATAATTTTTTATAAATAATAGCAAGCTTAATTTCCTCCTGCTTTTGAAAATAAATATGTCCTCGTTCATCTAGCTATATAATAACCTCTCTATGATCCTTTTTATATCATTGTTCTTTTTCTTGCTCCAGCCAATTTACTAATTGGCTAACAGCGCCTGCGGATGTATCCATTAACTTTGTTAATAAGTTTGAACGGACCATTCGTCTGAAGAGGACTTAAAAGATGCACCAATTCCTTATCCGTATATTTTACCACCTGAATACCTAATATATATTAATTATTACCAATAGTGCAATTCTCTTAAATATGCGATTGAAGATGAAATATGCATAAATATTCGATTATCCGCATCTCAGACACATTTAAAGATAAAATTATAATTTTCGAAAATAAACATAAAAATTCAGTTGATTTTATATTTATGCATGTTATACTAAACTCAACAGCAACGAAACAAGGAGCGAAGGCTATGAAATTACTCGAAGAAGTGCAGTTAAAGTTAGTGTCTAGCTTAAAAGGTAAGGACCTATTAACCTTACTAGACTATACAAGTGAAGAGGTTCAACAGTTAGTTGAATTAGCGACACAGCTGAAAATAATTACAAAAGAAGGGAAATGTCCGAAGCTACTAGAAGGTAAGACACTCGGCATGATCTTTGAAAAACATTCAACTCGTACTCGTATTTCATTTGAAGTAGGCATGAATCAATTGGGTGGAAAAGGTATGTTTATGCATGCGCGTGATTTGCAGATTGGACGTGGTGAATCGATTTATGATACAGCACATGTGTTATCAGGCTATTTAGATGGTATTATGATTCGCGCGAACTCTCATGCTATGGTGAAGGAGCTAGCAGATCATGCATTTATACCAGTAATAAATGGACTAACGGATATTTATCACCCATGCCAAGCCTTAGCGGATTTAGAAACAATCGCTGAAAATAAAGGTGAACTAAAAGGACTTAAAATTGCATATGTTGGAGATGGCAACAACGTGGCGCACTCATTAGTAGTCGCTTCTGCACATGTAGGAATGAACGTGGCAGTGGCGACACCAGTTGGCTATGAATGTGATGCAGAGGTTATCGCAAAAGCGCAGGCTATCGCAGCAGCAAATGGTAGTACTATTATAATTACAAACGATCCTATAGATGCGGTTATAAACGCGGATGTAGTGTACGCTGATGTATGGACGTCGATGGGGCAAGAAGAGGAGGCTGCAAAACGACTAGAAGACTTTGCAGATTATCAAATTAATGATGAACTTGTCGCATACGCAAAACCGAATTATATGTTCCTGCACTGTTTACCAGCTCATCGTGAAGAAGAAGTAGCGTCATCTGTTATTGATGGCCCAAATTCCTATATCTTTGAGCAAGCAGAAAATAGACTTCATGCACAAAAAGCGGTGCTTGCATCAATTCTAGCTTAATAGTATGAACTTTATTTGTTCTGCGTAGAGCAAGCACAAATTTACTTTAGGGCATATGCTTTCGGTTTGAGAAGTATTATATAGACAGAGTTCACATTGGCAACAGGGGGTGTCAATGTGAATAGCATAACAGTGGTACGCAGACAGAGGGATGCAAACCACGCGCGATGTATGTTGTCAAGGTGGATGACCACATCGCTACATAGTGAAAGTAACCTGGGAGACGCTAGGTTACTTTTTTTCTTGTTGCGTTGCCATTCGCGGGTATTTACTTTCATTCAGATACATTATTAAAATTTAAACCTAGTTTTCCAATCTTTTATAGAGAATAAAAACGATTATCTATATAATAGGATAAATAAGTAATTCGGGGAGGGCTTCAGGTGAACATTGACCATATCGAGGCATTTTTATATGTAGTGCATTATAAAAGTATTCATAAGGCCGCAAATGCATTGTTTTTATCTCAACCAACTGTGACGGCTCGTATTAAATCATTGGAACGAGAGCTAAATGTTGAATTATTTCATCGTGATGGGCGAAGTGTAATATTATCGGATAAAGGCAAAGACTTTGTACCATTTGCGACACAGATTGTACAAACCTTCCAGCAAGGAAAGAAGCAGTTAGAGGAAACGCAGGAGTCTGATGAGGTGTGCATCGGGACAAACGGGGTCACAGCTCAATATTTTTTAGCGTACGCATTACCTAAATGGAAGAATGACTTTCCACATTTGCGCTTTCAGATAATCACAGGTTCAACAGCAGTGATTTTAGAAAAGCTGCAAAGTCATCAAATCCATCTCGGCCTTATTCAATACGTGCATAGAGAAGGAATTTGCAATGAGCTATTGCTAAGTAATGCAGTCAAACTTGTGATGCATCACGAGCATCCCTTTAAACAACAAAAACAAATTAAAGCAAAGGAACTAGCACAACAGAAAATGGTGTTTTTTGAATGTGGGGCTTTTGATTGGAATTATGTGCATAAAATGTTTGAGGTAGAGGGCGTAACAGCAAATATTGAAGTGCGAACGGATCATTTAGAAGTAGCGAAAGAATTTATCCGCACGAAAGAATATATGAGCTTCTTACCACATCTCTGTGTAAAAAAGGAGCTTGAAAGTGGGGAATTTGTTGAGATTGATGTTAAGCATTTACTTGATATGAATCAACACATTTTTTTAACGTATAAAAATAAAGAGACGCTGGCACCAGCATTTTGGAAAACAATAGTAGAAACAGCTGTGCAGTTTGAAAGCATTCAAGAAAATCTGAATTGATAAAATTTTTTATAAGTTAATAAATTTTTTTCTATTATGTAGCCTATTGCAAACTGTATAAATGAACTGTATTATCTTCCTCAATCCTATTTTATTTATGAGTACCTATAAATAAAATATTTTTTTAAACATAAAACATACTTAACCACTATGTTTAGTAAAAATAAAATTTGAGGAGGAACAAATATGGTGAGAC
This sequence comes from Lysinibacillus agricola, assembly GCF_016638705.1. GTDB lineage: Bacteria > Bacillota > Bacilli > Bacillales_A > Planococcaceae > Lysinibacillus > Lysinibacillus agricola. The sequence continues at coordinate 4,288,621 of NZ_CP067341.1, read as the reverse complement.
AGGACAAAATTCGATTCGGGGCTATTATTCATGGTGTAGGTGGTAATATTTCAAGTTGGCGTCATCCTAAGGTGGCTAGCAATCAAAGTGTAAGCTTGCCGTTTTATATTCAGCAGGCACAAAAGGCAGAGCAGGGGAAGTTTGATGTTGCTTTTATTGCGGATGGTTTGTTCATCAATGAAAAATCGATTCCTCATTTTTTAAATCGTTTCGAGCCAATAACAATTCTTTCGGCGTTAGCAGTAGCAACTAAAAATATTGGATTAGTAGGTACTGTATCAACTTCCTATAGCGAACCATTTACAGTGGCACGTCAATTTGCCTCTTTGGATCATATTAGCGGGGGCCGTGCAGGATGGAACGTCGTAACGACACCATTAGAAAGCACTGCCTTGAACTACAATAAAACAATTGAGCAGCATCCTAGTCACGCAGAGCGCTATCAAATTGCTGAGGAATATTTAGAAGTAGCAAGGGGATTGTGGGATTCATGGGAAGATGATGCTTTCATTGCAGATGTAGAAAATGATGTATTTTTCGATTCAACTAAGCTACACACATTAAATCATCAGGGCAACTATTTTTCAGTTCAAGGTCCGCTAAATATTGCACGCTCTAAGCAGGGGCAGCCTGTTATTTTCCAAGCGGGTTCTTCAGATGCGGGTATTCGATTAGCGGCAAAAGATGCAGACGCCATTTTCACACATGGTTCGTCGCTAGAAGAGTCACAGAAATTTTATAAAAGGCTAAAGACTGAGGTTGAAGCATTTGGACGCAATCCAGATGAAGTGAAAATTTTCCCAGGAATCTCTCCGATTATTGGCGATACGCTTGAGGAAGCTGAAGCAAAGTATCAGGAAATCGTTGAGCTCGTTTCAATAGAACGTGCACTTGCTTATCTTGGTCGATATTTCGATCATCATGATTTTACACAATATGATGTAGATGCACCGTTCCCAGAGCTTGGTGATATTGGAGCAAACAGCTTTAGAAGTACGACCGATTATATTAAAAAATATGCCAAACAAGAGGGGCTAACATTGCGACAAGTTGCTTTACGAGAGGCAACCCCAAAAACAGCATTCTTTGGTACAGCAGAGCATGTTGCTGACCTCGTGCAGAAATGGTTTGAGCAAGAGGCAGCTGATGGCTTTATTATAGGTGTTACTGTACCTGGAGCACTGGAGGATTTTGTAGATAAGGTTGTGCCGATTTTACAAACAAGAGGGCTATACCGTGAAGAATATGAGGCAGACACATTACGTGGCAACTTAGGTTTACCATTTAAAGAAAGCCGTTATATCAAACAGTCCGTCTGAAAACCTAGTAAATATATATGAATAAATGTAATTAAGGAGGCAATATATGAGCTATTCATTAGGCATATTAGATCAAAGCCCTATTATTGAGGATGCAACAAACGAACAGACCTTACAAAAAACAGTGACTCTAGCTCAAAAAGCAGAGCAATTGGGCTACACACGTTTTTGGGTGTCAGAGCACCATAATACGGATACATTAGCAGGGTCATCTCCAGAGGTATTAGTTTCTTATCTCCTTGCTAAAACAAAGTCTATCAATATTGGGTCGGGTGGAGTGATGCTACAGCACTACAGCCCATACAAAGTAGCAGAAAATTTTCATGTTCTCGCATCGTTAGAGCCAGGGCGCGTTGATTTAGGCATAGGAAAGGCACCGGGCGGTTTACCCCTCTCTACGAAGGCATTGCAATATGGCATGCTCAATATTGGTGAAGATTTTGAGGAAAGATTAATATTTTTACAGCAATTAATTGACCAAACCGTACCGTCGGAACACGAGTTATATGGAATACAGGCAACACCGATTCCAAAGGTAAAGCCTGCATTATTTTTACTGGGGGCAAGTCCACAAAGTGCCGCTCTTGCAGGTAAGCTAGGCATTGCGTTCGTCTTTGCTCGATTTATTAATAGTGACAATGATGTGTTAGCTCAAGCAGCTACAGCTTATCGCACGCATCATCCAAACGGTCATTTTGCCGTCTCCATCGCGGCACTTGCAGCTCCTACAAAAGAGGAAGCAAAAGAGTTAATTGGTGATCAAAAAATTACGAAGGTGCATTTAGCGAGTGGTAGAAGCCTAACCTTACAATCGGTAGAGTTAGCAGAGAAATTTGGTCAGGAATCTGGAGAGACTTTTACGGTGAAGCAGTATGATGCAGATATTTTATATGGTACTCCAGAAGATATTAAAACGATATTAGATGACTATCATGTGCGCTATCAAATTGATGAGTTTATCTTGCATACGCCTATACTGAAGGAATTTGAACGAGAACGATCATTTGAGCTATTAAGTCCAGTCTATTTACATTTACAGCAAAAAGAAGCGGTAAGCTAAGGAGGAAATGCACATGGCAAAAAACATAGATGTAATTGTTTGGTCAAAGCAAGGTTGTAGTTATTGTGATGAAGTGAAAACGTATTTACAACAACAAGGTATTTCTTACAAAACAGTGGATATAACACATAATGACGCATTCCGTGACATCCTTGAAGTAAAATATGGTGTCCGTTATGTTCCGGTTGTCGAAATAGGCTCAAATGGTGTCTTTAAAGCAGTAACAGAAATAGGACTGGAGCATTTAAAAGCAGCACTTGCTGTTGATATACCGTCGCATGCTTAAGAAGAGAGGGATTTTATGAAAAAATTATCGTTTTATTTACTATTGTTGCTAGTTTTACTTTTAACAGCTTGTACAAGTACGGAAAAGTCCGAAGGGAATACTAGTGAAAATAATGCTGCACAGGGTGGAAAAGGTGTTCAAAAAATTATTGTTGGTACAGGTACACAATTTCCAAATATTTGCTTCATTGATGACAAGGGAAATTTAACTGGCTATGATGTGGAGCTTGTTCGCGCCATTGATGACAAGCTACCAGAATATGAATTTGAATTTAAAACAATGGAATTTTCAAATCTATTACTAAGTTTAGAGACAAGAAAAATTGACTTTATTGCCCATCAAATGGAAATCAATGATGAGCGAGAGGAGAAATTCTTATTTAATAAAGAGCCTTATAATGTATTCCCATTAAAGGTAACAGTCAATGCAAAAAACAATGATATTCAATCCATTGATGATGTAAAGGGGAAGAATATTAGTGTTTCACCAACAAGTAACTCTGCTGTCTTTATCGAAAAATACAATAAGGAGCATAACTTAGGTGCTAATATTGTGTATTCATCTGGCTCAGTCGATGTTAACAACCAACTTGCGACAGGTCGTATCGATGCAATCATTACAACACCCTTTGCAGTGAAGTATTATAACGAAAGCAATAAAGCGCAGCAAAAGGTTGTTGGAGATGCTTTATTAAATTCAAAAGTTTACTTTTTATTAAATAAAGACGAGGTTGTTTTACAGGAGCGACTTGATGATGCCATTCGAGAATTAAAGGCAGAAGGTGTCATTAGTGAGCTAAGTAAAAAATGGTTAGGTGACGATTATACGGTGGACTTCTAAACGAAACTGGAGGGGAAGAAGGAAGTATGGCCAATGACTTTGACTTTACGCTAATTGCAAAAGTACTTCCAATATTGCTTCAGTATTTACCAGTAACACTCGAAATTTTAGTGTTTGCCACTTTTTTTGGCATGCTGCTTGGTATAGTGATCGCCATTCCAAAGCTGTTACACATACCAGTTCTGAAGCAAATCATAACGATTTATATTTCGTTTATTCGAGGTACGCCGATTTTAGTGCAATTGTTTTTAGTGTTTTATGGTATACCAGCATTATTAAAGCTTGTGCATATTGATGTAACAAGAATGGATGCTATGTATTTTGTGATTATTACTTATACGTTGAGTAATGCTGCATCGTTTGCTGAGATTTTTAGAGCGGCTATTTTAACAGTTGATCGTGGACAAATGGAGGCAGCTTATTCAGTTGGATTAAGTGGAATACAGGCCTTTTTACGTATTGTGCTCCCTCAGGCGATTCGTGTTGCCTTTCCCAATATGGCAAATACGATGATTAATTCATTAAAGGATACTTCTTTAGCATTTTCAATTGGTGTCATGGATATGGTGGGGCGTGGAGAAACACTTATTGCTTCTACGACAAGGGCGCTGGAGATATATTTGGCGCTGTCCATCGTTTATTTTGTCATTGTTATGCTGTTAGAAAAGGTATTAAAGCTAAATGAACGGTATCTTAATCGATATATGCCAAAGGAAGCTGCATCTAGCTAGGGGGAAATGCTATGACAATAGATTTTGCTTTTATTTTTGAAGCTTTAATAGAAATTAGTAAAGTATTGCCGTTAACTTTGTTTATGACAGTTACACCTGTCATATTGGGCATTTTAATCGGCATAATAGTTGCTTTTGTTCGGATACAACAAATAAAAATTCTCGCACCAATGTTGAATTTTTACGTATCTTTTTTTAGAGGCACACCAATCATTATGCACATTATGCTTGTTTATTTTGGCATACCAATTGTGGTTGATGTTATTGCAAAGGCTTTAAAGATAGAGTATCAATCAAGCTCTATCCCTATTTTATTTTTTGTTATTTTGGCTTTGACGCTAAGTGCAGGAGCTTATGCCTCCGAAATAATTCGGTCTGGTATTTTAAGTGTACCTAAGGGACAGCTAGAGGCAGCTTATGCAGTCGGTTTAACATTTTCACAGGCGATGCGACGTTATATATTACCCCAAGCATTTAGTAAATCCATTCCTAACTTCACAAATGTTTTTATTGGATTCTTACATGCTACGTCACTAGCCTTTTTCCTTTCAGTTAAAGAGTTAACAGGAGTTGCGAATATCGTTGCTTCTATTAATTTAAAGTTTCTGGAGGCATTTATCGCTGTCGGTTTAATTTATTGGAGTGTTTCAGCTATCGTTGAATGGCTTGCACATCGTATTGAAAAAAGAGTAACTGCCTATAGCAAGGGCGGCATTTAAATTTAGTAAATAGAAAGGGGATCGACGATGACAGTAGCTGAAATAGTGATTGAACATTTGAAAGAGGAAGACTATACAAGGTATTTAGAAGTCCTAGTAGAAAGTTATGCACAGTATGAAAAAGAATATGAAAACCCAGAGAACTGGGCTTCCTACTTAAATGATATTCGGGCATCTGTTGGTAATCCTAATGCAGAAACAATTTTAGTGGCAAAGCGTGGCGATGAAATTTTAGGGGGACTGCAATTATTTACAGATGCTGAAAAAGCATACGGTTTACCAGAGCTTAACATACAGTCTACCATTGTGCGCTTACTTGGCGTGCATCCTAAAGGAAGAGGGCTAGGTGTTGCTAAAAAATTATTGCACGAAAGCTTCGCCTTTGCACGCAATCGTCAGGATCAAGCATTATATTTGCACTCAGGTGATATTATGCAGGCCGCTATTAATCTTTATTTATCCCTGGGCTTCGTAAGAGATGAATCTAAAGAGTTTAATAAGGGAGATAAGCTTGTAAAAAGTTTCCGCTATGATTTATAAATAAACCATGAGTACGGTGTCTATTTAGTATAATTTCTTGTTAAAAAATGCCATAGAAAAAGGATTTGTTAGTCCTTTTTCTATGGCATTTGCACTTAAATTAGCGCTTACGAAATTTTCCCATAGGCTAAGTATGGGAAAAAACCTTCAAGGAATCGTTCAGTTGCTGGCATAAAGTAAGAGCCGAAATGGAAATCAGGATCTAATGTTGTTATGATCCATGTTCCGCCAGTAGAGGCAGTGTCAACATATAAAACTGCACCACCATCTTCCGTCGATACTAAAATATCTGCATTGATGATACCAAGCGCATTAGGGACGGAGCGTAACAGTCGATAATCTCAAATAAGAAACACGGTCTCACCTTTCGTGGCGAGATCGTGTTTTATCTACATTACATATTGAAAATTTTCCCGGGATTCATAATATTATGTGGATCAAGTGCTGCCTTGATGCTTTTCATCACTAATAGAGATGTTCCGTGCTCTGTAGACTGATATTTCATTTTTCCAATACCAACACCATGTTCGCCAGTACAAGTACCACCACGTAGTAAGGCGTATTGGACAATATGTTCATTGAAGCGGTCCGCCTTTGCTTGCTCCTCAGCATCTTTTGGATCTAACATTAGCAAGGCATGGAAGTTACCGTCTCCAACGTGACCAACAATTCCGCCTGCAAGACCAACTTCCTCAAGCTGTTCACGAGCATATAAAACGGATTCTGCAAGCATAGAAATCGGCACACAAACATCAGTCGACATAAGCTTTTTCCCTGGGTAGGCATGGATATATGCATAGGCCAATGAATGGCGCGTCTCCCAGAGCTTATTACGAGCTGCATTGTCTTGTTCAAATTCAACAGAAAGACAGCCAAAGTCCTCAAAAATATCTTTAGCAAATTCTATATCAGCATGCATACCTGCTTCATTTCCGTGGAATTCTAAAAATAGTGTTGGTTTTTCATCATAGGATGTTTCATTATAAATATTTGCTTGTTTGATAGAGGCTTCATCGACCAGTTCAACACGGCCTATTGAAATACCCGCCTGTAACAATGCGGTTACTGCACTGACAGCATCGCCAACTGTCGCAAAGACTGCACGCCCCGCCGTTACAAATTCGGGTATACCATAGACTTGTAAAGTTAACTCTGTAAAGCAACCTAGCGTACCCTCAGAGCCAACAAAAAGGCCATTCAAGTGATAACCAGAAGAAGATTTTGCTGCTAAGTTACCGGTATGAATGACTGAACCGTCTGCGAGTACAACCTCTAGATCTCGTACTTGATCGCGCATAACACCATAGCGCACTGCGGTTGTTCCGCTGGCATTTGTCGCTGCCATTCCACCAAGTGTAGCATCAGCGCCAGGATCAACCGTGAATTGAAGTCCATGTTTTTTTAATTCTTTATTCAATTGCGCACGTGTTACACCTGGCTGTACTTTTACTAGCAGGTCATCTGGTCGAATTTCTAAAATAGCATTCATTTCAGAGAAGTCGATAGAAATCCCATTTGCAATAGGAATTGCATTTTCCTTCAAGCTTGAGCCAACACCAAAAGGTACGACTGGTACACGTTCTGCATGCGCAATTTTCAAGATGGCACTGACATCGGCTGTAGATCGAGGAAAGACAACGATATCTGGTAAGCTCATTGCATGATGAGATTCGTCCCTTCCATGTAGCTGTCGCATCGTTTCGTTTGTTGACACCTGTTCTTCAGATAAAACCTTTTTTAGTTGATTTACTATTAATTCTACAGCAACAGTCATTCCAATCCCTCCAAATTTTCTGATAAATTAAACTTTATCATGCATTTATGGGAAATGGAATGAACTGCCTATAAAAAATTAGTGAGCAAAGGCTTTTTCTAGTTTTTGAGTAAATTCATCCTGCTCAGCAGCACTAGATTGTTGCCACCATTTTTCAAAAAACACGCCAAGCCCTGGAAGTAAATGCTCCTCACCGCGGCTAATTGCATCTTCGACAATATCCTTAAACTCGGCCGCTGATTGACCATGTACGTTTGTCGTAATCGCATCTCTTATTTGAAAATTCATCTATTTCGCCTCCTTAGTAATAATTTGTCCAACCTTTTAAGAAATATGTATAGAATTACAGTTAAAAGATATGATTTTTGAAATATCATACTGTTGTTATGTATAAATATTAAAAAGGACTTATAAAAACTTTCTGATCATATTGACAAAAGGGGTGTTCGACATCTTCGTAGTATAATAATTAAGATAAAGGCACCTAGGAATAATGGACTGTGCACAAGTCGACAGGAAAATAGGATGACAATACAGCGTAATAATCAAAAGCTATCACCTGAACAACCTTTTGATGAAGTATTAGAATTAGTCCAGCCGATGATAACGTCGATTTTGTTAAAGTGCCAAATTTATAAGGATTTTGAGTATTATCGTCATATAGCATCCATAGCCGTGTGGGAGGCTTGGCATAAAGCGGACCCATCAAAAGGGCTATTTTCCGCTTATATTTATACAACCGTTAAAGGAGAAATTTTAAAAGAACTTTCAAAGGAAAAGAGTTTTGAAAATATGAACACACCTATGGATAATGAAACGATAAATTATATTCGAGATCATGAAATGAGTGAAAGAAATCCTGTTCTTATAGAATGTATTATGTCTCATTTAAAATTTGAAGAAAGAAAAATACTACTACTTTTCTATGTAGAAGGTTATAGTTACTCGGAAATAGCTAAAGAACTATGTTTATCTGAGGCTGCAGTAAAAAAAAGACGTACAAGAATAATGATTAAGCTCCGTAAGCTGCTATCTTCTATAGACGAATAGAGCGATAAAGCAGCAAAAGTATGCTAATATCAAAATAAAATGAATATTAGCATACTTTTAATATTTGCATACAACTTCCAATAAAAATGCTATCATCTGTAAGAAGTCAAAAAAAAATACAATTTTTAATTCTATATTTCCGTTAGATAGGTAAAATTACCTATCTAATTTAAAAGATATATATTGGTATGGAGGGTTTCTGTTGGAGAAATGGTTGGATCAATTAGAGATAGAAAAGAAAGAGATTTGGTATATAGTATTACCATTATTGCTAGTCATTCCACTATTAGGTTTAAGTAATCAGATGTTTGGTATTTTTAAGGAAGAAAGCTACATATGTTTGAATTTGATTATACAAACACTAATTATTGTTTTTACAATGGCAATCGCTATTCAATCTTGGCTCGTTTTTTCACATTTATTATCAAATCAAACATTATACATAGGTAATTTATTTTTTATCATAGCTTTGTTGGAATTGGTGAGCATGGTTACCGCTCAAAATCCAATGGCTGAAACACAATATATGGAAATGTTTTTACATATAGTAATGCGTTTGTGCTTATCAATCGGTTTTCTATTTATTATTTTAAAGCAAAAAAAACGCTTAACGATGAATTATCGAATTTATACATATGGCAGTTCTTTATTATTTGTATTAGTGACCCTTTTTATAGTGTATTTATCTTCAAAGTATTCCTTGCTTGAAGAGCAATTGGTGTATAAAGCTGACGCGATTGTCCATCTATTGTCTGCTGTCTTACAAGGTGCAACGATAGTGATTTTAAGTAAGTATATAAAACAGTTGCCCAAACGAGTTATGTGGCTTATTAGCGCTGCCATTTATTTAATCATTAGTGATATTTTCTTTATTATCATTAAAGATTGGGAATCTATTTGGGGCTTTTCAGCACTTATTTATCAATTTTTTGCATTCTACTTTTTCCTAAAAGCAATCTATTATACAACGGTCGAAAAACCGTATCAGCAACTATTAAAAATAAAGCAAGACCTTGAGCAATCGCAGCAGGAGCTTCTCTTTCAAGCTTATCATGATGATATTACGCAGCTCCCAAATGAACATCTATTATTAAAAACCTTAAAAGAGGATTTAAATGCCAATAATCATCAAAAAGCAATCATTGCAATTGAGATTGATCGTCTTGCAGCCATCCGCTCATCTATAGGTATTAGCTATTCTAATAAAATGATGAAGCTAGTGGCCGAGAGAATACAAGCCATATTACCTCCTCATTATTTTGCTACAAAGCTTCGTGAGGGTCAGTTCATTATTTATGTTAATCATGTGAAGACATGTGAAGAGCTATTACAATTTTGCTTGAACTTAAAAAGTGCTATGCAAAAACCATTGCAAGTACAACTATTTTCACTCAATGGTAATCTTAATATTGGAATTGCTTTGCATGAAGAAGATTGCTCAGATGAAGAGTTTTTAATGCATGCTCAGTTAGCGATGCGGGAAGCGAGTCAAATACCTCAAAGATTTCTTTTTTATAAGCCATATATGTCAAATGGCATTGCTGATCGTATATTAATTGAGCAAGAGCTCCATAAGGCACTAGCTAATGAAGAATTTTATTTGGACTTCCAGCCTCAGGTGAATTTAAAAACTGGCAAAATTGAATCAGTAGAAGCGCTAGTGCGATGGCGTCATCCAACGCGTGGATTTGTTTCACCGGAGTTGTTCATCCCAATTGCAGAAGAATCTGGCCTTATTATTCCATTAGGGAAATGGATTTTAGAGACGGCATGCTCTCAAGCAAAGACATGGGAAGAGCAAGGTTTACCACCAATGAAGGTTGCCGTTAATTTATCTCTCGGGCAATTATTCCAGCAAGATTTAGTGCAAATGGTGCAAGAGATTTTACAACGAACAAATTTAGAACCAAAATATTTACAATTAGAAATCACGGAAAGTATGACAATGAATATCGATCAAATGACACAGCTACTGCATGAACTAAAGGCACTTGGTATCCAAATTGCTGTCGATGACTTTGGAACAGGGTATTCGTCGCTTTCATATTTAAAAGATTTTCCTATTGATTGTTTGAAAATTGACCGGACGTTTGTTCGAAATATTCAGCATAATCCGAATGATGAAGCACTAGTTTCTATGATTTTATCAATGGCAAAGCATTTGCGATTGAAGGTCGTTGCCGAGGGAATTGAAGAAGTAGAGCAACTTGCTTTCCTTATTGACGGTGATTGCGATTATATTCAGGGCTATTTATTTAGTAAGCCGATTTCTGCTGAACAAATTTCCAATAACTTCAAAGATTTGCACAATCGAGCAAGTGATATTTTAACAAAGCTTAAATATAAAGAGGATTACATAATTTAAAGTTGACGTTAAGAAAATATATAATAATTATTATTATGGCTCATCATCATAACATGGGGTTGATTTCCGTTCCGACTGGGCGGCGCGTCCGATGAGCCGCTTCACTCGCGTTGCGCGCTCCAGGGTCTCATCTGTGACGCTAATCCCCAAGGAGTCGACCAATCGGAACGAAGATCAACTTATATACAGGGAATACGTTTTAACAAATGTCATCCGCAACTTTTGGTGATGAATCATTATTGTGCTCTACCGCCATTTCATGGATTTTAGTATTGGCAATATGTATTTTCAAAAAGAAAAAATCTGCTTACTTCACCACTGTAAGTAAGCAGATTTTTATTATGAGGTTTAATGTACGAGGTACTCTTCCTTTAATTCTCCTATGGCCACTTCGGAGCGTTCCTCTAAAGAACGACGTAAATGAACAGTTGCTGTTTTACCATCATCATGAAGCTTGTCAATCCAGATAGATACGCCATTATAGCTTACTTCATATTCTAAAGGTGAGGTGACAATTTCTTGTGCACGTGTATAATCCACTTGAAGGCCCCCTTATTTTTTTGTCTTGCCTTCTTTAGTGACTGAGTTAATAAGGTCCGTAAACTCTTGTGAAAACTCTTCGTTAGCTTTTTCACTAGCTTTGTTTGGCGCTATTTTTTTGGTTTTTGGCGTTTGAGGTAATGACCCTTTATTTGCGCTTTTACCTTGCTTATTGTCTCTTCCCATGTTTAGTTTCTCCTTTCGTTTTGATATTTCTTAATATGGCTTTGAATCGATTTTTTTATCATGGGAAAAACTAGGGAAAGGTAAGGATTTAATGAAATGTTTAGAACATTTTTGGATTAATAGTAAATTCTTATATGCGCATACTAAGTCTAGTCAAATTTTATAATGAAACCTTTTTGATGGAAAAATCATTATTTAATAGCGCCCAATTTTGTGGGAAAGGGAAACCTAATGCCCAATAGCTAATACCTCGAAGATTATATTCCTTCGTCATATCAAACTTAGCTTGTGCACTTCTAGCATCTTCAAACCATACCTCATGATTTCTACCTTGTTCATCAACATAATGAAAATAAGGTGATTGTGCGGTCCTATCATATTGTATAGTTGCGCCATATTTTACTGCTCTGTTAATCGCTTCTTGAGAGCTGAATGTTTCTGCCTCTTGCCCTTTAACATGCGGTAGAAGCCAATCGCGAGCATAAATTTGAAAGCCTAAAAATATTTTGTTAGCAGGCATTACTGATAACGCATATTCTACAACTTTTCTCATTTCATTAATTGGTGAAATTGCTTGCGGCGGACCAAGTCGGTAACCCCACTCATATGTCATCAAAACTACAAAATCTGCAATTCTTCCGTGTGCCTCATAATCATGTGCCTCATATAAAGTTCCTGCCTGAGTTGCGCTCGTTTTCGGGGCAAGTGCTGTTGATACTAGGAATCCTTTTGGATGAAGACGATCAACAGCTAATTGGAGGAAAGTGTTATAATTCTCTCGATCTGCCGGAAGAACGTTTTCGAAATCAACATTTAGAACTTTATATCCCTTTTCCTGCATCACCTCCAGAGCATTGTTGATGACCTTTTCCCGTAGTTCTGCACTAGATAAAATAACATGGGATAAGTTGGAGCCTGTTTGTGTGGAAGAGAAGTTCGTAAGGGTTAGCATAGGTGTAATATTTTTGGCAATAGCTGCATCAATCATTTCTTTATCTTGTATAGGCTGTAATGAGCCATCCTCCTTCATCATATAAGCAAAGGGGCTAAAATAAGTAAGCAGATGACCGATAGCGTTAATCGAACGCACAGCTTCTTCAGGCTTTTGATACGTATAGGCATTTACTTCAACGGAAGGTTTTGCTCTCGGAATAATCAAACTCGTACCAACATAAATCATATTTGGGTTAGAGATACCATTTTCTAAAGCGATTGCTTGAACGGTCGTACCATATTGATTGGCAATTTGCGATAGAGTCTCTCCTGACTGCACAATATGTGTAGTGGGTGGAATAACAAGTCTAGTTCCAGGCGTTAAAACATCTGGATTCGTTAAATGATTTTCTGTGATAATCGATTGAATAGGTACACCGTATTGTTTAGCTATTGACCATAAAGTATCGCCCCTTTTTACAATATGGGTTGTGTAAGGAGAGGGGATAACGAGTGATTGTCCGATTACTAATTGATCTGGATTAGATAATGCGTTTATTTGGATAATGGAATTGATAGGTACGGAATAGTGGTTTGCAATTTGCCAAAGTGTTTCACCAGCGCTCACCACATGAATAATCATTAGGACACCTCCTAGGTGGTTTCAATATATCATCATATGTATGAATGAAGAAAATGAGCATTTATCTTTAATTATTACTGGATAAAAAAATTTAAACTTCATATTCTTTCCAAGTGGTATGCATAGGATAGAACATATGCATTGCATCATTTGAGAAAGGAGCTGGATTTTGAAGAAAGTAAAGCTCACAGGAAGAATTGTTATCCCTGATGATCCGGATTATGACCTAGCAAGAACAAATAATAACTTAAATGATCCAAAATTTCCGAGTATCATTGTGTTTTGTCAAAATACGAAAGACGTTATCCATGCATTAAGATCGGCGAGAGAAAATAATGAACCATTTCGAATCAGAAGTGGGAGACATAATTATGAAAATTATTCATTATTAAATGAAGGTCTTGTTATAGATGTTAGTGAAATGAATGAAATAACAATTAACATGAAAGATATGACAGCGAGAATTGAAGCGGGTGCTAATTTAGGAAAAGTGTATCGGGTATTATGGGAAAATGGTTTTACAATCCCCGCAGGAACTGAAGGTAGTGTAGGGGTTGTTGGTTTGACGCTTGGAGGAGGAATTGGCATGCTATCGCGTCCATTTGGGCTAACATGTGACAGTCTACTAGAACTTGAAATGGTTGTTGCAAATGGTCATGAAGGGGCTGAAGTAATCCAAGCTGACAAGCAAAGAAATAGTGATTTATTTTGGGCAAGTTGTGGCGGGGGCGGTGGAAATTTTGGCATCGTTACAGCTCTTACATTTAAATTGCATCCTATTTCTAACGTATCGATTTTCTCCATTACATGGGGATGGGAAGATTTTGAACGAGCATTTGACGCATGGCAAAAATGGGCACCGTACACAGATGAACGCTTGACCTCACAAATTGAGCTTAAATCTAAGGAAGTTGGCGAAATTGTAGCTCAAGGTGAGTTTATAGGTGCAGCATCTGAACTAAAGAAACTACTCCGCCCAATAAGAAAAACAGGTTCACCAACGAATATATGGGTAAAGGAAGTACCATATATTAAAGCCGTAGAATTTTTTGACTTACCGAGTGGCAATAAACCAGATCTTCGTAAAAGGTCAGGATCCTTTATTGAAAGACCATTCCCTCATGCGGCCATTGTACAAATGAAAGAATTTTTAACGAATGCTCCAAATAGAAATACGACCATTTGGCAGCAATCTCTTAGAGGCGAGGTAAGTCAAATTGCGCCAAATCGAACAGCCTATTATTATAGGAATGCTTTAATTGCTCAGGAGTATATTACTTCATGGAAAAAGCCTAAAGAAGAAGAAAAAAATATTCAGTGGGTGGAAAATTTAAGACGGGCTTTGTCACCTTACACTACTGGTGATTATGTAAATTTCCCAGATCGTTTTATAAAAGATTGGCCAACTGCCTATTATGGTCGTAATCTTAGAATGCTTAGAGAAGTAAAGGGAAGATATGATCCGTTCAATGTATTTAATTTCCCTCAAAGTATTCCGCCAAATAAAAAATGGCTTTAAATGATGGATAAGAGATACTTAAAAATAAGAAAGAGCAGAATGTAGAGTTTCATATTAGTATAGTCATTGCTGCTCTTTTCTTTCTATTTTCCTTCTGCAAGTAATTTGTTAATTGCTGGAATATCGGCAGGTGCGAAATTTAGATCTAGAAGTTGATTTCGAGGAACCCATCTAATTTCAGCGTGTTCTAGCACGACAGGCTCCCCCTTTATGATTGAAGCCTTATATGTTTCTAAACGTACAATGAATTTTTCGTATTCATGAATGGTATCTTCTACTTTTTTCCCAACTTGTATCGAGCAATTAAATTCCTCTAATATTTCACGGGTTAAAGCTTGTTCAGGTGATTCACCATCCTCAATTTTACCGCCAGGAAATTCCAAATAGTTTGCTAGTACCATATTAGGATTTCTCAACGCACAAAAAAATTCATGCTTGTCATTTTCTATAATTGCACCTACTACATGTACATTTTTTTTCATTCATGTTCATCCTTAAGTTTATTTTTGAATCTTAGCCATCACCCAAAATGGGAATTGCATTGTATTTCTAAAATATTGAAAATTATAACATGTATTTCTGAATTTACCCATTATCTAGTGGTTAATAATTTGTCTCATAACGTGTGGTTGATTTCCGTTCCGACTGGGCGCTTTGTAGCTGCCGCTTTGCTTTCGCTACAGAAAACAATTGCCGCTGACGCTTCGCTTTCGCACAGATAAAACATTGCCGCTGTTGGTCACGAAGGCGTTATCACAGGACGTGATGCTCTTAGCCTTCGTTCCTCTATTGCTAATCCCCAAGGAGTCGCCCAGTCGTAACGAAGATCAACTAATATAATATCTTTTACTTTTGGTGCTTTCCTGGAGGTATCTAATGAGTCAATTATTGATCGACAGTAAAATAACAATAAAACTGTTTTTTGCATGACTATGTAATTTGTCGTTTTCTACTGTATAATAATGAACAGTAAATAGGATAAAGGCGGTACGAAGTACGATGAAAAGAATTGAATCTACGCAAAATGCGTTAGTGAAATATTGGAAAAAGCTAGCGGCGACACGTAAAGAGCGTGAAAGATCAGGGGAATTCATAGTTGAAGGATTCCATTTAGTAGAAGAAGCATTAAAAAATAAAGAGCAGGTGCTGCAGCTAATTGTTCGTGAAGGTGTAGATTTACCAATGCTTTGGCCGATTGATAATGTAGCCGTCGTTGAAGTAACATCGGCTGTTGCCAAGGAGTTTGCTGAAACGGAGACTTCTCAAGGTGTATTTGCAGTTTGTAAGCAGCCTTTGTTAGAAGCAGAAGTAATGGTTTCATGGCGCAAAGTGCTACTTATTGATGCTGTCCAAGATCCAGGAAATATTGGGACGATGATTCGTACAGCGGATGCGGCTGGTTTAGATGCAGTAATTCTCGGTAAGGGTTGTGCAGATTTATATAATCCTAAAACACTTCGTTCTGCACAAGGCTCACATTTCCATATTCCTGTCCTCCGAGGTGATTTAGAGGAATGGATTGAGCAGCTACAGGAAAATGGTGTACCAGTATTTGGAACTGCCTTAGATGAGGATGCAGTTGTCTATAGTGATATTGAGCATACGGGTGCATTCGCTATAATGATGGGGAATGAAGGAAGTGGCATTCATCCACAACTACTTTCGATGACAGATCAAAATATTATTATTCCAATTTTTGGACAGGCAGAGTCTCTAAATGTAGCAGTGGCAACAGGAATAGTTTTATATGGATTTGTTAAGTAATTAATAAAAGGAATTTCAACTGCGGTTATAAGTATTTGATAAAATCGTTAAAAGTAGTCTTATTACCAAAATTTGCAGATGACATTTTTAAAAATATATACCCTGTGTATTAGTTGATCTTCGTTACGACTGGGCGACTCCTTGGGGATTAGCGTCACAGATGAGACCCTGCAGCGAAGCGAAGCGGCTCATCGGACGCCCCCAGGAAGCTCTGCTCTGTGCGAAAGCGAAGCGACAGCAACAAATGTTTTTTGTAGCGAAAGCAAAGCGGCAGCTACAAAGCGCCCAGTCGGAACGGAAATCAACCACACGTTATGGTGATGAGCCTAAAATTGCAGATAGAACCATCAATATCGATGGTAATAGGCACATGGCTCTTGATTTGAATTGGTATAGTATTGTATAATCACTTTTAAAATGTAAACTAAAATGCTTTGACCGGGAAGTAGTAAAGATTGTGAATGGACGACAGGGAGCGTAGGCCGGAGATTGAGAGCCAGCGCCGTACCAATGCAGTTTTGAATTCATCTCGCGAGCAGCTACCGGGACCAGCGAAATGCTGTAAAGGTTTGCCGGCTTTAATCTAGTCGTTATGTCAATGAAGTGATTGCGAGGAGTTTGCCTTGCAATAACTAGGGTGGTACCGCGAATATGTCCTCGTCCCTTTTTTAGGGGCGAGTTTTTTTGTGCCATCATTTGGCATTATCTTCATTCAGTAAAAGACTCCCACCTTTGAAGGTGGTGAGATAAATGCGGATGTGGTTCCTTTTCAGTGGGTGTCCAAACACCTACTGAATGAAGATAAAGCCTCCGGCGGATGTCACGGATTTTCAAAGGAATGAATATGGGATGTTAGCCTAAAATCTTCGCATCCTGCGAAAACGGCTAACTGACCTGCATCGGTAAAAACGCCACGTCCTGTGGCATTACCGAAATGACCGACATCGTGTCGGCCCTCGTGCAGGCCCGGGTACAATTCAAAATCCGGACGCATTGTTTATCTGTAGCGAAAGCAAAGCGACAGCTACAAATGTTTTCTGTGCGAAAGCGAAGCGACAGCAACAATTACGCCAAGGCGAAATTGATTTAATCAAGGAGGGTTTATTACATGGAAGAGCAATTAAAGCAATTAGAGCAAGAAGCACTTGCTAAAATTGAAGCGGCAGCAAATTTAAAGGAACTAAATGATGTGCGAGTAGCGTATCTAGGAAAAAAAGGACCTATCACTGATTTATTAAAAGGGATGGGGAA
The DNA here is from genome assembly GCF_016638705.1 of Lysinibacillus agricola. Lineage (GTDB taxonomy): Bacteria > Bacillota > Bacilli > Bacillales_A > Planococcaceae > Lysinibacillus > Lysinibacillus agricola. The sequence goes on along the minus strand of NZ_CP067341.1, from coordinate 4,271,101 downwards.
ATTATCAGCTGAGGAACGCCCGAAAATGGGTGCCTTAGTCAATACAGTTCGTGAAAAGGTTACAGCTGTATTAGAGGAAAAAGCGACTGTGTTAGAGGAAGCGGCAATTGCTGAAAAATTAGCAAGTGAGTCGATTGATGTCACTTTACCTGGCCGTGAAATTAAAGTTGGGAATCGCCATCCATTAACACGCGTTATTGAAGAAATTGAAGATTTATTTATCGGTATGGGCTATGAAATTGCAGAAGGTCCGGAAGTGGAGAAGGATTATTATAACTTCGAGGCACTGAACTTACCGAAGGGACACCCTGCTCGTGATATGCAAGATTCGTTTTATATTTCCGAGGAAATATTATTACGTACGCATACATCTCCTGTGCAAGCTCGCACAATGGAAGATAAGAAAGGTGAATCAATTCGCATTATTTGCCCAGGAAAAGTATTCCGCCGTGACAACGATGATGCTACACACTCACACCAGTTCATGCAAATTGAAGGGCTAGTTATTGGCGAAAATATTCGTATGAGTGACCTTAAAGGTACTTTAGATACTCTTGCGAAAAAAATGTTCGGTGCAGACCGCGAAATTCGACTTCGACCAAGCTTCTTCCCATTCACAGAGCCATCTGTTGAAATGGATATTTCTTGCTTTAAATGTGGTGGTTCTGGCTGTAACGTATGTAAAGGCACAGGCTGGATTGAAATTTTAGGTGCAGGTATGGTGCATCCTAATGTACTTGAAATGGCTGGCTATGATCCGAAGAAGGTTTCTGGCTTTGCATTCGGTATCGGTGCTGAACGTATCGCAATGTTGAAATATGGTGTCGACGATATTCGTCATTTCTATACAAGTGACACACGTTTCTTATCACAATTCGAGCGAACAGAGGCGTAAGGGGGATAAAAAATGTTAGTATCATTAGAATGGTTAAAAGATTATGTAAGTACACAGGATTTAACGCCTGAGGAGTTAGCTGAAAAAATTACGCGCTCTGGGATTGAAGTAGATGCAGTAATTGACCGTGCTAACGCAATGGATAAAGTTGTTGTTGGCTATGTCGTATCAAAAGAGAAACACCCTGAAGCAGATAAATTAAATATTTGCCAAGTGGATGTTGGTGAAGCTGAACCACAACAAATTATTTGTGGTGCGCCAAACGTTGATGCTGGTCAAAAAGTTATTGTCGCTCGTCCAGGTGCACATTTACCAGGCGGCATTAAAATAAAAAAAGCAAAACTTCGTGGACATGAATCAAACGGTATGATTTGTTCATTACAAGAGTTAGGAATCGAAGGGAAACTTGTTCCTAAAGCATATTCTGAAGGTATTTATGTACTTCCTACTGATGCTGAAGTCGGCTCGGATGCCCTTGCTATTTTAGGTCTACGTGACACAGTATTAGAGCTTGGTTTAACACCAAACCGCTCAGACGCGTTGTCAATGCTAGGAGTAGCGTACGAAGTTGGCGCAATTCTAACTGAAGAAGTAAAATATCCAGAAATCGCCTACAGCACATCTTCTGAAAAAGCAGAAGACATGTTAAAGCTTCGAGTAGAAGATTTACAAGCAAACCCAATGTATGTAGCAAAAGTTGTGAAAAACGTAAAAATCGCGGAATCACCGATGTGGCTACAAAATCGCTTAATGGCAGCAGGCGTACGCCCACATAATAATGTTGTCGATGTTACGAACTACATTTTAATGGAATACGGTCAACCGCTTCATGCCTTTGACTACGATAGCCTAGCAACAGGTGAAATCGTAGTGCGTAAAGCAACAGAAGGCGAAAAAATGACAACTTTAGATGACCAAGAGCGTACATTAAAGGCAACAGATTTAGTCATTACAAATGGTAAGGAGCCAGTAGCTATCGCAGGTGTAATGGGTGGTGCAAACTCTGAAGTAAATGATTCTACAACAACTGTTGTAATCGAATCTGCTTACTTCGACGGCTTAACTGTACGTCAAACATCACGTCATCTTGGACTTCGTTCAGATGCTTCTGCTCGCTTTGAAAAGGGTGTCGACCCTAACCGTGTGTTACCTGCTGCAGAACGTGCTGCAGCACTACTAGCTAAATTAGCTGGCGGTGAAGTGTTAGAGGGAACATGCATCGTGGATGAACTAGATAAATCACCAGCACGTGTTGTCGTTTCTCCAGATTTTATTAATGAACGTTTAGGTATGAAAATTTCGTTAGAAGAGATGTTGTCTATTTTAGAGCGTCTTAAATTTGGCGTTGAAGCAGCAAATGGTTTACTAATCGTTGATGCACCAACACGTCGTCAAGATATTAAAATTGAAGAAGATATCGTAGAGGAAATTGCTCGCCTATACGGCTATGATGAAATTCCGATGACTTTACCAGAGGGAGCAAACCAAGTAGGCCGTCTAACACCATACCAAGCAAATCGTCGTGTAGTTCGTAGTTACATGGAAGGGGCAGGTCTTTACCAAGCTGTCACTTACTCATTGACTTCAGATGCATTGTCACAACGCTTTGCATTGAAAGCTGAGCCGGTAACACGTTTACTAATGCCGATGAGTGAGGACCGTTCAACACTACGTCAAAGTCTTATCCCGCATTTAATTGAAGCTGCTGCATATAATGTGGCGCGTAAGGCTGACAATGTGGCATTGTATGAAATTGGTTCAGTATTCCTTGGTCAATCAGAAGAGGGGCTACCATATGAAGAAGAGCATGTGGCGGCAGTAGTAACAGGAAAATGGCTTGACCATGCTTGGCAGGGGGAGAAAAAAGCAGTAGATTTCTTCGTTTTAAAAGGCATTGTAGAAGGTGTTATCGGCAAGCTTGGTTTAGAGGACCGTATTTCATTTGTGAAAGCTGAAGTAGATGGATTACACCCAGGACGTACTGCTAGCATTCTTTTAGACGGTGAACAAGTCGGTATTATCGGTGGATTACACCCAGCAGAACAAAAAGCATGGGGTGTAAAAGACACATATGTAATGGAAATGAATCTAGTAACATTATTAAATGCTACTGCAAAAGAAGCACCTCTAGGTTATACACCAGTGCCTCGTTTCCCAGCAATGTCTCGTGATATTGCACTTATCATGGACCGTACAACAACAGCTGGAGAGGTTATTGCTGCGATTCGCTCAGCAGGCGTGAAATTATTGAAAGACGTTCGTGTATTCGACGTATATGAAGGTGAAAAAATGGAGGCTGGTAAAAAATCAGTGGCATTCTCACTAATATACTTCGATCCAGAGCGTACATTAACAGACGATGAGGTTGTTGCAGCACATAATAAAGTATTAAAAGCTATCGCAACAATTGAAGGCACAGAAGTACGCTAACTTAATAACTATTGTAAGCTGTCTCGTAATGAGGCAGCTTTTTTATGGTTCAATAGTATTTTCGATGAAATTTACTCCCTATTAACGGATCTTATATGCCGTTATAAAACTGTTGCAAATAGCAGAAGTATGAGTCAAATGGAGTGATGGAGAGGAGATATTTTCAACCTAAACTTTTTAGAAATAATAAAAAATAAATCATTAGTATTTATTAGCTTGAAATAAATTCTTCTAAAATGAAAATGATAAATTTTTGATATAAAGAATTTCGCTAACTACAGTCGAGGGCAAGTCATGTAAACTTGTAATCAGCTGGAGTATAGCGAAAATTTTTTATTTGTCTATAAGACCAAATTTTTCAGGAAAAGCCTGATTAGTTTTATTTCATTTTCCTAGCTTTTTCTGTATTAGCAAAATGCCATTTCGTAATGGAGCGTAAAAATTCTTCACCTTGCCCACGCCAAATACGTGCTGCTGATGCATCCACCTTTGCCGAAGCTCCCTTCAATAACTCAATACCGGCAATCTCACTCAGTCGATCCATCTCCTTTAAAAATGCCGCACGAGCTAATATCGATGCAGATGCTACTGAAACATGTAATTGCTCAGCTTTCGTAGAAAATAGTACATCATCTCGAACAATTTCACGTTCATTTTTCAAGTAATTGTAATACACACCACGTTCTGCAAACTGATCTATCAATATATGCTCTGGTTTTTCGGGTGCCATTTTTGACAGTGCATTTTTAAGTGCTCTATTATGCATCATAGCCTTCATTTTGCCCTGAGAGTAGCCCCGTGATTGTAATTCGTTATATTTTTCGTTGCGTAGTACAAGCACGCTGTGAACGCAAGCTGCACGTAAATCTGGTGCTATTTTACGCATATAATCATCCGTTAGCATTTTTGAGTCCTTGACACCAAGCGCGTTTACTAACTCAATTTTTGATGAAGGCACATATACAGCGGCAACTGTAATTGGACCGAAATAATCGCCAGTACCAGTTTCGTCTGAGCCTAGCACTGACATTGTAGCAAAACCTTCTGGAAGAACGTCGCCCTTTGCTCCTATCGCCGATGATTTTTGTTTATTTTTTACTTCTATGTTTCCCCAGCGTGCAGCTTCTCGCTCAGCTCCACCCCCTTGGAACATTAATTTACCTGATTTGTACATCGTAATGGCCGTATCTGGCAGCTTTGCAGCAAAGATTACGCCAGGTGCTTTACGTTCTACAAAATGATTTGCATAGAAAGACATCACCTCTTTTTGTTTATTTGATGATATTGAAAGTACAATATTTGACATTAAATCGTTCCTTTCTGTCCTGATTGTTCACAATTTTATACCTTTCATGGTATGATAATAAATAGCTTTTTTGTGTGATGCTGCTCACAATCGAAAAATCGTGAGCGCAAAGATTATAAAGGAGGGTGCGACTATGGAAAATAAAGAAAAGAATAAAATTTCCGTGGAAATATATGGTCATACATATAAAATGGTCGGCTCTGAATCCATTGGACATATGCGACTTGTCGCTTCGATTGTTGATGACCGTATGCGCGAGATGAATGTACATAATCCCTCACTTGATAGCACAAAGCTTGCCGTTCTTACAGCAGTAAATACCGTTCATGATTATTTACTATTAAAAGAACAAATAGAGCAACTAGAAGAAGAATTGAAAAAATTAAAGGGTTGAAGTGAATGTTAGATTTAATCATATTAGTGTTGCTATTAGCTGGGCTCATTGTTGGAGCAAAACGTGGTTTCATCGTACAGATGATGCATATCGTTAGCTTTATAGTTGCCCTAATTGTTGCGTATATTTATTATAAACCATTAGCACAAAAATTTGTTTTTTGGGTTCCGTATCCTGGTGTAACGGATTCAGGTAGTCTTGGAGTAGTCATTGATAGCCTGGATTTAGACCGCACTTTTTACCAGATCGTGGCCTTTGCCGTTATTTTCTTTGCGGTGAAAATTACATTGCAAATTGTGGCATCGATTTTTGATTTTATAGCGTATTTACCTGTGTTAGGCACATTGAATCGTTGGCTTGGAGCACTGTTTGGCATGATTGAAAACTATTTAATTATGTTTATTTTGCTATACATCCTTGCTTTATTGCCAATTGATCTTATTCAAAGTTTAATGTCGAAGTCGTTGTTAAGTGGTTTAATTTTGGAACATACACCGATCATTACAAATATGTTCCAAAACTGGTGGTATATTTATATGCAATAGCAAACTGTGCACTTCTCTCGGTTTTGAGGGAAGTGTTTTTACGATAGGAGGAATTTCCAGTGAACAAAAAAACAATTATTCGCACACTTGAGAAAATTGCATTGTATATGGAATTACAAGGGGAAAATCCATTCAAGGTATCTGCCTTTCGAAAAGCTGCTGCTGCACTTGAGGGAGACAGGCGCTCATTAAGTGAGATGGAGGATGTAACAAAGCTTAAAGGTATTGGTAAAGGGACAGCTGCTGTTATTGAGGATTTAATGACAACTGGGGAATCAAGCTTATTAAAAGAATTAGAAGAAATTGTACCAAAAGGGTTGCTCCCATTATTAAAACTTCCAGGCTTAGGTGGTAAAAAAATAGCCAAGCTTCATCAAGAGTTAGGAATTGATTCTGCGGAAAGTTTAAAGGCTGCTTGTGAGGCATGCAAAGTTCGTGAGCTAGCAGGCTTTGCAGCAAAAACCGAAGAAAAAATTTTAAAGGAACTTGCAAATTTAGCAAATCGTTCCGAACGTTTACCGATTTGGCAGCTAGAGCCTGTTGTTTTACAAATTGAAGCACTTCTAGGTAGTATGGAAAAAGTGGAACGTTTTTCTGTTGCTGGAAGCTTCCGTCGCGCAGCAGAAACAAGTAAAGATATTGATTTTATTGTTGTAACTGAAGCAGTTGAAGCTGTACGTGAAAAATTACTGAAAGAGCTCTCTATACAAGAAGTAGTGGCAGCTGGTGATACAAAGATTTCAGTTATTTTAGATTTAGAAGAGCCAGTGAGCGTAGATTTTCGATTAGTGAAGGATGCTGAATATGCAACGGCCTTACATCATTTCACAGGCTCAAAAGATCACAATGTCCGCATGCGTCAAATTGCTAAAGCCCGTGGTGAAAAGATTAGTGAATATGGCGTAGAGCAGGCAGATAGCACAGTATTGACATTTAAGGATGAAGAAGAATTTTTTGCACATTTCGATTTACCATTTATTCCACCTAGTTTGCGCACAGGTACAACGGAATTTGACAAAACAGAAGACATTAAAAGTCTAGTAAAACTAGAAGATATTAAAGCAGACTTACATATGCATACAACGTGGTCTGATGGTGCATACTCTGTAGCTGAAATGGGCGAGGCATTAATAGCGCGTGATTATCAATATAGCGTTATTACTGACCATTCACAATTTTTAAAAGTAGCAAATGGTTTAACGCCGGAGCGTTTGATAAAGCAACGTGCTGAAATTGAGGCATTTAATGAAACACATCCAGATTTTCAATTATACGCAGGAACAGAAATGGATATTTTGCCAGATGGTTCCCTCGATTTTGAAGATGATGTGCTGAAAGAATTAGATTTTGTCATTGCTTCCATTCACTCTAGTTTTACACAATCACAGGAAAAAATAATGGCGCGTTTACTTACTGCGATGCAAAATCCGTATGTCCATATGATCGCCCATCCAACTGGTCGCATTATTGAGGATCGAAATGGCTATAATCCAGATATGGAGCAATTAATTGCTTGGGCAAAGGAATATGGTAAAATTTTAGAGTTAAATGCGAATCCATATCGTCTAGATTTATGTGTTGAACATTTAGAAATGGCTTTAACAGCTGGCGTACCCGTAGCAATCAATACGGATGCCCATGATATTGCTCATTTACGCTTTATGGATATTGGGGTGCGCTACGCAAACAGGGCATGGTTGAAAAAGGATATGATTGTGAATACATGGACGCAAGAGCAATTTGAAGCGTTCATTCGACGAAATAAATAGGTTGAGGAGGTGTTCTCAGTGATCGCAGAACGCGCATTGAAAACACTAGAATATGATAAAGTACGTCAACAAGTGGCTACATACTGTACTTCATCAATCGGCAAATCAGCCATTGATGAACTTGTACCACAAACAGACTATGAAAAAGTTGTACAATTATTAGAAGAGATGGATGAAGGACTCTCCATTTTACGTGTTAAAGGCAATGTACCGATGGGTGGAATTTTTGATGTACGACCAGCTGCAAGGCGTGCACAAATCGGTGGCATGCTTTCAGCGATGGAATTAATGGAAGTCTCAAGTACGATTCGAGCAAGTAGAATTCTTCGCAATTTTATTGAAGATTTAGAATCAGAAGAAGTGATTGAGATCCCTCATTTCATCGTCAAAAAGGAGTCAATGCCTGTTTTAACAGGCTTGCAACATGAAATTAATAACTGTATTGATGACAATGGCTCAGTGCTAGACTCTGCAAGTCAAACTTTGCGTTCAATTCGCCAATCTTTACGCGCTGAGGAGGCTAAAGTACGTTCTAAGCTTGAAAGTCTTACTCGTGGGAGCAATGCTGCAAAAATGCTCTCAGATGCACTTGTAACGATTCGTAATGATCGCTTTGTTATCCCGGTTAAGCAAGAGTATCGTCATCATTATGGTGGAATTGTGCATGACCAATCATCTTCTGGTCAAACATTATTCATCGAGCCAGATTCGGTTGTACAAGCGAATAATGAAATTCATCGATTAAAAATGAAGGAGCAAGCTGAAGTTGAACGTATTTTACTTGCTTTAAGTGCAATGGTAGAGGAAGTAGCTCCGGATTTATTTAACTTAGTAAAAGTTCTAGGTGAAATAGACGTTATTTTAGCAAAAGGCAAGTATGGTCAAGCAAACAAATGTACAATGCCTAAAATGAATAACGATGGCTATATTCGTCTTGTGCGTGCACGTCATCCACTTTTACCGATTGAAACGGCAGTTGCTAACGATATTGAATTTGGGAAAGACATTACGGCAATTGTTATTACAGGACCAAACACTGGTGGTAAAACCGTGACTTTAAAAACAGTTGGACTGAGTACATTAATGGCACAGGCCGGGTTACCAGTACCTGCACTTGATGGTTCAGAGCTAGCCGTTTTCAAGCAGCTTTTTGCGGATATTGGAGATGAACAGTCAATTGAGCAATCATTGTCAACATTCTCTTCTCATATGGTCAACATCGTAGATATTTTACAAAAATTTGATGACGAATCACTTGTGCTATTTGACGAATTAGGTGCCGGTACAGATCCTCAGGAGGGGGCAGCTCTGGCCATCTCTATTTTAGATGAAGTACATGGTCGAGGTGCCCGCGTTATGGCAACGACGCACTATCCTGAGCTAAAAGCATACGGCTATAATCGTCCAGGGGTTGCTAATGCAAGTGTGGAGTTTGATATTGAGACGTTGAGTCCAACATATCGTCTACTTATCGGTGTACCAGGTCGCTCCAATGCATTTGAAATCTCAAGTCGCCTTGGCTTACCAGAGTCGATTATTGACCGCGCAAAAAGCTTTACAGGTACAGATCGCCATGAAGTGGAGTCAATGATTGCTTCACTAGAAGAGACTCGTCGTCAATCCGAAGATGATGCAGAACGCTCTCATGAATTAATGATAGAGTCTGAAGCACTACGAAAAGAGCTACAAGAAAAACTACAAGCTTACGATGACCGCAAAGAGGCACTCGATAAAAAAGCGAAAGAAAAAGCTCGTAAAATTGTTGATGAAGCAAAAAGAGAAGCAGAATCAATTATTGCAGAGCTTCGGGAAATGCGCAAAAATGCAGACCAAGTTGTCAAGGAGCATGAGCTTATCGAAGCTCGTAAACGATTGGAAGAAGCGACACCGCTTGAAGACAATAAAGTGCTGAAAAAAGCGGCACAAGTAAAGGCCCGTGCACAAAACTTAGTTGTCGGAGACGAGGTAAAGGTGTTAAGCTATGGTCAACGGGGTACATTGCTCGAAAAAGTATCGAATTCCGAATGGGTTGTCCAAATGGGTATTTTAAAAATGAAAATCTCAGATAGTGATCTGGAGTACATTAAACCTGAAAAGGAGCCTGTGCAACGTATTGCAGGTGTGAAAAATCGCACCAGCCAAGTAAAATTAGAATTAGATTTACGCGGCGAGCGCTATGAAGATGCCATTTTACGTACGGAAAAATATATTGATGATGCCTTACTTGCTAATTATGGGCGTGTGTCAATTATTCACGGTGTCGGTACAGGTGCATTGCGTCAAGGAATTCAAACCTATTTGAAAAAGCATAAGCGTGTTAAATCCTTCCGTTTTGGTGAAGCCGGTGAGGGGGGCTTAGGCGTCACGGTTGTGGAATTGAAATAAGCTGTAAAGGGGACGGAGAAAATGCTGAATTCTAGCTTTTGGCGATATCCAATTATCGAAACGGCAGGATATTTTAGTGTTGTTGTGTTATGTTTAGTCGTCTCGATGGCATTGTTCGAAGTCGTTACGAAATATAAAAATTGGGAAGAAATTAAGAATGGTAATGTCGCTGTGGCACTTGCAACAGGTGGGAAAATACTGGGGATATGCAATATTTTTCGCTTTTCCATTGCACGCCATAGCACGTTAAGTGAAATGATTGGCTGGGGTCTTTTTGGCTTTACATTACTTATTGTTGCGTATTTCTTATTTGAATTTATGACACCACGTTTTAAAGTCGATCAAGAAATCGAAAATGATAATCGCTCAGTCGGCTTCATTTCCTTTACTATATCAGTCGGTCTATCGTTTGTAATTGGGGCAAGTATTGCATAGGAGTGTAATGATATGGAAAAATTAGCGAAAGTACTAATCGTTGTCTGCATCGCATTTTTGGCAGTCGGTGTCTACTATATGATGACCATTTAACTTAGAAACGCATCCTTTTGTGAGGGTGCGTTTCTTTCGTTTTAATGGGTAAAGAGAAGAACTGCTCGGGTAGGTAGCGACGGAAAGGAGAGTCAGAGAGACGGAAAGAAGAGTCGAAGTGACGGAAATAAGTCAGGGAGACGGATAGGAAAGCTAGAGCGACGGAAAGAAGAGTCGAAGAGACGGAAAGAAGCCAGGGAGACGGATAGGAAGGCTAAAGCGACGGAAAGGAGAGCCAGAGCGACGGAAAGAAGAGTCGAAGTGACGGAAATAAGTCAGGGAGACGGATAGGAAGGCTAAAGTGACGGAAAGAAGAGCCAGAGCGACGGAAAGAAGAGCCGAAGAGGCGGAAAGAAGAGTCAAAACGACGGAAAAGAGTAAAGAACTGCTCAGGCCCGAAGAGAAACCGATCAGGTTGAGTGTGTAATCGCTCCAAAAGATAAAAAACTTCAATACCCTCGAAAAAAATCATAAGTTACATCATCCTCACATCAAAACTATCACACAAAAATACTAAAACCTATTAATATTCCTTCATCTATCTAAAAAGTCATCATTGAATCAATTTCATAAACCATATTTTCCAAGAGCTTAGACTGCTCCTATTAAGATAAATTACGTTTTTAAAAATTATGCTGCTTGAGTTTGTGTTTGTAATAAAGCATTCAGACGATCTACTGCTAATTTGCAGGCATTATAAATAAACGTCACCAGGTTGAAATGAAGTTTTGCTTTTCTTCCTGTTCTGTGACGGACATTGTTTAACTGAAAATATTGCTTTAAGTATGCATTTACACGTTCAACGGCTGTGCGCTCTTTATATAGTTGTTTCCAAAGTTCAGAGCCTCGTGCTGGATACGTGAATTTTCGTAAATCCGTGTCACATTTGATTTTGAAAACCTTCTGACAGAGGGAATCATTACGTAACGGACAGGTTGCACATTCCTTTGGTCTTGTGAATTTTAGTGTTCGGTACTTTTCATCGAAGCTGTCGTAACAGTAGCTGTGTTCACGTACACATGTCGGTCTGAAATGCTCATCAAATCCAAGATACTCGCCTTCATTGCGGACATTGTAAGGAATAACCGCACGCATTTGATACTCGTGTAATTGACTGTAAATAGGTTCATAATCATACCCTGCATCCAATATAGCGGTCGTGAAATGCTCTGGAAATTGGTCTTCTACTTTCTTTAAAAGAGGAATCGCTGCTTTACTATCTGACAAATTAGCAGATGTCATGAGGCGTCCAACGATATATTGCCCCTTTGTTGTTACCGCGAGATGCCCTTTAAAGCCAAACCAAAACGTATTTTTGCCGTCACTGTTCTTTTTGATGCCCCAATACGGTTCGATGGGCGCATCTTGCCACAGTGTTTCTAGTGGTGTATCGAGTTGGTCCTTGATTTCTTTTTCATAAGTTGACTGATTGGCTTTGATTTTTGCTTGTTCCATAAGCCAAGCGTCTCGTTCTTCTTTTGATTTTCGTCCACGTTTTTTGGGTGGTGCAGGTTCTTTTTTCTCCGAAGGTTTTGCCGCATCGCGTGATTCGAAATGTGTGGCATCTATCGCGAGGTGTTTATCACAAATGAAACCTTCTATAAAGGCTGTTTGAATCAATGTATCTTGCATGTGATCGAGCACATCTGATTGACTAATGACGTCGATCATACGCGAATAGGACGCTTCAGATGGAACCACGTCTGAAACGAGAAAACCGCAATCGAATCGAAATAAAGGATCGTTGACTAAACGTTTGATTAAATCCTTGATCGTTGGAATCCGCTCAACAATACGAACAATGAGTGACTGTATCATGGCACCGTAATTTAATTCACGTGGGGCACCACGTAATGTCTTTTTTGAAAACAACTGAAAAATAGGTTGCACGTCGAAAGTGGCAAAAATCGCATCAAAACGACGGGAACTTTCCATTTCCAATAATTCTTGGATGTCAAATAGGCTCATTTGTTTTACAATAGTCATAGGGCATTCACCTCATTCAGTATGTTAGTTTCGTCGCTACCATTATACCGAATTTGGGGAGGTGCCCGTTTTTTATTGTTTTAGAACCCTTGATACTAAAGGGACTAGAATTATGAAATTAACTCCATTAAATAATTATTTTTTGAATATAGAAATATTAGCTCAGTCTTTTGCATAAAAAAAGAAAGAATGAATGAGGATTCATAAGGCGTACTGATCCAAAATCCTTAGAAATATAGTTATATAAATGTTGTGAAACGCATAATAATTAATCGAAAATGCAATTATTTTCTATTTTGTGTTTGAAAGTGTATTTCTTTTTCATTATAATTAAAATAAGAGTTTACAAAGTTTGGGACAAAGGGGAGAGGACGTATGACAACAAAACCATGGCTAACAAATTATCCTGAAGAAGTACCATCGTCTTTAACGTTTGAGGAAATTCCTGTGCAAGAGTTTTTAACGCGTGCCTATAAAAAGAATCCATCCAAAGTTGCGATTCATTTTATGGGTAGGGATTTGACGTACACCGAGCTATATGAGTCAGCGCTAAGGTTCGCAAACTATTTACAAGCCCTTGGAGTAGAAAAAGGAGATCGCGTGGCTATTATGCTGCCAAACTCACCACAAAGTGTAATCGCTTACTACGGGGCGATGTACGCTGGAGCGATTGTCGTACAAACAAATCCACTTTATACTGAGCGTGAACTTCAATATCAAATGGCTGATTCAGGTGCGAAAGTTATTTTAGTGATGGATATTTTATATCCGCGTGTCATGAAAATCATAAAGGAAACTACACTTGAAAATGTAATTGTCACAGCCATTAAAGATTATTTACCATTTCCCAAAAATTTAGTTTATCCATTTATTCAAAAAAAGCAGTATGGTTTTAGTGTAAAGGTTGAACATAGTGGTCAAAATCATCTATTTTCAGAAATTATGCGCTCTACGCCAATCAAGATGATTGATATCCCATTTGATTTTGAAGAGGACATTGCTCTGCTTCAATATACAGGTGGTACAACAGGCTTTCCTAAGGGTGTTATGCTGACCCATAAAAACTTAATTGCCAATACAACAATGTGTGATTCATGGATGTATAAATGTGTACATGGTGAGGAAACCATTATGGGTGTACTACCATTCTTCCATGTTTATGGTATGACTACTGTTATGTTATTATCAGTTTTCACGCAAAATAAAATGGTGCTATTACCAAAGTTTGACGCAGAAACAGCATTGAAAACGATTGATAAGCAAAAACCAACTCTATTCCCAGGTGCACCGACTTTATATATTGGTCTATTAAATCATCCGGATATTGCAAAGTACGACTTATCGTCCATTAAAGCATGCTTAAGTGGCTCTGCTTCACTGCCAGTAGAGGTGCAAGAGAAATTTGAAGCGGTAACAGGAGGAAAGCTTGTAGAAGGATATGGTCTAACAGAAACTTCTCCTGTCACACATTCTACACCAATTTGGGGTAAGCGTGTCATGGGCTCGATTGGTTTACCTTGGCCAAATACGGATTCAATAATTTTACGTACAGGGGATACGGAGGCACTTCCAGTCGGTGAAGTTGGTGAAATAGCTGTAAAAGGGCCACAGGTTATGAAAGGCTATTGGAATCGACCTGAAGATACAGCAGCATCGTTCGTAGATGGCTGGTTTTTAACAGGTGATCTGGGCTATATGGACGAGGAAGGCTATTTCTATGTGGTTGATCGTAAAAAAGATTTGATTATCGCAGGTGGATTTAATATTTACCCTCGTGAGGTAGAGGAAGTACTATATGAACGAGAGGAAATCCAAGAATGTGTAGTTGCGGGCATACCGGATCCATATCGCGGAGAAACAGTAAAAGCTTATATTGTTTTAAAAGAAGGATATTCGATAACAGAAGACGAATTAAATAAATATTGCCGTCAACACTTGGCTGCTTTCAAAGTTCCGCGCTACTATGAGTTTAGAGATGAGTTACCGAAAACAGCAGTCGGGAAAATTTTACGTCGTACGTTAGTGGACGAAGAAAAAACGAAATTGGCGAATAAAGAAGCAAAATAAATACGTGATAAAGTATTGACAAGCAAAGATGTAAATTATAATATGAAAATATGAATGAATGACCATTCATATTTTCATATTTTTTTAGGTCAATACGTCACATCCTTAGCTAGGTTAATAGATTACTGTTCATTGAAGGATGACATCATGTAGAAAAATTAGAATCTTTAATCGAGCATGAATGTAGACGTGCGCAAGTTTTTTTAGGTGGTGATATAAAAGTGAAACGTGATAAGCCAAAATATAAGCAAATTATTGATGCAGCTGTCATCGTTATTGCAGAGAATGGGTATCACCAAGCACAAGTATCGAAGATCGCCAAACAGGCAGGGGTGGCCGACGGAACAATCTATTTATATTTTAAAAATAAAGAAGATATATTAATTTCTGTCTTTAATGAAAAAATGGCTGTTTTTGTAGAGTCATTACAAGATATAATAGAAAATGGAAGTACGTCTAAAGACAAACTTTCACGAATGATAGAAAATCATTTTAATGTTCTAGCGACAGATCGATACCTAGCAACCGTCACTCAATTAGAACTACGACAATCGAACAAGGATTTACGACTAAAAATCAATTCGGTGTTAAGAGAGTATTTACAATTACTTGATCAAATTTTAATCGAAGGTATGCTCTCTGGTGAGTTCAATCAAACGATGGATGTACGCTTGGCACGTCAAATGGTATTTGGAACAATTGACGAAACCATTACGTCGTGGGTCATGAATGACTATCGATATGATTTGATGGAACAGGTTCCAAAGGTTCAGGCATTAATCCTGAACGGCATTAAAGCTTAAAAGGATGTGGAGAAATGGAATTTCTAAGTTGGAAAGTAGAAGATGGGGTAGCAATTATTACGATTGCACGTCCGCCAGCAAACGCATTATCCCGCGGAATCATTACCGAAGTAAATGCTGTGCTAGATGCCGTAGAAAACGATGACGCTGTACGTGTCCTTGTACTTCACGGTGAAGGTCGTTTTTTCTCAGCAGGTGCCGACATTAAGGAATTTACAGAGGTTGGATCTGGCGATGAATTTACGAAGCTAGCTAGCAACGGTCAGCAAGTTTTTGAGCGAGTTGAATCGTTCTCTAAACCTATTATTGCTGCAATTCATGGTGCCGCACTAGGTGGGGGTCTTGAACTAGCAATGAGCTGTCATCTGCGCTATGTGACAGAATCTGCGAAATTAGGGCTACCTGAATTACAATTAGGTCTTATTCCAGGTTTCGGGGGTACACAGCGTCTACCACGATATGTAGGGGTTGCGAAAGCTGCAGAAATGATGTTTACAAGTGAGCCAATTTCTGGTGCAGAAGCCGTGCAATGGGGCTTAGCGAATCGTGCGTTTACAGATGAAGCATTACTTGAAGAAACGCTAAAGGTAGCGAAGAAGATTGCGAAGAAGAGCCCGGTTGCTTTAAAAGCAGCTATTCAAACATTGCAATATGCTAAGCATGCTTCATTCTATGAAGGGATTGAGGCAGAAGCAAAATCCTTTGGCACAGTATTCGTTTCGGAAGATGCTAAAGAGGGAATTCAAGCATTTATTGAAAAACGCGAGCCTGTGTTTACTGGCAAATAATATTCCATCAGTGTCGATAGCGACTTGAAAAAGTGTTATCGACGTTATCGACACTGAAAATATATAATATTTATAAATTTACTTAGAAATAAAAAACGTTTCAGGAGGTATGGATATATGAACATTTTTGCATTAATTAAACGTACGTTTGATACAGAAGAAAAAATCGTTGTGTCAGGTGGTAAAATCCAAGAGGATGGCGCAGAATTCATCATCAATCCTTACGATGAATATGCAATTGAAGAAGCAATTCAAGTACGTGACGCTGCTGGCGGTAAAGTAACAGTTGTTTCAATTGGTGGCGAAGATGCAGAAAAGCAATTACGCACAGCTCTTGCAATGGGAGCAGATGAAGCGGTTCTTATTAATACAGAAGACGATCTAGATGAACTGGATCAAAATGCAGCTGCATATATTTTAGCTGAGTATTTAAAAGATAAAGACCCTGATTTAATTTTAACAGGAAACGTTGCAATTGACGGAGGTTCTGGTCAAGTAGGCCCACGTGTTGCAGATTTACTAGACATTAATTATGTAACAACAATTACAAAGCTTGAAATCGACGGAACATCTGCGAAAATTGTGCGCGATATCGAAGGTGATTCAGAAGTTATCGAGACATCTTTACCACTTTTAGTAACAGCTCAGCAAGGTTTAAACGAGCCACGTTACCCATCTTTACCAGGTATTATGAAAGCGAAGAAGAAACCGCTTGCAGAACTTGAGTTAGATGATTTAGATATCGATGAAGATGATGTAGAAGTTAAGGTAGAAACAGTTGATATTTTCTTACCAGCTCAAAAGGCAGCAGGTCGTGTTCTTGAGGGCGAACTTTCTGCACAAGTAAAAGAACTAGTAAACCTACTTCATACAGAGGCGAAAGTAGTTTAAGTCATCTGATAACGCAAATCGAATCTTAAAGGGTAACGGAGGGAATATACTATGTCAAAAAAAGTATTAGTATTAGGTGAAGTTCGTGAAGGAAGCTTACGTAATGTTTCTTTCGAAGCAATTGCAGCTGCAAAGCAAATCGCAGATGGCGGTGAGGTTGTTGGTGTTCTTTTAGGAGATGCTGTGGCAAATTTAACAGGTCCATTATTTGAATATGGTGCTGATCGTGTTATAACGGTGGAGCATCCACATTTGAAACAATATACATCTGATGGCTATGGTCAAGCTTTATTAGCGGTTATTGAACAAGAAAAGCCAACTGGTATCGTGTTTGGTCATACTGCAAACGGTAAAGATTTATCGCCAAAAATTGCAAGTAAATTACAAGCAGGTCTTGTATCCGATGTAACATCTATTGAAGGTGCTGGCGATGATGTTGTATTCATCCGTCCAATTTATTCTGGCAAAGCTTTTGAAAAAGTTAAAGTAAAAGACGGCTTGGTTTTAGCTTCAATTCGTCCAAATAATATTGCACCATTAGAAAAAGTGGCCGGTAAATCAGGTGATGTAGCTTCTATTGCTGTAGATATTACAAACCTTCGTACAATCATTAAAGAGGTTGTACGTAAATCTTCAGAGGGTGTCGATCTTTCAGAGGCAAAAGTAGTTGTAGCAGGTGGTCGTGGCGTAAAATCAGAGGAAGGCTTTGAGCCATTAAAAGAGTTAGCAGATTTACTTGGTGGTGCAGTTGGTGCTTCACGTGGTGCATGTGACGCTGAATATTGTGACTACTCACTTCAAATTGGTCAAACTGGTAAGGTAGTAACACCTGACCTTTACATCGCAGCAGGTATTTCTGGAGCAATTCAGCACTTAGCAGGTATGTCCAACTCAAAAGTAATTGTTGCGATAAATAAAGATCCAGAGGCAAATATTTTCAAAGTTGCGGATTATGGTATCGTAGGTGATTTATTTGAGGTTGTGCCTCTACTAATCGAAGAATTTAAAGCGTTAAAAGTGAATGCATAATTCATAATTTGTTGTCGCAGGGAGGATGTCTCTTCCCTGCTTTTTTGTGTTTTAATGTTTACTGTTTTGAAAGTTATTGCAAAATAAGATATTGACAGAGTTAATTTTAGACCGTATAGTGATGAATAATAATTTAACTTCTTTCAGCTAATGTTTTTTGTAACGTAAGTGAAACGTCAGTTACAGAAGTCTTCCATCTCTAAAGGTGATGAGAAGAATGCGGGGTTTAAGTTACTTTTCAGCGGATATCCAACATCCGCCGAGGCATAATTGATTTTTTCAATAATAATAGTTTGAAACGCAAAGATTAGGAGTAGTAAAAGCTCATTATTTGGTGAAGAGAGCTGCGGGATGGTGCAACGCAGTCCAATAAGACTTTGAACTTGCCTAGGAGTGGTAAGATAAATAGAATTGACAGACTATTCTATTTGTTTGACGATTAACCTTCGTTACAAGGTTTTTTAAGTAGGGTTCTTATTGAACCAATTAGAGTGGTACCGCGGTTTGCTTATGGCATATCGTCTCTTCTTTCATTTGATAATGAAGAAAGAGACGATATGCCTTTTTTGATTTTAGGAGGTAAGGAAATGGAAAAAGATAACCAGAAATTACAGAGAACAATGACCTCGCGGCATATTACGATGATGGCTTTAGGTGGTGCCATTGGTGCAGGGTTATTTAAAGGGAGCAGTGCAGCCATTGATATGGCTGGGCCATCAGTACTTTTGGCGTACTTACTAGGTGGGATTATTCTGTTATTTGTTATGCAAGGTCTTGCGGAAATGGCTGTCCGAAATAGCGAAGCCAGAACATTTAGAGATTTAGTTCAAACAATTTTTAGGAAGTATCCAGCTTATTTTCTAGATTGGATCTATTGGAAAATGTGGGTGTTAAATATTGCAGCGGAATCCATTGTTGCGGCTATTTTTATTCAATATTGGTTGCCAGATTACCCAATTTGGATACTTGCATTATCTGTTTCGGTGTTAGTTACAGCTATTAACTTGTTATCAGTGAAAGTTTTTGCTGAAACTGAATATTGGCTGGCGTTAATTAAAATTACCGTTATTGTGGTGTTCATCATAGCGGGATTAATTTTATTACTTGTTACTTTTGGAAATCATACGGCTGTTGGTTTTTCTAATTTAACGGAGCAAGGTGGTTTCTTCCCGAACGGATCAACGGGTTTAATTGCTGCAATGCTTGTAGTTATTTATTCTTATGGTGGTACTGAAATTATTGGTATTACATTGGCTGAAACGAAAAATCCTGAAAAAGTAGTGCCAAAAGCTGTTCGCAGTACATTAGTTCGTATTGTGACTTTCTATTTACTGCCTTTCTTTATTATCGTAAGCTTGATTCCTTGGAATGAGGTTAATGGGGTGCCAGAAAGTCCGTTTGTGATGGTTTTTAAAATGATTGGAATTCCTGGTGCTGATCATATTATGAACGCTGTTGTTATACTCGCCATTATTTCATCAATGAACTCGGGACTTTATGGTTCATCTCGCGTTCTATATACACAAGCTGTGGACGGGCGTGTTCCTAAAATCTTTGCACATTTGTCGAAAAGAAAAGTTCCGGTATATGCCATATTAATGTGTACGTTAGCTTTATATATGGCCGTAATATTTTCTTTATTTGCGGGAAGCAAAACCTTTGATTTCTTAATGGGTTCACTTGGATACACTGTGTTATTCATTTGGCTAATTATTGCGATTGCGCATCTGAAATCGCGTAAAAAACAGCCGGAAGAAACAAGTGCCTATGCGGTAAAATGGTTCCCTTATACAACTTGGATAGCTATTATTGCGTTAAGTGCAATCCTGATTGGTATCATTTTTACAACATCTATTATCGTAACAGGTATTACATTAGCTATTTATCTCTTTATTACGTTAACTTATGTCTATAAAGGTCGTTTTCAAGAAAATTAGGCTTCATAACAAATAAACTTAATGCCTTTTTCGACTCTTTTATCCTTGTTTTTCTTAAATTATACAAACTAGGCAGATTGTTCGCTCAAGCGAATTTATCCATGCTATACTACAAGCATAGTAAGTTTAAGGAGGATTTCAAATGGCAATTGTACATGCAACAGATGCGACTTTCCAAGATGATATTAAAGAAGGGTTAGTGCTAGTAGACTTTTGGGCTGCTTGGTGCGGACCATGTAAAATGATTGGGCCAGTTCTTGAAGAAATGGACGCTGCAGGTAGTGCGGCTAAAATTGTAAAAGTAGATGTAGATAACAACCAAGGTACGGCAGCACAATATCAAATCATGTCTATCCCATCTTTACTATTATTTAAAGATGGTGAATTAGTAGACAAAACTGTTGGCTTCCAACCAAAAGAAGCGTTAGAAGCATTTATCACTAAACATGCTTAATCTGTAAGAAAACAAGAGTCGAGCCATCTATAGATGTGCTCGGCTTTTTTTCGTTATATAATAAAGAGTAAAGCGAACGCTAGTTTTAAGAAAAAGGGGGCAGGTAGGCGATGAATGATTTAATTAAACGGAAGCTTGAAATTTTACCAGATCAGCCTGGCTGCTATTTGATGAAGGATCGGCAAGGAACAATTATTTATGTTGGGAAGGCAAAAGTGCTAAAAAATCGAGTACGCTCGTATTTTACTGGTACTCATGAAGGGAAAACACAGAGACTTGTAAGTGAAATTGAAGATTTTGAGTACATTGTGACATCCTCCAATATTGAAGCTTTAATTTTAGAGCTTAATCTTATTAAACTTCATGATCCGAAGTACAATGTTATGCTGACGGATGATAAAACGTATCCGTATCTAAAAATTACGAATGAAAAACACCCACGTCTTATTACAACACGAAAAGTGAAAAAAGATAAGGCGAAGTATTTTGGTCCATATCCAAATGCATATGCAGCAAGTGAGACGAAAAAACTGCTTGATCGTTTATATCCGCTGCGAAAATGTGTACAACTGCCTTCCAAGGTTTGTTTATATTATCATATGGGACAATGTCTAGCCCCTTGTGTGAAAGATATTGATGCTCAAATTTACCACGATATGATTGAGGATATGACGAAATTTTTAAATGGTGGAGTTGAGGCTGTCAAAAAGGAGCTAGAGGTTAAAATGCTAGCGGCTGCAGAAAATTTAGAGTTTGAGCGTGCAAAGGAATTTCGCGATCAGATTGCACATATTGATACAGTCATGCAAAAGCAAAAAATCGTATCAAGTGATACAACGAACCGCGATGTATTTGGCTATGCAGTCGAGAAAGGCTGGATGTGTGTTCAAGTTTTCTTTGTTCGCCAAGGAAAGCTTATCGAGCGAGATGTCTCGATTTTCCCAATTTATCAAGAGGCAGAAGAGGAATTTTTAACGTTCGTTGGTCGATTTTACGACAAGCTAGAGCACATTAAGCCTAAGGAAATTTTTATCCCACAATCCATTGATGCGGATATTTTAATGGAATTACTAGATGTTAGGGTGCTGACACCGAAACGTGGGCAAAAAAAAGAGCTTGTTGAATTAGCGACTAAAAATGCTGAAATTGCTGTTGCAGCAAAGTTCCAGCTTATTGAACGTCAGGAAGAACGCACAATAGGGGCATGTGAGGCACTCGGTGAAGCTATGAGCATTTCTACGCCTTTACGGATTGAAGCTTTCGATAATAGCCATATGCATGGGACAGATGCTGTATCTGCAATGGTTGTATTTATCGATGGCAAACCTGCAAAGAAGGAGTATCGAAAGTACAAAACACGTACAGCTGCTAAACATGATGATTACGGAGCAATGCAGGAAGTAATCCGTCGTCGATACACCCGTGTATTAAAAGATGGTCTACCTTTGCCAGATTTAGTACTAATTGATGGTGGGAAGGGGCAAATGGAAGTCGCGCGAGAAGTATTAGAAGATGAGCTCGGCCTTGTCATTCCAATTGCCGGATTAGCAAAAGATGAAAAGCATAATACGTCACAGCTTTTATTTGGTGATCCAGCTGAAGTAATTGCGTTAAAGCGCACAAGCGATGGATTCTACTTACTGCAACGAATTCAGGACGAAGTACACCGCTTTGCTATTACCTTCTTACGACAGCAGCACGAGAAGCATGCTATACAATCTGTCCTCGATCAAATAGAAGGCATTGGTCCAAAGCGAAAACAGCAATTACTCAAGCATTTTGGCTCTGTCAAAAAAATTCGTGAGGCAAGTGAACACGCATTACAGGAAGCCGGTATTCCTGCTAATCTAGCTAGCAATATCTATGCTTATTTTCAACAAGAGACATTGTCAAAGGATTAGACATATGCTAAGGTTGTATATAACATTGCCCCTTCAATATAGCAATGTTATATACCGTGCCTTAGTTTTTCAGTAGTTTCTACTTATTAAATTGGAAATTTCTTCACTAAGGTTCAATAAAATACTTCACTATTTAGTGATGATAGAGGTGCAAGGTTCAAGAGTAGTACATTAGAGGACGAACGAGTCCAGTGAAAATGTATGAAAGGGGAGCTTGCCGAAGTAGAGCATCGTTGTTTCCGATGCTGTGCTGGTTTTGCATTTAAGAGATGTAAGACTGTCGATTCTAAACGTTTCGGAGAGCTATCACACATGCGCAAGTTTCTTTTATTGTACATGTTATAGGCAGCTTTCACGTTATGTGATAGCTGCCTTTTTAGTTTTTCTAGAGACAAC
This sequence comes from Lysinibacillus agricola, assembly GCF_016638705.1. Classification (GTDB taxonomy): domain Bacteria; phylum Bacillota; class Bacilli; order Bacillales_A; family Planococcaceae; genus Lysinibacillus; species Lysinibacillus agricola. Next base: position 4,248,597 of record NZ_CP067341.1, on the reverse strand, counting down.
CTTTTTTCAAGGCAGTTGCCCCTACCTAAGAGGTGATGCCAATCGTATTATTTCAAGGCTTAAAACTTATTAGTTACTTTATAATCAGCGAAATGATTGAATACGAAGGAGAATGATAAAGATGGAGAAAATTGTGATGAAATTTGGTGGTGCTGCATTAGCATCAACAGAGCACATTCAAAATGTTGCGAAAAAGGCGATTGCAGAAAAGGAAAGAGGTTTTGATGTTGTCGTTGTCACTGCAGCAATGGGGAGTATGGCTAAAGAATTAGCAAAGATGGCTCGTGATTTATCAGACAATGCATCTAAGCGTGAATTAGATGCACTATTTTCAACAACCTCACATCTAACAAGTACGTTAGTGGCAATTGCTTTGCAGGAAGAAGGATATGATGCAGTGTCATTAACAGGCTGGCAAGCAGGTATTCAAACTGATGATATGTATAGCAATGCCCGCATTGATGAGATTGATGCTAGTCGAATAGAAAAGCATTTTACACAGGGGGAAATCGTAATCGTTGCAGGGGAACAGGGTATCGATAATTCACGGAATATTACGACGTTTAGTAAAGGTGGGGCGGAAACATCGGCTATAGCTATTGCAGCAAAGTTGAAGGCGGAGCGCGTAGATATTTACACGAATGTGGATGGAGTATACACAGCTGATCCAAACCATGTTGCTGGGGCACAAAAGCTAAAAGAAATTTCTTACGATGAGATGCTAGAACTATCAAACTTAGGATCACAAATTTTACACCCGCGAGCTGTAGAGTTAGCAAAGAAGTTTCAAATCCCAGTTATCATTCGGTCGAGCGAAATAGATACAGTAGGTACTTTATTGAAGGAGGAAGTTGAAATGGAGAAAAATTTAATTGTACGTGGTGTTGCCTATGAGTCAGACGTTATTCGCCTAACGGTGGGTTATGATGCTTATTCAAATGCTTCGTTAGCAGATATGTTTACAATACTTGCAGAAAATCGCATAAACGTCGATATTATCGTACAAGCAATCATTGATGGCTTAAAGCCGACTGTATCGTTTACCATTTTAAAAGAGGAGTTCGCCGATGCATTACGTGTCCTAGAAGATAGCAAATTATCACTAGGGTTTAGTTTTGCTGATTTTGAAATCGGCTTAGCAAAAGTCTCTATTATTGGCTCAGGTATGGCATCTAATCCAGGAGTTGCTGCACGTATGTTTGATCGTTTACGTCGTGAAGGTATCCTGGTAAAAATGGTAAGTACATCTGAAATAAAAGTGTCCGTTGTTGTACCTCAGGACGAAATGATTCGTGCAGCAAATGCATTACATGATGAATTTAATTTAGAACAGGCGCTTTACATATAATATTGAAGAGGATGTGTCAGTAAAAGGCACATCTTTTCATGTTGTTGAAAAACTATTATGTCAATGAAATTAAAGGGGCATATTAAATAAAGTATGGTTCTATGGCAAAACGAGGGGGTGATTTCCGTTCCGGCTGGGCGCTTTGTTGCTGTCGCTTCGCTTTCGCACAGAGCAAAGCTTCCTGGGGCGTCCGATGAGCCGCTTGGGCCAACAAGTGTTTTTTGTGCGAAAGCGCAGCGTCAGTAACAACATAAGTAGGAAGCGACTCGACCGCCTACAGTGAAGAGATTAGCCTGAGATGAAAATTAGCCTCATTTAAAGACGCACAACATTATCAAGATCTCCTTGGCCATTTGTATTTCAACACTATGAATGGGATGTGTCAATAATGGACACATCTTATTTTTGTTTACATCAATTTAATACTCTATCCAATTTTATTGTTATATAATATAATTACATGTTTTACCAAGGGGAAGGTGGGAATTTGTATGGCATTATTAGGTTTATTTCAAAAGCCAATGGATGAAAGCGTTGAGATCCACAATGATTCTGAAATACAAATATTAAAAAAGCGAATTCTGGAATTGGAACTCGAGCAGGAAAGTATCGATGTGAAAAATGCGATTTTGGACTTTGTACTAGCACATATGGAGTTAATTAATTTTCAAACAGCTTTAAAGGTTCAAAGTGTCTCAACGAGTGTAGGGGATATTTCAGCAATGAGTGAGGAAATGTCGTCAAATACAGAAGAGATGCTAGCGGTTGAGCAAAATGCTAATGCAAATATTCAAGAGATAAAACTGCATTCGATACAACTAGTAGAGGATATGGAGACATCTATTACAAAAGGAGAGATGGTTCAGGAGCTGTTAGCCAAAGGAGCTCATTCAACAGAACAGCTGAATAATGAAATGAGTAAAATGAACGATATTGGTAAAAGTGTAACAGAGATTGCTGATCAAACACAATTATTGTCCTTAAATGCCTCTATTGAAGCTGCACGTGCTGGCGAACATGGAAAGGGCTTTAATGTTGTAGCGATGGAGGTAGGGAAGTTAGCTAACAGTTCTAAAGATTCATTGCAAGAAATGACGAAGATTCGATCAGTCATCGATAAGAAATTACATAATACAAAAACAAATATCGACCAAGTTGAACATTACTTCACTGATTTTTTAAGTATCATGAAAGCCAATATTGCTAATTTGACAGTAGCAAGTAAAAATATTGAAGAGGCAGCACATGGAATTCATCAAATAACAGCCGCATCTGAAGAAAATGTAGTAGCTGTAGATCGTTTAGCGATAACAACGACAGAATTATCACATACAAGTGACTTCTCGGATATTATACAGAATCAAGTATCTGAAATGTTAAAAGCTATTGTACCAACAATTCGAAAGCCCTTAGAGCAAACGGTAGTTAGCCAATTGGCAGCAAGGTTAATGGATCATGCTAGTTTTTTGCGAAATGCTATTCAAAAGGCTGGACATAAAGAAACTTTAAAAACGCATCATCAATGTGCGTTTGGGAAATGGTATTATGGACATTTTGAGCAATATCAGAATATACCGGAGTATCGTTATATAGAACAACCTCATGAATTAGTACATACGGCCGCGCAAAAATTAGTGAATGAACTATCAATTAGTAACTTAGAAGACATGATTCAACACTCACTTAATATTTTAGAAGCATTTATTTCGTTAATAGATGTGCTTTTAAAAGAAAGACATGCTCAGCTATAAATATAAAAAGGGGTTGATTTCCGTTGCGACTGGCTTTCCAGGGGGCGTTCGATGAGCCGCTTCGCTCGCTGCAGGGTCTCGGGCCAATACGATGTTGGTCACGAAGGCGTTATCACAGGATGTGATGGTTTTAGCCTTCGTTCCTCTATTGCTAATCCCCAAGGAGTCGCCCAGTCGTAACGAAGATCAACTATTTTACATAGCATGTACCTTCTAGCATGTCCCTCTAATTTATAGCGATAAAGCAACAAATGTTTTCTGTGCGAAAGCAAAGCGACAGCAACAAATGTTTTCTGTGCGAAAGCGTAGTGCATACGTAGTGGCAGCAACAACAAATGTTTTCTACACGAAAACGAAGTGGCAGTGGCAACAAGTGTACAATCGCGTCACTGTTATAAGTCTTTTCTGTTCGATTATGGTGAATAGCCATAGTGTTAGTTCTACGCTATCGTTGATTGGAGTGGAAGGCTACTCGAGTGCTCCTGTCGCTTCGCTTTCGTCGCAGAGCAAAGCTTCCCGCAATGAAAGCGAGTAGCCTGGAACGGAAACCAACCTCATCTAAAGCGCCACAACATACTCAAAAATTTCCATGACCATTTTGTTTTTCAACATTAGAAAAGGATTGTCATCCATAAATTTGGAACGACAATCCTTTTCATTTTATTCAGAAGGAACAGTATTCATAATTCGTTCTTTGACGTCCCATTTCACTGTAAACATAACGTTCTGTTGCTTTTCACGTTTTTCATCATAGCATTCTGTTAAATAACCTTTTGCTTGTTGAATTTGCTCAGCTATAAATCCTGCTTCAAGTCTAAAGCTACGAAGACCGATTTGTAACAGTTCTGGATCATTTGTCAACTGGAATATACGTCCATCCTTCGATTCTTTGATAAGCTCTAAATTACCCCAACAGGCATCTGCGAAAAATGCGATAAGTTCATCTTGACTTTTACATGGGAACTTCCGTGCTAGGTCTTTTCCTGCCCAATAAAGGACATCACCTTCATGTTTACCAAGAATGGAAGATAAAATATAATCGCGAATTATCTCATAGCCAAATGCTGAGATTGTAGGAGATGGAGTGTTTAACATTGAAATCCTTCTTTCTTAGAATTTTCTTAAAATTTAACGCTTATAAAGTAAAGATAGGTTTTTCGAGAAAAAACGATGCGTCATGTACTAGATTCTTTCTTTAATAAGGATTGCGAAAAACTCCTAGTTGCCTTGACGCTCGTAGCTCTTGAGAGTACAATAAACATGTCATAATATTGTACCATGATGAAATACACAGTCAATGAAGTATCAGTTACAAAATGATGACTTCTTTTGTTGTGCTATTTTAAGTACTAAGGGGGGTAACAGTCTTGTCGAAAGATCGAGAGTTTTTATGGCGTCGCTTACATTCTCTACTTGGTATCATTCCAGTAGGTCTGTTTTTAACGATGCACCTGTTCATTAACTTTACAGCAACAGGCGGAGCAGAAAGTTACAACGATGCTACCGCAGTAATGGAAAAGATTCCATTCCTTATCCTAGTTGAATGGATTGTCATCTATATTCCATTAATGTTCCACGCATTTTATGGTGTCTACATTGCATTCACTGCTACACCAAATACAGGACGTTTCAGCACATACCGTAACTGGATGTACTCATTACAACGTTTCACTGGTGTATTCTTAGTGATCTTCATTGCATGGCATATTTTCCAAACTCGTATTCAAAAAGCGCTTGGTACAGAAGTTGATTACGACATGATGGCAGATATCGTTTCTAATCCATTCATGCTTGGATTCTACATTGTTGGTATTATATCAGCAACTTTCCACTTATCAAACGGTTTATGGGCATTCCTAGTAAGCTGGGGTATTACACAATCTCCTCAGTCTCAAAAGATTGCTACTTATGTAACAAACATTATTTTCGTAATTCTAAGTGTAGTTGGTGTGGCTGCTATTTTAGCTTTCGTATAATTTAATAGAAGCTACTATAGAGCGCATGCAATCATTGCAATTTTTTAAGAGGAGTGAGAAATAATCATGGCGAAAAGCAAAGTAATTGTTGTCGGCGGCGGTCTAGCTGGTCTGATGGCAACGATTAAAGCAGCTGAAGTTGGCACTGAAGTTGATTTATTCTCATTAGTTCCTGTAAAACGCTCACACTCTGTATGTGCGCAGGGCGGAATTAATGGTGCGGTAAATACAAAAGGTGAAGGGGATTCTCCTTGGATCCACTTTGATGATACAGTATACGGTGGGGACTTCTTAGCGAACCAACCACCAGTTAAGGGTATGTGTGATGCAGCCCCTGGAATTATTCACTTAATGGACCGTATGGGGGTAATGTTCAACCGTACACCAGAAGGTCTTCTTGACTTCCGTCGTTTCGGTGGTACTTTAATGCACCGTACAGCCTTCTCTGGTGCAACAACTGGTCAGCAATTACTATACGCACTAGACGAGCAAGTTCGTTCTCACGAAGTAGCTGGTTTAGTGAACAAATATGAGCACTGGGAATTCCTTGGTGCAGTAGTCGATCCTGACGGCGTTTGTCGTGGTATCGTAGCGCAAGATATGCGTACAGAAGAAATCAAATCATTCCGTGCAGACGCTGTTATTATGGCGACTGGTGGCCCTGGTATTATCTTCGGTAAAACAACAAACTCTGTTATTAATACAGGTTCTGCTGCTTCTATCGTTTACCAACAAGGTGCCTCATACGCGAATGGTGAGTTCATCCAAATTCACCCAACAGCGATTCCTGGAGATGACAAAAACCGTCTAATGTCAGAATCAGCTCGTGGTGAAGGTGGCCGTATTTGGACGTATAAAGACGGTAAGCCTTGGTACTTCTTAGAAGAGAAATACCCTGCATATGGTAACTTAGTACCACGTGATATTGCAACACGTGAAATTTTCGACGTTTGTGTAAACCAAAAACTTGGTATCAACGGCGAAAACATGGTATACCTAGATCTTTCTCATAAAGATCCACACGAATTAGACGTTAAACTAGGTGGTATCATCGAGATCTACGAAAAATTCGTGAGGGATGACCCACGTAAATTACCAATGAAAATCTTCCCGGCAGTTCACTACTCAATGGGTGGATTATGGGTTGACTACAACCAAATGACTGAAATTCCTGGTCTATTTGCAGCAGGTGAATGTGATTATTCTCAACATGGTGCAAACCGTCTTGGTGCGAACTCATTATTATCTGCTATCTATGGCGGTATGGTTGCTGGACCAAACGCTGTAGATTACGTTAAACATCTTAAAAAGCATGCTGAAGATCTTCCACAAGAAGTATTCGATGCTCGCGTTAAAGAAGAACAAGCTAAATGGGATGCTATCATGAAAATGGATGGCACAGAAAACGCTTACTTACTTCATAAAGAGCTTGGTGAAATGATGACTGCTACTATGACAGTAGTACGTTACAACGACCAACTTGAAGATACATTTAACAAACTTGAGGAATTCCAAAAACGTTGGGAAAACATTAACATCAACGATACACAAAAATGGAGTAACCAAGGTGCTCACTTTACGCGTCAGTTGAAAAATATGATTTATCTAGCGAAAGTAATGACAAAAGGTGCATTATTACGTAACGAATCTCGTGGTGCACACTACAAGCCAGATTTCCCGAACCGTGATGATGAGAACTTCTTAAAAACAACAATAGCGAAGTTTGACCCAACTACTGGTAATCCAGTCATCACGTATCAAGAAGTCGACGTTTCATTAATTCCACCACGTAAACGTGATTACTCTGCGAAAGGAGACTAAGAATTATGAATATCGCAGCTAATACTGGAAGAATGGTAAAAGTTGAAATTTTACGTCAAGATACAAAAGGCGGCAATGGCTACTGGCAAAAATTCCAAGTGCCTTACCGTCATGGTATGAACGTAATTTCTATTTTAATGGAAATTCAAAAAAATCCTGTTACTGAAAATGGTGAAAACACTACTCCAGTAGCATGGGATATGAACTGTCTTGAAGAAGTTTGTGGTGCATGTTCAATGGTTATCAATGGCCGCCCACGTCAATCATGTTCAACTCTTGTTGACCAATTGACTGAGCCAGTTAAACTTGAGCCTATGAAAACTTTCCCAGTTATTCGTGACTTACAAGTTGACCGTGAACGTATGTTCAATGCACTTAAAAAAGTTAAAGCATGGGTTCCAATCGATGGTACTTATGATTTAGGTGAGGGTCCACGTATGCCAGAAGGTAAACGTCAATGGGCTTATGAATTATCTAAATGTATGACTTGTGGTGTATGTATGGAAGCATGTCCAAACGTGTCTGAGAAAGCTTCATTCATCGGGCCAGCACCATTATCACAAGTACGTCTATTCAACACTCACCCAACTGGTGCAATGATTAAAGACGAACGTTTAAATGCAATCATGGGTGATGGAGGCCTTGCAAACTGCGGTAACTCACAAAACTGTGTAGCTGCTTGTCCAAAAGGTATTCCTTTAACAACATCTATCGCATCATTAAACCGTGCAACTTCAGTGCAAATGTTCCGTAACTTCTTCGGTTCTGACCACTACGTTGACTAATAGTACAAGCTTTACTCCCAAACTCCCTTACACTAACTGTGTGAGGGAGTTTTTTCTATATAATGTATTGAATAATTTAGGGAGTGCTCAATTAAGGCTCCATACTAAAATCTGTTCTTGAAAGTAGGTTGGTATGAAAGCTTATGAAGCGAAGTATGAGCGACAAGGGCTCAGACCACGCCCGCGGGAAGCGTCCTATCTGAATGAAATATGTAGTCAAGTACATATTTTGCTGAAGAGCCAAGATTAATAAACTAAAAGAAGTATTGTGCTTTCAATACAGCTTAAAAAGAGCCTATTACTCAAAAGAATTGGAATAGTTGAGTGATATGAAAAACAAGGGAATTTGTAAATAAATCGAGTGAAAGCCTGTATTTTCTATGATAATATAGTATTTTCCTTTATAATGAATATGTATTCATTAATGACTCGCGAATTCCGTATGTAGTTTTAGGAAGAAGCGAATGAAAATTAGGGGGATGGCTAAGATGAAAGCAACTTATATCGGAGATTTTCACGAATGGACAAAGGATTTTTTATTTTATATTGAGGTACGTGTACGTTTTTCAGAAACGGATATGTATGGTCATATGAACAATACAGTTAGCTTTACATATTTTGAACAGGCACGAATCGATTATTTCCGCCATTTAGGAATTCTAATGCCACCAGCAATTGATGAAAATGTTGATGGAATTCCGATAGTAGCCGACTTACAGTGCGATTACGTGAAGCAGGTTTTCTTTGATGATGTACTAAGAATTTATACGAAGATAGCGAAAGTAGGAAATTCATCGATGGATATTCATTACTTAGCGAAAAATCAAAACGATGAGGTTTGCTTTACTGGCCGTGGCACGATTGTGCAAATGGACCCTCGAACTGGGAGAAGTGTACCTTTATCTGAAGAAGCGAAGAATCACTTAGCAAACCTGGTGTTCATATAGTATTGGAAATAGAGTGCGAAAGTTATTTGTGCTGTAACAAAATTAGTGACAGTGATTTTTTTCGGCATGATTGTGGAAAGATTTCTCGGCGAAGTGAATGTAAACAATGATTTCGACAGTTGAAATTGCATTTTTACATAAAATTCATTAATTTATGGAAGCAATTTCCGAATTTATTAAGGAAACACGTGATATTCATGAAATTAGCCGTCACCGCTCCTCATTCCTTAACATAAGTTACAATACGTGCGGGGGAGGAGGGTGTAACTGAAAATGAATGGCTCTCATCATCGTTCTCTGTTAACGAACCGAGAACGTGAAATATTTGCGCTTTTATTAGCTGAAAAAACAACGAGGGATATTGCAGAGCAACTTGGTATTAGTGAAAAAACAGTGCGAAATCACATTTCCAATACAATTCAAAAGTTAGGTGTAACTAATCGATCTCAGGCGTTAATTGAGCTGTTACGCTTGGAAGAATTCAAATTAGACTAAATGGACACTTGCTATTTCAGAAAAAAAACGACAAAATAGAACTATTCAACGTATTTTTAGGAGTGAAATAGTTATATGTCGGATGAAGTAACAAAGCACTCACCTGAAACCGTTGCAACGGTTGAAAAGGAATTACGCTATATAGCGGCGATTGTGAAGCAAAAAGGAAGAGAGATTGTTTCACAATATGCGATTACGCCGCCACAATTTGTTGCATTACAGTGGTTAGAAGAGCTTGGAGATATAACAATTGGCGACTTGTCAAACCGATTATACTTAGCTTTTAGTACAACAACAGATTTAGTGGACCGCATGGAGAAAAATGAATTAGTCAAGCGTGTGCGTGACGAAAATGATCGTCGTGTCGTTGTTGTTCATCTTCTCGAGAAGGGCGAACGTATTATTCAAGAGGTTATTGAAAAAAGACAGCAATATTTGCAAGAGAAGCTTGTTGGTTTTAACGAACAAGAAGTCGCGCAATTATCAAGCTATTTAGAAAAACTACATGTACACATGAAACAGGATTGAGGCGGAAAGTATGAATGCCCCGATAGGCGTTATTGATTCAGGAGTAGGCGGTTTAACCGTAGCAAAAGAAATAATGAAGCGATTACCAAACGAAACGATTTATTATATTGGTGATACAGCAAGATGTCCATATGGTCCGAGAACTCGTCAAGAAGTACGAAATTTCACTTGGCAAATGGCAAAAGCACTAGAAAAAATGAATATCAAGATGCTCGTCATTGCTTGTAATACAGCGACTGCAGTAGCACTCGAAAGTTTACAAAGAAATATGCCTTTTCCGGTACTAGGCGTTATTAATGCTGGCGCACGTGCAGCTGTAAAGAAAACGAAGCGACATGAAGTCGTTGTGCTTGCAACAGAAGGAACAATTAGAAGTGGGGCGTATGAGGAAGCCTTACTGTCACTGAATACGTCAACACATATTATTCCATTGGCTTGTCCAACATTCGTACCACTTGTAGAAAGTGGCGAATATAAAGGTGAATTTGCAAATAAATTAATTGCAGAAGGCTTAGAGCCGTTGAATAATGAACAATTTGATACGGTCATACTAGGATGTACGCATTATCCAATACTGCAAAAACATATTGAAGCTGTTGTTGGAGAAAATGTTTTTGTGTTGTCTTCAGCAGAGGAAACAGCAAAGGATGTTCAAGAAATGCTTGCATATAATGGCACTTTGGCTGACCCAGACGCAGTGCCTGCTCATAGATTTTATGCAACTGGCTCTGTTCCAATTTTCCGTTCAATAGCTGAAAATTGGCTTGAGCAAGGTACTCTCAATATAAAACGTATTACATTAAAATAAAAAATCAGCTTAGCTATTGGCTAGGCTGATTTTTGCCGTTTTTAGCATTATTCATAACAGACCGAGCACTTTTTTGAAGGTTAAAATTATGTTAAGATGAGTGCGCGAAAGTTTTTAGGAGGAACGAAAAATGATGACAAGATTTGATGGAAGAAATGTAGATGCACTGCGTCCCGTGAAAATAGATAGTGAGTATCTATTGCACCCAGAAGGCTCAGTTTTAATTCAAGTAGGCAATACAAAAGTAATTTGTACGGCAACGATTGAGGATAAGGTTCCTGGTTTTTTACGTGGACAAGGCAAAGGTTGGATCACTGCAGAATACTCGATGCTACCTCGTGCAACAGCACAGCGTACAGCACGCGAATCATCTCGTGGCAAAGTCAATGGCCGTACAATGGAAATCCAACGTTTAATTGGCCGTGCATTACGTGCTGTCGTTGACCTAGAAGCACTTGGTGAGCGTACTGTATGGATTGATTGTGATGTGATTCAAGCAGATGGAGGCACACGTACAGCCTCTATTACAGGAGCTTTTGTAGCGATGACACAGGCAATTGCCAAACTTGCAGAAGAAAAACAACTAAAAAAATTCCCAGTGACAGACTATTTAGCTGCAACAAGTGTTGGAATTGTAGAGGATCAGGGGGCAATTTTAGACTTAAACTACGTTGAAGATGTCGCTGCTGCCGTAGATATGAATATCGTCATGACAGGAGCAGGTCAATTTGTTGAACTGCAAGGGACAGGCGAAGAAGCAACTTTTTCTCGTGAAGAATTAAATGAACTACTGGCGTTAGGTGAACAGGGTATTCAACAATTGATTGCACTTCAAAAAGAGACACTAGGTGAATTGGCTAACAAAGTGGGAGGAATTGAATAACATGAAACAAGTAGTCATTGCAACTAAAAATAAAGGGAAAGCAAAAGATTTCGAAGCATTATTTGGACCACTTGGCTATGAAGTAGTAACGATGTTTGATGTTGCCCCAGAGATGGAGATTGAAGAAACAGGCACTACCTTTGAGGAAAATGCAATCTTAAAGGCGGAAACATTAGCAAAAGAACTTGGCACAATTGTTATTGCTGATGATAGTGGCTTAGCAGTTGACGCATTGAATGGTGAGCCAGGTGTTTATTCTGCACGTTATGCTGGTGATCATGATGATGATGCAAATATGGTTAAGCTGTTAGAAAACCTAAAAAATGTCGAAGAAGAAAAACGTACAGCACGCTTCTGCTGTTGCATCGCTATTGCAGGTCCTGACTTTGAAACGACAACTGTTTTTGGTACTTGTGAAGGTGTCATTGCACACGAAAAACGTGGTTCAAATGGATTTGGTTATGATCCAGTTTTCTTTGTCCCAAGCTTAAACCGTATGATGGCTGAGCTAACAGCCGATGAAAAGGGAGCAATTTCCCACCGCGGGAATGCAATTCGTAAGTTGAAGGAACAATTGCCAAATCTTATAAAATAAGAGGTGATATCCATGCAATTACTGGTCATGAGTGATACACATGGCGATAGTAATGTGATTGAAAAAGTTCGTAGCTTTTACCCAAACGTCGATGCTTTGATTCATTGTGGAGATAGTGAGCTTCCTTTCTCCCATAAAGCATTGGAGGGCATGAAGAAAGTAAGAGGAAATTGTGACATCGATAAAGCCTACCCTGATGAAGTAGTATTTGATTTAGAGGACGCTACAATCTTTGTCACACATGGTCATTTATTCAATGTTAAAACTTCAATCTTGTCATTATCATATCGTGCCAAAGAGGTAGACGCGCAAATTGCGTGCTTTGGTCACTCGCATATTCTTGGTGCTGAAATGATTAATGATGTGTTATTTTTAAATCCTGGGAGCTTATTAAAACCACGTGGTCGTAAAGAAAAAAGCTTTGCCCTTGTAGAGATTGAAGATACGTATTTTGAAGTAAATTTCTTAACGGATGATAATCACTTTATTTCCACTCACAAGTTTATGCGAAAATGATGTAACAAAAACGCTTAAGTTTTTAGAAACTCAAAGCGTTTTTGTTTTATATAAATGTAAAAAGACTGTATGGTAAAAATGGCTATGAATTGTTTTTGATTAAGGAGAAAAAATAAAGATAAACGTAACAAAGGAGAAAACATGGAAAATACAATTGGATGGAATTTTGATAATAGCTATGCCCGCCTCCCAAGCATTTTTTTTACATCACTCACTTTAAATCCCGTTCTCTCACCAAAATTGATCATGCTAAATGAACCAGTCGCAAAGTCGCTTGGATTAAACATCAATGCTCTGCAAAGCGAAGAAGCGACAGCAATATTTGCGGGTAACAATAGCCCAGCTGGTGGCACGCCCATTGCACAAGCTTACGCAGGGCATCAATTTGGTCATTTTAATATGCTAGGAGACGGAAGAGCACTGTTACTAGGTGAACAAATAACACCAAATCATGAACGGTTTGATATCGCGCTTAAAGGCTCAGGAAGAACCCCTTATTCCCGTGGTGGAGATGGCAGAGCATCACTTGGTCCAATGCTACGTGAATATATTATTAGTGAAGCCATGCATGCACTCAACATTCCAACCTCTCGAAGTTTAGCTGTCGTGACTACAGGTGAAACTATCATCCGCGAAACCGAACTTCCAGGTGCTATTTTAACTCGTATTGCAAGCAGTCATTTGCGAGTTGGAACTTTCCAATATGCAGCAAACTGGGGCACTGAGGAGGAGCTAAAAGCTTTGGCAGATTATGCTTTGGAACGTCATTTTCCAAATGCTAATGAAGCTCAAAATCGTTATCTATCTCTACTTCAGGAAGTCATTAAGAAACAGGCGTCTCTTATTGCAAAATGGCAGCTAATCGGTTTTATTCATGGTGTCATGAACACAGATAATATGACCATTAGTGGTGAGACGATTGATTATGGCCCTTGCGCTTTCATGGATGCTTATGATCCAGCGACAGTATTTAGCTCTATTGATCGACAAGGTCGTTATGCTTACGGTAACCAGCCTAATATCGGAGGGTGGAATTTAACACGACTTGCTGAATCATTATTGCCGTTAATCCATGAAGATCAGGAAGACGCCATAAACATAGCTCAAGAGGCACTACAACAATATCCTCAGTTGTATTATGCAAATTGGTTAGCAGGTATGCGAGCAAAGCTTGGGATGTTTAATGATGAAGAACAGGATACAGAACTAATTGAAGAGCTCCTAAAGTTAATGCAGCAATATCAGGCAGACTATACGAACACATTTATCGCATTAACCTTCGATAAATTTGATGAATCAACGTTATTTAGTACAAAAGAATTTAAAGAATGGCATAAAAAATGGCTTGCAAGACTAGAAAGACAACAGGAAACAAAAGACATGTCTCAACAATTAATGCGAGATCAAAATCCAGCCGTAATTCCACGAAATCACCGTGTAGAAGAAGCATTAGAGGCTGCTGTTGAGCATGGAGACTACAGTGTAATGGAGCGATTACTGAATGCCCTTGCTCATCCTTTTGCACATACTAAGAAGCAGCTGGACTATGCGACATTACCAACACCATCTAATCAACCATATCGAACTTTTTGCGGCACATAAGTTGAAAAGCATAAGGGCAAAGGAAACCTTTGTGAATGTTGAGGCGCTATAATCGAGGGTGATTTCCGTTCCAGGCTACTTGCTTTCCTATGGGCGAGCGTCGAGCGATTTCTCCACTTTTGTTGCTTTCGCACAGAAATCGTTTTGCCGAAGAGCCATACTTTAATATGACACTTTATTTCATTGACGTAATAGTTTTTCACTAACATGAAAGCGAAGGATATTTTCTTCGTTTTTTATTTTTATAAAAGTTGTCACTACACAAATTCCTGAGCATACGCTATGTATGAATATAAATGAAGGAGAATGTGTAAAGTGCATAAGTATTCAAAAGGTTGGTTCGTCAAGCAGCTTCGAGATCATGGTGTTTTGGTGCATCCACAATATAAAAGTCATTTAGGCAATTATAAAGAATCCGAATTGCGCAATTTATATTACCGATATGTTGAAAAGGATACATTAGATTCAGAACAAAAATAGTCATTTTCGTTTGAATAACTCCTTTGTAGGAAAGAATTTAACTACAGAGAGGAGTTATTTTATGTGGAGCAAACCGTGGATTATGACGCAAATATGGCAAGATGTGTTGTTTCTACATTGGCCAGTATCACCGAAGGAGTTAGAGCAGTATATCCCGCAAGAGTTGCAACTAGATCTCTATGAAAATAAGGCTTGGCTTAGTGTTGTCCTTTTTAAAGTAAAAGGACAACGATTGAAATTTCTACCACCATTGCCTGGGATAGATTCCTATTTCCAGCTTAATGTCCGTACATATGTTACATATAGCGGCATGAAAGGTATCTATTTCTTTAACTTAGATGTTACGAATCGTTTTATTGTACAAATAGCTACAAAGGGCAGTCTATTATATCGCCATTCAAAAATATCTTTAAAACAAAAAGGAAACAATTTTTCTTTTACAAGTTTATATCATGGAGCACTGGATGAAAGGTTGAAGATTTCATATCAACCGATTGCAAGTGAAATAATTAGTTCTCCCTTTGAAAAATGGTTAGTGGAACGCTATCATTCTTGGTCAAAATGGAAGAATGCCTTATCTCGTATAGATATAAGCCATATGCCATGGCAGCTGCAACGGGTCCACATTAACATTGCAAGCAACACACTAGCTCCATTTGTGAAGGAATCTATACAAGGTATTCAACCTATTGCTCATTATTCAAAGAGTAAAAAAGCTAGAATTTTTCCGCCAGTAGTGGAAACCAGATTCAAAAAATCTTAGTGAATCTGGTTTTATTTTGTTCATTGATCCTCCCTTAAATTTGTTTGAATCATATCATTCCATTCATCCGATGTTACGTCATAAAGAGATTTATGTTGAAATTTTCCCACATTATTAATTAAAATATGGATAGTACCAAAATGATCAATTGCTTTTTCCTTTAAAGAAACATTTTCTTGTTCTTACGTAACATCTATTTGAACAAAAAATGCAGATAGGCCCTTTCCTAGAAAATCCTATTCCTAATAGTTGACCTAATTTAATATTTACATCGTCAATTACAACAATGGCACTATTTCGTGCATACGCGATCACAATACCTTTGCCAATCACTTGTGATTAACAAAAATAGAGGTTGAGAAGGGACATAATGGGATACAGGAAATCATATAATATTAATTATGAGGCAAACCTTGCCTTCATAGTAAAATTCATGTTGACATTATGGTATAAAGAACATATAATAAATATTGTCTTAAATAACATCATGTCTCAGTAGCTCAGCCGGATAGAGCAACGGCCTTCTAAGCCGTCGGTCGGGGGTTCGAATCCCTCCTGGGACGTCATTATTGCGGTATAAACCGCGTCAAATCAACCTTCTAGCGTAGTTTTATAGCGGTCAATGAAGCGGTCTAACTGCGGAAATTGAAACGCCTTCTAACTAAACGTTAGGAGGTTTTTTTGCGTTGTCTAAAAAAAGAAACGGTTTAAATGTAGGTACGGATTTAAACGGAATATTCAGCGTGGAGGATAGCGAGAACCCGATCGTTGTTAATCCGAAGTCTGCGCTATCTATCGAAAAAGCGTTAGAAATTATCGTTAGACAGATGCGAGCGAGTGGATTGCGTGAGCGTACTGTTCACGATTATAAAACGTACGTAAACGATTTTGTTCGTAAGACAGATGTTGAATACTTGCTTGCTATAGGTGCTGACGCCATTTATGAATGGTTAGGGCAAATGAAAGTGAAGGATACGACAAAGCGCGTTCGTTTGAAGTGTTTCTGCGCGTTTCTTGGCAAGTGTTTTAATAATGGTTGGCTTAACGATATGTTTTGGAGAAATATCAATATTCGCGTGGACGAGCCTATTAAGGTTGGTGCGACGGAAGATGATGTATTTAATGTTCTGCGACAGCTTGACCTATCTAATTTTATTGAGTTGAGGGACGCTGCTGCGATATTAACAATGTATCAAACGGGTATCCGACTTGCGACATTATCTGCATTGGAAGAACGCCATGTGGATTTAGAGAATCGTTTACTCCGTATTGATGGCGCACTATTAAAGAATCGGAAAGTTATATTATTGCCGTTTGATATGCGGTTGCAGAAAATATTCGAAGTTTTGTTCAATCAGAATATGATCATTCGTGAAGAAAAGGGATTGGAGAATAAGTTCGTATTTCTAACGCAACAAGGTAAAGGTATCGTTAACGATGAGTCGCCTAAGTCTAATGCGATTGCTAAACGTTTGAATTATTATAAGCGGAAGTTTGGTATCGAGAATATAAATCCGCACGCACTTCGCAGAGGTTTTGCCAAAGATATCTATAAACGCAGTAACGGAGATTTAGCGCTAGTTTCAAAGGCATTAGGTCATAGTGACTTTGCTGTAACTGCTCGTTATCTGCATTTAGATCCAGAAGAAATAGCGGACAAGCTACGTGAATTTAGATAAAAGAAAAAGCCTAGCGCTCCAACGCTAGACTTTAACTTAACACGATTAACACTAATTGCCTGCCAGCGATAGTGTTCACTCACAACTTAATATGAGCGATGATATGCCTTCATTTTACCTCGAAAAATAGTAAAATGCAAAGGCTTGCTTTCCTATTGTCTTTTTTAGGAACGCTCACTGACGAGAAGCCGTTAAGCGTCATTAAAAAACACGTCAGGTTACGCCGAGCCAACGCAGTGAATTCGGCTATATCGCAGATACACGTTTCCCTGTTAACGTAGCGACGAATAGCGAGCACGGCTTTACGGTGCGGTAGGTTTACTGGCTCTTTACGGAGAGGGCAACTATGACCATGCGTTAATACGCGCATACAGGACAGTAATTGTATGAGGTCATAGCGGAAGAAATTCCGATACGAACAGGGCAACGAGTAACCTCAGACGTCACATGACGCTAGTTATTGCGTATTTACTTTATGTCGCTTACTACTTTATTACGTGGTTTGCGATATAAGGTAAATACGTTTCAGCCGATTTCCTAGAGCGAGCGCCATTCTGCTAGTTATTGGGTGCGATTGTCAAGTGTATAATAAATACAACACAATTTAAAATAAACCATATTGAAATTGTATTTCTCTGTTTATCTATATTTGCAAATGTTTTCTTTCGGTTCTTAAAACTAAATTATATCTCGAAATATCCGTATAATAGATATGGAAAACTATTATTAGTTACTAATATTGTATATAATTGTTAATGTTTATATTTAGTAAATGAAAAGGCGGGATTTACGTTGACAGGTTCTAATGGATTTAATATTGGTGATTTAGTAGGGCTTTCTGAACCATTAACAAAACTTATTGAAGTTGTTTCGTGTGGCTTAGGTAAAATTTATGAACCGACTAATATAAGAAGAACTGCAAAAGCAAAAGCTGATGAAATTAAACTTATTAGTGATGCTTTAGTACAAAACAATATGCTACCAACAAACTATTCAAATGGTGACATTTCGATTGATACCACTAACAGTGAAGAGTTGTTCAAACGAGCTGGAGAACGCATGATATATCAAGAAATTCTCAAACAACAGAATATTGATTCTGTCATTAATACTGCATTTGATGAATTAGAAAATACTGATGAAGTATCTGAAGATCCAGTTGATAAAGATTGGATTACGCGTTTTATGAACTCTATAGAAGATATTAGTAATGAATATATGCAAGAAATTTGGGGTAAATTATTAGCTGGTGAAATTAAACAACCAAATACATTTAGTTTAAGAACTCTTGAAAAGTTAAAAAATTTAACACAGCATGAAGCGGTATTATTCAAAAAAGTATCGGAAATAGCATTAATTGATGGAAATACTTCTCATATTTACAGAGGGGGTGACCTACTAGATAGTGTTGGAATAAATTACGATGATTTACTAGTTATGGAGGAGTGCGGTCTGATTACAACTGCAGAGCTAACATATTCGATTAATGTGAAGCCTAATTTTAAAATAACTCTGAGTAACGAAGAACGTTTTGCGTCATTTTATAATACATCGGAAAGCTCTAAAATTATTGAAATACCAGTTTATAAAATTACATATAGCGGTACGCAATTATTAAAAGTAATTCAATCTAACCCTGATAATGATTTCTTTATTTCATGTATAGGAGAACTAGGGATGAAGAATTCACAAGATTTCTCAATTAATATCTATCCAATTACCGGTCTATAAATACTCTATCAAACATTTATGACATGTAAAAAACTACATAGTAGTATTTGTTGGATCCATGCTATTATTCCTGAGCGGATTTTATATATTGAAATTTGTGAAAAAACGTTCGTAAGTAAACGGAGAAATACGGAATGCCTACTGCTCCGAAAAAGAATCCGAAGTAATAAGAAAGACGATAGCCGTTATTGGCCGTCGTCTTTTTTGTTGTCTACCCATTCTATACGCTTTCCAATTGCCACAGCTATTTGATGTGCCTCGTCATAGCGTAATGATCCACGACTCAATTTGTTCGATAAGTTTTGTACTGACGTCTTTTTATCCTCAGGTAAATCCTTATTTAATCTTTCAACAAGTTCAGTCATAGTAATACCAGTAGCTGCTAAATAGCTCTTAATTTCGTTTTTAATATTCATATAAAACACCCCTTTTTACTCTACAATAACACGTTTGTAAATATTTTTAAACCCTTTCGTGTAAAGTTATTGACTTATTAAACGAATTAGTTTAAATTTAAACCATAAAGAATAAAGAGGGGGCCTTTACAGATGAATCAAACAATTGAAAACGTAGCTTTAGACGAAAATACAGAGGTAGCGATAGTTACAACGCATTTAGAGGAGGATATTAAACTTGTTACATGTGAGTATAATCGTGAAGCCACGTTATTTATCGACGATGAAGATTATAGCTTAGATTACGAAGATGCTGCAGACATTTTAAAATGTACCAGCGGAGATATAAGAAGGAAGATGCTGAGAGGCTACTTACGATTACTAACAGCTAAAATTGCTTAATACGTAATATCAAGTAAATACAGGTATTGATACATGTAAATATACATTCATGAATACATGTACGACGCGTTGCAGAGCGAAATACCGGATTTCATACAGTAAATACATGTATGAAGTTTAAAACGCTCGACGTCGCGTGATTTCCAAATTGCTGAATCCTACTTGCGCCAACGAGTCGGATTTAGAAAGAGAGAAACCGAACGCCTATAGAAATTCAATTGCGACTGAATTAAGCATCCATCAAATTGTTACGCATTTAATATAAATACTCACTCGCGCCAACGGGTCGAGTCGTCCGTTTTGCTGCCAACATTACGGGCAATATACACGATAGAGTCAGCGCCAACTGGCTTTAGCAAATATACGAAAGATCATTGCGCCAACAGTGGTCGTTGAAAGCTAGGTGCGCCAACGCCTAGTTTTTCTTATTATTTTTCAACTGACTTTTTGCTTCATTCATAATGGTTGCAATTAGCTCATCCTTCGTTAATTTAAAATTATTTCCGCCATAATGAAACTCATCTATCATGTCACTTATGATGAACCATTCTTCAAGGTCTTCTGGGTAATCAATATCTCGAATCACCGTATTTATATCATAGACTATATCAACAGCGTTATTCTTATCTTGTAGTATTTTTTCAGATAAATGCAGAATGTAATATCTAGCACACTCTTCATATGAAGGTTCTTGCAACTCCAGCTCACTTAACGCTCTTCCAAAGTAATCCTCTACCTCAAAAATATTAAGAGGTTCTCTTAGGGAAGATAAGATATTTAAAGAAAACGATGAACAATTATTTTCCAACATACTGAAAGCCCAATTAATATAATCGACAGCCTTAACATTTTGATTTTGATATATTTTATAAAACAATAGTAAAGTATCCGTGTTACATCACCTCTAACGAATTTTTTATTTTATTATACCAAACAACAAAAATACCAATTAGGAATTTTAGTTAACAAGGCTTTTGAAACAATCTTTACTAATGAAGAGTGGAGCATAGTGCCTTCATTTCGCCTTTATAAACGCGGCTAGAAACGGTTTTAAATCGCAAGTCGACGTATTTATCATACGAAGGCTAGAACGCTTAAAACAAAGGAGAATTGAACGTTTAAGTCAGTAAGAATAAATTTTTTCGATAAGTTGTCCAAAAATAGGAGGTTGTAGTGTGCGTTATATAGTAGAAGAAAGTTTTTCGGGAAGAGTGCGACGTCGCACCATTTGACGATAGGGTGGCACGAATATTGCATATCGAAAGTGGCTTTACGTATAGAGCGAGTAAGGCTGAACGGCATTCTGGCGGTAATTAGGGGTATCAGAGTAGATACGCTTTAGCAGTACCAAACCGGATACACGAACTATACTACTTTCTTTTTAACTAAACTACTATCTTTAAAATATTACGTCATGTAAACGGTTATCAACACGGTAAACACCGACACCATACGTATTGACTATAAGAAGAACTATATCTAACGAGAACTAGCGTTTAAGAAGATAAAAGATATTACGAGTCTTTATGCTGACGCATAAATCCTCTATGTCGCTATCGCTCCATATCAATATATTATTGATGGTATCTAGCGATTGTAATAATATCAATGTAATAGATAGATGCGGAATTATTTTGCGTTCTTTGCAAAATGAGGACGCAAAGGTTTTAAATGGTTGTTCCAACCAAACGGAAACTTTACCGATACATATTATTTACCGTTGATGTTGGGCGCTATCCTTTCGTAATACTACTGATAAGATAGACAAGATGTTCATTCGATGTGACTCAACATACGATATATGCTCATTTTACAGCATTTTAACTACGTAAATAACTACATATTGTATTTTTAAGTTGGTGTCCAACGGGACGTAAAAGGCAGGTAATTCTACGATTTTGGGACGTAAAAGGCAGGTAATTTTTGAAGGGGTTGTGATTATGAAAATTCAAAAAGGACAAGTTATCGAGGAGCTAGCGTACGAAGCTAATCCTGGGGCAGGAGCAATAGAATTTATGAGCGAACTAATCGAGCAATATCTGGATGAGTACCACGACGAAGAAATGCTGATTCGTGACATTGAAGAAGATAAGCCAGAAATCTTTGCAGAAAAGCGAGTAAGACGCTGTTGTGCTTGTGGCCATTATTTCCGTGATAAGTCGCAGAATAATTCAGCGGTAACATGCTCCGATAATTGCCGCAGTAAAAAGAACGTGTACCTACGTAATATCAAGCGCCGTGAACAGAAACAAGCGGAGGGCACTTCTCATTTATCGCGTGATATGTATTTTAACGACGAGCATGGATTTTGGACCGATGAACAAGCGATGATACAGTCTGACCAACGACATATCGTAAATACGAGCGATTTTGAAAAGACAGTAGCTCGATCGCAGAGAAGGCAGCAAATCGGCGGTAAGAAACGAGTTACTTCGCAAAATATTGATGATATTCAATCGACTACTACCAGCCGTTCTCGCGAGTTTTGGGGTACGACTTGGGCTACGGCGTATGATGACAAGAAGTAATTTCATACTGCGGTCATACCGTCTAATAGTGGAATAGCGATTTTTTAGATGGTCGCAAAGATTAGTTAGGTTGAGTTTTTAGGTGGTTAATGGCTATACATTATAGGTAAATAGAACGATTTTATAGGGAGGCTGCACACAGCTACCATGTTTTGAGCCTTACCTTATAGAAGGTACTGAAAATTTTCAGCAACCGAATGGTCACTTTTAGCCGTTTAGTTGGCTATATAGGTGGGAAAGGCACTATAACACTCACCTTTTAGGCGTTTAGTTATCTATATATTATGAAGGGAAGTCTTCGTCACAAAATAGCGTAGTTGTTGGTTATACATTATAGGAGAGTATTTCCGCCCTTTTTGTATAAAACATTGGCATATACAATATGTAGGGAGTTTTAGCCATAATTTTATATAAAACGTATCTAGCTTAAGAGTACGGAGAATCACTAAACTCCGATACGAGACAGCAATCGTAAATTCAGAGAGTGTACACAATTCTAGTATTTTTTTATATAAATATGGCATGTTTTTAACTGTTTCATGGCTATACCTTATGAGGAAGTAAAAACTTTCATTCACTAATACACTATTTGTTGTTTTAGACACCTATACAAGGGAAGCCATATTTTATGCGATAAGTCATTATATAGTTTGAGGAAGTAAATAACTTAAATTCAAGCGGTCCATTCGGGCGGCTTTTTTTAATTGGCTTAATTTGTAGTTATTTTATTACTAACAAGGAGGTAATCGGAATGGCATTAACTGCAAATCAGATTAAGTATTATCGTGAAGCATTCGGCATCACACAAGGACAACTCGCTAAACGTATCGGAATCACGCCGGTTATGCTCGGCTTTATCGAACGTGGCGAGCGTACTCTACAATCAGTAGCAATACGGGCCGGAATGGCTTTACTTGAAGTGAGTCGCCAAGTCACGGCAGCAACCGAAGAAATTCAATCGCTAGCCGACGCTTTACAAAAATAAAACGGAATCAGAAAAGGAGAAGATATGACATGACAGCATTATCAGTAGGCAAACAATTAGTACAATTAAACCCAACGACACGACGTAAGGCTATCGCACAAAAACAAAACTATGTAGTAAAAGACGGCAAGCCTTACAGCTTAGAAACAGGAGAATACTTAGGTGATCTATTTACTCATGACTTAGTACCAAAAATGACAGAATCTAAATTCCGAGCTATTGAATCAATTCAGGCGTTAGGTTCCCACGAAGAAGAAAACGGAGGATTTGTATTCGCCTTCTTTCAGCAGTCACGAACAATAATTGAACGTTTCCCATCATTAAATAACGCTGACATCGCTCGATTAATGTATCTTGGAACATATATTGCATGGAACACCGGACGATTGCAATACGACAACGGCAAGGTAATCAATCGCGAAGGCTTTGAAAAGTTAACGGGGCTTAGTAGCAAACGTGCTCGCGAGTTATTCAGTCGTTATTGCCAGGAAGGTATCATTTCAGAGTCTGAAGGAGCGCTATACATGAATCCAAGGGCACTGAAAAAGTCCATAGCTTCTCACATTGCGAGGTATTCAACGATTAAATCGTTGAATGCCTCGCTTTTTTCATTTGGCACTGTGACTCTACTGTTGTTTTCCGAAGCATTCCACTCGCTTTCCGCGGGCGAGCGCCGAGCCCATAGCTGTCAACTTAAGAAAAATGTGTATTCCTTTTAAAAAGTTGGTATAGATAATTACTAACTTTTTGAAAGGAGTTTTTTTATGATGATGCCAAAACATGTACAGTTACTCCAAAAGTTATTTGAATTCATTCGCCCTGAAAGAGTAGATGAAATCGCAAGGGAAACTGGTTTCATCAAAAGAAAGCGCCTTGTAACAGCTAGCGATTTTCTTTCTTTACTTTTTCATGTTCACGGTAATTTAGTAGACTGTACGATTCAAGAACTATGTACAAAATTACTAACAGAACAAGATATTTTGATTAGTCGTGCAGCTGTAGATAAAAAATTCACACCTGAAGCCACAGCTTTTTTACAGCGGCTCATTCAAGAGTTTTTACTCGAACAACAACAACTACAGCTCCCATCGCTCTCTTTGACGGATTCATGGCCGTTTTCAAGTATTCGTGTATTGGATTCCACTGTCGTTAGCGTGCCAGAACGTTTCAAAAAACGCACACAAAAAAACTCAACAAGCATCAGCGAAAATTCAGTTTGAATACGATATTCTTTCTGGTCAATCGACATTTCTTCACGTTGCTTTTCCAAAAATATCAATGATGCTAAGATGGGCGCCAGTAGGATTCCATTTATTACAGAGAATGAACTCTGTATGCAAGATTTAGGTTACTTTTAGCTTTGAAAATTTTTAAAAAGATAGAGAGCAAAGAAGCATTTTTTTATCTCAAAAAGTGCGAACAGACGGGTATGTAGCTTTTAAAAAAATCCATTCCCATCGTATCATCCAAATGGCAAAAGTGATTCAAAGTAGTCTGTATCATCGGATTGATTTAGTGGCGCTTTGTGAAAAAGTTAGTACCAGGAGAATATTTAGAATTAGAAGAAGTTTATTTTTGGACGAGATGCCCATTTTTCCAGCCCGCTGTATTATTTTTTTCGCATAATGAGCACCGTGAGGAACAACAAATCCAAAAAAATTAATCGCCGGGCTGTCAAATCAGGAAAGGTACCAAAACAAGTGGTGCGTGATTTAGCAGGCATTACCATTTATATATCCAATCTGCCCGAGTGGATCTCTGCACGTCAAATCGTTGAATTATATCGCTTGCGTTGGCAAGTCGAATTAACTTTTAAAAGTATGGAAGTCTAATTTGAAATAGACCATTTCAAAGTGATGAAGAAGGAAAGGTGGCTCTGCCATTTATACGGCACCATCCTCGTCTATTTAATTAGCCAATTGATTGCGTATCAATTGAGAAATTTCATTTGGGAAGAGAAACAAGTAGAAATTAGTGAAGTGGTCGCTACAAGCAGTATCGCTACAGTCGTTTTACCTAAACTTTACGAAATGAGTATAAAAAAAGGGCAGTCGTTTAAAGACATAGTCCAAGCAGCTACTCAATTACTTCTAAAAACCGCTAGGAAACCGAAATCCATCAAGGGGACAGCCTTTAAACGCCTTCAACTTATATAGAATAACCAAAAATTACCATATCTATAAGGGTAGTTTATTTGGTATTCCCAAAAATACTTTCCCTCTTTCTATAAACGTAAAACTCATTGTTCATTAAAAAAATAATCAATTGGATGTTTTTTAAAATCTTAAGTTGACAGCTATGGAGCGCCGAGCCTCCTCCTACGCTTCGCTTCGTGCGGGGTCTCGTCTGTCTCGCTTTCCCGCAGGAGTCGAGCGATGCTTCTCCAAACAACGCAATGTATCATACTATTATTTTAGTCACGCTTTCCTTTATAATAAAAGAATTAATGTACAGGTGGTGTCCCCGATAATTTCAAATCAAGAAACCCTTCATTTAAGTCCATACATGGCGATCTACGATATTGTTGTGCCAAAAGATAATATGCTTCGCCAAATCAATGAACTTGTTGATTTTTCATTCATTTTAGAAGAGTTAAAAACAAAATATTGTTTAGACAATGGACGTAATGCTATTCCTCCAATTCGCATGTTTAAGTACTTATTATTAAAAGCGATTTATGATGTATCAGACGTCGACCTAGTAGAACGCTCAAAGTATGATATGTCATTCAAATATTTCTTGGATATGGCGCCAGAAGATCCGGTCATTGATCCAAGTTCGCTTACAAAATTCCGTCGGCTTCGTCTCCAAGACGTAAGCTTATTAGACATGCTCATTGGGAAAACAGTTGAGATCGCATTGGAGAAAAAAATCATCAACAGTCAAACGATTATTGTGGATGCCACACATACAAAAGCACGTTACAACCAAAAATCACCGAAAGAATTTTTACAAGAGAAATCAAAAAACGTTCGAAAAGCTGTCTATAAAATAAACGAATCGATGAAAAATAAATTCCCCGCAAAGACCACTTCTAACGAAGTAAAGGATGAATTAGCTTACTGTAAGGAAATCATTTCAGTCATTGAAAAGGAACCACAAATTGCACAAATACCAGCTGTCAAAGAAAAACTGAATGTCTTAAAAGAAGTCGTAGAAGATTTCCAAGAACATCTAAATTACTCTTCTGATGCGGATGCGCGAAAAGGGCATAAGACGGCGGAATCTTCTTTCTTCGGGTACAAGACACATATCGCACTGAGTGATGAACGTATTATTACAGCGGCTGTCATTACAACAGGTGAAAAAAGCGATGGGAAATATCTTCAAGAATTAATTGAAAAAAGCACACAAGCAGGTATGAAAATTAATACAGTTATTGGAGACACAGCTTACTCTGAAAAGGGAAATATCGAATATACAAAAGAAGAGAAAATCGCACTTGTGGCAAAGTTGAATCCTATTCTTACACAAGGACCACGAAAAGAAGAAGACAAGTTTGAGTTTAATAAAGATGCTGGAATGTTTATTTGTAAAGCCGGTCATCTCGCGACAAAAAAAGCACGTACAGGTAAAAAAGGAACGAGTAAGAGTCAAAGTCAGACATATTATTTTGATATTGAAAAATGCAAAGTATGTCCAATGAGAGAGGGCTGTTATAAAGAAGGAGCAAAAAGTAAAACATATTCTGTCACAATTAAGTCGGATACACATGCCGAACAAGAGGCATTTCAAAATACGGAAGCATTTAAGCAATTAGCCGCAAATCGCTACAAAGTAGAAGCGAAGAATAGTGAATTAAAAAACGGACACGGGTACGATACGGCATCGACTGCGGGTCTATTTGGCATGGAAATTCAAGGTGCTACAACGATATTCGCCGTCAATTTGAAACGGATATTAAAGCTACTAAACGAAAATGAATAAGGAATAGAGACAGAAATAAGGCACTTCCTGTTCAAAATGAACTGCTCCCTGTCAAGTAGACAGTGGAAATAATAAAAATGCTTTAAGCGGCTTGAGTCCTGAATTCTAAAGGACTCAAGCCGTTTAATGTTTCTTGATAACGTTCGTTGTTATAGAATTCGATGTACGTATCAATGGCGTGTTTTAATGCCTCAAACGTCTCAAACTTATGTAAATAATACTTTTCTACTTTCAGTGTCCCCCAAAACGCTTCAATTGGCCCATTATCGATGCAACGGCCGACTCTCGACATACTATGTGTTAGGTTTGCCTTCTTCATAATTCGCTTAAATTCTTTAGATGTATATTGATACCCACGATCACTATGTAAAAGCGGAAACTCATCTTTTGACAGTTGACGAATAGCTGGTCTTACCGTCTCAAAAACAAGGTCATTATTGTTTGAATGACCTAATACGTAACTCACAATGGACTTATCATAAAGATCGATAATCGCACTTAAATAAGCCTTCTTACCGTTACCATACTTGAACTCTGTCACATCTGTACACCATTTCTGATTCGGCTTTTCGGCTGTAAACATACGTGCTAACACGTTTTCTGCTACGTAATCCGGTTTCACCTTTCGGTACTTTTTCGGACGACGGCGAATCACCGCCTCTAAACCACAAATTTGCATTAGACGATAAATACGCTTCTTATTCACTTTCGCTAAGTTTTCTTTTTCACGTTGGCGGTTAATAGTCATTGCGATACGGCGGTAGCCATAAATGCCATCTAATTGTGTATATAAGTGTTGGATAGACGCCATTAGCTGTTGGTTCTCCAATTCCCGTGCTGAGGGTTGACGATTGAGCCATTTGTAATAAGCTGCACGGGATACCTTGGCGATTTTACATAATAAAATAATCGATAAGTTTTCATGCTTCGCTAGCTCTTGGATCGCGAAATAAAGGCTTTGAATGCGAACTTTACTTAACGATACCTCCTTTCGATTTCCTCTAACTTTTTTAGTAGTAAATTTTCTGCACGTAATCGTTCATTTTCGCGCTCCATCTGTTGAATTTTTAAGCGTAATTCATCTTCTGGTGTGCGTTCTTCTGCTGGTTTTGTACGACCTCGTTGATCTTGAAGGGCCTTTTCCCCATCTTGTTCAAACTTACGTACCCATTGATACACCTGTTGATAAGATACCTCATATTGTGCTGCTGTCTCTTGAAAATTCTTCGCGTTTGCTAGGCAGGCTTTGACGATTTCAATGCGTTCTACTACGGTTGTTTTTCTTCCTTTAGTCATAGTTTGGCTCATTCCTTTACCCGAATCTTTTAATTCACTATGACTAGTATAGGTTTTTAACCATGATTTGAACAACGACCAACTGCTAATTTCATATGTTGAGAGGATTTCGTACATTGAATACTTTTTTGTTAAGTAGTCTGCTACTGCTCGTTCTTTTAGTTCTTTGGAGTAAAACTTATTTTTCTTAGCTGGCGTTAATGCTTCAATTCCCCGGTTTTTAAATTTAGTACGCCAGCTTTTAAATGTGTAAGTCGAAATAGCGTACTTTTCACAAATTTCTCGAATAGAATAAAGCTCTTCCTCTACATATTGAAGAGCTAACAATTTCATTTCAGGTGTTATTAATTGTTTCGTCATAAAAAACTCCCCATTTAATAAACAGATTTTATTTTTTAATCTGTCTACCTAATGGGGAGCATA
Source organism: Lysinibacillus agricola (assembly GCF_016638705.1). GTDB lineage: Bacteria > Bacillota > Bacilli > Bacillales_A > Planococcaceae > Lysinibacillus > Lysinibacillus agricola. Next base: position 4,219,933 of record NZ_CP067341.1, on the reverse strand, counting down.
TCAAAATTGAACAAGAAGTGCCTTATTATTATCTGAAAAAGGTTCGCTTTTATGAAAACGTAAGTTTTTCAGTGCCCTCCATGAATCCCACCGTCTTTTTCAGAGGAAACATTAAGTCAATTCAATCACATACAACGGATTTACAACATACACGAATGTTTAAGAAAACAGTACGTGATTTATACGATTTATCAAACGGCAGAACGGTTGGACAGCTTGCGCTAGTCTACTCGGTATTGCCGTTTTTGAATTTCGAGACAAATATCGTTTGTCACAATCCTGATGAAACGGATCCTGATCGTTTACAACCGATGAATATTGAAAGTTTAGCGGAGTTACTAGGATATGCGAATGCTGCAAAGCTGAAATTGACGATGAATCGCGTGAAAATTGACGGAAAAGTTGTATTTGGATTCTTCGAAAACACGAATGACCGACGTCAAAAAGGAATCACAGTAAACCCACGCGTAGTATTTGGCGGAAATGGTGAGCAGTTACAAGCAATAAGAACACAATTTAATCGATTTGGAGGAGTTTAAGAATGAAGCTAAAACAAACAATTACGCAGATTGACGTCGCAGAATATGATGTTCAAATCGAAATCTCAGACGGGAGCATTTATGCCGAAAATTTTACTCAGAGCAATGCAGTTTATCCGGCATTTAAGACGCTCATTCGTGTGCTGCAACCTTTTAAGGACGTAGCTTTACACGTTCAAACGAATAGCCAGCCACTCGCTGACGAATACAATGCAACTCAGCAGAATCCTAACGCAGCTTTATTGAATCACTTGAAGATGGTAATTGCGCGACAAAATCTCGATGTCACGATCGAGTACGTAGCGTAAATATAAACACTTGAAATGAAAAGGAGCAGATATGAAATGACATTAGAATACCTTCAATTAATCGCAAAACTAGCTTACATCGAAACAAGACTTGCGCTTGCTATGGAAGTAGGTGAGCGCCATGTGTAAAGAACTTACTTGCCGAATCTGTAACGAGACAAAAGTAATTGAGCTATTCCGCCGTGATGCGAAAAGTAAAACAGGACATCAGAATATCTGTAACGAGTGTAGGAAGCAGCACAGAAGGGAGAATGGTGAATATGCTCGACAGCGTGCTTACGCATATGCCGTTAAAGCCGGACAAACTACACCGATGGTAAGCGCTGCGTATATCGAAACCATTTTGACGGAGGCATGTGTATATTGTGGTTGTGATTTTACTGACGGCAATGTAGTCGCCACTTGTGACCACGTATATCCGCAATCAAGTAGTTATGGTGGAGTTAATATTGAGGCTAATGTCTTGCCTGCGTGTAGGTCTTGTAATAGTACAAAGCATGATTTATTTGCGATAGAAGCATTCGATAAATATCCAGAGCGATTCAAACCGGAACTATTACGTCCGTTCGTACAGCGTTTTATAGGAGGTCTTATTGGTCGGAAACTGACTGACATTGAAGTTGAACAAATGATAGGTCACTTACGCGATGAAGCTGCAGAGGTTCGACGTAATGAGGCGAAACAAAAGGCGGTGCAATACGCTGTCTAATAATCGAGAAGTTGAAGCCTGGCGCTTTGGCTTGCTATCAATCGTTGCCTTGCGAGAGGTTCCGTTCCTGTCACTATTAATTTACGAAACTGACGAAAGTGGCATATCCAATTTAATTGGCGAAATCTCAAAGCCTTACGACGATGTAATCGACTTGCTAGACGATTTATATACGTATGAAATAAACGAGCTGCAGACGGATAGTCAAGAGCTGTACCGAGACTTAATGAGCGCTCAATTCCCAGTAATTTATCGGCGTGAAGTCGAAGGGACTCGCGAGCAGATTACCCGTAACGAGGAAATGTTAGTCGAATTATTCGAGTTGGACAAGCAAGACGAACAGCCAATGCCTGTTATTCCGACATGGCGATTGTGGTGTATCGACAAGCTAGAAAAAATTATTCAAATACTAAAAACAAAGGGGATAAAATCAGATGACAATTAAAGAACACGAGTTTAAATTATTACAAGATTACAGAAAAGAAGGGGCTGAAAGAGCAGCTAAACACTTGCAATATCAAACAAACTTAGAAAGTGCTCGCGCACGTTTAAGTGAGTTATAGACACAATATGAGCATACGTTTACAGATAGCGTTAAACATGGTACAGATGCGACTGCTCAACTTGATAAAATCGACGGAGATATCGCTTTACAGAAAGAGGTTGTTGCACGTCGTGAGCGTGATTTAGCGTTGGCACACGCAGCTATGCCGGAAGGTACAATTTCATCTGTAGACGTAGTAAACGAATATCAAAAAGTGTTTGTACCTAAAGTTAGATCGGAATATGAACCGATTGTCGAGGCAAAATTAAAAATGGCAAGGGACTTACTGCTAAGTTGTATTATTGATCATCGCGAAGGCGAAGATGCTTACGGATATTTACGTGAGGAGATTGCTGAAATCTCTAGAGCAAATCGATCACAAGGTAAAACGAGCGAGATTGAGGCGATTGCTCACCCGACAGGTACAGCGAAAGTTATGCGAAGTCAAGGAGCTGTAAAAGGAGTACGCGAGGTGATAAACCAAGTTAGTCTATTTACACACGGGCATAACCCGAACGATTTCGAATATATCGCAGAAGTGCCAACAAAAACAAAAGGAGCGAAATAATTATGATAAATTACAATATCGTGCGATCAGAACTAACAAAAAAATTGGCGGCAGGAACAGTTACTCGTGATGACATTTCTGCATCCATGCAAATGGCTCGCGCATTAGGTTCAGAAAGTGCTCGCGTTCTTTATGTACAAATTAAACGACAAGTTGAGGCAAATGAAGAAAAAGAATCAACGGAAATTGAGGCAGTAGACGCATAGTAATTAACGACAAACCGAATAACGCAATATTAACGCAAAGGCATGACTTAACCGTCGTGTCTTTTTTCTATTCATAAACCGCAAGGGGGATGCGAGAAATGAAAATAAATCACCGCAGACAGGAAGTAACACAAATACTAGGCGATAACGAAGTAATACTCGCTGCGGCTACGTTTGTAGTTGAAGTAGAGCGATTGCACGGTAAGGTCGCGCAATTAAAAGTTAAGCAAGCTGAGCAATTTCGTATACCACTTTTAGCTATCGCAATGAGTGGTCGGATACAAGCGAATCACGCTCGCAAACGCTTAGAGGCATTAAACGCCGCAATCGAATATGCAAATGGTGATATAAGCGCACGCAAACGATATATTGCAGCAAGCCAACAAGCCGATCGTTTAGCGGAAATAGTGGCAAAGAGAGTTGATCGCATCTAAAATGATAAATTTAACGGCCGTATTTAAGATGCGTGACCAGGGTTCGCAACAGATGCGTAAACTCACGCGGATGATGGAGGGTATGAACCGGACAAGCCGTACAACTAGCGATAGCATGTCGAGAGCGCAATCAGCGACTAATCGTCTTGGTAGTGCGGTATCATCCGCATCTAATCGAATGGGTGGATTTGCTGCGCAAGTCAGTCGTTTGCATGTTAGCTCAAACGGACTCAGCGCTTCATTCGGCGGACTACAGAGTACACTTGTCGGACTTGCTGGTGCATATCTGACAGCACAAGGGGCGGCCAAAGCGTTTGATGCGACAATTGGCGCTGCAGCGCGCTATGAGCAGTCAGAGGTCGCAGTTAAAGCAATATTTAACGATACTCAAAAATCGGATGCCTACATGAAGATGGTCGATAAAATGGCGATCGATAGTCCTTTGCTAAATTCTACGGATATGCTTGCTTCGTCAAAATCACTTGTAGCGATGACTAAAGACGTTGATGAACTTGGCAAAGCGTGGTCGATTATCGAACGTCTTATGGTTCGACCCTACGCAAGGCACAGACGGAGCAGCCTTCGCTTTGAAGGAGCTCTGGCAAGGTGATGCTATGTCGATGGTTGAGCGGTTTGGGCTTGATAGGCAAAAGCTTAATGATATTAAGAAGATGGATATTCCAAAGCAAATTTCAGAGATTAACAAGATGTTAGACGGTATGGGAATCACACAGAAAACTGTAGATAAAATGGGAGACACAACTAAAGGTTTGTGGGCACAATTGGGTGAGAAGTCCAGGACATTCTTTAAAGACATCGGCATGGAGAGTAATGGTAAACTTGCAGACTTTTTACGGCGAATGAATAAGATGTTTGACGGACTTGACACCAAAGCTATCAGCGACAAGTTAGGTGCGATGCTCGGCAAAGCAACCGATAAAGCAATTGCCTTGTATGATTTATTCGTAAAATGGCGAAAGCCAATCGCACATGCTGCAACCGCAATCGCAACGTTTGTAGCTGCATTAGCTGTGGTAGGGACAATATCGGCATTGGCTAATCCAATCTCGCTAATCGCCGCTGGTATAGCCGCAGCAGCAGTCGGACTTAAAGCACTCTACGACAATAGCCAAAGTTTCCGAGGAGCTATCGACGGCATTGTTGGTAAAGTAAAAGAGTTGTGGTCCGCATTTAAGACGGGCGGTACAGGTGGCTTAATCAGCACACTATTCCCGCCGGATATAGCAACAAAGGTGAATGCGGTAGTAGACGGTATCAAAACGAAAATCTCGACGTTAATGACAGCATTTAAAGAGGGCGGATTTAGAGGCGTTCTTGAAACGCTCATATCTCCAGAAGCAATTGACGCTATTGTATCGCGATTCTCTACGTTGAAAGAGCAGTTTATGATGGTGTTCTCAAGCATCGTTGGCTACGTAGTGCCAGTACTTCAATCGTTTTGGGCTATGGCTCAGCCGATACTTGGCGCTTTGTGGAACGCCATGAAAATGGTAGCAGATGTTGCAATGTTAGCGTGGAATAACATTCTTGCGCCAGCGATTACGTTTGTTATGACCGGGTTCCAGATGATGTGGGCGGTTGTTGGTCCAGTATTAGAGCTTATGGGCTCAGTAATCGGAGCAACTTTCGAAGTTTTACGATTAGTATGGGATACGATCATCGGTCCATTTATAGCATTCCTATCCGGAGCATTCACGCAAGCTTTCGGCATGGCTACGGAAATAGTAAAAGCATTAACTCCTGTATTTGAAACACTTGGCGGATGGATTAGTAAGGCAGCTGGTTATTTGAAAGATTTCGCTAACATTCTCGGTAAAATTAAGGTGCCAGATTGGATCGGAAGTATCGGCTCAAACGCTGTTAGTTGGGCTAAGAACCTATTACCTGGCGGCGGAGGTAAAGGCGGTAAGAAATCTCACTACAGCGGACTAGATTCCGTTCCATACGATGGCTACTCAGCGCGTCTCCATAAAGGAGAACGCGTTTTAACTGCGCGAGAAAACAAGGAATATTCGGAAGGCAAAGGCGGGAACGGTACTGGCGGAGTAATCATTTCCGGCAATTCGTTCACAGTCCGCGAAGAAGCAGACATCGAAAAGATTGCGTATAAACTAGCGAAATTAATCGAAAGGCAGGCGACGCAGGTTGGCTAAAAATCGTATTGAATTTTGGTTAAAAGATCGGCATAACGTTTATACAACGAAGGCAGGCATCGAATTTACAGCGGTGCTTGCCGTCTTTTTTATGCCTAATTGCGTAAGAACTAAATATATAAAGGAGAGACGTTATGTACGATCGATTAATCGTAGGGCAGCGCAATGTTAAGCCGTATCTAGTAAGTGATAAAGACATCGCCAGGTTACGAGAAAAATTTAACGGAAAAGAAAAGAAGGTACGGGCGGTTGTCCTTCTAGCGCAGAATAGCGGTTATATAAAGATGGAAGAAGTGGCGTTCCTATGTAAAATTACGCGCATGACATTATATCGCTGGCGTATGCAGGATAAGACGTTTCAAAAGGAGTGCGATAGGTTGCTCGATAAGGCGTTTAAACATACGAGAAATGAGTACAATAGAATAACGCGACGTCGTGTGTTTTCATTAGCGGAATTATGCGGAGGATGGTACGGGTATCGTAACTTGGAGGATATAATCTACGATTTACCGCTATTATAAAATGTTACATTTTTACTCATTTGAGAACGTTTTGGGGGCGTAAAATACCGGGCAGACGCCTTTTACGGACGCGCCCTCAAAACACTTTGGGAAGTCACATTACTTCGCTATATTGACGCAGCTTTAACGCACATATAATAGAAGGAACTCGGATTTGTGGCGATTTACATAAGTAAGATGACGTAATGTTAACGCAGATACACCGGGCAGGCGATCGGATTGGACGGGGCGGTCTGAAACTCATGGGGGTTGCATTACCGATAGAGTACACTTATGTGGTAACGAAAATGAATGCTTACAATCGTTGGTATAGCGCCATTCTTAAATTACCGTTTGACTGTTACCGTAATTATTGGTACGATAATGGTAACAATAACGAGTAAAGGCGGTAATACGATGACAACTTACGGTTATGTACGAGTATCAACAGTTGAGCAGAACGAGGCTCGTCAGCTTGCGACAATGAAGGAGCTAGGCGTTGAGCGTAAGAATGTATTCGTCGATAAAGCGTCTGGTAAGGATACGAACCGTCCGCAATATCAAGAGTTACGCAGCATTATACAAAGTGGTGACTTAATCTATATGGACGACTTAGATCGACTAGGACGCTCATATGACGATGTAATTGACGAGTGGAAGTATATCACGCGGAAGGTAGGCGCGGACATCGTTATAACGTCCAATGCAGAGCTATTCGATAGTAGACGGTTTAAGTCTATGGGTGACATCGGTAAGCTATTAGAGGATCAATTCCTATCAATGTTAGCGTATGTTGCGGAGCAAGAACGTAAGAAGAATAAGCGTCGTCAACGTGAAGGAATTGAAATCGCTAAAGCCAAAGGGAAGTTTAAAGGACGTAAAACGAAGTTAGTTGAAGGCGGAGAAGAAGAAGTCAGACGCAACGCAATCATTAAAGATTATCAAGACGGCGTTTCAATCGCTGACATTCGTAAGACTTACAAAGTTGGAACAGGAACGATTTATCGATTGCTTGAACGTGAAGGAATAAAACGATAACAAAACGATCAATGAACGAATTAAACCTCGTTTGTTGGTCGTTCTTTTTTTGCGTTGAAAGTGCGTGACCCCCAAAGCCCTCGATTCTGACAGGCGTCATCTGTTGCTCTGACATTACATACAACTTTTTTTCATTTGGGGGTTATAAAAGGGAAAATAATTAATAAGTAGAATAAATAGGTGGGAGGGGTGTAAATGTTATCCATTTTTAAGAAGAAGCCAGGCGGAATTATCCGTCATTTAGCGTTAGAGGATTTTTATAGTACGTTATCCGAGTCGGAAATTGAAGAAATTAAAGATGCTTTAGGACATCCGTATCAATTAACGACAGGTAAACCGTACAGACGTGACGATCTTGATAAAGGAGACCGAACTTATGTCGGAGATAGATGGAAATTCCTATGGTCAATGTCTCAAGGAAGTAACAGCGTTTTAAAACGAAAGTTACTTTTAGAGTCGATCAAATATACCAATAATGATGTTGATCGATACTTTTCACTTCGTGACTTAGCTGAACTAGCGTATAAAGAAGGGGATTACGTAGCATGTGAGCGTTACGCACTCGTAGTATTGCCGATGATTAAAACGATTAAAGAAGATCGCATCTTTAATGGGGCACAGGACTTATTCCCGTTTAAACGATTGGCAATTCTATATGAGAAGCAAGGACGCATACAAGCTGCAATATCCATAGCGGAAGAAGCCTTAATTTATAGTCTGAATGACGGTACGAAAGGCGGCTACGAAGGTCGCATCGAGAAATTAAAACGTAAAGCAAACAAAATGAAATAAACTAAAAACGATTGAGCTTCGGCTTGATCGTTCTTTTTTTGAGCTGTCAGACGCATCGAGAATCGTTGAATCGGATAGTTGATCGTCTCGAGTCGTTTCACATTAGTATTTTTTACGGTTTAATAATGCGAAAATACTGACGGAAAAATAACGCAACATATATAGTAGTTATTTTATCCGAAGCTGATGTTTATCTCGCTATATGTTCGGATATATTACGATATAGAGAGGTGACAACGTATGAATGATAAACGAATTTTTACAGGTAAATATGTGCAAGAAGAATTAGGAATCGACGATAAAAAGCTAAGTAAATTAGCAGATTATTTCTCGGATAGAATCGATGGATTTGCTGAATATGTAGGGAAATGGAGGAAGTACACTAAACGTGAAATCGAATTTATTCGCTATTTCTTACGCGAGAGAGAACGTTTTGACGTTGATAGCGTCGTCACAAAAGACGCCTATGATATGTACTACGAATGTAAATAATTAATATCGCTTGCAATGCGGATTTATCATCGGTTATAATCGGGAATAATTAGTAGTTACGAAGGCGGTCAATTATGCGTAATCAATGACCGTTCTAACTACGCAAATTGAACGGTTATTATTGACGAAATGATATTGCGGCGGGGGTTCGAATCCCTCCTGGGACGTCTATAACAAAATAAAGGTTGATTTTCAACCGAAAAGAAAAACACTTAAAGCCTTATGCATACTAGGTTTTGAGTGTTTTTTTATATTTTGATAAATATTGAAAATCGCAATAGAAATTCATCCTGGTCACTGGATTAATCCAGGTAGTGGTGCTTCGGGAATATTAAATGAAGTTACTGAAGCTCGTAGGGTAGCAAAACGAGTTTATGAGATATTAAAGGCTTCAAAAGTACCATGCACATACTACGAGGACAATTCATCAACAAACCAACGTCAAAATATAAATTATCTAGTTAGCCAACACAACAAGGACCGCGATGGTCTAATTGTCTCTATACACTTTAATTCTGGTGGGAATAGCTCAAAGCCGATTGGTACAGAGGTACTATATTATGACCAACAAGCATTAGCTGCGCGTATTTCGAAGGCTATTTCAGTGGCAACTGGTGGAGGGTTATTGAATAGAGGCGCAAAACAGCGATTAGATTTAGGTGTTCTCGCTAGCACGTATGAGCCAGCCATTTTAATAGAAGTATGCTTTGTAAATTCAACAGTGGACGCTGCTATTTATCGACGCGATTTCGAGAAGATATGTACGGCTATTGCAAAAGAATTAGCAGCATATTTGGGTAAAACAGTGCCTTCCACACAATCAATTGAGGAGGACAAACCAACAGAAAAGGATGATAAAATGCAATTTTCGAATGAGACTACACAAGCAGCAGTACGTGAACACATTAAACAAACGGTAGATAAAAAGCTGATTGATAAGTCATGGCTAGATAAATTTGATAATGGAACTATGACAAGTGGCGATTATGAGGGTTTGAAACTTATCATTGAACAGCGTACAAAATAAATAAGTGTAAGAAGGCTTAATTGCACAGGCAGTAAAGGATGGTATTATTCAAGCTTCACACTTGAAGGATTTACAAAGTGGTACTATGACTACTGACCGTTTAATTGGGTTGTATATTACAATTCAACAGCGGAGAGGTAAATAGTAAATAAATGAAGTAAGACCAATTATTATGGGGAATTTTCAAAAAATGCTAAGATTGAAAAATAGAATGGGAGGAAAATAAATTGATTACATTAAAACCTATGAACCAAGAAGAGTTCAAACATTATATCAGTTTTGCAATTGAAGACTATGCAAAAGACAAGATCGCTTCTGGGAATTGGAGTGAAGATGAAGCGATTGATTTGTCGAAGAAATCATTTAATCAACTGCTACCAAAAGATGAGAAGACCGAGAATAATCATTTATTCTCTATCTTTCACAATGATATTTTAGTTGGAATGATTTGGATTGCACAAAAAGACCCTACAAAACCTAATGAAGGTTTTATTTATGATTTTATGATTTTTGAACAATATCAAGGGCAGGGTTATGCTAAGAAAGCAATGAAAGAAATTGAAACTATTGCTAAAGGGTTAGGTGTAAATAAAATTGGTTTACACGTTTTTGGTCAAAATAAAATTGCACGTGGCTTATATGAAAAAATGGGTTATGAAATTACGAATATAACAATGGCTAAAACAATTTGATCATGTAACAGAAGTGCCCAGGTACTCAATTAATTTTGAGTCCTAGGCTTTTTTGTGTTTCCGTTAAAATGTCTTAAATCGATCGTTTATAAGCATTTATTGTCGAAGTATATTGAAATAATTTAGGGTTTACTAGACCCTCTCGCAAATCAATCATCCCTAATTGTCCCATTCTATTCAATAAAGGAACTAACCAACTACCACTTGGAGCACCTTGTAACACTTTAATTTGATCGGATGATAACTTTGAAACTTTACTAGCATCAATAGGTTCTTTTGCATTTTCTATTGTTTCTTGAAAAGCTTTCAAATCAGTTTTATACATATTCTCGCCAACTTGTTCAGTAAAACCTTTATATCCGTAAGCTCCTTGAAGGATAGTTAACCTTATACTCAAATCTTCCATAGAAACCATTTTTAAAATACACCTCTCTTCAATGGATTCTTGAATTATAAATGTGGAATATTTATAGTTCTTTCAATGGTGTTCCAAGGGTAATTTTGTGAAGTAGAATTAAACTTATATAATGCAGAAGTTCCACTTGAGATTTTTAAGTCTGAATTAAAAGTTACTGTATGATAAAACGCATCTATAATTCTGTCATTATTTGTATCTATAGAAGCTACATTAATTTTATAATCACGATTTTAATAAGTAATACGCTCATCATCTAACCATTGATTGTCATTTCCATAACCAACTTCCATAACTGCTACAGAAACAGTGCCTGAAACTGCATGAGAAGTTTGCTGCAAGCCAATATTCTCAGTATGTTGATTGATTGTTCCAACTTGAGATACTACTTTGTCAATATAAAGAGCTGTTAATGGTGCTGCTGGACCTCTTAGAACTGGACTATTTTTTAATTCTTCTTTAACTTTAGCAGCCTCATCTGAAGTTACCTGTGTAATAGTCCAATCAGGGTGTTCTGTTTTTAGATTTTCAATTAATGGATCTGCTTCATCGTATCTTTTTCTATTTCTGAAGCTTCAGCTGTATTTAGTCCCAACAACCCACTTGTTAAAATTCCAACAGCTAGTAAATATTTTTTCATATGTACATCTCCCTTTTGATTTTTTTGTGTTACAAGGGTATTATCGGTTAAAAATGTAAATATGTTAATAAATTTCCTTAATTTGGGCTCATCGCCAATATACGGGGATGACAAAATCAATGACCTGTTTCCAAACGTAAACGGAGGAAAAGATGGGCATCATTTCGGTAGCCAAAACCACGTCTTTTGATGAGCTTAATTTTATTATTTGTGCCTTCCATAATGCCGTTTGAGAAAGGTGAGTATATGGTATCTACCATTGCTTTCTCACGAACAATCACGGTTTTAGCTATCTTTGAAACTACACCACTTGTGTGAAATTGATAGCGTTCGAGCCAGTTTTTTAAGCGCTTTGTTGCTTGTGTATCCGTTGTAGTTTTTAACACATAACGCATGTAATTCAATGCTTGATAGATATGCTTTGTATGAAAATCTTCCCGTAGCCATTCACGCACAAAACCACGTTCTTCCTCTGTTAACTCTTCCGGTTTTCGCGCTAAACAGCGGTCGATAAATCGGGATTTGTGCTGCTTTTTTGCTTCACCTAAGTAACGTTGTCTGCGCAGCTGGGCATCGGTGAAAAATTGAATCAAATGAAAGCGGTCCAATACATGAAAGAGAAAAGATTATGCTTGTTGACATTAGGTATCTCGCCTAAAATATGGATCATAGGGGCAAGCGGAAAGGAATGAAAACTAATAAAAAAGATGTAAACAAGTACATAAAGAAAATAGTGAATAATCCCCTTTTGTTAAGCTATTCAAAACTAGGTGAAAGAGTGGAGGTATCTAAAAGGGTAACCTCATGGATACACGGGCAAGCATTACCCCCACTCGCGTTGATAGAAGGTCAAAGTGATCTTAGCAGGGATTTATTTTCTACTGCTTGATTCCCAATTTAACAGATTCAGAAGAAAGTATTAAAAAAGAGAAGAAGGCAATAGTATGTCATCAAAAATGTTTACTTTTAGTTTATACTTGAGGAGAGAGAAATAATATGAAAAAAATTGAGCGTATTCTTTCTGTAATTGTATTGCTTTTAGAAAATGAAATTCTTTCAACAGCTAAATTAGCTGAACGATTCAATGTATCTAAAAGAACAATCTTTCGTGATATTGAAACAATCGAGAATGCAGGATTTCCAATAATATCTGTTCCAGGTAGTAAAGGTGGTTTTTCTTTGCTTCCATCATTTAAACTACGAACACTAACGTATAATAATAAAGAAAAGCAAGATATTCTAACGGCGATTAATGTAAAAGATGAACTACTAGGTATAACCAATCAGCAAAGTACAATTAAAGAAAAAATAAGTTTAATGTATGAGGGAAATGATAGTCAACCTAATCAGTTTTCAGTTAAATCCCCTACTGTTCATCGACCAGAAATCGAAAAAAGTATTCAACAGAAATTGGGAACTATCGAATCATCGTTAAGAAACAATGAAAAACTTGGTATCGTCTATGTAGATAGTTATGGGAATTTCACTAAAAGAACTGTTCATCCTTATGAATTATCTTTATTAAATGGCAGTTGGTATCTTTTTGCCTTTTGCGAAACTCGAGAAGATTTTCGCTATTTCAAAATAACTAGAATACGTCAAATCGAAAATCTTAAAACTGTTTTCAAAAAAACTATAGTGACTAATAAAAAATGGTTGCAATCTGAAAATATGATAGTACAGCTTAAATTTAAACGAGAAAGTTTAGGAATGCTTTATGATTACTATTTGGAAGAAGAAATTGAAGTTCAAGAGAACCATATCATAGTTTCTTTTCATTCGCTGAATTTATTTACTATTTTGCCCCAGTTATTGGTGTTTGGAAATGATGTACAAGTTATACACCCTCCGATGTTGAGAAAACAGCATAAGTTAATAATAGAAAATTTAGCGAAAACTTATAAATGATGACATACTGCTGTCATCTTTAGAATGATAAATTAAAACTCCCAAACAAGTTGGGAGATATTCATTTTAGGAGATGACAGACATGGAATTTAAAGTTGTGCAAAAAGAAGAATTCAGAATTACAGGGTTATCAAGAAAATATCCTTTAGTAAATGATGGCGAAAATTTTAATGGTATATCTGAGATGTGGGCTAACTTATCTCAAGAGCAAATGCAGGATATTCTACGTTTTTCTAATGGTAATATAAATGGATTTTTAGGTGTATCAACTGAAAATAAGCAACCTTTTTTTCAATATACAATTGGTGTAACTACTAATGAACAAAAAAACGATCTGGTGATCGAAATTCCGGCAGCGACTTGGCTAGTATTCACTTGTTTGGGAGTATTGCCCAGTGCAATGATAAACCTCAAGGAAAAAGTTCTTAAAGAATGGTTACCTAGTTCAAAGTATAGTCAAGCTAATATTCCTAGAATAGAAATCTATTCACAAGGTGACATGAGTGCAGCGACCTACAAATCTGAGCTGTGGATTCCTGTGATAACTACTAATTAATACGAAAATTTATCTAATTTTTTGAAAGGAGTGATAAAAATGAAACCTATGGAGAATTTAGCTGTTGAAACTATTTTTAGTAATTATCCTATTGAATATCAAAAACCACTATTACAAATTAGAGAGCTTATTTTTAATATAGCAGAACAAGTTTCTCCCAATGAAACTGTTTTAGAAAGTCTTAAATGGAATCAGCCTAGCTATACTATAAAAAGTGCTTCTCCGCTCAGAATAGACTGTTTTGAAGAAGATAAGATTGCCATCTTTTTTCATTGTCAAACAACCTTAGTAGAAACATTTAGAGAGATGTTTCCAAATGTGCTTGAGTTTTCAAAAAACCGAGCCATTGTGCTAGATCCCAAAGAAGAACTACCAATTGGTGAGATCTCTGTTTGCATTCAAATGGCATTAACCTATCATAGGAAATAAACTGATAATTTCTCGTATAGTGTTCTCTGACGTGCGTGCAAATATTTTTTTGTTGGTCACAGACTTTAAAATAAAAGGAAGGTCAAACCAAGCTTTTCTTAAAAACTTAATAGTTATAAATAAGCCCTGCTAAGAAAAATCTTAGCAGGGTTTTTGGCAGGAATCTATATTATATTATGCCGTTTGGTGTCCGGAAGAATTTTTCCAACAACAATTAAATCGTGAAGGTTGCCAAGAAAACGAACCTAATAATCCGAAACCTCGCAAATATAGCGACATGAATTCCAAAAATGGTGTAAAGGCATTTAAAAAAGCAAAAGGCCTTATTTCAATGGCTTCTTAAACAATCTAATAAATCACTTGGGAAAGATATTGTTCGGTAGAAGGAGGTAAAAATTCAATGGAATTTTGGGCGATAGGTTACAAGTATAAAGAAGGTGTATATTACGATTATGCAACAGACGATTTAGCTGTTGAATTAAAGGAAACGTGCTTTTTACCAACTAAAGAAGTTGCCGAGGACTATATCAGAAATGAATTTGATGATGAATATGTAGCTGTAAAAATTGATTTACTACGTTTAGAAGCAAATGGAGTATGGGCTTATTCTTCTAGTCATGAACCAAAATGGGATGATTTTTAATCAGCATTCCATCAAAATTACTGAACAATTTGAGGATCGTGTCAGAACCATTACGTGTAGTAGGGGGTGAGGCATTGATAAGCATTTTGTACAGTAACTAACGCATAAAAAAAGACCAGAGCAACCACTCAAGTCAGTAAAATTATATATTTTAATATTATAAACTCAAACTTCGCAGACTGAAATCGACAAATAAGCCTTGATATAATTAGGAAGGCTGGCGATCCATTGCTGAAGTTGACTTTTGATTAGTTTTTGGATTTTTGTATTTGTCTTTTTTAGGGTATCTTCAAGAAGCTCGATTAATTGCTGTAAAGCGACAGCCCAATCGAGTTCATTTACTTCATCGCAAAGTTCATAGAAAATGCCACCTAATGTTCGCTGGTCGGTATGGCAGCGATTTTGCCAGGACAAAACGACATATCTTGAAAAGACAATGGTTGTGTGACTGATGAGTAAATCATAAGACATCCCTTGAAATTCTTTTTGAAGTCTCAATAATGATTTGGTTGTCTTAAAGAAGACTTCGATGTCCCAACGCATTCCATAAATACGAATGATTTCTTGTTCAGAAAGCGTACAGTCCGTGCTAAGAATGGCAAAGCCACTCACTCTTTTTTTATTTCTGTTTTTGGACAAATACAACCTTTACCTGAACGCCATTTGCCATCGTTGTATGAATCGATCGCAAAAATTCCTTTCTTGTCTGGGACAGGTGTGGCAATCTTATACAATTCTTTTTAAAAGAGAGTCGTTGGTTGTTCATCAAATAACGTTGGTTCGTATTTTTTTCACCATACCAATGACATCCAGACCTAGTTCAACGATGGATTGAATGAGCGGTTGTTGTGTAAACCACGTATCCATTAACACATAATCAGCGGATACACCTGCTTGTAAGGCTCTTTCAAGCATACTTGGAATGATTGTAGGCGCGGATTCTAACGATTCTACACGACGTTTATAGCCCGAGGTACGTTTGTCGATGTTGTTCGAAATCCCATTGATTTGTGCATTTTTTGAACTCAGTAACGTAAAATCAAGCGGCATAAATGTAAAGCCGTCTGACCAACCCAAAGTAAGCATACGAAAGCCTTTATAGAAGCGCTTCGTTAAAGAGGAATGATCCATACAACGTGCGAGAAGCTCAACCTTTTTACTACGATTCCGATCAAACATCGAATCGTCAATAATCAGTGTTTTTGGGCGCTTTTTCATCTGTTAGTGCATCGACTTTTTGAACGGCGTGTGCGCTTAAAAAGGTTAAAAAACGACGCCAAGCAAATTTAGAATGATTCATAAAACGATAAACGGCATCTTTGGCTGGATAACAATCTCCCTTTTTGGATGATAAAAGGGTACACCAACTCTTATGATGAAAAATTAAACAGAATACGAGGTGAAACAAATAAGAAGTTGTAAACCCAAACTTCTTCGTAATGCCAGCTTTCCGTAAATGTTTAAAAATTTCTAATTCATTAAAAATAGATTTTAATTCTTTAGACAGTTGATTGTTTGGTCCATTATGCTCTATCATAATGAAAGCACTTCTTTCGTTTGGTAGTGTATTCTAGTCAAATTCACTATACCAAAGAATGAGGTGTTTTTTGTATTTATAAAACATTTTGTCAAGAATCCTACTGAAATTGTAAAGAACCAAACAAGCTCAATGATTAAGCCGATTTATATTGGTGCGAAGTTTGAGTTATAAATATGTAGGATGTAAAACTAAATATGCTATATCAAAGAAAGAAATAGTCGAATAAACGTTTTCCAAATTCTATAACATTTTCTTGGTCTGGTTCTATTAATAAAGCAATACCAACGATAGTACAAATAAATGCACTACCGACTGAGCGTAAATTTATATAGCTAGACATTAAGTTTACTATGCTTTCCCTCAAAGCATTTAAATAGTCACTCAAGTTGGTGCCCTGATAAATACTGGATGATATTTGGTCAAAAAGTTGTTCAAATAAATTCTGGAATAACAAATAGTTATCTCTAAATTCTATAATATTTAGCAGGGTTGAGATAACTATAAATAATAACACACAAAAAACAACAATCTTGATATTAGTACTCAATAAGGACACCTCCAATTTATATTATTATAAATACGATTGAAGGGCGAGAAAGTTTCAAAACCGCAGGGAGTATTACAAGCGCTACGATTTCTCTCTTGCTATATAGAAAGAAAATGTGCAGTAATAAAAATAGAATTATTGAACTTACTGCACAAAAAATTTTAATAAATATCTGATGAGTTGATAAGGTGCTGGTGGATATTTTCATTTACTTGATTTGGATTATCTAAATTCGTTGCGTGATGGGCGTTGTCTATTATTATCAATTGTGATTGCTTAATGTTGTTATGTAGATACTCTTGCTGTCTTTTAATCATAGTATCTTTTTCACCGTATAATATTAACGTAGAACAATTCACTTTATCTAAATCATTTCTACTTTCCATTCTGGAAACTGCATTCCATATTCGGACCCAATTCTTATAAGACATCGATGCAACTGTGGAATTGATATAATGTTTATTTTCCTTGTTAAACTTGGATAGTGTATACGCCTGAATTTTTGCAGACACTGACATTGGAATAAACAGATTAGAAAAACGATTTAAGGGAACTAGTAACTTTTCATACCAATTAAATTTATTAGTAAAAGGGGTACCTATTAATATAAGAGATTTCACGTATTCTGGATTATGAATAGCTGTTTGTAAAGAGATGTGTCCACCCATTGATAAACCACATAAATGAGCATTTTTAATTTGCAGATGATTCATCAATCCAATTAAATCTTTTCTGAAATCAACTGCATCCACCATTCCTTTTGGAAGAGAGGATGCTCCATGACCACGAACATCCCAGGTGATGGTTTGATAATATTGAGAAAAATAATCTACTTGTTTATCCCATTGATTTTTATCCCATGATGCACCGTGGGTAAAAATTATAGGTTCACCTTTCCCTTTAATTTCATAGTATAAATCTACATTATTAATTGTACATGTTGGAATGACTATTACTTCCTTTCTTTATAAATAAAATCACTCTTAGTGTTTATTTTATCATGTAAAAAAGTTAATAGGTAAATATTTTCCAATTGTTTGGTTATGAAGGTATGTGTGAAATTTAAGTTACTGCACAATATGAGTAAAGAAACTATTGAAAGGGTCACTAGGCTGGAAGCGACCCTTTGGTCATAACAGGGGTGTATAGGCTGGTAGATTAGCATTACACTACTATTATGATAACTTAAAAGAGAGGTTATAGAGATTTTTGATTGTTGCCAATGATGAAGGTGCACTAACCTTTATCTATTAATATGCAATCTGAATAGAAGCTAAAGTCTAATTTTTTTACACTTAAAAATTGGAACGTTAATACTCTCTATGCATGAAAGTAGCGCCGATAATAATTAGAAGAATGAATAGTACAACGATTAAAGCGAATGATGAACCACCACGGCCATAGCCACCGTCATAGCCCCCGTAACAACAATTGTTATTATAATTACCCATATTTCCGGAGTATCCCATAAAAATCCCCCCTTTCTACAATCTATAATATGTTAGCTGTAGAAAAAAGAGGAGGTATTTATCTAATAAATGCTACCCTTACTTTAAAAAATTGAAAAATAATTAATTAAGTTAAGTTTTTGTGAGATAAGTCAATAAAAAAAGGGTCACTTGGGATAGGAGTGACCCTTAGTAACAAAGTTCGGAGGTGTAAGGCTAAATTAGCTTTACATTACTATTAATATGACGTGATAGCTATGCTTGTATAGTTCATAGCCTGAGAAATAGAATTAAAAATAAAAGAACTATGGCGCATACAAAAATTGTTAAAAGGGTTGAGCATATGAAAGAAAATGTTTAGGGAGGACTAGGGAATGGGGATGGAAATGGAAATTTATAAATATTTCGACACTTATCAAACGATATTGGCTATTAAACAATTAGCTCAATGGTCAGAAGAAAAAATTGTTTATTACAGCAGATGAATATCATTTCTTATCTGACTACTCCCACAGCTAAAGCAGTGGGGTTCTTATATACTTAAGAGAAGCGTTACAAAACTCTCCACAGATGGTGTTGCCATGTAGAACCGCAGCATGATCAGACACACAGCTCAGAATTGGATATAAGTTTTCTTTTAGATATTCTATAAAAAGGTGTTCAATTGTTTCATTTTTTCTCGTACAAATAAATAAGCTTTGTTTAATATCTATTCCATCAATATAAAGCCGAGCGAACTTTTGATTTTCAATGCTATTTGTCACACTAAAAGAAGGAGCAAGCATAATGCCATAGCCTGCTTCAACAACCTTAATCGATTCATGTAAGCCTACTTCCACAACTTTTGGTGATGAGCCTTTCTATATATTATTAAAAATTTTTAAGATTGAATATTATTAAAAAGGACCTATTGGATAGGTATAAAGCTTATTTACTTACAAAAAATTTAACTAATCCAAATCGAAATGTCTAAGAAACGAGAGAAGCAATAACTTATAAAAAGAGTTATAATATAATAGGAAGAAACTCAAGATAGAAAGATGGATTTTAAAATGGATGAACAATTAGTAGATTGGATTACACGTTTTCAAAAGGAAAAAGATATAGAGGCTCTCGCAAACTTAAAAGACTATTGTTACTATATGATTGAACCTTTAATTGAGGAATTTACAGAGAAATACGGTGAAGATGCTGGGGAATTATTACGTTTAAAATGGGATAAGCGTTTTTATTTTATTTTTACAAAGTATCAATTAAATGTGGGGCTCCCTTTAGATACTTTCGTTAAAAATACGTACCGCTTTTATTTTATGCAGGTTTTAAAAAAGGCTGGCTATTGAATTACATAGTAGGGGAGTGTTTCGTTAGAACACAACTCCATAAAAAGACCCCCTTGTCTCGTGTGAATAACGAGTCAAGGGGGTTTGTGCTTTATCCTGCATTAACTGCCCGTAAAAGCCCGGTTGATGAAGACTAATAATCAGTTACCACTGATGAAAGTTTTACTTTATTGATACATCATATCTTCTGCAAGGTGAGTAAATACTTCACCGATAATGGAGTCTTCGTCATAAACGGAAGAACCTGTGTTTTCCTCAGGTTGCGCAAATGGAATTTGAGCAATGATACTTGTCTTAAGCTCATCTGCTAATTTTTCGGCGCCACCTTGACCGAATAGATAGTTCTTTTCACCATTTGCATTTTCAAAGTAAGCCATGTTTTCAACAACACCAAGAATCGTGTGGTTCGTTTGTTGAGCCATCAGACCTGCACGAGAAGCAACATGAGAAGCTGCAAGGTGTGGTGTTGTGACAATAATTTCCTGTGCTTGTGGAATCATTGCCGCCATATCAATGGCTACATCTCCTGTACCAGGTGGTAAATCTATGAGGAGATAATCTAATTCATCCCAATGTGTATTGACAAGGAAATTGCGAATCCATTTGTTGAGCATTGGACCACGCCACATGACAGGTTGGTTTTCGTTTGTGAAAAAGCCCATCGATATGATTTTTACACCATGACTCACAACTGGAATAGCTGTTTGGTCAATCATTGTTGGCTTTTGATGAATCTTCATCATAGCTGGAATACTAAAGCCATATATGTCTGCATCTAAAATACCTACACGTTTGCCAAGACGGGCAAGAGCTACTGCTAAGTTAATTGTCACAGTAGACTTACCGACGCCCCCTTTACCACTAGTAACTGCAATAAATTTGACACCAGAATCGGGTAGAAGCATTTTAGGCATACCTTTATCCGTAACATTTTCTGATTTTAAAGAAGCTGTTAAATTACGACGCTCTTCATCAGTCATTGAACCAAATTTAATAGAGACATTTGATGCGCCGATCGCTTTCAACGCTTCTTCAACATCTTGTTGAATCTTGGCTTTTAAAGGACAACCTTGAATAGTCAAGACAATATCAAGTGAGATATGCGTATCGTTGACTTGAATGTTGCGTACCATATTCAAGTCAACGATGCTTTTATGAAGTTCTGGGTCATCAATTTTCTGCAAAGTTTTTAAAATGTGCTCGTTCGTTAGCATATAAGAAACCATCCTCCTATTTTAGACCTTTGCCTAGCCCTTTTAAGAAGTGAGCGCCAAAATTCATAGCACGATTAACATCAGGATCGTTTAGCATTTTGAACAGCTTAAAGGCACTAACTTTTTCATCAGATTCAACGGCTTTGTTTGCTTCATCTAAGCCAATATTTAAGCCTTCAATCAGCTTTGTTGTTGTTTCTGGATTCAGTTCGGTTAATGCTCCTGCAACACCCATTAAGTTGTTGATGATATTCGTAACAGGCTTGCGCGTTAATTGACCAAGTGCAATATGGGCAACATCTTCTTTTGCTTCAAGTAGTTTCGTAGCTGCTTCTAGTGCTCCAATATCATTTAATTCTGCCATGATCGTAAAGACCTGATTAACCATTTCTTCATTCTCAGAAAGAAGTTGTTTTAAATTGTCTAATTTTTCTTCCTTTAGTTGTTCTTCTGTTATCTGCTCTTTTTGAATTGTCGTAATTGGTGCAGCCATGAACTCACTCCCTTTCGTTATTTGTTGTTAAGTGAACGTAGCCAGGACGATTCCATTTACGTTGGACCTCAACACCATTTTGTGGATGACGTTTTTTATAACGTGGGTTTGTTCTAGGAAGTGGTGATTTTCCTTTTTGTTTCAATACTTCTACGCGTACTTTTGTTTGTTTGTACGCCGGTGTCGATGTATTGATGTCTGCAGCCGGTCCTGTTAAGAAATTAATCGCTGAATCTTTGCTAACAGAGTTCATAGGTAAGAACAGTTCATTTCCTTGTACGCGATCTGTCACTAGGGCATTTAATTTTAATGCGCCTTGAGGAGACACTAAACGAAGAAGAGCTCCATCTTCAATGCCACGTTCTTTTGCTAGTTCTGGTGATACTTCAACAAAAATTTCAGGTACTTTCGATTGAATACCTTTTGATTTATTTGTCATATTACCTTCATGGAAGTGTTCAAGCATACGACCGTTGTTAATATGGCAATCATATTGCGCTTCATATTCAACCGGTCTGATCCAATCATTTAAAGCAAAACGAGCTTTTTTGTCAGGGAAGTTAAAGCCATCCTCATATAGTAAAGGTGTGTCTTTACCATCATGGCTACCCCAACAGAAGCTACCCCAATTTTCTAATACATCATAGTTCGCTTGCGAGAAGAATGGAGCAAGACTAGCCATTTCAGCAAAGATTTCACTTGGGTGACTGTAATTCCAGTCAGCACCTAAGCGACGAGCAACTGTTTGTAGGATTTCCCAATCGGCTTTTGATTCACCAAGTGTTGGTAATACTTGATATAGTCGTTGCACACGACGCTCTGTATTCGTGAAAGTACCTTCTTTTTCAAGAGAAGGTGCTGCAGGTAAAATAACATCCGCATATTGTGCTGTACGTGAAAGGAAGCAATCTTGCACAACAAAGAAGTCTAATTGTGAAAGTACTTTATCTACATGGTTAGCATCGCAATCAACAAGTGCCATATCTTCCCCAACTAAATACATTGCTTTCATTTTACCTTCCATGATAGCATCTAACATTGCCATATTCGTACGACCTGGTTCAGGTTTGATTTTCACACCATATGCTTCTTCAAATTTCTTACGTGCTTCGTCGTCTATTACTTTTTGATTACCTGGTAATAGATTTGGTAGTGTACCCATATCACAAGCACCTTGAACATTGTTGTGACCACGAAGAGGGTAGGCACCTGCACCTGGACGACGATAGTTACCAGTAGCTAGAAGTAGGTTAGAAATTGCAGCTGATGTATATGAGCCACCTGTATTTTGTGTAACACCCATCCCCCAAAGTACACATGTACCGTCAGCATCACGAATCATTTCAGCAACATTTATCAACGTTTCTTTTGAAATGCCCGTTTCTTTTTCTGCATATTCTAGTGTGTATGTTTCAAGTACATGTTTAAAATCATCAAAGAAGTGCACGTTCTCTTTAATGAAGGCTTCATCATGCCAACCTTGATCGATCATATATTTTGTAACGGCCATTAACCATACTTGGTCTGTTCCTTGTTTTGGGCGCATGAAAATATCAGAACGCTCAGCCATTTCATGTTTACGAATGTCGGAAACAATTAATTTTTGACCGTGTAACTTATGGGCACGTTTTACACGAGTAGCTAAAACAGGATGACCTTCTGCAGGGTTTGCCCCAACAATAATAACAAGACCAGCTTTTGCGATATCTTTGATCGTTCCAGCGTCGCCACCTATACCAACTGTGCGTAGTAGGCCATCTGTAGCTGGAGATTGACAATAGCGTGAACAGTTGTCGACATCGTTTGTTTCGAATAATTGACGTGCCATTTTTTGAATTAAGTAGTTTTCTTCGTTCGTAATTTTTGAAGAAGAAATAAAGCCGACAGAACCAGAACCATATTCTTTTTGAATGCCACCTAGTTTAGTAGCAATTAAGTCAAGAGCTTCGTCCCAAGATGATTCAACAAATGCATCATTTTTACGAATTAATGGTTTTGTAATTCGTTCTTCAGAGTTGACGAAGTCCCAACCGAATTTTCCTTTTACACAAGTAGAAATAGCATTTACAGGACCGTCAGAAGGTTGTACTTTTAAAATTTTGCGATCTTTTGTCCAAACTTCAAACGAACAACCTACACCACAGAAAGTACAAACTGTTTTTGTTTTCTTCGTACGTTTACTACGCATAGCAGCTTCGACTTCAGAAACAGCGAAGATACCGCTATAGCCAGGTTCAACTTCCTTAATTAAATTAATCATCGGATCTAACGTATCTTGTTTAAGCCCAGTCATAAAACCAGCTTCGCCAAGCATTGATTTTTCCATTAATGCGTTACATGGACAAACGGTAACACATTGCCCGCAGCCTACACATGAAGAATCGTTAATGGCAACGCCTTCATCCCAAACTACTTTTGGTCTTTCAGCTTCCCAGTCAAGGGATAATGTTTCATTAACTTGTAAGTTTTGACAAACCTCTACACACTGTCCACAGGCGATACATTGGTTTGGATCATAACGATAAAATGGGTGCGACATGTCTACTTCGTGTGGTTCGACTTTTGGTTGATAAGGATATTTTTGATGTTCGATTTCCATTAATTCTGCAGTGTTGTGTAATGTACAATTACCGTTGTTATTATCACAAACTGTGCAATACAGCAAATGATTTTCTAGTAGACGATCCATCGCTTCTGTTTGTGCAGCTTTCGCTTTATCAGAAGTAAGCTGGATCTCCATGCCGCCTACTGCTTTTGTTGAACAAGAACGAATTAATTGACCATTCATTTCAACGATACATGTATCACAAGTTTCGATAGGATCAACAGATGGTACATGACAAATTTGTGGATGGGCGATGCCATGTTGATTAATGGTATCAAGTATTGTAGCTCCCTCTGCTACATCATACGGTTGGCCATTAATTTTAATTGTAGTCAAGGTATTTTCCTCCTTCTGCTCTTTGAGACTTATTTGACAACAGGTTAATACTTAGGATAAATCGGGAATAGAATTACGAGTTTTTTTATTTTTGATTGTCTTGTTATTTTTAAAAAAATTGTCTTGTTATAATGTCATTTCCCAATTTGTCCAATTTCTACACCAACATAGATGAAGAAACATTTATTACGAGTTGTCAATGTTGATATTGCTCAAAAATAAAAAAATCCACCATGAAAAGGCACGTATTATACATGCTTATGATTCATGGTGGATAAAATTCTTAACAGGCCTTGCTAAAAATTCAATCTACTTTTATTTTTTATTCAATATAACTATAGAATTTAAATATCAAAACCACCATGCCTATAGTTCAAACTTAGTTGTATAAAACCATGACATAAGAATCAAAATACTTTCATTCCATTTGTAATACCACTTATTATAGCCTTTTCAGCCGAAATGGACAATAATTATAGTAAAAATTATTGATTGAGAATAATTATCATTGAATATTTTCTCTTTAATTTTTATTTAAGTTGCTATATTATTAACAAACTATAAGGGTGACCCCCATAAACATAGGAAAAAAAGATTAATTACGTTGGGAGAATCGTTAAAATGTCAAAAAAAGTGCATGAATTCAACGACATTATTCGAAAACTACGCAAAGATATATTTGGAAAAGGACCAGAGCGTATTCATACTGTTTTCGTCGAGAACATGGCTGTCTCAACTTTATATGGTAATATCACACCGACAGAAAAATTTATTGCGAGTACACCTGAAGGGTTAAAAATGGTTCATGCTGCACGTACAAGGATGATTCAAGATTTGTATACTAAATCACCTCCGGAAGGCATGGAAGAATTGATGGGCACTAAGTTACTCCATTTATTTTCAGATATCAAAATTGAAGAGGATTTTGCTATTTCTGTATTTGTTTTTGAAGATAATATTAGTGATTAAAGGGGATGCCATATGGAACGATCAGTAGCAAGAGAAATAATACGTGTTGAAGGTAATCAAGTCAAAGAAATAGAAGATACTGTTGTCACAGAATACGCTGTCACAGTGAAGATTAATGAGCAAGAATTTGTGACAATGGTTTGCACGCCAGAGTATGTAGAAGATATGGTTATTGGCTATTTGGCTTCTGAACGAATTATTCGCAATTACGAAGATATTGAAGACATTTGGCACCAAGAAAAAGAAGGTTTTGTGCATGTTAAAACAAAGCGTGTGAATCCTTACTTTCAACAAATTCAAAATAAACGTTACATTACTTCTTGTTGTGGCATGAGTCGCCAAGGTTTTGTTTTTGCTAATGATGCATTAGTAGCTAAAAAAATGGAAGGCATTCATGTGCGCATTACAACAGATGATTGTTTTCGTTTAATGCGCGATATGCAAGATTTGGCTGAAATATTCAAACAAACTGGTGGTGTTCATAATGCAGCGCTATGTGATGCGAATGGTGTTTTATTAAGTAGAATGGATATTGGGCGCCATAATGCCTTAGATAAAATTTATGGTTATTGCCTAAAAAACAAAATTAGCATTCAGGACAAAATTATCGTATTTAGCGGAAGGATTTCATCTGAAATTTTACTTAAAGTATCGAAAATTGGCTGTGAAATTGTGCTGTCCAAATCCGCTCCAACAGAATTAGCATTGCAATTGGCAGAGCAACTCGGTATTACGACGGTAGGTTTTATTCGCCAGAATACACTTAATATTTATACACACAAAGAACGTATTCACTTGCCTAATGAATCACTCTAACAAAATGAAAGGAAGAGATTAAAATTACTAATCTACAAGACCAACTACACAGACCATTAAGAGATTTAAGGATATCAGTGACAGACCGTTGTAATTTTCGTTGTCAATATTGCATGCCTGCAGAAGTATTTGGTCCAGATTATGCTTTTTTACCATCCGATAAAATATTGAGCTTTGAAGAAATCGAACGATTAGTAAAGATCTTCGTTTCATTAGGTGTGAAAAAAGTACGCATTACTGGTGGTGAGCCTTTACTACGTCGTGATCTGCCGAAATTAATTGAACGCATTCATCGCATAGCTGGAGTAGAGGATATTGCTTTAACGACCAATGGCACTTTATTGAAAAAATATGCAAATGAATTGGCGAGAGCAGGTTTATCACGAGTAGCTGTTAGCCTAGATTCTCTAAATGAAGAACGTTTTTTCGAGATGAATGGCCATCGAGGAAAAGTGAAAACGGTATTAGAAGGTATAGAAAAAGCGGCAGAAGCAGGCTTACAAGTAAAGATCAATATGGTTGTTCAAAAAGGAAAAAATGAGCAAGATATCGTTTCGATGGCAGAATTTTTTAAAGAGAAACAGCATATTCTTCGTTTTATTGAATATATGGATGTCGGTAATTCGAATGGGTGGCGGCTAGATGACGTTGTGTCGAAGAAAGAAATCATTGACCAAGTTCATCAATTTTCCCCATTACATCCAGTTGACCCTAATTATAAAGGGGAAGTGGCTACGCGTTATCAATATGAGGATGCTCAGGGCGAAATCGGCGTGATATCATCTGTAACAGATTCATTTTGCTCAACTTGTTCGCGTGCTCGTATTTCGGCAGAAGGAACATTATATACGTGTTTATTTGCAACAGAGGGAATGAATCTACGAGAATTGTTAAGGTCTGGGAAAGATGATGAAACCATCACTCAAAGCATTTCGAATGTTTGGGAAAATAGAAAAGACCGCTATTCCGATGAACGGAATGAACAGACAATGAAAAAAAGGAAAAACTCAAAAATTGAAATGTCACACATCGGTGGATAGACGAAATAAAGGGGTATTAGTTGGTACTAGCTTAGTTATTGGTGACTTATGTTAAAAGACAGAAAAAAATCGGCAAAATAATGCCGGATTTTTTCTGTTTATTTATGCACAAAAGTGCCACTTTTTCCGCCTGTTTTTTGAACAAGGTATGTTTCTTTAATCACCATAGATTTGTCGACGGCTTTACACATATCATAAAAAGTCAGTGCGGCAATGGATACAGCAGTTAGTGCTTCCATTTCGACACCTGTTTTACCACTACATTTTACCGTAGCTTGAATGTGTAGTTCGTAACCGACTTCTGCTTTTATATAGTCAAATTGAAGATCTGTTCCTTGTAACATAATCGGATGACACATTGGGATAATATCAGCTGTTTTTTTAGCACCTATAATCCCAGCAATTTGTGCCACTTGCGTAGGGTCGCCTTTTTTTATGCCTCCCTGTTGAATCGCTTGATAGACCTCATCGGATAACGTGATTGTACTACGAGCGATGGCTGTACGATTTGTGCTTGTTTTTTCTGAAATGTCGACCATTTTAGGACGACCTTCTTCGTTCCAGTGTGTAAAATTACTCATTATTATTAGATTTCCTTTCAAATGTTTGTAGCCAATCTTGTTGTGAATTGATATTGATAAATGTGGAGCTGTCCTCTTCAAAGGGAACATAACATACTTGAAGTTGCTCTAACAAGACTTTCATACTTCTCTTGTTTTGTTGGACTAATTGCTGTGCTTTTGGTAAAGCACTACGTCGATATAA
Source organism: Lysinibacillus agricola (assembly GCF_016638705.1). Taxonomy (GTDB): domain Bacteria; phylum Bacillota; class Bacilli; order Bacillales_A; family Planococcaceae; genus Lysinibacillus; species Lysinibacillus agricola. Next base: position 4,192,206 of record NZ_CP067341.1, on the reverse strand, counting down.
AGCAGCAAGAGGTTGTAATCTTGAAGCTTGTTTAGGAACAATAGCCTCATAACGATCATCGATAAATGTTAGCATAGTTTGGACAAATTCTGCATTAATAAAAGGCATATCACTTGCTATTACGAAAAACCACTCTACATCTGGAAAATTCGTCATTATATTATGCAGGGCAAACAGAGGTCCTTGGTGAGGTTGTTTTTCAATGATCCATTGGACTTTTTCTTCTACAAACTTAGATTGCAAGCTAGCATTAGTAGCAATAATTAAAGGCTGTAGTTGATTTTTTTGTAAGGCTATGAGACTGTGCTTATATAACGGCAGACCAGCAAATAATTCAAACATTTTCGGTTGACCATACCGAGAAGATTGACCGCCAGCTAAGACAACACCAGCCATTTTCATACGCGATTCAACTCACCAACAAAATGTTGAACAGTAGGAAGAATCAGTTTTGTCATGGCAAGTGTCACGGCATTGGTGGAACCTGGCAACACATAGATAGCCGTTTTATCGCGACTACCTGCTGTGGCACGACTAAACATGGCTTTTGGGCCGATTTCTTCATAGCTTAGTGTTCGAAATAATTCACCAAATCCCATCATTTCTTTTTCGAAAAGAGGAAGAATGGCGTCGTAGGTTTGGTCTCTTGGTGTAAAGCCTGTTCCACCTGTTACGATAATCGTATTGATGGTATGATCAACGCACCATTTTTTTACATGCTTTGAGATTTCAAGTGGTTCATCTTTTGACATTTGATAATCTACTAGTTCAAATGAAGCTTCTTGAAGTAACGATTGAATACGCTGACCACCCCGATCATCCGCCTTTGTGCGTGTGTCACTCACTGTTAAAATGGCAGCTCGTATGGGAAGTTGAGTATGTGTTGGGTGCAAGGTAAAAGACCTCCCTTTTATAGAGTTGGTTTTGTTTTTGCTGAAAAACATTGCTTTTATTATAAAGCTATAAATTAAAAGGTCAAACTAAAATTCTTAGAAAGAAAGGCAAAAACGTTTATGCATAATAGATATTCTAGACAACAATTATTCAGCCCAATCGGAGAAAAAGGGCAGCAACTACTAAAACAAAAACATGTCCTGATAATAGGTGTTGGTGCTTTAGGCAGTGCTAGCGCAGAGGCTCTTGTGAGGGCAGGCGTAGGAAAGTTGACGATTATTGATCGTGATTATGTGGAGTGGAGTAATTTACAAAGACAGCAACTATATACCGAACAAGATGCGCTAGAAAAAAATCCTAAAGTAATCGCTGCAAAAAAGCGATTACAAAGTATTAACTCAGAGGTAGACATCCAAGAATATATTATTGATGCAAGTACAGAGCAATTAATACCATTGCTTGCAGATGTAGATATTATGGTGGATGCAACGGACAACTTTGATATTCGCTTTATGATGAACGATCTTGCACAAAAATATCAAATTCCTTGGGTTTATGGTTCTTGTGTTGGTAGTTATGGTGCTACATATACGATTGTGCCAGGTAAAACACCTTGTTTACATTGTTTGTTAGCAGCGATACCCAATACAGGGATGACATGCGATACAGTAGGAATTATAAGTCCAACTGTTCAAATCGTAGCAGCTTATCAAGTAGCTGAAGTATTAAAATTTTTAGTAGGCAATGCAGAGGCATTACGTAAAAGTTATTTAACTTTCGATGTTTGGCAAAATCAACACTATGAAATAAACGTTGAAAAAATTCGTAATCATGATTGCCCATCCTGTGGCAAAAATCCGACCTATCCATACTTGTCATATGAAAATCAAACAAAATTAAATGTATTATGTGGTCGCGATGCTATTCAAATACGTCCACCTAAACCGATTCACTATAATTTTGATCAGCTCGCTACCCAGCTTCGTCCGTATGGTGATATTCAACAAAATCCCTATTTATTATCTTGCCAAGCAGAAGATTATCGACTAGTGGTTTTCCAAGATGGACGAGTTGTCATTCACGGTGTACAAGATATACAAAAAGCTAAAACCATTTATTATCGTTTATTCGGATAAAGGAGTGTTCCAAATGTTAGAAAAAAGAAAACCAATTGCTGTTGCGGAAGCGGTTCAACGGGTCATGGAGTTTGCATTCCAAGAAAAAATAGAGATCGTTTCATTACAGCAAGCACATGGGCGTTTTTTAGCAGAAGATGTTGCTGCAGACCAAGATGTACCAGCTTTTGATCGTTCGCCTTATGATGGTTATGCTATTCGCTCAGTCGATAGTCAAGAGGCATGTTCAGTAAATCCAGTAACCTTTAAAGTAGTGGGGGAAATTGGCGCAGGCTTTGTATTTGAAAGAGAAGTCAGTTATCGAGAAGCGGTGCGCATTATGACAGGAGCTCCTATCCCAAAAGGATGTGATGCAGTCGTTATGCTAGAATTAACGCACACATTTGAAGAAGACAATCAACCATATATGTCGATTAAACGCTCTTATGAAACAGGAACAAATATTTCCTATAAGGGAGAGGACGTTCAAAAAGGCGCAATTCTTATTGAAAAAGGACAATATATCAATCCAGGTGTTGTCGCCTTACTAGCTACTTTTGGTTATGATCAAGTACCAGTTTTTCGAAAACCAATCGTTGGTGTTATTGCAACAGGAAGTGAATTACTAGAACCAAGTGATGCTTTGCAGCCAGGAAAAATTCGTAATAGTAATGCCTATATGATAATGGCTCAAATTGAACGTGCTGGGGCAACCGTCCAATATTTTGGTAAATTTAGCGATGATCTAAATTTATGTATTCAGGCTGTAGAAAAAGCTCTTGAGGAAGTAGATATATTGATTACTACAGGAGGAGTATCAGTAGGTGATTACGATTACTTACCTGCCATTTATGAAGCCATTGACGCACAAGTACTGTTTAATAAAGTGGCAATGAGACCAGGTAGTGTAACAACTGTTGCGGCTCGAAATGGTCAATTATTATTTGGACTTTCAGGTAATCCATCAGCTTGCTATGTTGGTTTTGAACTATTTACACGACCAATTATTCGAACGGCATTTGGTAATAAGCAACCACATCTACGTAGAGAGCAGGCTGTTTTAAATGCGGACTTTAAAAAACCGAATCCGTTTACCCGTTTTGTGCGTGCTAATGCTTCTTACGAAAACGGTCAATTAGTGGCAGTTCCTTCTGGTTTTGATAAATCTAGTGCGGTTTCTTCCTTAGCAGAAGCCAATGCTTTTATTGTATTACCAGGTGGATCACGTGGATACGAAAAAGGAATGCAAGTAGTTGTCTTATTGCTAGAAGATTTGCAAGGAAGTGAGTGGCCATGGGGCAACATCGAAAAATCTTACAAATCGTAGGCTATCAAAATAGTGGGAAGACGACGTTAATGGAACAGCTCATTACACAAGCAACTATTGAAGGTTTTCGTGTAGGAACGATCAAGCATCATGGACACGGTGGTATCCCTATGCTAGAAAGTTCAAAAGATAGTGTTCGTCATGAGAAGGCTGGCGCAAGTGTGACAGCAGTTGAAGGGGAAGGTACTTTGCGTATGAGTATTCATCAAAGTAACTGGCAGCTTGCTGATATACTAGCTATTTATGCATCTATTAATATGGATATCATTTTAATTGAAGGCTATAAAAATGAACACTATCCGAAGGTTGTTCTTTTGCGACAAGCGGAAGATCAATCTTTGCTTCAAAAAGTAACCAATATCGTCTGTGTTCTTTATTGGCCGACATATCCACTAGATCAACCGTTAGATTATCCAGCTTTTTCAATTCATGAAAAAGCACAATATATGGACTTCATAATGAAAGAAATGAGGAGAAAATCATGACTACATCGTTGTTTGAAATCATTGATAAACCAATTGATGTTGAAGAAGTTAGACAAAAAGTAACAGATCGAAATGCTGGTGCAATTACTATTTTCATCGGAACAGTACGTGAAATGACGAAAGGAAAGAAAACACTACATTTGGAATATCAAGCCTATCCAGCTATGGCCATTAAAATGTTTGAACAAATTTCTAAAGAAATACAAGCACAATGGCCAGAAGCGAAAGTAGCCATTACGCATCGTGTTGGTCATTTAGAAATTTCGGATATTGCCGTAGTCATTGCGGTTTCATCACCACATCGTAAAATAGCCTATGAAGCCAATGAATTTGCTATTGACCGTATTAAACAAATTGTGCCTATTTGGAAAAAAGAGTATTGGGAAGATGGCACTGAATGGATTGGTGATCAATTAGAAAATGTCCCTTATCCAAAAGGCAATCCATCAATCAGTGAGGAGGGGTCTTGTGATTAACATATTACTATTTGCTCACTTACAAGAAAGTATCGGTGAGTCAAAATTATGTGTAGACCTGTCAGATCGTACTGTTGGACAAATTAAGGAATGGATGGAAATTCAATATCCACAAATTAATTTACAACATGTCATGACAGCAGTAAATGAGGAATTTGCAAAAGATGCAACGGTTGTAGAAAAAAGGGATACAATCGCCTTTATTCCACCAATTAGTGGAGGGTAAAAAGAAAAGATGTAGTTGATACAGTTTAGTTTGTATCGACTACATCTTTTACTTTATTTATCCCGCATTTACGGGCAGTTAAACTAATAATCAATGGGGAATGAAGAAAACCCTACTGATTATTTTATACTTTCATTAAATGAATGCACAGAAGCATAAGGAAGGAAATACCTATCATACAAATCACCCATGACCAAGCGAGTGACATGTTACCTGAACCAATCGCCATATAAATAGCAAGTGGCGTAGTTTGCGTTTTGCCCGGAAGGTTTCCGGCAAACATTAAGGTCGCACCAAATTCACCTAATGCTCGTGTGAAACTTAAAATTCCACCTGACACAATGGCCTTCAATGCAAGTGGAATAGAAATAAAGAAAAAGACTTGCCATTCGTTTGCACCATCAACACGTGCAGCGTTCTCGATGTCCTCATCAACAGATTCAAAGCCAGTTTTTGCCGATTGATACATTAAAGGAAATGCAACAACAGTAGAGGCAATAACTGCTGCCCACCATGTGAACATAACAGGTTGGTTAAAAAGCCATGAAATCAAGTTACCTAACACACTGTTTTTGCCAAAAATAATAATTAGAAGGAAGCCTACTACAGTAGGAGGCAATACCAATGGTAAAAGTAGTACTGTTTCAAGAAATAATTTTCCTTTGAAATTGCGTTTCGCCATCCATTTACCGAATAGAATACCTGCTACTATCACAATTATTCCTGCCACAAGTGCAATTTCAATCGAAAGTTTAAGAGGTGACCAGAAATCAGTACTCATCTATTAATGAGCTCCTTGAAAACCATAATTTTTAAATACTTTCATCGCTTTATCACTTTGTAAATAGTTATAAAAATCTTCTGCTTCTTTTGCATGCTTACTATCTTTAATAACACCTACAGGATAAATAATGGGTGTATGTGTATCACCTTTTGCTGTAGCAACGACATTGACTTTTTCTGATACAAGGGCATCTGTTTTATAAACCAAACCTGCATCAACATTTTCAGTTTCTGTATAAGTAAGAACTTGTCGTACGTCTTTTGTATACACTACTTTTGATTCTACATTTTCCCAAAGGTTCATGTTTTTCAATGTTTCTATACCGTACTTCCCAGCAGGAACCGTTTCAGGTGTACCAACGGCAATCTTATCAGCTTTCGTTAAGTCTTCAAATGATTGCATATGTTTTTCATTTTTCTTAGGAACGATTAATACTAATTCGTTAGCTAAAAGGTCCGTTCCTTGTTTTTTGTCGATTACCCCTTTTTGTATAAGCTCGTCAAACTTATCTTCTGCTGCTGAAAAGAAAAGATCAACAGGAGCACCTTCTAAAATTTGTTGTTGTAAAGCACCAGAGCCACCAAAGTTAAATGTAATTTTAATATTATCGTGTTCATTTTCATACGCTTTTTGAAGCTCTTCTAATGAATCTTGTAAACTAGCTGCTGCAGAAATCGTTAATTCAACTGGTTCATTTGTTGTTTTGTTGTTGCTTCCTTGGCTACCACAACCTGCTAAAATGCCGACTAGTAGTAACAATGAAGCTAATAAACTATAATACTTTTTCACTTTGATTATACTCCTCTTTATAACTCGTTATAACAAGACATAACTAATTATAATGAGTTATGTCTAAAAAAGAAATACCAATTTGCTAGAAACGTTCAAGATGTTAAAAATATCATAATTACGTTACTATAGTAATCAAGTGAAGCATAGGGGGAGATTTTTTACATGTCACATGAACATTCCTATACGATTGAAGAGGTTGCTCAATTATTAAAAGTTTCGAAATTAACGATTTATGATTTGGTGAAAAAGGGAGATTTACCTGTTTTTCGTGTAGGTCGACAAATGCGTGTGGATAGAACCGATTTACAATTATATATACAAAAGAGCAAGACTGGAGCAACTCCTACTTCGTCTACTGCATCGACTACTCTTACGACAAAAAACAAAAAAATTATTATAAGTGGGCAAGATTTAGTATTGGACTTATTAGGAAAATATATAGAGAAAAAACATTCAAAGAAAGTATTACGCTCACATGAAGGTAGCTTTAATGGTGTTATGGCGATGTATAATGGAGAATGTGATATTGCTAGTTTACATTTGTACGACGGTGATACAGGGGACTATAATACGCCGTATTTGAAAAAGATTTTTGTGAGTCACTCTTATATTCTCATCAATCTGATTTCTCGCCGAGCAGGCTTTTATGTTCAAAAAGGAAATCCATTGCAAATTCAATCATTTGATGATTTTAAGAGCAAACCACTAAAATTGATGAACCGTGAAAAAGGTTCAGGTGCTCGTACTTTATTAGATGAACAATTACGCATTTACCACATATCTCCATCCTCTATCGAAGGGTATAACGAAGAAGAAATGAGCCATTTAGATGTAGCTTCTGCTGTGGCAAATGGGCATGCAGATATTGGAATAGGCATTGAAAAAATATCTAAACTCATAGAGGTTGATTTTATACCACTTATTAGAGAACGTTATGATCTTGTCCTATTAAAAACACCTGAAAACCAACAACTGATTGAATCGGTGAAAGAGATTTTAAATTCACCAGATTTCCAATCAGAGGTAGTCGCACTAGGAGATTATGACGTTACTCAAATTGGACAAATTATATATGAAACACTTTAACTTCTTGCAGCAGTTATTTTCTGTAGCGAAAGTGAAACGGCCATTCACGACAATACAGGTTGTAGAGGATTTATAGGCAACTGCAATGTACCTTGCAGAAAAGTATTTTAGTACCAAAAGCTTATCAAGACGGCTACTTTACTACGTATTTTAAGACAAACTTGAAAAAAAGTTTATGATTTGATCACTAAATCGGCGGATTAAGAAAAGTGTAAATGGACATAAGGTAAACATGAAAGAAAGCTGGTTTTGCTGTACTAACTGGGCGATTATTCAATTAGAGTAATCGCCTCTTATGCTAATGGAGCAGGTTAGTGAAAGACTGAATTTTTTTAATTTTACTTTTGCACTAGACAAATACGATTTTTTATCATATAGTAAGTATAATAAAATCGTTTGCAAGGGAACAATAAATTCACATATTACAAAGAGTAATCGTGTTTTGTTTGATGCTTTTTGTAATATGTGAATTTTTTTCTTTGAAGAACTATGATTTTATTTAATACAATTAATGGAGGTCATTTAAATGACACAAGGTACAGTAAAATGGTTTAACGCAGAAAAAGGTTTCGGTTTCATCGAAGTAGAAGGCGGAAATGACGTATTCGCTCACTTCTCAGCTATTCAAGGTGAAGGTTTCAAATCACTTGAAGAAGGTCAAAAAGTTGAATTCTCAGTAGAAGAAGGCCAACGCGGACCTCAAGCTACAAACATCGTAAAACTTTAATTTTAATGATGTAACCATAAAAAAAAGGCATCCTTTCATTAGGATGCCTTTTTTTATGTGAAAAAGGAAGTGTGTGGTATGGAAAAATAGAGAGCTGCAATCAGCGGATTAATTGGCACAACTATTAACGATCACCTATCTGGATGAGAATAATGGTAAAAAACATTATCAAAAACAAATTACGAAATATGAGTATGAGCGTTCGTATACAAAGATAAAATAAATTTAAAAGATAGCGAAATGTTTTATAAAGACCAAGATTTCATGATGTATGAAACTCTGATTGATGATTTCGATATATTATTTTATTGAAACAGTAAGTAAATGAAACGATGACAGATGAAGGGATGATAAAATAATTCATTCATTCATATAAAGAATAAGCCTAGTTACTCAATGTATTTTGAAATTTATTATTAATAGTTCAGACGTATGATTGATGTAAATGTGTGTGTTTTTTTATATTATTTCATAAATACATATGAAAAGGAGAATGTTTAAATGATTAAAGGATTATATGAAGCCCATTTACCTGTCAGTAATTTAGAAAACTCTGTTGAATTTTATAAAAAGCTAGGGTTAAAACTTGCATCTAAAAAAGGAAAAGTGGCTTTCTTCTGGATCGTTAAAGGAGAAAGTTGGTTAGGTTTATGGGAAAACGATACTGTTCAATTAAAGTACCATCCTTCTATCCGACATTTAGCTTTTAAAATTGATGAAGAAGATTTTGAACATGCGAAAGAATGGTTGAACTCCATTGGAATCGAAATTCGAACAGAATTTGGCCTTACTGCCGAACATCAACCTCTAGTACTATCAAACCATCCTCATGCGCATGCTGCACTCTATTTTTCAGACCCAGATGGTAATTCATTAGAATTAATTACACCATTGAGATTAGATGATGTTGAGGATTTTAATGAGATGTCCCTTGAAGAGTGGAGAAAACGTTAATTGATTACAGCAATCCTCCCAACACCTGAGAGGACGAAGTATTAAGGATGCCAACACTTAAAAAACACAAGTAGAGGAATTACTTTTAAACCATATAAACAATTGACAGGTACTCATTAAATAGTGCCTGTTTTTTTATGCGATTAACATAGCCACTCAAATGGAAAATTAAATCCAAAAATAAAATGGTTAATATCATTAAAATTGGAACTTAAATTTAATTTAAACGTATACAGAGTAAGGAACATAAAATTTAAAGGGGAGGGGTTTATATGAGTAGTAAAAATATAATTATTATGATAGTAGCACTTATTGTAGAAGTTGTTATTACGTATTTTATTGCTTCATTTTTCTCGGTAAGATTTATCGAAGTAATGTTTTTCACTGGTATAGCTTTTGCTGGGGGAACGTTTTACTTTTCAAGTAGTGGTGGAGCAATGACTAGGCTCTTTGCTTCTCAAGCTAGTGGGCGAACAGGCATTATTCAGAAAAGAGAACAGTTTACTTATAAAATAGGTCCGATATTTACTGCTTCCGTTATATTCTTTTTAATTGGATTAGTATTCTTTCTCCTACTTATTTCGGGAATAATTCCGCCGCAAAACTAATTTATTGTTAAATCAGGTGTATTTATTAACCATTTTTATCCATCGTAATTAATTAGAAGGCTCTGATTTCCGCTACGGGCTACTCGCCTTCCTGCGGGCGAGCGTCGAGCCGCTTCCTCCGCTACGTTGCCGCTGACACTGCGTTTTCGCGCAGATAAAACAGTAGCCCTACGCTACAATCAGTTAAAATGGACATACATTAGCAAAATAGCAACAAAAAAATCTTTTTATCACTCAATAATAAACCTATATTTTCCTAATCAACACGCTTGTTGTTAAATAGTTCTTAATCAAAAAACAGGATTGTTAGTTGAATAAACCATAAAAGTACCACTCTATGTGATGGCTAGTCTTAATTGTTTCGAAAAAACGTATATTCGGATATAAGGCATACAAAGGGGGTCATCCTAAGAGTGGGGGTATTGTGCGGAGATAAAAAAACCACCTAAATAAAAATGGCTGTAGACAAAGTTGCATTTGACTTTGTCTACAGGCTCTATAATAATGATTAATCGCTTAGCATTGCTTTTAATGTTCGTTTTTGCCAGCCTAGCTTGAAGTATGCGTACTGTAACACAAAATGTACGCAGAAGGTAATAGGATAAGCTATCCAAACACCATTTAACTCGAATGTAGTGTAGTGCGATAAAATAAACGCCAATGGCACCTCGACTACCCAAATTGCAATGACTAGGAAAATCGTAGGCCATAAGACAACACCTGTAGCTCGCATTGTAGCCGAAACGGTTTGTGTATGGCCAAAAATTAAATAGCTCCAAAATGCGATATATAAATAATTCTTTGCGATAAGTACCGTATCCTGTTTATCAATAAAGAAAGATAAAATAGGCTCCGCAAATAAATACATAATTAAAATAATAGCGCCGCCTAAAATATAGTTAATAAGCACACCTAATTGACGTATTTTTTTAATCATTTCCGTAGAGTTAGCCCCTAAAGCCTGCGCAACAAATACAGATGTTGCAATAGCAATACTCATTGCTGGCACCTGTGCATAGCTAGCCACCTGATTGACAACACCGTAAGCGGCAGTAGCATATGAGCCGTAGACGTTAACGAAGCCAATTACAGCAATTTCCGCTACAGAGATCGCAACCATACTAATGCTCGATGGAATGGCTAACTTTAATAATGAAGCTAAAATATCCTTCTTTAATTTAAAATGCTGCAAAATCGATTTGTCTAAGCGCAGAATATGCTTTGTTTTATGCAGGTAAGCAAGTAATAGTAACATCGTCACCAGATTGGATAAAACAGAGGCGTAGGCAGCGCCGTTTAAGCCAAACTCAGGCAGACCAAACCAGCCAAAAACTAATGGTGGTAGGAATGCGATATTTAAAATAACGCTTATGACTAAAAATAAAAATGGCGTTTTAGAATCACCGACACCACGCATAAAGGTTGTGTACACCATATACCAAAACATAATCGGTAGCGTGAAAAATAAAATTTGTGCATAGCTAATACTCATATCTAAAATATTTGCGGGTGTTTGCATAAAGCGTAAAATCCACTCAATGAAAAAGCCACCAAAAATCGCGACAATAATCGATAAAATCGTCGTGAAGGCTAGGGTTACCCCTACAACCTCCTTCATCTTCTCATGATTACCAGCCCCATAGGTTTGCCCTACTAAAATCGAGCTACCTGAGCCAATCCCAATAGCAAATGCCATTAAAAAGAAGAAGAACGGAAAGAATGCTGAAATTGCCGCTAGCGCATCGACTCCTAAATTGCGCCCAACTATAAACATGCCAAAGACTTGCCCAAGTGATTGCAGCACATTCGCTAGCATAACAGGGATTAAAAAGTTAAAAAAAGCTTTTTGCAGTTTTTTATCATCATGTAAAATTTGTTGGTCCATTTTTATGCCCTCTTGGGTTTTAATAACCCATCTCTTTTAAAATATGTGATAACGTGCGTAGGCGTTCGCCAATTAGTTCACCATCCGCGCTTAATGCTTGATTAAAGAGCTTAATGTCCTCTTTAATTTGTTCATTTTCCGTACATACTTCCACTGTCATTGCATCTCCCTGCAAGCCAACACGTTTAATAACAGGGTTTTTTTCATCATATAAATGATCGTAGCGATAAGCTTCCTTAAAATAAAGCTGAGACTCACATACTAAAATAGCGAGGTCAAGTACGCGATGAAGCGGTAGTTCCTCCGATTGACGTGACCATTTACCACCTGTGTGACGCCACACCTTAGCAGAAATATCAACCTTGCCTCTGTCATTCCATTGAGCTAAGCCAAGTGAAAGCCCCTGTGCATCTGTATGATAAGCAGTACGCCCATCAATATTGGCATAGTTTTCAGCAACAATAACAGGCTTATGCTTTAAATGTGTAGGTATTTTCATCAATTAAAACTCCTTGTTAATTTAAATTTAGTAATTTAGTAAATTACTGCATTAGTAAATATAACATTGGACAAATTCAGAAGTCAATTTTTGTGTGGGAATTTTTTTATCATGGATCACATAAATAAACCGGTTATAAAGGGAAAACATCAAGATAATCTTCGCAACATAAATAGGAGAATCACTACTGATTTGTTCGAAAGAATTTTTTTGCAGGCCAAAAACGTTATCTTGCAAGACTGCAATGATAAAAGGGGATAGCTACTACGATTTATAGAGAGTAGACCGAATTAATTAAATTGGCTAAAATGGTAATTGATTTATATAATGGAAAGTTAATTAAGTAGTATTCTTTGAATGCCGAAAAAACGAATGAAAGAGGGCAATAGAATGAGGATCCAATCTACAAATAATAATTACATAAATACGATTAAAAAAGATGAATTAAATAGACTATCTCCAGATTTATTTTTAGACAAAAATAAACAGGAAAAAGCGAAATATGAAATTATAAGAGAAGATGGTTATATTCGTCATTATGTAACAAAATTAAATGGTGAAAGAGTAATGATTAAAGAAACCAAATTACCAAAGGGACAAGGTACAGATCAAAGCACAGGCGAGATGTCCGACGTGTTGATAGATAACTTATTAAACCAATTTACAAAAACTTTAGATCATCAAACATCTGATGAATTATCGAAAACAGGATTAGCTGGACAGAAAGCTAAAGAAAAATTAATGTTAGCTTATCAAAATTCGATATAGTTACGTTTTAAGGAAAATTAAAAAAGGGTAATTTAGGTGATTATTTATGCAGTTTAAAAAGCGTTTAGGTTTATATATATCAGCTTTGTTAGTCGTATTACTTGTAGGAATTGTTTTCAAAAATGTATTTATAAAAGAAGCAACAGTTAATCCGATAGTAGAAAATGAAGATGGAACAAAACAGCTTGTTTTTGATGCAAAATTAACACGATTAGACGAATCATCAACAACATTTAAAGAATACAATGGAAAAGTCCTAATCGTTAACTTTTGGGCGTCTTGGTGTGGACCTTGTCAAGAAGAGGCTCCTGAATTAAAGGATTTTTATAATAATAAATCTGAAAATGTTGAGCTGTTAGCAATCAATGCAACTTCTAAAGATAGTAGTGAAAATGCCATGAAATTTCAAGAGTCATACAATTTGAATTTCCCTATATTTCTTGATTTAGATGGTACACTTCAAAAATCATTTGAAATATTGGCTTATCCAACAACTTTTATATTTGATTCTAAAGGTATATTAAAGTACACGATAAAAGGATCGATTAATCAAAAAGAATTAAATAAATATATTGAAAAACTCTACTAAAATCTGTATCTATCTCAGGCATTTATGGTCCAGCTAAAGAGGAGTGGGCAATTTTCGGTGTAGAAGCTCCAGAAATATAAAACTAATTAGGGTGAGGATATAGTGAAAATAGCAATTATATCAGATATTCATGGAAATAAAGATGCATTAAAAGCAGTGCTACAGGATATAAAATATAGAAATATCGATAAGGTTTATAATTTAGGTGACACTCTATATGGACCGCTATTCCCGTTAGAAACATTTGAAATGATAAAGAGTATAGATATTAAAAGTGTAAGTGGAAATTGTGATCGGATATTATTACAGTCTTCATCGGAAAATCCAACCGTTCAATATGTATTAGACATGCTCACGGAAGAACATAAAAACTGGTTACTAAACCTGCCATTTTCAATTCAGACAGATGATTTTTACTTTTGCCATGCTTCACCGGAAAATGATGAGCTGTATATGTTGAATGAAATTACTCCAAATGGTGTTACTTTAAAACAGACAGAAGAAATAATGAATTTAGTAAAAGATATTCCTCAACATATTATTTTTTGTGGTCACTCCCATTTACCAACGATTGTTTATTTACCTAATAACAAAATCATTATTAACCCGGGCAGTGTCGGTTTGCCGGCTTATGAAGAAGTCGAACCGTTTTATTATAAGATTGAATCAGGCACACCATTTGCGAACTATACAGTTGTAGAAAAACGGAATGGTGAATGGATTATTGAGCAGTTGAGCATCCCTTATGATACTACGGAAGTTATTAAACGAAGCGAAGATCAAAATAGATCTGATTGGGCCAGAGCATTAACATGTGGAAGAGTTTAAAGTGGAATTTTTTAAGTTAAAGGACTTGTTGATAAATCATAAAAACAAGTCCTTTATTTTATCATCTTAAATACTGTCGTGAGCTTTGTCTTTCACTGTAATTACCTTTAGTAGGTTCTTCTTTTGGATTAATAAAATAACGGAGGCTTGAACCGTCATTGCTACAACAAGCAAAATGAAATGTGAATTGTGGTAGAAATTTAATGAAAGAAAATAAAATATTGGTGCAGACGATAAGTACGAAATATATTGGTTTTTAGTTACTAAATAAATAATAGTTGAAATACAAGTTGTCACCAATAGAAGTTCAAATAAAATCCCGATTGAAGCACTATCAATATAATACTGTAAATCGTTTACATAGGACATATTAAAAAGTTCCCCCTATTTAGATGAAATATTTAACTAAATTGTAACACATTAACAAATTTGATGTATAGGTAATAATAGGGGATATTCGGGTGATAGAAGAGCTAATGAGCTATTTGAAGCTCTGGATATAATAGAATAAATACGTATATTATGATTGCCTACGAAGCGACAGCGACAAAAGCGCCCAGTCGGAACGGAAATCAACCACACGTTATGGTGAGGGGCTAAAAAAAGAGACTTCCACTGATAACTAGGAAAGTCTCTTGAAATTTAATTATAGTTCTTCCTGGAAATAAATCTTATAGAATTTTCGATTTGTAGATTCATCGTATCCTACTTCAATTAGTTCATCCACTTGGTCGATATCCTGTACATTCACCTGGATCTCAATATTAGAATCGAGTTTAATTTTACGTTTATATTTTTTTTCAGCTTTTTCAAGTGCACTCTCAGAAATTACGGTTTCATATGGTTTTACCGAATTTATAATAATATCTTTTTGTGTTGGTTCAGCATTATCAAATACTGTTTCAATATAATTATTTACTTGAAATTCATCTTCATTTCTAAAGTAATCAAGCGTTTTATTTAAAAGACCTAGTTTTTCAGTATTTGTAAAGCTCTCTTCTTTTAAAATATATTTTTTGCATTCAGTTAATGCTAAATTCGTTTTGTAATAATGTTCATCAGCTGCTTTAATCTTTAAAAATCGTTCTTGCCAGTAGACAATATCTTCTTTCCTTTTCGTTTTCATAAAGACAGCAGGTGCCTCATCTGTTCCCATATCTACGATAATGGCCATATTATTAATTTTCTTCACGTTAATTCCATCAATGCCATTGACGACCATTTTGTTGTGGTCATTTTTTACATCTAAAAACATTTCTTTTTCATCAATTTTAACGATGGCGATTATTTTTTTAGCTTCTGTAGCTAGAAAACAATTGTCAAATAATCCAATAAACAATTCGCCACTTTTAATGTTAGGATGTTGAGATACACTATGTAAGTGTTTAGCAATGTTGATTGATTGTTCAAGGAAACTAGTCTCCTGATCAAATATTGCCCTCACATATGTGTACACCTCGTTTAACCCGATGTCTGTTTCATGAAAAAATTCGAATTGCTGCTCCAAATCGATTTTGCTAAACGCTAGCTGTGTAAAAGCTGCCTCTAGCATGACCTCTGGCTGTGATAATGATTCCTCACCTAACACGAGTGTATCGTCAATAAAATGTAAAATATATTGTGATAACTTACTTTCACTTACTTCTAGCATGTTTTCCACCTTCTAAAATTTCATTGTAGATAATATACCATATCATAACCCTCGCAACATTTTCATATATTTTATTTTTACGAATAATAAAATAAAAAAGAACAGTGAATAAATGCATTTAAGAGATTCTTTGGGTCGCTTGCTATAGGAGAGGTAATTATATTGGATTTTCAATTAATTGGTGGATTCCTTTGAAATTGGCTCATCATCAAAAGCTGTGGATGACATTTGTTAAATCAACCACACGTTGTGGTGATGAGCTTTGAAATTGTAGGGTCATTACCGTAAATTGACATTGACGATAGCTGAAGTATACTGGGATTAAACGGAAATGGTGCATGAAGAAATCAACGAAGAGAAGAGGTCTTGAAATGCTCTATAATATTAAACCAACAGCTGTAGTAAGCAATAGTCGAAAAATGATTGAAGACGACAATTGGGGTGGCATCATTTCTACTATTGAATTGACAAAAGATATTCATGAATCGTCTTTAAAGGGGATTCATGATTTTTCCCATTTAGAAATAATTTTTTAATTTGATAAAGTTGCAGATGAAAAGATCCAATAGGAAGCGAGGCATCCAAGAAATAATAAGGACTATCCAGAAGTCGGTATTTTTGCACAAAGAGGTAAAAATAGACCTAATAAAATAGGTGTAACGGTTGTACCTAGAATTAAAGGATAGAACATTAATCGTTAAAGGCCTTGATGCTATTGATGGAACACCAATCATTGATATAAAACCTGTAATGAAAGAGTTGTTACCAAAAGGTGAAATAAAACAGCCGCATTGGGCAACTGATTTAATGAAGAATTATTGGGAGTAGTATATGTACATGAAAGACTGGACAATCTATTAAAATTTAATTGTTAAGGAGTAATCATTATGTTTTTAAATCTACATATTGAAACTGAGAGACTAGTAATTCGTCCATATGCTTTAACTGATTTGGATGAGTTATATGCAGTCGTTTCTGAGCCTAATTTTTATCAATTTATCCCAGAGGATGTGCCAAGCCGTGATGATGTTCAGCGAGTAATAGAGTGGTCCATTCGGTGTAACCAAAAAAATACGCCAACCCAGATATATAAGCTTAATCTAGCCATTTTGGATAAGGAAAGCCAAACGTTAATAGGCTATTGTGGCCTTGGTCCAGATGATGTTAAAGAAACTGAGATTGAAGTATATTATGGTATCTCTGAAGCTTATAGAGGGCAAGGAATAACATCTGAAGCAACAAAAGCCTTAATGAATTATGCATTTTATGAGATTGGTTTACCTAAAATTATCGCTGTTGTTCATCCTGAAAACGTGGCATCTTTACGAATAGTAGATAAACTGGGAATGAACTATGAATATACGTATAACAATCTTAATCCGACACTGAAGGATTTTGAAGGCTTACTTCATTATTCTATAGAAGCTAAAGCATTTCAATGAGGTAAATAAATGTATAGAGCGAACAGATTCTAACTTATTTATTAGTCCCTTTATATTGGTTATGTCTAATTTAATATGGCTCATTACAAAAAGTTAGAGATTACATTTATTAAAGCGTATGCCATGTATATTTTTTACCTAACATCCTAAATTAATGGTCCTCGTTTGTTAATAATTATCGTGTAAGTGCATTGTTGCCATAAGTACACATTGTTTGTATATCTATATTTACATTGTAGGTTTTCAGCTATATTTTTGAAGTTTGTAATTTTAGCGAGTATAAAGAGGACGATAGAAAAAATGGTTGGAAAAGAAATAGGATTTGGTTATCTACGTGATAAGATTGAAAGTCGTGGTTTTACAATCGGAGGAAACTGGGAATATCAAAAAAGGAAGTTTCGATTCGGTGTTATGGAAAGAAGGCAGAGAAACGATTTATTTACGAGTACCCTTATTGTGACAGAAGGGGAATTAGATTTCTATGATGCACAAATACGCGTCCAAAAGCCATTTGTAATCAAGGATGTTACGAATGTTGGATTAGATTATGATGAAGGTTCATTACTTGATGCAACTGGAGCTAGTCAATTTCAGGCACCGCTTGATAAGGATGGTTATATTCATGACAAAAGCAAGTGGGTGAGTTTTGGTGAGCAGGTAGTCCGAAAAAAAGTACTTCCATTTTTTTATTAGTATACATGAGGAATTTGAAGTAGTTTAGATAAATATTTATGTTAAGCCAAAATAATTTATATCTTTTATCCTTAATACAATTGGTACGTTATAATCAAAAACTAAAAATGTAATTGTCAGAAAAAAATACCAAGATTATAATAGTGACAATTAATCCTACTTTAAGAGGTGAGTTAATGGAAAAAGCAGCTAGTGATGATTTTCTTAATTCCTACCAAAAATTGCAGCAGGAACGACTCATCGATCGAAAAGAAGAGTATTTAGAGGTGCTGAAAAAAACAAAGGCAAAAGGTGAAATATTAGGGTTTGAAAGTATAGTGGAAGAGGCGTCTAAATGACGTCTTTTTCTTTTGGAGTTCACAGTTGATGTTTATGTTCGTAACTAATGTGTCTCTGGTGAAATAGTGTTTTTAGTAAAAAGAAAGGGTGAGAAAGTTGAAGAAAGCCATCATTCCAATATTGCTAACAATGCTCCTGTTCGGATGCTCTGCAACTAAGCATAAGCAATCCGAGGATCATGAAAATGCTACAAATTTACCTAGTCCTAAACTTGAAGTCATTGCAGACAATCTACAAACACCATGGTCTATTCAAAAAAGTGGAGATGCCTTTTATTTAACTGAGAGGCCAGGGAACATTGTAAAGATTACAGATAGGGAGGTGGAAAGACAACATGTGGAACTTAGTAAAGAACTTTCTACTGCTTCAGAGGCTGGGTTATTAGGATTTGTTCTTGCTCCAGATTTTCTTGAATCTAAAAGAGCATATGCGTATTATACGTATGTTGACGATACTAATCAATTTAATCGTATCATCACTTTAACGCTACAGGATAACAAATGGAAGGAAGAGCGTTTGCTAATTGATCGTATAAATAGTAGTTCTTATCATCATGGAGGTAGGCTGAAAATAGGTCCAGATGGCAAACTTTATGCAACAATAGGCGATGCGACGCAACCAACTTTAGCACAGGACTTGTCTGTACTAGAAGGGAAAATATTACGCTTAAATTTAGATGGAACTATTCCAAGTGACAACCCCTTTCCAAATTCATATGTGTATAGCTTTGGACATCGTAACCCACAAGGATTGGCGTGGGCGTTAGATGGCAAAATGTACGCGAGTGAGCACGGCAATTCTGCAAATGATGAAATTAATGAAATAGAAAAAGGTCAAAACTACGGTTGGCCAATTATTGAAGGTACCGAGGAACAACAAGGGATGGTCGCTCCACTATTTACATCTGGAAATAATAATACTTGGGCTCCGTCCGGAATAGATTATGACAAAGGAAAATTGTATGTTGCAGCATTAAGAGGAGCGGCAGTTTTAGAATTTAATGTTGAAACGAATGAACAAAGGGAATTAGTATCAGATCTTGGCAGAATTCGAGATATATTCGTAGATGATAAGTTTCTTTATTTTATAAGTAATAATACAGATGGACGGGGAAACCCTCGGACAAATGACGATAAATTGTATCGAATTCCATTGTGATATAATGAAAAAAACGTTGAATCGAAAGGGAGAGGACTATTTTGACTTCAAATTATAAAGAAATTGCAGTAGCAATTGACTTTTCTGAACAGTCATTGAAAGCATTTGAACAAGCAATTGAATTAGCACTACAGCACGATGCAGCTTTAAAGTTAGTTAACGTCATCGATACAAAATCCTTTGGGGCAATTTCAGCCTATGATTTAAAATACGCTGAGGAATTGAAAAAAGAGAACATAATTAAAATAGAAAAGCTAAAAAAGACAGGATTAGAAGCAGGGGTAATTGAAGTTGAAGCTGTAATAGAAACGGGTTCTCCGAAAGGGATTTTAACTCAATTACCTGGTGTTAGCTTAATCGTATGTGGAGCTACAGGTTTGAATCGGATGGAAAAAATGGTACTAGGTTCAGTTGCGGAGAGAATCGTCCGACATGCTAAATGTGACGTTCTAATTGTTCGTTAAAAGGGTCATAAAAAGGTAAAAGAATCTGCGTGCGTGAAAGCAAGCAGATTCTTTTTCATAGTATTATACGATTACTGTTCAATAGTAGTTGCGTTATCGATAATCTCTTGTGGGATATCGATTGTTTTTAGGTTATTGAATTCAGTATATGTTACAACTGTCTTCGTTTTTGATGAAAATTCCTCATCTTCCACTTTTATTTTCAAATCCATGTTCACATCTATTTTATTTGTATCAAAAGTTTCTTTATCAATGTATAGTACGTAGTCCATTTTATTAATCGTTAAATTATCAAGAGGATTTTCTTGAAGGTTAAGATCTTTCATCGATTTTTCCATTTCAGAATCGATTAGCTCTTTAAATTTATCGCCCTTTGCGTCTAAAGTTAAGACATATGCATCATCTGTTTGTTCGAATTTAAAATCACCGACAAACTTTTTAAGTTGTTCTAATTGTTCCTTAGCGTTTGCTGCTGATGAAGTCTCCTTTAAAATCGAATCGAAATCATCGCTTGGTAACTTTAACCATTGGTTGGAAGTTTCGTCTTTTACGAAAATACCTTGATCTTTATTCATGTACATTTCAACTGACGCTTCATTATTTTTATCGCCTTCGTCAAGCATATCTGGCGCTGTTGTTGTCATTGAGAAGTGCATACCCAGTGGGTCGGTAACTACATCCACGTCCATTTTTGTATCGCTGGTAAATGACTCTGCTTTGTCACCTGACCCCATTTTTGCCTCTTGAGTCACTTCCGCTTTTGCACTCGCACTTTTAATGTCTTCCTGGCGTTTCACGGCTTTGTCATACACTTGCTCTAAAGAGAGGTCACTTGTTTTAGTTGTACCTTTCGTTGGGCTAGCGCTACTGTTACAAGCTGCTAGAGTTAGTGCTAGTGCTCCAACACTTAAAACTTTAAAAAATTTGTTCATTACTTTCATCTCCTATTCTTGGTAAAAAAACAATATCTATTAGTATACATTACTATAAAAGGAAAAGTTTCATTATTTATTAAAAAATACTAATTCAATTTTAAAATAATAATAAATGCCCAATTTATACCTTTATTTATAAGCCTTCCCTCACGCTAAGTAACAAGAAAAAGTAGTCCATGAATAATATATGACGATCAATAAATTCGTTGTTAGCTATTGTAAAACATAGCAATGGCGCTGCTATAAAAGGCAATAAGCCATCGCTAGTAGATCAGTTTTTTTGCTATAGTGTTCAAATGGTTTTGTAATGTAGCAAAGAAGTAGCTCAGCTAATAGCTAATCCTTTGCAGCAGCAAACAAAGCTTATGTACTGATTATGAAAAGCGTTTTGTAAATACTTTCTGACAAGACTGGGGTTTTCAAAATAATAGATTGCCAATACAAACTATTAAAGATCAGAGCAGAGATTGTTATGCTTTTATAAGTAGAGAAGGGGATAGAGTTGACGCATTGTACGAGGCGTTAGAAAGACTGGCATTTGTAGAGCTGAGTCTGCTTTGTATTTAATATCGAACTATTCAAGTTGATAATCATTTAATTGAAGAAAAAGTTCAGGCGTGTTGATTAGGAAAAAATAGGTTTATTATTGAGCGATAAAAGGAGTTTTTCTTGTTGCTATTTTGTTAATATATTCCCATTTTAATTGATTGTAGCCAGTAGCTGAAATCAGAGCCTTCTAATTAATTGGGATAGATAAAAATGGTAATAAACACACTTGGAAAAAGTTATTTTACAAAAAGAAAAAGGCCGAGAAAATGATATCGTTTTCTCGGCCTTTTTTATCAGTTATAGCCCCAGATCATTGCGAATAATGTTCCTAGGATTGTAACAACACCTACGAATACTGAATATAAAATCGTTGTATATAACGTTTTCTTGTCTTCAGATTCACCGATGTGCATGAATAATACTAATTGTACAGTTGCTTGTGCAAGAGCAGTCACTAGTAAAATACCAAACGCCATATTATATGACATGTCAAATTTAACAACAGCTAAGGCAATGATTGTTAGTAACAGTGAGAAGCCGAAGCCCATCACATGTTGTTTTGGGAATAATTCCTTCATCAGCTAATCAGTCCTTTCAAGTAGACGAAGCTGAAGATGAAAATCCAAACAACGTCTAGGAAGTGCCAGTACAGTGAGAAGATAAACGCTTTGTTAGCCGTTTGTGGGTTTAAACCACGACTTGCTACTTGGATTAAAATTGCAACGCCCCAGAAGAAACCGAATGTTACGTGGGCACCATGCGTACCAAGTAAAGTCATTAATGCCGATAAGAATGCACTTGTTGTAATTGTTGCACCTTCATCTACATAAGTGACGAATTCATCGATCTCTATACCTAAGAAGCCAAGACCAAATATAAGTGTAATGATGAAGAATGTCATCATCGCCTTTTTATTGCCCAAACGCATAGCATGTATACCAAGACCGATTGTAAAACTACTTGCTAAAAGTAAAAATGTTTCTAATAAAACTGGTGTTAATTCGAAAATCTCAGCGCCAGTTGGACCACTACCAGTACGTGTCTGAAGTGTGAAATACACTGTAAATAATGTAGCAAATAATACAATCTCGGCGCCAAGGAAAATCCAGAAACCGAAAATTTTCAGGCGATTTTCCTCTGTACTATATTCTAATGGAAGTGAAGAATCGATTTTCATATTATTTATCACCTCTCAAACTTTTCTCAGTTGCCATAACTTCTTCAACTGAAATGTATCGACCATGATCTTTTTCAAATGAACGATGAATCATAAAGCCGAATACACCAATCATACTAATGATGGCTGGAACCCATAGATTAAATACAGCGAAAAATGCTGCAAGGAAGAAGAATCCGCTCATCCAGAATGGTGTGCCAGTGTTGTTAGGCATGTGAATCTTTTCAATTTTACCGGCTGTAATATCGCGACCTTCTTTTTTCGCGAACCAGTATTCATCTAAACGTGTAACAGTTGGAACTACTGCAAAGTTATACTCTGGTACTGGAGAATGAGTAGCCCATTCTAGCGTACGACCATCCCAAACATCTGCTTTTTCATTACGTGGCATATGTTTCCAGCTGTAGTAAATGTTATATACGATTAACGCAAAGCCGACAGCAAGACCAAGTCCACCGATGAACGATAGCATGTTCAATGGACCGTAGCCAGTTGACTCAGAGTAAGTGTACATACGACGAGCGTAACCATCCAAACCTAAAATGAATAGTGGGAAGAATGTTACGTTAAAGCATACTGCGATAAACCAGAAAGCAGTTTTACCTAGTTTTTCATTTAAACGGAAACCGAACATTTTTGGCCACCAGTAGTGGTAACCTGCAAGTACACCGAATACTGTACCTGGAATTAATACATAGTGGAAGTGGGCAACTAAGAACATCGTATTATGATATTGATAGTCAGCACTTGCCATTGCAAGCATTACCCCTGTAACCCCACCAATTGTGAAGATAGGAATAAAGCCAAGAGCATAAAGCATAGGAGTTGTAAATTGAATTTTACCGTGTCTCATTGTGAGCAACCAGTTAAATATTTTAACCCCTGTCGGAACAGCGATTGCCATTGTTGTAATAGAGAATACGCTGTTTACCATTACACCGTGACCCATTGTATAGAAGTGGTGGGCCCATACTAAGAATGATAGTAACGAAATAACGACCATACTCATAACCATTGATTTATAGCCGTATAAGTTTTTACGTGCAAATGTCGCAATGATTTCAGAGAAGATACCGAAAGCAGGTAGGATAACGATATAAACCTCAGGATGTCCCCAAACCCAGAATAGGTTGGCCCAAAGCATATCCATACCACCATTTTGCATTGCAAAGAATTGTGTACCGAATTGACGGTCAAGCATCATTAATGCAAGTGCTACAGTTAACACTGGGAATGCAAATACGATAATAACGTTCGTAATTAAAATTGACCAAGTGAACATTGGCATTTTCATTAATGTCATACCAGGTGCACGCATTTTAATGATTGTTGCGATAAAGTTAACACCAGTCATTAACGTACCAATCCCTGATAATTGTAAAGCTAAAGAATAGTAGTTGTTCCCAACAGATGGACTAAATTCTATCCCAGATAGTGGGAAGTATGCTGTCCAACCAGCATCAGGTGAACCACCAATGATAAATGATAGGTTTAGTAACCCGCAACCAGCTGCAAATAACCAGAAGCTGACTGCATTTAGACGTGGGAAGGCAACGTCACGTGCACCAATTTGCAGTGGGATAACAATGTTCATTAAACCAATTACGAATGGCATAGCCATGAATAAAATCATTAATAAACCGTGTGTTGTGAAAATCTCATTATAGTGTTGTGCATCAAGAAGTCCATTATCAGGAACTGCCGTTTGTGCACGCATTAACAATGCATCGATACCGCCGCGGAATAGCATCAAAAGTGCTGTAGCGATATACATAATACCGATTTTTTTATGGTCAACAGTTGATAGCCAGTTTTTGTAGAAATAGCCCCATTTTTTGAAATATGTAAGGCCAGCTACAATAACCACTGCTCCAACTACGATACTAATAGCTGCCGCTAAAATCATCGGTTCTTGCATAGGATGGAATAATTCTTCCATACTCATTGGATGCGCTCCTTTCAGGTTTGAAAATTAATGTGAATGTGTTTCTTCAGATTTTTCTTGTGAATCAGAATGATCTCCATGGTCCATATCACTATGATCCATGTCTTCCATTTTCATGTGTTCACTGTGTTCCATTGGAGCAGGTCTGAATTCTAAATGTGTTGATGAATAACTTGAACGACCTACGTGCTCAGCAGCTAGTAGTTCATCAAATTTTTCTTCAGTTAATGGTTTTTCGTTTGCTTTTACATCAGAAGCCCATTTGTCGAAGTCTTCTTGTGTCATAGATTGCGCTTCAAATTCCATTTCAGCAAATCCACGACCACTAAAGTTAGAGTTACGGCCCATGAATGAACCAACTTCATCTGCTGCAAGGTGAATAGTTGTTAACATGTCACTCATCGCATATTTTTGACCAGCTAATTGTGGGATCCAAAAACTTGTAATTGGTCCGAATGAATAAAGTTTGAACTCAATTGGACGGTCAATTGGTAGATTTACATAGTTCACAGTCTCAATACCTTGCTCTGGATAGCTAAAGTGCCATTTCCAGTTAGAGGATGATGCATAAATAATAAGTGGCTCTTTATTGTCATAACCTTCTGGTTGAGCCTCAACTGTACTTGTTGTTCTTACAGTAACAATAGCTAAGAATGCTACGATGATAATCGGAATAACTGTCCATGTAATTTCAAGTAGATGACTACCTTCTTCGTGAGGAGGCTCATAATCGGCAGATGCTTTTGAAGCACGGTATTTAGTTAGCATAAATGCTAAAAGCACGTACACGACTAGTAATATAAAGGCCATTGTAATAATGGATAAAATAATTGTGTCTGATAATGTTTTGGCATTTGGCCCTTTTGGATCAAAGATTGTTAAGGGTTCACAGCCAGCAAGAATTGCTAACGCACCAAATACTACAAACATTAAGCTTAACTTTTTCTTCATGTTTGACTCCTTTCTATAAAACGGCTATTCATAAATTTCATGTTATTGGGTATAGATTCGAAATTATAAATAGTGGGTAATAAGGTCACCTCTTTTAATTGTTGTATCAATCAAATAATCAGAAATACTTACAATGGCATGGTTCAATATGAAACATTGAATCTAGTATTTGATTGATCTAGTGCAAGCGGTTGCAAAGTCATTGATCTGTGCAATCGATTTTTAGACAATGTGTCATCTTTGATCGACACAAATGACGTTGTTTGCACATAGGATTATACGCTCCGTTTTAAAGAAAAAAAATTATTTTGTTATTGAATTAATAGCAAACAGGGGTTGAATATGAACATTTTTTGAACGAAAAAAGTTATTTTAATATTGGTATTTTTGCGTTTTCTAAAATAAACACTGTTAAAACGTTGAAAATACTGAGTTTATCATCTTTAACTAAGTAAATAGAAGTAAATAGTTTTTTTTATGAAAAATATCATTTCACATTTTAGACGTCATTTTGTAATAAAGTCGCCGTTAGGCTGAGGAGTTGAATGCATTTTTGTTGCGTTTTTTTTAAAAAAGGAGTATACGAAAAGTAGTAAAAAGGATATATCAGGATAAATTCTCAATGTAAGGGATGGCCGTAAAGGGGATTTTTGGAATGTGATATTAATTATGTTAATATAATTACGTGTTGCCATATATTGGGGTATCTATGTTTTACCTGAAAAGTAAAAATAGCAAACTAAGGATATTCCTAGTTTGCTAAATTTTGTTATAGAGACGAAAATAGAAGTTCTAAGCAGACAGAAAGTGGATTTTACTAATTTTAAGCACCAAGCTTTAGCCATTTTGCTACTTGTCCATAGATGGTATTTTGAAGTTTTGAGGCGAGGTTATTCATTTTTAAGGCAAAATACAATGTTTTCATTAAATTTAGTGTGCATGTACGTCCGCTAAAAAATGCCTCGTTATAGCCTTGCGTCATTAAATGCATTTCAAATTTATCGAATACCTGCTCTGTATACTCTATTAATGCTTCCTCAGAGTAGTCACAAGCTAATAGCGCTTCAATTATATTGACTAAGCGTTCCTCCTCGTCGTTGACAAAGACAGTATCTTTCCAAGAAACAAGTTTCAACGCATGCAAGATCGAAGGGGCATGCTGTAAATCAAATTTAGGGTGTTTAATCGTCATTGCTGCTAAATCGGCACCATGAGCAATGCTATGCGCCCAACCCTTGTCATGAACGTGACCTCTTGTATCCTTTTCCAATAATAAATAACGGCCAATCTTTTGGAAGAAAATTTGTAGACGATCGTCATTTAAAATCAGTAGCTCAGCATCTTTTGCAAGCAGACTTGCTACGAGTAAAGCAGAAAACGAACGAGTAAAGACACTATCTGTCATCTCTTCACCTATGTTTAAGTATAAAAAATCGTCGCCTGTTGCTGTATCAAATAAATATTGTAGCTGTTGGGCGTTCAATAAATTATCGCTAAGTAAATCGATAAAAGTACGATAAATTAATTGGTCTCGCAACTCTGCATCTGGTGAGCCAATGTGCGTTAACATTTCTTGTAACAGCCAATCGCCCTCTTGTAACATAAATTCTTGGCGTACTGAATGTGTCATAGTTGAAAATGATTGTAATGCATTTTTGATATTCATATGTAATTCCCCCGAAGTTAAGTTAATTTTCTAAAAGAGCCATTTTCTCCTATATGTTCTTTGAAGATACGCCCGCCTTTGCAATTACATATACAAAGGCATAGTGAAAATATTATATGGAGCTAAGTCTTATCATTATAGCGCTTTTTCAAAGACCTGTTTGATGATTTATGAAGTTTTCTAGTGATATAGAAGTATATTTACTATAGGAATTCCAGAATCTACAGAAAGTTGATATGATAGAAAAGCAATAAAAAGGGATAGACTTATTAAAGGATTGCATAATAAAAAGAAGACATATCTATTTAAATATGTTTCATTTTAGTTACAATATAACGGCTGACTTTATACCGAACGGCCATTCAGTAAAAGTATCTTGATTGGTTTTTAATTCTACAAGAATATTTGCATTTTTAATGGCGTCGATTAGCCACTCACTATAATAAAGATTCGGTTGAGCGTGTTGTAAGATTCGTTGCATATCTTTTTTGTCGATACTTAGAAGTTTATAGTTGCATTCAATGTGTACACTTTGGGGAATAATAAAAAGTGACTCATGTTGGTGTCCGATTGAAATGGAGCCAGGAATGTAACCTTGGATACTTATAATATGTGTAATCGCTTCTTGTGTGTATAAATCAATCTTTGTGCGTGTGAGTATTTCAAATTCAATCGGATAATCCTTCTTATGGGGGCCGTCCGCTGTAGAATATGAAATAACTTTAATTGATAGTGCCTCAAACGTAGGAGAGATACGACTATCAAATTCAGTAACTGTATCCATTAATTGCATGTATTCCACTCCTTGTGAAGAATTTGTTTCTTAAATGACAGACGAGATGCCTGTAAATAGTAATAAATGATAGCTATTATTAATTATAATACAATTTATTACAAAATATGAAATGCGAAAGCAGTGATTTTTTGTTAAAGATGCCCCAAGTGGCTCATCGGACGCCCCCCAAAAAAAGAAAGTCCTAGTCGGAACGGAAATCAATCCCATGTTATGGTGATAATTCATATAGGATCAATAAGTAAAATAGTGGTAAAGAGGTGAGAAAAATGACAAAGCGAAAACAGCATGTTATAAAACATGACAATATAGTTGTTTTTCCTGGTGCTGTTCAGACATTAATACGTGAAGGACATATGTATGCGGAAAATTATCAATATGAAGAAGCTGTGGCAAGCTTTGAAAAAGCATTTTTATATGAAACTGGAGATGAATTAGCATTAAGTGCCTACGCATACGCCTTATATGAATTAAAGGCATACGACAAAGTCAAAAATGTTTGTGAGCAATTGTTTACTATGGGAACTACATTGTATGTGGAAGTAATGGAACTGTATGTTACTGTATGTATGCAGCTAAAGGAATACCATCAAGTAGAGTCATTAATTACGACATTGATTGAAGAAAATGCACTTCCGGTAGATCAGGTAGAGAAATTTGAACGTTTGAGAAGCTTGAATCAAGAAGTGGCTAGGAATCTCCAGAAAAAAGAGGATGCGCAACGATTGTTAGAAGAGCAAGAATATGAACTTTCGGAATTTAGCGCATTATCACCAGATGAACAATCTATTCGATTACATCGCTTAATGGATACGAATGTACGACAATTAAAAACAGCATTGAAAGCTATTATTGAATGTCCAACGATCCATCCATTTGTCCAGAGTTTAGCACTAATACTATTAGTGGAACAAGAAGTATCAATTGAGATTACTGTTTCAAAATTTAACGAAACAATGATTGTTAATCCTATCAATTTAGTACTACCAAATCAGTTGCCTCAGTATGGGGAAGTAAAAAAAATAATAGAAAATAAATTAGAACAAGACCCATCGACGTTAGAAATGGTACAATATCTAATGGCAAAGCATGCCATTGTGACGTATCCGTTTGAATGGCACCCATACGAAGCCGATGATATTGCCTATAGTTATATTGACTTTGTACAATCCATGCTCGGAAAAGTGCAGGAAATGAACTATGAAATCATTGACTTTTTACAAATGTTAGAAAAACTAACAGAACTACATGAGGTATGAAATAAGTTGAAACTATACGCATCTATGTTATACTAAAATGGTTGTCAAAATCGTAGTTACGAATGAATTGTCTAACAATTAAACTTGATTATTTATTTGGAGGTATTTATACATGTCAGCAAAATGGGAAAAACAAGAAGGTAATATCGGTACTCTTACAATTG
The DNA here is from genome assembly GCF_016638705.1 of Lysinibacillus agricola. Classification (GTDB taxonomy): domain Bacteria; phylum Bacillota; class Bacilli; order Bacillales_A; family Planococcaceae; genus Lysinibacillus; species Lysinibacillus agricola. The sequence continues at coordinate 4,162,977 of NZ_CP067341.1, read as the reverse complement.
AGGTACCTGCTGTAGAAGTAGACGCAGCAATGGATCAAGCATTTAAAAAAGTAGTAAAACAAATTAACGTACCAGGTTTCCGTAAAGGTAAAATGCCTCGTAAAATGTTTGAACAACGCTTTGGTATCGAATCTTTATACCAAGATGCATTAGAAGTCATCGTACCTGATTCTTATGCGAAAGCTATCGATGAAGCTGGAATTATGCCAGTAGATTACCCAGAAATTTCTGGTACAGAAAACTTCGTACACGGTAAAGATTTCACATTTACTGCTCAAGTAACAGTGAAACCAGAGCCAAAACTTGGTGAGTACAAAGGTTTAGAAGTTACGAAACTTCCAGTAGAAGTTACTGATGAAGAAGTAGAAACACAAATTCAAGACCAATTAGCTCGTAAAGCTGAACTTGAAATTAAAGAAGACGAAGCAATCGTAGAAGGCGATACAGCTGTTATCGACTTTGAAGGTTTCGTAGGGGAAGAAGCATTTGAAGGTGGTAAAGGTGAAGACTATCCACTAGAAATTGGTTCAGGTTCATTCATCCCTGGCTTTGAAGAGCAAATTGTAGGTATTAAAACTGGTGAATCTAAAGACGTAGTTGTTACTTTCCCAGAAGAATACCATGCAGCTGAATTAGCTGGTAAAGAAGCTACTTTCAAAGTAACTGTAAAAGAAGTTAAAACGAAAGTTCTTCCAGAATTAAACGATGAATTCGCTAAAGAATTAGACCCAGAAGTTGAGGGCGTTGAAGCTTTACGCGCTAAAATCAAAGAGCAAACTGCTGAACAAAAACAAGCAGAATCAGATGCAGCACTTCGTGACGAATTAGTAGAAAAAGCTGCTGAGAATGCAGAATTTGAAGTACCTGCTGGTATGATTAACTCTGAAACTGATCGTATGTTACAAGAATTTGGTCAACGTTTACAAACGCAAGGTATGAACTTAGACCTTTACTATCAATTCTCAGGTCAATCAGAAGAAGATTTACGTGGACAAATGAAAGAAGAAGCAGAAAGCCGTGTACGTGTATCTTTAACACTTGAAGCAATTGCTGAAGCTGAAAAAATTGAAGCTACTGAAGCTGATATTGAAGCTGAATTAGAAAAAATGGCTGCTCAATTCAATATGACAAAAGAGCAAATTACAGGTGCTTTAGGTGGCACATCAGTTCTTGAAAATGATATTAAAATTCAAAAAACAGTTGAATTTTTAGTAGAAAACGCTAAAATTACTGAATAGGATTTTTTTGTAACTTGATAGTCCAATTAAAACAAGGTACGGCGTTAAACCGTGCCTTGTTTTATCACATATATTTTGTTTAGGTTTAGCTTATTCCCCTTAGGTTTAGTTCGACATAGTTAATGATGTTGATGATGTTACAACTACTTTCACCGAAAAATACATCCTCCAAAAGGAAGCGCTGTTTTTGAAGATGGGATAGGCAGAGCCTTTACACTTCTAATACATAGTATTGTTTGACTTTTCACACGATGCTAAATTGTAACTTCATTCAGCAGAGTCAGAGCTTAGTGTATTTTTATCAATTTCTCAACAAATGAGGAATAATGCTTTAATTAAACTATATAGCAAATACATCCTCTTCTGAATGAAGTTAAGCCTCTGGCGAATGTAATAGATTTTAAGGAAATGCAAGTTACTCATTTGAGTATCTGTAATTTGACTTATGGGTGTAACAGTGAAATCACAAGCTAAATACAGTGACGAGAGTAGGGAGCTTGACGAAACGAAAGGTCTCTGGTCGCTAGAGGTTTCTGAAGAATCAGTCAGTTACATGTGCGTGGAAATAAAAGGTATAATCAGTGAAATTCAGGTTCATCACCAAAAGTTGTGGATGACATTTGTTAAAACGTATGCCATTTATCTTCATTCAGTAGAAGACTTCTACCTCTGAAGTGAGATGAATGCGGATGTGCTTCCTTTTTCAAAATTTGATCTTCGTTACGACTGGGCGACTCCTTGGGGATTAGTGATAGAGGAACGAAGGCTAAAACCATCACATCCTGTGATAACGCCTTCGTGACCAACATCGGTGCCGCTGCCGCTTCGCTTTCGCGCAAAAAACATCTGTTGGCCCGAGACCATGGAGCGCAGCGAAGCGGCTCATCGGACGCCCCCGGGAAAGCGCCCAGTCGGAACGGAAATCAACCACACGTCATGGTGATGAGCTGGAATTCATCAAGTTAATGAATTGGCAGCTTTGTGGTAAATTCTAATGTTTTTTGTACAATGAATGTCGAAATTTTTTTAAAATCTCGAACCATAATCGCCGAGGTGTAAATGGATGCAGACAATTTATTTGATAAAGGTTCAATAATCTTGTAAGATTGTTGCTTGAATAGGGGTGAAACATATTGTTCAAATTTAATGATGAAAAAGGCAATTTAAAATGCTCATTCTGTGGAAAGCCACAAGAACAGGTGCGTAAATTAGTTGCAGGTCCTGGTGTTTATATTTGTGATGAATGTATCGAGCTTTGTTCAGAAATCGTTGTAGAGGAACTGGGCGGTGAAGAGGAAATTGAATTCCAGGATATTCCGAAACCGAAAGAAATCTTAGCGATTTTAGATGAGTATGTAATTGGACAAGAACGTGCTAAAAAAGCTTTAGCAGTTGCGGTTTACAATCACTACAAACGCATTAATACGAATAGTAAAATTGATGATGTAGAATTAGCAAAATCGAACATTGTGTTAATCGGCCCAACTGGTAGCGGTAAAACTTTATTAGCTCAAACATTGGCGCGTATATTAAACGTTCCTTTTGCTATTGCGGATGCTACTTCTCTAACAGAAGCAGGCTATGTTGGTGAGGACGTTGAAAATATCTTATTAAAATTAATTCAATCAGCAGATTATGATATTGAGCGTGCTGAAAAAGGGATCATCTATATTGATGAAATCGATAAAGTTGCACGTAAATCTGAAAATCCATCCATTACACGTGATGTATCTGGTGAAGGTGTACAACAAGCCCTTCTTAAAATTTTAGAAGGAACAGTTGCGAGTGTTCCACCACAAGGTGGTCGTAAGCATCCTCACCAAGAATTTTTACAAATCGATACGACAAACATCTTATTCATTGTGGGTGGAGCGTTTGATGGAATAGAATCCATTATTAAACGCCGTCAGGGTGAAAAAGTAATTGGCTTCGGTTCAGATCCTAACAAAATAGATATGGATGAAGGCTCAATTATGGCAAAGCTGATTCCAGAGGATTTATTGAAATTTGGTCTAATACCAGAATTCATCGGTCGATTACCAGTACTTGCAAGTCTAGAGCAATTAAACGAGGCTGCGCTTGTACAAATTTTAACGGAGCCTAAAAATGCACTGGCTAAGCAATATCAAAAAATGCTTAATCTAGATGGTGTTGAGCTTGAGTTTGATGAAGGTGCCCTCACTGCAATTGCAAAAGAAGCAATTGAGCGCAAAACAGGTGCACGCGGTCTTCGTTCAATTATTGAGTCAACGATGCTTGATGTAATGTACGAACTACCTTCACGTGAAGACGTGAAAAAATGTATCATTACGGCAAAAACAATTACGGATAAAGAAAAACCGAAATTGCTTCTTGAAGATGGCACTGAACTCGATGAAGGTAGCGACACAAAAACTTCAGCATAACGAACAGACGTGGCTGTCTATTGTTATGAGATAAAGAGTAATTTAGCTGACTTCGATTGTGCAATATTCGCACATATCGACAGTCAGCTTTTTATTCATTCATACATAAAGCCAACTGTAATTAGATGAAATTTTTGGCTCGCTTGATTAACTAGTGTGAATCGGCTTTTTAGACACATACTAGTAGTGAACAAGAAAATTTTGACGGAGGTGAATACCCGCATGGTGACAATACAAAAAACAACAAATGTACCATTATTGCCTTTACGTGGACTTTTAGTATACCCGTCGATGGTGTTACATATTGATGTGGGTAGAAATCGTTCTGTAGCAGCGCTAGAACAAGCAATGTTAGAGGACCAATTGATATTATTGGTAACACAAAAAGAAATGCATGATGAACAGCCTGAGGAGCAAGATTTATATCCAATTGGTACGATTGCATATGTCAAGCAAATGCTAAAATTACCAAATGGGACACTACGAATTTTAGTGGAAGGCGTAGCTCGTGCTTCATGGACTAACTATCAAGCGTTAGAAAAATATACGGTTGTTGACATCGATGTTAAGGAGGAAGCACTCGATAAGGATATTGAAACACAGGCTTTAATGCGTACGTTGTTAACGTATTTCGAAAAATACGCGAAAGCCTCCAATAAGATTACGTCTGAAACCATTAGTACTGTGGCAGACATTGAAGAGCCTGGTCGTTTAGCAGACATCATTGCATCGCATTTACCATTTAAGATTGCTGATAAACAAGAAGTATTGGAGATGCTCAATGTAAAAAAGCGTTTAGATCATTTAATTATTCGTTTGCATGACGAGCAAGAAGTACTTGATCTTGAGAAGAAAATTAATACAAAAGTTAAGCAATCCATGGAGCGTACGCAAAAAGAATATTATTTACGTGAACAAATGAAGGCTATTCAAACAGAGCTAGGGGATCGTGAAGGAAAAACTGGCGAAGTAGCTGAATTACGGAAGCGTATTGATGAAACAGGAATGCCTGAATCCACGAAAGAATTAGTGCTTAAAGAATTGGATCGCTATGAGAAGATACCAACAGCTAGTGCAGAGAGTGGCGTAATTCGAAACTATATTGATTGGATTGTATCAGTACCATGGACTAATGCGACTGAGGACCGCATGAATATCGAACATGCAGAGAACATTTTAAATCGTGATCATGACGGATTAGAAAAAGTAAAAGAACGCATATTAGAATATTTAGCTGTACGTCAGTTGAAAAACTCGTTACGTGGACCAATACTATGTTTAGCTGGCCCTCCTGGTGTCGGTAAGACGTCATTAGCTCGATCTATTGCAGAAAGCTTAGATCGCAAATTTATCCGTATTTCATTAGGTGGGGTACGTGACGAATCAGAAATTCGAGGTCATCGTCGTACGTATGTTGGGGCAATGCCCGGTCGTATTATCCAAGGTATGAAAAAGGCAGGAACGATTAATCCTGTGTTCCTACTAGATGAAATTGATAAAATGTCTAATGACTTTAGAGGAGATCCTGCAGCAGCAATGCTTGAAGTTTTGGATCCAGCCCAAAATAATACATTTAGCGACCATTACATTGAAGAACCTTATGATTTATCAAATGTATTATTTATTGCTACTGCTAATGATTTAAGTGCAATCCCAGGGCCGTTACTAGATCGTATGGAAGTAATCTCAATTGCTGGCTATACAGAAATTGAAAAGGCGCAAATTACCAAAAATCATTTAATACCAAGACAGTTAAAAGAGCATGGCTTGAAAAAAACACAAGTTATTATTAAAGATGAAGCAGTAGTAGATGTTATCCGTTATTATACACGTGAAGCAGGTGTTCGAGGGCTAGAGCGTCAAATCGCAACTCTATGCCGTAAAATCGCTAAGATCATCGTTTCTGGTGAGAAGAAACGAGTAACAGTTAGCTCAAAGTCTTTAGAAGAGTTACTTGGCAAGCATCGCTTCCGTTATGGACAAGCAGAGAAGGAAAATCAAGTCGGAGTAGCTACTGGGCTTGCTTATACAACTGTGGGTGGTGATACATTACAAATTGAGGTATCATTAACACCGGGTAAAGGGAAATTGCAGCTAACTGGGAAGCTTGGCGATGTCATGAAGGAATCTGCTCAAACAGCTTTATCGTATGTCCGTACAAAAATAGAAGACCTTCAGGTGGATGCAGAATATTTTGAAACACATGATATTCATATTCACGTTCCTGAAGGAGCTGTTCCAAAAGATGGACCTTCTGCAGGTATTACAATGGCAACCGCAATTGTTTCCGCAATTTTACACCGCCCAATACGCCGTGAAGTTGGCATGACAGGTGAAATAACATTACGTGGACGTGTACTGCCAATTGGTGGTTTAAAGGAAAAAACACTCAGTGCGCATCGAGCAGGCTTAACGACAATTATTTGTCCGAAAGATAATGAGCGAGATATTGAGGATATTCCTGAAAGTGTACGCGAACAACTAACATTTAAACTAGTGTCATCGGCTGATGAAGTATTGGCCTATGCACTGGACGGAGGTTTATAAGAAAATGAAAGTCCATAACGTCGAAATGGTCATAAGTGCTGTAAGACCAGACCAATATCCAGAAGATGGACTGCCAGAATTTGCACTAGCCGGTCGTTCAAATGTGGGGAAATCCTCCTTCATTAACCGAATGATCGGTCGTAAAGCTTTAGCACGTATTTCTTCTAAGCCCGGAAAAACACAAACGCTTAATTTTTACAAAATCGAAGAGCAATTGTTTTTTGTAGATGTTCCGGGATATGGTTATGCAAAGGTTTCAAAGACTGAGCGTGAAGCGTGGGGGAAAATGATTGAGCGCTACCTTACAGGACGCCAGGAATTAAAGGCAGTCGTACAAATTGTTGATTTACGTCATCCTCCTACAGATGATGATTGCATGATGTATGATTTTTTAAAGCATTACAATATTCCTTGTATTGTCATTGCAACAAAGGCGGATAAAATTCCAAAAGGTAAATGGGATAAACATAAAAAGGTCGTGAAAGAAACGCTGGATATGGACAAAAATGATCCACTTATTGTTTTTTCTTCAGAAAAAGGACTTGGCTTTGAAGAAGCATGGCGTACTATCGAAAATAAAATGTAATCAATTTCGTTGGCGTAATTGTAGCTGACGCTTCGCTTTCGCTAAAAAACATCTGTAACTGACGCTTCGCTTTCGTTACAAAGAACATCTGTAGCTGACGCTTTGCTTTTGCTACTAAAACATTTTGCTGAATGAAGATAAGAAAACATCTATTGAGTCTAATATTTAGGACAGTAGATGTTTTTTGTTTGAAAATGGGAGAAATCGCTTGATGAATGGAACATTTGACCGATAAATTAGATAGGAGGTGGACTAAATGGATATCGCAGCTTTATCAATGGCAATGAATCAAGCAACGCTAATGCAAAATGTATCTCTAGCTGTAACGAAGCAGGCAATGGAGATGCAACAGCAAAATACAGAACAGTTAGTTGAAATGTTAGATGCTCCACATCCGTCAGCCGGACATACAATTGACATTCAAGTATGATGAAGACAAGGTAGCTTGAAGTTGGAAGCTACCTCTATCTTTGTATCTAATGATAGCTTTAATAAAGAAAGTAAACGCACTAAAATGTAACTTTTTGAATAGGAAAAACTACCAATAATACGATATACTATTTGTAAATAAAATTTTTAAGGAGGCGGGATTTGTTGAAGAAGATTCCATACATACTAATGATTTTGTTACTAACGATTCTCGGATTTTCATCAAGTCAAACAGCCCATGCTGCCCAAATGGTGACTGGAACCTTTGTAGATGTAACATTTTCAGAATATGCCAATTCAAACGGAGTAATAGAAAAAAAGCTGAGCAAGATTACTTTACAAAATAATAGCGGTCGTCAAATTACATACAATATAAATAATAATGCCCGCCTGTATATTAATAATACAGAAACAACAATCGAAGGCTTTAAGATGGGGATGAAGGTAGAAGCGGATATTTCTCTTCGAAGTGTTGTTGAACTTCGAGGTACTTCTAGTTCTACAAAAGAAACAGAATCTCCGACAGTTGCACAAAATACAAAAACACTTGCTGGAGTAGTGACAAGTATTGATCCAAATGGATTATTCATTATGCTGAAGCCTGATATTGGGAAGGAAACTGCCTACTATATAAATAAAGATACAAGCTATCAAAAGAACTCCTCTGCTGTCGATATAAGTGCACTCTACGTAGGGGATCGTGTAAAGCTTAATCTTAAAAATCGAAACACATCCATTGTCACGAAAATAGAAATTAGTGAGACAGGTACATTAGTTGAAAACCTATATAAAGGTGAAATACAAGCTGTTAATGCCAATGCAAATAAGTTAACTGTCAAAAATCAACATGCATTTGTAAATTGGCAATTTGGCTCAGACTCAACAAAAGCTCTATCAACGATGATTTTTTCATCAAAGGTACCGATTTATGTTGGAAATACAAAGATTGAAAAAGGTCAATTGAAAAATTACATTGGCAGTGAAGCATACTATGCGACCGTTAAACAATTCGGCAAAGAAGTCATTGAGAAAATTGTTGTCTTGAAAAATAACGAGCGAACTTACTATGAGCCAATGCTTTCTGTAGATACTGAATATCGATTATTAAAACTTAAATCGGCAGGTTCAATGTACTTCCACGATGGAACGATTTTAATTCGAAATGGTCGTTTAATTGAGCCTACTGGATTGATGGCTTATGGTACAGCCTTTGTTATTTCAGACGGTGCTGCACGGGATCATTATGCACAAGTTGTACAAGTGACAAGTGATAGCTTTATGTCACCGAACTTAGCAGGTCATGATTTATATTATGGACGTTTGTCACAAGCGGACGGCTATTTAATTGAAATTGATGACGCAATGAAGATTGAGTCGAATGTTTTCAAGAAAACAGATCGTACTGTACTGTCAGTTAGTAATTCAACAAAGGCAATGGTCGATGATGGAAACAAAACATATAGCGTAATACCAGATATTGAGCTTTATTTATCTGAAGGTGATTATGGATACTTCTATGTAAAAGATGGACATGTTCAAGCTCTCCATATCCTTGATAATGCTAAGCCAGTTGCACCGTTAATGCTAGCAGGTAAACTACAGTCAGTAAAATCGACATATCCAGCTGTGATTAATGTGAAGAGCGTTAGTCAATGGCAAAATGGCCGTTGGTATGAAGCTGGGGAAATGGTTGATATGAATATTGACCAAGCTACGCTTATTAAAGCTGGTAAAGTTATTCAACCATCTGATTTAAAACCATCTGATCGTTTAGTAGTATTATCTAATCGTTTTGTTAAAGCTCATTTTATATTAGTTGATTAATAAAATATGAATCTGCGAGTCTCCTGCTAGTAGTCTTTTCGACGAAGGCCATCAGCTGCATGAAGTGTGCGAAGTTAGAGGATACTTATGATGAAAACCTTTGTCGCACTACTGGTAGAAGACGAGCAAATTTTAACCTATTATTTTTACCTATTTGACAGCTCCATATTGCGGATATGCATGGAATGAAAGAGAGGGACAAAAAAAGAATGCAAAAACATTTATCTAAAATAATGTTAGTGGTTCTTGCTGTATTTGTTATTGGTGCTACTATCCCAGTAAATGCATCAGCTGCTTCATTAGAAACAACAGGTGCTGTTAAAAATGAATATACATATGAGGAAGCTGTTTTCATTACAGGAACACCTATTATATTTAAAGGCACTAGTAAAGACATCAAAATCACACAAAAAGAATCTAAAGGAAGGTTAACTGAAACATATAGTTTAAAGCTGACAGCAAGTAACGGTGCTACATTGACACGAAATATTGCCTATGAATCTGATGTTGTGGATTATGCTACGATTGGTCAAAAAACATCGAATGGTGTAGTGAAAAAGTATACAGAGAAAATTGTTGCTGGAAAAATAACATATACATTGGTAGATTACCAATTTTCACAAGGTACTGTAACGGACAATCGTGCAGCCTCTGATTATTATTCAGGTAATGTGATTTCTAGAAAAACATATTCCTATCAAACTGGGACTGGAAAAAATGCAACTCAAAATTCTGTAACAATTGATACTGATAGTCGTCATGCTGGCTATGAAAACTTCTGGGGAGCAACAGAAACACAAATTACAGAAGCTGTTTATAATTATAGCGATGGTAAGACAAGCCATATGAAAAATCGTTTATCTACAAGTAAATCACGTGTACTAAACTATGAAGAAAACCTAGGGAGTTTGGGGAGCTTTGATGGTGGATATGCGGTAGTAAGTGAAAAGGATGTTATTTCTGAATATACGTATGATTTAGCCTCTGGACAAAAAGGTTCTATTGACTTAGATACCGAATACATGCCGACAATTGAACGTTTAATCATTCCTAAGTTCCGTGATTTATCAAATCATTATGCGAAAGAGGCTATCGAAAAATTATACTCTTTAGGTATTTACTCTGATGCAAGTAACTTCTTCTCACCGAATACCCCTATGAAGCGTATTGACTTTTCAACGGCGATTGGTAAGGCAGTTGACTTACGTGTTATGGAAGAACCGAAAACGAAAAAACCGACAACTACGGCAAGTATTTTTAAAGATATCAAGCGTACAGTAAAAGATTATGCCTATATTGAGACTGCGGTTCATAAAGGAATTATTAAAGGTGTATCACCAGAGTATTTCAAGCCTGATCATCCAATTACTCGAGCACAAGCCGCTACGATTTATGTGCGTGCCTTAGGGCTTGAGAATAAGGCGCCAGATCCAGGCTATATAACAAAGTTTAAGGATGATGCGCAAATTCCAGCCTATGCAAGAGACGGTATTTACATTGTAAATGAGTTAGGCTTAATGACTGGTGACCCTGTAGGTCGATTTAATCCAAATCAACCATTAACGCGAGCAGAAGCATCAGTAGTGTTAGAACGTTTCTTGAATTATTTGGAAAATGACTTAAAACAAAATTATCGAGATGACATATTGTTCTTTAATTAAAGAAAGGACTGAAATGAATGACGTATGCTAAAAAAGCATTTCTATCCCTGCTTTGTTTCGTGCTTGTCCTTATGACAGCAACTCCAGCTGTTACTCATGCAGCTACGACAATTCAGGATGTACCAACAAATAATAGTAAATACAAAGCTATTTCATGGGCAGTCGATAATGATTTACTCTCATTGAATAGCGCTAATAAATTTTTACCTAATGAACAGATAACTGAGCGAGAGCTTGTTGTCATGTTTGCAAAGCTTGATCGCAATTATGCATTAACGTATAACGACAGTGTTGCCTATAATTTCTATAGTGATTTTTATTTACCGTTTAATGGTACTTATACAGCAGCCAATCGTTCAAAAGCCGTTACACGTGGACAATTTGCGCGACTATATGCGGCCTTTAAAGGTTTAGATTTAGATGAGCCTCAGGCAGTTCAATATTTATACACAAATGATATTTCAACAGGAAACACTGGTAAAAAGACATTTGCCGACTTCAATCCTTCTACAAAGCTAACTCGTGGAGATAGTGCTGAATTTTTATACCGCGGTGTACAAAACGACAACTTTGCTGTACTAGGATTAAAACGTACTGCAGCAGGCCGTGATAACGATAAAATTACATTACCTCCGAGTTTCATGGGCTCAAGCAACACAGAATTTGAAGAGCCAAAGGATAATAACAACGATTTTACTGGACCAGAGTATGTAAATAATGCTCTACAAAGTATTGATGTTGAAAAACCAGATTTAATCGCAAATGACCAAGATTCAACGCTCATTACTGTATCTTTAAAAGCTTGTAATGGTGATCCAATACCTGATGATAAATCTTATACATTCCGTGTAACTTCATCATATGGTGCAAAAATCGTTGACACATCTGGTGAAGCTGTTCGAAATGTGCAATCAGATGGCTCTACTGTCTCTGCGATTGTTATAGCACCAAAATTAACAAAATCTGTACGTGATACAATTTCATTTGAGCTTATTAACAATACAGATCCTGGTATGAAATGTCTTGTAGGTGAAAAACTTAATGCACAAGTCCGTTACTCACCTCAACCAGAAATGCGCATTGATTATCAAGTGTATGATCCAGCAAATACTGATGACGAAAATGGAAATGTAACACCTCCATATGTACCGTATGAAAAATTACCAGAGTTCTTTACAGAAAATATTGTGAACGTCCATTGGATTGATAGAGAAGAAAAACTATTTAGTATTGGGCAGCAAACAAATGTAACCAATGCTTTAGGAAATGTTGAAAATATATATTTACAATATGGTGGCAGTGATAAAAAATACCCTGCATTAGGCTATGAAAATGCCATTTTACAGTTTGAAAACTATAATATTTCAGTTTGGCTGTTCGAAGAGATTGTTGAAAAACGTTTAGAGGATTCGGTTAATGATACGATTGAAATTATGTATATGATTTCAGATGATGGGCGTCCAATTTATCGTATTCAAGGAATTGATGATGCGATTGCCTCACAGGTTGAGAACATTAACCCAGTTGGTGCTATTATTCAACTTATGAGCTATATGCCAGATGAAAAAAAACTAACACTCGAGCATTATGACAGTGTCATGAAAATTTATGCTATTTTCACAAGCTTAAGTAACTATGATCGAACTGTATTATTAAAATACCAAGGTGGTAAATTACTTGGTCAAGTAGAAGCCTATAAAAAACGAGTGGAAGCATTAAAGGAAAGTGCGGAAGCAGCATCAAGACCATCTGGTAAAGATCGTTACACGAAAGTAATGGTTACATTAGTGAGACCAGGTGGAGAAATTATTACTGATTACCAAGGAACAGTAAAAATTAAATTTGACGGTGTTGAGAAAACAGCTTCATTCGTAACAAATACTTCGGATTATTTAAATAATACTGGAAGCCCAGGTACAGCTGTAGCGTACTTTGACTCAGTTATTTATGGGAAATCTAAAGCTGAAGCAACATTGGTAAATAAAATAGATCCTCGTTATGCCACAATATTGAAGGATTTAAAAGATAAAACAATAACGAAGGATATTTTCACAAATCCTTACTTTAGTAAAAATTCTTGTTCTTTAGCAACAGAAGTCGCATACGTAGTTGATTACTCTGCTTCCATGAAAGCTACTGACCAAACAAATTACCGTGGTAAAAAAATGATGGAAGTAATCAATCAAATTAAGGCTAAAAATAATATTGTTATTGAAACAAATACAAAAGCTACTGTTCTTGGAGAAGGCAGTACAGACAATGTATTGAAAAAAGATCTTTATAAAGCATCGAAAGAGAAGGGTGCCACAGATATTTTTGCAGGTATAGAAATCGCACTGTCTAAATTCTCAAATGACTCGAAAACCTCAAAAGCTATTATTGTCGTATCAGATGGTAAAACAAGTAAATCGAAAATGACAAAAGTGCTGAACGATGCGAAAAAGCAAGGCGTTAAGGTTTACACTGTAAGTATGGGTAAAAAATCACAAGTCAATGATGCAATGTTAACGCAATTGGCTGCAGATACTGGTGGTATTTATTACCACGCAATCGATAACTTACAATTACATCAAGTTTTCCAAAAAATTATTGATGCGATTTTATGCAAAACTGCGCCTTCAAGTTGCGTGAATCCTGAAGATTTATTTGAAGAAGCTACAGTAACTCTACGCAAAGGCAATATTACAATGAATGCAAGAATCGATGGTAATTGCTCAAATGTTGCAAAGATTAATGTACGTTTCCCTTCTTTAAGTGGAGATGCGCAATTTGAATTGAAAAAGCGTAGTGATAATGTCTACATGTTAACAAAACCAGTGCAAACAATGCAGGACTTCAAAGTTAATAATGAGATTGAATTTGTAGCGTATGATAAAGACGGTAAAATTATAGCTACAAAAACCACGACAATTACAAATTAATAGTTTAATACTCAAAATTAAGCTGAACTAATAGACAAAATTAGTTCAGCTTTTTTGATTTTATACAATAATTACCATAAAGTGTTGTTGATTTCCGTCCGCCTCCAATCCAATCAATTTATCTTCATCATATATATCAAAAAAATTTTTATCCTAACCTTCGAAATGAACCGTTTATTTAATAAATTTATTAAATTTGGCAATATTACGCCTAAAGAAACTTTGAGGTGATGACTAATGTACAGAAATGTTTATCTTAATTTCGACTTAGGGAACAATAGTATAAGAAAGTAAATTTAGCCTTGTTAAAAATAATAATTCAACAAAGGCATTTTTTTATACCTCAATAATAATTAAAAGAACAATAGAGTTGTAAGATTTGATTTAACTCTATTGTTTATTTCGAAAGACATATTTACCTAAATAAAATAATTGATTATCCTTATTCCAACGTGAAAGTAATAGTTTGTACGTATGAATAATTAGGAATTGCCTTTAGGAATCTTCAATATCAATCATCTTTTATTTGTTCATCATCGGAAGATAGGAATGTCTTTAATAAAACGTATATCATGTGAATAAGTTGATCTTCGTTACGACTGGGCGACTCCTTGGGGATCAGCGATATAGAGGAACGAAGGCTAAAACCATCACATCCTGTGATAACGCCTTCGTGACCAACATCGTGTTGGCCCGAGACCCTGCAGCGCAGCGAAGCGTCAGCGGCAAATGTTTTATCTGTGCGAAAGCGTAGCGGCAGCAACAAAGTGCCCAGTCGGAACGGAAATCAACCACACTTTTTGGTAGAGCCATTAAAGAAAATGTTCTGGAAAACATTAAATTTGAAACAGAACGTATAATTTGTTACACTTAGTTTATAATAATTCTAATGTAGATGACGAATTACAGTTCTTCATGACATGTTCACAAATTATAGATGAACTCTTGTCGAACTGTGCTATAATGAGATTTGTGAATTAGAACGTGTGAGGTGTTATTCATGCATACCATCGTAGTAGGCTTGAATTATAAGACAGCGCCAGTTGAAATTCGTGAAAAGTTATCATTCATAGAGAGTGAACTACCACAAGCAATGGAAGCGCTACAAAAACAAAAAAGTATATTAGAAAATGTTATTGTTTCGACATGTAACCGCACAGAAATATATGCAGTAGTTGATCAGGTGCATACTGGACGTCATTTTGTTAAACAATTTTTAGCAAATTGGTTCGACCTGCCAGCGGAGACATTTTCTTCGTATTTAACAATACGTGAAGAAGATGAGGCAATCGAGCATTTATTCAAAGTGACAGCTGGCATTGATTCGATGGTGCTTGGCGAAACTCAAATTTTAGGACAAGTTAAGAAAAGCTTCTTAAGTGGACAAGAGATTGGAACAACAGGAACGGTATACAATCAGCTATTTAAACAAGCGGTGACATTTGCGAAGCGTGCACATAATGAAACGGCTATCGGTGAGAACGCGGTATCAGTCTCTTATGCAGCAGTTGAATTAGCAAAAAAAATATTCGGATCTTTACAACGTAAACATGTGGCAATTTTAGGTGCAGGAAAAATGGGGGAACTTGCTATTGAGAACCTTTACGGTAGCGGTGTAGGAAAAGTAACCGTTATTAACCGTACGTTCGAAAAAGCAGAAAGTCTAGCAGCTAAATTCGACGGTGAAGCAAAATCTATGAAGGAGCTGCAATGTTCGTTACTGGAAGCAGATATTTTAATTACGTCTACAGGTGCAACAGATTATGTTATTGACTATGAACTAATGCAATTTGTAGAACGTTTGCGTAAAGGTAAACCATTATTTATGGTAGATATTGCAGTTCCGCGTGATATTGATCCACTTGTTGGAGATTTACCAAATGTTTTCTTATATGATATAGATGATTTACAAGGCATCGTAGAAGCAAACTTAGCTGAGCGTGAACGCGCTGCGGCTGATATTACTACAATGATTGGCAAAGAGGTTGTACAATTTAAAGATTGGGTTGCGACTCTTGGCGTTGTTCCTGTCATCTCGGCTTTACGTAAAAAAGCGAGTCATATTCAAGAAGAGACAATGATTAGTATCGAAAATAAAATGCCAGATTTAACAGATCGTGAACGTAAAATTTTAAGTAAGCATACAAAGTCAATTATTAATCAATTGTTAAAAGAGCCAATTTTACAAGCTAAAGAAATGGCAAATTCACCAAAAGCAAATGAACAGTTACGTTTATTCCAACAAATTTTCGGTATTGAGGATGCTGTGGAAGCTGAAGTTACTGCGATGACAAAGCAAGAGCTTGAACGCAAAGAACGCTTACAGTCATCAGAATCTTCCACTGAACCAAAGTACTCTTTCTAAAGATGTCTATGTGTTCGCGGTGCAACTTTAGAAAAGTTGCCCGCGAACGAGATTTTCTAATGATATTAAATGAGGCGTTTTCGTATCTGTATGGTAAACTAAGGATACGAAAACGTTTTTCTATTCTAGGCTAAAGTACATCACTTTAGCACATTCGATATAAAGAAGGGATGTCTATTGGCTGATTTGACAATGACAAGGCTATATGAAGTAATGATCGTCTTGTATGCGATCAGTCTAGTATTTTACTTTACTGATTACTTTTATAAGCAAGTACGAGCAAGGCGAATTGCTTTTTGGCTTGTTTCATTTGTATGGGTAATTCAAAGTGCCATTATTATATTAACTTTTGTGGAAACAAAGCGTTTTCCGATATTATCCTTGTCTGAAGGTATTCTCTTTTATTCCTGGCTACTCGTGACATTATCTATTATTCTGCACTGTATTGCACGAGTTGATCTCCCGGTGTTTATTATTAATATACTAGGATTTTTGTTCGCTAGTATTTTTACTTTTATGCCGAAACGACCAACAGGAGCAGTTAGCGATACTTTAATTTCGGAAATGCTTTTTATTCATATATCATTTGCGATTTTATCGTACGCAGCATTTTCGTTAACATTTGTTTTTGCGATATTATATTTAGTATTATATCGTTTGCTTAAAAAGAAAAAATGGTCACATTTATGGACAAGGCTGCCATCACTACAGCAGACGAGCAGTTGGATGAATGTGTCATTTTTCATCGGTATTCCAATGTTATTTATAAGTTTAATTTTAGGGTTTGAATGGGCACTACTAACGCTAGAGAGTCTTTCGGTTTTTGATGCGAAGATTATTGGGTCCTTTATTATTTTAATTTTATATTGCTTTATATTGTATGTGAATCGTAAAAGTAAGCTGATAGGGACAACTTATGCGTGGGTACATATATACGCTTACCTATTAGTTGTTGTTAACTTCTTTTTAGGAAGTAGTTTATCGCGATTCCATTTATGGTATTAGAAGAAAGGTTGGAGACTGTTGAGAAAAATTATTGTAGGTTCTAGGAGAAGTAAGCTAGCTTTAACACAAACAAATTGGTTTATCAATGAGTTAAAAGCAGCAGGTGTACCATTTGAATTTGAAGTGAAAGAAATTGTCACAAAAGGTGACCAAATTTTAGACGTGCAGCTATCTAAGGTAGGTGGTAAAGGGCTTTTCGTAAAAGAAATTGAACAAGCACTTTACGACAAAGAAATTGACTTTGCTGTTCATTCTATGAAGGATATGCCTGCAGTACTGCCTGAAGGATTAGTAATTGGCTGTATTCCACCTCGTGAAGATGCGCGTGATGCATTTATTTCAAAAGGACATGTGAAGTTTGCCGATCTTCCAGCGGGAGCTGTCGTTGGGACAAGTTCTCTTCGTCGCAGTGCTCAACTTTTAACAGTCCGCCCAGATATAGAAATTAAATGGATTCGTGGAAATGTGGATACACGCTTAGCTAAACTTGAAACAGATGAATACGATGCCATTATTTTAGCGGCAGCAGGGCTAAAACGCCTTGGCTGGAGCGATGATGTTGTTACTGAGTTTTTACCTGTTGAGGATTGTCTTCCAGCAGTAGCTCAGGGCTCTCTAGGTATTGAATGCCGTGGAGATGATACGGAGTTATTAACGGAATTAGGTAAGTTAACAGATAGCATTACATGGCAAGAAGCACATGCAGAACGTGCTTTCCTGGCGGCTATGGATGGAGGCTGTCAAGTACCTATCGCAGGATACGCAAAGTCTAATGGGGAAGAAATTACACTAACTGGCCTTGTTGCTGCACCAGATGCCTCAGTTGTTTACAAGGAAACAGTAGTAGGCACTGATGCGGCAGCAGTTGGGAAAGAGCTTGCTGAGATTTTAACGAAGCAAGGTGCTTTTGAATTAATTCAACGAGTAAAGGCAGAGCAAGATGCAAAGTAATTTACCTTTAGAAGGTAAAACTATTATTTTGACAGGTACATCTAAGACGACAACAATTATAGATGACATTACAGCTTTAGGTGGTCAAGCAATAATTGCCCCATTGATTGAAACTTGTGAGCTTATCGATAGAAACGATGATGCGCATTTAGAGTTTGCGCGTCAATTTGAATGGCTCATTTTTACGAGTCAAAATGCTGTAGACGCTTTTGCCAACAAAATGCAACGTTTTAATTTAAGTGCAGGGCATTTTCAAGGAAAGATTGCTTCTATTGGTACTAAAACTACTACAGCCTTAGAAAAGCTTGGATTCCATGTGAGTTTTATGCCTTCTATATTTAGTGCAGATGTATTTGTTCAAGAATTTCCTAGTGTAGCAGGCAGCAATCCTACATGTCTATTTATTCGTGGAGAAAAAGCGAAAAAGACATTGAAGGAAGGGCTGCCATTTAAATTAAAGGAATGGACAGTTTATGAAACGATTGAGCGACACGGTCAAAAACAAGTAATTATTGATTGTATCCGAGCGAATAGCGACGTCACAGTGATTTTTGCTAGCCCTTCCGCTGTTGATGTCTATGCAATGGATGTAGCTTCAGTAATTGGTTGGGAGGCAGCACGTGTGGCAGCAATCGGTCATATTACAGAAGCAGTTATTTTAAATCACGGTGCTACTGTGGATGTTATGCCGAGCGTATATACAATGCAAGCAGTCATCGAGGAAATAACGAAAGTAGGAGAGAGAAAATGACAAAATTACAATTTCAAAGACATCGTCGTTTGCGTGCAAATGCTGCATTACGATCAATGGTAAAAGAAACATACTTGCACAAAGAGGACTTAATTTATCCAATTTTCGTTATTGAAGGCGAAAATATTAAAAACGAAGTACCTTCTATGCCAGGAGTTTTTCAATTTTCATTAGATAAACTTGAAGCTGAGATTGACGAAGTTGTTACTTTAGGTATACCTGCAGTTATTTTGTTTGGCTTACCTGCAGAAAAAGATGCAGTCGGAACTGGTGCATTCCATGATCATGGTATTGTGCAAGAAGCAACACGACTAATTAAATCTCGCTACCCAGAGCTATTAGTCATTGCAGATACATGCTTATGTGAATTTACAGATCATGGTCATTGCGGCTTAATTGAAGGTGATCAAATTTTAAACGATCCTTCATTAGATGTTTTAGCACGTACAGCAGTATCACAAGCAAAAGCTGGAGCAGACATCATTGCTCCATCTAATATGATGGATGGTTTTGTTGCTGCAATTCGCGCAGGCTTAGACGAAGCAGGCTTTGAAAATGTACCGATTATGTCATATGCCGTAAAGTATGCTTCTAGCTACTACGGGCCATTCCGTGATGCAGCTGATGGTGCGCCTCAATTTGGTGATCGTAAATCTTACCAAATGGATCCTTCGAATCGTATAGAGGCATTCCGCGAAGCAGAGTCAGATATTGCAGAAGGTGCAGATTTCTTAATTGTTAAGCCAGCTCTAAGTTATTTAGATATTATTCGTGATGTGAAAAATAACTATACATTACCGATTGTTGCGTACAACGTTTCTGGTGAATATGCAATGATCAAAGCAGCAGCTATTAATGGCTGGATTGAAGAGAAAAAAGTAGTGCTTGAAACATTACTTGGCATGAAACGTGCAGGCTCTGATTTAATCATTACGTATCATGCTAAAGATGTTGCACACTGGTTGGAGGAGAAATAAATGGCGCGTTCTTACGAAAAATCAAAACAAGCATATGCTGAAGCAATTAACTTAATGCCAGGTGGTGTAAGTAGCCCAGTACGTGCGTTCAAATCCGTAAATATGGATCCAATTTTCATGGAGTCTGGTCATGGTGCTATTATTAAAGACATCGATGGCAATGAATATATTGATTATGTATTATCATGGGGACCTCTTATTTTAGGTCATACGCATCCAGAAGTTGTACAAGCAATTGCAGAAACAGCAGCGAAAGGCTCTTCATTTGGAGCACCAAGCTTCACAGAAAATCGATTGGCCAAATTAGTATTAGATCGACTGCCTGGAATGGAAATGATTCGCTTCGTGTCTTCTGGGACAGAGGCTACGATGTCTGCTTTACGCGTAGCTCGTGGTGTTACAGGGCGCGATAAAATTTTAAAATTTGAGGGCTCTTATCATGGTCATGGAGATTCCTTGCTCATTAAGGCTGGCTCTGGGGTAGCTACATTAGGCTTACCTGACAGTCCTGGTGTCCCAGCGGATATTGCACGTAATACGTTAACAGTAGCGTACAATGACTTAGAAGGGGCAAAACTAATTTTCGAAAAATTTGGTTCAGAGCTTGCGGCAGTAATTGTTGAGCCAGTTGCAGGAAATATGGGCGTTGTACCTCCACAACCAGGCTTTCTACAAGGCTTACGTGAATTAACAAAGGAACATGGATCTTTGTTGATTTTTGATGAAGTTATGACAGGCTTCCGTGTTGACTATGGCTGTGCACAAGGTTATTTTGATGTAACACCAGATATGACAACATTAGGAAAAGTAATTGGCGGTGGACTTCCTGTTGGTGCATTTGCAGGGAAAAAGGAAATTATGGAGCAGGTAGCACCAGCTGGTCCAATCTATCAAGCTGGAACATTGTCAGGGAATCCATTAGCAATGACAGCAGGCTATGAAACATTATCTCGCTTAGATAATAGCTCTTATGAATACTTCAAAAAGCTAGGAGATCAATTAGAGGCTGGTTTCCGTGAAGCAGCAACGAAATACAATATTCCACATACTGTGAATCGTGCTGGTTCAATGATAGGTTTCTTCTTTACGAACGAAGATGTTATTGATTTTGCTACAGCAAAAACGTCTGATTTACAATTATTCGCTGAATACTTCCGTCTAATGGCAGAAGAAGGTATTTTCTTACCGCCATCTCAATTTGAAGGTTTATTTATTTCTACTGCACATACGGAGGAACATATCGCAAAAACGGTTGATGCCTTCCATAAAGTATTTGCACAATTAGCAAGATAACAAGAGAGCGAAAATACGTTCCTTTTATGAAGTAGTGTAATTCTCAATCAATTAACAAATTAGTAACCACTTCTTATCGATTCTAAAAATTCGATAGGAGGTGGTTTTTTGTATGCTTTTGAAATTTTCATATGAGGACTTTATTGCAAATAGACGATTCAATAACACATCTAATGCAAATGTGCAAAATTATAGGTATTTACTCTATCCATTTATTGAGTATTGCTTTGAATAGGGTGAAATCAACGCTGAGGACGTAACTCATGTACATTTGCGTGATTATCTTATGCAATGCCAAAAGAGAGGTAATAAACCTAATACAATCAACTCAATCATTTTGCGTATAAGAGCCTTCTACAATTATTTAGTCGATGAACAAATAGTAAAAGAAAGCATCACTAAAAAAGTTAAATTGCAAAAAACAGACGTTAAAATTGATGTTTTTACGGATGAACAGATTTATCAAATGCTTGCATATTATCGCAGTATGCGGAAGAGAGACTTGTGAGTGTGGTTAGTGGGGTAGAGGAAAAAATCACACAGGCTGTCTAATCAATAGCTATTGAGCCATTTGTGAAGCTATAGGAGCAATTAGAAGAGCATAACAAAGGGACTTACATATATGAAGATTAATCATAAACGCAAGTCCTATTCATATTGAAGTAAAGTCCTTGTTAGTTGAACAAAGATGGTATTAATATTTATCATTTTTGAATTAAATTCAGTGCGTTGGTTATATAAATTTTATCTTTGTTTAAATCAAGGAATTCATCCTTCTCATTACTAATATTGGGATAATAGCCAAGTGTTAATATTACATTTTCGTTTTCTTTAAATATAATTAAATGATTAGGCAATGCAATATTCATGCTTTCGGTACTTTCTTGTTCTGCTCTTTCAATTGAATTAATAAGTCGCTTTATTTCTTCTTTCGATTTAATGACTGAAATAACTTCACCTTCTTGCCCTCTATATTCTTCAGGACTTGGTGAAGTACTTGCGAATTTCAAAATCTCAATACTTGTAATTGTAGTATCATTTTCAAAAATACTGTTTGAACATCCTCCCAAGAATAAAGCCAACAGGGATAGTAATAGCAAATTATTTTTTATAATAACAAATCTCTCCCTACTAAACATATTAAATTCTTCAACTTGCACTGTTAGTTGAATAAAAAACAAGAGCTGTCTTAACAGCTCAATATTCTTCAAAGCACCAGTTTGTTTAATATCTTATTTGTTTAATCTCTCATTATTCATTACAGCAGGGGAATCATTTACACAGGTTGTCTAATTGGAGCTACAATGCCATGTGTGGGGCTGTAGAAGTATAACTGGCTACATAAAAATTAAACATACACACAAGTCCTATATTGATGGATATGTCATAATTCGATGTTGTTTAATTAAATCTTTGAAAATTGGTGCCTGTTAAAATTTTTTTCTCTTATTAAAAATATATATGCTAATTAGTACTATTCCCGTCACAATAAACAATACAGAAGGTATATATAAACTATTGTTTAGAGGAACCGGTTCACCCATATAAGTTGCTAAATGCCTTACCGCACTACTAACAAGGCAATGTAAAAATAGCATTAAACTTCCTAAACAAAAGAAAACAAGTCCTGTATAATACAACTCTTTCATTATGAATCCTCCAATTGATAGCCTGCACTTTTCTTAATTAACTGAAAATTCCTTTACATGTGTGATAAAGCGTTTAAGAATAAAGCGAAAACAAAGCTGATAACCGTAAAACCAGCAAGTGGAGCTGCAAAGGCCTTGTTGTTCTTAAACTCCAATATTGTAAATATAGCACCTAAAGCACAAATAATAAACCATGTTGGGATAAAAATTAAGTTTGCGATATTAACAGGTAGCAATGTATAAAAACCTGCAATGTATAATATCCAATTGATAATTAGTAAACCAAATATACAATAAGATCTCTTATAAGGGGGTGAATCTTTCCTATATTTTTCAACCCTTAGTAAAGGAAAAAAGAAGATAATAACTAATGTAACTACACAAAGTCCAATTAAAATCGAAGATAACCCCAAAACATAACCTCCCATTCGCATTGAATTTTCAATTATTCTGCACCGTTAGTAATAACTGAACAACCAGTTGATGGATATAGTGTAACATTTTTATAAATGTTGATACGGAATGAATGTGTATGCTAGAAGTATTTTCAGACATGTTATTTTTTTTACATAAAACATCTGTACCAGTTGCTTCGCTTTCGCTACCAAAACACATTTGTAGCTTACGCTTTGCTTACGCTACAGAAATAATTGCCGAAAGAAGTTAAAAAATCCATTGGATATATCAATGAATAAAAATAATCGTTATTACTTGAAAAAAATTATTAAAATTATAACTTTCAGCATAGCCAAATTGTGGGCGAAATCGTATATAATATAGCTATTCGTAAAAGAAAGTAGTGAATTGATATGGCAACTGGCACACATATGGTCGAAGTACCCGTAGGAATTGAAAATGTATGGGATTTCGTTAGCGATATGGAAAAATGGGCAAAGCTTGTCCCAGGTTATAATGCACATGAAATGATTGATGAAAAACATTCAAATTGGACGTTTAAAGGCAATGTTGGTGTACTGAAAAAAACAGTACAAGTAGAGATTACTATTTTAGAATGGGCAGCGCCTACAAAAGTAACATTCGAATTAAAAGGACTTTCTGACAACTTTTCAGGAAACGGTTATTTCCTTGCAGAAAGTATTGATGCAGAAAATACAAAAATGACAGGCTTCTTAGAAGTAACAGCAGGAGGATTAGCTGGTCCTGTTTTAAATCCAATCTTTAAGCCAATCGTACCAAAAGCAACACGAATGTTAACAGATCGTGTAGCAAATAAAATTAAATTGGTGAATGTATAATTACGCTGTTGAACCAACAGTAAAAGGGCATGCTAGAAGTTTTTCTAGTATGCCCTTTTTAGGCTCATCATCATAACGTGGGGTTGATTTCCGTTCCAGCCGGGGGCGTCCGATGAGCCGCTTCACTCGCGTTGCTCGCTCCATGGTCTCGGGCCAACAGATGTTTTTTGCGCGAAAGCGAAGCGGCAGCGGCACCGATGTTGGTTACGAAGGCGTTATCACAGGACGTGATGCATTTAGCCTTCGTTCCTCTATCGCTGATCCCCAAGGAGTCGCCCAGCCGGAACGAAGATCAACTTATATACATAGCCTATATTTTACTAATGGCACTACAAACTTTAAATGATGAACCATTTTTAATATAAAAATAAAAAATTCTGCGTGAACTTTTATAAAGAAGGGCAAGCACGAAAAAAATTTTTTCCTTATCATTTGATGCTTTTATTAAACATCCTATAGCATACTAACCTCCGGAGCTTCATATGATGCAAGAGGAGGGATTATTATCGAACACAAAATTTGGAATATGAGTGAAACTTTTTGTTTTCCTGGTTATGGCTGCCCAACAGAAATAGCGGCTGTGCAAATTAAGCCTCAGTGGCAGACAATGCAGTTAGAAGATTCACTACGATTAATGGGTATTTATCATATCACAGCACATGTTCGCTTTGATTTTCAAGACATGCAAGCTTTCATTGATGATGAAGAATTAGTACGAATCGATGCACTTGATCTTCAAGGAGATACTGGTTATTTTGAGTATGCAGTCCCTTTACATGTGGATTTACCAAAGGATGCAGCTATTGAAGATTTAATGGTAAAGGATATTCGACCTATCTTGACTAATCAGATGTGTCAGCTCGAATGGACGGTTACAAGTATTTTTAATGAGCCAGAGCCAGTATTTGAAAAAGCTAATGTTTTAGAAAAACTGCCTGTTACTGCAAATGCCTCTGCTCAAATAGAGAAGGTTGCCCTTGTAGAAGAAACGGCACAGATAAAACAACTCGCAGATGTAGTGACTTCGATACAAGAAGAAAAACCTGCAGCTGTAGTAGCTTCGACACAAGAAGAAAAACCTACAGCTGTAGTAGCTTCGATACAAGAAGAAAAACCTGCAACTGTAGTAGCTTCGATACAAGAAGAAAAACCTGCAACTGTAGTAGCTTCAACACAAGAAGAAAAATCTACAGCTGTAGTAGCTTCAATACAAGAAGAAATATCGAAGGCTGTAAAATATTCAGCACAAAAGGAAAAGTCTGAAGCTGTAATAGCTCCAGCACGAAAAGAAAAACCGGAACCAGTTGAGCAAAAGACATTATTGAGGGAATCCTCAAGTCATATTGTAGTCCGTGAATCCAGCTCCTGGCATGAAATTCCATCTATGATCTGGGATTTAAAGGAAGACTATACACCGCTAAAGGTTCGTGTTTCAAATGATCTCATTCAAAAGTAAATAGCATAGAAGTAGCAAGAGCAATAAGATAATAAAATCGCCGGATGTTGGAATGATGATGACACGTATAAATTGAAAAACACAAATTGGCACAATAATCGTTTTGGAATAAAAACGAAATTGTCGTAGCCAAGGTGGTAAAAGCCAAGGATTATACTTACGTCGTCGCATTTGAATTTTCACTTCCTCTCTATTTACTTTGTAATGCTTCCTAAACAATGACTAAATCACTTGAAAAATTGCACGATTTTGCGGTACAATGTGAAAAAGTCGAATATAGATGCTATGACAGGGAAGAGTAAATTATTAGTACATTTTAAGAGAGGAAACGGTAGCTGAAAAGTTTCTATTTGTACCTAATTGAATGTAGCCCTTGAGCAGCTTTAGTGAACTAACAGTAGTTAAAGCCGGTTAAACACCGTTACCGAATTGAGAGCCAGTAGTAAAAGGCTTAAGCAAAGTAGTACATTCTATTTCCTGATGAAAAGTGTGTATAGTGACCGCTTAACTCGCCTCTGCTGGAATTAAAGGTGGTACCGCGAACTTAAACTCCTTCGTCCTTTTAGACGTTAGGAGTTTTTTTTATTTTCATTAAATCTTCTGGTAAATGTGCCTCAGCATGAGACATAAAAACAGAAGGATTGGTACTATCTCACACCGGTGAAATAAATAAATCAACAGGAGGAGTCAAAATGACAGAAAACATCTCAATGCCGACAAAATATGATCCGCTATCAATAGAAGCGGGTCGTTATGAATGGTGGTTGCAAGGAAAATTTTTCGAGGCACAGCCTACAAGTGAAAAGGAACCTTATTCAATCGTTATTCCACCACCGAATGTAACAGGTAGACTACATCTTGGTCATGCTTGGGATACAACATTACAAGATATTTTAACTCGTATGAAGCGCATGCAAGGTTATGATGCACTTTGGTTACCAGGAATGGACCATGCAGGTATTGCGACACAAGCAAAAGTAGAGGCCAAACTGCGTGAAGATAATATTACACGTTATGATTTAGGTCGTGAAAAATTCCTCGAAAAAACATGGGAATGGAAAGAAGAGTACGCTGGCCATATTCGTGATCAATGGGCGAAGCTTGGTCTTGGATTAGATTATTCTCGTGAGCGTTTCACACTTGATAAAGGTCTTTCCGATGCAGTTAAAACTGTTTTCGTTCAATTATATGAAAAGGGCTTAATCTATCGTGGTGAACGCATTATTAACTGGGACCCTGCTGCAAAAACAGCATTATCAGATATTGAAGTTATTTATAAAGATGTTCAAGGTGCATTCTATCACATGAAATACCCATTAGCTGATGGCTCAGGACATGTGGAAGTAGCTACAACACGTCCTGAAACAATGCTAGGTGACTCTGGGGTAGCCGTTCACCCGAAAGATGAGCGTTATCAACACTTAATCGGTAAAACAGTTATTTTACCAATCGTAGGTCGTGAAATTCCTATCGTAGCAGACGAGTACGTAGATATGGAATTTGGTACTGGGGTTGTAAAAATGACACCAGCACACGATCCGAACGACTTTGAAGTTGGTAACCGCCACAACCTAGAACGCATTCTTGTCATGAATGAAGATGGTACAATGAACGAGCTTGCTGGCAAGTATAACGGTATGGATCGCTTTGAATGCCGTAAACAAATTGTAGCTGATTTACAAGACGCAGGCGTGCTTATCCGTATTGAAGAACATACACATTCAGTAGGTCACTCTGAACGTTCTGGTGCTGTTGTAGAGCCATATCTTTCAGCACAATGGTTCGTAAAAATGCAACCACTCGCTGATGCTTCACTTACACTTCAAAAAGATGAAGAAGGAAAAGCAAACTTTGTACCATCGCGTTTTGAAAACACATATTCTCGCTGGATGGAAAATATCCGTGACTGGTGTATCTCTCGCCAATTATGGTGGGGTCATCAAATCCCAGCTTGGTATCACAATGAAACAGGTGAAATTTACGTAGGAAAAGAAGCACCAGCAGATGTAGAAAATTGGACGCAAGATGAAGACGTATTAGATACATGGTTCTCGTCAGCACTATGGCCATTTTCAACAATGGGTTGGCCAGATGAGACAAATGAAGAATATAAACGTTACTACCCAACAAGCACACTTGTAACTGGCTATGATATTATTTTCTTCTGGGTATCTCGAATGATTTTCCAAGGTCTTGAATTTACAGGTAAGCGCCCATTCAAAGATGTTTTAATTCACGGTTTAGTACGTGATGGTGAAGGACGCAAGATGAGTAAATCACTTGGCAATGGTGTAGACCCTATGGACGTTATTGATAAGTATGGTGCCGATTCATTACGTTATTTCTTAGCTACTGGATCATCACCAGGTCAAGATTTACGTTATACAACTGAAAAAGTAGAAGCAGTATGGAACTTTGCTAATAAGATTTGGAATGCCTCTCGTTTTGCTTTAATGAACATGGAAGGTATGACATATGATGAAATCGACTTAACTGGTGAAAAATCAGTTGCCGATAAATGGATTCTAACTCGCTTAAATGAAACAATTGAGCGTGTAACATCTCTTGCAGAGCGCTACGAATTTGGCGAAGTTGGCCGCGAGCTTTATAACTTCATTTGGGATGATTTCTGCTCTTGGTATATTGAAATGGCGAAATTACCGTTATATGGTGATGATGAAGCAGCTAAGAAAACGACTCGTTCTATTTTAGCTTACGTTTTAGATCAAACGATGCGTCTATTACATCCATTCATGCCATTCATTACGGAAGAAATCTGGCAGCACTTACCTCATGAAGGTGAATCAATCACAGTGGCTGCGTGGCCGACTGTACGTGAGGAGCTTCATTTTGCAGAGGAAGCAGACAACATGAAGCTCCTAATGGATATTATACGTTCAGTACGTAATATTCGTGCGGAAGTTAATACACCAATGAGCAAAAAAGTGCCGTTATATATTTCAGCGAAGGATGCCGCAACGGTTTCAGTACTTGAAGCAAATAAAGCATATTTAGAAAAATTCTGTAATCCAGAGTCGCTAACAATTGGAGAAGGCTTAGAGGCTCCTGGTCAGTCAATGACAGCAGTAGTAACTGGCGCTGAGCTATTCCTACCGCTAGTTGGACTTATTAACCTAGAAGAAGAAATTGCTCGTCTTGAAAAAGAATTAGAAAAATGGGCAAAAGAAGTGAAGCTTGTTACTGGTAAGCTATCGAATGAGAAATTCGTATCCAAAGCGCCAGAAGCATTAGTGAATGCAGAGCGTGAAAAATTAGCCGATTACGAAAGTAAACATGCGGTTGTATTAAAACGTTTAGAAGAACTGAAAAATATGTAAGCTTGAGACAGCGGATGGCAATAAAGTCATCCGCTGTTTTTTGTTTTATGCAACAAAAGATGTGTATTGTTTTAAGGGGAAATATATAGTGATTTTATTGGATGTGTTGATTTGATAATAGATGATTATATGCTTATAGATAGAAGGGTAAAAGCCTATTCGTGAAAATAGAGACTCCGAGAGTATAAAATATTTTGTGTAAATGAATAAGACGACAAAAAAGAAAGACCTTTTCTTGGTAGAATTAAGTCACCACAACCAATCCTAGAAAAGAGGTCTTCCCTATGAATCAGTTTACAACAGAAATTGTCGAAGCTCTAGTAAAAAAACAAGATATTACCGAAGTTTTTCGTACCCATTTAGAAACAGCGGTCAATACGCTACTCGCGACAGAACTAACGGCTTTTTTAGATTACGAAAAATATGATCGAATTGGCTTCAACTCTGGCAATTCACGCAATGGTTCGTATTCACGCACGTTACATACCGAATATGGTGATTTAAACATCCAGATTCCACGTGATCGCAACGGTGAGTTCAAGCAACAGACCGTCGTACCCTATAAACGCTCAAATGACACACTAGAATCAACGGTCATTCATCTCTTCCAAAAAGGAATTACAATGTCAGAAATCGCTGGTTTAATTGAAAAGATGTATGGCCATCATTACACACCGCAGACGATTTCTAACATGACAAAAGTGGTCACAGAACAGGTAGAAGCTTTTAATAAACGTCCCTTTAAACGCACGTTATGTCTGCGTTTACTTAGATGCGACATATATTCCAGTGCGTCGTGAAACAGTGTCAAAAAGAAGCTGTTTATATCGCTGTTGGTATTCGTGAAGATGGCTCAAAAGAAGTTCTGGCCTACACGATTGCACCAACTGAATCTGCGTACAACTGGCAGGAACTTCTCACAGAACTCAAGGAACGTGGTGTCGAAGAAGTTCTTCTGTTTATTTCTGATGGCTTAAAAGGCATGGTGGATGCAATTTCTACGGTCTTTCCGAAAGCACAGTACCAAACTTGTCTAGTACACGTGGCACGCAATATTTCACATAAGGTTCGTGTAGAAGATCGTCAAGAAATCTGTGATGACTTTAAAACAATTTACAAGGCGGCAAATAAAGAAGCAGGACAACTTGCGCTAAATGATTTCTGTTCGAAATGGCGAAAAAGCCTATCCTAAAGTCGTGAAATCTTTTGCAGGACAATGCCTATCTCCTGACGTTTTTATAGCTTTCCAAAAGCGATTTGGCGTAGTATTTATAGCACCAATCTGATTGAGTCATTTAATAAAAAAATCAAGAAATATACAAAACGCAAAGAGCAATTTCCAAATGAAGAATCACTAGAACGCTTCCTTGTTTCACAGTTCGAAGATTACAACCAAAACTTTGCGACACGTTGTCATATTGGTTTCAATCAGGCACGAGCAGAACTTGAAGCGATGTTTGAGTGACAAGAATAAGCAGGAGGAACACGCAGCGCGAGATTTTTGGTTTTTTTGGGAAGGGTTAACCCTTCCCAAAAACAAAAATCATTCCTTCGAACAAATCTATTTAAAATCAAAAAGTGATGATCTATAAGAAAAGGTTGGATTGTCATTTACACAAAAATATTGACAGTCCCGAGACTCCCTTGCCTGGTTATCATTAAATAGTATGAAATTTACTTAAAAACACACGAATTCTCACTTTATAAAGTGCTTTTCTGTGTGTTTTTTTAGCTTTCATTCAAAGTGTAATTAAACAAGAGTTTTTTTAGAAATATATGTGTATTGAGCGCTACTTGTACTAAAATAGAGATATTGTAGTAAAAGGGAGTGTTTCTTTTGTTTAAAACGATGAAAGAATGTACAGATTTTATTTTTACGTTAAAGGCAGTTGATCATAAACGTGCACCGCTCGTATTGATGCGAGAGGTACTAGCACTTCTAGATAACCCACAGGACAGGCTACGCGCTATTCATTTAGCAGGCTCAAATGGAAAGGGTTCAACAGTGAATGCGCTAAGAGAAATGTTACAACATGCTGGCTACAAAGTTGGCGCTTTTACTTCACCTCATTTAGAGCGTGTTAATGAACGAATGACTATTAATGGAGCTCAAATTTCTGATGCACAATTTTTACGTTATATGAACAAAGTTGCTGAGATTATTGAGACACATTATGAAGGTGATTTTCCAAGCTTTTTTGAAGTCGTCACACTTATTATGTTCCAATATTTGGCGGATGAAGAAGTGGATATTGCGCTGATTGAAACAGGACTTGGTGGACGTTTAGACGCTACGAATGTTATGACGCCACTTATTTCAATTATTACAACGATTTCACTAGAACATACAGCGTTTTTAGGAGACACTTTAGCAAAGGTAGCATTTGAGAAGGCGGGAATTATTAAGGAAAATGTACCCGTTGTAGTAGGTGTTAAAAGTGAAGAGGCACTCACGGTTATCCAGGAGGTAGCAAATGAACGCCATGCTCCCTGCTTTGTTTTAGGGAAGGATTTTACGGTTGAAAACATTATACAAGGTACTAATATACAGCACTTTAATTACCAAAAAGCAAATATGGAGATGGTAACTGTCCCATTAAAAATGGCTGGGCCACATCAAATAAATAATGCAAGTCTAGCGATTACGGCTATCCAAACATTAAGAGAGAATGGAACAATTAACATTTCAGATGAGTCAATTCGTCAAGCACTGGCAAATGCTCAGTGGGCAGGCCGTTTTGAGCAATTACCTAACAATATAGTATTAGATGGAGCGCATAATTCTGAAGGAGCTGCTGCACTTGTTCAAACACTTAAAACGGTATATCCGCACCAAAACTATCGATTTATATATGCCGCATTATCAGATAAAGATCATGCGAATAGTATTGCTTTAATGGATAGTATTGCTACATCAATAGCATTTACACAAATTGAGCTACCGAATGCTATGCCTGCTGACAAATTAGCTGCATTATCTACAAATACGAATAAAGCGTATAATGCGAATTGGCGTGAAATGGTTCAATCAATGCTACATCAAAGGAATGATGGGGATATTATAGTCATTACAGGCTCGTTGTATTTTATAGCTGAAATACGACAATGGCTACAGGGGGAACAACGATGATCCCAAATTTTAATAGCTATAAGGAAAAGTGGAATGTTCAGAGCGATGATGTTATTAAACCTGGCCTAACTGCGATTGAAGAAGCATTGGCACGAGTAGGTAACCCAGAGAATAAATTGCAAGTCGTGCATTTAGCAGGGACGAACGGTAAAGGCTCGACACTTACATTTCTAGAATCTATCGCCAAAGAACATGGCTTACGTGTTGGTAAATTTATGTCTCCTTGTATTTTGGACGTGCATGACCAAATTCAAGTAGAGGGTCAAGCTATTACAGAAGCGGAAATGAATCAAGTATTCCAACAAATACTTGCAGCTGGACTTAGTGGGAAACTAACAGATTTTGAACTATTAACTGTTGCAGCATTTTTACATTTTGTTGCTAGTAATGTAGATATTGCCCTTATTGAAGCAGGTATGGGGGGCTTACTTGATAGTACGAATGTAGTTACACCAATTGTATCAATCATACCGAGTATCGCATTAGAGCATACGAATTTTTTAGGAGGTACGATTGAAAGTATTGCCCACCATAAAGCCGGAATTATGAAGCCATATCGTCCAGTTATTATCGGTGATCTACCGTTAGAGGCAAAGAATATAGTCTATCAGGAAGCCTCAAAAAAACATTCAGCCGTTCTTGAGCTAAATCATCAATTTTATGTGGAGCAAGAGAATGATGGAGAGAGCTATGAGTATAATGACAATGGCTTCCGTATTACAAAGCTCACACGCACAATGAAGGGCGCACATCAGGCGGATAATATGGCGCTTGCTATTACAGCCTTTTTGGAAGTGGCGACCACGATAGAGTTACAAGTAAGTAAAGAGGCTATTCAAAAAGCTGTGAAAAACGCAACCATTTTAGGACGCTTTGAAGAAATTTTGCCTTTTATTATTTTAGATGGTGCTCATAATCCAGCGAGTGCTGAGAAATTAATAGAAACGATAAAGCATGAGTTCCCAGGAGAGCAGATTACTTTTGTAATTGGCATTCTTGCTGACAAGGCTGTCAAAGAGATTTTGCATCAATTTGAGCAGATAAGTGATTGTTTTTGTTTTGTTGATTTCAATAATCCTCGTGCGATGGCCGCTCAAAAAATGCTGGAGCTGTCTAACGCCTCTCGTAAAGCAGTTTTAGAAGATTATGTGCAATTTTTACAACAACAGTCAGAAAGTAAATCGAGGACTATTGTATCGGGATCGTTGTATTTATTAACGGAAGTACGTAGTAGATTCAAAAATAGTTAACATATAGTCGAGAAGGTAATATATTTACAGTAAAATCAGGTACTCATTATAAAAATGAGTCCTGATTTTTTTATGCCCTTTCTGTCGGCTTATGTGCAGCATCCTCAGTAATTGCAAGATATGCTCGTTTGGCAGCTTCCCTTCAACAGCAAGAAATTTCTAATTTGAGGTGAAATAAACCCTAATATGAATAAATCCATCTTTTACTATATATAAATTAAATTTTCGGTATTAAATTAGGATGGATAAAAAATGGTTAATCAACACACCTGTAATATTATTTCTATTTCCATTCTATTAACTCCTTTTCTCATTCAGCAAAATTGTTCTTTGATAGAGGTATAAAAGAGTAGAGTAATGAATGCACCTCTTTTTTGTTTAAAGTAAATCTTTCGTTACAAAAATATTTTATGTTGAAGTAAAACTTTGAAAAGAACTATTAAATCAAAATGTAGTAAATTCGCATTTACACAACCTTTTATACATATACTTATATCAAATTGTAGCAATCTCGTCTTTTTAAAATTTACTTTGATACGTTGGAGAATGAGGTGGACGAATGAAAATTGTTAGTCAGATGATGAAAAAACAAATATTTCGAGCGATGTTTATTGGGGGAATAGTTGGACTTTTTGGTGTAGCCATTTTTTTAGGTATTCTTCAAGCAAGCACTCAATTTTCTTTGAAAAATGATAGTAGCGGGGTAGCCAATAATAGTAGTAATAATAATACGGACACGGAAACAATTCCGACAGCGGGGGGAGCAACGAACGGGTCCATGTTTTTTGCAAGCCAAGCAGGGGTCTATTCAAATTATGAAAGTGCAAGCTCGTTTGTATCTGAACACCCTTCATTAAAAGAAAGTGCCATTGTCGAGGTTGATGGGAAATTTTATGTTTGGACAAGTATGGTAACAGAAGAAAGTCAGCTTGTCTTTTTAAAGGATCCTGCAACATTTAAAAAAGCATTTAGTTTGAGTGGTGACAGTTGTAAGGAGGCAACGATTGTAGAGCTTCCATCTGTGCTAGCTGACAAAAAAGCAACAAAATTAAATTTTAAGGATGATTCGAAAGATTCTACGCTGCCTGCTGATTGGCAATCTATTGGAACGGCAGCCTCTTCTATTTCAAACGATATCAACATCATTCGCTTACATGTTTTTGCCCATTACAAATCGAAAAATGCTTGTCTTCAAGTGAAATTTTAAACATAAAAGATAGTGAAATAAGCATTATCTTGATTTTTAGAAAATTTTCAAATCCCAAATTCTCCGTTATGATAACTAATAAGGAGGAATGGTCAGATAATGTTTAAAACAAATTACAAGCTAGTGCTTGCTTCTGCTTCACCACGGCGAAAGGAATTGCTTGCTATGCTATCACTTCCATTCGACATAACAACTAGTGAAGTAGAAGAGACAAGCGTCCAGGCAACTACAATGCAAGATTATGTAAAAGGTGTAGCTCTATTAAAAACACGTGATGTGGCAAAAAAAGCTCCAAATGCAACGATTATTGGAGCGGATACTATTGTTGTTTATGATGATGAATTACTTCATAAACCAAAAAATCGTGAGGAGGCAATTTCTCACTTATTACGCTTATCAGGCAAGCATCATGCGGTCATGACAGCTGTAGCCATTATTGAGCCTGACGGTAATGAAACTACATTTGTCGAAGAGACAACTGTTGTCTTTCATCATTTATCACGGGAGCTTATCGAAGCATATGTAGATTCGGGAGATCCATTTGATAAAGCAGGTGGTTATGGCATTCAAACGGCTGGAACCCTTTTAGTGAAACGAATTGAAGGAGACTATAACAATGTTGTCGGCTTACCACTTGCAGCGTTGTTTACGCAATTGGTAGCACTCAATATTATCCAATTTGCGAAGGAGTGAGGCTTTTTTGCTGAATGATGTTTTACCAAGAACGATGATACGAGACGTTAATATAGAGGATCGACCTCGTGAAAGACTACTGCGACAAGGAGCTATGAGTTTATCGAATCAGGAGCTACTGGCTATTTTACTAAGGACAGGCACTAAGGAAGAGTCTGTTCTTGTACTTGCAAATCGCGTACTAAGTGTTTTTGAACGTTTACATCATTTGAAACATGCAACAATTGAAGAAATGGTTGCTATTAGAGGGATTGGAGAGGTTAAAGCCATTCAAATATTAGCTGCAATTGAACTCGGTAGACGTCTCGCACAGAAACAAAGCGATGAAAAATATACGATTCGTTCACCGCAAGATGCCGCTGCCTATTTAATGCCTGATATGACCTCACTGAGCCAGGAACATTTCGTAGTTCTTTTTTTAAACGTTAAAAATCAAATTATTCATAGGCAGACGATTTTTATAGGCAGTCTAAATGCTTCGATTGTTCATCTATAAAATAAAAAAGAAGAAAAGCCAGTGGTTTCAGGCGTTAGATATGCGTTGTGATTTCATTTAGTGACCAAAAAGTGACCAATGTTATAAAATATTATCAAATTTTGAAACTTCTTTTAATTTATCTTCATTGGTTAAGTGACTGTAAGTTTGAATTGTTTGACGAATGTCCGAGTGACCAAGCTGCTCTTGAATCACCTTAAAGTTCGAGTTTTTAGCAACCATAAAACTAGCAAATGAATGTCTTAGTCCATGAAAATTGATGTAAGTAAAATTATTACGTTCTAACAACTTCCTCCATTCGTTTGTAATGCTATTTAAATGATTTGGATAACCATAAGGATTTGTATATATTAAATCAATAGGTTCACCATTCTCATCTAGAGCCGGTTCCCATGCATTACCACATCGTTCTTTTAAGTGTCTGTGTTCTTCAGCAAATTCTTTGATTTCGTCCATAAATTTAGATGGAACCATAACTGTTCTAGCTTGTCCGTTTTTGGGAGGTCCTAATAGAAACTTTTTATCTTCTTGGTCGTAATGCAATTGAGCATCAATTAAAATCGTATTATTTTTAAAGTCTATACAATGGTGGCGTATTCCTAAGATTTCAGAACGTCTTAGTCCGAGTACAGCCGCCATTTTAATTGCTATTTTTTGTTTCAACTTTACTTTATCTAATATTTTGAATAAGTTGATTAGTTCTTCTTCTGTATAGTAATATTTTTCACGATTTCGTTTAGCGTCATTAGGCTCTTTAATAGCAGCCATCGGATCATCATCTTTGTGTATCATTTTCCAGGCGACGGCTTTAGTAAAAATGCTTTTTAGTATGAGATATTTCCCCTTAAAATTTTTTCTACCTTCAGCTTTCTCATGAGCAAAAAATTCCTC
The DNA here is from genome assembly GCF_016638705.1 of Lysinibacillus agricola. GTDB lineage: Bacteria > Bacillota > Bacilli > Bacillales_A > Planococcaceae > Lysinibacillus > Lysinibacillus agricola. The sequence goes on along the minus strand of NZ_CP067341.1, from coordinate 4,126,658 downwards.
GATATGAATAGTTTTAATCTTATTTAATTTCATATTTTTAAAATAAGGAATGATGAAATTGTTTACGGTATTACTATAAGTTTGATATGTGCGTATACGTAAATTTTTCTTCACATGTAATTCCATCCATTTATCTGTAATAAATGCCTCAAATGTAATGTTATCTAAACTAACGTTTTTATTTGATGTTGCTACCTCTAATTCATATTCTTTAATCGCTTTTTTGATTGCGCGATCGGACAAGCTTTTCATGCGAACAGTTTTCGTATATCGAATTCGCTTGCCTCTTTCATCGTATCCTTCTTCTACAGTGACTTTTATACGATCTTCTCCTTTTTTTGTAGGTTCCAAAATCTCGTAGCTAGCCATGTGCATTCCTCCTTAAATTGTAAGAAAGAGTAGCCAAAAAGCTACTCTTTTTTTGTTTTAGAAAACGTTTGGCCAAACGTCTAAATCCTATTGATTTTACTTTTCTTTCTTAACTTGTTTCGCGCCTTTGTGAAGCTAATAGTGTTCTTGCTTTTTTCTCAGCTTCCAACTCTTTGCGATAACTTTCTACTTCCGCATCGATCTCATCCTCAATGGTAGTAGCAGCTGTTTCAGTGTGCTTACTGTATATCTTTCCAAACAGCCCTATAAGTTCATTACGTGTGGTAGTAGGTAACTCCATATAGCCACTCATAATATCAATCTCTAATTCCGAAAGATTGAATTTTTTTGCCTTTTCATCTAATGAGAAAGTTTCATCCTTTACAAACATCTCACCTTCACCAGTGCGTAGCCAGTGCTCGTTAATGTTGAAAGCGGATGTAATAAGCTTTATATGTTGTTCGGTAACGTTTCGAACACCTTTTTCAACATTAGAAATACTGGATTTTGTAAGTCCAATTGAATCTCCGAATTCTTCCTGACTTAATTTGAGAATTTTGCGTAATTCCTTAATACGGTCTTTTTGTTCATTCATATCATCACCTCCTTGCAGTGAATATAACACAAAAAGTTCTGTATGAAAACTTTTTATTTCGAAACCGTTGACAAAGTTTTCAATGAATACTATTATGTATTCATACAGAACTTTTGTATTTCAATTAAAAAGTAATCTCATTTGAAAGTGGTGAGTCGAGTGGATGTAATATATGACATCAAAGATGAAACGGTTTTTGACGATTTAGCAACTAAATTGAAAGATATGACTGAGCAAGAGCAACAGGCTTTCATGATGTTGCTTCAGGGGTATCAAGCGGGTATCCGAGTTGGTTTGAGTATTGCGAAAGGGCAAGAGGAAGAACCAGCATAATTTATTGGAAAGAGGGATCTTAATGAGAAGAGTAAGGACAATAGATAAATTATTAGAATATCTAGATTCTGTTGAATGTCCGATTGGAAAATCTACTATCAGTAAATTAATTAAAGAAGAAAAGATTCCGCATATCAGAATTGCCGATAGAATTTTAATTTTTGATTTAGATGATATTGACGAATGGTTAGGAGGAACAATGCAAGAATACAAAGCAAATTGAATCATCAACATGCAGTAAGTTAGACGTTTGCGAGGTACAAAGCTCGCTCACGTCAAGCAGTTTGTAAAAGGTTGGTTAACCTTATCCTCTAAAGATTAACATTTACAAGCTGCTTGATGTGAAGGTCATCTTCATACATAACTAATCAAAGTGCTGTGATACCGAGCCAATGACGGTATAGTCGTAACTTATAGCTTATATGACGGTAGCAACGTCAAATAAAATTTTTAGGAAGGTGAGAAATATGCCGCGAGAACCAGTGAAAGAGTATTTGCTTAAAAAGTATCCGCTAAATGTAAACAACATAGAAGAAGCTTACAATAGCAATTTATTTTGGGAGAACTGTGATTTTGAAAAAGCACAGGAAATTTCAAACAAAATAATTGAGCTTTTAAAAGCAGAAGACATGACGTACACAGATGCATACGCCATGTTAGGTTATATTCGATTAGACCTTGAATATCGAGCTAATCGATTACGTCTGTAACATCGATAAACGACACAACATTGATTTGTTGATTTTCTAGGTTAATGAATGGAAGTTTTAATTTACCATCTAGCGTTCGAGCGTTTAGCAGATATGGGTAGATAGGGGATTCATCAACTTTAATGTCTGCTAAATCTACTAATTCAAAGATGGTTTTAAATAGTAAATCGAGGGTTGAAATTTTTTTGAATGGATTTGTATAAAACGTACCCTTATTGGTTTGAGCGTTATACGTTTCTATGATTTTTTTGAAGATGATAGTAGCATTTATTCCATCTGAATAAAAGCGAGTATAGTCAACGTCTCCATCACCCTCAATAAAAAACTGTATTGGATAGTTATCTTTGAAATTTACGAAATCTCCATACCAATAAGAACCGTTTAATTCGATAACGAGTTTTAATTTCCGATTATAAAAACTAAAAAAATCTGAATTACTTAATCTTTTTAATAAGAAATCAGCAGCTTGTAATTGTTGAATTGTATACATTCGAATCACCTCCTTTAGGTGATTATAGCAAATTTTAGTAGATTTTTGGGAGGAAAGGGAGGAATGAGGATTTGATTGAACAGCTACAGCAAGCATATGAACAAGGTCTGAAAAATCTAGTGTTCGTGAATTTTTCAAGTAAATCTGTTATTGGAGGTGATGGGATGAAAGAAAAGGATTTATCAGAATTGGAACTGTCAAAAGAAATAGCATGTTGCGAGGATATAACAACAGCAATTAATTGGTATTTACGTGATGGTGATTATGATTCGGTGAGGGCTTGTATAGCAGCCTTAGAAAAAAGTGTTTCTAAAATCGAGCACTTAGAAAATCAGATAAAAGCAAAACGCCGTAACAATTTATATGAGATGGCTAGTCAATTATGCAAACAAGGTAAATCAGCGAAAGTAGTGAAATTTAATGCAAATTCAAGTTTATGACATAAAAAAACTGCTTAATCGTTGTAGCGATTAAACAGCACGGTCTAAAACGTCAGATTTAGATTAATCCGATTATAACAAGAAGCGGATATAGTGTCTAGCAATTCAAAGATGGACAAGCCATCAAAATCAATAAGGGGGTATATTACGTTGAAAAGACCACGCAATTTAACAAGACAGGAAAAAGAATATATAGCTAGTTTCCGATTAAATCCTTTTAACTGGCTTATAAGTAAAAAGTTAACGGATAGTTGGTTAATTGTGCATCGTGAAACTGGACGACCACGTACGATTCCAGCGCCATAAAAAACAAAAAAGCCTTTGTGAGCAATCGCAAGGGCTTTGATTTTAGAAAATAAAAAAAGCCGTATAAACTCTGGACAGTTAACACGGCTCGTTTGACTATTGCTAGTATAGCAACCTTCATGGCAAACAGTCAATTAGCGTCCTTGTAATGGATATTAGATTTACGACCATAATCCACAAGGATACTAGATTATTAACACATTGGGAGAGAGTAGCCATGAAGGATAAACAGCGTAAGGTTAGACACGTTTTAGCGTCATATGAAGAAACATTTGGTGAGTCAGAATTAATGAAAATGCATGAAGATAGCTTACTGGATAGAGCTATTGCGGGGTATCGTGTGAAAAGTATTTGGAGCGGACCTGTTCTAGAGGTAGAAGCTTACCCGTATTGGACAGTACCGCAAGGGAAACGTGTAAAGAGGGATAAAAACAGCAGCAAGGCACAAACAAAGCTGAATGAAAAAAATAGACAAAAACATGTAGCGAGATTGATAAATGTGAACTTTAGAAACCATCACGATTTATACATGACACATACGTATGATGACCACAATGTGCCAGAAGACCATGCGCAAGCTAAAAAGGATATGCAGAACTACGTCAGACGTTTGAAGAATTGGCTAAAGAAACAAGAGAAATATGCTGATTTCGAGTTGAAATATATTTATACAACAGAACATACGCGTAACGGTGAGAAGGTGCGTGCACATCATCATATGGTGACTAACTTTCCTGATAGAGAAGCGGCTGAATTGCTGTGGAATAAAGGGAGGGCGGGTTCGGAACGTTTAGATTCAAGAGGTGAGAGTTTCAGGCCGTTAGGTAATTACTTGGTTAAAGAGAGAGGACCAAAAACGATGAAGAGCTATACACCTAGTCGTAATCTCAAAAAACCTAAAGTAACCGTGTCGGACACGAAGTTGACGCGTAGACGTGCTACTAAAATCGCAACGGAAGAAATTAATGCGCAAGAGATCTTTGAAAAAATGTATAAAAACTATCAGTTCAAACAAATGAATGTGTCATTTTCGGATTACGTAAGTGGCGCGTATATTCAGGTGGAAATGATGCAGATAGATACAATGGAAACATTAGTAGAAAAGAAAAGGAGATTGGATATATGAAAACTATCAGCATAATCAACCTAAAAGGCGGGGTGGCTAAAACCATATCTGCTATCAATATTGCCTACACATTAGTAAAAGTGCATGGAAAAAGGGTACTGCTCATTGATAACGATAAACAGGGGAATACCTCTAAATTTTTCGGTTTGCATAGCTATGAGGATAAAAGTTTAGCAGATCTGCTGACAGATAGAGATTGCAGCATAGAGAGTGTTATTAAACCTACAGCATACGAAGGGTTAAACATTATTCCTGCAAATATGAATCTGTTACGTGCTAATAAAGAGATATTACTAGACGTTTCGCGCCCGCAGCAAACACGACTACGGAAAGCATTATCACAGATAACTAATGAATACGATTATTGCATTATCGATAATGCGCCAGACATTAACATGACGGTTATTAATGCTCTTGTTGCTTCTGACGATGTATTGGTGCCAATTAAGGTGGATAAGTTTGCATTTGATGGTTTAGAGCTACTGGTGGAGCAAATAGCAGATGTTAAAGAATTTAATGACAACATCATATTCAAAGGATGCTTCATTACGATGTTCCAAAAAAATGGTGTAAATGTACAAGGATGCGAATATTTGTTTTCATCCACAAGTTATCCACTTTTCCACACTGTAGTAAGAAAAACAGTGAAAGTTGATGAAACGACATTCGTCGGCAAACCGCTATTAGATTACAAGAAGTCAACTGCTGGACAAGACTATGAAAAATTGGTCGAAGAATACCTACAAATGTGTTAGTTTCGGACACAAAAAAGGGGGTACGGACACATGAAATTCAATCTAAATCAGCTGATGAATGATAAATCTAAAGAAGCGGTAGAAAAGGAAGGGCTTGCTTTCAAAATAGAACACATTCCGATTGAGCGGTTACGACCGTCAGAAAAGAATAAATACACTGTTGAAGATGTAGCGGAGCTAAAATCCAGTATTGAATTAATGGGGCTTCAACAAAACTTATTAGTTCGTGAGCAAGAAAACGGTTTTGAGGTTATAAGTGGACATAGACGATTGAAAGCCATGCAAGAACTGTTTGTGGAGGGAAATGAGCAGTTTAAAAAGATACCATGCAAGGTTATGAAGTCGGTAGACGACATTCAAGCTGAATTGCAACTTATCCTAGCAAACTCGACAGCTAGGGAGTTAACAGATGCTGAAAAAACGTATCAAGCGGCTCGACTACAGGAGCTACTAACGGATTTAAAGAAAAGTGGGTTTCCTATATCAGGGCGAAGACGAGAAATAGTCGCGCAGCTTATGAAGGTATCACCTACACAAGTTGCACGTATGGAAAGCATAAATAAAAAGTTGATTCCTGAGTTAAAAGAGGAGTTTGACAAGGAAAACATCAATATTACAACTGCTTATGAAACGTCGAGGTTGCCGGAAGAACAGCAACAAGAAGTTGTCAGAGAATACAAGGAAGGCAATGCGCTAACGCCATCTGTTGCAAAAGAGAAGCGACAGGAAGTCATTGAATCGGAGCAAAAAGAAAAACCGATGACGCACGAATTAGACAGCTATCCAGATGAATTTGAAGCGGTAATAAAAGGCTTGAAAACATTTGTATGTGGTTTTAATAATCAGAACTTTCGAGTTGGTGACAAGTTGAAAATAAATGAATTTGACGATGACAAAATATTGCACACAGGCAGGTTTGTAGAAGTAAGAGTCATTTACTTACAAGAAGGCGGAGAAAACGGCATTCCAGAAGATTATGTCATTATGAGCATTAAAAAAATTAGATAACAATAGGCGGCTCATACATTGGGCCGCGCTTGTAGAAAGGGTTGAAAGCATTGAGGAAAACATACAGCAGAAGTCACGCAAATAGAGGCGCGAAGTTAGAAATGTTAGTAGAAATGACAAATAACCAATATCGAAATGCTTGGTTAGCGGATATTAGAAAAGTACCTACGCCAGTAAAAATTTTAAATACTGAAGGAAATAAAGTAACGGGACACCTTGATACACCGACGTGGGTTGACTATAGCGGAATTTACGAGGGTCATTCAATCATTTTTGATGCGAAAGAAACCAAAGTTAAACGATTCCCATTGAAAAATATCTCGCCGCATCAATATCAGTTGTTGAAATCATGGAATAAGCATGGAGCAATTGCATTTTTGTTAGTGGCTTTTTGGTTGGAAGGTAAAAATGAGCCGGAAATTTATGTGTTGCGTTTTGAGCAGTTAGAAGCGGCATATGAAAACCAAAATGCTGGACGGGGTTCTAAATCTATATCGCTCGATTTCTTTAGAGATAATTGTGAACCTGCGAAATCGAGAAACGGCATTCCTGTTGATTATTTAGCAGCGCTCAATTTAGACCAATCGAAAAAGTTGGTACAGAAATAAGGTGCAAGGGGCGTGTTGGGGATGTCCTTAGTTCAACAGTTAAATATCTTTGATTGTGATACTAACATTCAACAAAATGATTGGATATTTCAACGGTTAGAAGCTTTACAGATTGAGAGGACATTAAATGTAGGAGAACTGAAAATTAGCAGAACTGAAAGATTCTATGTCGTAGAAAAAGAAGCGGAATTTGAAGAGGTCTTTAGGAATATCGAACGTTGCTATGAATTTATAAACCAAAATTTATTACATTAAAAACTACTTTGTAAAGGGGTGAATTGTGATGGCGGAAAATTATTGGAGTGCTAAACATGGTGGTTATATCAAGTGTCTTGTTGAAGGGTGCAACCATGTAGGGATTATTATCACTACAGCGCACTGTCGATTAGAGCATGGAATGACACAGGAAGAAGTGCGAAAGAAATATGGTCTTCCAACGAATGTGTCGAAACTTAATCGGAAGCAGATTGAAAGTTTAAGGGAAGGAGCGGACAAATAATGACAACTGTTAAAACAATAGATTGGAGTAGATTAAACGGTAAAGTATTGAAAATTTATGTAACAGAGCCAAACGAGGCTGTAATCGGAATAGATGAAGAAACAGGGAAGTCTTATATGTTACGTCAAGAAAAGCCAGTGTTTTTTCTGCCAGGAACACTGACATTACATTCGAAAAAACGTAGCTGGTTCGGGAGGGGAATCGCTAATGATAGACATTAAAAATAAACGAATGGTTACAACACGAAAAGCTCATACGTGTTTTGGCTGTATAGAGGAAATCGAAAAAGGTGAAAGTGTGGTATATGTTGCGGCTAAAGAAGATGAACAACGCATGAATTTTCATTTGCATGAGGAATGTAACAAAACAATCGTAAAGGATTATTGGTTTTCAGGAAGCGGTCTATATTATGGCTGTATCAAAGATGCGAAGAAATCATTAGAAGACATAAACAACATTAAATTCACTCTTGATGAAGCATTGCCTTTCTCTATGATGAATCTTTGCAACCGATCGGAGGCGTAGGGTATTGAGATTTAAAAAATGGTTGTCGTTGCCGCTAGAAAGACGATTGATGGTAATTAGCAATGCGATTAATTCAATGGGAATTTTTAAACGCAATTGAAAGAAATTGTTCAGTAAAGTTATTTATCCTTTAGAGGTTTTACAAAGAATGAAATGAAAATAACAAAAACGCCCATAGAAATGTATATTAGTGCAACAGATTTATCTGGAATAGATGAATTGTATTCGAAGGTACCTGATACTCTGCTCCATCCGCGTGAAAATAAAAAGGTGCCTAAGAAAAATATAATCCATCCCATTGTAGACATTGTTTTCATTGCATAACAACTCCTGATATATAAGTTAATAACTTATATAAGGATAACATAATTAGGTAATATTTGAAAATATGGATTGATTCAATTACTGCACAATATGAGGAAAGAAATTATAAAAGGGTCACTGAGTTGGAAGTGACCCTAAGTGAGGGAGGGTGTGACGGTCAACCAACGCCACACAACCTAATAAGTGCGTGCGAAACACTCAAAATTAATTTGTGCAAATTGATGTTACCTATACATTAAAAAATTTGCAGCTTCGTCGGTTAAATTATGTATTGGCGGGATAGCGGTGTGTAATAACAACTTGGGCGATGCAATGCAACAGGTTGCTATCCCAAAACTAATGTATGTAATCGGATTTAAAAACATTACTATAAAATTTGTGTAAACGATGAAAAAAGCTATCTCCTTAAGAAGAAATGGCTAAAATGGAAATTTAAAGAATCGGAGAAAAAGAGGATACACTATATAATGCTTTCTCTATGAATATATCCAGGCTTTTGACAGGTAATTAAAAACAAATCAATGTAAAGGGTCACTTGGGATAAAAGTGACCCTAAACACCAAAATAGAAGAAAGGCTAGAAAGCTTCATACTATTAAAACTTATGATTTGGAATGAAATTAATCATTAAGTTTGTGTAACTAATTCTACAGCTTCTACTACTAATGGAGTTCCGGCTCCGATTGTACCAGCAACACCGTTAAAAGTTAACTCAGTTGCAGAAATCGTATAAGAACCACCTTCCTGTAATACGCCGTTAATATAGAAATTATAGTAACCGTTCGCTACTACTGGAAAGGCAGTCGCAGCAGTCCCACTATCATTTAGAAAGGCAGTTGCAGCGATTGTAGTACCATCAGCAACTGTTAAATCTGCTGCTAACACATCAAAAAATCTTGTGGAAGTACCATTAACGTTTACATGAATATTAATAATTGAAAGTGCCATTTTTTTCACCTCCTTTCAAGGGAAAAATATTATCTAGAAGATTTTTATTTCACATTTGTTGGAATCCCAAAGATTCTATAATGATTGGAGTTCCCGCAAAAATCGTTGTATTAAATGGGTTAAGGGTTAACGAATCTGGAGTTACTTTATATGCACCGCCCTCTTGCATCACTGCATTAATGTAAAGATTGACATAGCCATTGGGATTAAAAAGTTTGAATTCTGATACTGGATCGCCATTATCATCTGTAAATAAATTAGCTAGAAGGGTTACCCCATTTGTTAAATCAATATCTTCTGTAACAATATAGAAATATCTATTTATTGTTGGAATAATAGTTCCTCCAGGGGTAACCACTGGAGGAGGTTGAATAGAACATATGTCAACAGCTTTTATACGGGGCCAAAGAACTCGGTTATTTTCACAACAACTGTCACAAATCAATTTTTGTGGGTCCATTTTTTTCATTATTTTTTCACCTCCCTTTTGCACATGTTGTTGCCCCCGTACAGTGAAAAATTTTCAAAAAAATCTATCTTGTTTTCACTTATATTTTATGAATTAAGATTGGAAGGTGATTGGCAATATGTCTATTAAAGAAGAATTAAATTTATATTTTTAAGCGGAAGCAAGTATAAATCGGGTAGAATGAAACGGGGTGTACTAATGAGTAATCTTGAACAAGAACAAATAACTGCTATAGCAGAGATAGCAATATCAAAGTTTAATGAACTGCAACAAGAGGAAAAAACTAGACGTTTAGACAGACGGTTATTTAATACAAAGATATTATTGAAAAACTACCGCCATTTAAAAATGTACTGTGATGAAATGAAAGAGACAGTGGATATTGATGAGGGAGAACCAGATGATTTATTCACCACTGATAAGGAATATTTATCATTAGAATCAATAAAAAGAAGTGAAGCTCGTACACTTGCTATGATGCGTTTTATCGATAATATGATTAAAGTATATGAAATGGACTGTAAGCACTTAGGAGCCGAAGAGGTACGGAGGTACAATACATTAATGCATTTCTATATTACTGAAGAAAAGAAAACTTGTGCTGAAATAGCAGAGTTGCACCATGTCCATGAACGTACTGCTCAAAGGGATTTAAAAGAAGCGGTCCATGCGATGTCGGTGTTGTTCTTTGGCACAGATGGATTACGTCTTTCTTGGTAATTAGTGTGACTTGGATGGAATGTATTGAGAATATGTTGGAAAATTGATAAACTGTAATTGAAGATGATTAGTTCTAAAAAGGAGGAGCACGCATGGTTAGACCATATGATGCAAATACAATAGCAGATTTTGTTATTCAAGACTCATCATCTAGAGGGACACCTGTTAGCAATTTAAAGTTACAGAAAATCTTATATTTTTTACAAGCAAAATATTTAACTGAATTCAATAAGAAATTATTTCATAATGAAATTCAAAAGTGGAAGTATGGTCCGGTAGTTCCGGACGTATACTTCCGTTTTGATCATTATGGAGCTTCAAATATTGAAGAAGTTCCGAAGGAAATTGATTTTAGTGAATTTTTTTGATTTTTTTCTAGCCAAGAAGAAACATTTCTATTTGAATCAGAAGATGATAAAGAAGAAGTCGCAGACGAAGATAAGCAAATGATTAAAGATGCATTAACTAATTTACTGCCTTACGATCCATTTCGATTAGTGCACCTTACTCATGAACATAAAGCTTGGTTAAATGATTCTTCAAAGATTGCTAATGGTGAAAAAGATATCTCATATTCAGATGATGAAATACGCTTTGATTTTATTACAAATCCAAAATTTCAAATTTGGAGTAAATAAATAATGAAACAATCTAACTCTAATCAAGAAAAATTATATTTGACTTTAGTGAGAGTGGTGAATAATCAGAATGCTATCGATGAAAGTATTTATAAAAAAACCACTCCACTTATACATACAGTATTAAAGAGTGAAATAGAAATTGATTATCCAGCTATATTTAGTATGGTTATTAAGAATAACTTAAAGTCAGAGGAAATTGAGGGAATATTACAAATTTTGATGACTGCTGCTAATAGTATTGAAAGTGGTCAGGAAGAAATAGCGGAGAAAATTCAAAAAATAGCAAGGCATTTCAAATTATCGTTTAATCAGAAAGAGTACTTTGAGTCTTTAAAAGTAGATTATGAAAAAGATTTAGAGTCGAAAGTAGGATTTTACATTGGTGAAGTAGTAAATGAAATGAATAAGTCAAAGATAAAAATGATTGATGACATTAATGAATCCAAAAAAGAAGTAAGTAAATTATACCCTCAGTTCATTACAATATTAGGGATTTTTACAGCTGTAGTTTTAAGTGTATTTGGTGGAATGACTCTTCTATCTGAATCATTTTCTAAAATAAATCAAGTTCCTATTTGGAAGGTAGTAATAATTTCTAGCATTGTAGCACTAGCAACTTTAAGTATGCTCTTTTTACTTACTAGATGGGTAAATGTTGTTATAAGTAAATCATTCAATTATGATACAGAGAAAGATCTTATGAAGGTCCTTAGTAATAATGGTGCCTTTACGATTGGTTTTGTAACATTTGTTTACTTAATTATTGCAGCTGTTGTATTTAGTTCTGAAAGTAATAAGCAAAAGCTAAAATCTTTGACAGAAGTATGGGATTCTTGGCCAATAATAATTGTACTATGCATACCATTAATCATAATGGTAGCGATGTTTTTGAAAATATTAGATGACAGAGTGTCTAAATGAACAAACTTAAATTAAATATTATATCGTCGTAAACGTGTCGTTTTAAATGCATTTTAAATATTGTATAGTGTAAATGTAGAGTAAGTGGACTTACTCATTAGTCTTCCAACTAAATAGACGTTTGCAAAAACGTCAACACTACAGAGTCACATCTAACAAGGTGTGGCTTTTTATTATGCTAATTTAATTAAGGTAAAAAAATCGTTATAATTATTAAAGTTAGATTTTAATTAAAGGAGGTGTTGAATTTGAAAGAGGTAATTACACTAATTATATTCACAGTTCCTGGACTATTAACGTACTTTTGGATAAATTTATTTGGAATAACACCAACCACTAAAAGAGAAAATAGTGAAGTAGTTGCAATAAGTATTTTATTATGGATTCCGATTGTATCTGTAGTATTAACGATTTATAATTCACTTGCATTAATGTCTCGATGGACTGTGATACAGCCGAATTTTGATTTTCCGCTTTTAAAAAAAGACTGGATGTATGTTGATAATTTAGAAAGCCTGATTAAATTATCAGGAAGCGTATGGTTTATATTGTTCTATATTTCAATCACGATTGTAGTTAGTTTTTATTTAGCGAAATTTATTTCAAAAAATGCATACAAAAAAATGTTGGACAAAATAAATGAAGTAAGAGAAAAAAATAATATTGCCCCTTTAAATGTGCATACAACAGTATGGGATTCCACTTTTTTGAATAATGAAGGGCAAATAATAGAGTTTAAGAAATACGGAGAATCTACATCTATGATTGGACTTTTAATAAAAGTGCCTCGAGCACATGAAAGTGGAAAATCAATAGTACTCGAGGCAGTTGATCATTGGACAAAAATTATGGAATATTACGATGTTCAAATTGATCAGACTTATGTAGATATTGATAATGGAATTGTCATAAATATCTACAATTTAAATAGCGCCCTAGAAGCGCAAGATTTGTTCAACGATAGGTTTCCTAATGGACTTACTTCTTAGGTGTTACCGGTTTTGGGGGTCTGCTGGTAAATGAGGGTTTATCAACAGAGTCATTAATTTTACGTGGTGTTACAGTATTAGGGTTAGAAAGTTTACTAGTTGGTCTCTTGTTCATGTTATCACCTCCTTTCCCTTATTATAACAGGGAATCTATCTATAAATAGCGTTATCCGGTCACATCTAACAGGTGTGACTTTTTATTATTGCTTAACACAATCAATCAGGACTACATTCATAAGAGTGTAGTCTTTATTTCGTTCCCATGATACTATCAATTTAGTAAATTTTGGGGGTATTTTAGTGAATAAAAGTGAGAAATTATTAGTAAATGTTTTGATTTCACTAGCTGGACTTACAATTAGTGTAGTAGTAGTTCTTACAATTATTGCGTATCAAATTGGTGTTGGTGAACTCGAAAAACCTAATAGAATTGCTATAATTAGCGGCTTATTAAGCATGGTTGGTGGAATTGCTGGAGCATTTGGCGCATATTTTGTTGCTACATACCAAATGAAAAAACAAATAGAACATGATAAGAAAAAAGAAGAAAGACAGAAGAAAGAAAATATTTTACACAATTTAGTAATTTTGAAACGTTTAAATGATGAAGCAATGGAATTTGTCAGATTTTTTGCTGAACAACATTCTAATCCTTCCTATGATAGTGAATTACGGACCAATATAAGATTTAGAGAAAAAGATCTTTTTTGGATAGTCAATAATGTTAATAGTATTAACTATGAGATATTAAGAGAAGGATACATTACTGATTATCTAAAATTTAGTAGGGAAATAAATAACATGTATATTGATATTGAAGGCTTAGAAAGAATCCCAGATACTTATTTGGCAAGAAGAGTATTAGGATTACGAAGGATAATATTGGAAAGGAATGAGAACCTTATATTATTTGATAGGTACTTAAAAAGCCATATAAATATTATTCAAAAACAGATTGAAGAATTAGTTTAGAAATAGTCATATTACTTTATGTGGCTTTTTATTATGCCATGAAGTCCGATGGATGTATCGAATGGATCTTGCGAGTAGACTATGAATTGTGGAGGGATGAACAATGATTAAAGAAGCACGTAAGCAAGAGCTCATCTCGTTCATATTTAGCGGTGAGCTTATGAAGTTCTATAAATCAAATGAGTGGATGTCTTTACGCAAAGAAGCATTAAAGCGTGACAACTTTGAATGTCAATTATGTAAAGCAGCTGGTCGCTATCATAAGGCCGAGAACGTTCATCACATGAAGGAAGTCAAGACGCATCCACAGCTGTCATTGACTCTAAATAACTTACAATGTTTATGTATTAAATGCCACAATGAAGTACATGATCGTTTGGAATCAACACGTAAAAATAAATATACAAATGACGAGAGGTGGTAGGGATGCAACTTACTGATGGCACATGGACATATGATACAGATGTTATCAATGTTGCAGTTACAAATGAGTATCGTGATTGGTATGAGCGAGACATGCTGAATGCCTTTATTCGTTACGCTTACTATCGATACAAACAGATAAGAGATTGTGTTAATGCTCGTAAGTGCAAGCACATGACGATTGATAAAGTGCGTGAGAAATTAAACTCAACTGATAAAATACGATTCACGTGTGAGCTGTTATCAGTTTCGGCTGAAGAAATTTGGTACATCATTGACTTCGCTGATCAGCATTTGAAATACGTAAAATAAATACCCCCCGGTCAAAAAATTTCCGATTTATTAAGGGATTCATTCAACGAGTAGGGTTCATGGGAGAAAATATTTTTTGATTTCCACGTAGTAATTGCACCCTATGTAAGCGTGCATAAATATTCATGAAGGAAGGTGGGCGGTGAGGATGCATGAAACATGAAATGGCGTATGAAGATTGGCTAAAAGGCATGAAATATAAGGACATTGCTGAAAAATATGGTGTGAAAGAAAACACAGTTAAGTCATGGTATAAAAGATACAATTGGAAAGAAAAAAAGGAAAATAGTGCACACGAAAGTGTGCGTGTTGAGATAGTCGATGCACCACCGTCCATCGAATTAGTACCTAGTCATAATAAATTACGATTACTAATTGAAAGGGATCTAAAAGATCAACTCAAGTTGCGAGGTCTTGATCAATCATATTACATTGATTTAGTCGATGATTATATGGCCCTTTGGGATGTTAAAAACCTCTTAATCGAGGATATTAATGAACGAGGTGTCGTTGTACCTGGCATGTACGTGGAAAAGAAGAATGATAGCGTAGCTGAATTGAATAAGACAAACGCACAAATGTTACGCATACTCGCTGAACTGGGATTGAAAGCAGCGGATATGGAGAATGTGGATGATGAAGATGACGAATTATAAATATCATCCTTACATCGATGATTATATTAACGGTGTCAGAAGCGGAAAGTATATCGTATCTGAAAATGTCAAATTGCTTGTAGAATTAGTGGATCGTAAGCTGCAACAGCCAAATGTAAGTATTGAAACGAATGAAATAACAGAAGCGAAGGAATTTATTGAACGCTATTTCCCATTCAAACTGTATCCAGCACAGCTATTTGTGTTGGCATGTATGGTTGGACTTTTTTATGAAGATGGGACATTAGTATTTAATGAATTCTTTTTAATGTGGGGACGTGGGGCAGGCAAAAACGGTTTTATTGCTGCTATCAGTAAATACTTTATAGCAAAGCAGGGCGTCAGAGGGTATAACGTTGACATTGTTGCAACCTCTGAAAAACAAGCAAAAACCTCGTTTAATGATGTATACGACATTTTAGATGATCGTAAAGAAAAGATGAAGAAACACTTTAAGTGGACCAAAGAAGAAATAAAGCATATAAAATCAAAATCGATATTAACTTATCATACGAATAATGCCAAAACAAAGGATGGATTGCGTCCAGGTGCGATAATTTTTGATGAGGTCCATGAGTATGAGTCGTATGACAATATCAAAGTATTTACTTCAGCTCTTGGTAAAGTGCCACTGGGAAGACGTATCTATATCACAACTGACGGATATGTACGTGGTGGTGTACTCGATGATTTTAAAGCTGAAGCAGATATGATTTTGAAAGGCGAGCTTCCTAACTCGCGAATGTTCCCGTTTCTTGCACATCTTGACGATGAAGAGGAAATGCATGATGTGGCCATGTGGGAAAAGGCGAATCCAGGAATCAACTTTTTACCACATTTAAAATCAGAAATGCTGCTAGAGTATGATAATTTAAAAACTAGACCTTCTTTACGAATTGAATTTATTACGAAACGTATGAACATGCCATTTATGTTGTCTGCAAATGGCGTTACGGATTGGCCGAAGTTAGAAGCGGCTAGTAAATCATTGCCAGACCTAAAAGGATTAGAATGTATCGGTGGCGTCGACTATGCAGATATACGTGATTTTGTAGGGGTAGGATTACTATTTAAACATGAAGGAAAACGTTTTTGGATACATCATACATTTATCAATCATCGTAGTTTAAAGTTGTATGATTTTAAAATTGATATTGATTTGGCGGTGCAACAAGGACTAGCCACTATTATTTATGAAGAAACAAATAGTCCAGAAAAAATCGCTAATTGGTTCCTTGAACAGTCGAAAAAATATCGGATAAAAACGGTTGCAGCGGACCATGTAAAATT
Organism: Lysinibacillus agricola; assembly: GCF_016638705.1. Taxonomy (GTDB): domain Bacteria; phylum Bacillota; class Bacilli; order Bacillales_A; family Planococcaceae; genus Lysinibacillus; species Lysinibacillus agricola. The sequence continues at coordinate 4,110,230 of NZ_CP067341.1, read as the reverse complement.
TGCTCATTTAGAAGAAAAATTTAAAGACTATGGGCTAGATCTTATTAAGGCGCGCAAAGGTTCACTAACTCACACGATATTAGAGCCAGTTATTGAAGAAATGTTCTCACATGAAAAGATACTGTGGGGAGATGATTTCATGATGCGTTGGTATACGTGGAATACGTATGTGAAACGAGATGGAAAAGGAAATATTACTTATGAAAAAATTGAGCCGGAATTACGAAAGACTGACGGCTTTTTTGCATTCTTGCACGCGCTGCAGCATGAAAACTTATTAACTGAAAAGCGAATTATCACAAAAGAAAATGTAGCAAAAGCATTTAAAACATACAGCTATTAGGAGGTGAGAATATTGAGTTTATGGGGATGGGTGAAGCGATTCTTTAAAAACGGCCAATTAGAAAGCTTAAAAGATTGCTATTATGAACTGTCAGCTGAGTATTATTACAAGAAACTAGCTGTAGAAACATGTGTAAACTTAATCGCTAATGCCTTATCAAGATGTGAAATTAAGACATTCAAAGAAGGTAAAGCACACAGAGGAAACATGTACTACGCTTTAAATGTGCAGCCAAACCAAAATCAAAATGCGACTGCTTTCTTTCATAAAGCAATCAGAAAACTTATCTATGATGGCGATTGTTTAATTATTATGCAGAATAACAACTTCTATATAGCTGATAGCTTTAATGTGGAAGAGTTTGCATTCTATGAGAATAAATATTCTGGTATCCAAATTGGTGATTTAACGATGGACAAGACATTTGTAGAATCCGAAGTCATTCGTTTGAAGTTGACGGATACAAAAATACTATCTGTCATAAATGATTTGTATGAATCTCATGGAAGAATGATTGAGGCAGCTAAGAGTTACTACAAGCTTAAAAATAATAAGCGTGTATTAGTAAAAGGTGATTTTTTAAGACCGCAAGATGATAAAACGCAAGAAGCAATTGACGATATGTTTGAAACACAATTGAAAAATTGGTTTGATCCAGATAAGAAAAGCGTTGCTTTCCAACTACAAGAAGGCTTTGAACTTGAAGATATGTCAGACGCTAAAGTCGGATTAACGATTGACAGTCGAGACATTAGTAATCTTATAGATGACATTTTTAATTATGTGGCGATGGCTTTTCATGTACCACGTGGTCTACTCAAAGGTGATTTAGCGGACATCGATAAACAAACGGACAACTTAATTATGTTTGCCATCAATCCGCCTGCCGAGATGATGGAGGACGAAATTAATCGCAAGGCTTACTCCAAAGAAGAATATTTAAACCGCACGTATTTAAAGATTGATACGTCGAAAATCAAAGTATCGGACATTACAGAGCTAGCAACCGCATTAGATAAAATGTTTGCAATCGGATTTACGCTAAATGAAATTTTTGAAGAAATGGGGCGCGAAACGGTAGATGATCCAATTGCGAATATAAGACATATTACTAAAAATTATCAAACAGTTGAACAGGCATTGAAAGGGGGTGAAACTTAACATGAAAAATCGTTTAAAGCAATTTAAAAATCAACAATATGCTGAACAAATTCCAGAAATTAAAAAGCAACTATCCGCAAAAAAAATTGATGCGTCCACCACTGAAATTGTCATCTATGGCGACATTGGGGAAAGCTGGTGGTACGATTCTATTTCTGCAAGTGATATTGATTCATTATTAAAAGATGTAACGACTGACAATATTACGGTTCGTATTAACAGTCCTGGCGGTGACGCTTTTGACGGTATTACAATTTACAATCGCTTGAAGGATCATAATGCTGAAGTGAAAATTATTGTAGATGGTTGGGCTTGTTCTGCAGCATCTATTATAGCGATGGCAGCGGATGAACTTGTAATGAATACAGGATCAATGTTGATGATTCACGAAGCATCTACAGGTATTTGGGGAACTAAAAAAGATTTAGAAAAAGAAGCTGAGTTATTATCTAAGCTCGATAGATCTTTGGTAGACATCTATATGACGAAGGCAATAGTAGAGCGTGAAGAAATCGAGCAGATGGTCAATAATGAGACATGGTTTACTGCTGATGAAGCTATTGCAATTGGCTTCGCCTCAACTTCAATTGTGAAAGACACAGCCGATGACGACGAAACCAAAACAGATGCAGAAGCATTTAAAAATAGTGTCCTTGCACGTTTTAAGCAAGAGTCATCACCAAAACAAAATATTTTAACAAAAATTCCAACGCAACTCAATTGAGTAGGCGTTTTTATTTTATTCAAAAACAGGAGGTCATTTATATGACAGGTATTAAAAATTTAGATAATGAACCAAAAGTTATCGAAAATAAAGAAGCTCAAGTGGCAGCTCTAAAAGCAGCATTTGAAAGCGCTGATCCAAACGAAGTTGCAGCTCGAATTGTTGAGAATTATGAAAGTAATATGCTACACTTCCAAGATTTAATGAATACGACAATCCGCGAGGCCAATCGTGCAAACGAGCAACAATGGGACAATGCTGTATTAGCATCACGAGGCATACGTACATTGACGACAGAGGAGAAGAAATTTTATAACGCTGCAATTGATGTGCAATCATTTGACGGTGTATCTACATTTGTACCACCAACTGTATATGAACGTGTATTCGAAGATTTAGCAATGGACCATCCATTATTGTCACGCGTTAATTTTCAGCGCGTCGGTGCAAATACGCAATGGGTAGTGCGTAAGGAAGGGGCAACAACAGCCTTCTGGGGAGATGTATGCGATGAAATCAAAGAAATGGTTGACCATGGATTTGAAACAATCGAGCAAGGTATGTATAAACTTTCTGGATTTTTAGTTGTCTGCAAAGCAATGTTCGAACTTGGACCCGAATGGTTAGATCGTTATGTACGTGCATTTTTAACAGAAGTTATTTCAACAGAGTTAGAAAATGTCATTGTTAAAGGGACCGGTAAAAAACAACCGATCGGTATGATAAAAAATTTAGCAGGTGCTATTGTGGATGGCGCATATCCAGATAAAGACAAAGTAACTTTGGATGTTTTCACACCTCAAGAAATCGGTGAAAAAATATTGGCACCAACAACAAAAAGCGGTACACGTAGTTATACGGGCGTATCATTAATCATTAACCCGTTCGATTATGCGACAAAATTATTTGCATATGGGGCAAAACAACGGGATGACGGTTCTTGGACACATAATAATTTTGCTATTCCTGGTTTGGAAATCATTCAATCGCCAGCTGTACCATTGAACACAATGATTTCCGGTAAACCGAAAGATTATTTCATGGGTGTAGCTGGTGAAACAAAATTAGAATCTACTGACGTATTACGTTTAATTGAAGATCAACGTTTATATTTAACTCGTCAATTAACAAACGGTCGTCCACTTGATAATGATTCGTTCATCGTATTTGATATTACAAATATGGCTATCAACAACACAGCCACTACAAATACACCAGACACACCTTAATTAATTTGGGAGGGAAACGAACATGATTACAGCAAAAGTAGTAAATCCATTTAAAGCGCTTGAACATGATGGCCATATGTATAAGGCTGGTGACACATATCCAGCTGAAGGTTATATGGCTGATGAGGAACGTGTGTATTTTTTAACGGGTGTACATCCTGAGTATAAAAAAATCTATCTTGCCGATGTATTAATCAATGAACAAGAAGAAACAAAAGAACAAGTGTCAGAGTTTCCAAAGCACACAGGAAAAGGCTATTATGAGCTTTCTGACGGCACTAAAGTAAAAGGTAAAGAGGAAGCTATTGAAGCTGAAAATGCATTAAAAAGCGGTGAATAACCATGCCTGAATTACTTAAAGAATTAAAAGGTCGTTTACGAATTACCTGGGATGATGAAGATGCTGAATTAGAACGTATCATTAATAGAGCAAAGTCTTACTTAGAAAAATTAACGAGTAAGGCTTTTTCTTTTGAATTGGATCAATGGGAAACAGAGCTACTACTCGAGCGTTGCCGTTATGTTTACAATAATGCAGCGGATGAATTTGAGAAGAACTTTGCAGATGAACTCAAGCGTCTAATACTACATGTCGCCTTAGAGAAGAGGGCTGTTGATGGTGAACAAGAAGATCCGTGATGTTTTAAACGATGGTTATATTCAATATGGCACAAAGGAAACTGGGCGGTCCGCGAAGAGGAAACGAATCGGTGAAAAATTTGTTCCAATAGGTCGGCTTGCTTATCAAGAGATGTCGTGTCGTGATGAAGATTATGAAACGGCAAAAGTATTAAGTGCTGTTTTGAGCTTGAAAATTCGCACGCTCTGTCCTCCTCAATTACGCAAATTTGATAAAAGTAAATTGAAAGTCATTGTAGAAGGCATAGAGTACGATGTCATAAAGGTAGATAGTGACCGTGAAAAGATGTATCTTTATTTTTATTTGCAGGAGGTGGGAGCACATGAGCAAAACGAAAATCAAGATGCAGGAACAGATTGATGCTTTACTTACAGCGTTAAACACCTTTGATATTCCTGTTTTTGAGGATGATCTAGCAGAGGATGAAGAAACTCAGTTTAAGAAAAAGAACTATCATTTCTTTGTTTATGAAACAGGTGACATGAATAAAAATGATGATAATAGGTCTATCAGTCAAGATGTAGTTATCTATTACTATTCAGAAAACCGTGACGACATTGACGAACGTACGATTGATATTATTACAGAACTATCTAACTTACCTCGCATGTCTTTGAAACGTACCCAAAAACAAAGATTAAAAAGAAAAGATACGGATAACTATGTTGATAGAATTGTGTTTTTGTATCAACGCAGAATTGTAACTGGGTGTGTTGAATTATGAGGTCACTAGTTGAATTTGATGATTTAACTTCTTTGGAAGAAACAATTAAGGCGTTACCGGGTCGGGCTGAGAAAGCCATTAACAAAGTTCTACACACGGATGCTATTGAGATTGCTACAAAAGAAATGTCCAATCTTTTACCCGTTTCAAATGTTGCCAATAAGAGACATGCGAAAGAAAGTAATTGGTCAACAAGTGAGGAACATAATTTGGGGTTTGTTGTGAAAACAAAGGGAGGAGCCGCCAATAAAAAAGGTAGTTTTGGATACTTGGTTTTCCCTGATGAAGGTCGAGGACCTTCGAATCCCTGGTCACAGCATTTTAGTGATCGTTCATTACAGAAATCAACGCCTAAAATTTTAGAGAAATTACATGGCGCATTAGAAGAATTAATAGAGGAGGGCTTATAATGACAAAACAAGTAATTGAGCAATTTGATGCGTGGAATATCAAAAACGCATCGATTCAATTTATGAAAGGAGGCAAACAAGAACCAGGTACAAAATTTGGTTGTGTAGGTACGATCGCATCTGAACCTGAGACAACCGTTTTATCGAAAAAATGTGGCCGTGCAATAATTGCGGAAAAAACCGTGACAATAAAGCTAAATGTAACAGTTAGTGTCCATGTACCTGTACAAGTTTTACGTGACTATTTCGGTTTATCTAATGAGGATTTAAAGCCTGGTATCTATAGTTATGGCTCCAATTCATTAGGTAAAGACTTTGTATTTACAGCTGATGTGGTAGATGAATTTGAGGACCTCACAAAATTAATTGCATTCCCTAAAGCATCTAATGCTGGTGGTTTTACCATCAACATTGATACGTCCCAAGAAGAGTTAGCGATGTTGGAACTAGCATTTAGTGCAGTTGCTGATGCAAATGGCCAATTCTACTATGAGGCGATTACAGCTGAGTTAGAAGATCCAGAAATTGCGGAAACTTGGCATACAAACTTCACACGAAAATTAGTCGAGAAAACTGAACCAGATACACCTTAATTGAACGCTTATTGTAGCTTTGTAAAAAAGATTGATACAATCATCTCTTTAGTTAGAGGTGATTTTCAACTAGATATTTGTTGAATTTAATGTGAAGATTGTGAAGAAATGTACTTAAACTCCCATGAAAGAACTTAATCATCTTTCATTTTCTGTGGTGTAGCGCTGGTTTTTGCGCTACATGGATGGCTAACGGGGCAGAATAGTTTAATAAGCGTTTGGATTATTTCGGTATAATCTAATAAGTGAGTATGAGCTAATTTTCTTTTTTAACGCATTCTTATAAACTATACTAGAATAGGGAATTAAAGAAGGGAAATCATTTCTATGAAAAAAGTTTTCGTATTATTAACGACCATTATTTTGTTGTCAATTGTTCTAGCAGGATGTCAAACTACAGGTGTTGAGAATAGTAGGACACCTCAACAAGAAATCGAAAAACAAATGGAAGAAAGAATGAATCTCAAAGTTCATATACCCGAACATCCTAAATATGTTATAAGGAAAGCAGGCTTTCATTATAAGTATAACAGTGATTTTGAATTCACTGACGAATTAAGTAATCTATATGTTGATTACTCCTTGAAGACGGATGAAAGATTAAATATTGGCGGTGTTCAACAAGGTTTTGAAGCATTTATTGATGAACAATACAAAGCAATACCTGTCATCACTATTTGGATGGGCCCAGGAATGATGGAAAAACAACCTTATTATGATGGAGAATTCAAAGTAAAGGACAAGGTTGTTTTTTATTCTCAAGGACTTGGAGAAAATGAAATGTATGCATTTGAAATACAGTTTGAAGATAGATGGTACGAGATACGTTATGATTTGATTGATAACAATACATTTGAAGATGCTAAGGAGTTTGTTGTTAATTTCGTAGAGGAAAACAGCATATAATAAAATCATAAATTTACCTTAGATAAGATTTAACCTAAGGTCATTCCACAATCAGGCGCGATTGTTGAATAAGCGTCGCTGTTCTTAATTAACTAACGGATGCTTTGGTTGAAGAAGAGCTACTAAAAAATCGTTAAACTTTTTTATAAAAACTTAATACTAAATTAACAAAGAAGAAAGCATGTTGACCAATCTTTATTCAATATGCTTTCTTTTCATTTACTATAAAAAATGATTTTTAGAATTACTTTTAATCAAACTTTATTCCAATTCAACGCCTCCAAATATGGAGGTGTTTTTATTTTTGAATAGATGGAGGAGAATCACATGAAAATTCAAAAGGTCGAGTTAAAAGAAGTAGAAGTTGTAGAAGTGGAAGGTGAATTTGAAAAGCGATTTGTTAACACGAAAGTACACCCAGCCTTTTTAACGAACGCTGCCGTGAAAAAAGGTTATGATACAGGCCTATTAGAATCGAGTTTGTTTGAAGATTTACTGAAAATAAAGGGACTTGAAACACTTATTACTCAATCTGATGAAGAAGCTTCTCTTGAGTTATTGAACGCTTTTGATGAGCAAAAATTAATTGCTGTTATTTATCTAGCTGCAATTGGCGCCAATAAAAATCTTGGATTATCCTTTGATGAATTTTTAGAAATGTACCATTATCCATTGACAGATACAATCCAACTTTATGCCAATTTGATTGTTGGATTATTGAATGAATCGAATGAGTTTGCTAAAGCTTTACACAAACAAACGAAAAAATCTAAAAAAAAACAACGCCACCAAAGCTAGTTATCAAGCATGTGGAGGACCTTTACACACTCTACGTATTAATAGCAGGCATCGACCCAGAAACCTTTTGGCATGGTCCAATCGCAACAGTAGAGCGTATTTATGCGAATAAACTGGCGTTTGATGGGTGGAGTAATAGCCTGATAGGAGAGTGAGTATATGGCTAACAATAATAACGAAGTCAAAATAACCTTCAAGGCATTTAACCAAGAATTTAATAAATCAATGACGGAAATGAATAAAGAAACGACATCATTACGTCAACAGATGAAACTCCAACAAGAACAGATGAAACACAATGCTTCTGAGACTGAAAAGCTAGAGGCAAAAATGAGTGGTTTACAACAAATTTATGAAGTGGCAAAGCGTAAAACAGAAGAAACCACAGCAACTTTAGCACGTGCAAAAAATTTATGGGGTGAAAATTCAGAGGAAGCAAAAAAACTTGAGGAACAGCTCAAACGTAATCAAATTGCTGAACAACAAGCAGCAAATGCCATCACAGGAACAGAACAAGCCTTACAACGTGCTAAACAAGCTCAAGCTGATCAAACGGAGTCTTTACGACAACTACAAAATTTATTTTCAGTCACTGGCCAATCGGTTAGTGATTTTTCTGATTTATTGGGGCGAGATTTAACAAGAGCTATCCAAAATGGTTCTGCCAGTGCAAAAGAATTAGATACTGCATTCGATAAAATCGCGCGCTCATCATTAAACGCAGGTCGTGATATAACAGAGTTGCGAGCATCCATTCGTTCGTTAGACAGCGGTTCTTCTGTTGAACAAGTTCGACAAGATTTAGCTCGATTGGGACAAGAAGCAAATGAAGCTGAACAAGAAGTGAATGGTCTTGCGGATAGCTTAAAGTCTATGGCAGGTGCAGCGACTGCGGCTATTGGAGTAAGTACAGCAGTATCGGCAGCATTATCTAGTGCCAGTCTCGATACTTCGATTAATTTGTCATTTAATGTACCTGAAGAATCTTTAGGTAAAGTAAGAAGCTCAATAAAAGATGTAACCGTACTAATAGGGGACGAAGAGGCTGCACTTGAAGGAGTACGTCGTCAATGGGCGTTGAATGCTGATGCTACTGACGAAGCGAATATGGCAGTAGTTAAGGGTGCTGCTACAATAACAAGGTCTTATGCTAGTATCGATTTCACAGAATTGATCCAAGAAACAAACGAAATTGGTGACGCACTTGGTATTTCCAATATAGAAGCTATTGAATTGGTTAATAGTTTACTTGATATCGGATTTCCTCCAGAACAATTAGATATTATCAGCGAATATGGCGGACAGCTAAAACGGGCGGGCTACAATGCTCAGGAGATCCAAACAATTTTAGCGAATGCAGCTTTATCAAAATCTTGGAACATCGATAACCTTTTAGATGGTTTAAAAGAAGGTCGTATTCGTGCTGTTGAAATGGGACGCGGTTTGAGTGAATCCATGAAGGATGCCATTCGTGATGTTGTTGGGGATACGCAAAAAATGTCAGATGAACAACTTTCCGCGATGGAAGCCAACTTTTCTAAACAAGAAGATGCCTTAGCAAAATCGCTAAGTAATCGAGAGAAGTCCATCTCCAAGGGCCATGCTCAACAACAAAAATCTTTAGATAAACTGCTTCAAAGAGAGTATGACGCTGTATCTAAGAGTTATGACCAACAACAGAAAGCACTCGAAAAAAAATTAAGTGCTAATTATGATGCTACGGTTAAAAGCTATGAACGGCAACAAAAAGCATTGGAAAAAAGATTAACTGCTGAAACTGAGACATTAACTAAAAATCAGCAAGAACAGTTACGTCAGTTAGAAAAGGCGCAACAAGAAGAGCTGAAAATTTTTGAGAAAAACTCTCAAGCAAAAATAAAGCTCATAGACAAAGAGTACAAAGAGCGTATGAAGCTCATTGATGAAGAAAAATATAATCAGTTAAAAGCCTTAGACAATAAAATAGATTCATTAAATGCTAAAACCGAAGCTGAAGATAAAGCCATTAAGAAACAAGAGAACGCACAGAAACGTGCTGAACTAAACTTACGTGTAAATAATGCGAAAACGAACGCTGATCGGCAGAATGCAATGCGAGAATTACGCAATTTTGAAGAACAGTTACGTCTTGAAAAAATCAGAGAAGATCGCAAAGAACAAATTGAAGTTTTGAAAGGTCAAAAGGATTCGGTAAAAGAAGCATCGGATTCTAAAAAAGAAGCGCTTAAAACTGAGACTGAGACTCGAAAAGAACAACTTTCAGAGCAAATTGCAAACGAAAAAGAAACGTTAAAAAGTGGATTTGATGAGCGGAAAAATGCATTAAAAGAAATGCAAGCAGCTGAAAAAGCAGCCTTACAAGAACGACATAACGCTCAAAAAGAAGCTTTTCAACAACGCAAACAAGAGGAATTAAAGGTGCTTAGTGAATCTAATAAGGCACAGATTGATGCGTTACGAGAAGTGAGTCAAGCAAAGTTATCGGCACTTAAAGAAGAACAAAACAATCGTAAACAAGCTTTAAATGAACGGCTGTCTGATGAAATGGATGCTGTAAGAGAAGCGCACAAAGCTGAATTAGATTCATTTAAAGCCATGAATGCCGAAAAGTTAGCGATAGCGAAAGACCCACCTGACAGTGCCGCTGTACAAGCCTTATTTACTAAGTTAGAAGGATTCGGCAAAGCGATAGCTAAAGGCGGAGAAGAGGGTGCAAAAGCATTCACCGAAATGGCTGCTTGGTTAGATACTATTGAAGATGCAACACTACGCGAGACAATTGGTGTAGAGCTTTTTGGGACGATGTATGAGGACCAAGGAGATAAGATTCCCAAGATATTAAAAGGTATATACGTTAGTCAACAAGAAGTTGCTAAAGGTCAAAAGGATGTCAATGACAAAACTAAAGAACTAAATACTGATCCAATGACAGAGTTGAGACAAGCAGCCACGGATGTAAAAAAAGCACTTGATCCGTTGCTAGGTGTTATTGCTGAAGTAGTATCGGGTATTGCTAGTTTTGCAAAAGAGCATTCTGGTTTAACATCAATAATTGTAGCTGTTGTTGGTGCTATTGGAACATTAGTCGGGGCATTCACCGCACTCAGTCCAGCGATATACACCATAACCACCTTATTTGGTGGTGGTAAGGGTGGTGCTGGATTTGCTTCGATTTTAGATAAGCTCATTCCGGTCATTACGAATCTAGCCTCGAAAATCTTACCAGCTTTAAGAATTGCTTTTGGTGCTTTAACAGGCCCAATTGGGATCGCGGTCACTGCGTTAACCATAGCCGTTCCGTTAATTATTGAAAACTGGGATTCTATAGCAGAATTCTTCACCGATTTATGGGATTCTATTGTTGGTATTTTCAAAACAGCTGGTGGCGTTATAGCCGACTTCATGAGGGGAAATTGGAAAACTATCCTTGCTGTCGTTACTGGACCAGTTGGCATATTAGTAAAAACGATTGTCGAAAACTGGGACACAATAAAAAGTAAGACAGTTGAAATTTTTACGGGTGTCTCCAACTTCTTTTCGAATATCTGGTCAAAAATTTCTGATATAGCCAAGACTGTTGTCGACAAAATCAAAGGATTCTTTTCATTCGGTGATTTGCTTGGGAAGGTTAAAGAAAAATGGGATTCTATTTATTCAGCCATTAAGACACCAATAAACAAAGCAAAGGATGCCGTTAAAAAAGCAATAGATGCTATAAAAGGATTCTTTAAATTCGATTTTAATTGGCCGAAACTTAAAGTGCCGAAATTTAGTATTAAGGGCTCTATCAATCCGTTAGATTGGTTCGGCGAAGGGCTTCCTAAAATCGATATTCAATGGCATGCAAAAGGTGGCGTATTTAATAAGCCAACGTTGTTTAATACAGGAAATGGATTGCACGGGGTAGGAGAAGCTGGTCCAGAAGCCATTTTACCTCTTAATGAGCGAGTGTTAGGTGCAATTGGTAAAGCCATATTTGATGCATCTGGTGGAGGACAACAAGAACCGCAAGTAATTCACAATAATTATGAACGCATGTTAGAAGGCGCACAATTTATTATTCGCGAAGAAGCTGATGTTAAGAAAATTACACGTCAAATTTATGAGCAGCAGCAACGTGATCGAAGGGGGAAATAGTATGTGTGACATCACATTTAAAGGAATACACTGTTCACAATTTGGGCTTGAGGTTATGGACACCGAAAGGCCCCTTTTTGGTGAATTTAGTGATTCATTTATAAAATTACCAGAGGTTAGTGGCAGTGTAGTGGTAACTGATAATAGTGAAAGTGATATTGAAATTCGCATACAATTCCTACTTACACCGTTGCCAGGTCAAACCTATTATGATGCTTGTCGGGCTTTGCGTGGTTATTTTAAATCATCACAGAAAGAGCGATTAATTTTTGATGAAGATTCAAAGTGGGCATACATGGCCAAGTTTATTTCTAGTGAAGATTTTGAGCGTATCGTGGATGACGGGTTATTTTGGGCAACGTTCCGTTGTTCACCTGATATGGTGGCTGTATGAGTTACGATATTAAGGTTTTAAATCATAGCAATCTATCGCTTATCGGTACGCTTGAAAATGTTATTAACGCAGAGATTTATGAAGTCATCAATGACCAATACACTGCTGACATACAAATGGCTGAAAATATATTCCCCTCCTTTTTACACTATCCTAATTTAGTGGAAATGGATGGGGATTATTTTATTATTGCTGGGGTAGACAAGCAGCGTGATCGAAGTAAAGCAATTAAGCTGATGCTTGAGCATGTAAGTTATGTATTAAATAATCCATCGGAAGCGCCCTTTGTAGCAGAAGATGAAGAAGAATTTTATGAGGGTTCACCACGGAGTATCATTTCGCAATGCTGGGGAATGAACGGATTTCAGATTATTGATTTAGCAGGCGGTTATTATTACTATAGGCCAAGCGCTAAAGGTGGTAGGAGTCGCATTAATGAATTTGCACGCCAAAATGGGTTAGAAGTTGAATATAACAAGTTTGTCATTACGATTCATAACAGACGTGGTGCCAATAATGACCTTATGTTAGAGGTTGGGAAAAACATTCAATCGATTACTCAAAAAATTGATTTAGATGAAAACTTTTCGTTTGAATATGCACATGAAGTAGACATTATCGATTTTAGTAAAATGTCTGGCTCTCAACAGCAAGAAATCGCTTCAGCTGAGCTAGGGGATACCGTTCGCATGATTGATACAGATTTAGCCATTGATGCAACGGAACGTATCGTAGGTAAACGTTATAATCCTTTATTTAAAGAAGTACCGAAGTTGGATGTAGGGCAGGTTATACGTGATATTGTGAATATCATGAATGAAGATAAGGGATATGAAGAGAAAGAAGACCCTACCTTAAATTACTTTTTGCAGAGCTGGCAAATGGGCAAGATCAATTGTATGGCTCTTGATGGAATCGAACTTGGCGAGGAAGAAATCTTACCTGACAATATATCTACCTCTATTGATTATTATATCCAAGGTGAACTAAAAGGTATGTCTTTAAAGGTTAAGCCCCAATACAGTAGGTACCACGTGTACATCAGTGAGTGGTATGAGGACAATCAATATGAAGAATACAAACTTGAGAAAATAGCTGACGTCATGAGTAACTGGACATTTCCAAAACCTAAAATGCAAGCAATCAGTATTACCATAAGTGAAGTGCCTCTCGAACAACTTAATCCAGAGATTCACAAAGTAAGAGATTATGCAGTGAAATTCAATAAAGTTTATATTGACCCGTTACGTGAATTTAAAATTGGTAAGAACAACATGTTAGGCAACAGTAGCTTGTTAATTGACACAGAAGGTGAAAATCTAGAGCTTGATGATTTTTCTGTCAAGTTAAACTATCATCTGATGCAAGAGTACGGAGGTATTAAATTATCATTAAGGCGTGAATTTAGTAATTATAAAATAACTATTGTGACGTTCAGCTCTGATGGTGCCCCATTTGTGTACGATTACGAAACGATAAGAGATCAGTTGCCCAATTGGAAACTGCCGCGTGATGATGCAGAATACTTAGTAGTTTCTGTTTCAGAAGTTCCAAATTCAGAATTTGATCCAACTGTTCATAAGAATGTGGTGTATGGCGTTGCTTTCGAAAAGATACCATTTGAACCTCTGTACGAGTTACGTATTGGAGAAGTAAATTGTTTGCAATTAAATGATGTGTCAGTACCTGCTAGTCCTTCATTAAATGCCATCCAAGCAGAAATATTTTATACAGCATTACTCGAACACAACGGATTACGCTTGACGTTATTAAGAAAATATCGTTCTTATTATGTTGGTATACGTACTTACAGCAGTAAAGGTATAAGAACTAACAGATCATACGAGGGTATAAAGGACTGGACTTTCCCACGCAAAAATGTGATGTACATTGTTATTAGCATTCTTGAAAAACCACCATCAGAATTTGACTCATCAAAGCACAGGCAAGCTTGGTATGCTATTAGATTTACAGCACAAAATGATGAGATTGTTGACCCTGGTTTACTTGGACCAACATATTATTTAGAGTCGGAAACTGTATCAGTAGGTAGTGAAGGGGCTGATTTTCTTTTTACAACTTCCTATGATGAAGTAATTAGTGTGACTACGGGGATTGGCCAGGTAGAACAAACAGAGCCAATAGTAGCACTATGGGAATTAAATAAAGATGATGCAGAAGATAAATATATAGGAGTAAAAATTAAATTAAAAGGACTGAAAAGTGGAAATGTAGATATAAGTGTACAAGCCGTGTGTCAAGAGGGGACAGAGGAAGAAGAAGGAGAGGGGGATTATGTTTAGTGGTGGAACTGGTACAAAAGATGACCCATTTTTAATTAAAACTGAACAAGATTTGCGGGACATTGATAAAAAAAATTTAGATGGAAAATTTCATTATAAGCAAAATGAACATATAACAATAAGCAGTACATGGGACCCTATATGCAATGGCAGTTCAACGCCGCCATTTTGGGGGACATATGATGGTGGGAATTTTGATATTAATGGATTGAATATTGTGAATGAAGAACATTCTCAGGCTGGTTTGTTTGGTTTACTTGATGGTAGTGGCACTATCAAAAATTTGCGATTAATTACACCTACAGTATTAAATAATAAAGAAAATGCATCTTGTGGATCACTAGTTGGATTAGTACTACGGAATGCAAATGTTGAAAATATATCCATTAGTGAGCCTGATGTAAATGATACTAATGGAGGTACAATTGGCGGAGCATTTGGCAATGTACAAGGAGCTAATATAAAGAAAATGGAAGTAGTTAATGCGAATGTGAGTGGTTATTACAATGTCGGCTGTTTTTGTGGAAGTTGTGCTCGTACTAACTATGAAAATTGCTCTGCTACAGGTACTGTAACTAAATTACTTTTGACACCGGATACCACTTACTTGCGAGGTGGTATTTTTAGTGGGAATTCTTATCTATCTGAAAGTAAATATAAAAATTGCTATGCTGCTGGTTTAATTACTGGTGATATGACTAATTTAATAACTGATAAGTGGAGTATTGGGATGTTATTTTTATTAGCATCTAACGATTCGAATGAGATGACATCCTGTTATGGCGATGCTGAAACTCTAATTAATTACAGTTGGGAAGATGATGTTTGGTATAACGATTATGGTGGAGGTGCCTTGGTCAAAGGGACAGACGAGAATATCTATGTATGTATTAAAACTCAAGGTGATCAAGATTATAACTATTGGGGAGATGATTGGACAGAACCTCCAGAACGGTATCCTCCTTTTTATAGAGCTAAACCAATTTCAGGGGAATTGTGGGAAAACTATTGGGAACCTATATTAGGGAATCCTAAGTTTCCAGAAGCTCGCACTACAGCACAAATGAAAACACAGGAGAATTATATAGGTTGGGATTTTGAAAATGTGTGGAAAATCAAAGAAGGCGAGTATCCAAGATTACGTTTTTCACCAATAAGAAAAAGCGTGAAGTGCAAACGGATGCCATTAGCAAACTACAGAAGGTGATAATATGACGAAAATTAATCAAGAAAAGTTAATCCGTGATGCATTGGGAAGCCCTATACCTAGTCAGGGTTGGGATGATGTAAAGGAAGTTTTTATAGTACCAGGTGGCGAAGATATTGATTTTACAAAAAAGAAGCTAATCCGTGATGCAGTTGGCGCAGTCATACCGCAATATTGGGATGGTGAGAAGTTTGTCCCTCAAACAACTTCAGGTGGTAGTGGAGAGCAAGGTCCACCAGGTCCGAAAGGGAATCCTGGGGATTCAGCTTACCAAGTTGCGGTTAAGAATGGCTTTGTAGGCACTGAGCAAGAATGGCTAAATTCACTTAAGGGTGACAATTCTTATCCTGCTGCTGTTGCTGCTGGCTTCAAAGGAACTGAAGATGACTGGAATAAAGTTGTAGCAAACGCTGTTATAAATGGTGGTGGTTCAGGCGGAGCTAGTGGCGTTCCTTTAGGACCTGCTATGAAGACAGAGAAGGTCACTAATGAACCACGTCAAGTTATTACATCACACGGCATTGTATTGGAGGATAAGCTATGATAGAGAAAATTGACTTGCCTGCATTGCATGCAAAAGGACAACTTAAGATAGAATTAGTTGACGCTTCTACTGGTGAATTAGTACAGGAAATCGGGCAGCATAACTTTATTGCAAACGATGTACTTACAACTTTGTTCGCAGCAGCTATTAATAACATCTTCACTTATCGTAGAGCAGTAGATTCGCAAGAGGTACTATATCAATACTACGATATGTTTGGTCGAATAATCCTAACTGACGCAGCGCATCCAGAGGATCCGTCTAAAGAGTGGCTTATTAATGGTAACACTATTGGATGGGCGTCATCTTCTGAGGTATTTACAGGCGCTGATCCTCTAAGAGGTACAGTTAATATAGCAGAAACAGTTAACCGTTGGGGGTATGTAAAACTTGTATTTGATTTCCCTACTAATGCCGCTAATGGTGAAATTAAAAGTGTCTATTTTGGCCCACCAGACGGTAGGGCACCTTACACTAACAATAAGGGGTTTGCACCTTTATCAGGAGCATATGCCGTGTCACATTCAGAAAATAAGTACTACGTTGCAAAATCTTCAGGTGTATATGTATACTCTGACGATTGGGTACTGCTAGGTAAGTTTCCTTGGGAAGGTTTCTCAAACTATTCTGATATTAAACAAAGCTGTATCGTAGATGGCTTTATCTACTTTATATGCGACAAATCAACTTACACAATAATAAAGGCCAGCCTTGACAGTCCAGGAAAAATAACTAAAGTTAAAGACTTTGGTAATGGCTACACCGGAGGTATACTTTATAATGAAAAAACTCAAGAATTTGTAGTTGCAAACTATCCTTCATCTGCGCGTGAATTAATGTACTTTGATCAGACATTTAATGAATTACGCCGAGAGCCTATTCTAACTACTGATCCATCATACAGTAAAGGCCAACTTAGTTACTTTGAAGATGGTATGATTATGGGGAGTTGGTTCGTTAAAGGTGCTAAGGCTTGGAGAATGACTGAAAATAACGTTCTATTAATTCATGATGGTTGGTTATTCTCTTCTGGGTACATGCATAGAAAGATGAGTATGTTCGGTTCTCGCGCACTGTTAGCTAATCCAATTACAAAGACTGATAAACAGGTTATGAAGATCACGTATGAATTTATTCCGCCACTAAATTAAAGGCGGTAAGTATAATGTACTTTCCCAGAGTGAGAATATTAATATGATTTAAGAGAAACGCAGCATAAGCTAGCGTTATTTTTTATGTCTAAAATAGCAGGGAATACTTTCCTTTTGTCGAATTATGGTAAAGACGAAAGGAGGAATTATATGAATTGGGAATATAAAGTTTTTACCTTTATACCGAAAGTAAATGATCGTCAGATTCCGAATGTTGATGAATCATTAATTAATCTTCTAAACGAAAACGGTTCTGATGGGTGGGAATTAGTTTCTGCAATACAGGAAGAATCAAAGAACGACACAAATATCAAATTGTTTTTCAAAAGACATAAAGAATAATTCTTGGCACTCTCAATCGAGGGTGCTTTTTAATATTCAAATGTTTTTAGGAATATGCCTTCCACAATCATCTGTGGAGGGCTTTTATATTGGAAATGAAGGTGAGATCAGTGGTCGAAACAATTAACAATTGGTTACCGATTGTATCAGCATTAATTGCAGGACTTTTATTCATTTGGCGCATTACAAACAATCTAAATAAAACGCTACTTAGTTTAACTAATGGCATAGAAAGATTAAATCAACATTTAAATGAGGTTGACGAAACCTCAAAAGAATCTGCAAAGCGCATCAATAATCATGAAGTGCGAATCGTTGTGTTAGAAAAAGTTGCAGGTATTCAAAAGAATAAAAAGGAGAGTGTACAGCATGAAGATTAATTGGAAAGTACGTTTACAACACAAACAGTTTTGGGTGTCATTAATTGCATTACTACTTGTGCTTGCGAATCAAATAGCGGGCATTTTTAATATCGATATTACAATTTACAACGACCAAGTTACAGCTATTTCAGAGACAGTTCTAAGCATTTTAGGTTTGCTTGGTATTATCATCGACCCAACAACTTCAGGTGCATCCGACAGTTCACAAGCGCTCAATTATGGCGCTCCAAGAAAGGATGAGAATTGAATGGGTAAAATTATTGATATATCGCATCATCAAGGAGATATTGATTGGTCAAAAGCAAGTAAAGAAGTTGACCTAGCTATCATCCGTACTCAATATGGTACAAGTACAATCGACCGTAAGTATGTTCAAAATATCGAAGGTTGTAAAAAATACAACGTGCCATTCGGTGTATACATTTATGTAACGTTCAAAAATAAGACCGAGGCATTGGCGCAAGCAAAAGATTTCTACGAACGTGCAAAAGGTTACAATCCATTGTTTTACGTTGTGGATGTCGAAGAAAGCTTTGGGGCAAACGTGCAAAACATAGTGCAGGGCACACAAGCATTCGTGGATTACTTAAAAGACAAAGGCGTCAAAGTAGGGCTATATACAGGACACCACTTCTACAAGCCTTACAAAATGGATACTGTTAAAAACTATGATTTCCTATGGGTTCCGAGATATAGCGGTACTAGCGCACAAGGGTTAAAGCCTAACTATGCTTGTGATTTATGGCAATACACTGAAAGTGGGGCAGTTACAGGCATAAAAGGTAATGTGGATTTGAATGTTCTTAACGGTTCTAAGCGGTTATCTTGGTTTACCAATAAAAATGAAAAGGATGATGATACAATGAAATTTTCGAATGAGACAACAGAGGCTGCAGTACGTGACCACATTAAACAAACAGTAGACAAAAAGTTGATTGATAAGTCATGGTTAGAGAAATTTGATTCTGGAACTATGACGGTCGGAGATTATGAAGGTTTGAAACTTATCATTGCACAACGTAGTAAATAGAAATAAAGGTCTGAGCTATTTTTATTAGACTCAGACCTTTTGTTAATTATTTCTTATATGTCCACATAATACTAGCTCCACCCAGATTGTAACCATAATCTGTTGAAGTAGTAACTGCACCAGTTAATGTTGAACGGAATGAATGACCATCGAGTTTAGCTATTTGAACTGACCCACTTTGACCAGAAATCTCTTTTCTTCCTTGAGATAATCCACTTGAAATGTCCGTTGTAGTTATTGCTCCTGAAAAAGATTTAAATTTATAACCTTTATTCATAACCACTTTATAACTTATTTTATTACTTTTGTTAACACCAAAATTCACCGTAGCAATTTCTTTCTTTTTAGCAAGAAATGGAGAAAAACTAGGTAAAGCTTCTTCAGAATTTTCGATTTCTGGAGATTGTGGTTCCTCTTCATACTCTAAGAATTCAGCATCTTCATAAATTGAGATACTAACTGATGTTAGAAGCTCATCAGAGTAATCCTCATGATATTCTTCAGCCTGTACATTATTTGTTGGCATCAATCCAATAAATAATAATAAAGTTAGTACTAGTGAAAATAATTTCTTCATTTTCTACCTCCATAAAATATGTATTAATTACAAAAAATAGTATATAATATTATATTGATGTAGTGTATAGAATTGCATAAATAAATGAAGGGGTGTAATATTATGGTAGAATATAAGAATAATGTAGAAATATCTTTTGGAACCAACTCATCACAATTTGATTATATTAAAGAAAATATTAAAGAATTAGTTGGAAAATTTAATTTCAATCATCAACAACTTTCGAAAATATTAGATTTACCAATGAATGATTTGGAAAATTTAATGAATAATAAAGGTAACATTTCAAATGAACAATTTGAAAAAATTGAGAATAAAATAACTATGTTAAATTTTGGGTTTGAAAGTTTTGATGCAAAAGAAAGAACAACAATACTATTAAATGATCTGATAACGAATTACATGTTATCAACTGAAAGTTTATCGAAAATTATTAATGTAGAAGAACATGAACTGATTAATTTCAGACAACATCAATTAATAGACAGAAATATAGAATTGAAGATATGCGTGAATGTCATCATGCTTCATTTTGTATTGCATAACTAAAAGTAGGCCCGGGTACTCAATTAATTTTGAGCCTGGGCTTTTTTGCGTTTCTAAAATTTTTCTTGCCAAAACACAAACGATTGTTCTAATATTAACACAAACAAATGTTCTTATCGAAGAGGTGCATAGGATGAAAAAACAACTAATTAAAGCAATGCAACGTAACCAATTTTTAAATATGATGTACATGGCCCTTTCCTATTGTGCTAAAATATATAAAAAAGCCACTCGTTTGAGTGACCTTTTTGTGTTTACCAAGAACCGATTGTTTTGCCGAAAGCCTTCACCTCATCCGTCATAAATTCAATCTCGGAAGCCACAATCACAGCGTCAGACATAGGTTCATCGTCATTGGGCACGAGTTTATCTGTGTAAACAGTGAACTGCGCAATTTTATTAGCGCCTTGTTTAACGTTTATTCCGATAGTTTTGGCACCCTTTACATCGACTTGTTGTACGAAATCATACACTTGGTTCACGACGTGCTGCGTTGCTAAACCAGGACTAATAGCTTCGCTCATACTGATAATCAGTGTAACATGATTGTTCAAGTCAATGGCATCTGTCACATCAACGGCTTGCGCGTATTCAAAAACAGATGTATTAATAATGGGTTTCGATTTTTCAGCGGTAGTAGGCTCTTCTTTATCAACTTCTTCTTGTTCTTTTGCCAACTTCGCCTTTTCCTCGGCTTCTTTAGCTTTTCGTTCTTCCTCTTCTTTAGCCTTTTCCTCAGCTTCTTTTTTGGCCTGTTCAGCCTCTTTTTCTTTCGCTTTATCTAATTCTTCCTGAGCCTTATCTGTTTCTTCAACTTTTTCTTCACCACAAGCAGCAAGTAATAACGCCGACAGAGCTCCTATGTAGACTAATTTTTTCATATGTAATTCCTCCTTTACATTTACATTTTAGGGAATTTGGAGCGGAAAGTACATATAAAAAAACAGACAACCGAAACAGTTATCTGTCTTCCACAAGTTCTAATATATCTTCTATACGTTTAATGTTGAGTGCTTCGCAAATTTTTGTGATGTGCTCTTTTTTTAAGCTCATTCGTTGGTTATGCACTAATTCACTTACAACAGCTTGCCTTAGTCCTGTCATTTTGACTAGTTCACCTTGAGTCATATTCAGTTCTTCTAATACCTCTTTTAGCTTTACTCGCATTTCCAATATATTCACCTTCCTTCATTTATTATTCCTAATTCTATTATAAAACATTTCCGTTTAAACGTAAATAAAATAGTTGACTTTCCGTCTAAACGTATATAACATGAATATCGATAAGACGTTTAGACGGAAAAACGTCTAAACGGATAATAGGAGGGAAATCAATGAATAATTATTTCAAACTCGAGCAAGAACGATCTAGATTTTTATTAGAGCAAACACTCGTATTATCTACCGTAAAAGGTTATTTGAAAGGAACTATCAAGTACGACGAATCCAGTGAAGTTGTCGAGTATGCAACTAAACTTTTGGGTATCATCGACGAAGGATTAGCAGCTGTAGAAGAAAAGTTTGCTGAAAAGAAATGCGAACACATTAACAATGAAACAATTCCAGTTGCAAATGGACTGGAGACAATTACAGTTTGTTGTGATTGCGGAAGCGAATTGTAATTAATTTAGAAATAGAAAGCGAGGTGAAAACGATGGCATTTGAATATTTAGCAGCATACACAACATTTGATTCAATAGCAGATATGGACAAAAGTGTGGAGGATCACATGGCAACACACTATTATGATTTGACTGAATCTGAACGTGCCATCGTTTTTAAGTTTGCTTCACATTCATTGGAGTATCCAGGAGTATGTCACTTAAAAGCAAGTACTATTGCTGCAGCGTAGGAGATCAGCACAAAGACAGTTTATCGTGCTATTTCAAAATTGGAATCGCTAGGAATCATTAAGAAAGAAACGCTGTAAAAAAGCAAAGGTGGACAAGGTGCAAGCATTTATATCATCTTGCCTTACAATGTCTCACCGTCAATGTCCCAGGGTTCAAATGCTGAAAAGCCTTGTGAGAGTAGTGTTTGCCCTCCACAATCTGAAAACCTATCTTTTAACTCTTTTAATCTTTTAAAAACAAGCAATTAACAAGAAGTATATAATAACGCTCACGCTGAAAAAGAAGCTCGTAAGGAATACATGAATGAGTACCAGGTAATGCTGTTTGATTTCATGCACTCATTGCCTTTACGTGACGATTTAAAAGATCAACGGCACAATTGCATATTAGCTACAAAAATGAACAGTATACGTGATTTTGTGAACGCTAAAGACGTTTTAGCTAACATAATCAGTGATATTGCGAACGGTACATTAACAATTGCAAGTACATTAAGAGCTGTATTTGTAGGGGCATATAGTAAGGCTGTAGAGCGTTCTAACTTGAAGCCTAATAAATCACTATCTATAGAAGAAACCACATCTAAAGAACGTCCAGTGCCTTTCTATAATTGGTTAAATGAAAGGGATAGCCTTCCACAATCAACCTCGCTTTAATGCACTTACTTATTGTCCATCTTATACGATAGTTATTGATGCACTTCCGAAACCTTGTACTGTATTGACTAGGGAACCAGTTCCTGTTGCAGTAGCTGAGAACACCATTAGTAAAAGATCACCAGGAGATACTGGTACTGGTGCAACGTTTATAGTGCCATTTGCAATAGTACCTGGTGTTACTGTTGTGAGAGACGGTGTTAAATTAACAAGTGCTGTCGTGGGGCTGAAAGTATTGCTTCCCGCAGGCGCACTGTAAATTTGAGCTGTGATGGTTACTGTTCCTGCAAAGGTTACAGCACTGGTTGAAGTGAAGGAAGCTGAAATTGCAGTAATATTACCTGCTCGTGAAACGGAAAAAGCTTCCGTTCCTGTAATCACTACTATAGTAGTACCAGTGAGAGGTACTGAAAGAGTAGTGCCAAATCCTAGAGTACTTACTGTTCCAGCTAAACCACTATCCAGAGTGTCCATAGTTACAGGATTTATTCCTGAAGCGTATGGGATCATGAAACCAGTAGCTGTCGGTGGAGTAATGCATGCAGCATCAATACCAACAAATGGTCCTGCATTACATTCCACTTTTTTTTCAGATGGGCAATTGCATCTGCAATCCATAGAATTATTGCTACAATTTCTACACATTTTTACACCTCCTTTTCCCCCTTAGTCTATTCAGTGAAGGGGAGTGTTAATGGGTTATCATCTAAGTACATGGTGTTAATTTAGACAATAAATCATTCTAAAAAGAGAAAATATAAATGACTCATTTTGAATATATGGATCAATATGAAGAAATGAAAAAAAAAAAGCCGTCCACGACTGTTAATAAAGTTGTTGATAATAAAAATGTAGTAGTGCCTCGTAAAGGTTGGGCGTGTTGTACGGAGATAAGAAAAAGACCACTCCGTTTGAGGGTGGTCTTAATTGTACTTCTCTTCAAATATCATTCTAAAAAAAGTGACTAAAAAAGTGACTAACTAAACAGTTTAAAATAGATACAAATGATTTTAAACACTTCTGATAGTCCACAAAACAGCAATAAATAGGCGTTTTAACAATAAGGTAAATTGAAATAAAATAGGAAAACTTCTATATTAATAAATGCTTCAATCGTCCATCCGAGGGAGATTGTGCGCCCATAAGGGTTTATAAGGAATCTGCTTTCGCACAGCAGTAGGGAAATATCACAATCTGTACCCTATCATCAGCCAACTTATCTGAAATGGAAACTAATCAGGGAGTGTAGCATGTTGGAAAAGCCATAAGTTACTTAATGACCAAAGTACGACTGAATGGCGAGATGAATTGTATAAATAAGGATAAAGGCTAAACTGCTTGAATGATAGCTCAAGGGGGACTACGGGGACCTTTAGTGGGAGGTCATGATTTACGCTATTTGAAATGTGCATTGTTCTTATAAATTTCGAGAATGATGATGTGATACCATTTCACCTAACTTTCGTATAAAAGTAACGAGCGAACGTCATATCCGACATTATACATGCGATAAGTCTTTATAAATCTAAATGGGGATTACCTAAGTCAGAATGCCTATGGGCTATGTGTTTAGACACTGAATATCTGATATGGTAACGGAGCTCTCGTAGTAATCCGAGCTAGGGAAAGCCTAGTACATGGTGAAGGGGAGCAGTTTACGCTGTTAATACAAAATTGGAAAGGAGCGGAGGCTCTATGAGAATTCCAAAAGTAGTATTAAATCGTCTAACTACCAAAGCAAAAGATGAAAATTATGTATTTGAATGGCTGTATCGTAACTTATACAACAAAGAGTTCTATTTTGAAGCTTACGCTAAATTGTACAAAAACAAGGGCAGTAATACAAAAGGTATCAATGAAGATACGATTGATGGCATGAGCGTAAAGCGTATAGAAAAGCTCATTGAGAAATTAAAAAATCAAGCGTATCAACCAAATCCAGCACGACGGACGTACATCCCAAAGAAGAACGGGAAAACAAGACCGCTTGCCATCCCTATTTTCGAGGATAAACTAGTCCAAAAAGTTGTTCGGCGATTACTTGAAAGCATTTATGAGCCGCAGTTTTCAGTACACTCTCATGGATTTAGACCAAATCTTAGTTGTCATACAGCATTAAAAGAAATCCGTAATACTTTTACGGGAACTAGATAGTTTATTGAGGGTGATATTAAAGGATTCTTCGATAATATAGACCATCATGTGTTAGTTAGCATTTTAAGAAGACGGATTCACGATGAAAAATTCATCAATTTAATCTGGAAATTTTTACGAGCAGGTTATGTAGAAGATTGGGTGTTTCATAAAACTTATAGTGGTGCACCACAGGGAGGAATCATCAGCCCTCTGTTATCGAATATTTATTTAAATGAACTCGATAAATATGTGGAGCAATATATTGAAAGCTATAACAAAGGTGACAAACGAGTACACAATTTAACATATCATAATCTTGCTTCTAAGATTAATCATCGCAAAAGTAAGAATAAACGTGATTGGGCGACCTTATCCGAAGAGGAAAAGAAAGAACGCTTAAAGGGATTAAAAAACCTTTATAAAGAACTGCAAAGCCATGATAGCAAAGACCTTTTTGACCCAAATTACCGACGTCTAAAATATGTTCGTTATGCAGATGATTTTATACTTGGCGTCATCGGAAGTAAAAAGGAAGCTGAACAAATTAAACAAGACTTGACAATGTACTTAAAAGAAAAGTTAAGGCTAGAATTAAGTGCTGAGAAAACATTGATTACTCATAGCAAGAAGAATGCCCGTTTTCTTGGGTATGATATTCGTGTCGTAAGAGATTGGCATCGAATGAAAATGCCAAACGGAACCAAAAAGCGTAAATTCAACTATCAAACAAAGCTTTTCGTTCCACATGAAAAATATATTCAAAAGCTCTTACAATTAAACGCGTTAAAAATAGGAACGAATAATGGTTGGAAACCTATTCATCGCCCATATTTAGTGCATAATGACGACCTTGAAATTATTCGTACGTACAATGCAGAAATAGAAGGCTATTACAATTACTATCGCCTAGCGAGTAATGTACATGTTTTACAGTCTTTCCGTCAAACGATGAAATACAGCATGATTAAAACGTATGCGAATAAATATAAGAGTACCGTTAGTGAAATTATCACTAAATATAAGATTAATGGGGAATATGGCATTCGATATGAAGCAAAAGAAGGTCCGAGAATTGCTTATTTTACAGAGCAACGAATGGAAAAGAACGATGTGATTAAACAGCCAACAGTTGATATAGTTGAAAATACACTAATTTATACAGGGCGAACAAGTCTGATTGACCGATTACTTGCCGAAAAATGTGAATGGTGTGGTGTATCAGGTGTATCACTTGAAATGCATCATATTCATAAATTGAAGAATTTACAAGGTAAGAAAAAATGGGAACAGAAAATGATAGCTCGTAGACGAAAAACAATGGCTTTATGTATATCGTGCCATCACGATTTGCATAATGGCAAGTTAGATTAAAGTAAATGGAAAGCCGTATACTCTGAGAGGAGTACGTACGGTTTGGAGGGGAGTTCTTGGAAACCTAATATAGAAATATACCAAGGCGCTGGGTTCTCACCCTACTTTCGCGAGGCTGTAAAAAGATCGGCAGCTTCTATAATTTGTGCACATAACCATCGTGCGACACGTTCATAACTGAAAAGGTTATGCACGCTGTCCGAACGTCGCAAAGACAAGTAAGAGAGTCGTGAACTCTTCGCTCGATAGGTGGAATGAGAGGGTAACGTCTCAAAACGCCTACTCTAATACTCCGACATGCGTTATTCAAAGGTGTCATTGAATAGGGTGTGAAGCTCGGTGAAGTCGGTTGAACGCTACCGTAGTACTAGAAATCTTAGTACCGAAATGCACCTAGAGGTAGGGGCTGTAGCGGATAGGTCGGGGGTCGTTAAAAACCTAATATGGTGAGAATGTGGTAAAACACTGACGAACTAGCGAATGTACTATCTGTGAGTGGCGAGCACTTAGAAATGAGTGGGCTTGTTGAAAGAGACAAGCGCGTTCCGTGGGCGAGTAAGTATGGTGGTTTCGAAAGCTCCATGCACCGTTATAGGCGGTGGAGAGGATGTCAGGTAAGAGCTAGCACCTAAGTTAGGACATAGATAGAGTGAAGGGAACGTGGAAAGCTACCAACATGGAGCGGACACACGCAATGAAGTGGTGGAAAGGAAAAGAGGCTTCTCTATAACTTTCTTTTATGGTAGTGAGAGTAGAGGCATGAGCGTTGAAGTTTCTGTAATAGAAATGGAGCGATAGCCTCAAGTCGTTTGTTTACGTGATTTTAACTCAAACCTTCAAGGATTCTCGTATGACTAAAAAGGTCACGAGCCAACAAATGGAGCGTGATGCACCTTGAGCGAAAACTTCAAAAAGATTCCTAGAATGAAAAATACGAGACTTCGCCATGCCGAATATTATGGCATGACCGAAACATTTGATGCATTGTATGCACAAAGCAAAGAAAACCAACCATTTAAAAATTTAATGTCGATAATCACATCTGATGATAATGTTTTACTCGCTTATCGCAATATCAAACGTAATAATGGGAGTGCAACAGCGGGTGTTGATGGTGTGACAATTTATGATATTGAAAAATTGAGTACGGATGAATTTATCAAAACGGTTAATAAACGCTTTTGTCATTACAATCCACGCCGTGTAAAACGCGTGGAAATTCCAAAGCCGAACGGGAAAACGAGACCACTTGGTATTCCATCGATGTGGGACCGTATTGCCCAACAATGTATCCTACAAGTATTAGAGCCGATATGTGAAGCGAAGTTTTATAAATATAGTTTCGGGTTTCGCCCGACGAAATCCGCTGAAAATGCCATTTCAATAGCGGCTAGTCGCATCAATAATAATCAGATGCAATACGTTGTAGACATTGACATCGAAGGTTTCTTTGATGAAGTGAAACATACAAAATTAATGCGTCAAATTTGGACGATAGGTATTCAAGATAAGCAGTTACTCGTGATTTTACGGAAAATGCTAAAAGCACCTGTTGTTTTACCGAATGGCGACATTACGTATCCGACAAAAGGTACACCCTAAGGAGGCATACTTTCACCGTTACTTGCGAATATCAATTTAAATGAATTTGATTGGTGGATTGCGAATCAGTGGGAAAGTAAGAAGTGCCATTCCATTAACGACTATCTTAATAAGAAAACCGGTCTATATAGCCATCAATATCGTTACCGACAACTTCGAAAGACGTCAACGCTAAAAGAAATGTATATAGTGCGCTACGCAGACGATTTTAAAATCTTTACTACGTCACGCGCAAATGCGAAGAAGATTTTCACCGCAAGTAAAATGCGGTTAGAAGAACGATTAGGACTTTCTATTTCGGAAGAAAAATCACAGATTACAAACTTGAAAAAGAAAAGCAGTGAATTTTTAGGGTTTGACTTGAAGATGGAACGAAAAGGCTATGACCGTGTTGGAAATAAGAAATTTGTTTGTCAATCGCACATCACCGAAAAAGGCAGAAAGCGTATTAAAGACCAATTGAAAAATCAAATCAGTGCCATCCAACGAGCACCTTATGGGACAGAACTTATAAAGCAACTTCAAATCTACAACAGTATGGTCATTGGTATTCATAATTACTATCAAATCGCCACGCAAGTCAATGCGAGTTTGATACCGATTCAATATCAATTGACACAAGTAGAGCGACACCGCTTTAAACATTTGTCTTTAAAGAAACGCTCAAAAGGATACCGTATCACTGATAAAGGCATTCGACCGTACTTAAAGTCAGAAATGACGAGGTATATCAATGATTACCCCATTATTCCCATTGGCTTTATTCGAACTAGAACGGCATTGATGCCGAAAAATGGCGTTTGTAAATTTACCCCTGAAGGTCGTGCATTGATTCACCGAAATCAACGCAGTGTACCTGAATGGCAGCTTCAATGGTTACGGGAACACCCCATCACAAGTGAACGTGCAACCATTGAATTAAATGATAACCGTATATCCCTATTTGTCGCACAAAATGGGAAATGCGCTGTCATGGGTGATGAATTAATTTTAACCGAAATGGAATGTCATCATAAAACATTATGGTATGAAACGAAGGATGACCGATATGTGAACTTGGTCTTGTTATCAAGAGATGTACACAGACTCATTCATGCGACATCCGACGAAACCATTCGAAAATATACAGATATAGTGAAGCCAAATGACGAACAACGAAACAAAATCAATCAATTAAGAAAAATGGTTGGAAACGAAGCAATTTAACACGTAAGGAACAATGAACAAATCGTGGTTTGAGAAAAATGAAAGAACGTAACGAACGATGGAACGCCGTGTGCGATGAAAGTTGCATGCACGGTGTGGAGCAGGGGAAAAGGTGGCGATAATTTCAAAGTCTTACCTATTGCTATCTAGTGGCGTTCCAACACCTAGTGATGAGGATATTGAAGTGACGAGAAGAATTATAGAGGCTGGTTATATTATAGGCATTGAGTTAATCGATCATCGTGCGCGTTGTTCCTAGACAATCTGCATAGTAATATGCAATAAAACTAGGCAAAGTTATTTAACTTTGAACTTTACGCTTGAATAGGCTGGGGAAGTACCAGCTCATTATTAAATGTTGGTAATAATGCTCTGAAACTCCGACATGCGGAAATGGTTAACTACATGACCGTATGAAGCTCGGTAAAGGCGTTGAAAAGCAGACCTGTGAAGCGGTTAGTGAAGTAAGCGGGAGGCTATAAGTCTACTATGCTGACACACCAGGAATCCTCGTACGTACGGCTCGTATATTAGGGGGAAACGAATCTGAAGTTTCTCGCTTTGGTAATTCAAAGTTTAATCGTGGATTTAGTATTGATGGTTGCTAGATCTGTACTACTCCAATAAAGGAATAGTGTCTTGCGTCCTTCCAACAGCGGACAAATAGATGGTTAACGGGTTAAAGAGGACAGCTAAGGTAGAAATGGAAAGCTAAAGTGTAAGGAACAGCGGAACCTCGGAAGATAATGTTAACGGTAGTTAAATCGAAGGTGTCTAAATTGTAGGAAATGACAATTGAATTTGAGGGGCAGCAGCCCGTAGTAGCGAAGAAATTTCTGTAATGGAAATGGAGTGAAGGGGCATAGTCATTTTGATTAGTTAAATTAAATCAACTTTAGGAAAATGTAGAGTTTGTATGGGGGAACTTTGGGGTGATGATATACATATTCATCATGTTAATCCAAAACTCCCAATAGATGAAGTAAATCGAGTACTCAATTTAGCATCCCTCTACATGTCAAATGTCATCAAATGATTCACAGTGCTAAGGATTATTCGATGGTTGGAAAGACAGTATGGGAAAAAATTCTTGGTTTTAGAGAAAAGTTGAGATTAAATTAATAATTCGAAATGATGGAACGCCGTATGAGGTGAAAGTCTCACGTACGGTGTGAAGTGGGGGGAAAGAGCTCCTACTGAGTAATGTTGAGGTTGTCTCTTACCTATCACTATTCATCATCGGTGATCATCAGTTTATTAGTTTGAAAGAAAAAGGTTATTTTTAACTCTGCATGCATTTTGCAGAGTTTTTTACGTTTTAGTCTATATATCGATAAAAATCGCTGACTCTATGAAAGGGAAGGGTAGTCGCGAAAACGTTCAAAACTGACTATAAAGAGAGGCGTCGGAACATTTCGGGAAGCCTCTCATTTTTTCACACCCTACTATTTGTGTAGAATCAAATCTCTTCGTTATTTTAAAAATAAATATTTTGTATTTTTTTGCGAAAAGCTAAAAATGAAAGCGAACCTTTTTTAATATAAAACGTTATTGTATTCGTAGAAATGTCTATAATATTCACAAAAATTGGTAGCCTATTACACGTTGTCTTACAAGAATAAAAATTATATGCTAATCTATACGTACTGTTTTTGTTTGGGAGGGAATTAAAATAGTATCTTTTCCGCGAGAAGAGGTATGTGGCACTACAAATTCTTGCGTTTTTCCGTTATAATGAACGGTATGATTTTATTTTTATTCAAAAAAAGACTCTCACTTCAATAGGTGTGAGATAAATGAGTGTGTAGTTTTTTCGATAGGTGGTTAACGTCGATTGAATGAAGATAAAGCTTCCGGGTATAAATATGCGCCGGGGTGTAATGATGTCAACGAAAGTATGGCTTAAATAGAAAGGGAGTACACAATTTGTTTGGATTAGGAAGTAAAGATGTCGGGATTGACCTCGGCACAGCGAATACATTAGTGTTTATTAAAGGGAAGGGAATCGTTTTACGCGAACCTTCAGTCGTAGCAAAAAATACAAAAACTGGAGATATTGTTGCAGTTGGTAATGATGCAAAAAATATGATTGGTCGTACACCTGGCTCAATCGTAGCAATCCGTCCTATGAAAGATGGCGTTATTGCTGATTTTGATATTACTACAGCAATGATAGAATACTATTTAAAAGAAGCTTCTAAGAATTCTGGTGGAAATTGGAAGAAACCGAATGTTATGATTTGTGTGCCTTACGGTATTACATCGGTTGAACAACGTGCGGTTATTGATGCTGCTCGCCAAGCGGGTGCTAAAGATGCATTTACAATTGAAGAGCCATTTGCAGCAGCAATCGGTTCGAACTTACCAGTATGGGATCCAACAGGGTCAATGGTCGTTGATATCGGTGGTGGTACAACAGAGGTAGCGGTTATTTCATTAGGTGGTATTGTAACAAGTGAATCCGTGCGTGTTGGTGGGGATGCAATGGACCATTCCATCATTTCGTATATTCGTAAAACGTATAACTTAACAATTGGTGAACGTACTGCAGAAGCAGTAAAAATGGAAATTGGTACAGCGTTGGCTGAGGGTCCAGAAGAAAAAATGGACATTAGAGGTCGCGATCTTTTAACAGGTTTACCTAAAACTATCGAAATTTCTTCACAGGAAATCTCTGAATCTTTACGTGAAGCGGTAGCATCTATTATTGATGGTGTTCGCAAAACTCTTGAACAAACACCTCCTGAATTATCTGCAGACGTAATGGAACGCGGAATTGTACTAACAGGTGGTGGTGCCTTATTAACAAATTTAGATAAAGTTATTAGCCAAGAAACAAATATGCCAGTATTTATCGCAGAAGATCCACTGGACTGTGTTGCTATTGGTACAGGCAAGGCTCTAGAACATATTGATTTAATTCGTCAACAACAAGTTAAAGGGTAAGGAGG
This sequence comes from Lysinibacillus agricola, assembly GCF_016638705.1. Lineage (GTDB taxonomy): Bacteria > Bacillota > Bacilli > Bacillales_A > Planococcaceae > Lysinibacillus > Lysinibacillus agricola. The sequence goes on along the minus strand of NZ_CP067341.1, from coordinate 4,078,313 downwards.
TTTAGGCAATGCCACAGTTTTTTTTCAATAAGAAAGTAATTTTACTGCTCGTGGGCATGGTTTTTCTTGTGGCATTGATTAGCTTCTCATTACGTGATCGGACGAATGCAACTTTACCAGAGCAAATTATTAAAGATACTGTCGGCGTCGCACAATCTATTGTTGCGAAGCCGGCGAATTATATTACTGGTGTTTTTAATAGTATGGATTCCCTCTTAAACACGTACGAAGAAAATAAACGTTTAAAAGCACGCTTAGAAGAGTTTGCAGCTGTACAAGCTGAGGCAACGGATTTGAAGTCTGATAATAAAAAGCTTCAAGAGCTTCTCGATAAATCGGAGAACTTAAAAGCATTTAATCCGATTCATGCCACAGTTATTGCTAGAAATCCTGACCAGTGGGAAGAAAAAATTATTTTAGATAAAGGATCTTCACACGGTGTAGAAAAAAATATGGCAGTTATGACAGCGAAAGGGTTAGTCGGTAAAATTACATTAGTGACACCTTTCACCTCTGAGGTAGAGCTTTTATATACAAATAATCCAAACTATCGTGTTTCTGCGATGGTTTTAGGAGATAATGAAGCATACGGTTTAATTGAGGGCTTTGATAAAGAACGTAATAAACTCATTATGAAGCGAATCGATTCTAGTTTAACAGTTAAAAAAGGCCAGCAAGTCGTTTCATCAGGACTTGGCGGCATTTTCCCAAAGAATGTGCCAATCGGAGAAATTACTGAAGTAAGTACAGATGATTATGGCTTAACAAAAATGGCCTATGTAAAACCATCTGCTGACTTTTCAATTTTAGACTATGTTGTTATTGCTAATCGTTCCACTACTGTGATAGATGGGTCGGATGGTAATGCAACGAACAAGGATTTAACGAATCCGCCAGAGGCGAGTGAAGAGGAGGAAAAATGATGGTTCGTTTTCTCATCCCCTCTGTGGCGGTTTTATTATTTTTACTAGAACCAGAGTTTGCAATGCTTTCACCTATTGAAGTGAAAGGACAAATTTATTATTTAGTGCCAAGATTTTTAATCTTATATTTAATATTTATATCCATTTATTACAGCCGTCAGCGAGCGGTAATGTATGGACTTTTTTTTGGTGTCTTGTATGATGTGTTTTACATTGATATTATTGGATTATATTCAGTACTATATCCTCTTATTTGTTTTTTAGCAGGGTCTATTATGAAAATTATTCATCAGCACTTAGTTGTGACAACGACGATTTCAGTTGTTTTAGTAGCAATTTTAGAATTTATACTCTATCAATTCTTCTATCTTATCGACTTTACAGCGATCCCATTATCGGATTTCTTACGTTCACGACTACTGCCAACGATCATTGCTAATGCACTATTTTTAATGATTCTTGGTTGGGCCTTCAAATATCTAATTAATGCGCGTGTCTTACAGAGAGCACGTGAAGTTTCTTAACAAAGAGCAACGTGGGGTGAGGCATTCATGAAAAAACAGTTAGTTAATATGAAGGGAACAAAGGATGGATTTGTTCTTCGTTTAGATGATCAATGTGCGTATGTCGATTTAGTAGAAGAGCTTAAAAAGAAAGTGTCAGAAAGCGGTATCGATAGCAAAGTAGATGTACAATTATATTTAGGCTATCGATACTGTTCTGATGAACAAATTAAAGAGCTTATTAAAATTGTTCAAGAAACAGATCAACTAATTGTCTCAAAGGTGCAAAGTGAAGTACTGACTGTCCATGAGAACAACCAGAAAATGATTGAAAGTCAACAAGATACATATATAGGTGTGGTCAGATCGGGTCAGATTCTGCGTTCGCCAGGAGATATTGTTATCGTGGGGAATATCAATCCGAACGGACGTGTAGAAGCTGGTGGCAATGTGTATGTCCTAGGTAGACTCAAAGGAATTGCACATGCTGGTGTTCATGGTAATAAGGAAGCAATCATTGCAGCATCTCGTTTTGAAGCCACACATATCATGATTGCTGATCAGGTTCAAACAATGTCAGATGAACATGTAAAAGGAATTAATCAGGAAGAGATGACTTGTGCATTTATCGGCTATGATGGGCGCATTACGTACGATCAAATTCATGCGTTAAAAAATATTCGACCATTGTTAAATGGGTCTAAGGGAGGAAGCTAGTGTGGGTGAAGCGATCGTCATAACTTCAGGTAAAGGCGGTGTCGGAAAAACAACGACAACGGCTAACCTTGGAACTGCATTGGCTCTACAAGGTAAAAAAATATGTTTAGTAGATACTGATATTGGTCTACGTAATTTGGACGTAATTTTAGGCCTTGAGAATCGAATTATTTACGATTTAGTAGATGTTGTTGAAGGGCGCTGTAAGATTCATCAAGCGTTAATAAAAGATAAACGTGTAGATGAGAAACTATTTTTATTACCTGCTGCTCAAACGACAGATAAAAATGCTGTTAAACCTGAGCAAATGAAGAGCTTAGTAGAGGAATTAAAAAGAGACTATGATTATGTTTTAATAGACTGTCCTGCTGGCATTGAACAAGGCTATCGCAATGCTGTCGCAGGTGCAGATCATGCAATTGTAGTAACAACACCAGAAATCTCTGCTGTGCGTGATGCAGATCGAATTATTGGCTTACTCGAACAGGAAGAAATTTCTGCACCTAAACTAATTATTAACCGCATTCGCCAACATATGATGAAAAGCGGCGATACTTTGGATGTAAATGAAATTACAACACATTTGTCTATCGATCTATTAGGGATAATCGTAGATAGTGAAGAGGTTATTTCATCTTCCAATAAAGGTGAACCAGTAGTAATGGACCCTACTAATAAAGCATCTCTAGGTTATCGTAATATTGCCCGACGTATACTAGGGGAGTCTGTTCCACTTATGGCAATTGAAGCGGAACATAGAGGTGTATTTTCAAAACTTAAAGCGTTATTTACAAGATAATCATCAGCCTTTTCGTGCATTTGTACGAGAAGGTTTTTTTCTTGTGCATGAATGGACATGCAACCTCATATAGTGTAAAAAAAGGATGAGGGCTTGTTTAAGAAATGGAAATGGTTGGTCACGATATTACTTGTGGGTGCAATTATGCTCGTAATTCGTTTAGAGGATCAAGGTGTATTGGATACACCTATGCGAAAACTTGTTACAACATCAGCAGATTTAACTTATTTAAGCGAGCTCGGACAAAGTTGGCTAAATAAAGAGGATACAACAATTTTGGTATCGAGTGATGTTGGACAAACTGAATTATTAACATTTGCTAATGCGCAAGTTTTTAAGGAAGGTTTTTTACTGCAATATGATATGGGCCTACCGGTTTATGCTGGACAGAATGGTCTTGTCGTTTTCACTGGTCATACTAAATACACTGGTAAAACAATGACGATTGGCTATGATGATGGCACAACAGTTTCCTATGGTATGCTTGATAGTTTAGCACAACTGCCATATACAACAGTGCAGGCAAATGATTTAATCGGCATGAAAGAGGCGGGACAACTCTATATTTCGATTGAAAAAGATAAGACACATTATAGTTTAGAGCAGATTGTACAGTGGCTTGAAAAAGCGGCGTCCGATGAAGATTAAACTGCATCTTCTATGTATCCCTCTCGTATTTTTAATGATTTTTAGTGGTCAAATTGCTTATTACGCTATTATTTTATCTTCGTTATTATGGCATGAAGCAGGTCATCTGTTAGCAGCAATGCTTTGTGGTGTTAGGATAAAATCATGCGTTATTACACCTTACGGAGGGGAAATAGAATTTGAAAATCCAGCGGTTGTGCCAGCAACGTCACTCCTATGGATTGCCTTAGGGGGACCAATCGCTACTATATTAGGGATTGGCCTCGCTTTTTTTATGCCAGAATTACTTGCTACTAAGCTCATTAATGTGCAACTTGTGCTATTAGCAATCAATATATTTCCGATTATTCCGTTGGACGGTGGGAGAATATTTTTAGCGTATTTATTTTTATGCTATCCAAGCGTTCGTGCATTTGAATATTACTACTGGCTTTCCCTTACAATTGCGTCTATACTACTTATGATAACTTTATGTTACCTCCCACAAACTATTTTTTTAGCAATTCTATGTTTATTTATATGGCTTCAAGCGTTAAAAGAATGGAATTATCGAAAATATCGTTTAGCATTTGAGAAATATGTAATGAATAGATTGACTTAAAAAAAATCGTGTGGTAATATTTTAATGTTATTGTTTGTAGCACCTGTGCTACTGCAACCGCACTGGAAAGGTTTAAGTATCGTAAGATCACCTTTATATACAGGCGAGTCTGAGTCTATGAGGAGGTGCAGTAAAATGTACGCAATTATTGAAACTGGTGGTAAACAAATCAAAGTAGAAGCTGGTCAAGAAATCTATGTTGAAAAATTAGGTGTAGAAGCTGACGAGGTTGTAACTTTTGATAAAGTTTTATTCGTTGGTGGCGAAAACGTTAAAGTTGGCGCTCCATTCGTAGAAGGCGCTACTGTAACAGCTAAAGCTGTGAAAGAAGGCCGTGCGAAGAAAATCGTTGTTTTCAAATTGAAAGCTAAAAAGAACTACCGTCGTAAACAAGGTCACCGTCAACCTTACACAAAATTAGTTGTTGAAACTATCAACGCTTAATTGTGAGGTGTAGCGAATGATACAAGTTACGATTCATCATGATGAAAATAGACATGTGTCAGCATTTGAATTTTCAGGACATGCTGAATACGATGAATCTGGTAAGGATTTAGTATGTGCAGGAGCATCTACCATTGCCATAGGTACGGTGAATGCTATTTATGCACTATTACAATTACAGCCAGAAATCGAACAAGCTGCTGAAGGTGGAGGCTATCTTAAGGTAGATTTACCGTCAGATATAGAGCCTGAGATTGATGCGAAACTACAGTTAATTGTCCAAGTAATGACTGCCCAAGTGTATTCAATGGTGCAAAATTATGGACAATACATCCAAATCAACTACAACCAAGTAGGAGGTGGAACTCTATGAAATTACTATTAGCATTAGACCTTCAACTTTTCGCATCTAAAAAAAGGGTAGGTTCTACTAAAAACGGACGTGACTCTGAGTCAAAACGTCTTGGTGCTAAACGTGCTGATGGCCAATTCGTAACTGGTGGTTCAATTCTTTACCGTCAACGCGGTACAAAAATTTACCCAGGTACAAACGTAGGTCGTGGTGGTGACGATACACTATTTGCTAAAGTTGACGGCGTTGTTAAATTCGAACGCTTAGGTCGCGATCGCAAACAAGTATCTGTATACCCAGCAACACAAGAAGCGTAATCTTCAAAAAAGTTAAACATAAAGCGTAGGACTGCATTTATTGCAGTCCTTTTTTTGGCTAAATTTCAACTTCTTTCAGCAGATGTCTTTTGTACTTGTCGCTACGCTTTCGGCACAAAAGACATCTGCTGAAATAGAGGAACTCAGTCTAAGAACGCCACGTCCTGTGGCAATTTATCTGTGCGAAAGCGAAGCGACAGCAACACACGACTGAGTGACCAACATCATGCTGCTGACGCTACGCTTTCGCGCAAAAAACATCTGTTGGCCCAAAGCCTCCGGACGCAATTATGCCGAGGCATAATTGATTGAAGAATTAAGGGAAAAATACAGCAAAACTTGTTATACTAGTAAAGATAACTTTATTGGAGTGAATGGGATGAACAATCAATCACTAACCATTAGTGAAGTAATACGTTTTGCAAATCATGATTATGTGAACCAGCTTCAGCTTATTCGCATGAATTTAGATTTAGGTAGAATTGATGAATCAAAAAAACTTATTCAAAATTATTCGGAACAATTACAAGTACTTTCTATCCTTAATCGTCTACAATTACCGCAAACAATCGAGTGGCTGCAAACAGCAGGCTGGCGCTATCCTTCATTACCAATGAAGCTTAGCGGTGAGATAAAAAAGACTGTCACAAATAATATTGATACGGAAGTTGTAGATTACTTAAACAAAACAGTTATGCATGTTTATGATACATTAGATCCATTTACAGAACAGAGCTTAGCGCTCGATGTACGTGTTGACGATCATACATTTGCCGTGACATTCACGCTAAATGGGCTATGGAGTGCTGATGCATTCACCGAAAAAGGTTTGAAACAATTAGATATTCAAACAATTGAACAGACGAATACTTGCTGGCAATATGTATTGAATGCAAATAGGGAGTGAATTAAATGTTTGTCGATCACGTCAAGATTTATGTAAAAGGTGGCGACGGTGGGGATGGAATGGTCGCCTTCCGTCGTGAAAAATTTGTACCGAATGGTGGTCCCGCTGGTGGCGATGGCGGTCACGGTGGGAATGTTGTGTTTCAAGTTGAAGAGGGTCTGCGTACGTTAATGGATTTCCGCTACAAACGCCACTTCAAGGCTGACCGTGGTGAGCATGGTATGAGTAAAGGAATGCATGGTAAACGTGCAGACGATTTAATCGTTAAAGTACCACCAGGCACAGTCGTAATGAACGAAGAAACAGGCGTTGTTATTGCCGATTTAGTCGAGCATGGTCAACAAGCGATTATCGCAAAATCTGGCCGTGGTGGCCGAGGGAATTCTCGCTTTGCAACACCAGCCAATCCTGCTCCAGAACTTTCTGAAAAAGGTGAGCCAGGACAAGAATTAAATGTTATATTAGAGTTGAAAGTACTAGCAGATGTAGGATTAGTTGGCTTCCCAAGTGTAGGTAAATCAACATTATTATCTGTTGTTTCTGCGGCAAAGCCAAAAATAGGTGCTTATCATTTCACTACAATCGTACCGAACTTAGGAATGGTTGAAACAGATGATCATCGTAGCTTTGCAATGGCCGATTTACCAGGTTTAATCGAAGGTGCGCACGAAGGTGTTGGTCTAGGTCACCAATTCCTCCGTCATATTGAACGTACACGTGTTATCGTACATGTAATTGATATGTCGGGTATGGAAGGGCGCGATCCTTATGAAGATTACTTAACAATCAATGACGAGCTAAAACAATATAATCTTCGTTTAACAGAACGTCCACAAATTATTGTGGCAAATAAAATGGACATGCCAGATGCAGAGGAAAACTTAGAAATTTTCCGTGAAAAAGTGGGCGGAGATGCGAAAATCTTCCCAGTATCAGCGGTTTCTCGCCAAGGTTTAAAGCCGGTATTATTTGAAATTGCCGACTTACTGGAAGTGACTCCTGAATTCCCATTATTCGATGATCTAGATGAAGAATCAGATGCAACGGTACTTTACAAACACCAATCTGAAGCAGATTCAATCGAAATCTCTCGTGATCCTGATGGTACATTCATTCTTGGAGGATATGCGATTGAGCGTATCTTCAAAATGACAGACTTCAGCCGCGAGGACGGTGTACGTCGTTTTGCACGTCAATTACGTGGTATGGGTGTCGATGAAGCATTACGTGAACGTGGTGCACAAAATGGAGATATTGTACGCTTATTGGAATTCGAATTTGAATTTGTCGACTAAGAATAGGTTTTTAGGGGAAGCGTATGAAGAATGTTGCAAATCAGCGATATTATTTAGTTCGTGAAGATGTTTTAACGGATGCTATGCAAAAAACTTTGGAGGCGAAACACTTACTTTCAAGTGGTTCGGTATCTTCCATTTGGGATGCGGTAAAGCAGGTGGATTTATCGCGTAGTGCGTTTTACAAATATCGTGATGCTGTATTTCCTTTTCACTCAATTGTGCAGGAACGCATTTTAACAGTCTTTTTACAGCTTCAGGACCGTAAAGGAACACTTGCAAAGCTTTTAGAAACAGTGACAATTACGCATTGCAATGTACTGACTATCCATCAAACAATACCGATTCAAGGACGTGCTAATGTTACATTGTCATTAGATGTAACTAGTATGACATGCGAACTTGATGATTTAATACAGCAACTCAAACGTTTAGATTTTGTAGAGTCAGCAGAAGTAATTAGTTCTGGTGCATTGTAGTGACTGAAAGCAAGCTTGAATTTTTGACAGAATGTAAATAAGCTCAAAAGGAGCAGTCCCATGTGATGTAATAATATCGCTTCATGGGACAGCTCCTTATTCTATAACAATAGATAAAAGCTATCACAAAAAGTTCTATAATATCATTTAAGAGGAGAGGCAACCGCCGGAATGTTTAGGAAGCTTCACATTATGCCTCAGCACATCATTTGATGTAAAAATATAAAGTATTTTTGGGAAATAAAAATTCTAAATCTTTGCATTTTAGTGACTTGTTACTAAGAGTTATGGTGACATTTGTTAAAACGTATGTCATTTACATAAGTTGATTGGAGTGTAGACTGGGTGGCTCCTTGGGGATCATCGATAGAGGAACGAAGGCTAAAAGCATCACGTCCTGTGATAACGCCTTCGTGACCAACACCGGTGCTGCCGCCGCTTCGCTTTCGCGCAAAAACATCTGTTGGCCCGAGACCCTGGAGCGCAAGCGAAGCGGCAGCGACCAAAACGCCCAGTCGGAATGGAAATCAACATTACGTTTTGTAATGAGCCATTTTAATATAAAATTAAAAGCTACAAGTTGTAGTGAAGGAGGTAAATGTAATGACAGAGCAACAATGGGAAAAACGAATTGGATATTTAGGACCAGAAGCATCATTTACATACTTAGCAACAAAAGCAACCTTTCCGAATGAGTGGCTTGTCCCTTGTACTACAATTCCAGAATGTATCGAGGCAGTAGCAGAGGGGAAGGTAGATTTAGCTGTTGTACCACTAGAAAATGCTTTAGAAGGCTCAGTATCGTTAACGCTCGATTATTTATTCCATGAGGCGACACTATATGTTACCGGTGAGCTTCAGTTGAAAATACAGCAGCATTTAATGGTCAATAAAGCGCAGAAGGAAAGTTGGGAATCGATTGAGGGAGTTTATTCGCACCCACATGCGCTAGCCCAATGTCATAAATACTTATTTTATCGTTTCAGCCATGTACCGCTACATCAAACAACATCTACAGCAGCAGCGGCAAAATATGTATCCGAAAATCCAAGTGAGTGCATTGCAGCAGTTGGTAATGCAGCGGCAGCAGAAAAATATGGCTTAGAAATTGTTCAACCAAATATTCATGATTTCCATTTTAACCATACACGTTTCTTCGTTTTATCTAAGCAAAATATACGATTACCACAGGAATTATCAGAAGGACAGGCAAAAACAACTTTTATGATTACATTGCCAATGGACCGTTCAGGGGCATTACATCAAGTACTATCAGTATTTGCCTGGCGACAGCTAAATTTAAGTAAAATCGAATCACGACCATTAAAAACGGGCTTAGGTGATTATTTCTTTATGATTGATGTATTAGCAGATGAAAAGGAGCCTATGATGCGTGGGGCGATGGAAGAACTAGCTGCACTTGGTTGCAAGGTGAAGTCACTTGGTACATACTTTACTTATCTAACATCGGACGAGTAATAAAAGTGGCTAGGAGGAATCGTTGTGGGTGGCATTATTTTGTTTGACGGAGTGTGCAATTTTTGTGATAGCAGTGTGCAATTTATTATCAAACATGATGAAGCAGCATATTTTAAATTTGCATCCATCCAAAGTGATGCAGGGCAGGCATTACTTGCACAATACGAAGTACCAAAAAATATAGATAGTGTCATATTAATTGAGCATGGAAAGGCATATTTTGAATCCACAGCAGCACTTAAAATCTGTAGGAGATTAGATAGTTTTTGGCCTGTTTGTTATATTTTTATCACGATTCCTCCATCTATACGAAATAAAATGTATCGATTATTTGCAAAAAATAGGTATCGTCTTTTTGGACGAAAAGAAGTATGCTTATTGCCAACACCTTCACAGCGAAAAAGATTTCTCTAACTCTGAAGCTATCCAGTTTAAGTGGATAGCTCATAGTGTTGGAAAACGAAATTTTGAGAATGCTGTGACGCTTTAAATGAGGGGGATTTCTGTTCCAAGCTACTCGCTTTCCTGTTGGTGAGCGCCGAGTAGACTTCTACTCCAATCAGCGATAGCATATAAGTTTTATAAATTTTATGCATTTCAAAAATGAATGCTATGGCTACTTACCATAATCAAACGGAATAGGCTTATAACAGTGACGCTACTGTAAATCTGTTGATACTGCAGTTTCGTATAGAAAAGCATTTGTTGTTGCCGCTGCCGCTTCGTTAACACTCCGCTTTCGCGCAGATAAACAAATGGCTGTCGCTTCGCTTTCGCATATATAATACATTGTTTGTGACATGCTAGAAGATACATGCTATGTGCAGTGGTTGATTTGCTGAAGAGCTATACTTTATTTAATATCTTAATTCCATTGACATATAGTTTTTCAACAAAAAGAGCCATCCAATTTATAAAGCGGATAGCTCTTTTTAATAAGCTTCATAATTATTAAAAGATAATTTTATGGTACATATAAACAGAAAGCAGCTAGTCTCCGTAAAGGCTAGCTGCTATTAATCAATTATTTGATTTTACACGTTCTTGAAGCAAAGTTTGTTGAATTATTGATCTACAACTAAATACCCTTTTTTTTGTAAAGTTAGCTCAATTAAATCTAAAGTTTCAACAGAATGTGCAGAAATAACATGAAGATGTGTACCACCCGTTAGCTCAGATAAGTAACTTGCCTTTGTTTCGTTAACACGTTGAATAAATTTTTTTACCTCATGTCGGTTAGCGACCATAATAGAAGCGGTAATTTCGCCATAAATAGGATGTTCAACAATAACATTTTTTACTGTACCACCGCAATCAACTATTGTCATAAGTTCGTCTTCTGCATCCTCTGAGGTGTGGAAGCAAGGAATTGTACGCTCAACAGTTTGATGTAATTGTTCCTGATGCATATAAAGATATCCTTGGCTAGTTGCAATAATAGGTTCATTTCTAGCCTTTAATAATGTCATATCATTGACAATGACTTGCCTTGAAACATTAGCGAATTTAGCTAAGTCCGTCCCTGTTATAGGTGCTGTACTTTTTTTTAGCTGTGTAAGAAGTTGCAGTCGGCGTTCTTCGCCTAACATTTTTTTCATAAGAGATCACCTCTGCCTGTAATAAAGGAAGCCGTTTTCCTTAAAACCTAGTGTACCATGAAGCATTTCCTACATGCGTGAATTTTTTGTATCCAAATGAAACATTGAACATATGATACGTAGAGAAGAAGGGAGGAAAAAATTGCGTATTCATATTGTTCAAAAGGGAGATACGTTGTGGAAGATTGCGAAAGAGTATGGCGTTTCGTTTGAAGATTTAAAACGGCTCAATGCTCATCTTGCTAATCCAGATTATATTGTACCGGGCATGGAAATTATCCTACCTGAAAAAATAAACAAAGAACCGCATAGAGAACCGCATCGAGAAACAGATTGGGGAATGCATAGAGAGGGGGGACATAGAGAAGGGCACAAGGAACATATGCATAAGGAGTCACCTATAAAGCACGTTAAAGAAAAAGAGATTCAGAGACCGATGCCTCCACCGGTTGTTGTACCACCACCACCGATGCCAGAACCACAGATGATCCCAATTCCTTATCCAATGCCGATGCCGATGCCTCAGCAAGCGCCTGTTGAGCTTAGCTGGAATCAACAAGTTGTCATGCCACACGTAGAGCAAAATCAAACTGTATCACCAATTCAAATTCAACCACCACCACAGCCTATAGCACAACCGGAACTACCGCCACCACCAGCACCAATGCCGCAACCGATTTTTATCATGCCACAAATGCCGGCAGTACCACATTGTGCAAGCTGCCATCAGCCAGTACATCATCATATGTGGTGGCCAATGCCAATGCAAATGCCAATGGAATCGCAAGTAGAGGCTTATACGATGCCGGAGCAACCAACAACATGTGAAATGCCAAGCGGTCAAGTTGCTGGGATGGAGAATTTCTTAGAATCTAGTACATCTCCATTCTTCCCAATGAAGCCTGAATTTGAGCCTATGCCAGAGATGGAAATGGAGCAGTCCTGTGGTTGTCAATCACAACCAGTCATGATGCCAAATTGGCAAATGGATCCATGTCACTGTCCACCACCGTGCCCACCGCCATGTCCAATGCCATGTCCATCACATTGCCCAATGCCGTATTCGTCGGTAGGACCATGGATGACACCGCACTTTTTCCCAGGCGGGATGACGCCTTATCGATGGTAAAAAAGCGTATATCGTTGAAGAAGTAAAGCCGAATATTTGGAAGTATAAATATCAATCAAATAATTATTTTGTGAAACGTGCAAAGCAGTTAGAAATAGCAGAAAAGGTGAGGGGGATTCATCGACAGCTAGGACGTCTTGAGCCATCGCTGATCTTACCTTTAATGAAAAGTGATGATGAGTATTTAATCGTGCAAGTTTGGCAAGAAGGGAGTCATAGTGCTAATTTTGCACATGAAAAAGACCGGAAGGAATCGCTTAAGTTATTAAATACCTTACATGAAACACATAAAAAAACTACTTGGCAGCGGATGCCTGGCTTGCACACCTATTCACAGCTTTTAAAATGGCAAATGCGTCATATGCGTTTTAAAAGTAGACGAAATGAATTTCGGGCATTTTTAACGAAAGAAGAGATCGACCAAATTTTACACTATAGTGAGAAGTCGCTACAGCTAATCGCTCTGGAGGATATATCCGAAAAAGAAATAACGCTTTTACATGGAGATGTTGTTCATCATAATTTTTTATGGTGCTCAGATGGGAAATTGCGTTTAATTGATTTTGATTTGGCTCACCTTGGAGAAGCGGATGATGAATATATTTTATGGTTACATCGTGTACTGCCCGCTATAGATTATGACCTTGGTAAAATATTTGCAGAACTACCAGAACTGAAACGCTTAGATAAAAGAAAGCTACATCGTTTAAAATATCCAAATGAGCTATTGCGTGAATGGCTTTTTGCAGTGGATTTACCATTAGATCAACAGCTGATATTTTTAGATTATTTAGTGCCGTTTACAAAACGAGCCCTCACATATTGGCCAAAACTGTGGTACGATATTGATAGAATGATGAAGAAATGACCGTCTTTAGGCGGTCATTTTTGTGTGTGAACGACTACTTTTGCTATTTCTAAATGTTAAGGAAATTATAGGTTTTTATTTATGGATAACCTAGAGCATAGTATTCGTCTAGGCTAAAGCGCTATATCCTCGAGGTCGCTTCGATCCCTCGGGCAAAAGTGGTGGATCGCTTACTTTTGCTTCGGGCTCTCCAGCGCTTGTCGGATGTAAACGAGCGCTTTAGCGCATTTGTTATAGTCGAGCATTCGTTCGCTATATGCTATAATCGAAGACGATGATTGTGAGGGATTATAGAATGTATGATTATTTAAAAGGACAAGTAAAGCGTATAACTCCTGAGTATATCGTCCTTGAACAGCAAGGGATTGGCTGGCAGCTGAATACACCAAATCCATTTGCGTTCAGGACATCGGCACTTGAACAACAAATTTTTGTTCACTTGCATGTACGTGAGGATGCACAAGTGTTATATGGCTTTCCAAATTTAGACCAACGAGAGCTGTTTCGTAAACTTATTTTAGTGTCAGGAATTGGACCGAAGGGTGCACTTGCTATTTTAGCTACTGGGAATCCGCAACAGGTTATCAGTGCCATTGAACGAGAAGATGAATCGTTTTTAGTAAAGTTTCCTGGTGTGGGTAAGAAAACGGCACGTCAAATGATTCTAGATTTAAAGGGTAAACTTGGCGGATTGTTGGAGACTATTGAGCTACCGAGTACAGAAGATGAGCTACCGTTATTTGGGGTGAATCCATATAAACATGAGCTCGAAGAAGCCATTCTTGCCTTAATGGCACTTGGTTATTCTGAAAAAGAACTTGAAAAAATACGTCCACAGCTTGAAGAAAATGACAAACTCGAAACAACAGATGCATTTATGAAACAAGCATTACAATTGCTATTAAAGTTAAAATAGTGAAAGGGGGGAAAGTACATGTCTGAACGTATGATGGCTAGTGAGGCAGGTAACTATGATGAACAGTTTGAATTATCTTTACGACCACAAAGGTTAGCACAATACATTGGTCAACATAAGGTAAAGGAAAATTTACAAATTTTCATTGAAGCGGCAAAGCTTCGTCAGGAAAGTTTAGATCATGTGCTGTTATATGGACCGCCTGGACTTGGTAAAACTACCTTAGCTGCTGTCATTGCTAATGAAATGAATGTCAATGTGCGCATGACTAGCGGCCCTGCGATCGAACGTCCTGGAGATTTAGCAGCTATTTTAAGCTCACTGGAGCCAGGGGATGTGCTATTTATCGATGAAATACATCGCCTACCTCGTGCAATAGAAGAGGTTCTTTATCCTGCTATGGAGGATTTTTGTTTAGATATTGTCGTTGGTAAAGGCCCAGAAGCGCGTTCTGTACGACTTGATTTACCGCCATTTACACTCGTTGGTGCAACAACAAGGGCAGGCGCATTATCTGCACCATTAAGGGATCGCTTTGGCGTATTATTAAGATTGGAGTATTATGATCATACTTCACTTGCAGAAATTGTCGTACGTAGTGCGCATTTATTTGATGTTGATATTGAGCAAGTAGCAGCTCTTGAAATGGCGACACGCTCGCGTGGTACACCCCGTATCGCTAACCGTTTGCTTAAACGAGTGCGAGATTATGCACAGGTGCTTGGAGATGGTATGATAACGGAAGGACTTGCTAAGCAAGGGCTTGAGCTATTACAAGTCGATCCTAGAGGGCTTGACCATATTGACCATAAACTTGTGACCAATATGATTGAGCGCTTCCGTGGTGGCCCTGTAGGCTTAGATACGTTGGCAGCATCTATTGGCGAGGAACGCGTAACGATAGAGGATGTGTACGAGCCATATTTGATGCAAATTGGCTTTATACAACGGACGCCACGTGGACGTGTGGCAACACATTTAGCCTACGAACATTTTGGATATGAATATCCCCAACAAACCTAGAAGAAGGAAGTATTTTCATGCGTGTAGAAGATTTTGATTTTGAATTGCCAGAAGAGCTTATTGCACAAACACCACTTTTGGACCGTACAGCTAGTCGTTTAATGGTCGTGACGCCAGGCTCGCAAAATGTTGAGCATCATCATTTTGCTCATATTTTAGATGAGCTACAAGCTGGAGACTGCCTTGTGTTAAATGATACAAGAGTCTTACCAGCGCGTTTAATGGGCGTTAAAGAGGAAACTGGTGCTCATATAGAGGTACTGCTATTAAAGCAAATGGCAGGTACGGATGAATGGGAAACACTTGTTAAACCAGCTAAACGTGTAAAAGTCGGCACAGTTGTAACATTTGGAGATGGCTTACTGACAGCTACTTGTACAGGAGAGCTTGATCATGGTGGACGTACATTTGAGTTTAAATATAATGGGATTTTTTATGAAATTTTAGAGCGACTTGGTGAGATGCCACTACCTCCATATATCCGTGAAAAATTAGAGGACAAGGATCGTTACCAAACCGTTTATGCAAAAGAGCGTGGCTCAGCTGCAGCACCAACTGCAGGCCTGCATTTTACAGAAGAATTACTAGAGCAAGTAAAAGCAAAAGGGGTCGAAGTTGTATTTATCACGTTACATGTGGGACTTGGAACTTTCCGTCCTGTAAGTGTAGATTCAATTGAAAATCACGCAATGCATGCCGAATTTTATAGTGTAACGGAAGAAGCCGCATCTATCATAAACCGAGTAAAGAGTAACGGTGGAAAAGTGATTGCAGTTGGTACAACCTCTACACGTACATTAGAAACTATCGGCTCTAAATATGAAGGTGAAGTGCGAGCAGAACAAGGTTGGACGTCTATTTTCATTTATCCGGGATATGAATTTACGGTTGTGGATGGTTTAATCACAAACTTCCATTTACCAAAATCGACCCTTGTAATGCTTGTTAGTACATTTGCGACAAGAGAAACAATTTTAAGTGCTTATCAACAAGCTGTAGAAGAAAAATATCGCTTCTTTAGCTTTGGTGATGCTATGTTTATTCGTCCAAAAGGAGAATAAAGAAAAAATCGGAGTACTGTTTTTACTTTAGATAAGAGAGGAATTTTTTATAATATGACACAACCAGCAATTCGTTATGAGCTACTTCATACTTGTAAGCAAACAGGAGCACGCCTTGGCATCGTGCATACGCCGCATGGCTCTTTTGAAACGCCAGCATTTATGCCTGTTGGTACACAAGCAACTGTTAAAACAATGTCACCTGAGGAATTAAAAGAAATGAATGCAGGTATTATTCTGTCAAATACGTATCATTTATGGCTCCGACCAGGTAATGATATTGTGAAGGAAGCAGGGGGCTTGCATAAATTTATGAACTGGGATCGCCCAATTTTAACAGATTCAGGTGGATTTCAAGTGTTCTCACTTAGCCAATTCCGTAAAATCGAAGAAGAAGGGGTTCACTTCCGCAATCATTTGAATGGAGATAAATTGTTTTTAAGTCCAGAAAAGGCGATGGAAATTCAAAATGATTTAGGTTCAGATATTATGATGGCATTTGATGAATGTCCACCTTACCCAGCGACATATGACTATATGCTACAATCAGTAGACCGTACTACGCGTTGGGCTAAACGTTGTAAAGAGGCACATAATCGTCCAGAAGAACAAGGTTTATTCGGTATTATTCAAGGGGGAGAATACGAGGATTTACGCCGTCGTTCTGCAGAAGCACTAGTTGAATTAGATTTCCCTGGCTATGCAATTGGAGGGTTATCTGTTGGTGAGCCTAAGGACGTCATGAACCGAGTATTAGAGTTTACAACACCATTAATGCCAACTAATAAACCACGTTATTTAATGGGTGTAGGGTCACCAGACTCATTAATTGATGGTGCTATTCGAGGCATTGATATGTTTGACTGTGTATTACCAACACGTATTGCCCGTAATGGCACATTAATGACATCAGAAGGTCGTTTAGTTGTTAAAAATGCAAAATATGCACGTGATTTCGGGCCAATTGATCCGAACTGTGATTGCTATACATGTAAAAACTATTCACGCGCGTATATCCGTCATCTAATACGTACGGAAGAAACATTTGGCATCCGTTTAACGACTTACCATAACTTACACTTCCTATTGAAACTAATGGAGCAAGTACGTGAGGCAATCCGTGAAGATCGTCTTGGCGATTTCCGAGAAGAATTTTTCGAGAAATACGGCTTTAATGGACCAAATGCGAAAAACTTCTAGTCAAAAAAGTGATCTTCACCGTAAGTTGAGACATTTACAATAGGGTTTGTTGATGAGAACACGGTGAGTCGATAAAGCGAATAGAATCGATCTTTGAACTTATCGTGTTACAACAAACAGTCGGCATTCAACCTTAGAAAGTGTGTGCCTATAACAGAATGTGCTCAATCATTTGTATAATTTAGTAAAAAACACATGCAGTTCTGAGTGAATTGTGAAAATTTCTAGCAAATTATTGTCTATCATAGAAAAAATATTAGTAATATAGAAAAAATTTGGGCTTGTCCATCGCTTTTTTAGGGTGAAATAGTCTATACTAAACAAGTGAGAATTGGAAAGGGGGCAAGAATTATGGACCAACTACTAGGATTAGCACCAATACTATTAATGTTCGTTGCAATGTGGTTTATCTTAATCCGTCCTGCTAAAAAAAGACAACAGGAAACACAAAATATGCAAGGTAATTTGCAACGTGGAGATAAAGTAATTACTATCGGTGGCTTACATGGTGTAATTGACTCAATTGAGGACGCAGCTGTAACATTAAAAATTGCAGAAAATGTTCGCGTGAAATTTGACCGTCAAGCAATCGGGCGTATTGTAAATGACTAAAATTTTTATCTTCATTCAGTAGAAAATTTCCACATCACCTACTGAATAAAGATAAAGCTTCCGGCGGATGTCACGGATTTTCAAAGGAATGAATTGTGCGAACACAATTCAAATCCGAACGTAATTACGCCAAGGCGAAATTGATCTTAAAGGCGTTGTCCAACATATATGTGGACAACGCCTTACATAATATGAATAGCTTTGTCAAAATGTAAGAATTCATTTTTGACAAGGCTTTTTTGTATAAAAAATAACTTGCAAGGTCACCTTATTATAAGGGGGTGACTGTTATGGAAGAATATTTAACGATTATTTTTAGAACATGTTTCTTATATGTGTTTATACTCATCGTTTTTCGCTTGATGGGTAAGCGTGAAGTTGGTGAATTATCTGTTATCGATTTAGTGGTATTTGTATTAATTGCAGAGGTTGCTGCCTTTGCGTTAGATGATTATGAAAATCCTTTATTTAATGCCATTTT
This sequence comes from Lysinibacillus agricola, assembly GCF_016638705.1. Taxonomy (GTDB): domain Bacteria; phylum Bacillota; class Bacilli; order Bacillales_A; family Planococcaceae; genus Lysinibacillus; species Lysinibacillus agricola. The sequence continues at coordinate 4,059,961 of NZ_CP067341.1, read as the reverse complement.
GCCAATCATCATCTTGCTAATTATTCAAATCGGTAGTGCCTTTTTATCGCTTAAATTTAAAAGAATACGTGACTTAGTTGATGGTGATCCGGCATTGCTTGTGAGAGACGGCATTATTCTAGAGAGTGAAATGCGGAAGCACCGCTATAATTTAGATGATTTATGCCAGCAATTACGTGAAAATGGTATAGCTTCTGTCACAGATATAGCTTATGCCTATTTAGAGCCTTCTGGCAATCTTTCCGTTTACAAAAAAGATGAAAAGACATTTGTTTATCCACTGATTATCGACGGTGATATTCAGGATAGGCATTTAAAGATATTGCATAAAGATGTTGATTGGTTAATGGCAGAGCTTGCTAAAAATAATATTCAGGATAGTAGCGCTGTATTTTTTTGTATATGGGAGGATAATCGGCTACATATCCAGTTGAAAGAAACTTAAACTTTCTTGGCCAACTTACGAAGATAGCGTAAATCTGTTATGCGTAACTGATTGGAAAGTAGCAAGAATGTAAATAGTAAAAACAAGGTTACACAGCTACTCAAAATTAATGGGAGTGGCATTATTTGCATCAGGAAATACTGGGTAACACAAACGGCAATAAAGCAGCTATAAGGAACAACAAACATTCTAAAGCCAGCACGTAAATTCTTACGCTGTCTTACTGTTGCAATATGCAAAAAAGAAGTTAGTAAAACGCCAAAGCCAATTGCTACAACGGCACCTTTTTCCTGTATACCAGGCTGAGAAGCAAGTACGAACATGACAAAGAGCTTACCAAGTCCTCCGTAAATGGAGTTCATCATTGCTGCACGAGCCTCACCAATTGCTTGTAATATAGAATGCAATGGACTTTGAATATAATAAAAATAAAAAATAGGAGCTAATATTTTCACATAACCACGATTTTCTTGTAAGTGAAAGAGCTTCATAGCTAATTCGTCGCCATGAACGAAAAAGTACGTGGCGGCAACACAGCCTACCAAGGAAGATAGTCGCAATGATACAGAAATACGTTCCTGTAGGAGCGGTATATGCTGACGTGCAACGGCGTCGCTAACAGCCGGTATAAGGACAATCGAAAGTGCAGCAGATACAAAAGCTGGGAATAATAATAGAGGGACTAATACACCCGAAATAACCCCATATAAAATTGTTGCTGCTGAAGCTGTCAATCCAGCCATCGTTAAAGCCTTTAAAAAAATTATAGGCTCTAAAAACCAAGTAAATGATCCGAACAGCTTGCTTCCAGCAGAAGGAAGGGCAATTCGTAACATCGGGGCAGCTGGATAAGCTTCAATTTTGTTTTTTCGTGCCGATAATTTTTTCTTTGAGACAATATAATGCATCCACAAATACAAGAAAGCAACGACCTCAGCTAGTAACGTAATACCCATAGCAGAGGCTGCTGTAACAGCAGCATTATTATAGGCAGCCACAAAAGGAATCGTAAATGTGATGAAGCTAATGCGGATAATTTGCTCAATCATTTGAGCCCAAGCTGTTGGCGTAATTTTCGCAATGCCCTGTAAATAAGCACGCAATAACCCAGAGCCAACTGCCACTGGCACAGTAAAGAGTGCAATCCAAAGCGTAAATGTCGTATGTTCATTATGTAAAAGCGTAGTCGAGATATATGGTATTGTAAGTGCAACAATCGGCATAAAGATGATCATTCCAATAAATGACCAAAGAATAGCCGTACGCATAACACCAAAGATGCTATCACGTTTGTTTTTTGCTAGTAACTCTGCTACAATTTTTGCCACAGCGATAGGTAGTCCAAGTTGAATGAGTGAGATGAAGAAAATGAACGCAGGATAGACGGTCATATAAATGCCGACTGCCTCTTCACCAGCGATACGCATAAATTGCATTCTATAAAAGAAGCCAAAGAGTTTCGATAAAAAAATCACGAACATTAAAAATAGTGTACCTCGTACAAAAGAACTCATGCCATCCGTCCCTTCTCAAGCCACAAAAATTCATTTACACTATTTGTATGCAAACATGTCTTACGATACAACTTTGATTGGAGATGATTCAAAATGAGTATGCAACATGAGCAACTATTTGAAAAAATTCGTCCGGCAATTGATAGTAAGATGGAAGAGTTTAAACATTATCAATACGATGCGATTACAGCAGAAGAACTATGGCGCTATTGTGTAGAAAAAAAATGGCGCAAAAAAAATATTGAACAATTACGTTTATATGAAATCATCGCCACTATCTTTGCGGTATCACCGTCCGATATCGTATCGTTTAATCAAGTAGAATTTTTACAAAGTAATGATTGGTTTACAGAATTGAATACGGAAGAGTTGAAAATGCTACTTGGTCCGGTTAAAACTTAAGAAGACTGTGTGAAATTTGTCAAATAATAAAAGAATACTAAAAGTGTTGAATTGACACCAAGCGCAACGTGTTTCATAATGAATATGTTGCGCTTTTTTTATTTGTATAAATATTTTTACTGACAAACCTCCTTATAGTTCTTATCTGAATTTGGAGGCTTAACAGGGATAAATTTGCGCGTTATGAACGATTGAAATAAGTAGAGCAACCTTTTTGAAGCACAGGCTACATTATTCTAAAGGAAAAGGAGGAATAAACGTTTCAAAAGGACTTGCTATTATACTTGTTTGTAGTGTAAGGAATTGCCTTACACCAATTCGAGGAGGATTTTTAAATGAAACTAAAAAGTCGTATAGTTGCATTCGTACTACTTTTGGTGATTTTTACAGCAACCATTAGTACGACTGCAGGCGGCGTCTTAAAGGACATTAAGCTTGGTCTTGACTTACAGGGCGGGTTTGAGGTTCTTTATGAGGTTAAAGAATTAAAAGAGGGACAAAAAATTACACCGGATGTTGTGACGGCAACAGCAACTGCTCTTGGTGAACGTGTCAATGCTATCGGGGTAAGTGAACCAAGCATACAGGTTGAAGACAAAAACCGTATTCGTGTGCAATTAGCTGGTGTCGAAGACCAAGAATCAGCACGTAAATTATTGTCTACATCTGCAAATTTAACATTCCGTGATGTTGACGATAATTTGCTTTTAGATGGTGATGACTTAAAGCCAGGTGGCGCTAATGATTCCTTTGACCAGCAAAATCGTCCAATTGTTTCGCTAACATTAAAGGATGCGAAAAAATTTGCCGATATTACAAGTAAAATTGCCGCTAAACCTGCAGGTCAAAATTTACTTGTTGTTTGGTTAGACTTTGAAGAGGGTGTTGATTCATATAAAGCTGAATCACAAAAAGCGAAGCCTCGTTATGCATCTGCTGCAACAGTTAGCCAAACATTAAATACAACAGATGTAATGATTAGCGGTAACTTTTCTGTTGAAGAAACAAAAAATTTATCAGATATTTTAAATGCTGGGGCACTTCCTGTAAAACTTAACGAAATTTATTCTACTTCAGTTGGTGCACAATTCGGTGACCAAGCACTGAAAAGTACAATTTTCGCTGGTGTGGTGGGCGTAGTTATTATTTTCTTATTTATGCTATTCTACTACCGTTTGCCTGGCCTTATTTCCATCATTACACTTGCCGTTTTCACTTTCCTAGTACTAGTTGTGTTCGACTGGATTAATGCAGTGTTAACACTTCCGGGTATTGCAGCTATCGTGCTCGGTATAGGGATGGCCGTTGATGCGAATATTTTAGCAGCAGAGCGTATTCGTGAAGAGCTACGAGTAGGTCATTCGGTTAAACAAGCATTCCAAATTGGCTCGAAGCAGTCTTTATCAGCAATTGTCGATGCACAGCTAACTACATTATTAGCAGCTGCTGTATTATTCCAATGGGGGACAAGCTCTGTTAAAGGGTTTGCAACAACTTTAATTATTAGTATTTTACTAAGCTTCCTAACAGCTGTTTGGGGTTCTCGTGTACTATTAGGTTTACTTGTCAACAGTGGGTATTTCAACAATCCAGCATGGTTTGGTATCGCGAAATCTACACAACATAGCTTGGATGAAAATATCGGTACATTAGATTTATCAACAAAATTTGATCGCTTTGACTTTGTACACAACCGTAAGAAATTCTATACATTCTCATTAGCTATTTTAGTGGCTGGTTTAGTAGTTCTTGGTATTTTCCGCTTAAACCTTGGTATTGATTTCTCAAGTGGTACTCGCGTGCAAATTGAAGCAGATCAAACGTTGATTAAAGAGGAAGTATCTAAATATGTAGATAGTATCGGTTTCCCATCTGAAGATATCGTTTTGACAGGTGAGAAGAGTAGCTCTGCGGTAATCCGTTATAAACATGATCTATCTCAAGCAGAAATTTTAAAATTCAAAAAAGAAGCAGGCGAAAAATATGGTCATGAGCCTGGGATAAGTACAGTGTCTCCAACTATCGGTAAAGAGCTTGTGAAAAATGCGATTAAAGCATTATCACTTGCGGCTATCGGTATCATTATCTATGTAGCAATTCGTTTCGAGTGGCGCATGGGTGTTGGGGCAATTGTCTCGTTACTACATGACGTATTCTTGATTGTTGCTGTTTTCAGCTTTATGCGCTTAGAAGTCGATATTACGTTCATTGCTGCTGTTCTGACGATTGTCGGCTACTCCATTAATGATACGATAGTTACATTTGACCGAATGCGTGAAAACTTAGGACGATATGATACGATTAAGGACCGTGAAGTGTTAGCGGATATCGTCAACAAATCACTACGTCAAACGATGGGTCGATCTGTTAACACAGTGTTAACCGTTATTATCGTTGTAGTGGCACTTCTTATTTTCGGTGCACCATCGATTCAAAACTTCTCCATCGCTTTATTAATTGGTTTAATAACAGGTATGTATTCTTCAATTTGTATTGCTGCACAAATCTGGTATTCATTAAAAATTCGTGAAATGAAAAAATCAGATGGTCAGATTCACAAAAAAGAGAAAAAACAATGGGGAACTGATGAGCCAGTTGTTTAACAAAAGACCTTAATACGAAACAGGGAAGGAACTTTTCTTTCCCTGTTTTTTTAGATGGTAACAAAAAGAATCTGCTTGCTTTCTCTTGGGGAAGCAGCAGATTCTTTTTGTTTCGTCCATTAAAGTTTAAATTGTTGTAGTAAAGACTGCAGTTGCTGAGCGTTGTCGCTTAATTCCTCAGCTACTTCATTCACCTGCTGCATTGTTGCAGCTTGTTCCTCTACTGCTTCAGTGATCATTTGTGAGTTGCCCGCTGAAATGTTCGCGCCATTTGCAATTTCTGTTACAGAGGCAGCTACTTCTTCAGCACTTGCTGAAATCTGTTCTGAAGTAGCTGAAATATCTTCAATTTGGTCGGTAAATGCTTGCACAGATTTTGTAATGGAATCGAATGCATCACCGGCTTCATGAATTTTCGCTACGCCATCCTGGACAGATGCTAAGCCTTCATTCACAGCAACTGCTACATTTCTTGTATCGGTTTGAATTTCATTTGTAATGGCGACAATTTGGCCAGCAGATTGATTGGATTCTTCAGCAAGTTTTCGTACTTCATCTGCTACAACCGCGAAGCCTTTCCCGTGCTCACCAGCTCGTGCTGCTTCGATAGCCGCATTGAGTGCCAGTAAATTTGTTTGTTCAGTTATAGTAGTAATTACTTTTGTAATTTGACCGATTTCCTCAGATTGTTTACTTAGCTTTTGCGTTAAATCGGCAATTCGTGTAGTAGCTTCAGAAATTGTATCCATCTGCTCTTTGGCAGTTGTAATTGTTTTACCACCCATATTGGCAAGCTGCGTCATATTCATGGCATTGTGATGCAAATTTTGAGTAGCCTCAGCAATTCGTTGTACACCAGCAGCTGTCTCGTCCATAGCTAGAGCACTTTGTTGAGAGGCACTAGCAGATGAAGATAAATGGTTTGACGTGTCTTGTACTCGATGTGAAATGTCGCTTGATGTTGTTGTCACTTCTACAGTGCTTGCGGAAAGTTCTTCAGAAGCAGCAGATAATTGTGTAGCATTATCCTGAACATTTTTAAGCAGTACAGATAAATTCTGTTTTAATGCATTCACTGCTGTGGCAAGTGTACCAATCTCATCTTTTGAGTGATGTTCAAGCTGAGCAATCGTTAAATCGCCTTGTGCTAATGTATCGGCTGCGTTAATCACTTTACGAAGTGGTTGAGTAATGTAGCTTTTTACAAAATGCATAAAATATAAACCAACAATTGCACTTAAAACAAGTAAGATAATTGAAATAATAATAGCTAGTGCAACTGTTTGGACAACACTTGTCTTAACTTTATCAAGCTGTTCATCATGATAATTTAATAAATCACTTGTTAGAGAGTAAATTTCTTTATTACTTTTTGTAACTTCCCCATTTATGTATGATAGTGCTAAATCTGTATTTCCACTATTAAATGCTTGTACAGCTTTTTCAGAACTTGTTAGTAAATCTTGCTGTAATTTGGTTACTTGCTTCATAATATTTTTTGTGTAATCGGAGCGAACAATGTTGGAAAGCTCCTGAATCGTCTCTGGTAGTAGTTTTTCATAACGCTCTAAATTTGACTTTGTAGTCTCATCCTTATTATTTAGAATATAAGAGCGTAAAAAGAGTCCTTGTGAGGCAAGCTCCTGCTGTATATTCTCTGTTAATTGGATTTGCAAGATTCTATGATCAAGTACCTCTACAATGTCTCCTTCTACTGACTTAAATTGAATAAATGAAATAATACTTGATAATAAAAGTAAACAAGTGAGTGAAATAAAACCGATATTTAGTTTTTTACGAACGGACATATTCGTTCCTACTTTCTTTTATTTATTAGAGAATAAATGTTCTGGAATTACTATAACTTGATATTTTTACGAGGTCAATACTTGAAAAACACTCAAAAGTAGGTAGTTAAGGTTCCTTTTTATGGTATATATAGAGGGACTTTTTCCTTTGTATATAATTTCAAAATTTCTTTCAACATTTTTTCTTTTTCTCTGAATTGATTGACAATTTCCGTAGTTTGGCATAGAATAAGGCTAACTTTTTTGTTCGATACAAGGTAGATGATCTCGGGAGCGAGGTCAACCTTAGAACAGATGAGCTGAGTTTAGATGAGAATAGCTGAGAAATTGTTGAATAAGAGTAGTAGCATAAGTGTGCAATTTAGAGAGTCAGTGGATGGTGCAAACTGATTTGTAGCTTATGTGAATGGACTTATGAGAGTCGCTAATTATAATAGCGAACGGATTCCCCACGTTAAAGGGGGTGCTTTGACTTAGATAAAACAAATCTTTTCGTCATTAACTCAAAAGATATGGCGATTTTACTGACGAACTAAGCTGAGCACATAAGGGAGAGCAAATATGCTCTAATATGAGGTGGCAACGCGGTCATGATCGTCCTCTGCAATTAGGAAAAATCCTTTTTGCAGGGGACTTTTTTTATTGTTTTTATTTGCAGGGGATGAAGACTTCGCTTTCGCACAGAAAACAATTGTTGCTGTCGCTACGTTAGCACTACGCTTTCGCACAGAAAACAATTTGTTGCCCCTACGTCCCTAGGAAAGCACCCAGTCGGAACGGAAATCAACCCTACGCTATGATGAGGATCCTTTTTTCAACAAAAACCGATTCAGCAGCTAAACATTTGTAAGTCTTACGTTAGATAGGGAAAAATTTAAAAAGGAGTTTGGTAACAATGCTATCGACGAGTTCAAGAACAAAAATGAAAACCATTAATGCTGATTCTTTAACGCCGATTTTAATTTTTAGACGCCTACAAGGGAAGCATAAATTTTTGCTTGAGAGTTCAGCACAGCATGAGGGAGCAGGACGTTTTTCTTTTATCGGTGCAAATCCAAGAAAAACGTATAAAGGCTTTGGAGATGAGATTCAGGAATATTCATATAAGACTGGAAACACATATACACATAAGGGCGATCTTTTTGTGTTACTGAAAAGATTAATGCCACGTATATCCAATACGACACAATTCCCGTTTTCAGGCGGAGCTGTTGGCTATGTTGGTCATGCTGCAACAACGACATTATCGACTAGTCAGGATAAAGTGCAGCTACCAGATGTGCATTTCCATGTGTATGAGACAGTCATTGTATTTGATCATGTAACAGATGAGGTTACATTGATTCATACAAATATTGATGCAGAAAAAAAAGAACCAAATTTAGAGGAGCTGGCAGAGCAGCTGTTAAAGGGTAGGGAAGATGAGGATACAACTTGTAGCTATGAAGCTTTTGAATCGACTACGAATGAACAATTTGTAACATCCCTGACATCTATCAAAGCTAATTTAGATGAAGATATTACAAGGGTCGTGCTGTCAAAGCGTTTTTTAGCAAAGTTCCAAGGAGATTCTTTCGCATTATATCGCCAGTTGCGTAAAAAGGATCCTGCTCCTTATATGTATTATGTAGAATTTGAGGATCATATTGTCTTGGGAACTTCTCCGGAAAGCCTAATTCGAGTAAAAGGTGAGCGTGTGATTATGACACCAACAGAGGGGACATTTCCTAGAGGTTCCACAAAAGGTGAAGATTTAGAATATGAACGAAAGCTATATGAAAACACAGATATTAGGAAGTCACATGAAGCACTTGTTTCTGCGGTACAACAAGAGCTACAGTCTGTGTGCTTCCGAGATTCCATTCAAGTCATTGAGGCGATGAGAATTGAGCGTTCAAAGCATGCATTACATATGACATCGAGAGTCGAGGGTCAAATATTACCGATGCTTCATGCACTTGATGTCTTAGCTGCGACGTTACCATCCTTTGCATCAACAGGTATTCCAAAGGATCAGGCAAAGGACTATTTAGAAAAATCTAGTCAAACTGCTGGGGTATTTGGAGGAGCTCTTGGATTTATTGGTTTTAACGGTCATCTTGATTTTGCTTTAACAGGAAAATCCATTGTTATAGAAAATGAAACGATGCATATGCAATCAACTGTAACGGTAACCAAATACACAAACGTCAAAGAAGTATTAAAACAAGTAGAAAAGGACGAACAGGAATTTTTGCAACTACTTGAAAAAGAAGGAGGTCAACACTAATGGAAGGTATTCGTCAAAAAGTACAACAACGAGAGCATTTAATGTATGAGGAAATGCTACAGGCAGCAAAATGGATGTTCCAAGATGACACACCGAAGGAACAAATCGGTAGCTTTTTAACGGCATTATCTGCCAAAGGTGAAACAGCACATGAAGTAGCGGCATTAGCTACAATTATGCGTTCCTTTGCACTAGACGTACCAGCAAAAGCAGGTGTCTATATGGATAATTGCGGTACTGGTGGCGATGGTCTTAATACATTTAATATAAGTACAACTTGCGCCTTTGTATTGGCAGGGGCAGGTGTCAAAATGACGAAGCACGGCAATCGTAAAATTTCTTCGGCATCAGGCAGCTCTGATGTTTTGGAGGCACTCGGTATTCATACGAATATTTCCATTGAACAAACTGTTGATCTGTTAGAGAAAGAAGGAATTGCCTTTTTATATGCTCCAAATGTGCATCCGAAATTAAAGAGGATTGGGGAGGTTCGTCGGGCACTAGGCAAGCCAACTATTTTTAATCTTGTCGGTCCACTTACGAATCCAGTGCCTTTATCGACGCAATTTACAGGCATTAACCGTCCTAATTTTGTCATGGAGTATGCTTCCGTATTACAAATGCTCGGGCGTGAACGTGCAATGGTCGTTTCGGGGCCACTAGGTTTAGATGAGGCGTCATTAGCTGGTCAAAATACTTTTGTCTTAGTAGATAAGGGAGACTTAATCCCTTTTTCTTTAACTCCAGAGGATGCGGGGCTCAGCTATGCACCAATAGAGGCTATTCGTGGAGGCAATGCTGATGAAAATGCTGCTATTATGCGTAAATTATTAGCTGGTGAACAAAGTGCTTATTTTGACACAGTTTTATTGAATGCTGGTATTGGGTTGTTCAGCTATGGAATTGCTGAAACCGTTAAAGAAGGTGTAGAAATGGCGAAGGATAGTATTTTTAGCGGGCGTGCCCAACGAAAATTAGAGGCAGTCGTTGCTTATAGTGAGAATATTAAAGAAGTGGAGGTCCGACAATGAATATCTTAAATAAAATTCTCGAACAAAAAAAGCTAGAAGTCGGTGCTTTACTTGAACGGCCCGACCCATTAGCGAACTTTACAGAAAAGCTGCGTCCATCATTATTTGAGCGATTGCGAAAAGCTGAAACATTACAGGTTATTTCTGAAATGAAGCGTGCTTCCCCCTCAAAGGGGCTAATCGCAGAAGGGGCAGATCCGGTGGCACAAGCAAAAATTTATGCAGAAGCAGGGGCAGCGGCCATTTCTGTTTTAACAGATAAAGAGTTTTTTAAAGGCTCCTTTGATGATTTAGCCGCAGTTGCAAATGCTGTTCAAACGCCACTTCTTTGTAAGGATTTTATGATCGATCGTGTGCAAATTCGATTTGCAAAGGCATCAGGTGCATCCATTATTTTACTAATTGTGGCCGCGTTAACAGATGAGGCATTACGCGATCTATATAGCTATGCAACAAGCTTAAATCTAGAGGTGTTAGTAGAGGTACATGATCTTGAGGAGCTTGAGCGTGCTATTGCAGTTGGTGCCAAACTGATTGGCGTTAATAACCGTGATTTACGCACCTTTGAGGTGAGCTTAGAACGGACACGTGAAATTGCTCAAGCTTTTCAGTTCGAAGAAGAGAAAGTATTAATAAGTGAAAGTGGGATTTGGACGCAAAAAGACGCTAAAGCGGTGGCAGCGATGGGAGCTAGTGGCGTTCTTGTAGGTGAGTCATTAATGCGCAGTGGTGATGCAGGTACTGCGCTAAAAAGTTTACAGGTCAATAAGGTGGGGGCATTTGTATGACGAAGGTAAAAATTTGTGGACTAAAGGAACGACAGCATGTACAGGCAGCAGTAGAGATAGGAGCGGATGCAATTGGTTTTGTCTTTGCACCAAGTAAACGACGAGTGACGGTTGAACAGGCACAGCAATTAGTAAAACATGTGCCAAATGGCGTTTTAAAAATTGGTGTGTTTGTTAATCCAAGCGCAGAGGAATTACGCACAGCGGTAGAAGGAGTGCCATTAGATTATGTGCAATACCACGGGGAAGAATCTCCGGAGTTTATAAGTCAACAAGGTTATCCAGCCATTAAAGCTTTGTCCGTTAGAGGTGCTGAAGATGTTCAGATGGCTGCTAACTATGATGTAGACTACTACTTATTTGATGCACCAGGCACAGATTTTAAAGGTGGCAGTGGTCACACGTTTGATTGGACCCTCTTAGAGATGGTAGGAATTCCGCGAGAAAAGTTAATTTTAGCGGGTGGTTTGCAAGCTGAAAATATTGAAGAGGCGGTATCACTTGTGTCTCCATCTATGGTAGATGTATCGAGTGGTGTGGAGACGGACGGTGTTAAAGATATAGCAAAAATAACCGCATTTATACAGGCAGTAAAGAAGGGGAGAGCATAATGGCGAATTCAATAGCAAATAGTGTACCCACAAAGGAAGGGCGTTACGGAAAATATGGTGGACAATTTGTTCCGGAAACATTAATGACTGCTTTGTTAGAATTAGAGACGGCTTATGATGAGGCAATGCATGATCAAACATTTACGGATGAGCTGGCCTATTATTTACAACAATACGTTGGTCGTGAGACGCCGTTGTACTACGCAGAAAATTTAACAAAAGAGCTAGGTGGCGCGAAGGTTTATTTAAAGCGTGAAGATTTAAATCATACTGGAGCCCATAAGATTAATAATGCGATTGGTCAAGCGCTTCTTGCCAAACGAATGGGTAAAAGGAAAATAGTGGCAGAAACGGGTGCGGGACAGCATGGAGTGGCAACGGCAACTGCATGCGCATTATTGAATCTTGAATGTGTTGTATTTATGGGGGCAGAGGATATCAAACGCCAACAGTTGAATGTGTTTCGCATGGAGCTACTCGGTACAAAAGTAGAGTCTGTAGAAACCGGTTCAAAAACATTGAAGGATGCTGTCAATGCAGCACTGCGCTACTGGGTGACAAATGTTGAAGATACTCATTATATTTTAGGCTCAGCTTTAGGACCACATCCATTTCCGAAAATCGTAAGGGATTTCCAGCGCGTCATTGGTGTTGAAACTAGAAAGCAGATTTTAGAAAAGGAAGGACGTTTACCAGATGCAGTCGTTGCCTGTATAGGCGGTGGTAGTAATGCAATTGGTATGTTTCATCCTTTTGTCGACGACGAAACTGTGGCGCTATACGGAGTAGAGGCTGCAGGCAGTGGCATTGAGACAGGAAAGCATGCGGCAGCAATTGCAGGTGGACAGCTAGGAGTGTTACACGGTGCATACATGTATTTATTACAAGATGAAAATGGCTTTGTGCAAGAAGCACACTCTATTTCAGCTGGTCTAGATTATCCAGGGAAGGGACCGGAGCATTGCTATTTACATGATATTGGGCGTGCTAAATTTGATTCGATTACAGATAGTGAAGCACTCGAGGGCTTGCAGTTACTTTGTAGAACAGAAGGTATACTACCTGCCTTAGAAAGTTCTCATGCCATTGCCTATACAGCAAAACTCGCGAAGACAATGTCTACAGATGACATCCTCGTTGTGTGCTTATCCGGCCGAGGAGATAAGGATGTTCATACTGTCCGTAAAGCATTAGGAGGAGATGTATAATGACAACACTACAGCAGGCAATTGAACAAATGAAGGTCGCTGGTAATAAAGCGTTTGTACCATATATTATGGCGGGTGACGGGGGTCTCGAAACTTTGAAGCCTACAATCCTGAAGCTGCAGCAAATAGGTGTAACGGCAATTGAAGTTGGCATACCATTCTCGGATCCTGTAGCAGACGGACCGACAATAGAGCAGGCAGGTGAACGAGCTTTAGCAGAGGGCGTAACATTACGTAAAGTGCTAGCAGCATTAGCTTCATTTAAAGAAGAAATTCAAGTTCCGTTAGTTGTCATGACTTATTTTAATCCCGTATTAGCTTATGGGTTAGAGGCATTTGCTAAGGCTTGTGTGGCCGGGGGCGTTAAAGGATTAATCGTCCCTGATGTACCACTAGAGGAAAGTGCTATTTTACATGATGAATTAAATCCTTATGGTATCGACATTGTCCAGCTTGTATCATTAACAAGCCCTCCAGAGCGAATTGCACGTATTGCTGCTGCCAGTCAAGGCTTTGTCTATGCTGTGACAGTCAATGGAATTACAGGGGCCCGCACAAGCTTTGCTAATGATTTAGACGGTCATTTTGCACGTTTACGTGAAGTAAGCCAAATACCAGTACTAGCAGGCTTTGGCATTTCAACTCCAGAGCAAGTAGTAAGCATGGGGGCACTTAGTGATGGCGTGATCGTTGGCAGTGCGATAGTGACAGCATTGCATGAAGGTGATTTGGAGAAGGTTGAGGCATTAGTGTCCGCTTCAAAAGGTGAGCTCGAGAAGTCTACTCTTTAACGGAGTAGGCTTTTTTCTTTTGAGACTGGTATTCAAGGCTTTGACGGTTCTATCCACGACTTTGACTCTTCTATCCGTCACTCTGAATCTCTTTCCATCACTGGCCGGTTCTATCCGTCGCTCTGACTTCTATCCTTCGGGTAGTTTAGTAAAACTGACGGATTGAATTGACAATCTGATGGATAAAACTATCATTCTGACAAATAGTGCGGATAGGCTAGATTTTCTGTATAATAGCCTACGTAAGGAAGTGAAAAAGATGATCCTATCGAAAAAAAGATGGCAGGTAGAGCACCCAGACGCTAAGTTTGTCCAAACATTACAAAATGACCTACAACTTTCTGCGATTGCAGCGAAAATTTTAGCAGCGCGAGGCTGCGAAACAACTGCTGACGCAGAGAGCTTATTAAATATGACAGAAGCAAATATCCATGACCCGTTTTTAATGCATGGCATGGCAGAAGCTGTGGCGCGTATTGAGCAAGCCCTTGAAAACGGAGAGAAAATGTTAATTTATGGAGATTATGATGCCGATGGTGTCACTAGCACGACGGTCATGCTCAATGTGTTGCTTGATCTCGGTGCCGATGTATCGTTTAAAATACCGAATCGTTTTATTCATGGCTATGGACCCCATGAAGCGCTATTTCGTGAAGCACATGACGAGGGTGTTCAACTAATTATTACAGTTGATAATGGTATTTCAGGTATTGACCCGATCCGTGTCGCGAAGGAACTAGGTATGGATGTTATCGTCACAGATCACCATGAACCAGGCGATGAATTACCACCTGCCGATATTATTTTACATCCTCGTATACCAGAAGGACATTATCCATTTGGCGAACTTGCAGGTGTGGGGGTAGCGTTTAAGTTAGCCCATGCTCTATATGGGAAACTGCCAACGCATCTAATTGAATATGTAGCTGTTGGAACAATAGCCGATTTAGTACCATTAGTTGATGAAAATCGCTACCTAGTAAAACGAGGAATAGAAGAAATGCGCCGTTCACTCAGCCCCTGGGTACAGGCAATGTGTGAAGTAGCCAGTGCAGAGCAAGTAAAAATTAACGAAGAAACAATCGGTTTTTACTTTGGGCCGCGCTTAAATGCAGTTGGTCGACTTGGAGAAGCGGCACCAGGTGTAGAGCTATTAATGGCTGAGGATAATGCTAAGGCAACAGCATTAGCGAAACAGCTTAATACGTGTAATAGTGAGCGCAAAGATATCGTAAAGAGTATTACAGATGAGGCGATTGCTCTTATTGAATCAGATAAAAAAATCGGGGATTCACTCGTTTTAGTTATTGCTGGAGAAGGCTGGAATGCTGGAGTAGTAGGGATTGTCGCGTCTCGTCTTGTTGAACTTTATTATCGCCCAACAATTGTACTTTCACTAGACTATGAAAAAGGAACAGCTAAAGGCTCAGCCCGTAGTATTGAAGGGTTCCATTTATATAACGAATTAGCGAAAAATCGAGATATATTGCCTCATTTTGGTGGGCATCCTATGGCGGCCGGTATGACATTATCCATTGAACATGTTGATGAATTAAGATCCCGCTTAGATGCTCAAGCAAGAGCTTGTTTATCCGAAGAGCAATTGACACCTGTACTCAATATTGATATACCACTAAAAATGGATGAAATTTCAGCTGATGCCATTGAAGAGATTTCCACGCTTGGTCCATATGGTACGGATTTTCCAAAGCCTGTTTATGTGCTTGAAGATGTAGAAATAGCCTCCATGCGAAAAATTGGAGCAGCCGAAAATCATATAAAGATTGAATTGACGGATGGCTATGAAAAATTGGATAGTGTCGGTTTTAATAAAGGACATCTACACGACGAGTTAACATATGGAATAAAAGTATCATTTACAGGAGATTTACAAATTAACGAGTGGCAGGGACGTAAAAAAGCCCAATTTATGATAGAGGATGTTCAAACGACTGAATGGCAATTATTTGATATTCGTGGTATTCGTCAAACTTCACGCTGGTTAAATACGGTCCCGAAAGAGGAGGCGACATTTATCGCCTTCCGTTCAGAGACGATGACCTATTATCAGTCTCTTATTGGTGTGCCGATTCTAGCAGTCGATCCTACGCTTTTGAATGTAGATCAAAGCAATTATATCGTATTATTAGATTTGCCACAAAATGTTCAACTGTTAGAAAATGTATTACAAAAAACAGCACCTTCCCGTATTTATGCACACTTTTACATGCCTGATTCACAGTATTTCAATGGATTGCCTACGCGTGAGCAATTCTCTTGGTATTATAAATTTTTGAAAAATCGACCTGCTTTTCCATTAAATATGCATTTGGCTGAATTAGCGAAGCATACAGGTTGGCCATTAGATGCATTAAAATTTATGACACAGGTGTTTTTTGAGCTTGATTTTGTTAAAATGGAGAGTGGACTGACGACTGTCAACGTGAATGCACCAAAACAAGCACTTACAGAGGCACCGTCTTACAAACAACGTTCAGAACAGATTGAAATGGAGCAAAAGCTTGTATATGCCCCTTATATAGAATTAAAACAATGGTTTGATGAACGATTACATTAATATACGAAAAAGTTTCGTAGGAGGAACAACAACATGGATTTAAAGCAATACGTAACAACGGTTGAAAACTGGCCGAAAGAGGGCATCAGTTTCAAAGATATTACAACAATTATGGATAACGGTCCGGCATACAAATATGCAACAGATCAAATCGTAAATTACGCAAAAGAACTAGGTGCTGAAATTGTGGTAGGTCCTGAGGCTCGTGGCTTCATTATCGGATGCCCGGTTGCTTATGCGCTTGAAATTGGTTTTGCGCCTGTTCGTAAGCCAGGGAAATTACCACGTGAAGTGATAAGTGCTGACTACGGTCTTGAGTATGGTAAAGATACGCTAACAATGCACAAGGATGCGATTAAACCAGGTCAAAAAGTATTAATCTGTGATGACTTACTTGCGACTGGTGGTACAATTGAAGCGACAGTACGTTTAGTTGAACAATTAGGTGGTCAGGTTGTTGGCTGTGCCTTCCTTATCGAGTTAACAGAACTAAACGGTCGTGCAAAAATTGGTGATTTAAACATAAAAACACTTATTCAATATTAATGGATTCTTGCTAAATGGATTGGTTGATTGGAGTGGAGACTGGGCGACTCCTTGGGGCTCATCGGACGCCCCAAGGAAGCTTTGCTCTGTGCGAAAGCGAAGCGACAGCAACAAATGTTTTATCTGTGCGAAAGCGAAGCGACAGCAACAAATGTTTTATCTGTGCGAAAGCGAAGCGACAGCAACAAATGTTTTATCTGTGCGAAAGCGAAGCGACAGCAACAAATGTTTTATCTGCGCGAAAGCGAAGCGTCAGCGGCAAAGCGCCCAGTCGTAACGGAAATCAATCTCTCGTTTTGCCGAAGAGCCATACTTTATTTAATATGACACATTGATTTCATGGGCATAAAGTTCTCAAGAAAAGCGTCACATTTTTGTGGCGCTTTTTTTATGATTTATAAATGAGATGAGAAATTAAAAATAAGCAATAAAGACACTTTAAATGAGGGCGAGTTAGCTTTGTCATATTATGTAATCGATGCTTTTACAGAAACAAAATTTGGCGGTAATCCAGCAGGCGTAGTAATCCATGAGAATTTAGACGAAGAGTTTATGCAGAAATTTGCTGCAGAAGTTCGTTTTTCAGAAACAGCATTTATTAAAAAAATAGACAATAAAAATTTTGAAATAAAGTTTTTTACACCAACTGCACAGGTTGAACTTTGTGGACATGCTACTATTGCATCCTTCACGGCATTATTAGACAGTTGTACTATTGAAGATAATAATACATATTTTATAAAAACATTTGCCGGCACACTTGCTGTTGAAGTGAATCAATCATTTATCATGATGGAGCAAGCTGAACCTCAGTTAGGAAGAGTATTTGATGATTATAATAAGTTGGCTGCCCTTTTTAAAATTGATAAAAACCAAATAGGAGATATAAATTTCAATATAGTGCCGCAAGCTGCAAGTACAGGTCTTTGGGATATACTCTTCCAATAAAAACAAAGGATGCTTTGTATGCTTTAAATCCTGATCTTAAAGCACTTGCTGAATATACAAAAATCAATAAAGTGGGAGGCGTTCGTGCATTTACGCTCGACACAAAAGAAGGAATAGCAGAGAGTAGAAACTTTTGCCACTCTACGGTATTGATGAGTAAGCTGCAACAGGTACTTCAAATGGGGCGTTAACCTATTATCTTTTTCATAACCACATACTAAATGAATTTGATCAAGAGTACTTATTCCTTCAAGGGCATTGTATGGGTAGACCTTCAAACATCATTACAAAATTAATAAATAAAGATAATCCAAGAGTGATGGTAGGAGGGCAAGCAAATATTTTGTCAAAAGGGGAACTATGCTAGGAATGACTTCTCATCATATAATCGAACAGAATAGATTTATAACATCGCTGCGATGGTATATTTGCAATTACTGCCGCGGTTTTTTACATATTTTCACTATAAATTCAAATAACATGGCAGAAGATGTATGCTATGTGGATAAGTTGATTGGAGTGGAGGCTGGGCGACTCCTTGGGGATTAGCGTCACAGATGAGACCCTGGAGCGAGCAACGCGAGTGAAGCGGCTCATCGGACGCCCCTCAGAAAGCGCCCAGCCGGAACGGAAATCAACCCCACATTTTGCCGAAGAGCTATACTTAAATGACACCTTAATATAATTGACATAATCAACAATGCAGAATCCATTTTGATCAATCATTTTCAAAATGGATTCTTTTGTTTAGGTCCGTTTATTTATTCTTCATCATAAGATTTAATTATTTTTTGAATAGTTTTCAATGTTTCATAAAACTCCTCGTATTTCTCTATGCCAATATCATTGATAATTCTTTCTTGGATATCTTGCCAAATTGGAGCAGCCTCGTTTAATTTTTCAACCCCTTTATCAGTTAGTGTAATGATCTTTGTTCGAGCATCTTGCGGATCTCTCATTAAATCTACATAGCCATTTTGCTTTAACAAGTTAATATTGCGTGTAATAGTTGTTTGATCGAGCAGCAATATTGCACCTAGTCGACTTATGGAAACTGATTGTTGATGGGCAATATTTGCTAGCATGGAGTATTGTGTAATTTTTAAGCCAGTGGGCTGAAGTAATTTATCATACAATTGTGTCACGACTCTTGTTTTTTTTCGAAGGTTTGCACATACACATATTTGTGTGTAATCTATATTCTTCATTGCTCCGTACTCCTTTTCGAATTGGTTCAATATTATAGTAGCCTTATTGATTTATTTTGTTAAGCTGGAAAATGTTCCTTGACAGTAATAAAAGCGATTACTAAGATTATATATGTATATACATGTTTTTTAAAGGAATTTACCCCAGTAATATATGCATATACATATATTAAACAGTAATCTTTTTCATTAAAGAGTATTTCAAAAAATCTTTCAAGAAATGAAGGTGTCAAGATGAAGCGTATTCATTATAGCTGGTTTATTTTAGTCGTAACCTTTTTCTCAATTATTGTTGCAGGTATTACAATGTCATCATCAGGGGTTTTTATAGACTCTTTTGAAAAAGAATTTAATTGGGATCGCTCTTTAATTGCATTAGCTTTTGCAGTTAGTTTATTTTTATATGGTTTTTCAGGTCCATTTATGGCGGCATTACTAGAAATAGTCGGTTTAAAGAAAATGATGTTAGGTGCGATGGCTACATTATTAATAGGTATGACGCTAACGCTTTTCATGACTCAATCATGGCAGTTAATCATTATTTGGGGCGGTATTATTGGTTTAGGAGCGAGTCTCTTTTTAACTGTGTTAAGTCCCTATGTAGCCAATCATTGGTTTGTGAAAAGCAGAGGACTGGCAGTAGGGATTTTAACGGCGAGTACAGCGACAGGGCAGTTAATTCTCCTCCCTGTATTGGCAATTATTATTGAACATTCTTCTTGGCGATGGGCGATTGGATTGATTCTCATCTTAAGCATTGTTATGTTCATTGCTATTTTTTTGTTTATCAAAAATAAGCCACAGGATATTGGAATTCTTCCGTATGGAATGGAAGAAGAGCTAGAATTGCATCAAGAGAATCAGAAGAAAAATCCGATTAGAATTGCTTTTAGCGGTTTATTTGAGGCTATAAAGGTGAAAGAATTTTGGTTATTAGCGGGAAGTTTTTTTATTTGTGGACTTTCAACTAGTGGGTTAGTTGGTACTCATTTTGTTTCTTACTGTATTAGCTTTGGAGTTCCTTTAGTAACCGCTGCATCCTTTCTTTCTTTTATGGGAGTGTTTAATCTCGTTGGTACCACTTTATCAGGTTGGTTGTCTGATCGTTTTGATAATCGATGGTTATTGTTTTGGTATTATCTTTTAAGAGGAACGTCTCTTCTTATACTCCCATATGCATTAATGCAAGGATCATTCACTTTATTGACAATCTTTACAATATTTTATGGATTAGATTGGATTGCCACAGTACCCCCAACGATTAGTATTTCTAGACAAATTTTTGGTACAAATAAAAGTAGTATTATTTATGGATGGATTTTCGCATCTCATCAAGCAGGAGCTGCAGTTGCTGCTTATGGTGGAGGCCTTATCTATAAGTTTTTCAATTCATATACTTGGGCCTTTTTCCTTGCAGGGATGTTCTGTGCATTGGCAAGTTTATTTGTCATCATCGTGAAAAAACAAACACCTCATCAAGCCAATATTTGATAATCAAAAATCAATTTAAAAAGTTGAACCGATAATATATATTGAGCTCAACTTCACAGTGTTGTAAACAAAATGGTCAAGGGAATCTGTAAAAATGTTGTGGCGCTTTAAATAGATTGATTTCCGTTCTGGGCTACTTGCTTTCCTGCGGGCGCGATTCTTGACGCTCCCATGAACCTCTGCTCTGTGCGAAAGTGAAGCAACAGCAACAATGTTTTATCTGCGCGAAAGCGAAGCGTCAGCGGCAAAGCGCTCAGTCGGAACGGAAATCAACCCCCTCTTTATGCCGAAAAACCATACTTCATTGAAGCAATGGTTTACCACAAACATGAAGTTGAAGCCAATAACATATCGGCTTCAACTTTTTTGTTCAAAAATATCAAGCGTGTTGATTAGGGAAATATAGGTTTATTATTGAGTGATAAAAGGATTTTTTTATTGATACTTTGCTAATGTATGCCCATTTTAACTGATTGTAGCGAAGGGCTACTCGACTCCCGCGGGAAAGCGAGACAGACGAGACCCTGCACGGAGCGTAGCGGAGGAAGCGGCTCGACGCTCGCCCGCAGGAAAGCGAGTAGCCCGTAGCGGAAATCAGAGCCCTCTAATTAATTAGGATGGATAAAAAATGGTTAATCAACACACCTGCAAAAATATAATAAAAAATTTTTGACTTACACCAAACAAAAGTTTATAATGTAAACAAATATAATAAAAGGTGATGCTATGAATGAAAGAGAACAGGCGATCCTTGCATTAATTCGCCAGAATCCGTTTATGTCTCAGCAAGAGATGGCAGATAAGATGAATCTGTCACGTCCAGTCCTTGCTAATTTAGTGTCGAGCTTAACGAAGCAGGGGAAAATTGTCGGTCGTGCGTATATTTTGCCCGAGGAAAATGAAATTGTTTGTATCGGTGGAGCAAATCTTGACCGAAAACTTCATGTAAAGGGAAACGTCCAGTTCGGTACATCCAATCCTGCTAGTTCTTCATTTAGTGTAGGTGGTGTTGGCCGCAACATTGCTGAAAACTTAGGTAGATTAAATCATCAGGTTACATTACTGACGACTGCCGGCAAAGATGCCGATTGGCAAGTTATCCAAGAAGCTTCAGAGCCATTTATGAATTTACGTTATGTGGAGCAGCTTCCTGATGCTTCGACAGGTTCCTATACTGCGATTATGGATGAGCAGGGAGAACTAGCACTAGCAGTAGCAAATATGGAAGTATATGACCTTTTGTTGCCAAGTTTGCTAAAAAAACATGAGGCAATGCTAATGAATGCAGGCTGCTTTATTATGGACTTAAACTGTCCAAAGGAAACAGTAGCTTACATTCAGCAGGTGGCGATTGCTCGAGAAACTCCATTTGTCATCGTGCCGGTATCTTCACCAAAAATGAATCGACTGCCAGATACGTTGCAAGGTGTAACGTGGTTTATTTGTAACACAGATGAAGCAGAGACAATTGTCGGTCATACAATCGAAGGCTCTGCACATTATGAAAAAGCTTTACAGCAACTTCTTAAATTAGGTGCTGAGCATGTAATTATTACAGCTGGTAGCAAGGGTGTGTATGCAGCTTCAACTACAACGAAGCCAAGTCATTTCTCTGCTAAGACTATAGAAAAAATTGAAGATGTGACAGGTGCAGGAGACGCCTTTGTCAGTGCTGTAATCCATAGCTGGCTTACTGGGCAATCCATTGCAACATGTATTGATGCAGGCTTAACGAATGCCAAAAATACGCTAGCATCTCCATATACAGTAAGACCTGAACTATCAGTTGATTTGTTAAAAAGTGAAATGGAGGAATAACAACATGAAAGAATTCATCGTATTATCAGAAGAAGTAAAAGCAGGACAAGCAAAAGGTTTACCAATCGTAGCATTAGAATCAACAATTATTTCTCACGGAATGCCATATCCACAAAATGTAAAAACAGCACGCGAAGTGGAACAAATTATTCGTGACAATGGTGCAGTACCAGCAACTATTGCATTAATCGATGGTAAAATTAAAATTGGTTTATCAGATGAAGAACTTGAAATGTTCGGTAATGCACAAGGTGTAGCTAAAACATCTCGCCGTGATCTAGGCTATCTTTTAGCAACAAAAAAATTAGGTGCGACAACAGTAGCTGCAACAATGATTTGTGCAGAATTAGCTGGCATTGAAATTTTCGTAACAGGCGGTATCGGTGGTGTACACCGTGGTGCTGAAACAACAATGGACATTTCAGCAGACTTAGAAGAATTGGCACAAACAAATGTAGCTGTCATTTGTGCGGGTGCTAAGTCTATTTTAGATATTGGTTTAACTTTAGAATTTCTTGAAACAAAGGGTGTACCAGTTGTTGGATTTGGTACAGATGAAGTTCCAGCATTCTATACACGTCAAAGCGGTTTTGATGTAAACTTCAAGCTCGATACTCCAGCGGAAGTGGCAGAAATGCTAAGTGCAAAATGGCAATTAGGCTTAAAAGGTGGAGCTGTAATTGCTAATCCAATTCCAGAGTCTGAAGCACTTGAGCACTCATTCATTACAGAAATCATTGAAAAAGCTCTAGTAGAAGCAGGAGAAAACGGTATTCACGGTAAAAACGTGACGCCATTCTTACTTGGCAAAGTTAAAGAATTAACAGAAGGTAAAAGCCTTGATGCCAATATTGCATTAGTAAAAAATAATGCAGTAGTTGGTGCTAAAATTGCTGTAGCTTATAATAAATTAGGCTAAACAATTATATAAAAGCACATATTTTGAGGAATCCACAATTTACAAGAAGAGAGACTCTTTGCGAAATATTACATTCGCAAAGAGTCTTTTTATTCATTTCAGAGAGTATTTTTTCCATTTTTCACATTGTTCACGAGAATAACTAAACAAAATGACACAGTTACTTTACAATAGCCCATAATATTTTATACAATTAAATTTATATCTAATTTGAAAAATTTGACGAGCAAGGTGGACATGTTATGGCGAAAGAGCAAATTTTGACTCCCGAGGACGTTTTTGAGTTAGTCAAATCCTACATGAATGATGAAAATGTCGCATTCGTGAAAAAAGCATATGAATTAGCAAGGGATGCCCATATTGAGCAATTCCGAAGCTCAGGTGAACCGTATATTATTCACCCGGTGCAAGTAGCTGGTATTTTAGCTGAATTACAAATGGATCCTGAAACAGTTGCGGCTGGTTTTTTACATGACGTTGTAGAGGATACAGATTTTACGCGTGACGATTTGGTTCGTGAATTCGGTGAAGAGGTTGCAATGCTTGTAGACGGTGTAACAAAGCTTGGGAAAATTAAATATTTATCTAAAGAAGCGCAACAAGCAGAAAATCATCGAAAAATGTTTGTAGCAATGGCGCAGGATATTCGTGTCATTTTGATTAAACTGGCTGACCGTCTACATAATATGCGCACGTTAAAGCATTTGCCTGCAGAAAAACAACGCCGTATTTCTAAAGAGACGCTTGAAATTTTTGCACCACTTGCGCATCGTCTAGGGATTTCGACTGTAAAATGGGAGCTTGAGGATACAGCACTTCGTTATTTAAATCCACAGCAATATTATCGCATTGTCAGTCTTATGAAGAAAAAACGTGACGAGCGTGAAGCATATTTAGACAATGTTATGGCTGAGATGAAGTCACAGCTTACAGAGGTTGAAATTGAAGCAGATATTTATGGTCGTCCTAAACATATTTACAGTATTTATCGTAAAATGGTATTACAAAAAAAACAATTCAACGAAATTTATGATTTATTAGCCATTCGTGTACTTGTCGATAGTATTAAAGATTGCTATGCCGTGCTTGGAATCGTTCATACTTTATGGAAGCCAATGCCTGGACGTTTTAAAGATTATATTGCGATGCCAAAACAGAACCTATATCAATCACTGCATACAACAGTAATTGGCCCTTATGGTGACCCATTAGAAGTTCAAATTCGTACGAAGGAAATGCATAAAATTGCCGAGTACGGGATTGCAGCGCATTGGGCGTATAAGGAAGGTAAAAAAGTTGATAATGAAAAACAAAATGTCGACCAAAAATTAACGTGGTTCCGAGAAATTTTAGAATTCCAAAATGAGTCTTCAAATGCTGAGGAATTTATGGAATCGTTAAAATTTGATTTATTCTCTGATATGGTCTATGTATTCACGCCTGAAGGAGATGTCATTGAATTGCCAGCAGGCTCTGTACCTATCGACTTTGCATACCGTGTGCATTCAGAAGTTGGAAATCGTACAATTGGCGCGAAAATCAATGGTAAAATGGTACCGCTTGATACACCGTTAAAAACGGGAGATATTATTGAAATTTTAACTTCTAAGCAATCTTTTGGTCCGAGCCGCGATTGGCTAAAAATAGCCCAATCCTCTCAGGCGAAAAATAAAATAAAGCAGTTCTTCAAACGTCATCTTCGTGAGGAAAATATCATCAAAGGTAAAGAGATGATAGAAAAGGAAATCCGTGCACAAGATTTTGACATGAAAGAAACGATGTCAGCGGAAAATTTGAAACGTATTTTCGACAAATTTAACTATACAAACGAAGAAGATTTATATGCCGCTGTCGGTGTGAATGGTATAACAGCACAGCAAGTTGTTAATCGTCTAGCAGAAAAACGTCGCAAAGAGCGTGAACAGGAAGAAGCGCTCGAAAAAATTGAGCAAAAAATGAAAAATCCTATTCCGCAAAAACGTACGGAATCGGGTGTTATCGTAAAAGATATCGACAATATGCTTATTCGACTTTCACGTTGCTGTACACCAGTGCCAGGAGATGAAATTGTAGGCTTCATTACGAAAGGTAGAGGTGTTTCAGTGCACCGTGCAGATTGTCCAAATATTCAAGTTGAGGATGAGCAAGAGCGCTTAATAGAAGTTGAATGGGAACACGGACTTACTCCTGAGAAAAAAGAATACCCTGTCGATATTGAAGTTTCAGCCTTCGACAGACCAGGCATTTTAAATGAAATCATGCAAATTGTTAGCGAAACGAAAACGAATATTTTAGCAGTGAGTGGTCGTGCAGATCGCGAAAAAATGGCAACGATTCATTTAACGATTTCGATTTCAAATATTTCGCATTTGCATAAAGTGGTAGAACGTATTAAACAAACACCTGATATATATTCAGTACAACGTGTTATTAATTAATTGATATTTTTTACTGAATTGATAGTTGGGTAAAGTAACTTTACTGTGTACCAAAATTGAATCTTCTGGTGCATACAATGGCAGAATTGAGGTTTTAAAGAATGAAAGTAGTTTTACAACGTAGTAAAGCAGCCTCTGTTATTGTTGACGGAAAAGTAACGGGAGCTATTGATAGCGGTTATGTTCTTCTGGTAGGCATTACACATGAGGACACACAAGAGGATGTTGAATATTTAGCAAAAAAAGTAGCTAATCTCCGCCTTTGGGAAGATGCTGATGGAAAAATGAATCATTCCATTTTAGAGCGTGGAGGAGCTATTCTATCCGTCTCACAATTTACATTGTATGGGGATGCAAAAAAAGGAAATCGCCCAAGTTTTACAAGTGCGGCAAGACCAGAAGTTGCGAAACCGTTATGGGAGGCTTTTAATAATGCCTTACGTGAACACGGTTTACATGTGGAGACAGGGATATTTGGTGCAATGATGGATGTTGCACTTACAAATGATGGTCCGATTACAATACTTCTTGAGTCAAAATAGTGGTACATTTCCTATAATTCCTTCATACATTAAAAAGTATGGTTAGTTTTGTAGGAAGGAAGTGTATTGAAGATGACGCAGATGGGAAGCATATCAAATCCATATTTATACGAAACTCTTAACATGATGGTTGGTCAGCCAATCGTAGTGCAAACCGAGAAAAATATCCAACAAGGAAAATTAATCTCTGTATTACCTGACGATATCGTTGTAGAGGTTAGCCGTACGCCGTTCTTCATTCGCATGGAGGAAGTTTTATGGGTTACATTGGCAACAAACAAAAAATAAGCGCATAAGGACCTTCATACTCATATACTATGAGTTGGAGGTCTTTTTTGTTTTAACTTATTTCAGCAGTAAGAAGCATTCGCCTATTTATCGATAGAAATTTACCTACACCAAATTAATGAGACCAACGCAATGATTACACTAAGAATAATCATAGTATAAAAGGTTTCTTGGGAATATTTGTAGAAGCATAATCTATAATAAAATAAAAGAAATTGCGTTAGTTAAGAAAAGAGCAGTAGAAAGGAGGGCATAATATGAAAGAAATCATATTAAAACCGCAAATTTGGCTGATAATAGTAAAAAAGCTGCAAGGGAAGCACAATTCTACTTTCCTTAGCAGCTTTTTTAGTGAAAAATTATTGGTTTTCGTTAAAGTAATTTAGAATGCCTTGATAGATGCCGAGAGAAGCTTGTTCTCGGAATTTAGCGGTTGTAATAAAACGTTCCTCACTGGCATTACTTAAGAAGCCTAGCTCAATGAGGACAGCTTTTTGACGATTTTCTCGTAGAACTAAATAATTACCTTGTTGAGTACCACGATCCTTTAAATCGATTTTACTTGAAAGTCCGGCATTTATTGCCTCTGCAAGGCCCTGTTGATTATTGTTCATATAATATGATGTGAAGCCATTTATGGAGCTATCATCCGTTGCATCATAATGAATACTGATAAAAGCATCTGCTTCATACTGGTGCGCAATTGATACACGTTTACGGAGTGCTACATACTCATCTGATTCTCTTGTCATGATAACATTTGCACCAGCTGCACTCAGCTTTGAAGCAAGGAGAGATGCTGTTTTCAAAGTAATTTCCTTCTCATTTGTTCCACGTTGTCCGGTAGTGCCGTGATCATTACCACCGTGCCCAGCATCTACGACTATAGTTAGTCCATTTAAAGTGCCTTTCTTGCGCGGTTTGGGTTTTTCCTCTTTTGTTGCAGTAGCAGCTTTGCTTGACGAAGTAGTAGTAACAACCCAGTTCGCCACAAATGCAGTTTTATCATCTACTTGTATTTCATAAAAGTCATCTTTAGCACCTACAATAGGGTAGGTTTCACCAGCATCTACACGTTCAACAACATCAGCAGCTGTTGTTGCATCTGTCCGAAGGTTTGTCCCATTGTAAATGATTGTGACAGATTCAAGCTCTGACGAAGAAGAAGATTTTGATGTCGTTTTTTTATTTGAAAAAGTACCATAAAAGCTATACACCCAACCTGCTTTTTTATCGTTATATTGAATTTGTACCCAGTTATGCTCCTGAGCCAGTACTTTATAGGCTTGTCCTTTTGAAACAGTACCTATTTTTTTAGCATTTAAGTCTGGATCTTTACGAACATTAAGTGTATCCACTAAAACTGTAAATGTTGTATCTTTGTTGACATTCTTTGTAGATACTTCGACTTTAGGTTCATCAGCTTCAGCCTTTTTTTCAGGTAGGTCATTGATTGTAACATAGTCCGTGGATACCCAACCAACTAGTCCATTCCAATCTATTTTCGCCCATTCGCCATTTTTTTCAATAAGATTTGCTTGGTTGCCTGTTGATAATTGTCCAAGAACTGCTGAAGAAATATCAGGCTCAGTACGGATATTTAGACGATCGACCTGTGAAATCAACGTTTGATCAATCGTTTGTTTAGCGTTAGTTGGAGCTGTAAGCCAGGATGCTACCCAACCTTCATAATTACCTGTTTTTACTTGAATCCAGTCACCCTCACGATTAATAGAGGTTAACGGATCACCCTCTTCTAATGTTGTTATGATTGGATAAGACAGTCCAGGTCCCTCACGTAAATGAAGAATCGTTCCAGTTACTTTTAGATCACTGGTGTCGGCTAGTGCACTTTGAATATTGCTCTTACTCGGAATCGCAATTGTTAACACTAGTGCGAAGATGACTATAATATGTAAAAATTTTGCCCTCATCAGATTCCTCCTATTCCTTGTGCTATTTTACCATGCTTTAGTAATAGAATTCGTGGGAAAAAGGTAATGGAATTTGTTATTTTAACGACTGTATTGTAAAAAAAACAAAAACAGTTGACATTGCCTTTCGTTGTGACTAACATAAAGGGTAATCAAAAAATGATTAACCGCTTATGACCAAGCAAGTAGCGTGTACCTCTATTGGAAAAGAGAGGGAAAGACCTAGGCTGCAATCTTTCCTACAAAAATGTATTACGTGAACAACACTTGAGAGGCTTTTTTCTGAAAAGTAATGCTTAGTAGGAAAAAACGGAATCGGCCGTTATCCGATTAGGAGGAGGACGCATGTATTTGATGCGTCAACTAGGGTGGAACCGCGGAAGCTTATACAGCTCTCGTCCCTTGCAATATGCAAGGTGGCGAGGGCTTTTTTATTGGACAAATTTGAGGGGAACGTTGCTCAGCATGAGAGAAGTCCAGAGGTAAGCTTGCTCATAAGCAATCTATAAGGGAGGTATTTATATGAATTTTAAAGTGCCGCGAGGGACACAAGATATTTTGCCTGGTCAATCTGAAAAATGGCAAAAGGTTGAAGCGATTATCCGTGATATCTGTCATGTCTATCGCTACAATGAAATTCGTACACCAATTTTTGAGCAAACAGATTTATTTGCGCGTGGTGTCGGTGAAACAACAGATGTTGTTCAAAAGGAAATGTATACATTTGAAGATCGCGGTGGCCGTTCGTTAACATTGCGTCCGGAGAATACAGCTGGTGTAGTTCGTGCTTATGTTGAACATAAAATGTTTGGTGCACCTGATCAACCAGTAAAGCTCTCATATTTAGGACCAATGTTCCGTTATGAACGTCAACAAGCAGGCCGCTATCGTCAATTTGTTCAATTCGGTGTAGAAGCAATTGGCTCAGCTGACCCAGCTATTGATGCTGAAGTAATAGCACTAGCAATGGATGTTTATGAATCATCAGGTTTAAAAGATTTAAAATTAGTCATCAATTCACTTGGCGACAAAGAAACACGTGAAACACACCGTACAGCCCTGCTACAACACTTTGAACCACATATCCATGAGTTTTGTTCAGATTGTCAAAACCGTTTGCAAAAAAATCCACTGCGTATTTTGGACTGTAAAGCAGACCGTGAGCACCCATTAATGAAATCTGCTCCTGCGTTAACTGATTTCCTAACAGAGGAGTCAGCAGCCTATTTCGCTCAAGTTAAAACGTATTTAGATACACTTGGTATTACGTATGAGGTCGACCCAAATCTTGTGAGAGGTCTTGATTATTACAACCATACGACTTTTGAAATTATGTCAACGGCTTCTGGCTTTGGCGCAATTACTACACTCTGTGGTGGAGGTCGCTATAATGGTCTTGTTCAAGAAATTGGTGGACCAGAAGTACCTGGTATCGGTTTTGCATTAAGTATTGAACGTTTGTTGCTTGCACTTGAAGCTGAGGGTGTTGAATTAGATACCGCATCAGGACTCGATGTCTATATGATTGCTATGGGCGATGAAGCAAAGCAAAAGACGGTAGAATTAACAAGTACCTTCCGTGCAAAGGGCATTTCTACGGAGATGGATTATTTAGATCGTAAAATGAAAGCTCAGATGAAATCCGCAGACCGTTTAGGTGCAAAATATACGATCGTTTTAGGTGAAACAGAGCTTGAAGAGCAAGCAGCTACTGTTAAACATATGGAATCAGGTGAACAACAAAAAGTCATGTTCTCAGAATTAGTGAACTATCTATTAAAACAATAAACGAACACAAGCTGTTAAAACATAAATCGTTTATGCCAATACAGGATTTTCTGTCTAAATGATCCAAATATCTATGTCATTTTGGACAGATAATTCACCTTAACAATGAACGGATATCTAATTTTCCTTGGCATCAATTCGCTACTTAGTAGGAAATGTATGCTACATAAGTGAAATAAATGGTCCATCACCAAAAGTTAGGGATGACATTTTGTAAAAACGTATGTCATGTGGATAAGTTGATTGGAGTGAAGACTGGGCGACTCCTTGGGAATTAGCGTCACAGATGAGACCCTGGGGCGAACCAGCAAGGGAACGAAGGTTAAGACATCACGTCCTGTGATAACGCCTTCGTGACCAACATCCTTTTGGCCCAAGCGGCTCATCGGACGCTCCCAGTCGGAACGTAAATCAACCCTAAATTATGGTGATAGGCAAATAAATTTTGGAGGAATTAAATAAATGGCAACAAGAACACATGCTAGTAACGAGCTTTCAGAAGCATTACAAGGCGAAAAAGTCGTATTAAAAGGTTGGGTACAACGTCGCCGCGACCTTGGTGGTTTAATTTTCATTGATTTACGTGACCGTACTGGAATCACACAAGTTGTGTTCAGTCCAGATGTTGCTGAGGCACATGCTTTAGCTGATAAAGTGCGTAGTGAGTACGTAATCGAAGTGGAAGGAACAGTTATTCTTCGTGCAGAAGATCAAATTAACCCCAATGTACCTAACGGAAAAATTGAGGTGGAAGCGACAAAATTAATCGTTATTAATACGGCAAAAACAACACCATTCCAAATCGAAGATCGCACTGACGTATCTGAAGATTTACGTTTAAAATATCGTTATCTCGACCTGCGACGTCCTGCTATGTTTGATACATTTAAAATGCGTTCAGACGTTACTCGTACAATTCGAAACTTCTTACAAAACGAAGGCTTTTTAGAAGTAGAGACGCCAATTTTAACGAAATCAACTCCTGAAGGTGCTCGTGACTATTTAGTACCATCACGTGTTCATGAAGGTGAATTCTATGCATTACCACAATCACCTCAGCTATTTAAACAATTATTAATGGTGGCTGGTTTTGAGAAGTACTTCCAAATTGCACGTTGCTTCCGTGATGAAGACTTACGAGCTGACCGTCAGCCAGAGTTTACACAAGTTGATATTGAAACAAGCTTCTTAACACAAGAAGAAGTTTTAGAAATGAACGAACGCTTAATTCAATCTGTTATGAAAGAAGTAAAAGGTATTGATATCCCTGCTCCATTCCAACGGATGAAATATCAGGAAGCGATGGATCGTTACGGCTCAGATAAACCAGACGTACGCTTCGGTTTAGAACTAGTCGCATTAAACGATATTTTTGATGGCTGCGATTTCAAAGTATTTGCTGATACAGTAGCACAAGGTAAGCAAGTAAAAAGTATCAACATTAAAGGTGCGGCAGATAAATACTCTCGTAAAGACATGGACGAACTAACAAAATTTGTTGGTATTTACGGAGCAAAAGGTCTTGCTTGGTTAAAAGTAACTGAAGAAGGCTTAAACGGACCAATTGCAAAATTCTTTGACGAAGCATTAGCAGCTGCATTAATCGAACATATGAAAGCTGAAGTGGGCGATATTTTAGTATTCGTAGCTGATAAAGCGTCTGTTGTAGCAGCATCTCTAGGTGCACTTCGTACGAAATTAGGTCAAGATTTAGGCTTAATCGATGAATCACAATTTGCATTCCTATGGATTACGGATTGGCCATTATTTGAGTACTCTGAGGAAGATGGTCGTTACTATGCAGCACATCATCCATTCACACGTCCATTCGATGAAGATATCCCGTTAATGGATACTGATCCTTCGGCAGTCCGAGCACAAGCATATGATATCGTATTAAACGGTTATGAGCTTGGTGGGGGTTCATTACGTATTTATGAACGCGATCTACAAGAAAAAATGTTTAAATTACTTGGCTTCACAGAAGAGGAAGCTAAGGCACAATTTGGTTTCTTATTAGAAGCATTTGAATACGGTGTGCCACCACATGGAGGTCTAGCATTTGGTCTTGACCGTTTCGTAATGCTACTTGCGGGCCGCAATAATTTACGTGACACAATCGCCTTTCCGAAAACAGCTAGTGCTAGCTGCCTAATGACAGAGGCACCGAGTGGAGTGTCTCCTGAACAATTGAGCGAGTTAAGTCTAGGAATCAAACCATTCAGAAAATAATTAATACGTCTAAATACCTGGATTCTCTAGCAAAAACTGTTGAGAATCTAGGTATTTTTTGCGTTTTCGCAAGAATTTAGATGTTTCAAAAGAAAATTGTTTGAATTATCAGAAATATAGTGTTATTATAACTGTAATACGAATCCTGATGTGTTTGTCTTACTGCTAACTCTACTTAACAGTTTTGACCGAACACTATAGAATTGGGAGCCTTCATTTTGTAGTCGCAAACAAGCCCCATCGGAGCGGGACGTTTAAAGCTGCAAAGCGGGCACCCCCCTGCGAATTGCGGGTTCAAAACGAATGTTCTTGGCATAACGGCACAATTGGGATTCGTCATACATAATTAATAAGCACAAAAGGAGCATTGAAATAGCTCCTTTTTTACTGCATGTAAATGGTTATCTACAAAGAGACAACTGCTTGTGCAGTACTTAAAATAGAACAAATTTGTTGATTGGAGTGAAGGCTGGGAGACTCCTTGGGGATCAGCAATAGAAGAACGAAGGCTACAACCATCACGTCCTGTGATAACGCCTTCGTGACCAACAACGGTGCCGCTGCCGCTTCGCCTTCGCGCAAAAAACATCTGTTGACCCGAGACCCTGGAGCGAGCATCGCGAGTGAAGCGGCTCATTGGACGCCCCCAGAAAAGCGCTTCAGCCAGAACGGAGATCAACTCCACGTTATGATAATTTAGCTAAAAATTTAGAAAATACGAAAAAATACTTTTTATTTTTGTAAAAGCGTATATAATTGGTATAGACAACTATACCAAAAAGATTGGTAGCTTGTTAACTTCAGCAAAGCTCCTCAAAAAAGCTTAGGGGGTGATCTATTGAAGAATACGCTTTTAATATCTAATGTTACGATAGTCAATCATGATGAAACACCGTTTAAGGGCGACTTATTCGTTGATAATGGTAGGATTGTTAAAATAAGTCATAACTTATCTGATAAGGCCGAGCACTATATAGATGGAAAAGATAAAAATTGGTTACTGTTACCCGGCTATGTTGATATGCACATACATGGCTCTGCTGGGCATGATGTGATGGATGCTACGCAATTAGCTTTACATCAAATGGCACGCTCTTTAGTTCAGGAAGGCGTTACAGGCTTCCTTGCTACTACTATGACGCAATCTATAGAAGCAATTGAAAGCGCTTTAGCTAATGTTGCCCAATTTGAAAATAATGATGATGAGGCAAGCTTATTAGGTATACATGTAGAGGGGCCATTTGTATCGAAAAAACGGGCAGGCGCTCAGCCAATAGAGTACATTATTTTACCGTCTATTGAGCAATTCGCATCCTGGCAGAAAATAAGTAAGCAACGCATTAAACAAGTAACAATTGCTCCTGAGGTAGAGGGAGGTTTTACGTTTATTGAAGCATTAAAGGATTTAAATATTATTGCTTCCATTGGCCATTCAGACGCAACAATTGAGGAGGTGGATAGGGCAGTAGCATTGGGAATAAGGCAGGCGACACATTTATATAACCAAATGCGCCCTTTCCATCATCGCAATCCAGGTGTCGTTGGAGCAGTGCTTTTAGAGGATCAGGTGAAGGTCGAAATTATCGTAGATTTCGTGCATAGCCATCCTCAAGCTGTAAAACTAGCGTATCGTATGAAAGGCGCAAAGGGCATTATTTTAATTACCGATGCGATGCGGGCAAAAGGCTTACATTATGGTGATTATGATTTAGGTGGTCAAACCGTTCATGTTTCTAAGGACGGAGCTCATTTATCTAATGGGGCTTTAGCTGGTAGTGTGTTAACGATGGAACAAGCAGTAAAAAATATGAAAGCAATCACCAATTGCTCATTGCAAGAAATTGTCGCAATGTCCTCTACGAATGCTGCTAAGCAATTACAGCTTGCAACTAAAGGTCGTATTGCAGAAGGCTATGATGCAGATTTTGTATTACTAGATGAAAATTTAAATGTACAAAAAACTATTTGTCGAGGTAAAGTTGTATTTGAGAAATGTAAGTAAAGATGCGATAAGGATGGTGCAAGACTTGTTAGATAAAAATTCTCATATACCTATCTATATACAAATAGAAGAGATCATTAAACAACGTATTTATTTAGAGGAATACAAAATCGGTGAAAATATACCTTCTGAACGAGAGCTTTCTATGCAGTTTGATGTTAGTAGAATGACTGTTCGTCAATCGATTACAAATTTAGTCAATAGCGGATTGCTGTATCGTGAAAAAGGGAGAGGTACATATGTCGCTAATCCAAAATTAGAGCAACCGCTAAAAGGATTAACAAGTTTCACAGAGGATATGCGGGCTAGAGGAATGGAACCAAGCAGTAAAGTTTTACGCTTTGAAAAAATCGTACCACCCGCTGATATTGCAAGAGATTTAATGTTAGAGCCAGGCGAAGAGGTATTCTTCGTTGTACGAATTCGTAGTGCAGATTCCAAGCCAATGGCAATCGAAAGAACGTATATTCCGGTAAAAGTATATCCTGAATTAGATGAAAAGAAAATAATGGGATCATTGTATGCCTTAATTGAAGCAAAATTCCATCAAAAAATTGGAAACGCTATTCAGCAAATGGAGGCAGCAATTGTTTCGAAAGAGGATAGTAAATTTCTGCAAATTAATCATACTGCACCTGTGTTAATTATTAAACGTACAAGTTATTTATCAGATGGAATTCCGTTTGAGCTTGTGCGAAGTACTTATCGAGCTGATCGATACAAATTCATTAGTGAAATTAAAAGGTGATCCTATGGATGCATATTTTCTAGAAATACAAAAACTAATGCAGGTCGTGAAGGAGCAAGAATATGCTCAAATAACAGAAGCCGCTCAATTAATTGTGCAACGGCTTCAACGCGGAGGGATTGTCCAATTATTTGGTTGTGGCCATTCTCACCTTTTAGCACAGGACGCATTTTATCGTGCGGGAGGGCTTGTACCTGTACGTCCTATAATTATTGAACCCTTAACATTACATGCAGGAGCTATGACATCATCTACAAACGAGAAAGACCCGACTATAATTGAACAATATAAAGATCATTTTGATTTTCATGAAAATGATGTTTGCATTGTTATATCGACATCTGGGAGAAATCAAGCGCCTATAGATGTAGCATTTTTAGCGAAAGAATCAGGGGTACTTGTTATGTCTCTGCAATCTCTTGCTTACCGTGAACAACCGACACGTCATCGAAGTGAGCAGCGCTTAGAGGATGTAGTGGATCTAGTTATCGATACGCATATACCAATAGGCGATGGTTTGCTTCGTCACAATGAAATACAGTATGCACCATCCTCTACAGTTATTGGTTCTATTATTTTAAATGCATTATTCAGTGAAATCATTGAGAACATGGCAATATCTGTCGAAGCATTACCAGTTTTTAAAAGTAATAATGTTGATTCGGATTTGTCTCATAATGAGACCATGATTGCCTATTATCAGCATCGTATTAACTTTAAATGACAAGCGGAGGGATATCGATGAAGAAATTGTTTAAAATAACAACGCCAGAAGGATTACATGCTAGGCCAGCAGCGTTACTTGTAACTGCTGTAACACCATTTGAGTGTGAAGTTCAGTTAACCTATAAAGAGAAATCGGTCAATTTAAAATCAATTATGGGCGTTATGGCACAAGGAATAGCACCTGAAAGTATTGTAGAAATTTCAGCAGAGGGACCCGATGCTGA
This sequence comes from Lysinibacillus agricola, assembly GCF_016638705.1. Lineage (GTDB taxonomy): Bacteria > Bacillota > Bacilli > Bacillales_A > Planococcaceae > Lysinibacillus > Lysinibacillus agricola. The sequence continues at coordinate 4,024,061 of NZ_CP067341.1, read as the reverse complement.
GCAGCTTTTTCAAACAGTAACAGAACTAATTGTTTCTAAAGGAATTGGTGAGGAATGTTAGAAATACAAGGAATTGCTGTGTCTGAGGGCATTGCCTTTGCGAATGCTTATTGTTTAAAGGAACCAGATTTATCTTTTGAGGCGGTGAAGGTCACTGATGTACATGCTGAACTAGAAAGATTCAAGGCAGCTATAGTGAAAACGAAAGTGGAACTTCAAGAAATCTATGAAATAGCTCAGGAGAAATTTGGTGCTGAAAAGGCTGCCATTTTTGCGGCACATCTATTAGTGCTAGAAGATCCTGAAATGCTGGCAGCTATTGAGGCGAAAATTCAAACAGGGATGAATGCTGAATTTGCATTAGATGAAGTATCAACTATGTTTATAGCTATGTTTGAAGGGCTAGACAATGTCTATATGCAGGAGCGAGTTGCCGATATTCGAGATGTCTCTACACGAGTATTAGCCCACTTGTTAGGGGTTGAAATGGTGGATATGAATCGTTTAACCTCTGATGTTATTATCATCGCTAAAGATTTAACACCGTCTATGACTGCGATGCTAGATACAAAGTATGTAAAGGGCTTTATAACGGATATTGGTGGCAAAACATCTCATTCTGCTATTCTCGCACGAACATTAGAGATTCCAGCGGTAGTAGGGACGAAACATGCCACGCAAGATATTCAACATGGAGCACCGATTATTTTAGATGGAACGAATGGCAAGATTATTGTCAACGCTACATCGGAAGTATCTAGCTTTTATAGGCAGCAGCAACATTTACACAATGAAGAGCATGAAGAACTTCTTCAGTATCGTTCGTTACCAAGCTTAAGTGCGGATGGATTTTCTATAGAAATTGCTGGGAATATAGGAAAGCCAGAAGATGTGGATATGGTCACAAATGCTGGTGGAGATGGTATTGGCCTGTTTCGTACGGAATTTTTATATATGGGACGACAGGAGCTACCTACAGAGGAGGAGCAGTATCAAGCATATAAAAGCGTACTTGAGAAAATGCAAGGCAAGCCAACGATTGTTCGAACATTAGATATTGGTGGCGATAAGCAACTCCCTTATTTGAAGCTTGCTACTGAGATGAACCCTTTTCTTGGCTATCGAGCGATTCGAATCAGTTTAACGCAACAAGAAATATTTCGTGTACAGCTTCGCGCATTACTAAGAGCAAGCGCTTACGGCCATTTAAAAATTATGTTTCCAATGATTGCTACATTGGATGAATTTAAAATGGCGAAGGCAATTTTGCTTGAGGAAAAACAAAATTTGGAAAGTGACGGTTATCCTGTGTCTGAAACGCTTGATGTAGGGATGATGATTGAAATTCCGTCGGCTGCCATCATTGCAGATATATTTGCAAAGGAAGTGGATTTTTTCTCAATTGGAACAAATGATTTAATCCAGTACACATTAGCAGCAGATCGGATGAACGAAAATGTTTCTTATTTATACCAACCGTACCATCCTGCTGTTTTAAGACTTATAAAAAATGTCATTGATGCAGCAAAGCACCATGGAAAATGGGTAGGCATGTGTGGTGAAATGGCAGCAGATGAAATAGCATTACCGATTTTACTTGGGTTTGGACTAAACGAGTTTTCCATGAGTGCTTCCTCTATTCTAAAGACTCGTGCGCATATCGCCAAGCTTTCGAAACAGCAGCTAATGCCACACAATGAACGTATTTTACTGTTATCCACGGCCTCAGAGGTTGAGGAATATGTGAAAAATAATCTATTAAGCTTATCTTAAATTGCACGAAAATTCAGTATTGAAAAGGGGTGATCTAACATATGGTAATAAAAATAATTCCACCAAAAGATTATTTACAGGTACATCAATTAAGAGATTATTGTTTTCCAAATAAGTATACGGGTGCACGGCGCGATGATTTTCACTATTGGGTTGAGCATAGCACAACATTAGGTGCTTACGATGAACATAAAGTAGTTGGTCAGTTATTAATATTGCCACTTAATATGATGATACATGGTGAAAATTATAAGATGGGCGGAATTGGTTTTGTTGCAACCTATCCTGAATATCGACAACAAGGTATTATCAAAAAGCTTATGACAGAGGCACTAAAGAACATGCAAGAGAATGGGCAAAGCATTTCTGTGTTAGCACCATTTTCGGTATCCTTTTATCGTTACTTTGGCTGGGAATTATTTTTTGAGAAGCTATATTACACCATTCCGCAATTGATGTTTCCTTCTTTCGGAAAACAACTAGATGTAGTAAAACGTATGAGCTTTGAATGGCCAGATCGTGATCTTTTTCAGGCGATTAAGGGTTTTCATAATGCACAAGCGTTCATTAATAATGGAAGTATGCTTCGAGATGATGCTTGGTGGAAAAGAATAGAGAGAAGGATGCCCGATAGTCATTTTGCGGCATATTTTAAGGACGATAAAATTGCAGGTTATATTCGCTATATCATTCAGGATGGAACATTTGAGATTCATGATTTTATAGCTGAAGATTTACTAGCAGAACAAGCCATTTGGCGTTTTATAACGTCACATGCTGCGAGTGTAAGCAGCATTAAAGGAGTTACCTCTAACGACCATCAATTTGGCTTCTATTTTAAAGAACCACAGTTTACAAGAGAGGTCGTTCAGGATGTGATGGTAAGAGTAGTAGATGCTTTGCGGTTTATGCAACATTATCCGTGGGGCGATATTCATGAGCCGTTATATATTCAAATTGAAGATACGTTTTGTAGTTGGAATGATCACGTATATAAAATAAATAAAAATGGAGATGTCTCGATAATTGAGACAAATTCTATCCCAGAAATGCATATGTTAACATTACCAATTAATCTTTTTTCAGCGATGATGGTTGGCTATCTTTCGGTAAAGGATGCAGTCTTGTATGCAAATAAACAATTGGCTGATGAGATTATTAATCGATGGCAAATGGCATTACCCGCCGATAAGCCAACCTTCTATGAGTACTTTTAATAACTAACGTTCTAGTAGGGTTATGAACTAAAAAAAATTTTTGAATTTTTTTCTGGACTATACCAGTTGAGCAAATCCTTTTATTTGTCTATAACAAAGATATAGCCCAATTTTTGAAGTCCTTTCATTAGGTAGTAAATGGTGTAAAAAGCATATTGTGGTATATACCAATAGGTGCTATTCTCAAAATAAGAAAGCGATTTCATTGTTAAAAAATCACCAAATTAAAGTAAGTTAGAAAGACGAACTTAATTATGAAAAGGAGTGTTTTTATGAAAAACATTATGCTAGTGTGTGTAGCGGGTATGAGTACTAGTTTACTAGTGTCAAAGATGCAAAAAGCCGCACAAGAACAAAACATTGAGGCGGATATTTATGCGATTGCTGAAGGTGAGGTTGACAAAGTATTAGCTGCTAAAACGGCGGATGTGTTGTTACTAGGTCCACAAGTCCGTTACTTAAAAGGGACATTTGAAAAAAAATACAAGGCAATGAATTTTCCAATTGATGTCATCAATATGGCGGATTACGGCATGATGAATGGTGAAAATGTTTTAAAGCAGGCGTTACAGTTGATTGGTTAAGGGGGCGACGACAATGGAAGAAACAGTTTTAATGGAATCCATTATGGGACTGATTGTGCATAGTGGTAATACGAAAAGTGAGTGTATGGAAGCTATTCAGCTAGCAAAAAAAGGACAGATTCAGAAAGCAAAGGAAAAAATACAATTAGCTAATGATGCATTGATTGAAGCGCATCATTCTCAGACGGCTCTATTATCACAAGAGGCAAGGGGAGAAAAAGTAGAAGTATCAATGCTGTTAATTCACGCGCAGGATCATTTAATGAATGCCATTACGTTTCGTGATTTAGCAACTGAAATGATTGAGTTGTATGAGCGAATCAAAGGGGAATAGGGGAATAGCATCAAGCCTGATGTCACAATAAAAATAAAGGAGTGTGTGAAATGTTCCGTTTTTTAGAAGAGAAATTCGTGCCAGTTGCTGCAAGAGTAGGGAATCAGCGTCATTTAGTTGCCATTCGAGATGGATTTATTACGATCATGCCATTGACAATTCTTGGAACACTCGCGATTCTTGTTAATAATTTGCCGATCAAATTTTATCAAAATGCGCTCGATGCTATCTGGAAGCATGAAACTTGGACACAGTGGGGCGGCAGTATCTGGGGAGCAACATTCGGAATTCTCTCACTGTTATTGGCCTTTTCAATTTCTTACAATCTTGCCAAAAGCTACGACAAAGATGGACTTTCTGCCGGGGTAATCGGCCTTTCAAGTTATATGACATTTGGTACCTTTGGTGATGGCGGATTAACAGGGTTAACAACAGGTACTGGTGGTTTATTTATAGCCATGATTATTGCTTTGCTCTCAACTGAAGTATTTTGTAGATTGGCTGGCAATCCTAAGCTACTAATTAAAATGCCGAATGGTGTACCACCGGCTGTTTCAAAATCATTTGCAGCGTTACTACCTGCTATGATTACAATTGGTTTGTTTGCTCTAGTTCGTACAATCATTTCGGCAGGCTTCGATCTTCCTGATATTGTCGGTTCTTTCTACTCTGCAATTCAAGAGCCGTTTATGGGCTTAACGAATTCATGGATTGCAGCTTTACTTTTAGCATTCATTCCTACGTTTTTATGGACATTAGGTGTTCATGGTGCTAACATTATCGAACCATTTATGCAAACAATAAATTTACCAGCTATAGAAGCGAATGTAAGAGCGATTTCATCTGGTGAAGTAGCACCATACATCGTAAATAAACCATTCTTTGATGCCTTCATCAATATGGGTGGTTCCGGTACGACAATAGCACTTATTATTGCTATATTCATTATCTCTAGAAAGAATAAGCAATATAATACCGTCGGAAAATTGTCGGCAGCACCAGGGCTTTTCAATATTAATGAACCATTACTTTTCGGTCTTCCAATTGTGTTAAACCCAGTATTATTTGTACCGTTTATTTTGACACCAATGATTAACGTAACAATAGCTTTCTTTGCAACGAAGTGGGGCTTTGTGCCGGCAGCTACAGTTGCACCACCATGGACAACGCCACCGATTATAAATGGATTTTTAGCAACTGCATCTTGGCGAGGGGCAGTGCTTAGTATTGTCTTACTTATTATAGCTGTATGTATCTACTTACCATTCTTATCAATGGCAAATCGTATGGCGAAGCAGAATGAACAGTCATCTGCTGAATCAGAAACTCAAAACGAAAAGCGTGTTACAGAGTCAGAAAATCAAAAAGTAGAAGTGTAAATGTGAACTAACGGAGGTATTTAAATTGAAAAGATTAGGGATTTCACTATATCCTCAGCATAGTACACTAGAAGATATGAAGCGATATGTTCAGCTCGCTCATGACAATGGTTTTGATCGAATATTTACATGTCTTATGTCATTAAATAACGATCAGGAACGACATAAATTACTGCAAATAAATGAATTTGCGCAGCAGCTAGGCTTTGACATTTCAGCTGATATTGCACCAGCTGTTTTTGAAGATTTAGGCTTAACCTATAAAGATATTAGTTACTTTAAGGAGCATTATCATTTAGCGGCATTACGCTTAGATATGGGCTTCTCTGGCCAGGAAGAAGCGTTTATGTCTCTTGATGCTAGTAATTTAAAAATAGAGTTAAATATTAGTAACGGCACGAAATATGTAGAAAATATATTATCCTACCAACCGAATAGAGATAATATTATTGGCTGCCATAATTTTTATCCAAGACGTTTTACAGGTCTTTCACGTCAACATTTTTTACAAACGTCTCAACAATTTAAAGCTAATCATATTCGAACAGCAGCTATGATTTCATCGCAGCATGCCATGTTTGGACCCTGGGAGAAAACCGAGTATGGCTTGCCAACATTAGAAGAGCATCGACATCTGCCAATTACTGTGCAGGCTAAGGATTTATGGCACACTGGTTTAATAGATGATTGTATTATTGGCAATATGTATGCTTCGGAGGAAGAAATACGTGCATTAGGCCAATTAAATCGCTATAAGCTAGAGCTGAAGATTGAGCAGTTTGCTGAGACGTCTATTTTAGAAGAAGCGGTACTTTTTAAAGAGCCACATTTTAATCGTGGGGATGTTTCTGAGTATGTAATCCGTAGTACACAATCTCGTGTGAAATATAAAAATGGTGACTTCCCTGCACATGATATCTACCCATTAAAATTTGGGGATGTGACAATCGATAATAATTTAGATGTACGTTATAAAGGTGAGCTACAAATTGTTTTAAAGGAAATGCCGAATGTCGGATCAACAAATGTTGTTGCGAGAGTTGTAGAAGAAGAAAAATTCTTATTAGCACAGATTCAGCCATGGGCATCATTTAGCTTTACGAAATGATTACAGAAGAAGGGATTAAGCCATCAGCTGATAGTGCTTAATCCCTTTTTTATCTTCATTCAGCAAGTGTTTTCTGTAGCGAAAGCGAAGCGACAGCAACAAGTGTTTTCTGAGCGAAAGCAAAGTGACAGCTCCAAGTGTTTTCTGAGCGAAAGCAACAAATGTTTTTTTGTAACGAAAGCAAAGCGACAGCTACAATTACACCAATGCGAAATTGATGGAGATGAAAGGAGCATAGTTATGTATGTATTAGCGATTGACGGTGGTGGAACGAAAACGTCTGCAGTAATTTGTGATGAGCAAGGCAATATTTACGCCAAAGTAGTAACTAATCGTAGTAACCCAACAGCAATGGATGTTCAGTATTTTAAGTCAACGATTCACGATATACTACAGAATTTACAACAACAAAATCCACAAGTATTTGCAGCCATAGATAGTTGTTTTGCTGGCATGGCCGGGGTAAAGGAGCTACAAGCAGAGGAAGTTGTAGTATCAATAGTACGCCAATATGTCGATAAAACAGTAGCTATTTTTGTTGATAATGATGCCTTAATAGCACTTTACGCAGGCACACTTGGGAAGGCAGGTATTGTGCAAATTGCAGGGACAGGTGCTATCACAATGGGTTATGATAGTGAGCAACATTTTCATCGAGTAGGGGGCTGGGGGTATCTTTTTGATGATGAGGGAAGTGGCTATGATTTAGGCGTTCAAGTGCTGAAAACTATTTTTCAAAGCTATGATGGAAGAGGAGACTCAACAGCTTTAACAGACGTTGTTTTACGTTATTTTTCTGTGGAAAATGTACCACAATTAATAGAGTGTATTTATGGAGCGGAGCATCCTCGGACAGTAATGGCGCCGTTAAGCAAATATGTTTTTGATGTAGCAGAAAAAGGAGATCATGCTGCCATTAGCATCATTGAAGATGCTTGTAAGAAATATTATGTAGCGATCAAAGCATGTTACTTTCATATGGCTTGGGAACAAGGGAACGTACCTGTCGTATTAGTGGGTGGCGTCTTTAATAATGAAGCTTTCTTTATACCTAAATTACAGCAATTCACACAAGCTGATGAGCTACCATTGCAATTTTTGACACCAGTTTTACAACCAATAGGTGGGGCAGTAATAGCAGCTTTCAAGCAAATAAATGTTCAGCTCGGTTCAGATTTTGTAGAAGCTTTTCTAAAAAATTATGAACAGGTAGGAAGTTAATGAAAGCGTCGGGACTAAAGGCAATTGAAGTAATCTTATTTCAATTGCTCTTTTTACTTTAAGTAGAGCGGATGCATAGTCTTTTATATTCAGGCCAAACTTACTTTTACATATAAAAAGTATTTTGATGAGGAATTCTTTTTTCTAGTTATAATTTTCACTTGAAGAATATCATGATAAAATGTAATATAGGTTTGATTTTATCTTAGTATATAACTAGGTTTACTAATAAAGTGAAACTATAATCAGTAGGGGTGCTTCATCTCCCGCTGATTATAGTCTTCACCATTCAGGTATTTACGGGCAGTTAATCTCCCACCTAACTTCTTTACTTTCACTGAATTTTAAGGTGGAAGTTTTGTACCTGGCGCTTCGCTTTCGGTACAGATAAGTTACTGCCCGTTAGAGCGGGATAAAAAATTCGATAGATGGAGAGTGTAAGGATGTTACATCAATTTTCACGTAACGAGCTCGCAATAGGAACAGAGGGACTCGAAAAATTAAAAAATACAACAGTAGCCATTCTTGGTGTAGGCGGTGTAGGCTCATTTGCTGCTGAGGCATGTGCACGAAGTGGTATTGGCCGCATTATTTTAGTAGATAAGGATAATGTAGATATTACAAATGTAAATCGTCAATTGGTTGCCTATCTTTCAACGGTCGGTAAATCAAAGTCAGGTGTCATGAAAGAGCGTATTGCTGATATTAATCAAGAATGTGAAGTAATTGATATGCATATGTTTTACACCGAGGAAACATATGAGGAATTTTTCGCGCAGGGCATAGATTATGTTATTGATGCGAGTGACACAGTGAAGTATAAAATTCATATTGTGAAGGAATGTCTAAAGCGCAATATTCCAATTATATCGAGTATGGGTGCAGCCAATAAAATGGATCCGACTCGTTTTAAAATTGCGGATATTTCTAAAACGCATACGGACCCATTGGCAAAAGTAATTCGTACGAAATTACGGAAGGATGGTATTCATAAAGGAGTAACGGTTGTATTCTCAGATGAGAGTCCTATTGTAGTTCGTCCAGATGTTGTGGAGCATGTCGGAAAACCAGATGCAGCCATCCGTAAAGCAAAAATGCCTCCATCTTCCAACGCTTTTGTTCCTTCAGTAGCAGGCTTAATTGCTGCAAGCTGGGTAGTGAATACCATCTTAAAAGATGTAAAAATTACACGTGTACAAGGGTAATACAACTTAGCGAAATCTGATATGTCGATAAACTTAAATAGTTAGGCGATAAATTCAAAAAGTTGGGCGATAAATTCAAAACTTTCATCGATAAATTAACAATATTTATCGATAAACTCAAATAATTTCTCGATAAGAATAAAAAGCGAAGAAATTCTAGAAGGCCCGTTATGAGAATGAGCATAGAAGTAGCTGTCTCACTTTAAGACAGCTGCTTTTTCTATGTTACAATGGGAGCGTTATTTGCTAGGATATTCATATTGAACGTTTGGGAAGCTTCACATTGTGCTCGCAGAAATAAAACGACGGATAGAACAGAACCATCAAAGTGACGGATAGAACGTCAGAAAGAGAGGTTCCGGAACGATTGGAGAAGCTTCGTATTATGACTCTCTAACATTAAACCTATAAAAGGAGGCGTTTTATAATGGAGCAAATCTATCAAATGGAATATAGGGGCTTAAATCTATTCGATGAAATAAGCACAGTAGAATTAGCTATTGATGAAGAAGGGCAAACGATACACATTTTTGATATTGGACAGGTTGTTAGCCCTATTTTTAATTTTGATGTTTCTGCTTACGAACTATCAGAAGGCTTTTACAAAATGGCGGATATACTTCGACATAAACGTATATTGACAAATCAACAGCCAGGTAGTGAGCTAACGCTTAGTGAGTGGTTAATTGCAAACAATGCCTATTTTTATATACCACAGAAAAGAATAAAAAAATATGCGCAAGGAAGTATTATAGAAATTGTTGATCGGACGAAAGAGCAAACTTTATTTTATGATTATGTACAAAGGATATAATTTTACCAAAATTGTTCGCATTATGTGCTCGAAATGCTATTAATTCACGAAATTGCCTTATTTTGTTCATGTGTTCACTTCTTTATTTGGTTTATTGCTATAATTTAAATAATTCCAATAGATAATAAATCAGTTTGTTTGGAATGTACAGGACTGCTTAGGTGAGTAGGAATGACGTTTAAAAAACAAATGAGAACATGGGAGAGTGGTAAAGTGGAAATTCAAGTAATTCGTGATCATTTAGATATTGTAAAACTTCAAGAGAAAATGAATACAATTGTATTTGACTATTTGGATACATCTAATAATTATCCAAAGGCTATGAGGGAACTAAATCCTTTATACACACAAGTTACTACATTTTATAAAGAGTATGTTGACAGTAAAGCGGGTGAATTACCGGGTGCCAATACATACTGGCATTTATTTATAGATTGTAGTGCAAAGCTCTGCTATTTTTTAGCGGAATCAATGTATTATTCATCCAATGAATTACAAAAAACACCTGAAAAAGTTGAGCAATTATTAACGATTGCTGCCTTTTCTTTACCTAGCATTGAACAAGAAGAGAATGAACAATTATTATTGGCAATTTTCGCACTTTATAGTGAAGTCGTGGAAGATGAAGAGAAAATAGCATCACTACGAAATGCAGTGCTTGAACAAAAAGGCGCAGTCAAACAATGCTTGCAACAATTTAAACTATTTGTTGATAATGAATAATTTCTAAGGGTGATGTAGCATCACTTTTCAGAAAATAGAATAACAATCTAAAATCTGCTTACTTTATGCGGTTTAGCCTCCATTCCTTACAGCGCTCGGCTTTGTGAGGGAATGATTGGGCTTCCACTTCGTAAAGTTTTGCAGATTTTTTTGTTAATGTTAATAGATTATTGTGGAATGGCTGTCGTAATAGTGTCAAAATTTTATTGTACGGAAATAAAAAAAGGACTTTTTGCTTAAAAGGTATTTATAGATTTTTGTCGAAATATAGTTAAAAAATTGAAAATCTGTGTGTTAGGTTTATCAATGCTGTAAGAATTTATAGGAAGGAGGCTGTGCAATGTTAATAAACGGTATTGAAATTGATTTGGTGAACTTAGAAAAACCACTCTTATTAGGGAGTGAGGATGAGGAACTTTTATTTCTGCGGCTTATACAACCAACACTTGAAAATGAGCTTATCCAATGTCAATTAGCTCTCTCGACAAGAAAATCTATTTCATTAGTAAGGGATTTTTGGTTGGCTATGTATAAGGATCGAGAAAAATTATATATCAACAGTGGACATGCGCTCCTGTATCCAATTCGTTTAATCATATTTGAGCAGGTGACACAAGCGGAATACTTTAAACGTTTGTCGAAAAAATCTTTTGGAGATGAACGTCTTTCACTTATTTATGCCGTTGTCCTATTACAATTTGTTTTGCAGTGGATAAAGGAACGATTTAGTGATAACAAAGAGGTTTATGAGGCATTAAAATTATTATACAGAACTACAGATGATAATGTAGATGATGATCAAACCTCTCCATCAAGGGAGCAATCGATTGGCCAAGCAGTTGCTGTAAAAGCAATTCGCTTTGAAGTAAGGGAGAATTCACAGGAGTTTGCTAGTCTACTCTATCAAACCTACAATTTTATTAATTATTTACATGATAAAGAAAATGAAAAAGAGGAGAAAGAAACGAATAAATTACCATCGTTGAGAAATGTGGAAGATACATTGAACCTATTTTACAATAAGCGCTATACAACAAATAAAGTAACCTTTACAGGATGATTGCCTAGCTGTCAATCCTGTTTCTTTGGGAAATTAATTAAATCGAAGAGATATAAATCGTTGAACATTAAGAGATAATCTATGAAAGCACATGAAGCGAAATATGAGCGAAGATGACGCTCATATTTCGCTCGCGGAAATCGTCTCTTATGAGTAGAATGTGTAGCACGGTGAAGAGACCTAAAAATAAGGTGCTCCTGGTTTTAGTTGAAGTGCCTTATTTTCATAAATAATCTTATAATATGTTTTTCGGTATCCTAGTCATATAGCGATATTACTTTTCATCCTTATGAAATGATTTAAGCTTTTCGTAGATTCCTGCCATTCGTTTTTCTTCACCTGCAATGACAGGCTTGTAAAATTCTGTGCCCACAAGCTCATCGGGTAAATATTGCTGGTCTACCCAGCCACCAAATGTTCCAATCGGGCTGTTATGGGGATATTGATAGCCTGTATGACCTAAATCTTTTGCCCCTTCATAATGAGCATCGCGTAAATGATGTGGGATATCGCCTGTTTTTCCTTCGTGAATGCTGGCAATTGCTGCATCGATGGCTGCAATTGCAGAATTGGATTTGGATGCAAGGCACATTTCAATGACAGCACTTGCAAGAGGAATACGCGCCTCAGGTAAGCCTAAACGCTCTGCTGCTTGTACGGCTGCAAGCATATGCGGCCCTACATCAGGATTGGCAAGGCCTATATCCTCATAAGCCATAACAAGTAAGCGCCTGCTGACAGCTACTAAATCACCTGTTTCCAATAAATGTGCTAAATAATACAATGCTGCATTCGTATCACTTCCACGAACAGATTTTTGCAACGCAGATAGCAAATTATAAAAATGCGACCCTTTTTTATCACCATAAACACCGATTCTTCCGATAAGATGCTCAATGATATGATCAGCTGCAATTGTTTGACCGTCAACTTCATCACTTGCATAATAAATCGATTCAAGCAAAGTCAATGCCTTCCGCGCATCACCATTAGCTGCTCCAGCAATTTGAGCAATTTGATCGTCTGTTAATGCAAAATGATGTTTACCTAGCCCGCGTTTTTCATCAGAAAGTGCTTTTCTAATAAGCTCGATTAAATTTTCTTTCGTTAAACGTTTTAGTTGATATATTTCTCCACAACGTGAGCGGATAGCGGGATTTACATCATGATACGGATTTTCCGTCGTAGCCCCAATTAATATGATTGAGCCATTTTCAACATGTGGCAACAAATTATCCTGCTGTAATTTATTGAAACGATGAATTTCATCTAAAAAAAGTAGGACTTTCCCCGAGATTCGAGCTTCCTGTACAATATCCTCAACGTCTTTTTTACCAGCGCGAGTAGCATTAAGTGCGAAGAAGGGAAGCTTCGAGCTTCCTGCTACGGCATTCGCTATTGACGTTTTGCCAATACCTGGCTCACCGTATAGTAGCATGGATGGAATATGTTCATTTTGAATCATTTTATAAAGAGCGGTAGTAGGACCGATAAAATCTTGGTGTCCTACAATTTCATCAAGGGTTAATGGACGCATGCGATAAGCGAGTGGTTCATTATGCATTTAAAAAAATTCCCCTTTCAACAGTTTTCAATGATTTTTGATTGCTAAATGTTTTTTTGCGTTAAAATGAAGCGTTAATAGTATTTTGCCTAACTATAATAAGGCGTAATTAATAGTATATCATAACCTTCCAAGAGTATTTCCGAGTTCTTCAAGAGGAGATTATGATATACTGTTGGTAGTATTTTCGACTAGACTATTAGAGGGTGATAAAATGAAAATTTCTACAAAGGGCCGTTATGGGCTAACGATTATGATTGAATTAGCAAAGCATTATGGAGAAGGACCTATTCCACTACGAAAAATTGCTGCTGAAAAAGAACTTTCTGAAGCATACTTAGAGCAATTGGTATCACCACTACGTAATTCAGGCTTAGTTAAAAGTGTACGCGGTGCATATGGTGGGTACATGCTAGCGAATCCACCAAGTGAAATTTCAGCGGCTAATGTTATTAGTGTGTTAGAGGGTCCAATTCAGCCAGTAGAAGGAATTGAAAATGAAGAAGCACCTCAGCGAGAGTTGTGGCTTCGCATTCGCGATGCTGTGAAAAATGTATTGGATACAACGTCAATCGAGGATTTAGCGCAATATACTGAGGAAAATGTAGCGGAAGGCTATATGTTCTATATTTAATATGTTTAGGCTAAAGTACCGCTCCCTAAGTCGACGCAATGTCGTGCCATACCCTGTGGCAGGGATACGGATCTTTAGCGCTTTTCGTACAAAGGAGTTTTCAACATGAATTCATATATTTATCTCGATCATGCAGCGTCTTCGCCAATGAATGACAAAGTAATAGACGCTATGACTACAGCAATGCAACAGGTTTATGGAAATGCATCAAGTATTCATGGGGCAGGTCGAGAGGCGCGCAAATATTTAGATGATGCACGTGAAATATTAGCCAAATCAATTGGTGCTCAACCTGGGGAAATTATTATAACAAGTGGCGGAACCGAGGCGGATAATACGGCTATTTTTGGTACTGTATATGCACGTGCTGCGGAAGGGAAGCATATAATTACCACTCAAATTGAACATCACGCGGTGTTACATACTTGTGAAAAGCTTGAGCGAGATGGCTTTGATGTGACATATTTGCCGGTTGATGAAAACGGACGTGTTTCTGTAGAAGACGTGCGAAATGCATTACGTGAGGATACAATTTTAGTAACGATTATGTACGGCAATAATGAAGTTGGTACGATTCAACCGATTGCTGAAATTGGTGACTTGTTGCGTGAACATAAGGCTATTTTCCATACCGATGCTGTTCAGGTATATGGATTAGAGGCAATTAATGTTGCTGATTTACAAGTTGATTTACTAAGTGTTTCCGCACATAAAATTAATGGTCCTAAGGGGATTGGCTTCCTTTATCAAAAAGCAGGAACACCATTCACTAGTTATGCATTAGGGGGAGCACACGAGAAAAAACGTCGTGCAGGTACTGAAAATGTGCCTGCAGTGATTGGTTTTGCGACTGCGGTGCAAATTGCAAATGAATTGCGCGAAGAGAAGCGTGCACTATACAATCGCTTTAAGCAAATTATGCTTGATGTTTTCATGCAGGAAAAACTAGCATTTCATGTGAATGGAGATTTAGAACATACGCTTCCACACGTTTTAAATGTAAGTTTTTCTAGTATGGAAGTAGAGTCATTTCTAGTGAATCTTGATATGGCAGGTATTTGCGTATCAAGTGGTTCTGCGTGCACTGCTGGCTCCATTGATCCATCTCATGTTTTAGTTGCGATGTTTGGACAAGGGGCAGAGGAATTACGTAACTCAATCCGCTTTAGCTTCGGTCAAGATTTAACGGAAAATGATGTACAACATGCGGCTGAAAAAACAGCAGCGATTGTCAAAAGACTAGCGAAAAAATAATTTGCTAAAAACTGTAACGGGTTATAAAGGAATTTGATGAAAAGAAAAGGTGACCATAATGAAAGAAACACGCGACCCCTCACAAATTCGTGTTGTTGTCGGCATGTCTGGTGGGGTAGATTCTTCGGTTGCTGCATATTTACTAAAGCAACAAGGATATGAAGTAATCGGGATATTTATGAAGAACTGGGATGATACAGACGAAAATGGCGTTTGTACAGCTACAGAAGACTACGATGATGTTATTAAAGTATGTAATCAAATCGGGATTCCGTACTATGCAGTAAATTTTGAAAAGCAATATTGGGATAAGGTTTTCACATACTTTTTAGAAGAATATAAAGCAGGACGCACTCCAAATCCTGATGTTATGTGTAATAAGGAAATTAAATTTAAAGCGTTTTTAGAGCATGCGATGGATCTTGGAGCTGATTATTTAGCGACAGGTCACTATGCTCGAGTTGATCGTAGTGGAGATGGCGAAGTTAAAATGCTTCGAGGCATTGACAATAATAAAGATCAAACGTATTTCTTAAACCAATTATCGCAGGAACAATTGTCGCATGTAATGTTCCCAATTGGACATATTGAGAAAAAGGAAGTCCGTAAAATTGCGGAGGAAGCTGGGTTGGCTACAGCGAAGAAAAAGGATTCAACAGGAATTTGCTTCATTGGAGAGCGTAATTTCAAAGAATTTTTAAGTCAATATTTACCAGCTCAACCTGGTAATATGGAGACGATGGATGGAGTCGTAATGGGCAAACATGACGGATTAATGTACTATACACTTGGTCAACGTCATGGTCTTGGAATTGGTGGCGACGGTGAACCTTGGTTCGTACTAGGGAAAGATTTGGAACGTAATGTGTTACTTGTTGGACAAGGTTTCCATAACGATTCACTGTACTCTACGTCATTGACTGCTGTGAAAATGAACTATACTTCGACAAAAAAATTGCCCGGGAAATTTTCATGCACTGCAAAATTCCGCTATCGTCAAACGGATACACCGGTGGAAGTAGAAATTTTAGCGGATGGACGTACACATATTACGTTTGCTGAACCAGTTCGTGCAATCACACCTGGACAAGCTGTTGTATTATATGATGGTGAAGAATGTTTAGGTGGCGGTACAATCGACGAAGTCTTTAAAAATAATGAAAAACTAACATATGTAGGATAAAACGCGAAAAGACTGCTTATACTGCCTTTCCTGAATGAGGCGTATAGAATTTAGGCAGTCTTTCGCTACATAGAGGTGAACAAAAATAATGAATTTTAACGAGCAGGGCATTCAAGCATTTCAAGAAAAGCGCTACGAGGATGCTGCACAACTTTTTACACAAGCAATTGAAGAAGAACCTGAAAACGCAATTGGTTATGTGAATTTTGGAAATCTCTTAGCGGTCTTAGAGGATACTGAACGTGCAGAGCGTTTCTTTCAAAAAGCAATCACTGTTGATGAAACAGCAGCAACTGCTTATTATGGCTTAGCAAATTTATATTTTAATGCAGAACGATACGCAGAGGCAGTAAAGCTTTATGAGCAAGCATTAAAGCATAAAATTGAAGGCGCGGATGTTTATTATATGATGGGCAAATGCTTTGAGCGAATGGAAAATCCGAAGCTTGCACTGCCATATTTACAACGAGCGGCAGAACTTGCCCCAGAGGATAATCAAATTCGTCTGGCATATGCAATTGTGCTATGTGCTTTAGAAATGTTTGAAGATGGTAAGAAGGAATTAGATTACTTAATTGAACAGGATTGGAATAATGCAGATGCACATTATAATTTAGGTGTACTTTATGCAGTATCCACTGAACAAACAGAAGATGCTATGTACCATCTGAAACAGGCCTTTACATTACAGCCAGAATACGACCAAGCGCGTTATATTTACGATATGATTGCACAGCGATTTAACTAAAATACTAAAAGGATGCCGAAACTTACTTGAGGGCACTGAAAAACTAAAGAAATTCATTTTTTTATATTATAAATCTGTCTTTTGTTGGATTTAGAAACTCAAAAAAGTCGATTTGCATCACATTTTTTGTGGCAAATCGACTTTTTCAGTGCCTTCAACTTACTTCGGCATCCTTTTTAAATTTATTTTAGTCTTGTTCATCCTTAGAAGGATAATAAAATGGTAGCTGAGATAAATATTGTGCTAAATTCGCAATAGGGGTTGGATCTAATATTGCCGAATCTGCTTCGTTCGCTTTTAAAATATTTATTTCTTTATTTAGTCGTTCCATCTTTCGATCCAGTTCAGCTGCTTGAATGGCAGCCTCCTTCAATTCAAAACGGATATGTTCAGGTACTTCCTTGTTATATTTGTAATAGATTTTATGTTCAAGGCTTGCCCAGAAATCCATTGCAATTGTACGAATTTGAATTTCGGTATACACCTTCTCCATACGATCAGACATAAAAATTGGAATCTTAATAATAAGATGCAAGCTTTGATAGCCATTTTCTTTTGGATATGCAATATAATCCTTTACATCTATAACTTCTATATCATGTTGTGCTTGTAGCATCGCACTCACTTTATATATATCTTCTACAAAGGAGCATGTGATTCGCACACCTGCAATATCACGAATGCTTTCACGAATTGCTTCGATAGATGGCTCGAGGTTCTTTTTTTTGATCTTCATCAATATACTTTTTGGTGATTTTACTCGAGTTGATACATGTTCTATTGGGTTATATTCATGAATTAATTTAAACTCTTCTTGTAAAATATTTATTTTCGTTTCGATTTCATGTAAAGCAAATTTATACGCTAAAAAGAAGCGAGTTAACTCTGTTTGTAGGGTTTTTAAAGTGGTTGCTTCGAGTTCATTTTTCATACTTCATTAAATCCTTTCTTCTAATTAATAAGCGGACTACTAATAACTAAATTTATGGATCATCACCATAACGTGTGGTTGATTTCCATTCCGACTGAGCGCTTTGTTGCTGTCGCTTCGCTTTCGCACAGATAAAACAATTGTAGCTGTCGCTATGCTTTCGCTACAGAAAACATTTGTTGTTGCTGTCGCTTCGCTTTCGCACAGATAAAACATTGTTGCTGTCGCTTCGCTTTCGCACAGATAAAACATTGTTGCTGACGCTTCGCTTTCGCGCAGAGCTTCCTGGGGGCGCCGATGAGCCGCTTCACTCGCGTTCCTCTATCGCTAATCCCAAGGAGTCGCGCAGCCTCCACTCCAATCAATTTTCTCACTACTATTAGCTTAACAAAAATAACTACTAAATAGAAATATGTGCTCTGACACTAAGTATAGTATTCTTGATATGAAAATAAAAAAAAGGGGTGTTTAGTCCCCTTAGTAATTAAACGATAATTTCAGCATTTAAGTTGTATCGTTTATTAAATTCATCCACGAATATTTGTAAATCGATATAAATGCCAATATAAGGCTCTGTTTCTTGGTCACGTAGGAAACCGCATGTTGCCTTTAATGATTTCGAAAACTCAAGCAGCATTTGTTCATTATCTAGCTGCACGTGCAACGAAAGAGAATTATCTTTTGTATTTACCTTGAAATATTTACCATCAATAATGCGTTCTAAATTTGTTTCTTGAAAAGGAAAAACATAATCCTTATATATTAACTTCACAATACCCCGCCTTTTTTGCAATACTTCACCGCGTCTGAATATGGTAAATCTCCACCAAAAATTGAAAGAGCGCTACCAATTGTAACATGAAGCTTACCATTTGCTATTTTTTTAAATTTCTCTAAGTCGTCTAGAGAACGGATTCCACCAGCATATGTTGTTGGATTTGTTGTCCAAGCGGCTAAATCACGCACTAAGCTTTCCTGCATACCGCCTTTTTTTCCTTCTACGTCAACAGCGTGAATGAGTAGTTCATCACAGAAATTTTCGATATAGGCAATGGATTCAGCATTTACTTCGAAATCACTAAACTTTGTCCATTTATCAGTAACAACAAACCATTTCCCATCGCGCATACGGCAGCTTAAATCGATGACAAGATGCTGTTTACCGATAATCTGTACTAATTTTTTTAGTCGATCTAAATTGAGCTTACCATCATAGAATATAAATGATGTGACAATAACATGGGATGCACCCGCATCAATATACTTTTTTGCATTTTCTGTGGTGATGCCGCCACCAACCTGCAAACCTAGAGGGTATGCCGCTAGTGCTGCTAATGCGGCTTCTTCGTTTCCATCACCAAGCATAATGACGTGACCACCTGTTAATTGATCTTTGGCAAACATTTTTGCATAATAGCTAGAGTCATGATTTGAAATAAAGTTTTCGATGACCTCTTGATCTGTATGCCCCAATGTGCTGCCTACAATTTGTTTTACTTTGCCATCGTGTAAATCGATGCAAGGTCTAAATTCCAATAGCTTCACAATCCTTCCGCGCAACAAATTCTTCTCTATCATAGCATGGAAAGGTTGATAATAGACGTGAAATGTCATTTGTCAAAATAATGTTAAAGAATTTAGTGAATTCTCTTTTTAAACGATTTTTCAAGTTTGGGTGTGGTAAAATATAATGATTGAAATGAACGGGAAAGGACGAACCGAAAATGGCAGATAATCTTGATTTATTTGAACTAAATAAATTTTTTATACTCGGGCGTCCAATCGTCTCTATCTTCCATAATGCACAAAATATGTATTCGATAGTTCGTGTGAAAATTCAAGAGACCAACTTACAGTATGAGGATAAAGAAATAATAGTTGTTGGATACTTTCCGCCGTTACAGATGGATGAGCAATATCGTTTTACAGGTTTATTGAAACAACATCCAAAATATGGTGTGCAATTTCAAATTGAGACGTTTACAAAAGAAGTGCCAGCTACAGAGCAAGGAATTATACACTACTTATCGAGCGATTTATTTGTTGGAATCGGGAAAAAAACGGCTGAAACAATTGTAGAGAAGCTAGGGGCAAATGCTTTGCGTCTTATTTTAGAGGACCCAAATGTGCTTGATGTTGTACCACGCTTATCTGCTGAAAAAAAAGAAGTTATCCATCGTACGATTGAACAAAATCTAGGCTTAGAACGAGTGATGATTCAACTTAATGAATGGGGTTTTGGACCACAGCTCGGCATGAAAATTTATCAAACATATCGGACAGAGGCAATTGAATTATTAACTGAAAATCCATACCGCCTTATTGAAGATGTTGAGGGTGTAGGTTTCTTTCGTGCGGATGAGTTAGGTTCAAAATTAGGGATTACTGGTAATCATCCAGACCGTATTAAGGCGGCGATTTTACATACTCTGAATATAGCAGCTTTATCGGACGGGCATGTATATTTAGATGCAGAACATGTTTTACCGCTAGTAAAAGATATGCTTGAGCAAAGCCAACGAGAGGAAATTCCTTTTGAGACCATTTCTAAAGCTTGCATCGAATTGCGTGAGGAAAATAAAATTTGTGGGGAAGAAACGAGATTATATTTACCATCTCTATATTTCTCAGAAGTCGGAATTGCATCAAAAATAGTAGCTTTAATCGAACGTAACAATAAGGCTGAGCATTTTAGCAAGGACGAAATACGCAAAACGATTGGTGAAACTGAAGAAATGCTTAATGTCGCATATGCCGAAACACAAGCGAATGCTATTGAACAGGCCTTAAACTCAGCCGTTATGATTTTAACTGGTGGACCTGGTACTGGTAAAACAACTGTTGTTCGGGGTGTAGTAGAAGTGTATGCAAAGCTACACGGACTATCATTAAACCCGAAGGAATACGCACAAAAAGAAGAGCCCTTTCCGATTATTTTATGTGCTCCAACAGGACGTGCTGCCAAGCGTTTATCGGAATCAACAGAACTTCCAGCAATGACAATTCATCGACTGCTAGGCTTTACTGGCCAGGAGAAAGAGGAAGAAACTGAGCGTGAGGTTACAGGGAAACTCATTATTGTAGACGAAATGTCGATGGTTGATACTTGGCTCGCGCATCAATTATTAAAATCCTTGCATGAGGATGTTCAAGTTGTATTTGTTGGCGATCAAGATCAGCTTCCACCGGTAGGACCAGGACAGGTGTTAAAGGATTTGTTGGCTTCCGGGCAAATACCTACTGTTGAATTAACAGATGTATATCGGCAAGCAGAGGGCTCAACGATTATTGAACTTGCTCATCAAATTAAACGTGGTAATATCACAAATGACCTAACGTTAAAAACGACGGACCGTTCATTTATTAAAGCCTCTTCAGATCAGGTAGCAAACGTTGTCACACAAGTTGTGAAAAGTGCGGTTGCCAAAGGTCAAGAAATTCGTAATATCCAAGTGTTAGCACCAATGTACAAAGGTCCCGCAGGAATAGACAATTTAAATAAAATGATTCAGGATCTTATTAATCCAAACGATACTGGTACTAGAAAAGAGCTCGTCTTTGGTGATGTCACATATCGCATAAAGGATAAAGTTTTACAGCTTGTTAATCAACCAGAGAGCAATGTTTTTAATGGTGATATGGGTGAGGTAATCAGTATTATTAAGGCAAAGGAAACAATTGAGAAACAAGATTTGCTTGTTGTGTCATTCGACGGTATTGAAGTAACTTATCAGCGTAGTGAACTCAATCAATTGACACTTGCCTACTGTTGTTCAATTCATAAATCGCAAGGCTCTGAGTTCCAAACAGTTATAATGCCGGTTGTACGTGGCTATTCTAAAATGTTACGTCGTAATTTGTTATATACAGGTATTACGCGTGCAAAAAATTTCTTGATTTTATGTGGTGAGCCGGATGTGTTAGCAGATGGCTTACAGCGTACGGATGATTTACAGCGCTTTACGTCTTTACGTGCAAGGCTCAATCCAATGAATGTGGTAGAGGAAGTTGCAGAAGTAGAAACGGTTCCAATGAACGAGGATTTACAGAAAGAAAAAACATCAATTGATTTCAAGTTAACGGTAGAAACGGAGCCATATATCCATCCATTGATTGGAATGGATGGTGTCTCACCGTATGATTATTTAGATGATTAAATTTTTTTTATGATGTGAATAAAGTGGAACGCATATTATTAACGCTTGTCCAGTAATCAAAAAACAACATTTGAACAATTCCAAAAGATGGTTCTACCATATGTGCAACAAAAACTTTACCCGATCAATTCGAATTGATCGGGTTTTTTTGCATAGTGTTGAAAAACAAAATGGTCAAGAAATCTTTGTGAATGTTGTGGCGCTTTAATGAGGGGGATTTCCGTTCCAGGCTACTCGCTTTCCTGTGGCGAGCGTCGAGCCGCTTCCTTTGCCGCTGACACTTCGTTTTCGCGCAGATAAACATTGTTGCCGCTGACACTTCGTTTTCGCGCAGATAAACATTGTTGTTGCTGCCGCTTCGCTTTCGCGCAGATAAACATTGTTGTTGCTGCCGCTTCGCTTTCGCGCAGATAAACATTGTTGTTGCTGCCGCTTCGCTTTCGCACAAAAAACATTTGTTGTTGCTGTCGCTTTGCTTTCGCACAGATAAAACATTGCTGAAGTTTCGTTTTATCACTATAAATTAAAGTAACATGCCAGAAGATATATGCTAAGTGAAGCGGCTCATCGGACACCCCAAGGAAAGCGCTCGGTCGGAATGGAAATCATCCCCTCGTTTTGCCGAAGAGCCATACTTTTTTTAATGACACAATAGTTTTTCAACAGCATGAAAAAAGCCGTGTCTATAGATGCGACTTTTTGCTAAACGTTTGAATTTAGTGGAGACCAACTAAGTGATGTTTCACTACTTCATATGCTTGGCAAACATTTTTAAATTGATCTTTTTCTTTGGCAATCATATCTGAAGCAATAGAAAATAAAAGATTTTCTTCATTATGATCCTCCATTTTATTCATTAAAGCAGCTTCCATTTTCGCTACGTACGAGATGATTTGATGATTCATATATATTCTCCTTTAATAAAAAGATGTATTTGCTTTGGTTACGAAGTTATCTTACACCTGCATATATAAAAAATCTAGCAACTCTGTACTAGTCGGAGATGACTTTTTTGTGAATGTGACGCAAAATTGAACTTGTATAAAAAGCGCTAATTGAAACCGTTTTTATCTAAAGTAACTGAAAAATTGTACAATAAAGGTGGGTTTTTAGCTGTATTTATAAAGTAGTACAGTTTAGGTGATTTGGAGGTTTGATATAATACAGTTGTCTAAATAGGAACCGAATATTAGGGGGTTTCATATACTAAATGAGTATAAAAACAATTTGTAACGTTTAGGGGTGATTGCATGCCAGTAATTACAGGAAAGCAATATATTGACCGTATTGACGCTTTACAAACATATATTTCGATTGATGGGGAAGTTGTCACAGGCAAGGTGTCGGAGCATCCAGCATTTAAGGGAGTTATGCAGAGTCAGGCAAGGCTTTTTGATTTACAAAATGAAAAGGCATTGCTTGAGAGGATGACATATGTGTCACCAACGAGTAATAAGCGCGTAGGTATGTCTTTCCTTCAAGCGAAGACAGTTGACGATCTCGTGAAAAGACGTAATGCAACACGAGAATGGGCATTATCCACTCATGGCCTTATGGGGAGAAGTCCAGATTACATGAATACGACACTAATGGCACTAGCATCGGTTGCGGAATATTTGAAAGATAAGAAAAATTGCTTCCCGCAGCATTTATTAAAATTTTATGAGTATGCTCGTGAGAACGATTTGACTATGACACATACATTTATCGAGCCACAAGTAAACCGTCAAAAATTTTATTTTGAAGATGAAGATGTTACAATTGCTGCTAAAATTGTAGATAAAACGAGTGAGGGGTTAGTAATTAAAGGGGCGAGATTACTAGCGACACAGGGAGGAATTACAGATGAACTCCTTGTTATATCAACAAATGGTTATGATGAAGGAAAAGGCTTTGCTTTCTCAATACCAAGTAATACAAAAGGTTTAAAGTTTTTATGTAGACAATCATTTGTCGGAGGGGAATCGGTTTTTGATTATCCATTAAGTAGTCGTTACGAGGAAATGGATGCAATCGTTGTATTTGATAATGTTGTAGTACCGTGGGAACGCGTCTTTTATTATGAGAATGTGGAAGTTGCTAATAACTTTTTGAACGTAAGTGGTTTTCAAACATATGGTTTACATCAAGTTCTTACACGTCAAATTGTCAAAACAGAATTTGTCTTAGGTGTTGTACAGTCAATTGTAAATACGATCAATATCGGCGAATACCAACATGTGCAGCAAAAAGTTGTTGATATTATCGTGACATTAGAAACGATGAAGGCCTTACTGTTAAAGTCTGAAATAGAAGCAAAAAAAGATGCTTTTGGTTTTATAAGACCCGACCATGCGACCGTACAAGTAGCTATTCAGATTTTCCCTAAAGTGTATCCGACCTTTACAGAAATTATCCAACTACTTGGCGCAAGTGGATTAATGTCCATTCCAAATGAAAAAGCCTTTGCAGCGGATGACGGTGACCTTGAGCATTATTTACAGTCTTTTCAGGATGGTGGAGAGGAGCGCGTCAAAAAATTCCGTTTAGCCTGGGATTTAACGATGAGTAACTTTGGTACACGACAAACACTGTATGAGCGCTTTTTCTTTGGTGACCCAGTCCGTTTAGCCACTGCACTTTATAAAACTTATAATAGAGAAGAATTAGTTAATAGAGTAGAAAGTTTTTTAAAAAATAATAAGCATGTTGATTAGGAAAATATAGGTTTATTATTGAGTGATAGAAGGATTTTTTTGTTGATACTTTGCTAATATATGTCCATTTTAACTGATTGTAGCGTAGGGCTACTCGAGTGCTCCTGTCGCTTCGCTTTCGTCGCAGAGCAAAGCTTCGCAGGGAAAGCGAGTAGCCCGTAGCGGAAATCAGAGCCTTCTAATTAATCGAGATGGATAAAAATGGTTAATCAACACACCTGGAAAAATAATAATTAATTTTGAAGAAGTAACTGTTTAAACTAGTCTAAACAGTTACTTCGCTTTGAGCATGATTTACAGTAAAAAATATCAATTCCATAAGAAATGTTAGTATCCTTATAGATAAGACAGCACATCATCAAAAGTAACGATTCCAAGGAGTTCATAGTTCTCTGTTACTACAGGGACTGCTAAAAGAGCATACTTGCGTATGATTTGGATTACCTCGGATTGGTTTGTATCGGCAGACACTGAAATGATTCCAGCGTTCATAATTTCAACCATTCGACATTCTGGAGCAGAAATAATTAGCTCTCGTAATGATACGACTCCAAGTAATTGTTTATTTGAATCTGTAACATATAAGTAGTAAAAAGTTTCGGCATCTACTTCGTTATGCTTTAGGCGCTCAAAAACATCGATTACTGAGTCATCTTTTGCAACTGTTACTACGTCTGTTGTCATCAAGGATCCGATTGTTCCTTTTTTGTATTTAAGCAATTGTTTAATATCATCGGCTTCATCTTTTTCCATCCGTTCTAAATAAAAGTCAGCTTCTTTATATGATAGTAGTCCAAAAAAATCTGTAGCGTCATCTGGAGGTAAATCATTTAACATCTCCACTGCAAACGGACGGTCAAGTTCTATAATGCATTTTTTCTGCAAGGATGGTTCTAGCTCACTAAAAATTTCTCCAAATTCACAAGGAGTTAAAAAAGAATAAATTTTGAAGCGTCTTTCCTCACTGAGTTCGATAAAAAATGTTGCTTGATCCATAGGGTGTAAATCTAGAAAATCCTTTCGAAAAGAATCTTTTTTTCCATCTTTTAAAGATTGCAACATGTAGTATGTGTACTCTTCTTTATATTTATATTGATTTAGTCTAATCATTTTAGATGCTCCTCTCTATTACAAATCCTCAATTTCGACACTAAGAACGTGATCAATCTTTTTGACATAATAATAAATTTCCGTCGTATATTGATCTTCTGGTACGGAAAGAACTAAGTCAATTAATTGGTGATCATTATCAATATCTTTGAGCTTAAAATGCCGAATTTTATACTCTATTTTTTTAGATAGTTCATTTTGTCCTCTATGCTCAATCATTTTAATTAATTCAGTCATACGATAATTAGATTCCACTATAATCTTTAATGAGATTTCCTGGCGATTGAGAGTTGATAGACCTAAAGTTTTAATGAGAAAAGGGACAATGTTGACAGCCCCCATCAAGAGGATTACAGCACATGTTGCTTCTAGATAAAACCCCGCCCCAATAGTAATTCCAAGGGCAGAAGCTGACCAGATTAGCGCAGCGGAAGTAAGGCCGGAAATAACCTCGTTACTTCTTCGTAAAATAACGCCAGCACCAATGAAACCAACCCCACTTACAATTTGAGCGGCAAGTCGCATTGGATCCATATTCGGATGATTTGCACCTCGAATTTTTCCGAATGCTTCTATGGAGACGATTGTTAGTAAACAACTAGCAATACAAATGACCATACTAGGTCTTAGGCCAAGTTGTTTTTGTTTAATCTGTCTGTCAATCCCAATCAATAATCCGAATAGTAAAGCCATACTTAGCTTGATTATCATTTCTACTGTCATTGTCACTATCATTATCGATCACCTCTTCAATGTCTTCACTTCTGTTTGTAGAATGCCACTAAAATAAAAAAATAATATCAATTTCGCCTTGGCGTAATTGTAGCTGTCGCTTCGCTTTCGCTACAGAAAACACTTGTAGCTGTCGCTTCGCTTTCGCTACAGAAAACACTTGTAGCTGTCGCTTCGCTTTCGCTACAGAAAACACTTGTAGCTGCCGCTTCGCTTTCGCTACAGAAAACACTTGTAGCTGTCGCTTCGCTTTCGCTACAGAAAACACTTGTAGCTGTCGCTTCGCTTTCGCTACAGAAAACATTTGTAGCTGCCGCTTTGCTTTCGCACAGATAAAAAAGCTCCCATAAAAAAGGGAGCTTCTTGCTTAGAATGTATCTTGTTCGAAGTACACATCAATAAACCTATCTTAATATTTCTAATTTAATGTAAATTAATAATCAGATTATTAATGAAAGGGACATGTGCGGACTGAACACAAAAACTCTGCCTTTTGCCGTATTTGAATTATTTAAAAATATGAATTGCCATATCGAATAACTATCCATCACATGTTTCCCCCTTTTAAGTCAAATAAAATAAAAAAACCCTCTAACGATTTAGAGGGGGTGAAAAGCGCGCAAAAAAAACAAAAAAACACAAAAAAGCACTTTCGATTCCCCCTAGTCGAGTTTTAGCACTATACACCGTAAAGAAATGGAATCATCTCTTAGCCACCTTATGAAAAGCCTTAATCCGGCAGTTCCTGTTCTACCCATGGGCATCTTTCGATATTTCTGGGCAGTGGCCTATGTTTGCATAGGAGCCTCACCTAACGAGGACTTATTGTTTTCAGGTGAATTGTACTCTGAATAATTTTTATTGTCAACAACCAATTATTTATTTTTCTGAAAGTTAAAATCTTAAAACTGTATCAGGGAAATAGTTTATCTTCATTCAGCAAATGTTTTAGTAGCGAAAGCAAAGCGTCAGTAGCAGGATGTTGGTCACGAAGACGTTATCACAGGGATGCTTTTAGCCCACGTTCCTCTACTGCCCTCGCTCCAGGTACTCATTTGTGACGCTGTGATCCCCAATGAGTCGCCCAGCCTCTATTCCAATCTACTTATACAAATGACATACGTTTTAACAAATGTTATTTCTAATTTTTGGTGATGAGCCTTATTTTTATGCTTACAAAGGCATGTCTTTCAACCTCAAATCAAATTATGGGGTTGAAGTGAATAAACAGATTTGTGCAATCACTATTTATGATAATCAATAGCCTCTGTAACAATCTAAAGCTGTTAAGTTCTTTTCATAATACGTATGTTTCTTGGATTCGAATTGCTTTAGCTGAACAAAAAATACAGTTGATTTACTTAGTTTCAATGCCTCGATATAAGATTAAAAAATTTTTGTTAATCTAAAAAGGGTCAAGACTAAACTCTGCTCTTGATTAAAAAAGTAGGTTATGAAAACGCATGGAGGCGAGAGGGAGGACACGCCCGCGGGGAATGTGCAGTTAAGTACATATTTTGGTGAAGAGCCTCTAAAATATATCCTTTTGGTGATATGTGAGTCGCTAGGTTAACAGCGTAAAAGTTTCTCATCACTTCTTCACTTGAACAACTGAATGGAATAGAGAAAGTGGTTTAAAACAGAGTATAAATATAAATTACGAATGTTTTTTATCTGTCTTGATTAAAATTTTTTTTGTAAACTACAGCAAATTTTAAAGTGAAGACTCCTCCATTCACCGCTTGTTTTAAACAGAAATTTGTAATAAAAAGTACTTTGGGAATATTAATATACTCTTGACAAATTTAAAAATAGGGATTACGATGGCGAGGAAATTAAATATTACCTCGTTAGGTGAGGCTCCTATACAAACATAGGCCACTGCCCAGAAATATCGAAAGATACCCATGGGTAGAACAGGAACTGCCGGATTAAGGCTTTTCATAAGGTGGCTAAGAGATGATTCCATTTCTTTACGGTGTATAGTGCTAAAACTCGACTAGGGGGAATCGAAAGTGCTTTTTTGTGCTGCTTTATTTTTTGTGCACTTTTTTATACCCTCTAGGACTCCTAGAGGGTTTTTTAGTTTCACAAAAAGAATCTTATTACACATTGCCCTTTTAGCAAGAGAATAAGAGTTCACTTTCAGAAAGGAGGGGGTCAAGATGGAGAGTCCAAGTATGACCGATGGAGATAGTAGGAGTAAAAAACTAAGATCTGTTTTAATTCAACAGATTAGGAGGACGATTCGATGCTTAAAATCTATAAAAGTGGCGGAGAAGGGCTACTGCAAGAACAGTCCAAGATCGTTCAGGGTAGCTGTGTATATCTCACGGAACCATCAGAAGAGGAGATTCAGTACGTTGTTAGTCACCTTGGAGTACCAATTGACTTTATCAGTGACTCCCTCGATATTGATGAACGATCACGTGTAGAAAAAAATGGGAATGATTTTTTGATGATTGTCAATGTGCCAATAAAAATGCCAAATGGTGAAGTTATACCATATAGGACAATTCCGATTGGTATTATTCAAACAAATGATGTAATTGTTATAATTTGTCGCGTCAATCATCCTATTTTACAGGAATTTAGCAATATTCTTGTTAAGGATATTTACCCCAATATGAGCGCATCTTATATTTTACAGCTATTGCTTGTTTCGGCCCGTTACTATTTACATTGCCTTGATGATATTGATCAAAAAGTTATTGTATCTGAAAAAATAATACAAAAATCGATAAAAAACAGTGAAGTGTATACTTTGCTCAATATAAATAAAAGTCTTGTTTATTTCTCAAAGGCGCTAAAAGTCAATCTTGTGATGCTGAAAAAATTGTCAAGAGTGCTGAACTTGGAGATGAACGAAGAAGATGAAAAACGGATGCAAGCTACTTTTAATGAGATGCAGCAAGCATTCGATACATCACAAATTTACAACGAAAATTTAAGTAATTTAATGGACGCTTATTCTGCTGCAATTGAAATTAACCTTAGTGTCGTAGTGAAAGTTTTAACTGCTTTTACGATTATCTTGACGTTTCCGACGATGGTCGCAACGATATATGGGATGAATTTCCCATTACCAAAGCAGGATGAAGAATACGCATTAGCAGTCCTTATGTCCATCTCCACAGTCATTAGCTTGTTGACAGGATGGATATTTTACAAAACAAAGCTATTTTAAAAGAGAAAGTGAGGAAAAAAGATGCTTACGATATACCAAAGTAATTCATCAGGTCAATTACAACTGGTATCTAACATTGTCCACAACACGTTGCTTTATCTTGTGGATCCGACAGATACCGAAATTTCTCAAGTTTCAAATAAACTTAATATTCCAAAAGATTTTATTCGCGATTCCTTAGACATCAATGAGCGACCTCGGATTGAAAAGGATGATTCGTCAATGGTCATCATTCTCAATTCTCCTGTGGCGATGAATGAGGAACGTTTGTACGAAGAAATTCCTTATCGGACGATACCAATCGGCATTATCCATGTGAAAGATCATTTGGTGATTGTTACAAAAAAAGACAATCCAATATGTAGAGATATATTTTCAGGGAAGTATGGAACATTTCAAACGCATATGAAGACTCGAATAACATTGCTACTTTTTGAAGCAATTGCCCAGTCGTATCTTGATTTTCTCAAGCGAATAAAAGTACAAGTTGGACGATTACAACAAGAATTGAAAGAATCACATAACAACCGCGAGCTATTCGGCTTGATTAATATCAATAAAAGTTTAGTATATTTTTCAACATCTTTGAGAGCTATGCACAATGTATTTTTACACCTTTCCAAAGGGCAAGATATAAAACTATATGAAGAAGATGAGAAAATGCTGCATAATGCGCTAGTAGACCTTGAACAAGCAGCGGAAGTAACGGAAATGCGTAGTCTTAGTTTAAGTAATCTAATGGATGCGTACGCGGCAATCACTCATAATAACCTAAATAGCGTTTTGAAAATACTAACTACCATTACTATTGTCCTGATGATTCCAACTATTATGGGGAGTATTTTCGCAATGAACGTTCCATTGCCTTATGAAGATCAACCATTCATGTTTACGGTGATTATTGGGCTCATGGCAGGCATTAGTGGAGGTCTTGTCTACGTATTTTACAAAACAAAATTTTTACGTTTTTAATATTTTTTACACTGTATATAAGAAAGGAAGTGTATCAAAATGCTTTTAATATACAAAAGTAATTCTGAAGGTAAGTTTGAGCAAACATCAAATATTGGTTATAACAGTTGGCTTCATCTCGAAGCACCAACATCCAGTGAAATTGAACATGTGATGGCAGCTCTTGCTATTCCAAGCGATTTTTTAACCGATTCACTCGATATAGAAGAACGCCCGCGAATTGAAGAACGTGACGGGGCTGTCTTGATTGTTATTCATATTCCTTATGATCGAATAGATGTTGAGAGCTCTTCTCAAGACGTGAAATATCGAACAATTCCTATGGGTATCGTTCACACTGAACATCATATGATTACGATATGTAGAGAAGAGCTACCTTTCATGAAAGATCTGTTTAATGGCGAGATGACTCTTTTTGAGACACACATGAAAACGCGCAACACCTTAAATATATTAAGTATAACTGCGCGGGCGTATATTGATATTTTAGCTACTATTGAACGGGAAGTCTCTTTAGCAGAAAGGGAACTTGCCAAGTCATATCGTAATAGTGAGTTGTACACATTACTATACTTGAATGAAAGTCTTATATATATGGTAACATCACTAAAACAGATGAAATTTACTATGCAAAAAACATTACAGGGGAGCAATATCATATTAGATGAAGACGATGCAAATATTTTAGACGACGTGCTTATTGAGATAGATCAAGCGTATGAAGTGACGGAAATCAATCAAGTTAATTTAAATAATATTATGGATGCATATGGTAACGTAATTCAAAACAACGTAAGCCAAGTACTCAAATTACTCGCTTCATTTACAATCATATTGTCGGTGCCGATGTTAATTGCCAGCATTTATGGGATGAATGTGCCGCTACCATATCAAAATACATCAAATGCATTTTGGGTAGTAATGGTCGTAATGGTCTTGTTGACTGGTTTGTCTACCTTCGTTTTTTACAAAAAAAATTATTTTTCTCGATAGCATAGTGGAATGACTTATACCATTTTAATAGAATAAATTCTAATGTTGAAGTAAACGAATACTTTAATATGATACGTCACAATAAGAATTTTTCAGTAATTGAAGAAGAAAATCTACTATTCTATAAACACTTAAATGACGAACTCAAATGAGCTTTGTTACGATTAGCAATTATAGTACCAATTGACAGAAGAAAATATTTTTTTTATAATGCTCGTTAGAAAATAGTAAAAACAATGATGGAACAAGTACGTATTTGTGCGTGTAAAAGAAAGGGATTTCTTGGCTGAAAAAATCCTCACAATAGCAAATACCGAAAGCTACTCCAGAGTGCAGTTAATCCCTGCCGTTCACTTACGTTACAAGTGCTAAAGAGGTAAGTATACTTTTACTTACAACTAGGGTGGTACCGCGAGAAAATCACAAGTCCTCGTCCCTTTATTGGGATGGGGGCTTTTTTTATGTTGATTTGCGGATTCATATCGTGATTTTACAAAACATATTGGGAGGAACTTTTCATATGAAAGCAGTAGAAATTCGCCGCATGTATTTAGAATTCTTTAAAGAAAAAGGTCATCATCATGAGCCATCAGCACCGCTTGTGCCAATCAATGACCCATCATTACTTTGGATTAACTCAGGTGTTGCAACACTTAAACCATATTTCGATGGTCGTATCATTCCTGACAATCCACGTATTACAAATGCTCAAAAATCAATTCGTACAAATGATATTGAAAACGTAGGTAAAACGGCTCGACACCATACGTTTTTTGAAATGCTTGGTAACTTCTCAATTGGGGATTACTTTAAAAAAGAAGCTATTCATTTTGCATGGGAATTCTTAACAAATAAAAAATGGATGGGCTTTGATCCGGAGCTTTTATCTATTACTATCCATCCTGAAGATCAAGAAGCGTATGACGTTTGGCATAACGAAATTGGTATTCCTGAAGAGCGTTTAATCCGACTAGAGGGGAACTTCTGGGATATTGGTGAAGGTCCATCTGGTCCTAACTCAGAAATTTTTTATGACCGTGGGGAAGAATACGGTTCAGATGAAAATGATCCAGAGATGTATCCAGGTGGTGAAAATGAACGCTATCTTGAAATTTGGA
This sequence comes from Lysinibacillus agricola, assembly GCF_016638705.1. GTDB lineage: Bacteria > Bacillota > Bacilli > Bacillales_A > Planococcaceae > Lysinibacillus > Lysinibacillus agricola. The sequence goes on along the minus strand of NZ_CP067341.1, from coordinate 3,991,364 downwards.
ACTTAGTGTTCTCTCAATTCAACCATAATCCTGATGGCACATATACACCGCTACCAAAGCAAAATATTGATACTGGTATGGGTCTAGAGCGTATCGTATCAGTTGTTCAAAATGTTCCAACGAACTTTGATACTGATTTATTCATGCCTATTATTGAAAAAATCGAGCAGTTAGCAAATCGCAAATATAAACTTCCAGGTGAAGTAGCGCTAAGTGAAATCTTCGGTTCAGAAGAAGATATCAACACACCATTTAAAGTTATCGCGGACCATATCCGTACAGTGGCGTTTGCCATTGGTGATGGTGCTCTTCCTTCAAATGAAGGTCGTGGTTATGTATTACGTCGTTTACTACGTCGAGCTGTGCGCTATGCAAAACAAATCGGTATTGAAAAGCCATTTATGTTTGAATTAGTACCAACTGTTGGTGAAATTATGAATGATTTCTACCCAGAAGTAACGGAAAAATGTGAGTTTATCCAACGTGTTATTAAAAATGAAGAAATTCGCTTCCATGAAACATTAGACGGTGGTCTTGCTATCTTTAACGAAGTAGTAGAGGCTCAAAAAGCAGCTGGCCATGACTATATTCCAGGTGCAGATGCGTTCCGTTTATATGATACTTACGGTTTCCCAATCGAATTAACAGAAGAGTATGCGGAAGAAGTAGGCATGAAGGTAGACCATGAAGGCTTTGAAGCAGCAATGGAAGAACAACGTGAACGCGCACGTGCAGCTCGTCAAGATGTGGACTCTATGCAAGTACAAAGTGAAGTGTTAGCAAACTTGACGGTTGCAAGTGAATTTGTAGGCTTTGATGCATTATCTGTAGACACAGAAATTGCGGCGATGATTGTTAATGGTCAAGTAACAAAAGTAGCATCTGAAGGTCAAGAAGCACTAGTTATTTTAGCTAAAACACCATTCTATGCTGAAATGGGTGGTCAAATTGCGGATAGCGGTGTTATTGCTAATGATAGCTTTACTGCCATTGTAAAAGATGTACAAAAAGCACCAAATGGTCAGCCGCTTCATACAGTACTTGTAGAATCTGGCGAAATGCATGTTGAAGATGCGGTGAAAGCAGTAGTTAACCGTGATGAACGTAATTTAATTATTAAAAACCATACAGCAACACATATTATGCAACGTGCATTAAAAGATGTACTAGGTGATCATGTTAACCAAGCAGGTTCATATGTAGGACCTGATCGTTTACGCTTCGACTTTTCTCACTTCGGTCAAGTGACAAAAGAGGAATTACAGCAAATTGAACGTATCGTAAATGAAAAAGTGTGGGATGATATAGAGGTTGTGATTGAAGAAAAGGGCATCGATGAAGCAAAAGCTATGGGTGCAATGGCATTATTCGGTGAGAAATATGGTGATGTTGTTCGCGTTGTTTCAATTGGTGACTACTCTATTGAGCTTTGCGGTGGTATTCACGTAAAACGTTCTTCTGAAATTGGCTTCTTCAAAATTGTTTCAGAAGGTGGTATCGGTGCAGGTACTCGCCGTATTGAGGCCGTTACAGGTAAAGTTGCATATGAAACAGTAAAAGAAGAAGAAGCGTTATTAAACGATGCAGCAGCTTTATTAAAAGCAAATCCAAAAGATATTGTGACAAAAGTACATGCGTTACAAGCTGACTACAAAGAATTACAACGTGAAAATGAGGCATTATCTCAAAAAATCGCAAATGCACAAGCGGGTGCTATTGTGGATGCAGCGCAAACTTTTGGTGATGTAACAGTTCTTTCTACCAAAGTTGAGGCGAAGGATAATAATCAACTGCGCCAAATGATGGATGACTTAAAAGCTAAAATGCCTAAAGCTGTTATCGTTCTTGGTGCTGTCGATGGCGATAAGGTTATGCTATGTGCGGGTGTCACAAAAGATTTAGTTGGTGGCAATTACCATGCAGGAAATATCGTAAAAATGGTAGCAGAAGCATGTGCTGGTAAAGGTGGCGGTCGTCCAGATATGGCGATGGCAGGTGCAAAAGATGCATCAAAACTTGATGAAGCACTACTTTCTGTGTATGATTATGTTAAATCCATTTAAATAATACGCCAAATCATGTTATAATAAAGAGAAATTGGAGATGAGCTTTTTGCACATCTCCTTATTTCTGAAAGCGAGGTGCTGGTCATGAGTTCATTTGATCAAACGATGAAATTTAATTTTCCAGAAGAATCAATGGAACAGGAAGTCAAGCAGGTAATGTTGAAAGTACATTCTTCTTTAGAGGAAAAGGGATATAATCCTATCAATCAGATTGTCGGTTATTTACTTTCTGGTGATCCGGCGTATATTCCTCGCCATCAGGATGCTCGTAATTTAATTCGCAAGCTTGAGCGTGATGAAATTCTAGAAGAGCTTGTTAAATTTTATATTAAAAAGAATAACGAGGGCTAGAAATGAGAATTATGGGATTAGACGTTGGGTCAAAAACCGTAGGCGTTGCCGTTAGTGATGCTCTAGGGTGGACGGCCCAAGGTATTGAAACCGTAAAAATTGATGAAGCAAACGGCGAGTTCGGAATTGACCGTATAGCCGAGCTAGTAAAGGAATATGTTATAACAGAATTTGTTGTAGGATACCCGAAAAACATGAATAATACGGTGGGACCGCGTGGAGAGGCTTCTGAAGACTATAAAAAGCTTTTAGAAGATACATTTTCATTACCGGTCAAGCTTTGGGATGAACGTTTAACAACGATGGCTGCAGAGCGTATGCTAATCGATGCGGACGTAAGTCGCAAAAAGCGTAAGCAAGTCATTGATAAAATGGCTGCTGTGATGATTTTACAAGGCTATTTAGATAGCAAAAATTAATTGATGAGGTGACAAGCACATGGCACACGAGCACAACCATGAAGAAGAATTACATGTACAACACATTACAGTGATTGACGAGAACGGAAACGAACAGCTTTGTGAAGTGATTCACGTACATGAATCGGCTGAATTTGGTAAATCATACGTATTTTACTCTATGGTAGGTGCAGAAGAAGATGCAGATGGTTCTGTAGAAATCTTCGTATCTTCATTTGTACCATCTGAAAATGGTGAAGATGGTGAGTTAACACCAATCGAAACAGAAGCAGAGTGGGATATGGTAGAAGACGTATTAAACGCTTTAGAGGATGAAAACGAGGACTAATCGTAATCTTTAAAAGTGTGGAACAAGGATGGCAACAAGCACTCCTTGTTCCTTTTTTACTTTTGAAAGAATAAAGCTGGCTCATCACTAAAAGTTGTGGATGACATTTTTAAAAATATATGCTCTGTATATTAGTTGATCTTCGTTACGACTGGACGATTCCTTGGGGATCAGCAATAGAGGAACGAAGGCTAAGACCATCACGTCCTGTGATAACGCCTTTGTGACCAACATCGTGTCGTTGCCGCTACGTTTGCACTACGCTTTCGCACAAAAAAACACTTGTTGCCCCAAGCGGCTCATCGGACGCCCCCAGGAAGCTTTGCTCTGTGCGAAAGCGAAGCGTCAGCTACAATTGTTTTATCTGTGCGAAAGCGAAGCGTCAGCTACAATTGTTTTATCTGTGCGAAAGCGAAGCGTCAGCTACAAAGCGCCCAGTCGGAACGGAAATCAACCACACGTTATGGTGATGAGCCATAAGCTGTGAGGTTATGTGAGACTATGGCGAATCCAATGAATTAAAGGTGAGATTTTTGTGTCACCCAAAAAATGACTCGTATCAAAGTTTGAAACATAATTTAGCCTAATTAAGGAGGAGATTAAATGAGTGAAGAAACACAAGAGTTTCTTATAGTTGGAGAGGATGGCAAGGAGCAAAAATGCCGTGTGGTCTTTACCTTCGATGCAGAGGAGAAATCATATGTATTGTTTTCGTTAATTGACGAAGATGGTAACGAAATTCCTGGAGACATTTCTGCTATGACATTTGATTACGATGATAACAATGGAGAAATGACAAATTTACAGCCTGTTGAAACTGAGGCAGAATGGGAAATGATTAATGAGGTAGTCCTAACACTTCTAGACGAGTTTCAGGAGGAGCCGCAGCTAATTACAGTAACAGATGAGGATGGATCAGATCAGGTTTGTGAGGTCATTCATACATTTTCGTCAGAACAGTTTGGCAAATCCTATGTACTATATGTTCTGTCAACGGACGAACCGATAGAGGAACGAGATATTTTTGCTGCCCAATACGTACCTGGAAATGACGGAACAATTGAAGAATTATTACCCATTGAAACAGATGAAGAATGGGCATTTGTTGAAGATGTATTAAATGATTTGTAACAAAAACTCTGAGTGCTTAATAAAGCTACTCAGAGTTTTTTTATGTAAGTGGGTATTAATATGTAAAAGTATGCTATCTGTAAATGGAATTTGTGTATTTTCGATTGAATGTAATGAACTTTCGAGAAAAAAACATTTTTTTACGAAGTGTTTTATCAGGATTTTTAGATGGTTAGGGATGGTGTGGAAAATGAAGTATTGACCAATTGTGAGTAAGTAGATAAGATTTGTTTTAATTAAACCAAGTAAGCTTATTTATAAAGAATGGAATAAGATGATGACATTATGTGGACTACTGGTCAGTGTATTGAGATAGGTTTGTTGGCAGGCTGCACAAGCAAAGGAAAGTGATTATACAGTTGAGGATATTACAAATATTACCACGTGATTTTGAGGACTTTGTGAACAACGTTGTGCCAATTTTACAAGAACGTGGCATTTATCGGAAAGAGTATATAGGTTCAACACTAAGAGAATATTTAGGGCTATAAAAACCACAAAATAGATTTACTAAAAGCAAGGTGCCTCAGAGCTGAGTGATGTTTATACTCGTAACGAACGTGAGCAACAGCTAGTCCAGGATACTCGTGAATTGGCCCAACAAATTGACAAGACAGCTACTAAATATGATGAGAGCGGAGGATTTCCGTTTGAGCATTTTAAAATTGAAAAAAATATGGCGGCGAGGAAATTTCTCTTTATGAAATGTTATTAGCACAAGAACAATTAGCTAGAGATATAGCCGCTTCAATCCTCCGACAGATGATGTGGTTATCTCACAGCTTGCAAAGGGGTTACTAGTCGATATCAAACAAGAATCTTTTCAATTATAGTCTGAAATAAGTGACACGTTATCACTTTATATTGAGATAATAAGTTTTCTGACCGTTAATGTGGGAAAATAATCTTAACAAAATAGTTGGTAGATTTTTGTTTTCTCCATGGCGAGCTTTCCATAATCAAACTCTCATTAATTTTACCTGGATTTTTATATTTCCATTGAAGCCATAAAACTATTTTGGTTTCAGCTTGTTAATTAACCCTGTGAAAATCAACTTTTATTTATTGCTTCATATTAACTATATTTTTTCTTTTGTCGTAACCTGTTTTTTCTGTGTGCTTTTTCTACTGAATTATCTATTTCTGTTTGTCGTGAAAGTTGATTTCTAGTATGATAATGAAGTGATAGGGGGGAAACCCGTGAATAACGGTTCAAAAAAACAAGAAATGTTTTCAAAAATGCAAGAAAGAAAATCCGAGGTAAAAATTGTGAGAAAAATCGTTGCTATTGTTACAATTGCTTTTGTTCTAATATTAGGGATTGTCGGTTTACTAGGCTATAATTATGTGAAGAGTGCCTTAAAACCAATAGATCCGGATGCGACTAAAACAATAGCAGTTGAAGTACCAATTGGTTCAAGTTTAGGCTCTATTTCGACTTTACTAGAGAAAGAAGGCATTATTAAAGATTCTCGTGTTTTTAAATACTATGCCAAATTTAAAAATGAATCAAAATTCCAAGCAGGGGATTATGATTTAACTCAGGCAATGACATTTGATGAGCTAATAGAAAGTTTAAAAACTGGGAAGGTATACCGTAAGCCAGTCTTTACGATGACGATTCCAGAAGGTTTAACGCTTGAACAAATTGGTAATATTGTTGAAAAGAAAACGCCATACACTGAAAAGGAATTTATGGACTTAGTAACAAGCGATACATTTGTTCAACAAATGAAGGCTAACTACCCTGAGCTTGTGACAGATGCGGTTTTAGCCGATAATATTCGCTATGATTTAGAGGGCTATTTATTCCCTGCAACTTATTCTTACTTTGAAGAAAAACCTTCATTAGAATCGATTGTAGATGAAATGGTGGGGGCTATGGACAAGATTGTGAAGAATTACAGCGATGTTCTAGCTGAAAAGAAAATGTCTGTGCATCAATTATTAACATTTGCTTCATTATTGGAAGAAGAAGCTACTGCCCAAACAGATCGAGAAACGATAGCGAGCGTATTCTATAATCGTATGGATCAAGGGATGCCACTACAAACAGACCCAACTGTTTTATATGCGCTTGGTTCCCATAAAGATCGTGTACTATATGAAGATTTAGAAGTAGATAATGTCTATAATACTTATAAAAATAAAGGCTTACCACCAGGTCCTATTGCAGGTGCTGGAAAAACTTCGATTGAAGCATCGCTAAATCCAAGTAAAACAGATTACCTATTCTTCTTAGCGGATAAAGAGGGTGTCAACCACTTCTCGAAAACATATGATGAACATTTACAAAAAGTAGAAAAATATTTGCGCAAGTCAGAGTAATGTCTTTAAAATAGAAAAAATAAATAACAATAATGTGGATAGAAGGAAAGAAAAATAGCTTTCCTTCTATTTTCGTGCTATTATAAGTTGTGATTTTTGATCAATCCGCATGGAATAAATTCAATCAGTCCGTTAATGCGGGATAATATACGTGGTGGCAATTGTTATGAGCTTATACAAAAACAATTGCTCATTTTTGTATGACGAAGTACCAAGACATCACGTTTGGTCTTTTTCTTTTTGTTGCTAAATGATGAAGTACAGACAACGAGAGATTGCTCGTTGCCTTTTAAATGAGGGTGGATTTAACAATGGAATTATCAGATGCATATATACAATCATTTATTCAACCACGTAATGATTTGCTTTTAGAAATGGAAGCATTTGCGGAGGAGAATCATGTACCGATTATGCAGCTTGCAGGCATTGATGCTTTGAATCAACTGCTACGTATTCAAAATCCGTCAAAAATTTTAGAGATTGGGACAGCAATTGGTTATTCTGCAATAAGAATGGCAGAGGCTTTACCAAATGTGCATATCGTTACAATCGAGCGTGATACAGAGCGTGTTGCGAGAGCGAAGGCTTATATTGAACGTTCTACAGTATCAAATCGTATTACCGTCATTGAAGGAGACGCCTTAGAGGTAAAAGATGAGGCAATCCATACAACATTCGATGCAGTTTTTATCGATGCTGCAAAGGGGCAATATCAACGCTTTTTTGAAAAGTACGCGCCTCTTGTAAAATCTGGCGGAGTTCTATATATCGATAATATGTATATGCATGGCTTATCAGATTTGGATTTAAAGGATGTACCGCGTCGCAAGCGTACAATGATTCGCAATTTAAAAAACTTCACTGAATGGATTATGCAGCACCCAGATTATACAAGTGCATTTTTACCAGTCGGTGACGGCTTATTACTATGTTTGAAGAGGTGACTATTATGAAAAAACCGGAATTGCTTGTTACACCGCAATCAGTGGACCATGTAAAAGTACTTTTACATGCTGGAGCAGATGCTTTTGTCATTGGTGAACAACAATTTGGTCTTCGACTAGCAGGAGACTTTTCTGTTAGTGAAGTAGAAGAAGCTACAAAGCTGATTCATGCAGCGGGTAAAAAGGTGTATGTTGCGGTAAATGCGCTATTCCATAATGAAAAATTGGATGCGCTTGCCGAATATTTAAAAGAAATGCAACGTATTGGCGTTGACCGTTTAATTTACGGTGATCCAGCAGTATTAATCATTCGTCGTGAGCAAGGTGTAACAATACCGTTACACTGGAATCCTGAAACAACTGCAACGAACTGGTTTACGGCAAATTATTGGGGAAAAAGAGGAGCAACTCGCGCAATACTTGCTCGTGAACTTTCTTTAGATGAAGTGCTAGAAATTAAAGAAAGCGCGGAAGTAGAGATTGAGGTTCAAGTACATGGGATGACATGTATGTTCCAATCAAAACGTCCATTACTAGGCCATTATTTCTTATATCAGGATAAAGTAATGGAAATTGAGAATCGTAAGGAAAATCGTAATATGTTCCTTCATGATGATGAACGTAATAATAAATATCCAATTTATGAGGATGTTAATGGTACGCATATTTTCAGTCCAAACGATATGTGCACTATTGATGAGCTAGGCGAATTATTCGAAGGTGGCATTGATGCATTGAAAATTGAGGGTGTACTTCAAACACCAGAATATGTGGCCACAGTAACAGAAGCTTATCGTCAAGCAATCGACACATATTTTGACGAATCAGAAGATGCGTATGAAGATATTAAAGATGATTTATTAGCAAAAATTGAAGAAATTCAGCCTGCCATCAGACCTCTTGATACTGGCTTTATCTTCAAGGAAACAGTTTACTAGGAGGTGGCAAGAACATGGCATTAGCATTACAACAAAATGACAAAATCCGTGAGATTGTAGACGGTAAACGTGTCATTACAAAAAAACCAGAGCTACTTGCCCCTGCAGGTAGTCTAGAAAAATTAAAAGTAGCAGTTCATTACGGTGCGGATGCGGTATTTATTGGTGGACAAGAGTTCGGCCTACGTTCAAACGCAGATAACTTCTCAATTGAAGAAATGCGTGAGGGTGTTGAATTCGCCAATAAATACGGTGCCAAAATCTATGTTACTACAAATATTTTCGCCCACAATGAAAATATGGACGGCTTAGAGCAGTATTTAAAAGATATTGAATCTGCGGGTGTTACAGGCATTATTGTAGCGGACCCTCTTATCATCGAAACATGCCGTACTGCTGCACCAAAGCTTGAAATTCACCTTTCTACACAGCAATCTTTATCAAACTGGAAGGCTGTACAGTATTGGAAAGAAGAAGGCTTACATCGTGTAGTATTAGCTCGTGAAGTAGGCGGCGAAGAAATGCAGCTTATGAAGGAAAAAGTCGATATTGAAATTGAAGCATTCGTTCATGGAGCGATGTGTATCGCTTATTCTGGTCGCTGTGTACTTTCGAATCACATGACTGCTCGTGATTCTAACCGTGGGGGTTGCTGTCAATCTTGTCGCTGGGACTATGATTTATACGAGGTAGAAGATGGCGAAGAAAAGGCACTTTTCGATGATAATCACGCATCTTTTGCGATGAGTCCGAAAGACTTAAAGCTAATTGAAGCAATTCCACATATGATTGAACTTGGTATTGATTCATTAAAAGTAGAAGGTCGTATGAAATCAATTCACTATGTTGCTACAGTTGTTTCAGTGTACCGTAAAGTGATTGATGCTTATTGTGCTGACCCTGACAATTTCAAAATTAAACGTGAGTGGCTCGAGGAATTAGACAAATGTGCTAACCGTGATACTGCTGAAGCATTCTTCCACGATGCACCTGGTTACGAGGAGCAAATGTTTGGTGTACATGGCCGTAAAACGACTTATGAGTTTGCTGGACTAATTTTAGAGCATGACCCAGAAACGAAAATGGTTACAATGCAACAACGTAACTATTTTAAACCTGGCGATGAGGTAGAATTCTTTGGGCCAGAAATCGAAAATTTCCGTTTTACAATGGGTGAAATTTGGGATGAGGATGGCAATAGCTTAGATGCTGCTCGTCATCCACTACAAATTATTAAATTTAAATGCGACACACCATTAAAACCGCATAACATGATGCGAAAGGAGAATAATTAATGGCAGCGAAGCGTCCAGTCGTCATCGGAATCGCTGGTGGCTCATGCTCGGGAAAAACAAGTGTGACCAATGCCATTTATGATGTTTTCCGTGACCATTCAGTAGTTGTAATTGAACAAGATTTTTACTATAAAGATCAAAGTCATTTAACGTTTGAGGAGCGTTTAGGTACAAACTATGACCATCCGTTAGCGTTTGATAATGATTTGTTAATTGAGCACATAAAAAAATTATTGCTACGTCAACCAATTAACAAGCCTGTGTATGATTATGTACAACATACAAGAGCACAAGAAGTTATTCATGTTGAACCTGTAGATGTTATTATATTAGAAGGTATTTTAGTGTTAGAGGATGCAGATTTACGTGATTTAATGGACATTAAATTATTTGTAGATACGGACTCAGATATACGTATTATTCGTCGTATAATGCGTGATATAAAAGAGCGTGGGCGTACAACAGATTCTGTAATCGAACAATATTTAACAGCAGTACGTCCAATGCATAATTTATTTATTGAGCCGACGAAACGTTATGCTGATATTATTATTCCTGAGGGTGGGGATAATGAGGTTGCAATTGATTTGATGGTAACGAAAATTAAAACTATTCTTGAAACCGACAACGTATTGTAATAAGATAGAGTGGTATTGACAATATTTACATGCGTATCTGTGCATATTTCGGAAAGGCATGCATACTATTAGGTCAAAGAGTAATTTGAAAACGTTTAAAAATAATAAAATTCGATTAAATGTACCCTACTAGGCATTTAATCGAGTTTTATGTTTTTATATTGACGAAAATAAGGAGTGAAGAACTTTGGCAAACGAAAAACAGTTCCCAATGACAGCTGAAGGTAAGAGAAAATTAGAAGAAGAATTAGTAAAATTAGAAACAGAAACACGTAAGGAAATCGTAGAACGTATTAAAATCGCTCGTGATTTCGGGGATCTTTCTGAGAACGCTGAGTATGATTCGGCAAAAGAAGAACAAGCCTTTCTGGAAGGTCGAATTTCTACATTAAAATCAATGATTCGTAACGCAGTTATTATTTCTGAGGATGAAACGGACAACAGTGCGGTATCACTAGGGAAAACGGTTACATTTGTAGAAATTATTAATGGAAAACCATCAACAGAAGAGGAATCTTACACGATTGTTGGTTCGGCTGAGGCAGATCCAATGGAATTCCGCATTTCTAATGAATCACCAATTGCTAAAGGCTTGCTAGGTCGTGCTGAAGGCGAAGAGGTTGTCGTACAAACACCTGGTGGCGAAATGAAAGTTAAAATTATTTCAATAAAATAATTTTTTGTACAAGCAGTTAGCTTATCTTTTAAAAGAGAGCTAGCTGCTTTTTCTTCATCCGCAAATGTTTTTTTGTAGCGACAGCAACAACAGGGTTTATCTGTGCGAAAGCGAAGCGACAGCAACAACAGGGTTTATCTGTGCGAAAGCGAAGCGACAGCAACAACAGGGTTTATCTGTGCGAAAGCGAAGCGACAACAGCAATTACGCCAAGGAGAAATTGATTCTTGAATCCATATTCCGTTTAAATTTTCACGCAAATGGTAAAAAATGGTTCTTTATCGAAAGTTGTGGATGACATTTGCTAAAACGTATACTATGTAAATAGGTTGATTTTCGTTACGGCTGGGTGACTCCTTGGGGATTAGCGACAGCAGCTACAAAGCGCCCAGTCGGAGCGGAAATCAACCACACGTTTTGGTGATGATCCAAAAATCTTTGGAAAATACGTCGAGATGTCTTTATTTTTCTCTATGAAAAAATATATGAGCACAATTATTTTGCAAGTACTGTTGAACTTGATAGAATATTGGCTAGAGAGGGGGAGACTTCATGAGTGAACGACAAACTCGAAGCAGTCGTCATTTGCAGCCATCTCATAATAAAAAGCTAGATAAACTATTGAATGTTTTAATTGGTATTGTCGTGATATTAATTATTATAACAGCAACATACGTGTTTAAATGGCAGGATGATGCAGGAAAAGCTGAGAAAGACGAGCCAATACAGGAGCAGAAGAACGACAAAGAAGATGTGAAGGAAGAGCCTTCTAAAGAGCAAAATAATGATGTTGCAGCTCAAGAGGAAAAACCTGCAAAGGAAGAGCCCACAGAAGAAACTCAAACATCTGAACAGGACGCTACTACTGAAACTACTTCAGACAACCCAATTGTTGACAAGGTCATAACAAATAAAAGTTGGGAGCCTACACCTACAACACAAACAGGCCAGCATGTGTCTTCTTACGATGATAAATCAGTAGACTGGGCTGAAAAGGTCGCAACAGTTACAGCCGTTACAGGTATCGAAAAGGATCAGATGATTGTCTGGCGTATAGGTAATAACGGTAGTGCTAATTCGGCTATTGCAACAGTCTCAACGAATGATAAGACAAAAATGTATCGTGTTAGCATGGAATGGGTCGACAATGAAGGTTGGCTACCAGTTCAACTTGAGCAACTAAATACATTAAATGGCGCCTATTGACGAAAATAACTCGTTTGTTTATTTTTAATAGAGCTAATAAAGAAGGGAATTAACAGAGATATGAAAATTGCAGTAATCGGCGCAATGGAAGAAGAAGTAGAGCTTTTACGAGCATCATTAGATCATGCAAAAAGCACAACAATAGCAGGCAGTGAATATACAACTGGAACTTATGAAGGGAAAGAGGTAGTTTTATTAAAAAGTGGTATTGGTAAAGTGAATGCTGCAATGTCAACTACTATTCTATTACATGAATTCAAGCCTGATGTAGTCATTAATACGGGCTCTGCCGGGGGCTATGATGAGACTCTTGAAGTAGGCGCAGTCGTTATTTCAGATGAAGTCCGTCATCATGATGTAGATGTAACGATTTTCGGTTATGAAATTGGTCAGATGGCTGGTATGCCAGCAGCTTACAAATCAGATGAAAAACTTATGAAAGTGGCTGAAGAGGCAGTAAAGGCAGTTGGAGAGCACCAGTACGGTGTTGGTTTAATTTGCTCAGGCGATGCTTTTATGAATGATCCTATTCGTGTAGAAGCTGCTCGTCGCCATTTCCCACAAATGAAGGCTGTAGAGATGGAAGCTGCAGCTGTTGCACAAGTTTGCTATCAATTTGATACTCCGTTTGTTGTTATTCGTGCTTTATCAGATATTGCTGGAAAAGAATCGAATATCAGTTTCGATGAGTTTTTGCCAGTAGCTGCAAAGCATTCGACACAAATAGTACTAAAAGCTATTGAAACGTTATAAAGTTAAACTTTAATCAGAGGGGGAGTTTTTTATCGCCCCGCTGATTATTAGTTTTCACCAATCGTATTTTTATTGCCCGTTAATGTGGGATAAAGTACACAGAATGGTCAAAATGAGTGGTCTGTAGTGTGAGAAAAATCACAGTTTGAAAGTCTCACCAATGCTAAACTGTTGTTAATTAAATCTCTTCATATTTGGATGGGAGGCATTCCGGGTGCTATTTTTAACAGCAGGTGTAGTCATTATTACGACGTTACTAGGTACACTTATTTCAGCAGAACTTTCAGAATCTGTAGAATTTCATTGAGGAAAAAGCTCTCTTGCGACATTCAATATCGCAAGGGAGCTTTTTACAGTTTAATTAGTTTCGCTAACTTTCTAAGGATTGGCTCATTACCAAAAGTGCAAAAACCATCTGCCGCTGACGCTTCGCTTTCGCGCAAAGTGGCTCATCAGCCCCTCCAGGAAAGCGCTCAATCGGAACGGAAATCAACCACATGTTATGGTGATAATCAAAAAAATACAAGATTAATTGCCGATTAATCTAATGGATTTATTGAAATTTTACAATTATCAATTTACAGTATATTATTCAATAGACTTTTGATCTCTTTTATATAATTGATAGAGTTTAATAAGCGCTCGCTTTTCAATGCGAGATACATAACTACGAGAAATATTTAAACGTGCAGCGATTTCCTTTTGCGTAAGTGCATCCTGTTGGTTTAAACCATAGCGAAGGGTAACGATTTCTAGCTCACGAGCATCAAGCATATGCAAATAATGGTATAGTTGTGCAACATGCTCTTTATGTTCAAGTTTTTCTGTTGCACTCTCTTCATCGCATTGTAATAGATCTCGGATTTGTAGGGCATTACCATCTTTATCTGTACCGATTGGCTCAAATAAGGAAACATCTTTTTGCACTTTTTTCTGAGTACGCAAATGCATTAAAATTTCATTTTCGATACAACGGGCAGCATAAGTGGCAAGACGGGTTTTTTTGTCAGGCGTATAACTTTCTACAGCTTTCATAAGACCAATAGTACCGATGGAAATATAATCATCAAGTTGTTCATGTTTTGGGTGGAATTTTTTCACAACGTGTGCAACGAGCCTCATATTACGCTCAATTAGATCAAGACGCGCTTGCTCATCACCGCCTAAAAATCGTTCAATACAAGCAGCTTCCTCTTCTTTTGAAAAGGGTTTATGGAAAGTTTGCCCCTTTAAATAGCCAAGTAACGCTGGGATCTCAAGCCATAACTGCAACATAGATGTAAAAATTCCGCTCATTGAATGATTTCATCCTTTCCCCATTTTTCGACAGTATATGTTAAGAAACTGCGTTAAATGAAAAAAAGTGCAACAGCAAATGCGCTGTTACACTTTTTTTAACGTGATTGTACTAATCATTAGTAATGCTAGTATTGGGAAAAGGAAAAGATAAAATGCCGGGTGGAACGTATTAGAGGCAAAATACGTTAAAGTTATAAGCGTACCTGCCGCAGTAATTGGTAACCCTGTGAAATAACCGTTTGCTTCACTAATATTGAAGCGAGCTAATCTCATTGCACCGCAGACGATGTACAGTACTGTCATCATCATGCCGACAAAACCAAAGTCGACTAAGACAACTTCATACATTAATAATGCAGGTGCCACACCAAATGATATAATATCACTCATAGAGTCTAATTGTTTACCTAGATCAGACACTTGTCCGAGTGCTCTAGCTACCTTTCCATCATAGCGATCAAGAAGGGCAGCAATAAAGATAAACAAGACACTGTAGCTATAATATTCATGTAGTGTAGCCATAATGGCCGCGCCACCAAAGGACATATTACTGATTGTAATGAAGTTTGCTGTTTGCGATTTCATTTTCTTAACCGTGGTATCCACCAACTTGTGATAAAAAAACAAGGGGGATCACTCCTTTACACTTAAGATATTTTACCATTATACTTCGAATGCGAAAAAATTGACAGTCTAAATTAATCGATAGGGGTTTTGTTTTATGAAAGAAAAACTATATCAACGCTTGATTGAATTAACAAATGGCAAGCAATCCTCCCAGCTTTTGCAAACTATTGCAAAAGCAAAGTGGAGTAAACGTATTATTCCTAGTTACATGAAGGTATACGATATTAAACTTGAAGAGGTTTCAAAAAAACAACAACAATTTTCAAGTTTACATGATTTTTTCACAAGAGAGCTTTTAGAAGATGCACGTCCAATTGAACAAAATACCACTACCTATGTAAGTCCAGTGGATGCGAAAATAGAGTCATTTGGACGTATCGAATGGGATATGACGTTTCTTGTAAAGGGTAAGCCTTATGCATTACAAGATTTACTTGGCAATACAGAACGTGCTGCACAATATGCAGATGGACATTTTATTGTGTTTTACTTGAGTCCTGCAGATTATCACCGTATTCATAGCCCAATTGATGGGCGAGTGCTAAGACAATATACGCTTGGGCAAAAATCCTATCCCGTTAATCAGCTAGGTCTTACATACGGTAGAAAACCAATTTCACACAATTATCGTTCAGTAACGGAGCTGAAAGTGGTTAAAAATCAGCAGGTAGCGTTTATTAAAGTTGGTGCTACCTTTGTAAACTCTATCGTACTCACTAATACCACAACACAGTGGCGTAAGGGTGAAGAAATCGGATATTTTTCATTCGGCTCAACAGTAGTTATGCTATTTGAAAAGGATGCAATAGAATTTACCGATAATGTTGTGCAAGGAAGCCCAATTCGAATGGGTGAAGCCTTTGCAAATATGCTATAATGGTCGAATAATACATTTAGATTAGGGGTCACTATTTTGTATAATTTTTTATTACCAGATGAATTTGTAACGAGCATTTTTGAAATTACACCGGAAAAACTTCAAGACATAGGCATTAAAGGAATCATTACGGATTTAGATAATACGCTTGTGGAATGGGACCGTGCAGATGCAACGGAAGAGCTTATTATTTGGCTTCGCATTATGAAAGAATCAGGCATTCGTGTTATTATTGCGTCGAATAATAATGAAGCACGTGTCAAGCATTTTGCCGAGCCACTAGATATTCCGTATATTCATAAGGCTAAAAAGCCACTTCGTAATGCCTTTTATAATGCAGTTATTCAATTAGGGCTACGTCCACAGGAAGTAGTAATGGTAGGAGACCAACTACTAACGGATGTAATGGGTGCAAATCGCTTAGGCTTGCACACAGTACTAGTAAAACCAGTTGCACAATCAGATGGGCTCGTAACAAAATTCAATCGATTCATTGAACGTCGCGTGTTCAATGATTTAAAACGAAAAGGAATCATTACTTGGGAGGAAAAAGAATGAACGAAATGCCAAATTGTATTGGCTGTGGTACAACAATTCAAACAGAAGATAAAACAGCAGTTGGGTATGCACCCCAATCATCATTAGAAAAAGACGTGGTCATTTGCCAACGTTGCTTCCGTTTGAAAAACTATAATGAAATTCAACCAGTGTCATTAACAGATGACGACTTTTTACGCATATTAAACGGTCTTGGAACACAGCAAGGCTTAATCGTAAAAATTGTTGATATTTTTGACTTCAATGGGAGCTGGTTACCAGGACTTCACCGCTTCGTTGGGAAAAATCCTGTATTATTAATCGCGAATAAAGCCGATTTATTACCGAAATCTGTGAAACCGAAAAAAGTGATTAATTGGCTAAAACGTGAAGCGAAGGCTCTTGGTCTACAACCTGTCGATGTACTTTTAGTGAGTGCCCATAAAGGTAAAGGAATGACTGAAGCGATGGAAGCCGTTGACGAGTATCGTAATGGACAAAATGTTTACGTTGTAGGTTGTACAAATGTTGGGAAATCCACGTTCATTAATCGTATTATCAAGCAGGCAACAGGTGAAGGTGAGGTTATTACAACTTCTCATTTCCCGGGTACAACTTTGGATATGATTGAAATTCCATTAGATGATGGCAGTGCATTATATGATACACCAGGGATTATTAATCATCATCAGATGGCACACCATATTGACGCTAGTGAATTAAAATATATTATGCCTAAAAAAGAAATAAAGCCGAAAGTTTACCAACAAAATGCGGGACAAACTTTATTTATCGGTGCTCTTGCTCGTTTTGACTTTATACAAGGTGATCGTTCGGCATTTACGGTGCATGTGGCCAATGACTTACCAATTCACCGCACAAAGCTTGAGAAGGCAGATGCATTGTATGCAGAGCATAAGGGTGAATTACTTGCACCTCCAACTGCAGACTTTATAGACCAGCTACCGCCATTAGTGCGTCATGAGTTCTCCATCAAAGAAGCGAAAACAGACGTTGTCTTCTCTGGTCTTGGATGGATTACTGTGCAGCATGCAAATGTAGTTGTAGCAGCTTTTGCGCCAAAAGGTGTACAAGTTTCAATTCGCCCATCACTAATTTAGGATGTACAAGTAGAGAAGAGGGACTAGGAAATGAAGAAATGGTTTGCGGTTATTGGTGATCCGATTGAACATTCAAAATCCCCAGCAATGCACAATGCTTGGTTTGAGGAACTGACGATAGATGCGACGTATATTCCAGTGCATGTATCTTCTGAAAATATGGAGTCAGCGGTTGCTGGCCTAAAAACATTAGGTGCAAGTGGCTGGAACATTACAATCCCACATAAAACAGCGATCATTCCTTATTTAGATGAGCTAGATGAGTTGGCAGAAAAAATGGGAGCTGTCAATACGGTTGTCCGAACAAAAGAAGGTAAATTAAAAGGATACAATACAGACGGTATTGGTTTTGTGCGCTCGCTAGAAGAAGCGGTTGGTAAGTCTCATAAGGATAAGCCAGTCCTTCTTATTGGTGCAGGCGGTGCTGCTCGCGGTATTGCCTTTGCTATGCAACAGCAAGGTTACACGAATTTAACCATTGCCAATCGCACAGTGGCAAATGCCCAAGCAATTGTCGATGAAATGGGTATAGGTCATGCTATTTCTTTAGCAGAGGCTGAGGAAACATTAGCTGATTTCGGCATTTTAGTGCAAATGACATCGGCTGGACTTGCTACGGGCAATTTTTCAATGCCATTTTCACTAGAACGACTTGCAAAAGGCGCAATTGTGGCCGATATTGTGTATAATCCATTAATGACGCCTTTTTTAAAAGCGGCTGAGGAAAAAGGAGCAACCGTCGTTACGGGTCTTGGAATGTTCGTTCATCAAGGGGCTATTGCTTTTGAGCACTGGCTTGGTGAATACCCAAATACAAATTCAATGATTGCGCAACTGAAAGCGCAATTAGGAGGATATTAATTTTTATGTTAACAGGTAAACAAAAACGTTTTTTACGTGCAGAAGCACACAATCTAACACCAATTTTCCAAGTAGGAAAAGGCGGCGTTAATGACGAAATGACAAAACAAATTCGTGAAGCATTGGAAGTACGAGAGCTGATTAAAGTACGTATTTTAGATAACTGTGAGGAGGACAAGCATGAAGTTGCAGAAGCACTTGCAAAGGGTGCTCATGCAGAGCTTGTGCAATTAATTGGACTGACAGTTGTTTTATATAAAGAATCACGCAATCATAAAAAGATTGTATTACCAAAAGCAACGAAATAAGGTGAGACGATGAAAAAGGTCGGTTTACTGGGAGGCACATTTAATCCACCACATAATGGACACTTAATGATGGCTAATGAAGTACTGCATGCATTGGATTTAGATGAAGTTCGCTTTATGCCAAATGCGTTACCACCACATAAGTTTGCACGTCATGATGCCAGTGATGTGGAGCGCCTTGAAATGGTAAAGCGTGCAATAAGTCCATATCCGCATTTTTCTGTGGAGTCGTATGAGGTAGAGAAGGGTGGCGTATCCTATTCATATAAGACACTTACTTCGTTGTGTATAAGAGAACCTAATGTGAAATTTTACTTTATCATTGGCGGCGACATGATTGATTCGCTTCACACATGGTACTGTATTGATGAATTAGTGAAGCTTGTGCAATTTGTAGGAGTAAAGCGTCCAGGAACAGAGGCCCTAACAGAGTATCCTATACTAATGGTGGAAGCTCCCCAAATCGATTTGTCGTCCACACTGATTCGTGAACGCCTTGCCACTGGAGGAACGGTTACTTTTTTACTGCCAGAAACGGTAGAGACGTTCATACGAGAGGAAGGTCTATATGGAACGCGAACAGTACTTGGCGGCGATTAAGCCACGCATGCCTGAGAAGCGCTATATTCATACCATTGGTGTAATGGAAACAGCCATTGAGCTAGCAACATTATATGGTGAGGATGAAAAAAAGGCTGAGATAGCTGCCATCCTTCACGATATTGCGAAATATGCAGATATCGAATGGATGGAGAAAATCGTCCGTGATGAAAAATTAGATGCTCGCCTTATTGGCTGGGGTAGTGAATTACTGCATGGTCCAGTAGGTGCATATATTGCAGAAAGCGAATTTGGCATTACAGATGAGGATATGTTAAATTCTATTCGTTTTCATACAACAGGACGCGCGGGCATGAGCCGTTTAGAAAAAATTATTTTTGTTGCAGATATGATTGAACCTAATCGTAAATTTGATGGTGTTGATCGTCTACGAAAAAAAGTAAAGAAAAATTTGGATAAAGCGATGAGTGCTTGTGTGCGCCATACATTGGTATTTTTAATTGATACAAAACAACCAATTTATCCATTATCAATAGAATGTTATAACGATATGATGAAAAGAGAGGACAGTGAAGGATGACTTCAACTTTATTACAATCAGCTTACAAAGCAATTGACGACAAACATGGTGAGGATATTGTCGTTTTAAATATGCAAGGCATTTCACTTTTAGCAGATTACTTTATTATTGCTCATGGTAATTCTGACCGCCAAGTGCAAGCAATCGCTCGTGAATTACAAGAGGTAGCAGTAAAAGAGGGCTATGAAATTCGTCGTGTAGAAGGCTTCGATGGAGCACGCTGGGTTCTTGTGGATCTTGGAGATGTTGTAGCACATGTATTCCATAAAGATGAACGTGCTTATTATAATTTAGAACGTCTATGGGGCGATGCACCGCAACTAGACATGCCAGAGGCTTAAGTGTGAGTAGTTACGAGCAATTTGCGCACGTGTATGATGAGCTGCAAACCGATATCCCTTACAATCTTTATGTGGAATGGGTTTTGCAGCATGCACCGAGCAGTCAATACCCGAATCTTTTAGATATCGGCTGCGGTACAGGTGTGCTTAGCCTGTTGTTTGCGCAGGCAGGTTACAAGGTGAGTGGGATTGATTTATCTGAAAGTATGCTCTCCATTGCCGCAGAGCGCTTTGCAGACGCAGGATTACATGTGCCTCTCTATTGTATGTCGATGGATGAATTAGAGGGCTTTGAGGCGCTTGACGTTGTAACGATTGCTATTGATTCACTGAATTATGTAGTGGACGAAAAAGCTGTTTATTCAACACTAGAACGTATTTATGGGGCTTTACGAGATGGAGGCCAACTGTTTTTTGACGTGCATTCATTATTTAAAATGAATGATATATTTTTAGACGGACCGTTTACGTATGACGATGGTGATATTAGCTATGTATGGCATACGGAGCCTGGCGATTTTGAACATTCCGTTATCCACCAAATGACGTTTTATGTGCGTGATGCTGAGAGTGATCTGTATGAACGCTTCGACGAGGAGCATAACCAACGCACATTCTCAATTGAGCAATATATGGCATGGCTTCAGGAAATTGGCTTTAAACATGTAGAAGTAACAGCAGATTTCACAGATGAAGGCCCTGAATATGAAAGTGAACGCATTTTTATCCGTGCGATGAAATAGTAAAACAGCTTGCTGGTAAACTAACCAGTGAGCTGTTTTTTTTGGGCTAATCGCCCAAATGCTCGACCAAAATCGAGCATAAAAACCTTCTCTTATCTTATCTAACAACAACATACAATTCTTTTCTAAAAGGAATTATAGAACGTGTATATTTTTTATTCCTAGCTCTTCTCGAATATGGTAAAACTCCATATTTTTTTTTGAAATTTGACCCATAATATTTCTTTTTATTTCGTTGCCAAACCCAATAATTACAAACAAATTCTTCTCCGCCACCTATAGTGTTAGCCAACGTACGAAGATAACCTTTAAAAACATATTTGTCTTTCTTCAAAAAATCTATAATAAACCCTAAAGTAAACAACAAAACTATAAAAATAACTCCATAAATTAAAAATTTGATAAGTGTACTTATTAATAAAATAATAACATCAAATGGTAGTAAGTTTTGTAAATAATCTGGTATCAAGACTTGTAGTTTATCTGATATTAAATTTTGTAGTTCATCCATTAATTTTTAACTCCTTTACAATCATTTTTCGAAATATAATAACGCCAATCCGATTGAACTAAATCATAATTTTTCTCTGTTCGATCCAAGTCAATATCTTCGTCTGAAATTTTCTCTTCTCGCTCTTGTTCTTTCTCTTTTCCTTTAACATCTTTCGTTTGGTTTTTTGAGCGTTCCAAGCTAATTTCATGCCTTCACCTCATCATTTTTGCGTAGTCATACTCTTAATAAGAGTATAGCACATTATACTCTTGTGCCTTCTCAATGCGGCATATGAGGAAAAGCAGAAAACGTTAGCTTATATGAAACCAAAGGAGAGAGAGGTCTTTGAGCAAAGTCTTCATGATGCAACAATAGTTAGTATTCGCCGTAATGCTACTCAAGTGGAATTAACATTTGATATGGCAGGAGGTTTTACTGCAAAATCAATTATTTCTCTGACGTTTAAATAAGTGAGGTAGGTCAGGTAGAACCAGAGCAGTTTTATATTTACGATGAGCTCAGAAAAACAGCGAATGGAATGGCACTACGTGTTATTTTTGATTGTCCAGAAGTGGAATGGACGATTGAAGCAGAGGAGTTAGACGCTGAATTTTATTATCGCCCAAAAACATATAGTGATTTTGCTGAAAACGGTAATTTTCCTGCGTACGTTCAAACATTGCAGCTAGAGCATGGCTTAACCTTTATTACACCGCAATTGAAAAAACGAGTAATCGGGATTCAGCAACACGCACCGTTTTTAATTTTAGAAAATAGCTATCTATATGAAAATGATCAAGGTGTTATTAGACTGGGCGACTCCTTGGGTCACAGATGAGACCCTGGAGCGCAGCGGATGTTTTCTGTGCGAAAGCGAAGCGGCAGCAACAACAAAAGCGGCTCATCGGACGCCCCCAGCAAAGCGCTCAGTCGGAATGGAAATCAACCCCACGTTATGGTGATGGGCTTTCATTATTTGATATAGCGCTTTCTATAAATAATTTATCTTTTCAACGCATGAATGGTATTGTAAGATGAAATAGACTCCATATGATTGCCTTTTGCAGGAAAGGATGTTATCGATGATCCAATCTTTATGGCAAAAGTACAAAAAAAGTATGTTGCTCCCCAGCATACTTGTAATCGGTGGACTTTGTTACTTCTTTTTTTCGAGTTCTGACTCTTCACCTCCCCAAGAAGAGCTCATCGAAACAATCCAACCTATTGAACAACATGAAACGAAAGAACCTGTGGATGAAGCGGTCATACAGCAGGTATTTGTTGATATAAAGGGTGCTGTTATGTATCCAGGTGTCTATGAGCTACAGACTGACCAACGAATAATAGATGCGGTACAGCTAGCGGGTGGTTATACTCAGGATGCTGATACGCAACTCATTAATCATGCGCAAAAAGTTCAGGATGAGATGGTTATTTACATTCCTATAAAGGGTGAAAAACTAGACGAAATTACCTCTAATATTTTGACGATGCCTACTAGTGGAACATCACAAGGTGACAATGGTATGAAAGAACAAAAGGTCAATTTAAATAAAGCAGATGAAGCAACACTTACGACCTTATCAGGTATTGGTCCATCAAAGGCTCAAAGCATTATTTCCTATCGTGAGGAGAATGGTAGCTTTAAAACAATTGAGGACTTAAAAAAAGTGAGTGGTATTGGCGAAAAAACGTTTGAGAAGTTGAAGGATTTCATTACAGTTAATTAATGACAGCAAGTGATGAGATATTGACGACTCTTTTCAAAAAGGGCTACACTGTAGTAGAAAAGTGACTGTTGCAATTAAGGCACAGTTTGTTAATCAATTTTTGGAGGTAGTCATATGGAGCGAATTACTTGGGATCAATTTTTCATGGCGCAAAGCCATTTACTCGCATTACGTAGCACATGTACAAGACTGGCAGTAGGAGCAACTGTCGTTAGAGATAAGCGAATTATTGCAGGTGGCTATAACGGTTCAATTACAGGTGATGAACATTGTATTGAAAAAGGCTGCTATGTTGTTGATAACCATTGTGTGCGTACAGTGCATGCTGAGATGAATGCACTGCTACAATGTGCTAAATATGGTACGCCTACAAAAGGTGCAGACTTATATGTTACACATTTCCCGTGTCTGCCATGTACGAAATCTATTATTCAAGCAGGTATTGAACGCGTGTATTACGCTACCGATTATAAAAATAACCCTTATGCCCAAGAATTATTTGAAAAAGCAGGTGTAGAGGTTGTACACGTTCCGTTTGATGAACGTAAAATCGACTTTTTAAGCGACGAAAAATTAGCCTTGTACATAGACATGCTAAACGAGCTTCGTGAGAGTGGTATGCCTGCAGAAAAATTGCGCCCATATGAACAGAAGGTGAGCGCATTATTTGGCAAAAAGCTTTAAAGCATAAATGGATTTACGTAGCACTAGCTGTACTTGTTGCTGCAATAGCGGCACACAAGTCAGCTTGGCTACTCGCTATTCTTCTGCTTTTCGCATTATGGCTTAATTTGAAAGGTGAAACACGATTAATTTCAGCTCTTGTTATCGTTAGTGGATTTCTTTCCTATTTCTTCATCGTTACATTTCAATTGACGGAACCTTCCCCTCTACCGTCAACATTCCAAATAACTTGGTCGAGTGAATATAAAATAAATGGTCAAAAGCTTAGAGGCTTTGTAAAAACTGAAACAGGTGAGAAGCTGTATGTTGTCTATACATTTTCATCAGAAGAAGAGAAAAGCTTTTATGAAACTACTTCATTAACAGGCAGGACCTATCTAGTTCAAGGAGAACTTATAGCACCACCTCCACCTGCACATACGTATGCGTTCTCTATGGAAAAATATTTGATAAGTAAAGGTGCTAGAGGAATATTTGAAGTTTCAAGCTGGACCTTTATAGAAGAGAAAAAATCCATTCTTTCGTTTCTTGCTAAACAGAGACACTCTATGAAAAAACATATTGAAACAACATTCCCGGAGTCACTAGTTGCTGAGGCACAAGCACTTCTAATAGGATCACAGGATCAGGTCGATCAGGAGCTTCAACGAGCCTATCAAAAGCTTGGCATCACACATCTATTTGCTATCTCTGGTCTGCATGTGGCGCTTGTCTCATGGTTGTTTTTTGAAGGTCTTCTACGTATAGGCGTACGAAAGGAAATGGCGACCTTAGTTTTACTCATCATTTTACCTATCTATGGGGTGATAGCTGGTGGTGCTCCTTCCGTATGGCGTGCAGTATCTGTCGTAGAATTAATCATGCTAATGCGTTACGCTAGGTGGCAAATATCGATTGATGATGCCCTAGCAATTAGCTTTCTTTGCTTTGTCCTACTTGAACCAGGTGTCATTTATCAGATTGGCTTTCAATTGTCATATTTAGCGACGGTTAGTCTTGTCTATTCAGGTATCATTTTAAGCCTATCCACGAACTGGTTGATCCGTTCATTTTTCATTACATTTGTGTGCCAGCTTCTTGTTTATCCATTATTACTCCATCATTTTTATGAAATTTCTATTTCTTCATTTTTAGCAAATATTATTTTCGTGCCACTGTTTTCCTTTGTTATTTTACCTACAAATATTGTAATGCTTGTTGTAACGTTTTTATCGATGCCGGTAGCAAAAATTTTATTTGTAGTGTACGAGCCGCTCCGTGTTTGGCTTACGAAATTCATTTTATATCTCCAGGAATTGCCGTTTCAACTGTGGTCGCCAGGAAAACCTGCTATATGGCTCGTTTGTGTGGCGTTGATAAGTGTATTAGCAGGCTTCTATTTTATCGAGATAAAGCATTATGGTAAATTTGCAGTTGTGATTGTCATTCCTGCATTATGTATTCATCTTTCACCGATGCTTTTTAATGAAACAAAACTTACATTTTTAAACGTTGGACAGGGTGATTGTACCGTTATTGAATTACCGTTTAGAAGGGCTGTATATGTTATTGATTCAGGCGGCTTACTGCGCTTTGAGCAGGATATTTGGAAGACGTCAGAAAGCCCATATGAGGTTGGGAAACAAGTTGTTGTACCGTTTTTAAAGGGAAAAGGGATACGAGACATTGACATCTTTATCGCCACTCATGCGGATGCCGATCACGTAGAGGGAGCTGAAGAGGTTTTGCAAGAGATTAACATGCATGAAATTCATCTCACTCCTGGTTCAATGGAAAAGCCTGCAATGCGGGATTTACTGATGGAAGCCAAAAAGCAAAAGGTTCCAGTAAAAGAAAAGATGCATGGGACGACTTGGCGTATAGGAAATACTAGCTTTCATTATTTATGGCCCCGTGACACCGATTATGAGGGGAATGATGATTCAATTGTTTTATATATGCAACAGGGGGCATTTCGAGCATTGTTAACTGGTGACTTAGAGGAGCATGGTGAACAGGAGCTTATCCATCTTTACAACACGCAATTAGCGGGTATGACGTTGTTGAAGGCTGGACATCATGGCAGTAAAACATCTAGTATTGAGCCATTTGTAGAGCTGTTACGGCCTGAATTAACCATTTTTAGCGCTGGGTTCAATAATCGCTATCATCATCCACATGATGAAGTAGTCGAGCGTTTTACGAGTCGAAATTTATCTACTTTAACAACTGGAGTAGATGGGACTATTGAAGTGCGAATTCGCGGAAATAGTTGGTCTGTACAAAAGGAAAAAGACCTTGTCCAAAAATGAGCAAGGTCTTTTCCTTCGTACATTACGATCAATTATCTAGCTACGAATTCTACTATCATTGCGATGATAAACATAAGTGTAAACACACTAAATGGTATAATGAAGCCAACTGCAGAGTCGATTGCGTCATTACGTCTGCATTGTATGTTTTTTCCTTCAAATGGATTCATTGCTATCCCTCCAGTTCTGTTATTTATTATAAGACATCATTTTCATAAAAGCTATATCGAAAAGGAGAATTCGTCGTGTGGCAAAGAATCGACACAATTCGGTCAAAGTCACAAAGGAATTCAAATCATGTATACTAGTAGTATTGCTAGATGGAGGGAAAATTATGATTTCAACGGTTTGGAACAAAATCAAAAAAGGGGAGCTCTCACCAGTTTATATACTCGTTGGTGAGGAAAGCTATTTTATAGATGAAACAGTAAAACGTTTAAAAGAGGCAATAGGGCCTGAAGAAGAGATAGAAATGACAACATTTGATTTAGATGAAATGCCAGTAGATGTCGTTATGGATGAAGCAGATACAATTCCTTTTTTCTCTGAGCGAAAGCTTATCATTGCCAAAAACGCATCCTTTTTAAAGGCAACTGAAAAGGGAAAAGAAAAAATTGACCATGATGTAAAGCGCTTAGAGACATGGCTTGCAAACCCTTCCGATTTTTCAGTAACAGTTTTTATCGCACCTTATGAGAAATTGGATGAACGTAAAAAAGTGACAAAGATGATGAAGGAACATGCGTTATTAGTCCAAACCGAAACACCAAAGGAGCAGGACTTAGCTGTGTGGATTCAAAGTCTAGTCAAAGTAGAAGGTAACAGCATAACGCAACATGCGATTGAGCAGCTTGTCGCAATGGTTGGCCCGAATATGTTACAGTTGCAAATGGAAATTGAGAAGCTAACTCTTTATTTAGGAGATGGCGGAGAAATTACTGCTACGTTAGTCGAGGATTTAGTGGCAAAAACGTTAGAGCAGGATGCCTTTAAAATGTTAAATGCTTACTTTGCGAATGACTCAGTAGGGGCATTGTCTATTTATCACGATTTACTACGTCAAAAGCAAGAGCCCATCATGCTTGTTGGATTGCTTGCATCAAATGTACGTACGATGTCCAATGTATTTTATCTATTAAAAAAGGGCTATCACCCACAGCAAATTGCAAAAAATTTAAAAATACATCCTTATCGTGTCAAGCTGATGGTAGAGCAGCGTAATCGTCCATCAGAGGAAAGCTTATTGAAGGCATTGTATCGGCTAGCAGAGGTCGATTTACAGCTGAAAACAGCGAGGGGCAATCGTGAGCGTTATTTAGAACTCTTTTTACTGCGTCAACTTTAAGACTATAAAAGATCCATTGGTGGAGCTGTCCAAAGCAATATGGGCAGCTCTTTATCGTCATCATTTGGCAAGCACAATTCAAAACCGGAATGCAATATGTAAGAAAGCGAAGTGCTAACGAAGCGACAGCAGCAATGTTTATCTGTGCGAAAGTGAAGCGACAGCAACAATGTTTATCTGTGCGAAAGTGAAGCGACAGCAACAATGTTTATCTATAAAAATAAAAAAGACCAGCTACTCCGAATAGAGTATACTGATCCTTTATAACAATTACGCTTTTTTAGCAAGGCGAGACTTTTTACGAGCCGCCGCGTTTTTGTGGATAAGTCCTTTTGAAGCTGCTTTATCTAAAGATTTGTAAGCTGCTTGTAAAAGGTCTTGTGCGTTTTCAGCATTAGCAGCAACAGCGTTTTCAGCTTTTTTCACTGTAGAACGCATTGCAGATTTAGCTTGAGAGTTAGCAGCGTTAGCTTTTTCGTTAACTTTTACGCGTTTAATCGCAGATTTAATGTTTGGCATATCTTTCACCTCCTAAATTAGGTACGAGATGATAACTTCTCATTGATTTCTTGTGTCAATACAACAAAAATCATTTTAACAAACGCTTGACCAAATTGCAATAGATAAATGCAAAGAATATTTACTTGACAGTTTGAACAAACTATTGTTGAGGTGAACTGTATGCAAAATTTAAATTGGCAACGTACGGATTTAATTGATGAGTCTGAAGAAGTTGTTTTACATCAAACAAAAGAGCAAAAAGATACACTTAAAGAATCGAGTGGTATTCAAATTGAAGATTGGAGTGCTGGTCGGATAAAAATCACTGATGTGCTCGTTAATGCAGAAGGTGAGAAGCAAATTGGTAAGAAGGAAGGGCAGTACATTACACTTTCCGTACCTACGTTGACGCTTGATGATAAAGATGGGTTTGAACAGCTTGAAAAAGAATTACTTGTGAATTTTAAAAAAATGCATGAATCCATGTCATGGGAAGAAGATGACAAAATTTTAATTATTGGTCTAGGAAATCGTACCATTACACCAGATGCTATAGGACCATATCTCATTGATCATTTGCATAGTTTAGATGTAATTGATGAAAAATTCGTCATGTATGCGCCTGGTGTAACAGGACAAACAGGATATGAAACTGGTGAATTTGTAGCGGCATTGGCAGAGCGACTACAGCCGAAATTAATTATTGTCGTAGATGCATTAGCAACAAGAGCTAGTGATCGCTTATGTAAAACAATTCAATTAACGAATACAGGAATACATCCGGGTTCAGGCGTAGGAAATAAGCGTAAGGAAATTTCATATGAGATGCTTGGCATTCCTGTTACCGCAATTGGAATCCCAACGGTAGTTGATGCACCTGTATTAATTGCAGATGCTGTAGAGTTAATGCTACGTTCTATAGCTGCAAGAGTGGCAGAACGGAGTAAACCTTCATCAAAATTGTCATTGTCGTCTTGGCAACCAGATATAAATAAAGAACTTGATATGTCTTTAGTAAAACCGATTTTTGGTGAATGGGCTACATGGTCCAAAGAAGAGCGTCAGCAATTGTTTGCAGAGACTTTTGCAGGCTCACATACACAGCTGATGGTTACGCCAAAGGAAGCTGATTATTGGATAGATAATTATGCAAAACTCGTGTCATCTATGCTTATGAAATGGGCAAATAATCTATAATTTTTTTCGTTCTAAAAGACACCTCCCCTCCATACGATAAGGGGAGGAGGGTGTGACTTTGCTAAAAAAACTACAGTGGTCATTTGGTTTATTATTGTTCTTCTTCGTATTACCTGTCATTGCTGGGCAACTTCCGTTCAACAAGCAAGCATCGACTCCGATTAAAGAACCAGAGGATAAACAAGTCGTGTTTGCCGCTACTAATTTACCCGAACAAAGTGCACTGGAGCAGACAAAAGAGCAAGAGCAAACAAACGAGCAGACAAAAGATCCATTTAAAGTATTGTTAGTATTTACGCATTCACAGGAAGCATATCAACCAATGGTGAAAGTTGTTAGCGGGAAAGCGGCCGTTTATGATGAAAAAACAAATATTTTTAATTTAAAAGATACGATTTCTAAGCATTTTAGTATGAACGGTATACAAACGGACGTTTTAGATGTTGATGTGATGAAGGAATTAAAACTTCAGAAAAAACTTTTTCCAGATGCTTACAACGTCGTTCGTCCTTATTTAACAAAACGTTTAGAAGAGCAATCTTATGATTTAGTCATTGATTTGCATCGTGATTCTGCTAAGAGAAATGCGACAACGATCACACATAACAATGAATCATATGCACGTATTGCAATTGTCGTTGGCGCAGAGCATAAAAATTATAGATGGAATACTGCTTATGCAGAAAGTCTATCTGCTTCTATGAATGAAATTGTTCCAAAGATTTCTAGAGGAGTTATATCTAAAAGTGGTGACAATGTAGATGGACGCTATAATCAGGATTTAACAAAAGAAATGATTTTAATCGAACTAGGTGGAATTGATAATACAGAAGAAGAATTGAATCGTACAATTGCCATAATAGGAAAAGCCATAGCAAAATCCTTCATTACAGAAAAACAAAGTTAAAATGCCAGGTGTGTTGATTAACCATTCTTATACATTCGAATGAATTCGAAGAGCTTTTGTATAGCCTCCTTTTAGCCAATTTTTTGTGAATGCGTTTGAATTAAGAATATTGGGCAAAGAAAATGAACGATTGTTAGAAAAATTAGAAAAAGTAGTTGTTAAGACTTTAATTTATAATTTTTGAGTTGGTTCATGAACATTTGAGTTGTGAAAGTTTTGTATATGCAATAGGCGAAACACGCTTTTCAAGCATCTACCATTTTGGAGATGCTTTTTTGCTGTATAAAATATGAAAACGTTTAATTTAGCCTTCAAAAAGTTGAAACATTATACATATGAAAGCTTTATTTTGTTGTTAAGGTGATAAAAGGAAAAAATTTTCTAAGATATCATTTTATATAAACTTTTATAGATACTCATCCGTCATTTATATAAGTAAATGCATGGATGAATAGTTATTAAAAGGAGACGATGTTTAGCTTTATCTAAAAAATGTTGAAAAAGTTTATAGATTATTGGAAGAAAAGGAAGGAATATTATGTCAGGCAAGACATTCAATCATCGTTATATCCCCGGGCTAGATGGGATTCGAGCTTTAGCAGTACTAGCTGTTATTGCTTATCATTTTAACTTCAGATGGGCCAGCGGAGGGTTCCTTGGGGTTGATATCTTTTTTGTTTTATCAGGTTACTTAATAACCTCTACTATTTTACCTTTAAAAGGAAATCGGTTAACAGTAGGATTGGGAAAATTTTGGATTGGACGGTTTCGACGCTTACTACCTGCTGCGTACGTAATGATCATTACTTCATTCGCTTGGGCGACCCTGTTTCATAAGGAACTTCTCAGTACATTGCGCGGAGATGCAATATCCTCTATTTTTTATTCAAGTAATTGGTGGTTCATTTTTCATAAACTCTCTTATTTTGATAGTTTTGGATCCCCTTCACCTTTAAAAAATTTATGGTCTTTAGCCATTGAGGAACAATTTTATCTTATTTGGCCGATTCTGTTAATGCTTGGGCTTTATCTTAAGAAGCAGAATAAATTAGCCATTTTTATCTTTATTGGTGCATTATGTTCAGCTGTGTTAATGGGCTTACTGTATGAGCCTGGAGCTGATCCGAGTCGTGTATATTACGGGACAGATACGCGTTCCTTTGAGTTACTAATAGGCTGTTGGCTAGCTCTCGTTTGGCCGATGAAAAGATTATCGTCACAAAAACTATCTACTGACCATATCAATAAACTAAATGCTATAAGCTTGGTTGCTTTTAGTATTTTCATTTTAAGTATTATTTTTGTAGATGAATATCAAACTTTCTTATATAGAGGAGGCATGTTCCTATTCTGTTTGAATGCAGCTATATTAATAGCGTGCGTTTGCCATCCTATTAGCTTCTTAGGGAAAATACTGTCTTTGAAGCCTCTACGTTGGATTGGTTCAAGATCGTATGGAATTTATCTATGGCATTATCCGATTATGGTGTTAGGTACTCCAGTCCATGAAATAGGTAATCCTTCGTACTGGCGAGTTGTTTTACAGCTAGTTCTGATTTTGATAATTGCTGAATTATCTTATCGTTTTATCGAAATGCCTATACGGAAGGAAGGATTCCGCTCCTATTATCGACAGTATCTTGTATTTAATAAAAATAAATGGGGGAGCTTTACGTTGGCTAGAAAAATTTCAACGGTGCTCATTCCTCTATTCCTTTTAGTATTCTTTACTGGAATCACGGGTGTTGTAGGAGAAGAACAAACGGAGTCAAAAGAGTCCCAGCCAACAGAAATTAAAATAAATGGTGGGGAACAATCGCCTAAACATAATGATTCCGTAATGGAAAAAACCTCAGAAAGCGATTCATCGAAAGTGGAGAATGAAGAAGTCGAAACTAGTCTTCAACCGGACATAGAAGAGCCTGAGCAGGGGGGGGAATGACTCAACTGCTAACCCTATAAATGAATCTTATAATGGAATATTAGCCATTGGAGATTCTGTAATGATAGATATTGCTACAAGCTTACATAAGATCTATCCTAACATTACAATTGATGCAAAAATTGGTCGCCAAGTTTCACAGGCTGTCAAACTGGCACCAAATTATGCTAGTTTTAATCAGCCAAATAAAGCAGTTATTATTCAACTTGGCACGAATGGTTTCTTTACGAATGATCAGATTGATGAACTGCTTGAAGCTTTCTCCAATGCCGATATTTATTTAGTGAATACTCGGGTACCACGTTCTTGGGAAGGTAAAGTGAATTATTCTTTACAACAAAAAGCTCAAGAGCACGATAATATTACACTGATTGATTGGCATTCAGCTGCCATCAACCATCCAGAGTTTTTTGCTCCAGACGGCGTACACCTAGAACAAAAAGGTATTGATACGTTGACGAATCTAATTCAACAATCAATAGATAAATAAGTCGGTAATAAAATAGCTAGCGTGCACCATGCTAAAGGTGTAGCTGGCTATTTTTATGTTAAGCGAATAGGAAAAATCACTCGCATTTTCATTAGTTCTAGTTAACAACTCTTTATCGCTTTTCGCATTATTTCGCAGAGGAAACAGCACACTCTTTAGAATAACCATTGATTTAACAGCATTTATGCCGTTCAATTGTTGTGGTTTGTATAAGGTTCATAGTATAATTCATTATAGTTTAATTAGGAGTGGAAAAGATGAACCGAGAAGCACGTTTAAAAAGACAAGAGAATATTCGAAATTTCTCTATTATCGCACATATTGACCACGGGAAATCAACGCTTGCTGACCGTATATTAGAGCAAACGAAATCACTAACCTCTCGTGAAATGAAAGCACAGCTACTCGACTCAATGGATTTAGAGCGTGAGCGAGGCATAACGATTAAATTAAATGCAGTACAATTAAAGTATGAAGCTAAAGATGGCGAAGTGTATACATTCCATTTAATCGACACACCAGGACATGTCGATTTCACATATGAAGTATCACGTAGTTTAGCTGCTTGTGAAGGTGCAATTTTAGTTGTCGATGCAGCACAAGGCATTGAAGCACAAACACTAGCAAACGTTTACTTAGCGCTTGATAACGACCTAGAAATTTTACCTGTTATCAATAAAATCGATTTACCAGCAGCAGATCCAGAACGCGTACGTCAAGAAGTTGAAGATGTAATCGGGTTAGATGCTTCTGAAGCGGTTTTAGCTTCTGCTAAAGCCGGTATCGGGATTGAAGATATTTTAGAACAAATTGTAGAGAAAGTGCCTGCACCAACTGGTGACCCAGAAGCACCGTTACAAGCCCTTATTTTTGACTCTGTTTATGATGCTTACAAAGGTGTTATTATTTCCATTCGAATCATGAATGGTACAGTAAAACCTGGCGATAAAATTCGTATGATGGCTACTGGAGCAGAATTTGAAGTTATTGAAGTTGGTATACACACACCGAAAGCAGTACCACAGGATGAATTAACAGTCGGTGACGTAGGTTATTTAACAGCATCCATTAAAAATGTCGGTGATACTCGTGTAGGGGATACTGTAACATTTGCAAATCGCCCAGCAACTGAGCCATTAGCAGGTTATCGTCGTTTAAATCCAATGGTTTACTGCGGATTATATCCAATCGATACAGCGAAATATAATGACTTACGTGAAGCGTTAGAAAAGTTAGAACTAAATGACTCTGCACTTCAATATGAGCCAGAGACATCACAAGCGCTAGGATTTGGTTTCCGCTGTGGTTTCTTAGGGCTTTTACACATGGAAATCATTCAAGAGCGTATTGAGCGTGAATTTAACATTGATTTAATTACAACCGCACCTTCCGTTATTTACAATGTTCATATGACAGATGATACATCAATAAAGGTTGATAACCCTTCATTAATGCCAGACCCTCAAAAAATCGATCGAGTGGAAGAACCATATGTAAAAGCTACGATTATGGTACCGAACGATTATGTTGGAGCGGTTATGGAGCTTTGTCAAATGAAACGCGGTAATTTCATGACGATGGATTATATCGATACAACACGTGTCAGCATTATTTATGAAATGCCGTTATCAGAAATCGTTTATGATTTCTTTGATTATTTAAAATCAAATACGAAGGGCTATGCTTCATTCGACTATGAACTCATTGGCTATCAAACTTCAAAATTAGTGAAGATGGATATTTTACTAAATGGTGAACAAGTCGATGCACTAAGCTTTATCGTACACCGTGACTTTGCATACGAACGTGGTAAAGTTATTGTAGAAAAATTAAAAGAATTAATCCCACGCCAACAGTTTGAAGTCCCAATTCAAGCAGCAGTTGGACAAAAAATTGTCGCTCGTTCAACAATTAAAGCGATGCGTAAAAACGTTTTTAGCAAAATGTTACGGTGGGGATATTTCCCGTAAACGAAAACTTCTTGATAAACAAAAAGAAGGTAAAAAACGTATGAAACAAGTAGGTTCAGTCGAAGTACCGCAAGAAGCGTTCATGGCTGTTCTGAAGATGGATGATTCGAAGTAATTCAGTAATATCAATGGTTTAAGGGGAATTAAGAGGGAATGCAACAGCATGGAAATTAGGCATTCTCCACCAATTCCCCACCATTTTAAAAATCCTAAGCAATACTATCAAATATATGCTGCGCCTCTCTAAAGACCACTCAGTTCAAGACGAGTGGTTTTTTGTATTTGATTAAAGTAAATGGAAAAAGATATCCAAAATAATTTTATATGTGTATTATTAAGCTAACGAGTATTTTTAATGTAATAAGAAAAATATGAGGGAGGTATTATATTATGCAAAAATTAAAGAAATCTTCAAAGGATAAGATGTTACTAGGCATTTGTGGTGGGGTTGCAGAATTTTTCGGCATATCTTCTATAATCATTAGATTAATATTTATCTTTACAAGTCCAACATCTATTATTGTGTATTTAATTTTAGCAGCGACTTTAGAAAAAGATAATAAATTATATTAAATCATCCATTCTTAGTCTAATGAGAATTTCGGTAAAATAATCCATATAAAGACTACTCCGTGATGGGTGGTCTAAATTTTTTTCCTCTATCAAATCCCCACCATATGTAGAAAATAAAGCTCGATAAAATCAAAATGTCCCTGAATGAAATTAAATAAAAAAAATAACCGACAAACCCTTATATATCAAAGGTTTAACGGCTATACATAAATACAAATAGATACACCTGAATATAGCATTTCTATAGGAAGCATTCATGGCTGTTCTGAAGATGGACGATAAGAAGTAACGTTGATATAACAACGTTTATGCCACTGTTTTTAAATTGTGCCAGCAATTTATAAATCTTTTGCAATGGAATCAAAAATATCAGCAACATCTCTGTTCAAGCCCAGGCTCAAAATTAATTGAGTATCTGGGCTTTAGGGAGAGAATGAAAATGGCTATCAAAAATTGGTTTTTAATCATCACTGATTAGTTTATTTATTAATTCTGTGCCAGTGTCATTACCGTTTACAGTTATTCGGCTTAAAGCATACTGATTATCGCCCAAAGTAGCGTTCTTATTTTTAATGACAAACCCCAACTTAAACCCAGCAGCTTTTGCTAATTTTAATGTAGCTTCGGATTTACTGCCAAAGGGGTAACTTATAGCAATAGGTTCGTATCCTAACTTTTCTTTGATTATTTTTCTGGAACGAATAAAGTCGTTTTTAACCCTTTCTTCAAACTCTTCTTGTTTCTCTAGTTTTCCATTAATGTAACTAGGACCATATAAAGCACTATATTGTTTATCATTACCTGAGGTTAATTTATAATGCGAATCCCAACTATGGCTTTGGATAGTAATATAATCTTTCATCTCTCTTAATTGATTCCAATTCATCTTTGGAATTTCATTGGAATGGGTGTTTTTTTCATTTTTTTCTAGGATACGGCTAGTGATTACAAAGATTTCAGCATGCATATTGTATTTTTTTAAAATTGGATATGCCATTTCATAATTGCTTAAATACCCATCATCAAAGGTTATTAGTACTGGTTTTTTGGGTAACTTTATATTACCGTTTAAGTAATCATATAATTGTTGGATGGTAATAGTATTGTAGCCGTTCGCTTTAAGTGATTTAATTTGACTTTCGAAATTTTCTGGCGAAATGACTACATTGTTATTCACATTTTTTTCTAGATGGTGGTACATTAGTATTGGGATTTTCTCATGGTTATATGCATTGATGGAGTAAGGTTTCCAACACGATACAAAGTAAATAATAACTAAAATAATTATTTTCTTTTTCATATACACACCCTTTTTTTGTCGTTTGGCTCCTATATTAATAAGAGCATTTACTCTATTTTAGACAAATAAAATCTTTTTATTCTTTGGTTTCAGGATGTTCATTACCAATTATTGTGTAGTAAATGTATAAGTAAAAACATAGGTAAATGAATAAAAAATATTAATTAAACTAATGAAAAACTAAAAAACCACTCCGTGATGGGTGATATTAATGCTAATTTTTCTGCCACCTTCATGCCACCAGGACATAGAGGTCTTTATTGATACCTGCTGTGTCCTATTCTTATTTGGACAGCTTTAATTGATTGACCACTTTCGATTAACATAGGCGCATGAGTATGTCGTAAAGAGTGATAATTGAAATGATGGTCTTCCACAATCTATAAATAATAGATGGGGTAATTTAGATAATTGGCAACTTTGGTAAAGTATCTTTATACTAAGAATTAGTATTTGTGAAGAAAGGTTTTGGTTTTGTGATAAAGATACTTCCTGCTAAAGAAATTTACCTAAAAGGTAATAATCATGCTGTATTACTTTTACATTCGTTTACAAGCCATACTAGAGATATGAAGAAGGTTGCAATTGATATACATAAAAAAGGTTACACATGCTATGCACCACTTTACCGAGGTCATGGATGTGCTCCGGAACAGTTACTACAATATAACGTAAATGACTGGTGGCAAGATGTAGTTAACTCATATCAATTTTTAATTAGCGAGGGATTCCAAAAAATTTCTGTCATAGGTTTGTCTATAGGTGGCATTTTTACATTGAAACTTGCAGAGTTGGAAAGAATAGAGCGAGCGATTGTATTATCAGTACCGATTGATAGGGAGCCAGAACGACTCAAAAGAAGAATAATAAATTATGCATACAATTACAAAAAAGTAGAGGGGAAGTCAACATTTCAAATTTCTCAAGAAATTGATATATTTAATCAAATGTCTTTAGATTCATTAATTGTATTTCAACAATTCATTAAGTCTACCATTCAAAATCTTGACAAAATATCAGTTCCAATTGCAATTCTCTATGGTGAACAAGATGATGAATTGTACTCACATAGCGCTAATGTTGTATATAATAATGTCAATTCATATGTAAAAAAGATTAAAGGTTATAAAGAATCTAAGCATTTAATGACATTAGGGAAAGATCAAGAAGAAATAGTAAAAGATATTTTGTTTTTTTTTAATTTGTAGCATTTAAATGGGGGAATTTCAGACCGGGAAAAACAAATAAAAGAGGTTTTATGTGCAGAGATAGCAAGAATTTCTTTTTGTGACATATATGGATGTTATTTCCACGTTGGAGGTTTATCGGTATTATTACTATTGAATAATCCTCATTGACGCTGTTTTTTGTAAAATGAAAACCCTTTTTCTCTATTTTTCAATAATTATTTGCGCCGAATTTAACTTGCACATTTGCATCCTCGCATTCTTTTTTTACCAGATAGATAATTTCATTTGCTTGATATTTTGATAGTTCCTTTGCCATCACTGTTACAGAAACTTCTTCTCCTTCTATTCGTACTAAAGCATCAGGAAAGCCTAGTGCCTTAATTTGCATCTCAAGCATCGTTTCTGTAGATTCTTCTTTATTAAGAGTATCCATTTCAATTGATGCCTTATTTTTTTCCTCAACAAAATACTGATCTGATGTAATTTGTTGCGTTAACTTTTGACGAAGTTGGTTTCTCTCGTTACTTACTTGTAGGCGCGTTTCTTCAAATAAAGGGCTTGGAGAAGAAACTTCCTTTGTCACACTCTGTATTGTTGCTTTTTGATCTGTATCTACAGACAAGGTAATATCCTCTTTTGATTGTTTTGTAGAATCCATCAAATAAAACACTGAAACAACCGCTACTAGAGTTAATAATGCAAGAAACCAAGACGATTTTTTTTGTAGGTGCATTCACTGTCCCTCCATCAATAAATTTGGTGAAATCCCACTAAGCTTCTTTTCAATGTCTGTTTCATGAGAAATTTATAAATGAATAAAAAGAAAATATATGAACACAAGTAGCAGTATCGTTTATTTTTAAATTATATGTAATAAAATTATTTTAATGGCAAGAAGTAAGTAATTAATGATTTAACTGGTTATTTTGGACTTATCCAAAAACTACTCATTTTGATTCTAGCCTTTATTTTTATTTATAAATATGCCAGCAGTTATACGAAAACAACTTATTTTGTATGTCCGATTTGTAGAAACTGCTTTAAATTATCAAAAATAAGTTTTGCATTCGCATTTAAAACAGGTGTCATAAACGAACGTATTATTGCATGTCCAGTTTGTGGCTACAGGGGAAAAATACCTACTGTCAACGACTAATAAAAGGGTACTAGAATATTACGATTCAGTAGCCTTTTGTTGATTAATTTTTATAGTTAACTAAAAGAATAATAGGGAAAATAAAGAAAGGAATAGAGAAATTCCGAGAACTGTCCCAACAACTTTCATATGTCTTTTTCGCCCCATTACAACAATTGCAACATATTCACGAACCATTGCATTGGGCCAATAATAAAATGCTGTTTTAGAGCCGATACCTTGGCTATTTAGACCAGCTTGTCTAGCGTATAGACCAGCACGGAAAAGATGGAAATTATTTGTTGTAAAGATGCTGTTGTATTTACCATCTGGTTTTAACGTATCCATAACTCGTTTCGAAAATAACATATTTTGATAGGTGTTTACAGAACGATTTTCTTGCACAGTATGCTCAAGAGGAATTCCTTTTTCAACAGCGTATTTTTGCATTGCTTCCGCTTCGGGCAGATTTTCATCGGGACCTTGTCCTCCAGAGAAAATAATTGTTGGTGGTGTGGTCACTGCTACTTGTTTATGATAAAAATCGATGGCTTTCTTAATTCTACTTGCAAGAAGTGGTGGTACTTGATCGTTAATTAAACCACTGCCTAGCACGATGATAAAATCTTGGTTATACTTCGGTTTATTAAACTGATAAAGAAAATAGGCAGTTAAAAAGTTTGATAAATGAATCAAGAAATAAAAAATAATCAACGATATGCCACCGAACAAAGGTTGGAATATAGTAGAGAACAAACTGGATGGACTAATAATAGGCATGACAATAAATAATAGAATAATGATAGCTACGATTAAAGTTAAGGAGTTTGCTAAGCGTCTTCCTTCTCGTTTTATTAAGATTCTTGCATTTAGAAATAAGCCGAGCATTAAAGCTACAATTCCAAAAGGTATTATGAAGAAAAGAGAAAAAAGTGGGATGTTAGCTATAAGTTTCAAAACGCTATTTTCAGATGCTAAAGAAGCAATCGTACAAAATAAAAGAAATGAACAAAAAAAGGCATTAAATAAAAAACCATTTATTATCTTCCTTGGATCTTTCAAGTAAGAATACAGAAAAATAAAAAATAGGATAAGCGGAATAATTCCAAAATACATAAAAATCTTACACCTCGACTATATATTATTGATTGTTCTATTTTATACAAAGTATCTACTAAAGAAAATACTAAATATTAAGCTGTGTTTTTTTGGCGAATAGTAGAATCAAGTTGAACACTTTAGAAAAATAAAAACATCGTACGCGAAATCGTGTATTATTGAGGTTCCTACACCAATCAATAAGAAGGGATTTCGAATACGATGCTAGAACAGAATAACATAAAAATAACGAATAAGAAACCACGCCTTACACAGTTTCAACGTGGAGAACTTCAAGGCTATTTGAATGCCGGAATTACAAATAAGAGCGAACTTGCGCGAAAACTCAAGGTTTCGCGCGGGACAATCTACAATGAACTTGCTCGTGGCACGACCACTCAAGTAAAAAAAATCAATGGAAAACATATCTACACAACGCAATATCTTGCTGAAACAGGTCAAGCTGTAACAGATCGAAATGTGGCTCGTTCTCGTAAACCGTTGAAGTTTGGGCGTGTGAAGGCATTCTTGGCATTTGTTGACGAACTATTACTTGATCGCACAAGGACCCTATCTCCAGATGCGATTGTTGGTCTTGCGAAGCTCAAAGGGTTGTTTTCTCCGGATGAAATGATCTCAACAAAGACCCTTTATCATTATATCGAGCTGGGTCTTCTGAAAACTCGAAACAGTGACCTTCTCTTAAAGGTACGTCGAAATACCAAAAAGGTTAAGAAAACGCAACGCCCAAATAAGACAGTTCTCGGTAAAAAGTATTGAAGAACGTCCTGATAGCGTTGAATCTCGTGAAGAATTCGGTCATTTTGAAATTGACTCCGTCGTAGGGCGCAAGGATAAAGAAGATGATGTACTATTAACTTTGATTGAACGCAAAACGCGTCGTGAATTCATCGTAAAGATGGACGGGAAAGATGCCGACTCAGTTAACTACGCACTCTCTTCAGTCCTCGAAGAATTCGGTGAATACACATCTGCG
This sequence comes from Lysinibacillus agricola, assembly GCF_016638705.1. Classification (GTDB taxonomy): domain Bacteria; phylum Bacillota; class Bacilli; order Bacillales_A; family Planococcaceae; genus Lysinibacillus; species Lysinibacillus agricola. The sequence goes on along the minus strand of NZ_CP067341.1, from coordinate 3,950,593 downwards.
GTCTTTAAATCAATCACCGCAGATAATGGTTCTGAATTCGCTAGGTTGTCAGAAATGTTTGGTGATAGGATAAATATCTATTTCACTCATCCATACTCTTCGTGGGAACGTGGAACAAATGAAAACCACAACGGAATCATCCGTCGTTTCATCCCTAAAGGACATGCGATTGAGGATTATAGCCGGACGCAAATTCGTATGATTGAGAGGGCAATGAACAACCTACCAAGAAAAATCTTTGCCTACAAGACACCAAATGAACTGTTTGAAGAGGAACTTCAGAAACTCGTCTCTTAAGACCGCGGGGACACCCCGCACCCCTGAGCCTCCCTCCAAACAGAAAAGTCTCCTGTTCATCAGTCAGCTACAGATCCTAACCTGTACTGGCTAGATCCACAAGGGAAACCGCCTTGCAGATCTAGCCAACACAGGTTGAACGGACTACGCCGACCGACAAACAGAAGACAAAGGAACCTCTGGGGTGTTTTTTAAAAAAAGTGTTCAACTTGTAATTGCAATTTAGGGCTGTGTTTTTTTATTTAAGCTCCTATATGTTAGCATAGATTTTTGAAATTACATCCTTTTTACTTAATTCGTATACAAATCTTGAAAATATGGCTAATTGTACATCTAAATTAAAAGGAAATTACATTCATTTGCAAGTAACACATACAAGGAGGGACTATAATGATAATTATGGAAACAGAAAGGTTAGAATTACGAGAATTTAATGATGAGGATATTTCTGTCCTTTACACAATTTTTTCAGATGCTGAAACAATGAAATATTATCCGGCACCATTTAATTTAGAACAAACTAAAAATTGGATTGAGAAAAATAAACAAAGATATCGAGAAGATGGTTATGGTTTATGGGCTGTCTGTTTAAAAGAGTCGAAAGAATTAATTGGAGATTGCGGCCTCGTTAAACAAATAGTAGATGGAAAAACTGAAGTGGAAGTGGGCTACCATATTCATAAAAAATATTGGTCTAAAGGATATGCAACTGAAGCAGCTAAAGGTTGTGTGGAATATGGATTTTCATATTTGGGACAAGAAAAATTAATAAGTATTATTGATTCTAAAAATGGACCATCCATTCGTGTGGCTGAAAAAAATGGTTTTATGAAGGAAAAGGAGTCGTTTATCTTTAATAAAATTCATGATATATATTCATTACAAAAGAATAAGTTGCAATTGTGAAGCATAATGAAGACCAAGTGATTACAACTACAACTTTTTGATACTTTATATAGATGATTATTGAATTAAGCACAATACATTATTTAGATAGATAGGAAGTTCCTATCTATCTTTTGTTAAGGGGAATTTTATGAAAGATTCTTTTTTTAATAGTGGTGCTGATGATCCCTTCCGACATTGTCCAATGTACCGTAGACTTGATATCCGTGATTTTGATAAAAATCTAATGCTTGAAAACTTAAAGTATCTACTTTTATGAAATCGCATTTGTTATGTAAAGCAATTTGTTCGATTTCTACTAATAATTTCGATCCATAGCCTAAACCGCGAATATCCTCATCAATCATAAGGGTATGTATCTCTAACCAATTCCAACAAATTTCCCCCAATATACCACCACAGATTTGATCATTTTCATCTGTCAGGAAGAGATTGATTTCTTGATAGCGGCCTCTTAAATCGTTCGGAAAATGTTTTAAATTGTATTCGTAAAGCTTGTTATTAACTAAAGATTTTTTACGATCATTTTGCTCTTGTGAGATGTTGTATTGCATAAATTTTTCCTCCTTATAATGGGAAATTAAAATCATATGATGGCAGTTGCTACATACCATAATATCCTTATTTTAGAATAAATGTAAATGTTGTTTCGTGAAAAAATCAAGTGTATTCAGCGAATAAACAAATGACCAGGTACTATAATAAAGACCTGGTCATTTTGCAAATCATTCATTTATTTTTTCATTCTCTGGTTCTAAGTGAATAAGAATATTGGCTTGATGAAAGATACTATTAATTTTTTCTTCAATACGATCACATAAATCATGAACGGTTTCAATGCTTTTATTTGATGCTACGACTAAATGGAAATCGATATATTCTTCTGCGCCGGAACGTCTAGTTCGAAAATCGTGATACTCAATGTATTCATCTTCAAAGGATTCAATAATTTGAATAATTTGTAGTTCCTCTTCCTTTGATAATCGTGCATCCAATAATGGAGGAAATGCTTCTTTCATTAGTTGGAAAGCTTCCACCATAATATAACATGCTAATATAATACCGATGATCGGATCCAAAATATACCAGCCGGTTAAATGGACAATCAATAAACTCAAGGCAACACCTAATGATGTATAGACATCCGTAAGTAGATGGAGTGCATTTGATTTCATGGCAACAGAGTTGGTATTCTTTGCAGTTCTATAAACAATCCTTGATACAACAAAATTAATTAAAGCGCCAAATAACATGACCAGTATTCCTAGAATTGGGAGTTTGATAGGGGTAGGAGTGATAATTTTATGAATACATTCATAAATAATCCAAATCCCAGCAACAAAAATTAACAGTGTTTCAATTGTCCCAGAAATATTTTCAATCTTGCCATGTCCGTAGGGATGCTCTTTATCAGCTGGTTTACCGGAGATTCGTACGGAGAAAAAGGCAATTAAAGAAGCGAGTAAATCTAGAAAAGAATGGATTGCTTCAGATAAAATTGCTACCGATCCAGTGAACAATCCAACGATAATTTTTAAAGTGACAACAGTAGAATTACTAATAACAGATAAAAATGCAATCTTTGATGAATTCACCTTAAATCACCTCCAATTAAATATAGATTTATGATACCAAGTAAACTTTGTGTGGGTCTATGGCAACGTTTTTTCCTCATTACTATTAAATAACTAGTGTGAAAAAAAGTTGCATAAGGAAAAATTTATATAAACAGTCTGCAAAATTTCATATACTAGTTCTTAGGAGATGAAAGTGATGTGAAAAGAACTAAACAGATGGATAAGAAGCCATACATCAAGAACTATAGTTAAATAAATGGTATAATTAGGGAAAAGAGTGTGGATTATATCGTCAATTAAAAATTTTTTCGAAAGATGAAGTATTTAGTAGACATTCAGGATTCGAACCTTAAATAGAAAAGTTTCAAAAATAAGAAGGGGCGATAATGTGGAAAAGGTTAATTTTTTTGATAACGAATTGTTCACTACAAAAAATGAACAATTTTTTCTAATTCACAAAACTAAAATTAAAAAATTATTGCCAGCTGCTGATGTCCAGCATGTTGGAAGTACAGCTATCCCAAATAGTATTACTAAAGGTGATGTAGACATTCAGGTACGTGTTAGTGCTGAGCAATTTTCAAAAGCTGAAGAATTACTGTCAAGTTTATACGAAGGAAATGATGAAAGTATTAAAACGGATACATTTAGAGCATTTAAAGATGATACCAGTAATCCACCTTTAGGTGTACAGTTAACTGTCATTGAATCCGAATTTGATTTCTTTTGGAAATTTAGAGAGGTTCTATTGAAAAATAAAAATTATCTTGAAGAATATAATAGCCTAAAAAAAGAATACGAAAATAAGTCAATGGATGATTATAGAGAAGCTAAAGATCAATTTTTTCAAAGATTAATGAAAACTTTGGAATTTAAAAACTGTAAGGAATAATCTTGAAAAAATGCAAATGTAAAATTAGGTAAATAGTGTTGCTAATTTTAGCTCATCGCCAAAAGTTGTGGATGACATTTGTTAAGACGTATGCCTTGTATATAAGTTAATTGGAGTGAACGCTGGACGCCCTCAGTCGGAACGGAAATCAACCACACGTTATGGTAATGAGCCCTAATTTGGGTAAATAAAGAGGTGGATGGTAAAGTGGATTATATTCAAATTACTAGGAACAATATTGAACAGGAGCATATATGTTGTGCACTTGGTGCGAAGCAATACGAGCAAGCTGTAAAGGAAAAGAAAAAATGGCTAATTAACCGCATGGATGAGGGGTTAGTTTTTTATCGTTTAAATGATCGGGCAAAGGTGTTTATTGAATATTTACCTGCAACTAAAGCGTGGGTTCCTATTGATGCACCAAATTATATGTATATTAATTGCCTATGGGTTTCAGGTAAATACAAAAATCAAAATCATGCTAGAAGACTGTTTGAAAAGTGTAAGGAAGATGCACTAGCGCAAGGGATGGATGGCATTGTACATATAGTAGGGAAGAAAAAGCTTCCATTTTTGAGTGATAAGCGTTTTTTTGAACATTTAGGATTTAAAGTTGTAGATCAAGTAGCACCTTATTTTGAGCTAATTGTCTATAAATTTAATGATTGTGCAGAGGATCCTTCATTTAAATTACAGGTGAAAAATTCTTTATCCAATAACAATGGCATTGTGATATACTTCACTTCCCAATGCCCGTTTGCAGTAGGTGTTATAGATGATTTAAAAAATATAGCAGAGAAAAGGGGCATTCCTTTTCATGCATATCAACTAATGACGAAAGATGAAGCGCAGAGTGCACCTATCGTATGGACTACCTTTGGACTATTTTACAATGGTCAGTTCATTACACATGAAATTATGAGTGCAAACAAGTTTGAAAAGTTATTAAATTCATTATAAATAGGGGAGGGAATTTAACTCCTTCTCATGAACTTTAAAATTAGAGCAAATAAACAAATACCTATTAAAGAACCTAGAGTAAACGACCAGGAAAAATAATCGAAAAAGATGTATGCAATTAATATTGCTAGCATATAGCCGAGTACAGTGCCCAGCAATTGTTTTTTGATATTCAACGTTCTCACTCCTTACTATGTGAAATTTTTGAAAGTTAATATTCCTTATTAATATTTTATAGAAATATTAGGTAAATATCCATAAGAATCAAAATAAAGAAAGGTGGACATTAATTTTGAAAATTAGCAAACAGTATGCAGATCATTATTTATGGGGAGATCAATGTGATGGTTGGCATTTAGTTAAGAATAATGATCTCAGTATCATTCATGTGCGTATGCTCGCTAAGACAGCAGAGATAAATCATTATCATCATCACGCATAACAATTTTTCTTTGTGCTATCTGGAACAGCAACAATTGAAATTGATGGAAAACGTATCGTCCTACAGAAGAATGAAGGAATTGAAGTGCCACCCCATAAACCACATCAGATGCGAAATGATTCAAAGGAAGACGTAGAGTTTTTGGTCATTTCAGAACCAAATAGTAGAGGCAATCGTATACAACTATAAAGTAATTTTTTCATTTTGAAATGCATAATCTGTATTCTTCATTCTTTTGCATGAGGTATTCATTTACTTTAGTTAATATAGTAAATACTATAAATTGCAAAGGAGATGCTATACGATGAAGATTACAAAGGTGAAACTATACGCGTATGATGTACATAAAATGAAGGAATTTTACTGCGATCATTTAGGATTTGTATTAATAAAGAATTCCGATAATTTTTTTGAGATGGCAGCTGGTGAAAGTATTATCACTTTTAAAAAAATACCCTCTTCTGTTAAAAAACAATATCATTTTGCATTAAATATTCCATGTAATTTATTTCAACAAGCGAAAAGCTGGGGAAAAAAACATGCGGAATTATTATTTTCGGAGGGTCAGGATGAAGTATATTTTGATACATTAAAGGCTCATTCATGTTATTTTTATGATCCAGAAGGAAATATTATTGAGCTCATTTCAAGACAGGAAGTAAATCAAAAACAGGATGCCGAGTCTTTTTCAGCCAAGCATGTACTAAATATTGGTGAAATGAATTTAACGACGGATGCTATTTATTCAGTAGCCAATAGTTTAAGAGAATATGGTATAACTCCAATGAATAATAACGAAATTTGTTCAGATGCTCTCACGTTTATGGGGAATTATGAGGATGGTGCAAATTTGCTTTTAGGACCAAGTGAACGTGTTTGGTATTTTTCTAATAAAAAAGCAATTGTTAGTCCTATTAAGATGGAGATCAATAAAAACTTGCAACTATGTATGACCGAGAATGGTGATTTTACCATTTCGCAACTATAAAAAAGTTAGTGTTAGTCTATTAAATCATAAAATCTCCTTATAGTTATGTTTGAATAAATAAACTAAATGTTGTATATTTATTCATAAATGATAAGGGGGATATTTATGGCTTACGTAATTAGAGAATCAAACCCATCGATTGAGGCATATAAAGCTTTACATCAAACAACAGGCTGGAATGCGAAAGGGCTTTATACGTATGATCAACTATATCAAGCAATTTCTAACAGTTGGTATAGTGCTTCTATTTATGATGATATGACATTAATTGGCTATGGGAGAATTATTTCAGATGGCATTTATCAAACTTTTATTTGTGATGTGATGGTGCACCCTACTTATCAACGACAAGGGGTTGGCACAATGGTTATGGAGGTCTTGTTAGAGCATTGTCAAAAAGAAAATATCAAATGGATTCAGCTTTCATGTGCAAAGGGCAAGCAGCATTTTTATCAAAAACTTGGATTTACAGAACGTGATCCCGATGCTCCAGGAATGATGTTGTTTATTCCGCATTAACCGAAAGTAAAACTCTCACTTCTAAATTCGCGAAAGCAAAGCAGGTACAGAAGTCTCCCACCTCTAAAGGTGGTGAGATAAATGCGATTTTAAGTCACTTTTCAGCGGGTGTCCAAACATCCGCTGAAATAGAGGAACTCAGTCTAAGAACGCCACGTCCTGTGGCAATTTATCTGCGCTTTCGCACAAAAAACATCTATTGGCCTAAAGCCTCTGGACGCAATTATGCCGAGGCATAATTGATTCGTTTTAACAAAGTCACCCTCGATTTCCTCAAAGGCAGCTACCATTTCTGGGACATCTGAAAAAGGTACAACCTCCGTTCCATATGCCTTAACAACCTTTGTACGCTTTTCACTGACACCTCCCGCATGCAAATTCGAAAGCTGCAATTGCTACTAGGGCAATCCCTGTATTGCCACTTGTTAGCGAGTAGTACGTAGCAGAAATCAACGTCTTCTCAACTACCCCATTTTTAACCCTAATAAATTTAAAGAAAAACAAAAGTAATCTTTAAAATACATGAATATATGTTTATTTGGTGAAATTTACTTTAAATTTGCTAATTAACGATATTTTAGAATAATATTTGTTAAAATGTAAGCCTTGTTTATAAGTTAATTAGAGTGGAAATTGGGTGACTACTTGGGATCAGCGTTATAAATGAGTTATTAAATTAGTTTGATGTTGTTTGGGAGATGAAAGAATGAAAGAGACAATTTCTGCTGTTTGTACAACAGCTGAGACAAAAATCAACATGATGAAGCAAAAGCCTGCTAATTATTTATTGTTAGCTATTTTTGGAGGACTTTTTATCGGATTTGGAATTTTGCTCATCACTACTATTGGCGGCTTATTAAGTCCAACTGGGGTACCGAGTATGAAGATCGTACAAGGACTAGCATTTGGTGTGGCACTTAGTATGGTCATGATGGCTGGTGCCAATTTATTTACCGGTGATAATCTAGTATTGACGGTTAGTACACTATCAAAAAAATCATCACCATTAGAGATGTTGGGCATTTGGACGTTTAGTTACATAGGAAACTTCTTTGGTTCTCTTTTAGCAGCCGCATTATTTTTTTACTCGGGGCTAGCAGGTGGAGACATAGCAGCTTACATTGAAAAACTGGCAACAGCTAAGATGAGTGGTAGCTTCGTTGAACTTTTATGTCGAGGTATTTTATGTAATTTGCTTGTATGCTTGGCCGTATGGTGTACCTATAAATTAAAAACTGAGACTGGGAAATTAGTGATGATTTTCTGCTGTATTTTCCCTTTTGTTACAATTGGATTTGAGCATTGTATAGCAAATATGACATTGTTTTCCCTTGCGCTCTTATTACCTCATGGTGAACTCGTATCGTTTGCTGGAGCCATTTCAAATTTATTACCCGTAACGCTAGGTAATATTATTGGGGGAGCCGTTATTGGTTTTGTCTATTGGGTAAATGGCAGAGAGTAATATTTCTGACAATTGCAATTGCAGTTAGCATTATTTCCATAGTTGGACAACTAGTAAAAATACTATGTGCAATAGAAGTTTGTAAAAGGCTTATTTATATTGATACATATAAAGAAAAGTTAAATGCCATGCGATTATATGAAGTAAAATTAACGGATGAATACTTGACAAATTCCATCTATTAATATTTTGACTTTGAAATAAATCATAGATAGAATGACAGGTAGAGTTGCTTATGTAACTCTACCTGTTTTATTTATGTCAATGTGATTAATGTTGTGAAATTAATAGATAGTGCAATTTATATAAAAGAGAGGAGGAAGACGATAATGGAACAAGAAGTGAATCAACATACCATCCTTCAAGCAATCTTGGAACTTTCTAATCAAATGCAAGACATGAAATTAGATCTTCAGAAACAGATCGAAGCGGTTGAAAGAAGATTAGAAGAGAAGATCGAAGCGGTTGAAAGAAGATTAGAAGAGAAAATCGAAGCGGTTGAGAGAAGATTAGATGAGAAGATCACCTGTACCTGTCGCTACGCTTTCGGCACAAAAGACATCTGCTGAAAGAAGTTAATATCAATTATGCCGAGACATAATTGATATTAAAATACCGTATCCCTTGAGGTTACGGTATTTTTTTATCTTCATTCAGCAATGTTTTATAGGCGAAAGCGGAGCGTCAATCAGAGAAGACTCCAGCCAAACACCAACTGAAAGAAGATAAAACCTTCTGGCGGTTGTCACGGATTTTGGAAGGAGTCAATGGTGCAAGCACAATTCAAAATCCGGACGCATTACCCTAAGGCGCAATTGATGGTATAATCTTATTTGAAATAAATGGCTATAAGGAGTGAAAATATTGTTAAAAATAGAGGTATTTGAACAATTAAAAAAGGCAATGAAAGAAAAGGATGTATTAGCAAAAGGCGTACTATCGCTTTTGAAATCTGCCCTAGATTTAGCTGAGAAGGAAAAGGGAGAGGCATTATCGTCTGAAGAAGAGATTGCTATCGTTAATCGTGAGGTAAAGCAAACAAATCAGGCTTTAGACGGTGCTCAAAATGCAGGGCGAGATGATTTAATTGAAAAAGAGGAAGCAAAATTAGTCCTATTAAAATCTTTTTTACCGAAGCAATTAACTGAAGAAGAAATTGCAGAAAAATTAGTGACAGCTGGCGTTGTAAAAGGGATGAACATGGGTGAAGCGATGAAAATTGCAAAACCTCTGTTAACTGGCCAAGCAGATGGTGCTGTCATTTCAAAAATTGTGAAGGGTCTTATTTAATATCATTAAAAACGAATCTCCCACTCAAGCAGTAGGGGTTCGTTTTTTTAGTCATACATTATTTTTTGATCCATGCTTGTGTAACTATTGCCAAATAGTGAAAATTTAAATATACTATTTATTAACCACTGGTCAAATAAGGAGGGTAATATGTCACCACGTAAGCCGTCAACAAAAGATTTGACGAAAGAAATGATTATAAATGAAGCACATAAGCAATTTATCACGAAGGATTTTCATCAAGTATCGATGCGAAGTATTGCTAAAGAGGTTGGCTGTAGTCATGGGGCAATTTACTATCATTTTAAAAATAAAGCAGAAATTTTTTACGCAATTTTAGGTGATTATTTTTCTGAATTAAATAATACTTTAGATGAAACAGTGAATGGCCCTGGGGATAATAACACTAAATTGCTAAACGTTTTTGTGGGCTATATGGCGTTTGGTTTAAATAATCAAAGCCAATATGAATTAATGTTTATGATGAGAGATAGTGAAGTTGATGGACTTTCACAAGAGGCAGCGAACCTTAGTTATCAAAAATTTGCTCAATCTGTACAGTTCTTATCAAAGACTGAACTGTTGCTTTCAGATATACATTCTACATTTATTGCTCTTCATGGATTTGTTGCACATTATCGACATTATGTAAAAAATTATGAGGAAGTAAAAGAAGCGGTAGATGTACATGCAAAATTTCTTGTCAAAGCTTTAATATAAAGAGAGTAGCTCTAGAAAAAAATCTAGAGCTAGCTTTTAATAGTTATTTGACCAGTGGTTAATAAAAGGGGGAATAGAGTTTGAAAACAGCATTAGTTATTGGGGCATCTGGTGGTATGGGCTATGCTCTTGTTAATGAATTAGTTGGACGAAATATACAGGTGAAGGCATTTGCTAGAAATAAAGAAAAATTAGATGCACTTTTTCAGCATCATAAAAATGTCGAAATCATTTCGGGTGATGCCTTTAATGAACAGGAAATGATGAGAGCTTCAAATGGTGTGGATGTTATTTTTCATGCTATTAGTTTTCCGTATGAGAATTGGGAAAAGCTGCATATTCGATGCTTAGATATGGTGATTAACATAGCCGAAAGGCAAGGAGCGAAAATTGCACTTGTAGATAATATTTATGCATATGGAAGACAATCAACAAACCCTGTAATAGAGCAGGCTAGAAAGGAACCACAAACGAAAAAAGGGAAAATTCGTTTAACGATGGAAAATAAATTAAAAGACAGTAATGTACCCTCGTTAATCGTTCATTTCCCTGATTTGTATGGACCAAATGCAGAGAATACAATACTCTATGAAACATTAAAAAATGTTACACAAGGTAAAAAAGCTAATTTTGTAGGAAATATGCAGGTGGAAAGGGAATTCCTTTATACTGTAGATGCTGCAAAGGCTATGGTTGAGCTTGCTTTACGAGATGACACTTATAATCAGAATTGGAACGTGCCAGCCGTTCATCCAATTGCAGGGGAGCAACTAATAAAAATTTTGCGCGAAATTACAGACTACAAAAAAGGTATTCGTACAGTCTCTAAAGGGATGGTACAAATGATTGGAATATTTTCTCCTTCTATGAGAGAAGTGGTTGAAATATTGTATTTAACAGAAGAACCGGTCATTTTAAGTGGGGAAAAATACGAAAAGGAAATAGGAGCTTTACCACGTACTTCATATAGAGTAGGACTAGAAGAAACGATTTTATGGATGAACAAGAGAGCACTAAAATAGGAGCACTTTTAAAAGCCAATAAAAAATCCGCATAGACTTCTGTTGGGAGAAACTTACCCATAAAAAGTATAGCGGATTTTGTTATCAGAAAGAAGAATAGTATTGCTTAGTTTTGGCTCATCACCATAACGTGTGGTTGATTTCCGTTCCGACTGGGCGCTTTGTTGCTGACGCTTCGCTTTCGCACAGATAAAACAATTGTAGCTGCCGCTTTGCTTTCGCTACAGAAAACATTTGTTGTTGCTGTCGCTACGCTTTCGCACAGATAAAACATTGTTGCTGTCGCTACGCTTTCGCGCAGAGCAGAGCTTCCTGGGGGCGTCGGGGCAACAAATGTGTTCTGTGCGAAAGCGTAGTGCAACGTAGCGGCAGCAACAGGATGTTGGTCACGAAGGCGTTATCACAGGACGTGATGCTTTTAGCCTTCGTTCCCCTCCCCGCTTCACTCGCTCCAGGGTCTCATCTGTGACGCTAATCGAGGGCACTGAAAAAGTCGATTTGCCACAAAAATGTGATGCTAATCGACTTTTTTGAGTTTCTAAATCCAATAAAAGACAGATTTATAATATAAAAAATGAATTTCTTTAGTTTTTCAGTGCCCTGGACGCTAATCCCCAAGGAGTCGCCCAGCCTCCACTCCAATCAACCTATATACATGACATATGTTTTAACAAATGTCATCCACAACTTTTGGTAATGAACCTTAGTTTATTTTATAACTGAAATTTTTGTGTGATATTACGAAGTTCCTGTGCCATCTCAGCTAAATTATTTGAAGATGCAGTGATTTCCTCGATACTTGCGGATTGTTCCTCAGAAGCAGCTGCTACATTTTGAATGTTTCCAGATGCTTGAACGGCTACTACGCCAACCTCTTCTACAGAAATTGCAATGCTGCCAACACCTTCATTAATATTTGTAATAATATTATTGACATGATCCATTTCTTGAGTTAAAGCAGTAACATGCGAATAGATTTCTCCAAAGGCTTCACCTGATTCATTAAAGGTAGTAGAGCTTTCTGCAAGGTTACTACTACTAACTTCCATGGATTTTACAGCTTGGGCAGACTCTTCCTTAATTGTTTCAATACGTGTTCGAATACTATTCGTAGCTGCTAATGATTGGTCAGCAAGTTTACGCACTTCTTCGGCTACAACCGCGAAGCCTTTACCGTGCTCACCAGCACGTGCTGCTTCAATAGATGCATTTAAAGCGAGTAAATTAGTTTGATCAGTAATCTCATTAATTAAAGTTACAATGTCGCCTATCTCATTTGAGTATGTGCTTAAACGTTTAACAACCTCTGAAGTCTCTTGAATAGCATTAGAAGTTACAACCATTTTTTCAGTTGCACTTTGAATCGTCGTATTGCCTTTTTCTGAAATAGAGGATGCACTAAATGCCTTAGCAGTGACATCACTAACACTCGATACAACTTCTGACATCTTAGTGGAGATTGTTGTAATATGATTTTCTACTTCATCAATAGAGGAAGTTTGTTTCTCTGAACCTGCAGCGACTTCTTGCATTGAAGATGTAATTTGTTGAATAGATGCACTTGTTTGCTCAGAGCTTGCCGTTAACTCCTCTGACATGGCAGCTACTTGTTCAGCATTTTCAGCAATTTGCTGAATAAGTGAGCGTAAATCTTCTGTCATATTTTCAATACCATTTGAAAGCTGTGCAATTTCATTAGAACCCTGTATTTGAAGTGGCTCAACAGCTAAGTCACCTTTTGCCACCTTGCCAACATAACTAGTCATATTTTTAATTGGTTTAATAATGCCTTTACTTATGAAATAAGCCACAATAATACCAAATATCACAAAAATCACGGTCATAACAATACAAATCCAAAGAGTCTCTGTTTGAAGTTTAGAAATGAAGGAAGCGTCCATATCTAAACCAAAAAGAATATCAGTATCTTTAAATGGTATAAAAATCGATTTATGAGTACCGTATTCATCTTTATAAATATCACTTGTTTGAACGGTTCCAGAATCTAGTGCTTCATGCATATCATCACTGAAAACATAGTCCTCTAGATGATTATCTTCATTGCTTAATGCAACAATATGTTCTTTGCCATTTGCACGTGAAAGTACGTAGGCATTTTCAATATCAAACTTTTTAAGTGTTTCATCTAATTGATTTAATATTTCTTCATATTTATCTTTTTCGCCGTTATCTGCAGCTTTGATGTCATTTTTGTCTATATCTTCAAAAATAGTTTTAGATATAACCTCTAAGGATGACTCAAATTGTGTGATAACATTATTATCGATAATCCGATAAGACGTAACGAATAATACCACACTAAATAATAACGAAATAATGGCAATAGGAATAGTAAAACTTGCAATATATTTATAGAGTAAAGAACTCTTTAATTTAGTGACTATACTCAACTTTAGCATCCTCCAATACTTTAACCTTTTGTTGTAAAAATTGAATCATATCTCCAATATGCTCTGTTTCAGTATATGGAGATATAGAAAAGAATTTTGCAGCAGCGACTGGAAGTTGTTGTTTTGTATCACTTGTGCTGACAGTGCAAACACGTGTTGTATCACCGAAAAATACTTCGTCGCGACCTTCTCCTATAATTTCAAATAAAGAAGCGTTTATACCATTAATATATTCAATTTGATCTTGTGTATAGCTACCTGACTGTTCAGATTTCCAATTAAAACCTTCAGGATACAAACGAAAGGCTGTGACTGGCCCAATATTAGACTCATTGACTACTTGTAACATAGGAGTTTTCTCAGCTAACTGCGCACGGAATGCTAAATTTACACGCACATAATTTGCTAATATTTGTTGGTAGCCTTCTTTACCAAACGCCTGTAATGCAGCATAAATAGCAATTGAACTACCCATACGAGAGCACTCTAGTGTATAGCCTGTATGATAAGAACCATAACCTCGATTGCCTACATAAGGTGTGTCGAAGTCCTCAATATCTAATAGCTGTAAGTGTTTTCCTTCTTTTATTAAGAATAAGCTTGTTAAATACGGTGTTTGACCAAGCTTTTGGAAGTCGAAGCAAAGGCTATCTGCAATAGGTAGATATTGCATACGTTCTTTAATTTGTTCTAGTCCTTGTAAAACATCAGTCTCTAATTGAAGTGGATTTGCCTTAAAGTCATAATCGTTGAAAAAGGCGTAAAAACCACCTAAAGCTGAATCAGCATGAATATGTATAGGTTTTAAGGAATGTTTTTGTTCAAGGTCAGTTGTAACTTTTTTGATTGCTTGTACATCATCAATGGCAAATTGATCTGTAGCGCCTGTTGTTGCAACTACATACACTGGAATACCACCATTTTCGATAACTTCAGTCATACGCATACGTAAGTCTTCGATATCCATAGAATGGTCTTTTCCAGCTTTAATACGAATTAAATGCTTACTACCGATACCGACTGCTTCAATGGATTTTAATAAACTGTAATGAGCATTTTCTGAAGCGAAGCAATATAAATTATTTGGTACGCCATCTTCCTTTGCGTTCGGGAATTGTTTAGCGATCGCAAGACGAAGCCCACTGAAAACAGCCCCTTGTCCTCCCCATGTTGTATAACCAAAGCTTTGTGTATAGTCGTAGCCAACTAACTTGGACATCATTGCTACTACCTTTACCTCACATTCTGCGGCAGCCGGTCCGTATACATCCCATAGATTGTTACCGTTAAGCAGAGCATTAGTAAATTGGCCTAATATGCCGGGAATGCTAGCCATTGGCAAAACATTTGTGACAAAGTTGTGTGTATGGTAAGGATGTCCTTGCATCAATTGTGTTAATTCATCCACAACCTGATCAAGTCCGACACCTGAAGTTGGTACTTGATTTTCTTGCATTAACTCTTTATAGAAATTGTCAGAGCGCTCTTTCATTGGTCCAAGAGTTGTTGTTTTTGGATTCTTTAACTCATCTAACGAGGAAACAATTTTCTCTAATAGGGATAAAAAATTCTCTCTTTGTTCGATATTTCCATCTTCACTTTGGAATAATTGTTGGATTTTTTTCATTTTCAGCTTCCTTTATAGTTCATTTTTCCTCTATTTTTTTGTTCCATAAAAATAGGTCGTTTTACTAAAATAATAATAACATATTATAACAGAAAATGAATTTATATTTTTCTAGAAAAGAAATTTTCGACATTTCTAAATAATCTAATTTATGTTAATAGGAAGAAAAATAGTAATATTTTTTTGTGGATATGGTATTGTAATGACTTTTCCAAGAGAATTATTGTAAAAAATAAGATGGTTAAGCGATATGTGGAAAATAATAATTTTATATTAAATATTATGTAATGGATAATT
The DNA here is from genome assembly GCF_016638705.1 of Lysinibacillus agricola. Taxonomy (GTDB): domain Bacteria; phylum Bacillota; class Bacilli; order Bacillales_A; family Planococcaceae; genus Lysinibacillus; species Lysinibacillus agricola. The sequence goes on along the minus strand of NZ_CP067341.1, from coordinate 3,935,180 downwards.
TATAATTTAGCTTAAATGGTAAATTGTTTAATGCTTTATGACTATTAAGTGGAGAAATAGATAATTTTGCTGTTGTTTCATTGATTTAGACGTTTTAATAAATTTTGAAGATCTTCAATAGTGACAAATGTATAACCATCTTCAATAAGTGCCCTTAAAATACCTTCAATCGCCTGTAATTCATCTCCAGTAGCATCATACATTGGATGCATCAAAATAATGGAGCCTAGTTGAATATTTTCTTTAACATAATTGATTTTCTCATTGGCTGTTGAGAAATACGAATCAGGCTCCAAATTCACGTGATCGTATCGCGATTATTTTTGCTTAAGTAAAATGGAAATCCAATTATTTTTTTACTATATGGTGGTCGGACAGGGGGAGTTTCTATATAGCCAATACTTCTAATTAACTCATCGGTTTTCTCGATTTCATTTTTGTAAAATGGAGGGCTTTTAAACACCATTCCCTTATGTGAATACGTATGATTTCCAATTTGGTGACCTGCTTGGACAATTTTTTTAGCTTCATCTGGATTTCCCTCAATCTCCTTCCCAATTTAAAAAAAGGTTGCTTTAGCGTTGTAGTCATCTAATAAAGTTAATAATGGCATTAACATTTTTAGTAGGGCCACCATCGAATGTTAATGCAACAACTTTCGCTTGTGTTTCAATATGAGAGATAATGCTGCCAAATAGTTGATAGGACCTAGCGTTCATTAACTTATATGTACCAAACGTTAAAGCAAAAATGAATAATAGACCAAGTCCTGAATAAGCAATTTTCTTTTTCAACTTAAACGCCCCTAACAATTGTAGAATTCAAAACAAGTTGAAATGAAGTGTGAGACATTCTCAAAATCCTTTCAACTTGCATAAAGATTTTTCTTGCTCCAAAATTACCGATAATTTTTTCAATGATAAACCATACTAATGTTGAGGTGAAAAAATGTATAAATTGCTATCACACAACGATTTAGATGGAGTAGGTTGCGGGATTTTAGCCAAGCTTGCCTTTCATGACCAAGTAAAGGTAAGATACAATTCAATTTCGTCGCTTGACCGCGAGATTGAGTACTTTTTAGATAATAATCAACAAGATACATTTTTGTTTATTACCGATTTATCTCCAAACGAGAAAAATGAAAAGAGATTGAATGATTTCTATTCCGCAACTGGCAATGTTCAACTGCTTGATCATCATAAAACAGCTCATCATTTGAACGATTATGAATGGGGTAAGGTATTAGTAGAAGATGAAAATGGACATTTAACATCAGCAACGTACTTATTCTATCAGTATCTTGTTACAAATGGATTTTTAGAACAAACGAATTCCATCACAGAATTTGTAGAGTTGGTTAGACAGTACGATACATGGGAATGGGAAAAGAATGAAAATCAGCAAGCGCGTCAACTAAATACTCTCTTTTTTTTAGTGTCGATCGAGGAATTTGAGGGAAAAATGCTTGAACGTTTAAAGACAGGCGAACATTTTGACTTTGATGAATTTGAAAAGAAAATTTTAAATATGGAAGAAGTGAAAATAGAACGTTACATTCGCCGAAAAAAAAGGGAACTAGTGCAAACAGCAATAGGAGAATACTTTACAGGCGTAGTTTATGCAGAATCTTATCATTCAGAACTCGGTAATGAATTAGGAAAAGAAAATGTACATCTTGATTTTATAGCTATATTAAATATGGGTGGCAAAAAAATTTCCTTTCGTACGATTCATGATCACGTAGATGTTTCGGCAATTGCAGGAGAATTCGGAGGAGGGGGGCATCAAAAAGCAGCTGGTTGCTCCTTAACAGAGGAAGCTTACGAGCAGTATGTGGCACAAACATTTCATATAGAGCCAATACCGGAGGATGCGAAACGAAATCGCTATAATTTAAGATTTTCTTCTTTTGGAACATTGTATAAAAATCTAAAGGAAGAAATTTTTCTTCTATATTCAATAAGTGATTTTGATTGGATCATTGAAAAAAATAAACTTCCGTTAGATCAAATCTTTACAAGCTTTTATGAAGCAGAATGGTTTTTAAAGAGAAATTATCAAGCATGGTTAGTTAAGGATGAGTTATTTGTAGATTATTTAATGGAAGAGGCCAAAAAGGTTCGTCATCAAGAGTAAGGGATATAGCTCTTCTGCAAAACGAGGATCAACCACTTCACGCATGAGTAGTCATTCTAATTTAATGCGTTGCAACAATCATAAATATTTCCTTGACCATTTTGTTCTTCAAGTTTTGCAACAACATTAAAGGAATATAAACTATTCCTTTAGATACATAATGAAATCAGCCAAACCTTGACATCGTTAGAGGTTATATAATGTTCAACTAAAAACTACAATAAATAAAAAGCATTTGTGTATACATACTTTCTTAAAATGAGGTGTACATGATGTCCAATGAAATGCTACTAGTCGAAGGCCAGCCTAAGGGAAATCGAGGACGTAAAACTTGGTTTATTGTAGTATTGCTTTTATTGATAGCTACTTGTGTACTTGTTTTTTATTTTTTATTTAATAAGGACTTGAATTTTGAAGCCTACAAAACAGTTGTCGGTAAAACTACTGAAAATAGCCTCGGACGTTTTACGTTAAATGAAATAATAATTGACGATAATCAAATATTATTGAATGCGACGTTTAAGCCAGTAAAGGATTTAAACGTCGATTATCAAATTTTTTTCTTTCCACAGGTTTTTGTGAATGGGAAAGAATTCACGGTTAGAAATGGAGGACAGTCCATCGCACACTCTGATAAGACCTATACAATTTACAGTAGTGTGAAATTGAGAGAATTACCAAAGGATGAAATAATAGATTTAGATATTCGCTATAACGATTGGAACGGAGAAAAAAAGATTGATGAGCCGTGGGAATTTCAAGTGGAAGCCTCACAAAAGCAATTACAAGAAGATAGAAAGGCCTTCTCTGTTGAGAAAAAAGTAAAGCTTTTAGATGGTCAGGAGATAACGATAGAAAAGATTGTTTCTACACCAATATCAACAACGATTTACTTTCATTCCGAGAATAGCTTATTAAATGAAGCGATACATTTTAAAATCCAATCAGCATCTGGGGAATCCTGGAATTTCGACTTTGCTTATCCTTTAAATGAAGATTATACGAAGTGGGGTGTCCGGCTCGATGCACTATATTTAACGGGGAAGAGCTATAAGCTAATTCCGACTGCTGCAAATGGAAGTGAGCTTGGTTCTGCTGTTAAAATTGGAGGAAAATAAATATACTCGATAATCGTAATTTATTAAAAACTTTACAATAATTTAATCCAAAGAGATGATTGCCCCATGTAATATGAATGTAAATGACATGGAAAGTAGTTGAAGAAATTGCGAAGGTTGTGGGAGATTTTTTTAGTTTCCTTTAAATTAGGCTGTACATCCTTTGGAGGTCCCACTGCACATTTGGGGTATTTTCAAAATGAATATGTTCAAAAGCGTAAATGGTTATCTGATAATGACTACAGTCAGCTTGTTGCACTCAGTCAATTTTTACCTGGACCAGCATCAAGCCAGGTAGGGATGGGTGTTGGTTTATTAAGAGGCGGATTATTTGGGAGTATTGTGTCATTTCTTGGATTTACATTACCTTCAGTTTTGCTGCTTATGGCATTTGCCTATTTTTCTACACAGACAGAAATGGAGATGGGCTGGATTCATGGCTTAAAATTAGTGGCAGTTGCGATTGTCGCACAAGCTATTTTTGATATGTCCAAAAAATTAATCCCTAGTATTCGCCATTTTATAATCGCTTTGTTGGCACTAGCAGTAGTACTTTTATGGATTCATCCACTAGCACAGGTAACTGCTATTATCGTTGCTTCTTTCATAGGTTATCAATTTTTTAAGAAGACCATTGAAAAGGATGACTCAAAAGAAACGGTTGTACCTATTTCAAAAACGACAGGTGTATGTTTTTTAGTGCTGTTTGCTATATTGCTTATTGGTTTACCAGTTACTAGCCCACTTATTCAAAATGAATGGTTTACGATGATTGAAAAGTTTTATCTATCAGGTGCATTAGTGTTTGGTGGAGGTCATGTCGTGTTGCCTTTACTAGAGACACAGTTTGTCCAAAGTGGATTAATGAGTTCTTCAGATTTTTTAGCAGGCTACGGTATGACACAGGCAGTCCCTGGTCCATTATTTACGTTTGCTTCCTATATAGGGATGGTCATTGCTGGAGTACCAGGGGCTATCATCGCTACAGTAGCGATTTTTTTACCGGCTTTTTTACTGATAGTAGGGGCAATGCCTTTTTGGCTAGCACTTAACCGATTTGCCGGATTAAGAGGAGCGATGGCTGGTACAAATGCAGCAGTTGTTGGAATATTAGCTGCAGCTTTTATTCATCCGATTGTCACGCAGACAATTCAAAATGGGCTAGACATAGTAATTGCAGCTGTTTTTTTATGGTGTTTGATGCGTTGGAAAATTCAACCTTATCTGCTTGTGCTAGCTGGCATTTGCGTAGGAATTGTCTGTTATTAAGTACACACAGAGGCTGGGACAAAAAGAAAAATGTTAGACCAAGATATAATTGATCTAACATTTTTTTGATTTTAAATGGGGAAATTCACTTTGATGAAGCAGAAAAGTTATTATCTCTTTTCGCTATTTTTCTAAATAAATGAGTTCTGTCCCAGCCTCTTTTTTGTGAAATGAATGGGCTGCTTAGATAAACTCTTCTTTTCGAATGGATAGTTTCTTCATATGATACTGCAGAGATTGACGAGAAATATTTAATTGTTTAGCAGCGGCTGAAATATTTCCGCCACACTGCTTTAAAACTTTGCGGATGAATTGCTCCTCATTTGTATGCATAAGTGCTTTTAGTGGACGTTTTTTAGGTGGGACGGCTTTCATTGATAATTTATTTTTTAAATAGCGTGGTAGCATATCTTCTATAATCCAACTTTCTGAGCTTGATTGAATCACAAGGTTTTCAATCAAATGTTCTAGTTCACGAACATTGCCAGGCCAATCATAATCTATAAGTAGCTGGTAGAGCTCAGGCTTTATTGTAATATCTGCTTTCATGTACTTAAGAACATTTTTATGCAAAAAATGTTGGATAAAGAAAAGTATATCATTTGGTCTCTCACGTAAAGGAGGGATGTATACACTCGAATGTGCGATACGGTAAAATAAATCAAGTCGCATTCGTCCCCCAGCTGTTAGTAGCTCAGGATCTTCATTAGATGCACTAATGACTGTACATTCTATAGGAATGAGTGTATTACTTCCTACACGTCTAACTGCTCGTTCTTGTAAAACACGCATTAATTTAGGTTGAAGTTCCATTGGCAAAGAGTTGATTTCATCAAGGAAAAGTGTGCCATCTTTTGCATATTCAAAAAGCCCTTCTTGATTTGTAGCTCCAGTGAATGCACCTTTTACAGAGCCAAAGAGTGTACTTTCTAATAGTGTGGATGGAATAGCGGCACAGTTTATTGCTACAAATGGCTTTGCCACTCGAGGGCTTAAATTATGCATGCTCTGTGCAAATAATTCTTTGCCTGTGCCTGTTTCACCAATAATAAGTGTATCAGTATTATAACTCGCAATATTTTTAGCCTCAGCAATAGTTTGTAGGAGCTCTTGACTGTTCCCTTTTATATCTTGAAATGTATAAATAGTGCCATTATTTCTTTTTACAATTACTGGTAATTCCATAGATGCATGTTTTGAATTCATCGTTTGACGTAATTGATTCCGAAGGCTTGTTTCAGTATGGGTAATAGAAAATACACCTATTGTTTTATTATCCTTTTGAATAGGGAAAGAGCTATAGCCAACAAATTTTGGCTCATTTTCCGAATAAGCATGGGCTCGATATTTCGTATAGATTGGCTTCGCTGTTTTTAAAATATGATTATGCTCCGATAAACGACGATCTTGATAATTGTAAGCATCCCAAAGCTTCTTTCCAATCATGTCTTCCTTGTTATGCTCCTCCATTTTAGCAAGTGCCTCGTTGTAATAGACAATATCTCCATCTTCGTTACTGACAATAATTCCTTCATCTAAATGCTCTATAATTTCCTCTAATAAAAAAACTTTATTTTGTATTGAGTACTGAAAATCTACTAAATTATCTACTAAAACAAAATAATATTGCTCCGTAAAATAGAATGGTTCGATAGTAAAAGATAAATGTTGCTCCTGAGTTAATAGTTGTTGTGGATGATGAAATAACATGACGTCAATGTCAGCGATTGCATCTATAGGCATATTATTTTTTAAATCTAATGAGATACTATCGTTGAGATGCCACCATTTCACTTGAAAAGAACTATCTAATGCAATGATATTAGCTCCCAATTTTGTTGCAAAGCGTCTTAATTCCTCATTCACAAAAAAACCCTCTTCCTCGTTATTTTGCATGCAAAAAATTTCTGCTTTGTCCTAAAGCGTACCACAATTATTTTCTGAATAGAAGCAAAAATACAGAAAATGTAGCGGGTGCAAAATTTATCTGCACATTTTTAGGTTGTGATTACAATTAGCGACTCTCCATATTTTCGTAATTCATTAAGTAAACACTCTCCTTATCACTTTTCATAAGAATATTTAAAGGATTTTTAAAAGTTGGCATGCTATTTGCATTATTAAAGTGTAGATATAAAAAGGAGGAATTGTAAATGACAAAACCAGAAATCTTATATTCAGTAAAAGCTCAACGAGGAAACACATTGCGATGCAAAGGGTGGCGCCAAGAAGTAATTTTACGCATGTTAGAAAATAATATGGAAAATGCTGAAAAGCCTGAAGAGCTAGTGATTTACGGTGGAATTGGTAAAGCAGCTCGTAACTGGGAGTCATATCATGCGATTGTAGATTCCTTAAAAAATTTAGAAGATAATGAAACATTAGTTGTGCAGTCAGGGATGCCTGTGGCTGTCTTTAAAACACATAAATACGCACCTACTGTTGTCATGGCAACAACAAATATTATGAAGGCAGATTGGCCAACATTTTACGATTTACAAGAGAAAAATTTAACGATGTATGCCAACTATACTGCGGCGCCTTGGGAATATATCGGTACACAAGGTGTTATTCAAGGAACATTTGAAACATTATCGGCTATCGCGAGGTTGCATTATAATGATTCCCTTGTTGGAAAAATTTTATTAACAGCTGGTGCTGGGGGGATGGGTGGCAACCAAACACGTGCAATGACAATGCATGGTGGTGTTGCAATTTTATGTGACTCCAATATTGAAATTATCAATCGACGAATTGAAAAGAGCTTTATAGATGTAGTGGTAGATTCATTAGAGGAGGCAATCGCGCTTGCTAAGGAAAAAGCGGCGGCAGGTGAAGCGCTTGGTATTGCTGTAGTTGGAAATGCCGCTGATGTATTTGAGAAAGCCTTAGAAATTGGATTTTTACCAGATATCGCGACATCAATGACACCTGCACATGACCCGATCGCCTATCTACCAGCAGGCTATACGGTTAAAGAAGCTGAGGAACTACGTGATCGAGATCGTCTTGAATACTTAGAAAAAGCGCGTCAAACAATGATTCGCGAGTTAAAAGCATTAATTGCCTTCCTCGATAAAGGTGTGCATTCATTTGAATATGGCACAAGTATTCGTAAAGAATGCATTGACGCTGGATTTGACGAAAAAGAGGCGAAGCGTTTACCAGGCTTTGTAGCAGAATATATACGTCCGCTATTCTGCGAGGGGCGTGGACCATTCCGTTGGATTTGTATGTCAGGAGATCCAGAGGATTTACGTAAAATTGACGATATGATTTTAGAAAAATTTAGTGATGATTTACTAGTAACACGCTGGATTAAGCTTGCGAAAGAGCATATTCCAATTGAAGCTTTGCCTGCCCGGATTTGTTATATGGGCTTCGGACAACGTAAAAAGTTTGCATTAGAAGTCAATGATATGATTCGTCGAGGAGAACTCAGTGGCCCTGTTGCGTTCTCTCGCGATAATTTGGACTCGGGTTCTATCGTTAATCCAACATTTGAATCTGAAAATATGAAGGATGGTGGGGATTTAATTTCAGACTGGCCAGTATTGAATGGTTTACTCAATGCAGTTGGAATGTGCGATTTGATTGCCCTGCAAGCCAACTATTCAATGGGGGAGGCTGTTCATACAGGTGTAACGATGATTGCGGATGGTACAGATGAATCTGATATGCGTTTGGAAATAGCGATGACAGTGGATTCAGGAATTGGTGTTGTGCGTCATGCTCAGGCGGGCTATGAGACTGCCAAAGATGTAGCGAATGGTAAAGGGAAATTAACGGATGAAAGCATTAAAATCCCATTATGGTGGGAGCCAACAGCAACCTTTGGCCCTAAAGATTTAGTCAAAGAACAAGTGTAAAGTGATGAATTAACTACTTTTAGCAGAAGTCTCCTACCTCTATAGGTGGTGAGATGAATGCAGATTTAAGTTACTTTTCAGCGGGTGTCCAAACACCTGCTGAAATAGAGGAACTCAGTCTAAGAACGCCACGTCCTGTGGCAACGACTGAGTGACCAACATCTTGTTGGCTCAAAGCCCCCGCGGATGTCACGGAATTCGGAAAGGAGTTCTTTGTGCAAACACAAAGCCGAATCCGGACGCAATTATGCCGAGGCATAATTGATCAGAGGCCGGTGCAATATGAACGTATCTGGCCTCTTTTCGTATAAAAAAGGAGGCATTACATGAAAAAAGCTGAAACAACGCATTTGGATTTTGACAATGTGCTAGAAAAAGTACCTCATATTTATCCGAAATCAGCGGTCTATAAATTTTTTGGCTTTAGCTTATTTGGCATTTTCATGTTTTTTATCTCTATTACGTTAAATGGAAAAAAGACAATACCACTTGATCACTTAGTGACGTTTATCCGTACACAGTTTTCATCAGTGATTGTCTATTACATTTTGATAATCGTTATTGCTGGGGCTATTTATCCTCTTTATCAAAAAACTTGGAATAAATCGATAGTAGAGATGGTTATTTCAGCGTTGAAAATAATTGGTGCTATTGCTTCTGTTCTTGTTGTTTTTAATATTGGACCGAGTTGGTTATTGGCTGAAGATATGGGACCTTATTGGTATAAGTCGCTCCTTACTCCGATTGGCGTTTTGGTTCCGATTGGCGCTATTTTTTTAGCTATGCTTGTCGGTTATGGCTTACTAGAATTTATAGGGATTTTAGTGCAGCCTATTATGCGACCAATTTGGAAAACACCTGGTAGATCTGCCATTGACGCTGTAGCTTCCTTTGTCGGTAGTTATTCAATTGGGTTATTAATTACAAATCGTATTTATAAGGAAGGGAAGTACACCACAAAAGAGGCTGTCATTATTGCTACAGGGTTTTCCACTGTTTCTGTAACATTTATGATTGTTGTAGCAAAAACTTTAGACCTGATGGATATTTGGAATCTTTATTTTTGGGTTACTTTCCTAGTGACGTTTTTAGTAACAGCGATTAGTGTGCGCATTTGGCCAATTCGCAATATTAGTAATGACTACTACAACAATATGGATGGCGATAAGGAGAAAATCGTAAAAGAAAATCGTTTACAGCATGCATGGAAGGAAGCAATGCAGACCGCTGAGAAAGCTCCAAATCTGTGGCAAAGCATAAAAGAGAATGTTAAAGATGGCTTAGTGATGGCTATGGGGATTTTGCCGACGATTATGTCGATTGGTCTGATTGGTTTATGGCTTGTCAATCACACACCTATTTTCGATTATGCAGCTTATTTGTTTGTACCTTTAACGTATGTATTACAAATGGCTGAGCCGTTAATCGTTGCAAAGGCAGCAGTCGTCAATTTAATCGATATGTTTTTACCATCACTCGTCGCTGTTGAGAGTGCTATAGAAACACGTTTTATTGTTGGTACTTTATCTATTTCTGCTATTCTCTTTTTCTCGGCACTTATTCCATGTATTTTATCAACAGAAATTCCGATTTCTTTAGGCAAAATGATTGGAATATGGTTTGTACGTAGCATTTTAACCCTAATTATCGTTACACCAATCGCCTATTTATTACTGTAAAGGGAGTGATCGTGTGCTAAAAAGACCTGACTATATTATTAAAAATGCAGCACAAATTTTGCCTTGTACAGGTGATGAGATGCAGGATTTTCAAGTTTTGACTGATACAGCAATCGTTATTGAGGGTGAACGAATTATTGATATTTGTTCGGATAAGGAACTGAAGCAACGCTATGTAATGGATGATACAAACAGTATTGATGCAGAAGGGAAAGTTGTTGCTCCAGGCTATGTCGATGCGCATACACACTTAGTTTTTTATGGTAGTAGGGTCGAGGAGTATGCTGCTAAATTATCCGGCAATATAGAGGGAAATCTGAAAAAGATTGCGATGACAATAGGGCCAAATCGTACGATTGAGCTTACACGAGATACCCCTGAAGATGTACTTTTAGAGCAATCCAAAAAACGTATTATGACAATGCTTAAACATGGCACAACTACAGTTGAGAGTAAAAGCGGCTATGGCTTAACACCTGAAAGTGAGTTAAAAATTTTACGTATAGGTCGTCAATTACACGATAGCAGCCCTCTTGATGTTGTGAATACATTTTTAGGAGCACATGGTATTCCGGATCATTTAACGAAGGAACAATATATCAATGAAATTGTTGACGTCATGATCCCACAGGTAGCACAACACAACTTAGCGGAATTCTGTGATGTTTGGTGTGACGAAGGCTATTTCACTGAGCAAGAATCCGAGCGTATTTTACAAGCTGGATTAGCGTACGGATTATTACCCAAAATCCATGCTGATGCCTATTCCTATATTGGAGGTTCAGATTTAGCAGTGCGAATGAAGATGGTTTCGATTGATCATTTAAATTACACACCAGAATCATTAATGACACAATTAGCGGAAGCGGGTGTCATCGGTGTATTGATGCCGGCTTTAGACTTTGCTGTTGCTCATAAGCGCCCTTTTGCTGCCCGTAAAATGTTAGATAGCGGTATGCAAATAGCTTTAGCGACAGATATGTGTCCAGCTTGCTATACAAGTTCTATGTCTTTTGTCATCAACCTGGCTTGTCGACTCTATCAATTTACAGTAGAGGAAGCGATTAAAGCCTCGACAAAAGTAGCCGCTAGAGCATTGAATTTAACAGATCGCGGAACGTTAGAAATTGGCAAAATTGCAGATATTCAAATATGGGATGTACCAAACTATAAGCATGTAGCATATGAGCTTGGAACGAATATTGTAGAAACGGTTATTAAGCGTGGTCGTGTCGTGATAAATGAAGGGACTTGGGTAAAGGAGAATACATTCATTTAGAAGGGAGAGGTACGAATGAAGGTTGAGTTAACGTCAAAGGCAGCAGAAAAAGTGAATGAAGAAAGATTAGTAAAGTTATTTTTAGAAATGGCAAAAATTAATGGTCCAAGTGGCAAGGAAAGCTTAGTTGCAGCATTTTTAACGGATGAATTACCGAAGTTAGGTTTTCAATTAACGTTTGATGAGGCACATACAAATTTTAATGGAGAGGTAGGTAACTTAATAGCCTGGCATAAAGGAACGGATGACACTATTCCGCCTCTCTTCTTTTCTACCCATATGGATACAGTATTACCGACGGAGCATCTCAAGCCAATTATAAAGGATGGGGTCATTTACTCGGATGGTACTACGATTTTAGGGGCTGATGATCGAGCGGCACTTGCGTCCTATATCGAGGCGATGCGTGCCATCATTGAAAGTGGTGTTCCACATGGGCCGATTGAACTGATATTAACAGTAAATGAACAAGCAGGCTTAGTCGGTGCAAAATATATGGATTATCCAAAAATTAAAAGTAAAAAAGGCTATATTTTTGATAGTAGTGGTGATGTAGGGCAAATTATTTTGCAAGGTCCATATAGCAGCAGAATTTGGTTCATGATTAATGGAAACGCAGCACATATTGCATTAAACGCTGAAGAGGGAAGAAATGCTTTTCTCATTGCTGCTAAAGGGCTGTTAAATATGAAATTAGGTGAGATTGATAGTGAAACACTAGCGAATATAGGCATTATTCATGGTGGAGAGCTGACATCGATTATACCAGGCTCAGTAACATTAGGAGGAGAGGTAAGAAGTTTTTCTAAAGAGAAATTAGAGGCTCAATTGAAACATATGCAGGAGACGATGGAAGTAGCCGCTAAAAAATACCAAGGAACTGTAGAAGTGAGAATTGATGAGAAATATCTGGGGTTCAATATTTCTGAGGAAAATATACTAGTTCAAACAGTAACAAAAGCAACAGATAACATTCAAGTATCCTCCTATTTAACAAAAACATTAGGTGGAGCAGATACGAATGTTCTAAATGAAAATGGATTGACTTGTATTACGCTTGGGAATGGTTTTCAGAATATTCACTCTTTTAGAGAGAATATTAGTATTGAAAACTTAGTGAATACAGGTAGATTAACAGCTGCGCTAATTGAACAGTGGTATGAGCGACATAAATCTCAATAAGTTTAGGAGGAATAGAAATGTCAACTACATTAAACATTACAAAAGAAATAGAGAAAATGGTTCCGCAAGTACAACAGTGGAGAAGATATTTACATGAAAATCCTGAATTGTCGTATAAGGAATACGCTACGTCTGATTATGTCTATAGCCAGTTAATGTCTTTTGGGAATTTAGAGGTTACTAGACCGACAAAGACTAGCGTTTTAGCCATTTTAAAAGGGGATTTACCTGGAAAGTGCTTGGCTTTAAGAGCGGATATGGATGCTTTACCTATACAGGAAGAAACGAATTTACCATTTGCATCTAAAGTACCGAATGTGATGCACGCCTGTGGTCATGATGGGCATACGTCAATGCTACTAGGTGCGGCGAAAATTTTATCTGAGTTGAAACATGTTCTGCAAGGGGAAATTCGCTTTATTTTTCAGCATGCAGAGGAAGTATTTCCAGGTGGAGCCAAAGAAATGGTAGCAGCTGGGGTTATTGAAGGTGTCGATCAAATCGTAGGATTACATTTATTCTCCATGCTTCCTACAGGGAAAATAGGTATTTGTTCAGGTCCTATTACAGCAAATTCTGATACGTTCGATCTCGAAATCGTTGGAAAGGGTGGACATTCTTCTCAACCGCAGGACTCTATTAATCCTATTTTAATTGGGTCACAAATTACTAATCTATTACATCAAATTGTACCACAAAAGGTTGACGCGAAAGAGCGTGCGGTTATTGCTGTAACAGAGTTCAGTGCGGGGAGTGCTAAAAATATTATCCCTGAACGATCGTTTTTAGGCGGAAGTGTAAGAACATTTTCGCAGGATGTCCGAGAATTGATTGCGAAACAGATTGAAATTCAAGTGAAAAATTTCACTGCAGTACATGGTGCTGATTATAAATTTGAGTACAACTATGGTTATTCTTCAGTCGTAAATGATGAGCAAATGACTTCATTAATTGAAAATATTGTTAGAGAAAATCTTGGGCCGGAATATCTATTACACATTGAGCCAATTATGGGCGGTGAAGATTTCTCGGCATTTTTGACGCAAGTTCCTGGCGTATTCATAGGGATTGGTGCAGCTTTTGAGGATGAATCATTAAATTATCCACATCATCATCCAAAATTTGCAATTGATGAGGATTCTTTAGCAGTAGGCTTGAAAGTTTTAGTGCATACTGCTTTAACAATGAATTCTAAAGGGGGGGAATAAATGCTTCAAGAACCTGTTATTGCAGCAATGATCATACTAGGGTTAGTCGCACTGGGAGAAATTATTTCAGTTATTAGTAATGCTAGAGTACCAATGCTTTTTGTAGCAATGATGGGCTATTTAGTCTTATTATGGCTAGGGATTTTTCCGAAGGATTTACTTGCTAATTCGACATTTTTAACAGTAGGAGCAGTATTAGGCACAGCACCAATCTTAGTTCACATGGGAACATTAATACCGTTAAAAATGATTCGCTCGCAATGGAGGGCTGTCATTATTGCGATACTTGGCATGTCTTTTGCCACACTCTTTATTTTAACCATTGTTACTTCCCTTTTTGACTATAAAACAGCTGTTGCTGGAACTGGTCCTTTAAATGGCGGAATTATTGCTGTTTTAATTACTTCAGAAGGATTAAAAGAGTTAGGGTTTGTCAGCTTACTAACAATCCCTGCGCTAATAATGGCTTTACAATCATTTATAGGTATTCCTGTAGCAAATCTTTTGTTACGGAAACATGCTGTGAAAATTCGTGAAAAAATCCATAGTGGCTCTTTTGTTGCATCCAATAATGCCAGTTTTGAAGAGGAAGATGATCAATTAATCATTCCTAAAAAATACAGAACGCCCTTAGTATTATTGTTTATGCTGTTTATTGGAGGTGCGATTGCGGTTGCTTTAGCCAAAGTGACAGGTATTCCTTATAGCTTGTGGGCTTTAGCAATAGGGGTTATTGGTCGCTTAGTGAAATTCTACCCTGAGCGAGTAATGGAGAAATCAAATAGTTTCACAGTCGGAATGGCGGGGATTATTTTCATCGTTATAGGAATGATGAATGATATTACGTTTAATATGTTTATCGATCAATTGCCTGCGGTTGCGACAATTCTTGTTGTAGGAGTACTAGGTATTCTTTTAGGTGGTTTTATAGGGTCGAAACTATTTAAATTGGATCATTATTTAGCGATTCCAGTAGCATTAACATCTACATTTGGCTTCCCAGGCGATTACATTGTCTGTGAGGAAGTAAGTAGAAGTATTGGAAAAACGGATGATGAACAGAAAAAAATCTTCAATGAAATTTTAACACCAATGCTCGTAGGAGGATTTACGACTGTAACATTGGGAAGCGTTATTATTGCAAGTATTTTAATCAAAACAATATAAAACAGAGGGTGGGGAAATATTTGTTAGATAATCCTGTTTTAATCTCAGTTATTGTTTTGTCTATTTTAAGTTTATGTGGGGTTCATGTTTTATTTGCATTAATAATCGCAGCAATCGTAGCAGGGCTTGTAGCGGATCTATCGTTAACTGAAACAGTTTCTATATTTATAGGTGGCATGGGAGGGCAGTCAGAAACTGCTTTGAGTTATCTATTGTTAGGAATATTTGCCGCTCTAATTGCACAGTCAGGTTTGGCTAATATTCTCATTCAAAAACTTCTTTCATTGGAAAAGCCAAATCGATATATTTTAATCTTCTCTTTGGTAATTATTGCGTGTTTATCAGGTACGCTTATCCCGGTACATATTGCTTTCATTCCAATATTGGTACCGCCACTATTATTTTTCTTTAATAAATTGAAAATAGATCGTCGTGCCTTAGCATCTGCCTTAACATTTGGTTTGAAAATGCCCTACCTATGGATTCCAATCGGATATGGATTAATATTCCAAGGTATTATCGCACAAGAGATGACAGCAAATGGTATGGCGATGGTACAGAGTCAAATTCCAAAAGCTATGGCAATTCCGGCAATTGGAATGTTTGTGGGCTTAGCCATTGCAGTATTTATTTCTTATAAAAAGCCTAGAGAATATCAACAACTTGAAGATGATCTCCATGATTACGAGAATCCGAAGACAGAAAATATAGAGGCAAAATTGGATCGCAAAGGTTGGATAGCGCTCATAGCAATATTTGCAGCGCTTGTTATCCAATTATCTTTAAGTTCGCTTGTCTTAGGCGCATTATCAGGGATTATTATTATGTTTGTTGGTCGAGTTGTCTTCCTTAAAGACAGTGAAGAAGTTGTACAGAATGGTGTGAAGCTGATGGGGGCTATCGCATTTATTATGCTAATTGCATCGGGCTATGCAACGATTTTAAAAGAAACTAATGCAATTACAGAGCTAGTAGAAGCAATGACGGGTATGACAGGACAAAGTAAGCTGATTACCGCCACTTTATTATTGTTTATCGGTTTACTGGTCACAATGGGGATTGGTACATCATTTGGGACGATACCGATTTTAGCTGTTGTGTTTGTGCCGTTATGTGCGGCAGTTGGATTTAGTCCGTTCGCCACAGCTGCGCTTATTGGAACTGCGGGTGCTCTAGGCGATGCTGGCTCTCCTGCTTCAGATAGTACGTTAGGCCCTACATCTGGTTTGAATGCGGATGGACAACACAGCCATATTTGGGATACATGTGTACCAACATTTATTCATTATAATATTCCTTTATTTATATTTGGTATTGTAGCAGCAATGGTTTTGTAGAAATCGAACAAATAGGGGTGAAATTTTTAAATGGAAGTCATTCAGTTGGATGGTTATACATTAACTAGAGCACAAATTGATAGAATTGCTAAAGGTCATGCACAGGTTTCACTAGCACCGAATGCGTTAGATCGAGTAAGAGAGAGTCGCTCTCGGATTGAAACAAGATTAGCGGAGGGCCAAGCTATATATGGGGTGAATACGGGCTTCGGTAAACTAAGTGATGTGCAAATTGCTGAACAAGATAATGAACTATTGCAACTTAATTTGCTACGCTCTGATGCAGTTGGAGTGGGCACACCATTAGAAACATCAATTGTACGCACGATGATGGTTTTACGAGCTAATGCTTTAGTAAAAGGTTATTCGGGCATTCGCGAAGAGACACTTCAATTATTAGTTGAGTTCATCAACAAAAATGTACATCCTCTTGTGCCATCGCAAGGTTCTGTTGGTGCTAGCGGTGATTTAGCACCCTTGGCACATATTGCATTAGTACTTGTCGGAGAAGGTAAGGCAGAGTATCAAGGAGAGGTCATATCAGGACAGCAAGCATTAGCTCGTGCAGGACTCACAGCAGTTCGATTACAAGCTAAAGAGGGTCTTGCATTAATTAATGGAACACAAGCTATGACAGGTATTGGGATTATTACAATTAATGAGGTCGAACGTCTTGGATATGTGGCAGATATGGCAGCATGTCTGACGATGGAGGCATTAAAAGGAATTATTTCAGCCTTTGATGAAGATTTATTAGCAGTACGACCTCATGCTGAAATAGCATCTGTAGGTGAACGTATACGAAAGTGGTTAGAAGGAAGCGAGCGTATAACAACACAAGGAGAAACACATATGCAAGATGCCTATTCGTTGCGCTGTGTGCCACAAGTTCACGGAGCTTCTTGGCAATGTTTTAATTATGTAGAACAGTGCTTGCAAACAGAGACTAATGCCACAACAGATAACCCGATAGTTTTAGAAAATGGTGAGGTATTATCAGGAGGGCATTTTCATGGACAACCAATTGCACTTGCTATGGATTTCTTAAAGGTCGGTGTAGCAGAATGGGCGAATATTTCAGAACGGAGAACGGAACGCCTAGTGAATCCGCAATTAAGTGGATTATCACCATTTCTAGCAACAGATCCAGGTCTTGAATGTGGATTAATGGTTGTTCAATACGTCGCAGCTTCGCTCGTTTCTGAAAATAAGGTCCTTGCCCATCCATCAAGTGTGGATTCTATTCCGACTTCAGGTAATCAAGAGGATCATGTGAGCATGGGAACAACTGCGGCGAGACAAGCACGACAAATTGTGCATAATAGTGCACGAGTGCTTGCCATTGAGTTAATTGCTGCTTCTCAAGCGATTTTTTTAGAAAAAGCTGAGCAACACTTAGCCCAAACAACACGTGAATTTTTAGAAATAGTACGTTCATTCTGTCCGCCATTAGAAGGTGATAAGGCTATTGGTGAAGAGATCGAAACACTTGCTAATTATTTATTAAGTAGTAACGATATTTTAAGTGTTAAATAAAACAAGACAAAAGAGAAAAAGTATGCTTGAAGGTGTCTTCTAGCATACTTTTTTGCTACCTAGAAAATAGTCTGGAAGCTTGTTATTCTCGCAAATGGAAGTATAGTCAAAGCCTCATAATATAGGCTCATCACCAAAAGTTGTGGATGACATTTGGTAAAAAGTATGCCATTTATCTTCAATCAGTAGAAAACTCCCACCTCTGAAGGTGGAGAGATGAATGCGGATGTGGTTCCCTTTTGAAAAGGTGTCCAAACACCTACTGAATGAAAATCCGGACGCATTGTTTATCTGTGCGAAAGTGAAGCGACAGCAACAATTACGCCAAGGCGAAATTAATATAGATTGATTGGAGTGGAGACTGGGCGACTCCTTGGGGATCAGCGTCACAGATGAGACCCTGGAGCGAGCAACGCGAGTGAAGCGGCTCATCGGACGCCCCCAGGAAAGCGCCCAGTTGGAACGGAAATCAACTACACGTTATGGAACTGAGCCATTATATAGGAAAATCGTTTTCATAATTCCTTTCGTTTGCTTGCTGCTGGTATTCCTAACTCTTCTCGATATTTGCTAATGGTACGACGGGCCAAATGGATTTGAAAGGAGCTAGCTAGTGTTTCAGCAATCTTTTGATCGGATAAAGGCTTTTGTTTATTTTCAAAGATGATTAGGTTTTTAATCATTTCTAAAATTGAAGTTTGGGAATGCTCTGTTTGAGTGTTTTCAATTTTAGAAGAAAATAAATCCTTCCATAAATATGTTCCAACAGGTGTCAGTATTGTTTTATTCCGAATTGCTCGACTTACTGTTGATTCGTGCATCTCGATTTGGGTTGCGACATCCCTTAAAGATAAAGGTTTTAAATAAGATAACCCGTGGTAAAAAAATTGTTGCTGATGCTGTAAGACAACTGACATGATACGAATAATTGTTTGACGGCGTCGATGTAAGCTATGTACGAGCCATTCATAATGCTTATATTGTTGTTTTACATATATTTGTTCAACTTTAGGTAGTAAAGATGCGATATTTTTATAGCTATCCTGAAGTTGAATAGATGGCAGTGAGCGATCATTTAAGCTGAATTGTAATGCGCCATCTTCGATAACAACGACAATATCTGGTGTAACATACTCGATGTCATCTACTGAGCTCAAAGTGCAAGGTATTGGTGTTAGTTGCTGAAGCTGATTAATTAGTGCTAATAACTGTTCTTTAGAAAGTTTAAGAGATTTCATCAATTCAGGAAATTTACGTTCAGCCAGTAGGTACAGTCCTTTTTGAATAAGCCGCTGTAAATCATCATTATTTTCTTCGATTTGTAACAAAAGACATTCTTGCAAATTACGCGCACCAATTCCCGCTGGACCGATTTGTTGTAAAAGCTGAATACCATAATAATGTCGGTCATCTGCAACATTAGAAAGGTATGGTGGGGAATAGCCCTTGTTATCTAGATGTTCAATTAGAAACTGTACAATTTGTAAATCGTCACCTGTAAAAGTGAGTGAAGCTAGTTGTAACAATTCCTCCCGGTAGTTTGGTTTTGCAGTTATTGTATGTAAATCATTCTCTGTCGTTTGAAAGGAAGAATGAGAATTTCTGAAAATACGCTCTTGAAATGATGGTGGTTGAAAGTCGATTAACGGATTCTCTAATTGCTGTTCATACAGAAATTGCTCAAGTTCAAGTGTTGTATATTGTAGTAATTCAATAGATTGCTGTAATTGAGGTGTCATTATCATTTTCTGCTGCTGTTGTTGCTTTAAAATCATGTCCATCATGATCCCTCCATTTATTGCTTTTTATTAGCATAACATAAAAATGAGAATTTTCAGATAATTAATAGATAAATTGTGTTAATACTAAATAGTGTTGATGTAGTTATTTTTCCTGGTTGGATTCATGGCGTTCCCTGCCTCGATTGTTTATAATGAGGAAATGGAAAAAGACTAATGTGAAAGAAGGGATAGCTATGGCACGAGGTGTTTACATTCATATTCCTTTTTGTCATCAAATTTGTAACTATTGTGATTTCAATAAATTTTATTTTAAAAATCAACCAGTTGATGAATATATAGAAATGCTTGGCAAGGAGATGGAGCTTGCTACAAAAAAATATCCTGAGAGTTTTAAACAAATCGAAACGATATTTCTTGGCGGCGGTACACCAACAGCATTATCGCCTCAACAATTAGAGAAACTACTTGAGCTTATTCGTACGTATATTCCGATGGATAGTGTGACAGAATTTACAACAGAGGCTAATCCGGACGAGCTGTCAGAAGCAAAATTACAGGCATTGTTTGATGGGGGAATAAATCGCTTAAGCATGGGTGTACAATCCTTTGATCAAGAGTTGTTAAAGAAAATTGGTCGTACACATAGCAACAATCACGTCTATGAAACAATTGCTTTGGCGAAAAAGATAGGTTTCAGAAATATTAGTCTAGATTTAATGTATGGTTTGCCGGGGCAGACGATGGCACAATGGAAGGATTCCTTAGAAAAAGCGTTAGCGCTTGATTTACCACATTTTTCAGCGTATTCACTAATAGTGGAGCCAAAAACGATTTTTTATAATCAATACACAAAAGGTAAGCTACATTTACCAACTGAAGATCTTGAAGCGGATATGTACGATGTGCTGATGAACCAGATGGAGGTACATGGACTTCAACAATACGAAATTAGTAACTTTGCACAAGCTGGTTTCAGCTCTAGTCATAACAAAATATACTGGGAAAACGATGAATATGCAGGCTTTGGTGCTGGTGCTCATGGATATTTAGCTGGAGTGCGTTATTCAAATCATGGACCATTGAAAAAGTATATGGAGTCAGTGAATGCAGGGGAATTACCAATTGTGTATGAACATGTTGTAACAGAGAATGAGAAACGAGAAGAACAAATGTTTTTAGGTCTGCGTAAAACGGAAGGAATTACACACAGTATATATGAAGGGAAATTTAATGAATCGATGCATGCGCATTACCGACATGTCATTGAAAAATTAGTTTTAGAAGATCTTTTAGAACATGATCCTATAGGAATTCGTCTTACGCGAAAAGGTCGTTTTGTAGGTAATGAAGTATTTCAACAATTTTTACTAGAAGATTGAGCGATATCGTTGACATAAAATGTGGGATTTGATAACTTATTAATAGTATTAGCACTCCTCTTGGTTGAGTGCTAACAGAGGTGATAATCATGATAACAAATCGGCAATTACAAATATTGCAAGCTATTGTAGATGACTTTATTATGTTTGCACAGCCGGTAGGTTCTCGCCAAATCTCCAAAAAGCAAGAGATTACATTTAGTCCAGCCACAATTCGAAATGAAATGGCGGATTTAGAGGAATTAGGCTTCTTAGAAAAAACGCACACTTCCTCTGGTCGAGTGCCTTCGGAAAAGGGGTATAGATTTTATGTAGATCATTTGTTGAACCCACAAGGCATTAATTCAAGGGACATTCAGCAAATTCAATCCATTTTCAACGATCGTTTAGTAGAAGTAGAGCATATTATCCGAAAGTCAGCCAATATTTTATCAGAGCTGACATCGTACACATCGATTCTTTTAGGACCTGATGTTCAAAGACATCGTATTAAACGATTTTCAATTGTGCCACTCTCTAGCGATACAGCAGTAGCGATTATCGTAACGAATAACGGCCATGTTGAAAATCGCATGTTTAGTTTACCTCCTAATTTTATCGCTTCTGATTTAGAGAAAATGGTTAATATCTTAAATGATCGCCTAGTTGGTGTGTCATTAGAAGATATTCATAAAAAAATCGAAGCTGAAGTGCTAGCAGTATTACAGCAGCATGTTCGATCGGCGGATGATTTTATTCACGCTCTCGTGACAGCGACGATGCATAATTCGGAAAGTAAAATTTTCTATGGTGGAAAAACAAATATGTTTAACCAACCGGAATTCCACGATTTAAATAAAGTCCGTATGATTTTGGACTTAATGGAAACGACTAGCCAAGTGCAATCGCTCTTCCATCCCAATGAATCGGGCATTCATATTCGTATTGGCTCGGAAAATAAACAGCTGGAAATGGAAAACTGTAGTGTCATTACGACCACTTATTCTATTGGTGAAGATCAGCAAGGAGCTATAGCAATTATTGGTCCAACACGTATGGATTATAAGCGTGTAGTTGCTTTACTAGACGTAATGCGCATGGATTTAACACAGGCCTTTACGAAGAATCGTAGTGATTGATAATGAGGAGGATTCAAGTGACGGAAACAACTGAAAACAAAGACCTTGTACAAGAAGAAAAAAATGTACAAGCTGAAAATGCATCAGTAGAAAAAACAGAAGCTAAAGAAGAAGTAAAAGGACAAGAAGTTGAATTAACAATCGAAGAACAGTACGAAGCAAAGCTAGCTGAGTTACAAGCAAAGCTTGACGACGAGGAAAGTCGTCATCTACGCTTACGAGCTGATGTCGACAATATACGTCGTCGCAATCAACTTGATCGTGAGGCAGCTGAAAAGTACCGCGCTCAGAGCTTACTATCAGATTTACTGCCTGTAATCGATAATTTTGAGCGTGCCTTACAAGTTGAGTCGACTTCAGAAGAAGCTGCTTCAATCGTAAAAGGTATTGAAATGGTGTACCGTTCTCTGTTAGAAGCGACTGAGAAGGAAGGCTTACAGATTATTAAAGCTGAGGGTGAGCAATTTGATCCAAATGTTCACCAAGCTGTCATGCAAGAGCAGGATAGTGAAAAAGAGACGGGTGTTGTCTTACGCGAGCTTCAAAAAGGCTATCTGTTAAAGGATCGTGTATTACGCCCAACAATGGTATCAGTGAACGAATAGTTATAGTACTATTTAGTCAATTACATTTAGTTATGAAACGCATCCTTAGCGTTTAAATAATAGGAGGAAATTTTAATGAGCAAAATTATCGGTATTGACTTAGGAACAACAAACTCTTGTGTTTCTGTACTTGAAGGTGGAGAACCAAAAGTAATTCCAAACCCAGAAGGAAACCGTACAACACCATCTGTTGTCGCATTTAAAAATGGCGAACGTCAAGTTGGTGAAGTAGCAAAACGTCAATCAGTAACAAACCCTAACACAATTATTTCTATTAAGTCTAAAATGGGTACATCTGAAAAGGTGAAAGTTGAAGATAAAGACTACACTCCACAAGAAGTTTCTGCAATGATTCTTCAATACTTAAAAGGCTATGCTGAAGATTACTTAGGAGAAAAAGTAACAAAAGCAGTTATTACAGTACCTGCTTACTTCAACGACGCGCAACGTCAAGCTACAAAAGATGCTGGTAAAATCGCTGGTCTAGAAGTAGAGCGTATTATCAACGAACCAACAGCTGCTGCACTTGCTTATGGTTTAGATAAACAAGATCAAGATCAAAAAGTATTAGTATTTGACCTTGGTGGTGGTACGTTTGACGTATCTATTCTTGAATTAGGTGACGGTGTATTTGAAGTATTAGCAACAGCTGGTGATAACAAACTAGGTGGAGACGATTTCGACGACGCTATCATCGAGTATCTTGTAGCAGAATTCAAAAAAGAAAACGGCATTGACCTTTCTCAAGATAAAATGGCTATGCAACGTCTAAAAGATGCAGCTGAAAAAGCGAAAAAAGACTTATCAGGTGTAACATCTACTCAAATTTCTTTACCATTCATCACTGCGGGTGAAGCGGGTCCATTACACTTAGAAATTTCTTTAACTCGTGCAAAATTTGACGAAATTACATTACCATTAGTAAACCGTACAGTAGGTCCAGTACGTCAAGCATTATCTGATGCAGGTCTATCAACATCTGAAATTGACCAAGTAATCTTAGTTGGTGGTTCTACTCGTATTCCAGCTGTACAAGAAGCTGTACGTAAAGAAACTGCTAAAGAGCCACACCGTGGTGTAAACCCTGACGAAGTTGTAGCAATGGGTGCTGCTGTTCAAGGTGGCGTATTAACTGGTGATGTAAAAGACGTAGTTCTACTTGACGTAACTCCACTTTCATTAGGTATCGAAACTATGGGTGGTGTATTCACAAAATTAATTGACCGTAACACTACGATCCCAACATCTAAATCACAAGTATTCTCAACTGCAGCTGACAACCAACCAGCAGTAGATATTCACGTACTGCAAGGTGAACGTTCAATGGCAGCAGACAACAAAACACTAGGTCGCTTCCAATTAGCAGATATTCCACCAGCACCACGTGGTGTACCACAAATCGAAGTAACATTCGATATTGATAAAAATGGTATCGTATCGGTTAAAGCGAAAGATCTTGGTACAAACAAAGAACAAACAATTGTTATCCAATCTGATTCTGGTTTATCAGAGGAAGATATTGAACGTAT
The DNA here is from genome assembly GCF_016638705.1 of Lysinibacillus agricola. Classification (GTDB taxonomy): domain Bacteria; phylum Bacillota; class Bacilli; order Bacillales_A; family Planococcaceae; genus Lysinibacillus; species Lysinibacillus agricola. The sequence goes on along the minus strand of NZ_CP067341.1, from coordinate 3,911,024 downwards.
GGTAAAAGATGCTGAAGCAAATGCCGATGCAGATGCTCAACGTAAAGAAGAAGCAGATCTTCGCAACGAAGCTGACCAATTAGTGTTCCAAGTTGACAAAACAATTGCTGACTTAGGCGAACAAATTACAGAAGACGAGAAAAAATCTGTTGAAGATGCTCGTGATGAACTGAAAAAAGCGCTTGAAGTTGGCGAATTAGAAGGCATTAAATCTGCTAAAGAAAAACTAGATGGTGTATTACAGCCACTAGTAATGAAAGTATATGAACAAGCTGCAGCGGCTGCTCAAGCAGCTCAAGGTGGCGAAGCAGGTACTGATGCGGACGCTGGTAAAAAAGACGACGGTATCGTAGACGCTGACTTTGAAGAAGTAAAAGACGATAAATAATAGCATGTAACACAGTTAAGTGAAGAAGCCAAAGACCGCTTGCGGCTTTGGCTTTTCTCTTTATTTTTAGGTATAACCTCGCACATTAAATTGTCTAGTGGCATAGGTTAACTGCGAGAAAAGTGAAAAAACATATGTGCAACATTTTTAATGAATATTTAATAATAAAATAGAGGCAGTTTTTTTAACTGCGTGATACAATAGATTTTATGCAAAAAGAGCGGAGTGTGAATCATGGAGAAACGCGATTATTACGAGGTGCTTGGTTTAACGAAATCGGCTTCAAAAGATGAAATTAAAAAAGCATACCGTAAATTATCAAAGCAATACCATCCTGACCTTAATAAAGAGCCAGGTGCAGATGAAAAATTCAAAGAAATCGCTGAAGCATATGAAGTATTAAGTGATGATCAAAAAAAAGCACGCTATGATCAATTTGGCCACGAGGATCCAAATGCAGGCTTCGGAGGTGGCGGCTTTGGCGGCTTCGAGGATATTTTCAGCTCGTTCTTTGGTGGTGGAGGTCGTCAGCAAGACCCGAATGCACCACGTAAAGGTGATGACCTGCAATATCGTATGAATATTAAGTTTGAGGAAGCGATTTTCGGGAAAGAAACAGAAATCGAAATTCCTAAAGATGAATTATGTGATACTTGCCATGGTTCAGGTGCAAAAACAGGTACTAAACCTGAAACATGTTCAACATGTAAAGGTGCTGGTCAAGTAAATCAAGCAGTGGATACACCATTTGGTCGTATGATGAATCGTCGAACTTGTTCGACATGTCATGGTACAGGTAAAATCATTAAAGAAAAATGTTCAACTTGTCGTGGCGAAGGAAAAGTTCAAAAAAATAAAAAAATCAAAGTAACGATTCCAGCAGGTGTTGATGATGGTCAACAAATTCGTGTGTCTGGTCAAGGTGAACCAGGTATAAACGGAGGACCTGCGGGAGATTTATATATTATGTTCCGCGTTCAAGGACACAAAGAGTTTGAGCGTGATGGCGATGATATTTATTACGATCTGAAACTGACATTCCCACAAGCAGCTCTTGGTGATGAAATTGAAGTTCCGACTGTTCATGGAAAAGTAAAATTACGTATTCCAGCGGGAACACAATCAGGTGCGCAATTCCGTTTAAAAGACAAAGGTGTCAAAAACGTACATGGCTATGGCACAGGGAATCAATATGTAACTGTAAAAGTTGTAACGCCAGAAAAATTAACAGAAAGACAAAAACAATTATTACGTGAATTTGCTGAAATTAGTGGAGATATCCCTGAAGAACAAGGTAGTACACTGTTCGACAAAATTAAGAAAAAATTCCAAGGTGAATAATTAGAGGAGCTGAAGAGCTACGTGAAGTGGTCAGAATTATCCATTCATACAAAAAATGAAGCGGTAGAAGCAATTTCGAATATTTTGCATGAAGCAGGGGCAAGTGGTGTTGTTATTGAGGATTCTGCTGAATTTGCTAAGCCACGTGAAGATCAGTATGGTGAAATTTATGCGCTAAATGAAGCGGATTTTCCCAAAGATGGTGTTATTGTTAAGGCTTACTTATCGGAGTCTAGTTTTTTAAATGAAACAGTCGAAGAAATAAAAGCGGCTATCACAAACCTAACGAACTTCAACATCGATATTGGTGAAAATGTTGTATCGATTGTGGAAGTAAACGAGGAAGACTGGGCAACAGCATGGAAGCAATATTATCATCCTGTAAAAATTTCTGAACGCTTTACAATTGTACCAACATGGGAAGAATATGTACCAGTATCAACGGATGAATTGATTATTGAATTAGATCCTGGTATGGCCTTTGGTACAGGAACACACCCAACAACTGTTATGTGCTTACAAGGGCTTGAGAAGGTTGTAAAAGATGGTGATACAGTTATCGATATCGGAACGGGGTCAGGTGTTCTTTCAATTGGTGCAGCAATGCTTGGAGCTAAGAACGTACATGCACTTGATTTAGATGAAGTAGCTGTACGTTCAGCACAAGAAAATGTTGCGTTAAACAAAGTAGATGATAAAGTATCTGTATTCCATGGGAACCTACTGGATACAGTAAAGGAACCAGCTGATGTCGTTGTAGCTAATATTTTAGCAGAAATTATTATGTCCTTTACTGACGATGCATTTACAATTGTCAAACCGGGTGGATTATATGTCACTTCAGGCATCATCGGCGCGAAACGTGATGATGTAAAAGCAGCACTAGAAGCTTCAGGCTTTGTGATTGAAGAAGTACTACTAATGGAAGATTGGGTAGCTATCATTGCCCGTCGGCCGCAATAAGTTGACTGAGGAAGCGCCAAATCGTGAGCCGAGTGCTTGCGATTTGGCGTTTTCTCTTCTTGCTATAAAGGAGTGTGTAACATGCAGCGTTATTTTATTGAGACGACCATTGAGGAAGCACGTATTAGTGGAGAAGATGCACGACATATTGAACGAGTAATGCGTATGAAAGAGGGCGACAAAATCGTTGTAGTTGCACAAAATATCGCCCATATTTGTACAATCATAGCCTTTGAAGAAGATGAGGTACTTGTCCAATCCACAGGACAGACGCTTCCTTCTCCAGAGTTGCCTGTTCATGTAACAGTGGCATGTGGTTTGCCAAAGGGCGATAAACTAGAGCTTATTACACAAAAGGCAACAGAGCTTGGAATGTTTGCCCTACTGCCGTTTGAAGCGGAGCGTTCCATCGTTAAATGGGATAAAAAGAAGGGTGCGAAAAAGCAAGAGCGTCTGCAAAAAATTGCAAAAGAAGCGGCTGAGCAATCCCATCGTACACATATCCCAGAAATTTATGAGCCAATCACTTTTAAACAGCTAATAGAACAAATGGGCAATTTCGACGCAGTTTTTATAGCAGATGAAGAGGATGCAAAAGCAGAAAAACGCACAGGATTTGCGGAGAAGCTAAAAAACGTGTATGACAAGAAGTCGAAATCAATTCTTATCATCTTTGGTCCAGAAGGTGGCATTGCTAGAAAAGAAGCCGATGCCCTTCTTCAAGCTGGTGCCCAAACGATGTCTTTAGGCCCCCGAATTTTACGAGCAGAAACAGCGCCACTTTATGCGCTGTCTGCCATATCTTATGAATTTGAATGAAATAGGTGTTTAGCCTTGTCAAAAGAGGTCTTTCATACACCTAGCCGCTTAATGACTGTTAATATTAAATCCTATCAAAAAAGCCGATTCAAAAAATTTTGAATCGGCTTTACTACATGCTCATCCCCATAACGTGCCCTGATATGACAGGCCAACTGTGAAAATATGTTATTCTAATCTTCCTTTTATATAATTCAGGTTGAGGAAAACAGAATAATTAAATTTTGGACGGGGAAGCAAATGAATAAATTAATTTTCTCATTAACTTTTTTGTAATTGCTGCTATGATCTATTGTGCTACTTAAAATAGCAACAGGTTTAAATACTATTTCATTTCCTGAATTATTTAATATTCATTTACTTGAAATAGGTAAAATACCAATTACAATTTCAAGATTAGCTTTTAGTATTGTGGCCGGATTCGGCATTTTACACTTACGGGAAAATAAATAAAAACGTTAATTGGGAAAAGATAAGCGAGTAATTCAGTTATCTAATCATCCCAGCATTCAAGCAAGAATCAAGTATTGGAAAGCTTTAAAAAATAAAACACAAGTAAAAAGAGTACCTGGCATTTTGTATTCATTTTTATCTCTCGCTCAGCTCAAAAATCCCATTTTTTAATATCAGTAAAAAAACTAGTATACACGTCTATTCATAGATTTAATTGCTACATATTCTATATGGAGAGCTCTCAAATACTACAAAATGAAACGAGGGAAATTTTTTGAGTAATCAATTAGATCCAATCCAATCTTGTCCAGTAACATCAACAGAACAAATACCATTAACTACTGCTACTACTCCACTAGCCGCTACACCGCTTGTGACGCCAACTATTAAAGTTCCAGTTGTACTTGCAGAACCAACACTTCAAATAGCTGTGGAGGCAGATATTACTCTTACTCCTGCAGCAACTGAAATCAAAAGAGTGAAAAAACATGTATTCCTAAATCAAGTGAAATTAGTACCAGTTGCTTTTACACGTATTGCCGGCACTGACTTTTTCATGGTAACAAGGGCTAAATTATTTGTAGCAGGACATATTCGCAAAAATATAGAATATGCTTCAGCAGAATGTAACGGGGCGCTCCAAGATAGAATTGCCGATGTTCCGTTTTCTGGTTTTACAGACCTTACTTTCCCACAAACAATAGGAGGTCCTTTCCCAATCTTAGGGATTTCTGAGTTTGCCGAAGCGAACTTCCTTAACGAAACTACGCAAATGGATGCTCGATTGGATAAGGCGTTCTTCCAAAATCTCGTTAAATACAATGAACAACCATTTGGCGAATTAGTAGCTGCGAACTTCTTTGAACTTGATTTTTCACCAGTTATGGCAGACCCAGAAGGCACTTTCGACACATTACGTGAAAAAATCGTACTAGAGCTTACTGTAAAAGTACTGCAAGTTCAACAAGTTCGCCTTGGAGCAGGCACTAATGTACTAACTCCTATTCTTTTAGGGCTTACTCCTCCAGTTAGTCCATAATAGATCCTCCTGTTATAAGTCCTACTAAATCTTGTTAATCTCTAATTTTTAGAGGAGGATATTAGAATAAAAGGACATTCGAGGGTACTGAAAAAAATTTAATCTTAGAAATGGCAGTTGATAAATCGAATTTTCAACTGCCATTTTTTCTATAATAATAATCAGTAAAAAACTAGTATACACGTCCATTCATAGATTTAATTGCTACATATTCTATATGGAGAGCTCTCAAATACTACAAAATGAAACGAGGGAAATTTTTTGAGTAATCAATTAGATCCAATCCAATCTTGTCCAGTAACATCAACAGAACAAATACCATTAACTACTGCTACTACTCCACTAGTCGCTACACCGCTTGTGACGCCAACTATTAAAGTTCCAGTTGTACTTGCAGAACCAACACTTCAAATAGCTGTGGAAGCAGATATTACTCTTACTCCTGCAGCAACTGAAATCAAAAGAGTGAAAAAACATGTATTCCTAAATCAAGTGAAATTAGTACCAGTTGCTTTTACACGTATTGCCGGCACTGACTTTTTCATGGTAACAAGGGCTAAATTATTTGTAGCAGGACATATTCGCAAAAATATAGAATATGCTTCAGCAGAATGTAACGGGGCGCTCCAAGATAGAATTGCCGATGTTCCGTTTTCTGGTTTTACAGACCTTACTTTCCCACAAACAATAGGAGGTCCTTTCCCAATCTTAGGAATTTCTGAGTTTGCCGAAGCGAATTTCCTTAATGAAACTACGCAAATGGATGCTCGATTGGATAAGGCGTTCTTCCAAAATCTCGTTAAATACAATGAACAACCATTTGGCGAATTAGTAGCTGCAAACTTCTTTGAACTTGATTTTTCACCAGTTATGGCAGATCCAGAAGGCACTTTCGACACATTACGTGAAAAAATCGTACTAGAGCTTACTGTAAAAGTACTGCAAGTTCAACAAATCCGTCTTGGAACAGGCACTAATGTAATAACTCCTAATCTTACAGGACTTACTCCTCCAGTTAGTCCAACTGTAACTCCTCCTGTTATTCATCCTACTGAATCTTGTTAATCTCTAATTTTTAGAGGAGGAAATTAGATATAAAAGGACATTTGAGGGTACTGAAAAAATCCAATATTTAAGCTTGCAGTTGAAAGTTCGATTAAATCGAATTTTCAACTGCATTTTTTCTATAATATCGATCGTAAATGCATTAGCAGGTACTTTAAAAATAATCTAGTTAAAGAAAATAATGTAAAGAATGAATTTTAGTTTTTATTAAGCAATCGTCTCTCAAACGCATTAGTATCTCAATTGCTACTGAGATTTTTGAAAGTACTCGGTGACAAAAGTAAAAGTAATGCATAAAATGGATTGTAATTATAAGTGCAACACTTAGATCAAAATAAAAGTAGCTCATAATGATATCGTTTGAATTTTTTAGCAATATTTTCAAAAAAGAGGTATTCATTTTGAGCTATACACATCCATCATATCTTCGAGCAAAATAAAAGCAAAAGTGTTTAGTTGTTATCAGATATTAGAAAAAGAAAAGGAAATCGCTGTTTTTATAACCAATCTATTCATCAAGGTAAGTGGAAGAAATAAAAAATGAAAAACGGGTTACTTCGTGAGTTTTCCCTGAAGAAAACAGATTTTGAACAAGTCTCTCTAGAAGAATTCATAAAATCTTATCACAAAAAATAAATTGACCAAAAAGACTTCTTGGCTGGAAAAATGCGTAAGAATTTTTACGGATTAACTGTTGTACTTTATTTGTCAAAACTTTATTTGGGAGTGAACTAATGAAAACTCCATGGATTAATTATAGTGAGATGAAAGAAATAAGTTCCAAGCAAAAAGTTTTTGTCTATTGTAATAACCTCCTAACTACAGAAAAAGAAGATGAAACTAGCCTTGCAACGCATCTAGATCCCAATCGTGAGTTACTCATTCCTTCTGAAGTTGATGCTGAGGATGAAATGAATAATCTCTCTGATATAGAAGAGGCGGATGAAACCAATTCTGTAGAGGAACAGGAGCTTGCAGCGCATCTAGACTCCGACTGTGGGCTACTTATCCCTTCTGAAATTGATGTTGAGGATGAAAAGAATAATCTCCTTAATATAGAAGAGGCGGATGAAACCAATTCTGTAGAGGAACAGGAACTTGTAGTGCATCTAGACTCCGACTGTGGGCTACTTATCCCATCTGAAATTGATGTTGAGGATGAAAAGAATAATCTCCTTAATATAGAAGAGGGGGATGAAACCAATTCTGTAGAGGAACAGGAACTTGTAGCGCATCTAGACTCCGACTGTGGGCTACTTATTGCTTCTGAAATTGATGTTGAGGATGAAAAGAATAATCTCCTTAATATAGAAGCGGCGGATGAAACCAATTCTGTAGAGGAACAGGAACTTGTAGTGCATCTAGACTCCGACTGTGGGTTACTTATCCCTTCTGAAATTGATGTTGAGGATGAAAAGAATAATCTCCTTAATATAGAAGCGGCGGATGAAACCAATTCTGTAGAGGAACAGGAACTTGTAGTGCATCTAGACTCCGACTGTGGGCTACCTATCCCTTCTGAAATTGATGTTGAGGATGAAATGAATGACCCGCATGATATAGACGAGGTAGAAGGAACCAATCTTGTGGAAGAACAGGATTTTGCATCTCAACTAGACTCTAATCGTGAATTTTTAAGTCCTTCTAAATACAACGAGGATGATAAAATTATGAGTCCTATTGATACAGAAGAGTTGGAGAAAACCAATTCTACAGGTCATGAAAGTGCATCTACTGGGTCAGTGCAAGGAACAGTATGTTCTATAACAAAAAAAATACTAATTTCTACTCACGTGGAAATTGATGATTTTCTTCATGCTCCTATATGTGGTGAGATTGTTAAAAATACATTTGATTTTCTTGATCTAGACAATCATCCTACTCCTCAATTTGAAACCAAGTTATTTAATACTACAACAGATTATCCTGAACTGCCTGAATGTCGTTTGGTCCGCTCGAAATTTAATGAAATTGTATTTTTAATGAGAACTAATACTTATGATAAGAATAATCAGAAGAGTTATCCATCTAAATCAATTGGAATTCCCTTACATAACACACGATCAATTAAACAAGGAGAAACGAATAATCACTCTTACAGTTCCGACGACTTTATACACATTAGAGCTCCAGTTGTAGTAGGGGAATATAAAATAGAAATATGCCTTGAAGAGAATATCGTATTTGAAAAAGGAATTGTGGGAGTTAAAGATATCTCGAATGAGGTAGTATTAACCGATTGCAGATTCATTCCTAATCAGTTTTCTCAATCATTAGGTAATGGGACATGTTCAGCACTGAAGGGGAATTTATATATTGAAGGTTATATTCATCAGAGTATTGAATATACTGCATTTCACACTGGGAATGCACTACCTGCACAAAGTGAGTCATTAAATCATCCAAATCAAATGTGTCAAAACATAGTATTAGAATTAATCATTCATCTGCTACAAGCACAGAAAATTCGAGTGCCAAGGATCTAGAGGATACTTGAAATTTATCTCTCTGCTCAAAAATCTCTTTTTTAACTTTTTTTAGCAATTTTTTGTATCAAAAGTGTAGCGACATGTACAGATGTTTTATGTAGCGAAAGCAAAGCGTTAGCTACAAGTGTTTTATATAACGTAAGTGAAACGGCAGTTACAAGTGTTTTATGTAACGTAAGTGAAACGGCAGTTACAAATGTCTTTTATACCGTAAGCATAGCGACAGGACAGAAGTCTCTCACCTCTATAGGTGGTGAGATGAATGCGGGTTTAAGTTACTTTTCAGCGGGTGTACAAACATCCGCTGAAATAGAAGAACTCAGTCTAAGAACGTCACGTCCTGTAGCAATTTATCTGTGCGAAAGCGACAACAACACATGACTGAGTGACCAACATCATGTTGCTGTCGCTACGTTAGCACTGCGCTTTCGCACAAAAAATATCTGCCGCTGACGCTTCGCTTTCGCGCAAAAAAACATCTGTTACTGTCGCTACGTTAGCACTGCGCTTTCGCACAAAAAACATCTGCCGCTGACGCTTCGCTTTCGCGCAAAAAAACACCATGTTGCTGTCGCTACGTTAGCACTGCGCTTTCGCACAAAAAACATCTGCCGCTGACGCTTCGCTTTCGCGCAAAAAAACACCATGTTGCTGTCGCTACGTTAGCACTGCGCTTTCGCACAAAAAACATCTGCGCTGACGCTTCGCTTTCGCGCAAAAAAACACCATGTTGCTGTCGCTACGTTAGCACTGCGCTTTCGCACAAAAAACATCTGCCGCTGACGCTTCGCTTTCGCGCAAAAAAAACATCTGTTGCTGCCGCTGTGTTAGCACTACGCTTTCGCACAAAAAAACATAAAAACTAGTATATACGTCCATGTATAGGTTAAATAGCTACATATTCTAGCGATATGAGAGTTCTCATAAAAAAAATGAAAAGAGGGATTTTTTTGAGTGAACAATTAGATAATCAATTAGATAATAAGGTCAGTCATAAGGAACCTTGTCCAGTAGCATCAACTGAACAAATGCCATTAACTAGTGAGATTACTCCAGTAGTCGCTACACCGGTAACGGCTCCAACTATTAAAGTTCCAGTTGTACTTGCAGAACCAACACTTCAAATAGTTGTGGAGTCAGATATTACTCTTACTCCTGCAGCAACTGAAATCAAAAGAGTGAAAAAAAATGTATTCCTAAATCAAGTGAAACTGGTACCGGTTGCTTTTACACGTATTGATGGCACTGACTTTTTTAAGGTAACAAGAGCAAAATTATTTGTAGCGGGACATATTCGCAAAAATATAGAATATGCTTCATCAGCATGTAATGGGGCACTTAGAGATAGAATTGCTGATGTTCAGTTTTCAGGTTTTACAGACCTTACTTTCCCACAAACACCTGGAGGTCCTACTCCGATTTTAGGAATTTCCGAGTTTGCTGAAGCGAACTTCCTTAATGAAAAAACGCAAATGGATGCTCGATTGGATAAGGCTTTCTTCCAAAATCTCGTTAAATACAATGAACAACCATTTGGCGAATTAGTAGCTGCAAACTTCTTTGAACTTGATTTTTCACCAATTATGGCAGCGCCAGAAGGTACTTTCAGCACATTGCGTGAAAAAATTGTTCTTGAGCTTACAGTAAAAGTATTACAAGTTCAACAAGTCCGCCTTGGAGCAGGCACTAATGTAATAACTCCTAATCTTTTAGGGCTTACTCCTCCTATGAGTTAATAATAACTCTAGTTTTTAGAGGAGTAAAACAAATAAAAAGGCATTTTTGCAAAAAAAATGTAAAATGAAAATACACATGTAATATTTAATGGGCACTGATAAAAATCCTACATTTGAGTAGGCAGTTGAATCTAATTTTTAACTGCCTTTTTGCAATATAATAACTAACGGAATAGATTTCTTACAAGGGGTATTGGGAGGAGCTAGGGGGGAATTGACTCTACATATTTTAATATCCCAAAGGATTTAACTTCCTTCAGCAAGTGTTTTGGTAGCGAAAGCGAAGCGCCAGCTACAAGTGTTTTATGTAACGTGCCGCTACGTTAGCACTGCGCTTTCCCACAAAAAACATCTGCAGGCCTAAGCACAAAGCCGATTCCAGACGCAATTATACCGAGGTATAATTGCTGTGAATGGAGAAAAAATGATAAAATGGGAATTTTTGGTTTTGGTGGAACAACTTATTAACAAGCAGGTACTCAATATTATGGTGCCTGTTTTATTATGCAAAAAAATAAGCCTAGCCAAAAAGCTAGGCTCATTATCTTTATTTGTGCTATTATAAGACACGTTGATAATTTAATTTATTGTAGTGTACTCTTGAAAGGATGATATATATTATGAGTAACGAGCGACCAAAAATCGTGAGTTTTCATACTCTAGGTTGTGGGGTAGTATATATAGATATGATTGCGTAGGAATACAGTAATATCAAGGGTTCAACTACTTGGAAAAATCACTTAAAATATGAGGTTTTAAGTGATTTTTTCGTTATATCTATACTGACTGTCAAAGCATTATCGGCTGAGGTATTGCCATATTTGTCAATGAACATAGCTTGTGCATTAATTGAAACGGTATTTAGATTTTCAATTCCTTTTATGCTTTCTAATACATCTATAATATCTGATTCTAAAGAAGAAGAATTATTACTTGATTCGTCTGCAATGAAGCTAATCGTTACATTATTGTCGTTTGAGGTTACATTTACAGCTCTTGATTTACTCATATTGTTCTTTTCGCCTAAAACACTTAATACTGCATTTTCGATACGTTCCTCAATAGGTAGTGAAGTGTCTAATGATTTTTTTGCAGCTCCTTTTTTATCACCTTTGTTATTTGTGTCTATTGATGCAGCGATTATTAAAACGATAACTATTAATGTTATTAAGCCAAAGCAACCTATTCCACATCCTTTTTTCACCTTATACTCCATATGTATCACTCCTTTACATTTATACTAAATGTTTACAAGTTTAAAAGTACATAATAAAAAACAGACAACTGTGTTAGTTATCTGTTTTCTCAATATCTTTAGCCTGTCACTTTAATCGATAAATTGCATCTGTTTGAAGCGTTATTTTGCACTCCAAGTAAGCCTTTTCTAATAATACAAGCACTCCAAGCTATGAGTTGTATTTTAAATTTGATTGTGCAAAATAACGCCTAAAATATGAGTAAATTTAAGTCTATTTTAGTTGGAATGGAGATTGTGATTGAAGAAAGAAGAGAACATAAATACAATAAACGTTTTATTTACTTTTAATTGTAAAATAGGTAATATTAAGGTTATAACTATTAAATTCGATTTTAGTTAAGGTTTAAAAAAATCTATAAGGTGGAGGGTTCAAAATGTTTCATAATTCGAAGAGGTATATGGGAATATTTTTTGTTGTACTATTATTTTCAATTTTAACAGTATCTACTGCAAATGCTGAAGAAAATGAGAATACCAATGTTGAAGAACAAAATCAGTCAGTAGTTTCGTCGGAATCGAATATTGTATTGAATGATTATATGAAAAATGGATATTTTATAGAGGCTTCAGACTTCAATATTACTTCGGAAAGAGAAGTTTTTGATATTAATGGAATAAACATTGCGAAATATTATGTTATAGAAGATTTAAGTGGTCAAGAATATTTTGCCGTTATTTCCAATAATCAAGAAAATTCAACCGTTCTTTTAGGTGGAGAAGGTATTCCAGATGTCTTTGAATTAGGGGATGAAAATTACTACTATCTTGGTGGTTATAGTATAGTTAGTGCTGATGATACAAATCAAATTATAGATTATATTAAATCGAAAGATGAAAATCTCTCGACATATGAGATTAAAGAAGATTTAAACATTCAATTGATGAATAGTAAAGCTGCGGGTGATGGATACGGTTCGGCATTATTGTCATCTCCTACATTTTCTCAATATGATAAAGATGTTAAATCAAGTTACCGAAATTCTGCATGTGGTCCAACTACTATAGCAGTAATTTTACAATACTGGCATGATAAGAAACTTAAATCAAAATTACAAGTTTTTAACAGTGGTTATTCAACTAAAGGAGCATTTATTAATAGCATGTATGCTAATCGCGGTGGCACTTCCTATGGTATGAGTGTAAATGGCGTGCGTTCAGGTCTAGAAAATGAAGCGATTGCAAGAGGATATTCAGCTACAACAAGTAGTTTTAATAATTTTTACTCATATAAGACTGAAATAGATAATAATAGACCGCTTGCAATAAAGTTTGATAAATACTTTACTCTTTTTGAACCTAATGCAGATTATGCATATGATTATCACTGGACACCTGGACTTGGATATATCTACGCTTCCACAGGTACACTGTTAAGAGTTCAAACGTTAGGTACTAATAGTACTATACGTGATATAAACTATAACGTTAACTCTGCAATTATATCAATGGTGAGTTTTTCAATTAATAATTAATTGTATTATTATGAAATTTCTTTATTAATTGTTAAATCGGTAGGTAAAGACACTAAAATCGAATTTTTATAGTTTAAAAAATTGTAATTATTAATAAATATAGTCTTGATACTTTATATGGCGGAAGGAGAGGGAAATGAAAAAAAAAATAATTATCTTTAATCTATTATTTTGTATAGTAGTTATTTTTGTTAATTACAATTATTTTAATTCTAAATCTCGAAACGCTATCGTATACAACTATGTGGAAAACTATATTGAAACTAACTATGGCATTGGTAGAGAAGATTTAAAATCTGAAGAAAACAATTACCGAAGAGGGATGGGGTTGTTTGAAATAGAAGTTAAAGATATAGTAACTAAAAATCATTACTTTTTTGAAGTGGATATTAGAGATGACTATTCATTAATTTATATAAAAGATCTTACTGAGGTTCATCGTAAGAATCAAGCTGATTAAAGAAAGTTTAATTTCAACAGGTATCAGCAATATTTTGAGAAAGATATAAAGTTTTACAATACAACAATATATTCTGGCTTATAAAAGCATTCTTGAGAGAGTGCTTTTTTATTATGTTTAAATATGGGGATTATACAACGGGAGAGATAAATATTATTCAGGAACAAAGTAGGGGTGATAGATATGAATGCTGATATGAAAAAAGTGAGAGATTGGATGATTGCTCGACCATTTGAAATTTCAATTGAAGAAATAACATATTATTATTTGTTCCAAAACTCGTGATTTTGTGAACGCTAAAGACATTTTAGCTAACATTATCCGTGATATTGCGAACGGTACATAACAATTGCTAGTACATTAAGAGCCGTATTTGTAGGAGCATATAGAAAGGCTGTAGAGCGTTTAAGTAATCAATCGAATAAACCATCATATGTAGAAGAAACAGTGAATAGAGAACGTCCTATACCGTTTTATAACTGGTTAGAAGAACGTGATAATTGTACACAAATAAATAGCAGGTCAAACATTGAGAATTGGCTGGAATGGTAGATATATTGAGATTGAAAAATATATTGGATATTAGAATGTATGAGTTCGACAACAAAAATGCTAAAATTTATAAAAGGACTTAAAGCTATTTTTAGATACATAATTAAAATGAAATTACTATTTTGGAGGTTAAATATGCGCAAAACACCAGAAAATACCTTTGAAAGATTAACAGAGTTAAATTTCCTAGTTATTATGATTTGTATAACATTTATAATTATTGGAATATCAAGCATGTTTGATTTAATTACTACAAATTCAATGTTTGTTCTTGCAATTTCATTGTCGGGGATATTTTTTGTACTTTCTGATATTATTCAATATTTATTGGATGTATATTCATTTGGAAAAATATTTAAAGTCCTCAAAAGAATTAGTCTAGCCTTTTCTATATTATCACTTTTAACGTTCCCTTTTTTAAACATTAAATTTATAAATTCTGATATACTGGCAACTGCTATTTCAATTATTGCTATAGGATTGACTATTATAAATCTAAGTCTCAATCATAAAAAGCTACAATATGAGACCTTTGAAAGAATGATAAAAGGAATGGAAGAATCATCGGAACTAACAAATAAGGCAATAGAACAAGCAGAAAGTGCACAATCTATGGTTATTAGGTTATTAGGTTATTAGGTTATTAGGTTATTAGGTTATTAGATAATGCTGAGGATAAAAAAATAAAGTAAATGTTGTTGACAGAGCCTATATAGGAATAATTTTGTAATTAACGATAAAGATCACTCCGTGATGGGTGGTCTTAATTGTTGTATATAATAGAAGAAATGCATCTATAATCATTGGTTCTTTTATAAGTTTGTCTTTATGTTAAGTTGATACGACAACTTTAATGGGTATTTTGATGATTTAGGAAAGTAGGAAAAACAAACAACTATGATTAGTTGCTGTTAATCAGATACGCAGTAAAATGAGCCTAGCTAAAAAACTAGGCTCATTACATTTATTTGTGCTATTATAAGACACGTTGATAATTTAATTTATTGTAGTGTACTCTTGAAAGGATGATATATATTATGAGTAACGAGCGACCGAAAATCGTGAGTTTCCATACTCTAGGTTGTAAAGTAAATCATTATGAAACAGAAGCAATTTGGCAGTTATTTAAAGAAGAAGGCTATGAACGTACGGAGTTTGATCGTCAAGCAGACGTCTATGTCATTAATACATGTACAGTAACAAATACAGGGGATAAAAAATCACGTCAAGTTATCCGTCGAGCTATTCGTCAAAACCCAGACGCTGTTATTTGTGTTACAGGATGTTACGCTCAAACCTCTCCTGCAGAAATTATGGCGATTCCTGGTGTTGACATTGTTGTTGGAACACAGGATCGTACAAAATTACTTGGCTACATAGACCAATATCTTACTGAACGCCAACCAATTAATGCTGTACGCAACATTATGAAAAATCGTGTGTATGAGGAATTAGACGTGCCTGCATTTACAGACCGTACACGCGCATCTTTAAAAATACAAGAAGGTTGTAATAACTTCTGTACGTTTTGTATAATTCCGTGGGCACGTGGGTTAATGCGCTCTCGAGATCCTCAAGAAGTATTGAACCAAGCCCAACAATTAGTGGATGCCGGGTATCTTGAAATTGTTCTAACTGGTATTCACACAGGTGGCTATGGACAAGACTTAAAAGATTACAATTTAGCCCAGCTACTACGTGATTTAGAGGCAAATGTGAAAGGCTTAAAACGTCTTCGTATTTCTTCAATTGAGGCAAGTCAATTAACAGATGAAGTGATTGAAGTTTTACGTGAATCAAAAATCGTTGTTAACCACTTACACATTCCAATCCAATCGGGCTCTGATACAGTTTTAAAACGTATGCGTCGTAAGTATACAATGGAGTTCTTCGGTGAACGCTTAACAAAACTACATGAAGCTTTACCAGACTTGGCTGTCACTTCTGACGTAATCGTAGGTTTCCCAGGAGAAACTGAGGAAGAGTTCATGGAAACATATAACTTTATTCGTGATCATAAGTTTTCTGAATTACACGTATTCCCATTCTCTCCACGTACAGGTACACCAGCCGCGCGTATGGAGGACCAAATTGACGAGAACATTAAAAACGAACGTGTTCACCGTTTAATCGCTTTAAATGATCAATTAGCAAAGGAATATGCTTCTCGCTTTGAAAATCAAGTGCTAGAGGTAATTCCTGAAGAATTCGTGCATGATGGAAGCGATGAGGCAGGGCTTTTAACGGGTTATACAGATAATTACTTAAAAGTAGTCTTTGAAGGTCCTGAAAGCCTTATCGGTCAGCTTGTGAAGGTGAAAATTACGCAAGCTGGATATCCTCATTCTAAAGGGCAATTTGTTCGTGTATTAGAAACTGTAAAATAAAATAGGGTAACTATGTAGAGAAACACCGTTCAAACTTTGGACGGTGTTTTGCTTTGCTCTATTTTTGATTAAATATATCACTTATTTTTCCTACAAATAACATGCTAAAATACTATATAAGTGTAATTAAATGACTTGAACTTATGTCAGCTCATAAAGGAAGTTGGTAACAGCATGTATAAAATTGGATTAGTTGGATTAAAAACTTCTATCGAACAAATAGTAGCCTTAGCAGATGAATATAAACATGAGTTAGAATTTATATCCCTTCCGTATGTAGAAATAAAAGAAGTAGAGAAAATTATTGAGGAACACAATTTTCATATGCATGCTTGGTTTTTTTCTGGTCCCATTCCATATGAAATTGCCAAAAGAAAATTAGGAACAGATAAAATAATGGTGTATGTTCCTGCCACAGAATCAGGTCTTTATAAAGCATTCTTAGAGATGGTCTATGATCAGGGTCAAATCATTGAGAAGTTAAGTATTGATACTATGACAGCAAATAATATTAGTAAAGAAGCAATGTCACAATTAACGATGAATATCCCGAAGATTTATACGAAAATGTTTGACTTAGATGTAGATACAAATGAGTTGTTAAATTTTCACTTGAACCTATGGAATGAGGAAAAGACAGACGGCGCTCTCACTTGTTTTCCATCTGTGTGTGAAGCACTAAGAGAACAGGGAATTCCAGCATACAAAATGTCAATGAGTACGATGGAAATACGACAATCACTTCGGGTTCTTTCAGAAAAAGTCAAGACCTCTTATTTTAAAGATACTCAAATAGGAGTTGAAATCATTGAAGTTGAATATTTTAACAAAGTGGCGGAGGAAATGAAAACACCTTATAATTTACAGTATTTAGAACTTCGACTAAAAGAAATGTTAATTCAACTTGGTGAGAAAATAAATGGCTCTTTTTCTGATAAAGGAAACGGGAGATATATGATTTTTAGTTCACGTGGTGCTATTGAGCGGGAAATCATGACACTTGAAGAGACTGTTCAAAAATTAGCGTTTGAAGCAGATACTACAGTTGCAGTCGGTATTGGATTTGGAGAAACGGCTTATTCGGCAGAAATTAATGCTTTTCGTGCTATTCAGCATTCAAAAGCAATGAAAAAACGTGAAATTGTCATTGTACAAGAGGATGGACTAATCGTAGAGTCTCCAGGAAAGCAAGGGGAACTACATTATTCAAGCCGTACACAAAATGAAATTCTTGTTGGAAAGTTAAAAAATGGTAACATTAGTGTGAAAACATATAAAAAAATAGTAGCCCTCATACAAAAGATGGGATGGGCGGATTTTACAACAAAGGACTTAGCGACACACCTTGAGATGACGGAGCGTAATGTTAGACGTATTGTTACCGATATGTGCAAAGTTGATTTGGCACAATGCGTTGGTCAAGAGACTTATGCCACTCGTGGAAGACCAAGTAAAATTTATAGATTGTTATAAGCACCTATTATTTTTGGTGCTTTTTTATTTTGTTCGTTAATTTAATTTAAACTGAAAAAATCCAATATTTTTATTTAGAATTTTCAAAAAAATGTTGTAATTAAACACTCGAGCTCTTATACTTCATTTAAGGAATTTTTTCTTTAAATAGTCCTTAAATAAGAAATTGAAAAGAGGTTGAGAAGTATGTCTTTAATGATGTTGATTCAAGAATTAGTTGGGATTGCTAAAGATGAGGTGATTGAATGGCGAAGGTATTTACATAAATATCCGGAGTTATCTTTTCAAGAAGATAAAACAGCACAATTTGTTTATGAAACATTACGGACTTTTGGAGATTTAGAAATTTCACGTCCAACAAAAACAAGTGTTATGGCCCGTTTAATTGGTTCAAAACCAGGAAAAGTTATTGCACTACGGGCAGATATGGATGCGCTTCCAATTGAAGAAGAAAATGACTTTGACTTTGTATCAACGCATCCAGGCGTGATGCATGCTTGTGGACATGACGGGCATACAGCGATGCTACTCGGAGCAGCAAAGATTCTTACACAGTTAAAGAATCTAATCGAGGGGGAGATACGCTTTTTATTTCAACATGCTGAAGAGTTATTCCCAGGCGGTGCACAAGAAATGGTAAAAGCAGGTGTATTAGAGGGGGTGGATGAAGTAATCGGAATCCATCTTGTGTCCACTGTTGAGATTGGTAAAATTGGGATTTGTGATGGGCCAGCTACATCAGGAAGCGATACCTTTGATTTGAAAATTAAAGGAAGAGGGGGGCATTCTTCAGAACCTCATTTAACGGTTGATCCAATTGCAATTGGGGCACAAGTAATTAACAATCTTCAGCATATTGTCTCAAGAAACCTTAATCCACTTGAGAAATTAGTTGTATCTATAACGAAGTTTCATAGCGGAAGTGCTTACAATGTCATTCCTGATACTGCTATTATTGGCGGATCGGTGCGAAGCCTTAATCCTGACATTCGTCAACAGGTTCCATCTTTAATTAAAAATGTCGTTAAGGGAGTTACAGAGGCACATAATGCGTCATTTGAGGTAGATTATCATTTTGGCTACAGTTCAGTAATTAATAACGATAGGGTAAGAGAGTTGATTGAAGAAACGATAGTTGAGATATGGGGAAAGAATCATTTACTAAGACTACCTGCATTGATGAGCGGTGAAGATTTTTCTGCATTCTCAGATGAACGATCAAGTTGCTTCATCTTTGTTGGTGCTGGAAATCAAAATAAGGGGATTATTTATCCGCACCATCATCCACGCTTTACATTTGATGAAGATGCATTAGAAATTGGTGTGGAACTGTTTGTTCAATCATCTTTTAAATTATTAGGGATAGAGAGTTCAAAAAAGCTGAATAAAAATCCAATCTACTTTCATTGATAAATAGATAAACAAAGGGGGATAAAGGAATGATTCATGAACCTGTTATAGCAACTATGATAATCTTCTCGCTAATCGCATTGGGGGAAATTATTTCTATTTTGACAAGAGCCAGAGTTTCTATGTTTCTAGTCGCTATTATTGGTTATCTTGTGTTAATTTGGACGGGAATTATACCGAAGAGTCTTATCAGTGATTCTAAATTTATTGAAATTGGTGCTGTATTGGGAACAGCTCCGATCATTATTCATATGGGGACACTAATTCCTATTCATACTATCCGTAGTCAATGGAAGGCAGTAGTCATTTCTTTAATGGGCATTGTTGTTGGTGCTGGTCTAATCCTTCTTTTGATTCCGATGATCTTTGACTATGAAACCGCTGTTGCGGGAACAGGGCCACTAACTGGTGGAATAATTGCTTTTCTTGTGACCTCGGAAGGGCTAAAAGAAATGGGCTTGGTAAGTCTTGTGACAATTCCAGCTTTAATACTTTCATTACAGTCATTATTCGGTATGCCACTCTCTGCAAATTTGTTACGTCGATATGCATTAAAGTTTCGGAATACAATAGATTCCGAAACATATGTAGCTTCCACAGTGGATGTGAGGGTAGAAGATGTTATCGATGAGGAAAAAGTAGAGGTACGAAGTAGCACGTGGATGCCGGAGAAATATCAAACAAATTTGATTCTTCTTTTCTTACTATTTATAGGTGGTGCTATTGCTATAGCTTTAGATCGAGTAACTGGCATACCATATAGTTTGTGGGCTTTGGCAATTGGCATCGGTGGGAGATTAATTGGTTTGTATCCAGACCG
Organism: Lysinibacillus agricola; assembly: GCF_016638705.1. Lineage (GTDB taxonomy): Bacteria > Bacillota > Bacilli > Bacillales_A > Planococcaceae > Lysinibacillus > Lysinibacillus agricola. The sequence continues at coordinate 3,890,899 of NZ_CP067341.1, read as the reverse complement.
TGCCATGGAGCGTGCTAATGCTTTTACAGTCGGGATGGCTGGACTTGTATTTTTAATTCTTGCCACAATGAATGACATTACATTCAGTATGTTTATTAGTCGTCTCCCTGAAACTTTTCTAATTATGATTGTTGGAATTATCGGTATTTCAATTGGAGGATTTTTCGGCTCAAAATTATTTAAATGGGATCCTTTAAAAGGTCTTCCAGTAGCACTAACGGCCACAGTAGGGTTCCCGGGTGATTATCTTGTTTGTGAGGAAATTAGTCGAAGTGTAGGTAGAAATAAAGAGGAAGAAGAAAAAATATTAAATGAAATATTAACGCCAATGTTAATAGGTGGATTTACAACTGTAACAGTTGGATCAGTCGTTATTGCTAGTATTTTAATCAAAACATTATAGTTGCATTGTTTTAACTTCTTTCAACAACCGATTCCAGATGTAAATTTTGCCGAGGCATAATGGATTAGTTTCTACAATAATTTGAATTCATCTAATTTCATTCAAAATTAGACGGAAACGTTAAAAAATGTTATGATGCCAGAGAGGTACGTACAACTTGTTGATAGAAGGAGCGTCTGATAAAATGGAACAAAATTTCGCACGTATGATTGATCACACATTATTAAAGGCTGAAGCTACAAAAGAGCAAATCGAAAAATTGTGTGCAGAAGCAAAACAATTTAACTTTGCTTCTGTTTGTGTAAATCCAACTTGGGTGAAATATAGCAGCGAGCTTTTACAAGGCTCAGATGTTTTAGTTTGTACTGTAATTGGCTTCCCTTTAGGTGCTAATACGCCAGCTGTTAAAGCGTTCGAAGCGAAAGATGCGATTGCTAACGGTGCAAAAGAGGTAGACATGGTTATCAATATCGGTGCATTAAAGGATAAAAACTATGACCTAGTGCAAGCAGATATTGCTGCAGTTGTTGAAGCGGCAAAAGGCAACGCACTTGTAAAAGTAATTATTGAATCTTGCCTTCTAACTGAGGAAGAAAAAGTAAAAGCATGTGAACTAGCTGTGGCTGCAGGTACTGACTATGTGAAAACATCAACAGGTTTTTCTACTGGAGGCGCGACAGCAGAAGATATTGCCTTAATGCGTAAAACAGTAGGCCCAGATTTAGGTGTAAAAGCTTCTGGCGGTGTACGAAGCTTAGAGGATATGCAAAAGATGATTGACGCTGGAGCAACTCGTATTGGAGCAAGCTCTGGTGTAGCTATTATGAACGGATTAATTGCAGATTCTAATTATTAATAGTAATGAAAATCCTTATATAATAAGGACTACGGGGCTGTTCGTTATGAACTAGCCCCACTTTTAGCCCCAATTTCATTTAAACTTTGACTAAATGCTGCTACTGATGCCTCTTCCATTTCCTTAAGAACATGACCATATATTTCGTAAATCATTTTAGGAGTGTTTCCTAAACGTTCTGCTATGACCTTCACATTCAGCCCACGATTCAATAAAATAGTACAATGCGTGTGTCTTAAACCATGTAAAGTTATTTTTGGAAGCCTGGTTCTTTGAATAATCTTATACATGATTTTGGCTGTGTTGTTAGGTGCTATAGGCTCCCCTGACAAATGTGAGATAAAAACAAATGTATCATCATTCTCGTATTCATCTTCATCCATCAGTTTTAGTCCATACGACAACAATTTTTGCTTACACCATTTTTTATAGGTTTCTAATTGCTTCATAACAGCTTCTTCCACTAGAATGGTTCTATAGCTGTTTAGTGTTTTAGGCGTATGGGTACCACCATAATCCCTGGAACGTTCAATTGTTATTGTATTTTCTTTAAAATTAATATTTTTCCACTGTAATCCGCATGCTTCACCGCAGCGCATTCCTGTATATGCAATTGTGAGTAAAAAAGTGTAATTTGTGATGTTTTCATTTTTTTTAGCATCGTTCAAAAAAGTTACTAGTTCAACCGGAGTGAGGTAATTTTCTTGTTTCTTACCCGTCTCATCCCGCTTTGAATTAGCTGGTAGCACAATATCAACAAGTGGATTATGAAGCAATATTCTTTCTTTAATGGCCGCATTTATAATCGTTTTAAAGACATTATGAGCTTGATGTACTGTACTAGGCTTGTACTGTTTCGCTAACACGTCTATAAAGTTTTCTTGATAGATAACATCATCAAGGCTTTGGAGCTTATAGCGTCCTAGCAGAGGCTTAAAATGAAGGCGTATAGCTTTCTCACGGATGAGAACTGAATTATCGCTCCATTTTTTCTTTTTACAATTCTTCTCAAACCATAGATCTACATAATTATTAATAGTTAAGTTTTCATTTTCAATATGTTTAGTTTCACCGCGCAGCGTTGCAGCCTTCACTTCCAGAAGGGCTTTCAATGCTGCTTTTTCTGTTTTAAAGCCACTTTTCTTCTTCTCTTTCCGCTTTCCTGTAGCATCATAATACTTATGGCGATACATCCACAATTTCTCTTTGTTTGCATTGAAATAGTGATAAATTTCAGGTTCTTTCGTTGATTTATATAATTTCACCTTGTCCATTCCTTTCATGCTTGGCGGCGTATGTACAGGAATAGGTGAGTTTAAAAGTTATAAAAACTATCTATTAAAATTTTTTAAATACATCTGATTGAAGATTTACTTTTATGCTTTGCTGGATTCCTTTTTCAAGATTCTTTTGGAATATGTCGTCGTTATCAAGAGTGTCTTCGTTAATTTTTTTTATTAAATAGGATTGTAGTTCATGATTTAATTTATTTTCAAGATTTTTGTAGATGTCTTGATGAAAAGATGCACTAATTTTGTTGTAGATTTCGTTAATAAATATATATTTTTCATTTTCATTATCAAATTCAATTGTCAAAGGAATATTAGCAGCAAATATATCTGGATTGTCTAAAAGAAGTTCTACATTATTAATAGTTTTGCCAAGTAGGTCAAAACTTTGAGTGTGTTGATTCCTTTTTACATCCATTATTACATCTATATCAACAGTTGTAATACTTAAATGGTTTTCTGTAATAAAACTATCTGTCGAGCGTTCTTGTAAAGAAAACATACAGGAATTGATTTCAACAAAAAAATCAATGTCTAAAGGCTCATACTCATAAAATTCACATGGTGTAATACCAAGATACTTGCACAAAGTATTAATTGTCTCCATTCGCATCATTTCACTATCGTTTTGAGCTATTGAAGTAATGGTGTTCCTCGATATTCCTGTATCTTTTGCTACACGTGTTATTTTTAGTCCTCTTTCTGCCATTAATGCGGCTAAACGATTTCTAATCATTTTAATACCACCTTCCATAATGAAAATATATCAATAATTAAGCATAATGACAAGTTAACTTAACTAATCGCGAATTAAACTTGTGTATTTAAAATTACTATGGTAGAATTCGTTAAAAGTAAAAACGACAAGGAAAGTTATCGTTTTGGTTAGTATATTGCTTTATTGATAATAAAATGTATAGTTTAGTTGTCGTTATATCTTTTAAAGGAGGGGTATGGGTGAAAAATAATTTGCGTTTGTTAATGGCTCAGAAACACATAAATATTACACAACTTTCAGAAGCAATAGGTATATCCAGAAATGCAATTGCTAGTATCTATCATGAAAAAACTACTCGCATGGATATTAAAACAATTACTTTGCTTTGTAATTATTTTGAATGTACGCCTAATGATTTGATTGTCATTACGAAAGGAGTGAATTGAGATGTTACCAGCAAAAATTGAACTTCAATTAGATAAAAAGCAGATTCAACAACATATCGAAAAACAACTCGACGAGTCTATTCAAGCGCAGCTTTGGCTCGTATCGGTGGAGCGGCTTGCACAGTTAACGGACATGTCAAAGCGGTGGTTAGAGGATGAGATACTAAACGATCCACGGATGAGAGCTATCGAGCGTAAAAAGAATCGCAAACGTTGGTATTTGGCGCAACAGGCTTTCGAGGTAATAACTGAAATCACATCAGAATGGTAAATAAATAGCTTGGCGGCGTATGCATAGAAATTAACAAATGATGTGGCTTTGAAAGAAGGTAAAAACGATTGCAGCCCATTCATGGTGAAATGTTGACACAAATAAAACTCAAGGTGGTGAAATAGATGAATGAAGAATATTTAATTGGTCATATAACTGTGCATTTTAGCGTAGATATTGTTTCCTTAGTGCACAAAGTACATGGCCGTTTTTCGTACATGGATTTAGTAGAAGGTGATCTTATCGAAGTAAAGGAGGATGACCAATACAAGGTTATTACTATTAAAGATATATTAGAAACACTTGTTGAAGACGATTCAAATCAGGTATGGAATCACGGTTCATCAATTTATGAAGGGGTTCAAGTTAGGGTGAAACTAGATCCTCAAGGAAACAAACTAGCTGTTTTAACTGAAAAGAGCCTAAAAATAAATAAAGTAATGTTTGCCCTTAAACAAGGGTTCATAACTCATGAAGAAGCTACACAAGCATTTTTGCAGCTTGAATTAAAAGACGATCATTAAAAGCAGGTGAGGTGATGAATAAAGGAGCATTCCAAGTCAGTCGAACGATATTTGAAAATGATGTGTGGACTGATGTAGTTAAGTTTAGATTGTTTTTCTACATTCTTGGTAAAGCCACCTTTTCTGAAAACGGAATAAAGCATGCTGGTATTCATTTAGAAAGAGGGCAATATCTACGTTCTTTAAGGAGTCTTCAGGATGATTTGGCCTATAGAGAAGGTAGAGGAAATGCAGAAAAAAAGTATCCTCTAACGACCATTCAAAGGAAAATTAAATCACTTGAAAAAGAAGGTAGAATAACAACGAAATCAACAGAATATGGAACACTGTTCACAGTCGTTAACTACGCATTGTATCAAGGTTTAGGCAACTATAAAAACGATTCAGTGGAACAGCAATGGAACAGTGATGGTACAGTAACGGAACAACGATGGAACAATAATAAGAAAGAGAAGAAAGAAAAGAATGATAATAAACATATTCATGATCTATTCGATCATTATTGTTCTAAAAATATTGTAAATCATCAAAAACTATCAGAGCCTATGCAAAGAGCAATCAATGCAAGATTGAAAGATTATAGTTTTGATGAATTAAAAAAAGCGATTGATAATTATGCAATCGTATTTGCTAGTGATGAATATTGGTTTACACATAAATATTCATTAGCGGACTTTATGAGAGACAAAGATATTAGGAAATTTGTTGAAGAAGCAGATCCATTAAGCAACTTTAAAAAGGATAAAAATAATAATGATTTTAGACAGAAACATGATCCAAGAGATAAAGAAATAGCATTCCAACGATGGATGCAAGACGGAAATGATCCAGATAATTTTGATTGGAGTGATTGAAAAATAAGTTATCAAAAGTAAGAAGCGAGGATGATATCAATGGAACTATTAAAACACTTAACAAGAGCAGAGAAAGTAAAAATTCGTAAAGCTGTTGTAAAAGAATTGGCACGTTATCGACTTTCAAAATTTACTGTAGAGAATTCAGATAATGATAATGTTGCCTTTCACCAAATGATTGAACGAGCTATTGAGAGATTACCGACACCAGAACGCTTTCTAATTGAAGCAAGGTATTTGTCAGCTAATAGTGAATACTTGACAGATTATAACGTCTACAATTTAAAGTTTGATCCACCAATAAGTTCAGTGACTTACACAAAGATTAGAGATACAGCTCTGATAAAGATTTCATTGTTTTTAAATCTTGATACAGGTGTGAAAATTGAAGATTTAATTCACACAAACTATCCAGTTGAGTTTAGTTGAAAGGAGGGTGTGCTGCATGAACCAAACCACAATTTCAGAAGATTTCGGTGAACAATTAGCACTTATTACAGCTGACACACCTTATGCAATTGAAAGTGATTCAGATACTTTTGTTTCAGAACTAGAACAAAAAGTAAGGAAGTATATGTATTCATTGTGGATGGATGCTCAGGCAAACAAACTAGCAAACTATTTGGAGAAAAGACAAGCAGCACACTTTGCTCAGCTGTACGAATTTAGTTATGGCGTGTCTATGTATGATAGCGATCAATCTATTTCGAGTAGGTCGGATATTCTAGCATTTATGATTATTGACGAGAAAGCATCTTACAAGAAACGGCTAGAACGTATTAGGCTTCAATACAAACGTTTTAGAGAGATATGCGAACTATTAAGTGTAGAAGATAAAGAACTGTTTATACGCTATTTTGAGCAGTCTCAGAAGGTAGACTATGAGACTTTAAGGAATGCTGTGATTAGAAATCTAACAACAATAAATGTAAGGTACAGCCGTGATGAACAAACGGCAATACCTAAAAAGTGAGGGAATTGAATTATGAATGAAGTACGTTGCACCACATGTAGTAAGCTTTTATTCGCAGCTGATGTCCAACATGAAGCGTGTAAAGAATCGCCTAATATTGAGATTGTCTGTGTTCGATGTAAAACCAAGAACAAATATAAAAGAAAATAATTTAGAGACTCATGAAGTCCAGTAGCTGCACAGCGATGTGTATGTTATTGGGCTTTTCTTTATTAGGGGGTGTGGTAGTTGAGTTCAATTAGAAGTCCGGCCAGCTCATGGGTCCTTCTGAGACTTTTTATCCGTGCGGGGCTTGCGAGCCCCAAAAGTGGTCTATTTTTATTCAAAAAATTTTACTTTCGCTTTCGCCTGTGGGAGCTAAAAGTCATAACTTTGAAAAAAGCACTTCATCTAATGCTTTAAAAAATGAAGCAAGGATCTAAGTATAAAAGCGAAAGTAAGGTGTGTATACAAAACGAAAGTAAAGAAAGGAATTGAGAAAATGAATATTAACATACGCGGTCCAATCATTTCAGATAGCGAGCAGCAGATTTACGATTACTTCAATATTCCTGCTACTAGTCCAGGTGTAATTAATAAACAACTGGAAACTGCTAAAAAAACAAGGTCAACGAAAGTGAACGTTTTAATAAATAGCGGGGGTGGTTCTGTTTTTAGTGCCTCAGAAATTTATACAGCACTTAAATCATTTTCTGGAGAGGTAGTCGTTCAAATTGTGGGTGTGGCTGCATCTGCAGCGAGTGTAATTGCGATGGCCGGTAGCCATGTTGAAATGTCCCCAACGGCTCAATTAATGATTCATAACGCAAGTGTTTCTGTACATGGTGATTATCGTGAAATGGATCATACAAGTGAGTTTCTCAAAAATATTAACAAGTCTATTATGAATGCTTATACTGCCAAAACTGGTTTAAATGAAGCGAAATTAAAGTCCATGATGGATAAAACAACTTGGATGAATGCCCATCAAGCATTGGAATTACGCTTTATCGATTCTGTGATGTTTGAAAACGAACAAAGTGCTACTGCAAGCATTAACATACCACATTTAGTGAATGGTGTATTACCACCAGAGGTTATTGAAAAAATGAGAAATCAGTTATCAAATAAGCGCTCATTCACTGCATCCAATACAACAGAAGATTCTAAATCAACAGAGAGGCAACTGATAATGGCACACGAAAATATGTTAAAAGACAAACCTGTGATTAATTCTTTGCCAAAGAATAACCCTCCTTCATATAGCCGTGAAGAAGGTGAGTATGCAATCAATGTAATGAAAACAATGAAAAATTTGAATACAAAAGGGATCAACACTAATGATCTTACTACAAATGAGGTTTTGGAAGTTCAAGGTCTAATTGAAGCATTTGTAATTAAAAGCTAATTGATATGTTCAGAAAAAATTATTTTTTTAAAAGAAAGGTGATTACTCATGTCTAAAAAAACAGAAGCAATAGAGGTTGTAAAAAGCACATTAAACAATTTTTTTGATGAAACTATGAATACAATAACCGCCGAAAAACAGCGTTATAGAAATGCTGAAAATAAAGTAATTGATGAAATTAAAGATTTATTAAAAAATGCGACATCTGCTACGCTTCATCTTAGAAATAAAGTAGATGATATTAAGGGGAATATTGAAGAATTATCAGAGCAACAGCAAAAATTAGCGCAAGATTTAGCGGTAAAAGAAATTAAAGGCGATCATAAGAGAGCTACTGAATTAGAAGAGGAATTAACGAATGTAACTGCAAAGAAAATGGCTGTTCAAATGAAACTAGACGTTTTAGCAAAACAAGAAACGGATATCAGTGTAGATGAAAAACAAAAATTCTTAACATTAGTCAATTCATTTAATAATATTGTGTTCGACTCTTCACCTGTGCAAAAAGGGTTGGATATGTTAGATAGTTTAATTCAGCAGTTAACGTCTTATAAAGAACAAGTCTCACGTGAAAAGTACATGGCCACTCAACAGCCAGAATTAGAAACTATACTAAAACGTGTGAATACTGATACTCAACTGGTGGATGCCATCGTTACTTATGAAGCTCGTCAATATATTAAAGAGACTAAACAACACAAACTACACAATTATCCAGAAACCCGATTTATAGCGATGTGGTTAAATGATGAACAAAGTGGTACTTTCACAGAATTCTGTCAGAAATACCATCACATAGTATCAAATCCAAGTAATGAATTAATCTATTATGTAAATCGAGGTATTCGACACAATGGTGATCAATACAAAATAGGCAATGTATTAACAACATATGATTTAAAACGATTTAAACCAGAAGATATAGAGAGTTTAGTAGAAAGTGGTGCAATTAGCTCGGAAAGATAATGACAGGTTCGCTTGTAACTCTATTTAGTTTGACAGGGCCACTCTTTATGAGTGGTCTTTTCAAATGGTTAAGTGTGCCAAGGTTTATAAATGAAGTTTATATATGGGTTTTTAATGAGTAGGAAGCCCGTACAACGTTTTTAATGATGAAAAGGTATAAATATAAGCGTAATTGTCAAAAAGGGTGAAATGAAGCTCGAAATAGGTAAAAATAATTGTAGAATTCAAGTACCCGCTTTGAACTGTTAATGTATAATATAGGAAAAATATAAAGGGTGATGGTTTTGAGTTTGAAAGGATATACATTTAAAGATGCTTCAGATTTTATTTATTATTTAAATCATTTATTAATTCTTACTTATAATAATTTAGAGGTTTATGAAAGGTTAATAAATAAACTAGGTAGATATATAGAAGAGAAAAATTTGATTGGAGACCAACAACAAATTATTACTTCCATTGATTATGAAGAATTTCGAGCAATGTTAGGTTACCAATCAAATTATTTAAACAATTTGATTGGTGATCATGCAGCATTTGGCTGTTCATATCAAAATTATAGGAAAAATATTGAGTTAAATGCTGTTGAACTTAATTTAGGATATGTTGAGTTATCGCAAGATCAAAGGGAAGATTTGAATAGAGTTACTACGGCTAGGAATTGGGGTAATCATGTACCAGTATCATTAATTAATTCTACTTTGCAAAAAGCTTATAATGTACCAATCGACTTAACAAAACCTATATATACTGCTCATTTTAATAATTATGATGGTGCTTGGTTAATAGATATGTATCAGAGTAGTTTAAATAGTTTGGAAGGGTATAAGATTATTTTTGAAACAATGAAAGAAGACTATTCAAAATTAACTGGACACCCATGTACTATAGAAAAACAGTTATATGAAATTCGTGATATGAGAGATTTGATAATCCCAAAAATTTCTGCAGATATTCAAAGTAAAAAAGGAATAACTAATGAAGATATTCGTAAAGAATATGAGCAAAACTAATCTAATAAGATAATAATGAAATGTACTTCGTTTTAAATTCTAATTAATTTTAACACATATAAACAAGTGACCAGGCACTCGTTAGATCGAGTACCTGTTTTTTTGTGTTTATTCACTTTGTAATTCCTTTTCTCGTGCTGCTATCAGATGCTTTAATCGATCACTGTTTTGCTAAAAATTTCTATTGAAAAAGCCACTCTTTTGAGTGGCTTTTTGAGGACTTTTAATTATAACGAATATCTATTTGTACACCTAATGATAAATTAGAGTTAGTTACTACCTTCTCCTTGTCTTTTTCAAAATCATACTCAATTTCTTTGGTTTTCCCTCCGACGTATTGAGCTACTATATTAGAAATCTCTTTATTCTCTAATATATTTTTAAGTTTTTTTGTACACTTTTTCGGAACATAACCAACATGGATTACATCATCGTTGCCGTAATCAATCAATATTTTTATCGCATTTTCGTCATATTCGTTAGTTGGTTCTGGGATGAATTGTATTTCATCATTGGCAAACTCTAAATCTTCAAATTCACGAATTTCAAATACATAATCTAAAATATCTTTATTAGAATATCCTCCATAAAGATCTATACTATTTTCTTCACAATACAATTTCCCATATCGTGTTAATGAACGCTGTATATCTTTATTTTTATCGTTTTTCATTGTTACACCAGCAACATTAAAGGTAAATAAAGTGTGTTCAACTGACGCTTGATTATGGTTGATTGTAGATACGTCTACTTTTAACTTAACAGCAGAATCTTTTCTTTCTGGCTCTTGCTTTTCAATAGGTGTATCAATTGTTTGCTTTTTAGAGAATAATTTTTTAAACCAATTCACATTAACGACCTCCATTTATATCCTATTTTAGGTAAATGAGAGTAAAAAGTACATGCAAAAAAACAGACAACTGTGATTAGTTATCTGTCTCATCAATAGTTTTTGATTGATTAGTTTTTTCAATTACTTCTCAAAAGGCTGCTTTAATTTCTTCAAGCGTATAACCAGCTTCAAGTAATTCCTGAGTAGTTTGTTCTAGTCTGTTCATTTAATTATCCTCATTTAATTTTTGTTTATCTCCAAGATTAATAATATTGAAATTTGCTAAAAGTATCAAAAGAACCGTATTTGTAGGGACATATAGTAAGGCTGTAGAGCGTTTGAAGAATAAGTCGACCAAATTTATTATCTGTGGAGAACAAAACACAGAGATAGCGTTCGGTGCCGTTTTACAACTGACTTAATGACCGTGATAGTCTTCTACAATCAATAGTTCAATGTGAACCATCGTTAGATAATTGGCTGGAATGGTAGGAGAGGAAATAGAGATAGGAAAATATTACCGAATAAATAGAATGTAAGGTATTATTAATTTAAAGGAGGTTTTTTGGGAATTATGGAATATCTATAAATACAATAACTGTTCAAATTTCCAAATGCATATTTAATTAATGACGCATGAAACTAAGGAATAGGAGAAAATAATATGTATTTTTCAATTAACGCTTATAAGTATTTACTTGGTCTTGAAGATACTTTTCGTTTAACTAAAAACGGAGAGTGGAGAAAACAAGAGGATTTTAAATTATTTGACAAAGAAAAAGATATGTTTTTTGAAAGTTTTCAAGCGGCTGATAATTGGTTAAGAATTAATAGACCCTTAACTATCAATGGCGAAAACGTTGAAAACGATGAAACTGTAACCGATCTATTAAATGATAATTATTCGTTTGAAATTGTTGCGCACCGTATTACGAAAATAAAAAATCCGATTTTTTCTAGGGAACAATTAAAAGAAGTTCTTATTAACGGTAATGATAATTATTCAAATTCCCTCGTAATCGATTATGAAGGTACCCCAAAGTTAATACCTCTTATTTCTATAGCACCATTAGAAGTTATAGAATATCCTGTTCGTTTTGAAACATTTAATGCGGGAAATGGTTATGTTGGAGTTCAAAGTAATTTGAATCATTTAGATCAAACTTACTTAGCGTTACTGGAAGCCTGGTATATGCACGTGGAAACAGGACGCTCATTCTATCGTGACTATGTGAGTGGTGATTTATCAGAAGAAGAGTTAATTTCTAATATAAAACACGAAGCAAATCAATTAGCTTAAGCTTCTTTGTCTAGTAAATTGGAGCTCTTTTTTAAATAAATCATAAATAGCCCACCCCGTGATGGGTGGGCAATAGAATAGCTTTTATCAAAACACTTACTTCGGTAGGTGTTCTTTTATTGTGGTCAATTATAAAATGTGAAAAGTGTAAGTAAACATGGCAAATTGGAATCAGGTACACCAGCAATGTTTATAGAGGCAAAAGCATTTTTAACACAGGCTGTTAAAGAGAGTGTTATTTAGCAAGTCATATAAATGATTTAAAGAATCGTACGATGACAACGGATTGCTTGTTAGTCTTTATATTACAATTCTGCAAAGACGAATTAAGTAAAAGTAAAGACCGCCTTATCCACTGATTATTGTGGAGGGCAGTCTTTTTGTTATTATTTTACATAGTAATAACTTGCTTTAATTTGTTCTAACTCCCATCTTTCGTTAGAAATATAAAGAACTCCATTTTGTTCAGAGACTACATTACCGTTAATAACTAACTCATTATCCAATGCGTCTTTAATAACTATTTTTTCAATTCCACGTTTATTATTTTCAGTTAGTTCTCTTATGTTTTCTGCAACGTAGACACTTATTCTAGGAATTAAAATATATGTACCAATTACTAATAAACCTATTGGAACCAATGTTATTTTTTGTGTATTCTTAAGAAACAATAGAGGAATCATTTTTTGCCCAATTTCTAAAAAATCACTTAATTTAGGGAATTGAATTTTAGAATCAATCATTTTATCTTTAAAACAAAATGTTGATATACCGCTAATTATTACAGTACCACTTATCCAAATAGTAATTGTCACAGAATTTTTTAATGGAAAATATATATTAAACATACCCAATAACATTATTACAAAAAGTGTGGTTGGTGGAATAATAAATAATAATTTTAAAAATGTATTCTTATATGGTATTTTTCCAACAATCAAACAAGAAAGAATAAAGGATACAATCAATAATATCTCTAAAGTTTCTTCTTGATCATTAATTTTCGTCAGGAAAAAAATAAATACTAAAAATGAAACTATAATACTAACTGAAAAACCACTAATAATTTTAAACGGGTTCTCTATAAGTGTTTTAGCAATTAATACTGACCCAGCTATTGATAAAGGTAAAGTCCAGATAATTGAAAAATTTAATATTGAATCGAAGTTTAATTTAGCAACAAAAAAATATGTAAGAAGGACATGAAAAACACAAAGCGCTACAATAGCTATAATTTTTTTTATCCATTCTTTTTCCGTTATTAGGTAAATTATATACATTAATAATGCTGAAGAACCAGATATTATAATTCCTGTATAAGCTATAGTCTTGTAGTGAAACGGAATAAACCATCGTATTATTTCAAAGTTAGAACTATAAGAATCGGAATTCCCTCCAAAGTAATATCCATATAAAAAAGAATATGTTGTTAAATAGGAAAGGGATAGTATGACTAGCATAGCTAAACTTATTATTCCGAAAACCTTAGAAATACGTATAGCTTCTTCAAATCTTTCTAATTTTTGTTTGTTAAATTGGTAACTTACCGAAGCTCCGGTGAATAATTCCCATTCTAAATTTCCTAAATCACTTCTGTTTAAATAGTATGCTAAATTTGTTTGTTCGAAAATTGCATTTAATTTGTCTAAAAACACATTTTCGGAATAAAAAGAATTAATTATTTCCAATATTAAATCTAAAAAATAATAAAATGGCTTTTTCTTTTTTTATCTTTTTAAAATACATTTTTATTAGTAAATCATTATTAGAGTTACTTTTATCAGTACGCATAGTTGTTAGAGAAGATAATTTTTGTTTTATATCTTCTAGATGTTCATTCTTTTCACTGAATAAGGTGATTAAAAGTTCGATTAATTCTATAGGTATTTCGTTAGTTTTATATTTATTTGATTTATATAGTCCGTAATTAGGATGTTTTTTCAAGAAAGGTGAGTCGACTTCAGTCATAAAATAAATCCCCTTTTATTGTTAGTTATCAAATATATTGATCAATAAGTGTGACTTTCTATATGAATAACCATATTTAAATAAGATCCTGTTTTGTTTATTCATAGATATTCAATTTGTAATAAAGCTTTATTTGGAATGCTTTTCCCATAGCCGTCAAAACAAGTATTGCAGTCTAGATTCAACTCAAGACTATGATATTTGTGATATAGAAAATTAATTACAACTCCTAAGTGATACTCTTCTACGTCTGTAGTTTCAAATTTAACAATACAAGGTAAAGTAACTTTCTTAAATTTTGTTAACAAATCAAAACCATACTTTTCTTGGAATGGAAAACAAATATCTTCAATAATCTCTGGAACACCTAAATAATTGTGATTCCCTATTTCTTCTGAGTGGAATGCCACTTCACGTATAAGCATCGCAAAGGGCCCGCCATGTATCTTATCAGAGGCCTTCATTCTGTATAAAGAAGCAAAATGGCTAGGACAATCTGATTCCAATGACTTTCTGAAAATATTCCATTCATCTTTAGGTAAAAATCCTTCCTGTAAAGTAAACAGCAAATCCCAAAGGTTTTCTAAATTATCATTAAGTGAAAGTAGTCCTTCTTTAAAATTGTTGAATGGGGTGGTTCTGGATAGATGGAACCAAAAAGTTTTATCATATTGGAATTGAGAGAAATTGCTCATCTCTTTTTATTTTTTTAAAAAAAGTGCGTCAGCATCAATCCAAGTATTATCTTCATAATAATCGTCTAAGTCGAATCGATTAAACATATCTATCAGATCTTTTTTCTGAATACCTGTTATCACCTTAATTGACCCAAACATAGTATTATCATTTTCACAATCTAAAATCTTCATCTTACAACCTCCCTCTATATTTCCATTTTTAGAAACTATGAGTTGGAAGTACACATAAAAAAACAGACAACATTAATTGTTATCTTCTTCCACATTTATAAAATGTCCCACCGCAATGTCTTATTGTTTAAATCACGAAATCCATTGGGCGAGTAAGCGTGAAGCTATGAAATTATAATCTTAATCATTTATCTTTAAATCTTTTAAAACATGCTCTTAATAATTAATATATAAATTAAGCAGCTGCAGAAATGTAGTTGCTTTTTATATTGCCCAAAAGAAAAACACTTTCAGCTGCATGATCAGCCGAGAGTGTTTTTTGTCATTCCTCGATTAATTCCAATAAATCACTAATCTCACATTCAAGCGCCTTACATAACGCACCTAACGAATCACGTTGGTACTGTTTAGCATCATCGTTATACATTTTACGAACAGTTTCAAATTTTAATCCAGATATTTCGGCGCATTTGCGAATGGACATTCCTTTTTCGTCTAAAATTTTCTTCAAATTCGATTTTGCACGTATCCCCATTAAGACACCTCACTTAATTGATAGTTTAAGTATATAAAATAAAAATACAAATGACAACAAAATATAGTTGACAACAAAATATAGTCAATGGTATATTTGTGACAATAAAACATAGTCAATTTCGGAAGACCATCAAAGATTAGTCGGTGAATGGACAAGAAATAGCCGACATGCTGCAGGGAAGAGAGGTGAAACACTATGACATATTTTGGTTTTACAATTACGCGTGAGGATGAAGCGAATTTTCCTCAATTCTCGAATGTAACAGAGGCACGTGCTTATTTCCAAAAGCGCTATGGTGACAATTACCATTTGGGTGATTGGGAGTATGTTGATTTTGTAGGAAAGGTTTATTTTGACGATGTAGACGGACAACCAGTACAAATCGGTGAAGATGGTTCGGTCCATGTAGTTTATTAATTTCTTAGGTAGTAGAAAGTGAGGTGAAAACGGTGGCATTTGAATACTTAGCAACTTACAAAACATTTGATTCAATAGCCGACATGGATTCGGCTGTTGAGAACCACATGGCAACACACTACTACGATTTGACTGAATCAGAACGTGCCATCGTTTTCAAACTTGCTAGTCATGCTTTGGAATACCCAGGAGCATGTCATTTAAAAGCTGCAACAATTGCTACATCATTGGAGATAAGCACGAAGACAGTTTATCGTGCTATTTCAAAACTGGAATCACTAGGTATTATCAAGAAACAGAAAACTACGAAGGAAAAGGGAGGTCGTGGTGCAAACATATATATTATTTTGCCCAGCCAATCTGAAACATGCGAAGATCCTGCTGAGCCTATCGAGGAATGTGAGGTTGTTCCATTACAAGAAGCCTATAACATGGCTCATGCCGATAGGGAAGCATGCAAAGAGTTCATGAATGAGTATCAACAAATGCTATTTGAATTTATGCATTCATTACCTATCCCAGATAACTTTAAGGATGATCTACATAAAGTGGTACTAGCATCTAATGTAAGTAACATTCAGGAATTCATATTGGCCAAGAACACCATTTTTAAAATGGCTCAAGATATTAAAGAAGGTGTACTGACAGTCACTAAAACAATACGTGCCATATTCGTAGGAGCTCATAAGAAGGCATTACAACGTAGAGAGAGTCATCCCACAAATACATCATCTATAGGTCAAAAACCTTTAAATGTGCATACAGTGCCTTTCTACAACTGGCTAACTGATAAAGATGGACCAACAGAAACATTTTAATAAGAAAGGAAGTGAATGCAAATGAAAGTAACGGTTAAAGAATGGCGTGTAATGTCTGATTGTAACAAACAATTACTTTTGAAGGCAGTCGCAACTAAATAAAACATAGATGAAAAGGGGAATAAGAGCATGCAGCAACATACACAACACATATTAGAAACAGTCGTACAAGAAAATAGCCACAGTGTTTATGGATTATCAGCGCAAATGATTCAATTAAAAACTGTACAGAATGAAGTAGCTCGTTTACTAAATAAACTTGATGACATTACACATAAAGGTTGGCATGAAGATCGGGGCCTAGCATGTATATCTATTTTACAAATTCAAGATTCAGTACGTTTAATTGATATGGCTTTCTATCCATTGTTTAAAGAAATGTCACAAGAGGTTGATACCCTTAACATTCACGCCCAGGAACTATTTGAGACAGTGATTGAAAATGAATCTGAGCAATCAAGTAGGGCAACTCCTAAGCTTGATAT
Organism: Lysinibacillus agricola; assembly: GCF_016638705.1. GTDB lineage: Bacteria > Bacillota > Bacilli > Bacillales_A > Planococcaceae > Lysinibacillus > Lysinibacillus agricola. The sequence continues at coordinate 3,873,972 of NZ_CP067341.1, read as the reverse complement.
AAACAGCGTAGAAGGTTGGAATGCTTTTGCCATGGAAGGAAACATAAAAACATTCACAAAAGAATTTGGTAGGGAACCAGAAAGCTTTGAGGAAGTGTTAACGTATATAACTGAAACCGTAAATAAGGTTATGGATAAAAACGAGGAAAATAAAAAAGCCGATGCGCTAACATCGACTAATGAAAACATTGCAAATTGACTTTATCAAAAACAGAGAGCAGCTTCAACTATTATTGTGACTGCTTCCATTGATACAAACCAAGATTAAGTTGGAAGTAAGTTTTTAACTAGAAGGAGTTTACTCTTTAACATAATTAAAACTGTAAGTGTTAAATAGTTAGATATATATTAGTAAATTAGAACAAACCTCTACTTTGATTTAAAATTGAGAAGTATTGAAGTTGCCAAAAAATGATTTTTTGGGTAAAATGAGTGCAAAGAGAATGGGGGTAATGTTCGTGGATGAAATTAAGGTACCAATCGATTTAAATAAGTTTATTGATTCACAAGTTCCGAAATCAGTTAGAAGATTTATTGTGCCAATGATTCAACAAGCTTATGAACTTGTTGAAGCTAGCATACAAGAGGTGTCCTTTTTAAAATGGGCTTTAGGCAAGATGCACAGGGGGCATTTAGATCACTTAGCGGTTCAATTTGTTTTATATGAGGCATGTAAAAAAGGAACGCTAGGGAACATTACTGCCCAAATTATGCCTAACTCTATTAAGTCAGCCTATCATGTAGAACTACGCACATCAAATGTAATTATATGTATCAATAGAGCTAAGGATGAACATACTACTGCAAGAAAAGCCATATATCGCTCTTTTTTACAAACAAAAAATCAACTGTATTACCATTTTGACAAACAGGAAATACAGGAGGAGCCGGGATATTTAGAATTAACTCATAATCATGTTGAAGGTGAGGTTAGTTTTATTAATATCGGTGTACCTAATGGAAAAGGAAGATGGGTAGAAAGAATTAATCTTACTAAAGAACTATATGCTCTTGACGGTTCTGATAAAGAGAAAGAAAATGAAATTGAAAAAGAACAACTAATTAGATTTAAAAATTTTGCTCAAGGAGTGCTTGAGGATGGAGGGAAAAGTTAATACAGATAAAGTTTTCCAAGGAGAGAGATTGAAAGAAGCAAGAGAAGCAAGAGGTTATACGATAAGAGAATTGACAGAGAAGATAGAATTAAATAATCATCAGACTCTTTCCAAATATGAAAATGGTAAGGCTATTCCACCTGCTGAAGTTTTATATAAAATAATGAATACATTAGATTTCCCATTTAATTATTTTTTTGAAAAAGAAAATTATGATGACATGAATAATATTGTTTTTTTTAGAAGTAAAGCAAGTACCACGGCTAAATTAAAAAAGATGCATGAAATTAAAATAGAATGGGTTATAAGAATTTTTAATTATCTTGAAAGTATCGTCGATTTCCCACAATCTGATTTGCCACAAATCGAAGAAAAAGAGCCGAGCTTTTTTAAACCTAGAGATTTTGAAGAGATCGAAGAAATTGCTTTAAATATGAGGAAGAGATGGAATTTAAGTAATGGACCTATAACAGATTTAACTCATTTGTTTGAAAAACATGGAATAGTAGTAAGTACTATTGATTCAAATGACTATTATGTTGATGCATGTTCAAAGTGGGTTGGAAATCGGTTATTTATTCTTGTTGGAAATGAAAAAGCATCACCTTCTAAAATTAAATTTACATTAGCGCATGAATTAGGGCATTACCTATTACATCATAATATTACAAAAGAAGAATTTAATACTAAAAACATCTATAAACGCATGGAAGAAGAAGCTAATCATTTTGCCTCTGCATTCCTTTTACCTGCAGAAGTATTTTCAACTGAATTGGTTACCCATACAATGGATTACTATTTATTATTAAAAAGAAGATGGCAAGTTTCTATCCAAGCCATGATTTATCGTTCTAAGGAACTTAACCTTATAAACGATTATCAAGCATCTTATTTGTGGAAACAAATTTCTAAAAGAGGATGGAGAACAAAAGAGCCCTATGATGATGTATTATTAAAAGAAAGGCCCATTTTATTGAAAGAGGCTATTGAATTAATCAATACACATAATGTGAAAACAAAAGTAGAGCTACGTGACGAAGCTAAACTAAGTGCCGATGATATTGAAGCAATAGCTACGCTTCCACAAGGGTATTTCAGTCAATATACAGGCAAAGATAACGTTATTTTCTTTTAAAAAAATTATTCATCCTAAGATTCTTTATTGTTAAAAATTATCGTATTTCGTATATTTCTCAACTATTTGAAAGCTTAGTATCCCGTATTATCTAAAATTACCAGCAAAGCTAAATAGCCTTGCTGGTTTTTCTTTAGTGTGCCTTCAATGAAATCGTTTTATAAACTAATTAAAAATTTTCCTAGTTTTATTAAAATAAATGCTATAAAAAAAATACTAATGCCAATCCCTATAATTCCCCATTCATTATTTTTATCGTTTTCGTCGTCCCATGCCGCTTGAACATCTATGTCATCGAAGTATCTTTTTAGTTTTAGTACAGAATCTAAATACGTCTGGTTATTAATTATGTACTCTTCAACATTAATAATAATTGGTGAAAACTCATCATCTCCAAAAAAGCTGTATACCCCCAAAGGATTAGAATTCAATTCTTCTTTTATCTCAACTAAGATAACTAAGTATTCAGTAGTTAGTATAGAAGAATATTCGTTCATAAACTTATTAATTACATCTTTAATTTGTTGTTGATATTCAATCATCAGTGTAAGTCTCATAACTTCTTCATCTTTTACATATTCACACATTACACCATCTTCTGTTTGTTCAAAGTAATTTTTTTTAATAATAATGATATCTTTTTGAAAATCCTTATGAACATTTTCTTTAAAGTATGGGGCTAAGTCTTGAAACATAAAATTATTTTCTGGAAGATCCTTAGTGAAATGGGTATCATGCTTGTTCATAATTAAATACTTGTATTTCTGCAATATTAAATTAATAAGCCTTTTATGCGGGCGTTTAATAATTCTATATAGCTTACTTTTTTCATTAAAGATTTTCTTCCTATCAATAATTTTAGTAATTAAAATTGTACTTACAACCAAGCTTATTACATCAACAAACGCACTTGGTAAAACCGATGCCCAAAATATCGAAGCATCTTCTATTTTTAATTGATTGTACAACCAGCTAATTAATACGAGAATGCTAAAGCCAATAATAATTATTATTGGATAAGCATACTCACCCATGATCTTTTTCAAACAGTTTCCTCCCTCTATAAATATTGATACATCAGTTAACTGTATAGGGTATATTATATTTGATATCATCATAAATAAAAAAGATTGAAGCTAATTTGCTTCAATCTTCCATACTCACGCATCCCTGTACACACGCTCGCCGTATTTTTTATTAGCCCCAATCTAGCCCCACTTAGCCCCAAAGCAATACAATTTTATGCTTTACTTTGCATTATTAAAAAGTACATAAAGAAGGTATAAAGCTTTAAAATAAAGGGATTACAACCCATTATCTATTGAGTTTGCAATGAAGTAAAACTACAGATTCTAATTATTAAGAGTAATAAAAAATCTTTATATAGCAATTGTTAAGGGGCTGTTCGTTATGAACTAGCCCTTTTTTATTTGAATTTTGACTAAATACCGGTCCGAATGCTGCTTCCATTCCCATAAGAACATGCCAAAGATACGTAAATCATATAAGGTGCGTTCCTTAAATGTTCTGCAATGATCTTCATATTTGAATAAAGATTTAATTTACCTCATATACTCCACTGATGTAATTGATTACAGAAGGGAGGATACAATGTTTACGCAATATAAATATTGGAAGCCTTTTATTAGCCCATTCGATCCATGTCCACCTATAAGGGTTAAAAGTTTTTCTACACCGCCTCAATTATATATGGGTTTTCAACCGCCTGGGCTACCACAATATCAAACCCCTAAAGAAGCTCTCAGATCTGGCACGTTATGGCCTCAATTATTTAGCCCCTATCCGAATCCCCAAGAAGGAGGGATGAAGAATGAGTAAAGAAATGCCACCAGAATTTTATAAATTACTTGAAGAAATACAAGCCATTGATTTTGTCATAGTGGAATTAAATCTTTATTTAGATACTCATCCTCACGATTATGATGCTATTCAACAATTTAACGAAAACACTGAAATAAGTATGCGACTGAAGGTTGAATTTGAGCAAAAATTTGGTCCGCTTATGAATTTTGGGAGAAGTTATTCAAATTATCCTTTTAATTGGATTGATACACCTTGGCCATGGCAAGTCTAACTTCTTTCAGCAAATGTTTTAGTAGCGAAAGCAAGGCGTCAGCTACAATTGTTTTGGTAGCGAAAGCAAAGCGTCAGCTACAAATGTTTTAGTAGCGAAACATCTGCTGAAAAAAAGGAGTTCTTTGTGCAAGCACGAAGCCTATTCCGGACGCAATGATGCCGAGGCATCATTGATTATGAGTACCTAGGAGGAATTATTTTTGTGGTATTATGAAAAGAAGCTCCAGTATCCTGTAAGGGTGAGTACATGTAACCCTATGCTAGCTAAGTATTTAATCGAGCAGTATGGTGGTGCAGATGGAGAATTAGCAGCAGCACTTCGGTATATGAATCAGCGCTATACTATTCCTGATAAAGTAGTGGGATTGTTAACCGATATAGCAACAGAGGAATTTTCACACTTAGAAATGATTGCCACGATGATTTATAAACTTACGAAGGATGCCACTCCAGAGATGCTAAAAGAGGCAGGTCTTGGAGAACACTATGCCAATCATGACAGGGCATTATTTTATCAGAATGCAGCTGGATCACCGTTTACGGCAACTTATATTCAGGCTAAAGGGGATCCGATTGCTGATTTGTATGAGGATATTGCAGCTGAAGAAAAAGCACGAGCGACCTATCAGTGGATTATTGATTTATCTGATGACACTGATTTGAATGATAGCCTGAAATTTTTACGTGAACGAGAAATTGTCCATTCTCTACGTTTCAGAGAGGCTGTAGAGATTTTAAAAGACGATAGAGATAGCAAGAAAGTCTTTTAAAAAAGGTAGCTGGCTGTTTCGAGGGAAAATTTCCTTTTGACACAGCCTATTTTAATCTAATCCTTTTTCTATTCAATATTTGAAAATACAGTAAGATCTTTTCTGTGACCGATCATAACTAATATATCTCTTTCTTCTAAAATCTGTTCAGTAGAGGGCAAAATGGTAATATTGCCATCTCGAACTATGGCAATTACACTGACATTATATTTTGCTCGAATGTCTAAATCTCGTAGATTTTGACCGGCCATTTTAGCAGGAATCATAATTTCCTCTATACTGTATTCTTTTGACAATTCAATATAATTTAGCATATTTGGTGAAAGAAGCTGATTGGCTACTCGTTCCCCCATATCTCTTTCAGGGTAAATAATCCATTCGGCACCAACTTTGTCTAACACTTGCCCATGTCTTTTTCCAAGAGCCTTTGCAATTATCTTTTTGATTCCTAGCTCTTTTAATAATGAGACAGTTAAAATACTTGATTGCATATCTATACCTATGGCGACAATGACACAATCGAAATTTCTTATCCCTATGGAGTTTAGTGCTTTTTCTTCTGTCGTATCAGCAACTACTGCATGTGTAACATAAGGTTCGGCATCTTCGACTCTTTCCTCATTAATATCGATTCCTAAAACTTCATGACCAGCTTCATACAATTTGCGGGCTACGCTTACTCCAAACCTACCAAGACCTATGACAGCATATTGTTTGATAGTCATTGTACTCATCGCTCCTTTATCATGGTTACCCAATCATAATCTTTCCTTTTGGATGACGGAAAGCCTCTGTTTTCCGACGATTTGTGATGGCAAAGGCAATTGTTAAGGGGCCTAATCTTCCTGCAAACATTGTTAATATGATAAGAAGACGGCCGCCAGTTGATAGCTCGGGAGTTAGCCCCATTGAAAGTCCAGCGGTTCCAAATGCAGAGGTAGCCTCAAATAAATACATCATAAAACTATGACGTTGCTCAATAATACTTAAGACAATGGTAACAAGTACGACAATCATCATTCCACACATTGTGACTGTTAAAGCTTTTAGAATCGTGTCATTAACAATTCTACGTTTAAAAAGTACAACATCTTCTTTTCCTTTTATTTGACACCACATCGTAGCAACTAAAACAGCGAAAGTCGTTATTTTAATACCCCCAGCAGTCGATCCAGAACCGCCTCCGATAAACATTAGCCAAATTATTAAAATTAGTGTTGAATGTGTTAAATCACTAATAGGAAGGGTATTAGAGCCAGCAGTTCTTGGTGTAACAGCCTGGTATAATGAACCAAGAAATTTGCCCCATTCAGATAATGGTCCAAGGGTTTTACTATTTCCGTATTCAAATAAGAAAATTAAAAGCGTCGAACCGACTGTTAAAATAAGCGTTGTAGATAATACAATTTTTGTATGCACTGAAAGTCGTTTTGTTCCGCGGTATTCATATAGTTCATTTATAACAATAAACCCTAAGCCTCCAATCGTAATAAGTGCGCAAATAGTTAATACGACGAAAGGATCATCAACGTATTCTGTTAAGCCCTTAAAGCCACCCATTAAATCAAATCCGGCATTATTAAAATTCGATATGGCATGGAAAAATCCGAAATAAAAGGCTTTACCTATAGGCATATCGAAAGAAAATCGAATAGATAATATTAGGCCACCTATCATTTCAATTAGTGCAGTAAATAGCAGTATCCTTTTAACCAATCTAACTAGACCAGCTATTGTAACGTTATTAAATGCCTCCTTTAACAAAAGCCTTTCTTTTAAAGAAATCTTTTTTCCTAATAGCAAAAATAATAACGTCGCGAACGTCATAAAGCCTAATCCACCAATTTGGATAAGAAAAAGAATAATTAATTCTCCAAATATCGAAAATGTATCACCGGTATCTACAACAACCAATCCTGTTACACAGGTAGCAGAGGTAGCAGTAAATAAAGCATCTAAAAATGAAAGACCTTTACCATCAGCCGTTGCAATGGGGAGTGTTAACAAAAATGTTCCGATTAAAATGATAGTGGCAAAGCCTAGCACAAGAATTTTTGGAGGATTTAATTTATTTTTTAATGTTTTCATTTTTTTCTCCTCATTGAACGATTAATTTTAAATTATGTTTGTTTATTGTTGTCCAAAAGCAAGCTGAAAATTCTTACGGTAATCAAACCAAAAAATTCACCATATTATTTCGTACACTTTCTATTGACCATTTTTAGACAATACGTTATAATTCTTTAGTACACAGCAGATGGTTATTTGCCTATTTGTGTATTGACGTGTGTTCGGAGGGAGGGAAAGAGAGATGTCAAAAACTGTCGTTCGCAAAAACGAATCGCTTGAAGATGCTCTTCGCCGCTTCAAACGTACTGTATCAAAAAGTGGTACAATTCAAGAAGTTAGAAAGCGCGAGTTCTACGAAAAACCTAGCGTTAAACGTAAAAAGAAATCAGAAGCTGCACGTAAACGTAAGTGGTAATTTAATTTCCCATTAAAAATCCCTACGTTCATAACACGCAATTGTATGATTCACTGAGCAGACAAAAATATACCTGAAATTAATCCATTTCGATTAATTTCAGGTATTTTACATTCTGCTCAAATATACGTACATATTGGAGAAGCCGAATGTGATCACTGCGATTCATTCGGCTTTTTATGTTACATACTAATTGCTATTAAAAGTCCCACAGATTAAAAATTCACTGTATAATAAAATTATTAAGATTTGTGAAACTTTTTGCATGGTCAGTCGTATATACAGAAGAGAAGCATGTTAGAAGGGAGGGAAAAAGATGCGGAGACGGAGAATCCTCAGCTATTTATTAGTTATTTGGATGACATTTTTGTTAGCGTTTCCATTAACGTCGGCTTTTGCAAGTAGCAAGGTCTACCACATACCTATTCATAACGAAGTAGAACGAGGACTTCACGCATTTTTAGAACGAGCTTTTAAAGAGGCGGAAGAAAACTATGCAGAGGCGATTATTTTAGACATTCATACGCCTGGCGGTTTCGTGAATGCAGCGGGTGACATTGCTATGCTTATGGATGCGACGGATATACGTACGATTGCGTATATTAACAAAGACGCGCATTCTGCAGGTGCCTTTTTAGCCTTACATGCGGATGAAATCTATATGGTGCCAAATGGAACGATCGGGGCGGCTGCAGTTATTGACTCTGCAGGAAATGCAGCAGACTTAAAGGCTCACAGTGCATGGGTTGCTCAAATGGAGGCAGCTGCAGAATCGAAAAACCGCATTCCAAAATATGCACGAGCAATGGCTGATGCATCTGTTGATTTACCAGAATTTCGAGCAGAAAAAGGGAAATTATTAACTTTATCTGCTTCGGAGGCAGAAAAGGTTGGTTATTCTAAGGGGACGGTTTCGAATTTCCAAGATCTTTTAAAAGTAACGCAATTAAATGGTAGTGAAATCGTTCCAATTGAACCTACTTTTGCTGAAAAACTTGCTCGTTTTATTACGAATCCGATTATAGTTCCGATTTTATTGTCGATTGCAAGCTTGGGACTTGTAGTTGAGCTATATTCGCCAGGTTTCGGCGTTCCGGGTATAATGGGATTGTCAGCACTTGGATTATTTTTCTTCGGTCATATGGTGGCGGGCCTGGCAGGTTATGAAGCATTACTTTTATTCATTGTAGGCTTAGCGCTGATTGTTGCGGAATTTTTTGTCCCCGGAGGTATTGTTGGTATTTTAGGTGGCGTGTTAATATTACTAAGTCTAATACTGGCAGGTGCAAACATGATGCAAATGATTATAGCGATTTTCGTTGCGCTTGTTGTAGCGATAATAGGAATGGTGATCCTGATGAAATTTTTCGGTAAAAAATTGCATGTTTTAAACAAGCTAGTCTTGATGGATGCGACAACGTCGGAAGAAGGCTATGTGTCTAACGTTAATCGCACAGAGTTACTTGGAAAAGTGGGTAAAACGATTACACCACTTCGTCCAGCGGGTACAATACAATTTGGTAGTGAACGCATTGATGTAGTATCGGAAGGTGGCTATGTTGATGCAGAGAAACATGTAGAAATTATTAAAGTAGAAGGCTCACGAATTGTTGTGAGACAAACAGAAAAAGAGTTGGAGGAATAGCAAATGGGATTTGATTTAGCTTTAATAGGTCCAATTGCCGGTCTAGTCTTATTATTTATTGTTGTCGTGGTATTCTTTACCTTTGTACCAGTGGCATTGTGGATTTCTGCGCTTGCAGCAGGTGTCCGTGTTAGTATTTTCACATTAATCGGGATGCGTTTACGTCGTGTAATTCCGTCACGAATTGTGAACCCGTTAATTAAAGCACATAAAGCAGGTTTACCTGTTACGATTAACCAACTAGAAAGTCATTATTTAGCAGGTGGTAATGTTGACCGAGTAGTCAATGCACTAATCGCGGCGCACCGTGCGAATATCGAATTAACATTTGAACGCTGTGCAGCCATTGATTTAGCGGGTCGTGATGTATTAGAAGCTGTACAAATGTCTGTTAACCCGAAAGTTATTGAAACACCATTTATTGCAGGTGTTGCTATGAACGGGATTGAAGTAAAAGCGAAGGCACGTATTACAGTGCGCGCAAACATTGAACGTTTAGTCGGTGGTGCGGGTGAAGAAACGGTTATTGCCCGTGTAGGTGAAGGGATCGTTTCTACAATTGGTAGCGCCTCTAGTCATACGACAGTTCTTGAAAATCCTGATATGATTTCTCAAACTGTATTAGCAAAAGGCTTAGATTCTGGTACAGCGTTTGAAATCTTATCGATCGATATTGCTGACGTTGATATCGGCAAAAACATTGGTGCAGAATTACAAATTGAACAAGCACAGGCAGATAAAAACATTGCCCAAGCAAAAGCAGAGGAACGTCGTGCAATGGCCGTAGCAAACGAGCAAGAAATGATTGCCCGTGTACAAGAGATGAAAGCAAAAGTAGTAGAAGCAGAAGCTGAGGTACCACAGGCAATGGCAGAAGCTCTGCGCTCGGGTAATCTTGGTATAATGGATTACATGAACTACCGCAACATTCAAGCGGATACAGCTATGCGAGACTCCATTTCAAAAGTAAGCTCAGATAAGTCTGAAACAAATGAACCTAATGCATAAAAAAACGGAAAGGAGCGGTACTAATAAATGGAACAATTAATTATAATAGCGATAATTGCCATAGTCAGCTCTATTTTCGGGAAATCAAAAAATAAAAAAGAACAAAAAACAATGCCGCCTTTTAATAAGGGTTCGCATGTTGAGCCTCCTGTCATTCATAAAGCTGAGGAAATTCCACAACAACGTCCAACTGCTAAACCGCAAAGCTTTGAGGATTTTGCACGTGAATTTTTAGGTGAATGGAACAATGAACAGCCTAAAGTAGAAGAGTCGAAGAAAATTGTCGAAGAAACAGTAAAAGAGGAAGTGCCAAGCTATGCAGCACCACCGTTAATCCCAACTGAGACAGTCAGTCGTACCACAAAAAGAGAGAGTATTGGTCGTTTGGCAGCGGAAAAAAAAGACGTGGAAGTAGCTGAATCCCATTCGGCTTTTCAATTACCAACGTCAAAAAAATCATTAATGCAGGCAATTGTAATGGCAGAGGTTTTAGGTCCACCAAAAGCAAAAAGAAAATAATCAGCATGTCCTCCTTTTTCGATGCATATATTGCCGAAGAAGGAGGCATTTTTTTATGAGAAAACTATTTCAATTAACGCCACTACTTGAATTATTACAATATGAAACATTGAAAATCATTGGCCCATATCGTTTTCTACATGCTGATGCTTCGTCATGCTCTTTTATCTATGCAGATTATCATATTACCGTGCGTGGAAAATCAGTGGAAATTAATGCTCTTAAAGAAGAAATGCTTCATCTTTCTGTAGAGGATTTACAGGAGCTCCATATGAAAATGACAAAGGATATGGGTGTGAGCAATGATGTGGAATAATCGGCCAATAATCATACGTATAAAGCGCCATGAAAATGTTCATCCTTTTATTCAAGCATTGCATGCACAACATGTGCCATTAAAGCGTGTTGTCTTTCGTGAGCAAGAGGTTGCCTTTGAAACAACTATGCACTATCTATCAAAAATTCGCCGTGTACGTAGGCGTTACCGACTTAAAATGGCTGTTTATTATGCTGATGAGCTTCAAGTTTTTCGAGCACAGATTTGGACTTTGCTTGGCCTAGCGATGATGGTATTAATACCATTGCTATGTGCACAAGTTATTTGGCGTGTCGACATTGAAGCAGCTTCACCAGAATTAGAGCAACGTTTAGGAAAGACCTTTCAAGATACATTTCAATTAGAAACACCTATGTCTAAAAAAGTTTTACCTTCAGATGCTGTCATTCGTCAGAAGCTATTAGAAGAGCATCGAGATCTTTCTTGGGTGCATATTGAAAAGTATGGCGGACGTGTGATTTTACGACCTCAGGAGTCACCAAAACAAACTAAGGCAACGAATGAAAAGCTTGCGACCCATTTAGTAGCAACGAAAAGCGGTGTTATTACTCATTTTAATATTCAAAATGGTGAGCGGAAAATTTCAGTGAATGATACTGCATACGAAGGTGATATTCTCGTAAGTGGTGTAATTGAAAGTGGGGAAGATCAAGTCTTTGTTGGTGCAAAGGGAGAGGTCTATGCTGATTATTGGCTTGAATGTTCATTTAAAATTCCAACAAAGCTAAGGATGGAAACGCTACAACAGAAGCAATGGCGTGTATTAGTTAAGGGCATTCATAATGAAAAGGTTGATTATGTACAAAAGAAAGATTTACCTAATTGGCTCGATCCATATGTTTCAATTGTTGAGGAACAGTACACTAAAAAAATGCAGGTAGAGCTTAATGAATCCAAAATAGATTCATTGCTCATACCATTACTACATGAAAAGGTGCTACGTTCATTACCTGCGAAAACGGTTATAAAAAAAGAAAACCTTTTACAGGTAAAGTGGGGGAATGGTACAGTTGAAGGGAAAGTTCTATTTTTAGTCAATGAAAACATTGCCAGTCCAATACAAGGCCTACAAGGAGAATGATTATGTCAGAACATTTAACTGTATTACAAGTGGATAATCCAAACGAAGCGGTCATGCTACTCGGAATTTCAGATGCAAATATGAAATTAATCGAAGAGGCTTTACAAGTCCACATTATTACACGTGGTGAACAAATTCAGCTTACTGGTGAAGAGGATGCGAAGGAACAAGCGACTTTTCTTTTACATGAACTCTTGAAGGTCATTCGCAAAGGAATTAATATTGACCAACGTGATGTTGCAACTGCTATTGAAATGACACAAAAAGGAACTATTGAATATTTTGCAGAACTTTATGATGAAGAAATAGCACGCACGACGAAAGGAAAGCCTATTCGTGCAAAAACAATCGGTCAACGAGAATACATACAAGCAATCCGTCACAAAGACGTTGTTTTTGGTATCGGTCCTGCTGGTACTGGGAAAACGTATTTAGCGGTAGTCATGGCAACACAGGCGCTAAAAAATGGGCACGTAAAGCGTATTATTTTAACTCGCCCTGCAGTAGAGGCAGGCGAGTCTCTGGGCTTTCTTCCGGGGGATTTAAAGGAAAAGGTAGATCCATATTTACGCCCTCTTTATGACGCTCTAAACGATATATACGGGACAGAACAAACTCAACGACTTATTGAACGAGGCACAATCGAAATTGCACCTTTAGCGTATATGCGTGGCCGTACATTAGACGATGCCTTTGTTATTTTAGATGAAGCCCAAAATACGACGCATCAGCAAATGAAGATGTTTTTAACGCGACTAGGCTTTGGCTCAAAAATGGTCATTACAGGCGATAAAACACAAATCGATCTACCGAAAAATACGGAATCTGGATTAATCGTAGCAGAGCGTACACTAAAGTATGTTAAATCTATACATTTCCAAACTCTAGAACAAGGCGATGTAGTACGTCACCCAATCGTAGCAAAAATCATCCAAGCCTACGAAGAACAGCAACTTTAATATGACCGCTTAGCGGTCATATTAAAGTCTGCACCGAAAGTGGAGTGAAACGGAACGGCAGGTGCAACAGGGTTTAAAAAGTCTGCACCGAAAGCGAAGTGAAACGTAGCGGCAGGTGCAACAGGTTTAGAGCTACTACGACGGATATAAAATTTAACAAACGTGAAAATACTTGGAAAATGGAAAAATTTGTGACAGCTATACAATTTGTATAGCTGTTTTTTTCTTTTCTTATACATTTTTCGGGAAAAATGTTTTTTGAATTGGTATGATAGTAGGTAGATAGAGGAGGTGCCAGATGGAGAAACAACTTCGAAAATTTACAGAACTTATTGGTTTCCGCTACTTTTTAATTGTCGTTCTCATCTTAACAGGAGCCCTGCAATTTGCCTTTATGTATGGCAATGTTAAAGGTGTTACATATGATTTTAAACCATTACAACTAGCGCCTGAAACTGTACGATCTACTAAAACGATAGAAGATACTTATAAAACGCAACAGGAACGAGAAAAAGCAACAAATGCAGTTGGACCAGTCTATCAATTTTCTGAGGATGTTGCTAAACAGCGAGCTGCAATTGTAACATCTTTATTTGACTATGTTCTTGACGTGAAGGAGGAAGTTAGTAGCAGCAAAGAACCTGTTCCAATTGTCGATCAAGTGGCGCAACTCCGCAAAAAATTTGAATCTATTGATTCAGATCAAATGCCAATTGTTTTTACTGATTCACAGCTAGAAGGTTTGTTAATACAAAGTGAAGCAGATTTAAAAAGAACAAGTACGCAACTATCGAAACTCGTGAAGGAATATTTACAAAAATCCATTCGTTCAGAAAATGTATTTGCGTCTCAAAATGATTTTGAGACAAAAATTCGCGGACAACAAGGCTATCCAGATAAAATATTCAATACGGTAGTTTTAATTGGACGTACAAGTATTATCGAAAACGAAACGATTAACGAGGAACAAACGAAGATTCGAAAGGAACAGGCGAGGGAATCTGTTGAGCCTACTCGAATTCTCCAAGGGCAAATTATCGTACAAGAAGGGCAAATCATTGATAATGAAGCGTTTCGTCAATTAGAGCTTCTAGGTATGGTAAGTAATAAAGCATCGATGAAACCGATTGCAGGGCTTATTATTTTAATACTTCTGCAAATGATGTTCATGTTTATTTTGTTTGAACGCTGGGGTACGGATGAACACAAGAAGCGTAATGCCTTATTGGTAACAGTGATTGTTTTTGGTTTGTCCATCCTGATAATGAAATTTATTAGCCTTGTGGCAAGTGGCTTTGATGTTACTGTTGCCTTTCTATTCCCGACAGCGTTGGCAACGATGCTTGTACGGCTTTTAGCGGATGATCGTGCTGCAGTTCTAATTACAGTTATGACAGCTTCATCTGCTGGTGTGATTTTTCAAGAGGGCTATTCATCTGTCATGCAGATGGAAATTACACTGTATATTATTTTTGGAGGCTTTGCGAGTTTATTCTTTTTGCGTAGTGTGGAAAAGCGTTCGCATATTTTACATGCAGTAGGTGTCATAGGGCTAGTAAATATGTCGTTTATCGCATTTTATTTACTAATGACACAATCATCCTATGGTTTGTCAGAATGGATGTTTTACTTTATAGCAGCAATGATATCGGCTCTACTATCAGGGGCTCTTACAATGGGTCTCTTACCATTCTTTGAGTCAGCATTTAGTTTATTATCGTCGTTGCGTTTAATTGAACTATCGAACCCAAACCATCCATTGCTGAAAAAATTACTAATGGAAGCTCCAGGAACATATCATCATAGTGTAATGGTGGCGAACTTAGCAGAGGCAGCATGTGAGGAAATTGGAGCAGATGGATTGTTGGCACGTGTAGGATGCTATTATCATGATATTGGCAAAACGAAGCGTCCTGCCTTTTTCATTGAGAATCAAATGTCTGGTATTAATCCGCATGATTCATTGGCCCCAGAAACAAGCGCAGAAATTATAATCGCACATACAACTGACGGGGCTGAAATGCTAAGACGTTATAAGATGCCACAGGAAATTATCGATATTGCCTTGCAGCATCACGGATCTAGTCTGTTAAAATACTTCTACTTTAAAGCGAAGGAAGAAGGAAAATGTTTAGATGATACAAAGTACAGATATCCGGGACCGAAACCGCAAACGAAGGAAGCGGCAGTTATTAGTGTTGCAGACAGCGTTGAAGCAGCTGTTCGATCAATGAAGGAACCGAATGCAGAAAAAATTCAAAAGCTGGTACGAGCGATTATTGATGATCGAGTACAAGACAATCAATTTGATGAATGCGATATTTCAATAAAAGAGTTAAAATGTATAGAGCGAGTTCTTTGTGAAACGTTGAATGGAATTTTCCACTCACGTATTGAATATCCAAAGGCAGATAAGTAGGAGGATCTATGATTTTAACAATTGATTTTACAGATGAAACAAATGAAGTAGATGCTGAGCATATGGAGCTTGTTGAAAAGCTTTTACAGCATGCTGCGAAAATAGAAAATATTGAGCCGGAAACAGAAGTGTCAGTGACGTTTGTGACAAATGAAGTGATTCAAGAAATAAACCGAGAATATCGTGACAAGGATCAACCCACAGATGTTATTTCGTTTGCCCTTGAGGAATTAGGCGAAGGAGAAATGGAAGTAACATTTGAAGGGATGCCACGTGTTTTAGGAGATATTATTATTTCAACGGATCGTACGAAAGAACAAGCAGAAGAATATGGGCATTCATTTGAGCGAGAATTAGGTTTTTTAGCGGTCCACGGTTTCTTACATCTACTTGGCTATGATCATATGGTTCCAGAAGATGAAAAGGTGATGTTCGGTAAGCAGGATGAGATTTTACAATCTTACGGCTTAGGACGAGAATAAATGAATGTTCGCAAATTTGTACGCTCTTTTGGGTATGCCTTTAAAGGTATTATTACAGCCTGCGCGGAGCAAAATTTTAAATCCCACTTACTAAGTGCAGGAATAGCTTTGATTGCTGGCTATTTTACGGAATTATCACGTATAGAATGGTATATTGTATTGTTATTAATTGCTCTTATGTTTGCACTTGAAATGATTAATACAGCAATTGAACGAGTAGTGGATTTAGCTTCACCTACTATCCATCCACTTGCTAAACAGGCTAAAGATCTTGCAGCGGGCGCAGTACTTGTATTTGCGATATTCAGTGCTATAATCGGATTACTCATATTTATACCGAAATGGTTTTGATATTACTAATCGGTTATGAAGTAGTAGCAGTTGTGTTGGAGAATTATGATTTATTAGACTCATCACCAAAGATTAGCGAAGGATATTTGTTAAGCCGTGTGATAGGTTGATTGTAGTGGTGGCTGGATGACTCCTTGCGGCTCATCGGGCGCCCACAGAAAAGCGACAAGCCGGAACAGAAATCAACCCCACGTTATAACGATGAGCTATTTATGATGTAAAGGAGAACATTGATGACAATTGATATGCAAGCATTACTAGCGGAATCAAAAAAAGCGCGTGAAAAGGCGTATGTACCTTATTCAAAATTTAAAGTTGGCGCTGCACTTTTAACGAAAAATGGAGAGGTTGTTCATGGCTGTAACATTGAAAATGCTGGCTATAGTATGACCAATTGTGCTGAGCGTACAGCATTTTTCAAAGCTGTGTCGGAAGGTATTTATGACTTTGAGGCGATTGCTATTGTAGCTGATACGGATGGACCTTGTGCGCCATGCGGGGCTTGTCGTCAAGTGATGATGGAATTTTGTGAGCCATCTATGCCTGTTTATTTAACAAATTTAAAAGGTGATGTCACGGTAACGTCTGTAGGCGAATTACTACCGTTTGCATTTACAACGGAGGATTTAGAGAATGCTGGAAACTAACAATGGCTACAAGTCAGGTTTTATCTCCATAATCGGTCGACCAAATGTAGGGAAATCAACATTTTTAAACCGTGTTATTGGTCAAAAAATCGCGATTATGAGTGATAAACCACAAACAACACGAAATAAAGTACAAGGTGTACTAACATCAAATGATAGCCAAATGATTTTTATCGATACACCAGGAATCCACAAACCGAAACATAAGCTAGGGATTTTTATGCTAAAGGTTTCTAAAAATACATTGCGTGAAGTGGATGTTATTATGTTCATGGTGAATGCAGAACAGAAACTTGGGAAGGGTGACGAATTCATCCTTGAAATGCTGGCGGGTAATCCAACGCCTGTCTTCCTAGTGATTAATAAAATAGATCAAATTCACCCTGATGAATTGATAGGAATTATTGAAAGCTACAAAGAGCGTTATGACTTTGCAGAAATAGTACCGATTTCAGCATTACAAGGGAATAATGTAGAAAATTTATTAGCAACATTAGGTAAATATTTACCAGAGGGTCCACAATATTACCCAGCAGATCAAGTAACAGATCATCCTGAGCGTTTTATTATTTCAGAGTTAATTCGTGAAAAAGTGTTACATTTAACGCGTGAAGAAATACCTCATTCCATTGCTGTTGTTATTGATAAAATTCGCCGTGATGAAGAAAATGAAGATAAAATTCGTGTAGCAGCAACGATTATCGTGGAAAGGGATTCTCAAAAAGGGATTGTCATTGGTAAACGTGGTGCGCTATTAAAAGAAGTAGGGATACGTGCAAGAAAAGATATTGAAATGCTTCTTGGTTCAAAAGTGTATTTAGAGCTTTGGGTAAAGGTGCAAAAGGATTGGCGAAATAAATCAACACATTTACGTGACTTCGGTTTCCGTGATGATGAATATTAATAGGTCATGCTGTTAAGTTACGAAACAACTTTACATCATAACCATTTATGTCTGTAGTTTGAAATGGAGCTGTCCAAAAGTCTTTGGAGAGCTCTATTTTCATGCGAGGCTTGTAGAAAGGAGGAGAATCGATGCTTCATAAATGGGAAGGGATTGTTCTAAAGGTACGGGCCTATGGAGAATCAAATAAAATTGTAACATTACTAACAAGAGAAGCAGGAAAGGTTGCAACGATGGCTCGAGGTGCGAAGAAGCCTTCAAGTAGATTAGCATCTGTGACACAGCCATTTACCTATGGCGTGTTTATGGTACAGCAACATACTGGTATGGGGACATTGCAACAAGGTGAGCATCTCAATTCCATGCGCCATATTCGTGAGGATATAATGGCAACGGCATATGCAAGTTATATAATGGAACTTGTCGAGCGTGTAGTAGAAGAAGGGAAAGCTGAACCATTTGCATTTGATGTACTTCTACAAGCATTACAAGCAATTGAGGAAGGTTATGACCCAGAGGCCATTACATTGTTCGTAGAATGGAAAATGCTACCCTATACAGGTGTGCAGCCTGTATTACATGCCTGTGCTGCTTGTGGTTCAGTAGATGGTGAATTTGCATATTCTTTTACGCAGGGAGGCTTTTTATGTCATCGCTGTTATCATCATGATCCTTATATCATTCGATTAACACCAACCCAGCTTAAGCTTATTCGCATGTTCTATACTGTGCCGATTGACCAGATTGGGAAATTAGAATTGAAAAAAGAAACAAAGTATTTTATAAAAAAAATAATAACAACAATTTACGAAGAACAAACAGGAATTCGTTTTAAAACAAAAAAATTTATCGAGCAGCTTGAGAGAACGCCTGAATTACAGTTAAGAACAAGTGCTGATCAGAAAAAAATGCCAGAAGATCATTAACATTGATCTTCTGGCATTTTTAGATAAAGTTCTTCTTGATCATCCATGGATTCGTAATAAGTAGTCCATTTATCAGTGATTTTTAGAAAGTTTATATATAGGTATGCTGTTTCACCATTTTTACCTGTAATATGTAAAATAGCGGGACCTTCTGCTAGTGATGTAACATTTACTTTGTTTTCTTTCATTGAAGCTTTTACAGCTGCTGGCTCAAACGATAGATCATCACTCGAAAACATTAACTCATCTGTAATTCGGTACAATTCAATACTACGCACGAAATCATACGTGTCGACATCAGCAGCCACCATTTGTTGCTGTGTATCATTGGTGAATGTTAGCCATATATTGCCCATTATTATAGAAAGTGTTGCTGAATTATCGATAAGGCTATAAGTTGAGCGGTAAGTTTTCTACATAATCCTCTTCATTCACTTCTTTAAGTGTTGTTTGCAGCTTTCCATTTATGTTCTTCACATGTACTCAGTAAAAGAAATCCATAAATTCTGGACTCCATCATGTAATCTTCTTCATCCCATATGAAAATACCCTCTGCAGGCTTAATGCCGCCATAAGAAGCGAAGATATAGTCCTGAATCAATTGACTAGCATAAACGGAGCGAGCCAGTAGAGCAGCGAAGGCTAAAAGCATCACGTCCAGTAATAACGCTTTCGTGACTAAAAACCTATTGTCCCAAGCGGCTCTTGGACGCCCAAAATCGGAACGGAAATCAATCCCCACATAAGGATGAGCTAAATAATCGCTATTTTTTCAATGATTCTTAGTGAAAATCGAGTAGTTATTTTGTCAAAATATTAATGGTAGTATTAATTTCTTGCTGATCGTATTAGGACAAATTGATTAATGATTTATAATAATTTAGTTTTTTACAGAAATATTATTTTTGAGAGAAATTTTCTAAAATTTTATAAATATACACTTTTATATTCGGATATATAGGTCTTTATATCTTTGTTATTTAAAATTAATATCTGTTATTAAATGGTGGTATTAGGTATAAATAATTAATAATTGGGATGTTTTCAATATAAACATAGTAGTAACTAATCATTCGAGTCCCATATACTAGTTGAAAAGGCATTTTAATCTATGATATTGTAAAGGATATAGATAAACTATTCTTGTATTACTTATACGTTTGAAACCTATTGAAAACTAGACTAATTCATATAGATCTGACATGCATATAAAATGTAAAAAATGCCTCTATCAGCAAAAGATTTTTTTAGAACAACAACGCAGTCTTATGGAAGAAGGAGGGGGTCACATAATGCTCGAACATTGCGTATGTGGCAGAAAATATGCTAAGAAAAGTGACTTTAAGTATTGAAGAAGTTAAAGCAAATGATATTTTAGCAGAAGATATTTTTTCTGAATATCGTTTATTAGCTAAAAAAGATCTAGTTTTAACGGAGCGAATTATTGCCTTACTTAAACTTAGAAAAGTAGACGAATTATCTATTTATTTACCATCTGATTCAGTCCGAATTGTTCATGATTTAAGTGCTCAGCGTACAATGGATTACGAGGGTGTATTTGCACCACTTATAGACAAAAAGAATGAGGTAATAGATGAGTATAAAGAATCAGTAAGTAAACTTTTTATGACTACATTAGAGAATGTTGTGCATGAATTGCGCTATGGTCAAATTTAAAAAAGCATCCAGGATACTGCTTATGTTCGAGGTGTTTTTGAAAAAATTTTAGAGAAGAAACATCGCTATGATTTATTAATGCGATTAAAAGAATGGGATGAGTATTCCTTTGTTCATTCATTTGATGTTTTCGTATTAGGTACGATTTTTGCACGTTATTTAGGTTTAACGGATATCGAAACGCTAGCAAGGGGCTATTTGTTCCATGATATTGGGAAGGTATGTATTCCACAAAAAATTTTAAATCTAAAACGAAAATTATCAGAAGATGAGTTTGATATTATCAAAACACATACGACTAAAGGTTATGAGCTACTCATAGAAAATGGGGAGGAAGAGATTGCCTATTTTGCACGAGATCATCATGAGCGCTTTGCCGGTCAAGGTTATCCGAATCAACTCTGTGCGGATGATATGAGTGAGGGAGTTCAATTACTGCAAATAATTGATGTTTATTCAGCAATGACATCAAAACGTGTGTACCATTCGGGATATGCTGCAACAGATGCATTAGCTGTTATATATCGTGATCGACATTTATATAACGAGAAATTTATGCACAAATTTGTGGAATGCTTAGGGATTTATCCTGTCAACTCGGTTGTTCAGTTATCTGATAATCGAAGTGCTCAAGTAGAGCTTGTTTATGATCTATTCCCAACGCTACCTAAAGTTAAACTGTTAGATGAACAAAAGTCTATGATTTTACCTTTGAATTATAGTGTGAAAATTGTGAAAATGATAGATTATCGAACAAACAGCTTTGAAGAAATTTTTAACTTATTTATAGAACAGTTAATTCGCTGTGACGAAAATAAATTAAGAATCTATTTTAATAAATTAATAGACCATTTACACCCAAAAGAGATTGTTTTAAAAATATTCTTACCTGCCTTTCGAATTCTACGTTTATTAACGAAAGAAATTCAAACGGATATGACGAAATATAGAAATTCTATTAATATTCTTAAGAAATTATTAGAAGAGCAACTAAATGTATTATATATGGATTATCAGCATGAGCAAACGACTATATTAGTTGTAGAAACCTCACTTCGTGAAAATTTCTTCATTAAGCTTGTACAAAGCATTTTGTATATTGACAAAATTGTGCCGTTCTTTATTAATCCAGATGATGACCAGCGGATTACACAATTAATGGAGCATTGCGACGTAAATGTCGCTTACTTTATTGAGGATGAGTTACCAGTTGGGAAACGAGTTCGCCCAATGCGTGAAGGAACATTCCTTTTTTATTCGCTTGTAGATATTGAAGAATTACTCATAAGTTTAGTCGGTATGAGTATGAAAAGGTTTTCATTTGAGGAGAAGATGCAGGAGCGCTTGTTTTCGTCATTAAAGGCATAGCAAGAGGGAGTCGCTTATAAGGCGACTCCCTCTTTATATACTTCATAATTTAGAATTGAAGGTGTTTTTCAATGTATGCTTTAACATCTGCAATTGGCATACGAACTTGAGACATTGAATCGCGATGACGTACCGTTACTTGACCATCCTCTTGTGAGTCAAAGTCGTATGTGATACAGAATGGTGTACCAATTTCATCTTGGCGACGGTAACGTTTACCGATTGATTGTGACTCGTCAAAGTCAACAGGGAATGCTTTGCGAAGCTCTGCCCAAACATTAGTAGCCTCATCTGAAAGCTTTTTAGAAAGTGGTAGGACTGCAGCTTTAAATGGCGCTAGAGCAGGGTGGAAGCGTAAAACTGTACGCTTATCATCGCCTTCAAGCTCTTCCTCGTCATAAGCATCGCATAGGAATGCTAATGTTACACGGTCTGCACCTAAAGAAGGCTCGATACAATATGGAACATAACGTTCGTTTGTTACTGGATCGATGTAAGTGAAATCTTCACCAGAATGCTCCATATGTTGTTTTAAATCGTAATCTGTGCGATCCGCTACGCCCCAAAGCTCGCCCCAACCGAATGGGAATTTAAATTCGATATCAGTTGTAGCATTTGAGTAGTGAGACAATTCGTCATCTTCATGATCGCGAAGACGCATAGACTCTTCGTTCATGCCTAAGTTTAATAACCAATTTTTACAAAATTCTTTCCAGTATGCGTGCCATTCAAGGTCCTCGCCTGGCTTACAGAAAAATTCAAGTTCCATTTGTTCAAATTCACGTGTACGGAAAGTGAAGTTACCTGGAGTAATTTCGTTACGGAATGATTTACCAATTTGTGCAATACCGAATGGTGTACGTTTACGCATAGAACGTTGTACGTTTTTAAAGTTCACGAAAATACCTTGTGCTGTTTCTGGGCGTAAATAAATTTCGTTAGTAGAAGATTCTGTTACACCTTGGAATGTTTTAAACATTAAATTGAATTGGCGAATATCTGTAAAATCAGCTTTGCCACAATCCGGACATACTACGTCATACTTAACCATCGTTTCTTTCATTTGGTCAAATGTCATACCATCAACAATAATTTCATCGCCTTTAGCTAGCGCAGCGTCTTCGATGATTTTGTCAGCACGATGGCGCGCTTTACATGCCTTACAATCAATCATTGGATCATTAAAGTTGCCAACGTGACCAGAAGCCACCCAAGCTTTTGGATTCATTAAAATTGCAGCATCTATCCCAACATTGTGCTCTGATTCTTGGACAAATTTTTGCCACCATGCTTTTTTAATATTGTTTTTTAATTCAACACCTAGTGGACCGTAATCCCAAGTGTTTGCTAAGCCTCCATAGATTTCAGAACCTGGAAAGACAAAGCCGCGATGCTTCGCTAATGATACGATTGTTTCCATTGATTTGTTAGCCATAAAAATAGCCTCCTTCTAGTTTATATAAAGAGTTTTGACGAATTTATACAAACTATCGATAGTATATAAATTCGCCAGAGATATTTTTTAATTTAGTACGGACTAAATTAAAAATAGCACCCGTCTCCGGGCACAATAAATGCCCAGGGACGAGTGCTAAAACCCGCGGTTCCACCCTGATTGTTTTAAACGAGTTGTTTAAAACCTCTTTTTAAAAAGTTAGCTCAAGGAGTGCCTTTTCTCTGTTACTATGTAGACTTTCACCATCTTCTACTCGCTTTAAATTGGAACAGATACTTTTTTCCCATCATCGCCTGTATAACGCAAAACGCTCGAAAATACATCTAGAGCAAGCGTATGTGTCAATATTGTAGCATGTAGTTCTTTTCTTCGCAATAATTATTAAAATAGTATATAATAATTGAGCATAAGTATAACACTATTAGATTTGAGGCGGTGAGTCCAATCGAACTCAATAAACGTCAGGAAGACATTTTACAAATTGTGAAAGAAAACGGCCCGATTACAGGCGAACATATTGCAGAACGTCTCAATCTGACAAGAGCGACTTTAAGACCAGATTTAGCTATACTCACGATGGCGGGCTTTTTAGATGCTAGACCTCGTGTTGGCTATTTCTATTCAGGTAAAAAAGCATCCGTTACACTAATGGATAGTATTCACAATTTAAAAGTGAAAGATTTTCATTCAGGACCTGTTGTTGTACCAGAAACAATGACTGTTTATGACGCAATTTGCTTCATGTTTTCAGAGGATGTTGGAACACTCTTTGTCGTGGATAAGAATGAGTTTTTGACAGGGGTACTTTCTCGCAAGGATTTGCTACGTACAAGTATAGGCACGCAGGATTTAAACAAAATTCCTGTACATATCATTATGACACGTATGCCAAATATTTCGTACTGTGAGAGATCAGATTCTTTAGTTGTCGCAGCGAATAAACTAATTGAACGAGAAGTTGATTCGCTACCAGTAGTAGAGCCACAGGATGGTGGATTGACAATCGTTGGTCGTCTTACAAAAACAACGATTACACGAGCTTTCTTATCACTTGTACAAAATGCCTAACTTTTAAGGAGAGCAGCATGAAAAGACTACGCGTTTTTGTTGTATCTGATTCAGTCGGTGAAACTGGTGATCAAGTAGCTAAAGCAGTTATTAGCCAGTTTCGACCTGGTTTGGAAAAAACGGTGATACGTCGTTTTCCTCATATTCAATCAGAGGAACTCATCCGAAAAATTGTTTGCCTTGCAGCGAAACAGCAGGCATTTATTGTGTACACGCTTGTTCGACAGGAGATGCGATCGTTATTACACGAACTGTGTGAGCAAGAAAAGATACATGCTGTCGATATTTTAGGACCTGCTTTAAAGACAATGGCAACATTTATGGAAGAAATCCCATTAGAAGCACCAGGAATCGTTCACCAACTAGATGATGATTATTTTAAAAAAATTGAGGCTATTGAATTTGCAGTAAAATATGATGATGGAAGAGATCCACGTGGTCTATTACAGGCTGATATTGTGCTCGTTGGTGTTTCACGCACCTCTAAAACACCGTTATCACAATATTTAGCACATAAACGCTATAAGGTGGCAAATGTACCTTTAGTACCAGAAGTGGAGCCACCTGAAGAACTATTAAAAATTGATCCAAAAAAATGTTTTGGTTTAATTATTTCTCCTGATAAATTAAACTCAATTAGAAAAGAAAGATTAATGACTCTTGGATTGAGTGATGATGCTATCTATGCGCAGCATAATCGTATATTAGAAGAGATTCAGCATTTTGAAAAAATTGTCGGTACAATCGGTTGTAAGGTTATTGATGTGACGAACAAGGCTGTTGAAGAAACAGCAAATGTCATTATTGAGCATATCTCGACTTGTAAATAAGAAACTAATTTCGATAAACCACCTCGGTTGTAAGAGGCGGTTTTTTTGAGTCGGTTTTGAAAATAGTATAGATAAAAACTAATTTTTGTTTTATAATAATAAAATTGTGGTAAAAATATTTATAAAGAGAAAAATCCTATTTTTTTGTCGAGAAATAAAGGATTTTTAAAACGAATAGCGAATTGTGTTCTAGAACGTAATTTAAAGATGGTGATGAATTTGGCAGGAAAGATTCCAGAAGAAGTGATTGAACAGATTCGCACACAATCGGAAATTGTTGATGTCATAAGCGAATACATGCAACTTACAAAGCGTGGGCGAAATTGGTTTGGTCTCTGTCCATTTCATGGAGAACAAACGCCATCTTTTTCTGTGTCTTCAGACAAACAAATTTTTCATTGCTTTGGTTGTGGTGCAGGCGGTAATGCCATTACTTTTGTCATGGATATAGAAGGTATTTCTTTTCCGGACGCAGTCGTGAAACTTGGTGAACGTGTTGGCATACATTTAGATGTTGGGCCAAGTTTACCTGAAGTAGCGAAAAAGGTATCTAAAGCGGAAGAAAGGATGAAAGAAGCACACGCTTTTGCTGCAGATTTTTTTCATCATTTACTGTTAAATACTGAAGATGGTGAAGAACCTTTAAATTATTTGCTAGAAAGAGGATTTACAAGGGAACTTATAGAATCTAATAGCATTGGATGGTCTCTTCCTAGCTTTGATGCATTAACGATATTGCTTGAAAGAAAAGGTTATAACTTACAAGAAATCGCGGAAAGTGGTTTAGTTATCAAGCGTGAAGGGGAAGAACGCTATTTTGATCGTTTTAGAGGGCGTATTATGTTTCCTATTCGTGATGAGAACGGTAAAATTATAGCATTTTCAGGACGAATTCTTGCATCGACTGGTGAAGAGGCAAAATATTTAAATAGTCCAGAAACACCGATTTTTCAAAAGAGTGAAGTGCTATATAACCTAGATAAAGCACGAACCTCCATTAGAAAAAATCGTCAAGTAGTATTGATGGAAGGGTTTATGGATGTTTTAGCAGCTACCTCTGTTGGCGTAACGAATGCTGTAGCAACAATGGGCACCTCGCTTACGAATCAGCATATCACAAAGCTAAAGCGCTTAGTAGAGCAGATTACGATTTGCTATGACGGTGATAATGCTGGTTTTGATGCGGCAAAAAGAGCGGCACAGTTACTTCAAACGGAACGTATGAAAGTCAATATTGCGGTGTTACCAGATAAGCTAGATCCCGATGAATACATTCGTAGTTTAGGTGGACAAGCATTTAAAGAACAAATTTTGGAAAACCCTCATGCGTATATTGCTTTTATGATGATGCATGCTAGACGAAATAAGAACTTTCAGTTTGAAAATGATACGCTTCAATATATTCAAGAGGTTCTTGAACAACTGGTAGGTAGATCATCACCTGTTGAACGAGATCTGTATATAAGACAGCTATCGAATGAAACAAACATCTCGGAAGAAGCGATTTATGCTCAATTCCGAAAGCTAGAGGCAAATCAGGTACGTTCTGCAAAAGTAGAAATGCCTGTTCCAACGCCTTCGATGCCGGTCACTCAGCAACAAAAGCCTATGGACGCAGCTGAACGTGCCGAACGTTTATTACTGGCTCATATGCTTCATAATATAGATGTAGTGGACAGGGTATTACGTAGTGAGCAAAAAGATCCATTTGCACGAGATGCCTATATGGCAGTTTTTGTTCGCTTAGTAGGATTTTATGAAGAATATGGTCATCCTGATTATCAGCGTTTTGTTGAGATATTGGATGACTCTGAATTACGTAAGATTGTAATGGAAGCGGCTTTAGCGGAACGGGATCCCGACCAAGCAGAGGCAGAGGTCATAGACTCAATACGTCAGCTGCAAAAATATAGAATTGAGCAAGAAATTCAACAAAAGATGCATGAGTCAAAGGAAGCGGAGAAGATGCATGAGTATGCGCGTGCACTTGAAATCGCCCAACAGATTATTCATTTAAGAAAATCGTTATCGGCGATTTAATCCGATTCGGTTGTTTAGAAGGAGGAAGGTTTATGGCGGACAAGTCAGAACGTTCAAAAGAGGTAGAAGTAGAAATTACATTAGATGAAGCAAAAAAAATACTACAAGAAAAAGCAAAAACAGAAGGTGAAATTTCAATGAAAGAAATTTCAGAGAAACTAGCGCCTTATGAATTGGAGAACGAAGAGATTTTCCACTTTGCTGAGGATCTTGAAAAGAATAAAGACATTCAAATCATCGGAAAAGAAGAATTTGAAGAAGAAAGCTTAATGAAAGAAGAAGCAAATGAAGAGACTTTCGATTTAAATGATTTGAGTGTGCCACCAGGTGTTAAAATAAATGATCCTGTACGAATGTATTTAAAAGAAATTGGTCGAGTTGATTTACTTTCTGCCGAGCAAGAAATCGCATTAGCAGAGCGTATTGAGCAAGGTGACGAGGAAGCACGTAAACGCCTAGCAGAAGCAAACTTACGTCTTGTTGTATCGATTGCGAAGCGATATGTTGGCCGTGGTATGCTATTCCTTGATTTAATTCAAGAGGGGAATATGGGGCTTATCAAGGCAGTTGAAAAATTTGACTACCGTAAAGGCTTTAAATTCTCCACTTATGCAACATGGTGGATTCGCCAAGCAATTACACGTGCAATTGCAGACCAAGCACGTACAATCCGTATTCCAGTGCATATGGTAGAAACAATTAATAAATTAATTCGTGTACAACGCCAATTATTACAGGACTTAGGTCGCGAGCCATCTCCAGAAGAAATTGGGGAAGAAATGGATTTAACACCTGAAAAAGTACGTGAAATTTTAAAAATTGCGCAAGAACCGGTATCTCTTGAAACACCAATTGGAGAAGAAGATGATTCACATTTAGGAGACTTTATTGAGGATTCTGAAGCTCAATCTCCATCTGACCATGCAGCATATGAATTGTTAAAAGAGCAATTAGAGGATGTATTAGATACATTAACTGACCGTGAAGAAAACGTCCTTCGCTTACGTTTCGGTTTAGATGATGGTCGCACACGTACATTAGAAGAAGTAGGGAAAGTATTTGGTGTAACACGTGAACGTATTCGCCAAATTGAAGCAAAGGCGCTTAGAAAGCTACGCCACCCTTCTCGCAGCAAACGATTAAAAGATTTCTTAGAATAAATATGAATAAAATGAGGGCTACCTGGTTAGTGATAAATAAATGACTAATCGGGAAGCTCTTTTTTTTACGCTCCTATTATATTCGCAAGCAATGGAAGAGAAGCGAATACCCGCGCGAAAGAGTAGTTTACCCGCGGAAGAGAAGTGAATACCCGCGCAAAACAGTAGGATACATGCAAAGAAAAATTCCATCTCCTCGCTTAGACCTTTCACTACTTCCCACCATTTTCTCATTTCTATATTCATTCATACTAGTTTTACCTTAGACTGGATGAAACCCCATTTTAACTTCTTTCAGCAGAAGTCTCCCACCTCTATAGATGGTGAGATGAATGCGGATTTAAGTTACTTTTCAGCGTGTATCCAAACATCTGTACCTGTCGCTACGCTTTCGGCACAAAAGACATCTGCTGAAAGAAGTTAAAGCCTCCGGCGGATGTCACGGAATCGGAAATTAGTTAATAAAGGATGTTAGCCTAAAATCATCGCATCCATGCGATAACGGCTAACTGACCTGCATCGTGCAGACCTAAGCGCAAAGGTGATTCCGGACGCAATTATGCCGAGGCATAATTGATACATAGTAAATATTATTTCGAAATTATGCTTATATCGAGTAATGAAAATGAGACAATCTTATTATTTTTGCTACTTTATACAGATGTGTTTTTGAAGATTTTGAGATAAAATTGTAATAACAACCATTATTAAGCAATGTTTGGAGCAAACACTATGACAAATCCACGGAAAAAAATAATCTTAAATGAGATTTTGTTTTGGAAGCAAAATAAGTTATTACCGGAGCATTACTGTGACTTTTTAGCGGCTCTTTATGCAGAGGGAGCTGATCTAGAGGAGTTAGAACCAGTACATCATAAACAAGCTGTATTACCTTTAGAAAAGAGAAAGTGGATATATTTAATTATAGGCATATGCATCGCTATGATTGCTCTTCTATCTATCTATTTTACAATATCCTCTTTAACGTTAATTTTAACGGCTGTAGTTGGAATAGCTGCTTTGATATTATTTATAACGGCGTTTCGAGTGGTACGAAAAAATGATTTATTAGCACTCGTTTTCCATTTATTAGCTGCGATTTTATTATTTAGTATGTCTATTCGAATTTACACTACATATTTTAATGGAAATAATATTGCATTGTTTTGCTTGATTGCAGCAAATTGTGGAGTTTGGCTTTGGTCAGGTATAAAAATGAAGCTACTTTATTTCACGGTCTCTGGTGCCCTAGGTTTACTAGCACTAATTGGCTACTATATCATAAACTTATCATAAGATAGACTTTGTAAAATAGTTTTGATGACAATGACAGGAATCTGTTTGCTTTTAAAAAGCTTACGGATTCTTTTTTTATGCTTCAGTTTGAAATTTATTTTTCTAAAAAAGTAGTATGTCTTTTTGGAATAACCTTATTAAATGAAATGAGTGTTAGAAAATATAGAATAATAATATTTCGAGATAATAGTATAGCCTATTTAGCTAATTGATTATTTCAATTAGGAATTTTGATTTTCTTGGTATATGAATGTGAAAAGAGAGGAAAGATAACAGCATGTACGGGAGCTAGGCTTAATTGTTAAAAAGATAATAGAAGGTCCAAATACTGGGGATAGCAAGACATATTTTATCCAATAGATACAGAAATGTCGAATTTGTTACAAACAAAGGAAAACTTAGCGAATAGGGCTTTTCGTTTCTAGGTTAATGAAGTACAATATTAGATGTTGACTGATTCTATATTATAATAGAAGTAGATTTACTATGAGGAGGGGAAACATATGAAAAACAATCCAGTCGTTCCTTACATTTTAATTCTGGCATTTGGTATTGGTCTTATTTTCTTCATGTCTTTAACAGGCGCAGAGAACAAAAAAGAAATTACTGCTGAGAAAGAGGACGGTGGCGAAAAAACAGAAGCTACTGATGACGGCTCAGCTCTAGTACAATCTTGTATTGGCTGTCACGCTGCTGACTTAACTGGTTCTGTCGGGCCAAACTTACATGGCTTAGATGAAGCTCGTATCGTAGACGTTTTAACTAACGGTATCGAAGGTACACCAATGACACCTGGCATGAAAAACGAAGCGGAAGCAAAAGCAATCGCAGAGTACATTGCTACTCTAAAATAGTATGAAAAGGTAGCTGTACTGAAAGCGTTTAATCGTGATTGGTACAGCTACAATTTTTTTTATCTTCATTCAGTTAATGAAAGATGGAGTTGCTCAAAATTTGAGGCAACTCCATTTGTTTTTTTGCACGACATCATACATACTAAGGATTGACACTATTTAAGGTAGGCGGTAAAAAATGAACGCACAAAAATTATCAAAACGATTAGAAACAGTAGCAAAATTTGTTCCCTCGGGTGCGGTTGTAGCAGATATTGGCAGCGACCATGCATATTTACCATGTTACTTAATTCATAAAGGTATTGCTTCTTATGCAATAGCAGGAGAAGTTGTGAAAGGGCCATTTGAATCAGCAGTTGGACAAGTGCAAAAAGAAGGGTTAACAGAAAAAATTACGGTGCGACTTGCGAATGGCTTAGCGGCAGTAGAAGCAGCAGACCACGTAGATACAGTTACTATTGCGGGGATGGGTGGACCTCTTATTGTTTCCATTTTAGAGAAACATCCAGAAAAACTTGAAGGGGTAACACGTCTTATTTTGCAACCGAATATCCATGCCAAGGTGATTCGCGAATGGGCTTTAGCGCATAATTGGGCAATACAGGATGAAGAGATTTTAGAGGAAGACGATAAAATTTATGAAATTCTTGTATTGCAAAGAAGCCCAATGACGTTAACGGAACCGGAAATTTTATTTGGACCGAAATTAATGCAACGAAAATCACCAGCATTTATTAAAAAATGGTCGCGTGAAAAAGAAAATTGGCAGCGTGTATTACAGTCCATTGAAGGGGCAGATCAAACACCTGAAATTGAAGAAAAACGTGCAGAGTTAGTCGCTCTACTCGATTTAGTGGAAGGGGTTTTGTGAGATGAAAACAGTAAATGGTCAAGAAATTATACAATTATTCGAATCATGGTCACCTAAAAAGTTAGCCTGTATGGAAAATGACCCAATCGGTCTTGCGATTGGCACATTAAACAAAGCTGTAAGTAAAGTATTAGTCACATTAGATGTTAATGAAGCAGTAGCAGAAGAGGCTATTGCTCAAGGATGCGAGCTAATAATAGCGCATCATCCACCGATTTTTAGACGACTTTCGAATATTCGTACAGACAATCCAGCTGGGCGTTTATATGAAAAGCTTATAAAAAATGATATTGCCGTTTATGCAGCACATACGAATCTAGATGTGGCTGAAGGTGGTGTCAACGATCTACTAGCAGATGCTCTTCAGCTTGAAAATCGTTCTATTTTAGAAGAAACATATGCTGAAAATATGTTGAAGCTAGCTATTTTTATACCGACTGCAAATGCCAATGATTTACGAGAGGCATTAGCAAAGGCGGGAGCAGGTCGCATTGGCGATTATGAAGCGTGTAGCTATACTACATTGGGAGAAGGACGTTTCCGTGCACTATCAGGTGCAAATCCACATGTAGGCTCCATCGGTGAATTACATGTGGAAGAAGAAGTGAAGCTAGAAGTAGTATTTCCGGAATCCATAAAAAATCGTGTATTAAAGGCAATGTTAAACGCACATCCGTATGAAGAACCTGCCTATGATATCATTCGCCTAGACCAGCAAACAAATGTAATGGGCTTAGGACGAGTTGGCCTCTTACCACAAGAAATGACTCTTCATGAATTTACTCAATTTGTAAAGCAGCAGCTAGATGTACCTGTTGTCCGAGTTGTTGGCGATTTACAGTCGAAGGTGAAAAAAGTTGCGCTTGTCGGTGGCGATGGAAATAAATATATCTATTCGGCAAAGCGTGCTGGAGCAGATGTATTTTTAACAGGAGATATGTATTTCCATACTGCACAAGATGCTCAGGCAATTGGTCTGCAAATCGTAGATCCAGGTCATCATGTGGAGAAAGTGATGATTACAGGAGTAGCTAAAAAGATGGCAAAAATGTGTGAGGATAAAAAATATTCTGTTGAATTTATACAATCTACTATTCATACAGAACCGTTTTTATTCGTATAAGAGAGGGGAATAGATGTGGCGAGTGAAAGACCTGCTGGCAATAAAGCCGGCAAGTTATGGATTATGATTGGTTTGCTGATTGCTGTGTTTGGGGTAGGTATGACATTCATGACGAATACGATGAATGCAAAAAAAATTGATACTATGACCGAGCAATGTGAAAAAGATGGTGGAGAAGCCATTGTCTCAAAGGAAAAGAATTTTCTATCAACAAACTATTCATTTAAATGTCAATAGTGAAAATTACAAGGCTGAATTATAGTATTTACTATAATTCAGTCTTTTCATGTTGTCGAAAAACTATTGTGTCAAAAAAATTAAGGTGTCCTATTAAATCACCCTCACTAAAAGTGCCATAACATTCACATTCACCAATTTTTTTTGCATTTTGTTTTTCAACACTATACAAAGGCTATTGTTACTATAATTCAGCCTTTTTGTGTATGCATAGATTAATTTTAGAGTGTTATGATAGGTAAGTATAAATTGGGATGGAAGGAGAGTTTTGGATTGTTTATTCGATTAACAAAAGAACAACAGGAAACGATAATAGCTGATATTCAACGATTTTTCTATAATAATCGTGATGAGGATATTACAGAATTTGAAGCAGAGAGAATGTTGGATTTTATCAAGGAAAACATTGCTCCACATATTTATAATGCGGCTATTTCAGATGCAAAATATGTTGTAGAAAGACAATATGCATCGATTGAGGATGAGCTTGCAGCATTAGAAAGACCAATAAAAATAAAATAATTATATTTGCAAGTTTAAATAGTTAGTAGGAAAAACAATTGAAAAATTGACAATTTTTATAAATACATGATATTTTTATCTTGGATTGAAGATAAATTAAATTGAAATAAAAAGGTTTTAATTAATCATCTATCCATTGAATAAAGGAACGGTCTCTTGTACAACATGGCTAAGAGAGCCGATTTTATTCAATTTGATGAACGTAATGATACGGTCACACTTTGAGGGATAAAACAAGGAGGAATAATATGTTGAAAATAGGGGTAATTTTAGGTAGTACGCGTGAAGGTCGTTTAAGTCCACAAGTGGGAGAATGGGTGAAGGAAGTAGCTGAAAAACGCGGCGATGCGGAATATGAAATTATTGATATCGCAGATTTTAAATTGCCATTTTTAGGTGAGCCAGGTGGAGATGCTTCAGGAGCAGCTACATGGTCACAGAAAGTCGCTGCATGTGATGGTTTTGTATTTATCGTTGCAGAATATAACCATTCCATTACTGGTGCACTAAAAAATGCATTAGACTACTTACGTGAGGAATGGAATAATAAGGCGGCAGGTATTGTTTCTTACGGTTCTGTTGGTGGTGCAAGAGCAGCTGAGCATTTACGTGGTATTCTTGGTGAATTATTAGTAGCGGATGTTCGCGTACATCCTGCTTTATCATTATTTACAGACTTCGAAAACGGCACGGTATTTAAACCAAAGGATGTGCAAGCCGATTCAGTAAATCAAATGTTAGATCAGCTTATCCCTTGGTCAACAGCATTAAAAACAATTCGATAAGAACTTTAAGCAGTATGTACAGTAAAAAGTGCATATTGCTTTTTTTATGCAGTTAACACATTGGTTGTTATTGTATGTCTTAAAAACATTGAGAAAGTGCTAGCTAACTTAAGGCTTGCACTGTGGCAATAAATGGTGCGCTGATCGAATCTCCGCTTAGCTTAATCAATAAATTAAGAGAGTTAGTCTAATTTTGTTGAAAAACATAATAAATAATCTAAATTTTCTTTCTATTTAAAAAACAATATGATATTATTTAAAAAATTACACTAATACTTTAATAATTACAGTGTGATTAAAAGAGGTGACTAATGGAAGAGATCCATCAAATCATTAAAAGAACGAGAATCGAGCAAGGCATGACGTTAAAAAACTTAAGCGAAAAGACTAATTTATCGATTAGCTTTCTATCCCAAATAGAAAGAGGCTCTTCGTCATTGGCTATTACATCTCTCAAAAAAGTAGCCGATGCTTTCTCAGTACCTATCACTTATTTTTTTGAGTCGGTTTCAAATAATACATATGTTGTAAAGGAGGATGATCGCAAACCTTTTAAACTAGAAGGATCTTCAGTAGAGTATACGCGCCTCAATGGTAATTTTAGTGGTAGAAATCTTGAGCCATTACTAGTAAAGCTTGCACCAGGTCAAATAGAAAAAAATCAAGAATCAACTCACCCCGGTGAAGAATTTTATTATGTCTTAAAAGGTGCAGTGCTTTTTAAAGTAGGTGGACAGGAATATTTTCTTCGAGAGGGCGAAACGATTCACTATCCCTCTGAAGTACCACATACATGGGAAAATCCTTTGAATGAAGAAAGTGTTGTCTTATCTGTTTTAACGCCAGTAATTTTCTAAAAAATTAATAAGGAAGGTTAGGTGTATGAAATGAGAGTTGCAACAGATATCGGAGGTACATTTACTGATTTAGTATATGTGGATGGACAAGGAAACTTTGGCTATGAGAAAAGTAATACAACTCCGCCAAATTTTGAGCAGGGAGTTATCGATGTCATTAAAAAGGGTGGTGTTGATCAAACACAATTAGAAATGTTTATCCACGGTACTACGGTAATTATCAATGCATTGACAGAGCGTAAGGGAGCTAAAACTGGGTTAATTACAACAAAAGGTTTTAGAGATGTATTAGAAATTGCACGTGGAAATCGACCAGATTTGTTTAATGTCAAGTACCAAAAACCACAGCCATTCGTAGAGCGTTATTTACGTAGAGAAATTACTGAAAGGCTTAATTATAAAGGACAAGTATTAGAAGCGATAAATGTTAATGAGCTTGAAGAAATAGTGGACTACTTTAAGAAGGAACAGGTAGAGGCGATTGCTGTCTCCTTTTTACATTCTTACGTTAATAATGAGCACGAAAAAGCGGCTGTGCAAAAGATTAAGAAATTGTGGCCAGAGATACAAGTAACCGCTTCTAGTGAAATTACACAAGAATGGCGTGAATATGAACGAACAAATACGGCAGTATTGAATGCTTATGTGCAGCCAGCTGCCACAACATACATTGATCGTCTTGAGCAAAAATTACAGGATACTGTCAATATTGAACAAAGCTATATTATGCAATCAAATGGAGGGACAACAAAGTTTGATAATGCAAAACGTTCCCCAATAAATATGGTGGAGTCTGGTCCGGTTGCTGGCATTTTAGGTGCAGCTGTACTTGGTGAAATATTAGGTGAAAAAAATATTATTGCCTTTGATATTGGGGGTACAACAGCGAAGTGCTCTTTAATTGAAAATGGCGAGGTAAAGGTTTCAACAGATTATTATATTGAAAAAGATAATCGTCATGCAGGTTATCCGATTAAAACGCCTGTTGTTGATATTGTAGAGATTGGTAACGGTGGAGGTTCTATCGCTTGGATTGATAGTGCAGGCTCTTTAAAAGTTGGACCACAATCCGCAGGTGCTCGTCCTGGACCAGTTGCATATGGACAAGGTGGAACAGAACCAACAACAACAGATGCTAATTTATTAACAGGTAGATTGTCACCGAAAAATTTTGATTTTAATGTCAATCTCGACAATGTTAAAAATGTAATTGCGGAGAAAATAGGAAATCCGTTTAACATGTCTGCAGAAGAAGCAGCACTTGGCATAATTCGAATTGCAAATTCTAATATGTTAAATGCACTAAAGTTAATTTCAATTCGTAAAGGTCATAACCCTCGAGATTTCACATTGATTGCTTTTGGTGGCGGTGGTTCGATGCATGCCCCTGCTTTAGCACTTGAATTAGGTGTTAAAAAAGTCATTATTCCGATTGCATCACCCGTATTTTCTGCATGGGGAATGCTTATGACAGATTTACGCCACGATTATATTCAAACATATATTAAACGAATGCATGAACTTGATTTAGTTGAAATGAATAGAGTATGGGCGGAGATTGAAAGCAATGCTATTCAACATTTTAAAGCTGAAAGCATGGGAGAAGACAATGTATTTTTCCAACGCTATGCCGATATGCGCTATTTAGGTCAAGAGCATACCGTTAAGGTGCCTGTAGATGGAGGCCAGTGGAATCAAGCAACCATAGACAAGGCGATTGCAAATTTTAATCATTTACACGAGAAAAATTTTACATTTAAATTGCCAGACGCAGAGACGGAAATTGTTAATATTCATGTGACAGCTTTTGGTAAGGTAAGTAAGCCAAAGCTGAAGACAATTAGTCGTCAAAGCAGTTTACAAGATGCATGGCTAGAACAACGTGCTGTGTATTATGAGCAGGATGGATGGGTGAAAACAAATATTTATAATCGTGAGTTATTGCCGATTGAAGAAAAAGTAAAAGGTCCTGTCATCGTAGAAGAAAAAGCTGCCGCTACTGTGATTTATAAAAATCAGTCACTCTATGTAGATGCCTACGGAAACATCGTTATTGAAAAGGAGGAAATATAATGACGACATTGAACACGCAAATTGATCCATTTACGCTAGAAATTGTGAAAGATGCGCTGTTATCTGCTGGAGATGAGATGTTCGTTGCTTTGGCTCGAACTTCTATGAGTCCGATCATCTATGAAGTTTTAGACTATGCGAGTGGCTTAACTGATGCGGAAGGTAATTTACTAACACAGGGTAATGGTGTAACAGGCTTCATTGGTATGCTGACTTTTATGGTCAAGGAAACGCTAAAAAAATATCCAGGTGATAAGTTAAAGGAAGGGGATATTATGATCATCAATGACCCTTACCAAGGAGGGGGATCCCATTTATCAGATGTTGGACTCGTTATGCCGATTTTTTATCAAGGAAAATTGATTGCTTTTTCCGCAAATAAAGCACATTGGACAGAAGTTGGAGGTAAGGACCCAGGTTCGTTTACGAATGACTCAGTAGATATTTTCCAAGAAGGGCTTCAATTCTCATGTCTTAAACTCTATGACGAAGGTAAATTAAACGAGGCAATTGTTGAGATTATCCGTTCTAATGTGCGCTTTCCAGATTTGTCGTTAGGAGATATGTTTGCGCAGGTTGCTGCTCTTAGAACAGGCGAAAAACGTGTCAAAGAATTATGTGATAAACATTCAGTCGCAACTATTTTAGCAGCGATTGACTATCATTTAGCGCATGGAGAAGCGATGGCCAAACAAGAGCTCGCAAAGCTTCCAAAGGGTGAATTTTATGCAGAGGATTTTATCGATACTGATGGCATCGGAAATGGACCGTTTCCTATTAAAGTTAAGGTAACCATTACAGATGATGAATTTATTTGTGATTTTAGAGGAAGCTCGCCACAAGTGCCGGGTCCAGTCAATTGTTCCTACACTGGATTAGTATCAGCTGTACGTGCCATCTTTTTAGCTATTACAAATCCAGCTCAAGATGTTAATGATGGTGTATTTAAGCCGTTAAAAATTATCGTTGATCCACGATCAATTATGTCTGCCGAAAGACCGGTGCCTGTTTCCAATTACTTTGAAACATTGCTTGGTAGCTTAGATTTAGTATGGAAAGCGTTAGCGCCACACATTCCTAGTCGATTAACAGCTGGTCAATTTTTATCGGTTTGTGCAGTGACATTAAGCGGTACACATCATGATACAGGAGAACCGTTTTTAATCGTTGAGCCATCTGTAGGTGGATGGGGTGGCGGAAATGATGCAGATGGTGCATCTGGTCAATTCTGTTTTTCAGATGGTGAAACATACAACGTACCAATAGAAGTAGCAGAAACACGATATGGTGTCTTAATTGATGAATATAGTTTAAGAGAGGATAGAAATGGAGCAGGTGCTGGAGAATATATCGGTGGTAAAGGGGTTATTCGTTCCTATAGAGCAATGACAGATAATCAAGCTGTGACTGTAACATTTGGACGCAATAAATTTTTACCATGGGGCATTGATAATGGCAATTATGGTTCACCAAATGAGTTTTACATTAAAAAGGCATCTGGTGAAATTGATGGCCCATACGGTGTATACCCCAGATATAAGTTAAATAAAAACGATGTTGTTCAATTAATAACTGGTACTGGTGGAGGCTATGGAGATCCGCGTAATCGACCAGCTGAACAAGTAGTGCGCGATGTCAAAAATGGCTATTTTTCGAAGGAGGAGGCGGAAACATTCTTTTATGTTCGAGTAGATGAAATGGACTATAGTTACGAGGAACTGCCAAAACGAAATGCGCAGTAAAAGGAGAACTGGCCATGATTATTAAAGAAATTACGCAAGAAGATATTGTTCAGCAAAATTTATTTCAAGATCAATATAAAGAAAGTGAAATTAAGTTTGGCTTCGTCAAAATAAAACCTGGTGAGCGATTACCTTTAACGGGAACTACCTCACATAATGAAAATGAGTATTCCTTTATTGTGAGAGGTTCCCTAACAGGAGAATCTGGAGGAAAAAGCTATCGAATTACCCAAGGGGAGGCATCCTTTATTCCAGCTGGGGAGGCGCATTGGTGTATGAATGATAGTGAAGAAATAGTGGAGATTGTTTATGCATTATTAGATATAAAATAGATTGAAAACTCAGACTATTATTAAAGGAATCTAACAAACTAAAAATAATATCATTGGATACAGTAAGGAGGTTAAGAAATGGGAAATGAAGTCAATACAGAAAAAACATCAATGCTTGGTAAAGATCCAGCATTAACAGCAATACCAGAAAGTGACCGACAGCATTGGATTACACCAACTATGATTTTTGGTGGCCTTGAGTTTACAATTCCAGTTTTAATGGTAGGAGCTAGTTTAACAGCAAGCTTTGGATTAAGCAAAATTCTGCTAATTTTGATCATCGCATTATTTGGTTTTCAATGGTTAGGCAATACATTACAAGGCTATATCGGGGCTAAAACAGGACTTCCATCTTCGGTAATAGCGAAAACAAGTTTTGGTACTATTCAAGCTAAATTAATTGTTGGCATAACGATATTTGTCGTTTCTCTTGGATGGTGGGCATTACAAACGGCTGTTGCTGGTAATGCAATGGCCGCCATGTTTGGAATCGACTATAAGCATAATTGGATAGCTTGGGCAGTAGTAACAACAATAGCAGGTCTTCTTTTTGCAGCACCTTCAATTATCGGTTACGGTTCTATGAAATGGACAGATTATTTAGCCGTTCCATCAGGGTTATTATTAATTGTTGGTGGCATTTACTTAGCGTTAAAAAATACAGGTTGGGAAACAATTTCATCCTGGAATCCTGAGCAGTCGATGACTATAGCGGCAGCAATTAGTCTTGTAATTGGTGTTAATGTCTCGCAATGGGTCATTGCATCCGATTATACACGATATGCAAAGCCATTATGGAAAGATAATTTATTAATTCCAAGTGGTATCGTTTTAATCGGATTCCCGTTATTTATCGTAGGTGCAATCATGTCTGTTGGTGTAGGCGATGCTGATATCGTTAATGTCATGATGAATCTAGGTTTCCCAGTTTGGGGTTTCCTCATTTTATGGTTAGCTACTTGGACATCGCAGCTTGTTAATAATTATAGTATGGGCTTAGCATTAGCAAACGTTTTAAATGTTACTTCTGGTAAAGGACGAGCCTTACTTACATTTATTGGTACGGTTATAGCGATTATTATCGCGCTGATGGGAATTCTAGATTACTTCACAGATTTCCTATACTTAACCGCATTACTATATCCAGCAATTGCAGGTGTTATGTTTGCTGACTTCTTTTTTATCCGTAATAAGCAATGGATAGAAATTAAGGGCTGGAACTGGATGGCTACGATTGCTGTAGTTACAGCTGTGGCAGTAGGCTACTACACCCAATACGTAAACCAAATAGGACTACCTGCAGTTCAATCGTTAATTGTATCAATAATTGTTTATTTAATAGCTATGAAAGTGAAAAAGCAAGTCGCACCAGATGAATTTACAGGTCTCTTAACTGAACAAGATGTAAGGCAAGCAGAGTAAAAAAACACCATCCTATCGCAGTATTATGTCCTATAAACTAAGTATTAGCGTTGTGGCAAAAAGCCTTTGTGCTAATTCTTTTTATTATAGGGGAAATATACTAGAGTATCTAAATATTATTGGCTCATCACCAAAAGTTGTGGATGACATTTGTTAAAACGTATGCCATTTATATAAATTGATTGGAGTCAAGGTTGGGCGATTCCTTGGGGATCAGCAATAGAGGAACAAAGGCTAAAAGCATCACATCCTGTGATAACGCCTTCGTGACCAATCTCGTGTTGGCCCGAGACCCTAGAGCGAAGCGGCTCATCGGACGCCCCAGGAAAGCGCCCAGTCGGAACGGAAATCAAACACAGGTTATGGTGATGAGCTATATTATTAGAAGTTATGAAACCTTTTTACAGGAAATTCGTATCCATTAATGTAAGAGAATTGGATACTAGAGAAGAAGGATTGGAGTGTAAAGTGTGACACAAAAACAAACTAAGAATGAATTTTGGGCATGGTTTAAAACGATTGGACTAGCAATCATTTTTACAATGGGTATACGTTATTTTTTTCTATCTCCTATAGCTGTAAAAGGTGCTTCAATGGAGCCGACTTTTGAAAATGGAGACAAAGTAATTGTTAATAAAGTGGGACCACGAATTTCCAATTATGACCGCTTCGATATTATTGTCTTTGAAGCAAAAGAAGATGAGAATTATATTAAAAGAATCATCGGTTTACCAGGAGATCATATAGCCTATAAAGATGATGTTTTATATATAAATGGAAAGGCTTATGATGAGCCCTATTTAACTGAATATAAAGAAGCATTACTGGATAAAGGTGATTTTACATATGATTTTATCCTAGAGGAGCAATTAGGAGAAATGACAGTACCAGAGGGCCATTTTTTCGTTCTCGGGGATAATCGCCGAGGAAGTATAGACAGTCGAAGTTCGGAAGTTGGATTTGTTTCGCAGGATACAATTTTAGGAACAGCAGGCTTTGTATTGTGGCCTTTTGAAAGGCTTGGTAGTACACATTAGTTGAATTAGCTTTTATGAATCTGCCTTACTATAGAGCTTATAAAGAGAAAGGAAAAGCATATGAAAATTGTTACCGTTCATCATTGTGATGCGTTTAGTACGATACCTAGTAAGGGGAATCCAGCAGGTGTCGTAGTAGAGGGAGATCAATATAGTGAAATAGAAATGCAGGCTATTGCTAAGCAAGTAGGCTTTAATGAAACAGCCTTTGCGCTAAAATCGGATAAAGCAGATTTACGTATACGTTATTTCACGCCAGGGCATGAGATGAATTTATGTGGACATGCAACAATGGCAACGATATATGCTCTAAAAACAAAAGGTTTACTAAAGGATAAGTCAAAGCTAACCATTGAAACGAAAGCAGGAATTCTCCCAATTGAGATAAAAGAACAACAAACAAGACAAATTTATATCACCATGCAACATGCAGCGCCTCAGTTTGAAGCCTTTAATGGTTCAAAATCAAAGCTTGCACAATCAATTGGACTGACAGAAGAAGCGATACATCCTGGTTTACCGATAGTTTATGGAAGTACAGGAATTTGGACATTGCTAATACCTATTAAAAATTTAACATACTTTGAAAAAATGACCCCGCAAACTGCAGATTTTCCAGCTATCCTAGAAGAAATGCCAAAAGCATCCTTGCATCCTTTTTGCTTAGAGGCATTTGATAAGAACGCTGATATGCATGCAAGACATTTTTCATCTCCTTATTCTGGAACAATTGAAGATGTTGTTACAGGAACTGCCTCTGGTGTCATGGGAGCATATTTTGCAAATTACATTGATAGAGAAGCACAATTGCCAAAAACACTTATCGTAGAACAAGGTCAAGAGCTTGGAAAAGATGGACGTGTGCATGTACATGTAAAAAGTGAAAAAGGGAAATTAAATATTTCGATTACAGGAACTGCTGTACGTGTGAAGGAATTAAAGGTGCAAATATAAAAAAAGGGCCGCTTAAAGTATTTTCATCACTTAGGAAGCGGCCCCTTTTTTCGAAATGTCATCCATTAATGTTTGATTTCTTCAAGAACCTTTTCTTTTAAATCTGCATCCATAGAGGAAAGCTTAACGTTATTTGTGAGACGTTCTTTTAATTCCCTATCGGTCATAATACCACGTTCCTCTAAAATTTGAACAAGTAGATTTAATGTCATTAAATTTTTAATTTCTGCTGCTTTAGTATCCATATAAATGCCTCCGAAAGTAAAGTATTTCTACCTCTTTAGTGTACTCCTTTATTAGAAGGACGGCATAAAATAGTCAAAACAAAGCGAATTTATTTCGTGTCCCGGAATATATTGAATGATTCTAGCAGTAGTGGAACCAGCTTTTTTTTATTCGATGAAGTCTAATGATGCACCTTCAGTAGTGGTAGAAGCAGTAAATAAGCTACTTAATAATTTTTAATATCAAAAAAACTCCTTACAATAGGAGTTTTATGGTTCATCATCCAAAATCGGAGATGACATTTATTAAACCATATGTCATGTATATATGTTGATTGGAGTGGAAACTGGACCATCCAGGAAAGCGCCCAGTCGGAACGGAAATCAACCCCACGTTATGGTGATATTTTAATTACTCATTGAGAATATTGCCTGATACAGAGTTGCAAGTAAAGCGACAAAAAGCGTATCATCCGAGTTAAAGAGTTTAAAAGATACACCAGTACGCACTAGTTCATTTTCTATATTAGTAGCACTTGCTATTTTTTCATCATTGCAATATAAATAGGCGGTTGAAGTAAAATCCTTTTCAAAGCGAAAAGCGAGTCCATCCATTGTAAAAGAGTAGGAAGATTCAAGTAATTGAACCGTCTTCCGTTGTATAGGTAAGATTGTTCCATCTGGC
Organism: Lysinibacillus agricola; assembly: GCF_016638705.1. Classification (GTDB taxonomy): domain Bacteria; phylum Bacillota; class Bacilli; order Bacillales_A; family Planococcaceae; genus Lysinibacillus; species Lysinibacillus agricola. The sequence continues at coordinate 3,830,479 of NZ_CP067341.1, read as the reverse complement.
ATAATAAGCTGATGGCTAACACCCTTTGTTAATGGTGTAAATTGCACTTGAAAAAGAGGTGCACCTAAAGTAGTACGTGTTTCATAACGATGTGGTAATGATTGCTGTGAAGCTACTAGCATTACAGCATTCATTATTTTTCCAACAGATGAACGTTCAACTTTTTCTAGCACACAAACCATCTCATCTTGTTCATTCACAATAGGAATATTTGAAAAGCTCTCGAAAGCTTTTGGGTAGGTAAGGGTAAATGTAGTCATAAATAGCCTCCAATCTACTTACTATACGAGGAAGCTTTACTCCAGGTTTCACCCTTCAACAAAAATTTTGTAAAACAGTTTGACGAGGGGGGACCATGAACTATAAGTTTAGTATTATGACACAAGAACAAGCAGAAGACATCGCCTTAATTCGCATTATGACGGAGATTTTTTGTTGAAAATAACAAAAAAAATTCCGTAAAATGGCCATTTTGCAAAATATATAAACTCAATAATATACACAGTAATTGGAGAGGAATCAATAATGAAAAAGTTAATAAGTACAATTTTAAAAACAGTTATCTTTTTTATTGGATGGGCAATTTTAATTTCTTTTACGCCTGATATTGAAACAAATAATCAGGCATTATTACGATTATGGTGGGAATTCGTACCACTTGCTTTAGTAGTTTTATTTTCTATTATTTTTGTTTCAGTAATAGAAAAGGGTAAAATTAAGATCCCCATAGCTTCAAGATTCTTTAAAAATTCTCTAATAGGTGTTGTAATAGGTGTCTTATGGTTGGGTAGCGTGGTATCTGTCCTTTTACTTACAAAGACAATAAATATACAAGGCCAAAACAATATTGATTACATATGGATTTGGATTTTGGCATCACTATTGAATGTTATAATGCAAGAATTGTTGATGAGAGGTTATCTATATCAATTATGGAAGCAAAAATATAATGTAATTGTGGCAACCGCTTTAACTACTATTTTATTCTCTGCAATGCACGGTGGAGCATTTGAAGCAGGTATTATCCCAGTGCTTAATGTTGTTTCAATGAGTATACTTGTAACATTACTATTAGAATACACGGGCACAATAGTAGCACCAATAATTGCTCATTTTGCTTGGAATACAATTGGAGCGATTATATTTGGGGGTGTTTCTTTGGCAAGTGATTATCCGAATCTCTTAAACAGTACGTTTCAAGGAAATCCATTAATATCAGGTGGCATCTATAAAATTGAAGGTAGTATCATCGTTTTAGTTGTTAATTTAATTCTAATTATATGCTTGTTCATATTAAATAAAAGAATGTCTAGCAACCTTTAATCAAAGGGCGATAAAGTTCCGTGAATTCGAATGTTATTGAACCAATGAACATAATCAACAAGTTCAAGAGCGAGCTGTTCAAGGGAAGTGAAATGAGCTCCTCCCAAAAGTAAACATTAAATCAATAATTGACAAAGGTAAAGTAGTGAATGGCAGAGAACAGAAAAAAATAGAAGAATTTCTTGATAAGGAAAATATTAAAACAAAAGCATTTGGGCGGGACCATTAAAAATAAAGAGAGTAATTCATTTGATCTAGATTTAAATGTTTGGAAGTTGCCACTATGTGATTTTTGGAATGGAAACCATCAGTAGAAAAATGACAATGCTTATTGAATAATTAGACATAGGTCAATGAGGTTTGTGAAAACTTGTTTTAGACTCCCTAGTTAATCCATTATCGGACGCAATTATTGTAGATCAAAAGCCTAATTCCTCGCTAAAAAAGAGAGAGGAATTAGGCTTTTTATTTACATTATTTTAACACCGTTTGATTTTAATGCATTAAATACATGTCCTTATAGTAAAAGCATTGATGTTAATGGATTTTTAATAATTTACTCTTGATAAGTTCCACACCCACTGAATGAAGATAAACCTCCAGCGGATGTCACGGATTTTGAATTGTGCATCGGCACAATTCAAAATCCGAACGCAATAACGTCAAGGGGAAATTGTTATTGTTGGGTTGTGACTTCCCCTGCAAGAGCACGTTTTTCTTGTTCTGGATCGAATTCTTTTTCCATTTTTGAAACGACAACTGTTGCTACACCATTACCAATTAAGTTTGTAACGGCGCGAGCCTCTGACATAAAGCGGTCGACCCCAATTAAAAGAGCAATTCCTTCAACTGGAATCATAGGGAATGCTGCTAACGTTGCCGCAAGCGTAATGAAGCCTGAGCCTGTTACACCGGCTGCCCCTTTTGATGTCAGCATTAAAATAGCAAGCAATGTAATTTGGTGCCAAATATCTAAATCAACTCCATAAGCCTGTGCGATAAAAATAGCTGCCATCGATAAGTAAATAGACGTACCATCTAAGTTAAAGGAATACCCTGTCGGCACAACAAGACCAACTACTTGTTTCGAGCAACCATAGTTTTCTAATTTGCGCATCATCGAAGGGAGTGCAGATTCTGATGATGATGTTCCAATAACGATAAAAATTTCATCTTTAATATATTTAATAAATTTAAAAATACTGAATCCAAAGTAACGTGTAATAAGGCCAATGATTACTACGATAAAGATAAACATTGTAATATAAACGGATAGCATTAAAAATCCTAAGTTTCCAAGTGATTTAAGACCGAAATTTCCGATTGTGTAGCTCATAGCACCAAACGCACCAATCGGGGAAACCTTCATGACCATATTAACAATTTTAAAGAAAATATCTGCTACTTGTTCGAAAAATGTAATAACTGGTTTAGCTGGTTCACCAATAGCAGCAGCAGCTATGCCAAATAAAACAGCTGAGAATAAAACAGGTAATAACTCTCCATTGGCAAGTGCCCCGACAACATTATCAGGTATAATTTGCATAATAAATGCACCAATGCCATGCTCTGTAGCGGCTGCTGCCTCTGTATATTGGGAAACATCTGCACCGTTTGCAGCCTCTGTGTTAAAGCCTTTACCAGGCTGTACAATATTGACAACGATTAAGCCGATTGCTAGTGCGAAAGTAGAGACAATTTCAAAATAAATTAATGCCTTCCCGCCAATTTTACCAACTTTTTTTACATCGCCCATACTACCAATTCCAATAACAACCGTTAAGAAAATGATAGGTGCTATTAACATTTTAATTAATTTAATAAAAATATCTGCCAATATTTTTAACTTTGCTCCGAATTCTGGGAACACAGCACCGACAATAATACCAAGTACAATGGCAATCAGGACTTGTACTGTTAAGTTTTTAAAATTTATACGCATAAAGTTCTCCCCTTACACTATTTATGAATATTGTGTGAACGCTTTCATGTGGTTATCATAGCTGAAATTTTCCGACAATAGTTTTTATGACCGTAAAGTTTCTATTGTTCATTTTGTTCATTTTTAGTTGGAAGGGAAGTAAACATAGTGATATCAAGGGTTCTAAGCTGTTTTATAGTAGTTTCGTAATTTTAGAATCTATTATAATACAAAAGAAAAAAACCCCCACGACCATGAGGATTTATCATTAATGAACAAAAATATTTATCTTCATTCAGCAAATGTTTTTGTAGCGACAGCCAATAATCAGTGGGGATGAAGAAAACCCCACTAATCAAAATTTTACTTTAAGGGGAAACTATTTTTTCAATTTCCGATAAAGCATCATTGTTTTGTACATTGTTTCTATAAAAATCATAGACAGGTTTTAGCTTTTCTTTAAAGCGTTGGCGTTCCTGATTGCTCATTGTATAAATTTCAAAGTTATCTTGTTGTTCTAGTTTTTGCAAATCTTTTTCGTTCATTTGTACAGCTTGCTCAAATTGCCAGTCTGTTGTTTCTTTCATAGCGGCCATAATTTGCTTTTGAATTTTTAAAGGTAAGGATTTCCAAAATTTTTCATTCATTAAAACAGCATATCCTAAAATCCCATGCTTTGTTAATGTCATATGCTTCTGCACTTTGTAAAAACCTTTAGAATAAATATTTGACGCTGTGTTTTCCTGAGCATCAATGGCATGTGACTCTAAATCAGTAAAAACCTCGCTAAAGGAAATCGGGATTGGTGTTGCCTCAACAGCCTCGAATTGCTTTTCAAGAGCTTTACTTGGCATTGTACGGACACGTAAGCCTTTTAAATCCTCAAATGAATAAATAGGATGATCGACAGAGGTTAAATGTTTAAAGCCATTATGCCAAAAGCCCAGACCCTTTATTTGAAAAGGCTCAAGCTCATTTAACAATTGTTCTCCAATCGATCCTGTAAGAACCTCATGAACTTCATCATCCGTATTAAAAAGATAGGGTAAATCAAGAACCTGCCAATTTGGTAGATAGGAAGTCATCTTTGAAAAAGTAGGGATAATCATTTCTACTTCTCCATTTTGCAAAGCCTGAAACTCATTTTCATCATTAAACAAGGAGGAGTTTGGGTACACATGTACCTTTACCTCACCATTTGTTTTTTCCTCAACAAGCTCGGCGAATTTACTTGCAGCCTGTCCTTTTGGCGTATTCTCAGCTACAACGTGACTTAAATGAATCGTAATTTGTGTGTCCAAGCCTTTTTGCTCATCATCATAAGGAAGAGGCTTGCTGAGTAGTAAGCCTTGTTGAACGCCAATCGCTATTGTTAACAGTAAAACGGTTGCTATTGTTCCAATAATAAATTTTTTCATCTATTACACCCAATTAATTCGTATTTTCTGATGTTTTTGTTATTCTAACATATGGAGTAAGCTAAAATATAGTAGAGGGAGGCGTACATCTTGAAATTTCAAAAATTATCGATGAAGAGAAAGATCATGTCTCTGACTTTTTTTATTCTCATGCTTTCCTTTAGTATAGGTGGTACATTTTTGCTAGGGTTTGTAATGAATGAGCAGAAGGATAAGCTTGGAAATCAGGCTTTGCTTGTAGCAAAAACCGTATCACAGCTCCCTGAACTGAAAACCTACATTACAAATAATAATTTTAACGAGGCTACTAAACACATTAATCCTGTAGTGGAAGAAATACGTGATATAAATGGCGCACAATATATTGTTGTACTTGATATGCAAAGACGCAAGTATTCACATCCAAATACAGAAGAAATCGGTCAAGTTTCGCAGTCAGGTGATCTAAACGCAGCGTTTGCTGAGCATTATTATACATCGATTGCACATGGTGAACATGGAGATATGGTACGAGCATTCGTCCCAATCATGAATAATGAAGGAAAACAAATAGGGGTAGTAGTAGTGGGCTATAGTGTTTTAACTGTTGCTGAATTACTACAATCTATTCAAACAGAATTAATGATGACAATTTTGTTGTCTATTTTCTTTAGTGCATGGGGTGCTCATACCTTGGGACTTCATATGAAAAAGCAAATGTTTGGGCTAGAGCCCCATGAAATTGCTAAAATGTACGTAGAGCGAACAGAAACCTTTAACGCGATGCATGAAGGAATTATTGCCATTGATAATGAATTGACAATTACAATATTTAATGAAAAAGCATGTGAAATATTATGTGTTCGCAAACAACCGTCAACATTAATAGGGAAGAAAATTATGGACGTGTTACCTGATACACGATTACCTGAAATTTTGGAGCTGGATAAACCCATTTTCAATCGAGAGCTCTATATTAATGATCACAGTATTATGAGTAATCGTATTCCTATACAAGTAAATGGAAAAACAGTCGGAGCTGTGGCAATGTTTAAGGATCGTACAGAAGTGAAAAAGCTTGCAGAGGAATTAACAGGTGTTAAGGCATTTGTACAAGCATTACGCGTACAAACACATGAACATAAAAATAAATTGCACACAATTGCTGGTCTTTTACAGCTTGGACATCATGAACAGGCACTATCTTACTTAACACAAGTGAAAGAAGAACATGATGAAATTACAAACTTTTTAAATGAACGGATTAAAAATGAAAATATTTCAGGATTATTGCTTAGTAAAATTTCCTATGCAAAAGAACAGGGAATTCGATTGGAGATTGACCGAGAAAGTCGTCTGACAGCATTTCCTAACAATTTAGATCATCATGATTTCGTCATTTTATTTGGTAACTTAATTGAAAATGCTTTTGATGCATTAAGGGATGTACAGATGGAAGAAAAAATTATCCACGTTTCTGTTGATGAGGATGAGGATGTGTTGGCAATCTTAGTAACGGATAATGGTATAGGCATGACAGATGAGGTAAAGGCACATATTTTTGATAATGGCTATTCAACAAAAGAGAAAAAAGGTCGAGGTTTTGGACTTTATTTAATAAAAGAAATTGTACAAAAAGGGCAGGGTGAAATAGAGGTCATAAGTGAACCGAAAAAGGGAACAAGCTTTTTAATAACTTTTTATCATACTTAATGGGCTCGTCACCACAAGGCCATTTTTATAAGTTGATTTTCGTTACGGCTGGGCGATTCCTTGTGTGTTAGCGTCACAGATGAGACCTTGGAACGCAAGTGAATCGGCTCATCAGACACCCCCAAGAAGCTCTGCTCTGCGCGACAGCATCTGTGCGAAAGCGAAGCGACAGCAACAAAGCGCCCAGTCAGAACGGAAATCAACCCCATGTGATGAAGAGATTTAATATTAATAGTTGATTTTGAAGTAGAAGCGAGAAACTCTATGGGAACAGTTTGACGCTTCCTTAGGTGGAAATTTGCACATATAGAGATAGAACAGAGTGTATGGAGGGCTAACAGTGGCACAGATGAAGGTTTTATTAATAGAGGATGATCCGATGGTGCGAGAGGTTAATCGCCAATTTATTGAAAAGGTAGCTGGATTCGAAGTCATTGGACAAGCCTCAAATGGTGTTGAGGGGATTGCTCAAATTCGTAAGCTTAAACCAGAACTAGTATTTATGGATATTTTCATGCCAGAGCAGGATGGAGTGACAAGCTTACGAAAAATCCGTGAACTCAAATTACCCATAGATGTAATTACGGTAACAGCTGCTAATGATATGGAAACTGTAAAACAAGTCCTGCATCTTGGTGTCTTTGATTATATTATGAAGCCTTTTTCATTTGAACGAGTGCAAGGAACACTTGAAAATTATTTGCGCTTCAAAAAGCAAATGCAAACAGAGCATGAGCTAACACAAGGGGAGCTTGATCAGTTATTCCATTATCATGGCGGGCATAATGAGGTTCAGCAATCAAATGTCTTACGGTCAGAAAAAAGTTTACCTAAGGGCTTTAATCGTGCAACACTTGAGAAAGTTGTGCACTATTTGCAATCTGTAGAAGGAGCATCGGCAGAAGAAGTTGCCAGTGGTGTAGGCATTGCACGCGTAACAGCAAGAAGATATTTAGACTATTTAGAAAAACAAGAGGAAATTACGATGGATGTGCATTATGGTGGTATTGGTCGTCCAGTCAATTATTATTTTAGTAAATAAGAACAAATGCGCTAAAGCGCTCGTTTACATCCGACAAGCGCTGGAGAGTCCGAAATAAAAGTAAGCGCTCTACCACTTTTTGCCCGGGGATCGAAGCAACCTCGAGGATGTGGCGCTTTAGCCTAGACGAAAACGATGCCTTTGATTATCTACAACTTAAAATCTATAGTTTCCTCTACAGTGAAAAAAACCTGATTGTCAAAAAATAGGCAATCAGGTTTTTTTAGTTAGTAAGGCATAATTTTTTCGACTGGCTTTGGCGTTTTAATTTTAGGTAAAATTTTGTCTATTGTAACTGTACGCTTAATGATTTGTGTTGATTCATCATTTTCATCGAATTGTTCAAGGAATGAAATAACCTCTTTTACAATAGGCGTTGGCGTTGAAGCACCTGCTGTAACAGCGACGTAATTAATTCCTTTTAACCATTCAATTTTTAGCTCGGAAACGTCTGCAATACGATATGATGGTGTCCCTGCTACTTCAACAGACACTTGCGTTAAACGATTCGAGTTATTGGATTTAGGGTCACCAACAACAATTAGTAAATCGGCTTCCCCAGCTTGCTTAGCAACTGCCTCTTGACGTACCTGTGTTGCCAAACAAATCTCTTTATGCACTTCAATATGTGGGAATTTCTCTTTTAAACTATCCATTAAATGAGCGACATCCCATTGACTCATAGTCGTTTGATTCGTTACTAGTAATTTATCATTTGTTAAATTTAATGCATCAATATCAGTGGATGATTGCACTAAATGCACATGATTTGGTGCAACACCAATTGCTCCCTCTGGCTCGGGATGGCCTTTTTTACCGATATAAATAATATCATAGCCATCTGCTGATTTTTCACGAATTAAATCGTGTGTAACTGTAACGTCAGGACATGTAGCATCAATGGATACTAAGCCTTTTCGCTTTGCAATTTCACGAATTTCAGGTGAAACACCATGCGCTGTAAAAATAACAGTGCCTGTTTCAACTTGTTGAATAATTTCTAAACGATTCTCGCCATCTAATGTGATGATGCCATCCTCTTCAAAGGCATCTGTGACATGTTTATTATGCACGATCATACCTAAAATGTAGATAGGTCTTGGTAATGTTTTATCAAGTGCGGCGTTTCGAGCGATAACCATCGCATCAACAACACCGTAGCAATAGCCACGTGGATTAATTTTTAATACTTGCATGGTTGTGACTCCTTTCAAGCTTACCTATCTACATTATAACGGACAGGGGCGGCGAATACAAAGAAACGTTCATCTACATAGGTGGCTGGAAAATACGTGGCTTAGATGGAAGTGGATCAGGAGGAGTGAATGATGCATTTTGCCGCGACGCTTTTCGGCTTTTAGTAGAACGTGCTCCTTCACTAGCTGCTGCCTCAGCTGCTACTGCTCCAGCCCCTGCGGCAGCTCCTGCTGCAGCTCCAGCAGCAGGGAGACCTTGAAATCCTTTATACAATTTTAAAAGTGACGGAATATTCTTTACCATTGGCATTGCTTGTTGAATGTAAGGTGTATATGTTTTCGCTGAGTTAAATAAGTTATTCGCCTGCTGTAAAAATGAACCGATTTTTGAAGGCTCCTGCATGGGCATTGGCATTTGTCCTCCAAATGATCCTATTCCACTGGACATTGGAAAACCACCCGGAATTCGTGGTTGATTTTGGAAGCCTCCAGGCGGTAAAAAGGACTGCGGTGACATCTGTGGTGTTGGCATTTGCATCGGCATTTGTTGCATTGGCATTTGTTGCATGGGCATTTGCATGGGCATCCTCATGCCACCAGGATACATTGAGAACGGATAAGTTGGTCGAAATACCATAACGATCTCCTTTCAATAGTTGTTTGACATTGATGACATACCTGATTATAGATATGATATGCAGAGGGTTATGTTAGCGTTCGACACACACAATTAAACAACTAAGGCGATTGTGAAGGTATCCCTTTATATCCACGTAATTATTACTCATTTCAGATGTAGTCAATAAGTAGGGAAAATTCTTAAAAACTACATATATTTTTCACTTTTCCTACTCTTTGCAAAGGTATAATGTTGTGTATGCACCATAGAAAATGGTGATTTTTGAAGTTAGCAAATTAATATGTATTACATTTATGTAAATAAATTGTTAATATGTTTTTGTTAGGCTCATCACCAAAAGTTGTGGATGAAAACGTATGCCATATATATAAGTTGATTGGAGTGGAGGCTGGGCGACTCCTTGGGGATTAGCGTCACAGATGAGACCTTGGAGCGAGAGCAACGCGAGTGAAGCGGCTCATCGGACGCCCCCAGGAAGCTTTGCTCTGTGCGAAAGCGAAGCGACAGCAACAATATTTTATCTGTGCGAAAGCGAAGCGACAGCAACAATATTTTATCTGTGCGAAAGCGAAGCGACAGCAACAATATTTTATCTGTGCGAAAGCGAAGCGACAGCAACAAAGCGCCCAGTCGGAACGGAAATCAACCACACGTTATGGTGATGATCCTTTTGTTAGACTAAAATAGCAGAGGTTAAAAATAGGGGGGATACTGTGACAATTAAAGTTAGAAGTATAGTGTCATTTGGTCTTATTGTATTATTAGTTTTAATTATGGGGATTCTTCAACAACAAAATGCCAAATCCCAACAAGAGCAAGTACATTTAATAAAAGAAAAAACACTTCAAACGACGTTACTAGCAGATGAGATGAAGTTGTCGGTTGTACAGGTTCAGCAATATTTGACGGATATTAGAGCCACAAGAGCACTCAATAATTTAGATGATGGATTTGAGCAAGCAGAAAAATATAGCAAAATTTTTTATCAGGATTTGGAGCAACTGAAAAATTTGCATCCGAAATATCAGGAAAGATTAGATGGGATTAAAGTAGCGTTTGATGAGTATTATAGCACTGGCCAGAAAATGGCTAATAGCTATATTCAAGGTGGACCAGAGCTAGGGAATAAAATTATGCTAAAATTTGATACTACATCAGTTGAGATTAATGAAAAAGTAGATATGTTCCAGCAAGAAAACATTACAGAAATACAAAATTCATTAACAAATGTTGAAAAGCTTATTGATGATAATAAGCAGTGGTTCTTATGGATGTTCTGCATTATTTTAATTATTTGTATAGTAGTTGGGATTGTATTCGCACGTTCCATCGTTGTTCCTGTCAATAAGCTAACTTCAGCAGCAAAGGTAATTGCTAAAGGAGATTTATGTCAAAAGGATATTGAAGTCAGAACAAAGGATGAAATTAAAGATTTAGCAGATTCTTTTAATTTGATGAAGTCTAATTTACATTCACTTATACATAGCATGACCGCAAATGTTGAGCATACAACATCAGCAGCTGAACAATTAGCAGCAAGTACAGACGAAATTTCACATTCTTCTCATGATATTGCAAACCTTGTAGAGGGAATGGCAACCAGTGATAATCAAGCAGCTACTACTGGTCGTGAAAGTTCGATAGCAATGGATGAAACAGCCCAAGGTGTTCAACGTATTGCAGAGGCTACTCAAATGCTTCTTTCTAAGGCAGTAGACACACAATCTATTGCAAATGATGGTGAAAAAACGTTGCATGTCGCAGAAAACCAAATGTCGACTATCCAACAATCTTCAAATACAACAAATGAACGTATTAAGAAGCTAAGCACACAATCGGCTGAAGTCGTTAATAGCAAACAAATCTTCTAGCACTAAATGCTGCAATTGAGGCGGCTCGTGCAGGAGAGCATGGTAAAGGCTTCGCAGTCGTGGCTGATGAAGTACGCAAATTAGCAGAGGAATCTAAAGCATCTGCCAACCAAATAGTGGATGTAATCGCACTTATTCAGCAAGAAACGATGGAAGTAGAAAAGGCAGTAAGTGTAACTGTATTGAATGTGGATGAGGGTGTCACATTTATTCAAAATGCGCAAAATGCCTTCGATGGAATTTTAAAAGCGATTGGTGATATGGCATCTCAAATCGAGGATGTGTCTGCTTCTACACAACAAATTTCTGCGAGTACGGAAGAAATGGCAGCATCGGTCAATGAAATGTCTTCTTCTGCTATTCAAGCTGCACAGCAATCTGAAACAATTGCATCGACAATAGAGGAGCAAGCTGCAACTATTCAAGAAATAAATGCAGTTGCAAAGTCATTAAGTGAAGAAGCGGTGTCCGTGAAGGAAGAAATCAATAAATTTAAAATTTAAGATAGTGGACTGTAGTGGAATCATTAACAACAACTACGTTTGTGAGTGTTTCGTTTAAAAGACAATGTGCAGTGGGAAAGAAATCCTGATGTGTCATAGAGACCTCAATTGTCCAGAAACTGTATAATTTTAGTTAATTAACACGTGTGCGATAACAAATCAAAAACAGGTAGAGAAACTATTTTCTCTACCTGTCTCTATATAATCAATTATGCTTGTGAATTTACAAGGATTTTAATATGATTTCGTTCTTTCATTAATGCTTCAAAGCCTTCTGTTACCACTTCATCCAGTACAATACGTTTTGTAACAAGTTTCTCAGCAGAGAAGTAGCCTTGTTTCATTAATTCCATAACGGCAGGGAAAATATCGCGATAAGCAATAATACCTTTTACAGAACGCTCTGTTAGTACGAGATTGTTAGGCAGAATAGAAGCCTCAGATTCCCAAATAGAGACAATAATTGTTTCACCTTCAAATGTTGTAGAATCAATTGCTTGCTGTAATACTACAGGGACACCTGTTACTTCAAATGCAACATCTACTCCACCATCTGTTAATTCATGTAGGCGGGCTACTGCATCTTCATTTTTAGGGTTAATAACTGCTGTTGCGCCTAACTCTAAAGCTTTGGCAGCACGTTCTTCTGAAAGCTCTACTGCATAAATTTCAGCTGCTCCAGCTGCACGCAATGCTTCGATAACAAGAAGCCCGATTGGCCCAACTCCAAAGACAGCTGCTTTATCACCAGCTTTTAGTTTACTTTGACGAACTGCATGTAATGCTACTGCTGCAGGTTCAACAAGTGCACCTTGTTCATAGGAAAGACCCTCTGGCATTTTGTGTACCATTTTTTCATCTACCATTGTATATTCAGAGAATCCTCCGCCACCACCAGAAAGACCGTGGAATCCTAAATGCTTACAAATATTGTACTTACCTTTTTTACAAGCAGCACATTCGCCACATGCAAGTATTGGTTCAACAACAACAGGATCTCCAACTTGTACTTTTGTAACTCCTTCGCCAACTTCTACTATTTCACCTGAGAACTCATGTCCCATAACAATTAGGGCAATATCTTTACTTACATAATGAGGTTGTTCCACGGGAATAAAGATTGGTCCAGCTGCGTATTCATGTAAATCACTACCACAAATCCCTGTCCAATGTACTTTAATTTTCACTTTTCCAGGTGCAATTACAGGTTCTTCAATGTTTTCAACACGGATGTCTTTTGCTTTATACCATCTTGCTGCTTTCATGATAAATCAACCTCCTATAGTATCTTACATTTTTCATCATAACATGTGGTAATTCTTCAAATCATTAGTTATCAATAAATTGACATAAAAAATACTAATACTTAGCTTTTTTCTACGATATTGCAGCGCTTTTTTTATTGCATATTAACAGTATTTCGAGTAACTTTGATAAGTGCTTCGCTACAGATATGATTAAAGTATAAAATAATGTTCAAACTTGAGATAATAGGACGTTAATATACCTTAAGTTCGAATCATGATACAATGGGAAAGATGTTAGGAGGAACGAATTATGTCAAAATATACTGATTATAATTTTCAGCCATTTTTGCAGGACGCAATTGTAAAACTTGGCTTCACAGAACCAACGCCGATTCAAAAGGAAATTATTCCGCTAATACTAAAAGGGAAGAGTGCAATCGGACAAGCACATACAGGGACGGGAAAAACACATAGTTTTTTAATTCCAATTGTGCAACGCATTAATCCTGACAAGCAGGAAGTACAAGCTGTTATTACGTCACCTACACGTGAGCTTGCTCAGCAAATTTTTGATGCGTTAAATCAATTAATAGAAGGAACAACTATTCAAGCGAAACTATTTATTGGGGGTACGGACAAACAACGCTCCATTGATAAGTTAAAAACGCAACCACAAATTGTTGTTGGAACGCCAGGACGTATTCGTGATCTCGTTTCAGCGCAAGCGTTATTTGTGCATACTGCGCCAATTTTAGTTGTCGACGAGGCAGATTTAGCCTTCGATATGGGCTTTATAGAGGAAATCGATGGTTTCGCCTCCCAAATGCCAGAAAAGCTTGAAATGTATGTATTCTCAGCAACAATTCCAGAAAAACTTCAGCCTTTCTTAAAAAAATATATGGACGCACCTGTTCATATCCAAATGAATGATAAACGCCCAGTCGCAGAAGGAATTGACTTTGTTCTTGTACCAGTGCGTTCTAAATCACGAAACAAACGTTTATTGGATGTTATTGAAGGGATAAACCCGTTTTTAGCTGTGATTTTTACCAATACACGTAAAACAGCTGAGCACGTAGCGGGCTTTTTAAATGAAAACGGGATTCGCTGTGGTCAAATACACGGTGATTTAAGTCCACGTGATCGTAAGAAGATGATGAAACAAATTCGTGATTTGGACTATCAATATATCGTTGCAACAGATCTTGCAGCACGTGGTATTGATATTCAAGGAATTTCACACGTCATCAACTATGAAATTCCAGAGGACTTAGAATTCTTTATCCATCGTGTAGGACGTACAGCGCGTGCAGGAAATAAAGGAACTGCAATTACATTGTTTGAACCATCAGATGAGGATGCAGTAGTACGTATTGAAAAAATGGGCATTCCATTGGTTCAAAAAGATGTAAAAGATGGCGAGTGGTCTGAACTAAAAGATCGCCATGCACGTAAAAATCGTGTGAAGCATGAAAATGAAATCGATGTGAAAGCAAAAGCATTAGTTCGTAAGCCGAAAAAAGTAAAACCAGGCTACAAGCGTAATATGAAATGGGAAATGGAAAAAAATTAAAAACGTGAACGTCGCTTAAAAGCTCGCGGTAAAAAATAAGGAGGCATTCAAATGCTACTTGGATCACATGTTTCAATGAGCGGAAAAGAAATGCTGCTCGGATCAAGTAAAGAGGCCCTTTCATATGGGGCAAATACCTTTATGATTTATACAGGAGCACCACAAAACACTCGTCGTAAGGCAATTGCTGACCTCAATATTATGAACGGTTTACTACACATGAAAGAGCATGGCATGACAAATATTGTTGTCCATGCTCCATACATTATCAATATTGCGAATACGGAAAAGCCTGAAACTTTCCGTCTTGGTGTAGATTTTTTACAGACTGAAATCGAACGTACTGCGGCGTTGGAAGCAACACAAATTGTTTTGCATCCAGGTGCCCATGTAGGTGCGGGAGCAGACGCAGGCATTGCCAAGATTATTGAAGGTTTAAATGAAGTGCTATCACAGGATTATCCTGTACAAATCGCATTAGAGACAATGGCGGGGAAGGGAACTGAATGTGGTCGTTCCTTTGAAGAGCTTGCTAAAATTATAGATGGCGTAACACATAATGAGCGTCTTTCAGTATGCTTTGATACATGCCATACTCATGATGCTGGCTACAATATTGTAGAAGATTTTGATGGCGTATTAAATGAGTTTGATAAATTAATAGGTGTTGATCGTATCAAAGTCTTGCATATCAATGATTCAAAAAATGTTCGTGGTGCAGGAAAAGACCGTCACGAAAATATAGGATTCGGCCATATTGGCTTTGACGCATTAAACTATGTTGTTCATCATCCACAATTAATGGAGATTCCTAAAATCCTAGAAACACCATATGTCGCATTAAATAGTGATGCCAAATCAAAATCGGCTCCATATAAACATGAGATTGAGATGCTCCATAACGGAGAGTTTAAACCTGAGTTAATCGATGCTCTAAGAGGATAGAAATAAATAGCCCGAAATCAGCTAGCATAAGTACTGATTTTCGGGCTTTTTTCTATTTAGTAAACAATGCGATTAGTTGTCTAGAACGCTTTCTACCTAAAACAGCTTCAACCTCTACAAGTATATCTTTCGGAATACCTAAAAAGAGCCAAGAAAATGAGAACTGCTCTAAATAAGGCCGAAGTTTTTTTACTTCAGAAGTAGTAATTTCAAATCCTTCAGCACGAGCAATTGCAACAACTTCCTTATCACTACTTTGTGCTAATTGCTGCAAAAATTGAATACTCAAAGCCAATCCCCCTTTTAAAGTTGTTTAGTTTCTTGAAACGAAACCCTTCTTGTGAACGCCGTGACAGCTATGAAAACCCTTACTTTAAAAGTGTTAGAATCAATGCCTATGACAAACAGCGTGATTCAAATAAAAATCTTTGTGTAGACTATGATCAGCCAAAAGAGACATCTAAATGGTTCGAAACTTGTTATTAGAACATTAAACAGTAGAATAGCAATTTTATTCTCTTTACAAAAACGGTACTTTCATTTATACTTACAACTTGTAAATCGTAATGATTTTGAATTAGAAAGAAGCGATGATGCATGAAAAAATCATTAATTAACATTGAAAACGTGTCATTTCAATATGACTATACGCAAGTATTAAAAAATATCTCTTTTCGTGTAGAAGAGGGAGATTTTTTAGCACTTCTCGGTCCGAACGGTTCAGGGAAATCTACATTATTAAAAATTATATTAGGGTTATTAAAACCAATGTCTGGAGAAATAAAGCTATTTGGTGAACCAAGTTCAACTTTCAAGCATCGTGAATGGATAGGGTATGTGTCACAAAAATCCAATGCCTTCAATTCAGGATTTCCAGCAACCGTCCAAGAGGTAGTGAAAAGTGGATTATCAAAAAAAATAGGACTATTTAAAAGACCTGGACGAGATGCCAAAGGAAAAGTACAAGAAGCATTAAAAGCTGTTGGAATGGAAGCCTTTATGAATCGTAATATTGGTGAATTATCCGGTGGGCAACAGCAACGTGTCTTTATTGCAAGAGCCTTAGTCAGTGAACCGATGCTACTAATATTAGATGAACCAACTGTCGGCATTGATCATGAGAATGTGCAGTCATTTTATGATATGCTGGCGAAATTGAATCGGGAACAGGGAATTACAATGATTCTTGTTACACATGATGTTGATACAGTGTCGAACCGCATCAGTCATGTAGCATGTTTAAATCAAACTATACACTTCCATGGTTACAAAAATGAATTTGATACAATTTCTCAGGATGCGCTCGATGCTTGGTATGGCCATTCTGTGAGAAAGATTCACTAGAAGGAGAAGGCGCAATGATTGAAGCAATTTTTAACTATGAATTTTTACAAAATGCCTTTTTCTCTGGGCTATTAATTGGCATATTGGCACCGCTGCTAGGTGTTTTTATTGTCGTTCGCAGGCTTTCGCTTATTGCAGATGCCTTGTCACATGTGACACTCGCAGGTATAGCGGGAAGCTTATATATCAGCCAATCTGTTACAGCCTTGGCAATGCTAAATCCAATTTATTTAGGCATACTTGCCTCTGTCAGTGGTTCGATTTTAATTGAGCGTCTTAGACGTTTATATAAGCACTATGAAGAGCTTGCTATTCCAATTATTATGTCAGGTGGGATTGGTATTAGTGCTATTTTTATCTCACTTGCAAGTGGCTTTAGCACGGATTTAATGAGCTATTTATTTGGTTCAGTGTCAGCTGTGTCACGTCAGGATTTATGGGTAGTGGTGGGAATTGCTGCCGTTGTCATTATCTTTTTGTTGTTATTTTTTAAGGAGCTTTTTGTTTTATCTTTTGA
Organism: Lysinibacillus agricola; assembly: GCF_016638705.1. GTDB lineage: Bacteria > Bacillota > Bacilli > Bacillales_A > Planococcaceae > Lysinibacillus > Lysinibacillus agricola. The sequence goes on along the minus strand of NZ_CP067341.1, from coordinate 3,813,247 downwards.
CGAGGAATATGCAAAAGCTAGCGGTTTACCTGCACGTTGGATTCATCTCTTATTTATGATTGTGACAGCACTTGTTATTGCTGCAAGTATGCGTATCGTAGGTATTTTACTAGTGTCCTCACTGATGACGTTACCAGTAGCTGCTGCAATGCGACTTGCAAAGGGCTTTAAGCAAACAATCATCTATGCAATTGTCTTTGGCGAAACGGCTGTGTTGATCGGTCTAGTCAGTGCTTTTTATTTAGATTTAGCACCTGGTGGTACAATTGTCGTCACTTCTATCTTAATTTTGTTACTTGTAATACTAGGAAAAAAATTAGTATTTAGAATGGCTGCAAAGCAAGAGGAGGTAGCACAGTGAATGTTTCAAGAGCGTGGGAAATTTTAAAAGAGAACGGCTTTAAAAAAACAGATAAGCGGGAATTAATATTAGATATGTTTGCAGCAACAGATAAATATTTAACGGCTCGAGATTTATTAGATGTTTTGAAAAAAGATTTTCCAGGTATGAGTTTTGATACAATCTATCGCAACCTAGCAACGTTTGTGAAGCTTGGAATACTAGAAGAAACTGAGTTATCTGGGGAACGGAATTTCCGTATGCATTGCGAATCTGAACATCATCACCATCATTTTATTTGTATGGACTGTGGCAATGTTAAGGAGCTAAATCTCTGCCCTATGGAAATGCTTGGAGAAAAGCTGCCAGACTATGAAATTGAAAATCATAAATTTGAGATTTATGGTAAGTGTCCAGATTGTAAGCATGAAGCTTTGTAAATTAATTTCGTTTGAGTTTTTACTATTGTAAATTTTCAATGACAATACTAGAAAAAGGGGTAGCTCCAAGTGAAGTTTCACCTGGGACTATCCCTTTTATAATAACTAAGCTACTCTACGAATAGCGTCAATTTTATGCAGAGGAGCTTCCAGTGTTGCTAAAGGTTATATCTAATAAAAAAGACGAATGATTACGATAAGGAATCATTCGTCTTTTTCTTCTAATTATTGATGTTTTTGTTGGAAAGCTACCATAAAGTCACGTAATGCTTCACAAGCCTCTAAAGGTACAGCGTTATAAGTAGAAGCACGGCAGCCGCCTACAGAACGGTGTCCATTTAGTCCAACAAATCCTGCTGCTTTTGCTTCAGCAAGGAATTGTTTTTCAAGCTCTTCATCAGCAACACGGAAAGTAATGTTCATTAAAGAACGGCTTTCAGTTGTTGCATGGCCTTTATAGAATCCGTTGCTATTGTCAATGGCATCATAAATTACTTTTGCTTTCAACTCGTTATGCTTGGCAATTGCAGCAACGCCGCCTTTTGATTCTACCCATTTTAATACTTCACCTAACATATAAATACCAAAAGTTGGAGGTGTATTGTATAAAGAGTTACTATCGGCATGCGTTGAATATTTTAACATTGTAGGAATGTTTTTATTCGCTTTCTCTAACAAATCTTTGCGAATAATGACTACTGTTACACCAGATGGACCAAGATTTTTTTGAGCCCCTGCATAAATAAGACCAAATTTACTTACATCAATTGGTTTAGAAAGAATATCACTAGACATATCCGCAACTAACGGTACATTTTTTGTTTCAGGGAATTCCTTCCATTGTGTGCCGTAAATTGTATTATTTGAAGTGATATGCACATATGCATCCTCTTCGTTAAATTGAATGTTTGCTAAAGCTGGGATATTACGGTATTGATTTTCTTTTGTACTAGCAGCTTCTACGGGCGTACCAAAGAATTTAGCCTCTTTGAATGCTTTTTCAGACCATGAACCTGATAATACGTAGCTTGCTTTTTGATCGGCCTGTAGGAAGTTCATCGGTATCATTGTAAATTGAAGACTAGCGCCGCCTTGTAGGAAAAGGACTTCATAGTTTTCCGGGATAGCATAAAGCTTTTTCAATAAAGCAATTGCTTCATTATGTACTTCATCGAAAATGGCACTGCGATGGCTCATTTCCATAATTGACATGCCTGAGTCACGGAAGTTTACTAATTGTTGTTGGGCTTTTTCTAATACTTCTAGTGGTAGGGCAGATGGGCCTGCGTTAAAATTGTATGCACGTTGTGTCAAAGTGGTACACTCCTTGTTTGGTTTTATAAGGTTAAACCTTATTCATAGTTTTTTAGTTCCTACTAATTGGTTGATGAATCTATCAGGCTTTTACGGCAAGTTCAAAATCATCTAGCAAACTTTTTGCATTTATAGATTGAGCACAATACTGACCGTTAAAGCGGGATAAAAGCACTTTACTGGATTATAACTCAATTTTCAAGAGAAAAAATAAAATTCTCACTATTCGAGCAGAATAATGACAGGCTCGCAACAAAATGTACACAATTGAGTTAAATTTATAATAGCTTTTGAGGTTTAAATACGAACGAATCGAAACATAGAATGGATATATGAGTTAATATTTCGTGATTTACATATTCCATAATCAGTTGAATTATAAAATGTTCGTGTTTGTTTATGTGGAATGGCTACTACCCAAATATGTACTTACCTGCACATTCCTCTAGGGAAGGACACATTCCGCGGATGTAGTCTGGGCTCATTAAGGGCATTGATTAATGGTTATATGTTTCTAAACGAAAAAACTTTGAACGAAAACAAAAAGGTATTAAAATGGACGAAATATGTCTAACCTTCCACATAAACTAAGAACTTTCGGTATAATGAATGGTGAATATGGATATAAGGGGTGTTTTGAATGTTTACAACAGAAGAAGCGTGTTTAGTTGTCGTCGATGTACAAGGCAAGTTAGCGACAATTGTTGATGAAAGTGAAGCGGTGATTGAAAATGTGGCAAAGCTGGTACAAGCTATGCAAGCATTGGAGATACCCATTTTATGGCTTGAACAAAATCCTAATCGTTTAGGTGGGACTGCGTTAGATATTGCTCAGCATCTTCAAGGGCAAGCTATTGCTAAAATGGCATTTAGTGCTTGCCAGGAGCAAGAGTTTGTTGATGCATTGAAAGCGAGTGGTCGTACTCAATTTATCGTAACAGGTATCGAAACACATATTTGTGTCTACCAAACAGCGCGACAGCTAAAAGAGCAAGGACTTGAGGTCGAAGTTGTTGTTGATGCCGTGTCGTCTCGTACAAAGGCCAATAAAGAGATTGGGCTTGAGAAGATGAAGGCACTTGGAATTTTACCAACAAGCACAGAGATGATTTTATACGAGCTACTACAACATGCAGATCATCCACATTTTAAAACGGTGTTACAGCTTGTTAAATAACCAAAAAAACTCATCATAACGATGAGTTTTTTGCTATTAAGGAAACTATAGATTTTTTGCATGTGTAAAACCTAGAGCATAGTCGGCGTCTAGGCTAAAGTGCTACATCCTCGAGGTCGCTTCGATCCCTCGGGCAAAAGTGGTGGAGCGTTTACTTTTGCTTCGGGCTCTCCAGCGCTTGTCGGATGTAAACGAGCGCTTTAGCGCATTTGTTTATTAAGCAGGCATGTCAGTCGGTGTTGGTTTTGCGTAGCCTTCTTTATACGTGTCATCAATTGCTTGACGAATTTCTTTGAGGCTCATGCCATCTTTATGCATTTTTGCAGACTGTACAGCGATTTCTAGGCAAACGAGACAACGAGTACCGTGATCATCCCAGACAATGGTTCCATCCTCACGCTTTTCCTCAATAAAGCAGTTTAAATTGCTTTTATGTCCAGCTGATTCGCCACATCCACAATAGCATGGCATCCACTCAAGAATTTCTGTAGATTGACCAGCAATTTGATACACTAAGCGAATATTTTCTGTTTGATTATCTAAAAAGGATGGAAGAACATCAGCAGATGTAGTTTCCTCCTGAATATCTCCAGAAGCATGTGCATGTCCTTCATGTGAAGCTTCTTTTTGTCCTTCATTCGGATTTTTTTCAACAACCTGTTTATCTACACCACAAGCACTTAACACTAATAAAGACAAAACAAAAATAGATAGAAGTTTTTTCAACAAATGCGCCTCCTACATGTTTACAATACTTCCATTATAACATCGTTCGCTTAAACATTTACAGGAAGCGCATGTGAAAATCAATGAAATATATCTAATCCACGCGTTTTGTTCATTAAAAGTTCCATTTTCTCACTTAGTAATTTTTTCAAGAAGAAACCAAATAGAATAAAAATGAGCCAGAAGCAAGATAAAAAGGCGAGATCACCCCAAACCTTTGTCCAAATAATACCACCAACTGCCTCTCGCATCATTTCAATTGCATAAGTAAAAGGTAAAAATGGATTTATTATTTGGAAGAACTTAGGTAGTAATTCTACCGGGTATGTGCCACCAGAACCTGCAATTTGTAGCACTAACATGACAATGGCTAAGGCTTTCCCAACATTTCCAAACACCGATACCAGTGTATAGACAACCGTAATAAACACTAGGCTAATAAATAGCCCAAATGGTATAAAGTAATAAGGAGCACTAATTGATCCATCTAAAAGAACAATATCTCCTATTGTAATAATGAGTGTTTGTATAAATGAAAAAGTTGCAAATGTTAATAAACGTCCAAAGTATATTTGGCGAATGCTGTATTGATTATTATCGTGAATATCTACAGATAAAAGTGAAATTAATAATAAACAACCAACCCATATGGAAAGCACAGTGTAAAACGGTGTCATCCCTGTTCCATAATTAGCAATCGGAAACATTCTATGTTCTTCAAGCTTAATAGGCTCCTCAAAGAAATCTCGCTCAGCATTAACGTCATTTTTCAATAATTGAACGATTTCGGAAATATCTGCTTCACTTTCTAATGTTCTCAGCTTATCTGCAAGATCCTTAATTTTTGTACTTAGGGTAGGGAAATCTGATTGTACTGTATTAAGTGTCTTATTAGCTGTTGCTAACGTATTTTTGGCATTTGTTAAACGATCTGTTGCTTGAGGAAGAAAATTTTTCACATTCGTTAACATAGATGATGCATTTGTTAATGTATTTTTGGCAGAAGACAAGGTCGTATGAATTTGTGGTTCTAGATTATCGTTATAATGAGTAAGGAATTGATTCAGATTGTTAGAAGCATTTTGTGCAACACTTTGAACATCAGCGAGATCTTTTTTTATCGTTTCACTATCCATGTTATTTAACTGCTGTACTTTAGTTGAGACGTCAGTTAGCAAAGTATTTAGCTGATTTAATGCTGTTAGCGAGCTTAAAGAATAATCAGTTAAACTAGGATTTGCTTGTAAATCTCCACGTATTGCTTCAAGTTGTTCAAGAATTTTCTTATTACTTAGCAAAGTCTTAACATCTTCAGCATTGCTTTGTTGTAGCGCCGTCAGGATAGTTTGCAGCTTGTTTTCTAGCTGTTTACGAGACGAAGCATCAGCTTGTGTTAAGTTTTGTAGTGCTTCAAGTGTTTGGATGCTATTATTTACTTTCTCGCGAGATGCATCCAGCTGTTTCTTAATCGTATCCTTTGTTTGAGCAATGGTAGCTGTATCCACATTAGCATTTTGTAGCTTCCCTAATAGCTCTGTAAATCGTTGAGTAATATTTTGTACAGCTGTTAAATCCTTTTTAATGATAGGGGATAGTTGGTTGAACAATGTATCTGCTTCATTAATCAATGTTAAACCTTTCTGAATAGTGGTTAGACCATCATTTGTTAATTTTTCAACCTCAGGAATTTGGGTAATTGTATGGTTCAGTAATGTCTCGGCTTCTTTCCCATCTTTAGCAGTTTTCGCTAAAAATGTTTCGATATCCGGAAGATGCTGTTCAATCGTAAAAATATAATTTTCAAACTTCCTAAAGTCTGGAATTTCTCGTTCCATCTCAACACCGATCGTATTAAAAATAGAGAAAAGTGTTCCATTGACAGTTGAGATAAATTCACTAGAAACTTGCTGAGTCAAAACACTAGCACCTTTACTTGTAATTTTGGGTGCAATTGGATTTATTTTTTCATTTACATAATAATCGATATGCGCTTTAGTAGGCTGATTTGACAGTATGGAGGTTAGTTTTTGAGAAAAATCACTAGGGACAACAATAACCGCAAAATAGTCACCGTTTTTTAAATAATCAATCGCTTTTTCATGAGATGTAAATTCCCAAGTAAAGTTTTGATTGGCACCTAAATTGTCTACTACCTCGTTACCAACATTTATATCCTCACCCCTGACATTCGTTCCTGTGTCTTCATTGACAATAGCAATTTTCATGTTGGCTGTGTGGGCATAGGGATCCATAGAGGCATAAATATTGAGCCACGCATAAAGAGAAGGTAGAAAAATTAGCCCACCAATAATGACAGCAACTACCCAGTTTGTTAAAATATTATGGATATCACTTTTATAAATTTGAAAAACATTTCGGATAGTGTGTTTCATATTAACCACTCCACATTCGTATTGAGCATTATATATGTATGTTCCCAAAATTGGGCCAAATTATGTTTGAATTATAGAAATACTTATTTTTAAAGACAAATTAGTTTACTAGGATTTAAAAACACTTTATAATCAATCGCGAATACACTGAAACTAGGGTTTTTTAGTGTGAAAAAGGAGGAACATATTCTCGTGAAAAAACTACTAATTATTGGCTCAGTTATTGTTTTGCTATTTGCAGCAATTATTGTGCTAACAAATGTATCGAACAAAAGTAAGTTAGCAAGTGCAAATAATCCTTATGGCGACAAAGAACTAAAACAAGAAACAATTGATCAATTGGATGACAAAAATTATCAAAACATTATGCTTCCTGATGAGCTCGAAAAAAAATTGGAAGCCGGTGAAGATGTAAATGCTTATTTCTTCAGTCCAACTTGCGTGCACTGCCAAGCTTTTACACCTAAGTTAATGCCAATTGCTGATGAGCTTGGTGTTGATATTGCCCAACTAAATGTTTATGAATACAATGATTTATGGGATAAATACAAAATTAATGCGACACCAACATTTATTCGCTTCGAAGGTGGCAAAGAGGTTACCCGTTTTGAAGGTGCATTAGCAGAAAAAGATTTACGTGCATTTTTAAATACAATAGTATTAAAAAAATAAGAAAAGCTGAGACTGTATCAAAAGTTATTTTGATCAGTCTTTTTTGATTTTTGTAGTGTATACTAAATATACTGAGGTGCTGTATATTGGAGGAATATTGAATGACTATGGATGATTATTTTTATAACGGAGAGTTAATGAAATGCTATGAGATGGCTAAGCAAGTTACAGATGAAAAAGAGAAAGCGTTAGCTGATAAATATATTAAATTATTGGAAGAGTATGATTTTTCTAGCTATCCAAAGCCTAGGCTGTCTGTGGAAAGTCAGCATACAGAACGAGCAGATGAAAGCTATCCTGAATCAGATGCCGTCGTCGAAATTCGTGCGATAAAAGATGAAGAAGAGTTTTCTAAGCGTATTAAAGAACTAGAGGATATAGCGAAAACAGGTACGCCAAATGAAAAGGCACAATCATTTTTTACACAGGGTGAATTGTTTTTGTTTGCACATCATTACAATGAGAGTGTCCATTGTTTTAAACAAGCAGTAAAAGAAAACCCAAATAAAGCTTTATATTGGGGGATCACAGGTCAAACGATGCATCGCTTTGGGTGGATGCCATTCGATGCCCTTGGCTATTTGGAGCAAGCTATTTATTTAGATGCAAAAAATGCACGATGGAAATGGAATAAAGCGCTTGTCCTTATTCAATTAGCGAAGGATTTACAGATGGCACCGTTTATGGCAAATGCAGCGATAACATTAGAGGAGGCGCTGGCTGTTTGTGGCGAGCATCAGCGATCATTAAAAGAGGCTATCCAAAATACAATAGATAATATGGATAGCTATGTATTTTCATAGTAGATAGAAGATGTCTCTAAAGCTGAGGCATCTTTTTTATCTTTATTTAGCGTTTTTTGCAGTGATACTGATTATCCTGCATTAACGGGCAGTAAGATTCCCATCTCAACATTTCAACAAAAACAAAGAAGTAAGGTGTAAAATTTAACTGTCCGTAAAAACCCAATTGGTGAAAACTAATTCGAGGAGGATGAAGAAAACCAAAATGATAAATTTTTTTAATATTTAGTCCTAATTTTTACTCTTTTTTTAGTTGAAAAGTCGATACTTCGTGATAATTTTGTAGTATAATTATCCTAAGTTTGAAATTATTTGAGATTAAGAAGGGGAGTTATGATGTGGAAATTTAATGAGGATTTTTCATTTGTGAAGCAGAGCATTCAATTCATCCTATTATCAATGATTTTATTAATCGTAATTGGTTTGGGTAGTGATAAATTTTACGGGATATTTGGAGAGAACAATTATGTAACAATTCATTTAATGATGGAAATGCTTATTACTGTAGTGACAATGTCGATTTCTATTCAGGCATGGTTAATTACGCCCTATATTTTATCTAATAGAGTTCTCTATACAGGGGCTTTATTTTTAACCATTAGCTTATTAGAAATGGCTCATGCACTCTCCTATAAAGGAATGCCATTTTTCATTATTGAGAGTACGCCGTATGCATCAACATGGTTTTACATGCTTAGTCGATCACTATTATCGATTGGTTTTCTCATCATTTTTTTTATAAGGGAAAAGGAACTCAAATCAAATTATCGTTGGTTTATTTATAGTTTGCCGTTTGTAATAATCATAGGTTGTTTTGTCGTCATCTATGCTCCAACGCCTATATTGCCACCAATTATGATAGAAGGTGAAGGCCCTACTATTTTAAAAAATACTTTGCAATATATAGCTGTAGCGATGCATTTGTTTATTATGGTCCTGTTGCTTAAAAATTTTGAAAAAGCACCTAAAACTGCATTTTTATTGTTTGGTAGTGCGATTTATTTAATTATGAGTGATTATCTATTTACCATTTATCGAGATGTCTATGATATTAAAAATTTTATTGGACATATTTTTCAGTTAAGTGCATTTTACCTTTTATTTAGAGCAATTTATTTTTCTTCTATTGAAAAACCTTTTCAGCAGTTAGTTGATACACAAGAGCATTTAGAGAAATCTCGTGAAAAGATGCATTATATGGCATATCATAATGAGATTACGAATTTACCAAATGAACGTTTTTTGATGGAATCATTAAAAAGAGATTTATACATATCGAAATCACAAAAGGCAATTCTTGCTATCGGTATAGAAAGAATTTCGGCTATTAAAGCATCTTTAGGCAGTACATATGCGGACCAAATGATAAATCTAATAGCGCAAAGGCTGAAAAATGTTTTACCAGAGGAGTATCTACTATGCTTACTGAGAGAAGATTATTTCGTCGTTTTTATTGATGAGGTGAATAATACAGATCAACTAACCAAGCTAAGTCAACAGCTTCAATTTGTCATGGAAGAATCATTCCAAATACAACATTTTTCACTTAATAGTCAATTAAATATTGGGATTGCTTTATTTCCAACGGATTCTAATAGGGAAGAGGAACTTGTTAGATTTGCATTATATGCTATGCATGAAGCACATAAAATACCAACGCGTATACGTTTTTATGAGTCTTCAATATCTAGCGGAACGACTGAACGACTTTTATTAGAAAATGATTTACACGATGCATTAGTCAATCAAGAGCTTTTTTTAGAATATCAACCGCAACTTGATTTACAATCGGGCCAAATTAGGTCAGTAGAGGCTTTAGTCAGATGGCAGCATCCAAAAAAGGGTTGGATTTCGCCGGGAGTCTTCATTCCAATTGCTGAGGAATCGGGATTAATTATTCCTATAGGACAATGGGTGCTAGAAACAGCCTGTAAACAAGTAAAGGGTTGGGAAGCTGCAGGATTACCACCGATTAAAGTAGCGGTCAATCTGTCATTAGGCCAACTTTTTCAGCAAAATTTAGTTGAAATGATTCATAATGTTCTTGAGAAAACACAATTAGATCCACAATATTTGCAGCTAGAGATAACAGAAAGTATGACCATCAATATCGATCATATGACAACGATTTTACACCAATTGAAGGTACTTGGGGTTACAATCGCAGTAGATGATTTTGGGACAGGCTATTCGTCATTATCTTATTTAAAGGATTTCCCAATTGATTGTTTAAAAATTGATCGATCTTTTGTTCAAAAAATACAATCGGATTCCACAGACAAGGCATTAGTAGACATGATTCTCTCTATGGCAAAGCATCTACGGTTAAAGGTAGTTGCAGAAGGAATAGAAGAGATAGACCAGTTATCATATCTAGTAGCAAGCAAATGTGACACTGTACAAGGCTTCCTATTCAGTAAACCGATACCTCCAAATATATTACAAGAAAACTATCAAATGCTACATAAGGATGCAAAGAGTATTTTAGATTCAATTACTGCATTTGAAGTATAAAGTGACACTACAACAGCCTCATCATATGACGAGGCTGTTGTAGTATGAAGCTATGTAAAGAATTTATCATTAGTTATTTCAACTTCCTACAAAGAAGGCCTATACGATGCCCGTTTCTTTATATTCTACAATCATGGTATGATAGTGGGGAAATGATTTGTGATATAAAGGACGGGTTTTTTGATGGCACAAGAAGTGGTAAATAAATTTATTGAAAATGTATGTAATCATTTAGTGCGCAATATGAATATTACGAAGATTGAGGAGCACTTTAAAGAGACAATCGCGATACAGCGTAAATCAGCACAATCTCAAATTGACTTTTGGGATATGTTAATGATGAATATGCTGTATTTTACTGAAAATGAGCAAGCTTGGGAAAAAGAATTTTTGAAAATGCTCGAAAAGAAAGAGTGGTTAAAGCCCGTTGCACTTGAAGAAGAGCTTTTGATGCATCAAATGCGAGTTCGTCAACAGGTCGCGGACCAAATGGATGCTGCTAAAGAATTGTTCCACAAGCAGTATGAGGCAGAAGGCATGACAGAGGAAGATATAATATACGATTATGCTTATAGCTCTGCTGGACACTCAATGCGCATAGATTTATTAACGGTACTTGTCTCAACTCCAGAGGAATCAAAAGTACTATTTAACGCAGATCCACAAGAAACTATTCGCATTATTAACGGTTATATAGCTTATCACACGGACGGGATTATTAATAAAACAAAATTAATATAGTTTAACTCATCACTACAAGTTGGGGTGACATTTGTTAAAACGTATGTCATGTATATAAGTTGATTGGAGTGGAGACTGGGCGACTCCTTGGGGCTCATCGGACGCCCCCAGGAAGCTTTGCTCTGTGCGAAAGCAACAATGTTTTATCTGTGCGAAAGCGAAGGGACAGCAACAATGTTTTATCTGCGCGAAAGCGAAGCGTCAGCGGCAAAGCCCAGTCGGAACGGAAATCAACGCCACGTTATGGTGAGGAGCCTATAGTTTATTAAAAATGATAGCTAATATGTTATGCAGTATAATAAGGTGATACTAAGCTCACCTGAAAGGAATTTTATCGATGAATACACCATTTACATTTAAACATACACAACCAACGAATATGGATCCAAATAAAAAATATCCAGCGATCTTTTTATTGCATGGAATGGGTAGTAATGAAGAGGATTTACCACAATTAGTGCAGGATTTTAAAGAGCAATGCCATGTGTTTAGCTTACGTGGACCCATTACACAAAAGCCTGGTTATGCTTTTTTCACCATCCAAGAGGTCGGTAAACCAGACCGTGAAATTTTTGACAAAGTGTTAGTTGCATTACAACGATTTGTGCTAGAGGCAATTGACGAATATCAAATTGATCCACATAAAGTGTACGTGCTTGGATTTAGCCAAGGGGCTGTTTTGGCACAATCACTTGCCTTTGCAATGGGGAATTTAATTACAGGAATAGTGGCATTAAGCGGCTACACACCAAAATTCGTGACAGAGGAATATGCAATTCGCTCAGTCAATCATTTGCATGCATTTATTTCTCATGGTGAATATGATTATGTTATCCCTTCGCAATGGGGTGCTGAAAGTAAAGAAATGTTTGAGCAATTTGGTGCTACTGTGACATTTAAACAGTATCCAGATGGTCACGGTGTTACACCAGAAAATTTACGTGATTTAACTGCATTTTTAGCACAGGAATTACAAGATAATATTCAATGACAAATAAAATAGTCAAGGAAATCCTTAAAATGAGTTGATTTCCGTTCAAGGCTATTCTCCTAAGGGGTTATGTTGAGCCGTTCCTACGTTTATGTTGTTGACGCTTCGCTTTTATGCAGGCAAAACAGTGATGTTAAAGTTTCGTTTTTATCACTATAAATTAAAGTTACATGACAGTAAGTACATGTTTTGTGCAGTGGTTGATTGGAGTGGAGACTGAGCGACTCCTTGCGGCTCATCGGACGCCCCCAGGAAGCTCTGCTCTGCGCGAAAGCGAAGCGTCAGCGGCAAATGCTTTATCTGTGCGAAAGCGAAGCGACAGCAACAATGTTTTATCTGTGCGAAAGCGAAGCGACAGCAACAATGTTTTATCTGTGCGAAAGCGAAGCGACAGCAACAACAAAGCGCTCAGTCGGAACGGAAATCAACCCCTCGCTTTGCCGAAGAGCTATACTTTATTTAAAATTACCCTTAATTCCATTGATATAATTAGTTTTTCAACAAAAGAAAAACCGAGACATTTAAGGATGTCTCGGTTTCGTTTTATTTTTTAGTGTATCAATCAATAATTATTTTGATAAGTTTCGATCTTTGCTAGTCACGGCAGCTACTGCATCGTGAATCGTTGTTTCAAAATGGTTGCTTTGTAATGAGGATACACCTTGAATTGTTGTCCCGCCAGGCGAGCATACTTGATCTACAAGTGACCATGGATGTTCTTGCGATTGTAAAATCATTTTTGCACTGCCGAGTACTGCATTTGCTGCAATATCAAGTGCCATGCTTTTTGGCATCCCTTCACGTACAGCAGCACGTGCTAAAGCGTCAATATACATATAGGTAAATGCGGGTGAAGCACCACCAATTGTTGTGAAAATGGAAAATAAGTGTTCAGGCACCTCGATAATTGTGCCAACTGTTTCAAAAAGTGAAATGACATGCTGAAGCTGTACATCTGATACTTGTTCACTTACTGAATAGCAGCTTGTGGAGGCACCAATAAGAGCATTAATATTTGGCATTACACGAATAATAGGGGTAACTTCAGATAGATTACCTTGGAAGTATGTAATATTTTTTCCTGCAGCAATGGAAACAATAACATGATTGTCTTGTAAATGCTTTTTCACTTCTGGTAAAACATCTGGTAGCATTTGGGGTTTGACACCAAGGATAATGACGTCACAATTTGACATAATGTCTTCAATAGAGCTTGCGGCTTGAATACCGTAAGAGGTTGCTAATTTTGTTGTTTTTGCTTTGGTACGATTATAGCCATAAATAAAAGTGGGATCGAAATCTCCACTCTTGCACATTCCTTTAATAATGGCTGTAGTCATATTTCCAAGGCCGATAAATCCGTATTTCACGTAATAGACACTCCTTCATTTACTTAACACATACATATTAGTATAGAGTAGATTGTTTTACTTGAATAGTAATATGCAAAGAATCAAGCCAATTAGGTTCAAATTCACGTCAGTCGGTGGTATTATAGAAGATGTTGTGTATGAACGTGTATCTTTATTTTCCTTCGGTAGAAGACTAGTTGGGGAGATGAATGCGATTGTTAACTCCAAGGTGTCCAAACGTGAAAGCGACAACGGCAAGTAATTGATGTTTATTCAGCAGAAAACAAAGACATAAGGAAAATCATGTACTTTATGTGAACATGGAGACAGACTCTATCTAAAAGAGGTAAAATTATAATTTGATATGTTTAACTTCTTTCAGCAGGTGTCCAAACACCCGCTGAAAGAAGTTAAAGCCTCCGGCGGATGTCACGGAATTATGCCGAGGCATAATTGATTGCAAATTTTGTCGCTTTCTATCGAGTAAAGCGTGTAGAAATTTAGAGAGAAAAGGAATTAAGATGAATGGAACAAAATCTAAAAACGGAGCATAATCCTCAATCTTCCGAAAAATCATTAGGAAAGTCCTCACGCTCTACTATTTTAGCGCAGACTATAAAAACAGGAATTATTAAATCAAATTTAATTCCTATGTGGGCTGGTTTAACTTTAGGGATGTACAAAAATAAAATGTCCTTTGTAGAGAATATACCTGAAATCATTTTTGCAACGATTGGTTCTGCACTTGTTATCGGTGCTGCTGGGGCATTTAATAATGTGTATGATCGAGACATTGACGCTCTTATGCCTCGTACGCAAAGTCGACCAACCGTAACTGGTGAAATGTCAGCGAAATTCACGTTGACTTTAGCTTTTGCCATGCTCGTTATCGGAGTAGCTGTGCTGGCGCTTGCTTCACCATTAGCTGCGGCATTTGGCTTCCTAGGATTATTTTTATATGTAGTACCCTATACAATGTGGACAAAACGACGCACAATTTATAATACAGAAATCGGTAGTATAGGAGGAGCAATACCACCTTTAATTGGTTGGGCTGCGGTTTCTTCTGATATTACACACCCTGCGATACTTGGGCTATTTTTTGTTTTAGTCATTTGGCAAATGCCTCATTTTTATGCCATTGCCATCCGTAAGCATGCCGATTATGAAGCGGCCAAAGTTCCAATGCTTCCAGTTGTAAAAGGGATGCGCCGTACTTATTATCAAACGAACTTTTATTTAATCTTATTGATATTATCAAGCTTCTTATTTGGCACTTTAAGTGTTGGCATTATGCTTGTTGCGCTATTGCTAAGTATTGCATGGCTTGTTATGAGTATTTACGGTTATCATAGTAATAAAGATCAAACAAAGTGGGCGACAAAAATGTTTGTTTTCTCACTTATCCATATGACAATTTTATTTTCAACAGTCATTGTGTACTCTTTAGTAGGCGTTATTTTTAAATTATATTAATGCTTTCATTCAGCACAAAAAGCCAACAGGTTATTCTGAACGCGCCTCCAATTGTTAGTTAGTGTCTAACAATTGGGGGGCAGTTCATCTACACTTGTTGGCTTTTCCTTTTCCACCGAGATTATTTGACGACTTGGCCATTCTAATGCGTGTAATTGACCTCCAAAAACAGCTCCACCATCAATACCAATTATATTATTTTCACCAAAATAGACATTGTAATCTGTTGGATTTTGGTGAAGCCTGTAGGTAGGTGTATGTCCAAAGATTACAGTTTTCTCTCCTTGATAACCTGCATGAAATTCTTCGCGAATCCATAAAAATTGCATAGGATCTGTCTCTGCCATAGCTACTCCAGGAACGACCCCGCCATGTACAAAAATGGCATCCTCTAATTCGATGTAAGTATCAAATGTTTCGATAAGTTGTAAATGTTCTTCGAGCTTTGGTAAGGTCTGAATAAAGCTAGGTAATGTATCGTTTTCAATGGCTTCATTAAAATCGTCTAATTGATAGCCATAGCTTGCAAGTGTTGCATCACCACCGCAAAGTCCCACCCAATGATTCCAAGGCTTAGGATGGCCAGAGCGACAGGCTTTTAGCATAATCGCTTCATGATTTCCTAGTAGAACACGTGCCCCTTTTGCTTGCAATTCTCCGACCAAGTTTAAAACACCACAAGATGCATGCCCTCGATCAATATAATCGCCAAGTAAAAATAGCTGATCTTGCATAGTATCATAATTAGCTTTTAATAATAATCCTTCAAAAAGTTCTAATTCCCCATGTATATCACTAATTGCTAGTATTCGATCCATCCAATAGCATCCTTTCCAGTATTAGAGCAGTTATTTTAAGTATAGAGAATAGTTCTATAAAATTCGACTGATCTAACTTTACACCAAAAGATTGATTGTAAAGTTATCACTCCATCCCACTAGTTTCTAGTTACACTTTATCATATGACGAGGTGAATCCATTTCCTTATTCATTTGTCTATAGTTTTGGATAGCGAGGGGAGAGAATTATTTGCTACCAGGTGTAAAAATTAACCATTTTTATCCATTTTAATTAATTAGAAGGCTCTGATTTCCGCTACGGACTACTCGCTTTCCTGCGGGAGAGCGTCGAGCCGCTGCGTTGCCGCTGACATTCGTTTTCGTGCAGATAAAACAGTATCGCTGTCGCACAGAAAACATTCGCTCCGTGCAGGGTCTCGTCTGTCTAAAAGCATCACGTCCTGTGATAACGCCTTCGTGACCAACCTCGTATTGGCACAAGTGGCTCATCGGACGCCCCCAGGAAGCTTTGCTCTGTGCGAAAGCGAAGCGACAGCAACAATGTTTTATCTGTGCGAAAGCGAAGCGACAGCAACAATATTTTAACTGTGCGAAAGCGAAGCGACAGCAACAATGTTTTATCTGTGCGAAAGCGAAGCGACAGCAACAATGTTTTATCTGTGCGAAAGCGAAGCGACAGCAACAATATTTTACCTGTGCGAAAGCGAAGCGACAGCAACAATGTTTTACCTGTGCGAAAGCGAAGCGACAGCAACAATATTTTACCTGTGCGAAAGCGAAGCGACAGCAACAATGTTTTATCTGTGCGAAAGCGAAGCGACAGCAACAAAGCGCCCAGTCGGAACAGAAAACCACATGTTATGGTGATGAGCCTGATTAACACGCCTGATATTTTTTGCATTATAGGAGGTACGGACTGTAGTATTAATCGCGCTGAAAGTAGAAGATTTTGGATATAATAATTCTACTATAAAGCGCGAGATAATATTTAATTATTCATTAAGCTCTTCCCATGCTTGCTTGGCTATTGACTCGTCAAATGTTGATAGTAGTCGATAGTTGTCTTTATCTAAAATTCGAAAATGTTGACTAATGACGTTTTGTTGTAGGCGATAACCATTGTACTCGCTAAGGCATTTCCACCATATGTATCCGCCCATCGTTTTTTCCCTAGGATGTAACGTTCCATTATTAGCGATTAAGTCGACAACCTCAAGTGGGTCACCACCGAGCTCATGCTGTAAAATTGAGCTTTCTCGGCATAATGCGCAAACCGCAACCGTTGTGGTCCAGCCAGTTTGAATGCGTCCTTTTTCAATTTGAACAAGTGTTTTTTTAGAGATTCCTAGTAAATCACTCATCTGATCCTGTGTTAAATCTTTTTCAGTACGGATTAATTTCAGTTTTTCTGAAATAAGTGTGATTAATTGTTCACGGTTCATCCAAACACCCTTTCTTTCAGATAGTTACATACAATTATACATGAAAGTAGTAAGTGGCGTTTCTGTTTCACAAGTATTTGTCGTTAAAACGTAGGTATGCAATTAATAATTGCAACGAAAAAAAACAGACTGCCCAGAAATCTATTCATTGGACAGTCTGTTAGATATTTAAAGTTCGTATTTTTTCGTATCAGAAATAACGCGGAAATGGATTCCTTTAATTTGAGCGCTTACTTTATGACGTAGTGTATCAATATCTACTAGCTCATCTTTATCATTGACACATTCTGCGATCTCTTGTAGTAGCTTCGTAAATGCCTCTTTGAAGAGTGAACGCATATTATCAAAATCTAGACTACGGAAATTTCCGTCAATATCAAATGCCTCTACAGAATTTAATTGCTTTGAAGCTCCAGCAAAGCGATCATCGTACACTGTATAGTTTTCATCAGTTACAACGATAATATATAATACTTCACCTGTAATCGTTTTTAATTCAATGTTAGTTTTGTGTTTTTTGACGTCGGTAATGATGTGAATACCGTCCGAATGATAAAGTTTAAACAATTTCATTTGTGATGCCCCCTGAAAATAGAATCATATCCATATATTCATTATATATGGATATGCCTATTAATGGAATAAGGCAAAAGTATTTGGAAAAACTAAAATAGCCCTATTTGAATGATAATTGTAAAGCTAAAGTTGTTATAAACTATCAAGAAAATCGTATTATGCTTCTATTACAGTGGGTACAGTTTTGCGAAGGGGACGAACCTCGATGTAATGAATTTGATGGCCTTGCTGCTCATATATGCTAAAAACATATGAGGCTAACTCGATATTTTTAGTTGCTTTAATGCCATTATTCACTGTTAAAAACCAACCGCCCAATGTTTCAACTTCCTCTGCATCAAGTGTTACATTTAATAGATTTTCAACATCTTCAATAAGCATTTTTGCATTTAAAATATAGTGATTATCACTTACTTTTCGGATTTCTGCAATTTCATCATCGTCAAATTCATCGCGAATCTCACCTACAATTTCTTCTAAAATATCCTCGACTGTAACAAGGCCGGATGTCCCGCCGTATTCATCCATTAAAATAGCCATATGAATTCGCTCTTTTTGCATACGCACAAGTAATTTTTGAATTGGAATCGTTTCAATTACTCGAATTACAGGATTAATGAAATCTTCAAGGACTAAAGAATCGTCTGTTAGCTGCTCAAGCAAACCGTGTGTAAACAATTCCTTCGCGTTGATGAAGCCTAAAATATTATCACGATCACCATCATAAACAGGATAACGAGTATATTTTTCAGCGTCTATAAAATGAATGATATTTGTAAAAGATTCATTTTTTTCGATGCCAGCAATTTCTGTTCGAGGAACCATTATTTCACGAGCGATACGTTCATCAAATTCAAAGACATTATTCACAAACTTCAGCTCTGTCTTATTGATTTCACCACTTTTAAAGCTTTCAGATAGCAGTAATCGTAATTCTTCCTCTGTATGTGATAATTCATGCTCAGAAGCAGGCTTCATACCAAATAGGCCAACTAATACTCGAGCTGAACCGTTCAAGAACCAGATAAATGGATACATCACTTTATAGAACAACATAATAGGTTTGGCAAAACGAAGTGTAATCGTTTCAGCCTTTTGAATCGCAGCAGTTTTTGGTGCTAACTCGCCGATAACAACGTGTAAAAATGTTGCAATGGCAAAAGCGCTACCAATTGTGAAAATCGTCATATATTTATCTGAAATGCCGATCATTGCAAAAAGAGGGTGTAGCATAAATTCAAAGGTTTTTTCACCGACCATCCCGATACCAAGTGCTGTTACAGTGATTCCAAGCTGACAGGCAGATAGGTATTCGTCTAAATGACTGACAACATGCTTTGCAGAGATGGCTCTTTTATTGCCCTCCGCAATCAATTGGTCAAGCCTTGAGGAACGTACTTTGACAATGGCAAATTCTGTTGCCACGAAAAAACCAGTAAAAGCTAATAAAATGGTAAAAATCGATAAGTTAAGTATGGTCTCCAAATAGTCGTTCTGTATGAACAGAACGTCACCTCCTAATTATGAATAAGTAAAAGCAAAGATTGCATGAGTGCAACACTTTCGGGTGAAACATTTTTTTTAATCTTTTCAATATTTTTATTGTCTTGTTTGTTCATTTGTTCAAGTAGAGAAGTTACATCCTGCTCTAAGTCTTGCATTTTTAAACGCAGCATTTGTACATCGATTTCTTCATACGGAGTGATGTTTAGTTCATGTTGTATTTCTATGAGTGAAAGACCCTCCTGTTTGCGTTGCTCAATAAAATGAAGTCGTTCAATCATTGCAGGGGTATAGTAGCGATAATTTGATGTAGAACGTTCTGCTTCCAACAGGCCAATGTTTGTATAATAATCGATTGTTCTTTTTGTAATGCCTGTTATTTCTGCAAGTTCACCAATTTTTAATTTCTCTGTCCCAATACAAACACCTCCGAACCATCACGTGATACTTTGATTATAACGTGATGGTTTAATAGTTTTCAAATAATAGGGTACAATATTTCAAAATTGTAAGATTCCCTTTTGGGGAGTACCTGGAACGGAAATCAACCCCTCGTTTTGCCGAAGAACCATACTTTAATTAATATGACACTATAATTTTTTTCAAAAATATATAGCTTTTCTAACGACTAAATGTTAGAAAAGCTACGAAGTTTATTTTTGTAAATATGTATTGTATAGGTGATGAAGTGCATCTTCGCCAGTCATTTCTAGAATTGTTTCATCATTAAATACAAGTGTTACATTTGTAGAAGAGCTATCAATTTTATTGTTCATTATCGTACATGTAACAGTTACTACACCTGTTTCAGCGAGTTGTTTTTTCATGGTATCATCCCACGTCTGCTCATAAAATAGTGGTGCTTGCCATGTGCCTCTCACATGAAGCTCTCTTTTTTCAGCGTCATAATCCATGCGTGTGTCACGTAAAATAGTTTTAAATAGGTCATTAACCGTAAAAGATGTGTCTTTATAGTTAATGGCAATTGCTCGTATAGCATGTACATCACGACTAACTGCACTAGCTGCGGAGTCTGCTGCTGAATTTATGCCTGTAGCCGCTTCTTTAATTTCGGATAGTCGATCCCCGCAGCCAGCTAGCAAGGCACAAAAACATGTTATACAAGCTACCTTTGTCATCCATTTCACAAGTAGTCCCTCCAGTATTGCAAGTTGTTACTACTATATTAACGAAAAGAAAAATGTGAAGAAAGGGCATGATGGCGGCAGATTGTGACGGTTTTGCAACGATGCGACCTCCACTTGAATGTTCAAGAAATTGGAAGTTTAAGTGTCTGAAAATTTAGTAAATTCATAAAAAGAAAGGAGCGGTTTGTGATGAAGATTAATGATGAATTACTTGAACGATTAGGGACTTATTTTGTGTATCATGCTGTTTACGAAAACTATGGTATTACCTTTGAAAATTTTGTTGAGCGTTGGTTGCGGGGGATACTTGAGATATAAAAGAAGTAGAGTCGTGTTCAATACATGAACACGACTCTTTTGTTTATTTAAAATAGTTGGTGATAAATTGGTTGGCTTCTTGCCAATTATAAACTCGTACGACATTGTCCGGAACAGCAAGACGATTATACGGAGTGTCAAATAATACGACAGGTATTTTTAATTCCTCCGCAAGCATGACCGCATTATCATGCTTATCCTCAAAAAATGCCTCAACACCATGTCTTTTTGCAACGGAAACCTTATCGTGACTACCGATGAGCTCGATATGATCGTACGGAATAGATTGTGATTTAAACCAATTTACCGTAACATCTGATACGTTCTCACCACGAGCAGAGATGTAATAAAGTTCGTAGTTTTCTTTCCACGTATTTAAAATATCTTTCACATCTTTAGCTGCTTCAGATACTTCGTACATAAATGGCTCATTTTCTTTAAACCATGTATTAAATGCTACACGATCAACAGGGTGGGGAAATGCTGATAAAAAATCATATTCGCACACATCGTCCAGTGTAATATTTACATTGTATTGTTTATTGATATGTGGAATGAGTGTACTAGGACATGTCACCGTTCCATCGATATCAATACCAAAGCGGGGCTTTTTCATGCTAGCACCTCCTAGGCGTTCGCTTTTTCTGCTTCTTCTGCCGCACGTTTTTCTGCCATTTCAGCTGCTAATTTATCGATTTCCTTTTTCAACTCTTCTACCATTGTTTCTTCAGGCACTTTACGAACTGTTTTGCCTTTCATAAATAGTAAACCTTCACCACGAGCACCAGCAATACCGATATCGGCTTCGCGTGCTTCACCAGGACCGTTTACCGCACAGCCAAGAACAGCTACTTTTAACGGTACATTAAGTTTAGAAATATATTCTTCTACTTCATTGGCAATTGAAATTAAGTCAATTTCGATGCGACCACATGTTGGGCATGAAATCAGGGTTGCCATATTAGAAGCAAGACCGAATGATTTTAATAGCTCACGTGCTACTTTTATCTCTTCAACAGGATCAGCAGATAGAGAAATACGTAATGTATTACCAATTCCTTTTGATAGGATTGCACCAAGGCCAGCCGCAGATTTTACAGTACCAGCAAATAATGTACCTGATTCTGTAATCCCTAAGTGTAGAGGGTAATTAAAAGCTTTAGACGCTTTCTCATAGGCTTCAATCGCTAGATTTACGTCTGATGCCTTCATGGATACGATAATATCGTGGAAGTCCAAGTCTTCTAAAATTTTAATGTGGTGAAGGGCAGATTCTACCATACCGTCTGCAGTAGGGTAACCATATTTTTCTAAAATATGACGCTCTAATGAACCAGCGTTTACCCCGATACGAATTGGAATACCTTTAGCCTTAGCTGCATTAACAACAGCCTCTACTTTTTCTTTACGCCCAATATTACCTGGGTTAATACGAACTTTATCGATACCATTTTCAATTGCTTTTAATGCTAATTTATAGTCAAAGTGAATATCAGCTACTAATGGAATATGGATACGTTTTTTTATTTCTGCAATCGCATCCGCTGCACGCTCATCTGGTACTGCGACACGAACAATTTGACAGCCCGCTTCCTCAAGACGAAGAATTTCTGCTACTGTTGCTTCGACATCATGTGTTTTTGTTGTACACATACTTTGAATGAATAATTCATTACTACCACCAATTGTTAAGTTACCGACACGCACGGGACGTGTATTTGAACGGTGACAAATTTCACTCATTAACTTTCTCTCCTTTTCGGGCCATACTTTCGACCGTCACTGACATTTATTTTAGCAGTGTAAGAAAATAAGGACAAGGAAGAAACGCTAACTTTTCATTTTCCACATTTGTTTTCAAATTCAAATGACAGAGGAAGCTTAATATTTTCACCAGGAATAAGTGCCTGTAATTGTAAGTGTGGGTTTAATTCATAAAATAGCTGTAATCGTTCAGGAAAGGTCATGGGTACTTTTGCAGGATGTAGTGCGAATAAGCTGTGAAGGGTATCGCCTTGAATAGTCTGTACAGTGATATAATTGGGCTCTCGCTGTTTTTCACAAAGGGCGTTTTCTGTATTTTTCGGATAAAAGGCTGCGAGATGTAATGACCCTTCTGTTAAATCTACTTTTATGACAAAGGCAAAAATAATGATGATAGCTGTTAACACTAATGCACATAAAAATCCCTCCTTTTTCTACACTATATTTAGAAGAGAGGGGATTCATGCACATTATTTTGAGATTGGTTGTTTTGGATATTTTGTCAAGGCTACGATTAATAGAGTCATCGTTAACAGTAATGAAAAAACAGAGATAATTGTACTGTTAATCGGTAGATAATCTGAAAGCATACTTATAAGAATTGCCCAAGTCATAGCAAATGTTGTAGTACGCCAAATATGACGATATTCACCGCGACGCTTCATGATTTTTAAGATAAATAGACCTGCCAATGCATAGAGAGCAATTTGTGCAAAAATAAGCATCGTTGTAAAAACAAAAAGCATGATGAATGTCACGGGATACAATAACCATTTAATGCCTTCTATGTATTCTGTTATGCCATTTAAACTATCCATATCAAATGTATCGACAGACATACCAGCCGTAAAACGACCAAAAGAGAAAACTGTAACAACAGTAATTAGAAGAAAGGTATATTGGATGACTTTTCCGATAGGTAATAAACGATAGGCAGCTAGTTTTTTGGGATGAATTAAGCTATCGATAAATAGTTGTGAGTGTTTCATAACATATCTCCTCCAATCGCTATTTTACCATGTTCAACTTTCACAAGATATGAAATAAGTAATAATAACGGAGGATACGATAATGAAATGTTAACATTATGTAAAGAAGTTAAAGGTTTTCTTTACTTTTTGTACACTATCATTTAAAGATTAGGAATAGAGTAGTAGAGACGTAAGAATTGGAGCGAATACAATTGACAATAGATTGGCAAAGCATACTGTTTCAATTTTTAGGTGGTTTAGGAGTCTTTTTATTTTCCATTAAATTTATGGGGGATGGGCTCCAAAAATCAGCAGATGATCGACTGCGTGAATGGTTGAATCGTTTTACAACAAATCCTTTAATGGGTGTGTTAGTGGGCATAATTGTGACGATTTGTATCCAGTCGAGCTCTGCCACGACAGTGATTACGGTTGGGCTAGTGAGTGCAGGCTTTTTAACATTGCGTCAAGCAATTGGCGTCATCATGGGAGCAAATATTGGCACGACAATAACCGCATTTATTATTGGTATTAATATCGGCATTTATTTTTATCCATTATTGGCGATTGGAGCTGGATTGTTATTTTTCTTTAAGAAAGCGACGTACCAGCATATTGGGCAAATAGTATTTGGCTTTGGGGGATTATTTTTAGGATTAGAGCTAATGAGTGCAAGCATGCAGTCACTTCATCAATTAGCAGATTTAACATCATTAACGCTTCATCTAAGTAGTCAGCCCATTGTAGGGATTTTTCTAGGAACCGTTTTTACATTGCTTGTTCAAAGCTCAACAGCAACTGTTGGCGTGCTACAGGGCTTGTATGCTGAGCATTTAATTGGTTTAGATAGTGCATTACCTATTTTATTTGGCGAAAATATAGGCACGACTATTACAGCAGTTTTAGCTTCACTCGGTGCTTCTATATATGCTAAACGTGCAGCGGCGGCCCATGTGCTATTCAATGTTATAGGTACTATCATTTTCATGGTGTTTTTCACACCATTTATGCAGTATGTTCAGTGGATTAGTGGGTTACTCCATTTAGAAGCGAAAATGCAAATAGCGATAGCGCATGGCTCATTTAATGTTATTAACATGATGATTCAGCTACCATTTATCGCAGGATTGGCTACACTCGTCACGAAGTTAGTTCCTGGACATGATGGAAATATTGATGTGACAACGAAGCATTTAGATCCATCATTCATTGATTCCTCTCCGGCGATTGCACTTGGTCAAGCGAAGGAGGAAGTGTTACGCATGGGTGAGCATGCACTCCATGGTTTAGAAGAAACATTTTTATATATGAAAACAGGTGAAGCTACTCATATTCCTACAGTTTTACAGTTAGAAGTGGCTCTCAATCATTTAGATAAGGAAATTACGAATTATTTAGTGATGGTGTCTAAGCAACCACTCTCTCGTGCAGACTCAGTAAGACACCATACACTTTTAACAAATGTACGAGACATTGAACGTATAGGCGATCATTTTGAAAATATTTTAGAGCTTCTTCAATATAAAGATCATCATGAGGTAAATTTAAGTAAGTCAGCACGACAAGATTTAATAGGCATGTTTAGCTTAGCAATTGAAGCTGTTCGTAAGAGCATAGAGGCTCTGGATACGGCAAGTTTGAGCTTGGCACAAGAAGTAACTGAGCTCGAAAGCTTGATAGATGACATGGAAGATAAGCTAAGACAAAAGCATATTGCACGCTTAAATAAAAATGAATGTAATGGAGCTGCAGGAATCGTCTATACAGATATCGTTAGCAATTTAGAGCGTATAGGAGATCATGCTGTTAATATAGCTGACTCTATTTTAGGAATTCGACATTAAAAGAACGAAACTTTTAGCTTTGTGAATCCGTATGAAAGGCAATGCACGACCAGGCGTGTTGATTAGGATTATTGACTGATAAAAGGCACGGAGCGAATGTTTTCTGTGCGAAAGCGAAGCGACAGCCACAACATGTTTTATCTGTGCGAAAGCGAAGCGACAGCCACAACCAAGCTGAGGAAGCAGCTCGGTGCTCGCCTACAGGAAATCGAGTAGCCCGTAGCGGAAATCAGCGTCTTCTAATTAACTAACCTGATGCACGACAAAAGGAGAGAATTTTATGGAATTTGTTGGCTGGATCTTAGTGATTGCCTGCTTTATCATTTCGTTTATTGGCTTGGTGTACCCAATCATTCCAGGTGTGCTTTTTTTACTCGGTGGTTTTTTAGTATATGGATTATTTTTCTCATTTACAGAGTTAAGCTGGTGGTTCTGGGCGAGTGAGATTATCTTTGTTGTCATTTTATTTGGTGCTGATACTGTAGCAAACGCCTTTGGTATTAAAAAATTCGGTGGCTCAAATGCTGGGATGTGGGGCAGTACCATTGGTTTATTAATTGGCCCGTTCGTCATTCCAGTTGCAGGTATATTAGCTGGACCATTTTTAGGAGCGGTGATTGCAGAGTTAATCGTAGAGCGCCGTACATTTGGAGAAGCTGTGAAAAGCGGTGTTGGCTCTCTCGTTGGATTTTTAGCATCAACATTTGCCAAAGCAGTGATTCAAATCGTCATGATTGTTGTGTTCTTTATAGCAATTTGATTTTCAGCAGTTCTTTATGCAAGCACAAAGCCGAATCCGGACGCAATTATGCCGAGGCATAATTGATAAAAGAGGAAGGGTAGTAATCATATTGGTTTTTCAGTCAAAAGGCTGAAATATTCATTTTGAAGTATTTTTCGTTGAATGGTTTGACCAATTTTGATAATCTAAGGATGTACTAATTATTTCTTTATTTTAGGGAGGAACTTAACAATGGCTTATGAATTACCACAATTAACTTACGCTTATGACGCATTAGAACCACATATCGATGCAAAAACAATGGAAATTCACCATTCTAAACACCACAATACTTATGTAACAAATTTAAACGCAGCAGTAGAAGGTACTGAATTTGCTGAAAAAGACATTAACGATCTTATCGCAAACATTGATGCTCTTCCAGCTGACAAACAAACTGCTGTACGTAACAACGGTGGCGGACATGCTAACCATTCATTATTCTGGGAACTAATCGCTCCAGGCGGTTCAAACACTCCAGTTGGCGAAGTTGCAAAAGCAATCGATGCTAAATTCGGTTCTTTCGATGCATTCAAAGAAGAATTTGCAAAAGCTGCTACAACTCGCTTCGGTTCAGGTTGGGCTTGGTTAATCGTTGATGGTGACTCAGTTGCTGTTACATCTACTCCAAACCAAGACTCACCAGTTATGGAAGGTAAAACTCCAATCCTAGGTTTAGACGTTTGGGAGCATGCTTACTACTTAAACTACCAAAACCGTCGTCCAGATTACATCGGTGCATTCTGGAACGTAGTAAACTGGGATGTAGTGGAAGCTAAATTCCAAGCTGCAAAATAATTATTGTTTAATAAAAGGCTATGTCAAAGGTGATGAATCACCGAGACATAGCCTTTTTTGCTGTCTTTTTAGGTTCTATTGGGTATCCATACTACTATTTAAGATGAAGGATGCCTCAACCAATCCAACATTTGTAGAAACTCTTTTTCGAACTATCGATAAAAAACAGAAACTTTTCACCTTAAAGTGCCGTCAAATAAATGATGTTTTCAATCATAAATTCACAAGTGCATGCTTTCCTGTCGTACCTTCGAATGGTATACTAAGTATCGTGTATTTAAATTGTAATTAGATGAGGAGGGGGATACATATGCGCAAAGCACCGGGAAAAAATCGCGCGGCGAGTGTTAAAGCAAAACATCACTCTAATTTAACATTTCGTATGAATGTCCTTTTCTTTGCTATATTTATCGTATTTTCGATGTTAATTTTTAGGCTTGGCTATATGCAAATCGTAAAAGGGGAAGATTATGTACGCGATTTAGAGCGTAAAGAGGAAGTACCTGTTAATACAAGTGTGCCAAGAGGACGAATGTATGATCGATACGGGCGTATTCTAGTGGATAACCAACCAGAAAATGCGATTACGTATACGAAAATGCAGACGACATCAACGGAGGAAATGCTGGAAATAGCTGAAAAGCTGGCACAATTGATTGAGCAGCCAACAAATCGTGTCACTTTACGTGATAAACAGGATTTTTGGATATTAAAAAATCATGACGCTGCCTATGCAAAGGTAACAAATGCAGAGGAAAAGAAAATTAGAGCACAAGAAAATATTACGACAAGTCAAATCAATTCCCAGATTGATAAGCTTGTACGTGAACGCATTACACACGAAGAAATAATGCAATTGACAGATGCTGATTTAGAAGTATTAGCAATCTATCGAGAGATGGCATCAGGCTACAATTTATCACCGCAAATTATTAAGAGTGAAAATGTGTCAGCCGACGAATTTGCACGTGTCTCTGAGCGTTTAACTGAATTAACTGGCGTCAACACAACAACTGACTGGAAGCGTGTGAAATTATCATCACTCTCTATTTTAGGACGTACAACCGTACCAACAAAAGGGATTCCAAAAGAAAAGCTGAATTATTATTTAGCTCGTGATTATTCACGAAATGACCGTGTAGGTGAAAGTTATATTGAAGCTCAATATGAAGAATTACTGCAAGGGCAAAAAACAGTTGTTAAAAATATTACCAATAAAAAAGGGCAGGTAGTTGATACCGTTACGACCTATGAAGGTGAGCCTGGTAAAGATTTAGTCTTAACACTAGATAGTGAGTTAACGGCCGAAACAGAAAAAATTGTCGAGGAAGAATTGCTTAAATTAAAAGCACTTCCTGGCTCGTACTTATTAGATCGTGCCTTTTTAGTAATGATGGACCCAAATACAGGTGATATTTTATCAATGGTTGGTAAGAAGATTGAAAAAGATCCTGAAACAGGGAAAACTGAAGTTGTCGATTATTCGTATGGGAACTTTACAACAGCTTATGAGGCTGGTTCTGCAATTAAGGCAGCAACGTTACTAACTGGTTACAATCTAGGAGCCATTACACCGAAAACTGTATTAGGAGATGAACCAATCCATTTACTGCAAACACCAGTAAAAAGATCAATTTTCAATAGTGGTGGCTATATGTCAATGGATGGTTTAAGTGCACTTGAACGTTCTTCAAACGTTTATATGTTTAAAACAGCTTTGCTTATTAATGAAACACCATATAGCTACATGATGCCATTGCGTTTAAATGACCAAACATTCCCGAAAATGCGAAATTCTTATGCGCAATTCGGGCTAGGTGTAAATACAGGGATCGATTTACCAAATGAATTTAGCGGTGTGGAAGGTCCTTCTGGTCCAACGATGGGTGGTAAAGTACTCGACTTAGCGATTGGACAATATGATACGTATACACCATTACAATTGGCACAATATATTTCGACTGTAGCAAATGGTGGTTATCGTATTCAGCCACATGTTGTAAAGGAAGTACGTGAACCAACAGAAGATGGACAACAGCTTGGTCAACTAGTCACAGAAATGGGACCGACGATTTTAAATCGGATTGATAATTCTGCAGATGAAATCGATTATGTAAAAAAAGGATTACGCCGTGTTTATACAGGTTCAAAAGGTACTGCTCAACAAGAATTTGCAAATGCTCCATATACAGCGGCAGGGAAAACAGGAACAGCTGAGGTAGTGTATTTCGGACCTTTAAAAGAGCATTATGGTACGGAAACACTTACTTTTACACATGTTGGTTTTGCTCCTTATGAAAATCCTGAAATTGCCTATGCTGTTGTCATTCCGTGGGCAACAACCACGCGTGCGCATTTGACAAATAATAACGTTATTGCTCGACGTGCTGTAGATAAATATTATGAATTAAAAGCAAAATATGAAGATGAAAAAGTGACTGATAGTGATGTGAAGCAACCAATTTTACCGGCTATTACTAAAGACAAAATTGGTGAAGATGAACAAGAATAAGAGAAACCGCTAGTGCATTTTGATGCCTAGCGGTTTTTTTATAGTTTCAGAGTATTACTCGTGGAAAGTCTTCAGATACCCGCGATTCGAGATAGAATACTCGCGCGAAAAAGACAAATACCCGCGATTCAGCCACCTTTACCCGCGAAACAAAAAACACGGTATGAAAAATCAATTTCATACCGTGTTTTATTTCTATTATACAGATAGTTGTTGAATAGCTAATTCAAATTGTTGCTTCGGTTTTTTTCCATAAAGCTCTATATTATTACAGAAATAAGACTCTACCATAAAATCGATGGCTTCCTGTAGAGTAAATTCTCGATGTTCCATAACAAGTGCTAAATACGTTTTAAAGTAATCGGCATTTTGTACTTTTGCATGCTTAATCACAAAGTCAAACTCCTCGTAGAATATTTCCTGACACAATTGCTTATTATAGCATCTTTCCAATAGGAAGCAAATTCTTGCAATTGTAAATGCCTCTTTACAATCGTTTACAAAGCATTACATACATTTACAACTCTTTTACGAACCGTTTATACGACTTCAACAATAAGTCATTATAGTAAAGATTGTAAGACAAATAACTATAAAAATGTTAATGACGGAGGCAAATGAAATGAAAAAGTGGAAGTACTTAACGATGACAGCGGTAATGGGTTCAGCTTTAATGCTAGGTGCATGTGGTAGCGACTCTGCGCAAAATGGTAACAATACAGAAACAAACGCACCATCGAGCTCAGGACAAGACGCTGCTGACGAAAAACTGCAAGGAGCTGTAGCTGGAGATGGTTCATCAACTGTTGCACCAATTATTGAAGCAGTTGTTGAAGAGTATGCAGGGACTCAACCGGATGTAAAAGTATCGGTAGGTGTTTCTGGTACTGGCGGTGGCTTTGAAAAATTCATCGCAGGTGAGACAGACTTTTCTAATGCATCTCGTCATATAAAAGATGAAGAGAAAGCAAAACTAGAGCAGGCAGGAATTGCTTTTACAGAGCTTCCTTTAGCATATGATGGCATATCAGTTGTCGTGAATCCTGAAAATGATTGGGCGAAGGATTTAACAGTTGAGCAATTAAAGAAAATTTGGGTTGAAGATGGTAAAGCTAAAAAATGGTCTGATATCGATCCATCTTGGCCAGATGAAAAAATCGTGTATTACTCACCAGGTACTGACTCAGGTACGTACGATTACTTTGATGAAGTTATTTTAGACGGTGCTGATCTAGCAAGCTCAGCAACATTATCAGAGGATGATAACATGCTAGTTCAAGGCGTTGCAGGTGATAAAAACGCAATCGGATTCTTTGGCTACGCTTACTACTTAGAAAATAAAGATAAATTAAGCATTGTGAATGTAGATGGCGTTGAGCCAACAAATAAAACAATTGAATCTGGTGAATACGCACCTCTTTCACGACCACTATTTGTATATGTGAAAAATAGTGCTATGAAAGATAATGAAGCTGCATATGATTTCATCAAATTTACACTTGAAAACGGGGGAGACATGGCAGATGCAGTTGGTTATGTCAGTCTACCTGAAGATGAATATAGTAAAGCTTTAAAAACTTTAGAAGGCTTAAAATAAGTAGACATGCATAGAGGGAAAGAGATGTATGCTCTTTCCCTCTCTTATTTGAAAGGAGCACCCAATGGTTTCTCAAAAAGAAAACAAGACATCATCTGTGCAACAATTAATTGCAAATTCGCGCAATCATAAAATGAAGAAAATAGTGGAAAAAGCAATGCCAGCTCTATTATTTTCTGCAGCACTTATCTCTATATTGACGACATTTGGCATTGTTTTCACCCTTATTTTTGAAACGTTTGAATTCTTTAAACGAGTTTCAATCACGGATTTCCTATTTGGTACACAGTGGCTACCGTTTTCGGGAAAGGAACCGTTATTTGGGATATTACCTTTAATCGCTGGAACATTGAAAGTTACACTTATTGCTGTTGTTGTAGCAGTACCATTCGGGATTGCTTCAGCAATATATTTAAGTGAATATGCAAGTGAAAAAACAAGACGTATTGTTAAGCCTATTTTAGAAGTGCTAGCAGGTGTACCAACAATCGTTTATGGCTTCTTTGCATTAACATTTGTAACGCCAATGTTACAGCAAATTATTCCAGGACTTAAACTTTTTAATGCACTTAGTCCAGGGATTGTTGTCGGGATTATGATTTTACCGATGATTACGTCACTTTCTGAGGATGCGATGTCATCTGTTCCAAATAGTATGCGTGAAGGAGCTTTAGCTCTTGGAGCAACAAAGTTTGAAGTAGCTATCAAAGTAGTACTACCAGCCGGATTATCAGGCATTATTGCTTCAATTGTTCTTGCCATTTCCCGGGCAATTGGTGAAACGATGATCGTATCACTTGCAGGCGGATCTACACCTAAATTTGATTTAGATGTGACAGACTCGATTCAAACGATGACTGCGTATATTGTACAAGTTGCAACAGGTGATGCTGGTTATGGGACGACAATTTATTATTCTATTTATTCAGTCGGATTCACATTATTTATCTTTACTTTAGTGATGAATTTACTCGCTCACTATATTTCGAAACGCTTCAGGGAGGTTTACTAGCATGCGCTATATTGATGACACGGTCGTTATGAAACGAATGACAAAGCGTATTATATTCAATAAAGTTTGGAAGTCATTATTCTTCTTAGCAACGACCTTTGCATTAGTAACACTAGCTATTTTGCTTTACCGTATTGTGACACAAGGTGCCGACTATTTAACAATCGATTTTTTAACAAATTTTGCTTCACGTTTTGCAGATAAAGCGGGCATTAAAGCAGCTTTAATAGGTTCACTTTGGCTGATGGTAGTTGTTGCTCCCGTGTCGATTATTTTAGGTGTTGGGACTGCGATTTATTTAGAGGAATATGCAAAGAAAAATAGACTAAACGACTTTATTCGTATGAATATCTCTAACTTAGCAGGTGTACCTTCCATTGTATTTGGTTTACTTGGGTTAACCATTTTTGTTCGAATGTTGGGACTAGGGAAGAGTGTTTTAGCAGCCGGTTTAACAATGAGTTTATTAATTTTACCAGTGATCATTGTTGCGGCGCAGGAGGCTATTCGTGCAGTACCGAATGAACAACGGGAAGCTTCTTATGGTATGGGTGCGACAAAATGGCAAACGATATTGCATGTTGTGCTACCAGCAGCCATTCCGGGAATTTTAACAGGAAGTATATTAGCGATGTCTCGTGCGATTGGTGAAACAGCACCACTTGTTGTTATTGGAATCCCTGTTATTTTACAATTTTTACCTAATGGTTTATTAAGTCAATTCACAGCTTTACCGATGCAAATTTACGATTGGGCAAAACGTCCGCAAGAGGCATTTCAATATGTAGCGGCAGCCGGTATTTTAGTACTTATGATAGTGCTTTTACTGATGAACTCTATTGCCATCTTTATTCGAAATAAATTCCAAAAACGTTATTAATGAGGTGACCTTATGGTACTAGGTGTTAAAGAGGAAAAATCTGTTGTCAAACCAATTCATACGGCTACAAAGCCTTCTGCTGATGTTGCCAAAAAAGTAGTATATGATACACGTAATTTAAATTTATGGTACGGCGATCATCATGGTTTAAAAGATATCAATTTAAGCATCTATGAAAATGAAGTAACAGCTATAATTGGCCCTTCAGGATGTGGGAAATCTACCTATTTAAAAACTTTAAATCGAATGGTAGAACTTGTACCAAGTGTTCGAACATCAGGGGAAATAGTATATCGTGAGCGCAATATTTTAGATAAAAACTATACTGTTGAGGAATTGCGCACTCGTGTTGGGATGGTATTCCAGAAGCCAAATCCATTCCCGAAGTCTATCTATGACAATATTGCTTATGGTCCACGTATCCATGGCATAAAAAATAAGAAAATTCTTGATGAGATAGTTGAAAAATCTTTACGTGGTGCGGCAATTTGGGATGAGGTAAAAGATCGCTTAAACCAAAATGCATATGGTTTATCAGGTGGTCAGCAACAACGAATCTGTATTGCGCGTTGTTTAGCGATTGAACCAGATGTTATTTTAATGGATGAGCCAACATCTGCACTTGATCCTATTTCTACATTAAAAGTAGAGGAGCTTGTACAAGAGCTGAAAAAAGATTATTCCATTATTATCGTGACACATAATATGCAACAAGCAGCGCGAATTTCCGATCGTACAGCATTTTTCCTAAGTGGCGAGGTCATTGAATACGATAAGACAGACGTTATCTTCCAAACACCGGCAGATCAACGTACTGAAGATTATATTTCAGGTCGTTTCGGCTAAGGAGGAGCAAAAGATGGTCGTACGTGAACGTTTTGAGCAGGAGTTAAAAGAAGTCCAAGCGCAATTTATCGAAATTGCCAATAGTAGTATCAACGCTCTTAAATTAGCATTTGAAGCATTATTAGAGCAGGATTTAGAGAAATCCTTAAAAATTCTTGAGGACGATCTAGTTATCAATCGACTTGAGGAAGAAATCAATGATCATGTTATTTTAATGATTGCTAAGCAACAGCCTGTAGCTACTGATTTACGTCGTCTCATGGTGCTTGTCAAAGCGGCATCGGATATGGAAAGAGTAGGAGACTATGCGGTTAATATTGCCAAAGAGACGATTCGTATTGGAAAAGAGCCACTTGTCTTTCCTACAACAAATTTGCAAACGATGTGTAACAAAACAGTAGAAATGTTGGAGAGTATTATAAAAGCCTTTACGGAGGAAGATACTGTTCGTGCCAAGGAAATTGCGGAACTAGATGATTATGTCGATGATTTATATGGAGCGACAATAACTTTATTGATGCGTGCAGGAGCAGAAAATCCAGCATATATTTCTCAAATCACACATTTAACATTTGTTTGTCGATATTTAGAGCGCTCAGCTGACCATGCAACAAATATTGCTGAACACTTATTTTACTTAGTCAAAGGCAAACATTATGAATTAAATAATTAGTAAACAAAGAGCCAATTATAGGCTCTTTTTTTCATGGTGTTGAATAACTATTTTGTCAATGAAATTAAGGTGTCATCTTAATCGTGTATAACTCCTCGGCAAAAACGAGGGGTTGATTTCCGTTTCGACTGAGCGCTTTGTTGCTGCCGCTTCGCTTTCGCACAGATAAAACATTGTTGCTGTCGCTTCGCTTTCGCACAGATAAAACATTGTTGCTGTCGCTTCGCTTTCGCACAGATAAAACATTGTTGCTGCTGCTTCGCTTTCGCACAGAAAACATCCGCTTCGCTCCAGGGTCATCTGTGACGCTAATCCCCAAGGAGTCGCCCAGTCGGAACGAAGATCAACTACTTCACTTAGTATGTATCTTTCTGGCATATCACTCTAACTTGTAGCGATAAAACACAACTTCAGCAATGTATCTGTGCGAAAGTGAGTCGCCTAGGCGGCAAATCATCCTCATTTAAAGCGCCACAATATTCACAAAGATTTCCTTGCCATTTTGTTATCCAACACTATGAGGAGAAGAGCGAATTATGATCGCCTCTTCTTTATTAAATACAAGTAGAGCTACAGGAATAAATAGAAGTGAGAACGCTTAATCCGAATAAACTGCTCAAGACATTATTAAGTAACAGCAACATTGTTAATCAAAATAGCGTCAAAATACGGCAAACGTTATTGTATTGTCAAAAAATTATTTTGGTTATACTATAGACATTATCCAAAAAAATGTGCTTAGGAGGTGCTGCTTCGTGAAAGACGCTGTAGAATCACTCATAGAGAAATTTAATCTGGAAATTACATCAGAACAACGTGACTTTTTACGTTTTTTATATGAAAACTTACATCTTGAGGAATTAAGTGACAAGGAACAACATTTTTTTATTGACTATTTTTACAAGAGTGAAACATTACGAAATATGGCAGCATTTGCACTCGAATTGGCAGATATCATGCATGAAATTCGTGAAAATATACCAGCTATTGAACAAGCAGAACGATTAGCTAATGGAAAAGAACAGCGCTTGTATTATGAGCAAAAGTCCCAGGAAGCTAGGCGTCAAAAGCTAAAGCATCAAACAACAAAAAAAGGAAATATCCTATATGTTCCGTTTGAAGAGTACAAAAAAGACTCGGGTCCACTTATTATCTGTCTTGAACAAACAACTGGTATGGTGGCATATTCTGAGCTTTGTAAAAGTATGATTTTATCGTTATTTATGAATGCACATCGGGAACGACGAGACTTATATATCGTCCCTTATGACTGTCAAATTCATGTACATTATCGATTTGAAAATGGTCATTTAAATTTATCCGATTTTAAGGATTTTATTGAATATAAGGCAAAGGGAGAAGCAGCAATTCTGCCTGTGTTACATTTTGTGAAGGGCTTACTCCAGGAAAATCAAGATTGTACAGAAGCAGATATTATTATTTTTACTGAAGGTACTCCTATTGATGGGCAGCATCTTGTTGGAAAGCAAGCGAAAACTATTCTAGAGGAAATGAAGCGTAAGTATTATGCTGAATTTTCAGTTGTCGCCATGCAGGAACATAATTTTAATGAGCAGCAATTTTGGTTTGCCAAAAAGGCTTTTTTTGCGGATGATGCTATTCAATAAAAAAAGGAGCTGATCGTTATTATTGTGGATCGGCTTCTTTTCTGTGAAATACATAGTAGTTAGAGGAGAATGACATGGATTCATTGAAATGGTTATTACCGAATATTACAGCACCGACGTGGATGGACGTTATTATTGCCATCTCTCTTTTTGTCGTTGGCTGGCTTTTTCAACATTTTGTTATAAAGAAAATTATTAATCGTATAGTTGTATTTTTGAGAAATCATCAGCGAGACTTTCAGGCAACAGTTCTTGCACAATTTAATAAAGCGATTCGCTATGCATTTATGTCTGCAGTGATTGTTCTCAGCTTGTCGATCCTATTACAAATCTTTTTGTTTACACATGTAGCAACTAAAAATTTTGTGTTGTCCATCATGGTGTTTTTTGCCTTTAAAGGAGTATACGATGTATTACATTTTTATACAAAACAGCCATTACCGTTGAATAATGAAGAGGAAACAAATGTCCTTTTACCTTTTTTTCTTCGTATAGGAAAAGTGCTTATCATGATATTGGCGATGTTTACAATCGCTTCATTCTGGGATTTTAACTTGAATGGCTTTTTAACGGGTATCGGTTTAACTGGTGTAGCTATTGCCTTTGGAATTCGAGATACATTGGCACATGTTTTTGGTGGAATGTCAGTTGCATTAGATAACCCATTTCAAATTGGTGATTGGATAGCGACAGAGGATCAAAAAATTGAAGGAACAATTGAGGATATTAATCTTCGAAGTACCTTAATTCAAACTGTTGATAAAGGACTTGTCTATGTCCCGAACTCCTATTTAGTAAATCGACCAATCTATAATTTATCGAAGCGAGAAAAACGAAAATGTGAGCAATTTTTGTTCGTAAATGCTGAAAATGAAGAAGAAAAATTACGCAGTGCTTTAAGTGCCATTCAAAAGGAAATTTATTTGCATGCCAAAACAGAAAAAGAAATGATTCATGTATTTATAGATGAATTTTATCCAACCTCTTATCGTATCCTTGTGCGTTTTTTTGTGGCGACAAATGATACGGCAGTGATGCTAAATGTACGACAGGATATTTTATTTGCTATTCGTCAAATATTTGAGGAGCTAAATATTGAGCTAGCTAATGCAGCTGAAGATGAATGGCTTCGTAGTAAAAAATAATTTGAATTGTTAGTTTTTTTGTTTTACAATGAAAACTAGTAATCAGCTTTGATGAAGAGTAGTAGCTATTATTATTTGTTGTAGAGAGCTAGTGGCTGGTGGAAACTAGTACAAATGAATGGTGAATGGACTTCGGAGCTCTAATCCTGAATAAAGTATGGATTAGCGTTTGCCTACGTTATAGGGCATAGAGTGGATCTTTTAACCTCTGTCAGCGGGTGTCATGTAATCGGAAAGGAGTTCTTTGTGCAAGTACAAAGCCGATTGTGGACGCAATTATGCCGGAGCATAATTTATTAAAAGATCAATGAAGGTGGCACCACGGCTTTTCCGTCCTTTTGTGATGGAAGGGCCTTTTTATATGTTTTGGCGAAATGAATAGTGTTTACACAGTTCAAAATCCGGACGCAATGTTTATATAAGCGAAAGGGAAGTGCTAATGAAATGACAGCGTCCATTACGCCAATGCATAATTGATAAATTTTGGTGTAGA
Source organism: Lysinibacillus agricola (assembly GCF_016638705.1). GTDB lineage: Bacteria > Bacillota > Bacilli > Bacillales_A > Planococcaceae > Lysinibacillus > Lysinibacillus agricola. Next base: position 3,775,577 of record NZ_CP067341.1, on the reverse strand, counting down.
AGAGCAGAGCGTAGAGAAGGAGAGAAAAGAGTATGACAGTTGAGCTTAGAAAGTTTGCCATGAAGGCATTGCAGGGTGATATGATGACGCCGATTTCCGTTTATCAATCACTTGAAGGGAAGCATAAAATGCTTTTCGAATCATCTGCCAAGCATGAGGAAAGTGGGCGTTACTCGTTTATCGCCGTTAACCCAGTTGCAGAACTGATTGGGGATAGAGATGGTTATTCTTTTACTAAAGGCGGAGAAATGGAAAAAGCGAGCGATAATGTATTAGCAAAATTAAAGCAAGTTATGCCTTTCCATGAAGCACAATACCCTTTTGCCTTTTTTGGAGGAGCCATTGGTTTCTTTGGCTACGAAACAGCATTTTATGCAGAAAAAATTGGTGAATATTTGCATGATGATTTAGAAATGCCAGATGTTCATGTCTTTTTCTATGATACATTTATTGTTTTTGATCATCTGAAGCAAGAACTTACATTAGCAGCGATTGATTTATTTGATGAAGGGCGTTCTCTTGAAGCGATGGAGTTGGCTATCTCTACAATGGAGGAGCAGCTTTATGCTGGAGCAACGTTTGACGTGATGACACTAGGAGAACTAAATTTCCAGCCAATAATTGCAAAAGAAAATTTTGTAGCAATGGTTGACCGCGCTAAACAGCATATTTGTAAGGGTGACATTTTCCAAATTGTCTTATCACAACGTTTCACTTCATCCTATACAGGTAATCCTTTTGCTTTATATCGTCAGTTGCGTACTTCTAATCCTTCACCATATATGTTTTATATGGATTTTGGAGACTATACCATTTTAGGAACATCTCCTGAAAGTCTCGTCAAGGTAAAGGATCGAAAGGTAACGACAAATCCTATCGCAGGAACGAAACCTAGAGGCAAAACAGAGGAGCAGGATAAAGCGATTGCTGAAGCGCTACTAAAAGATGAAAAAGAAATCGCTGAACATCGAATGTTAGTGGATTTAGGCCGAAATGATCTTGGGCGAATTGCAAAAGTCGGTTCTGTGAAGCTTGTGAAATATATGAATATTGATCGCTATAAATATGTTATGCATATTGTATCAGAGGTTATCGGCGAATTACGTGATGATGTACATGTTGTGGATGTTCTTCAAGCATGCTTGCCTGCTGGTACAGTATCAGGAGCACCGAAAATTCGTGCTATGCAGCTAATCAATGAGCTAGAGCCCGTAAAGCGTGGTGTCTACGCAGGTGCAGTAGGCTATATTTCCACGACAGGGGATATAGATTTAGCTCTAGCCATTCGTACAATGATCATTAAGGACCATCGTGCCCATGTTCAGGCAGGGGCTGGTATTGTGTACGATTCTGTGTCATTGTCTGAATACGAGGAAACACTCAATAAAGCTCGCGCGCTATTGGAGGTGAAACAATGATTTTATTGATCGATAATTATGATTCATTCACATATAATTTATTTCAACAAATAAGCATGCTTGAGAAAGACGTAAAAGTAGTGCGTAATGACGAAATGACAATAGAAGACATTAAGAAAATGCAACCAGAAGCCATTGTTTTATCGCCTGGCCCAGGTACGCCAACTGATGCAGGGATAACGGTGGATGTTGTTAAAGAACTTTATACGAAATTTCCGATTTTAGGCATTTGTCTTGGACACCAATCGATAGGTCAGGCTTTTGGGAGTAGCATCGTTCAAGCTAAAAATATTATGCATGGAAAATTATCTACGCTTCAATATGAAAAAACAGCCTTATTTGCTCAGTTAGACGGTAAAATCGAAGTAATGCGCTATCATTCCCTCGTCATTGAGCAAAGCACATTACATGAGGATTTCAATATTTTAGCAACCTCCACTGATGATGGTGAAATTATGGCGATTCAACATAAGGAGTACCCACTTTTTGGACTACAATTTCATCCAGAATCCATTGGTACGGAAAAGGGCAGTCTAATGATGCAAGCCTTTTTAGAACTAGTTTCGTAAACTAAACAAAATAGGCTGTCATCAAAAATCAGTTGTGCGATTTTTGGTGACAGCCATTTTTATACGGGATATTTTCAAAAATTTATTGCTTTTTCCCTGTAATCAAGTTAGCAATTTCCTCTAAGGACATCGAAGAATTGATTTCATAGGAGCCAATTTGTAAGCTTCGAGCGTATTTAGGGTTAGCAAGTAAAAGTTCCATTTCAACACTATTTTCGATGATGCCACCATCTTCAAGCTTTTGCGCCACTATATATGGTGTAATACCGCTGTAAATTTGGAGTGTCATAGTGGTAACATCGGCCGGGGCATCTACCGACTCATGATTGTCTTTAGCCTTTGTTTCAGATTCATCAGTCTTCTGAGTTTTTTCCTTTGGAGATTGCTTAGCTTGTTCTTTTAACAAAGTAATTTCTTTATTTGCCTGTTCAAGTTGTTTTTGCAGCTCCCCTGTATTTTCCGCACTTGAGGAAGCTTCAGTTGGTAGACCGATATTGAGATCAAAACGAGTTGCTAAAGCTAGCAAAGCACCGACAAGAAAAAGTGCAATGCCAAATGCACGGATAGCGGATTTATTCATGAATTACTGACCTCCATTTGCAATCACTTGTCGAACTTGCTCTTCTGTTAAATTTGAGCGAAGGCTTATATCGGCTACAGAAAGACCCTGCTTATTTAGTTCAAGCACCTGACTTATAATAATTTGATGTATAGGTTTCGCTTTTAAAGCAGTTTGTCCTGCTTTCGATGTCTGAGCAGCCTGTTGAACAGCATGCATAACCTGTTGGACTTTCGGATCTGGTACCGCGTTATTTTGAGCTGACGGTGATTTAACTTGGAATTCTGGCTCTAATAACAGCTCCTCCTCGACAATTTTTAGACGACGTTTTAGATTATTTGTTTCTTGAAAAATAGAGATAGATAGCTCTTCTAAATCTTGTTCGACTTTTTTAGAGCTATTTTTGACAAAGAACGACACAATGATTAGAAGGATCCCAATAATCATAAGTATGATGGATAAATCCATTAGTTTCACCTCATTAAGTTATGTAATTATAAGATATTTTACCATAGCCAAACTTAATATGAAATGAAGGTAGATTTTTTTTCAATTTGTGTTATAATAGGTTAGTCGTATAAATCATGCTCAAATTTTAATTCTTGATATAGAGTGGGAGGGTTAATAATGCGCGTAAACATTACTTTAGCTTGCACAGATTGCGGCGAACGTAACTACATTTCAAAAAAGAACAAGCGTAACAATCCAGAGCGTCTTGAACTTAAAAAATATTGCTCTCGCGAGAAGAAATACACTCTTCACCGTGAAACTAAGTAATCGCTCATTAAGCCAAAACCACAAGTGGTTTTGGCTTTCTACATTTTATCTTCGATAAAGCCTCCGGCGGATGTCACGGATTTTCAAAGGAATGATTAAAGGATGTTAGCCTAAAACCTTCGCATCCTGCGAAAACAGCTAACTGACCTGCGTCGGTAAAAACGCCACGTCCTGTGGCATTACCGAAATGACCGACATCGTGTCGGCCCTCGTGCAGGCCCGGGCACAATTCAAAATCCGGACGCAATTACGCCAAGGCGAAATTGATTAGGAGGTAGCTTAGCATGGATAAAACAACTTTACGGAACGAGGTAAGAGAAATTCTTGCTAAAATGAGTGAAGTAGCTTACCGTGACCAATCTTTTACTGTAGCAAAAAAAGTGCTACAGGAACCATATATAATAGAAGCAAATACTATCGGCATCACTATTTCTAATAAGCCAGAAGTCGACACAATTCATTTAATGAAAGAACTGTGGAAACTTGGTAAAAAAGTAGCTGTTCCTAAATGTAATCCAAAAACAAGAGAAATGTCATTTTACGCCATTGAATCGTTTACCCAGCTTGAAACTGTTTATATGCATTTGCGTGAGCCAATTCCAGAAAAGTGTGAGTTTGTTGACGCAAATGAAATGGATGTCATCCTTGTTCCAGGCGTTGTTTTTGATGAGTTCGGCTATCGAATTGGCTACGGTGGTGGTTATTACGATCGCTATGTATTAAACTATGAAAAGGGTAAACTTATGTCGCTGTTATTTGATGAGCAGCTATATGAACAAGTTCCTACAGATGCGCACGATTGCCCAGTAGATATCATTGTGACACCGACAAAACGTATTGACTGTGTAACACAACGAGGAGCGAATTAAAATGGACAAAATGTTAGATATTTATGAATTATTGAAAACATATGGCACTTATATTTATACACGAGATCCCATTGGTGATTTGATGTTAATGGAGGATGAAATTCGCGAGTTGTATAAAGCAAATGTACTAGATATTAAAGATTACCAAATGGCATTGTTACTAATTCGACAAGAAACAACAAAACTTCGCATAAAAGAAAATAATCAATAATGTTTAAAATATAATACAATTGGGGTATTGTAAAAATAATGTAACATGTATGTAATATTCTTAGAAACAGTGGCTTTCCACTGTTTTTATGATTTTGTGAAACTTTTTACAAACAAAGACGTATATATAAGTATTCAGCGCATAGACGAGCAGGGTGAAAAGTTTTGCTAAAATATATCTATTGATTATCTGTAAAAAAAGGATTAAGATATATTTTGTTTCAGTAACAAATTGTTAAAAATTATTATTTTTTTTGTAAGAAAGTAAGGAGGATGTTAGGAATGAAATCAATAAAGTGGCCTAAACATTCATTTATGATACTAGCAATTGTAGCAACTTGGATAAAAACGGTCATTGTTTATCACACAAGCTTTGATATGAAAATCGAAAATGCGATGCAACAATTTATTTTGTTTATTAATCCATTGAGCTTCTTGCTATTTGCTTATGGTTTGGCGTTATTCTTTAAATCATCAAAAGCTAAAAATCGTTATATTATTACTGTCAGTGTTCTCTTATCAATCGTTTTATATGGAAATGTGGCGTTCTATCGTTTCTACAACGACTTTATTACGCTACCAGTATTATTCCAGACAAGTAACTTTAGTGATTTAGGTACTTCAGTAGCAGCGATTGTAAGCCCTTGGGATTTATTGTATTTCATCGATGTACTTATTTTAATTTTAGCTAATAAATATGTGCCTAGAATGAAAGCTGCAGTGAAAGTTAATGTGGAATTCCGTCGTGCGTTCTTTGTATTAGCGATTGCCATGTCTTTCTTAAACTTAGGATTAGCAGAAACAGAGCGTCCGCAATTATTAACACGTAGCTTTGACCGCGAATTACTTGTGAAAAACATTGGTACTTATAACTACCATTTGTATGATATTTATATTCAATCTAAATCTTCTGCTCAACGTGCATTAGCGGATGGCAGTGAATTAGTAGAAGTGAACAACTATATTCGTTCTAATCAAGCAGCGGTCAACCCTGAAATGTTTGGTAAATACAAGGATCGTAATTTAATTGTTGTTTCAATGGAATCTTTACAAAACTTTGTAATCAATAACCAGATGGATGGTCATGAAATTACACCATTCTTAGACTCTTTAACAAAAGATAAAGATACGTATTATTTCAGTAACTTCTATCACCAAACTGGATTAGGGAAAACTTCTGACTCAGAGTTCATATTAGAAAATTCATTGTTCGGCTTAGGTCGTGGTGCGGTATTCTTCACACATGGAGGAAATACGTATAACTCAATGGCTGAACGCCTTGGAGACAATGGTTACTTTACAAATGTCATGCACCCGAATAATAAATCATTCTGGAATCGTGACATGATGTATCAATCATTAAAGATTAATAAATTCTATGATATAGATTCATATAATGTTGGCGAAGGGCAAGCGGTTAACTGGGGTATGAAAGATATCCCATTCGTAGAGCAATCTGCTGCATTAATGAAAGATATGCCACAACCGTTCTATTCTCGTCTAATTACATTAACGAACCACTATCCATTCACATTGGATCCTGAAGATGTAATGATTCCTGAATACACTTCAAACTCAGGTACATTGAATCGTTACTTCCAAACAGTTCGTTATATGGATGAAGCACTTAAAGACTTCTTCCAAAGTTTAAAAGATCAAGGTGTTTATGATAACTCAATTATCGTAATGTATGGTGACCATTACGGTATTTCAGAAAACCACAACAAAGCGATGGCTCAATATTTAGAAAAAGATAGCATTACACCATTTGATAATGCAATGCTACAAGAAGTACCTTTATTCATCCATATCCCTGGGGCTGGTGATGGTAAAGAAATGACAGAGGTGTCTGGACAAGTGGATTTACGTCCAACAATTCTACACCTTCTTGGCATTGAAACTTCAAAAGATATGCAAATGGGTGCAGACTTATTCTCACCAGAGCATGAAGATTTCGTTGTTTTCCGCGACGGTCGTTTTGTAACAGATAAATATGTTTATGCTGGTGAAGCTTGTTATGACAAAGCTACTGGTGAAGAAATTGATGGTGAGCCATGTCAGCCGTACGCTGATCGAGCTACGATGGAACTAGAAAATTCTGATACCATCATTAACGGCGATTTGCTTCGATTCTATGACGAAAAGTCTGGTAACTTGAAGCAAGAAACAGTCAAATAACAAAAAGAGAGATCTCATGTTCAGTGAGATCTCTTTTTTGATTTTCCATGAAATGTTGGAGTGAGGCACAATATTTTATCTGTCGCTTTTGTTTCTACTGACACAATGTGAAGCTTAACGGAAATGTTCTGCCGACCGGCTACCAAACATTCCTGCTTTGTGGATACAACGACACAATTGTTGGATCATTCACCTCTACCTATTTTATAGAGCCTCTTTTTACACTTAAATAGGAGCATATGGAAATGTTTGAATGTAACATAGTGTTATATACATCAAATTGAAATTCTAGGTGCTCAGAAGCCAAATAAACAGCTCAAGGGAAAGAGGTTATCGTTTAGTTAAAAAGAGTAACCTCTTATGGATGCTCGAAAAGTTAAAAAACAGCTTGGATGCAGGGTTCAAACCCAAAATAGATAGAAAAAGAGCAGTCTCGGTTTGAGACTGCTCTTTTTTCTGTCTAAATTTTAGTGTAATGTTGGTGGGTATCCGCTATTAACGACTGTCATAATTACGAACCAACCGAAAACAACAGCACTTAATAAGTTGAAAACAACGCTTAAAAGATTCTTTTCTTTAATTGCTTGGAATGTACCAACTACAGCTAAAATCGCTACTAGACCAAAAATAACCATTAATAAGTTCATTAAAAATTGACACTCCTTTCGACATCAGAAAATGAATGCCGTAAACAATATTCCTCCTTAATTGTAAACGTTCTACTTGTTTTTGTCGAGAACAAAAATAGCGTAAACTATGAACATTTATCGTCAAATTGTGGCAAAGGCTGTATAATATGAAGTTGAGGTGATGACAATGATGAACGTACGAAGTTATTCACTTGGACCTGTCCAAACGAATTGTTATATCGTATCGAATAAAAATAAGGAATGCTTAATATTTGATCCAGGAGAAGAAGCAGATCGAATCATCAAGACTATACGTAGTAACAATCTAAAACCATTAGCCATTTTTTTAACACATGCACATTTCGACCATATCGGTGCCGTGGATGTTGTCCGTGAAGCTTTTAATGTTCCGGTATGGATTCATGAAAAAGAAGTTAGCTGGTTAGGAGATCCAACAAAGAATGGCTCTAGTAAATACGCAGCATTACCAGATTATATTGTCGCTGCCCCGGCTGATGAAAATATTATTAAAGAAGAACAGCTATTTGAAATAAGCAATTTTTGTTTTAAAGCTATTTTTACGCCAGGACACTCACCAGGTAGTATTTCATATATTTTTGAAAATGATGGCTTTGCTATTGTTGGAGATACGCTATTTGAGCAAGGTGTTGGACGTACAGATTTACTTGGAGGCTCAACAAAAACATTACTTACATCCATTCATGATAAGTTATTGACACTACCTGAGGATATTATTATCTACCCTGGCCATGGTAATTATACAACGGTCGGTGCAGAAATGGAGACAAATCCTTTTTTGAATGGTTTTTAAGGTTAGTCGATAGTTAAAAATGGCTCATCAGCATAACGTAGGTTGATTTCCGTTCCAGCTGGGCGCTTTGTCGCTGACGCTTCGCTTTCGCACAGATAAAACATTGTCGCTGACGCTTCGCTTTCGCGCAGAGCAAAGCTTCCTGGGGGCGTCCGATGAGCCGCTTGGGCAATAGGATGTTGGTCATCATCATAGTCTTTATCGATGATTTAATAAATTAAAGCCTAAATTAATTTAATAAAATGCAAAAATCCCCCTAGCATTATGTAGGATAGATAGAATAAACTAAATTCTAACCTATTTAATTGCAAAGGGGATTTTACTATGCTATTACCTCTGATGAATAAATTACATAAAAAAGCGTGTCTCACACTCGATGAGACACGCGTTTTTCTTTGTATTAATTAATGACCGCCACCAGGTACGTGAATGAATGTTGTATAGTACGTGAAGCCAGCGAAGAATACAGTTAAATATGCTCCGAAAATGTACATGTACATACGTTCTGAAAGGTTTAAGAAGCCTAATAATAAGAATAAACCTGTATTACCTACGAATAATAGCGATACCTCGTTCATACCACCAAGGTAGAACATAACTGCAAAAATACCTGTCCAGAATGCCATAACTTTATACATATTATCCATGAAGATTTCCCCTCCTTTTGCCCACGACACAATAATCTCTTACTCATTATAAATGATATGAAAGGTATCTGTAAACTGGAACTTCTTCTTCTTTGTGACAAACAAATGGATTTTTAAATTAGCTATCGATTTCTGTCACGTTTATTTCATATTTACATAAATCGCAATTATGTATCATGCTTTCAATTTGTACAAATTCATTGCTAGAAAATAAAGCATCCAATTGTCCTTTTAAATAGGATTCATGTAAAGAACAAACAATTTCTGAGTGGGTAGTAAGCTGCTCTTGGAAAGGACAATTAAAAATGGAGAATATCACCTTTTTACCATACTCTGTTTGCTGTACTTGCGGAATATAGCCAATTAATGCTGCGTTGTCAGTTAATAGCTGAAGCTTTTGTTCGAAGGAAAGAGTATTATTTAATTTTAACTCAGCATTTACATAATTTTTCATTTGCTGGTAACCATCTTCGTAGCTAATGTTCTGGCATTTTTCTACTGCAGATGGTCCAAATTCCTGAATTAATTGGATTGTCCATTTCAGTAGTCGATTTTCATCACGTCTTGGGAACGTTAATGATACGCCTTTATCTGAGGCCTTATAAACACGACCAGGTCGGCCACCCTTCCCAGTTTTGGCGAAATCAGCTGTAATAATATTAATTTCTGAGAGCTTTGTTAAGTGGAGACGTGCAACGTTTGGATGTATGCCGAATTTATCAGCTATATTTTGGACCGTTACAGTTTTCTTCTCTTTCAGGATGTACTCATAAATAGAGTATCTAGTTTCATCGGCCAATGTACTAGTAATTTTTAATGGATGGATCATTTGCTTCACCTCTATAATAATTTTTCAAATAATATTTCTTCTACCAAGTGTTAGGAAAAAAATCATGTTGATTCTATTATATTGTATTATTGAAAAAGATACAGTTCCTTTCGGCATAAATATTAATTTCTTCATGTATTTATGTTCATTTTTAATGAAAATTTGCACCTTATCCACAATTTTATAGCAAAAACGATATTTGATAGGAAATTTTATGACAAATTTTTATTTTAAGAAAAGGGCTTTTCTCGTGGCAGGTTCGTATCTATACTAGGAAATAACGAATAGAGCGGTCATATTCGAATGAACCAGAAGAGGGGTGCGAATATGCAGAATTTTGAAACAGTTGTTGAACAAAAGTGTGAGCAACTTTTACTAAAAGCCTATCATTTCGGTGCATCAGATTTATTATTAGTTCCAGAAAGTGTGCGATATCGTATTTATTTTCGAAAATATGATAAGCTGCTCCAAGCAGGTGAATTACCAAACGATCTTGCGGAACGAATGATTTCCTTTTTTAAATTTTTATCGGCATTAGATATTAGTGAGCGTCGCAAACCCCAAAGCGGCTCCTTCCAAAAAGCTATGGAACAAGATCAATATGCCTTTCGTGTTTCTACACTTCCCTCGGTATTTTTAAAAGAAAGCCTAATTATCCGATTACTTCTACAAAATCATGCATTCCCACTTACTTCCTTATCTTATTCCAAGTATGCAGCAGACTTGTTAATGGAACTAGTGAAACATCAACAAGGACTTTTATGTTTCACAGGTGCAACAGGCTCTGGTAAGTCAACATCCTTATATTCTCTAATCCATTACTGTTCGACAGAGCTAAATCGACATGTCATTTCATTGGAGGATCCTGTAGAAAATAACCAAGCAAACCTTTTACAGATTCAAGTAAACGAACGAGCTGGCGTTACATATGCTACAGGATTAAAGGCTATTTTACGCCACTCACCTGACATTATTATGATTGGTGAAATACGTGATAAAGAGACTGCAAAAATCGCAATCGAGGCTTCATTAACAGGTCATTTAGTGGTAACGACCATTCATGCCAAGGATTCGGTAAACTGCCTTTATCGTTTTATAGACTTAGGTGTTTCAATAGAAGAACTTCGCCAAACTGTGGTAGGAATTGTTGCTCAAACACTTTTCCAATCACCGATAGTCCAGGAGGAACGCCGTGCATTGTTTGAAATATTAAGTGATGTTCATCTTCAAATGGCCATTAAAGCAATTATGCAAAAAACTAGCTATGAGCTACCACATGATTTAACGCTTTCAGGTCAAAGAGAATTAATAGAGAGGCAGAACTATGCGAATACGAAAGTTTATTGAGAGGATTCAATTTGATTACAAAAAGGCAACCAAATGGCGAGTAAGGGAGCAAGCCCATTTTTTTAGTCGATTAAGCGTGTTAATGCAGGAAGGTTATTTATTCCATCAGGCTATTTCCATTCTATTACCCCATCATATTGAAGCGCATGAAGAAATACAAAAGCTAATCGATGAAAAGCTTAGGCAAGGTGTCGGTGTTTCAGGCGTTCTTGAAGCAATGCAGCTTTCAAAGCAGCATTTAGTAGCCATTACAGTTGCAGAAAATAATGGGCATATGATTGAGACGCTAAAAGGTGTGGCAAAGCAAATGGCTTTGAGTGAGGCAACGAAGAAAAAATTAATAAAGCTACTCTTGTATCCAGTAGTACTCATGCTATTTTTGTTGCTGTTGTTTTTAGTATTTCGCACCATATTCTTTCCTAATATAGAAAAAATGGTGGCAAGTCGAACTACCGGCACAGAGGAGACAAGCATTGCTTTATCAAAAATATTATTGCATTCTCCTGATGCACTAATTGTTGCAGGTATTGCAATAATTTGTAGCATTTCGATTTTTCAGCTTTATCTCAAGCGACAACCAATAGCTCACCGGCTAAATATTATCCTAAAAACCCCATTTATTCGGATTTATATACGAATATCTTTGACGAGACAATTTGCTGCGTATTTAGGAAGTCTGCTACAAAGCGGATTTTCTTTACAGGCAAGTTTACAAATTTTAGAGGAGCAACGACTTCAACCATTTCTGCAACATCTGGCTCGATGTATAAAGGAGCGGGTTGTTTTTGGTGATACGCTGACACAGGCTGTTAATTTGATGACAGTTTGGCAGAAGGATTTCTCTACATTTGTTGAACATGGAGAGCAAAGTGGCTATTTAGGAAAAGAGCTGGTACTGTATAGCGAATTATTGACAGAAAAGCAAGAGCAACTATTGCATAGAATCCTTGCATTTGTGCAGCCAACCTTCTTTATCATTATCGCAGTGTGCATAGTTGCCGCATATGTAAGTTTATTATTACCAATATATCACATGATTGAACTAGTCTAGGAGGATAATAATGAAACATCTAAAGCAGCAAGCTGGTTTTACATTAATCGAAATGTTAATTGTTCTTTTGATTATCTCGATTTTAATTTTAATCACAATCCCAAATGTTACGAAACATTTTGCCACGATTGATGAGAAGGGTTGTAAAGCGTATATTAGCATGGTACAGGGGCAGGTAGAGGCATATCGCGTAGATTTTATGGCGTATCCAACAATTGATGATTTGGTAGCAAAAGGCTATTTGAAGAAGAATGAAACGACCTGTCCTAATAAAGAAGAGATTATGATAACTAATGATGGCGAGGTAAGATTGGCGAAGTCCTCTTCCAATACTGGTTCTGGTAGCTGATGGATATAAAAAGTGAGCGTGGCTATACGTTTATCGAAATGTTAATTGTATTGTTTATCGCCATGTGTTTGTCAGCGATTGTCATAAAGTTTTCGTTAAAAGTAGCAGAAACTAGGGAGCTTGAGCGATTTTTCACACAAATTCAATTAGATATTCAATATATACAAACTTATAGTATGAACCAAAGGGAATATATCTCGATGAAGTTTGAGAGTTCATCAAGGAGATATATCATTAAAAAAGATATTTTTACACAATTATATGAACGACCTTTTCCGAAAGGGGTTGAGTTCATGCCTGTTTCGAGTTCGGTTCATACAATTATATATAACTACAATGGAAACGTCATGACTGCAGGGACTATTTATTTTAAAACGCCACAGGGAGTTAAAAAGGTTGTGATTACGTTAGGTCGAGGGAGGTCGAGAGTTGAATGAATCTGGTTATTCATTTGTAGAAACGATTTTATCAGTGTGCATTATTATGTTATTATGCACGACATTAATACCAATTAGCTACACTATGAAGACATCTCTTTATAACAAGAAGCTAGAGGTTATTGCAGCTGAAACCGCCTATGAAGGCTTAAAGCAATATCGCTATTTACAGCAAACGGAAGGCTCTAAAACAATTGAAGATGTATATTTTCAGTGGGGTATTAATGGGCAAGGGATATGTGTAAGTTTTCAAAATACACGAGAATTGCGCAAAAAATGCATTCAGCTGACAGGTGAAGTCGATGAATGAGCGGGGCTATACATTACTAGAAGCGGTGTTTCAATTAGTTGTTTTTGTGCTTATTACGCATCTTGTTGTTTTCATTATGCTTTGGTTCGCTGAAATGAAAACAACGGTACTATCTGATGAACAATCAAAATGGGAGCTATTTGCTTATGATTTGAATATGTATTTAGAGGATATTTCATCATTTACGATTCGACAAGATCAAAAAAGAATAACCTTCCAAGCAGCAGATGCCATTCATAATATTGATTGTTATAGCAATATTATTCGCGATCAAGTAAATGGTGGGCATGTACCAATGCTAAATGGTATTAATAAATGCCAGTTTCAATATGAAAAAAATATGTTAACAGTAACTGTTGAACTTCCAAGTGGTATTAAAAAGGAGCGAACCTTCTATGTGCCAATTATTGAAAAATGACAGAGGGACTATTTTTTTAATCGCAATTGCATTATTATTTTTTGTAACTACTTTTGTTCTTACGTATTGTACGTCTTATGAAATTCAGTTTCGAACATATGATGGGCTAGAAAAGATGAATGTTCGAGCTACGATAAATTTATTAGGACAAATTTTGTCAGACAGTGTAGAATCGTAGTTATAAGAAGGTGATTCGAATGCGAAAAATATATTTAGTTGGCTTTATGGGCTGCGGGAAAAGTGCGTTAGGAAGACGTTTAAGCTATTTGTTAAAGATGCCATATTATGATATGGATCATGAAATTGTTAGACAGCAGGGTATGACAATTTCACAGATTTTTGAAAAATACGGAGAAGCACGCTTTCGAGAAATAGAAACAGAATTTTTGAAAAATTTCAGAGAAGAAGCTTGTATTATTTCAACAGGTGGTGGTGTTGCAGTCAATGCTGAAAATCGAAAAATAATGAGACGCAGTGGACTTGTGTTTTTTTTAGATGCGACATTCGAAGATATTTACAAAAGAATACAGCATGATCCAAAAAGACCGATTGTACAGAGTTCAACGAAAGAAGAGCTAGAAAAGCTGTATCATTACAGAAGAAAGTTCTATCGTGAGGCAGGACATATACAAGTGTTAACAGAGGGTAGAACGATTCGCCAAATTCTTGAGTATTTAGTATTCCAAGTCAAAAGGTTGAAAATCGAACGATGATATATATAAAAGATTATAATGTTCGTGTTTTAATATAATTTAAAAAATGATTGCCTTTTCAATACAATTAATGTTAGGATATAGACAAATAAGTAACTTAATGTTCATTGAATACTAAATAGTACCAAGATGAATCTTGGGCGGATGATTGTGCGGGGAGAGCACGTGTAAACGTCACCGAAGGAGCAAGTAGCAAAGGGTTATGAATCTCTCAGGTAAAAGGACTCGTACAAGACGCAACTCTGGAGAGTGCTGTAATACAACAGCCACCAAAGGGGAAAGCCTACTGATTGGCATTGTTTCAATAATGCGAGCCAGTCTGGTGTAACTTTCAGGTGCAAGGACAGAGAATCCCGAAAAGGGGTTCGTCTGTCTTTTTTTATGTCAAAATGTTTTGCTTAATGTTCGCTCCTATTGATTTGGATGAACAAACAGGGCAAGCATTGACTGTACTAGTATAAAAAAACAGACGAACTACTACTAGTAAAAATGTAACTAACAATAAGGGGGCAAAAACAATGACGAACGAATTAAAACGTACTCCTCTATTTGACGAATACGCAAAGTATGGTGGTAAAACTATTGACTTCGGCGGATGGGAATTACCAGTACAGTTCTCTTCTATTAAAGAAGAACATGATGCAGTACGTAATCGTGCAGGCTTATTTGATGTATCACATATGGGTGAAATTTTAGTAACTGGCCCTGAGTCAAAAGATTTTTTACAAAATCTTTTGACAAATGATATTTCTAAAATTGCAGTAGGTCAAGCGCAATATAATGCGATGTGCTATGAAGATGGTGGCGTTGTTGATGATTTATTAACGTATAAATTAGCAGACAATCATTATTTACTGTGCGTAAATGCGTCAAATATTGAAAAAGATTATGATTGGATGATGGAAAATCAACATCAATATGATGTGACTATTGACAACCAATCAGACGCTTATGCTCAAATTGCTCTTCAAGGCCCCTTAGCAGAAGAGGTTCTTCAATCATTAACAGCTACTGATGTAAGTGCCATTAAATACTTCCGTTTCCAAGAAAATGTTGAAGTTGCTGGTCATAAAGCGTTAGTATCTCGTAGTGGTTATACAGGAGAAGATGGTTTTGAATTATACGGCTCCCCAGAGGATATTAAAGCTTTATGGAGTAAAATCTTAGAGGCTGGAAAAGACAAAGGTGTTGTTCCAGCAGGTTTAGGCTGTCGTGATACACTTCGTTTTGAAGCAGGCCTTCCATTATATGGGCAAGAGCTATCAGCGACAATTTCACCTCTTGAGGCTGGTATTGGCTTTGCTGTGAAATTAAATAAAGAAGACTTTAATGGTCATGAAGTATTAGTGGCGCAAAAAGAAAATGGACTGCCACGTAAAATTGTGGGCATTGAAATGATCGATAAAGGCATTCCTCGTCATGGCTACAAAGTGTTTAAGGATGGTAAAGAAATTGGTGAAGTGACAACGGGTACACAGCTTCCTTCCTCTAAACGTAATGTTGGTAACGCGTTAATTGACAGCCAATTCACAACTATCGGAACAGAATTAGAAATCGAAATTCGTGGTAAGTACTTAAAGGTAGTAACAGTTGAAACACCGTTTTACAAACGTTCAAAATAATAGTTGAAAAGAGGGACCTACATTTATGAAACATCGTTATTTACCAATGACGGAGCAAGATAAACAAGAAATGTTAGACGTAATTGGTGTATCCTCAGTTGATGAGTTATTTGAGGATATCCCAGAAAAAGTACGTTTTAAAGGCCTATATGATATTAAAGATGCAAAATCAGAATCAGCTTTATTAAAAGAATTATCGGTACTTGCTGCGAAAAATAAAGATACAAATGCAAACGTATCGTTTTTAGGTGCGGGCGTATACAACCACTATAAACCAATTATTGTGGACCATGTTATTTCTCGTTCAGAGTTTTACACAGCATATACTCCTTATCAACCAGAAATTTCACAAGGGGAATTACAAGCAATTTTTGAATTCCAAACGATGATTGCAGAGCTTACAGGCATGGATCTTGCAAACTCTTCTATGTACGATGGAGGAACAGCATTAGCTGAGGCAGGTATGCTTGCAGCTGGCCATACACGCCGTAAGAAAATTTTAGTATCAGAAACGGTTCATCCTGAGTATCGCGATGTCGTTGCTACATATGCATACGGTCAATCCATTGAAATTGTTACAGTTCCACATAAAGATGGAGTGACAGATGTAGAAGCATTAAAAGAGCTGATTGATGACAATACGGCAGCTGTTATTACACAATATCCTAACTTCTTTGGTCAAGTAGAGGATTTACAAGTAATTGGAGATATTGCACATGAGGCAAAAAGTTTATTTGTCGTATCTTCAAACCCACTTGCACTAGGAATTTTAACACCACCTGGTAAGCTAGGTGCTGATATTTGTGTAGGTGACGCACAGGTCTTCGGTATTTCTGAAGCATTCGGTGGTCCACACTGTGGTTTCTTTGCAGTAACAACGAAGCTAATGCGTAAAGTTCCTGGCCGTCTTGTTGGTGAAACAGTAGATGGTGAAGGTCGTCGTGGTTATGTTTTAACATTACAAGCACGTGAACAACATATCCGTCGTGATAAAGCAACGTCTAATATTTGTTCGAACCAAGCGCTTCTTGCACTTGCTGCTTCTGTAGCAATGACTGCTTTAGGTAAACAGGGCGTTCGTGAAATGGCGACGCAAAATATCGCGAAAACTCGCTATGCTAAAAATGCCTTTGAAGCGGCAGGCTTCACAGTAGCCTTCCAAGGTGCTCACTTTAACGAAATCGTTGTGAAGACAAATAAATGTGTGAAAGAAATTAATAAAGGCTTAATTGATAAAGGAATCATCGGTGGATATCCTTTAGGTCAAACATATGACTCTCTAAAAAATCACGTGCTAATCGCAGTAACAGAATTACGCACGAAGGAAGAAATTGATGCACTTGTTGCAGAAATGGGGGCTCTTAATGCATAACGAAAATCAATCACTCATTTTTGAAATTTCCAAAGAAGGTCGCGTAGGCTATGGCTTAGAAGCACTTGATGTACCAGAGGTTGATCTTGCAGATTTACTTCCTACGAACTTAGTACGCGCTGAAGCGGCAGAATTACCAGAGGTTTCTGAGCTTGATATTATGCGTCACTATACAGCACTTTCTCGTCGAAACCACGGTGTAGACTCAGGCTTCTACCCACTAGGCTCTTGTACGATGAAATATAATCCTAAAATTAACGAGGCTGTTGCACGAATTTCTGGTTTTGCAAATGTCCACCCATTACAGGATGAATCAACTACTCAAGGTGCGATGGAGCTTCTTTACGATCTACAAACTTCATTAGTTGAAATTACAGGTATGGATGAAGTGACATTACAACCGGCAGCAGGCGCTCATGGTGAATGGACAGCATTAATGATGATTCGTGCCTTCCATGAGGCAAATGGTGAAGGTCATCGTAATAAAGTTATTGTTCCTGACTCTGCTCACGGTACAAACCCAGCATCGGCAACTGTTGCAGGTTTTGAAACAATCACTGTTAAATCAGATGAAAATGGCTTAGTAGATATTGAAGATTTACGCAAAGTAGTTGGTACTGACACAGCTGCATTGATGCTAACAAATCCAAATACACTTGGTCTATTTGAAGAAAACATTATCGAAATGGCAGAGCTTATTCACTCTGTTGGCGGTAAAGTATACTATGACGGTGCAAACTTAAACGCAGTTATGAGTAAAGCACGTCCTGGCGATATGGGCTTTGACTGCGTACACTTAAATCTACACAAAACATTTACAGGTCCTCACGGTGGCGGTGGCCCAGGTTCAGGTCCAGTAGGTGTGAAAGCAGATTTAATTCCATTCCTTCCAAAACCAGTTTTAGTAAGAACAGAAGAAGGAACATATCACTTCGATTACGAGCGTCCACAATCAATCGGACGTGTTAAACCTTACTATGGTAACTTTGGTATCAACGTACGTGCATATACTTATATCCGTACAATGGGTCCAGATGGCTTAAAAGCTGTAACAGAATACGCAGTACTAAACGCAAACTATATGATGCGTCGCTTAGAGCCATTCTATGATCTACCATATAACCGTCATTGTAAACATGAATTTGTATTATCGGGTCGTCGTCAAAAGAAACTTGGCGTTCGTACTTTAGATATCGCAAAACGTCTGTTAGACTTTGGCTACCATCCACCAACAACTTACTTCCCATTAAATGTGGAAGAGGCATTAATGATCGAGCCAACAGAAACAGAATCTAAAGAAACATTAGATGCATTCTGCGATATAATGATTCAAATTGCAAAAGAAACTGAAGAAAACCCATCAATCGTACAAGAAGCACCACATACAACAGTCGTAACTCGTCTAGACGAAACACGCGCTGCTCGTACACCAGTGCTTCGCTATCAAAAAGCATAATTATTTATATAAGGCGTCCAATGAGTATTTTTCATACTTGTTGGACGTTTTTTTCAATCTTAATTTTGATAGACATTAGCAAGGTGACGGAAAGAAAACAGGGCGACGGAAAGAAGAGTCCAAGCGACGGAAGGAAGAGCCAAGGTGACGGAAAGGAAACAGAGCGACGGAAAGAAGAGTCCAAGCGACAGAAAGAAAGTCGAAAGCGACGGAAAGAAGAGCCAAGGCGACGGAAAGAAAACAGAGCGACGGAAAGAAGAGTTGAAGCGACGGAAAGAAAGTCGAGAGCGACGGAAAGAAGAGTCAAGGTGACGGAAAGAAAACAGAGCGACGGAAAGAAGAGTTGAAGCGACGGAAAGAATGGTCCAAGCGACGGAAAGAAAGCCGAAAGCGACGGAAGGAAGAGCCAAGGTGACGGAAAGGAAACAGAGCGACGGAAAGAAGAGACGAAGAGACGGAAAGAATGGTCCAAGCGACGGAAAGAAGATCCAAGGCGAAGGATAGAAAACAAAGCGACGGAAAGAAGAGTCGAAGAGACGGAAAGAATGATCCAAGCGACGGAAAGAGAGCCGAAAGCGACGGATAGAAGAGCCAAAGCGACAGAAAGAAAACAGAGCGACGGAAAGAAGAGTCGAAGAGACGGAAAGAATGGTCCAAGCGACGGAAAGAAAGCCGAAAGCGGCGGAAAGAAGAGCCAAAGCGACGGATAGAAGCTTCAGAGTTACGAATAGGAATGTCAAAATGCCAGGAAAAAACAATGCAATGGCTTCACATTGTGCTTAACCTCGCCATTCAATGTAGAAATACTATAAGATAACTATTTAATATAAGGGTGTATATTGATATACTTACATTAATTTGTATTTTGTTAAAATAATGGACATAGCCAAAAGTTGCGGATTGTCATTTATTAAAAAGTGTGCCATTTATCTTCATTCTGTAGAAGACTCCTACCTCTAAAGGTGGTGAGATGAATGCGGATGTGGTTTCCTTTCAGTGGGTGTCCAAACACCTACTGAAATAGAGGAACTCAATCTAAGAACGCCATGACCTGTGGCAATTTATCTGTGCGACAGCGGCAATTACGCTAAGGCGAAATTGATATAAGTTGATCTTCGTTACGACTCGGCGACTCCTTGGGGATTAGCGATAGAGGAACGAAGGCTAAAAACATCACGTCCTGTGATAACGCCTTCGTGACCAACATCGGTGCTGCTGCCGCTTCGCTTTCGCGCAAAAAACATCTGTTGGCCCGAGACCCTGGAGCGAAGCGGCTCGTCGGACGCCCCCAGGAAGCTTTGCTCTGCGCGAAAGCGAAGCGTCAGCGACAAAGCGCCCAATCGGAACGGAACTCAACTACACGTTATGGTGATGGTCTAAAAAATTAAATTTTTCGTGCTAAAAATGGAACAAATTGTGTTGAAAGGGATGATAGATTAAAAATGCAAGCGACTCAAGTTGAATTGAGCTTACCGGCAAACAGTGTTCTGAACGATACATATAAAATAAAAGAAGTGATTGCTACTAGTAAATTATCCTTTGTTTATATTGCAGAAAATACGCATGAAGGGAATCAGCTAATCATTAAAGAGTTTTTTCCAAATGACATTGCTTTGCGGGATTTAGATAATAAAACAGTTATTAATCGTTTGCCTTCAACAAAGCAGAAATTCGAGGAATTAAAAGCCATTTCTCTAAATGAAGCGTTAATTATGCAGCAAATAAATCATCATAATATCGTCAAATATATTGACCACTTTGAGGAAAATGGGTCGATTTATATAAGTATGGAGTATTATGAAGGAACTTTATTAGATCAATACTTAAAGGATTTTCCTATTAATGATAGAGACCATTTATACGCTAGCATATTACTTCCATTAATGAATGCTTTGTGTTATTTACACGAAAAAGGCATACTCCATCGTGACATTAAACCAAATAATATTATGATTGATTCTAAAGGTAATCCATATCTACTAGATTTTGGTTCCGCAATTTATTATAAAACTGCTGAAGATTATCAAATATTTACGAGTCCAGGATATTCCCCTCTTGAGCAATATTCGACTATATCTGAGCAAGGTGTATATACTGATATTTATAGTTTAGCAGCAACATTTTATTTTTCTTTGACAAATGTTATTCCACCTGATGTATCGCAGCGGTTAATAGAGGATAAAATTGGAGATGTAAGAACGTATAATAAAAAGGTGAGTATTCTTTTATCCAAAACCATCATGTGGGGGCTGGCAGTACAAGCAAAGAAACGCTGCTCTTCACTAAAATATATGAAATTGGTAATTACTATTGAGGGTAGTGTCAATAGGATAAAGAACTATTTTAAGTAAAATGATTCCAACTAACCAATAATTTAGGTAAAGTAATTCTATGTTATCATTTTACAGTTAAAGGTAAGAGCTTACGAAGCAGCTTATAGGGTATGAAAAATACACCATAAGCTGTTTTTTTAATAAAAAAGAATGAATGCATACACATTTTTGATTAAAATAGCACGAAAATATTAATGTATATTTTTTACCATTCACCCAGTTGCATACATATAATTTGCCAAAATATTCTAATGAAAATATTGACAATAAAATTAGATATTGTATAGTTACTTTTGTGATACATAATGTCATCAGTGATGTAGAAGTAAGACGCTTAGAATACAATTTTAGTTATAACAACTGTAAATTTTTTATCTTTTATTACCATTTTATAACTCAATAGTTAATTTCTATTTACTGCTCACTAATGATTATGCTTATACGAAATTCGTTATAAAAGGAGGGATGGCTGTATAATCATACAGCCGACTGAATGGAGATTATTAGTCAAACAAACAGAACCATGCTCTTTGAGGAAATTAATCCGGAAAAAATGGATTTAATTACGCTTGTTGGAGATGTAAAAGGGATTGACAGTCTTAGTGATGAAAAGATTAAAGAGATTAATCAATATTTACTTGTCAAAAGCTTCGACGAATTTTTAGATAAGTTTTCTCCAACGGTTTATTCATTCTATAATGCTGCTAACCAAAAGGTAATGTATACATTAAAAAAACCTGAAGGAATTCAAGAGGACTGTATTTCTGAAATAGCAATTGACCAAAATAATGATTTTTTAAAGATGTTATTCACCCTCATCGATACAAAAAGAAGTCAGGGCATTGCGAATGTAGATTTTAAATTTGAAAATCTGCTCGATATGATCTCTCCTAAAAAGGTTATGGACGACATTCGACAAGTAAGAAAAGAAATCCATTACCTATACGGTGAATATGACAAATTAGATGACGGCGATCCAAAAAAATTGGATACAGGGGATAAGCTAAACCTGATGTTCGAAGTAGCAAGTAAAAATTACAACAATGTCATGGCGATGCTCCCTTTAGCAATCGAAGATATTAAAACAAGATTATTATTGGGTGCTAATCAGGATGAAGATGAATCCGAAAAATTACAAATTGGGACACTTTCTATTGGTGACAATGGTGAATTAAAAATCATTGAGGCGCCTCAAAATAATAGCTCGGAACTGATGGTTATTGAAGAAAATAGTAACTATGGTTTAAGCACAGTTTTTGAAGAGGATTATGAAGAGATTACAGAATCACCATCTTCCTACGTCAAAGATTTAGTCGTAAGAACCTTCTCTCCATTGCCAGCTGTGAAGGCTGAATTTGATGTAGAGACAGAGGTGCAAAACTATAATACATACTTAGAATTCTATAAGGATGCTAAGGATGAATTTGTCAAAACAGTAAAGCCATTAGTTGAAAAACTATTAGGTGTAAAAATGTACTTTGATCAGTATGCAACTAAAAACAAAGGTATGCAGCCCTCGTTACTTGTAACGAACACAAAGTTGGATATGCTCGTTAAAAGTAATAATCTACCACGATTACGCACGTATTTAAATACGGTTAACTCCAAAAATGACTTTACAGATACGGTATGGTATGGAATTGTCCCTGCCCTAGAACTAGAGGCATCCGGAAAAATGAAAGTAAGCAGATCTAGATTTAAAGGGAAC
This sequence comes from Lysinibacillus agricola, assembly GCF_016638705.1. GTDB lineage: Bacteria > Bacillota > Bacilli > Bacillales_A > Planococcaceae > Lysinibacillus > Lysinibacillus agricola. Next base: position 3,752,944 of record NZ_CP067341.1, on the reverse strand, counting down.
GATAAAGTTGCTAAGCAAGAAGGCAATACAATGGAATCGTTAACTACCCTTCTAGATACTGTGAAAGATTATAAAGTACAAGTTTTCTTCAACTTCATGGCAGAAGAAGAAACAACATTCAGTGGAATTGCAACAGCAGGTATTGATCGTCTTATCGATAAATGCTCAGTGCTTGTTCGAAAAGAATATAGTGAGTTTGCGATACCATGTTTACCGAACTTCACTATTATTCCTAAAGATAAATCAGGTGTGATCATTGATACAAGAATGCAGACAACAGAAAATGGAGCACGATTATCTAAAGAAAAAGAGGATATTTTAAAGCTTTGGATAGAGGGCGTCTATGTTGGTGCCAGCTATGTAGCAGCAGGTATTGTTTCAGCTTATCAATGTCCAGAATATTTGAAAGATTCATTCAAGAAAGTTCAAAGAAATTATCCTGGTGTACGCTTCGATATCGAAGCTGGTGATAATTCACTTCGAGCCGTTACAACAATGGCAAAAGAAATCTCAGGATTTACTAATAATATTAAAGATGCTATTAACAGCAGAAGCTTCGGCTTTGTATTCTCTTCGGAAAATGCGCAGCTTCAAGATAAAGACATTAAACGTATTACGGTGTATAAAGCTAGAAGTCTAGCAATGGAAGAAGACGGATTTGATTCAGTCTACAAAACTCAAGTTAGTACGTATATTGAAAGAATTCTACGATTCCAATCAGGTGACTTTAAGCACGAAAATATCGTTCGATTCTTTAGTAATAATCCAAGTAGTCAAAAAAGCAAATGGCTTAATGATAAAGGCTTTGTAAACTCTATTATTCACGATGGAGATGACATCGGCTACATTATCGATGAAAAAACAAGCACATGTCAGATTGACCTAGTGTTTAACGGTAATGTGAAGAATCTTGAAGTCATGATTACAAAGGCAAGTAGTGCTGTTAAGGCCTAACAAGTTTACACATACAATCAAAAACTTTTTAAGTAGTATGTTTAAGATTTATTCATAAATCTTTTAACATAAATAAGAATCTTCCATAAATTGCAAGGTGAAAAAATTACATATTTCTTCATGCTTGATGTATTTGCATGAAGCATGGAGGAATGTATACAGCTAGTTATAATTTTCACCTAAAGCAGTTTTTTGAGACGATTCAACAAATATTAGGAGGTACTAAAAATGGGTTTTGTATTAAAAGTAGAAGGATCAGAAGCAATTGAACTAGGGTTAGATAGCATTATGGCTGTTGAGTATGAAACAGACACTCCAGATGACTCTAACGCACGTTCTACAGATGTAGGAGCAACTTTAAAAATAAGAGGTAAAATCCTTACTGCAACTGATGGTGATAATTCTGATGATACGATGAAATTAGGATTATGGTCATTAGTACCAGCTGAAAAGGCTGATTGTTACCGTAAAGTAACTTTAGAGGTTGTTTCTGCTGATCAAGTAGTAAGAAAAATTCATTTCCCAAATGCTTTTGTCGTTGACTATACAGAAAAGTATGGTGATACAGAAGGTATTGGTGAATTCTACTTATTCGTTAAGCAAAAGAAAGACAAAACAGACTTGGCGAAAATCGAAGGCGGCTACGCTGTCTAAGATTACTGCTTGATAGACACACCACATTATCTAAGGGACTTTTATAGTTCCTTAGATAATTTTGAATAATCCTAATACTGGGGATGAAAACTATGAAAACGCATTATGAAACTTTAGGTGTCAGTAGAGACGCCACGCAAGAACAAATAAAGCTCGCTTATCGAAAACTATCAAAAAAACATCATCCAGACGTGAGCGGTGGAAACAAAGAATCTGAAAAGATTTTTTTAGAAGTGACAGAGGCATACAAAGTACTGAAGGATCAAGCTTCCAGAGAGGCATATGATGCTCGACTAGATGGAGCTGGTCAAAGTTGGAATGATAGACAGACACATGAAAAACAATCTTCACGCCAACAGTCTACTGAAAAAAAGCCAGATTTTAATATGGACAATATTGAAAAGAATTTTGAACATTTTTTTGGCTTTAATCCTAAAACAAAGGAAATGTCATCAGCCCTTAACAAGAATGCAAAGAAGAATCCACTAGATACAACTGATTTATTTGAACGTTTTTTTAATAAGTAAAACGAAGCCATAGCTAGTATGAAGGAGTGTGATACCATGTATGGTCAAAATTCAATGGATGCATACACTGAAAACGCAAAGAAACAAATGATTATAAAAGTTATGGATATCATTATTGTCACAATCGCCTTCTTTTTCATTCTATACGTATTTGTCATGAATCAGGATTTTATTTTGAAAACAATTATTGGACTAATGCTGGTCATACTAGCAATTATTTATGGCTCTGTTAAGTATGAAGCAAGAGATAAAAATTACGATGTGACAAACAAGCAAATTCGAAAATTAGTTCTCCTCAATGAACGAGGAGTTGAAATAGATGAATGGGAGATAGGTGACCAAACATCATTACTTATTGGGAAAAGTTCAGCTGACAATAAGGCAGATATCGATTTAAACGGTACAGAATATGAATCGCTTATCAACTATGAACATGCCGTATTAAATAATGTTTCTGGAGTATGGTACATAGAGGATATTGATTCGGTCAATGGTGTTGGTATAAAAAAAGCTCATAAGCGCGTTAAAAATAGAATAAAACACGAAAGCCCTTACCCAATCGGTAATGGAGACACGATATACATAGCAAATACGCGAATTTTAGTGAAATAGAGAGACAAGTAAATTCGTACATAGACGGGGGATAGCGAAAATGAGTTTGATTAGATGTACAAATGGTCACATGTTTAGTTCTAGAAGACATAGAAATGTTTGTCCATATTGCAATGTAATGGTGGAACAGGAGCAAAGACCTAGTGGTCAGCAAACAGCTGTAGCAGAGGTAGATGATAAAACAATGCCATATCTCGGAGAAATGGATGGAATTGATCCAGTAACGGGATGGTTAGTTTGTATTGAAGGGCCTCAAATGGGTCGAGACTATCGAATTTTATCGGAAAAAAACTTTATTGGTCGAGCTGAGGATATGCACATTCGTATTGTTGGTGATAATTCGATTTCTCAGCGTAACCATGCAGTCATTGTTTATGATCCTAAAAAAAGGAATTTTTATCTACTTCCTGGAGATGCATCAGGGTTAGCTTATCTTAATAATGAAGCGATTTATACACCAACAGAGTTAGCAGCGTATGATGTCATTCAGTTAGGCAGAAGTATGTTTCTTTTTATTCCCTTATGTGGTGTTCATTTTGAATGGGAAAACAACAACAGTGAGGAATGATGACAAATGGATCAGAAACTACTGCCATACATAATTACGGTAATATTTATCGTTGTACTCATTGCATTATTAATCATTCGAAACATGCTTGCGCAACAAAATGAAAAAAACAAAATAGAAATCGGAAATGGTCAAACGATTGGCAGACGTGATGAGCAAGATGATTATTTCTCTACAGCAGAAACGAGTGATGGGATAATTGCTGTCCTAGCAGATGGTATCAGTGGTTTAGCAAACGGTAGGATGGCAAGTACGGTAGCTGTCAATACATTTATTGAAGAATTTAAAAAGCTGAGCGGTCTAAATACTCTAGAAAAATTTTTTAATGAGTCCGCTTTAGCAAGTAATCATATGATTGTCGAAAATTTAAATGGCTCGAATGGCGGTACTACATTAGTGGCAGCCGTTATTGATGATAACGGATTTCTTCACTGGGGAGCCGTTGGAGATAGTGTCATTACCATTTTTCGAAATGGAGAATTTAAGGCCATCAATCAAAAGCATATTTTTGAATCAGTGTTAACTGAGCGATATATATCTGGTGAAATATCTCAGCTTGAGGTGCAGGAAAATCCTTTGAAAAAGAGACTTATCAATTATTTAGGGTATGAAGGCTTTAAAAATATGGATATAGGAAAAAGTCCGATTCAGCTAAATAGAGGGGATAAAGTATGTCTATTTAGTGATGGCGTCTATGATACTTTAACAGAGGTTGAAATGGAGAAAATTCTTTCTCAGCAAGCTACTCCCTATGATATTGCTCAAGACATGATAAAAGCCGTTGAACAAAAACGCTTAAAAAATCAAGATAATGCAACCATCGTTATTTTAGAAAAAACATGGTAATCATTTTACGTGTGTCTATAAATGAGTCAGTAAATAAGGAGGAGTAATCATGAGAAAGGAAAATAGCAACTTTAAAACAAGCTTTTTATCCGAAGCGGGCTCATTTTTGCAAAATAAAGATTACTTTGCCTATACAGAGCTGGATGATGTAGCCTGCTGGGTAGCTGTAAAAGGGCTAGATTCAGATCAGGAAATCAGTAGTGCTGAGCTTGCTGTAAAGGCAATTTTAGAAAAATTTATGGAAAAGCCATCCATGTCCAGACGGAGAATTAAACATTACTTAAAATATGCACAAGATATTCTTCAAGCTCAAAGCTTAAGGGTGAGATTGAAGGCTAGTATTGTCATTGTCGTCTCAGATTACTCAAAGATGATTGTTGCCGTTGCAGGAAATTCGAGATTATATCATTTCCGTAATGGGACTTTAACGTTTAAAAGCACGGATCAAAGCTTGGCGCAAGAGCTAGTGAATGATAGGAACCGTTCGCTCGATATTAGCCAGCACGAGGAAAGAACTAATTTATTAAATTATCTTGGCAAACCAAAAGATTTCCAGCCTTTTGTTTCAAAGAAAATAAAGTTAATGGATGACGATGTACTAGTGCTTTGTACAGCCGGCTTTTGGGAGGATGTCAATGAAATTGAAATGGCAGATGCGTTGGAAGATGCAAAAGAGCCTGAGAAATACATTGATGTATTAGAAGAGGTACTGCTAAGCAGGCAAAAGAAGGTTGTCAATAATTACACAATCGCAGCTATATTTGCTAATAAGGTTTATCAGGAAACAAATAAGAAAAAAATGAAATACATCAAAATGATTGCAGCTGCATTAGTGCTAGCTTTGGTCGTAGGTGGAGGCACGATTTTTTATCAGGCAAAGCAAGCCAAAAAAATGGCTGAATTGACCGTCGAGATGAAAGATCATGAAAAGAGCGGAAACCTTTATTTTCAAGATGGAACTTATGATAAGGCACTGCTGGAATATAGTGAAGGCAGAAATGCGGCCAAAAAATTGAAGGATCCAATACATAGAAATGTACTAGCTAAAAAATTAAGAGTTACCGATCTGATTATCAGTGGAGATAAAGCAGCGGAAGAAGGTAAATTTAACGATGCCCTAGAGTCATATGAAAAGGCTAAAAAAGAAGGAAAGCTTATAAAAGACTTTGGGAAAGCAGTAGTTGAACAAAGAATCGCAAATATGGATACCATTGTACAAATTGCTGAAGCTGTGAAAGATGGAGATTTTCAATTTGAGGCAGAGGATTACAATGGGGCACTTGAAACGTATCAAAAGGCAAGAAAAAAAGCCCTGACAATTGCCTATACTGGCGAACCTGAAATAAAGACAAAAATAGAAGATACAGAGGCTAAAATTGCTGAATTGAAAAAGGCCCAGAAGGAATTAAAGGCTGAAGGCTTAGAAAAAAGCGGAGATCAGAGCTATGCACGCCAAGAGTTTGGAAAAGCAATTGAATATTATACACTTGCACAGGAAATTTATCAGGAGACAGAGCTGCTGTCGAAGGTTTTAGGTCTTGAGCGAAAGGTTATGAACGCCAATGATAAATTAAATCCGCCTCCTCAAGCACCAGCTGCCGATACAGCGCCATCTGATCAGGCAGCTCCGCCTACGAATGAAGGGACAGCTGCTAGTGAGCCAACTGATGCTGAAGTGATGAAAGAGGGAAAATAAATTGATGAAAGAGCTCATGATTGAACGGTTACGCAAAATAGAGGATTTAGAGCAACGTCAACTGCTAAAGGATATTGTAAGTGGCGTTTTTGTAAATTTAATCGACTATCAGGATGAAATGAACAAAAGGCTTGAAGACCGCGTATTCAATGAAATAGATGATGCTGAGAATAGGTTTGATATTTTTGTGACGTTAAGTTCTAAGGAGGATGTTGACCCTATTCATGAATGCTTATTCCCGATGCGACCAGCTGATTTAGAAAGTAAATCAATCCATATAAAAAAACTGCTTGAATCACTTAAATACAATGAACCAGCAGTACTGTTCACTTTATTTTTAGCATGTGATTCCTTACAAATTCAACAGTTGCTTGCTGAGCAGAGACTCTTTAATGGAAAGCTAGTAACGACAGAAGGACAAGTAGAGATTAAAGTTAGCCTTACTCAAAATACGGCCTATTTACAAGAGATGAACAAGCTATATCCTCTCTTCCAAATAAACGGCTTACCTTGGAAAACCATTAATCATCCATTCGTCTATAAATTTTTTAATGTCAATTTAGTAGATTGCCCATCTTTACATGAGGATGCTGAAATTACTGAAATAATCGTTGATTTAGAAGAGTATGAGGACAAAAAACGCCTAAATATGGTTCCGCTATGGAATATTGAACGCCATGAGGTCAAAAATGTCGGGTTTCCCATTCCTGCTATCGATAAGGTGAATTTTGAACATGTCCTTTCCGTACGTAAAATTGGAAATGAGCATGGCTATCTTGTTGAGGCCGAAGAGGATAATGTTCGTTACGTTAAACATTCAGACAATGAATTAACCATTGTTTCACCCCAGGATAAGTCAGGGGTTTGGCAGCTAATCAAAATTGCAAAAATGGAAGATGAAAAGATCGGAAAATTAAATTACGAGCTTGTATCAAATCGAAGAATCGAGCATTTTATACACAAATTCGCTAACAAGCATACGGCTACTGTTAAAACGAAGGGCGAAATTACTCGTATGATTAACTCCTTTGAGGCAGCTATTCGATTTGAGCTTGTAGATGTCGAAATAGTGGACTCTTTCTCAGGAACAAGCTTTACGCACTCTGTGAACACATTCTTAACGGAAGTGATAGGAGAAAATAATCATAAAAAAACGATGCTATTAAAGTTTAAGGCGAATGAGGAGAGAAACTTTATCGCAAACGATATTTTAAGCTTCCTCGTATCAGAAGTGCAACGACATTTCTTCGAATATGAATGTGTAGGTGTGTGGCTATGAACTATATTTGGGATTTGCTCATTAAAGCTGAGGATGAAGGACTTTCTAAAAAGGATATTTATTTTCATCTTGCCGAAGCCTATTCACCTTATATGGAACTAAGTCCACAACTATTAAATGCACAGTATGTTGACCAGCACGTTGAAGTAAATCCGTATTATCGCTATTACGGAATTTTTAATGGTCTTTTCCATCCTGATCATACTTCAGATATAGAGTTTAGGAATTATCTTTTAGATACTGGATTGCATTTTTTAGCTGAAATTGATCGTATGCAGGGCATGAATAAGAGAGAGTTCTATATTCGTTTTATCTTAAGGGAAATCAAGGCCGATGTATTTGGTACATTGGTGCGTGACAATATTCATGCCTTTACGAAAAAGGAGCAAGAAATAGTTGCACTCAACATGCTAAGACTGTACCGGACAGGTGAAGAAATTTACTTATTAAAGGATACGCTGAAAAGGCTCTTTAAAAATTGCATGATTTATGTGAAATCGGAGGACCAGGATGAGCTGCTTTTATACATCCGTCAAAAGCAGACAGCACAGAATGAGCGAAAGGTACAGCTTGTACAAGAAATGTTTCTGCCAATAGGTTTTCATATGGAGGTTTATTGGCAATATCATTTTGGCATTATTGATGCAGAGGAAACGATGAAGCTAGATCGAATAGCTCTTTACTAAATAGGGAAGAGGAGGGATTCCAATGACAACTAACTATTCATATAAGCTGTATGCCAATAAGCGTAATACAGAAAAGAAATATATGACCTATACACGAGTAGAACTAATGGAAATGACAACCTTCCAGCTTAGAAATATTTGCTATAAGGAAAAGCTTGTGACTGGGCTTATTAATACACTGACAAGAGACGAGTTAATCGACAAGATTTTAAGATACCGTGGCTCTGAAGAAAACCCTCTCATTAGAGAAAAAAAGGATGGGGGCTTTGAACGAGTAGAAGCGGCCATGCAAGAGTATTTAAAAACGCAGATGTCTGACAATGGTGACATTAAAATTCCTGCCAAAATGAGCTTATATAGCGGGATGAAGATTGATAAACCCGATCAGTATTTCGTGGAAACAGGCGGTTTTCTTGTTGAATCTAATGTACTGCTAGTCAATGAGCAGCTGGAACTTTGCGGCATCCTTAATATCCTTAAAGACGACGAAGTCCCAAATCAATACTATTTCGCTGCTGACCAAGCAATTGGTATACGGAAGACAAACAATAAAAACTACAGCTTTATTTTTTTAAGAAAGCAAGATTCTGAGTATATCTGTAAGACGTATTATCAGGAGACCCCACTTCCGCCAACAAATCTTCATTACTATAAGGTTCCAATACCAGATTTAGAGATGAAACAGCTGGAAACAACGAATGCCATTCTTGCCATTGATTTTGGAACAACAAATACTACGGCTGGTGTCTATTTAGAGAGTGATTATGTAACCTCTCCTTGTAGTCATGATCTATTAAATAACAGAATTCAGCTAAATAGCATCAATTTTGTGCAATTTCCAGACCCACTTCATCAAAACGAATGGATAGAAGTAGTGCCGACGGTCATGACTGTCGCAGATTGCTCAAATGCAGACCAAGTAGGCTATCACTACGGCTATGAAGCGTTAAAAATGATGAAAAAAAATAGCTATACATCATTGGCTACGAAATTCCAAGGTATTAAGCGATGGGTTAGTAACTATGCCAAGTTGGAAGAGGTGATGGATGCTAACGGGAATACTGCACTTGTTCCACGTAGCCAAATTTTAAGAGAGTTTATGCTTTATATTATTCGAATGGCGGAGCATCAATTTAAATGTCGTTTCAAGCATTTACATATTTCCAGTCCCGTTAAGCTGAAAACACAATTTTTAGATATGTTTCGTGCGATTTTACCCGAATACCAAATCGAAACTGAGCATGCTCTCGATGAAGGGATGTCGGTGCTTTATAATACGATTGCCAATCAAATAGAGAATGATAGTTTTCTCGATGGCAAGGAATATAAAGCGCTCGTGATCGATTGTGGAGGCGGAACAACAGACCTTTCTTCTTGTAAGTTTCGAATAGAGGACGGACATATTTCTTACAAAATTGATATTCATACTACCTATGAAAATGGAGATACGAATTTTGGTGGTAACAATATTACCTATCGCATTTTCCAATTTATGAAAATCGTTTTTGCCAACTATTATAGTCGAGGAAAAAATGATTATGATATCGATGCATTAATAGATATTCCAGGTAAGGATATTTATCGACATGTAGACGATCATGGCGTTGAAGCAGTGTACGAGCAATTCGAAAAAGCCTTTGTAGATGCCGAATATATTATCCCTACACGTTTTAAGGAATATGAAAATCGCACACGTGATGAGTACCTACGTGTTCGCAATAATTATTATTTCTTATGGGAAATGGCAGAAGAGATGAAGAAGGAATTTTTCCGCAAAACAGGTATATTAAGAAGTCGTTTTTATGCGGATAACGATATGCAGCACGATAGTGATTTAAATGTCACAGCAGTAGATCGCTGGTGCCTGTCGTTGGTAGAAAACAATCAATTTAAGGAAGTTTACGACTTTCCAAATGTCTTTTTCAACATTAAAGAAATCAATCATCTCATTAAGGCGGATATTTATGATATCGTGCGAGAGTTTTTAGAGGAATTTTATGAGAGTGGCATACTGAGTGACTATTCCATCATTAAATTGACGGGACAATCCTGTAAAATAGACGCATTTCGCGAGGCTTTAAAGGAATTTGTACCAGGACGCAGCATTGAATTTAGACAAAAGGCTGAAAATATCGGTAAAGTTCCAGAGTTAAAGCTTGCTTGTTTAAGGGGAGCGCTTCGTTATTTAAATGCCAAGAAAATCGGCATGATTGAAACAGAAGTGACGAACCATGCACCGGTTGTCCCTTATGCTGTCAGTGCCTTTACACATAATCGTCAGGAAAAATTACTGATTAGTAGCTTAGAAAGATTGAATCAAATTCACGGTACGATTTCTCGCCCATGGGGTGTAAAAGAGGTGGAGTTTTTCCTCACAGGCAACGACGATCACTCATCGTATAAATACACTTACTTAAATCGTCAGGAGGATTATGCACCTGTTCTTTATGACAATATTGCAATGCACTATCAAGATAAAATTCCGCAGGACGAGACGGATTCCATCACGAATGGAGAAGTGAAGTTCTTTGTCTTTGCAGGCGAAGACCATTGGGGCTTCCACGTAGTTCCAGTAGCAAGAAAAGACGAACAGCTGTTTATCGGAAGCAAGGAATTCTTTGCCTTCGAAACCGATTTGTCTGAGCTGGATTTCTTTGATGGATTAAAGTAAAACAGTGAAAAACAAGAAAAGAGGTGGGTGACAGCTTGTTTGCCAATCAATATCCACATTTTCAAAAGGGCCGCATTTTAAAGCGAGAAATGCTGGAAAATTTGCGAGATTACCCAAGAGAATTTTTAGATTTATATTTCCAAGATTATTCTAATGGCATCATTGCGGGTGCCAATATCATTGTAGCAGATACAAGCCTCATCATTACAAAAGGCATTATCAAGCATAATGGAAAGCTCTATACGCTGCCTAGTAGCTATGAGTTTCCTTATGAGGCAACAGGAAGTGAAACGATTCTAAAAGTACGATTTGCTGAAGAAGTGAATGAATTAGATTTTAGGAATCTCACAACAGAGATTGTTCTAGATGATTCGATAGAGCTTGCAAACAATGAGCTAGAGTTAGCACGCTTCAAATTAAAATCGGGTGCCAAACTGCGCTCAGAGTATATTGATTTTTCCGATTTTGCGACTGAATATAATACGGTTAATTATCTTCATAGTCAGTATGCAGGTTTTCAAAAAAGCACTTACCATCCAATCATTTTGCACTATTTTGCACGAGAGCTGTTAAAAAATCGCCCAGCGAATCCGTATGATATAGCTTTTGCTTTAGAGTGCATAAATCAGGAGCGGGTTCAACGAGATGCAATCGATTTCTATATTTGTAATCGGCTAGAGCTTGATTACCAAACATTTTCTAATAGTCAGATTCATAAATACTTGAACCGTATTTTAGTGGAATCAAAGCGCGGTGGTCGTATGACAGGGCACAGTCAAGGGCGACCAAAGCGCATGATTGTTGACTAGCTGATGGTCTACTGATGAAAAAACGTTCAAGAAATGGAAGGTGAATGGGTTGAAATTTTTAGATGAACAAATTATCGCTCTTAGAAATGAAATGCGAGAGCAGGAACAACATGAATTAGCTCAAAAGGAGGCAGCTTTAAAAGAGGAGCAAGCGCCGCCTGAGGAGCCTTTACAGGAGGAACAGTCTGAGCTAGAAGCAATTGACCTTTACAAGGACTTTGTCAATATAGACGAGCAGGAAGTGCCGGTCATTGATCAGCATGTCCTGGAAGGGAAAATTTCGTTCCGAATGCCGAAAATATTTTCGATCATGCCCGCTGAGTTAGCCGCATTAAAATATCCGTCAGAACGAAGACCAAATATTATTTATACGGATGAATCATCTACTATCAATTTAGCCTTCAACAAGACATCACATTCTTTACCTGATGAGGGTGTAGCTGAGTTTCAGGAAAATATGATTGACGTTCTTGAGCAAGCACAGCCTTCAGCAGAATGGTTTGATACAGATGTTATCAAAATAGATAACAAAACAGTTGGCTTTATCGAGGTCATGACACCTGCTATTGATGGTGAGATTTTTAATTTAATGTTCTTTGTATCGATTGATGGGCAAGCGCTTATCGGTACGTTCAATTGTATGGAGGAGGATACCGAGTCTTGGCGTCCTATCGCAAGGGCGATGATGGAAACGATGCAATTTGCTCCTAACGGAAGGATAGGAGGAGTATTACGATGAGTGGAGTAGTAACTGCCTATCATAATCTTCAAGTACTGCCATTTAAACTAGTGAGTATTCAAGAGCTTACACTCACGAAGAAAATGAATGAGCACGCGACATTACGCTTTACGGGTATCGTACCTGAGGAAGTTCGAGATCAGTACGTTGAAATGACAGAGGTCTATTCAGCCATTGAAGTGAATCAGCTGGATCATTTAGGTGCGCCTACTCCGTTATTTAAGGGTGTTATATTAGGTGTCAAGGTACATTCAATTCGGGGTATTTACTACATCGAAGTCGAGGCTGCCTCCAACACCTACTTCCTCGATATTCAGAAGAAAAATCGCTCCTATCAAGATAAAGAGCTGACCTATTCGTCTCTATTCAAGCTCATGAGTCCATATTACCCTGGTCTCGATATTATCGATGAGGCTACAAAGGGTGGGAAATTAGGCAAGTTTACCCTACAGTACCGAGAAACCGATTGGCAATTTTTAAAACGTCTTGCCTCCCGCTATAACACTGGACTAGTTCCTGCAGCTACTTTTGATAAGCCAAAGTTCCATTTTGGTGTCCCTGCTGGCAAAGCAAAAGGAAAGCTAGAAGACTATCATTACACGACAAGAAAAAAACTAGCAGACTATCTCCTCTATACATATAACGGCAATCAAGGTATGGGGGAGCATGACTTTTTGTACTATGAAGTGGAAACCGATCAGGTACTTGCCATAGGCGACCACGTAACATTTCATAAGCAAACACTCTATGTTTGTGAGGCCTCTACGTCAATGAAGGATGGCTTACTTAAGCATCGTTATACACTTTCAACGAAGAATGGCATGAACAAGAGTGAAATATATAATGATGAAATTTCTGGTGTCTCCATTATCGGTAAAGTGTTAGAGGTAGCCAAGGATCATATAAAGGTCCATTTAAATATTGATGAAAAACAGGATAAAGGAAAGGCACATTGGTTCCTTTATGCAACGCCTTACACGGCTGAGGGGCATAGTGGTTGGTACTGTATGCCTGAAATTAACGACTTCGTACAAGTGAATTTCCCTTCACATCGTGAGGAGGAGGGAATTGCTAGTAGCTCGATTCGAACAAATTTAGCCAGCACCGCAACCAATAAACTAGATGATCCTTCGACGAAATATTACAGAACAGCCTTTGGCAAAGAAATTAAGATGAGTCCAACGGAAATTGTCATTACAGCACAAGATAACGATATTTTTATCCGTTTAAATGAAGCGAGCGGCATCGAAATTTTTAGTAAAAAGGAAATTAAGCTTATTTCCGAGGCAGATATTTCAGTCAATGCAAGCAAGAAAATTCTGTTGTCTGCGGAAGAAGAAATTTCACTAAAATGCAAGGAAAGTAAAATAATGATGGATGGCAGTGTGCAAATTTTCGGGAAAGAAGTAAAGGCCAATTAAAAGCCCTATAGATGGGTTTCTTAATGAAGAGAAAGAAGGAGACACATATGCAAGCAGAGGGAGTTTTACAGCATTTTTATGAAACGGAAGTTGAGAAAAGACGGTTGAAGTATCTCTTGGCGTTAGAGGATTTCTTCCAAGCTTCAAAGGATGAGCTTGCTGAGGAATTTAGAAAATCCTTTCAAACCATTTGTCATCAGCTACAGCAGCAACAATCTCTTCAACAAAAAGGCCCAATAGGACATATCACATTTTCTATGCTACGCACAGAGCTACTGGAGGGACGTCATCACTATCTAGTAGAGGGGACAGATGAGGAATGGTTCTTTGATCTGCGTCCTATTTTAACTACCTATGATGCAAGTTGGGCGTTAAGCTTTTTAGAGCAATTTGCTGAGGAATTATATTTATACAGCAAAACATTCATGGGAGCCATTACCCAAGCGGATATTGAGCACATCAAGCTTAAGGAAGCATCTCATTTTCATCAATATGTTATTAGCCTTGCTAGATATGCATTGCCAGACATTATAAGATGTCCAGAATATTTAGCACTTGATCGAGATGCTGTTGTAGAAATTCGTATAGGTGAATTTATGGATGTTAATGAAGTTGTCTATAGCGAGGACTTCTCCTCGAAGGATATCGAAGAAATCAAGGCTTGGCTAGATCAAAAATTAGAGGATGAATATCCGTATGAAGTATTTAGCAAATTAAATCTATCTGGTGGCAACTATGAAGACTTAGATATTCGCTATGCCTTTTTCCAGAAAACGAATTTAGCACAGAGCAAAATGCGTAATTGCTTGCTTATTGGAGCCAATCTTAGGAATAGTCAACTAATGGACGCTGATTTGAGCTTTAGTACAATCCATGAGGCGGATTTTAGCAATAGTCAATTACAAGGTGCTAAGTTCCAACGAGCTCAGGGAGCAAGCGGACTAACTGATCGACAGAAGTGGGAAATGCCAGGCTACCACCCAGTGCGCTTTACCGGCGCTAATTTAGAGGGAGCTGATTTTGAACTAGCTAATTTACGAGGTGCTTGCTTTATCGGGGCTAACGTCAAGAATGCTCATTTTGAAGGAGCCAATTTAGAAAAAGCTGTGTTCTCGAAGGAAGCACGGGAATATTTGAAGCTAGATCCATTCCAAACAGCGAGTGTCATTTGGAAATAGATGTCGTGAAAAAGGAGATTAAAAGATGAACTATTTTATTCTATCTCAGGATGAGCGTATCTCGAATGCTGTAGAACCAGTTGGACTATCAAAAATTATTAAAAAAGAACTATTAACAGTGGAAAGAATGGAGGAGCTAGAGGAGCTCGAGCGTCAATTTCCTGTTTTAGATAAAAGTGAAAATGACTATATCGATTTTATCGAAAAGCCCATTGCTCTTTTAGCTGATCCAGTGAAGCAGCTAGTGGAGAAATATGAGTCGCGCTTACCATTTAAACCAGTTGTTCTCGTAGATATGCCGAAATTAAAACAAACGTTATATTGGCTCTCCATTCCGCCAAAAGTGGCCTGTCTTTCAGCACAAACCGAATTCCATCTAGATGGAACGCTGAAAAAGCTCGTTATTGATGAGACTTTAGCCGCACCATACACCTTCTTTCAAATTGAAGGTATTAAAGAGAATTATATCATTGTCAATATAGAGCTAGCAGAAAGTATGTTGCGCCGAGCATTTCGAGGTATTCGATTACGCAAAGTGCAAACAGAAGGAAAATGGAACGAGACCCTAAATTCATAGGTAAGTAGCGATAGCAAGAAAAACATAAAGAGTTGTTTGAAGAAGGCAAAGATAAAAAAGACGAAATCATTATTACCTAAAGTGATTAGTTTTTAAGTGATATCTAGGCATTTACGTATCGCGATAAAAATTCTCAATAGTGGAAATAGTAACGTATTTTTTCGCTTTTGAGTGTGCCAAAGTGAAGCGATGTGAATGCACGTTTCTGTTAGAAAGGGTGGTTTTCGATGGCGGATGAAATGCAGACAAAAGGTGATGAGCAGCACAGTTATGTAGTTGCTGGTGCCAAATTATCGTGCTCCCAAGGTGATCAAACAAGCATATTAAAAATGCCTGTAAGCCATGGGGTTTACTCAAAAAACAAGGCAAAGATGAACACGATGGATTATAAGCCCTATGTCAATATTCAGCCCTTCGGTTTATGTCAAACATTATCTAATCCTACGGTGGCAGCTGCAACAGCGGCTAATAATGGTGTTTTGAAACCGATGCCGTGTACACCAGTGGTCACGATGCCATGGATTAACGGAAAGTCTGATCAGTTGATTGAGAATTCTCCCGCGCTTATCAATCAATCTACTAATATGTGCATATATTGCGGGACGATAAAGGTAGAAGATGATGGTCAAGAATAATCCATCATCCACTGAGGAAAGAAGGGTATTCATGTGAACACGTATGAGGAAGTGATTGGATACGGAGAGCTTGAACTCGTATCCCCCTATGAAGTTCAGACGTTGCATGATCTCAGCTTGACCCAAACTATGAATGACCATGCAAGGTTATCAATTACGGGATTCATCCCAGAGGAGAAAAAAGATCGCTGTATGCAGATTGCCAGCAGTTCAGATCGGATAGAACTCTATCAAAAACGCAATGGACAGCGTGTGCGATCGCTTTTTAAGGGGCAAGTATCCGAAGTAGCCGTTCGTATGGTGAGAGGCGTGTACCAAATTGAGTTAGAAGCGGTGTCATCTACATTTACCTTGGATTGTAAACGCAATGCTCGCTCTTTCCAGCACGACAAGATGACGTATAATGCCATGCTCAAGCAAGTACTCGCTAACTATCCGGGTGCAGACGTTATTGACACTGCATCAAAGGCTACTCCTCTAAAGCAATTTATATTACAATATAGGGAGACAGACTGGCAATTTCTAAAGCGCATGGCCTCGCATTTTCGAACAGTGCTTGTACCAGCAGTAGATGTCGATAAACCTAAGCTATGGTTCGGTCTCCCAGAAGGTCGATTAGAGAAACTGTCAGCTACTAGCTATACAATCACCAAGGATCGCTCCAAGTATTTACATACGCTGCTCAATGACATGGAGCGACCAATGGAGGAGCGGGATACAGTATCCTATGTGATCGAGTCCAAAAAAACATTAGCACTCGGTGACCGTGTCCAACTCCAAAAGAAGGAGCTAGTTGTGGCAAAGTCCATCGCCCGCATGCAACAAGGTGTCCTTACATATGAATATCATCTACTGTCCAAGGCAGGTATTCGTCAAGAAAGACTAAACATTCCTTCCTTATCAGGCACAGCGATTGAGGGTAAGGTATTAGAGGTCAAAAAGGATCAAGTACGCTTGCACCTATCCATTGATGAGGCACAAAAAAAGGAAGAAGCCACATGGTTCTCACTTGCTACGCCTTATACTGCAGAAGGACATAGCGGTTTCTACAGCCCGCCAGAGGAAGGCGATAGCGTTCATCTTGCCTTCCCGACACATCGGGAGGAAGCTGCCGTTGTCCGCCATAGTGTACGAAAGGGCGGCGACTCCAACCCAAAAATAGCCGATCCCAAAACGTCCTACTGGGGTACGCCAAAAGGCAAGGACATCAAGCTAGACCCACAAGCTGTCACATTTACTGCACAGGAAGGCTCCGTTTTCCTAAAGTTGGATCAGGGAAGCGGGGTAGAAGTACATAGTAAGCAATCACTTACACTAAAAGCCAATGATATCACCTTTGCAGGTAAAAGCATTTCGATGAACGCAACAGAATCTATGCACTTGACATGTGGCTCCAGCAGTCTCGTTCTCGACGGAATTACCGATATACAGGGACAGATTGTGACAATGGAAGGCTCGAACAAAGCACCTGTATCCGTGTCTGATGCATCAGAAGACGGAGCTGACCTTGAATCTGCCCTAGACGTCATGGGCATGATCCCTCTTGGTGGGGGTGATGCTTAATGGCGAAGAAGGGTAAAGGATTCTTCGGAGCACTAGGTAGTGCTTTAGGCAGTATCCCTGTTGTAGGGAAAGTTAAAAAAGCGGCTAAAAAGAAAATCAAAAAGGCCAAAAAGAAACTAAAGAAAGCCTTAAAAAAAGCGAAGAAAAAGCTCAAGAAAAAGTTAGGCAAGGTCTTGACAAAAGCCAGGAAGCTAAAAAATAATTTATCCAAGAGCAAACTGGTCAAGAGGTTTAAAAAGGCTGTAAAAAAAGCAGTTAAAAAGGCCAAGAAGTATGTGAAAAAAGTTGTAAAGACAGTTAAAAAGGCAGCGAAAACAGCTGTTAAGGCAGTTAAAAAGGCAGCAAAAACAACTGTTAATGCGGCTAAAAGCGCAGCAAAAACAACTGCTAATGTGGCTAAAAGTGCGACAAAGAAAGCAGCAATAGCTGTTAAATCGGTTAGCATCAGCCAAGCAATATCAACCGCCGCTGATTTCATTCCAGGTGTTGGTAATGCCAAAGCCGCTTTTGAAACGGCCTTTGGATTTGATCCGTTTACACTGGATAAATTGAGTGCGATGGATCGAGGGATATCAGCGGCAGGCATCTTGGGTGGTGGATATGCTAAAGCAGCTGGAAAAGGTGGAAAGGCTACATTAAATCTCTTCTCCAACAGCAAAAACGCGACGAATGCAACCGAAGCAGCTGCTAAATCATCGAAAAATGCGGCATCAACTAAGGGTGATATTCCTAAGGGTACGGATAAAACTAATACTTCAAAGGACAAAAAAAATAGAAATAAACCTAAGGAGTATGGTACGCCTAATTCCACAGAAGTAGTGAGAGATAAGGACGGTAATATAACTAAATATACTACTTACGGTTCCGACGGTAAAATTGTTAAAGAGGTTCGTGTAACAGGAAAAGAACATGGAGATATTCCTAGACCAAATGTAAAAGAGCCTAAATACAATACTAACCCTAAAAACAGGGAGAAGTTTCAAAATGGTTATGAGGTTCGACCAGCTGACTCGTCTGAAATACCTAAAAATATTCCATAAAAAGATTAGGATGTGATATTCTTGTTCAATGATGAAATAAATAGCGAATTTATGGAGTTTAAAGATGTTAATGAAGGGAAATTTACATGGTGGAGCTATGTAAATATGAAATCAGATATAAAAACAGCACTTGGGTTTGCGAAATTTTTTTATCCGGATGTTATTGAAGTCGAAGGATGTTTTTTATTAAAAGATAAGTTTTCAGAAAAATATTTCGAAATGTGGAAGGAGGAATGTCAAAAAAATAAAGTTAATATAGAAAAAATGATGAACTTATATCAAGTTAGAGATTTTTTTCATATTAATGTTGATGAGGATGAGAACTTAGAGGAGCAAATACAGGCTTTAGGAGAGGTTCTTAAAATATTTTGGTCACTTAGCTTTAAGAACAGATTCCCAGATCGGGAGATAGTAGTAAGTGTGTTCGAGGAGGAGGACGGAGAATTATTCATTACTGTATATGAAAGATGAGTAAAAAATTTGATTACCTTGACTGGCTATATGCCTTTCAAGGTTTTTTACTTATACGAAAAACTGATGGGATGTATATTTAATTAATGATGGTCAGTTATGACACATGAAAATGCTTACTGTTAGAAAAGATACTAAGATGACATTTATGGGCGTAAAAGATAGTGGGACAAAGTGAGAAAAAAGATGTGTTTTGAGAATCGAGAGCTCATGAATGTTGTAGCATTAAGTTATTTTAATACGGGGATACGGAGAAAAGAACGAGAATTAAGCGAGAGACACTTTAAATGGCAAGGATAGTTTAAAATGGAATAACTAACAAACTAACGAAAATGACAAAGCTCGTGGTGATAAACAAAGATATAAATAGTTTTTAATTGTATACAGTTAAAGATATCCCTAAATTGCAATTGGAACATATAGCTATGAACTGCACATGCGCAAAAGTGACGATGTATACATTCATATGTATTTTAAAAACTTTAGAGAAACAGAAGGTCACTTACATACCCTAAGAATTGAGACAAGGCCAGAGCATTACTATGAATTAGAGTTGAATAGTCAGGGATGAGTAGACCCTTGGACAATTACTTTCAGCACTACGTAGTAGCCTGATGGTCGTGGAGTAAGACTTAATCAAGACGGAACATTTAAGGGCTTTATTGACGAATAAAAAAGGAGTAGATAGTTTGGAAAATCTTGAAATTATTCTAGAAGACTTCCGAAAAGATGAGTTAAATAAACTAGTGTTTGAAGAACTTTTGATTAGTTCACCAGAAGTAAAGTCATCTCATTTCTTTGATAAGAATAGTGGAGATAATATTGAATTTCATCAAATTAAAAGTTACCAAGAAATACTCACTCCGTTAGGGACGGGAAATGTATTTCTGAACCAAATAGAAATAGGATGTAGCTTAAATAATGTTATGATAATATTTTCCTTTGATAAAGATACAGGGGATATTACTTTTAATTTTTCAGAAAGAGAGTTATTAGTAGGTGCGAGAACTGAAATAAAGTTGAAATCTAAGAAAATAGTAGAATCTCTTTTAGTTCTAAAAGACAAATATGATATTCCAAAAATAAGAATCGGTTTTGAGCCTGCATCCGATGAAGATAGTTGCTTACTGGTGATTGGTCAGGAAGCAATTGATTTAGAAAGTGCTATTGAACAAATTTTGAGATAAAACTTAAACCTATAGAGGCACATACCAGTGTACCCTTTGTAAAGGACATTAAAAAATGGGCAACTTATTTAAACTGTATCTTATAAGATAGACACTTTGAAACAGAAATATCTCAAAATGAATCGCAATCCTTATAAAATGTTCAATTTAGTGTTGACATTCCAGTAAATTATTTTTAAAACCTTGAGGAGTTCACTATGCTTTTCAAGGTTTTTCCTTGAACCGAAGAAATAAAATATACTAATATACCCTATAAATTACCGATAATAAAAGAGGAAGAAGTAGTTTAATAAAGTTTAAGATAGATTGTTTTTTATTAGCGGATTTTAAGATTACAACATAGGGTACGGAAAATCCTATGTATGTGCCTAAGGATACCAATGGGAACAAATTAGGGTTACCAAGAAATAAAGATGGGAAATTGGTTAATGGTACTTCTCATAAACCTGACTCTATGAATCCACACACTCAAATTGGGATTAAAAAAGGAGTATATTCAAACACTTGAGTGGGGAAAAAATGGGATGCCGATTCAACGGACAGACTGTACAGACCATGGTAGAGGGGACCATGTAAACCCACATTCACACGAAGCTATTTTTAAGGATGGATCATGGAGCTTTAAAGAATAAGTCATTGGGGAGTAAAATTATGAATTTAAAAGAACCAGCTTTTATGCTAAAGGTACGTGGTAATAAGTTTTTTAATGAAGAGCTTTCTTGCTTAGGTTGGCAATTAGCTGAAATTTTAATATCTCTTAAGGATTATACCGAAAGTCATGATTGGTATATTTTTGATGTATTAGGTACTAGTAAGACATCTCTTCACGAGTTGTTTCCTAAGAATCCAAAGGAACTTTGTATTGTACTTTCAACAGATGAATTAATAGATAAAGTGAAAACGATAATACAATTTGAGTCAGGGGTATTCATTGCTATTCAAAAAGGTAAAAAGATTAATTGGAATTTCAATCATTTACCTGAAACTGAAGAAAGTGAGGGATTACAACATCTATTTGCAGAAATAGAAATTCGTACTTTTGATTATTCATTTTTTGAGATTTACGGGAATAATATTGAAGTGAAAAAAACAATATTAAATCATTTTAGGAAAAATTAATTTGAGAATAAAGGATTTATTAACCTTGAATGGCTTTTTGTCTTTCAAGGTTTTTTATGTTTTATTAATGTTGTGTTAAGAATGTCCCTTTTTAAATCAAAAACTGATGGTAAGGCGACGTACGAGATTGGTTGCAGTGACATTTAAATAAAATGAACACGTACTTACTATTAGATTTATATTTGCACACGAGAGAAAGGCGATAACGTTCATCTTGCCTTCCCGACACATCGGGAGGAAGTTGCCGTTGTCCGCCATAGTGTACGAAAGGGCGGCGACTCCAACCCAAAAACAGCCGATCCCAAAACGTCCTACTGGGGCACACCAAAAGGCAAGGACATCAAGCTAGACCCACAAGCTGTCACATTTACTGCACAGGAAGGCTCCGTTTTCCTAAAGTTGGATCAGGGAAGCGGGGTAGAAGTACATAGTAAGCAATCACTTACACTAAAAGCCAATGATATCACCTTTGCAGGTAAAAGCATTTCGATGAACGCAACAGAATCTATGCACTTGACATGTGGCTCCAGCAGTCTCGTTCTCGACGGAATTACCGATATACAGGGACAGATTGTGACAATGGAAGGCTCGAACAAAGCACCTGTATCCGTGTCTGATGCATCAGAAGACGGAGCTGACCTTGAATCTGCCCTAGACGTCATGGGCATGATCCCTCTTGGTGGGGGTGGTGCTTAATGGCGAAGAAGGGGAAAGGTAAGAATATAGGTTTTTTTGGAGCGATAAGCAGCCTCCTTGGTAGTATCCCTGCTGTGAAGAGTGCAAAAAAAGCAGCAGGAAAGGCCATTAAAAAGCAAATCAAAAAGTCGAAAAATAAATTAAAATTAAAGAACCTCTTGAAAAAGCTTAAGAAGAAGCGTAAGAAAAAGAGAGGTAAGCTTTTTACAAAGGCCAGGAAGCTTAGAAATAGGCTATCCAGGAGAAAATTGGCCAGGAAGTTTAAACGGGCTGCGAAAAAAGCAGTACTTACAGTGAAAAAAGCAACTGTTAAGCAAGCAACTAAAAAGGCCAGCAATGCGGCCAAAGCTGCTGTCAAACAAGTCAAAAAGAATGAAAAAGCTCAAAATCTTAAACTAGTTTCTATGGGGTTAAATTACATTCCTGTTTTCGGAAATATTAAGACTCTATATGAAATGACCACTGGAAAAGATATGATTACTGGACAGAAAGTGGTAATTCCAAAAGGTGGATCAAAGTATATAAATTTAGAAAAATCCTGTCCTATGCCTCAGAATAAAGGTAAAACTAAAAAAGAAAAAGAACGTGAAATAATAGACAAATTTATAGAAGAACAAAGAAATCATGAAAAGAAACTATTAAAATCTACATTTAATTTCTTTTTCGAAGATATTGAAACAATGTTAAGTCCTGACTCAACATGGAAAGAACGAGCTGAAGCTGCATTTTATACATTCTATAAACCTGCGAAAGTGGCTGATAAAGCAAAAGATGGAGCAAAAATTATAGAAAGTCAGGCAGAGCGAATCAAAAAAAATGTAGATGAAAGTGCAAGAGCAAGAGATAGTTCTAAGTTTGATGACTATGCAAAAAAAGAAAAAGAGATTTTAGAAAAACAGCGTACAAAAAATATTGCTCAAAACGGAAAGAATGTGCTTAATAATTATGATATATCTAAAGCATATGTGAAACCAAAGCATCTTGCTACATCGGGTGGAAAGGCCAGGAAGTTTGTGGGAGATACAAAAGCAGAAGCAGAGGCTATACTTAGAGATGCTATGAAAAAAAGGTGATGTTAAAGGTATATTAGACAATGGCTTGACCGGTCAAGGTCAACAGTCATATTCTATATTTTTAGATGCAGGAAAGCCCGTTGGAACTAAAGGAGAAAATTTAATAAAAGTTGTTCTTTCTGAAGACGGTGGTATGCTTAGTGCATATCCGGTTATTTCAGTAAAATAAGGAGGGAACTTTATGGATGTAATAAAAAAATTTTTAGATGTAGAGATTTCTGATCAAGAGATGTACGAAGAAATTTATAATTTTATTAATTCACCACATGTTAGAAGTGGTGAATTTGAAGCAAATGAATTTATTATAAAAAAAATGGATTCACTTAATTTTTTTATTTACTTAGAGTATATATTTCCTAATGATGGACATAGGGAGATTTCATGTTGTACTTCAATATATAGGGATGATTTAAATACAAAAATTAATGAATATGCCATTAGGTATGGATACACATTAAAAAGTTAAATGTTTAATATTTAATCTGTGTTTGATTGTATCTTTTAAGGGTTTTTTTACTAACATATTTGCTTATTTGATCATATATATTTGAACCATGAATAGTGACACCATCAAAAGTGATCCTATTCATGGTTTTTCTGTATTTAATCCGCTCCAATTTGAATGGGATGTTCAACTTTCTGAAAAAGAAATGAGAGAGTGGGGGAATACAAAAAATGGTGATAAATATATTAACGTTGCACCTGATGGAACACTTTCACACTAACTTAAAATAGGAGGTATTATGTTTAACTGTGTCTGTTTTGATGCATCAGAAGACGGAGCAGACCTTGAATCTGCCCTAGACGTCATGGGCATGATCCCTCTTGGTGGGGGTGGTGCTTAATGGCGAAGAAGGGGAAAGGTAAGAGTAAAGGCTTTTTTGGAGCGATATGCAGCCTCCTTGGTAGTATCCCTGCTGTTAAGAGTGCAAAAAAAGCAGCAAGAAAGGCCTTAAAAAAAGCAAATCAAAAAGGCGAAAAATAAATTAAAATTAAAGAATCTCTTCAAAAAGCCTAAGAAGAAGCGTAAGAAAAAGAGAGGTAAGCTTTTTACAAAGGCCAGGAAGCTTAGAAATAGGCTATCCAGGAGAAAATTGGCCAAGAAGTTTAAACGGGCTGCGAAAAAAGCAGCTGTTAAGAAAGCAACTAAAAAGGCCAACAATGCGGCCAAAGCTGCTGTCAAACAAGTCAAAAAGAATGAAAAAGCTCAAAATCTTAAACTATTTTCTATGGGGTTAAATCACATTCCTATTTTTGGGAATATCAAGACTCTATATGAAATGACCACTGGAAAAGACATGATTACTGGACAAAAAGTGGTAATTCCAAAAGGTGGATCAAAGTATATAAATTTAGAAAGCTCCTGTCCTGTGCCTCAGAATAAAGGTAAAACTAAAAAAGAAAAAGAACGTGAAATAATAGACAAATTTATAGAAGAACAAAGAAATCATGAAAAGAAACTATTAAAATCCACATTTAATTTCTTTTTCGAAGATATTGAAACAATGTTAAGTCCTGACTCAACATGGAAAGAACGAGCTGAAGCTGCATTTTATACATTCTATAAACCTGCGAAAGTGGCTGATAAAGCAAAAGATGGAGCAAAAATTATAGAAAGTCAGGCAGAGCATGCAAAAAAAGAAAAGGAGATTACGGGAAATAAGGGCACCGGTAAAGATTTTAAAAACTACTCAGCTAAAGAAATTGAGAGGAAGTTTGACTTGAAGAAAGGGGAGTTCCACCAAGTGAAACAGGATATAGTTAAAGACCTTACCAATAAAAACTCTCCGTATAAAGACTCTATGAAAAAGGTGGGTAATAATCCAGATATTCATCTAAGTTCAGATGGTACAATCAGAGTAATGTCTAAAGATGGAAAGACTTCGTTTGATACTAATTGGAATATAAAAGATTTTCTACCGTAAGAAAGGTGATAACTATGTCATTTGAAGTAAATATATTAGTGGTTAATCAAAATAAACCCTTACCAATTCCATTTCTCTCTTTTATAGAAGTAATAAATGAAGTGGACGATAAAATGGTTTTGAGATTAGAATGTACATGGAAATTTATGAGTCAAACAAAAGGGATTTGGTATTCATTAGTTAAAGAAGATGATGGGATAAAAAATGCATTTTTACTTTGTACCTCTGATTTTGAAATAGAGTCAGAAAAATTACCTATACCTTTTTGGATTGACGATGAGGATGTTATTTATAACTTAACTCCATTAATTATTCATAAGGAATATATAGAAGAGTTTGAAGTAATATTAGAATTTTTAGTTAAACAATCTCCAACTAGTACCTTAATGTTTTTAGCTAGATATCAGGGTGGTGATTATGAGATTATTCAAGGCACTATATCACTTAGTAATTTTATTCAAGATTTAAAAAATAAAAAAATATTGTTTAATGTATGCTATATAATCACTAATGATTAATTGTTATAACCTTGATTGGCTAAATGCCTTTCAAGGTTTTTTATGTGCGCCCGGCATGCGTATGAACTATAGGGTGCAAGTCCCAAACCTCGAAGACAGAAGTAGAGGTTAGCCAAGAGCAAGGGTGTCCGTGGCGACGCGGAATCTGAAGGAAGCTGGAGGCAAAACACCGGTCCGAGGAACACGAATCTCATATAAGGCTAGGTATGATTGGATGAGTGTGCATAACAACACAAAGTCCTTTCTGTCGAAGGTCATATCGAGTAAATGAGGCGGATAGATGGTGTGAAAGTGCATGCGCTTACCCGGGGAGGTCTGATGGAAACGCAAAGTACACTTTGTAACCTACTTAGCGATAGGTAGCTGAACCATCAGAAGTCAGCAGAGGTCATAGTACCATTCACTTCTAGAATGAATGGGAAGGACCGAACAATTCGGAGAGAATAGCCCTTGGCATGCAGTTTTCTATGATAAACACAGAAAATCCAGAAGGACCGACTTAATGGAGGTAATGGTGAATCCCATGAGGGACATTGAGCGGGTGCAGTAGAAACTGTTATAAGAAGACAAGCTATTCACGGAGGAGTCGAACGAGATGTTAATGAATCAAATATTATCACGGGAGAATCTGCTTCTCGCACTCAAACGGGTGGAACGAAACAAAGGGAGTCATGGAGTAGACAAAATGCCCGTAAAATTCCTACGACAGCATGTAGTCGAAAACTGGCTAACGATTAAGAAACAAATTCTTGAGGGAACCTACCAACCACAACCAGTTCGCAGAATCGAAATCCCGAAACCTGACGGCGGTGTGCGACTATTAGGAATCCCAACCGTGACAGACCGACTCATTCAACAGGCGATTGCCCAAGTGCTATCCAACCTATACGACCCAAACTTCTCGAATCATAGTTACGGATTTCGACCAAAACGAAGTGCTCACGATGCAATCCGAGAAGCCAAAGGCTATATAAAAGAAGGATACCGCTGGGTAGTAGATATGGACTTAGAGAAATTCTTCGACAAAGTAAACCATGACCGTCTAATGAGTACATTAGCAAAGAAAATTTCTGATAAACCTCTACTCAAGCTGATTCGTAGATACTTACAATCGGGTGTCATGATAAATGGTGTCGTTTATGATACAGATGAAGGAACACCCCAAGGGGGACCACTGAGCCCACTTCTCTCAAACATTGTACTGGATGAATTAGACAAAGAATTAGAGAAACGTGGTCATAAATTTGTCCGTTACGCCGATGACTGCAATATTTATGTGAAAACAAAACGAGCAGGAGAACGAGTGATGGCAAGTATCAAAACTTTTATTGAGAAGACGCTACGATTGAAAATAAATGAGAAGAAATCCGCAGTGGCTCGTCCTTGGCAACGTAAATTCCTAGGATTTAGCTTTACCTCCCGCAAAGAACCACAAGTTCGAATTGCGAAAGAGAGCATAAAGCGAATGAAGAACAAAATTCGGGAATTAACAGCTAGAAAGAAGCCATTTCCAATGGAGTACCGAATTCAACAATTGAATCAATACTTAATTGGGTGGTGTGGCTACTTTGCATTAGCGGATACGAAATCAATATTTGAATCACTGGATGGATGGATTAGAAGAAGACTTCGCATGTGCTTATGGAAGGATTGGAAGAAACCTCGTACGAAAGTGCGCAACCTCATTCGCTTAGGAGTTCCAGACTGGAAGGCTTACGAATGGGGCAATACTCGCAAGAGTTACTGGCGTATTTCGAAAAGTCCAATATTACACAGAACCCTTGGTAACTCTTATTGGAGTAACCAAGGGCTCAAAAGTCTGCAAGCTCGTTATGAAATCTTGCGTTATTCATCTTAATTGAACCGCCGTATACGGATCCGTACGTACGGTGGTTGGAGAGGTCGGGAGTTAATCACTCCCTCCTACTCGATTGTTGGCGCTACCCAGTGACGATTAGTTGATTTTTTATGCAGAGAATATGAGTAACCCATGTAAGACCTATATTATGTTTTTAAGAATACGGGTAATGATGCTCATGGGGATATTATAAGCGTAAGTAACAGAGAACGGAAGACTATCAAAATAATATTAAAAATCCAATGACAAAGGTGGAAATATTGAAGAAGATGATGTTCTGCCTAATGATTTACTTGAATTTTATAATATTTGTGAAGGGGTAGGCTTGTTCGCAGATGCAGATTTTGAAGTAAGTATTGTTTCTCCTGATAAATTCCTACTTGCTAACCCCATAATTGTAGGAGAAAAATGTGAATATGATATTTCTTCACACAGGTATATCATTGCAGATTTGGGTAATGGGAATTTTCTAACTATTGATTTACACCCTGATAGGTTAGGAAAATGTTATGATAGCCACTGGGATTCTCATGGTATAGTAGGAAGCAGTACTGTTGTAGCAAAATCATTCACAGATCTATTAATGAGATTATTTGAAAGTAAAGGTGATAGTTGGTATTGATATAAAGATGATTTTGAGTCACTAGGTGATGCTTATGACGGAATTGAACTAGAATAGAATGTAACAAATTTTAGTAAGAACTTCTAATTTTCTTTACTAGCTATATTAATTATCATGGAATTTCTGGGACTTATTGAGTAACAAGATGATATTGATAAACTAAGAAAATGAACTTAAAGCACTTGATTGTCTATAATGGTGACAAGTGATTTTTCGTAATTTATATAATTGAGTGTGTATAATTGTTAAATTTTAACGGATGGAAAAGGGATATTTTAAAGGTGATACTCCTATATCTTCTACAAAAGTTGAGATTATTAGACCAGATTAGAGAGGAGAACAATATGTCTATAATAGAAACAAATAAAATAGATGCTATGGGTATTAGTAAGGACGAGGAAGGCTTGATATTGATGCTTGCAGATCATTTGGATTGGAAAAATGAACCGGAGCATTTAACTCTTTTACAAGATAAAATTAATGCATATTTAGGCTTTATTGAATCAAATCAGCATTCAGATACCTATCCAAATATAGTATTTGAATATTACGTTATTGATGTAAGGTTTAAATATAAAGCAACTGAGAATTGTTTGAAATTTTTCGAGGCGATTAATACACAACTAAGAGAGTTTAATATTCAAGTGGTAAAAAGTGAAGATTAAAATGGATGGAGGACAGTAGCGGCATGAGCAAAAATCAAAAGAACAAAGAAAAAGAGAAAATCATAATGACCAATATAAAGCAAGAGGCGAAAAAACAAAATTTTAAGGTGATTTCTAATTGTATTTATAAGGTCATGGGTGATTATTTTGCTTGTGCTGTATTTTGGGTTCAATGTAACGAAGATAAGTGGACTTTATTTCTTAGAATGAATATTAAAGCTTACAACTATGATAATTTGTTTTGGGAAATATTTGAGATGCCTGAGAATATAAATGCAAAAGAAAGTTTGAGAGCTAATGGGGCATTTGCATGTCCACCATTTCAATGGATTGAAAGATCATATGAAGTAAGTACTTTAGAATTGATGCAAAGTGATATTGCAAGTGCAATCAATGATTTTCAGAATGAGATAAATAAATTAGTTGAAGTGATTAAATTAGACTCTGGCGATTTCAATTCCTATATATTATCTCAAAAAAATATAACGGATGAAAAATTATTAAAAATGATAGCTAATATATCTAAAAATGATTATTCTGTTGCAAAAAGAGATTGCTTTTGCAGAAATCGGAAAGGGTCAACGAGGGGGATATAGGAATAAAGGAAAAGATAAATACGAATATATAATTGAATACTGCAATAAACATATAAATAATTGATAAAAGCAGCATTCTAGCGGATATGAGATTATAGAGAGTATCAAAAATTTTGTGTAAATGAATAAAAGTAGAAAAATTTTTTATCAAATACAAAAAGCTCATACGACCATTTTTATGGTGAGTTTGAGCTTTTTTTGTTCTATCATTTATAGTCGATGCTAAGTAATCGCTAGTAGTAGGCGATTGTGTGTACGTATAAAACAAGGAGCTTGTTGTGGCAAAGTCAATCTCCTCTCCCGCATGCAATAAGGTGTCCTTATCCATGAAGATCATTAACTGTAAGAAGTTGGTATTTGATAAAAAAGATTGAATATTCCGTCGTTTCAGGCGGTATCCCTGTTGTAGGGAAAGTTAAAAAAGCGCTCAAGAAAAAGTTAGGCAAGGTCTTGACAAAAGCCAGGAAGCTAAAAAATAATTTATCCAAGAGCAAACTGGTCAAGAGGTTTAAAAAGGCTGTAAAAAAAGCAGTTAAAAAGGCCAAGAAGTATGTAAAAAAAGTTGTAAAGACAGTTAAAAAGGCAGCGAAAACAGCTGTTAAGGCGGTTAAAAGCGCAGCAAAAACAACTGTTAATGTGGCTAAAAGTGCGACAAAGAAAGCAGCAGTAGCTGTAAGTTCGGTTAATATTAAACAAGCTATATCAACCGCCGCTGATTTCATTCCAGGTGTTGGTAATGCCAAAGCCGCTTTTGAAACGGCCTTTGGATTTGATCCGTTTACACTGGATAAATTGAGTGCGATGGATCGAGGGATATCAGCGGCAGGCATCTTGGGTGGTGGATATGCTAAAGCAGCTGGAAAAGGTGGAAAGGCTACATTAAATCTCTTCTCCAACAGCAAAAACGCGACGAATGCAACCGAAGCAGCTGCTAAATCATCGAAAAATGTGGCATCAGCTAAAAGTGATATTCCTAAGGGTACGGGTAATAATTCTTCAGGTAGGGATGTTTATGGACCTTATTATGATGAGGCGAAAAAATTACACGATACTAAGCCTGATTGGTATCCTAACCCTGATGAATCTAAAATAGTAAAGGGAAAAGAACTAAAGGAAGCAAGAATAGATTATCAAACGTTGGTTAGAAGAGGAGAACTTGAAAAAGGTCATCATAAGCAAGGTTTATCTTTTGGTGGAGAGAATGTAAGTTCAAATATTAAAAAGACAGGAGAATCGACTATTCGTCAAAAAGAAATTGATGAATTAGATTTGGATTTTTATCATGAAATGGGTTATGGTAAAGAAAATGCTAAGATACTAAAAATACATGAGAATGAGAAGGGGATTATTGTATTTGGTAATAATCCTCAACATACTGAAGTTACTGTTTTTCAAAATAAAGTTTTGAAATGGCAAAAAGAAAATGGCAAAAGATAATTCAATGAAAGTAGGTGCATCTATGGGAGAAACGGGAAATCTTATGAATAGTATATGGTTTGGAGAAAAAACAACTTTAGTCAAATCAGAAATTAAAGAAAAAATTTTGAATTCTGTAACAGAAAAGGAAGTTTTATTTAATTTAATTGAATTATTTAAAACAGGTGATTTTACTCAAAAACCATTATTGTTCCAATTAATGAATCAGACTAGAAATGAATCGGTTTTGAATTTATGTATTAGAATGTTCTTAGCTGTTGCAACACATGATGATTTAAGGGATTCAAATAATCTACGTTTTCTTAGTGAGGTAAACGAAGAAACAGTAAACACTTTTGCATCAGCA
Organism: Lysinibacillus agricola; assembly: GCF_016638705.1. Taxonomy (GTDB): domain Bacteria; phylum Bacillota; class Bacilli; order Bacillales_A; family Planococcaceae; genus Lysinibacillus; species Lysinibacillus agricola. Next base: position 3,721,976 of record NZ_CP067341.1, on the reverse strand, counting down.
GCCACAACATCACTTTCTCTTGATATAATTCCATATTTATTGGCTTTACTTGAAGAATGGGATGAAATCAGTGATACAGCTATTAATTTAAGGGATTCTATTGATTTTATTATTAATTTTGAGGAACAAATTGGTGAAGATGCAACTATAGATGAAATTGGAAATTTCTATTTTAATTATTGTGAGGAAATGGATACAGAGAGTTATTATTTTCAACAGAATTTAGCTTTTCCTGGCGACTTAGCTAAAAAGTTAATACAGCGCGTTATGATTGCTGCGAATAATGAGGAGCCATTAAAAATGGAATTAATACCTTCTTTATTATCAATTTGGTCTGGTGAAAAAGTACCTGCGGACTACAATACTGTCATAAATGCGAGCAATTACAAAGATTTTATTGACTATATTGATAGACTTTCAAGTGAAAACTGGGAAAAAGGACAAAAATATTTTTATGGTTATAAGCTTTAACTATAACATATGAAAAATAAACAATTTAAATAATTCAGTAATGCAAAGTATATATACAAGTGTATTAGAGTATGGAATGCTTTAAAAAAATTTCTTTATCTTGATTATAAAGGTGAAGAAAATCATGAAATTGTAAACTACGTTTTAGGTTGTGAATTTGACAAGAATATTGAGATAGTTCACAAGAAGAGTTTGAGAAGTTAGGAGAATTTGAATATGGGTTTTTACCTGAAAAGATAAGTGAAGTCAACAAAGTCATTTCTTCCAAAGGGTATGGATTATTTTCTTACCCAACTACTGAAATTTATCTTAAATAATGATCAAAATTATTATGCATTGTTACCGATGGATGCAAATGTTGGAGAGATGTATGAAGTTAATGTTAAAGATGTAAAGTAATTTGGTTAAGAAGTCAGTGCTGTTTTTGGTTTAAAGAGAACTTTAGAGAGTATTGTCAAAATCAAGGGATCTGTTAATAAATGTGTGTGGAATAAGTTAAAATTGAATAAATGATAAAATGGTGGTAGTTGGAAAATTCAACTACCACTATTTCTTTAGATGGGCTTGGTTTTATATTTTAAGGGTACTAGATATGTTAATAACACAAAGGGATTAGCAGATGATATAGGAAGTAAACTAGGTGGTACTGTTAGCAATGCAAAAGGTAAAGGTTATAAAGTTGAAATACCCAATGGTAATAAATCTATTACAGTAAGGGTCATGGAAGCAGGCTCTGGAGGGCGAAATGAACCATATTATAGAGTTAGTATTGATGGCAAAGGTTCACTTACTCTTGATGGTAAAATATCCAATGATAGAAGTCTTACACATATTGATATAACCGATGACGCATTAAAACAGATTGATATAATGATAAAAGCATATAAAGGAAAGTGATAATATGGAGGAAAGATTATCCGATTTACTCAATGAACTGTGGGCTGCAGTTATTGAAAGATATGAATTTGATATCTTGAAAAATACTATTAGTTTTGAGTTGAAAACAATAGATAATGGCTATGAAAATAAGTATAAAATGGTTTTTGAAGGAGTAACGGCATGGTATTTCGTTGAAAATACTGGTGAAGAAAGGCTTAATACAAAAGCTAATGTTGAGGAAGATGACTATTTAGAATTAACGTCAATTGACTTTTATGTTGGGGGAATAGGACAAATTAAGCCCTCATCAATAGAAGAGGACTGGGTAAATCAATATTATTCTAATGCTAATTTTGCGTTGGAAATATGGAATGCTTTATTATTAGTTGAAGCAAAAAGCATTGTTATAAATGGGAATAAATATACTGTAAGTTAATTGTATTGCGGTTATCGTATAGATAACCGCTTTTTTTGGGGGACGGAGTGACGAACGTTCCCCTCTTTATTCATGGCATAGAGATAACCCTTATATGCCCTATATGATGTTTTAACAAATTTTATAGTACGTACAACAACTTTAAAACATATGCCCTATTTAATGTATTTTATCTTATGAAAATAATTATAAAATTATCAGATACCATCATTCTCACTCTCAAATACTTTATCTTCGTTTTCTCCCTTCCTTTTAAATTTTTCGCAACTTTGACGTACATAGAACGATTACTATAGCAAGAGGACTACTTCACCTCGATTAATTCCTGAATGTCGATGTCTAACACTTTGCATACTGTTTCTAATGTTGATAGATAAACCCTGTCCACATTGTCTGAACAAAGATGGCTTATTGTATTTGGACGTAATCCTGTCATACGTGCTAACTCACGTTGTGAAAGGTCACGTTCTTTAAGGATTTCCTTTAGTTTAATTGATATTGGCATGGTAATTCCCTTCCTCTTTTTTATGCTACTTTTACGATACACAATAAATTTGTATCGGTAAAGGGGTTGAATGTATCGCTAAAGCCGCATACAATGGATTTATATTAAATATAGCGGCTAAGCGTTACACTAATTAAGATTAGCGTAACGGAGGGGAAAAAATCATGAAAGTAATCGGATATATTCGCGTATCGACACAAGGACAAGCAAGGGATGGATATAGCCTTTCTTACCAAGAAGATGAAATCAAAGCATATTGTCAGGCTCAAGGAGACACGCTATTGCATTTGTTTAAGGACGAGGGTATTAGTGGGGCTAAAGTTGATGAAGAAGCGTTAGAAGTGGACAGATTAGGTTTTCAGGAGATGTTGGAGTATCTCTCCCACCATGAGGTGGATTATGTTGTGACACTTAATACAAGCCGTTTATGGCGGTCAGACATTGTGAAAGTGTTAGTTCATCGAGAAATGAAAAAGTATGGAGTGGACATTCGGAGTATTGAACAACCGCAATACAGTATCCACAAGAAAGACCCTAGCGATTTTTTAATCAATGGCTTAATGGAGTTATTAGACCAATATCAACGTTTAGAAATCTCTTTAAAGCTAGGGAGAGGGCGAAACAAGAAAGCCCAACAGGGCGGCTATGCAGGAGGAAATGTTGCATTAGGCTATAAAGTGAAGAAAGGTCAGAAAAGACTAGTTGTTGATGTGGGACAAGCACTGACCATTCAAAGAGTGTTTGACTTAAAGGAACAGTATCCTTCATGGTCTTTAACTCAACTAGCGGAACAACTGAATGATGACGGACATCGAACAAAACAAGGAAAGTTATTTACGAAAGTCCAGATCAAACGGATTTTAGATAGAAAAGCCTTTTATAGTGGGTTATACCGCTATGGAGACATAACAGCAAATGGCAAACATCAAGCCATTTTATAACGGTTAACAGATAGAGGATGGATAGGCTTTCGTACCCTTGCGAGTCTAAAGAGACTAACGCTCGACCTAAGGTTGCCGACATTCTCTGTCTTGCTTTTTCCGTTCAATCTAATATAGGGGTGAGGTTTTCTGATGAAACGAGATAAGCATATTTATATAGGGCTAGATTTACACAAGTTCCAACATACAGCGGTAATAGTGGATTGTTGGTTTGAAAAGCTAGGAGAAATGACCTTTCAAAATAAACCATCCATTTTTCCAAGTTTACTAGAATATGTGAACAGATTTCTTACAGAAGGTTTGACCCCTGTATTTGGATTAGAAGATGTGGGCGGTTACGGAAGGGATTTAGCGTTATTCATAATAGAACAGGGCTATATCGTTAAGTTTGTCAATTCCTCTTTATCCAATTCAGAACGAAACAGCTATGCGATGACACAAAAGAATGATAGTTGGGATGCTCAATGTGTCGCAGATGTGTTAATTCGTAAGTTACCATATTTACCTGACGCTACACCATCGGATATTCATTGGATAATCGCTCAACTTGTAGGCAGAAGAAACGCCTTAGTAAAAGCACAAACAGCTTTGAAGAACCAATTGCATATGCAATTAAACTATTATTATCCAAGTTACAAGGAGTTCTTTTCAGAAGTAGATGGGAAAACAGCTTTAGCCTTTTGGGAAAGCTATCCTTCACCATCTCATTTGGAGGGGGAAACAGTAGAGGACTTAAGAACATTCTTACTAGAAGCGAGTAACAATGCTTGTTCCACTAGAAAGGCAGAGCAAATAATGTCACTCGTTCTAGCTGATGGAGAGGTAAAGCGTGAATACCAAACATCAAGAGACTTTATCATTCAAAGTATTGTTCGAGATATTCGCTTTAAGAAACAGGAAATCAAGAAGGTAGATAAAGAGTTAAAGGTTACCATTCAGAAGTTAGGTATGCAGCTTGAAACCATGCCAGGGATTGATACGGTTACTTCATCCGCTTTTATAGCAGAAATCGGTGACATTCATCGGTTCGCAACCTCTGATAAACTCGCAAGATATGCAGGAATAGCACCTATTAAAATGGGTTCGGGCGGTAAGGAAACGATGAAGAAAACAAAACAAGGAAATCGAAAGCTATATGATATCTTTTACAACTTAGCTGTCCAACAAGTCCAAGTTAGTAAAGGTAGTAAAATACAACACCAAGAAACACGAGACTTTCTAGTAAAGAGCATCGTCCGAGACATTTCATTTAAGAAGCAGGAAATGCGCTATGTGGAACGAGAATTAAAAGGGTTAATGAGTTTACTAGACTTTCAATTAGACACAATGCCAGGCATAGATCTCGTTACAGCTTCGGCTCTAATTGCAGAAATAGGCGATGTACGCCGTTTTCCGAATGCCAACAAATTAGCACGATTCGCGGGCATTGCTCCTGTTTACTTTGGCTCTGGTGGGAAAGGAAGGGAACAAAAAAGCAAGCAGGGAAATCGGGCGTTACACGCTTTATTTTACAACTTAGCCGTACAGCAAGTACAAGTGGCAAAAGGAAGTAAGCTGCCAAGGAATCCAGTATTCCATGCATAACTATCGACGGAAACTAAAAGAAGGCAAAACAAAGGGACAAGCATTGGTTTGTATAATGAGACGGCTTGTAAACATTATATATGGCATGTTGAAGCACAAAACAGCCTATGAATTGCCGATAATAAAGGAGGAAGAAGTATTTAATAAGGTTTAAGAGCGATTGTTTTTTATTAGCGGATTTTAAGATTACAACATAGGGTACGGGTGAACTTAAGCATCCAGTTTTAGACAATCCACGAGGAGGTAGTGCATTAAAAGATGATTTTTACCATAGCTTTAATGATATAGTTGATAACTATGCAGTTGATGCTCAAAGATTTGATTTACCAAATAAAAAAGGACATATGGATTCGTTGTATCAGATAGAAGGTTCAGTGGTTAAGTATGAAACGCAATATGTAAAGGTTAAGAATAACGCCCCTGAAATGTCACAGACGAAAAAAACAATAGATGGCGTGTTTGAATGGGTAGTCGATCCTACGACTGACACAGTAACCCATAGAACATTTATACCTGGTCAAAAAGTTACAGGAAAAATAAACCAGTAGAGGAAATAAATGAATTGTATAAAATTGAAATAATCAAGAAAAATGGATTTAATTGTAACTGGACTACATTGTTTATTGGTAGACAGTTTAAATTAATTTCTTCCTTAGAAGTAACAAATTACGCTGTTGAATATCTAGAGAATAATCCTAATGTTAATAATGGGTTCATACTTGAATTGGCGTGGGAACAAGTAGAAGATAAAGTAGATGATTTACTTGAAAAAATAATCTCTGACAGTTCTCCGGAAGGCATGACTAAAGAGTATCATAAGTGGTTATATAGCATTATTAAAGAAGTATATAATAACTCTTCTGCTGAAAATGTCTTTCAAGAAATTGAAAATATTTTTTTTATGTTTAATACGCCCCAAAATATGTATGATTTTTTTAGAAAAGTATCGGATGCATTTTATTATCCTTCTGATTCTAAACATACAATTAAAGAACTTATTGAGGAGTTTTTGAATGCTGAGAAGCAACTGATTATAAAATAAATCCATCGTTTTTTTTGTAGATTTAACCACTAAATGCTAAACTATTTGCTTTGGTACTCAAGAAAGACAAGGTCTCGTAATAAAGGAGATTTTATACAATAAATTGAGCATATTAAAAGGAGAGTAAACTAGGTAGTATAAAATGAAAAAAGGTTTGGAAATCGATGGCTCATCACCATAACTTGGGGTTGACCATATAAAAATTCAATAAATTTACATTAAAGTATAGAAAAAAAGTGAAAACTCACGTATCGTAATTGTTGCTGAGACAAACCACGAGAGGAGTTTTAACTTTGTACTCTAAGTTTATCAAATTAATTCTACCGTTGCCATCCTTTTTTGAAATCGCTCTGCCATCTAAGGAGGAGCCAAATATTTTTCACGTGGATATTGCGCCACAATCAATAGCTTGTCCAAATTGCCAAGGTCGGACTGTTTGTCATGATCGTGCCCTACGCCGTTTTCGGCATGGCTATGCCTGGCATATTGGCGTGCTTTGGATTGAATTATTTGTGCCTCGCCAACGCTGTAAAAATTATGGATTTACGTTCACATTTGACTATGGATTAGGGCTTGTTCATTCCTCGACGGAATCGTTTCGTCGTGAAATTACGAAGCGTTGTCATGGTCGCTCAATTGCGGATGTCGCACGTGACTATGCACTTCCGTATACAACGGTTGAACGCTGGTTTTATACGTATGCACCCGAACAATTAGTCGAAGAAAGTGCGAAACATATTTGTGTCGATGAATTCGCTTTACGCAAAGGGCACAACTATGCGACGAGTGTCTTAAACGCTGAAACAGGACGCATTTTGGCGATTGTTCCTCACCGAGATCAAGAAGCAATTGAATCGGTTTTAAAGAAAGTGGTAGGGTCGATTCAAACCGTGGTCAGTGATTTCGCAGCGGCCATGGCAGGTGCGATTCAAGCCGTTTACCCAACAGCTATTCATGTATTGGATCGCTTTCATTTGATTCAATTTTTCACCGATGCCCCAGCAGCGCAGACGACGTTACTTAGGTGAAGCAAAAAAGCAGCACAAATCCCGATTTATCGACCGCTGTTTAGCGCGAAAACCGGAAGAGTTAACAGAGGAAGAACGTGGTTTTGTGCGTGAATGGCTACGGGAAGATTTTCATACAAAGCATATCTATCAAGCATTGAATCACATGCGTTATGTGTTAAAAGCTACAACGGATACACAAGCAACAAAGCGCTTAAAAAACTGGCTCGAACGCTATCAATTTCACACAAGTGGTGTAGTTTCAAAGATAGCTAAAACCGTGATTGTTCGTGAGAAAGCAATGGTAGATACCATATACTCACCTTTCTCAAACGGCATTATGGAAGGCACAAATAATAAAATTAAGCTCATCAAAAGACGTGGTTTTGGCTACCGAAATGATGCCCATCTTTTCCTCCGTTTACGTTTGGAAACAGGTCATTGATTTTGTCATCCCCGGATTTTGGTGATGAGCCAGTTTTTAACCTTTATCTTTTAAGAGCTTATTCCAACTTTAACGCTGAGTTGGAGTGAGCTCATTTTTAGTTAAAACAACTTATTTACTCCCTTATTTACTAGTACTCGAAAAATGAATTTTCACTTACACTTAGGTAAAGCAATTGAGGGGAAGGTATTAGAGGTCAAGAAAGATCAAGTACGCCTGCACCTATCCATTGATGAGGCACAAAAAAGGAAGAAGCCACATGGTTCTCACTTGCTACCCCTTATACAGCAGAAGGTCATAGCGGCTTTTACAGTCCGCCAGAGGAAGGTGATAGCGTTCATCTTGCCTTCCCGACATATCGGGAGGAAGCAGCCGTTGTCCGCCACAGTATAAGAAAGGGCGGCGACTCTAACCCAAAAACAGCCGATCCGAAAACGTCCTACTGGGGCACACCAAAAGGCAAGGACATCAAGCTAGACCCGCAATCGGTGACGTTTACTGCTAAGGAAGGTGCCGTTTTCCTAAAGCTGGATCAGGGAAGTGGCGTAGAAGTACATAGTAAGCATCCGCTTACACTAAAAGCCAATGATACTATCACCTTTGCGGGTAAAAGCATTTCCATGAGTGCAACAGAATCCATGCGCTTGACATGTGGCTCCAGCAGTCTCGTTTTTGACGGGATCACCGATATTCAAGGGCAGATTGTCACAATGGAAGGCTCGAACAAAGCACCTGTGTCCGTGTCTAATACATCCGGTGAAGGCGCTGACCTTGAATCCGCACTAGACGTCATGGGCATGATCCCTATTGGTGGGGGTGATGCTTAATGGCGAAGAAGGGTAAAGGATTCTTCGGAGCACTAGGTAGTGCTTTAGGCAGTATTCCTGTTGTAGGGAAAGTTAAAAAAGCGGCTAAAAAGAAAATCAAAAAGGCCAAAAAGAAACTAAAGAAAGCCTTAAAAAAAGCAAAGAAAAAGCTTAAGAAAAAGATAGGCAAGGTCTTGACAAAAGCCAGGAAGCTAAAAAATAATTTATCCAAGAGCAAACTGGTCAAGAGGTTTAAAAAGGCTGTAAAAAAAGCAGTTAAAAAGGCCAAGAAGTATGTTAAAAAAGTTGTAAAGACAGTTAAAAAGGCAGCGAAAACAGCCGTAAAGGCAGTTAAAAAGGCAGCAAAAACAACTGTTAAGGCGGTTAAAACCACAGCAAAAACAACTGTTAATGTGGCTAAAAGCGCAGCAACGACTACTGTTAAGGTGGCTAAAAGTGCGACAAAGAAAGCGGCAGTAGTTGTTAAATCGGTTAGCATCAGCCAAGCAATATCAACCGTAGCTGATTTCATTCCAGTCGTTGGTAATGCCAAAGCCGTTTTTGAAACGACCTTTGGATTTGATCCGTTTACAAAGGAAAAATTGAGTGCGGTGGATCGAGGGATATCAGCGGCAGGTATCTTAGGTGGTGGATTTGCCAAAGCGGCTGGAAAAGGTGGCAAGGCTACATTAAATCTCTTCTCCAACAGCAAAAACGCAACGAACCAGCCGAAACTGCTGGAAAGAATAAGATAAATGTAGACGACTTTAATCCGAGTACAGCTACAAACAAGCAAAAAGGTAATTATGGAGAAATAAAGTCAAGTGACAATTTATTAAACAATCAAAGTTTAAAAGATGCTGGATATGACTTAAAGCCAATGGGTAGGGGTGCCCCATCAAGTGTTAATGATAAAATTGTAAAAGGGATTGATGGATTATACCAAAACAAAAATGCAGATTCAAATATCAAATATGTTATTGATGAAGCAAAGTTTGGTAGTTCACAATTATCAAAAACACCTAAAGATGGACCACAAATGTCAGATGACTGGTTGAAAGGTACGAAAACCAAAAAAGATAGAATATTGAAAGCTGTTGATGGAGATAAAGAATTAGCACAAAAGATTACGGATGCATTGGATGAAGGTAAAGTTGAGCGAGTACTTTCAACAGTCGATAGTAGTGGAAAGGTTAAAACATATAGAATAGATGCAAAGGGTGACATAATTGGAGAATGGCCTTAAGTCAAAGGCAAGGAGGAATCAGATGTTATGAGAGATCATCTATGTATTGAAGAAAAATGTAGAGAAGATATAGAATACAATAAAAAGTTTATCGACAAGAATATAGGGGATATTAAAGGTTTGGAAGAAGATAGGAAAAATGGTATCCAAAGAAATCCTTATGATAATAAAAGTATTATAGAAGCAAAATATTTAAGGAATTGTATATATGAGACAGAGAAAATAATTGCAAAATATTCCTTAGGTGAAAAAATTAATACAATGGTAGAAGATTTTGAGAATGCCATTACTTATTTAGAGAATAAAGGAGAAAGAGAAGTTGGATATATAAATCTACTTTGGATGATATCTTTAGGGATTTTATTAGACACTGATAAAAAGAATATTGTAAGATTAGCCAAGCAGGTTGAGAAAGAAAACATTAATGATTCTGTGATTGAATATTTATTATGTGCTAGTGATATTGGGTACACAAAAATCACCAATGTTTATTTTAAAGAAAATCCATATGCAAAAACAAGGGAAATTATAGAACTTGCGCAAACAGATAAGAAAGAAGCATCTAAGAGATTGCAAAAGTATATGGAGAAAGAATGGTTTAAAGGCCATTATGATTATGAATGGAAAAATGCCCATAAAGAACCTGGATATGTAGGGTTTTGGAGCTTTGAAACAGCCGCATTAGCAAAGATACTAGAACTCGATGATACAAGCCTAATAAATAATAATCACTATCCATATGAACTGGCGCATTACAAAAATTCAATGAAATTCAAACCAATCTCCCTAAGTCAATACAGCAATGAGCAAGAGATTGAAGAGATAGATGAAATAATAGAAGGAATTGAAAATAACCCTTTATTGGAAAAGATAATTCCAACAAGATGGCACGCATTTGTCAATGAATTGATACATGATTATGAGGTTATGGATGATAGTAGTTTTTATGAAAAATACAAAAAACTTATAGGGTTAGATCAAATCTGGTTTTTATCACAAGAATACGAACAAGAAAATGAGCAAAAAATTCTCTTAGGAAGTTTAATTATTTTTGCAATGACAGAAAAAGGATATATACTGCAATTGGATTATAAAGAAGATGTGGAAGAATACTATTCAGGGATGGAAAATTACTGGAATGAAGCAAGAACAAAGCTGATCCAATTTATATTAAATAATGATCAAAATTATTATGCATTGGTGCCGATGAGTACAAATGTTGGAGAGATGTATGAAGTTAATGTTAAAGATGTAAAGTAAATTGGTTAAGATGTCAGTACTGTTTTTGGTTTAAAGAGAACTTTAGAGAGTATTGTCAAAATCAAGGGATCTGTTAATAAATGTGTGGAGAATAAGTTAAAATTGGATAAATGATAAAATGGTGGTAGTTGGAAAATCCGACTACCACTATTTCTTTAGATGGGCTTGGTTTTATAATTTAAGGGTATGGATAATGCTAAACTAAGTCCGACAAATTATCCAAATCCAGATCCACCAATGTCTGCACCACCTGTAAGGTATGAACCAAAAACAATAGAAGAAGTCATTAGAATGCGTAATGGAAGAGGACCTACAACTAAAATTACGCATGGTGATAAAAATATAGAAGCACATCATAGACAACAAGTCCCTGTTAAAAATGGAGGGATATTAGATGAATTAGAACAAAGAACTCATAGGGGTGAAGGGAATCATACACGTCATGATAGACCTTCCCAGTTAACTTCTTTTCAAAGATCTAAGGAAATTAGAGAACATTATAAAGAAAGAGGCAAAGAGTATATACTACCAGGAGAAGGGATTTAAAAGGAGGAAAAGTTAGTGACAAGAGATGAGATTGCAAATTTATTAGATAGCATTTTAGATAAAGAATTAGGGGATTTAGATATTCCTTCCTTTAGTGATTGGGAAAAGATAGAGAAAAAGTTCGGGTGTCAACTACCAATGGAATTTAGATTTTTTATTGAATTAATGACTGAATATTCCTTTCCAGGGGACATTTTAAATGTTTCCAATGGTAAAACAAATGGCAATGACACTATTGAATTTACCTATGACTATGAAATGAATTTTGGTGGGTGGAAGAAGGAATTAATTCCATTTTATAGTGTAGGTAATGGAGACTACTTTTGTCTTCTCTCAAATGAATGCCCCAATACAGGAGTCTATTATTATTCACATGAAGAAAATAATATCGAAAAGGATGCTGGTAACTTTGAAAAATGGTTAAATCAATTGCCAGCTTTTTTGAGCTAATAGATAAAAAATCTTGATTAGCTAAAATGGCTTTTGAAGTGACCCCTAAAAGTTAGACACGGTTATTTCATTAGGCCAGCTTAGGTTAAATAAGTTCGGTTTTGCACCGGACCCGTTTTAATTTTGCCTTAATCCGTTTCGTATTATAGTAATTTGTATATTTTTCTAATTCTGTTTTAAAATGCTCTATACTTTCAAAATCCTTCATGTAAAGGAATTCAGATTTCATAATTCCAAAGTAATTCTCCATGACTGAGTTGTAGTAACAGTTCAAAATCAACTGAAAAACGGAGAAGTTAATATGTCTAGTTTGGAATCAATGATTCCTTCAAATATTCCAAAGTAATTCGTGTTGAATTAATTCCGAAAAAAGGATGGTGGAATTAATTGGTATATTTAAATGGACTTGTAGCCCAACTTCAAAAAGATAAAATTCCAACCTTGTACAAAGGAAGAAGTAAATGAAGTGAAAAAATTGATAGGAAATAATAAACTTCCTGAAGCATACATTGAGTTTCTTGAAGTAATGGGTGGAGGAACAGAGCATACTTTTTTACGAGGTGAGTCATGTTTTATTGACGAGTTATTGGAGTTAAACGAATGGGGAGCAGAATTATTAGAAGAAAATAACGTGCAGTTGAGCCTTACTCCTAACGACTTTGTATTTTGGATGAGTCAAGGGTGTATGTTTTGTTTCTTTAAATTAGATGAGGGTGAAGATCCTGCAGTCTATTTTTATTCTGAAGGCAAAAAGAAAGATGTTTTTATAAGATTACAGATACTTTTACAGAATTTTTACAGCGTAGGTATATTAAAGATAAGTATATTTTTTAAAAAAGGGATTAAAAGGTTATTTTAATTTACTATGGATATTTTTAGCTCACAAAATCATAATTGTTCATTACAATAGTTATTATCATAAGCTAAAAAAGCTTTTCATCTACTCAAACAGCTCATACAACCATTTTATTGGTAAGTGTGAGCTGTTTATTTTTGCATTGTGACAAAGTCGACATTTTTTGAAATAAGTTGTCCCTTCCTATATAAAAGACTAAACATTCCTTCCCTGTCAGGCACAGCGATTGAGGGTAAGGTATTAGAGGTCAAAAAGGATCAAGTACGCTTGCACCTATCCATTGATGAGGCACAAAAAAAGGAAGAAGCCACATGGTTCTCACTTGCTACGCCTTATACAGCAGAAGGACATAGCGGCTTTTACAGCCCGCCAGAAGAAGGCGATAGCGTTCATCTTGCCTTCCCGACACACCGTGAGGAAGCAGCCGTTGTCCGCCACAGTGTAAGAAAGGGCGGCGACTCTAACCCAAAAACAGCCGATTCCAAAACGTCCTACTGGGGCACACCAAAAGGCAAGGACATCAAGCTAGGCCCGCAATCGGTGACGTTTACCGCAAAGGAAGGCGCCGTTTTCCTAAAGCTGGATCAGGGCAGCGGAGTAGAAGTACATAGTAAGCAATCACTTACACTAAAAGCCAATGATATCACCTTTGCAGGTAAAAGCATCTCCATGAGCGCAACAGAATCCATGCGCTTAACATGTGGGTCCAGCAGTCTCGTTTTTGATGGAATCACCGATATTCAAGGGCAGATTGTGACAATGGAAGGTTCGAACAAAGCACCTGTGACTGTGTCTAATACATCGGGAGAAGGCGCTGACCTTCTTGATTTGACATTTTTTTATGCAATTCTAATTATCCAGGTAACGTGTCGTCACCCTTTGAAAACGATTCATCAATTCCTTTAAACGCTTGGGTAACTATTGACGTGTTGAATATGGTAAATCCCTTTTCTAACTTATTTGCCTTGTCGCACATTAATGGCTTAGTGTTGTATACTTTTCATTTTAGCAAAATTCTTATAGTTCGTTGTAGAATCTGTACATAACAAAACTGAGGTGTCGATGTAGCGACCTAACAACCCGTCCAATTCTTGTACATTAATCCGACCCTTACCTGCCATTTGAGAGAGGATTTCTCTACCACTGTCGTAAGCAAATGACCACAAATATTTGTTCCTTTGATTTCCCTCTTCTCTTAGCAACACCATCACATTGCTCTCGGTTACAACTTATAATTATTCTCTTCATCATGCATGTATTCGTCGTTCGATCTAGTTACTTTTTTATACCACGATGATTAAAGTTCCATGTTATTTTTTCCTCACACAGTATATCTAACTACTAAATTTCAAATTTTCCCGATCTTCAGGATTATTTTTTTGTTTATTCCAAATAATAGAACTTATGAATGTTGACTTTTTATCTATGGTTTATTAGCATATTTAATGATGAAAATAACCAATTAATGGTTATATTGTCATATATGTATTTATTACTGGAATATTACTGAAAAAAATTAAATTAATAACAAAGTGACCTTAATAATCTGTCTTATTAATTGGAAAGCGAAAAAATACAAGGTCATGAGATGGAACGAATAAAGAATCGACACAAAGGAGCGAAAAAAATGAATTTTATGGATGAAGAAATTATCGAGATGACGAAACATGCAAGGCAGAAGAAACGAATGGAGAATATCGAAAACCAATTATTAAATACGGATATTGTGAAAGCGATTAAAGATGGGCAGCTCATGATTGAAGATGAAACGATTGAGTTTAAAGAAATGAGTTTTTATGAGGGTCAAATCCGGATGTGTATGCCTGCAGCCTTTGACGTGATGGAGCCTGAATTAATGGATATTAAATATCCATCCAGTCGTAGGCCAGATTATATTTATACAAGCGAAAGTACGTCCATCAATGTCACACTGAAAATCATGGAACAACAGGTAAAAGAAGAGGAATTAGAAGACTTTACAGAGGCTATGAGGAATATCCTTCAAAAAACGCAGCCAACTACAAAAATGTTGGATACCGCCATGATTGAAGTTAACGGTTTACAAATTGGTTACTTTGATTTCATTTCGCCCGCACTAGATAACAAGATTTATAATTTAATGTTTTTGTTTATAGTAGGCGAGAATGTGACAATGGGCTCGGTCAATTGTTTGAAAAAAGAGATGGATATTTGGAAACCCATTGCTTACGGCATGATGGAATCTATCTTTGTTGAAAACAAATTATTAGATGGGGAAGGTGTTGTCGAATGAGTAAGGAAACAGCCTTGACGTATAAAGATATCATCGTGATGCCCTATAATATTCGCGTCGATCAAATCGAAATTACGCAACAAATGAATGAGCATGCTACATTGCATTTGACGGGCGTGATTCCAGATGAACTCGAAGATTCCTATGTATATATGACGGATGCAGAAACGGCTATTGAAGTCGTGCAAATCGGTAGTGGTGGACAAACTATTCCTATTTTTAATGGGGTGGCGCTAGATGTACAAGTGAAATCGGTTTTGGGTACCTATTATTTGGAGGTTAAAGCTGTTTCGCATACGTATGTGTTAGATGTGAAGAAGATAAACCAAACCTATCAAAATGCGAGTATGCCCTATAGTGAATTAATAAATGCATGTATTGCCGATCAAAAAGGTGCAGACTTCATGGATTATGCCTCAAAGGGCTCTACTATTGGACGTTTTACGATGCAATATATAGAGACAGATTGGGAGTTTCTTAAACGTATGGCATCAAGATTCCATACAGGCCTAGTGCCAGATACGGTACACCCAGCCGCCAAGTTTTACTTCGGCGTACCGTTTCAAGCTGGGGGCACGCAGAAAATGGAGGCCATTAATTATCGAGTTAAAAAGGCGATCGGCAATTTCCTTGTGTCCAGTAAAAATCATCTCGACGGTATTACTGATAGTGACTACATGTACTATGAAGTAGAATCGTTCCAACCATTCAAAATAGGTAATGAAGTTACATTCCAATCAAAAAAATTGTATGTCTATAAAATCTACTCAACTTTAAAAGATGGCTTGTTCAAGCATATCTACACGTTAACACCTCAGAACGGCTTCAGTGTCCACACTACTTATAATCAAGCTATTATTGGCGCCTCCATTCAAGGGAAAGTAATTGATGTTGCGGGGGACAAAATTCGTATTCATGTCGATTTCGACGAAGGTCAAGATAAAGATACAGCGTATTGGTTTCCGTATTCTACGATCTATGCATCAGAAGATAATACAGGCTGGTACTTCATGCCAGAGCTATCTGATAACGTTAGAATCTATTTCCCAGGCAATCGTGAGGATGAAGGGATTGCGATTAGTTCCGTATCAAAAGCTCCTCCACAATCTGGTTCGATGTTAGCAGCGACGAATCCGCCTAGTCCAAGCGGTGGTGGAAGTGCCAGTGCTAGTGGCAGTGGCGGAGGTGGCGGCGGTGGGTCAAGACCTGCACCACCAGAGGATAGTCGCCAAGATCCAGCGCGGATGGCTGATCCAGATGTCAAAACGCTCAGAACGAAGCACGGTAAACAAATTCTACTTGCACCCGATCGGATTGTCATATCTGGTGGTGGATTAATGATTTCGCTTATGGATGATAATGGGATCTCCATCATAAGTGATAAAAATATTACCTTACAAGCAACAGATAAAGTCGCCATCAATGCGAAGCAAATTATGATTAATGCGACCGAGAAAATAGAGATGACTTGTAAAGACAGTTCCATCAAGATGGAAGACAAAATGGAGATTAAAGGAACAGAAGTACGAGCAAATTAGTAAGGATGTGGACGCATGAAACGAGAAGAAGCATTACAGCATTTTATGGATGAATGCGTGTCAGTTCATATCAGCCGATTACAAGAGAAGGTTGATCGACAGTTTCGTCAAGAGAAGGAAGTCTTACTAAAACCAATCATTCACGCGCTTGAACAGCTGTTTGCAAATATTAGAGATCAGCAAGAACAGGGAAGGTTAGCGCCAGTTGCTTTTATTCATTTTTCACTGCTACGAACATCATTACTAGATAACAAGTGTACGTATTTGGTAGAAGCATATGGAGAAAAATGGTACTACGACTGGGGAGAATGTACGGCCCAGTATGAAGCGGAATGGCTCAGCGAGGCGATTATAGATTTACACAAAACGCTTGAAAAAGAAAGAAAACCATATCTCGCTATCCAAGCAGCTGACGTTCGGGGAATTATTCAACAGACTGTGATTCTGTTTCATCAGTATATTATTCAATTGGTACGCTATCTTTTCCGCTATCAACAGGAAAGCGTTCCTGAAATAGACTTTCAACGAGCAGTGTGTTTGCGATTTCGTGTCGGGGAATATAAAGGATTTAGTGAAGATGTTGCGATGCTGGACGAACGGGAACGGGTGGAAGAAAATCTCCTCTCGTGGCTAGGGAAAAACGAGATGGATAAATCATATACATTTGAAAATTTCTCAAGCCTACAGTTACAGCAAAAATTTTTCGACCAAATGGACTTTTCTTATGCGAACTTCAATGGCAGCGACTTAGAAGGGGCTTCAATGAAACAAAGTGTTTGCGTCGGTACTAGTTTTGTAGATTGTAGCTTAGCGAATGTTGATTTTTCCTATGCAGCCATTCAAGATGCTGATTTTCGAAATGCCAATTTAGCAGGCGCTAATTTTACGCATGCACAAGGAAAAACGCTAATGCTTCCTGATGATGAAGTTGCGTGTTACCTTGGCACTGACTTCAGTCATGCAAATTTGGAAAATGCAAAATTTGAGTTTGCGCAGATTGCAGGCGCTAATTTTACAGGTGCTAATTTAAAAGGAGCTACCTTCTTTAAACGCGATCAAGAGAAATGTCTATTTAGCCCAGACCAGATAAAAGACATTCATTGGATTCATTAATTTGAAATCGACATAAATGATAGTTACAGGAGGAAAAGATGGAGTATTTTATTGTTCGGCAAGATCAAAGCATTACAAATCCAATTATTCCTTTCAAGACAGACCTCGATGATAACTTTGTCTGTTCATCTGTATTCGGGGAAGTAATAGAAAAAGAGAATGCGGTATATCTGGATTATTTAGAAAAGCCTCGAAGAATCGTGTCTGATGATTTAAAAGGGTTATTGGTGAAATATGAGGATAACTTAGAATTTACAGCCATTGTCTTTACAGATGTGAAGAAAGGAACACAGCGTGTGCATTGGCTTATGGACATTGTAAAGAAGAACTGTATTTCCGATGAGACGGCTTATTATCCAGACGGACAAATAAAGGAGCTCGTAATTGACCCGAAGAAAGTGGAACTGGATTGTATTTTTCAAGTCGACGGCAAAAAGGAATCGTTCACCATCGTTAATTTAGACGTGGCAGAAAGTATGTTACGACGACCATATCTCGGGATTCAGTTGCAACGAGTAAAACTACAAGGACGATAGAGCATTCTAATAAATCATTCCAAAACACTGTCGTAGTTTGAAACAGTGTTCAATCGATACGAAAGGAAGGATAGTTAATGGCTCAAGTTGTAGAAAGTTTGGAAACAGAAGGTTCGGAACAAGAGCAATTTAGTTATGTCGTACATGGAGCAATCATTTCCTGTGAACATGGCAGCCACCTCAATTATTTAAATTTGCCGCAAGACCATGGCGTTTATATTAAAGAGAAAGCCGTAATGAATGTAGGGGATCGAAACCCTGATAACATCCCAACCTTTGGTGTTTGTTTACAGTTGCAAAAGCCGTGTACACCAACATGCTCCATTGATTGGATGGAAGGGATGGAAAACGTCAATATCGAGGGAAAGCAAGCGTTATTAAGTCGCTGCCATACCCAATGCTCAGCAGGTGGAGGCAAAATCGAAATTATTCATGACGGTCAAGAGGAAGTAGAAATTCCGAAACAAGGTTTTTAAAAGGCAAGGTTGATTGAAAGGAGGTAAGTAATGAAATCGCTAGAAGAAAAGGAAGTACACACGGTTAGTACGTATGAGGATCTTGTGCTCGAATGGCCTTATCCACTTATTCATTTAGAAAAGTTAACCATTAAACATAAGGGCAATGACCATGCGAGATTGTACTTTACGGGAATGATTGCTGAAGAGCAAGCACAAAAGTATATTCAGCGGGTCAATCATACAGATGAAGTTGTTGTGAAATTTGGGCGAGACAGTGCCATTTTGTTCTCAGGAAGAATTGAAAATGCGGAGTTGCAGGCATCACAAGGGGTGCACTATGTTTCCGTTGAGGCTATATCATATACAGCAAATATGGATATTGCAAAGCGCTCACGTTCTTTTCAAGATGTGAACATGACGTACGTTCAGTTAATAAAAAATATCGTAAGCGCCTATCCTAATGGGGATTATATCGACCAAGCTTCTAACGGTCAAGCCATTGGTAGTATTGCGATTCAATACTTAGAAACAGATTGGGAATTTATTAAAAGAATGGCCTCCCGTTTGCACGCTGTTGTTTTTCCTGATTTAAAAGGAAAAGGTGCTCGATTTTGGCTTGGTACACCTCAAAGTAGGAAAAGCATAACGATCGACCATCTGCCTTCTATAGTAAGAATGGACGTCGATGCATATCGTTTGATTACTGAAAACGATGGTACGGATGTGAGTGAAGCAGATTATACTTACTGTGAGTTTGAAAGCACAGAGCCCCATGAGTTGGGCGCGTTGGTGCAATTCAAGGGAAGCTCCTATATTGTAACGACTAGGGAGACCCATCTTGATGAGGGTGTGTTGAAGTTTCAATATACTGCCCAACCAGAGAAAAGTATTCGTCAGCGATTGGCACGCAATTTAGATCTCATTGGTGCAGCGTTTACAGGAAAGATCATTGATGTTACGCAAAACACCGTTAAAATTCATTTAGATATAGATAAAAGCCAGGATCAAGAAAAAGCACATTGGTTTGCATATTCAGCAGATGCCAATGGTGTTATGTATTTAATGCCTCAAATAGGTGCACGTGCCCAATTACATTTTCCAAGTGCAGTTGAAGAAGATGCCATCGTTATCAGCTCGGTGCGTGTGAATCCAGCCACACCAGAGGGCGGGCAAAAGCAGACGCAGAAAATGGCGGATACTACCGTTAAATCATTGGCGACCAACGTTGGGAAAGATGTGACATTAGGCGTTGGTGATATTACCTTTAGTGCAGTAGATGGGGTCTTGGACTTAAAGATGGATGATGGAGATGGCGTAACATTTCAAAGTAACAGTACCATCATGCTAGCGGCCGATGAAACACTCGAAATTAGTGGGATGAAAGAGCTAGCCGTAGAGGCGGAAGAATGGATTGCGATATCAGCGAAGGAACAAAGTCATGTGATTATGGCCGCTGATACACAATTAATTAGTACGCTCATTGATCAAGAAGGTATAGAGAAGCAAAGCCAGCCACCGAAATTAAATGAAGAAGCAATCGAAGCTACGACGAAAGTTGACTTAATCTTCCCGCAAAAGGCAGAAGAAAAGAAAGAAAAGAAAGGCTGGTTTAGTAGTTTAGTAGATGGCGTAAGTACAGCGCTGGATATCGCTGGATTTATTCCTGTCATAGGTACATTTGCAGATATTGCGAATGCAGGAATAAGCTTGGCAAGAGGAGATTACATGGGGGCAGCCATGAACATTGTAGGTGCAGTCCCGGTTGTTGGTGATGCAGCCAAAACAGCTTATAAGGCCGGTAAAGCGGCAAAAGCTGCTGATAAAGCAATTACAGCCGCAAAAGCTGCAGATAAAGCAGTGGATGCATCCAAAGCAATAAAAGGGATGAAAGCAGCTTACACAAAAGTGTCTAAAACGCTAGATGCAGTATCGGCTCTAGCCAACAAAGGGTCTAAGGCCGTGAAGACGGCAGCGGATAAAGTCATCTCATCGATGGATGAACTGCTCGCTGTGTCGAAGGCAGTAGACGGTATGAAAGCTATGGCTAAAGCTGGGCTAACGAAATTTAATCATGGGGTATTAAAGAAATTTAATTGTACACAAGGGTTAAGTAAAAAATTCTGTAAAAGAGGATTTGAGCCCGTTGATTTAATTACAGGGCGTATGATTTATGAAGGCGTTGACTTTGAACTACCTGGACCTATCCCCCTTTCATGGGAACGTGCTTGGTACAGTGATAGTAGTCGTATTGGCTTGACAGGTCATGGGATGCACTTTACATACGATCTAGCCTTAGAGATTTATGAAGAAGATGACCTGATTGGAATTGTTGTGACGGATGGTCGCGCTGTTGGATTTCCAATTTTACCAATAAACTTGCCGTATTTTAACAAAAGAGAAAGAATGACCTTAACAAATACAGGCGAGGAGTATCATTTGTTTGAGCATGATACACGATTGATTTATGTATTTGAACAAATAACAGAAACAAAATACCGATTAAAAGAAGTAAAAAATGAACAAGAGCATCATATTCAATTTGCGTATAACCTTAAAGGGTTCCTATCTCAAGTAACAGACAGTGTAGGTAGAGTGCTTGAGGTTACAACCAATGAGGTAGGCAGAATGACAGAGGTTGCTTTACGCAACCAGATGAGTCGTGAAGTCTTAGTTCGCTATGATTATAATGATGGACAAGATTTAATCGAAATCCAAGATGCGTTAGGTCAAAGTACGCATATTAAATATGTTAATCACTTAATGATGCAAAAAACGGATCGCAATAAAAATAGCTTCTTCTGGCGTTATGATGGCCCAACTACAGGTGCACGAGTTATCAAAACATGGGGAGATGGCAATGTCCTTGCAGGGGAGCTTTCGTATCACGAGGGCTATAATGAGATTACGAATAGCTTAGGCCATAAGAGTTATTACTATTTTAACGAAGATAACCTCTGTACGAAAATTGTTCATCCAGATGGTAGTGAGGTCAGCTATGAATATAATGAGGACTTTGAATTACTGCAAGAAGTAGATGAAGACGATCGTGTGACGA
Source organism: Lysinibacillus agricola (assembly GCF_016638705.1). Classification (GTDB taxonomy): domain Bacteria; phylum Bacillota; class Bacilli; order Bacillales_A; family Planococcaceae; genus Lysinibacillus; species Lysinibacillus agricola. The sequence goes on along the minus strand of NZ_CP067341.1, from coordinate 3,700,530 downwards.
CATTTAGCTATGATGAATGGGCAAATCCAGTGACGATTACTCTTGCAGATGGCAGTACTTTATCGTCAAAGTATGATGAGAAGGATAGGTTAATTCAGGTAGTTAACGCAGAGGGTGGAAGTCGTCAATGGATTTATAATGAAGATAGCACATTGCAGGCAAATATTTTAGAAGATGGCACAAAAACAGAATTTTCCTATAATGAACAATATTTAATTAAAATGGTGACAAATGCGCAAGGCCATGTGGTAAGCTTAGCTTATGATGCTGATCTGAACCTGAGTCAAGTCACATTGCCAGACGGGACAAGTTCGACCTGGGCATATGACCGTCGTGGTAACTGCACAACAACGACCAATCCGCTAGGGGCTACTGAGAAGTTCCGATATGATAACTTGAATCGTCTAGTACGTGCAAATCTATCCGATGGTAACGACGTTCAATTAAAGTACAATGCCTATGATGATGTCATTTTCGCGAAAGATAACCATACCCAAGTAGCCTTTGATTACACCATTCTTGGCAGTTTGATAGCACGAGAACAAGGTGGCAAGAAAGTTAAATTCGCCTATGATACAGAGGAGCAGTTAACCGCTGTGATCAACGAAAGAGGCGAAACGTATCAGTTTGAACGTGATACGAAAGGCAATATCATTAAGGAAGTCGGCTTTGATGAGATTGAAAGAACGTATGAACGAAGTCTGGCTGGTTTAGTTCAGAGAATTCAACGTCCGGGTGATCGTTGGACAGCGTTCCAGCATGATGGTCTAGTGAATGTCATTCGGGCTGATTATTATGATGACACTTGGGAAACGTTTGGCTATGACAAAAATGGTTCGTTAATTCAGACCGAGAATGAGCATGTGAAAGTAAAACTGGAGCGAGACCCATCTGGACAAGTGATCAAGGAGTGGCAGAATGACCATTGGATTGCGAGTAATTATGATGAATTAGGCAACCGTTCACAAATTACAAGTAGCTTAGGTGCAAAAATAGATGTCGCTCGAAATGAAATGGGGAATGTGTCGCAAATCACAGCTTCTCGCTCAGAGCAAGAACATTGGACAGCATCAATGCAGTACAATGAACTCGGTCAAGAAATTGAAAGAATCCTACCAGGGGATGTCATCAGCAAATGGCAGTATGATACTACGGGTAGGCCAACACACCACCGAATAAGTAGTCAAAACCGCGATACACGAAGACGCGCGTATAATTGGGACGTCAATCATCGATTACGAAGTATGGTCAACGAGTTAACGGGTGTAAAAGTTACCTATGGCTACGATGAATTCAGTAATCTCGTTTGGTCCAATCAAGGCGGTCAATTTGATTTCTTACATCGCAGTGTTGATGATGTCGGGAATTTGTATGAAACGAAAGAAAAGACCGATCGTGTCTATGGTGCCGGAAGTAGATTGCTTGAAACGAGAGAGGCAACATTCTCTTATGATGATGAAGGGAATCTGATTCAGAAAGTTGAGAAGAATGGTGATACGTGGAAGTACGAGTACTATGGTAATGGCATGATGTCTAAGGTCATCATGCCAGACAACACAGAAGTTACTTTCAAGTATGACTCGCTAGGTAGACGAATAGAGAAGTGTTCAAGCGAAAAGATAACGAAATTCGTTTGGGATGGGAATACTATCCTACATGAGTATTTCTCAGAGAATAATTCAGATATATATGGAAATCTAGATGAGTGTTCTTCACAGAAAAACTCCGAAATAGTAGATAATCTAGTCACATGGGTGTTTAATGATGGGTTCATCCCTTCAGCTAAAATTACGAGTGAAGGTAATTACAGTATTATTAGTGACCATCTAGGAACGCCTGTAGAAGCTTATGATGACGAAGGTAAGAGGAGTTGGTTAGCAGAACTTGATATTTATGGAAGAGAAAAAGAATTTACCGGTGAGAAAGACTTCATTCCATTCCGTTATCAAGGGCAGTATGAAGATGTGGAAATAGGATTGTATTATAATAGATTCCGATACTACGACCCAGAACAAGGGAACTATACTCAAATTGACCCGATTGGACTTTCTGGAAATAATCCAACGCTGTATGGATATGTGAAAGATACAAATAAATGGACTGACCCATTGGGACTTATTATTGTTTATCGATTATTAAGACCTGATGAAGATCCTTCAAAAGGCTTGTCAGCGAAAAAACCAGGAAGGGGAATGACTGTTCATGGTCATGTTTCCACTGGATCAAGGAATAAAGGTTCGCAATTTATTTCAACAAGTACAGATCCCGAAGCATTAGCTAAACATCGTGAACCTGGACAAAGAATGGTTTCCTTTGATACTGAAGATGTAGTACCTGATAAGGTAGGTAATAAGAGGGTAATAGATATTTCTACTGTAGAAAAAAAAAAGGCAAACGGTGTTGGTAGTGTATCAGCAAGATTTGCAAATGACTCAAAAGAGATTTTGGTTGAGGCGCATGTTCCTTCCTCAGCAATAACACCATGTCGTTAAAGGAGATTTTTATGAATAAGAATGAAGCTTTAAATTTTGTTTATGAAAATATTTTAGGAGAGGATTCAATTTTAATACAATTAAGAAGAGGTGAAGGATTGAATGAGGATAGATTTAATGAATTAGTCACAGCGATGCAGTTATTAATAGTCGAATATAAGAATTTAGATGTTGTTCCCAAAAAACTTGCATTATCGTTTGTAGATATAAGTAATTACTTTTATTTTAACGAAGATAAATACTCTTTTGATGAACAAAATCATATTGAAGATGCTGTTCAAAAAATTTCTCAACTGGCTAATGAATTGTTTGACTATTAAAAATGTTAGAGTATATGTAAAAAATTTTGAGCCAATTCATTGTATTTTTCTGTCAGAAAAGAGATTATCTTATTCCGTATATTTACTCCCCTGCTTCATCTGAGGCAGGGATTTTTAAATATTAGCAACCACTCCCTCTAGAATCTGCAATTAAGGCGTTTGTGAATAATGATTCATAAACTTTTACATATTAGTGCGGTGGGTATTTGTGTTTGGTAACTGCCAGCAATGCTGCGACAGTACTTTTTCTTCGATAAATACTTATGAAGGTATGGGGATAGAGCGAGATGGATGCGCATATCTTCAAGCTATTCCCATGAAAAATCTACTTTTTGGTTGACACAGCAAGTACGATAGGTCTGGGTGGAATTTACCGATAACTACTTGGTTCCACAGAAAAATTCCGTTATGATAACTTGAATCGCCTTGTACGGGCAAATCTTTCAGATGGTAACGACGTGCAATTAAAGTACAATGCCTATGACGATATTGTTTTAGCGAAAGATAACCATACGCAAGTAGCCTTTGATTACACCATTCTTGGCAGCTTGATAGCACGAGAACAAGGTGGGAAGAAAGTTAAATTCACCTATGATACAGAAGAACAGTTAAATGCTGTAGTCAATGAAAAAGGCGAAGCGTATCAGTTTGAACGTGATGCGAAAGGGAATATCATCAAGGAAATCGGCTTTGATGATATTGAAAAAACGTATGAGCGAAGTCTGGCAGGATTGGTTCAGCGAATTCAACGTCCAGGCGATCGTTGGACAACATATCAGCATGATGGTCTAGGGAATGTTATTCGAGCTGATTATTATGATGACACTTGGGAAACGTTTGGCTATGACAAAAACGGCTTGTTAATGGAGACTGAGAATAAACATGTTAACGGAAAGTTGGTGCGAGACCCATCTGGACAAGTGATCAAGGAATGGCAAAATGATCATTGGATTGCGAGCACTTATGATGAATTAGGCAACCGTTCACAGATTACGAGTAGCCTGGGGGCAAAAATAGATGTCGTTCGTAATGAAATGGGCAATGTGTCACGAATCACGGCTTCTCGTCTAGAGCAAGAATATTGGACAGCATCTATGCAGTACAATGAACTCGGTCAAGAAATTGAAAGAATCTTACCAGGGGATGTTATTAGCAAATGGCAGTATGATGTAACCGGTAGACCGACACATCACCGCATAAGTAGTCAAAATCGTGACACACGAAGACGCCTGTATAATTGGGATGTCAATTATCGCTTACGAAGTATGATCAACGAGTTAACAGGTGTAAAAGTTACCTATGGTTACGATGAATTCAGTAACCTCGTTTGGTCCAATCAAGGCGGACAATTTGATTTCTTACACCGCAGTGTCGATGATGTCGGGAATTTGTATGAAACGAAAGAAAAGACAGATCGTGTTTATGGTGCGGGAAGCAGATTACTTGAAACAAGCGAGGCAACATTCTCTTATGATGATGAAGGTAATCTGATTCAGAAAGTTGAGAATAATGGCGATACGTGGAAGTACGAATACAATGGCAGTGGGATGATGTCTAAAGTTGTTCTTTTTTCAAAGAGCAACTTGGTTAAGGAAGTTACGTTTAAGTATGATCCATTAGGTAGGCGTGTTGAAAAGAGTTGTGAGGGAAAAACTACTCATTTCGTGTGGGATGGGAATACGATTTTGCATGAATGGGTTGACGATGCTAGTGACCTGAATGTTAGAAGTACATCTACTAACATTGAAAATCATGATTCGGGTGGAATTCCTAAAAGTCTTGTAACTTGGATATTCGATCCTGAAACATTCATACTGTCTGCTAAACTCACGAAACAAGGGAAATTTAGTATTATCACAGATCACCTTGGAACGCCTGTTGAAGCATATGATTCAGAAGGAAGTAGAGTCTGGTCAGGTGAATTAGATATTTATGGACGAGTTAAAGTACTTATTGGTGAAAAGGATTTCGTTCCTTTCCGTTATCAAGGTCAATATGAGGATATTGAGATAGGGCTTTACTACAATAATTTCCGATACTATGCTCCAAGCGAAGGGATTTATACTCAGCAAGATCCAATTGGATCTATGGGAGATAATCCGACGTTATATAGTTATGTTGGTGATCCTAATTTTTGGATAGATCCTTTTGGTCTTTCTGCTGGTCGAGGAAAGAAACAGCAAAGGTTAAAAGCACTGGTCAATGATCCGAAGCAGCCAAGATATGTTAGAGGCTGGATGCGACAAGAATTAAATAGATTAGGGAAGAAAAGAGGAAATGGAAAAGTTATTAGAAATGTGCGTAATCCTATAGGCTTTGAATTAGCTCATTGGTATGGATATGAGTCAGACAAAGGTTATGATTATATGCACTCGGATCTTAAAGTTATTCAGGATCATAAAAATCAACATGTACTTGACGACAAAGGAAGAAAAAATAAAGAAGGAGCGAGTAAGAAAGCACCTTGTTTAATAAAAAAGAAGAAATGAGGAGTTTAATATGAGTGGAGGATTTGAATCAAGTCCAGAGTTTAAAGCTATGATAAAAAAATCAGCTAGAGATAGATATATTTACTCTGTAAAACGTATTGCAGACTGGGAAGAGGCGTGGTCTTTGAAATTAAATGATGGGTTTGTTACAACTTCAGATGAAGAGGGAAATCTTTCAATGCCTATTTGGCCATTTAAAGAGTACGCTATGAAATGTATAGGAGATGAATGGGAAAACTGTAAACCACAAAAAATATATTTAAATACACTTTTAGAAGAAATATTACCCAATATGTCAGATGATGGAACGTATGTGGTTGTATTTAAAGTACCAGAAAATCCAGAAGTTGTAAGGGTGTCTGCGGATGACTTTAAAAATAATTTGTTATATGAATGTTCTCAATTAGAATAAAGCATGGGTTGTAGAATATGGATATCAACTTTTTGATAAAATTCTAGGTTGGTAATGTTTATATAGCAAATAAAAAGAGTAGCTTAAATCCCGAGCAGGGTTTTATTGCTACTCTTTTTAATGAATTTTATTTACCTTAATAAGACCTTTTTCTCATATGTCTTTCCCGAAATATTAGTGCAGATAATGGGGTTATTTTGAAACATTTAGATCGAAATAGTTTACAACCTGGAGCTTACCATAGAGTAATTCATATTCATGAATATTTTGAAAATGTTGCTGAACAGGTATGGGTCATCATTTGATGCCGAGATCAATAGCTGGGGCTTTAGGTATTACAGAATTAAGCCAAAAAACTTCGATTGCATGGTATCCAGATAAAGGAGCTGGAACAGCAGATCTTCACAAAAAATTGCATAGAGAACTTATAGAAGAAGGAATACCTTATCACGGTTCAAAATATACTGGAACAGCTGATGAATTTTTTGACAAAGCTGCTAAAGCATACAAAGATATTGACGTTAAAGGTTATTTGAAAATACCATACACTGATGATAGGTTATTCGAAAATTTAACCCCTGCAGAAGCATTAGATAAAATAAAAGAGTTACATTCAAATGGGAAAATTCCTTGTAAATAGAAGAAAAGGAGATATTATTATGGATAGAGTTTTAACTGTCTCAAGTTACGGCATTTGTTTATTTTCATTAGACGTATTAGAAGATTTTTTTAAAAAAAAAAAAGTTAGGTCAAAAAAACTATTAAAGAATTTTCAGGATAATCATAATCGATATTTAACTTTACTTACTGAAGGTATATGGATTCCTTTTTTACCCATAGACTCTATAAAATATGTAATCAAGCTTGATAACTATAATCAATCATTTGACGATGAATGGGAGGAAAAATTAGTATATCATGACTTCAATATTGAAGTTCAAGATACATTATGGATTGCTAGTATGGGTTTATTTTATGAATTCGATAAAAATAAATTTATAGGAAATGATGAAGTATCGTATCAAACATTAGATGGAATTACATTAAATTCTGGATTTGGGTATAATGTATCTTCTGGTAAATATTCGGTATCTATAAAGGGCTATGCACGTAAGAATAAATTAGATTATCCTAATGCGAATTTTGGTTTTTTGTTTTCTCTTGTTAAAGTAAATGAATTTGAAGGTTTTAATGATCCACGCGAAGATGAAAGATACAACTTTAATGTGGCAGATATGGATTAAAAATTAGATTAGATAGTATTCTAAAAAACTGATAAAACACATTTTGCTAAAGGTTGTAACGTCAATAGAATTACCATAGATAAGAAAATACAATAGGGAATCTATTCTGTAACAGATCTTTAGTGTATTAAAAGATTTGAAGTTAAATTTAACAAGGGCAATAAATCCATTTAAAAGGATTTTATTGCCCTTTTAATCTTTCGTAATAAAGACCTAAACTTAAAAAGAATGTTGATATAAATCTAACTAAAGCTTAGCTTATGATGCTGATCTGAACCTGAGTCAAGTAACATTGCCAGACGGGACGAGTTCGACAAGGACTTATGACCGTCGTGGTAACTGCACAACAACGACCAATCCTCTAGTATAAATGTCCGCATCGAGATGTACATTTTTGCTTGTCTAAGCATGTACACTTTCGCTCAAAATGTACTTCTCTATTCATGTGTATGAATAATTACAACTTGACATGGAGACCTCTACTCGCATGAATCGGCAGCCAAAACCCAGCTACTACAAGGGCTGGCTAGCCGAACAAGGCTATCATGCTCGCCACTCCAAGTAAAGTTGTAATATACATTGGTGAGCAAAAATGTACATGGTTATTCGAACGTAATTGTACGTACTTATAAGCGTATTTATCCTCTAGGGGCCACAGAGAAATTCCGTTATGATAACTTGAATCGCCTTGTATGGGCAAATCTTCCAGATGGTAACGACGTTCAATTAAAGTACGATGCCTATGATGATGTTGTTTTTGCGAAAGATAACCATACGCAAGTAGCCTTTGATTACACCATTCTTGGCAGCTTGAAGGCTCGAGAACAAGGTGGAAAGAAAGTTAAATTCACCTATGATACGGAGGAGCAGTTAACCGCTGTCATCAATGAAAAAGGCGAAGCGTATCAGTTTGAACGTGATGCGAAAGGTAATATCGTCAAGGAGATTGGCTTTGATGAGATTGAAAGAACATATGAGCGAAGTCTGGCGGGATTGGTTCAGAGAATTCAACGTCCAGGTGATCGTTGGACAGCATATCAACATGATGGTATAGGGAATGTCATTCGAGCTGATTATTATGATGATACCTGGGAAACGTTTGGCTATGACAAAAATGGTTCTTTAATTGAGACTGAAAATGAGCATGTGAAAGTAAAACTGGAGCGAGACCCATCTGGACAAGTGATCAAGGAGTGGCAAAATGACCATTGGATTACGAGTAGTTATGATGAATTAGGCAGCCGTTCACAGATTACGAGTAGCTTAGGTGCAAAAATCGATGTCGCTCGTAATGAGATGGGGAATGTGTCGCAAATCACGGCTTCTCGTTTAGAGCAAGAAAATTGGACAGCATCAATGCAGTACAATGAACTCGGTCAAGAAATTGAAAGAATCCTACCAGGGGATGTCATCAGCAAATGGCAGTATGATACTACGGGTAGGCCAACACACCACCGAATAAGTAGTCAAAACCGCGATACACGATGACGCGCGTATAATTGGGACGTCAATCATCGATTACGAAGTATGGTCAACGAGTTAACGGGTGTAAAAGTTACCTATGGCTACGATGAATTCAGTAATCTCGTTTGGTCCAATCAAGGCGGTCAATTTGATTTCTTACACCGCAGTGTTGATGATGTCGGGAATTTGTATGAAACGAAAGAAAAGACCGATCGTGTCTATGGTGCCGGAAGTAGATTGCTTGAAACGAGAGAGGCAACATTCTCTTATGATGATGAAGGGAATCTGATTCAGAAAGTTGAGAAGAATGGTGATACGTGGAAGTACGAATACTATGGCAATGGCATGATGTCGAAGGTCATAAAACCAGACAAGGTAGAAGTTACTTTCAAGTATGACTCGCTAGGTAGACGAATAGAGAAGAGTTCTAACGAGAAAACTATGAGATTCGTATGGGATGGGAATACTATCCTACATGAGTATTTCTTGCAGAATGATTCAGATAAATTAGAAAATCCAGTTGAGTATTCCTCAGAGAATAAGTCTGAAATACCAGAGAATCTAGTCACATGGGTATTTAACGATGGGTTCGTACCTTCTGCTAAAATTACGGATGAAGGTTATTACAGTATTATTAGTGATTATCTTGGAACGCCTGTCGAAGCTTATGATGAAGAAGGTAAAAAGGTTTGGTCGGCTGAGCTTGATATTTATGGGCGAGTAATAGAGTTTGCAGGTGAAAAGGATTTCATTCCATTCCGTTATCAAGGGCAGTATGAAGACGTGGAAATCGGATTATATTACAACAGATTCCGATATTACTCACCAAGTGAGGGGATTTACACACAACAAGACCCTATTAGGCTAGCGGGGAATAATCCAACGTTATATGGATATGTTAGTGACCCTCTCATGGAGCTGGATCCGTTTGGCTTGATAAATTGGAAAAAAGTTATTTGGACTGCAACAAGACCAAAGGGAACTAGACAAACATATGATGTGTATCAAAGAGATGATATTAATTGGGATGAAATTAGAAGTGCAGGTGATAAAAGGTATATTGGTATGACGAATAGGGATGCGGCAAATAAATACGGAAAAGCACCACAACTATCGGATGGTAGTTTTGCAACATTACATCATCTAGGTCAAGATTCGAGAGGAGCATTAGTAGAAGCAAGTACTCGTTATCATGGTGTTGGAAAGTATGGGCAAGATATATTGCATAGTCAATTTGGGAGAAATAAACCACATCCTAATTATCCGATAAATAGGCCGAAATTTGATGTCGATACACGAGAATATTGGAAAACCCGATGTAAATCATAATTTTTTAGAAGAGGTGGAAATATAATGAATGATATGAATGAATTGCTAAATAAATACAGAGTTTTATACGATATTGATGGAATTTCTAATGATTACTTGGATAAAATCGAATATGATCTTCAAATAAAACTACCTAATGATTTTCGTGAAGTATCTAGTTTCTACAGTGGAGGAGATGTTGGAGGGAAAAATATACATTCTTTTTTATTTTCTGATTCAACAAATCTTATTGGAGAAACTTTGAGAATTAGAGAGGCCGTTGGTTTACCGAGTAGGTTTGTTGTTATTGCTGAACAAGATGAAAGTATTATTGTTATGGATACAGAAAACAAACCATCAATCATTTGGCTAGATTCTGTAGAAATAACTAAATTAGAGGAGCAAGATTTTATTTCCGAGCCAGATGTATGGGAGAATTTTTCTGACTTTTTTAATCATATACTAGATGATGAAGAAGAAGAACGTAAATATTAAGATATAATAAAGAAGTGAGTTTTAACCAACAATAATATAAAAATAAAGAAACAACAGTATTACAAGTCTTTTGTGTTATTTAATGGATTTAATAAAGATTAAAAAAACATATGTAAAAAAGACGTATAAGTCTTTCTTTACATATGTTTTTGTGTTGGAATTAAGTTTTTTTACTTGTTTATTACCGAAATCGCTCGAAACTTTGATATTAAAGTTTTGAGACATTGAGACATGGTGTCGCCTAAATTCAGAAAATAGTTATTTTTTATAATTTAAAAAGTTAATATCAGTTTTAGGCAACCATTCATAGATTACGAGAAGCTTAGGTGCAAGAATCGATGTCGCTCGTAATGAAATGGGTAATGTGTCGCAAATCACGGCTTCTCGCTCAGAGCAAGCCCTTTGGACAGCATCAATGCAATACAATGAACTTGGTCAAGAGATTGAAAGGATCTTACCAGGAGATGTCATTAGCAAGTGGCAGTATGATGTAGCAGGTAGACCAACACACCATAGAATAAGTAGTCAAAACGGTGATACACGAAGACGCGCATATAATTGGGACGTCAATCAGCGCTTGCGAAGCATTGTAAACGAGTTAACTGGTGTAAAGGTTACCTATGGTTACGATGAGTTCAGTAACCTCGTCTGGTCCAATCAAGGCGGTCAATTTGACTTCTTACACCGAAGTTTCGATGATGTAGGGAATTTATATGAAACAAAAGAAAAGAAAGATCGTGTCTATGGTGCAGGCAGCAGATTGCTTGAAACGAAAGAGGCAACATTCTCTTATGATGATGAAGGTAATCTGATTCAGAAATTTGAGAAGAATGGTGATACGTGGAAGTACGAGTACTATGGCAATGGCATGATGTCGAAGGTCATCAAACCAGACAACACAGAAGTTACTTTTAAGTATGACCCGCTAGGTAGACGAATAGAGAAGTGTTCTGACGAGAAAACAACAAGTTTCGTTTGGGATGGGAATACTATCCTACATGAGTGTTTCACGCAGAATGATTCAGAGAAATTTGAAAATCTAGTTGAATCTTCATTACAGACTGACTCCGAAATAGTAGATAATCTAGTCACATGGGTATTTAACGATGGGTTCGTACCTTCAGCTAAAATCACGAATGAAGGTAATTACAGCATCATTAGTGATTATCTAGGAACGCCTGTCGAAGCTTATGATGAAGAAGGTAATAAAGTTTGGTCGGCTGAGCTTGATATCTACGGTAGAGTGAATGAATTTACAGGTGAGAAAAACTTTATTCCATTCCGTTATCAAGGACAGTATGAAGATGTTGAGACAGGATTATATTTCAACAGATTCCGATACTACTCTCCAAGTGAGGGAATGTATACACAGCCAGACCCGATTGGTTTATCTGGTGGCATTAAACTTTATAGTTATGTACATGATCCAAATATTTGGATTGATCCATTTGGATTAGCTAAACGAGGACCTAAGACAGATGGTAAAGGACCACATAATGAAATGATAAAGGCTTGGGGCGATGAAGTCGAGGCAAATGGTGGTACAGTTCTAAATGGTGGAGGAAGAAGACAGGAAACGCTTATTGAAACGCCAGGAGGTAATAAACAAGGTAGACGACCAGATATAATTTATAGAGATGCTGATGGTAATAAAAAGTGGGGTAATGTCGGGAAAACAAAAAAAGATGGATCACCTATTAAAAGAGAACAGCAAGCACTTGACGATTTGAACAATGTACGGGGAAAACATAATGTAGCTGATCCAGTGGAGTTTAGATCCTATAATCACCCAGAGCATAATAATAAAAGTTCGGGTACACTTTGTAAGAAAAAATAATTTGTAGGAGATTTATATAAAATGGAACTAGATATAATAGCTAAACGAAGTTTTATAGTTCATCTTATCAACGATTTTTTATCAAAAAATGATTTGATCTTTTTTGAAGATATTAATTATCATAAGGAAGGTCTAAAATTTGGTGAATTGTTAAATGAAAATGATTATTTAAATAAGGATATGGCTATTTCAATTGGTACAAAAGAAAATTTTGATAAAAAGATTAGATCATTAAATACTAGACCATATATTGAAGATAAGCATGATTTTATTTATATTCTTAACCTTTACGAAAAGAATAATGTATACGAAAAAAATGATGAAAAAGTCAATCATACAAGTTTTATCTGGAATCCAAGTAAAAGTGAGTCAGCTAAGTTAATAGGGAAATTATTGAAAAAACATATTTCTAGTCATTGTAATATTGGTATGAAAGTAGTAGATTCTCAAGAAGTTGGATATAACAAACGTCTTCAAAAATTTTATTGGCCTGAAGAGGTACTAAGCTATAATGAAAAATTATTTTACCCGATAGCTGTACAAGTTGTTCCGATAATCAAAGATTCTCAAAAATAAAAATAGTTCTGTACGGATGAACTAGTATAGCATGAGATAGAAACAGGGTCCTACAATAACAAGTTCCATATTAGATCTCTGATGATAAAGTGATATTAAATTCAAAAAACATATGTTAAAGAGGAGCATAAACCTTTTTACATATGTTTTTCTTGTTTATGCTCACTCTAAAAAACTAAATACTAAAGTGATATAATTTTGCCATAAAAAGGCTATTGATAATACCAATAAATACAGAAGAGCAGTTAACCGCTGTCATCAATGAAAAAGGCGAAGCGTATCAGTTTGAACGTGATACGAAAGGCAATATCATTAAGGAAGTCGGCTTTGATGAGATTGAAAGAACGTATGAGCGAAGTCTGGCTGGTTTAGTTCAGAGAATTCAACGTCCGGGTGATCGTTGGACAGCGTATCAACATGATGGTCTAGGGAATATCATTCGAGCTGATTATTACGATGACACCTGGGAAACGTTTGGCTATGACAAAAATGGTTCGTTAATTGAGACTGAAAATGAGCATGTGAAAGTAAAACTGGAGCGAGACCCATCTGGACAAGTGATCAAGGAATGGCAAAATGACCATTGGATTTCAAGCAGTTATGACGAATTAGGCAACCGTTCACAGATTACGAGTAGCTTAGGTGCAAAAATCGATGTCGCTCGAAATGAAATGGGAAATGTGTCACAAATCACAGCCTCTCGCTCAGAGCAAGAACAATGGACAGCATCCATGCAGTACAATGAACTTGGTCAAGAGATTGAGAGAATCTTACCAGGGGATGTCATTAGCAAATGGCAGTATGATGCAACGGGTAGACCGACACATCACAGCATAAGTAGTCAAAATCGTGACACACGAAGACGCGTGTATAATTGGGATGTCAATCGTCGCTTACGAAGCATGGTTAACGAGTTAACAGGTGTAAAAGTTACTTATGGTTATGATGAATTTAGTAACCTCGTTTGTTCCAATCAAGGCGATCAATTTGACTTCTTACACCGTAGTGTAGACGATGTAGGGAATTTGTATGAAACTAAAGAAAAGACAGATCGTGTTTATGGTGCTGGAAGTAGATTGCTTGAAACGAGAGAGGCAACATTCTCTTATGATGAAGAAGGTAATCTTGTTCAGAAGGTTGAGAAGAACGGTGATACGTGGAAGTACGAATACTATGGCAATGGTATGATGTCGAAGGTCATCAAACCAGACAACACAGAAGTTACTTTTAAGTATGACTCGCTAGGTAGACGAATAAAGAAAAGTTCTGACGAAAATACAATGAAATTCGTATGGGATGGGAATACTATCCTACATGAGTATTTCTTGTATAATAATTCAGATATATTTGAAAATATAGATGAGTATTCATCACAGAACGACTCAGAAATACCAGATAATCTAGTCACATGGGTATTTAACAATGGATTCATTCCTTCAGCTAAAATTACGAATGAAGGTAATTACAGTATTATTAGTGATTATCTTGGAACGCCTGTAAAAGCCTATGATGAAGAAGGTAAAAAGGTTTGGTCAGCTGAGCTTGATATTTATGGACGAATGGTGGAGTTCACTGGTGAGCAGGATTTCATTCCGTTTAGGTATCAAGGGCAGTACCACGATTTGAGCAGTGGTTTGTATTATAATCGCTTCCGCTATTACGACCCTAGTATGGGTATGTATACGCAGCCAGACCCTATTGGGCTTGCGGGTGGGAATCCTACGCTCTATGGATATGTCAGTGACCCTAATATTTATATTGATATTTTTGGTTTAAAACAAGGCGGTTCCTATGCTAGTGTTAGAGCAACGAACATAGGAGGTCAGGTACATCATATGCCTGCAAACTCAGTTTCTCCAGTAAGTTATGCGAAAGGACCAGCAATTTGGATGCCTACTCCCGATCATCTTGATACAGCTAGTTGGGGAAGTTATAACAAAGGGAAACAATGGAGAGCATACCAAAAGGAATTGATTGATAGTGGGAAATTCGGAAAAGCGATGGAAATTGACATACGAGACGTACAAAGAAAATTTGGTTCTCAATTTAATGATGGAATAAGAGAAATGTTGGAATACGCAGGAGACAATGGATATATAACCAATGCAGAACAAAAAGATTAACAAGAAAATATTGCAGATGAGGTAGAAGGTATGAGAAGAGAGTTAAAAATATTACCCAAAATCGGGATAAACGAAGTAAAGCTATCTATGACATCTTCAGATTTAAAAAATATCATAGGTGAATTGGATAAGAAAAATGTCAATGGAAAAGAATTTTTTCTATATCAAGATGAATATATATTTCATTTTGTAGATGATGTTTTAGTAAGTATTTCTGTGAACAATCCAGATGTTATTTTCTTGAATAATCAAAAAATTGATTTAATGAATGAATCAAAGCAATTTTTATTCAAAGAAAATCCGTATTTTGTTGATGGATGTTATATATTTCCTCAGTATAACATGTCGATTTACGGTTTAGATTTTCCTGATGATGGAATTCAATTAACAATTTATTCAGATAACCAAAAAAATATTTACGAGAAAGATATAAAATTAGCTTTTCAATTCAGAAGTATTGATAATCAGCTAATAAACTTAAAATATGAAATTACTCCGTATCAATCTGTTGGATTATTGAAATTCGGCATGCAACTGAGTGAAATTGAAAAAATATGGGGAGTTCCTTTAAAAATAAGCAAGAATAAAAAAAAGGGTATAACTACAGAAAACAGGACGAATAGTCAAGCAATGTATAATGAAAAAGGACAGTTAATTCAACTAGCCTTAAATTGTAAAGAGGAAGTTTTTATTGATAATAAATTGTTATCAAAATTCGGTTCTAAATTGGATAGTTTAAAAAATGAAGAGTATTTTATAAACAGAAACTATAAAATATATTTCAAGTTTGGAATTGCATTAGATAATTTAGGAAACCTATCTTCTAATGATTTTATTTATATTTTTTCAGAAGAGATGATTCCTTACTGGAATGATATATATCGCCCTTTAATCTAACGAATCATCAGAAGTGATAGGAATACTTCGCCTCTAGTTGTTAATTGCAAAATAAAAATGCAGAGAATTGTAACTTTACTTAATTGCAATTCTCTGCATTTTCGTTACAAATCTAACTTATTTTTGTATTTTACTATTTTCAACATTACTATCTATTCTGTTTGTTCGATCAAGCAGGAAATCAATACTGACATTGAAATAATCAGTTGGAAAGTATTTGATCTTATGTCTGAACATCCAACCTGATCTTGCAGCTTATTTATCAGATGATATTGCATTATTATTAGAGGCAGTGCTTTGTAATTTTAATAGTAGTTGGTTAAATGGGCTATGGAAGGAATATTGCGCAGGAAAAATACCCTATCCAGACAATACTCTTAGTTGATGGGAGTCTAGACCAATTAATTTAAGTTTTTTATGTAAGAGTCAAATAGCGCCCCCTGAGTAACAGGTGGGCGCTATTTGACTCTTACGATTGAGGCATATTTACACGCGAAGGCAATAAAAACGTATCGCCACTGCCTTAGCGATACGATTTCTATTACATACTGTAAAGATAATAATAAAGATTAGAAAAATCCTTTGCGATCAGAGAATCTCGCTCGATAAAAAATTGCAATGTGCCAGAGTCTGCTATCATGGCATATGTCTTATGGGCATCACCCTCCATATCTAATTGAAACAGCAGCTCTGCATTGCCATTATTCTCATCAAAACTATTTTGATCCATAAATGCGTAGCCACCTATTTTTGTGCCACTACCATCTGTTTGATCAAAATACTTTGAATATGCAGGGTTCTCCATTGGTAAGTCATAATGAACGGAGCGAGGATCTGTGTATGGTACTAACTCTTCTCGTAATGTTGCTTTAAATGCATAAGGACCACCAAAGATAATTGGTTCACATAGCTCATACTCCATCTCCTTATCAGAAAAAGGCTCTATATCATGAGAGGGCTCAAAGTCCGCATAATAGCGACAATAATAACCATCCTCGTAAACACCATAATCCTCATCTGCCAACACAAAAAACTGTAGAAGCCCTTGCTGTGGGTAATCTTCCAGTGAAGGTAGCTGAGAAAAATTAAGCTGTGCTAAAAACATATAAGGTGTGCCACTACTATGTACAGGAAAGCTATCACCTAATTTACAATAAGGTCGTCCGCCTAATTTACTATCCGTATAAGTAACAGACTCCTCTACGGCTTGTAAAGCTATCGCCTGTTTTAATGATTGCTTCAATATTTATCAATCCTTTCTTGTTGTTATAAATGATTTCTCTAATTATACATACAGCCCCTTAGTTCATTTTATCAAAAAGAATCCTAAATTTATCGAGAACTCACAGTTGATCAGCACCTAAGCTATACTTTTTTAGATTCCTTATTAATACCTAAATAAGTGAATGACCTCCAAACATATTCTAGTGGCCCGAAGCGGAATTTGGATAACCAAAGCTTACTAAAAATCACTTGGAAAGCAAAAATGACAATGGCAATGATGATAGCTGTCGTTAAGTGAAGTTTTCCGTATACGCCGAATGCAAATGGTCCAAATAAAAATGTACATATAATAGATTGGCCGATATAGTTTGTGAATGCCATTCTTCCAGGGAACGCTAACCACTGTAAAATTTTCTTCCCATTCACCGTGTGATAAATAAAGATCAAGCTAATGGCATAAAAGATTGTTAGGAGTGGTGAGCTAATATATTGAACAGCAGAAAAGTTTTCTGAAAGGAAAGGTAATATCCAGCCCAATGTCCCACCAAAAATCAATGTTAGTAACCACGTAATGAAAAAGCCTTTTCGATATTCTTCAAAACGATGCAGCCATTTTTTCTTCGCAACAGCTGCTCCAAATAAGAACATTAGTAAGAACGGAAGATTTGAAAATAAATAAAATATAGGGTTGCCTAGAAAAAGAACATATAGCCCATTACGGATTGTATAAAAAGTTCTTTCCATAAAATTAGCATCCATTAATTCTTGAATATTTCCATTTTGATGGGCATCTATCGTAACCTGCATGAGCTGACGACTTTCCTCTGACATGGACATAGACATTGACATTGTCGTAGTAGAATCGGAGGATAGAGCTCCAAACGTTAATGATCCCAAAAGTAAGCTATATAAAGTTAAGCTAATGATTAACATAGCGTTGGGTTTTAACTTATGCATGAGAAGGAGTAATAATCCTAAAATTGCATAGTCTGTTAAAATATCTCCAAACCAAATGAAATAGGCATGGATACAACCGAAAATAAATAACGCAATAAGTCGTCTAGAATAAATTCCCCAAAAATTTAGTTGCTTTGCGGCAGCTCTTTCCTGCATGATGACCATGCCAAAACCGAACAGCATGGAAAAGAGCATGACAAATTTTCCATCGACAAACATAGTAAGAATAGTTTTAACTGTATAATCGGCGTCATTCCAAAAAGAAGTCCATTCATTTTTAAAACTTAAATCTTCCTGCATGTATACAGGGTAAAGGAACCAAACAATATTTGCTAATATGATTCCTAATAATGCGAACCCCCTTAACACATCGAGTGTTTCAATCCGCTCTTTGGTAGATATAGGTGAAAGCTTTTGTTTCATATAATTATCCTTTCGATTGTTATTTTGTTCTTTCAACAAGTGGTGACTGTTGAAAAACCTTTGTTAATGAAACTTTAAATTATAATTATCAGGATTTTATAAGGAAAACTAAGGTGTCGTAATTCATTTGTAAAATATTTCTATAGCATAAATACATTTCTTTATGCATGAACTATTAAGTATCGGAATTAACAGAGATAAGGAAGTAGGAAAAAGAGTGTATCATAATGAGAAGATATGTTAAGTTAGATGTTCCTGGAAGATAGATGGAAGATAAATCACGAAAATTTTATGTATGACAATGAATCGACTTTATGCAAGGTAAAACTATATTAGAAAACTTCATTCTTTCGTTAAAATTAATAGAAGCCAAAACTTTAGTGGATGGTTTGACTAAAGATGAATTCGAGAATTATATATTGGATTTGTGTTATAAATCAGAAAGTATCATATATTATTCTTTTGTTTTAGATTTATTAAAAAGTAGGGAAACAGCTTTCCTTCACTATATAGCTTCAATTATTTTAGCTCATCCATTATGTCATATAGAGGGGGCTTATCAGGCTGCATTTCATCACGCCCAAAAGGCGATTAATTGGGATGAAGATGATGTAGAGCTTAAAGAATTTTTACTATTTTTTAATGCTATACCTGATAAATTATTAAATGATCAAGAGGCTAAAATACTGGCTGAAAAAGTCTTGAAAAAATAACAGATAGTGAGGTTGCAAAATAGCACAGATAATAGGAGCTTGATTGGTTTTGGTTTATACCTTGGACTATCAAATGAAAAGAAGGTTAGAGCATAGTGCATTTAAAAAACAAAGAACTAATTACACAAAGATTAGATGGTGTTTGGGTTTACGAGAGAATCGTAAAGATTGAATATAATGTTGAAAATGATGTTGAAGATAACTATATTGGAACACTGGATCTTACCTTTCATATTACCTTTATAGAAACAAAAGAACCTTTCAAAATAAGGATTAGATATTATCATGTTGACGATTTAACGATAAGAAAAGCAACAACTTTTCCACTGTCAAGGGACTTAATTGTTCATGATATGAAAGAGCAAGGTTTGGTGAGCAGCCAGCGTTATCATGTACATGATGATAGTGGATATGGTGAAAATGATGGATTCGAATTTATTGAATTTTATTGTACTTCTATGGAAGTCATTTTGGTAGAAGAATTTTACGAGATTTGAATAGAAATGGTGGTTATGAATGGCGTGAATTACCAAAAATTTAACCATTTAATAGTCGATTTACTTTAGGAGATGCTTTATTTACCGATGTATTAGAATTAAGTTAGCTTAATGTCAGAAAATAATGAGGAGAACACACTTAGGGAGGTAATGTAATATGACATATGATGAAGTGGAAGCCGTTTTATCTCAAGTGTTGGATAGAGAATGGGGTGATTTAGATCCACCTTCTTTGAATGATTGGGAAAAAGCAGAAAGAAAATTTAATTGCAAATTTTGGGGATGAATTTACATATTTTTTTAACTTAATTTCTAAATATGTATTACCAGGCATTTTAAACGTATCAACAGGAAAAAATAATGGGAATGATTTAATTAAGTTTATTAGGGTATTTATCTGCCCTAATATCAAACACATATTCTAGCATATCTCCCCATTCATAATTTAAATCTTGCAGATCAATAATAATGGCATCAGGATCCCATGCTTCCATTGCTACCTTTCCCATAGCATTCATATAAACAGCATCAGTATTTCCAGCATAGTATAGCAAAATTGAGAGAATTTATCCTGGTTTCTGTAAAGGAAGTGAGTAGAGTGGTTGATAACAATTTACCTATTGTTCCTTGGGTAGGACTTGGAGGGATTAAGCTTTATAGTCATATAAGCCAGTTCTACGATTTAATTGCTAATATGGATGAGAAGTCAAGGTTGTTTACAAAGTTTTTTATTAGATATGAAATTAAAGGTTCGGTAGACTTGTGGTTCAATTTGATGAATGGGAAGCTTTTTAAGATAACAGCCTTGAAAGATTACCGTATTGTTTTTGGAAGCGATGGGATACAAAGTGTATGATTCTGTGATTGATGTATTAACCGTTTTTGGTGGGATGACATATAAATATAAACACCCTAACGGAAGTATAGAAACATTTCATTTTAGCCCTGAAGAAGCAGTAGGGGATTATTATGGAAAAGAAGACTTTGAGGAATTTGAGGCGCGGATAAATGAGCCTCTTATTGTAGTTGGTGAAGCATATCGTGGTTATTTAATTATGTTTATCTCTCAATCGGGTAAGGTGTTTGCTAAAAATGCAAGCTCATTATATAAATTGGGCGACAACATTTTTGAAGCATTAGATACTCTTTGTTTATTTAAAATACCGGAAGAAATCAATTAAAATAGGTGATATTTACAACTTAGTCTAATCAGGAATGCGGTTTTTACTTCAGATGAAAGTAGTGTATTGAAGATACATGGAATCTTTATAATCATAAACAATAGTCAAAGGAGTATTAATACAAATGACAAAAGAGTGGTATGAAGAAACAGTAATTCTAAAAAAGATTCCCAATTTCAGTTCAACGAATGTTAACTATATTAAAGGTTTCAATTATTATATAGGATACAATCCATATTATGATGAAGTTTCCTATTTAGAAGTAGATTTTTTAGTAGAAGTGGATAGAAGAAAGTATATGTTGAAGATGAAATTTAATGATGTTTCTGTCCTTGATTTAATAGGATTTGGAAATAGTTACAACCAATTAATGGGCTTTACAATTCATAATTTAAGTAAAAATGGTTTTGAATTAGATAATAAATATTTAGTAGAAGATTATGAAGATAACATCATTAAATTTTACTGTGCTAGTTTTGAAGTGCTGTCTTTAGTTGAAATTTAGATGGAAACAATATAGAAGGTACTAAAGGAGAAATTAGATGATTAACTATGGAACTCTTTACTTCGATCATTACACAAAATTTTTAGGAAGTCCAATCGATCGGGAGGTGTATAAATATGTGAAAAAATGCCAAGTATCCATATTTTGAAGTATGAAGCAAGACAATGGTTACAAAAGAATAGCTCAATTATTGAAAGGGCTTAAAATGACTAGGGAGAGAGAAAATATAATGGCTTATGAAGAGTTAAGCAAGGAAGTTTCGTATGCACTTAGGCATGCTCCATGGGAATATGAATTAGAAATGGATGATGAAGGTTGGGTTTCTCTAGAACAATTAAGAGCTGCTTTTTCAGCCACACCAAAATGGAGGCAGTTAGAGGTTAATGAATTTATTGACATGGTCAATATGGCAGAGAAGAAGCGTCATGAAATACATGATAATAAGATTAGGGCACTATATGGACATTCAAATAGTATTCATAAGATAGCACAAGAAGAAAGAATACCACCAAATGTGTTGTATCATGGTACTGCTAAGAGATTTCTAGAGAAAATTAAGATAGAAGGACTCCTTCCGCGATCGCGACAATATGTACATTTGTCAGTAGATACGGAAACAGCTACTCTCGTTGGAAAAAGAAGAGATAATGAACCTCGAATATTGAAGATAAACGCAAAGGAAGCCTACGACCAAGGTGTTAAGTTTTACTATGGAAATGATAATGTTTGGCTAGTGGATTCGATTGATGCTAAATATATTGATGATAGTTGGTAAAGACAAAAATATGGTATGGTTTTTACCATGTCTTGAATGAACATTGTCGTTTTGTAAAATAAATCAGGTTGGGATGGTTTATCGCGAGTATATACTAAAGGATGATGAAATATGTTTAATTTAACTAGAATTACAGACTTAATAAAAAATGCACCAGCCAGCGAAAATGAAATACTAAGCCTAGAAGACATGATGAACATTAAGCTACCTACTACATATAGAACGTTACTTAAATATACTAATGGCCTTTCGATAGCCGGAGGTGTGCTGATTTATGGGACAGAGGATATTATAGAAAGAAACGAAACTTGGGAAGTAAATGAGTATGCAAAAGGCTATCTTGCTATCGGTGATGACGGTGGTGGGAATGTTTTTTTAATGGAACTAGATACTGAAGAGAGTAGGATTTTCGCTGTTGATTGCGGAGATATGAATCCGCAAAATGCATCTATTATTGCCGTAGATTTTAACAGTTGGATTGATAGTGGTTGTGTTAGTGAGTCAGTCAGTGGAAGAGGAGTTAAGTAACTCTATTGATACTTGTAATATTTTGTTAACAGCTTTACCAACTGGGGGATTAAAAGATTTAGTCAAAATCAAAAATGTGCTAGACATAAAGATATCTGCTTCTGATTTACTAAAGTGTTCTAAAAATCTACCTTGTGAAATTGGTAAGGAATATCCTTACGATCAAGCTATAAAGTTAATTGAATCAATGGGGAAATTGGACAAGCGCTAAAAGTAGTTCCTGTAACTAAAAAAGAGTAAAAAGATTTATATTACATAGGCTTATTCCAAAGGGTGAGGAGGAATAAGCTTTTTAATTTATTTTAATATGAAATAGTTATTAGTGTAAATTATTTCTATTTTATTTTATTGTCTGGTAAATAAATTTATATTAGTAATTTGACGAAATAGTAAGGAAAATACTATGTTAAACAAAAAATCTACCTTATCCATTATTTTTTAGCATTTTATAGAAAATTTTGTTGAAAAAATGTAAGAAGATAGTATAATGGAGTTGTAGTTACATTTATGGTTATTAATTCCTTTAAAAGAATTAGTAATATTTTTTAGCAAAATAATAGATGTGATTACAAAAACTAATGAAATGAGGAGATTTTATGATTAACATGATTCAATTTTTAGAACAAAATCCGTCGTTGGTAACTTTGTTGAAAGAAAAAAAAGCTTCTCTAGTTGGTGTTACAGAACTTGAACAGAAGGCAATTTTAGAGTCCTTTGATGGAGATTTACGCATAGGAAATGGAATTTGGCAATAAAGTTACTAAAAAGTAAATGGTTTTGGCTTGCTGTAGGTATATATCTAGCTCTAGGTATTTATGTGCTTTATATTACTTACAGCACGCCTTTTATAAGTATTAAAATACAGGAAGAAGATGGACAATGGGTTGTAAAAGATCCCTATTATAAAGATTGGGCAAATAAGCAAGGAATCTCTCTTGGGGACATTGTTCTAAATGTTGATAGCGTTCAAATTAAAGATGTTTCTAATATAAAGTATGGTTCAGTTATTCGAGAAGCTAATGAATTAACGATAATGAAGCCAGAAGGAAAGATTAGTAGAATAAAAATAAATCATTTAGATATACCTGAACAATTTTACTATATGTTGATAGTTCCTTCTATTTATTATTTCTTGACTTTATTGATTTCATTTTATTTGTATTACAAACAGAAAAATACTGAACTTTTAAA
Source organism: Lysinibacillus agricola (assembly GCF_016638705.1). GTDB lineage: Bacteria > Bacillota > Bacilli > Bacillales_A > Planococcaceae > Lysinibacillus > Lysinibacillus agricola. The sequence goes on along the minus strand of NZ_CP067341.1, from coordinate 3,676,879 downwards.
TTTACTAATTCTGTTTATATTAACTGTATCACTAGCCTATGTTAGTATTGGTGCGTCTAGTAAACTAAATGGCGTAGGGATAATTGTAAATAGTGGTAGCATGCTTTTGTGCTTAATATACTTATTACATTTTTTAAGAAATTATTTCTCCTTTTTAGGAATACATTGTGCTTTTCTTAGTAACATTAAAGTATTTTATACAATACCTTTAATAGCTATTCTTCTTAGTATCTGTGGTATAGTTGCCAAAACAACATTCTCTAGTATAATATTGTGGTTATTTTTCCTATTACTTATTTTTATCCTTAGTATTTTAATAATATATTATTTTAAGTACAGAAAGCCACAATTAAAAGTATTATTAATGAGTATTATTATCCCGTTCTTCCCGTTTCTTTTTCTATATGCATTACCAGTAATTGTATGTAATCAATACATACTCTCTGCCGATGTGTGCTCCCTATTCTTAATTCTCATACCTTACAGCTTTATATGTACACAGCTCACTGAACGTATTTTTGATATGGAATACTTTATTACGCGTTTACGTCATTATTTTAATTTTTCATTTGCTTTTACAATTTGGCTATTAATAGGTCTGTATTGGATTACTGATTTATCAATTTCAAGAATGACGGAAATATTCTTTTTTGCCTTTTTATCGTTAATTGCACTTTTCTACATTAAAGAGAAAATAGATTATAGCAAGCGAAAAATCCTTTTTTCAACAAAAGGGGATTATATCCATCGATTGTATACGACAGTTGATAGTATTGGAAGGGTCGTAAAGATTGAAGACTTACTTGAGAAATTTGTTCAAGAAATTGCTTTACATCTTGAGATTAAACAAGTTTACGTTTTAACCTATGATTTACAAACACATCAAGTTACTTCTACGAGCAAATCAAAAGAATATACACAAAATCAGATTGATGAAGTTTTAATTGAGAAGCTAGGTTTAGGAGATATCAAGAAAACTGAGCATTTTTATATTGCTTTTATCCACCAGGATGTTAATTATAAAAGAATATTAGTTGTAGACCATAATAAATCTATCTATCTAAAGGATGAAGAATTATTATGGCTTGAATTATTGCTTTTATACTTAAATAATTTTATAGAAAATACAAAAATGGTGGAAGATCTTCTCGAACAGTTAAAGCATATGAAGGATGCTGATAAAAATAAGCTACCTTGGCTCAATAAGCTATTGTGGTTAAGGTTTGAAGAAGAAAAATATCAATTAGCTCAAGAACTTCATGACACGATTTTACAAGAGCAGCTACATATTGCTAGAGAAATGAATGTATTTATACATGCAAAGAAAACGTCAGATATTCAATCGAACCTTTCCAAGATTCATGATCATATGCTTGCTTCGTTGAATGATTTAAGAGGCTACTGTGAAAATTTAAAGCCCCCCTTATTAGATACATTGGGACTAAATGCTGCGCTTGAGAAGCTTATTCAAAAAAATCATAAGCGTGCTGATTTTGTTTTAATTTACACAATTGATCGTCTATATTTGGAGGATGAGCGTTTAAACTTAATGATTTATCGGCTTTTCCAAGAGTTGTTAAACAATGCTTTAAAACATTCGTATGCCAACACTGTCGAAATTCATCTGTTAGAAACAGAAGAGGGCTTTGAAATTATTTATTCTGATGATGGTGTAGGATGTAAAATGGATGATATCATTCTTGCTGATTCAATGGGCATCAGGGGAATGCAAGATAGGGTACAGGCCTTTAATGGTCAGTTTTTTATCAACACCAATGTAGGAGAAGGAATGTCCATTCGAATTAAAGTAATTGAAGGGGATCATACCCATTCCTATGACTACGATACGTATCATAGAAGGCCAACTCACTCATAGTAGAGGATAATATATGAATAGAAAGAAAGACATGAACTATTTTCGTACCTCCTAATCTTTTCGTACTGTGCAAAAATTCACAGTATGAGTATGGATTGGAGGTTTTTGCTTTGAAGTATATTTATATTGAGAGGGTTTAATATCTTCATGGATATAGAAGAAATAATCCTAAAGTATACATCACCCAGAAGCGTATTTCTCTACAAATGAAATTGATGAAAAGGATAGTCGTTTATTAATCCCCAAAGATATGTGGATTTGGCGACTCATCAGGTAAGGAAAAAAATCCATCAATATAAAGAAGGATGATTAAACATTCTAGTAAGGAGAAACTCACATGCTATTAGAGGAACGGTTAAATAATTGGGTAGATTCTTATAATCGAAACGGTTATTTGAATGGTACTTTATTAATTACATCTAATGAGAATATTCTTTTAAACAGAGGTTTTGGTATGGCGAATTGGGAGCATAGCGTTCCAAATGTGCCAACAACTAAATTTCGTATAGGGTCACTCACGAAAGCATTTACAGCGATGGCTATATTTCAATTGCATGAAAAGCAAAAATTGAATATTGATGATTACGTAGGAAAATATCTACAAGATTATCCGAATGGTCAACAAATAACAATCTATCATTGTTTAACTAATAGTTCCGGAATACCTAATTATACAAATGCCCCTGATTTTTGGTTTCGTACAATGAGATTGCCATCCACATTAGATCAGCTAATTGATTCCTTTAAAGAAAGGGAATTAGAGTTTGAACCTGGTAGTAATTTTGGCTATTCAAATTCAGCGTATGCTTTGTTAACGGTCATTATAGAAAAAGTTTCAGATATGCCTTATGCAGATTACATACAGCAGCATATATGTCATCCATTAGGTATGTATCATACAGGTTGTGATGATGGAGTAAAGGTGATTCCAGGTTTAGCATCTGGCTATTCATTTTGGGAAGAACCAATTCATGCTGCGTATGCGGATATGTCATTTCCATTAGGCTCTATGGTTTTTATTCAACAACAGAGGACCTATTTATTTGGGATAAGGCCATAAAATCTTCCAAAATCCTTCATAAGGAATTAACAGAGAAAATGTTGACTCCAAATCTTGGGTCTTATGCGTGTGGTTGGATGGTCTCTGAATTAATGGAGAAAAAATGTGTGCATCATTTTGGAGATATTAGCGGTTTTTCAAGTGATTTCCTTAGATTTGTCGATGACCAAGTTACGATTATCTTTTTAAGCAATATGAATGTTTCACCTGTCATGCATTTATGTAGAGAGATTGCAAAAATCGTTTTTGATAAAAATGTATCTTCACAGAAGTGAGCTTCAGAAAGCCCCCTTCTTCAGAGGTGGGAGGAATGAAGTGCTTTTTCTTTATAGAACATATGTTTATATTGTATATTGTGAATAATCAAAAAAGAAAGGAGTGGCGGGTAATGACGAAATGGAAGAAAGATTGTTTTATTATAGAACTCAAGTTACTTATAGATCCATGGCAAAAGGATATTCTATTAAAACGTTTTGAAATTGCCCGTACACTCTATAATACAACTTTGTCTTATGCAGTAAAACAATATACTTTCATGCAAGAATCAAAACACTATCGAAAACAATTACGTGGCTACCAAAAAGCGAAAAAAACGAATGATTCAAAAGAATTGAAGCAGATCGCAAAAGAATTAGATAACATTCGTCAATCTTTTGGATTAAGTGAATATCAACTGCATGCGTATATTAAAAAGCATCAACATAACTATAAAAAACATATAGATAGCAATACTTACATGGTGCGTTAGCAAATAAAATCTTGTCTCTTGGCGATGAGGTGTACATCGAAACCATGCATTTTAAAGGATTGGCAAAACGTACAAAAGAAACCAAAACAACTATACAGGGCAAATTCCAATCCAAAAAGCGTTTTGGAAAAAGCATTGGGAATCATGCCCCTGCCATGCTAGTGGAAATCATCCATCAAAAATTAGGTTACACAAAGCAAACGATACAGAAAGTAAATACGATAACCTTTCGAGCCAGTCAGTATAACCATGTGACGGATCGTTATGAAAAAGAAAAACTCCATCAACGTTGGCGTCAAATTGGAAGTCATCTCGTACAACGAGATTTATATAGTGCGTTTTTACTGATGAATAGTGATCCAAATTTACAACAAACTAATCAAGACTTATGCAATAAAACGTTTACTACCTTTTTAGAGTTACACAATCAACATATAGAAGACTTGAAACAAGTAAAGAAAACATTCCCTCTTAGTATGGGTATCCAACAAATCAAGTGAGGGGTATTCCTCCGTAGGTAGAGCTACCTGCCTTCGTTAAAACTTATTGCCAACACAACATCGGTTGTGTAAATAAGAAAGTCTTATAGAACAGAAGATAAATCAAAGATGTTGTACACAGGACATGGCAACACCATCTGTGGAGAGCTTTGTAACGCTTCTCTTAAGTATATAAGAACCCCACTGCTTTAGCTGTGGGAGTAGTCAGTTTCTCCAGTAAAGGCACTTAAAATATCTGTAATATGAACAGGATAGAAATTTGCCTTACATTCCCCAGCTGTTGCCTTGGCTATAAATGTTTTTCCACATCCAGATGGGCCATAGAGAAGAACGCCACCGCCTACCTTTTTTCGAAATTTAGCGAACAAGCATAGATTACTAACTTGGTAGCTTCTTGTCCTGTCTACATCATTGCTTGTTAAACTAGGTTCATAAAGATTTTCCATACTCTGATCAAGCTCCCTAATTTCCCATTAATATCCTAGTAATAGTTTTATTATGCATTATATCCCTCTAAACTGGAAAATGCTTCTTTTCCTATTAATATAAAACAGTACATAGTACTATTTAAATGCTTAGAAGGTGTATTGTTTAGGTTATTTATTAATTTTAGTGTGAATTCAAAGTAAATTAAAAATCTATGTAGTATAAAAATCAAAATATTATTATTTTTAGTATTGAAATGGGGAGGAAATACACTTTTTAGAAATATTCTATAAAACGAAGAAAATATTAAAAATCTAGCCGATATAATTTAATAGATGATAGAGGAGGTATGAAATTTGAATAAAAAAATATTTTTCACAGCTGCAGCAGCTATACCAGCAGCCCTTATTGTACCAACAGTTGCAGGAGCGGCGGGAGCCGATACAGTTTCAGTCTCAGGACAAAATATAGTAAATGAAACTTTAAAAGCTTCTATTGAAAACTTACCTGCAAATTCGATTGTAAATGGTTATCAGTGGTACTATGTAGATAATACTAAAGATACAACGAATAAACCAATCTCTGGTGCAACATCAGCATCATTTACAATACCAGTTGAAGCGGCTGGCAAAACAATTTTCGTGGAAGCGACTACAACGAAAGATGAAAAGTATAAGAGTGAACCTCGTACTATCAATGAACTGCAACTTTCAATAACTGCACCAAAAATTGAAAGTAGTTCAAGTTATGCAGTACCAGGTGAATCGGTAATAGTAGCCGGCGCAAATGTGACCGATAAAGCAGGGGCAAAGTTACAAAGTAGTCAAATTACATATAGCTATCAATGGTTTTATAAAGTGGGTGATTCCTTCACTATTATTGATGGAGCTACTAGCAGCACATATACAATTCCCAAAGATGCATTAGACAAAGGCATGAAAGATATTATAGTTAAAGCGAAGGCAAAGGTAGGAACTTCTTTTGTAGAATCTGATGTTTCTGATGTGATAACAGTATCTAAAGAGCCAATTGATTCTATGATTAAAGAAATTAAAACGCTACTAATAAATGACAACAAATATAATGTAACAAGTCTAGAAGCTTTTAAGGCAGAAGTAACTGCATTAGAAAGTAAATATGAGGCACTATCATCTCCGGCAAAGGCGAATGTGACAAATTATAATGTATTAAAGAGAGCAATTGCTGATGTAGACGTATTAAGCAAGTTAAATGAGAAAGTGGATAAGGTTAATGAGGTTAATGAAAAAGACCTACCAAACTATTTAAAAGAAATTGATGAGGCTTATGATAAGTTGGATTTATTACAACGCAGCTTAGATATAAATGATGCCTTATATAATAGTATTAAGAACATTTTAAAAGATCCAACAGATATCGAAGAATTTACTGAAGTTAGAAGACTAAATCAGGAAATTGTTGCATTATTAACTTATGAAAATTCCTTTGTTAAGTACGTACCTACTAGCATTGAATCTTTACAAACAGCAGTTGAAACAATTGAAAAGGATATAGCAAAATTATCTCAAAATTACCGAGCAACTGTTCAAAATCAAACAATTTTAAGTGATGCCAAGCAGGACATTAAAAAAGCTGAACAATTTATTAAACTTTTTGAAAAGCTGTCATCGAATAATTCACCTAGCAAACAGGTGACTACAGCAAAATCAATACGTTCGTCTTATGAAAAGCTTACTTATAAACAATTACAACTAGTGCCAGAAAAATATGTTAATAGATTACTTGAAGCAGAAAACGCAGAAGATAGTCAAATAGACAGATTAAATATCGAGATAGAAAGCTATGTAGGCGATGTGGATGACAGTTACCCAATAGATCCGTCAGTAAATTCTTGGCAGGGCCATGTCAACAATGTAAATCGTATTATTAATGAATATAAGGGCTTAACGAAAACTTCAGTGGCTAAAATTGTCGGATATGAAAGCATTGTAACCTTGCAAAAGGATTTTAAAACAGCTGAAAAAATTATTAAGGACATGGATGCCTATCAAAAGCTTTCAGAAACGCCAGGGGTAGCTGAAAGTAAGCTGAAATCTAGCTATACCAATATATTGAAAGCTTATAATAAGTTAACTAGTCTACAACAATCACTTGTTTATAATGCAAACGATTTTTTATTAAATACACCAAATATTACAGTTGATGTAAATGGTAAGGAACCTGCTGATAAAGCTGCTGCAGTAGCTTTGAAGGCTGACGTTGCAAAGTTTTCTGACGTAACAAAATATTCATTTGCACAGTTTGAAACTGCTGTTAATGCAGCGACGGCAACATATAAAAACCTATCTTCCTCTGCAAGAAAGTATGTAACAAACTATTATTTATTAACAGCTGCTAGTAAAGATCTCTCTGGTGTTAAGTCATTCCATAAAAAAGTGCAAACTGCACGAGAGGAAACAGATGCTACGAAACAAGCAAAAAAAATTCAAACAGTACAAACAGCTTATGCTAAGCTACCTGCAAATCAACAGCATTTAGCTAAACAGCAATATGAAGATTTGCTCAATAATCGTTTAGTAGATGGGAATGCACCAGACATTACAAAATTAAATAATGAAATTGCAACCATTGTTTCAAATGATACTTATACAGTTTCAATGGAAAAAATTAAGGAACTTTCAACTCAATATAATAAGTTGAGCTCTAGTGATAAAAAACGTATTACGAATGCTTCCATCTTAACAACAGCGGTTTCTGATGTGAAAAAAGTAGAATCATTTATCAAGACGTATGAAAAATCATTTAATAGTAACCCAGCAACTGTTATCAAAGCTTTTGCTAAGCTTACATCCAAACAAATGAGTTTAGTAAGTCCAGAAATACGACAATCTATTATTGATAAAGATAAAGATCAACAACAATCTAACGAAAATGCTTTAAAGTTAGTAGAATCCATTAATTCATTGCTTGTAAATGGTGAATATATTGATGACTTGGAGACTAAAGTCAAAGAAATTCGTACAGCATATGATGATCTTGGTGCTTCTGAAAAGAGCGTCGTGAAAAATTATTCTAAGCTAACACAGGCCGAGAGTGACTTGAAGAAGGTAGCCGATGTTCATGCTCTTTACGTACCTTCGACAGAGGGTAATGAAACGGCTCGGAAAGCTTGGCAAACTGCCTATGGTAAGCTCTCGAAAAAATTAGAAATTCTATATAAGAAAATGTATGCAAACGATTTATAAAAAAAATATTTAAAGCCAAACCCCGAATAACGAAATTTATTCGGGGTTTTAGTGTTGAAAAACTATTGTGTCAATGAAGTTCAGGTGTTCTAATAAATAGCTCTTTTGCAAAACGAATTGTTGATTTCCGTTCCGACTGAGCGCTTTGTTGCTGCCGCTACGCTTTCGCACAGACAAAACCCAGTTGCTGCCGCTACGTTAGCACTACGCTTTCGCACAGAAAACATCCGCTTCGCTGCAGGGTCTCGGGCCAACACGACGTTGGTCACGAAGGCGTTATCACAGGATGTGATGGTTTTAGCCTTCGTTCCTCTACCGCTGATCCCCAAGGAGTCGCCCAGTCCCCACTCCAATCAACAATTCATGTAGTATGTATCTTCTGGCAGATCATTCTAATTTATAGTGAAGAAACAAAACTTCAGCAAAATGTGTTTTGTGGGAAAGTAAACCGGCAGCAGCAAGGTTTTTTCACTGTGCGAAAGCGAAGCGACAGCAGCAAGGTTTTTTCACTGTGCGAAAGCGAAGCGACAGCAACAAGGTTTTTTCACTGTGCGAAAGCGAAGCGACAGCAGCAAGGTTTTTTCACTGTGCGAAAGCGAAGCGACAGCAACAAGGTTTTTTCACTGTGCGAAAGCGAAGCGACAGCAGCAAGGTTTTTTCACTGTGCGAAAGCGAAGCGACAGCAACAAGGTTTTTTCACTGTGCGAAAGCGAAGCGACAGCAACAAGGTTTTTTCACTGTGCGAAAGCGAAGCGACAGCAACAAGGTTTTTTCACTGTGCGAAAGCGAAGCGACAGCAACAAGGTTTTTTCACTGTGCGACAGCAACATAAGTGGAGGAGCTCGCCATTCCTTAACCATTTTGTTTTTCGGTAGAAAAAGCCTATTGGTTAAATTTATCTTTTTCATTTGTGTAGAATATCAAATCTTCGATATACTATTGATAGGTAATCTGTATAACAATTGAGAATTTTTTGTCATAACTAGAGTAGTTTGACATAGAAGGTAGGAACTAAAGATGTATAAAATAGGTGTTGTTGGCCCAGTAAAATCCGTAGAACGAATTATCGAGTTAGCATATGAAATCGAACAGGATATGGAGTTTATTCCGTATATTTATTCTTTTGCTACAGAAACAAAAAATATTGTAGAAACTCATAATCAAGATGTTGATTTTTGGCTATTTTCGGGATACATACCTTATAAAATTGCTAGTCAGACAAAAATTTCACAGGATAAGCTTGCACATATAATCTTTTCTGAGTCAGCCGTCTATAAAGGCTTTTTAGAGCAATCCTATAAAATGAAAAAATTCATCGAAAGTGTAAGTATTGATTTTATCTCATCACCTGCACAAATGGTCTCAGAAGGTTTGACTGAGATAGAGAAAAATGTAAAGAAAATGTATGTAAAAGAATTTGATGCGGCCATTGATCCGAAAGAATTATTTGATTTTCATTATGAGCTGTGGCAAGAAGGGAAGATCGACTTTGCGTTTACATGTTATCCGTCCGTTGATGAAGAGCTGAAAAAAATGGGGGTTCCCTCCTATTGGGTATCGCCTACAAAAACGGAAATTTACCATACAGTTCAGCTATTTACCGAAAAAATTAAAACGTCGTATTATAAAGAAACGCAAATTGGTGCTGTCATGCTCGAAATAAAAGATTTTGATTCATTGAAGGAAAGAATGAAGCAAGGATATCGTATTCAATATCTAGAATTACGCGTGAAGGAAAATTTACTGCAATTATGCGAACAGATTGATGGCTCCTTAATTGAAGAGGGTAATGGGAGATATACAATTTTCAGTACGAGGGGAGCGATTGAAGGGCAAATTCACTTCATCAAGGAAAAAATGTATCAGCTGTCCATTGAAATGGAGGCGAAGGTCACAGCAGGAATAGGTTTTGCGCAAACGGTATTTAATGCTGAATTAAATGCGCATAGAGCGTTACGTCAAACGAAGGGAAATGAATCGATTGATATTGTCATGATTCAAGATGATGGCACAATTATTGAATCTGTCGGTAATAGCGAGGAGCTAACATATTCCTATAGAGCCGATGATCCTAATATCCTTGAAAAACTTAAAAAAGGCAATGTTAGCATTAAAGCCTACACAAGAATACAAGCGCTTGTTCAAAAAATGAGCTGGAAGCATTTTACGACAAAGGATTTAGCCTCACAGCTTCAAATGAGTGAACGAAATGCGCAGCGTATTGTAGCAGATTTATGTAGTGTAGGCTTAGCGGAAATTTGTGGAGAAGAATTACAGCATACTCGTGGTAGACCGATAAAAATGTATCAGCTCGTAATGTAGTGTCAAGTCTATTAAATATAAAAATGTCCCAAACCAATTAATGGTTTTTGGGACATTTTTTGTTTTGTTGATGGCTTGTGAAAGTAAAAAACTACAAAAAATTTTTAGCTATTTTTTTCGATTCAAAAATGTAGATGCATCAACGTTCCCTATTTTTCTAAAAGATAATTTAGACCCTTTTTTTATCCGATTGTCTATTAGAAATTTTCAAAAAAATATTGTCATTTCATAAAAAGTCTATTATTATACGAATATATAACGAAAATGTCGCTATATAGAGGAAGTTGATTTTAAATAGATAGGGAGAGATGGAAAAACAGTATGTAGAGGTTGCAAAAGATATTGAAATAGAAAGAATAAGAGTCTGAGTTGTCATAATATTTTGATGTCGATCGAGCTTTTCATCTTATTACTATCAATTGCAGCGATATAGTTTTGTGTTCGTAAAACATGGGAGGGATGTTAATGACAACGAATGAAGTAACAAAAAAAAACAGAAATTTAATCCTGGTACTCTTATTTTTAGGATGGTCATTAGGAAATCTAGATCGTTACATCATGAACTATGCAGTAGTATCGATTACTGGTGATTTAAATTTAGATGCTTCTTCTACTGGTATTATTTTAAGCTCCTTCTTTTTAGGCTATGCGATTATGCAAATACCTGGTGGGTGGCTAGCTGATAAATTTGGTGCTAAAAAAATCTTACTTTTTTCAGTAATTATGTGGTCAATATTCACAGGTTTAACAGCCATAGCTTGGTCTTTAGTTGCAATGATTATCATTCGTTTTTTATTTGGTATTGGGGAAGGTGGGTTCCAACCATCTAGCTCTAAAATTATTGCGACGGTTTTCCCGAGGGAAGAAAGAGGGCGAGCAATGTCAATCATGCTTTCCTCTGGAGGTATCGTGTCGTTAATCGTACCTTTACTCGCAGCTTATTTGTTAGGAACAATTGGTTGGCGCACAATGTTTGTTGTAATTGGTGCTATCGGTGCTATTATCGCATTTTTATATTGGAAATATATCAAACTTCCACAAGATGAAGCGGTGGGAAATAGTGATAGTAAAGAGAACTCTTCAACTAAAGTAAATTTTAAGGAGCTATTTAAGACGCCACTTATGTGGAATTTGATTATTGCTTATTTCTGTATTTATGCAGTGAATTGGGGATTAGTATCTTGGATTCCTACCTATCTTCAGAAAAATCGTGGACTCGATTTAATGTCGATTGGTTGGGCACAAACAATTCCAGCCATCACTACTATTATTGGTGTCTATGGTAGCGGATACATCATTGATAAGCTTCCACAAGGAAAGGATAAAGTGCTAGGTGCGATTTCTTGTGCAGCTATCGGTATTTTATTGTATTTAATGTTTACAGCGGAATCCGTAACAATGTTCATAGGGTACCAAACTATTGTTTCATTATTTATTGCATTTGTTATTACGTTATTACCAGCAATCGTATTAAAGAAATTACCATCTTCCATTACAGGTTCAGCGATGGGGATTGTTAATACAGGTGGACAATTAGCAGGCTTTGTTACACCTATGGCTATCGGATTTATGGTAGATGCTTTTAACGGATCCTTTGATGCAGCCTTTTGGATGTTAATTGGATTTGCAATAATTTGTATCATTGCACTATTAACGTTAAATGATCAAAAAGGAACATTGTTGAATTCATAATCAGGTAATTGGAGGGATAAAAATGAGTTTTCATGAAAAAATTTCGTCATTAATTGAAGCAAAAAGAGATGTAAGCATTGCATTAAGTGATGCAATTTGGGCTGTACCTGAACTTCATTTTCAAGAAAAAAAATCTGTTCAGTATATGAAGGCAGCTTTAGAAAAAGAAGGCTTTGCAACAGAACTTGGAATTGCAGGGCTTGATACAGCACTAGTTGGAACATATGGTTCTGGAAAGCCTGTTATTGCTTTTCTTGGTGAGTATGATGCCTTACCAGGATTAAGTCAAAAAGGTGGAGCTACTCAATGTGAACCGCTAGAGGATAGCGGGAATGGTCATGGTTGTGGGCATAATTTATTGGGCACAGGAGCATTTGCTGCGGCAGTAGCTGTTAAAGATTACTTAGAGCAAAATAATCAATCTGCTACGATTCGCTTTTATGGCTGTCCTGCAGAAGAAAATGGTTCAGGTAAAGCTTATATGGCGAAGGCTGGTATTTTTGATGATGCAGATATTGCAATTTCTTGGCATCCAGGTACTTTTTCAACAGTGATGACTTGTAACTCTCTAGCAAACTATGCAGTTACGTTTAAATTTACTGGAAAAAGCGCACATGCAGCTGCTGCACCTCATCTTGGTAGAAGTGCATTAGATGCTGTTGAATTAATGAATGTAGGGGTAAACTATTTACGTGAGCATGTTGTTCCAGAAGCACGTGTGCATTATGCAGTGACAAACTCGGGTGGGACATCACCGAATGTAGTGCAACCATATGCAGAGGTGACTTACTTAGTAAGAGCACCTAAAAAACAGCAGGTACAAGAGATTTATAAACGTGTAGAAAACATAGCTAAAGGTGCAACATTAATGACCGAAACATCGTTAGAAATCGATTTTGAAGGATCTGCATCAAATCTTATTCCAAATAAAACACTTTATAATATTATGAATAAACAATTACTTGAAATAGGTATGCCAAATTATACAATAGAAGATGAGCAGCATGCACAAACTATTTTCAATACTTTCTCTCCAGAAGTTCAGGCAACAGCATTACTAGGTCTAAAAAAAGATGATGTGGTACAGCTAAAAGATAAAGTAATAGCTAATCACATACCTAGTGTACTACCTGAATTTATAATGGGCGGTTCAACAGATGTTGGCGATGTAAGTTGGAATGTCCCAACTGTTCAATGTACAACGGTATGTATGGCACTTGGTACACCACTTCATACTTGGCAGGTTGTATCACAGGGGGTTATGCCAATAGCACATAAAGGGATGTTACAGGCAGCAAAAGTTATGGCCTGCACTGCTGTTGATTTAATTGATAATCCAGCACTTATTGAAGAAGCTAAAAAAGAATGGAAAGAACGTCTGGATGGAGAGACTTATGTTTCGCTAATTCCAGAAGGTACTAAGCCTCCAAAACTGTAAAAAGTTATTCCATATAGAGTCTTCATAGGGTAAACTATGGAGGCTCTGTTTTTGCCTATTATTAAGTTTATTCTTAGTTAAGTGTACTTATTGAGTAGCTATGGCGTAAGATGCCGTTTTTTGAAAGGAGATCACAAAATGCCGACAGATCATATCAATCATAATAATCACCTTACGGCAGAATGGGTGAAACAGTTTCGTCCTTATGCTAAAGAGGGGAAATGCGCAAGCTATATTCCCGCTTTAGCGGAAAAAGATCCAAATCAATTAGCGATTTCGATTATCGGTACTAATAATGATGAAATGAAAGCCGGAGAGACAACTGAACTATTTACTCTACAAAGTGTTTCAAAAGTCGTTACATTTATTTTAGCGTGTATGGAACGAGGATTACCTTATGTTTTAGAACGAGTAGATGTTGAACCTACAGGTGACACCTTCAATTCAATCATTCGTCTAGAGAGTCATCAGCCTGGAAAACCTTTTAATCCAATGATTAATGCAGGAGCAATTACAGTATCCTCTATGCTTGACGGAAATTCTCCGCAAGAGAAGGTTTCAAAAATCCTTCAATTTTTAGAACAAATCGTGGGCAAGGAATTAAAGGTTAATGAAGAGGTTTATCAATCCGAGTGGCAAACTGCTAATCGAAACCGTTCATTAGCCTATTATTTAATGGATTCTGGCTTTTTAGACTGTCCTGTAGAAGAGGCATTGGAGGTTTATTTGAAACAATGTGCTATTGAAGTAAATGTTTCGGATTTGGCGATGATTGGTTTAGTAATCGCCAATGATGGCTATCATCCTCTATTAAATAAACAGCTCTTTCCAAAGCAAGTAGCAAAATTAGCGAAGGCATTGATGGTTACTTGCGGTATGTATAATGCTTCTGGTAAATTTGCAGCATTTATAGGGTTACCTGCTAAAAGTGGTGTCTCTGGAGCAATTCTTGTGGCTGTACCAAGTCACGCAGGCTTAGATTCACCTTTTCCTGCTGGCTGCGGTATTGGCATTTATGGACCGGCGATTGATACAATCGGGAACAGTGTAGCAGGAGTGAATTTACTAAAGCATATCGCTACCGAGTGGAATATGAATATTTTTTAAGCAATCAAAGAAAGATGACTTCAGTAAATAGACGAAGTCATCTTTTTTGTGATTTTATTTATGTTTAGAAGCAATTTTTACAGATTCCACATTAGCTATAATCGGCGGTAATGATTCTAGTAAGATACCATCGTATTCAACATTCAGCTTATGTCCTAATTGAATTTGTATGTACATAGATTTGTCTACTGGAACCCACATCATCGTGCGATTTTTAGTGGCCATTTCATTGATTGTGTCGCTGTCTAAATTCTCTAGTTTTGTTGGTGAATTTTCGCTAATTAACACTTGTAACCCGTTATCGTCTTTCTTTGTTAAGACATATCCCTCTAATAGTATGTTGTCAAACCAAAATAATACTAGAACTAAGATAACGGTAAACAATAGGGTGATAGAAATAACTACTTTATTGTTAATAAAATTCCCTCCTTTTTCAAATTACAATAACAGGCATGTTAATTTAGGAAAATAAAGAGAATCTGTTCCAATAAATTAGTTGATCACTGAACTTAATGGATGATATTTATGAAACCGTATGCAATGTATATAACTTGATTGGAGCGCAGTAAAGCGCCCAGTCGGAACGTAAATCAACTCCATTCCATGTTCTGGTAATGACCGATAATTTGATTATACTCGTTAATTTGCAATAAAAAAGCCCTGAATAGTTTCACTTTCTTTAAAGTGTCACTATCCAGGACAGTCCTTCTTAGTCTATTGGTTTCTTTCTTTTCATTTTATAAATAAACATTAGTATAATAAACCAAATTGGTGTTAAAAGTAATGCTGTACGTGTTGCCTCTGAAATGAACATAACTACTAATAGAAATGCAAAGAAGGCAAGTACTAAATAGTTTACGAACGGAGTAAAAGGTGCTTTAAAAATTGACGCCTCATGAAGTGCACGATTTTTTCGTTTATAAATGATATGAGAGATTAAAATAATACTCCACACCCAAATAAAGCAAATAGCGCTTATCGTTGTAACAACACTAAAGGCGTTCTCAGGCATCAATTTACTTAATAACGCCCCTGCGGATACAACAATTGCAGAAATAACGAGTGCGTTACTTGGTACACTGTTTTTATTTAGCTTTGCAAACGATGGCGAAGCTTGCTTGTTGCTGCCAAGATTAAAAAGCATGCGGCTTGTAGAGAATAAACCACTATTACCCGCCGAAGCAGCAGATGTTAGAACGACAAAATTAATAATACCTGCAGCAATTGGTATGCCAGCTAGTGTAAATACTTGTACAAACGGACTACTTGAGGCAGACATTTCATGCCAAGGATTAATGCATAAAATAACAAATAGCGCACCTACGTAGAATAATAAAATGCGTATGGGAATTTTGTTAATGGCAGAAGGAATATTTTTTTTAGGATCAGCCGTTTCTGCAGCAGAAACTCCTACTAATTCGACACCAACAAAAGCGAAAACAACCATTTGGAATGCCATTAGGAAGCCGTATAGGCCGTTCGGGAATAACCCGCCATGTGCCACAAGATTTTCAACTGTAACCGTGCCAGTGCTTGTTTGAAAGCCTGTAAATAACATGATTAGTCCAATAATAATCAGTGCAACAATTGTGATGATTTTTATAAGGGCAAACCAAAATTCTAGCTCACCGAATAGTTTTACAGTTAATAAATTCAAAGTTAATAACAATACTAAACAGCCAATTGCTGGCACCCATTGAGGTATATCAAACCAATATTGTGTATAAACGCCGACAGCAATAATATCTGCCATAGCGGTCATGATCCAGCAGAACCAGTAAGTCCAGCCAGTGATGTAACCTGCCCAAGGTCCTATGTATTCGGATGCAAAATCAGTAAATGATGTATAGCCAGCATTTGATAATAACAGTTCACCTAATGCACGCATGACAAAAAATAGGGCAGTTCCGACAATTAGATAGGCAAAAATGATGGAAGGACCCGCTAAGGCAATGGCTTTACCTGATCCTAAAAATAAACCGGTACCTATTGTTCCGCCAATAGCAATGAGCTGTACATGGCGATTTTTTAAATCACGTTTTAATTGTGGTTGTTCCACGTTAATCCCCCTCAAAGATGAGTAAAAACTATGACTGGAAAATAAAAAGAGACTAGTAGTGACACTAGTCTCGTAAACGTCAGAATAACAAATACCAATTGTGGATGTCGGATATAAAAAGTTAAACATCGCGTGGTATAGCTTTCATGATGAAAGTTAATATTACTCCTCTGTCCTTTTGCCTGAGATAGTGAACCCTTCGGCGACGCAAATTGCGCTCTCTCCAGAACTGCTCCTGCTATAGTGTAATCCATAGCATTCATAGCTTGTATTGTATGTCTTGATGACATTATTTTAAGATATTATAAATCCTATCAGTGCCTTCCTAATTATTCAAGGATAAATTTCAGTCATTTTCAGAAAAAAAGAAGATTGGAGCTCGTCTAGGTAAATACTTTACGAAAAATAGTATTTTTAGACATACGTTAAAATATGGATAATATTTAATTTGTGGTATAAAATGGCGCATTCCCTAAAATTATGGATGAAATTTTTAAAAATGTATGCCTTTTGTATAATTGATCTTCGTTCCAACTGGGCGACTCCTTGGGGATCAGCGTCTCAGATAGACCCTGCAGCGAAGCCCCAGTCGGAACGAAAATCAACCACACATTATGGTGATGAGCTTATAAAGTGTTAAAGTAGGTGGGTTATTGGAAATACGAGGGAGGCATCTTGCATTTTGGCTAGGGAATGTGAATGTGAGAAGTATATTAACTCACGTTACTTTACCTTTTTCTGTAAAACGAACTTATCAGACGTTAAACAATAAATATAACAGGAGTGTTGATTAGGAAAAAATAGGTTTATTATTGAGCGATAAAAGGATTTTTTGTTGCTATTTTGCTAATATATTCCCATTTTTAACTGATTGTAGCGTAGGGATACTCGAGTGCTCCTGTCGCTTCGCTTTCGTCGCAGAGCAAAGCTTCCCGCGGGAAAGCGAGTAGCCCGTAGCGGAAATCAGCGCCTTCTAATTAATTAGGGTGGATAAAAGTGGTTAATCAACACACCTGTAAATATAATATAGTAGAAACTCAGAATTTTTTGCAAAAAAGTAAACCATCTCATAGTCATTTGAGATGGTTTCTTTCTGTGTAAAACAAAGCGACATAGGCAAATATAAATAAATTAATTTAGTTTCTATGAATGAATTAATTTATATTAGTCACTACTGCCTTATCGATTTTTGTTTCATTAATTATTTTTTGGACTTTATTTTACCTGTCCAAGTACGGAAGCCGCCTTGAAGTTGGTAAATTTGGTTGTAGCCACGTTTTTTTAGAAATAGAGCAGCACGTGAGCTACGGCCTGTATTTTGACAGTATAAATATACTGGTAAATCTGGGCGGATTTCTTTGTAACGTTGACGTAGAGTAGTCGAAGGAACATTACGTGCACCAAGAATGTGACCAGCATCAAATTCTTTTTGTTCACGTACGTCGATAAGCTGTGCTTTACGATAGCCTTCAATAAATTGTTCTTGTGTTAGGTTTGTTACGGCTTTTTTTAGTCGTAGGGCATTGATGCCGATATATGCAATGACAACTACTAAAATAACACCGATTGTGATAAGTATGTTCAACAAAATTTCTTACCCCTTTCTATCTTCTTTATTATTATAAAAGATGCGCTAGCGATAGTCCAATGAGTTTGATAAAATTAATTAGATTGTGGCTAGAATTAATTTATCTATATGTATGGATGTTATTAGTGAAAGGTCACAGAATCATTCCACTCCATTCATAGACTTGGGTGGATGATTACTTCAATAAAGAATAGAACTAAACGCAGAGTGTCAAAATTTTGAGAAGCATTATTTTGTACACGTTCGCAAAGGTTAATTTAATATTCGTAGGAGATGAAAATATGACAACTTGGTATTTTCTAAATTCAGGGAAATGTAGCCCTTCTTTTAATATGGCATTAGATGAGGCATTACTTGATTGGCATAGTGAAGGTTTAATTCCACCAGTCATTCGTTTTTATGAGTGGGAGCCAGCAACTCTTTCGATTGGTTATTTTCAACAAGCGGAAAGAGATATCAATTTAGAGGCAGTGCGAAAACAAGGACTAGGCTTTGTTCGTCGACCAACAGGCGGTAGAGCCGTTTTACATGAACATGAGTTGACATATAGCGTCATTGTTACAGAAAGCTATCCAAATATGCCTGAATCAGTGACAGAGGCATATAGAGTGTTAAGTGAAGGTATATTGCAAGGTTTTCATAATCTAGGCATGGATGCTTATTTTAGTGTGCCTGATACAGATGAAAAAAGAGCAGACTTAAAGAAACCTAAAAGTGCAGTTTGTTTTGATGCGCCAAGCTGGTACGAGCTTGTCGTAGAAGGTAAAAAAATAGCTGGTAGTGCACAAACTCGTCAAAAAGGTGTTATTTTACAGCACGGAGCCATTTTACTAGATTTAGATCAAGAGAAATTATTGTCTGTTTTCAATTTTTCAAGTGAAGAAGCTAAAGAACGTATGCGTAGAAAGCTACCGGAAAAAGCAGTTGCTATCAATAGCCTTGTAAAAGAACCCGTGACTATTAAACAATGTGTGACAGCTTTTCGTGATGGTTTTGCAAAATCGTTGCAAATTGATTTAAAACCATTTACACTTTCTGAGGAGCAATTAGAATATGTGCATGCACTTGAAGAAAAAAAATATGCATGTGATGATTGGAACTTCAAAAAATAAAAAATGGTATAAGAAAAATATTTTTTTATCGTTCAACCCTTGTGATAACAAGCAGTTCGGATTCTATTCGAAATTGCAAGAGTTGCATTAAAAAACTATATATAGTATCTTTTTTAAAGAAACATACACAATATGTAGTGTTTAGCGACACGATATATTGTGTATTTATTATGTAAGGCAGAAAATAAGGGAGGCAAAACGATGGTACTTACAAATCATCAACCCGAAGTAAACAAATTTGAACAGTTAAACAAAGATATTGAACAATTTCCGCAGGTTCATCCTGTAACATCTGAAATGCACATTACGCATAAAGGTGTATCAAGACTTGTGATGATCGATCGCTACTCGTTTAAGGATACGGAGAAGAAAACGTTAAAAGCCGGTGATTTTGTCGTATTAACAGTGAAGTCAGATCCAAAATTCCCTGCACGTGGTTTAGGGACAATCCAAAAGCTTGATATGTCTACGAAAACAGCAGAAATTTTGATTGAGGAAGATTACCGTAGTGCTTTAGATGATCCGAAAGAGCAAGAAACGGGTGTGATTACGCGTTCAATTGACGTGCTAGAAAAGCCTCTTGAAATATTTTATGAACAAATCGCAAAACGAAATGCAACAGGACTTGCTGCTGTTGAAAAAACACCAGAGAAACGCCAAGAATGGTTTGAGAAGTTTTATGAGCAGCTAGTATCATTAAAATTCATTCCAGCTGGACGAGTTATTTACGGAGCAGGATCTGAAACAGATGTAACTTTCTTCAACTGTTACGTAATGCCATTTGTAGCAGATTCACGTGAAGGAATAAGTGATCACCGTAAGCAAGTGATGGAAATTATGAGCCGCGGTGGTGGTGTAGGGACAAATGGTTCAACATTGCGTCCACGTAACACTTTAGCACGTGGTGTAAATGGTAAATCATCTGGTTCCGTTTCATGGTTAGATGATATTGCTAAACTGACTCATCTTGTCGAACAAGGTGGTTCCCGTTAACCGAAAACGGCGGGATTAAAATCTCGTGAATTGCTGGAACACCCTGAGAGCTTTTCTTGCTACAACGTAAACTGTGAAGTTAGGCGTGAATGCTTGAAAAAAGAAAAGATTGGGCAATCAGCAGCGAAGCATCTATGGAAACGTAGTTGAACGTTCAACGACTATTGAACCTTCCTAAACTTTGAACCACATCGGAGGTGGAAGCATGGAAGAAGTAAATCGTATTGTACGGAGACGTCCTTACGAGGCGCGAGACAAAGAACGATTGATTAAAAAAATTATTGAGTTGCATGAAAATGGTATGAGCCAAGTTGATATTGCAAAAACACTTCACATAGGAAGAGGAACAATCCTTAGATGGAATAAAGAGCTAGAGCTTTTTAAAGCGAGAAAGCCTGGGCAAGCAGGAAAGCTGAAAAATAAGAAGTATCATTATGATGAACACTACTTTAAAAATATCAATACAGCGAATAAGGCTTATTTAGTAGGTTATATTACAGGTGATGGTACTATATATGATCGTGGTAAATCGAAACGTATAGTTTTATCACTTGCTGAACAGGACCGGCAACTGCTTGAAGATATCGCAAAAGAACTGTCTATGCAAGAAGCGATTAAATTCCGTAAACGCCGTGCACCAAATGAACAAAACAAATACTCTTTAATAATTAATTCAACAGAAATGTGCAATGATTTAATGAGGTTGGGTATTACACCTCGAAAAACAGGTTTTGAAAGTTGGATTGATTTTAAAAATGAGGATTTGCAATGGACTTATTTAAGAGGTTTTTTTGATGCAGATGGTCATTTTTCCAAGCGTGGGAGAATAGGTTTTACAGGTAATCGTCAAATGCTTTTATCATTACTCCAATTTTTGCATAATCAACAACTAGCTTTAACCGTCCATAAAGTTTACCCAAAACAAGGATGCGTTGACTTATTCATTAATCGAAAAGCTGATGTGTTAAAGATTGTTCGAAAGTTATACGGTCATGGTTCCTTACAACTCAATAGAAAATATGAAAAAATCAAATCCTTCTTTGATGATATAGTCTGATCTTATGTGAAAGCATAAGAATGTGGCAGAAATGACCACATCAAAAAAGTATTTTAAAATATTTTTTTGTAACAAAAAGCGTGGGGCACAGATGATTATGCTGGCAGATTGGCATCCTGATATCGTGGAATTTATTATTTCAAAAATGCAAAATCCACGTATTCTACGATACCTAATCGAAAATACAACGGATAAAACAATTATTCGTCTAGCAAAAGAAAAATTAAACTTTAAGCCTCTTTCATCCCAAGAGGAAGCTATGTATCAAGGCATTGTGAACTATAAAAATATCGAAGGCTTAGGCGGTTTTGATACGGGTATTATTCGTGAAGCGGAAAACAAATTACGCGACGGTGGTACGTATACTGTTCACAATCCAGAGTTTTTAACTGGTGCAAATATTTCTGTAACATTAACAAAAGAATTTATGCAAGCTGTAGAAAATGACGCTGACTTTGAGCTACGTTTCCCAGCTGTTGAAGAATATACAAAAGAAGAGATGGCTATTTACAACAGTGAGTGGCATAAAGTTGGAGATGTGCGCGAATGGGAGAAAATGGGCTATAAAGTACGCACATATCGTACGATTAAAGCTCAGGAATTATGGAATTTAATCAACGTTTGTGCAACGTACTCTGCAGAGCCAGGTATTTTCTTCATCGACAACGCCAATGACATGACAAACGCAAAAGCTTATGGTCAAAGCGTTGTAGCGACAAACCCATGTGGGGAACAACCACTTGCACCATATTCTGTGTGTAACTTAGCAGCTGTTAACTTAGCACAGTTTGCGAATAAAGAAAATCAAACAATTGATTACGAAGCACTGCGTGAAACAGTTCGTGTTGGTGTTCGTATGCAAGATAATGTTATTGATGCTACACCATACTTCTTAGAAGAAAACCGTGTACAAGCTCTAGGAGAGCGTCGTGTTGGCTTAGGCGTAATGGGCTTAGCGGACTTACTAATTTATTGTGAGAAAGAATATGGCTCAGAAGCGGGTAATGAGCTAGTTGATGAAATCTTTAAAACGATTGCTGAAACTGCTTATGAGGCGTCAACAGAGCTTGCAAAAGAACGCGGTAGCTTCCCATTCCTTGTAGGAGCAACAGAGGAAGAAACAGCACGTTTACGTAAAGCATTTACTGAAACAGGCTTTATGCAAAAAATGCCTGCACACATTAAAGAGCAAATTTTAACAACAGGTATTCGCAACTCGCATTTACTGACAGTAGCTCCAACTGGTTCTACTGGTACAATGGTTGGTGTGGCAACGGGTCTTGAGCCATACTTCTCATTCACATATTACCGTTCTGGTCGCCTAGGTAAATTCATCGAGGTAAAAGCAGAAATCGTACAAGAATATTTAGAACGTCATCCGGAAGCTAATGAGAATGAACTTCCTGAATGGTTCGTTACGGCGATGGAGTTAAAACCAGAAGCACATGCTGATGTACAATGTATCATCCAAAAATGGATTGATTCATCAATTTCAAAAACTGTAAACGCACCAAAAGGTTATACAGTACAACAAGTTGAAAAAGTGTACGAGCGCTTATATAGCGGTGGCGCTAAAGGTGGTACGGTCTATGTAGATGGTAGCCGTGATTCACAAGTACTTACACTGAAAGCTGAAGAAAATGATATGGATCAACTATCATTTGAGGAAGAGTTAGTAGAAGTACCAACGAAGCGTCCTGTTGTATTAGTAGATACGATTCAAGCATTAGAATCGACAACAGTTGTTGGTTCGGATGTAGGAAATACTTGTCCTGTATGCCGTAAAGGAACGGTCGAAGAAATCGGTGGCTGTAATACATGTACAAACTGTGCTGCACAGTTAAAATGTGGCTTATAAAATAATAAAAAGTGTCTATCTGTTGATTTGAAATAAAGTCGTACCGTTTATAAAAAAGATGTATCGTTTAAAATAAAGTTATACCGTTTGTAAAAAAGTTGCACCGTTTTACCCCTTTGGATAATATTAATCTAAAGGGGTGTTTTCATGTCAAAACGAACTAGAACATCTAAAATAGAAAAGTGGATTAAAGAAGGTCGTGGCTCTGGAGTTGGACCATGGTTAAACATTCAAGATGTGTCTTCTAAAGGTCGGTCTACACGTTTAAAAGGTATTAAAAAAAATAGACAGCATGAATTTCTATCAGAATTGGAACGAAACTACTTTTATTTAACTGAATATTCTGATTTCGTTGTTGATATTCGAGAACAATTTCCTTTATTGCCGTTGGAAGAAACAATTGTCATTGCAGATGAATTAGGTCTTAAACATCCTACAAAACTTTATTCCAATCCAACATGAGAGGCTTATTTGTCATCTATATAAAGAATGTTCAAAGTGTAAAAAGATAAAATATTATAAGGATTTTACTATGAGTAAAGGTAAGATTAAAAACATTTGTTGTCAATGCTCTGCTGAAAAGAAAGAAAAGAGCTTGGATTATCAGTTAATGATTATGTATTTTGTAAAATGTCATACCTTATTACAAACTGTGTAAACTTAGTGTCTAAGTTTTTCGATTTAAACTAAGAGTGTGCGTACTTTGTGTCTCATTTAATCTATTTGCTAAAACTATATCAATATCTAATGATTGAAAGTCGTTCATTTTAGAATCTCCTTGGTTGCTTAGATTAAGAGGTGATTTATTATAGTAATCAATTGTCTAAAAGGGGAAAAGGATAGATCAAGAATTGGGTATATTTGGTAAAATTAACACAAGAAATTGAAATGTAATTGATGATAAAGTGGAAAAAGAGTTTTTACTTTTTTGACCAATCAAAAATTTAGGGGTGATTAGTGATGACACTTAAATGGTTGTGGATATTGGTTATTGCGTTTTGCGTACTAGAATGGATTTCAATCCCATTCATAAATGCATTTACAGGAAAACTGTATCAATTAGTTGATGGTGTATTAATAATTACTTTTATTATTTATCCATTATTTTTCTTGACTTCTCTTTTATTATTACAAAAGGGGAATAAAAAAATTGGTGCAGTAATTTTGCTTATTCCACTAATTGTGTACGCCCCTTTGTTAATAAGTCTTCAAACGTTGCTTAAATAATGTATTACTAATTGAGCTAACGGGGTGCTTTAGTGCAACGAGGGTTTCAAAAATAATCGAACTTTTTTATAAAGAATTTAATCTATCACATTAAATAAGAGCATGTTTTGATCAATCATTTTTTCAAAACATGCTCTTTAGTTTTGTTCTCATATCAAGATTGATATCGTTAATTTAATCAAACTTTATTACAAATCTAAACTATCTCGTCAACAAGACGGATAGGTACTTTTTTATCTTCATTTAGACAAACGCCAGTTACGGAAGTCTCACACCTTTAGGGAGGAGATGGTTGTCCAAACCACTTATCCCGTGTAAACGACCAGTCGTCGAAAATCTATTCGCATAAATAATGGAAAAATCCATGGTGAAAACGAATGAAAGAACTATGATGATATTGAAGTGCGGATTGACCAGGCATGCGAAGAGCCCAAAGTTATTTTTCACGCAGATATGATAATTTATAAAAAGTCTGATTGTTTATAATAAAGGTTGATAATTTATATTAAAGTTTGATAATTTATATTAAAGTTTGATCAAAATCCTGATGTGATAATGCAGAATTTTTTCTTGTTCAGCAATCGGGCCATTTTCTGGAATAAGAGATAGTATAAAAATCGTGTTTACGTACTTTAAAAATGTTTTTTTATGTTAAGTAACTTTAATAATGATATTCGATTTAATAATAGAAAAAACTATTGCCTTGTTCATTACTTTTTTCGTTACGTAAATGCAATTTTGATGTTGTTTTACTCTGCGATGAGGGGGAGCGTCAGGAAAATGAGGATTTACAACTTAAGGAAATTCTAATATAAAAAGGCCGATTTCTCGGCATTAAAATCGAGAAATTGGCTTTTTTCGTTACTACATAAACGCGTCTGGTAATAGGGTAACCGTCCTTTTATCCATGACAGGTTGCATTTAATGCCGTCCGTTATGACAGTGGCTTTAACTTGACGTATTCAGTTATTACAATATTTCAATATACCCTGCTGTTCCATGTACGCGAATTCGTTGCTCGTCTTTTATCAGTTTGATGGCATTTTCCACCCCAACAACTGCAGGTAAGCCATATTCACGTGCGATAACTGCTCCATGGGTCATCAGTCCACCAACTTTGGTCACTAGACCTTTTATGGATACAAACAATGGTGTCCAGCTAGGGTCAGTATAGGAGGTTACTAATATATCTCCATCTTCTAAATCAGCATCATCCATGTTTAAGATGACACGAACCCGTCCCTCTATAACTCCAGAAGAAACAGGTAGCCCTACCATAGCTTCGACTGGGATATTTTCTCGCTTGTATTCACCAGCGACGATTTCACCATCAGACGTGATAACACGTGGGGGAGTAAGTTTTTCATATAATTTGTACTCGTCTTTTCGTTTACTGATGATCTGATAATCCAGTTTATTAGTGTGTACGATTTCGCGAAGTTCTTCAAAAGTGAGATAATATATCTTCTTTTCATGAATAACGTTAGCATGCATGAGTTGTTCGACTTCTTTCAGTAAAGCCTTCTTATAAACAAAATAGCGATTAATCATGCCGTATTTTGGATATTCACGATAAAAAGGCGCTACCTACTGAGCAATGGGCAGTCAACCTTATTTGTCACTCTGTAGCGAATACACGTTTTGAGGAAGATTTACAGTTAATTGAACAATTCCGGCCACCAATTGTCATTACTTCACTAGGTAATCCAAAGAGAGTTATGGACATTGTGCACGGTTAAGGTCTATGCAGATGTTGCGAACGTCAAGCATGCTAAAAAGTCTGCTGCCACAGGTGTAGACGGACTAATCCTTGTTTGTGCAGGTGCTGGCGGTCATGGCGGGCAACTGAACCCATTTGGCTTTGTATCTGCGGTAAAGAAATTCTTTACGGGGACAATCATTTTATCAGGCTCCATCTCTGGCGGTGCAGACGTATTAGCTACTCAAATAATGGGAGCAGACTATGCCTATATGGGTACTCGTTTTTTAGATTGTGATGAAGGAAATGCACCTGAGGAATACAAAAATATGGTGATTGAAAGTGATACCTCTGATATTTTATATACCGATGCCTTTAGCGGTGTCCATGTTAATGTATTAATTCCATCTTTATTGAAGGAGGGCATTGATCCAACGACATTGAAGCCAAGAGAGGACGTTGACTTGACACATCTTGTTAATGTCAAGGCATGGCGAGATATTTGGTCTGCCGGACATGGCGTTACCAATATTGTCAAACGAGAGTCGGTTCGTGAAATACTCAAAACATTGGAAGTAGAGTACGAGAAAGCAAAGCAGCAAATAATTTCAGTACAGCCATTGTAAAAACTATAAAAAAGGGCAAGTCCAACTAAATGCATCAGTTGGACTTGCTCTTTAATTTTTAATCATGATTCAAAGTAGCTGCAATTTCTGGTTGTTGCTCAACTTGAAGCAGCATATTGAAGGATGCAATGGCTACTTCTACTTGGTCATCCTTAGGTTCACGTGTTGTCAGTAATTGTAGCCATAAGCCTGGATAGCCAAGGAAGCGTAATACGGGAATATTACGGCATGCATTTGTCGCTTGAAGTACTTCAAACGATATACCAAGAACAACTGGAATTAATAGAATACGGTCCAAAATGCGTAACCAAAGTGGATCAGTTGGCACGAAGAAATATAAAAACATGCCTACAAAGACAGTGAACAGCATAAAACTACTACCGCAACGATAGTGTAAGCGTGATTGTGCTTGTACATTTTCCACTGTTACGTCCATACCAGCTTCATAGCAATTGATAACCTTATGTTCTGCACCATGATATTGGAATACTCGTTTAATTAGTGGCGTTAAAGATATAAAATATAAATAGGTAAGTAGTAAAAATAGCTTAATGCCACTTTCAAGTAAAATTTGACCGGTTTTGCCCTCTATCCATTTAGAGAAAAAATCCGCAATAAATACTGGTATTAATGTAAAGGCGAATTTACCGAATAAAAAGGAAAGAATACCTACAACTGCAACGCCTAAAATCATTTGAAGCCTTGAGCCTTCTTCTTTATGCTCCTCTTCCTCACCAGGAGTAATATCGTAACGATCCCCTGAAAATTGCATATGACGAGAGCCTAAACCAGCTGATTCAATCAGTGCTACAACGCCTCGTACTAATGGAATTTTTTTAAGCTTTTGTAAGATAGGATTTTGAACTTTTTTATAATGATAATAATCAATGGAATCATCGTTACGGCGAATAGCTGTAATCGTATGTTCCTTTCCTCCGAACATTACACCCTCTAATTGTGCTTGTCCCCCGTAAACAGGTGAATTGCTCAAGGCTAACACCACTCTCTTTATATATTTCAACTGTACCATTGTACTAAATTTAGTGAAAAACCTCTAGAGTTACGCATAGTAAAATTTCTATATGGCTACACTAATCGTACAAATTAGGAAATGATTAACGTTAGAAAATAAATTCGTGGTACAGGTTAGGGGGGTTTTGCTTGAAAGTAGCTAGTATTACATCACTCGTCAGTGCACTTGTTTTAGCATTGTGTTTAAAGGGACTACATTACTTCCATCTCATTAAATGGAATCCGATAGGTTTTTATAAAAAGTGGGAGATGTTTGAAGGTAGCTCAAAACTATTTCAATGGAGCTTTCTCATCCTCGTCTTATTTATCATTGGATTTTTATTATTTATTACATTGAGATACGTCTATATTATCCCGGCTGTTCTAACTTCTTTTTTGCTCGGCCTTTTTTTATCAATCACATTAGAATGGATTGTTCTTGATTTGCCTTTACAATCTTCTTCCTTTAAAAAACTATCGATCCCTTTCATGGTCATTGTTATTTGTCTATTACGATTCTTGCTTGAAACAGCGAATTTTCATCAGAAAGAGCACACAGCACAAAAAGGAAATTAGTTGCTGTCTGGATCTTGTATGATAAAATAAATGGCAAGTACATAGAAAGAGGCGAATATGCGTGAAGTTATTATGTTTGAATGGACCTAATCTAAATCGTCTAGGTAAACGTGAGCCACATATTTATGGTCATGAGACACTAGACGATGTGAAGAAGAATGTTCAGAATCTTGCGGCGTCTTTAGGTGCCACTGTCGAGTTTCGTCAATCTAATCATGAAGGGGTACTTGTTGATTGGGTGCATGAAGCAGAAGACGAAAAATATGATGGTATTATCTTTAATCCTGGTGCATATACCCATACAAGCATAGCGTTACATGACGCAATTGCAGGAATCTCTGTGCCGGTTATAGAAGTACATATTTCAAATATCCATAAACGTGAGGCTTTCCGTCATCATTCCTATCTTGCTCCGGCATGCCTTGGTCAAATTTGTGGACTAGGTACGAAAGGCTATGAACTGGCACTACGCACATTTATTGAGAAGGAGAATGGATTATGTTGAAATTACAAAAGATACGTAAGTCACTTCAAGAACAAAATATCGATGGCATTTTAATTACGAACGGGTACAATCGTCGTTATATGACTGGTTTTACAGGTACAGCGGGCGTAGCGATTGTTTCTCAAAATGATGCTGTGTTTATCACAGATTTTCGTTATACAGAGCAAGCAGCTGCGCAAGTACAGGACTTCCGAATTGTGAAGCATGAGGCAACAATCATCGAAGAAATTGCAACGCAAGTAAACAACATGGGCATCAAATTATTGGGCTTTGAGAAAGAAACTGTTAGTTATGGCACATATGAGCTGTATAAAACTAAAATTCAAGCTGATTTAGTACCGATTTCTGGGCTAATTGAAAAAATTCGCTTGATTAAGACGCAACAAGAGATTAATATTATTAAGGTTGCGTGTGAAATTGCTGATCACGCATATACACATATCTTAAACTTCATCAAGCCAGGTAAAACAGAGCTTGAGGTTTCGAATGAATTAGAATTTTTCATGCGTAAACAAGGAGCAACTCAGTCCTCGTTTGATATAATTGTTGCGTCGGGTCTTCGCTCAGCTTTACCACATGGCGTTGCAACGAATAAAGTGATTGAAAAAGGCGACTTTGTTACATTAGATTATGGAGCGCTGTACAATGGCTATATCTCGGATATTACACGTACTGTGGCAGTTGGCGAGCCGTCTGAAAAATTAGTGGATATGTACAACGCAGTACTTGCTTCCCAGCTTTTAGCACTTGAAAAGGTAGGCCCTGGCTTAACAGGGATTCAAGCAGATGCGATTGCACGTAACTACTTAACAGAAAAAGGCTATGGCGCGGCATTTGGTCATTCTTTAGGACACGGTATTGGTCTTGAAGTACATGAAGGTCCTGGCTTATCGATGCGTTCTGAAGTGGTGCTAGAGCCAGGTATGGCCGTAACGATTGAACCAGGAGTGTATTTACCAGGAATCGGTGGTTTACGTATCGAGGACGATATTTTAATCACAGAGACAGGTAATGAACTACTAACTCATTCGTCAAAAGAACTTATTATTTTGTAAACTATGGAGGAACACAAATGATTTCAGTAAACGATTTCCGTACAGGTCTAACTATTATTGTAGATGGCCAATTATATCGCGTGTTAGATTTCCAACACGTTAAACCAGGTAAAGGTGCTGCGTTCGTACGCTCTAAATTACGTAACCTACGTAACGGTTCAGTAAACGAAAAAACTTTCCGTGCTGGTGAGAAAGTTGAAAAAGCACAAATTGATAACCGTAAAATGCAATACCTTTATGCACAAGGTGACGAGCATGTTTTCATGGACTTAGAATCATATGAGCAAACTGAACTTGCTTCAGATGCCATTGAATATGAATTAAAATTCCTAAAAGAAAACATGGAAGTTCATATTCAATCATACCAAAGTGAAATGCTAGGTGTTGAATTACCAAACACTGTTGAGCTAGAAGTAACAGAAACAGAGCCTGGTATTAAAGGTGATACAGCTTCTGGTGGTACAAAACCAGCAACTCTTGAAACAGGTCTTATTGTACAAGTGCCATTCTTCGTAAACCAAGGTGATAAGTTAATCATCAATACAGAAGAAGCTTCTTACGTTTCTCGTGCGTAGTGATTAAAAATATACGGCCTACTCTTTTCTGAAGGGTAGGTTTTTATTTTTTTCTTATACATATAAAGCTTAATCAATCGAACTTTGTGACAATAGATAGAAGGGTAGTAGCTTTTTTTATAAGCGTTACATTTGTTTCTATCATCTGATAGATGGTCATACCTGGAAGAAATGTTTACAATAAAAGTAAGGAGTGAATACTATGCTACAAACAATTATTGAAATACCAACCCCAATTATTCAAGCGCCAATGGCTGGTGTAACATCGCCAAAATTTGTGGCTGCCTGCGCAGAGGCAGGTATTTTAGGCTCAATTGGAGCGGGCTATTTAGATGGGGAGCGAACGAAAAGCTTTATTCAGGAAGTTAAACAACTAACAAAAAAACCGTTCGCAGTTAACTTATTTGTACAGGAAGAGCCACGTATTGATATCGATGTTCTTCAGAAGGCTCGAATGGCTTTACAACCATTTTACGACGAGCTAGGACTTTCACCTGTGCAAAGTGTTATGTCCAAGGAAGTATTTGAAGGACAAGTGCAAGCTGTTCTTGATGAAAATGTAGCTATTTGTTCCTTTACATTTGGCATTCCATCAGCAGATATCATTCTTCGCTTAAAGGACAACGATGTTTATGTTATTGGCACAGCTACTACATTAGAGGAAGCAAAGCGTGTAGAACAAGCGGGGATGCATGCTGTTGTTCTACAGGGTGGCGAAGCTGGTGGGCATCGCGGTTCTTTCACTGAACCTATGCAATTAATCGATTTATACGATTTACTTCAGCAAGTAGTAGGACAAATCTCCATTCCAATTATCGCGGCAGGAGGAATTGTCACAAAAGAGGCTGTCGAAAAAGCACTAGTAATGGGTGCACAGGCAGTTCAAATTGGTACAGCTTTACTTGTGGCTGATGAGTGTGAAATTTCCCCGCTCTATAAAAATGCCGTGCTCCAATCAAAAGCTCAGCAGACGACGATTACTCGTGCTTTTTCGGGTAAACCAGCAAGAGGCTTAGCCAATGATTTTACGGAACGTATGAAGGATGCTATTGTCGCACCATATCCATTGCAAAATGATTTAACTACAACTATTCGTAAAGAAAGTGCAAAACGGGGCAATGCCGAATATTTATCGATGTGGATGGGCGAAAATAGCTATTTAGTGAAACAAACAGGCTCTGTGAAAAGCATCGTTGAAAAATTACTATAACTTCTTTCATGTCGAATCCGGATGCAATTATGCCAAGGCATAAATTAATTTCATTAATATCCAAGATCTCTATACATATGTATGGAGGTCTTTTTTTAGGTTAGCAACATATATTGCTGTACACGAGGGGGCGTATGAATGGAATTACAAGACGTATTAAGAGTCGCTGGAGTGGGACTAGTAGTTGCGCTTCTTCATGTTTTCTTTGATCAAACAGGAAAGAAAGAATTTTCATTTTTCCTATTTTTCATTGCCTACTTATATATGACAGCGGAATTACTGCGATTTTTACGTCTATTTTTCAACGAGATCCTTACATTCTTTCAATGGCTGACCTCTTCCGGGTAGTGTAAATGGAAATTGTCATCATAGCTGTTATCATGCTGCTTTTATTATTGCTTATAAAAGAAGTCATACAACCACTCCATGCGCTAATTAGTGTAATGTTTTCGTTTTTGTTGTTCGGCATGTTGTTCTCGACACTCCTATTGCCATTCATCAAGCAATTGCTAGAGACGTTAGCTTTTTTGCCTTATGCGAAAGCCATTGTGGTAAGTGCTAGCCTTTTTTATATAGGGCAATGGATGTCTATGTTACTTGTAGAACAAAACTATAAAGTACTCGGGAACATTGTCTATGATGGGGTCAAGATTGTCATTTTGTTGTATTGGTTTAAGGAATTTTTGGCTGTTTTACAGGAGGTGTCGGCCATTTTACAACGGCTAAACTAAGGGGCGAAGACATTGCAAGAGCAAATACTTTCGTTTTTAATTGATCCATTCTTTCTATTGCTGAAGATGACGCTCATTTTGAGTGGCTATGTCATCATTATTTTGATTGTTAATATGATGTTACCAGAATTTGAAAAAGGGACAAGAATACTTTTTTTTCTTATTGTACTTGCCACAATAGGGCCTGTAGTTGTGAATTCATTTAAATTAATAGACGAAATAGCACAGGGACTCGCCCATATATTCACTGCATTTTATCCGATTCTTACTTCAAGCTTTCTTCTATCAAGCAGTATTACAGCGATTGCTTCTTGGCAGCCTTTCTTGCTTTTTTTTGTACAAGTCTTAACGATTATTAGTAGTAAGTGGCTTATTCCAGGTGTGCTTTTTGCCATTGTTTTTGATGTTTGCAGTGTCATTGTCAAAGAAATTTCGTTTACGAGAATTGCCGAATTGATTCGTTTTACTATTATGAGCATTGTCTCTGCATCTGTTATTTGTTATGTCATCTTAATGTCAGCAAGTGGTGTTGCGGCATTTAGTGTTAACGCAGCTGTTGCAGAGCCTGTGAAGAAATTAATAGAGGAAAATATTCCGGTTGTTGGTTCCATTATAGTAGATAGCTTTTCGATGTTCCAACATATGACACAATTTTCTTCTTCTATTAGTAGTATTACTGCGTTTATAGCGGTCATTACAGTATCGTTCATTCCAACAGTTCAGCTTGTTGTCAGTGCGTATTCGTTGAAACTGTTAGCAGCTATTTTAGAGCCAATTGCTTTTGATGATATTTGTAGATTACTAGATCATATTAGTAAATCTCTATTTACATTATGTGCTGTATCGTTTCTAATTGCTTTTTCATTTATGTTTTCTTGTTTTTTCCTCATCATTTTTGTGCAAGTTATGGCCGGGGGGAGATAGATTGATTCTTTTATTGGCAATACTCTTTATCTGTCAGATATTTGTTTTTCTAACAGAAGATAAAGAAATAATCTCGCTCACAAAACTTGTCATTGCGTTAGTATTTTTGCAAATGCTATTAAAGATTCCATTTATCAATTCATAGGAGGAAACAAGCGTACATACACTTGAAAAAGAGAAGAGATGAAAGGAGGCAATGTACAAGTGATGTGGAAAAGAAACCAAAAAAAACAACGTCATTTTTAGTCTTAATGCTGATCGCTGCCTCCGTGGGAATTTTCATCATTTTACCAATGTATCAAACGAATACAACGAATGGGCAAGTAACACCGAAAACCAATGAAGAAAAACTTGAACAGACATTGAAGGCTATGAAAGGTGTTGGGGAGGTAAAAGTCTATTTTTATTACGGAGATATGACAGATACGAAGGATGACAATCAACTATTCAGTCAATATTTTCGAGGAACTGAACAAGGCACGAAAGAAGTAACAGGGATACTAATTGTTTCAAAAGGAGCATCAGATATCTTTGTTAAAAATGAAATTCGTGCGGTTGTTAGTCAAGTAATGCAATTGCCGATTCATCGAATTATTATCGTTCCAATGGAAAATAAGGAGGAAAAGTAAATGCGCGTACGTAGAAGAACAGTTTGGTTTATGACATTATTAAGTCTAGTAGCAGTTATTTCAGTGTATTATTTGGTTGATCCAGCAAAGCAATTTAATGGTCTAACTATTTTCACAGATGATGCATTACAGCAAACTGCAGTAACTGGTGTAACAGATCAAGAAGCAACGAAAGATGGTGTGACACAGGAAGTATCTTCTCCAAGTCACTTATTTGAAGAAATGCGCATGCAAGTTAGTGATGAAAGAAGCCAACTTCGTCAACAATTAACACAGAAAATCGGTTCACAAGAATACTCAGCAGAAGATAAAAGTAAGGCTTATAACGAGATGGATAACCTTATAAAACAAGAATCCTCTGAAGCAATGTTAGAAATGCTTATTAAATCTTTAGGTTACTCCGATGCGTTTGTACGAGCGGATGGTGATAAAGTATCGGTAACTGTTATGGCTGAGGAGCTATCAAAAGCTCAAGCGAATGAAATTATTTATTTGGTAAGAACAGAGATGGAAGGCGCAAATGACGTACAAGTAAAATTTAGTGCAAATAACTATTAAAAGATAAAGAAAAAAAGGAATATTCTATTAATTTATTAACATTGTTATATATCAGCATAATGAAAAGGCTTTCGTTTAGTAAAAGAAAGCCTTTTATTTTGTCCATATTTACTTAATTTGCATTTAAGTATTTCAAATTGTTCGAAAAAAATATAAAATAGGGCTTGTAGTAGATTTTATTTCATAAGGAGAGTTAGAGAAATGTTCAAAATTCAAGAAATTCGTGAAATCATTAAATTAGTAGATTCTTCTTCAATTGACGAGTTCGTTTATGAAGTAGATGGCGCAAAAGTTAAGTTAAAAAAGAATGGTGTTGTTGTTACTGAAACTGTAGCAACTAAAAAAGAAGTAGCGGCACCTGTTGTACAACAATCTGCACCAGCGGCAGCTCCAGCTCCAGCAAAAGCTGAAGAAGCACCAGTTGCATCTGAGGCACCAACAAATAACGACCCGTCGTTACATAAAATTGTCTCTCCGATGGTTGGTACTTTCTACCAATCGCCGAACCCAGATTCACCAGCTTACGTTAAAGTGGGGGACAAAGTTGGTAATGAAACAATTGTATGTATCGTAGAAGCTATGAAACTATTCAACGAAATTGAAGCAGAAGTTCAAGGGGGAATCGTTGAAGTACTTGTTAAAGACGGTGAGTTAGTAGAATACGGACAACCATTATTCCTTGTAAAAGCTGAGTAAGGAGTGCACAACCTATGAAAAAAGTTTTAATTGCAAACCGCGGCGAAATCGCTGTGCGTATTATTCGTGCTTGTAAAGAGTTAGGCATTCAATCTGTTGCCGTATATTCAGAAGCAGACGCAGACGCATTACATGTGAAATTAGCAGACGAAGCATATTGCATCGGACCAAAGCTATCAAAAGATTCATATCTTAGCTTCCCGGCTTTACTTAGCGTAGCAGAAAAAACTGGTGCAGACGGTATCCATCCAGGTTACGGTTTTGTATCTGAAAACGCTGACTTCGCTGAAGCTTGTGAAAACGCAGGTATTAAGTTCATTGGACCATCATCTGACTCCATTAAAATTATGGGTATTAAAGACGTTGCACGTACAACAATGGAAGCAGCAGGTGTTCCGCTTGTTCCAGGTACTGGTATCGTTCCAGATATCGAAACAGGTAAAGAATGGGCTGCTAAAATTGGTTACCCAGTGATCATCAAAGCAACTGCTGGTGGTGGCGGTAAAGGTATCCGTGTAGCTCGTACAGAAGAAGACCTTGTAAAAGGTATTGAAATTACGCAAAAAGAGGCTGCTGCAGCATTCGGCAACCCTGGCGTATATTTAGAAAAATTCATCGAGTATTTCCGTCACTGTGAAATCCAAGTATTAGCGGATGGCTATGGTAACGTTGTACATTTAGGTGAACGTGACTGTACAGTTCAACGTCGTATGCAGAAATTAGTAGAGGAAGCTCCATCTCCAGCTCTATCTTCAGAGCGTCGTGCTGAGATGGGTGCGGCTGCCGTTAAAGCTGCACAAGCTTGTAACTATGAAGGTGCCGGAACAATCGAGTTTATTTATGACTACCAAGAAGATAAATTCTACTTCATGGAAATGAATACTCGTATTCAGGTAGAGCACCCAGTAACTGAAATGATTTCTGGTGTAGATCTTGTACAACAACAATTAAAAATTGCATCTGGTGAAAAACTTCCTTTCGCTCAAGATGATATTCAATTAAATGGTTGGGCAATTGAATGCCGTATTAACGCAGAAAATGCTTATAAAAACTTTATGCCATCAGCTGGTACTGTAGATACTTATGTAACGCCAGGTGGCTATGGTGTACGTATTGATTCTGCTGTTTATGCAGGCTATACAATCCCTCCATACTATGATTCAATGGTTGCAAAACTAATTGTTCATGCCAATACACGTGAAGAAGCGATTGCGAAAATGAATCGTGCGCTTAGCGAATTTGAAGTATCTGGTCCTGGTATCAATACAACAATTCCATTCCACCAAGCATTGATGAACAATGACGTTTTCAAATCAGCACAATTCAATACGAAGTTCCTAGAAGAGAATGATGTTTTGGGGACAAGCAAGTAATTGATTATGGCGAAGAAATCTATTAAGATTTCTTCGCTTTTTATTTTTATCGAGAGATTATTTGAATTTATCGATAAGCTTTGTTAATTTATCGAATAAAATTTTGGATTTATCACCTAACTTTTTAAATTGATCGACATAAAGATATACTCTATTGCTTTTTATTTAATTTTGCTAGAATTTGTTTTAGTGTTGAATGTATATTTTGTAGAGCAATTAGTATAAAGCCTAGCATTATAAATGTAACAATCTCACCTGTAAAAAATGAAAATACTCCTAAAATCAAGGCATACAAATAATACCATGTATTCATTTCGTTTCTCCTTATTTTTTGACATTTATCTAACTAAGATAAGTTATCTATTTCCAAATTAGCTGTAAATTCCATCTATACAAGAATTGTAGCGTATAATCTTGTTTTTGGAAATTAAAATAGGAACAGGAAGTATTTTTGTGCATGACATAATCAACGTCAGGTTTCCAAGCGTAATGGCTAATAGGAGGATTCAGTCTTCTGTATTGGTTAATTTGCAAAGAGGGAGGGAGAAAAAGATAAAATATTTAATTGTGGGGTAGCGCTGTTTTTGCTTTTTTTACAGTGGCATCGCCTACATTATTGACAATAGCAAATTAGTTTAGGAGGATGATTTATTTTGAATATTCTTCTTAGTGTTCTACTAGTTATTGTTTATGTTAGGTTTATGTATTATCTTTTTGGGGTTTTAACGAAATTTATGAAACGGAAAAGTTCTGATTTCATTGTGCAAATTTTACCCGGTTGGATTTTACTAATGATTTCAAGTAGCATTGTAATAATGTTAACTCCGGATTATTTAACATATCAAAAAATTTTCAGACTAATGATGTTCATTTCTATTGGAGTTTGTATTATTTCGATATTTTTATTAATTGTGGTAAAAAAGATCAGTTTAAATAAATACAATACTATTATTTTGAAATTGAAAGCAAATAGGGGTATAAAATAAGGACTATTTCTTCGCTTTTTATTTTTATCGATAAGTATTGTTGATTTATCGAATAAAATTTTGGATTTATCGCCTAACTTTTTAAGTTTATCGCTCAACTTTTTAAATTTATCGACATAAACCTTACTGAAGCCAAACTTTCCTTTTTATAGTATAATAAGCGTAAGTACAGCATTTGTTTGTGATGTGTAAGGGAAAGGATGATATTTGTATGGCAGAGAAAGTAGGACAATCTTTCGTACAACCAACGCCTTCTGGAAAAGAAGAACTTGGGAAAATTGAAGTAGCAGCGGAAGTAATCGAGGTTGTTGCTGGAATCGCAGTGAATGAGGTGGAAGGAATCGCTGCGACTCGAGGGAATATTGCAACAGGCGTAGTAGAACGCTTCGGTAAAAAAGTACACAATAAAGGCATTAAATCGGGTGTCACTGAAACTGGTGAGATTGCCATTGATGTATTTTGCTCTGTGAAATACGGCTATGCTATTCCAAAGGTGGCGAAGGAAGTACAAACTCAAATTCGCCAAGCGATTTTTAATATGACAGCACTTGAAACAGCCGAGGTGAATGTACACATTACTGGTATTCTCTTTGAAAAAGATGAGATAGCTGTACCTGTACAAGAATAAAAAGAAGGGTTGCCGATATGATGATTCATTCATCAAGGGGCAACCCTTCTTTTGAGTGTTTTTATAATAATAAGTTGGTAAAGGAAATTTATCAGCAGTGATTTGTATCGCTACTTTATTATATTTCAATATGCTTTGGTTTTCTCCAGAACAAAGCAAGTATAACGCCAAGTGTTAAAACAATTGTCGCAAAGTAGTATGGATAGTTCAAATTAATATCGAACAAAATCCCACCTAAAATAGGTCCAAAGATGTTACCAAGACTTGTGAACATAGAGTTCATGCCACCAACGAAGCCTTGTTCATTACCAGCAATTTTCGATAAATACGAGGTAACGGCAGGACGTATTAAATCGAAGCCGACGAAAATAAAGAATGTAACGAATAATATTGCGAAATAGTGGCTAACAAATGTCATAGCCAAAGTTAAAACAGCAGATAGGACGAGCGAATAACGGATAAGATTGATTTCGCCCATTTTTCTTGTAAGCCAATCGAATAGCACGAGCTGAGCAAGGGCCCCAACTATTCCGCTTCCAGTAATAATAATCGCGATATCTGAAGGTGTAAATGCAAATTTATGATCTACAAATAGACTAAATAACGATTCAAATGCAGCTAAACCAAATGATAGTACGAAAATAAGCACGAATGGAATAAGGTATAGCGGGCTAAAAATACGCTTCATACTGCCTACAATTGATGGTGCAGACTCCGCATCATCTGAAGCACGTGTCGGTTCTTTTAACAATATAATTGACAAGATAGCTGCTAAAAATCCAAGTATACCCGCAGCATAGAATGGTATGCGTGTTCCGAATTCTGCCAAAAATCCACCGATCCCAGGTCCGATAATAAAGCCCGTACTAATTGCTGCACTCATATAACCCAGTGCCTTTGGACGTTGTGACAATGTTGTAATATCAGCGATATATGCAGTCACCGCCGGCATGATGAAGGCAGCACTCACACCACCTAGCATACGTGAGATAAAGAGTATTTCAATAGAGCGTCCAAGCCCGAATAATAGCTCTGAAAAGCCGAATATAAAAAGACCTGCAACGATCATAATTTTTCGGCCAATGTTATCCACCATTTTACCTGCAATCGGTGATACGATAAGTTGAGTAATAGCAAATGCTGCCACCATATAACCAACAACAGAGCCTGAAATGTTTAGCTCATTCATGAGTGTTGGTAGCACTGGTATAACTAAACCAATACCTAAAAAGGCAATGAATAGATTCGATAATAAAATACTTAAGGTTAAAGTTTGTTGCTTATTCATATTGTTCTCCTTCAATCTTTCACGATACATGAAATCTAAATCTACTAGAATACTTCCACGTATTACAATAAACCCTATAGTAACTATAGGGTCAAAAGATTTGTTTTAATTTTTTTAGTTTTTTTATAAGTGTGGAAGTATTAGTGAGCAGTTATACAAGTTGACGCAATTAAATGGCACAGCTAGACTAGGATGTTTTTTGTCTTACTTTTAATTCAACAATAAATTTCTTTTCAAGCTCCAAAGTCAATGTAGCAGGCATGTATAGTTCATAAACTTTCGATTCAAAGGTTTCTTGTTGTGCCTCTACATAATTTCTCAATTTTTCATAAAATGAAAAATATGTATCAGGATGATAGGTAAAGGCAATACAAACATATATACCTGCAGGTTTAATTGTTTGCTTTATATTAGGTGAAAGCTGAGGAAATGTACGTTCGGTTAATAGCGGTGTAAAAAGAGCATCATAAATAATTTCATTCACATTTGTATAAGGAGCAAGTGGATAAATACAACCGTAACGACTATTTAGGACACTTCCTTCATTTTCAATAATTTTCGTTAGTGTTGCATAGTAAGTATTCGCGTTAGAAATAGGAGTAAGTTCTGTAGTAGTCACCTGTAAAATGGGCATTTCTTCTTCGACTTGAACATAAACCTCCCCAAAGACAGGGATATCAATCTGTTCTTGTATTTGTTTTTTTGTTTTAAGCAAAGTATATTTTACTTCGTTTAAACGTGAAATTTTTTCCACTATACGTTGCTCCTGTTGTTCTAAAAAACCTAGCAATTCTTCCGAAGTTAAATCGAGTGCTTTATTAATATCTTCAAGAGATATACCAATATACTTGAGTGATTTAATAATATCTAAGTAGAAAATCTGATTATCTTTATAATAACGATAATTTGTAAAGGTATCGGTATAGGCTGGCTTAAATAAATCAATTTGGTCATAATAGCGCAATGTCTGCACGGACAGATTAGATAGCTTGGCTACCTCACCAATTGTATAATAGTGTTCTTTCATAAAATTGCCTCCACTAGTAATAGCTAAAGAAGTTTCGTATGGCATCAAATCTTATCTTATGTTTACAATCCTCACAGTAAAATAGGCGGGATTTACGCTCTTTTAATTGCTTGTATTGTTCCTCTCCTTCATATAACTTGAATGTTCTTTTACAGCTTATACATGTAACTTCATAATGCATAATGAACACCTCAGAAAATGTTCTTTAATTCCCTTCATTATAGCATTCTTGCCAATTAAACAATAATGGGGATTTTTCATTTTTGACATCCAGCTTAATAAAGTTGATTGAAGGGTGTTAAAATAAGCAAAAAGTTGCTTGAAAAAGGTATCAGATTATTGAAAACTTGCTTGAATTCGTGTTTCTCATACGAATTTATGCTATTATAAACCTTAATGCCACTTAAGAAGGAGAGCTTTACATGAAACGACATGAGGCACGCGAAAAAGCGTTGCAAGTTTTGTTTCAGCTAGACAATACCGATCTAACAATTGAAGAAGCAATGGGTCATATTAAAGGTCAACCGACAAATGTCTTCTACGAAAAGATTGTTACTGGAACAGCTGAACATTTGGAGGAAATCGATGCTACTATAGAGAAGCATCTTGAAAAGTGGTCACTTGCCCGTTTACCCAAAATTGAAAGAACGGTTTTACGTCTAGCTGTATACGAACTTTTATACATGCCAGAAACACCAAAAAGAGTAGTACTTAATGAAGCGATCGAGTTATGCAAGACATTTGGCGACGAAAGCTCGTCTAAATTTGTCAATGGCGTACTTTCTAAATTTACAGAACAATAAAAATGTGTTGAATTGGAAGGAGTAACTAAGGTTTATGTCAAGTGCAATTATTAATGGTAAAGAAATTGGTCAAGAAATTCGTAATTCTGTAGCAGAGCGAGTAACGCTTTTAAAAGAGCAAGGCTTAACACCAGGCTTAGCGGTTGTTTTAGTAGGAGACAACCAAGCCTCAGCTACATATGTGAGAAATAAGCAAAAATCTTGTGAAGTAATTGGTATGTTTTCAGAACTAATTAAACTACCGGAAGAAACTACACAGGAAGAATTATTAGCACAAATTGAATTATTAAATAATCGTGAAGATATTCATGGTATTTTAGTACAATTACCACTTCCAAAACATATTGATGAGGATACTGTTATTGCCACAATCGCTGTTGAAAAAGACGTGGATGGCTTCTCACCAGTAAGTGTTGGGAAAATGATGCTTGGCCAAGAAACATTTTTACCGTGTACACCGTTTGGCGTGATGAAGCTTCTTGAGTATTCAGGAATTGAAATCGCAGGAAAGCACGCGGTCATCGTGGGGCGTAGTCATATCGTTGGGAAACCAATGGGACAACTCCTACTTCAAAAGGATGCA
This sequence comes from Lysinibacillus agricola, assembly GCF_016638705.1. Lineage (GTDB taxonomy): Bacteria > Bacillota > Bacilli > Bacillales_A > Planococcaceae > Lysinibacillus > Lysinibacillus agricola. Next base: position 3,635,109 of record NZ_CP067341.1, on the reverse strand, counting down.
ACCGTTACATATACGCATTCAAAAACACCAGACTTACCTTCATTCACAAAACAAGCGGATATATTAATTGCGGCAGTTGGACGTGCAAACTTTATTACGAAGGAGCATGTTAAAGAGGGCGCAGTTGTTATAGATGTCGGAATTAATCGTGATGAAAACAACAAGCTTTGCGGTGACGTAAACTTTAGTGAGGTCGATGGTATTGCGTCTCATATTACACCTGTACCAGGCGGTGTAGGACCCATGACAATTACTATGTTACTTTTCAATACAGTTCAAGCAGCAGAAAATAAGCTTGCGAATAAAGTTAAGCTATAATTTGAATGACTCTTTCGTTAGCTAGAAGCCATCTCAATATTTATTGAGGTGGTTTTTTAGATAATTTTACTGAAACCGTAAAATTTATTTTTTCTGGGGATTCTTTGCGAACTTTTAAGCTGCTCATAACGTCTAATGTAACGTTTGGGGCATACGTACTAATAGGGAGGTTTTTATGGAAAACATAGATTTTATACTTATCATCAAACATGTTATTATCGGTCTTGTACAAGGGTTTACAGAGCCAATTCCTGTATCATCGAGTGGACATGTTATGATTGCAAGTGAAATTCTTGGTCTTGGTGAGCAAGGTTTTACTTTTGCTATTTTAACGAACACAGCTTCTTTACTCGCCATTGTCTATATTTATCGAAAGGATATTGTCCGACTCATCACAAACTTTTTCCTTTATCTTAAGACACGTGAAAGTCGCTATAAAGCAGATTTTCGTTTTGCTATATTTATTGTGATTGGTTCTATTCCAGCAGGTGTTTTAGGGGTCTTATTAAGCGATGTTATTGCGGATAATGTTAGTATGACTACGATTGCACTTATGCTATTTGTGACAGGTATTGCCTTATGGCTAATTCGCAATATGCGTGGTACGAAAAAGGATGCAGATTTGACTACAAAAGATGCTATCATCGTAGGTCTTGGTCAAGCTGTAGCGCTAACGCCTGGCATTAGCCGTTCAGGAGCAACAATTATTTCAGCCATTGCAGTTGGAATGAAGCAGGAAACCGCTCTGCGATTTTCCTTCATGCTTTATATTCCTGTAAGTCTCGGTGGGGTTGTCCTTGGGATTACAGATTTTTTAAACGAGCCAAATAAAGGTGCATTAGCAGTTCCTTACGCAGCTACATTTATTGCGACATTGTTTATGACTTATTTTGCAATGCGTTGGTTTATGGGGATAATGAAAAGTGGCAAGCTTAGCTACTTTACATATTATTGTTTTTTAGTAGGTACGCTCTTATTAATATTTTATTAATTAAAAGGTCTCATAACTATAATTAGTTGTGAGGCTTTCTTGTTATTGAACAAATATTAATTCAATGAAATTAAAGGATATATAAGTATAGCTCTTCGGCAAAACGAGGGGGTGATTTCCGTTCCGACTGAGCGCTTTGTTTTTGTCCGTGCGAAAGCGAGTAGCCTGGAATGGAAATCACCCTCATTAAGTACCCACTATATTCATAAAGATTTCCATAATCATTTTTTTAACTCTATTAAAGCCTTATAACTATAATTAGTTATGAGGCTTTGCTTTGTTACTTCAATGAATTCATATTAATTTAAAGGAATTTATTCAGCTCACTATTCAAAAGTTATGTTATAGTAAGATTTTCAATTGTATGAAAGACAGTCGTTTTTTATAGCGAAACTGCAATTTGGCACGTCAGGTGCAATAAAAAATGTTATGATAGTTGTAGTTTTTTGAAAAACTTGATTTTAGTAAAGGAGCCGAAAAAATGTCATCTGCTTCTTATTTAACTGTAAAAGCATTAACGAAATATATTAAACGAAAATTTGATGCCGACCCGCATTTACGTGAAGTCTATGTAAAGGGAGAGCTATCCAACGTCAAGATACATCAATCAGGGCATATTTACTTTACATTAAAGGACGATGGAGCACGAATTGCGGCTACAATGTTTAAAACGGCAGCATCAAAATTAGCGTTTGAACCCAAGGAAGGTATGCAAGTTTTTATCCGTGGAGATGTAAACGTTTACGAAAGCTATGGTACATATCAATTATATGTACAGGAAATGCAGCCAGATGGGATTGGTAGCTTGTTTGTTGCCTTTAACCAGTTGAAAGAACAGTTACAAAAAGAAGGACTTTTTAAACCTGAATGGAAACAACCAATTCCGAGGTTTCCAGAAAAAATCGGTGTTTTAACGTCGACAACAGGTGCCGCCATTCGAGATATCTGTACAACATTAAAGAGACGCTATCCACTTGCTGAAGTTTTTATTTATCCAACCCTTGTACAGGGAGCACAAGCAGCGCCAAACATTGTTCACAATATTGAGCGAGCAAATATCGAAGCGAATTGCGATGTGCTGATTGTTGGGCGAGGCGGTGGATCGATTGAGGATTTATGGGCATTTAACGAGGAAGTTGTCGCACGAGCAATTTTTGAAAGTCGCATCCCAATTATTAGTGCAGTGGGTCATGAAACCGATACGACTATAGCGGATTATGTAGCTGATTTGCGCGCACCGACACCAACAGCAGCTGCTGAAATGGCTGTACCGGATCAACAAGATTTATTTCAACGGGTGCTTACACAAAAATCACAACTGCATCAAATCGTAAGAGCGCAACTTATGGCAGAACGTCAGCGTCTAAATAAGCTCCAACAATCTTATCCGTTGTCAATGCCAGAACGCCTATATCGACCATTTACGGAAAGGCTAGCACAACTTGAATCGGGATTACAAAAAGCAATGCAAGTCGATTTGATGAAGAAAACAGCGCAGTTTCAACAATTACATAGTGCGGTAGAACAGCACTCGCCGAAAAAGGCATTAGCTTTCCATCAACGAGAGCTAGAAACTAACGTCCAACAATTAACTCGTGCTGCAACGCATTATGTAACGAAGCAAAAACAACAATTTGAGGCAACTGTCAGAACTTTAGAAGCATTGAATCCATTAGCCATTTTAACAAGGGGCTTCACGGTAGCTTATAAAGATAATCAAATGTTAAAATCATCAGCTGATGTAAAACCGCATGATCAATTAACACTTTCCTTCCATGATGGAAAGGTTATTGCTGATGTGAAAAAGATCTTGCCGAAAAATGAGGGGGAATAATTGTGGCAGAGAAACAACAAACTTTCGCAGAAGCAATGACGGCACTTGAGGAAATTGTCCGCCAGCTAGAGCAAGGTGATGTGCCGCTAGAAAATGCGATTGATCTATATAAGCAAGGAATGGAGCTATCACAATTTTGCCATAGTAAGTTGCAACATGCTGAAGAGCAGTTAATTTCAATTGTCCAAGAGACAGGAGAGACTACAGCATTTGATCCACTAAAGGGAGAGAATTAAAAAATGAACGAGCAATTAAAACATTTTATTGAAAGCAACATACCACAAGTTGAAGCTGAAATGTTTGCACTTGTTGAGAAAATTGATGCGCCAGCCGATTTAAAAGAATCGATGCTTTATTCATTAAAAGCTGGAGGTAAACGTATTCGTCCTCTTTTCGTATTGGCCGTACTCGAGCTATACAATAAGAATTTGAAGGATGGTTTAACTGTAGGATCAGTCATTGAAATCATCCATACGTACTCGTTAATCCATGATGATTTACCAAGCATGGATAATGATGATTTCCGTAGAGGTAAGCCGACAAATCATAAAGTATATGGCGAGGCATTAGCGACACTTGCAGGAGATGCATTAAATACACTTGCGTTTGGCATTTTAGCACGCATGGATGTGTCAGCGGAAAAACGCATTGAGCTTGTCAATCTTTTAAGTGAAGCAGCCGGTGCAGAAGGTATGGTTGGTGGTCAAGTACTCGATATGGAAGGTGAGCAACGTCAGCTAAACTTAGCTGAACTTGAGCATGTCCATGTCAATAAAACGGGCGCTTTATTACGATTTAGTATTGAAGCGGGAGCCGTATTAGCTGATGTAACACAAGAGGATCGCGCAACTTTAAAGGAATATGCGCATCATATCGGCCTTGCCTTCCAAATTCAAGACGATATTTTAGATATTGAGGGAACTACAGAAGAACTGGGCAAAACTGCAGGTAAGGATGTAGCGAGTGATAAAAGCACATACCCAGCCCTGTTAACTTTAAATGGGGCAAAAGAAAAGCTAGCTGAGCATTATCAGCATGCCATTAACGCACTAGATAAATTGCAAGTAAATGTCAGCTTATTACGTGAGTTTGCAGCCTATATTGTTCATCGTAAAAACTAGGAGAAAAACAAGGCGTTAAAGGCAAAGAATATGCTAGAATAGGTGAGGGCGTTTGCCGATGTGCAAACAATAAAGTGTTCGTACTTTTAGCATATTGATAACACTGTTATAATGGTGGAAACACAATTACGGTGAATAATTTATTGAAAAGGTGTGTGAGAAAGGTGGATTTAAATAAGATAACTAGTCCATCCTTTTTAAAAAACTTAGATAAGAAGGATCTTGAGCAACTTGCACAAGAAATTCGTACTTTCTTAATTGAAAAATGTTCTGTCACAGGTGGTCATATCGGACCGAACCTAGGTGTTGTGGAGCTAACGATCATGCTCCATAAAGTGTTTGACAGTCCACAAGATAAGTTTTTATGGGATGTTGGCCACCAAGCTTACGTGCACAAAATTTTGACAGGTCGTGCGAGTCAATTTGACACATTACGTCAGTTCAAAGGGCTTTGTGGTTTTCCAAAGCGTGTGGAGAGTGAACATGATGAGTGGGAAACAGGTCATAGCTCGACATCTTTGTCAGCAGCCATGGGTATGGCGGCAGCACGTGATATAAAAAAAGAAAAGAACTTCGTGATACCAATTATTGGAGATGGAGCGTTAACTGGCGGTATGGCACTTGAGGCATTAAACCATATAGGCCATGCAGAAACAAATATGATTGTCATTTTAAATGATAATGAAATGTCAATCGCTCCAAACGTCGGAGCGTTACACAACGTACTAGGACGTCTTCGTACAGCCAAGGAATATTCAAAAGCAAAAGAAGAAGTGGAATCTCTCATCAATAAGATTCCTGTGCTAGGTGGTAAGCTTGCTTCAACTGCTGAGCGCTTAAAAGACAGCTTAAAATATTTAGTGGTATCAGGTGTGTTCTTTGAAGAGCTAGGCTTTAAATATCTTGGACCGATTGATGGACATGATTTCGATGCTCTTGAGACAACATTATCACAAGCTAAAAAAGTAAATGGCCCAGTACTCGTTCATGTTATTACGAAAAAAGGCAAAGGTTATAAACCTGCTGAGGATGATACAATCGGTAATTGGCATGGGACAGGTCCTTATAAAATTGAAAACGGTGCCTTTGTAAAGTCCGAAGCGAAAGGTCCAGCTTGGAGTAGTTTGATTGCTGAGACTGTCCGCAAAATTGCTCATGAGGATAAACGAATTGTCACTATAACTCCTGCAATGCCAGTAGGCTCGAAATTACAAGGTATCCAAAAGGATTTCCCAAATCGCTTCTTTGATGTGGGGATTGCTGAGCAACATGCAGCTACGATGGCGGCAGGCCTAGCAACACAAAATATGAAGCCGTTTTTAGCCATTTATTCAACGTTCCTTCAACGTGCCTATGACCAAGTACTGCATGATATCGCTCGTCCAAACTTGAATGTCTTCATTGGGATTGACCGTGCAGGCTTAGTTGGCGCAGACGGTGAAACACATCAAGGTGTATTTGATATTGCTTTCCTTCGTCATATACCAAATATGACAATTATGATGCCAAAGGATGAAAATGAAGGTCAACATATGGTGAAAACAGCCATTGAATATGATGGTGGCCCAATTGCGTTGCGTTATCCACGAGGTAATGGTATAGGCGTTCCGTTAGACGATGAACTTAAGACTTTACCAATTGGAAGTTGGGAAGTATTACGTGAAGGTAAGGATGCTACGATCTTAACCTTTGGTACGACGATTCCAATGGCAATGGAAGCAGCCAGTATTCTAGCCCAGCAAGGTGTAGAGATAGAAGTAGTCAATGCTCGTTTCATTAAACCAATGGATGAGGATATGCTGCACCGTATATTATCAAATCGTAAACCAATATTAACGATTGAAGAGGCAGTTCTACAAGGTGGCTTTGGTAGTGGGGTACTAGAGTTTGCCCATGACCATGGTTATTTAAGTGCACTGATTGATCGTATGGGTATCCCAGATCAATTTATTGAGCATGGAAATGTAGATCAGCTACTCGCTGAAATCCATATGACAGCTGAGGATACAGTGGCACGTATGCACGTGTTACTTCAACAAAAACAGCAAGTAGGTTTGAATAAATAATGACAAAACAACCAAAAGAACGTGTAGACATTTTACTTGTAGAACGTGGGCTATGTGAAACGCGAGAAAAAGCAAAGCGCTCTATTATGGCAGGGCTAGTTTTTTCTAATGAAACTCGCATCGATAAGGCGGGGGAAAAAATAGCTATAGATGCACCACTGCAAGTAAAAGGCTCTGATTTAAAATATGTAAGTCGTGGTGGCTTGAAGCTAGAGAAAGCACTACAAATTTTTGATATGTCTGTAGAAGGGAAGCTAATGCTTGACATTGGCTCCTCTACAGGGGGCTTTACGGATTGTGCATTACAGCATGGTGCAAGACATTGCTATGCATTGGATGTTGGCTCCAACCAACTAGCGTGGAAAATCCGCTCTGATGAACGTGTAACGGTGATGGAAAAAACAAATTTCCGTTATACGACAGCGGCAGATTTAACAGAGGGCTTACCAGACTTCGCAACAATTGATGTTAGCTTTATTTCGTTATCGCTTATTTTACCTGTCTTAAAAACACTGTTAATGCCAGGCGGCGATGTGATGGCGCTAGTAAAGCCTCAGTTTGAAGCTGGTAAAGAGAATGTTGGTAAAAAAGGCATTGTTCGTGATAAAAAAGTACATCTAGAAGTTCTAGAAAAAACAGCTGCAATGGCGACAAAGGTTGGCTTTGTCGTTAAGGATGCTTCGTTTTCTCCAATTACAGGAGGCGAAGGAAATATTGAATTTTTATTCCATTTAGTGAATCCTTTTGATGATGAAGAAATTCCTGCATATACAGCTTTTAATGCACTCGTTGAAGAAGCGCATAGTACACTAAAATAACACGTGCTCGTCTACAGAGCCGTGTTTTTTCTTGTGCTTTTATGCTGAAAATGGTAGTGTAAATATACAAATATCTAACTATTTATAAGAGGTGACCAACATGAACAAAGGACAAAGACATATACGAATTCGGGATATTATTGCCAATCATGAAATTGAGACACAAGATGATTTAGTCGATTTTTTAAAAGATGCAGGCTATAATGTGACACAAGCAACAGTATCACGAGATATTAAAGAACTTCATCTTGTCAAAGTACCTTTACAAGATGGACGCTATAAATATAGCTTGCCCGCAGACCAACGTTTCAATCCTATACAAAAATTACACCGTGCGTTAACTGATGCTTTTGTCAGCATTGACGGTGCATCTCACTTTTTAGTAATGAAAGCTCTTCCTGGTAATGCAAATGCTATTGCATCACTGCTTGACCATTTAGATTGGCCTGAAATTTTAGGTACTATTTCTGGAGACGATACTATTTTAATTATTTGTCGAGACGAAAATGAGCGTGAAAATACAAAAAATCGCTTATTAGAAATGCTATAAATAACAGGGTAATTTGATACAGAGGTGACATTTTGTGTTAAGAGAGCTTAGTATTCGAAACTTTGCCATCATTGAAGATTTGACAGTTAGCTTTTCAGATGGTTTAACTGTTTTAACAGGTGAAACAGGTGCAGGAAAATCAATTATTATTGATGCAGTTCATTTACTTGCTGGCGGTCGAGGAAATTCCGAATTCATTCGACATGGGACTAAAAAGGCTGAATTAGGTGGTTTATTTCAAATTTCAAATTCTGGACATCCTGTTCACAAGAAACTTGAAGAGGCCGGCATTGAAATCGAAGAAGATACCATTATTTTACGCCGTGATTTAAATGATTCTGGAAAAAGTGTTTGTAGAGTAAATGGTAAACTTGTGCCATTATCTGTACTACGTGATATTGGTGCTAGCCTCATCGATATTCATGGGCAGCATGAAAATCAAGAACTCATGGATGAGAAACAGCATATCTTTTTACTTGACCACTTTGCTGAGGAACAACTTATATCAATTCAAGAATTGTACAGTTCCCAGTATGATGAATATCGTTCGCTTAAAAAAGAATTAGCTTCTATCTCGATTGATGAACAGTTAATGGCGCAGCGTATTGATTTGTACCAATTCCAAATGAAAGAGCTAGAGGATGCCAATTTAAAGCTTGGCGAGGAAGATGAGCTTCTTGATGAACGACGCCGTCTTATGAATTTCAATAAGATTTTCGAACGTTCCAGTGCAGCATATGAAGCTATTCAAGGTGAATCAAAAGGCCTTGACTGGATTGGCAATGCTATGGGTGCCTTAGAGGATGCTGCGACCATTGACGAGCAATTTAAAGAGGCATCAGAATCAGTCACAACTGCGTTTTATGCGTTACAAGATGCTGCATATCAGGTCAAAAATGTTTTAGATGAGTTAGAATTTGACCCTGCTCGTTTAAATGAGGTTGAGCAGCGTTTAGCCTTATTACAAAATTTGAAGCGCAAATATGGCTCAACAGTCGAAGAGATTTTAACGTATTACGAAAAAATTAAAACAGAGCTTAATGAGCTCTTAAATCGTGACGAAATTTTGCAAGTAAAAGAACGAAAAGTACTGGAAATGGAATCAGTACTAAATGAGCTTGCTGCAGAACTTTCTACTGTACGAAAGGCAGCTGCGCATAATCTAAGTGAAGCTATTATGGCCGAACTACGCGAATTACATATGGAAAAAGCCAAATTTATTGTTAATTTTGATGAATTGCCTTACTTTGATGCGAATGGTAAAGACCAAGTAATTTTTTATATTTCTACGAATGTGGGCGAACCACCAAAATCTTTACCAAAAATTGCTTCTGGTGGAGAATTATCGCGAATGATGCTTGCACTTAAAACGATTTTCTCTTCTTCTAACGGCATAACATCAATTATTTTTGATGAGGTAGATACAGGTGTAAGTGGACGCGTGGCGCAAGCGATCGCAGAAAAAATTGCAGCGGTATCCGTTAATTCCCAAGTCTTATGTATTTCGCATTTACCACAAGTGGCTGCGATGGCAGATCATCATTATTTTATCAAAAAAGAAGTCGAGCATGATCGCACATTTACGTCATTGTTGGAAATAGATACGGATGCTCGTATTGAAGAAGTGAGTCGCATGATATCCGGTGCAGAGATTACAGACTTAACGTTGCAGCACGCAACAGAGCTTTTAAAAATGGCAAATGAACGAAAAAAACAAATGAGATAACAAAGAATCCAGAAACAGCACTGATGTTTCTGGGTTTTTTCTTTTTGCACAAATATTTACCGCTTATAAGAATGCCACAACAACACATAGTAAAAAGACAAAAATGAAAAGGAGGTGTCGTATGTATCGTCGTTGGCGTCAATTTGTCATTTTGCCTATGCTCATCGTTTTATTGTTCATGCCCGTAAAGGTTTTTGCTGCAAAAAAGCTTATTCCGATGGGCGAAGCAATTGGAATTCAACTTCAGCTATCACATGTATTTGTAGCGCATGATGTGCTATTAGCTTCCAATCAGTGGATGAAAGGAGGCGCTGTTGTTGAAAAAATAAATGATATCACTGTAAAAACGCTTGCGGATGCCAAACAAGCTGTTGCTAAGCAAGGGCAACAGAAATGGACGATAAAAAATGAAGGAAAAGAAGTAACCCTTGAGTTACAGGAGCAAGAAGCAGAACATGTTATTTCCTTTTTAAAAGATGAAACAGATGGAGTAGGAACATTGACATACATTGATCCAGAGACAAAAAATTACGGTGCATTAGGCCATCAAATTGTTGATTCAACCTTACAAGAAGCCCCTATTTTCCATGCTGGCTCCATTTTTTTAGCTTCGATTCAACAAATTCGTAAAAGTATACCTGGCCAACCTGGCTATAAAATATCCTCCATTGAAAAACATCAGGAACGATTAGGGAGTATAGATAAAAATACAGTTTATGGAATTTTTGGCCGTTGGGAAGACGGTTATCAACAAAGATTGCCTAAAGCAATTGAAATTATGCATGAAAAGGATATAAAAACAGGAAAAGCTGAAATCTACACGGCGATAGAGGGCAGTAAGGTGGAAACTTTTTCTATTGAAATTACAAAGGTCGAAAATGAACGCCTTGAATTCATAGTATCTGACAAAAAGCTCATTGAAAAAACAGGTGGTATTTTGCAGGGGATGAGTGGCAGTCCTATCATTCAAGACGGTCGTTTTGTGGGTGCAGTTACACATATGTTTGTGGAGGAGCCTAAAAAGGGAGCTGCAATTACAGTAGCGGAAATGTTAAAAAAATCATCATAAAAAAATGGAGCTTCCTTTTGGCGGCTCCATTCTTTCATGGAAGTGTTATTTATTATTTGGAAGTATTTCATTTATTTATGAAGGGATTAGCGATACTTTAAAAAAACTGTAGTTTTATCTCAGTTTATTCACTAAAATAAATAATATAAGCATTCGACAATTTGCTGGTATTTATCGTAACTTGTCGATATAAAAAGAAAGTATCGGACTACATACTCATTTTTGGAAATAGAAAAGGTTTTTAAAACAAAAATGTCGAAAATTCCACAGTGTGCTAAAAAACGCATAAGGGGTAGGGAAACGCTTTGAGATGATTCAAAGCATAGTTCAGAAGGAGGAATTGAAATGACAAAGGTTAAAGTAGCGATTGCAGATGATAATCGTGAGTTATTAAAAACGATGGAGCAGTATTTTCAAGGGCATCCTGAAATTGAAATAATTGCAACTGCTTCAAATGGGAAAGTTTGTTTGCAAATGTTGGAGGAATTTACACCTGATATTTTACTTCTAGATATAATAATGCCACATCTTGATGGGTTAGCTGTATTAGAATCAATGTATCAAAATGAACAAATGTCATCCGTTCAAGTTATAATGTTGACTGCTTTTGGTCAAGAAGATGTCATGAAACAAGCTGTAGACTTAGGTGCTTCCTATTTCATGCTAAAGCCATTTGAATTCGATCAGTTAGTTCAAAAGATTTTACATTGTGCTGGACAGAAGGCAATGCTTCCTAAAAAGACAAGCGTTTTACAACCTGCGGCACCTCAAAAATTAAATCAACATCAATTAGATAGCACGATCACAGCCATTATTAAAGAAATCGGCGTTCCTGCACATATTAAAGGGTACTCTTATTTGCGAGAGGCAATTCAAATGGTATTCGAAGATATCGAGTTATTAGGCTCTGTGACGAAAATTTTATATCCAGAAATCGCCAAAAAGTTCAATACAACTCCATCACGAGTTGAGCGTGCGATTCGTCATGCGATTGAAGTCGCATGGAATCGTGGCAATTATGAATCGATTTCGTCGATGTTTGGGTATACAGTACATCATTTAAAATCGAAGCCGACAAATAGCGAATTCATCGCCATGATCGCTGACAAGATTCGTATTGATATGATGGCGAGCTAAGTTTAGAGCTACAAGGGATTACAGGACTTATTTAGAGAGAATTCATTGAATTTATACCGACTAACTACTGATTTCATATAACTAATGTTAATTAATTGAATTAAATTATGAAACACATTCATTTATGGGGAATTCCCGTTCATGGAGGTGTTTTTTTTTATGACTGATTTCGATATTGAAATAGACAAGACTACAATTGCAAACTATACACGCAATATAAAGGTGTTTTCCGCTTACTTGTATCAAGAACAAGTGATTCATACTAATCCACTGAAAAACGTTAAGAACGTCAAGCCAGAGCATAAAATGAAGGTAATGCTAGAGGATAATGAACTTCTACAACTCTTTAAAGCGTTTGATGTGACAAAGTTTGATCAGTACAGGGATTGGAAGTAGTTGGGGAGTTAAATTACCCTAGTGGAAATTGAGGATTATTTAGGACAGTTGTTGATGGATAAGATCAATCTCAGTTGGAGAAAATATTTGTGAACTTAAGAACATGTTCAAATTTCAAGGATTGGGAGGACTAAATATGTCATCTGAAATGGGAGATATACATCGTACTGGTCGAGACATTAACGACGGAATAGTACATCTTGGCGGGCAAGCTGAGAGTGTTTTTAGTTCATTGGCTGAACAAGGTCGAGTTTCAATACAAAAGAAAGCAGACGAATTAGCTGCACATTATCTTGAAAGTAATCATAATCCAGACTATTATGATTGTATTAACATTGTAGCAGAGGGAGTTTTTACAGCAGGGAACGAAATAAAGGCTAGCAGTGGTTCTTGGGGAGAATCAGTAGATGCAGCACTTGATGCTGGTGTTGGAATTCCAGCAGCAAAAGTAGCTTGTAAAAGAATAACGATGTCTTAACATTAATTTTTGAAAAAGCATAGGCGTAAAAAGCTTATGCTTTTTGATATTTATTGATTTCTTTTATCCTCTCCTCAAACATAAAAAAAGAAGAATCGATTCCTCAATCCTTTCAATTTTAGGGAACGATAAGTTAGGACGTCCAGTTTATGAGACGTAGTTAACGAAGATAGGCGATTTTCCTGCAATATTAAAATGCAAAGATTTTTCAATCTCATCTAATGAAGCGATTAATCTAAATAAACCAATTTATGAGATAACAGTTCGTGATAATGAAGCAATTAAGGAGTATTTTGGACTAAATAAAGATACATATGGTAATGTAACTGTTTACGATGTGACTTATCGCATTATTAATGTGGACTATAGCAAACAAAGATTAATTCGAATTAGATTGGAAAAGTATTTACAAGAAGCGGCGGGTACCCCTATCTGTTTATTTTGTACGCTACCATAACATCATAAAAAAATAGGTATTCCCTTACAATTATATCGTTGGTAATATATAACTGTGAGTAGTGAAAATAGGGGTGTTGTGAAGTGAGAAAGATTAAATGATTATCTCTAATTATTGGTATTATAATGATTCTATGGGCGTGCGGTAAGAATGAATCTGTGAAGGCTGATGTTAATAATGTATCAGAAACTGAACCTAATAAGAAAATTGAAGTAGCACAAAAGGAAATGGAAGAAGAGGTTATTGACCCACAACCTAAAAATGATTTAAGTGCAGAAGTCGATATAATTATGAAAGATTTCAATATCATCTTAGTTGAGCATCAAGTAAACTTGAATAAATATTTGTTATTCACTTCCAATTTGCCATTAGAGGATTATCAAATGAAAGAGTTACTCGAAACTGGTGAATCAGTTGAAGAAAGTATGAATAGTATCAAATTAAATACTATTACTGAAGGAGATAAAAAGATTGCATACCTATTTGAGGAACTGAAAAAATACCAAGATATAAGGTTTCAAGCACTTAAAAAGTATATAGATGAACCTAATGATTATGAGTTAGAAATTATTAAGGCTAATACAGTTTTAGTTTCTGATATTGCATTAAAGATGATTGATATTAGAGCAAAAGGAATTGAAGAATGACAGCTTACTCTCTTTTGAGTAGGTTGTTTTTTTTTATTTGCAATCTTCCGAAAGCAGAAGATATTGAAATTAATAATTTGTGATTTGCAAAGGTGATTACTTAATGGAGTGGGCTTTTTTGATTGTGTCATAACTTAACAGTGTTTACACCTTGTATGAAGCGTGTTATTTGGATGTGTTATAATCAAATTTGTGAAGAAATGTACACTAACAGTACCGTATTGTTAAATAGATAGGGGGTCGGAATGATGGATAGCCAATATTTCGTAGGTTGGGGTACATTGGCGTTGATAAATGCTGCCCTTGCACAAGGGAAGAATAGAACGGGGTTAAATTGGTTTTTACTTTCTCTTGTATTAGGTCCATTGGCAACACTAATTTTGTTATTTGTGGAAAAGAGACAGTAAAACTACATAATTGATATAAGTTAATAAAGTGAGAAGCATGGTATGTAGACTCTCGCCTATTCAGCAATTAGGTGTTTAATAAACGTTAGTCGATGATAGATCAGCTTCAATAATGTCATAATTTATAAGAACTAAATACGAACGTATGAATTTGACACGCCTACATTTATTGATTTCCTTGAAAATCAAAAGTGGAAGGGTGTCTTTTTTTGTGTTCAAAAAGAGTACGATTACTGAATTATGTTACGCTGTGACGCTAAATATTTATCACCAGAGATCTTGAAGTCATATGAACTAACTTTAATGCTCTTTGCGTAGCAATGTGGATAGGGATAGAGGTAGCATAAAAAGGACTTGTGTGTAATTTTACGCACAAGCCCATAGATAGATGTGTGATGGTTATTGTTTCTATTGGTAAAGGAGATAATAGTCTTTGTTAACGTTAATCTCTATTATCTAAAGAATTTTTACATTCTTTCTCACTATATTTTGTCTCACCCTCAAATATGTCAGTAACACCATCCGATGAAAGTATGTCTTTTTCACAAAATTGCTGAACTTGTTTTCCTTTTTTAGTTATTCCATAATAATAGGTTGTATTCGGCTCATCTTTAAAAATGACCATATAATGTCCGTGATAAAAATCTTTATTTATTAAGTACTTTGGCTCAATATAATGTGATTTTTCAATTTCTTCGTCTGTATATCCCTTCACTTCTAAGTATTCTGGAACATACTTATTAGCCATGTATTTTGTATACGGATTACCATTGTTTAGCACATAAATAAAACCCATTGGAATAGCAATGACAATAACAGCAATTAGGATACTAATTGTAATATATATCTTTTTTTTATTCATTTTACGTCACCCTTCTTTATTGTTGCTTTCTTCTTAACAATATTCATTTTTTACGCACAAGTCCTTGATTGATGTGTGATAAGCTTTGTTTATCTTATTGAAAAATAAAAATCCCCCCTATTATTGAAGCTACAAACCATTTGCTCAATTTATCCAATGAACATCTATTTTAGTGTAATTTTACCCTATTTTAGTATTTAATCAATTAAAAATTACTGCTTATTCGAAATTTTAAATAGTATCGTTTAACGGAGTGGTGTTGAATTTATGGAAAAATAATCTCATATTTTAAATGAAGGATGGACATTTGGAGGGGGAGTTAAGATGGGGTTATTTGATGGGATAATAGGTAATGCAAGTGAAGTTAATCTAGAAAAATTACAGGAAGAAGTTAAAGATTTACTAACACCTAATGAAACAATTAAGAATGCCTATAAAATTATAAGAGATACGTTTATTTTTACGGATAAAAGACTTATCTTAATCGATAAACAAGGAGTCACTGGAAAGAAAACGCAATATCATTCAATTCCATATAAGAGTATTCTTCATTTTTCAGTTGAAACTGCGGGAACATTTGATCTAGATGCAGAGTTAAAAATTTGGGTTTCCGGTAGTGAATTACCGATACAGAAAAACTTTAATAAATCAACTAACATGAGTTAATTTCATAATTCTAGTCCCTTTAGTATCAAGGGTTCTAAAACAATAAAAAACGGGCACCTCCCCAAATTCGGTATAATGGTAGCGACGAAACTAACATACTGAATGAGGTGAATGCCCTATGACTATTGTAAAACAAATGAGCCTATTTGACATCCAAGAATTATTGGAAATGGAAAGTTCTCGTCGTTTTGATACGATTTTTGCCACTTTCGACGTGCAACCTATTTTTCAGTTGTTTTCAAAAAAGACATTACGTGGTGCCCCACGTGAATTAAATTACGGTGCTATGATACAGTCACTCATTATTCGTATTGTCGAACGAATTCCAACAATCAAGGATTTAATCAAACGTTTGGTCAATGATCCTTTATTCCGCTTGGATTGCGGTTTTCTTGTTTCTGATGTTGTGCCCTCTGAAGCGTCCTATTCGCGTATGATCGACGTCATTAGTCAATCAGATGTGCTCGATCACATGCAAGATACATTGATTCAAACAGCCTTTATAGAAGGTTTCCTTTGTGATGAACACCTCGCGATTGATGCCACTCATTTTGAGTCACGCGATGCAGCGAAACCTTCGGAGAAAAAAAGAGCCTGCACCACCCAAAAAAAACGTGGACGAAAATCAAAAGAAGAACGAAAAGCAGCTGGCTTACGGAACAAGCAGAAATCAAAAGCCAATCAGTCAACTTATGAAAAAGAAATCAAGGACCAACTTGATACACCACTAGAGACACTGTGGCAAGATGTACCCATCGAACCAAATTGGGGCATCAAAAAGAACAGTGATGGCAAAAATACGTTTTTGGTTTTGGCTTTAAAGGACATCTCGCGGTGACCACAAAGAGTCAATATATTGTTGGACGCCTCATGACATCTGCCAATTTGTCGGATAGTAAAGCAGCGATTCCTCTTTTAAAGAAAGGAAAAGACCTATTTCAAGGGCATTTTAAGACCGCTATTTTGGATGCAGGGTATGATTATGAGCCTATTTACCGTCAATTACATGCGTATCAAATGCGTGCAGTTATTCCCTATAATGTCCGTAATGAAGGCGAGTATCTTGGATTTGATGAGCATTTCAGGCCAGCCTGTGTACGTGAACACAGCTACTGTTACGACAGCTTCGATGAAAAGTACCGAACACTAAAATTCACAAGACCAAAAGAATGTGCAACCTGTCCGTTACGTAATGATTCCCTCTGTCAGAAGGTTTTCAAAATCAAATGTGACACGGATTTACGAAAATTCACGTATCCAGCACGAGGCTCTGAACTTTGGAAACAACTATATAAAGAGCGCACAGCCGTTGAACGTGTAAATGCATACTTAAAGCAATATTTTCAGTTAAACAATGTCCGTCACAGAACAGGAAGAAAAGCAAAACTTCATTTCAACCTGGTGACGTTTATTTATAATGCCTGTAAATTAGCAGTGGATCGTCTCAATGCTTTATTTGAAACACAAACTCAAGCAGCATAATTTTTAAAAACGTAATTTATCTTAATAGGAGCAGTCTAAGCTCTTGAAAAAAGTGATTTATGAAATTGATTCACATATATAAAATTCAAAGTGTGTTAGCGGAACATGTATTAGGAAAGTAATAAATTAAACGATCAACAATGCTGTTGATCGTTTATAATTTAATTGGGTGATAACATATGAAAAGCGTAAACATACAGCTTGACGAAAAAAACTCGTTAGAAATAACACAGATAGAAGATAATTTATTTGAAGTGCGGCTTGGAATGAATGGAAGCATTAGCGTTTACTTTATGACACGTGAGCAGCTCCTAAATTTTGATCAATTAGGTGCGCATCTTCACATTGAGGTTATTCTAGAGAAGGACTAGTAGCCAACATTCAACTTTATTCGAACACCTGTATAAACGGTTTCCAAGGCATGTTTATTTAGTCTTGAAGGCCTAAGTATGATTATGAAAATTATGACAGAAATATTATTTATTATTTAAGTTGGTTGAAAAATAAGTAAATTTCCTAATTGTTAACAGTGAAATGTATCAATGTGGACAGTGAGATTTTGAAGACTGAGAAAATCCTTGCTTTTTTATAGTATAAATCGACTAATAATGATGTGAAAATAAAAAAGGTGGATATATATATTGCTTATAAAGTACGTGTATATTCTTTCTGAGTAGTGACAATTGTCTCTAAACAAATGTAAATAGATTGTATATACTTACAGTTAGAGGGAAGGAGGAGATAGCTTGATTCTAGTTCGAAATGATAACTTCGAAATATCTGAAGAAAATGGCAAGGTATTTATGCTTACTTACAGTGCCAGTTTTCCATTAAAAGAATTTGATAGTATTTTACGTAGTCATCCGCGACTTAAATTGTCTAATTTTTCAATATTAAAAAATGTTTTAGCAACAGAAAGCTCAAGCCCTGTTGAAATTGGACGCTGGCTTCCAAATGTTGAAGCGGAAATTGCACGAGACAAAATGTCTACCTCTATATTTATATATGAAACACATGATTATATTCTAAAGAATAAAGAAAAATTAACTCAACAAATTCTAGAAACACTTGAAAACGAAGGAATTGTTTATGGGGTTTTGGATTTTGATATTTCCAAGATTGAGCCAGGAAAAGCATTTTTAATTGCACAAGGAACACCACCTGTGGCAGGAATAGATGCACAAATTACATACTTACCTAAACCAGAGAGAAAGCCAGTAATTCGCGAAGATGGGAAAGCTGATTATTATGACATGAACTTTATTTCTGAAATTTCCGAAGGTTCGTGGCTAGGCGAAAAAATCCCTGCGACTTTAGGTGAACCTGGGAAAAATGTACTAGGCGAAATTATGGCTGCTGCACCAGGTCGTGATTTTCCTATACGATACGATAAAAAATCAGCTTATGAAGTGGAAGAGGATGGGAAAGTTGTCATCCGTTCGAAAATAGCTGGTGTATTAGATGATGTCAAAGGCATGATCGGTGTAAATAGACATTTACCTATTAATGGAGATGTTGGCGTTGAAACCGGTAATCTAGAATTTAATGGATCCCTAAGCATTAAAGGAACAGTTTCATCTGGCTATACAGTCATTGCTACTGGAGATATTTCCATCGAAGGTGCTGAAGGTGTAAGCGGTGCCAAACTTATTAAATCCATTGAAGGGGATGTCTATATTCGCGGAGGAATTTTTGGTCTGGGCTCAACTCTTGTAGAGGCAGGCGGCAATATTTTTGTCAAGCATGTCAATGAGTCGAATTTAGTTGCAAATGACAGTATTCATATAGGATTTTATGCATTGGGATCACAGCTCTCTGCACATTCTATCTTTGTGGACGAACGAAAAGGTAAAATTATTGGGGGCCGTGCAGTTGCCAAAAATACAATCGTCACTGCCATCTCAGGAAATCGTTTAGAGCGTCGAACTGATTTAATCATCGAAAGCGTCAATAAAAAGGAAAGTTATTCGATTATGCAAGAAAAGGCAACGAAGCTTAAGCAACTGCAATTAGAAATCTCAGAGCACGAAGCAAAAATTAAAAGCTTACTATCACTCCTGAGCCAAATGTCTAAGGAGCAGATAGCTACATTTGAGCAAACAAAGCATAGCTTAACGAAATTGAAAGCGGAAGCAATGACAATTGATCGTGAGGTTAAGCTAATGATGGATGAAATGCGTCATGCAGGGAAAGAGGAAATTATTGTGACCAAGGAAGCTTATCCTGGTACCTATATTCAAATTGGAAAAAAATCATCCTTGTTAGGTAAAATGACAAATGGTAAATTTCTTCTCGAATTCGGTGAGTTAAATGTCTAGTGAATCTTTCATTCCTGTATTTGCACATCGCGGGGCTTCAGCGTATGCACTTGAAAATAGCTTCAAGGCTTTTGAAAAGGCATTAGAGCTGGGAGCAGATGGGATTGAATTAGATATCCAGCTTTCAAAAGAAGGAATTCCCGTTGTATATCATGATTCACAGCTATCAAGATTGGTTGGCATCAATAAGCTTGTGAATGAATGTACGATAGAGGAGCTACAAAGATTTAAACTTGGGAAGCCGTGGAGACGATTATTTTCAACGTATAAAATTCCAACGTTTGATGCAGTTTTAGCATGGGCAAATTCACAACAACTACCCCTTAATATCGAATTAAAATCAACAATCCTTGATAATAAAAGCGCACTTATTCAAATGCTTCATGGGCTAACTTTGCCTATTGGCAGTCATTTTTCATCGTTTCACTATGAGCTTCTAGAGATTGTGAAACAATATAGGCCAGAATATGAAACAGCACTTATAGCAACGAAAAAAATAAAATGGGATTTGCTTAGTGATTACAAAGCGATTGATAGTGTTCATATGCATAAAAGGTATTATAAACCAAGATATTTAGAGGCTTGTGTAGCGAGTGATAAAGCATGTCGTTTTTATGCAATTGATGGGGATGAAACATTTTTAACGAATCCGCATCCTTCTGTAATTGGTTGGATTACTGATTTTCCGGATAAAGTAATTGAGAGACAACAACGTTAATCAATTTCACCTTGGCGAAATCGTTACTGACGCTACGCTTTCGCTACAGATAAACAATGTAGCTGATGCTTTTGAATGAATATAAAAATAGCTATCCAATAAGTCTGTTGAGACTTAATAGGATAGCTATTTTTATTTTTTTTGGAAGCGTGGAGCTATTTTTCCATTTTTTCGATCGCGGTGAAGTAAGAATCCTGCGAAAAAGCCAAAGCCAATAACAAAGAGAATAATGCCAACGACGAATTGTAGCCATAAAAATGGGAAAGGTGAAATAAGCTTACCAAATAATGTATCACGCATGAATTTAATGCCACCTGCAGCCATAAGACCTGGAATAAGCATTACAATAAATGCAGCTAAACGAGCCATGCATGTCCCTCCTTATTCCTAAGTTTAATTTTACCTGTGGAAAATGGAATGTCAAGAAAGGTTATAAAACTATGTAACTGATGAACCTCGCAGTAAGTAAAATATAAACTAGTATCTGTAACTGAATGTTTAGAAAATTCTTACTTAAACAAGAAAGTGTAATAATAGTTGCGAAATTGTGAAATTGTCAGTATTGTAAAATTAAATGGAGCAATATTATCCATTACTAAACAATTTTTGTTTGTTAATTATTATTTAATTGGGATGGGCATTTGGGGATGCACTTTCCAAAGCAAAGGGGCGAGTTTTCATGGAAATCTTCAAGTATATGGAAAAGTATGATTATGAACAATTGGTATTTTGCCAAGATGAAGCATCAGGGTTAAAAGCGATTATCGCTATCCATGACACAACACTTGGGCCAGCACTAGGCGGGGCACGTATGTGGACATATGCATCAGAAGAAAATGCGATAGAGGATGCATTACGTTTAGCACGAGGGATGACCTATAAAAATGCAGCTGCTGGTTTAAACCTTGGCGGTGGAAAAACGGTCATTATCGGTGACCCATTTAAAGATAAAAATGAAGAAATGTTCCGTGCACTAGGACGTTTCATCCAAGGGCTAAATGGCCGCTATATTACAGCAGAAGACGTTGGAACTACAGTGACAGATATGGATTTAATTCATGAGGAAACAAATTATGTTACGGGAATTTCTCCGGCTTTTGGTTCATCCGGAAATCCATCTCCAGTAACTGCTTACGGCGTTTACCTTGGTATGAAAGCAGCAGCAAAAGAAGCATTTGGATCTGATTCACTAGAGGGACGTACAATTTCTGTCCAAGGGCTAGGAAATGTAGCTTACAAGCTTTGCGAGTATTTACATAATGAGGGTGCAAAACTTGTTGTTACAGATATTAATCAGGCGGCAATTGATCGAGTTGTGAATGAATTTGGTGCGACTGCAGTGGCACCAGAGGAAATCTATTCACAGGAAGTTGATATTTTCTCACCTTGTGCATTAGGAGCGATAATAAATGATGAAACGATCCCGCAACTAAAAGCAAAGGTTATCGCTGGTTCTGCTAATAACCAACTACAAGATTCTCGTCATGGTGATTATTTACATGAATTAGGGATAGTTTATACACCGGATTATGTGATTAATGCAGGTGGAGTAATTAATGTAGCTGATGAATTATACGGCTATAACCGTGAGCGTGCAATGAAGCGAGTTGAAGGTATTTACGATAGTATCGAAAAAATCTTCGCTATTTCTAAACGTGACGGCATCCCGACATATGTAGCGGCTAATCGTTTAGCAGAAGAACGTATTGCTCGAGTATCAAAGTCTCGTAGCCAATTCTTAAAAAATGAAAAAAATATTTTACACGGTCGTTAAAAACCGCAAATTCGTTTAAAGAAGTCGCATTGTCGACTTCTTCTAACTTTATAGTAAATTAATAGCTTTAATGAAGTTAAGCTAAAGCCCTACCACTTCTGCAAGCGCATCCAATTTAAAGAATTTCTTACGGTTACCAGTAGCGGATAGCATGCTTTAGCATTTTTCTCATAAGGGGGGAATTAACATGGCTCAAAATTATGATGTTGTCATTTTAGGCGGAGGTACAGGTGGCTATGTTGCAGCAATTCGAGCTGCACAGTTGGGCTTAAAAACAGCTATTGTCGAACGTGAGCGTCTAGGTGGAACATGCTTGCATAAAGGCTGTATACCAAGCAAGGCCCTACTTCGAAGTGCAGAAGTGTATCGTATGGCAAATAAAACAGCCACTGAATATGGTGTAGATATTGAAGGAGTTACATTGAAATTCGACAAAGTGCAGGCAAGGAAACAAGCGATTGTTGAGCAATTGAGCCAAGGTGTGAATACACTGATGAAAAAAGGCAAAATAGACGTTTATCAGGGAACAGGGCGAATTTTAGGACCGTCCATTTTCTCACCAATGCCGGGTACTATTTCAGTTGAAATGAGTAATGGTGATGAAAATGAAATGCTTGTCCCTACAAATGTTGTTATTGCAACAGGATCTAAGCCAAGAGGAATGGCAGGACTAACGGTCGACGGTAAATATGTGATGAACTCTGATCATGCACTGCAAATGAAAGAACTGCCAAAGTCAATGTTAATTGTTGGCGGAGGAGTTATTGGCATAGAATGGGCTTCGATGCTTTGTGATTTTGGGGTTTACGTAACGGTCATTGAATATGGACCATCAATTTTGCCTACAGAGGATACAGATATTGTAAAAGAAGTGACAAAACAGCTTGAAAAAAGAGGCGTCCGTATCGTGACAAACGCTCGCTTAGATACAGGAACCATCAAAATTGAAAATGATAACGTTTTCATTTCTGCAAAAGTTAGTGATAAGGAAGAATTATTTGAGGCTGATAAATTATTGCTTTCTGTAGGGCGTGAAGCAAATACGCAAGGTATAGGTTTAGAAAATACAGAAATAGAAGTTGAAAATGGGTTTATCAAAGTCAATGATTCGTATCAAACGAAGGAATCACATATGTATGCTATTGGGGATGTTATCGGTGGTTTACAATTAGCGCATGTTGCTTCTCACGAAGGGTTATCTGCTATTGAGCATATTGCAACGGGTAAAACAGAGGCACTTGATGTTCTAAAGGTACCAAAATGCGTTTATTCTTACCCTGAGGTTGCAAGTATTGGCTTAACAGAAAGTGCTGCACAAGAGCAAGGTTATACATTGAAGGTCGGTAAGTTTCCATTCAAGGCGATTGGAAAAGCGCTAGTTAATGGAGAGACAGATGGCTTTGTAAAAATTGTTGCTGATGAAGAAACGAATGATATTTTGGGTATTCATATGGTAGGACCACATGTGACAGATTTAATTGGTGAAGCATCACTTGCTAAGTTACTAGATGCAACGCCGTGGGAAGTTAGTCAGGCCATTCATCCACATCCGTCACTGAATGAGGTGTTAGTGGAATCAGCGTTAGCAGTCGATAATCGTGCCATTCATTTTTAACTTCTTTCAGCTAATGAATGCGGATTTAAATTACTTTTTAGCGGGTCCAAACATCAGCTGAAATAGAGGAACTCAGTCTAAGAACGCCACGTCCTGTGGCAACGACTGAGTGACCAATATCGTGCTGTTGCTGTCGCTTCGCTTTCGCACAGACAAAAACATGTGCTGCCGTTGCGTTAGCACTACGCTTTCGCGCAAAAAACATCTGTTGGCCTAAAGCCTCCGGTGGATGTCACAGATTCGGAAAGGAGTGCAATATAGGATGTTAGCCTAAAAATCATCGCATCCATGCGATAACGGCTAACTGACCTGCGTCGTGTAGGCCTAAGCACAAAGCCGAATCCGGACGCAATTATGCTGAGGCATAATTGATGATTTATAATTTCACTAAAGTATGGGGATTTAATATGGGATCAATACTAAAATCTGTTCTTGATTAAAAAAGTAAATTGGTATGAAAGCACATGGAACATAATGTGCAGTCAAGTACATATTTGGTGAAGAGCCATAAAATGCTTTAGTTATTTCTCTACAATACGAAAGGGGTGTTCGTATGCAAGATGTTCAAATCAAGCATGAGGATTTAGGTTTATCAAATGAAGATGTACTTGCAATGTTCGAAACGATGTTAATGGCAAGAAGACTAGATGAACGTATGTGGTTGTTAAACCGTTCTGGTAAGATTCCGTTTGTTATTTCATGTCAGGGACAGGAGGCAGCACAAGTAGGAGCGGCCTTTGCTCTTGATCATAACAAAGATTATATTGCGCCGTATTATCGTGATATGGGTGTTGTTTTACATTTTGGAATGACACCAAGAGAACTGATGTTATCCGCATTTGCCAAAGCAGAGGATCCAAACTCAGGTGGACGTCAAATGCCAGGTCATTTTGGACAAAAGAAAAATCGTATTCTAACAGGCTCTTCGCCAGTTACTACACAAGTTCCACACGCGGTGGGAGTAGCTTTAGCAGGGCGTCTGCAAAAAGAAGATTTTATTACTTTCGTTACACTCGGTGAAGGCTCATCTAACCAAGGTGATTTCCATGAAGGTGCGAATTTCGCAGGGGTTCATAAGCTTCCCGTTATTATAATGGTAGAAAATAATCAATACGCAATTTCCGTGCCAGTTGAACGTCAATTAGGCTGTGCGAAAGTGTCAGATCGCGGCATTGGCTACGGTATGCCAGGTGTTACTGTTGATGGAAAATGTCCGTTACAAGTCTATAAGGTTGTAAAAGAAGCAGCTGATCGTGCACGTAGTGGTGAAGGGCCGAGTTTAATAGAAACAGTGACGTATCGCTTAACGGCACATTCTTCGGATGATGATGATCGTCAATATCGAACTGCCGAGGATATAGCAGAAGGCAAAGCAAAGGATCCTGTTCTGTTATTTGAAAAGTATCTAATGGATGCTGGAGTTATGACAGAAAAGCTCCGTGCTGAAATAGAAGAGCGTATCATGGCAGAGGTGAATGAAGCAACAGATTATGCAGAAGCTGCTCCGTATGCAACACCAGAGCATGCTTTGAAGTACGTATATGCACCAGTGGACGGAGGTGACGTGTAATGGCAGTGATGTCTTATATTGATGCGATTACATTAGCGATGAAGGAAGAGATGGAACGTGATGAGCGTGTTTTCATTTTAGGAGAGGACGTTGGTCGCAAAGGCGGGGTTTTCAAAGCAACAACAGGTCTTTACGAGCAATTTGGTGAATATCGGGTACTTGACACACCTCTTGCAGAGAGTGCTATTGCAGGTGTTGGTATTGGTGCTGCGATGTATGGGATGCGCCCAATTGCCGAGATGCAATTCGCTGATTTCATTATGCCTGCCGTTAACCAAATCGTTTCTGAGGCAGCAAAAATCCGCTACCGTTCAAATAATGACTGGTCTTGCCCAATGGTTATACGTGCACCATTTGGCGGAGGTATTCACGGAGCACTCTATCATTCGCAATCTGTAGAAGCACTTTTTGCAGGAACTCCAGGCTTAAAAATTGTTATTCCGTCAACACCTTATGATGCAAAAGGTTTGTTAAAAGCAGCAATCCGTGATGAGGATCCAGTACTATTTTTTGAGCATAAACGTGCTTATCGACTCATTAAAGGTGAAGTACCAGTAGATGATTACACATTACCGATTGGTAAGGCAGATGTTAAGCGCGAAGGGGAAGACGTTACTGTCATTACGTATGGTTTAGCCGTCCATTTTGCATTACAGGCAGCAGAACGCCTAGCGGCAGACGGTATTTCAGCGCATATTCTTGACCTACGCACGGTTTATCCTCTTGATAAAGAAGCAATCATTGAGGCGGCAAGTAAAACAGGTAAAGTTTTACTAGTTACTGAGGATAATAAAGAAGGAAGCATTATGGGTGAGGTTGCAGCAATTATTGCTGAGCATTGTTTATTTGAACTCGATGCACCAATTCAACGCCTAGCGGGACCAGATGTTCCAGCGATGCCGTATGCACCAACGATGGAAAAGTATTTTATGATTAACCCTGAAAAAGTAGAGCGTGCGATGCGAGAACTTGCTGCATTCTAATATAGAAGAGCTTATTTCTAAATAGGGGTATTAGGAATTTTTTCAACGAGTGAAAAGAAATTTTAACCACGGACGAATCAACAGATTATAGTAATTCGATAGATACAATTACACCTAGGCATAATTGATGGGAGGAATAGATGATGGCTATTCAAAATATTACAATGCCACAGCTCGGCGAAAGTGTAACAGAAGGTACGATTGAAAAATGGCTTGTCAAGCCAGGTGATACGGTAAAAAAATATGATCCACTAGCAGAAGTTGTAACAGATAAAGTAAATGCAGAAATCCCGTCTTCTTTTGAAGGAGTCATTACAGAGCTACTTGCACAGGAAGGGCAAACGTTGCCGGTTGGAGCAGTCGTTTGTTCCATTGAAATAGCAGGTGACAGTGAGTTGCCTCCTCCACCTCCAGCGAAAAAATCCGCGGTAAGTACGGCTATCTTAAATGCAGGCGTACAAAAGAAACAGGAGACTCAGCAGCCAACGACAGCTACGATAGCTACACAAAAAACAGTTCGACAGGATAAAGTACGTTATTCACCAGCTGTTCTTCGACTTGCACAAGAGCATGATATTGCACTTGATCAAGTTACAGGAACAGGTGAAGGGGGACGTATTACAAGAAAAGACCTTATGAAACTGATTGAAGCAGGAAATGTTCCAACTTCTCAGGTTGAAACAACGTCTGCTGTCGATACAGCTGTTCAACAGTCAGCACCTGCAACACAGGAGAATACTAAATCAGCAACATCTATACAACCTATTCAAGCTGGTGATATTGAAATTCCAGTAACAAAGGTGCGCCGTGCCATCGCTAATAATATGGTACGAAGCGTTCATGAAGTGCCACATGCATGGATGATGATGGAAGTAGATGTTACAGATTTAGTAGCATATCGTGATAGCATTAAGACAGAATTTAAGCAAAAAGAAGGCTTTAATATTACGTATTTTGCTTTCTTTATAAAGGCTGTCGCTCAAGCTTTAAAGGAGTTCCCAATGATGAATTCCATGTGGGCAGAGGACAAAATTATCCAAAAGCATGACATAAATATTTCCATTGCAGTAGCAACAGACGATGCATTATTTGTTCCTGTTATAAAACACGCTGATGAAAAATCGATAAAAGGTATCGCGAAGGAAATTCATGAGCTTGCAATGAAAGTACGTGCTGGAAAACTGACGATGGATGATATAAAAGGTGGTACATTTACTGTAAATAATACCGGCGCATTCGGTTCTGTTCAGTCGATGGGCATCATTAATTATCCACAAGCAGCAATTTTACAAGTGGAAAATATTGTAAAAAAACCAGTTATTTTACCTGGTGGAATGTTCGCTGCACGAGATATTGTGAATTTATGTTTATCTTTAGATCATCGAGTTCTGGATGGACTTGTTTGTGGTAAATTCCTAAATAGAGTGAAAGAAATACTCGAAAATACAAATAAATCTTCAACGTCAGTCTACTGATGACTTGTCGGAAACCTGTTGTATAACGGTTTCCGAATTTTTTTATGCTTTTCGAGTCGCAATTTGTCATGTAGAATAACAAATAGAAACTACTAAGGGGGGAAGCTGATTAAGCGTCCGCATGTCAAACAACATGAAAAATATTGAATTTGAAAAGCCATCCTATTCAGAATGGCAAGATGCAGCAATCAAGGCTTTAAAAGGGAAACCATTCGAGTCTCTTTTAACGAAAACAAGTGAAGGTGTTACATTAGAACCTCTTTACACTCAAGAAAGTTTAGTAGCAAAACTTGGTGAAGAACTTGATAAACAAGTTGCCACAATCCGTTCCCTACAAAATAATCAAGCATTTCGAGTGGCACAGCAATTATATGCTGATACAAGCGAGGCATTTTTTGCACAGCTTGATGATAGCTTAGCTCGAGGCAATGAAGTAGTAACAATTGATAGCCGTGTAAATTTTGAATGGACTGAAGAAGTACTAGCACAATTAGCGACTTATTTCTCAGAATATTCGTTTAAAATTACGGTTGTAAATTCAAATGACCCATTATTAGCAGTATTCGACAAAATAGCAGTTGATCAGCGAGAAACGGTAAAAGGTTTCATCGTATCGAAAAGCCCTATCTCTTTAATTGATTTCCCGAGCGTGCGCTCAATCGGTGCAGACACAACGGTTTATCATAATGAAGGAGCTAACGCTGTGCAAGAATTAGCATATGCGCTTGCATTAGCGGCAAAATACGCAAATCAAGAAGAAAGCTTTGAAGCGTTCGCGAAGAAATTTTATGTATCCTTTGCTATTGATACACAGTTCTTTACAGAAATCGCAAAACTCCGTGCTTTTAAAGTACTTTGGAAAGCGTTCTCATCCGCTTATGGAGTGTCTGACAGCGTAAAAGTTCCAACTATTGCTGAGACGTCATTAAGAAGCTTCTCGAAGCTGGATGTTTATGTAAACTTATTACGTTCAGCAAATGAAGCGCTTTCTGGCTTAATTGGCGGTGCGGATGTCTTTACAGTTCACCCTCATGATGCAATAACGAAGCCAACAGATCAATCGATTCGTATTGCACGAAATGTATCATTAATCTTAAAAGAAGAAACAAATGTTTTAAAAGTTATAGACCCAGCTGGTGGCTCATACTTTATTGAGTCATTAACAGCAGATTTTGTGAAAGAAGCTTGGGCATTATTCTTAGAAATTGAAGCAGCTGGAGGCATTGATGCTTACACTGCATCAGGAAAGCTTACTGAGGAACTTGAAAAATCATATCAAGCTCGTATCAAATCGGTACAAACACGTAAGCAATCATTAATCGGTACAAATATTTATGCCAATCCAGCAGATGTTCATGAAAGCGAAACAAACCCGCTATTTGCAGAAATTAAGCGAATTGCTATACCTTTTGAGCAATTACGAGCGGAAATGACAGCGACAAATGCGAAAACAGGAATCTTAGCATTAGGTACACTGAAAAGCTCAAAACCACGTGCCGATTTCGTATCAGGTTTCTTAAACACTGTAGGCCTAGTACCAGAAAAAAGTGAACCAGCTGCAACAGCTGAAGAAGCATTGGCTTGGTTAAACGCTACAGAAGCAACGTATGTGGTGATGGCAGGTAATGATGACGATACAAAAGAATTAGTACCAGCAATTTTAGCAGGCAAACCAGCTAACGTAATTGTTGACGTTGCAGGTAAATTTAACGACGAAGAAGAAGCTTGGTTAGCAAATGGCTTAAACGGCTTTATTTTCGCAGGACAGAACATCATTGAAAAATTAAATTCAGTGTTCGCTAGCATGAAGGAGGTCCAACGATGAGCAAGCCAAATTTTAGTGCAGTTGAAATCGAAAAAGTATTAGCAGCCGAAGCACCTCAAGCGTCAGAAGAAAAATTTATGACAAATGAAGGTATCGAAATTAAAGATATTTATTCAAAAGAAGATATTAAAGAGGCAAAACATTTAAATGATGTTGCAGGTATTGCGCCAAATACACGTGGTCCATACCCTACTATGTATGTAGCTCGTCCTTGGACAGTTCGTCAATATGCTGGGTTCTCAACAGCTGAAGAATCAAATGCATTCTACAAGCGTAACTTAGCAATGGGTCAAAAAGGTCTTTCCGTTGCTTTTGACTTAGCAACCCACCGTGGCTATGACTCAGACCATCCACGTGTAACAGGGGATGTTGGTAAAGCTGGGGTTGCGATTGACTCAGTAGAAGATATGAAAATCTTATTTGACCAAATTCCTTTAGATCAAATGTCGGTTTCTATGACAATGAATGGTGCTGTGTTACCAGTTCTTGCATTCTATATTGTTGCTGCTGAAGAGCAGGGAGTTACACCAGACAAGCTTGCTGGTACGATTCAAAACGATATTTTAAAAGAATACATGGTTCGTAACACATATATTTATCCGCCAGCAATGTCTATGAAAATTATTGCAGATATTTTTGAATTTACGGCGAAATATATGCCAAAATTTAACTCAATTTCGATCTCTGGTTACCATATTCAAGAAGCGGGAGCAACAAATGACATTGAGCTTGCTTATACATTAGCAGATGGTCTTGAATATGTTCGTACAGGTCTTAAAGCTGGAATCGATATTGATGCCTTTGCACCCCGTTTATCATTCTTCTGGGCAATCGGTATGAACTATTACATGGAAGTTGCAAAAATGCGTGCGGCACGCCGAATTTGGGCACAAATGATGTCGACGTTTAATCCAAAAAACCCTAAGACATTAGCACTTCGTACACACTCACAAACGTCTGGCTGGTCTTTAACAGAGCAAGATCCATTTAATAATGTGACACGTACATTAATCGAAGCTAATGCGTCATCAATGGGGCATACGCAATCTCTTCATACAAATGCACTTGATGAAGCGATTGCTCTACCAACAGATTTCTCTGCACGTATTGCACGTAATACACAGCTATTCTTACAGGAAGAAACGGCAATGACAAAAGTAATTGATCCATGGGGCGGTTCGTACTATGTGGAAAAATTAACAGACGAAATTACAAAATCTGCGTGGGCATTAATTGAAGAGATCGAAGAACTGGGCGGTATGGCGAAAGCGATTGAAACAGGTCTACCAAAAATGAAAGTTGAGGAAGCTGCGGCAAAACGTCAAGCGAAAATCGACTCTAAAACAGAAACGATCGTTGGTGTAAACAAATATCGTTTAGAAAAAGAAGAACCTATCGACATTCTTGATATTGATAATACGCTAGTTCGTCAAAAGCAAATTGAGCGTTTAGAAGCAATGAAGGCAGCTCGTGATGAAGCAGAAGTACAAAAACATTTAGCCCGATTAACGAAAGCGGCGCAAGATGGCGAAGAAAACTTATTAGCAATAGCAGTAGATGCAGCGCGTGCTCGTGCTTCATTAGGTGAAATTTCCGATGCAATTGAAGTTGTTTCAGGTCGTCATAAAGCAGTAATCCGTTCAATCTCTGGCGTATACTCTGCAAACTTCTCTGATGAGGAGCAAATTACTGAAGTGAAACAAATGACAGAGGAGTTCCTTGAAAATGAAGGTCGTCGCCCACGTATTTTAGTAGCGAAAATGGGACAAGATGGACATGATCGTGGTGCAAAGGTAGTGGCAACGGGCTATGCTGACTTAGGCTTTGACGTAGATATTTCACCATTGTTTATGACACCTGCTGAAGCAGCTCAAATGGCTGTGGAAAACGATGTTCATGTCATTGGTGTATCTTCATTAGCTGCTGGTCATAAAACACTAGTTCCAGAATTAATAGCAGAGCTAGAAAAACTGGGCCGCGAAGATATCATTATTATTGTTGGAGGCGTTATTCCAGCACAAGATTATGACTTCCTTTATGAAGCTGGAGCTGTAGCGATATTTGGACCTGGTACAGTAATTCCTGTATCGGCACAAAAGATTATTGAAGAGATTTACAAACGTTTAGGCTATGAGGAAGTGTCTGAATAATGGACAAAAACAAAGGAATGCCAGAAAGTGCGCTATTTGTTATGGACGGAGTAGAGGCAACTCACGACGGAATGCAATATGGTACACCGAAAAAATTCCGAAAGAAAAAAGCAGACAATTTAAACATACAGGAGCTTGCACGAGAAGTCCGTGCAAGTTCTCGTACACAGTTGTCAAAAGCTATTACACTCATTGAAAGTTCAAATGCAACGCATAAAGCGCATGCACAGGAACTTCTACAAGAGCTTCTACCACATACAGGAAACAGTGTCCGTATTGGGATTACTGGCGTTCCTGGTGCAGGAAAGAGTTCATTCATTGAGGCTTTCGGAACGATGCTTTGTGAGATGGGGAAAAAAGTGGCAGTCCTTGCGATTGATCCAAGCTCTTCTTTATCGGGAGGAAGTATATTAGGCGATAAAACTCGAATGGAGGAGCTCGTGAAAAAGCCTAATGCATTCGTTCGTCCCTCTCCATCAGCTGGTACCCTAGGGGGTGTTCATAAAAAGACACGTGAAACGATGCTTGTTTGTGAAGCGGCTGGCTATGATGTCATTTTAATAGAAACGGTCGGTGTTGGACAAAGTGAAACGTATGTCCGCGGTATGGTTGATTTCTTCTTGCTGTTAGTTTTAACAGGTGCCGGAGACGAGCTGCAAGGCATGAAAAAGGGGATTATGGAGTTAGCAGATGCCATCGTTGTCCATAAAGCTGATGGCGATAATGTTCGCCTGGCGAAAAAAACGGTATCTGAGTACAAGCAAATTTTACATTTTTTACAGCCTGCAACTCCGGGTTGGATGTCGACAGCAATGCCTGTAAGTTCATGGGAAAAACGTGGCCTCGACAAAGTATGGAGTACAATAGGGGAATTCAGACAAATCGTTGAGGCAAATAATTACTGGTCGATCAGACGCCAAAATCAGACGCGAGATTGGTTCCAATCGATGATTACCGACCATTTAATCGATATGTTTTATGGTAATCCAGAACGTAAAGCACAAGTGCAACTTTTAGAACGTCAAATTTTAAATGGACAGTTGACAGTAACACAAGGTGTAGATCGTTTATTTAGCGATGAACAATCACAGAAATAATATAATCTTTTATGTGAGCAAGTAGGTGCACAAATTCGTCACTAACTGCTATGATAGGAGATGTATTAGCGTCGAATATCTAAGGGTAAGTCTAGGATGACGCGAACTTGAAAGGAGCTATCGCTATATGAATATGGATTACGATTTATTTATGCAAGAAATTTTAAAAACAGCACGTGCAGAAATTGAGGGTGCTGGTTATGAGCAGCTTCGCACGCCAGAAGCTGTTGAAGAGGCGTTTGCTCGTCCAGGTATAACATTAGTCATGGTGAACTCAGTATGCGGCTGTGCAGGGGGTATCGCGCGTCCTGCGGCAGCACAAAGTGTACATTACGATAAACGTCCAGACCATCTTGTAACGGTATTTGCTGGTCAAGACAAGGAAGCAACTGCAGCTGCTCGTTATCACTTCGGTGAAGATCATTTACCATCCTCCCCATCATTTGTGTTATTAAAGGATGGGCAAGTAGTAGCAGAAGTTGGACGCTATGAAATTGAAGGTCATGACCCAATGTCAGTAGTGACAAACTTACAAGCAAACTTTGAGGAATACTGCGACGAACTTTAATTTTATTCATAGAGTTAAAAGAGAAGCTATTCTATAAGTAGGAAGCCCCGCAGCTACAAAATATCTGCGGAGGCTTACTACATGACTATGCTAATTGATCCCCGATTAGCATGATTTTATAGATAACTTTATTTTATCTTCATTATACTAGTCAATTGACGTTCGAAATATTTGAAATATTGGCTAAATGAATAACCTAAAGTTCGAAATAAATAAAATTAACAGGTGTGTTGATTAGAAATAGCGGGCATTATTTGTGGTGAAACCTGTTATTTTTCTAGAACTACCATATTGTGGCTCATCACCGAAAGTTATGGATGATATTTGTTAAAACGTATTCAATGAATATAAGTTGATTGGAGTGGAGGCTGGGAGACTCCTTGGGATTAGCGTCACAGATAAGACCCTGGAGCGAAGCGGATGTTTTCTGTGCGAAAGTGGCAACGAAGCGGCTCATCGGACGCCCCCAGGAAGCTCTGCTCTGCGCGAAAGCGTAGCGACAGCAACAACAAATGTTTCTGTAGCGAAAGCAAAGCGGCAGCTACAAAGCGCCCAGTCGGAACGGAAAGCAACTACACGTTATGGTGATGTGTCTATGTTTGTGGTGAAATAAGCTAATCAATATGTTTGTAAAATTAGAGTACTGAAGGATAGGAGGCAGTCGACTTGAAGAAGTTTTCAATCGGCTATCGTACATTAAAAACGGCATTTGGTGCAGCAATCGCTATTGCCATTGCCCAATATTTTCAATTAGCTTCTTATGCATCTGCTGGTATTCTAACAATATTATGTGTACAGCCAACGAAGAAAAAATCCCTTCATGCTGCTTATACACGATTCGTCGCAAGTATTATCGGTATGCTTTATGCATTTTTGAGCTTTGAGCTATTTTCCTATCACCCACTGACATTAGCAGGTATGCTTATCATTTTTATACCAACAATCGTGTCGTTGAAGGTAGCAGATGGCTTTGTCTCTAGTGCGGTTATTATCATGCATATATACGCAGCTAAGAGTTTTTCATTAGCACTTGTTTATAATGAATTCGCATTGATGGCTATTGGTTATGGGACTGGAATAGCTATAAATATGTATATGCCAGACATTCAAAAGGAATTAAATTACTATCGAGTTAAAATTGAGGAACTTTACAGTAAGATTTTTTTAGAAATTGCCAATTATTTAAGAGAAGGCGATACGTTGTGGGATGGACAAGAAATTATTGAAGCAATCAAAGCATTAAATAATGCGAAATCCCTAGCATTTAAAGATGTTGAAAATCATTTTATGAGACGAAAAAATGACTACTATTTGTATTTTGATATGCGAGAACAACAGCTAGAAATTATAGATAGGGTACTTCCAAAAATAACGGCACTTCCTGTTATAGTACAAGAGGGAATTATCGTTGCTGACTTTTTACAAGATCTCGGGAAACACGTTCATTCAGGAAATACGGCTAGTCATTTTAGAGAGAAGTTAGAGCAGGTAAAACGAGATTTCGCCCAATTACCTTTACCGAAAAACCATGAGCAATTTCTAGCGCAAGCGGCACTCTATCAATTTATAGAGGAAATGGATCGATATTTAGAAATTAAGCAGTCTTTCAAGGGGTTAAAGGTAAAGAAAGAGCGCCCGCAGTAATGCGGACGCCTAGCTTTTCATTACACTAGCATTGATAAGCCGAATGCTAGAGATGAAATTACCATGATTGCGACCATAGTATAAACAACGATTTTTTGAAATTTTTTATTACTCATATGCTCGTTCGCTCCTTCTTTTCTTATAAATAGTTTAGCAAATCTGAAAAATTTCTCAAGTAGTAGAGTTTTGACGAAAAAGTCTGTAAAATAGATTATGTACCATAACAGAAGGAGATGTCACCATGGAGAAAGTAGATCACATCGGGATTGCGGTACGCGATCTTGATGAACGCATTACATATTATACAGAAACTTTAGGCTTAAAGTTACTGAAAGTGGAAGAGGTAGAATCTCAACAGGTTCGTGTTGCATTTATTGATGCTGGCAACGTAAAAATTGAGTTATTAGAACCGATGAGTGAAAAAAGTGCTATTCATGGATTCATCGAGAAACGTGGAGAAGGTATTCACCATGTAGCTTTCGGTGTGACAGGAATTCGTGAGCGCATGGCAGAGCTTCGTGAAAAAGGTGTACGTCTTTTATCGGAAGAGCCAGGACCAGGTGCTGGTGGTGCAGAGGTTGCTTTCATGCATCCGAAATCATCTTTCGGTGTGTTATATGAATTATGCGATAAAAGTGGAAAAGGGGATAAGTGATCAATATGGATATGTTCGACAAAATTAATGACTTGTATGACCGTAAGACGGTAATTGAACTTGGCGGTGGCTATGAGCGCATCGAGAAGCAACATGAAAAAGGGAAATTAACAGCTCGTGAGCGTATTGAATTATTACTAGACGAAGGTACTTTTTTCGAGATTAACCCATTCATTACACACCGTACAGTAGACTTCGGCATGGACAAAATGGAAGGTCCTGGTGATGGTGTAGTAACTGGTTTCGGTAAAATTAATGGACGTCCAGTATACTTATTCTCTCAAGATTTCACAGTATTTGGTGGAGCGCTTGGTGAAATGCATGCCAAAAAAATGGCAACAGTGATGGACCTAGCTGCAAAAAATGGTACACCATTCATCGGTATTAATGATTCAGGTGGTGCTCGTATTCAAGAGGGTGTACTTTCACTTGATGGTTATGGTCATATTTTCTATCGTAATGCAATCTACTCTGGGGTAATTCCACAAATCTCAGTTATCATGGGACCATGTGCTGGTGGAGCGGTATATTCTCCAGCAATTACAGACTTCATTCTAATGGTTGATAAAACATCTCAAATGTTTATTACAGGACCTAAAGTTATCGAAACGGTAACAGGTGAAAAAATCTCTGCTGAAGATTTAGGTGGTTCTAAAGTAAACAACGCTGTAAGTGGTAACGCACACTTCCGCGCACCATCTGAAGAAGCAGCGATTGATCAAATTAAGAAACTATTAAGCTACTTACCACAAAATAATAAAGAAAAAGCTCCACGTCAGGCACGTCCAGAGGGTGATGACTATCGTCCAGAAATCGTGGATGCTGTACCAATCGAAACTACACGTCCTTATGATGTACGTAAAGTAGTCGAGCAAGTAGTGGACGAAGGTTCCTTTATGGAAGTTCACTCAGAATTTGCGAAAAACGTAGTAGTTGCTTTCGCGCGTATTGCTGGAGAATCAGTTGGCCTTGTATGTAACCAACCTAAAGTACTAGCTGGTGGGTTAGATATTGATTCTTCGGACAAAGCTGCTCGCTTCATCCGTACTTGTGATGCTTACAATATACCAATCATCACATTTGAAGACGTTTCTGGCTTCTTCCCAGGCGTTAAACAAGAGCATGGTGGAATCATCCGTCACGGAGCGAAAATCCTTTATGCATACTCAGAAGCAACTGTACCAAAAATTACAGTGATTCTACGTAAAGCATACGGTGGTGCGTACGTTGCCCTTAACTCTAAATCAATCGGAGCTGACCTTGTATTCGCATGGCCAAATGCTGAAATTGCGGTTATGGGTGCAGCAGGTGCAGCAAACATCATCTTCGCACGTGAAATTGCAAAATCAGAAGATCCAGAAGCAACACGTGCTGCTAAAATTGAAGAATATAAAGAAAAATTCGCAAATCCATACGTTGCGGCATCCCGCGGTATGGTAGACGATGTTATCGATCCACGTGATACACGTATTAAGTTGATTCAAGGGCTAGATATGTTATCCAACAAACACGAAACACGCCCAGAGAAAAAGCACGGAAACATTCCTCTATAAAAAATTGTACAAGCCTAGTAGTCATTCGATTACTAGGCTTTTCTTTTAGACTTGAATTTAATTTGATAAGATAAAAAATTAATGAAAATGGCAGATAATTGGCTCATCACCAAAAGTAGAGGATAACATTTGTTAAAACGTATACCACGTATAGTAGTTGATCTCCGTTCCGGCTGGAAGCCCCTAGGAAAGCGCCCAGCCGGAACGGAGATCAACTACACGTTATTTTGAGGAGACAGAAAATTGAAACATATTCTTATTTCATCCGTACATATATGTAAGAGGAGTTGAGATGAATGGAATGGAAACAATTACAAAAAGAGCAAGAAATGATTCATGCACAATTAAGAACTGCTAGTAGGTTAAGTGAACAAAAGATTTTAATTGAACAGCAAATCGAGCATGAACAACAAGAAATTTACAAACATTCTAAAGAACTCAATCAAATTCGTTTGAGACTCGATAAGTTAGAAGGCTTTTCTTTTATGAATATGATTCGAACGTGGACAGGGCAACAAGATGAACTACGTGAAGAAAAAATTGATAAAGCAGCCATTCTTGAATTAAAAATAAATGAAGCAAAGAAGATGGATGTTGACTTGACGCATGATTTGGGGCAAATCAACACCAAACTTTCTCAAATTAATAAACAAGAGTTAAAAGGAGCTTTAAGCCAATTAAATGCTAAAAAGAAAGGCTACTTACAAATCCATGAGCCTGAACAGGCAAAAAGGCTTGAGCAATTAGCACATGAAGAAATGTTAACGAAACAACTAATTACGGAAATAAAAGAAGCAGT
The DNA here is from genome assembly GCF_016638705.1 of Lysinibacillus agricola. Lineage (GTDB taxonomy): Bacteria > Bacillota > Bacilli > Bacillales_A > Planococcaceae > Lysinibacillus > Lysinibacillus agricola. The sequence continues at coordinate 3,597,340 of NZ_CP067341.1, read as the reverse complement.
GGATGCTGGTGAAGCAGCACTTACTAAGCTTGGACAAGCTGCAGAGTCCTTGCATTCTGCAAATGGATACTCGACGTGGGATACGTTTTTTGGTGGGGGGCTCATTGCCACAAGTTTAAAGCATGACGCACTTGATAAGACCGAAAATTATCTTCACAATGCTCAAATTACGTTACAACGCTTCCACAACGAACTGTTAGATGTACATGATATATCAACGAAATCATTACAAGTTGAAACAGATGGATTCGTAAAATTTGCGGACTATTTCTTTGATGATGTTTTTTCAGCTTGGTCTGTCCATTCTAAAATATCTACCGCAAGAGAGCAGGTTTCTCGTGTGCAAGATGATGTACATAATACAATTTTGCGTCTACAGGATAAACATAACAAGGCAGATAACTATTTGCAGTCTCTGCAAAAAGAAAAAGAAGCGGTTTTTCAAAATGTAGATGTAAAGTAACCTGTGAAAAGAATCTCCCTCTTTTCACAGGTTTTTTCTTCGTTTAGCAATATAGGATGATTGATTGGTGATTTCCGTTTCAAGCTAGCTACCCGTTTTCCTGTGAGTGAGCATCGGACCGCTGCCTTCGTTTTCGCAAATATTGTTGAATGTTGCTGACACAACGTTAGCACTACGCTTTCGCACAGATAAAACATTGTTGTTGTCGATATGGAGAATAATATTTTAAGCAAGTAGCGCTAAGCCTATTACAAACCTCAAAAAAGCGTAGTAATGAAGCCATTGTCGCCAATGTCTGCAAGAGACTTGTCATTTTCATAAAGCTTCACCATTTATAACTTAAAATCTCCTTTAGGTTTTACGTTCTCGTCTCATTTTTGACAGGCTTATTTGGGTAGTCTTTTTAGTGTATTAGCCCTTATATGAGCTGTCTAACCAAGTGTAGCCTACCCAACCATAATCCATTTTTTTCTAAAGATAAATTCCTAATCGTTCACAAGTAACGGATGCAATTAAGTTTTTTCTTTCCTATAAATATAGTAGGGAAAGTAATTTTTTGATGTATGTCTATTGAATAGAAATATGCTGGTGACTGACATGAAAAATAACTACATTTCAAACTTAGCCTTCATTTTGCATTTTCCTAATCTCAACAATGTTCTTCCAGATTGCCCTATCAACTTTGGCAAAACTACGTATGCTTGGCGTTGTATTTACTTCAAATAATAGAGGTTTTCCTTTAAGATTTATTCCAAAATCAATGCCATATTCTCTACAAGGAAAGTGGGACGCTATTACTTCAGATGCTAAAATCGAATATTTTTTTAGAGAATCTATTGTTTGATCTTTCTTTGTATTATCCATCATCAAATAACCTGATAATAATTCATCAATCGATATTGCTTGAGAACCCCGATTTGAATTGACAATCCCATGATCCTCAGTTGCAATCCTTCCGTAAATTCCACCAATTATCCATTTTCCCTTTAGATTTTGAACATGAACACGAATGGATATTGAATCCCCATCAGGAGTTAGACTTTTGACCCCCTCCTGTATAATATAAATTCCGCTTAATCTATCGTGTTTCTCATATGGATGTAGAACTTGATGGAAATCCTCAATTGCCGCCACACACTTATTTATTTCTTCACCTTGTATGTTAAATCCGTTAAAACAATAGTGTCCATCTTTTCTTTTGTAGACTTTATAAATTGCTCTTCCTTGTCCAGTGCTATCATGTTTCACATAAACATACTCATATCTATTTAATATATCGATTAGGTTTTCTAGACTGTAAAGTGTTGATTTTGGAATGAAGTTAGTTGTTAAAGGATTTTGATTTAAAAGTAAGAATTGTTCCCATTTTCCAAGTCCGTTTTTCAATGAATTCACCTCATTTAGTAAGATATTTTTATTTCTTTTGTATTAATAATGTAGCCCTCACCACTTATGGAGGTTACTGTATTGTATGAAAATAGATTTATCTTGCATGGGTGAGACTTGGTAACTCGACTAATATCTACTATTTTTCTGCTAGAGTCCCATAATAAATTTACTACACTAGAAAAGTAGCATTATGATGGTTCTCAATATATCCATTTTTTTGATTTCAAAATCATTAGTTTCTAATATATCTGCCCTGCTAATCTTTACTTTTAGGCATATGTTAATAGGAGATATCGAGTAAGGAGATGGAAGATATTGAAAAAAACGACCAAATTTAAAAAAATAATATATTCAGACAAACTTGAATTTTTAATGGAAGCCCATAACGGTCTTTCCGCAAAAATTGTAGAGGAAGTCGGTTTTAAATGGATATGGGCGAGTGGTCTATCGATATCAGGATCATTGGGTGTAAGAGATAATAATGAAGCATCATGGACGCAGGTATTAGATATACTTGAATTTATGAGTGATACGACAACAATTCCCATTCTATTAGATGGGGATACGGGATATGGAAATTTTAATAATGCTCGAAGGTTAGTTAGAAAACTAGAACAATTGAATATTGCTGGAGTCTGTATCGAGGATAAAATTTTTCCAAAAACGAACTCATTTATTAATGGAGAAACACAACCTCTCGCATCGATTGAAGAATTTTGCGGGAAAATAAAAGCAATGAAAGATACTCAAGAGGATGAAGACTTTATGGTTGTAGCTAGAGTCGAGGCTTTTATTGCAGGCTTGGGATTAGATGAAGCCCTTAAACGTGCGGAATCCTACAGGAAGGCGGGCGCCGATGCAATTCTTGTGCATAGTAAAATGTAAAGGCATCACGTCCTATGATAATGCCTTCGAGACCAACCTCGTGTTGCTGTCGCTACGTCAACACTCCGCTTTCGCACAAAAAACATCGGTCGCTGTCGCTACGCTTTTGCGCAGAAAACATTTGCTGCTGTCGCTACGCTTTTGCGCAGAAAACATTTGCTGCTGTCGCTATGCTTTCGCGCAGAAAACATTTGCCGCTGTCGCTATGCTTTCGCGCAGAAAATATTTGCCGCTGCCGCTATGCTTTCGCGCAGAAAATATTTGTTGGCCCGTCGCCCTCAGGAAAGCGCCCAGTCGGAACGGAAATCAACCCACGTTTTGCCGAAGAGCTATTTATCTAAACGAAGTGTCAGTATAATTACGCTAAGAAATAATTGCTATTCCTTCATAAAATAGCTTATTTCATGTTAGCGAATGATTTCAACTCTTTAAACGTTGTGCTAAAATAAAACGTATACTATATCGTGGAAAAACACGTAAACTAAGGGAGTCTTACAACATGACAAGTCGTTTAGTAGAAGAGTTTTTTGAGCTCGTACAAATCGATTCAGAAACAAAACATGAACAAGTGATTGCGCCGATTTTAATCGACAAATTAACAGCGCTTGGTTTTACAGTAGAACAAGATGATGCACATACTCGTAACGGGCATGGAGCAGGGAATATACTTGCTACGTTAAAAGGTTCGTTAGATATCGAACCGATTTATTTTACTTCTCATATGGATACAGTTGTCCCAGGTAAAGGTATTAAACCGTCTCTTCGTGAAGATGGCTATATCGTTTCAGATGGTACAACAATTTTAGGTGCCGATGATAAAGCTGGTCTTGCCGCATTATTTGAAATGGCTAAACGCTTAAAAGAGCAAAATATTGAACATGGAGATATTGAATTTATTATTACAGCTGGTGAAGAAAGTGGACTCGTTGGAGCGAAAGAGTTAGATCCATCTAAAATTAAAGCAAAATATGGCTTTGCAGTGGACAGTGACGGTAAAGTAGGAGGAATTGTAACTGCAGCGCCTTTCCAAGCAAAAATTTTCACTAAAATAATTGGGAAAACAGCGCACGCTGGTGTTGCTCCAGAAAAAGGAGTGTCAGCGATTACGGTTGCTTCCAAATGTATTGCACAAATGAAACTTGGTCGATTAGATGAAGAAACAACAGCAAATATCGGTCGCTTTGAGGGTGGTCAGGCAACAAATATTGTCTGTGATGAAGTAACGATTCTTGCAGAAGCTCGTTCAATCGACAAAGCGAAGCTAGATGCACAAACTAAGCATATGCAGGAGACGTTTGAGCAAGTTGCAGCTTCACTAGGAGCAAAGGCTGAAGTTGAAGTAAAGCTAATGTATCCTGGATTCCGTGTAACAGAATCAGATAAAGTTGTTCAAGTGGCAATGGCGGCTGTGCACAACATCGATCGTACACCAAAGCTAGGAATTTCAGGTGGAGGTTCCGATGCTAATGTTATTGCAGGCTTTGGCATCCCTACAGTAAATCTTTCTGTTGGGTATGAAGATATTCATACAACAAATGAAAAGATCCCAGTAGAAGAATTAGAAAAATTAGCAGATTTACTTGTCGAAATCGTCAAAGAGTCTGCGAAAAAATAACAACAAAAATCGAGGATGTGACCGCATGGAAAGTATAAAAGCAGTAGTTTTTGCTTGTGGTACAGAGGAATATGCAGTGCCTGTGGAACAAGCGATTTCGATTGAAAAGTTAGAGCAAGTAACACCGATTCCTCATTTGCCTAATTATCTTCTAGGCTTCACAAGAATTCGTGGCGAGCTTGTCCCTGTGCTTGATTTTGAGCGTATTCTTTATAATCGTTCTTCTAATGCTGCAACAGCACGAATTATAGTGTTGAACACGGATGTTGTGAATTACGGATTACTTGTAACAGAAGCTCGTGAAATTCTTGATTTTGATGAGTCAGTATTAAAGCAGATGGGACTTGTCAATTATTCAAAAACGCGCTACTTTACAGCTGTTGCTAATCTTGAAAATCGCATGATCACATACGTAGACCCGAAAATACTTGTGAATTCATTAGAAGGTATACGTGAAATTATAAATTATTTGCACAAAATGCTTGAAAATGAAAAAGAAAACGTAGAGGCTTGAGTTTTTATTAAAGTGTTTAAGTAAACACATCATCGTTGATGTTTTAGACGGAATTACAAATATGTGATTCTGTCTTTCTTTTTAAGTGGTTTCCTAACAATAAAAGGAAAATGAATAATCGATGTTGAAATTTAAGCTTATTACCAAAACGTGTGGTTGATTTCCGTTCCGACTAGGGGCGTCTGGGCAAAAAGTATATTATGTGCGAAAGCGAAGTGTTAAGATGAGCTAAATTTTATTTAGGCTGTAAATTATGAGTAAATATAAGACTTTAATTGTGTGTACATTACAAATAAGCATAATTATGAATTTATCTTTCTATAAATTAAGTAAATATTAATCATTGGGGAGGTGTTTGTCACATGGATTCAAAGGAAAAGGAAACACCAGAAGAAAAAAGAGAACGTTTAAGACAAAGTGAATTAAAAAATAATCCTACTGGTTCTCTAAACGATGGAGTAAATAGAGGAGTTGGTGGAAATTTAACTGGTATGAGTTGGAAAGAGATAGTGGTATTAGTTTTAGTATTATTTATAGGATATATTGTATACAAATTGTTTTTTTAGTGAACTTAAAAATAGAAGATTCGAATAAGTGTGAGCGGTAATCGTTGCACGTTCCGACCAATTTTTTCTCCCTGTTTGATAAGTTTGATCGGACAAATCTACTTCATCCATAATTTGTGGACACCATTTTTCGTTCATGATTTTAATCATTATGTACAATTACTTATCTTTAATGTTACAGAATACCTCAACGCTTTTTACTGCTATAGTAAAAATAACCTGTGTTCCTATTATTTTATTCGAAAGTTGTCAACATAATTATGCATTTTACCTACAGACATATTCATTCTAACGTCGTATTATGTAAGGTAAGAAAACTACTGTAAAGGCAAACTTCACCGAAAGGGAAGGACGCAAAGCCATGAGTCTAAACACTATTCTAGTGCATGATTGTCAGGTTGCCAGGTTCTGTTCTATGAGCCTTGGCATATATAGAATGGAGATGTAACATATGGTAAGTCGGTCACTATTTAGAGCAGTCATTGTTTTTGTAGTAACAATTGTAAGTACATTAGGATTAACAATGGGAAAGGTAGACGCAATGGATATGCAAGATAAGGCTACCTGGTTATGGGATACGACAAAGATTGTTGAAGATGAATCAGGAGTACTCTCATTTTTAGAAAGCAAACATGTTAATAAATTATATTTACAAATTAATAATGATATAGCAAGTAGCTATTATAAAAGCTTTATCGATCAAGCATCCGCAAAAGGTATAAAAGTATATGCGTTGGATGGTGCTGCGAGCTGGGTTTCAGCAGAGGGCTATCAAATGCAGGATCAGCTGTTTGATTGGTTACATACATATAATGAGAACGCAGCAGCAACAGAGCAATTTTCAGGAGTCCATCTCGATGTAGAGCCCTACTTAAATAGCGGTTGGAGCTCGAACCAAGTAAAAACGATTGAATCCTATCAAGCGCTTCTTACTAGAGCTAAAGAGAATACCGATCAATTACAATTGCCGTTGGAAGTGGATATGCCATTTTGGTTTGACGAAATTAAATACAACAATCAATTTGGACAAGGTTTATTAGCGGAGTGGGTGATTGACCAAGTGGAAAGTGTTTCGATTATGGCTTATCGAGATGCTGCTAAAGACATTATTAAAATTGTTGAACATGAAATAAACTATGCACAGAAAGTAAATAAATCAATTGTTATTGGTGTGGAAACAGGAGCCTCTGATGAAGGGCAAAATATTACCTTCTATGATGATGGAGAATCCTATATGAATAAACAATTAGCACAAGTTCATAAAAACTATGCCAAAAAAACAAGCTATAATGGTTTTGCCATTCATCATGTTGATAGTTGGATGAATATGCAGCCGTAAAAAAATCCTCTCCAGCACATTAAGTTGGAGAGGATTTTCTTTGTTATTATGAAAGTCGACCGCTATAGTCTTCAAATTTAAATTCACGAATGACTTTAATGCCTTCTTCATCGTTATAAGAAACGATTGATGGAAGATTTACACCATTAAACATATGGTTTTTCACCATTGAATAATGCGCCATATCTGTAAATACAAGACGGTCGCCTGGTTTTAAAGGTTGTTCAAATGAATAATCACCAATTACATCACCAGCAAGACATGTAAGCCCGCCTAGACGATATGTGTATGCTAGCTCATTTGGTTGACCTGAACCGATAATCATTGGGCGGTATGGCATTTCTAGAACGTCTGGCATATGACATGTTGCCGATGTATCTAAAATTGCTAAGTCCATATCGTTTTTTTGTACATCAAGAACAGTTGCAACTAAATAACCTGTATTGAGGGCAACAGCTTCTCCTGGCTCTAAATATACGAGAAGATTATACTTGTCTTGAATATAATTAATGATATTCACAAGTTTTTCTACATCATAATCCTCACGAGTAATATGGTGACCACCGCCAAAGTTTAACCATTTCATTTGGTGTAAGACATCACCAAATTTTTCTTCGACAACTTGTATAATACGCTCTAACGTATCTGAGTTTTGCTCACACATTGCGTGGAAGTGTAAGCCATCAATACCTTCAAGCTGTGACTTGTCGAAGTTGGCTAATGTTGTACCAAGACGAGAATTTGTGTAGCAAGGATCGTAAAGCGCTGTTTCAATTTCAGAGTACTCAGGATTGATACGAATACCACATTCAATTGTTTTACCAGCAGATTTTACTTTGTCCTTATATTGAGCCCATTGGTTAAATGAATTAAACACGATGTGATCAACATAGTCAAGAAGCTCGTCCATTTCGTGCTCCACGTAAGCTGGTGCATAGACATGAACTTCTTTGCCCATTTTTTCATAGCCCAGTCGAGCTTCGAATAATGAGCTTGACGTAATCCCTGCCAAATATTCACCCACTAATGGGAATGTTGAATGCATTGAAAATCCTTTTAAGGCTAATAAAATACGGCAGCCAGTACGATCTTGAATCGATTTTAAAAGTTCTAGATTTTTTGTTAATAATCGTTCATCCACTACGTAAGAAGGGGATGGAACTTTTGAGAAATCAATTGGTTTCATCGGCTTAATTCCTTTGCATCTAAATCAAGGTCAAGTAATTCTGGATTATGGCTTTCTTGCCATGGTAGACCCCATTTATTTAGTGCATCCATGAATGGATCTGGATTGAAATCTTCTACGTTCCAAACACCTGGTTTACGCCATTGACCGTTCATCACAAGCATAGCACCAATCATTGCTGGTACACCAGTTGTGTAAGAAATCGCCTGTGAACCAACCTCGTTATAGCATTCCTCGTGGTCACATACGTTGTACACATAATAAGTTTTTTCCTTGCCATCTTTTAGACCGCGGATGATACAACCGATATTAGTTTTTCCTTTTGTACGTGGTCCAAGTGATGCTGGATCAGGAAGTACAGCTTTCAGGAAGTGAATTGGTTGAACCATTTGCCCTTCAAATTCGATAGGCTCGATAGAAGTCATTCCAACATTCTCTAATACTTTTAAATGTGTTAAGTATTTTTCTGAGAATGTCATCCAGAAACGAATTTGCTTTAAGCCTTTAATGTTTTTAGCAAGTGATTCTAGTTCTTCATGGTATAAAAGGTAAATATCTTTTGGTCCGATTTCTGGTAAGTTATAAACCTCTTTTTTCTCAAGTGGTGCAGTTTCGACCCACTCGCCTTCTTTCCAGTAACGACCATTCGCAGTAATTTCACGAATGTTGATTTCTGGGTTGAAGTTTGTTGCGAAATGGTAACCGTGATCACCAGCATTTGCATCCACGATATCAATGTAGTGGATTTCATCAAATTCATGTTTTTGTGCATGAGCTGTGAAAACGCCCGTTACACCTGGGTCAAAACCGCTACCAAGTAAAGCAGTTAAGCCAGCTTTTTCGAACTTCTCTTTATAAGCCCATTGCCATTTATATTCAAATTTTGCCGTTTCAGGTGGCTCGTAGTTTGCAGTATCCACATAGTGCACACCTGTCGCTAAGCAAGCATCCATAATCGTTAAGTCTTGATAAGGTAGTGCTACATTAATAACAACTTCTGGTCCGAAGGCTTTAATAAGCTCAATAACCTCTTCCGTCTTGTCTGCGTCTACCTGTGCGGTATGAATCTTTGTTTTTCCGCCATCTAGTTTTTCTTTTAGAGCGTCACATTTTGAAACAGTTCTACTTGCGATACAAATCTCCTCAAATACGTCCGAATTTTGAACACACTTGTGTACCACAACACTGGCTACTCCGCCAGCTCCTATAATCAATGCTTTACCCAATTGTCTACCCCCAAATTCATAAAAAGTATTGTCAAACAAGCTGATTATACAGAAAATTGATTTACTACTCAATCATTGTTTTTAAATTTTCTACAAAATTTTTTATTTTTCAACAATAATTGCCCGAATTCAAAGGGGAATACTACCAAAAAAGAGGATATTAGTGAAAAAAATCCCTTACCTACTGGTGTAGAGAAGGGGGAAATGCCTTTTTTTGTTCAACGAGCGTGTGAACTTCAAAAACTGTAATTTTAAGTCAACCGAGTTATTTAGAAAAACGATTCGATATTTGTTGTTTTTCATCCCCCCATAAATAAAAAAAGATTAGTAGTAATGTACTAAAAAAACCCATTACAAGGGCATAAGTGCTGAGGGCCACATCCACTTGACTTTGCATAGCATAAATGAAAATAGCTCCAAGTGTTAACAAATTTCCAATAATAAGCGATACAAAATGAAATCGTCTATTCATAGCACAAGCCCTCCTATATATAATTTACATGTTCTAAAAAATGAAAATACACTTCAATTATCTCATGATTCAGAACTTTATCCAATGTTTTTAATCAGAGGATTACCGCCACAGATGAAGCGGCGGAAAGAGATGTGTTAGCGGCGGAAAGGTATGTGTTAGCAGTGGAAAACTATGGCCAATCGGCGAAAAGTCTCCACCAAGCGGCGGAAAAGCATGTCCAAGCAGTGGAACCCTGTGCCGAGCAACGCGAGTGAAGCGGCTCATCCAGACGCCTTCGGGAAAACGCCCAGTCGGAACGGAAATCAACCCTCGCTATCTGATGAACCACAATGTGTACTGACTTTCATTAATTATGTGGACTGATGATTCAGTTTTGAAATTGAGAGAATTATAGAAAAATTATTGCTATTTAGTTTGTTTTAGATTTAAAGATGGTAAAATACTTATAAGACTTTTCTTTTGGTGAAGGTGAGGATTTAAATAGTGATCAAACAGTTTGATGAGCAAGTCCAACAGATAAATGAATTATTTTTAAATGGTCATGTAAAAGAAAGCTATCTATTAGCCAAAGCAGTTTTAGCAAATAGTGCCTTTACAGAACATGAGTCATTCGCAACAATCCAACAGCACGTCGCATTGTTGGAAGCGAACGGTTATGCAAATATGCCTGCTCCTACTGCTGAAAAAGTGAAGCAAAGTGTTGAACGAACAGATGGCTCTTATCCAGAGCGTGATGCACTCGCTGCATACATAGGAAGTGAGGATGACCAGCAATTCGGTAAAGTAGTAGATGAATTACTAGCTGGATCGGTCGAGGCACAAGCGAATGCATATTATACAATGGCTGAATATTTTGCTCTTGCAAAGGAGCATGATAAAGCACTTGTGCAATATGCGGAAGCGATAAAACTACAGCCAAATAAAGCTCTTTACTGGGGAGCCTTCGCACAGTTTTTGAGCCGTAATGAAGGCAGTCCGTATTTGGCACTACGTCTTATTGAAGAAGCTATTCAGTTAGATAGTATGAACCCTCGCTGGTACTATATTCAAGGGAATATTTTTTTACAGCTTGTTGCAACTACAAAAAATTTAAGCTATTTACCTGCTTTAGAAGAAGCCTGGGAAAAGGCTAAGAAACGTTGCTCAAATAAACAGGTGTCATTAAAAGTGGACATTGCGAAATCCAATGACGTGCTGTCACAATGGAAAAAACAAATGCTATAAGAGGAATGAGTAGCTGCCCTAAAAATTGTATGCTTAAAAAATAGATTTTCTGAAGTAAAGGTAAAATTCAAGCCTGTTCGATGAATTTACTGTAACGGGTAGGGAAATGATTATTGAATATCAATAGAAATAGCGTAATTAGATAATAAACAAGGTAGGGATTGATAATGAAACCTTTGCCTTGTTTATTATTATTGTATTGAATTATGGCTAAAATTTCGTTGGATGAAAGTTTAGTTCTTTGTTCAGCAGGGATATAGCACTCTTCAAGCTCCTATTCTAATAGTTTGAAATATAGAAGTGCAATTGAGAACAAACATCCAGTAGCTATAAGATTTAAACTTAAAGTAGCAAATACTGATGGACTTAAATATCATTTCGTAGTTGGTAATGGATGGTACTTAACTGGTTCAAATTACGATAATTTGATGATTGAATTTGAAGATCCTGATCCTGATGGTGATTCTCGAGCTATTGACTGGAGTAACTTTGTACAAGATTTTGATTTTGCATATATGCAATATTAGCAAAATAGAAGCCCTTATTCGTTTATAAGGGCTTTTACTGTTTATGTTTATATTTATTTTAATTACCTAAATTGCAATTACAAGTTGAACACTTTTTTTAAAAAAACACCCCAGAGGTTCCTTTGTCTTCTGTTTGTCGGTCGGCGTAGTCCGTTCAACCTGTGTTGGCTAGATCTGCAAGGCGGTTTCCCTTGTGGATCTAGCCAGTACAGGTTAGGATCTGTAGCTGACTGATGAACAGGAGACTTTTCTGTTTGGAGGGAGGCTCAGGGGTGCGGGGTGTCCCCGCGGTCTTAAGAGACGAGTTTCTGAAGTTCCTCTTCAAACAGTTCATTTGGTGTCTTGTAGGCAAAGATTTTTCTTGGTAGGTTGTTCATTGCCCTCTCAATCATACGAATTTGCGTCCGGCTATAATCCTCAATCGCATGTCCTTTAGGGATGAAACGACGGATGATTCCGTTGTGGTTTTCATTTGTTCCACGTTCCCACGAAGAGTATGGATGAGTGAAATAGATATTTATCCTATCACCAAACATTTCTGACAACCTAGCGAATTCAGAACCATTATCTGCGGTGATTGATTTAAAGACCGCAGATGTGTATTCACCGAATTCTTCGAGGACTGAAGAGAGTGCGTAGTTAACTGAGTCGGCATCTTTCCCGTCCATCTTTACGATGAATTCACGACGCGTTTTGCGTTCAATCAAAGTTAATAGTACATCATCTTCTTTATCCTTGCGCCCTACGACGGAGTCAATTTCAAAATGACCGAATTCTTCACGAGATTCAACGCTATCAGGACGTTCTTCAATACTTTTACCGAGAACTGTCTTATTTGGGCGTTGCGTTTTTCTTAACCTTTTTTTGGTATTTCGACGTACCTTTTAAGAGAAGGTCACTGTTTCGAGTTTTCAGAAGACCCAGCTCGATATAATGATAAAGGGTCTTTGTTGAGATCATTTCATCCGGAGAAAACAACCCTTTGAGCTTCGTAAGACCAACAATCGCATCTGGAGATAGGGTCCTTGTGCGATCAAGTAATAGTTCGTCAACAAATGCCAAGAATGCCTTCACACGCCCAAACTTCAACGGTTTTACGAGAACGAGCCACATTTCGATCTGTTACAGCTTGACCTGTTTCAGCAAGATATTGCGTTGTGTAGATATGTTTTTCCATTGATTTTTTTACTTGAGTGGTCGTGCCACGAGCAAGTTCATTGTAGATTGTCCCGCGCGAAACCTTGAGTTTTCGCGCAAGTTCGCTCTTATTTGTAATTCCGGCATTCAAATAGCCTTGAAGTTCTCCACGTTGAAACTGTGTAAGGCGTGGTTTCTTATTCGTTATTTTTATGTTATTCTGTTCTAGCATCGTATTCGAAATCCCTTCTTATTGATTGGTGTAGGAACCTCAATAATACACGATTTCGCGTACGATGTTTTTATTTTTCTAAAGTGTTCAACTTGATTCTACTATTCGCCTTTATTTTAATTATATACTTTTATAAAAAATTATTTGAAAGGGGATGTTAATTTGAAAGTTGCAAAGATTACACTTTTTATAACTAGTTTAGTAGTACTATTAATGTTTTATGTGAGTAACCGAATGACTGTGAGCCCAGTCACTATTTCAGGCAACGGGAATCCAGCATTGATAGTAGTTGCAATATTACTCCCAATATTCATTCTAATGGTTATATTATGGGTAAGAATTCTTCAAGTTCATTCAATAAGTAAACGCTTTTGCATTGTTGGAATAATTTTGACCTTTGTTCACTTGATTATGGCTTTTATTTATCAAAGAATCTCTCTAGCAAATTATCGAGAAGTTATAAAAGATGCATTAATTGAAAAGAACGGGAAAGTAGATGATCAATATGTACAAAACATCACAACAGTATTAGATATTCATGTTAACAACCAATATTTTAATGTTAATACATTCTTCATGTTTAACAGTTTTTCAATTTTCATTGCCTTAGTTTTTTATTTATTTCCAGATGATAAGATAGAAAATAAAGACGTACAAGAGTAAAAAGAGTGGTGTAGGCTAAAACATAAAAAACAATTTAAAATTGAATAAATAAGAAGTGCCGGGAGGTTCTTGTCCAAAATAAAGAAAGGATTTCTAGACATTCGAGGGTGATTAGCCGATCTTACATTAAATCAGATTTTAATATATTAATACCCGCCTTCAAGCAAGAAATGTTCTTTTAAACTAAGGCTGTTTTCGTAAACTTTGTTGCTTTTATAGAAACTCTAAATGATATTTGATTTAAATGATTAGAAAATATTAAAAGTGTTGATTTTTTGGGATGACTATAATTTAAAATAGTAATATAATATTTCGGATATAAATAATTTCAGAAAATGATATGGAACGATTATATTTCTAGAACGAATAATACTAAGAAGGAACAAAATTATGAAAAAAATTTCAAAAAACTTAATACGATTGCTCTAATAGTGTAATTTGGGCTTTGTATTGTATTTCGTTAAAGTTACCTGTTATTTCAAGCCCAGACTGGGGTGAAATGGGAGGACTCATTATATTGTTAATGGGTTGGCTAGGTTTCGTTCTAGAGTTATCGTCGACGGCTTATGTTGGTTGGTATGCAAACCTGTTTTTCATTTACATTTCGATTCAAACGTTTAGAGGGAAAAAAACTAGTATTAGTCATTTATTTATGTTGTTACTGGCTACTGGATCATTTTTCCCAATGAAAATGTTGCGAGATGAGGCAGGGGGTTCGTATGTTACGATAAGTCATAACCTTGGCTTTTATTTTTGGATCTCGGCAATAGTGAGTCGACCCTTATCATCTGTGGGCGACTCTTCCTTTATTACGCAAACGGGCAAAGGTCTATCTGTCTAGCTATTTTATTTTCAAACTTTATATAATTCCAGTCTACTTGTAATCATTTATTGATCCTTCATCCATAATAACTTCTACCATATTTGACCCGTACTTCGCCCATTCCCATATTCTTTTGATGATATCAACAGCACTTTTACTTCCAAAAATTACTGAAGAAACATCTTTATATAAAGGCTGTTAGTGAAAAAGAAAAATATTCACTTGGAATCTTTTAAGTAGATCAAAAAGCTCTGATAAGAAAAAAATGAATAGCAATAGGAATAGGTTTCCCCATAAAATCATACAAATAATTTAATAAAGTAATAGCGTGAAAAAGTGAATAAATATTAGTATAATGTTCTATTTATGTATTTTTATGCTATAATGCAACTATAAACGGACGTATGAAACGTATCTTATTGCATGAAAGAAGTGTTTATTTGAGTTTATATGTAGCGTATGTATTGGTTGGTCTTGCAATTGCCATGCCTGTTGGGGCTATTACAGTAGAAATGACAAAGCAAGGACTAAAAAATGGGTTTATGCATGGTTGGGCTGTTGGACTTGGTGGTATGACAATAGATATTGTATTGGTTTTTGCGTTGTATATGGGCCTAGCTTCCATTTTAGCAATGCCGATCATTCAAATCCCTATGTGGATTATAGGGGCTGGATTTTTATTCCTTTTAGGACTAGATTCTATCAAAAATGCTGATCATGATATTACGCTTGTAGGAGAGAAAGTGACAAAATCATTTTTTACTTCATATCGTAATGGTTTACTAGTTGCAATTTCACCTGGAAATCTAGTATTTTGGGTAAATGTTTTTGGAGTTGTACTAGCCAAATCATATGGGCAGGGGGAGTCAGCAAACTTTATAGTGATCGCTGCAGGGGTTCTGAGTGGCATATTGTTGCATGATATTGGGTTGATGACCATTGTTTCAGTTACCCGTAAAGCGATGAGTCGTAAGGTCATCAAGTCGCTTACAATGGTAGCGGGTGTATTACTAATTTGCTTTGCCGGATATTTTATTTATGAATTCATACATGCTATTAAGATTTATATATGAAAAGTGCGTTCCCGAAAGATCGCACTTTTTTTATTATCCTATATTACATATCAGTAAAAGATTAAAGTCTCATTTTATGCCGAAATCTCGGCATTTTCATGGATACAAGTTAAAATTTCTTCTGCTACTTGATGTGCTAAAGAGAGCTCAGAAGTGAAGCCTACACATGAACAATTCATTTCCCTAAAAATATAGCAATCTTCGCCAGCTTCGTTCGTATCTAACATGAAATCGGCTGTCCAAATGAGTGGTAAATCATAATTGCCCAGTAAACTAGTTACGAGAGGTAGTTGGATTAAAAAGTTTTGTACAAGCTCTTGCCAGTCTTCTGGTGCATCATAGCGATATTGCGCGCCTGAGAACAGTGTTGCACTAAAAGCGTCCTCGGAATTTGCTGGTTTTTTATGTACTACGTGAATGGGTTTATCACGTAGCATAAATAAGCGGATTTCACCTTCAGTAATACGTGGAAGGAAGCGCATATCAATTAGCATGCCATTTGGACCTGTAATATACTGTTCACAAAACTTTATGAAGTCGCCAAGTTTCCAATATTCTACGTGATTATCTTTGGCTTCTGTACATTTAATCTCCGCATCAAGTGGTACTTCTGTTATTCCTTCAGCGAGGGGTTCAACCAATTTAACTCGCCATATACCTTCGCCCGTCGAACCACGATTTTGCTTTAGGACGCGTTCGGTATTAGTAAGAGAGGTAGGGAATTGGGCTTTAAATGCCTCAATTGTATAATAAGCAAATGTATCATCAGGCACTAAATTCGTAGAGGACAACTTTGATAATACATCTTTAGAGCCATAGCCAATCATAGCATCAGGATGAGGCATACCGATGATACCCGCATTACATAGCTCACGTAACATATCAAAATACTCTTTCTCATGCTGTAAGTTTCCTGGATTAATACGTGATACATAGGCAATACCATGCTCTTTGACGTAATTAAAAATTTCCTCTTTTTTTGTTACATCAAAGAAAATGACTTCTGCATCCTGTCCATGGTGAATTAGCGCATTCACCATTGGCATTGTATCTTTTCGATAACCACCTGGTCCCTTATCTGTGCCACCACGAACCTCGAAAAAAATAACTTTTCTATCCATAAAAATACCCCCTTTTTATGATTAAAGATATTTTCAGTATACTGGACAGATAAGGAAAAAAGATATATAAAATATGTAAATTTTATGTATAGATTCATGATTTATTTAATTTTTAATAGGTATTTGTGACTAATATTTTTAAATTTATCTAAATTTAGTTAAACCTTCCTAAGAGCGCTTTTTCTGAAAAACCGTGAGATATAAAATCATACAGAGAATAAGCATTGTCCCAATAAACTGAAAGCTACCAAAGGGAATTTTAAGCCAAAAGACACTTGTCATAACGGCCGTTAGAGGCTCCAAGCTACCAAGTAAACTAGTTTCTTTTGGCGATAAATAATGCAAACTAGCAATATAAAACCAAAATGCTAGCATTGTCCCAAAAATAACGATAAAAAGAAAATAAGCGATTGTCGACAATGCCCAGTTTGCCATGTCAATTTGCCATGGCTGATGGAAAAGGCTCATTACAATCCCGCCAATAAGCATTGACCAGCCTACAACTAACAATGAGTGAAACTGCTGTAAGAGTGAGACAGCATATAACGTATAAAAAGCAGCCGAAAGACCAGATAAAATCCCCCAAAACACGGCCATTGCTGGAACAGAAAGTGTAGACAATGAACCGTTAGTAAGTAATAAAAAAGTACCAATAAGCGTCAAAGTTACAGCGATTCCATCCTGCCTTGTCAGTTGACTGTGCTTCGTTATTAAATAATAGGCCATAATAAAAAGTGGTGCTAAATATTGCAATAAAGTAGCAACAGCCGAGTTACCTATAGCAATTGACATCATATAAGTATATTGAACCGCCAGCATCCCGAGTAAACTAAATAAAATTTGTCTAAAAGCATTTTGCTTCGTCCGCCACATCACAAAAATAGACTTTTTACGATGTGTAATTTTATAGGCCATAATGAGTAATAGACCGGCTAAAAGAAGACGACTAGAAACGAGCCAGCCAACCTCTATATTTTCCTGCTGAAAAAGCTTTTGTGCGACGGTTCCACCAATCCCCCAAAAACTTGCCCCTAAAATGACAAGAATAAAACCAAGAGTACGATTTTTTTGTATAGATTGATTCATCTTTAAACATCTCCTAAACTATCAATATAAAGAAATTATAAAGAATGTATGACGAAAAAAATATCGATTTAAAGGGTTGAAAATATCAATATATTGAGGTGAGCTAAGAAGTGACGTTAACACATATTAAAATTGCAAAGGATTTACAAGAACTAACGTTACATGGGACGAAGGAATTTCCAGTTGCACTATATGAGACTGTTTTGCGATTAGATAGTCTGGATTTTTTACCGTTACATTGGCATAAGGAAATTCAATTTGTCTATGTAAAAAGTGGCCGTGTAGAATACCGAGTAGGAGCGGATGTCTTTGTCCTTGAGGAGGGAGAGGGGTTATTTGTCAATGCATCAAGTTTACATGAAGCAAAGCCTTTTCAAATAGAATGGGCTACAATCTTCTGTGTTAACGTGGACCCATTGCTTTTAGGCGGACACAAGGACAGTATTTTTGCAACTAAATATGTACTACCGTATATAACGAGCAATAGACTGCCCTATGTAAAGCTTTCCGGCGAATTGGCGCAAAAAGTAGAAATTGTAGCGAAATTACTGCAAGAGCAAGCCGTTTTTTATGAGCTAAAGGTTTGGAGAGAGCTATTAGTCATTTGGGAAACGATTTTGTCACAATCAATGCTAATAGAAGAAATACTAGATCCAGCAATTATTGTCCAGCATGAACGAGCAAAGGAAATGCTCGATTATTTACATACTCATTATCAGGAGAAGATATCTTTAGAAAATTTAGCTGCACATGTTTTTTTAAGTCGGGCAGAATGTAGTCGCTTTTTTTCAAAAATGGTCGGCATGACACCATTCACATATTTACTACACTATCGTCTTCGCAAAAGTATGGTGCTATTACGTGATAGTGAGCAATCCATCACTACAATTGCTACAACTACAGGTTTTAGTACAGTAAGTTACTATATTGAAAAATTTAAGAAATATACAGGATACTCTCCACATGTTTATCGTAGGCGAATAGTAGAATCAAGTTGAACACTTTAGAAAAATAAAAACATCGTACGCGAAATCGTGTATTATTGAGGTTCCTACACCAATCAATAAGAAGGGATTTCGAATACGATGCTAGAACAGAATAACATAAAAATAACGAATAAGAAACCACGCCTTACACAGTTTCAACGTGGAGAACTTCAAGGCTATTTGAATGCCGGAATTACAAATAAGAGCGAACTTGCGCGAAAACTCAAGGTTTCGCGCGGGACAATCTACAATGAACTTGCTCGTGGCACGACCACTCAAGTAAAAAAAATCAATGGAAAACATATCTACACAACGCAATATCTTGCTGAAACAGGTCAAGCTGTAACAGATCGAAATGTGGCTCGTTCTCGTAAACCGTTGAAGTTTGGGCGTGTGAAGGCATTCTTGGCATTTGTTGACGAACTATTACTTGATCGCACAAGGACCCTATCTCCAGATGCGATTGTTGGTCTTGCGAAGCTCAAAGGGTTGTTTTTCTCCGGATGAAATGATCTCAACAAAGACCCTTTATCATTATATCGAGCTGGGTCTTCTGAAAACTCGAAACAGTGACCTTCTCTTAAAGGTACGTCGAAATACCAAAAAGGTTAAGAAAAACGCAACGCCCAAAATAAGACAGTTCTCGGTAAAAGTATTGAAGAACGTCCTGATAGCGTTGAATCTCGTGAAGAATTCGGTCATTTTGAAATTGACTCCGTCGTAGGGCGCAAGGATAAAGAAGATGATGTACTATTAACTTTGATTGAACGCAAAAACGCGTCGTGAATTCATCGTAAAGATGGACAGGGAAAGATGCCGACTCAGTTAACTACGCACTCTCTTCAGTCCTCGAAGAATTCGGTGAATACACATCTGCGGTCTTTAAATCAATCACCGCAGATAATGGTTCTGAATTCGCTAGGTTGTCAGAAATGTTTGGTGATAGGATAAATATCTATTTCACTCATCCATACTCTTCGTGGGAACGTGGAACAAATGAAAACCACAACGGAATCATCCGTCGTTTCATCCCTAAAGGACATGCGATTGAGGATTATAGCCGGACGCAAATTCGTATGATTGAGAGGGCAATGAACAACCTACCAAGAAAAATCTTTGCCTACAAGACACCAAATGAACTGTTTGAAGAGGAACTTCAGAAACTCGTCTCTTAAGACCGCGGGGACACCCCGCACCCCTGAGCCTCCCTCCAAACAGAAAAGTCTCCTGTTCATCAGTCAGCTACAGATCCTAACCTGTACTGGCTAGATCCACAAGGGAAACCGCCTTGCAGATCTAGCCAACACAGGTTGAACGGACTACGCCGACCGACAAACAGAAGACAAAGGAACCTCTGGGGTGTTTTTTTAAAAAAAGTGTTCAACTTGTAATTGCAATTTAGGCATGTTTATCGTAAACAATTTTTTAATAAAAAATAGTAGAGTATAAAGGTGGAAAGAAGCAGAAGAGAATATCTACACAAAACATGAGGATATCCACGTAATAGAGGGGAATACCCGCTCTTGCAATGAATCGCTCTATTTATTGATGTGATGTAACTATTTGTAATTTAATCCTTCTAATAGGCAGTAGAATAAACTTGGAGGTGGTTCAATGAAAAAATCGATGTTCGGGATTTTATTCGTCATTCTATTTTTACTTTCTGCTTGTACTGTTGCAAAAACGCAAACATTAGAAGAATTTTATAAGGATGCAAAAATTGAAAATGTGGATAAAGTGATCATTCAAGATGGTTCAACTGGTTATGCTAAAACGATAACGAAGCAAGAGCAAATTGGGGAATTCCTAAATCTGATTAAAGATATAGAATTTATTCCACAAGATAATCAAGAAGAACGAACAGGCTGGCTCTATGGTATTGCTCTTTTGGATGGCGAAAAAGAATTTATATTTACGCTTAGTGAAATAGACAATACCTATTACGACTCAAAGTCAGATATTCATCCAATTGTAGAAAACTATTACAAACAATTAGAGATTGCAGAAAAATAAGGGCATAAAAACTACTAAAGACCTCTTAATAAGGAGGTCTTTTATTTTGCAAGTCTTAATGTCTTGACAGTAGTGTTATTTCTTTTTTGAGAATTTGATCTGATTTCGTTTTTACATGTGAATAATTCTTGAAAATTATTGGATTAGATCCAGCACTTTTTCGTTGAAGCGGTTGACAATAATAACCATTTAAAATAAAGTAAAGTTAATAGTAAAGATACCTTTACTATTAACTTTACTTAAAGGATTGAATGAGTGATGGCAAAGGATGAAGAACTAATTTATAAGCTTGTGGAGGAAATGAATGAAGCTATTTATTCGATGGATAGCCCCCTCTGTTAGGATAGATGTCGTAGGATGCTTTAGTGTTATAGTTAAGTAAATAACACGGAGGTCGATCGATATGACAGGAAGAAATAGAGTGCGATATTCGCAAGAACAAAAAGAAGCAATTGTTAAACGCATGATGCCACCGAATAACGAAGCAGTGGCGCAAATTGCGAAAGAAGAAGGCATTACAGAAGTGACGTTATACAAGTGGCGTAAAGAAGCGCGTGCAGCTGGTGTGGCAACGCCTGGAAATGGTCAAACCAGTGATAAATGGAATAGCCAAGATAAGTTTTTAATCGTGATGGAGACGTTCACGATGAATGAGGTTGAGTTGGCGGAGTATTGCCGTAAGAAAGGGTTGTATCGCGAACAAATTGAAGCTTGGCGCAATGTATGCCTTCAAGCAAATGGTCAAACATCAGATCAAACGAAACAGTTGAATGGCGCATTGAAGGAAGAACAAAAGCGTGCAAAGCAATTGGAAAAAGAGCTACAAAAAAAGGAAAAGGCACTTGCGGAAGCTGCTGCATTACTACTGCTTAGAAAAAAGGCCCAAGCGATTTGGGGGGACGACGAGGACGAATGATTAGCCCATCAAATCGCGCATTAGCTATAGAACTCATCCAAGAAGCCAATCAGAACGGTGCGCGATTAGCGAAAGCTTGTCAAGAACTACACATTAGTGTACGTACTTATGAACGTTGGATTTCGGATGGGTGTGTGAAGGTCGATCAGCGCCCACTTACGAAACGTCCTACACCAAAAAATAAGTTATCACAAGAAGAAAAAGAGGAAATACTAACGATTGTGAAGCAAGAGAAATATGCGGATTGCCCACCTACGCAAATTGTGCCTAGACTTGCGGACAAAGGAACTTACATTGCGTCAGAATCGACATTTTATCGTGTATTACGTGAAGAAAAGATGCAGCATCACCGAGGACGTAGCCAAAAGCCTGAGCGAAGAATCCCGGAAAGCCATCTGGCAACAGCGCCAAATCAAGTGTGGACATGGGATATCACTTGGCTCGGAGGACCAGTGAAAGGTTTATATTATCGACTCTATTTAATTCTCGACTTGTTTAGTAGAAAGATAGTCGGCTGGGAAGTATGGGAAACAGAAGAGGCAAAACACGCCGAAACACTCGTAAAAAAAGCAGTGATCAGTGAAAAAATTCTGGGAGAACCACTAGTATTACATTCCGACAATGGGAGTCCAATGAAAGCCTCGACCTTTCTAGGTTTACTAGAGAAGTTGGGCATCCAAAGTTCGTTTTCAAGACCACGTGTGAGTAACGATAACCCTTACTCAGAGGCGATGTTTCGGACACTCAAGTATCGACCAGATTTTCCACACAAAGGTTTTGAAACACTTAAAAGAGCAAGACAATGGGCACAGCAATTTGTCCATTGGTACAACGAGATTCACCTGCATAGCGGGCTGAATTTTGTAACACCAGTGCAGTGTCATACGGGCCAACACGTAGCCCTATTAGAAAAGCGAAAAGACGTGTACGAGGCTGCGAAGGAGAAGCATCCGGAGCGTTGGACACGAAGTACAAGAAATTGGGCACCGAATGAACAAGTAGCACTCAATCCAATGCGAGATGAGGGGCAAACCGAATTAGTGAAAAAACCATAATAGTCCCCAATTCCCTGGTGATTAAGATTGAAAGCACGCTTTTTCTTTCAATCTTAATCACCAGGCCAGCAAGCGCAGCGCGGTAGCCTTGACTGAACATGGGGATTCATCCAATCTTTCAAAATACTAAAGTAACTAAATGCGACAACTATATTGACAAACACCGATAGTCATTTCATAAAGTTACATCAAAATTTAGTGAGTGATGAATTATCTCCTAAACAAATAATTTTATTAGATTTTATAAAAAAAAATGGCCAAGTGACGATTGGACAAATTGCGAGTTATATGAATATAACTTCTAGTGCTGTCGGACAGCTAGTTAGTAAACTTGAAGAACAGCACTATGTATCTCGGAGCATTAATCCGGAAAATAGACGTGAAATATGTGTGAGCCTTGATACTTTAGGCATTAAGTATTTTGAAAGAGAAGAAGAAATAAAACGATTTATTATCTCGAGATATTATTCAAAGCTTGAGTTAAGTGAAATCGTGCAATTGAAAGAGATTGTTCAGAAGTTAAACCAAATTGTATTAAAGGAAGGAATTATACATGAAATAAATGATAAGGGAGAGATTTAACATGATTGCATTAAAGAAAAAGCAAAATATATGGCTAGCATTTTTGTTAGTGGTACTTGCCAGTAATTACACGCTTTATAACACTGGACTCGGTGTTTCCATTTTACCACCTGAAACAAATGGCGTTGTGATGGGCTCATTAATTGATTTTGTCTTAGTTATGCCTGTTTTATTTCTGCTCTATAAAGGGAAGTTTTCTATAAAACAAGCGGTACTTTTAGCAGCTTCTGGTTGCATTGCAGCTCGTTTTATTATCCCAATAGAACATCTACAGCCGTTTGTAGCGGTGACTTGGGCTGGGTTTGCCATTGAAAGTACGATTATTCTATTAGAAATTTTACTAATTGCAACGCTCGTTCGCTATATGCCAAGAATTCTAGCGGATGTACGATCAACTACTTTACCAGATTTGTTTTCATTTCCCAAAGCAGTTGAAAAACATGCACCGAAGCATCTTATTATCCAAATGCTTTGCACAGACTTTTTAGTGATTTACTACGCTTTTGCAAGCTGGAAGAGAAAAGAGCAATCTGGGTTAACCTTGCACAAAAATTCGAGCTATATTGCCTTTATCATTATGCTTATCCATGGAATCGCCATTGAAACAATAGGGATTCATTGGTGGCTACATGAGAAATCACTTGTTCTTTCTATACTATTGCTTATTTTAAATGTATACTCTGTCCTATTTTTTGTAGCGGATATGCAGGCCATTCGTTTAAATCCTGTTCATGTAACATCTGATAAATTGTATTTGTCTTTAGGATTGATGAAACGAGCAGAAATTCGCTTTGACCAGATTGAAGAGATTGTTGAGGATAAGGAACTGTTGGAAGGAAAACTAGCCAAAGATACAATTGATTTTATAGCACGTGATTTTGAAGCGGCATATCCACAGTTTATATTAAAAATGAAGGAGCCTGTGGAAGTGACTTTTATGCTGGGGCGTAAAAAACGTTATAACAAAGTAGCCATTAAAGCCGACCAAGCACAGGAATTTAGAAACATGCTGCTACAAGGAATGGAAGATAATAGATATCAATAAACAACAGGTGCTAGCAAACTAAGCTGGCACCTGTTTTATTAGTCGGATGATATTTGTTAAAACATATAAAAGTCGGAACGGAAATCAACCTAACGTTTTGAGAAATATACAGATATATTCTAAGTGTATTGAATACATCATAATCCATTTATATCAACGTTTTGGGAATTGTAATATGGATAAAAATGTATGGCAAAGGATTGAAATTGAAATTACTTGAACCAATTTGAACCAACAAGATAGATGTTAGTTGAATACATTTTGCTAATATATTCCACTGCTATGTGTACATTTAAAGTCTTTTAATAATGGAGCTTATTAAAGTAAAGCACCCGTTAGTTGAACAAGAACCATTATTTTTATGACACATCATTATCCTATTAAGACAAAAGCCAGCATTAATGCTGGCTTTTTTCACTATCTAAAAATTATTTCCTTTTACATCATTTTTTTGAGGTATGGAATCTTTCTCCATACAAAATGACTAAGCAAAAAGCTTAGAATGATTCCTAAAAATACCGTTATAAGAAATTTAGTCCAGACTGATATTGGTAGGTCATTCAATGTATATTGAAGGAAGACAACTACTGGGACATGGATGAAATAAACAACAAATACATTGTTTGCTAACATCTTTGACCAACGATTAGCGCCGTTAACTTTCTCTCTAAATAAAATTAGAAGACCGATTACAAGTGAAATACACAGTAACGTCTCAATTAATGATCGAGCCAACGAACCGAAGTTTTGTCCACCCTTTAAAAGAAAAGGATCTATCGTATTTCCTCCAAAATACAAAATGGTCACTATTAATATTCCAATAACAAGCCAGATGTATCCTGCTCTCGCACTCATAGTTAAAAACCATTTGCGATGATAAGCCATAATGCCTAAACAAAAGAAACTCACATACTGTGGTACATGTGCAAATTCAGTTTGAATAAATCCTAAAAAAGCTGTCCAATGATCAATAGGAAACCATATCCTTGTAATAAAAGTCACTAAACTAACGACCAACCACAGGGAGAGAATCTGATAAACCTTAATGTTTCTATCAGACTTTTGTGTGAATTTCTTAGATGTAAAGAAGGTCCAGACCGAAAACACAATCGCATACACAAGTAAATGCTCTAAAAACCATAAATGGCCAAATTGCATATCAGGCCATGATGGCCCAGTCCAATTCGCGGGTTCATTACCAAGTCCAAAAAATATATTAACATAGTAAGAAAAAAATGGGATGGGTTCATAATCTCTGAAATTAATGTAATATAAATACATCAGAATAGGAATCATCACGAGAAATCCCAGTAGTAATGGAATACCAATTCTAATAAGCCGTTCTTTTAAAAACCGTTTCGGCCCTTTTCTTGAGATTGATTGGGGGAGAAAATAGGCTGATAAAAAGAAAAACAAACTCATAAAAAATGCTGCATTTACAGAGAAAAATCTGCCCAACCAATTGATAGATTCATCATCCAAAAAAAACCACCAACCACCTGGTCCATAAGCTTGTCCAGCATGGTGAGCTACTACAAGCATAATTAAAGCTATTTTTAAATTATCGATGAAATATAAACGATCACTCTC
This sequence comes from Lysinibacillus agricola, assembly GCF_016638705.1. Taxonomy (GTDB): domain Bacteria; phylum Bacillota; class Bacilli; order Bacillales_A; family Planococcaceae; genus Lysinibacillus; species Lysinibacillus agricola. Next base: position 3,571,609 of record NZ_CP067341.1, on the reverse strand, counting down.
TTTTTTCACCTATAAACTCCTTTCCCACTAGAAGTTACACTGAGATAATATAAATGTATTTTTTACCACCTAAGGAAAATAAATCCATTTTTTAATCAATAACTATCCTGTCCCGTCAGTTGAACAAGCTTCGAAAATTTCATTGAATAAAAACACTTTAATATGTAATGATTCCATATTCTATATGATACATTAACTCTAATAATCATACTACCAAAACCTACATTTAATAATGCGAATATATAAATATACTTTGAAGAAAAAAAGTGAGCTGCTTCTCCCTTTTAAATATAGCCTCTCTCTTTCAGGCTAGTAAAACTGGTATCACTATTTACTACTAAGTGATCAAGCACTTTGATGCCTAGTAACTTTCCAGCTTCAGCTAATCTCTTTGTAACGTTAATATCTTCCTTCGATGGCGCTATGTCACCACTTGGATGCTGATGAGCAACAATGACACTGGATGCATTATTAAGAATTGCTGATTTAAACACCTCGCGTGGATGGACGAGTGAGGCATTTAACGAACCTACATGACAACGATGAACCGCAATAACATTATTTTTCGTATTTAGACACATTACAAAAAACACTTCACGATCATCACGTCCAATAAAGCGAGAAGCTGTCTTTGCTCCATCTTCTGGACTACGAATAATGTAGTTGACTCCCTCATCTGCCTCTCGAATAACTTGCTCAATACGAATAATCTCAAAAATGGTTTCCATCTAGATCAACCTCTCTATAATTTTTTGACCTTTTTGGTCACCATACAGAGAATCTTCGCATCGATTAATGTCAAGTGGCGTAAGTAGCAAAGCTATCAAGTGATTCGTAAATGTTTTGGGGAAGCCCAATGAATTAGGGTGCGTTAAAAGCGTTAATTGCTTTCTTACGCACCCTTATCCTACTTGGCTGACTCATAACATCCGAAGAACGAAGACCCTTTACTTAATCTTCTAATTCGTCTCTGCTTTACAGACGAATTAGAAGATTATAATTAGAAGAGCTGAAAAGGGAAAAATCTAGTCCAACTGCTACTTATAATAATCTTCATCAAGACTAGTACTTAGGGTTATTAATAATTTCATTTTTTACATTATCTTTTAAGTAATTTATCGCATCAATTTTAAATCCTAATAATTCACCATTGTTTTCAATTGCTACAAGAGGGTTTGTATAATCATGAATTAAGCTATTATTCATAAAGTGTTCCTGTATGTCATCATTAAACTTATCTTTATCAATTAATTGTTCAAATATAATCTGTAATAATTCCTCTTTCTTTTCCCTTATTTCTTCCTTAGATGGTATAGGGATTCTTTCATTCTTCATTTTGATGTATTTTTTTTTGGGTATCTTTTTCTCGTAAATACTTGGGTCAACTTTTAAATCTAGTATCTCTGCATAATTTTCAAATGTCTTTATAGCGTGATGATCTATCGTCATTTTTCGATTACCATTAATCTGTTTTACTAAATTCTCCTTTCTAAATGAAATAATTTCTTCCAAATGACTTTGCTCGTTTAGTAAAAACACGTGGAGAGAATCCACCTAAACGTAATAAAGCATTATCTATCACCGATTTTAGAAAGCTTCGTAATTACGTTTTACAGCATCCATAAGACGAATTTAACTTACTTGTATTACTTGCATTAGAAACGGGGGCGACGTGGAGAACTGCTAGCAATACGCCCAGAGAGTCTTTATGAATACGGAATAAAAGTTAGGCATTCAATTAGTCCTACTTCTGATGACACTTCATTAAAGACACAAAATGCAAAACGTGATGTTTCTATTAACAAAGAAGTATATGAACTCATTCGTAAAATTCCTGTTAAAGAGAATGGTTATACTTTCAGCTTTGGCGGTTTTAAACAGTCGGAACAATTAGCGGAGTTATTGAAGAAATTAGATATTAAGAAAACAACGTTTCACGGTTTAAGAGATACTCATGCATCGTTTTTATTTGCCCAAGACATAGATATTGCTTATGTATCAAAGCGATTAGGTCACATTAATATTCAAACCACACAGAATTATTATCTGGAATTAATGCCAGAAAAAAAGCACCAGCAAGATGCCGATGCTTTAAATCTGTTAAGTTCTTTATGAGGTTCAAGCCGATTTGAACCAACTTGAACCAAAAAACCTTTGTAAACGTTGATACAATAAGATATTGATTAACGTTTTAAGCCTTAATTTACAAGACTAAAATAATAATTAAAATAATAAGGACAATCAATAATGGCAGATCTACAAATCCCTTAAGTAATCGCCTGCTAGCAGCATGAATTTGTTCATTGGATACTTGAAAGATTGACCAAATTTTATGCTCTAAAATTTGCTGGATCACCGATTGCATCATAGAGCGTAAAGTAAAATAAAGAATTCCGAGCATGATCATTTTCGCCCATGCTGGCACAATAATGATGAGCCCAATACCACTCAATAAAAAGCGAAGATATCCTAAGCGATATTGTTTTTGGCGAAGCATCGTTTTGCAAATTAGTTCCTCTATAAAATAATCGGAACGTCGAAACATACGCTTTGAATTTTTCCATAGTAGGCGAGGCTTTTTTAATGTCGGTACTAGCTGACTTCGAAGCTCAGGAGCAATCTGGAATAAAAGACTTTGCCATTTATAAAATGCTGCTTGATCGAGCTCCACCTGTTGATCAAAATACTTAGTGTTATAGATAAAATGTTTATCATAATAGCTTGTACAATAAACAAGAAGAATTAGATAAATAAGTGAAGTAATAATAACAGGTACATACAAAAAGCAAACTGTACCGAGAATACACATAAAAATGTTGCATACTAGTTGCTGCCATTTACGAAGCTTTAATTGTAAAAGTACCTTCACAAAATTAGTCGTGAATAGTAGCAATAGTAAAGAAAGCAATTCTAATACCGTTACATGATGAACGATTATAAAGATCGGCGCTAATAGAGCAAGGCCGGAACCTAGTAAAATTAGGTGCTTACTTAGCGACCGATATAGACCGGCTCGTTTTAAGCGTATCATTTGTTTTCGGTTTTGGATTAAAAAAAGACGATCGGCTCGCTGCAAATAGGTACGAATAGTTTCGATACGTGTAATAAAAAATAACAGTACAATTAAGAAAGCTAGCGGAATATGTACGACCCACGATGTACTTATCGTTAAGAGAAAGTCTTTGTAAAGGAAAAAGCCAATGACTAGAGTCGGCACAACAACATATAAGGCGACTGTCCAATCGATAACGCTTGCCAGTAGCTTGAAATTGTGGGAGCGCTCTAATTTTCTTCGTTGCTGCACTATATTAGTCATGGTGATTTTCCTCAAGAAGTGTGTCGAAAATATCAAGAAGAGATGCTTTGTCCTGTTTTACCGCTAAGCGTAACGATGCGAGTGTACCTTGCTGTAAAATTCGACCATGATCAATTAAGATAAAACGATCACATATTTTTTCTGCCGTATCAAGTGCATGTGTACTCATTAAAATGGCGGCACCTTGTGCTTTTAATTCTTCTAAAATCGTTAAGAGTTTACGCATTGCCTGTGGGTCTAGTCCCATAAATGGTTCATCTAAAATATAGGTAGAATGTTTATCAAGAAATGCTAAAATAAGCATCACTTTTTGTTGCATACCTTTGGAAAACGTTGTTGGATAATCGTGTAGCTTATGGTCCAATTGAAAAATTTCTAGTAATTCTTTCGCGCGATTTGTTAAAGAATTCTCTTTACCAGCTACACGCAAATAGAAATCTATATGCTCCCATAATGTAAAATACTCATACAAAATTGGTCTTTCTGGTACATAGCCGTAAGTTCCTATTGTCACCTGACCATCAACTATTGGTAATACACCCATCATTGCTTGTAAGGTTGTACTTTTACCAGCCCCATTGGAACCGATTAATCCAACGAGTTCACCGCTATTTACTTGAAATTGAATGTTTGAAATAATGGCTTCGTTTTCTACATAACCACCTTTATGTATGTTAATATCTATTGTCATTCACTTCCTCTCCTAATTTATTTACGAACGGAAGAGGAAAATGTTTCAAGTTTTGAGTTTTTACTTTAGGTAAGAAATGGAGAGGCGGCAAAGAGGGAATTGTTGTACAGGGTGATATCGACCATTTTCATGCTTTTATCTTTTGTCTAGTACTCCATGCCTATCGATGGATAAAGAGAATGTTATCAACGGATAGTCTTGCAATTGCCCACCTATTTAATCTAGGTTGGCAATTGCATGTAATATGTCTTCACTGACGGCATTCCAAAATTGTTGCTGTACAGAATCACAATACATATAAAGCTCTTTATTTTGAACATGCTCATATAGCTCGGTAATCGCTTCTTTTTGAAAATGGAGTCGATGGTTTAATGCCTCTCGTTCTTCCTCAATGCAAAACGATTTATACATATCTGCGAGACGTTCAAGCTTTGATAACTTTTGTTTCGTTCCCTCATATTGTGTTTGGTGAAAGCGACCTACTGCAGAAGTCATAGCAACCTTTGATCGATGCTCGATACTTAACGTTCGTAATTCTTCCTGACGAATAGCCACGCGATACCAAAATTCATAACGAATAGGTAAGTCTCTTAGCTCGTATGTGAGCAAGGATTTTAAAATAAAACCAACTTGTTCATAAGTATCTATAATCTTTTCTGATTCTTTAAAAATACCAAACATACAGCCACCCCCGTTTAGTTTAATACTACGAACGAACAGTAAAATCCTTTAAATTTTTGATAATATTCAGAAAAGCAATGAAGTTAATAAACACTCCCTAAAAATTATTGAAACCTTAGCTACAATCATTGCGTAAATAGTTGAAAAGGGGTGAGTAGCATGTATGAATATCAATTTATACAAACACATTTAGGTGGATTTTTTAAGGATGCAACACATCGGGAAACAATCGAAGAATACGCAAAAGACGGTTGGCGTTTAGTACAAGTATTACCTATGGTTTATAATGGGCATGGAAAGCCAACAGAATATGAAATTATTTTTGAAAGACTAAGACAATCGTAAAATTAAATATAACAATATCAGCACTAGATTTTACCTCAAGGTAAGAATCTAGTGTTTTTTGTTGATGAAAAAAGTTATTGAATTATCGCAAAATTCTCTATTTTCTGCAATGAAAAAGAGCTATTTTTGAAGAAATATGGAAATAGCATTTACAAAAAAAAATCAAATGTGTTAACTTAAAAATTGTGAATGGTTAACTTAAAAAGAGGGGGTAGGTTAACGATGCAACATTTTTGGGTTGTTGGGACAGATACAGATGTCGGTAAAACGGTTATCACCACATTATTGATGCGTCAATTACAACAGCATGATTTACAAGTCACGCCTTACAAGCCTGTGCAAACTGGCGAAGTTTGTGACAATGGGCATTGCTATTACTACGATACAGCAATGTATGAAAAGTATTCATTACAAAGACTAAAGCAAGAAAATTTAAATGGCTATTCGTTTAAGGAAGCTGCATCACCACATTTTGCTGCACAACTGGAGGGACAGCAAATTAATGTGGAACATTTATTAAAGCAAATTCAGTTGTTACAGCAATCATACGATGTCGTAATTTGTGAAGGAGCAGGTGGACTTTTTGTTCCATTGGATACATATGGAGAAAATACACTCCTTGATGTAATCGTTCAAAGTAAGCTTCCGGTTGTTCTTGTCACACGAACAACACTAGGGACGATTAACCACACATTGCTAACACTGGAGGCTTTACATGCTCGTAATGTGGAGGTTCTTGGCATTGTATTTAATGGAGACACAGGCAGTAAGATGGAACAAGATAATGTGAAAACGATTCTACAACATCATGATTTGCCTTATGCGACAATTCCAAAGCTACAAGATATTTTACACATTGTTGACTATTCCATTTCACACACATCTTTGTTTGAAAGGTTGGTCAAATATGAAACAAGCATTAACTGAATTACAGAAGAGAGATTTACAGTATGTTTGGCATCCATGCTCACAAATGAAGGACTATGAGCAATTTCCGCCTATTGTTATTAAAAAAGGACAAGGGGTATGGCTTTACGATGAAAATAATCAACGCTATTTAGACGCTGTATCTTCCTGGTGGGTTAATTTATTTGGACATGCGAATGCGCGTATAAGCCAAGCATTAAGTGATCAAGCATTTATATTAGAACATACAATTTTCGCTAATTTTTCACATGAACCTGCGATTAAGGTGGCAGAAAAATTAGTAGCCTTAACGCCAGACGGTTTAAATAAAGTATTTTTTGCAGACAACGGCTCGTCAGCAATAGAAGTCGCACTAAAAATGAGTTTTCAATATCATATGCAAACTGGAAAAACAACGAAAAAGCGTTTTTTAGCCTTAACGGACGCTTATCACGGTGAAACACTTGGTGCCTTATCTGTTGGGGGAGTGGGGTTGTATAACGAAGTGTACCAGCCACTTTTATTGGATACCGTACGTGCACAAGGGCCAGATTGCTTCCGATGTCCTTTTCAAGAGAAGCCTGAAAGCTGCCATGCCCAATGTATACAATTTGTTGAAGAAGAGCTTAGTCAGCATCATGAAGAAATTACAGCTGTTATTATTGAGCCACTCATTCAAGCGGCAGCAGGCATGAAAATGTATCCTCCGATATATTTGAAGCGATTACGAGAGCTTTGTACAAAATACGATATTCATTTAATCGCTGATGAAATTGCAGTTGGTTTCGGACGTACAGGTACATTATTTGCCTGTGAGCAAGCGGGGATTGCTCCAGATTTTATGTGCTTGTCAAAAGGTTTAACAGGAGGGTACTTGCCACTATCTGTTGTATTAACGACTGATGATGTATACAACGCTTTTTATGATGACTACGGTACGATGAAAGCGTTTTTACACTCCCATAGCTATTCTGGTAATACACTTGCTTGTCGCGTAGCCCTAGAAGTTTTGACAATGTTTGAAGAGGAACGTGTGATCGACATGATACAAAACAAGGGTGAACGTATGCGAAAGATCGCTATGGAGGCATTTGAAGAGTTGCCGTTTGTTGGTGAATATCGACAGGTAGGACTAGTTGGCGCTATTGAACTAGTCGCCAATCGTGAAACAAAGGAGCCACTTCCGAGTGAGGAACGTATCGGTTATCAAATATATAAACGTGCTTTAGCAAAAGGCTTACTGATTCGCCCTCTTGGCAATATATTATATTTCATGCCTCCATATATCATATCTGATGATGAAATGCGTTTTATGATTGAGACAACAAAAGAGACGGTCGTGCAATTTTTTGAGGAGAGGGAGGGAGTAAGTTGTTCAAACGACAATCAACGCTGTCACTTGTCATGATTGCGCTGTTTGCCGCTTTAACCGCAATCGGTGCATTTATTAAAATACCACTACCTGTAGTGCCTTTTACATTACAAATTGTCTTTGTTTTCTTAGCGGGTTGCTTGCTCGGCAGTCGCAATGGATTACAAAGTCAGCTTGTCTACATAGGGGTTGGTTTAGTTGGTTTGCCTGTTTTTACACAAGGTGGGGGTATCACCTATGTATTGCAACCAACATTTGGCTTCCTGATTGGCTTTGCATTGGCCGCCTTAGTAATTGGTTTCATGATTGAAAGAGTGGATACGCCAACAAAAAAACATTTTATCGGTGCAAATATTGTCGGGCTCATTATTATTTATGGGGTGGCAGTACCATATTTATATGTATCTTTGAATTTCTGGTTACATATGAAAACGAGCTGGTCACATATTTTCGTAGTTGGCTTTTTAAACAGCATTGTTGCCGATTTTTGTTTAGCGATAGCTTCTGCATTTTTGGCAGAGCGCCTTTACAAAGTATTTAATTCCACAAGAGATTTAAAAATTGTAAGAGTAGAGAGGGAGAATGTCTAAATGAATTGGTTACAGTTAGCAGAGGAAGTTATTGCAGGGAAAATCATTAGCAATGAGGAGGCTCTTGCCATTTTAAATAGTGATGACGATGAACTATTGAAGGTGATGGACGGTGCCTTTGCTATTCGAAAGCACTACTATGGGAAAAAAGTAAAATTAAATATGATTATGAATGCTAAGAGCGGTTATTGCCCAGAGGATTGTGGCTATTGTTCTCAGTCATCTAAATCTACAGCACCGATTGAAAAATATCCTTTCATTACGAAAGAAGAAATTTTAGCGGGGGCAAAACGAGCATTTGACAATAAAATCGGCACTTATTGCATCGTGGCAAGTGGTCGTGGGCCAACTCGAAAGGATGTTAATGTCGTTAGTGAAGCTGTTACTGAAATTAAAGAGAAGTATGGCTTAAAAGTTTGTGCTTGTCTTGGCTTATTAAAAGAAGAACAGGCACAGCAATTAAAAGAAGCGGGGGTGGATCGTTACAACCATAACTTAAATACATCTGAACGACATCACTCTTATATTACTACGTCTCATACTTATGAAGATCGTGTGAATACGGTTGAAATTGCGAAAAAGCATGGAATCTCACCTTGCTCAGGTGCCATTATAGGTATGAAGGAAACAAAAGAGGATGTCGTGAATATTGCGCGTGCACTTCATCAATTAGACGCGGATTCCATCCCAGTCAACTTCTTAAATGCGATTGATGGCACGAAGCTGGAAGGGACAAAGGAATTAAATCCACGCTATTGTTTAAAGGTTTTAGCGTTATTCCGATATATCAATCCAACAAAGGAAATTCGTATTTCTGGTGGTCGTGAAGTCAATCTTGGGTCACTTCAGCCACTAGGCATTTATGCGGCAAACAGTATATTTGTTGGAGATTATTTAACAACTGAAGGTCAAGAAGCAAATAGTGATTATCGTATGCTTGAGGATTTAGGATTTGAAATTGAATTATCAGAGAAGCAAGAAGAAGCATTCTGTTCATAAAAACCTATGGAATTAAAATCTACTACTACTACTTAATTATTATCGAAATTGAAAAGCCGTTTGTGCGTCGTGGAAAAGGCGTACATACGGTTTTTTTCTGTTGGATGAATAAAATCGTAGAAACGTGCTCGGGTTCGTCGGGGAAACGCTCAGGTAGGAAGGTAAAGTGCCCGGGTTACCAAGAAAACTGCTCAGGTCAGTCGAAAACCCACTATTGGCAAATTAGAGATAAAAAGTGATGGGTGCTAAAACGAAAAGAATTGTTTTTATGCCTTGAAAAATCAGGTTTTCACAAATTGTTCAATGAAAGCGTTTTGAAATTGAACAGTTTGTGAAGGGCTTCACATAAAGCTTTATTTTTAAAAAAATCGGCGTAAAATAAGAATCAGGTTAGAAATTGTTATAAAACAGTTAGAAAAAGTATCACGATTTTCGGTGGTTGTTATATTACAAAAACAAATTGAAAGGGAGAATTTAATTATGTGGGTTATTACAGTATTTGACAAAAAGGACGTTCGGATTTTTGAGTATACAAACAAAAATGAGGCAACACAAGCTTTAGCTAAATTTAAGAAAAATGCCGTTTTGACATATACAAAATAATTTCAGATTTGAGCGAAGTAACCCTTTTCGACGCTATAGCGCACGAAGAGGGTTGCTTTTTACGTTGTCGGATTATCCTATTAATGAATGAGAATTGAAATCGCGCTGTACACTAATAAAAGAGCCATCACAATATTAAACGATTGACGATACTGTTGAAGTATTTTTTGAAAAGCTGAACCAAATAGAGCCCAACTAAATGTACTCATTATACCTACCATTCCTAAAAATAAAGTAAAAAGAAAATAGCTGATATAGGAAGAATAATAGGGAAGAATATAGGTTGCTACTACAGTAATGCCAAACAAAATACCTTTAGGGTTCACGAATTGTAATAAGACGCCTACTAAAAATAAGCTTCGTTTGTTTTCCTCTTCTTGATCACTATCATTTTCCTTGCTAGTTAGTACTTTATAAGCCAAATATAACATATACCCTACACCAATAATGGTCAAAGGAAATTCGATCATTGGCATGATATTTGTAAGGACCCCATTAAATAAACAACTCAAGCCCGTAATCGTTAAAAAGCCGACCCCAACACCAATACAAAATTGAAGAGTTCTTGCTAATCCATGTTTGTTTGCAAATGACATCGCCATGATATTGTTAGGACCTGGAGTGAAACTGGTAATTATTACGAATACTAAAAAAGAAAATAAAGGCATTTGTGGACCCCCTTTGAAATTGTTTGTTATAATGTCTGAAATAAACAATATAACGACCGTCTTTTTATTATACATATCGGTCGTTATATTGTACATTTCGAAGAGGGGATATTTAATGGAAGAAATTCATCTTATTTTTGCAAGAAATTTAAAGACGATTCGCGAGAAAGAAAAATTAAGCTTGGAGAAAGTTTCTCAATTGTGTGGTGTAAGTAAAACGATGATAGGACAAATTGAAAGGGGAGAGTCCAGCCCAACTCTTACAACTATTTGGAAAATAGCGAATGGGCTAAAGGTATCTTTTACTACTCTAATTAATAATCCACAGCCTGATACTGAGGTTATATGTAGAGAAGATATTCAAATACTGTCTGAGGATAATGGAAGGTATAGGGTATACCCAAATTTCCCTTTTCAAGAGGATAACCGCTTTGAAATATATACGGTGGAGATTGAAAGGGAAGGGACATTAAGCGCTGAGGCTCATAAAGATGGCACAGAGGAGTTTATCACTGTTTTTGATGGTGAACTAGTGATTAGAGTCAATGAAGATGAATTTCACTTAAAGTGTGGTGACTCCATTAGATTTAAAGCAGATCGTCCACACATCTACATGAATCCTTGTGATACGTTAACACGATTAAGTATGACTATCTATTATCCAAACTAAATGTATAAATGGGAAAGCCGTATAAGCACAACATAAAAAGTGCTCATACGGCTTTTTGTTCTTCTTATCCGGCATTTACGGGCAACCAAAGCGTCAGGTACAAACCTCAAAATGAAGGCATTAGCTGGAAGTTGAACTGCCCGTAAAAGCCCGATTGGTGAAGACTAATAATCAGAAAGAACCCACCATTGATTAAGTTTCACTTTATAAAATGCTACCTAAGCGTTTTATTCCTTCTCGGATGACTTCTGGTGTTGCATTTGTATAATTTAGGCGCATTGTATTTACACCCGTTTTAGCTGTGTAGAATGGGTCGCCAGGTACGAAGGCAACTTTTTGCTCCATCGCTTTTTGGAAGATATCTAATGACGAAGCTCCATTGTTCATTGTAGCCCAAATGAACATTCCACCTTCAGGTCGTGTATAGTCCACATGTGCGGGGAAAAACTCCTCCATCGCATTTAGCATAGCATCTGCTTGATTTTTATATAACGCTATAATTTTCTGAACGTGCTCCATATAGTCATTGTTTGCTAAATAATCATAAATGACATATTGAGAGAAAATATTTGTGTGTAGGTCTGTTGCTTGCTTCGCTGTTTCGATATGCTCCATTAATTCTTTATTTTTTGTAATGATAAAGCCAAGACGCATTCCTGGTGTGACCGTTTTAGAGAAAGAACCTAGCAAAATACTATTTTCTAATTTACCAGCACCAATGTACGGTAGTGGCTCGCCTTGGAAGCGTAATTCTCCATACGGGTCATCCTCAATTAACGCTACATCATTATATTTTGACATGATTTCGCAAATTTGCTGACGTTTTTCTTTAGAATACGTAAGACCTGTTGGGTTTTGGAAATTTGGAACTGTATACACGAATTTTACATTTGGTTGTTGTAGTGCATTCTCTAATTCTTCTAAGTTTAATCCATCATTTTCGAGTGTTACACCATAGAAGGTTGGCTCACTTAATGTGAAAGCTTGAATAGCACCTAAGTAACCAGGCTCCTCGATGACGATACCATCGCCTTTGTTAATAAGTACTTTCCCAATTAGTTCAAGAGCTTGTTGTGATCCTGTTGTAATTAATACATCGTCAGCATGAACATCTAGTCCGTGTACTCGTTGATATTTTGCAGCAATGTACTCACGTAAAGGCGCATAACCTTGTGTACCTGAGTATTGGAATAGACGACTACCATTTTCCGTAATGGCATGGTTCGCAGAAGCCTTTAACGCTTCAACTGGGAAAGAGATTGGGTTTGGAAGCCCCCCTGCAAAAGAAATGACATCCTCAGATTCAGTTACTTTCAAAATATTTCGGATGAATGAGGACGGGGTATTTAATATCTTTTCTGAAAATTGCATTATTTTTCATTCCTTTTTTCTGATTTTTTAAAAATTATATCATTGCCATCATATGCATACAATATTATCATTGTATGCAAGACAATTAAATATTGTATGCAAAAAATGAGAAAGAAGGAGCTTAGCTTAGAATATGCCAGTTAATTCGTTTGAAGAATATCCAATGAGTTGGAAACCGAATATTAGCAAAGGTTCGGCTCCATTATATATAGCAATTGCTGAACAGCTTGAACAAGATATAAAGGATGGAAAATTATCGCCAGGCACGAAGCTACCTCCTCAGCGTGAGCTAGCTGATTTTTTAGATGTTAATTTAAGCACGATCACAAGAGCTTTTAAACTTTGTGGGCAGAAGGGGCTTATTTATGCTTCTATCGGAAGTGGAACATTCGTTTCATCAGATGCGGCGACAAATAAAATTTTATTACCAACAAGTAATGCTTCTCAGATGATCGAAATGGGTTCTGTTTTACCAGAAAATCATGCTAATGAGGATATTACACGTTATATGAAAAAGATGATGAATGACCCTAATTTTAGTAAATTATTTCAGTACGGACGACCTGAAGGAAATGCGTGGCAAACGGAAGCCGCAATGAAGCTTTTGGAAAAGGTCAACTTTCAAACGGATCAACCTGTATTGCTTGGGGCAGGGGACAAAAATGCGATTGTTGGCACGTTAGCTGCATTGTTTCAACCAGGAGATCGAATTGGAACTGATCCCATTACCTATGCAGGTATAAAAACAGCAGCAAATATGCTTGGGATCCAACTAGTAGCAATCCAACAAAGAAATGGAGAAATGACAAGAGAGGGGCTATTATACGCTTGTAAAAATGAGCATATAAAAGGTCTTTATGTTATTCCTGATTTTCATAATCCAACTACCCATACAATGTCGATGGAAACAAGAAAAATAATCGCAGAAGTTGCAAAGCAGAGAGGCTTAATCGTCATTGAGGATGCGATATATAGTTTTCTGAAGGAGCAGCCACTTGCACCAATAGCCTCCTATGCACCAGAAAAAGTCATTTATATTGCCAGTGTGTCTAAAACCATTTCACCTGGCTTACGACTATCCTTTATCGTTACACCTCCAACGCTTCGGAAAAAAATAATGGAAACACTTTATAATATAAATATTTCAGTATCCCCAATGATGGCGGAGCTTACAGCAAGGATGATTCATGATGGTGTTGCACAAACAATTTTAGAAAAACACCGGTTGTATGCAAAGCAACAAAATGCCCTTGTTAATCAATATTTGGGGGATTATACCATTTTAGGAGAGGAAGAATGCATTTTCAGATGGCTTATACTCCCTGAAAAATTCACGAGTGTTCAGTTTGAATTGCTTGCATCAAGGGCTGGTGTGCAAGTGTATGCAGCTGAACGTTTTGCAGTTGGAAATGCGAAGCCGGTAAATGCAGTTCGTTTGGCAATTACTGCTCCGGAAAATCAGCTTGAACAAGCCCTAATTATATTGAAGGATTTACTTGAAAGTAATGGTGATTATTCATTTGTTGATTAAAGTAAGGAAGGCTTATAATAAAGGTATGTAAAGAAAAGTGGTGATACGATGGCGCATAAAGTGCGTATTATTTCTCATGTAAATATGAATAGTTTTTATGCGCCATTGTGCAGGCGCATAACCCCAGTCAGAAGGGTAAGCCAAAGTAAATGAGGAGATAGAATATGAATAAAGGAAGAATCATTTTACATATTGACCTTAATTGCTTCTATGCCTCTGTTGAACAAATTTACGATTCCTCATTAAAAGGGAAACCAGTAGCCATCGCGGGTAATCCTAAAGAGCGTAGAGGTATTATTATTACGTGTAGCTACGAAGCAAGAGCAAGTGGTGTTTATACAACTATGAATGTCGGAGAGGCGCGGCGAAAGTGCCCAGAGCTAATTGTCCTACCTCCTAATTTTGAACGATATAGAGCTGCGTCCAAGGCTTTTTTTAATTTGTTAAAAGAGTATAGCGAAATTCTCCAACCAGTTTCCATCGATGAAGGATATTTGCAACTTCCTATAGTGGAAGGCCAAAATGTATTGCAACAAGTACAAAATATGCAAGATAGAATTTGGAACGAACTGCAACTTCCTTGTTCAATCGGCATTGCACCGAATAAATTTTTGGCGAAAATGGCAAGTGATATGAAAAAGCCAATGGGGATTACAATACTCCGTAAGCGTGATGTGCCAACAGTATTGTGGCCGATGAATGTCATTGAGATGCATGGGGTTGGCAAAAGTACAGCGGAGAAATTGAGGAAATTAGGTATCCGAACAATTGGAGAACTAGCCGTAGCGGATGAATATGTATTAAAACAATACTTTGGCATTAATGGTCTACGTATGAAGCAAAAGGCAAATGGTGAAGATGATAGACCTGTTGATCCAGAAGCAATATACGATACGAAAAGTGTAGGGAATTCAACAACACTTTCTCATGATACGACAGATAGAGATGAATTATATAAAATTATATCAACACTTTCTGAAAAGGTAGCGGACAGATTAAAGGCCAAGAAACTTGCTGGAGTTACTGTAAGTATCATGATTCGTTCAGCTGATTGGGAAACATGTACACGGAGTAAGTCCATCAATAACGCGATTCATTCAAAAGAGGATATAGTTGAGCATGCCTGGTATCTATTTAATAAGCATTGGGACGAGGAACCTGTACGATTACTGGGCGTTACCGTATCGAATGTCAGTGATATTAAAGAAACGACACAGCAGCTAACGTTATTTAACTTTGAAGAACATATAAAAGATGAACCAATCATTAAACTGGTGGATCAAATCGAGCAAAAGTTTGGAAAAGGAACGATTTTACGAGGGTCAGATATTGCCAAACCAGTAGGGGAATATCAAGCAAATACGAGTTTTAGTAAGGACTTTTGGGATGAACATAAGTAAAAAGAAACGTATAGAGAATTTAGTTTCTTATGGATATTAAATGATTTTCATTATTGTACCTCTTAGTTAGAAAGATTAACTCCCTATTGACATAGCTTTCTTTAAAATGTTTTTTTGCATTTACTGTTATACAAAGGTTGAAGAAAACTTTTTAATCAATTTTTATTCTAAAGCTACAATATACTATCAAAGCCTTCAATTAATTGATGGCTTTGATAATTGGCAGCTTCCCATTCACGAACTTCTATTGTTTTAATTTTATCTTCAGCTATTCTAGTTTGTCTTTTAACAAGCTTCATATCTTTAAATCATTTTCTGCTTCATCTACAAATGACCAATAGAGCTGATAAAACTCGTCTGATTTTTGTTTTTCGGCTGGCGTCAGTCCGTAAGACCATTGTCCATTTACGCTTTCCATTACCTTAATCCCTCCAACGACGACATCATAGTCATAACCACCTAAAGAATTGATACTAGGACGCAACACGCCACCTGCCACAAGACTTTTATTTGTTTCCGTTTGTATATTGTCGTGTTTAATCAAATAATCCACAAGCGTCATTTCACCTATCTGTGTTGTTTCCTCTGATTCAAATTTTTTTATTGCTTGCATCGCTTGTTTGTGAAGCGTTTTTCGGTCAGGGGATACGGAAGAAATATATTGTGCGTGTAATTTATTTTTCTCGTAATGAAAGCCTTCTATGGCGTCTCGATTTGTATTTCGCATTGATTTTTCAACTAATGCTTTGAGTTGGCTGATTAATACATCCTGCGGGGGAACTTTCATGCCTTTTGTCGGGATGATGTCCCAATTCGGTGTATTTAATGAACGACTTCCTTTGAATGAAACCAGATTGACATTCGACTTCATTCCTACTTCATTTGGCGTATAGTTGCACGGTAGTTCGGAAGTCTGAACACTCTCCTGAGAATATACACCTGCTTCTGTTAAATGAGACTGATCACTTTTTATATGATTATTTTTATTCGTTGAGTATACAGGGTTAGATTGTATTTGCGATAAATTAGTGATTTTCATAACTTTATTACATCCCTTTCAAATTTTAAGCATTTGAAGTGTTCTTTAACTTTTTGTCTACTTCACACTGTATGCAGAGTAGACAAAAAGCTAGGGTAATGTCTCCAGTGAGTGTAGTTCGTAATTAGATATGTAACGTACCACTTGCAGCACCATTTATATAATTAGGTCTCATAGTGCCGTTTTTAAAAGTATTATTTGTATTCTACTATCATTTTGCTACCGAATACGGTGAACCCATCCATACCTGTCTGTTGCTTAAGAATAATTCCTTCTAACTGAACGAACCACTTTACATTAGCATCTTTATCTTTAAAAAATGTTGTTTTACTAGTAGATGTTGGGCTATTCGTTTTCTGAAACTTTACGGTAGCAGATTGACTACCGTCATAGCTAATAAGATAGTTGTCAATTGTTGTAAATTGAGATTGTGTCACTTTTATATCAGTTGGACAATAGATAGTGATGCTGACTACTTTCGATTTAGCGGGAATTACTTTGGTTAAATCAACGTATTGTCCGATAGATGTAACCTTACCGGTTTGCCCCGCGGATGTAGCGAAATCTTTAGATAGTACGCTTGTATTAGTTGGATTAGTTGCATATAACGATGTATCTAAAACGTCCTCTAAAGATACCTCAATACTTTTCACCTCATTGTCATCTGTCGTCGGTATGTATTCTGATGCAAGAGTAGTAGGCATACCAATAGACAATACCATCGCTGCCGTCAATCCTGAGTATATGAGCTTTTTCAAATTTATAACCACCTTCATATTTTTGTTAATAATACTTTTAACTAGCGCTATGAATATTGATCATACCATATTTTACATTTAAATTACAATTTTGTATTTTTTAACTTTTTTATATATATTTATACAACTGATTAAATCTGTGTAAAAAGCCACTTACTAGTATTCATCGGCAATCCATAATTTCTTTTGAATTATTTTGGTGTACTTTATAATAAGGTTAATCGTTTTATAATAAAGATTGATGAAAATTACCTTGTTTTTTTCTTAGAGGTGATTTTTTATTGGATATTTATGTTGAAATTGAAGATTGTGAAGAATTAAATTAATGGAGCGGAATAGTATATTAAAAATATGTTTTAATTCGGTAAAATTAATCTAGAGGGAAGGAAATGTAATGAAAAAGTTACACACTTGGAGATACGACGGGGGCTTAGTACAATAAGAAATGATCAAACTTTAAAATGAAACAGAAAACCGTCATTTTCGATCAATCTTTTTTTTCGAAATAACGGTTTTCTATTTATATTTAGATTGAAAGCTGCTTATTTAGGTAGAAATTTTATATGTTCGTAAAATATTCATTTTCCTTTTGTTCATAGGCTTCGCGGCGATTTTGGATTTTTTGTAATACACTGTCTAGAACATTCCGTTCAGACAGCGTTTGATAAAGGACATTCTGTACCTCTGCGGCTTCCTTGTTTTCTTCTTGGTTACTTAGAAATTCACTATATGTTCCCATATATTCATGATAGTCTATATTGGAAAGTGTCTTAGCAGCAATTTGTTTGTGCTCTGTTAATGCAGAAGTAAACTGTTTACGTGCCTCATCTGGTTGGGCAGGTATTATTTTGATTTTACCTCTTGAATCTGAGCTATCTGTGAGATCAAGGAATTGATAATCGAACGCCAATGGTTTAGCAAGAGCGATATGAGCGTGAAGAGCAACAGCATGGTCACTAAGTTTTTCGGTTACTTCACGAAGGATATCATTCCCTTTTTCAAGATAACGACTGCCATCGAGTGCAAGTACACGGCCGACTTCTTCAGAGAAAAAGTCTTGAGCAAGGAATTCCTGATCGTATCCGGTAGGTGGCAAAACTCGAAGTCTTAAGTTATTTGATACGATGTTATGGCCGTTTATTTGCATAGCTACTTGAATGTTATAAAATCCTGGGTCATCAATTAACCAGCCATTTTTCCCAACGGAAGCGAAAATGGTTTCATACAGGGATTCACCAGGCATAATTACCTTGTTCTCTAGGTTCCATAAATACTGGACATGAGGTAGTAACCGACGTCCTTGTTTTCCATCTTTTTTAACCATTACAGACATTCCGTATAAATCGGACAATAAATGTTTATTGATTGACTGAGGTTGATTTGAAGTATTAGTTAGTTTGATTTCAATAACTGTAGGTTCTAACCATTGGAATATAGGTGTTTTACGGTTAACTCTTAATTCAAGATTAAAAGAAGGGTGAATAGAAATGATCGGTTGTTCAAACCCATGATCTACAGCCCAGTCAGCATTACCCATTTGTACGAAGTGCTCAGGTGCGTGTCGCATAAACAAAAGCTCTTGATCACTAAAACGATACTCAAAGTTTTTAAAGAACTCCTTGCCACCAGCTTTACTATCAAAATTGTAAGGATAATTCATAAAGCTTAGAGCCTTTGGTTCTGGGGTAAGAGGGCGCTCCAACGGTTCCCAAGGATGACCTAGGTGTTTTTGCCAAGAGTGCAGGAGATTGAAAGCATGTCCCATCTCATGGCAAGCACACCAAAAACGATATCGCTGTACAAAAGCTTCAGGAGCGGGGTCACCTTTAGGTGGATCGGCAATAAATGAATTATTAAAAATGGCAGTCCCTTGGCGATGATTCGGACCTATGCTATCAAACATAATACCGCCCAGACCATGGCCTTCTTCAGCTTCCGAATTTGCAAAAAATGTCCACATGGACCATTGGGGCTTATTATCAAAGTGTGACCAATATACTTGCATGGCATCATGCATCTCTTGAGTGTTCCACTTTTTATCAGTCCCTGCATAGTCTTTGGAAACAATATTATTACCGTCCGATATTTTTACATCAAACCCAGTTCGTTTAAATATTTCTGCGATTGATAGAGTTTCATCCGGCAAAGATGTAGGCTTGTCTGGATGCGCGTGAGTTTGATAGGTTGTAACGGGTGTTGTCCCTTCTTCAGCATCAAATTCAAATTCCACAGGATGGAAATAAGGGGATTGAAACTGGAACGTGCTAGTTCTGTCTGTCTCCCCTCCGATCAGAAACGCGACTTCGGCAGTATGCTGTTCAGGCAATGACCCGCGTGTTATTTGTATTTTTACATTTGTATAAGGAAATGATTGTATTTCGTCTAGGTATTTATTTCGAATATTGCCTGTCCAAGTATCTGGACCATTAGCTGTTAACTTAGCAATCCAATGAATAGTAGAAGACTGGTTCGAAATAATAGTTCCGCTTGCTACCATTTGTGAGTAGTATCCGTCTACGTCAAGGCGAAGTTCCTCACGGATTTGCTGTTCGCTCCATGCATATAAACCACTAATTGGTGAGAGGGAAAAATCGCCTAAACTGGAAGGGTTAATGGCTTTTACTAATTCTTTAGCTTCGTTCGTTTTGTTTTGATCCATCTGTATTACCTCCATGTTTATTATTTTTTGTCTTTCTTCCTCAATCCCAAGAGCCACAATGCTTCATTAAAAAATCAAAATGTTTTTCAAGTATTATATATGCAGCAGTAACTATAAATATGACACTATAAATAGTAAAATAAATAAAGTGAGTGAAATGTAAGAATAATCTTATTATTTCCCGAGAAATACAAGAACGAAGAAAGAAGGTGTGGTAATGCATTATAAGGAGTACGGTGATCTACATAAGCCACTCATACTGTTGATTCATGGGGGGGGTGTTGGAGGGTGGATGTGGGATAAACAAGTCCAATATTTTTCCGATTATCATTGCGTTGTACCAGAATTAATAGATAACGAGGCTAATAATACCTCTATTTTTTCAATTGAAGATTGTGCAAAAAAGCTTCTATCTTTAATCGAAGAAAAAGCAGAAAATAAACGGGTCATAGTGGTCGGTTTTTCATTAGGGGCACAAATTGCTATTCAAATGATTAGTCTAAAGTCGCAATTAATAGATTATGCTATTATCAACAGTGCTTTAGTGACGCCTTCCCCAGTTGCAGAAAAATGGATTAGACCATTAATAAAATTATCTTTTCCCCTAATAAAAAATAAATCATTCGCAAAGCTTCAAGCGAAAACATTGTATGTAGATGATGAATATTTTGAGCAATATTATGAAGATAGTTCAAAGATGAAATTAGATACCCTTATTAAAATTTTGCAAGAAAATATGTCATTTGCCATCCCGCATGATTTTTCGAAAGCCCAATGTAACATTTTAGTAACTGTTGGTGAAAAAGAGAAGGGCAACATGAAAAAATCTGCGCTCCATCTTGTAAATAGCAATCCTAATTGCCAAGGTGTTGTGTTATCAAACATCGGCCACGGTGTCTCATTAGCGAACCCTGAGTTTTTTAACCGTTTTGTAGAAGAGTGGCTAATAGATGGTAAGTTACCAGAAGGAAAGATTATTAAATAGTACATAGTGCAAATTTTTTAGTTGATTAGGGTGGAGATAAGATTTCTCCTTGAGAATCAGAGAATATCGGATGTCCCCAGAATTTACATCCAACGCATCTAACGGGGTAGAATAGTTGAAGAAGAAGGAAAATGTTCGGATTAAATAGAATAGATAGGATTGTGGCTCTTACAATTTGGCATACAAATCGAGTGTTCAATGGAGGAATAATAATGGAAACTAATGTAATTCAAAAGATTGGACAAATTGGAGTACCAGTGAAAAATGTAGAAAATGCAATTGAATTTTATAAAGAAGTATTAGGGTTATCCCTTCTTTTTAGTACAGAAAGAATGGCATTTTTTGAGTGCAATGGGCAACGACTTCTTCTTTCACTTCCTGAAAAAAATGAATTTGCAAATTCAAGTTCAGTTATCTATTTTCAGGTCGAAGATATAAAAAAAACCTTCGAAGAATTGCTTGAAAAAGGAGTGTCCTTTATCGATCAGCCACATGTTGTTGCGAAAATGGGAAATACAGAAACGTGGATGGCTTTCTTTAAAGATACTGAAGGAAATACACATGCTTTAATGAGCGAAGTACAAATTTAATTCGTAATATCTTCTTTATTAAATGAACTGGGGCTTTACCTCAAGATGGGATTCCACAAAGATCCCATCTTTTTCTTGTTCAACAAATTGTTAAATAATCAAAGTATGAAAAAATAGGTAGAAAGTATATGAATAATTATCCCATTGACAGCGTTAGGGTAATGGGAAGGAATTTAAAATAATTAATATAAAATTAGTTAAATGATTTTTTTCTTCACTGTTAGTATTATTGTAATCGTCCCATTGTTAATACTAGAATTTGAATACAGGATAGTGCAAAATAACAAGAACATAGGAGGTATGAAATTTGAAGATCCAAAGAATAGATCATGTGGGTGTAATCGTAAATGATCTCTCTGCCGCTAAAGAGTTTTTTCTCGATTTTGGACTTGAGGTGAAAGGGGAATGGGAAATGGAAGGAGAGTTAATGGGATATGCAGTTGGGCTTAATGACGCTAAAGTAGCGTGTGTAGGATTGGGAACGACAGATAGTCAGACATGGATAGAGCTAATCAAATTTTATACACCATCAGATGAAAAAGATATTCAGCAACCCCTCGCAAATACACTGGGTATCCGACATATTGCATTTACTGTTGAAGATATTGAAGCAGTTGTTGCCAAATTGAAAAAGAAGGGTACGGAAATCTTTAGTGAGATACAGCAATATGAAGAAAGTTATAAATTATGCTACGTTCGTGGTCCAGAGGGAATTATTTTGGAGTTGGCTGAGGAAATCAAATAAGTAATGTTAATTAAAATGAAAAGAATTCTGTAATGGAAGCAGTGTTATTAAAAAAAGAAATAACAGCTCCAGATTTCTGTTTCCTTTTCCTTTTATTTACCTAACAAGAAGCTTTATTGTTTTCCCCACTATTAAAACAGGGTGCAGGAGTTTAAGATCAAGCTACCAAAGTCAAAGGAGCCTTTCTTATTGAGTTAACTTTGCGGATTAGTAAGGTAAGGTAGCTGTGACAAAGTATCATGAAAAACACAAGCCTGCCAAATTTGATAAAAAGCAGCAACTTGAAAAAATACGTACGGAGTATTTGAAAAAGAAGCAAGAACAAACAGATAAATAATATGAATGAAAACATAGGAGGACTAAAATCTCCCTATGTTTTTCTTATTCGAAGTTCTTTTTCAATTGATGATAGAGTTATTTGAATTTAAGCTTAGCTACAATTGTTATAAAAAGAATTTAAAAGCTATACATTCTAGCGTAATCCCTTCATCACATCTTGTCTCGTAGCACATAGAGCAGGAAATAAAACTGCTCCCATACCTATTAATGGAGAAAGAACAAACTTTTAAGGCACTCTTATCTTAACTGATGTTATAGTGAGAATGCTTATTTTGACTTATTATGCATTATCTACCGAATATTTTAACTTGAACGCCATTACTTAAATCACATTAATCATTGAAAATGCTTGCCATTTTCTCTGCAACCTCTTCGGTAATCGCAAGAAATCGTTTGGAAATTGATGTCATGTAACGATCCTTAAGTGTAATTATATTAAGTTTTGTTTGTAACACTGGATTTGCTAGTGGTCTAAGTACCGGTAAATCAGGAGAATTAAGTAGCTTGAAACAGCTAGGTACAAAACAAATTCCTGCGCCTTTCATTACCATCATAAGTGTTGGTAATGTTTCTGTCCCCCAGTAAACGACATTAGGCGTAAATCCACTTTTTTGGCATGCCTCGATCACATCATCAGCAACACCTGATCCATAAGATGTTGTATTTAAAAGAAATCGTTCGTTTTTCAAGTCTGCAATATCAATAGAATCTTTTTCACATAGATGATGGTTGGGTGGAAGAGCTAAAAGTAAAGGTTCTGTTAGTAGTGTTGAAGTATGGATGTCCTCCGCTCTTACTGAAGTTCGGACAATTCCAATATCTATTTTATGACTTCTTAGTTCTTCTAAAATATATGATGTATTACCCTCGCGAACATGTGTAACTATGTTAGGAGTTTCCTTTTGAATTTTTTTTAAGACATTTGGCAAAATAAATAGATTTGCTGAAGTAGTACAACCCAATTTCACAGTACCTCTAATTCCTTCGTGAAACTCGACTAATTTCTTCTCCGTATTCTCAGATAAATCAAGTAATTCTTTTCCTTTTTCATATAAAAATACTCCACTTGGTGTTAATTCAAGAGATCTACCTAAACGATTAAACAAAGTGACATTTAATTCTTGTTCAAATTTTCTAATTAAAATACTTAAGGGGGGTTGAGTCATTTGCAGTGCAGTAGCAGCTTTTGTAATGCTACCTTCCTCAACTACTGTAATAAAACAATGTAAACGATGAAGGTTCATTTGGATAACTCCTCCTTTTAGTATTCATAAAATATATGGAAGTCATATAAATATTATAATTTACATTATAAAAATGTAAAGATATACTATTCTCATAATTAAGAATAGTTCAAAAATTGTATCTGAACTGTATTTCAATTTGAAGTTAGTTGATACCAGAGTATGTCCAATCGCAAATTATTAATTTATAAATGGAGGTTTTATCAATGACAACTAAAATTACTCAACAATCAAAAACTGTAGAGTTAGCTAAACTGGACAAAAAGCACTTGCTACATCCAGCTACAAATCCGAAGGCTTTAATTGACAATGGACCGCCTATAATTTTTGCTAAAGGTAAAGGCGTTACAGTTACAAGTACGGATGATGTGGAATACATCGACGGGATGTCAATGCTTTGGAACGTGAACTTAGGACATGGGAATCAAGAACTTGCAGATGCTGGTAATAGTCAATTATCTACCCTCGCGTATGCATCATCATTTAAAGGATTCTCAAATGAACCATCCATTCTACTTGCTGAAAAATTAGCTGAGTTAGCACCAGGAGATTTAAATAGTGTATTCTACACTTCTGGTGGGTCAGAATCAAATGATACAGCAATTAAATTAGCTCGTTTCTACTGGGAGCTTAAAGGGAAATCAGAAAAAAGAAAGATTATTGCGCTAACGAATGCTTATCACGGTGTAACAATAGGAGCACAAACAGCTACTGGTCTTGCAGCATACCACAAGTTCGCATCATCAAATATAGACGGAGTTGTTCGTGCAACAGCCCACCTATTAAACAGCGAGTTAGGTGATAAAAGTGACCCGAACTATGCAGATTCTATACGTGGAACAATTGAAAGAGAAGGTGCGGAGACGATTGCCGGAATTATTATTGAACCTGTGCAAGGTGCGGGCGGAGTTAATATTCCACCAGAAGGTTACTTAGAAGCAGTTCGTAAAATCTGTGACGAGCACAATATCCTTTTCATGGCAGATGAAGTTATTTGTGGATTTGGTCGTACGGGGAAAATGTTTGGTGTAAACAACTGGAATGTTGTCCCTGATATGATGTCAATTGCAAAAGGAATTACGAGTGGTTATTCGCAACTTGGCGGGGTCATGATGAATGATGAAATTAGAGAAACAATTGCTAACTTCGATGCTGTTATCCCACATGGTTTCACATATAGTGGCCATCCGACTGCTTGTGCGATTGGACTGAAAAACATTGAAATACTAGAGCGTGATAATATTATTGACCACGTAAACGAAATGGAGAAAGAACTTAAAAAAGGTTTAGATTACTTAGCTGAAAAACATATTATTGTAACAAATTGCAGAGTAATTGGTCTGTTGGCTGCATTTGAACTTTACGAAGATCCAACAAGTGGAAAATTATTTGATCCAACTGTTTTCCCAGCAAATGCGGTAGTTGACGCATGTTTCGAACGCCAATTAATATTAAGAGCGCTTGGAGCCAATAACCAAATTGTAGCAATTGCGCCACCGCTTATTATTAACAAAGAAGAAATTGAAAAAATGATTCAAATTATAGACGATTCGATTACTGCTTTTAAAAATACACGCAACTAAACTATTCCTATAAAGTAAGTTGAGTAGTGGTGGTTATAGTTAAAAAAGGGGAGGTTCTCTAGTGCTTTATATAAATGGTGAATGGCGAGATACAGGAAATAAATTAGATGTAACAAATCCTGCGACAGGAGAAATAATTAGAACTGTTGCTACAGGTGGTAAAACTGAAACTAAAGAAGCAATCGAAAGTGCGAAGAGAGCATTTGAATTCTGGGGTAAGACAACTGGAAATGAGCGCAGCAACTACCTGTTTCAAGTGGTTCAATTGATGAAAGAAAAAACAAAAGAATTAGCTGAAACAATTACACTTGAAAATGGTAAGCCTTTACCAGATGCTACTCGTGAAGTAGCAGGTGCGATCGGCTATCTAGAGTGGTATGCAGAGGAAGCTAAGAGAATTTATGGGGAAACAATTCCTGCATCTGCAGCTGATAAACATCTAATGGTAATTCGCGAACCTGTTGGGGTATGTGCAGCTATTACACCATGGAATTTCCCGTTATCGATGATTACAAGAAAAATTGCACCTGCACTTGCTGCAGGTTGTACGATTGTTTTAAAACCGGCTGACTTAACTCCTCTTTCGGCGATAAAAGTATTCGAATGCTTTCATGAAGTTGGACTACCTGCTGGAGTTGCAAACCTGGTAATTGGCCCAGCTGAAGAAATTGGAAACGAGATGACGAGTAACCCAGATGTTCGTAAAATCACATTTACTGGCTCGACGCGTGTGGGGAAAAAACTTATCCGTGAATCGTCTGATACAGTGAAGAAAATATCAATGGAGCTTGGTGGACACGCACCGTATATTGTATTTGAGGATGCTGATATTGACGCAGCAGTTAATGGTATCTTAGTGTCTAAGTTTATTAACTCAGGTCAAACTTGCATCAGCACTAACCGGATTTACGTAGCAGAAACTGTAGCTGATGAATTCTCAGAAAAGTTAGCTGAAAAGGTATCTAAATTAGTTGTAGGAAATGGATTAGAAGATGGCGTAAATGTCGGTCCAGTAATTAATAAAGTGGCTCTTGAAAAAGTGAAAAGTCAAGTAGAAGACGCTGTGAAACATGATGGTAAAGTAATTGCGGGTGGTAATGTATTTACATTAAATAATGGAAGCGGTTACTTCTTTGAGCCCACAGTTATTCAATATGCAAGCGATAATATGAAGATTACAACAGAAGAAACATTTGGACCAGTTGCACCAATTTATACATTTCAGACGGAAGAAGAGGTAGTTGAAAGAGCAAACCATCCTGAATATGGTCTTGCAGCTTATTGTTATACGCGAGACATTGGTCGAGGCTTACGAATGATGCGTGCTTTAGAGTTCGGAATTGTTGGTATTAATGATCCAGCTCCAGTGGTTGTACAAGCTCCGTTTGGTGGTATGAAGGAAAGTGGAATGGGGAAAGAAGGCGGTTGGTACGGACTTGAGGAGTACTTGGAGAAGAAGTTTGTATCGATTTATTTAAAATAATAAAAAATGTTACTAATCTAGGTAACTAAATATATTGTAGTAGACTTGTTTACATTCTCCATGTCTCCCATACATATTTTCTAAAGAATGTATGGGAGACAGTCTACACAATTAATAAAGTAATAAACTTTAATTTAATTCCAATAAAATAAGAGGGTGAATTTATTATGTCTCAAGTAAATTTAAAAAATAATGGACAAGAAATAGTTGTCCGCAATATTTTAAAAGAGGATCTTGCTGAAGTTGCCGCACTTTCTATGAGGTGTTTTGGACCTGATATGGCATTAAAATATGAGCATTTTGAAAGTCAGATTGAGTTGTTTCCAGAAGGTCAAATTTGTCTAGAATATAACGGTAAAATTGTAGGAACCGCTTTAAGTCTAATTGTAAATTTTGAAGATTACGGAGATAATCACTCATATTTTCAAATCTGTGATTTAGGATTTATTCGAAATCATAACCCTAATGGTAGAAACCTATATGGTATTGAAATTGGAGTACACGAAGATTTTAGAGGGTTACAATTGGGACGTCATTTGTATGATGGCCGAAAAAGAATATGTGAGAAACTTAACTTAGAAAGTATCTTAGTAGGTGGTCGTATACCTTTTTACTATAAATATGCTGAGCAGATGAGTGCAGATGAGTATGCACTAGAGGTAATGAAAGGGAAGATATATGATCCTGTATTAACATTCCAAATGAAAAACGGATACGTATTAAATAAAGTAATGCCAGGCTATTTACCTGGGGATGTTGAGTCATTAGAATATGCAACACTTTTGGAATGGAAAAATCCAGTTTATAAGCTTAAATTAGTATGAGTCTTTTGTCCGTTATGTTCGCCTATTATAATAGGCGAACAGTGGATGCCCATTGTTTATCGCGATTATTTAACTTCTTTAGATATGTAAGCGCTTTCAATTAATTGTTATAAGAGTTCCATTAGAAGTAAATCTTAGGTAAAGAGAGGCGTTATAAATGGTTATCGCTGATAAAGTTATTTCGAGTGAAGCAGTATTTACAGGTATAGAAAATGAAGCAAAGTCAGCTGCTATTGCGATTAAAGGTAACAAAATCATTGCGGTAGGTTTGATGGAGGAAATAAAACCATTTATAGGTTTAGACACGAAGGAATATCATTATGGCAACCAACTCATTATGCCAGGATTTCATGATGCGCACCTTCATCTCATGTTTGGTAGTCTTTTCTCGCATGCAAGTATCAATTTATCGGATGCTCATTCGGAAGAAGAAGTTGCTAGTTTAGTAAAGCAATTCTCGAAAAACGTGCATGCTGATGAGTGGATTATAGGCTATGGATGGGATCATACAAATTGGGCAGAGAAATGCTTGCCGACACGTTTTTCTTTAGACAAAGTAGTTCCTAATCGCCCGATTATTCTTTTCCACGCAGAAGGTCATTATTCGTGGGTTAATAGTTTAGCACTTGAAAATGCTAGGGTTACAAATGAAACTGAAGACCCTCCTAATGGTACGATTCAAAAAGATGAAAATAATGAAATTACAGGAGTTCTTCTTGAAACAGCAATGAATTTAGTTGTGGATATTGCTCTCGCATTTCCGGATAAACGGAAAGAAGAATTGTTTGAAGAGTTCTTAAAAAAATCAGCTCAATTAGGCATTACATCAGTAAATGATTTGTTTGCAAGTAGTTTTGATAAGTTAAATAGTTTCGATATGTATAAGGCATATGATGAAGCTGGAAAACTTACGACTCGAATTCATCTTTACCCTGAGTTAAATGATGATATAGATAGAGCGATAAGCTTGCGTGAAAAGTACAATTCCGAAAAATTACAGCTTGCAGGACTTAAGCAGTTTATTGATGGTGTTGTAACTGGACATACCGCATACATGTTAGATCCGTACTTAGACAAACCTATAACACGAGGGAGTACTGCTTTTCCTGTAGAAACGATCAAAAACTGGGTGACAAAAGCGGACAAAGAAGGATTTCAAATTCGCTTCCATACAATTGGTGATGGCGCAGTTAGGCTTGCTCTAGATATATTTGAAGCAGCAAGGATGGATAATGGTGTGAGAGATTCACGACATGCGCTAGAGCATATTGAAGTGATTCATCCGACAGATATTAAGAGATTTAAAGAATTGGGGGTTGTTCCATCTGTACAGCCTTCTCATCTAGCATTGATGCCAAAAGAAAGTCATACTTTGCGTGTCGGTAAAGAGAAAGACCCTTATACGTATTTATGTAAAACGTTATACGACGCAGTCGAGTATATTGCTCTTGGTACAGACTATCCAATAGCAACATTAGATCCTTTTAAAGAAATTTTCCATGCGATTACGAGACTAGACTTTACTGGTGATTATGAGTGGAATAGTCAAGAGCAGATAACACTCGCAGAAGCGTTGAAAGCGTATACAAAAGGTTCAGCATACAGCACATTCAGAGAAAAAGATTTGGGTACATTAGAAGTTGGAAAATTAGCAGATATTATTGTACTAGATAAAAACCTCTTTGAAGTAGAAAATAAAGAAATTCTTCAAACGAAAGTTTTGTTAACAATTATGGATGGTGAAGTTGTTTATAGTGAATCAGTCTACTATCCTACTATTTTAGTTAATTGATCATTTTACTGGGAAGATTTTTTTATTACTATTCGAGGAGTGAAAAAAATGAAACATCCAGTTAATTTGTCTAGATCGCTTTCTTTAACGTCTGTTGTTGTTACTGGGATGGCCTTTATGGCTTTAACTACAGTGTTTAGCACATACGGCATAGCCTCTAAAATATCTCATGGTATGGTCGCTGGATCGTATGTACTTGCATTAATTGTGATGATGTTTACGGCTCATAGTTATGGTCAAATGGCAAAAGCGTACCCCATTGCGGGATCTGCCTATACCTATGCGCAAAAAGCTATTAATTCTCATGTTGGTTTCTTAGTGGGATGGGCAATTTTAATGGATTATCTCTTGATCCCAATGGTTAACTTTTTACTATTTGGTATTTTCTTCTCAGCTGCTATACCTGAAGTTCCACAGTATGTTTGGATACTTACATTAGTAATTCTTGTGACGTTTGTAAATGTTAGAGGTGTAAAGTTAAGCGCAAATATCAACATGATCGTAGTAGGCTTATCGGTATTATTTCTAATTGTCTTTTGCATCTTATCAGTTAAATCAATAGTAACTGGAACCGGGACTGGCATTTTATTTAACCTTGATCCCTTTTTTAATACCGAGGAGTCATTTAAGTATATAGTTGCTGGTGCTGCACTATTATGTTTCTCTTTCCTCGGTTTTGATGCAGTTTCTACTTTTTCAGAAGAAGTAAAAAATCCGGAGAAAAACATACCGCGTGCAATATCTTTAGTAACAATAATTGGTGGATTATGTTTTGTAGTCGTATCTTATTTTGCACATAATGTTTGGCCAGATTATACGAGTTTTAAAGATGCTGATTCTGCTTCCTATGAAATTATTTTCCTAGTAGGCGGGAATGCCTTACAAGCAGCATTCCTAGCAAAAACTGCAGTGGTTGTATTTGGTTCCGCGTCCGCATCTCAAGCAAGTGCTGCACGTGTATTATACGCAATGGGAAGAGATGGACAATTACCTAAAAATTTTTTTGGAAAACTAAATAAAAGAACGAGAACCCCGGTTAACAACATTTTATTAATTGGTCTTTTATCATTATCTTCATTGTTTTTAAGTTTAACTATTGTCGCGTCTTTCATTAACTTTGGCGCCCTACTTGCATTTACTGCTGTGAATCTATCCGTTGTTTTTTTATATTACGGTAAGCGAAAAGAACGCTCCTTAAAGGGGATTATCTTCTATTTGATTTTTCCATTAATCGGAGCAGTACTTACAACTTGTTTGCTTTTCAACCTAGATGTTTATTCGATTGCTCTTGGTAGTGTTTGGTTAGGAATTGGTGTTATTTATTTATTATTTATGACAAAAGGTCTTAAGCATAAACCACCAGTGCTCAATACAGATCAGATTGATTATTCGCAGTTTTAAACATTAATGAAGCAGCTAAAAATATGTAAAGGGGATGGATGAATGACAGATAACACTACGCTCAAAAGGTCATTAGGTGTTTGGTCAATTGTTGCACTGGGATTAGGATATATGACGCCTACAGTGGTCTTTGATACGTTTGGAATTGTATCAAAATTAACAAATGGTGTAGTACCAATGGCGTATTTTGTCGCCTTGGTAGTAATGGTATTGACGGCGATTAGTTATGGAAAGATGGTACAGGTATTCCCGGCTGCTGGTTCAGCATATACATACACCCGGGAAACAATGGGGTCTCACCTAGGATTCCTCGTAGGATGGACATCGTTATTAGATTATTTATTATTACCTTTAGTTAATGCATTAATTATTCGAATATATATGGAATCTCTGTTTCCAAATGTACCTGTTTGGATTTGGGTTTTTGCTTATGTCATTGTAGTTACTGCAATTAATGCTTATAGTATGGAATCAACATCCAGCTTAAACTTTATACTCGTTGTTTTCACGATTTGTTTAATAGGTATCTTCATAATACTTGCTTCTGTACAACTTTATCACGGTATGGGAAATGGTACTTTATTCACGATTCATCCACTATCACATGAAAATGTGAAATTAATAGCCGTTTTAACTGGGGCAACAGTAGTAGCTTTCTCGTTTATCGGTTTCGACGCAATAACAATGTATACGGAAGAAGCAAAGGATACATCAACAGTTCCTAGAGCAATCCTTCTAACTGTTTTAATCGGTGGGGGTATTTTCTTTATTGCTTCTTATTTTACACAAGCATTATTCCCGGATGTTTCTGTGTTCGAAAATGTAGATGATACATTGCCGGAAATTGGTTTATATGTAGGAGGGAAGTTATTCCAACTGCTTTTCATTGCAGGAGCTTTCGCTGCTACTGTAGCTTCAGGACTTGCATCTCATGCAAGTGCATCTCGTTTGCTGTTTGTTATGGGCAGAAATGGTGTACTTCCTAAAAAAACTTTCGGATACTTACACCCTAAATTTAGAACGCCTGTTTTTACGATTGTTTTGACGGGAATCGTATCATTATTTGCAATAGGACCAAATTTAGAATTAATTGCTTCAGTCATTAACTTTGGGGCATTAATTGCATTCACATTCGTTAACCTATCTGTTATTGTTCATTTCTATATTCGTCAGAAAAGGAGATCAGGCAGTGAAACCTTTAAGTACTTAATTATGCCTTCTTTCGGAGCATTAGCTACTGGGGTTCTTTGGTATCATTTACACGCTGATGCATTTATAGGTGGAATCGTTTGGCTTATAATCGGAATCATTTACATGCTGTTTATAACACGATTCTTTAAAAAAGAACTTGGAAGCATGGACTCTATTGATGACTTGGAGTCATTAGATAAAGAGATTTTTAATGAAGATAAGATTAAAGTCTTGAATTAACTATTTAGAGGATGAGAATCTCTTAGATAATCTTCCTCTTTTTAATGACACAAGAAGTAAATAAAGGAGTGATTGCTTTGAAAGAAAAAATTCGACTGTATATAGAAGAAAATAAAGAAGAATTATTTAAAACAATTCAAGATGTCGTACGTATAAAAAGCGTTGTTGGTAATGAACAAGAGATGCAATTATACATGAAAAAAAAATATGAAGAACTTAACTTGATTTTGCATGAGATTGAACCAAAATATGAGAAGGTTTCAGCTCATGAAGCGTTTATTGATTCAGGTATTCCGTTTGAAGACCGAAAAAATATTATCGGAATACATAAAGGTGTCTCCAAAGGTAAGTCATTAACGATTCACGGGCATGTAGATGTTGTTTCTCCTGAACCATATTCAAACTGGACGATGGACCCATGGAGTGGAGATATTATTGGAAACAAGTTATACGGTCGAGGCTCTGCCGATATGAAAGCAGGACTTATTTCAAATTGGTTCGCATTGAAAACATTAATTGATTTAGGTTATCCAATTGCTGGAGATGTTCAGCTACATTCAGTAATAGAAGAAGAAGCTGGTGGTGGCGGCGGAGCTTTAGCATGTTTGGAGGAAGGCTTCGTAACAGATGGGTACATTTCGACAGAGCCACATAATTTGAATATGACAATATGTCATGGGGGGATTATGTATTTCCGAGTGTATGTAAAGGGAAGAACAGCGCATGCTGGTTTAGCGCATGAAGGCATAAATGCTATTTCAAAAATGATGAAAATCCTTAGTGCGCTGGATGAATTAAGTGAATGGCGTGCTAAAAATGTTAAGTTTGATTTATTTGAAAAGGGGTCTGGACAGTCCGTTCACTTAAACTTAGGTGTACTAAAAGCTGGGGACTGGGTATCGACAGTTCCAGGGGAAGCGATCCTCGAAGGAAGAATTGGTTTTATCCCAGGGGAAACTCGCGAAGAAATTAAGCAACTAGTACAAGACACGATTATGAAATCTGTCTTAGGCGATGAGTGGATGGATAAAAATCCACCTGTTATAGAGTGGTTTGGATGGTCAACGGAGCCATGGTACCAAGATCCTGAGAACCCTTTTGTAAAATTATTCAACGAAAATGCAGAAGATGTTATCGGACATAAAGTAATAATGGTTGGAAGAGCTGGAGGAAATGATGCACGATTTACTCAGTATTACGGAAAACAAGGATTGTGCTTTGGGCCAATTGGAGAAAATATGCATGGACCAGATGAATGTGTTCATTTAGATAGCGTAGTAGAAGTAACTAATGTTTTGGCAAATTATATTATTAAGTGGAGCGAGAGTTAATCATCGTTAACTTTTGGGAATATCCATTTCAAACTAATATAGTGTCTCTCATAATGCTTCTAGCTTAGGTAGCTGGATGATTAGGAATGTTATGGAAAAAAGGGGTAGGCTTATTTGATAAAACAAATCTCTCTTAACAATTAAATCGACGAAACAATTCCTATATTCAGAGTTAATTGAAAATTAAATTAATTTATTTCCGAGATGTAAGTAAATCACATTTTAGTAGTTGGCAAGCTTATTGTTTATTAATTGTGAGTGTATTGTTTAAAAACATTTAAAAGAGAGGATGTATTTTTATGAAAAGAAATTATTCTGTTGAAGAACTTAAAGTGTTAGACCAAAAGCATTTTCTACACCCTACTTCACCAGTAAAGACGGAAAATGGACCGGCATTTATTTTTACAGAAGGAAAAGGTGTTTATCTGTATGATATTACAGGTAAAAAAGTTATTGATGGTATGTCTTCGCTTTGGAATGTGAATATCGGACATGGTAGAACAGAACTTGGTGAAGTAGCGAAGGAACAAATGGATAAATTAGCCTTCAGTTCTTGTTTTGCAACGTTTAGTAATGAGCCTGCTATTCTATTAGCAAAAAAGTTAGCAGAATTAGCACCTGGTGATTTAAATACTACATTTTTTACGTCCGGTGGTTCCGAATCCAATGATAGCGCCTATAAATTGGCTCGTCATTATTGGATATTAAAAGGGGAAACTTCTCGAAAAAAAATTATCTCAAGATCGAGATCTTATCACGGGGTGGCAATCGGTGCTACAAGTGCGACGGGTTTAAAAGGATTTCGTGATTTTACAAATTCAAATGCACCGGATTTTCTATTCGTAGATCATTTCTCCATACAGGCTTTACGTGATTTGATTGAAACTGAAGGTCCAGAAACAATAGCTGCTTTCATCACCGAGCCAGTACAAGGTGCAGGGGGGGTGCATGTTGCACCGGATAATTATTTCAAAGAAATTCGTGAAATTTGCAATGAGTACGGTATTTTGATGATAACTGATGAAGTTATCACAGGATTTGGTAGGACGGGTAAGTTCTTTGCGATGGAACATTTTAATGTGGTACCGGATATGATGTGCTTTGCAAAAGGTGTTACTAGTGGATATGCACAATTAGGTGGTGTAATGATTTCAGAGAAAATACACCAAGAATTTTCTGAGTTATCAGAAGGAACTATATTGCATGGATACACTTATAGTGGTCATCCAATGGCCTGTGCAG
This sequence comes from Lysinibacillus agricola, assembly GCF_016638705.1. GTDB lineage: Bacteria > Bacillota > Bacilli > Bacillales_A > Planococcaceae > Lysinibacillus > Lysinibacillus agricola. The sequence goes on along the minus strand of NZ_CP067341.1, from coordinate 3,537,020 downwards.
TTGGGTTGAAAAACATTGAAATTATAGAGAAAGATAATTTAGTAGCAAATGCAGAAATTCGTGGTCAAGAGCTATTAGCAGGGTTAAAAGTATTACAAGCGAAGTATCCATTTATTGTAGATGCAAGAGGTTTAGGTTTAATGGCAGGTATAGAAATCTCTTATGAAGGAAAACTCCTCGCTCCGCAAATAGTGACAGAGGCAGCAAAGTTGGGATTAATATGTCGCTCTGTTGTACTAGATGCTCAAGATATTGTTGTATTTTCACCACCATTATCAATAAGCCAAAAAGAGTTAAGAGATTTATTAGATATTCTAGAAAAAGCGATTCAAGAAGTAGAGAATCAGGTATTGGCAAATAAGTTGTAATACGAAAGGTGAGGTAATTATAATGAGGAAAAATTTATTTATCAATGGGGATTGGGTGGAAGCAGCAGAGTATACAGAATTATGCTCTCCATATAGTAGCGAGATCATTGCAGAAATACCGAAGGCAAATGTCGAGGAAGTAGAAGCAGCTTTAGTAGCTGCCGATGCTGCACGTAAAACGATGGCGAATATGCCTTTGTATAAGCGTGCGATTATTCTTGAAAAATTAGCTTCTTTATTAGAAGCACGTGCTGAAGAAGCAGCAGAGCTAATAGCACTAGAAGCAGCCAAGCCTATTTCAACCGCCAAAGCTGAAGTTCAGCGTACAATTCAAACGTATAAATTTGCTGCTGAAGAAGCAAAGCGAATACACGGAGAAACAATTCCTGTGGATGCTGCCCCCGGTGGAGACGGGCGCATTGCCTATACGGTTCGTGAACCATTAGGCATCGTGGCAGCTATTACACCTTTTAATTTCCCAATGAATCTAGTAGCTCATAAAGTAGGGCCAGCAATAGCATCAGGTAACACGGTTGTATTAAAACCTGCAAGTCAAACACCATTAACTTCCTATTTTATTGGTGAATTATTAGTAGAGGCGGGATTACCGAAGGGTGCGTTAAATATCGTTACTGGTGCAGGTTCTTTAATTGGTAACAAATTAGTCACGGATAATCGCGTGAAAAAGATTTCTTTTACAGGTAGCCCCGCTGTAGGTATTGGCATACGCAATCAAGCAGGTCTTAAGAAAGTAACGCTTGAATTGGGTTCTAATGCGGCTGTTATTATCGATGAAAATGTTAATATTGATAAATTAATTCCACGTGTCGTTTCCGGTGCATTTGCATTCCAAGGGCAGGTATGTATTTCAGTTCAACGAATCTATGTTCACGAAAAAATGTATGATTTGTTTGTAGATAAATTTGTAGCAGCTACAAAAGAGTTGAAACTTGGTGATCCCCTAGATCCTACAACGGATGTTTCAGCCTTAATTAGTCCACAAGATGTAAAACGAACATTAAGTTGGATTGAAGAAGCAAAGGGGCAAGGGGCAATTATTGCAACTGGTGGAGAATCTGAAGGGAATATCTTACAACCTACCGTACTATTAAATGTAAAACCGGAGCAGAAGGTTTCCTGTCAGGAGGTATTCGCACCAATCGTATCTATTATGAAGTTTACATCTATTCAAGAGGCATTTGATCAAGTAAATGACTCCAAATATGGTTTGCAAGCTGGTATTTATACAGATAATATCCATGTTGCTTTACAGGCAACGCAAAAACTCCATGTAGGTGGTGTCATTATAAATGATATTCCTACATTCCGTTTAGATCATCTACCATATGGTGGCGTAAAGGAGAGTGGTATGGGAAGAGAAGGGCTGAAGTATGCAATTGAGGAAATGACAGAAATGAAACTTGTAGTTATAAACCAAAACTAATAAAAAAATAGGTAGGAGGAAATATAATGATAATTGGTGTACCTAAAGAAATAAAAAATAATGAAAATCGAGTAGGAATTACTCCAGCAGGTGTTGTGGCTTACAAAAAAGGTGGTCATGAAGTAATAATTGAATCGAGTGCAGGGCTAGGTAGTGGATTTACAGACCAAGATTATTTAGATGTAGGCGCTCAAATTACTAAATCGACTAAGGAAGCTTGGGATGTTGATATGGTGATTAAAGTGAAGGAGCCGATTCAGGAGGAGTACAAATATTTTAAAGAGAATCTAATTCTCTACACATACCTACATTTAGCTCCAGAGCCAGAATTAACGAAAGCTTTGCTTGAAAGTAAAGTTACTGGAATTGCTTATGAAACAATTCAATTAGATTCAGGTGCCTTACCGTTGTTAACGCCAATGAGTGAAGTTGCAGGCCGAATGTCTGTACAAATTGGTGCACAGTTTTTAGAAAATCCCAAAGGAGGAAAAGGAGTTCTCTTAGGTGGTATTCCTGGTGTTGCACCTGGAAATGTAGTGATTGTAGGTGCTGGGGTTGTCGGGACGAATGCTGCGAAAATGGCAGTAGGATTAGGTGCAAACGTAACAATTTTAGACGTTAATATTACACGCTTAAGTCAAATAGATGATATGTTCCAAGGACGTGTTCGTACACTTGCATCAAATACCTACAATATCGCTGAAGCAGTGAAAACAGCAGATTTGTTAATTGGTGCTGTACTAATTCCAGGTTCACGTGCACCACAATTAGTTTCAAAAGAAATGATTCAAACGATGCAAAAGGGGTCTGTTATAGTGGATGTAGCGGTAGATCAAGGGGGTTCTATTGAAACAATTGATCGAATTACTACTCATAGTAATCCTACTTATGAAGTATACGGTGTTGTCCATTACGCAGTTGCGAATATGCCAGGTGCTTGCGCGCGTACCTCAACAATGGGCTTGTCAAATGTAACTGTTCCATACGGTTTGCAAATAGCTAATAAAGGCTATCGCCAAGCTGCTTTAGATAATCCTGTTTTAGCGAAGGGGATAAACGTAGTAAATGGAAAAATAGTATATAAAGCGGTAGCTGATGCACATGGATTACCATATACGGATCTACAAGTAGAATTAGCAGCAGATTCAACTTCGGCGTTAGCAGTTAAATAGAATAAGAGAAATAATGTTATTTGAAATGAAAGAAGGTGAAAATTGGTAGGGAACGTAATCTACCAAGCTTTCACCTTCTTTTCTATTTTTAAATTTCGACCTATTAATTACATCATTTTTATTAAGGGAAAAGTTAATTTTATCAATGGTCGAATCCATGAAAAAAATAGTTATGGAAACGACCCTTATCCACCAAGAGGCTAATATTAATATCTATTCACCACTCCATGTTGGATAGAAGCGACCTACAGCGCGTAAATGTTGAATGATTGGTGTTAATAAATCGCCGTACAGCTTAGACCATGGACTTCGTAGAGAGCAATTTAGTTTAGATATTGAGACAGAGGAAAAAATTCAACGGGCAGACAAAATTATTTTGGTAAATAAAGGGACGAATAATCCAGACCAACGCTTAAAAGTATTGCTTGAGCATTTTATTTTGACCGGACAAATCCAAAAATTAGTGTTATGTCACACGCATATGGATACATTTAAGGGTAGTGAATTTAAAAAGGAAAGTACACGCCAAAAGCATGTAAAGAAAAATTTACAGCAGGTGGTTACACTGTTAGAAGAGCCCCAGCAACCAGCGATTGAAGCATTAATAGAAAGTGCAAGCTTCTACTTTTCTGGATTAGATATACAGTATGAGGAGAATGTGAAGAATGAGGAGCTAAGCTGTTTAATTGAATTCCTTTCTGAGGAAGCCCATTCTATTCGACTCAATACAGATATCCAGTTTGATGAGAAGAGCTTTATGGATGAATTTATACAACAAGTAGAAAACTATTATGATTTATGGGACAAGGGCTATTTAAACAAGCATTGGGCAACTGTAAAGGCATTGAATCGTCGCTATGCAGTGCTAGATGAGTATGAGTATCAGGGAATGAACCCGTTAAACGATTTCAAAAAAGTATTATATTTAGTATGTTACAATAGCTTCTGTCAGTCTCTTAAAAATAATCATTTAGATACTGAGGAGCGAAATCAAATTCAGCAGCAGTTTAGTCAGTCTTGTGCTAAGGATATTAATAAAAAAGCAAACCAACGCCTAGTAGAATCGAAAAAGCAGCAATGGGTTAGTGCTTTTAATTTAAGTGGGCAAGGTTCTACATTAGATCGTAAAACTGCGTTAAAAAATCTAGCTCAAGAAGTATATCCATCTACTAAGAAGCAAGGGCTTATAAGCGGTGACGATAGTAATGGCGTGCATTTTTACCAGGAGCTTAAAGTGATTGTTGATGTAGCCTTAAAAGAAATTGGTCAACAGCAGCCAGACCTATCGTTAAAAATTCGACCATTTGAAATTCAAGAGGTACACGAAGTTAAATAAAGGTCATAGCTCTGTTATAGGATTAAGTCTTTAACAAAATGGACACGAATGCAGGTATAAAACCTTAACACCATGCTGATCTCCAGTTTTCAGGTGTGTAAATTTATAAAAAGTTTCAAGAGGGAAGGGGAATACTCGATATATATAGGTAGGTAACGGATTAGTATAGTCTAGTTTGGATACTTGTGGGATATTGAAGGGAGAAATAGATTTATGGAGTATGTTAATAAATTTTTAGATAGAATTATTTCTGAAGCTCCTTCGCTTTTGGAATTTAGAATTGGGGAGCAAGAATATAAATTTAGTAAAATTAGACCGAGTTCTTCTGCTGGAGCAATTCTTCGATATGAAGCTAATACTGCATCAGCCTATTATATTAAGTTAGAAATTCGTCATGCATTTAACCCGGATACAAATTTTAATAGGCTAGAAATCCATGCTCCGGGTAAGAGTGCTCAACTTACTTGTTTTCATTTTGGACAATTAGGTTTTGTAACAGGAGAACGTATAATTGATATTTCACAGATTGTTAAATTTTCAGGACAAAATAATTCAGATATTAATAAACAGAAAAAAGAAGCGGTTGTGGAGATATTAGAAAATGAGGGGCTAATAATAAACGAAAAGAATAAAGCACCACGGTGGTATATAGGTACTTACAATAATGAAAATCAAGAATGGCTATATGGAAATAGCACTAGTGAATTGTTATCAAATTTTCTAAAAGTGTCTTTGATTATGGGACATTTTCGTGGAGACAGGAACATTGAATTAAATTTGTAGAAGTCCTTATTAAAATCATAGAATAATAACCCACCAGCACCGCATGTGTTGTTATATATACTCCACGTGGTTTGAACTAGCTGACTAAACCTAAATTAACTATGCTTTCTAACATAGCCTTTGTTAGGACGAAATTTAGGAATCGGTAATTTAATATTCGTTGAAACATAAAAAAACAGACGGTTTAGAAGTGCAATAATCCACTTCTAAACCCTTTTGATTTTACAATTATTTTATGAATGAAGCGGGCTCTTAGAATGCTCTGTTTTACCGTGTATAATATTTGAAACTTATAGGAGGTGACTCAGAGGTGACAATATGAAAAGTCATAGATAGATTTAATAATGGTACAAACCCTCAGGAAAGCTGTTATAACATTTATAGCTATAGTCCCTTTATATAACTCCATAGTGTCACCACCATACTTTTTATTTTCTTTTAACAAAAAACATTACTTACAGAATAACCATTGAAATAAGTACTTTCGCTTATGATTTAGTTTTACAGTACTCGGTCAGTCGAGTTTCTGTACTGATGGATTGTTTGTGGAGGTGCTTTTTTCTCTGTCCAAAAAGAAGGGAATATTGAAATACAGCACTACCTTATCAAACTTTATTTCATGCTCATTATAAAATAGAAAACGAAGATTGATTTTTTCAGTGGATGGCTAAAATAACAATAAAGTGGATGGTTTATTACAATTGAAATAATATTAATATATAATCTTTTCCCAGGAATAACATTGCTAAAAGAAAAAGCTAAAATTTTAAGCATGTTTGAAGGAAATAATGAGGTGTGAATATATGGATTGGAAACCTGATAGAAATGCGAAAAAAGCGATCTATAAACAACTCGCAGAATATATTGAAAAGGGAATTGCAGATGGTACATTTCCACCTGATAAACCATTGCCGTCAGAGAGATATTTAGCGAGTGCTCTAAATTTAAACAGAAGTACTGTTGTTCATGCATATGACGAATTAGAATCGATGGGACTGATTGAAAGAAATAGAGGAAGTGGTACTACCATTAGTAAAGATATATGGGGTATAACCAAAAAGCGGATTCCTAGCTGGAATAGGTATATTGAGGCGGGTTCTTTTTTACCTAGTCAACCTGTAACGCAAAAAATAAGAAAAGAAGCGGTTGAACATAAATTAATAAATTTAGCTTCCGGTGAATTGTCAGAAGAACTTTTTCCAAAAAGATTTTTAAGCGAGATAACGTCAACACGTTCTTTTATTGGAAGCCTAGGATACGATCATCCACAGGGGAATGAAATCTTTAGAACTACCATTGCAAAACACGTAAAAGAATGTCGGGGAATCGAAACTGATCCTTCTTCAATACTGATAACATCAGGAGCACAGCAAGCATTACATTTAATTGTACAATGTTTGTTAAAGCCTGGAGATGCTATAGCGATAGAAGATCCTTCCTACAATTTTAATCTTCCGATATTCAAATCGGTAGGTATACAAATACATTATCTACCTGTCGATAAGGATGGAATAAACCCAGAAGATTTGCAGTCATTATATAAAAAGCATCGAATTAAAATGGTTTTTTTAAATCCATGTTTTCAAAATCCAACAGGCTCCTTATTGAATAAAAAGAAAAAAGAAGCGGTTTTAGATATATCCTCAAAGCTTGGAATTCCAGTAGTAGAAGATGATCCTTATAGTTTAACAGCTTTTTCAGGAGATAAAATCTCTACCCTTAAATCAATGGATAGGAATGGCAATGTATTATACATTAGTTCATTGTCCAAAATTGTTGCCTCAGGATTAAGAATAGGGTGGATTATTGGCCCAACATCGGTGATTGAAAGATTATCCGATGCGAAGCAACAAATCGACTTCGGTCATTCTAGTTATACACAATGGGTAGCGAATGATTTTTTAGAATCAGAAAATTTTCAAATTCATATAAAACGTTTAATGAAGGAATTAGAAAAAAGGAGAGATAAAATTGTAAAAAGCCTTGATACTTATTTAAAAGATCTGGTGGAATATTCTATTCCTCAAGGTGGTATTCATATATGGTGTAAAATACTTAAAAATTATAATGAAACCCAATTGCTTGAAGAATCCATTAAAAGAGGCGTCATTTATGTTCCTGGTTCTACACTGGGATCCGAAGATGGTTTTGTTCGTTTTACTTTCGCAAAGGAAGATGAAGATTCAATAGATGAAGGAATCAAAAGGTTTGCAGAAGCTCTTAATAGTTTATAGACAATTGGATTATGATTAAAAGTGGATTAGATTGGATGGTCAAAAAAGCATCGAATTGGATGGTTATAAAAAATATAAAACCCTTATCATTGAGAGGTAGATGATAAAACATCGATATAGCCTAATTACTAAATATTTTTTTATTATATAGTAATTGCTATTAAAATGATTAAATTATTGAAAGAGTTGATATGATATGACAACGGGTTTGATTATTACGCTAGTGATTGGATCTATTATTAAATTGTTAATGAGCCCTCCCAGTATAGCTGTGGCATGGGGAGTAAGTAAATTTGAACTTCATAAAAAACTTGATTCAAAAGATGTTACGGTAACATTTAATGGAAAGGATTTAGAAGAGGAAGAAAAAAATAGATTTACAGACTATTTTAATAAAGCTTCCTTTTTGAAAAAACACTATATATTTCCGGGCAATGAAAAATTATTTTTACAGCCAGAGACTAATGTTACTCCATTTGTCATCAACGTAAAAAGAGGCAAAAAAGATGTTGATTTCTTTGTTTTTAGTTACGACAATCACGTTGATGTAGTCAAGAAGTACAAGGAGAAGGTTGTTTCATATAGTATTAGTTCTGAATACCTACAAAATTTTACCATTTTAACTACGAATGCAAACCATTAAAAAGGTTTTTCGAAAAATTAGGGATTCGGTCGGGGCTTCGGTCACTAACGTAGAATCCCTTTTTTATTACCCTGAAAATTACGTGAGTATAGTACCGGAATTATCCTCCAATTCAATTGAATGGAGGATTTTTTTATGGGGTTATATTACTACTCATCCCAGCACTCAATACTTGATGAACGACTTTCTTTAAATCGTGGTTTTAGTCGTGTTGTTCTCCAATATGACTTAAAAGCGATTCTGTCAATTCTCGCCTTATTTGCGTAATATGTTTTTCCATGAGTTGTTTGGCTTGATTTGCATCACCAGCTGCGATTGCTAAGAAAATTTCTTTATGTTCATCAATGGTCTCTTGCGTGCGTTCTGGATCTTTCAAGCGTTGTCTTCGGGTAACACGGATTGTGTCTTGCATATGTTCACTAAGGGTTTGAAATAATTGTAAAAATATTGAATTATGTGAAGCGAGAACAATATTAATATGGAAACTTAGGTCAGCTTGAATTCCTAATTCTACATCATTTTTAACTCGATCCATCATTTCTAATGCTTTACCAATTCGTTCTAAATCTTCAGAAGTGGCTCGTCGTGAAGCTAAAAAGGCACATTCAACTTCAAGTGCCTGGCGAAGTTCTAACATTTCATATATTAGTTTTTTTTCAGTTTTTATGATCGTAGATGAAAGTTCTTCTCCTAATGAATGGTATTCTGGTGTTTTGATAAAACTGCCACTGCCTTGTTTAATTTCAATAATTCCTTTGATTTCAAGCTTCCGAAGTGCCTCTCTAACCGATGTTCGACTTACATTAAAACGACTCGCTAATTCTCTTTCTGTCGGGAGTTTTTCTCCGGGCTGTAATTCCCCATTTAAAAAATATTCCCTTATTTGATCAACAATTACTTGATATGCTTTTTTCTTTGGTTGTGGCATTACCTATGTCACTCCCCTCAAATACGTAGTACTATAAATGCTTTAATCATACAGAAATACTTCTTGATTAGCAATTTAATAAAAATAATAATTATTGATATTTTCTGAATATTTAGTACAATAATAAAGGTTGGACCAATTTGAAGAATTCGATAAATTGGTATGACATATATATTTATAGTTCAAACAACTAAAATACCATTAACAAATACTTTGAAAGAATGAGCGTAAAAAGGGGAGAATAAAATGATTACAACAAATGAGGAATTAGTGATTGCTCTACGGAGTGTTCTTACTGAAAGCCAAGTAACGATCAATCAAACGATTTTAGAACAACATAGCAGTGATGAATCGTATCATAGTGCCAGTCTACCGGATATTGTTGTGTTTCCGACAACGACGGAAGAAGTGAGTTTTATTATAAACATAGCAAACCAATACAAAGTACCGATAGTACCATTTGGAAGAGGAACAAGCTTAGAAGGGCATGTTATTCCTTATGACCACGGGATAACGATAGATTTTTCTCTGATGAACAAAATATTAGAAGTTAGGGAGAAGGACTTTCTCGTAAAAGTTCAACCAGGGGTGACGCGTTCTCAGTTGAATAAAGAGTTGAAAAAATACGGATTGTTTTTCTCTGTGGATCCGGGAGCAGATGCAACACTTGGGGGTATGGCAGCAACAAATGCTAGTGGAACAACATCCGTTAAATATGGGGTTATGCGCGATCAAGTTCGAGATTTAGAGGTTGTTCTCTCAGATGGTACGGTAATTCATACGGGGAATTTAGCAGAAAAATCTTCATCTGGTTATCATTTAAACGGTCTATTTGTAGGGTCTGAGGGAACGCTCGGTTGCTTTACTGAATTGACGCTAAGAGTCTATGGGATTCCTGAATATGTTATGGCTGCTCGAGCATCCTTCAAAACAGTCAATGATGCTGTCGAAGCAGTCGTTAGTATTTTACAAGCGGGAATTCCAATTGCAAGAGTTGAACTGGTAGATGAACCTTCAATAAAACAAGTGAACTTGCATAGTAAAACAGCTTATGAGGAACAACCAACCTTATTTTTAGAGTTTCAAGGCAATGAAGCTGGCTTAAAGCAAGACGTTGAATTTATGAAGGAGATTGTAGCAGCGTACAATTGTGAACATATTGATTTTGAGGGCGATAATGCAGCTCGAAATCAACTGTGGGAAGCTCGCCATAATTTAGCTTACGCCTATGTTCATGGACACCCAGGAAAAAAACTAATGGTGACCGATGTTTGTTTACCGATTTCCGAGTTAGCAGGTGCTATTGCCCATGCGAGAGAAGCACTAGATTTATTAGCGCTTACAGGTGGGATTGTTGGCCATGTCGGTGATGGCAATTTCCATGTTCTTTTAATGATTGATATGAATGATTCTAATGAAATAAAAAAAGCTGATGAATTTAATGAGTTGATTGTGATGTATGCACTTGAACGAGGGGGAACTTGTACAGGAGAGCATGGTGTCGGCATTGGTAAACAGAAATACCAAGAGAAAGAACATGGTAAAGCATTGCTTGTGATGGAAAAGATTAAACAAGCGCTCGATCCTGACGGACTCTTAAATCCAAATAAAATCTTAAAAATAAAGAAAGAGGGAGTGGAAATATGAAAATTTTAGAAGCCATTAGTACGATAGCTGGAAAATACTTTGCCGTATGGGTCATCTGTATAGCAGTTATTGCCTTTGTAGCTCCAGATCCATTTTTAATATTTGGGGGATATATAACGATTTTGCTAGGCATTGTTATGTTTGGTATGGGGCTGACGTTAAAAGCGGTTGATTTCAAACTGGTCATAACGAATCCAGTGCCAGTCATCATTGGTGTATGTGCCCAATATATTATCATGCCACTTTCCGCTTTTTTAATTGCGTATATTATGAACTTACCAGCGGAATTAGCTGCAGGGCTAGTCCTTCTTGGCTCTGTTCCAGGGGGTACTGCTTCAAACGTCATGGTGTATCTAGCTAAAGGCAATGTACCATTATCAATCACAATGACATCTTTTTCGACGTTATTAGCTCCAATTGCAACACCATTAATACTACTATTACTTGCAGGTAAATGGATGCCGGTGGATCCAATGGCGATGTTTACTTCAATTATTCAAGTAATCATCTTCCCAATTATACTAGGTATTGTTGTAAGAAGATTTGCTCCACGTGTCGTAGAAAAAAGCATGAATGTCATTCCACTTATCTCAGTAGTTGCTATTATGATCATTGTCTCTGCTGTTGTTGCGGGTAATGTTAATAATATCGCTTCGGCGGGAGCCATTATTTTTGCGGCAGTAGCGCTCCATAATGCATTTGGATTGCTGTTTGGCTATTTAATAGGACGTGTATTAGGACTTGATGAAAGTAATCGAAGAGCTATCTCTATTGAAGTTGGCATGCAAAACTCTGGTCTAGGTGTAGCGTTAGCTACTGCTCATTTTGGTCCCTTAGCTGCCCTACCTAGTGTTCTTGGCGCTGTTTGGCATAATATTTCTGGTCCGATTCTCGCTACTTATTGGTCGAAGAAACAGGAGAACGTAAAGAAACAGCTTAATGAACAGATTCAGGAAGGTAACGGTGGAACTCATATTTAACTTCTTTAAAGCAAATGTCTTTTGTAGCGAAAGTGCAACGTCAGTTACAAATGACATTTGTACCGAAAGCCTAGCGACAAGTACGGTGAGGCTGAGCATTATGCACAGGGAAACTACATGTGGAAGGAAGCGGTGGAGGTTACTCAAACGCATGTAGCTCAAATCATCCTTGCTGCATTTACCCGCTCCGGTTCTCCGCTGGACAGTGGCAGGCTATAAACTAAGCTGGCTGCCAGTTGTTTAAAGCTTCCTAACGCAATAGGGATCTATACATCCGGCACCGTATTTCAGCCTGAACTTTTTCTGGATATGGCTGAAGGCATGAAGAATGACGACATGTTTCCTTTACTGAATCTGGTTTATTTCGGCCTGGTCGGAACGGAAACCGAGGTAGATGGATATACCTATGGGCTAAAAGCCTTTGGCAAGGATGAAATTGAAATCCTGGACAGTCAAGCATCTCCTGCCGAGCTACGTGAGTTTTTGATTACTATTTCCGGATATATTGTAGAAGAGAATGTCACTTTAAGAGATGGAGAAACGATCGGCTTCTCAGCAGAGCAAAAGCTGCCAATTTCCCGTTCCGAGGGAGTTTATGTCGGTGGGGATACTCTCAAAATTAAATACTAGTCTCATGCCAAAAAGGCACCGTAGCAGGTGCCTTTTATGCTGCATAATCAAAAATACTTTGCTTAACTAATAGCGAATTTCCGACCGTAAGTGAGGGAAGTAATACCATCTTTTTCAGCCTTTAAGATGTCAGCTTCATCATATTTTGAAATGCTACTGCCAAATAAAATACCTTTTACATTTGTATAGCCTAATAAACTTTTGGTCGATCCTTTATTCCGCTTGGTTTGTTGTTTTCTTGTTTCGGATGTTGTGCCTATTGAAGTATCTTATTCGCATATGATTAGGACTAGTTCGCTCTTGAAAAATATGATTTATGAAATTGATTCATTTATTAAAATATCTTTATGTTGTTTAGAAAGGTTAACCAACTTAAATTCACCTTTGCGTATATCTCTTTTTATGCTGTTTAGCTCGTTCCAAGCCAAATCATAAAGAGATTTATCAATGATGCCATTCAAATAAGCTTCTTCTAATTCATCAGCATCTTTTTCAATCAACTCTCCCGATGGCAACAAGATAAGATCTAAAAATAGATCATCCATATAAGGAACATTATTTTCTATTGAGTTTTTATAGCAAATATCGATATACCATTGAATTATTTCTCCGTTAGCATCAAACATTGTTGTTACAGAATGATTTTTCTCAAGAGGAAATTGTTGTAACCATATGTAGCCGTTATCAACAATACATAGGTTTTTCTCTCCATAATTCACGAATAAAGGTTCAGTAACTCGGATTGTTTTTAATAATGTTATAAAACCCTTAAATTCACTAGTATCAAGGTATGACTGACTATACTTTCTTTCTATAACTCGTTGCCATTCTGAACGGTTTCCAAACTTTCTCTTTAGCATCCTGATCCTCCAAATTCATTTAAAATAATGAGGATACAATTCTTTATGCCCCCATATCCATTTTTTCATCTCAATGATCATTTCTTCATAGTTAGGTACAGTAAATGAAAAATCTTTTCGTGTGTTAACTTGTGTTTTATCAATGTTTACGAGCTGATATGGACGGATAGTTACTTTATTTTCCTTGAAGTGCTTATTGAATAATTGCAGTAAATCAAACTTTGAAATACTACTATTGTTGACGAGGTGATAGAGGCCTGTTGTCCCTTCGATTGTTGCACGTTCAATTGCTTTTGCTAATGTTAGGGTAGTAACTCCGGTCCATATTGCGCCAGTATAGCCGTCAATAGTATCGTGCTGCTTCATAAACCAATGAAAGAGGCCTATGCCATCCTCTTTCATATCAGGGCCGATAATAGAGTTGCGAAACGTCAGATGTTGAGTGCTTTCAATTTCCCCTAAGCCCTTCGTACGGTCATAAAAGGTTACCCCGTCGCGAAGGCTTTTTTCATGATAGGGAGCGGCTTTTTCCTGAAAATACACAATCCGTACTCAAATGAATAAGCTTAGTTTTCCTGTTTTTTAATAAAGATACAATGGCATGAGGCAAATAACTATTGAGATATATGCTCTTCTCACGGTCCGTTTCACAGGCATCATTTAATATACCAATACAATTGACCACAAAATCATAGTCGTGATCTAGTAATAGTGACCTTAAAAAATTTGAATCAGTAATATCTCCCGTTATATTTTTTCCGTATGAAAAGGCTGTTCTTGAATAGGTTGTCACATCATGCCCTTGAGAGCATAAATAGATTGAAATCGTGTGACCAGCCATTCCAGTAGCGCCAAGAACTAAAAATTTCAAGGTTTTCCTCCCATCCAATTATGTAATTCTTCTTGAATGAAAGGGAGCTTCAATAATTTTTCTTTTATTTCTGCCACGGACAGTATTTTCGTATTAGTAGAGTTGTATTCATCGGTTAATGTAATTTTAGGAGAGCCCTCATCAAGATATTTTCCATAATTTAAATCTCGATTATCGGCAGGGATTCTATAAAAATTCCCCATATCAATGGCCTTTGCAGCTTCTTCCTTTGTTAATAACACTTCGTAAATCTTTTCACCATGTCGTGTTCCGATAATTTGTATCTTATTTTGAGCTTGAAAAATTTCGAGTAGGGCCTTGGCTAAATTCTCAATAGAAGCAGCTGGTGATTTTTGCACCATAATGTCCCCGTTATCAGCATGTGAGAAGGCGTATAAAACTAGTTCTACTGCCTCATCAAGACTCATCATAAAGCGTGTCATTTTTGGATCTGTAATCGTTAAAGGCTTGCCAACTTTAATTTGTTCGATAAATAAAGGAATAACAGAGCCTCGGGAAGCCATTACATTCCCATATCGTGTACCGCAAATCAAGGTTTTATCTGGATGAACCATTCTTGACTTTGCAATAAACGTTTTTTCCATCATGGCTTTTGAAATGCCCATCGCATTTACTGGATAGGCAGCTTTATCAGTAGAGAGGCAAATAATTTTTTTAACACTTGCTTGAATAGCAGCCGTTAAAACATTATCAGTACCTAGGATGTTTGTTTTAACTGCTTCCAGTGGGAAAAATTCACAGGAGGGGACTTGCTTGAGAGCGGCAGCGTGAAAAACATAATCGACATCATACATCGCGTTGTGAATGCTTTGAATGTCACGTACATCGCCAATAAAAAATTTAACTTTCGGATTCTGATAGAGCTTACGCATATCATCCTGTTTTTTCTCATCCCTTGAAAAGATGCGAACTTCCTTAATGTCGGTATTCAAAAACTTCTTTAATACCGCATTGCCAAAAGAGCCAGTTCCACCTGTTATCAGTAAAACTTTATCTGTAAACATTGTATTGTCAATTACACCTCCTGCATGGAAATAATGGCGTTATTTTAATCCTCTTCGGTGTAAATCGTATTCAGAATTTTCCCTTGGGAAGTTATACCAGTATGCCAATTCATTTGTGTATTTACTTGTTGGGTTTTTATTCATTAAGGCACAATTAAAATCCCAATCCCCAGCAATATCCTTTCTCATCGTAAATTTTGCATCACCTATTAGACTTCTTCGAATGATTTTAAACTGACCAGGTAAACTGTAACGATTGGATTCATCTTTAATAAATGCATAGCCAGCCTTTGTTAACATGTTGTAATAATAAATGTCAAATTGACCATCTACTTGTGCTAAAACGTTTCGGATGGCGGGTAAATAATAATCATCACTATCGATGATAGCTATATAATCACCCGTAGCTTCTGCAATACATCGATTATAGGCTTCACTAGCACCCAAATTGCTTGGATGAACTAATATTTTTAAGGCATGACATTTTTTTTGATAGTTCTTTAATATGGCTAAAGTATTATCAGTTGAGCCGTCATCGCAAATGATAATTTCATAGGCATATTCTTTAGGGATACTTTCCAGCATGGTCAATATCCACTCTTCACTATTGTAGGCAGGTGATAAAAAGCTAATATTCATGTAAACCCTCGATTCTTTTATAGTTATTAGAAGTGTCCAATAGGCGTAAGCAGGAACATTGATGTTGTTTACTTTGTCGATACAAAGGATTCTTTATTACAATATGCGTTGCAAGAGTTGCTCTGTAGGCAATTGTTTACATTAGTTAGTTCTATAAAAGAGAGGGACACTTTAAACATGAGGTGATTTTGCTAGAGGAGATGTTGTTCATGGTGCTTAAATATACTAATCTTTTCACGTTGCAAAAAGTTGTTGAATATTTGGATGAAAAACCATGCTAAAGTGTATTCTTGCTTGAATATGGGGGAATTCTTTTCTTTATTCCATTATTTCCTATATAATGAAAAATAGATTCATAATTTTAGACGATCATGGGTAGACACAAGGGGAGAATAAGATGGAAATATTTCAAGCAACAATGAATGAACTAGAGGAGCTAACAGTGCTTTTTGATGAATATCGCCAGTTTTATGGGATTGAGTCAGATGTAAGCAGTGCCAAGGCATTTTTACAATTACGAATCGCCTTAAAGGAATCCGTTATTTTTATAGCTGTGGAAAATGGCAAAGCTATTGGAATTGCACAATTGTATCCAACATTTTCTTCCATTGCATTACAGCGAGCATATATTTTAAATGATATTTATGTAACGGAAGATGCTAGAGGCCTAGGGGTGGGCAGGGCATTAATGGAGAAGGTATTTCAATATTGTGAGCAGCAGTATGCTCGTTATGTGACGCTCCAAACAGCAACTGACAATGTTAATGCGCGTAAGCTATATGAAAAGCTAGAAATGACACAGGATCAATATAGTAATTATGTTAAATATTTCGGTTAGAAAAAAATCATCTCGTCCATTACGGATGAAGATGCTTTTTAGTGTGTGTAATCTATAGTGCGCTAATCTAGCCTGTTTCATTAAGTATTTTTTTATTTTTCCTAGCATATTGATTAGGGAAATATAGGGTTATAATTGATTGATAAATTTTTAAAGCGCCCAGTCGGAACGGAAATCAACTCCATGTTATGGTGATGAGCTTCAAATAAAAATAGTTTAAATAAAACACCTAATACTCTTTACTTTAAATAGTATCGAATTAGTTTAAAACACTAACAGGCGTGTTGATTAGGGTGGATAAAAATGGTTAATCAACACACCTGAAACACTAATAAAATAATCCCCTAGATTTTTAATCATCTAGGGGATAAACCTTCACTTTTTTGAAAATTTAAATAGTTCCTTGCTACACTATCTTCAACCGAAAATACTAACCTTTTACTAAGTTTATTTTTTCGGTCCAAAGGGATTTATATCTTATTTTATTTCAAGTGTATATGGTTGAGTACTAGCTTTGCCGTAATATTCACTTACTTCAATATAGTAAGTTCCTTTATCGAGTTCGACTGTACCTACTTCAGCATCTCCAGCTCCGTAAAAATCTAAAGTTTGTACTGTTTTTCCGTTTGCATCAATAATACGGATGACGCCATCTAGTGCTTTTTCTGTTTGAAGAGAGAAGAACACATCGCGTTTGCTGTCGTTTTTAAATTCAAAATAGTCTTTATCGCCAAATGGAACCCCTGCATTTAGATATTGAGTAGCTACCCATTTACCATCTTTTTTCGTAAGTACAGTTGGTTTCGTGGGTACACCGTTAACTAATTTGGAATCTGCATCTTCATCTGCATTTTTATGATCAAACAAAGTTAAAGTATACGGTTGGATTGATACTTGTCCAACATTGCTTCCGTTAAGAACAATAAAATACGCGTGATCCTTTTTGGCTTTAAAAGAAGTATTTACATCTGTTGTTCCTCCAAGGCCTAGTAGTTGTTGAAGGATGTCTTCACTCTGTCCAAATGGAATTTCTGTTGCCATTTCTTCTGGATCAATTTTCTTATTACCATTTGTATCTTCTATAATGGAGCCTGAAAACTTCAAATCATTTTGAAGTTCTTTAGGTAATTGATCTAGCTGTTCTTTTGTATATGGTGCAGAAGAAATAAGAAGGCTCATGACTTCATCTTTGCCTTGTTGTCTAAAATAGTAAAAATCTGTATCATCTTGATAAATGAGATGATCTTTGTAAGTGATATTAGGTCCAATCGTTTTAGCAGTTTTTGGTGTATTGTTTTTTCTATTATACTCTTCTGGAATAGCTGCCATTTTACTTGTTTTAAGTGTATACGGTTCAGCAGAACGGTCACCAAGATTCATTACTTTTACAACATAGGTTTTATCCTTTTTCAATGCAATTGCCTTAGCTTCGTTTTCATCAATTGTTGATCCAAGAAGTAGACTAAGTAACCCCATATCATTAGTTAATGAAGAAACTGGGATTAATTCATTTGTTTTCTCATCGTATTCGAATATATTACCAGCTGGTGATTGGTTGATACCTTTTTGAATCTTGAAACCATAAACGGCATTTTCTTTAGCTGTAAACGTGAAGTAATCTTCATCATCTTCAGTTTGGAAGTATGCTTTTTGATCTTGACCAATATCAAAACGAATTGCTTGTTCCATAATCTGGTCAGCGTTTTCTGGTTGTCCCATTGCATCTGGGTTCATGAATATATTCATGAAATCATTTACTTGATTACGTTTTTTTGTTTTATATTCAGCTAAAGGTAAAAGATCCTTTTGTATGTTGTTTTCTTGCATTTCCCCATTAAATGTAAGGCCGTCTTCATCTTGAGGAAGGGTTACGACTTCACTTTTTAATGTGTAAGGAATGATTGATTCACTAACAGTTTCTTCAGTATTAATACCGCCGCTAAAGAACATATCAAGTAAAAAATTGTTACTGTTTTTATTAGATACGCTTATTACATACTCTTGATCTGGCATAGCATCGACAACCAAGTTTACTCCTTCGCCTTTATCCGTACCATAAGATGTTCGAATTGGATATGCCTCATCTAATCCTTCAGCATCGAATTCCTCTGTTGGTACATTAACTAAGTCTTCTTTTAAATAAAGCTCCATGGATGCAGTAACACCTGGAATCCCAGTTAAATCAAATTTCAGTGTCGTTGGTTCATTTACTGAAAATGTAAAATAATCTTTGTCACCTAGATGATCTTCAGAAAGTAGGGTATAGTTTTTCCCTGCTGTACTGAATGGGAATTTTTCAATATTCTCCATATGCTCCATATCTAGTGAATCAATTGGTAATTTATTAGTTGTTTGAGCTGTGAAGACATAGTTAGAATCGCCCTTTGAGCTATAGTTACCATTATGATCTTTAACTCCAATAAGAAGGGTTCCCTTTTGCTCTGCTTTATATAGGTATCCTTCTTGCTTGCCAACGCGAACATCATTGACGTTAATTGGTTCTACTTCTTTACTGTTACCTTCAGGGTAGAAGTACAAATCAAATGCATAATCATATTTGTTTGCACCGTTTAATGTCAGCTGAGCATATTCATTTTCATCTAAATTAACCTTGTACCATTTCTTTTCGTCCGGTTGGTTGAATGCACCTTTTTCAGTATTTAATGTATCCTTTTTAAGGACTTTAGCGTTTTTCAAGCGCTCTCCTTTTGTTTCTGAATACTGTTTTGGTAAATCTTTTATATTATACTGTAATGCTTTCACAGGATCTACTAGACCATGTCCATATGTAAGATCATACCCCGTCTCACCTAAATCCTTTGCAGTCTGTTCGAGAATAGCTTCTATTTCATAAGGCTTTAAATCTGGGTATTTTGATTTTAATAGGGAAGCCACACCTGCAACAACAGGAGATGCCATCGATGTTCCACTAAATTTTACAAATGATGATCCTTTTTTCTCATCATGAACTGTACTATAAATTTCTTCACCTGGAGCTACTAGGTCAACCGATGGACCATAATTTGAATAGCTTGATAGTTTGTTTCGATCATTCGTAGAACCTACACTAATAACACCTTCGTATGAAGCAGGGAAGGAGTAGTTATCTGTCGATTCATTTCCAGCAGCTGCGACAATGGTAATTCCTTTATCAATGGCTTTCTGAACTGCATCCTCTAACAGTGGAGATGTTCCGTAGCCGCCAAGGCTCATATTAATAACATCAGCGCCTTGCTCAATGGCGTAAAGGATGCCTTGTGCAATGACGAAATCATTGGAACCTTCTTTTCCGTTGAATACATCAATCGGAAGAAGTTTGGCTTTTGGATTAATCCCGTGTCCTCCAATGCCATTATCTTTTGCCGCGCCAATAATTCCTGCTACATGCGTTCCATGATCACCAGGATAAGAAGTATTGGCAGGTGCTGCAGCATTATATGGTGGTAGCACTTGAGATTTTAAATCTGGATGTTTAAAATCCACACCAGAATCGATAACGGCTACTTTTACATCATTGTTGCCCGCTAATTCTAGTGCTTTATCAATTTGAAGTAGGTTTAAATGATACATATCCTGTTTCTTTGGATCTGTTTTTGTGCCAAAGGAATGATACACATAGCTTGGGGATACACTTTTAACCCCTTTTTGTGTAGCATAATATGAAACTGCTTTTTCTAAATTTGTTCCTTTGTTCAGTTGGATAACATCGTAACCTAATGAAGGGATAGAGCGGATCACTTTTGAGCCAATTTTATTATGTACATTCTTATCAAGACCGGAATGTTTGACGATAATCGTATCCTTGCTAATCCATTCTTTTTGATTTTTAAATGTTTGGTCCTTATTGCTAGCTACTTTCACTAAATCTTGGTTCTTTGCTGTTTTTTGTGGAGCTTCAGCAAAGGCAGAAGTAGCAGGAACCATTAGTGCTGCAGATGCTACTAAAGCGATTGATTTCTTATTCCATTTCTTCAATTATATTTCCTCCTTGAATGTCTTATTTTGTGACATCTATACTAATACGAATGGACGATAGAAAAGTTTCGTAATAAAAATATATTTTTCCAAAAGAACCAATCCGTATTTTTCTATTTAATACATGGTAAAAAAGTTGCGTTAGCAGACTAAAAGGGGAGGGAGTTCGAATACCCTCTTTGACCAATAAGTGTCCATAGCTAAAACAGACTTATAGGCTACGGGTGTCCCTTATCTAATCGATTTGTGAGATTGCAGTCAAGGAGAGTGAAAAAGCACGCAACAATAATCCCCAACAGGCTATGTTCCTAAAAATGTTTTAAAGCTGCTCAATAAGTCTTTGTAAATCTTCTTTCGATCGAGGCATTATAATGTTTTTCTCAATTAGTTTTTTGTTTTGTAAGGCAATCGTCATTTCAAAGACCCATGGACGTTCAAGATGGGCTCTTTCAAGCAAATCCTCTTGAAAGAACATTTCAACTGGATCCCCATTATAAATAATTCTCCCAGCTTCCATGACGATTATTTGATCTGCCCATTCATATGCCAAAGCGATATCATGCGTTGCTAGTAAAATTGTTCGTTCACCGTTCTCTAATGTAGCTAAATACTGTAAAACTTGTGCAGCATAATAATTATCTAGCCCAGCTGTCGGTTCATCTAATAGTAATACGGAAGGTTCCATTGCTAGTACTCCTGCCATTGCGACACGTTTTTTCTGTCCAACACTTAAAAAATGTATCGGTTTATCGAGCAATGCTTCAACTTCAGTTTGAGCGACAGCCCATGCAATTTTCTCTTCAATTTTTTCAGTTGTCCAGCCAAGATTCAGAGGCCCAAATGCAATATCCTGCTTAACTGTACCCGAAAAAAGCTGGTTGTCTGCATCCTGAAAAACAATACCAACCTGTTGGCGTAATACTTTTAATGCTTTTCTACTATAATTAAGTTCTTTGTCACAAAAGGCTATACTTCCAGTGGTTGGCTTCAAAATTCCATTTAAATGCTGAAATAACGTTGATTTCCCAGCCCCGTTATGACCAAGTAAAGCGATTTTTTTCCCCTTTGGAATCTGTAGTGTAATATCTGTTAAGGCATGAGTTCCATCTGCATAAGCGTAAGATAAATGTTTTAATTCAAAGAATAAGTCTGTCATCAGAAAAAACCTCCATAAATGATGAGGAATATAAAAATTGCAGCAATACCTAGCCAGTTTTTCATGTTATAGGTAACATCCTCCTGCCAATAGACAGTTTCGCCACCACGTGCTTCCATCGCATTGTTTAATTCACGACTTCGTTGGAACATCTCAGCAAATAAAGCTGTGATCAGCATTGATACTGAGCGAAGCCACTGCATAGGGGAGCTGTAACCTAGTCGAGCCTGCTGGGCAAGATGAATTTTTTGCATACTATCTAAAAAGATAAAAATAAATCGATACGTAAGTTCTACTAGTTCTACAAACAAAGTGGGAAGTCGCCAAAGTCGTAGGACGTGACAAATAGATTGTACCGATGTCGTGAGAATTAAAAAATACAAACAGCTAATGCTGCCAAGGACGATGAAAAAAAGCTGTTGCGCTGTCACTAGGCTCGCACTGCCTACAAAAATTGTCCAACTATTAAGAGAAAATGACCAAATGTGTGCAGGTAGCGTGCTCGTTGATGGCGTTATCGAAATTAAAATAGATACTAAACTTGACAGTAAAAAAAATCCCGGTAGCAATAGTAGTTTTGCATAATATTTAATAGGGATTTTTGCGCTTAAAATGATAAAAGCACTCATTACAATAAATGTAATGAGTGAAATTCGTTCATCTCTCATGATAAGCGACAATAGAAGAAGTCCAAGGGATAACGTCATTTTTTCTAGCGGATGAACAGACGCTAGCTTATTCATATAAGCATACTTATCAATGAGTAACATAGCGTTTAACCTTCTTTATGTTTGCCGCGCATTAAACCGATGAAATAGCCGATAAATCCAGCGCCGATAGCAGCTTGTAGTGCGAATAATAAGCTTTCAATTTCACCACTTGGTGGCTCCCATAAGCTTTCAAACCATGGCTCGTAGTCAGCATTTATTTCACTAATTGCTGCTTCCGCTTCGCCATCAGCACCCTCAAATTCTGCGCCCTTTTGGATAAATAGGGGGATGATTGCTAGTAACACAACAATTGCTAAGAGCAGTAAGTTTTTTTTCATTTTAGTGTGCCTCCTTTGCTGAGAAAACACGTAATGCTTTTAATTCGCTCACATTGTATTTTTTCAAGAAGTTCATAACGATCACTGTTAAAATTCCTTCACTAACAGCAAGAGGAACTTGTGTTAACGCAAAAATGCCAGCAAATTTTGTGAATGACGCCATAAAGCCTCCGACTTCAGATGGGAAGGCAAGGGCTAGCTGTACAGAAGTGACAACATATGTACCTAAGTCACCAAGCATTGCTGCTAAAAAGACAGCTACTGAAAAGGATAGTCCCATTTTTTGTGAGCCCTTAAATACATAGTAAACAATAATAGGACCAACAATTGCCATGGAAAAGGTATTTGCCCCTAATGTTGTAAGACCACCATGTGCTAAAAGTAAAGATTGGAATAATAATACGATTGTTCCGATAACACTCATGGCTAGTGGCCCAAAAAGAACTGTCCCAAGTCCAACTCCTGTCGGATGTGAGCAACTTCCCGTTACAGAAGGGATTTTTAAGGCTGATAGCACAAAGGCAAAGGCACCCGATAGACCTAATATCATTTTTGTCTCAGGATTTTCATCAATGGTTTTACGAATAGAACGTAATCCTAAAATAATAAATGGAATCGATACGACCCACCAAAAAATCGCCCATTCAATCGGCAAAAAGCCCTCCATGATATGCATCGCAAATGCACGATTTGGCACGAATAAAAATGCCAGTAAGAAATAACTAAGCTTCCAACCTGAGAATTTCAAATATCTCTCCTCCTAACATTAAATTTTTCGATTGTAGCGTGCGAAAATAAAAAAAACACTTCTCCAATTGCGGAAAAGTGTATAGCTAAAAAAGCAAATAGAATTCTAATCTGCTAAGCCGCACACCTATCCTCGTAGGTTGAAACGATCACATATTTTTCGGCAGGTCTCCTGGCTTTAGTTCAACGTTTTATAGGCCTTCCCATCCTTTGGACAGTGACATTATCTATAAAACTCTCTAGTACAGTGGCGGGACCGCGCCGGATTTGAACCGGCTTCCCTTTTAAGCGAAATGACGAACACTTCGCACCGAAAAAAGATGAAGTTGTGAGATTTCACGACAAAGTGTAACATGAATTTCCATATATATGCTATACTTTTTATGAAAAAATGTTTAATTGAGTCTCAATGTCGAAAATTCAGATAAATAGAGAACTAATGTCACATTTTTCTAAAAAAATTAATATAAATGTCACAAATTAAGAAAGAAATATTGAAATTTTAAAAAAATAAGCTATGATAGAAACAGTTTTCAATTACATAAATTCATATAAAACGTCCATAAGTGCTTGAATATTTTCAAGATAATAGGGAAATCGGTGAAAATCCGATACAGCCCCCGCTACTGTAATAGCTGATGAAATCGCAAAGGCCACCATTTATAAAAAAAATGGGAAGGTGCGAAAGTAAAAGGAAGCTTAAGTCAGGAAACCTGCTTATGTGATGATGCATGCAAACTTTTCGGAGGGAGAAGTTGAAGCGAGAGCGAGTACCCGTATATTCGTTTTTATTTAGCTTCTACAAAACCTTTACTCTTCCGTCTAGAGTAAAGGTTTTTCTTTTTCCTAAAAGCAAATGAGGGGAGAACAACTATGACAACTTGGAATTTAGAGGGGATGAAAACACATCTTTTTATTTGCAATGGTAGTAGCTGTATGAAAAAAGATGCAGAGGAAATTACACAGGCAATCCGAGATGAAATACAGTTGCTGGCACTTGATAAGGAGATACATACGACAAGGACTCGCTGTAATGGCAGATGTAAGGATGCTTGCGTTGTCATTGGATATCCTCAAGGGAATTGGTACCGTGTGCCGACAACGGAGCATGCGAGGGCACTCGTGCAAGATTTAAATCATGAATCGTTACATAATGAGCATGTCTTTACATTGCGTGAAGGTTCGTTACAGCGGACAGCACAAACAACAGCCATTAAAGGCATTGAAAAGGTGAAAGAGGGGTAACAAAATGGCGCAAAAAGGTAAGATTTTCGTAGTTGGCTTTGGCCCTGGAGATTTTAAACATATTACGACTCGTGCTGTGGAGGCACTACAACAAAGTGATATGATCATTGGTTATAAAACTTATGTTGAACTTATTCAGGATTTAGTTAGCGCAAAGTCGATTATTAGTACTGGTATGACAGAGGAAGTTTCACGTGCACAGGAAGCAGTACGTCAAGCAGAGGCTGGAAGTATCGTATCGGTTATTTCGAGCGGAGATGCAGGCGTTTATGGCATGGCAGGATTAGTGTATGAGGTATTAATCGAGCTAGGTTGGACAGAAGCAACTGGTATCGAGGTTGAAATTGTTCCAGGCATTTCGGCTATTAATTCGTGTGCAAGTTTACTAGGTGCTCCAATAATGCATGACGCCTGTACCATTAGTTTAAGTGACCATTTGACACCTTGGAATTTAATTGCAAAGCGAGTAGAAGCGGCAGCAATGGCGGATTTTGTTATCGCTCTTTATAACCCAAAGAGTGGCCGTCGTACGAGACAGATCGTAGAGGCACAACGAATTTTATTAGAATATCGTTCGCCAGATACGCCGGTAGGACTTGTGAAGAGTGCTTACCGTGATCGCCAGGAAATTACGATGACGACTTTAGCAGAAATGCTGGAACATGATATCGGCATGTTAACAACGGTTATTATCGGGAATTCATCAACGTTCTTCTATGACAATAAAATGATTACGCCGCGTGGTTATCAGCGCAAATATACACTTGGTGAAGAAAAACAACCGTTACGACCACATCAACGACTTAGAGATGAAAATGAACCTTGGGCAATGAATCAAGAAACAGGGAAGGCACGTAATGATTTTGCGACAGATCCCAATGCCAATCGAATTAAGCCCAGTTTAGCCATAACACCAGAACCGAAGCCTAAAAAATCATCACTTGAAATGGCGACAGCAGCTCTAACAATGGTGAATGGAACAAGTGCTATGAAGGTAACACCTAAGCTTGTTCAACAAAAAATCCAATCCATTTTTGAATTAGCTGTTAGTCCAGGGGTAGCCAATAAGTTCTTTACGCCTCAACAAATGATGACGTTAGCGGAGGTCGTTGGTGAGGAAGGAACGATGGAGTATACACCAGACCATCAAATTCATTTGAAAATTCCAACGGCTGAGCCTGAAGAAATTACTGCAAAGCTTCGTGAAGTGGGCTTTTTACTAACACCAATTGGTGACGTGCTATCGTTAAAGGCTTGTGACTTCTGTTACGGAGAAAAGGCCGATTCGATTCCTTATGCGGAAGAGATTCAAGAAAAGCTTGGAGGTATGTCGTTACCGAAAACATTAAATATTGGCTTTAATGGCTGTGGTATGGCATGTTATCGAGCCGTATTTGATGATATTGGTATTGTTTATCGCAAAAGTAAATTTGATGTTTTTATTGGTGCTAAGCCGGTTGGCCGTACTGCACATGCTGCCCAGCCTGTTGTTGAGGGCCTAGAGCCTGAACAGCTTATACCGCTTATCACAGACATTATCGAAGAGTATAAAGCAAATGCACATCCAAATGAACGTTTGTTTAAATACTTTAAGCGTGTGAAAAAGATCCTACATTTTACGTATCAGGATATGTCTTCAAAAATAAAAGTAGAGCCAGCTCCGTGCGGCGACTAGTGAGGAGTAATGAGATGAAAGCAATTTTATTTGTCGGCCATGGGAGCCGTTTAGCAGCAGGAAATGATGAGGTACGCACGTTTATCGAGCAAATGACACCTCGTATTGATGAAAGCTTTTTAGTGGAAACATGTTTCTTAGAGTTTGCATCTCCAAATATTGAAGAAGGTATTACGAACTGTGTGAAGAAGGGTGCTACAGAGGTACATGTTATTCCGATTATTCTTCTTCATGCTGGACATTCAAAACTTCATATTCCAGCAGAAATCGAACATGCGCGTGAGCATTATCCAAATATTACGTTCACATATGGCCAAACAATCGGTATCCATGACGAAATATTTGCTATTTTAGAAGACCGTTTAGCAGAAATTGGCTTTAATGCTGAGGAAGAACATAAGGATACTGCCATTTTATTAATTGCACGAGGCGGTAGTGACCCAGCTGCAAATGGTGATTTTTATAAAATTACACGTTTATTATGGGAAAAACTCCCGGTTCAGTATGTAGAAAGCGCCTTTATGGGTGTCACAGATCCTCGTGTTGAAGAAGGAATTGAGCGCTGTGTGAAGCTGGGTGCTAAAAAAATCATTATGCTACCGTATTTCTTATTCACAGGTATCCTAATGGAACGTATGAACGGCATGTGTAAGCAATTTAACGAAAAATATGCTGACTGTGATATTCAAATTGCCAACTATTTTGGCTATCATGAGCGTTTGCAAAATGTGTTATTAGAGCGAATTGAGCAAGCTGTGAATGGTACATCAACAGGTATGCAAGATTTAGAAAATTATCGTGCTTATGCGGCGGTGCATGGACATGCGCATCATCATCACCATCATGACCACGATCATGGACATGATCACCACCATGAAGAGGAGCCAGTGAAATGATTTTCATGTTAGCAGGGACGAGTGATGCAAGGAATCTAGCACTTGAATTACAGTCAGCAGGTTACGCTGTGACAGCTACGGTCGTTACTGAATCAGCCGCTTCAAGCCTTGCAGAAGTAGGCCTCCCTCATTTAATTGGTCGATTAACGGCTGAGGAAATGGCGACGATTATCACAGAGCGAGGGTATCGTTTAGTTGTAGATGCCTCTCATCCATTTGCTGAAGAAGCTTCAAAAAATGCTATGGCTGCTGCTGAGCAAGCAAATGTTCCGTATATTCGCTATGAACGTGCCCATGAGCATTATGCACACCCACTAATTACGATTGTGAAAGATTATGAGGAGGCTGCCCATTTAGCAGCGGAAAAACGCGGCGTCATTATGCTAACGACGGGCAGTAAAACGCTAGCAACATTTACAAAGGTGTTACATGGTTTAGAACATACACGAGTAATTGCGCGTATGCTTCCTCGACTCGATAATATGGAAAAATGCGAAGCACTTGGTGTGGCACAAAGAGATATTGTTGCCATACAAGGCCCTTTTTCAAAGGAATTAAACGAAGCCCTCTTTCGTCAATATGGTGTGACATTGATGATTACGAAAGAAAGCGGCAAGGTTGGCTCGGTGGATGAAAAGCTAGAGGCTGCTCTTGTATGTGGCATTGAAACAATTTTAATCGCAAGACCAAATATAAAATACGGACAGCAATATTCTACATTTGAAGATGTACTACAAGCTGTACAAAACACACTTTAGGAGGCAATCCAGATGGACTTTAAAACAGATTTCAAACCATTAACAGTAGACCCAGATAAAATTTACGATTACAGTTTCTCCATTATTGCAGAAGAAATGGGCGAGCATAATTTCTCAGAAGACGAGTGGAAAGTAGTACGTCGTATCATCCATGCTTCTGCTGATTTTGAGCTTGGACGTAGCGTTATTATTACACCAGGAGCGCTTGAGGCAGGTATTAAATCAATTCTTGCTGGTCGCCATGTCATTGCAGATGTGCAAATGATCGAAAGTGGTTCAGGGAAAAAACGTTTCCAAAAGCATGGCGGCGATTTGCACTGCTATATTGCAGATGAAGACGTATCGATTGAAGCCAAAAAACAAAACACAACGCGCGCGATTATTTCTATGCAAAAGGCTACTAAATTACATGAAGGTGGTATTTATGCAATTGGGAATGCACCAACAGCATTGCTTGAATTAATTCGTTTAATTAAAGAAGGCTTAGCGAAACCGGATTTAATTATCGGTATGCCAGTTGGCTTCGTGTCAGCTGCTGAGTCGAAGGAAGAGCTACTAAAACTAGAAGGTATTCCGTATATTACAAATGTTGGTCGTAAAGGCGGTAGTACAGTGACGGTTGCCGCATTGAATGCTGTCTCACTTTTAGCGGATGAACAGGCGAAAAAATAATGGAGCGGAAGCCTAAAAAGGATCCCAAAGACATGCGTCACGGTTATACAACTGGATCCTGTGCGACTGCAGTAACGAAGGCCGCATTACTTGCCTTAATAACAAATGAAGAGCAAGAAACAAGTACCATTCATTTGCCGATTGGGCGAGATGCGACCTTTACGATAGAAAAATGTACATTTCAGCATGATGCTGTTAGCTGTGAAACGATTAAAGATGCTGGTGATGACCCGGACGCAACACATAAAGCACTCATTGTTGGCACAGTAAGCTGGTCGGATATACCAGGCATTCATCTGGACGGTGGAATTGGTGTCGGGCGCGTAACAAAGCCCGGCTTACCAGTACCTGTCGGGGAAGCAGCCATCAATCCTGTACCACGGAAGATGATTCATAGTACTGTACAAGGCGTACTTGACGAATTTCAAATTAAACGAGGCGTTAACGTAGTTATTTCAGTCCCTAAAGGTGAGGAAATGGCTAAAAAAACGTTAAATGGGCGACTTGGTATTATTGGAGGCATCTCCATTTTAGGCACAAGGGGAACCGTCGTGCCTTTTTCGAGTTCCGCGTATATGGCCAGTATCGTCCAAGCGATTAGTGTTGCAAAAGAGGCTGGTTGTGAGCATTTAGTTGTCACTACAGGTGGACGCAGTGAAAAGTATGCAATGGCACAATACCCTGATTTGCCAGAGGAAGCGTTCGTTGAGATGGGCGATTTTGTTGGCTTTACATTAAAGCATTGTAAGCGACTCGGTATGAAGAAAGTATCGCTTGTTGGGATGATGGGGAAATTCTCGAAGGTGGCACAAGGTGTCATGATGGTGCACTCCAAAAGTGCTCCTATTGATTTTAACTTTTTAGCTCAATTAGCAGTGGATATAGGTGCAAATGAAGAAACCGTTACAAACGTACGAGAGGCAAACACTGCTTCGCAAGTCGGAGAAATTATGGCAGAAAAGGGCTATGATGCATTCTTCAACCACTTATGCGAAGCTTGCTGTTATTCATCATTACATCACATTAAGGGCGGTTTAACGCTTTCCACATCGATCTATTCGATGCAGGGACAATTATTAGGAAGGGCTGATGACATTGCATCGATCAATGAAATTGATTGGGATCGGGGATAATGGACAAGAAAGCTTGCTACGACAATATGTACAGTGGATTGAAGACTGTGAGGTGCTTGTTGGCGGGGAGCGTGTCCTAGAATTTTTCCCGAATTTTACTGGAGAGAAAATTTTGATTAAAGGTGGTCTTTCAGCGCTGGTTGAAAGATTATCTACAGAAACAAGAAATACAGTTATTTTTGCGTCAGGTGATCCATTATTTTATGGAATCGGTGGTTATTTAGCGAAAAAGCTAGATATTGAAATTTACCCATATATGAGCTCAGTACAGCTTGCTTTTTCAAAGATGGGGGAAAGTTGGCAAGATGCCTATGTAACAAGCATTCATGGGCGCTCTATGAAAGGCTTAGCACAACGTATTGATGGTCAAAAGAAAGTGGCACTGCTAACAGATGCAGAAAATAACCCAAACGCGCTGGCACGTTATTTAAAGCATTTTGGCATGACAGAATACCGTGCATTTGTGGCAGAAAATTTACAAGGTACAAATGAAAAATTTGGCTGGTATTCGCTTAATGAATTAGAAATGGCTGATTTTTCTCCATTAAATGTTGTCATTTTACAGCAAACTTCAGTGCCGAAACGTTATGCACTCGGTATTGATGATGAAGAATTCTCACAGCGCAAGCCAGATAAAGGGCTTATTACGAAAAAAGAAATTCGCGTCTTAAGTTTACAAGCGATGCAGCTACAACAGGATAGCATCATTTGGGACGTTGGTACATGCACAGGGTCGATGGCGATTGAAGCTGGCAAGCTTGCGCCAGAAGGTCAAATATTTGCAGTGGAGAAAAACGCTCCTGATTTAGAAAATTGCCTGCAAAACCAACAAAAGTTCCGTGTAGATATTACAGCTATTCATAGTAAAGCGCCAGCAGGACTTGAAAACTTCCCTGATCCGGACGCGATTTTTATCGGCGGCACAGGAGGAGAAATGGTGGAGCTATTACAATTATGCTGTACACGCTTAAAGCCAAATGGTCGTATTGTATTGAATGCTGCAACCATTGAAAATTTATATAAGGCTGTCGAAGCGTTTAAGTCTTGTGGCTTTGCTGTAGACATATTGCAGGCACAGCTTGCGCGCAGTAAACCAATATTAGATATGACACGTTTTGTCCCATTAAATCCGATTTACATTATTTCTGCATATCGAAAGGAAGAAAATCATGAGTAATCTAGGTATATTATATGGCTTGGGCGTAGGTCCTGGCGATCCAGAGTTAATTACAGTTAAGGCTTTCCGCGTCATTCAGGAATCGCCCGTTATTGCCTATCCGAAAAAACTAAAAGGTAGTAAAAGCTATGCCCATCGTATTGTAGATGTCTATATTAACCCAGAAGAAAAGGATATGCTTGGACTAGTATTTCCTATGACAAAAGATGAGGCTGTATTAGAACGCGAATGGACGAAATCAGTGGAACTTGTCTATGGAAAATTAAAAGAAGGTAAGGATGTCGCATTCGTTACAGAAGGTGACCCATTATTATATAGTACGTTCATCCATATGATGAAGCTTATGCAAGAAATGCATCCTGATGTTGAAATTCAAACAGTTCCTGGAATTTCTTCGTTCAATGGTTCTGCATCACGACTTGGGATCGCGCTAGCAGATGGTGATGACCGTGTTGCCATTGTCCCCGCCCATGATGACTATGATGCCATGCGTGAAGCGATTGAAAGTCACGATGCAGTGGTGTTCATAAAAGTAGCCAAGGTTATTGATTTAATGCTTGAGGTGCTACGTGATTTAGATTTACTGGATAAGGCATCAGTCGTAACAAAGGTAACGTCTGACGAGGAAATTATTTGGGATGTGCGCGAGCTAGACGGAGTCGATTTAGAATATTTAACATTAATGGTGGTGCGTAAATAATGAAGAAAATATATATTGTCGGCGCTGGTCCTGGTGATCCAGATTTAATTACAGTAAAAGGCTTACATATGCTACAAACAGCAGACGTTGTGATGTATACAGATTCTTTAGTAAGTGAGGACCTGATTGCAAAGGCAAGGCCAGATGCAGAGGTCATTCGTACAGCAGGTATGCACTTAGAGGAAATGGTAGCGGTCATGGTAGATCGTGTTAATGCGGGTAAAGTAGTGGCTCGTATGCATACAGGTGACCCTGCGATGTATGGAGCAATCATGGAGCAGGTGGCCCTATTAAAAAAAGAAGGCATTGGCTATGAGGTTATTCCTGGTGTTAGCTCTGTCTTCGCTTCGGCAGCGGCAATCGGGGCAGAATTAACAATTCCTGACTTAACACAAACACTTATTTTAACGCGTGCCGAAGGACGTACACCTGTGCCAGAGTTTGAAAAACTACGCGATTTAGCAAGTCACCATTGTACAATTGCCTTATTCCTGAGCGCAACGCTAACGAAGAAAATAGTAAAAGAATTGCAGAGTGCTGGATGGGCTGATGATACACCAGTAGCTGTTATTCAACGTGCTTCTTGGCCAGATCAAAAAATCGTGCGTACAACATTAATAGAGTTGGATGAAGCAATGCGTGTCAACGGTATTCGTAAGCATGCGATGATTTTAGCTGGCTGGGCATTAGATCCGACTATTCATGATAAGGATCAATATCGTTCGAAATTATATGATGCTTCCTTTACACATGGCTTTAGAAAAGGTGTGAAGACAAGTGATTGAGTTACAAGAGGGTTTATTACCAGAAGTTGATCAACGAAATCCTTATGCAGTTGTAGCCATCACAAAACACGGTGTTCAAATCGGACGTCGCTTGCAGCATACTTTTGCTGCGAGCGACTTATATTACATGAGTAAATTTGAGCAGGGCGATGAAGCAGAAAAGCATATTCAAATGTTTACAGGTACTGTGCGGTTACTGCTGCCTACTCTTTTTAAGCAATATAAAGGCCTAATTTTAATCATCTCACTCGGAGCAGTTGTCCGCATGATAGCACCGATTTTAAAGGATAAAAAGACAGATCCAGGCGTTGTTGTTATTGACGACCGTGGTGAAAACGTTATTAGCGTGTTATCGGGACATTTAGGTGGCGCCAATGAGCTAACACATGAAGTAGCTGCAGCGCTTGGGGCAAATCCAATTATTACAACAGCCTCAGATGTGCAAAAGACTATTCCGGTTGATTTATTTGGTGCACGTTTTGGCTGGGTATGGGATAGTGCCGATAAACTGACACCTGTAAGTGCCTCAGTTGTCAACGAGGAGCATGTTGCAATCGTTCAGGAAACGGGGGAACGTGACTGGTGGATGCGTGACACAGCGATGCCAGAACAAATTAAAATTTACTCGACAACATATGCTGCGATAGAAGCGAAACCACATGCGACATTGCTGATTACTGACCGCATCATTGACCCCGAAGAAGAAGTGCTTCTTGAAAATGGTGTCATTTATCGACCAAAATCGGTCGTGCTTGGCATGGGCTGTAATCGTGGGACATCTGTGGAAGAAATTGAGCAAGTCATTGATGAAACCCTTGCGGAGCTAAAGCTTTCGAAAAAAAGTGTTAAAGCGCTATGCACGATTGATTTAAAGAAGGACGAGCAATGCTTCCTAGAAATAACAAAGAAATACGATTGGGAATTTGTAACATATTCACCGGAGGAATTAAATGAAATTGATTTCCCATCACCTTCGGAAACCGTTTTTAAATATACAGGAGCATACGGAGTGAGTGAGCCTGCAGCAATGCGTTATGCGCAGGTGGAGTCACTTGTGCTAGAAAAGAAAAAATCGGGCAATGCTACTATCTCTGTTGCTAGATTAACATTTTAAGGAGGAAGCCTATGCAAACGAATCGTTTTGTACTTGCTGGTACTGGTAGTGGAGTTGGTAAAACAACCTTTACAATTGGACTCATGAAAGCATTACAAGAAAAGGGCAAAATTGTGCAGGGCTTTAAATGTGGTCCCGATTATATTGACCCTACTTATCATACTGCTGTTACAGGAAGGGTCTCACGCAATATCGATAGCTGGATGTTTTCACATGAAGCAGTGCGTGATATTGTTGCGCGCGCAAGTAAAGATGCTGATGTTTCCATTATTGAAGGAGTTATGGGTTTTTATGATGGCAAAAGTCCGCTATCGGATGCTGGCTCTGCAGCAGACATTAGTGTTGTCACAGAGAGCCCTGTTATTTTAATTGTCAATTGTGCAAGTATGGCACGAAGTGTAGCAGCAGTTGTGAAAGGCTTTCAATTGTTGTCGGATCAACCGAATATCGTTGGTGTCATTGCCAACCAAGTTGGTAGTGTCGGTCACTATGAGATTGCGAAGGCTGCAATTGAGCAGGAATGTGGTATTCCTGTTATCGGATATTTGAAGCGTGAGGAAGGGATTGATATTCCAAGTCGTCATTTAGGATTAGTGCCTGCAATCGAACGCGGAGAACTCGATACATTTTTTGATAAGCTAGGCTCTTTAATGGCAGAGACGATTGATTTAGATCAATTGCTTGCATTAACAAAGGCTCCCGTTCTACAAGAATCCGGGCAACTATTTGAGGAACAACCATCGGAAAATATTTGCATTGCCGTAGCTAAGGATGCCGCGTTTAACTTCTATTATGAAGAAAATTTGGCGTTGCTACGTGCAAAAGGAGCAGAGCTGCAATTTTTCTCACCACTTGCGAATGAGCCTGTTCCCGCAGAAGCAGACGGTTTGTATATAGGTGGGGGCTTCCCAGAGGAATTTGCTGATATATTAGCGAAAAATTCCGATGTGAAAAAATCTATTCGTGAAGCAATCGCCAAAGGTTTACCGACATTAGCTGAGTGTGGAGGCTTCATGTATTTGACAGAGGCTATTACGAATAGTAATGGTGACTGTTATGACATGGTAGGTGTTATTCCAGGAGAAGTAGCGATGCAAACAAAGCTAGCGGCTCTCGGCTACCGTGAAATTTTTGGCACACCCAATAATTTTTTAATTGGTACAGATGAAGAAGCAAAGGGACATGAATTCCACTATTCAAAATATAGCGGCACACACAATACGCCGGCCTATGAAACGAAGGGGCGCTTTGGTAATAAACAAGAGGGCTATCAAGCAGGAAATTTAGTAGCAGGCTATACACATTTTCATTTTGTATCTAACCCAAAGCTTGTTGACAACTGGTTAACAGCTTGTAAGAAGGTGAAAAATCATGACTAATTATTTTCCTATTCATATCAATATTGAATATAAAACGGTAGTAATTGTTGGTGGGGGGCACGTTGCAACACAGAAGGTAGCATCACTGCTTCCAGCTAAAGCAAATATTGTCGTTGTAAGCCCAACTCTAGATGACTCATTGGTGCCACTTGCGGAATCCGGGCAAATTACGTGGCATGAAAAAGAATTTGAACCGCGTGACTTAGATGATGCATCACTCATTATTGCGGCAACAAATGATACGTCAGTAAATGAGGCTGTACAAGAAGCAGCCCAGCATTGGCAGCTCATCAATCGCACTGATGCGCAGGCTGAGAGCGACTTTATTACGCCAGCGACAGTGCGCCGTGGTCCATTAGTGTTAACTGTATCAACGTCAGGTGCCAGTCCAGCACTAGCGCGTAAAATCAAAGCGGACCTCGAAGAGCAATTTGATGCCGTTTATGATGACTATGTATGCTTCCTACAGCAAGCGCGGTTAATGATTGCTGCTAAGTTTGAGAAAGGTCCGCAAAGACGTGCGGCATTACAATCATTACTTGAACCGAGCTTACTAGAATGGACACGTAATGGAGAGATTGATAGACGTGAAGCATTTTTACAACAAATACTGATGGGAGAAGCGCGATGAAAGACGGAATAGTGTATTTAGTTGGAGCTGGACCAGGAGATCCAAAGCTCATTACAGTGTACGGGCTCGAATGTATTCAAAAGGCTGATGTCATTGCATACGACCGTCTTGTGAACCCGAAATTATTAGAGTTTGCGAAAAAAGATGCTGAGCTTGTGTACTGTGGTAAATTACCTGGTAAGCATCACTTAATTCAAGATGAGATTCATTCATTACTTGTCGAAAAAGCGCAGGAAGGCAAGATTGTCACACGTTTAAAGGGTGGCGATCCATTCGTTTTTGGTCGCGGTGCAGAGGAAGCGGAAATCTTAAAAAATCATGGTATTGCTTATGAAATTGTACCTGGTATTACTGCAGGAATTGCTGCCCCAGCATATGCCGGCATCCCTGTAACACACCGTGATTTTGCGACAAGCTTTGCCCTTGTAACAGGGCACGGTCGTGAGGAAAAAGGACAGGACTTTTTAAATTGGCCTGCCCTTGCAACAGGTATTGATACAGTTGCCTTTTATATGAGTGTTGGCAATATTGCTTATATTTCAAAAAAGCTCATCGAAAATGGGCGCAAGGCAACTACTCCAGTTGCCGTTATTGAGTGGGGAACAACAGATCAACAGCGTACTATTACAGGACAGCTTGATGAAATAGCTAGCATTATTGAACGAGAAGGCTACCATAACCCTTCCATGATTGTCGTTGGCGAAGTCGTCAATGTGCGCGAGAAAATTCAATGGTTTGAAGAGCAAGGAATGGCCTTTACATAAAGGAATAAAACTTGTTTTCGCATAAGGAGGAAATACATCATGACAGTAATCGAGGCTTTAAAAAATCGTCGTGCGATTCGCAATTACACGACACAGCCTGTTGAAAAAGAGAAAATCGAGCAAATTTTACAAGCTGCCACTTATGCTCCAAATGACCGTATGCGTGAGCCTTGGCATTTTTATGTTATTCAAGACGATGCGATGAAACGCTATGAGGAAATGGCAAGTACTTATTTACAGGAGCGATTCCCAACAAAGCCAAATTTAGTAGAAAGCTCATTAAAGGTTGTGCAAACAACACCTGTTGCCATTGTTGTAACGGCAGATATTGTGGAAGACGATACTGATGCGACAGCAGATAATGTCTTTGCTGTAAGCAGTGCCATTATGTCCATGTGGCTTGCCGCAGAGGAGCTAGGGCTTGGCTTTGTATGGCGTACACGCGGTGTAGGACTTGTTCATGATCCACGTATGCATGCATTCATTGGCGCAAGTGAATCACAAAAGGTAGTAGGAACAATCTTTATTGGCTATCCAGAAGAGCAGGAGCTTAAAGACAAGAAACGTACCCCATTTGAAGAAAAAACAACATGGCTTTAAGGGAGGCTTAAAAAATGGCTAGAAAAGGCTTATTTTTAGTATATACAGGTGAAGGGAAGGGCAAAACAACAGCTTCTCTTGGTGTCACATTACGCGCAGTTGGTCGTGGCCTCAATGTCCGTTATATGCAGTTCATTAAATCACCAGAGCGTACATACGGAGAGCAAATTGCTCTTCGTAAACTTGGCGTAGAAATGGAGCAAATGGGAATCGGCTTTACATGGACAAAAACGCCTGAGGAGCATCGTGCTGCTTTAGCAAAGGCATGGAAGAAAACAAAGGCCGCCCTGCAAGACGACAGTATTGATGTACTCGTATTAGATGAGCTCAACAATGCGCTTGCTATCACAAAATTCCCGATTGATGATGTACTCCCATTAGCTGAAGTCATTGAAGCCATTCAACAGCGTCCATCTACAATGCATCTAGTTGTAACAGGGCGTAGCGCAAATCCAGCGCTCGTAGCTATGGCAGATTTAGTATCATCAATCGATGCGACAAAGCATTATTATGACGAAGGAATTCCAGCTGTCAAAGGTCTAGAATTCTAAGCAATAAAGGATAAGAGGGATATTCGCGGAGCCGGGCAGAATACCCGCGCTTTGGGGGGAAATACCCGCGGAGCCGGGCAGAATACCCGCGCTTCGGGGGGAAATACCCGCGGAACCGGGCAGAATACCCGCGCTTTTGGGGGAAATACCCGCGGAACGGAGCATAATACCCGCGCTTTGGCAAGAAATACCCGCGGAACGGATCAGAACACCCGCGCTTCAACTATAAATACGGAGGAAAAAGACTATGCCAGCAAAATCTATCATGATTCAAGGAACGGCTTCTGATGTTGGGAAAAGTATGATTTGTACTGCGCTATGCCGTATTTTTTCGGATGATGGGCTAAAGGTAGTACCGTTTAAATCGCAAAATATGGCCCTTAATTCGTTTGTAACTCAAGATGGTGGAGAAATCGGCCGTGCGCAGGGTGTACAAGCAGAGGCTGCACGTGTTGTCGCAACTACGGATATGAATCCTATATTGCTAAAACCGAAGCAGGATATGGTATCTGAAGTGATTGTTCATGGCAAGCATTTTTTAAATATGGATGCCAAAAGCTATCGCAATAAATTCGTACAAGAAGCGATGCCAATCGTAGAAAAGTCGGTACGAACTTTACAAAATACATATGATGTTATTGTACTTGAAGGAGCGGGAAGCCCTGCAGAAATTAATTTAAAGGACCGTGATATAGCAAATATGCGCATGGCTCATTTAGCAGATGCAGCTGTTGTGTTAGTTGCTGATATCGATCGGGGTGGAGTATTTGCATCGATTGTTGGAACACTCGCATTGCTTGACGATGTAGAGCGTGCACGTGTAAAAGGGTTGATCATCAATAAATTCAGAGGGATGCGTGAATTACTCGATGATGGTATTGAGTGGGTAGAGCGTGAAACTGGTATTCCTGTACTTGGTGTTGTGCCGTATGTAGATGTCAATATTGAGGCTGAGGATTCGCTAGCACTATCTTCATTGCGCTTTAAAAAACCAAAGCCTGGGGAATTCTCAGTCGATGTAGCTATGATTCGTTTACCGCGCATTTCCAACTTTACGGATGTTGATCCATTTTTCGATGAGCCAGAGGTTGGTGTACGGTTAATTGGCGATGTCAATGAGCTTGGTACGCCTGACTTACTGATACTACCTGGAACAAAAAGTACAATGGATGATTTAGTGTGGTTAAAGACACAAGGCTTCGATCAAGCCATACCTAATTTACGCCAACAAGGGACCAAAATTATTGGAATTTGTGGTGGCTTCCAAATGCTTGGCGAAACGTTACTAGACCCAGATGCAGTAGAAGGAAATGGAGATTCAGCGCAAGGTCTAGGGTTATTGCCAATGGAAACTATTTTCGTTGGTGATAAAAAAACGGTTCAAATGACAGGAACAAGAGGACAAGATACGTTTACTGGCTATGAGATTCATCTTGGACGTACAAAAATTTTGCGTGACGAAGTCTCACCATTTTTACAACTTGCAGATGGGCGGGAAGATGGGGCAGTAAGTGCTGACGAACAAGTTATCGGAACATATTTCCATGGTTTATTCCATAATCGCGCCTTTACACGACAGCTTGTCAATGACATACGCCTGAAAAAAGGGCTGACTACTTTACCAAGTGATGTAAAAAGTGACGCAGAACGTAGAGAGGACGCTTACAATATGCTGGCAAAGCATGTGCGCGCTAATCTCGATATGAAAAAAGTATACGAAATTATGAATATAGAGGTACCCGTATGACAAGAAAAGGACCGTTAGCTATTAATTATGAGGCATTGTGGCAGGAAGGTATGAAGGACTGGCATGGCCAAATGCCTGAAAGAATGGTCAATGATCAATTAGAGGAGCAGTTTTGGGCGCAGTCTATTGCACGTAAAAAGACAGGGCAAACAGATCCTTACGCTACAAGAATTTTTCAAGAAATAAAAAAAAGTATTCAACCAGAGCACTCGGTATTGGAAATTGGTCCAGGCTGGGGCAATTATACGTTTCCACTAGCTGATCATGTACGAAAGCTAACTTGTGTAGATAGCTCAGATAGCATCCTTCGCTACCTACAAAATTGTATGCACGATAAGCAACATGTGTCTTATATTCATGCAAAATGGGAAAGCCTTGCTGAGGATGAGGTAGAAGCCCACGATATCGTCATTGGTGTCAATTGTTTTTATCGTATGTATGAAATCAAATCGGCACTTTACCATATGAATCGTCTTGCTAAAAAGCGTGCAATTATTGGCATGACAACAGGGCCGATACAACCCCATTATGAAATTTTATATGAAAAGTATGGCTACGATATTAAATTTCCACGAAGAGATTATATAGAATTTTTAAATTTGCTATATGAAATGGATATTTATGCGGAGTGCAAAATCATTCCATTGGAAAGAGTGTATGAATATGAAAGCTATGAGCAGCTTGTGACAACACAAAGTAAAAAAATATTAAATACTAATTTTAATAGAGCACATGTTGAGGAGTCGCTCATGCCGTTTATGGAAGAGAAGAATGGGCGTTATTATTATCGCCATGACTTCCATGCGGCACTCGTATCATGGGAGCCGAAATAACTAATAAACCTTTGGAGAAAGCTGTTCACCAAAGGTTTTTCTTATTGTGAACGATAAGGTACAATAGAGCGATAGACATAGAAGAGAGGTGGCATATGTGCAACTACATTTTTTAGGAACAGGCGCAGGAATGCCTTCAAAGGAACGAAATACAAGTGCCCTAATGGTAAAGCTTTTAGATGAAGTGGGCGAAATGTGGCTTTTTGATTGTGGGGAGGCGACGCAACATCAAATTTTGCATACATCCTTAAAGCCACGTAAAGTAACGAAAATATTCATAACGCATTTACACGGTGACCATATTTTCGGTTTACCTGGCTTTTTAAGCTCCCGTTCATTTCAAGGTGGGGAAGAGCCATTAACAATATTTGGTCCACAAGGTTTGCAGCAATGGATTGAGCAAACCTTTGCCTTGTCAAAGACGCATTTAACATATCCATTACAATTTGTTGAAGTCCATGAGGGTGTTATTTATGAGGATGAACATTTTACAGTAAGTGCAAGTGAATTGCGACATGTAGTCCCATGCTTTGGCTACCGTATTGAGCAAAAAGATTTGCCTGGAGAACTGTTAATGGAAAAAGCGCTAGCTCTTGGTGTTCCCAAAGGTCCGTTGCTAGGACAATTAAAGGGTAGGCAAGATATTGAGCTTGAGGATGGCACCATTGTTTATGCGAAAGATGTTGTCGCTCCGCCTAAAAAAGGCTTTACGCTCACTATTTTAGGAGATACAAAATACTGTCCAGAGGCTGTTTCATTAGCTAATGGAGCAGATATCGTTATTCATGAAGCGACCTTTGATGGCACGACGACAGATTTAGCAGCTAGCTACGGACACTCTACAAATGTCGAAGCGGCAAAGGTGGCACAACAAGCAGGAGCAAATTATTTACTTCTGAACCATTTAAGTGCCCGCTTCTTACCACAGGATTTACCATTATTCTTAGCAGATGCACAGAAGATTTTCCCACAAACCTTCCTTACATCCGATCAATCAGTATTTACATGGAATAACAATAAATTAATTTAATGGAAAACGTAAAGTACCTTTTGAATGACGCTTCATTTAAAGGGTACTTTTTATATTTAGAACTAGTAAATATCAATTGAATGAAGCAAATAAGATAGAATAAAAATGTACCTAATAGCTTTAATGCTCATCACCAAAAGTTGAAGTTGACATTTTGAGTTGATTGAAGTGAAGGCTGGGCGACTCCATGGGGATCATCGGACGCCCCAAGGAAAGTGCCTAGTCGGAGTAGAAATCAACCCCACGTTTTGGTGATGAGCTAGTTTTCATGAAAATTTGGAATATAAAAGAAATATAATGCAGTTAATAGTAGATTTTCGTATAATTGAGTAAAGGGGAGTGGTTTATATGAATCAGCAAAAGATGCCACCAGCACTATTACGTTTAATCGTTATTTTTCCAAATGTGCTGAGCTATTTATTACTATTTGGACTTATTGTTTTTGTTATCTCTAATTATGACACATTAAAAGCAACGGACAACTTAACGGTTTGGCTTATTTTTATCGTAGTGCTTGCACCAGCTGCTGCCTACACGACATTCAGCATTGTTAAGAAAATTCGTGCTGGACATATGTAAGCTAAATGACAACACGTGTATTCGTTAGATAATCTAATGGCTACACGTGTTTTTTATCTTTAAAGTCTATATTTTCATTGATTTTTAGATTTTTTAGCTCGGAACATGACTCCAATTACAATTAGTGCCATTATTACAGCAACAGATATGAAGTAAATATTAGAAATTACATTCATTATGTGAAAAGGTGCTTTATGAACATAAATAGCCTTTACCCACTGATTAGCTTCTTTTACTGCAATTGCAGTGGAAGTTGATGTCCCTTTTATTTCATAATATTTTGTTCCTTTTGGGTAATAGTTTGAAGCATCCCCGTAATATTTTCCGGTCATACCATTAGGTTTGGTCTTTACTTCCCCTATAATTTGACCAATTTTACTATTTTCAATAAATTCTTCTTGTTTAATTTCATAAACTTTTTCTTTCCAAACGACAAAAGGATAAGCCCAGGATAGTGCTTGAACAGAGGATGAAATCATAAATATAAGTAATAGTGATAACAACGTTTTTCTTTTCATAAGCACCTCCAATGGTTAATCATTTTATT
This sequence comes from Lysinibacillus agricola, assembly GCF_016638705.1. GTDB lineage: Bacteria > Bacillota > Bacilli > Bacillales_A > Planococcaceae > Lysinibacillus > Lysinibacillus agricola. The sequence continues at coordinate 3,494,880 of NZ_CP067341.1, read as the reverse complement.
CTAGTATAAAAGGAAAATTTGGAAATGGTGAATCAATTTAAAAAAATTGCTTTTTAAAAAAATCTGTGAAACGGTAAGGTTTCTCATTTTATGAGGGCTATAGATCTAGTTGTATTAGTTGATTAAATAAATCCAAGACGAATAAAAAAATTCCATCTAGAGAAACTAAAAATAATACGAGGTGTTTCATAATAAATTTGAAAAGTGGGGTGTTTTTTATGGATCCAACAAATTGCGACTTCTCACCAATGAAACAAACATTAAAAGAAGAGCTTTTACAGGTTATTATGTCATTGCAGCAAAGTGTAGAAGCAATGGATACTGATACAAACTGTCTTCTTGGGAATTTTGAAAAAATTAAAGAAAAATTTGTAATGATCGAAATGAAAGCTGCAACATTTTATTTAAATTGCTATCTTTCCCCGTTTACTGAAAAATATCCTGAGCTTTCGCATTGCGTACAAAATATGTCTACGAGGAGACATGGAGGATTAATTGTTATTGAACGCAAGGATTCTCTGGCGTCTCTTATACAGCCTGGTATTCATATTGGCGCAGAAGTAACGCATTCCTTATTAGAATCTATTTTTTTTCCTGGAAATCCGCTTCATGATGGCGCAGTTTTAGTAAGCCAAAATCTAATTGAGTCCGCAGCAAATGTATTGCCGCTTTCAGATAGATACACAGGAGAAAAGAAATTAGGCACAAGACATAGAGCAGCATTAGGGTTAAGTGAAATAAGTGATGCGCTCGTCATGGTAGTGTCTGAAGAAACAGGGAGAATTTCTTTTGCCTTTAAAGGAAACTTATATCCAATCACAACGCATGGCATTATATAGTGTGAGCTTTACAGGCGTTTTCACAAGATGTGAAGTTTTTAGCCTGAGTTCCTCAATTTCAGTTAGTATTATAAGAGGTGAGATTCTTCTGTGGCTGCCGCATTGCTTTCGCCCACAAAAAACATCTGTGGCTGCCGCATGACTTTCACACAAAAACATGTACTGAATGAAAATTTATATCTTGAATTCGAGACATTCTCCTTGCTTGTCTATCACTTGCATGGTAAAGTGATGAATGAAAGGAGGATGAAGCGATGCGAAAACACACGCTTGGATCACTGACTTGGATTCGGATGATGCGCTTTACAAATCAAAGTAACCAATCATCCAATGAATTTTTAAAACGCTTTGACTTAACGACTGCACAATTTGATGTCCTGATACAAATAAAGACATATGCACCGTTAACGCAATCACAGCTAGCAGAGAAAGTGACAGTCACGCAAGGGGGTATATCTCGGATGCTTGCTCGTCTTGAAAAAGAGGGACTTATTGAGCGCAAACAAAATTGGAAGACCAAAACAATCTCGCTCACTGCTAAAGGCGAACAGATGATTGATGCAGCGACACCAAGTCAGCTTCACTTTCAATCCTCATTTTTTGAAGAAGTATTAACAGAAGAAGAAATGAAAACTTTATATACACTTATGTCAAAATTAGAAAAGCATAGTCGTGAAAAAAAATTACCACCAGCGTGATTTTTTTTACATTATCACTTGCTTAGTCAAGTGAAACGAACAAGGAGGAAATAAATATGAACAAACTAAGCGGACATCATCATATATCCATGCTAACGAAAAACGGCAAACGAAATAATGATTTTTATACAAAAATTCTCGGATTACGTCGTGTGAAAAAAACGGTCAACCAAGATTCGCCATCCATGTATCACTTATTTTATGGAGATTTAACAGGAGCTGCAGGTACAGAATTAACATTTTTTGAAATGCCTGTAGCAGGAAGAACAGTTCGAGGAACAAATGCTATTACACGTATTGGATTACTAGTACCAAGTTATGACAGTCTGCAATATTGGAAAAATCGCTTTCAACAGTTAGAAGTTGAACATAGTGAAATTACCACATATGCAGGTAAAGATGCATTGTTTTTTGAGGATCATGAAGGGTTACGAATGGTGCTTTTAAACTATCACGATCATGAAACACCAGCTCATTGGCAACCATGGAACGGCTCCGAAATCCCGGCAGAATATCGCATTTTAGGGATGGGTACAGTTGAGATTACAGTTCGTTATTTGCAACGAACAGTGGATTTATTAAAAGGGCTTTTTAATTACACAGTCGTTGCAGAAGATGAGAAAGAAACAGTATTGCAATCCATACTTGGTGAAGCACTTGGAGAGATTGTCGTTAAAGAATTAGAAGGGCCAAGTGAGAAACCAGGTCGAGGAAGTATACATCATCTTGCACTACGTGTCGCAAACATTGAGGAATTACAGGAATGGGATGTCAAAATTAGGGGGCGAGGCTTAGATAGTACAGGAGTAGTGGATCGTTATTACTTCCAAAGTCTTTATTTTAGAGATCGTAATGGAATTTTATTTGAAATGGCAACAGATGGCCCGGGCTTCACAGTGGATTCGACAGTAGAGGACCTTGGAAAAGAGTTAGATCTTCCGCCATTTTTAGAAGAAAAACGCGCAGAAATTGAAGCCATTCTAGAACCACTAGATTAAGGAGAGAATTTAATCATGGAAAAATATCGCATTGATCAATCGAAAGGCATCGAATTTGGTCTGTATTCATTAGGGGATCATATTCCAAACCCATTAACAGGTGAACGTATTTCAGCTCAGCAACGAATCCAAGAGCTAATTGAAGCAAGTCAGCTAGCAGAGCAAGCAGGTATTGATGTATTCGGTGTTGGCGAAAGTCACCAATCGTACTTTACTACACAGGCACATACGGTTGTTTTAGGAGCAATCGCACAAGCTACTTCAAAAATCAAATTAGCAAGCTCGGCAACGGTACTGAGTGTCTCTGATCCAGTACGTGTATATGAGGATTTTGCGACGATTGATTTAATTTCAGATGGACGTGCAGAAATTGTTGCAGGGCGTGGCTCTCGAGTTGGTGCCTATCAATTACTAGGCGTTGATTTACAGGATTATGAAGAGATTTTTGAGGAAAAATTAGAGCTGCTGAAAAAAATAAATGAAAATGAGCTTGTCACTTGGGAAGGTCAATTTCGTGCACCACTTCACAATGCGCAAATTTTGCCACAACCTAAAAATGGATCGTTGCCAATTTGGCGGGCTGTCGGAGGACCACCTGCAAGTGCCATTAAAGCAGGCTATATGGGCATCCCAATGATGTTGACGACATTAGGCGGTCCAGCTGTTAATTTTAAACCTTCAGTAGATGCCTACAAGGAAGCAGCAGAGCGAAGTGGCTTTGATCCGAAAGAGTTACCGATTGCTACAACAAGCCTATTCTATGTTGCTGATACGACGAAAGAGGCGCTACAAGGGATGTATCCACATTTAAATGGCGGTTTCCAAGCAATTCGTGGCGGGGGTTATCCAAAGCAGCAGTTTGCGCAAGCGCCAGATACACGCGACGCCTTAATGGTCGGAAGTAAGGAACAGATTATTGAAAAGCTACTGTATCAATACGAGCTATATGGCATGCAGCGATTTATGGCACAAATTGATTTTGGCGGTGTGCCATTCGATAAATTAATGAAAAATATTGAAATCATAGGGAACGATATTCTACCTGCTATCAAAAAATATACAGCAAAATAAGGAGTGTACAGCATGAAAATTGTTGCACTAGCTGGTTCAATTATTGGCTCAAAAACAAAAACAGCCATCAGTAAAGTGGTTGAAATTTTACAAGATAAATATCCAGAGCATGAAGTAACGTTACTAGATCTCGCTGAATATAATATGGAATTTAGTGATGGACGAAATTATTTTGACTATGATGGGGATACAAAATATGTGGCCGAAACAATTATGGCTGCAGATGCGATTGTCATTGGAACGCCGACATTTCAAGCTTCGATTCCGGCAACGTTGAAAAATATTTTTGATTTACTACCGGTCAATGCCTTCCGCGATAAAGTGGTAAGTATGATTGTCACAGCAGGTACAGCGAAACACTATCTAATGATCGAACAGCAGTTAAAGCCAATTCTTGCTTACATGAAAGCTCACATCGTCCCAACATATGTTTTTATAGAAGAAAAGGATTTTTTACGGAAGGAAATCGTGAATGATGATGTTCTGTTCCGCCTTGAGCGTTTAGCTGAGGATACAGTGATGGTAGCCGATGCGTTTGCAGAAATTCGTGCTAAAAAAGATGCGGAATATGATTTTTAGAGAATACTAATTTTAATAAAATATAGACGCTGCATAAGAGGGAAATCTTATGCAGCGTTTTTTCGTGCTTATTATTTATTGTTGGACCACTTGAACCAACGAGCATGGCCATCAGGGCGTTCCATTATACGTATAGATTCTATATCTCCTTGATCAATAAAATCCTGGTGCAGTTGCATATCAAATAAATTGTTATAACAATGGTAGAGAGGTCGTTCCATGCTTATCTCTTTTAACTGTTCAATTAGTTCAAGGCGTAATTCCAATGGGATTTGATTAGCCACGTGTGTATGATAAACAACTAACATCGCATCTTCATTAATATCTCTAACAATATCTTTTATAAGTTTAATGGCATCTCCTTTTATCAGTTGTAAATCGAGCTCTTTTAAAATAGGGAGCGCTTGATTTAACAAAAGTCTGCGTTCTTGATGCTCTGGCCAAATTAATGCTTGGAGCCATTGGAGCTCTTCCTCATTATGAATATCAATAGGATTTAAATCGATGCCCACCCGCTTACAAACAACTGGAGCATTTGAAATAGAAGCTGGAAGCGGCTGTCCTCGATTTTCTGAGGACAAAACGAAAGCATTATTAGAATTGTTTATGTGAAGCTGTTGATTATAGCAGTAATTGTATTGATCCATTCCAAGTTGAAGTCCTGCACTTGCACCGATTTCTAGTAAAGCTAATGGCTTTTTGTGGCGTTCATAAATTTCTGTCATCATCGGATAAAGGTAAGAACAACGGCGAATTTCATTAGTCTGAACAAGTTTTTCTTGAAATAAAGCTTTCAATTCATCTGAATGCGACAAAACGAATGCTTTAAAAACAGGATACACTTCCTTTATGGGCCTTGTTGTTGTTGTTAAGGATGGATAAAAATAAACTAAATCATCTTTTGATGGTGACAGTAAATACTGAACTCCAGCTAATAATAAATTAGGTACAGGTTGTCCTTGAGGTATAAATGTTGCAACTTTTAATAGTTCCTCATCATCGGCAATCTTATTGGCTAAATGTTCATACAGTGGACTTGAGTTTTCGCATTCATTTTTTGCAAAAGTACGGAATTGCTTACTTAATTTAGCTAACATACGATTCTCCCCTTTGTGTAAAAGTAATCGATCTACTTTTAAGTTTATTATTATTGGATAATTTAGTAAATTAAATATAGTTAATGAAGTTGATTAAAAACATTAATTGAAGGGGTGAGGTTTTGGATTATAAATGGATACAGTCTTTTGTAGTTGCAGCTAAATCTTGTAATTTTCGAATGGCAGCAGAAAAGTTGAATTTATCGCAACCAAGTATCACTGTTCATATTCATCAGTTAGAACAATTTTTGAATGTTAAATTATTTAAACGTGAAAAAAACCGTGTGCTATTAACGGAGGCAGGGCAGCTTTTTCTAATTGAAGCTCAGCAAATCATCCATCAATGGGATAAAAGTATTGAACGTTTTCAGTTAGCTACTAAAGGAATTGAAGAAAAGCTAATTATTGCAATGACGCCATTAATGGTGGAAACGATATTGCCTCATGTTATTTATCAGTTTATTAATGAAAATCCTTCTATCGAAATATCTATTTTAGTGGAAGATTCAGCAAAAATTGAGGATTTAATAAATAGTGATAAGGCGCATATTGGTATTTCATTATTGCCAACGCGTTATCGACATTGGCACCAAGAGCTTCTTGTAGAGAGCCCTCTAGAATTGGTTATTCCATTAGATGCTTTCGATGATGAGACAGGAGCTTATATTGAATATGAGGAATTATTTCAAACCTACACTTTATTTACAAACCATCATCCAACTATTTGGAAGGAGCTATTACATAAACTACAGGAAAAATATGTAGTTACAAAACAAGTGTCCATATCTCAATCCTATGTGGTAAAACGCTTAATAAAAGATGGATTAGGCATGTCATTTTTACCACGAATGATTGTTAGAAGAGAGCGAATGGAAGGGCGGTTTAACATTGTTCCCTTCGAAGAAATAGCATTACCAAGTGTTCCTGTATATCTTTTTTATAAGGATTCAGTAGAAATTCCAGAAGAGTTACTATGTTTATTTCAGACGAGGGATTATTTGTAAAATTATTGTCATCTATTTCAACACAATTACTTATCGATCTCATAACTTTATTAATGTGGTCATATCAAAAGTAGGGAAGTCTTTAGTAAAACTTATGCTATGTAAGTTGATTTCCATTCCGACTGGACGCCCCTCAGAAAGCGCCCAGTCGGAATGGAAATCAACCCATGTTATGATGATAGCTATTAAAATTATTTAATGTTGAACGACATAAAGTTTTATATAATATTAATAGGAATATTTTAACAAAGGTGTGATTGTATTGAGAATTTTAATGGTTGAGGATCATGAAGATGTAAATGCAATGTTAACAGAATTGTTTGAGCAAGCAGATTATCAGGTAACAAGTGTAATGGATGGAGTAGAAGGTCAGCGGGCATTTCTGCAAAATGAGTTTGATCTTGTGCTTCTTGATATTATGCTTCCCTTTAAAAGTGGGGATAAATTACTAAAAGAAATTCGCGCTATTTCGGATGTGCCTGTTGTCATGATTTCAGCTAAAGATTTAGTGTCAACAAAAATTGATTTGCTTCGTTTAGGAGCGGACGATTATATTACGAAACCTTTTGACCTTGGTGAGGTTCTTGCCCGTGTTGAATCTATCTTACGTCGTGTTAAAAAACAAGTTACACCAATGAAGCAACTACAATTTAAGGATATAGTACTGGATGATGTCGCTAAGCGAGTGACAGTGAGTGGTGAAGAGGTCTTGCTAACTGCAAAGGAATATTTATTGCTCGAATTGTTTATGAGAAACCAAGAGAAAGTATTCACAAAAGCAAATTTATATGAATCCATTTGGCAGGAAGAATATTTAGGAGATGAACATATTATTAAAATCCATATTAGTAATCTTCGACATAAATTAAAGACAAAAAATCCACAGGCGGATTATATCGAGACGCTTCGAGGGCTTGGTTATCGTCTACGTCCATAAATTATCCGTAATCTATACGCCATCTTTACTTTATCTATACCTTTCATGAGTAATCTATGAATATGAAAGGGAGGTGCTTAATATGGGGGAAACCATATTAAAAACGAATCAATTAACAAAAACATATAAAAAGCAACCAGTACTTCACGACGTATCAATCGAATTAAAAGAAGGACGTATTTATGGGCTTATTGGTGAAAATGGTGCGGGAAAATCAACCTTAATGAAGATTATTTCAGGGATTAGTTTTCAAACAGAAGGTTCATTTGAGTTATTTGGAAAATCATCTGATAAGGAAATACAGCAGCAACGAAAACGTATTGCCAGCATGATTGAACAACCAGCGATTAGTCCTGATATGACTGCAAAAGGTAACCTTAAATATCATCGTATAATGCGAGGGATTCCGAATGAGGAGCTTGAGGATGAGATACTGCAATTAGTTGGATTGACAAGTACCAACAAGAAGAAAGCGAAGCATTTTTCACTAGGAATGAAGCAACGTTTAGGCATTGCCATTGCGTTATTAACTAACCCAGAGCTTTTGATTTTAGATGAGCCAGTGAATGGGTTAGACCCTCTAGGTGTTGTTGAAATTCGTCTGCTTTTAACACGGCTTTGTGAAGAGCGACAGATGACGATTTTAATTTCGAGTCATAATTTACCAGAACTTTATCAAACGACAACTGATTATATCATTATTCATAAAGGGAAAATTATGAAACAAATGACTCAACAACAGCTCGACGAGGAGTGTAGACATTATATTCGCATGGGTTGTACAGCTCCAGAACAATGTGCACATGTATTAGAAACAGTTCTTAAAACACAAAACTTTCAAGTCATGCCTAATAAAACGATAAAATTGTATGATTTTTTAGAAGACCTTGGGGATGTGTCAACCGCATTATTTGAAAATGGGATAACACTTACGGAATTTAGTCTACAAGGAGATACATTAGAGAACTACTTCCTTACGTTAATTGGAGGTGAGCGACATGTTTAATTTAGTACGTGCTTACCTCTATAAAACAACTAAATCCAAAATATTTTGGGTCTTACTGGCTCTTACAACCTTTTCTGCAATAGGAATGTTTAGTATTGCATATGGCATTGGCAATAACTCCATAAATGAAAGCATCAGCAACGTTGGTTTTTTATTATCTGATATGAATACGATGACAATAGTAGGCGCAGTACTTGCCACTATACTTATTTGTTCAGATTTTGACACAAAAAATATCCATCATCCGATTATAAGCGGGTTTGCAAGAATCCAAATCGTCGTAAGTAAAGCGATTGTTTTCTGGATCTTACTTATAGTTCTTGTAAGTCCTTATATCATAGTGACAATAATTGGGCTATCAATGGACAGCACGTTTAGTATGGGCGGGAAAGCAGCAGGTTACTTAAGTATTTTAACGTTGACTACTACTGGCAGCTTCGGCGAATACGTAACAATAATGATCACCATGGCAATTGTCTATCTTGCCCAGTTAACGGTTTGTATTTTACTAGCATTTGCTTTAAGAAAATCTGTGCTTGTAGTAGCTGCGTATTATATGATGTCAATGTTCTTTGGGCAGGTAGCAAGCTTCCAAAACTCATTTGAGATTATGAATAAAATATTATCCTTTACACCATATGCAGCGGAATATATTACAATTAATTTAAGCATGAGTAAAGGTGATATGATGTCGGCCATTTCTATTTGTGTCATCTTTATAATAGTAGTGATGTATTTAACATTTATGACATTTAGAAAAGCAGAAATCAGATAAGGGGATGTAGGGAATGTGGATCGTGGCAATTGTAGTCATTGTAGGATTACTGTTTTATATTTTTTATATACAAAGGCAACTACGATTGATGAACGTACAATTGTCACAACGTATACATGAGCAATATACGCAGCCAATTAGCGTAGAGCTATTAAACAAAGAAGTAAATCAACTCGTGGCAAATATAAATCGCATATTAATAGAATCGCAAAAATCAAGGTCATATATTAAACGGGAAGAAAAATACTATAAGGAAATGATTTCAAACATTTCTCATGATTTTCGTACGCCGCTAACTGCGATCAAGGGCTATCAACAAATGCTTTTAAAAGAACCCTTAACAGAAAAGCAGCTTGCAAAGCTTGAAGTCGCACAAAAACATGTTGGAAGACTGGAGCAATTATTAGCAACATTTTTTGAATATTCCTATTTGCATAGTAATGAAGATAAACCTAAAAAGAATCGTATTAATATATCAAATATCGTCTTTGAAGCAATTGCTGGTGCCTTTGCACAATTTGAACAAAAAGGAATAGCCGTCAACTTGCCTAAATTTGAGCCACTCATTATTAATTCTGATGAAGAAATGCTTTTACGTATTGTGCAAAACTTAGTACGAAATAGCATCATGCATTCGCAAGGTGATGTAACTATCAAGATGTGGTTAGAAGAAGAACATGCATATATCTGTTTTCAAAATCCGATTGACGAAAATATTCAACTAAATCCTAACCAACTCTTTGATCGATTTTATACAACAGATAATTCCAGACGTAAAAATACTGGTCTAGGGCTATCTATTGTCAAGCTGCTTGCAGAAAAACTAGGTGGAAGTGCAACGGCCAAAATAGAAGATGGCATGATTGAGTTTTTAGTGTGCTTAAAAAAGAATTTGTAATAGTAATAGCCAAGAAGCTTAGTGCATCTTGGCTACTACTATTACATATAACGTTTACAACAATGTTATAATTACCATGGAAATATAAAACTTTTTATGGTAGTTATAGTATATTCTGTAATGATTATGTTGGTGGCGATTTCATCATTATATGTACACCTAATACATTTTGGATTGGACTTGCATTACTAGGGATATCTTGTATCTCTGATTTAGTCATATACAAATAATTTCACATCAAAAGATTATTGCAGATGAGAAAGAATCATCCATTTTGATTACACCGGAAAGAATTGAAACTTTACTGCAAATGGTAGAGGAAAATAAAGATGGATACGAACACAGTGATAAATATTTAGATATATTAAATCGTTGGAAACAAGGTGATTTTAAATCTGTTGATAAAGACCATAATGATATGTGGTTTATTCAAGGAACAAAAGAAGGTGGTATAGCCACTGGTATTACTACAAAAGAACAAGAGAAAGATTATATATTCCAAGTCTTTGGTATTCCAATAGAAAAGCAGAGTTAAATTCTGTTTTTTTGCGCTTGAAATTAGAGATAATTGCTAATTGGTTTAGAAAAGATTTAAAAGAAACAAATAATATCTCACTACATTTCCTGCCGATAAAATGAGTATCAAAATTCTTTATCTAAGACACAAAGTAAATAGGGCAAGTGATTAAGTGTGAATAAAGAATATAATAACGCAAAATTGAAAACTGACATTCAGAATGGCTTAATAAATCATTTTGAATTTTTTGACTTGCATAAAATCCTTAAGGAATATAAAGATGCCGGTGGTAAGCAAAATGATGCATATGCGGTGTTAGAAAGTTTAAGAGGAGACCTTAAGGATGATTCTTCTGAAGATATACTACTCGAATTATTAGATGTTGTAATTGGATTCTGTTCACCGCATATAAGGATATGGGACTGAAGTGTCTGAAAACCACTAGAAAACGCTTTGTTCAGCGATTCAAGTCTCTTCATACTGAGGATTGTGGAAACATAATAATTGAGCGTCTCGTGAGCCAGGTGTGTAACTTACACTGTTTAGAAAGAGGTGGGTGTCACGATAAAGAAAAGAAATTTTGATGAAATCATGGATTGCTTAGAACATCGAAATAGAATTCCTAAGATCAGTGAGTTTTCAAGGAAGGATTGTTTATTTTTATATGAGAAACTTGCCGATAATAAAATCGAGGCAGATCATATTTTTTTATCTTATGAAAAAGCGAAAAATTATAATAAAGAGTTCCACGAAGATTTTAGTGAATTTAAAGAAAGCCATTGGATATTCGCAGAAACTGGTAGAGGCGATTTTTGGATAATCGATCTTGATGATATTCAATCACCGCCTACAGTATTTTTTTATGATCATGACCTTGAGGATTTTAGTCCTGAAAACATGTTGAATATGTCAATTAATATACTAGAGTGGTTTGAGTTAGCAGATTTAATTTCTCAAATTCATAACGAAAATTTTTATGACGAAGATTTTAGATTAAAGGAGCAATGGAAGCAAAAAGCTATTGAGGAAATTGAAGAGATTAAAAAGGGACTTTCAAAAAAATCTCCTTTTCAATTATTTTGATTAATAGAGTTTATGATGTATATATAAAACTCTTTATTACACATGGTTTCAATCATACAAATTAACTTTTTTTAAGTGAAAATAGAGAAGTTCCGTTTTGATACCTTGAATCGGCTTTTATAGGAAAACCTTCCCCACATAGTAACGACGAAAAATGAGCTCTTTATATTGAGTTTGATGTTCCTACTTCTAGTATAAAACAGAAGGATGGGCAAAAATTGTAGAACCAAAAGAAAAAACTGTCGATAAAGAAGAGGTTACCGATTCCTGAACTGCTTGATATGAAAAATGTTGTTGGAAAAGGAGAAAATGGATGGAGGAAAGTGAAAATATTTTAAAAGATTTTGAAGAATGGTTTGTTACAGTAGGTAAGTCGTCATTAATATCTCCTAGTTCATTGAACATCGAACATATACTTCATCCAAATGGTAATCACTATTATTGTTTAAAAATAGATTTCGAAAGTAAAAATTCTATTGCAAGATTAACACTTTGGGAAGAGAAATCAGTGTATTTAGAAGCTATAGATTTGAAAAATGCTAAAAATTTTATTAATGAAAACTATTTTTTTTCAGATTTAAATGAATTAATAAACAAAGTGCTGCAATTTATAAAACAACTAAATGATAAAGAGCAAAACGCGCAAGCAAAGTAGTTTGAAGTAGCCTCTGTTAGTTAAGTTTTTTTTAATTAATGTAGGCTGTCTATACATGCAACAGATCTTATTGATTCTTCAAATGATATGAAGTATTGAATTTAAAAAGGGTAATAGAACCATTAAAAAGGGTTTATTGCCCTTTGTTTTTTGATGCTCGATATGGAAAAATACAACATGAAACAATAGACTCTTTAGAGATAAAAGATAAGTTTTATTAGAGTTCATAGGGGGGAGCGGACTTATGGATACAGAAGAAGCAATAGCTATAATTTATGATGGGTTAGTAAGTGAAAATTCAGTACCGGTAAAATTAAGAATGAATAGGGAATTAGATTCTGATTTATTAAATCTAGTGAGAGAGGCACTGGATGTAGTAACACAATACTATAAAGATAAAGAGACAGTTCCCAAAAAGTTAGCATTAGCTATGGTTGATATCTATGGTGCATTTTCATTTCAAGCAGGGTATTTTGACGATAAGTTTTTGGAGGAATTAGAGGGAATCGGTATTGAGTTACAGGAAAAGGCTACAGAGCTTTTTTCTGAATGATTTATTTCGTGGAATTTTATAATAGACATGGAGATAAATATGTATTTTAAGTGGAACTAGATGTGAAGCTTCAACTTTTCGAGAGACCAAAAAAGATGAAAAAGAGATTTATATTTGAAGGCATTGTGGAACAACAATTGAAAAAAGTCTATGGATAAGTATATTTTTTTACCAAATGTGTAAAATGTTAATTTGCCTTTTATAGGGGTGTGCTGTATGGATTTTTCAATAGTTTCAGACACTGCGGGTGCGAGAGTTGGTGAATTAGCTAGTGAATTAAGAAACGCATTGATATCTAATATAAATTCAAAATATAAGAATGTCGATGTTTCGATCGGGATAGCCTTTAGATGCTTACCAGAATCCTATGAAAGAAAATCATTTATTAGATATACGAAAAAAGATAACTATCTGACAATCGATATGGCAGTTACGGTAGAAGAATATGAAAAATTGTATAAAGTAGAACAAAGGTATTATTTAGGAAATCTATTTTTAGAGTTTCTAAACAGGGCGTTAGAAAAACACAACTTTGAAGGGCTTGAAAAAGAGATGTTCATAAGTGACATTAAAATGTGGGCAAGAGAAATCCCTTTGAAAATGGATAATGGTTCAACAAAATTGTGTAATTGGTTTAATGAAGATATTGATTGGTCTGTAGATCTTGATAAATAAAGGTTATTTGACCAAATATAATTTACGAAAAGGATTTAATGTCAGGTGTTGTAAAAATGAATGAGAGAACAAGAAAAAAATGTTAGTAGTACGGATCTTTGTTTGTTTAAAATGAAACGTTAAATTGAATTCTGCATGGAAGAAGAAACACGATGAAAATAACACTGACACTTAGTACTTGCCTGACAGTAAAGGGGACTGTAAAACATGAAATACCTAGCTCATTCGATATTAAAAAAATGAAAACGGTAATAAGATTAGGTTTCTAGAAACATCTGAAGAAACGAAAGGGGAGTTAGAAGAAGGAGGTTATGATTGGGAATCCTTGGCGATGTCTTTCTTGACGAAAAAATGCCCGAATTAAAAGGTATTGTCAAGTTTGATTCGGAAGCTAGCATGTTTTGTGCCTATTCCTTCGATAAAAAAGCATTAGAGAAGTTTGCTATTTCATTTAAAAATACATGTGAAGATGAATCTACTATTACGGATTTATTTTCTCGTGCAGAATTAGATTGAAGTTTTTTTTAGATTGTTTGAAATTTTCTTGAGTATTAGAGATTGTACAATGTCAGTGAGCTATTTTGTAACAGATTCTTTTATTAATTTAATGAATAATAATCAAATCAAAGGATTACGATATGAAAACGTTGGACATGCAGAATGAAAGAAGGAATGCTCAATGAAATTTTCAATTATGAAAGATAATACTAGTCTTCAGTTTACCCCAATAAAAAACGATGAAGTTGAACAAGTGGAAGGTGAACTAGGTATTGTTTTTCCAAAAGAATTAAAGCTATTTTTGACGGAGATTGGTTATGGGTCTTTTGTTGGCGAAGAAGAACTAGACGAAAATTGTGTGTTAAGCCCGGCATCAATTAGAGATTTTCGATTCAGACAAGGTTTTTTTGATGCTTACCCTAACTACGATGTAGAAAATAAAATAATTTTCTTTATTGGATGGGAATCAGTGCCTTTTTCAATCGAATTAACAGATGGGGAACAAAATGCTGTCTATGATAACGAAAAAAAGATTGCAAACTCTCTTGAAGAATTTTTATTAAAGATTATCGAAGATCCTGAATACTTCCAACGGGATTAGTGTGAAGGGTTAAAAATGGCGAAAAAATCATTGTTGTTTGTAACGTAAAGAGCTTTTTCAATTCAAATTGACGCAGGCTCCCCTATCCCTAAAGCTGAAGGTCAAGGTTTCTTTAGTTTTTCAACAGTTTTAGCAATTATGAGTATACTGATCTATAATGGCGCGAAGCATTCTTTATTTATGATTACTTTGCTTATGCTATTATATGGTATATACGAGATGATTTTTAAACAAAATCAAGCCGAAAAATGTGATATTTGGTGTGGCAATACTTTTGTTTTATTACGTATTGCATTTTTATTCATAGTTTGTTTGAGAGCGTAGGGGTACGTTCAAGGGAGGTAAAGTGAATGGTATTTTCTCTTTTTAAGAAAAAGAAAGAGCCGCAGCAGTTGAAAAATAGAGTAGAGTTTTGTATCACAAATTTATCACTAGGTGCAGCGGATGCCTATGATGTATTAATTGAAAGATCCGATATTGAAATTGAGGAATCTGGCTGTACATCACACTGTGAAATTTGTGAGCAAGGTATTTTCGCCATCGTCAATGGAGAAGTTGTCACAGCGGATGATGCAGAGGTGCTTGTACAAGCAATAGATGAAGAGCTGAAACAAAATCCTCTTTATTAAAATGAAAAACAGCTTGTTAAACAAGCTGTTTTTATTTGGCCTCATATAAATGTACCATCTTTTTAAGAAATATTTTAAAAAGAATATTCCATAACAAAAACCCGGAATAAATTCCGGGTTTGATTACCACTTACATTTCTTCCTCCATGACACACTGCCTCGCTTCCGTATTGGAAACTTAAGATTTTCCTAAGACAACCATACTTTAGCTTTATTCAGTATTGATGGTCCTTCAGAGTTATCGATCAACCGTACTCATCGGGTTAACCCTCCTAGTCACATTGGATTTGAAGTGAAATCTTTAATAGTATAGATCAATTATTATTTTTCATACACATTATTTTTGTGAAATTAGAGTTATGAGACTAAATATTTTATTGCACAAACGGCGGAGGTTAGTTCAACAAGAAAGGCTATTGAATGAAGTTCTTGTTAGTATCGAAATCTGATTGGTTTGCATATTAGTTCTTTAAGAAATATCTTCATTCAGCAAATGTTTTGGTAGCGAAAGCGAAGCGGCAGCTACAAATGTTTTGGTAGCGAAAGCGAAGCGGCAGCTACAAATGTTTTGGTAAGCGAAAGCGAAGCGGCAGCTACAAATGTCTTTTGTACCGAAAGCGTAGTGACAGGTACAGATGTTTTATGTAACGTAAGTGAAACGGCAGTTACAGAAGACTCCCACCTCTGCAGGTGGTGAGATGAATGCGGATGTGGTTCATTTTCAGTAGGTGTCCAAACACATGCTGAAATAGAGGAACTCAGTCTAAGAACGCCACGTCCTGTGGCAATTTATCTGTGCGAAAGCGAAGCGACAGCAACACACGACTGAGTGACCAACATCACGTTGGCCCAAAGCCTCCGGCGGATGTCACGGATTTTCAAAGGAATGAATTGTGCTAGCACAATTCAAAATCCAGACGCAATTACGCCAAGGCGGAATTGATTTTTAATATAAGGGGAAAATAACTACAAAATTCACACCCAGAGGTGGCGACAATTCTTGAGAAAGTTAATGCTACTAGTCATGGTGATTGTTGGATTATTTACTCCAATGCAATTAGTAAATGCAAATAATCAACCAAAATTAAAAACAGAGGATATTTTATTTGTTCAAGTAAACCGTTTATACGGTGGAACTCGTTCATTTAAGGAAAATGATGGGTATGAGGAAGCAATCATCAGTAAGGTTGTTAACTGGATAAACACGTCAAGTCCTTCCGAAGGAGTAATTGAGTTAGAGTTAAATAAAATTCCCGTAGTCTCGACAATGAAAATAAAAATGAAAAACGGGGACGTTGCAGTTATTGAAACTGCATATAATTGTGTGACCGAATACCAAGTAAAAACATGCACGATAGCAGATGGTGAAGTTATATATACCCGAAATAATAAAAAGGTTCGATTGAAATCACTAGAACTTTATGATTGGCTCTTAGTTGGCTGGAAATATGAAAGTATTGGGGCACCAAAAGATGAGTTGCTTGAAGAAACTTTATATACCAAATATTATTCCTACCTAGACAAAACTTACTCAGATTTTGTCATGTGTCCCAAAATAGATAAAATTGAAAGAATACATGGCGATACAAGAAGACATCTCGTTCATGCAAGTGCGTTAAATTATAGTGCACATCATGGTGGCGCTCCCTTTGATAGAATCCATATCACGTTAACTGATACTCCAGAAAATGGTGTTAAAATAAATAAAGTTATTATACAGAAGGGTATCTCTGAAAAAGAAAGCCGTATGCAATGTAGACGGGAAAGTTGAGGGGTTTGGTTCAACTCCCATGAAAATAAAATCTCTGGCACTAAAAAATTCATTGCTAAAACAGACGCGATTTTGGTATTTTAAAAAATGGTAGCGCCTATTTAAATTGAACCCCGTTACCTAAAAGTTCGATATACATTAGAGGGGTGTGAAATTCTGCTAAAAAAAGTGATGTGAATATTACTATGTTTAATTTGATCTGGCTGTGCTGGGATGGCTGATTATACAATCAATTTAGAAAATGGATATCGAATTGACCGAATATCAGCTCATCAAATTGCTATTTACGGGGATGAGCCTGTACAGTCAGATGATAAAACAATCGATAATTATTTGTCTGTTCCGGCTAAAGTGACAGACGTTTGGTGGAACAAGGAATATATAGTTACTAAGCAAATAGTATTAGCTGCTGATGAAAATGGTTATGAAGAGCCACCTGAAAATCCATCTATTAATAACATTTCATATTGGATAATTGATGTAAATAATCATCAAGTTTTTGGTCCATTTGAGGAAAAAGAATTAGAATATGAAACAGATAAATTTGGATTAACTGAAAAAATATCCTTAACACCAATTAAAAAATTAAAAATAAATTAATTTAAGTATTTGATGGATTATCCGAAGGAGCTTATGACATATCTTATGTTGTACAAGAGGAAGAGTTCCTATAGATATAAAACTGAAGGTAAAGGTAGAGTTACTTCCCTAAGGCGGGGTTTGGAACAAGCAAAAATGATTCATTGCATGTCACGTAATAGGTGATGGATCAACGGGATCCTTTTGGGGAACGTAAAATGTAAAAAAATTTATTTACATTAGTAAACATTTGAAACGTTACAACAAGCGATCGGTGATTATATCCAGATTTACAATAACGAACGTTACCAAAAAAGATTAAACGGCTTGAGCCCCTTGGAATACAGAGTTCAAGCCGTTTTTACTTTGACAGGGGGCAGTTCAAACGCCGGAAGAACTAGGGGAAATGCCGATAGCTCAAAGAAACCGCCGACCATTATTTTTACCAGCCTCGTACGTATTGCACCGGAGGTTTCACTTCTTCTCCTAATTCCTTGGCAGCATGAAGTGGCCAATATGGTTCGCGAAGTAAAACACGGGCTAGGAAAATTAAATCAGCACGATTATTTTGTAAAATTTCCTCAGCTTGAATAGCTGTCGTAATAAGACCTACTGCACCAGTTGGGATACTAGCACCATGCTTAATCGCTTCAGCATGAGGCACTTGGTAGCCTGGAAAAACATTAATCCCTGCTTGCACGACACCTCCTGTAGAAACATCAACCAAATCGACACCTTGTGATTTCATCCAACGACTGAAGACGATAAAATCATCCATTGTTGTACCATCTTCTGCATAGTCTTCAGCAGAAACACGCACAAGTAAAGGGCCTTCCCAAACACTACGAATAGCATCGATGACTTGACGTAATAGTCGATAACGATTTTCCTCGGAGCCACCGTATTGGTCATTGCGTTTATTCGTTGCTGGTGATAAAAATTCACTAATTAAATAGCCATGTGCACCATGAATTTCAAGAACATCAAAGCCTGCTTTAGCAGCACGAACAGCCGCTAGTTTAAATGCTTCTACAACATATTCAATATCTTCTAAAGTCATCTCAATAGGCGTTTTATAAGCATCGCTAAATGCAATGGCTGATGGCGCAAATATTTCTCCCTCTACAGTTGCTTTACGTCCAGCGTGTGCAAGCTGTATGCCGGTTTTTGCTCCGTATGCCTTCATTCCTTGCACTAATTGACTTAAACCTTCAATATGAGCGTCATTCCAAATACCAAGATCGTTACTAGAAATACGACCCTCTGGTACAACACCAGTAGCTTCGACAATGATTAAACCAACTTGACCAGAAGCCCGCGTTGCATAATGTACTTGGTGGAATGGTGTAACAAGCCCATCATCCTGTGCCGAGTACATACACATCGGTGCCATCACAACACGATTTTTTAAAGAGATAGTTTGTAATTGATAAGGTTCGAATAATTTAGTCAACATAAAGCCCCCTAATTCCTAGTGATATACTTCATTTTGCACATGTTATTTACTATTTGCAAGTGAACGAGATCGAGCTTCAGCTTCTTTAATACATGCTTCAATGGCTTCATTAAACTGATATTGTTCAAGAGCCTTAATGCCAGCTTCCGTTGTGCCGCCTGGACTTGTTACTTTTCGGCGCAATACATCAGGATCGTCAACAGATTGCTTCAGCATTTCAGCAGTACCAGCAAGTGTTTGCGTCATTAATAGTCGTACTGTATCCTTCGAGAGGCCCACCTTTGTACCAACCCGTTCAAATGCCTCCATTAAATAATAAATATAAGCTGGGCCACTTCCTGAAAGAGCCGTTACAGCATGTAATTGATCCTCATCTACCTCAATAACTGAACCAACCGCTTCTAATAGCTGTAAGAAAATTGAGCGCTGTTCGGTTGTCACTTTGTCATTAAATGCAATCCCACTTGCAGACATACCAATAGTGGCGGAAGTGTTAGGCATGACACGTGCGACTGGACGAGCGCCTAAATGTTCTGTAATAGTATTAATAGCAATCCCAGCTAAAATAGAGAGGATGGCTGATTGCCCTGTGATTTTAGGCTTTAACTCATGCATAGCTGAAATGGCATCCTTAGGCTTCATCGCTAAAATGATTAAATCAGCCTGTTGATAAGTATCGTGATCAAAATTGCAATTAACACCATATGTGTCGTGTAAAAATTGTAAGCGTTCTTTGTCTGAACGATTGGTGACGTAAATTTCTTGCGCTGTAAATACTTTTTCTTTAATCCAGCCCTGAATCAATGCCTCTGCCATAGAGCCTGCACCTATAAATAGTATTTTTTTCATAATAAAACCTCCAGTTCTCAAAATCAATTTCGCCTTGGCGTAATTGCGTCGGATTTTTGAATTGTGCTAGCACAATTCATTCCTTTGAAAATCCGTGACATCCGCCGGAGGCTTTATCTTCATTCAGCTGCCGCTTCGCTTTCGCTACCAAAACATTTGTAGCTGTCGCTTCGCTTTCGCTACCAAAACATTTGTAGCTGTCGCTTCGCTTTCGCTACCAAAACATTTGTAGCTGTCGCTTCGCTTTCGCTACCAAAACATTTGCTGAATGAAGATAAAAAAGCGCTTTCGTCCTTATAATGAAGGACGAAAACGCTTGTTTCCGCGGTACCACCTTTGTTTGCCAATTGGCACAACTCATAGCCCTTTTATCGCAAGGGAAACGGTTATGTTTTCATAACTGCTCAGAAGTAGGTTCGGTAGTGGGAGCGGGTGATGTTACTTTCAGCAAATGTAACACTCTCTAATACACCTTCACCAATTACGTACTTGGCTTCATCAACGCACAAAAAATAATTAGATTATTCAAAATTATATTGATAATACGTCAACCTGTCAACAGGAGGGTGACGAAAAGAAGAAAAACTTGTAAAATAGAATGAATCGGTATTCACTAGTTGCATAAAAAGGGGAAACAGCTTTTGTCTATATACAAAATAGAAATACCAACACCCTATGAAGTGGGAGATGTAAATGCATTTGTTGTCAAAGGCGATGCATTAACAATTTTTGATGTTGGTCCAAAAACAATGGAAGCCTATGATGCGCTAAAATGGGGTATTCGAGCGGCAGGCTTTGAAATGAGAGATATTGAACAGGTTGTGTTAACCCATCATCATCCAGACCATGCAGGTTGGGTGGATGCCTTTCCGCATGCAGAAATTTTAGGGCATGCCTATAACGATAAATGGCTTCGTCATGACGAGGATTTTTTACGTTATCACGAGCAATTTTACAGTGAGAGCTTATTTGAGCACGGAGTTCCACAAGAATATATCCAAACAAGTGTACATGTACGTCGTGAAATAGAGCTTGTAGGTGAGCGACCATTAACACAAATTCTTTATGATGGTGATGAGGTGCCAGGACATCCTGGATTAAAGGCTATTGAAACATTAGGTCACGCACAAAGCCATCTAATCTTCTGGGATGAAAAAACGCATCATGTAATCGGTGGAGATTTATTGCTTGAAAAAATAACGCCCAACCCATTAATTGAACCACCATTGGACCGTACATTAGGACGTACTAAATCGTTACTGCAATATAATGAATCGCTAGAAATTTTACGTCGATTACCCGTAAAAATGATGCATACAGGACATGGTGCAGAATTAGAGGATATTCCTCAATTAATCGATAAACGACTAGAACGTCAACATCAGCAATCTTTGAAGGTTTACGAATTATTTGATGACGAATCATTAACTGCTGTACAAGTAACGAAACGCTTTTACCCAGCAATTTTTCAACGTCAGCTTGGTCTGACGCTGTCCAAAACGCTCGGTTATTTAGATTACTTAGAGGCCAACAATTTGATTACATCTACAAAAACGGAAGAAGGTATCTGTTTATTTCAAAGGAAGTAGGTTGAAACATGAGTGTTAATAAAAAGACTATCTTCGTGACAGGTGCAACAAGTGGTGTTGGACTGAAAATTACAGAAATATTAGTAGCACAAGGTCATACGGTTTATGCAACAGGACGCAATACAGTGGCATTAAAAGCATTAGAACGCGTAGGCGCCAACGTGATCCAAGCAGATTTAACTAATTTAGCTACAATAGATGAAGTATGTGCACAGCTCCCGCCTCTTGATGTAGCTATTTTATCTGCTGGGGTAGGTAAATTTGGCATTGTACCTAACTTATCAGATGAAGCTATTAGACAAATGGTTGAGTTAAATGTCAGTGTACCGATGTATTTAGCAAAACGTTTAGCAGCGCCTATGATACAACGTCAGCAAGGTCAGCTAATCTTCATCGGCTCACAGGCAGGAAAGGTAGCGACACCAAAGGCTAGTGTTTATGCTGCTACAAAGCATGCGATTGTCGGCTTTACGAATGGGCTTCGCATGGAATTGGCTCCTTATAACGTTAAAGTCACTGCAATACATCCAGGTCCAATCGATACACCATTTTTAGATAAGGCGAGTGATGAAAGTGGTTATCGAGAGTCTTTAGGGAGATTTTTATTAACCGCTGAAGAAGTGGCACAAGCTACTGTAAAAACAATCGAGCGCCCTGTCCGAGAGGTTAATTTACCATGGATCATGGGGTTAACAAGCAAGCTGTATGCAATCGCACCTACAACCGTTGAATTTTTAGGCAAATCATTTTTCAATAAGAAGTAACAAAAAACTCAATAAAATAATATTAATCAAACTGTAAACATACTTAAGTAAGAATTGAGTGTGTATACAGTTTTTTTATGGCTCTACACCAAAACGTGTGATTGATTTCTTTGATAGAAAGAGCTTGTTTTTCGATAAAAAGCCAAAAAGTTTCGATAAAATGAGATTTTGTTTCGATAAAAGCTCAAATAGTTTCGATAAAGAGCGATTTTGTTTCGATAAATCTTCAAAGTATTCCTATAAAACGAACGAAAGGAGCTTTAGCGAGTTGTCTCTTGCGCTGAGACAGCTCTTTTTTGTATGCCGGGCTCCGTCAACTAAGTGATGAAAGTTCGCTGTGGCATTTAGGATATGCGAACCACTAGCTAAGTGCAAGGGTGTCCATTCGCGCAAAAAACAACCTGCCGCTGCCGCTAAGTTAGCGCTAGTTTTCGCACAGAAAACATTTGTTGCTCCGCCGCCCAAAGAAAGCGCACATCCGAAACGGAAATCAATACCTCGTTTTGCCGAAGAACCGTTTACTTTCCCGAAATCTATATTATATACATTCATGTTGCGAGTAAAAAATCGTTTTTCCGAGTAAATATATTCATAGTTTGTACAAAGGCTTAAAGTATTGGAGTGACACACTTTTTACAATAAACATAAAAGTCTATTAATTTATAAAAATACACTTGTTTTTATTTTTATAACATGATACTATTCGTGTATAAACTTTTAAATGGATGTATAAACATACATATCTTATAGATTAATTGGAGGCGCATTTTTTATGGCAAACAAAAAAGTAGTATTAGCATACTCAGGCGGTCTTGATACTTCAGTAGCAATTCCGTGGTTAAAAGAACAAGGTTGGGACGTTATCGCAGTTTGCCTTGATGTTGGTGAAGGTAAGGATCTTGAATTCATAAAAAATAAAGCTCTTCAAGTAGGAGCAATTGAATCATATATGGTAGATGCGAAGGACGAATTTGCTGAAGAATATGCATTAATTTCATTACAAGCACATACTTGGTATGAACAAAAATATCCATTAGTATCGGCACTTTCTCGTCCGTTAATTTCTAAAAAATTAGTGGAAATTGCTAACCAAGTAGATGCTGACGCAGTAGCTCATGGTTGCACAGGTAAAGGTAATGACCAAGTTCGTTTCGAAGTTTCAATCAAAGCTTTAAATCCAGATTTAGAGGTATTAGCACCTGTACGTGAGTGGGGCTGGAGCCGTGATGAGGAAATCGAATATGCAATGAAACATAATGTTCCGATCCCTGCAACTTTAGATTCTCCATTCTCTATTGACCAAAACTTATGGGGCCGTGCAAATGAAGCGGGTGTAATGGAAGATCCATGGGTATCTCCACCAGAAGAAGCTTACGGTTTAACAATTTCTGTGGAAAACGCTCCAAATGAAGCGGAATACGTAGAAATTGAATTTGTAGCTGGTAAGCCAGTATCTTTAAATGGTAAAGAAATGAAGCTTGCTGATTTAATCCAAGAACTAAATGCAGTAGCTGGTGCACACGGTGTTGGCCGTATCGATCACGTAGAAAACCGTTTAGTTGGTATTAAATCCCGTGAAGTATATGAAATCCCAGGAGCAAAAGTGCTATTAACGGCTCATAAAGAGCTTGAAGACTTAACACTTGTAAAGGAGTTAGCACACTTCAAGCCAGTCATTGAGAAAAAACTATCTGAATTAATTTATGATGGTTTATGGTTCTCTCCACTACGTGATGCATTGGAAGCATTCCTTGCTGAATCACAAAAATTTGTGAACGGTACTGTACGCGTGAAGCTTTACAAAGGTCATGCGATTGTGGAAGGACGTAAATCTCCAAACTCACTATATAGTGAAAAGCTAGCAACATATTCTAAAGAAGACCAATTCAACCATGCTTCAGCAGTAGGCTTCATCGAATTATGGGGTCTGCCAACAGTGGTTAATTCTTCAGTAAATAAAAAATAAATTCGACGAGCAAGGTGTAGTGAAGCATTGCGCTGAGCTGCACCTTTTCAAAAAGAAATGAAGGAAAAGGTGAGCTGTTATGACAAAACTTTGGGGCGGACGTTTCCAAAAATCAGCAGAAGCATGGGTGGACGAGTTCGGCGCATCGATTGGCTTTGACCAACAGCTTGTTCTAGAAGATCTAGAAGGTAGCGTAGCACATGTTACGATGCTCGGCGCAACAGGGATTTTACCAGCCGCTGACGTAGAGGCCATTCTTGGTGGTCTAGCACAATTACAAGAAAAGGCAATCGCAGGGGAGCTTGAATTTACAGTTGCTAATGAAGATATTCACTTAAATCTGGAAAAAATGCTCATTGATTTAATTGGGCCTGTAGGTGGTAAGCTTCACACAGGCCGTAGCCGAAATGACCAAGTAGCAACGGATATGCATATTTTCTTGAAAAAGCGCGTGAAAGAAGCAATCGGTTTAATGGAGACATTCCAAAAGACTTTGCTAGAAAAGGCTGAGGAGCATGTAGAAACAATCGCTCCAGGCTATACGCATTTACAACGTGCACAACCAATCTCATTTGCACATCACATAATGGCCTATTTCTGGATGTTAGAGCGTGATAAACAACGCTTCACGGAATCGCTTAAGCGTATTGATATTTTACCTTTAGGCGCAGGTGCCATGGCTGGTACAACATTCCCAATCGACCGATTAAAATCAGCTGAGCTTCTAGGCTTCAGTGAGGTTTATGCAAACTCAATGGATGCAGTAAGTGATCGTGATTTTATCGTTGAATTTTTAAGCAATTCGTCACTATTAATGGCACATTTATCTCGTTTTGCAGAGGAAATTATATTGTGGTCGACAGATGAATTTAAATTTATCGAGTTGGATGATGCCTTCTCAACAGGTTCTTCCATTATGCCACAAAAGAAAAATCCTGATATGGCGGAGTTAATCCGTGGAAAATCGGGACGTGTGTACGGTAACTTAATGGGTTTATTAACCGTTCTAAAAGGAACACCGTTAACATACAACAAAGATATGCAGGAAGATAAAGAAGGTATGTTTGATACAGTCCATACAATTCTTGGTTCACTAAAAATCTTTGAAGGTATGATTCGTACGATGACTGTTAATACAGAGCGTTTGCACCAGGCAGTACACTCTGACTTCTCAAATGCAACGGAGCTTGCAGATTATCTTGCAACAAAAGGTATGCCTTTCCGTGAAGCACATGAAGTGACAGGAAAACTTGTATTCACATGTATTCAAAAGGGCATCTATTTATTAGATTTACCGCTTGAAGACATGAAACAAGAAAGTGAGCTTATCGAAGCGGATATTTACGATGTTTTAGCACCTGAAGCAGCCGTTCGTCGTCGTCATTCTTTAGGTGGTACAGGATTTGATCAAGTAAAAATCCAAATCGAAAAAGCAAAAGCTTGCCTTGTTTAACCATTACCTTAGCGTGCATGTCCTTGTGACTTTTGCATAGATATTCATTAAAGCTGTCCAGTGAGGCACTATGAAAACCTATTTTCCTTTTTCGTTAGAGCCAGAGGGTGAAACGAAAAAGAGACCCTTACATAGGTGAAGGACAATCCCCAATTCTGGAGACGCGGAATTGGGGTTTTTGTATAAAGAAATAACAATGGAGGTATTCGCAATGAATGATCGTTTTACAAAGGGGTTAGAAACAGTTAAACAGTATGTCACTGAGGAGGAAGCAGCACGAATGATTGAAGCAGATGCACTTGCTGACGTGGCACCTGATTTACGCAAAATGATTATCGAATTTGCCTATGGTGATGTTTATTCACGACCAGGGCTAGATGCAAAAAGCCGTGCGCTTGTTGTTATTACAGCGGTAGTTTCTCAAGGCGCTGCTCCACAAACAAAAACACATATTAAACGTGGTTTATATGCAGGATTAACACAGACAGAAATTGTGGAAGCACTATTACAATTAGTGCCGTACATAGGTTTTCCACGTGTGCAAAATGCGCTAACCATTGCGCAACAAGTTTTTAAAGAAGAGGCTTAAAAAAATTACGCTTTTAAGGCAAAATCAAAACAAATAATAAAACATGAATATATATTAGTTAAACGGTTCATATTAAGGGAGTAAACACTTATTAATCTAATATGATTAGGAGGATGTAGAATGAGTAGTCAAGCACCGAAAGACCAGGAATCTCAGGAAAGTCCGCCACAACTGTATAGGGTGAGCTTCTAAAAAACTTAAGGAATCGGTGGGCAGAGGTTATTCTGTTTTGCTGTATCTTAAGAAGAAGCAAAAACCGATACAGATAAAATCAAATAGAAATAAGTGTTCTTGGATCCAGAATTTTTCTGGGTCCTTTTTTTATCTCGCATTAACTGCCCGTAAAAGCCCGATTGATGAAAACTAAAAGAAAAACCCCACTTAATACAAAATTTGACTTTATTAAAAAACTGTATTACTCTATGTATAACAGATTTCTGTTTGGTGATAAGCGATACAGATAGGAGAGATAAGATGCATATTCATTTAGATCCAAGCAGTGAATTACAGCTCTATAAACAGTTAGTGAATCAGTTAATTGAGTTAATTGCTAAGGGAGAGCTAAAAAATGGTGATACATTACCTTCAGTTCGTTCAATGGCTTCGGATTTAGGTATTAATGTCAGCACGGTAAGTAAGAGCTATCATGAACTTGAAGAAAAAGGTTTAATCGAATTAAAGCCGAAAGCGAAGGCTATCATTATCGGTGGTCAAAAAAAAGAACTAGAAGAGACGGAAGTAGAAATAGTAGAAAATGCATTAAAACCGATTATGGCAGAGGCATTTGCACGTGGTCTCGAAAAAGATCAGATGACAAGTTTGTTTCATCGAATTTTAAAACAATGGAAGTAGGGGAAATATGCTTTTTATAATAAGCATCTTCATCTTTGGAGGCGTACTGGAAACATTAACACCATTTTTGGCTAGAAAAACAACAGTATTTGGTGTTTCAATTCCTGAGCCCTATGTGCAACATGAGCAATTACAAATATTTAAAAAGCATTATAGCATGCTGGTAGGGAGCATAGCAGCTGCATTTCTTTTAGGCCAAATTTTACTACTATTTACTTCCATTAAAGAAGAGAAATTTGTTTTATTATCTTTTATCTTGCTATTTGTCATGCTACTCATATCAGCTGCTCTTTATATGTCTTATCATATAAAAATCAAAAAACTAAAAAAACAAGAAAATTGGGAAGCACATGTCAAAACTGTTTATGTGACGGATCTATCTATACGTGATAGAGATGAAGTACTATCACCTACATTTTTCGCATTACCGATCATTGTCACATTAGCGTTAATTACCTTTACCTATATGAATTACAATGCCATCCCAGATGTATTTGCTACCCATTGGAATGCAGCAGGTGAGGTAGACGGTTGGACTGAAAAAACATGGATCTCAGTAATAGTAATGCCACTTATTTTACTAGGGACACAAATTAGCCTTTTCATCATGAGTTTTGGAATGAAAAATGCCAAAATACAATTGAGCGCACAGGCAAAAGCAGCCTCGGTCAATAGAGAGCTTACACAGCGTAAATATAGCAGCTGGTACTTTGCGGCGATTAATTATAGTATGACTATTCTTTTTGTTGTTTTACATTACACGACAGTAATTTTAAAAAATCAAACAGCTCCTTATTTCTTCCCTCTTTTTACCAGTATTATGATTGTTTCTTTAGGGGGACTGATCCTCTTCATTTGGAAGTTAAGTAAAAGTAATGAGCGCTTTGATGATTTACATACAAACGAAACAGCTGCAGCCGATGATCGATACTGGAAATGGGGTATGATTTACATTAATAAAAATGATCCTTCACTATTAGTGGAAAAGAAATACGGTGTTGGTTGGACTGTGAATATGGCGAATAAATGGAGCTATATCATTTTACTTGTCATATTTTTGCCAATCTTATTAGTCATCTTCATATAGAAGGAGAGATTTTATGAAAAAACTATTGTTTTTATGTTGTGCACTCTTATTATTAGTAGCTTGCGCTCAGAAGGAAGACAATACAAAAGGGAAAGAGACGAAAGGGGACAATAAAATGAATGAACAACTAATCGGAAAATGGGAAGGGAATATTGAAACACCAAATGGAGCATTTCCAATTATCGTTGATTTGCAAAAAGATAACGGGAAATTATCAGTACCTGCGCAAGGGGATCATCCATTTAAAAGCATTACATATATTGGTGACCAAGTAAATGTTTCCATCAACTTAAATGGCTCTGCAGTTGAAATTAATGGCACATTAAAAGATGGGCAAATTGAAGCAACATTCCAACAAAATGGTGGCAAATTCCCACTTGTCTTAAAGCCATTCAAAGAACAGCCAGAACAACCAGTTACGTATGAACCGTTAAAGATTCCCGTTCAAAATGGTGAGTTAACAGCGGCTCTTCAAAAGGCTAGCAACGAGCCATCCCCAGTCGCACTCATTATAGCAGGCTCTGGTCCAACTGATAAGGATGGAAATTCAGCCTTAGCTGGTAAAAATAATAGCTTAAAAATGATAGCGGAGGGGTTAGCGAAAGATGGTATTGCATCTGTCCGCTATGATAAACGTGGAATTGGCGATAATCAATCCCTTTTAACAAAGGAAGAAGATATAACTTTTGACCAATACGTAGATGATGCAGTTCAAGTAATTAATGCCCTGTTAGCCGAAAAAGAATTTTCAAGTGTTCATATTATTGGCCATAGCGAAGGCTCACTGATCGGTTTGCTAGCAGCACAAAAAGCACATGTAGAGTCCTTTGTTTCCATAGCAGGTACTGGAAGACCAATAGATAATGTTCTGTTAGAGCAATTAAAAGTTCAGTTAACACCAGCCCTTCTAAAAGAATCAACAGATGCTCTTGCATCCTTGAAAAAAGGCGAGCTAGTGAAGAACGTTTCTCCAGAGTTACAATCACTCTTCCGTTCTTCCATTCAACCGTATATGATTTCATGGTTAAAATATAACCCTGCAAGTGAGTTAGCAAAAGTGAATAGCCGAGTTTTAATTCTTCAAGGAACAACCGATTTACAAGTAGTTGCAACTGATGCGGAGGCGTTAAAGAAAGGTAAACCAGATGCCGAACTGATATATATGGAAGGAATGAATCATGTGTTAAAAAATGCTCCAGCAGATCGCGCGAAAAATTTTGCGACGTATTCAGACCCAACATTACCACTTCATAAAGAATTGTTGCCAGCCATCCAGCAATTTATTATGAATGAAAATAGAGACTAGGTATGGTGAATGCCATTGTTTGTTTTATCATTATGATTCCAATCTTTGCGATAGTTCTATCTCAAGGAAAAGGTGCATTTTTATTAGCGGGCTAATACTATGCCCGCTAGTGAGAAAGAGAATATAACGAAAAAGCGTAGAAAGAGTGTTGAAAAGATTTCTGAAAGAATGATGCTTAGCAATGAGATAATTAATCCAGAATATAGTGAATGGATTTAAACTTCAAACATTTGATGATAACCACTTTTTTCATTTACTTGTGATGATCTCCATGAAAGCTTTACGAAGGTCATTAGCGAGGTTGTAGGTAATCGACCGGTAATAATAAGATAAGGAGATGAAAGAATGGGAATCCTAGATATAAAAAAATTTTCAAAGGTGTATAAAGATGGGAAAAAAGCTGTCGATAACATAAGTTTATCTGTTGAAAATGGCGATGTTTTTGGATTTATAGGTCATAATGGAGCGGGGAAAAGTACAACAATCAAATCAGTAGTAGGAATCCTAGATTTTGAGGAAGGCGACATCTACATTGATGGGCATTCTATTAAGAAAGAGCCTCTTGAATGCAAATCGAAATTTGCTTATATTCCTGATAGTCCCGAATTATATGAACATTTGACAGGAATCCAGTATTTGAATTTTGTAGCAGATATTTTCGGAGTACCGGAAGATGTTCGAGTAAAGAGAATAAAAGAACATGCTGGAATGTTTGGAATAACAGAAAGTCTTGGAAATCTAATATCCTCTTATTCTCACGGAATGAAGCAAAAGCTAGCAATAACTGGGGCTATTATTCATGAACCAAAGCTTTTGATTCTGGACGAGCCATTTGTAGGTCTTGATCCAAAAGCAGTAGTTGTTTTAAAAGAGATAATGAAGAAAATGACTGCTAAAGGGAATGCAATATTTTTTTCAACACATGTCTTAGATGTTGCAGAAAAGCTTTGTAATAAGGTGGCTATGATTAATCGTGGAAAGCTAGTTTATAGTGGTACGATGGATGAAATAATACAAAATCAAACATTGGAAGAGTTCTTTATGAAGGAGTTAAAAGATGAGGCATTTATCGATTCTTCTAAAAATTAGGATTGTTTCACTGGTGAGACTTAATACCCTAAAAGGTAAAGCCAGCTTTGGTGATAAAATAGCTATTGTTGGTGTATTTCTTGCGTCTGTTTTCGCGCTAGCGTATTTTACAAGTCTTGGATATATGCTGAATGAAAATAATATGAGAGAACACATACTTGCATTTTCATTTTTATTGAGTACTCTTTTATCATTGTTTATAGCATTTTTTAGTGCTAGTGATGAGTTTTTTGGAAAAAGAGATTATGAGACATTAATGTCACTTCCTATTAAAACATCAATAATAGTTGTAAGTAGATTCTTATATATTTATTTCTTGAATACGGTAGTATCTTTAATAATCATGCTTCTAATGGGAGCAGTATATTTCTTTACAGGAACAGTAAGCGGAGTTTTTTGGATAAAGATGCTGATTGGAATACTTACAGTTGCATTAGTACCATCAATTGTAGCGTCAATTGTTAGTATATTAGTTTTAGAAATTTCATCGAGAGCAAAATATTCTCGTGCGGTTTCTTCAATTAGCTATATTATTTTATTTATAGTATTAGCACTAACAATGAGTGGTGGTTATAAATTAGATCAAAGCGATATGAAATTGATATTAACAAATGTATTGAATCAAGCTAACCAAGTGTATCCAATGTTTTATTTGTATAATAAAATACTGGTAACAGGAAAAGTGGGAGATTTTCTTATATATATAGCAGTTTCATTAGTGGTAACAGTGATTTTCATTATTGGTCTTTCGTTTGTATACAAAGGACTAAATACTAAAATTCGATCAAAGAGTAGTAACAAAAAATATGAAGTAAAAACATTAAAAAGATCAAGTAAATTAAAAGCATTATATGTGAAAGAAATCAAGCGACTATTTTCGTCCACAACGTACTTAATAAACACAGGATTCGGAATGATCATGATGGTTATTTTTACGATTTCTTTAATGAGGTCAATCACAAAAGTGATGGAAAATATGCCGATAGATAATATTAATACAGTAGCGACTATAATACCGTATATAATGTCATTGTTGGTATGTCTATCAAATACAAGTAGCGTGTCTTTTTCACTTGAAGGTAAAAATATTTGGATAATCAAAACTTTACCATTGTCGAAAGAATTGGTTGTAAAGAGTAAGATACTTGTTAATCTTACGCTTACAATACCTCTTACGATTATAAACGGAATAATAATCGGAAGAGTGTTTGGAGCAACAATATTTGATTCCATCATATTAGTACTTCTTCCATGTGCATTTGCAGTATTTTCAGCAATATACGGAGTTGCTATTAATTTAAGATTTGTAAATTATAGTTGGCAATCAGAACTCCAAGTAGTAAAGAGGAGTGTATCAAGTGTATTGGGGTTTTTCGGTGCAGCGATTCTGGTACTCATTGCAGCAGTTCCAAAAGTACTATGGTCAGGTTCGATAGTAGGCATATATGATGTTGTTATTATTTTATGCTTGGGCATCGTAACTAGCAAGTTATATGCTAAAACAATAAATGGTGAGCCTATTTAATTTGGGAAGAGTAGTGTGAAAACGAAATTAATAAATATTACTGAAAAAAGTAAGCTAAATAAAGATCGCAATTAATTGAAAAATCTATTAAAAAAATAAAGTGTTCCGCTCACTCGTTTTCATTACTGTTTGTGTCGTGAAGCGGACACGGGAGAGAATGGAGATTATTATGAATAAATCTAAAAAGTCAGTACGTATAATTCCTTGGATATTTTGTGCCTTGTTTTTTGTGTTTTCAATTATTGGTGTACAAAATATATCGGATGAGATTCCTATTACCTTCAACATGGCCGGTCCCAATTTGAACGGTAGTAAGTATTTTATCTTTATATATCCTGCATTGTCCTTTTTTATAGGGATTACTGCGCTAGGTGTAGTAGGGAAAAAGGAAAATACTAAATTAAAAGGAAACTTACCATTTATAATTATTGGGAACTTAATAGTAGGTGGATTTATGGTTTATACAATCTTATCAAATTGGAATATGTAATGTTAAAAATAATTGGTGAATAAAGAAGGAAGAAAACGAATGAATGTACTAGAAGTAAAGAACCTCACACAACATTTTGCTGAAAAAAGGTACTGGATAATAAATCGTTTTCTGTCAAAGAAGGAGATGTAGTTGGATTCTTATAAGTTTGATTCTGGCAAAAAGTGTTCAATCTTGTTGAGCAATAATTGACTACTTTAGATTAGCAATTACATAGAAGGAAAGTAAATACCCGCGAAAGGTAAATCCCGCGAGCAGAGGGCAATACCCACGGAAATACCCGCGGAAGCAGGGCAAATACCCTCGAAAGCAAGGAAATCCGCGAGCAGAGGGCAATACCCATGGAAACAAGGTAATGCACATACGAAACAAATTAGTATTTAACCTAAAGAAGTATGCTCAAATCAAAAAATGATGAGCATACTCTTTTGGTTTTTAGGCATCTTTTCACCTTATGTATTTGGGCAAGCTGTCGCTGTTATTTGTCAATACGTTGATTAGAGCGAAAGCAGATTGTTGAGACGTAGAGCAATTCAATTTAATGGATGCCTTATGGTGAAGTGCATTATAGTGAAACAATTATTACAACTTTAACGTACAATAACTAAGCAAAGAGAGGTTTATTTTAATTCATTCAATATGAATGAAAAAGCACGATGAATCGAAATTAACTAAATTAAAAAGAAGGTGTTCTTTTGTATAGCATAGGAAAATTTTCGAACCTGTGTAATGTTCCTGTAAAGACTATTCGTTACTATAGCGATATTGGATTACTCGAACCATCCTTTATAGATGAAGTGACCGGTTATCGTTATTTTGATTACGATAAAATGAAAGAACTAAATATGATTCGGGTGCTAAAAAATTGTCATTTTTCATTAAAAGAGATCGAACAGATTGTGAAAGGAAAAAATGATCGGCAAGATTTAGAGCTAAGATTACATAAAAAAGTTCAGGAATTAGAGCACCAACAAGAAATGATTGCTCAACAAATTCATAATATTGTCCAAGTGAAAAATTCTCTAAGGAACGCTGAGACATTTAATCCAAAGCCAACATTATCAAGTTGTTACATAGAAGAACGACCAAAAATACAGGTGCTTGCCATTCGTGAAAAGATCAATATTATTGAAATGGATAGGCTAGTACAAAAATTATTTGAACGAATCTATGCATATCAATTAGAGATAGAAGGTAAGCTTACTGCAATTTTTCATCAACAGGACAGGGAGAAAAATATAGCGGATGTTGAACTACTGTTACCGGTAAAAGCAACTCAACTGGGGGAGTATATTAAAATAATACCTGAAGGCAAGTATGCTTGTATAAATATAAATGGACCGTATTCAGAGTTGAATTTTGGCTATAGTCGCTTGCAGAAATGGCTAACTGAACAATCCCTTCATGTAGAAGGACTGTTTATGGAGCAATACATAAAGGGGCTAATCCCATCTGACGTAGTAAATCCAATTAATATTAGACCAAATATTGAGCTACATCCAAATGATTTTTTGACAAAAGTATTTGTGAAAGTAAGAAACTAGCTAAACTCTCCAGTAGATGGAGACTTTATTCTGTATTTAGCAAGGGTAGAAATGTCTTGCAAGTACTATATGGAATGGAGTATATCAATGAAAACAAATACAGGGCAGTTTGCATTTCTTAAAGGTGGTTCGTACGAGATTGGCATACAACAAGCGCGAGAATTGCAAAAAAATCCAATTGCAAAATCACTATTCTTTACGGATAATATCACTTCTGACAAAGCTTATTTTGATATGACAGCACAAATAGAGCAATATTGCCCAGGGTTAAATAAAGAATTAGCGGGCTTTGCGGAAGGCTTTGGCTATGAGCCCAACCAACTAAATTTTTATCAAAATGCGTGGTTAATTCCTGGGGGATGTAGTTTAGGAGCGATTTTGCCTGGAAAAATGGCTGATGGTAAAACATATGTCGTAAGAAATTATGATTTATCACCTGATATTTCAGATATGCGCTTATGTACCACAGCAGTCGAAGGAAAATATACTCATACAGGATTTTCTGTTTCCACATTCGGTCGAAGTGAAGGCTTGAATGAGAAGGGGCTATGTGTTGCATATGCATCGTGTGGTATGCCAATTGGTAAATATCCTGGCATGAGACCACCGGCAGTGACTGGCTTACAGTTTATGGTTATCGTAAGAGCTCTATTAGAAAATTGTAAAAATGTAGAAGAGGCTATTTATATGGTTAACAATATGCCGGTAGGAACAAATATGAATTTACTTTTAGCTGATGCAAGTGGAGACGCAGCTTTGATTGGGACATATGACGGAATAAAAGAAGTTAAACGTGCTGAACTAGATTATCTTATTGCAACTAATCATGGACTATTTTCGGCAATACAAGAAATAGAGCCAAGGAAGCTCGAACATTCTCAATTAAGATATGATATTTTAGAGAGGAAATTTAAGGAAAGTGGAAAAAGATCTATGCATGAAATCCAAGAACTTCTTTTAACAGAGTTTCCTAAAGGATTATCCGTTCATAATTACAAAGAAAGCTTTGGAACAGTGCATTCAATTTTGTTTAACCTTACTGATTTGCAACTAGAATTTTCATTTGGCTCACCATTACAAAATCAGGTAAACAAGATAGAGGTTGGCGATGACTTTGCAGAAACACAAATACCCGTTGAATGTACTAATAAAAACTATGGAACAGAATTTTGGAAAATAATAAAATCCTAACTAACAAAAAGACCTTTCCACGGTGGAGGGCACTGAAAAAGTCCATATCTTCTCACATTGCGAGGTATTCAACGATTTAATCGTTGAATACCTCGCTTTTTTCATTTGGCACTGTGACTCTACTGTTGTTTTCCGAAGCATTCCGCTCGCTTTCCGCGGGCGAGCGCCGAGCCCATAGCTGTCAACTTAAGAAAAATGTGTATTCCTTTTAAAAAGTTGGTATAGATAATTACTAACTTTTTGAAAGGAGTTTTTTTATGATGATGCCAAAACATGTACAGTTACTCCAAAAGTTATTTGAATTCATTCGCCCTGAAAGAGTAGATGAAATCGCAAGGGAAACTGGTTTCATCAAAAGAAAGCGCCTTGTAACAGCTAGCGATTTTCTTTCTTTACTTTTTCATGTTCACGGTAATTTAGTAGACTGTACGATTCAAGAACTATGTACAAAAATTACTAACAGAACAAGATATTTTTGATTAGTCGTGCAGCTGTAGATAAAAAAATTCACACCTGAAGCCACAGCTTTTTTTTACAGCGGCTCATTCAAGAGTTTTTACTCGAACAACAACAACTACAGCTCCCATCGCTCTCTTTGACGGATTCATGGCCGTTTTCAAGTATTCGTGTATTGGATTCCACTGTCGTTAGCGTGCCAGAACGTTTCAAAAAAACGCACAAAAAAACTCAACAAGCATCAGCGAAAAATTCAGTTTGAATACGATATTCTTTCTGGTCAATCGACATTTCTTCACGTTGCTTTTCCAAAAATATCAATGATGCTAAGATGGGCGCCAGTAGGATTCCATTTATTACAGAGAATGAACTCTGTATGCAAGATTTAGGTTACTTTAGCTTTGAAAAATTTTTAAAAAGATAGAGAGCAAAAGAAGCATTTTTTTATCTCAAAAAGTGCGAACAGACGGGTATGTAGCTTTTTAAAAATCCATTCCCATCGTATCATCCAAATGGCAAAAGTGATTCAAAGTAGTCTGTATCATCGGATTGATTTAGTGGCGCTTTGTGAAAAAGTTAGTACCAGGAGAATATTTAGAATTAGAAGAAGTTTATTTTTGGACGAGATGCCCATTTTTCCAGCCCGCTGTATTATTTTTTTCGCATAATGAGCACCGTGAGGAACAACAAATCCAAAAAAATTAATCGCCGGGCTGTCAAATCAGGAAAGGTACCAAAACAAGTGGTGCGTGATTTAGCAGGCATTACCATTTATATATCCAATCTGCCCTGAGTGGATCTCTGCACGTCAAATCGTTGAATTATATCGCTTGCGTTGGCAAGTCGAATTAACTTTTTAAAGTATGGAAGTCTAATTTGGAAATAGACCATTTCAAAGTGATGAAGAAGGAAAAGGTGGCTCTGCCATTTATACGGCACCATCCTCGTCTATTTAATTAGCCAATTGATTGCGTATCAATTGAGAAATTTCATTTGGGAAGAGAAACAAGTAGAAATTAGTGAAGTGGTCGCTACAAGCAGTATCGCTACAGTCGTTTTACCTAAACTTTACGAAATGAGTATAAAAAAAGGGCAGTCGTTTAAAGACATAGTCCAAGCAGCTACTCAATTACTTCTAAAAACCGCTAGGAAACCGAAATCCATCAAGGGGACAGCCTTTAAACGCCTTCAACTTATATAGAATAACCAAAAATTACCATATCTATAAGGGTAGTTTATTTGGTATTCCCAAAAATACTTTCCCTCTTTCTATAAACGTAAAACTCATTGTTCATTAAAAAAATAATCAATTGGATATTTTTTAAAATCTTAAGTTGACAGCTATGGAGCGCCGAGCCTCCTCCTACGCTTCGCTTCGTGCGGGGTCTCGTCTGTCTCGCTTTCCCGCAGGAGTCGAGCGATGCTTCTCCAAACAACGCAATGTATCACACTATTATTTTAGTCACGTTTTCCTTTATAATAAAAGAACATTAATGTGCAGGTGGTGCCCCCGATGATTTCAAATCAAGAAACCCTTAATTTAAGTCCATATATGGCGATCTACGATATTGTTGTGCCAAAAGATAATATGCTTCGCCAAATCAATGAACTTGTTGATTTTTCATTCATTTTAGAAGAGTTAAAAACAAAATATTGTTTAGATAATGGACGTAATGCCATTCCTCCAAGCACGTGCGGGTAAAAAAGGAACGAGTAAGAGTCAAAGTCAGACATATTATTTTGATATTGAAAAATGCAAAGTATGTCCAATGAGAGAGGGCTGTTATAAAGAAGGCGCAAAAAGTAAAACATATTCTGTCACAATTAAGTCGGATACACATGCCGAACAAGAAGCATTTCAAAATACGGAAGCATTTAAGCGATTAGCCGCAAATTGCTATAAAGTAGAAGCAAAGAATAGTGAATTAAAAAACGGACACGGGTACGATACGGCATCGACTGCGGGTCTATTTGGCATGGAAATTCAAGGTGCTACAACGATATTCGCCGTCAATTTGAAACGGATATTAAAGCTACTAAACGAAAATGAATAAGGAATAGAGACAGAAATAAGGCACTTCCTGTTAAGAAGTGCCTTATTTTAAAAAGGTTCGCTTTTATGAAAACGTAAGTTTTTCAGTGCCCTCCCACGGTGAGAGGTCTTTTTGCATGTTAGGGTATACAGTGTCCGACTGAAAAGCACTCTCACCAATATTTTAAAGTTCGGTGTGTGGCTATTTAGGGGCAATTTTTTTATAAAACATACTTATTTCTTAACTTAATTCGTTCGTTACTACTTGGATAAATTCATCTCGATGCTCTGATTCAAAAATAGTAATCCCTTTTTCTCTGGAAAGTTGTAGTAACTTTTGAATCTTAGCCTCATCTTTCTCCATAAAGGCTTTTTCTACATATTTTAAATCTTGCAAGATATGATGTATAAATGTATCCCCTTCTCTTTTAATATCTATAGCAATAAAGTCGAACGATAATTTTGTTTTAGGTGGAGTAATAATTGTATCAAACAAATAGTTTAAAGCTTTAAATGGGACATAAGGGATACCTTTTTTATATTCATATTTCTCAATAATAGGTAAAACCTTATCAATAAATTTTTGTATTTTATCAATATTGTAAAGCTTTGTATTTTCTAAATTATTCTTCTTAATAATTTGTTGTATTTTTTCATATTGATTTTGTTCTAACAGTTGTTTCATATATAAAAGTTCTTTTTTGAATTCGGATCGTTCTGTTTTACTTTGTTGTCGATGTTCAATAACAGCGTATTCGATTAGCTCCCATCCTATCTTCAAACCAAAATGAGGTTCTAAAAAATACTTAAGTTCTTCAAAATCGCGCACTTAGGTAACTCCCTTTAAGTTAGTATTATTAATCGTACAGGAAAAACAAGATAAAAATTTCTTGCCCTAACCGCTCTCAAACATCTGTCAGAGCCATATTAAGATGATATTCCTTTTTGTTTACTTAATTCCCAATAAATATGTATTTTACATAAAAAATCATTTTATAGAAACATATAATTTAATTTCATTTTTAAAAAAATAAAATGAACCTTTTCCAATTGCCGTTTGTATAGTCAGTGAACATAAAAATTAGGAGGGTTTATTTTGGAGCTTATTGTGAAGGATATTGTGAAAAAATATAATGGTGTGAACGTTTTGGATGGTGTGTCAGCCACATTTAAAATGGGCTATTGTTATTTATTATTAGGTCAGAATGGAGCGGGTAAATCTACATTATCAAAATGTATAGCCGGGGATGAAAAACCGGATGGTGGTTCCATTGTATTCAATGATGCTTCCCAACATGTGCATGAGCAAGTAGCGCTACAGTACCAATTTTTTTCGAGTTATCAGCATCTTAAAATTCGTGAAGTAATGGCTCTTTTTACTACATTGACGAACAATAAGGTTGATTTGGAAGAGCTATATGAAATATTAGGGTTACCGACTTATGACCACATCTTATTGAAAAATGCTTCAGGCGGTCAGAGAAAAGCAGTATCAATCTATCTATCTTTTTTATTAAATAAACCAATCATCATTTTAGATGAGCCGTTTGCTGATTTAGATTTAACGAAGAAAAAGCAATTGATGTTTTACTTACAAGATGAAATTCGTCAACGTAACAAAATGATTATTATTATTAGTCATGAGGTGGCAGGTTTAGAACCGCTATTTGATTATGTAGTCATTTTAAAAGAAGGTAAGCTTATTGAAAATAGCACACAGGATGATCTCTATCAAAAATACACAGAGGCGAAATTGCCGGGAATCGAAGGTCTCTACTATGAAGTGACAGGCCAAATTTTAGGAGGGAAAGCAGGATGATTAAACAAATTGCAAAAATGTATATGTTAGAAAGTGTGCGTAATCCAGGAATGGTTTTTGGAAATGTACTTCCAGCTATTATGTTTATGATTAGTTCAGTTATATGTAAAAATATGATTACTGGAGATGCTACCAATTTTATCGATATTATGATTAAAGGTCAGTTTCTTCCACTCTCTATTATAATGTTAATTTTCTCCTTTGCTTTTTCCAGTGCCACAATTTATTTGGTAGATATGAAGGTTAATAAAACCTTCCAATGGATACATCGAACAGGTATTAAGCCACACACTTACTATATTGGGATGGGAATAGGTGTCTTTACATTATTAAATGTATTTTTAGTGCTAATACTCATTGGCTATTCCTTCATCATTGATATTTCACTTTTATCTTATTTTATGATTATTTTAATGAGTAATTTTGTTTTACTGGCATTATATCCATTGAGTTTTATATTAGCAGGTCTATTTAAAAACGAGAAAGTAGCTCAAAGCATGCTAGTGCCGATTATGTTACTATTTATGTTTTCAATACAGATGACATCGTTGTTTTTAACGCTTGCAGAGAAAAACCCTCAAGATTATTTTATTTTCTTAATCTGGAATCCAATGCTTTATTTATTTGATAGTTTGCAAATGTACTTGAATTTATTTGACGAAACGTGGCTTCCGCAATATCAATATTGTATAATTTTAGCAATGATTAGCCTGGTGTTAGCAGCCATCGCTAAAAAAGTATATACCAGTCAGTAGGTGATTTTATGGGAATTGGATTTATTGTATCTTTTATTGTCGTTGGAGTTTGGACTATTATTATTTTAGGAATTACAATCCCGATGAATAAAAAATATGTTGTTCGCGAAAATGGAAAAATTAATTATAAAAAAACAACAATTTATTTACGGTGGAATGTATTTGATACTTTAACGCTCGTTTTAGCCATATATACAATACTTTGTGTGCAGGCATTAAACATGCTTTTGTCTTTCTCTCAAACAATCGAAAATCCGTATGTGCAGTTTTTTACAAATCAATCGCAAGCATGGGTCATTGTAATAGTCGCATACTTAGTTTCACGTGTGTCCATGACGTTGAAGTCCATTAAGGCTCATTGGGGGGATGAGCTAGATGATAAGTAATGAAGAGTGGATGGAGGCCTATAAAAACGGAGATGTCGAGGGCTTTGAACAGCTCTATAGTCGTTTGTATGAGCCATTGTACTGCTTTTTATTTCGCTATACTCGGGAAGATCAGCTAAGCATTGATATTGTGCAAGATACCTTTGAGCGTTTACAATATATAAAAGAAGATTTTGACCAACAAAAGGGAACGGTTAAAGCATTTTTATTTCAAATCGCTTATCGCTTAATGATTAATAAATTGAACCGGCGGAAAAAATGGCGCACGCTCTTCCCGTTTTTAGTACCGACGTCAAGTCATCGAATGTCTGCTGACGAGAAATTAACGATTCAAGAAGCGATTCTTCAATTACCCGAAAAGCAACGAGCTGTTATTTTGCTTGTTTATTATCATGATTTACCGCAGGAGGAAATTGCACAAATTTTGTCCATTCCGCTTGGTACAGTTAAATCGAGGCTACATAATGCGATGAGGACTTTAAAGGAAGAGCTAAAGGAGGATTTTGATGCTTAAGGATGAATTTCAAAAAGAGCAATGGTTAAAAAACAGCTTAGATGACGATAAAGTGGAGATTCCCGAGCAGCTATTGACATATAAGAAAAGTCGTTGGCAACGTTTTCTTCAGTATTTAGCTTCACCAACGAAGGATCCGTTAGAGCCAATATGTACATCTTCAATCGGCTACACCTCTTTGAAAGTAGTGCCCATTGTCGCGGCTGTATTTATTACAATTCTTCAAATTTTATTGCAATAAATTTTTCTTAATATTAAATTTCTCACTGCCACAATCATTCGGTTGTGGTATTTTTAATGAATAAATACTATTTATTGCCCATTTTAAGGAAATATTTAGATTAATTTGGAGGTTAGTGCTTTGAGGGTTTTAAAAAAGTTTCCACAGCCAAACACGATAAAAGGTCAGCTTCATCGAACACTTGTATGGATTACTTTTATCATTGGTCTTTGTATTTTTATTCCAACGTTTTATATTGAATATCGGCAAACCATTCAACATCAAAATGAAGAGATGACGCATTATTTGGATGCCCAAACATATTTTTTTGAAAGCTGGTTATCAGAGCGATCCAGTGATATACATACAATAGCTAATTTAGATTTTGTAAAGGACTATAATGTTGAAAAATCGCAAGCTTTTTTTCAAGATTTTAAAGAAAAAACAAATTTTACAGACTTAATATTCGTTAATAAAGAGGGCATCGTGCAATTTGATACAGTTACTGAATACAGTACAAATGGTGCTGGTGTGGATGTGAATGACCGTGAATATTTTCAAATTGCTAAAAAAACGAAACAAGCATATATAACAGATATTTTAATAAGTAAAGTCACAAATCAGCCTATTATTGCATTTGCTTC
Organism: Lysinibacillus agricola; assembly: GCF_016638705.1. Taxonomy (GTDB): domain Bacteria; phylum Bacillota; class Bacilli; order Bacillales_A; family Planococcaceae; genus Lysinibacillus; species Lysinibacillus agricola. The sequence goes on along the minus strand of NZ_CP067341.1, from coordinate 3,452,841 downwards.
GCCTATTATTAATGAACAACAATTTAATGGTGTTGTTTTTGGAACAGTAAATTTGAACACTATCGACCAACTGTTACATGAATCGAGAGTTGGCTTTTTAGGTCATGCCTACATTGTCAATCAGGATGGCACTATGCTCACTGAATTTAACAATAAACCACAAATGTTTTCTGAAAATTACCCAGTCGATGAGCATATTATGAACTTTGCTTTAAAAAATACAACAAGCAATCTCGATATTTATAAAGACGCGAATGGTAAGTGGGTTCTTGCTAAAAGTAAGCCTATAAATCAAGGGAAATGGTTTATCCTATCAGAAATTGGTCTGTTAGAGGCATATAAACCATTAATCATTAGATTTCTATGGATCACTTTTTGTTTAGTGGTTGGTTCATTTTTTACGATTAAAATTATGTTACATCTCTCTAAAAAAATTGAAGAACCAATCCAGCAGCTTCTTACAGGTGTTGGCAAGGTAGAACAAGGTTATTATGATTATCAAATAAATGCACAACAGATGGCACCTTATGCGCAAGAATTTCAGGAGCTTTGTTCATCCTTCAATGAAATGAGTGCCAAGGTGAGAAAAGATACTATATTACTGAAAGAATTATCAATTACCTGTCAGTTGACGAAGCTGTATAATCGTCGTTATTTGATTGAGCAGGGAGAGCTTGTTTTTCAGAAATGTTTAGAAGAACAAAACCATTGTTCATGTATAGCGATAGATATTGATTTTTTCAAAAAGGTCAATGATACATATGGACATTTAACCGGTGATGAAGTACTAAAGCACGTCGCAAACATCATTACAAATTCTGTACGAAGAATCGACATTATTACAAGGTATGGGGGAGAGGAGTTTGTCATTTTATCTCCAAATACTACGCTGGAGAGTGCAGTAAAAATAGCAGAAAGAGTTCGGCAACATGTTGAAGAAAATCCTTATAATGCGGATAATTTAGAGATTAATGTGACAGTGAGTATCGGCATCGCAGGATTCGGTCATTCTAAAAATATTTCAACATTTTACGAACTGCTCGACAGCGCGGATCAAGCACTTTATATTGCAAAGAAAAGCGGTCGAAATCAGCTTAGAGTATATGATAAAACAGGTATAGTTGATACAAGCCAAATGCTTTAAATGACTAAATTAAGAAAGTGGTGTTTACATGAGGGAAATTATATTAAATAAATTAAAAGAAATCGAAAAAGAGTATCATATAAAAATTTTATATGCTGTAGAATCGGGTAGTCGAGCTTGGGGATTTCCTTCCGAGGATAGTGATTATGATGTTCGTTTTATATATATTCATAAATCTCAGTGGTATCTTTCCATCGACCCTCAAGGAATTGGTGCTAAGAGGGATGTCATTGAAGTGCCTATCAATGATTTGTTGGATATTAGTGGTTGGGAAATAACAAAAGCATTAAGGCTATTTCGCAAAAGTAATCCACCTCTTTTAGAATGGTTACGAAGCAATATTGTTTATGACCAGCAATATTCATTTATTGACAATGTACGGTCACTGGAAAAAGAAGTATTTTATCCAAATGCAAGCTTATATCACTATTTGAATATGGCTAAAAACAATTATCGAGAGTATTTACAGGGCTCAGAGGTAAAAATAAAAAAATATTTCTATGTCCTAAGACCAGTTTTAGCATGTAAATGGATAGAGAATAATGAAACAGTTCCACCAATTGATTTTCAGGAATTATTAAATGAAATAATCTCTGATGGTCCTTTAAAAACGGAAATTCAGCAACTTTTACAGAGAAAAATGGCTGGTGAAGAACTAAATATGGAGCCACGAATTGAAAGTATTAATGAGTATTTAGATAAAGAAATAAAGCATATTGAGACATACTGTAAAAATCTTAATGTTAAAGTGGATGATTCTACACAAAAATTAGATGAGTTATTTAGGAGTACATTACAAGAGGTGTGGGATTAATGGTATATAGAAAACTGAATAATTTTTAATCGCAAGGTCATACTAAAAAAGGTTTCACTTATGAAATCTATATTGATGAGGAGGATGGCGCGAATGAGTAGGTTCGAACATTTAGACCCAAAATCTCAAAAAATCCACCGCAACTGGTCAAGGATTAAGCATTCAAAATCTCAAGTAAATGGTGAAACGGAGATTACTCTCCATAACCGTATCTTGAGAAGTGAAGCAAGAGCCCGACAGTTTTAATCATGCTAGAAAAGTAAGTGTCATCAAGCCCAGAACATATTCTGGGTTTTTCTTTTGTTTTATTGTTAATTTATGGGGTTTTTCTATTTGTTTTGATAAAATGAATATATGAAAAAAATACGAGATTTTAGGAGGGGAAAATAAATGAGCAACGTAGAAAAACTAAAAAAGGGATTAAAGGAATTTGGCTTAGCGCATAAAGCAGAGAAATTATTACCTCTCGCAAAGGAATCCATTCGAATGATGGTAAACCAAATACCTGAAGAAAAAATTCAGATTGGTAGCTCAAAAATTGGTGGCTGTCCGGATGTACCATCAAATTTTTCATGGCCCTATACAAACGACAATAGACCATTGTATTTTCTTTGCCAACTAAATCTAATAGAAATAAAGCCTTACGATACAAACAGCTTATGACCCACGTATGGTGTGCTGTCCTTTTTCTATGATCTGTCGAGCAACCTTGGGGATACGACCCGAAAGATTATGATGGCTTTAAAGTTTTCTACTTCTCTCAAGAGACTAGTAGCCTGAATAGAATGGAAATTCCCGCATCATTACACGAGCATGGTAACATCGACAGCGCGGCGCTACAATTTGAAAATGAAGTGACACTTCCATCATGGGACTCGCCATACTCGATGTTTTTACAAGAAATTTTAAATGAAGAGGAGGCTGATAGCTACAGAGATTTTGAATACGAGTGGATGGAGGTAGATGCTAGGGCTACTCATCGCATAGACGGTTATCCAGATGCGATTCAAGGTGACATGTATTTGGAATGTCAACTGGTGACAAATGGCTTATATTGTGGCGACTCAACAGGTTATAGCAATCCTTTATGAAAGGAATTAGAAGCAGGAGCGACTGATTGGCGATTATTACTCCAAATTGATTCGGAGGATGATCTAGGGTTTATGTGGGGCGATAGTGGCAGATTGTACTTCTGGATTCGTGAGGAAGATTGTAAAAATAAACAATTTGATAAAGCATGGGTTGTTTTACAATGTTTTTAAAGGAGGCGGGGAGACATGGAAAATCAAATTAAAATTCGCTTTGCAGTCGAAAAATTTCAGCAAACGATTGATTAGTATTTTATCCGACAAAAAGGAGAGAAAGCGATGATCATTCCAATTCCAACGTATTTACAGCCATTTGCAGAAAATGTACAACAACTGAGCGATGTTGAATCACAATTACAGCTTTTCTCTAGCACTGGCAATCAACAATTTGAAATTTGGTATTATGGCGATTTGTTATCGCTTGAGGGGGAGGTCATGCCTTTCATTACAGGCTCAACTGCTAAAATCGTCGCAAAGGATCCTTTAACAGCGGAGGGGATTTTGCTGTTTGATGGGTCCATACATGGCTATAACGCGCTTTTTTGTGATGAATATACAGAAGAACAACGTGTCAACCGTCCACTTCAAAAATATAACATGCCCGCAACAGAGCTTGTATTATCGTTTTTTTATAATATTGACTATGATGAAGAAGAAGACGATTATGAGATAGATGACCAAAATTACGTACAGCTGATCAACGGAGATACAGCAGACTGGGAGACAATAAAAAGAAATGGCTATGATGCCATTGCTTTTTATTTCAAGAAAGAAGATGGGGCGCTGTTAGCATTTGCACAGGAAGAATTAGCATAGCATGAGAGAATAATAGAATTAGATATAACCATTCATGGAAGGAAATGTGGAAATATATGGAAATATTTAAATTCTCACAAGATTTGTCTAATCAAGTTATAAATTATGATTCGATAGACGTCTTTTATACAAAGATCATGAAAACAGTAGAACCTACGAATATTGGCTTTATGTATATAGAGCCTGGTGGTGTTGTTGGGATGCATGAGGCGCCTGTACCACAGTTATTTATTGTGATTCAGGGGGGAAGGATGGGCTTGCGGTGAGGATCAAGAGAAAGTACTCCTAAAAACTGGGGACGGTGTTCTTTGGCAAACAGGAGAGGCACATGAATCTGGTAGTAATTCAGGTTTAACAGCACTTGTCATCCAATCCGAGCAAATCCATCTTGCATAGATTACATAAAAAATGTGTAACGGAGTAAGTTATAGCTCCGTTACACTAAGTTATAGTTAAGCCGAGTTTAACTGTTTTCAATAAATGACCATCAAATAACTCATCAAACTCCTCCAATTTCTTGAAGCCCTTCGCTTGATAAAAGTTCATGCCAATCGCATTTTCCTTTTCTACACAAACTAAAAGTGACGTTACATCTGGAAGCAAATTGATCCCTTCCCGTAATAGGGCTGTACCAATTCCTTTGCCCTGCGTTTCAGGAAGTAAATATATGGCGTAAAGTTCTGCCTCACCATCTACAACATTTGAAAAATTGGCAAAGCCTACTATCGAATCTTCAAGTATAGCAACTAAAAATAGACTATTTTCTAAACGACCTAGTAATCGCTCACTACTATAAGCAGTTTGTAAAAAACGATCTTGAATGTCATTTGGGATAATCCCTTCGTATGTTTGATGCCAACTTTTTTTGGCAATTTCTTGCACAAAAATGATGTCATTCTTTTGCATATGTCTTATAATTGAACTCAATACTTTTCACCTACAATTCCAATTATTCTATTTATTGTAACATTAAATCAGATGAAGGGAGATGACTTCATGCAAGTTGTTGAAAAGGCATTTGGCTATATTACGAGAGAGCATGAGGGGCAGTTACAAGTGCTAGTATTTGAGCAAAATACAGAAGGAGCAGGAATTCAAATTCCGAAAGGCACGGTAGAGGAAGGGGAAACACCGCTAGAGGCTGTAACTCGAGAGATGTTTGAGGAGACAGGTTTATGCTATCTAGCAGTTAAGGGGTTAATTGCACAGGATCATTTTAATCATCATTCAGGGGTATTACAAAAACGTTATTTTTATCATTTAACGACAAATGAAAAACGAGATTTATGGAAGCATTGTCCGACAGGTGTAAACGAGGCGGGCTTAGAATTTTCATTTTATTGGATAGCAGATGAGCAAGAAGTGGCATTAGCAAAGGGACATGGAGATTATTTGTATCGAGTGTTAGCTCGTGTTAACAATTGATTGTTAAACATTTATAAGTTGCATATATTAAACAAAACCGCGTTCCAATAATTTGGAGACGCGGTTATTTCATTATATAGCCTTTACGGCAATCACTTCTAATGCTTGTGCGAAATCAGCGATGAGATCCTCAACATGCTCTAGTCCTACTGAGAAACGTAATAGTCCGTCAGTAATACCACGTTTAGCACGTTCCTCAGGCTCCATTGCTGCATGGCTCATTTTAGCAGGGTAGGATAAAATCGATTCAACGCCACCAAGAGAGACAGCGAAAACTGGAATTTTCATCGCTTCTACAAGCGCTTTTGCAGCTTCATAGCTTGGTAGGCGGAAGGATAGGACTGCACCAGCACTTGTGGATTGACTATGATGAATCTCATAGCCAGGATGTGATGCAAGCCCCGGGTAATATACTTGCTCGACAAGAGAATTTGCAGCTAAAAATTCCGCAATCTTTTGTGCCGATTCAGCAGAACGACTAAAACGCACATCGGTTGTTTTGATATTTTGCAATAGGGTAAAGGAGTCCTGTACACCTAGTATATTGCCAAATGAATTTTGGATAAAGTATAGCTCCTGACCAAGCTTTTCGTCAGCAGTAACTGTCAATCCTGCGATAATATCGGAATGCCCAGATAAAAACTTTGTAGCACTATGAATAACAACATCAACACCTAGCTCAAGTGGACGTTGGTGTAAAGGTGTCATAAAAGTATTGTCTAAAAACGTTAAGCAATTATGCTGTTTGGCTAGTGCAACTACTGCGCGAATATCTGTAATACCAAGTGTTGGATTCGACGGTGTTTCCATATATAGTAGCTTTGTAGCTGGTGTAATGGCTGCTTCTACCGCTGCTAAATCTGTGAAATCAACGAAAGTATGGGTAATACCGAGACGTGGTAAAACCTTGGAGACGAAGCGGTATGTTCCACCATAAACATCCTCCGTAATCACAATATGATCACCCTGCGATAATAGCATTAATGCTGCAGATACAGCGGCAATCCCAGAAGAAAATGCATGGGCGCGTACACCGCCTTCTAGCTCTGCTACTGCTTTTTCTAATGCATCACGTGTAGGGTTACCAGAACGAGCATAATCATATTCGCCGAATTCATCGATACTCTCCTGATGGAAAGTAGATGATAAATACATAGGCACATTGACTGCACCTTTTTTATTCTCATAGCCGTCACGAACACCTGCGTGAATTAAGCTTGTTTCAATATGTTGCTTCATCATTAAACCTCTTTTCTTAGGATATCGAATACTTGTTTTAAATCCGCAATTAAATCTTCAGCCTCCTCAATTCCAACAGAGAAGCGGAGTAATCGGTCACATACACCGCGTTCAATACGCTCATCATAAGGCATATCTGCATGTGTTTGAGTAGCAGGATATGTAATAAAGCTTTCGACACCACCAAGGCTTTCAGCAAAGGTAATTAGCTGCAAGTTTCGAAGGAATGGGTCGATCCAGTCAGCGTTTTTCAAGCGGAATGATAGCATGCCACCTTTTCCTGTATAAAGCACATCTGTCACAAGCTCTTCTTCCTCTAAATATGCAGCAATTGCTTTCGCATTCGCATCGTGCTGCTTTAATCGAAGATGCAATGTTTTTAAGCCGCGAATAAGTAACCACGAATCCATCGCACCTAATACCATACCGCTACCATTATGAATAAAGCCAATTCGTTCTGTTAATTCAGCACCTTTAGCGACAACTAAACCAGCTAACACATCATTATGTCCACCAATATATTTAGTAGCCGAATGAATAACAATATCTGCACCTAATTCGATTGGACGTTGGAAATATGGTGTATAGAACGTGTTATCTACAATTAACCATGCTCCATGCTTGTGAGCTAATTCTGCATACACTTGCAAATCAAATTCCTGCATAAGCGGATTTGTAGGCGTTTCAATGAATAGGGCACGCGTATTGTCATTGATTAATGCTTCTACCTGTTCAATCGATTCAAATTTTGAGTAGACAGGCTTAATATTATATGTTTCTTCAAAGAAATTAAAAAGTCGATATGTACCACCATATAAATCATCAGGCACCACTAATTCATCACCAGGTTTAAACAATGATAGAACTAGTTGAATGGCCGCCATACCAGAGCTACAGGCAAAGCCCATATCTCCGCCCTCTAAATCAGCAATTCCGGCTTCTAATAGGGCACGAGTTGGATTTTTTGTACGTGTATAATCAAAACCAGTAGATTCACCGATACCTGTATGTTTGTAAGCTGTCGATAAATGGATTGGTGGGCTGACAGCACCTGTTATAGGATCACTTAAATTCCCAAGTTGTACAAGTTTTGTTTCAATACTTCTGCTGTTTGTCATGTCGTCACTCTTTTCTTCATCATAATAACGGGGAGTCAAATTATCTGAAAGACTAGACCTCATTTTCCCATATTCTCAATAATTGTTACCAATTTAACATGTATACTAAAGAAGAACAAGATAATTTCAGAAAATTGGCGAGATTATTTAGGGTAAATCACCTAGGAATAGTAGGAGATGCTTTAAGGAGGAGAGTTATATGAAGCATTGGCTAGTAATTGGTGGAACAGGAATGCTAAAGGATGTCTCTTTATGGCTTATAAAGCAAGGGAACCATGTTACGGTTATCGGGAGACAACAGATCAAAATGCAAAGATTGATAAATGAAGCTAAAGATGCTTCGAAATTAACACCCTTAATAGCTGATTATACAAATTACAATAGCTTTAAATCGGCATTAATAGAATCTCAGCAAACTAATGGATCATTTGATTGCATTATTGTCTGGATACATGGCTCTGATAAAAGAATTTGGGAGTCACTTTTGCAAGCAATTCCTACCACAAAAAATGTGATTTTATACCATATTAAAGGAAGTGGCTCTTACATAAATGACCATAAAAAAAGTCATATGCCTCCTAATATAATTTATCGAGAGGTTAAACTTGGATTTGTCATAGAAAACAACAACTCCTCTAGATGGCTAACTACTAGTGAAATTGCACAGGGAATTATTGATGGAATTTGCGTCCTTAAAGGAATAAATCTCTTAAACAAAAAGAATCTGCCTTTTTCCTCGGCTTATCCGAGAAAATTAGACAGATTCTTGTTAGATACGATTTAAGCTTGTTCTTTTTTTAATAAATCTCGAATTTCTTTTAGAAGCTCTTCTTTAGAATCCAATTCTGGTGCTGGTTCTTCCACAACAGCCTCTTCATTTTTACGAGATAATTTGGTCATAAGTCGTAATGCCATGAAAATTGCAAAGGCAATAATGAAAAAGTCAAGAATAGACTGTAAAAATACACCTAATTTTATTTGTGCATCACCTGAACCATAAGCAAAGCTTTTTGTTAAATCAATACCACCAGTTAAGACACCGACTAATGGCATAATGATATTTTCAACTAAGGAGGTAACAATTTTACCGAAAGCACCACCAATTACTACTGCCACTGCTAGATCGACAATATTGCCTTTCATAGCAAACTCTTTAAAGTCTTTCCACAAAACAAATTCCTCCTATTTTTATCCACATAAATTAATCGAATTATATTTTACTATATTTTCCCCTCCTTTTTCAACTATTAAAGTAGTGGTAATTATATACTGAAAATTTTACTACAAAATGCGACAAATTTGGTAATATAGAAATAGAATAAAAGATTAGGTGTGACATATGGCGAAAAAAAAGAAGAAAAAACCAGTGCTATCGCCTTCCGTTCAATTAGGCATGATAGCTTTATTAATCCCAATAGCGATAACAGTTTATGTTTTCGCCTTTTTTGCATGGAAGGAGCTACAAACATTACCGATATTTGAAAAATTAGCACAGCAAAAAGCACTAGAAGAAATTCAACAAAATTTCGATATGAAAATTCCTGAGCAATATATTCCCATCTATGTAGCAGCAGAAGAGAAATACGGCGTGCCTTGGACTTTACTTGCTGCCCATCATCGAATTGAAACCCGCTTCTCCTCAATGAAGTCGCTCGTTTCACCAGCTGGGGCAGAAGGACATTTACAAGTGCGACCATAAGGTCATGTAAGAAATATCCACTAGCAAGGAGTAGGCGAGACTACAATGCCTATCATTACCCAACTTATCCGTGAGGGAAACTAATATCGGGGAGTGTAGCATGTTGGGAAAGCTATAAGTTATCGAATCATCACGATACGACTGAATAGCAAAATGAAAAGATGTAAACGAGGATAAAAGCTAAACTGCCTGAATGACAGTCCGAGGGGGTTATTGGTCCACCTATGACGGAAGATGATTATTTACGTCATACAGCGAAACAGAATGGTTAATTGGAAGCCATCTCTGAATACACTTTGATTAACTGCGTGTCAAAAGTGCGTAGTCTATCGCTGACCAACTATAGTAAATAGTAAAGGGCGAACGTCATATCCGACATTACATCGTGCTTATTCTTATATGTGCTAAATGGTGATTACCTACGTCAGAACGCTTAAATAAAAAGCTATGATAAAATGTATCTGAATATCTGATATGGTAACGGAGTTCTCGTAGTAGTCCGAGGTGGGGAAAGCCCATCACATGGCGAAGGGGAACAGCTTATCAAGTCTAACTAAAATTGGAAAGGAGCGTGAGGCTCTATGAGAAGTCCAAACACTGTGTTAGACAGTCTAACGAAACAATCAACACGCGAAAATTACAAATTCGAACGAATCTATCGAAACTTGTATAATGTGGAATTCTATTTAATGGCTTACGCTAAGATTTATGCGAAAGAAGGCAATATGACACAAGGTGTTGATGGACAAACCATTGATGGTATGAGTCTAGAACGTATTGAAAGATTAATTGAAAGCCTAAAAGATTGTAGTTATCAACCAAAACCGTCCAAAAGGGTTTATATTCCAAAAAAGAACGGTGGTAAAAGACCACTAGGTATACCATCTTTCGAAGATAAATTAGTTCAAGAAGTAGTAAGAAGTTTACTTGAAGCTATGTACGAAAAAACTTTCTCGATACATTCTCATGGTTTCAGACCAGAAAAAAGCTGTCATACTGCACTTATGCAAGTAAAAGACAGATTTACTGGAGCTAAATGGTTTGTGGAAGGTGATATTAAAGGATTCTTTGATAACATTGATCATCACAAGCTAATTGAAATTTTGAAAAGAAAAATTAATGATGATAAATTCATCGACTTAATTTGGAAATTTCTTAAAGCAGGTTTCCTAGAGGACTGGCAATATCACAAAACATATAGTGGTACTCCCCAAGGTGGAATTATCAGCCCCATCCTTTCAAATATCTATCTAAATGACTTAGATAACTTTGTATTAGCTTACAAAGATAAATTTGATAAAGGAAAAGGACGAAAACGCCTAACGGAATACCGTACTAGAGAAGCTAGACTACACCGAGCAAACGCAAGGTATAAGGAAAAATGGGAAGAAATGAACGAGGAAGAAAAAGAACAAGCACTTCAACACTTGGACGAGTTGAAAAATCACATGATGGAATTACCCTATAAAGACCCTATGGATGAAAACTACAAGCGGATACAGTATGTGCGATATGCCGACGATTTCCTAATCGGTGTAATCGGTAGTAAAGAAGATTGTCAACAAATAAAACATGACATTAGCACTTTCTTAAGTGAAGAACTGAAAATTGAATTATCACAAGAAAAAACGCTCATTACGCATTCTAGTAAAAGAGCAAGGTTTCTCGGATATGATATTAAAATTAGTCATGATAATAAAACGACAAAATACACAGCGAGTGGACATAAACAACGTACACGTACAATGAGCTGTGAACTTCTTTTACCGCATGAAGTATGGCGAAATAAATTAATCGAATACAAAGCGTTAGAAATAGACGAAAAAACACAAAAATGGAAGTCTATTCATCGGGCGCATCTTCTGCAAAACGATGACCTTGAAATATTGATGATTTACAACGCAGAAATCAGAGGTTTATATAATTATTACAAGTTAGCGAACAATGTATATAAACTAGATGGATTTAAATTCATCATGGAATATAGCATGTATAAAACTTTCGCAAACAAATATAAATCAAGCGTTAGAAAAATCCACAGAAAATACAGTAAAAACGGAGATTTTGCGGTGAGATACGAAACAGCCAATGGTAGTAAGATCGCATTCTTCTATAAAGATGGATTTAAAAAGAAATTATTACCATCTTCATATGCCGATATTGATGTTATTTCTAAGACAAGAAACATTATTTACAACCGAACAGGTCTCATTGAAAGGCTTGTAGCAAAGGAATGTGAATGGTGTCATGCCACAGATGTGGATTTAGAAATTCATCATATTAAGAAGTTAAAAGACCTCGAAGGCAAAAAACGTTGGGAAAAGCGTATGATTGAAAGAAACCGTAAAACGATGGCATTATGTAAGAAATGCCACGTTGATTTACACAACGGTAAATTAGATTGATAGGTGGAGAGCCGTATACGCTGAGAGGTGTACGTACGGTTCGGGGAGGAGTTCTTGGAAACCTAGCATAGTAATATGCCAAGGCGCTGGGTTCTTACTCTACTTTATGCCTTGTACATTTGTAGGCTGGCAACATCCTTCCTGCTCAGGGTTAGGAAAAGGGAATATATCAAAGGCTGAATTAATGAATCCAGAAACTATTAAAAAATATGGTGGATATGGTGTAGATGCTAATGGAGATGGCATAGCAGATCCTTATGATATTGAGGACGCTATATTTAGTGCCGCGAATTATTTATCGAAAAACGGTGCAGCAAATGGTGATATAAAGCAAGCTGTTTTTAAGTACAATCACAGTGATGAATATGTTGAAAAGGTGTTAAATTATTTCAATTTATATAATGACTATCATGATGAGCTAAAAGAAGCAGTCCTTGTAAATACAGAAAAATAAAGAGCCATCAAAAAAGATGACTCTTTACATGTTGTTGAAATTATTGTGTATAAATTAGAGTGAAATGCCAGGAGATTCATGCTAAGGAAGTGGTTGATTGGAGTGAAGGCTGGCGACTCCTCGGACGCCTTCAGCCGGAACGGAAATCAACACCTCGTTTTGCCGAAGAGCCATATTTAATAGGACACCTAATTTTCTTGAGTAATCAATACGCCAAGGCGAAATTGATAAAAGTTTTAAAGCGAATTGTCTTGATCAGAAATTACTTTCATTAAAAGCGCCACAACATTCATAAAAATTTCCTTGATAAAAATATATGTAAAGAGCCATCAAAAAGATGGCCCTTTATTACATATTTAGGTTGCTTTACGCATACTCTTTAAAATAATGCTTACGATGAAGATCAACACGACAGCACCGATTAATGCTGGGAATACGTAAAAATTACTAACTCGCCAACCCCAGTTACCAAGAACCATACTACCGATCCACGAACCGACAATCCCCGCAACAATATTTCCAATGATGCCACCAGGTACATCTTTACCTAAAATTACGCCAGCTAACCAACCTAATACTCCGCCGATGATTAAATACCAAATGAAGCTAATCATTTTTTTCATCTCCTTAAACTAAGATATAATGGCGATTACTTAGTTATGCCCTGAATGGAGTATATTACGCGTTTTGCTTCTTAGTAATTATTACAAATTCTCAATAAGGTTTTTATCTTCATTCAGCGGATGCTAACGCTTCGATTTTGCACAGACAAAACTCATTTTCTGACGCTTCATTTTCGTGCAAAAAATATCTGTAAGTGTTTTTTCTGTAGCAAAGAAATTACAATTACGCCAAGGCAAATTGATTACTTAACAACTGTTGCACCTAATGTATGTTCAAAATGACGCAATGCCCATTCATGACCTGCAGCATCAAAACTTGCAACACCATCTGCATAAACAACCGTTGAAATGCCCAAATTATAAGCATCAACTGCTGTATGTAAAATACAAATATCAGTACAAACCCCAACTAAATGAATTTCTTTGATACCTCTTTCGTTTAATAAAATCGATAAATTGGTTCCGGCAAATGCGCTATAGCGAGTTTTATCGAGCCACAAGACTTCATCTTTGTGAAGGTTATAAATGTCACCAACTTGCCCGTATAAGTGGCGTCCTTTAGTGTTGCGAATATTATGAGGAGGAAATAGCTTGGATTCAGGATGGAATGGATCATCTTCCTCATGTAGATCATTCGCAAAAACAACAAATTCGTTATCAGCAATAAATTTTTGAATCAAGGATGAAATTTTTTTATCTAATACTTGACCGGGCTCTCCACATGTTAGTTTTCCATCAGAAGCGACAAAATCATACGTATAATCAATAACTAATAAAGCCTTTTTCAATTTTTCCACTCTCCCTATAGGTATAATTTCACTTTAATCATGCCATATATGGGCTTGTTTGTCAGAAAAATGATTACATTTTAATATTACGAATAGTTTGAAAATTGATTTTTCTGAGAGTATAATGTGAAAAAAAGGAGAGTGGTCTATATGAATATGACAGCTATGAAACGTTTAAATCGACAAGGACTTCTTATTGCAGGCTTACATCTGCTAGTAATGTTAAATTTTGCAGCGGAATTTTTATTCGCCTCGTAATCTCGTAAAAATAGAAAGGTGAGTTAAATGCTTGTCCAATATTAAAACAACCGTGAAGGCAATTTTGATAATATGTCCACGGTTGTTTTTTATTGTCCTGAGAGAATTTAAATAAAGGTACGGTTAAGGCTTAACTTGAACATGTAGCTTACAGACTTTTAGATAAGGACGACAAGCTAGAAAAAATAAACATCAACTTTATTACACACACTAGTTCATTAAATGGCGATAATTATGCTGTCGGTGTTGTCGTATCAACCGCCTGCAGTTAGAGGAACTGCAGTATACGGTTCGCCAACTGTTTTCGCTTTAATACATAAAAAATGGCTTTTAATCGACATGATTATAAGCCATTTTGTTTATTAAATTATTTAATCTATTTTTTTAAAAAAATTTTTAATGACGTTTAGTAGATTGAATACGTCTCTAGCATTTCATCTTTTTCGTCCTGTAATTTTTATTTATGTTTGGGATGACATTTTGTGAAAACGTATGTCATGTGTCTAAGTTGATTTTCGTTCCGACCGGACGCCCCTCAGGAAGCGCCCAGTCGGAACAAAAATCAACCCCACGCTATGGTGTTGAGCCTTAATTCTGTAAAAAACTATATGCTATTATCAATGAATTTGCATAGAGTACATTAGAGAGTACTTTATTAGAAGGGATTTTTCTGACGCATGTCAAAGCTATAGTACAAACAAAGGAGTGATAGGATGACAACTAGATTTGATCGAGCGTTTCGTGGATTAGAGCGGCCATTTGCTTGGTTGGACTTTGATGCACTGGATAACAACATTACAACTGTGCGCGACTCTTGTGGGGAGAAAAATATTCGCGTTGCGACGAAATCAGTTCGTTCTGTGGAGATATTACGCTATTTACAAAAAAATCTCCCAAATATGATGGGCTTTATGACGTTTACAGCTACAGAGACAATATTTCTACTGCAACAGCATTTTGATGATTTACTGCTAGGATACCCAGTGATGGAAAAAGCTGCTGTTCGTCAGTTACTGCACTTTGTAAAGGCAGGGAAAACTGTCACTTTTATGGTGGACAAGCAGGAACATGTCAAATTTTTAGCGGAGCTAGGGCAAGAGCTAGGTGTCCGTGTGCAGGTGTGTATTGATATAAATGTATCCAATGATTTTAAGCTACTTTATTTCGGTACAAAACGCTCTTCGCTTCATTCACTGGAGTCACTAACACCATTCCTCGAATATATTAAAAATCAAGCATTTATTGAGGTAGTTGGAGCAATGGGCTATGAGGCTCAAATTGCAGGAGTGGGCAATCGTCCTGCCAATGCTGTTAGAGGAAGAATGATAGAAGTCATGCAACTGCAAGCCAAAAAGCAAGTTACCCAGTTTCGTAGATTAGCAATTGCTCATATAAAAGCCTATTTTCCGAGATTACGCTTTGTAAATGGTGGTGGCTCAGGAAGTATGGCATACACGGCACAACAGAAGGAAGTAACAGAAATTACGGTTGGCTCTGCCTTTTATGCACCAGCTTTATTTGATCAATTTATGCATTTACAGCTTGAAAAGGCAGCTGGTTTTGCTCTAAGTGTGACAAGAAAGCCAGAAAAAAATATAGTTGTTTGTCATGGTGGAGGATATACAGCATCTGGGGCAATCGGTGCTGATCGATTACCGGTATTCTATGACCCTGCCTATTTTTCATATCTTAGCTTAGAAGGAGCAGGAGAAGTTCAAACACCTGTTAAGGTAAAGCGTAAAAAAGTTAACGTTGGGGACACACTGTATTTTCGACATGCGAAGGCTGGTGAGCTTTGTGAAAGATTTGAAGCACTACATGGAATTAGAGGGGACAAGTATGTAGGAACTTATACAACCTATAGGGGGGATGGACAATGTTTTCTATAGATAAGTGGAAAAATGGTGGGAAGTGGACGAACTGGGCTGGTAATGTCATCTCTTATCCATCCGAGATGTATTTACCTCGATCTATTGAAGAGGTTACAAATATTGTGAAACATGCACGTGAATCAGGAAAAACAATTCGTGTAACAGGTGCGGCTCACTCCTTTAGTGCTGTTGCAATGCCTGAGAATATAGCACTTTCTTTGCATAATCTGCGTGGACTTATAGCTGTAAATGAGGAGAAACAAGAAGCGACTCTTTGGGGTGGAACGTATTTATATGAAATAGGTCCATTACTTGCGAAGCATGGATTTGCCCTAATAAATATGGGCGATATTCAAGAACAAACGATTGCAGGAGCAGTGTCAACAGGTACCCATGGAACGGGTGTAACACTTGGGTCGTTATCCTCAACTGTAACAAAGTGGGCTTTTGTAGATGGTACAGGTACTTATAGGGAACATATGAGAGGCATGGATGATTTATCTGAAGCTTTACATGTTTCATTAGGTATGCTTGGTGTCCTTGTCAAAGTAACGATTAAGGTAATACCTCTTTATAGCTTACATTATGTAAGCATGAGAGATACTTTAGCAAATGGGCTGGCGCTATTTGCAGAAGATATTCGACAGCATCGACATGTTGAGTGGTTTTATTTCCCTGGTAGCGAAACGATTCAAGTGAAGCGTATGAACGCTATAGCGCCTGTTTATCAGAGTGAATGGAGTAAGAGAATTGAAACATTGAAACTTCAAATAGTAGAAAACGGTGCTTTTTTTGCTATGTCAGAGCTTTGTAAATGGAAACCATCGTTTAGTGGTGCTATGAGTAACTTAGCAGCAGCCAATGTTGTCGAAGGGGAGAAAACGGGGATTAGCTATGAAATTTATCCGTCTCCACGCAGTGTAAAGTTCCAAGAAAGTGAATATGCTATTCCATTAGCGCAATTTGAGGCATGTATGGAGGAGATCCACGCAACCTTTAAAAGTGGAATTTTTAATATACATTTTCCGTTAGAATGTCGGACGACGGCGGGAGAAGCAGGTTTTTTAAGTCCTACTCAAGGGCAGGAATCAGCGTTTATTGCCTTTCACATGTATAAAGGAATGCTGGAAGAGCCTTATTTTGAATGGGTCCATACGATGATGAAGAAATATAAGGGACGACCACATTGGGGCAAACAAAGTCATTTAACTTCTAAATATGTATATGAGCTATACCCAGATATCGAAAAATTTTTAGCAATTCGTAGTCAATATGATCCTGATCATGTGTTTTTGACAGGGTACTTAAGGAAATTACTTACATTGTAAGCGTTATCTCATTATATAGCTATCCGCTCGCCTTTGAAGGATTTGGAAAGATTATTGATAGATTATTAAAAAAATTAAAATTTGAACGAAATGTCAAAATATTTATCAAAACGAGATAAAAGTGATACTTAATCAGCATGAAAACGATTTCAAATTTGATGGATTATTTAAATTGTTTAAACAATTCAAAAAATACTGTTGACGAGACCTTTTTTTCGTACTATGATAACAACAATTTAACACGTTCGTTACAGCAGTTAGTTGCCTTCAAGGCAATTAACATATACGCAAAAACAAAATAGACAGAACATTTTGTATATAGCAACGAACATAGCAATATATGAGGGGCGTTTAAAATGAGAAGTGACATGATTAAAGTAGGCGTAGATCGTGCGCCACATCGAAGTCTTTTATATGCAACTGGCAAAGTAAAAGCAAAAGATTTAGGCAAGCTATTTATTGGGGTTTGTAATTCTTATATCGACATTATTCCAGGTCACGTTCATTTACGTACATTTGCTGATGTTGTCAAAGAAGCCATTATTGAAGCAGGTGGTATTCCATTCGAATTTAATACAATCGGTGTAGATGATGGTATTGCAATGGGGCATATTGGTATGCGTTATTCTTTACCAAGCCGCGAAATTATTGCAGACTCTGCAGAAACTGTTATTAATGCACACTGGTTCGATGGTGTATTCTACATTCCTAACTGTGACAAAATTACACCGGGAATGTTAATGGCAGCAGTTCGAACTAACGTACCATCAATTTTCGTATCTGGTGGTCCGATGGAGGCTGGTACTTCTGCTACTGGCAAGCAACTTTCATTAACTTCAGTATTTGAAGGTGTAGGGGCTCATAAATCTGGCAACATGTCAGCTGAAGAGCTGTTAGATATTGAAAACAATGCATGCCCAACATGTGGTTCATGTTCAGGAATGTTCACAGCAAACTCTATGAACTGCTTAATGGAAATGCTAGGAGTAGCCTTACCAGGTAATGGCACAATTGTAGCTACTTCTGAAGATCGACATAAGCTTATTAAAGAAGCTGCTAAACAATTAGTCCGTATGATTAAAGAAGACATCAAGCCACGTGACATTATTACTAAAGAAGCTATTGATGATGCGTTTGCACTTGATATGGCGATGGGTGGTTCGACAAACACAGTCCTCCATACATTAGCAATCGCCAATGAAGCTGAAATCGATTATAACATTGAAGATATTAATAAAGTTGCAGAGCGTGTTCCATATCTAGCAAAAATTATGCCTGCTTCAGATATTTCAATGGATGATATTAATAAAGCAGGTGGCGTTAGTGCCATCATTAATGAATTAACATCTATTCCAGGTGCTATTCACCCGGATCGTCCAACAGTTGCAGGAGTGACAATGGGTGAGCTTGTAAAGGATTATCATATTACAAATGATCAAGTTATTCGTACGAAAGACAATCCTTATAGCCCAGTTGGTGGTTTATCGGTGCTATTTGGTAATATCGCGCCAGATGGCTCTGTCATTAAAGTAGGAGCTGTAAACCCTTCTATTAAAGTATTCAGAGGCGAAGCAATTGTCTTTGATTCACAAGAAGCTGCACAAGAAAATATCGATAATGGGACAGTTCAAGAGGGCCATGTAGTCGTCATTCGCTACGAAGGACCTAAAGGTGGCCCAGGGATGCCTGAAATGCTCGCACCAACGTCTGCGATTCAAGGTCGCGGTCTTGGTACAAAGGTTGCGTTAATTACGGATGGTCGTTTCTCAGGTGCATCTCGCGGTATTTCAATCGGACATATTTCACCAGAGGCAGCAGAAGGCGGTCCAATCGCTTTAGTAGAAAATGGTGACATTATCACAATTGATCTACCAAATCGTACGATCAATTTAGAAGTTTCAGATGAGGTATTAGATGAACGTCGTGCAAAACTACCGGTATTTGAACCGAAAATCAAACGTGGATGGCTAGCAAGATATTCAAAATTAGTAACAAGCGCTTCTACAGGTGGCGTTATGAAAATTTAATAAGTTAAAGCGTTGATGAGGTTAAAGTTTCTAGAACCTTGTATCTACCAGAGAGCCGGTCGTGCTGGAAGCCGGCGATACAACTAGATCCGACATCCCCTCGGAGCGAGCTATTAAAAGCGTGTTCGCCATTAGATAGCTCCGGGCATAATCGAAAGTGCTCGTTATTAATGAATAAATGATTTATGACACCGTATTGGATGCGAATTTTTTCGCATTGGTTCATAGATGCTTACATTTATTCACGAGGTAGCAATTATTTGCTATAAAAAAGGGTGGTACCATGGAAAGTCTTTTTCATCCCTACGTAAGGTAGTTCTTTGCGTGTGGAGAAAAAGGCTTTTTATTATTTTAACGATGCTAGCAAGAGTCTCTTCACAAGGAGACATCTAGCTGTAATACTTCAATGATGCGCATCGCTAATGTGAAATTGAATGATAAGAAGGAGGCATATTTGATGAGTGCGAATGTTTCTATCAATGAAAAAGAAGAATTAGCAACAACAGTAAAAGCTGAACAAACCTATCAAGCGAAAGATGGTGCTGACGTTTTAGTGCAAGCATTGCATGATCAAGGTGTCGAGATTATTTTTGGTTACCCAGGTGGGGCGGTACTACCAATCTATGATGCAATGTATAAAAATCCGCTACGTCATATTTTAACAAGACATGAACAAGGTGCAATCCATGCAGCAGAAGGTTACGCACGTGTTTCTGGTAAACCAGGTGTTGTTATTGCAACAAGTGGTCCAGGAGCAACAAACCTTGTAACGGGTATTGCTGATGCGATGATTGATTCAATTCCATTAGTTGTTTTCACTGGTCAAGTTGCAACATCTGTGATTGGTACAGATGCTTTCCAAGAAGCGGACATCATGGGAATTACGACACCAATCACGAAGCATAATTATCAGGTGCAGGATGTAAATGATATTCCGCGGATTGTTAAAGAAGCTTTCCATATTGCGAGCACTGGTCGAAAGGGCCCTGTTGTAGTGGATTTCCCGAAAAACGTTTCTCAAATGTTATTTGATGTAGAGAATCCACCACAAGCTCCTGAAGAAATATATTTACCAGGTTATCAGCCAACATACAAACCGAACTATTTACAAATTCAAAAGGCCATTCAGGCGATTTCATTGGCCAAAAATCCACTAATTTTAGCTGGTGCTGGAGTACTCTTTGCAGATGCCAAAGAAGAATTAACAGCATTTGCTGAAAAATACCGTATCCCAGTAACAAATACGTTATTAGGGCTTGGTTCAATCCATGGAGAACATGAATTATTCCTCGGTATGGCAGGAATGCATGGAACTGTAACAGCGAATACAGCTATTACAAAATCCGATTTATTATTGAATATCGGTGCTCGTTTTGATGACCGTTTAACTGGTAATTTAGCAACATTTGCTCCAAATGCAACAATCGTACACATCGATATTGATCCAGCAGAAATTGGAAAAAATGTTCCGACAGATATTCCAATTGTTGCAGATGCCAAAGAAGCATTAAAAGCTTTATTGAAAAAAGGCTTTGAGGGTCCAGATACAACAGAATGGCTAGCATACTTAAATAATCATATAAATGAATATCCATTATGGTACAGCAAGGAGCATGGGGACAAAGAAATTTTACCGCAGGAAGCATTGGAGCTTGTGCATAAAATTACAGAAGGTGACGCAATTGTCACGACAGATGTTGGTCAGCATCAAATGTGGGCTGCGCAATATTATCGCTTAAACAATGATCATGGATGGGTAACGTCTGGTGGACTTGGTACGATGGGCTTCGGCTTCCCGGCTGCAATTGGCGCCCAGTTTGCGAAGCCAGACAAAAAAGTTGTTTCCATTGTAGGTGATGCAGGATTCCAAATGACTGCGCAAGAGCTTTCTATACTACAAGAATTCAACTTACCGGTAAAAATAGTGATTTTAAATAACAGCTGTCTAGGAATGGTACGCCAATGGCAAGAAACATTCTATGAGGAGCGTTATTCATCTTCATTAATGCCGATCCAACCAGATTTTGTTAAATTAGCTGATGCATATGATCTGAAGGGCTACCGAATTAACACAATCGATGAAGCGGAAAGTATTTTCCGTGAGGCACTACTTTCTGATGAGCCAGTGTTAATTGATTGTCGTGTTAAACAGCTTGAATGTGTGTACCCAATGGTAGCACCAGGCAAAGGCTTACATGAAATGATTGGGGTGAAAAAGAATTGAAACGAGTAATTACAATAACAGTGATTAACCAGAGCGGTGTCTTAAACCGTGTAACAGGTTTACTTATGAAGCGTCAATTCAATATTGAATCAATCACAGTTGGTCATACTGAACAGCCAAACTTTTCGAAAATGACTTTTGTTGTGAACGTTGAGGATGAGCGTAAAATTGAACAGCTAGTGAAGCAATTATCAAAGCAAATTGATGTGCTAAAGGTCAATGACATTACAGACAAATCAATCGTGCTACGCGAGTTAGCGCTTGTGAAGGTAATTTCACCACCAAATTTACGACTGGAAATGAATTCAATTGTCGAACCATTCCGTCCACAAATAATTGATACAGCGAAAAACGTTGTCACCTATCAAGTAGTAGGACATCCAGAAAAGATTGATGCCTTTATTGAACTAATTCGACCTTATGGTATTAAAGAATTAACGCGTACAGGGGCTACTGCATCTGTTCGTGATACACAAAAAATCTCAAATCCGCAGCTCTCTATTTTAAAATAGTTTGCATATAAAAAATTGAAAGCTTTGGATACATAGCCCTTAGTCGGTTTACGTGCATCCGAAGTGAAAAAAAACAAACCCAAATTTAGGAGGAAACAAACAATGGCTACAATGTACTATGATCAAAACATCAACGAGGAAGTATTAAAAGGGAAAAAAATCGCAATCATCGGTTATGGCTCACAAGGTCACGCACATGCATTAAACCTTAAAGAATCAGGATTCGATGTAGTAGTAGGAGTTCGTCCAGGCGGATCTTTCGATGCAGCAAAAGCGGATGGATTAGATGTAAAAACTGTTGCTGAAGCAGCACAAGAAGCAGATGTTATCCAAATTTTACTTCCAGATGAGCGCCAAAAAGCTGTATATGAGGCTGAAATCGCTCCACATCTTGAAGCAGGTAAAGCACTTATGTTTGCACACGGCTTTAACATTCATTTCGGACAAATTACACCCCCAGCAGATGTTGACGTATTCTTAGTTGCACCAAAAGGTCCAGGACACTTAGTTCGTCGTCAATTCCAAGAAGGTGCTGGTGTACCAGGCTTATTCGCAATTCATCAAGATGCAACTGGTCAAGCAAAAGATTTAGCTCTTGCATACGGTAAAGGAATCGGTGCAGCTCGAGGCGGTCTACTTGAAACAACATTCAAAGAAGAAACTGAGACTGATTTATTCGGTGAGCAAGCAGTACTTTGCGGTGGTGCTACACAATTAGTAAAAGCAGGTTTCGAAACATTAGTAGAAGCTGGTTACCAACCAGAATTAGCGTACTTTGAAACGCTTCACGAATTAAAATTAATTGTTGACCTAATGTTTGAAGGTGGTATGGCAACAATGCGTTACTCAGTATCAGATACAGCTGAGTGGGGTGACTATGTTGCAGGACCACGCATTATCGACGACTCTGTAAAAGCTCGTATGAAAGATGTATTAACGGATATCCAAGATGGTACATTCGCTCGTCGTTGGATTCAAGAAAATGAAAACGGTCGTCCAGACTATACAAAATTCAAAGAAGCTGGTGCAAATCACCAAATCGAAGAAGTTGGTGCTAAATTACGTGCTATGATGCCATTCATCAATGAAGGTAAAGAAAAAGTTGTGAGAGAAGTGGCTACAAGTGCGAAAAATTGATATTTTCGATACAACACTTCGCGACGGCGAACAATCTGCTGGTATTAATCTAAACACAGCAGAGAAAATTGAAATCGCTAAGCAACTAGAGCGCCTAGGGGTGACAATTATTGAAGCAGGTTTTCCTGCTTCGTCACCTGGTGACTTCGATGCGGTAAATCGCATTGCAGATACAGTGAAAAACTCCATCGTTACAGGTTTAGCTCGCTGTGTACAAAAGGATATTGACACAACGTGGGAAGCGCTTAAAGTGGCAGAGCAGCCGCATATTCATATTTTCTTAGCAACTTCTCCAATTCATATGGAATACAAACTAAAAAAATCACCCGATCAAGTGGTAGAACAAGCGGTTGAAGCTGTAAAATATGCGAAAAAATTCTTTCCACTTGTACAATGGTCTGCAGAAGATGCATTCCGCTCAGACCGTGAATTTTTAGTGCGTATTATGAATGAAGTTGTTGCGGCTGGTGCGACAACCATTAATGTACCTGACACAGTAGGGTATGCATCACCACAAGAATATGGGGCATTGTTTAAATTCCTACTTGAAAACGTAAAAGGTGCTGAAAAAGTAAAATTCTCTGCACATTGTCATGATGACTTAGGTATGGCAACTGCTAACACGATTGCAGCCATTGAAAATGGTGCCACACAAGTAGAGGGTACGATTAACGGTATCGGGGAGCGCGCTGGAAATGTTGCGCTTGAAGAAATCGCAGTAGCCCTTCATATTCGTAACGATATTTACCCTGTAGAAACAGGTATTAATTTGCAAGAAATTAAACGTACATCTCAATTAGTCAGTAAATTGACGAATGTGGTTATTCAACCGAATAAAGCTATTGTGGGTAAAAACGCATTTGCGCACGAATCAGGTATTCACCAAGATGGTGTGTTAAAAAATCCAGAAACGTATGAGATTATTTCACCTGCCCTTATTGGTGAAGGTGAGGTACCGCTCGTTCTTGGTAAACACTCAGGTCGGGCAGCATTCCGTGATCGAGCAGAAACACTGGGCTTCAACCTTTCGGATGAAAAACTAAACAAAGCATTTACTGAATTTAAAAAATTGGCTGACCGTAAAAAAGAAATTACAGAAGAAGATTTACTAACTCTTCTTACAGAACAACAAGTTCAAATAGAAGACGTTCCACTCTACGAACTAAAGACGGTACAGGTGCAATATGGTACAGAAAATATACCGACAGCAACAGCGATTGTTTTAACGCCAGAGGGCCTAGAGAAGACAGTTGTTGCAACAGGTTCAGGCTCGGTGGAAGCCATTTTCAATACGCTTGAGCAACTTGTACAAGGAGATATTCATGTGATTGATTACCGCGTTAAGTCTGTCGGTAAGGGACGCGATGCACTAGGTGAAGCCGTGATTAATATCCGATATGATGACGTATCGACAACTGGACGCAACTCATCACAGGATGTTTTAGAAGCATCGGCCAAAGCTTATTTAAATGCCATTAACCGTCATTTAATTCAAGTAAGCCTTCGTGCACAACCTGTGAGTTAATTAAGGCTCTATAGTAGTGTCACAGATTATAGTGGAATGAATTGTATGCATACTTCATATTCCAGACGCAATTATACTATGACATTTTTTAGATATTCCAATTACGCGACAACGTAATTGATGACTCTCACTTATTAATAGAGGTGAGAGTCTTTACTAAAATAGCGGATTCAACGCTATACAAAGAAAGGTGTTTTGACGATGGAGAAAAAAATTACAGTACTTCCTGGTGACGGAATAGGGCCAGAGGTTGTTGCTTCTGCTGTACGTGTATTACAGGTGATTGGTAAGCGATTCAACCATACTTTCCATTTAGGTTATGCAACAATCGGAGGCGCTGCCATCGACCAACACAATAACCCACTACCAGATGAAACAATTGAGATGTGTGAAAATAGTGACGCAGTTATACTAGGAGCCGTTGGTGGTCCAAAATGGGATAATAATCCACCTGAATTACGTCCAGAAAAAGGATTGCTACGCATTCGCAAACATTTTGACTTATTCGCAAATCTACGTCCGGTAAAGGCATTCCCGAGTTTACTAGATGCTTCACCATTAAAGCGTGAAGTAGCCGAAAACGTCGATTTAATGATTGTACGTGAATTAACAGGCGGCGTATACTTCGGGGAACCACGTATGCGTACTGAGAATGGCGCGATTGATACAACTGTTTACTCAACTGCGGAAGTTGAACGTATTGTTGAAAATGCCTTTGAATTAGCACGTTTACGTGGAGGCAAATTATGCTCTGTTGATAAAGCAAATGTACTTGAAACAAGTCGTTTATGGCGCGAAGTTGTAGAAGCGAAGAAAAAAGAGTATCCAGATGTGCAAGTGGAGCACAATTTAGTAGACTCAGTTGCGATGAAATTAATTACAAATCCTAGTCATTATGATGTGGTAGTTACTGAAAATATGTTTGGGGATATTTTAAGTGATGAAGCATCTGTTATTACAGGCTCTTTAGGCGTACTTCCATCTGCATCTATTCGCGGAGATAATTTCGGTCTATATGAACCAGTACATGGCTCAGCTCCAGAAATTGCAGGCCAAGGTGTTGCAAATCCAGCCGCAACAATTCTTTCAGTGGCCATGATGCTACAATATTCATTTGGCTTAAAAGAAGAGGCTGCAGAAATCGAACGTGCTGTAAGTGCAGTATTTGATGATGGCTATTTCACAGCAGATCTTTCACGTGATGGCGGTCGTATACTTTCGACGAATGAATGGACAGATAAAGTAATTAACGAGATTGATACAAGCTTTGTTTCAGAAAGCATTATGACAACATACATTTAAGAAATAGGTGAAGACAATGGGCAAAAATATAATTGAAAAGATTTGGGGTAAACATATTGTTTATCAGGAAGAGGGCAAACCGGACCTGTTATATATTGATCTCCATTTAATTCATGAAGTAACTTCTCCACAAGCCTTCGAAGGTCTACGAATGAATGGACGTAAAGTGCGTCGTCCAGATTTAAGCTTTGCGACAATGGATCATAACGTGCCTACAAAAAATCTACCAACGATTCATGATCCAATTGCACGTAACCAAATCGAAACGTTGGCTAAAAATGCTGAAGAATTTGGCGTTGAGCTTGCAGGAATGGGGCATCCTGACCAAGGGATTGTTCACGTAATTGGACCAGAGCTAGGTTTAACTCAACCTGGTAAAACGATTGTCTGTGGTGACTCCCATACGTCTACACATGGTGCGTTTGGAGCGATTGCCTTCGGTATTGGTACATCTGAGGTAGAACATGTATTGTCAACTCAGACTTTATGGCAAAATAAGCCAAAAACAATGGAAATTCGTGTAGAGGGTGAGCTACCTGTAGGTGTAGCTGCAAAAGATATTATTCTAGCGATTATTTCTAAATTCGGTATTGGTGTCGGCACAGGACATATTGTGGAATTCACTGGAGAAGCTATCCACAAACTTTCTATGGAAGAACGGATGACAATTTGTAACATGTCTATCGAAGCAGGTGCAAAGGCAGGACTTATTTCTCCTGACCAAACGACTGTTGACTATATCCGTGGACGCAAACATGCACCACAAGGAAAAAAGTTTGAGGAAGCAGCAGATTATTGGTTAAGCTTGGCATCCGATGAAGATGCAACATATGATACAGTTCGAATCATTCAAGCAGAAGAAATTGAACCAATCATCACTTGGGGAACAAATCCGTCAATGGGTTCAGGTGTCTCAAGTAATGTTCCAACACAGGCAGATTATGAGGATGAGTCAGATAAAACTGCTCTTCGTACAGCACTTGCCTACATGGGCTTAGAGGAAGGTCAACCATTAACTTCAATCGATATCCAACACGTATTTATCGGTTCCTGCACAAATTCACGCATCAGTGATTTACGTGCAGCTGCAAATGTCATTGAAGGGCGTAAGGTACATGAAAATGTAATAGCTATCGTTGTGCCAGGCTCCTATTCGACGAAAAAACAAGCAGAAGCAGAAGGATTAGATAAAATCTTTACAGATGCTGGCTTTGAATGGCGTGAGACAGGTTGCTCAATGTGTCTAGCAATGAATGATGATGTAGTACCAACGGGCGAACGCTGTGCATCAACATCAAACCGTAACTTTGAAGGACGTCAAGGAGCTGGTTCTCGTACACACTTAGTATCACCGCCAATGGCAGCAGCAGCAGCAATTGCTGGTCACTTTGTGGATGTTCGTGAATTCGTAAAGGAAACTGTGTAATTTCCACTTACACGGAAGGGATGATTGAAAATGGAACCAATTAATATTGTAAATAGTGTCATAACACCACTTGATCGTAAAAATGTTGATACAGACCAAATTATTTCTAAAGAGTTTTTAAAGCGTATTGAGCGTACAGGTTTTGGTCAGTATTTATTTTACCATTGGCGCTTCGATGCAGAGGGCAATGAAATAAAGGACTTTGTATTAAATAAACCTGAATTTAAAGACTCCAAAATTTTAGTAGCACAAGATAACTTCGGCTGTGGTTCTTCTCGTGAACATGCACCATGGGCAATCTTAGATTACGGCTTCAATGTAGTGATTGCACCATCGTTTGCAGATATTTTCCATAATAACTGCTTCAAAAATGGGATTTTACCTATCAAGCTAACTGAAGCAGAATGTGATGAAATTTTAGAAAAGGGCTTAGAAAAACCATACGCGATGGAAGTTAATCTTGAAGCACAAACAGTAACGGGTGAAGATGATGCAGTATATAATTTTAGCATCGATCCTTACTATAAAGAAACATTACTAAATGGTTTGGATGAAATTGCTCTAACAATTAAATACGAAGAACAAATCGCTGCTTACGAAGAAAAACGTATTGCATTTTAATAGATCAAGCGACTTCTTTAGACTGAAGACAAAATTTGTTGTCTTCAGTTTTTTTATTTTCATTCAGCAAATGTCTTATGTAGCGAAAGCAAAGCGTCAGCTACAAATGTCTTATGTAGCGAAAGCAAAAAACAACGGTTGGCCCAAAGCCTCCGACTCTCCAGCGCTTGTCGGATGTTCTTTCATAAAAAACGAATCACACTGAAACTGAAGGGAGCAATGCTCAGGTAGAAATGTAAAATGCACAAGTGGAAGAGAAGAATTCCTGGATTGGTAAATTCCTAAGTCCTTACCAGTTTCACATGGTACCGATAATAATAAGGTTTTCTTGTGTATGTGATTTTAAATTTTAGTTATTCAATTGTGTATTTTTTGTAAAAATACACAATAAATTGATGCAAAATTTTGATAATATATTATTAGAGGTGGGGATAATGAATGAAATCTTTTCTAGAAATCTTGGTCAGTTAATTAAACATCACCGAAAAAAACAGAAGATTAAACAAGATGATCTGGCCATTGGAATTTGTACATCTTCGTATTTGAGCCGAATTGAAAACGGTCTTGTGATTGCCGATAAAGCAATTTATCAATTGTTGCTACAACGATTAAAGATAGATTTACAGCAACATATAGAGGGCCAAGAACAATTAAATGAACAATTGGAGATGATTTGGGAGAAAATTATTAGTCATCGTTCATTAACTTCAAAGGAATGTCAAAAAATTATTGAATATCCTAAAACGGATTATATAGATGAAATACAACTTAAATATGAAATTGTTCATTGTCGTTACTTACTTTTTGAAAACAAAATAATGGAAGCCGAAAAGCTTTTAAAAAAAATTAAACCATTTATTCAATGGGAATCCAATCGTATCGCGCAAATGTACATTTTGACCATCATTAATTATTATTTACTAACGGAACAATATGTAGAACTAATTGACATGAATCATCAGTTTGACATGGAGCATTATTATAAGAATGGAAAAAATTTCGAGTATGCTTATTGTCTATATAATTTAGCGTTTGCTTATAACCGAGTATATCAAAATCAGGAGGCGTTAAATTATGTTGAAGCAGCGAGTAGTGTATTTACTCATCATTACGCACCGTTATTTCAATTGAATTTGTATTTAATGAAAGCGGTTATTTTCAATTCGTTATTTCAATTTGAAAAATCGATTAAAGAATATGAAGCGAGCTTGGACTTAGTTGAACATGTGGTGGATTTACAAACACCTACTCAAATGAGTTCTATTTATAATAATTTAGGGCATTGCTATGAATGTCAGGAATTATATGAACAAGCCATTGAGAATTATGAAAGAGCATTAACCTTTGAATGTCAATCACTCACAGTTATTAATTATATTCGAACTTTATATCGTTATAGAAACTTTGAAAAGATGGAACAAATGATTGAAAGCTATAAAAATTTATCGTTTCAAAAGAAGCACGAAGAATATCAATTTGAAATACTTTGTTTTATCTCCAATGAGAAGATTGAATTGTCGTCATTAAAAGTGTTAGAAGAAAGAACATTATGTTATTTTGAACAACAAAAATATTACTCTTTAACTTTATTTTATGCACCATTATTTGCTGAGCTTTATAAAGCTCTTCTTGTGTATAAACAAGCAAGCAATTGTTATGAAAAAGCATTTGTGGCAAGTGAAAAGGTTCGAACAATAATGAGTTGAAGGGGGAAGCTATAATGAAAATCATTCGAAAATACAGTTTGTTAATTGGGGGTTTAGGCTTTTCCAATTTAGGAAACTGGATTTACCTTGTAGCGCTTAATTTATTTGTATGGCATTTAACACAGTCGCCTGCAGCAATGGCTGGGATCTTTATTGTCGGGCCTATAGCAAGAGTTTTAACAAACTTGGTAGCAGGCTCCTTCATTGATCGTATGAATAAACGCAAGTTGATGATTACATCTGATATTATACGAGGTATTATCGTTTTTTGTATGCCGTTTATGGAATCTATTTGGCTAATCTATGCTCTATTATTTTTAGCGAATATAGCGAGTAGCTTCTTCGGACCTAGTAGTACATATTATATTACAAAATTTGTTCCCTCAGAAGATAGACAACGATTCAACGCAATACTTGGTACATTCAATTCAGGTTCGTTTTTAGTAGGTCCAGCACTAGCAGGTCTACTCATCATGCTATTTAATACTACAGTGACGATTT
Organism: Lysinibacillus agricola; assembly: GCF_016638705.1. Lineage (GTDB taxonomy): Bacteria > Bacillota > Bacilli > Bacillales_A > Planococcaceae > Lysinibacillus > Lysinibacillus agricola. The sequence continues at coordinate 3,422,790 of NZ_CP067341.1, read as the reverse complement.
GGTTCAATAGCTTTACATTTTTTGTTTGTGCAATAATCATTTACTTATTACCTGATGTAGATGATGTGAGGGAAAGTTCGCGACAACGTTTAACTTGGCAAACGTTAAAAAGTGATTATCTAACTGTAGTAGCTTTCATCCGACAAAATCCATTATTTATAACGATTTATCTATTGTTCCAATGTGCGTTAATGATTGCATTTGCGCTTGATTCTCAAGAAGCAACATTTATAAAACAAGATTTAGCTTTATCCGATAGCTTATATGGAGCATTTATGAGTACTGCAGGAGCAGGAGCAATTTTAGGTGGAATGGTTGCCGCAAGCTTCGCCAAAAAATGGTCCACTCGATCTTATATGGCTTTTGGATTGTTCTTAACAATGCTGTTTTATACTGCCTTTTATGCTTCGACATCAAGTATATGGGCATTTGTAAGTTTTGTTTTTCTAGGCTTTTTTATGGCATTTAGTAATACTGGTTATGAAACATTTTATCAGCAAAGTGTACCGCCCGAAATGATGGGGAGATTCGGCGGTATTTCAAATATTTTTCAAAATATTATGCAAATTACTTTTACTTTATTTTTAGGTCTGTTTGCAGAATTGTTTACGCTTCAAATGACTGCAATTATTTTCGGTATTATAAGTATTTTATTTGCAGTAGCATTATATTTTGTACTATATTCCAAAAAAATTCACAAAGAGTTAAAGGAGGAAGCTTTATGATTAGCTATTCGGCTCGTTGTATTTTTTGTAAGAAAACATTTGAAGTTGTAGAAGGAACAAGAAAATATAAACTGTATAAACAAAATATGAAAGGGAAATTTTCCTGTGAAGATTGTGATAGTAAAATTAAATTAGAGGCAAGGAAAGGTTTATTAGGAAAACTATAAAGGGGCTACACTCTGATTGTAGCCATATGAGCTACGCATCATGCAACAAGTTTGATAGTGTAGTTCCTTGACTTCATGCATAATAATCAAATGTAAATGATTCTGTCTTTCCACAGTTTTCTCGGTTAGAATGGAAAAATAAGAAGGAAAGTAGGTAAAAAGATGATTACAGTTATAGGTAGCATAAATATGGATTTAGCTGTACAAATGGGAGTTTTTCCAAAGCAGGGAGAAACTATCCTTGGTAAAGAATTTCAAACAATTCCAGGAGGAAAAGGAGCCAATCAGGCAGTTGCTGCTGCACGTCTTGGAAGTGAAGTCGCAATGATTGGCTGTGTGGGCTCAGATAGTTTTGGTGAAACATTGCGTACTGTTTTACAGCAAGAGCATATTCAAACCGGAGCGATTACGAGCACATCGGTACCTACTGGAATTGCTAATATTCTAATCTACAATAACGATAACCGTATCATAGTAGTACCAGGGGCTAATTATGAATTAAAGCCTGCACATATAGAGGCCGCGAAGGAAATCATTCAGAAAAGTCAGATGGTAATTATGCAGCTAGAAATCCCAACTGAAACGACTGCTTATGCAATAAAACTATGTAAAGAGGCGAATGTACCTGTGTTATTAAATCCAGCACCAGCGACTAATTTTGATGTGCAATGGATGGAGGATATCACATATATCACGCCAAATGAAACAGAGTGTGCAGAAATTTTTGGAGATGATTTTGATCAAGTATTAGAAAAATATCCTAATAAGATGATTATTACGCTAGGTAGTGATGGAGCACGTTACTTTGATGGTGAATATCCTATTCATGTTCCAGGCTATATGACGAAAGTAGTAGATACAACAGGTGCAGGCGATACGTTTAACGGTGCACTCGCTTTTGCATTAATAGAAGGGCAATCTTTGGATCAGGCAGTGTATTTTGCAAATATTGCAGCTTCTTTATCAGTGGAGAAATTCAGTGCACAAGGTGGAATGCCAACACTTGGATCGGTTTACGGACGCATGGCTGGGGTTGGAGAATAAAAATTAATAAGAAAGAGCAAGATAATTTTCTATCAATTGTTAATAAATTTTAATAGAGAATATTTCTTTTAGTCTGAGTGGGGAATAATATCTGAGATGGAAGGTATTTTAGAATAAGAATGATTGCCTATTTGTGACAACTGAAAGTAAGTATTTTATCCTTATTTGTCGTTATTTTTTAGTACTATGTATTAATAAGGGAATATTTTCATTTATAATAACTTTAGATACATACGAAAAGAGGTTTTGGGGATGACAAATATTGATAATGTGCCAATCGAATATACAGCCTCAGCGAATAATATTTTGCCACAGCTTGTTGATTATTTACGACAATTGCATGGCATTATTGGACAAAATACATATGTAAAAGATACAGCTAAACACTTAAATCGTATCATTCAAGATGCTAACAACGAAACGATGATTCTTATTGTTGGGAAAGAACGTGTTGGAAAAACAACCCTTGTTAATGGACTTTTAGGTCGTCAAGTTTTGCCTATTAGTGATCAGCATCCGACAGGGGTAAATACATTCTTGCGATATGGTGATCATGAAGAAATAAAGGCGTATTTTTTAGATGGCGTTGTAGCGATATTCGATATGACTAAGCTAGAATTATTAACAACGGGCGATACTTTTGCATCTCAAATACTACGCGAACATTTAGATTACTTGGAAGTATATTTGAAAAATGATTTATTAAAGTCAGTTACAATCATTGATTCAGTTTCATTGGAAGCTGGGGGAGGAGAAATGGCCTACTTCCCAGAATCATTGATGAACCGTGTTGACGAAATCTTTTGGGTATTACGCTCAGGTTCAATGGCTATTCATCCAGAAATATTATTGATGGAAACGTTAAAAAACAAAGGTGTAGAACCTCTTTGTGTCATCAATGCCATTGATTCAAATGAAAATACAGAGACGTATATCAATACTGAGAGGGAACGAATTGGACATTTAATAAGTGATTTTGTCGCTATCTCTGCAACAGAAGCACTTGAAGCTAAGCAGACTAACAATGATGAGCTTTGGCAAAAAAGTCAGTATGAGCATTTAATTACAGAAATTCATCGAGTTGCTGAAAATAGTGATAAGAAAACGTACGCCATTTTAATTCGCTTCTTGCAATGGCTAGAACGATTCCGCTTCGAATTAACGATTATTCCACAACGTGACCCATTCCAATCTGCTGTTGAGAACATTGAAAAATATGCTGTCGACACGCAATATGAGTTTTCACGCTATCAACGGGATTTAGCAATTGTAACTGAATATGAGCAAGAGTATGAACAGGTGGCTAATGTATTTAAAAAAGTTCAAACGCTGTATCAACTATTGCAAACAATAGAGCAAAATGATTATTTACAAGATGAAATCGTAGAAAGTTTTACTGAAAAGGCGATCAGCTATCAGCAAATGTTACGTGAATATCGAAATATGCATAGTGAATATATACGTGAATATGAACGATTGGACGCACAACATAAAAAAATTCATGGTAAAGGGCTAATGAAAGCAATTTTTGGTCACCATACACAAAATGAATTTTTCAAGGAACGTGTCAATAAGTTAAATGAGCAGCAAATACTATGTATTGCACAATTTGAGAAAGTGCAAGAAGCGGAAGTAGAAATGCTACAGTATATTCATTCGATTCAAAGCCATCTCACAGAGTTAGCGAAAATACGCTTAACTCGCATTGAAGAGAAGGTTCGAGAGCTCAATGATCAGCGTGAAAAAGAAAAGCGCCAATTAAAATTATATGCAGCAAAATTAAATGAGTTTTCATGTTTAATCGAAGCACAAGGATACATAAAAGAAAGTATCCAACCGTTTTTATTGGATGACAAAATGCCTCTTAAAGAGAAAGATATAGAAATGCTTAAAGAAACGATCGACAGCATATTGAACATCGATTTATCGAACAATGGTTTACTTGCTCGTAGCCAAATGAATAATAAAATGGACAACAAAGCCATTCCTTTTGAGGTTGAAGAAAAATATCTGTTACATCCTTTAGCATTAACAGAAACAGATGTAAAATCAAATGATATACCAGAAATCCCTAAAAAATTAGATATACAATACAATAAAGAATAATAATAAAAAAACAATGTCCTAAAAGTGTAATTTTCCTTTTAGGACATTTATTTTGGCATGAATCCTTCTGCAATTATAATAATTATTGAACGAAATGATCCTCCTTGCTGTCTAATAGATAGATGAGTAAGGAAAGAGGTGAGCTTTTTGAATGAAGTAACGCTAGTAAAACGTGCGATGGCTGGTGATGAAACAGCATTTTTACAAGTGCTACAAATATACGAAAATACTATGTATCGGACGGCTTATGCGTATTTAAAAAATGAACATGATGCCATTGAAGCGGTGCAAGAAGCAACATACCGCTGCTTAAAAAAGATACATACCGTAAAAGAACCCGCTTATTTTGGTACGTGGCTTGTCCGAATTTTACTCAATATTTGTCATGACATGCGGGAAAAAAGCATGCGTCTGGATTTACAGGAAGACATAGAAATCGGTGATACTGCATTGAATCACGAGCGTTTTGAATTGACAGATATCATTACAAGGCTTCCAAGGGAGCAGCAAGAGCTTATTTTTCTAAAATATTTTCAAGACTATAAAAATCAAGATATTGCTGCACTGCAAAATATTCCAGAAGGAACAGTGAAGTCGAGATTACATGCGGCCTTGAAAAAGCTAAAACTATATTTTATGAAGGGGGAGATATAGATGAAACAGGTAGAAAAGCATGACTATGATACATTTGTCAAAGAGCTGGAGCAAATTGACATTCCGCATGAGCAATTAGAGGAGTCGCGCATAAAAAGTGTCATGCACTTCCGAAAAGAAAAGCGAAATCGACAACGTACATGGAAAGGTATTGCTGTTACTTGTGCATTACTGTTGATATTTGTAATGTCGATTCGTATATCTCCAGCTTTAGCTAGTGCCATCGCAAAAATCCCAGGTTTTGCTCCTCTTGTTCAGATGATCACGGACGATAAAGGTGTCAAAGATATACTCCATAATAACTATTACGAGGAACTAGGATTGTCCCAAACGAAAAATGGATTATCATTTACACTTCAAGGAGTTATTGCAGATGAAACAGGTATGATTTTACCTTATACATTTTCTGCACCGTTTGATGTTCGGGATTTAGAAATCAAGGAAATAGAGCTCCGTCTAAATGGAGAAGTATTACCTGCTGGAATAAGTTACAGCTGGTATCGTGCGAAGGAAACATCTTTGATTGAAGAAAATCTTGAGGCTATATTTAAGGATCCTATAAATTACGACAATGCCGAATTTGAGTTATATCTGCAATTTGCTGATGAAAAACAAACAGAATTTACGATGCCATTTTCACTTAAAAAGTCGATTGCGAAAACGAAAACCTATCAATTGAATGAAAAACTAAGCTTTGAAGGTCAGCATATTACCGTCAAGTCCGTCTCCATTTCTCCACTTCGTACAGGAATTACAATCGCTCTTGATCCACATAATGATATGCGCATTTTAGGATTTGATGATATTCGTCTATTGGATGAAAAGGGGGAAGAGTGGACGACAATCAGTAATGGTTTGGTATCTACAGGGACGTTAATGGATGGAGAAGAAACACTCTTTATGCAAAGTAACTATTTTAGGGAACCCAAAAAGTTGACCTTATCCATTGGTAAAGTAAAAGCATTGCCAAAAGGTCAGGATTTTATAGATGTAGATTTTAAGCAAATGAAAGTACTATCCAAACCACCTCTCCCAGGCTTAGAGGTTCAAGTTAACAAGCAAATGGTAACAATAAATGTTCCAACTTCTTATAAAAATAAAAATATCAGTTTACTTGGTACAGCAATAGATGCAAATGGCGAAACTGTTTACAGTAATTCAGGAAGTCACTATAGACCCGATGAATATGTGATTGAACAAACAGAAACATATGACCTAATTGGAGTTGTCAATCCAGTTCGCATCTATTTCTCACATTATGAAAATCTTTTAGAGGGAACTCAAACAGTTGAAATTCCTTTGAAATAGAAAAAAAAGAATCTGCTTATTACAGATTCTTTTTTATTGAAATCAAATTTTATGCTTCGGCATCAGGTGTAAATGTACGACCCGCTAATTCAGCGTCAAGCATAAAGATTGCGTTGGAGTCATTTTCGATGCGTTCAATTTTACGGATTAATGTATCGAACGTTGATTCTTCTTCCACTTGCTCATCAATGAACCATTTTAAGAAAGCCATTGTCGCGTGCTCGCGTTCATCTAAAGCGATGTCCGATAAATTATAAATACGGCGAGTCACTTCTTTCTCGTGTGAAAGGGCTGTTTTGAAGGCATGTAAAATAGACTCGAAATGATTATCTGGGCTATCAAAGCCATGGATTGTTGCGCGGTAGCCCATATCACTTAGGAAATTATAAAATTTCATCGCATGGAAGCGCTCTTCTTCAGCCTGTACTAAGAAGAAGTTGGCAAAGCCATCATAATCTTGATCTGTGCAATATGCTGCCATTGCCATATAGGCATGTGCTGAGTAAAATTCAAAATTCATTTGGTCATTTAGTGCTGTGTGTAGTTTTTCAGATAACATAAAAGTTTTCCTCCCTTTGTAGTAAATACCTGCTGCTTCTCTTATAGTATACAATAAGTGATATTGGTTCTCAATTACGTTTTTTAATCAAATGCATTTTTTAAACGCCAAATTACTTCTAAAAGATTCGTAAATAAATTAATAAAATCTAAGTAAAGATTTAATGCCATTCCAACGACCTCAGCATCTGAAACATGATTATGTCTAATTTGATTAAAGTCATACACAGTATATAGGCTAAATAATAGCACGGTAATTCCTGCTATAATCAGACCTACCATATTGCTAACAGGGAAAAACATAAATATTAGCGAAAATACAATTACGACGATTAATACAGTGAATAAATAGCTTCCCCAATTGGAAATGTCTTTATTCATCATCATACCAATCAGTGCTAGTACAATGAAAATGGCTACGGTCGCTACGAAAACAAGTAAAACAAGCTGTTGCCCTAGCTCCGTAATGTAAAATTGTGTTGTCCAAAATAGTAAAATTCCCATTAAAAAGGGGATTGTATACATAATGGAATTAGCAAGTTTCACCCTTCGCACAAAGCAGGCAATGATAAGAAGTACAATAGTAATAATGGATAGCGGCATGACAATTGCAGGAGGTAATAATGTTGCTATGTACATTCCGATAACTGTCAATACCCACATAAAAGCAAAGTGTTTCAAAATTTTATTTAAGTTTTGATTGCGGTTAGCATACGCCATGTTAAAGAATCCCTTTCTTTTGTAAAATATACTTACTATACGAATTAATTTCTAAAAAGATTCAACTATTGAAAAATTTGGTTCATCACCATAATCCACAAATTTAGTTTGAAATCAAGTAAGGCGAGGTACTGTGAATCTTCCCAAAGCATTCTGGGGAATACACTTTCCTTTCCGCCGATAGACTGCCAAGCCTCCTTATTTTGGTGACATAAACATTGTGTGATCTTTTGGTAGGGCTATCGGGCATTCTTGTACGAACAAATATTATAGAACTAAAAAATTCGCCAGGATGTATGACCAGGCGAATTTTTTTACGTATCATTTTGCATTTTTCCGTTGGTTTTTCACACCAACTAAATAACCACCAAGGGCGATGCCGATTAAGACAATCCAGAAGATAGCCTTCCATATTGTTGAGTGTGGAAACTCATGTGGAATTATACCTAGTTTTTCATGAGCTAGTGTTAGAACAGCCAGCTTTACACCAACCCAGCCAACGATTAGGAAGGCAGCTGTTTCAAGTGATGGGAATTTATCGAGAACTTTCACGAACCAACGAGCCGCAAAACGCATCATAATAACACCGATAATCCCGCCTAGGAACATCACTGAGAATTGACCAACATTAATGCCGCCAACATCAAAATTTCCGATATGAGGTAGCGTAACGGCAATGGCGACAGCTGCTAAAATTGAATCTACCGCAAAGGCAATGTCTGCAAGCTCTACTTTCATTACTGTCATCCAGAAGCCTGATTGCTTGTTAGACTCTTGAATTGCCTCGGGATTTTGGGCGGCTTTTCGCGAATCATAAATATGCTTAACTGACATGAATAATAAATAGGCAGCACCTAGAGCTTGGATTTGCCAAAAATTAACAAGTGTTGTAATAAGAAATAGTGCAGCAAAGCGGAAAATGAATGCTCCCACTAATCCATATAATAGTGCTTTTTGCTGTTGTGCCTTTGGTAAATGTTTAACCATAACGGCCATAACGACGGCGTTATCGGCAGCTAATAATCCTTCTAGTACAATTAATACGACGAGTACCCATGCGTATTCTAGTAAAATTGCCTCCAAATTTATTTCCTCCTTTATAATTGGAACAGAAATGAATGTACTGCTTTTAACTTATTCTTTCCTTTTTTAGGCAAAATAAAAAGACCCCTGCCTAAAAAAATAGGCAAAGGTCTTGCTAAGCAATTAACTGTAGTACCACAGAAAAATATCTTATAATTAAAGATATGCCTTCACACCCGATGGCAAATGACCATGTAATGACGAATGTGAAATCAGATGTTTCATTTACATCTGCTAGCTACTCCCCTTTGACATAATTGTCAAAAGCTATTCAATTCTTTATACATGGATTATAGCATGCTTATAGTCAATTGCAAATAAAAATGTGAAGCTATGGTGAAAAAATCCTTTTCCGAACAGTTCAAACAAATGGTACTATTGGAGATAAGTGAAAAATTTCAGCAACTTAGAGAGGAGATATTCATGTATAGAAAGTTTTTTTCATATTACAAGCCACATAAACGATTATTTGTGATCGATTTTTCGAGTGCAATCATTGTGGCAATTTTAGAGCTTGCATTCCCTCTAGCTGTTCAGTGGTTTATCGACGGGCTACTACCTACAGGTGACTGGGGCATGATCGTCAAAGTGAGTGTGTTATTATTACTTGTTTATGTACTTAGCACAGTCCTTACCTTTATCGTCAACTACTTAGGGCATAAACTAGGTATTAATATCGAGACAGATATGCGACAAGAGTTATTTACACATGTCCAGCGTCAATCATTCCGGTTTTTTGATAATACGAAAACAGGTCATATCATGAGCCGTATTACGAATGATTTATTTGATATCGGCGAGTTTGCACATCATGGGCCAGAGGATTTATTTATCGCCGTAATGACGTTTATTGGGGCCTTTGCTATTATGTTTAATGTTAATCCAACATTAGCGTTAATCGCCGCGATTATGGTGCCGTTTTTAACATGGCTTGTTACATTTAGTAATATTAAAATGAACAACGCATGGAAAACAATGTATGGAAAAATTGCTGATGTGAATGGCCGTGTAGAGGATAGTGTATCTGGCGTACGCGTTGTCAAATCCTTTACAAATGAAGCTTTTGAAATTGAACGCTTTAAGGAGCAAAACGGCTTTTTCCGCTCTGCTAAATTGTATGCTTATAAAATTATGTCAGGAACGCACTCGAGTATTTATATGATGACACGTTTATTAACGTTAGTCGTACTTGTTGTAGGTGCATGGCTAAGCTTTAATGGCAAACTATCTTATGGTGAGCTAGTAAGCTTTGTTTTATATACAAATGTTCTCATTAAACCAATCGATAAAATAAGTGCACTGCTAGAGCTTTATCCAAAGGGAATGGCAGGCTTTAAACGCTTCCGTGAGTTAATAGAGCAAGACCCAGAAATTCAAGATCGTGAGGGAGCAAAGTCAGTTACACATCTTTACGGAGATATTTCATTTAATGATGTTCAATTTAATTATGACACTTCAAAAGCTGTGTTAACGGATATTTCCTTTGACATTCAGGCTGGACAAACGATTGCATTTGTAGGTCCATCTGGTGCAGGTAAAACAACGATTTGTTCTTTAATTCCGAGATTTTATGATGTAAGTAGTGGAGCCATTACGATAGATGGCATTGATGTGCGAAATATGACTCAGTCTTCACTACGTTCGCAAATTGGTATCGTACAGCAGGATGTTTTCTTATTTACAGGTACTATTCGAGAAAATATTGCCTATGGAAAATTAGGTGCTAGTGAGGAAGAAATTCGTGAGGCGGCAAAAAAAGCACACTTAGAGGCATTCATAGCAGAGCTTCCAGATGGCTATGAGACACAAATAGGGGAGCGTGGCTTAAAGCTTTCGGGTGGACAAAAGCAACGAATTGCCATTGCACGAATGTTCCTAAAAAACCCACCGATTTTAATATTAGACGAAGCAACCTCTGCTTTGGATACAGAAACAGAGATGATTATCCAACAGTCATTAACAGAGCTTGCGGAGAATCGAACAACCCTTGTTATTGCTCACCGACTTGCAACCATCCGCAATGCTGATCGAGTCTTAGTAGTCACACCAAATGGTATTGAAGAAGATGGAACTTATGATGAGCTTGTTGCACAAAATGGAATTTTCGCTAAACTCCATCATATTCAATTTCGTAAGGGACAAGAAGAGCCATCCAGGCAGGAGTATGTTGAAGTAAACTAAAGACGAACGGATTGAAAAATCCCCTCAAAATAGTAATGTAATTTGAGGGATTTTTCTTAGATTATTCTTTAATTGTCTCTACAAATGTTTTTCGGCCAGGATTTACATTGTTAACGTCTATTTCTAATTTACTAATGGAATTAGGTGTTAATGGGATTTTCCCATCCTTCTCTAATTTTCTCCATACTTTCACATTTTTTCGATATAGATGTTCAGAAAGGCGATATATATCCATATCTTTCGCTAATGCTTCTTCATACGTTGTTCTAATTTCTTTTTTCACTTCTTTTATTATTTTTTTTCTTATTTCCTCTGCTGAAACGTTAGTTTTGAAACCATTTAGGGTTGCATCTAATTTTACATCTACCTCAAATGTTACTTGATCATTTTTAACAAGTGGTTTGATATTTACCTTTATTTTTTTCATTGTTGTCGTTAAATAATCACTTTCGTTACCATCTAGCTTAAAGGTTAATTCACCTCTGTGCGTTCTATTATTCATCCATTGCATGCCTTTTGCAGCTTCATTTTCAATAAAGCCTTTAAATCCATTTTTAGATAGCACCCCGACCCCCATTAAAGCAATATCCTGTGCTGGCCGATTTGTCGTTTCCCAGTTTTTATTGATGTTTACATAAGGAATGCCAATTTCGTGACTTGGTTCATTTAAGCCAATAACTAAGTTTCGTAAATTAACGGGCTCAATGAATGTTTCTTGCTCTTTTGAATTTAAAGGATTACTTAACTTTGACGATGTAAGAGATTTATTCAAAATCGGCGTTGTAAGAAGGATGTCTTGAATAGGATCCTTTGTACAATAGATCCAAATTTGATACCTTGTTTCACTATGCCGCAAAAAACTGTCGATAATGGCGATGGTATTTTCATTTTTCATTGCTTCTTCAGAGAAAATAAGGTAAGTCATATGCCCCCAAAACACTTTTTGGTCGATGGATCGATATAATTTAAAAATTGCTTCTTCCATTGTTTTTCCTTGAGAATGTCCAACCTCTGCCTGTGTTGCTTGAGGATTAAGCCTTTCAGATTTTGCAATATTGGCGAAGTTAATTAATTGCATATAGATTTCATATTGACCATCTTTATAATCTATACCTATGCCATGAACATAATCCATTCTTTGGGGTTCCGTAATATCCCAACATCCTGAAAGAAGCAGTGAAGTAGCTAAGCTTGATAGTAAAATAATATTTCTCTTCATTTCTGTTCCTTACTCTTAGAAGTACGAGTGTAATCTTGGGGTGCAAGTGCTTTATTACGCTCAGTGTAGCCTTTTGGTGATAAGCGGAAGATCGATTTTTTAATAGTTGACCAATTTAAATCTGTTGCAAGATTCATGTAAGAGTAACCATAGATTCGGATATTACATAAGTAAAGAAGTGTAAGGTATAGTGATACAAAAAATCCAAATAAACCAAAAAAAGCACTGGCAAGAATGAAAGTAATTCGCAATATACTGATGGTTGTGACAAGAGATTGGTTAACAAGAGTAAATGATGCGATTGTAGAGATCGCAATAACTACAATCATTTCTGGACTTGTCACACCTGCGCGAATGGCTGCATCACCAATAATTAAACCTCCAACAACACTTATCGTACCTCCAATAACAGAAGGCAGACGTAAGCCAGCTTCACGAAACAATTCAAACATTAGTAGCATTAGTAGCATTTCGAGAGAGGAGGGGAGAGGTAGACCTGTTTTGGCTTGGACAACGGTTGCTAAAAGCTGGAATGGTAGTTGATTTTGATGATAAGTCGTTAGGGAAAGCCAAAATGCAGGCAACAGCAAACCAATTAAAATGCCAAGAATCCTCAAAATCCGTTCTATAGAACTGAAAACGATAGGATATTCATTATCCTCCGCGGATTTTAATAATAAAAATAAATTCACAGGTGTGATGACGCCATATGCTACACCGTCGACGAAAATGAGAAAACGTCCTCTAATTAGTGCCTGAATAGCATAATCGGGTCGCCCGGTGTAATCGAATTTCGGGAAAAGCTTGGAGTTTTTATTAATTCGTTCCATTAAGACATCTCCACTAAAGACAATATCTGTATCTACAGCTGCCAGTTGCTTTTTAATTCCGTGTAAAATATCCATATCGACAATATCGTCAAAATAAAGAATAGCCACGGTTGTTTTTGAACGTTTACCTAACTCCACTTTTTCTACACAAAATGAGTTCGTAGGTAAACGTTTTCGCAGTAGTGCAATGTTGACGCGGATGTCTTCAATAAAGTTATCCCTTGGCCCTTTAACGAGAACCTCCATTCTCGTTTCTTCAGGATTTCGATTAGGTTTTTTAGCAATATTACTAGCATATAAAAGCTCTTCCTCTTCAAAATAAAGCAGTAGGAAACCAGTATATACAAAGGTAATGGCTTCTTCTTTATCTTTGATTTTTTGAAGAGTAGGGATATGAAGTTGATTTGTAATATTTTCTTCTAAGGATGTATCAGCTAAATGGTCATAAAGAAATTGAACACGCCGAATAATGACCTCATTGAGCAGTAGCTGGTCTATCATTGCATCACAGGTAATGAAATGAACCTTTTTTTGATTAAATGTATATTCCTGAAATTGAATATCTGCTGATTTTTGAAATAGTTTTTTTAAGGTGTTTAGGTCTATAGCGTTTTCCTGCTGAGGCATTATGATTCACCACTTTCCATTTCTTGTTTTTCAGGTTTTCCTTTTTTAGAAGATTTATCTGAAAAGGAAGCTACTATTACGAAAAAAATTGACAAAAAAAAAAAGAAAATAAAAAGTAGCTGTTAATATATAGTTCCCTTTCACCTTCAAAAAAATATGTTTTTCATTTAAAATAATTAGCGGCAGACAAAGTAGAAAGAAGGGGGGAGCAAGCATTTTCCAAATTCGTTTTGGATCCCCAGTCATTTTCAATAAATCCGCTATAACATATAAGATGAAGCTAACTCGTATAAATGTTCCGGTAAGCCATTGGTAAATAGAGAAAAAGTCAAGATGCTCAATATAGCGACCTATCGATACTAGTCCCCATTCCTCGTAGGCAGGATATCTTTGCTTTGCAGCTTCGGTTGGACCAAATTCTGCAATTGCGCCCATGAGTGGACCTAAAGTAAGCCCCATTAAAATGAAAAGTATGATGCCAAAATGATACCAACGAAGACGCTCTTTGAATTGGTGCTGTAAAAATAAAAGCATTAATAGTTCAATAAATCCTGATGCCGGGTAAATCATCCCTTTCACAACAGGTTTGAATCCATGTTCAAAAAACGGACGTAATAACTCGTAATCTTTTACCTGTATATTTGTAAATGCTACAAAAAATCCAAAGACTACTACACCAAATAATACAAAAACATTTAAAATAACAATGGTTTGTAAGCTTGTTGTAACGAGTAACATACAAAGAATTGTATAAATGAGTAATAATATAATGACTGGAGTTTGAGGTAAAAACGTTGTGTTTACCCATTGCAGTGTTTCAACCATCGTAAAGGCAGCGAGAATGAGTAGATATATAGCTATAATGTAAATGATAATGGTAGAGCCTATTTTTCCAATTTTTGCATCTAACCAGTCCCTAATAGGTTCCATATTTGTCTTTTTTTGAATATAAACTAAAAGGAATAGCCAAAAAAATATAATAACTGTGGCCATTATCACAGATACCCAGCCATCTCTCTCTGCAACATCTAGTAGCGGTGGAATAATTGTCACATGGTTTTTTAAGCCAATAACAGTCATGGATAAGAAAACGACATGTAAAATACTAATTGATCCTAGACCTTTCATATGAAAACCCTCTAACGTTAATTGATACATTTTAGCTTAGACAAAAAGTGAGAGGATTATAAGCATTGACAGATCCCTCTAAAAGAAGAAATCTTATAAAAAAAAACGAGGTATTTGACAATTTAATCGTCAAATACCTCATATTTTGGAATTATATTATTAGCAAATAATTAATGAATATATTTAGAACTTACAAGATCATTTTTTAGGACATCGGTTGGGATTTCGAATTCCAGTAAGCCCATATAGCCAGGTGCTACTTCATATTTATCGAAGGAGATCACAAGTTTCCCTTTATCAGAAATATAAAATTGCTGGTCTGCGTGAATAGCTGTAAATCCGTCAATAACCTCTTCATCAGGAAGACCTCCGCCTTTTACCCAGTACACTTTATCTGAGTCGGAAGCAGCTTGATTACGCATCTGTTCAATAATGTTTTCACTGACAGTTTTAATATAACTATCGTCTTTAAATAGCATTGGCAGTGTAATTAAAATTTCATTTTGTTTATCAATTGTATCGTAGTGCATAACTGTAGAAGAGGATGCAACTGTATTGACAGTGTAACGACCAATCGACAAGATTTGGTCATTATCTGTTTTTACTTCGTAGCCACTATCTACGCCTAAATGGCCACCACCGTTAGCCTTTAAATCACCAACTTCTGTAATAAAGTCATTATAAAGAGCTTTACCTTCTGAACGGTATTTCTCATTTAAAGTATTAGCAAGATCTTTATTTTCTAGGTTTTCGATAGAAGGTACTTTAATGTTTGCGTCATATGTCTCTTCTTTTACTTCATATTCAGTCCAAGTTAAGACTTTTACGACACTGCCAACAACAGGTATTTCTGAAAGTGTTCGTGCCATGGCAGGACTCACATTTAAACCAGCTGTAAAAAGCATTGCAGCCGCTGCAGATCCAAGTAACCATTGTGGTACACGTTTTTTTCTTTTCTTTTTGCCTTGCTTTAATGCGTTTTCAACCACAAAATCGAGCTCCTTTGGAATGGGTACCTCATTATATTGTTTTTCTAATTCTTTTAATTTTTCATCCATGTGCTGTTTCTCCCTTCGCATCTTGCAATTGTATTTTCAATAGCTTTAACGCTTTGTAAAGACGCGATTTAGCGGTACTCAGCTTAATGTTAAGGATATTGGCAACATCAGCGAGCTTTAAATCTTCAAAATAATGTAAAATGACAACTTCTCGATACATTAGAGGTAATTCGTCTAATGCATGCTCTAAATCCACGTTTTCGTAGACGTCCTCTTGTGCAGGTGTTAAATATTGCAATGTATCATCGTCTGTCACCTGTAAGCGTTTATGCTTACGTAAAAAATCAATGGCTGTACGTACGACGATTTTATAAAACCAGCTTTTCATATACTCGACATTTTCTAGTCGATCGAGAGAAAGCATTGCTTTTTGAATACTGTCTTGTACAACATCAAGTGCGTCCTGTTCATTTTTCGTATAGGTATACGCGAGCAAATAAAAACGTTCTTTCTGTTCACGAATAAACTGGACAAACACCTCTTCATGTTGAAATGCATTTCTTGTTTTCATGTCCAAAGAAGCTCCTTTTTAACATTTTCAAATTGTATACAACTACTAGACGTGTGAAAGGGGAAAAAAAGTTGAAAGCAATAAAAAAACTTATCTTATTTTGTTAACATCAAAGACAAGTAATAGGTTTATAGTAATTTATCCCGCATTAACGGGTAGTAGGTCTCCCTTTAAGTGAAAGCGAAGAATAAGGTGAAAGAAAAACTGTAAAATCCCTATTGGTGAAGATCAGTGGGAATGAAGAAACCTCCACTGATTAAAGTTTCACTTTATCCCGTATTAACGGGCAATAAGTCTCCCACCATAATGCTTTGCTGTATATTTTATGTTGGTGAAAAACATAGCAAATTATATACCTTTTACAATTGTTTAGAAAGGGGAAAGAGTAATTTGGTTACAATTGGAAATGATGTTGCAACGGTGTTATTTGGAGAAGGAAGAGCATCTGAATAGGCGGAAGAGCAATCGAAAAAAATATCCTTAAACTTATTTGACTGCAACGAAACTTTTCCTAAGAATTTTAGGCTAGAAAAAGGCTAAAAAGGGAGTGGCATATTCAAATCTATACTCAAATTGAGAATTGACTACTTTGATTGTAAAGTAGTGTCACACTAAAACAACATACAAACCAAATTAAGCGATGCAATCAATATAATTGCATCGCTTAATTTGGTTTTTAAAGATATAACAAATCAATTATGAAAAATAGTCATATGTATTTTTCAAAAGTAATAGGATTGTCACAACGATAAATAAATTACGTACATACCCGCTACCACGTTTAATGGCAAATTTAGAACCAACAATTGCTCCAGCGATTTGTGCAAGTCCCATTGGCAAACCATAGGCATAATTTATTTGCCCTAAGTATATAAACATAAGAAGGGCTGCGATATTACTTCCAAAATTTAAGAATTTGGCATTGCCTGCTGATTTTAAAAAGTCAAAGCCAACTATTAAAAAGGCGAATAGTAGAAATGAGCCTGTCCCTGGCCCTAAAAAGCCATCATAGAAGCCAATTAAGGTAATGATCATCACAAAAAGTGCGTAACGTTTAGGTGTTAATTTTTTATAGGTAGAAATGCTACCCCAGTCTTTTTTGAAAATAGTGTAAATAGCCACGGCTGCTAGCATGACAAGCATTAGCGGTTTTAGAACGCTAGGATCCATAAGATGGACAATCCATGCACCAAACATTGAACCTATAAAAACAAAAGGGAACAATTTATAAACAGATTTAATATCTAATTTTCCAGAGCTATAAAATGTCACAGTACTTGTTAATGACCCCATAGTGCCTGCTAATTTATTTGTTGCCACGGCTGCAGACGGTGGAAGTCCAACAAACATAAGAGCTGGTAATGAAATAAGCCCGCCGCCTCCTACAACAGAATCGATAAATGCGGCTAGAAAGCCAAAAAAGATAAGAATGAGTAAAATGTTTACATCTAAATCAAAAGGCACAGCAGGTCATCTCTTTTCTATAATAATAATCTGATAGTAGCGAAATGAAAAGTAACTGTAAATAGCTTAAATTATATTTTTCTATTAATTTTGAGGATTTAAGCTTTTTTGATATTTTTAAATTCTGTAAAAATCTAAAATATTCTACTTTATGTACAAATTTTAATGTATTATGTAGGTGATTGTGTTTTTTGCGTAAAGGGGCGTGATGACATTTGAGTTTAGGAAATCATGTAAGAGTATTTATTTGTGTTGTTTGTATGGGGCTACTTGTCGGATGTGTGTATAATGTCAAAAAAGATATAACTGATAATGAATATATCGATACTGTAAAAGAAGGGTATTTGGGGAATTTTTCAGATGTATCTGTTAGGAATGCATTTAATTACGCATTTTTTGAACCCTATTGGCGATATTATCAGGCAAAAACTGGGGAGCATGTTGTCGAATTATCAGGTGATATTACATTTGAAGATGAAAAAGGACATGCCATTTTACAGTTCGTAGTAGATGAACAAACCGAACAATTTACAGTTTATGCAATGAAATTTAATGATGTCGTATTGAGTCCAGAACAAAACCAGTTGCTTATTGGCATGGTTTATGACACATGGCATGCAAAACGGCTTGCCTATGAGTAAGGTCTTTTGCTTTGTAAAAAGAACTTCCTATATTACAGTAGGGAGGAATGCTTAGACAGAGAGGGTGTTTTCAATGAGATTAAGTATTTTAGATCAAATGCCTATACCAAAAGATCATACTGCTGAGGAGGCCTTTCGGCGTACAGAACAAATAGCGCTCTTAGGTGAAGAGCTTGGCTATCATCGTATGTGGTTAGCGGAGCACCATAATAGCCATTCACTGGCAAGTTCAGCTCCCGAGGTTACAGCGGCTTTCTTAGCAGCGAAAACAAAACGTCTTCGTATCGGTACTGGAGGCGTGATGATGATGCACTATTCTCCATATAAGCTGGCAGAGGTCTTTAAAACATTAAGTGGCTTAGCACCGAATCGTATTGATTTTGGCGTGGGCAGAGCCCCTGGTGGTGACCATGCCTCTATTTATGCACTAGCAGAGGGACGAAGACAGCGTTTTACAGAGCAATACGATAAGCTCGAAATCATTTTAAAACTGATGAATAATCAAAAAACAGGGGAAGATGTCTATGATCAAGTGATAGCGGCACCTGTGAATATCCAATTACCTGAGGCTTGGTTACTTGGATCTAGTGGCCAAAGCGCTATGCAGGCAGGAAGATTAGGTGTAGGTTATTCATATGCGCAGTTTTTCACTGGCAATATGTCAAAGGATATATTTGATACGTATAGAGATTACTTTATACCTTCCTATTATATGGAGAAGCCACAAATTATCGTTACCTATGCGGCGACAGTTGCAGATACGTTAGAGGAAGCGGAATATTTGGCAAAGCCGATTGATATTACACGTCTCCATCTCATGAAGGGACAAATCATTCAAGCGATTTCACCTGAGGAAGCAAAGAATTATCCACTTACGGAGTTGGATAAAATGACAATCGCCAATAATCGAAAAGCTAATCTTGTCGGAACACCGAAGGAAATCGCTGAATTTTTAGTAGCAGAGCAAGAGCAATATGGATTTGACGAAGTGATGCTTAACTGCAACCAATACGCACTAGAAAGTCGCTTGAATACTTATAGGCTACTTGCAAAGGAATTAATAAGAACCCCACTACTTTAGCGGCGGCGGGAGTACTTGCAGAAAGAAGAATTGCTTAATTATTGCTTTAAGTTTTATATTGAACTTACTAATTAGCAAGAGATACGAAGTTTTGGAAATAAAGGAGCTATGTTCAGTTAAGTGAACATGGCTTTTCTTATATAAAATTAGTTGCTTCCGAAGACTTTTAAAGATATTTAAGAGCCAAATACGTTTTTGAAGTTTTAAAGAGGTCTAATAGCACGCCCATGCTATAATAATAGTAATAAAAAAGAGGTGATTCCTGATGAATCGAAAAGCAATACGAAGAATTCCGTTAGAAAAGTTTTTTGATTTGAAGGTTGATTTTGCCTTCAAGCAATTGTTCGGAAATGAAAAAAATAAAAAAATGACAATTGTTTTTTTGAATGCGGTATTAAAGCTAACCGGACGAGATACTATTAAAGAAGTAACATTTATTCAGCAAGAATTGGGCGGTGAATATCAGGACGATAAACAATCTAGGCTCGATATTCTTGTAAAAACACAAAATGATGACTTTATCAATGTAGAAATTCAACTATCCAATCAGCATGATATGACAAAGAGAACGCTATATTATTGGGCAAAAATGTATGAGTCACAACTAGCTAGAGGGATGGGATATAGTGAATTACGCCCAACCATTACGATCAATATATGTAATTTTACAATGTTTAAAGATAATAAATCTTATCATAGTACGTATCATCTTTATGAAGACACAACATTATCGAGGTTAATGCCAGAAGAAGATGTACTAGAAATTCACTTTATAGAAATGAACAAGTTTATTACTCTCTGGCATGAAGAAAAATTAGATGCTCTTGATGACATATTAATTCGATGGTTGTTATTACTTGGTATGGTCGATGGTCGCAAAAAGAAAGTTTATGCAGAGATATATCGTGAATTGGAGGAGTTAGCGATGAAGGATGAAAACTTGCGCGCAGCATTTGATACATGGGAAGAAATCAGTCAATCCCCTGAAACAATTCTTGCTTACCAGTCTCGTTTAAAGTATATCTTAGATGAAGAAGCCCGTTACATTGATGGAATCAACAAGGGAAGAGAACAAGGACTAGAGCAAGGGCGTAAACAAGCGCAAATAGAGTTAGTGAAAAAACTACTAAAACGTCATGAACCGATTGAAGAAATAATGGATTTATTAGGCTTATCGAGAGAAGAAATTGAAAGAATAAAAAGTCTAAATTTACATCAGGAATAAGAAGAAGCAACAGATAATAGCTTAATAGAACATTTATTGTTAAGGCGAAAATTTCATAAATCCTATAAAAAATGTCCAATGCAAATGTATGCATTGGATATTTTTCATTTTACACTATAGCAGAGCCACTAACAAACCCTGCATCTTTATAATACATATTTTTAACAAGGACGTTAGGTCCTAAGCATTTGACTGCTGGACAGTGACAGTTTAGTGATTTCGCTAAATCTGTTGCCATCCATTTATCAAAAATCGCTGGTAATTCGTCGTTCGCAATATTGCCAAGCGCTGGTGTGTCGCCAAAGTCTGTCACAATGACATCACCAGTAAATATATTAACATTTAAGCGTGAGCGACCATCAGGATCATTACGCATCGTCACGTTTTTTTCTTCCCTTAGTCGTTTTAGGAGCTTTTGATCTTCTTCATTCATGCTACATGGATAGAAAGGTAGCGTGCCAAAAAGCATCCAAGTGTTTTTATCACGGACATCTAGTAAATGATGGATCGCATGACGAGTTTCCTCAAGTGATAGAGACGTAAGGGCACTTGCAAAATCTGAAGGGTACATCGGATGCACCTCATGGCGTGCACATTTCATTTCGTTGATGATTTGATGATGGATATGCTCTAAGTATGGTAAAGTTTTTTTGTTTAACATTGTTTCCGCCGATACCATTACACCGTGCTCTGCAAGCATTTTTGAGTTATCAATCATGCGTTGGAACAAAGCTGCACGCTGTTCATAAGTTGGCTTTCGCTCCATCATGGCAAAGCCTGTTTCGACGAATTCATCGATCGTACCCCAGTTATGTGAAATATGTAGCACATCTAAATACGGTGCAATCAGTAAATAACGTTCGGGCTCCATTGTTAGGTTAGAGTTGATTTGTGTTCGCACGCCTCGTCCATGCGCATATTTCAATAAAGGCAATACATAGTTTTGAACGGATTTCTTAGACATCATCGGTTCTCCTGTAGTTACAGAAGATATAAATGGTTTAATAAAAGTAAAACAGGAATTTGATATTAAGGCTAACTATTTTGAAGAAATACGTAATCAAGCAAATATAGTATCAGATGCTTTTGCTGAATTCGCAGAGCAATTCGATAAAATGGCAAATCCAATCAATAACATAATGTTTTTGAAGTCACTTACTCAGAATCAACTGAAAAGAGTAGGCGATAAAAACAAGAAAGCAGTAACAATGTTTAAGACATATTTTATCAATAGATATGATAGTTCGTTTTACATTGCAAATATTGTCATAACAGTTGGGTATAATTACGCAGCAATGTGTTCATTTTTGAAAAAGCATCAGTTGCAATTTGAAGATTTCACAGAGTATTTATTAAACAAATATAATTTAGATTTCGATGAAGATTTAATTGAATACATTTTGAAGAAAAGAATTGGAAAGTTAGATAAAATAGACAAAACAAATATGGAGATGTTATTCAGAAGAAAAATTATTTGTTCTAAATGCGGTAAAATTTATGCTAGGAAGGGAGGTAAAAACGTAAGATACATTTGCTCAGGAAGGTTAAAGTCAAAAGAATTTTGTGATACTGAAGTCTCTACCATACTTGAAAGTGATTTACTGAGACAAATTACTAAAGATACTGGAATTACTGACTTTACAGAAAAATTACTTTCAGCGTTAATTGATCATATCAAAGTTTATGAAAATGAAACTTTTAAGATAACATATAATAACTAACCCTTTATTATCTCCCTAAACTATGCGAAAATTGTATAGCAGAAAGGGAGATTTTTTAATCATGAATACTATATATAAACCGTATGACACATGGGAAAGCTATCATGACATTGAGAAGTATGGAAGACTGACTCTATCAAACATTGAATTTACCACTACTAATTTATGTAACATGAGGTGCGCTCATTGTGCTGTTGGTTATGCACTAACAACAAAAGAAGCAAATTCACTTCCAATAGATGATATTATTAGACAATTAGATGAAGTTGAAACTTTACGTACAATGAGTTTTACTGGCGGAGAGCCATTGCTTACTAAGAAGGGGATTAGAGATAATTTATTACCACTTTTGAAGTATGCTAAAGGCAGAAACATTAAAACTCAAATCAATTCAAATTTAACATTACCTATGGATCACTATGAATTGGTTGCACCATATTTAGACGTTATGCATATTTCTCATAACTGGTGTAATGAAGAGGAATTTGTCGAAACAGGATTTGCAATGATGGATAGAAAACCTCCTGTACAAAAAAGAGCGGAATTATACAGAAACATTTTAGATAATGCTAGGGAACTTTCAAAAGGTGGAATGTTTGTATCAGCAGAGACTATGTTGAATCGCAATACAGTCCCTTATCTTGAGAAGATTCATAATGAAGTAGCTAGTGAAATGCTTTGTAAAAGGCACGAAATTCATCCTATGTATTCAAGTGACTACGCTGAAAACTTAGAAACTATAGGATTAGATGAATATAGAGATACAGTCAATAACATACTTGACTTTAGAAATGAAAACATTTGGGTATTATTCGGTACATTGCCATTCTATGCTTGTAGTTCTGATAAGCGTGATTTAGCTTTATTAGAAAGAATTAATGGAACTCCAAATACAACTATTAGAAACGATGTTGATGGAAGATCACGAATGAATTTAAATATTTTTTCAGGAGATATTTCTGTATCAGATTTCACTGATGATGGGGCAGCATTGGGTAATATTAAAGAGGAATCATTGAAGAATATTTATGATAAATGGTTGAATACTAATATTTCTAACAGTATTAACTGTCATTGTCCGTCTGTTAAATGTTTAGGTTCTAATATTATAGTTAAAAACATGTACTATCCAGACAAAACTTTTAAAAGTGGTTCTGTAAAATAAATATTAAGAGAAAGCTATACTCACATTTTCTATAAATTATTAAAGAAAAAAATCCTATCCGTAATATTAGTTGGATAGGGATTGATTTTGTGTTAATTTGACCTTTTATGATATGTATTTGATTAGAATGCTATTTGTACATCATGCTCATATATGTAATATTAACTACTTACTAAACTTCTTAGTATTAAATTGATCCATACGATGAATCATTGTTGATACTTGTTCGCGAGTCACATAGTCTAGTAGGCTTTGTTGTTAATTACTACGCTGTGCAATGATAAGCTTCAATCCTTCATAATCACCGATTGTCATAGTTCCAGTGTCAAATTTATCCAACCATGACTTATCAATTAACTTTTTATCTATTGTTTGTTTAATGTGATCACGTACTGCTGCTTTAGTTGTCTCATTCGTAAATTTCATTTTATCATCATCCTTTTCTGTCACTTCATTTTTGTTATTCATTGTATCTTCTATACGTTTCAAGAAACTATTCCAACGTTCCTCACTTAAAATTCGATGAGGACATAATTTACCTGACCAATCTTGGTGTTTTTTTACTCGCTCAATACCCCAACCAAATTGCTTTAATAACTTAGCGATGTATTGGACAGCATTTTCTTCAGCGATTGTGTAACGAGCACCGCCACTTTTGCTGTAGCATATTTCAACACCAATAGAAAGGCGATTACCTTTAGTTAGAGCGTCAGGATCATTAACTCCTCCGCCATCCCCACAATGCCAAGCATTACGATCGAAAGGAATAGCTTGAATAACCTCTTTGTCGTCCACAGCGACATGATAGGACACCTGATTGTTATTACTAATCATGTACGAAATTTCGTTAGCTGCAGGTGCATCATTGGCTGTATTGTGTACTGTGATGAATTTAGCATTCATAGAATAAGGACATTTGATGCTATATTTGCTAGAGGATACTAAGTTTTGTTTAATTATTACCATTAAATATCATCTCGCTTCGGTTTGACATACGTTAAAGCTTTTTTAGAATCACTTAAATTAGCTGTAGTAGGGTCTAGAATAGCGTTATATGTACTTACTCCAATTAAAGCTAGAACGTATGGATTAGAAACTGCGTCTACAACTAAATACCATACACTTCTCCAAGTAGTTAGATCTGCTCCAGTAATTCCATAGTAGGCAAATAGAGGAGTAATTATCGATAATCCTAATGTAATCCAAAATTGAGGATTATTTTTTCTTACCTTCCAGTTGATTTTCAAATTTATCAATTCCTTTCTTATAGTCCTAATTTAAAAAGTATCCAAGCACCGACAATTACAGTTGGAATCATGATCCACCATAAAAGATACTTAGATAAAATTTCATTGAATGATATTGTTCCTTTGTTAGTTTCAACTTTCAAATCCTCCTCAATACCATCAACACGTTTACCAATAGTTTTAACATTGTTTTGTAATTCATCTTGAGACATATTTAATTTAGTCAAATTGATATTGATGTTATTGAATGTTTCATCCATTTTGTTTAATTGTCTTTGCTGATTTTCGTCCATTTTATTTAGTTGTATTTGTTGATTTTTATTCATTTCTTGCTGCTGTTCAGATACAACTGTCAAACGATAAAGTAACTCTTTATCTTTTTCCATATTAGAAAGTCTATTGTCTTGATTTTTTAATTCTGTTTCCACGCTTGCCAATCTTTCACCAAGCTTTTCATTTTCCAATTTAATCACCGACTTTTATCAAAATAATAAAAGAGTAGGGGAGGGATTAACTCACACCTACTCTAAACTGAATTTCCTGATTCACTTTTAATTTGATGCATTTTAATACACTTTTATTACTTTTATACGTTATTTATTCGTATTATATGTATAGTTATACACTTATTTTTAGATAAAATGTGTATATTATTAAACGTTACCGAATATATTCACTAGTACCGCTGAAATTATCTACGTCTGATTTTAATTCATCAATTAATTTATCAATACGTTCACGTAAAGTAATTTCATATAAATTAGCTACATCTTCCACGTTCTCATTATATTGACTCTTAGAGAAGGATTTTGTGAATGGTAATTCTTTAGGGAAGTACTTGAAAGAATCACCGATATTCAACAAAACTTCTTCGCGTTCAGTAGGAGTTGAAACTTCATTAAAGGTAGGGTTATCAGAATCATCTAAAACAGGGTCTCCTTTTTCATCTACAATTGGAACTTTAGTGATTATATTTTCAATAATCTTCTTAGTAAATTTACCTCCGACATTTAAAACTTTTTGACCTCGATCTGATACTGCTTCAATAAATTCTGGTGACTGTTCTACAACTTCAAATGTAACAGAGTAAACATTCTCTTTGATATCCTTAATTACACGGTATTTCATAAATAAATTCCTCTTTTCTAATTTTTATAATTATGTATTTTTTAATTTAACACTTAGAATTACTAGTAACATCTTCAATCATAATTTCTTTCACCATTCTTTGTAAAAGTCGAATATACTCAAGCATTTCTTTTTGTTCATATCGTTTGGTAATAGTATTGCTTAGACGCTCATCATGCAAAGTAATTTCAATGTAGTGTTCAATTTCTTCTTTTCCGTTTATTTCTACTTTCTTCACAACAGGAGTAATTACTTGATAAACATCTTTCTCGATTGGAACTTTAGCAGATTGAATTGTTTCATTATAATTTATGTATTCTACCTGAACTGTCATTAAATCACCTCCTTTAATTAGTCTTCAAGTAAATATATTTCTTCAAATATTTCACAGAATCTATCATACAGAACTGCCTTTTGACCAGTAAACTCTAAATCACAGTTTAAGATTATATTCTGTAAAGTTTTAAGCATTTCAATTTTATCTACGGTTTCTTCAATAATAAAATCCTCATCCATCATCAGCATAATTTGCATTTGTGCTTCTTTTTCTGCATCAATAGAAGGGAATATAACAATCATTTCCTCTCTATCATTTATCACTTTTGTTTCTGTAACTATATCTCCTTTATCATCTTTAGAAGCATAGTCATTAATTAATAGTTGTCTTTCTTTTTTTATTAATTCTATTTGATTATCTAATAAACTAATAAAACGTGTTCGCATTCTAGATTCTTTACCTTTTAAAATTAAATTGAACAAAAATGATTGTAATTCTCCAATTTCGTAATTCTTCATCATCATAATTATCTTTCTCCTTTTTCTTTACATAATAAACGCATATCCTGATACTTTACCGTTTACAGTAATTATTGTATGGATGTTGTCTACAGTTAAAATACGTGGCTCAATAGTTACTAAAACTTCAGATTCATCTCTGGTTGGAACAGTAATATCAATAAGTATGTTTGGCTTAGAGATAGTAATTTCAGCATTAATCTGACTAATAGCGTTAATATTGATTTCAGTATGAATTTGACTTGTAGCATTTGAAGTTATCTCAACTAATATATCATCTGTAAAAACAACAAAAATTTCGGAATTTGTCTGGCTACCATCATGTGCTCTAACTTCAATTTCTGTTTCAATATTTTGTTTAGAGACGCAAATTTCGATTGGAATATCACTTTTAATATTAGCTTCAATTTCAACTAATATATCACTAGAATAAGTAACATAAATTTCAGCTAGAGTATCAGGTTTACTTACTGTTATCTCAGCATATAAGCTGCTATCTGACTTAACTCTTGGTGTAATTTCAGTGTAAACTGATTCACGACTTACAATAAGCTCAGTTAGTATCTCATTAGAGTGAACGTCATTTGCTTCTATTTCTACGTATATATCACTTGAATCTTTTATTGGTACAGTAATTTCGACATTTATATCAGGTTTACTAATGGATATTGTAGATATAAATTCAGAATGATCTTTTCTCATACAAGAAATTTCAGTTAGCACATCTGGTTTACTTACCGTAATTTCAGCTATAACTTTGTCATCTTTATCTTGTAGTCTAACGTCAATAGTGGTAGGTATATCACTCTTATCAGGAATAGCCACTGTCAATTCAACAGGAATGAATTCTTTAGTAACTGTAATTTCAACAACTATGTCCTCATCCAGAGGAAATTCTTTTCTATGTACATAAATAGTTGCTTCTCTGTCTGATGATTCATAGGTTGATCCTACAGTAATTTCAGTAAGTTTATCTGATTCACCATTTTTATAAACAAATAGTTCTGTTATTACATCGCTTCTGCCAGTGCTGAAAATTCTAGAATCGTAATAATCCACAATTAATTCTGGAGGTAGTGATGATTCTCTTGTTTTAAAAGTTACGGAATTATTAGAGGTTTCTACTGATGTGCGAATTATGAATCCATTATTAGCTTGTTTTAATGATACCCAGTCTTTAACAATATCGAATACATTGAATTCTATAAATTTTAAATCTTCATTGATAGTAAACTGATTCGAAATTAACTTAATAGGAGTAGGTCTATTTAAATTAGTGATACTGTATTCTGACCATTCTCTATCTGCATTAAGTATTTCTAAAACGACATCTTTTGAAATTACGCCATCATAATGCAACCTTAATTTAGCGTCAGTTAAAATATAGGACGAATGAGTAAACTTTAAATCAAATTGTACAAATGAACGCCAAATATCATCTTCACTACGTCCAACAATCATAGATTGGTAATCACCATAGTTAATAGATTGATATTCTAATTTTTCACGAGTAAATGCGTCCTGAGTAGGATTAAAGATGTCTGTGACGATAGGTGGCTGTTGTATATCATAAATGGCTGACATTCTATTATGAGGAGGTATTTCGATTTCCACTTCAATGAAATTATGTATGTAAGGTTGTATCTCTGTTACAATATCTGAGTTACCACGATAGACGATATTTATATATGTTTCTTTTTCGCTGATACCAAAAGCTCTAGGTGTTATTTCAGTTACAACATCTGAATTTTTAAACTGTTTTACAGTTATCTCTGTTAGAACATCTTCATTTCCAATTGCATATAATTTATACTTTGCTTTAAATCTATTATTTGGTTTAACTTCATATTCAATTTTTATGAAAGATGAATTTTCAATAGGTTCAATTAATATTCCATCTTCATTTGATTGAGAGGAATTGTTTTTTATTTCCTCCATATAACCACATCCAATCACATTGTATTGTGATTAGGCTTTATCTGCTCTCACGATAATGTCAAATGAACCGTTAGCGTCAGGCGTTGCGCCTAATTCTGTTTTTAGTCTAATGAAGAATGACATTTCTTCGTTATTTTGAAGTGTCCTATTCAGCTTTAACTCAGGGTAGGGGATAAATGGAGTTAAATTCTCACTAAATTCCATTGCCATTCCTGTAGGGAAATTAGATGTATTTGCGGATAAATGAATATCCTTAACATCATAACCATATTGGTTTTTCAGTATTACTTCATGTTCGATAGTGGTTTGACCTGCAATAATGACACCGAAATCAAGATAATTTAATACTTCTCCAATCTCACTAGAGAAATATTGACCGTACACATCTTTAAACATAAGACCTGAATATGTACCGATAAAGCTAGTTTGCCAATAATCAGTAGTGCCAAAAAAATCTTGAAACTCTACTTTTAAGGTATTCCAATCGTCAATCTTAACATCTTTACTACCAATAATTAATTCAATGTTTTGAGGTGATTCGCCTAGTTTAGTGAAACTTCCATCAGTAGGGTAGAAGTGTCCACCATTTAGCAGTACACGATATTGAACACGTGTTAAGTCAGGATCACTTAGAACGCCTTTGAGAATGTTACCATTAAATTCAATATCAATTTTTGCAGTAGTATTTATGATGTAAAGGCTCGTGTCCTTAATAATTGTCGTATTTCGAGGAAGGTAATCTTGGTAAGATACACTTTCAACAACTGAAACAATTGTGTCACGAGGATTGTCTTTAAGGAAAACGCCTATATTTAAATACTGTTTTCCCCAAGTTCTCCATTGTTTATCAGTGATGCTATTTAACTCATGATAATTCATACCATTTTTAAGAATTGCTTCTTCTGTTGAGGTGTCTGCTGCCGTGTATGTTTGCTTTGATTTATCCCACACATACCATTTAGAATTATCTTCTCCTGTAATAAAGTATCTAGCCTCATCTCGGTATGATTGAGAAATATCATTAACAAAAACATCGTCTAAATAACCGTATAGGCGTTTGGGATTCACTAATTTAATGAATTGAGGCTTAGGTATAGCCGTCACTTCAAGTGTTCTCTGAGCAGTATCAGGGGATTCGTCAGTCCATGTTACCACTTCAAAGTCACTTTCTAACTCATCAACAGGAGACCAATTTGCATCCAAGATTAAATCAGCATTTGTTACAGCCTCATCATCTGTATAGTAAAGAACTTCTACTTCATCGCCAAACTCATCATGGATATCAAACGGTTCAGTGCTAGTTGATACTACAATATCCTCTGTAGACTCTGTATAAGCCACTATAGTAGGTAAATCACCGATGTAGTCATACACTGAATAAGGTTCAACGCCTGTTTCTACTACTATTTGTGAAGTATCTGAGTCTGTGTAATAAATCATTTGTGGTGTATCGCCTAATAACTCTTGAGCTGTGAATGATTCTTTATTTAATACAGCATTAGCAAACTGCTTATTTTTAAAATCTGTCCACATCATTAAGGACTTATTACCAGATAGCTCTTTCCACTGTGGTTCTGTTATCTGTGATAATTGAGACATACCATATTTAATAAAATTGTCTTCTGTTGGTGTAGTAGTTTTCCATGAAGCACCATCATGATATTTATATTGTGAGTTGTGTTGTACTAGGTATTTATCAGGAATAGGGGAGATTACTCTATCATAAATTTCTATATTGTCTATATATCCATTAAAAAAGTTTGTTCCACTACCATTTCTACTGACTCTCAAATTAGTAGAGTGATATATCAAACCGTTCAATTCAATAGTTGACACAGGGCTTGTCAAATCATTTAGATATAATTTTACAAGATTGCTATTTTTATCTTTTTCCACTAAAAAATCATACCACTCATTCACTACAATAGAATATGGTTGAATGATAGTGTTTTGACCTGTTATATAGTTAGTGCCATCACCAGCTACAAACAATACTTTGGAGTCATAAACTTCTATTCTAACACCTTTCCCTCTCGTACCATCATTTTGAGTGGTCATTATAGTATTAGTTCCAGTATTTCTTACCATAAATTTAAATCTAATAGCAAAACTGTCAGTAAAATTCAGAATAGGATTATTAAATTCTACATACTGATTAGTACCATTAAAATTCATAGCACTTCCTTGACCATTCCATCCTGTCACACGAGTAGGAGCGTTATACAAAGTACCTGTATATCCACCTATGGAATCCATTGCATTACCACTGGGCTCGTCAAAACCTATAAAATGTTTTCCATAAGCTTTTAAATTGTCCTTACTGTTAGCCATTGTATTGACCTCCTTACTTAATAATTATCCTCTATGTTAATTGTTTTAAAATCTGTCGATAAAGGAATAGTAAATACTTTATTTGAATTTAATGCTGCTTGAGTGTTGCTAACTAACTCATATTCAGTTGTAGCTTTGGTTAAATCAACTGGCAGTCTATCTGTTGCCGAGTCTATTTCTTTTATTATTCTGCCTTGAGTTAACAGTGTATTTTCTTCTATATTTGGAATTTCTTTTATACGATTCATAGTAGATGGTAGAGTAATATTTTTATTGTCTGCTGTTTTTATTGCTAAACGCTTTTGTGTAAAATCGGAAGGAGAAAGTGCTTTATTGTAAATTTGTAAATCGTCAATTTGTCCAGCATACCATCTAGTTGTAGCTCCAGCAGACCTACCTAAGTTAAAATTGGGATAGGTGTGACCATCATTAGCAAATTGAGACCTTAATACTACAATTGGTTTTGTCATATCGTCTATAAAAATATGCACTAATGAATTAATCTTACCATCCCATGATAGAAACATATCATGCCATTTTCCATCATTAAAATTATCAGGAGAGTTATAAAAGAAGCAGAACTTATTACCAGCATTAGTCCATCCAACATGAATTTTTCCATTATTTATTATGCCAATAGACATTCCTTTTTGTGTGGTATAGGAACTTAAGGTTGATAACAAGTACATATCTGTTGCTCTAACTACATCACATTTAAACTTAAGTCTAATAGCCACTTCAGTAGAAGGCATGAGTGCGTTTTTGCCTGTAGTTTGAGTCATCACGCTAGAAGTACCATTAAATAATGCGGAATGACCTGAACCATTCCATCCCTCTGGTCTTTGGATATTAATCATTTCTCCAACATAACCATTACCTAGTTTG
This sequence comes from Lysinibacillus agricola, assembly GCF_016638705.1. Taxonomy (GTDB): domain Bacteria; phylum Bacillota; class Bacilli; order Bacillales_A; family Planococcaceae; genus Lysinibacillus; species Lysinibacillus agricola. The sequence goes on along the minus strand of NZ_CP067341.1, from coordinate 3,391,250 downwards.
TCATATGTGTTTCCACTAGGCTCATCAAAACCAAACCATGCAACACCATATTGTGCCATTAATTGTTCTGTTGTTGCCATTTATTACACCTCTCTTTTAAATCCATATATTAACTCACCTATATTTGAATATTCTGTAAACCCACCATTGCTTAAAATATTTAATCTCAGATATCTATATTCATTGCTATTATTTACAGTAAAAACTCTCTCTTCTAGGAATGACCATTTAACTTGATTGTTAAATACTCCTAAAAGACTGTATGTTGAATCATCATTAGAGCCGTACAACTCAAAGTCTTTTGGCATAGCCTTTGTGATTGCATCTGTAGAACCATCTCGACAAGTCATTTTAAAAATGTTTATAGGCTTTTTTTGTCCTAAATCTAATTTTAACCACCCTATCGTAGTATTGGCTACTGTTAGCCATGCGTTGACATTAGTAATACCATCAAAAGCTCTCCAAGCTTGATATGTTGTATTGTATTCACTGCTTGCACTAGCTATAAATGGGGCAGGGATATTATTGGCTGTCATATTAGTGCTATACCATGTATAGATAGGTTTGTTATCGCTCTCTTCTACCTCCTTAATACTCAAAGTATTAATTTTACCAATATTCTGCGTAAACACTTTTCCACTCACATTGACAACTGGTGATTCATTAACACAATCATGTTTAGTAAAAGGCACATCTAATTGAATCTCTTTATCTTGTTCAATACCATGTAAAATCATGTTTTTATCTGAGCTGTTAGGAAGGTGAATAAGAGTGTTATCTGATAAAGAGTACAATTCACTTGTTGTTGGATTTTTCAAAGCTAGTTTCTTATAAGGGAATCTAAATTCTCCACTCTCATTAATATCAACAGCATCCAACACTATATCGCTAAAAGTGACACCTTTTTTTATTTCTACTTTGTGAAATTCATCTTCTAGTCCTTGAACGTCTAATAAAAGCGCTTGACCAACAAATTGCGAGTTTGGTACATTGATACCAATAACATGTATATCACCATCTATATTCACGGTCGAATCTATTGATTGTGTAGAATATGCACTTCCAGTTACCCTTAAACTTGTTCCCTTAAAGTAGAAGAGTAAGTTGCTACTTGTAGAGCTTAAAAAGATAGCTGTACCATTGTAATAATAAGACTCAAATAGCTTTCCATAGTCTCCATTTATTTTAAAAATATCATCACTAACCAGTGGAATATCATATCTTTTCCATCCACTTTCAGGAGAGGCTAAAGCTTGACCAATTGTTGCCATTTAATCATTCCTTTCTTATTATATTAAGAAATATAAAAACTCAGCACTAATTAAAACTAATGCTGAGTGGTTTTCTATCTAATTGAGTCGTCCATAATCCTTCTGAGTTTTTAGATGATTCCTCTTGTAGAATGTATTTTTGATTAGTATATATACTATGCAGCTCTTTTATTTCATTTTGACCATAACTAATAAAATTGTTTCGTGATATAACTGGAATATCATTGACGATATGTTCAATATAGCCGAAAGCAATCTCTGCTATAGAAACCCTGGAGAATCCATAATTGCTTTTTATATAAAGTCTATAATATAGATAGTCTACAATCTTGCCCATATAAAATAATTGATAATAATCTAACCATTGAACGTCATTATAGGTTTTTATATCTGCCCAATCATTTCCATTGTCAGAGCCTTGCAATGTAAAATTTTTTAATCTAGCAGTCTCATTTCCTCCATTGATATGATACACATAAAATGCATTTACTTGCTTTTTTTCACCATATTTAATTTGAATCCAACAGGGGAACTGATTATCTGATGAAGCCCAATTGTTATTGGCTCCAGATGATACATTAGTAATGCCATCAAAAGCTTTCCACGCAGGAAATGTGGTAGAGTAAATACTGCTAGCTGTAGCAACTAATGGAGAGGGAGCAGTATTAGAAGTCATTTTAGTTTCGTACTGAACATTAATTGACTCTAACGAGTATGTTTTACTATTAGATCGAAGCAGTATTTTACTTTGCTTATTGTAAGCCATATATCCTTTTGGAATTGTATATTTAAATGATGTTGCACCAAAGTTGACTGTATTCGTATTTCCTACTGAACTACCACCACTACTCACAGCAGGATAAACCTCGCCCAAGAGTTTAATATTGGTGTGTGAAATGCCTAGAAACACTCCATTTTTATAAAATCCTAATGTGTCATTATCTAAATCTAATGCTACACCTATAGTATCTCCTGCTTTATAAGAAGAGCTGTAGGCTGTATTCTCAGGATATTTATTGCCATCAGCTGAATAAATATATCTAACATTATCTCTCGTGGCTAGGACGTCTGCATTTAAATCTACTTTTGAATTGACAATACCTACCATACCACCATTTGTGTTTAATGCATCAAGATACACTTCCCAATACCATTTGCCAGTAATTTTTCCTACAGTAGCTCTTACTGTCTTTGTTCTATTTGGTATAATAGCAGTTAAATTGTCATTTGATAGTGTTACAGTAGTGCCCTTGTTTATGGTATCCCATGTTATAGGGACTGTTGTCATATCACTTCACCTCAGTTCTTATACTTCTAATATCAAAATATTTTTTCAAGTCAATTGTCTTACTAAATACCTTTCCTTCCTCACTCAATAAAATTTCATTTTTATTAGACATCGCCATAGGTTCTAAAACTGTAATTTTACGGTCAAATAGAGGAGATAACGAATCCACTCCTTGCTCTAGGAATTGTTGTAGAGTAGGAGTGGTAGTGCTCACTGACATCCAATTGCTGCCACTCTCAGATACTGCTGTTCCTTCAAAACTCATCATTAAGGCTGTTGTATTATTTAGTGTAGTTGGAAATGAATCTCCTGAAGCATCGTACCTACCAAACACTGTCCCATTAATATAATGGTTTGATGAAACCATTGATATCGGAATGGTTGTAGGAGTTTTATATCCATAGATGTTTGTGCCATAAAACCCAATTAAATAGTCTTTATTTTTTAGCAATTCTACATCTGAAATACTTATATAATTCCAACCCTTTGTGATACTTACAGGCATTGAAAATACTAGTTTTTGGGAGTCTTTTTCATATATCTTAAGAGTTAAACTATTAGAACCTTCTGTTTTGTATCCTATTTTTTGCAATATAAAGTTACTATCAAATTTTATATGATTTACTCTTGTGACTGCTGAAGTTGTAGATAGAACTAAATCATTTTCTGGCATTTCTAAAGAATCGTGCTTATACTTAGAATCCCATTTCTTATACTCACCATCATTTAAAATAAGTGTTTTATCAATAGGTTCAAATCCATTATATCCAAATAATATTCTTCCAATTGTAGTTAGAGTGCTGTTAGGTGTGTTAGTAATACGCACTCTAATAAATTGATAAGCATCATCGTTCTCAAAAGTAAGTTCGATAACATCAGTCCAATTTAATGAGCCTGTATGGTGTAAAACATTAAATGTTAAATCATCATTTGAACCTTCAATATATATATAAGATGGATGATAAGCTAAAGCTAAACCTGTGTTTTTCCACATTCTTATCTTGTTAACATTTTTAGGTTCTCCAAAGTTTAATTTTATCCAAGAGCTACTTCCTGCTCCATTGAAGGTAGCAGATTGCCAAGTGTTTACTGTAGAGTCTCTAAATGATAGGTAGGATGGTCTTGCACTATTTGAAGAACTAGCACTAGCAACTAATGGTGCAGGTGAAGTATCAGAAGTCATATTAGTTTCATACCATAAATTTACTATAGGCAAATCATTTCCTCCTTTTATATTAAAGTCATTTTATTATTTATCAATAGATACTTCTAAACTATCAATCCTCAACCATTCATTACGAGTGATTTTTTTACTGTGTAAACTTCCTGTATCTGACCATTTTGAATCTAAATTCATATCATATTGATACTCACGCTTTAGTTTAATGTCATTAAACTTTTCAACAAACTCATTATTCTCAAAATCTGAATTTGAAATTACAAAGTGGTCAGTAACAAATCCTGCAAATATATCAATTCTCACTTGAATATATTGTTTAGTTTCAGACTGAATAGCCCCATCTTCCGCAATAGCGATCCAATCCGACCAATTGTAGCCATCATCTGATACTCTTGTTAATACAGCGATTGAACTTGATCCATTATTTATATTATTTGTAAACACTTTGTCAAAGTCCTGAAATTTATCTTCGAGATTAATAACATCTGAAGTCCAAGAGCCTTCTTCTACATATATAGATTTTCCACTACCATCAATATCAGTTTGAGCTAATCGTAAGAATCCTGTAACTTTATCAATCTCTGTGTTATTGTGAGTTCCTGAAACACCAATAGGTAATCCTATCTCTTTCTTTTCTAAATTACCACCTACAGTTGACATAGAGTGCACTCCTTTCTTGAGTTATTTAATAGTCCAATTAATTTGACCTGACACATTAGCTTCTAATGGGGCATAGAAGCGTTCTACTTCAATCCCTCTAGATTTAAAAATTATATGACCATTCAAATTTTTATTGGATGTCAATTTAACTTCAATGAATGCACTTTGATTAAAGGGGAGGGATACTACTGGTTGGAAGAATAATTCCACATCATTTTTATTGTAAATTGTTTTATATCCGAAATTAATCGATTCAATATTAGTATTTTGTAACCCTTGTTTACTACTAAAATCAGTAGATGCTATTTTATATGTAATAAGGTCTTTGTCTCTAAAGTTTGATGTTAAATAATATGTTTCTCCATTTTCATCTTCATAGCCAATTTCTATTCTTCTACCATGTAAATAGAATGAGCCATCAGACATCTCAAAGAAAAACTTCAATCTTTGACCAAACAAACCGAAACGTATAACCTGACTTTTCTGTATTAAATAAAAATCATTTTTTTTATGCGTAAGTAGGTCATACTCAGCATAATTTTTACCATTTGCATAATCAGCATTCCAATTAAAAGGGATGCCAATTGCTTGTAAATTATTTGAATTTGAAAATATCATTTATATGCACCTCATTGTATTGAGTATTTTTAATTAAAAAAATAGGGAAGAGGAATAATCCTCTAACCCTAAGTTGTATTATGTATTTTATTAATTAAACGTACGAAAAAGTTGCTCTTTTAAGTAATGTGTTCTTCCCCGCAGAAGCATCGATAGGAACTTTTGCAAATACAGTAACTTGTACAAAGTTTCCTCCTGCTAAATTTGCATTACTGCCATCGGCTTTAGTGTTGTTTGCTAGCCCTAAAATTTCTTTTGCGTTTGGTTTTTTATCAATTTTAATAGCAACAAATTCGACTCCATTATCGAATACAGATTTTCCTTCTTCAGTAAGCCAACTTGGTTCAGTTGCACCTGTTTCACCTGCATTGACAGCTTTGTAAATAAAACCATTATCAACAGTAGGTTTAACATACGCATCTATAGTTAATTTAGTTTCTTTTATCCATACTGAAGCTGTACTTGAATGAATATTTGTAGTAGTTCCATTTGTACCTAAAAACTTCGTACCGGATGGATTTTCTGTCCCAACTCCACCTTTGCCGACAGGAGTGAACACTTGTTCATTTAGACTATCAACCCTAGCTCTAAACCAGTTATCACGAACTGCCTCTACAATATTGCCTGCACTACTACCATCACCACCATTACGATCACGAGTAGTAAATTTAACATCTTCCATTTTTGAACAGTCTTTTGTACCTCCACGATTATTCCAGATAAAGTATGTTTTCTGAGGAGAGTCTGAAAATGCATCTACCGTACCATAGTTAACTGTAGTTTTTACTTCTGTAGCTGTAGTATTTGTACCTTCGTACCAAGAAACTATAGGTCTTTCACTCATTAAAATTCCTTCTTTCTTATGTATTTATTTAAATAATAGTCATCTTTTATTAAATTAATTTAGAGAGTCGTTCAATGCAATTTTCACATTCACAGTTAAAGTTTGAGCATCGACATTAAAAGAAGGGACGTATAATCTAAATACATCACCTTCTTTAACTTTTGTATTAATTAATTTAAATTCTTTATTGTTGCGATGGTTATCTGCATCAATTGTTAGTGGGTTGTCTGTAACATCAACCCAATCTTTAAAATTCGAGGATTTCTGTATTTGAACTGGAGTAGGTTGTTGTCCTTTAAAAGAAACCTTTGCTTTAACATCGATTATTTCACCATCCCATTCAAACTCAAACTCTGGGTCTTGCACGCCTTGTAAAACATCTTTTGGAATAAAGAATACAATTGCTCTTTCATTAACAAATTTAGTTATATTTTTTACTTTGGTAAATTGTTCTTTGCTCATCAATCCATTAATAATTTCACTTGCAAGTGGGACATTTCCACCAAGAGCATCAATAGGAGTCCATTCTTTTCCGTTCCATCTATAACGTATACCTGTATCAAATACTTGAGTTGTCCATCCAACCTCAGGGTAGGGGAATTTACTAGCAATTTCATCATATGTATTGACGTATGGCTGATAGATTAAGACTGTTGTTTCATAACCGTCCTTAACTAACTCTGCAGCATCATTAGCTTTTTGAGTAGCAATCAATGCTTGATCAGTTGCATGATTTGAATTATTTATAGCAATGACAAGATTGTTCAAATACTCTTCGTAATTATCCGTTCTATCAATTAATTCTTGAACTTGTGATTTGCTTTTTTCTATGATTTCATGCAGCGTCTCTGTCGAATCAGATCCATCGTAATGTGCAATTCGAGTAGAAGGGTAGAGGATTAAACCTCTTCCTTTATATACTATTGACATTGTTTCAGCTTCTTTTGACACATGAAAGTAAACAAATCCATTTGTGTAATCTACGTAGAATTCATTTTTATCTAAGTTGTACTTCATAAACTTATCGTAGTTAATTTCAAACATACCTGTGATCCTTACCCTAAACATCTCATCAGGAATTTCTAATAAAAAGACACGTTGATTCACTACACGAACAATATCTAAACGGTCTATAAATGGATCATTTGGCAATCCACTACGCCATAAGATATGAATAGGATTATTAAATTCTAAATAATTTATAGGTAGTGACAATTTATCACCTTCTTTCTATCCTCCAATATAAACATTAGCACTGAACCCATCTTTTACAGTTGTACTAGTATTTGCATGTGTTTGAATTGTAGAATCTTTAGTTGCTACTAAAACTCCGCCAATATAAACATTTTTACTGTTTCCACTGGACACTTTTCCATTAGCATTATTATGCTGTCCGCCTGCATAACGTTCATTCGATGACAGGCTATAAGAATCCGATTCAACTGTACTGTCTCCAAGTAGAGCAGGATTTTTCCCTTGAATAAATACATTGGATTGTTTTGCTTTTACAGTTCCATTAATCGTAGCGTTAGCACTATAGCCTCCAACCCAACTATAGACAGGTTCACGATTAGTACAATAGCCATCATCGTCCCATGATGTACATTGAGTACCTGTCTGAATGTATCTTTCAGTACTAATGTGAGAGTTAGCAGTTGATTGATTTATAGATGCTCCATTTAGTGTAATCAAAGCCATATAATAACCTCCTTAGTTAATGTCGATACGATTACCATTTATTTTTATACCATTAGTAGTCATAGATATTACATTGCTGCCAAAGGATAGTTCTAATTTAGAGTTATTCATTGTAATACTTCCACTACCGCCTTTGAGGGAAATAGTTCTAGGTGAATTAAGTTCTATAGATTTTTCTCTATCAGTTGTTAAGTTAACGGAATGTTTTTCACCATATTCGTCTACATACTCAGTAAAGAATCCATTTGGAGTTTTATATTGTTTAGCTTTATTATAATCAGTGTTAGCTCCCGAACCTGTACCCCAAATAGCAACAGGGTAGGCTTCCACACCAGAACCTTCAAAGTACATTTCGTATTTCGCTTGTTCTGATGAAGGATTTTTTAAATCAAATCTTGTCATAAATCTTAAGAATTTTTGTTTTATATGAACATAGTTGTAAGGATCATCCTTATCGTATGTTCTTAATCTCGTAACAGTTAAATCAGAAATAAAGCTATCGTCCTTATCCAAAGACTCTAAAATAGATTCATCCAACTCACCGTTCATAATAAACAGTTTTCGTGCATACAAGTTTCCATCTTTATTTATCCAAAATCTAGGCTCTTTTTTTACGTCAATAGCTATGCCTTCGTTAGCATTTAGGCGAATTTGTTCACCGTTATTTCCATTGATAGTAATGCCTTTCTCATGGTCAAAGATAATCTTTTCACCTAGTTTACCATCAACAATTTTTAAATTATGAGTAGTAATGTCTTTAGCATATAATCTACCATCAATACCAACCCAAAACTTTTTATCATTATTCACATGGATAGATATTCCGACATTACCGTTTAATCTAGTTACTGATTCTTTGACTCCATCTCCATCAGGATCACCAAAAATAGTAATACCATCTTTCCAGTCAAGTATAATTGAGTCACCCAAATCACCATCAACAATACGAAGATTTTTTGTTACCAATCCTTCCGCATAAAGTGTGCCATCTTCCCATTTAGAGTCACCTAAAGTTGCAAATAGTTTACTAGTCCATTTCCCATTTTCCCATTTTTGAAGAGCTAAACCATTCGTTGCATTAAGGTACGCTCGATATTTACCATCACTTCGAACAGCAATAAAACCAAAATCATTCATAATAAGATTATTGTTGTACGATCCCATTTGAATACCAGAGTAGAATAGGGAGTCTTCAATTGCTTGACGTAGACGAGTAGCTTCATCATAGTAATCTTTAAATTTCTGCACAAAAAAACCACGATCGTCAATTGAACTCGTGGATTCAGTAAGTGGGTCAGACATATCTATATTTAAGCTTTCTGATTCTAAATAACCGTTATTTATGACTTTTATATAGTTTGAAATATAAGTCATTAACTCTAAGTAAGCATTTTTTAAAGCACTTGTTGAATATTTGTCAGTGGTAGAGTAAACGGTAGGGAAGGTTTGTGTTTTTGTATCAAATTCTGAATCTACATCAGTAACATTGTCTCTATCGCTTCTTATGTATTTCTGTGCTTGCTGAAGAAGTAATTTGTAATCGGAATGGATTTTATACAGCTCTTTAATCAACTCTAATTTTTCAAGTGTCGTCAATTTACCATCAGCAACAATTTTATCAAATAAGCCAATATTAAAGTAATCATTCTCTGCGTCTAAGATGACTTCATCTAAATTATTTACAATTTTAATATTCTCAGCCACCATGTTTCGAGAATATAACGTACCATCTGTATTAGCCCACAATACCTTTTTCCAGTCATCGCCATCTTTTTTGCTAACTGAAAAACCTTCACATGTTGTCAGTGCAACTCTGGTGATATGATTCTGAGATACGAGTCCAAAACATTCGTTTTCTTGTGGAATTAAGTTTCCGTTTTCGTCTTTTTTGTTCTCTGAAACTAATCCTAAATGCATCACTTCATCACCATAACGATTATAAATTGTAGTCCTTGATCCTTGTGTTAGCCATATCCCTGATTCATCTTCGATAATTAAGTTGACTCCAGAAATTATTTTTCCGAAAATGCGCTCGCCAAATACGCCGTGTTTTGAAATTGCGTGCTTCCAAGACTGTCCATCATCATTAGTTATGGCTAAAAATCCGTTTTGAATAACAAGCCAACTTAAAGGATCTTCCAAGTCTCTCACAATAATCCCACGTTCACTTATTTCGATCTTCTGATTGTAACCTGCCATTACAGCATTTTTTAAAGCATCCCATTCATTATTGATGATGTCATTGATAGCACCGTTATTCTCTTCAGATAAATTCCATTTCCACTTATCCATCTGGACTATTGTGGAGGTATTACCTGCTTTATTTAATTGTTCTAACCAATTGTTACCTTCATCAAATTCATTTTCAATAACGACTGAGATACTTTCATTTTCAAAATCATGAGTAATCTCAGTAATCTTTGCTTTAACATTTACTTGCAATCTATCATATCTAACTCTTATGATATCTCCTAAGCCTAATTTATCCCAATCATTTTGACATTCAACTATAGATAGAAAATCAATTAAATTCATATCTAATTTTATTTTTGGTTCTAGATATTTTCTAAATACTTCATATCCTTCTTCAATCAAGTCTTCATCATCTACAATAGAGTCATTTGTATATTCCTTTTCAATTTCAAAATCTGATAACTCTTCTAATTGTTCAACAGTAAAATTATTCTCCCTAGCTAAATGATCCCTCAAATCGTTTAATTCATCTTCATAATTAGCAAGTTGGTATCTTAATTCTCTAATGAATGCTTCTTGAGTTGATATTTCTGCTCTTTTTTCTTCTAATCTTTGGATAATATCCCGATGGTTATGGGAGGATGATTGAAAGTTAGCATTGGATAAATCTAATTCGTCCTCGATAATTATTCTTTGAGTATTCAAGGCGCTTAGTTTTTGTTCTTCTGTTTGAACTATAGATTTTTGCGTAGTGACCATTGTAGTTAAGTTGGTAAACTTCTCAGATAAAGATTCCACTAATACTTTATAATCTTCTAAAGCAATGCATAAACTGTCACTTAAATGTATCGAATGACTAATAACAACTTCATCTTCACGTTTGAAGGGGTGGAGGTAATATCTATAATCTTCTAGATACGATTGTCCAGTTGGATTTAATCTATGTATTGATAAACCATCTTGACCATAAACTTTTAAACGTGTAATAGTATCAATTGTATTTGTAGCTAAATTAAATGACTCTAAATATTTGCCATCTCTTATGTAAAAACCTTTATCCTTACCGATGTTATCAGGTTTATAAAAGTTTATTTTATACTCAACTGAATCCCATACAATTAATGCATTCCAAACATTAGCTAGATCATAAATAATTTCTAAAACATTATTTGAGGCAACTTCATAACTTCGGTAAATTTCTTCGAAGTAACTGTCTACATATCCTAATTTCCATTTTGTGTTTACTGACGACAGAATTTCATTTGTTACTTGAGATAAAGTTTTACTGACAACTTCAAATTGTCTTATATTCTTATCGCTTAACTGAACACCAAGGGATAGAGAAGTGAACTCAATATACTCATCTTCGCTATATGATTTATTAGATTCATTAATTAGAAAATATTCTGTGACATTGCCGAATTTCAACTTAAAAAGATATCTGTTTTTTATTTTATCAATATTTTTGTTATCAACAGGAATTCCATCTTCAATTAGTACAGTAGGTATCTTAAATGATAATTCATTTAAAACTGGTACTTTAGTGCTGTAATTGATATCATAAGCTTCACTAATTCTAGCTATTGTTTTCTTGTCAGGTCTACAAAGGAAAATCCTAGCATTATCTGGTTTTAAATTGTAATCTATTTCGCCTAGTTTCAAGTAATCATCACCTCATCTCATTCTTGAATAAAGACGTATCGATGTCTAATATCCATGTCAAAATCTCCTTTACCTTTTAAGAAATTATCACCAATTACTAATCTCAAATACTCATCATTATGGTCATCGAATCTATATACTCCTAGACTTTTCCTATCAGAAACTATATCTTCTTTTTGACAATCTATGAAAACTTCTTCATTATCTATGAGATTTTCAATAATCATTTTTTGATTTGTATTCATATTAGTAACCTCAACAGTACCATTTCCATTCTTCTTCCTAATCCACAGCTTAGGCTTTATTTCAAAATCACCTAAATTTTCTAACGACTCATAAGGGTCAAATGAGATAGAGAAAGATTGGACATAGGGTTTTTCATTATTTTTTTTTGCATTCATAACAATTCTGTATCTGAAAATTAATCCATCTAATGAAAGTCCATTCAATAAGTCATTATCGTTAAAGTTTATTGGCTTCCAAGAAGTCCAATTTTCATAATCGTAGGAAACTGAATAGTGAAATTGGACTTCTTGATTATGTATATTTATAATATTCGAAAGTATTGTAGTTAAATACTTAGAAGAAACATTGGATATCTCATAGCTTTTAGAAATATAAGAACCTGTTGAATTTATTAAAGAACTCCATTTCATTCTAAAAACTCCTATTCTATTTTTCCAAATGGTCTAAATTCGCAATTAGTTCCGACCCTTTTCCAAATAATATTTTTAGCCTTTCGCCATACAACTGAACCATCTACAAATGCAGTATCGTTTTTGATAGACGCCCATTCAGGTTCAGTAGGGGAGGAATAGCCTGCTGTTTCGCATATGTAATAGTGTGTCTTGTTACCATTTGTAGGGAATACTAAATTTCCTACTTCATAGTTGAATTCATTGCGCCAAGTTGAACCAGTTACTTCATAAAACTCTTGATCTAATACAGTAAGGAAGGTAGGAGGAGTGGTTGAACTTTTACCATCTACAACACATTCATATAATCCACCATTATCTACAGGAGGTTTTACTAAATTGCCTATACTGTAATTTTTATTAGGCAGCCAATTTTTAGCTTGAATCCCTTCTCTAGTTACAACCCATCCGACAAATGAGGTGATTACTGGAGTTTTATTCCATAGTATATGACCAACTTTGTAAAGTTTATTGTCACTCAAATCTTCTATAGAGTTGGTGGAATTCTTCATGTATTGTTCTATTTTTTTAAAATTGTCTCCATAACTCACAATTGTCTGTTTTATATCATCGTCACTAAAAGATGACTCAGTTGTAATATTTAAATCAAGTTGATCTGTAGTTTCCATATTTATAATTCACCCCATCTCTTTACGTTGGGATATAACGCTCCCCAAGAGTTGTCTACTTTATCAATAGTTAATCCATTAGATGTGATTTTTGTATTGATAAAACTTCCTTGTTCGAATGTACTCACATCATCAACAATTTGATAACCTACATTAGAATCTCTAAATTCTAAGTTATTAAATACATGTTCATGTGAATAGGTATAAGGTGAGTCACATCTAATGTTAAATTCAACATGACCTTGTTTTAAACCGTTATGTAGCAATTTAGAATCGCCTTCAACAAGAGCGTTGAACACTCTGTTTGGATTACTTTCCAAAACTAAAGGTTTGTAATATGGCTGAAATAACCAACGTGTAATTTTCCTTATATCCTTATCTTCAACCCAACTTTCTAAATAAAAAGACAAACTAAAAGAGAGTGGTTCATGTTCCACTCTCTGAAAGTAAGGTTTCTCGTTATTAGCTACTTTTTTTTCAATTATTTTACGTGTAGGGAGAAAGATCTCTTCATATAATCCACCTTTAGACCAAGCAATTTTAACACCCATATCTTTCGATGAGATGTTGTCGTACATAAAATGAATAGACTCCAACATTACTTTCTCACTCCTTTTCTACGTAATAAATCATCGTCAATCATTTTATTGAATCGACTTAAGTCATTTTTGTCACCATTCATTTTATCAATATTGAAGTTTATTTTGATGTCACCATATGTATCTCCACTAACAACAGGAGATGTTTTTTGTGCAGGTGCGAATTTTGATAGGAAAGGGGATAGGTTGCTCATGACCTTATCCATTACATTAATTGAATCAAAGAATCCTTTGGTATCAACTTTATTCAACATAATTTCATTTGGATGAGCTATGATGGCTTTACCACCTTTACCATCGATACCTGTTCCATTCCAATTCATAAATCCACCAGTATCAAGCGAAGCTATCTTTCTTTGCATTAGCTCTCTAGTTTTAGCATTATCAATCATACCTAAATTGGAGTCAAAGAATGACTTCATTTGATTGACTTGTCCAGAAGTGTATGTACTCTTTATAGCATCGAATGTCACATTTTCTGAAATCTTTGAACCACCGTTTCGACCTTGTTTGGCAACGCCGTCAGCTTTTGCTTTTAATGCTGTTTTAGTATTAGCGCTCAACGATGTATCAGGTACTAATTTTTCATAAATAAATTTACCTAGCATAACTTGCATATCTGCTTTAGATAAACTTCCATCATTCGTAGATTCATGTTTATTGCCAGAAATACTACTTATAAACTGCTCAATAAAACTATCATAATTACCGCCTAACATTCCTTTACTACTATCAAAGTATTCATATAAAGCGTCCATATCGGCTTGAGTAAGACCTTTAATGGAATCATTAAAATTAACGTCATCTTTAGTGAATTGAGTGCTGCCATTTTTTCGACCTTGCTCAGCCAATTTTTCTGCCATTTGACGAATATTATCTTTTTCACTGCCAGATGTGTTAGGAGCAACGTTGTCAAATAAGAATTTACCTAATAATACTTGTAAATCACCCTGAGATAGATTGCCATTAGATGTTTGAACTTGATTACCGTCATAAGGATTGAAGTTGAATGAACCATTATCAGATGCTTTTTGACTATCATTAAATTCATCAATTAATTTAAGTGCTTCGTTTAAATTATCAATTACATTTTGTCTAATAGAAGTTCCGACAGCTACCATAGTACCGTCTAGAGAATCTTCTAAAAGTGGCATAGTATTAATCATTTTTTGAACATATTCTTGAAATTCAGCATCAATTTTCTCAAAATGACCAGAAAGAATTGCCTCTCTCATTTCGGCAAATTTTCGTTCATCATTAAGTAAATCTTTGTAATGCTTCTCCCAATATTCTTTTTCACGATTAATCTTATTGATTACATTTTCGTGCTCTTTATCTTGAAGTTCAATTTTTTCATTTACTTCTTCTTCTTTAGCTTCTAAGGCATCGTTTAAAGATTCTTTACGTAATTCGACTTCACGACTATGACGTTTTTCTTCAATTTGCTTGTCAATTTCATCTAATTGTTCTTTTAACTTTTTACGTTTAGCTTTACCTTCATGTGAATTATCTAAAGCTAATTCGTCAAATTGGCTTTGAACATTATTACGCTCTTTTTCTAAGTCTGAAATTTCCATGTCATAACTTCGTTGAGCTTCTTGACGATCAATAAGTCTTAGCTTATCTTCAACGTTCTTTCTAAACAAATCCATTTCATCATTAAGATTTTTCATGATTTGCTCGTGCTTTTCATTTTCATGCTTAATTTCATCATCAAGAGTCTTTATATGCTCATCTCTACGCTCTTGAATGTATTCTTTATATGCATTGATAGCTTTATCTGCAACACTTTCAAGTTGCGATTTATTAGCTTCCTCAACTTGTTTTGTATACTCTTTGATGGATAGGGTAGCATTTACATAAGCTAGATGTTCCTCTGCCATTAGCTTGTTAATTTCCTTAATACGTTCAGCCTTAACATCACGCTGCTGTAATTCTGCAACTAAAGCGTCTCTAGTTGCTAAATGCTGTTTAGCCATTTTTTCATATTCTGCAAGAATAACTTTCGTATATTTGACGTAATCAGCAGAGCCTTCATCAAACATTTTACGAATTGCTTCAGCTTGATTAATTGCAGATTCCATTATGCCAATTTTTTCATCAGATTGAGTTTTAATATTAATTAAAATATCATAATCTCCATCTTGAATTTCAATCTGTAATTCTTTAATACTTAGTGTCAATTCTTCTATACGGTTTTTAGCATACTCTAAAGCGTCACCTTGCAACTCATTTTTGTTTATTAGAGCAGTTAATTGAGTTAATTCGTAGCGATTAGAGTTTTGTTTTTCTCTCATCGCATTGTTTATACTTGCAAGAGTTTTCACATATCTAGCGGAAGAAGTATCCAATTCTTCAAGTTTAGCTTTTTCATAGCTAATAGTCTTATCTTGTATTTGACGTAACTCATCATACTTTGCGATGTATGATTCAACTTTACTATTTTGAATCTTCTCATTTACATCTTTTATGCTTTCAGCAACATCCCACCAAGCCAATGATAATTCACTTAGTTGAGTAGTCAATTCACCTTTTAAAGCAGGGGACAAATCTTTACGTTTAAGTTGATTACGAATAAAGTTAGCTTCGTTATGCAGTAAAGTTTGCTTATACTTTAGATGCTTAGTTTCTTTTTCTAACTCATCCCGATACGCCTTTGAATGCTCCGATTGTTGAGATGCGAGAATATTAGACATCTGAATAGAACGGTCTACGCCATCAATAAGATGATCGTAATATGCGAGATTAGATTTAACTAATTCTTCATTCAAATTATCAATGATAGATTGAGTATTGAGAGCGTCTCCCTGTAGTGACAGTAAATCTGATTTAGCTTGGTCAATAGCCTGCTGAGAAGTATCAATACCAATTCCTGCACCGCCATTAGTGCCTGCAAATTGATTATAATATTGGTTAGCATAGTCTTGACGTTTACCAACAGCAGAACCACCAGAACGTTCAAATAATCTCTCAAATTCAGATGCATGTTGGGAAGATGATAAATCATTTCTTTGTAAAGATGCTAAAGACTTTTTCTCAGTAGATTGCAACTCTTTCCAAGCATAGTCCAATTGAACTTGCATATCAGTCCAAGATTTACCTACTGATTTAGCGTAATCTTGTAGTCCTGTTTTACGCCCACCTAGCCATTGGAAAATACCTGACGCTCCTGAAGACTTATTGACAGCACTTGAATTAAAGCCTGATTCCTGTTGAATATTACCCATAAGTCCTGCGATAGCTTTATCATTTAAACCTTTATTTTTGAAATAATTCCAAACTACAGCTTGTTGACTAGAAGCAGAGGAGGTTACCGTACCATTACCAGAACGAATAGAATTTAAAGTAGCAGTAGGATTAATTGTTTGACCTTTAGAATTATTTTGTTCGTAGTGTAAGTGGGGTCCTGTAGAATGACCAGAGCTACCAGACTTACCGATTTGAGTTCCTGCTTCTACTTGATCGCCAACTTTTACTAGAGTGCTATCTAAGTGTGCTAGTAAATGTCTAATTCCATTTTTATCTTCAATAACTACTAAGTTGCCGTAAGTCCAGTCCATCTTCTTGCCATTTGTTTCTGATGTTGCTGAACCTGCTTTGATGACTGTACCAGACGCAGGAGCATCTACACGAGTACCTTTAGGCATAGCAATATCTACGCCACGATGATTATCTGAACGTTCTCCATAACCAGAAGTAATTTTACCACTATATCCATTAATCTTACCGTTCGAAGTAGATGGACTTGAAACGCTACCAGTTTGCTGAATCTTACCTGAAGCAATTTGAGATTGTATAGCTTTAGCTTGCTTTTGTTGTAATGCTAGCTTTTCCTTCTCAAGCTTAATTTGAGATTCTAGTGATTTCTTATATTCTTTAGACCATTCGGGATACTTAGATTGTAACTTTTGCTGCTTTTCAATTGCTAAATTAAGTTCTTCTAATTTTTGCTTATACTTATCAGTAATCCAAATGGATTTTTCTTTTTCAGCATTGTTCTCTTTTGTAGCTTTAGTATTACTGCTAGTAGACTTAGAAGAGTTTTCAATGGCAGTAGAGAAACTATCAATTTTACCGATGTTAGTATTTAATGAATTTTGCAGAGCATCTAATTCAGATGTATAATTACTTGTTTTAAATTGAGCTTGACCAAGTAATGTACCTGCTCGAGCAGCCTTCATACCGTAAGTATAACTGTTTGGGTCTCCACCTTTCATGCTTTCCATAGCTTTATTGTACGTATCCTGTAAAGCTTTTTGTAAAACATTTAAGGCTGCGATTTCTTTTTTTATATCTTCTATTACACGCATAGTTTTTCTAGTACTAGATAACATTGCGTCTTGGTCTGCACTCAGTTTACCGTCGCGAGAAAGCTTATTTGCTTTAAGAAGAACCTCATTAGCTTTAGTTTCTTGTTCAATAGCTTTACGTTTCGCATCCGATAGGGCAATAGCTTTACCATCTTTACCAAGTAAATCAGGGTATATCCCTGACAGTTCCTTCATTATAGCTACACGATCATCTAAGACTTTTTTAACTGAGCGTTCTTCTGCAGTTAAATTTTCTTTAACATAGATATCTTGAAGTTGTTGTTCTGTATAGCCTGCTAATTGATTGGATAGTGTGTCGTACTGCCATATTAAGTCGTTTAATGCATCAACTCCTGATTGAGATACTCCTGCCATTTGTTCAGTTACATCTTTGAATTCGCTCATTTTTGAGGCTAGTTCTGATACTGCGTTACCTGATTGTTCTGCGCCTTCACCGAACTCAACTGCGTTAGCTGCAGCTTGTTCAAAACTTATTCCACTTTCTTTTGCAGCTTTCGCTATTTTCTCATGCTGTACAACTGCATTTTCATATGTCTTGTTAAGCAAATCCATTACAGCTTTTCTGTCTTCTTCGTCTTTAATAACATCTTTTAAAAGCTTTGGAAGACCATCCAACATAGCTTTAACATTTGTTGATGTTTTTCCAAAATCTTCTTCTGTAGCATTAGCCATATCACTGAATGATTTAGAAATATTAGCAGTTATCTCATTTGCTTTACTAGATAACTCGTCATTACCGTTATAGGAGAATAGTGTTTCTAAACCATTTTTTAGATCATTAATGTTACTAGAATCAGACATTGAAAGTAGTTGTGATGAGAAAACTTGAGCCATTTCTTTTGTAGAGTCTTGCAATGATGAATTTGTACTAATCATGGCATTTAATGATGCTATATATTGCGTTTTTAGGTTAGCAGTTGACTTATTCATCTCAAGTTCATGTGGTAATACAGCTTTATATGTCTCTTCTAGCATGAATAATAATTTACTGTAGTACTCTACTAAACCATCGTTGCCTGAATTTTTAGCTTCGAGGTGCTTAGTTTTAACTTCATCTAATTTTTTAGCAACTTCGTCAGCAGTTTTATATAATGGTTCGCCTTCATCATTAACAAGTCTAATTACAACGTCTTTTGGTACATCGAGTTTTTTAGCCCACTTTAAAGAGTTATCATCATAATTTGCTAATACCTGTAAACGTCCTTGCATTTTGTCTTTAGCTGAGTTCATATCTGAATTATAAGTATCGATATCTTCATTTCTCTTCTTATTTGCTTCAGCATCAGCTATTTGTTTATCTATCTCTAATTGTTGTTTGAGTAAGTCAATCTTAACTTTAAGTGCGTCACTTGTACCTATTAATTTATTACCGTAGGAATCTTCACCAGTAACCAAAGAAGGGAGCTTTGTGCCAATTTCATTTTGGATATCCCGATATTCATTAATAGTTTTAGAGTCGACATTAGATAATGCCATTTTTTTCTCTAGTTCTTCATATTTCTTTGATAACTCATCAATATCTGTAGCATTTTGACTATACGAATTAAGCATTTCTTTATTAGCAGATTCTAACTCTTCAGCTTTTTGACGAGCTTCGCCCATCTTACTCATTAGTTTTTCAATAACAAAGCCAATGGCAACTAAAGGCAATCCTACGCCTAAAGAAGATATGAACCCTTTAAACGCTATACCTAAACCTTTCCATGCCACTTCTAATCCTCTAGATGTCGCTGTCAAAAGATTAGTTGCAGTGGTAGTAGCTGTTGCAGCACCTCTAAATCCAAGCAATGAAATAATAGAGCTGCCAACGTTAGCGCTTAATGTTCTAAAGTTATTAGATAAAGCGAATGTTGCCATACCTGCAGTGCCTAAAACGATAGGGAGTAACCCAACTCCATTTACAAGACTAGTTATAGTACCTAATCCACCTGAAGCTAATTGAAGAAATGTCACCATGCCATCTGTGAGAAAGGCGTCTCCTATTGATACTGCTAACTTTTCAAATTCAACTCGTGTCAATGCAATTCGTGCTTCGAGTGAACGCATGTAAATTTCATTTTCTCGCATTGCACTTCCGGAACTATTCTTAGATGTTTCGTACATGTCTCTGTACATTGATTTTGCAGAACCTAAATCATCTAATAATGCTTGCATACGAGATATGTGATATTTCTTTTGTAATATAGTAATTACATACCCTCAGTTTCCTGATATTTAGTAGGGAATAGACTATATCTTCATTATTATAAATAATGTGTGGCGCTATTGAGTTTCATGATCATATCAAAAGAGACTTAGACCGTATACTCTAGTCGTTGCACCTTCAAGAGAGTTTCCTCACAAGCTTGGCACAGGATTGTCATATCTTAAATGAGACTTAGATGTTCCCTGTTAGCACATTTATTAATTGTCATTTCCTACAATTCCTTAACGTTAAATGTACACCTTTATAAATAAAGTTCACCACATTTAAAGCGAGCCAATATCAACCCGCTAAGCCTTCCATGACACTGATTCTTTCGACGTCATTCAGCTCTTTCACTTTGTTTGCAACATCAGTATATACATCTATAATGTCGCGCATATTTCCAGATTTGTCAGTAAGAGAGACATCTACCATTTTTAATGCATCTTGAGCCGGATCACTTACTAAACGAGGTAATACGTTTTTAACAAAGTTTCCAACTTCATCCAAATATACCCTAGCTTTCGCTATATTTTAACACTTCACAAAGAAGTGGGAGTAGACTATACCATTAACTCATAATAAAAATCACCTTTAATCACATTCCACTGTTTAATAAGGTGATAAATAAAATATTTTTATGTATTTTTATTTGTTGATATCTTTTTATTTTCTTCACGTAAGAAAACATAATGCTTTTTAAAGCTTGTGAATAAAATGAGGTAGGGGACTTATATCTAGTGCAATTTATTTCAATTCACACATTTCATGTAGAAAGGACATATATATAATGTGTGATCCTTCTTTAAATCATACTTGAACTTCTAGCCACTTAACACTCTTACAGGTTGCTTGAAGTGGAGGTCTTTCTGTTAGAAACTGATAAAAACACCCTCCAAATTAATGTAGGGTGTTTAACGAAAGATAAGTTATTTAGCAGGTGGCAATCTGCATCTCTTGTAAGACCAATAATTTATATTGGTGTGGCGGCTGCCTGTTCCGCCCTTAAATAACTTACCACTTATATCTTATGTTCAATATAACATATCTATGCTTACATGTAAATAACTTTAGTTAATATTTATTCCACTTTTTTAACCCTACCAGATGAAATATAGTTATTAAGTTTAGAATCTTTAATTGGATAAGATGTTCTAAATACTAAATTTCCTTTGGTGTTAATCCTAACTGCAATCATCAAATTTTTATCAATCTTTTTTATAAACTCAATACTCTTTCCACTTGGATGTACACCTACATATTCTGGATTTCGAATGACATCTGGTATTGCTTTAACATGTTCTATGTATTGTTTTTCATTATCAAATTCATTTTTATGCTTATCGATATACGCAAATCTATCTCTCCATATTATAATATCTTTTTGATTTATAGTAATTCCTAGTAAGTCAATTATCTCGTCAGTAATTCTTCCGATAGTATAAACTTCTTTATCTAAATTATCTAAATCAAATAAATCTAACCGATTATCATCTGACATCATAACTCCCCCAATCCACTTAATTATAAGTAAATTGGAAATAATTATCTCTAATAAGCTTTTGATATCAGTATTAAATTTTGATTATTTAAACTAGTAGGGAAGTGGAGTTAGGATGTCTTACTTATCAAAAATACTCATAACTTCCTTCTATATCTATATAGTTAAATATATAATATACGAAATAACTTTATTTAATGTACAATTGCCGATATTATATATTTTATTTAATAAATGGTGGAATGTGATTAATTTTAATTATGAGTTACCCCTTGATAGTCGTTGAGAGCTTACCATATGTATATTACACTTAGGTCTATCTCTGCTGATTTTCACCATGTCCTTTATATTTTCAGATATTAATATCGTTTCCAATAAAAATTACTAATAAAGGCTGTGAGACGAGTTTCCAGCATATTCAGGGTTTGCTATGCACATCGCTGTGCAAAGGGGCGATGAAGTTTACCCGATTGTTTGGTAGACGCTGTAACTGTACCGACAATTGCATTAAGCTGATCAAATTCTAATCCCATTGCACGAGCAGTTGCCCCTGCACGAGATTGACCTTTTGCTAATTTTTCTGTTGTTGTTGCAAAGTTATTGGATATATTATTCCAACTATCAATTATTCCCATAGCTTCTGACGCATCTTTTTTCCACTGCACCAAAGAAGCCGTCATGTATTCCGACGCTGCCTGAGCCGTTATCTCACCTACGTTTGATGCAACTAAACCTGCATCTGCTAACGTTCCTAACTCGTCGCCTTTATAACCTTGACGTGAAAATTCGATATATGCATCAAGCGCCTTGCTTATACTTTGACCATAAGCCTCTGCTGATTGAGTGGCTCTATCAAAAACTGCGCCAATATCTGTTCCATCATCTACTACTTTTTGAATAGAGACTAATTTTGAGTCGATATCAACTAGTATGGAGGCGAATTCCTTGGCAGTACGGACAGTGCCATAAAATATTGTACTGGCGCTCATCCAGATAGGAAACTTCTGCATGGCTACGCCAAATGCCTCCATTACTCCAGTAGAGCCTTTAGCAGCTTGAGTGGATTCGGCATGGAATTGTTTAACTTTCTCTTTTAAAGCATCAATTTCTTTTTGACTATTCTTCAGAGAAGTAGGATTAATAATATTTAACTTACTAAGTTTCTCTATCTCTTTTCTTAATTCCTCAGCTTTGGACTTGTCCATTGTACGAGGGAATAACTTTTCAGTTCTTGTTAATTCTGAATTAAGTCTAGAAAGGGAGTTTTGCTGTTTTTCAAATGTATCTAAATTCTTTTCACTATTTTTTAACTTATCAAATTTAGTACTCATTTGAGTCAACAAATTATTAACATGAGCTAGGTTGCCAGTTTCAATTCTTGATAGGGAATCAGCAAATTTGCTTATTTCTTTATTAGTGAGCAATCCTGATTCTTTCATTTTTTGAAGTAAATCATTAATCTCACGAGTCTTAGTTTCAAATTGTTTTAAACTGTTACTATCTTGTCCTAGTTGACGGATATTTTTAGAGGTATCAGAAATTAATTTGTTCAAAGTTTTAATGTCTTCAGGAGTATTGATCTTCATATTATTAATCGAATCAATATCAGATTTAATCTTTGTAAATAAAGTATTGCTTGAAGGCACATTAAAACCATTTGTTACATTTTTTAATTTACTATTTAATCGCTCTACTTCATTACCAATATTTTTAAATGCATTAGAAGTTTGAGCATCAATTTGTGTATTCTTAGCAAATTTATTTATTTCTTTATTTAAATTACCTAACTCAGTTACTGTAGTAGCTAATTTTGCATCTTGAGTAAACTTAGCTAAATCAGAAGAGGTAATTTTTCCTTGACGCTGTAATAGTTCTAAATTATCCGTAACAGATTTATATTTTTCTTGTAATTTAATATATGTATTTATTTCTTTTTCTACAGAAGAGAAATCCCTATTAGCCGACTTCATTCCTGTAATTGAATCGAAATTTGAACCTGCTACTTTATCCAATCTACTCAAAAACTTATCTACAACAACAGGATTGAATGCATTATTCTTATCTTTAGTAAACTGATTTAACTTTTGAGATAATTCGATAGCTTGCTGATTAATATTTGCCATTGAATTCTGCATTTTATTTTCATGAGTAGTTTCTTTATTAATACTTCTCATGGACTCTAATACTTTATTTAATTCGGTATTATTGATAGAAGAACTAATACTATTCCTGAATTGCTCATATTTCTCTTTTGATAACTCACCTTGACGAGCAAATTTGTTTAACTCTTCAATACCTTTGGTTACATTAACTTTTAAGTCTTTTGAGCTAATATTATGTACAGTTTGATTGATTTGTTTTAGTCCAACCAATGTGCCAGAGGGGTCAAGGATAGGTTTTAGTTGAGTTTCCTGAATTTGGTTTAATCCAGTTTTCACTCTGGTAACAACAGCATCTATCTTTTCTATTCCTTGTGAGTCTACGACAGTCTTAATCTTGTATTCGCCATTTTGCTGCTTAACATGATTCTTCAACTGATCGAGAGATTTCATTGACTCAACGACATCTTGTTTAATACCTTGAGCTAGGGTAGGGGAGTGAGACTTCTTTGAACCTACATTGCTTAATTCTTGATTTAATTGAGTGACTTGCTTCTGTAATGATTCAATTTCTTTACGCATATTCTCAAAGGTGTTACCGTTACCTTTGATTGCATTTAATTCAACATCTAATTTTAAGTCTTTTTTTAACTTGTCTAGATAACTTTGAATATTATTTTTTGACGATGAGTCGTTTACGCCCAAGGCAATCAACAATTCAATTGGATTTTTTGTAGCCATTTTCATCCTCCTTTATTAATTTGCAAAATAAAAAGAAGAAGGCAAGTGAAATATAATCACTCAACTTCTTCTTTTTATTTTTATGTATTTAGTTTATAAATAAAAACCCTTCCAAATGAAAGGGAAAGCAGCTGCTGTATAAAATTGTCTTATGTATGCTATTTATGAACAGTTAGGTTTTCATGGAACTTATCAAATTCAGAAACTATTTTATTATAGTCATCTAAATTTAAAGTGCCGACATAACTAGAACCTTTATTAAACTTAACTCTTTTAAAGTTGTCTAATTGAACGTAAGATTCATTTCTTAAATTAGCTTCTCTCCAGTAATCTATTTTAACTCTATTAGACGGTCTTGGAGTAGACGTTATTTTTAAAGCGATAAAATCTGTAGATTCAGTAATTAAAATAAAAACAAGGACAGGGCGATATTTACTGCCTCGTCCTTCTTCAAAAGGAAAGTCAATCTTGTATATATCTCCAACTTTCATAACTCAATTAATCCTCCATCCAAAATTCATAATCGGGGTGAGAAGAATCTATTTGAGCAATGCCATTTTCCACTATAAGGGGTTCTTGTTTTGATGCTAGTTCTTTGATAAGTTCGATGTTTTTAATACTCAATCTAACTTCTTTTGCTTCGATTTTTTCTTCATTTAGAACTCCTAACATTTCTTCATCCTCCTTTTCATTCATTGTCTATCACCTCCCAATATATACAATAGAGATACTATTATATATGAGAGTTTGATAGAGTTTAGTTAAGAAAATTATAGCATATATTAGCATATTATCAAGAATGTTTAACTTTTCCTCCGACAATAAATGATAACTTTGAAGGAGATGCTATAAAAAGTATTCAAATAGGGATCATACTCAACGTGTGAACCCTATTTATAACGCACTCATCTTGCGATATAATTTTAACTTAGTCGTACACAACGTGCGAGCAAGATTATGTAAAAACCCCCAAAATAAAAGTTAGGAGGATGACCAGAAGGTTTTGGTTTTCGATGTACGTGATGCAATTTCACGCCCTAAAGGCTGCGTATGTTATATAAGTTATAGAGTAGGGGAGTAGAGTTAAATATTAGTCATTACTTATCTATTTTACCGTATTGTTCTAAGGAAGACCAATTAAACCCTTTAGCCGTCCTATTATTATTTTTGCAAGCAATAGATATAGATGATGAGCTTTTCAATCCCATTGCATTACTTGCTTCATCTATAGATTGCCAAACTTTTATTAGATTAGAACCTTCTAATTGGACAACTTTCTTTTTATTTAATATACCACTTGAACGAATACCTCTTTCGCCATTGGGAGTATATTCTACGATTCCCATTTTTGCACCTATTTTTAAATATCTAATAACTGTACTACTTGAAACATTTAGTTTCTTACTTATTTCGGTATGAGTAAGTTCTGTTGTTTTATAAATCTCACATACTTCATTTACCATAGAATTGAATGATTTTTTATAAACGTTTTCCCAATTTATAATCTTGAGGTTGAAGAAATTTGTCATAGTACTATTAAATATTGATTTTTTAATATAATCAAAGTCATTAACTCTACAATCAATTTCAATATAATTTTTGATTTTGTTTTCAATTGCGACACTTCTTTTAAACTCATCATTAATCTGTTCTTCTTTTAGACTTCTTCCATTTTTATAAGGATTAACTGAGTGCTGTGCGCCGTGTGTTTCAATTATCATATTTAATGTGGGTAAGTAAAAGTCGTATCTTTTATTATTTGACCAAGAAAAAGATTTTTGAGAATCGAAGTTTATATTTAATTGAGATAAAATTGCACTCATCATTTTTTCAGGTAGGCTAAAGCCATCGGAGCAATTAGTACAAGGTAGTCCTTTTTTTACTATTACTCTAATTTCTTTATTCTTTATTTCTAATCCACAATTAGAACATATCCAATCTGTGCAAAATGTACTTCCATGATGATGTTTATATCCTAATGACTCATCTTTTAGTAATACTGCTACATATGGATGAGTAGTCCATAAATCATTTTCATTAATTATAATTCTTTTGTTTGCACATATTGGACAATTAGAACCTTTATTTCTGTCTACAACTCTCATGTCCCATTCATGACCACAATTACCTAACCACCAGACTTTCTTATCATATCCACAAGTAACGTCATGAGGTGATAAAGTGTTATTTTTATTTGGATGCCATTGCAACGCTAAATCAGGTCTTAATGATGCTAATGAGTTAGTTTCATTAACTTTAAATCCTCTGCAATAAATACACATTTTACTTCTTATTTTATTTGTTGGCATAGCAATATGTTTACTTTTACACTGTTTGCAAATAAAATTTAATTTCATTTTACTACCTTTAGTTACTTTATAAATGTCTACGTCATTTTTCTCAAAATCCCACTCAATGAATAGGTGAGGGGAATGTTTTAGCATTGCATTGTCTTTTAAACTTGATACTCTTTCCATATCTAATACTTCACCAGTTTGAATATTTACATATGTATCTTCACACATAATTAAATTACCTCCTACAGCAATTTATATTTTCCTAATTATATTAAATAGGGAAGTAAAGTTAGGATGCTTTACTTGTCAAGTAGGTTCATGACTTCCTTCTCTATCCCTATAGTTAAATATTAACATATGTAACAACGGAAAACTACTATGAATTATGTATTTATTTCGTTAAACTCAAGATAAATATTTTTTATATGTGTTTTCATTGAATTTATAAGTCTTACCACTTAATTCAAAATAAGCTTCTTTAAACTTTCCGTTCCTTGTTCCACGTTTATAATAATCTACATCAAGATAAAGTTCATTCTCTAAGAAATCGTTCATCATTTCTAAAGCTTTATCTGAATAATAAACTGCTGTACCAACATTACCGCCATGTACTGTTGTGCGAATAACATTTACATATTCATCTTTATAGCCAATTATTGTGTTATAGATTCTTAAATGCTTTGCAATGGCGTCAATAAAATTGAAGTGAGGTTTACTCTTTAATGAATACAATCCAAAATGACGAGCGATATTATCGTTAGTTTTATAACCTTCAGATACAGTCTCTTTATTAAACTCCGTTTCAAGTGTGAGGACTTTATCATTCACTTCTAACATTTTCTTTTCTTGTTCTACCATATTATTAACTATACCTTGTAAAACTTGTAATTCAGTTGATGGTTGATTATTAATTGGTATGATGTTTCCATCACGTAATTCAAAATACTCATTTAATAATTCATCATATAAATCCCAAGATTTATCATCATCAAATATTTTAACAAGTTTTGCATATCCTCTTTCAGATAATAGATAGATGTTTGTTGAGTTTGAAATAGATTGTTTTGTGAAGATGTTATGCTCAATAAGTGAGTCCATGAAAAGGACTGAGTTTTTTGCATCGATAATATCAATATTATCTTTAAAACGTTTACGATTATTGTTAATTGCTTCATTTACTTTAGCTAAACGTTTACTGTGAATTTCAGCAATATGTTTCGCAAGTATTGATTTCTTATCTACTCCAAATCCTCCATGAATATTAGGAATTTCAATCCTCATAACCTTTACTGTTTCTTTAATTGCTAAATTACTCATTAATTCTCTCCTTTGATATTTGTGTATTTTTATAGATAAATTTTATCTACAGTTAAATGTTAACATTTACGAATATCAAATTCAAGTATATTTTATGTATTTTATTAAATAAAATATTACAACCTAATCATTTGAGAGTAGGTTGTAATATATATAGTAGTTAATTTTCATTGAACAGTTGATACTTATCCATAATTTCAGTGACCATTAACATATCATTTTGAGCATTGATAGCATAGTCTTTTGCTACAGAACTATCTAATTCTGACTTTGAATCATAAGATTTAATTTGATGTTCAGAGTACAATTTAGCATTGTATAAAAACGAAGAAAAATAATTATCTATTTCTTTTTCTGCATCATTTACAGGAGTATAGCTAACTCCATTTACATATACCAGAAACTTTCTATATAAATTCTTTTTCTCTTCAATGTCATTTCCAGATGCATTTTTTAGGTTTTTATTAAATTCTCCTAGTTTAGTGTTTGCCTCTAACAGGATATTATAATATTCAAGTGAGATTTTTCTTTCCTGAACACCAACTGGATAACTCGATAAATCTACTTTTGGTTCAGCGCTAGCACTTACTTTTTCATTATTTTCTTTTCCACAAGCAGATAATAGGAAAGAAAAGCATATCAATACCATCCACAATCTGTTAAATTTCATAATTACGCCTCCTGAAATACAAAAATATGTAATATAAGGATAGCATAATTATGAAATTTATGATATATGTTGCAATTTATTCAGTTATTATAATTAAATTTTTTCCCCTTTAGAAGTAATGAAATTTGCAGTATATTCCACATTTAACGCTTCCGCAATACCTAATAATTCCTTTTCGCTAAAATTATCTCTTTTAAATTTATTTGTAATATTTTGAGGAGTAGTATTTAACCTCTTAGCAAGTTCTTTAATTGACACATCCTCTTTCAGTAATAAAATTTTAATTTTTTCAGTCATCATAATAAAATACCTCTCTTTCTGTCTATATTATACACTAAAAAATTTAATAAATCATTAATTAGTTTAAGAATGTATTGATTAATAAACTATTGAGTGTATAATTGCATTATAAAGTTTTGTGAGGTATTCATTTAACAAAACTAAAATAATAAATTTCAAAAAAGAAGAGGAGAATAAAAATGAACACATTAATCACATCGATCAAACTTATTGCAAAAGGTAATATTCCATCACAAGTTGAGCTAATGGGTAAGCCAATCTACGAGAATGGTAAAATTAAAACTTTCGAAATAATTTACCAAGACTATAACTATGACGAAGAAAATCATCTAGATTTCAGTATTGAAAATTTCAACATGACCATAGAATCTCTATCAGAAGCTACATACAAATTCACCAATTACTTCACATTCAATGTTATAGAGGAAGGGATAGTTGAATTTGATTTATGTGTGCTAGTTGAAGATGTACATGATGATCTACTTAATGACATTGATAACATATTTACACCTAGTAGCATCACAATTCAAAACTTTACATTCAAGGATGAGTGTTATTTCTTTAAATTGGACATGCAAGTTGTTGAAATTGTTGCAGCTAGAGTAGTTGATATTTATTAATTTGAATAGGGAAGGTGAGATTAATTTTCTCACCTTTTTATGTATTTCGTATTTTAATTATATAAATTATACGTAGTTTCATTCACCCAAATGTTACCTGTATCAAAAGCAATCTTAGCACGTTTAAATGTGCCTTTATCTTCATTATTTTTAGGTTTATTGTACTCTACTGCAAAAACTAATCCTTCTTCATAAATATAATTTTCAATTTCTTTAATTGCTAATTCACTATACTTTACAGTAGAGACATCTCGACCTCCACGCTGAACAAGATTGATAGTAATATAATCGTCCATATGACCTGCATTTCCTTCAGGATTTATATAGAAGCCTAATTTCTTAGCCATATTAATTGTGAATCCTGAATGCGGTTTATTACTTGTAGAGGAGAAGATGTTTAACTTTTTAGCTACAGCCTCAGCAGTACAATCACCTTCACGAATAATTGCTGTACGATTTACTTTATGTTCAAGTGTTTCAACTTTAGTTTGAACTTCTTCTATTTGTTTAGATTGTAGATATTGATGCAATTCATTCTTTAAATTATTCAGCTGAATAGCTGTTAAAGTGTCTGTTGGAGCTATTTCAAAAAGACTTTGACACTTCCAGATTCTTAGACGTAACTGTTTTTCTGTTTCATCTTCAATTTTAGCAATTTCATTCTCAACAATATCAAATTTGCCATCTGAGTTTAATTTAGGGTTAACTTCACGACGCATAAACTTTTTAAACTTATTAGCATTTCCAGAGTTAGAAGCATACATAGTACCAAAGATGCCTTCTTCTAAAACGATATCTAAACGAGGAACTGATTTATATTGTTCGTATAAGGTCTTTACTGTTTCAGTAACGACCAGACTGAGGTCTTTACTTTCTTTTAATACTTGTTTAAACAATTTTAAATCTTCGCCTGTTAATGTTTTGAATTCAAAGCCATCCTCGAACTCTTCACGATCTTTAATATCAAACCATGCTTTAGAGGGGACAGTATAACCTTCAAAAGCTGTTAGTTCTGGAGCAATAGTTGCTACCTTGCCATCCAGTTCAAATAAATATAAATCTTTGTTTCCTTCTGTAAAGTTTGTAATGTTACTCATAAATATTTACTCTCCTTTAAATTATGTATTTTATTAATTAGTAGATGTGAAGTAAAATTCTTATCTACAATTTAATACTAACAGGAGAATGAAAATAATTCAAGTTTAATTTATGTATTTTGTTATTTAATTTGTGATAATAAAAGACCCCTCCTCATTTAATCAAGGTAGGGGAAGTGAAATGTAAAATTACTTAACCTTAATCATTGTCCGATAATTAGAACTTTCTTCATCGTCATCAGAGTCGCCTGCTGATTTCAGTATATTTTCCATTTCCTTGAAATGTCTACGTGCTATACCTAGACTTCTATAGTCCTTTAAAATCCGTTCAATTTCAATAAACTCCTTAACCGATTTTGAATTTTGTAGTTTGGCTTCGTAGCTTAAAACTTCATTTTTTTCGCTTTCTGTCAGATAGTCAAATGGACGGAATTTGCTCATCAGAACACCCCTCCTAAAATATATGCTGTAAGTAAATATTATGTGTTCAACTTTTATTTTTATCCTCATAACGTTTCATCATTTCGAGCATGTTACTATAGATTACTTCTGCTTTTTCATTTGGTGATTCTCCTTTAGAAGATAATGAATCGACTTCTTCTGTAGATAAAACCTTGCTATCGGATTTTAAATCCTCCATAATGGAATCCTCACGATGAGAATCAACTAAAGCATTTCTTTTTAGATACGAAAATCCACTCAATCCTGCAATAAGACCTAAGATCATTACTTGAGATACTGTGCCACTTGGATTTAAAAGATTGACCGCTGTAATTCCGGCTACAGAACCAACAAATGAGAACTTCTTCTTAATATGCTTGATATCTTGACGATACCCACCTTTTACACCATCGATGATTATGTAGCAGTATCCGCCTAAAGCTCCGAATAATGACGGAATCAAAAATTGATTCATCATGTTAAAACCTTTGAAATAAGTTAAGAAAGAATTGAATTCATCAATAAAAAATACCTTAATTACAACTATTGCTGCGATAAATATTATAATGAATTTAGTTTCTCCGCAATATAAGAAATCAAAGAAACCGTTTTTAGATTGCTCAGTGCTGTCGTCGTCCTTATTTTTATTATTATCAGAAGATGGAGAAGTCATACGTATAAAGCTCCTTGCTATGTTTATGAAGATATATGTAGCAGTTTCTTTATACGTATTATATAACATTAATGTCATTTTGAAAATGCATTTGCAAAACCACTACCTTAGTAATGATTATTGTATATATTTAATAAAATTCTGATATTATCTAAATAACTCAAGTATTCCCCTAAAAAGAGTAGGGGAGTAATTCAATCATTTAGTTACGTATTCAGACTGCCAAAGATATTATTCTTCTCTTCAGCGTGGTCACGTAAATCATAATGAGCAATCGTTGTAGCCACATTTTCGTGATGCGCTACGAATTTACTTACTAATTCTAACGGAACTCCTTGCTCTAATAAGTAAGTTACTGCACTAGCTTTAAACAAGTGAGGATTTATTCGTCTTTCAAGGATATGAGAAAGAACACTGGAGCATAAATAGTTAGCCCATCCTTCTTCTACAACTTTAATCTCATCTCCATATTTTTTAGTGAAGATATACTCGTGGTCATATCCACGTTTTTCTAACCAAAGTTTTATGTATTTTAATGCTTCAAAGTTGACCATATAAGGTTCAATTTTACCGTCTTCACCACGACCTTTTAAACGTACATTATGACTCATGATATATGTAGCATTTTCATCGATTTCATAAGTTGCTATTTCAGACTTAAATTGAATAATTTCATTACGTCTAGCACCAGTGTTAAATGCTGTAGCTAACCAAGCCATTCCTAAATAATTCTCATCATCTTCTAAGACTTTCATCATTTCAAGATATTCATCTTTTGTAATTTTAATCTTTTCATATACTGAACTTTTTGGAATAGCAGGTAATCCACGAGTAAAGTTTCTGAAATTTTTATATGGATTTTCTTCATCATCGTCAAAATCATCCATTACTACATTTTCTATATAGTTACATAAACTAGAAATAACTGCTTTACGAGTACCAATTGCGGAAGGAGACATTCTACGGTCATCTCGTAAATAAGACAAGTATCTAATGATATCTCTTTTCTTAATCTTATAAATAGGTTTGTTATTTAAGGAGGAACAAATAAACCACCCGAATTGACGCAACATTGATAAATACTGTTTTTTAGTTTGAGGTGAGTGTGATTGAGATGCTATGTATTCGGAAACTAAATCTCTAAATTCTTTATTGACTTCATTCCACATTTCATCAGTTACTTCTGGTAATTTCTTTGCTCTGTCACGTAGCATATTCTTATTAATTTCAATTTCTTTACTGTTATCCTTTTCTGACAATATTACCATTCTCCTTTCATAATAATAAAAAAGACTTGAAGCTCATTTCACTTCAAATCCAAGTTTTCTATATGCATTTTTTATTGCGTTAATAAGGGGTACAGGATTAGCTTGTATTCTTTCAATTGTTATCTTTGTTTTATTTTAAAGCTACATTTACCAAGAGAATAACCTAACTCGAGATATCTTCTGATTGTAGTATCATGTAGTTTTAGTTCTTCAGATATTTCATTTATTGATTTTCCAGAATTCCACATTTCCCATGCTCTACTAGTGAATCCTTTTTTTATCTCAAATGATATCTCATTAAATACATCTGCTTCAAAATTAAAAAACTTTACGATGTCAGTACTCAATATTGAATTCTTTATGTATTCAAAATTACTTTTTTTAGCATCCACTTCTATATAAGTCATTGTCCCGTTTTCTTTTGCTAATTGTTTTTTATATTTATCATTCTCTTGCTCTTCAAGTAAAGTCTTGCCTCCAATACGCTCAAATGATTCTTTATAATGTTGTAATCCGTGTACTTCAATTATCATTTTATGAGAAGGAATATAAAAATCATAACGTTTTCCTTGTGACCAGTACTTTGCACTATCATAATCGAAATCTATATTTAATTCTTTTAACAAACAATACATTATTTTTTCACCTAAACTAACTCCGTCTGAACATACTGGACAATATAACCCTTGCCATTTAACATCAGATATTTTCTTTGAAATAGTAGTCTCGCAATCTGGACATCTCCATATCACTTTCTTTCCACTAGTTTGCTTATACTTATATCCATCTTCAGGGTTTTCTAATAACTTAGCTAAATCTAGATTAGTAGTCCACATATCATTAACACCTTTTAAAATTAGGTTAGTTCCACCATTACAATAAGGACAACCATCACCTCTAGTCCTACGATCAATCGAAGCTACCCATTCATGTCCAAAATCACATTTCCATCGAACCTTATACTTACTTCCGCAAGTAACATCGTTTGGAGTTAAGTTTATACCTATAGACTCAATCCATTCAGACGCAATAGTTGGTCTTAATGAAACTAAAGAGTTCGTATCGTTAACTCTTCTTCCACTACAATAAGGACATTTTTGACCTTTCCTTCTTTGATTTACTGTTGCATCATAACTACTTTTACATTTAGGACAAATCCACCACGCTACTTTTCCACTACTTTTAGTTGTATCGTATACATTCAATTCTGAAACATTATTCTTTTCAAAATCCCATTCAACCCATAAATATGTATTTATTTTTAACATTGCATTATCTTTTAAATTTTTAACTCTTTCCAAATCCAACTCTTCATTAGTTTGTATATTTATGTATTTGTTTTCGCAAATTTCTATCCAACCCCTTATTTCGTATTAACTTTGTATATTACTTAACTGTAAATCCTACTTTCCTATAAGCCGATTTAATTGCATCAGTTAAGTGACTAGGGTTATCCATGATAGACTCAATTGTTTTTTTTACAAAATCTCTACTCTCACTCCACTTACCAGTACGATACCAATTTTCATCTAAGCCATCGACAATAGTGTCAGTAATAAATTGCCCTCTTAATGAATCATAATCATGTTCATAGATAGGGGAGAAGTGTCCTTGTCCTAAAGTTAAGTTTTCGAATAGTACTCGAACTTTTCCATTGTCGATTTCAACCTTAGTAATCTTCATGTTACGAACATCAGATAAACCACCATCATTACCTCTACGTAAATATTCAACAGGTACATATTGACGATAAACTACATCTTGTACAGCTTTAGACATTACACTTGCTAATACTTTTTCAATATTTTTATCTTTAAATACTGTGCTGATAATATCTCCACGTGTTAAATAACGTTGTAGTTGATTTAAATCTTTAAATTGAACCATAATTATTTACCTTTACCTTTAGCTTTAAGCATTTCTGACTCAATCTTATCTTTAAACTCTTCAAGTGCTGATTTTTCAATCTTAATTAATTCAGTCATCATATCTGCTTTTTCATAGAATCTATCAACGACTATAAAAATCTGTTCTTTATCAAATAGCTTATCTAAAATAAACGTAAGCCATCCACGTTTATACATTTCCCACATCGTTGCTGTATGCATTTCAAGAGATTGATTTTTTAATTCACCGTATAAAGAAGTGAAGTGTTTTACTATTAAAAATTGAAGGAATTCAATTACTTGAGCATCGTCTTTCAGATAGTCGATATTTTTAGTTTTTGCTTCCTTAATAAAGCTAGATAAATCCTCAAATAGATTATCCATTTTTGAATAAGAAAATAAGACATCATAATCAATATGAGTTTCTTTTGTGAAATTATGTCGTTTTGTTTCATTTAATAACTGTACCTGATTTTTAATATCAGCCAACTTCAATGGTTTAGACATATTTATATTCTCCTTTTCTCCTCAAATAATAAAAAAGAGAGTAGGGGATTTAGCCCTACTCATTATTATGTATTTATTTAATTAAACTACTTCGACATCAATTACTTCTTTATACTTGCCGTCTGTAACACGAACTGTTGTATTACCGATAGCTACTGCAGTAATTTTACCTTTTGTATCTACGGTTGCAATTGTTGGGTCATCAGAAGTGAAGGTTAACTTTGCATTATCCATTACGATATTACCGTATCCACCACCACGAATGCCGTAAACGGTTACTTGCTCAGAATCATTCGCAATCGTAGAATCTAATACTACTTCAGATGGATTGCTTGCCAACATTGAAATTTCTACCTTTTGATCTCCCATTGGTAAATATTTAATATAAGCATAGTTACCTTTATCATCTACTAAAGATTTACCGTTTAATGTAGACTGTGATGTACCGTCATGTGTAAGTGATAATGACATAGCTCCATCAAGCTTATATCGAGGAACTTCAATTTGTACCTCATAAGCATGATCTCCATCTTCATCAAATAGTCCAGAAGTTAATACTAACTTACATGCTTTAGGGAATGAGTTAGCAGGGATCACCATTTCGTCTACTAATGTCTCATATTGATATACGACCATCGCTGTTTTATCTGCAAGAGTATGGACTGTAATTTCTTTATCATTCGGAATGATTGTTTGATTACCTGCGTCCATTTCTACGTATACATTTCCAATAGGAGTTTCTTTGAGTGCACCTTTACCATTTGCATCAAACTCAACAGTTTCTTCAGTATAGTATTTACTTAGCTTATTTTTAATTTCAGAGCCTGTTTGTAAAGCTAGATACGTAGGACTGAAATCAGCTGCTTCGAGTTGGAATGCAACGACTTTTTGATAGTTGTATACAGTCTGCAATTGTGAACCACGACCTGCGTATACCTCTTGCTCCTGAATTGTTTGTTCCATTGAAGAGCTAAGTAAAGCTTTACCTTTTACTAATAGATTATCAGTTTTAGGATCTAAAAGTAGAGCATCTGCAACTGATACTGCGAATAATTTTTTCATTAATAAAATTCCTTCTTTCTTTAAAATATATGTATTTTGTTAATTACTAGATATTCCTTTATCTGAGACTAATTTATCCAACTGTTCTTTTGACATGACAATATCATCATCAGGATTCTTAGTTTCAATGTGATCTAACCAGTGAGGAATTACAGTTCCTTCTTTAAACGAAACCATTCCTGAATATTGAGCGTTCTGAAGAATATCTGCAGACTTGATTAAATCATATCTTTCTAACTCTTTTCTAAATTGATAAATAGTCATTTGTTTTATATCCTCATAAGAAGACTTCGAAACACACTTATAAGCAATTATCTGTTGTTCTAAATCAGCCATTTTTTTGTTTCTTTTATTCATAAACGCTCTAGCTTCACTCTTTGCTTTATCAAACTCAGTACCTAAACTCTCATCTGAAACATCAATTAGATTTTGCTCGCCAATTATCACTTTAATTTTGTCAAAATCTCTTTCTCTAATTACAATTTCGTCATCAATAATAATCGTATATCTATTCT
Source organism: Lysinibacillus agricola (assembly GCF_016638705.1). Lineage (GTDB taxonomy): Bacteria > Bacillota > Bacilli > Bacillales_A > Planococcaceae > Lysinibacillus > Lysinibacillus agricola. The sequence continues at coordinate 3,354,403 of NZ_CP067341.1, read as the reverse complement.
TTTCATCAACATCAAACCTAATATTTTCACTTCTACTAATCAATTTTATTAGAGTTACTAATTTATCAAAGAAGTGCTTATTAACATCATCTGAACTAATAAGTATCAAAAATGCCAAATAAGACATTTTAATAATCATTGGATTTTGAATTGTATTCTTAGGAAGCAATAGGCATTGTACCGTATCGTATAAGTCTTCAATGTTTTCCATCTGAACAGGGTAGATTGGGATATTACGATGGTATTTAGGATTTCCCCAAACATTATCTAAATCAATCTTCATAGCAAATCCTCCTTTTACTGTAGAGAATTTGTAATATATGCCATTTTGTATCCTATAAAGCCATCTGGAGTTTTGTCAATAGGAGAGGAGAACGCCAATCTAAAATTTCCAATATCAGTGATTTGTTGATTATCTAATATTTCATTTAGTGTATTGCAAATCCAACCTAGCCTCATGTCCTCATTATCTATATCTACATGCACATAGACATCAAAATTATATATCTGGTCAGCTACATATATATTATCCTGTAGTCTTCTAGCGGAGTTATTATAACTTTTCTGTAATTGTCTTGATCCAGTGTAAAAACAAATTCTACAGAATTGAGATTCTAAATCTAAATCGTATCTTTTGTCGGTAGGGGAGATAACTTTTTTGATAATTTCATCTTTATTTTTTAATTCATTTATGTCTTTTTTATCAGGAGAAAGAGGGGAGTCGAATGCATTTTTTGGCACATAATGAAGGAGTCTCATTAGTTTTTTGTTTGAAACTAAAGCCTTGTACAACTCTTCTAAATTACCTTTGAAGTCTATTCCTCATCATCTCCTTCCTGATTATTTACACTTTCAACACGTTCACCAGTAATTCTTAGAGTGCCTATTTTATTAATTGAAGATGATGGATCAATTCTGATAATACGATAGGCATCATTGTATAACTCAAATTTTTCGTTATATTTTATAGAAGGTGCTTCAGAGTATGGGATAATGACCATTACTTGATTATCTAACAAATTCACTGGGTTATTGGTATCTGCAATAGCTGTAGATGCATCATTCATTTTTGTTATACATGGTAATCTTGTGACTTCTCCTGGAATAATGTCATAAACAGGTCTGTCTAAATCGTCATAACCTAAAAACTTTTTTTCATCTGCATACTTTACTGGAAATTCAGCAGTACAAAGTTCTCCTAAAAATTGTGGTGTAATTTCATTCGTATCTTTAGCAATTAATAAGTAAGTAAGTTCACCTTGTGTAACATAGTGTCCCATATCTACTTTTGTATCTGGAATGAAGATGAATTTTCGCTTTTTATATGTATCTTTATCTTTAGTGATGCAATAATGAGTTACAGACTTATCAAGATTTAAATAAACGTCATACCTATTAGGAGAGTTTAAAATTTGTTGTTTAGCAATAATTTTAGATTTATTATGATAAGCGTCTCTTGAATTATGACCATCGTTATTCAAACGTTGTATATATTTATCTCTGTAATTCAAGTGGTTTCACCAACTTTAAACATCCTATTTATCAAGCTAATACAGCGAAAAACTTCTCCTCTAATCACCTTTATATCTGGTTTAGGTGCAAGGCTGTCATCATAAAAATGTTCTAGAATGTTTAAAAGAGTAATAACTGTTACTGTGTCTTCTACTAAATACTGTAACCCATACAGTTCATAACTAAACGACTCAATATAACGTGGAAGTCCTTCATTTTTTTCTTCAAATAAGCAAAGAGTTTCATAGAATCTATCTTTCAAATAGTTAACGTATCCATCTGAAATATTCATACTAAACACCTTGCCTATAATAATATTCAATCATTAATAAGTTGGCTTCATCTATTATCCCTTTACGCAACTCTAATAATTGTTTAAGTTGATTAGCGGGGGAGTGTTGATTATAATCTTTTGACCCAATTTTGTTATACACATAGTCTTCGCTTATAATTTTTGGAGATAGATGTTCTGCGATCATCAGTGTTGCTAATATTTCTTTTTCCATATCAGATAAGCAGATATTGAATTGAAATAAAGCATCCTCTCGATTAGATAGATTTTTTGTAGAGTATGTGAACTTCGGTATAGCAGACCTTAAATAGCCTAATAATATTTCATCTGCAAAAACTGGATTATTCTCTAACTGATTTTTTATATAGTAGTCATTGACTTTATCAAGGAATAAACCGAAAATGTCTGAATATGATGTAGATGTCATAAGATAACACCTACTTATTCTTCGTTTTCATAAATTTTTATCTTGGATTTATTCTCAATGATATCAATTTTAGCTTTGCTATCTAAATTCACTTCACGAGCAGCCTCAACAAACTGTAATAAGATCGCATTTTCTGTAATTTCTCCGATAGCTTTTTCTAATTTTTTATAATTTCCATTTACTAATTCTTTTATTTCTTCATATTGAAGAATATTAGCATTAGCTTTTTCGCCATCTAAAGTTTCTAGTCCATATTTAACACGAAGGTCTTTGTCATCAATCCAAATCAAGCCTTTTTGAATAATTGCTTGATTAATGTTGATGTAATCTAATTCTTCTTCTGTTAAATTTAAGAATGCTCCTTGTCTTGGTAAAATACGGAATGATTCGGGTAGTGGATTTAAATAAAAACCTACTACACTATGTACATTATTAATAACTTTTACTTTTTTCATATTATCCTTTTCCTCCTATTAATTTAAAAAAGAGGAGTAGAATAATCCACTCCCACATTTATCATATTAAACGATTGTATACATACCTAAGTTATGTACTTGTAAAACGTTCACTCCTGCTTTTTGAATAGCTTTCTTTGTGATAGAACCATCTTCAAATGATTGCTTCTCTAGCATCTCAGTTCCGCCTTCTTTTGTAACTTTTACTGGCTTATCTGAGCCTACAGGAACAACAAAGATTAAGTTATTGTCTAACTCCCATTCAGTGTTAGACTCATCTACAAATGTATTAGGTAATTGAACTAGAGCTTTACCTTCCCATGTTCCAATGAATCCATCACGATTAAATGCATCTTTCATAGAATCAGACATTAATGCTTGGAATCCAGAATCAGAAGTAATATTTGATAATGCAACAGACGTACCTACAATTACAGGTTTACCATATGCACCTACAGTATTAGCTACTGAGCGAAGTTGTGCTAAAGAGAATGCACCTGAGTATTTATTAGCAGTAGGAGCATCTGCCATCGCAGCAACAAATGAAGCTTGAACATCTTTTAAGATTTCATCTAGAATAGCATCAGCCATTTCGTCTACAATTTCAGTAAATGCTTCTGCGCGACCAGATAATACGTCATCCCATTCAACATACACGCTTGAACCGATAGCACGAGGTTGAGCAGGAATCTCTTGTTTATAGATTTTTTGACGACGAATCTCTGAACCTAATGCAACGTATTCTGCCTTAATTTTGCCATTACGCACACGGAATTTCTTTTTAGTACCATGAGGTACAGGAGCAATCTCTGCAAAGATTTCTAGCGCATCTTTTAATTTTGATTCTAATACTACATCAACATTTTCAGTGATGATTGCATTAATTTCTTTTTTATTTCCTTCATAATCTTTCATTAATTCAGAGAAGATTTCCACTAATTCTGATTTACGCTCGTTAATAGAAACTCCTTCAATTGAAGATTCACCTTTACGTACATCAGAACATAATTCTAAAACTTTTTTATACTTTACCATAAGTTATTTTTCCACCTTTATTATTTATGTATTTTATTAATTATTTTTATGCTTGTTCAACTTGTAACGCTACTGCTTCTTGACCATTTAAAACTGTGCGCTCAATTACTCGGAATACTTGCTTAGTTGTAGGTGCAGTGGTATCGAATGCAAATTTACCGCCAATAACACCATAAGCATAATCGCCTTTTGCAATTGAAGCAAATGTAGTACGAGTACCTGATAAATCTACTTGAGTAGTAGTGAAAATATCACCTTTTTCAAATTCATAAGTACGAACTTTCATTCCTTTTGCTTCATTGATAAAATCAGACTCATCTTCTGAATCATATAGATTTGTAACTGAAGCTACTAATACCTGATCTTTCGTTGCATCTGTAGTAGGAGCAATTTTGCCTGTAGTATAATCAATTTCTGCTAACACTCCATTTTCAATAGCAACATCTGCATCATAGTGATAAACGTGACCTGCCATTAAATCTAATCGAACAATACCGTATTTTTTTACCATAAGTTATTTTTCCACCTTTATTTTATGTATTTTATTTATTAATTTTTATTACTTAATTTCATACTTTTGTAGAATGGTTTGAGGTATTAAATTCTCACCTTGTTTAGCATTTACAATAATGTCTTTAGTCGTAATAGAGTTTACTTCTGTGATTGATTTACTTTTAGCAACCTCATTTACAACAATCTCATTTAACTTTTGTGCATCTAGCGATTGCAAAGCCTCTTGAACTTCAGTTGTTTTAAACGTTTCTTCTGAAAGTAACTTTTCATAACGAGATGAAAGTTCTGTTAACTTAGCTTCTTTTTCAGCAGTTTCTACTTGCTCCTTATATTTACCTAATTTTTCAACAGTAGAATTTAACTCCGTTACTTGAGATTCTAGAGCTGTTTTAGCCTCTTGTTGTTCAACTACAGTGGAATTTAACTCAACTACTTTTGCTTCCAATTCTTCAATTTTGTTTTGAAGTTCAACTACTTTTGCTTCATTTGTCTTATCCATTTTAGACAACTCCTCCTTTGTACTATTTAATTCTGTTTGTAATTTATTTAACTCTCCATTAATATTAGTACCTACAACTTGATAAGTAATTTCTACTTGTTGATAGTCAGAAGATAAAACTACTGTGTCATCATTTAAGGAGTAGTCAATTTTATATAATTTATTTGAATCGTTCCATTCTTCAACGATAACGTACGTCTGAAATACTTCACGAATCCAATATTTATAAGATCGCTCTTCTGTTGTAGGGTTTACAGGATTGATAAAATTATAGATTTGTTGGCGAATGTCATCATGACTCAACTCGCTTATTTCGATATGAAATTTAGTTTTGTATCCTTTGTTAAATAACTCTTTCTCAGCCAATTTATTTACTCCTTTCTGTTCATTTTTAATTTTTTGTAGATCATTTTTTACCGCCATCGCAATTTCACGTTGCGCTATTGAAATAACTCCTGCATCTGAATCTGCAGGAGAAATGCTGCTACCTAACAAGCAATTAGATAAATATGTATACTCTTTTGCAACACGATAGTCTTGAGTAGGATTGTCTTCATATGCATAAATTTCAACTTCAACTGAACTATCAGCATTGTCTTCATTAAATAATTTTTCAACACATGCTATAATTTCAGGATATTTATAGTTCCACAAGTCTGCTTTGGCGTATAATGCTTTCACATCCTCATCATCCTCAACTTTATCAATCCATACTTCTTTAATTGTTCCAATAGCAATTGTCTCTAATCCAACAATATTGCCGTCATCATCAACTATTTGTTCGTGTGTTCCTAAATCCTCAATTTTATCAAAGTATTTAGTTACAACAGGTTTATTAATTAAAGAATTCATATAAGTTTCTGTATAGTTTTCTTTAAAATCAAGTCCGTTCGCATTAGTAGTATCAAGCTTATGTACTAGCATTACTATTTCTCTAGATACGTCATCTTTACTTGAAATCTCTATAATAGACGATGTTAGTAATTGCCTTTTTTTAGTCATCAATTCACCTCCTTCTAATTGAATTAGGCATCATTAAAATGTTTTTATGTATTTTCTTTATTAATGCAGATATCACATTTACAATCGTTTTCATGTACTGGCTTCTTAATACCCAATTCAATAAAAGTATGTTGTTTTTTAGACGCTACTTCTGTATTAGGATTAACTTCGAAAGTAGGGGAGTAACCTTTCATATAATTCACCTCATTTAGCTTGTTGATGGCTTAGGATTGTTATTACTGCCACTAGACTTGCTTTTAATTGTATTTTCGTTGGTAGGATTATCTACTTCAGGAGCTCCACCATTATCAACTTTACCACTTTGAGTATACGCATTTGAAGCAGGGTAGAGGACGCTTTCCGTTTTCAATATTTTGCGCTCATATTCAGCTTGTCCAATGACATTTTCATAAGGAAGACCAGTGAGTGATTCTAACCAGAATTTAGAAGTTCCTGTTTGCATATATAAATCTTTATATTTATCGATATATTTTTCGTGATTTAATATTGTAGATTTAGCAAAAACAAAATTACAAGAAACTGATTTAGGTAAAATATTCTTAAGGTAGTTATTAATTATTACTTCAAATTTTTCTAATAGTGTGTGGATGTATCTGAAGAATTTCTGACTGTTTAACGTGGCAGAACTAAAGTTATTACCTCCACCACCCCAAAGTACAGCAGGGCTGATGCCTAAGTTTGAATAAATATCATTTTCAATTTTTTCATATAACTCTTTCTTAAATAATTCAGTATCAACATCTAATGTATCTAATTTAAAGAAGTGGGGGAGGGCAATAGTTCCTGTTCCTGAATTATCAGTACTTGAATTTGGATTTATACCATTCTTTTTCTTAAATAACTTACTCACTTCATTAAAATAAGCTGTAACAACTTCTTTAGGCACTGGCTTTGTACCGTCTTTATCTAAATGTCCTGCTGAAAGAATAACTATTGTTTTCAATAGTCTGTCTGCTACTGAACGTTCAACTTGATCAATAATCTCCTTTTGCAACAGAGCAGACCACGAGCCTATAGTTAACGGTAATCCATAGGGCATATTCCTGTTACCATCGATATTAATTACATCGGCATCCTTTAATTCTACGTATCGATAATCTTCACCTTTATTCATGTACAGGCTATATTTTGCTAAAGATACTTCTTCAGGCAGCGACTCGATAATAGCTAATTTGTCATTTACATTCTTACATTTTTTAATAGTATTTAAATCAAATTCTACTACCCATTTACCGTTACGCTGTTTATTAATTCGTAAATCGTCAATATCCAAAAATTGAACATATCGCTTACTACGCAAACAAGTGACGATTGTACCCATTTCACCAACTTCAAATAATCCATCTCGAACAAATTGCTTAACATCAATTTCACGTAAAAAGTCATTAACTTTACGTTCATAATTTTTAAGTTTCTTTTCATCATCTACTTCTGACCATGAAATAATATAATCTAAAGTAGGGAGCGACTTCAATGAACGCAATACTTCTTTAATAATTCCATGCTTATTAGTTAGATATTTTGATGCTTTTTGAATTTCTTTAATATTAGAATATGGATTCTGTAGATACCTATATAAATCAGTTAAACTAATATCTCGTAAGGAACTACCAGAGCCATATTGAGTAATGAAATCAGTTAATCCTGCAACTTCGATCCATTCGTTGTAATTTGATGAAGTATTATCTTCAGACATTTAACCCCTCCTTTCTTTATGTATTTATTTAATTAAAATCCTGATTGCATGAAAAATAGATAATCATCGATAGAAGAATTTACATTGTTCTTATTATCCATTTCTAATTCTTTGATGTAATACATGGCATACCCTAGACTCGTAACCCTGTCTCTTTTAGTTGCCTTAGCAATACGATTGTATAGTATGTTACTGAGACCACTAATTTCTTGTTTTATATTACTTAATTCTTGTATTAATAAATCAGTATTAACGTGAACTAGAAATTCTTCATTAGTAACCTTACCTTGTTTATAATCATTATCAATTTCAGCAGAATTGACAGCTAATCTTAAACTCTTATCTTCAAAACAAGTCTTCATATATGTGTACATCGTATTATTAAGTTGATTCGTTGCGGCTATCTCTCTGATTAAAGGATTTGCATTTTTAATATTTGTATATTTAGGATTGCCATCATCAGGAATAAGAGGAGGGTATTCAACCATATCTCCATTGGCATTCATATGTTCCCAAGATTCAGCTAATAAAGATGGAAGAGCTTCACCGTTTCCTCGAACATCAATTACTAACTTTTGAGTATTTTCAAATCTTAATAACAACTCTCTTAAATATTTAGCTTGTTCAGGCAGAGACATTCCGTTATGTGTTTTTATATACACTAACTCTTTGATTATAGATCCATTTGGTTTTTCTTTTAATTTTATAACCGTTGTACAAGCGTTATCGCTACCAGCTTTGTCCGAAATTGCTACGTCATGCGAAATTACATATGAATTAACTGCTTTTTTAGGTTGTCTGTATTCCACCTTGTCAAGTGACCTTACACTTTCTGTCAAGTCATAAGGGAAATAACTGTCATTACTATTTCCAACAAAAACAGCTTCATATTCATATGCGAATTTATCAGAAGTCATACTAGGTTTGGATTTCTCTTTAACTATGTCGTCTTCATAATATATTCCTGCATTAACCCCTACCTGATAGGGGAGGGTGCATACAAAGTATTCCTTATTACCTTCCTTCATACTGTTATAATGAGTCATAAACCTTTGATATAAATCACAAGTTTTCAAGTAGGCAGAAGATATGTATATAAGTTTACCTTTCTCTATTGGCATTTTATCTCCGTAAATCATAGACAGATTTATCACTGTATTACGCCTAGTCTTGGTCATCGGGGCTAAAATTTCTGATACGATATCGTCTGACACAATCCTCGCTTCATCAATTAGTATCTGCGAAAACCTCCATGAACGAGCGTTTTCACCGTCATGACCTAATACAATTGCTCGTATTTCAGAACCATTTTTAAAAATTACAGAACAGTCATCTGAACCAGTTTTAATATTCTCGATTTCACGCTTTACGTTTTCATTTTTATATAACTCACCTTTAACTTTTTGTACAATTACGTTACGTGATTGCTGTCCTTTACCTGAGGCAATGCCCAGTTTTATTGACGGGTAAAGTATCGCCACGCAAATAAAAAATACGGCAGAAAGGTAACTTTTACCTAGTCCTCGACTAGCGATAAACATTGACTCTTCATGCCTTGCCATTGCCCTTAAAATTACACGTTGAAAAGGGTATAACTTTAACCCTAAAATATTTATAGCGAATTCATCAATGTAATAACGATAGTAAGATATAAATTTGACCCATTCCTCAATATCTATTTCTTCTAATTTTGCAGGATCATAACTAGCTGAATTATCGAAGTCGTTGTAGTTGTTGTCTTTTATTTTTCTGTTTTTATGACTATAGTGTTTGTAAGATGACATTTAAATCACCTCACAACGATTTCAAGATGTGACCAAAGTCATTTAGCATTTTGTCGATGTCATCTTGTTCGGTAGGGATATGCTCTGGAATAAATGTTTTAGTTTCAACTAATTCAAATACTCTACCAAAGCATCCTAATCCAACTTCATTTTGTCCACGTTGACTTTCAGAGAATTGAGCTGATTTGGAAAGTGTATCAAATACATCTTTAGCATCTTTATAACGCTTATCTGCTCCACTAACACCTTCTAATACATCTCTGAAGCAATTGTCCATATGTAGACTTGCTTTTGCTATTTTCTTTGCATAGTCCTTATGATTCTCTGTAACAATTTTAAAATCCTTATGTAATCCATTTAAGTAACCTTCTAGATACTCTATCTCAGAAGGGGAGTATTCCCCCATCCACTTCTTGTTGTACGATTTATTATCTTTATCGTTGAAGTCATTTTTAATATCTACTTCACTAGACTCTACATTAATTGTATTATCGCTGATAACAAATGCAAAATCACTGTCTTTCCAAGATAGTGAGATGTTTTGAGGCATGGCAATATTCTTCATATACAATTTAAAGTAGTTAGATTTAGTATTTCTAGATTCTGCTTCACTTATAGCAGATTCCCACAAGTCTTGAATGAAAGGCTTATCTATCATTCTAAGTGCATCTTTAACTATTTCAATATTGTAATTGTCTTTTTCAGTTGGCTCTACATAATTCCATATACAAATTTTACAAACTCCAACTTTACCAGTATGCTTCATGAATTGAGAAGGTGACGAGTAGAAATCTTCCGGTTTCTTTTCTTTACCGCAACAATTACATGTTATCTTATTCAAAGTAACAACCTCCTTGCTGTCAAAATAAAAAGAGACATCGCTTATACGACATCTCTTGTATTGAAATTAAATTATGTATGTATTAACTTATATTATTTAAAACTTCTTCAAATTCCCCCTTGGCAAATCTCAATGTAAACTCTTCAAATTGTTCTGGAGTATTACTTCCATATCCATAATTTCTATGATAAAGTACATGTACATCATGTGCTAAACAAACACCTAAAGGATAAGAATCATGTATCTTGGAGAATGTATTTTTTATTAAATCTAATTCATCATCTGTATAATCTTTAACCTGCGGTAATCTAGATAATTTTAATTCAGATAATGTTTCTTCGACTATTAAATTAAATCCATATAAATGGTGAATATCATCAAATTTTTCACCAGATAATACACATTTGTAATCGCTTTTCCTCATACTTTCCTTTTTCCAATCAGCTATTATTCCTCTAAGTAAATCTTTGAGTTCACCAATACCGCCTTTGAATGAAGGACTATACTTACCATTTGTCATATCTCTGTAACATTCTACACATATTGAAATTTTAGATTTCCTTAAATTTGCAAAATTATTGGTTTGTACACCAATCTCTGTATGCTTTTCGCAAATGAATTGTACTGTAATTTCTTTTAAAAACATATTCCAATTCTTCTTTACTAGCATCACAATAAATTTCTTTTAGTTTATTATTTTCTTCATCGTTCCATTTTTTATTTTTACCCATATACATCATTCCTTTATGTATTTTCATTCCTAAATAATAAAAAGAGTAGGAAAGTGTAAGGAATGTGTACACTCATATCAGGCTCATGACTTCCCAATATTTCCTACTCGATAAGCATCTCTACTTTATTGCACACCTATAAAGGAAAGGGGAGTAATCTGCATAGATGTGCTAAAAGGAGAGGTTCTATGAATAATCAATGAAAATAAAAACAAACGTTATGTATTTTATTAATTTAAATAAAATAACCGTTTTAACAAAATTTTTAGCTGCTGTATGTATATAAAAACTGAGAATCTAATATCAAATATTAAGTTTTTCATATGTATCACCTAAATATTATGTATAGTTTTCAATAAATCTGATTTATATTCAAATAAACTGAAATATTTACCTGCACCAACGAATGATTCTTCTCTATGCCATTCATCAGTTTTAGCTTTAGTAGGCAATGTTCTAAATACTACACCGAAATCATCTTTAGATTGTGAGAAATGAAGATGACCACTATGAATCTCGACAACCTTCTTGTCGGCAATAATTTTACCGTATTCCTTGTAAATGGTTTTACTAATTCGATTTGATCCTTTATCTCCATGTAGACTTAGAATAGCAACGTCTTTCCATGTGAACATTTTCTTGTTTTCAATAGAAGCATCAAATTTAACTTGAGGAAACTTAACTTCTAATGCCCTAACTAAACCGTAAGTCATAACTTTATCATGATTACCACATACGTAATCAGATACTACATTATTCGAATTCTTCAATGAAGCCTCATAAATGTAACTGTAGAAAGTAAATGCATCAGTCCAAGCATTCTCTATATCTACTTTCTCAATTGCTGTGCCATTGCTAGTATGTCCTTTAAAGTCGTCATGGTGCAGTAAGTCGTTTCCGATTGGAATATAAATAGTGTCCCATTTCTTAGACTCGATTAGCTCCAAAATCTCATTTAATGTTTCACTGTAATATTCTAAATCATTAATTCCAAAGTGCATATCTACTAGAGGTATTTCTAACAAATTTTCACCTTTGAAATCAATCTTATTTATTACTACTTTTTTAACTTTATCTTGTAGTTGTGAAAGCACATTTTCAATATCAAATTTAACTGATTTAGGTTTAACTGTGATTTTACTCGAATATAAAGTCTTATCGATAGATTGATTCCAAATGGAATTCTTTGCATTTACTAAATCAAACTCATTAATATCGAATCCATGAGCTTCTAAGATAGTCTTATTATCTAATTTATCATTTTCATTAATGCGAATAAGCTTATCAGATGAATGAGTTCCATCGCCTTTGATTTCGTTTGTTTGTTTATATGAAGGTAAATCATTATTTCCAATTAATTTAGACTCGATGTAGTCCTTCCAATTCAAATACTGACCATAATCCTTACGCCACTTGGATTCACTGTAATTAGAACCATATTCCTTATTTAAAAGTATGGTAGCTTCATCAGATGAAATATCATAATTATCTAAATTAGTGTATAGGCGTATGTGATAATCTTTAAAGCTTTCTATTTCTTTACGTTTTAAGTCATAAGAAGTCATTTAATCACTCCTTAATCTTCAATTGGCGCAATTTCATTATCTTCTTTAATCGAAATAGTCACGCTTTTACCATTAAAATTAGCAAGTTCTTTAAAGAAATCATATACGTATTCAACTTCTTTTGTTACTTCCGTAATAGTAGAGCATCCTTCATTAAAATTTACATCTAAAATACCTTTGAATCCTACTTGGTTGGTCTTCTTAGCCATATTTATTTCTCCTTTTATCCACATATTGATTTTTAATTAAAATTAAAAGGATAGAGAAGAGTAGGGGATAACCCTACCACTAACTCTATCCAAGTATTAAAACGCCTGTATGAATTTGCTATGTATTTAAAATTAACTGTTTAACTTTTCTTTAAACTTAGGCATTGCTTTCCACTTTGTAACTCGTTTTTCTGGAACTTCAATAGGTTCACCGGTTTGTGGATTTTTTTTGGTACATGCTGCTTGTACTCCCTGAACAATTTTAGCAAATCCTAGGGTTACATCAGAACCTCCTACTAACATTTGTTCAATTGCATTAATTACATCCTCTGTGCGAAGAGTGGCTTCATCATTAGACAGCTTTTCTCCTGTACGTGCTAAATTTACCTCTTGTACTTTTGATACCAATTCTGTTTTAGTTGCCATAATTTTAATTTCTCCTTTTATCCATTTGATTTTTGTTTTATGTATTTAATTAATTTGACAGATTCATTCTCTATCATATATACTATTTGTCATCGTCGCTTGAAACCATTAGTATCATTGGGTTTGTTGGGTATAAGCAACGGTCGTTATTTTCTTTTATTATTATATCTGACATGTTTCTCCTTAATTTTTATAATTTTACATGAATTACAATATTGATTTTTGTAGTTAGTGTTTCTAATTAAATTTCCACACTCAATACACTTTTTCACCTTCTTGCTTCCATAATAGTACTCATAAGCTAATCCAATATTGTCAAAGTCATTTACCTCAAATATAGTTTCCTCATCTTCCTCAATTTGATTTAAAAACAACAACTCTAAAGATAGTCGATTAGTAGTACGAGTCAATCCATCATCATTAAATTGCTTAATTGTTCTATGTATTCCTTTTTCACGATATGTACGAGTTAGTTTTTCATTTAAAGTATCCATCAATGACTTATAACTATATTCTCCAGAACCACCAAAATAGTTATTTTTAGAATCAATGCCTCGCATTTTTGCTCTAGCATTATTTAATTTGTTGATTATTAGCAATGAGAAAATAATCTTCTTTTCTAATTCTTCATATTTTAATGACTCAATAAATTCCATTTCTTTTTTCGTCACTTCAATTGATTCAATTTGAATTAATACACTGTCATCCTTTAAAGCATAAGTAATCGCATTATCAATCATCTTGTAATGCCTAACCTTATTGAACCAACCTTTACATTTCTTCTCACAAAACTCATACAGTGATTTCTCGATAGCGTCTTTATCTTGACCAAGATGTTTGTAATACTTAGCTAAAGTTTTTAAATCACCTCTAATTCCAGTGTCTAATTTGTTCTTTTTCAATAACTCTTCTATGTATTCTTTTTCTTTATAGTATTTATTCATACCCATTAAAACAATTCCACCTTTCTAACAGTATATTTTTTATTCAAATATTCAATTTCACCATCTTCATCTTGGATAGGGAGGTATAAATAATCTTTATTACTTTTTAAATTATCAACAATCTCATCACCAAACAGTGACCACATTATATCTTTATTTGACGTTTTGTTATCAACACAGATCATATGAATCACGTAATTCATTAATTCTTTCTCGTTGTTACATACTCCAAGCAACTCAACCTTTAATCTTTCTCGAACAATATTAATATCTTGTGCGACACTTTCATCATAGGTAGTTTTAACACTAACTTGTGTATTATTCATTTCATTTCTAATCATAGAGTTGAATTCTGAATATTTCTTTTTCACTTTCTTATATGTATCTTGGTTAAACTTAATATCTTTATTCATGAACGATTCATAGTCATCAAACCATTCGTCGAGTTTCAGTAGTTTCTTTATTTCGAAATCAACCGACTCGATACGTTTGCAAATTTTATTCATTACACAATCAGATTCAATTACTGGTGATTTACGATAAAATTCATCTATGAAGTTTAATTGTTCGTCATTCATACGTTTAACGCTCTTTAGTTCAGTTAGGGTTATTCCTAATCGCTGTAATGATAAAATTTCATATTTCTTCACATGATCTTTGTATTTCTTTTTTGTATTACTGTATAGATGCATAAAGAAATAAGGGTGTTTATCAAGTAAAATCCTATTATTCAACTCTCGTTCATATCGTTCTTGTTCGGTTTCATCTTTAATGGGCAGTTGGTATTTTACCCATTTAGGGACTATACCTTTAACTTCTTGTCCAATTTTAGTTTTATCAATTTGAGCCGATTGAGCCTTAGTAATTGACTTGATTCTCCTAAGAGTGACTTTATACTCCTCAGATTCAGGAGATAGATTAGCTAGTAACGCATATCCAGAAGTTGATTTATTAGTTAGTCCTCCAATAATACTATTAAAACTAAATGTATCGGCATTATACAAATCGTTCTCAGTAGGAATCACCTTAGATGGTTTAGGTGCTTCATACACAACTGGTAATTCTTTACGATAAACTCCTTTGATTACTGATTTATCAGATGTAGTAGCGATGATATCATAATCAAAATCACTTCCTGCAAAACGATCAGTTTCATTGCCATGAGCATTTAAAATAATCCCACTGTAACAATATTTATACCACTTTTCGGTATCATCATTCTTAATTAGTTTCAGCAACACATGCTCACTACGATAGGTGAGGGGGCTGCGACTTGCTACAACTTCTTCGATGTTGAGATTATTCCAATAGTTACTGTAGTGTTCATCTTCGGCAAGCAAACCTTTCACTTCTTTTCCACACACTGCCTCCATCATAGCAAAAGGGTCAGATACAATAACCTGAAAGTTACCATCAACAATTATTTGACCAATAGAAGCATTCTGAATCTTCTTTTTGAGCATATTATAAATTTTGTTTCTTATGTATTTATCTTTTATTAGCTTAGGTTCAACAATTAAAGCTTTAATCCAACTAGCGTTTTTACTGTTTAGGAACTGATTAAATTTTTCTTCATTTGCATTCATTCCTACAAGAAATAGCATTGTGTAATACACATTCTCAGAAGTAACACCTTTGATCCACTTCACAAATTTATCTGTAATAGTAGCTACATCATTATCATCTAAGTTCAGTGTCTGTAAGAATTGATAATTTTGATAGAAGAATGTTTTATCATATTTAGGGGCATATATACTAATGCCCCATGACATATTATTCTCCACACAACATTGACGGTAATGGTCAACAGAAGACCAACTATCCCACAATTTTAGCTGAGATTCGGTGATTATTACATCTACACATCTTAAATCAACCAACATTGGATTATCGCTATCGTCCTTATAAATAGACTCTATTATATAATTACCTTCATTAAATTCTTCAACCCATTCATGTATATCAAATACAGTAAGCATTCCTTTGAGAAAACTGCCCCTAATGCAGAATTGTGATGGGATATAGTCAATTTCTAATTCCTTAGCCCATTTCTCAGCTTGTTTAGGAGATATCAATCCTTGACCATCGAAACGATTAAACATCTTTGTAATGGATTTTTCTTCAATTTCATCATCTTCGCTGTAATCTGTTTCAGTTACAAAGTTGACATTGAATGAAGTTGGACTTTCAAAATCCTTCACTACACAGAAGTTAGGTGTAGTTACTTTATATCTAGAGCTACCATATAAGCCTCTGTAAGCATTTAATTTAGCAGGAGCAATAGGAACGATTTTATTCCTACCATTGTCAGTACGATACCTTAATTCATCAAATACAGTTTCTGCAATAAATAGGACAGTATTAACTCTTGCTTGAGAAGCACTGGAATTGAATCGTTTATATTTAACGCCATTAATTAGTACCCCTTTACTATATAATCTCTTGTATTGTGTTTTGTTGCTCATCTCGATAGTTATGTATTCTGGAACGTAAATTAACTCATTTAATTTTAGTTGTAAATCTTGAAGTTTCTCACCATTACCATCGTCACTGGTCGAATTCTTCAATTTATGTATTTCTTTTTCTAAATATTTAAGCCTATTAACATCAATATGACGCTTAGTGATATCTAGAATCGTATCAATTAATTGATTCTCAAATACCGCAATTAATTCTTTATTATCGATAGCCTCATCAATGTTAATACTAATATCATAGTTAAACTTTTTTAATCTATCTGATTCGAATTTCATTGTTAAGTATTGTATTTGTTTACGCAACTAACCATCCTCCCATTACTAAGCTAAAACTTAATTGTTTTACATCTTACCATTCTTGTTTGTTTTATATTTTCATATTCTAAATGTGCTTTTACTTTTCCTGACAATACTGCATAATCGCCTACACTAATATTTGGACGTAGTGAAGTTAGCCATGTTAGTAAATCACCATCTTCTGTTACAAATTTATATAGTGTAGATTTGTAAGTCTTAAAATAAATTTTTTCCATCAGCAACACGTTTAGTGTAGTGTCATTTCCTATTTCTCCAACATAGGTACTGACTATTTCATCATTATTGTACTTATCCTTAAATTTCAAAAGATTATCATGTCTTCTTTTTCTATCTTTCATAATATCATCATAGTTATTGATGTAAGTATCTTTAATATCGCTTAACATTGAATTCAGCTCGTTGTTTATCTTAATACCATTATCAAATATAAAATTATTGATACTCTCTATCACGAAGCTCATTTTGTTGCTTAGATATTCGCTAAACAAGTCAAACTCTTTTTTATTAGAAAGTTGAAAATATGCTATAGAATTCTCTAATTTTTTATTTATATCTAAAATATTTAAATCGGTAATTATAGCTTTTCTTTTCACGTCAAGATAAATTAAACTATTGTTTAATAGTTCTTTCTCTATAAGTTTATAGCGCTTCATATGGTTTGGTTCTCCTGAACAAATTTCAATATTATATTTATCAATTCCTAAGATCCAAATATCATGTATTCCTGCCAATCTATACAATTCTCTACGAATGATAAATTCGCTTGCGATAGGGGAGCATTGAAATTCAATTACACACTTTTCATTATTAAATTCAAAATAGATATCGGGACGTTGCTTGGTTTCTGGTATCCAATGTTCTAAATTTACTTCAGATACTCCTTCTTGATTTTTAATCCACTCATAAAGTAGTATTTTTCCACTTCTATGTTCGTCTGTTTCTTGTTCGGAATAATACCCATTACATTCCTTCACTACATGTCTAAAATACGGAGGAACAACTTCTCCATGACAGTACTCATATTTTTCATTACATACAGGACATTTAAGAATGCCTTTACTAGACCATTGTTTTAATCTATATCTATCGTATTTAGTGTCCAAACAGTTTATTATTTCTTTACCGACCTTAGCAGTTAACAAATGAATCCTCCTATAAAATTATGTATGTTATGTATCAGTATCCTCTTGGTTAGTATTTAATATAATTTTATGTATTTATTATATTAAATTTCAAGACTTAACTACGTACCACTTATGTATACCTTTTTTAATTAATTCCAATTGATTTAACAAGGCTTTAAACTCTTCTAATAGTAAGTATCATTTCTGTTATAACAACACTGTATTAATTAGTAGCAATTTCATACTTCATATGTATTCCTATCAAAACTTCTCATTATATAACTTAAACATGTTACGCTTAATCTTCTTCAAGGAACTACTCTTAACTTTTCCATGCTGCTTAATATCTTGATATGCTTCTGATTCATAATTCTCTTCCGCACCCATACTAATCATTTCCTCTAGATAGTATAGTACTTCACTATTGTTGAAATTGTCCTCCTTTGCCATGTTCATTTCAAATACCTCTTCATTAATTGTTTCATAGTTCTTCAATATATCAATCTCCTTTTTTATGTATTTTATTAAATTATAACACAATTAAATTTAAAAACAATATTTTATGTATTTTGTTATTTAATTTGTGTTCTTGTTTATATAATACTGCGAAACTATCTAATCTACTAGTCAAATTACTAAATAAATTTAATTAATAAAATACAAATTATTCATAAATAACAAATTTCTATTAATTGGTAAGAAATTTTGTCGAAACATGTAGAAATATACAGAATATCATTTCATTCCTATTTGGATTGTAGTATTATCTATTAATGAAGGATATGTCAGACCTTAAATTATATCTGACTTTTTTAACTTTATACTTGTAATTTATAGAAAAGTTTCCAATAATTATTGATATATAATTAGAAAGGGGAATGAGTGATTAAAATGGATACTGTAAAGAGGGTACAAATAGAGAAAGATGAATCTGTAGAGTCTGCATTACTTTTGGTTATTAGTAAATTATCAGTCACACATCCAGAGGAGTCTTTAAAATTATTAGCAATGTGTGCTAAAGATGATATACCAAAAACAAATGTTTTAAATTATGCGCTAGATATCGTTGAAAGGGGAAATTATTTAAGTTAGATAAGAATTAATACATATCAATATATTGATACAAATGTTAGATAAATATCACAAGTTAAATACTATGGATTATTATATTTAAAAAATAGGTAAATAATTTGACTCGAAAAGACGATTAACATCAAAATCACCATTACTCGTAAATTGATCTACTTTCAGCAAAAGAAACGTAGAGTTTACAATGGAATTGATGCTAAATAGTCGATTATTTTCGAGTCTTTTTTATATTTATCTGAAGCTGCAAAATTAAGCTTATATTCAATATTTATAAGGCTTTTATGTGTATTGTATAGTTTAAGTATAAATTAGTCGTCTATGTTTAGTCGTAAATGTTCAATGTTTATAAGGGTTTTAGAGGTGTTAATAGGGTGGAAAGTGGTGTAGATGTGTTAATTGTGACTAATTTACTATACGTTAATATTCAATACTGGTAAGGATATTATGAGTATTTTACGATTACGATTACGAGTAGAAGTAAAAGTGAAAAATAGGTAAGTTGGACTAATTTTAGGTATATTGGATTATATAGTAGGAGAGTGGAGGTAAATTTATAGAAATGTAAAATCGAAAAAATTATCAACCTGTGTGGATAGATGTGGTAGCGTGGATATCTGATCACTCATTCAACCTCAAGATGTAAAGACACCCCCCATATCCAGTGTTTAAAGGATATAATGTATATTATTTTACCTATAACTGACAATAAATGGTACATAAAACTACCACTCACACTCCTACAACTCGCTAATAACTCATTATAAAATACGAACATACACTCCTATAACCATAAAAGTATAACTATATTATATAAAATTGATTTATTAGCTTTTATAAATGGCTGAAATACGTGACGTGTTATTATATTCGTTGTATAACAGACAGCGTTGGCTCAAGGTGTTCTAATTTAACAATTCAATTTGTGGATAATGTTAATAACTTGTGTATAACTTTGTTGATAATTTATAATTGTACTGTACTAATCTATACACTAATTAGTATCTAATTATTATCTATAACCTGTAATAAGCTACTAATTCATATAACTTTACCTACATATAATCACATTCCAACTACTCAATTCAATAAATATAAAATTCCATTATATACAAAATAAAAAAGTAGCAAGTATATTTCAACTCACTACTTTTTAGATAATAAAATTTAACTGTACCGTTTTATCTATTTCTTAGAAGTAAATCGAGACGGTTAAGTTATCTTCTTTATATATTTGCTGTTGTCAGAGTATCTATCTTTAATTTCTAGAATTTCATAACCTTTAAAATTTAAATATTTATTTATTAAATCTTTTTTATCCTCATAATGCCTATTAATATACCTCTTAAACGACTGACTAACCTCGCTAATCGGTATAGGTTTATCTATATCCATGTTATCAATCACACTAATAAAGCTATCAAGCTTCTTATCTCTACCATAGTCATACATACTATATAACTTATATACTGGAGCGATAATAGCTTGTTTATCCATATACATCTTGTTAATGTTGTCTAGTAATAATGTATATGAAGAGGCGATACTTTCTCTTACATCATTGTATGCTAAGTATACATCTAACAACCATTGATTATTTCTTTATGTATTTAATTAAGTAATAGGTAATCGAATACATAAACACTCTTTTCGTTTATGTGTGAGAAGTAAGTAACAATGTCTTTTTATTGTTACGCGCAGGCACTTAATCTTTTGATCTTAATCTTTAATGTTTAGGTTTGTTTTTATTAAACATTAATTTGACTAATCCTAGTTGCTCACCATCTCCAGCAAATACTATATCAGGATTAACAACTATCTTCATTGACCTTTTATCTTTATCAAAGAAGAAGAATCCAAATGCATATTCATCACCTATCTTTACATTGTTTAGAGTTGTCTTTAGTTTTCTGTAATCTTTATAACCTAATACATCTGATAACTCACCTAATGTCATAGGGATAATCTTATCTATATCAGTTTCATCTGGATTATGACTGACTATATTTGTATGTAGGTTAAGGAAAGGAAGTACCATATAAATATTTGCAATACTGCTTAACTGTCTACCATCTGCATTATTAAATAAATCTTGTACAGTCTTTCTGAACATTCTAGTAAAGCTTTTATTCTTAACTGTTACATTAAAGTTTTCTTTATGACCACGATAGAATAATTCTTTATTCATAATTAATTCGTTATGTATATTTTCAATTAATACTTTACTATCTATAAATTGATTAAGTAATACATATGATCGGTTCTTACTCAACTTTACAACTTCATGGAAATTTGAACGCGTTACAGATGTTGTAGCCTTACCTTTACCTGTTTTAAGCATCCCTGATTCCCATTCTATAAGTGTACCAAGATACATTAATCTTGCGATGTCAGGCTTCTTTATATCTGGAAACATATCTGTTATGCTTTTTGTTAATGTAAAGAAAGCAAATACAAATTGACCATTCATTGCTTCATGTTCACCTAACACTTTTAATGATTTAAATGCTTCTTTACTATTAATGGTTACTTTGTTCATAACTGGTATAAGCCATTGATGTTGATATAGATGACTAATATCTTCACCAGTTAATAGGTCATACGCTTTATTATCCTTAATGATAAAGTTTTGGCTTTGCTTAATCATTTTCTCTCTTGTTTCACCTTTGTATTTGTCATAATTAATATGATTCATAATTTTATATCTCCTATTCTTAATTGTTATAGTTTTAATTAAAGTTAAATACACTACTAATAGATTGTGATTAAGATACGATTCATACACTAAAATAGGTATAATAGTCAATGTTTGTATGGATATGCGTAGTATTTAACTACAACCGTCAAAGTTACATATCTTGTGGTTTTTACAACCGTCAAAGTTACATACTTTTTTATTTTATGTATTTATGTTGCTCGAGGCAGTATATCTCCACTTAATCACCTTTGACTATTCCTACTATTATAAACCTTCATAACATTATCCAATCTTTCGTTTCCATATGTATTTTCTACAATGCAATAATATTTATTCTTTTTCTTAGCAAACTTGAATCCTAACTCTTCTAATATTTTACCTTCAGTATACTTGCTATAACGTCCATCAGTTCCATTAATCCATACCCAATTATTTCTTTTGCTTGCTTTAAAGCCTTGATTGGTACACTTATCAAAAATCTCATCAATAGTAATAGTTACTCATCCTTTTCAATTTTATTTTATTCTTGCGAATGCGGAAGTGGAGCAGCTATACATTGTATCAGCTCTAATTATATTCAAATATACAACAATCCTTTCTTATGTATTTATATCACTAATTGCATAATGACTAATCATAAGTGACAGTAACGTAAAAAGAAACCACTGGTGAGGTGGTTTTAAAATTTGTATTTAATTAAATAACAATGTTTAGAAAGAAGTTCTCTAGTGCTGCGTCAAAGTCCGTTTCTTTATGCGTTCCATCAAAGCCTAATGCAGTTAAAGCAATATCATAGTTGTCATGATCTAAGTCACTACCATCTTCCAAGTAAATAAAGTCTTCAGCATCTCCACCATTTACTTTAATTTGAGTTAAACCTTTAGTTAATTCTTTGATTGCCTCTGTTTGTAATGCTGCCATTTTAATTTTCTCCTTTAGGTTTGATGCCGTGTTGCATCTACAACCTTGTGAATGTTTTATGTAAATCTTTAACTTAAATATAGTATACCACGTAGTTCGGTTTATTACAACCACTTTATGTATTTTGTTAAATAAAAAAACTAAAAGAAAAGAGCAGCTAATTTTATTTAAGCTGCTCAAAATATTATAACTCTCATTTTTAATTTCCCTTTGATCCGATCGCAGCAATTACAATTCTAACTATAAATACAATCACAAGTATTCCATACAATACAATAATAACCCAATCAAATACATTCAAATTTTCGAAATCAATCCATTGATACATCAAGAATGGCAGAAACACAATGAAAAATAAATTTAGATAACCGATTTTCTTTAGCATATTTTAAGCGAGTATGGTAATATTATTATCAATAGGGAAGGGGAATAAATCCCCTCCGACTTATTTGCGACTTTTCTTCTTGCGTTTTGCGGACGGCTTAGAAGATGGTCGCTTTTTGTTTGTCCTCATATCATGTATGTCTTTTAAGGAAGAAGTAATTCCTTTAAAGATTGCTACGATTGAGCCTGTTATCATAATAATATGTTCAATATCCATACTTCACTTTTTCAACTCCTTTCCTTTAATATAATTCTATTATATACCATAAATGCATAAAACACAATACTATTTATGTATTTTATTATTTAAAATTTAAACTAATTATACTTACTCAACTTGTAGACTCTATTATTTTTAAATCTGATTCTATATTCTTCATCAGTCTTTTTAATCATTTCAATTACTTTTCCATTTATTATTTCTATTCCACGTAAACTTTCTTCTATATCATCATTACATACGTTTATAAAATGTAACTACCCATTATGAAGCGGTTCACATTTCCACTTTTCAAATTTTAATTTTGTAGTAGGTAGTGGGGAGGTGGTTCTATATTTAATTTGCGAATAAATACACTTATGATGTACTTTACGTGTAATCATAGGCAATTAAACCACAGTTTTAACTTCTCTAAAGTCATGTAGAGAGATGAAACCTCTATTAGTATTATTAATGTTTTCATTATAAAAGTCATGTCCTAAAGCCTTTTCAATTCCTTCTGGTGAATACTTAAATGTAAATGCATAATCATCATTGATAAACTTCTTATTTTTACACACTAAATATAAACTGTTGTCAAAAAGATTACTGTATATTCCTAAAGGAATTACTTTTTCCATCTCTAAGCGTGTTTTAAGTGCTTCTAATAATTCATTAGGTAATTGATCAAAACGGTACATATTAAGAAAGAAATGGTCTGTCATGTTATTATTTTCATCAAGGTACATAAAGCAACCTGTTTCTTTTACTATTTTAATTTTCATTTTTAAAACTCCTTTTCATTTTGTATTTTATTAATTATCTTAAAAATACACGTCCTTCAGTATGATAATATTGATTATTTGAAAACGAAATGATAAAATACTTTTCTGAACTAGCGAAAGGAATGGTTAAAATTTTAAGTCGAAACATATTAACATTTTCCACATTGCACATATCATCTACCACAAGATATATATTAAAAAATCATATTGAAAATTTAGATTTATTGATATATCCAAAAGATGATCATGGTTATTTTATTATGGTTGATCTTGAGAAAACAGAAGTCTCTAAGATTCCGAATGATTTATTGTATCTTTTGCGATTAGCTCATATGCATGATTGTTACTACTTAGAATTAGATGACGATTATCCTCCAGAAGACGATGTTCTTCTTACTGTATATGATCGAACGATAGCAGAAGAAGTATCGAAAGATGTTTCAAATAGAGAGTCCTAAAAGGGCTTTCTATCATACTTTGAATTTCTTTATTTATAGCACGTACAAATATACGGAAATAACCTACCATATTCATAAAGAAGTAGATAGGTGATTCATAAGAACGTGTATTATACTTGTATAAGTATTATCCAATTTCACGCTATTCTCTGGAATAAATTAATTATAATATCGTTTACATCATTCTTTTTTATTTCTCCTTCAACAGCTTTTAGTATTAGAAGTGAGTGTAGTTCTAAAAATTCGTGCTTTGGTAGTTTGTTTTTTCTTTCATTATATATTTGTTTTATATCTTGTAGTGATAATTTTAGCACATAATCCACAATATCTTGCTTTTGTTTAAACTTTTCTTTATCTTTCTTTCTCATCAATTCCTCTCTGTTTAACTCTAAAGCTAAATCATGAGATGTACTGATGAAGTCCTTCACTCCTTTGATATAGTATGGAATCATTTGACCATTTTCTAAACGCTCTTTGATCATTAATTCATGAGCACTGTGTGGGTCAAGTTTTGTTTGTAGTAGATAATAAGTAACATCATTTTTCATTCTAAACATTTCTTCTTTTGTTCTTCTAGCCAAATTAACACTCCTCATTATATGTATTTATTTTTATAAAAAGCATATATTATAAAATCTTTTCGGACTTAAAAGCTAATCTAAATAAATAACTTTTACTAATTTACTTACTTAGATTAGCTTTCAAGCAGTCAACTTAATGACTCGTTATGCTCATAAACTTCAGTCAATTTGTGTATGACTCAATTAAATGGTACATTTCAGATACAATTCCTTTTAGTTCATCAACTTCTATTACGTATGCTTCATCATAATTAAATACGTTCATTCTAACGACCTGATCTATTGCAACAGCTTCATTTGGAACTTTTAAACCGTTTTTTCTCAAACTTCCAACACTTGCATATTCTCCAATGATTTCGTATCCATGAGTATCATTAAATTCTTTTTCTACTACTACTGCCATTTTATAAAGGTAATTCATTACAGAAGAAAAGCTACCAACAAAGTTACTGAATTGTATTTCATAAAGGTCATGGTCTTGTAAAAACTCTAAGCCATTAATTGTAATCTCTGGGTTACTTACATTGATTTCTTTCATTTGTTTCAACCTCCAATTAATATATTTGTTAATACTTATTATACACTACTACAGATAAATTACAACTAGTTTTATGTATTTTATTAATTAATTTTAGCGATTACAAATATGAACATCAAAATTGCTATAGCGTTGACAGATAAAGCTATCTTATAGAATGACACTTTGTCTTGTGGAGCATCTTCTGGAGTCCAAAAATAATTGTCAATTGTAGCTATACATTTTTGCATCAAGATTTAGTTCACCTCACTTTATGGATATGGTAGGGGACATACAATGAAATGGTTATATCATTTAGTTTAAGTTTTAATCATCAAAAGTAATTTCATTTTCAGCTACTATAAAATCATAAAACAAGTCTAATTGATCCAAAATGTCCGTTACGTCGTTTCTATCAATAATTTCATTTTGAAGCTGTTCGTGTTTTTCATCATATTCTATATTGCATTCTCTTAATGTATGAAGTAGTGAAAAGTAAATAATTTCAGCCTGTACACGATTTAACTTCATTCTTAATTCACTCCAATTTATTTATTTTAATAACCGTCAATAATTGCATGTGCAATGTGATTATCTAACCATGTAGCATAATTAAAGTTGGTCTCGTTATTGTTGTATTGATCTTTATATAAATTTATAGAAGATTCATAGTCACTAAATAAAGGCTCTAACATATTGTTCTGCATTACATTTACAAATTGATTATACATACTCATTCATCAACAGCCTCCAATCCTGTTAATTCCCATAAAGAATCATCTACAAATGTACCAATAAACTTTTTACCACGATGAATGGAAGTGGTATCAATTTTAAAATTCTCATCTATTTTATAATCATTAATCCCAACATAAATTACATTTTCGAATTCAGCCTTTGGATCAAGGAAGTAGTGTCCAATTTCATTACTGTATATATAGAATAATTCAGTTTGATTGTCTTTTAAGTTGTTCGTTTGAACATGAGTATATTTATTTGAAGTCTCTTTTATTTCTTTAGCTAAGGTATCATTATTTGTAGCTGCTCCAGTGAATAGTGTAAAAGCTGTAACGACTGAAAGTAAAATATTTTTGATTTTCATAATTATTTACCATCCTTTTTTGTATTTTATTATTTTAATAGTAGGAAAAGAGGGAAGAAATTCCCTCCAATATTTAATTAAGCAATTCGTACTGGTAAAATTAATTGCATAGCTTTATTGTCATTAGATAGTGCAATAAATGGACGCATAGAACCAGTGAATTTAAATTGTGTATTTTCTTCATTAATTGCTTTTACTGCTTCATTTAAATAAATAGCACTCATAGCAATTTTTAAATCTTCTCCAGTTTTTTCACCTTCGATATTTGCAGTCATTAATCCACTTTCAAAGCTTTCCGCTAACATTTCAATTTTACCGTTTAACTGCATTTTTACGGCATGATTATGATCATCTTTGGCAATAGTTTTTAACATGTCAATTGACTCGACTAGTTGACTACTATTAATAATTGCTTCTGTTCTAAAATCTTCTGGAATTAAGCGACTAAAATCTGGATAGTTACCTTCAATATTTTTAATGCATAGCTCCACATTGTCAAACTGAACTATTGTAAAATCTTGATTAAATCCAATTTCAATACTTTCAGTTTTCTTATTTAACATCTTTACAGATTTTTCAAGTGTTTTACCGTCAATAACTGTATCAATGTTATCTAATTGACTAGGCACTGTATAACGTCCTAATCTGTGCGAGTCAGTCGCTACAAAGTCGATATGGTTATAGTTGTCTGTACGTACACATACACCTTTTAAAACTGGTCTTGATTCGCTTTTAGCTACTGCAAAAGTTGTATTGTTAATCATGCGTCTATACTCGTTGACGTCCATTGTCATACGCTCATATTCAAGGCTAGGTAGTAAAGGATATTTGTTTGCATCTGTAAACATTAATTTATAATCAATGTTACTTGCTTTTATATTTGCCTTATTATCTACTAGCATATCAATTTCAATATCAAGTGCCTTTGATTTCTTTAAAAAGTCATTCAACTTCTTATATTCTAATACCAGTGATCCACTTGTTTCTGTTTGTAACGTATCGATCACTACACTTGCCATTGCATCTTGATTTCCTGCAATTAGTTGTAACGTGTTATTTTCTGTTGTTGTAATTTTTACACCAGATAGGATAGGTAGTTTTGTTTTACTGTCAATAAAATGTCCTAGCTTTTTAAGACCTTCTAATAATTCGATGCGATTAATTGTTGTTTTCATAATTAATATTCTCCTTTTGTTTATGTATTTTATTATCTAATTTATTGTAGTCTAAATTCGGAATAAATACAAATTATTTTATGTATTTATTTATATAATATTTACTATTATGAAATTAGACAGCTTTGTACCCATTAATATAATGATTTGCATAATCCCACTTGTTTGTATCATAGTTAATTTCTAACGTTAATACTAAGCCATTTTCAAAAACTAAATCATGTTCATAGCTTTCATGTGATTTTTCTTCTTTTTTAAGTTTTGCACCAATTTCTCTATTGCTTAATTCTAAATAGGCAGGTATTGACTTATAATTAATTTTTCTCATTTCTTATATTCTCCAATCTTTTTATTTTATAAAATACTGTTTTTAATTAAAGTTTATTTGTTTTTAAATCTTTCAATACTTTCAATCATTCGTTTTTCGTTCGCTTCTTTGTGTATATCATTCCACCTACACAATAAATTCCATGTAGTTTCAACCTCTGAATTTAAACCATTAAAACCATCCATAATTGAAAGTAATTCGCTTTGTTTTATTTCTATATTCATTCTCCATACACCCTTTACTTGATTATTTTTATAAAATAGTATTTTTAATTAAACTGCAGCACTAATTTTTCGTTCAGCTGTTGATAAGATGCATTTAATATTGTTGATAGTTAAAGCCCAATTGCGAGCTAAAAGCTTGTTTCGCTTGTCAGTTAGCTTGTCATTAAGTTTTACCATTGCATCTGATAATAACTGTTTTACACTAGTTAATTGTTGTGTAGCTTGCTGATAATCTTCTTTAGCAGCTGATACCACACTAGAAGCTAATTCTTTAAAATATGATACAAGTTGTACTGTTGTTGAATTTTCAATTTCTAATTCATTGTTTTGTGTATTTTCTACTTTAACTTCTAACTTAGCTAATTCAGTGTAGTGATCTGTCAACATTGTAATAATTTCACCTTTATGCATTTTGCGTTTTTCTTCACGGTTATACCATGCTAAACCTTCTTTATTTGCTGCTTCCTGCAACTCTTTAGCTTTCATAGTAGATAATACGCTGATTTTGTTTTGTAATTTCATTTTAATTCTCTCCTAAGTGTATATGTATTTTGTGTTGCAACCTCCCTCAAGAAGAGGGAACGCTCACAGCTTAATGCCTGTTTATACTCGCTGTGACGAGTTCGTTTGACTATACGAATTTAATATTTAAAATCTGTTCTATTTCATTTAAAGAATTTCTTCCTAAATTTCTAACTTTCATCATTTCATCAAGAGTAGCATTTTTTACTTGTTGTACTGTGTTATATCCAGCACGTTTTAAACAGTTGAAAGAACGAATGGATAATTCTAATACTTCAATTCCTTGGTTATTATCATTGTTTTGACTGATAATATTGATATACAAAGACATAAATTTATTTTCTAATTTTAAATTACGGTTTTCCTGTTCTTCTTTAGATAGATAGCCTACATGCCCATAATATTCAAAATCAGAAGCTTTAATAATAGCAACTAATTCATTTTGTACATACTCTTCTTTAGATGAAATTCGAGCAATTGTATCTTGAATTAATTCGCTGATACGTTTGGTATTGTCTGTGTCTACAAACTCACGAACAGCGAAGTATTCAACTTCTTCATTTACTGGATTGAATGTTACGATAGTAGCGATAAATGAACGATCATATATAGTTTGACCGTACGAGTTGTGCTCTCTCGACGTGAAATCTACAGCCGATTGGATAGAATTTTTAAAACCCTTAGACGTAACAACCATAATATTTTCAGCAACATTAAATTTTTTCATTATATTTTCCTCCTATTAAGTAAGTACTTTATAAAATTACCTATGCTCGTGTCATCGCTACTTTGTTGCTTTGTACGCTCACTCGTTAGAGGTCTTGGCGACTAGGTGACTTTATAAAGTACTTATTTTTATGTATTTTGTTATTTAAAGTGCAAGTCTTTCATAACTTAATTTCAAGTCTTAATTTTAATATTACTTGGAAGTAAGTTATTTTGTATTTCTTAACTGTCCTTATATTACCATGTATAGATTATATTCGTCAATGGATTTTATGTATTTTATTATTTAATTTTTATTGATCTGTTCAAAACGTTGATATTACAGTGTTTATTAGAAGCATAACATAAATTATTTTGAGTTTCTTCCTATTAAATGAGTAAAACTCAAAATGTGATCTTTACAAAAACAGCAAATGAGAACAAATATTTGCATATGTGTTGGATCACATTCATATTCACAGGAATCAATTTAGATATTTAATCTTTCCTCAAATTTCAGAATAAAAATCTCTAATATATAACAGAAAGTGAAAAATATCGCCACGACTTTTCCAGAAATCTCAAATGAAAAATTCATAATTAATAACAGCGTGCGGAGAATAGAGCTGAAATTTTTTCATGAATATATTTTGCTAGTGGTTTATCAAAAGTGGAAAGTTGATTTTAACATTGAGTTATTGGTGGTTGATGTACTTGTATGAACATAAGGAGGTTTAGAGGTAGTCGCATGTTACATCTAATAAATTTCAATTTAGTGCAAATCTTGATGACTAATGTGAATTGAATAGGCTAAATAGTTAATTTCTACATTAATAAGAAGAGATTCATTAAGTTCTCTCTTTAAGAAATAAATAATAGGCAGCACCAGAGAAGTATTTACAGCCTCTTCGGATCATTTAAAGCTGTAAGTGTAGATTCAACGGAAGATGATTCGCCAACCTCTCTCTAATAAGAAACACGATTTTAAACCAATAAATAAGCAAAAATGGATGAAAAGTTAAAATTAAGTAGATTATTTTTAAAAAACACTTGTATCTTACTTATAAGATATATATAATTTACTTATAGCTTACTTGTAAGTTAAATTTCTGAAAGAACTTAAAAGTATTGATGCACAAGAGTTTAATGAAGTTTATTTGAAATAACCTAACAAAATTGCTGGTCTGTGAGTAGCTGATTTAACGAAGTAGATAACTAAAAAACACATATCACCCATTAATTAGTTATTGTTATTTCGAATGGAATATGAAAAATAATCCAATTTTCAGTTATACAAGTTAAGTTGATGTGATATACTTAAGAGGGGAAAATAAAATAACAAAATAAATAAAAAGGAGAACGGAAAATGATAAATCAATTAAAATTAGTTGTAAATAATTCAGTTGGGTACAATTCAGAGATTAACTATGATAAATATGAGGTTTATAATACTTTATTACATATGAATGAATCAGTAAGAGAAGAGTGTATTAATAATATAAATGAAGAGTACGGCTTTGAGTTAGTTGATAAATATGACTTAGCGCGATATGAAATTTCGATCAATAATTCAAATGAAGAAGTAGAGCTACCTACATTGTTTACACCAAGTTTCACTAAAGATGAAACCGATTACTATAAAGATCAAATGAAAGAGCTGCAAAAAGGTTATATGAAGTTGTTGGCTAATCAGTAGAGTAAAAAGTATATTAATATGTGGTGTAATGACGCTTATTTTTTAAACTTTAAATAAACATATACATAACGTTTTGTAGTGAATGGTATTTAGTGACACAGAGAACAAAAACTCCAGTCTACGATTACGCTAGCAATGCCAAAAGCTATTTATTATATGTGTTTATTTAATATCTCAATATTATTCAAATTAAAGTGTTGGGAGAGGTAATATCAATTATGATCTTGATATATAAAATGCGAAGAAACTATAAGCCTATGTATGAAATTCAGAAAATATAGAATTTGTAAAAATGAAATTTGAAATCTGTAGAATTCCCTAAAGTAAAAATTGAAATGCACAGAATTTCATAAAACGAAATCTCAAAACTATAGAATTAAGAAATCAAAATCGTAGAATTTTACATTTTTAAAAATTGAAATCTGTAGAATTTTATAATACGAAAATAGAGATAGATAGAATCTTGATTTTTTAATTGTGTGATTTTGAAAATTAAAATCAACAGAATTTTAAGGAGTGAGGAAAATGATTAAAGCAAGTATGCCTATGTCAGTTAATAAATTTGAGAAACTTATTGAAGATGAAAGATTGAATTTTGATTTTCCAATTCAAAGAGCAGATGAGCAATGGAATCTAATGCAAAAATCATTACTAGTACAATCATTAATTGTTGATTATTTTATTCCTCCAGTAGTTACTGCTGCAGAAGTAGAAACTAAAGATGGTAAAACAGCAAATACCTATTGTGTTCTTGATGGTAAACAACGTATTACAAACTTAGTTTCGTACTTTAAAGGTGAATATGCTTTACATCCAGATACTCCATCAGTGAACGTTGATGGTACTTATTTTAGTATTGGTAAAATGAAATACGAAGATTTACCTGAACCAGTTAAAATAGAATTTCAAACTAAGACATTAAATATGTATTATCTAAGCGATATAACAGAAGAACAGAAAGTAGAATTATACTATCGTTTAAATAATGGTGTGTACCTAAGTGTTCACCAGAAGAATAAAGCAGTTATGGGTGTAAGCGCATCTATTAAACTAAATAAATTATCAGAACACCCATTTATGACGAAGAATGCATATTTTACTCCATCACAAAAACGTAAAGGAGAAGATCAAGCAGTATTACTTCAAACTTTAATGTTATTTGATGAAGAATATGAGTTGAAGTCATTTGCTAGTGATGAATTAACAAAGTATGCTGAAAGACTACATGAAGAAGTGAATGAAGTGATTTTTGAAGCTTTAGAAAAAGCTATGTCTGTTTTACATGATGCTTATGGAGATGATTCAGACAAGTTTTTATTAAGAAAGATCAATTTACCTACATTAATATATACAATGAAACATTTTGATGATAAAGGCTATAATAAGCAACACCTTATTGAGTGGTTGAAACTTTTCTCCGACACAGTACAAGATAAATCGGATGAGATACCGACTAATTATAAAGAGTTTGCAGGTTCATGGGGAATTAAGAAGGTAAATGTGTTAGGACGATTAGAATCAATTACAAAGCATTTAGACGAGTTCTATATTCAAAAGGTAAAGATTGAAGTGTAAAATTAAATAATAAAATACACAAAATACATTGACTTGTAATTTGTGATTATGGTAATATCAGGTTTAGAATAAATGGTGGCTTCGACTAATTATAAATACTAATTTAAATTTGTAGTTGGAAGTTGTATACCATTTCAGTATCAATTAAAATTGATCTATAAAAGTATAATATTATTTAAAATGGAGGAATGAAATAATGGCAAAATTAACAAATGTTCAGTTAGAAAAAATTCAAAAAAATTTTGAAGTAGATGGAGATATACTTGTGATTAATCATGAAGAAAGTCAATATGTCGGTGATATTTATAAGATTAAACTTAAACCAAACTCATTGATTGATACAGAGCATCATCCAATTAACCTATCTAAGCACTGTATAGAAATGATTAAACAAATTGTAGGCGATGGTATTTCATTTAACAACACTAATACTACGTTTTGGATTCAATGAAATCAGCATTTTATAAAATATAAGGAGGAAGTAATTATGAATATCAAATGTGAAAATTGTAATTGGGAAGGTAAAGAAGAGGATTTAATTCACGTTGCTGATGATTACGGATCAGGGAAGTTAGAAACTTGCCCTAATTGTAAAGATAGTTGGCATTTACATGATGAGGAATACTAGATAATAGAAGTCTTTTATCTAAACGATAGGGAGATACTTTATGGCAGATATCAGATTTGCAGTGAGTGATGATTACCTAAGTGAATTTCAAAAACATTCGATGGAAGGATATATCACATCGTACACTTTAGAGCTAGACTTTTTCGATGAAGTAGAAGTAATTGGTGTTATTAATATAATTTTTGACGTAATTGGGTATGGAATAGATGGTTTTGATGGAGGTATTGATATTTCATATCAAGTTATGTATTTTCAAGATCCATTGAACAAAGAAGATTATCTAGACGATAACGAGGCTTTCATTTATATTTTTTCAAACTATGGAAACGATATAATGACTGTAGTTAACTTAGCTTATGATGCTTTAGATGATTTCTATACAAATGGTACTCCATTGAACAAATTTGCGTATCATTTCAAGTAAAATAAAACAGTGATTTTATAGGAGTAGAGAAGATGGATTTAAACAATATCATGAGTGAAGTAAGAGAAGCTCACTATAGAATTTATGAGCATTCAGTAGAAAATAAACAGGATATAAATGCATTAGATCAATCTTTAATATTCTTATCTAGCAATGCATTTTTGGAATTGAAATCATTGGTAGTATTGGTTGAAAATAAAGCTTATCATGGCACTTATAGTTTATGTAGGAGCATATTAGAAAAATTTATTTATATGAGATACATTTTAGAAAAAGATTCAATGAACCGAGCTGAAGACTTTCAATTATCAAATTTAAAATCTTGGATCGAGATATACGAAAAAACTAAAAAGATGTATCCAGAACAAGTGCCACCTATTGATAAAAACGAATTAAATGAATGTAAAAAACCATTCATTTCTTCTAAAGATAAATATAAATGGTATTGTGGTAGTGGTACTAATTCAATTTCAAGGTTATTTAAATATTTTAAAAAAGATAAGTATGGATATTATTACATGAAGTATAGTGGTGAAACACACGGTAATGATTCGATCGCAAAATTTATAGATACTTTTAAATTAAATTATGACAAAGAACAATATGATAATTCAGAGGTTGTGTACATTGCGTTAGAGGCTTTTTGTGATATTTTAAAATCACTAATTGACCACTACAATCTCAAAGAGATAGTTACTTATTCTAATATTTATGAAGAATATACAGTGAAATTATAAGATAAAATGAAGTTATTATTAAAAGGAAGGTGAAGCGAATGTCAAAACAACCTGTGCCAAATTATATTTTAAAGAAGGCTTTACAACTGAATGAGCTAGATGCAAAACAGAAGAAATTGATCTCTGAAATTAAAAATTGGATGAATTTAAGTGGCTACTCTTATGATGATATTGTAAATGAAAATGGCATATTAATGAAATTGGCGATTGGTGAATTTGAAAATATAGATGATATCAAACAAGCTTTTGATAACTTAAATAAATGATATAGAACTATTATTAAAATTAGGAGTGATTATATGTATGAACGTGTTAAAGGTGTATTTAATCCAAAAAATTTAGATACTTTAAAAGAAGAATTTAAAAGTGAGATAGGTAAAACTTTAATATTTAGATATGCATGGTTAATGGATGATGACGATCCATTTCCTAATGAATGGGCTTTGATTTGTGAAAGTGAAAAATCAACACTGCATAGAATATGGATTCCTAAATTTGATTTAGATAATATTGAAATCCTAGAAGACTAACATTAATAGAACTATTAGAAAAGGGGAGAAACAGTTATGAAATTCGAAGTCCAATATGAGCAAAAGTCTACTCGTATAATGATAGTTGAAGCTGATTCATTAGAAGAAGCCGAGAAAAAGGCATTTGATGGTGAATACGAAGATGATTGGGAAGAGGATTCTTCAGAATTTAGAATCCTTGATATTAAAGAAAGTGAAAATCAGTAGAACTATTATCAAATAAAAAAGGAGAAATTATGTCAAAAATAAAAGAAGTAAAATGCTCATCTTGTGGTAAACCATTCAAAGATGATGGGAGTGATATTGTTTGTACTGATGTGCGAGGGGGCAGCTCAAAAGATTACTTACATGAAGGATGTCATTACGGATTCCTTGCTGAATGGACTACTAACAACTGGATGGATTATGAGGAATTTATAGATGCTACTACAGAAGATGAATAATTATCATAGTTAGATAAAACACATCTATTATAGAAAGTGAGGTGAATGATCTTGAGAAATATGCCGTATGAAATAAAACAAAAGCTACGTCAATATAACAAAGCGAATCTTAAGGCGAAGTCTTTACACGATGAATTGGTGGAAATTTTTGAAGAATACGGAGTCCCTTATGAAAACTTAACTGCAAATCAAGAGTATGGTGACTATCAGGAAGAAAATTCAACAGAAGGTCTTGCATTTATTAATAACAACGAAGGGGATATTGAAGAGAATATTGCTGAAATTGAAGAAGTATTTTTGCACTTTGTTAATCGAAACAGCAGATCGGTATGAAAAAAATGTCAAGGAGGGTTTATGTGGGAGAAATTGTTTTTAATGATGGTAAATGGGGAATTGTCAAATTCGAAAATGGTGTTAGAGCGTTTAGTTATAGTGGTAGAACAACAAGAATTCATGACAATAGGTTTGAAATAATGAAACAAAGTTCTATTCCGAAGTACATAAAAGAGAAAATGATTGAAGTCCTTGATTCATATTGAATAAATATAGTATGTAGGAGCGATATACAGTGAATGCAAATATGAAAATAGTTAGAGATTGGATAATCACGCAGTCATACGAAACTGCAATTATTGAATTAGAAGGAGAGTACGATACTGTTCCGAATGAAGTGTATAAAGCTTATTACTGCTTATCATACATAGAAAAATTAAAAGTTTTTAGAAATGCAGTAAATCATATTATTAAAAACTACTAAACGAGAAAATTTATTTAAGAAAGGACGATTATACATGGCGTATCAAACACCCACATGTAGTTGTGGTGGAAAGCTGTTATTTGTCGAATTAGAATACACAGAAGTTCATTACAGAATAACTAAAAAGGGAGAAAAATCTAAAAAAGTTTACGATAAGGTTGATAAAATTGGAGTAAATGAACAGTTGATGAAGTGTGAAGATTGTGGAAATCGTTATTCCTGGAATCATGATGATAAGGGAAGAATTATTATTGGTTAAAACAGTAAAATGTTATTAAAGTATAAAATACATAAAAGGATATTAATTGAATGAGTAAGGAGAGTACAATTCGGCTACAAATACCAACTGAAGTTGTTAGAAATATTGGATTTAAAATTGATGAGAAGTCATTTGCTATTTATGCATTTTTACTTTATCAGAAATTTCGTTCTCGTGATAAGAATGACCCTATACTTCAAATTGATCATGTCGTTATGAAGAATAATTTAGGTATCAATGACAATAGAACATTAAAAAGATGCTTTAAAGTGCTTTATGACCAAAAGTTAATTAAGAATGAGATAAGTAAATTTCCAACCAATGGACAATTAAAAGTTGAACTGTTGTATCCATACAGAAAAGATTGGTTCACGCAGCTACCTTTAAAATCACTAAATAGAATTGAAGAAATAGGTCATCATGGATATCGCTTGATGTATTACTATGAATCATACATAAACAGAAATGACATATCACAAGACTACTGTTATCCATCGTACATATCTATTAGAGATGATTTAAAAATAAGTGACGATACTTTGACTAAATACAATACCCAATTAAAAAAGTTAAAGTTAATCACTATAACTAAACACGAGGTACAATTTGATAATCCATTAGATGAAAATAGATTCACAAGATTCAATAACCATTACCGTGTTAATTTATTTAATGTTTAATTGTAGATAGAGGAGGAAGAAGAAAAAGGTAATTACGATTCTCACTTTTCGATAGAAAATGAAATCGTATATACTGGTTCTTAATGTATATTATGTATCTTGTTCTTTATACACCCCAATTTATGCAAGGGCGATTAGCATATTTTATCCGTCGAATTAGCATTTTAACTCCTTAAGGGTTGCAAGAATCGGGGTAAGGGAATTTCAATGTTAAAAATGAACATAGAAAAGGAGGATTTAATGAAGTATAAAATGCCGTTAAAATACATCTTAAATGAAGATAGAATGATTACAGATGTCGTATTTACAATTATTTTCGCTATAATAAATAGCGAAAACTTTACCAATGGTTCTGATTATAAAATAAAAAATAGTGAATTAAAGTATCTATTGGGTGTAACTGATAATCGAACCGTTAATAAAAATTTAGAGATAATTAAAAAAATGAATATAATAGAAGATTACGTAATTACAAATAGAGGAATCTTAATTGTAAAAAGGATTACAGTACCAGAAGAGATGTGGAAGGTGGAATTACCTGATTTAATTTTCAATAAACACAGAGTAATATGGATTATTTTTTATTTAAATTATTATCGTACACTTCAATTAGAGAATCAGGATAAATATTATTTTAGCTTTGTGTCTACTAAGAATATGTCTTCAGTTTTAAATTGTTCCGAGGAAACTATGACAAGAGCGTTAGAAGAATTAAAAGCAAATAATAATTATAAAATTTTAACTGAAAAATTCATATTTCCAATAAAGGACAAACACAGGATAATCCTACCGAAGATCAAAAATAATCCAAGAACTACTGATGACGAACGAAAACTAGAGGATTATTTACAAAATAACATAAGTTTAATTGAAGAAGGAATGACTTTTATCGATAGACAAGTACCTGTAGATCATGGATTTATCGATATCGTAGCGAGAGATAAAAACGGTAGTAAGTGTGTTATCGAGTTGAAATCTGTAAATAATGATAAAAGATTACCTTATCAATGCTTATATTATCCAACACAAATAAAAGGAAATACTAGGATGTTAGTAGTAGCACCAGATTATCGTGAAGACATGTTGGTGAGCCTAAATAAGCTTGATGTTGAATTATATACATATGAAATGTCGAATGATGATTACATAATTAACAGATTTGGGGTTAGGTAAAATAAGCTTTAATTAAACCGTAGAGAACGTATATTAATTGGATATATAAAGTGTACCGAAAAGCATTAAGATAGCTAAAATCAATTGCAAATAATATTAAAAGTTAAATAAAAGATAGATATTATAAGAATGATTAGGAGGAGAGAACCTATGAGCAATGATGTAGTGTATGAAGGAGATATTGTAATCATAAATGACAAAGAAAAAATATCGTCATCTGAAAATAGGAAAGCATTAGAAAATGGAGTGCCTTATTTCGTTACAAAATTAGGAGTATCTAAAGGTGCCTTTTTATATTGAGGTTTATGGAAAAAGTATTCTGCTATTTGATTCAGATATGCCTAATATTGAACATATAACAATTGCAGAAAGATGTGAATATAAAGTGGGAGATCACATAGCTATAGTGAACATTAATAGAGTAGATAATGCTGAAGAGAATGGATTTTACGAAGGAGTTGATTACAAAATAACTAATACTGTTGGAGATAGAGACATTATAATTACCAATAACAAAACAGAATTGTGGATAAAAGAAAATGAATTTCCATATATCAAACAAGTAAATTCTCTTGCCCCAATTATAAGTGAAACGACTGTTGATAGCACAAAAGATATTCAAAAATTAATTGATGAAGCTTTAGATTGTAGGGATTTTAAAACTCTTGAAAAATTAGTAACTAAGCTAAACGCAATTAAATAATAACTGAATATTATATAAAAAAATACATAACAAAAGGATTGAATGCACCTTGAATATATTAGAGTTAATCAATAAAAGTCCATACAATTGTGATTTAGTAGAGTGTGAATTTCTATTGAATCATTATAAAAGTTTAGACAATACATATGATTTCAAGATGAAAGTTAGAGCAATAGAAAGACAAATAAAGAAGTTAACAAAACCGAAACAAAAACTACAATGGGAATTGGACGCAGAGGAATATATAGAAATCACTAAAAGATGGGAATCTTTAGGTTGTTATTGGAAAGATAACTCATATTATTGTAAATGGTATTATAAAGATAAAGAGTTTTATATGTGGTGGAGTGGATCTCATATTTCAGACAATATTATAAAAGCTAGAGAAGCTGATAAATTGCTAGACAAGTTTTTTACTTGATGGTGAGTTTGACATAGGTGATATTGCACCTTGTCCAGACGGATTCACATTTGATGATGTAAGTAAGGCAATTAACAATTATGAACAATTTGTAAGTAGAAAATAAGGGGGATTCAGGTGATTGAAACAAGTCCTACTAAAGAAGAATTAGCTAATGAGATAAAAGTTCTTAGAGGATATATTCATGAAATATCGGAAGTGTGGCACAGTTATCACATAGATGGTATTTCAAAGAAAAAGTATATCAATAAAGTAAATAAAGTTCTAAATAAATATTATTCAAATGAAGAAATCGATTTAGATATATCTGAATTAACGCATGAACTATTTCCATAAAAGTGATTTATTATAAAAATACATAAATAAGGGGAATTAATATGAAGCCTTCAACACATAAGAAGATTAAAAAATTTAAATCAAAATCTCTCAATACATATTACAAAATCATGTATCCGTTAGCATGGCTAATTGATAAATTTGAGAAGTATAAATACGAACGGCTTAAGCGTAAAGTGACTCCAGAATATGCTGCAAAGTTACTCTCAAAAGAAATTTATAAATATCAATGCAAAAGCATTTATGACAATGAATCATACGTAGTCATTGCTGATTATGTAGATACTGAAGAGTATATTGATCCATATCGTGCAATCAAATATTTTACAAATTTCAAGTCTAAAGCAAGAAAGATAAGTAAAATATTGAATCGTAAGGATATCAACGAAAGTTTCTTTAATAAAGTCATGGAAGAGTTCAATAAGATAAATGAATATACATTCGTAAAGGTAATTGATAACAATGCACAATATAAATGGGGTAGACGAAGCTAAACGCTACATAGAATATCAACGACATAACTTACGTAAACCACGTACATATACATATTCAGCAGGATACTCTAATTACGGTGATTTTGTACCTTTTAGAAATTTACTATTACAGATGGGTGAGCAATTAAATAAGGAAGAGGTAGTAGGTCAGTTAAGGTATTAAATAATAGGATAGTATTAAATAAAGATAAATATTTTTGAAGTTACTGAGTACAGAACTTATAAATATCCTCTGTACTCAGTTTTGTTAGCAACTCCTATATAACAGCACTTTTGGAATTTCTTCGCTATACTAAATTGTGCTAGATCATTAATACAAGTGAGCAAATGAATTCCAAGGATCATTACGAGCAGTGGTATGAAAGAAGTAAAAATAGTCATTAAAATAACTAAGAAGGAAGAAATAATCATTAATGGTGATATTGAAATAATCATCAAATCTTCTCTTTTTATTGCTCCGTTAACAGTGTTGGATAATATATTTAATTTAGGCTCATACCCAAACGCTTTAAAAGGAATATAATGACATAACTCATGTATGGGGATAACCAATAAAAAGGATAAAATAACAAGTATAAATGTTTTATTTAGTGATAATGAATAATCGAACAATTCAATTTTCATCATATAACCAGAGGATAATACTAATGCATATGCAATTAATCTAACAGTAAAGCTTTCTTTAATTGTGGTTGAATTTACACAATTATTTAAATTATATTTCTCTAACATTTGTTTATCTAAAGAATCTTGAGTAAGTATTTCCAAAGTTATCACATCCTTTGATTTTAAAATTAAGATATATCAACCTTTATTATATGCACTAAACAATTTAATTATGCTGCTTCAAAAAGGACATGTTTATTTTATATAATAAAATACATGAATATATTGAAATGAGTAAAATGTGGTGTTAATATGATTATAAGAAGTAATTAAATTAGTTAATAGAACCGTTTTATAAAACTAAAGGAGGAAGAGGTAAATGAATGAAAAGCTGCAAGAGATTATCGATTATTTAAATGATGGTATTAATTATGATAAGCGAAATTTCATCAAGGAACTATCAATGAATTGTGATGATACAATGGGATTTTCTCCAGATGAATTACGTATTATGTGGGGCAGTAGGTTGACAGGAGATTTAGATTCGTATAATGAGGAATTCTTCAATAAAGTCATCGAATCGGTAGTAAAAGTAATCGGATCGTTTAAAGATAATTATTAAGTAAAAGAGGAGTTTTATTAAAAGGAGGAATTATGAATGAAACAAATAATGCATCAAGAGATATTGGAATTTACATATAACACACGAGAAGAAAGAGATATGCATGTAGAAGCAATGGAAGCTCAAGGGTGGGAGAATGGTGGGAAAGTAAGAAGATTAAAAAACGGAGTTTCTATTTGGGATTCCGACAACAAAGATAATTACGAATGGTTTGCTGATTTTTGGAAGTATTATTAAAGGAGGAAATACATAATGAAACGAAAATTAGTATTAGTAGGAATGTTAGGATTTACAATTTTATTTGGATGTAGTCAAAGTGATGAGGGAAATGTATACGCTAGTGATCAAGGTGAGATGAATGTAATGTCAGTAGATAGAGTACACAATGGTGACGCAGTTATACTAAAACATAAAGATACAGGTTGCTACTATACATATGTCAGAGGTACTGGTAGCAGCACATCTTCTGCTCCAACTCAAATGATGGTTGTGAAAGATGGAGTTGTTGTTCCGTATTGTGATTAATTAAATAAATTGATTCTTTTATTAAAGTTTAAAAATACATAAAACGGAGGAATGGAGTAATGGTTAATGATGTTATTGCAAAAGCAATTCAAATGGAAGTAGAAGCTCAAGTAGAGAGCTATGTTGGGAAATATGAGAATTTAAAAAAGAATTATGTAAAACTAAGTGATGATCATATAAAATTAAAAGCTGAAAGTAGTGAGCTACTTTCTAAATTAAAACAACTAGAAGCGATAAAATCATTCTCTGATAACATAACTATTGAGACAATTGAAAGTGCGGTTATTTGCAACTTGAATTATAATCCTACTGATATTTCATTTAGTGGTATGCGTAGTGAAGAAATTCCAATGTGGTTTAAAATCCTCTGTCGCTACTTTGACAATAAAAATGAAATTTTAAATCTATTTAACATTTTCAATATCGAGTACCCTAACTGGGCAAAAGATATAATACTTCCTAGTCATTATAATAAACAGCAACTAAAGTTATGTTTGAATAATTCAGGTCAATTATATGTATGTAACGGTCAAATTTACGAAGGTAACATGGGTTTTTATTATACGTACCATCGCAGACATAACTTTGATTTGGAGACTGTATTCAAGCGTGAGTCTTATGTAGAAATTCCTTTCCAATTACTTCTGAAAAATAAACTACTGATTGAAGATGATGAGTTATTCGATTTATTACTAGAAAAATTACATAACGAGGCATCACACATTTCGTATTTTATGAAGTTAGTTTACTATCAAGACGTTCCTATAGATAAAGTATTAAAATTGCTGTCTCCAACTAAAAGTGGTGCTATTAATTACAAATCAATTGTCGGAAAGTATCCAGAACTCCTTAAAAGCGAGCATGTTGGTGAAAGTTTAAAACAAGGTATTTCAGAAAATGGATATTCTGAGTTGTACTTACTGAAGTTTAATAAAGAAGTCCAAAAAGAATACCTTTTGAATCGTGAGAATAAAGACTTGAAATTTGTAGAATTGATTGATAAATCTATGGAATTTAATACAGAAGAAAAAGCAGAGTTAATTAAATTATGCTATATGAATAAAGTTAAATAATAGTCACGTTTTATAAAAAACTAAAGGAGTGATTTTTTGGCTAAATGGGAAAAAAGGTTTAAAGAAATCTTAAGTAGTGAAAGAAAAAAGCATTATGCTGTATGGGAACTGGCTGATAATCTTGAAAAGATAATTCATGGATTCAGTCCAATTAGTAGAGAAGAATTAAAGAAAGAGATTACGCCTATCATTGATAGTACAGAACTCGTAGAGTCAGTTATATCAGAAATTAAATATGAAAACAGATATGAGAAGTCTGATTGTGAAGAAAATAATATGATACTAACTATTAATATAACTGGAGATTTTAAAGGTAGTATAGTAATTAAAACTGGTAGAGGTACTAGAGATAATGGGACAGAAAGAACCCCTATATTTTACGTATCTAGTTATGACAAAAATGTTTATTCAAATAAAATAAGTGAAATGAAGCGAATGTACAAGAAATATCATAATTATTCATTAGAGGTAATAATTGATTTATTTTTTGATAGACAATCGTATCTAAGCTATGATGATCGTTTTAAGGTTTATGAAATAAGTAATAAAAAGCCATCTTCTTATGATGATTCAATAAAAGGATACATAAAATCATACGATGATAAAAAGGATTGAGAATTACAAAAAAGAGCTTTTGGTAATTTAAATAAATTAAAGCACAGTGAAGATATTATGAAATTTGCTGAGGAAAATTTGGATGGGGTAAGTGAAAGTATTACATATGAATGGACTGAATATAGATTATAGGAGTGGGATAATGGATTATAACAAGATATTGAAAAATACAATAACTGCAATAAATTATGAAAATCCAAATATAATTAAACTAAAATCAGATGGTAATGATAAGAAATTTGATTTAGATTGGAATACTTCCCAAAAGATATCAAAATTAATAAATAGACAGTACTATTTTGGAACAGATATTAAACTTGATACCGAAAAAGAATTTTTACAAACTTTTAAAGAATTGCTGAAAATTAAAAGAGCCTTAAAGATTATGAAGAGTGAAAACTAATACTTAATAATATATTTGTATTGTTTAATATTAATGATGTGAAATTGACTCAAGAAGTTTAAAATGATATCTTCTACATAAACAGCTAGTTTATTTATTAGCTTTTTAAACAGAAGGGTGATTTTATGTCAAATAATAAAAATGTTGATTCAAGAGAGTTTTATTATTTAAGTCCTATAATTGGGAGAAGTATAAAAGTGTTCCGTAAGTCAAATAAGCTTACTATGGAGGAAGTCTCTAATCGTACAGGATATTCAGCTCAAGCCATTAGTTTATGTGAACGTGCAAAGAGAATGCCGTCTTCAGACTTACTGCTTAAATTGGCTGCAGTTTATCAAGTTTCAGAAGAAGAATTATTTAGACTAAGAGAAGAGACTATTATTGATACCGTTCAAACTTATGGAGAAAAATCACCAGTTAGTATACGTAACGAATTTGATACTATCATGAATACTAAATATAGCAAAAATACACATCCTAGCAATCGATCACAAAATGATCGTATTTCATTAGGTGATGGAGAGTATGCAACTGATGAAGAATTGATATTAGCTAAAGCCTTTATAATTACACTTCGTTCA
Source organism: Lysinibacillus agricola (assembly GCF_016638705.1). Taxonomy (GTDB): domain Bacteria; phylum Bacillota; class Bacilli; order Bacillales_A; family Planococcaceae; genus Lysinibacillus; species Lysinibacillus agricola. The sequence goes on along the minus strand of NZ_CP067341.1, from coordinate 3,309,566 downwards.
ATTAAGAAGTAGTTATGTTATAATCAACGGAAAAGGAGTGTTGTTATATTATGGGTTTCTTTTCAAACAATTCTAATACTAAGTCAGTTAATGTATTTAAATATCATGAAAAGGTAGCTAATAGTTTAAACGCAGGAAGAAAGTATTTGTCAGAAGTAGAAGGGGAAACAATTTGGGATAAGTACGAAAGCGCAGAATATTCACGTCGTTGTAAAAACGAGATGAAGCGTAATTTTGTGATATGGTCACGTTAAGTAAATTAAAATAAAGTATTGGGAGTAGGATGAATTTATCTTACTTCTTTTTTATATAATAAAATACATAAAATATGTTGTAATAAACAAATTTGTGTGGTAATATTTAGTTAAATAATAAAAGGAGTGATTGAAATGATGAACGAACAAGAAAGAATTCAATACATAAAAGGATTATCAGAAAATGGGTTAATGAGTGAGATTAATTACGATGATATTAATTTCTTAATTGATATTGCTAGTCGCTTGCAGCAATTTGCAACTGAATTTGATCCAGTACTTACTGAAGGACAGATGTCTAATTATGCTGAAGCATATCAAGAAGTTTTAGCAAATAGAAATTAAATGAAACCAATATATTATTTAAATTAAGAGGAGGAGTAAACGTGACTGAGTTAAGAAGCTTTAGAGATGCTTCAGGTAATATTATTTACGAAGGAGATTATACGACAATTGAAGGGTCTGATAAAAAATGGATTATTACATGGGTAGATAACAGTGTAGAAGGTTGTCTTGGGATGCCTATAGGTTGGTATGAGCAGAGAGATGATTTTGAATCTTGGAGACAATTAGAATGTGGTGAGAGTTATGAAATTAAAGGAAATATCTATTTGGAAAAGGAAGAATCGAAATGAGAGAATGGAAATCACAAGTTAACGGAAAGCACTTACGAGTATTGATTGATGAAGGAGAATCATTTAAAATTCTACAAGAATTAGAAAGTATAGTAAAACGTATTTCAAATAATTCAAATTCATTTAAGTTAGATGAGTATGACAAAGAAGAATTTGAAGAATTGCTTGGAACAATTGAATCTGACACATATGCAGGAGAAGCTGCGTTAATGGATTATATAAAAGGTGAAAATTGGATTAGCAATATTGATGAATTAGTGGATGACAGGCTTTCACAGTTTTATGACTTGTGCGATAAGCATGATATATGGGTTACTGTTTAATTAGATTGCATAAAAAGAAAGTGAGGAATTTAAAATGAATAAAGAATCAACTTTAATGATGATGGAAGCTGAAAGAGATCAGGCTGAACTTAGAGTATTAGCACAAATCAATTCCCTAAGAAATACTTTAAATAATTTAGAGAATGTAATTAAAAATGGTGAAGCAATAAGTGAATCACAAGGGTTACAAGGAAATGGGGATTATTTAGATATATATTTAACTAAATTAATTACTTACAATAAAGTAATTGAGCAAGTGAAGAATATTAAGTAATATCATGCTTTTATAAAATTAAATACATAATAAGGAGTGGTGTAGTTGAACGAAACAAAAGAAATGCGACTAGCAGCTATCAATAATCTAATAAAATTTATTTCAGAACGTGGTCGTAGGTTTTTCTATCGAGAGAGAAATAGGATGACTGGAGAACCACAAACAGCTTACCTGAAATTGAAAAATAACAGAATTTATTTTGTAGACGCATACACGAGTAAAGAAGTTTATGCATACAGTGGATATCCACATGACGGATTCTCACATGGAGGTACTTTATGGGCATTGGTTTGCGATTTCAGTATATTCGTACGAACTGGTAAATCCAGTAATGGTAAACATGGTTATGGTGGTTTGTACAGTGGTGATTGGGGTCACGGTGATGAAATACAGGAAGAAATAATCAATTATGCTAAAGAGATCGGTTATTTAGAGTAATTACGTAATACTAAACTTTCATGAAAGGAGAGTTGTGACGTGGACTTGAAAGAAAGAGAGCGTTTCGGTTGTATGTTAGGAATGATAATAGCACTTATTCCTATTGTCATCGTTATATTAACCTTAAAAGGTTTCTAATTACATAATTAAGGAGGAAGATTAATACAGTGAATCATATTGTAATTAATAAGTTAGAACATGTGTTAACTGGTAGCTGCGGAGTTATAGGTACGTACAGTGGATACAAGGATTATCATGTTGGAGATATAGTAGAAATAAAAAGTTCAATTAGTGGGATATCTCTAAATGTCATTTGCGAAAGAGAGGGTAGTTATTTCCCTTATGGATGGAGAAGTGCTAGCTTGAAACGATTAGAAGAAAAACAAGAAATGAAGAAAATATACAGTTACACTCATTTGAATAAAAAGTTGATTAATAAGTGCAGGCATAAACTATTTATTGTTTAACAAATGATGTAGTAGGAATGCTACTTTTTAATAACATTCCAAATGGTGATAATTTTATCAATCAATTCCTCGTCAGAGTGTAATAATTATTCATAAAAACTAGATAGTTTGGTGCTATCCAAATTTAAATTGCCGCAATTAGAATGTCTACCAAGAATTGAATCGACATTAATATTAAAATAATCAGCTAGTTTAGTGAGAGTTGAAATATCTGGTTCACCTAAGCTGTTCTCATATTTAGCGTAACCTTGTCTTGGAATACTTAAAATATCAGCCATCTCTTGTTGAGTTAATGATTTAGATTTTCTTAGATATTTTAAATTATTTCCAAATTTATTATCCAAGTGAACACCTCAAATAAATTATAACATGTAAGGAGAGAGTTTATGAATAAACCATATACAATTATTTTTAATCCAAAAGGAATTGCTGTCATAACAATTGATAATAGGATCGCAGATGACGAGAGTCGAATGATTCAACGTTTTAAAGATGTCGGATATATAGTAACGAATGTAACAGAAGAAACGTATAAAGAAATCACTAATAATAGAAACTTCTGTCCATTTTTAAATTAAAATAAGGTGGAAAAAATAATGAAAATTAGATTATCATTAGAAAAAATAAAAAGAATAATACTTATTATATCTACGTTAATTATTGGATATAGTATTGGAGCTACTTGTGAAAATATCAAATTTCAAAACAAATTGAAAGACTTGGAAGAACAATTCGACAAATTAATTGAGATGTATGAGAATAATTAAAATTAATTAAAGAGACTTATTATTGAAATGGCAGGAGGTTATTGTAGTGAATACTTACGAATGGTTAGATGTTAATTTTCAAATAGTCCTAAGAAATCTTAATTTAAATGAGCACATTCCTTATTCTCAATCACTTATATCTTCAGATGCAGATAAATGTTATGGGTACGAGTCAATTTGGAATAAGAAAAATGTACCGTTCGAACATGGTTCTGCACTTTACTTAATTTCAAAATTACCGCCATATGATAAAGAGGTTAGGTATACTTCTAATGGATGGGTAGCACCAGATAAATGGGTTATTGATAATTATGAAAGATTTAAAGAGCACTTACCAAGAATTGAATAAATTAGATTTATTATTAAAAATACATATTAAAGGATTGGCAAAATGAAAGTAGACTACATTTCTGATTTGCATTTGGATTTTCATATTCGACATAACGGAAATTACGGTAAATGGGAAAACAAAACTCATTTATTTTTAGAGAAGTTGTTGCCGGATAACAAAGGGGAAGTATTAGTTATTGCAGGAGATTTATCTCATTACAATATTCAATCTAAGTGGTGCTTAGAATACTTTTCAAAGCAGTATGAGCATGTATTCTTTGTAATGGGTAATCATGATTACTATTTAATTAGTGGAGGTCAGAATAAAAAATATAAGAACAATAGTATAAATAGAGAGTTTGAATTAATGAAGCTGATACCATCTTTAAATAATGTAACTCATTTATATGATTTTGAAGAGTTCTCATATAATCGCATAAAAATAGCCGGATCAACTTTGTGGTATCCTCTGCAAGAACAAAAAGACATTGACTTCTTTAACAATATTTCTAATGATTCTAAATTAATAAAAAAGCTTGATGTCGTTGCAGAACATTCATATGAAACTTTCAAATACGAGTACATGGAAGAAGTAGATATTCTTGTTACCCATGTTCCACCGGATATTTTGCAGAGTCATATTAAATATGATAGTACATCATGTTATTTAAATGAATTAGAAAATATCAAAGCTAAACATGTAGTAACAGGACATGTTCATGAACAAAATAAATATTACAATACGGATGGAACAAATATCTATATCAATGCATTAGGCTATCCAAATGAATGGTTGAATCATATGAACCCACTTGAATATAGTAAAGAAGAACGCATGAAGTTCGCCTTAGAATGGAATGTAATTAAATCATTTGAAGTTAAATAATATTGGATTTTTATAAAAAGAAATGGAGGAGTCAATGAGAGATTGGTATGTACTAGCAAAATACATTGAAAATTACCCTAGTTACGATAAGAAAAATTATTTCAAATGTAACCGTGGGATAGATTATAAAGGTTCGGAATACTACGTACAATATGTGTATTTCGGCTCAATTAGATATGCTCTTTTTATAAAATATGTTAGAGAAGAAAAAGAGGAAAAGTGGTTATATACAGGAAATGAAATGAAGATAGGTGACAAATACATAAAAAATGATGTAGAACATAAAGTTGAAAGTATTTTACATAATGATGATGAGAACTACAGTGTTTATGTTATGAAGGATATAGTTAATAAAAATAAAGACCACAGTGAATTATTAAATGCAGAAATAGAAAAAATGAATAACTTTATTCCAGAGTTTAGAAAAATGATTAGCGATAAATTATATAAGCGTTCTTTTTGGGAGATAGTTAAAGACACATTTTTTCAATGATATCGCTCTATCATTAAAAATACATAAAAGGAGTGTTTTGAGTGAGTACAGAAGAAGCAATTTTAGCTATTAATAAGATAGAGGAATTAAATAATGAACTATATGGAGTATATAAATTTTTAGAAGGAACGAGCTTTAATGCTCCTAGTAATCAGGTTGCAATATGGTCGGATTTTTCTAATAAAATTAAATTTACTATTAATAAATACGATGATTTTGACAAGGTATTCATTGTGCGTTCTGATTACGATAAGTATTACTTAGAACCAAAACAATTATTATCGTTAGTAAATAAATACGGTTTATTATAATACAGTCATTTTATAAAATTTAGGAGGTTAATTTTATGCACGAGGAAATAATTTGTAAGAATTGCGGAGATGATTGTGAAGTACAAATATGGACTGAACAGTATCATAGTGGATTATGCAGCTGTTGTTATGACGACTTGGAGGATTGACTATGGAATTTTACGAGTTTAATGTATCAATTTTTAGTGGATTAAAAGGAGTTGGATATAAGAAGTTATGGAAGGATGTACGTGTAATTCTAAATAAGAACACTTCACCAGAAGACATTATTGATGAGGCATTACGTCAAGTAAAGTCTCACCCAAAGACACATCATTGTGAAGTATCAATTGTTAGGAAAATAGACGATATAGAATATGAGATAAAAGATAAAGTGAATGAAGTTTTACATAACATTGAGCAGATTATGATGAGTATTTCAGTTCGAAAAACAGAAAAAAGTAAAATTTGTTTTGAAAATAATTATAGAAAACCTGATTTTTCTGATTTAGATTGGTGTTTCGAGCAACTATATTATTTGAAGAAAGAGTTTCAATAAAAACAAAGTATTATGTAAACGAAAGAAGGTTGATGATTTGAAGTACGCAATTCAATATGAGCACTTGGAAGATGAATTGGTGAAGGATACTTATTCGAAATGGCATTTCGATGAAGTGAAAAATTATGCTAACAAATACAGTTTAGAATTGTCAGATGAAGATTTTAATCGTTTTTTAAAACTTCAAAAATCAAATAAGGATATAGCTTGGATGATGCACATAATGAGTGTATATAAACAGTCATTTACAGACACTCTCATATCTTATATTACTTATTAATAATTACATAATACGAGCCTATTATGAAGTTGAATGGAGAGAATTTTATTGAAAAAGTTTCCTGTCATTAGTTCCAAAGGTAATAAATATTTAATTGGAATTGAAAAATGGATAGATGCTATTGATCACAGCTATTCTAGTATAGATGTCACTATCTACAAAAAGAAATCATGGTTCTCGAACAAGTTAACAACTTTATACTTTAAAAAATATAAATCAAATACACAGGAATACTATGATTTTGTTTTAGCTACTGAAAGTGCTGTATTTGCATACGAATCATCTTGTAGTTATCTGTTAAATAAAGAAGATGTTATTAACAAAAAGAAATTTAAAGAGTGGAACGGTATTGTTAGATAAAATGAGAATATTATTAGAAATAATGTATTTATAGGTAATACATAATGTAGAAATCAATAAAAAATCCTTTATTTACAATACAGCACTGTATTTATGGGAAGTACAAATTTAGGGGGAATATACATATTGAAGATTAAATCAGGTAGGAAGCTACTTTTAGAAAAGAGAGAAAAAAGTAAATATAAATTCCCTTTATTATTTACTAAAGAAGGTCAAGAATATATGGGATCACACATTGCATCTATTAAGTCTAAAACATTTAAAGTTGATTACTATTTTAAAAATGGATATATATCATCAATTACATATACGAATGGTATTGGTGGATTCTTACTAGCATCAACTTATGCAATATTAGGATACGTACTTCAATTAATACCTGTTGAAGATGTTAAGAAGTTAGGCATGGAGATTAATGGAGAAATAATTGAATTAAAAAAGAAGTATGTTTATACAGGATCATCTGTGAATATAAGCAGCAGATTAAATCCTAACGAAACAAGCTTAAAAATTTGGTTAGATTCATATTTGGTAAGAAATGACAAAGAGAAATACGTTAAAAAGATTAAATGGAATGATAAAAATATTTGTGATTTAAATGTTAAAAATACATAAAAGGTAGTGAGATATGAAGAAAACAAAATTTGAATGGTTAAAGTACCACATTGAATTATCACTAACACATACATATGATAATGCTAGATATGATAAGAAGGCAGAAATCAAAGCAGAAGTATATGAGGACTTACTGTACTTTATTGAAGGATTAGAAAACATTAAAAGGAGTAATACATAATGAGCAATTTTGCAAAATCATGGATTAGTGTAGGTTTGATTTCGGCTTTTATATTAGTGGCGTTGTTATCATTTATTGTAGGGGTATTCTTTACTGGATATTCAATAACAACAAATCCAGAAGCATATGAAGATATAGTTTGTGAAAAACAATAAGGAGATGAAGTCATGTTTGGAAAATCATTTAATTCAGTAACAATTAATGGTAAAACAGTAAATGTAAAAGGTAATAATATTTCAGTAATAAATAATAAAATATATGTTGATGGTAATGTCATTGAGACAGATGAATTATCAGGAGACGTACATATTATTGTAGATGGAAATATAAATAAATTAGAAACAGGATCTTCTGCAACGATCAAAGGAGATGTACTTGGAGATGTTAAAAGTGGATCATCTATTACATGCCAAAATATAAAAGGTTCAGTTAAAGCAGGAACTTCAGTTAGCTGCGGTAATGTTGAAGGAGATGTAAAAGCAGGCACAAGCATTACAATGAAACGATAGAGGAGGAAATTATAATATGAATACGTGGCTTACAAGTGATTCGCATTTCCATCATAAGAACATTTTAACATTTGAAAATCGACCATACTCAACTTTAGAAGAAATGAACGTAGGTATGATTGAAGCTTGGAATAAAGTTGTAAAGAAAGGTGACTTAGTTTACCATCTAGGCGATTTTGTATTTGGAGGATATTCAAAATGGATTGATATTTTACCACGATTAAACGGAGATAAAGTGTTGATTCAAGGCAATCATGATGATGATAAAGTAGTCAAACGAATGTTAGAAGAAGGTTATATTAAGGAATTACATACTGTAGGAATGAAAATGAAATATCAGAAGCAAAATATGTGGCTTACACATTACCCAATGGAAATTGGATTACGTCCTAATAAGTGGTCTGTTTCAGGTCATATTCACTCACAACCTAACAAATATGATAATCAGCTAAATTTAGGAGTTGATTCACCATTACTTAGTTATAAACCTTTTGGAGAACCGTTACATATTGATGAGCTGCTACAAATAATGAATGATCGAACTGAGTCAATTACAAATCAGTTTTTAGAAATGAGAGGTAATTAAGTATGATTGAAGTATTGTTGAATGTTGAACATGTAGATGATGTAGAAATTGAAGATGGCAAACTAAGCATTACCAAATATGACGGTACAGATGATGTGTTGTTCTTCGCCTCACATGGTAAAGAAATTAGCATATCTTTGTCAGAATTAACCAAAGTGATTGAGATGATGAATAAGTGATTTGATAATAGTTATCTTTTATTTAAATAAATACATATTTGGAGGATGGTCTTTTTGACTCTCTTTTTTTATTTGTAATATTTCCGTTGCATAAATCTGAACAAATACTCTATAATATATACAAACAAACGTTCTTTTTCTGGAGGAGAGAGTTTATGTTAAATGACCGTGGAAATATGAAATGGACAGCATTGATGCTGCCTGAGCATTTGGTGAAAATTAAGGAATGGAAGCAAGAGCAATTCCATGATAAACAACGTGATTTAACTGAATGGGAACTAGAAGAGATTGAACAAACAGTGCAGAGAGCCTATAAATTACATGAAGAAGTCAAAATAACCTTGTGGAGTGACAATAAATTACATGATGTTGTAGGAATGATTACTGCTATTAATGCATTTCATAAGGAATTACTCTTGGATATGGATATTTCAATAAAACGTATTACATTTGATCAGATACAAAAAGTATCAATGGTAAATATAGATGATTAATTCAGAGCAACGACAGCTTGTACACAAATTTTTATTGTTAGATTTAGCTGTCAAATCGTTGCAGGTTGATTATCTGAAGACAGAACAATTTAAATTGAAAAATGTATTTCTCCCATTAATGGATTCATTATTAAAGGATTTACGTAATGAATGTTTTAATCTGAAAAGACAGCTTGCACAGCAAAAAATACGAATTGTGGGATGGACTAAGATAGATGAGTACTTTAGTGATGTGAAAATTGCTACAGCAGGTGATGATGTTGATTTACGATATGCTCAACAAGCCTTAAAAACAAAGGTTGAACAACTTATAAATAATTATATTAATGAAAAGTTGAATTTGTAATTACCACTAGTACCTTCATTTACATGTGTTTTTAGTATATATGGCATGAGATAATGGTTTATGAGGGGGAAATAGTAATGTTATTTACTCCAATTAAACCAATGTTACTTCACATGGGTAACAATAATGAAATAATAGATAATCCAGAGTGGATTTACGATATAAAATGGGATGGTTGGCGCATCCTTTTGCATAAACAAGGTGAGCGAGTAGAGGCATATACACGACATGGCAACAATGTAACTTCTAAGTTTCCAGAGCTACAAACTGTTGGAAAGTCAATTAAGGAAGACACAGCAATTATTGATTGTGAAGGCGTAGTACTGAGAAATGGTGTATCAGTATTTGAAGATTTTGCTTACAGAGGTAGACTTTCAAATAAAGATAAGATTGATCAAGCAACTTTAACTAATGCGGCTACTTTTATAGCATTTGATGTATTAGCTACTGGTAAGTCACATATGAATAAAACACTTATAGAACGTAAGGAAATATTATCATCAATAATCGAACCTTCAAATAGTTTACTTGTTACTCCATCGGTCACAGGCAATGGCAACGATATATTTCAGTTAACTAAGGATAGAGGTATGGAAGGTATCGTAGGAAAGCGAAGTAATTCGACTTACAAAACTAACCATCGATCACATGATTGGTTGAAGTATAAACACTTTAAAGTAATGGATACTGTTATCTTAGGATATAAAGAGAATCCTTTTACAATGATAGTGGGTACTCAATTAAGTAACGGTAAATATAGACCTCTTGCGAATGTAGAGTTTGGCTTTAAACCTGAAGAGAAAACAGCTTTCAGGGAAATTGCTAAACAGATAATAACAAATGTAGAACGTGATATAATGTGGATAGAACCAAGCTTATTCTGTAAAGTACAGTATCTTGAGAAAACGAGTACTGGTTCATTGAGAATCGTTTCGTTTAAAGGATTTAATTTTAATAAAGCTCATGAAGAAAGTATCTAAAATAGATGATTAACAGTCACTCATTATTAAATGGGTGGCTTTTTCTTTTATAATATTTCCCTTTTATAAAATTAAATAAAGAAATACATAATTAATACTTGATTTTATGTATTTTGTTAATTATACTTAGGTTAAGAAGTCAAACATTACTAAATATTAGGAGGAGAGCACGTGATTGAAATTAAAGAAGGGTTCGGAGTGGACAATAAAGTATGGGCATTTACTTTCAGTAAACCTTATCAAATTGTACCAATTGGAGAAAATAAGCTTGGAGAGAATCATCTAAATAGACGATTAAAAAAGCTCAAAGAATATGATACACCAAAATATCTTGGGAATGTCGGATCATTATTGCCTCACAGATACAGTAATATCAAAGAAATTAAAAAAGAGATTATTCTAGTAAAAAAGTTCATCAGTAGAAAAGGAACTGATGATGAAGAAATTTATTATGATAAGGAATTTGAGGTATTTGTAATTCACTTCGATGATAATGAAAATTTAATGGTGCTAAATAAGAATTAAAGCATTAAACGATATTCGTATTTTACAAAATAAAAAATAGAATGGAGAAATTAAAATGAAAAATGGCAAAAACTTTTTTGAGTATTATGTATACGTAGATAAGAGATCAGGAAGTAAGGAGAATAACTGCTTCACTATTTTTAGTTCAGACATTTTAAATGAGAATGACATTATCGTAAACAACAATGAGTATTTCAAAATTACAGAAGTCTATGAAGATAACTTAACTGTTGAAAGTATTACAGTTAATGCAGTTAATGTATATAAGGTAATTTAATAATATTCGAATTTATGAAAGGAGAGTTTGTCAATAGATAATAATGATGTTGGAAATGACTGTAAGAAGGAATTTATAATCGATAAGGATTCCATGGTTAAAGAAGTTACAATGTGGATTTATAAAAATACCTTCATGGGTGGTAATTTAGATAAAACATTTAAATTAAATATAGAAATTGAGAAAATAAATGATAATTAGAAAGGTTATATAAACTAGGACTTAGTGAAAACGATGTAAATACTCTTAATTCAATTAATGATTCAGTAATAAAAATAGATTTCTTTAATCAATTACTTATTCAAGTCCATAACAATGGATTTAGGAAAGGAGTAGACGAAACAATAGGTTATGTGAAAGAAATCACCAACCAATAATACTTTTGGAAAGAGGTAGTCAATGGATAATAAAATTACAAAAGAAGCTGCACTTCAATTAAATCAGGCAAAGGATGTAATTTGGAGCGCAATGAACTTAATGATCAAAAAGCAAGGATATAGTGATTTAACTTTACACTTGGAAGGTTCTTATTATGAAATAAGTGATATTTTAAGTAATTCAGAAGTGGTAAGTAATGATATTAAATTGTTTTATGTCTACAAAAAAGATTGGTACTGTAACACTGAAGAAAAAGGATTTATTGTAAAATCTACGGATTGGAAAAGCGCAAAAGCTATTGCTATGAAAAATATCAATTTTAAAGAAGAAAGTAGAATAAATGTAATTGTTGAAGAAGTTGACAGTATTGAAGAAAATATACTGTATTCTACTGTTAATATAAGAAATAATATTACGTGCAATTAAATAAGAAATACATATTTGAAGAAAGGGGTTTATATTTGAAGGTAATTAATTCTAAAATTTATTTTCAAGTTGGAATGTTGTACGTAAAGGATCTAGACACCTTTGATATTCAATTCACAAAAGAAATTAAAGAGGCATACTATGTTGATCTATTGGTAGATTTTCAATATAAGGTTGCTAAAATAGTAAGTTCAATAAAAAGATTAGTGGAAACAGAGCCGAAGTTGATATTTCATAGAGAATTAATCGATGAATACTGCTTAGATGATTATACAGTTTGGTTAAATGGCGGTTTCATTAATGGAGTAGAAGTCGACAAGATGTATTGGACTCAAATTACTGTTTTAGACAAAGAAAAAGATGAACATTTTCATAAGTGGTTAAATAAGGATTACCTACATAATAAATAATAAATAATTCGATATTATAAAGGAGAATAAAGAATGAGTTTGAATTACAATAAAGAACGATCAAGCTGCGGCTCAGGAGGATGTGTTACATGTCCATTTTCTCAAAATGAGGATGCGTTTTATGCAGAAAACACAGGATGTCTGCCAACAGTAAATGAAATTTTGGATTTACCTGAAAACAAAATGTAAATTGGGGATGTCATGGTGAAGTGGGCGTAGTTTGTAGAGGGTTCGCTAAAGAGTACAAAAGGTTAGTAAATAAAGTAAATAAAGATTTGCCAATCGTAGATTTTGATGAGTTTACACATTTAGGAATGGATGTAGCTATTGCATTAGCTAAAGTTAGAAAAGGAATTAATCCATTGAAAGACGAGTTAAGTAAGTATAAAGGATGTTATTCGGAGCTGAACTACTTTGATTACAGTAAAATTAAATAAATACATAAATGAGGATAGGTAGATGGTAACGATACTTATATTTTTGTTTGGAGCAAGTTTGTTTTCAACTGTATTTCATTTTCTTTATATCATGGGTGCTATGGACGAAGATGGATATCCTCCTAAGAAAAAGAAGCGAAGAAGAGGATTTATCAGAATGGTTATCTCTGCATTCATCTGTGCTGTATTTCTTGGTTTATTGAACGATTATCATAATGGGTTAATTGAATTAAACTGGTGGCAATAAGATTATTATATAAAAAGTTGATATTATAAAAATAGGAGGAATGAACAATGTCAATTTGTTATGAATGTCAAATGGATAAGATAGTTAGTGGGTGTGGAGTTTCAGTTAAAGATACTAAGGTCGTAAATGGAATTGGTGTAGTTGAATGTAAATATTTTATGGAGCTAAGTGGAGACTTATTAAAAGCTCAAAAAAATAAAAACGAAATGATTAATAATGCTAAATTTAAGTGAAACAATGATGTTTTGAAAATATAAATTGGAGGTAACTATATGTTTAAATTTGAGTGTGGAGATAGTATTAAATTTGGTGAAGAATACTGTAAAGAGTTTGAACGAGAAGATTTAATTAGTAAAACCATCATGATGACTCCTCAATACTTTGAAGAAGATAATGGGATATACGTTTATACATCTACGTATGCAGGTATTTATGATAAAGAAAATAAGGAAGCTCACAGTATTTATCATTTATTTGGTAACGATTTTGAGTATTTCATGGACTGCGAATTAGTCAAAGGGTCTAATGAAGATAAGAAAAAATATGAAGAAATTATTAATTTACACAACAAAGTATTAGAAGACGAAGCTGCTAGATGGATTGAATTCACCTCGGAAAAAGGATTTTAGAAGAAATATTAAATAATAATTTCATTTTATAAAAACAAATACATAATAAAGGAGTGTTCAAATTGCAATTTGCATACAGGTTAGTTGATTCAAAAGGAGCTTCTATTGATTGGAGTCAGAACACAAAAACGTTGAAGGTAGATATTTCAGTTATTAAAGATAATGACTATTTTGAAGGTGGTAATTTAGATTATTTTAAGACTGTTTGTACTTTTCTTAATGAGGTATCTGTAAAAGGATTGGAAGGCAATATTGATGTTGAGATGCCAATTAGGATTGCAAAAATTAAAATCACAAAGACTATAGGTGCCTATATAAAGTAAATATCTAAATGATAGTCGCATTTTATAGAGAGGAGATGGATTATGGAAGAAGTATATAGTGAAGTTATTAGAAAACGTAGAGAATTATTTGCTCAAAAATATAAAGAGCATTTCGGCATAGAGTTAGATTTTAAAATATTAGAGAAGCAAAATCAAGAAAAAATTAAGAATGGCGAATATACATTTGTGTTAAATTATTATGGTATTAAATCCAACTGGATGTAAATAAAATGTATACAATAAAAGAAGGAGCTGATATTATTATGATGAAAATTGAGTATTTAAAACCGTTTTATACAAAAGTCACTGGTAATAAATTACGTTTAGTTTTTGCTCATCAATACTTAACCGTTTCAAAAGATAATGAGATTTTCCATTTCATTCCCATCGAATGTAAAGAGATGATCGTTAACTTGGATACAGAGCAAGTTGAAAATTTATCTGAGGTTTTTGTTTTCCAGAAAGATAAACGTTTTATTCGACTACCGTTATATCAATTATTATTAATTACAAATATACATAGTTTTATAAATCCAATAATACATAATGAAAAGAATAAAAATAATCAGAACAATTTAAAGGCATTTGATAAAATTTTAATTGCTAAAGTCAACTTTGAAGGATTGAGTGATTTGCCAACAAGTGAGAAAACATATTACTTTAGATCGTATGATACTGATCTTAAGATAAATGATATTGTATGGGTAGATAGTCAACGCAAACAACAACTAGCAAATTTCCTAGGGTATATTAATGAGTCTGAGATCAATTGCAACCCAACAAAGTTCATTATTAGAAAGGCGAATGCTGCTGAAGTAACAGGTCGAGAAGATTTTACTATAGATATTCAGGAGTCAAGAAAATGCGAACACACTATGCCAGACAAGTTCAGTCATGAAATTATCAAGTTACTTTCTGAAATAATGCAATTTAATAAAGAAAATATGATTGATAGATATCTAGATAATAAGGATTTTGATGGCTTAAATGAATTCCTAAGTGTTCAAGTATCATAAAAGCCATCTATTACGAAAATAAATAACAGGGAAGGGACGATGACATCGGATAAATCAATGTGTTTTAGATGTGATGAGTTCACGGAGTCAATTGAGTATAAATGTGTTAAGTGTATGCAATTCAAGTTAATTGATACTATGTATGTATTAGATAAAGAAGAAATTGTAGAGGATGATATGTAAAAATGAGTTATGAATTATTTAGAGGAGATGACCATATTTACACGTATGACCACAAACATGTAGCTGAAAAACAAGCATCAACTCTTGGTTCAGAGTTCTATGTAAGGGAAATAACATTTGATGAGTATTACAAACAGATGAAAGAAATATATGTAGAAGGGAGATATAAATAATTACATAAATTAGATGTATTATGAAAAATGAGGAGGATATTAATGTATAAAATTAAATTAGAGGAATATGAATTTACTAATAATAATGGTGTAATTACAGTAAAGCGTTATGGAGAGCATTGGAGAAATTATATAGGAGATAATGCAGTATTAGCTTTGCTGCATAAGATTGAAGACTTAGAAGAAGGAAATAAGAAATTAATCAGTTCATTAGAAGAAATTGCACATCATGTATCTGTACCAATAGATGAACCTGAAAACTATGAAAATACAGTGTATGAATTCATAGATATTGCAAAAAGAGCTTTAGGATATTAAAAGAAATAAAAAGGGGAATACATTTGAAAAAGAAATTAATTGATTATATTAGAGAAGAAAGTCAGTGTAATTATGTAGATTTGATTGACTACATTATGGAATTAAATACATTAGGTTCAGATGAATTAAAAGCTAAGTGTTTATTGGATTTAATTTGGTATATACATAATGTAGAGTCAAGTGAAGATTAAATATCAACATGTTTACATAAAAGAGATATATTAATGAAGGGAGTTATTACAATGAAAAAAGAAATAGATGAACACTATCTAACAATTATTGAAAAAGAACGAGCTAGGACTTGTGAATTGATTGATCTAATTAAGAGACTACGTGAAAATTGTGAAATACCTTACAATGGTCTAAGAAAAGAAGTGAGAATGGTGATAAAAAAATTTGATAATGAACTAAATATTTAATAATAGGAATCTTTGATTGAAATGGAGTGTGTAGAAAAGCCATGACAAAAGAAAACAAGCTAAGTGTACGCTTAAATGGCTCGCTAACAAATCGATGTTCTAAAAGAAAATTAGATAATTTACTGTTTGCTATAAATGATTATATTGGGTTAAAGGATCAATTGAAGACACAGGAGATGGGAGCTGCTTCTACTTATGAGTAATGGTGTACGATTTGGATTGCAGTATCTAGAAGAAGGAGAATATACTCTGAATGGAGGTCTAGGGAATAAAATACTCAGTGAATTTGAAGTAAAAAACGGTCAATTATTCTTTAATGGCGAGAAAGAACCGACTGTACCGCCTACTATGTATGAGTTTTTAAAAAGTAAATCCAGTAATGTTAAATAAAAACTAAATATTATTAAATACATAAAAGGAGAATAGTATGTCAGAAAAAGTGAAAGTATCGAAAGAGGTTGCAGAGGCTCTGAAAACAGTTTTGCCAAATGGAAATATTAGCGCTTGTATCGAAAAGCATGTGAAAGGTTGGGATTACGAACCTAAATTGCCTTTGAAAAAACTTTCAACAGAAGAGTTTGCAAGATGTTGTTTGATAGGCTACGTGATCGAAGAATCGCCAGAAGAAAAGTTGTTATCGACTTATAAGTTAGGAGATATGGAAGTTGAACCTTGTGGTGCTTGTTACCAAAGTGGCATTAGAGACACTCTTAATATATTAGACATGAAGATTAAAGGTATCAACTCTTAACTTAATGATATTCATGGTGTTATCAACAAAACTGCATAAAAGGTAAGTATTATGGAAAGTGAAAAGGAGAGTTAGAATGCAAATAAATTTTGAAAATGGATCAACTTTGACATCGATTGATACAAATGACGTAATACGTGGTCATTTATTTAGTCATGTGATTGCTCCAAAAGATTTTGAATACATATTATGTGAGCGAAAAAACGGCAAGAAGTTCATTAAAGTAATCATGTACTATAATGATGCTAACGGTTATATCGAAGTAGCAAGGATAAATCCAATTAAGAATGACTTCAGTGAAGATGGTTACGGTGACATTGACCATTTATTCAGTTACTTAGAAGACAATCAGAAAGTCATCAGTAACATTAAACAACAATTAATTAAATAGTAAAGGAACTGATGTAATTTATGAAGAAACGTGTAATTATTGCAAATATCATCAGAAAATTAGAAAGTGATTCAAGACGTTCTCCGAACCCTTTCGCTTCAACTCTTTCTGAGGACGATTATATACAACTAGGGAAGAGTTACTATGCTGATGAGCTATTACGTGAAATTAGAATTATGTTGGATAGTAACTTTTCATAAAATTTAACTTTTACTGAAAGGGTGTCATTATAATGATCAAAAATTATTTAGATACTATGTATGAAAAACATAAGAAGTATTTAGATTCTTTAAATCAACTAGAAGAATATCTTGAGAATGGTATTTTTAAATACAAAGGAATTGAAGTAGTAGTAAGTAACTTTGACAAAGAAGGATGGGTTTTGGAAATCACATCTCTGGACAGCAAATCATCATTATGGAATGATAGTCCAAATATCTATATGTCAGTATACGAGTTTAATGATGAAATTGAACTTTCTAGACAGAAAGCAATTAATTGAAGATTAAATAATAGGAACATATTACAAAACGTTAAGAGTCGATCATCAAAAGTCGGCTCTTAAATAAAATAAATAATAAAATACATAAAAAATGCTTTACAATACACAAAATAATGGATATACTATTATTAATAAAGAAATTATAAAGGGGTTGCAAATAATGGTTATGGTTAATCACAATACTTCATATATGGGCAACTACATAGGAGATTATATAGAAGAGTTTTTAAAAGTAAAAGGTAAAAAGTCTTTTAATACAGAAAAAACTTATAGGTCTAGTTTGAATCAAGTGTTTAAGGACATCTTAGGTAACAATGATTATATTTATATAACAGATAAAAATATTGAACATGACTTACGTTCAGAAATTTTGTTTGAATATTTCGATTCATTATATGATGCAGAAAAAGAAGATGGTACTAGGATGTATGCTAATCAGACGATTAATAGTAGACAATCTGCGATTAAGTCATTGATCACTTATTTAAAGACAAAGAAAATAGATGGAGAAAATTTAATAAAGTATGATTTAGATGATTTGAAAGTAATTGAATCGCTTAAGAACATAGGCGAAGAAATAGAAATGATACCATTTGAATTATCAATGGAATACATTGAATATTTTGGAAAAGAAGAACAGGGCTTAGAGAAATCATTAATTATTGAA
Organism: Lysinibacillus agricola; assembly: GCF_016638705.1. Taxonomy (GTDB): domain Bacteria; phylum Bacillota; class Bacilli; order Bacillales_A; family Planococcaceae; genus Lysinibacillus; species Lysinibacillus agricola. The sequence continues at coordinate 3,291,248 of NZ_CP067341.1, read as the reverse complement.
TTAGCTATAGACTCCGCACTTAGAGCATCTGAATTATTAAAGATAGAATGGTCAAATTTCACACCAGTAGAAGACGGAGTTATTATGAAGTCTCATGGTTACAATAAAGGAAAAGGCAATGAAGAATGGATAGACAAGATATCCTTTGAACTATATAATAAGTTGTTACAACTAAAAGAAATTGGAAATACGAATAAATTATTTACTTTGACTTACAAAAAATTAGTCGGGATGATGGATAGGGCTAATAAGCTATTAAATAATACAGATTTAGAATACTCTTTCCATTCATTTAAAAAATTATCCGTTACGATGTGTTATTTAAACAATGGAAATTGCATAGATTCAGCAATGAAAAAGGCTCGACATAAAAATGTAAATACCACTATGAGATATCTAAGATTAACCAATCTGAATGTTACAGGTATTATATCTGCAAAAATGACTACTGCTGAAGAATTATATAAAACAGCTTCACATGAATTATTATTAGAATGTTTAGAAGAAATGCGTCCAGAGATGCTTTTATTACTAAATAATAAAATCAAGAATAAAATAACAAAATGAATAAATTTATGTGACATTATAGATGATAAATGGTAAAATCAACATAGTATTGAAAGGAGTTTTTTAAATGAAAATCAATAAAGATAGAGAATCTTTAGAGACAGAAGTAAAAAGTCTAATTTCTTTATTTGCTACAACTGTAGATAAAAAAGAATTTGACTTAATTGTAGAGCATTTAAATAGTAAACATGGAATTAAAAAGTCTAATGTTTATATGTTACTTAACAACTCAAATAATGTATCTAAATTAACATTAGAAGAATTAGCATTATTCGGAAAACAATTAACTGTAAAATTAGGAATTGATAATATTGAATGGATGAATACTTGGTTCACTGAAAGAGAAATTAAAGAATTCGAAAGATTTCAATTTGTTGATATGCAATCAATTGATGATCTAGATTTCCCTATAACGCTTTCCAATGTAACTTATCTTGGAAATGGATACTATAATTTAACAATTACAAGACAATTGCTTGGTAGGTTATATAAATACGGTAAATTAAACTACAATCCAAATGTACAACGTGGAATGAGAAAAGTCTATCGTTATGGTAAAGAGATGGAAGAACCAATTGTATTTAAAAGTAAAGTAACTGAAATGAGTAAATTGACATTAGAAGATAAATTAGAACCATCAACAATAACATTAAATGCAGCACAAATGTCGTCTGATGAAGGTGAAGAACTAATTTACGATGAAAAATCGCACAAATTAACAATAAATTCAGGGACAATTTTAGATATCGTAGACGGAATGCATAGAACGTTAGCAACATATAGTGCATATTCAAAAGATAAAGACATTAACGGATCTTATCCAATTACTATTTCTAACAAATCAGATGAAGAAATTCAGAGATATCAAGTAAATATGGATAAACAAACTCCATTAACAAGAAGTAAGATTGTCGAGTATTCAGGTGGGCATGTTAGTAATGTGATTAATATTTTAAAATCTAAAGGTGAATTAAAAGACAGAATTAGTTCAGTAGGAGACAGTAAGGCAACTTTACGCGGTAGTGATATTATCCCTTATAAAATGCTACATGCTGCTATTAGTAATGTTTATAATATTGATTCTGTACTTCAATCAAGAAAAGTTGCAGATGAAATAAATGAATATCTAGTATATCTATTTGGGTATTTTGGTAAGCACGAAAGAGATGAATATAAAGTATTGTTTGATGCAGATTTATTCGAAGCTCATTTAACTTTGGCTAGTAAGATGAAAGAGAATAAAATTCCGTATGACAAACTGTCTGAAATAATTAAAATTGAAGCATTTAATATAGAGAATAAATTCTGGAAAGATACAAATGTAATCAATAATGAAGGTAAAGTAGTAAACAAGAAAATGAGAAGGAAGATAAGTGATTTCTTTGAAGGTATGTTAGAGGAGGCAGAATTGTAGTGTATAACAGAGAATATAAAATGAAATTTATTGAAACTTTAGATGTTAAAGAAATAAGTGAGGAGCGTTATGTTTATCTTTTTGAAAAAACAGCGGAAGTTGAATTTAAAATTAATAAAGATTTGTTTGATATGAATTTCGAAGAATTGGAAATTACTTTTTATGCAGCTAAGAGAAGTAAGCATCGATCACTAATTTCATATATTACAACTATAAAAAATTACATTACATGGGCTAAAGATAATGGTTATGGCGTATCACCAGTTCATCCAATCGTGGAATCTATCAATACTTCTTTTGTTGATAAATACTTATATAAAGAAGGATTAACTTATTATACAAGAGAAGCTTTACTTATGAATATTGAAAAGCTTATAAATGTTCGTGATAAAGCAATCGTTTTAGCAGTGTTTGAGGGGATCAGAGGTAAGGCTTTATCTGAATTAACTAATTTACGATATGAAGATTTATCTGAAAAAGAAGGTAAATATTATGCATCATTGCTTTCTGATGAAATTAATTTAGATAATCGTCAAATTGAAATATCTAAAGAGTTATACGACTTATTTGTTCAAACTTATAGAAAAACAGAGTACATTGGAAAGAAAGGAAATGTTACTCGTGTTGCTGATGGAGAATATATATTAAGAAAGAATCGAGTAGGTGAAGGTGATATTAGATTTACAGTCAGTATGATTAATAGTTTATTCTCGGGCATCATTAAAACTGAGTTTGAAGATGCTCAAATAACAGTAACCTCATTAATTGAATCTGGGGCAATGTGGTATACAAATTCATTACTAAAAGATGACAGAGTTATTACTAAAGAAATAGCTACCAATGTAATGAATAGATACGGTTTATACTCGTTCAAAGGTGAAAAGAAAAGTTATCCTTCATTTATGAGATATAAAGAAGTTATAAATGATGAATTTTTTGAAGATAACTATGGCAGCTTTAAATATGAATTTAAATAAATTTAAAAAGGACTGAATGTTTACCATTCGGTTTCCTTTATACATAAAAATAAATAAATGATTGTACAATGTTTGATTTTTGCTAAATTTATTCAAAGAAATAGAAATGGAGAATATTTCTAGGAACAATCAAACGAAAAATAAGAACAAATGTTTGCATTTCTATATTGACAATACTGTATATGGTTGGTAAAATTGTATCAATAGAGATGATAGTAGATGCTACATCTATACTAAAATTAATGGAAAATGGAGGAATATTACAATATGAGTGCACTTTTAGTATCATTTGAAGCTAATCTAGTAATAAAAGATAAAAGTCCAGAAGAGTTGGAGGAGTTGTTTGATGGATTGCTACCGTCAAACGGACTCCATATGAAAAACATAAAGGGTAGAAAATTATTAGTTGAATGTATGGATTCGCAATTTACAGAGATTTTAGAAATCGATGAAGATGGACAAGAAGTAACTTTTTTAAATCGTAAACCAGAATTAAAATATTATCCTTCAACAAATAATACTTTTAAAACTAATGATATGATTAGGATTAATGGGAAAGGTGACTACAATATCATCTTGACTCCTATGTTTGCATTTTTATACAACGGCGAAACACAGACTACTATTGAGATGGACAACGTAAAAAATATCAATGATACGAAGCTATATCTAGAACAAAACTATCCGGAATACATAGTGCTTCGTAAGATTACCTGATCAGATTAATTAATGATGATTAATGTTAGGGTGTGGTATTAGGGTGTTTTCTAATGTCGCACCTTGAAATTAATAAACAATAAAATACATAAAGGTGGTATGTTCATGATTAAAAAGTATAGTAAAAAGCGATATGAAGATTTTGGACTGTTCATTTCTCCTAATAGACGTGGAGATGGGTTTAAAATAATAAGAGATGAGGATGGTTGGATATTTGACAAAACTTACAAAGATAAAGACTCAGCGCAAAGATGGATAGATGAAATGATTGATCTTATAGATAATTCAAAAGCTAAATGGGAAGCAAATACATAAAATACATAATGACTGAGGTAAATATATATGATTAAAATTTATACAGATAGTAGTTACAAGGATGGATCATCCACACACCACTACTTTGTCATGAAAGGAAACAGAAGAATTAAAAGAAGAACATTTATTGGATTTGATGAATCTTCTATGAAAGCAGAAGCAACAACGATAATTAAGGCTTTACAGATGGTATTAAAGAAAGAATGGAAAGGAGTAACAGTTTATACAGATTCATTAACTACTGTATTTGGAGTTAAGCATGATAAATTTAATAATGAGGATTTTCGATACATAGCACATTTACTTAAAGTAACAAATTCAAAAATACAGTGGAAGAATAGACGACATTATAGAATTAAATTAGCTGACACTGAATGTCGTAAGATGATGAAGACTAAATTGAGACGAGTAGTTTAAAAATACATATACATAAAGGTGAGATAAGAATGAGTAGTGATGTTACAAACTTAAAGAATACTTTTGATTCAATTATTAATGAATACGATAAAGGTTCGATGTTTAATGATGACGATAGCATAAAGTCTTGGATTGCTAGATGTGATTGGCTTGTTAAACAGATGGTAGACATTAAAGTAGGAGCAGGATTCAAATATTTTGAGCTGCAAAAAGAGTATAATCCTCTTCAGGAAAATAGCAACATTGGTGAGGGTGAAGAAACTGAATAATTGGATTGAACCTAAAGAATATAATGTAATTGGACGTTGTGTAAACAAAGAATGCTTAAATGAAATAACTAGAGAAGATGAGTATCTGGTAGATGATCACAATTTATATTGTGACTCAATTTGTTATACTAAATATATGTTGGAACAAGGTGCAGTCAAGGAAATTAAATATTAAAATACATAATTTAAATAAATATATATTTAAAATTAATTATACATAAAAGAGGATGCAGATATGGACTTTAATAAATTTAACGGAAAGAAGATTCTTAAGGCAAGCAATGAAATTGAGTTACATGAAAACATTATAGAATGTAATAGGAATGGATGGCAAGTTGGTAGTAATATGCGATACATATCAAACGATTATCGTCCATTTCAAATACTAATGAAATACACAGGATTTTAAAATACATATACATAATGAGGAGAATTAGTATGCGAAAAGATATTATGGTTGATATTGAAACACTAGGTACTGGAGAAAATGCAACAGTATTTCAAATTTCAGCAATGAGCTTTGATATTCAAACAGGGGACAAGCATGACTCAATTAATTTGATCGGCGATATTGAAAAATACAGCAGCTTAAATGTTGATGGTTCAACTCTAAAATGGTGGTTAAATACAGATAAAGAACTACTTACTGAATTGTTGAATAAAGGTACGTGTAATGAATACGATTTATTTGAAATTTTACACACATGGTTATTATCTCAATCAGAGACAGGCGATATGAAGGATGTCTACTTATGGGGTAACGGTATCCTATTCGATAATGCAAAGTTGCAAACTAACTTAAATGGGTGTAATGATCTGAAGTATCCAATTTATTATAAAAATGATCGTGATGTACGGACAATTTTAGAGTTAGCAAGTATGAAGTCAGGACTAAGTGAAGATGAAATTAAAGCGTCTGTAACAGATGAAAATGAGCGTAAGCATGATGCTTTTGATGATATTGCTTATCAAATTAGATTAATAGTTAAGTGTTACGAAATTTTAATGAATAAAGAGGCAGAGTAATGCGAGAAAAAAATTTTCGATATACATTTATGCATGTTCAAACAGGAAATATTGAACAGAAGATTTATACATTGAATCAATTAGAAGAACGGAACACAAAGGATTTATCACCATGTTTCAATGCTGAATTTGGATATAAATTGATTGGCAGAGATGAATTTACTGGCTTAAAAGATAAGAATAGTAAGGATATTTATGAAGGAGATGTAACTAAAGGACACTTGTGGAGAAAAGGAAAAGGGTATAGACACGTTGGTAGAGTCGCTTATGTACATAGTGCGTTTAAAGTTCGTGGTGTTAAACAGTATTTCGGCATGGATGATGAGCTTAATATGACTTATGAAATTATTGGCAACATCTACGAAAATCCAGAGATGCTGTAAGTTTTATAATACCACTCTATTACAAAATATTAAAAATCAGGAGGAATGTATTTATGGATAAGAAATTAATTAAGGAAGCAGTAATTGAAATGTTTAAGAGCGGTGAGTTACAGTTGGATGTTGGCTGCGGATGTATTGGAGACGAAACATTTATAGAAGTTGAACTATACAACGTGACACAAGACGGTGTAAAGATTAGTTTAGCTAAAGATTATGACTATATTCCAGTAAAATAATTAATTAAAAGTGGAATATTATAGAAAGAAGGAGAGAGTTATATGAAAAAATTTAAAAAACATAAATTTATATCAATGGAAAAGTTGTGTAGAATTTTTGATAAAAAAGAATTAAACATTCATTTGTATCGTGACGAACTGAGCTATTGGGATTATGTAATATGGAAAAAAGATATTGTCAAAGTAGGATATGGACAATATACATTTTTAAATGTTGATCAGACATATTTTGATATAAAATTTAAAAATAATGATTGTGAAAAAGTTGAGTTCATGAATATACGTAGAAAATTAAAAGAAATAATTACTTTAGAAGAATTAAAAGAGTTTTCTCAATATAGTAAAATAAAACCCATTTATAAATTTACTGATTTTGATGATATTCCTCTTAATTGTGAATCTGGTGAATTAGGTGGTAAATATTCGGTGACCTTAGTAGGATTGCTAATGAAATAAAAGCGAATATCGTAAATTAAATAATAAAATACATAAAATGCACTTGAAATTAATAAGTTGTTAGATTAAGATATATTTAACAAATGAAACGAAGAAATGATAATTATAACATTCTCATTATAAATAAATAGTTGTTATGTAGCAAAAGTCGGTGATTAATTAATAAAATACATAATAATGAAATGGAGATGTTGACGATGTATGAAGAGATAAAGCAGGTTAGTAGTGACCCCATAATAGATGATAAACTAAGACAAGCTATGATTAAGCAAATGGAAATAGGTTATCAACAAATGTATGAAATCAATCTTCAAATGGCAAACGACATGTTTCATCTGGAAAGTGAAGCTGAAACAATTAATGATAATATTGTAAAAGGTGAATGGTAAGTTAACTAAAGAAGACTATGTTGCTTTAATAGTAAATACTATAAATTAATATTAACTGTTAAAGCAATGTGGATTTTAATAAACGGATGTTTTTAATTTAAAAATACATAAGAATAGAGGTGTAAAAATGGTTATACATTTATTAGATGAAATGCGATTCAATAGAAAGACATCTCAGCAATACATTATTACATACGAAACTAAAGAAACTATTAAAGAAATATCTAAGTTAGGTTCAATTACATACAAATCACCAGTATTAAATGTTTTATTTATTGATACATATAAAAGTAAAAATGAGTTACTTAAGATCGAAGGAGTGATGAGTGTAACCGTACCAACGAAAGGTAAGTTATTAAATAATAAGGAAAGATATTGATATGGAAAGGTGGGATCTGTAGTGAGTAAAATTACACTAAATCAGTTTATATATGATAAAATTAATGAATTACTAAATACATATAAAGAAGTAGAATTTCATAGTGCGAACGATGTAATGTTAACAAAAGGCGGATGTTCAGAACAATTTACATCCAAAGCAACAGATTTAAATAAGATAGGACAAGGTATTAGTATTCATGACGTTGATAATACAGAACGTTTCCCATTTAAAGAAAATGGAACTAAGGTATTGTTTAATATAAAGCGTCCACGTAAACGAAAGTTTGAATTACATACTGAATACTTTATCTGGGATCGAGAAGGGTAAATAGATGGATAAATTAACAAATGAAGAATTAGTGGAGTTATATAAGAAAGGCAAAGAAGAGGCAGGAAATGAATTATTTAATAGGAATAAAGGTTTAATCTATGAAATCGTAAGAAAGTTTAATAATAAGTCTAGGTTGAGCGAAGAAGATATAATAAGTGCATCTTACTATGGATTTGCAAAAGCTATTAAAACTTTTAATGAATCAAAAGGAATAAAATTCTCTACATACTGTTACACTGTTATGAAAAATGAAGTATGTAAAAGTTTAGAATACTACAAATATAAGAAGAATGATGACTCAGATTTTATTATTTCATCATTAGACCTTAAGATATCTTTAGAAAATAAAAAATCTTCTTTGATAGAAATATTGGACGCTTCAGATAACGATGTATTACATAAAAATGACTATACATACTTACATAATGCAATAGAATACGCAAGGACACTGATAATTGAAAAGTATCATCCGTACTTATTACCATTGCTATTTAGAGAAACAACTACGTATGAAGTAGCTCCAATTATTGGGGTAAGTCCAAGAACAGTGCATTATACAACTACAATGTTTAGAGAGCATGTGCGTGAATATATTTATCATTATTCAAATGGTGAAATAGTTTCCTAGTTTTAAATGAAAGAATGATATTAATGAAAGGATTTGATAAACGTGAAATTTAATAGAGGTACATATAACAGAATTAGTGAGGAAGCAAGTCTACTTAGTATGACAGCGTCTCAATTATCACTAGCTTTTGAATTAGATGATAAAGAACATTTGAAGGATAAAGAACTACTTAGTGGATATGAAGAACGTCAATTAGTCTTAATCAAAGATAGTATTGCTCGTATATATGCGACTCTAGAGTTATGGGAGGTAGAAGGGCATATTGACCATGCATTTGAGCATAAAGGAGAAGAAAAATAAAAAAAGGATGATTTCATCCTTTAGGTTTATTCTCAGACTTCTTATTAAGATGTTCTAGTGCTTCAATATACTTCTTGGCGATTTCTAATTCATCTTTAGAAATATCATTGAACAAATTTTTCAATGCAAGATGCTCATCACAATTAACTTTATTAGTATTAAGTTTTTCAGACATACATAATCAATCCTTTACAACTTATATCACAGTTAATGTTAGCATTTCACATTGATTATTTTCAAATAAAACGATTATATGGGAGGGATTTATGATGAGTAGCACTGTAACATTTATGGATGCTATGGAGGCAAGTAAGAATGGTAAAGTTGTAAGATTTTATGACAAAGAAGGTTTTTATAATTCAGTATTTAAATACAATTATCCAATCAATGAAAACGGAATTGAACTATACTCATTTGAAGATTTAATTGAAGGAACTTGGGTTATTTTAGATTGATAAAACTAAAATAAAAAATAAGTATTATTGAAGGGATGAGAGTCATATTGGAAGTAAATAATACAGTTCAATTAATTATTGATTTAATCAATGAATATGATAACAACGGAGGCATTTTAACTCAAAAATTAACATTAAAATATGCTAAAAAGATTAATGAATTAGATGAGTATAAGAAGTTAGAAAGCAAATTAGATAAAATACATAAAGATTTGCTTCAGATGAAAAAGGTCAATGACTGTAAATATGTAGATATTGATTATATGTTAAATGCTATTGAAAATGAAAAATATTAAGGAGAGATTTTAATGAATGATAAAGAAATAGAAATGACATTACCAAATGGATTCACTGTTGCAATTTTTGAATATGAAGGAAATATTGTTTTGGATTTGATAAACGATAGAGGGTACTCAGTTTCAGATACAAAATTACATAAATCAGAAATAGCGAAAATACATGAGATAACTGCTATTAAATAATAATTCACTTTTTATAAAGGAGAATAAAACAATGAATGTAAATCACATCATTGCCGAAAAGATAATGAAATGGGAGACTGATGAGGAGTCTGGCCGTTGGAAAGTTAAGCATATGCTTCTAGGTAAGTCGTATTGGAATCCTACCCACACTATTAGTGATGCTTGGGAAGTGCTAGAAACTTTCGAAGAAGGTTTAGTCAGAAAGAGAATGAATGGTTTAAATTATCGTGCGTGGGTTATACATGAAAATAAAGAATGCTCAGCATTTGGTAATACACCTAGCGAAGCTATTGTTAATGTTGCATTAAAAGCACATAATATTGAAATTAAGTAATAGTACGATATCATCTAAAAAAAAGGAGATGTTACAATGTTTAAAAATATTTTTAAGAAATTCAAAAAGAAAAATAATACTCAACAAATAAATAAGGCTGTTGTTCCTGAAGAGAAATACATTTTCAATAATGATGTAATTGCATACAAAACTAAGAATGTTATTGATGAAATTAAGTCAAAGTATAAAAATATTGTTATGACATCAGTAGTAGATGTTAAATTTGAAATTTATAATAAAGATATTGAGTTCATCACACTTATGCCAACCATTTCTAACTCAACTGGTGAAGTGAATGTGAGAATTGAAGACATACTAATTGAAGGCGATTTACTTGTATCAATTAGTGCGTTTGATGGAAATGGGAATAAGATTGAGGATGATATTAAACTAAAGTTTAAAAATGCCAAAATTGATACACATTCAAATAAAATTACTGTAGATCCAAATAACATTATTTAATATAGAAAATACATAAAATACACGTATTATCGAAAAGAGGAGGTTTAAATTGAATACTGAATACCTAAAAGAACAACTTGATAATATTATGTCTTTCCGTGATACATATAAAACTTCTACAACAGAAGATAAATATTTACATAATGAACTATCTAAGATGATTAGAGTGATTAAAAGTAAAATTTGGGATGAAGAACATGATGAATACAATAGGAATAGACTGAAAACAAAAACTATTGATGGTGTAGAGATTGTTATTCCAGAATTTATAAGTGGTCTTGATGACGATTATGAGTTTAAACATGTCGACAATACTTTATATGCTCTACCAAGTAAGTGCTCAAAAGACGAAGATGGTTCATTTCATGAGTACGTATATGCGTATATTAAAGAGAATGATAATAAACATGTTCGATTTCTTGTTAGATTACTAGGAGGAGATAGGTTTGGAGATCGAATTTTTACAGAGGCAAATTATTATAAAAAGATAGAAAGTAATTATAAGTATCTAAATAAAAACTACGGAAAAGATGATCGTTTTCCAGAGAAGTTTAGAAAGCAAGTTGAAACAATTATTAATGAATTTAATAAGTTAGATGGAGTTAATGATTTCAATCCAATTACAAAATAAAATACATAGCGAAAAGGAGAATAAACATATTGAATACACAATTTGAAGAAAAGAAGTTGCTGAAATTACTAGGAAGTGAATTAGTAGATTTATTTAAAAAGTACAATGTATTTGTAGCAGGTGGAGCTATTACAAGTATTTTTACTAATAGTGAAATTAATGATATTGATGTTTACACTCGTAATGAAGATGATTTATTGGGACTTATCGAAGAACTATTTGATCACTGTGGAAATAAAGTTTTAAGTAGTACGAAAAAATCTACATTATTTGCAGATGGAGAGTTATTAGTTCAAGCAATACATTTCAAATGCTTTGATACAGCAGAAGATATTTTTGATTCATTTGACTTCACATCAGTTATGGGAGCATATGATTTCAAAGATAATAAGTATTATTTCCATGATGATTTCATGAAACATAACTCTCAAAAAATTATCAAGTTTAATTCAAATACTGCATACCCATTAATTTCAGCATTACGTGTTCAAAAGTATGAAGATAAAGGGTATAAGATTTCCAAAGCTGAATATCTACGAATTGTCATGACATGTATGAAATTAGAAATTAACTCATATGAGGAATTACAGGAACATTTAGGTGGAATGTATGGTGTTAATCTAGACAAACTGTTTGAAGATATTAAAGATGATGAGTTTAGTTTACAAGCAGCTATTGAAAAGTTGGCAGAAATTACATTGTCAGATGAGTACTTTGAGAAACCTGAGCTTGAGTTCATTTTAGAATTAGACGAAGTAATTAGTAAAATTTCACCTAAAGCAATTAAATATGTTGAGTTTAAAGGTAAGATTTATCGTGTACATAATAGTGGAGAAATTGATGAAGAAAGTGTCAAATACGACAATCACACAATGTTAGATATTAAAGACATATTCAAAGATAATAAGTTATATAAATTTGTTAAAAAGAATGAAGATGGTACATACAGTAGTTACTACGATGATAAATTTACATATAAGATTGGCGAAATAGCAGAAGCAAATGGAGCAGTTGGTACATATTCTTGTGATAAAGGTAAATTGCACTTTAACACAAAAGAGAAAATTAAAAAGTCTACATATTTTGATAAGAAAGATAAAGTTTTATTAGAAGTAATGTTCAATACAGATGATTTGCTTGATATTGATCATTCTACAAAAGTGACAGCTCGTAAAGTATATGTTGTTCGTGAAGTGCCAGAATTGGAATGGAAAATGTGGATCGGGAATAAACATGTCTCAAAAGAAGGAGCATATTGTGATTCACCTCTGTTTTAATTAAGTAATATTCTGCTTTTATGAAAGTATCTTCAATGGGAATAGGAGGGCTTACAGTTTGATTAAACTTATAAAGAAATTGATTAAAGGTGACGGAGAATTAAGTTTTTGGTTCAATAAAGGGAATAAAAACACTTCAATTCATGATTATCGTTATATTCGTAAGCAGAATTATTTAGAGTATGGGAATGATCCAGATATCAATATTAAGCGTAAATGGGGAATTCATACCAACGGAGCTATCAAAGGCAACAAAGAACATAAATGTTTAGATTGGCAGCTTAATTTAGGTCATATTCATTTTAACTATACTAATTTCAACTACAATAAAAGGGTTATATAATCATGATTAAACTAACTAAAACACAACAAAGAATTCTATTCACAATGTATAAAGACTCTATCCTGAGGAATATAAGTATCGATGATTTGATATCATCAGGTTATTATAATAATCCATCAAACAAGAGGTTATATGAAAATGTACAGAAAGAATTACGCAAATTTATAAGAGTTTTTGAAACTAGCATTATAAAAGAACTCACAATTGAAATAGAAAACATTAAATAATATTTCAGTTTTATTTAAGAAAATATATAAAAGGAGATTGATTAATTGAGGGCAATATTATCGTTATTGATTATAACAGTAATAATTACATATGTAATAACATTTATATTTCCATCATTAAAGAATTATATTAAATCAGAAGTAAATAGAATTAACAAAGTATACAATACAAAATCAAACGATGAAGAGGAGAATGTAAAATGAGCTTAAAAGGTATTTTAGGTTTAGTAGGCACAGGAATTGGAGTATTAGGTTTATCAATTGGACTTATGGTATTTGTCGAAAAAGTACCTGAAGGTAAGGTTGCTGTAGTCTATAGTCCATCTAATGGAGCTAAAGAAGTGTTAAATCCAGGATGGCACTTAGTAGGATTATTAGAGAAGACTCAAGAATATCCAACACGTGTTACTATCGTGAAAGATAATATTAGTGTAACTACAGAAGATGGAAAGAAAATCACTATGCCTGTTCGTTATGAAATGAAAGTTGATAAATCTAAAGTATTAGATATTTTTAAAGAGTTAGGATCACAAAAAATCGAACAAATTCAAGAAGGTTATCTAGCACAAAAACTTTTTAAATCAGCACGAGAAGTTGTTTCAGGTTACTCTGTATTAGATATTTATGGAACTAAAACTTCTGAAGCATCTGCAAAAGTAACTGAATTAATGGCTAAAGAATCTGATAAACTAGGATTCATCATTGCAGATGTAACACTTGGTACTCCTGAACTGGATGAAAACACACAAAAAGCAATTGATGCACGAGTACAAGCTTCACAAGAATTAGAAAAGTTAAAATTAGAGAAACAAATTGCAGCTGAACAAGCAGAGAAGAAACGTATTGAAGCCAAAGGTACTGCCGATGCTAAAATTGAAAAAGCTAAAGGTGAATCAGAGGCAAATAAATTATTAAGCAACTCTATTACTCCTGAATTACTTAAACTTAAAGAAATGGAAGCACGAATGGAGCATGGTTGGGTTTCTGTACAAGGAGCTAATACTACAGTAGTGAAGGAATAGAGATATACATATATTGTGGTCGATTAGAAATAGTTGACCACAATTAATTAAAAATCACATTTTATAAAAATTGGAGGAAGATAGATGCATAAATTTTACGAGGATCTAAAAGTATTCATTCTAAATCAAGATCAAGAGACGAAGAAGACACTAATTCCGTATTATGAAACATTATTGCAGCTAGAGTCATACTCAGAAATGAAGGAGTTGCTAAATGACTATACTTGCTTAGACGACATTGAGTTTGTAGAAAGTGATAATGGTTGGTTAATTGGAACGTTTGAAATACATAATAATTCATTAGGAGTAGTTTACAAAATCCATTTAGAGTTGGGTAACATGTCAGGTAGTTATTGTGAATGCAGTACAACTGATGAACTCTACAATATAGAACATGATTGTTGCGGAAATGGATGTGACTTCTACGCTCCTAGAATTTCGATCACTAAAGAAATAAGTATTGTTAGCCATGATTTTCAGGGATATGCACGTGATTTATGGGCTTTAGAGGAAAAATGGACGACTGATTATGAAAAAGAAGCATTACATAAAAAGAACTTAGAAAAAGCTTTAGAAATAGAAGCACAAATCGAAAGGTTACAAAATGATTTACGCATGGTACAAACACAGTTATAAAAATTAAATAATAAAATACATAAAAATACTTGTAATATTAAAATAAGATGTTATAATAAATATATAAGTTAAGAAAGGGAGTGATGACGATGGTCAGTAGATTGACTTATGAACATGAGATGGAGATTTTGAACGAGCTAGACTTATTGAATGAACAACAAGAATTTACTCGTGATAATGTTGTTTGGTGTAATAAGACGATCAAGAAACTGCTACTAGAATTACATTTTATAAGAAATGATATTATTAATCAATAAAATACATAAAAAGTTAGGTGATTTGATATTGGTAGAAACTCCAGTGGAAGAAAAGAATGCAGTACAGTTAACTGAAGACTACAGAATTACAAGTGATCAACGTAACATCATTTTGCAGAAACGTTATCAGAAGCGTGAAGGTCGTGGGAAGAATTCTCCTCTAATTGATAGTTACGACTACAAGGATGTAGGATACTTTGGTAATTTAAAATCATTACTAAATGGATTAGTGAATTATGAAGTTCCTTTATCAGCTACAATGACAGGAAAAATTGAAGATGCACATCTACAAATTGAAAAGTTACGAGATGAGATTGTGCAGCATGTTTTGGATAAGGTGACTATTCTTCAATACAATCCTAAGTTAAAAGAAAATGTAGACGGTGATGCTGATTGACCAAGTACGGAGCTAAAAAAGTAGTAGAAGATGATATTCGGTTTGACTCGAAAATGGAACGTGACTACTATTTATACTTAAAGCAACAACGATCACAAGGTGAGATCAAAGGTTTTACTTTACAACCGTCTTTCGAATTACAATCCAAGTTTGAAAAGGATGGTAAAAAGTACAGAGCAATTACATATAAGGCTGATTTCAAAGTAATACATAATGATGAAAGTATAGAGATAATTGATGTAAAAGGAATGACTACACCTTTATTCAATATGAAGGAGAAAATGTATCATTATCATCATGGTCATCCATTAACTCTTATTACATACAGTAAAATTGATGGCGGATGGATAACATTAGAAGCATTGAAACAAGCTAGAGCATTACGGAAAAAGAATAAAAGCAAGAAAAAGTAATTAAAATTAACTATCGAACCTTGAGCGATGTAAATAATTGAAGCTTAAATTAATGAAGGTAAAAATAACTAACATTCGCATGTTCTCAAACAATAAGTTTCGCCAAAGCTTATTACATATGTTCTCAGTAAAATCCTAATATTATTTAAACTTTTAGTTAGGTACATTGTGATTGGTTCGATAATTAATAATTAAAATACATAATTGAAATGGAGAGATTTATTTAATGGCTAAAACAACTCATGGATTACCGGAAACAAAAGGATTCTTCCGATTACGAGGAATTGCAACAGGATTAAAAAAGGAAGATGCCCTTAAACCACAAACATTCCCATCAGGTGCAGAAAAGAATACAGCAAAATTCGGTGTAAAGGTAGACCAAGAATCAACTGTCTTTATTAATGTAGAAGGTTTTAAAAGTAAGAATGCATATCTTTTCAAACAGTCTGAAGTTAAAGGAGAAAAACCGCAACAAAAAATTGTACCTTGGGATGATCGATACAACTACGAAGAAGAAGGATTTAAAGTTATCGGTACTCGCTTAGGATTAGAAAAAGATGAGAAAGGTAAGAACGTCATTTCTACATTTGCACAATACGATGCAGCAGAAGAAGTAGTTAGCGGTTTAAGTGATGATACTTCTATTTATATACAAGGTCAAATTGAATACTCTTCATTTAGAAATCGTGAAGGCGATGCCATTCGTAATAAAAAGCTGCTTGCTGATGCAGTATTCTTAAATACTAAAGATATTGATTTTGAAGAAGAAGGATTTGAATCATTATCAGATTTTAAACAAAAAATTGTGTTTATCGGAATTGAAAAAGCTGAAAATGGAGATAAATTCTTAATCGAAGCAAAAATCATTACTCAAAATTCAATCGAAAATGTAGAGTTTGTAGTTTATGAAAAGTCTCTAGCAAATATGATCAAGAAGAATTTAAAACCATACACATCTATTGATGTTAGTGGGAAAATCGTCAATAAGGCTGATGTAGAAGAAGTAAAAGAAACTGACTCTTGGGGCAAAACAAATTCATTTGACAGAGCAAATACATCATATACTCGTGAATATGTAATCGAAGGTGCTAATCCAGAAACAATTGATACTGAAACGTATACCCAATCAATTGTAGATGAAGCGTTAGAGAAATTAAATGCAGAAGGTCAACAGAAGTCATCTGAAACTTGGGGCAAAGGCAAAAAAGAAGAAGTTGAGATTGAGGAAGACTCATTACCTTGGTAACAGACATTATAGAAGATATAAAAAATATTACCTTATACATAATGGATGAATTAAATATTGATAGAATGCCAACAATTGAAGAAATAAGGCGTTCAAATTATCGTGAATTGGAAAGAATGATATATTCTAATGGTGGTATGACTTTGTGGGCGAAAAAATTAAATTTGCCCACAAAGAAAAAGATATATAGAGATTCCAGTTTGACAAAAGAAGAAGAGATAATCAGAGGCATCAAACAGGTTCAGGAAATATTAAAGATAAACTGTATGCCAACATATAGTCAAATTAGAACAACTTTAGAGAATGGTTACAGCATAACAGGATTAATCTCTAAAGGTAATGGATATAGATATTACGCTAACTTATTAAACTTAGATTTACAAACTTCTGAAACCAATTTTGGAATAGATTATGAATTTAAAACACTAGACATGCTATTAAACAAAGGTTTTGAAGTTGAAAAAATGAGTGTTAAGCATCCATACGATATATTAGTAAATAAAGAAACTAAAATCGATGTTAAGACATCTAATTTACATAATACTAAAACTGGTTCGTTCTTCAAGTTTAATATCTGGAGTAAAAAGCATAATTGCGATTATTATATAGCACATTGCGTTCTTGATGAGAAAATATTTAAAACTTTAATTATTCCTTCTAAGGAACTTCGATCTTATAATTTTAGCGTAGGAATGAGAAGTAAATATGACGTGTATAAAGATAAGTGGGACTTAATAAAACAGGCATAACATTTGTAATTAAAATAAAAAATACATAATTAATAGGAGTGTAATTTATTCATGGCAAAAGCTAAACGTGGTAGTACAGTAAAAAAAGGTTTAAAGTTCTTTAATTTTGGTGAAGCAGGAACTTGGAAATCTACATTTGCATTAGACTTCATGAAGATGAAAGGCGAAAACGGAAAGCCGTTACGTGTATTATATATCGATTGTGAAGCAGGTAGTGTAGATAACTACCTTGAATCGCTTGAAGAGCAAGGTATTAACTTAGACAACCTTTTACTTGTTTATACAACATCTTATTCAGAGGTTGAAGAGTGGGCGCAAAAAGCCATGCAAGAGGAGACATTGTATATCGAAGATGATGAAGGAAATCTTGAAGAAGTATTCGATGCAGATGGAAATCCTTTCATTGCAGATGTAATTGTAGTAGATGGCATTACGGTAATTAGTGATAATGTAAAATTTGCTGCAATCAATGTATCAGAAAAACGTGCTAAGTTAAAAGCGAAATCTCAAGATAAAACAGCTACAGAGCAGTTTGTGGCTGAGTCCACTGCAGGATTAGAATTTAAAGACCACGACAAAATCAAAATGAAGGGTAAGAATTTGTTACGTAGCCTTATTACAGGAACAGATAAATATGTAGTAGTGACTTCTCGTGAGAAAACTAAAAAGCAAATGGTTGATGTTGATGGAAAAATGCAATTAGTTGAAGTTGGCAAAGTCCCTGATACATGGGATGGAGTAGAGTACGAGTTCTTTACAGTACTACGTCATTTCGAAGATGATATGGGACAAATTAAAGCACAAGTAATGCGTAAAGATAGAACACAAGTTTATGCTCAAAATGTTGTAATTGACGATCCTTCGCCTTTATTATGGCAAGATGTAATTGATAAAAACAAAGGTAAAAAATCGAATGTTGTAGGAAATAGTATGTCAGATTCTATCAAAAAAGATGAAGACTTATTATCTGAATCAATGACAAATAAAAAAGAAAAAGCGCAAGAAGAAGAAGCTCTTCCAGAAGTGGCTGTAGATAGTTTGCGTGACGAGATCGGAAAGTTAATTTCAGCATTAACTCCACTGAAAAAGAAATCGTTAGGTGCAAAAGTTAAGGCTTCTGGTTTGGATATTGACTTTAACCAAATTGAAGCTATTTCAGATTTAGAGAAATTCTTAAAATTAATTAAAGAATAATACATACAACATTAGGGGATTGAATTTTTTCTTTCCCCTTATTTTTTAAAATGAGGTGTAGCTATTATGAAGTACAAATGTCATTCATGTGATACAAAAAAGCTAAAAGAATTAAAATTGCAAGGATTAGATAAAGATAAACATGGAAAGTCAATTAGATTACAGTCAATCGACACTGAAAGAGATTCTTACTTAAAAATAAACGGAAGGTATTACCATGAGGAGTGTTTTAAAAATGAATTAACTAAGAAAGGCAAGATGAGTAAGGAGGAAATAGACGGCATGATTGTCGGTTATCAATTAGAACAACATAAAGACAAACAATTAGCTGAATCTAAAAATAGATTTTATGAATGGATCAAAGAACATTATCAAGTTACATTGCCTAATTATTATTGTATGAGGGTTGATAAGATCACACAAGGGAGAGACGACAAGGTTTACGGTTCGATTTCCTATGATGAGTTTTTAGAAATGTACTCTATGTTGATTAATTACCTAGCAAAGCAAACATTAAATAAGAAATTCAAAAACACTTCTCAGAGAATGAATTATGAATTAGCTATTGTTATTAGTAAATATGAAGATTATAAGAATTACAAAGAAAGATTAGAAGAAAAGAATCATCAAACAGTTGATATCAAGTCAAAAATCGACTCCTCTAATAAGTTCAATCAAGTAGTTGAAAAAGCCAGAAAGGATACTGACGATTTTAGAGTAGCAGATATTCACGATGAGTTGATCTAGGAGGAAGCAAATGGTTGAAAAAAGAAAAGATAATGACTACGCATCTGAAGCATTATTAGTTGGTTCATTATATAAAAACGTAGATTTATACATAGAATATGCGGATTTAATTAAATCAAAATACGATTTTCACGATGAAGAACTTCGTTATTTATACGATATGTTTGAGCTGTTTTATATGACGTTCTCACAAGAAATGAACGAGTCAAAATTCACTATCTTTATGAGTCAGGATAGCGAACGTGCAAAGAGATATAAAGATATAGGTGGTTGGCGAACAATCGAATATCAAATGAGCCTAGCAGACGATAAAGATATTGATAGGTATTTTGATACAGTGAAGAAGTATTCATTAATACGTGAATTCGCAAGAAAGAACTTCCCAACAGATAAAATGTTACAACATCCTAAGTTTCCCCAGATGAAAGCTGAAGATATTATCAGTACAATGCGTTATGCAGTAGATAATATTAATACTGTTATTGGTGGAGGAAAACAAGCAACACTATTAGGTAGTAAATTTAAAGATAAATTAGAGTCATGGAAACAGACTCCAGACATCGGGCATCCATTACCTTTCCCTAAGTGGGATGAGTACTTTAGAGGGTTACGTAAAAAGAAAGTATTGGTCGATGGTATGTTATCGAATGAAGGTAAAAGTAGACGTATGGCTAAGGTAGTAAACTTCATTGGGGTATTAAAGCGAGTTCCTATCTTAGTATTGGTTAATGAGCAAGATGAAGATGAGTGGTACGCAATGCAAGCATCTACAATTTGCAATAACTATGAGTTTAATTTTTTAAATACGAATCATGACAATAAAGAATCACTTACGAATATCACAGAGTCAGACATACTGAACGGTGTTTACGAGTCAGAGGAACAGTATCATTTGATTACAGAAATTGTAGGAGAATGGATTAAAGAAAACACAAGGGTTTATTTCTTAGAGCTTAATCAGTATTCAGATGAAGACTTACAACGTGAAATTAAAAAGCACGTATTAGGATTAGGTGTAGAAGTAATTTATTACGATACTTTAAAAGGCTTTAAGGGCGATCAATGGGAGACAGTTAAGCAGACAACAACAATGATTAAAAATGTTTGTGGAGAAATGAATGTCGCAGGATACTGTACAATTCAATTAACTGATGAGACTCATAATATCGATATCTTTGATTTGAATTCAAATAATATTGCCAATGCTAAACAGCTATATCACGTAGTCGATCATATGATTTTGGAGAAACGGTTGAATCCTAATGATTATCATAAGTACAGAATTACTAACGAATGGGGTACATACAGATTGGATAAAAATAAAACGTACTATGGTCAAAAAATAGCAAAGAATCGTGGTACAGGTAAGGGAACTGTCTTAGTTACAGAGGTGAATTTAGATAGGAATACATGGTATGAAGTAGGATTTCTAACTAAGGTATTTAAACCGAAGAACGATAAATAACTTTATATGTAATTGAGGTGAATACTTTGGATGCTTTAGATTTAAAAGAAAGGATTATTGATGATGATAAAGTTAGATTAATCCTAGAAGAATTAGGTATGCATTCAATAGAATCAAACAGTAGGTACTATTCTTGTGGTATGCCTGACGGAGACAATCAAAACTCGACTATTATATATAGGGATAATTTAAATGTTGATGCATATACAAGAAACATAAAAGACGCTTACGGTAATAGCGATATCATTTCATTAGTATCATATGTAAATGAAGCTTATTTCTCCGATAGCTTAAAGTGGATATGTGATGTTTGTGGTTATGATTATTATGAAAAACAAAAGCCAAAATCAAAATTAGCAACATGGGCTAGAGATATGATGCGGATAAAAAATAGAGAAAAAGAATCTGTTGACGAACACCTTGAACCTATAGATGAAGAAATCCTTAATTATTACGGTCTTTATGTGACTGATTTATTTAAAAATGATGGAATAGGTTATCATACACAAGAGGAATTTGAGTTGGGTTACGATATAGAGTCAAACATGATCGCCATGCCAATTCGAGATGAATTAGGGAATTTAGTGGGAATTAAAGGAAGATTGAATAGTGAAGTTGTTAAACCGCACGAAAATAAGTACATATATCTGCATCCTTGCGCTAAGACAAAAATCTTGTATGGTCTAGACAAGGCAAAACATAACATATTAAAACAAAAAGAAGTGATAGTACTAGAGGCTGAAAAGAGCGTTCAACAACTTTGGGATAAAGGAGTAAAGAATGCGGTTGCTATTGGTGGTCATAAATTATCAAAAACACAAGTGAAAAAGTTGACTTTGTTAGGTGTGAGAATTGTAATTGCATACGACAAAGGTGTAGAGATAGGTAGGGATGGACTCGTAGATAAAAACTTCTATACTAATGAATTTGATAAATTTATGAAGAATCAAGAGTTGTATTGCATCTATGATACAAAAGGTTTACTTAAAGATAAGGAAAGCCCTAGTGATAATTTTGATAACTGGAACAAGCTTTATGAAACGAAAAGAAAGGTGAGAGGTTGATTGTTTAAATACGAACTAATCGGAGACAATGACTATATATTTGATATTATTGGTACTCTTTCACAAAACAGAGATGTTTCAAACCTTAATGATTATCTTGATTTAGATAAATCAGTTACTCAGGATTGGAAAATATTAAAGAATATACATAATGTTAAAAATGCAATTGCTAAACATATTGATAATGGTTCAAAAATACATATAGTTGTAGACTCAGATGCTGATGGTTATACAAGTGCATCAATATTGTATCAATATTTAAAATTACAAAACGAAGAATTAGACATTGCTTATCACATTCACGACAAAAAAACACATGGCATTGCAAATGTAAGTGATGGCTTAGAAATAGATTTATTATTAATTCCAGATGCTTCATCAAATGAAGAAAAAGAACATAAACGGTTTTATGATAAAGGCATAGATGTTGTAGTAATTGATCACCATGAAATAGATTGTGAAGAAAGTAAGTACGCAGCAATCGTTAATCCATATTTAAATAATGAAGGCAATATGTCATTAAGTGGTGCAGGGATGGTATACAAAGTATGCCAAGCATTAGATGAACACTACGATACCGATTTTGCCGATTATTTCTTAGACTTAGTGGCAGTAGGAAATGTTGCAGATATGATGTCATTGAAAGAATTAGAGACACGTTACTTAATTAATGAAGGTTTACTAAATATAAATAATTCATTTCTACAAGCATTAATAACCAAACAAGAATACTCAATGAAGAGTAAATTAAATCCAACTACTATTGGTTTCTATATTGCGCCTCTCATTAATGCTGTTACTAGGATAGGAACTATTGAAGAAAGAGAAGACATGTTTAAGGCGTTTATCGAGTATAAAGAGCTAGTTGAATATACTCCTAGAGGAAAAGATAAGTCAGAGTTAGTTCCTTTTGTAAGTGACTTTGCCAGACAATGTGTAAACATAAAGTCACGACAAGACAGAATGAAAAATAAGATGGTAGAAGCTATTATTGAAAAAGCATCAGTGAATGACGAAGATAAGGTTTTATTCCTAAAGGACATGAATATTGATAATGGATCAAAAGGTTTGATAGCTAACCAACTAGCAAGTAAATTTATGAAGCCGATTATTATTGTTGACTACAATAGCAAAGAGGGTTTGTATACTGGTAGTGGGAGAAGTTATGGTGGATTTGATGAGTTAAGGGATATCTTAAACGATAGCGAACACATTGAATACGCTAAGGGTCATGGATCAGCATTTGGATTAGGAATCAGTAAGGAAAATATTGAAGGTATTACAACGCATCTAAATGACCTGATGTCTAAAGTTGATTTTAGTAAGAAGTATAAAGTTGATTTTTTAATACCTTTAAAATCAATGAACTCATCTGTTATCGAAGAAATTAGTGAGCTTTCTCCTGTATGGGGAAAAGATTTATCTGAGCCAAAGATAGTAATTAATGATTTTAAATTAAATGATGTAAACTTAGAAATCATTGGTTCTAAATTAGATACGATTCAAATGCAACGTGGAAATATTACGTACATAATGTTTAAACAGAATGAAGAAGCTATTTTAAATATAAAAAATGCAAAAGAAATTGAAATAGTTGGAACTTGTAGTATTAATAAATATAAGGGAATCAAGCAATATCAATTTATTATTGATGATATAAATATTATTAAGTAATGGAGGTTATAACTTGGACAACTATACTGTTTACCACCTTCATAGTGATGTATCTAATTTAACCGCAGGTACAGGAGCAGACAGTATAACTAAATTTACTGATTACCTTGATAAAGCTCAAGAGTTAGGAATGCATTCAATTGCCTTTTCTGAGCATGGAAGTGTAATGAATTGGGTAAAGAAGAAGCAAGAGGTAGAAAAGCGTGGATTAAAATATATTCATGCCAATGAAATTTATTTAACTAAGGGGATAGGAGTAGAAGAAGTAAAAGGAAAAGACAAATTAATCCTTCAACGTGATAATTATCATTTTATGACTATTGCTAAGAACTATGAAGGAGTAAAAGAATTAAATGAATTAACTTCAAGGTCTTTTAACCGAGAAGATGGTCACTTTTATTACAATCCACGTTTAACATTTGATGACTTAAAGAACACATCAGACAATATCATTATGACATCTGCATGTTTGGCTTCTCCAATTTGGCGGTTATATAACAATGCATATGAAGTTATAGGTGGTAACAAGGTAATTAAAGACGATAGTTTACATATTGAATACGAAGAGTTGATGCAATGGTTTATCCAAAATAAACATAGAATGTTTTTTGAGGTTCAATATCATACACATCCAGAGCAAGTTAAGTTTAATCAAATGTTATCATACCTATCAAAAGAGACAGGGATTCCATTGATTGCAGGAACAGATACACATTGTTTGAATAATATTCATGCAAAAGGTCGTGAAACACTTCTTAAAGCTAAAGGTGCTAGTTATGGTGATGAAGATCAATTTGATTTAACAATGAAATCATTTGATGAATTAGTAGAAATGTTTGAAGTTCAGGGTGCTTTATCACGTAATGAGTATTTAGAGGCTATTGAAAATACAAATGTAATGTCAAATATGATAGATGGTTTTGAATTAGATAGAAAACCCAAGTACCCTAAGTTGTATGAAAATCCAATTGAGGTATTTAAAAGTAAGATAAACGAAGGTTTCATAAAACGTGGATTTAATAAGCTGCCAAAAGAAGAAAGAAAAGTTTACTTAGACCGTGTGCATGAAGAATTTGATACATATGAAAAGCTAGATGCAGTTGACTACATGTTGCTGCAAACTAACATTATTGAGTGGTGTCACGAAAATGACATTTATCAAGGATACGGACGTGGTTCTGTAAATGGCTCACTTATTGCTTATCTGTTAGGTGTTACTGAGATGGATAGCGTCAAGCATAACTTAAACTTTTTCCGTTTCTTAAATCCAGATCGAGTTTCAATGCCAGATATAGATGTTGATTTTGAGCCATCTCGTAGACAAGACGTAATTGATTACTTGGCATCAATTAAAGGAATTGATTTTGCAGAAATTATCACATTTAATACAATTGCAACTAAAGGAGCTATTCGAGATGTATCTCGTGCCTTAAATATTCCTTTAAATGAAGTAGATGAAATATCAAAAGCTGTAGATAACAACACATTGGACAGATATAGAAGTAAATACAAAGAACTATTTGAATTTGTCGATCTATTAGAAGGTACTATAGTTTCTATGGGTAGTCATCCTTCAGGATTTGTAGTTTCTCCTATTGACCTTAATAGTCATATATCAACAATCTACACTAAGGAAAGTAATTATAAAGTAACTTCAATCAACATGAAGGAATTAGATGGTCAATCATATGTAAAACTAGATATATTGGGTCTAGATAATATCGAGATAATAAACGAGACTTGTAAATTAGCTAATATTGAACGGCTTACACCAGATAATATAGATGTAAACGATATGAATGTTTGGAGATCGCTTCGTGACTCTACGCTTGGTGTGTTCCAATTTGAATCTGATACTGCGTTTGATTATGTACAACAGTTGTTTAGTGATAAGACACTCTCAAATATAAAGAGTGATATTGGAGAGATTGACTATATCAGCTTGTTAAGTTTAGCTAATGGTGCGATCAGACCTGCAGGCGATTCTTACAGAAGTAAATTGTCTAATGGTATTACGAATGATAACGGGCATGTATCTTTAAACGAATTTCTTAAATCAAACTTAGGCTATTTAGTTTTCCAAGAAGATATTATGCGGTTCTTAACTGACTTCTGCAATCACTCTGGTTCTGAATCTGACAGTGTAAGACGAGGGTTAAGTAAGAAAGAGGGGACAGAACAGTTCTTACCCAAAATTAGAGAAGGATTTATAGAAATAATGACAACTCAGTATGGGGAAACAGTTGAAAAGTCAGAAGAAATACTTCAGAGCTTCTTAAAGGTAATTGAGGATGCTTCAGATTATGGATTTTCTCTAAACCATTCGCAACCATATTCATTTATTGGTTATGTGTGCGCATACTTAAGATATCATTATCCACATGAATTCATTACAACAATATTAAATGTACGAGAAGATAAGATGGATAAGAGTGCAAAAGTAATTGCTTATGCTAAACAAAAAGGAATAAAAATTAAGCCAATCAAGTTTGGCAAATCTAAGTCTAAATATGAGTATAGTAGCAGTGATAAATCTATATATAAAGGGTTAAAATCAATTAA
This sequence comes from Lysinibacillus agricola, assembly GCF_016638705.1. GTDB lineage: Bacteria > Bacillota > Bacilli > Bacillales_A > Planococcaceae > Lysinibacillus > Lysinibacillus agricola. Next base: position 3,264,805 of record NZ_CP067341.1, on the reverse strand, counting down.
ATTCATTAATGATAATATATCTGAAGAGCTATTTGAATTAGCACAATCTAAGAAGCATACGGATTTTCTAGAATTACTTATTGATATAACAGAAAATACATCAGTTAACACTAGGCAGCTCAATATTCTTATTCGATTAGGATTCTTTAGTGATTTTGGCAATAGTCGATATTTAGAGCTAATTGCAGAAAAATTTAATGATCGATATAAAAAAAATCATAAAGATAATACGAAAGCCAAACGAATTCAAGAGGTTCAGGAGTTTATCTCAACTCTAATTGATATCAATGACTACTCAATTAATGAAAAAATAATGTTTGAAGTAGAGGTATTGGGATACCCACAGAGTACAGATGATTCTTATGATAAATCGTTTGCTGTAATTACTGATGTAGAAACTAGGTATTCTCCTACCATAAAGTTATATATTGTAAACAATGGCAGTGAAGTAGAAGTTAAAATTAATAAAAAATTGTTTACAGACAACAAGGGTAAAGCGCTATTAATTAAAGGTGACTTAATCAAGGTGTTAAAAGTTGATCGTAGACCTAAACAACAGTTAATAGGAGGTAAATGGATACCGACTGATATAATGCAGAATTGGTTGTCGGCATGGGAGTTAACTAAGAAGGCTTAAACATTTATATTACAAAATACATAATTTTGATAAAAATTAAATATTATTAAATGTAAAAAAGGAAGTGGGTTATTCTGCAAACAAAACACGTTGTGATGTTCTCAACAGGAGCAGGAAGTGCATGGTTAACTAAGTATGTAGTAGACAAGTATGGTAAGGAAAATACGATCATCTTAATTACAGACACTAAATGGGAAGATGAAGACAATTACCGTTTCATGAAAGAAGTTGCTGATTACATTGGAATAGAAATTACTGAGAAATCAGATGGACGTACTCCAGAGGATATATTTAGAAAGGATTTGTATTTTGGAAACTTCGGAACAGCTCCATGTAGTAAAGAGTTGAAGATGAAGCAAACATTTTTATACATACAAGAATTAATTGAACAGGGTATTTTACCAATCTTATATTTTGGCATTGATTATAAAGAAGCTAGACGTGCTCCTAGGTTGGCTTATAACTATAAACATAATGTAGACGTGTTTGAGGATGGAGTAGAGTTACGTTTCCCTCTGATAGCTGAAATTGATGGTGAACCAGTAAATGGCAAACAATTAATACATAATAGAGATTTTCTAAATTCTGATAAAATGCCTAAAGTATACAATAAGGAAATTTATGAATCATTAGAATCCCAAGGAGCTACTATTTGTACTGCTAATCCGAAGCACGAAATCGAGAATAATTGGGGAATTAAATTACCAAGAATGTATAGTGCTGTTGAAGAAGCTGCTAAAGATAAGAGTAATATGAAAGCAAATGAACTTTTAGAAAAAGGAGTCAAAGGTTTTTCTCATGCAAATTGTGGAGGAATTTGTGTTAAGGGAGGTATGGGGCATTACTCTGTATTATATGCTGTTTGGGAAGATCGGTATTTAAAAATGGAAAAGTTAGAGCGAGAAATCAATGATGCCCAAATTGCAAAGAATGGTAGACGTTATACAATTTTAAGTAAGTTGATTCCTACTGGTGAGCTTGATGAGAAAGGTAAAGAGAAGAAAAAGAAAGTACCTTATTCATTAGAAGAATATCGATTAGAAGTTTTAGAAGGAGATATTAACTCAAACGTAGAGGTAGAAGAAAATACGATAGCATGTGAGTGCGTATTCTAATCAAGAAAATACATAATTTGATTTAAATAAAAGAAACCTATTATGAAAAGGAGAAGGTGTAATATGAATAATGAAGTTGAATTAATTAAAGTAAATACAGATGACTATGAAGTTTTATATGCAAATGGAAAGTTAGTATTTGAAGAAGATTCTTTAAATTTATCAGAAGTGATTAATTACTTGGTTAATAAACATATCGTTAAGTATGTTACATATTACATAAAACAAAATAAATTAGCTGAAGTTTATAATTGGAGCTTTCCAAACGATTTTAATGAGTTTGATGTTAGTCATTTGAAATAAAAGGAGTATATCGTTGAAGGGATTGATGTTGTGGAAACTAAAGAATCTATGATTCAAAGTATTTTAGATAATAATTTCAACAATGACGGATTTACGGTAGAAGGAATCATAAGAGTGCTACCTAGACGTTATGATAGATATGGACGAATGTATGGTTGGGATGACGAGAATTTTTATATCAGAGCATTCATTTACATAAGGCATATTAAAGGATTTAAAGAGTATTTGAAGGATAAGTAGTATCAAATAGAAGGAACATAAAATAAATATAATAGGAGACATGATAGTATGATTAAAATTGATACAAGTGGAATGGATGACCTTATAAAAAAGTTAGATAATGCTCAAAAGCACATTAGTTTTACTATGGGAGAAATGTTAATTGACACATTAGGACATCATGTATTCAATGAATTTGAACTCAAATGTAATACGAATAATATTGAATTTGAAAGCGACGAGTTTATTTCAGAATTAGATAACGTAGTTAAAGTTAATACTAATTACGCTAACTGGGAGGAACTTCGTAGTGACTATATGTTTAAACGTCTTGGTTTGAAATAAATAGATGAAAGTTTGTGAAATCTGACACCTTGTAAACCTTGTTATATCAACATTCTTGATTCGATTTCACAAACTTTCTTTAAATAATATTCATCTTTTATTTAAATAAATATATAAAATTAGGAGGATCAATTTATGAAAGAAGTATATGTTGTTACTTATGGAACTTATTCGGATTATGGGATTGACTGTATATTTACAGATTTAGAAAAGGCAAATAAATATGTGAAGTTGCAAAATAATGGAGGAAGTGATGATTATAGAATCGAAACATATCCGTTAGATCAAGTTGTGATTGACTCAGTTAAAATAATTAAAGTTTACGCAGAAAAAGAATTAAATAATGATGATTATAAATTTAAATATGAAATTGTTGATGTTATAAATGAAGACTTTAACATCAATCGTACTCGGGTTAGTGTCAAGGATTACAGTCATAAGAAAAGTTCTAATATTACATTACGTAGGAAATTTAAAGGTGACGAAATAGGAATTGTAAATAAATATAAAAAAGTAGTAGAAGATTACTTCTTTAAGATTGAATCTAATTGGGACATATATAAAAGTTATGAAGGTGAAGAATCAATATCTGCAGACTTAGAAAAAGATATTAATATTATTTAAATAATAAATACACGCATATTATTTAAAGTTAAAGAAAAAGGAGTCATTTTATGAAATTTAAAGAATTACTAAATCTAGTGAGTGCTTCTGAAACGATTGTAGTTGAGGGCACTAATAACCTTTACAATACTACATATAATGATCTTGATTATGATGAAATATTAAGGAATGCTGATGTTAAAGGTATTTATGTGAACAAAGAAGGAATTTTAACAATTAGCTTTCAATAAAATCACACTATTATTATAAGAATGGAGAGATCAACCAATGAATAAAGAGTATGAATATAATATCGAACTAGAAAATGGGAAGTATAATATGGTTTTAACTAATGATTACAAGGTTCAATACTTACGAGGAGGAGATATTTGGGTAGAAGACCCTCCTGCGCCTAAAATGTTGATATCCTTTATGGACAAATTTGAACAATTAGAGAATCAGTTAATAGAAGCTAAAAATTTATTGGACTATGCGCAAGATGTCCTTAGCAATGTACATATGGATGACAGCGAAGTATATCAAGAAATTAGTGACTTTCTAAATAAAGGAGAATGATTCATGACAAAAGAAATGATTACAATTGCTAAAGAAGAGTATGATTCCTTATTGGAGTCATCTGAATTTCTATCTTGCTTAGAAGCCTGTGGAGTGGATAATTGGGGTGGATACAGTGATGCTTATGAAATGATGAATAACGAGGATTAATAAGTATTCTATAAAAGATTAGTATTATAAAAACAAATACATAAAAGGAGATTTATTAATCATGGAGCAATTCATCATTGTATCTGGAGAAGTAGGAGACTGGGAAGGACTATATTTTAAAGGTAAATTGTTTAAAGAAAGTCATCGTATCACTACTTATGACATCATGAATCTATTGAAAGACCATTACAAAGAGTTAGATGGTACTTTTGGTAAGTATACAATTAATCAGGACTACTTAGAGACTAATGGATTATTACCTAGCAATTTTAAAGATATCAATAAGAATATGCTTTAATAAATATATAAATGGAGTTGAGTCTTATGCAGGATGGGAAAACAGTAACCGAACAAAATGTGTGGGAACATTACAAAAGGGTGGAAGCAGAAAACTTTCACCTAAAGAAACAACTTGTCAATAAGAATAGACAAATTAACCAGCTTAAGCGTGTGATTAGTCAATGGAAAAGTAAGTATGAAAAACTTATGGAGAATCGTAAGCCTAAGTACAAAAATACAATCAGAAGAAAGTAAGGAGATGGATATTAATGGATAGTGTAAAAGTTAGTATTAGATGTGAGACAGGGATTTTCAATCGTAATGAAGTGGATATGAATCAATATCTAGAATTAGTAAATGAAGATGTAAGTGTTTTACTACCAGAGAATCAATTCATTGGTGTTAAGGTTACGGTTGAAAAATAAGATAGGTGGCAACTTACGCCAGAGGAGAATAATTAATATGAAAAATTTCTTAATGAATGTAATGGACTTAAAAGTTTTTGATGAGAAAGGTAAATTTATCACAAAGTTAGATACTGCTACAAAAGGTGAATTAGTACATAGTGATCAAGCATCATATTTCGCAATTAACATTTCGGATTTTAATATTGATATGATAAAAGCCATTGGAGAAGTTGAAAATACTGAATCATTATCTGATTTCGAAAAAGAATTAGCTCCTAAGTCAACTAAGATTAAATTTAAACCATTGTATCGCAATGAAAATGAGAAGAAGTTTAAGTTGGTTGCTGAAGGTGAGTTATATAATAGCTCTGGAGACGTTTCTCATGACTTTAAAGTGATTATTAATGAGTCAGTATTGATGTCTGGATTAGAATTTGAATTTAGTAATGTCGATATCAGTGAATATACACATGTATTTGCTATTCGTGTAGATGATAATGGAAATAGCTTTGAATTAGAATTGATTGAAAAATAAGTAGTAAATATAGTAGGAATATGGTGGAAATATCACTTTATTATCATATTCCTACTATAGAATTTAGATAAAATGACAATATTATTTAAATAATAAAAATACATAAACAGAATGGAGAAATTAATGTATGACGATTTTACAAAACGCTTATAATGCCTATTTATCTAAGAAGTACGAGAAAGAGATTAATGAGTTTAAAGACTACGCTTTGAATAAATTAGACAAATCGATCACAAATACAGAAAATAATTTATTACGTTACGTCACTAATGATCATTACGGTTACGATAAAATTCAAAGCGAGAAAGAAACTTTAAAAACATTACAGAAATTAAAAAGCTGCGTATCAGGAAATATATTGTCATTAAATATTAATTACGGAGAGTATCCAGTATATATCACATATGAGTTAGAAGAAAAGTACAATAAATTGAACGGCTTGATTGTAAAAGGTGAAACAGTGCAATTTGATGAAAATAAGTATAAATGGGATTTGACTAATACCAACGCAGCAACAGACATTATCAATAAACACTTTGAAGAAGTGAAAAATATTATTGATGAACAAACAAACGATCTTGCTGAAATTAAAGATGATAACAAGAATAACTTAAATGGTGACATTGATTTAAAAGCTTATATTCAAGAACGTAAAGATGAGCATATGAAGATGATTGAGGAAGAAAAGAATAAGCAACAAGAAATACATGATAAGCTTATGAAAAATATTAAATTTACAATGGATTATTGGGAGAAATACTATAAAGATAAGCTGAGTGAAATTGATAGTAATTTCAATATCTCAGTATCAATAAATGAACTGTCGCAAGGAACGAAATTGGCTCTCAAAATCATCAAACCCGAAGCCTTAGGTTTAAGTAATGAAGAAGCAAAAATGTTTGCAGATATTATTGTGGATAAAATTAAGAAGAATAAGGGTGGATTGTATTAAATAATATTTTGATTTTATAAAACACATAAATCGAAGGGAAATAAAATAATGGTAAATGAAAAGTCATGGAAAGAGTTTAGAGAGTCTGGACTATTTTGGTGGATTAACATGCTACTACACACCTTCGGATGGGCTATAGTTATGGAATTTGAAGACGAAGAAATTAAACGAGTTTATCCTGCTAGAGTAAAGTTTAGAGGCTTTGACGAGGATTCAAATACAGACGGCTACATTAAAGTTAGTGAGTATATGAAGGAAAATGTAGAACAGTTAGCTAAAGAGGCTAAAGAGTAACTAGTAATATTTTAAAATACATAAAATTAAAAAGGCCTAAATTGCAATTACAAGTTGAACACTTTTTTTTAAAAACACCCCAGAGGTTCCTTTGTCTTCTGTTTGTCGGTCGGCGTAGTCCGTTCAACCTGTGTTGGCTAGATCTGCAAGGCGGTTTCCCTTGTGGATCTAGCCAGTACAGGTTAGGATCTGTAGCTGACTGATGAACAGGAGACTTTCTGTTGGAGGGAGGCTCAGGGGTGCGGGGTGTCCCCGCGGTCTTAAGAGACGAGTTTCTGAAGTTCCTCTTCAAACAGTTCATTTGGTGTCTTGTAGGCAAAGATTTTTCTTGGTAGGTTGTTCATTGCCCTCTCAATCATACGAATTTGCGTCCGGCTATAATCCTCAATCGCATGTCCTTTAGGGATGAAACGACGGATGATTCCGTTGTGGTTTTCATTTGTTCCACGTTCCCACGAAGAGTATGGATGAGTGAAATAGATATTTATCCTATCACCAAACATTTCTGACAACCTAGCGAATTCAGAACCATTATCTGCGGTGATTGATTTAAAGACCGCAGATGTGTATTCACCGAATTCTTCGAGGACTGAAGAGAGTGCGTAGTTAACTGAGTCGGCATCTTTCCCGTCCATCTTTACGATGAATTCACGACGCGTTTTGCGTTCAATCAAAGTTAATAGTACATCATCTTCTTTATCCTTGCGCCCTACGACGGAGTCAATTTCAAAATGACCGAATTCTTCACGAGATTCAACGCTATCAGGACGTTCTTCAATACTTTTACCGAGAACTGTCTTATTTGGGCGTTGCGTTTTCTTAACCTTTTTGGTATTTCGACGTACCTTTAGAGAAGGTCACTGTTTCGAGTTTTTCAGAAGACCCAGCTCGATATAATGATAAAGGGTCTTTGTTGAGATCATTTCATCCGGAGAAAAACAACCCTTTGAGCTTCATAAGACCAACAATCGCATCTGGAGATAGGGTCCTTGTGCGATCAAGTAATAGTTCGTCAACAAATGCCAAGAATGCCTTCACACGCCCAAACTTCAACGGTTTACGAGAACGAGCCACATTTCGATCTGTTACAGCTTGACCTGTTTCAGCAAGATATTGCGTTGTGTAGATATGTTTTCCATTGATTTTTTTTACTTGAGTGGTCGTGCCACGAGCAAGTTCATTGTAGATTGTCCCGCGCGAAACCTTGAGTTTTCGCGCAAGTTCGCTCTTATTTGTAATTCCGGCATTCAAATAGCCTTGAAGTTCTCCACGTTGAAACTGTGTAAGGCGTGGTTTCTTATTCGTTATTTTTATGTTATTCTGTTCTAGCATCGTATTCGAAATCCCTTCTTATTGATTGGTGTAGGAACCTCAATAATACACGATTTCGCGTACGATGTTTTTATTTTTCTAAAGTGTTCAACTTGATTCTACTATTCGCCAAAATTAAAAAGGATGGTAATTTATAATGAAAAACATTTTAGTAATTGCAGAAAATTCGAAAGTGATTCAAGAAGTGATAAATCAAGTGAAATTGAATGTACCTCGTGAAAAATTATATCAAGTCAGTAGCAGTAGATATGAAGCAGAAATAACTGGGGCAGACTTCAAACTTAGAGTTGTTTTAAAAGATAGCAAGAATGACGAGTTTGCTTATGATGAGATTTATGAATATACATTTAATTCATTATTAGAAGTACAACTGTTTGGAGCAGTAAAAGCATTGGTAAAGAGATTATCGCCTGAAGAATCTCCAATAACTATTATTGGACAATTCATCTCTAAATTTGAAAGTGAAAATCCTGTTAAGGTTAAAAAAGAATTTAATATTTCCTCTATTCCATTACAATTACTAACGAAAGTAGACACTGGAACTACGAATAAGGAAATTGATTATATTTTATCAACAATTAGAAGTATCAACAATGAGGGTTTCTATATAACAAGTAAAGAAGGATCAGAACTGTCTCGTATAGAAAGTTTACTTGAAGATAGAATCAAAGAAAGCTTAAAAGATGGAGATTATAAAACATTGGAAAGTAGTGTTCGATTATTACAACGGATCAAGGATGCTTACCGTAAGGTTAAATTATCTTGCAGCATCGGATAATCACCTTAAATAAAAACCATTTATTATTTAAGATAATACATAAAATAAGGAGTGGTTTTATGAAATATAATAAAAAATGGAATATATTTTGGGTAATTATTTTTGCAAGTTGTACTGTAACCGTACCTATTGAGTTGTTTAATGTATTTATTAAAGGTGAAAATATTCCAAGATACGAATTTGCAATATATGGGATAACTTTTTTCTTCTCTGCAATAGGATTACTCTTTGGAGAATTAGAAAAGTATTATCACAATAAAACTATTCGTTTACAGAAAGAAATTGAAACATTGGACGATAAGGAGTGATTATATGACAATAATGAACATTTTAACAGCAGATGATCTGTCTTATGTAAAAGTAGAAATTAAGAACGTTTCAGTAAAGTATTATACATATGATGAAAATATTTCAGAGCAACTATATTCACGCTTTAAGTCGGATACACCTTCAAAGGTTATCTTCGGTTCAGATAATGAGTATACGCAATCATTTATAAAGCAACTTTATAATAATGGGTTTTATCTATCTGAAAATGGTGATGTAATTAAAATTGAGGATAGAAAAGTATGCTACAACACTTTAGAACAAGCAATTGAAGACGAATTAGGATGCTTTACATTAGAGATTAATGATGAATATGATGCTGAAAATACTCAAAATGTGTTATTGAAAAGTGGATATATCATTTCATCTAAAGTTGTAGATGGTAAATCACATATTACAATTTATGACAAGGTAAAGTAGATAATAAAAAAATACATAAAACGAAAGGTAGGGAGTTTATTTCTGCAAGAGAAGCGCACAATATTTGATTGTCGTTAAGAGCTTCAAATGAGACAAGTTTTGTAGAGAATAAGCGAACAAATGAACAAACTAACTAAATCTTTAAAAGTACCAACTATTATCACATGTACAATAGCATGGGCTTGGTTTTTATCACATGATATAGAAGATGATAATAAAGGAGGTACATCAGAATCATCAAATGCTATTAAACGTATGGAGGAAATTAAAAAGAATTCAATCGTTTATCAAGTTGAATCATTCCATAAGGAATATGAGCGTTTGAAAGAGGAGGAAAGAAAAAAGTTAGAGGAGTTAGAACGTCAACGCTTAGAGAAATTAGAACAAGAAAGACAGGTTAAACTTGAACAAGAACGATTGGCTAGGATTGAAAGGGAAAGACAATTAGCTGAAGCCAAGAGAATAGAAGAAGCTAAAAAAGCTGAACAAGTACGAGTAGCGCAAGTAGAGGTAAGAAAGAAACAGCAACAGATAGAGACAGGAAAACAACAACAGATTATTAGTAGAGGCAGTAGTGAAAATGCAAATAGCAAATCTTATTATGATGTAACCTTCTATACAGCAGGAGTGGAATCGACAGGAAAGGCTAGAGGTGACAAAGATTACGGCTTAACCGCAAGTGGAACTACAGTTTATGAAGGACGAACAGCTGCATGTCCCAAGTCAATTCCATTTGGAACTAAAATACATATTGAAGGATTTGGATATAGAGTGTGTGAAGATCGAGGTGGAGCAATTGTAAACGGACATTTAGACGTTTATGTAGACTCATTGTCTAAAGCAAGAAATTTAGGCAGACAAAAACTATTAGTTACAGTTTTAAATTAAAATAATACATAATAATTGAGTGGAGATTGATATTTCTTTCTCTGCTCAATTCTAAAGAAGGTGACAAGATGACATTTAGAAATAAGATAAAGTGGAATAAGCGAATTAGAAAGTTTAAATAGAAAATTAGAGATATGGTACTTAAAAAGCCATTTTATAAATACCTATACCATCATATTAAAGATGAATTTACCTATAACAATAAGACAGCAATTAGGTATTACATGAATGCAAATACTCTACGAGATGAATCATTTAAATATGAGTTAGAACTATACCATAAGATTTACTGTAGTGTATTTGAGATCAAATATTTAGAATGGTTATTCTTATATACAAAAGACTACATTTCAAATAAAATAAGAAAGTATCCAGATTTACAATTCATTTACGGTGAAGATGAATATGGATTATACTTTGAAGTAAGTTATACAGATGGTTATTAAAATTAAATAATAAAATACATAAAAATACTTGTAATTCGGAAATGTGATGTTATAATTAGATTATAAATAAGTAAAGGAGATGAGAGTATGAAGATCAGCGATTCAACATTAGAATATTATGGTTGCAAATTTGTTAATAGCAAGGTACGCGAGAAGGAAGGAATTACATTTGAAGAGTACCTTAAGCGAGAGCTAGGTGATTGAATTGGAAGACATTAAATAATTTGAAAAAGACTTAACATTTGTAAGGAACTTTTTAGAAAAGTTACCTAGAGAAGTAGCAAGCTTATCAAAAGTAATTAGTTGTAAGGATAGAGAACAAGAAGATTTATTGCATCACATTGAATTTGTTAAATTACCTGCAAATCAAGGATATACAGCATATCGAAAATTACATATTGTTCGTAACGAACGAAGACAAGCTAAGAATTTATATGAAATAGTAAAATTGACAAATGATTTGACTAAAGATAAGGTATCAGTTTCAACTTTAAGTACTGCTTTGGGTGAAGTAAGAAAGATAATTAATAGCAGCTCAAATAAGAAATATAAACCTAGAGAATTAAGTGATTTAAATTATGGAAACAATAATACATATAAAAATACATAATGATTGTGGTGGTAATTATAAATTATATTGTAGTTGGTACAGATTGTAGTGGAAAGACTAGTTTAGTTGAAATGTTATCTGACATTACAGAGTTTAAAGTAATGAAAGGATCAAGTTTTTCTCACTCGCAGTGTACTCAAGATGAACTGTTTAATAAGTTTTTAGAGTTTACTAAGATGGATAATGTAATATTTGATAGGTTCACTTTTTGCAATGAAGTTTACGCAGAAATGTATGACGATTTTGCAATGTTATCAGATGAACAACGAAGATACATAGAAAAAGAAATGAAAAATAAAGCAACAATCATCTATTTATATGCTGATGATGAAGTATTAGAGCAACGATTCAATTATCGCGGTGATGATTATGTAACATTAGATAAATTGAAATATGCTAAAGGTAAGTATGAGCAATCGTTAAGTAAAGTTAAAGATTTAGAAGTAGTACGATTTGATACAGGTAAGATGACAACTAAGGAAATTGTTGAGCATATTCTACTTACCTATTAATAAAATAAATACATAAATAATAAAAATATTGAATATGGAAAGAGGATGGTATTTTGAAAAATAAGTTAACATTAATTAAACGTTCAACACCAATGTGTCCAGATTGCAATAAAATGCAAATCATCTTAGAAGGAGAGGGCATTCCATTCGATACAATAGACATTGCTAAAGATGCAGAGGCGATTGAGAAGTATGGTTTATCAAGCGTACCAGTAATCCTAATAGACAGTGATGAAGGACAAGTAAAACTAAATGGAATTCAGCCAATTGAAGTTATCAAAGAACTCCTTGAAGAAGAATAAAAATTTCAATTAAAGTGAATCAATCAGATACATAAACAAGGAGGAAATAATTTGGCATTATCAAAAACAATTAAGAAGAGAGATAACTCAATAGTCGAATTTAAACTAGAGAAGGTTACTAATGCAATTAGCAAAGCAGGGAGGGAAACAGGAGAGTTTGACAGTGAAGAGTCAGAGGCACTTGCTCAAGATGTATTAGAAGCATTGAGTAAATCAAATGATGGAGAAAATGAATTGTCAGTTGAATATGTGCAAGATATTGTAGAAATGATTCTTCTTAATTCCGAGTATAAAATAACAGCTAAAGCGTATATCCTTTACCGTGAAAAGCGATCACAGGAACGAAAACCTGATATTTTCAAACAACGATTAAACTTGAAGCCATATGAGTATCCTCAGTTAAATGCATATAAAGAGGCTGTACAACATTCATATTGGCTACATACTGAATTTAATTACACATCAGATATTCACGATTATAAGGTTAATATTAGTGATAAAGAACGAAACGTAATCAAAAATGCAATGTTGGCAATTTCTCAAGTAGAAGTAGCTGTAAAAAACTTCTGGGGAGATTTACATAATCGAATGCCTAAACCTGAAGTTGGTGCTGTTGGAGCTATATTTGGAGAATCTGAAGTAAGACATAGTGACGCTTATTCACATCTACTTGAAATTCTAGGTTTAAATAGTGAGTTCGAACGAATTCAAGATATTCCTGCATTAGCGAATCGAGTAAATAGTCTAACACAAGCAGTTAAATATACTAAATCAGAAAGCAATAAAGATTTTACATTATCTTTAATCTTATTCTCACTGTTCATTGAGCATGTATCCCTGTTCTCTCAATTCCTAGTTATTATGTCCTTTAATAAGCATAAAAACATGTTTAAAGGTATGTCTAATGCAATCGAGGCAACGTCGAAAGAAGAACAATTGCATGGATTGTTCGGAATTGAGTTAGTAGATATTATTCGAAATGAAAATCCAAAATGGTTCAATGAAGATATGACAGCTAAAGTTTATGAAGCTTGTAAGAAAACATTCGAATCAGAGATGAAGGTAATCGATTGGATTTACGAAGATGGAGATTTAGACTTCTTACCTAAGAACGTCGTTAAAGAATTCATTAAAAATAGATTAAATAACTCGTTGAAGAGTACTGGCTTTGAACCGTTGTTCGATGTAGACATGGAATTAGTAGAACAAACTGACTGGTTTGATGATGAAATTATCGGAACTAAACATGTAGATTTCTTTGATAAACGCTCAGTAAACTATACAAAGCGTACTAGAAGTATTACAAGTTCAGATTTATTCTGATATAAGCGTAATTCATAACCTAAGCATGTTGTAAAACTGCTAATATACTTTTACTTAATAAGGGGAAATGTTAATGTCATTTAAATGGTTAAACGAAAATAGTAGAAAATTTTTAGAGGGCGGATACTTACCCGAAGGTGTAACTCCTGAGCAACGATTGAAAGACATTTCAAAACATGCAGAGAAAATTTTAGGAATTAAAGGGTTTTCCGATAAATTCTATGACTATTTATCTAAAGGTTACTATTCGCTTTCATCTCCAGTGTGGTCTAACTTTGGAACATCAAAAGGCTTAAGTATTAGCTGTTTCGGAAGTAATATCGATGATAATATGGCTAACATTTTATATACACACGGAGAAGTAGGAATGATGAGTAAATTTGGTGGAGGTACTTCTGGTTACTTTGGGAATCTCCGACATCGAGGTGCTGCTATCTCTGATAATGGCGAATCTTCAGGATCAGTTCACTTTATGAAGATGTTTGAAACTCTAATTGACGTTGCCAGTCAAGGAAATATTCGCAGAGGAGCATTTTCTCCATATTTACCTATTGAACACCATGATAGCGAGGAATTTTTAAAAATTGGATCAGAAGGAGATCCTATTCAAAAATTAACTCATGGAGTAACTGCTACTGATAAGTGGATGAAAGAAATGATTGCAGGGGATACTGAAAAACGTTCACTATGGGCTAAGGTTATCCAGAGTCGCGTTGAAAAAGGCTATCCATATATTTTCTTTACAGATACAGTAAATAACCATACAGTAGATGTATATAGAGATAAAGGCTTAAGAATCAATCACTCGAATCTATGTTCAGAAATTAGCTTACCAAATAATGATAATTGGTCATTCGTATGTTGCTTATCTTCCATGAATCTACTATATTTTGATGAATGGAAAGATACTGACGCAGTCGAAACAATGACTTATTTCTTAGATGCAGTCATTTCAGAATTTATTAGTGACTTAGAGGTAATGCGAGACTCAGAAGATGCTGAAAAACGTAATGCATTTACATATATGGAGAGAGCATATAACTTTGCTAAAGATAACAGAGCCTTAGGACTTGGTACACTTGGTTATCATTCATATTTACAATCTAACATGATTCCATTTGAAAGTGTTGAAGCATCTCAATTGAATGTTCGTATTGCTCGTATTTTACAAAAGAAATCACTGAAAGCTTCAAAAGAATTAGCTAAATTATTTGGAGAGCCAGAAATTTTGAAAGGTTATGGTCGTCGCAACTCTACGCTATTAGCGATTGCACCCACTACAAGTTCAGCGTTTATCTTGGGACAAGTAAGTCAGTCGATTGAGCCTGTATGGTCTAATATTTATGTAAAAGATGTAGCAAAAGCAAAGGTGACTATTCGTAATCCGTACTTAAAGAAAGTCTTAGAGTCTTACAATAAAGATGACCGAGAAACATGGATTAGTATTCGAAACAATGATGGTTCGGTACAACATTTGAATTTCTTATCTGACCATGAAAAAGAAGTATTTAAGACGTTTAGTGAAATTGACCAGTATGTAGTTTTAGAACAAGCTGCATTACGTCAACAGTATATCGATCAAAGTCAATCATTGAATATCATGGTTAATCCAAAAATGTCAGCTAAGGAAATCAATGATTTACACATTTTCGCATGGAAAAATAAAATTAAAACTTTATATTACCAACATAGTACAAATGCTGCACAACAATTTAGTAAAGATAAATTATGTACTGCTTGTGAAGCGTAGTTTAATAAATACATAAACAAAGGAGAAGTTACAATATGAATTCAAACGACACGTTATTTTTCGCAAAGGTTAAAGAAGATGCAGTTATCCCAACAAAACGAAAGGAAGATGGATGTTATGACATCTATGTATTATTCAATGAAGATGAAGTAGTAATTAAGCCACATGAAATTGTTACATTTAATACAGGAATCGCAACAGCAGTAAGCTACAAATACCGACTAGACTTTAAACGTGAACGTGGTTCAACAGGATCAATTGGTTTAGTACCTCGATGCGGTCAGGTTGATAGTGGTTATCGAGGAGAAGTATTCCTGAAGCTACAAAATACAACTAATAAAAATATTGTAATTTCTAAGTTAGTAGAAGATAAAGTTGAAACTGATACAGAAGTTAAATATCCAATTACTAAAGCAGTATGCCAAATGGCAGTTGAAATTGTTCCAGAAGTTAAAGAAGAGGTAATTACTTATGAGGAATTGTTGAGCATTCCATCTGAACGAGGTACGGGTGCATTAGGTAGTAGTGGAAAGTGATAAATAACCTTCAATAAATCATGGATACTATTTAAACTTGAAAAAGGAGTTAATACTATGGGATATGAGTTTACTCATTCAGAAGAAAACACGATTAAAAGTATTGCAGTAAAACTAATTGATTCAACTAAAAATGACACTGACCTAAATCTAACAGATGAAGAATTGCTCATGGTTCGTAAGATGGCTATATTACATCAAACAGATGATAGTTTGCTAGTGAATACATGGACGAAAGCCAATTCAAACATGAATGAAGATGAGGCAAAATATACATTAGATTTAATGTTGAGTAATATGAAATGGAAATATTTTGATGCAAGTAAATTGAAATAAAAAATACATAATTAAAGGAGTATGATCTTATGATGAAATCACGTAAAGAACGCAAGTTAGAAGCTAAGCAAAACGGAGTACAATTTGTACCTCAATATAATGGAAATGGTGCAGTATCATTTGAGGATTTTTATGGATTAGGTAATGAGCGATTTAATAATAAATTTGTAAAGTTTGATAAGAAAGTTGAAGAAAAGATTGCAGATGAATTTATTGATTCTTATAAAGAACATGTTCAAGAACGTCTAGTTGAGATTGATAAAACTGACTCAAATAATAACAATGAAGGAAAGATTGAAGTAGATGAAACTGAATTAGTAGTAGAGCAACCTAAAAAGAAGGGTAAGTTTAAAAAAGTTATGAAGAAGCTTTTTAATAAATAAAATACATAACTTAATATGGGAGTGGATTTATTTCTGCTCTCATTAATTTTTATACATAAGGAGAGTTTAGGTTGACAGAATTAAATAAAGCAGAAAAGTATCTGATTGAAAACTTAACTAGATTGGCTAATGAAGGATGTATGGATGATAATCCTAGACCAAAATGGAAAGATGGAACTCCTGCATATAGCGCATTTATCAGTCCAGTATTTGAAACATATGATATTTCAAAAGGTGAGACTCCTATTACAGAATTACGTCCAATTGCAATTAAAAGTGCCATTAGGGAAATTGAATGGATTTATAAGGAGCAAAGTAACGATTTGAAGCTTCTACGTGACAATTACAATATTAACTGGTGGAATGATTTTGATATCGGAGACGATTCAATCGGTATTAGATATGGTGCAACTGTAAAGAAACATGACTTAATGAACAATTTATTAGACGGTTTAATGAATAACAAGTTTGGTCGTAGACATATCTTATCAATGTGGCAGAATGAGGATTTTAAGGAATCAGATGGCTTGAACCCATGTTGCTACCAAACTATGTTTACAGTAAGAAAAGTAAAAGATGATTTCTTTTTAGATATGACATTAACATCTCGTAGCAGTGATTACCTAACAGCAGGACACATAAATAGGATGCAATATTTAGCGTTTCAAATGATGATAGCTAAACACACTTCAATGAAAGTTGGTAAGTTTAATATGCTAACTCAAAACCTCCATGTCTACGACAATCACTCTGATAACGCTATAGAAATGTTAAAGCGAGTAGAAGAATTAAAATCTAGAGAAGTTCAATCTCAACCTAAGTTAATTCTAAATGTCCATGACGGTACTAATTTTTATGACATTTCAGAAAAGGATTTTGAGTTGATTGATTATAACCCAATCTTGCCACAACTTAAATTTGAATTAGCTGTGTGATTATACAAACAAAAAAGGAAGTAGTGTTAATTGATAATTAATGAATGGACAGTCAATTCTTACTTATGGACAGTTGTAGTAGCAGTTTTATTATTAATGATAATAATTCCAGTGAGTGTTTATTTTAAAAATTATACTAATTCAAAAATAAATATATGCATAGGTATAGGAATATTAGTTTTTGCAGTAATAGTGTCTTCATTGTCAACAAAAGAAAAACATATCTACTACAATTACAAAGACTACAGTGAGGTAGAGCAATTAGAATCTGATGGATGGGAAGTGGTTACTGTATATGATAACAAGAAAATAATTCATGCCAAGAAAGGTAAATAAAAAAAGTGAGATGCCTATAAGACACTCACTCATACGTGACTTAGAAGTGAATCAGGTAAATTCGGTTTAGTCACATCTTGATTTTACTATCAAGTCACGTATTAAGTCAATGAAAAGCAGGAGGATTTCATGGTAATCAATATCATAGCAGCAATTAATAAAACGAACTCTATAGGTAAGAATGGACATTTACTACATAGAATTAAAAAAGATATGGATCGTTTTCGAAAACTTACAACTGGCAACAATGCACATCCTAATATTTGCTTGATGGGCAAAAATACATTTTTAGAATTAGATAAATCTCTAGATAAACGTATCAATGTCGTTTTAACTTCAAATAAGAAGTTTAAAGCACCTAAAGATGTTATTGTAGAATCGTCATTTGATAAAGTATTGAATCATTATCTACATAGTGGAAGCCAAGACAAGGATTTATGGATTTGTGGTGGAGAAAAACTGTTTGAACAAGCGTTACCATTCTCAGATAAAGTTTATATTACATATATTCATGATAATAAAAAGGGAGACAGGTACTTTCCTTATGAACAAGTTAAGCAACAATTTAAAATAATACATAAAGAAGAACACGAAGAAAATGGATTGAAGTTTGAATTTATTGATTATGTAAGAAAGGATGATTTTAATGGGGAAAATGAAAAATTTTGATGACTTAAAGGTACGAAGTATTCCTTCTGTCAAAGCTGTTGAGTTTGATTATAGTGATGAGGCTAAAAAAAATAGAGAGCAATTAGAAGATAATATCATAGATTTATTCGTATCTTACTTTAAAAATAATACATATAGAAATTAATATAGAAAAAATCAAGAGATACTTCGGTCATTTCTTGATTTTTTTGCTAGTTGTTATAAAATATAATCAATGGTTATAGAAAATATAAATATGGAGGTCGTCTATTAATGAGTTTATTTTCAACTAAAAATAAATACAACAAAACATCAAAGAATACTGATGTCATCGAACAAAATACAATATCAATTGGCGTACTAATTCGAGTATCTACTGATATGCAAGTTGAAGAAGGTGACTCACTAGAGATGCAAATGGATCTTGCAAACAATCACGCAAAACAAATTAAAGGTTTGATATATAAACCTTATATTGAAGAGGGAGTATCTGCTAGGAAGGTAAGGATTGAAAATCGAAATATTATTCAAGAGTTAATGCAAGATATAAGAGATGGAAAAGTTAATTATGTCATTGCTTATAAGCGAGATAGAATGTTTCGTAACACAATGGAGTATATAGGATTCCTTCAATTTTTAGCAGATTACAACGTGGAAATCTATCTTTCTGCATCTGGTGAACAACAAGTAGACTTAGAGGCGTTTAAATTCGCAGGAGCATCTAAAATGATGGAAGTTGTCATGTCTATGGTTGCAGAAATGGAAAGTGCTACAACTGCAACTCGTGTGTCAGATACCATGTTAATGAAAGCTAAAAAAGGTGAATTTACAGGTGGAAGTGCGCCAATTGGATATACATTTGGTAAAGGACAATATAAATTAGAATTATTACCAAGAGCAAAAAAAGTAATTGAATTAGTAGAAGAACTATATTTAGAAGGAATTGGAATGCTCTCAATTGCAAAATATCTTAATGGTGGAAAAATAAGAGGCAAAGAACAACTAAAAGAACCGATATTGAAGCCAATACGAATAGAAGAATCTACCGTTGAAGAATGGAATCATAAAAATATTCATACGATATTATTTAATCCAATTTACACAGGTCATTTTTCGTATGAGAGTAAAATGAATCCAGATTTAGATCGTGTAATTGAGAGGTCTGAATTAATTGAAGTTTGTCGCACAGAAGAGAAACAGAAGAAGATTAATAGTGCCTATGAAAAAAGAAAATCAGGCGTAAGTGAAAGGGTGACATTAAATACTCAATTTCTATTATCAGGGTTAGTATATTGTTCTGAATGTGGAGAGCGAATGACTGTTATTACATCTCAACCTAAAAATGCTAAAAAACAGTTTTCCTATTACACTTGCCGAAATAAACGTTCATCAAAAAAAGATAATTGCCAACACAATACTTTATACAGAAAGGAAGTATTAGAGAAAATTGTTGTCGATATAGCTAAAGAAAAAATTCAACATTTGATTAAACCAGATATGATAGAAACAATTAAACTGAAATTAGAAGCTGATAAGTTCACTTATTCATCAGAGGCAGACAAAGTAAAAAAGGATATCGATAAACTACAAACAAAGTTAGATAACATTACTGAGCTTGTATCCGAATTAGATGACGACTTAGATTTACAAATTGTTTATTTAAAAAAACAAAAAGATATCTTACATGAATTGAATGATATGAAAGAATTTTATTCAACATTAGAAGAAAAATCTATTCAAGATCAAGACAACTCTTTTAACCTTGAGGAATTCATGGGATTGGCAGTTAAGTTTGGACATGCATTTGACAGTGCTCCGATAGGTGTGAAGAAGCAAATGCTGAACAATCTATTCTCAGATATTTATATTAATAAAGGCGGGGACATTCGTATGATGCTTAAAGTTGGGTTATCCGACATTAAAGGTGGCAAGGCTAGTAATGACGGCGCTTCAGATGACTTAAATGAAGTTATATCTTCTATAATGGGGCGTTCTCCGCCAGTAATCGAGATTGTTTTAAGGTGTGGAATTTCATCTAAACGCTTCGTTAACAAGTCGATTGGTAATGCTTCAGGGTCTTTATTTTGCAATGTATAACCTACTGCGCAGTGAGCACAGCGCATATTACAAAGTGTTGTTGTTGTAAATTCAATATTGGATAGTGTCATATGCCCATGTTGTTCAACATCTAAGTACGCTTCCCATGGATCCAAGACAGGCGTAATTTTTTGTAAGGTCGTCATATTTCGTACATCTTCCTTTCTAGCATTCTATTGTCTCATATTCGCTAATAATTTCAAATATGAAATTGTCGAAAGGGCTATTTTTAGGTCAGATGATCATTTTTATTACCCAATTAAGGAAATATATTTAACAACTTTCTTCGTAAGACATTTCCCAAAATTCTGTAAACTGGAGAAATAGGTATATTTACTGTCATTTTTTAAAAAAAACGTTATGATAGAAGGAGCAAAATGGTAAAACAGCACCAGAGAAAGTAGGGAATGACATGACTAAGTATGAAACATTATTGTTTGACGTGGATGACACATTATTAGATTTTGATTTAGCAGAAAATGCAGCACTTGACCGTTTATTTAAACAGGAAAATATTGCAACAACTCCAACGATGATTGCGCGTTATAAAGAGATCAATGAGTCAATGTGGCGTGCTTTTGAACGTGGCGAGGTGTCTAAAAATACATTACATAACACTCGATTTTCGGTTGCGTTAAAGGAATTCGGCTTAGATGTAGATGGGGAGTACTTGGAAGCAGTCTTTCAAAAATATTTGAAGGAAGCACATCATTATGTTGATGGTGCCTACGAAGTAATCGAACAGCTTGCCGATAATTATGATTTATATGTCGTGTCAAATGGTAAAACAATGACTCAAAATAAACGACTAGAGGACGCAAATCTAGCTCCATTTTTTAAAGGCATTTTTATCTCAGAACAAACAGGCTATCAAAAACCAATGCCAGCCTTTTTCGACTATGTTTTTGAACGTATCGATGATATAAATAAAGATAAAACTATAATTATTGGGGATTCCTTGACATCGGATGTAAAAGGCGGACTACAAGCCGGAATTGATACATGCTGGTTTAATATACGTGATATTGAAAATACAAGCGATATTCAACCACAATATGAAATTAAAAAGCTTCATGATTTACATTTGTTGTTAGATAATAAAATTGCAATCCTATAAGTGCATGTCAGAACTACACTTCAGCCTGTTCGTAAGCCAGAACAGGCTGAAGTGTAGTTTTTAGATAGAACAATTCTCTAAAAATACGATATTTAACTTAGTTAAGAAGGGAGAAACGAGAGGAAGGGGAAAATCTCAAAGGCTGTATCGGCAGGATTGATAGGCATATCATTGGCCATTCCAATGCAGGCACATGCCTATTAAGAGCCAACCAACTATGTACATATTGAGAAAGCTCCACATTGTGCTTCAACCCACATTTAATGAAGAAACAAAAGATGTAGCCGGAGATCAGTATTTTAATAAAATGTATAAAAATTTATAGAACGGGCAAAAACCTTTTATGAGACTAGTTTCCATGAAAGGGGAAAATACGATGAATACTGTTTTAACTGTAAAAAAACGCGATAAAGGGCGTCATTCATCATTAACTCAACTCAGACAGAAGGGTGCTATACCAGGCGTCGTTTATGGCTATCAAATGGAGTCAACGGCGGTATCACTAAATGCCAGACAATTTGCAAAAATGTTATCTGAATTCGGTCATAAAAGTGTTTTTCAATTAGATGTTGACGGTAAGCGGATAAACGCAGTACTAACAGAAGTACAACGCTGTGCGCTAAAGGGCAATGTTAAGCATGTAGATTTTAAATCCATTAATATGTCAGAGGAACTAGAGGTCGATATTCCAGTAACGGTTAGTGGTAATGCTATTGGAGTTGCCGATGGTGGATTCCTATTACAGCCTAATCGTGAAGTTCGAATAAAAGTAAATCCATCTGAAATCCCTGAAACAATAGAGGTGGATGTGACTGATGTAGCCATCGGGACATCACTTTATGTAGGAGATATTCGCGAAAAGTTTTCCTTTGAAATATTACAGGAAGATGACTATACATTGGTGACGATTACACCTCCTGCCGCTGAAAATGTGCAGGAAGACACAGTGGATGGGACCCCTGAAGTAATCGGGGGTACTGGGAAAAATACAGAGGAAGCTTAAAAAGAAAAAGACTACGTCAGAAATCAGATTGCCTGATGGATGATGTAGTTTTTTTATGATACGTTTTAGCAGATTATTTAGATGAGGTGTAACCCTTACTTCCTTATATAGGTAAAGTATATATACTGCATTCAAAAAACAAGTTTTGTATAATGGAGGGAGAAAGGGTGTGGTAGTATGATAGAACAATTTTTGGCTTCTAATTTTGTCAAAAATAGGGAGCACCTTGAAGTACCTCCAAAATATATTACCGATACAATTAAGCAGTATACGGTAGCGAAACAAACTGCACGAACATACCGCAATGTATCGTTTTTAAAGGTTGGTCAACTAACAAAAACAATGCCGCCGCAAGGGCTATTGAACTATAAATTCACAAAAAATGCAAAGCGGAAACTGTCAGAAGATTTTTCTACAATTCAGAGCTGGATTACGGAAGGCTGGATTATAGAGGAAATTGTTTTCGCGCAAGATGGACGTACCGCAAAAGCAATCCATTACCGGATTGGACCAAGTTTAAAGTACTATTTTGATGCACAGAACGAGCAGCAGACGCAAAAGTTAGAAAATTATGCATTGCAGTTACAAAAAAGTGCGGACATACAGCCAATAGAAGAACTTCAACAAGTTGTACAACAATTAAATGAACTTGTAGCAATGCCCATTGAAAAATTAACACATACGACACAGTTATTGTCCCATTGGTCGATTGAAAAACGATTACGTTTTTTACATTTTTCAATCGGCTTTTTCCAATTGGCAAATAAAGGCGTACTGTTTGATTTTAAAGAAATAGGTGCAACGCTTTTTGATAAGATTGGTGGCTCAAAAGTTTTCGACCGTGAGCAAAAAGAATTTATTGAAGAGCTAGAACGTGTTTTCTCTATTCAAACAAGCGATTGCGGTTTAATTAGTTTAGGGAAAATTACACCAGTCTTTTTTGCAGGTGAGTTAACGGGGACATTTAGCCAATATCAACAAGGTGTTATTCATGCATTAACCGATGATGCTATTTTAAAGGATACATATAAAACGGAGGCTAGTATTATTTGGCTTGTTGAAAATAGGGCAATCCTCACACGAATGGCGAAGGAAACTAGCTTTTTACAGTGTACAAATGCCTTTATTTTATGCTTAGATGGTCAAATAAGATCTGCGCATAAAATGTTGATTCGTCAACTAGTCACCACACAAACAGTAATTATTTGGACAGATTTTGATGTTGCAGGCTTAACAATAGCTAAGCATGCAGTACAAATGATTAATACACCGTATAAAATCATTGCTAGGGACAATCGGACTTTTTCTGATATCGAAGCCTATAAAAAATGGCTACTTGGCGAACTTGAAATAGCTGAGCACGAACAAGAGCAGCAATTAGGAGATGTAGAACAATGGATGAAATGGATACAGTAAAGCGTGCGCCAATCTCTATTTTTAATGTTGAATCAAACACAGCTGAGCTTAAAACATCAATGCGTGATATTGCATCATTGGCTGGAGTATTAAACGAGTTAGGGAGCCAGCAAATTTATGAATCACCACTTGAAATTTTACGGTTTCTGAATACGATTCAGCTTTTATATGAAGAGTCTTTAGGGTTAGCAGGCGTGATTGAGGATACAGAAATGCTGTATTATCGCTATCGCAATACATATATTGATGATGCCCCACCAACCATTAAACAACTTGAACACTTAATTTACATTTTGTCACGTAATAGCTGGCTCACAAAGCAAACGCGTCAAATAAAATTATTAGACCGTGGTAAACGGATGATGGATGCACTTATTCGACTTGCGAACGATTCATTAGCTTATTATTTACAGGATGATATTGGGCGTTCACTCTTCCAAGCACGACGAGATGCGGAGCTCAGTGCAGCCTATGATGATAATGGCATTTCAGGAGGCAATAAAATTGCATCTATGATTCACAATGTTGAAGATGCTATTCAAAAACTGGAACTTCGTCAATTAGAATTTTTTGCAGATCGAAATGCTTTGCCACAGCTTGAAATTATCCATCAGCTAATGCAGGAACTTGAAATAAAAATGCAAGAGCGACTTAGTCAGTTCCGAACAGTAGAAGAGAGCTTAGTAATGAGTGAATTAGTACAACGTGGGACAGCTGTTTTATCAAAGGGAACAGCGCTTAGTCTAGGAATGCTTACGAAATATATTCGCTTTGTAACGATGCAGGATACGCCTCTCTCTGATTCGATTTCACCAGAAAAGATACGTACATTTATAGTAAATATGTATAACCCACCAATCGATTCAAATATCCCAAATGCGTATGATTTATTTAGTTTTATGGAACAGGCACAGTATGAGGACGAGGAACTTGACGGTATTTGGATGCCAATTAAATTTGCTGCTCCAATAGGTGGGCAAGATATTGATGATGCTATTCACTATTTAGAAACCTATGAACCAAAAGTGAATGATCCAATTGAGACTGAGGCGGAAATCGATTTTGAAGAAACAATTGTTGAAGGTGAATCTGTTCAACAATTGTTTGATGATGCAGCTTGGCAAATGACGAAGGCAGTTATTAATACGGATATCATCGAACATTACTTAGACGTACACGGTGAAAGTGAGCTAGAGGAAGTGATGATTGAATCAAGCTCTGCGGAATGGGGAGATGCAATTCGTTCCCTTCTAGCTGTATCAGCTTTAACGAGTAAGCAAAAGGTAAATATGAAGGAAGTATTGGACACAAAACAATTCGATAAACGATGGGAGTGGGTAGAAGATGACGACAGACGATTTACATTACAACGACATAAACGCACAACTCGCGACAATGAGTAATTTACGTGCCTACTTATCGGCGGAGGAAGAGCTAGCATTCATGCAGTTATTATTTTCATCCTCTGCAAGTGTACTAGGCAGTAATTATGGTTTAAGACGCAAGGATCTGGAAAAGCTATTAAACATAAAAAATGATGACAAGGCTTTCTATTCTTTTATTGAACGTGTAAATGCAGCAGTGCATCGCTATTTTCGTGTAATTTATGATGAAAAAAGAACACGTGTGATCGTTATGATGCGAGTTTCTGCAAAGGATGCAAAGTCGACATTAAGCAAAGAGGCACTTGCCATTTTACTGTATATGTTTTATCAGCAGGAAGTACTAAATCATGAATATACATTAGTACAGCAAATATTAACAGATTTTGGACATGAGCTGTTAAATGCGAGTGCTAAATTACTGAAAAATATCGACCAACTGAAAAAAATCGGTGCAGTAGAAGAAAATGAAATTTCAAAAAATGAAAAAGCTTACTCGTTAACAGCGATTGGTGTTCATATATTTTCCGACTCGTTTTTACGAAGAACAGCCGAATTTGCTCAATCCACTCAGTTGAATAAAGAAGAAGTATTGAAATTTTTCAAACGCTATAATCTGTATATTCGGGAGGATGCACTATGATTCCCTATCGTCTGCAGTTTAGTGGTATACGTGACTATAAACCGACGCGCATCGTGTTTGGTGAAGCTGATGATCATATTCTAATCACCGGACCAAATGGAACAGGAAAATCAACTATTTCATTTTGCATGGGAGCGGTACTATATTCGTCAAAAATCGATTTAGAGGGCTTGCGTTCTAATAATTTACCAAGTAATCAAAAATGGAAAGCGATGGCGGAGCTAACCTTTAAAAATGAAGGGCCTTCTCGGATTGACGCAGCACCTTTTGTTTCATTTCGTTTAGTGATTGAGCAGGATGCAAATCGAGGCGCATTACAGCGTGAATATCAAGTCCTAACAGGAGAAACAGAGGATGCATTGACGGTCAGTGATATTTATCGTTCAGGTGATGTAAACCAACGTAATTTTACAACATATAAAGAAGATTTACAGTTTAAATATAAAATTGATTCAGATTTATTTTATTTAATTTGGTATCAGCAAGAAGTGAATCAGTTTGCTGTGATGGCGCCCGAAGAGCGTTTTCGTCGATTTAGTGAAATGCATAATATTACTGAAATTCAGCAATCGTGGGAAACGGCAATTGAAGGTGTTAAAGAGTTGGAACAAGAATTGGCAGCTGCAAAGACAGTTGTTAAGCAGGCTGAATTTAATTTGAAATTAGCAAAAGAAGAATTTGATCGTTTGAAAAATAATAAGGCTCGTTTATATGATGCAGGAAAAGCACATATCCTCTATACCATGACACTAGTCCAATTATACAACAATCAAAAGCAAGAACTTAAAGAAAAACAAAAGAAGCACACAGACATTCATCAAGATACAGAAGAAAAAATAATACAAATAAAGAAACAAATCGAAAAAGCAAAGCTCCTATTACAAGAGCTTCATAAAAAGCAACTGAAAATGGACGAGGAAAAGCGTTCAAAGTCAACATTGCTTGAGCAGTTATTCAAGAAACGAGAGACTCTGATTGCGACAGAGCAGGAATTAAAGGCGCAGCTTGTTCATACAGAAGAACAGCGTAAACAGCTTCGTTTTACAGAGGATGTAACAAAAGCGAATTTCAATGATGCACAGCAAAAACTAGCTATAATTGAACGGCAATATAAACAATTACAGCAGCAATTAATAAATTTGACTGTGCAAAAGGATGAGCTTAATGAAAATCGTTTAACCCTTAAATGGGAGCTAGAGGAAATCGAAAAAGCGGAACAGGAAGCAATCGCACTCCTAGCAGAGCATACGAGTGCTCACCAAGTACAACAAAAAATTACACATCTTGAACAGCAAATTCAGGATTATTATAAGAAAAAAGTTTCGTTAGAGCAGGCACTTGAAAATACAACAATTGAAATTACCCAACGTGAAAACAATCAAATATATTCTGCTCGTCAATTAGCGGGCTTACAACAATTCAAGCAACGAGATATCCCGGCTTATACATTCCGAGACTTAGTGACGTTAGCAGAAGGTGCCACAATAGAGCATGAAAATCGTTTAAATTCAATTAAATATACCATTTTCTATGATGCAAAAGTGAAAGTAGCGTTCAATGATGTGTATCATGTGTCATTGCGTTCAATTGTACCAGAGCGCTTCACCACTAGTTTACCAGCGCAAAAATTAGTTGTTCGACAAGGATTATCGGAAACAGAACAAAATTTTGCCGTAAAAGCATTATGGTGGGTGCAGCAATTTTTCGACATGCAAGCACCTAAAATCGAAGGCGATTTATTAGTAGACGAGAGTGGCTATCGAGGTGCACAAGAAAAAAATACAGTTATTTTAAATGATAAAATGCTGACAGAGCAGTTACACAAAATGCGCAAGCAAAGAACGCAGCTTGAAGTGCAGTTAACAGCAGCGACAACACAATTTAAAGAAAATCAACTCAACTTGCAAAAGCTAAATAGTATTATTAAGGATGTGCAGAAGGCAGAAGCAAGTGTTGTAGATGCCGAATTTAAGCATCATAAGCTACAGTACAAAGCAAAGCTGGACGAGCAGTTTGTAGCGCTTCAGAAGCAAGAAATCCAGATGACAACAGCTCTACAAAACGAGCAAGAGAAAAAAATAGCCATCCAATTTGAATTAGAAAAACTAAAAGCCGAGCTAGGTATTTATGAACAGCTTGGGGCTTTAAAGAAAGTGCAAGAACAGCTTGCTAAAACGAAATCAGAGTTAACAGAAATGAATCGTACTATTGATGAATCAAATAGCACAGTTAACCAATTGAAGGAAGAGAGCTACAAGCTTCATGATGTTTGTAGACAGAAGGAAAGTGATATTCGATCGCTTAAGCGTGATTTAACAGATGCGGAAAATGATGTGCAAGGTACGAAAAAGATGCTTGTCAAATATCAGGAAGAATTCGAAGTGGCAGAGGCCTCTATTTTGCAAGAACAACTTTGTTTGGAAGAGCTAGCAACAATTATTCCAGATATTTTTGCTGAAGTACAAGAAGTGCCTCTAGTAATAAATAGCACTGTGACAAAGCTGAAAAATGATAATACCACAGCCCGTATCAACTTTGAGAATGCGCGAGCTGAAAAAGTGAATCCAGAGGCGGAGCGTAATTATATTGCGGTAAAAGATGACTTTGACATAAAAAAAGAGACAGTAGATCAAACACAGGAATACTTAGAAATCCACAGAAATCGAGCATTAGAAAATGAGAATCGTCTTGAAACGACCATCAATATGAATGTTCTTAAAATTAATAATTTATTTTCGAAATATATGGATGAATTCCAATTTGAAGGAAAAATTGAATATGAACGTTTTGAAGATAAAAAAGGTCGTACGATTTTTAAATTGTATATTAAAGCACGGAAAATAGGTCATAGTGGCCGTTTAGAAGATGTTGGCACAAAGGCCAGACATGGTAAGCTTGGAAAAGGTGTGTCAGGCGGAGAAGAATCATTAAGCTCACTATTATTTGCACTAGCTTTGCTACAAAATTTAAATACTTCACCGAGCTTCATCGTCCTAGATGAGTTTGATAGTGCATTAGATGAGGAGCGGAAAGAAAAAGTGTTTGATTTATATGTAAACGAATTACAACGCAAGCTTATTATTTTATCTCCTAAGGCACATGATGACCATTATTATAATAAATTTTCAACTGTTGTCGTCGTCGAGCACGATTCAGCAGTTCCAATTAGTCGTACAAAAACGATTCGATTGCTCACGCATTAGATAAGAACCTGAGAATATATATAATAGGAGCACTTTTGATAGTATCCCCTTTAAGTAGAAAATGTTAAAAGAGCTACAGTAATCTGTAGTTAACATTTACTTAAAGGGGATTTTTGGATGCCTAGATAAAATCGTATAAAATGATTTTAAATTAGATGTTGTTCAGTCATATTTAGCTTCTATTGCCAAACGATTTGGCGCTCAAATGAAGAGGGGGGTAACTCCATAAGTGGTTCCTTGTTGTTTATTGTATAAACTGGGAATGGATTTGCGATAACGGAAATACATCACTACGTACATACCGAAAGTTGCTAAAAATAGCCAAGGTGGGATAAAACGCATGATGGCAAAGGGGGTCTCAAATACAAAAGAAAAAAAGAACGAAAAACCTTCTGTATCCCATAAACCTGGTGTATAATAAGCATCTTTTATATTGAAAAAATAAAAGTTGTCATTGGAATAACAAAACATTAACCATATAAAAGAGAACCTAGATTATTCATCAACATATACAAAATCCCACAGAAAAACTGACCTATCAGCTTTTCTGTGGGATTCTCTTTTTCACTTAAAAGATGAAAAAAGAATCCATTTCTGTTAAGGTTATTGCGACTAAACATCAACCAAAAGAAAGGATTCTTATGATGACTACTTTAACGCAAAATACCCTACATTTCAACCGTTCCATTAAATTATCTAATGATGGAGGCATGCTTTCTTCTGACACCGGGGAATTGATTTTCCGTGAATTTGATGAAAAAATCGGCTTTTCTCAAACAATCGCTAAGCATCTCCAATTAAAAGATGATCGCACGTATTGCATTCATGAAAATGAACAGCTACTTCGTCAAAAAATTTATCAGCTCATCGCAGATTATCATGAGGATGATGCAGCGGACCGTTTAACACATGATCCGATTTTCACACAAGTGCTTGGTATACCTGCACTTGCTTCTCAACCGTCGTTATCAAGATTCTTCAAGCGCTTTGATACGCAAGCACTACATCAACTTCAAGTGGCGAATCAGGGGTTACTTGATAGAGTTCATCATGCCCGACAATCAAAAGCACTGATTTTTGATTTAGATTCCACCCATTCTGATACATACGGAAACCAAGAACATTCATCCTACAATGCGCATTATCGTATAATGGGCTTTCATCCACTGGTCGTATTTGATGGGCTAACAGGTGATTTCTTGAAAGCACAATTACGCCCAGGAAACGTTTATACTTCCAATGGTGTCGTAGATTTTATGCGTCCACTTATCGAACATTATAACGAAGTTTTTCCTGAAAAATCGTACCTTGTCCGTGGTGATAGTGGCTTCGCGGTGCCTGATCTATATGAATTATGCGAGAAGGAATCCGTGTACTATATTATTCGTTTAAAAGCGAACCCCAAGTTAAAAGCTCTTGCGGAAGAATTGCATCCTACACACGAAATCCGTGATGTGTCCGTAACAGAAAGCTATGTCGAAGAGTCCATTTATCAAGCCTCTTCTTGGTCGAAGCCTCGTCGTATTATCATTCAGTCCACTCGTCCAGCCGGTGAACTGTTCTTTTCTCATGCCTTTTTTGTGACAAGTCTTGGTGAAACCTTTTTCACCACAAGCGATTGTCGCATCATACAAACAGCGAGGTACAATGGAAAATTTCATCAAAAGAAGCGAAAGATGGCTTTGGTTTTGATCAGATGAAAAGCCATGATTTCCTTGTCAATGAAGCACGGATGATGTTAAGTTTACTTGCCTATAACTTCACGAACTGGCTACGTACACTCAGTTTCCCGAAAAAATATAAGGGGATTCAAATCCAAACCATTCGCACACGTTTGATAAAAGTCGCAAGTAAATTAGTGAAGTCTGGACGTTCACTGTATTTTAAAATGTCCTCAAGTTTTGTCTATGAGCGCTTCTTTTGGGACGTCCTGACCAGGGTGCAACAGCTAACATTCAACTAAATAGCCCTTTTTAAAAAATCGAACCCACATCAAGGGGGAAGTCTGCCCTAAAAATAGGTTTTTTGTACAAAACCCAACCTGATTCTCAATTTACTAAACCACTTACTCCTAATTATTTTCCTCAATTCTGAAAAACTAGCCAAATTCCCTAAATCTCAGATGGCTGTGAATAATTCAGGGAGAATATAGCCAAATTGCTGGAATGCTTCATTAATCGTTTATATTTAGCAATTTGCGAATCATGATCAGAAAATAATTCATCGTTGCCATCTTTTCTTTTTAACCAATAATAGGTACCGTCATACGATTTTTCTTTTAATGCTTGCCATCCAAAATCCTCATATAACTGTTTATAGTTAGATCGCTCTTCTCTCCGAAGATCCTGCTGATAATCAATACGGATAACTTGTTCAAGATCAACCGTATTTTTAAATGTATAAAAACCGGCAGAATTTATGTTTGTACAAACCCATCCTTTGAACAACATATGATTTAACCATTGCTCTTCTTTTTCGATATCAAAAAAGATTTCAAACTTTATCATGCTCATCTGCTCCCTCATATAAAGATAAAATTCGCTGCAATCTTTCTTGCTCGGCCGCTAATATGGCTAGTCCCTCAGCTGTTGTTTGATAAACCTTGCGTCTCGTATCTTGGGTCTCTACAGGCGAAATCCAATGATATTTCAACAAATTTTCAATAGCTCCATACATAGTCCCAGCCGCAATTCTTACACTACCAGCGCTCATTTCCTCGATTTTTTGCATCATCGCATAGCCATATAGCGGTTCACGTAAGGCGAGTAGAATATAATGCATGGTTTCAGATAAAGGTAGTAATTTATGTTTTTTCACAAGTTCACCTCATATACAGTTCAACTATATAGTTTGATTATATACAGTTGAACTGTATAATGCAACCGAATAAAAAAAGACAATGCACTTTTGCATTGTCTTGTAAGCCTATACCACAGCGCTTTTCACGCCAGTCCATCTTAGAAATAATTTTTCATTAAACGTTAAAGCAAATTGTACAATCGGTCCGAGTCCGAAAGCCATTAGCACAGTACCAACCCCGATAGGACCACCTAGTAAAAAGCCGATTAAAGCGACAGTTACTTCCATAGTTGTTCGAGAGCGTGTGACACTCCAGCCAAGCTTATGGACCATTAGAAGCATTAATGAGTCACGAGGACCAATCCCTAAATTTGCCACCATATACATACCGCAACCCCAGCCAAGTAATAGTAAGCCGCATACATATGAAAGTAGCTGCATCCAAAAACCATCTATATCAGGAAGCAAATAGTTAAAAATATCAATAAAAATTCCTGCTAAAAACATATCTATAAACGTACCCGGCAGCGGAAACTTCTTTGTTACTACTATATCAAATGCTATTATGGCTAGTCCGATGAGAATGGACCAAGTACCAATAGTTAATCCCAATGTTTTTACTAGTCCAATATGTAACACATCCCACGAACCAACACCAAAAATCTGACCTTTAATTGTCAATGTTATACCTAAGGATAAAAGCAAAATACCCGTTAAGAAGAACAGACACCGTGTGAAAAATGCTTGCTTCATCATTATAACCCTCATTCTAAAAAATTCATGTTGTCCAGCAAATTATTATAGCAATAGATTAAGAAAAATCACCGAAGATTATTATTTCATATTTTTCAAAAAAAGGCGGATTAGGTTAGTGAAGGTAGGGCAAAATATAAGTGATTATGAAAGGTTGGGATAACATTGACATCTGCACGAGATGAAATATTAGAAGTTTTAAATCGAGAAAAAATAGGAACGATGGCAACAGTTGAGAATGGCAAACCATATTCACGATACATGACGTTCCAAAATGAAGATTTTGTGTTGTACACAGTGACGAATAAACATTCTGAAAAAATGGAAGAGCTTCGCAAAAACCCGTATACCCATATTTTATATGGATACGAAAATGAAGGCTTTGGGGATACGTATGTTGAAATTGAAGGAAAACTAACAGAAATTCATGAGGAAGGAATAAAAAATAAGTTAGCCGAGTTTTTTACAAGCATTTTCGTTGGTAATCAAGATGAAATGATTACACTAAAAATCGAACCGATTCGTATGCGTCTAATGAATAAAAAAGGGGAGCCACCTAAAGAACTTGAATTTACAAACGACCATTAAGATTTGATCACTGTCTGATTATGTATTGACTGCTTCACCAATACAACAGAGGAAGAGTTTGGCGAGGAACATACGAAAAACAGCGATATATTGCCATTTAATTGGTAATGCGAATGAAGATAAGGTATATTTAACTATAGGAGATATATTTACAAAGATGCGGAGGGGTTGTTTCATGAAACTTTTAAATAGTAATTTTTTTATGTTTATTTTGGCTTTTGTCATTGCTATACCATCTGTCAACCTTTCAGTAACGACTGATTTTAAAAATCTAATTTATCTTTCTATTTATTTACTGATTTTAACTTCAGCTGGATTTCTGACAATAAAGTATTTATTTAAGATTTTTAATTTAGCTGTTTTGAAATTTAGTAAGAACTAAAAATTACAAGCTTCTAGCTATAAAAGAGAAGTCAACTCATTCATTATACGAGTTGACTTTTTTATTTATCAACGTTAAATGTTTGCAATCATTAGTAATTTTTTGCATGATAATTCATAAAGAAAAAAGGAGTGCAGAGAATGACTAACAAACTACAACAGCTTGCACAAAATATTTTAACATCACAAGGGAAAATCGAGGCGGACTTTATTTTACGTAACGCACAAATTGCAGATGTCTTTACATTGACGTGGAAAAAAGCAGATATAGTCGTTAACAATGGACAAATTGTGGCGCTTGATACAATGAATAGATGTAAAGCTAAAAAAGAAGAGGATGCAGCAGGAAAATATGTTGTACCTGGACTGATTGATGGACATATACATATTGAGTCGTCAATGCTAACACCTGCAGAATTTAGCCGTGTACTGATTCCACATGGCATCACAACTGTCCTTACAGATCCGCATGAAATTGCAAATGTTGCGGGTGCTGAAGGTATTCAGTTTATGCTTGAAGATGCCAAAAAAGCAGAAATGGATATTTTTGTTATGTTGCCATCTAGTGTTCCGGGCACACATTTTGAAAATGCAGGAGCAACGCTGACAGCTGCTGATTTAGAGCCCTTTTTAAAGCATGAAGATGTGCGAGGATTAGCGGAGGTTATGGATTTTCCTGCTGTTTTAAATGGGGAAGCGGGTATGCTTGAAAAAATTATGCTTTCACAGCAGGCTAATTTAGTTGTAGATGGGCATTGCGCGGGCTTAAATAGCCATCAAATTACTGGTTATCGCGCTGCTGGTATCCATACAGATCATGAATGTGTAACTGCACAGGAGGCTGCTGATCGCGTAGAGCAGGGGATGTATGTACTAATACGTGAAGGCTCAGCAGCAAAAAATTTACGTGATTTATTGCCCGCTGTCAATGCGACAAATGCTCGCCGTTTTGGCTTTTGTACGGATGATAAATACGTTGACGAGCTAATGGATGAAGGAAGCATTAACTTTGACGTGGCAATGGCCATTGAGGAAGGGATGGAGCCGCTACAAGCCATTCAGCTTGCCACTGTTAATACAGCTGAGTGTTATCGTTTATATGATCGAGGCGTGTTAGCACCAGGCTATAAGGCGGATTTTGTATTAATCGAGAGCATCGACAATATGCGTGCAAAGGCAGTTTGGAAAAATGGCGTAAAGGTTGCTGAAAATGGTGCGATGTTAACGAATCGCACTGAACCTAATGTACCTGCACATATCCATCGTTCTGTACATTTACCGCAAGTAACGAAGGACATGCTCAGCATTCCATTCCAAAAAGGTACGAAGGCGAATGTAATGGAAATTATACCAAATCAGCTTATTACGAACCATTTGGTAATAGATGTACCTGTGAAAGATGGTGTATTTGTACCGTCAGTTGAACAGGATTTACTAAAGCTAGCAGTTATTGAGCGTCATCATAATTTGCATACGGCAGGTCTAGGCATTGTGAAGGGCTTTGGTTTACAAAAAGGGGCAGTGGCCACTACTGTAGCTCATGATTCGCATAATGCATTAGTAGTTGGTGCGAATGATGAAGATATGTTACTTGCTTTATCACGCATTCAAGAAATTCAAGGTGGTTTTGTTATTGTAGCTGATGGAGAGATTTTAGCGGAAATGCCTTTAACAATTGGAGGCTTAATGACTGACGTACCAGCTGATGAAGCTAAAAAGCAATTAGCAAGTCTGCATAACGCCTTACACAAGCTTAATCCAACACTAGATTTCCATTTTTTATTGACGTTTTCATTTGTCGCATTACCTGTTATACCTGCTTTAAAGCTAACCGATACAGGGTTATTTGATGTTACAACATTCCAGCATATTCCGGTAGAAGCGGAAGTTTAACATATAAAAACTATTATGTAATGAAATTAAGGTGTCCTATTAAATAAAGTATGACAGCTTTGCAAAACTAGGGGTTGATTTCCATTCCGGCTGGTCGCTTTCCTGGAGGGTCGATGAGCTGCTTGGGCCAGCAAATGTTTTCTGTGCGAAAGCAAAGCAACAGCAGCAAATGTTTTCTGTGCGAAAGCGAAGCGACAGCAGCAAATGTTTTATGTGCGAAAGCGAAGCGACAGCAGCAAATGTTTTATGTGCGAAAGCGAAGCGACAGCAGCAAATGTTTTATGTGCGAAAGCGAAGCGACAGCAGCAAATGTTTTATGTGCGAAAGCGAAGCGACAGCAGCAAATGTTTTATGTGCGAAAGCGAAGCGACAGCAGCAAATGTTTTATGTGCGAAAGCGAAGCGACAGCAGCAAATGTTTTATGTGCGAAAGCGAAGCGACAGCAACAAATGTTTTATGTGCGAAAGCGAAGCGACAGCCACAAATGTTTTCTGTGCGAAAGCAAAGTGGCAACGTAGCGTCAGCAACAACAGATATATAATCGCTGACACAGTTATTAGTTATTCTAATTGATTATGGCAAGTAGCCTGGAACGGAAACTCCCTCATTTAAAGCGACACAATTCTCACCAAGATTTCCTCGACCATTTTGTTTTCATAATGAAACGACCTAAAAGCATAGCCGCTTTCAGGTCGTTTTTTTAAATGGGATAGATTCGTGCTTTTAACTGCTTATTTAAAATGGATGCCTGCGCTAGTGCCTGTGCGTCATGACTAATCTCACCTGGTTTGTTTGCTTCCCCAATAATATACGATGAGAACGGCATTTTTAAGAAGTCAAAGATGTATTGGAATTGTTGAATCATTGGTAGACCCTTTATATATGGGTCGTCACCACCGACAGCAAGAACAATAGCTTCGGTAGTTTGTAATTTTTCCTTTAGCTGTGGAAAACGCTCATCTCGAATTGCTTGACTGAGTCGATCCACCATGTTCTTCATGAGTCCCGACATGCTGTACCAATATATTGGTGTTGCAAAAACAACGATATCACTTGTTAAAAACGCATCGATGATTTGATCATAATCATCATCTACAAACTGAAAGCCATTGTCATCATGACGTAAATCGTTGATGGGCTCAATCGTTAAATTTTTTAGATCGATTTTTTCATGATTGATGCCCTCTAATACATAATCAGCTAGTTGTTCACTATTACTACCGGCTCTAGAGCTTCCAATAAATGCGGTAATGTTCATATGAAGCCTCCTCTGTCATTCAAGTTATAACTAGTGTAAACTTATTTTTATTATCGATAAAGATGAATGTTTCGATGAAATGTATCGAAAAAAACGATTTAGAGGTGAAGTAGATGGATATGAAACAACTACAAACGTTTTTAACAGCTTCAGAAACGTTAAGTTTTACGCAGACAGCTCAACTACTGGATTATGCACAGTCAAGTATAACAGCACAAATTAAATCGCTTGAAGATGAGCTAGGTGTTGTTCTTTTTGAGAGGCTGGGAAAACGTATTACCCTTACGGAGGAGGGCAAGCGATTACAACAGTATGCTCAAAAAATGCTAGATTTAAATGTGGATATGAAAAAAGCTGTATTAAGTGAACAAGCACAAGTGGTGTTAAAAATAGGTGCACAGGAAAGTCAATGTGTGTACCGTCTTCCGAGTATTTTACAACAATTTCAGAAAGCCCATCCACAAGTAAAAATCATTTTTAAGCCTGTACATACAACCGAAATCGCCAAAGATTTATTGCAGTCAGGCAATCTAGATATAGCGTTTATTACAGATGCCTATAAGGAAACACCTATGTTACATCGTGAGCGACTTATTCAAGAGCAATTAGTATTTGTCAGTGCACCTACTGATAGCAACGCGGAAAGAGATGTATTTTCTTTACAGCAACTATCAAATGAAACGATGCTTCTGACGGAAAGTGGTTGCTCCTACCGTAATCAATTGGAAGCTCAGCTACAGCAGGAAGGTACGCTACCAATACAAATGATTGAATTTGCAAGTATTGAAGCCATTAAGCAATGTGTGATGGCAGGCTTAGGTATTTCATTCTTACCCAAAATGGTGGTGGAGAAAGAGTTAGAAAACTATAGCTTAAAAGAACTGACTACATCAATGAATTTAGCAGAAATCTTTACGGATATCGCTTGGCATAAGGATAAACACATATCTCCGTATCTCGCTGATTTTATGGAGATTGCCATGAAGATGTATAAGAAGTTTTAAGAGCTTGTTATACCCGGACTGGTGAGAAAAAGATGTAGGCCCCTGAAATAGGGTATCGTTTTAAAACCTAAATTATTTTATAAAGAGGAAACCACAATTTAGACCTATCTAAATTTGTGGTTTTTTTCATTTCAACTTTTACTGTAGATTCAATTTTCCGGTATTTTTAAATAATACAGAATTTTGATTAATTTCGTCACAACAATAGTGTGCGATGCATAGTATAGAGTAAATACTGTATGACATTTAGTAATTAAAATGAGGTGGGTGGATGAGTAATTTATTGAATTCATTAACTACAGAGCTTAGGAGAGGAACGTTGACATTGGCAGTTTTAAGTCAATTACGAACGCCTCAGTATGGATATTCACTTGTTTCATTATTGGAAGGGTTAGGTGTTTCTATAGATCAAAGTACCTTATATCCATTGCTTCGTAGATTAGAGAAACAGGAGTTGGTGTCGAGTAGTTGGGATACATCTGAGAGTAGACCTCGTAAGTACTATGTTTTAAGTGAATATGGGCTAGAGATATTTTTACAGTTGAAAAAGGAATGGATAGAGAATTCGAAAGAGCTGTATAACCTATTGAAAGGGGAGGAAGACGATGAATTTAATTGAGGTTTATATTCGAGAAGTTGCTCAAAGGCTTCCTGAAAAAAAACGTGAGGATATTATACTTGAGTTACGGTCAAACATAGAGGATATGCTGCCAGATGATTATAGTGAAGAAGATGTAAAAGAGGTTCTTGAAAAATTAGGAAGTCCAGTGGCATTGGCAAGTAATTATCGAGATTGGCCAATGTACTTAATTGGTCCACGCTATTTTGATGTATATATGACTTTACTTAAAATGATTTTACCGATTGCTGCTGTCATTTCGTTAATCGCAATGACTACCGAATATTTTATTGGATATAGTGGGGAACAAGCGGTTTTAAATATTGGTTTGAACCTTATGACTGAAGGAATTCAGAGAGTCATTGAAGTAGGGATCCAAGTATTCTTTTGGCTAACACTTATGCTTGTTGTATTGGAAAGAACAGATAAAGGAAGAGGTGGGCAGCCATTAACAGCACGCTTTAAAGAATGGACGCCTGATGATTTAAAAAATAAACCTTATATTCCTAAGAAAAAAGCAATATCAAAGTACGAAGTCTTTTTAAGTTTAATGTGGACTGGGATTTGGGCAACATTTTACTTTTATGCGAATTATCTTGTAGGTGTATATGAAGGAGGGAGAGATGGACTTGTATTTGTGACTCCCACTTTCAATCAAGAAGTTTTGCTTCGATATTGGCCTATCGTTGTTATTGTAATAGGTTTAGAAATAACATTATCCCTTTATAAATTAATCAAGCGGCAATGGACGAAAAGAATGGCAATATGCAATACGGCCCTACAGCTAATTGGCACTATTGTATTTATTGTAATACTATTAAATCCCAATTTACTAAGCCAAGATTTCATTATGTATATGTCGGATTTATTTGCTACTACTACTAATCAATTTAAAACGTGGATAGTAGGTGGTGGAATTTCCCTCTTTATGATAGCTGCCGCATACAATGTATTTGATGGCTTCCGTAAAGCTAACATTCATTAATTCAGATATGCTTATTAAATTAACGGATCCCAATGTTCTACTATCCTAAAACTATTCAACTAATAATTATATCTATAATAAAAACTGTAGAATCCATTTTGATCGATCTTTTTTCAAAATGGGTTCTTTTTGTTTACTGTTAAACATGGTTGTGCAATACTAAACCTTTTTAAGGTACACATAATTGTATCGAAAAACGCATTGTTGTATAGACGGTATTCTTGCATAGTGTTTGAAAGGCAATGACACTAGTTCAAAACAATTTAAAAAAAGTGCGAATGAATTTTTTAATCCATTTCGCACTTTTTAGTTCTTTTCACTATTGAATAGTATTATTGTGATTTATAAAGGTCCATAAGGGTGTTCCTATAAAAGTTTGGAGATTTCCAGTTGGACTTATGGAAAACTTATTGTTTCTTCAAAGTCCCAGAAAAATTAGTACCTTCATCATGCTCTGCACGACAATCAACCTCGGTAATTTTAATCGCATTATTAAGACGTTCAAATTCTAATACACAGCGATTGCCGTTTGAGGATTTGTTCATCACAGCTTTAGTGCTGGAAGTAATCGTTGCTATCCCATCGACATTCCCAGCAGCTGTTCCATCATTGGCAGTAATGAAAATATTAAAGCTTTTGCTTGTTGCGTTGGTAATGTGGGCATCACGGCGATTAAAATCAGTTGCGCCTTTACCCCATTTATAGTAATACGAATAGGTACCTTCCCAAGCACTTTTAGAAGGTGTTGTAAGCTGCATTGTTTTATCTAGCTGATTCTGCCCATTTTTCGCTCGTGTATTTAAAGAAGCATTGCTAGTATTTTCATGAATTGCTTGTGCGTCCTCTGAAATTTCATAAAAATTCCTTTCATCCATACGGTGGAGCATTGTAACAACTTGAGCCCGGGTCATATTGTTTGTAACGCCGAAAAACTTCTGCAAATTACGATTTTCATACTGAGGGTTTTGACCAGTGGAAATGTAATAATGGATTAAAAACTGTATGGATTGGTCTAATCCACTTTTGCCATGAGCTAAATGTGTAATTGCCTGTGCTACAACACCGCGTTTCACACTAGCTGCTCGAATATTGTTATCAAGATATCCATTTAGTGGTACACCATAGCTTGCAAGTCGATTGTAATATTCATCAGACCAGATTGCTGCAGGGGTCTGTTTTTTTAACTCATCAAACGGTGATTCAAGCTCATAAAAATTGGCAAGTAATTTAGCTAATTGTTGCTCTGTAATTGTTGCATTAGGTTTAAATGTACCATCTGCATAGCCATTAACGATATCATATTTCTCTGCCCATATGATGGCTTCATAGGCATAGTGATCTTCTGGTACATCTTTAAAGCCAGCAGCTTGTACGGTGTATCCACTTGTCATAACAAATATGGAAAGCAATAAAGCGCACACTATTTTTCTCATTAGTCTCTTTCATCCTTTCTAGCAAGTTATGTTAATAGTTTGCAGGATATGGATAAAAACTGCAAATTTTTCTAGTGTATTTTACTAGAAAGGAAGCTAAAGAAAACTGTTCTTTAAAGAAAGAAGGAAGAAATAGAAATGGTAAATAATGTTAATAAATACCTCCAAAAATGGATGCCTATTTTAACGCCGCTTAGCTTAGTGATCGGTGTACTGTTAGAGAATGTAGGGCATCAGCTTTTATTTTTAGTGCCGTGGCTGTTTGCTTTTATGACATTTGCAGGTAGTTTGAGTATGAATTTTGAGGGGCTTAAAAGTCTTAAAAAATATCCAATAGTTATCTTAATGGCTATTGCATTTTTACATCTACTAATGCCAATTTGGGCTTATTTTATAGCAACCATCATCTTTCACGATCATTTACTAACAATAGGCTTTGTCTTAGCAGTCGCTGTGCCAACAGGGGTAACGAGTTTTATTTGGGTAAGTATTTGTAGGGGACATCTTGCATTATGTCTTGCAATTATTTTAATTGATACACTCATATCACCCGTTGTTATTCCTGTTTTACTACATTTTCTTGCGGGGCAAACAATCGACATTGATACTGCTGGTCTGATGCTAGATTTACTATGGATGATTGTTGTGCCTTCTCTTGTAGGCGTAGCGTTGAACGAGTTTACTAAAGGTAATATTGCGGTGACACTAGGAAGGAAATTAGCCCCTTTTTCAAAACTAAGCTTGTTTAGCATTGTGATGATTAATAGTAGCGCAATTGCCCCGTATATTAAAAATATTAGCTGGGAACTTGTTAGTGTTATTTTGGTCGTATTTGTACTAGCTGTATCAGGGTATGCGTTATGTTTAGTGCTAGGGCATTTTCTTTGGAAGGATATAAGCATCATTACAATGTTCGTTTTTACAGGAGGGATGCGTAATATTGCTGTAGGGGTTGTTATTGCGACTACATACTTTCCAGCAAAAACAGTCATGCCTGTAGTGTTCGGTATGCTATTTCAGCAAGTTCTAGCCTCGTTTTTTAGCCGAGTAATGGAAAAGTATCAGTTAAAATATGGGGAAGGAACTAGATGTTTGATGTAAAAATATTCGCTATCCTATGGAAGGAAGCGAATATTTTAGGTAGAACTTATTGTGCAGTGTAACCACCATCTACTGTTAATGTGTTTCCTGTCATGAAAGTAGAGTCATCACAAGCCATGAATAGTACAGCTTTTGCCATTTCTTCTGCTTGACCTAAACGCTGCATTGGTGTTAATTGACGTAAAGGTTCTTTACTTTCTTCTGGAATAATTGGTGTGTCGATAAAGCCAGGACATAGGGCATTCACTCGAATACCACGAGTTGCATATTCAAGAGCTAAAGAGCGTGTTAAGTTAATAACCCCACCTTTAGCCGCATTGTAAGCTGCTGAACCAGGAGAACCAACCCAGCCATACATCGATGCAGTGTTAACAATTGCGCCACCATTAGCTTTTAACATTTCTTTGATAGCGGCTTGAGCCATTAAGAACACGCCGTCTAAGTCGACGTTGACTGTATTGCGCCACTCCGCATAAGGTAATTCCTCCGTTGGTGTGACACGACCAATACCTGCATTATTGAAAAGGACATCGACTT
This sequence comes from Lysinibacillus agricola, assembly GCF_016638705.1. Classification (GTDB taxonomy): domain Bacteria; phylum Bacillota; class Bacilli; order Bacillales_A; family Planococcaceae; genus Lysinibacillus; species Lysinibacillus agricola. The sequence goes on along the minus strand of NZ_CP067341.1, from coordinate 3,222,316 downwards.
TACCAAATGTCTCGATGGTTGTTTTATAAATATTCGCTACTTCTTCTTCATTTGTAACATTAGCTTTTAAGAAAATAGCTTCTGCCCCTGAAGATTTTAATTGTGCCTCGAATTCTTTCCCTTTTCCATCGTTTAAATCTACGAGAACAACTTTTGCGCCCTCTGCTACAAACAATTTAGCAGTTGCTGCACCAATTCCAGATGCACCTCCTGTAATAATCGCCACTTTATCTTGTAACTTCCCCATAAATTACACTCCCTTAAAAATCATTTTCTCTTACACAATGTGCGTATCACTGTGTACTTTTATTGTAAAACGCTACAATAAGGAAACAATCATTAATATAACTGCAAGTGTCTAAGTAGTAGACATAACAAAAGAAAGTGTCTAAAAAGGGGGAAGAAATTTTGACAAAATGGACACAAAGACAGGAAAGAACTCGTCGACATTTTTATGAGGCATTAATTCAGTTAATTAAACAACAAGGCTTCCAATCCATTACGGTAAAACATATTGTAGAACGTGCTGGGTATAATCGCAGCACTTTTTATGTACATTTTCAAGATAAATTTGAGCTTGCTGAAAATTTACTAGACACAATGTTAAGGGGGCTCGAAATAGCGGTAGGGGAGCCTTATCAATTTGGTGAAAAGGTTTATACTACAAAGCTTAGAGCTCCTTCATTTAATATTATTCATTATATTTATAAGAACCGTATATTTTTTGAGTTGTTAAATTTTGATGATACGATTCCTGGATTACATACTAGAATGCCACTAACGATTACTAAAATTTATATGGAGCAATTTAAATTTGAAACAATTAACAATCAGCCTGTCAATATGGAAATGTTTAAGCATTATACGTCTTACGGATTTTATGGTTTGATGATGCAGTGGATTACAAGTGGCTATGAAAAACCAGAAGAGACACTGATTCAAGATATTATTGAGCTTACTAAAACACATATTTATGCATATGAGTATATTGGAAAGCCACATCATGATAAGTAAAGTCAGGTGTGTTGATTAACCATATTTATTAATTAGAAGATGCTGATTTCTATACGGGCTACTCGCTTTGTTGCTGCCGCTACGCTTTCGCACAGATAAAACATTTGTTGCTGCCGCTACGCTTTCGCGCAGAGCAAGGCTTCCTGATGGCGAGCGTCGAGCCGTTTCCTTCGCTACAATTGGACATGCATAAGCAAAATATCAACAAAAAATGGTCGATGATAACCTCATATTTTCCTAATCACATGCCTGAAATAAAGCATTGATTAATAATGATTCTCATTTGTGGTAGATTCGTTACAAAGAAGGTGAGGCGCTAAATTATGATGCAATTTCATCAAGTAAAAATAGCACAATATGAGGTATCTATTATGCTACCTTCAGAATATGATGAAGATAAGCCATATTATGTTATTGATATGCAGGATGGGGGAGATATTGTCTATTAAAAATTATACAAAGAAATTAAATTTGAGCGTAAACACCAGCATTTTTTGTACTACAAAATGCTGGTGTTTTTGTGCTAGGCGAAAGTAATAGGAGTACCAAATTTTCTTGGTGAAAAAAACTTTTTTATAAGAAAAATTCATAAAAGAGTTGAATTATTTTCATATTAAGCATATATTTTTCCTAAGGGAAACAAAATATCATTCAAGAAAGAAGAGTGAATGAATGAAAGAGTTGGATGATTTGAAGCTGACGATTCTTCCGTTAATTATTTTACTGATTCTTATACTTTTGTGGAAACTGACAGAGTCTGTTGGAGTAGCGATGATGATAATTGTTTTCTGGATAGGCTGGCGCTGGCTTGTTAGAAAATCAATGTAAATTAAGGCTGTGTTGATACTAAGGCTACTTGAGCGGGCATAACAAACAGAAAACTCCTAACGAAGCGTTGCGAGGAAGCGACCGTTATAGCCCGCGAAAAAATGTCTGACGAGTAATATTTAAAATCAACGATAACAACGCCTTAAATATAAAGAGAAAGAAGAGGTATGAAAGCATGAAAAGATTTTTAGGTGTACTTGTTTTATCACTATCACTCTTGCTTTTCGGTTGTTCTGCTGAAACAGAAGGTGAAAAGGAAGGAGTAGTTGTCGCAACAACTGGGCAAATTGCGGATGCCATTAAAGAAATTAGTGGCGACCATTTAAAGGTAACTGCCTTGATGGGGCCGGGAGTAGATCCCCATTTATACAAAGCGACTCAAAGTGATTTATCGAAATTGGATAAGGCAGAGGTTATTTTTTATAACGGGTTACATTTAGAGGGGCAAATGCTTGATATTTTTGAGCAGATGTCAAAAAGCAAAACAGTGCTTGCTGTTGGAGAAAAACTAGATAAAAAGGATCTACTTGCTAGTGATGATGATGCTATGCTACATGATCCACACATTTGGTTTGATATTGAGCTTTGGAAAGGGGTTGTTCAGGCAATTGGAGACAAGCTTCAAGAAGAATACCCTCAATTTAAAGACGACTTTGCAACAAATGAAGAAGCTTACTTGAAAAAATTAGATGAATTAAAAACATCTGCGAAGGACCGAGTAAATGAAATCCAAGAAAAGCAGCGTATTTTAGTAACAGCCCATGATGCGTTCAATTATTTTGGTAGAAGCCAAGGATTTGAAGTGCGTGGCTTACAGGGGCTAAGTACAGATTCAGAATATGGTGTGAAAGATGTGCAGGAAATGGTGGATTTTTTAGTGGCAAACAAAATTAAAGCCATTTTTATAGAATCAAGTGTCTCCGATAAAGCAATGAAAGCTGTTATTGAAGGTGCGAAAGAAAAAGGTCACGACATAGTGATTGGTGGGGAATTATTCTCGGATGCTATGGGTGCTGAGGGAACAACGGAAGGTACATATATCGGTATGTATCAACATAACATCGACACAATCGTCGATGCATTGAAGTAGGTGAGAAAGATGAACGCATTAACAGTTGAAAATTTATCAGTCGCATACGATAAGAAAACGGTATTAGAAAACGCCTGTGTATCGGTCCCTACGGGTCATCTTTCAGCCATTATTGGCCCAAACGGAGCGGGGAAATCTACCTTTTTAAAGGCCATCTTAAATCAGCTACCGAATAAAGTGGGGAAAGTTGAAATTCTTGGGAAAGTCTTTGAACCGAAAAGCTTAGTAGTTGGGTATGTTCCTCAGCGCAATGCTGTAGATTGGGATTTTCCAACAAATGCTCTTGATATAGTTCTGATGGGGCGTTACGGACATACTGGATTATTTAAAAGGCCGTCTAGAAAGGATAAAATTTTAGCACAGCAGGCTCTTGCTAGCGTAGGCATGCAAGACTTTGCTGAGCGCTCTATCGGTCAACTTTCAGGCGGACAACAGCAACGAGTTTTCTTAGCAAGAGCATTAGCCCAAAATGCTGATATTTATTTCTTAGATGAACCTTTTGCAGGGGTGGATGCTGCTACCGAAAAAACGATAATCGATATTTTAAAAGACTTGAAAGCTCAAGGGAAAAGTATTTTTGTCGTGCATCATGACTTACAAACAGTAAAGGAATATTTTGATTATACAATTCTTTTAAATAAAACAATTTTAGCATCAGGCGCAACAGAAGATGTTTTTACACCAGAGCAATTACAAAAAACGTACGGTGGTAAACTATTCATGATGCAAAACGCTTAAGGAGGATGAATATGTTAACTGGTAACTTACTATGGGTATTAGTCGGTACGATGTTACTTGGTATCGCGGCTGGCATAACAGGTACCTTCTCCTTCTTACAAAAGCAAAGTTTAGTAGGCGACGCGGCGGCACATGCTGCATTGCCAGGGATCGCTCTTGCTTTTCTAGTAACAGGGCAAAAAGAATTACCTATATTAATGCTTGGGGCAGGCATCACATCAGCTTTGTCCGTTTATTGCATACAATGGATTGTCTCTTTTTCAAAGATGAAGGCAGATGCAGCAATTGGATTGGTTTTAACTGTATTTTTCGGGATTGGCGTTGTATTTTTAACAGTTGTCAATCGCAGTCCATTAGGAAATCAAAGCGGTCTTAACAATTTTATTTTTGGGAAAGCAGCGACGATGACAAAGGCTGATTTAATGTGGTTGTTTATAAGCGCAACAATTATTATTTTGGTTAGTCTGCTTCTTTATAAAGAATGGAAGCTCTTAATCTTTGACCCTGTTTATGCCAAAGGAATTGGCTTACCGATTGAAGCGTTAAAGGCCACGCTAACCATATTAATAGTGATGACTATTGTTACAGGCATTCAGGCAGTAGGTGTTATTTTAATGTCAGCATTACTAATTATCCCCGCTGCAAGTGCTAAATTATGGACAAACAAATTGAGCTCAATGCTTGTGCTTAGTGCAGCAATTGGTGGTATTTCCGGTATCACAGGAACCTTTATTAGTTCAATACGAACAGGATTATCGACAGGTCCAATTATCGTATTAGTAGCAGCTGCAATATTCTTTATTTCCTATTTTATTAGTCCGGCGGGGCAAATTAATAAATATCGTAGGAAAATGCAGTTTCGAAAGCAAGGTGAGTTGGGATGATTGAATTTTGGGTTGTTTTTACAGGTGTTTTAGTAGGGGTCACATGCGGGATTGCAGGGGTCTTTCTAATTTTGCGTAGAATGTCGATGATCGCAGATGCGATTAGTCATACCGTATTATTTGGTATTGTCATGGCTTATATTATTACACAAACATTAAATGGCTTTTGGATGTTAGTTGGTGCGGCATTCGCAGGAATACTAACGGCCTACCTAGTGCAGTTACTACATTCTTCTGGCATTCAGGAGGACGCTGCAATTGGCGTTGTATTCACTTCCTTGTTTGCCGCAGGTGTGCTACTCATCACATTATTTGCTGGGAATGTACATTTAGATGTTGAGCATGTTTTAATGGGGGAAATTGCATTTGTACCTTGGGACAGATGGACATGGCTATCAATTACAATGCCAAAGGCCGTATGGATGCTATTGTTTGTACTGATGATTAACATTGGGTTCCTTCTATTATTCTTTAAGGAAATGAAGTTAACAACCTTTGACCCAGTTTATGCTGCCTCTATCGGTATTCCAGTTATTTTTCTACATTATGGCTTCATGACAACGATTTCCTTTACAACTGTTGCTGCATTTGATAGTGTCGGCGCAATTTTAGTTGTCGCTATGCTAATAGGACCAGCTGCCACTTCTTATTTAATAAGCAAAACGATTAAACAAATGTTTATGTATAGCATGCTATTTGGTGCTCTGGCATCGGTAATGGGTTATTATTTAGCGAAGCTTTGGGATACGTCCATTGCAGGGATGATGGCAACAACAGTAGGATTAATATTTGTCATTACATTAGTAGGTCAAAAAATAGTCGAGCGCCGCAGAAAATCGCTCGTTAGTAAATTAGAAGCTATGTAAAGAAGAAACATCGTTTGATTTTTAATCAAACGGTGTTTTTTTTTGTAATTAGCTCCTCTAATACAATCTTTCTGTTCTTCTCAAACTGTCTACTTTCTGTATATTTTTGAAAGCAATTCGAGGAGAGATATCATATTTAAAGGTTTGTTGCAGTGTAGTGTCTAGTCAAAACACCCGCGACTTATAAAAATCAAGACTTTGAGCGAGTATCTTTCAAAAGTTCCATACGAAGGGAAGCTGTTCAAAGAACATTATTGTTCAGCAAAACGTTTCAATATATATTTAGGGGATCAATAAAAAGAAGAGAAAATTGAAATGAATAAAACGAAACGATGTTGACTATTATTTGATATATAGATTTAGATATAAAAGATTACACTTGGACGAAAGATTTAACGTGAAGGATATAGTCAGAGATAAACGATTTTGAATTTAACAAATATATTTTATTTAGTAAATTTAACGGCTCAACACCAAAAGTTATGGATGACATTCGTTAAAACGTATGCCATATATATGTAAGTTGATCTTCGTTCCGACTGGGCGACTCCTTGGGGATTAGCGTCACAGATTAGACCCTGGAGCGAGCACATAGGGGAACGAAGGCTAAAAGCATCACGTCCTGTGATAACGCCTTCGTGACCAACATCGTGCTGTTGCTGTCGCTACGCTTTCGCACATACAAAACCCTCTGCTGCCGCTACGTTAGCACTACGCTTTCGCGCAAAAAACATCTGTTGGCCCAAGCGGCTCATCGGATGCCCCCAGGAAGCTTTGCTCTGTGCGAAAGCGAAGCGTCAGCGGCAATGTTTTATCTGTGCGAAAGCGTAGCGGCAGCAACAAAGCGCCCAGTCGGAACGGAAATCAACCACACGTTATGGTGATGTGCCAATTTAACAGTAAAGGGAGGTGCTTCTTATGAAAAAACTTTCTTACACTATTTTAGCCATATTGTTAACTATAATAGTCGGAATTACAACGGTAATTGTGTTCGGTAATGAAAAATCAAATGAAAAGGGTAAAACAGTTGAAGTAACTCCTAATAGTTCTCAACTAGACGGATTGTATCTTGATTTTGATTTAACTACAGAAAAAGTTAACAAAAATCGGCTTTCGAATGAAACAAAATTTGAACAATATCTTCATGCAATGTCACATCAAAAAGTCAAAGCTGAAGATAAATGGGACTTCATGCCTTTAACAAAAAATAATGTTGAAACAATGTTAACAATTTTAGACCATACAAATTACAAGCATGAAAAGAAATATAGAGACATTCTTAATGAATGGAGAAACGATGACTTTTCAAATGCAGTAGATGCACACAATTTTGTTTGGAAAAATCAAGGGGGAACTGTCGGGAAAGCATACGGATTGTTAACGGAAGAGGAAGAACATCATTATATAATAGAATTCTTCGGTCAAACTTATTTTAACGAGCATTCTGACGAAATAATGCAACGTATCTATGGTAAGTAAAAATTTAAAAACGTCCTTTGGTGGGGCGTTTTTTTGTGCGCCCTACGAGCATGTAATCTATAGAATGCAAGTCCGAACCACTAAGGCAGAAGTAGCGTGGAATAAACTCGAATCGCCTATTTCAAACTTTTGCATGATTCTTACATTATAAGAAAATAGTATACTTTTAAAAGCGATTCGAAAAGGAGAGATAACATAATTAAAGGTTTATAATGCCTTAGGAAAAATGATGATGATATAAATATTTTTATAAAGATAAAATATAGAAGAATTGTAATATTTATATGTACGAATATTTATAATTTTGTTACTATGTACTAATTAATATTTGAAACAACAAGGAGATACTGCATGTGGCGTAATCGGAATGTATGGATTATTTTATTAGGTGAATTTGTCGTTGGCCTTGGCTTGTGGGCTGGGATTATAGGGAATCTTGCTTTTATGCAAGAGGTCGTTCCCTCTGACTTTCACAAATCATTAATTATTGCTATTGGTATATTGGCAGGTTTAGTCGTTGGTCCGTTGGCAGGACGTATTATTGACCAGTCAAAGAAAAAAACAGTTGTGCAGCTGGCGAGTGTAGGGCGAATTATAAGTGTGTTATTTATGTTTATGGCACTTTATACAAATTCGGTTATTTGGATGATTCTTTTTTTAATTACGTTGCAAATAGCAGCTGCCTTTTATATGCCTGCTCTACAATCTATCATTCCAATGATTGTCAAGGATAAGGATTTAATTACATTAAATGCTTGGCAAATGAATGCTCGAACGATATCAAGAATTATTGGAACTGCTGCTGCAGGATTCATGTTAAGTTTCTTTGAGCTGAAATGGTTGTACATCATTTCATTTATCGTCTATATGATGATGTTTGTTATTACAAGCTTCCTACAATTAGATGAAACGGCAAATCAGTCGATAACAAATAAGAAAAAGGGCAGCTTTAAAGAGGTATTACCAATGGTGAAGGAGCACCCTGTTGTTTTAATGACACTTGTTTTAATGTTAATTCCAACATTATTTTTAGGCTCCTTTAATTTAGTTATTATGAAAATTTCTGAGATCCATCATTCAACGACGATATCAGGATTATTGTATACAGTTGAGGGCATAGGTTTCATGCTAGGTGCAGCTGGTTTAAAATTCATTACGGAACGAGTGAAAATTGGGACACTGCTCTTTACATTAGCATTTATCATTGGTTCGATGGAGCTAATGCTATTATTATCGGATATTAAATTCTTTGCACTCATGGCGTTTGGAGTGTTTGGTTTTTCAGTAGGCTGTTTTTTCCCAACGACAATGGTGATTTTTCAAAAACAGGTACCAAAAGATTTCCATGGTCGATTTTTCTCATTCCGCAATATGATAGATTCAGTCATTTTTCAGGTCGTTTTATTGTCGACAGGTATGATGTTAGATTTAATTGGTTTAAGTGGAATGGGGCTTGTTTTCGGTATTATTAGCTTAAGCTTAACAATCACTTTTTTACTATATTCAAAGAAAAAGAATGTTGTTATGCATGCACATTGAATAACAGTAAAAAAGGAACTGTCAAATCTGTATACTATTTTTGATAGTTCTACCTTCTTTATGATGTTTTAATGTACTTTTTCACATGGTTATTAAGCAACAATCATGGGATACAGGATGAAAAAGTGTACTTCTCTTTTTTATGAAGTTAAAATGGGTGAAGCTGTAGAATGTGAAAACATTGAACATCCAAGGTTTAATGTTAAAAAAGAAATGAATAAATTTAAAGAGTTAATGGGTGAACTTTTAGCTTGCGGAACATGTTAAAAATTGCGATCTCTTGATAAAACATTTTCCTGTCCAATTTCTACAATGGATGATTGCATTAAAGTTGTAGAATGGGCTGATAAGATGGTTACGTTTTAACCATCTAGATAAATTATAGAAAGAAGGTGTTGATAAGTGTTCGATAAATCACAAGATTCAATTGAGAGTTATATAGAATCACCTGAAAAGCTAAAAAAACTATATAGGCGAGTCTTGCTCATTGTAAGTCTATCACAAATTTTTGGTGGAGCGGGTCTTGCAGCAGGTATTACGGTAGGGGCTCTCTTAGCTCAGCAAATGCTGGGAACGGATGCTTATGCAGGAGTACCGTCCGCTTTATTTACTTTAGGGTCAGCAGGAGCAGCTTTAATTGTAGGGAAACTATCACAACGTTATGGGCGTCGCACTGGTTTATCAACAGGTTTTATTGTCGGTGGACTCGGTGCAATTGGTGTAGTAATTGCTGCTATGATGAATAGTGTCATTTTACTATTTGCTTCTCTACTAATCTATGGCGCAGGGACTGCAACAAATTTACAGGCTCGATATGCAGGTACAGATTTAGCAAATAATAAACAACGAGCAACAGCTATCAGCACTACAATGGTTATGACAACATTCGGTGCCGTTGCAGGGCCAAATTTAGTAGATATTATGGGGGAATTTGCTGTTTCTATTGGTGTACCGGCTCTTGCGGGTCCATTTATCTTATCAGCAACAGCCTTTATCTTAGCGGGTCTTGTCCTTTTTGTTATGTTACGTCCCGATCCATTAGAAATTGCAAAAATGATAGAAGCACACAAACAAGAAAATGAGCATGGAAATAAGACAGAATCCTTAAATAAAAAAGCACTAAATAAAAGAGGTCTTACAGTCGGTGCAACGGTTATGGTACTTACTCAAATTGTAATGGTTGCAATTATGACAATGACACCTGTACATATGAAACATCATGGTCACGGTTTATCGGAGGTTGGAATTGTTATTGGTTTTCATGTAGGTTCAATGTATCTTCCGTCGCTTGTAACAGGTATTCTTGTTGATAAAATCGGACGAACAGTCATGAGTATTGCTTCCGGAGTGACGTTGTTATTTGCTGGTTTATTAGCGGCATTCGCACCGAGTGATTCTATGGTTCTATTAATCATTGCTCTTTCTTTACTTGGATTAGGGTGGAACTTTGGCTTAATTAGTGGTACTACACAAATAGTTGATTCAACTGAACCTTCCACTAGAGCAAAAACGCAAGGGAAAATAGATGTTTTAGTTGCACTAGCAGGAGCTTCTGGTGGTGCGCTCTCAGGCATGGTAGTAGCTAATGCAAGCTATGCAACATTATCTTTAGCTGGAGGTCTATTATCCTTAATTCTTATACCAGTTGTCATTTGGTCTAGAAAAGCTTGAGATAACTTATTGATACTAAAATTTTTAATGGTGTCTAAAATAGTTTCAAAGTAATGCAATTTTTTCAAAACATGTAGTGAAAAATCAAGAATTTAGAGTGAATTTAAATAAAACTTTATTAAAAAACAACTTAATTTAAGGTTCTTTTGTTGGCATTCGGTACTCCGAAATGTAAATCAAAAGAACCTTTTCCTCTTAATAAAAGCAAATAACTATGTAATTAGCTATTTGTTTTATCATCTGCTTCTGTTTGTTTACTTGCCTTAATTACCTTATTATAGGCTGCTATAATTTCCTCGATTGTATATCCAGCTTCAAGTAATTCATTAGTTATTTGTTCTAATTTGTTCATATGTTCATTCCTTGATAATTTTTAAATGTAATTAGTCGTTATAAAATTGTAAGCATTGACAATAATTAAAAATTAAATTATCAGTTTTGGATACAAAAGTACATTTAAAAGACAGCGGATTGGCAATTACGTTTTAAGAATCGAGCTGGTCTTTTTTCATTTACCATTATTTTACGCTTGCTTGAATACAAACGTTTGTTCTTTTGCGATAACAAACAAATATTCTTGTTGGGGGATGGTAGAGGATGAAAGAACGGCTTATGAAAGCGATGAAACGTAATCAAATGTTAAACATAATGTATATATCTAAGAGCGGTGTAATAACAAAAAGGCGGGTAAAAATCATGAAAAATTGTTGATGATTCTTTTCAAGCATTTTGCTTTAAAAGCAAGCTAAACGTACATTTATTATTATTAAGGTTTTAGCCGTTGTTCCAGTTCTTCACAAGAAGAAAACAGTTGTATGATAAAATTTGAATAACAAAGACTTTTACACAAATTCGTTATTCTAGATTTGGCAATACGATCATTACAACGTCAACTATAATATAGTTACTAAACAACAACACTTGAATAGTTTCAAAGTAACCAATGGCGTTATAAATTTGGTTATAAGTGAAATGAAACCATTTCTAAAATCCATTAGATTTTTAGGGGTGAGATAATTTCTTATTGGATATTTATCTTAATTATGAAGATTGTGAAGAAATGTACTTAAACTAACGGCGCAGGTTAGTTGAATAAGAAGGAGTAGAAGGTTACTTTAAAAGATATATCAAAGTGGAATTTTAAATTACATCACTATATTAAGTGAATATCTGAAAGAAAATGTTCAGTAAAGTAGGCAAATAAATGAGGAAAGAAACTATTAAAGGGTCACCCGGTGCTAAGTGACCCTGACCAACAAATCTAGAGGTGTTAGGTTAAATTAGATTTACCCTACTATGATTATGAGCAACGGGAGTTTTAGTGGTTATTAATTGTGATTTTTGTACATTAAGCATCTATGACAATAATAAAATTCGGAAATGTTAATACGAGTTATTCATGAAAGCAGCGCCGACAATAATTAGAAGAATGAATAGTACAATGATTAGAGCGAATGCTGAACCATTGTTGCGACGCTCTTCGCGAAATTCTCCACAGTTTTCCATAAAAATACCTCCTTTCTACAATCTATAATATGTAGAGTTATAAAAATGAGAGATGGCATTAATCTAATTAATAGTTTCTTTTGAAAAAAATATTCATGTTAAGTATTTTGAGATAAAGATTGTGCAGTTAGGAGGTGCGGAATTATGTATGTAGCACCAGTAAAAATGTCCTCATTGTGACTCAACAGAAGGGTTCTATACAAAGGATTATGTAAAAGGAAGTACCATTCATAGACATCATTTTGATGGTTCGGAAGCAGAAAACGGTGATTACTACGATTTTTTAGACCATAAAATAAGTAAATATGCTTACTGTTTAGATTGTAAAAAAAGATTGTTTGAAGTGGATGATTTAGAAGTAATTTAGTTAAATCAACTAGAACAATATGAGGAAATTAATAAATAAGGTAATCCACTACTTATTACAAATATCGAGAATTTCTGAAGAATTATACTTAAAATAAGGCCGTTTCTAAGATAAGCAAAACGCTATTGAACTCCCATGAAAGAACGTAATAATCTTTCATTTTCTGTGGTGTAGCGCTGGTTTTTGCGCTACATGGATGGCTAACGAGTAGCTTTTCTTGAAGATCATTGAGTTGCATATGCAGCTCTTTTTTTCTTATTGAATTAACGGAGCAGTTTAGCACAATTAGAATAGAGGTCTTGATAACCTTAATGTCGAAAAGAATGTATAAACGGTATAAAACACAAGGAGAGGTACTTTGAAAAAAATTAGGGAAGCAATAAAAGAGGATATGATAGAAATTTATAAGATGGGCTATGATGTTTGGGGAGATAATCTGCCATATGAAGAATATATAACTATGTGCCAGGATTCTAATAAGTATAAAAAGGGAAAGTGGTACGTTCTTGAAGCAACAGATACAAAGCAACTATTAAGTTCCCTCATCGTATATGAATTAAATCTTTCTGAAAACCAAATTGTAAAAGGGATTGGTTCAATCGCTACTCCCTTAAATTTAAGAAAAAACGGATATGCTTCTTTATTGGTCAAAGAAACGATAAATAAATTAGAACAGGAAGAAAAATGTAACAACTTTTTCCTTTATAGTGATATTGGGATAGAATTTTACAAAGGATTAGGTTTTATTGTACTACCTAATGATAGTCAAAAATATAAAGACAGTGTTTGTATGTATTACTCAAAAGAAAATGATATTGGCTCCATATCACTTGATATCCCCGATTACTTTTAATGCACAGCCTTATTGAAGTAACGGAGTGCTTTACTTGAAGATCATTGAGTTACATATGCAGCTATTTTTTCTTATTGAATTAACGGGGCGGTTAGTTGAAGAGTGTTGTTTAACTTGTGTTCAACAAACGGGCCTTCAGCTGGAGCTTTGTAAAAAAGATTGATCATTTATAATAAAATCTGATCGTTTATAAAAAAGATTGATCAAAAATCCTGTGTCGGTATGCAGGATTTTTTCTTGTTCCAGAAACGAGCCATTTTTTTGAATAACACTCAATATCGAAATTAGGAAAATTATGTTAAAATATACTGAAAGAAAGTACGAAATTGAGGAGGATATTATTGGATAATGAACTGATTAAACGCTATTATTTAAGGCTTATGTACGGTGAGATTAATGAGTATGAAGATGTTATAGACTACTTAACTGAATACTTGTATAATAATCCCAATGACCCTATTGTACTAAATAATAGGGGACTTGCATATGTGGAAATAGGTAAAAATGAAGAAGCATTTTCTGACTTAAAGAACTCTATTACGCTTAAAGCTAACGAAACTATTCCTTATAGAATCATCGCTGACTTATTGAAATCCCAAGATAAATTTGAATTAGCAATTAAATATTATACTACTGCGTTAGAACTTAATAAAGATAAAATTCCACTATATAAACTCAGAGCAAATTGTTATGAGCAAATTGGTGAAAGCGAATTAGCAAATCAGGATAATAAAGAAGCCGAAAAACTCCAGAAATGATACTTCTTTATTCAACAAATCAGCTAATAGAAGCTAGTTCGTTATTCCATTAAAGGGTGCGATTGTAAAGGAACACTATTAGGAAATGATCAAACTTTTTTATAAAAGTCTCAAACTTAGTTAAAACGAAAAGTTCCATTTTGATCAATCTTTTTTCAGAATGGAGCTTTTGTATTTGCTGTTAAATAAGGAATGAATAGCATTTTTAAATCAAACTATATTCCGAACTAACAACAGCAGCATAAACTAAACAACAACACTTGGAAGAGTTTCAAAGTAACCAATGCATATGTCTTTAATAAAATGAACCCCATTTCCTACAGTCATTTTGTTGATATAGAATACATATCTCAAAAAATATTATTAATAAAAAATGTCTGCACATGATGGAAAGCAGACATTTTTTTGTGAAGGATTTCTAATGTGCAATAAAAAAGTAAATTGCCTTAGGTACTAATTGTAATTGTTCGTTCATAACTTAAAAATGAGTTGCTGACCATTGTGAGGATCATTCGAAAGATATTGTGAAACAACAAAATCTAAGGAAATTGATGAAAATAGCAAAAGCTTTAATCCTGAACGTAAAAATATAACGAGAGTATATGTTCTCGGTATATCTCAGTAGTGCATTTTTATTGCCTCCTGTTATCAACTACAGCGATTTTTTTCTGTCCATCTTCTTCTGCATAAATGATAAAAACTTTAACAATATTATTGACATAATTAACTACCATATCCGGTGTATGTAGCTGTTACACGATTTCTTAGACCAACACAGTATTCAAGGAAAAATTGAGCTATAGCTGGTGTGTTGATTTCATCTATGAATATAGGAATAAACGGCATAAAGCGATCGAACTCTCGTGCATCTTCATATGACTTCACCGTATTTGATTTGAGCTCCATTAATTGAGGAGCTAGACTTTTTAAGTCTAAGTCATCCCGGTCCTTAAAATACCTGCCGTCTTCGTTGCTCAACCGTTCTCGTAGTATAGTCATAAGGAGAAGTCTGTTCATCTGTTTATCATTCCCGATTACCAGGATGTTCTCGTTCCCTTTTGCTAGATCTTTTAACTCACATTTCGCATGTGAAAAATTCTAATTCCTAATTTTTTGAAGGATTTCGCCCTTTGATATTGAACTTTACAGTAAATATCGATGTGGAAGTAAATTTTATGTCTGATCAGGTTCTTACCTTGGATGTAGGGCCGGCACAGTTGTTATCCAACCTTATGGACGAAATCAGATTTGAAGAAATCATCAATGAGTCGGTTAATTGGGACCGATGCTTATCTTCTACATCATCTTTGGAAGGGATTACACCCTGCATCAAATCAACCAAGTATACGTTTTTAAACTCTAATCCTTTTGAGCTATGAAAGGTAGAAAGTGTAACTGCATTTTCGTTTTTCTTGAATTTGGAGGCATTCATGATTTCCTCCAACTGTTTTAACCGGCCGGCGAAATCCTCCATGCTTTTGAGCGGAGCGGCGATTTCCTCCAAAGTATAAATAATCCCCATCAGGTAATCTTTATTAAACTTTAAACTTTTCGCGATATTTTCCAATTTCCCATCATAGCCCAGCTGGTACCGAATAATCTTGATTACCTCATGCGGCCCTTGTGTAGTGGTCTTGTTTATGTTCCTTAACAAGTTCAGTCAGTTTTTGAATATTTAAGGGTGATACCCATTTACAAAATGACGAAATTTGTGTATTCTTGTCCATAACGGTAATCTTTTACTATTGGATTTGGATAGGAACCCCTGTACTTCCATTGTAAAGGATTTTTTTTGTTTAAACATATATCTATTGAAGATTGAAAATTATTAGTATTTCGAATCATATGATTTAATTAATGCAATGCTAGTGATAGTATCTATTAATATGATTTTATAAATACTAACTCCCTAATTATCTTAATATTCACATTTCCAATTAAGTTTTTTTTGATAGCTTGAAATTTTAAAATGAGGAGATTTTTTTTATAATGAAAAAACTTTTTGGTATAGTCTTTTGCGTAATGCTACTAACAGCATGTAGTAGTAATAATAGTGCTGTTCTAAAAGAAGAGAATAATGAAAAAACTGCTGAAACAGAGGTTGAACAAGAAGTTGTTGATAACGAGGAGGAATCTGAGAAAGAAGTCGGAGAAGAAAATACTGGTGCCAATCCACCTTTACCTGTTTCCTGTGAAGGTATTTTATTTGAAACAGGAGCTGTTATTGATGGTAAAAATTTAGCCACATGTATGGGAGATGCCATGGTAGCAGCGGGTAGTGGCTCACATAAAGTCATCTCATCTAATGCCACTTCAAAGGTAGATTTCAAGTGGACCCCTGATTTTTCGATGTATGTTGAAAGTGAAGATAGCACAGTGATTGTTGATGGCGATAAAGGGTGGATGAAAATCCCTGGCGGGGGTTGGGTGGAGGAAACAGATGAACCAAATGATGCAGATGAAGTGATTGCTTCTAATGTAGTGAAATTGACGCGTGTTTTTGGTTACCCACTGACTATTGCTGAAAACTTTGCACAATCACCTACTTGGCATGTCGTTGAGCAAGGTCCTGTGCCTGATGCAGATGCCTTTGTTGATACAGCTTGGCATCTCGCTCCAGAAGGTCCAATTAATGTAGGAGGAGCTGTACTCACAGATGTCCAGCTTTGGGTCACAAGCAATTATTTAGGTGCATATTACATTGCCACAGCTACAATAAGTGGGTTATCCGATACAACAAGCAATACATTTTTACAATGGGGAGAGCCTGTGGACATTCCATCACCAACGGCTAACTAATAAAGGAGATACAATCACAATGAAAAAAATACTTATTATGTTACTCAGCACAGCGTTACTACTTGTAGCTTGTAACAATAGCTCAAACGAGGAGCCAAATAAAGAACCCGCTGAGGAAACAAACAAGAACGAGGTTGAAATAGATAACAACAATAATCAAATAGATGAAGAAAAAATTCAATATGTTGATTTTCAATCGGCTATACCGGCTGAATGGCAAGTTCAACTTCCTACAAATTACCCTATAGCAGAAGATAAATTTTTAACAGCAAAAACGACGACTACAGAAAATGAAATTACATTCGAATTTTATGAATTTGATAAAGAAGTAGCACTAGATGCACCGAACATAACAGATGGCTACTACATCGGACAATTAACTGTTACTCGTTATGAAGATGAATTGAAAGCAGATGATGATGTAAAAATACAGCTAACATTACACGATGATTATGTTGCTGATGCGGGTCCGGAATTAATTTATCCATTCATTGCTGGCGACGAAAGTGTCGTCAACTGGACAAATAATAGCGGATGGTATGTTTTTGCTTATTCAAGAGAAAAATCCGAGCAAGAGCTGGTTGAATGGATTAAAGAAAAAGATTTAGTAAGTGAAATAACAAATGGTACAGAAAGTGGCTACTACCCAAGACCACAAATTGTAGGACAAATGCACTTTTATGCAGATGATAAAACGAAAACATTTGTCACTTGGGCAGAAAAGGAAATCGTCTTTACCTTAAAGGATTTTAGCGAAAATACTTTAGATTGGCTTCATGTATTTAGTAGATAACTTAAGAGGGTGTCGAGAAAGTAGGCTATTCAGCTTGCATCCCTAATGAAGTTGATAATTAGAAGGGTACATTTGTTAACGAACTCATTTAATGTTCCTTTAGATAATGAAAGAACTATTGGGTATTCTAATAATGGATTGGAACCTTCTTGACTAAAGTTAGGGGCAAATATTTTTGAAAATTCCTTGTTTGCACAAAGAGTTACCCACGAAATGGCAAAGAAAGAGCGAATTAAAGTAATTTTGTTTGTTGTGGTTTTAGTTGTAGCACTAATGTTTAGAACAACAGAAATAGAGCTAATCTCTATACTCGCACAAACAGGGGCGTCTGATGGTGTTCTTTTGATGTCACTCGGTACACCGAACTAGCAGACCATGCTAGAAAACTTATCAGGCAACAGACCGCCCTTAAAGTGCCACAGTTGGTGATTTTATTAAAATGGTAACTAAGCAACAACATTCGGAAGAGTTTCAGAGTAACCAATGGCTTTACAAAGTTTGGTTATAAGTGAAATGATACCATTCCTAAAATCCATTAGATTCATAGGGGTGAGATGATTTCTTATTGGATATTTATATTATTTTGACTATGAGGATTGTGAAGAAATGCACTTAAACTCCCATGAAAGAACTTAATTATCTTTCATTTTCTGTGGTGAAGTGCTGTTTATTGCGCTTCATGGATGGCTAACGGATGCGTTTGTTGAATAAGAAATATAAACTTATTATTCATTTTTTAAGGGATAAATAATTATTGGATGTAAACGAAAAAACTTAAAGAGCCTTGCTACTTATAATTTGTAGTAAGGCTCTTACCTTTTTAATTAAAATTAAATAACTTTATTAAATGAAAATCAAAAGAGGGTATGAGTTATAAAACAGTAGCGAAAGAATTAGATATTGATCATTCAATGGTAAGACGTTGGGTTTCAGGCAAAAGACATTTGTTCATATGTTCATTTCTTGTGAAAAAAATAAAAGTCATTGACCCTGACATGGTGTAATACTTTATTATTGCAGTAACAACACTAAAAAAGGAGGGAACACCAATGATGATAGGGGAGCTTTCGAAGAGAACGGGAGTGAGTGAGCGTTCGTTACGATATTATGAAAAAAAGAGACTAATTAGTCCTTCTAGATTAAAAAATGGTTATCGTGAATTTAGAGAATCAGATATCGAGAAAGTGCAAGCTGTTCAGCTGTTTTTGGAATTAGGGTTAAACACTGACGAAATTTATCCTATTATTTCTTGTAATAATTTTCAAATAGTTAAAAATAATGGATGTGCAGATTCAGCCATCGAACTGTACTCAAAAAAATTAATAAGTGTACGTGAACAAATCCAACATCTCAGGGGCACTGAACAGCATTTAGAGACACTTCTTAAATTTTGGCAAGAAGAAAAGAAAAAAGAGGAAGAAGGGATTAATTGAACTATCGTCTACTTATATTAGTACTCGGAACTTTTATTATAGGAACAGATGATTTTGTTATTGCAGGTTTGTTACCTAGTATTGCGGATGATATGAATGTATCAATTGCAACAGCCGGACAATTGGTCACTGCATTTGCAATCGCGTATGCAGTCGGTGCACCAGTTTTGGGAACTCTAACTTTAAATATACCTGTAAAAACTTTATTAGTCGTATCGATGATTGTATTTACGATCGCAAATTGTCTTTCTGCAATTGTGACTTCTTTAGAGTTATTATTTTTAACAAGAATATTGGCTTCCTTAGCCGCCGCAGTGTTTACGCCCTTAGCTATGGCTGCATCTACAAGTTTAGTTCCCGACACAATGAGAGGAAAAGCTTTGTCATTTGTAATTGCTGGTATAACAGTAGGATTAATTCTAGGGGCTCCCATTGGTACATCAATTGGAAATGCTATAACTTGGCGATATTCTTTTGTATTTGTAGCAGTAATTTCTTTAATAACAGTTATAGGAGTTATGATTTTCTTACCTAAAATAGAACGGGAAGCATCATTGAGTATTAAAGAAAGATTAAAGAGCTTCAACAAGATTATTATTCTAACATTAAGCGTTAGCATTATTAGTACAACAGGTGGTTTCATGACTTACACATATATAGCACCAATAATTACAGAAATTACAAGCGTGGAAAATATAAGTATTTTCTTATTTTTATTAGGAATAGGTGCTTTGTTCGGTAATTTGGTCGGGGGATACTTAACTGATCGAATTGGTGCTCCAAAAACACTTAAATTATCACTTTTTGGATTTTCAATTTTATTAGCGGTGTTCTCATTGTTAATGTTACTAACTCCATCCACATTATCAATAATTCTTGTAGGACTAGCTAGTTTATTATGGGGGATTCCTGGTTTCGGAATGAATCCAGCTCTTAATTCATTCCTAATTTCTTTAAATCCTTCACAAGCGTCAATGATTTTATCCTTCAGCGCTTCAGCCCTATACATGGGGATAGGTCTAGGTGCAATAGTAGGTGGAGGAGTAATTAGTATTAGTTCAATTAATTATGTTGGTATTGGTAGTGCCATTTTAGTAATTGTAGCATTAATAATATTTGTTTTGGTTAATAGAGCAACAGACAAAAAAGCTAGTATTAGTAATCAAAATTATTCAGGACAGTTTTGATATTCCATAGTAGCTTTAAAGTAGGTAGTTTAATAGGGAGATTCCACTAGAATAAATACTAGTCAATTTTTATAACTGTTAATAATCATTTACAAAAAGTCGATTCCTTAGCGCATAGTAAGGAATACGACTTATTTAAGTTGAAGTTATTCTATTTGTATTCTTATTTGTTTCTTTTTTTGCGTATGTTCATCTAACATCTAATTCTTTGTTGTCTATAAATTTAATCAATAAAACAAAAAATGACGTAGTTAGTTGTTCATTAGATTTCTATTTTGTAGTAAGACTCTTACATTTTTGATTAAATAACTTTATTCATTCTAATCAAAAGAGGGTATGAGTTAAAAAACCATTAGCGAAAGAATTAGGAATTGATTATTCAATGGTAAGACGTTGTGTTTCAGGCAAGAGACTACTAAAGTGCCACGGTAGAAAATTTTGTCTATTTGTAATATGTTATTAAACAACAACATTTGGAAATGTTTCGGAGTAACCAATGTCTTTAAGGCGTTACTTCAAAGTGAAATGCCAAGGGTAGATTGAATAGTGAAAGATATCCCCAATGTTAAGATTAAAATGCCTACTACATAAAATGCATATTTCATATTTAATACCTCTTTTAGTTATTTTTATTGCAAATACAATAAAAATAAATTAAATTTATAGAGAGTTAACTATAAAGGAGTGTAATCAATGACAGTAAAATTTAGTAAGTGTAGTATAGGAGATTTAATAAAACTTCAAGAAGTCAGTATCGAAACATTCCATGACACATTTAAAGATCAGAACTCACCTGAAAATATGAGAACTTATTTAGAGAAAGCATTTAATACTATACGGCTGAAGAAAGAATTGTCCAATCCAAATTCGGAATTCTATTTCATCTATTACAACGAAGAAACTGCTGGCTATTTAAAGGTAAATGTCAATGCGGCTCAATCAGAACAAATGGGGGATGAATCACTAGAAATTGAAAGAATTTACATTAGAAATAAATATCAAGGAAAAGGACTTGGAAAACTTTTAATCAACAAAGCGATGGAAATAGCTGTAGCACAAAACAAAAAAAACATCTGGTTAGGTGTTTGGGAAAAGAATGATAATGCCATAGGTTTTTACAAGAAAATAGGTTTTATCCAAACTGGGGCTCACTCTTTTTATATGGGTGTTGAAGAACAAATTGATATCATCATGACAAAACCACTTAAATAAAATATTTATGGCAGAAACGTTGACATAACAACATTTCTGCCTTCTGTTTTAGTCATTTTCTATTTTTCTTCATGGCTTCTGCCACTGCAGAAGCATTAGGATCCTTAAAGCTCGCTTATAATATTTGCGTAATCAGTAGCATTACGATTTTGACTTAATTTATAGGCAGCTTGAACTTCTTTTTTTTTAATTCTCAATCCTTTTATTCTTTTTATCTCTTGTTGTAACATTTCAGGAGAAAGTTTATCCCACAATACAGAATTTTTACAGAATTTCTCATATTTTTCAAGTAAATTAGTTAAATCCTGTTCTAACTCATTTCCTTCCATGAGACTTGCTTTTCCATAAACATGAACTGATTGATAATTCCAGGTTGGCACATTTTCATTTTCATATCAAGAAGAAGAAATATACGCATGTGGACCATTAAATATAACTAATATTTCATCTATGTCCTGAAAAGTCCTCCAAAGAGGGTTTCCATATGCAAAGTGACCTGTGAGGTAATATTCATCCTCAATTTTATTCAATAATAATGGTACATGGGATGCTATTGGTTTTTCTTTTCTTATTGAAACAATTGTTGCAAAGGAATTGTCTTTAATAAATTCTGAGAAGGTTCCGTAAAGCTTATACTTGATTAATAGAGGAAAGCGAATTTTTATATTTTGGTGACCCTACTACTTCTAAAACTTTGTACACCATCAACACTCACCACATTGTGAAACGGTTGCGTGGTTGAACTTAACGGAGATATAACAGAAAAAGTTATGGCTTAAAATCCCCGAAAATGTTAGTTAAATAACTAACGTTTTCGGGAGTATTTTTATGACGAGATTTATGATTGTTGGAAATAATTATACTAATTGTCTTTTATGATGTTTAACAACTTGACAGAAGTCTAAATGGGGAGTAATATACATAAGCTACGAAAAAGCTATTGTGAAGTAACATTTTTTCAAATGCAATGCAATACAAAAATACTTATAATCTAAGTTAATATACACTTAGATTTAAATTTAATAAGTAAAAGGTAGGTGCAAAAATGAAAAATTTAATAAGTAAAAAAGATAACCTATTAAACAACTTTTTAGGGATATATATATTAGCTGTTTTAATGTTATGGATTAAAACATACATCGCTCAAACAGCACAATTTAAACTAGGCGTAGAAGGATCGCTTCAACAATTCCTTTTACTAATAAATCCACTAGGTTCCGCAATGCTATTTCTAGGATTTTCATTTTTATTTAGAGGAAAGAGAAAATATACATCACTAGTTGTAGTTTACACTCTGATGTCTATTCTTTTATATGCTAATATTGTTTATTACCGATTTTTTAGTGATTTCATTACATTGCCTACGATTTTCCAAACACAGAACTTCGGAGATTTAGGTGGTAGTGTTCTTTCTTTACTAAAGCCTTATGATATCTTGTTCTTTGTGGATGTATTTGTAATGTTTTACCTACGATTCTCAAGAAAAATACAAAAAGATACCAATCGTTTTGGATATAAAAAAGCAACGGCAATCATTACTTTTGCATTAGCAGTATCAATCCTAAATTTAGGACTAGCTGAATCTAATCGTCCGCAACTACTAACTCGAGGTTTTGATAGAAGCTATATTGTGAAATATCTAGGAATGTATAACTATACGATTTATGATTCAGTAGAAACTATGAAATCATCTTCACAGAGAGCTTTGGCGGATAGTAGTGATATTACAGAAGTGATTAACTATACAAAAGCTAACTACGCCAAACCTAATGCAGAATATTTTGGTGGAGCAAAAGGAATGAACGTCATCTATTTACATTTAGAATCATTCCAAAACTTTCTTATCAACTATAAATTAAACGGTGAAGAAGTTACACCATTTTTAAATTCATTAACAAAAGATAAGAATACTATGTATTTTGATAATTTCTTCCATCAAACAGGTCAAGGTAAAACTTCTGATGCAGAATTTATGCTGGAAAATTCTTTGTATGGATTACCACAAGGATCTGCTTATATTACAAAAGCACAAAATACGTACCAAGCAGCTCCTAGTATTTTAAAAGATTATGGTTATACATCGGCTGTATTCCATGGTAATAACGGAAGCTTCTGGAATCGAAATGAGATTTATAAATCATTTGGATTCGATCACTTCTTTGATGCTAGTTATTATGACACTGGATCTTCAGAAAACATGGCTGAATATGGTTTGTTAGATAAACCATTCTTTAAACAATCTGAAAGTCTTTTAAGTTCGTTACCACAACCTTTTTATACGAAATTAATTACGGTAGGGAACCACTTTCCATATAAAATGAATCAAGACTTAGTAACAATTAATAAAGCTAATACTGGAGATGCAAGTGTAGATAATTATTTCCAAACAGCACGTTATGCAGATGAAGCAATCAAACAAGTGTTCAATCAATTAAAAGAATCAGGCTTATATGATAATTCGATGATTGTTCTTTATGGTGACCATTACGGTATTTCAGATAATCATAATGACGCGATGGAACAAGTCATTGGAAAAGAAATTACACCATATGAAAGTGCTAATTTACAACGCGTACCATTATTTATACATGTTCCAGGAATGCAAGGTGGAACCAACCATACTTATGGTGGCCAAACAGACCTTCTTCCAACGTTATTACATTTACTAGGAATTGATACGCAAAAATTTGTTCAATTTGGTTCCGACTTATTATCAAAAGAGCATGATCAAATTGTACCATTTAGAAATAGCGATTTTGTCAGTCCTACGATTGATTCAATTAATGGGAAATTTTATGATAATGAGACAGGTTTACAACTAGATGATAGTCAATTAGAGTTTGCGAAAACTATCAAAAATAAAGTAGATCGCAAATTGGAATTATCTGATAAAGTCGTGAATGGTGACTTATTGAGATTCTATACGCCAAAAGGTTATACGCCAGTTGATCCTTCTCAGTATAATTACTCCAAAGATGCGAATGTAGAATCTAATTAATTGTTGCAATTTGCTAGGCAGTTCAAGAAGATGTGTTTGATATCAAAGAGTTTATTATCCGATTGCTTTATGGTATCTTACCGTTAACTTGAATTGTAGATGTTATATTAATTTTTTAATAGACCTCTTTACGTTTAAGTGCATCTGATAAGGCAGCAAATATAGTATTAGATATAAATAGCTAACTCTATTGATTGGAATAAGGATGATAACCTACTTTACATCTTTAGACGATTTCAAATCAAGCGTTACACAATAATAGAAAGATTGAAAGGCTTAGGAGTTATTCCTAAGCTTTTTTTGAGGTTTTCAATGAAAGAAAAATTATGAATATAGCATTGATTTTTTATGTATTTAAAAAGATTCCTTTGTTGGCGTTCGGTACACCGAAGGCTGGCGATTTGTACGTAATTCAACAGGCAAGAGACAGCCTAAACTTCGCAAAGCAGAGGGTTTTAAAAATGGTACAACACTTGGAGCTGTTGCAGGGCCAAAGGGTAGTAGCTAATGCAAGCTATGCAACATTATCTTTAGCTGGAGGTCTATTATCTTTAATCCTTATTCCAGTTGTCATTTGGTCAAGAAAAGCTTGAAATAAATTATATGATACAAAAAATTCTTCAAAAGGTTTAACGATGTAAAATGTCGAATTACTATTAAAAACATTTTGTAGGAAGGAAGAAGCTATGCATAACTTATTAGGAAAGGTTATTCTCATTACAGGCGCAAGCTCAGGTATTGGACTTGCCACGGCCGAGTTAATGGCATCTAGAGGGGCTAAAGTAATTATTAATTATAATTCAAATGTGAAGGGTGCCATGGAAGCCGTCCAACGTATTCAAGAAAAAGATGGAGACGCCATTGCAATTCAAGCTGATGTTATTAATAAAGAAGAAGTGAACTCAATGGTTGAACAAGCTATTTCTTCATTTGGCACAATTGACGTTTTAGTTAATAACGCTGGTGGTGGCATCCGTCAAAGTACATTTATGGATATGAGTGAAGAGCTATGGGAAGAAACGTTCAAATTAAATGTAAATAGTGTTCTCTTATGCTCCCAAGCTGTATTAAGACATATGATTCCAAAAAAAGGTGGAAAAATTATTAATGTATCTTCAGCGGCTGCACGAATTGGAGGGGCAGGGGAAAGTATTCATTACGCATCTGCTAAAGGGGCGATAAATACAATGACGATTGGAATGTCCAGAGAGCTAATTGAATATGGAATTATCGTGAATGGGGTAGCGCCTGGAATGGTAGAAACACCTTTTCACGATAAATTTGCTCCTGGCGATAATCGACTTGAGCGTATGGCTTCATCTGTACCAATAAAACGGGCTGCAACACCTATGGAAATAGCAGAGGTAATTGCCTTCCTTTCTTCCGATGCTTCAAATTATATCCTCGGAGAAATTATGAATGTTAGTGGTGGGAGATAATCGAAATAAAGGAATTTTATTGGGGAATTCTTAATTAGTAATGTAGATGACTATTATATCTTCTTTCCTTTACGTTATTCGTATAATACATTTTATTGAACTAACGAGGTGCTATATTGGAAGAGAGTTAACGAGGGGGTTTATTAATGGGAATGAATGAAAAAACATATCTAAGTATAGAAGAGAGTATTTCATTACCAACTTTATCAGGTACAAACATAAGTGATGATGGCAAAAACGTAGCATTTGTCAAGAAGACAGCTAACTGGAAAGACAATAAATATAGGAATCATGAACAGTTTATCGAAAAAGGCTTTATCGTTTTAGAACCAAACTACAGGGGAAGTTCTGGTTATGGTAATGAATTCTTAAAAGCAATCTATAGAAAATTGGGAATTGCTAACTACGATGATGTTATATCTGGAGTGGATAAACTAGTTGACAAAGGGATTGCAGATAAAGATAGAGTAGGGGTTATGGGATGGAGCAACGGGGGATATATATCAGCTTTCTGTTCTACATTTAGTAGTAGATTTAAAGCTATTTCAGTTGGAGGTGGAATTACTAATTGGAGTACCCATTATGTAAATACAGATATACCTTACTTTATTAGGATGTATTTAGGAAATGATCCATGGAATGATCCAGAGATATATACGAAAACGTCACCAATGACATATATTAAATCAGCCTGTACTCCCACTTTAATCCAACATGGCGAAAAGGATGCAAGAGTTCCAACTCCAAATGCATATGAGCTATATCAAGGATTAAGGGATATGGAAGTTGATACAGAATTAATTATTTTTAAAGGAATGGCATATAGTTCTGGCATGCAGTTGATATTCACTTAATCCAAAAGATTGACGAATGTTATTTAATTCTTTTGCGGTCTGCTTCAATTCTTTTGAATCATTCGTTTTTTTCGCTTTTTGGTAACAACGTAATTGTTTTCGATAGTGTTTTGATTTTTGCATGAAAGTATATTGTTTTACTGCATAAGACAAAGTTGTATTATAGAGTGTACGGGCAATTTCAAAACGTTTTAATAGGATAACCTTTTGCCATGTATCTATAAGTAACTTGAGTTCTATAATAAAACAATCTTTCTTCCATTTCGTCATTACCCGCCACCCCTTTATTTTTCGATTATTCACAATATACAATATAAACGTATGTTCTATAAAGAAAAAAGCACTTCATTCCTCCCACCTCTGAAGAAGGGGGCTTCCTGAAGCTCACTTCTGTGAAAGACTATATTTTATTGAACAGCAAAACCTTATTTATTTACAATTAGGAGGGATTAGTAAAATATAATTTGGTTGACCTAGAAAAACTGGGGACATATTTCTTAGAAAAAGGAGGCCGTACATGGAGATCTTAATATCGATAATAATACTACTTGTATTATTATTAGTGACAAATGTCTTGGCGCATTATATTTCTTTTATCCCTATTGCTTTAATTCAGATTGCAGTTGGAATTTTAGCTGCTTTAGTAGCAAAGGATTTTACCATTGAAATCGAAGCGGAATGGTTTTTGCTATTGTTTATTGCACCGTTACTATATTATGATGGCGCACATTTTCCTCGTGAACAATTATGGAAAATGCGATTACCGATTTTAGGCAACGCTATTGTATTAGTATTATTAACGACTATCGTTGGTGGTCTATTTGTGCACTGGATGATTCCGTCGATTCCTTTGGCGGCTGCCTTTGCTTTAATGGCTATTTTATCGCCTACTGACCCAGTGGCGGTAAATAGTATTGCCAAACGAGTTCATATTCCAGATCGTATAATGAATTTAGTTCGTGGGGAATCTTTAATCAATGATGCATCGGGGTTAATCGCGTTTAAATATTCAGTAGCGGCGATTGTAACTGGTTATTTTTCATTGAAATCAGCAACAAGTGATTTTCTTTATATGTTTTTTGTTGGTTTAATTATAGGTATTTTCGGTGCATTAGCAATATTTTTGATACGACTTCATCTTCGCCGTATAGGAATAGTGGATTCAACATTTTACGTCTTGCTACAAGTTCTAACACCCTTTCTTTTATATTTGATAGCAGAAGAGGTGTTTCATGCATCAGGGGTAATTACAGTTGTAACAGGTGGAATTATTGCGGCAATTGTTAAAGAAAAGACCGAAAACTTCATAGCACAAGAACAAGTTGTTACAGAACATGTTTGGTCAATTGTGACTTTTACATTGAATGGGGTTATTTTCCTTCTGCTAGGGTTGATGTTACCATCTGCTACAAATTCTATATTAGTAAGCGAGGAAATTCGCAATAGTACCCTGATTTTATATGTGCTAGGAATTGGCTTGATGGTGTTAGTCATCCGCTTTGCTTGGGTGATGTTCTTTAATATAGTAGATAAAAAAATATTTAAGAACGAAGAAACAGTGACAATTAAAGACCATATTGTGACAACGCTTGTTGGCGTTCGTGGTACGATCACGATGGTAGGAATATTATCATTACCTCTAGTAACAAATCAAGGAGAATTATTTCCGAATCGTCAATTACTCATCTTTTTAGCTGCAGGTGTTATTTTATTCACCTTGATAATGGCAACCATATTTTTACCTTTATTAAATGAACAAGATAAAGCCAAACAGCCAAATTTAATGAATGAAAAAAGAGAAATGTTAAAACATGCGATTCGTAGTATTCAACATGAAACAGTTGAAGAAAATGCTGCTATAGCTCTAAAGTTAATGAATCAATATAACGCAATGTTATTGAATATTGAGCGGAAACAGTCAGAAGAAGCATTTCAAAAGTACAGGCAACAAATGTTGGAAGCTAGAAAAGTTGGGATGGAATTAGAAATAATTTATACGAAGCAATATATGGCTGAGCATGGATTAAATGAATCAATTCAACAGGAAATTGACTATATTCTTAAAGAAAGAAAAGATATGTTAAATAACCGAACGTTTACTTTGTTAAAACGTCGTTTACGCCATTTTTTACGTGAACGGAAGATGAGCAAACTACCAGCCGATGTTGTAGAACAAATTAATCATGTAAAAAAAGATTTAAAAGATTATGTGACATCATCAATTATAAAGCATGTTCAAGAAACGAATGAATTTTCTTTAGATATTGTGCAAAAAGTGGAAATTTATTATCGTCACTTACAATATTCATCTTATAAAATGGATTCTTCAGAACAGGAAGAACAAAAAGAATACTTAGCTTTAATAGCCATTGAAGCACAAAGAAATCTTATAAATGAATGGTATCAGGCTGGTGATATAAATAATGAATTAGCAAAAGAATTAAGAAGATTTGTAAATAATCTGGAAAGTGTTATTTTACTTGAAGAGGAAGAATAAAGGGTGCCAGCCTAGCATAATTTGCTGGGCTTTTTATTTGCTTCGGTGTATTGGTTGTTTACAACGGTAGGTAGATTATAGCACGTCTACTACACGTTCATATTGCAGGTTTCTGTGTATGTTATTTTTTTTGAATACATTGCTAAAAGATTCCTTTGTAGACGTTCGGTACGCCGAGTACTGGTAGACCTTTACGTAGCTTAACAGGCAAGAGACTCTCCGTCCAGACTGATCGGTAGGAAGCTTATTAAAAAAATGTCTGCATATAGTTTTTATTAAAACTTATTTCAACGAGTAAAAAAAGGGATATTCCACATACAACACGTTAATAACTTCCATCGCCGTTTGAAAGGATGGATGGAACGATTTCAAGGTGTTGATACGTATTATTTGGATAGTTACCTTTACTGGTATCGTTGGCTTGAGTTACATCAAAACTTTGCATTTGAAAATCGGGTAGAGCAAATGCTTATTTCAGCTTGTCAAAAATCTAACTATTTCACAGTTGAAGCAATAAGAAAAAACAAAAAGCATCTTTCTTTAGATGCTTTTTAAGCAGATTCAGTGGTTTCATAGCAATGTTGAATGAATATTTGAGGGAAATGTGCAGTAAAAAAGCCGATTCTAATCAGCTTCTGTTTTTCAGTTTCTTTCCTGTTTCAATACCCGCAGCGAAAACTGCCGATACCATACAAAAGAAATATAAAATTTGTTGGAATCTATCTGCTGTCCAATATCCCAAAAAATTCATAAATACAAGTATGACAAACAAAATTGAAGAAACAATGAGTGAATAAAAGCCAAAACTATGAGACATTTTACACCATCCAATTTATGTTAATGTAATTATGCTTTAAGGTTAACATAAATTGAATATCAAAACCATATTTTAATGAACACTTTGAGTAAATAATAAATAAGAAAATCAACTACTTATTACGAACATCCAAAAATTTATGAGAAGTCATATTTAAACTGAGTGCTTTAGTTAAAAATTCGGTTTGCGAAATATCAAAACAAAAAGACAGAGTTCATTCTCCACACATCTTGTAGATTTATTGTGTATTTTTGTTTTAATAGCAACAATCTTTTAGAAAACAGCCAAACATAATTAGCAGTCATGGGCCGATTCCTCTAATTTGCATTCATCTTTTTTCCGCATCTTTTAAGTTCATGAATAATAATTGATCTTTAGACAATTCATTATTATCCATTAATTTTGCTATTTCAATAATATATTCACTTTTTTTGATGGTCATCTTAATTTCGGATAAATCATCGGGAGTTAGCTTTGAAATTAGTTTATAAGATGGAAAGCTCCAATATATTTTGCCTTCGTATTCTATATAATCCCCAAACTTTTCTACAAATTCCCTTTTCAATGCATAGGCAAATGGTAAATTGATATTTGTTGACCTAAAACACCCTAACATAAAGCTTCAAATAAATCTGGGATGCCAATAATTCGTAATCTTTTAAACTTTTCAACTGGCATTTTAAGAAGTGAGTCTACTTTTGCCATTTCATAAAATGCAGTTAAATCATTATCTAGGTCAAACCACTCACGAACAAATTGAGTAATTGCATCAATTTGCCAGTCCTCAACAAATTTTACTGTATTTGGAATTCGGGCAATCAAAAGTTTATTTACAGTAAAGTGTAATTGTATCAAAAACGAAGTATCCTCAATAGTTATAATTCTTGTGACTGAATGACCGTCAACCTCATACATACATTCATTTTTCTCTCTTGTTAAATATCCAAAGTTTGATTCTAATTAAAATCACTAGGTGCGTAATAAATATATCATTTTCAATTTTGTTCAATGTCATTTGCGTACCCTTCTTCGTTAAAAATAATTATGTCGATTGGTATATTAACACATAGTAATACGAAAAAAACTTCAATATCTTGCTATTACGTTAGAAATAACTTATTTTTTCGTTCACATGCAGTTATACTTTGTTGTACAAAAAACAACAAGGAGAAGAACAAATGACTTCAAATATACAAACACGTATCAATAATTTGGATTGGGGATCTATTCATAACGAGTTAGATGAGCATGGATTTGCGATACTTCCACCTATTTTAACAAAAGATGAATGTGAATTTTTTATCAAGCTTTATAACGAAAAGGAGCCATATAGAACAACGATAAATATGTCCAGATATCGTTTTGGGAATGGAGAGTATAAATACTTTGCATATCCGTTACCTCAAATAATCGAAGTTTTAAGAGAAAGTTTCTACCCTGAGTTAGCTAATGCAGCAAATAGATGGTCAGAATACTTAAAGAAACCAGCTGAATTTCCACTTAAACATCAGGAGTTTTTAGAAAAGTGTGAGCGACATGAACAACTTAGACCAACTCCATTAATTTTAAAGTATGAAAAAGGTGGGTTTAATTGTTTGCATCAGGATTTGTATGGAGATGTATTTTTCCCATTCCAAGTAGTAGTTGTATTAAATCAAAGAGATAAGGATTATACAGGTGGTGAATCCTTATTAGTAGAGCAGATTCCTCGTGCTCAAAGTCGAGGTCATGTTGTTACATTGGAACAGGGTTGTGCGCTGATTTTCCCTACTAATAATAGACCGTTTTTAGGTAAAAATGGATACTACAAAACGACTGTTCGCCACGGGGTAAGTACTGTAACTTCAGGAGAACGATATGGACTTGGAATTATTTTTCATGATTCCAAATGAATTTCTAGGTTTATAAGGGCGTTATCTATAGAAAGAGGTGAAAAAATAATGGAGGATAAAAAAAATTCCGACATTCAAAGAGGTCGTCTTGAAAATATAAGTAATGTAGAAATAATGACTGATGAAAGATGGAAAGCAATTATTAACAATGATGCAACATACAATAATAAATTTTTTTATGGAGTTGAAACCACAGGGATATTTTGTAAACCTTCATGTAAATCACGTGCACCAAAAAAAGAAAATGTGCGTATTTTTCTAACAGCAGAACAAGCTCTCAATAGAAATTTTCGTCCTTGCAAACGTTGTAAGCCTACAAATGAAAACCTACCTGATAATGAATGGATAACTCTTGTTACGGAGTACATTGATAAGAACTTCACCGAAAAGTTAAATCTTGAATCATTAGGGGCAATTGCGCATGGGAGTCCATTTCATTTGCATCGAACATTTAAAAAAATTAAGGGAATTACCCCTACAGAATATACACAACATGTTAGATTAAATGCTGCTAGAAAGTATTTAATTGAAACAGATAAATCGATTACAGATATATCTATATGTGTAGGTATACCTAATTCTACTTATTTCATTACCTTATTTAAAAATAAGTTTGGTCATACACCTATTCAATATCGTAAATTACATCGATTAATGGATAAAGAGGAGGAATAAAAAATGAATACAAACAATGAACAAAACATTTATTGGTCTTTACTTACACAAAAAGAATGGAGAATTTATGTTGCAGCAACTTCTAATAATCTTCTATTCGTTGGATCACAAAACCAATCGTTTGAAGAATTGAGTGATTGGGTTAAGAAAAAATATCCTAAACGAACGCTTGTAGAAAATAAAGAATTATTAAACCCTTATTTAGATGAAATAATAGAATACCTTGAAGGGAAACGAACACAATTTACATTTTCAATTGATTACAAAGGAACACCGTTTCAACTTTCAGTTTGGAATGCACTTAATGACATTCCATATGGACAAACAAAGACTTATTCGGATATAGCAAATTATATTAACAAACCATCAGCTGTTCGTGCTGTAGGTATAGCTATTGGAGCAAATCCAGCTTTACTAGCTATTCCTTGTCATCGTGTAGTGGGAAAAAACGGAACTTTAACTGGTTATCGTGGTGGGCTTGAAATGAAGAAAAAGCTTTTAGAACTAGAAAATTCTAGTCTGAAAAAATAAGTGATGCATTTGGAAAATTTGAAAGAGTAGGTGTTTTATTGAATAATAAATTACTATATAAAAATCCAAAGACAATTCTCAATAAAGGGACCGGTTTTCTTTCAGGATATACTCATTCATTAAACCCTTATACAGGTTGTTCATTTGGATGTTCCTATTGTTATGTACGCCAAATGCCTGTATCTCTTTTTCGAGAAGGTGAATGGGGCGATTGGGTAGATGTGAAGAGCAATGCTGCTACATTACTTGCTAAAGAACTTCGTAAAGCAAAAACTAAAGGAAATGTAACAATATTTATGTCATCTAGCACTGATCCATACCAACCTGTCGAGTATAAGGAAAAGATAACAAGATCGTTATTAGAGGTCATGGTTGAAGATCCTCCTGATTTTTTACTAATACAGACAAGAAGTCCACTCGTAAGTAGAGATATTGATTTATTACAGCAATTAAAAAATAAAGTGAGAGTAAGTATGACCATTGAGACTGATTCTGAGGTCATTCGTAAACACTTTACGCCAGAAGCACCACCTATCCAGGCACGGTTAAAAACACTAGAAAAACTAGACGCTGCTGGAATACCAACTCAGGTGGCAGTTGCTCCAGTATTGCCAAGTGGAGAACTTTTTCCGCATAAATTAAAGCAATATGTAAGTAGGGTATGTATAGACGATTATTTTATGGGTGATGGTAGTGACGGGAAACGAACTAAAAAAATAGGCATTGAGAAGAAATACATCGAAATGGAATTAGAAGAATGGTACAATCCCCAAGTTTATCAAAAAGTATATAGCAGGTTTTTGGAAGTATTTTCAAAAGATCAAATTTATATTAGTCAATCTGGTTTTGAACCATAAGGTGGATACAGCTGATGAATGAAATTATTGACAATAGTACTGAAAAAGAAATATCCAAAAAGACATACACTCTGTTAAACGCTGATTTGAAGATATATCAAAGTGATAAACCAGGTTCACTAGGAGGACATCGAAGAGGAAAAATATATGTGAAATTAGATTGCCCCTCGGCACTAAGAGCCATAGCTAAAGGCGGATATATTAAGCATCGAGTGTTTTTTTAAGATGAAAAAACTGCAATTGTAGCAGGCTTTAGGCCATGCGCTGTTTGTATGCTAAAAGAATATGCAGAGTGGAAAAAAGAAAAGATAGAGAAAGAAAATGTATAAAATATATTATAACTAAACTGTAAAAAGAGATAAAAGCAAAGCCCACACTCAAAAAGAACTTGTACTATTAATGAACATACTTACTACAGAACAACCATATATTGAATCTATTACAATTGGACATGGTCGTGACCTGGCATCTACCATTGCAGCGAGAGAACTTGCAAGGTTATGGGAAGTTAAAGGTGGTTTTCAAAAAGAGGAGGTGTTGGACTACGGACATTTGAGGGAATACGTGGAGTTTTAAATGATGGTCAGACTGGAAAGTTTCAAATAGTCAATAGGCGTAAAAGATACAAGTCCATTGTAGAGATTCTTCTCTATAATGGACTTGTTGCTTTGCAAATATATGTTTTTTAAGTTAATTTTAACTTTCAGCTCACATTTATATTACCGTTTCATACTACGAATAAAACTTTTTGTTTCCTTATCAACACGATTGGATTCTGTAATTTTTTGCAATGCTTTATTATAAGTAAAATCGTCAAGTGAATTGTTCTTCAAATATTCTAGTGTAATACTAGGATATTTCACATAACAGATTGAGATAGCCCAAGCAACTGCCATTTTTGCATAAAACCCTTCATGTTTTATACTATTTAGGATTTTAAGAACGTTATCAATGTAATTATCTTCAATATAATAATTTAATAACATTACCACTCCAAAACGTATTTTATATTCTTCTTTTGAACAAAAGAATGGTTTTAAAAATTCCCACATAAGGTTTTTATTATTCTTTGTAAATTTTAACCCCGAACAAAAGCTATCACATGTTGACCAATTATCTATTTTAGGAACAAAAGAAGAAACATAAGTGAGAAGTTCCTCAATGTCAGCTTTCGCATATCCAATGACCATACCCTGTAGCATTACTTCCTCGAAATATTCATTTTCAGCCAATTTAATGTAATTTCGCCAATCATCTTTAGATATACTCTTTGCTATTTTCCGAAGTTCCGGTAACCGAACACCTAAAATATTATTTATATTAGGAATTAGCGCAGCAGAAAATTTCTGATAATCTGTATCAATTAGTTCAAAGATTTGATTTCTAACATTTTCAATCATAGTACTCTCCCATTTTACTTGTATTAATTATTATATTTTAACTGATAAAAAATTTTAAAAGGATAAAATTAAATATAAAAGCAAGATTTTAAAGTAAATTTAGATTTAAGTTTGTCCAAAACAAGAATAATGCAGCAAGAATAATTATTGAAATTATTACAAAAGATTCCTTTGTTGGCATTCGGTACTCCGAAATGTGTATCGAAAGAACCTTTTCCTCTTAATAAAAACAAATAACTATGTAGTTAGCAGTTTGTTTTATCATCTGCTTCTGTTTGTTTACATGCCTTAATTACCTCATAGCATTACCTCGTTATGCATTTTATTAATAAAACATTTATAAATCCCCAGTTTAAACTAGGGAGACAATTTGTCACGTTTAATAAATATTATCTTTCCGGATAATCTACATGTAATGGCAGTGGAACTAACCAACCTTTACTTTTATTAAGACGTAACAATTTAGCGTCAAGTTGAGCTTTATTTGCGTGGAATTGAGCGTACATTAGAGTAATATCATTTCTACAATTTTAGGATGTGTTCAACAAAAACCCCCATCAACCATTTCTATTAACAAAATAGTTAGACCGTAAATTTACACTACATTCAAGTATTGTTCCAACCGTTGGCTAAGAGAATTTAGTGTTATTGTATTGGCTATGTCATTAAAAAAATAATCCCTATAAGCAATATATATAAAGTGTTCACAAATGCTGAAATGGATTTTTGTGAATCAATGGATTTGTTGCCTAACGGTTGATTTTATCTACTAAAATAAAATATAACTCCATTGGAATTGACGGTAAAATACATTTTAATATTAGTATAGGGAGTGAAAATGATGAGAGAAATAAGTATTGCAAAAGTTATTACAGTAAAAAGAAAAGAAAAAGGTATCACACAGGATAAACTTGCTGAGTATATCGGTGTATCGAAGGCTTCCGTATCCAAATGGGAGACGGCTCAAAGCTATCCGGATATCACCCTGCTGCCACAATTGGCAACCTATTTTAATATAAGCATTGATGAACTCATTGGCTATCTCCCGCAAATGACAAAAGAAGATATAAAGAAAACATACCAACGGCTGGCTGAGGATTTTAGCAACAAGCCTTTTGATGATGTACTTGATCATTGCCGTGTCATTATAAAGAAATATTTCTCTTGTTTTCCTCTGCTACTGCAAATGGCCAAATTATTTGTCAATCATTTTGTCCTTGCTACAGAAAAAGAAAAGCAGGAAGCACTGTTACAGGAGGCCATTGATTTATGTATTCGGATTAAGAAGGAAAGTGATGATATTTGGATCGCGAAGCAAGCAAATTCAATGGAAGCGCTATGTCATATCATCTTAAATCAGCCAGTAGAAGCTTTGGAATTGCTTGACGAAACAATGAAGCCACCTATTAGTGATAACTTTTTACTCTCCAAAGTTTATCAAATGACAGGGAATATAGAGAAGGCAAAGGAAGCTTTGCAGGTCAGTCTGTATCAACATCTCCACGGCCTTCTTGCGCCGGCACAGTCATACTTGCTGTTGGTTGCCAATCGGCCTGAAAAATTTGAGCAGGCCCTTGTACGTTTTATCGAAATTTCAAAAATCTTTGAAGTAGAAAAACTGGACCCTAATTTGGTGTCGTTGCTATATTTGGCCGCAGCACAAGGTTATATGATGCAAAATAAACCGGAAAAAGCATTGGAAATGCTCGAAAAATACACATACATTTGTACGAACGTCCTTTTACCGTACAAATTGAAAGGAGATTCTCTTTTTGACAGTATTGAAAACTGGCTGAAGGATTATGATATTGAACCTCCTAGAGACGAAAAGATAGTAAAAGAAAGTATCGTACAAAGTGTTGTGGAAACTCCTGCATTTTTCCCATTGCACAATGAACCGAAATTCAAAAGTATTGTTGAAAAACTAAAAGCTCAAATTTAGAAGTGAACTGAGAGTGCCTACTTGATGCATTCACTTACCTTTTAGTTGTCAATTTAAGGAGGTAAACATAATGGGTGAAGAAAAAATTGTTTTAGGTGCTAAAACAAAGTACCCACTGAATGGAATATTAACCATTCCTGATGAAACAAAAGGATTATTTTCTGCAGTTGTATTGGTTCAAGGCTCTGGTCCAAGCAACATGGATGAAAAAATCGGAAACATTTATCCTTTTAAGGATCTTGCTGAGGGTTTGTCTGGAAAAGGAATTGCAGTATTGCGATATGATAAAAGAACATTCGTATATGGTAAAGAAATGAGAAATGATACGGCAATAACAGTAAAAGAAGAAACCATTGAAGATGCGATCCTCGCTGCAGAGTTTTTGCGAAGAGATGCACGTATAGATTCAAATAAAATATTTATTATCGGTCATAGTTTAGGTGGGATGTTAGCACCGCGAATTGATGCAGAAGGCGGTAATTTTGCTGGAATCATTATTATGGGTGGGTCTCCACGCAAATTTGAAGAAATTCTAATGGATCAAAATAACGAAGTTTTGCATTCATTGAATAAGCTTTTGAAAGGGATTGCCAGAAAACAAATAGCAGCTTTATCATCAAAGTTTGACAACATCTATAACCTAAATGATGAAGAAGCAAAATCAACGAGAGTTTTAGGAAAACATGTGAGAGCCTATTACTTGAAAGAAATGGGCGAACATCCATCTGCCAATTATCTCAAGGTATTAAAAAAGCCGATTTTCATTCTGCAAGGAGAGAAGGACTTTCATGTATCGATAGAAAAGGATTTTAATGGTTATAAAACAATATTGGGAGATAGACCAAATGTAACGTATAAGCTTTATCCAAACCTGAATCATGCCTTTATGCCCTCTGTTTATGGAGAGATACGAAAAGCGAAAAAAGAATATAAGGTTGCACAACATGTCGATCAACAAGTGATCAA
Organism: Lysinibacillus agricola; assembly: GCF_016638705.1. Lineage (GTDB taxonomy): Bacteria > Bacillota > Bacilli > Bacillales_A > Planococcaceae > Lysinibacillus > Lysinibacillus agricola. The sequence goes on along the minus strand of NZ_CP067341.1, from coordinate 3,184,431 downwards.
TGATGTTTCCGATTGGATTCAGGAGGAAACTGACTCATGAAAAAGATAGTCAACTGGAAACTTTTCTTCCTACTTACTACCGTAAGCGTCGTGACTGGCGTAATGGTTATGCCGTTTACATACGCGCTTGCGCCCCTGCCAGATAACGCGCCTTTGCAGATCATCATACCTGTGCAGATTGCACAAACACTGGTATTGGGTGCGCTGGCAAGCTTTTTCGGTTTATTTTTGGCGCGACATATTGGGTTTGGCGCACCGATTCTGGAGGGAATTACAGGCGGCGAAAAGCGAAAGGGCACCACATATCCCTCTTAGACATATAAAATAACTTAGACATCGTTTGCCCATTCTTTTTAAGCTTCTCCATTCATCTTTTACTGAATAGTATAAGAATATAACAAATTAGTTGAGGTGAAATATGGGTTTCAATCATTTACGTTATCTTGCGATAGGCGATTCCCTTACTGTGGGTATCGGTGTTCCGTTTTTGGATCCTGGATTTGTTGAATATTACAGATGTCTAAGCCAGCAAGCTTTAAAAAAGCGTATTTCTTATCAAAAACATGCAAGGTCAGGAGCGACGACAGAGGATGTTTTAACTATGCTCAATGCCCCAATTGTTACGGAAGCTGTAAATTGTGCAAATATCATAACGATAACAGCTGGAGGGAATGATTTAATAAACGCTGCTAAAGGATTTCTAATAAATAAAAACGAAGAAAGTATATCTCGTGCTATTAAACAATCAGGGAAAAACATTTCAAAAATGTTAGAAAAAATTCACCATCTAGACAAACAAGATAAATATATTTTACGCCTACAAAATTTATACAATCCATTTAGCGATATTCCTATAGCAGATGAGGCGATTAGAGCGGTTAATTCATTGATTAACAGTTTTGGTCGGGAATTAAATGTTAAAGTAGCTGATATCTATAGTGTATTTAAGGGGAATGAAAAAGTTTTATTATCATCAGGAGGCGTTCATCCTAATAGTAGGGGATACTATCAAATGGCATTAGCACTTAGTAGGCTCGGATATTCCCCGTTATAGGGCTAAAGGCTGTAAGTATAATTTAATCCTTTTTGTTTTATGAGCTATTACTTATTATTTTTCTAGCAAGAGGCTGAGTATCATTGTCAGTTTTTTGCTATTTTTAAGTTTCTTTCAGCAGGTGTCAAAACACCTACTGAAAGAACTTAAAGTCTCCGGTGAATGTCACGGAATCGGAAATGAGTTCTTTGTAGGATGTTAGCCTAAAATCATCGCATCCATGCGATAACGGCTAACTGACCTGCATTATGCAGGCCTAAGTACAAAGCCGATTCCAGACGCAATTATGCCGTGGCATAATTGATAAAAGTATCTTGTGACAAAAAGGTTGTGTTCGTCTTGTTCAACTCCCATGAAAGAACGTAATAATCTTTCATTTTCTTTGGTGTAGTGTTGATTGTACACGACATGGATGGCTAACGGGTGCTTTAGTGAAATAAAAAAGGCTTAGGAGTTGTTCCTAAGCTTTTTTGAGGTTGTAAATGAAAGAAATGTTATGAATATAGCATTGGTTTTATGTAGTCAAAAAGATTCTTTTGTTGGCGTTCGGTACAACGAGTGCTGGCAGACATGTACGTAACTCAACAGGAAAGAGACTACCTAAAAGTCTACAGCAGAAGATTTATATTTCTGTTTATAAAATGATTATTAAACAACAACATTTGGAATAGTTTCGGAGTAACCAACATCGAATTAAAAATAAAAAACATAACGGCGAGGTCGTTACGGTTAGGTAGTGATGAAATTACTCATGACAAGAATTATTTTAACCATATTAAAGTTAACGGAAAAATTATTATTCTTCTGTAGATATAGGGTTGATGAGTAAAATAAAAAAACCGGCAGAAAAAAGGTTGCCGGTTGAGGATGATAATTTAATTTATTTTGTATTGTTTTCGTTTCCAAATCGACCAGAAGCATGTTTTTTGTTAGCTTCTGCTTGTTGAATTTGTTGTCTAATTTGATTAATATCAGTCTCATTCCCGAATTCTTCGTTCATCGAGTTCATTGCACCAGAAGCTTGTTTTTTGTTAGCTTCTGCTTGCTGGATTTGTTGTCTAATTTGATTAACATCAGTCTCATTCCCGAATTCTTCGTTCATTGCATTTGGAATTGCATTAGGGGTTTTTTTGTTAAAGTTTTGGTTGTTGTTATTCATGGATTTCACCTCCTGAAATTAGTCTGTACAGAAGATGCTTTATTATTCGTAGATTAATTCTAATGAAGTAGTATATTCACCAACCCTCGTCTTATTTGGCAATGATAAAAAAGTTACGGTTATCAACGTCTTTCAAAGATCTTCTAATATATTGAGTCTTGAAGAGGATTTTCAGTACTTTAACTACTTTATCAAAAAGTATTTAAATGGTAATCCAGACATAAACGTGAATATTATGGTATCTATGCCCCATGTATTCCGTAATAAACTAAAAAAGTTGAAGGTTAACAATGTGCTAAGGACTTATAACAATTATGGCCAATACTAATAACTGATAGGTGGGTTATTTTAATGAGTCTTATCTTTATATTCCCAAAAGTATGACTGGCTCCGCATGTAAAGGAGTCGAATTTTAAAATTTACGACTGTCAATAATGAAGCAATTAGTTGAATTATTATTTGCAGAATCGTATCTTAAGTAATGACAAGTTTTTTTAGTATTTAGGTTTGTTCCTGATTGGAGAGATAATAATGGGAAATACTGATAAGTTTGAAATGATAGCTAATATATATGACACTCCTGAAAGAATCCAAATTGCAAAGGTATCATCAGATGCGGTCAGAAATTATTTAGTTGACGCTAAAAGCAAGAATGCTATTGATTTTGGGTGTGGAACTGGTCTTGTCGGAATGAACTTGTTAAACGAGTTTAATTCTATGCTTTTTCTGGATACATCACCAAACATGGTTAATCAAATAAAGCAAAAAGTAACCAATTTTAATATTCAGAATGTAGATACATTATGCTTTGATATTGAAAAGGAAAGTATACCGGATGTACATGCCGACTATATTTTTATGGCTCAGGTTCTACTCCATATTCATGATGTTGAATTAGTTTTATCAAGATTATTTGATGTTCTTGATGAAGGAGGACATCTATTGATCGTAGATTTTAATAAAAATGAAAAAATAGTTTCAGATATTGTTCATAACGGATTTAATCCAGAAGAGCTAACAGACATTATGACTAAAATAGGGTATAGAGATATTCGATTCAAAACTTTTTATACAGGAAATAAAATATTTATGGGACAAGATGCGTCTATGTTTATTCTTGATTCAAAAAAGGGACATCTATAAGAAATGGATTTCCTTCAAAGAAAAATAAAAAAAGTGACATTATTTTTGGTATGTAACATTTCTGATTTATAAAGGAATGCTGTAATGGCGCCATTTATTGAACAAGTCGAGTTTTCGTACGACAAATAAAAAAATGACCAGGCGCTCATAAGAATTAGCTTTGCTGGTTTTTTTAATAATCGTTTATTTATTGGAAACTATATACGTCACTTCGCAAGAATCTCCACTACCACCAATAGCCCTAGCTTTAATAGTTGGTGACGAACTATGTGCACTGAAATCGTTAGAACCTATATAAGGATTATCAAAATACAGAGCTATTTCACCATCAGGGACTTTATAAAAAATCGTACCTTCAACGCCTGTCATAATACCAGCGGAATCTGCTCGGAATTTTCGGGTTCCTGTTTTTATCCTATAAAATACTGGTAGCCAAAAACTAGGCTTAAATGGGCGAGAAATAGTTGCCCTTAAAGATAATAATGGAAACTATATATGATAAAGTCACATGTAACTAGGTGTGGCTTTTTAATATATCTTAAAAGATTAAGTGTGACATTGAAAATTGAAAGAGGAAAAATTAAAAAGGTCACCGGAGGATAGTGACCCTTAGTAAAGAATAGAAGGGAAAGGATAAGTTTGTATTATCCTAATAGTTAGGAGCATTAGAGACGGTGTTAGGTATTAATAACCTCTATTCAAGAAACTAGCGCCGACAATAATTAAAAGAATGAATAGAACAACAATTAGCGCAAATGCTGAACCTGTACCAGAACCACTACCATAATATTCAGACATAGTAATTTCCCTCCTTTCTATGATTTATAATATGCACAGTATTCAAAAGGGATATTGATAATTATCTATATAATGTAAAGTGTTTTTAGAAAGGAGGGTGATGGAAATTCAAATTTGTAAGGTGATTGGTAATAAGTCCATTAAACAAAATAATAAAATAAATTGAATACTATAACAGTGTGAACTCAAAGAAGAACAGAGGGATAGACTTTTATCTGAATTCAAACAATAACATACAGGTTTAAATAAAAAGGATCACTCAGGTAAAAGTGGCCCTAGAATAAGGAGGTGTAAGGCTAATCTGCTTTATCCTATTTTTTATTCCTATGTTGTGAACAAAAAAGGTTTTCATTAATACAAGAAACTAGCGCTGACAATAATTAAAAGAATAAATAGAACGACAATAAGAACGAATGATGAGCCACCATAGCCACCACCGTAATAGCAATTGTTATTGTAATTACCTATATTACCGTAGTATCTCATGAAATTTTCCTCCTTTCTATGTCTAGTTATAGAAAGTTAAGGAGGTATTCATCCTATTGGAAATTTTTGGAATTAGGGTGAAATTGCTTTTTTTCATCGTAAGTCATCTAAAGAAAGATTTAAAGATGATAGGGTAAAAATAATGTTAACTAAAGGTCATATCCAATAGGGGATGGCTTTTTATTATGTAATATGGGACAGCAATGTATTAATAAAAACTATGGGCGAGGTAAGAGTTTGCTATCCCGAATCCGTTGTATGTAATGAGTATTTGGTTTTTATTTTTTAAATTGTAATTTTAGAGTTATTGTTAAATGTCACTAACATTGCATAACTTTGGTTGCCGCTACCACTTTTGGAATATCAGCAAACACAGATAAGGATAACGACTCTGCATTGCAAGCTTCCGATTCCAAGTACGTCTATTTCAGCTTGTTCAAGAAAGACTCCTTAACGGAAGCGGACACTATTTATGCTGGGGGAGTGAATACCTTGCCGCATTTTGGCCACGGCAGATTTAGTAGCCGCATTTACTCCAGGTGATTCTTTGTTATGGTTGGCGGTAGCTCTTATATTACTAGGTTTAGGTTGGAACTTTGGCTTTTATTAGTGGCACGGATATTATTATTGACTCAACGACTATTCACACTCGTGCAAAAACGCAAGGCTCAATAGATGTCTGGGTTGCTCTCGGTGGCTCAGCGGGTAGCCTGTTATCAGGAGTTGTCGTGGCTGACTCAAGCTATGCGATTTTAGGCTTTATTTATTTAGCGCTACTTTTAATTCTAGTAGTCGCATGGGCTAAATATAAAGTAAAACAACAAGAGAAATATATTTAGGCTTATGAAAAAGGCTATCTCTATGTACAGTGAAATCTGTAAATAGAAATGGCTTTTTTGTATGTCTAAATTTGTTTGAAAAATTCAGTCTCCTATCATTTTAAAAACCTACAATGAAGGCAAAGGAAAGGAGTGTTGTAGATGAAGATGAAAGAAATTAGTCTTGTTGTAGTTCTAATATTGGCAGGTTTTATAACAAATGGCGTAGTCGTACATGCAGATGATCACGAACATGAAGATAAAAAACATGAAAAATATAAAGAATATAAGGACTATAAAGACGATGATGATGACGACGATGAGAAATATTACTATGACGATGAAGAAGAAGGTGAAACTTACTACTTTCAAGACGCTGTAAGTGAAAAGGGTACTTGGAATATTTGGACACGAACAGTTGCAGCAGATAAAGAAGTATTACCTTTCACAAGCTCTCAAAAGGTCACGTTAAAGGTAGAAGGTACAAATAAGGAGCAAAGCTTTTTTGTTATACCAAAAGATGGGGAATTTTTTGTACCAGGAAAAGCAGTAGCACAGGTTTTAGGAGCAAAAGTAACCTTTTACAAAGCAAGTAAGATTTTAGATATCCAATATCAAGAAAATGAATTAATTTTCCGTGCTGGAACTAACGTTGTCTATGATAACAATATGAAAACACCATCTCCTGCACAAGCATTTTATGTAAATGAAGAATTATATGTACCTATTAGTACAATAACAAATGGCTTAGGCTATATAGCGGAATGGCAAGAAAGTAATCAAACGTTTGTCTGCCAGCCAATTACAAATTAGGGGGAAGCACTATGAAAGATCCGAAAAAAGCAAAGTGGGTATTAGGTGCGTCAGGGATACTTTTATCTGCAGCGATACTAACCCAAATTAACAGCCCAACACAAGCCGAAACTACACGCACAAATAATATTCAGGATGTAGATCAGGAAAATATGACAAAAAAAGAAAAAGAACTAGTGCAGCTTGATTGGACAAACTTTGAAATTACAAGTCAACCTGCTGTCAAAAGCGAGCGCAAAACGAAAAGAACTTAATGGAGTTGGTCATGTGGATACACTAACTTTACAAATAATGAATACTGAATTATATATAGCTATGCCAAAAGGTGTTCATTTCAGATGGAAAGAAAAAGCAGAGAAATGGCTTCATTACGTAGCAAAAGAATGGTCAAGATTTCAATCAAATAATGAATTATCACAACTAAATGATTTGAAAATCGGAGAAACGCTTCGCATTAGTTCGTTATTATATGATTGTTTAGTGCAAGCAAATCAATATTATCAACGTTCTAATGGTTTATTCTCACCGTATCTTAAACGCCAATTAGAACAGCATGGCTACAATCAATCTTTCCCATTTGATTCAGCTAAAAGTAAGGCATTTCAAAACAAACCTCTGATTGCAAATCAACCATTTCAATTTCTAGGCGATGAGCAAGTCATGAAGGTAGCACAGCAGGAAATTGATTTGGGTGGATTTGCCAAAGGGTATGCCATTGAAAAATTGGCGAATTGGCTTGAGCAAGAGGTATCGCCTGATTTCGGACTAATAGACGGGGGAGGGGATATGAAAATGTGGTCATCTGGGGAAAAGACTTGGACAATCGGCGTGGCAGATGCCTGGGATAACGACAAGGAAATTAGCTCTATTAAAATGAAAACAGGTGCTATTGCTACATCCAATCGAGTTTATCGAAGCTGGATGCAAGGAACAATGAAGAAACATCATTTATTGAACGGACAAACAGGTGAAATCGCAGATACAGAAGTATTACAAGCTTCAGTCGTAACGTCCTCTTTATGTGATGCGGAGGTTGGTGCAAAACTGTGCTTTCTTATGGATGGGGATGAATTGCAGCAATGGTTCGAAAATAATTGTCAACAAAGTGCTCGCTTTATCGTTAAAGAAGGGCAAGCAGCAAATTGGAGGATGACGGGGGAGAAATAAATGATCCTAAGTACGTGGGAATGGATTCGATTATTAGGGTTTTTAGCGTATTTTTACTTTACAATTTCCATTATATTTGGTTTATTGAGAAAATCAGCATTTGTAAAATCACATAAAAATTTAATTTATCATATACATCAAGATGCGGGATGGCTAGGCTTAATCACCGTAATAGCGCATATGTTAGTGCTTTTAATCGATCATTATGAGCCTTATAGTCTAGTAGAGATTTTATTCCCGTTCTCTGCTGAATATCAGTCTCTATCATCAGCTCTTGGTACAATTGCATTTTATTTGTTTTTAATGGTTATCATGACATCTGATTTATGGATTCGAACAATGAATCGCTCGTTATGGAAAAAGCTTCACTTTCTTGTGCTACCAGCATGGGTATTATCACTTGCTCATGGAGTGCTTATTGGAACGGATACAGAAAATGCGTTGATTATCATGTTTTATGTAGCTTCTGCGGGAATTACCTTGTTAATACTAGTAGCAAGAACAATAAGCCAGTTCATGAAAAAAGTAAATATTTCAACGTCACACAATAATTAAAAGGAATCGGGACTGTTTAAATAAGCCCCGATTCCTTTATATTTATATAGGGAATTCAATATGAAATGTAGTGCCTTTATCTACTTTACTTGTTGCGTAAATTTTCCCATTATGTTGCTCCACTATTGCTTTTGCTATGGCAAGACCTAAACCAGAGCCATTTCGTTGACGAGCAGCATCACTTCGGTAGAATCGCTCAAATACTAAAGGCAATTCCTGTTCAGTCATACCAACGCCGCTATCAGCAACAGTAATTTTTATAGAGTCTTTATTTTTTAAAAGCGCAAGCGTTATTGCTCCACTATTTGTATATCTTATCGCGTTGTCTAAAAGAATATAGAGCAGTTCTTGTATCTTTGAAGCATCACCAAGCAGCTCGATGTCTTCTTGGATTTCAGTAGAAAACTGGATTTCAGGAGGCATAATCCTTTGGAATTTCGTGCTCACTTTTTGGAGTAAAGTTGATAATGGTATGGTTTCTTTTTGGATGGAAATCTGCTGCTGATCATGTCTTGCTAAGAACAGCAGTTTTTCTATTAGCTCTTTCATGATTTCAGCCTCGTCTTTTAAATCCGCAATTAATTCTTTGCCAAAAGGGCTTAATTGTTTTGCTTCCTCCACTTCTAAAATTTCAAGTGAACTATAAAAAATACTTAGCGGTGTTCGTAATTCATGAGATGCATCGGATACAAACTTTTTTTGTTTATTGAACGACCACTGAATAGGTATCATCGCTTTACCTGCCATATAATAGCCCAGTAGACCGATTAAGACTGTCGAAATACACGTTAATAATATGAGTAAATACTTTGCCATTTGGAAAAAGTGATGCTGTGACGTCACAGATTTACCAACAAAAATATACCCTACTACTACATCGTTGTTGAAAATTGGCTTTTTTAGAAGAAGAAAATGCTCTTCTTGCCATTCATAATGTTTTACGAGTTCCTCATTTGTATTGCTATTGCCAAATACTTTTTCAACCTGTTTCTTCAGTCCTTTGAACGATTCGTCACCATGGACAAATGTATGATCCTTTGTGTAAATATAGTAAAAAAAATTGCGATTTGGGTCATAACTTAAGGTTTTTGTGTCTGCATAAACGTGTTCAAAAAAATCGTGCTCTTGCTTAACATAAAAGTCTTCTAATTCGTTTAGTTGTTGATGTTCCATTAATTTAACGAGGGAAAAGTATAGAACTATAACGAATAATGAAAATAATAAAAAGTAAAGCGCTGCATACAAATAGGATAATTTTTTTCTCGTTTTATGAAACATTAGTGTTCCCTCAGTTTATAGCCAATACCTCTGACATTTTGAATACGTGATTTGGATTGACTATCATCAATTTTTTTTCGAACAAGTTTGACTAAAGCATCTAAGGAATTATTCGAAACATCGTAATCGTAGCCCCATATATAAATACAAATCTGTTCTCTTGTTAGTACACGACCTTTATTGATAAATAAATATTCTAACAGTAAAAATTCATTTTTAGTAAGGTCAACTACTTCATTATTGTACAAAAACACTCGGGAATCTACATTTAGCTGTAATTGATTGATCTGGATGACCTGTTCTATCACTTTATCTTTTCTTCGTAGTAAAGCGCGAACTCTTGCTAAAAGTTCCTCTATTTTAAATGGTTTTACTATGTAATCATCTGCGCCACTATCAAGTCCTTTAATGATGTCTTCTGTGTCGTCCTTTGCTGTTAGCATTAAAATACTACCATTAAATCCAGTCTTTCGTAGCTGCTGGCACACTTCTATTCCACTAAGCTGCGGCATCATCCAGTCTAAAATAACAAGATCATATTTCTCTGTAAGCGTATGGTCTAGCGCATCCTGCCCATTCTCCGCTTCTGTCACATTGTGAAATTCTTTCTTTAAAATATGAACGATATTTCTTCTTAGTCGTGCATCATCTTCTGCTAATAATATTTTCAAGGTAGCTTCCTCCTATTACCTATATTCAGCTAAGTATACGCATAAAAAAATGAAATGAAACTGAAAAAAGCTCCTTCCTCCACTATATGTATTCCATACTTCGATAAGAGTTGAAATTTTTCCTGTCTATAATGATCTTAGACAAAGAAATAGGGGGACAATCATGAATATTTATAAATTTATAGCTTTATTAGTTTTAACGACTTTTTTAATGGGGTCTTCATTTGCCATTGTTAAATTGGGATTGCCGTATTCATCTCCACTGTTATTGGCTGCACTCCGCTTTATTCTGGCAGGGGTAATGTTGGCTGTTATCGTGATCGCTTTAAAGAGACCACATCCGACCTCAAAAGAAGGCTGGATTAAAATTTTAACGATTGGAGCATTTCAAACTGCTGGTGTAATGGGCTGTATCTTTTTAAGCTTACGGACGATTACGGCAAGTGAATCTTCTATTCTAACATTTACAAATCCGTTGCTTGTCGTCATATTTGCTACGATATTTACGAAGGTACGTTACCGATTGTATCAATGGTGTGGTGTTTTGTTGGGGTTAATTGGTGTTACGATTACAATGGGTGCACAAGTTGAAGTGCAAATCGGAATTATCTTTGGCATTCTGTCGGCCGTTTTTTGGGCAATTGCGACACTACTAGCTAAAAAATGGGGCGTTCTTTTTGATACATGGGTGCTATCAGCCTATCAAATGCTTTTTGGTGGTTTACTACTTTTACTGGCGAGTTTTGTGTTAGAACAACCATTTTTTACTGTGAATAGTCATTCAGTATTCATTTTATTATGGCTCAGCATTTTCTCATCAATTGTTCAATTTGCAGGCTGGTATTATCTTTTACAAAATAGTGATCCTGGAAAAACGAGTGCCTTTTTGTTTTTAGCTCCTTTTTTCGGCGTGTTAACAGGTTGGATACTATTAGATGAACCATTAAAACCATCATTAGTCGTCGGTGGACTGTTTATTATTGCTGGTATATATTTAGTGAACCGTAACTTTACGGCTAAAAATATCCGCGGAGAGACTTTGAAAGATAGTCGAGCATAGACTGTCCGCGGAAAGAAGGAAAAGCCTTGCGCTTGTTTAAACATCTAACTGAAAAACTTCTTTAAAACCAGCCCTTCCTTTTTCAGTCACTTTAATGGCACGAATAGATGGGACACGAGTCACCCAACCCAAGCTTAAAAAATGTGTAAGCATTCCTTGACCAAGTGCACCAGCTAGATGATAACGTCGTTCACTCCAATCCAAACATGCATGGGAAAATGATCGACGCTTTCTTTTTAAATCATCTAAATCAAGACCGAAATCTGTAAAAAATTGTGCACCTTCAGACGTTATGAGAAACTGCTTTTCTTCTAGCTTTAGATAACCCGCGTTAATCAATGAGTCTGTTAATTGAACGCCTAGTTTACCAGCTAAATGGTCATAGCAAGTTCTTGCACCCTGTAATAATTTCATTTGGCTAGATTGTTTTAAAGAGCGTACTTCAGGTGGGGGAGAAATTGCTAGGAAAGATTCTAGTAAATGTGCAATTTCTTCGTCTGCTAACTGAAAATATCGATGACGACCTTGTTTCTCTACTTTAACAAGTTTACCTTCTACTAACTTAGCGAGATGAAAGCTAGCAGTCTGAGGTTTAATAGCTGCCATATAAGCTAATTCACTGGCAGTATGAAAACGACCATCCATCATACTAGCAAGCATTGTAGCTCTTGAAGTTTCTCCAAGGAGAGATGCGATTTCAGCCATGTTTGGATTAATCCCCATTTGTCACAATCCTTTCTGCATTCCATATTTCGATTTCCGTATAAGTATTTATCGTTTACAATAATACATAATGAGGAGGGAGTAAATAGCTATGGAAACATATTATGCCGTAATTTTTACATCAGAAAGAACAGAAGAGGATGGAGAAGGCTATGCCAAAATGGCAGAACTAATGGATGAATTAGCACAAAAGCAGCCTGGTTTTCTACGTGTAGAAAGTGCTAGAAATGCCGAAGGGAAGGGGATTACGGTATCCTATTGGGAATCGCTAGAGGCTATTCAGGCATGGAAGGAAAATTCAAAACATCTAGTTGCACAGCAATTTGGCAAAGAAAAATGGTATATGCAATATAATGTGGAAATTTGTAAAGTTATGAAAGATTATTCTTTTACAAAGAATTAAATCGAGAAAACTATTATTTCAATGATAGAAGGAGTTAATATATGACTACATCTATTTTAGAAGAATGGCATGAACAAAGGAAAAATTTTAATCCTTCTAATCCGGCTAGTATTAATCACATGCATGAGTTCAAGGAAAAAGTGAAACTTCATGAGCAAACTGAGGGGAATTTAAGGATACTTGTAGACATCTACTGTATGCTTAGAATGTATTCAGAGGCATATAAAATTTTCACTTCAGTTATGGATTTAGGGAACAAGAAAGATCAGAAAAAATTTGGATCAATAAAATATTACATAGATAATCCAAATTGTGTGAAGCCTTTGTATCCTTGTAAAATTAGAGAGGATAAAACAATTAAAACGGTAATACCTAAATTTAAATATTTGCCAGACCCAGTACAATCCAAAATCTTTGAAACTGAAGAAGTTGTTACTTGTGATTGCTGTGAACAGGAAGTAGATGTTTATTATACTGGAGGTATTTACGCTATTGAAGAGGCTGAATACCTCTGTCCTACATGTATACATAGTGGTGCAGCTGCTAAAAAATACGACGGTTCTTTCCAGCAGGATTTAATAAATGATGAGACGGTTGTAAATGCCAATTTCACTGAGGAAATTATGTGTAGAACGCCTGGTTATGTTAGTTGGCAAGGTAATAATTGGATGGCTCATTGCTCAGACTATTGTGCATTTATTGGCTATGTTGGCTGGAGTGAGTTAGTGGAGTTGGACATTACAGAACAATTTGAAAATTATACTGGTTTTTCTACTGAGGAGTTGTCAGAATCACTGATGAATAATGGGCATCATCAAGGGTATTTATTTCAATGCTTACAATGTGGTCGTTATGTCCTTTATTCTGATTTTAGTTAAATTTGAAAACCAGTATATCTTCATTCAGTAGAAGACTTCTACCTCTTAAAGTGGTGAGATGAATGAGGATGTGGTTTCTTGTCAGGGTGTCCAAACATCTACTGAATGAAGATAAAGCCTCTGGCGGATGTTACGGATTTTTTAAAGGAATGAATTGTGCGGGCACAATTCAAAAATCGAACGCAATTACGCCAAGGCGAAATTGATCTGATGAGGAGGAGGAGAATTGGACAATTTTTTTCAACGATATATTGATTCGTGGCGCTTTAATGGTTGGTTTTTCCACGATATCTTTCTAGGTATTGTCCTTGGCGTTGGATTTTTATTGTTATTGTATGTTTTGTTTAAACGCCGACATAAAGGTGCTTTTGTCATAATTTTTATCCTTTATGCTTTTATGGGTAATATTTTGATGATTGCTTTTGGCTTAGCTGGTCGAGGCTTCCCAATCAATTCCGAATCTCCTATTTATACTGATGATTCACAGAAAATTGCTGTCCAAATGGTTGGAGGATCTGAAAATAACGGTACAACTTATGGGATTACGCAAATTATTTCACATCATCAAATTGTAGCAATTAATTTGCAAACAGGTGAAAAACAGTGGACGAAATCTTCTTCAAGTAAAGAGACACTCATTGGCAATTTTATGGGGGGACTTCTTGTTCATCGTAGTGATGATGAATACGGAAAACTTTCACTCTTGGATATTCAAACTGGAAAAGAAAAGCTCTCTGAAAAAGAATTTGCGAAAAAACACAGCCAGTTAATAGATGTTTTAGATAGTGGTTCCCACAACATAATCTTGTTGCAAAATAATCTTTATTTTGAGGGTATCGATGGGAAATTTTATCGCTTTGATGGCAAAAATTTAAGCGAAGATAACAAAGCGGAAAAATATCTTTCCACAAAATTTTTCATAGAATCCGATATTCCAGGTTATTTTGCATCGCATAATCAACCGTTGGAGGATTATGATGAGGTTCGAGAATTTAGTAGCAATGTATTAGCTGAACCTGCTATTCAAGCATACAAGAATCTAGAGCCAGTGGTAGTAGATGTGGATCTGCAACAACAAACAGCTCTTGTATCTTATCGACAAACGAAGCGAGAAAGTGCTGACCGTATCGTATTACTTTATGATATGAAAGACCATCGTACTATTTGGGAAGAAAATATAGGTGTTGTAAATACTGAGCAAAAAAATCCGGGTGTTCGTACATTAGAGAACTATTATGCGATTCAAGCAGGAGATGAGTTTCTGTTGTTAGATAAGGACACGAAAAAAGAAATGTTCAGATATCAGCTACGTTGGAATCGTCCAGTTCGAGAAAATTAATAAGCATGGTATGATCCCCTCCAAGAAACGGCTTGGTGGGGATTTTTATAGTTTGGGTCAGGGTTGCTCTATATATCACAAAATGATATATTATTTAACGATATATCATTTTGTGATATATTGGAGGTGTAGACAATGAAATCATTAGAGCAGCTAACAGATTCTGTTTTTTATATTATGGCTGCCTTAACAGAGCCTCGACACGGCTATGCGGTCATGAGTTTAATAGAGGAGACAACAAAGGGTACTTTCGTAGTTGGTCCAGCATCCCTTTATACAATTATTAAAAAATTATTAGCTGAACAACTTATTCAGCTACATGATGATTCGGATTCTCGCAGAAAGGTCTATGTCTTAACGGATAAAGGTCGAGAAATATTGCTCGAAGATATTGAAAGAAGAAAGACCATGATTCATTTAGCAGAGCAGGGATTACAAAGGGGGCAAAAATAGTGCGAAATAAGAGATATATGCCATCAATGGGTTTAGCTTTTTCTGAGGCACTCGATATGAAAGAATTAAGCAAAAAAGCTGCGGAGGGCTGGCATTTAAAAAGATTTCAATGTGCAGGCTATGGGCTAGAAAAGGGTGAACCAGAAGAAGTCATTTTTAGTATTGATTATCGTAAATTACAGAAGGCTGACGAAGAGGAGTATTTTGAACTATTTGCTTACGGTGGCTGGACACATGTATGCTCAAGCGCTCATATGCATATTTTTAAGGCAGCTCCAGAAACGACACCTATTTATAGTGATGCTGAGTCCTCTATTGATAAATTAGCTCGTCTTGCAAAGCCTGTAAATCTAGTAGCATCAATTGCACTTGCAATAACTATGGTATTATGGGTATTTATGACATTTACCTCTGGGACAATTCAACACATTGCAGAGCAAGGATTTACAGGTTCCTTTATTTTTACTGTTCCAGCGATAATGACTTCTGGTGGTGTTTACTATCATATGTGGAAAAACCTACGATTAAAATCAAAGCATATATGAGAAAAACAGCTGAAGCATTTCGAGGGCACTGAAAAAGTCGATTTGCCACAAAAAATGTGATGCAAATCGACTTTTTTGAGTTTCTAAATCCAACAAAAGACAGATTTATAATATAAAAAAATGAATTTCTTTAGTTTTTCAGTGCCCTCAGCATTTCAGCTGTTTTTTTATGACCGCGGGATAGGAGTCTCGGAGCGACGGAAAGAATTCAGGCACCGACGGAAAGAACCCAGGCAACGACGGAAAAAAACTCGAGGCGCCGGATAGAATTAGCGTCGACGGAAAGTAGGGTCTCAACGACGGATAGAAGACATGGAGCGACGGAAAGAACCCAGGCAACGACGGAAAGAAAACTCGAGGCGCCGGATAGAATTAGCGTCGACGAAAAGTAGGGTCTCAACGACGGATAGAAGACATGGAGCGACGGAAAGAACCCAGGCAACGACGGAAAGAAAACTCGAGGCGCCGGATAGAATTAGCGTCGACGGAAAGTAGGGTCTCAACGACGGATAGAAGACATGGAGCGACGGAAAGAAAACTCGAGGCGACGGATAGAATTAGCATCGACAGAAAGTAGGGTCTCAACGACGGATAAAAGACATGGAGCGACGGAAAGAACTCAGGCAACGACGGAAAGAAAACTCAAGGCGCCGGATAGAATTAGCGTCGACGGAAAGTAGGGTCTCAACGACGGATAGAAGACATGGAGCGACGGAAAGAACCCAGGCAACGACGGAAAAAAACTCGAGGCGCCGGATAGAATTAGCATCGACAGAAAGTAGGGTCTCAACGACGAATAGAAGACTCGGAGCGACGGAAAGAACTCAGGCAACGACGGAAAGAACACTCAAGGCGCCGGATAGAATTAGCGTCGACGGAAAGTAGGGGAGAAATAGCTGCACCGAACTACAGGAAATATTGATTTGTTGTCGAAGTATTAAGTATTAATAAGTAGTTTTCTAAATAGGTCTTCCAAAATAAATGCAAAATTTTATTTAAAAAAACATTTACACTTGTATGTAGAGTATATTGGGATAATTATGTTAATAATTTGGGCATGTCCAATGTTGGCTGACAATATAAATAGTAGAGAGTTGGCAGCCTTCATTAATAGGAAATACACTCAAACAATAGGAAAGCCATTCACTAACTACACGGAGAGAAAGGATTGAGTGGAATGAATATTGGGAATAGCGTGGCGCTTATTGTAAGTCTGATTTTTTCAAGCATTTTGGTTCGTGCAATATATCGCGTTTTTGTGAAAAAGAAAGTACCTACTATGACTTACACACCATATGATAATGCCATGAATGGAAAAGGGAAAAATGACAATTGAACGTTTAAGTGAGTGGTTACAAACCTCAAGCAGTACGGTGATTTTAACAGGTGCTGGTATGTCAACCGAAAGTGGAATTCCAGATTTTCGATCGGCATCAGGTTGGTGGAATAATATTGATCCTCGAACAGTAGCTACTACGGAAGCATTGGCACAAAATTATTCATTGTTTCATGAGTTTTATAAAATGCGCATAGAAAATTTGGAAAAAGTAGCGCCACACGAGGGCCATCAAATTTTAGCTGATTGGGAAAAACGAGGAATCGTATCGTTAGTTGCCACGCAAAATGTCGATGGTTTTCATCAGCTAGCAGGAAGTCAAAGAGTAGAGGAATTACATGGCTCGATACGCTCCGTACGTTGTCATCGCTGTCAGCAAGCTGCTCCAATGGAAAGCTTCTTGCACAAAGAGAGCTGTGCACATTGTGGTGGTAAACTACGTCCGAATGTAGTGCTTTTTGGGGAAAGTTTACCACAAGCAAGCTGGCACAAGACGATGGAGGCTATTAAAGCAGCAGAGCTTGTCGTTGTTATCGGTACGAGCCTCGAAGTGTATCCGGTTAATCAACTCCCCATGATGACAAAAGGAAAAACCGTTTATATTAATTTAGATATTGCACAACATGAAGCACAATTTGATGTAACAATCGAAGGGAAAATCAAAGAAGTGTTACAACAATTGCAAATATAAAAGGAGGCGCCCTTGAGAATTGAAGGGGCGCCTAAAACATTTGTGGTAAAAATTCATTCATAAACCGTTTATTTTTACGTAGCCATATTTTTAAAATCATACGATGCGTTAGGAGTCGTTGCCTTTTATGTGGTCTAGCCTTTGCCTCTATTAAACTTTGTAGTAGAATACATGTTTCTGTGGAAAATGCTTGAGGGTCAACGAGGACGTCAAGCTTATAATCAATTAACTGAGCAGCCTGTACCTTTGCAAGTAATTGTGCAAAGCGGGTATTCATTTCTGGAAAGTTTTCCGCTAGTTCTAGGTCGATTAATGTATATAATGTTTGTTCAATTTCAGCTTCGAGTGCTTGTAATTGTTCGATTGATGGTTGTGTCAAAAAATCACCTCTATAAGTTCTCATAAATGCTGTTACACAAGTAAAAAGCCAAGTGCCGCGAAAAGTAAACCGAATAAAACTGTAGTGCATATATAAACAATAGCTTGTTTCCATTTTGTCTGTTCCAAGAGCTGCAAGGATTCAAAACCGAATGTCGAAAATGTCGTATAGGCTCCTAAAAAACCAATCCCTATAAAATGCCAAAGCCAATCACTTGGTTGTAAAGCAAATAAAAAGCCAAGTGCAAAAGAACCCGATATATTAATAAAAAAAGTTGCCCAAAGATATGTATGAGCAATCCATTTTCCTAGATAAAATCTCGTTAGTGCTCCCAAAAATCCACCAATACCAATAACTATCATACGATGCGCCCCTTTGCTAGTCTAAACCCTAGCCATGCACAAACTAAACCGCCAAAAACACTCACTAAAGTATAAAGAACGGCTTGTAGCCACTTACTATCTTGTAGAAGTAATAACGTTTCTAAAGAAAATGTCGAAAAGGTTGTAAAGGCACCAAAAAAGCCAGTACCAATTCCTAAAACTACAGGCGTACGCTTTGTAAACGTAGTAAATAGCCACGCTAAACAAAAGCAACCAATTAAGTTTATGCAAAGTGTCGCAAATGGAAAACCACCATTATTTGAAAGTGCTAGACCAAGGCTATATCGACAGATGGCACCAAAAAATCCGCCAATTCCAACAGCTAAAAATGATTTCAACGTAAAGACTCCTTATTAAAATGTCTATAGTGAAAAGTGTATCATGTGATAACCCTTTTAGATATATTTCTATAGTTATACGGGTTCAAATATATCAAAGAGAGCTCAAATTTAGAATGACATGATTTTTTTCATTATATCTTATACCGTTTTACCAGCGTTGGTTCAAATATTTTCGTTCTATAGTTTTTTGACTTCTCAAACACTATTTTAGTATACCGTCGATTAAGATAAATAAAATTTATATAAATCCTGCCAAACTACTTCGTAATTATTGTCCCTATATCATCTTTTAATATGTATATAACAAGAAAGGAGGCGTATTATGATCTTAGTATTTCAAAATGAGAACTTTTTTAGTCTTCAAACACTATTACACCGTTCAATGAAAATCCGTTAACGGTAAATCCAGAAACGGAAAACCCGTTAACGGAAAAACCGTCACTACTAATTAATAATTAATTACTAAATAATAAATAGACCTGGTGCCTTGAAAAGCACACTGTAAAATTCAAAACAGTAAACGATGTTTCAGTTTGGCGTTCGTTTCTCTTATATTCAACTTGCACCGATGGATGTTGAAGTGAGCAAAGATGGACGGCATTTTATACCCTTAATGGAAATAAGGGAACAGTCTCCGTGTTTGTTATTCTTTAATTTTATTGGGAAGATGGGCGATAAATTTAAAAAGTTAGGCAATAAATTTTAAAAGTTGGGTGATAAATTAAAGTTAGGCGATAAATTTAATAATTGTTCCGATAAACCTTTAAATTGTTCCGATAAATCTTAAAATTGTTCCGATAAATTGCTGGAAGACCCTATTGAACTAGCTTTGTTCGTTAGGGTCTTCCAGCAATGATTCAATAACATGTTTTATTTGAAAAATTTGTATTTAACACAGTAATCGTATTGTCAATTTGTGGGGAACCAAGGATACTACTTGACGATTTTATTTCTTTGTGCAAGCACAAAGCCGATTCCGGACGCAATTATGCCGAGGCATAATTGATTACGTTTGCATACCATTCTTTTGACTTTTCAATATCCCTTACTTTTAGCTTTAAGAATAAGGGCATTTGATAAAATTCATTCATGTCTATTTCCTCCTTTAGGCTAATACAAACTAACCATAATGGTTTACGTCGCGTTAAAGTCAATATAAAAAGTTATAGTATTTAATGTTAAATTTATGTTCCAGGAATGATTTACTCCTGGATATTAATTTCAGTAATTCACTGCTTTAAAGTGCTAATTATTTCCTGAAAAATCTAAAAAATAACAGCAAGGTAGTTGACAAATATTTCTATAGTATGATAATCTTCAAGAACACTATAACAAATCAAACGAAGGAGGTCATGACAATGTTAATTTTATCAGTATCATATCAAAGTACATCTGCATACATTGTCCATGTCTTCTAACATTGTATTTTACATTGTAATAAAAGGCATGGGTTACACCTTGCCTTTTATTAAGAGACACATGCTCTGTTTTTTTGGGTATGTGTCTTTTTTATTGCAAAAAAAAGGTTGTAGTGATAATGAAAAGGGAGTGTATGTGTATGCGAAACACGGTACAAAAAATGATTTTTAACAAGGTATTTCTGGATAGTGGGTAGTAAAGCTTCAATAGCACTGGAGAAAGAAGGTTATAATGTATGTTTGATGTTTTAAGTAAATTAAGCTGGTTTTTTAAGAAATACTGGAAACAATATACAATAGCAATTGTGCTATTAATGATTGCCAGCGGGTTAGAAGTGGTTCCACCGTATTTACTAGGGTCCATTATTGATATATTGACTGCTGGAGAAATGACATCAGCTCTTTTAACGAAGTATATTTTGATTTTTATTGGCATCATTATTGGGGGGTATGTCCTTAATTTTGTGTGGCAATTCAGACTATTTGAAGGAGCTATTAACCTAGAGAAAATTTTACGTCGGAACCTCATGCAGCATTTTCTACGCATGACGCCAACGTTTTATGAAAAAAATCGCACCGGAGATTTAATGGCCCGTGCAACAAATGATTTAAACGCAGTGTCATTAACAGCTGGCTTTGGGATTATGACATTGATTGATTCGACAATCTACATGGGCTTTATTATTTTTGCCATGGGCTATATGATTTCGTGGAAGCTTACTTTTTTTGCAATGCTGCCAGTGCCGATAATGGCCATCCTTATTCAATATTTAGGGAAAATTGTGCATGAACGATATATGAAGGCACAGGATTCTTTTGGAGAGCTGAACGATAGTGTTCTAGAGTCCGTTGCAGGTGTGCGAGTTGTACGCGCATATGTGCAAGAAAAAAAGGATGAAGCAAATTTTGCAGAGATGAGCGAGATTGTGTATGAAAAAAATATGCATACCGCAAAAATTAACGCCTTATTTGGACCAATTACAAAGGTCGGTACAGGGATCAGTTATGTTGTAGCGCTAGGCTATGGTGCTCATTTAGTAGCGACTGAGGCAATGACAGTTGGGCAGCTTGTAACGTTCAATGTTTACTTGGGGCTAGCAGTTTGGCCAATATTTGCAATTGGAGAGCTTATTAATGTGATGCAACAAGGTAACGCTTCTCTTGATCGTGTGCAGGAAACGCTAAGGTATGACGCGGATGTTCGAAATATTGCGAATCCACAAACGATTGTGACACCGAATGCGATTGGCTTTGATGATTTAACATTCCGATATCCAATGAGTCAGGTAAAAAACCTCCAGCGAATTTCGTTGTCGTTGAAAAAGGGGCAAACACTTGGGATTGTTGGTAAAACAGGAGCGGGAAAAACGACCTTCCTGCGACAATTATTACGCGAGTATCCAATTGGCGAGGGGCAGCTATCGATTGATGGAGTTGATATTACTGCACAAACGAAGGAGCAGTTACTCGACTGGATTGGTTATGTTCCTCAGGATCATGTTCTATTCTCACGTACTATTCGTGAAAATATTTTATTTGGGAAAGAAGATGCTACACAAGCTGAATTGCAGGAATCCATTCGTGCAGCATACTTTGAAAAGGATTTAAAAAATCTACCAATGGGTCTTGAGACACTTGTTGGTGAAAAGGGTGTATCTCTTTCAGGTGGTCAAAAGCAACGCGTTTCAATTGCGCGTGCTCTTATTAAAGACCCTGAAATCTTAATGCTTGATGACTCTCTTTCTGCTGTAGACGCAAAAACAGAGGCAAGAATTATTGAAAATATACAGCGAGAACGACAAGACAAAACGACGATTATTACAACACATCGTTTATCAGGAGTTCAGCACGCCGATTTAATTATCGTGCTAGATGAAGGCCAAATTGTAGAGCAGGGAACACATGAGCAACTTCTTTCACAACAAGGATGGTATAAAGAGCAATTTGACCGTCAGCAGCTAGAAGGAGGTGCATCATGAGTACGAGTCAACGTTTAGTACGCTATGCAATGTATTTTAAAAAACCGATACTACTTGGATTATTTTTCTTAACAATCGCCGTTTTTACGGAGCTTGTTGGGCCATTTATTGCGAAGCATATCATTGATAATTACATGACAATTGGACATATGGAAATAAAACCAATCACTTGGCTGTTACTTGTCTATTTAATTTTAGCAATAGCTACAGCTGTTTTACGCTATTTTATGTATATCTATTTACAAATGGGTGCCAATCGGGTTGTACAAAAATTACGTAAGGATGTATTTGAGCATATTCAAACATTGCCAATTCAATACTTCGATAATTTACCAGCAGGGAAAATTGTTGCCCGTGTAACGAATGATACTGAGGCTGTTCGTAATTTATATGTTCAGGTACTTTCAAATTTCGTTACGAGTTTAATTTCTATTGTAGGTGTTTATATCGCACTTTTCATTTTAAACTGGAAAATGGCATTCCTAGCATTGACTATGGTACCAGTCGTTTATTTATGGATGATTTTATATCGTAAAGTTGCTTCGAAATATAATGATGTGATCAGAACAAAAATTGCCGATATTAACGCAATGATTAATGAATCGATTCAAGGGATGACGATTATTCAAGCATTCCGTCGTGAGCAGCAAATGACGAATGAATTTGATGACATGAATAATGAGCATTATGCATATGAACGTAAGCTGCTTTTCCTTGATTCTGCAACTTCCTTCAACCTTGTTAATACATTAAGACTTCTTATGTTTACGATCTTTATTTTTTACTTTGGTACACAGTCATTTACGGCGACGGAAGTTATTTCTGCGGGGACATTATATGCCTTCGTCGATTATTTAACGAGATTATTTAATCCGATCACGAATATCGTCAATCAATTTTCTCAGCTTGAGCGCTCACTTGTTGCAGGAAAGCGTGTCTTTGAGGTGTTAGATACTAATGGGGAACCAGTATCTGAAAAAAGTTTACCTAGATATAAAGGGAATGTGGTGTTCAAAGATGTTTCCTTTGCTTATAAAAATGATGAATATGTATTGACAAACCTATCATTTGAAGCACACCAAGGTGAAACAATTGCCTTAGTAGGTCATACAGGATCTGGGAAAAGTTCGATTATGAACTTATTGTTCCGCTTCTATGATCCTTCTAAAGGTAAAATTACGATTGATGGAATTGATATCACTTCGGTTCCTCGTCAAACAATGCGTGAACATATGGGCATTGTTCTTCAGGACCCGTACTTATTTACAGGTACTATTGCTTCGAACGTCAGCTTAAACAATCCTAAAATTTCACGTGAAAAGATAGAAGCTTCATTAAAGGCTGTTGGTGGGGAACGTGTTTTGGCGAACTTGCCAAATAGCTATGATGAGCCTGTTATTGAGAAGGGGAGCACACTGTCATCTGGACAGCGTCAGTTAATTTCCTTTGCGCGTGCGCTTGCCTTTGACCCGGCTATTTTAATATTAGATGAGGCTACTTCTAATATAGATACGGAAACAGAGGAGATTATTCAGCATGCGATGGATGTGCTGAAAAAAGGACGTACAACATTCATTATCGCTCACCGACTTTCTACTATTAAAAATGCAGATCGTATTCTTGTCTTAGATCGAGGTAAGATTGTTGAACGTGGCACACATGATGAGCTATTAGCACAGGGCGGCATTTACGAAAAGATGTATCAAATGCAGGCGAATTCATTGCAACAATAATTATGGATCGATTACATGATGATTATTTGCTAAGAGAATGGTATAAAATGAAGCCCCACTTTATGGAAAAGTGGGGCTTTCTATTTAAGATGTACTTCTTACATATTTAAAGACGTTGACAACAAAGAATAGCACTGAAATGGCTACAGCGATACCGCCACCAGATACGAAGAGCTCAAATAACCAGCGTGGCACATCAATATATACCATCATCATACCGACAAAGAGGAACGGCAATCCGATATTGTAAAACCAAAATTGTGCTTTGGCCAGTCCTGTCTCGGCAGCATCTTTATATATTGAATAAATTAAACCGATAAATCCAGTTGTCAGCCAACCTACCACACCAATGTGGGCATGTGTCGCCTTCCATTCAAGTTGAACTGTATAATGCATAAACAGGCCAAAAGCCAAAACAATCACTAAATAAAGGACTGAAATCTTTATCCATTTAGCACCCATTGTAAACAACTCCTTTCCTGAAAGTGATTTTAGCTAGCTACTACAGTTTATTCTTGTCGAATAAAAAAGATGACATATTATTCTTTGTAAAATAAAAAAGTGTTTAATTGTAAACTGCTAGTCTTTTCCGTAGAATAAAAGCGTGAAAAGTAGAAATTTGCCAATTGGAGGATCTATGAAAAAGAAAATTATTTTTTAACTTCTTTCAGCAAAGGTTTTTTCGTAGCGAAAGCGAAGCGTCAGCTGCAAAGTTTTTTCGTAGCGAAAGCGAAGCGTCAGCTACAAAGTTTTTTCGTAGCGACAGGTATAGACGTCTTCCACAACTACAGGCAAGCACAAAGCCGATTCCGGACCGTGGCATAATTGATTTGCAATTAGTCTAATGTTAAACTACATGAATAGCATTATTCCGCTTGTTTATTCACCAGGTGTACAAGCGTGGGCAAAAGCATAGCCTGAGTAAGATGAAGCGCTTAAAAGTAAAATTCCATTAGGTCGCTTTGGTGATGTTATTGGAAGACTAGCTGTTTTCTTAGCTTCAAATGATTCTCAATAGATCACTGGTCCAACAATTGGAAGAGGTGGATATTTTGAAAGAGACAAATATTTTTAAACTTATTCATAGGATTGAACAGATGAATAATGCAAATATTATACGTTTTACGAAAGCATTTCCGTATCCGTTAGGTATTTCACCAATTTTAGTATTAAGTGAGCTACACACGAAAGGTCCACAAAAGCAAGCTGAATTAGCAGGAACGCTTGGCTATACAAAAGGGGCAATGACGAGTATTTCTGAAAAATTAGTAAAGCTCGGTTTAGCAGAAAGACTGTATGACCCATCTGACCGTCGTACAATTCGCTTACAAATAACGGACGAAGGTGAAAAAGCCTTAGCGAAAGCCCAATCCATTGGACAAGAGGTTTTTATGCAGCTTTTTGAAGTATTGAATGATGAAGAAATTGCACAATATTTGCGGATCCAAGAAAAATTAGTGCAAGGCATACAAGACCAAAGCATATAGACAAAAAAGTCATTTCAGTATGTTTTATTAAATTGATATAAGTTGATTGGAGTGAAGACTGGACGCCCTCAGGAAAGCGCCCAGTCGGAACGGAAATCAACCACACGTTATGGTGATGATCCATTCTTTATACAATGTATAACATTTTAAAGGTCGAATTTTAAGCTGAACTAATCCGAACAATTAGTTTAGCTTTTTTAGTGATTTAAGATACAGTTTGGAGTATTTTACGAAATACATAGAATGAAAGTTATGGATGTATTATAGATGAGTTTGCAATTGTGCAGGTTAGATGAATAAGAAATAAGGCTAACTTGTATTATCTAAAGTAGAGTTATATATAAATTCTGTTGGAGGTAATCATATTGAGAACCGAGAGAAAAATGTTTGATTTGATAATAGATATTGCTCAAAGAGACGAAAGAATTCGAGCTGTTTATATGAATGGCTCAAGAACTAACCCGAATGCATCAAAAGATATTTTTCAAGATTACGATATTGTCTATGTAGTTATGGAAATTTCCACATTCTTAAAAGATAAGAACTGGATTCGTATATTTGGGGATTTGCTGATGGTTCAGGAACCAGATAAACTCGATAAAGATCTAGGTGAGGATATCGATTTTGATCGAAGATATACATATTTAATGTTATTTACAGATGGCAATCGAATTGACCTTCGCCTTCAATCAACAGAAGCCATGTTGGATGAATATGGTGAAGATAAGCTTACAGTTCCATTATTAGATAAAGATCATATCTTACCGAAAATTTCTTTACCTTCGGACAATGACTATTATGTAAAGAAGCCAACAAAAGAACAATTTGATAGCTGCACTAGTGACTTTTGGTGGTGTTTACAAAATGTGGCGAAAGGAATATGGCGTGATGAACTTCCATATGCCAAATTAATGTATGAAGAAACAACAAGAGATTCTTTAAATCAAATAGTCAATTGGTGGATTGGAATAGAAAATGATTTTCAGGTGTCCACAGGAAAAATGGGGAAATATTTCAAAAAATATCTTCCAGTTTCTTATTGGAACTTGTATAAAGAAACGTATTCTGATTCCGACTATAAACATATGTGGGACTCGATATTTGTTGCTTGTGAATTATTTCGAATCTTATCCAAAGATATAGCGAATCACTGTCATTTCTCTTATCCAATTGAAGATGATGAGAATATGACTGCATTTTTGAAACATATTAAAGAGTTGCCAGGTGATGCAAATGGTATATATTAATTGAGAATAGGACAACGCATAATGAGCCAAGCCCGCGGAAAGGCCAACTCGGAGTGAAAATCAACCTTTTTTTATGGATACGCATTAATTTATATTTATTCTTTTTCCGACAATTGAAGCAACTTACTAGATTAAGGTACTTAGTTTTTAATTCATTAGTTAACGTCTTTACATTATGAATAAGTGGTGATGAAATAAATCATCGTATTTAATGTTAAAGAGTGAAATGAATTATTTATTGGAGAGGAAATAATAAATAATTGTAAAATAGTTGGAATTATTGAAAATTGTCTGAATTCATTTTATAATGAAATTGCGGTTCTAATATAGAGACAGTTGAGGTGTGAGATGACATTAAAAACTTTAGATAATTCATTAGAAGTTCTTAAATATTTTAATAAACAAAACCCTACATGGGGCGTGCGTGAATTAGCGAAAGAAATGAATATTAGTCATTCGATTATTTATAGAATCTTGTCTACATTTGAAAATCATGGCTTTTTAATTCAAAATCCTGAGACCAAAAAATATGAATTGGGACTTCGTTTTTTAGAATATGGTCAAATGGTGAAAGAAAAATTGAATCTTTCCGATTTTGTTTTACCAATAATGAAAAACCTTGCAGAAGAAATAAAAGAGTCTGTGTTTTTAACGTGGTTGGACGGAACCGATGGAGTAACAGTAGAAATTGCAGAGAGTTCGCAAACGATTAAGTTCTCGGTTTCAATTGGGACGAGAACACCACTTTACATAGGTGCATCTTGTAAGACAATCATGGCGTATCTTCCGGAGAAAAGGCAGATGGACATTATGGATAATGGGATGGAGAAATTAACCTCCGAAACCATCACAGACCCGGATGAGATGTTATTAGATTTAGAGAATATTCGAAATCAAGGCTGGTGTTTTTCTACAGGTGAATATTCTCACTCTGTATTTGGGCTTGGTGTACCACTTTTTAATAGCAAAAGTGACATTATTGCTTCTTTAACTATAGCAGGTCCAGAGTATCGTAAACCAACAGAAGAGAAATTTCTAGAAATGGTAAAAATTATCCAGCATGCAGCGATGAATATTCAACGATATTTCGATCAATATAGCTTTAAATTCTATAATGATTGATATTGTAAAGATGTCTACAAAAAGGCTCAGGACACTGTAATGACTGTCTTGAGCCTTTGTTAATATTATCTATAATAGTTCTTTCATGAATGTTATTGCATCCTCGACCTCTTCAAACGTATTAAAATAATGTGGTGAAAAACGAGCCATCTAAGTTCGTATAAAACTCAGTAGAATCAATTTGTCATTAAGTTAGCTGACACTAAATAAATGAGGGGTAATTTACAAATCAAGGAATAGCACGTCGTAAATTTAGTAAATACTAGTGTACGTCTTTTTTTCGTCCAATATGCATATAAATAGACTATATAAACTTTTTTCCAACTTAATACGTCAAAAAGAGGGGTAAATTTGGTAAGCAAGAAAGGACTTATGTATGGAAAAAAATATGAAGCGCTCTAAGGAAAAAAAGAGCAAGAAAAAAATATGGCTTTGGATAGTAGGTAGCTTATTAGCAATTTTTTTAATTTTTATAGGTACTGCTTATTATACAATCCAGAAAACGATGAATAAAATAAATACACCATTAATTGAATCAGCAGGCGATGAAAATAAGGAACAAAAAACAGTTACGAAAAAAGACCCATTTTCTGTGTTAATGCTAGGTGTGGATGAGCGTAAAAATGATAGTGGACGTTCAGACACGATGATCGTCATTACGGTTAACCCTGAAAAACAAACGATGAAGATGCTTAGTATACCTCGAGATACTCGTACAGAGATTATCGGTCATGATTCCGTCGATAAAATTAATCATGCTTATGCATTTGGAGGCGTTCCAATGGCGGTGGATACGGTGGAGCATTTTTTAGATATTCCGATAGACTATTACGTGTTTATTAATATGGATGGCTTCCTGCAAATTATCGACACGATTGGTGGTGTCACAATTGATAATGACATGGATTTAACTTATGACTCCTATCATTATCCGAAGGGTGAGATAACTTTAGACGGTGAAAATGCGTTAATTTTTTCACGCATTCGATATGAAGATCCTCGCGGTGATTTTGGCCGCCAAATTCGCCAACGACAAATTATTGAGGCGGTTCTGAAAAAAGCTTCGTCGACACAATCTTTATTAAAGGCTACAGATATGCTTGATGTAGTAGGGGATAATGTCCGTATGAATTTTACGATGAAGGACTTAATCCAACTGCAAAGTATGTATAAAAAAATGGATCGTAATATTGATCAGTTGTCATTTAAAGAGGGAACTGGCAAAACAATTGACCACATTTGGTATTACATCCCTGAAGAGGCGGAACTAGGAAAAGTTCAATCGGAATTAAAAGCCCATTTGCAATAAATAGTAAGGAGTGACAATTTGGGTGTAATAGCTGTAAATCTTTTGGCAATGAAGGGAGGGAGATGAATGAATGGGAGGACCCAGGTGCTTAGGTATACAGCTCTAAATAATTGCATGCAAAGCTATGTGCCTAAACGTAAAGTTCAAAAAAATCCAGTCAGTTCAGCTATGCGATATTTACAACTATTGAGCTTAAAAATTTTCATGTAAAACATAAAAAAATCATTCAGGTAGGGTGCATGCCTAGTTGAATGGTTTTTTTATTTAATTTACAATGTGTTTGAAATATCAGAAAATTTCGTGTATAATTGTGTTAGAAATGGTTGAAGGAGTGATAGTGATGATTATAGGCACAATTTTATTAGCAGTTGCATTACCTGCAGGTATTATTTTAGCAGTAGACTTATTTAATGAGCAGCATCACTCTGCTTCACAAAGTAACCATTCATAATCGTGAAAACAAAAATATAGAAGACATCTAGGCAAAGCTATAAAGTAGCTTTGTCTATTTTTTGTGGCTCATCACCAAAAATTAGGGATGATATTTGTAAAAACGTAACCGCGGATTTTGGCCTGACCCGATCAGTTTTCTTTCGGACCTGAGCGTTTCTTTGGCTAATGGTTTTCACATGGACTCCAGCGTCACAGGTGAGACCCTGGAGCGAAGAGAATAGGGGGACTGCCTTCGGGACCAACATCCTTTTGACTCCACAGGAAAGCGCCCGGTCGGAACGAAATCAACCTCACATTCTGGTGATTAGCCATTTTTGTAAACTTGAAACAATTTATGTGATTCATTCGTCAATATACTGTAGAAAATGTTATACTATAAAAAAACAGTATCGGGGAATGAGCATGCAAGAAGAAAAAACAAGTTTCAAAAAAGAAATACTATCCTATCTTAAAATTATTGTCATTACGGCTATAGTTGTTTTTGGCTGTAAGCAATTTTTATTTGCACCAATTAAAGTGCAAGGGGCTTCTATGTTCCCAACTTACCATGATAAGGATATTATTATTGTAAGTAAAATGAGTAAAATTGAACGCTTTGATCAAATTGTCTTTCAATCTCCAACAGAAGATGAACTATATATCAAACGAGTAATTGGCTTGCCAGGTGATACAGTTGAAATGAAGGACGATGTTTTGTATGTAAATGGCAAAGCTTATAAAGAAGATTATGTGAACCGTCAAACAGATGATCCTAATCAATTACGCATTACAGAAAATTTCACGTTAGAGCAATTAGTAAATGAAAAAAAAGTGCCTGAGGGTATGTATTTTGTACTTGGTGACAACCGTTTAAAAAGTTACGATAGCCGCCATTATGGTTTAATTTCTAAAGATGCCATCTATGGTGAAGCTAAAATAACACTATATCCGTTTAATCAATTCCATATCGGTTCAAAATAAAATAAATTAAGACTTTCAGTGAGAAAGAGGCTATTTTGAGTAGCCTCTTTTTTGTCTTTTTAGTTAGCTGGTAATGCTGTGCAAACTTTATAAGAGGGATAATAGACACAAACTGTCGAATTTTCAACAGTTTCTTTTAAGGGGATTTGCTGTTTGCTCAGACTAGGGGAAATGGTTGCTGGTTCATCGATTGTGAGCTCTTCTACTACTAGTTCTACGCCATAAAACAACATTAAAAAATAGCATACTAAACCTAATATACGCAAACAATCACCTCGCAATATTGTTATATTATTATGTATGGTCAAGTTTGAAGAATTATAAGTAAAAATCTAAAATTTATCTCTTGTTAAGGGATTCTTTTTGATCAAAGCAGCTAGGTAGGCGCAATGATAAATTGAATTTTGATGCTGGAGCGTGCTATAGCGAACTGATTTTATGGATGAGAAAGAAGAGAGGGCGAAGTAGAATAATAAAAATTGTTGTCATGTAATTTTCGATATGCTAATATAGCTAGGGTAAATATTTAATCTGTATAACCTCAATGATATGGATTGAGGGTCTCTACCAGGAACCATAAAATCCTGACTACAAAAATTTTGCTTCATTTTTGTAGTCAGGATTTTTTTATTTTCGTTCAGAATAAAATTCCCTACAAAAATGAAAGTGTAACGGAAGGGTGATTATTATGAATTGGAGAGTTTATATTCTTGCCGCTACTACCTTTGCAGTAGGATTGGTGGAATTAATTGTTGGTGGTATTTTACCAAAAATTGCAGAGGATTTAAATGTGTCCTTAGCAACAGCGGGACAATTAATTACAATTTTTGCTCTCGTCTATGCAATATCTGCGCCTGTCCTTTTATCATTAACCGCAAAAGTGGAAAGGAAGCGCCTTTATCTTATTTCTTTATTCATTTTTACTTTAGGTAATGTTATGACTTATTTTAGTACGACATTCACGACAGTCATGATTGCTAGAATTTTTACCGCGATGAGTACAGCATTGGTTATTGTTTTGTCATTAACGATTACAACAAAAATTGTTGAACCGAGACATCGTGCAAAAGCTTTAGGTCTTGTTTTCGTAGGTGTAAGTTCGGCACTTGTAATCGGTGTACCAATAGGGATATTTGTTACAGAAGCATTTGGTTGGCGAGCTGTATTCTTAGGCATAGCTTTTCTTTCAACTTTATCAATGATTCTTGTTGCATTTCTGCTTGAAAAAATGCCCGTTGTAGAAGTTGTTCCATTAAAGGCTCAAATTAAATCATTAGCAAATTTAAAAATCTTTAGTGCACAATTAACAACACTGTTTATGCTAGCTGGTCATTATATGCTATATGCTTATTTAACACCATTTTTAGTAGAAGCATTTGATATGAACGCCTCTTGGATTAGTATTTGTTATCTAATCTTCGGGATAGCTTCGGTCAGTGGTAATGCTCTAGGTGGTTGGTTAAGTGATAAAATTGGTACTGGTAAAGCAATTTTAATTGTTGTATCAACGTTTGCCGTAGTATTATTTAGTATCCCTTATACGATTGTCGCTTTACCACTCTTTTTAATCGTTACAGTTTTTTGGGGAGCACTTAGCTGGGCACTTACACCTCCATTACAAAACTATTTAATACAAATTGATCCAAAAACATCTGATATTCAACAAAGCTTAAATACAGCTGCATTACAAATCGGTATTTCCATAGGTTCAGCTGTTGGTGGAGCTATGTTTACTGTTACAGGGTCTGTTATGCATTTAGCTAGCTTCGGTGCCATCTTAGTTTTATGTGCTTTAGGCTGTGCTATTTTCTCTCTAAAAAGAGCGCCAGTTTCACATGAGACTGAGCTAGGGCTGAAATCAGCTCACACCAACTCATAGTTTTTTGGATGAAATATCCAAAAAAAACTACTGAAAAAGAAGGACAATGATAGCTAGAGATAGAATGTAAGTTTAGAGGAGGTTGGTAAATACATGCAGATAGATTTAACAGAATTTAAAGGTTCGAATGTAAAAGTTGTCGCAACGATTGATCAGACGCTTTATAGGAATGTGGGTGCTATTATTTTATATGAAGAGGATTCACACACTTTATCTGTACGAAAACTAAAACGAAAAATCGCTGATCACTATATACCAACAGACGAACTCGAAAACTTTTTGTTTGATTCTCAAGCTGATGCTATAAAATTTACTCATAAACTTACTAGAATGAGTGCACTCGATTATTTATTAGTAGCGAATAAAGAGAAATAATAAAATAATTGTAGGACTGGCCTATTTGGGAGTCTATGCATGTGACAAAGGCATTTGGAGTAGCCATATTCCAAATGTCTTTTTTAGTGGTTATAGCTAGCAAGAGCAGATTATTGTGACCAATATGGCTTAATCGTCATCGCGAATTTATCCCGCATTAACGGCCCATAAAAGCCCGATTGGTGACAGAGGGCGATGAAGAAAATCCTCTCTGATTAAAGTTTCATTTTGTATTATATGTTCACCTATTAAACAAATAATTAATTTCTATATCGATTATTATCATACTGGAATAGGACAAGGAATAGATTGTTGTAGTTAAAGTATTTTTAGGGCTCGAGTAGATAGAGAGTCTGATGATTCAATACTATTTTTAGGATATATAAGTTTCTCTCTGCCTAAGATAGATAATTCAAAGGGGTCTACTGATGGGAATCTAACTTATTAACTAATAACAGCATTTTCTCCTGAATTTAGTCAGTGAGAAATCAGGATAGTGTAGATGCTGTGAGTTACTTAATCGGCATGATTGTCTAATAATTTCAAATGGAGGGGGAATCGAATGTCAGAATATCATCAACAATCATCAGCTGAAGTGATGAAAACTTTGAACGTGACAGATCAAGGATTGAGTGATTATGACGTTCAAAAGAGGCAAGAAGTATACGGCTATAATGTATTAGAGGAAGGGAAAAAAACAAGTGCATTCGCCGTTTTCTTTGGGCAGTTTAAAGATTTATTAGTCATTATTTTAATCATCGCTGCTTTCGTTTCATTTTTATTAGGAGAAGTAGGAAGCACCGTCGTGATTATGATTGTCGTCATATTGAACGCTATCCTAGGCACTGTACAGCATGTCAAGGCAGAACAGTCTTTGGATAATTTAAAAGCCTTAACCTCTCCAATTGCCAAAGTAATGCGAAATAATCAGCTCATAGAGATTTCTTCTGGAGATATAGTCGTTGGAGATCTTCTTTATTTGGAGGCTGGCGATTATATAAATGCAGATGGGAGATTATTAGAAAGCCATAATTTGCATATCAATGAAAGCTCGCTGACAGGTGAATCAATTGCTGTAGCGAAAAGTATCGATCCTATCAAGGAAAGCAATGTAACCGTTGGTGATAAAAAGAACATGGTCTACTCTGGAAGTTTTGTGACAACTGGTCGTGGTATTGTCATGGTTACAGCTATCGGAATGCAGACTGAAATCGGCAAAATTGCCAATTTACTCGATACTGCGAAAGAGAAGAAAACACCTTTACAAGTAAGTTTAGATCATTTCGGAGAAAAATTAGCTTTAGGGATTACGTTAATCTGTTTAGCTATTTTCGTGATTGACCTTATTAGAGGACGTGCGCTTGTAGAATCGTTTATGTTTGCTGTTTCACTTGCCGTGGCAGCAATTCCAGAAGCATTAAGTTCGATTGTTACCATTGTGCTAGCTTTTGGGACACAAAAGATGGCAAAGCAAAATGCCATTATTCGAAAGTTATATGCTGTTGAAAGTCTTGGAAGTGTATCTGTCATTTGTTCAGATAAAACAGGAACATTAACTGAAAATAAAATGGTTGTTCAAGAGGTCTATGTGGATGAAAAAGTGATTCCGCATGATCAGCTATACACTGAAAATGCAGTTGAGAAAGACCTTATGTTAAAGGCAATATTATGTAGTGATGCTGTGGAAAGGGACGGTAAGGAAATCGGTGATCCTACTGAGGTTGCACTCATAAAATTAGGGAAGCAATATGATTTTGACGAATTGCTGGTAAGAGATTATTATCCAAGAGTGGCCGAAATCCCTTTTGATTCAGATAGAAAGCTCATGAGTACTGTCAATACTATCAATCAACAATCTATTATGATTACAAAAGGAGCATTAGATGTCCTTCTGCCTAAAATTATAAAAGTCGAAACGTCAAAAGGTATATTCAATATAACAAAACAACAACGCCAAAAAATCGAAGCAGTAAATCGTGAATTTTCTATGAATGGGTTAAGGGTGCTAGCAGTTGCCTACAAAGAGATAAGGGGACATCAAGCAATCGATGTAAGGGCTGAAAAAGATTTAATCTTTGTTGGTTTAGTCGCGATGATGGATCCTCCAAGACAAGAATCTAAAGGAGCGGTTGAAAAATGTATAAAAGCTGGTATCAAACCGGTGATGATTACAGGGGATCATAAAATTACGGCAACGGCTATTGCCAATCAAATCGGGATTTTAAATGATCCCTCTGAAGCGATTGAAGGGCATGAAATAGAAGGCTTAACAGATCAGCAGCTTCAAGAAAAGGTTAACGATTTTTCTGTTTATGCTCGAGTAACACCGGTTCAAAAAATTCGTATCGTGAAAGCGTGGCAAGAAAAAGGGCATGTCGTCGCCATGACAGGAGATGGTGTTAATGATGGCCCTGCGCTAAAACAGTCCGACATTGGTGTGGCAATGGGCGTTACCGGCACAGAGGTCGCGAAGGATGCCTCCTCTATGATACTAACGGATGATAATTTTTCAACGATTGTGAAGGCTATTGCAAACGGTAGGAGTATTTATACGAATATTAAAAACGCTATTTTGTTCTTATTATCTGGGAATGCAGGTGCCATTTTTGTTGTTTTATATGCAACAATATTAGGCTTACCAGTTCCTTTTGCGCCTGTGCATCTATTATTTATTAACTTACTAACAGATAGTTTACCGGCAATTGCCATCGGTCTAGAGCCGAACAATAAAAAGACAATGAAGGACAAGCCTCGAAATATTCATACACCACTATTAAATAAAGCATTTACTACTCAAGTGGTGCTCGAAGGATTACTAATTGCCATTTCTACAACTGTCGCCTTTGAAATCGGATTGTCAACGGGTGATACTCTAACGGCGAGCACTATGGCATTTACAACATTATGCTTGTCACGATTAGTGCACGGCTTCAACTCCAGATCTAAAGAATCTATCTTCGCCATTGGACTATTTTCGAATAAATACACTTGGCTTGCATTCTTAATCGGTTTTTTAAGTTTACACGCAGTATTGTTTATTCCAATGCTTACAGGTGTGTTTGAAGTGGCCACATTAAGTACCGCACAATTAGGCTTTATTTATGCCCTGTCTGTGCTACCGTTCATCGTGAATCAGTGGTATAAGCTGTTGTTTGTGAGAAGTCGATAATGAGGGAAAAATATTTAAGAGGCTGGGGCATAAGTATATTTTTAAAGCAAAATTAAAAAATTCCACATCAGAAAAAGCGCGAGAAATCAACGTTTCTAAAATTGATTTCTCGCGCTTTTTAAGTTGTCTCAGCCTTTTTGTAACACTAAATTGTTGTAGGAGCCAGTAACCAGCCTTTGTCATTACTGAGTCGTATTAGCTTTGCTCCCAGTATGGCATACCTCATATGAAGTTCACCATATTTTGCAGTATGCTTCTTCTTAACAGACATTGCTAAAGCTTGACTGACTGAAATAACCGAAGAAGCTATATTCATTGATAAGATAGTGCTGATTTCTGTATCATTAATGGCTTTTTTTCCTCGGATATTGCCCATTTTTAACTGTCTGTAGTCGATTGATGTAGTAGGAGCAAGTACCCCATTTTCCTTTAATAATGCTGTTAGGTGTTTATTTTCTTCTTTTAAACATTTCACAAAATCCGCGATAATAGCCTTCAATTTTTTATCAACGGCGTGCTTAAAAAATGCATGATTTGAAGCAATATAGCCATTATTGACGCCGAGCTGTGTCCAAAGCTTAAAAATTTCCTTAAATCGTAATGTTGCTAGATTCCCATTTGCCAATTCCATAATTACACATCCTAATTCTTGTTCATTAATTATGAGATTAGGATGTGCTGACAAATGAAATTCTAATCATTTTTTACAATAAAAGGGTCTGACAATCGTAACGTAGGGGTGATTGCGTTTTCCAGGGGGTGTCCGATGAGTCGCTCATAGTGTTGATAAAAACTGAAATTGTTCCGATAAAACGAGAAAATATTCCGATAAAAGCTAAAATTGTTCCGATAAAATGAGATTTTGTTCCGATAAATCTTCAAAGTCTTCATTTAAAAATGAATTCATCACAATACGTATTCCTGTCAGATTGTAGACAACGCTACTCCTGATTGTATAAGTCTGCATGAAGGTTTAATAATTCTGAATTTTTGACGGTTTAATCAAAATTATAATGCTATTTCGCTTCAGCTTGTCTACTAAAGATGAGGAGCTGTTAATTTTTCACGGAGAGTGGCGACTCCTGCGGGATTAGCTTGCGCTGAAAGCCCCAACTCGGAGTGAAAATCAACTTTTGCTTATTGTTACACTTTATTTATTTTGTAGATAAGCTGAAAGGTTTATTCCTTTAATTTCTTCCTTTTAAAGCTATTAATAGTTGTCTTTAATGCAGCAAAGTTTCCAATAGCTGCGTAACCATAAAAAAAGCCCATAAATATTCCTGCGATAAGATTATGTCTATGGCTAATGAAGATAGAAATAATCAAGCCAATAGCAAGGGCGATCGCGGGAACATATTTAGGCTGAACATGCATAAATACCTTAATTAGCTGTGTAATAAGTAACACAGCTGGAACGGCTATTACAGCATCCCAAAAATTTGTATGGATCACTGGGAATAATTCCATTTTCTACACCTCTTTTAGTAATAACGAAGCTATGACTTTAACATATAGATTTTCCTTTTTATTTATTTTTATGCAATGAAAGGTGTAGAGCTTATGATGTCGAGTCATACACTCGTATGAACGATTACGATTTTTTCGTTTTTTGACTGTTGCTTAATAATATGAGCCATAAGGATTCATATATGGATTTTGATATGACGGATATGGGTTCATAAATTGTGAAGGTCTATACTTATTTTTATGTTTATGATGAGGATCTTTTTGCTCCTTTTGATCTTTTTGATTTTCCAAAGTTGATTTTACACGGTTGCAGTCTTTAGGTGGACCAATATATGTTGATGGCACAATGGGCGCAATTGTTTTCTTCCACTGAGTTTCATCTAAACAATACGTGTGAGCCATAACGTTGGAAGGTGTAAATTTCAATATATCTGAACCTAAAATTACTTCGGGAGTTGGCGCATCAAAAATAGCCAGTAAATGCGTGTCATTCTCAGTAGCAATTTCATAATGCCACCATCCTTGCGGTACATTGGCGACTTGGCCAGGCTCGAGCGGATAGTTTTTAATCTCTTTTGTAAAGGGATTAAATATAGAAATAATGGCAGCACCAGAAATACAATAAACAAGTTCTGCTGCATTTTGATGATAGTGAGGCTCTATCACCTTATTTCTACTTAGAAAAATATCAAGCAAAGATATATTTTCTAACGTATTTAATTGTTCTACACTTAGAATATTTATAAAATTTCGATCATCTTTTTTAAAAAGAGTGCTGTCATTTACATCAGAGGTGAACTGAGTTGATGGTGAAGTATAGTCAATATTTGAGCTAATACTTACATCCTTTCTCTACTTAATTTTCAATACATGTCTTAAGCACAGAATATGTACAAAGCTATTTTAGGCTTACACGAATGCCCAGTTTATTTGTCCTCTCAATGCCTCCTTAAAATTGATAAAATTACCTCTTCTAATCAGAAACATACGTGCGTATAATAATTCACGAACATTTGTTCTATGATAAAAACAGCTCTGCTATACTCATCTGATTTTTTATGGGAGGAAAGGAAAGCTCAGGCATATAACAGAGCTAGCGAAAAGGAGCAACTAGGATGAAAGAACAGTTAATAAAAGCAATGCAGCGTCAACAAGTAGTTAGCATGATGTATGTAGCCAAGTCTGGTGCCATTACGAAAAGGCGTGTGAAAATCATAAAGATTGTTGGTGATTCGTTTACAGCATTTTGCTTTACGAGGCAGGCAAAGCGTACGTTTATTATTAACAATGTTCTAGTAATAATGCCTGTTACGCATCGGAAGCGTGGGGTGATATGAACTACGACAAATCTGCCGCGCAAGGATATTTTTTGTATGGACATGAAATGCTTTTACGCAAGCTGTATTGCCATGCTAGAAGGTTTAGATGTGTTGAAAGCCTCATTGCAGTTATTGGTAACTTTGAGCAGCCTGGTAGTATCGTACTGGCAACCTCGCCAATGATGAAATTTAAAATCAAAACGGTAAATAGACGTTTATGTTCGTATTTTTTTAGGAGATAAATTAAACCAAGCCTTAAGGACTAACGATTTTGACTAAATAGAGATACAATGTGATGAAGAAAATAAACACTGGAAATTGTATGTTGAAGTTAACAAGGCTCTTACTATATCGGCTAAATCATCATTCAGCAAACCTAGATTAGATAATAATACATATAGCATTTGTGATTTGTGTATTTGCATTTGTTGCAGACCTTGTTAGACTATTAATTAATAATGAGAATCATTATTAATTAATAGTCTTCTAGGCAACATCTGATCAGAGTATTTCATGGGAGCCATATTGACTGTAAATAGACAATTATGTATTGGATACTTGTGTGTAGCCTGAGTGATCCCAAACAAATAGTCGGTTAGGCTGATATCTAGAGAAATAGATTTGTTGTTTGGCATTAATGAAAGTAACCCAGATGTACAATATTTGGATAGGGAGCAGGTGCATTATCATGATAGATTTGGATAAATTAGCCGAGATATTTGCTAGAGGTTTCTATGATATAGAAGGTGTTCACCGTTTAGTCATCCAGCCGAAAAGTATACTAAGTGAATTTAGGGCTGTCCGGCATGGATTTCTTTTTGTAATTCGTGGAGAGGGTAGAATGAGTGTGAATGGAACTGTCTATGAGTTACATCCAGGCTCAGTAATTCATGTGGCTCCAGGCATGCAACTGGACGCGCAAGTTACAAGTCAATCAGAGTATGAGTACTATTTACTGTTTTATAGATTTGACAAGTTAGACGAAGTATATAGCGGTCATGAATGCGACTCTCATTTCAAACTGGAAGCGGGAGCAAATCCGAGAGTGCTAGAATTACTTATCATGCTTCATCAGAATGCCAATACACTTAGAGGGATTGGAAAGCTTCGTGTTAAGGAGTTATTTTTAAGTGTCATGCATCAAGTTTTGGTGGGATGTAAGCATCGAGAGAGTGGAAGTTCTCCAAGTGAAAGGGTGATAGAGGAGGCTATTGCATACATACACAGGCACTATATGAATCCGTTGACACTCGACGAGTTGGCGGAGCTGCATGCAATGAGTCCTAAGCGCTTCTCCTACTTCTTTCACAAATATACTGGGCTTCGTCCAATCGACTATCTTATCAACTATCGTATGGAAAGAGCGAGCGACTTACTTAAAGTAAGCAATTTTCCCATCCACGATATCGCTATTAGTGTCGGTTACGCCAATCCGCTATATTTCAGTAGAGTGTTTAAAAAGAAATTTGGTGTGTCTCCCTCCGCATACATACATAAATTAGATAATCATATAAATTGAGTTACTGATTTATATATTACGCCTGCAACTGGTGATGAACCTAGAGTGCAGGCTTTTTCTCTTTTGGCTCATTCTTTTCTTCCAGCCCTATCCTTCATGTCGGCTAAATCATCATTCAGCAAACCCGGATTAGATAATAATACATATAGTATTTGTGATTTGTGTATTTGCATTTGTTACAGACCTTGCTACACTATAATCGATAATGAGAATCATTATTAATTAATAGCCTTTTAGAGGTAACATCTGATCAGAGTATTTCATGGGCGCAAAACTATTTTTACTATATGGGAAGGATTGGTAATATTGACTGTAAATAGACAATTATGTATTGGCTTAGTCTTATCTGCTTGGTTGAAAGGAGGCGACTGGCGGCGCCCAGACAGCGGTGTGGAAAAAATGGGTTCAATTGACCCTTATATTGATTTGGCAAAGATGGCGGAGAAGTCAAAGCTAGATTTTCTTTTCAGGGCGGATTATCTTTTTGTTAGTCCACAGATGCTTGGCGATTCCGCTAATTTTGGTAGCCCTGACCCTACTATGATATTTGCAGCGATTGCTCGTGAAACCGAGCGGATTGGGCTAGTAACGACTATTTCTACGACTTTTAATCCACCGTATGTTGTTGCTAGACAGCTTCAGTCTTTGCATTGGCTAAGCAATGGACGTGCTGGCTGGAATATTGTCACTTCTATTGAAGGGGCCGAAAATTTCAGTGAGTCACCTATGCCTTCACCTCAAGAAAGATATGCGAAAGCAATTGAATTTACTGAGGTTGTACGCAAACTCTGGGAAAGTTTTCCGAATGAAGCCATTGTTATTGATCGTGAGTCAGGCATGTTTTCTGATAAGGATAAGGTTTCCCCAATTAATCATTCAGGTGAGTTTTTTAGTGTTAAGGGACCACTTACTTTGCCTGCCCATAAATCGGGACCAATTCCTTTATTTCAAGCAGGTGCGTCGGATACAGGACGAAATTTCGCCTCTTCAATAGCGGATGCTATTTTTGCAGCGATGCCAGACCTTGAATCGGGAGTGGAATTGCGAAATGATCTGAGAAGAAGAGCTATCGAGCATGGGCGCGATCCGGACGCCATAAAAGTTTTGCCAGGTTTATATTTTTTCTTGGCGGAAACTCGTGAGGAAGCCCATGAACTACATAAGGCTGCACACGCACATTTGACTATTGAGCGCAGACATGCATCGCTTAAATCAGTACTGGGTCTTGATTTGAGTAGCTTTGCATTGGATTGTCCCGTAACTTCGGATATGCTTCCCGATCCGAATCAGCCAGTCCGCAGCCGAACACATGCTGAGCTGTTGCGCCGGTATATTACAAATCATCAGCCTACAGTAGAAGAGGTATTAGCAAGGCCGGAGGTTGTCGGGTCTGCTCACTGGGTTTCCGTTGGAACGGTTGAAGACGTATTGAACGATATAATTGAGCGATTTGAGGCTGGAGCTATTGACGGATTTATAGCTATTCCGGGTGGTTCAGAAAAATCTTTGAAACTATTTTTTGAAAAGCTGATGCCGCGATTGGTTGAAAGAGGTTTGTTCAGAAATGAATATACGGGTATCACCTTACGTGAGCATTTAGGGATTAATACTACTGATCATTATGATAGGGATACTGTTTTGAAAGGGGTTCCGGTGAAGAATGAATAAAAAGTTTATACTAGCTGGTTTGATAGCATCATTCATGATTGTTTTGGCTGCATGTGGAGGAGGAGACAAACCGAGCAAATCAAGCTCAACCTCCGGCAGCAACGGAGATTCAGCGCAATCTCAAGTGGACAATACAGGAACAAGCGAAACAAGAACAATTGAGTATCTCGGTGAACAGTATACCGTTCCACAAAAAGCAGAAAAAATTGTGATTGGGGCTATGGAAGCAATGGAAGATGCGGTAATGCTTGACGTTCATCCAGTAGGGGCAATATCGGTAGGCGGAAAGTTTCCAGAAATGTTTGCTTCGGTAACGGACAAGGCGGAATCAATCGGTGAAAAAAGACAACCTAACTTGGAGAAGATATTGCAATTAGAGCCAGACGTTATTTTAGGTTCAACCAAGTTCCCAAAAGGAGTGGTGGAGAAATTGCAAAAAATTGCTCCCACTATTTTGGTGTCGCACGTTTCTACAAACTGGGAAGACAATTTGAAATTAATGGGTGAATTAACTGGAAAGCAAGGTGAGGCAGAAAAAATTCTATCCCAATATAAAACAGATACACAAGCAGTAAAAGCATCGTTAAAAGAAAAGCTTCAAGGTAAAAAAGTAGCCACTGTTCGTATTCGCGGAGGGCAAACTTACATTTTTGCGAAAAATGTAGACTTTAACCCTTTTTTATACAAT
Organism: Lysinibacillus agricola; assembly: GCF_016638705.1. GTDB lineage: Bacteria > Bacillota > Bacilli > Bacillales_A > Planococcaceae > Lysinibacillus > Lysinibacillus agricola. The sequence continues at coordinate 3,142,166 of NZ_CP067341.1, read as the reverse complement.
GACATTGGTTTAGAAATGCCAGAACAGATAGGCATGGCGAAATTGCAAGATGCGATCTCTGTCGAGCAATTGGCGGAAATGAATCCAGACTATTTGTTTGTGCAATTCTCTATGATTGATAACAAAGATGCGGAAAACGCATTCGAAGACTTAAAGAAGAATCCAATTATCCAAAATATTAATGCCTTTAAACTCGATCACGTATATGTCAACGTGGTTGATCCGCTTATGGAAGGAGGCCCTGTTTATAGTCGCATCAAGTTTTTAGAAAGTGTGCAAAAGTATCTGAACAAGTAATGGAATGGAGCAGGGAGGAATAAATCGTTATTAAGTCATAAGTTTGTTCTAATTGTCGTATTATGCATTCTGTTCAGTGTGACAATAATCGTATCTCTTTTCTATGGTTCGAAATCCATGAGTTATGAAATGATGTAACAGGCACTTTCTCATTTTGATTCAGAGAATATGGAGCATTTAATCATTCAAACATCGCGCCTTCCGCGTGTGATAGGGGCGCTATTGGTTGGCGCCTTCATGGCGGTATCAGGAGCTTTAATGCAGGGGATGACAAGAAATTTTATCTTGCCTCCCCTTCGATTATGGGCGTGGCCGCTGTTTAGTAGGGATTGCCTTTAGTTCAGGCTTTGGGGTCATTACTCTTTATATTTCATTAAAGATGGACCCACAAGATTTTGAAATGGCGACTGTTTGGTTATCAGGCAGCCTTTATAGTACGACTTGGATTCATATATTAACGGCATTGCCATGGATAATAATTTTAACGCCAATCATTTGGTGGAAATCGCACAGACTTAACCTATTAAATTTGGATGAGGTATCAGCCATAGGAATAGGTTTAAATAAAGACCGGGAAAGAATGATTTTTCTTTTATGCTGCGTCGGGTTAGTTAGCGCATGTGTATCTGTAGCAGGAAGCGTTGGATTTATTGGCTTAATTGCCCCTCACATGGCTAGAAGACTAGTCGGTATTCATTATAAATATGTAATACCTGTCTGCGGAGCAATCGGCATGCTTATGGTGTTAGTCGGGGATTTTATCGGAAAGACGATCTTTGCTTCAGCTGAACTGCCTGTAGGCATTGTGATCTCCGTTATTGGTGTTCCTTATTTCGTATACCTGTTGTTTAAAAAAAGAAAGTAGAGTAAAGAGAGAAGGAAGCCACTCGTTGTACAAAAAAAGAAGTGCAGAAGAAATTGCAATTAAAATTAATCTGCTAAGACTAACGACAAGCTTATAACAAAATAAAATTTTAGGTGGATTATTTATGTCATTAACAGTAGAAACACAGCAAACAAAAGTGATTAAAACTACTCCAATATTAATTTCTTTCTTAATTGCTGGTTTCATTGGATTGTTCAGTGAAACGGCTTTAAACATGGCTCTCGGGGATTTAATACAAGTATTTTCTATTAGTTCTTCCACGGTTCAATGGCTGACAACAGGTTATTTATTGACCTTGGGGATATTAGTTCCTGTCTCGGGTCTCTTACTTCAATGGTTTAGTACACGTCAAATATTTATTGTGTCATTGATTTTTTCAATTATTGGGACACTAGTCGCAGCTCTTGCACCAAGCTTCGAAGTATTAATGTTTTCTCGAGTGATTCAAGCTATAGGTACGGGATTATTGCTGCCTCTGATGTTTAATTCGATCTTATTGATTTTTCCCGTCAATAAGAGAGGTGCAACAATGGGACTAATAGGGTTAGTCATTATGTTTGCACCCGCAGTTGGACCCTCAATCTCAGGATTAATTCTTGAAAAACTGACTTGGCATTGGATTTTCTGGGTTTGTTTGCCTTTTCTGATTCTTGCGTTGATATCGGGTATAGTGTATATGCAGAATGTATCAACCATAACTAAACCCAAAATTGATCTATTATCTATTATTCTATCTACGATTGGTTTTGGAGGAATTGTCTATGGCTTTAGCAGCGCGGGTGAGAATGGCTGGGGAAGTACGATTGTGATCACGATGATTATTATAGGTCTTGCTGCACTTACCTTGTTTTCTTTGCGACAATTAAAAATGGATAAACCGATGCTTGATTTACGTGTATTAAAATATCCAATGTTTACTCTAGGTTTATTGGCCGTATTTATTTGCTTCACGGTAATAATGTCCACGATGATTTTGTTGCCATTATATTTGCAAACAGGACTAGCATTGACTGCATTTACCGCGGGGCTTGTTTTGTTGCCAGGTGGTGTGCTGAATGGATTAATGTCCCCAATCACAGGTCGTATCTTTGACAAATTCGGACCAAGAGGACTTGTTATACCTGGATTTGCAATCATGCCTATCATGTTATGGATCATGTCAAACGTTACCATTGAAACGCCGGTTAGTATGGTGATTGTGATGCACTCCATTCTATTTTTAGGTGTATCGATGGTTTTGATGCCTGCTCAGACAAATGGACTAAATCAATTGCCTAAAAATCTTTACCCAGATGGTACTGCTTTAATGAATACATTACAGCAAATGTCGGGAGCAATTGGCACTGCAGTTGCGATTACGATTATGTCCGCTTCTCAGAAAAGATATATGAACAATATGACTGATCTATCTGACCCTTCTTCAATTAGAGCTTCATTAACAGCGGGAGTACAGGACTCCTTTATATTCACTCTAATTATAGCTATGGTTGGTTTAATTATTTCCTTCTTCATCAAATCTTCTCGCGTTAAATAGTAGCTGACATCATAATGCAAGGATAAAAATAGAAAAACATCTGCAAATTCTGTATTGTTGTAAATCCTAACCAAACAAAATCTTTGGTGAATCTGTTATAAGGATAATCAATTATGCAGTTAATTCAACATGTAAGTTCTAAAAATTTACAATACCATTTGTATTAGAAAGAATTAGAGCTGTAGGAATCTATTGAGAAACTCCCAAGATGTTGGGGAATTACAGGACTATAAATCAGCTTTAGATCAATAAAAAAGACTGATCTAAAAATTACCACTTCTAAAAAAGAACGTTTGTGCGTATAATATATACGAACGAACGTTCTTTTTGTTGCGGAGGGAGTAAAAACAATGAAAGATCAGTTAATAAAGGGGATGCAACACAATCAGTTAGTAAATATGATGTACATTTCAAAGTATGGAGTCATCACGAAAAGGTATACCAAAATAATTAAGATAATCAATAGCGCACTTTTATTTTCGATAATGTTCTTGTTATTGTTCCATGTCTATAAAGAACGAGGGATGATACAGAGCTGAATGTTTTTATTAACAAAATTGATAAGAAAATTATGAAGGATGGATTGGGGTATTTTATTGATCAGTTAAGTATAATCTCTCTTGCAAGTGCATTAGAAGAGAATAATTTGCTTTATAAAAAAAGGTAGATGCGATTCAATTTGTGGAAGTTAATCCTTTCAGTAGGGACATAGGTAGAAATTGAAAGTCTAGATATAGTGATTAGCCAATTTTAAAAATTGCGAGAGGTAATGGGAGGAAACTACGATGAGAGAACAACTGATTAAAGCTATGCAGCGCAAACAATTAGTGAACATGATGTATGTAGCAAAAGATGGTTCCATAACAAAAAGGCGTGTAAAAGTCATTAAAATTGTTGGTGATTCATTTCAAGCATTTTGTTTTACAAGACATGCAAAACGTACTTTTTTGATCAGTAATGTTCTAGCCGTTATTCCTTTTGTTAGTAAGGGGCGTGAAGTTGTTTGAATTATGAGAGTATGCCCAATAGACCTATTATGTGTATCGATATGAAATGCTTTTACGCCAGTATCGTAGCGATGTTACATGGGCTAGATGTTTTAAAAACGCCAGTTGCAGTAGTAGCAAATTTTAACCAACCAGGTAGCGTAGTGCTTGCTGCATCCCCCTTAATGAAAGAAAAATTTAGTATCAAAACTGGTAGTCGTCGTTATGAAATACCTAAACATCCTGACATTAGATTGTTTGAGCCTAAAATGAGTTTCTTTATTCAAATGTCGATGACGATTACAAAATTGATCTCTAATTACGTCCCAGTTGATGCTATACATGTGTATAGTGTAGACGAAAGTTTTGTTGATTTAACTGGCACTGAAAAGCTTTGGGGTTCACCTGAAGAAGCGGCTAAGGAAATACAAAAGGCTATTCTTGACCAATTTAATATACCTAGTGCAGTAGGTATGGGACCAAATATGTTAATAGCCAAATTAGCTTTAGACCTTGAAGCAAAGAAAACAGGCTTTGCTAAATGGACGTATGAAGATATTCCAAAGAAATTATGGCCAGTTCGACCCCTTTCTAAAATGTGGGGAATCGGTAAACGGATGGAAGCAAATCTCAATGCTATAGGGATACAAACAGTCGGTGGTTTGGCTAATACAGATCTAAAAGAATTAGAAAAGCGCTTTGGTGTAATGGGCAATCAACTCTATTACCATGCATGGGGAATCGATTTATCCAAATTAGGGGAGCCGTTAATAACAAACGGAGCTTTAAGTTTTGGGAAGGGCCAAATGCTGATGAGGGATTACCATACACGTAAAGAGATCTCTGTAGTGCTCCTTGAAATGTGTGAGGATGTAATGAAGCGAACGCGGGATGCAGGTTATGTTGGTCGTACAATTAGTATGGGTCTTTCTTATAGTCGAAACGCTATGACCAAAGGATTCCATCGATCTAAAACGATTGAAGTCCCAACAAGCGAAACACTTGTGATGTATAGAACTTGTATTGAATTACTAGACGAACACTTTGCAGGAGAGCCTGCACGTCAGTTATCAGTTAGAATATCCAACCTGGAAAGAGAGCATAGTATCCAATTAGATTTATTCGATGATCGTAAGCCACAGCGTCAAATAATCGGTCCTACAATGGATGCAATACGCAACAGGTTTGGAGCTACCTCAATATTAAGAGCGGTTTCTTTCACAAAAGCGGGTACAGCTATTAATCGAGATCGCTTAGTTGGTGGTCATTTGGCATAGGAGTGATTTATTTATGATACAAGACAGAGGTAATATTAAATGGGCATCGTTGATGTTGCCGGAGCATTTAGAACTTCTTAGAGAGTATAAACAAGAGCGTACAGAACAGCCAAGAGAATTGACTGAGTGGGAACTGGAAGAACTACAACAAACAATTGATCAAGCTTTTAATCAGCAATTGGACATAAAATTAGAAGTGTGGAAGGACTACAAAATCACACAATGGACTGGAATAATTAAATCGATGAATACTAATGAACTCATACTTGAAACACTACTTAACACGAAAAGTATTCCAATCCAAAGTATTCAATCGGCCCAACTGGATACTGATTATTATGATTAAACCCGACGAAAGACAGTTACTTCATAAGTATCTTTTATTAGAGCTAGCAGTTAAATCATTGCAGGTTGACTATTGTAAATTAGAGCAATTTAAAATGAAAACGGTATTTCTTCCAATGATGGATTCATTGCTAAAGGATTTAAGACAAGAATATTTTAACCTCAAACGAGAACTTGCACAAAAACGTATACGAGTAGTAGGCTGGCAGCCAGTAGATGAATACTTTAGTGACGTGCAAGTTGCCACTGCAGGTAATGATGTAGTACTTCGTTATGCAAATCAAGCCCTTAAATCACAGGTGGAAAAGTTGTTGATTAATCATATAAGTGTTGCTTTAGAATAAAGATTGATTAAAAAGTTTTCTTCAACCTTTATTTATTAGCAAATGCAAAAACTCCATTTTGAAAAATGATTGATCAAAATGGAGTTAATCGTTCTAACTAAGTATGAGATTTTTATAAAAATGATCCTTATTCAACTAAAGCTCCCTGTTAGTTGAACAAGGTTTTGGAGTTTCAGCCTAAAAATCCAATTATTTAGCGAAGTTCCTCTACCTTTACCTTTAGTTTTATATCCATAGGAAACCCTTCTTCTTCTACTAGGTAAGATATGACATAAGCACCTTCAGGGAATCCGTCAAATACCTTCTCATAACTTTCATTACTTTTTAAAACACCATTTGCTATATTTGTTTCTTTATCTAGATTTTGAACTTTGTATAAAAAGCTTTCAGTACCAGTATTTAATAAGGTTATTTTAAATGGACTATCACCAGAATGAGTAAAATAAGATTCACTTTGACCTATAGGAGACGCTATCTCTTCATCAATCGCAAGAGGATAAAAACCTCTTATTGGTTCTTCTTTCCCCATATCCGTGACATTTAAGATAACAGGTTCCTTTTTTACAACTTCTGTAACTTCTTCTGACGCTACTTTTAAAGATGGTTCTTCTGTTTGAGAGGAAAATGCATCACACCCTGATAAAAGTATAATAAAAGTACTTATACAAGCTATTTTATAACTTCTCATAACTTCTCCTATCCAAATAGTTAATAGTTATAATAATACCATAAATTTCAGGTTATTATGACATCTCCCACTGATTTGACTACGTATAATTAATGTGAATTACATTTCCTTTTGGTGGATACCTCGTTTTCTGAATATGTACTATTTGAGTATATAACATGTTCTCTCAATTTTCTCTCTAATGAGACAAAAAGGGGCGAAAGCACTCCTTTTTCTTCTTATTGACAAACCTTCTTGTCACAATTTACTGATACAGTAAGTTGGTGAACCAAAGAAAGAAGTTAAAGCCTCCGGACGCAATTATGCCTCGGCAAAGTTGATTTGATTAAAGGGTTTTTAATCGAATGTATTGAAAAGAATATACATACTATAGTCTGGAGGGGTTAAAATGATTTTCGAAATGACTACTCAAGTACGCGTATCTAATATCAAAGAAGGGCAAAAATGGTATGAAACACTGTTAAATAAGAAACCGGATTTCATACCACACGATGGTTTTGTAGAGTGGGAACTCATACCTGGTTGTTGGTTACAAGTAGCAGAGGGGAATCTTACTGAAGGAAACGGTCCTTTACGTTTAGGTGTTACAAATATCGAAGCTGAAAGAGAAAGACTTATAAAAGAACTTAACATTGATAACTTTGAAATTTACTCAAGACCAGAAGTTTCAGCTAAATGGGGAACATTTACGGACCCTTGGGGAAATCATCTTGGATTTTTTGAATACATGGATAAGACTGAAGAACAAGCACGGATAAAAGCTATTATCGGAAAAGCGGAGGTTTAGGTATTGTATTAAAGGGCTTTTACGTCAAGGGGTTTTTTTGATTTGGTGGTGTTTATTGGGGAATCGTTTTATTTTTTGTGATATTTTTCTACAACTTTTTAAGACCAAAAATGAATTTAATAGAAATGAAACTAGTAGAATCCACTTTGACTCAAAATCGTGTCCTTTGAAGTGTCGGTTCGACCCCGACAACCGGTATCTTTAGGTTTATTTACGTTACGATTAAAAAGTTTAGAAAGTTCATAAACCTTGATATGATAGGGTTTATGAGCTTTTTATATTTCCTGAAAATACGATAAAAAAAGATAAAAATTGATTTTGTTTTAAACAAATATTACACATAATCAAATTTGTTTTACACAAGTTTTTACACAAGCTGTTATCCAAAAAGGGTTTTATGAAAGATTGTAGAATTCTTTTAAAAAATATGTTCAAAGGGGGATGAAGATGGAATTTAAGAATTATTTGATGCAGGAGTATAATATTAGCGAAAGTTCTGCAAAGGACTATGTAGGGCGTTTTAACGGTATTATCAATAGAGGGTTGTATAATGGAGAAGATAAAATGACTAACACTCTAAAAGAAGCTATTGAAAAAGAATTTCCAAATTCAAAAAACCATTATTTCCTTACACTTGAAAGGTATATTAAATATAAAAAAGAGAATAAACTAAAAGCTCATGTTTAGAAAAACAAACGTGGGCTTATGATGAATTAGTGTACTTGTGCAATATGAGATGTTAATTACTACTTGTTATACATTTCTGTAAAAGTTTCGAATGCTAGTTGATCATTTTCTTCAATTGTTTCTTTTATAGTAAAACCTTGATACATCAACGTTTCATAACAATCAAATATTGTGCGGCTCATTCTTGTAATCTTGGACTGAGCCGCACATGCCATTCATGATAGATTAAGAGCTGTATATTATTAAGGAGGATTTACATGATTAGACATGGTGGAGAACTAGAAATAGAAAAATACAATTTTCATTTTTCTGAAAATGAGTGTAGTGTTAAAAGAAATGGCAAATGTTTCTTTGATAATGAAAACGAAAAAAAATATTCAGAACTACCGGATACACCTGAGCGTAAACAGCGAGGGGATTACATGTACTGTCCTTATCTAGCAAAAACATGGCTGCATGGTACAAATCAAGGAAGTTTTAATCCTATCAAGATAAATGATGAAATGCAATTCGAAGATGGACGTCATAGATTTTGTATTACTCACAAATTAAACCAACCATTTATTTTTATTGATTCAGCAGTATATAAAAATCTTGAAAATATAAGTGGGAACTTAGAAGATGAAATTCATTTGGAATCCTTGAACATCATTAATGAAATAGAAGAGAACATAAAGCCTATTATAAGTGAATTTCCTGATGAATTATATTACAAATCACTTGAAAGTTTTCTAAATGCACGTGACCAAGCCTGTTCTATGTCTAAGGAAATAACTAAAAAACTCCTAATTAATATATCAAAATTAAAGTGTCCGAAGTGTGAGGCTTTTTTACCGATATCGGCTAGAGACATACGGAAAGGAAGATTTTCCTGCACAGATTGTGGTGAATCTTACACATTAATTGTTAAAGAGGACTTGTTTACATAACTTAATTTTCTATTCTTTTGTAACAAGGAACAGAAATGGGATAGGTAAAAATAAACCTGTATAACTCAAAATAAAACTGCTCATATTTTTATTACATTGGTATACAAGAACTGTCTTTAGCTACGGCATTTTATTTTGTCGTAGTTTTTTCTTTGTACATTTTTTAATCACTTTATTTTGAAGAAGTTATCAATAGCTGCTACGACTTCTGGAGTTTTTCTACGAGAGTCGAGAGAAATCCTGTTTTTACTTTATTCAGAATATTCAATAAATGTATTGACTTAAAAAAGAATGTCATTTAGAATTTGATTAAATTCCGATAATAGGAATATGTTACGATAATCGGAATAAAGGGGTGTGGATTTTGAAAGAAAGGCTTTACATTGATGGATGTTGGGTAGAGGCTGAAGTTTATGCCGATTTGTATTCACCTTTTTCAAACGAGAAAATTGCAGAGATTCCACAGGCTTCTTTAGAGCAGGTTGATGATGCTATCCGAAGTGCAGTGAAAAATAAGCATGAGATTGCTGAGATGACAACCTATGAACGAGCGAGAATTTTAGAGAGATTAACAGTATTGCTTACTGAAAAAAGGGATGAGGCAGCTACATTAATTGCTCTTGAATCAGCTAAGCCTTTGAAAACAGCATACGGTGAGGTTGATCGTACGATCGAAACATATAAGTTTTCGGCAGAGGAAGCAAAAAGAAATGTTGGAGAAATCATTCCGATGGATGCTGCGAAAACAGGCGCGGGCAGATTTGGTTATACACAAAAAGAGCCTATAGGAGTTGTTGGGGCTATTACGCCATTTAACTTCCCAATGAATTTAGTTGCACATAAACTAGGTCCTGCGATTGCTGTAGGTAATAGCGTTATTTTAAAGCCAGCTACTCAAACACCGTTATCTGCTTTCTTTATAGCAAGACTTTTAGAAGAAGCTGGCTTACCAAAAGGAGTTCTCAATGTTGTTACGGGCAGAGGTTCCCTTGTAGGAGACCGCATTGTAACGAGTGACAACGTAAATATGATTACATTTACAGGTAGTCCAGAAGTAGGGAAAGAAATTATTGCCAAAGCAGGTCTAAAAAAAGTGAGCTTAGAATTAGGATCCAATGCAGGCGTCATTATAGAAGATGCACCAGATTTACAGAAGGTTGCCCACGAGTGTGTAATAGGAGCTTATTCAAATCAGGGACAAGTTTGTATCTCCTTGCAGCGAATTTATGTGATGGAGCACTTATATGATGAATTTTTGGAACATTTCCGTAGTGAAGCAGCCAAACTTGTTTGTGGTGATCCGCTAAAGGCAAATACTGATGTTTCTTCACTTATTTCAGCTAAAGATTTAACAAGAAGCATGAATTGGATTGAAGAAGCTAAGCAACAAGGGGCTAACGTGTTAGCAGGGGGTATTATTGAAAATAATGTATTAGTTCCAACTATTTTAACGAATGTTGCCACAACATCAAAAGTAAGTTGTCAGGAAGTATTTGCACCGATTGTAACTATAACACCGATCGAGTCTATTCAAGAAGGAATTGCTCAAGTAAATAATTCTAAATATGGATTACAAGCAGGTATTTTCACACAAAACATTCATACTGCATTTGAAGCTTCTAAAAAGCTACAAGTTGGTGGGGTGATGATTAACGATATTCCAACATACCGTGTAGACCAAATGCCGTATGGTGGTGTAAAAGAAAGCGGTAACACTAAAGAAGGTATTAAATATGCAATGGAAGAAATGACAGAAACAAAATTAATCGTATGGAATCAAAATTAATGGAGGATATATGATGGTACTTAAATATGAGAGAAACAATAGTGGTAAAACAACAAATGCTATGCGTATTGCATTGTCATTAGAAAGACACGGGGTCAAATATCTTTTCGGCCAAAGCAACCCGCCTACTGTAACATTGGCATGCGAAGATATTGGCATTGAGCAAATCGGCTACCGTCAAGAAAATGCAGGGACATATATGGCGCAAGCATATGCGATGTGTACAAATTCGATCCCAGTCGTTACTGCACAGCATGGACCAGCTGCAACATTATTAGTAGCAGGCTTAGCAGAAGCGCTAAAAGCATCTTATCCAATCGTTGCTTTAGTAGAGGAAGTTTCAAGAAACGATGAAGAGAAAAATGCTTTCCAAGAAATAGATCATTTAGAGCTATTTAAAGGAGTATCAAAATGGATTAAGCGTATTCCAACTGAGGCTAGAATAGAAGATTATATTGACATGGCATTTAAAACAGCAGGATCTGGGCGTCCTGGGCCAACGGTATTATTATTACCAAAGGATATTATTACAGATTCGAATGAGTATCCCATTAATGAAAGAAGAACGCAAAGCTATGGTACGTTCCCATTAGATCGTACAATTGCAGATACATCTAAAGTTGAGTTAGCTGCTGAATGGTTAAGCCAAGCAGAAAATCCATTTATTTATGCGGGTGGTGGCGTCATTTCTTCCAACGCCATGGATGAGTTACGTGCTATTCAAGAAGAGTTTTCGATTCCTGTTGCTACTACAACAATGGGAAAAGGTGCAGTTGATGAAAGGCATCCATTAACGATTGGACCCATTGGTTATTATATGGGTAAACGGGGAGTTAGCACACATTTAAAGCCAATGGTACAGCAAGCAGATGTCATTTTACTAGTCGGCAACCGCACAAATCAAAATGGTACAGATAGTTGGTCATTGCTCCCTGAAAATGCTAAATACATTCATATTGATATTGATCCAATAGAAATAGGTAGAAACTATGAATCATTAAGACTAGCTGGGGATGCTAAATTAACTTTACAAAGCTTGAAAATACAATTACAAAACAGATCTGTAGAGAAAAGAGCGAGTAAACGAGCTGCGATTGAACAACAGATACAACAGTCTCGCAAAAAGCATCAGCAAGATATGCAATCAATTGTTACACAAACGACAGGCAAAATTAAGGTAGAAAGATTTTTATATGAAGTAGAAAAGAGTTTAACAGATGACCATATTGTTGTAGCGGATGCCAGTATTTCTTCTGTTTGGAATGCCAACTACTTAACGGCAACAAAAATGCGTAAATTTATTTTCCCGCGTGGCTTAGCTGGTTTAGGATGGGGCCTGCCAATGGCAATGGGGGCAAAACTAGCAAATCAACATAAGAAAGTATTTTGTCTTGTTGGTGATGGAGGATTTGGACACGTTTGGAGTGAGCTTGAAACATGTAAACGTCTTGGTATTCAAGTAGTAGTAGCTGTAATTAATAACGGTATTTTAGGTTATCAAAAATATGCGGAAAGCGTGATGTTTGGTAGATACACAAATATATGTGATTTTTCATTTGTTGATCATACTAAAGTAGCGGAAGCTTGTGGTATTACGGGTATTCGAGTAGAGAAGATTGAAGAAATTGCACCAGCCATTGAAAAAGCTTTTAGCTCAAATGAAAGCGTTGTCATTGATTTGGTGTCGGATGATCATAACATTCCTCCTGTTGGAGTTATGGATTCATTACAAACAAATGCGTAAAGCAAAGGAGCATTGGAAATGAAAAAATTAGAAGGCAAAGTAGCAGTTGTCACAGGTGCAGCACGAGGAATAGGACGTTCCTATGCATTAAGGTTAGCACAATTAGGAGCACATGTAGGAATAATAGATGTGGACTTGAAGTCGTATCAGCATTTTGAAAAAGAGCATATCGGTGAGCAGTATGAAACAGTTGTCGATGAATTGTTAGAGCATGATGTAAAAGCAATTGGTGTAGAGGCAGATGTATCGAATGAAGCTGCTGTTCAAGCGGCTTTTAATAAAATTGTTACTCACTTAGGCGAAGTAGATATTTTAGTTGCCAATGCTGGTGGTGGGACAGGAGCTATACTTGAAAATAAAGCATCTGAAATTGACTTGGAGCAGTTGAAAATAGTGTACGAGCGCAACTTTGTCGGAACAGTGAATTGTGTCAAAGCAGTTGCAGGCGGTATGAAGAAAAAGAACTACGGGAAAATCGTCACAGTAAGCTCTGTTACTGGATTACAAGCAACAGAAGGAGGCACATACTCACACTACGGTTCTACAAAGGCCGCAATCGTTTCTTATACAAAATATCTGGCACAAGATTTAGGACCATATAATATTACAGTTAATGCAATTGCACCAGGTTATATTGCTACTGGTCGCTTAATTGAGCAATTTGAAAAAGCAGGCGCTGAAACATATACAAACCAAACCGCTTTAAAACGTTTCGGGACACCTGAAGATTGCGCCAATGTCATTGAATTTTTAACAACAGATCTATCCGACTATGTAACAGGGAGTGTTATTGATGTTACAGGCGGTATAACAAAATAGCAGCTGAGGATAGCTGACAAAAGGGGAAATCATTTTGAAAGCATTAGTGAAAGTTGGCAAAGGGCAATTAAACGTCCAAGATAGACAAAGACCTACACTTGAAGAAAATGAAATACTCATAAAAGTCAGTCATTGTGGTGTGTGTGGAAGTGACTTGCATGCAGCTCACCATGCTAAAGGTTATGAATTTGTACCTAAGGAAATTATATTAGGCCATGAATTATCTGGAACTGTAGTAGAGGTTCATCCTGCATCAAGTAATGAATATTTGCTAAATACACACGTTGTTGTTGAACCAGGTGTGATTTGCTCTCAATGTGAACAGTGCAGACAAGGGAGGCAAAATATTTGTTCAAATATTCAATGCCTTGGTTTGCATTTTGATGGCGGAATGGCTGAATATGTGAAGGTAAACGCTGCTTCAGTCCATCTCATACCTGAAAATTTGCCCTTTAAAATTGCTGCACTTGCCGAGCCTCTTTCCGTTGCGTTACACGCTGTTGAAAAAGTATCAAATGATATTACAGGCAAAAAAGTGTTAGTCCAGGGTTGTGGCATCATTGGTTTCTTTGTAGCGATAGCTGCTAAAAATGCAGGAGCTTTTGTTACTGTTTTAGGCTTAAGAAGAGATCGCTCTGTTCGTTTAAGTGCCATTGAAAAGTTTGATATTGCAGTTGAAATCGTAGAGGATCCTTTAGAAAAAAGAAATGACGCGGATATTGTTTTTGAATGTTCGGGTTCCTCATTGGCTGCGCAACAAGGAATATCACGACTTAAAAAAGGTGGCTCATTTGTTGTAGTTGCTTTATATGAACAGGACGTTGCATTACCGTTAAATGTGATGGTGAGAGGTGAAATCAACCTATTACCAAGCTATGGCTATTATAGTAATGACTTTGAAAAAGCATTTAATTTATTAGTTTCTTATAAGGAGCAATTTGCAGCAATCGTCGCCGTGTATCCTTTATTGAATGGCGCTCAAGCCTTTGAGGATGCTAGAAAACAAAAAGTCTTAAAATCTATGATAGCAATGTAAAAATAGAAAGTAGATTACGTATCATGAAAGGGGTAAATGGTATATGGTATCTATAAATACAGTTACAGGAAAGCTAAATATTAATGATTTGGGTTGTACACTTGTACATGAACATTTATTATTACGATCTGAAGTAGTGACGTTTCAATTCCCACATTTATATGATGAAGATGTAATTTATAAAAAGGCTGTGGAAGGTGCGAATGCTGTAAAATCACAAGGAGTAAAAACAATTTGTGATCCAACTGTTGTAGGAATGGGAAGAGATGTGCGATTTTTAGAGCGTGTCTCAAATGAAACAGATATGCAAATAGTAACAGCCACAGGTATTTATTCATTTACAGATATTCCTTACTATTTCCAAAATAGAGAAATAGATCATATGGCAGAAGCATTCATTCATGATATTGAAAAGGGCATTCAAAATACAAATATTAAAGCGGGGTTCCTTAAATGTTCTGCAGATGCACCTGGTCTTACACCAGATCTTGAAAAAGTATTTCGTGCTGTTGCACGTGCCCATAAAAGCACTGGTGTGCCTATTATGACACATTCTCATCCTGAAACGGAAAATGGCTTGAATCAACTAGCTATATTTGAAGAAGAGGGTGTGAATTTAAAATCTGTTATGATTGGTCACACAGGTGATAGCACAGACTTGAATTATATTCATAAGATTTTAGATAAAGGCGCTTATATAGGAATGGACCGTTTTGGACAAGGACCTCTTCCAGCTGCAAAAAGAAATGAAGTGTTATTGCAATTATTGAAAGAAGGCTTAGAGAAGCGCATATTCTTATCACAAGACTATTGCTGTAATATTGATTGGTATACGCAAGAATCAATCGATGAAATTATTCCAGGTTGGTCTATTCGTTTCCTAATTGATGAGATTCTTCCGCAGTTGCGAGAAGAAGGTGTTACAGATCAACAAATTCATACGATGATGTATGAAAATGTTCAAAATTGGTTTAGTGGAATTTAATCAATCAGTTTGGTTATAATTGAATAAATAGGAGTGTCTATAATAAAGAATCAAGTTCGCCAATTTTAACGGTGGCTTGATTCTTTATTTTTATGGTAACATATAAGGATTAGCAAAATGTGGATGTTCCCAAATTGATTTTTCTAACATAATTAATGTAAAAACGATATTGATTACATATAATCTTTACTATAATAAGCCATGCTATAGTCTTCAAGTATGCTTTAAAAGTAATTTACATATAGGTCAATGGAATATTAAAAGAAGGTGTTTGGATGAATAATACAAGTAAAAGCTCGTTAGTGGCTGAACGTGCGTTGAGTGCTCTGATGCTATTTGCGAGTGAACGATCTTTAGCTGTGTCGGATGTGGCAAAAGGGTTAAACATTAGCTTGACTTCGGCTTATAGATTAGTTGAAGCGCTAAATAATACAGGTTTTATTAAACGAGAAGAATCGAAAAAATATATTTTGAATCCACCGAATATTCTTAAATTGTATAATATGGTAGAGCAAGATCTTCGTAAAATTGCAAAGCCCTATATGCAAAAGTTAGCTAAGGAATTTCAAGAATCAGTGTATTTAAGTGTGATGTATAGTGACCAAATGACTTATTCATTTGTGGAGAAGGAAGAAAGCCCGATTACTTTGAAATGGGCTGAAAAGCTAGGCTATGTATATAAACTACCGACGGGAACAGCTGGAAAAACCCATCTTGCGTATTTTATAAAACAACTTAATCTACAAGAGCGAGCAAAAACTTTAGCAGAACTAGAGCTGGATGCACATACGAAAAATAGCATTATAACGATAGAAGCACTTGAAAAATCGTTAGAAGAAATTTGTGAAAAAGGCTACTGCTATACGAATAGTGAGCATGTGCAAGGAGCTATTGGTATATCGGTTCCGATTATTAATGCGTCAAATGATGCGACAGTAGCGGTATTAAGTGTGTTTATGGCAGAAACGAATTTTAAAGAGAATCAATTAGATTATTATTTACAAAAATTAAAAAGTAATGCGCAAAATATTGGTAATTCAATTTTATAAGAACTCAAAGAATTATACCGGTACTCTGATCACACCTTTAATTAGTTTGAACACAGTACTATTAAAGTGAGGATTTGTTCGGATTTGAGTTTCTTTAGATTAGTAGAAAGCGTAATTGCGCAACGTTCTCCAAAATTACTTGAAGACCTTGTTATAAGTAGGTCGATATTTCCTTGAACGCTGATATCATTAAAACTATACATAACTATTAATATATTAGAAAATATTGGAGGCCTTTGACATGTTAGCGAAGATAAAAGGAGTTAAGCTTCTAACGGAATACAAGAATCCAAATTATAAAGTAAAATTAGAATGTGAAGATGGTAGTGTACTACTCATTAGATTTGATTATACGTATGCTACGAAGAAATATATGCCTTTAGAGGTTTATCATAATGGTGTTTCTAAAGGGGCTAAATTGGCATGGTATACAAGTGAAGTTGAGAAGATGACAGTAAGTGAGTTTTTAGACAAAATTGCTACTAAAATAAACAAGAAATATAATTTCGAATTGAAAAAGTAAATAATTTTATAATTAGAGGGGTTTAAGGATGAATATTTTTAAGGTTTTATCTTCTAATGATGGTTCTATCAATGAGCCTAATGTAACTTCGTTTCTTGCTTATTTGTTAGACCCTAATGAAAATCATGGTTTAGGATCAAGGTTTGTTGAGAGTTTTTTAACACCAGTTGTATTAGCAAATAACGAGCAGTATAACGAGCTTATATACAATAATCGGATTCGAGATTTATCTCGAAATTCGAAGTATGAAGTAAGAGTTCAAGCTGAAGTAAAGGTCATATGCTCAGCGAGTGAAATTGCTAAAAAAACAAGGGATATAGATATTGTAATTGAACTTTTTGACCAAACATTTTCTGATAGTCTTCCAAAATTTTCGTTTTGTGTGGAAAATAAAATTAACGATGGAGCTATCCAAAAAGGTGATAATCAGCTTTTTGAGGAAATTATCGGATTAGTTAATTTTTATAAAGTTTCATCATTAGAGAAAGAACAACCTTTAGTTTCCTTTATATTCTTAACACATACTGGAAGTAAGAGAGCTTTAAATGAATTTAATGAATTATTATCTACTATAGAAGTAGAAAGGTTATCAGTACCTTGTTATCATCTGTCTTGGGGTGGAGAAGAACTAGATGACTTGGAGATTACTATAGTTGATTTGCTCAGTAAGATTCTTAAAGAAGAAGCCATAGGAAAGATTGAACCGATTTTTGATTACACGAAGCATACAATTAAGTCATTTATCTCTTTCATTTACTCAGGCTTTAAATCATATAAAGAAGAAAAAAATCTTTTATTCGAGAAATCAGACTATGGGAAACCAGTCATTCAATACATAAAAGACTTTTATGAAAGCTCACCGTTTGAAAAAGACATAAATCATGAAGATTTTAAAAAATGGGTAAGTGATATAGTGAAAGTAGCATCAGGCAAAACATTAAAAAATGCAAACTTTGACCGTTCGTACATTGTAAACGATCGAAATAGAAAGCACTACGGTGTGAATAGCGCACATAAAGAATATAAAAATTTATTTTATTATCCAGATGAAAACAATAAAAAAGTAATTAGAAAGTTAGACCTTTCTAACCCTCCTAAAAATGTGATGATTTATTGGAAAGACGACAACAATCCGGATGGTATGGGATGTGCTTTGCTCACGGAGATATTTGGTTTTTAGTTAAGTTAAGAAATTTTCAAAGGCCTACAAACGTTGATATACCAACGTTTGTAGTTTTTTTATTTTAATACATCAATTTTGTCCAACATACGCAGCAATGTTAAGGGATTGCTTGGGTGGAGTTAGTTTAATAGAGAGTAAAAGACCAAATCTTACGAAAGGGATTTGATCTTTTTTTATAGAATTAATATACAAGTAAGGTTATGTTTTGAATTTATTTACATGGAAGGAAGAGAGTTTGATGAATAAGGATACTTTGGGAATATTAGCTATAAATGTGAATGATTTTGGAGGTTTATATCCTAAAAAGTCTAATCTGATTGATTGGAACAGTGAAGTTGAAAAGGAAAATAGGAAGAACAGGGTTATCAAATTAATTAATTTTTTATCCAATAAAAATCCGGAAATAATCGTATTATTAGAATTTGATAGTTCAACAAAACAAATAGAATTTCTAAATTTTATTAATGAGAAAGGCTATGCAATTGTAAAAGAAAATATAAGGGGATCAATTGTAGTTGTTATACATAAAATAGAACTAAAAGTGAAGTTTATTTCTCAAAAAAGCAATTTAAAAGCATATGCTAAGTGGATAGAAATAAATATTGAATTGCATCAGTTCAAAAAGTTTAATGTGATAGGAGTTCATGTTCCATTAGAGTCTGAAAAAAGAATTCAATTCCAGAAGAAATTTCAAGAAAAATTTGATCTACCTACTGTTTTGATTGGAGATTTCAACGCTGCTACAAATGATGATAGAGCCATAGAACTGTTAAATAAAAGTAGGTTAAATGAAAATACAAATCTATTAAACAATATATTAAATAATAATTTTGTTGATTCTTGGAGAGAAGTTAATGGGAAAGATATAAATGAATATACATGGTTTAATTCGATGGATAAAAATGATGGAAGAAGATTAGATTATGCTTTTGTAACAAACAACATAGAAATATTAGCGGTCAACCATTTACCTGAATTGAATATGATATTGGATGAAAACGGTTTTACTGATCACTCAGGAATAGAAATTAAGATTAAATAACATTGATATAAAGCGCCTAATCTTAGATATTTAGATTAGCTCTTTTGGTTTTATAAGAGATTTTCACTATTATAGTTAACTGTAATCGAACAACAGCTCTGTGATACAGACCATTTCAAAGTTAGGCAACAACACGATCTGAAACAGGAGTTTTCTTTTTAAATAAAGCGTTGTGATAAATACGAAGCAAAAAATCAACGTGTCTTATTTGTTCGTCTAGCAGGTTGATTTAGAGGAGTTATTTGGTAATGTAACGAATTAAAATTTTTTGAACTGGCATCACAAAAGAGAACGAAATGGATTGTTAGGAGCTAGTAAAAAATTACTTATACGTATATAATAGTCAGGTTAATCATGGGTTATAATAACAAAATATAACGCATGGTTAAAAAAGGTAATAAATACTTCTGTGTTAGAAAATAAATAATATAATTATTGCTATCGGACGTAATTTTAATTGAGGAGCTGTAGAAAAGTAATGAAACAACAAGTGAATATTTTACATATTTCCGATATTCATTTTGGCATGGAAACAGATAAAGATGCTAGAGGGTTAGCATCTAGAGAAAATGCATTAAATCAATTATTAAAAACTTTAGAGGATTTAAATAGTTCTTATGCTATGCATACTGGAAGTTTCTTACTAGGAGAATGACGATGAAATTAGATTGTTTAATTGTTGATGATGAGATCGCTTTAGCTGAAACAACTTGTGAATATTTTAATATGTTCGAAGTCAAAACGGCTTTTGTGGCAAGTGCAGGGGAGTGCGAATTATTTTTGGAAGAACATGAACCATCACTGATTCTTCTAGACATCAATCTCGGTAGTGAATCGGGGTTTGATTTATGTAAAAAATTGCGTAAAACTACGCAGATTCCGATTCTATTTATAAGTGCTCGTTCCAGCGATGATGACGTTCTAATCGCACTTAACATAGGTGGGGACGATTACATTCAAAAACCATATACACTAAGCGTATTATTAGCAAAAGTAAAAGCAGTACTCAAAAGATATGGCAATGGCTCTAACCAACAAGAGGTTTTAGAGTTTGGTCAAATCCAAATTGATACCAAACTTCATCGTGTTCGAGTAAAGGGTATTGATATTCAGCTAAAAACGATGGAATATAAACTTCTGTATTATTTGGCGAATAATAAAAACCGTATCATCACTAAAGATGAATTGTTTCAAAATGTATGGGGAGATTCTTTTGTAGGGGATGGGACACTGAATGTACATATTCGGCATTTACGTGAGAAAATTGAAGAGAATCCAAAGGACCCGCAATTTATAAAAACGATATGGGGAACAGGATATGTGTTAGAGGACACTAAGCAATGAGAATAAAATTGCTAATTGCCTTGCTTTTGGTTATTTTTGTTGCAGGAATTACTTTTCCAATAATGATGATTAACAATAAAAATAGTTCAGAAGTGAATATGGTAGCTATTAATGAATTAGTTAAAACCGTCGAACAAAATTGGGGTCAAATTAATACTGAAACATTTAATAACAGCGACTTTCAACAACCACTTATGATTATAGATAATTTAGAAAATGTAATGTATCAAACACCGGATATTCAGTTTATTAATATATATGATGCCATCAAAAATAGAGATTCGATTATTGATGTGAGGCAAAATAATGAGATTGTAGGGAAAATTATTATCCGTAATAACGATAAAGAAATAGTGCAAAAAATGAAAAAGGAACTGGTTACATCTTTCAGTTTAATAGTTGGTTTATTAATGAGTGTTATTATTATTTACAATGTCTACATTTACAGAACGTTATTGAAACCTTTTATGCAGCTTCAACATTTCGCGGCGGATGTTGCTAGAGGTAATCTAGATATTCCTTTAAATATGGATAAAAACAATTATTTTGGTGCATTCACGGAAAGTTTTGATTTATTACGTGAAGAGCTCTATGCTGCTCGGCAAAGAGAGTATGAGTCCAACCGTAGTAAGAAAGAGCTTGTGGCCACATTAAGTCATGATATTAAGACGCCTGTTGCTTCAATTAAGGCAGTTAGTGAATTGATGCTTCTGCAGGTAAGGGATGAAAAGGTCATTAAGCAAGTGAATACAATCTATTCGAAAGCAGAGCAAATTGACTTACTTGTTACAGATATGTTTCATGCCACTTTAGAAGAGCTGCAACAGTTACAGATAACAGTAACCGAAGAATCGAGCGAGGTACTTGTTGATATGATTGAAAATGTAAATTATGACAATCAAATCGTCTATGATTCAATTCCACAATGTATTATTTTAACGGATGCTGTACGTATGCAGCAGGTAATAGACAATATAATTAGTAATTCATATAAATATGCAGGAACTAAGGTCACTATTAAGTCACAAATCAAGCAGGGTTATCTTGAACTCCACATCATGGACTTAGGGTCCGGAATTAGCGAAGATGAATTGCCCTTACTGTTCAATAAATATTATCGAGGAACAAATATCGGAGGCAAGAATGGTTCAGGCCTTGGTCTTTATATATCGAAGTATTTCATGGAAAATATGTATGGCCAGATAAGCTGTTACAATGGGCATGATGGCTTTACCGTAGTATTGAAAATCAAGCTTGCATGATAATTAAGGATTAGTTAATAATTGCATAAAGATTTAATAAGGATTCATTTTGTATGATAAGACTGTAATCTTCATTACGGTCTTTTTTCTTTGATTTGCAAATTCAAACACTAGCTTAATAAAGGGAGAGTGCTAAAAATATGACAAAGACGATTATCAAAACGGAGAAGCTGTGTAAAACCTTTTCAAGCGGTGGAATTCAACAGCATGTATTAAAAAATCTTGATATCAGTTTAATAGAAGGGGATTTTACAATCATAATGGGGAGTTCAGGGTCTGGGAAGTCCACTCTACTTTACGCAATGAGTGGAATGGATAAACCGACATTAGGCGAAATCGATTTTGCTGGTAAAAATTTAACTAAATTAAACAACGATCAACTAGCAATATTTAGAAGGAACAATTGTGGCTTTGTATTCCAACAAATTTATTTACTGGACAATATGAGTG
Organism: Lysinibacillus agricola; assembly: GCF_016638705.1. Classification (GTDB taxonomy): domain Bacteria; phylum Bacillota; class Bacilli; order Bacillales_A; family Planococcaceae; genus Lysinibacillus; species Lysinibacillus agricola. Next base: position 3,120,183 of record NZ_CP067341.1, on the reverse strand, counting down.
TACTCGATAATGTACTGGCAAGTGGCCTTTTAGTAAATAAGAATAAGCGTGAACTCGTAAAAAAAGCGAAAGAACTATTAATACAAGTAGGGATCAATGAAAACGCATGGTCTAAATTTCCGACACAGCTTTCTGGTGGTGAGGCTCAACGAGTTGGGATTGTTCGAGCATTAATCAACAATCCGAGAATACTTTTTGCTGATGAACCAACTGGTGCATTAAACTCTGCATCTAGTGATAATGTGTTAGATGTTTTAACAAATGTAAATCGAAATGGGCAAAGTATAGTCATGGTCACTCATGATATGAAAACAGCATTGCGTGGAAACCGAATTTTATATTTGCGAGATGGCGTAATTTGCGGTGATTTGCAGTTAGGTGAGTTCAGTGAAAAAGAGAGCTTCGAGCGTCATGAAAAGCTAGGGGTGTTCCTTGCAGAAATGGGGTGGTAAGGTGAAAATCATGAATCTAGCCCTCGCTAATATTAGAAGAAGTAAATCGGCAACAGCTTCCTTATTTACATTTATTTTAGTTGCTGCGCTACTATTGAATATAGGTCTAATGGTCATTACTCAAATCAATACATTTTTTGATAGTAAAGTTGAACAATTAAAAGATCCTCATGCAATAATTATGATGGATTATGCAAGTTATAATTCAAGTTATGGAGAATTTATAACGAAATATCCTGGGGTGATAGAGTCAGAAACAGACGATATTATCAATATGGACATTGCCAAATTTAATTTTGGTGATAATGAATTAGCTAGTCGTACCGCTATTTTTAATGCAGATGATTATCGTCATATCGGGGCGTTGAAGTTGGTTGAAAAACTAAACACTTCAAGTGCTAATGATATTTTTATTCCTTACACTTTTAAAACAAATGGTGGTTATGAGTTAGGTGAAGATTTTACCATCACATATCAAAACAAGGACTATAAATATCGAATTGCTGGATTCTTTGAAACAACAATGATGGGTACGGCCAACATTGGATTCATGAAATTTATGCTACCAGAAATTGCTTATCAAACGTTAGCAGATGAACTAGGCAAAGGATTGGCCATATCTGCAGTGATGGAAGACAAAACACAATCTACAAAGTTACAAAACGATTTTAGTAAGGAGTTTCCTCAATCAACAGTAGGTGAAACGACTTCATCTATTGGGATGTTAGATATTGAGATGGTGAAAAGTGTAAGCACGTTAACCATTAATATCATAGCTATGATATTAGTAGCTTTTGCAGCCATTATCGTGCTTGTTTCACTAATTGTCATTAAGTATCGTGTATCAAATAGCATTGAAGACGGGATGACGAATATAGGAGTACTTAAAGCAATTGGTTATACAAGTAGACAAATTCTATCGTCAATTATTTTACAGTTTGTTTTAATCGCTTTTAGTGCAAGTATTGTTGGGGTTGCATTGTCATATTGTCTTATGCCTATCATAGGAAGCATTATTTCATCTTTATCCGGATTAATATGGTATCAGGGATTCAATATGATTATTAATGTAACAAATATATTTATTATTGTTTTTTGTGTTGTAATTGTTGCATTAATTTCCGCTTTTCGCGTTCGAAAAATTCAACCTATTATGGCCCTTCGAGGAGGTATTCAAACGCACAGTTTTAGAAAAAACTATTTTCCATTGGAGAATACGAGAGGTGGGCTTCATTTTTTACTTGCTATTAAATCGATGCTGTCAAATGTAAAACAAAACATCATGATACTTTTAATTATTATCGCATTAACATTCGCATCAGCTTTTTCAGTGGTGCTTTTTTATAACGTTGCTTCAGACAAAACCGCATTCGTTAACTTATTTGGCGCAGAACCAGCAAATGTGATGATATCTGTTAGGCAAGATGCAGATACAACAGAACTTTTGAGTCACATTAAACAAATGGACCATGTAAGTAAGATAAATATTTTTGATTTTATTACAACAAAAATTGATAATCAAACTGTAAATACGAATGTTACAGATAATTATAATCAGTTAGAAAATAATATTGTCTACGAAGGTCGTCAGCCAAAATATGATAATGAAATATCCATCTCCTGGGTTGTATCAAATAAAATTAATAAAGGAATTGGCGATACGGTTGAAGTAGAATATGGGGATAAAACAGCTAGTTTTCTAGTAACTGGCCTCAGCCAATCAATCGGCAATTTAGGACAAATAGCCTCATTAACGATGGATGGAATTCAGCGATTACATTCAGATTATAAAGGCACGACCCTTTATGTATATCTAGATGGTATATCAAACCAAAACTTTATTGAAAATGTTCACGAACAGTACGGAGATTATATAGTAGAAGCGTTAGACATAGATAAAAATATAGAGAGCCAAACAGGTATGTATACAGCTGCAGTATTTGCAGTTATGATAATGGTTCTGACAATTACCGTTCTAGTTGTTGTAATGATTTTGTATCTAATCATCAAAACGATGATTATTAAGCGTAAGAAAGAGTTTGGTGTAATGAAAGCAATAGGCTACTCAACAATTCAATTGATGCATCAAATTTCCATCAGCTTTGTACCCGTGATTATTACTGGAGTGACCATTGGTGGTGTCCTAGGATATTTTTATACAAACCCTATGCTTTCTGTATTACTTTCAAGTGCAGGGGTGAAACGTTTAGACTTTATCGTTCATTTACCGATTATTCTAATGCTATGTGTAGGCATTCTTATTTTAGCCTACATTGTCTCAATGTTCGTATCCTTAAAAATTAAGAAAGTTTCTGCTTACAGTTTAATTTCAGAATAATTATGCATAGTTTAGTATTAAAAATAGGCTAGATTCCAATGAAATAGAAACCGAGACTATATAATTAAACCCACCAGCATCCATGTGTTGCCACATAAACTCACCGCAGGAGGAATGTGTGAATAGAAGCTAATATTTTGTTTACGAAATCAAGTAAAAAACAATAAATTTCCTTTTTATATTTACTCACCAAGAGGCTGGGACAAAATTGGTCAGAACTTTAAAAAGCACTAGAAATCAATTTTAGACGTTGATTTCTAGCGCTTTTCTTTTGTGGATATTTTTTTATTTTGCTTTTTAAAAATACTTATGTCCAGCCTCTTTTTTGTATCCAACAAAAAATGAATTGATCCAATTCCTAACAGACAAAATGACAAATGGGGGGTTCTCAACAAATGGTGGAATACCCTATTAGTATTGATAACTACACAATTTACTCAGACGTAGCGAGTAATGAATAGATGAATAGTTGGTCATTCGATTACGTTGAGCGCTGTTCTAATTTATTCTATTACACTAACCTTATAAACAGGAATTCACCCGCTAGTAAATGGACAAAAAAATGACCGTTTCAATTTGCATTGAAGCGGTCAAACGTAATCAAATTGATTGTGATAACAGTAACTCATGGATGTATGTGTAATTTCTCTCTCTATACGCATAAGGATTATTTTTCAACCTTTCTTTAGAACTTCAGCAAGTCTACCTTCCTCAATTAATTGATTTATCCTATCCCTTGATTCTTTGTATTTCGGTTGTTTTTCTAAAAACCTCCATCATAGAAAATTTCTGAAACTTGGAACAGAGAATGCAATGGCTGTTGGGATTACCTTTGGCATTTGAATAATATATCTCCATCTATAACAAAATTTGACAACGATTCAAGGGAGATATATTATACGAATTAAGACAATTGACTTAAATGAAAAAGAGGTGAGTATGTATGAAAAAATTGCCTGAAGCAGAATTTGAGATTATGAAGATAGTATGGGAAAGTAATCCGCCAATTACTACAGGTATAATAATGAGAGAAATAGGGAGTGAGAAAGGTTGGAAAATCCAAACCGTAGTATCCCTTATGCAAAGATTAACTGAACGTGGATTTCTTCGCAGTGAGAAAAAAGCTAAGGAGAGATTTTATTACCCTACAGTAGAAAAAGATGCCTATCTAAGTTTTGAAACAGAGCATTTTATGAAGCTCTATCATAAAAACTCCTTTATGAATTTAGTGGGTACACTTTATAAATCCGATACTATTTCTAATGAAGATTTAGCTTCATTAATTAAATGGGTGGAAGAAAAGAGGGATTAATATGCACAGTATCATGGTAGGTTTATTCTTTAAATCAGTAGTTATGTCCCTTATTGGACTACTCTTTATAGCTGTAACGCCTTTCCTTTTAAAACGATACAGTGCTAAATGGCTTTATTATGGCTGGCTCGCGATCCTTGCAGGTTTTATTTTACCATTTACAATCAATATATCGACCCCAGTTGTCAATCTATCAGAATCGGTGCAAGTACCATCTAAAGAACCTATTCCAGTTAACAGTAGTCAGATAACGCTTGTGTCCTCATCTGTAGATACAGTGACAGCACTTTCTGTTTGGCAGATGGTGATGATAATTTGGATTTTAGGAATCGTTGTATTTTTGGCAGTTCATCTTGTAAGACATTATCGTTTTATGTACATGGTGAAAAGATGGGGGCAAACGATAACTGAACCGAAAATTCTTCATTTGCTTGAAAAAGTTAAAAGTGAAATGAATATCACTAAGGAAATCGCATTGAAAGAATGTCGCTTTATCCATTCCCCCATGGTATTGGGATTTACTAAAAATACTATCTGGCTACCTAATAATGTTTATCGAGAAGAAGAACTAAACATGATATTGAAGCATGAGTTAGTTCATTTAAAACGAAAGGATTTATGGTATAAAGTTTTTGTATTGCTGATTAGTAGTATTCATTGGTTCAATCCATTGTTCTATCTATTCGCTAAAGAACTGGACAACCTTTGTGAACACGCTTGTGATGAAGAAGTAGTAAAAAATACTGACATCCAACTTAGAAAAACGTATAGTCAGACGATACTACATGCTGAGAAGTTAAAAAGAGGAGAAGGTGTTTTTTCTACAAATTTTCTAGGGAGTACACAAATTCTAAAAAAGAGAATACTCTCCATTAAGGATATGAGTAAGAAGAAATCAGGAATCGTTGTGATGGCACTATTAATTTTACTTACAACAGGTGGAATGGCTGTCAGTTCAGCATTTGCTATTTCCAGTAAGCCGTTGAACTATTTAGACGAAACATTTATGAAAGAATCCATTTTAAATGGTGCATCAAGAGGCTACTTTGCAACAGACAAATTTATTATTTACCCAAAGAATATGAGGGATAGAAAAACTGTTTTCTGAGTTCCTTTATCGTTAGTCGAATCTTTTCATACAAACTTTCAAAACCTTCTATTGATTGATGTACAGCAAAAGCTTTTTCCATCACGCGTCCTCGTTCATCGACAAAGCAAGCGTAATGAACGCGCTTTGTGATGTCTATACCTACGACGAGTGTATTATCAGTCACTTAATTAATTTTGTAATTCATTTTAGAATGCATTTAGGAGTCCTCCTTGTAGATGTTGGGTCAATGGTCGTTGACATTCAGCATCATACTAGAGGACTCTTTTTCTTTCAAGAGCCAGAACATCTTTCAAACAGGAATGCTGCCCCGTTAGTTCTTCAGGTATACCAAATGTTAAGTGGTGATTTTTTTTTGATAAAAAGTATCTCTTAGACGTTGTGACATGGGGGGAGACACCATAGCCATTTATAGTTTTCTGTAATATCAAACAATTCGGATTTTTTTATTGACTCTTAAATGAATAGAATATACAATTTTACTGAGGAAACTCGGATTCCGATATTAATCGGAAATTTAACAATCAAAAATTTAAGTTCATTATAAAAGGAGACTGTATATGCCAAAACCTAGTTTTTTTAGATTGAATAAACATTATAGTAAAGCACTAATCGAACAGGCAACAAAGGTTTTTATTAGTAAAGACTACCATTCACTTAAGGTATCCGATTTAAGTGAGGGGATGGGTTTGCCTACAGGTACTTTTTATGAGTATTTTGAAAGCAAGGAGGACCTGTGTGTATATTTAGCTAGCATTGCTTTTCAGAGAAAATTTGATTCGCTAGGCGCGGACAATATTGTTCTCTTTACATATGAGAAAGAAGGATTTTCTATCCCTTCTGAAGATGGCGGCTCAATTAATGAAATTTCCTATGAAAAAATACTTAATTGTGGGGTTGGTTTCTTTGCCAGGCTGTTTGATGAGTATCTTTTAGAGATGATGATTCCCCATATTAATGTAGGTATCAAGAAAAAAATTGAGGAAGGTGTTTATAGAGAAGATATCGACTTTCAGTTGTCCTCTTATATGTTGGCGATGTTATCAACTTTCGTTTTACATTATTTTGATAAGTACGAGATTTCAGATAAGAAAGATCAAGAGGCTACAGTATTGAAATTAGTCGGATTAATGGATGGAATACTGAAAAAATAATAGAAAGGATTGATATAGATGTTTTATTTTCCAAATCCTTATGGGGAGTTAACTGTAGGTATTTTGCGTAGTCAGTTTAATTGTGAGGGAGAAACGATTCCTTTAACATTTTTTTATCCGGCAGATGAAAGCGATGGAAAGAATGCTAAATACTCTTTCGCAGAAGCACTTTTTGGTCATCCGCTAAGCGAGGCGAAAACCAATTTTTTTAGCGAAGCCCCAATTTCCCAACACAAAGAAAAGTATCCGGTTATATTTTATAGTCATGGATATGGGAGTTATGAAATGTCCAATAGTGTCCTATGTGGAGATTTAGCTAGTATGGGATTTGTGGTGATAGCTATTGGACATACAGGAGAAGCTACAGCAGTCCGTTTAAAAGATGGAACGATTATTCCAATGGATGAAACACATAGTGATGAAATGAATGTTCCGGAAAAAGAGGAAATATTACAAAAGATTATGATGGAAGTAGCTGCAAAAGATTTTACAGAAGAGAATTATGGGACTTTTATTGAGGCAGGTCGTCAGTTTTGTGATAGTCATGCGAAGAATAAGAGAATGGAAATTTGGGCTAAAAGGATTCGAACTGCTGCGGATTACATGGAAGAAGTAAATAAGAGCAACTATTTACTGGCAGGACATTTAGACTTAATTCCTGGTTTCGGTATTACTGGGCATTCCTTTGGTGGCGGTGCAGCCATTTCTGTATGCAGGGAGGACAGTCGTTTCGTATGCGGAATTGATGTGGATGGGGCAAACCTAGAAGAAGATTATGGTCAAGATATTAGAAAGCCTTTTCTATGTATTGGAACTGAAATTACAAGTAAGCTGCTTTCAGGAATTTATCTAAGTAATACAGAGAATACCTATCAATTGGTGTTAAAAGACGTAGAACATATGGGCTTTACAGATCTAGTATTTTTTCCAGACATTGCTGAAATGATGGGAATCCCCCTGGGGTCAATGGAAGGGAATAAGCTTGCTGCTATTTTGGCCCAATACCATGCAAATTTCTTTAGAAAGTATTTATTGAAAGAAGATCTGTACTTGGAAATGCCAGATGAATCTGTAGCAATACTTAAGTTTAGAGAGAAAAATTGCTAGGAAGGAATGAATATTATATGGATAAAGTGCTGCAAACGCGTTTAGAAAAATTAGTTCACGATACAAAAGAGCAGTATGGACTACCGTCCCTTACGGTTTCAGTATCTAAAGGTAGTGACGAATTTCACTATTCCATAGGTGCTGCTGATTTGGAAGAGGAAAATAAAGCTACCGTTAATACAGTTTATTGCATTGGCTCATCTACGAAAGCATTTATAGCATTGTCTTTGTGTATCCTGTCGGAGAAAGGAAAAATAGACTTGGATATGCCAGTCAAAACTTATTTGCCTAATTTTGAGATGTACGATGAGTACAGTACAGAACATTTGACGATAAGAGATGCTCTTTCACATAGAAGCGGTTTGCCACGACATGATACTAGTTGGCTAAATACACCAGAAAGAACCACAAAGGAGCAGGTTGAAACTCTTGCTTTTCTTCCGCCGGCTTGGCCATTAAGGTACAGATTTCATTATCAAAATCATATGTTTATGGTTGCTACCTTGTTAGTGGAAAAGGTAGGTGGTATACCATGGGGAGATTTCGTTAAGGAAAATATTTTATTGCCATTGGGTATGAATAGCACTTATATCTATGGAGATTTGATTAGAGATGACGATAGCAGAAAGGCTAGGCCATATATAAATAGTGGAGGACAAATATATAGGATTCCTTACAACTATGCAAAAACATCTGGTGGCGCTGGAACTATGTATTCTTCTACCGTGGACATGCTTAAGTGGCTGAAATTTCAGTTGAATGGTAATGGGCAAGTGTTAGGAAAAGAAATGCTACAAGAAATGCATTCTCCACAGATAATTATTCGTGATGGTGACATATTCAATATTATGTTTCCTGAGATTCAATTTACTAGTTATGGCTTGGCATGGTTTATTGAAAGTTATCGTGGGCAAAAAATCGTTCATCATGGGGGTACATTGGATGGCTTCAAATCACAACAAATTTTTGTTCCTGAAAAGGACATAGCTATATCTATACTCTGTAACCTGAATCAGACAACAGCGGTAACTTCCATTGGATATGCAATACTAGATGAACTTATGGGCTTTGAACCTTTAGATTGGATGAATAGATATATAGACGCATCGGCAAAACTTAGTGCTGAAAAAATAGAAGAAACACGGGATGCTTTGAAGAATGCCAATAATATGAAAAGTAAATGTGAAAATAGAGATTCATATATAGGTACATACTCAAATAGGGCCTATGGTAAGGCAATCGTTTTGGAAAATGATGGACAAATCTATTTGCAGATGATTGGCTTGACCCTTCCTATTATTCCAACTGGTAAAGATAAATTTCATCTAGCAGTGGAGAGCTATGGCATTTGTTTTCCAGTGACCTTTAAACGTGATGAAACTGGAAAAGTTACAAAACTATTAATCCCACTGGAAGAATCACTGAAGGAAGCCATTCCGTTTTATGCCGAAGATTAAGAAACGACATTTAGAAGGAAGGTTTTATAATGGATAAACAAATGAATGAGGAACGCTTTTTAAATCGTCTAATTGAAATTATACAAATAGATAGCCCTTCATTGGAAGAAAAAGAAATGTCTGATTACCTAATCGCCTTTTTTAAGGAGCGTGGAGAAAAAGTCATTGCCGATGATACAGGCAAAAAGTTTGGGAGTAATGGTAGAAATGTATTGGTTCATATTCCAGGAAGCCTGGACTTAGAGCCAATTTGCTTTAATGTTCATATGGATACAGTAGAACCTGGACGTAATATTAAACCAATTAAAAAGAATGGAAGAATAATAAGTGACGGAAGTACGATCCTCGGTGGGGATGATAAGGCAGGGATAGCTATGTTATTAGAGGGCTATGAATACCTACGCGAGAATAATATCCCGCATAGAGAAATGTATTTTTTGTTTACTTTAAGTGAAGAAATCATGCAAGGTGCTACTCACTATGACACCTCAGATATAAAAGTGAAGTATATGTTTGTGTTAGATGGAGCTGGGCACCCTAAATATCTATGTAGTGCCAGTAAAGGAAAGACCTTACTCAAGTATGAGTTTTGGGGAACGACTGCTCACTCTGGTGTAGATATTACTGCTGGACGTAATGCAGTTTGCATGGCCGCACATGCTATTACATCAATGCCAACGGGCTTAGTAGATGAAGATACGACTGTGAATATATCTTCAATTCATGGAGGAAAAGAAGCTCCGACAGTGCCAGATTATGCAGTCGTAACTGCAGAAATCAGGTCCTATTATCAGGATAAAATAGATGATCAGGCAGCAGTTATGCATAAAGCGGCAAAGGAAGCAGCGGAACTGTTTGAAGGACGAGTGTCGAAGGAAATAACTATTCTCTGTCCACCCTATCATGCTCAAACAGATGAGTACCTTTATAAGAGAACAAAGGAGGCAATTAAAGACGAAGGGCTAGATCCAGTAGAGATAAAGACTGGAGGCAGTAGTGACGCTAATATTTTTGGAGAGCGGGGCTTTATATGTAGTGGGTTAGGAATTGGAATCCACAACGTTCACACAACTTCAGAGTATGTGGATATAGAAGAAACGCAGATGGCATATAGAATCATGTTAAATATCATGACAAATTAAGAGGGGGGATATTTTGCAGACAGATAATTGGAAATCACCGATTATAAAAAGATTAGAAAATATGGAAGAATTGGTTTGGATAAATCCTAAAAAGGAAAGCGCTAATAAACCATTAGAGAAAATGGGAATATCTACAAAAGATATTGATGATGCAAGGATAAGGCTGGAACGATTTGCACCTTTTATTGAATGTTGCTTCCCAGAAACAAAAGCAACACAAGGAATTATTGAATCTCCTTTAACAGCTATTCCAATGATGCAAAAATTTATAAATGAAAGCGATCATTGTAATCTCACGGGGACATTATTGTTAAAACAAGATAATGAATTGGCGATTGCAGGTTCCGTTAAGGCTAGGGGCGGTATTTATGAGGTATTGAAACATACAGAAGATTTGGCGCTCTTTCATGGTCTTCTTAGAAAAGAAGATAATTATGCAAAACTTGCTTCAAAGGAATGTCGCCACTTTTTTCAGCAATATACAATTCAAGTTGGTTCTACAGGAAATCTTGGACTTAGCATAGGTATGGTTAGTGTAGCAATTGGCTATAAGGTGATCATCCATATGTCTTCAGATGCCGAACAGTGGAAAAAGGATTTGTTACGAAAACATGGTGTTGTCGTTGTGGAGTATCAGTCGGATTACAGTGTGGCTGTGAAAAATGGGCGTGTCCAGTCAGACAAAGATCCTAAGAGTTATTTTATTGATGATGAAAATTCCATAGACTTATTTTTGGGATACGCAGTAGCTGCAAAACGATTGGAGTTACAACTTAAAGAACAGGGTCTTATTGTGAATGAGGAACACCCATTATTTGTCTATATCCCATGTGGAGTTGGTGGTGCACCTGGAGGCATTACCTTTGGACTTAAGGATATATTTGGAGAAAATGTACATTGTTTTTTTGTGGAACCGACAAAAGCACCTTGTATGTTACTCGGAATGGCAAGTGGAAAACACGATGAAATATCCGTTAATGATATTGGTTTAGATGGTCAAACCCTTGCGGATGGGCTGGCAGTCGGAAGAGCATCTGGATTTATTGGGAAAGTTATGGAACCAATTCTTAGTGGGATTTTCACAGTTGAAGATTGTAAGCTTTTTGAATATATGAGACACCTCTTAAATAAAGAACAAATTTTTTTGGAGCCCAGTGCCTGTGCAGCTTTTGAAGGGGTAATGAGATTATCTTTTTACGACGAAATGTCGGAATATTTAGCGAATTGTAAATTAGAGGACAAAATAGGAAACGCAACTCATATCGTGTGGGCAACTGGAGGAAGTTTGGTACCAGATAAGAATAGAGAAGAGTATATAAATACGTATGTAGGTGATTGATTTTCGTAGCAGACTGTTAGATTTATTCGAAAGGGGACGGTATAATGGCGAAAACCAAAAAGTACATAGGAGAACTGAGTACTTCGGAGATGTGGGCAAGTTGTGCGATAGGAATGGGTACAGGTCTCCTACCATTTTTAATGAATGGATATATGTCCTATTTCTTTACAGATGTCATGCTGATTCCTGCATCATCACTTGTGGGAATCATGCTTGTTGCGAGGATACTTGATGGAATTCAAGATATAGGTATAGGAGCCACATTAGATCGGATAAGAAGACCAGATGGGCAAGCTAGACCGTTTTTTAAGTGGTTTGCCATCCCATTTTTTATTTTTAGTGCATTGCTTTTTTTAAATCCTCCCTTTGGCGAAACAGGCAAAGTCATATATGCAGCTGTTACGTATATAGGAGCGTTATTTATGCTTTCATTTTTGCAGCTACCCTATGCAACGCAAATTAGCTTAATCACAAAAGACAGTAAAGTAATCTCAAAACTTAGTAGTATGCGTTTTATTACCGCTTCTATTGTTTCTGTGATAGCAGGATTGGTTGTCATTCCACTCCTAAAAGGGTTTGGAGGTGGAGATATTAATAAAGGATTCTTTTCTGTTGGAATAATAGTAGGGGCATTGGGTGCAGCCAGCGCAATTTGGGCTTATTTTGGAACAAGGGATAGATATATTGCTATATTACCAAAAAAAGAAAAGATTCCACTTCTTGGACAATTGAGATATCTAAAAAATTTCCCTTGGCTTTTAGGGCTAATCATTACATTGTCAATTATGTTTTCATATACATTTAGTTCTGCTATGGCTATTTACTATTTTACTCATGTTATTCCAAATCAAACTTTCGCAGGGCTTGCTCTCGTTGTTATCTTTGCTTTCATGGTTCCAGGTAGTGCTATTTCACCTATAATTGGGGGTAAAATTGGAAAGAAGCAGGCAATTATGGTAGGGGTCGGAATAAGTATTTGTGGAAAGCTTATCATGTTATTGGGGAGTTCAATCTTTATATTTATTGGTTTAGGCATGACTGGCTTTGGCTTGGGAATAGCCATTCCCTTATTGACTGCATTAATGCCGGATATAGTAGATTATGGGGAATGGAAACACCATGCATCAACTCCTGGGATTCTTTACTCAGCAATTAGTTTGGGCTCAAAGATGGGGATGGGGCTAGCTGTTTCTGTCCAGCTTGCCATTTTATCTAAATTCGGATATGACGCAACACTCGTAGTTCAACCAGATTCAGCCATCAATGCTATTTCATTGTCTTATATTTTTGTCCCTCTTGTATGTGAAACGCTCGCTCTTATAGCTATAAGTTTTTATCGTATAGACCATATTCGGGATCAAATTCAAAATGATCTTACAGAGAGGTATGAATCCCTAGGTTTGAAGAGGGTCAAGGAATCTTTATAGTATTTGAAGTAAAGGAGAGTAAGTATGCAAATAACCAATATTCAAAGTAAGATTTATGAACCTGAAAGTATTGTGAATTTTAAAGTAGCTCTCATAGAAAGAGTAATCCCTCAGAATGTAATTATTAAGATAACTACAGATGAAGGTATCATTGGGTACGGCGAAGCAGCTCCATTTCTGCCTGTGACGGGAAGTGACGCACAAGAAACGCAACACTTTATTCAGAAAATCGCTACTTTGCTCATAGGAAAAGACCCTTTCTATTTAGAAAATATCCATAATCTAATGAATCAGGTAGTGGTAGGTCAAAATGCGGCCAAAGCGGGCATTGATATGGCATTGTATGATATTATCGGAAAAAGCTCAGGTCAACCCCTTTACAAATTATTGGGGGGGAACAGTAACCAAATAGAAACTGATATGACACTGGGTATTGACACTCCCGAGAATATGGCTAAAAAAGCAGTAGAATATACGGAGATGGGTTTTCGTATTCTAAAGGTAAAAACCGGAATTAATTCTATCGAAGATATTCATGCCATTAAGTTGATTCGTGAAGCTGTGGGACCAGATATAGAGTTGAGATTGGATGCCAATCAAGGTTGGGATGCAAAAGAGACTATCAGAACTATGAAAGCTTTGGAAAAGTATAATGTATTAGAAGTAGAACAACCGGTGCCCTATTGGAATCTAGCAGCTTGCTGTCAAATTAGAGAGAGTATTTCCCAGCATCTTATGTTAGACGAATCTGTCCACTCACCTCAAGATGCATTACGGGCAATACAGACTGAAGCAGCGGATATGATAAATATTAAACTCATGAAATGTGGTGGTATTTATCAAGGAATAAAAATTAATGCTATTTCCGAAGTTGCAGGAATTCCATGCATGGTTGGTTGCATGAGCGAATCCCGATTAGGTATTGCCGCTGGTGCTGCACTTGTCGGTGCCAAATCTAATATACGGGCATCTGATTTGGATAGTCATTATCTAATTGCAGAATCTCCTCATATCACGGGAGGTTTTGTTCAAGATGGTGGTCTTATAACAATTGTTGATAAACCAGGTTTAGGTGTGGAAGTGAATTTTGATGCGCTTTAATTTAATAAGGTCCTTAATTCAATGAACTCAACTATTGTACAATTTTTAAGAGTTTTTCGTTGAGATGGTACCGTAGTATTACAGCTTCGCTTGTTATACGAGATCTAAGTCCCAACCAGCCTCAAACATATTTCTACAAGTAGGGGGTGAACAGTTTACTTGACGGGATCAATGTCCCACGCCCTCGTACGTTCTACCCTGGCTACTGATAGATTAAATCTAAATAAAAAAAGTTCAACCAGAAAGAAGAAGTACGATGGAATGTATTAAAAATCCATGTGGAACGAGTTCAACTAAAAAAGCATATTAATAAATAGAAAGTTTATTATTTTCTAGTTTAAAAACAGGGAGGAAAATAGTATTGAGACTAACTGAACTTCATCCACTCTTCTATCACACACGAATCGAACAAAAAAGACTTTTTTCGTTTTTAGCAAATTTAAAAGAAAGAAAACGGTTTGCCACGCATAAAGAGTTATCAACTACATTTCCTTATACTTGTAAAAAACATCAATCATTGCTGAAAAGAAAATTAGGGAACAGTGATCCTAAATTACAAGAAAATAAAATAATCAATTTAAAAATTGCTACGAGTGAAATCGATGACGTAATCATTAAGCATGGTGAAACTTTTTCTTTTTGGCAACTAGTAGGAAAAACGACTGAGGGCAAAAGGCTATATTGAAGGCATGCAGCTCGCAATGGGAGAAGTAAAGACGGGCATTGGCGGTGGAATTTGTCAGCTCGCTAATCTACTGTATTGGATGGCGCTACACACACCTCTTATTGTTACGGAAAGACATCAAGACATCATCATAGTTTCGACCCATTTCCTGATTTGGGGCGAACGCCTCCATTTGGAAGTGGTGCAAGTGTTTTTTACAATTATATAGATTTACGGTTTTATAATCCGACATCCGAATTTTTCTAAATAAAGGTTTGGGTAACAGATAAACATTTAAAAGGGCAATGGCTACTTTTGCTAATAAATGCCTAACTCTTATCATATTGAGGAGAAAAACCATCAATTTTTAAAAGAGACGGGAAAAACTATCGTCAAAATTTTTATAAAAACTGGAAACCAAACATTATTTTGATATGACAAGCTTTCCGTCGTACGATTTTCAAATCATTCAGCAATGATTTTAGAAATTAATAAAATATAATAATTTGGATTTCGAGACGTTTAGTCAGCCGAAATATAACTAAATGCCAAAATTTTACTAACGCATGTATTTAAGTGGGAAATAATAATATCCAATTAAAGATGTTATACCTCTGATTTTTACAAACCTTGATATCTGCACATTTGGAACACATCGTTAAAGATATTACACCTTTTCACCTTACGGACGGAATGATGTAAACCCTTGTCAAAACCGTCTATTCGCAATGACAATCCTATGTCTAGGCTCAAATCCCTTATATCCTGATGCCATCAGTAAGGAGCGAACAGAAAAAATCACCCATAACATAAGAAGGCACTGAAAAAGTCGATTTGCCACAAAAAATGTGATGCAAATCGACTTTTTGAGTTTCTAAATCCAACAAAAGACAGATTTATAATATAAAAAAATGAATTTCTTTAGTTTTTCAGTGCCCTCATAACATAACGAGTGATTTTTGAAAATCATAGCTATAAAAAAGTCTCAAATTCAAGCTGCTATGTTTAGATAGTTAAGATACCTCGAATTGTGATGGTAGCTGCTCCTGCAACTTTGATGACTGGTTTTAATTCATTCGGAATAACAGTCACATAAAGAGTTCCAGGTCTTCCTATCGCATCACCTTGAGCAATTTTAAGATATGTTATTTCACCTTGAGAAATAACACCTTCTAAATAGAGGAAGCCGGCTAACGCACCATTTGCTGCACCAGTTACAGGATCTTCAGGTATACCAATCCCTGGTGCAAAATCTCTTGTATATAATTCATATTCTTTCAAGTTAGTAAAAGTATAAAGATGTGTCGTGCTAATATTATGTTCTTTATTATGTTTCGCTAACGCTGCTAAATCTGGCACTGCATTGTCGATATCGATTTGATCTTTTATTGGAACGAGTAAATGCCAGACACCAGTATTCGCTAGTTTGATTGGATACGTTAAATCAATGCTTTCGGAATGGACGCCGATCAGTCGACTAAGCTCTTCCACATCAATATGGATATCTTGTGTTTTTGGCGTTACTTGCGTCATTTCCACATTGATAACTTTTCCGTTTTCCTTATGCCATACAACCGGTACTCTACCAATATTCGTTTCTAGCACTATACCTTCTTTTTTCTCAGCAAGACCAAACTCAGTCGCCAAAAGCCATGTTAATCCAACAGTTGCATGTCCGCAAAAGTTGATTTCTTCACTGGGAGTAAAATATTTTACTTTATAGTCTATATCTTTATTATCTGAAGGTAGTAAAAATACGGATTCCGGTAAATTTAATTCTTTTGCGATATTTTGCATCTCATCTTCGGATAATTTTTCAGCATCTGGCACAACGCCAGCTGTATTACCGCCAAATTTTTCAGTTGTAAATGCATCTACATGATAAACTCTAATATCTCTCATCTTATTAACTCCTTTCTAACTTTTAGTGTTTCCTCCATACAAATCCATTTAATGAAACCCTCATTTAGATTGGTTACGGTAAATCATAGCATACTATAATACAAATTCTATCATTTTTAGGGAATATTAAACTATAAAAGCGATGATTTACTAAAACTTGTGAAATTTCCATATCTATTATATAATAAATATACTATTTTATTAAAGGGTGAACTTTTTGTTAATTGTAGAATTCTAATCTGAATCAACGTTATAGCTTAATTTTGTCGAACAAACCACTTATATAGAGGTGTTATTTGTTGTGCAAAAAAGCAAGATTAGAATTAGTTAGCTTCGTATGAACATTTAGCGCGACTAGTTTTAGTCGCGCTTTTTCTATTCGTTGATTTAGACAATTTTAATTTTTTACTTATTAAAATTGAGAGGACGAATCTACAATGCAAAAACAATTACAACAAATTACAGCTGATATGCAGCTTGAAGAACATTATCACACATTAGAAAAAGCTCTACTTGATTTATATTTCCATAAAAATTGCACAACTAAATCTTTAGCTCATACGACAGACTTACCAATACCTATCGTTTCAGCAATGAAGCAAGAATTTGCCAAACAAGGTTGGGGTAAACATAGCTTAACGAAAAAAGGCCAGCTCGCTATTTCGCAATATTTTCAACTCTCAGGTGCTGATGCTAAACTCTACCTTCAATTAACGACAGATGATGCATTTCGTACGGAATGGATTACACAAAATATAAGCGAATTAAGCACTATTTATGATGCTAGACCCAAAGCTGACGTGGCAATTGATCAAGCAAAATGTACGGTTGAGACAGCCTTAAAACGTGCATTGCTCGCACTAGACTATACGATGCTACTCAATAAGCGCATTTTGTGTTTAGGCGATGATGATTTCATCAGTATTGCATTAGCGTTTTTACTAAAGAAAATCGCTCCAAATTCTACAACTAAAATTGTTGTGTTAGATATTGATAGACGAATTTTATGTACGATTAGCAAAATAGCTAAAGACTATGAGCTTCCGATTAAAACAGATTATTATAACGTTCAGGAGCCTTTGCCTAAAACATACGCTGACCAGTTTGATTGCGTATATACAGATACACCGTATACCTTGATTGGCGCACAGCTTTTTTTATCACGTGCGATTAACGCATTAAAGCCAGAAGCAATGCGACATGTGTTTTTTTCCTACGCTAAACGTAGCTATCAAAAGCAGTGGCAACTACAGCAAAGCTTACATGCTATGGGCTTCGTGATTGACAGTATTCAATACGAGATAAACACTTATGAAGGTGCGCAGATTTTAGGCGCTACAAGCCAATTGTTCGTATTACAAGCAACAGAACAAATGACTTCCTACATTCCTAATCAGCGTAAATTTACGCGACCAATTTACACAGGAGAAATTGAGCGGAAATCCGTCGTATATCAGTGTATCCATTGTCAGCACGCACTTACAGTCGGAGCTGGCTATCCATACAGCACGATTGCTCAGCTTCAAGCCAGTGGTTGCCCGAATTGCAAAAATAACAGGTTTTCACAAATTAAGAGAACAGTAGAAAAATCACAATCCCAGCATGCATTAGGGCATCATATTTTATTAGAGTTGCACGATTGCAATGATGCATTGCTCAATGACGTACAACAAATTAAAAAGATTATGTGTCAAGCTGCCCATATAGCAAAGGCAACAATTGTGACCGAACATTTCCATCATTTTTCACCTTACGGGGTTAGCGGTGTAGTCATTATTCAAGAATCACATTTAACGATTCATACGTGGCCAGAGTACGGTTATGCGGCAATAGATGTTTTCACGTGTAACAGTAAATTAGCTCTACAAGACGCTGTTCAATATATTACTGAGCAATTTAATGCAGGAAATGCCACACAACATTACCTGCATCGAGGTAAACCATAACTCTTAAAATGAAACAGGAAAAGAAAACAAATTGTTTTCTTCTCCTGTTTTTGTATTTTTACTTGATTGAAGCGAGAGGAGCTGGGGGACAGCGAAATTACCGGAGCGCCTTAAGCTTCTTAAGGAGTGGAAGCAAGAGGTTTAAGGTTTACACAGAGCTACCATGTGAACTTGAGGAAAAAATAATTGGTATAAAATAAAAACATTATGTTAACTAAATAAGGGGACTCAAATATAGGCAACGGAGCGGAATATTCAATCTATTAATTAGGACACCCAAAATTATTTTGCTTAGTTTGCGTTTCTCGATAGCATTCAATTTAAAACAGATGAGGTATTTATTAGAGCGTTTCTTGTTCAAAGTTCTTATTCATACAATGACGGAAACTAACACATCACTTCGATTAAAGAAATTTGTTCTGTAAGAGGAGTATGAAGATGTTTGGGAATATTTGTCGAATATTCAATCTATAAGTTTTAAAAGACTTTAGATTAGGAGATGCTTTATGAAAAAGGTGTTATTAACATTCACAGTCCCATTCCAATTCTACCATTTTTTTATAACATCAAGATTCTTAGTTCTCCAAAATATTCCTCCGAAACCTTTTATCATCGTATCTAACTCCTGTCTGTCTTTAAATGTTAAGTTTCTTTCTTCAACTAGGTTGCTCCGTTAGTTTGAATAAAAATTATAGACATCTACTTGTAGAGTACGGATACTTCTTAAATATGTCAATTTTCATTTTTATTCAAATAAAAGCTGAACTAAATTGTTTGAATTAGTTCAGCTTAAAAATACCTCATTACTGGTGTATTAATGATATTACTTTAACTCATGTAAAAGTCATGATGAGTGATTTTTGAAGATCCATTTCTACAATTATTAGATGTATAGGTTCATAATAATTTGCTCGCCAATACGTCCCATTCTTCTTTCCCCATTATCGACAAAGCCAACTTTTAAATACAAATTTTGAGCGGGAATATTTTTATGATTAACGACTAAAACAACTTCGTTACAACCTTTAAATTTTTTCTTAATAAATTCAGGCAGTACCAACATCCCTTTTTTGGCATACCCATTTCCTTGTTGTTTATGATCAATAGATAGTGCAGTAAGTAGCATAGCGTTTGGATTATTAGAGTACTCTTTAACTCTTTCAGTTGCGTGCAGGACAAAAAATCCAACAGGCACATTATCACTCAAAATAACGATTGGATATTGTCCAACCATTTCTATAGAAATCTCTTTAGGAAGGGCAGTAAATCGACTTTGTTCTTCCGGAAGCTCAAAGTCATTCAAAATATCCACAAACTCTTCTGAGAAATGTACTAATTCAATGGTGTTCGTTTTTTGCATAAAATAGCCTCCTTTTTTTATTATTTTAATATCGGAACAAATGTTCGTCAAGAGGCTTGGTTTATAAATGTAAATAATAACGAAGATGCCCTTGGTGTTTCCACGTAGCACTACTAACTAAACAAATTACCAATAAATAAAATGAAAGAAATGATGGCAGCTAGAAGCAATAAGAGAGCCATTGTCATAAAGCTTAGAATCAAAGTAGTAAGATTTTTAATATCTTTCATTCCAATGAGAGTTAAGAAAAAGCTTCAATGGATGGAAATGAAGATGTGAGACAAAAAACTTTATCAATGTAAGGGATAGGAAGTTGACATTGTTTTGATTAGGAAAATATTAATCAAAACATTATAATAATAGAGAAAAAATGGCTCATCACCAAAAGTTGTGGATGGCAATTGTTAAAACGTATGCCATATATATAAGTTGATTGGAGTGAAGGCTGGGCGACTCTAAGAAAGCGCCAGTCGGAACGGAAATCAACCACACGTTATGGTGATGATCCGAAAAAATTGAAATGAAGGAGAAGAATGTATGAATGATTTTCTTGACTTATATGATTTAGTAGAGACAGACCAGTTTGAAGAAGTAAAAGATATTTTAAACGAAAATCCAAGCTTAGCTTTAAGTAAAGATGAATATGGTTTTACTTTATTACATGCTGCTGTAAGTACCGAAAATCTAGACCTTGTTAAATATTTACTTGCCTTAGGTGTCGATGTAAATTCGAGAAATGATGAGGGGATTTCTCCACTACATATAGTACTTTACCCAGAAGTAGCTGAATGTCTATTAGATCATGGGGCATTTATAGATATCACTGCAAATGATGGAGATACTCCTTTACTTACACAAGTTTCAGAAGGTGAGGAACGCATCGATATTATTCAATTACTTCTAAAAAGAGGAGCAAACCCAGAAATTAAGAATGTTTTTGGGAAAATTGCGTTAGATATAGCTAAAAGCAGGGAAGAAACACTTATCATTAAAGAATTATTAAAAAATGTTTAAGTAAATTACAGCCTTATTTTTGTAAGCCAAAAGAAATGTATGAGTTAAAAGTTGAAGGATAATAGGTGCTGACCCTATATGGTGCCATAAATGTGGTTGTAACTTGGATATAGAAGTTATGCCAAACTCAACAGATTTGAAGTTGAAATTAATTGGTTGGGATAAAGATGGAATATTTCCATATTTGCAAAGAGACGTACAAATAAATAGTATTTGTCCACATTTTATTACAAAAAAGCTGTAGCATACGGCATCGCTACAGCTCAATAGTGGTTGGTTATCGACTTACTTAGGTTAGTCAGTAAAGGAATTATATCATACAATAGGGCAAATTAAAAATAACAACAGCTATATTTGATGAAGATTTAATCATAAGGCAAACTATTTTAGAAATACACTAAAAATATTTTAATTATTCTCTTGCCAAAATAGGAATATTTGTTCTATTATATTGTCAAACGAATGCTCTTATTTTGATAAGGAGAGATGAAACTGACTACTGCAGCAAAAATGTATTTAGAACGTGATGCTGAATTTGAGCTTGAGGAAATAGCGTATGCATTAAGCGAAGCAAAAGAAGAAGGCAAAAATAAAGTTTTTACAGTATATAAAAAAGAAGAGCCTTTGACAGGTATGGTCATGAAAAAAATCATTTGCCCAATTCGAAAAGCAAATCCAACTCGACGTATGGCAAAAGTGACAAAAGAACATCGTACGTGTCCAAATAAATTGTAACGTAACTTTAAACAAGGTGTCGCAGGAAAAGTGTTATTAACGGATATCCCATATTTAACGTACGGAGGCAGTAAACGCGCTTATTTATCAACGATTAAAGATGCTGAAACGAATGAAATTTTAGCGTATGAAGTGTCGTCGTCATTAAGTATCGACATTGCCTTAAATACGCTTCATCAATTGAAGAAACACCATCATTTAACAGAAGATGCCTTTATACATTCAGATCAGGGATTCCATTATACGAATCCACAATTCCAAAAACTTGTGAGAAAAATGGGATTAGGGCAATCAATGTCGCGTCGAGGAAACTGTTGGGATAACGCCCCACAAGAATCTTTCTTTGGGCATTTTAAAGATGAGACGAACGTGAAAGAATGCCAGACACTAGAAGAAGTGAAACAGGAAATAAAGCGTTACATGATTTATTACAATCACTATCGAGGGTAATGGAATTTGAAAAAGCTACCGCTTGCAAAATACAGACAGCAGCTCCAACAAGTTACCTAGTTTTTTTCAAAAATGTCCTTTACAAAGGGCACACTTTACTCACTTATCTAAGCTTTTTAATTTTCTACTAATCGTTGATTGATTCACTTCGAGCACTTCGGCAATTTTAGTAGCTGTTTTATATCTCTGTTTTGCTAATTTGAGCAGCTGTTCTTCAGCGGCTTTTATACATTTTTTTAAAGGAATAATATTATTAACAACAACATTCTCCGAGTGTCTGTGCCCCGCTGGAATTAAAAACGCATCTAAATCTGCTTTGTCTATCACGTCGTTTTCAGCTAAAACGACTAGTCTTTCAATAATGTTTTGCAGCTCTCTTATATTACCAGGCCAATCATATTGTTGCAGTAATTCGATTACACCAATCGAAAATGTTTTAGACCGCGCATATTTTTCGTTAAATATATGAAGAAAATGGTGAATAAGAGATAAAATATCATCCTTACGATTTCGTAAAGGAGGAATTTTAATTGGAATAACGTTTAAACGATAATAAAGATCTTCACGAAATTTGCCTTTTTTTACTTCTTCAAATAAGTCTCGATTTGTAGCGGTAATAATCCGTATATTTACGTTAATTTGTTCTATCCCGCCAATTCTAGTAAATTTTTGCTCCTGAAGGAAACGTAATAATTTAATTTGTAGAGTCAGCGGCATCTCACCAATTTCATCAAGAAATAGAGTTCCATTATTCGCTAATTCTAATAAACCTCGTTTTTGTTTAGCTGCGCCTGTAAAAGCCCCTTTTTCATACCCGAATAATTCTGATTCAAGCAGATCTTTTGGAATAGCACCACAATTTATCGCGATGAAAGGTTTATCGGTACGCTCACTGGAGCGATGTATATAATTAGCAATTACATCTTTACCAACACCAGTTTCACCTAAAATTAATACTGTTGAATCCACGTTTGCTACTTTTTGGGCAAGCGAAATAACACGTTCCATTTCAATGCTTTGATATACAATATCATTATTCTTACTAGTTTTACTTCGTAAATATTCAAGTTCTTTTTTGTAACCTTCCATCAACTGTTTGGTTTCATTTAATTCTGTTTGTAGACGATTTACAGCTGTAATATCTCGAGAAGCGTTAACGACTCTAGTTATTTCCCCGTTCTCATCTTTAATAGGAGTGCCAACAACCATCAACCGTCTTCCTGTCTGAGTCTCTTGGATAAGAGAGACGGTTTCTTTTCTTTCCAGTACTAGTCTTGTAACGGAAGGTTTAAAAATTCCGGACTTTTCAAGTTCATATACGTTTTTTCCGATTAATTCCTCTTTCTCTTTCCCCCATAGCTTTTTACAAGCAGAGCTAACTCGCAGTGTGGTTCCATTTTCATCCGATACGTAAATAACATCATACGATATATCAAATATCGCTTTTAAATCACTATTTAAATTTTTGTAAGCATCTAATTCTTTTAAAAAGACTTCATAATAGTGTTCTTCGTTAAATAAAAATGAGCCGCCTATCAGTTCATTTTTTTTCTCTGAATAAATGGGCGAATAATTGAAGAAGAATTTACGGTCTGAATAATAAACATCATTAAAAAAATGAGCCTTATCAGAAAGCATATTTTTATTCATGGCCGGAATTAAACTAAAAATGGATTTTGTTATGATTTTATTTTTATCAACCTGAAGAAGCCCAGCTCCTTTATTATTCATATATTGTATATTTCCTCTGTTATCTGTCATAATATAGCCCGTTCGCAACGAATTGATGGCTGATTCTATAGACATTTCCATATCCAATTATATTCCCCTCACAACTTTCATGCTTTTTTGCATAATAATCGTGCAAAAAAGCATGTTTTTTAAAATTATCATATAGTGATTTTTGTACATTATCAATACTACCAGGCAAAATTGTAGTTGAATGGATTTTGGCACGAAACTTGCAGTAGTAATTATTAGAGAGGAGGAATCATTAAAAGACTTTTATTGAGGATTAAGTGAACGGTAAAAAATCTAGTCGACTTGAGGAGGATTATACGGATGAAACATAGTTATCGTTATAACATTTTGTTCATGATGGTTCTGATGGTTATCATTAACTACATTGACCGCGGAGCCATTTCATATGCGTCTGAGCAAATTATTGCTGAATTTGGTTTTAATACAATCGCTTGGGGTGCTGTATTAGGTTACTTTGGATATGGATATTTATTTGGAGCACTGTTTGGTGGTGCATTAGCTGATAAAAAGGGACCAAAATTTGTCTGGATAATCATCGGAATCGGTTGGTCGATTTTTGTTATGGCTACTGCCTTTGCAGGCGAAATTGGCATCGCTTTATTTGGCGGTTCAGCCCTTTTTGGTTTTGCATTTATCCGGATTTTATTTGGATTTTTTGAAGGCCCAACATTCTCAACTATTAATAAAACAGTAGCAAACTGGGCGACACCAAAAGAAAGAGGCTTTGCGGTATCTTTAGGTTTGCTAGGAACGCCTCTCGGTGCAATGCTTACAGCTCCTGTTGCAGTATTTCTTTTATCAGTCACTAGCTGGAAAATAATGTTTCTCTTCTTAGCAGCTTTAGGATTGATATGGGTTGTTATTTGGACTAAGATGTTCACCAACTTACCTGAGGAACATCCTAAAGTAACAAAAGAGGAACTTGAAAAAATTCGTTCAAAGAGTGATTTACTTCCAGATGAACAACTCGTTGAAGCAGAAGAAAAAATCAATATTAGATGGTATCACTTTTTTAAAAATCCAACTTTAGTTTTTAATGCGATTGGATACTTTGCATTCCAATATATTAACTTTTTGCTTTTAACATGGACACCAAAATACTTACAAGATGAATTCGGATTCCAATTATCATCTTTATGGTATTTAGGGATGATTCCATGGATCGGTGCATGTTTTACCGTTCTATTAGGTGGGAAACTTTCGGATTATTTAAGAATGAAGACAGGAAATTTAAGAATTGCCAGGTCAGGCCTAGCTGTAGTTTCGTTATTATTAACTGCATGTTGCTTTATGTTAATTCCTAGTGCTAATTCCATCGCTGGTGTCATGCTATTGATGACAATCGGAAATGCATTTAACTCTTTGCCAAACTCAGTCTACTGGTCTGTCATCATTGATACAGAACCGAATAGAGCGGGTACATTTGGCGGTATTACCCATTTCATTACAAATACTGCAACAATTATTGCTCCTACCCTGACTGGATTTTTAGTCATCAGTTATGGCTATTCTTCCATGTTCACAGCTGCTGCAGTTGCTTCTGTGATCGGGATGGTAGCTATGCTATTTGTAAAACCTGGTAAGAGAAAATCTAAAAATATTGCTGTCGTTTAAGCAGGAGGTGATTTTGATGATGGATATAGTTACAACTGGTAAACGGATTCAAAAGAAAGAGATTTCGCCTGTTGATTTGGTGAATCAATCTTTAAAAAAGATTTATGAAGAAAATCCTACAAATAATTCATTTATTACCGTTTCAGAAAATGAAGCATTAAATCAGGCAAAAATATTAGAAGCGGAATTAATAGAAGGGAATATACGAGGGCCCCTACATGGAATACCAGTAGCTATCAAAGATTTGGTTTATACGAAAA
The DNA here is from genome assembly GCF_016638705.1 of Lysinibacillus agricola. Classification (GTDB taxonomy): domain Bacteria; phylum Bacillota; class Bacilli; order Bacillales_A; family Planococcaceae; genus Lysinibacillus; species Lysinibacillus agricola. The sequence goes on along the minus strand of NZ_CP067341.1, from coordinate 3,094,540 downwards.
AAATAAGAACAACCATGGGTTCAAAAATATATGAGACCTTTATTCCAACTTATGATGCGACAGTTATTAAAAAATTAATAGCGGCAGGAGCGGTCATCATTGGCAAGACCAATACACATGAGTTTGCCTATGGTCCAACAGGGGATCGTTCCTATTTCGGTCCATGCCGAAACCCCCATGATCTAGAGAAAATGTCTGGTGGTTCTAGCAGTGGGTCTGCTGCTGCAGTCGCCGCTAATATGGTGGCAGCATCTATCGGTACAGATACAGGTGGCTCTATTCGTATTCCATCATCCGCATGTGGGGTTGTCGGGATGAAACCAACATTTGGTTTAGTAAGTAAAGCAGGCGTTTTCCAACTTGCTTATACACTGGATCACACTGGTCCCATCACAAAAACAGTCAAAGATAGTGCAATATTATTAAATATTATTGCGGGATATGATTCTGAAGATCCGTATTCGTTAATAAAAGATAAAGAAGACTATTTAAGATTAATTGGCAAAAAATTGAGTGGTAGGACAGTAGGGATCAATTCTTTCTATTTTAATCGGGTCGATGAAGAAGTAAAAAGTGCAGTGAATAAATGTATAAGTATATTAAAAGATTTGCAAGTAACCGTGAAAGAGGTTAATATCCCTGTAATGAAAGAAATTGCAGAAGCACAATCCATCACCATTAAATCAGAGGCTTCGGCTGTACACATAGACACAATCATTAATCATAAAAATGAAGTGGATGAAGAAGTCTATCAAAGATTAGTCAATAGTCAGCGAGTTAAAGGTTATGAATATGCGTTATCGCAGCTAAAAAGAAATAAGTTAATTGCTCAATATAATGACGTATTTAGTCAGATTGATGTTTTAATTGCACCTACGCTCCCTACTACGGCTCCTAATATAGGAGAACGAAAAATTGTTATAGAGGATACGACAGAATCCGTTCAAGATGCTTTATTAAGATTAACATCTCCAACAAATTACACAGGAAATCCATCCTTATCGATTCCCTGTGGAAAGGCGAAAAACGGATTGCCAATTGGCGTTCAATTAATCGCTAAACATGAAGAAGAAGCGACTTTATATCAGTTTGGGGAAGCGTTGGAAGAAGCTTTGAGTATTAATTTTTCGTCAAAGTGAAAAGACTTCAGATAACCCATTAGTTATTCGTTCTTTTACATGTAAACACAGCAGAAAAATTGTGTAAATTTGCTGATGAATAACAAAACGCTTGACAAAAATATCAGTGGAGGTGAGTAGAGGCCTTCACTGATTGACATTTTACAAACTGCCATTATCATTTACAGCAGTAATAACATCAATAAAATATTATCTATTAAGCTTTCTTTTTCTCTTCGACAAACATCAACCCAATTCCAAAGGCTAATTACTGAAATTACAACATTGTTTTCTTATTGGGGTTCCGCCAAGTCAAAGTGAGTCCTAGTTTAATCTTAACAACGGCTTAATAGTTTGCAACTTCAATTAAATTATCATCTGGATCACGAATATAAACAGAAGTAATTGGACCGATAGCACCTGTTCTTTGGATAGGACCTTCTTCAATTGCAATTCCTAACTTCTTAAAATGATTTATTACATCCAGTAAAGGAACATCTGTTATTAAACATAAATCAGCACTACCAGACGTAGGCTTTGCAGCTTTTGGTTCAAATTCTTTTCCAACCTCATGTAAATTAATTTTTTGTTGTCCAAAACTAAGGGCTTTTCTGCCCTCCCTAAATGTGACCATTTCCATTCCTAAAGCTTGTGTATAAAACGAGCATGTTTTATCAATATTTTTTACAGTCAAAACTAAATGATCTAAATGTGTTATTTTCATATTCGACCTTCCTTAAGATAATACTTATTTTATCTCGCACTAACGGGCAGTAATTTTATTACCATTTTACTTGAATTGGGAAAAATATAGAATAACTTTTTGAAAGAGTATGTGGAGGCTATAAAATTATAGAGGGGAATTCGATTAAAGAAGGGGAGTTGTCTCATGCTTTACCCATATAGAAATGACGCTAGAAAAACTTTAATTCCTTACTTAAAAAAGCTTGATAAAAATGATTGGTTTTTAAAGTCCGATGTTTATCCAAAGACACTTGCATGGATTATTGCTCACATTGCAAGCAGTGAGGATTATTGGATTAATGAAATTGCCATGAAAAATAAATGTATTCTAAACCTAAACGAAGAAAGTTCACCGAAGGAAATATTGAATGGATATATTCAGATCAGGCATTATACTGATAAAATTTTACACTCAGTAAACATATCAGAGCTACATACGTTAATTGAGGTACCAAACTTTAATGATGGATGGAAACCTCCTTCAGAACCAACATTGAACTGGGTATTTAATCATATATATATGCATGAAACCTATCATATCGGACAAATTGCACTTATAGCTCATCTTAATGGATTTCAAAAACCTTTATTTTAAATCTGGTAGAGAAAAATTTTACATAGGAGAGTATACATGAAACAGAAAATCAAGCAAGCTGTACAAGAGGCTTATACTGCAATGTATAATGGCTTAAAGGATGAACAAATATATGCTGTTGTTTTAGTGACAGACGGAGATTGTGGGAGTCTTTATTTAACTATGGGGACAGAAAAATCGCTACTTCAAATTGGTAAGAATTATGAGGATGACCCAGAAGAGTATCGATTTTTGAAGGATGAATATTTACACTACGATGATACAGATATGCTAGCAAAGGTGAGTCGTGAGTTATTAGATAAAATATTGTATGTTGAAGATGAAGAATTTGTTGAACATAAAGTGATGGTTCATGAAGCGATGAATGATACGATGTATGAATTGAAGCGGGAGGGTGTTATTGACGAAAACATTTTGGCTTTTATTTCGGTGACTGATGATGATGACGATGAACATTTGGAGCTTGCGTCAGCGAAACGTTGCAATCCGAACCATCCGTCCCTACCTGCATTTATTCGTAATTGGCAGCATTAAACAGTAAACAATCTCGTATTATTGATAGTGGCGATTTTTAGCCGGAGATATAATAATAACTTGTAGTACATGTCCTAAATTTGATAAATATAAGGGGCTCTAGTTAATAGGTCTTTCAAAAATCAGCTCGAAATAAGACGTGTTCCTATACCAGATGTTGCTAATGCAGGAGCTACTAATTGTATGAATTTCCAGCCGTCTTTTGCTTTTTCTTTAATAACATCTTGATAATTTAATTTTGGTTTACTAGATAACTTCGTGAATTCGATTTTCACTATACCTCTACCTATTGTATGGATGACATTGGGAAAGGTTTCGCCAATGTATTTTAAAAAAGGGTCACTGGACCAGAGTGACCCCTAGCCAACAAATCAGGAGATGCAAAGCTAAATTCGCTTTACACTACTATTATTATGATTTGATAGCTATTTTGTATGGTGAATTGTCTGAGATAAAAGATTTAAAATATAAAAAGCTGAATAGCATAATCGCACGGACAATTAAGGATGGAAATATATTGAGGCATTGGTGGAATGGTATTGGGATTAACCTGCACGTATAGATAGTTAGAGGTTTAATGCATGACGCTGCTATTTGGATAAACTATTTACAGTTACTGATACTATTTGATAAAACACTTGGTCCGAGCTTCCCACTTTTGGAATTAGAGAGTCGTACTTGTACTTCAACGTTCTTCATTTCAGCTGTAATGGGATCAAATCTTCCTGCCCAAGTTGGACTTAATTCTTCTGAAGTTGGATAGAGTTTAAATCGCCAACTAATCTCTTTAGGGATAAATGCAAAGCCTTCATAGCCATCAAAATCTCCGTAAAATGAAGGTTCGGGAAGGTGTACAGCGAGGATACTTAAATTTGTCCGTGCAAAACTAGGTGGATTCAACTGCACTTTATAAATCAGTGCTTCACCTTTTGCATTTTTCATGCTTTTATCAACTGGCTCCAATATTAAACTGCAAGGCATTGTAATCGCATTTGTTTGAACTGGAGATATAATAAAGGCGGCAAAAAAGCATGAAATTAGAAAATGTTTTTTCATATAGCACCTCTTTTCAATTGCTGTGGTTAGTATGTCTCACTTTTTGCTTGAAGATGAAAGTAAATGTTAACAAAGTTCCATGTAAAAAAGGTTGGAGATTAACTACCCATAAAAGCCCGATTGGTGAAGACTAATAATCAGTGGAAAACCCCCACTGATTAAAGCTTTACTTTATATGTGAAGTTAAATTCAAATACTAGCCATCAGGATCGATAGTACGAAAATCTTTCATTCCTCAAGATTGCGTTGTAAGATTTGATTCTATTGGATAATTTTTATCAAGAACACGTTGATATACTTGTTCGATATTATCAAAGATTATTATTACTTCGACACCTTTTCCTTTTAGTTTCAAACCTCCTTTTTAAAAATAATGATCTTCTTTAAAAACTTGATCAGTTGTTAATAATAAAGCAAAATTCTCCGTTTTAATCATCGCACTCATGTCGGTCTTCTTATAAAATGTAAGACCTAAAATTTCCTCATAAAAATTAATAGATTTATGTAAATCTTCAACAAATAATTCTAAACGAAATTCCATTATTCTTTCTCTTTTCGCTTCCTTTTGTACAGTTTAAATGAAATTAATCACCTATACATAAAATCCGAACACTAATTCTCTTATAAGTGTCTAATAAAAAAATTATCATTTGTCCTTGAATCTCCAGTAGCGTCACCTTTTATGATGAATTTAGTTGCTTACTTTAAAAGGTAACAATCAAATATTTTATGCTATTGGAGGAACAGCACAATGAAAAAAGAGAGTTTATTAAATAGAGGATTGGCAAGTTTAATGCATCTGTTCTCGCTATTATTAACCTTTGTTTTGCCTATATTGGTGAAAAACACAAGTTGAAGAATTGCTAATATGAAAAAGTCACTCATTTGAAACATAAAAATGAGTGACTTTCGTTTGTTTTAAAACAAAAATGATAGGTACCGATAGAGCATTTACCTGTTCGGATTTATTCGATACCGCAATTTCCTTTACATAAGAATACAAATAAAATCATATAAATAAAGGTAGCGGAAAAATAGATTCTTACAATCAATTGATTTATAAAAATTAAGAAATTCTTCATTTTCTGCTAAGAAAAAGTTAAACATTGTTTTATATACTTATAAAAAAAGGCATTTAACGAAACTATTTGAAGATTTAAAACGTATTGGTAGTAGCGAAGAATATTGAAGAAGGTGAAGAAATGGCATACACCATTTACATAGTATTAACAAAAACAGGTACATTATTATCAAAAGCTATAGGCATGTATACTGGAAAAGAGATGAATCATGCATCCATTGCTTTCGATGAGGAACTCTTTGAAATGTATAGCTTTGGACGCAGGCAACTAAACAATCCTTTAAGTGGTGGATTTTTGCAAGAAGATGCAGAAAGGGGGCTATTTGAAACAGCTGATTGTGTAATTTATCGTTGTAGAATCTCCCATTATCAATACTTAGAGATGATGAAAATCGTACGATATATGTATTGGAATCGCGATCGCTATAAATACAATTTTATTGGGCTCTTTGGGGTTATGATGCAAAAGGAGGTTCGAAGAGAGCGTGCCTATTTTTGCTCACAATTTGTGGCGATGCTCTTAAAGGTTGGAGGTTTAGAAGTTTACCAAAACCCAGCATTAATGACACCACATTGTATCGCACAATTACCTTATTTAGAAAAAGTATATGCTGGGAAGCTTGCAGATTATTTACAAGGTGTACGTGCACCAGCAATGTTATACGGTTAAGGAGAACCCTCAAATCATTTAACCTCGCTATCATAACGCCTCGGCGTGTCTAGACATCTACCGAGGCTTAACACATTATGGTCACTACTGTGGTAGCTTGAGTTTAACTGATTGACTTGAAGTCCAACACCGATTAAATGAAAATAAATCTATTCTGTAATAAAATGAGTATTATTCTCTTTGTAGTATTCAGGGAAATATAGCTTTAATTAAATATAATGAGTAACATACATAACAAGAAAAAATAGTGTTGTAGAAACCTGGAGTTGGTCAGGTAGTAGGGCGAAATCGGGTTTATGTGGCCTGACAGCCTGAAAGACCAAAGAAACGAGTCCATAAATTACCTTAAAGTTGAAAATCAAAAATACATAGGAGGCGTTAGGATGAGCGAAGAAGTAAATGCATTTGGTTGGGATGCGATTGATCAGGAATTATTAAAAATTTACGGGGAACAGGAGCCGAAGCATTATGGCACTATTCTTCCATATTCATTAGGAGGCGAAGATCCACTTCAAGGAATTAGCGCCTATAAAAGTGAGTCACCAGTTCCACACTGGCATTTTGTTACATATGGATTTTCTGAGTTATATGAAAAAGAATCAGAGGATGCTGACTACAGCGGATTTGGGTTTGAGTTAACATTTCGTCTTGCACGTAATGAGGATGAGGAGGAGCCACCAGCCTGGGCGTTGAATTTGCTACAAAACATGGGAAGATACGTTTTTAACAGTGGCAATGTTTTTAAATCGGGTGATTATTTGGATGCAAACGGCCCTATTTGCCTAGATGCTGACACACTTTTGACGGCGCTTGCTTTTACGTTGGATCCCGAATTACCTGCTATTGATACACCAAATGGTCAATTGGAATTTATTCAAATGGTGGGGATTACAGGCGATGAGCTTGAGGCGATGCAAATTTGGAATACTTTAGGCGTACTAAATGCAGGTGTAGAGTTTATCCCGAGCTATGTAACTGATTTATCTCGGACATCGCTTTTACAGATCCCATCTATTGCTGAGGCGGTAGAAAGAGGAATGGAGGAGGAAGGCTCCAATACCGGCTATTTATTCGTGGATCAGCTAGCTTGGGAACAGGGGAAAAAAGGATGGTTCAGCAAACATCTTGATAAAGTTATGCTAGGGGCAAAGCAAGCAGGAATTATCGACAAACTACTACGCGGACGAATTTTAAAAGGGAAAAGCCTTATCCTCGTTGGTCGAGAAATCCGAGTTGTATTTGAGCCAGGGGAAAAATCCGAGTACAGTGTGGAGGAACAGGATGTTACCATTACTTTGAATGAAAAGGCCCTCATTGAACTTAGTCAAAGCTTGAAGCCTCAGGAAAGCGAATTTGAGTTAGCTTCTATCCCAGGGCTTTCCTTCCAAATTGTAAAAACCTACCTTAAAGATCAGGAAGGAAACGTTGTGGAAACAATCGGATGATCGGATATAGTCTCCCGCTAGAACGAACAGTACTATTGTTGCAATTCGTTTGTGTATAGGCGGGAGATTTTTTCATCGATACGAAATGAACTTTATGAACCAGGGCAAATACAAAAGGGGCAATCTGACTAACTTTAGATTCGGAAGAGCAAGAAAAGGGGAATTTTAAGGGTGATGTATTTAAATGAAGAAACATACAAAAAGAGCATTGAAAATCGTTGATATTGCTAAGGAGCCTTTAGAGAAAATACCATACATTACCGCTGCATCAAAGGGAGCAGGGATTTCTTATGAATGGCTTCCTATTTATTGGGGAGAGATGCTTGGACTGCCAGAGGAGCTGGATGCGCTAATTATTGCTTCTGATTTACAAGGCATCGCAGGTAATAAACAGGAAAAAATGGAAAAAACACGGAAGTTACTAGGTGAGGAACTTGCGGAAGTGCTTTCCCTATTGTTTCAAATCCATTTGTCAGATTTGGACCCAGCAAAGGTGATGGTGTGCTTATGTGGAGACTTATATACTGATTTAAGTAAAAGAGGTGCTAGCGGAAATCCTTTACCGGTATGGAGAGCTTTTCAGAGTCATTTTGGATTTGTCACAGGCATCGCAGGAAATCACGACCTATTGACGAATGAGGAACAAGCCGAATTAGGTTCTACCTCAGGTATCCAGTTCTTCTCGGATGGGGGTACGATCATGCATGCAAATCTTGCAATAGCAGGACTCGGAGGAATCATCGGTAGGACGGATAAACCGAATCGGATGGGAGAAGCTGATTATTTGGCAAAGCTCAGAGACATTTTAAAACAAGCTCCCGATATCCTACTACTTCATGAAAGTCCGGAAATTAGCTCTCAAGGTCTTCCTGGTAATTCGCATATTTGGAATGAACTACAAAATGCTGCTGAGCTTTTGGTCTGCTGTGGTCATGTTCATTGGGACACAGCATTAGCTGGAACAAGTGAAGGACTGCAGATTTTAAATTCGGATGGTCGCGCTTTTATTTTCAGAGCTGCGACACTAGATTAGAAATAATTTATAAGCAACTCCATAATGTAGATGATTCTAGCTTCTCTCATAGTTTTTAGGGAAGCAAAGAAATATTATATTTTAAATATGAAAGGAGTCTTACTATGGGAGCATGGGGATATAAACCATTAGAAAGTGATGAAGGTTTGGATGTAGTCGATTTTTTAGAGGACTATATCCAAAATAATTTAGAATCAAATCATATAGAGCTGTCTGAGGTTATTAATACGATGAAACGCGAGGGGTTTTTTGGAAAAAGCTTCGATGAGATTGATTTCGTTTTCGATATAAGTGCAATGGCGCTTGCGGAGCTCTATGTAATGTATCTTGATACAGGGAAGTTATATGACGCTGAAGACGAATTTGAAAAAATACACTCAATAAATGCAGATGAAGAATCATTGAAGTTTATTTTAAAATATTTAGCTGATATTAGAGATGAAGTTCCAGATGCTGATGGTATTAGGGAAATCGTTGAATTATGGCGTGAATCAGAATGCTGGATTGAATGGAAATCTAACTTAGAATGGCTATTCAATAGAGTTGAAAAGGAAATAAACCATTCTCTAAAATGTCATTGGTATAGGGTCCCCAGCATTTTTATGTATAAAGCTAATTTCCTCTCTTGAAAATTTAAATATTATCAAGAGAGGAAAAGCTCTACAAAAGAACAGAGCTACGCAATAGATTTTTTTCTCGTCATCAGAGATAATTTTATTGTCCCCATACACGATGTTATAATGAAACCCCCATTCTCCTAATGCAATAAGGTGATGTTGTTCATTTTTCTTTTTCCATTGGACCAACTCGATATGATTCGATTCGGATGGAGGGTAAGCTCAATGCAAGCTGATCAATCAGTAAAGCAATTATCACACAATTTTACGATGTATGTGAATATGCCGTTCGCTACGAGGAGGGGCAAACTGCACTCTGTAAGGTGTTACAGGAAGAATGCTATCCGCGTAAATTTTACTATGATACTGTGTTTGAGCAGCAAATCAAAAGCTACCTAGTTTGAGATAACTGTCCTGATATCTCAAACCATACGACATGTGTAAATCAATTTCTTTATTTACGGGAACGGGGATATTTGTTCGATAAGTAATCCAAATACTCCGAGCGGGTCAGTCCACCTGTTTGACGGTTAAATTCATCGTATGTAATATCCTCTGGAAAGCCAAATTCCGCGAGTGCCTGCTTACGTTCCTTTGCAGATAGCGGATTATTCAGTGAAAAAGCTTGTCCTCTGTCAGTATCAAACGACTCGATAGCGATCCCTGCGTGTACGCCATAATTAGAAAAACGGCTTATTGTCTTAAAAGAAGTTTCTTGTTCTGACTTGCTAATTGTTCCTGTCCCCCAGGAAAGGCGGTAGCGTTCTTCTTTTCCATAATCGATGCTTATACCGTAACCAAGTGGTAAGAGAATATCTGTTTCGGTTAGCGTTTTGTGTCCAACTTTTTCATAGCCACCCCGCATAAAATGATCGTCCATGACAATCAAGGTTTGTTCAGATAATGGGGTTGATGTAATATCCTCCATACTTGGTAAGCGTTTTGTTGTTTTGAACAGATAAGGTCGAATAAAAAGAGGCATCGTCATTACATTATTCCATAGACTATCTTCGGCAAACAGGCCATCTTTTTGCATTTGACGTAAATCTCCGATGACGAGTACGTAGCCGTCTGTAAATAAATCAATTTCTACTCGGAAAATATCTCCTGGAACAGCTTTATAGCGCAAGCTTTTTTTGCTTGTTAGCTTGTTCAGCTTCAGATTATAATCTGTAGGCAACTTTGACGGATATCGATGTAACCATTCGACGATTTCCTCTTTGCTCGTTAAATTCTTCGTGTTGGTCAGTGGCAGTTCGAAAAAGGTTTTCGTATTGCGAGCGATGATGTAGCTGGATGGCAGATCCTCAGTACGCATGCCAGCAGAAAAAATAACCCCGTTCGCTTTAATGCTGGAAATATGGGTATAATTCATTTTCTTCTCTTTACCACGGGCAGTTTGAGGAAGAATTACTTCACGATTTCGTGTCGGGATCTCTACATCCGTTTCTTGATAGGCCTGCTCACTAACTGAGATACGTTTTCGAATGATATCACCATCCATGCAGATGAAATAACCATTTTTGATTTCAATCGTATCCCAATGCTCTTCTACCGAATGAAGTCCGAAATAAGGACGAAGCGTATTTGTCAACCAACTGTTTATGGGTGTCATGAGATTACCTCCTATTATGCGATAAAGATCAATGGATTATGTCAAGTATACTTAATGTGCCTTGCAACGAAAACAGTATATTTGAAAATATCCATAAAATAGTTAATTTCGATTACTTAGAATGATCATGGGGGAAGAAGGGAGAAAAAATAATCTAAGCATCACCCCTCCGCATCAGAATGAGTTCAACTTCTAATTAAAACTTTTTTGCAGAAAACCTCCAACACAAATGAATATGCAATGTTCAAGCCTTATTGTTAAACCTTTTCTGCTATAATTAATGACTATACACGATTGGGGTGATAAAAATGCATATTGTTACAGTTGAAGGCGTACCATATGATTGGTTGAATCAATTACAGGAAATTCATGCACATGTATTTGATGGAGCAAATTTACTACTAGAAAAACTTGAAAGTAAAGAAGGGTTGATTTGTTTATTAGCAGTTGAGAAGGAAGATATAATAGGCTTTAAACTAGGCTTCAGACATCCTGATGGTGTTTTTTATAGCTGGCTAGGTGGTGTGCATGAAAAGAAACGTGGTCAAGAAATTGCCAGTCAGTTAATGAGGAAGCAGCATGAGCATCTTCAGACACTAGGCTTTAAAAAAGTTCGTACATATGGTAGAAATGAGCGAAAAGCAATGCTCATAACAAATCTTAAACACGGATTTGATATTGTATCAACATTTGTCGATACAAAAGATCGACATAAAATCGTATTTGAAAAATTATTGGATTAGGAGTTTTATTATGAAGGCATACTTAGCAAATGGATTATTTTCTTTAGGAGATCGTTTAGTCAACGAGCAACTCGCTGCGGCAATTCGAGAGGCAGTACCAGGTATTGAATTATATGTGCCACAGGAGAATGATGCGATAAATGATAAAACGGCATATGCAGATAGTTTAGCAATTGCGCAAGCGGATTTAGAGATGCTACAAAATAGTGATGTATTAGTAGCCGTTTTAGATGGTGTTGAGATTGACTCGGGTGTGGCAGCAGAGATTGGTGCATTTGCGATGCTGAATCGACCAATCGTAGGCGTATTTACAGATGTTCGTCAACAAGGCCGGGACAATATGATGAAAATAGAGGCACTTGTACGGGACGGAATTGAAAATCAGTTTGTTTATCGCAATTTATTTGTTATTGGCTTGATTAAGCGCACTGGCATGATTACAACTTCTATTGCTGAAGCTGTCCAAGCCGTTCAAAAATATAAAAAATAGGAGGAGCTTTGGATGCTATTATCAACAACAGATATTTTGGCTGGAAAAGAAATTGTGGAAACTATAGGTTTGGTAAAAGGTAATTCGGTACAATCAAGAAATATTGGTCGCGATATGATGGCGGGACTTCGCAATATTGTCGGAGGAGAGATGAAGGAATATGCAGAAATGCTCGTTCGATCTCGAGAAATTGCTACGCAAGCTATGGAAGAAGAAGCAAGACAACTAGGAGCAAATGCAATTGTTGCGATAAGGTTTTCTACATCCTCTGTCATGGATGGCACATCAGAGGTATTAGCATACGGAACAGCGGTAAGAGTAAAGGAATAATCTAGTAAGGGGCTTCAATCAACGAAATTGGAGTCCTTCACATATAGTTGGTAAGATTTTGATTGAAGCAAGATTTGCCAAAAAGAAAAATATTAAAGTGACCTATTAAGGTTATAATTATAAGTGATGGTGGTAGAGATGGTCTTTAAATCAAAGATGGATAATCCTTTTAAAATTATTTTAACTTGTATAATTCTGTTTTTTTGGCGAATAGTAGAATCAAGTTGAACACTTTAGAAAAATAAAAACATCGTACGCGAAATCGTGTATTATTGAGGTTCCTACACCAATCAATAAGAAGGGATTTCGAATACGATGCTAGAACAGAATAACATAAAAATAACGAATAAGAAACCACGCCTTACACAGTTTCAACGTGGAGAACTTCAAGGCTATTTGAATGCCGGAATTACAAATAAGAGCGAACTTGCGCGAAAACTCAAGGTTTCGCGCGGGACAATCTACAATGAACTTGCTCGTGGCACGACCACTCAAGTAAAAAAAATCAATGGAAAACATATCTACACAACGCAATATCTTGCTGAAACAGGTCAAGCTGTAACAGATCGAAATGTGGCTCGTTCTCGTAAAACCGTTGAAGTTTGGGCGTGTGAAGGCATTCTTGGCATTTGTTGACGAACTATTACTTGATCGCACAAGGACCCTATCTCCAGATGCGATTGTTGGTCTTGCGAAGCTCAAAGGGTTGTTTTTCTCCGGATGAAATGATCTCAACAAAGACCCTTTATCATTATATCGAGCTGGGTCTTCTGAAAACTCGAAACAGTGACCTTCTCTTAAAGGTACGTCGAAATACCAAAAAGGTTAAGAAAACGCAACGCCCAAATAAGACAGTTCTCGGTAAAAGTATTGAAGAACGTCCTGATAGCGTTGAATCTCGTGAAGAATTCGGTCATTTTGAAATTGACTCCGTCGTAGGGCGCAAGGATAAAGAAGATGATGTACTATTAACTTTGATTGAACGCAAAAACGCGTCGTGAATTCATCGTAAAGATGGACGGGAAAGATGCCGACTCAGTTAACTACGCACTCTCTTCAGTCCTCGAAGAATTCGGTGAATACACATCTGCGGTCTTTAAATCAATCACCGCAGATAATGGTTCTGAATTCGCTAGGTTGTCAGAAATGTTTGGTGATAGGATAAATATCTATTTCACTCATCCATACTCTTCGTGGGAACGTGGAACAAATGAAAACCACAACGGAATCATCCGTCGTTTCATCCCTAAAGGACATGCGATTGAGGATTATAGCCGGACGCAAATTCGTATGATTGAGAGGGCAATGAACAACCTACCAAGAAAAATCTTTGCCTACAAGACACCAAATGAACTGTTTGAAGAGGAACTTCAGAAACTCGTCTCTTAAGACCGCGGGGACACCCCGCACCCCTGAGCCTCCCTCCAAACAGAAAAGTCTCCTGTTCATCAGTCAGCTACAGATCCTAACCTGTACTGGCTAGATCCACAAGGGAAACCGCCTTGCAGATCTAGCCAACACAGGTTGAACGGACTACGCCGACCGACAAACAGAAGACAAAGGAACCTCTGGGGTGTTTTTTAAAAAAAGTGTTCAACTTGTAATTGCAATTTAGGATTCTGTTTTTTTCATAGTATTATCTTTACCACTCTTGTTAGATAGAAAGAATTTCACAATGATGGATTTTTATATAATATCCAGTATATTTTTAGTTTTAATTATTTTTCTTTTTTGGATAGCGATTGATATTGTCTATCGATTCGAGGAAGAACATTTATATTTGCGAGCAGGTTGTTTATTTACCCGGATTAAATATATAGATATTAGTTCTTATAGAGAATTAAATGGTTTGATGGATATACTTACAGGTTTTAATTTATTGTCATCTTCCAAGGGAATTGCGATTCTATCTGATAAAGTTATGCTAGGAGAAGTGAAAATTTCACCAGTTGACCAAGAAGGATTCATTCGAGAACTTGAAAGACGTATAAAATAAGGTGAAAACTAGATTTGAGAATCACTGAAAAATGATTACTTCAGCAAATTAGCATAACTATGAGGAGTCTGTTCTGTTAAAGGTTACAATTGTTGAACATTCGACTTCCGAATTTATTACAAAATAATACATAAGGTTACTAAAAAGCTCTCATGTAGATTTTCAAAATGAGGGCTTTTCTTCTGTCATTAAATCAACGTTCGAAGCTCCTATATAAACCAACTTTTTTACAAAGCAACATCAGCCACAGTTCACAACTTTTGGTGATGAACCAGTACCAATTATACCAATAATTTAGGAATTTTATAGTTAAAAGGACTAATAGTGTCCAACTCATTTTGTATAATGGGGAAGTAACGATGAAGAAAGAGTGGGATATATGGTAGATTCACAACAAAATAAAGGCTATCGTGTCATTTCGATGTTTGACAGATTGATGGATGGTCAAGGAATTAACAAAAAGCAAGAAGCATTTACACATAATGTTGGTGAAAAAACCATACAACGGGATTTGAATGAAATTCGAGCGTATTTGGAAAAAGCTAAATTAGGTTACCATTTAGAATATGTTCGGACAGAAAAGGTGTACAGGCTGACAAATAAAGAAGAAAGTATTTTATCGAAGGAGCAAGTTTTAGCGATTGTTAAAATTCTCATCGAATCAAGAGCACTGCTAAAATCTGAAATGAGCGATATTATAGATAAGCTTATTTCTATTGTTGCTCCCGATAAGCAGGAATTTATTCATAATATTATTTTAAACGAAAAGCATTTATACGTAGATTTAAATCATAAAAAGTCTCTATTGCATTTAATTTGGGTTCTTTCAGAGGCGATTCAAAAAAAGAAAATCATTAAAATTGATTATTTACGTGAAGGTGAAACGATTTCTACAGAAAAGATTTTAAAACCACTCGCCGTCATTTTCTCAGAATACTACTTTTATTTAATTGCTTATGATAATAAGCATGAAAAGGATTTGCCCATTGTCTGTAGAGTCGATCGTATACAACATTTTCATGAGCTCGATAAGAAATTTCAAATACCCTATGCCGAGCGTTTTCAAGAAGGAGAGTTTCGTAAGCGCATTCAGTTTATGCATGCTGGCGAGCTGATGCGTATGAAATTTATATTTAAAGGAACATCCCCGCAGGCTGTATTAGATCGCTTACCAACAGCAAAAATATTATCCCAAAAAGATAGGCAACATTTATTTGAAGCAGAAGTTTTTGGACATGGTATTAAAATGTGGCTGCTGAGCCAAGGGGCGAACATTGAGGTGCTAGAGCCAATTGAGCTTAGAGAAGAGATCATTGAAACGATTCAATCGATGCAGCAAAATTATAGCTATATAAAAGTTGAAACGGTCAATAAATAAAGTATGCTAAAAGTTATTCTATGAAATAAGGTAAAAATCCGCGTAGATTTGTGCCATGCTGGGCAGAGAATCGAAGCGGATTTTTACTATTAAGAATGTATTAGTTTTTGTATGCTTATCTATTTCTCAAAAAAATTCCTCGATAAAGGCCATATTAAAATCATCTAAAAGCTTGTAATCTTTCATATAGTTTTCCTCATATAAATAAACAAATAAATGTTTTGAGTCATCTAATCGTATACCAACTTCACGTTTATCATTAATACGTAACGTTAACCAATAAGCTTCGTCATATTTCGAATTGGGAAAATATGCTTTTCGAAGTGGCTGATCTTTAAATTGTTGCATAAGTAAATTGATTTTAGCTGTATCTGTAAAAGTGATTGTTTTGTCATCGGAGGCCCGGATCATTTCAATTTCCTTAATTTGCTCAATATCAAGTTGTTCAATTACCTCCTTATTAAAAGATGAATCACGAGTTAGTAGTAGTGTTGAAACATATAAAATGATAAGAGGTAATAGGATGCCGATTAATATTTTATATCTTTTTTTCATGTTAAACTCCTTAAATTCAAAAAATTCGCACATATGTATTCTTTTCCACGCTATAATTGAGCATATACTGAATTGATAAAGGATGGCAATAAAATGACACATAATCATGAAGAAAAAGAGATATTTTATCCAGACGGTACATTAATGTATCGTGGCGGTGTGAAGAAAAACGACTTTGGACATGACATCTATGATGGGAAGGGTACGCTATTTGATCAGGAAGGTGAACTGTTATTCGAGGGTGAATTCGTTAATCATATGAAGCAAGGTAATGGCATCATGTATTTAAAAGGACAAAGGATTTATCAGGGCGAATTTATTCAAAATAAAAAACAAGGTAATGGTCTTTTATATAAAGATGGTAAGGTCTATTATGAGGGACATTTTCGCAATGACTTAATGGATGGTTACGGAATTTTGTATTTTGAGGAAGATAGTATCGCCCCATTTAAAGAGCTTCGTACACAGTATCCACATTTAAATCAGCCGCAATATGAGGGTGATTTTGTCCATGGTATGAAGAAAGGCAAGGGAAAACAATACTATCCAAGTGGTTTTTTACAATATGAAGGTGATTTTATATGGCACCATATGCAAGGAGCAGGAAAGCTTTACTATGCACCAGAGTCGCCAAGTGCTGAGGAGCTTACAAATGGTGTAATAACACTGCAGTATGAAGGCTATTTCTTTGAGGATATGAAGCATGGAAAAGGAAAAATCTATTCCAGACAAGGTATTCTCGAAGCGGAGGGGCAATTTAAAGAGGATGCTATGACAGGACACGGTACGCTTTATTATGCTAATGGACAGGCTTCTTTTATCGGGGAACTTGTAAATGGAGAAAAGCATGGTCGAGGAGATTATTTTAATGAAGAAGGGAAGATCATTTATAGTGGTGAATTCATCAACGGTGAACGTTTACGAATAACACCAGAAATAGAGCGAGAGATTGAAAAATTACAGAAGCAGCTAGATGGACTTGTCGGTCTTCCAAATGCCAAGAAGGAATTACATAATCTTATCAACTTCATTAAAATCCAAAGCTTGCGTGTCGACCATGGCTTAACAAGCTTCCCAATAACATATCATCTTGTGTTCTCTGGGAATCCAGGCACTGGAAAAACAACAGTGGCACGAATAATAGGCCAAATATATAAGCATCTTGGCGTACTCTCAAGTGGACATTTTGTGGAAACAGATCGTGCGGGCTTAGTAGCGGGATATGTTGGCCAGACGGCTTTGAAAGTACAGGAAGTTGTGAATAAAGCGAAGGGCGGCGTGCTTTTTATTGATGAAGCCTATTCACTAATCAATGATAAGCAGGATGCATTTGGTAAAGAAGCGATTGATAGTCTATTAAAGGCGATGGAGGATTTACGTGATGATTTAGTGATCATCGTTGCTGGTTATACAGAGCTTATGGAAGAATTTTTGCTTGCTAATCCAGGTTTTAAATCACGCTTCAATCATTTTGTGAAGTTTGATAATTTTAGCACGGATGAGCTTTATAATATTTTTGCCATGCTATGTAAAAATAATGATTATCAGTATGGTGAGGCATTCGCACATCATATGAAGGCCCAATTACATCAAATTCCCGTCGAATCGATTCCAAACTTCTCAAACGGTCGTTATATACGAAACTTATTTGAAAAGCTTGTGACCATTCAATCAAATCGTCTAATTCAACAGAAAAATATTACGAAAGAAGAATTAATGGAATTTACAGAGGAAGATATTTTACTGGGCATTGCGGAAAATCTATTTGATAATACATTTTAGTTATTGTGTTAATGGCCAAAGTAATCTTCGAGAATTTGGTCTCAGCTTGTTAATAAAAGAATAAATTAATTTGTAGCAATAGAAAAAGGTTGATCTTCACACCGAGTTGGCGCTCTCCGCGAAAATCAACGGTTCCTCATCGCAGGAGGAGTTGACAATCCGAAATCAAAATAGTATATATGGCGGGGGCCGCCAATTAAATTACCAAACAGCTTTATGTAAACAAAATTAACGTTTGTCTACAGTCTGTGGCTAAGCTATGTATAAAAATTGGCCTTTTCCACATAGAAATGAGGGGAAGAAAATGAAAAAGCTTATAGCTATTATATTAGTATGTGCTTGTATTTTACCAAGGATAATGACTATAAATATTACGATTAACAACAACTTTAAAATTCATAAAAATAAACAGATTGAATAATTGACAAAAAATGAAAAAGTAGTAATATAAGGCTCATCATCAAAAGTTGTGGATGATATTTGTTAAGACGTCTGCCTTGTATATAAGCTGATTGGACGCCCCTAGGAAAGCACCAAATCGGAACGGAAATCAACCATACGTTATGGTGATGATCCTAATCTAACACAAAACATACGCTACCGTATCTTACTGGAGAGATGACATGCAATTAACGAGGGAAGATTGGATAAAAGCAGGATTACAACAATTAGCTGATGAAGGAATACATAAAGTTCGCATTGAAGCACTTGCTCGATGGCTAAAAATAAGCAAAGGGAGCTTCTATCACTATTTTCGTGACCGTCAAGAGCTACTAGATTCTATGCTCGACTATTGGGAAATACATGCGACGAAGCTGATTGTTCAAAGTATGGAGCAACAGGATGCCTCATTAGAACAGCTATTACAGATTAGTTTTAATCGAGATAAAAAAATCGAGAATGGTATTTATACTTGGGCTAAATATGATCCGGTTGTTGCAGCACGTTTAGTGGATATTGAAGAACAAAGAATTTTTTGTGTTGCAAAATTGTATCAAAAAATGGGCGTAGACGAAACAAAATCCATTGATCGAGCGAGACTTGCCTATTTAACGTATGTAGGATGGATGACAAGATTTGAAGAAAATCCTAATTTTAATGTTGATAAAATGATTGAGCTTTTAATACACGATAATAAATGTCCCTAATATGGTTATAGAAACCTGAAGGGACAAAATTATTATCATAACATACGGTGGTGTATGTTTTAGGATTATAATATTGGAGGTAAATATATGAAGTCGATTTTACCATTATTAGCTGTAGGTTTTCTGTGGTTTATCAGTTTTTTACATATGTATTGGGCTTTTGGAGGTCGATGGAGTTCTGCCGCTGTTCTTCCTGTAAGAGAGGGAGAGCATAAACCTGCATTTACTCCGAGAATATGGGGAACATTATTCGTAGCCTGTCTTATTCTACTGGCTAGTATCATTATTGTTGTTCAAGGTAATTATTTGCAGAGCTTCCGAGCAAATAGTTTATCTAAAATCGGAAGCATTGTTTGTGCTATCATTTTTATTATTCGGGCAATTGGTGATTTTAATTATGTTGGGTTTTTTAAAAAAATAAAACATTCACAGTTTGCTAGATACGATACTTGGATCTACAGTCCATTATGTTTGTTCTTTGGATTTGTCTATATCATTTTATTGTTTTAAAATGAGTGATAGTTAGGGAGAATTTATAGGGGGAAACATATTGAATCAAACGATATACTTACTACGTCATGGGGAAACTGAATATAATACACAAGGACGATACCAAGGAGAGCTCGATTCTCCATTAACAGAAGTTGGTGTAGATCAAGTACAACAAAATGCTCAAATGTTGAAAAGTTTAATTGGTGATCCTAACGAATGGAAAATTGTGTCAAGTCCATTAGGAAGAGCCATGCAAAGCACTGAAATAATTTGTGAAACAATTGGATATGATTTGAAGAATGTTGAAAAAGATAATCGTTTAACCGAGGTTGCAGTGGGACAGTGGGCTGGCTTAACAACGAAAGAAATTGAAAGTTCTTGGCCCAATCTTTTCCATAACACAGACGTGTATAACTGGTATTTTAATGCTCCAAATGGAGAAGCTTACGACTCCGTAGTGAGCAGACTAAGTGCTTGGCTAGAAGACATTCAACATGTACCGAAAGTGATCGTTATCTCACATGGTTTAACAGGTCGCATTTTACGAGGATTATATGCGGATCTAAAAAAGGAAGATGCACTGAAGTTAGAAGTATCTCAGGATGTATTTTTTAAATTAGCGAATAAAGACATAACGAGAATTTGTTCAGATTTTGATCATTTTTATTAAATAAAACCAGCTTTAAGAATTTCTTCATAAATTTCCTACAGGAATATTCATAAATGCCTCCTATTATAATGAGTGGGGGGCGTTTTTTTATGAAAAAATTTGTCTTATTTTGCTGTATATGTGCGGCTGCAATCTTTTTTTATTATACGAATAACACAACAACGGAACAAACGCAAATAGAGCTACCTTCGTTACATAGTAAAAATGCTTTATTACTCAATGAAAAAGGAGGTGTATTATACGAAAAAAATGCAGATGCCATTATTTATCCTGCATCATTAACGAAGATTATGACAGCGATTGTTGCTATTGAGGTAAGTGCTGATCTACAGAAGCAAACAATTGTTGAACCACAAACGATTTCTAAATTTACTGCTCAAAATGCTTCGATGGCTGGCTTTATGGCAGGCGATTTTGTGACGATAGAGGATTTATTATATGGTACACTGCTTGCCTCTGGGGCAGATGCTACGGGGACACTTGCTGATACGATTGCAGGTAGTGAAGAAGCATTTGTGACGTTAATGAATAATAAAGCGCATGAATTAGGGATGAACGATACGCATTTTGTGAATGCTAGCGGACTACATGATGACGCTCATGTCTCCAGTGTGCGTGATATTAGTAAGTTGTTTCATTATGCTATTAAAAATCCTACCTTTTATCAAATTTTGACTTCTAAAAGCTATATAACTCATGTACCGAATGAATTAACGATTACAAGCTCACTTTTAATGAAAGTTCCAGGAGGGGAAGGTGTAATATTGGGAGGGAAAACGGGCTATACACCTGAAGCTGGTCTTTGCTTAGCTTCCATTATCGAAAAAGATGGTAAACATTATATTTTCGTTACGACTAATGCAAATGGGCAGGCTTGGACACCACCATTCCATATTGAGGATGCTCTTACAGCGTATGATGCGTTATAGGAGGAAAAAAATATGAAAAAATTAGTAACTTTTTTAATTGTTTCAATCGTCTTATTAATAGGGTGCACTACACAAGTACCCGAAACAGAGAAGGCATTTTGGTAGCCTTTTAGAGACCATGTGAAAGTTGGTAAAATAGCTAACATGGTATTCATGCTTGGGGATACAATCAATCATTTTGATTTAAGAGGGGCGGTGCTACGCCAATTAAATAAATGGTTTTCATCATCTACTGCAAGAGATAATGCACTTGTTAATAACGCAATGATGGGCGCAATTTTAGTTCCAAATGCCAAGGGCTATGGTTTTGAGGTCGATGGGGAAATGTTTGAAATTTCTAGAGATATATTGATTGCTGAAATGGAATCAATATTGCCAACGCTACCACAGGGAAATGATCTTTTGGATGAAGAAAAAGTGAAAGTTTTTTTAGCTAACACTTCAACAATATGCCGTTGATCCTAGCTACCAAAAAACGTTAATAAAGAAATTTCCAATCACAAAAACTAGTTGATTCCTACTATTTTCTGGCATAATCTATTATTCTATAATTAGAGTCGAATCCTATATTTTTTCAGAAAAAACATATGAAAAAAGACATCTGTGATGAAAAGGGCGGTGTAGAAAAATGAAAAAACTTTTACCCTATGCTATTATTTTGACATTTTTTATCAGTTTCGTGTTTGTAGATTATGCTTCTGCAAATGCTGAGGGTACATCCGTTATTCAATCTGTAGCAAAAGACACAGCAGTTTATGTAGAACCTTCCGTAGAAAGTGCCGAAATCGGTCAAATAACGAAAGGTAGTTATGTAACAGCTACACCTGTAAATAAGAAATGGACTCGAATTAAAGTTCAACAGCTAGAGGGATATGTAGAAACGGCAGCATTAGTAAGCATTACATCTGAAAAATATTTAGTGACGCAAAAAGGTGGAACAACTTTATTTACATATCCTAGTCCAAATGCACAAAAAGCAGGACTGCTTAATGAAAACAGTATTATCTTTGTATATGGATCAGCACCTGGAGGTTGGTCATTTGTCCAATATGGTCATCAAACAGGCTATGTTGCAACAAATTCTTTAAAGAAACCTGTTGCGACAAAAAAACGAGTAAATGCTGCTAATGGCGCTGTGCTTCGTTTAACTGCTAGCCCAAGTGGCGAGGTTCTTGGTACGATTGCCAATAAAACAGTCGTTCAGCAATATACAACGCTAGTTGGCTGGGCCTATGTAGAAGCAGGTGAACAAAAGGGCTATGTGAAAGCTTCAGAGCTGGTAAATATCCAAATACCTGGTAACAAAGTATACAATAAAGGTGTACCAGTAGCGAAAGGGGAAAAGAAGCGTGTGGCTTTAACATTCGATGATGGGCCAGATGCAAAAGTTACCCCACAAGTTTTAGCGACTTTAAAGAAATATGATGCAAAGGCTACATTTTTTATGGTTGGGCCAAATGCCACTAAAAATTCAGCAGTCGTAAAGAAAGTTTATGAGGCTGGCCATGAAATAGGCAATCATACATGGAACCATCCAAAGTTAACAAGCTTATCGACAGCAAATGTTAAACAAGAGGTCGATCGAACTAGCAATGCTATTTATGCATCAATCGGTCAATATCCAACGGTTTTCCGTCCTCCATATGGTGCAACGAATGATAAAGTTCGTTCTGTCATTACGATGCCTTCTATTCTTTGGTCAATCGATACACTTGATTGGAAGCATCGCAATGCTGATAAAATTTTAGCGTATGTGAAAGCGTCAGTGAAAGATGGCAGCATTATTTTAATGCATGATATTCATCAAACGACAGCAAATGGTTTGGAAAACGTAATTCTTTACTTGCAAAAGCAAGGCTATGAATTTGTAACTGTTAGTGAAATATTACAATAATCAATAAGCTAAAAAAATAGGCCGTGCAACTGTTATAAAAAGACAGTTGCACGGCTTTTTCTAATCTATTTAAATAAATTGATTGTCGTAATAATAATTGGAATACCGAATACGTCGATTAAAAACGCACCTACTATTGGTACTACGAGGAATGCTTTTTTAGATGGACCGAAACGTTGGACAACCGCTGACATATTGGCCATCGCATTTGGTGTTGCCCCTAGACCGTGTCCGGCAAAACCGGCAACCATAACAGCAGCATCGTAATTTTTTCCAAGTAACTTAAACAATACAAAAATACTAAACACAACAATAAAGAATACTTGTGCGAAAACAATGATGAATAGTGGAAGTGCTAAATCGGCAATTTCCCATAATTTAATGCTCATTAGCGCCATTGAAAGGAAGATACCTAAAGTAACATCACCAATTAAAGAAATACTTTTCATGTTTATCGCTTCAGGTTTAAATTTATCCATAATATTACGCACTAATACAGCAACAAACATTGCACCAACATAGCCAGGTAGTACGAAACCAGTAGTTTCTGAGAATAATGTTCCAACATACGTACCTACTGCCATACAAAACGTAATAAAGAGAACTTGTGTAAAGAATGAATCGGATGTAATTTGTTCATTTTTATTTTCAAAATCAACTTCTTCAGCTTCTTGTACATCTGGCGTTAAATTATATTTTCCAACTAAGTACTTCACAATAGGGCCACCGATTAAGCCACCAGCGACTAAACCACATGTAGCCGCAGCCGCACCAATTGTCATAGCTGATGAAATACCTAAGTCTTCTAATGTTTGTCCAAATGCTGCAGCGGAACCATGACCACCTTCCATAGAAACAGTACCAGCCATCATACCGATTAATGGATGAATACCCATCAGCGATGCAAGTGATACACCAATAACATTTTGCATTAACGCTAGGAAACCACAAGCTAACCAATAAATAATTAATAATTTCCCACCCAGCTTAACAAGTTTAAAGCTTGCTCCTAAACCAATTGTTGTGAAGAATGTAATCATAAATAAGCTTTGTAATGAAGTATCAAGCGAAATTTCTAATACGTCCGTTGTCTTTAGAATAGTTGCCAAGGCGGCGAATAGTAAGCCCCCAACAACAGGTGCTGGAATACAAAAACGCTTTAAAAAACCGATTTTATTTATAAGCCAGCCACCCAATGCGAATAGGGCAACTGCTAGAAATACTGTTGTGATTTGATTGAATTCGATCATGAACCGTGCCCCCTAAGTAAGTTGTTAAGTGCTTCATAGACAAAATAAGCACCTAATTTAACCGTGCGTCCGTTCTCATCAAGCGAAGGATTTACTTCACAAATATCAAAAGAATGAGTATTTGGGTGTGAAGTTACTTTTTGAAGTATCGTACGTACAGTCGTTGGATCTAATCCAAACGGTGATGGAGCACTAACACCCGGTGCAACAGCAGCGTTAAGTACATCCATACATAGTGTTAAGAGAATATAATCATGATGATCCATAAATTGCTGAAGATCATGCATGATTTGTGCTTTGTTTTCTGGCGTCATATTTTCTTCTAACACATAATTCACATGCAATTCATCGGCTTTGTCAAATAATTCTTTTGTATTGCCAAAACGTTGTATGCCTAGGACAAAATAATCTGCATGTGGATCCTGCTCTAAAATCTGACGGAACATTGTACCAGACGATGGTTGCTCATCATATGGTCGTAAATCGAAATGAGCATCGATATTGACGATCCCGATTTTCGCTTCCGTTGGTAACGCTGCGCGAACGCCTAAATAATGTCCGTATAGTGTTTCGTGTCCGCCACCAAGCACAACACATTGTAATTTTTTACTTAGCAATGTTTTGACAATTTCACCGAGCTCACGCTGCGCTTCCTCTAAAGCATGATTTAGACAAAGAACGTTACCGACATCTATAATTTGCTGCTCATCATTAAATGTCCAAGGTAAGCCAGATAATGCTTCACGTAGAGCATTAGGTCCACTTGCTGCCCCAACACGTCCCTGATTTCGACGTACCCCCTCATCACAAATAAAGCCAACAATTCCGGCATGCTGATTATCTGAAGCGCTTACATCATTAATAGGAATTCTTTTTACTTTTTGATGTAACCGAAAACTACTAGAATTTGTAGTTGAATCTATACGGCCT
Source organism: Lysinibacillus agricola (assembly GCF_016638705.1). Taxonomy (GTDB): domain Bacteria; phylum Bacillota; class Bacilli; order Bacillales_A; family Planococcaceae; genus Lysinibacillus; species Lysinibacillus agricola. Next base: position 3,069,445 of record NZ_CP067341.1, on the reverse strand, counting down.
TTCCATTGTTTTTGATCTGTCATTGTATACATATCCTTCTCAACTCCATTACCAATATTATTGTAGTGTAAATATTGTTGTAAATTTATTATATATTCGCATAATTATAATTACTAATATATAATTATTATTAATCTATAGCTTTTAACTATAAATGTGGGGGATGCTGTTTTGGATATTAAACAATTACAATATTTTTTAGCAGTTACGGAGCAAATGAATTTCTCGAAGGCAGCTGAAAAACTGCATATTTCTCAGCCTTCTTTAAGTAATGCTATTAAAAAATTAGAGCAAGAAATTGGTTCACCGTTACTTGAAAGAACTACGAGAAATCTTCAATTAACAGAAGCCGGCGAGCTTTTATATGAACGAGCAAAAGTTATATTGAAAAACATGGAAGTTTTAAAAATAGAAATGGATGAGGTAATTGTACAGGGTACAAGCGAAATAACGATTGGTATTATGGAGTCGATTAAGCATTGGTTACCACAAGTGATTACAGAATATAAAAAGGAATATCCACAAATGATGATTCATCTAGTCGATATTTTAGGAAGTAAACGTGTCACAAAATCGCTCAAAAGCTATAAAACCCATTTAATTATTACAAATCAGATAATGAATGATGATGAACTCGAAGTTAAGTGCTTATATGAAGAGCGACTTGTAGCCGTTTTACCATTAAATCACCCATTAGCGGAGAAGGATAAACTGACGATCGCTGATTTAAGTGATGTGCCTTTTATTATTAGTAAAGAGGGCTTTCAAACGAGACATGATATTTTAGATGCATTTGAAAAGGCTGGAAACAACATTAATATCCAATTTGAAATTGAACGTTTCGAGACAGCTGTGTCTCTCGTTCGTGAAAATTTAGGAGTTACCATTCTACCTGAAAATTATTTAAAAGGTCCTACAGCTAAAACTATTGTACAAAAAGAAATAGATTGTCCCAATTTACGACGTAATGTTTACTTAGTTTATTTAAAAAACCGTCATCTTCCTTTTGCCATTCGTCAATTGCTTACGGATATTATGCACTTCTTTTAGCACTAAAGGGTCATAATAAAGCTATTGTAAGAAAATTTTAACGTCTAAGTACTGCTCTTTTATGTATGAATTTTCTCTATAATTCAAATTTTTATTTAATAGATGATTGATTTACGAGAAATATAGCGGTAACATTTAATGTAAGAATAAAAATGAATAATCATTCATTTTTCATTTCGATGTTCAAACAAAGGGGGCTTTCTTATGAACTTTTCTTATAGCGAAAAAGTAGTAGAACTGCAAGAGAAGCTGACGAATTTTATGGAGCAATACATTTATCCAAATGAAACAGTGTATGCTGCACAGGTTGAAGCAATGGAGGATCGTTGGGGAGCGATTCCGCCGATTATGGAGGAACTAAAGCACGAAGCAAAAGAAGCGGGCTTATGGAATTTATTTTTGCCAGATAGCGAATATGGGGCAGGTTTGACGAATTTAGAATATGCACCTTTATGTGAAATTATGGGACGTTCTTTAATTGCTCCTGAAGTGTTTAATTGTAATGCGCCAGATACAGGGAATATGGAGGTGCTTGTGCGCTACGGCTCAGAACAGCAGAAAAAACAGTGGCTGGAGCCGTTATTACGTGGAGAAATACGTTCTTGCTTTGCAATGACTGAGCCAGCAGTCGCTTCTAGTGATGCAACAAATATCGAGGCAAGTATTGAACGTGATGGCGATTTTTATATTTTAAATGGACATAAGTGGTGGACAACAGGAGCTGGAGATCCTCGCTGTAAAATCGCTATTTTTATGGGGAAACATAAAGATTCTGCAGCACCTATCCATGAGCAGCAGTCGATGATACTAGTGCCGATGGATACACCTGGAGTGAAAATAGAGCGTATGCTAACTGCATTTGGTTATGATCATGCACCAGAAGGGCACGGCGAGGTGACGTTTACAAATGTTCGAGTTCCAGTTGAAAACATATTGTGGGGAGAAGGCAAGGGCTTTGCGATTGCGCAAGGTCGTTTAGGGCCTGGTCGTATCCATCATTGTATGCGTCTTATTGGAGCCGCTGAACGTGCATTAGAGGAAATGTGTGTGCGTGTACAGGAACGACATGCTTTCCATCGACCATTAGCAGACCAAGGTGTGGTGCGTGAGCGTATTGCGGAATCACGTATTGATCTTGAGCAGGCGAGACTATTAACGTTAAAGGCAGCCTATATGATGGACACGGTAGGCAATAAAGAGGCGAAGGCAGAAATTGCCATGATTAAAGTAGTGGCGCCGAATATGGCATTAAGAGTGATTGACCGAGCAATTCAAGCATTCGGTGCTGCTGGAGTAGGACCTGATACGACGCTTGCAGCACAATGGGCAAATTCCCGAACATTACGATTAGCAGATGGTCCAGATGAAGTGCATCGTAACACAGTTGCCAAGTTGGAGCTAAAGAAGCATGCCAAAAAACATGAGGAGCTGGTGAAATGACGGTACTAGATTTATTTAGCTTAAAGGGGAAAACGGCCATCGTAACAGGGGGAGGCCGCGGTCTTGGCGCTCAAATTGCACAAGGCTTTGCTGAAGCAGGTGCCAACGTTGTACTTTGTTCAAGAAAGGTTGAGGCATGCGAAGAAGTAGCGGCAGAATTAGCTGATTTAGGTGTACAAACATTAGCTCTTGCTTGTGATGTGACAAAGCCAGAGGATATCACGAATGTAGTGTCAAAAACGCTTGAAACATTCGGCCGAATTGATATTTTAGTCAATAACAGTGGGGCATCTTGGGGTACTCCTGCTGTCGAAATGCCATATGAGGCTTGGCAAAAAGTCTTCGATGTTAACGTCAATGGCACATTTTTAATGACGCAAGCTGTTGGTAAAATAATGCTAGAACAAAAGAGTGGAAAAATTATCAATATCGCTTCGGTTGCAGGGCTTGGTGGTACATTACCTGAATTCATGGATACAATTGGCTATAACGCAAGTAAAGGTGCAGTCATTACGCTAACAAAAGATTTGGCCGTAAAATGGGGGTCATATGGCGTCAATGTGAATGCGATTGCCCCAGGATTTTTCCCAACAAAAATGTCAAAAGTCTTAATTGAGCGCGGACAAGATTATTTAATGGGCGCGACGCCGTTAAAACGTTTAGGAACTGAAAATGACCTAAAAGGCGTTGCATTATTTTTAGCCGCAGCTGCCTCAGATTATATTACGGGCGATGTCATAGTCGTAGATGGCGGTATGAGCTCAATCATTTAAGTTCTTTCAGCGGTTGTCCAAACACCCGCTGAAAGAACTTAAAGCCTCCGGCGGATGTCACAGAATCGGAAAGGAGTTCTTTGTGCGAGCACAAAGCCGATTCCGGACGCAATTATGCCGAGGCATAATTGATAGGAGGGGTACAATGGATACGATACAAGTAAGGGCAAGTGAACGTATTGATGAAGTGAAATTACATTCATTTTTAAAGAGTCAATTTCCGGAATTACCAGAGGGGAAGCTAGAAATTTCACAGTTTAGTGCTGGACATTCAAATTTGACTTATTGCCTAAAAGTAGGCGAATTTGAAGTTGTTCTGCGTCGACCTCCACATGGACCAGTCGCCAAAAAAGCGCATGACATGAAACGTGAGTTTACGATTATATCTGCATTACATCCATTTTTAGCTGCAATACCTAAACCTTATGTGTACGTTGAAGATCGAGATATTATTGGCAGTGATTTCTTCCTAATGGAACGCAAAAAGGGTATCGTACTTGACACTCATTTTCCACCGGGTACTGAAAATACGGAGGAATTAGGACGTCTCATTTCGGAAAAGATGGTTGATTCCCTTGTAGCTCTTCATGCAATACCATATAAGGAAACGCAACTAAAGGATATGGTGAAGCCAGAAGGATTTATGGAACGGCAAGTACAAGGATGGATTGAGCGCTATGACAAAGCAAAAACGGCCGAGCATGCTGAAGTAGCAGCGTTGACAACATGGTTAAAGGATCACATACCTTCTAATCATGAAGCAACTATTATTCATTATGATTACAAGCTGAATAACGCCATGTTTTCAAGTGATTATTCTGAAATAATTGGACTTTTTGATTTGGAGATGACAACTGTAGGGGATCCATTAGCCGATTTAGGTGTGGCAATGAGCTACTGGATGCATGCAGATGATCCAAAAATGCTACTATACGCATTTGGAGAACCGCCAATAACGACTTTACCAGGGTTTTATACACGTCAGGAATTCATTCACCGCTATGCAGAGAAAAGCGGGCGTGATGTTTCTGCCATCGATTATTATATTACATTTGCCTACTTTAAATTAGCAGTAATATGTCAGCAAATCTATTATCGATATGTGAATGGTCAAACGAAAGACGATCGTTTTGCACAAATGGATAAAATGGTAGCTGCACTGATTCATCAAGCTTCCAAGGTCCTATAAACTATATTAAAAATGACGGTTGCTTTTACTAGCAGCCGTTATTTTTTTGCTACAACTACAGATTATCCGACAGTAGATAGTATAGTTTAGAATACATTCTCGCACCTAATTTATATTTATAACCCAAAATATTCCCGTGAAGAAAATCAAGGGAGAGGGAATGCATGTTCTTATTTTATCATAGTGCTCTAATTTTACAAGCATTTTGGTGGAAACGAAGGGGTGATTTATGTAATGACAATAATTTTTTATTGTTTTACGATAAAAAATTATTGACTTAGAATGAATGGAAAGCTATTATGTCATTAGCAAGTTATGAAAGAGGTGCTTTATGAAACAAAAAGAATTATCAAGATGGTTGAAATTGATAATTGTATTTTGTGCATTATTTGGTTTATTGTTCTGTATTTATGTTGGACCACAAACAGGGAAGGAAGTTTTAACGGATTCAGAAGAACTAAGAGCTTTGTATAAACCATTTATTGCATTCATTTGGATAACAGGGATTCCATATTTTATAGCATTAGCTTTAGGCTGGAAAATATGTACGGATGTTGGTTGCAATCAAGACTTTACGGTCGTGAATGCAGATAGATTAAAAATCATAAGTGTGTTAGCCATGATCGAGGGTGTTTTATATGTAGCTGCGTTACTTTATATTTTTGCGATTGGTAGCTACCACACGAATGTCCTAGTAATTCTGTTACTTATTTTATTCTTTGCAGTCGTGATTTCTGTCTTTACTTCAATGCTGTCTTATTTAGTAAGAAAAGCATGTGAGATAAAGCAGGATAACGATCTAACGATTTGAGGTGTGTAAACGTTGGTTATCATTGTAAATCTCGATGTCATGCTGGCTAAAAGAAAAATGAGTGTTACAGAATTATCGGAAAAACTAGGCATTACAATGGCGAATGTATCTATCTTGAAAAACGGAAAGGCAAAAGCCGTTAAATTTTCTACGCTAGAAAAAATATGCGAAGTTTTAGACTGCCAACCAGGTGACATTTTTGGAATACAGAAAAAATGAGGATAATGAATAATGGGGGAAGAATGATGAAAAAGTATGTAATTGCAACTTTACCGATTTTAATAGGAGTTTTATGTTTAATTATGAAGGGAATTATTGGTGACGAATTAATGCCTGATGGAACACTTATAGAAAGAAACTTCTTTTTAATTCCATTAAGTTACTTATTTTTCTTTAGCGGTATAATTTCATTATTATTTGTTGCAATGTTTTCTACCATTAAAAAAACAAATTTAGCTAAGTAATATGAAAAGATCAGGTTCACAAATATGAGCCTGATCTTTTATGCGTTTTTTGTACTATTATTCCCACGTTTGATCTAGCTTATCACTGTAAAACTTAATGGCTTTGCTATAATCTTTTATTCCTTCATGTTTAGTAGTGAGAATTAATGTATTTAATAAAGTTTCCATAGCCTTTGAATGTTCACCAAGATTATAAAGTGTCATCGCATAGAAAACCTTTAAATGTTCAGCTTCAGGAAACTCACTCAAGGCTTGTTCAAAAATACGTTTTGACTGTTCATATTGACCCAATGTACGATATGTACTGCCTAGTCCTAAATAGGTACCCTCTAAATCTTCGCGCGCTAGCCCTAATTTGATTGCTCTTTCATAGTGAGGGACAGCTTCTTTTTCTTTTCCTATTGAATCGTAAGTCCAAGCGCAATGATAATGATAAAATCCATTTTCAGGCTCTTCTTGAACTAGTGCTACTATTAATTGATTTGCTTCTTCCAGTTGTCCGTTTTCTCTTAAAGTTATGATGTGTTGTAATCGCTTATCCATATTTTCTTATCCTTTGCTTAAATTTTTTAAACTGATTGCCTCTAACGAATCAGCAGACAACAGGATTTCCCAAGTATCGTGATAAGATTATTGCCCTACTGGTAATTAATTCTGTATCATGGTGTACGAAATTTTTGTATTTTCATAGTATAATTTTACTTTACACTGTTCATCATATGAAATAAAGGATATCGAAAAAAATTGCGAATTTTGAATTATTATTATATAATAATTTTTTAATTGAAAAATTCTACTTCTATTACATAAAAAATATTAAGTATTAATTGAGGTGAGCTAGAATGCTTGAGCGTTCAATGGAGAAAAACACGGGAATGTAAAAAAGAAAGGGAGTGATAGAAAGAAGAGCACAAAAGTTGATAGCTCTTCTATATAAAAAAGAAAAGAGGACTATTATTATGAATAACTATCAAAGCATCTTTAGTGAAGGATTTGATTTAAAATATTGTGTGAAGGGGCAAGGTAAGCCAATATTGGTAGTGGGTAGCAGTGTATATTACCCACGCTTGTTCTCGGAAAACTTATATAAACATTTTCAATTTATTTTCTTAGATCATAGAGGATTTGTGGAGCCACCTCGTGCTTTAAAGCAAGAAGACTATACTTTGGATAAAATTGTAGATGATATCGAAACAGCAAGACAATTGCTCAAACTTGAGGATTTTATCATTTTAGGACATTCTGGCCACGCATTTATGGCCTTGGCATATGCCGAAAAATATCCTCAGAATGTTCAGAAGGTCATTTTATTAAATTCAGCACCGACAAACAGTCAAGAGAGACAACAGCAAAGCTTTTCATTTTTTAATGAGACTGCCAGTGCTGAGCGAACAAAGCAATTTGAGCATGATATTGCTTTCTTAGAAAATGATATAAACAATGATCCTGATAGACGATTTGTGCATATGTGTATTCGCATGGGAGCGCATAGCTTTTATGATTATACGTTCGATGCTGCTTATATGTGGGATGGCGTATATACAAACATGGAAGTTATTGATTACCTTTGGGGAGTAGCATTTGCTGAACGAAATCTAATCCAATCAATGGCTCGCGTAGATAAACCTATTTTTGTAGGGTTAGGTAGATATGATTATTTAGTCGCTCCTGTTTCGCTTTGGGAATCAATTGATCATTCTTATAAAAATGTGAAGAAGATCATTTTTGAAAAAAGTGGCCATAACCCAATGTTTGAAGAACCAAATACTTTTGATAGCGAATTAATCAATTGGGTTAATGAATAGAAGAGACTGATGACCAGTTGCTCATGTGGCTTAAAAGATCAATAACTTGTAATAAAGTTTGCTCAAAATCCAGTATTAAATAAAATGTACCCTATAAGATAGTCACTTAAAAAAAGTCTCTCTTATTGTTTTATTAAGAGTCAAAGTGAAAATCTATAGATAACAATATTTCTATAGAATGTGCAACATGATAATGAATAAAATAAAGAGGCTGGGACAAAAAAATGTTAGACCAAGATATAATCGGTCTAACATTTTTTTGATTTTAAATGGGAAATTCACTTTGATGAAGCAGAAAAGTTATTATCTCTTTTCGCCATTTTTCTAAATAAACGAGTTCTATCCCAGCCTCTTTATTTTGAATATAGATAGTAATTATGAAAGGATTAGCGGATAAAGATATTACAAAATTACATCAAGCGAACGATATTCTTATAAATCTTGATTACAACTACAACATAGAAATATTTAGTAAGAATGAACTGGAACAAATTAAAGCTAAACTGAAGTGAAAAAGGGAACAAATCATTTTTACAATTTTTATCTTCATACTTCGATTCCTAGTTTAATGAAAAAATTGAATGAGCATACATTACACATAGTAAAATTGTGAATAAATGTACTTAAACAAACGAGTGCAATTGTTCAATAGAGCGATCGCTTCTTGTGCTAACGTAAGCAGAATAGTTCACAGGGTTTTTAGTTCATATGGTAAAATATATTTATGGAGGAGGGGCTAAATGGATAGCTTTTTCATAATACTTATGGGCTTTTTTATCGTTATTGCAAATATTATTGGGTTTATATTTTACAGAAAAAAGAAAAATCTGTTTTTTTCTGCTTTTACAATATTACTACTAGCAGTCTTATTTGGTGCAATCGGTGGTGCATTAGCGATATTTATTATTCGCGATCCTTTTGCAATGTTTTATGGCATGCAACTAGGGTACTATTTAATGATAAATAGTGTCATCGTTTTTATTATTGCAATTTTAGCAACCGTCGTAAAAAAATATAACAGCAAAAACATGTGATTTACGACTATTCAACTCCCATGAAAGAACGTAATAATCTTTCATTTTTTGTGGTGAAGTGCTGATTTTTGCGCTTCATGGATGGCTAACGAGGGCGTTTCTACAACAAGTGGAGATGCTTTTTTACTTATGGTGCAGTTTAGTTTTAGAAGGACATTAAACCAATAAGAAGAGTAATAAAATATAAGAGCTATGTTCTTAGGAGGAGAAAAATGAAAAAAACATTAATCATTATTAGTATAGTTTTACTTACACTTTTAACAGCCTGTAATTCCTCTTCAAAAGTTGTTGATGACTATGATACAAGCCAATTAAGTGCTGATTTTGGTGACAATGAAGCTTATGAAATAGGAGCTAATGCTAAGGGAATGCCCGTTTTTAAAAATCATAAGAAAGCATTACAACAAGCTCAAATTGATTATAAAAAAGGGTTTGCTGCCACTGCTAAAGAACATGCTTTAAAGCCTATTAGCCAAAGAAATTATAAAAATTATATGTCCTATGCTTGGCAACTTGAAACTAATGATGAAACCGTTGTTCAACAAGGTGTAATGATAGCGAAATTCTTGGATATTTATGAAAATAGTTTCGAAAAATGAAAGATGAAATAGACTTGTTATAAGTAAATTAACTAATCAGTCTGTTCACAAGCTCTTCTTTTGATAATGGGTGGAACTTATGATCCGGACGCATGGACAGCAACAAATGTTTTCTGTAGCGGAAGCGAAGCGACAGCAACAAATGTTTTCTGTGCGAAAGCGAAGCGACAGCAACAAATGTTTTCTGTGCGAAAGCGAAGCGACAGCAACAAATGTTTTCTGTGCGAAAGCGAAGCGACAGCCACAATTACGCCAAGGCGATATAGTAGTACCAAAACAAAAGAACCCGGAAATAATATTCCGGGTTTGATTACCACTTACATTTCTTCCTCCATGACACACTGCCTCGCTTCCGCATTGGCTCTTAAGATTTTCCTAAGATAACCGTACTTTAGCTTTCTTCAGTATTGATGGTCCTTCAGAGCTATCGATCAGCCTTACTCATCGGGTTAACCCTCCTAGTCACATTGGATTTGAAGTGAAATCTTTAATAGTATAGATCAACTAATATTTTTTATACGCATTATTTTTGTGAAATTAGAGTTCCTTTTATGTTATTTGGAATAGTGCGGGAAATGCCGTCAAGGGCTTACCGATCAAATTATTATGAAGGATCTGCAGTAATCGATGAAATAAAACTATTTGTCCCAATAACTAATCCTTGATAACATTCTTTAATCGAACTAGCATGGTGTAGATTTAAAAGAAAGATGTACCGTTTAAAAGAAAGTTATACCGTTTATAACAAAGTTGTACCGTTTTTCCCCTTTGGATATAATTGTCTAACCTTACCCAAATGATTTAAACTATATTGAAAATACAAGTACTGCAGCAATGAGAAATGAAGTATTCTATGTTGATTTTAAAAAGGATAACGGTTGGGGAATCGGAGTAATTATGGGGACAGCAGTTTTTCCTCGTAATGGAACTGCTACGCAAGGTAATTATGTTAAATAATGGATGATTTTCACGCAAGGGGCCACCGATGCATCCGATAGCAAACCTTTTCACCCATTTATCCTTATTCCAGGCCTTTTTTTCTATCTATTCATGGTATACTTTTACGGAGTTTTAGCGGAAAGGAGATTTCCACGCCCTATGTTAAAAGAACGAATCGATTTTTTATGCAAAAAGAAAAATATCACCCGAAAAGAGCTGGTTGAAGGTTTAGTGACGCAAACCCATTTTGCCAATATCCTCGCAGAGCGTTACCCTCTTGCCGCTGATTTGGCTGAACATATAGCCTCCCGTCTCAGCGTCTCTCCTGCTTATTTGCTGCAGGCTTCATCTCAATCGCCGGATACGTTGACAAAGGCAGAGAGCATTTTCGAAATGTTATCCCAATCCACTGCATCCATCGATGAACAGCAGGTTAACGATCTGCCGGACCGCGACGATGCTTTAACCGTTGAGTTGACCACAGCCTTAATGAAAGCCGTGTATTACCAGCAGCTTAATGACGCGGCAGCTCATGATTATTTGCACCGGAACTATTTGAATTATTACTTGGATAAATACGGTCGTCCTGACGACAATGATCTGCCCCTGCCAGCCAAAAAAGCGATGTTTTATTATAAAATCCAACTTTTCAGATCCAAACACCATTACCACGAGGCACTGCTTCAAGCACGAAAACTTGCGGAACTGCTCGCTCCAGGCAGCGAGCCATGGCTGACGGCGCATAATTTCATGCTTGAGGCCTTTATCTATTTGAAACAGTATGATCAGGCGAAACAGACGTTTGAGCAAATGATGAAGCATGTCTATGAACAAAGGCTCTTTCACCGTTTGAGCGGGTTCTATCTCACTTACAGCGGTTATCAGTTTACGGTCGGACTTGTTCAGGAAGCGCTGCTAGCCTTATCCATGGCGGAAGCACATTTGGTTTACACCTCCAGTCAGGGCGAAATGATGACATCCATAATGAACAACCGAATTATCATGCAAACGCTGCTGGGCGAATATGACAAAGCCGCATTGGAGATTGACCGCTTTAAAGAAATGATTCGGCGCGAACCAGAAGAAATTAGACAGAAGTTCCAACCGCTGCTCGATATTTACCGCTGCGAGTTGGCACTAAACCAAAAGCAATGGGCATTGCTCCCGCAGATGATCAAGGAGCTTGAAAGCAGCGCCGAAACAACCGATCAACAAATGTCGCTGCAGTTCTACCAAAGCCAACTCTCGTTTGCGCAGGGGCAGTTCGAACGTTCAATGGAGCAGGCCATGGCCTGTTTGCCTTATTTTGAGTCCATTCAGCAAACCAACCGCTTGGAGACTCTATATGAGTCGCTTGCCGTCGTCTCTGAGGATGCCAGAAAATACAAGGAATCAGCTGCCTATTACAAGAAGCTAGTTTACCTTCTGCGGAGCAAATAATAAACCGGATTTCAGTCGGAAAACCGCAATACGAATGGGCTGTTCCCAACGTTAAAAGGCGGATTTTCCGCTTTTTTTTGCACTAAAAGGGCGGATCTTCGCAAAATTCACTCCTTAAACCGGAAGTAAAACCGCTGATCACCGCCACCATATTGTATCCTTTCAAACCCGTTGTCACCTTTCCATCCGCTGTTTACAATTGTGATAGAGACATCGATGAACTCAAAAATACGATTGTAGCGAGGTGCTTAACATATGGGCTGGTTCGGTAAAAAGAAACATGCACAGGACAATTTGGAAAAAGCGGATCAATTATTAAATAAAGGCTTGAGCGGCATGATGATGAAGGGATTCATCCCCAAACAGCATCGCGAAGCCATGAATCAAAGCATTGAGCAGGCTAGGCAAGCGCAGATGGCCGCGGGAGGTTCCGTTCCTATCACTGCTACCGCTATCGTCCTTTCGGTATGCGATACCGGAAAACTGATTAATTTTGACCCGGTTGTTATTTTGGAGCTGGAGGTGACGGAAACCAGTGGCAGCCGTTATACGAAAACACTCGAAACGCTTGTATCCAAATTACAGATGCCACGGGCCGGGGACCACATCGGACTCGGACAGCATCCGGCCAATCCGGCGGAACTCATCTATGTTGGCCCCATGACTAGAATCTGACCCGGGAGGGATAATGATGCAAAAAAGCTTAACATCACTTGGCATGATTACCATGCTTGGCGTTTGCTTTTCCCCGCTGCTGGCTAATTGGATATGGGACGATCCCTTTATCATTATAGGTTCTTCTTGGTTTGTGCCAGCCATCTTTGCCAGTATTGCCCTGTTGATTCTTCCACCCATATTGAGTAACGTCTTTGGTGTCGGTACCGTCAAGAAGGGGCAGTCAGCAGTGGGACTAATTACGAATATCCGGCAAACCGGAACGGTGATTAACAACAAACCGGAAGTCAAGCTGGAACTGATGGTAATAAGACAGGGCCACGACAAATACCCGGCCAAGCTGCGGATGATTGTTTCTGTCGCGAATTTACCACAATTTCAGCCTGGATCTGTAATTCCCTTACTGATCTCGGTGAAAAATCCCAACAAGATCGGTTTTGATGCCAAAGGTCATATGAATCAAAATGATCTTCAATCGCTTTTTAATGAACAGCTTGTTAAACAAGGCTTGAGTCCGGAACTAGCGGATATTGCGCAAACCGGGGAGAAAGGTTTAGCTAAAGTAATGGATGTGGTACCACTGGGTATGGCCGCATCCGGAAAAGTTCAACTGCAGCTTACTCTCGCCGTTACCAAACCAAACAGGGAAACATTCAAGGTGACGGTACAAAAAGAACTGCTTGTCGTGAATTTTGCCCGGGTGCAGCAAGGTCAAATCATCAATGTCATCTATTCCCCGCAGGACCCTGCGAAGCTGACGATCGTGCTGCCGGTCACGGAGCAGGAAATCCGGCAGACGTTCGGTACATAAACATGGAAAAGCGTTAGCCTCCGGGTTGCAGCCGGACCTCTTCATTTTTAACTTTATTTATGGATGAATGAAACACTAATTAAAAACAATAATGGTAACATTCGGTGAAACTCAATCAACAGGCAAATAGAAACAACCTTTCATTTATGTACTATATACTAAATATTTTAAAATGAGAAAGAAGTGAGGAAACTGAATTACGGAAAAACGATGGTTGAATTTTTTTCTAGCGCGGAAGAACTTAAACAACTTCACAAAATAATTAGTGATTACAACTTACCTATTAAAAGTGAAGATACCTTTGAAAAACAAGCGGTGGAGGTTAGCGAATATTTAAATGAACCTACTTTTATCGAAGCTCGGAATAAAAAACGATCTTTAAACATTATGTCGGGTGTTATTGCATTACCAATCGTTGTCTTTATTGTTTATATGATATTAGGAAAGTTAAAAATAATAGATCGAGGGGATATCTTTAAAAATGTACTTGATTGGTTTTTAGCTTATCCATGGGCGTTTATTCTGTACGCTTTTGTATTTGCTTCTATCGTAATTACACACAAATTAATAGAAAAGAAAATGTATTATAAAATATATCCTAATTTAAAGTCTAAATTATTGGACCAATTAAACTAAAATATTGAAAAGTAGTTTTTAACTAACTTTCTCTCCAAATCAATTGAAAAATACCTTTAAGGAGATAGGAAAGGGTGAGCGCTCTTTCCTATCTCTCATAATTCCAGTGCTTCCTTTTACAAACTCACCATTTAGTGAAATATCTTTTAAGTCTGATTCCCACTTAAACCATTCATTTATATTTGCGTATAATGACCAATTTTTGTCTGGTGTAGTATTAACTCCTAGTTCAAAAGTAAATTTCATAAACTACTTCCTTTTTTTCTATAATAAACATCAACAATAATTTCTTTACTTGAAAAACATTGTTATACAGAATCTTTGTCATATCCAGCCTGAACCATGTTTAATTAAGCAGAGGAAGCTAGCTTAACATAATTTTTCATGGTTGACCTTTAATTAATTTTTTATGCAACGCTAGTAATTTTTTACAAAAAAATGATGTATGCCGTTTCGCAAGGGTGGCTTAAAACGCCAAAGTTTCATTGATTCACAAGCGCATTCAAAAGACAAGATAGCACAAAGATATGTTGACAACCATTTTAAAAAGCTTTAAGGTTATATCAACTAGCAACTTGTTATAACGTTATATTAACTTCTCCAAAAGTGAAAGCGTTGACGTGATGTTATGATTAGTCTTTTGGTAATAAATACTAATAAAAAGTCATTTTAGACTTTATTATTTTACTCCAACTTGTTATAACGTTATATCCTTTTGGCATGAGGTATTTTTAAACAAATATTAGGTTTAAAGCTTAGTTAAGCCAAAAATAATTATACCTCAACTTCTTATAACGTTATATCGATTACTAATGATCGGATAGGTGAATATTATGAAACCCAATATAGACAAAGATTCGAAGGTGCCTTTGCACTTTCAGATTTATGAGGAAATTAAGAAAAAAATAGAAAGTAAACAATTGCTCGCCGGTGACATGCTGTTGTCTGAAACTGAACTACAGAATCTATACGGAGTCAGCAGAATAACCATCAGACGTGCCATTCAAGATTTAGAGAATGAGGGATTTGTAAAAAAGTCGCAAGGAAAAGGAACAATCGTTTGTACCCCGAAACATAAGTATGATCTAAAGCGGCTCACTAGTTTTAGCGAAGATACAACAAAACTTGGCGAAATTTCAAGCTCCATTATCCAGGAGTTCAACATTATAAAGTCTGATTTCAAGGTTGCTCAATCCTTAAATATCTTGGAAGGAGATGAAGTGTATTATTTAGAACGAATCCGGTTATGTGGTGATGCTATCGTAGGTTTGCACAAGGCGTATATCAGAATGTCCAATGAATTTACTCTCGATCCATCAGAGTTCGATGAAAGGACCTCATTATATGACACTTTGAATAAGAAAGGAGTCCAATTTAAATACGCCGACGAAATTTTAGAAGCGAAAACACCGGACAAGAAGCTGAAGGAGATTTTGGATATAAAAGATAACATCCCTATATTTTATAAAGAACGGGTCATGTATGATACATCTGGAATTCCTATCGAATATGTAAAAATGTATTACCGTTCAGATGTTTATCAATATAAAGTAACCCTTGATGTATTTGATGACAAATAATTTATAGCTGTAACTGAGTTAGGAGGAAATCAAATCATGAAAATATATGATATTCATTCACACTTAGGAAAAACAAGTTCAGGTGACGAAAATACACCAACAGATATTGTAGAGGAATTAGGAAGATACGGGATTACCAAAATTGGGATTAGCAGCTTATCAGGAACTTCCACAAGAGCTCAAAACGACACCATCTACAAAGCGATGCAGGAATATCCAGGCATCATTGAAGGCTATGGTTTTATTAATCCTAAAGCATCCGATGCGATTGAGGAAGTTCATAAATGTTTAGACGAATACAAAATGAACGGCATCAAGTTTCACTCATGGAAACACGGATACTATCCAGACAATACACCTAGTTTAAATGATATTTTCTTTGAAATCGCAAAATACGGCGTTCATGTTCAAACACATGTTGGTACAGCTCCAATTAGCACACCTTATGTATGGGCAGAATACGCGAAGAAATTCCCAAATATTGATTTTCTCTTTACCCATACTGGTTATTATGAATTTGGATTATCAACAATCGAAGCAGTTAAAGATTTGAAAAACGTTTGGGTGGAAACATCAGGTCAAATGAATTCCGAGGTGTTAAAAAAATCGATTGAAATTCTTGGACCTGAACGAATGGCATTCGGAGTGGATTGGCCTTACAAACTAGTAAACATTGAAATTGAGAAATTTTTTGAATTAAATATTCCTGAAGATCAATTAGAACATATCTTCCATAAAAATGCAGAGTACTTATGGAGAATGTAAAGACTCGAAATTACGTTACTCAGCAAAACTCATCAAAAAGGAGCGAAAAAAAATGAACATTACTGTTTTTAGAATCGACGAACGATTAATCCACGGACAAATTGTCACTGCGTGGATTGCCTACGCAAATGCAAACAGAATTATTGTCGCAGATGACAAAGCAGCCAATGATGAATTTCAAAAAACATTGCTCCAAATGGCAACGCCAAAAACAATTGAACTGCAAATCCTTGGAATGGACGAAACTATTCGTACCATTAAAGAAGACACAAGTGATACAAAGACCCTGTTATTAGTAAGAGGACCAAAGGAAGCACTGCAAATGATTGAAGGCGGCCTTGATTTAAAAGAAATAAATGTTGGTAACATCAACATGAAAAAAGGCAAAACGAAGATTTTAGGTAACCTTTGGATAGACGATGAGGATATTCGAAATCTAAACAAGATACATGAAGTAGGTGTTGCCCTTGAAGTTCGTACAGTACCAAACGAACGCAGTCAAGATGTAATTAAATTGATCAGCAAATAACTAGTGAATAATCACCTTTTATGAATACAGCTTTAGAAAAAACATTTGGAACCATCTGGGGAGGTTTTAAAATGATTAACATTTTAGTTGTTACGCATGGAAAAATGGCAGAAGGAATCATTCATTCTGCAAAAATGTTTACAAGTGAAGCGGACAATGTTGAGTTTCTATGTTTAATGGAAGATATGGGCCAAGATGAACTTTCCGATTTAATGAACGAAAAAATGAAAGGGCTTTCAAATGAAGAACAATTCTTAATATTTTGCGATATTATAGGAGGCACTCCGTTCAAAATCAGCAGCAAATTTTCTTTTAACAACGACAATGTAAGTGTTTTTTACGGGGTGAATTTACCAATCCTTGTTCATGCGATTTTAACAAGAGATGGAAAATGCCTTAGCAGCCTAACTTCTGAATTAGTAGAAGTAAGCCACGACAGTTTAGGATTAAGTGACATATAAAAGAGCGAAGCGAAAATGATTATGCGACCTTGGTATAAAAGAAATCAATGTTGGCAACATCAATATGAAAAAAAGTAAAACCAAAATATTAGGAAACTTTGGGTCGATGAGGAAGATATTCGTCACTCACATCAGTCAGCTGAAGCACCTCTTGAAGTACGTACAGTTCCATATGAACGCAGTCAAAACGTCATCCAACTAATCAATAAATATAAATTTCAGTCATAGGCAGGGGGACTTACACATGGACATTCTACTACAGGCAGTACTAGTTGCATTATTTGTTACCATTGCATTTATTGACTCTCATACTTTGCAAACACATATTTTTAGACCTATTTTTACAGGGCCAGTCGTTGGATTGATTATGGGGGATGTGACCACGGGATTAGCCGTTGGTGTAACAATTGAGTTAATGTTCCTTGCGGTAATCTTCGTAGGGACAGCAACTCCTCCAGACCCCACGCTCAGTACAGCCATTGCAACAGGAATAGCGATTCTTGGTGGCGGTGGAACCGAACTAGCTGTTGCGACTGCATTACCAGTTTCCTTTATCGGCCAAATTGCTACCACTTTCCAAAACTCGGTGATCAACATCTTCTTCATGCACCGAGCCGAAAGGGCGATAACCAATTTAAATACGCGTGGACTTGTATTAAATAATACGGTCTATCCGATGTTAATGAACTCTGTTTTATATGGAATACCTGCTTTCCTAGCAATCTACTTTGGAGCAGACTTTGTAAAGGGAATCATTGAAGCCATTCCTGAGAAATTGATTACCGGATTAGCAGTTGGCGGAGGATTAATAGGTGCAGTCGGATTTGCGTTACTACTAAGTACAATCCAGGTGAAAAAATTCTGGCCGTTTTTATTCTTAGGGTTCTTATTTGCTTCGTATTTAGAAATAAACATGATCGGAATTGCATTATTGGGTGTCATTTGTGTTGCATTGTATTACTACCTGAAGATAGATGAACAAAACACTAATGCATAAGGAGAGAGTGAATATGGTGCAAGAGAATGAAAAAAAATTAACCAAAAAAGATTTATGGAAAGTATTTTGGAACCAAATGACGATTCGTGCCACAAATAACTATGAACGTCAGCAAAATGCTGGTTTTACCCAAGCCATGATGCCTGTTATTGAAAAAGTATATGATGATCCTGAAGATAAAAAAGAAGCATATGAAAGACATATGGAGTACTTCTTAACACAAGACATGGTTTCGGCTATTCCTGTTGGAATCAGTGCAGCTATGGAAGAAAGATATGCCAATGAAAGAGACTTTGATCCATCTACGATTGGCTCTGTAAAAACAGCCCTAATGGGACCATTGGCAGGATTGGGCGACTCCCTTCTAAATGGAACCGCAAGACCTATTCTAGCGGGACTTGCCATCTCATTAGTCAGTGCTGGGACAGGCTGGGTCGGACCGATCATGTTCGTCATTTGTATGGCCATTCTTTCACTAGGAGTTCGCTATCTGGGCGTTTTTCAAGGTTATAAACAAGGGATTTCATTAGTTGGCAAATTCCAATCATCTGGTTTAATTAGTAGGATTTCAGAACTTGCCGGTATTGCTGCCTATATTATTGTCGGTGGATTCATTCCATTATTAGTGGTTGTAAATGTCCCAATCAAATATACGTCTGGAGAGACAACCATCAGTATTCAAGAAACATTAGATAATTTAATGCCTGGGGTACTTGGATTACTCTACACCGGTCTCATGTATTACCTCATCACAAAGAAAAAAGTATCACCCATTAAATTAATCTTCTTAACTATGATTTTTGGAATCGTCGGAGTATACGCAGGACTTTTAGGATAATAGAAGCGGCACCGTCCCTATCCTCCCAAAATCGCTGGAGGGAAGAAGCTGCCCTTACATGAAAATCAAACAAGAAGGTGAAGAAATTTGATTATCGATATACATGCTCATATCAAAAGGGATGAGACAACTCACGAATATCTCGAACAAGAATTACTAGATGATATGAAAAAAAACTATATTTCCTTAAGGGTTGTCTCTGCGTTAGAAGGAAAGTCAATCCAGGATCAAAATAACTATATTTCGGATCTTGTAACAAGGCACCCCAATCAATTAGTTGGCTGTGCCGTCATAAATCCAAAAGAAGACAGTTCAGTAGATGAAACGAAGAGAGTGCTTCAGCTTTCTGGAATCAAAATGATTGAATTTAATTCAATAGAACATGGCTACTATCCTGATAGCTGTTCTAATATCGACCAAATTCTCGATATTGTCGAAGAAACCCAAACACCAGTGAAAGTTTTCACAGGAATTGGCTCAATGTCAATGCCTCAGCAATGGGCTCTTCATGCAAAAAAGCACCCAAATATCACATTTATTTTCCTTCATATCGGTTGCTTTGACTACGGCTATAGCTGTGTAGATGTTGCCAATGAACACGACAATATCCTAGTTGAAACCTCTAACCAGTATGAAGTGCAAGTTCTTAGAAAAGCATTTTCCGTGTTACCAAAGGAAAAATTACTATTCGGTTCTTATTATCCTACAACGTTGACCAAATGTTCGATTGACCTTTTTGATATGTTTAACTTGGAAGAGGACTATCTGGGAAGTATCTATTATAAAAACGCTGAAGATTTATTAAAGAAATAAAGTCACCATGAATAAAGGATATTTTTTTCTTTAAACCTGCAGGACAAATATCCACTACAAATGGCTATTTGCACATGATTCGTAACAAAGTTTGTGTAAATAGCCTAGTAGACGAGAAGGAGACGGTTTTATATGATTCAGGCAGCAGAAAGTGTTAGAAATCTTTTGACTACAGACGTTCAATCATTATTTGATGATATTGTTGGACAAAAAGTATTGGGCGCAGGCAATCACATTTCCATAATCGGTGACATGATTGAATCGATAGCATTGGACGGAAAACAAAATAAATGTCACGTCAAAGAAATCATAGTAAAAATTCAATCTGTTAGCCAATTTTTTATCAAAACAAGAGGAGAAGCAAGTCAGGCGGTTAGCAATGCTATCTTACTGATGACAAACAACCTGGAAAGTCATTCAGACAAACCAATTGATGAAGCTGTTGAAGAAATCATTAATCAAAAGAATGGTTACCTTGAATATAACAAAGAAGCTACATTAAAAGTTATTGACTACGCCAATTTTGCTGTCAAAGATATGAAAAATATTTTGGTTTATGATTACTCAAGTACTGTTGATAAATTTTTGAAAAGAATAGGCGAAAATGAGCAAACCTATACCATATATATTCCCGAAAGCCGCATTATTGATGGTGGACTTCCTTATGTGAAAGTCTGCCAGGAAGCAGGTCATCAAATTAAGTTTTTCCCGGATGCTGCGCTGATGTATTACCTAAAAGAATGCGATGTCGCGCTAATGGGAGCAGAAACGTTTTTTCCTGATGGGACAGGCTTTAATACAACTGGCTCTGATATCGTAGGTTTAGTTTGTGACTATTATAAAATTCCATTGTATTTTCTAACCCCTTTGATTAAATTGGATATTCGCCCGATTTATGGATATAAGAAAATGTTAGTTGTCCAAGAATTAGAGAAGAAATTAACCAAAGATTGGCCGGATCAAAATCTTGTAGAAAATATAGACTTTAAGGCTCCTGAATTACTTGGGGTAACACCTAAGCATATATCAGGGTTTATTACTGAAGAGGGAATTATCCCGGTAAATCAAATTTTCAATGTCAGCATGAATTACTATAAAAAGTTAGGAGGAGCGATCTAATGGTAGCGTTCAAACCAAATTGTACCGTCTTATCGATGATTCAGCCGCCGCCACTTCCGGGAAGTTATCGACACACTGATCAAACAATTGATGAGATTGTGTACTATTCCTTAAAGGAAACCGTGATGGTGCAGGAAAATGGCTTTGACGGAATCATTATTCAAAATATGAATGATATGCCGGTTAAGCAGCATGCTGAGCCAGAAGCAATTGCCTATATGACTAGAATTGCTTATGAAATTAGAAAAGAGTTTCCTAACTTAACAATGGGTATTTTGATGAACTGGGATGGCGTTGCCGGATTATCTGTCGCCGATGCGGTGGGTGCAGACTTTGTAAGGGTAGAACATCTCTTTACCGGAGCAAATGTAACGAGCGCGGGCATTCTTGAAGCGCAATGCGTTGATATTGCTAGTCTTAGAAAAAGAATCAGAACTAAAGTGCCGGTTTTTGCCGATGTATACGAAGTCCATGGCGTGCCACTAGGCCGTAAACCGATTGAAAATGCCGCTTGGGAGGCCGTTCACGAGGCATTTGCAGATGGACTATTTATCGCAGGAAATAGCCCGGCTGAAAGCATTGAGATGATCGAGAAGGTAAGAACGAAATTGCCTGATACTCCTATCTTCTTAGGCGGCGGAGCAACTGGAGATAACATTTATGAACTACTAAAATACTATGATGGCGTATCGGTGGCTACATGGGTGAAAAAAGGCGATATGAAAAATCCAATTGATTCTGAACGAGCTCGCATTTTTATGGAAGAAGCGAACAAGGCGAAGGAAATTCGAAAAAACAAACAATAATTTTTGGAGTCTGACCCCCACTCCACAATAGCGTTACCGCAGTGGGGTACTAGAGGTGTTGGTGAATATATTCGGCGTTAAAGTTAGCCTTTATTCGTTTGAAGTAAAAGTAATAAGAAAAGGAGCAGGAAAAAATATGATTGAAAAACAATATCAGGTTATTGAAGAAACAGGAATTCATGCTCGCCCCGCATCTATTTTAGTAAAGGTTGCTGGGAAATATGATTCAAGTATTCAGCTTGAATATAACGAAAAGAGAGTAAACTTAAAATCCATCATGGGCGTAATGGCTCTAGGAATCGGCCAAGGTGCAGAAATCAAAATTATTGTTGACGGTACCGATGAAAAAGAAGCATTACAAAGCATAGAAGAAATTTTAAAGAAGGAAGGTCTAGCGTTATAATGAGTTCTTTTACAGATCGAACACCTTTATTAAACGGTATTGCGGCTTCAAGCGGAATTGCAATGGCAAAAGCATATCGTTTAGTAGAACCGGATCTTTCGTTTGAAAAAGAAATGATTGAAGACATCGAAAAGGAAATTCAACGTTTTCAATCTGCCATTGGAAATGCGAAAAAGGAGCTTGAGGAAATACGGGATCGAGCAAAAAAAGAACTAGGCGATGACAAAGCAATTATTTTCGATGCACACTTACTGATTCTAAGTGACCCAGACCTATTAAATCATATCAGGGATAACATTAAGACAACAAAGGTAAATGCTGAATATGCTCTTGATAATACTACAGATATGTTTATCACATTGTTTGAACAAATGGATAACGAGTATATGAAGGAACGTATTGCTGATATTCGTGATGTGAGAAAACGGGTGCTTTCACACCTATTAGGCGTAAAAATTGTAAATCCAAGTATGATTATGGAAGAGGTAATTATTGTTGCCGAAGATTTAACTCCTTCAGATACAGCACAATTAAACCGTACATTTGTAAAAGGGTTTACAACGGATATTGGCGGCAGGACATCCCATTCTGCCATAATGGCTCGTTCAATGGAAATTCCTGCTATTGTAGGCACTAAAACCGCAACTGAGGTGATTAATACCGGAGATTTTGTGATTGTGGATGGTCTAAAAGGGGAAGTACTTATTAATCCTTCTCAAGAAATGGTTATGCAATATAAGAGGAAACTAGCCGATTTTGAAACACGAAAAGAAGAATGGATCAAGCTTATGAATGAAAAGACTGTAACTTCAGATGGTCATCATGTGGAATTAGCTGCAAATATCGGAACACCTAAGGATTTAGATCGTGTTGTTCATAATGGCTCTGAAGCAATCGGTTTATACCGAACAGAATTTCTATACATGGGCAAAGATCAGCTTCCCTCTGAAGAAGAGCAATATCAGGCATACAAAGAAGTTTTAGAAGGAATGAATGGCAAGACGGTCGTAGTTCGGACACTTGATATCGGGGGCGATAAAGAATTGCCATACTTGAACCTCCCAAAAGAAATGAATCCGTTCCTTGGCTTCCGGGCAATTCGACTTTGCCTTGAAGAACAAGGGATGTTTCGAACCCAATTAAGAGCTCTCCTTAGAGCCAGTACAGCTGGTAATTTAAAAATCATGTTCCCGATGATTGCGACACTGGAAGAATTCCGCCAAGCTAAAGCAGTTTTGGAAGAGGAAAAGCAAAAATTAGTTTCTGAAGGGGTTTCAGTCTCTGATTGTATTGAAGTTGGAATTATGGTGGAGATTCCTTCAACAGCAATTCTAGCCGATCAATTCGCGAAAGAAGTCGACTTCTTTAGTATTGGAACGAATGATTTAATTCAATACACAATAGCAGCTGACCGTATGAATGAACGGGTTTCTTACCTGTACCAACCGTGCAATCCTGCCATTTTACGACTTGTCAAAATGGTGATTGACGCAGCGCATAGGGAAGGGAAATGGGCAGGAATGTGCGGAGAAATGGCAGGAGACGAGACCGCGATTCCATTATTACTTGGACTTGGTCTTGATGAGTTTTCTATGAGTGCCACATCTATTTTAAAAGCACGTTCACAAATTCTTCGCCTTTCCAAAAGGGAAATGGAAGGTTTAGTAGAAAAGGCATTACAAATGAGCACAACTTCTGAAGTGATAGAAGCAGTGGCGGAAGCTACTAAAAAATAAATGCTATTAAGGAATGCAAAAGGAAAATGCGAACGTTAAGAATTCCATCTTTGAATTAGCCATAGCAATGAAAACTTCTAACAATATACTTGAGGTTTCGAATGAGGTTGGGACAAAACCTCAATAAATAACAAGCAGCCCAGAAAATTTTACGGACAGTAGAATTTTCTGGGCTTTGTAGTTGGACATATAAATATTTTCAATTTCGTTATCAGTTTGTGCAAGAAAAGCTTATTGAGAATGAAGCGAACGCAAACAAATTCACGTATTTAAAATTCCATTTTGTTTTACATTTACTTTCATTCTTAGATTTTTCGGTTTTTTAATAAATAACCTCATCGTAACTCTTGCTGAGACCTCTGTTTCGTAAATTACTTTGTAGCTCCTTACCAAGACTTTCTATCAACTACGTCATCAGCTTTGAGGGGTACTATTTCAATTACAATTTGTTCGTTCTTTATTTTTGCCATCTGGTAATCTCCTCCTAATATAATGGTAGCAGTTCCACCACTATCCCACCACTTTAAGTCACCTATTTTTGTTAGGAGTCAGTATTCAAATGTTCACCGTGCACATTGAAAAGTTGTTGAATTTCGTTAATGCGCTTTTTGTTATGCAATAAATAATGATGAATACTCTTCGGATTTTGTTGTCTTAAACCTTCATTAAGTGCTTGGAACATGCTAATTGTTGAATAGTGCGGTTCTTGCTTCGTTAAGTTATAAATAATCATCGACATGCGTGTTGTGTTTTGACGCACATTTTTAAACGCTTGTAATAGTACTTCGTTATTATAGCTTTCAAATGTTTTTTCCATATAGTCGTATGTGCAAATTAAATATCGGTAATAATCATTTTGCTCGTGCGCTTTAATTTGTTCTGCAATGATGCCATCAAGTATTTCCAGCAGTTCCACATTATTTTTTTGAATGAGATCATTGAGGACAATTTGTTGTAAATCTGCTAGAAAAAAGCATGTATCCAAAAATGTCTTTTCAGAAAAACCTTTAACGATGATACCTTTTTTATCAATTGACTGAATGTATTTTTTACGAATAAGCCGGATAAGTGCAGTACGAATTGGCGTGCGGCTCATGTTTAAGTCATCGCTTAATCTATTTTCGGATAGTTTTTCTCCGGGCATATAGTCTGCTTTAATGCAGCGTTCTAATAAAATTTCATATGCTTGATCAGCTAAAGATGTCATAGTAGTACCTCTCTTTCTATTCATAGCGTAGTATATTTAGAAAAAGATGTCAGTCACATTTACAACATTATAGTAATTATCTTACATCAAATTCACAAATCATTAACATTCAGCTGTTATATTCATCTTGTATACAAGTTTTATAACTAAATTATTTTTTGGAGGTCAACATGAAAACGTACAAGAAGTCACTTTTATTAAGTTCGATGTTAGTTGGTGCGCTCGCTTTAGCTGGTTGTAGTGGAGAGAAGCAAGATGAGTTCATTATTGCCTACTTACCACAAGAAAACTCAGAACAAAAAGCAAAAGTAGACAAAGCATTTGAGGAAGATTTAGAAAAAATCTTAGGAATGGAAGTATCTTCTTATCAAGCAAATAGTTACAATGCTGCAATCGAAGCAATGAAAAATGACAAAGCAGATTTAGCATTATTCGGTGCATTTTCATATATTGTCGCAAGTGAGCGTGCAGGCGCTGAGGCATTAGCAGGTATTAAAACAGATACATCGCTGCCTATGAGCGTATTCATTACAGCAAGTGATTCAGATATCGAGTCATTAGAAGACTTAAAAGGTAAAACGATTGGATTTGCGGACCCTGTTTCAACGTCAGGTCACTTAATGCCAAAATCATATTTAATTGAAAGCCTTGGTTTAACGCTTGAAGAAGTTGAAAAAGAAGGTAAATTCTTTAAGAGTATTAACTTTGCTGGTGGACATGATAAAGCGGTAATTGGTGTTACGAACAAACAATATGATGTGGCAACTGTATCACCGGGTGTACTTAAAATGATGGAAAAAAACGGTGTCATCAAAAAAGATGATTACAAAATTATTGAAGAAGTCCCAACGATTGAAGTAGGTTCTGGCGGTGCGTATGCAATTCGTGACAATCACTCAGAAGAAACGAAGAATGATGTAAAAGAGTTCTTATTAACATATGATGACCCAACGTATTTAGAGGCATTAACAGGCAGTAAAGATACAAAATTAGTCGAAGTACAAGATAGCGATTTTGATAAGTTTAGAGAAGTTGCGGAATCGTTGAACTTAAGCCCTGAAGAATTATTAGCGCACTAAGGAGATCATGATGAATACAAGTTTAGATACAAAAACAAGCAAGATTAAAAAGTCGCTTAATATATTCTTATTCATCTCAGTCATTCTATTTTCGGTTTGGTATGTTGAATTCGATTTAATGGGATTTTTCTATGCCATTCCGACGTTTGTTCAGTTTATACTGACGGACTTCCTACCACCTGATATGAGTGAGATGAAGACCTTTATTGAGCCTGTCATTGATACGATTCTCTTAGCATTTATTGCGACAGGAATCGCCTGTGTTTTAGGGTTAGTTTTAGCGATTTTAATGGCGCAAAACACAGCGCCTTCAAAAACGGTCGCATTGGTATTAAAAGCAGCTTTAACATTTTGTCGAAATATCCCAGCGCTTGTTTGGGCGGCGATTTTAGTCGTGATTTTTGGGATTGGTAATTTACCGGGATTGCTTGCCTTAGTTGTCTTCGGTACAAGCTTTTTAGCACGTGTGTATTCAGAAGCAATTGAAGAACTTGATGGGCATGCAGAAGAAGCGATTGTGGCAGTTGGGGGGAACTACTTCCATGTATTAAAACATGCGGTGATTCCTCAATTTATGCCGAGCTTTTTAAACTGGTCGCTATTCATGGTCGAGATTGGCATTCGTGCGAGTGCAATTCTAGGGCTAGTAGGCGCTGGAGGACTCGGTACACTGATTAAACAAACAATGGATCTATTCCAATATGACAAAACAGCGATGGCAATTGTCATTATGATTGTGTTAATTATGATTGTCGAAACAACCTCACAAAAATTAAGGGAGCGAATTATTTAATGACAGCGAAACAAGAATCGATTCAGTTGCCAACTCGCAAGAAGAAAAAAATTCCGATTTCCCATGCTAAAACGAAACAGCAGCAACAACTATTTTTTGGTGTGAGTGGGCTTTTGTTCGTCATTAGTTTACTCGTTGTGGATATTGATTGGAAACAGTTTGTAACGGGTGTCGAAAAGCTACCTGCAACACTGTCAAATATGATGCAAATTTCAACGGCGATGTTGCCAGATTATTTACGTGAAATGCTAGCATCACTAGCTGTCGCGTTACTTGCCTTAATCTTCGGTTTAGTACTTTCGATTATGACCGCCTTTCTAGTTGCAAGAAACATTACACCTTCTATGATGTTAAGTCGTATAATTCGCTTCTCCATCATGATCATTCGCGCAGTGCCAACGACGGTTTGGGTATTAATTGCGGTCGCAAGTATTGGCTTCGGTTATACAGCGGGGATTTTAGGGCTTATTTTACCGACGGCTGCGTATTTAATTAGAACGTTTGCGGCACAAATTGAAGAAGTTGGCGATGACACTATTGAAGCGCTTCGTTCGGTTGGTGCATGTTGGATTTTAATTATTTTCAAAGGGTTACTACCAAAGCTAAAAACAATTTTTATCGCCACAATTGCCTTTAAGTTTGAGATGAATGTATCTGAATCAGTTGTATTAGGTATGGTTGGTGCAGGCGGTGTCGGTATGTTAATTCAAGACTCCATTGCATACTACAACTTTGGCGACATGACGCTTGGTATTTTAATCGTTTTTGTGACAATGTTTACGATTGAAACATGCACGGGCTTATTACGAAAAAAACTACGTTAGGAGTATTTAAATGAAACCTTTATTACAAGTTCAACAATTAGAAATGGAATATGCAGATGGAACAAAGGCACTTCGAGGCATTTCATTTGATGTGCATAAAGGTGAATTTATCGCCGTAATCGGCCCTAGTGGTGCGGGGAAATCAACATTACTTCGCTCAATTAATCGCCTTGTCACGCCAACATCAGGTGATATCGTCTACGAAGGTGAATCGCTAATGACAGCGAAAGGTACGGGCTTACGCAAACTTCGCTCAAATATTGGCATGATTTTTCAACATTATAATGTCGTCGACCGCTTAAGTGTACTAGAAAATGTACTACACGGAAATTTAGGGCGCATGAGTATTATGTCAGGGCTTTTCAATCGCTATTCAGAAGCACAAAAAGAAATGGCTATTCATTTATTGAAGAAAGTCGGATTAGAAAATGAAATTCGTAAGCGCGTTGATGAACTAAGTGGTGGTCAACGCCAACGTGTCGGCGTTTGTCGTGCATTAGCACAAAACCCTGCACTTATTTTAGCAGATGAACCAATTGCGTCACTTGACCCAAAATCGTCTGCAATCGTAATGGAGAGCATTTATGAAAATTGTCTTGAACAAGGCATTGCATGTTTAGTCAACTTACACCAAGTTGATGTGGCGAAAAAATATGCGACGCGCATTATTGCTATTCAAAAAGGGCAAATACTATTTGATGGCAAACCAGAAGATTTAACAGATGAGTTAATCGTACGTTTATATGAAGGAAAAGAAGACGAGTTACTAGCAAGCTGAGGAGGAGGAAAAAATGGTGCAACTATTAGAGACGTTTGAAGAAATTTATAATTTTCGTGATATGGGTGGGCGAGTAACGAAAGATGGGCGCCGTGTAAAAAAAGGTTTGCTATTTCGTTGTGGTGAACTAGGACATGCAACAAATGCCGATCTTACTCGTTTAAAAGATATGGACATTCAAGTGATTTTTGATTATCGTGATGATCACGAAGCAAGCAAAGTCGTAACTCCAACAATTGAAGGTGTCATCAACATTCGCGTACCTGCAAATACAAATTTAGACCACAGCTCAACATCGCTGGAAGATATGTTGAAAAATCCAATGTGGACACGAGAAAATGCCCTTGGTCATTTCTATGCGGACATGTTATTTGAAAATGAATCATATAAAGCACTACTAGCGTGTATTCGTGAGCAACAAGTTCCATTAGTACACCACTGTGCAGCAGGGAAAGACCGTACTGGTGTCGGTGCAGCTTTAATCTACTTATTGCTTGGCGTATCAGAAGAAGCAATTATTGAAGAATATCTCTTAACAAATGAGGCGACAGCTATAAAACCACCAATCTGGTTTACTAAAATGAAAGAACAAATGGCTGAATATCAAGTCATTTTTGGGAAAATGGCTGGTGTAGAAGCAGTTTATATGCAGACCGTTTTCGATCGTATTAAAGAAATCTACCCTACGTATGAAGCATATTTCAAAGAGGAGTTCGGCATCGATGAAGTGGAAATTGCTCGACTAAAAGATTACTACCTTGAAGTTATTTAAGTTGTTATGAAATAGTTAAGAGCCAACATGCTGTTGATATCACCAAGTATGTTGGCTTTTTTTAGTTAAAAGGACATTCAATTTTATTTACCCATTATCAAATTAAAAACAGTCACATAAATGAACATATTAGTAAGGATCCATTTAGTTCAATTGTAACCCCAAGTATTGAAAACCTAGAAAAGTTATTTGAAGGTAACAATCACCATCATCCCCTGCATTATTTTATAGGGAATAAAACGATATACTTGAATCCTAGTTCCCTTGGTTGTAACAATCAACTGCACCTTATGCAATTATAGCATTTTCGAAAGAAGAAATTGGGATTAAACTGGAAAAATCAACTTGTGATAAAACTTCTTTTTTAGAATCGTATCATAAATTACAGGTACCAGAACGTGATTTAATAGTAAAAGTATTTCACGGTAATCAACTATAATTTTTAACTAGAGGGGCGAGATCGAATCAAATCTTCTACTAGAAAACCCTTGTCAAATATTAAAGCCCCGAGTGATGTCTCGCGAATCTGATTATTCCAGTCTTCCTGATACAACGGGCTAAATTCAATGCCGAAGCTAAACAAAACTGAACAAAATGACTGTGAAGATGCTCTTACGCACTAGCAACAATCGAAATCCGAAATAGATCATCATAGCCCATAGCATGTCTCCTGCGTTCTGCGCTACAAATGACGGAAGTAGAAGACTCCATTTTCTAAAAGCTAGGCCTAAAAACATGGTGATCACAGAATTGAGCTTCAGGAAGCCCCCTTCTTCAGAGGCGGGAGGAATGAAGTGCTTTTTCTTTATAGAACATATGTTTATATTGTATATTGTGAATAATCAAAAAAAGAAAGGAGTGACGGATAATGACGAAATGGAAGAAAGATTGTTTTATTATAGAACTCAAGTTACTTATAGATACATGGCAAAAGGATATCCTATTAAAACGTTTTGAAATTGCCCGTACACTCTATAATACAACTTTGTCTTACGCAGTAAAACAATATACTTTCATGCAAGAATCAAAACACTATCGAAAACAATTACGTGGCTACCAAAAAGCGAAAAAAACGAATGATTCAAAAGAATTGAAGCAGATCGCAAAAGAATTAAATAACATTCGTCAATCTTTTGGATTAAGTGAATATCAACTGCATGCGTATATTAAAAAGCATCAACATAACTATAAAAAACATATAGATAGCAATACTTCTCAGAAAATCGCCTCTACTGTCTGGAAAGCGGTTCAAGATGTTCTATTTAAAGGGAGCAAAGCACACTTTAAACGTTACGGAATGTTTCATTCTGTAGAAGGGAAATCTAATAAAGCAGGCATTCGATTTAAAGAGAATAGTGTCTATTGGAATGGATTAATCCTTCCTGTTCGTATTCGCAAACAAGATTTGTTTGTAAAAGAATCCCTTGCCCTTCATACCATTAAATACTGTCGTCTAGTCAAAAAAGTGATTCGTGGAAAACATACTTTTTACGTACAACTTGTGATGGATGGGATTCCTCCTGCCAAGAGAATTCCATCTACAGGAGCCTTTCGGCATTCCTATCAAAAACAAAAACGAGTAGGTATTGACATGGGTCCTTCTACTATTGCGATTGTTTCAGAAGAAACAGTTTTCATCCAACAACTTGCTCCAGAAGTACCTTTATTGGAGAAACAAAAAAGACGTTTATTACGCAAGTTGGATAGAAGTCGTAGAAGTACCAATCCTAACAATTTCAAAAAGGATGGGACTATAAAACATGGCGTCAAACTCCGTTGGACATATAGTGAAAACTATCAAAAAACAAAAGAACAAGTAAAAGAATTATATAGAAAGAAAGCTTCCTACATCAAAGAAAAACATGGTGCGTTAGCAAATAAAATTTTGTCTCTTGGCGATGAGGTGTACATCGAAACCATGCATTTTAAAGGATTGGCAAAACGTACAAAAGAAACCAAAACAACTATACAGGGCAAAATCCAATCCAAAAAGCGTTTTGGAAAAAGCATTGGGAATCATGCCCCAGCCATGCTAGTGGAAATCATTAATCAAAAATTAGGTTACACAAAGCAAACGATACAGAAAGTGAATACGATAACCTTTAGAGCCAGTCAGTATAACCATGTGACGGGTAGTTATGAAAAGAAAAAACTCCATCAACGTTGGAGTCAAATTGGAAGTCATCTCGTACAACGAGATTTATATAGTGCGTTTTTACTGATGAATAGTGATACAAATTTACAGCAACCTAATCAAGACTTATGCAATAAAACGTTTACTACCTTTTTAGAGTTACACGATCAACATATAGAAGACTTGAAACAAGTAAAGAAAACATTCCCTCTTAGCATGGGTATCCAACAAATCAAGTGAGGGGTATTCCTCCGTAGGTAGAGCTACCTGCCTTCGTTAAAACTTATTGCCAACACAACATCGGTTGTGTAAATAAGAAAGTCTTATGGAACAGAAGATAAATCAAAGATGTTGTACACAGGACATGGCAACACCATCTGTGGAGAGCTTTGTAACGCTTCTCTTAAGTATATAAGATCCCCACTGCTTTAGCTGTGGGAGTAGTCAGAATAGCTATCAAATAAGCTATTCGCATGTTACGGTATTGCTGTAGATTTAAAATAAAGATTGATCATTTGTAATAAAGTCCGATAATTTGTAAAAAGGTTTGATACAATTGCATTGAAAAGATGGATTATGACAATTCAATAAACGGGCCATTTTGCGGAACAAGGATTAGAAATCACAGGGAAAAAAGAGTTAGCATTGGTGAATATTTTGTGTACCCTATTTTGAGAATTATGGAAATGATATTTGGAATGTTTGAGGCCATGTGTGGAAGTGGCTTGTCTTAGGAGAGGAGATAAAAAAATGATTGAATTACGAAAGATAACCGGTGATAACATAGATGAAGTAATAGCACTTGAAGTTGGAGAAAACCAGAAAGACTTTATAGAAACTACTAACCTCAGAAGCTTTGCAGATGCTCATATGTTGAACGCAGACGGGATACCAGCGACTCCCCTTGCCATTTATGCCGATGAAGTTGCGGTTGGATTTTTGATGTATATTTATGATACGTTGGATCATGAATCATTTGAAAATGAAGTTTTTTACGGGAAGAAGAGCTATTTTATTTGGCATATTATGATTGATAAGAGTCACCAGGGGAAAGGATATGGCAAACTTGCTTTTGAAAAAATGTTGATGGATATTGAAAATATGCCATATGGGGAAGCTGAATATGTAACCCTCTTTTATCATACAAGTAATGTCAAAGCTAAAACATTATACGTTTCATTTGGTTTTGTAGATACAGGCATCATTCAGGATAATTCGATGTTGGCGATTAAAAAACTAGATGGGAAAATAACAGAATCCATAGTAGAATAGGATCTCTTGGGAAGAAATGTAAGCTATCGATGTCTCGACCCATAATAAACACAAATATCCAGAAGAAAAAACCGATTTTGTTAACTCTGTCTTAACAAAAATATAATATTTATACCGCAATCGGGCGCGATTTACTAGGTAGAAAATGATCAAACTTTATTATAAAAATCGCATAGCATTTCACAAAGAATTAACTCGTTTTGATCAATCATTTTTCAAAACGAGTTCTTATCATTTAACTTAAAATATGGATTTTGGGGATATTTTAGATCAAACTTTATTCCAAACCAACAATTGCAAGTTGATTGATTTATGCCCATTAGTCAATAGAATTCCTCTTTCGGCGTGTTGATATGATGCATTAATGTTCATTATCTCATAAATGGTTTCAGCAAGAATTAGGTGTTTATGCACCTTTGACGAAATGGTCAATTTGTACAAATACATTATAAGGTGAAATTAGGTAATAAGAGTTATGATGTAGTCTTTTTCCTAGTATATATATGTGCGATAGAAGCCCGAAAAAAACATAAAGAATAAGTCATTCCATTCCAAAAAAGCTGATTCCAGATTGGAGCCTAGAAGGTTAACTTTTTATGTTTATTAACTAGAAGGATTAGTTTTACGAATGGCTTCGATTTTTTCACAGTTAATGATCACTGGCATAGCCCCAGGAAAGCGCCCAGTCGGAACGGAAATCAACCCCTCATTATGGAGATTAACCATAAAATAATCATATTGTGTTACGTTGATTAAAAATGTATAATATTACTATCTTTTACTGAAAATGAGTGATATATCATGATAGTCAGCTCTATTTTTCCATCAAACAAATTTAAGGTGTGGAAGAACTAAGTGAAAAATTGATCATAGATTCTTTTGCACGAAATCGGAGGAATTGACATGTATAGTGATTACGGTCCTTTATGTACAGAACTTTATGATTTGACAAAACCAGTAGGATATTCTATTGGTGGGGATATTGAATATTATCTTGAACGATTAAAAGGAGCTAAGGGAAGAGTACTTGAAGCAGGAGTTGGCTCTGGACGCTTCTTAATCCCTTTACTTGAAAATGGATATGATGTTGAGGGGATCGACTACTCACCTGAAATGTTAGATTCATGCCGAAAACATTGTAAAGAAAGAGGATTCAAGCCAAATCTATATGAAGGTAACTTGAGCAATTTTTCAGTAGACTCAAAATATGAAGCGATTGTTATGCCGACAGGTTCGTTCTGTTTAATCGAGAATTCTAAAGATGCGATGGATGCATTAACATGTATGTATAATCATTTGATCCCTGGAGGCCGTCTAATTGTAGACATGCTTTTACCTACAGACTGGCAAACAGGGGAAATTACTTCATCCTACTATGAAATTTCGCAAGAGGAAGGAATTGCAATAGAAAGAAAAGCCGTTGAAATGAACTGGATCGAACAATATACGCTAACCGTTTTAAAATATGAAAAATGGCGAAATGGTAAATTAATTGATACAGAGTTACAAA
The DNA here is from genome assembly GCF_016638705.1 of Lysinibacillus agricola. Taxonomy (GTDB): domain Bacteria; phylum Bacillota; class Bacilli; order Bacillales_A; family Planococcaceae; genus Lysinibacillus; species Lysinibacillus agricola. Next base: position 3,035,363 of record NZ_CP067341.1, on the reverse strand, counting down.
GATTTCCGTTAAGATGGTACGGAATAGAAGAATTCCAGCACATATTAACAAGCATAGGTTTTTCTGAGATTACTTGCTCCGCTGATTATGTTTATAACAAGAAGCCTTCAAAGGAGCATTCATTAATTACATTTGAAGCTGTTCGTAAATAAATAAACCTGCTAGATTTTAGCTAAGAAAGTCGCTAAATATCTAGCAGGTTTTTTGTTTCATAATTCATTTTTTGTGCTTCAAGTGGCACGCTTTCTCAGCCTTGTCCAATGTTAAATTATCGGCTTACTGTTGTGGATCGTTGAATGCTAAATTCATTCCAGATTGAATCCTTTTCCTCCAGTAATTCTTTTCCGTTCCAAAGGATATCGTATATGTCACCCTCGTAGGCAATGGCTCGGCCAAATGCAAATGACATAAAATAGTCCTTCCAGGATTGGAAGAAATGGCTTCCGGCATCAGCTGCTCGCGCTATGTATCCCCATGCCTGTTCCTCGGTAATATAACCAACTAAGTAGCTCCATCTTGCAACATTTACAGCTCGGTCAAAATCCCAGGCAGCAATAGTGTCCACCTGGTCAAAATCGGATTTCGTAAAGGAAAGCTTCTTCATCATCGCTTCTTGGGCAGATTCATAGCATTCCTGCGATTTTCCCACTTCCTCCTCTGTAAAAGACTGGCCAGCTTTCAATGCCAAAAGAAGCTCATCATATCTCGTACGATGCCCTTCCGTAAGTAGCCATTCCAGGGTTTCAACAGCCTCCTCTGGATTATTAACGTCCCAGTATGAAGAAAGGACCTCCTTCAAAGTTTCATGATCTACATCTATCGGCAGTATCCGTGGCGAATCAGTGCGGTAAAGAGCGAGATTGGCACCGTAGGCAAGCAAATGCTGTTTCTCTTTCGGTAAAGGGTTAGCCATCTCCATTTCTAATCGCATTTTTTTACTATTTTTCTCAATTCGCTTGCTCGCTGTAATTAAACCCACAATAAGTAAAATCACAATTGCCACAATAATTCCTACAATAATTAGAAAAATCTTCAAACTGTCACATTCCTCTCCATGTTTTTATTTGGCGCACTCTAAATCAGAATCACTTTCAGCAAAAAAAGTATAGTAAAATTATACATTTGTCGACAACATTTTACAATATGACTATTTTATTGCTTATCACTGATAGTTAGGATGACATTTGCTGATTGGCGTAGAGGCTTTTGCATAAGTGATTGAAAGGAAGGGGACATGAAGCGAGAGTTGGCTCTGGACGTTTCTTAATTCCTTACTTGAAAAGGGATATAATGTTGATTCATGCCGACAGGTTTGTTCTGTTTAATGGAAAATTCAAAAGATGCTATGGGGATATATGTATAATCATGTAACTGGCGAACAAGAGGTAATTATTATATCACTATCGAGTAAGAAGGAATTGCATGAGAAAGTAAATCATTGAATCGCTAGTTCTGAGCTTTAATCCATTTTTTTCTTGCTATATTTTTACTGTATAAAGGAAAAATATGATTATCTAATTTCAATGAAGGAAGAAGGGGTTTTCCATGCATAAAGATATGAATTATGGTAGCGATTTTAAATATATTCCAGCAACATCAATTTGGAGTGGAGATGGTGTAGAAGTATTGCCTGATATATACCAGCATACAATTCAAATTGTTAATATCGTACTCTACGGTGAACCTCATAAGAAAGAGTTCGTATTAGTTGATGCAGGCATGCCAAAAAGTGCAAAGGAAATTATTTCAATAGCAGAGAAGAGGTTTGGATCAAATAGTCGACCGAATGCATTAATTTTGACGCACGGGCACTTTGATCATGTTGGGGCGATAATTGATTTAATTGAACATTGGGGTATGCCAGTTTATGCTCATTCTTTAGAATTACCTTATTTAACGGATATAAAAAATTATCCTAAACCTGATTCTGCTGTAAATGGTGGCTTACTAGCAAAAGTGTCATCAATTTTCCCGAATGAAGCTATTAACTTAGGAAACAACGTTGAGTCGCTCCCGTCCAATGGGAGTATTCCATATATGGATGGTTTTCGTTGGATTCATACTCCTGGCCATACGCCAGGGCATATATCTTTATTTCGCGAAGAGGATCGAGCGTTAATTGTTGGAGATGCCTTTGTTACGGTTAAACAAGAGTCGCTTTACAAAGTGTTGCTACAAAAAAAAGAAATTAGTGGACCGCCACGATATTTCACGACGGATTGGCAGGCTGCTTGGGATTCCGTAAAAAAATTAGAGGCACTAAAACCTTCAGTTGCTATTACAGGACATGGATTACCAATGAAAGGGGAGGAGCTTACTAGAAATTTGCATAAATTAGCGACTGACTTTGAGCAGATTGCTTTACCTAATCACAGTAAATTCATGAATTAAATACATTGATGTTTGGCGATTTTCCTTCATAAATGTGAAAAGCTGTAGCAAACAAATTTGCTACAGCCTGAATTGGTTCACGCCCTTTGATGGCGCAATATCATTTATTCTATCATAAAAAACGTTATTGTGATGTATTTTGTTTTTTACAAAATTTCGATATTGTCTGTAAATAATTAATAAACCTATTGACAAAAATATCGTTATATTCAAATTACTCAACGTTGAATATAAAAAGGTGATTATTATGACAAGGTTATTAGTTCTTGCTATGCTGGGGTTAAAACCAATGACTGGGTATGATATTAAAGTGATGCTTGAATTAAATGACGCTGAACAATGGGGTGGTGTGCTAATCGGCTCTATATACAATGCTTTAAAGAAGCTTGAAAAGGATGGCTATATAGAGGTGGCTAGTATTGAATCCACAGGTCATAGACAAAAGGCGATTTATCAAATTACTGAAAAGGGAAGAGCGCATGAGCAAGAATTGATTATCGAGGCTCTTGAAAAATCTTCTGTAGTTTATCCGACAACTTTGTATTCTGGTGTATCGTTTGCATTTAAACTGCCAAATGCTAAGGCTGTGGAAGCATTAGAAAAGCAGAAAAAATTTTTAGAACATGAAGAAAAAGTTATAAACGCTGGTTATGAGGCTAAACTGTCTGCAATGCAAGGAGAAATGCCAGCATTAACTCAACTAGCATTTGATAATATGCTAGAAATTGTTAAAGTGCAATCAAAATTTGTACATCAAGCTATTGAAATTATGAAAAAAAATAACTCTCTCGAATGAGGGAGTTAAAAAATAGCTATATGTTCAACGTTGAATATACAATGTTAATCAAGGGGAGAAAATATGAGAAAGCTAATTAGTGCTAGTCAATTAACGAAAAGTTATAAGACTAAGTGTGTCGTTGATCATATAAATGTTGACATTAAAGAAGGTGAAGTAGTTGCCTTAATTGGCTCGAATGGCGCTGGGAAAACAACAACTATCGGTATGCTCCTTGGCATTATTCCTCAAGACAGTGGAACAATTGAATACTGGACAACTGATTACAAAAAAGAAATGGGTACGCAGCTACAATCAACACCTTTTTTCGAAGGTTATTCTGTAGAGGATAATGTGAAATTATTTGGGGCATTCTATGGACTTCCGCTGACAAATAAAAAAGTTGAAGAAAAACTTGCCGCCTTTGATTTATTACAGGTAAAAAAAACGCCTGCTCTCAAATTGTCAATAGGACAGCAAAAACGCTTAGCAATTATCGTGACAACTTTGCATAATCCTAAACTAGTAATTTTGGATGAACCATCTGCAGGATTAGATCCAAGGGGGCAAAAGGAAATTCAACAGATCATTAAACGTTTAAAAGATAGTGGAGTGGCCGTGCTATTTTCTTCCCACGATATGTTGGAGGTAATGAATGTGGCTGACAGAATTTTGATCATGCATCACGGGAAAATAATTGCAAATGGTTCACCTGATAGTTTAATGGCACAATATCAAATTCAAAATTTAGAAGAATTATTTTTTGAATTAACGAAGTGAGGAGTGAGAAAATGAGGACTGTTTTCTTATTAAATTTAAAATCCAGTATAAAGGATATGTATTTACTATTTTGGTCAATATTAATGCCATTTGCAGCTATTGTTTCGTTAAGGCTATTTTTGCCGAGCTATTCAGGAAATTATGTAGAAGGAATCATTGCCGTAAGTGTATTTTTTTATGCATTTATGACCACTGCTTTTATTGCGTTATCACAAAGAAAACGAGGCGTTTATAATTTACTTCACGCTACACCAATGCCATTATGGAAATATATCGTCAGTATTTCTAGTTCATGGGCTGTAGTAGCGATTATCCTATCTTATATAGTTCTTTTATTTTCTATCGTTATCAATCAACTAAATTTTTCTTTTAATGTCCTCTTATATATGACACCAATTATTCTAATAGCTTCGTTAAGTTTTGTATTTTTAAGCTTTTTTATTTCAAGTCTTGTGAAAAATGAAGGTCATTTAAGTATGACGGCAAATGTACTGATGATACCAATGTTACTTTGTAGTAATGCATTTTTTACAATGGAAAAGGCACCAAACCTGATTCAATATATTAGTCTAGTTAATCCATTTGAATGGTTTTTGAATGGAATTAAAGCCGCGTTTCTAAATAATCTTAGTATATGGGGAGAATCATTACTCCTTTTATTGGGATGCCTAGCTTTGACACTTATCATTTCGTTAAAAATATTCAAGTATAGTGACCAATAATTGCGAAAAAAATGAAATGACCAGAACACCAATTTGAGTCTTGTCATTTAGACAGTGGGGAGCGTCAAAGTGTAGTTATTATATCTTTGCTTGAAATTATGGAACTGGCTGGAAGGGATATAAAAGCTGAAAATGGAATAAATCATTGGGGAGGGTGATTGGATGAGTGAAACGTTAATTAGAATAGGAACTACGTATATTCCAGTCAGCAATGTAGAGCAATCATGTGAGTGGTATGTAAGTAAATTGGGTGCAAAATGTAATTATCAAGATAGTGATAAGGCTATTCTTAATTTTGCCAATCAAAGTTTTTTTCTTGTTAGATCAATGAACAATCAAAGCTCAAATTTCATTGATTGCTATGGTAAAGAACATTTTTCGATTACCTTTGAGGTTGATGGATTAAGTGCATTAGAGACTATTCATAAAATTTTTAGAGATAAAGGAATTAATGTTGGAGAAGTTGAAAATAGGGGGCATGCGGGTAGAAATTTTGTTTTTTACGATTTAGACGGAAATAAATTTGATGTGTGGAGTGAGCTGAGTCCTACATTTAAAGAGAAATATAAGGGTGAAGAGTAAACCAATTTTGAAATAGAAGTAATATTTATTCCGATTTCACTAAATTTCCCAGAAAATTATTTTGAAGTCGGTGAATTATATAGAAGGAGAGACGAAATTTTATCTGATATGATCGAATGGAAATACTCTAGAAATTGTCAATTAACTATATAGAAACACTATTTCTTGAACAGAAAATTTAGAGAGGGCCACTTAATCTTATAAGTGACCCTTAGTAACAAAGCTTCGGAGGTGTAAGACTAAACCAATCTTACATTACTAAGATATGATACGATGTTATTCTTGCATAGTTAATTGCCTGAGAAATAGTTTAACTTCTTTCAGCGGGTCGCTGAAAGAAGTTAAAGCCTCCGGCGGATGTCACGGAATCGGAAAGGAGTTCTTTGTGCAAGCACAAAACCGATTCCGGACGCAATTATGCCGAGGCATAATTGATAATATTAGTAGGTTATTTTAAAGGCATAAAAGCTGCGGGATTTAATTGTTCAGATTCTATCACGATACCAGTTAATCCTTTATCCGTTTTAGTTTCATGCCATTCATCCTTTTCCCAAAAAACTGCGTCTCCAGGTTGGACTTGATAATATTGCTCCTGTTCATTTCTTACATATCCTTTGCCTTCTAAAATTAAGAGTAGCTGGGGAACCACCGCTTGATGATAGCCAATAACACCGTTTTCTTCTAAATACATGCACCCGATACTAGCTGATGCTTCCGTGTTAATAATGCGAGACATAATAAAGTTTGACTCAAACTGTGTTATATTTTTACCATTCTCTTTAGACAATTGATAAAGTTTCATGTAATTCCTCCAAACTTAAATAATTTTTTTACAGCATGAACGTAATGAATCGTTTCAAAAGCTGTTAGATAATCTTTTCGATTGTTAAAATAAAGTTCATTAATTTTATCTGGTGACAGATGTTCATAAATAAGCAGGCCTGAGTTTTCTAACATTTTTTCCATTTCTTTATAAGTAAAACACGATTTCATCGGTTCACCACTTGCTGCAGCCATTTTCACCATGTTATCTACTCGGTTTGAAATTCCTTGTTCTTTAAATAGTTTTTCATCTGCATAGTCCAACACTATCGAACTTCCTGTTGGTGCATTGGCAAACAAATGATCAATTAAACTTGAAGTTTCAACTTTCGTTAAATAATAGGAAACACCTAGTAAACTAAAGTAAGTTTTTTTAATGTCAAGCCGCTATCCATTAGATTTTGATATGAAAACTTTTTTGTGAAAGCCATCGAAACGAAATGTACATTACTTGGAAGCTTTAAATTAACTTCAGCTAATCTTCTCTTTTTAAATTCCTGTGTTGCAGGGTGATCAATTTCAAAGATTTCCAAAATGTTTTCAAGTTCCGGGTGTCTTAAGCTAAATGTATCTAACCCTGCTCCGAGTACGACGTATTGCTGTAAACCTAGCAAAACTTCATTCAGTAAAACTTTTTCATAATATGCTGCACGTGCCAAGGTGGTAGGGGAGAGTTGAGTTTGCACAATCCATTTTAATAGCTCTTCAGTTTGTCCATTTAGTTTTACTGCGATTTCTTTGTTAAAAAACTGGATACCTTGAACCATATTTGTTTGAATGTCATGGAACTCATTTTGTGTGATTATCGCTTTTGCTAGATAGTCATCAAAAATTTTAGGGGTATCGAATTGACTATGATATGCTCTACTAAAAGCTGAGATTAATGAAGTTAAACTAGATTCACCTTTGTTCATGCAAATACACTCCTTCAAAAAAAATAGGATTCCCCTGGCCAGGAGAATCCTAATGTACAAATAAATTCTGTAAAAGTAATTTATTTCATAAATAACTTTTTTTGTCAAGTTATAAGTACCAAAAAGCAACTAGATATTGAAATCTCCTTAATCAAATTTTTGGATAAATATTTTACCGTTCGGTTGAATTTCTGCATAGAAAACTTCTTCGATTGATTGTATATTTGCCTTTTTTAATTCGTTATCTAACCATTCTTTACTTTTTCCAACTTCTAATAAATTTCGTTTCATTAGCTTCCCATCAGTGATGATTTCAATAGGGATAAAAGCCGGAGATGAAGGATAGATGTTTAAATCAATCTTTTGGGTGCTTTGAAATTCAGGCTTTTTCAGAATACTAAGCATGCCATTCGGTTCTAAAATAGCATAGTCAATTTCTGTAATTGAAAAAACTTGATATTGTCTAATCATCATTGTTAGATCATCAATATTAATTTTAGTGTTTGCTAAAGCTTTTCTATCTATTTTTCCTTTTTTAATAACGATTGTCGGTTGTCCATCAAGTAATGTTCTTGCTTTTCCGGATTTTAGTGCGATGTAACTAATTAAAGTAGTAAGCACACACCAAACAATTAAGCTTACTAAAAATTTTGTGTATACAATTGTTTTTAAAACTACCATATTGGCTGCCATTGAGCCAATTGTAATACCAGTTACGTAGTTAAAGAAGGTTAAGTGACTAAGTTGTTTTTTACCTAAAAACCTCGTAAGTGTCAGAAGAACAAAAAAACTAATAATCGTTTGAACAACTACTTGTAAATAACTTGTGTACAAATTCTCCCACTCCTTATCTAACCCCTAGAATACCCAATGAATTTTTAAAAGATACTACAATAACAGCGCAGAATCCGAATTGATTAGTTTAACTAAGTTTTATAAAAATAAACTGAATCAGACAGAACATTATTAGAAGAAACGTATACCATGTAATAAGTTGATCTTCGTTCCGCCTGAACGCCCCCCAGGAAAGTGCCCAGGCGAAACGGAAATCAACCCTACATTATGATGAAGATCTAAATTGCAATGAAATCATTATTATCAATAATGGAAAAAATAGTCGGTTCTTTGGTAATATAAGTATTATTTGGTTAAAAGGAGAGTTTTTATGGATTCTAGAGTTCCTATTCAAGTTCGAAAAATTCTAAATGAATATATAACCCTATTTCAAAATAAAATACCGAATACGCTTGAAGGGTTCTATTTACATGGCTCAATTGCTCTTAACGCTTACATAAACGGATCTAGTGATATCGATTTTATTGCAGTTGTCAATAGACCATTAACTGATGAAGATGTGGGAGTAATATCCGCTCTTCACAAAGAATTAAATCGAAAATACAAGGATACAGGGATGGATGGATGTTATTTACTTGTTGAGGATATTGGAAAGAAACAGTGTGAGGTAAATGGTTGCTTAAACGTCAACGAAGGCAAAGCAAATTGGGGTAATGATAATATTAACCCAATTACTTGGTGGATTTTAAAAAACAAAGGGATTACCATTTTAGGGGCAGATGTAGCTACATATAACTTCAGTGTAGATGAAAGAGTGCTTGATGATTATGTTTTAGAAAATATGAACAGTTATTGGTCAAGTAGATTGAAAAAAATTAAAAAATATAAAGCATTTTTGATACCAAATAAATTAGTTGATTTAGAAGTAGAGTGGTCAATAACAGGGATTTTACGGCAATTTTACACACTGCAAGAACACGATATTGTTTCAAAAGTAGATGCTTGTAAATATGCATTACATCATTTACCCGAAGAATTTCACAATATTATTACCGAAGCCATCAGTATTCGAGAAGGTTCCAATATACGCTATTGTAATTCAAAAAAACAACGCATTGATGCCACTATTCAATGTATGGATTATATACTTAAAGATTGTAATAGTATTAAAAATTAGTGAATTGTTTCATTTCATCTGCTACCGTTTATGGGAAAATATGATAGAATTAATTAGTCTTAAATGACAATTTCATTTAGGGGGTAGATATTATGATTAAAAACTATGTTAGCGTGATAAACAAAAAGGGGAAACCGTCTAACTAAAATATTATATAGCGTTTCTTCAAATTGAAGGGGAAAAATTATTTGAATCAAGCATTACTTATTATTGATGCTCAGCAAGACTTAATGGATGGCAGCGAGAAAGAAAGTGCTGTTTTTAATAAGGAAAAGCTTATTAAAAATATTAATTTAGTCATTGGCAAAGCAAGGAAATCCAATATTCCAGTGGTGTTTGTAAGGGATCTCGATGTTGCTGAAGGTAAAGGGGAAGGGTTCTATATTCATAATGGCATTAATGTACCTAATGAAGCTAAGATTTTCGATAAAAAAGCATCGAATTGTTTCCATGGGACTGAACTGCTAAATCATTTACAATCTCAAGAGATTAAACATGTTGTTGTGATGGGATGTTCAACGCAACACTGTATCGATAGTGCAGTAAGAACAGCAACTATTAATGGTTTGGATGTCACGTTAGTTGGTGATGGTCATTCAACAGCGGACAGTGATGTTTTAAGTGCAGAACAAATTATCAAGCATCATAATCATACACTTCATGGTCATTATAATGTCGAACATTTTTCTATTGTTAGAAATTCTGAAGAAGACTTGTACCAACCTACACATGATACGTATAGATAAAAAAATGTTAAAGGGCTTAATATGATGAGTGTCTTTTACTTTTGGTGGCATTCTTTATAAGGTGGCTACTGAATAAACTGAACCATATCAAATGGCGAAATAGTATTTTTTTGGTTCACTACATTAAAAACAGGTGATGAAAATATTCTCATTTTCATCACCTGTTTTATCAACTTGAACCAGAACTGGATTTACGAACAGGTCACAATGAAAAGCCACCCTCTAATTTGGACAAGGCTTCATCTAGCAATCGAGCAAAATCAATTTCAGGATTTTCCGCATAGTAAAACATCATTGAAATGTTCACACCAGTTACGGCCCCAACAAAAGTACGTACTTCTAAATCATCAGACTTTCTACCGATACGTTCCGCTACCATTTCTGCAATCATCTGCATCGTTTGTGTCAGGTTATTCAAGGCTGCCCCTCGCAGCTCTGGGACAGTTACGATGAGCATGTTTCGTTCACGAACAGTAGCTAGCTCATCGACAGATATATTGCTCATTGCTGAGATTACTGCATTGCGAAAAGCCTGTAGAGTAGTTATATTTGCTGGCTGCTCTTCAAATGAGGCAATTAGTAAAGGGTCATAGTTGTCAGTGAGCAGTACATCCTCTTTTGCTGGGAAATAGCGGAAAAAAGTGCTGGGAGAGATCTCTGCAGCCTCGGCAATTTGCTCTACTGTCGTTGAATGATAGCCAATTTCGCGAAAAAGTCTAAGCGCATGCATTTGAATCGCTGCCATAGTTTTTGCTTTTTTTCGTTCTCGTAATCCAATAACCCGTTCGTTATTTGCTTTCATTTTCTTCACTTCCCACTGGTATTTTGCTTAAACTCCAATTTTTTGTTTTCACTTACTCTAAGTTTTAAAAAAGCCAATGTTAATACGATTCCAAGAGTGGCAACGCCCCCGCACACATACAGTATGACGTCCATTCCGTAAATGAAAGCGGAATGAACAGATTTAAGCAGTTGTGTGGAGTTCAATTGACTTGCAGCTTGAGTACCTGCCGTTATGCTTCTTTGCACAGACTTTGCAACACTACTTGGAAATTCATTCAAATCCAGTTTATCACGATATTTACTGCTAAGTATAGTACCTAAGATCGCTACACCCATCGTCCCTCCAATATTACGCATTGCCATAATTAGCGCTGAACCTACACCACTCCGTTCTGCTGTAAGTGCCGACATGGCCACGTCCATCGATGCTGGAAGCACAAATCCGATACCAAGCCCAACAATAGTTATCCATAAAGAAGTATATCCATAGCCATTGCCGATATTTGTATTAGCTCCGAACATAAAAGCAAGAGCTAGTAGCAAGAAACCAAGCGCAATGGTTATTTTTCCGCCGATTCGTCGCTGGAGTTTATCAGATATTTGTGATCCAACTAGAAGGCCGCCTACAAGAGGTAATAAACGCAGACCCGCACCTAATGCATCTGCTCCTTTAACTGCCTGAAAATATTGCGGCATCACGAACAATAAGCCGAACATGAGAAAAGAAACTATTGTAGCCATAATTGAACCCCAGGTGAAGCTTGAAGATCGAAATAAGAAAGGATCAACAAGCGGATGTTTAGTGCGTTGTTCCCAAAATACAAAAACTACAAGAAGCAGTACCCCAATAACGATTGTAGCAACTGCTGTAATGTCATCCCAACCTTTCTCTCCAACTTCGATTACCCCGTAGGTTATACCGACTAAACCAAGGCTTGATGATAAAACACCAATGAAATCTACTCTTGGCTTTACAACACTTTGTGATTCAGGGAGTAATACAAAGACAGCGAATAAAGCTATAAGAATAAGCGGAACATTGATAAAAAACACTGAACCCCACGAATAGTTGTTAAGGAGCCATCCACCTACGATTGGGCCCAGTGGAATGCCAATTGCATTAGACATCACCCAAATGCCAATCGCCTTAGGCCGTTCATCTTCTGTAAATAATACTGGAATAATAGACATGGATAGCGGAACAAGAAATGCTGCACCAAGACCAAGAAATACACGACCAACAATTAATTCCACTGCTGTACTGGCATAGGCACATGCTAAAGAAGCAACGCCAAACAAAATCAATCCGAAAATAAGTACTTTTTTGCGTCCAAATCGGTCGCCAAGCAGTCCGGCAGGAAGGAGAGCTGCAGCGAAGACAAGCGTATAGGCATCCGCAAACCATTGAAGATCTCTATTGGTAGCATGTAAATCGATTGCAAGAGTAGGGAGTGCTAAATTGAGAATTGTTAGATCTAAACCGACCGCAAGCAGACCGATTGCAAGAGCAATCTGGACCAACCATCTGTGATTTCCTTGAGTGTTCAAAAATATTTACCACCTTTCAAAGTTTTGTAGAGTAACACAAGGTAATTAATGACAGTATATGCTGATTGAGAGTTAATGTCAAATGACAGTTACTATCACTTTATTGAACATTCAGTTATATGTTGATTGGATTATTTGTAATGTCTACATATAATTTGCAAATTATATTCAATGTGTTTAATATGTATTAAACGCACTAAACTAAAAGAGGTGTACTATGAAAAACATACTATTAAACGACGAGCAAAAGGTATTAATAGAGGATTTTGGAACTTATATTGAGTCAACAGGTGGTGCAAGGTCACTAGGTAAGATATGGGGATATTTGTTGATATCAGGTGCTCCCAAATCACTTGACGACATGGTGAATGACCTGCAAATAAGCAAAGGTATGGCATCATTGTCCGTTCGACAAGGTGTTCAGATTTCTTTATTTCGTAAAGTAGGGATTCCTGGTAGCAAGCGAGATTTTTATAAGTTGCATTCAGACGCATGGACATCAACTTTGCATACGAGCATTGCCCAAGGTGCGATGATAGCACAATATTTGCGTAGAGCAAAAAATTTAGTTCTTGAGGAGCAAGCTGTATTAACAATCGATGAAAGTATCGAGTTTTTTGAATTTGTGATCCAACAGACAGAGCAAATTTTAGTTCAGTGGGAAAAGAGAAAGGGTAGTAATACAAAGTAGGGGGAGACTTTATGCCAAAAGTTAATGCGAACAGTATCACAATCCATTACAAAATTAAAGGTCAAGGAACGCCCATATTATTTTTACACGGCAGCGGAGCATCATGGAAAATGTGGGAGCCTCAATTTAAAGCATTTTCCTCACACTATCAAATGCTTATGCCTGATTATAGAGGACATGGTGATACGACAAAGGAATTCCCGAATAATAAATATGATCATCATATTATTGTGGAGGATATAAAATGTTTTTTAGACGTACTTGAAATTAGCAAAATTCATGTCGTCGGTGTGTCTCAGGGCGGTCAATTGGCTACTTTGCTTGCAATAAAATATCCCACATACGTAGATAAACTCGTAGTCTCTAATAGTTATAGTGAGATGCCCACAATCGCGGCGAGCTGGGTACTGTCGATCTCAAATTTTATATTTAGTCTACTTCCATACAGTATAATTATTAATATTATGATGAAATTTTATAAGGAGGATCCTTATACTCAACGGATATTAAGAGAGTCTTTTTCGATTGATAAGAAGATGCTGCTTGCAATGAAAAGAGCACCATTTCCAACTCATACTGATCAATTGCATCAGATAAAGTCACCTACGCTTGTAATGGGTGGCGAAGGAAAAGTTATTACGGGAGTTGATGAAGGGAAAGGATCTCGAACTATTTTTAACCATATTCAAAATGCAAAACTAGCATTATTCAAAGATGCATTCGATCCATTAAGTACGATGCGCCGAGATATTTTTAATGAAATGATTATCGATTTCCTAGAGGATAAGCCTTTGAAGCAATATAAGGATGTAACTATTATTAGTAAATAAATTGTAAATGGAAAGGTGAGATAGTATGACTATATATATTGCATTACTTAGAGGAATTAATGTAGGCGGGCACAATAAAATCATCATGGCAGAATTAAGAAGTTCCCTTGAACAACTAGGATTACAAAATGTTAAGACATATATACAAAGTGGAAACATCCTTTTTGAATCAGGCGAAACTGAGGAGATTTTGCAAAAGAAAATTCAGGATAAAATTAAAGCGGATTATGGGATATCCAGTTTTGTTGTCATTAGGACATCAGAAGAATTACAGCAAATTGTAAGTCAATCTCCCTTTTCAGATCAGAAGATTTCAGAAGCGGATAATTCATGTAAAGGAGAATGTCTGCATGTTGCTTTGTTGCCGGCAGCTCCTTCTAAGGTCAATCGTGACAAGTTTTTAGCTTATACAAATGAAAGAGAACTCAGTATCATAAATGGAAGAGATGTGCATCTTTTATTCTATGACAGCATTCGAAACTCCAAACTTGGTAATAATCTGAAAAAGCTTGAGATTCCAGCAACTGTACGTAATTGGAAAACTCTCATGAAGCTTTCAAGTATGGTCGAAGAATTGAAATATAAAAAAAGTAAATAATAATAAAGTTCCATTAATCAAAAGAATTATTCAGGACTTGCAAATAAAGGATTTACATACAATGGCTACATGAACAATTTTTCGCAACTTTTAGAGCATCTTATATTTAATTCGATTTTGTTTATTAAAAGGCTGGAGGTTCAAGGTAAATGAGTTTAAACGCATTATTACTTGGTGTTGTAGCTGGTGTCTTAACTTTTATAGTTGCAGGAGAAATAACACCATTAATTATAACAAATACTTTTTTAGGATTTATTACTGGTAAATTAACTGATAAAAATAATCAGGATCGCAAATAATAAAATATTCGATTTTCAAAAATACAGTCGTAAAGATACGGCTATTTCAATACGTATGTCGTAGTAAAACAAATATACATTCATGATTTGTTCAGAATTTGTTGAGAATGATGTGGTAACCTAATAATGTCATGGTTAGCAAATGAACACGCATAAACAAAAAGTCAAGGTCACAAATTTTTTTGTGAGCTTGGCTTTTTGTTTTTAGTGAATAGAGCTTTATAAAAAGTACATCAGGTACTCATTTAAGCCTGGTATTTAAATAATTCCTCCAAATATAACGAGCATGGTGTTCGGCTCCCGCCCGCGGAAATCAGCGTCCAATATGATTAGTTATTCTAAAACCACTAAAGTTCCTCTAAGGATTATTCGAGACAGCCATATTACAATTAATAAATTTGTAAGGAATGAGTAAGAAAAAAGAGATGATCGATTTATACAATTAAAGTACAAAATGAGAGAGGGAATTTTTGGGGTGACTGCACAGGATATTAAAAAAGAGACTTACATTTTTGAATATCATCTCGTATAAAAAATAATATGGACGAACAAGAAATTCGAATTTATGACATGACAGTTACTCTGCAAAAGATTTTGGCGATAAAAAGCACAGCTCTTTAGTGTAGTATTTCTTAAATTTGATGAATGGAGAGAGATTCATGCTTAAACTGATAGAACTGGGATGGAAAAAACATAATTTAACTAAATATTTAATAGGAATAACCATTTGTATTGTAGCAAATTACTTTGCTTCCGGAACTCTTCCATATGTTTTTAAAATTGAGAATGGGCTGTTGTTTACTGAGTATTTAGGACTAATGCCATTAATGAATATTCTTATTAAAACAACATTTATAATTATTTTAGCTATTATTTTATTACGTTTAGTAATTAATGAATACAAGAATCATAATAGGTTACCAATACTCAACATAATGAGTATTGGTTATATGATCATGCAATAGAATGACAAATCGAAGAGGAGAGATGACGCTATGTTACAGCTACTAAAGCTGGAAATGAAGAAGTTTAACTTAGGTTGGTATGTAAAAGGTGCGATTATCGCCAACATCATTATAACAGCAATAGTGTGTATCGTTATTTTTATTGCACAGAGAGAAGGGGATATACCCATTTCAACGTATCAAGATGTTTATGTACTGATTGGCGCAAGCGTGAGGGCAACATTTATTGTGTTTGCCTCGGTATTGATTGCGAAACTAATCATTGAAGAATATAAAAACAAAACAATTTTGATTTTGTTCTCTTATCCTGTTAGTCGAAAGAAAATAATTGCTAGTAAACTAATCCTGATAGCTTTTTTGACGTTAATCACAATGATGTTGTCTAATATGGTTGTTGCTGGTCTGTTTTCAATAATTAATATTTATTTTCCTATTGTTCCATTTGCATTAACTGCAAATCAGTTCATAGGAGAGGTCATAAACATGGTTCCTTTTGCTATTGTCTCCTCAGGAATAAGCTTAATTCCATTGTATTTTGGGATGCGTAACCATTCTGTTCCGGCCACTATTGGTTCCTCTCTCCTCGTGGTGGCAATTGCTTGTTCTTATAACCCAGCAATCTCATTGGTGACCTTTATTCCACTTCAATTAGGGCTTGCAGCAGTTGGAGTGGTCATTGCGTACCTAGGTATTCATAATATTGAAAACGAGGATGCGATGTAACTTGGAGTAAGGTGAAACGATCAGGAAGGCTAGCGAAAACCTAATTAAGACCCGGATTTCTTATGTCAATAAGATAAACTTATGAAATCTAATAAAAAAACATGAATTTTCATTATGTTTTATGTTTGATAACGTAAAAGAAAGGAGGCGGAAAGATGAGAATTTTTGATGCACACTTTCACATTATTGATTTTGATTTTCCTATTACTGAAAACCAAGGATATGTACCACCTAGCTATGTTGTAGAAGATTACCAAAAAGAAACAGCGACTTTTAATATTGTAGGTGGTGCAATTGTCTCGGGTTCTTTCCAAGGTTTTGACCAAGATTATTTAGTCAATGCTTTAGAGAAAATGGGCTCTGCATTTTGTGGTGTTACGCAACTACCATTTTCGGTGACAGATGATGAGATTATTGATTTACATAAAAAAGGTATGCGCGCACTACGATTCAATGTGAAGCGTGGCGGCTCCGAAGATTTATCTAAACTCGATTACTTTGCGAGACGTGTTTATGATTTAGTTGGCTGGCATAGTGAACTATATATAGACGCAAAAGATTTGCCTGAAATTGCCTCAACGATTGAAAAATTACCGGCCATTTCAATTGATCATTTAGGGTTATCTGAGGAAGGCTTACCTCATTTGTTGCAACTCGTAGATCAAGGTGTACGAGTAAAAGCGACAGGTTTTGGTCGTGTGGAGCTCAATGTAGAACATGCTTTGAAATCCATTTATGCTGTCAATCCCGACGCGCTAATGTTCGGCACAGACTTGCCGTCAACACGGGCAAAAAGACCTTTTGCTTATGCAGATATTGAACTGATTCAAGGATTGTTTGATTCAATTTCTGCGGAAAAAATTCTTTATCAAAACGCGATGAATTTTTATTTTAAGTGAGTTTTTTGGTAGAAGAACTGTTTATTAGAAATAGCCAATTGCCCTTCACATCAAATGTGGAGGGTTTTTATTATGCGCTGCGAGAGCAATCGAAGCTACATGATTCAGGATTTGTTCAGAAATTGTTAAGAATAATGTGGTAACCTATCATTGTCAAGGTAAACAAACGAACACGCATAAAAAATGATCAGATAAACAATTAATTTTGAGTCTGATCATTTTTTATTTCGTAAATGTTGTGACTTACCTAATTTTGAAATAAGGATAGCTATTTTTGATTTAAGAAGCTGCTAAAACCAAAACGAAAGAACTAGGTGTGTCTCTCCCAAACCATATTGAAAAAGGCGAAAAATTCGCAAATTTAGATGATGAAACTAATAAAGAGGCAACAAAATTAATTGAGAAAGCAAAAATACAAATGGAGGAACTAGGAGTTGATTTCCCTACAGAAAAGTTTAATCAATTAGTTGATTAAAATGATTCGAGGAGGGGATAAACTTTAAACAATACAGCGGTAACCACCAATTTTATTAGACAAAATATCGAAGTGTACCACGGTCAATAAAACGGTCCTAAAAACCCTTAAGCTTTTAGGACCCCTTATTACTCCTTTTTAGGTTAAACCTTTAATATATTTCGTAACATTCCCTAAACAACAACTACCTTGAGGATTGTTTACCTCACAGCCACAACGATTTTCTTTTATATTTTCACGAATATGTTGTAAGGGGCTAGGAGTGAGTTCATTTTCAACATAGTGTTTAATTTTCTCTTTAGTCCAACCAAAACAATAACAAACCGGTGTACTAAATGAGTCATTCTTTTGATGTACATCTACCTTTATATCAGATAGAAGGTACTCCTTATTACACGAATCAAAATAAATGACATGACAATCTTTAGTAGCACAAAAATAGTGATTTTCCATAGCATTTATAGATCCTAATACAGATGGTTTCATCATGGATTTAATTGTTATTAACTCAAACTTCGCACCAATATAAATCGGCTTAATCATTGAGCTTGTTTGGTTCTTTACAATTTCAATAGGATTCTTGACAAAATGTTTTATAAATACAAAAAACACCTCATTCTTTGGTATAGTGAATTTGACTAGAATACACTACCAAACGAAAGAGGTGCTTTCATTATGATAGAGCATAATGGACCAAACAATCAACTGTCTAAAGAATTAAAATCTATTTTTAATGAATTAGAAATTTTTAAACATTTACGGAAAGCTGGCATTACGAAGAAGTTTGGGTTTACAACTTCTTATTTGTTTCACCTCGTATTCTGTTTAATTTTTCATCAAAAGAGTTGGTGTACCCTTTTTATCATCCAAAAAGGAGATTGTTATCCAGCCAAAGATGCCGTTTATCGTTTTATGAATCATTCTAAATTTGCTTTAGCGTCGTTTTTTTATCCTTTTTAAGCGCACACGCCGTTCAAAAAGTCGATGCACTAACAGATGAAAAAGCGCCCAAAAAAACACTGATTATTGACGATTCAATGTTTGATCGGAATCGTAGTAAAAAGGTTGAGCTTCTCGCACGTTGTATGGATCATTCCTCTTTAACGAAGCGCTTCTATAAAAGGCTTTCGTATGCTTACTTTGGGTTGGTCAGACGGCTTTACATTTATGCCGCTGGATTTTACGTTACTGAGTTCAAAAAATGCACAAATCAATGGGATTTCGAACAACATCGACAAACGTACCTCGGGCTATAAACGTCGTGTAGAATCGTTAGAATCCGCGCCTACAATCATTCCAAGTATGCTTGAAAAGAGCCTTACAAGCAGGTGTATCCGCTGATTATGTGTTAATGGATACGTGGTTTACACAACAACCGCTCATTCAATCCATCGTTGAACTAGGTCTGGATGTCATTGGTATGGTGAAAAATACGAACCAACGTTATTTGATGAACAACCAACGACTCTCTTTAAAAGAATTGTATAAGATTGCCACACCTGTCCCAGACAAGAAAGGAATTTTGCGATCGATTCATACAACGATGGCAAATGGCGTTCAGGTAAAGGTTGTATTTGTCCAAAACAGAAATAAAAAGAGTGAGTGGCTTGCCATTCTTAGCACGGACTGTACGCTTTCTGAACAAGAAATCATTCGTATTTATGGAATGCGTTGGGACATCGAAGTCTTCTTTAAGACAACCAAATCATTATTGAGACTTCAAAAAGAATTTCAAGGGATGTCTTATGATTTACTCATCAGTCACACAACCATTGTCTTTTCAAGATATATCGTTTTGTCCTGGCAAAATCGCTGCCATACCGACCAGCGAACATTAGGTGGCATTTTCTATGAACTTTGCGATGAAGTAAATGAACTCGATTGGGCTGTCGCTTTACAGCAATTAATCGAGCTTCTTGAAGATACCCTGAAAAAGACAAATACAAAAATCCAAAAACTAATCAAAAGTCAACTTCAGCAATGGATCGCCAGCCTTCCTAATTATATCAAGGCTTATTTGTCGATTTCAGTCTGCGAAGTTTGAGTTATTAACTGTACATTTTTAGCTTTATTTTTGCAAGAGGGACAAATAATAGTGTTTTCATTAATATTTTTTTTACTGCTACTACAACAATTTTCCATCTTCATATCACCTCGTACATTTTTTTCAGTCGTCACCTTATATAAAGTATAACCCATGCACAAAGGTAAATGGGAAAGGAATTGCCTCATTATCAACAAGACAGTGAACGCTCAAAAAAGATCAAGAGCTCGAAGGTGTAAATTGGAATTCTTTTTTTTGAAATCACCAAAATTTATTCTAAAATAAAATTAATTCCAAAATAATGAGAGAACCAAGTATAAATTTAAAGCTAGTTAAACTAGGCGCTCATAAAATTAACTGCATTCCAGTTAGTAAGTACTAACTGGAATGCAGTTCTAATTATCGTCTTGGTCTTATAAAGTTGGTATCTTCTAAAATACTTTAAGGTGATCAATACTATGTTTCTAGGATTTGAATGGTTCCCTAAAAAATGGGGAAAAAGAAAAGTTTCAGAACAGTTTCTTCAAGCAAAATTTACGGAAGAAGGTAAAGGGATTACGATTAGCACTTATGCTATAGATTTATATGTTATATCTATTCCTTTAAAAGTGAAAAAATATAATTCACTTTAACTTCGGTAGAGTGTAACTAATTGTGTTGACACTTTTTTGTTTTAGTCTTAATTTGAAAGGGATGTATTTAGATAAGTTGTTTTCGTTTTAAAATGTGAAAATAAATAACAGCCTATAATAACAATCAATCCTCCAATCCCTTGAGTCCAAGAGATGCTTTCTCCTAAAAATAAAAACGCTAAAAGTGCCGTGAAAATCGGGTTGAAATTAAGGAAAACACCGGATGTTGTAGCCCCTAATTTTTGAATA
Organism: Lysinibacillus agricola; assembly: GCF_016638705.1. Taxonomy (GTDB): domain Bacteria; phylum Bacillota; class Bacilli; order Bacillales_A; family Planococcaceae; genus Lysinibacillus; species Lysinibacillus agricola. Next base: position 3,014,923 of record NZ_CP067341.1, on the reverse strand, counting down.
CCAATGCTCCAAAGTACCATACAAACGACAGTGGAGATAAACCCTGTATATAAAAGGGATAGTATAAAAGAATGATTAACATTAGAAATGGTAAAATCATTAAGGTTAAACGGCAATAGTACAAGAAGTCCAAATATTCCTGAATACAAATTAGACATTAGTGGTGAGGTAGTTTTCATTGCCCATTTACTACAGACGGAATAAATTCCCCATACACATACAGCTGCAAGCATCCATAAATCACCCAAATTAAAATGAAAAGACAATAATAGGTTGATGTTCCCCTTTGAAAGTACGAGAAGAACACCGAACAGCGAAAGTAGCATTGAAAGTGATTGAAGTATATTAATCTTTTCCTTTAGAAAAACAAATGAAAAAATCGCAATTGAAATAGTATTTAATGTTGAAATAAGGCCAACATTCGTCGATGTAGTTCTTTCCAATGCTAAAAATTGAAAAATATTGAACAATACCACACCTGTAATGCCCATTAACAATAAAGGGAGAAGGGCATCTCGAGAGGGAAGCAATCTTTTTTCTTTCCACCATACCATAGGAAGAAGTACGGCGACGGCAATGAGCCATCTTAAGCTCGTCAATGTTAAGGGAGAGGCATGCTCAACAAGCGATTTGGCAACTACAAAATTGCCTCCCCAAAGTAAACTGGTTAAAAGCATTAATAGAACATAGATATTCTTCAAATCACTATCTCTCCTTGGATTCTTATATGTACAATCGAGTTTTGATAAAAGAATCATAACATTTTTGCTTATTTGGCAGTGTAATATTTTGTATAATGAATAAAAATCAAAATAATAGTAAGAATAAAAGGATTTTACAGAATAAAATTAATAATGATTGTCAAATGTAGCTGAAATTTCGAATAAAAAAAGGAGAGAATAGCATGAGAGATTTCGAAAGAAGATTATTAGATAGTGTGGATACTCAAATATTAGATATCTTGCAGAGAGAAGTTCAGATCAGTAATGCAGAACTAGCGAGACGGGTGAATTTATCCCCACCAGCGACACATACAAGGATAAAACGATTAGAAAGTGAAGGATTTATTGATAAACAAGTTGCCATTTTAAATCATGAGAAACTGGGATTCGATTTACTCTGCTATGTTTTCATGAGTACAAATATTCACCAAGCGAAGGAATTAGAAGCTTTGGAAAATACCTTAAAAACAATGACAGAAATATTAGAATGTCATTGTTTAACGGGAGAGTATGATTATCTTTTAAAGGTTGTTATTAGGGATCGAAAAGAATTAAATAGCTTTATAAGAAAATTAAATAGGCTTGGCATATCCCGCATTCAAACTAACTTATCTTTAAGAGAAGTTAAATATTCTACAGTCTTACCAATATCAGTGGATGAACAGTAGAAACTCTTCCGAGCAATATCGATTTTTAGCTTCGTCACGTAAATGGTTTAGGTCAAAAACTCAAGCACAATAGGAGGCATTATGAAAACATTCATTTATATGGTGCGACACGGTGATTCACCAAAAGACGGAAATGAGAGAACTAGAGAATTAACTGAAAAAGGTAGATTAGACACTCAACGAATAACTAATATTCTACAAAAAGAGGGCATTGATGCTGTTATTTCAAGCCCGTATAGTCGTTCAATCCTAACTGTTCAGAAAGTAGCTAATTAAATAGAAAAGGTAATTGTATTTGAAGATCTTAAAGAGCAAATATTTATTGCTGGAGATAAGCGAATTTCTGACAAGGAATTATTCCCTTTATTAGAAAAGTCATTTTCTGACCCAGCTTATGCTTTAAAGGGAGGGGAGTCAAATGCTGACTGCCAGAAACGTGCTATAAAAGTCCTGAAAGAATTATTAAACACCTATCAAGGACAGAAAGTAGTAATTGGCACACATGGGGCTGTTATGACTTTAATGATGGGGTTTTATGATAGTAGATATGATTTGAACTTTTTACTACATACAACAAAGCCAGACATATACAGAATGGAATTTGATGGGCAAGAATTGGTCGATGTAAAAAGATTATGGGAGATTTAAGCTTTGAGACTGAAAATTGTCGGTACATTTTCTTGTGTTTTAGATATTCCAAATAATAAATTTTAGAAAAACATTCTGATTAAAAAGGGTGTTTTTTTTGTCCTGAAGGCTAGACTAAACAACTGATTAAGGAAAATATTGATAATCACAATACAAGTATATTTACTTCACCTTATAAAATCAGTAGAGACTAGTAGACATTTATAGCTTTTGTTTAAGGGATAATGTACATTACACTAAAAGGGTGAACGGTTTACTGAAGACTAAACAATGTAGTAGTAGAGGTGAAAATTATATGGAGGAAATGCAAGATAAGAAGTATGAAATAAAAAATTATATTAAAAAACAAATTACTAAAAATAGATATATTTTAGGCGTTGCCGCTGGTTCTGGAATGACAGCTAAATACGCAGAACAAGGTGGCGCTGACTTTATTTTGGCTCTAAATTCAGGACGATTCAGATTAATGGGGGTAAGTTCATTAGCTGGTTTTTTACCGTATGCAAATAGTAATGAAGTTGTCATGGATTTTGCATGTAAAGAGATCATTCCTATGATAAAAAAAATTCCTGTTTGTTTTGGTTTATGTGCAACAGATCCAACAATTGATCTAGATAACTACATCGATTTAATTAAGAAAAAAGGCTTTGCAGGCATTAATAATTATCCAAGTATTGGTCTAGTAGATGGGCTTTTTTTAGAAGCATTAGAAGAACAAGGTATTTCTTATGATAAAGAGGTAGAAGCTATTCGTCTCGCTAGTGAAAAGGGATTGTTTACTGTAGCTTTTGTATTTAACGAGGAGCAAGCTATAAGGATGGTAGAAGCTGATGCAGATATTATTTGTGTTCACTTAGGTTTAACGAATGGTGGATCATTAGGTGCTAAAAAGATTTTATCTTTACAGGCTGCCAAAAGGATGGCAGTGAATATATTTAATAAATGTAATGAACTGAATCCTAACATCATTAAAATGATTTATGGAGGCCCGGTTAATAAACCAATAGATGTTCAATATATGTATGATGATACTACGATTATGGGTTATATCGGAGGTTCTGTTTTTGAAAGGATTCCCAATGAACAGGCTCTCATACATATTACGAAATCCTTTAAGCAAACGAACGATTTTCAGTTCGATGAATTAATCAGTAAAATTACTGATGGTTTGGGAAGTCAAGATGATTATATTAATTTTATAAAAAAATACATCAATTTACATTATATGGATGAAATTTCATTGAATGAAGTAGCAGAAATATTAAATTTGTCTCGTTCTTATTTAAGCACTTTATTTAAAAAAGAGATGGGTGTCTCATTTACACAATATCTTATTAATTTTCGGCTTAATCGTGCAATTGAAATACTAAAATTGGAAAAAATACCGTTAAATAATATCGCAGAAATGGTAGGTTATCCAGACTATACTCAATTTAGTAAAATATTTAAAAAATATAAAGGTGTGTCACCTAAAAACTATTTAACTTCTTTCAGCAGGTGTTTGGACACCCGCTGAAATAGAGGAACTCAGTCTAAGAACGCCACGTCCTGTGGCAATTTATCTGTGCGAAAGCGAAGCGACAGCAACACACGACTGAGTGACCAACTTCGTGTTGGCCTAAAGCCTCCGGCGGATGTCATGGAATCGGAAAGGAGTTCTTTGTGCAAGCACAAAGCCGATTCCAGACGCAATTATGCCAAGGCATAATTGATAATATAACAAAGAGACAAGTTTTTAGAACATAAACACATTAACTCTCCCGAAAGAAAACGTTATTATGGAATGGAGTAATAAATGATACCGCTTTCTTAAGTGATTATTTGATGTTTTAAAGATCAAGAAGGGAGAGAGTTGATATGAAAACAATTGCTTTGGCTGGAACATTTGATTCAAAAGGAAAAGAATATTTATATGTAAAAGAGTTGATAGAATCGTTAGGTTTCAATACTTTCACGATTCATACAGGTGTTTTTAACCCAACGTTTGAGCCTGACGTATCAAATGCTGAAGTAGCGGCTGCAGCTGAAGAGAATATACAGGAAATTGCTGCAAAAAGAGATCGCGCAAATGCAACAGCAGTTCTTGCAAAAGGGATGGAATTGCTTTTGCCGAAACTGTATGAAGAAGGTAAATTTGACGGTGTACTTTCCTTTGGAGGTACTGGAGGATCATCTATCGTAACAACTGGTATGAGAGCATTACCAATAGGTGTTCCTAAAGTGATGGTTTCAACTGTCGCTTCTGGTAATACGGAGCCATATGTAGGAACTAGTGACATTATTATGATTCCTTCAGTAGTAGATGTTGCTGGATTAAATGTAATTTCGACAAAAATATTTACGAATGCAGTATTTGCGATAGCAGGTATGCTTAACTTTGAAAATAAAACGATCGTGAAAAAAAAGCCTCTTATTGCTGCAACGATGTTTGGGCTGACAACACCTTGTATCAATCAGGCTAAAGATTTCTTAGAAGCTAAAGGATATGAGGTATTAATTTTCCATGCAACAGGTGTTGGTGGTCGTACAATGGAGAATTTAATAGCTAACGGATTTATAGATGGTGTCCTTGACATTACGACCACAGAATGGGCTGATGAATTAATTGGGGGTGTATTGAAAGCTGGCCCGCATCGTTTAGAAGCAGCTTCAAAAAAACAGATTCCTCAAGTTGTGTCGGTGGGTGCAATAGACATGGTTAACTTTGGTCCATTTGATTCTGTCCCTAATAAATTTAAAGGACGAAAATTTTATAAGCATAATCCAACAGTTACTTTAATGCGCACATCCGTTGAAGAGAACAAACAAATAGGTGAAGTAATTGCAGAAAAATTATCTTTAGCTAATGGCTACACGGCGTTATTTTTACCGCTAAAAGGGCTATCAGGTCTTGATGTTGAAGGGCAGCCTTTCTACGGTTTAGAGGAAGACAGAATGTTATTTGATACATTAAGAGAAAATGTTGACCAAAGTAAAGTAGAAATGATAGAAATCAATACGGATATAAATAGTGAAGAGTTTGCATTAGCTGCAGCGGAAAAATTAATTGAATTAATAGAAAATAAAGAGAGGGAAAATGATAATGTTACAGAGACAAGAAATATTGAATCGTTTTAAAGAAGAAATCAATAAAGGAAATATTCTTGTAGGCGTTGGCGCTGGTACAGGAATTACAGCTAAAAGTAGTGAAGCTGGTGGAGCCGACATGTTGATTGTTTATAATTCAGGTCGTTATAGAATGGCTGGTCGTGGCTCACTAGCTGGTTTATTATCTTATGGTGATGCTAATCAAATAGTTGTTGAAATGGGTAATGAGGTATTACCCGTTGTAAAAGATACTCCAGTTCTAGCTGGTGTTAATGGAACAGATCCTTTTAAAGTGATGGAAGTTTTCTTAAAGCAGCTGAAAGATCAAGGGTTTAGTGGCGTCCAAAACTTTCCTACAGTTGGTTTAATTGACGGTGTTTTTCGTCAAAATCTAGAGGAAACAGGAATGGGCTATGATTTAGAAGTAGATATGATAAGAAAAGCACATGAATTAGATATGTTAACTACTCCATATGTCTTCGATGAAGAGCAAGCAAAGAAAATGGCTGAAGCGGGTGCAGATATTTTAGTGGCTCACATGGGTAACTAAACTGTTACGACAAATTTAGACAAACTATACAAATCTGTATAGAAGCATAGATTTATAACAGAATACCCTTCGTATCAAGCGATTGGTGCGAACTCCACGTTAATTGCTTTTAACTCCTAAAGCCTTGTGACCAAAGCGGAGCTGGAAACGGCAGACGTAACGGTGCGAAAGCAAAAAAAACAACAAGGATGGCATAAGCTGAAAAAAATTACTCAGTGTCCGTAAAGGGTCGTCGTGACAACGGAAAACGGTAGCGCTAAGTGCTTTGGCAATGGATGTTTAGCAGCGAACTCCTAAATCTCTAATGAGACAAGGAAGACGTTCAACGACTATCTCCTTGAGGGAGAGTAAAACCGCAAGCGAATGGCGGAAGAAAAATGTGGCTCTTATTAGAAGATAAGATGAAGATATAGTCTGCGCTTATGTGAAAGCATAAGAGGTCTACTCGTGAGAGAAAGACTGCATGAAGGGTTGCGCCTTCGTGTGAACAAGAAAAATATATACAAATATAAAAATGTTAACAACGATACTGCGGAATTTAAGCCTTTGAGAGTCATACTAAATGGCAGTAGCTTCGGCGAAATCAGACTCGGAGAATAAGGAAGACACAAAAACGAAAGTCGGAAGATAAAAGTTGTGTCACAGTAGAGATGTTTACATTTTTTAAGAAATGTATATGTTTTTCGTATCGGATTAACAACAAAAGGTACTATTGGTGCACAAACTGCCTTAACTTTAGACGACTGTGTCGATCGAATCCAAAAAATTGTTAATGCTGGTAAGTCTATAAATCCTGATATATTAGCAATTTGCCATGGAGGTCCAATTGCAGAGCCGGGAGATGCTGCTTATATTATTGATAGAGTAGATGGGATTGTTGGATTCTTTGGTGCATCTAGTATTGAAAGATTTGCTGCAGAAAAAGGAATTAAGGAACAAACTGAAGCTTTCAAAGGTATAAACAATAGTAATTAGCTTTCATATAGAGACGTTTTCTTTTGTCGACAGTCTGAGTCACTCATAAATAAAATGAGTGACTTTTTTTCCTTTAATAAATTCTAAAATTCTAAATAAAAGAATTGATATTGAAGTGTTTCGTTACACAAATCAGGCTTAAAAAACCAGGTGGAAGAAATTATAATAGAACGTTTAAAAAGTCACTCATTTGAAAAATAATGAGTGACTTTTAATAAATTCTATTTTAAAATGGCATCTTGAATCAAAGCAGAGAATTCCTTAATTTTATTGAACAATATGAGTATGATTAATCGAAAGATATTGTGCAGTACGCGATGAAGATTTTAATGGAAGCTCAAAATGAAATGGTACAATTCGAAACGTGGACTTTGGTACTTATCGAGTCCAAAAGTGGGCCAACAACACCTGTAATTTATTACAACCCTGATAGCGATATATTTGAACGTAAATTAAACAGCAAATGCGCTTATTGGTCTGAGAAATTGCAATTGAAATGGAAAAGAATTAAACAGAGAAGGGCTGTATTACGAGGACAACATTCCAAGTTCCACAGAACAATACAAAAGATGAAATTTTGAATATATTGTATAATAAGGTAGTATCAGTAAAGGTGGTTAGTTCGTTTTTAAGACATGTGGAGGTGTTGAAAATTGAAGACTTTGCATTTTGGTGTTGCAATAATTCTTTTTGGGTTAACTATAGAAATAGCATTCAATTCAAATGGACTTGGATATTCACAGGGCACTATTTTAGGTTTAATTGTATCTGTTATAGGTATGATTATTTCAATTATTGGTTTTTTTAGAAATGAACATATTAAAGGGTAAATATATATGTTATGAAGTACTAACAAATCATAAACGTTTATGGGCTGGTGGTTTTTATTACTTGTGATAGGAGTATGGATTATAGCAATAATCTCTTTATTTAAATGAGATTATGAAATTTTGAGAAGTGAAAATTAAAAAGCTGCAGCGTTTGTGAACTGCTCCCTGTCAACAGGACAATGGAAACAATAAAAATGTATGAAGCGGCTTGAGCCCTGAAGATTTTGTATTGTTGCACCTGCTCAATGCTTTTGTATCTTTTGTTTAAAATAACGGTACCCCAGAAAGTACCCCAATTAAAAGAGTTTATATGAGTTTATATGGTGTAAAGGAATATATTGAATAAATTTGAACTTTAATTAAGTATCACTATTAATGGAGTCATTATTTTTCATCTCACAAAAATCAGTAGAGCAAAAACCCCACTAAATCAATATTTTTACGCTATAATGAATGACGAGGTGAAGAAAATGTTTGTAAGTGAGAAACAAATAGAAATTCGATATGCTGAGACCGACCAAATGGGTGTGGTGTATCATGCGAACTATATTATTTGGATGGAGATTGGACGCTCCCAGCTAGTAAATGATGCAGGCTTTGAGTATGCGGAATTAGAAAAAGAGGGTTATGTATCGCCAGTGATGGATTTATCCATTTCTTATAAGGCGGCTATGCATTATGGCCAAGTGGCGACGGTACGTACATGGGTGGAAAAGCACGATCGTCTACGTACAACATATGGCTATGAAATTTTACATGAAGATGGCACGATTGCGGCAACTGCTCAGTCAGTACATATTCTAGCGCACAAAGATACGTTACGTCCGGTATCCCTAAGTAAAATTGATCCAGCATGGGATGCGAAATATAAAGAAATCGCATGTGAAACGAAATAGGAGAAGTATATATGGAAATTTTATTAGCTTTAGGGGCAATTATGGCTTGTCTTGGTGTAGTGCTAGGTGCTTTTGGGGCTCATGCACTAAAAGATAAATTTGCGTCACCACACTATGCGGCTATTTGGGAAACTGCGGTGCAATATCATATGTATCATTCACTAGGTATACTGGGACTTGGTATTTTATCGAGTGATGCCCTTTTAGGAGCATCTAGTATGCTTTCCTGGGCAGGTTATTTAATGTTGGCAGGTATTGTGTTTTTCTCCGGTAGTTTATATGTATTAGCCGTTACAGGTGTTAAAAAGCTTGGAGCGATTACACCAATCGGCGGTCTGTTATTTATTGTTGCCTGGATACTTGTTGCTATTTCTGCATTTTCTTAAGAAACGATATGATCCACTAAAAAAAATATAGTACTAAATACAAGAGAGGTAGTTCCTATGGAGCTATCTCTTTTTTATAGAGAAGTTAAAAAAAATGAAACAAATTGTCCTTTTTATGCGTACTACATAATGATTAGATTATTTTAAGTGATAAAATAAGACTTAAGTATATAGTTGAAGGTGGGAATAAATATGGGTTTATTAAAAGCAGGAGTCGGCGCTTTAGCGGGCGTTCTAGAAGATCAATGGCGTGAATATTTCTATTGTGAGTCACTCACAGCGGATGTTCTTGTAGAAAAGGGTGTTAAACGTACTTCTAAACGAGGATCAAATAAAGGCAATGACAATATTATTAGTAATGGCTCCATTATTGCTATAAATGAAGGTCAATGTATGATGATTGTCGAGCAAGGGAAAGTGGTCGAGTTCTCAGCGGAGTCTGGTGAGTATGTTTACGATACATCAACAGAGCCTTCGATTATGTATGGCAATGATTTGTCCGAAGGCATTACGGAAACATTCAAGCAGATCGGTAAACGCTTCACTTTTGGGGGAGAGCTTGCAAAAGATCAGCGTGTGTACTATTTTAATAAAAAAGAAATTGTAGGCAATAAATATGGGACACCAGCACCGATTCCATTCCGTGTAATCGACCGTAATATCGGCCTAGATATTGATATTGCCATACGTTGTCATGGCGAATATTCATATAAAATTGTCGATCCATTATTATTTTATACAAATGTTTGTGGAAACATAGAGCGCGAGTTTACACGAGATGCAATCGATAGCCAATTAAAAACGGAGTTGATGACTGCGTTACAGCCAGCTTTCGCACAGATTTCAGCAAGTGGGGTACGCTATAGCGAAATTCCTGCACATACAGTTGCACTGGCGGATGCCCTTAATAAAGTGTTATCAGAGAAGTGGCTTGCAACTCGTGGCTTAGCGGTTGTATCCTTTGGCATTAGTTCTTTAAAAGCATCTGAAGAAGATGAAGCAATGATTAAACAATTGCAACGAAATGCTGTTATGCGTGATCCAGGTATGGCTGCGGCTAATTTAACAGGCGCTCAGGCGGAAGCAATGATTGCAGCTGCAAACAATGATGGTGGAGCAATGGCAGGATTTATGGGAATGAACATGGCAACACAAGCAGGCGGTGTTAATGCAGGACAGCTTTACCAAATGAATGAGCAAAATAAACAGACGGCTCAGCAAGGACAAACAGCGGCGACTTCAAGTACATGGAAATGTGCTTGTGGTAATGAAAACACTGGTAAATTCTGCTCAAACTGTGGCATAGCAAAACCTGCCGAAGAGGGCTGGACATGTACATGTGGTACTGTCAACAAAGGTAAATTCTGTAGCGAATGTGGTGCTAAAAAACCTTCAGAAGCATTACAATATGTTTGCGATAAATGTGGTTGGGAGCCAGAAAATCCTGCGACCCCACCAAAATTCTGTCCAGAGTGTGGCGATGTGTTTGATGAAAATGACGTTAAGTAAGGAGATGACTAGTGATGACAACGCAAGATGCTGAAAATGTCAAACAAGTAAAGCTTGATTTCGACGCTGAGTGTCCATCATGTAGTGCATCCATTGAGTTTAACCCAGCAACTGGAAAGCTATCATGTCCTTATTGTGGCTATGAGACTGAAATTGCAACCCCAGAAGAGCAAGAAGAAAAAATTGCCCAGGAAATGGATTTTGCAAAGGCTGAAGAACGTGGGAATTTTAATTGGGGTGTTGAGAAAAAAACAGTTATTTGTAAAGCCTGTGCGGCAGAAACGATTTATGATGCGTTACAGGTAGCCGATAGCTGTCCATACTGTGGCTATAATCAGGTTATGGAAGCAAGTGCTGAAAACACACTAGCACCAAACGGGGTATGTGCATTTGAAATAACAGATAAGCAAGCGGGCGATAATTTCCAACGATGGATTAAGGGAAGATGGTTTACGCCGAAAGCAGCAAAAAATAGTGCAAAGCCTGATTCGTTTAAAGGGGTTTATCTTCCTTATTGGACTTTTGACACTAAAACAAGCTCAAGGTATTCCGCAAAATACGGTAGACATCGCACAGTTACAGATAAAGATGGAAATACCCGAACTGAAACAGATTGGTATTCCACAAGTGGTTTTTACCAGGAATTTATTGACGATTATTTAATAAGTGCGACAACACGTTATGATCGGAATATGATGCGGAAAATAGAGCCATTTAATTTACTCAATAATAAAGCCTATAAGCCAGAATATGTAACTGGTTTTTTATCAGAACGTTATAGTATTGGTTTGCAGGACGGGTGGAGCCAAGCAAAGAGAGAAATTCATGATCATCTAAGTGCGCAGATTACTTCAAAAGTCCGTTGGGAAAAGAATGCAGATGTTGTATCCAATTTACGTTTCTCTACAACACATGATGATATTACATACAAGTATCTTATGTTACCAATCTGGCTTTCTTCATTCCGCTACAAAGAGAAAATTTACCAATTTATGGTAAATGGACAAACGGGTCAAGTAGGTGGGGATGCTCCAATTTCACCGCTTCGTGTAACAATTGCTGTAGTCTTATCATTAATTGCAATCGCAATTATTTGGTATTTCTTTATGTCAGAATAGTCATGAGCAGTATTCCTGTTGGATATAATCTCTCCTTAGGAATACTGCTTTTTTTTACTATAAGTAGTAGGGGAAGCGCCAACATAAAAATAAAATCATCTAAAGTAATGGTGAACGACTGAATAATTGAAGGAAATGGGATGAAAATCTCTAGTTATCACGGCAGTCGCTTTAAATAGTTGCATAAGTTATAGTGATAAAGGAATTCTGACGAAGTTTTTTTACACAGCAATACATGAAAAATTCAGCGAATACATGTTTTAGTGTGATGCATATAAAATAAGTGGGCCTAAGCAACCTATTATACGAAAAAGTCGTTATTAGTGATGAATTGTCAGAAAAATGCGGATAGGTATAGCCATGTGTTTTAATGTATTAGTGTGTTATCAGATAAAAATAACTTCGCTTTGCATCAAATAAAGGTAATTCTAGTGTCAGGGGTGTGCAGAGAACCTGTAAAGGATTTATTGTGGTCTGATTAGTTTTAGCAACTATTAGGTGGAAGTTTGTTAAATTTTAAAACAGATTTTTTCCATAAAATTACGCCATGTGAAGTTGCCAATTTACTTTAAACAAATTATTATACAGTCAGAGAGCTTTTTTCATGTAATGAGCTGTGAATGTAATGTTATTCTTGAATAACATCATGTATGGAGGTTTCTACAATGGACGCAATTGAAGTGTTAACAAATTTAGATCAATTACATGGGTATTTTCAACCTATATTTAGCGCGGATGCGCATACGGTGATTGCCTACGAAATTTCCGGACAGTTACAAATTGAGGGTCAACAAATTAATTTAAAAGATTTTGTGAATAATGAAGATATTCCAGAAGAATATCGTATTGACATGGAACATAAAATTCTACATGCTGCATTAGAAAAAATAGAAGAAATCGCACCAGATATTGATATTTATATTCCGAGTAATCCGAACTTGCTGATGCAGGATTTTGGAGAAAGTCACTTTAATATTATTCAACAATATATCAGTGAAGAAGATTTACATCGTATTGTATTAGTAGTTTCTGAGCATCGTTTTCTAGGAGACATTCATAAGTTGCATCATGCGCTACGTTATTTTACGACTTTCGGTATGAAAATTGCCGTTCAAGAAGTGGGAGCGGAGAGTCATTTAGAGCACATTGCACTATTATCCCCACAAATTTTAAAGGTCAATATTAAAGATTTAAATTATGATTCTTGGTCTGCACAGTCAGATATGATATCAGCAATAGGTAGCCTTGCTTATAAAATTGGCGCAAACCTCTTATTTGAAGGAATCGAAACTGTTTATCAATTACAGTTTGCCTGGAAAAATGGAGGCCGCTTCTATCAAGGACGGTACTTGGCAAATCCTGCAATGACATTTGTAGAAAAGGATATTTTAAAAGAGCGTTTTAAGGAGGAGTGCCAGCAATTTATTACCTCTGAAAAGAAAATGCTAGAGGTGCAATATTTTGAGCTGAAAAAATTGCGAGAAGAGCTAGAAGCAATTGTCCATCGTGTTAAACCTTCTAGTGACAACATCACACATTTAGAGCATTTGGCACAGCTATTGGATAGTTATTCTTTCCGATTATATATTTGTAATGAAGATGGCTTCCAACTATCCCCAAACGTGATGCGAATAGATGGTCAGTGGGAGTTGCAGCCAAGAGCCATCAATAAAAACTGGAGTTGGCGTCCATACTTCTTACAAACAATCATTAAAATGCGTAACGATCAAAGCGGGGAAATTTCAGAGCTTTATCGAGATATTGAAACAGGGGAAATTACAAGGACATTTTCGATTGCTATTAACGAGCATGAGTATTTGTTCGTCGATCTTTCCTATGATTATCTTTATGAACACAATATATTTAGATAGTTTTACAAACGCTTATATATCAAGGTTTTAGGGGTACAAAAACACTTTGTACCCCAAATTTGGATAAAAAATAGATTCACTTGAGTTTTATTAAGGATGAAAGAATTTTAGTAGCTTTTAATTCTTCATCATCAAGTGAATGTGCATATGCTTTCATCACCATTTCAGGTGTATCTCCAATTGTTTTTGCCACTGTTGTAATAGCAGCGCCTTCTGCAATTAAAATACTCAAAAAAGTGTGTCTCAATATATGGGCAGAAAACCATTCGATTTGATGCTCATTTTTTATAGCATTGAACATTTGCACAATGTAACTACTACTTATTGGTTCAAGGTTCGCAGTAATACATACATAATCACCATCTTCTAATTGGCTACCATATACTTTCTTTGATTCCACACACCAAGATTTAAAACCTTCTAATTGCTCTGCTAGTTCAGCACTCATATGGATAGTGCGAATGCTATTACGAGTTTTGGGATTCCATATTCATCGCGTGTTTTAGTTATAGCAATTATTTTGCTTTCGAAATCTATATCTTTCCAAGTTAGAGCTGCTAATTCACCCTTACGCATACCAGTAGTTGCTAAAGTTAAGAGAATTGCGTAAGCCAGAATCTATAATTAGACTATATTGGTCACCACACACCAATCCTAATGTTGGTCGTTCTCTATCATCTTGATTTGATAATTAATAAATAGTGTCACTTAATTTATTTAACATGTTATTTCTTCTTTACGATGGGGATTAATCGTTGGGAACGAGTTGCAGATAATCCTAAAAGTTAATGCACACTTTAAGGATTAAACTAAAAAAGAGCGATTAAAACATCGCTCTAAAAAAATTTAAAAATCCCAAATCCATTGGCACAGCCCAAATGTAAAAAATAACTAGAGCCACGCAGACTAGAAGGGATTTATAAATTTTGTTGGGGAGTAGTTTTTCAAAAATTGACGAAAAAACAACGATACATCCGATTTCAACAGCCATTAGTATTATTACTGGCAGTATGATATATAGCACGCTTAATCCACCAGATGCAAAAGCTTTTAGTAAGTCCATTTAGTTACCTCATCTTTTAGTAAGTCCATTCAGTTACCTCATTATGTATTATATGTAAATTATAACATAGAAAAAGCCGCAGCGTCGTCACACGCTACAGCTCAGAATTGGTTATGCTCTTCATTAGGCTGCTTTTCCGTTAATGAAATAAATAACTATTTTAAAAATTCTGAATGTTAGAATAAATGATATTGATTTATAGTACAATTTAACAGACAAACGGTCGCAAGTGTTAAAGAGTTAGTGAAAGGATGTGGTAGTTTGAAGATTAAATATTCGATTATTATCAAACTGTTTAGAAAATTGAAGCTGATAGGATTGGTTTTTATTACTGTCGTCTCACTTACATTGATCGCGGGATTTCTTTATGAATTAATCAGTTATAAAAATGTTAAAAACAAATTCCCACCAGATGGACAGATGGTTGATGTTGGAAATAGAGAAATACATATGAATATCCAAGGAATCAAAACGAATCTACCACCTGTTGTAATTGAAACAGGAACAGGTTCTTGGTCTTATGATTGGTCAAATGTTCAGCAAGAATTATCAAAGCATACCCAAGTAATAACATATGACCGAGCAGGATATGGATGGAGTGACCCTTCTCCCAATGGATTTTCTGTCGACACTACGATTGAAGATTTAAGTAAAATTCTCGAATCTTCTAAAATTGACACACCTGTAATATTAGTTGGTCATTCTGTTGGCGGGATTTATTCTCGTCTCTTTGCAGACAGATACCCAGAAAAGGTATCTGGATTAGTTCTTGTTGATTCAAGAAATGAATATTTTTCAGAACAAGCTACAGAATATAATAACAAGTTTTTCGAGACACAAGACCAAACTATGAATCGTATCTTATCTCAAATTGGAATAGTACGACTAATAGGAAAAAATATGTTTTCAGATTCTATACCTGATTACATTTCCGCAGAAAAATATATAAATGTCCATTGGGACGCTCCGTTTTTTAAAGTATTAGGTGAAGAAATTAAGGAAATAAAAGTCTCTGAAAAATTACTGAAAGACACTCAATCTTTAGGTGATAAGCCTTTAACGATTGTCACACCAATTGATGTAGAATTAATGGCCGTAGAATTAGGGTTCTCAGAACAAGAGGCGAGTGACCTTAACAAGAAATGGAAGGATTCTCAAAAACGATTGACCAATTTATCCACTAATAGTAAATTCGTTTTAGTTCCAAATAGTAGTCACTCCGTAATGTATGACCAACCCGAGGTAATAATAGAATCAATATTGGAAACGGCTGATGAAATCAATTGATAGCTGCTTTTTTGTTACTATTAAAATAATAAAACTACGCTTAATAGGTATTCGCAGATTACTTATTATTAAAAAGTCACTCAAAGTGAAAAATAATGAGTGACTTTTACTTAATTTTCTTTAAATTAAGTGATTACTTAAGGTAAAGATTACATACACTCGCCCGGCATTAGTTACAAAAAGTTTCATTTTAGTGGGGTACAAAACATCATATTTTACTACCCAAAATGTACCTCAATTGATTTACCTTTAATACCATAAATGAAGGTCACTAAAGTAAACTGTCATTTTTAAAAGCTTTTATGTCCACGTTCTTAAAAATTGATAAACCTTTATAATTTATATGCATTTATGAACACAATATATTTAGATAGTCTTACAAACGCTTATATATCAAGGTTTTAGGGGATACAAATATAAAACTGCACCTCCAATTGTTAGATGTGACTAACAATTGGGGTGCAGACTAATTTTGGTCTTTAATTGAATTATTATTTTAAAGGGATTCCAAGTCCTAGGGCAGAAGCGATCGATACAATAGAGCTAATAACACCTAGTAAACTACTTAATTTCTCTAATGGTTTCTTAGCTTTCTCTTTATCACCTTTGTTTATATAAGTTTGAAGTAGTTCGAAATTTGCTTCTGCAATATCTCGTTGTTCATCTGATAGGTGTTGAATTTCCTCGTGAAGCTGTCGTAAAGCATTGATCATATCATCAGATTGGCAAGCTATCCCTTGATTTAGTGTACCATTGTTTTCAATAGTTATATTACCATTGTTTTCTCCAAAAGTTAAACCACCATATTTACTAGATTCACCCATATAACCATCTCCTAAAAAAATAGTTACTTGCCCAATTTTTGAAACTTTATCTAATAATTGACTAGAATTTTCTTTTGCTAAAATATCTATAATTTCTCTTAAACTCTCAGGTTTATTTTGTTTACTTAACCCGACATTAGCCCTTTTGTTATTATTTTTGTTTTTTAAAAACTTTGTTTAAAATCCTCACTTAATTCAATTATTGGAATAGCGTTTAAAGGATCAAAACAGTTTTCTGTACCACAATACTTACAAGTAATGGAATCAATATTTCCCAGATCATATTTATTAGCAGTTAATATACTTCTACTGCATTCTTCGCAATGGAACTCTAATTTTATAACAAGCGCTTCCTGTTTTTCTAGTTCAGCTAATTTATCAATAACTACTCCAAGAGGTAAGTTAGTTATTTTTGCAATATAACTATGGTAAAATTTACTAATTTCACTTATAGCAATTGCTTGTAGTGCATTATCTATTTTTTGAGAAATTTCCCATGGCTTTAAATTGCTCACACATTTTACCTCGCAGAATAAATTTGTTAAATCAACTTTTCTCTAATATAATCCAATACATGTTCAGACGCAAATACATTGAATTTAAATGTCTTCGTGGTTATGCCGATTCGAATAGAATATTCTTGTACTACGCCACCAACACTATGTTCAAATAGTATTGATCCTTTTTGTTTGGATAGGTAAGGTTCTAAATAATTGTATAATGGTAACCCCCTTAGTTCTCTAATACTACCTAATCCTATTGTTTCAAGACCACTTAAAAGTAACAAAGTAAAAGGTGTTGTTTCTAAAATACCGGTAATATCCTCGCTATTTAAGTTTTGCTCAAGCACGGACAATTCACCATTAGTATAGTATTCATCAATGGCAGAAAGTATACTCACAATTGATTGACCTTGTGTCTCTTCAAATGTATTTACTAATCCTGCTGGTCTTCCTGTAGCATCAATAAGCTTTCCTTGAAGAACATCAGCTAAAGGCTCAAGAGAACCACCATATTTCTCTAAGAAATCATACTGTTTGAATTCGTATTTTATATCCACTATTTTAGCTAACTCAGCAATAATTTTCTTTGCAACAGTTGAACTTGCTCGTACTTCTAATATTCCCTTAATTTCATCAATATAAACTGTCGTAATTTCATGTTTAATGTATTCTCTACGGTTAGTTAAAAAGTAATCAACATTTACCCCAGTTCTATGAATAAACCTTAAATAATATGCTTGTGAACTTTCGATTCCCGCAGCAGCAATAATTGTAGGTTCAATGGGAACACTTTCGCTGTTTGGTGTAATTACTGTTTCGAAAGGATTAAAGGGCATTTTATCAATAATACTTTGTTTAAGTCCTGTTAAACCATTTTGATTTGTAGTTTGATACCAAGCTAAAGACACTGGTCCAGAAAAAATATTATTGCTTATCTTTTTAAAAACATCATCTTCTATATGTTCAAAAGCATCCCAAACTCTACTTGCTAAATCATTTACATTACCTGTTGATTCTAGAGTCATTTTATGACAAACCTCTTTTAGTAGAGTTTTATTTAGTCTAGTCAAGTCTTGGGGGAAAATTAAAGATTTAATTGTATTCATTTAACACCCTCCAGAATTATATTCTGTATCCGATGAAATTATGCCTTGAAAATTAATAATATAATATTATATGTTTTGCATACCCAAAAAATGACAAAAAAGTGTTGGTTGACATATAAGTAGGGATGGATTAGGAACGTATATGCATCGTATTGAATAAAAATTAGAGAGGAACTCTCCAAAAGATTAAGTGACTTGATCAGGAGATGCCGAAGTTTGAGATACGTCAATCCAGTACTAAAACCAAAAGAACAAATGTGCTACCCACTCGTTTATTCCAACTCAGAATCTATAGTTTCTTTAACAATAAAAAAAGTCACTCATTTTTATGAATGACTTTCCATGTTGTTGATAAACAATTGTGTCAATGAAAATCATTTTATGCCGAGGCATAATTGATTTACTTTAAACGAAGAAAGTTATTAAAGGTTTGTTCCTACAATTAAAAAATCTCTGTTAGTTCTGAATGAAGAAACCTTTGGGCAGTAATGAGAACACCTGAAGCTGTTCTTCCATAAACGCTATATAATCCGCCAGTTTGATTAGGAACAATTTCAACTTCAAATTGAGTAGCATTTCCCACACTTGGAGTTACAGAAGTAGAAGCATTCGCATCTACGCTAAAGGAAGTTGTTGATAATAATTTTCTTGTACCGTTAAGTTTAAAAACTCTGACTGCCCCTGTAAGTAAGCCTCCAGTAAGATTAAGAATTATGACACGGACGCTAGTTGCATTAGCTGGTAGATTTCCTGTATTTTCAATTGGACCAGTAGTTAAAGGCATTAAAAATTCCCTCCTGTAAAATAATAAATTTATAATCTACAGATTACATATTCATAATATGAAGGTTCTATTGAAATGCTTTAGATATATTAATCAATTTGCTATCAATAAAAAATGTGTAAATTGAATAAATGAGCCATTGAGATGGGTAACAGTACATGTTATAGTCGATGCTTCACCTAGTTTTTATGAATTGAATAGGGCAAAAGTGATGTTATTACAATATTCAACGGTCGTTTATTGATAGGAGTTCCTATTCTGGTATAATTAACTGCGAGAGAGGATGATAAATATGAGTAAAAATATCGTTGTTATAACTGGTGCTGGTAGTGGATTAGGTGCAGCACTTGCTAAAAAATATTCGGGTTTAGGCTATTACGTTTGTTTGCTTGGGCGAACGAAATCAAAGCTTGAAAAAACGGCTAAAACTTTAACTCATGGATATTCTATTTATGAGGTTGATGTTTCCTCAAAACAAATGGTTGCTCAAATAATTCAATCTATACAAGGTGAATTTGGATCCATTCAATTACTAATTAATAATGCTGGGGTTGGCTATTTTGATTATGCTGAAAACTTGAGTGAAGATTCAGTTCAACAAATGATTGATATTAATCTAAAAGGCACAATTTTTTGCACACAAGAAGTGCTAAAAGGTATGAAAGAACGTAATGAAGGAACAATCGTAAATATTGTTTCTACAGCTGGTAAAGAAGGGAAAGTAACGGAATCTGTTTATTGTGCGAGTAAATTTGGTGTAAAAGGGTTTACAGAGAGTCTAGCACTAGAATTAAACGATACATCTATTAATGTATGTGCAGTATACATGGGTGGTATGAGAACAGAGTTTTGGGACGGGATATTTTCAGAGGAACAAACCAAGAACCTAATGGACCCTAATGATATCGCGGATATTATCATGGATAATATTAAACCAAGGAAAGCGTTAGCTGTAACTGAGGTTGTTATTAAAAATCATCGATAACACAATGATTTTGAATTTCTAATATGATAGTACGCTAAAAGATAATGACCAGGCACTACAATTTATGTTGAGCCTGGTCATTTGCTAAAATATACAGTTATTCAAAAAAGATCAGCACTCATTTTTATAATGAGTACCTGGTCTTTTTGTGATAATGCAAGATTTCTGTCTGGTTGTCCACTTTAACGAAAAGTGTCTACATAGATTGACTGTAAAAGAATGATACGTTACAAAACTGTCATGTTCTGATGTTTTTAGTCATGCAAAACGATGGTTGCAGTACTAATTGCTTGTTATAGTTAACGATGTTGCTAAGGAATTTATAACTTGATACCCAGCTAAAGGAGAAATGAAATTGAAACCATCGTTAAAAATCTATATGTTTATGATTGCTATGATTGTAGCATTTTATAGTTTAGCGCCAACAATAGTTAAAGCAGACTCAGATGAAAAAATTCAAAAGATTGAACAATTTGTTGAAGAGCAAAGGGCAATTAGTAAAATTCCAGGGATATCGTTAGTAATTGTAGAGAAGGGGAAAACGGTCTATGAAAAAGGTTTTGGATACGCGGATGTTAAGTCAAAAACACCAGTTACTTCTAATACATTATTTGAACTAGGATCCACATCGAAAGCATTTACAGGACTAGCTATTCTACAATTGGAAAGGGAAGGGTTGCTAAAACGCTCTGATGATGTCCAGAAGTATATCCCATGGTTTAAGTTAAAATATAATGGTGAGCCTCAGTCGATTACTATTAGTCAGTTATTGTATCATACAAGTGGCATACCTTATAACTCTATATATGATATCCCAAAAAGTAACGAAAGTAATGCTCTTGAGTTGACTGTAAATAAATTACTTGATCAGCCATTAAATCGACAACCAGGTAGCTCATTTCAGTACGCAACGCTTAATTATGATGTTTTGGGACTCGTTGTTGAAAAGGTAGCAAAACAGCCCTTTGATGTGTATATCAAACATCATATATTAGAGCCAATTTATATGAATGATTCATTTGTTGGTCTGCATCAAGTTAAATCTAATGAGATGGCATCAGGTTATAAAATAGGACTTATGAGAGATCAGCAGTATACACCGCCTATCTATCGTGGAAATGTACCTGCTGGATATATGATAAGTAACACGAATGATATAGCAAAATGGTTAAAGTTACAGTTAGGAAATAGCCAAATTTATTCTATTGATAAAAAAATGATTCAAGAATCGCATATCCCTGATCAATCTGTAGAGCCTTTCGATAAGGATACATACTACGCAAGTGGATGGGGAGTTATGGAGAGAGACAAAAAACAATATATATTCCATGCCGGTGAAAATCCAACATTTACATCTTATTTCGTTATGCAGCCTGATGAACAATTAGGAGTAGCTATATTATCCAATATGAATTCAAGCTATACAACGGACATAGGTCAAGGTGTAATGGATTTATGGGAGGGAAAAAATGTTAATAATATTCATTCCGACAACCTCCAAAAGTTGGATAAAACGGTGACACTTCTATGCGTTTTTGTTGTCGGCCTTGGGATGTTTTTAAGCATCTTATTGCTAACAACTTTGAGAAAAATTGTTAAAGAACAACGAATTAGAGTATCTTTAAATATAAAAAGGACTTTTTTTTCTATTCATACATTCTTTAGTTGTAGCAATAGTTTTAACACTTATAATTATGCTCCCAAAAATTTTATTAGGGGGATCTAATTGGGGATTTATGAAAGTATGGGGTCCAGCTTCAATTTCTGTGTTGTTTTATAGTGCAATAGTGACAAGTGTGATTTTTTATTCATTGGGGTTATTGAATATTTTTACTAAAGAGAAAACGAGTAAAAGTTGATGGAGCAATGATAGTGTAACGAAATAGTAAAAAAGTGATAATTCACTTTTTATTATTAAATAACAAATTAGAAATTTGATTGTTTATGAAAAATATGGTAATGTGAAAGCAACTTTAGGTGAAGGGGGAGAATCCAAATGAAAAAAAGATCAATACGTTTTTTAAGTATGGGTATTGGGTTCTCGACTGCTGTTTTTTTCTAAAATTGAGTTTTTAAGGGACAAGTCTGCCTTTTTTTAGAAAAATAAAACCTAGAGGAGATTAACTATGAATAATAAAATAACACGCAAAAATCCGATCCAAGTACCTAGCCCTGTTGGCAATTACAGCCATTTAACAATAATTCCTAAGGATGCAACAATGTATGCATTATCTGGACAAATTGGCGTTGGGGGTAACGGTGAAATACCATCATCACTAACAGAGCAGGTTAGGAACACATTAAAAAACATCCAATTAATATTAGAGGCAGAGGGACTAAACGCAGACAATGTGGTGAAAGCCAATATTTGGGCAACAGAAGAAATAGATTGGAATGATTTCTATCAACAATGGGAAGCAATGTTTGGAAATCCTTATCCTTCTATGACGATTGCTTATATTAGTGCATTAGGTCTGCCTGACATTAAAATAGAGATTGATATTTGGGCTGCTAAATAAGCTATGTAACCGACAAAATCTATAATGGTTTTGTCGGTTTTTCATACAAAAAAGTCTATCATTTTAAGCTTTAGTTAGTCTCAGAAAGCCATTACTTGTCCACTTGGGTTATTTAATTCTTTTGAATGGTGGAGGGTAATTTATGTAGCTATTACTTATTTAGCGCAGCATTTTTTGGATTTGTCTTATGACTATTGCTATCGTTTAGTTGTTCTTCTAACGCGAATCCTGCTGCAATCGTAGTTATGGCATCACCAAGATAGTAATTGCGCCACCTATCACTGCGAGTTTGGCCGCTGGGTTTTCTAATTTTGGAACTTGATTATTCTGATTTGATTTTTTGTTATCCATCAACTTTTCCTCCATACAGAAAGCATTCCTCGGGAGTCTTGTGCAGTACATAATGGATTTAAGTATGTTGATAAGAAAAAAGGTCACTTTTTCGATGAATAAGTGACCAAAATAAAAATTTAAATGATGGGGGTGCGTTTCTTGCCGAAGGTATGAGCAAGATAGAAGCGAATTGGGTACACTACCATTTTATGAATGGGAAAAACTTTCTGTTAGGTGTTTGTCATTTTCTAAAACAATAAGCTGTATTTTCATTAAGAGCGTTCCTTAGATTTAAGCAATGAAGGTACTGTCCAATAAGTACCCATACGCCACAACCATTCAACTGGTCCAAATTTAAAAAATCTTAGCCAAATCTTACTAAACAGTAATTGAAAAATGTAAATGCCTATGCAAATCCAAAGAGATTGGATGAAACGAATATTGCCAATAAGATGAAAGGCATTGCCTATCATTAAAATCAGCGCTGTTTGCCCTAAATAGTTTGTTAATGCCATGCGGCCATAGTCTTTTAATGGTGAAAGCAAGACCTGGCATAAAGGCAGTTGCAGTAAGAGCATTAGTAGTCCTACATAAAATGCTGAAACAAATGGGCTAAACTGAAGACCTATTAGCGCAAACTTTTCAAAGTTTGTCACATGTTCATTCAATTCACTTTCTGTCATATGATCAAAGTTCACCATTGCCTCTGGTACATAATGCCATTGATACAGCAATCCCCCTATGCTAATAAAGAACATAATAACTGTCATGATTACTAATCTTTTACGATTGTCATGGATCTTTTCAAAAATTCGATACTGCCCAGCAGCTAAACCTAGTAGAATTAGAGGGAACGGCATAACAATTTTGATTCCATAATAAGCTGATACCGCTAATAGTATAAGCCCGATAGTCAAGTTTATTTCTTTCCGAACTTTGTAAAATGGTAACGCTATTAGCCCAAATATTGCATAGATGGTTAATGCTTCTCCGGGTTGGAAATAAAAGTGTACAAGTCCGATTATCAATAAAATAATCATTCTTCTAATAAATAATAGGTAGGCATTTTCATGTTTAGCCATTGCACGGGAAATGAAAATGTAAAAGCCTACACCAAATAAAAATGAAAAGATGGTGAAAAACTTACCTTCCACAAATAGTGTTAGAAATCTATTATACGTAATATCAACAGATGTATTTGGTGGTTCCATCCTCAATAGTCCTGGAATATTGACTAAAATAATTCCTAATAAAGCAAATCCTCTTAAATAATCTAATGTATCAATTCGTTTGTTTAATTCAATTGGTTGCATTTTATTTCCTCCTCACTCACAAAGTATAAGGAAATTGACCACAAAGTAGTAACGATGAATGTTACGCCAATCTTACAAAATCGTCATATAACATTAATCATTTTCGGGATACATAGATAAAATGCCTTTTGCTTGCTGTTGTAAAATATTGATTAACTCTTTTGGTTCTACAATTTGAGCATGCATACCCAGTCGATAGAAGAGGGGGCTAATAAAATTAAGCTCACCTTTGTCTATAATGGAATCAATATAACCTGTACCATCTTCTTTTATGAAGACAAAATCCTCAAGGTTTGGATCACTTTTGCATTGTCGTACACCTTCTCTGGATAATAGAACATGTAAACGAATGGGTTGTTTATTTTCATATGTGCTGCCAAACCACTCCTCCAAATTTAAAAATTCCTCTTTGTTTTCTTCGCTTTCTACGATGGAAAGAATACGATCTACACGAAACAGTAATATTTTTTGTTTTGTAAAATCAAAGGCGGGCATATACCACAACCCATCATGCGCATACACACCGATTGGATGAATATGTTTCGTTGTTGTCCCTGATTTGGATTCATAGTGAATATGTAGATTTTTGTTTTCCAAAGCTGCCTCTAAAACGGCTTTCAATAAAGGGGTTTCAATAGCCCGTTTAGGATTCCAAAACGAGATGTAGGATTGAAGTTTATCCACTTTCCGCTTCGCCTCCTTCTGAAGCGAGCTATAAAGCTTATGAGAAGCGGATTTAATTTCCGTATTAAAAGGTAAATCACGGTAATAATGAAGTGATTGGAAGGCAAAGAAAATCGAAACTGCCTCATCTTCTGTAAATAAAATAGGCGGAAGTAGTCTGCTCGTTAGGACAGTATAGCCACCGTTTCGTCCTTGTTCTGCGTAAATAGGTAAGCCCATATCGCTTAAATCTAAAATATATCGATGAACCGTGCGAATTGATATATTGAATTCATCAGCAATTTCTTGTGCAGTAAATTTCTTTTTTGCACTAACAAATAGAAGGATATCTAATAAACGTTTTGCTTTTGACATTTTATTTTTTCACCTTTTCTTTTAATTATGCCAGTAGTTGTCATGTTTTATGTTTATTATAAATATTGTTCATGAGTTTTTCAAAAGAGAAAAGGAGATGACAATATGTCACGAGAAATTATTTTATTTATTGCGACAAGTTTGGATGGATTTATAGCGAAAGAGAATGATGATTTACAATGGCTAGATGAGGCAGAGGGAGAAGGGGATAATGGCTATTCCGACATGTATCAATCCATCGATACCATTATTATGGGCAAAAGAACGTATGATTACGTCGTAGAGCATATCGAATCTTTTCCATATCCTGATAAGAAATGTTATGTATTCACAACGTCACTAAGTGGTAAAAACGAACATGTTGAGTTTGTGAATGAAGATGTTGTAGCTTTTACGAAAAAATTAAGGGAACAGAAAGGCTCTAAAATTTGGATGGTTGGCGGAGCGGGAATTCTCGATGCCTTTATGAAGGAACAGTTGATCGATGAATTAATCATAACGATTACACCGCACCTATTAGGCTCTGGAATACCATTGTTTAAGGATAATAATCCATATCAAGATCTGGAGTTAGTAACTACACAACGCTATGGGCAAATGGTGCAAATGCATTATAAGGTGAAGAAAGAGGCTAAATGATTATCCTAAAAGGTTGATTTTCACTCCGAGATGGCGCTTTCCGTGCAAGCTCATCCCGTAGGAGTCGCCACTCTCCGTGAAAATCAACAGTTCCTCTTCAGTTATGCTGAAACCAAAATGGCAGAGCCTGCTGATTCTATTACCTTACAACTTTGTGCAAGGAAAAAAAGAGGCTTGATGATCAGCCTCTTTTCTGTTCTTAGTAAAGCGAATGGTAGATTTCACCCATGATACCCTTCATTTGATGCATACCTGTATCAGTATTGGTCATCAGAACAATCCCTTGTTCGAGGTATGGATAGGCTACTAGCATACATTGAAACCCAACACCCCAGCCAAGCGAGGAAAATTCAAGTTTCTCGTCCGTGCCATCTAGAAATACGCCAAGGCCCGTCCATTCCTTGCATCCCTGTTGGCGGAAAAGTTCTTTTGTTTGTTTTGATGTAATGCCGATTTTACTTTGCCCTTTGACAGCATTCATAACATCTAGTAATAATTTTGTTAAATCGCTTGGGGTAGTCCATATACCACAAGCTGCAAGATAAGGGTAAATAGAATATTTCCCTGGTATTAACGCTCCATTTTGATCATGGCCACATGCAAAATTATCTAAATTTGATGTTGAAAGAGAGGTAGAAAATGTACTGCTCGTCATACGCAGTGGCTTAAATATAAAATTGTCTATGAGATGAGAAAAAGGTTTTTGCGTGATATCTTCTAGCAATAATTGAACAAGACAAAAGCCTGCATCAGAATAGTGAAATTCACTTTCAGGTTCATAGGTCACTTCAATGGTAGCAGGGCAATAAGGAGTTGTACCATTCAATATGTCTACCATGGACGGTATTTCGTTGAAAGATTCTAGTTCCATAAAACTGTCTTCAGGGTCCACAATACCAGATTGATGACTTAGTAAGTTGCGTAATGTAACTTTTTTATGCTTAGTCAATTGATTATCAGGTACCTTCCATGAAACTAGTTTTTTATTAACATCTTCATCTAAATCTACTATCCCTTGTGCCACTAATTTCATCACTAAAATACTTGTTAGAAACTTACTGATTGAGCAAGCATTAAAAATGGTGTCCTCATTAATTTTTTTATCGGTACCTGCTTCTAGAACACCAAAATGATCCTCTTTACTTATTTTTCCCTTTTCGAAAGCTACCATGCTTAAACCTGTTATACGGTAATGCTCCATACGTTCACGAAAGTTTATCATCTAGTGAGCTCCTAGTTTTTTCTTCATTATAACAGAATAGGGGAACTTGTGTTTGCGAAATGGGTTTTTTATTTTTGGCTGTTTCTCAAAGATTGCTACTTCTAGTTTGGCTATCTTCTTCAACTAACCCTCACTAATCTGCCTTTTAATGCAATAAGAAAAGCTGCCAACATGACAGCATGCACGCTTTAGTAGAATAAGAATTAAACTATTTAATTGTAACGATAAAAGTTTATTTCATTAACTTAAGTATATTTTTTGAGTGTTTAATCATACCTAGCAATCCAAGCTCTTTTTGTGCGTCTTTTGATAATTTCTTCTCTGCAATTTTTTTGATTTTATCTTCTGCGTTTGAAAAATTACCAGCATTAAATATTGGCTGTGGATCATATTCAATAGTAAGCTGAATTGCTTTGGTTTGATCTTCACCAACTAGTTTATTAGATAAATGTAAAGCCATATCAATACCAGCAGATACCCCTGATGCAGTAATATATTTCCCCTGTTCTATGACTCTTTCTCTTGTTGCAATTGCTCCAAAATTACTAAGCAAATTGATAACTCTCCAATGTGATGTTGCTTTTAATCCATTGAGCAAACCGGCTGAAGCCAATAATAAAGAACCTGTACATACAGAAGTTGTCCATTTTGTAGTTTTATCTACTTCCCTTATCCAATTCAATACGTTACCATTTTTCATTTCCTGCATAAACCCTATAGTTGAACCTGGTATGATTAAAATATCTGCATCTTTTATATCATCGATACTATGTTTCACATTAATGTCTATAAAACCTGAATCAGCTTTTATTTCACCTATCTTCTCTGCGACAAATAATACCTCAGTATCTTCCATATTCTTTAAAACTTCATAAGGCCCAATCGCATCCAGCATAGTTACTCCATTATATAAAAAGATGATTACCTTCATACTTACATTAACCTTCCTCTCATTCTA
This sequence comes from Lysinibacillus agricola, assembly GCF_016638705.1. Lineage (GTDB taxonomy): Bacteria > Bacillota > Bacilli > Bacillales_A > Planococcaceae > Lysinibacillus > Lysinibacillus agricola. Next base: position 2,987,089 of record NZ_CP067341.1, on the reverse strand, counting down.
CAAACTAACTCACAAATAACCTATATCCTAGTTCAACTAAACTGTTTCGTAAGTTGAATAGCAACAAACTTTTCGAAAGTAGCCTTATTTTTTCAATCGTGCATGTACAATCATACAAATACTATCTTTTGTAAAGTCACTTTTGTTCCATGATCCATACAGGTGTAACAAGTCGAATCCATTTTGTTCTAATAGCCTCTTCAATTCCATTGGATATGTATAGCGAAGTAGAATTGAATCTTCGAAAGTTGAGTGTTCTAGCTTATTAATAGAACGGCAAGTTAAGATTTGTGTGATAGGATCATATTCTTCACGATGTTGAATAGTTAATTTTTCACCTTTACTATTGACTATGTTTTCTTCATATTCATCTACAATAGATAGCTCGCTTAGAAGGGCATTTCGCGTATCGAATACAAATTCTCCTCCTGGATGTAAGTGCTTTTTAACGGATTGGAATAAAGTATTTTGACTTTCGTTACTTAAAAAATGTTGAAATGAATTACCTGTCATATAAATAAAATTTGATGTGATTGGTAAATGAAACTGTGTGCAGTCTTGCACAGTAAAATGTACATCAACATTCTCTTTTTTCGCTTTTTCAATAGCTTGCTGAAGCATCCCTTCATGAATATCAATTGCATAAACTTCATGTCCTTGCTTGGCAAGGGGAATAGCTAATCGACCTGTCCCACAAGCTAATTCAATTATCGTATCGCTTTTCTTACTAAGTAGATTCTCAATATAATATAAATCCACGTTGTAATTTTCATGAAGTTTATCATAATCAATAGGGTCTTTATATTTCTCTAAATTTCCACTAAACTCATTTTGATACATACAATCTAGCTCCTTCAACTTTATCTTAATTTGTGTGAATATTGTACAATAAATATAATATTCACACAAATTGAGTTCTTTTTAAAAGATGAGATGATATTTATTAAAACGTATGCTATGTATATAAGTTGATTGGAGTGGAGGCTGGGCGACTCCTCGGGGATTAGCGTCAGGGGAACGAAGGCTAAGAGCATCACATCCTGTGATAACGCCTTCGTGACCAACATCCTGCCGCTGACGCTTCGTTAGCACTACGCTTTCGCGCAAAAAACATCTGTTGCCCCGACGCCCCAGGAAGCTTTGCTCTGTGTGAAAGCGAAGCGGCAGCAATTGTTTTATCTGTGTGAAAGCGTAGCGACAGCAACAACAAATGTTTTCTGTAGCGAAAGCGAAGCGGCAGCAACAAATGTTTTCTGTAGCGAAAGCGAAGCGGCAGCAACAAAGCGCCCAGCCGGAACGGAAATCAACCCCACGCTTATGGTGGAACTAAAAATAATCAAATTAAAAAATGAATAGGAGGGTTCATTTGAGTAATAAATTTCCTCGAAAAATACATATTATTGGCTCTGTTGGAAGTGGGAAAACAACTTTAGCGAAAGAATTATCAGCACAATTAAATATTCCTTATTATGAACTAGATAATGTTGTTTGGGTAAGGCAAAATTCCAGTGATATTAGAAGAACCGATCCACAAAAAGTTGATTATTTGCATAATATTGTTCTTACAAAAGCTTGGATTATTGAGGGTGTTCATAATGAGGACTGGGTAGCAGAAAGTTTTTCGAATGCCGACTTAATTATTTTCTTAGATACGAATTATTTCATCAGAATCTATCGAATTATAAAGAGATTTACGTTACAAAAAATCGGTTTGGAAAAGTCCAATTACAAACCGACTTTTTCAATATTTATAAAAATGTTTAAATGGAATCGTTATTTTGAGGAGATTGGCAAACCTAATTTTTATCAGAAATATGGAATGTATAGAGGCAAGCTAATGGTCGTAACAAGTAAAAGGGAGATTCTTTAATAAAAGCATATCCAATAAAAATGGATATGCTTTTTTTATGTAAAATTAAGCATTTTTCTTTGTTTTCGTTGCTCGTTTTCGTGTTGCTGGCTTTTTCGTTTTTTCTAAGGAAGCTTGAAGTGCTGTCATTAAGTCCGTGACATTATCAGGTACTGGCTGTTTATCGCTAGCTGAAATTGTATTCGTAGCTTTTTTCTCTTCTATAAGCTCCATTAAAGCATTTCGATAATCGTCTGTATATTTTTCAGGATTAAATTCGGTTGTTAATTGATCTACTAGCATCAATGCAGTTTCTAGCTCTTTTGGAACAATGTTTTGTTCGCTTGGAATATTTGGAACATCACCAACACTTCTTACTTCATCAGGGAAATGAATCGTTTCCATCACTAAAGCATTTTGATAAACGCGGACAATCGCTAATTGCTCTTTGGAACGGATAATAATTTTAGCAACGCCTATTTTTCCGGATTGCTCTAATGTTTGACGTAATAGGGAATAAGCCTTTCCACCAGTCGTATCAGGGGATAAAAAATAAGTGCGTTCAAAATAAATAGGATCGATTTCAGTTAATTTCACAAAATCAATGATTTCAACGGCCTTATCTTCATTTTCCTTCCGCAAGCTCTCTAATTCTTCTTGATCTAATACGACAAACTTATTTTTGGCATATTCATATGCCTTCACAATATCCTCATCTTTTACTTCTTGGTTACAGCCTTCACAAACCTTTTTATAGCTAATAGGTGTATGACATTCTTTATGAAGCTGTCGTAATTTAATATCTTTATTTTCGGTAGCGGCATGAAGTTTTACCGGTATATTGACAAGACCAAATGAGATACTGCCTTTCCAAACTGTATGCATTTGTATCACCTCGTTTTTCTTACTATGATATATTTTGCTTATTTTTATGTATCTTAAAGTGAAATCGTCAAAAACTGAAGGTAAAAAGCAAAGTAGGTATTCCTATGAAACCAATGCTATTAACGGAAGCGCTTGAAACACCTATTGGTGAAGACTGGATGTATGAAACAAAATATGATGGATTTAGATGTATGTTAGTATGGGACGAACAGCCAATGTTAATAAGCAGAAATGGCAATAACTTAAATCACTTGTTTCCAGAGATACTTGATTTTTGTAAGAGCTTATTCGATCAAGTTAAAGCGTTTTTACCATTAACATTTGACGGGGAATTAGTTTATTTAACGAATGATTTTAAAAGTGATTTTTCGCTTGTCCAAAAAAGAGGTAGGATGCAAAACAAAGAAGTTATTGCTGCGCATGCACAAGCCTTTACTTTTCATTATATTGCTTTTGATTTACTGCGTTATAAAGGGGAGCCGCTGACAAATAAGTATTTAAAAACACGTAAACAGCAACTCTCAAAGCTTTTTACAACCTTAAAGCTCCCTGAGACTATCAATTATGAGGATCCACGCCCTTTGCAAGCGATTAGCAGTGTGGAGCATAGTGAGCCACTTTGGCATGCTATTAGGGTAAACAATGGGGAAGGAATGGTTGCTAAAAAGAAAACAAGTAAATGGATTGGAGATACGCGCTCTACACATTGGTTAAAAATCAAGAATTGGCGCTATGTAACGGTCATAGTCACCAAATATGATCATGGAAATGGCTATTTTCATGGCTCTGTTTATCGACAGGACGAGCTTGTTGAATTGGTTATTTTTAAACATGGAATGTCAGAGGAAGAGCGTAAAACACTCATTGCTTTTTTTCAAGCGAATGGACAGAGGAATAATGAAATATGGGAACTGGAGCCATCCATTTGTGTTGATATAGCCTGTATTGATTTTGATGGAAGCAAATGTCGAGAACCGCGTTTCCAAGTATTTCGACTGGAGATGTTGCCAGAGGATTGTCAGTGGCAGCACATGCAGCGTCAACTTTTCCCTATTCCAGATACTGTTCAGATTACGCATCCTGATAAGCCTGTTTGGCCTGAAATCGGTATTACGAAGGATGGTTACTTGCACTATTTGCAAATGATTTCTCCGTATGTATTACCTTTTCTTCGAAATAGGCCGCTTACGTTAATTCGATTTCCTCATGGAGTGCCGGGTGAAAGCTTTTATCAAAAAAGTAGTCCTGAGAAAATACCTGAATTTGTTTCAACAGGATGGATGGACGAAATTCATTATCTTGTATGTAACAACCTTGAAGCATTATTATGGCTAGGCAATCAGCTAGCATTAGAGCTACACATACCATTCCAAACGTTGCAAACAGAGCATCCTACTGAGATTGTCTTCGATCTAGATCCTCCTTCTGTTGATCAATTTTCACTTGCCATCACTGGAGCACTGGATTTAAAGGAAATTATCGATTATTTTAAGCTACAATCTTTTGTTAAAACATCGGGAGGAAAAGGGTTGCAGCTATATATACCGTTACCTGAAAATGCATTTTCCTATGAAGAGGTGCGAGTATTTACTGAATTTGTTTGTCGTTTTTTATGTGAGCAAAAACCGGGATTGTATACGATTGAGCGTTTAAAGAAGAATAGACATCAAAAATTATATTTAGATTATGTGCAGCATGCAGAAGGGAAAACAATTATTGCTCCATATTCAACTCGTGGTAATGAAAAGGGCTTAGTGGCAACGCCATTACATTGGGAGGAGGTCAATGAGCACTTAACACCTGATATCTTTACCATTCCTGCTGTACTGGAGCGAATGAAAAGAGTAAGCAACCCATTTAAAGATTTCCGTCAAGTAGGGGAGAGCCAGGATTTTCAATCAGTCTTAGATCATTTAAAGGAATAATGAATTGCTTTTTAATCAGGACGATTAAATTTGCAAAAAGATTAAAGCCAATATCATATTAAAAAAGCATCGGGTTCAGTACCGATGCTTTACGTTTTTTCAGTATCGTGTAAAAAATTTTTGTTAATTAGGTGTTCTTTTTTTCTAGATAATCCAGAATTCCCATTGCCGAAACAATTGTATCGAATGGAATTGTTTCATAAACCGGATGATTTTTTGGAATGCCATTTTCCTGTAAATAGTTGTGTAAAAGTTCCTTTAAGCGAGTATCTAGAAAGTGTACTTGTTCTTTAAAATCGCTAGATACAGTTAGCGCCTTTTTCCCCTCAGCTAAAAATAATGGTGTCCAGTAGCGCACCTGTTTGTAGGCTTCAGCTGGATTTTTATAAGCACCGAAATGACCGAAATACAATTCTGTAGCATTGAGCTTTTCATATAGCTGAATAGATTGCTCCATTGTATCTGGGTCATACTGATTCGGTGAAGTAGAGGGAATAATTAAATCGATTGATTCGCTCTCCATTTCTGGATAACGTACACCAGTTGTATCTCCAACAAACAAACCATTCGTAGCAGAATAAAGCATCGAGACATGATGTTTTGCATGTCCTTCTGTATGATAAAACGTTAACTGATGTTGACCTAAAGATAGTACTTCTTCATGTCCAATTTCTATAATGCGCTCAGAATCGATAGGTACAATTGGATCAAATAAACGATCGAACTCTGTCCCATAAACACTCTTTGCACTCGCAATTAGACGACTAGGATCAACCATATGAGATACACCTCTTGGATGTACAACGAATGTAGCATTTGGGCAGTTTTGTAAAAATAACCCTGAACCTCCAGCATGGTCTAAATGGATATGCGTAACAATTACATATTGAATATCCTCTAGAGCAATATGTAATTCATCTAAACCTTCTACGATATACGGCATAGACGGACTGGCAGAAGTCTCGATTAATGCAATTTTTTCATCGATAAGCAAATAGGAGCTTGTACGCTGTTCCCGATTTAAATCATGTGTATCAATACAATAAAAATTTGGTGCAAGTTGTTGAATTCTACTCATTTAAATAATCCCCCTTCGTTTTTAAGAAGTGTAAAACATTCTCTAATATGCATTTTTTATCTACAAAAAGCAGTAGTTATACTTTATGATAATAGAAAAATACACTGAATGTCTATTCGTTTTTTAGGGGGATACATTAATGGAGAAAAAGATTCGTTTTGATACACGAAAAGTCCATCATATTAATTTGGCCATCATTTCAATTTTAGCTGTTCTAATTTGTGGACCGTTGATACTTTCAAAGAGCATTATGTTCTTATCTTATTTGTTGGATTAGTCGTTATTGCAATAGCAGTTTGTAATTACTTTTTGCCTATTAATACGTATGTTAAAGGCTTTATTTTCGGAATGATTCCTTCAAGTGTTGTCTTTATTTTGTTTTTAGTCGATAGCTTTTCATTAAATAAACATTATATTTTACTTTGTACGGGGCCATTATCTTAGTGGAGGACGAAAATAATATGTTAAAAATGATGACGAACACAACTAGTTGTATTCAGGAATTAAGCAATACATTAAAGTCACTTGTTATGAAAAAGGAAAGGGAATCTTTTTAAAAATTATATATGAAGAAATAAGACGAGAAGCCTACAGTCAATGCACTTGATAGTAGGCTTCTCGTATCAATCTATCGTTGGCTTTGGTAATAAACTATATTCCCAAGCATGAAAGCATTCTGTCAACATATAGGCACCTATCTCTTCGTCGATTCTAATATAAGCGCACTGTTGGGAGTCAATCATTGTTTCAGGATAATCTTCAGATTGCTCGAAATCATCCATATTTGAATGTACTTCAATCCATTTTTCTCCAGCGTTTTCATCATGTACAGCTTTTAAATCATAGATAATTTTCCCGGTAGCCTGTTCATTATTTTTCTCTGAGTCATCATAGCCTTTAAATTTGCCCTGTCCATTATCGTAAGAGAGCTCTCCATAATGACGAATGACCCTTATTTCTGCCTCCTTCCCATTTTTAGCGTCTTCCATAAATTTATATAATTTCTCTATGTTATGAATCGTTTGTCCTTCTTGAACGACGGCGTTTTTATTTGCCTCGTCAGTATTCGTCTCTTCTGTACAGCCAGAAAGGAGTAAAAGTGTACTTAGCAGCAAAAGTCTCCTATAAAACATACAATCCCCCATTTATTTTAGGTATCGAAAAGTAAATTGTCCTCTATAAAAAATAACAGAAATATTGAAACATATGGCAAAATTAATCGTAATTATAATTAAAGTCCTATATGGGGGTGAAGAGATGTTGTTCATAAGTATAGTATTAGCCATACCGATATATGGCTTTTGTATTTGGAGCATGTATCAGCCAGAGGAAAGCTATTTCTTCTTTGATCGATGGCGATACAAAGAAATACCCGAGTTATCAGATGTTCAAATCAAGTTGATCAGAATTGGTAGCGTAGTCGCTATGATTGTTGAAACAATCTATCTTATTGTTGTTGCAATTGATGCATTTACGCCTGATTTTTAATGAAATAGGTGTTCACTAAGTTATCATAATATTAGTGGAAGGCAGGGGCGAAGTGTATAATGAACTCTTTTCTGAGGAGGATTTTTAATTGCAATCAATACAGGCAGATGAAATACCATATGAAATAAGAGAATATCTAAAAAACATTAACTCTATTAAGTTTCAAGTGAAAATAGTTGTTGAGCAAAAGAAAGATAGTCGATGTTGGGCACATTTTGAGTTCTTAAAGGGCGAGACTATACGAATTGCTTTAAAAGATGAGAAAAATAAGGGGAAAAGGCAAAAAATGCACGAAATGCTAATCTATCATTTCTTTTGTATCTTGGCTAACTACCTCATCTATATAGAGAGGTTAAACATCCTGTATAATTGTACATTTAGTTTCTCTCATATTCCAACTCCTCCATATAATCGATAATTTTTTCCTCGCTCTGTAAAAAGTCACCCTTGCCTATCCAGCACTTTTCCCAAAGAGACGCCCTATTTTCTCAAAAGGCAATTCACCAAAGGTACGGAGTGAAAATACTTCCTTATATGGTTCATCCATCTTCCCCTCCAATCACTCCTCTTACTGCCCTCCTAATTTTCTATAAGCAACTACACCACCGACTATACCTATAATTGCTGCTTTGATAGGATTAATTGAAAAAATTAATGAATTACTGTAAGTCATTTCTCATTTGAAAGTTCTACTTTTTTATTAAATTACTAGGAAGATAGATTTAATCTATATTTGATAAACTGATACTAATTATCAATATTTTAAAATGTTTAAATATTCCGATATTATGATTAGCCCTTTTGTGATAAATTGGAAATATCACACTAAACTGAAAAGTGTGACAATTAAAGGCGGAGGGGGAAATGAGATTTGAAAAAGTTTAAGTTTACGAAGTTCTTAAGTAGTATTCTAGCTTTTGTTATGGTGCTTTCTCTATTGGTTCCATTGTCGAGTGCTAGTGCTGAAGAATCGAAACCATTCAAGCAGGATAGTCAAAGTGAAAGTATAATTCAACAAAAAGCGGCTATCGCTGAACAGCTAAGCTTGTCTAAAGATGGTCCAACTCTTCATGAAAGCTTACAAAATGTATCAGGCAATCAAGATGTTGCAGTCATCGTTCATTTATCTGAAAAGCCTGTGGCACTAGAGCAAGGAATGAGCCAAGTCAAAGGCCAAAAATTCTCTAATGCCCGAGCAAATGAAGTTCGTTCAAATGTAAAAGCACAACAAGCAAAAGTTAAAAAAGAGTTAGCTACTAAAAAAGTTCAGATGACTCAAGGATACACATTTGATACTGTTTTAAACGGTTTTGCGGCAACTGTGAAAGCAAATGATCTCCCGAAACTGCTGACAGTAGAAGGAATTACATTAATCGAACCTGATGCAATTGTTTACGCATCAGAAGATAATACGATGAAATCATCGGAACTTATTAAGGAAGATCCATTAGAAGCTCGAATGAATACAAGTAATTCTTTCCTTGGCATCGAACAGCTTTGGAAGGAAGGACTTGAAGGACAAGGAATAAAAGTAGCAGTATTAGATACTGGTATTGATGCAGATCACCCTGATTTTGCTGGGGTTTACAAAGGTGGAAAAAACTTCATTCCGAATTCAGCAACTTACACGAAGCCTCGGACAGATGACGATGCATCAGAAACATTGCCTTCGGAGCGTCCAGTCGGGACACCTGAATTTAATGAAAAAGGAAGCTCATTCTATACTTCTCACGGTACACATGTTGCTGGAACAATTGCAGCAATCGGAGCTAACGAATTCGGTATTAAAGGAATTGCTCCAAAAGTAGACCTTTATGCTTACCGTGTTCTTGGGGCGTACGGAAGTGGAGCTACATCTGGTATTGTTAAAGCAATTGAAACTGCTGTAAAAGAAAAAATGGACGTTATCAACCTTTCACTTGGCGGGGGAGCTAACTCTGAAACGGATGCTGGTTCATTTGCTATTAATAATGCAATGATGGCTGGAACAATCGGAGTAATTGCAACAGGGAACGAGGGTCCAAATCGTGGAACAATGGGCACGCCTGCAACCGCTCGTTTAGGAATTGCTGTTGGTAACACATCAAATCCTGAAACAATGTATAACGGGGAAGTGAATGTTACAGTTGGCGACTACAACTTAACAAAACAGCTTCCGTTAATGGGAACGACTTTTGCGAAAAATTTAGCAACACAGCTTCAAGGAGAATTTGACCTAGTTGCTGTTCCTGGAAACGGGGAAGTAAAAGACTTTGAAGGAATTGATGTAGAAGGTAAAGTGGCATTGATTTCTCGTGGCAGTATCGCATTCGTTGATAAAATTGCGAATGCAAAGGCAAATGGAGCAGTCGCAACAATTATTCATAACTTTGCTGGTGGAACGAATGCACCGAACATTTCAGGCACATTCCTTGGTGATTCATTTGAATTTCTGCCAACATTTGATATGTCCCAAACGGATGGCGCTGCAATTCGCGCTGCATTAGCAGGCGGAACCGGAAAAGTAAGCTTTAGTAAATTTGCTTCCACAAAGACACTGGGAGATGATGTAAACGATTCAAGTTCACGTGGACCATCTACACCAAACTTTGATATTAAACCAGATGTTAGTGCACCTGGAACAAACATTATGTCAACGATTCCAATGTATAAAAAAGATTTCCCTGATGCAGATTATGGGAAAGCATATGGTCGTAAAACAGGAACTTCTATGGCAACACCGCATATTGCAGGTATTGCTGCATTAGTTAAACAAGCAAATCCTGATTGGAACGCGTTCGATGTAAAAGTGGCGCTTTCTAATACAGCAAAGGTTTTAGATAAAACAAAATACGATGTGTTTTCTCAAGGTGCAGGGCGTGTAAATGCTTATGCAGCAGCTCATCCGGAAATTCTTGCCTATGCACTGGATAGCGCAATTATAGATGGAACTGGTGCAGTTTCAGAAAACTTGAAAGGTACAGTTACTTTCGGTCCACAATCACTTAAAGACCGGGATATTTCTGTAACGAAACAAGTTTTAGTAAAAGATATTAAAGGGAACGGCGGCAATTATAACGTATCCATTGATGTAACAAAAACATTTGGTGATGCAACTGTTACAGTAGATCAGCCGACATTTAATCTAGATGGGGAGCAAGTTTTAAATATTACATTAACTGCTTCACAAGCTACGGCACCAAATGGCTCTGAAATACTAGGGTATATTTACATCAGCAGTGGAGATACAGAAATTTCATTGCCATTCGCAGCTGACTTTGGCGGCGCGGCAGCAACTGAAATTAAAGATTTTAAAATTACAGAAACAGACCTATCCTTTAACGGAGATGGAGTAAAAGACTCAGCTGTACTTTCATTCACATTAACTGGAGATGTAACAACTAACTATATCGAGCTTTGGGATATTATGAATCCTGAAGGTGGAGAATACGGAGACGGCTACATTGGTTATCTACATGCAGGTACTGCGCTAGGAAAAGGTTCTTATACGCTGAATATTGGTGGGCAGTACAAACCATGGGGAACAAAACCTGCCACAACGATTCCAGATGGTCTGTATACAATTGACTTCACTGGTCTTGCAGCATCAGGAGTAGTTTCCGATTATGTTGGACCAATTATCGTGAAAACGACTAAACCAGAAATTACTGGTTCAGTAGCTAAAGGTGTCGCTACAGGACAGGTAACAGATAAGTATATCGACTACAATGAAGAGTTATATTTATACGGTTTAGATTACAATTTAAATGATAAATTAAAAGCTTCCTATGTTTCGACGGTAAATGGCGAAGTACAAGCGCCAGTTGCTTTTGAATTAAATCAAGACGGTAGCTTCACATTCCCAGTAACAGCAGAAACTAATGCTGTATCAGTAATCATTAATGACGCTGCCGGGAATGTTGGTGAAGCAATGATATATGAAAAAGAAGTAGTAGAACCAGTAGTAGCACTTTCTGTAAATCCAACTAAGCTAGACCTAACAGCTGGAGATACTGCACAACTTACGGTAACAGAAACGTCAACGCCTGCAGAAGGTGATGCAACAGAGGAAGACGTAACTTCAAAAGCTACTTATGTTGTTGGAGATGAAAATGTTGCAACAATAGTAAATGGATTAGTAACTGCAGTAGGTGAGGGCACGACTACAATTACTATTTCATACGGTGATAATGAAGTTACTATAAATGTTAAAGTTAAAGCACCTATTGTAGAAGTACCAATAGTAACACTAGAAATTGATCAAGCTCAGGTTGAAACTAGAATAGGTAAAGAAGTACCAGTTAAGATTACTGAAGTAACTACTTTTGATGGTAAAACAACAGAAAAAGATGTTACAAAGCTTGCAACCTACGAAGTAGCGAATGATAAAATAGCTACTGTAAAAGCAGGGGCTGTAAAAGGAAAAGGTCAAGGTAATACGACGATTACGGTAACGTATGGTGAGCACACACTAACATTTGATGTGTTGGTTGTAAAGCCAGGGAATGGCAACGGCAACGGCAACGGAAATGGCAATGGCAATGGAAATGGCAATGGAAATGGCAATGGAAATGGTAACGGAAATGGCAACGGAAATGGAAATGGCAATGGAAATGGTAACGGCAATGGTAATAAAAATAATAATGAAGTTACCGAGGATGAGTTATAATTAATTTCAGTTCAAGCAAAAAGAGAAATTGCACAGCGCAATTTCTCTTTTTGGTATTTATAAAGCAATTCCTTTAAAAAGATTATCTCCTACTAAATTAACTGTGACATATTCTTTAGCAACTATAATATCTTACTAAACATGAAAAGTAGAGAAAGCGTCAATCCATTTAACCTAATAAAGGATTTTGGGTAATTCCTTGGCATCCATTAGCAAGTATTTCTACTACAGTAAAAGAGCCTTATTGAACGGTTAAAACGGTTTTGGGAGGTACATGCAAATGAATGGCATGATTAATTCTGATACTGAAAACAACGAGCATGGCTTATTGCTATACCTAATTATTTAGCTGCAAAAAAGGATGAGCCAGAAACAATGAAAAGTGTTGTACAGCATTATGGAAACTACATGATTAGCCTATCTATACAAAAACGCCATGTTGTTATATTCATTCGGATCAAGGATTCCTTATACCAATCCACAATTCCAAAAACTTGTGAAGAAAATGGGGTTAGGACAATCTATGTCACGTCGAGGAAACTGTTGGGACAATGCCCCACAAGAATCATTTTTTGGCCACTTTAAAGATGAAACAAATATCGAGAAATGCGAAACATAAGAAGAAGTCAAACGAGAAGTGAAAAGTTATATAATGTATTACAACCATTATCGAGGGCAATGGCATTTGAAAAAGCTGCCGCCTGCAAAGTACAGACAGCAGCTTCAACAAGTTGCCTAGCTTTTTTAAAAATGTCCTTTACAAAGGGTACAGTTTAAAGCTGGTAAAAGGCTCTTTCTTTTACTTAAAAAGCAGTCAGTGAGTTAGGTTTCCTGCTCAGCTTAGCTATTTTGCTGCTTCAATTCAATTCAATTCAATTCAATTCAATTCAATTACATGGAATAGCATACAGCCTGTGCGGTTGTATTTAGCTATATACTATCCTTTATTAACTATATGTGATTGAGGGGATGAACAGTTGGACTTTGTGGTAACAATTCCTAAAGTCGAATGCATTAACGATGATAGAGGGATAAAAGAATTCATTTAGCTTATCTCAGCGGGTATCCAAACACAAGCCGAATCCAGAATTATGCCGAGGGATAATTGATTAATGTATATTTTGGATCCTTGCCATAACGTGTGGTTGATTTCCGTTCTGACGGGGCACTTTGCCGCTGCCGCTTCGCTTTCGCGCAGATAAAACATTGCCGCTGCCGCTTCGCTTTCGCACAGAGCAAAGCTTCCTGGGGGCGTTCAGCCGCCACTCATATATATGACATACGTTTTAACAAATGTCATCCACAACTTTTGGTGATGAGTCCTATATTTTTTCATTACTATCAATTTTTTGCAGTTACATTTTTCATTGCATTGCTGTCATGCTTATATTTAAAAGTTAATGCAAAAATTATTGCAAGAACGAGAGTATACGCTCCAAAAACCAACCAAATATATTGCCAATTTCTCACTCCGTCAACTGTAAAATAATCTACCACTTTGCCACTAACTACAGCCCCTACGTAGGCACCGACCCCATTGACCATTGTACTAAATAAGCCTTGAGCGCTTGCACGAATTCGGTGATCTACTTCTTTTTCTACAAAAATGGCGCCCGAAATATTAAAGAAATCAAATGCACAACCGTAAACAATCATTGATAACAACAATAGTAAAAATCCTCCGCCAATCGGGCTGCCATATCCAAAGAAAACAAAACGTAAAGTCCATCCAACCATACTAATTAGTATTACTTTTTTAATGCCATATTTACGTAAAAAAAATGGTATGGTCAGAATAAAGAATACCTCTGAAATTTGTGACACTGATAATAAAATAGCTGGATATTTTACCGCAAAGCTATTTTTATAATCAGGGTTCAACGCGAAGTCGTGTAAAAACGGATCTCCAAATGTATTGGTAATTTGAAGCGCAACACCTAATAGCATTGCAAAAATTAAAAACAGAGCCATTTTTTTATCTTTAAACATAACAAAAGCGTCTAGTCCCAAAAGGCTTACCAACGACTTGTCCTTAATTGCATTAGAAGTTGGACAGGCAGGAAGAGAAATTGTGTATAGTGCAAGTAGCAACGAAGAACCACTAGCTATAAATAGCTGAACATTACTTAATTCGATTTTGGCAAGACTAATAATCCACATCGCAAGAATAAAGCCAATTGTCCCATAGACACGAATAGGTGGGAAGTCCTTTACAACATCAAAGCCTTTGTTTTCCAGGTAATAATAAGAAATTGTATTCGATAAAGCAAGTGTTGGCATATAAACTATTGAGTTAAAGAGCATTATCCAAAACATCATTGTAGGATCTGAAATTTCAGCAGCGGTAAATAGGGTAATTGCACCGAGGAAATGTAATATTCCGTATAAAACATTGGCTTTTACCCAACGGTCCGCAATAATGCCAATCAGACTTGGCATAATAATGGCTGCAAGACCGTTAGAACTATACACAATTCCAACTTGCGCGCCAGTAAAATTCAATGTATTGATCATATAAGAACCAAATGTAACAAGCCAAGATCCCCAAATAAAAAACTGTAGAAAAATCATTATTTTAAGCCGTAATTTTATATTCATTTTTTCCCTCCTATAGAAGGTGATGGAGTTCTTTTTATACAAAGCACCTTCTTTTATGAGTCGCTACATTGGACTCTAGAACTGTTGACATAACTACAGCATTTGCTCCTAATGTCAGATTCATACGAATTTATTGGAGGTTCTTATGCTAGTTCGCACCACCGAGCCATAATAAAAAAATCACCTTGGATAGTCATATATGTTCAAAAAGAGGCTGGGACAAAACCTCAAGAAATAATAAGTAGCCCAGAAAATTTTACGGACAGTAAAATTTTCTGGGCTTTGTATTTGAACATATGAATTTTGATAAAAAGAAAGGACACCTTCTGTTTTACCGCTAGATTTAGAAATAAAACTTCAAGAAAATATATTGCCTACGCCATCAATGATTTAGTTGAGAGCATTCCGAATGAAGCGTTCGATTTATTTGTTCGAAGCACGGGTTGCCCAGCTTATCATCCACGAATGATGTTAAAAATTTTTTTGTGTGCTTACGCCCAATCTGTTTTCTCTGAAAGAAAAATTGAAAATCTCGTAAAAGACAGTGTTCGATGTTGTTTTAAAACAAAGTTGAATTGTTTGTAAAAAAGTCGTACCGTTTATAAAAAAGATGTACCGGAATTAGTCATAAGCTGTTTTTGAACTAATGGTGAAGGTTAGTACAGTTAAGTTATGAATTGAATTGTGTTATAATAAGATACTGAATTTTACAATAATAAAACAAAGGAATGGTGCATTTTGAAAATTTCAAGAAACCCAGAAACAGTACATAAACCCGTAGCACCGTACGTACACCAAATAGAGGTCACAGGGCCTCATAAGTGGCTTACCTTGTCGGGTCAATTAGGAATGGAAGTAGATGGAACAGTACCTGAGAATCCATTAGAACAATTACAGTTAGCCTTGGAGAATATAAAAAGAAACCTTGAGTCTGCTGATATGCAAGTCGGAGATTTAACAAAGTTGGTTTTTTATTTAGTTGGTGACTTTGCGGCAGAGCAAAGGAGAAAAATTATTGGCGATTTTTTAGGTGAACATCTCCCTTGTACGACAATGATTTATGTAGTAGCTCTGGCAGCACCAGTCTTTAAAGTAGAGGTTGATGCTTGGGCGTGTAAAGATATTTAAAATTATTGAGTGATTTATGGTGCTCACGGGATTTTTCTCCCATAAGAAAAATAGAAATGATCGAATTTTTTTATGAAAATTATATATGTATTCAGGTGAAAAGACTCCATTTTAATCATTCTTTTTTCAAAATGGAGTCTTTCTATATATGATTAAACTAGGGTTGAAGTGGTTTTTTATTCAAACTTTATTTTAAAGCTACTTTCGAATGATATGGTTAGCTCAAGGCTATGAATCGAGCTATCGAACAATTAATCGTTTTCGTATTCATCCAGAGGTGAAGGAACTATTACGCCAGTTTCGTTGTCAGCTTGTGCAAGAGAAGCTTATTGAGAATGAAGCGATTTTTATCGACGGAGCAAAGATTGAAGCGAACGCAAACAAATTCACATTTGTATGGAAAAAATCCGTTGAACAATATAGCACGACCCTTGTGGAAAAATCGAATCAACTGTACGACGAACTGTTAAAAAAAGAAATCATCCTTGAAATGGAAAGAGAAAATCCAAATGAGTTCTCGATTGAAGAACTGTCACAAATCGTAGAGAAATTAGATGAAAAAGTGCAAGCGTATGACCAAAAAATTGAAGCGTCAACGAATGGTAGTGAACGTAAAAAAATACGTTCTGAACGAAAAGCACCGAAACAAGTGCTAATAGGCTTTGCATTAATGGCAGTAAATCTCCAGAAATATACTGCCAATAACAGAGAAATAGGGTAAAGAAAATAGAATGACTTGGTCAAACAAGAAAAAAGAGAAATCGAACAGCATCGATTTCTCTTTTTGGGGAGATCTTGCAAAAGCTTTACATTATTATTAAAAACTCGTCATTAAGTTTGGGTAGTTAATTCTACAGCTTCTACTACCAATGGAGTTCCAGCAGATATTGTGCCAGTAACGGTGTTAAAAGTTAACTCTGTTGCGGAAATTGTATACGAATCACCTTCTTGCAATACACCATTAATATAGAAATTATAGTAGCCGTTCGTTACTATTGGAAAAGTCGTCGCAGCAGTCCCGCTATCATCTAGAAAGTCAGTTGCAGGGATAGTGGTACCATCAGCGACCGTCAAATTTGCTGCTAATACATCAAAGAATCTAGTCGAAGTACCTGTAACGTTGACATGAATATTAATAATTGAAAGAGCCATTTTTTCACCTCCTTTCATATATAGAAGGTTTTTATATCACATTGATTGAAATCCCAATGATTCTATAATGATTGGAGTTCCAGCAAAAATCGTATCATTTGTTGGGCTAATTATTAACGAATCTGGAGTTACTTTATATGCACCGCCCTCTTGCATCACACCATTGATGTAAAGATTGACATATCCATTGGGATTAAAAATTTTGAATTCTGTTACTGGATTGCCATTATCATCTGAAAATAGATTAGCTGGAAGGGTTGCTCCGTTTGTTAGATCAATATCTTCTGTAACAATATAGAAATATCTATTTATTGTTGGAAAAATAGTTCCGCCAGGGATAGTGACTGGGGGAGGGGAGATAGAAGATATATCACTAGCTTTTAAACGGTGCCAATTAAATCTATTTTCTTCACAACAATCATTGCAAACAAATTTTTTGGGATTTTTTTTATTCATTATCGTTTGTCACCTCCCTTTTTAATTGTTGACCCCTTTGGCGTTTCTTTTAAAATATAAATTTTTAAAAATATCAAAATCTAGTCCTACATTAATTAATTTATGAATGGATGTTGGAAGATGATTGGTAATATGTCTATTAAACATAATTCCTTTAATAAAGCAGGGTTCTTTGTCCCCTAAAATGAATGCAGGGATCAATGAGCAGTTTATGGCATTGTTACGGGTAAAAAGCATTGTATCAACTCAAAAAAAGAAAAATTATTTGAGATTACAGACGATATGGAGGGAGACAGTTTTTTTCCTACTATTAAATATTCCTGTCCGGAAAGTCACATAACAGTTTTGGATTACCATTATTTTACTGGTGCGCAATTTTAATAAAAAATTCCGTGTACCCCAGTTAAAAACATTTAGATATACTTAAATAGAAAGGTATAGAAAATGTCCTTTTAACAAAACCTTGATATTATGCACATCAAAAAATTAAACACATTAGGCTACAAACCAAGGTCATAAGTATTGCTTATGATAATAATATTATAAACCCCTTGATATCAAAGGGGCGGGGAGGGGTTCACCATATCGGTGCCCCAAAAAGCGCCCCATTTTAAAAGAGTTTAATTAAAATTAACTATATTGCTGATAATTTGCATAGCCTGTTTCTCTTTTTCTACAAAAGAGTGCGCATATGTTTTAAATAAAGTTGATGTTGTCATACCAAGAATTTTTGCTATTGAAGTAGGTGGTGTACCGGAAGCAATTGAAATGGTAGCAAATGTATGCCTTAAACCATGTGGAGAAATTAGTTTCACATCGTAAATCTCATGCATTTGTAACAAAGTTAATCTGGCAGCATTTTGATTTAAAGGCTTACATGTTTTACTGATAAAGACCAAATCGTCATCCTGTTGCTGTTTACCATAAGCAAGTTTTCTTTCGATGCACCATTTCCGATATCGCTCCAACAGTAATGCTAAATCATATGTCATATCGATAGACCGGATACTATTAAGCGTTTTTGCTGATCTTTCTCCAAGAGCATCACGAGTACGGTTGATATAAATCAATTTATTTTCAAAATCAATTTCTGACCACCGTAATGCTTTTGCTTCTCCTCGTCTCATTCCTGTAGCTGCAAGAATTGCAATTAAAGTATATCTAGACATATCACAAGATCGTTTAACACACTGTAATAAATATTCTAACTCTGTAGGGGTTAAATAGTTTCCTTCAACCTCGTCATTATTTTGTTTTTTAATACGAGGTAATTCAGCTTTTAAAATACGATTCCTTTCTAATATTTCATCTTCTACAGCTGCATTAATACAACCAACAAAAAAGTTATGATACGTTTCAATGCTTTTTGGAGCGGCAATAGGAACTAATTTATCGACAAATTCAGACTGATAAATATTCTTTGTTAGCCTCGATAATTTATATTGACCAATTAAGGGCGTAATATAATTGTTGATAATATTACGATAAGATTTAGGCGTAGTTCCTTGCCAATGAGGCAACTTCCTTTCAAAATAAATTTCGACCCATTGAGAAACTATCATATTTTCGTTAACTACAATTTTTTCTCCACCATTCAATATGGTAGCTTTTATAGCAGTTAAGGCACGTTCTGCTTCAAGGCTAGTGTTAAAGTTTTGTCTCTTTTTCTCTCTTCGCTTACCGTTATGGTCGTAAAACCTATAACGATATGCAAATTTTTTCGTTTTATCGGTATTCAGGTACCAATAAATGTTTTCTTTTTTTGTAGGATTTAGTGTTATTCTAACCATTTTTGTCCGCTCCTTATTTATATTTCGTCCGGACAGGTACGTAAATCAGGTTTGGACAAATTGAACATCACCTCCTTTAAAAATAGAATATATGTTCTTTTATTGTTATAAAGAAAACCGATTCAGATTACAAATGTAAACCAAATCAGTTTATGGTTATAAAATCAATCTGGGATATATCTTGGATATTTCACACCATATTTTTTCAATAACAAATCAGCATCTATTTCTTCAAATTTTATTTTTAATAATTTTCTAATTTCTTCTTCACTGCCACCATTAATTGCAAAATCCATAATTTTAAAACACTCATCTTTGTCTAAATAATGAAAAGGTAATAACGATATAGTTGATTGCCAAGAAAATAAAAACGAATAATAATGTTTTTCTTTGTTAAATCCAAAGAAATCTGCCAATTCTGAAATTCTATTAACAATATGTGGAGCTAAAAAAATCAGGGATGGGGGATTGATATATTTATCTCTATCCATACCGCTGAGATCAATAATAAATATATTTTGGTACATCGAGAGTGCTTCATCATATCGTTGTTCTTTATATAATTGTTCAGCCATTCGTAACCAAGAACTTCTTAAATCAATGAGATCATTTTTTAATAGGGCAGTTTGTTCTTTATTTTGGACAATAGACCAAAATATATCTAAATTATTTGGAACGTATCCAATTTTATTAACAAATTTCAGTACTGAAGCAGGATTAAAAGTACCATCTTTGGTATCGTTTTTGTGCGCATATATAATATAATCATATTCTTGCAGGGTATTTTGACCTTTTTCGGTAACTGATAAAGAATTGATTTTATTTAATTCAAGGATATTGTTAATTTCCAAATTACTAGTGATTCGTTCAATTAATTCTTTTTTATTTCCTGAAACCTTAAGACTGTTATTCCTCAATATATCTTTTAATTGTGTATTTTTTAGCAAGTATATTTTCTCTAAATTATTTGAATCACGAATATATTTTTCATTTAAAAGAGTATTTAGAGAAATTTTGGAGTCTATTCCATATTCATATTTAAAATAACCAGGGTAATCGCTATCAGCAATATGATTAGAAGCCCAATACAACATAATGATTTCTCCAGGCAAAAGATTATTAGGTAGTTTTTTTGTATATATTGGGTTTATTTCTGTAGCAAAATCATTATTTATTCGTACAGTTAATTCGGGTTCAGGTAAATTTATAGATTCATTATTTATATGGTTGTTTTCCTTAATTATTGGTGTTGCCTTTTTTGGTTTAAAAAAATCAAAAATGCCCATAATTACCTCCTATTAATATAAGAAACTATAACTGAATTCTTTTTCATATTCTTCTAACTCTTTTTTCTCAAGTACATAATTATAATTTAACAAGCTGGTAGGGATAATGACTCCATAAGATGATGCAATTATGTTTTGTTTATAAATAAAAAAGCGCACTTATGTACACCTACTGTAAATTACTTATATATAGATTTACCTCTATTTTTTTTGATTCTTCGTTTTCTTTTTAATTCTTCGAAAACCCCATCCTCTTTAGCGCCTTGAATTATCCCAGCAATTAGGGGAATAACAATCATTGCAATAACTATTAATTTTCCCCACCATGAATACTGCCATAAAGTAATTATTAAGGCTAACCCTATCAATATACTAAAAAGAGTTTTAATTTCTTTACCAAAAAAAAATACAATAATTAGGACAAATAACAGAATTGCAATTAACAATATATTCACCTCATAAGATTGTACTGAATTTATATTTTATCAATTCAATTGGAACACCATATTTTGCTGCAATATCAAAAATGGTGAATTGTTTGGAATATTCAATTATTTCGTGGTCTAAAATTAGTAATTGGACTGCAAATCTATTTGCTTCTTGTTCTAGTTTGTCAATGGAAAAAAAGGTGCTTTTACGCATAAAAGGTGTATTGGCCCTAGGATGAAGCAAAGCATGCCCAAGCTCGTGGGCACAGACAACACGTTGCATATCTTCGCTTAAGTTATTATTAATAACTATATATTTGTTACGACGATGATACTTATAATAGCCGTTAATTTCTTCATGCAAATCCCAAGGAGTAATGCATATTTTTAAATTAGATGCGATATCAAACGGGCAGTTGGTTTTATGTTTATTTATCAAGCTGTCTGCAATATCCTTCAACCACATTTGATCACCCCAAATAATTTTATTGCTATTCTTTTCTATATTTTTCAGGAGTATATTTTTTATTTATTCTTTGGGTTTGTTTAAAAATATGTTCCATTGATTCAATAAGTGATTCTTTTGCTTCCTCTGACATTGGCTCACCATCAAATGAAAGTCCATCCGACTTCTCAATGTTCTGAGTGAATTCGATAATTTGTTTTGCTATATCACGTTCATCTTTGGTTAAAAGATGATTCTTCTTGTTATCAGGTCGATTACTTCTTCCCAAAAGATAGTCACTAGTACAATCAAGTACTTCTGAGAGTTGATTTATATCATCAGCACTAGGTTCTGTATATCCACGTTCCCAATTAGAAATTACTTGAGGGGAAACATTCACTTTATCAGCGAGCTCTTTTTGTGTATAGCGCATCTTTTTTCGTTGTTCTTTTATACGGTCATTCACTTTCAATAGAAAACCTCCTATCTACTCGAAATATATCACAAGTAACGGATTCTGATACTACATTAACGGAATTTGAGATTTTTTTTATATTTTTCGTTGACAGTAACGGAAATCGTTAGTATAGTGTATTTAACGGATTACGTTAGTCCTTTGGAAAGAAGAGGTGAAACTATGATACACGAAAATTTAAAAAAGTTACGTATAGCTAAAGGAGTAACTCAAAGTCGTATAGCAAAACAAATTAATGTAACACCTATGACATATAGTCGAATTGAAAGAGGTGAAAGTGAGCTAGGTGTTGAACGTTTAAAGGTTATAGCTGTTTTATTAGGTATAGAAGTGGCAATTTTTTTTAATGATGAACTAACGAAATCCGTTATAAAAGAAATTGAAGGTTCTTCGTTTCAAGAAAAACAACTAGCTTAATGTCTCTTAACCAATAACAATCTGAATACAAATCGAAAAGGGATTTCAATATGACTAGATGGCTTACATTAGAAAATCTTAGGAGGTATTTGCATGAACAAAATAGTCACTATTCAAAATTGCCAAGTAGTCACAACTTCATTACAAGTTGCCGAAACGTTTGAAAAAGAACATAAGAATGTTCTTCAATCTATTGAAAACATCCGCGAGGAATTAGATGTGCTGAAACTTCAGCAGATGTTTTTTGAAGGTAATGAACCTGACTCTTACGGGAGGGATCGTAAAACATACTACATGAACCGAGACGGATTCACCTTACTAGCTATGGGCTTTACTGGTAAAAAAGCGTTTGATTTTAAAATCAAATACATCGATGCGTTCAATCAAATGGAACAACAACTCAACCCGCAACCTTTAACGGAAAAAGATCAATTAAAGGCTTCTATGAGACTATCACTTGAAACTTCCGAAGAGGTTGAGTCTTTGAAAACTGAAGTTACGGAAGTTAAACAAACAGTTCAATCAATAGTTGACACAATGCGCATAGACGGTAATCAAGAAGCCCAAATTAATAAACGCGCTAGAGAAGTTATTGTAACTGCCTTAGGTGGGAAAGACTCTAATGCTTACAAAAAAATTAGTCGCCAAGTATTTTCTGCATTCTGGAGAGACTTTAAAAATCATTTTGAAGTTCCTCGATATGGAGAAATACCAAAAACACGATTTGCTGAAAGTATCAAGTTTATTTCAATGTGGCAACCCTCAACAACTTTAAGGATGGAAATTAAAGCATACAACCAACAAGGGTTAAAAATTGTTGAAGGGGGTGCCATATGATGATTTCAGAAAAAGATAATAATCTATCACAAAGGGTTCTTGAGACAGCTGGCCTATCAAAAAAAATTTTATTAGATAGATATGATCGCACGGTTAGAGAAATCGTAAGAGAACGAACATTGTATTGGGACATTGACGATTTAGTTCGTGAAACTAGATACAGTAAAGCTTCTTTAGAAAAGTATATTGTATGTGATCCTCGTATCAAGATTCATCAAAGACAAATAGGCCCGAGATATAAGCGGGTGTGGTTATCAGAACCCACAGCCGCAGCTCTCGAAGAAATACTTAACAATTAAATTTGAAAAAACATACCCGGACAGGTACGTAACAGGTTGAGACTTTACAACAAAGTTAATAGCAGTAAGGCATGCCTCAACAAATCTATTAACTTTTTAAGAGACTGGGGCAAACAATCTCTTAAAAAAATAAGCAAATTTTTAATTGCTTATGATTCAAGTTTATTAGCATCAATCGGTAATTGGTAGTTCATTTTCGACTATAGTCGATTTCCGACTAAGAGGGGAGGTGGACAGTTTGAAATTACTAACTGCTTTGGATTATCGAAAACTACTAAAGAAATTTCGAACAGATGCAAATATGACTCAAGAAGAACTAGCACATGAATTAAATATATCCCAATCACATGTAAGCAAGTATGAGCTTGGGCGGAAAGTAATCGATATAGAGACTTTTATGCAATGGACTAGTATTACCAACTCGGATGTGTATTTAGCATCAGTAATATTCGGCATTGATTTACTCAATACTGCAACTCAATTAATACCTATGTTTATAGGAGGAATATTTAGATGGATATTATGACGATAATCAAACATCGTAAGGCGATCTACGGAGCTTGGGGAGCAATCGAAACAAATGTGGTTATGGAAGAATACGATGTAGCCACAGAAAGAGCCTACGACATTATTCGTAGTTTAGAAGCACTTCAATCTAGTCAGAAAATTGATTACGTGAAAGTGGATAAGATCATTAATAGTCTGCAACAGTTGGAGGTGCCAAATGTTTAGGTTTAAAAAGTGGGAAAAGTTATCGTTACAAGAACGCTTGGCTTTAGTAGGTAAGTGGTGGTTTAGATGTTGAAGTGGATAGTGAATTATCTTTATATGTCGGATGATGGCCGAGATCAAAAACATAAGGAGTTTTGTGTGATATGTGGGTTAATCATTTTAGCCATTGGAGTACCAGTGATTATTTCATGCTGGCAATAAAAAAGCTGCTTAATCGGATGCAACGATTAAACAGCCTGATAACTTATACAAATCTATTATAACACGTGGAGGTCATAACAGTGGATGAAATCATAAACAATCTCAAAAACGAAGCACGCGCTTTATATAAAATATATGCAGTTGATAAAGAAATTGATATAGCACAAGCAATACACAACATCATCGATGCGGTGAATGTTTTAGAAAGAAAAACATACGGTCAAGCCATGACAACGGTATATGACCTTAAATAAAGAAAGCTGCTTAACAGTTTCCTGTTAAACAGCACATGGATATTGTAAATATAAAACAAAAAATAGGGAAAAGTCAACAAATTTATATGACGTTTGCGAGTCGTAACTCGCTCTCGTCAAGCAGTTTGCAAATGGTTGGTTAGCCGTATTTGCAGGCTGCTTGATGGGACAACCATCAAATAAAGACGGTGAAATTAAAAAGGACTCCTGTTCCAGCAGCAGTCCTTAAAAAAGAAATTTACAAAATTAGTTACTTTGTATTTTACGTCACTGTGCTCAAAAAATCAACTAGGAGGGAAGATATGATTTTTTCCGAGAGTAATTCTAATATTTCAGCAGCGCTTGCTAAAGCTTGGTCAGCTATTCAAACTCCAAAACACAATTCAAAAGTGAAAGTTCGTACAAAAAACGGTGGTTCATACACTTTTGAATACACTGACCTAAACGGGATTTTGGATGCTGTTAAGCCAATATTTGTTCAAAATAACTTATCTATCATACAGAACAGTTATTCAACAGTTGAAGGGAACACAACAATGGTTTGTGTTGAAACAATTTTCCTTCATGGGTCAGGTGAGTATGTAAAATCTTATCCGCTTAAATTTCCGGCTGCACAAAGTATTCAGGATTTTGGTGGGCAAATTACTTACATGAAGCGATATAGTTTAGCAGCCATGCTAGGGATTTCTACAGAAAAGGACGATGATGCAAATGGTATGACTGGAAATAATTATTCTCATGAGCAAAAACAACCACCAGTGCATACTCAGCATCAACAACCAACACATACAGGCCTACGATCTCAAGAACAGTTTAATCAATTAGCAAAAGCATTGAGTAAGGTTGCAAACATGTATGATTCGGACCCTAACGCAGTTTATAACGGCGCAATGCAGGCGTGTAAGATTCCTGATAAAAACTCGGATTTATTAACTGAAAAAGAAGCTAGTAAGTTAATAAATTACTTGCTATCTATTAAGGGACCGTCACAAGTGCAATGAGATATGTGCCTCATAGGGTCCTTTTACCACAATGGATATTTGACCAGGCTCAAGGTGATGAATACGAAATAAGACGTTTAGTGTGTGAATATATGCGACGTTATCAAAATTATAGAACTACTGAAATACGTGGTGGTTTCGCAATATGTGAACGCAAGGACGACATTTTATAGGAGGGGCTACGATGGAGAGTAGGAGCATCGTAAGAGTGGAAAAAAATAAAGATTATACAGTTATAAACAACACATCCATCCAAGATACAAGACTTAGTTGGAAAGCTAAAGCAATACATGTATTTATGCTTTCCAAGCCTGATAATTGGACTTTTTATAACGAGGAAATACAGCAATGGGCAAAAGATGGCAAGGACTCGTTTACAGCTGGATTAAGAGAGTTGCAGAAATATGGATATGTCAAAAAAGAACGCCGTCGTGTTGATGGTGGGAAATTTGATTACTTAACAATTGTTTACGAAGTACCGTATATGGATTTACCGTATACGGAAAACCCGTCACCGGAAGAACCGTCGACGGATAAACCGTTAACGGAAAACCCGCAACTACTAAGTACTAATACACCAAGTACTGATTCACTAAGTACTAATACATTAAATAATAATAATGATGATGATAAGGGACCTGCTTACGTAGCATCAAAACCTCCAATTCCACCAACACAAAATGCATTTGCATTTTACGAGCAAAATCATTTTGGAGCTTTAGGTTCTCTAATCGCGTACAAAATTGACACTTGGATTAATGACATGTCAGAACCAATAGTTATACATGCCATGGAGAAAGCTGCTATGAACAGTAGAAACAATTGGGGTTACGTTGAAACGATATTAAAAGACTGGTGGAATAAGAAACTGTTTACACTTGAGGCTATCGAAGCGGAGGACTTGCGTTGGAAAGATCAACGTATAAAAGCAGCTCAACAACAAAATAGACCTCAAAGGACTTATCAGAAACCTAGACGCGAAGAGGTAGTACCTGAATGGTTTAAAAACAGAAATAATGAATCTGCTCAAAAGCCTATTGAACCACCGGAGCCTACAGAACCAGTGGACTTCGAAGCAGAGCGACAAAAAATATTAGCCATGCTAGATAGGGGGCATAAGCAGTATGAACAAACACAAAAAAATTCGTAACTACCTGATTAAGGCCCTACAAGCAAAAGGTCAACCGGTGAGCAAACTAACTGATAGAGCTTTGATTAAAGCCATTACAAAGCATTAGGAGGTAACATGACAAATTGTCTGTAAATAAATCATGGAATGCACTAAGTAATGAATTTGTGAAATGTCCGGTCGATAATTGTGGTCATATTGGTACCATCATCACTAAAACACACTGTAAATTAGTGCACAATATGACACGTGAGGCGGTAAGAAAAAGATATGGAATGCCTAAGCGTGTGACAAAGGTAAAGGAGAGTGAAATCAATGGGTGATGTGGATTTAACTAAAACTGCTGCTGATACAGATAAACAACAATTAGAAATGGCTAAGTTGCAAAAATAGCTTAAAGGCAATAATGGCATGAGCGTTAATGAAATACGTAATCAATTTGTGGACCTTCACCGGGATTTACTGCAAGAACAACGTAAAAATAAAAAATTGAGTGAAGAGATTCAAAGATTAAAGGAATACTATGAAATTGTTGAAAAAGCATTGTTTAAAGCATCTGATAAAATTGTCAGTTTTCAGAAAGTATTTGAACTTTATGCAACTCCACAAAATTATAAAACAACTGAGTACAAGCAAGCTGAATGGTTTCCGCCGATGGTACCAATTGATAAAGACCTTGGTCAAATTGCACGACAAGCACTCGGTGGTGAAAACCATGACAAATGAGGAAGTAGCGGACTGTATAAACCAACTCATAAGTGAGTATCAGTTCCCGCTTCGGGTCCTACAAGACGTAGAGAAGCGGTTAAGCGATAGCAAATGCCCTCACTATGCCATGCAACAGCTTAGGTACCTTGAAAATAATATTCATGCAGGACTAGCTAGAAAAAGGAAAGGGTGAATGTGATGAAACGAAGACAGTATAAAAAGAACAATTTAAATAGAGCACAACAGTACAAACAAATTTTGATTAATAAAGGATTCGATAAAGAGAATGGATATACCGTAACATTGTTTAGAACTTTGAACACAGTTGATTACGGTGTATCTATAACGAATTTAAAAGGCATGAGTACTTTTGTTTTTTCGAGTCTAATCGAGGAATTAAACTACAGCCTCAAAGCTTTTGATACAACATTCAACAAAGCTTATTTCAAGGAGGATGCAGCATGATAAATCGCGTTGTTTTGGTCGGACGTTTAACAAAAGATCCGGAACTAAGGTACACACCAAATGGTATTGCATCATGCCGCTTCACATTGGCAGTCAATCGTACCTTTACTAACGAACAAGGAGAACGTGACGCTGATTTCATCTCTTGTGTCGCTTGGCGTAAGCAAGCTGAAAATCTAGCAAACTATCAAAGGAAAGGTAACTTGCTAGGGATTGAAGGTCGGATTCAAACTGGAAGCTATGAGGGACAAGATGGTAAGCGTGTTTACACTACCGATGTGGTAGCGGATAGCATTCAGTTTTTAGAACCACGGACCAACACAGGAGGTCAACCGAATGCTCCTCAATACCAGGGCCAACCAAATCCATATCAGCAACAGCAGCCACCACAACAATATGGAGGACAAGCTTTCGGAAACAACCAACCAGCATATGTTGGTGGTCAATCACAACAACACTTTGGTGGGACTATGCCTGGACAAAATGCATTTGGAAACAATACTTATCAGCAAAACCAACCACTAATAATTCAACCGAACTATACACGAGTGGATGAAGATCCATTTGCAAACAGCAGAGGTCCAATTGAAGTATCAGAGGATGATTTGCCATTTTAAAAATAGGAGGTATTTTTCGTGTTTAAATTGTTTAAAGCTACTTTGAGCACAGCAGGCAAAACGGCAGAGGATATTAAAAAAATGTATGATGGCTCCATTGGTCCAGAACCTAGTGAGGAAGAAATTGAGGGTTACATCAAAGTATACAACATAATTGACGGAATAGAAGTTGTTGTATATACAAGAAGTCATTTTGGGGTTGATGATTTTGGTTTATATGTATGGGAAGAAAAGTATGATGAACGTATTAGAGAATTATTTTACCAAGCTGAACAAGACCCTTACTTTGGTTCTTATGTTAATGAGCGTGATGAATTTATAAAGGATTGGGAAGCAGAAGAGTATGAATTTGGTCCGACGCCAACATTTAGTGTTAATGATGTGGAAATTATCGAAGAAATAGCGAAAAAAGAGGAGGCAAAGGTGCGGGCTGAATGAGCAGTTGTAAAAGATGTGGCCGTAAATTAAAGTCACAGAAATCAATTGATGATGGTATGGGGCGGCGATGTAAGAAGAAGGCCACGCAAGAAGCGGAAGATGAAGAATTTATAAAGATTCAAATGACAATATTCGATCCTGAGTTTACATGTGGAGGTGTAATCGATGCAAGGACGTTGCACACAAGCTCCTGAAAAATCCAACCTTGTAGAAGGTGAATATATTATTTGTTTCCCCATGGAGGATTAGCATATAACATTAGCAGATTTTCACGCCCAGGTTCTCATTTTGGTACGTATCAGAAAAGCCGCTTTGAAATCATTGCAGAGGATGCTACGGAAGTGTCGCCGCTTGTAGTTGACGCGAACGAAAACCCTAAAAAATACTTAGCTCGTATTGTTAAACCACCATCACGCTTTTACCTTGTTGGAGAGGAATACATTATCATTGAACCAAGCGACAATGGCTATTACAGCGTATTTTTAAAATGTCGTCCAGATAAAGCGCCAGTGGGTTCATATAAAACGAAATATTTCGATATTATTGCACCTTTTGAAACGGCGAGATTCCAGTAGGGAAAATTGAAGTAGAACCTGTAATAGAAGAATTACCTAGGGATCAGTGGCAACAGATGGATTTATTTAGTCTTTCAGGAGAGTGAATGAGAGGCGAGTTAATTTAGAAAACACCACTTTTGTTATTAGAACAGACGATAAGAGATTTGATCAAGCTTTAATTGAGTTTCTTTCAAATCATTGTGACAACAAAAAGGGTAATGCTGTTTATTTCAACTTAAACAAGGTTGGAGCAAAAAAAGTAATGGCTATAGTGCAAGAAGGTTAATAACGCAGTGCATTAGAAGGAAAATATTCAGGAAGGTGATACTGTGAAAGAATCTGATTTATTCAAACCATTAAAGAAGTTCTTACTTCAAAAAATGGGTTGCCAGCAAGTGTATGCGGAGGTCAATGATATAGATGTCGTAGGCAAACATGGTGATGTTTATATTGGTGTAGAAATGAAAACATCGTTGAATTTTAAAGTGATTGAACAGGCAATAAGTCGCAAAAATCTAGTTGATTATGTATTTATTCTTGTACCGAAGCCAAAAAGCCTGCATCGCCAATTCGTATTGGATTGGATAAAGGGATTAGGCATCGGATTAATGTATTATAATGCAAATCCAAGTACCATCACAGAAACTAGAGGTGTAAACATAGTTTATTGGGGAAAACGACAGCGAGTTTCCAAATATTATCATATTGCGGATTGTATCAATGATGAAATTCATTTGGTGAATGTCGGCGGATCTAAAGGTGGGAAAACACTAACAGAATATAAGCTCACAATAGAGAAAATAAAAGAGTGTTTGTACTCCCATCGTGCTGGTCTAACGATTGATGAGCTTCTTGATAAAGTACAAACTCATTACGCCAGCCCCAAACCATCTACAATGGCTACATTAAGGGGAAAATGGAATGAAGAATGGGTAGAAATTGTAACAGAGGAAGATAAGCGATTGTATCGTATGAAAGAATCTTATCGTGAATCATATTGGAAAAAGCAAAAAGAGCGCCGCGCAGAGATACGGGTGAAGAATCGTGAAGTACGAAAAATGCCCTAAAAGTAGTAATGAAAAATTAAAAATATATCAACAGTTACCATTGGTAGAGTTGTTTAGGCACGTACAGGAAACGTTTTAGAAAAGGAAAAACATTAAGAAGTTACTTGTTGGAATTACCTTTGTAAGTGCGGTTGGCACTGTGAATTATTGACTCACTGAAAAGTCATTATTACTGCACGATATGAGTATATGAAAATAGCCTGATATCGCAAACTACCAGGCCATTATTCTAGTTGTATTTAACCATACGTCCCAAAATACGTAGGCCGAATCCTAAAGCTATTGCTAGTAGCACTAGAAAAGCCACATAAATCACCTTCTTTCATACTAACCATTTTATAACATATTTGTATGTTTGGAAAAGAAAAAGCCGCAGCGTCGACACACGCTACAGCTAAGAATTGGTTATGCTCTTTAAGTTTTTCAAAAGTATTATATCACACCATCGGAGGGCAAACTATGAAACAAGGGCAACACAAGGTAACGAAAGAAAATTTACTACAATGGATTGAAGACTATAGCTGGATGATTGAGTCAATCGAAGAAGCAAGACAGCCAATGGCCAAAGTTGATAACAACAGTTATATTGGGGCTAAAACGGCTACGTATGGAATTGAGGCAGCACTACCAAAGGCCAATGGTGGGACAAATGATCCAGTATTTATTGAGGTACAACGAAGAGTATTTTCAAATCACAAACTCATTCGCGAATATGAGTATAAGGTTGTTGAGGTGCAAAAGCGTATTCCATTAGTACAAGGAGACAGGGAGATTGAGGTGCTTCATAGGCTTCTTAATGGGAATAGCATGAGAGCAATTGGTAAGCATATGAAACTATCTAGTACGACGATATTTAGGGTTAGAAATAACATTTTGATTCAGATGATAGTGAAATCGAATGGGAATAATTAAATAGCATTCAGAAAAAAAGCTTGGAGGCCTAAAATAATAGGTTTTTTCCAAGCTTTTCATATATTCTAATACTTCTTGTGATACAAATATAATAAAAATTATCTAATTAGTGGATGTGAAAAGTTGAAAATTTAACCATTAAGTATTAATGTTTAGAATATAAAGGAAAAAAAGAGGGATGAAAGTGATAATATTTGATTTGGATGATACATTAGTAGATACTTCGAAAATTAAGCAATTTAGAAGAGTAAATTGGAAAAAATGTTGTGAATTAATACCTACTGAGACAAAATTAAATATCAATTTAGAAGTTATAAAA
Organism: Lysinibacillus agricola; assembly: GCF_016638705.1. Lineage (GTDB taxonomy): Bacteria > Bacillota > Bacilli > Bacillales_A > Planococcaceae > Lysinibacillus > Lysinibacillus agricola. The sequence continues at coordinate 2,955,505 of NZ_CP067341.1, read as the reverse complement.
AAATTAAAATCAAAATACTCAATAGCTATAGTAACTAATTCTCCTCAGTTTTATGCTGAAATGGTTCTGCAGAATCATGGTCTAGATGTAGATGTATTAATTTCATATAGGGATACAGTTAAACATAAGCCTCATCCGGAACCAATGCTATTAGCTGCTAAGAAAATGAATGCCGTACCAGATAAATGTATAGCAATTGGTGATAATGTTAATGACATTATTTCCTCAAATAAAGCGGGTATGAAATCAGTAGCTGTGACTTGGGGAGAGCATAACCAAAATGATTTTAAAGCTGTAGACTATTATGCTTTGTATTCCGAAAAGAAATTATTAGAAGATTATTTGTTGTCATTGGTTTAAATAGAATAGAAGAGGAAGGTATTTATATGTTTGAGTTAGCTTTCAATCCTTATGATATGTTTATAGATTATGATAGTATTCGTTCAAAATGCACTAATTTAGAGTTAACAGATTTGTTAAATTCTATTCTTGATAATGGAAATGGATTTTGGTTAATTGATAGTCAATCAGATTTTATCTTTAACCATAGTAGTGAAGATTATGCAATAATTAATGACTTTGACCTTTATGATATCAATGAATATGTGAAGTTGTTTAACAGGGGTGATTATAAACAATATCAAACTTTATTTATTTCTTCGGATAATATGGCTATAGAGGTAGCTAAAAATTTTGGGATGTCTTGTATTTTTATTGCTAATAATGAAAATGAATATCAACTTCCAAATTTGAGAAATTATCCGGATCATATAGTATCTATTACTGAATTGAAAAATATGTTTTTGAAAAACAAGAGGGGAAGAAAATTATATTTTGAAGGTATTTTAGACAGAACGACTGATCTCTCTACTCCTCTTTATAAGCAAGTACTAGAGTATTATTATAATCCAGAAAAAAAAGTACATGTGTTTATGATAGGGCGTTATTTTAGAAGTGAGGATTTACGTTCATATTGTCATATTTTAACTAAGCTAATTTTAGCTTTTAAAGACCAAAAAGATGGAGCTTATAAACTTTTGGAGCCAATGGTACAAGAGATTGTTAGGAATCTTACTAGATATGATATTGACTACATTACCTATATCCCAAATAAGCCGTCTAAAAAAGATAGATTCCTTGATTTGTTTTTAAATAAAAATCAGCTAATATCGAGCAAGATTAAACCCGATTTGTTAGAATGTATTCGTGATTATCCAACACAAAAGGATTACAAAACTAAAAAAGAAAAGGCGGCTAATGTAAAAGGAGCTTTTGTTGTAAATAGTAATTATGATGTGCAAAATAAAACAATAATTATATTTGATGATATACTAACAACAGGTTCAACAGCTTTAGAATGCGCTAGTGTCTTGTATGATCAAGGAGCGGAAAATGTAATCTTAATACCTTTCGGTGTTACTCAAGATGCAGGTCCATCCATGCTTTCGATTGCTAAGATTAAATCTAACGGGATAGCTTATAAGTTAAAGTTTAACAATAAAAATGGTAATCCGTTTTGGGTAGCGAGTGATAAGGAATATAAAGACCATGAGGTAATAAAAGGATTATATTTAGAACAGAATAATTTAGACAACTTGTTTTGATAAGGATATGATAAAATGACAAACTTAAAATTAATTTTGGCATTAAAGTTTACAGAGAAATTAGGAGAAAAAACTTTGCTTAAGGTATTAAAAAATTATCCCTTTCTAAGCGAAGAAGATTTAATAAGTAATAAAGAAATACACAAAGCATTAAAATATAAGGCTGTTATTGAGAGAGTTACAAATAAAGAATATTTAAAAAGTAAAATTTTAGAGGCTGAGAACTTTATAAAGATGCATAGAGATAAAGGTATCGAAATTTTTTCTTTACATTCTCCTGAATATCCGAAGTTATTGAAATTGATTGATGATCCACCACCTATTATTTATTGTAAAGGTAATATAGAACTTCTAAGTCAATATAAAAATATAGCAGTAATTGGAACGAGAGAACCTACTAAGTATGGAGTAATGGCTGCCAAAAAGTTAGCAAGGCATTTTGCAAATGAAGGCTATACAATTGTAAGTGGTTTAGCAAAAGGTATAGATGCTTATGGACATATTGGTGCTTTAGAAGCGCAGAATGGAAAAACTATAGCTATTATGGGTGGAAGTTTGGATAAAATATATCCATCAGAAAACAAAGCATTAGCAGAGAGTATTCTTTTGAAGAATGGCTTATTGATATCAGAGATTGCTTTAGGAGAAATAACTAATAGGGGGTCTTTTGTAAGAAGAGATAGAATCCAAAGTGGGATGTCACTAGGAGTCTGTCCTGTTCAGGCACCGTTGGAAAGTGGTACACACCACACTATTAATTTTGCTCAACTCCAAAAAAGGATAGTGTTCTGTCCTTTACCGATGGAAAATAGAAAAGTAGAAGCTACACAAGGTATTTATAAGTTAATTGATGATGGGGTGCCGGTCATTCGGGAAACCGAGGATTATAAAAAGTTATTTGTGTTATTAGAGAACATAGCATTAGATTTATTAGGTAAAGAATATCTGCAACAGCAAAATGAAACATTAATTTTGCAGTATGAAAAAGAATTAAAAAATGTTTTGAAAAAAGGCCTTGAAGTTGTTAATGAAAGATATCAATTAGAAGAATTAATTTTAACTACACTTAATAAGATAAAGAAAGAAATTGAGTGAAATTATAGAGTTGTTTTAAAGCCCTGATATTTATTGTTTATATGAATAACACATATCCTTATTACTTTAGATATTAGGAACCAATGAAACATATGTAACAAAATAAACAAATGTAAAACATGTACGATAGTTTGTGATAGAAAACTTTTGATGTAAACTTGGGGTAGGACGGCGTAGTAAAGGTTCCCTCACTTGGTATTTATTAAAACAATTAATAAACAGGGCAGACAGACCGATGACCGACCTGCGCTCCATAAAATTGTTCGGGGCAAGACAACTTGGCCGGCCAATATTTTTAAAAAGATTAGGGAAAAGGCAATTTAAACTGAAGGAGTGCCTATCATGTGAACTTTGTCCACTTCCCGTAATTCGGTCAATTTACTTCAGCTACAAAGTGCATGGAAATGCACTAATACAATTCGCTTTACAAATAGAACGTGGAGCAGCTCTACCACGATTCTGAAAGTGAGCTAACTCGACAATTAAATATTTTACAGCAGTAGACGAGCCTTACACCTAGCACGGTAAGGCTTTTTCTTTTGTTTTGAAAACTGCATCAAACAGCCATAAAACAATCGGAAGCTAGTTAAAGGACGTCAGTAAGATTATGGCATGCGATTTACAAGACTTAGCTATTAGTAGGGCGGAGTTTGGTGTGGTTTTGAGAGCGAAATTGTAGAAAATTGTTCCAATTTGTTACCTCTCAGATTATGATTAAATGGGAGGTGATTTGCGATGAAAGAGATTGCAGAATGGTTTGTTATTGCATTAACATCATTAATATCATTGATAATATTAGGGATGGTATTTATAGAGTTTGGTGCTATAGATACAACCTTAGTTGCTGGGATAATAGCTTTTGTAGGAGCGATAATTGGTGGTTTCCTTACTTTACTTGGGGTACGTAAAACTATAAAGAATGGGAATGAAATTGAAAGTTATAAAATTTTTGTTGAACAATATCAAGCAAGTTTAAAAGCTACTAGAATGTTTATAGATGCTACTAATGTGTTAATCAAAAACTATAATGAATGTGAAGAATCATATAATGAACTATTAGAAAAATTAATCGAAAAATTTAATGAATTTGAAGGAATATTAGATAGCGCAACATTATCAACAGATTTTTTTTATAATAGTATTGTTGAATATTATGATTTTTTAACAGGCCAACAAGATGAAGTAAATGATGATGGATTTTTATCTGGTTTAGAGGGATATAAGGAATTTGAACCGAAAACAGATAAATGTATAACTATTCTAAAAGAAGAACTTAAAAGGTTAAGAGAAGAAATATTAAATAACAATCCTAGTAAAATTTAAAGTACCTATTAGGTATTTTTTAATTTGTCCTAAAAAAGTAAGTATTAATTTAATAATGAAAATGCGTTCCATTTGTACTATGATGTAGGTAGAATGGGGGTGTTATATATGACTGAGAAAGTAGCAACTATTAAATTGATAGACGGTAGTGAACATGAAACAGTTTTCGAAAGAGATATAACAGATCCGAAAAGTTTTATTGAAAGTAATATTCTTAACAATAGACTTATTAGAGTGATAAATCCCAAGAATAGTGAATCATTTGATGAAGAGTACATCGTTAGCAAAAATATTATTGCCTTCCGTATATCTGAAAGCTAGTTAAAAATTATATGCATGAAGTCGCATCGAACTAGGTGTGACTTTTTTATTTTGCTATATTATGTGACAATTGTTTCCTTTTAAACTATCATTTGTTTTAAAAGGAGGTATTACTATGGAAATATTAGAATGTCCAGAATGTTTAAGTGAGAGGAAATTTGGAGATGAAATGGAAAGTCTATCATTTGAAGAGGATGGTATATGTTGTAGTTGTAACCCAAAATACAAATATTGCGAGGCGCATCAGGACTATGTAAATACTGAGACAGAAAAATTTTCTGATGGTGCAAACATGTGTCGAACATGTGCTGATGAACATTTTTCAGGTCCTGAAACTGAAGACCCAGATTTTTTTGATTCGTATGATCCTGACTTCGATTAAGCATCTCATAAGAGGTGCTTTTTATTATGCCTTGAGAGATGGTGTTTGAGGGCTAAATCATTGTCATGGTTTTATGTAATCTTATACACCTTGATTAATGCAATTAGTTATTCAAGGATTTGAACGTGATGTATTTTCATCTTCATCATTGTGGGCTGCTATCGCTGTTATTGCAATTTGTGAGTCGATTGAAAAGACAAAGAACGCTAATTGCACAGAGAAAAACAAATGAGTGCCATTCAAATATGAGTGGCTTTTGCTATGAAAACTGCATCAAACAGCCAAAACGTTATGTGATGAGAGGGCAGAGTTTGGATGGTTTTGTGAGCAGAAAGTTGTTACATATATTTCACCTTCTGGTTTATGATTGGTTTGAGGTGATAAAATGACATCAAATAATGAAATAAAAATTGATTTGCCAGAGAAATACAAACCTAAATCATCTGGTATTTCTCAAATGAATTTTGACTTATACATCGCAACAGACGATGATGTAATAAAAAAATGGGAGGAGTTTAAGAAGGAATTCTTAAAGAATAGATTTTTTATACCCAATGATAACTCGTTTGTTCAAATTTATATGGACTCAATTGTTAAAGACGAAGCATTAACAATTAGTAAGGGTGAAAAATATTATAGAGCTAGGATTCGAAAAAACCGAAAAAGTTTTGAAGATAAAGATTTAAATATACCACCTGAAGGAATTACAAATGCTGGACGTTTGAACCCTAAATTTATTCCGTATCTTTATATTAGTAACGATGAAACAACAGTAGTATCAGAAGTTCGTCCACATTTGGATGCAAATGTAGTTATTTCAACTTGTGAAGCTATGGAAGATTTGAAAATACTGGATTTAACAAGGATGGATAATGATGATTCTAAGAGTAATAATTTTAGAAAAATGATAAGTCTTTTATTTTCTACTCCTTATGCACCTGATGATACCGAACTGGAATATATACCAACACAATATATTACAGAGTTAATAAAGAATAAAGGTTTTGATGGAGTAAAATACCGTAGTGCTATGAATTTCGGAGGAGAAAATATATGTATTTTTTCTGCTTCAAATTTTGATATATCAATTACAAAGGAAATCAAAATCACTGGAATTAAGTACGACTTTGACGAAAAAACTTTAAATGAGGATTAATTTTCGCAAATGGAAAATATTGAGAGGTGAATGATTTGGCAGAGAATACTAAGAAACAGATCCAAATGTATGGTCATGATTTCGAATATATTGAAATTGAGAAATTTCCGTTGTCAAACGAAGTTCGTGTGCAAGTGAATTATTCAGGTTACCCAGAATCAATAGGTATCGGAAGTGGAGAATCTGTTGAAATTGCAGTTGATAACACTATTAAAAAGATATTGAAATCAAGTCCTTTAGAAGTAATTAAGTGTTTATATGATTGATTTTATTGACGTCATTTCGACGTCTTTTTTATTTTAACTAGCAACTAGCATAATGGGGTGAGGCCATTGGATATTGTAGTAACGATTCCTAAGAATGAATATGAAAATGATGATAGAGAAACAGCTGTTTTCGACCAGGGCGGATATGAACAGTTCTGGCAACTATCAAGACGACCTAAAAACCTAAACATCGGTGATAGAGTCTATTTCGTGAAAAATAGACGGATTGAATCATCTATGGGGGTTAAACGAATTGAAGAAAAGACAACCGCTTCATGTGACGTAACAAATCGCAATTGGAGCGGCTGCCTTATTTTTATGGACGATTTACGACAAGAGTATATTCCAAATATTAAAGGATTTCAGGGCTTCCACTATAGATGGTGGTAGTTCTATTTTTATAGAAAGGACCGATTACTATGAAAATAATTAAAATACCTGTAGAAAGAATAAATCCAGCACCATACAACCCCAGAGAAGAACTTAAACCTGGTGATTTAGAATATGATAAGTTAGCAAAATCAATAAAAGAATTTGGCTATATTGATCCCCTTATTTGGAATGAGCAGACTGGGAATCTTGTTGGTGGTCATCAAAGATTCAATGTTCTTCTGGCAGAAGGTCATACAGAGATATATGTATCAGTTGTAAATTTTTCAGAGGAAAAAGAGAAATTCGCTAATCTAGCCCTAAATAAAGTAAGTGGTAACTGGGATGAAGAAAAGCTTGCTGATCTTTTAATGGAGCTAGAGCAAAGTGAATTGAATCTTGGAAGCGGATTTGACCAGAAAGAGATTGATTCGCTCATAAAACAATTTACTGAACAAGATGATGAAATGACTGAGTTTTACAACCAAGAACTTTCTTTGGAGACATTTTCAGAGGAGAACTTTGAGTGTAAATGTCCTAAGTGTGGTTTTGTATTTGATCCAAAGGAGAGTAATCAATGAGTGAATGGAATTGGTCATTAGATGATTTACAAAACGTAGAGAAAAATAATCTTAAAGTTTTTAGTTGTTTTTCATGCGGTGGCGGCTCAACAATGGGTTATAAATTAGCTGGATTTGATGTTATTGGCAACGTTGAAATTGATCCGGATATGATGCATATATATAAGAAAAATCATAATCCTAGATATCCCTTTTTAATGGGAGTTCAACAATTTAAAGAAATACCAGATAGTCAGCTTCCAACAGAGTTATTCGATCTAGACATTTTAGATGGCTCGCCACCTTGTAGTGTTTTTTCTACTGCAGGTAAAAGGGAAGAAAAATGGGGGGATGCTCACCATTTTAGAGAGGGTCAAGCAAAGCAAAGGTTAGACGATTTATTTTTTGACTTTATTGATGTTGCTGAGATGCTTCAACCCAAAGTAATCATTGCTGAGAATGTTAAAGGGATGCTTATTGGACAGGCGAGAGGTTTTGTTACGCTTATTGCAAATGCGTTTGATGAAATTGGATATAGGCTACAAATATTCTTGTTAAACAGTGCATCTATGGGTGTACCTCAACGAAGGGAAAGAGTTTTCTTTATTGCGCATAGAAAAGAATTAAACTTCCCTAAACTAACCCTTTCATTCAACGAAAAACCCATTTTGTATAAAGAAATCAGGTCGGGTAGAGGAAAGGCCTTAAATCCTCAAACAGTTACTTATAAACGTTGGTTAAAAAGACGGCCAATCGACAACAATATTGGAGATATTACCAAACGAACAGAAGGAAAAGATAGTTCATTCAATACAATACTTGTTAAAGACAACAAAGTTCCATATACACTAGCCAGTAATTCACAGTTCATCAGATATGATGAACCTTTTTTTATTAGCGATAATGATATAATTCGAATTCAAAGTTTCCCCTATGACTATGATTTTGGAAGTGCTGACACCCAATATGTATGTGGGATGAGTGTACCGCCAATTATGATGAAAAAAATTGCTGAACAAGTATATCATCAATGGTTTAAATAAAAAAAGAGAGGTGCTCTAACACCTCCATGAAAATGAATGCCGGATACCGGCAGAGATAGAGTTACACCGTGCACGGTTTTTTCTCAACTTGCTATCTCACTTTCATTATAGATGAGAGGTCGGTTGAAGGCAATGAAAACAAGAACAAACGTTCCTTTTGAGTGTGAGGAAAACTCACTTTTGTTACTGCAGCATGAAATTGAACTTACCGAGAACATAAACGAATCGAAAGAGAAGTACCGAAAGATTGTACAGGCGGGGATAGCTCAATGGATTAAGGATTTCCAAAGCGGTCACATAAAAGTAAATACAGTGGATGATCTAAAGAAACTCATCGAGCTCGATATTGACCTGCAAAAAGATGAAATTTGAAAAACAAACTCAACTCAATCGTTGGAGGTGGTGTTAATGCAGCATGGCTGAAAATTATGAACTAGCTTATGTAGATTATAAAAATGGTATGAAGCAAAAGGACATTGCTGCTAAATACAATGTGTCCATCAATACTGTTAAGAGTTGGCAACAACGCAAGTGGAAAGAGATGGATAACAATGTCGATGCCAACCAAAAAGTATGCACACCAAGTAAAAAAAGTATGCACACCAAAGTAGGCGCACCAAAGGACAATCAAAACGCTATAGGCAACGCAGGGGGCGCTCCCCATGGCAATAGCAATGCTATAGGAAACAAAGGCGGTGCCGCTCCCTACGAGAATAAAAACGCTGTTACAACGGGTGAATATGAAACGATAATGTGGGATTACCTGGACGATGAAGAAAAAGAAATTTTTGAATCTATCGAAACGGACCCATTATTTCAAATCGACATAACCATTCGTGAATTGACCATAAGGCAACGTAGGATGATGAAGCGGATTAAATATGTTGAAGATGGCCTTACAGAAAAGCAAAAGCGTGTACTACAGCAATTAAGAAAAGTGAAAGAAGCCGCTTCTACAGTTGATGAGAAAACCGGAGAAACTAAAACAGTGCCAATTGTTAAAGAGCGATTGGTAACAGTTGAAGTTGAGGAAACGGATTTTAGAGCAATCGATGATATTTTGAACATTGAAGAAGCTCTTACCAGAATTACGAAACAGCTTGTCCAAGCAGTAAAGCAAAAGCATGACATTGAAAAGTCATACAGTGAACAACAAGTAAAGCTTGAACAGTTGCATCTTAATGTTGAAAAGACAAAGGCTGAAATTGAAAATATCAAGGGTGGCAATAAAAATCAAAGTGCCGAAGATTGGGTGTCAGCACTTGGCAAGGTGGCTGAAAAACGCAAGGTAAAAGCCCATGAGTAACAATCCTTATAATGTACTAGTTAATCTTATAGACGTTTACTGGGATGATCCAGTGGCTTTTGCAGAGGACATATTAGAGTTTTATCCTGACGAGTGGCAACGTAATGTTTTAAATGATCTGGCTCAAAATCCTTTTGTAAGTGTCCGCTCCGGTCAAGGGGTGGGGAAAACAGGGTTAGAAGCGGTAACGGTCATTTGGTACCTTTGCTGTCGCCCAAATCCAAAGGTGATATGCACCGCTCCAACTAGGCAACAACTAAACGATGTCTTATGGGCTGAAATAGCAAAATGGCTTGAGTGTACACTGGTTAAAAACTTCCTTAAATGGACCAAAACTAAGGTCTACATGATGGGTAATGAGGAACGTTGGTTTGCTACTGCTCGTACAGCTACTAAGCCTGAAAACATGCAAGGTTTCCACGAAGATTACATGCTATTTGTGGTGGATGAAGCGTCAGGAGTGGCTGATAACATCATGGAGGCTATTCTTGGTACGCTCTCAGGTGCTGAAAACAAATTATTGATGTGTGGTAACCCGACTCGAACGAGTGGGGTTTTTTATGATTCTCACCATCGTGACAGGGCTGATTACAAGACACATAAGGTATCGAGCTATGATTCTTCCAGAGCGAGTAAAGATAACATTGAGCGTCTTATTCGTAAGTATGGAAAGGGCAGCGATGTTGTTCGTGTTCGTGTCTTCGGTGAGTTTCCAAAATCTGAACCAGATACATTTATTCATCTTGAAAAAGTAGAGGCGGCCACTATTAAAGAAGTCTACTTTAATGATGATGGTATCCGAGTAATACCTGAATCCGTTCCACTTGAAATAGGTGTAGACGTTGCAAGGTTCGGGGATGATGAAACGGTTATTGTGCCTCGTATCGGTAACTACGTCCCTGTTATTAAAACATATTCAAAACAGGATACAATGCCGACGGCTGGTAAGACTATAAAGCTTGCTAAAGAACTAATGCTTCAATTTGGGCGACCTTCTTGTGTTATCAAAGTCGATGATGATGGTGTAGGTGGTGGTGTAACTGACCGTTTGCGCGAAGTCGTGAGAGAAGAAGGTTTACACATAACTGTCATTGACTGTCATAACGGCGGAAGAGCAATTGAAGCGGAGCATTATGACAATTGGGGTTCAGAGGCATGGGCTACTATTAGGGATTTACTGCATGATGGTGATATTCAAATTCCAAATGATGATGATTTAGTTGGCCAGTTATCTACAAGAAAGTATGAAGTAACTTCAAAAGGTAAGATCCGACTGGAAAGCAAGAAAGAAATGAAAAGGCGCGGTTTACGTTCTCCTGACCGAGCAGATGCCCTTGTATTAGCATTTGCTAAGACAGGTCAAGAACCACTGAACGACGATGTTGCTGCATTATTGAGAGGAGGGAGAGTATATGGCTAAATGGTGGAATAAGGCAGTGGGTGAAATGTCAAAGCTACGTGATAACATAATGGGCCGCCTCGGAATATTTTCTGGATCCGTTGGAAGCGGCTATAAGTTAGACAGTAGCCGAGTTGATTACGAAATGGCTAAAAAACTTTATTACAACACGCACGACGATTACAAGTTAGGTGCAGGGTTTGCTAAGTCCGTTATCAACAATACAGTAAGTTTTATGGGTGTGCCGGAATTTAAAATTGTTGATAAAGAAGCTCAAGAAATATTAGAAGCTTTCTTCAAAAATAACATTTCAAACATACAACGAACTGAACGAGATTCTTTACGTGATGGTGATTGTTTCGTTTGGATTACTCGAGAAGAAGAAGAGGATACAGCGCTTTATCCAGAACAACCTATTCGACTGGTTTATAACATTATCCCTCCTGGACAGGTAAAGGATATATTACGCCATCCTTTAACCGGTGCAATATACGAGTATAAGCTAGTTTCCTCTCATGAGTGGGAGGATGAACGAGGCGACAAGAAAAAAGGAACTGTAACACAACGTATCCGGAAGGGAGAACGTATTATCGAAGTAGATGGAGATGATCCTCCGGGGGTGAAATCTGAAACAATCCCGCTTCCTTGGGACTTCATTCCGATAATACACTTCAAAAATGAAGGAGACGAAGGATTGTTCGGCCAGTCGGATATAGAACCAATTGAACCGTTTTTAAAGGCTTATCATGATGTTATGTTACACGCTATGCAAGGTTCGAAAATGCACAGCACACCTCGTCTGAAGCTTAAACTTAAGGAAGTTACAACTTTTTTAAAGAATAACTTCGGTATTACAGACCCAGCTAAATTTGCTAAAGATGGCGGTACTATAAATTTAGATGGACATGAAATGCTCTTACTGGCTCCAGATGATGAAGCTGAGTTTATAGAAGTTAAATCAGCAATCGGTGATGCTAAAGAGCTACTTAAATTCCTTTTCTACTGTATCGTTGATACATCCGAAACACCTGAGTTTGTGTTCGGTGTGCATACACCGTCTAGTCTTTCTTCTGTTAAAGAACAAATGCCTATCCTTATCCGCTCCATTGAGCGTAAACGTGAGCATTTTGCAGACAGCTGGAAGCGTCTTGCACGAATAGTCTTAGCAATGACTGCACAATCAGAAAACATTGCTTTTGAGACGTTTGCCACAGAATTGAAGTGGACAAATATTGATCCACGTACATCAAAAGAAATCAGCGAAGAATTGCTTAATGTTGTGAATGCATTGAAAGCTGCACTTGAAGCCAATGTTATTTCTGATGAATCAGCAGTTAACTTCCTATCTAAATTTGTTGACACAATGTACAAATATGAGGAGGAAGAAGGCGAAGGAGAAAAGGAACGCATTCTCAAATCGTTGATTGCCAAGACTAAAATGCCTGATTCTGCTGAGCTTGAAAAAGAGTTGCTGGAGATTATTAAACAGATCGGTAACGATGCAGCATGAATGAGTTCGAAAAGCTAAAACTTGAATCGCGAAAATTAATCATAGAGCGCGTGCTAAAGCAAGATGCTGAGGTACGTGCTATTGTTTTGCGCTCGTTAGATAGATTGATTGAGAAATTTAAGCAACTAAAAGCGGAAGGGCGTTATTATGCTATACCTGAATTAATTGACAGTATTATAGTTGAAAATGCTGTAATCACTGAAAAAGAGTTAAAAGCAGTGCTTTCCGCTTCGGCTATTGTCGGAGTAAACGCAGGTATGCACGAATCACGAGAAATCACATTCCGATTGTTAAACAAAGCGAATATAGATGTTAAACCAATTATTAGTTCATTTTTCCGTATTAGTGAGCGAGCTGTTGACGAGATGGAGCGACGACGTATTAAAGGACTTAAATTGTCGGAGCGGATATGGGGTCATAGTAAGCGAATAAACAATATTTTAGGGACACTAGCTAAGGATGGAATACAAATCGGTGAGCACCCTATTGAGATTGCTAAACGTATGCAACAATATGTTAATAAAGGTGCAAGCACTTTGGTAAGTGAGTATCCTAACATGATGGAACGGATCGGGCACATGGTACCTGATGACCTGTCATATGAAGCGTTACGTCTTGCAAGGACTGAAATAATGGGTGCTTATGGTATAAGTTCCAAAATGTCAGCTGAGAACTTACCATCAGCTAAAGGTATGAAATGGTCTACATCAAACTCAAATACTGCCTGCAAAAAGTGTCAAGAAAATGCATCAAATGACAATGGTATGGGAGCTGGTATTTATAGATTCGATGAATTGCCCGACTATCCTGCACATCCAAATTGTATGTGTCAACTTACACCGGAATTGGAGGATACAGACTCGTTTGTGGACCGACTGATTGAATGGACCAATAATCCGATGTCACAACCTGATATTGAACAATGGTACCAAGAACATTATAAAATGGGGGCGTTATAGTGACAGAAGAACAAGCTATAGAAAGTATCATGTCAGGTTTTATGTTTCTTATAGAGAGGGGGTGAACACATGACATACTCTATGCTTTGTGGCGAAATGGCACAAGGGAAAAACGAATTTTTTCAATTGTTTGGCAATATTGCCGGGGAAATGAGAATAGAAGATGTTCCAACAGCACCTGGAGTTGATGTGAATGAATTAAAAAAAGGAGATGATGATCCACTAGAGGTTGTCGTTGAAATACCCGCTTCTAAATCAAAAAGAGGATGGAATTATACAGCCAATTCTCTAAAAAATATTGTTGAAGCAGTTAACACTCAAACATTAAATGGTTTCCTAGGCCACCAGAAGGCTGAAGACGTAAGCAATCAATTCTTACCACCTGTTACCCATTGGGTAGGGGCAAAAATGGTAGGAGAGATTGCTTATTTTCGTGGCGTTGTTGATGCCTCAGCAAAAGATTTAAAGCGTTGGATTAGATCGAAGCGAATACGACAAGTAAGTATTTTTGGTATTCCAAAGCTACAAAGAGTAGCGGGAGAAACCAACGTTATCGGGTATGATCCGATGTCAATTGACTGGACACCATTAGATCGAGCCGGAATGAATACTCGAATCGTAGCAATGTCTGGCGAAATGTGGGACTTGGAAGGAGAAGGACCAGAAGGTGAATTGGAAAATTATGAGGGAGGTGCTGGCATGAAGCCAGAAGATGTATTAAATGCTCTGAAAGAAATGTTGGGAAATAAACAAATTACTTTTTCAATGATTGCTGGTGAAATGGGCTTGAAGCCGGAGCAAATTGCATCAGATATTGATGCTGAGTGGGTTAAAAATCTTACGGAATCAGTAGACAAATTGCAAAAAGTCGAAGAAGCACTTGGTGTTTCAGGAGAAATGGATGTTGTTACTGTTGCTAATGAAGCGGCGAAGGCATTAGAGAAACAAGGAAATGCAGGTGTTGAGAAAATCATTGGCGAAATGATGGAAACAAAAATTAAAACTGAGAATGTTCGAAAGGATATATCGAATGTTGAAACACCGATTGGGAAGCTGTGGTCTTATCATTCAAATTCCATTACTGCAGATATGACGAAAGATCAAATAGAGGGAGAGATGGATTCGTTTTTTAATGATGGAGTAGTAAAAAACATCATCAATTCTTATCACATTGACAATCCCGCTGGATTGGGTAACACAGGTGGGAATACCAATACACCACAAGGCCTAAAAACAAAGCGTACAGCGCTATAAGGAGGTAATTTTAATGCCATACACAGGTCAACCAGTATCAAGTACAGTTTATAATGCGTATCGAGCAAAAGTTGGTGACGGTAAAAGTGTTCGAATTCCAGTGCCTGAAAAGACAGCCATTGAAGCGGGACTTTTTTATGAAATAAGTGGTTTCTTCGGTTCTGCTATACAGTCTGTAAAGACACTTGCTGGTGATACATCAGAGATAATTTTAAACATTGAACAAGCTGAATATGAAACGGATCAAATTGAAAAAACGCAATCATTCAAATTCGGTACGAAAATTTATTTTGATAAAGGCAAATTCACCGAAACAAAAAGTGATACAACTCGCTTTGCAGGTACAGTAACACAAAGCAAAGATGCAAAAGGTGTGATTTGGTTCATCTTAGCACCACAAGGAGGCAATGTATAATGACAGCAAGAGTACACTCTGTAGACACATTAAAAGAACAACGACGACAAGGAACTCACGAAACGGTGGTTCCTTTTTTAATTAATGGGCAACAAGATGAAGTTGCGAAAAAAATTGTAAACGGGGAAATGGAAACTTATGAGTTGTCAAAGCCCATTGGCGAAATGATGACTTCTGAAACGTCTCGTAAAGAATTACTTCAAAAGGTGGTTCTTGATGTTGAGTTAGGACGTGAGGATGTACCGGTCCTTTACAAGCCAATTTATGAAACTTTGCAGGATCCAAACTTCCCGCGTGAATTTGAAGCGAAATGGGCGCAATACGGAACAGTGGTATTCTTTGAACATTTAGAAGGTGAAGAAGTTAAGTTTGGTAGCTTACAAGCTGAACAAGGTCCAATCGCTCGACTCAAAGGATTTACAGCTGGATTCGAGTATACAAAAGAAATGCAAATTTTTAATCAAACCTTTAATTTTGAATTACTTAATAAAGCATTTGGAGAGGCGCACAACGCTTTACTAAATCATTTGCACCTAGCACCAATTCTTAAGTATAGCTATAAAGCAGCAAACAAAACTGCTCCTGTATATGTAAAACCGGATGGAAATGCCGGCACATCAACAGATGCACATTACATCTTGTCATTACGTGCTACGTTACGCGAAGGTTTAAAAGATACTCGTACTGCAAAGCGTCCAGGAACGGTTCTTCTTGCCAACTCTGCTCATAAAGAGGATATTCAAGACGCACTGAGTAGCATGACATTACAAGCGACACCGTATGGAGCTACAACAGGTATTAGTGACATCATCTATTACGATGGATGGGAAGCGCAAGTATCAAAAAAATCACATGATTATGAAGGTGTTCCAGAAGGAAAGGTTTATCTAATTCGTCCGAAACGAGGATTTAAAGAATTAGTGAAACAAGGCTTACAAATCAATGCAACAATTGGCGACCTAACCCGTTTAGTTGAAGCTCAAGTCGTTGGCGATTTTTGGCGTGGGGTATTTGCTGCAGTTGAGGAAAATGTCCAAGAAATTACGTTGCCAGGGCGATAAGGTGGTGAAGTAGATGGAGCCGACAATTGCATTGCGCGACCGATTACGGAAAATGATTAATGACATAATTCCTAAAGGCGGTACAGATAAGGATACAACTTTTTCGAATGCGGAATTGGATGATATGTTACGAGAGTCTGAGAGTATCTATTATGCCGCTTCTGAAGGATGGACCATAAAGGCAGGACTACTTGAAGGTGACATCGAGGGTTATTCAGCTGGTAATGAAAAGTATGAACTAACAAAGTTACAGGATAGGTTGGCACACGCTTTGCGGATGGCTCAAAAGTATAAAGAGCAAGCGAATGAAGTGGGTGAAACACAATCTAGTTTTTTATTAAAATTTAAGGCTCCGGATGTGATGTGATGAACATTGTTGAAATGCGACGAAAGCATACAAAATGGAACATCGAGCAAAACCCCACAACTATTAATATCAACCGAACAATAAAGAAAAAATCACAGGGCTACATTGATGATAAGAACATTGATGTTGGCCCTTTTATGGTTCGCATCTTTAACTCAGGTTCATCTAGTCCTCAAGTAGTCACTACACTGGCCGGCGAGAAGCAAACGGACACATATTTTGGTATATTGGCTGATTTTGAAGCGGATATACAAGCAAGCACAATTGTTAAAGATGAATTTGAGGTTGAAGGAATCTGCTTCTTGGTGAAATCCATATATCCGCAAAGAATAAATGGTGAGGTTGTAGGATATCAAGGCGAGCTGGAGAGGGTGACATAATGCCGCTTCATTCATTTAAAGAAAAATTGGATAGAAAAGTAGCGGGTTTACATGCACTAGGGACTCATTTAGGTAAAGAATTAGAAAAGGACGCAAAATCAACAGCAAGTTGGACTGATCGTACTGGTGCAACTCGTGCAGCTATACACGGTGGAGCTGATAAAACTGATAACGGAACTATTATCTACATCGCTCATGGTGCAAAAGTAGGGATGTATCATGAGCTAGGGACAGGTATTTACGGACCGAAAAAACAACCAATTGTTCCGAAAAACAAAAAAGCTTTGAAGTTTGAAATTGGCGGCAAAACCATTGTAGTTAAGTCTGTGAAAGGTATAAAAGTTAATCCAGTACTGAAAAACACAGCTATAAAACATAAAGGCGAAATTGAAAATGCAATCAGGAGGTATTGGGAGTCATGACGACAGTACGTGGGGCTTTGTATGACTTACTAGTTGATGGGGTTGCAACTGTTAAAGGTGAGGTGTGGGAGCCGTCAGCTGCTGGTCCAAAAATGGAAAAACCATGCCTAGTACTTCGAGAAGGTCCTCAAACTGAAACAGAAAAGTATGCGGATTTTTCTATTGATTTTGAAGTATGGCCGTATGTGAAACGGACAACATTCCAAGCGGTTGATAATCTTGCAAAAGAAGTTAATAAGGTTATTAATAAAAAACGTTTTGAAGTGGATGGCAAACCATTCTATATCGAATTTGTTGGTTCTACAGAGGATATTGTAGACGAGGAATGGGACGCGCTAACTAGAGGATTAAGCTTCCGGGTACACTCTTTATCATGGCTTGTTCATGCACCTATTGAACCTGATCCAGTTACAACAATGACTGCATATTCAAGCATGAAATTTGTTGATTTACAAACTAATCCTGCTACATGGAAGCCGTCAGATGACCGTCCAGCATTGTATTGGCGTCAGGAAGTTATTACAGCTACAGAACCAGCAGTATGGGGCGCTTGGATTACTGCAACTCTTAGAGGGCATGTAATCAATCCAGACGTTGCAAAACGGAAGCGGGTAACTGAAAAGGTATCCCGGCAACTGTTATTAGATAACAGAGCCTACATGTCTGATAAATCACCGATGAATTTTGAAAGTGTTTCAATAAATGATGGTTACGATCCTTTTAAACAAGGACAAATTCAACTGTCAGTTAGATATGGAATTTTAAAAGATAGACCACGAAATCCGCTACGTCATGTATATACGAATGATAGCGATAAGGCGAAAGGAGCGGTGCATAAATGACGACTAAAAAAGTACCTGAACAAGAGTATATTCGTGAAGAAATACTAGCAGCTGCAGGTGTGTTTGAAGTATCGGCTGAATTTTTAGCCGGAGCATTAACCCTTGTTGAAGGTGACAAATTGACACGTACACAGGTAAAAGCTGCTATCAAAAAATTTAAAGAACAGAAGGTGTAATACATGGGAATTGGAGCAATGTTTAAGCTCGGTGAGCAAAAGGCTCGACCGAATGTTTATGTACGTTGGTACAATGCCGGTGGTTATAAGAGTTATGCTCGCCCATTAGGTGTAGGTGCAGCACTCGTTAAATCGAATTGGGGACCACTGGGAGCTGTTCAAACAATTGAAGCATCAGACAATGATCCAGCCACTTTAAAGAAGTTAATTGGTTCTGGTCTTGTTGCTGAATTGTTAGAAGAAGCGTTCTTGGGTGGAGCGGTATTTATGCATACTGTACGTGTTGGTAATGGAGGAGCAAAAGGGAAATTAACAATCCAAGAGGCATCTGCCGGAAACATTGAATTAACAACAAAATATCCAACTTCACGCAAATTTGAGGTAACATTACGAGATGCTTTGGACCCTTCAAAGCGTGAAATTATTATAACCGAAGAGGGCAGACAACTAGAAAGCTATAGTTATGAAGCGGGTGACAATGAAGCACTTGCTTTAACAGAGGTGCTTACAAAGAGCGCTTATTTAGATGTTAAAAAAGCAAAGGAGGGTTCCTTACCTTCTGTGGTAAGCCAACAATTAATAGGTGGTAGTGATCCTACAGTGACAGCTGAAGATTATACGTCAGCTATGCCGCTTCTAGAAACAAAATTCTTTGATTCATTAATTTTAGATACTGAAAATACAGCGTTACAAGCGTCTGCACAAGCGTTTATTCGTCGTCGTATACAAGAAGGATATCGAACGTCAGCAGTGTTTGCAAATGACTTAGAGGACGATTTTAATACGCGTATCCAAAAAGCGAAGGCATTCAATGATTTTGCTATCATCTACATTGGTAATGCTGTTCGTACTACAACTCGAGTATTAAAAGGTGCTCTAGCAGCTGCTCGTGTTATGGGAACGATGATTTCCGGAACCTATAAATCTAGTCTTACTAAGAATACAATTGATGGTGCTGTAGAAATTGTTGGGGAATTAAAATCTCAAGAATATATTGAAGCGGCCAATAATGGATTAATGGTATTTTCACTAAACTCTGATGGCATCCCGCAAATTGATTATGGTATTAATACACTCGCTTCAATAGGTGAGGATGAAGATGAGGGTTGGAAGAAGATTCGACGAATGCGAACTCGCTATGAACTAATTGACCGTATAGTTCGCAAAGTAGACAAAGCCATGTCTAACAATGTAGACAATAATCCAGATGGACGTCAACATGTAATTACACTAGCAAATGGTGAAATAGATCAAATGATTCGTGATGGTGGATTAGAATCGGGAGCAATGATAGTTGATCCTAAAACACCACCGCAGGGTGACTCTGCATGGTTTACGTTCGACAATCTAGTAGACTTAGACGGACTAGAAAAAGCTTACCTTGCATTTGGATTCAAATATTAAGAACAGAGTCGCCTAAATGGTGGCTCTTTTAACTTTTAGGAGGTTTTACAGATGGATGGACGTTATATATTCCGACGCTGCATTCCGACTGATACAATCGATGTGGCGAATGTAGCACCGGGAGAAGTCCTACAACGTGATTGGTCGTTTCGTGTTAATATGCCACCTGAGTTACAAGAAAAATTAGATTCAGGAGAATTTGATCCACGAAATATCCTACACGGTGTAGATGGTGAGCTATACGATGATGATGGGAATTTTTTGGCGGCAGTTAATGAGTGGCAAGCACAAATGTCATTTGAAACGGCAGATTATCAAGCAGCGGGTCAATGGGTTATTTGGGGTATTACAACCGGCTACTCTTTTACACTAACATTCAAAGAAACTGTAGTTAATGACATGTTATTAGTGAAGATACTAAACGGTTTTAAAAGGAGTGGACGAGGCATACCCGACCTGAATTTTACAGGTGTATTACGATCACATAAAAAATAAAAATAATTAAATGGCGCTAAGTAAGCGCCTTTTTTAATTACAAAACGAAATGGAGCGAATGAACAATGAACGATAAGAATCTAGATAAAGAGGATTTATTACGGGTAGAAGATAGCATTATTGACGGTTTACTTCGTGCGGTTGAAAGTAATCAAACTGAAACTAAGAAAGTGACAATTTCACGAGACGGTAAAAATTTATTTAGTTTTTCTGTTAATCCTATTCCAGAGGAAAAATATGATCAGATCCAGGACCTAGCAACAAAATTTAAAGATAATAAGGCTGGGATAAAGGTACCTGTGGAAACAGATCATCCTAAAATGCGTGCAATGCTTATCTATGAAGCAACGATAAAAGAGGATCGTGTTCGTCTTTGGGATAACAAGGATTATTGGAAGGCTACAAATGTATTAACGGGTACACAACTCATTGAAAAAGCACTTCGAGCTGGTGAAAAATCTGCAGTAGTACAAATAATTGATGACATTTCAGGTTATACGATTGAAGCTGAGGACATGTTAAAAAACTCATCGGAGCAGGAGGAAGAATAACCCTCCTGCATGAGATTTTTCAACGGACTGGAAAAACGCCAGATGAAATATTAAGTAAACCAAAAAATATTCAACGTTTTTGTTATGAGTCAATGACATATACGTTGGAAAGAGAAAACGAGATAGCTAGAAGAAGAGCAGAGATTTTAAATAAAAAGTAGGTGGATTGAATGTCTAGTAAAGAAGTATATCGAATAGAAATACCTATTATTGCATCAGATGATTATACTGAGGAGATTCAGAAAGCCGAAAAAGCTATTTTGTCTCTTCGGAAACTACTCGGAAAAGATGTAAAAGTAAAAGGTATTAGTGATTTCGATAGTGCAACAAAAAGTGCTTCTAATTTAGAAAAAGAAGTAAAGAAAGTGCAAACCGCTTCTGCAACAGCAAGTAAAGAAGTGGGCAAGGTAAGCCAAAACGTTGATAAACAGATGTCCCGAGTTGAAAAGCGTATGCAAGAGAAAGCAAATCTTGTACAGCGAATTGCACGACGTAAACAAATGATTGAAATTGGTGTGCGGGATAGAGCTTCAAGAACAATTGGATATATACAGAGCAAGCTCAATAACATTCGGAATGCCAGGATTGTTACATTTACCATAAGGGCTATTGATAGGGCTACCAGAATTTTAGGTGGTATCAGACGATCTATCACAAGTATTCCTACTATGGTGACTATAGCTCTATCTTACGTAGGTATTAAAAATTTTAGTAATGCTACAGTAGGTGCAGCAATGAGATGGGAAGAGTACGAGGTCTCTATGACTCATTGGCTTGATGGTAATGTACAGAAAGCTAAAGAATTAACAAAGTGGATGGGGCAATTTGCTGATACCACTCCATTTAGCTCCGCCGAGTTATTCCCAGCTCTCACACAAGGTATAAGTATTACGAATGGTGACGTTAAAAAAGCGCAACGATTATTAAAGATAACTTCAGATATGGCGTCCTTAACTCCTGGTCGAACAGTAGAAGATGCTATGTTAGCACTCGGAAACGCTCAAATGGGTAACTATGAGATGATGAAGGGCTTTGGCATGCAAGTTACAAAAGAGAAGTTAAAAAAGATGGGCGGGTATGACGGTTTTATAAACGAAGTGGAAAAATCATTTAAAGACGGTGCGGTAAAACTTTCTAAGACGGCATCAGGTATACTCGCAACATTAAAAGGGTACAGAAGCTCACTATTTCGTTCCATAGGTACTGGTTTCTTAGAGCCTATGAAACCTCGTCTTGATAAAATCAACCTATGGCTTGAGAATAATCAAGAAACATGGGCCGGATGGAAACAGACTGTAAGTGACGCTGGTAAAGCTTTTTCAGATTTTGTGTTTACAAAGGGTGAAGGTTTGTTCAATTATTTAGGTGGCGTATTTACGCCGCAACATCAATTTGAAATTAGAAAAGGTGGTCGAATACCTCAAGCAGAAGATATTTATGGACAGGATCTATCTATAGGAGCAAAGTTTGAAATTGTTTTTGACGATGCTAAAACATACGTAAAAAAATGGTGGGACGGAAGTGCGGTTCCTGCAATAAGTAGTTGGTGGAATTCTACAGGTCAACCATTCATGATTGATACAGGTACACTCATAGGTGAAGCGCTAATTAAAGGGATGGGGATTGCTGTTAAAGAGGGCATTGGTATATTAAGTACCCTATGGGGTGACGTTGAAAACAATCGCCAAGAACATGGTGCATTCAGTAAAGAGACAGGTGGCTCATTTTTAAAAGCTGCAGTACCAACTTTTTTAGCTGGTTGGGGAGTATTTAAATTCCTAAAACCATTCTTCAAGGGTGGGACGAGTGTATTGTCTAAAGGTAAAAATATATACGATAAATTTGGAAGATCGAAAACAAAAGAAACTTCAAGTACAAAACCAACAGCAGGTAATTATTCCGACCAATCTAAACAAAAGGCGCAAAATCAAAATTCGCCAAATGATAGTAAGACAAAATCTACAAGCTATAAAAAAGAATCACCTAAAACTAAATCCTTTATGGATAAAGCGAAAGAAATACCAAAATCATTTATGAATAAAATAAAAGATTTTAAAATGCCTAAAGGCGTAAGTAAATGGACAAAACGTATTCCGGTTATTGGTGCTGCACTCTCACTTTTTGACGGATTAAGTGGAGGTTCATCTTGGAGCGGGATTGCTGGTAGTGCCGCTGGAGGATGGGCAGGAGCTAAATTAGGTGCTGGCGGTGGAGCTGCACTTGGCTCGTTTTTAGGACCTGCAGGAACACTTGCAGGTACAATTATTGGGGGTGTTGGAGGAGGCATTGGAGGAGCTTATGGTG
The DNA here is from genome assembly GCF_016638705.1 of Lysinibacillus agricola. Classification (GTDB taxonomy): domain Bacteria; phylum Bacillota; class Bacilli; order Bacillales_A; family Planococcaceae; genus Lysinibacillus; species Lysinibacillus agricola. The sequence continues at coordinate 2,932,541 of NZ_CP067341.1, read as the reverse complement.
GTGAAAAATTCGGTAACTGGATTATTAATAAAATTAGTAGTCTGTTTAGTAGTAAAAACGCTTCTGCAGCAGAAGTCACAGCAAAAGATTCTACTTCTCAATCACCTGCATCAACTACAAAATATACACCTTCTACAAATATTGAAAGCACCGGCAGTAGTGCATTGATTGAACAAAAAGCGCAAGCATTAGCTAAGAAATTAGAAGATGTGACGAGCGCGTTACATCAAAGTGTATATAACATCTTAACATCATTTGCGGAAGTCGATGTGAGTATAAAATCTTTTAAAACAAACTTTGATAATTTGGTTCAATCAAGTAGTGAAGTAACAGGAAGCTTAAAAAGCACCTTTGCACCGTTACAAATCAGAGGTTTAATGTTAGGTACTACTATGGATTTAATGACTATGACATTAATGCAATCTACTGCATATGTAGGTGGTGCATACTTTCCACTTGCGCCAAAAGGCATTTTATTGAATGTTGGTATGTCTGCATTAGTTATCGGTACTCTACAAGCATCCGCTTCTATATCAACATTCGCGGGAATTTCAGAAAAAGTGAATGCTTTAAAAGGTGCCATTGATGGTCTACGAACAAGAATCAATAATGTTTCTTTACCTTCTGCAGCACCTGCAGGGTCAAAAAGTAGTTCAGGACCAGCTCTAAGAAGTGGCGGTGGATATGTGCCGTATGCAAATGGCGGGTTAATCAATCGTCCACACATGGGACTTGTTGGTGAAGCGGGTCCGGAAGCTATTATCCCACTATCGCCGAGTCGTAGAGGACGTGGCCGAGAATTACTATACAGAACAGCTTCTGCTTTAGGAGTTCAACCGTATGCTGATGGTGGATTAGTTGGTGGAAATATTATAAAAGGCTATGGTGATATAGCAACAGCGAATGGTGGGGCATCTATTAGTATCGGTGATATTATTCCACAAGTACAAATAACTATCCAAGCAAATGAGAATGGGCAAGTTGATTTAAGTAATCTTTCTGATGAAGTTTTAGATGCTATTGGCGTTAAATTAGCTAGTAAAGTATCTGAGGCTTTCTCAAATATGATGATACCGGGGTGATAGAATGGATTTCGCTTTAATTGATCCAGAAACAAAGGAGATTGTTTACTTTCCTGTCGCACCATCTCAAATAAAGATCTCCATTGGTACAAAAACCATATCATTTGAGCCTATAGTTTTGGGGAGTGTCGAAATTCCTCGAGGTCGCCTACCTATTACCTTTGAGGTGACAGGGATACTGCCAAAAAGATCAACTACGTTAGGAAGACGGACTTCAAATTTAGAACCTAATGCAATTGTTGAAAAGTTTAGGAATTGGAGTAATGCCGGTCCATATGGTAAGAAGCTTCGACTTGTAATAACTAAAACGTATTGGAACTTGCCTGTATATTTTAGTAGCTTTGAACCTATTATTGAAAAAGCAGGTGGCAACCTCCCATATTCATTAATTTTAACCGAGTATCGTAGCTTTGAGGTTAAGGAAATTACAAACACTCAAAATGTAACTCAGAAAAAGCGTCAAGAAACGAAAACAATGCCTAAAACATACACCGTAGTGAAAGGTGACAGTCTTTGGACCATATCAAGAAAGTTAACTGGATCCGGAAACAAATGGCCCGAGTTGTGGAATCTAAACAAAAATAAATTAAAAAGTAAAAATAAAGACTTAATTTATCCAGGTGAGGTCTTAACGATACCAAAGGATTGGTTAAAGTGACGGCAAAGTTATTTGATCTTACAAAAGTTGTATATCGTCTCGTGATTTTACCACCTACAGGAGCTACCATTGATATTACTAACCTTATAGAATCGTGTCACCATGAAGAACTTGACGGAGAGCTGTCTGCACATGTAAAAGTACGAATGAAAAATATTAAGCGTGATAACGGATGGATTCATCAACACGTTTATCTTGCAAAACGTTTAGTGTTAGAAGCAAAGAGTGCTGGAATGAATTTTACTGAAATTTTTCGTGGTTCGATTCATAATTGGAAAACAATCGCTGAGAATCACACGATTGAATTTATCGCTTATGATCCAGTGTTTAATATCATGCAATCCAAAGAACATTTTTACTTTAAGGATGGTATTAGTGGTGGTACATCAATTAAAACAATTGCTAATGATATGGGTGTTCCGTTGGGTCAAATAGACGGGCCAAACGCTGCTTTAACAAAGAAAATGTATAACGGTAACGTGGGAAATACAATAGCACAACGTCTTGAGGAATCGAAAGAAAAAGGTGATGGTTACTATGTTGTTCGCTCAACTAAAGGAAAATTGGAATCAATCAAAAAAGGTACCAATCCAATTGTTTATGAATTAACTGATAGGACAGTTGAGAGTGGCTATGATATGCATTCTAGCGAGGACTTAGTGACTGTTGTAAAAATTTATAGTAATTCAAGTGAAGGGAAAAGACCTGCTGTACACGCTACAAAAACAGGTAAAACGGAATTTGGAAAGGTACAGGATATTTTATATAAGTCAGATTTTAAAACCGCAAGTGAAGCAAGTAAAGCTGCAAATACAATTTTAAAAGAGCGTGGTAAGCCTGAAATTGAACGAGGTGTTACACATCCTGATATTCCATGGGTTCGCAAGGGTGATGCTATTATGGTCGCTTCGGGAACAATTGGCGGAATGAAAGATGGTAAGCAAACCAGTATTAAGTGTATTGTCGAAAGTGTTAGTCGTAACATAGAAAAAGGTATGATGACACTTACATTGGAGGCGAATAAATGACTCAAAATTTAGGGGGTAATGCTCTTGCAAAGGCATTTGTAACAATAGCTAACAAAATTTCAGGGGAGCGTACACGCTTCCCGGTTTTCGGAACAATAGACGGCCAGCTTAATTTGCTACCTGATGGTTTTTCAAAACAAATTCCTCCTGGTGATTATTCTGTAAGTCACTCTTTAAGTTTAGGTTCTGAGTTAGATCCATTAAAGCCAAATGATAGGGTTTTATGTATTCCTATTGAAGATGGGCATACGTATGTTATTACTGCACGTATTAAGGGGTGATAAGCAACATGAGCTATGCTACATTTGATGCACCAACATTAATGTACGGCGAAGATATTGAGACATTACAGGATGTCAGGTCATATAGATATGACTATCAAGAAGGAAAAGTAATTGTTACTGGCACAGGTAAAACGTTAGAAGATACAGCAATAGATGCTTACCGCTTCTGGGCTATTAAATGTTGCTTAACGGAGCGATATGAACGAGATTGCTATAGCCCAGATTTTGGTGTTGAATTTGATGCTATTGTAAGAGCTAACTATCCTCGCGGTATTGCCGAGAGCGAATTAAAACGAACAATTAAAGAGGCGCTAATGATTGATGAACGCACAGTTAATGTATCCTCATTCACTTTTGAATGGGAAGGCGATAGCTGTTGGGTTCATTTTTTAATTGAAAGTATTTATGGCATTGATCGAATTGAGATACAGAGAGGAGGGGAATTGAATGCTAGAATTTCAGTTGCCTGAACATTTGCAGATTACAGAAACTCAAATACATGAAAAAATGCTTAAAATGGCACCACAAGGCATTGATACATCAGAAGGTCATATGTATTGGGACCACACGAAACCAACGGCTAGGATAGCAGGCGAACTTGTTGAGTATACACTTCCTCTCACGTTAATGATTATGTTTCCACAGTTTGCTTTTGGACAATTTTTAGAATTGCATGGCGAACCAATCGGTGTTTATCGTAAAGCTGCAGTACAAGCAACAACACTCGAAACATTTATTGCGGATGAAGGTACCGTTATTCCTGCAGGAGAAATCGTTGTAACTCTTGGAGATGAACATGAGGAAAGTGTTAGATACAGTATACAAAAAGGTGGTGTGATTGGTACTAGTGGTGAGATAACATTGCCAATTAAAGCTGTTGAGGCGGGTCTACACGGTAACGTGCCACCGAATACGATTGTTGGAATTGAAAAACCAATCAAAGGACTTAAAAGATTGTATAACCCAGAAGCTGTAACTGATGGTGCTGCTATAGAGGATGATGAGAGTTATAGGGAGCGGATATTGGAAAGGAATCGAAATAAGCCTTTAAGTGGTGCTAAGAGTGATTATGTACGTTGGGCGAAAGAAGTTGATGGGGTTGGTGATGTAATTGTACAACCTTTATGGGACGGACCAAAAACAGTTCGTGTCCTAATTACAGACCGTAACCGACAAATTGCTACTCAACAACTCATAGATGAAGTAAAAGTCTATATCGACCCTGTAGATGGGATTGGTGAAGGTAAAGCCCCTATTGGTGCCCATGTAACAATCGGAACTATAACACCTGTGCCGGTATCAATTAAGGTTAAATTAGTGCTTGAAAAAGGGTATGAAATAGACGAAGTTTTAAAACAACTGGAAGATAACATAAATAATTATTTTTCAGATCAACCAATTATCAAGTATGCGCTAGTCGGTGCAACCATTATCAAAACGGAGGGAGTAATTGATTATGAAGATTTATTACTAAATGATGCTGCGGCCAATATTGTGTTAGCGGAAGGCGAACGAGCTGTAGTTAGTGAGGTGTTACATATTGATACAGCAGCTTAATAGTACTGCTAAAAAGATGCTCAAAGGCGTAACACCAATTTATAATAACGATAACTATTCCCTTTCGATTTTTGAAGCTAACGGATCTGTCATGGATATGATAGTTAAATTTGCAGAGAATCTTACTACTGAACTTTTTCCTCAACATGGCACGTGGAGTTTAACATACTGGGAAGATAAATTAGGTATTGTCTATAAAGAGAAAAAGACAGATGCTGAGAGAATTCAGAGAATATTATATGAGCTCAATAAGTATTTTACTATTACAAGAAAAAGGCTAGAAAATGCGGTTAATGCATTTGTTGAAAATCGAAATGCAAAAGTTATTGATGTACCTTGTGCGTATGAGTTTATTGTCAGAATACCTCATACCGGTGGTTTAGTAGGAAAAGGCTTAGTAGAAGCAATAGAAGAGATAAAACCGGCTCATTTACAAAGTTTATTTATGTATGTATTTGAGGTGCCAGGTATTAAAGTAAGTGCGCGTAAACATGTTTATCCGGTTGTCTATCCTAATACTAATCAAGCAATTACAAATGACAACGGTGTTGGTGTAAGAAGTGAGTCTAAGATTGATATTCCTTCAAAAGCACACGGTTACAAAGTCATTTATCCAGTTACAGGTATGGCATTTTCTTATTAAATGAGGTGATGATATGCAAGTCCATGAAAGATTAATAAAGTTATTGTTTCAAACGCTACTTTCCAATGTACAAAAGGGGCGTTTTTTAATTGAAGGTGTTGAGCGTGATATTGATATTTTTAAAACGGAACAGCTAGGGAACATCATTCGTGTAATGTTTTATTTGGATGACTTCAGCGGAGCGGTAACACATGCAGCATTACTTGATAGAGATAATGCAATCTTAGTGAGTGGTCCAACGAATTTTTACAAAGAAAATGATGGCTTCATGTATGTTTTTGATATTCCCATCATTGCAGAGGGAGTTGTTGCATAGTGGCTATAAAAAAATATGAAAGAATAAATTTTCTAGATCACATCTTACGAATTGATGAAAAAGGGGACTTTATCCCAGTAATTGACCTAAGTACAGGAACACAAAAAAATGAGCGTGTTACTGGGTTACCTGTGTGGGAAGCATTGCAAGAGGGTACTCGACACAATCAGAAAGTTATGAATCATCTTGATGAAAATATCGAAATTAACAGGAATTATTTAATTTCTTTAGAGGCGACTATACGTCGTATACAAATACAACTTGAATTAGATGACCGTGTATCAGGCAACAGTGAAACATTTGTTGATGCACTTGACGGAGAACAGGCACGAAAGATGGAGCTAGACACAGTAAAAACTGTGGTGAAGGATACAATTCCGATAGGAGCCACTACTTTAAATGTGGTGGATGCTTCAGGCTTTCAACCGCTCACTGAAGTAACGCTTTACGATAGCACTAACTCAGAGGACATTCTGATTACAGTTATTGAAAGTAACGTTCTCACAGTGCAAGCAACCAAGAAGAACTACTCGAAAGGGGCTTTCATTGCCCGTTCAAATGCTGAACTAGATGTAGTACAGCAACGATTGAAACCGGGACTCTGGGGAACTTACTCCGTATCAATGAATGAAGTTGTCTAACATCAAGGGGAGGGGAAGAGCCCTGAACAAATTGAACAGTCTTTTAGCAGTTGGAAGGTCTATGTTCTATGTGCCATGGTAACTGCTATTACTTGATTTCAAATATAGATAAGTTCATTGAAAGACTATTTGAAGGAGAAGGTGAACAAAATGGCGCAACTATTAAGCAGTCTGCCCGTAGGGACAAAGGTAAAGGATCCCGGAACAACGTACAACGGGAAACCTATCATATTCCAGGTAACCGCTAAAAACCACCCGGGCTATCCTGTTGATTCGGTGACATTACTTACTGAACGTATCATCACATTGAAGTCTTTTGACGCCATTGAACCTGGGAACACAGACGCGAATCGGAGAACAAACGGGAATAACCGCTATCTACATTCCAACATCCGTCAATGGCTAAACAAGGACACTCAGCCGTGGTATTCAGCACAGCATGGAGCGGACCAACCGCCGACAGGCGTCAATGTTTGGTCTGGCTATAATCCTTATGATAGCGAAAGAGGTTTCCTAGGGAACTTCTCAGCGCATTTCAAAAACCGTATTCTGAATACTACTCTTTCAGTAGCTCGGAACACGGTGACGGACGGCGGGGGAAGTGAAACGGTCCAAGACAAGGTTTTTCTCCTATCAAATACCGAAGTGGGATTTGCAAACGAAAACGGCATTTCGGAAGGCTCAAGACTTGCTCTTTTCTCTAATGATGCTTCAAGGCAGGCTAATCCAACAGCTGAAGCTGTTTCAAAAACATCCTATACCAATTCAACTTTGAGTGCTACTCGGTCGTGGCATTGGTGGTTAAGAACCCCATTTGCCGGGGAATCGAACTACGCGCGTGGCGTACATTCTGCTGGGTTACTCCACTACTACGCAGCATTCTATGGGCACTTTGGAGTTCGTCCCGCTTTGAATCTACCATCTGAAATCTGGGTTTCAGATAATCTTGATGCAGACGACGCTTACGTAATTACTTGGAATGCTGTCCCTACAGTTACGCTTGCAGAGGTAGACGGCCGTACTCTCTATGAAGGTGATACTATCAATCTATCAGGGCAAGCCGTATATAAAGACGCTGGTGATGTTGTAAGTGTGAAATATAGCATTAATAACAGAACAGAGCGCACTCTTGCAGCTAGCGTTTCTGACGGCTTCACGCCAATTTCGTACAGCAAGACGCTGAAATTCACGAATGGCAAAATTTTTGACGGTTCCATTGCCGTGACTGATACCCTGGCTGAAGGTGTTGACCATGTCCTGAGATTACGGGCTGAAGATGACAAAAACGGAGAATCTACAGTTCAAGTGCGGAGCTTCCGTATTGTTGCTAACCGACCTCCGGTTCTTCAAGTGGACAGCTTTAAGAAACAAACTGGAGTAATTGAATCGGAGCTCATGACTGTAAGCGGGAACGTAAGCGATCCGGACGGCAATGACGTGACGCTCCGTTATAAATTAAATGGTGGAAGTTTTGTCCAAGTGTACAGAGGAGCTTCAGGACCGTTCGACTTCACGCTTTCGGTTTCTTCTTTGGTGGACGGGAACAACACGCTCACGCTCCAAGTTGAGGACACATACAACTTCACAATGCAGAAAACAGTCGCTATTCAGCGGGAGTTCAACGGTTCGCAGTTGACCGAAGCGGTGGCACGTTTCGCACTGCAACCGGCAACGGCTGAAGCACAGGGACTTGTCACTTGGATTGAACATGATACAGCAGCCTCTCTGGCCGTAGCTGTTTCTATGACAGATCCTGCTGAACAAGAGAAGTTTGAAGCCATGGATAAAACGAACACTGTCGAGCTGATAGACAACATCACCGAAGATGAATTTGACCATATCGCGCCGGCTCCGAAAGGCAAGATCGTTCTGAAGCTTTCCATATCAGACGGGAACATTGCCAAGGTGTCTGGAGCATTTCAAGCATGACGTATAGGAAAGGGTGAAGAAGATGTCTTTGGAAATCAAAAGACGTTTACCGGATGGCTCATTTGGCGAAGCGGTCAAGCCGTTTGGTGGCGAAACGGACCAGGAGAAGATTGTAAGATTAGAAGAGGAAAACGCCAATCTAACTTTCGCATTGCTTGAAAAAGATCTACGTATTGAAAATATCGAAGCCGTTCAAGCGGAGATTTTACTTCAATTATTGAAACGGGAGGGGTCACTATGAATCAGGTCTATTTTAATGCAGCAAAAGCATACTACCCAAGATTCTTCACAAAAGACCAAGTGAAGATTTTTGTCATGGCGGGGAAGATTATGGAAGAACAGTACAAGGAAATTACGGGGCAAGATTTTAAGACGCAAGCAGAAGCTTAGCGTTATTTTTATTGTCTAAGTTGGGAGGAAATCCTTTCCTTTTGTCGAATTATTGTAGAGGGAAGGGTGTGGTTATTGTGATTGAAAATATCGAATTTCTATTTAGAAAACTACTAAACGAAAAAATTATTACTCTGATTATTTCAATCCTAAATATATTAATAGCATATCGTGTATATAGATTTACAAAGAAAGATGTCAATCCCAAATTAAGTGTTAAATCTACATTCGAAGATTCAGAAAATGAATATAGTAAAAGTGTTAATAAAGAATTATTGGAAATAAATTTTGAAACAAGAGGTTTTCCAAAAATACAACATAACACTAAATTGTGGAAGTTGACAATTGAGAATAATGGAGAGTTACCTGCAACTAATGTTGTATTAGATTACTCAATTACTATTAAAAAGGGAGATTTTGATTTTGGAATTGATGAAGCTGATATACTAAATAAGAGATTTATAGATTACAAGACAATCAATAGAACAGAAAAGTTCGATTATATTGCTCCAGATTCGAAAAAAGTGTTAAAAGTATTATATATACAAGGTGAATTTCCTTGTGCCGATTTAAAAGTCAAAAAATTAAAATCAGATGAAATTACTTTTATAAAAAAAGAAATAAAGATTGACACTTATGAACATCCTGAGTTTTCTATGATTGTTGATGGTCCACATGAACGTAAACTTTTTGGTATTTAGGATAAACACTAGTGTAAATTACATTGACCTTCATAGATATGAAGGTCTTTTATTATGTGCTGTGAGAGAAATCGAGATAGATAACAGTACATGTCACTAATTCTCGTTGCGTTTTATAGTTATATTTATTGTCTGAAATGAAATGAAAGGAAACCCTATCCTTTTGTCGAATGTTTGTAGATAAAAGGAGATGATAAATATGCAAGAAGTAAAATTCAGCCAAGATACCATAAATGCAGAAATCAAAGTTTACAAAGAATTTATCGCTGTATGGGAACAAGAATTAATACAAGTGCAAGCGGATTTAAGAAAATCTGAAGAAAGAGTATCGCTGTTGAAAGAATTAAAGAACCATGTTACTCCTAGCTCGAGAACTGAATTTGTTCAGGCGAATATTAATATTGTTGGAGATGAATTAGTAGAACTTGCAAAAAAAGAATCTCGCCTAAACGGGAACATTAAAAATTATCAAGAGTTTGTAATCGAATTAAATAAAATGCTTTAATATCAGGCCATCCACAGATAATTGTGGAGGGCTTTTATTATGCAGAAAGGCAAGGTGACTTATGGGTGATGATTTAGTAAGAGACGTATATGAGCGCTTAGGGGCTATTGGTGAAAAATTAGATGGTATTAATCATATCCGTGATACAGCAAACCGAGCAGAAGATAAAGCGGATGAAGCCCTAGCAAGCACAAAAAGTGCTCACCATCGATTAAATAAAATCGATAAAATTGTTTGGTGGGCGTCTACTACTATTATTGGTGCTGTTATTTTAGGATTATTAGCGCTAGTTATCAAAACAAAATAGGGGGATAATAAAGTGGAATTTTTATATGATTACATCATCGAACAGGCGCTAATTGTAGTGCCTGTTTTATTAGTTATCGGACAAGTTTTAAAGAACACACCTAAAATGCTAGACTGGCTGATTCCATATATTTTATTGTTTTTGGGAGTTTTATTTACAATTGGCATTATGGGTATAAATATGCCAGCGATTGTACAAGGCATTCTAGTAAGCGGGGCTGCTGTATTTGCTAACCAATTATATAAACAATATTCAAGTAAAGATGGTGGTAACAAATGACTAAAATTATTGATATATCTCATCATCAAGGTGATATTGATTGGTCTAAAGCTAGCAAAGAAGTTAGCTTGGCCATTATCCGTACTCAATACGGTACTAGCACTATCGACCGAAAATATATTCAAAATATCAATGGATGTAAAAATCACAAGATACCGTTTGGAGTGTATATTTATGTGACTTTTAAAAATGCTGCAGAGGCATTGGTACAAGCAAAAGATTTCTACAACCGAGCACAAAAACACAATCCGTTATTTTTCGTTGTGGATGTCGAAGAAAGCTTTGGAGCAAGCGTGCAAAACATTGTTCAGGGCACACAAGCATTCGTGGATTACTTGAAAGGCAAAGGCGTTAAAGTTGGGCTGTACACAGGTCATCATTTTTACAAACCTTATAGGATGGATACCATTAAAAATTATGATTTTCTATGGATTCCACGTTACAGTGGCACAAGTGCCCCAGGTAAAAAACCTAATTTCGCCTGTGACTTATGGCAATTCACGGATAAAGGTATAGTACAAGGTATTACAGGGCCAGTCGATCTAAACGTATTAAACGGATCTAAGCCGTTATCTTGGTTTGTCAATATAATTGTGGTGGACAAGGCACCTAAACTAAATGAAAAGGATGATGATAAAATGAAATTTACTAACTCAACAACCAAAGCTGCAGTACGTGATTACCTCAAACAAGCAGTAGATAAAAAGCTGATTGATAAGTCATGGCTAGATAAATTTGATAAAGGCACTCTGACGGGAGGCGATTTGGAAGGTTTAAAAATCATCATTGCACAACGAGAAAATAATAAAAAATAGTATAGATTAGTATGGTACACAAATGTTTTTGTCATAAATATACCAAAGACCAAGATCGCTTAATTGCTGTTTTGGTTTTTGGCGTTTATTTATCTATTTAAACACTACTAGTGTGTATGAATTAAACATGAAAGTACATTGTAACTCCTCTTGGATGCTTGGGTTAACACAGACATTTTATGAAGAACTAAAGTAGACGACTGTTGGATAGGCTTTAGGGTTGCTTATTTCAGTTGTGAAACGAATTTTGTAAATGTTCAAAGTATAAATTTAATCACTATTTTTTGCTATAACAATTGAAACGGAACAAACGTTCTGATAATATGGTAATAAGATTAAGTTTTTAAAAATAAATGGTAAAATGGTATTGATTTCCTCTTTGTAAAAGTCGACAATAGTAATAAAAAACAAAAAGGGTGTTTGTTAGTGTCAAATAATGTAGATTCGAAACTAGAAAAATTTGATCTTAAATATTGGAGACGAGTTGAAGTTTCAATTGATAAAATTCTTGAAATACCTATATCTGAACTGCAATTTAGATTTAAGAGTATGCTTAATAGTTGTTCACTTTTTGAATTGGAAGAAATAGGGGATTTATTAGGTGTGGATTTAAATGAAACAAAAAAGAAGGGAGAGAAAATAGAGTGTTTTAAATTTATTTCAGCTGATGTTCTAAGGGAGATTATAATTTTACGGGAGTTTTTAAGTAGAAAGAAAAAAACTGTAACAAGATACTATAATTCAGTCGCTGTAGAATATGATAAGTTATACAGAAATTCATCGATATGTCAATTATACCAGATGATGAAAGATAATAGCGATCATATAAATGAAATTTATACTTGGTATCATTGGGATAGTAAAGGAACTGGAAAACAATTTTTGTTAAATAAAATTGTCACTTTCGAGAAATGCAAAAAAATACCTACAGAATTCAAAAAGGACTTTGTTGATTTTATGCATTCTAACTCAAATAAAGAGAGTTATTATGATGTATTTTCGTATGCAATGGATGGAGAAAATAGATTAGTGGTAATGTTGTACAGACAAATTAGTGATGTAATCAGACCGGATTTCGATGAACCTTTTAGGAACAAAGAAGTAGCGCCAATTATGTTTCAAATAGATATTTCAAACAACATTTTAGAAATTAGATCGAAATTCCAAAGAGAAAAAATTAGCATAAAAAAATATTTAGAAAAAACATTTGCAACTAATTTAACTGAAATAGAGCCAGAGTTATTTACTAAGTATCAACCAGAAAAATTAAAGGAAGCTATTTTAGAAGGGATAACACCTAATGGACATGAAGTTCAGGACTTTATTATTAATAAAATTGTTTTCAGAAGTAGCCCTTTAATAAATTCCCCCAGTCTGATTTTTCAATTAAATAACGGAGATGTCTTACCATCAGTAAAAGATGCACATACAAGAGAGTGTGTTGATTTAGAAAGTATAAAAGATATAGAAAGTTTAGCTTTTAAAACTTCAAAGGTGAGTAGAACAATTAGATCAACAGTATTTGATGATGGGAACATTATGTTTTCGATAGATGATAGCGGACTTGAATCGGAAGTGAAAAAAGATATCGAAGATAAATTTTTAATGAAATTTGGAATACCTTTAAATAAATTAATTTCAAATTCAAAATTTGTGGCTGGAAAAGCTGATTTAACAGATTATTTGATGACTCTTTCATTCAAAAAAGATTTTCCAAGTATTGAAGAAGATTTATTCAACAAATTAATACAAGATAAAATCGTTGTTGAAGAATTAGAGCAAAATGTTACCTGTAAAAACCCAGAGTGTGACTATTCAGAAGATACTTCTATCACCTTCACCTTATCAGAATGTCCAAGCTGCGGAAATACACAGTTGAAAGTAAGTCAATATGATTCATTAAATATTTCATTGGATACAATTAGAGCATATGTAAAGAAGCTTGCTACTTCATTTTGTGAAAAGACAGAGTGGGAATTAAATAAAGATACAGAAAAAAAATATAATAAAAATAAATATAAATTTATTAATTTAGATAATAAACAAACAAACGAATCTTTACAAATTCTTGTACAGCAAGGAGCAATTTCAAACAGCGTACTTGAAAAAATAAATCGTACTTTAACCCCTACAGTAATAGTTTTTGTTGGTGTTCTTGAGAAATATTTAGATAAATATAACAATAATTGTATTTTCCCAATAAGTTTCGGTAGTGTTTATAACATGCAAGAACCAAAGGATTTCTTTGGACAGATTTATGAGTCTATAAAACATCGTACAAAATCATATTTATCAAGCGTTGCAAGTAAATCATTTGATATATTAGTAAATTTACCGGAGCCAGAATCAATTGGGGACAAATATTCGCCAGGAGATTTTGAAGATGATGTGTTTAATATTATAAAAGATATTTTTCCAAATGCTGAAAAATGGGGTAAAAAAATGTCAGGAAAAGAAGTGCCTGAAGGGATTTTTGCTTTGACGTATACAGTACAAGGAGCTGAAGAACAAAAAAAACAATATGTTTTTTCGTATGACTGTAAATTAAATAAAACTTCTGATGGATATGACTTAGGTAAAAGTGAGCAGAGAAAGGCTTATGATTATGTTGAAATGCTAAATCAAATAAATTACATTACGAAATTCAGTAATACTAAACAGCTTAGTGCACATATATTTATTTCTAATAACTTTAACACTAACAATTATGAGACTATGGCAGATTATTTTTACAAAAAGCTTCCTGAGAATAATCATACAAGACCAATCTTCTTACCTATCGAAGTGTTAACTTTTTTACACTCAGAATATAGAAAACATTATCAACAACTTAATAATTCAAGAAATATATTTATGGAAGAATTATTCAAAGTACTTATAACTGATAAATTAGTGATTAGTACTGAGGATATAAAAGAAGTTATGGAACAAGCACTCGACAAAGATCTTGCTGATTATTCGGAATTGGATACTGTGAAGGTAACTAAGGATATTGATAAAAAACTTAAAAAGAGGGGATGAATGATGGATTATCTTATACGTTCCTCAGTAGTAGCTGATTATGAAAAAATATTCATAAAGAGTATTGAACAAACGATTAAAAGAATGGTCAACAATAAATTCCTTTTAAAGAAAGATTACTTCGAATTAAGTATTACTTTTTATGAAGACTTTCTTATCACAATACGAATTGAAGATGGAATAATAACAGAACTTAGAAAAAACAGTTATGAAAATTTTATACCGGATTCGTTTTTAATTAACTTATCAAATGTTGAGAGGTTGCCACCTAGATTAAATAGATACAAGGACTTAGGGTTGGGGAATTTTAGAAATGAAGTTAAAGAATCATTAAAGCTTGGTAAAATAATTGCTAATAATGAAAATGATGCATTTTGGAAAGATTACAATATAACTTTGAAAATTGATCAAAATATTCATCTTGCAGATGTACTGAGTTAGATTTATAAAAAATACATTTATTAAAGTCACTCATTTTTTTATTATTTAAATGAGTGACTTTTTTTGAGACCTGATTAACAATAAAAAAATACTAGTTGTTGTAAATTATTTTCTTTGTTAAGATTTCTACTATATAACGTACCTGTCCGAACTATTATTATAAAAATACTATTTTATAAGGTGGGGCACTATTTTTAAAAAACTACGTACGCCCCAGAAAGAGCCCCAAAAAACGCCCCAGTTAAATACATTTAAATACATTTAAATAGGAAGGTATAAAAATCTCCGATTTGTAAAACCTTGATGTTATGCACCCATAAAAATTAAATACATTTGGCTACAAACCAAGGTCATAAGTATTGCTTATTGAAAAAGATAATATTAATGTAATTTACTTATGAATATAAATGCGTTATCATGGGTATTGGAGAAAAGATGCTTTAAATTTATTTTAATTAGGCCTTTTCAAAAAGATATTTAGGGGGATCCGCAAATGGCACAAGGTAATTTACACAACAGCCGCGCATCATTCGAAGTTAATGGTAAAACTTATAATTACTATGACTTAGCTGCGATTGAAAAAGCTGGCGTTGCAAAAGTTTCAAACCTTCCTTACTCAATCAAAGTATTATTAGAATCAGTTTTACGTCAATATGATGCATATGTTATCAAAGAAGAGCACGTAAACGAATTAGCAAAATGGGGTAACGGTGCAGATCCAGAAGCAGAAGTACCATTCAAACCTTCTCGCGTTGTATTACAAGACTTTACTGGTGTACCAGTAGTAGTTGACCTTGCATCTCTTCGTTCTGCAATGAAGGAAATGGGCGGCGACCCAAGCAAAATCAACCCTGCTATTCCAGTTGACCTTGTAATTGACCACTCAGTACAAGTTGACAAATACGGTAATGCATCTGCATTAGCAGCAAACATGGACCTAGAATTCGAACGTAACGCTGAGCGTTATAACTTCTTAAAATGGGCTCAAACTGCTTACAATAACTTCCGTGCTGTACCACCAGCAACTGGTATCGTTCACCAAGTAAACTTAGAGTATTTAGCTCCAGTTGTACACGTAAACGAAAATGCTGACGGTACTTTCGAAACATTCCCTGACTCAGTAGTAGGTACTGACTCACATACAACAATGATCAACGGTCTTGGCGTTCTTGGATGGGGCGTTGGTGGTATCGAAGCTGAAGCAGGTATGCTTGGTCAACCTTCATACTTCCCAATTCCAGAAGTTATCGGTGTTAAATTAGTTGGCGATCTTCCAAACGGAACTACTGCTACTGACTTAGCATTAAAAGTAACTCAAGTATTACGTCAACGTGGCGTAGTTGGTAAATTCGTTGAGTTCTTCGGACCTGGCGTAACTAAATTACCACTAGCTGACCGTGCGACAATCTCTAACATGGCTCCTGAATATGGTGCTACATGTGGTTTCTTCGCAATTGACGAAGAATCATTAAACTACATGCGTTTAACTGGTCGTGACGAAGAGCACATCGCGGTTGTAGAATCTTACTTAAAGTCTAACCACATGTTCTTCGATCCAACTTTAGAGCCAGTTTACACTGACGTATTAGAAGTAAACTTAGCTGATATCGAACCAAACCTTTCTGGTCCAAAACGTCCACAAGACTTAATTCCACTATCTCAAATGCGTACTCGTTACAAAGAAGCAGTAGTGGCACCACAAGGTACACAAGGTTTCGGTTTAACTGAAGATGAATTCGCAAAAACTTCTGTAGCTAAATTCGCTGAAGGTGATGTAGAAATCCCAACAGGTGCTGTAGCAATCGCTGCAATCACTTCTTGTACAAATACATCTAACCCATACGTATTAATCGCTGCGGGCTTAGTTGCGAAAAAAGCTGTAGAAAAAGGTCTAACTGTGCCTAAATGGGTAAAAACTTCTTTAGCACCAGGTTCTAAAGTAGTAACTGGTTACCTTGAAGATTCAGGTTTACAAGCTTACCTTGACCAAATCGGTTTCAACACTGTAGGTTACGGTTGTACAACATGTATCGGTAACTCAGGTCCATTACTTCCTGAAATCGAAGACGCTATCAAAGAGAACGACTTATTCGTAACTTCAGTTCTTTCTGGTAACCGTAACTTCGAAGGCCGTGTACACCCACTTGTAAAAGCTAACTACTTAGCTTCACCACCACTTGTTGTTGCTTATGCACTTGCTGGTACTGTGGATGTTGACCTACAAAAAGATTCATTCGGTAAAGACAAAGATGGCAACGAAGTATTCTTCGCTGATATCTGGCCTTCAACTGAAGAAGTTAACGCAGTATTAGGTACTGTAGTTAACCGTGAATTATTCCAAAAAGAATACGAAACTGTATTCACAGCGAACGAAAAATGGAATGCAATTGAAACATCAACTGAGTCTCTATACACATTTGATGACAAATCAACTTACATCCAAAACCCACCATTCTTCCAAGGTCTTGCAAAAGAACCAGAAGCTATTAAAGGCTTAGATGGCTTACGCATTATGGCGAAGTTCGGTGACTCAATTACAACTGACCATATTTCACCAGCTGGTGCAATCGGTAAAGAAACACCTGCAGGTAAATATTTAATCGAAAACGGTGTTGCAATCCGTGACTTCAACTCATACGGTTCTCGTCGTGGTAACCACGAAGTTATGATGCGTGGTACATTTGCAAACATCCGTATCCGTAACCAAGTTGCTCCTGGTACAGAAGGTGGTTTCACTACTTACTGGCCAACAGGTGAAGTAGAGTACATCTATGACGCATGTATGAAATACCAAGAGCAAGGTACTGGCTTAGTAGTACTTGCTGGTAACGACTATGGTATGGGTTCTTCTCGTGACTGGGCTGCTAAAGGTACTAACTTACTTGGTATCAAAACAGTTATCGCACAATCTTACGAGCGTATCCACCGTTCTAACTTAGTAATGATGGGTGTTCTTCCACTTCAATTCATGCAAGGTGAATCAGCTGATACTTTAGGCTTAACTGGTAAAGAAGAAATCTCTGTTAACATTACTGACAACGTGAAACCACGTGAAATCTTAACAGTAACTGCTAAATCTGAAGACGGATCAGTTAAAACTTTCCAAGCTTTAGCTCGTTTCGACTCAGAAGTAGAAGTAGACTACTACCGTCACGGTGGTATCCTACAAATGGTTCTTCGCGCGAAAGCTGCTCAGTAATCATTTAAAAATAAAAAACCGATCTCTTAGGAGATCGGTTTTTGTCTATACATAAAAATATTTGTAAGGAGGGCTTTAGTTTGCAAAAAGATGAACTAAAAGAACGGGCTTTATCCATTGTTTCATTACCAAGTCACTATGAGCTTATCATAGAAGAATATTCTGATGACGAAAGAGTGATGTTCTCTTGGGTGAATGAACAACAGGATGAAAGTATGACTGTTGAGTTAGATTGCACCGGTCACCTCATACACTTATCAATTGAAACGAATGATATTGTGTCAGAAGCTGATTCTTTATCTATTGAGGAAAAAAGAAGAAGTGCGGAACAATTTTTACTGAGTCATTATCCAGAAGCATTAAAAGACTTAACATGTTCTCAAATAAAAAAACTGTCGTGTGTAGAAAGTTTTTATTTTGAACAGTTTGTTATGGATGTACCATTAGCACATGCTGGTTGTTTTATTGATGTTGATTTCTTGGGAAATATTGTTAGATTTAGTTACTACGGAGTGAAAACGAGCCCTGAAATACCTTCAAAGTTAGTTTCGAAGGAAGCTCTGATAGAATATGTGCGGAATACATTGGCGTTACAACTAGTGATAACAAAATTATCACGAGATATTTACAATGTGAAGAAAGATGGACTTCATCTCGTGTATGAGGTAAATTCATTTCTAAATTTTAAAGCAGATGCATTAGACCCAACATTAACGATACTTCATGATGAAAATGTACCTGAAAGTTATGCTGCTTTGCCTCCTTTGCCAGCTAACTTAATGACCAATGAATTTACGAATGAAGATATTATTGGTATAACAGATGATCTGGAGCTTATTCGAGAAGTAGATAGAGGAGCAGATCAAGGGATTGTTTGGCGTAAGCGGAATTGGGAGATGAAAGAAAAAGATTTATCGATGAACAGCTTTTTTAAAATGCAATCAGAAGATACAGTAAAAGCTTTTATTTCAATAAAAACTGGTAAAATAAATAGCTTTGGATGGATGCATAAACGCTTAGGAAATCTACAGCTTAATCACGAAGCATGTTATCAAAAAGCAATAGACTTTTTACTAAAAATAATTCCTGACTACTATCCTTATCTTCAACGATTAATTCGAGGAGATGAGGAAGAGGATGAAAGAGAATCAGAATCCTTTATATTCCAAGCCCGTAATCAAGGTATAATTATTTTTGATATGGTGATCATTGTTGTTAATCGTACGACAGGTCTGATTGATCATTATAATGGACCGAATTTTGATTTGGATGAACTTAGCCAAATACCTCCAGTGCCAGCTATCTCTTTGGAAAAAGCATATCTTCAATTTCTAGAAAATGTCGATTTCCAATTGACTTGGGACAAAAATTACGATGATGAAATAGAGTCTTATCAACTTGTCTATCAAGCTTGTGATCGACATACTAGATTACCTATTCGGTATATTGATGCAACAACTGGCGAAATTATTGTCAGTAATGTATAGACCTTCGAAATCGTGGATAGAAACGCTAAAATGATGGATTGAACTGCCGAAATGACGGATAGAACCACCAAAGTGGTTAATGGAAGCGTCAAATTGATGAATTGAGCCATCAAAGTTGCGACTCTAACCATCGAAGTGATGGATAGAATCATCAAATAGACGATTAGAGCCGCAATTTTTAAATCCATTTATACGCTAAATTTCTTCTTCATACTATAAAACTGTAAACAAATTGCGAATGACATTGAGATTATCGCAAAATAAATCAATGTTATTGTTCCCATCTGTAAGGACAATGCAATCCCACCTAAACTTGCACCTATTGCACTACCTAAATAATTTACAGAACTGTTTAATGCTACTGCCGAACTTCCGTTATTCGGCTGATAGGAGAGTAAAATATGTTGTTGAGGTGCTTGGCATGCCCAACCCATTGCTCCCCAGACAAAGAACGGTAAGTATTTTAATATCGGTAAGTGAATCATTAATGGTATACAAATAATGGATAGAGTTAAAGTGAATAAAATGATTGTAACTAAAGTTTTTGGTTTCCCGAAATAGTCGATTAAGTAACCAATCATTATACTTCCAACCAAGCCACCGAATCCCCATGCCCAAAGATATATCGTTAAGTTACTGGAGCCTGCCATTTCCTCTAATAGGGGAGATAGATATGTGTACAATCCAAGGCTAGCAACACTGGCGAAAAATGTTATACATACAGTTATAGTTACTCTTTTATCTAGGAACATCTTTAATCGTTCGTTAAGTGCAGGGGGAGGCGTTGTTGGGAAATCGGGCAGGAAAATATACATACATAAAACAGCAATTACACCGATCATAACTAATAGCCAAAGCGTTAATTTCCAATCAAATAAGTTGGATATATATATACCTAAAGGAACGCCAAGCACTGTTCCCATACTCATTCCTCCAATTGTCAAACCTAGAGCTCTCCCTCTCTTTTCACTAGAAACGAACTTTGAAGAGGCTGCTACGGCTAATGGTGAAAATAAACCAGCCCCTGTCCCTGCAATTGCTCTCGATAGTAGAAGAATAGAAAAGGTCGGCGCTAAAGCAGTGATGCTATTCGCTATTGTGAAGATAAGCATTGACCCTAATAAGATTTTTTTTATTGGTTTTCCTGCAAGTAAAGAAGAAAAAAACGGCGCTGAGATTGCGTAAAACAAAGTAAAAATGCTCACAGCCTGGCCGACTTGTGATGTACTTTTTTGATACGTATCGCTAATTCCTGGGAGAAGCCCTGCAATCACATAGGCATCAAAGCCCAAGGCAAACATGCCAAAGGATAATAATAAAACATTTTTCATTTATTGAACCTCCATATAGTAAAGATGCTAAGTATTTTGTCGATTAGATAACTTATAACAATATGTTATAATCGAAGCACCTTCTATATTTAATAGGTTACTAAAAAACGCTGAATATGGAACAATCACTATTTTATAAGGGTATAACAAATCGTTATAGGTTAGGGAGGAATACAATGAATGTAGAATGGTTACATAGTTTTATTGCTGCTGCCAATCAAAAAAGTTTTTCTAAAGCTGCTCAAATCACGAATCTTTCCCAACCTGCACTAAGTAAACATATACGAAACTTAGAGAATAATCTTGGCATCGAGCTATTTCATAGGACATCCATTGGTATCGAATTAACAGAAGCTGGAGAACGTTTTTACACTCGAATTACACCAGTTATTACTGAACTAGCTGCCATTCGTGAAGAATTACAGCAATTTAACCAGAGCAATCCAATTGCCATCGGTGGTCTACCTAGCTTAGCCACTTATTATTTGCCAAATAAAATGAATGAACTTAAGCTACTAGATCGACCTATAACCTTAATGATTCAAAATACTTCAAATGAACTGTTGCAATCTTTACAAAAAGGTAGACTTGATGCAGTCTTTGTGGATGCAAAATATACGGGAGAATCTTTGTGGAGTTGCGAATTGTTTACGGAACCTTACTATGCTGTGTTTCCTTTGAACCATCGTTTTAATTCAAGGCCAGCAGTTGACCTTGCAGAATTGTGTGAGGAGCCGCTTATTGTTCATCAGGCTCCTTGTGATTCAAGAAAGGATATAGTAGAACAAATACAAGCACTTGGCTATAAACCAAATATTATAAGTGAAGTGAACTTTGGCGATTTTATTTTGGGGGCTGTGACCTCTGGAATGGGGATTACGATTGTACCAGAGCTAATGGCAAAAAATATTGGTCATCTTCAGCTTTTTGCCTTACCAATTAATAATTTTGGAAGAACAAGAACCATTTCATTGGTTACAAAAAGCAAAGAATTTGGATCGAAGTTACAACATTTATTATCAAATAAAATGGAAAGAAGCTGTCCCAATTTAACGCTTTGAGACAGCTTCTTTCAATTAATTAAACCCCATTAAATCCTTTACCTTTTTTGCATTTTCCTCAGATGTCAGCATTTCCAGAAAGCTAAATGCAACGTCGAATGCAGTGCCGGGATTGGAGGATGTAATAATATGTCCAGTTTGAACAATTCGTTCGTTGACGATGTCTGCACCATAGGATTGTAGCTGTGCTAATCGTTTACTTGTTGGATGATTATAAGTAGTAGCTTTTCGATTATGTAGTACTCCGCTATGACCTAAAATAAGGGAAGCTACACAAACCGTAGCAATCGGTTTTTTGTGTTCATCGAAATGACGAACAACTGCCTGAAATTCGTCACTAAAGGCATCAGCATAAAGCCCTGCCTCCTCAAAGCCTCCAGGAATCGCTAGTGCATCAAAATCCTCTAATGAAATTTCACGAAGCAATTTTTCAGGAGCTACATTAAAATTCCATGTACATTGCAATTGTTGATACAATCCTACTGTCACGACCTCTGTTGTGCCGTCGCCCTCCCATTTATTCCAGCCAAGTACATCAAAGCTTTTATATTAAAACAAATGGAAAGCCTAAGCTCGCAGCTCTTCATAAAAGCATCGAAACATGTCTCGATGAATTATAAGGAAATCACTACCAATTTTAGTGCTTTGAAATTATTGACAGACAAAAATTAGTTTGTTAAGATGAATGACAATAAAAGCATACAAATTCGTTGATGAGAAAGAGTAATGTTTCATTTTGTTCTACAGAGAGCCGACATAATGGTGGAAGTCGGTGTGCAAGTGTTACATGAAGATCCTCTCTGAGAAGATTGGCTGAACATAGTAAGCCGATTCGGGTGTCTACCGTTAAAAAGAACACGTATGATTGTACGTTGCTAAGTGCTATTGAACGCTGTTTCAATAGAATTAGGGTGGTATTCGCGGTTAACCCCGTCCCTTGCTTGGGACGGGGTTTTTGTATGCCTTTTATACGTATTGTATAGGAGGGAATTACATGCAAGTTGAAGAGAAAAAAGAAACGACTGTAGAAAGGGAAATGAGGGTTCGTCAGTTGTGGGAACAGGAAGGAACGTTCCAGGCATCTGTTGCGAACCGTTCTAACAATAAGCCTTTTGTATTTTATGAAGGACCGCCAACAGCAAATGGATTACCACACGTTGGTCACGCATTTGGTAGAACGATTAAAGATGTCGTGGCTCGTTATAAAACGATGCAAGGTTATTTGGTTGAGCGTAAAGCTGGCTGGGATACACATGGTTTGCCTGTAGAGTTAGGCGTGGAAAAAAAGCTAGGTATCTCTGGCAAGCAAGAAATTGAGAAATATGGTGTCGAACAATTTATTCAAGAGTGTAAGGGAAGTGTCTTTACCTATGAGAAGAAGTGGCGCTCCTTTACAGAGCAGCTTGGCTATTGGATTGACATGGATGATCCATATTTAACGCTTAGCAATGATTACATTGAGTCTGTTTGGAATATTTTAAGTCATGTGCACAAGGAAAAGCTTTTATATAAGGGGCACCGCGTTTCACCGTATTGCCCTAGCTGTCAAACATCATTAAGCTCTCATGAGGTTGCACAAGGCTATAAGGATGTAAAGGATTTATCTGTCACGGCAATGTTTAAATTGAAGGATAAAGATGAGTATTTTCTTGGCTGGACAACGACTCCATGGACATTACCTGCTAATGTTGCATTGGCTATGAATCCTAAGCTTGTGTATGTTCGAGTGAAACAGCACGATAAAGTATATATCTTGGCAAAATCATTAGTGGAAAAGGTTTTTACTGCACCCGTTGAAATATTAAGTGAGCATAATGGGCATGAATTTGAAGGTGTATCGTACATTCCACCTTTTTCATACGTAACCGTTGATAAAGGGCATGTCGTTGTACTAGCGGATTACGTTACAGAGAATAGTGGAACTGGAATCGTCCATATTGCGCCTGCCTATGGGGAGGACGATTATAAAACGGTTCAGCAAAATGGGCTATCGTTTGTCAATGTTGTTGATTTGAAAGGTTGTTATACAGAAGAGGTTCCAGAGCTTGCTGGTAGATTTGTGAAAGATTGTGATGTCGATATTATCAAAATGCTTGCTAAAGATGAGCTATTGTTTGATAAGGAAAAATATGAGCATAGCTACCCTCATTGCTGGCGCTGTGATTCACCATTGCTTTATTACGCGACTGACAGCTGGTTTATCAACATGTCTACAATGAAAGATAAACTTTTACAAAATAATGAACAAGTTACATGGTATCCTGATCACATTAAGCACGGTAGATTTGGCAACTTTTTAGAAAACTTAGTGGACTGGAATATTAGCCGAAATCGTTATTGGGGTACACCGCTCAATGTCTGGGTTTGTCAGGATTGTGGACATGAAGAGGCACCAAATAGTATTGCTTCTTTAAAAAAGTTAGCGAAGGGCACTTTACATGACATCGAGCTTCATAAGCCGTATATCGATGAGGTTGTTTGTACTTGTCCAACATGTAAGGGTGATATGGAACGTACACCTGAAGTGATAGATGTATGGTTTGACAGTGGTTCAATGCCGTTTGCTCAGCATCATTATCCTTTTGGAAATCTTGATACATTTAACAATCAGTTCCCTGCCGATGTTGTCATCGAAGGTATTGACCAAACACGAGGCTTTTTCTATAGTCTATTAGCTGTTTCGACATTATTTACTGGTAAAGCACCTTATAAAAATGTACTTTCTTTAGGGCATGTTTTAGATGAGCATGGACAGAAAATGTCGAAAAGTAAAGGAAATGCATTAGAGCCAGTTGAACTGATAGAGCAGTACGGAGCAGATGCTTTAAGATGGGCGTTCTTAGTAGACAGTTCTCCTTGGAATCCTAAACGTTTTTCTAAGAAGATTGTGATGGATGCGAAATCAAAGCTAGTTGATACACTTGATAATACGTTCAAATTTTATCAGCTATATGCAGAAATAGATGGCTTCCAGTACGATGCTAACAAAACTGGTACACGTACAAAATTAGATCATTGGATACTGTCTCGATTACATCATACAATTCAGCTTGTGACAAAATCTATGGATGATTATCAATTTACACAGGCAACACGTGAAATCGGTAAGCTTGTGGAAGAGCTAAGTAACTGGTATATCCGTCGCTCTCGAGCAAGATTTTGGGCAAATGGTCTGTCAGAGGATAAACGAGGTGCCTTTAGTACGCTGTATGAGCTACTATCAACAATTTGTCAATTGCTAGCACCTTTCACACCATTTATTGCCGAGGATTTATATCGACAATTATGTGGAAAAAGTGTACATTTACAAAATTACCCAACATATAATGAAGCGCTCGTAAATGCTAAGCTTGAGAAAGAAATGGCGAATATTTTATCAATCGTAGAACTAGGCCGCAGCATACGAAATAGTCAAGGAATCAAGGTAAAGCAGCCTTTAAGTGAAATCATTGCCTCTGTTGAAGGTGAGCTAACAGATTATCAACCATATAGCGAGCTCGTGAAAGAAGAATTAAATATAAAAGAATGCATTTGGACAAATGACTTCTCAGCATATGAAACCGTTCATTATAAGCTTAATTTTAAAACGGCAGGTGCAGCATTTGGACCAAAAGTGAACAAAGTAAAAGATTACGTAGTGCAATTAAATGATGAAGAGAAAAATAATTTACAACGAACAGGTTCAGTTGAGTTAACGATTGATGGGGAACAGGTGACATTGTTAAAAGCACACGTGCTAACTGAATCCATTGTAAAGGACCATTACATCTTAGCCGAAGATGCTTCATGTCGAGTCCTTTTAAATGTTCAGCTGACAACTAGCTTACTTGAGGAAGGCCAAATTAGAGAACTAATTCGCACAATTCAAGATACACGAAAAAAATGGAAACTTCCTGTTGAGCAGTATGTATCGATTTCGATTGCTGGAAGTGCCAAAGCAATAACTATCATCCAACAGCATGAATCGTTACTAAAGGCCAATGTGTTGTTAAATGATATTCATTATGTGAGTGAAGATCAGGGTGAACGATATATAGAGACAGAAGTGTTTGATGAAAAAGTTACTGTTTATTTTAAGCTGTAAAATCTTTAATGCTCAGGTAAGTTTCAAACAATCTGGTTGGCAAGCCTGCGGGGTTCTCATAAGGCCAATCTTTAGCTCTGTTTAACTTGATTGTTGTTATTAATGTAAGTCCTCAATCACTCAATCAACGTATATAATCTATCAGCACATCCTTGTATGATATGCGCCACGAAAAACTAACGATCGTCCCTGTTATGCTGCAAATACCTAACTCCTTCGCTTTTTCCTGCGAAACATGACATAATAGATAGATTATGAAACAGTTAGGATGACTCGATGGAGCAGATACGCGAAATATATGTAAAACCAAAATTTATTAAGCAAATGACAAATGGCTATCCACTTATTTTAAAAGAAGCTATAGATATGCCAGAGGTAGCCGTTTCAGAAGGAACGATTGTGGAATTATTAGACGCACAAGGTGGTTATATTGCGACAGGCTATTATGGTGAGCAAAACAAAGGCATCGGCTGGGTACTATCACGCAAACAAAAAGAAGTCATCGATGTGCGCTTCTTCACAAAAAAAATTCGCGAGGCGGCTGAGAAACGTGCTGTTTTTTTTGCCTCAGAACAAACGACGGCTTTCCGTGTATTTAACGGAGAAGGTGATGGAATTGGTGGCTTAACTATTGATTTCTTCAATGGCTTCTATATGGTGAGCTGGTATAGTGAAGGAATTTATGCTTTCCGTGATGTCGTGTATGAAGCGTTAAATATAGCACTGAACACGCGCGGCGTTTATGAAAAATTGCGATTTAATACTAACGGACAATATGTAGAACAAGATGATTATGTATCAGGTGAAAAAAGTGATTTCCCATTAATCGTCAAGGAAAATGGCATGAACTTTGCTGTTGATTTAAACGATAGGGCAATGACAGGGATTTTTCTTGATCAACGTAATGTTCGGAAAGCACTACGCGATCATTATGCGATCGACAAAACCGTGTTAAATACATTCTCTTACACAGGAGCATTTTCTGTAGCAGCAGCACTTGGTGGCGCATCAGGTACAACGAGTGTTGATTTAGCTAAACGTAGCTTAGCTAAAACAATCGAACAATTTGCAGTGAATGAGATTGATTATGAATCACAGGATATTAAAGTGATGAACGTCTTCGACTACTTTAGCTATGCAAAGCGTCATGAATTGAAGTTTGATGTTGTCGTACTTGATCCACCGAGTTTCGCACGAACAAAAAAAATGACCTTTAGTACAGCAAAGGATTATCCAAAGCTTTTAAAGGATGCTCTTGCGATTACGATTGATAATGGTGTAATTATAGCTTCAACGAATAACGCGAGCTTTGACATGAAAAAATTTAAAACGTTTATTGATAAAGCATTTAAAGAGACAGATACACGTTACAAAATACTAGAACAACATCAGTTGCCCGAGGATTTTGCAGTTCCACATAACTTCCCTGAATTTAACTATTTAAAAGTTGTAATTATTCAAGTTATAAGCTAAAAGGACGGATGAAATGAAATATAATAAATCAATTATGCTAAAGCTTATCAATGAACATCGAGCGTTGCATGATGAATTAAAAAAGCTAAAATCTGAAATGGGTTTAGAGAAAAATTTTGCAGTAAAGGCATTATATCATTCATATGTGGCAGAGGATGGTCCTTATATGAAAGAATACCAGGATTTAGAGCGACTTTAATAAATCGTGGTGCATACTAATAGTGATATGTGTTATCTGATTACGTGTTAAAAAAGATGAACCCTAACCTATGTAAAGGTCAGTTCAAAAAGCTACTTTCAAATCGAATCTTTCGTTTGAAAGTAGCTTTCTTTTACCTTTTAAAGAGCATTTTGGCGAGTAAATTTCAAAAAGTATCTAGTATTTTGAAAAAAGTGTCTAGTATTTCAATAGAAAAGAGGGAGCATTATGCCGGTATTCAACAAACTAATTCGAGACCGTATTTTAGAAATCATTGAAGGGGATGGACTTTCATTTAATGCTTGGACTCTAGTTGTAGAATAAATCTCACTCATGTATGATTGCGCCTATTATTATTATGCTGATTTCTTTTGTTTTTGGTCTAAAAGATGACTATAAAAAGTTAGCAGACTTGCACAGACTGCAACGATCCCACCGACCCATGTTACATTCATTAAATTCCCTTGATGATATACAATTCCGCCTAATGCAGAACCAAAAGCGATGCCTACGTTGCTTGCCACTGGCATAAGTGAAGCAGCGAGTCCTGTAGCTTTTGGCTGATAAATTCCGGCGAGGTCTATTAAATAAAGCTGAGTAGATGTTGTTAAGAGGATGGCCATTAACGACATTAAGTAGATATTTACCAGTCCTAAAATAAAATGATTTGTAGTCCAAAATAAACTTGTCAGAACAACTGCCTGCACAAGAAAAACAAAGCGAAGGCGACCGATTGCATTGTGACTGGCAATTTTACCTGCGAGGATGTTGCTGAAAATCGAAATAAACCCGTAACCAAATAAGATTAAACTAATAGAATTATTTGGTGCTCCCATTCCCTTCAAGATAGGAACAAGGTACGTAAAGACGGCATAAGTTGCGCCAAATCCGAGAGCAGGAATGAAAAAAGCTATCAAAATTCGTGGCTGTGTCATTAAAGAAAACTGATCCCGTATCGAACTGCGTACTTGGCTGAGTTTATTCGGTAAGAAAAAAAATGATGCCAAAAACGCCAACCCTCCAAGGAAAGTGGTTAACATGAAAGAGGCATTCCAGCCGTACCATTCGGCGATTACAATACCAATTGGCACTCCAACGACATTTGCAAGTGTGAAACCACCGAAAACGAATGATATAGCAAGTCCGCGTTTTTTTATCGGCATGGTTTCACTTGCAACAATCATGGCTAGAGAGATTAATACTCCTGTTACAATCGCTGTCAAAATCCGAAGTGCAAGGAGCATAATGTAGTTCGTCGAAATTACGCACAAAGCATTCAGGACGATGAAAGATCCTATCAAAAACAACATCCATTTACGCTTTGGAAAATGACTTGTTGCTGACATCACTAGTGGTGTGGCGATGGCAAACGTAATTGCAAACGCAGAAACCAGTGTGCCTGCTTTTGCATTTGTCATATGAAGGCTTGAAGAAATATCTGTTAAGATTCCAACAATAACAAATTCACTTGTCCCGAGAACAAATGTTAATAAAGAAAGTGTTAAGATGAGCAACCAATGTCGCTTCGATAAATTTGCGGTTTTCATAAATATCTCTTTTCTTAGAAAATGTAAATGTGTCACATAGTAGATACACAACCTAAACATCATACCATAAAATATTTTTGCGAGAAAAACCCTTTCTTAATCAAATAGCAGGCGTGTTGATTAGGAAAATATAGGTTTATTATTGAGCGATAAAAGGATTTTTTTGTTGATATTTTACTTATGTGTGCCCATTTTTGCGGATTGTAGCGGAGGGCTACTAGAGTGCTCCTGTTGCTTCGCTTTCGTCGCAGAGCAAAGCTTCCCACGGGAAAAGCGAGACAGACAAGACCCTGCAAGGAGCGGATGTTTTCTGTGCGAAAGCAAAGCGGCAGCAACAACAACAAAGCGGAGGAAGCGGCCCGACGCTCGCCCGCAGCGGAAATCAGCGTCTTCGAATTAATTAAAATGGTTAATTAACACGTCTGATCAAATAGATGTTAATCGACAGGGCTGCAGAGTTAGAATAAGATTACTTAAGAAGGCATACTTCTGTTGATAATGTTATTGATAGCAGTAGGTATTAAAAAAAATATGTATGTAAAAACCTCGTTTAGTTACTTTACGGTGAACCGTACCGTAAGTAAGTGAGGTTTAAATCCAATCATTAAATAGCAATGATTGGATTTTTTTGGTAATTTCATTTCTTTTGAAGTGAAATTTAGAATGGGTTGTGGCTTTTTATGTTTATTTAAAGTCTATAAATATCTTATTTTGACGTTGTCCCTATGTTCTAGGGCATTTTTATACTTCACAGAAGTGAGCTTCAGGAAGCCCACTTCTTCAGAGGTGGGAGGAATGAAGTGCTTTTTCTTTATAGAACATATGTTTATATTGTATATTGTAAATAATCAAAAAAGAAAGGAGTGACGGGTAATGACGAAATGGAAGAAAGATTGTTTTATTATAGAACTCAAGTTACTTATAGATACATGGCAAAAGGATCTCCTATTAAAACGTTTTGAAATTGCCCGTACACTCTATAATACAACTTTGTCTTATGCAGTAAAACAATATACTTTCATGCAAGAATCAAAACACTATCGAAAACAATTACGTGGCTACCAAAAAGCGAAAAAAACGAATGATTCAAAAGAATTGAAGCAGATCGCAAAAGAATTAACTAACATTCGTCAATCTTTTGGATTAAGTGAATATCAACTGCATGCGTATATTAAAAAGCATCAACATAACTATAAAAAACATATAGATAGCAATACTTCTCAGAAAATCGCCTCTACTGTCTGGAGAGCGGTTCAAGATGTTCTATTTAAAGGGAGCAAAGCACACTTTAAACGATACGGAATGTTTCATTCTGTAGAAGGGAAATCTAATAAAGCAGGCATTCGATTTAAAGAGAATATTGTCTATTGGAATGGATTAATCCTTCCTGTTCGTATTCGCAAACAAGATTTGTTTGTAAAAGAATCCCTTGCCCTACATACCATTAAATACTGTCGTCTAGTCAAAAAAGTGATTCGTGGAAAACATACTTTTTACGTACAACTTGTGATGGATGGGATTCCTCCTGCCAAGAGAATACCATCAACAGGAGCCTTTCGGCATTCCTATCAAAAAAAACAACGAGTAGGTATTGACATTGGTCCTTCTACTATTGCGATTGTTTCAGAAGAAACAGTTTTCATCCAACAACTTGCTCCAGAAGTACCTTTATTGGAGAAACAAAAAAGACGTTTATTACGCAAGTTGGATAGAAGTCGTAGAAGTACCAATCCTAACAATTTCAAAAAGGATGGGACTATAAAACATGGCGTCAAACTCCGTTGGACATATAGTAAAAAAACTATCAAAAAAACAAAAAGAACAAGTAAAAAGAATTATATAGAAAGAAAAGCTTCCTACATCAAAGAAAAACATGGTGCGTTAGCAAATAAAATTTTGTCTCTTGGCGATGAGGTGTACATCGAAACCATGCATTTTAAAGGATTGGCAAAACGTACAAAAGAAACCAAAACAACTATACAGGGCAAATTCCAATCCAAAAAGCGTTTTGGAAAAAGCATTGGGAATCATGCCCCAGCCATGCTAGTGGAAATCATCCATCAAAAATTAGGTTACACAAAGCAAACGATACAGAAAGTAAATACGATAACCTTTAGAGCCAGTCAGTATAACCATGTGACGGATCGTTATGAAAAGAAAAAACTCCATCAACGTTGGAGTCAAATTGGAAGTCATCTCGTACAACGAGATTTATATAGTGCGTTTTTACTGATGAATAGTGATCCAAATTTACAACAAACTAATCAAGACTTATGCAATAAAACGTTTACTACCTTTTTAGCGTTACACAATCAACATATAGAAGACTTGAAACAAGTAAAGAAAACATTCCCTCTTAGCATGGGTATCCAACAAATCAAGTGAGGGGTATTCCTCCGTAGGTAGAGCTACCTGCCTTCGTTAAAACTTATTGCCAACACAACATCGGTTGTGTAAATAAGAAAGTCTTATGGAACAGAGGATAAATCAAAGATGTTGTACACAGGACATGGCAACACCATCTGTGGAGAGCTTTGTAACGCTTCTCTTAAGTATATAAGAACCCCACTGCTTTAGCTGTGGGAGTAGTCAGGAAACAGATTTCTTCTAATGTGCAAAATTTATCATAAAGACAGAATAGGACCGAATATTTTACCTAGAAGCATATTTTTTATAATTCTATTTTCTAGTCGCCACGTTTCTCTAAATTTTTAGCAGTTTTACTTTGGTCAACATCCTTTTGGTTTTTAAAGGTACCCATGAGAAAATCATAGGCTGGGTTCGTAACGCCATACCAGTAATTTTCATTTTTGAAATGATGCCATAAATGAACCTTTTTCATCCAACGCCCCCATGGAGATATTGGCCGAAGGGGGCGATGGGCGATATAATGCGTCCACTCATAAAATAATAAAAAGAGCATGATCCCTGCAATAAATGCGTTTGTCATTATAAAGCTAGATGAAAGAATATAAAAAATGGCTGCTACAATTGCAATGTTTGGCACACTATACCATAAGGGTAAAAATAATAAATGTAATTCATTCGGATTTGAATGGTGGTCATAATGTAAGCGTTTAAGCATTTTTAACAAGAATGCATTCTTTGGTGGTTTCAGATGAAAAAGAAACCGGTGTGTAACATACTCAGCTAAGGAATACATAATCATTCCCAGAATAAAAGCACCCAAAATTCCGATGGAGGTTAAATGTAGAATCATAAATCCAAAGCTAATGAGGAATAGACAGGTCATGATTAATATATCAGGATATGAAAAATATTCTTTAAAATATTTCAATCTCATTTATCACGCCTCCTGTATTCTTTATTTTTCTCTATCTTTCCAGAGAGCCAAGCTTTTCTCCATTGTTGTCTTAGACAACCTCTCCGCTTCCATTGCATCTCCCTTTAATGCAGCTTTTAATAAGTCGTGGTAATAGTTGAAGGACAACTCACGATGATCTTTTACAGAAAAATATCTTTTCGCCATATCTATATAAATGGAATCGAAGCTATTTAAAATGAGTAGAAAGATTGGATTGACAGCAAGGCCTGCACACCTTTTTTGCAAATCCCAATCAAATGCTGCATAGCTTTCTGCACTATCTTCAAGCTGCTCTAAATTGGCAAGGAGAGCAACCACTTTAGGTTGATTAAAAGTAACAGCATCACGAATATAAGTCGGAGTCAAAGAACTTCTTAATTCTAATAAGTACATGATAAATTCATCTGTTATGATAGGATGATTCTCAACAATATTAACAAGTGTCGTTAGATTCCCATTGCGCCAATAATCATTAACAATCGCAGGCATTCCTTTTCTTCCTGTTATCCATCCACCCCTTCCTAAACGTTGAAGAGCCTCCCGAATAGTTGGACGACCAACACTAAATTCTTTTGCAAGCTCTCTTTCCGGCGGTAAAGTACTTCCTACAGAATAAACATCAGCCAATATGGATCTAATTAATTCATTCTCAATTTTATCTGAGGAGCGTTCCTTTTCTTTCAAATCCTCGTCCCCTTTGTTTTTATGGTCATACAAATTAAAGACAGTGGTAATACCAAAAATTATATATTAAGACTGAATTTTCTGTCAATAAAAAGAGCGGATTTTTATAAATAGAATTTTCAAACAAGACCGTGAAATACCTAGTAGGATGCAATATAAATTTAATTTATTTGAATCAAACAAGTACAACGTATGATACAGGAACTAACCAATGGAACATTAATTAATAAAAAGAGGGAAAAAGCATTAAATAAGCCTGCGCTAAGACAAATGAATTTCCCTCTCCATAGCTTTGATGGCCATAGTGGTTCTAAAGATAAATATAAAACATTAAAAGCTTTACATTAACGTTGCGTAAAGGATTAAGCTATTAGATAAGGAGGAGATAATATGGAAAAAGTAAGAATCAACTTAATCAATAGCTTAGATTTCTATAATAAGTGTTTATTAGGAAATGTTAATGAGAATTCACTTCGATATGGATTGATGCAACCAATGAAAACAATGTGGGATTATTTAAATGTACCGTTAAAAACAACGCAACCCAATGGATACGATGTTGTTATGGCATCAGAGATGTTAGGGATTTGGACTCCAAGAAAATCTACTCAACAAGTTAAAGATAATTTGCCAAAACTTATAGAATCTAAAATTTTTGATGAATATCAAGAAGTGATTTTAAAAGGAATTCATGAATTTGAAAAGATAGATTATTCTATTCCCCTAAAAAAAATCGACGTAAATATTCTTTTAGGGGATGAAGAAAGTCAAGAAATGAAAGTAAATAAAGGATATTCGGGTTTTGGTGGAATACCAGGATATATCATGCTAATGGTTATTCCTAATGACTTTAATAAGAAACGATTAAAATCTGCTTTAGCTCAGGAGTTTAATCATAATGTTCGTTTTACATTTGAACCATTTAATTATGGTGACGTGACTGTAGAAGAATATTTAGTATTGGAAGGTTTAGCCGAATGTTTTGCTGAAGAAATGTATGGGAAAGAATTGATAGGACCTTGGATCGCAGATTTTGATAAAGAAGAAATGGCGTACTCAATCGAAGTGATAAAAGAGGGACGAAAGACTAAAGGTTTTGGAGAAGTATCAGCTTATATGTTTGGTGATGGCATTGCTAAGAAACGAGGGTTCAATCCAGTTGGTTTATCAGAGAATGCAGGCTATACTATTGGTTACCACTTGATTAAACAATACTTAGCCAACAGTAGCAAGAGTATTGCCGAAGCGACACTGACTCCTACTGAAGAAATAATTAGAGTCTCTAAATTTTTCGATTAACCTAATTTACAATTGATATGGTGAATTGGATCTACGTCAAGAGTCTGGACATATTCAAGTTAATTTTTTTGTGTTGCACAACGTCCATTTTTGGAGTGTTCCACATCCCGAGTAGCCCGTCAAAGTGAAAAGAGCCTTTGAACGCCTGCTCGGGATGTAGAGCGGAAAATGCATGGAAGTTGCGCCCGAATGTGGTGGGGTAGATTTCTTTGTACCCCTTTTTCACGCTGCTGCTCGGCACATTTTCTCGTACGCATCGGGTGTGACATAACCAATGCTACCTTGATTGACCGGTGTAACCGAGCGATAAATCTCGACTACTGTTTGTTTAAATTCTTTATTGTACTTTTTTTGACTCATGGTCGGACACGTCCTCTCGTAATCTCAATTCTATTGAATTAATCGAGATATGTCCATTCATCTATAATACATCCAAAGCTAGGGTGTAATCAAACATCATGTACAATTACTTGTTTTTAATCTTACACAGTATCCTGAGCGTTTTTTATGTAAATAGGTTACAGTAAACCACTAAGAAGATAGAGAGCTGTTGCCCAAATAAAAATCGCTGAGCATTTATTAAAAATATTCATTAGCTTCCCAGAGCTATCGAGTTTTTTCAATGAAGCTCCAGCAATTGTGAGACCGATAAACCACAACCAAGAAATCAAAACGCATGCAGCAGTAAACAAGATTTGCTCCGTGCCACTATATTTTAAAGCACTCGTCCCAATAACGCCTATAGTGTCCAAAATGGCATGTGGATTTAAGAGAGATACAGAGAGCGCGAATAATATTTGTTTTTTGATAGGAAGTGCTTCGTTATTATCGGCAGTTGCCGGATTTGAACGCCAAATTGTATAGCCCATATAAAGTAAGAAAAGTATACCTACACTCATTAAAGCGATACGTAACCACTCAAATTGCAAGACGATAAGAGATAAACCGAATACCGCAAGCAGTATCAGGAGCGTATCACAAATCGCGGCTGTTATGGTGGCAGGTAAGGCCCGAACTAAATGTGGTTGTGTTGCACCTTGAGAAAAAACAAAGACATTTTGTACACCTAAGGGCAAAATAAGTCCAAATGCTAAAATCATCCCATGAAGAAATGCTTCCAAGGAAAATTCCTCCTTTCACTTAATATTCTAATTATGTTATAACTAAAAGAAAACGACCAATTGGATGGTTTTTTACCCACCCAATTTGAAATGTGTGAGGTGATACGAATGAACTGGAAGCCAATTAGACAGAGCGAAATGACATTACAGCAACAAATTGTAACATGGATTACTGAGCATATAGAGCGAGGAGATTGGGTAGCAGGAACAAAGCTGCCAACACAACGCCAGCTTGCTATGCAGTTCGGGGTAAATCGCAGTACGGTTCAGCAGGCATTAGAGGAGTTAAAGGCAACAGGAATATTGGAAGCAAAGGTAGGATCAGGCATTTATGTAGCTCACAATTCCTGGCATTCATTAATTACACAAACCCAGCCAAATTGGCAAACCTATATTGACACAAGTCTTCATAAGCCGAATTATCATACCATTCAATTAATTAATGAATACGAGCAGCGCGATGATGTCATACGATTAGGAACTGGAGAGCTAGCACCAAGTTTATTGCCAACTGCTGAGATTGAAGCGTCATTGAAGGAACTTTCTTTACAGCCGAAAGCTTTAGGTTATTCATCACCGCAGGGTAGTGACAGACTCAGAGAAGCGATTTGTGAATATGTGAAAAAAAGAGGGATTCATGCAAATCCCCAAAATGTTTGTATTGTGTCTGGTGCACTACAGGCATTGCAGCTCATTGCTGTTGGACTGCTTGAACAGGGTTCTATCGTATTCCAAGAACAAACGTCTTATTTAAATTCAGTTCATCCTTTTCAGTCTGTCGGTATGCAAATGATGGCTATCCATCGTGATGCACAGCTCGCACAAACATTAGCTGAAAAGAAAAGAAAAAGACAGGCTGTGTTTTATGCTGTTCCTACATTAAACAATCCGACCGGAGTGGTGTGGACGGCGCTTGAAAAAAAGCAGCTTTATGAAGCGTGTAAACAATCTCGAATTCCTATTATTGAGGATGACGTCTATCACGAATTGCTCTTTGAAGCGGCAACTCCTCCCATAAAATCAATGGATGATAGCGGGCAAGTCCTATATATTGGGAGTGTTTCGAAAACATTAAGCCCTGGACTTCGAATTGGATGGTTAATTGGTCCAACAACCGTTATTGAGCGGTTAGCGGATATAAAAATGCAAACAGATTACGGTTCAAGCGCAATCTCACAGGAAATTGTGCTGCACTGGCTACAATCTGGAAAGTATGAAAAGCATATCGTCAGCTTACGTCAAAAATTACAGCAAAGGGCAGATTATGTAGAGACTATATTACAAGAAAAATTCTGTGATATTGCTGACTGGTATAAGCCAAAAGGTGGCTTCTATATTTGGCTAAAGTTTCATGAACCAATCGTTGATAAAGAGTTATTTATCAAACTATTGCAACGACAAGTCCTCATTAACCCCGGTTATATCTATAATCCACAAGATACCCAGCATATTCGATTATCGTATGCCTATGCAACATACGAAGAGTTGGAAACAGGATTAAAAAACTTATTTGAAATTGTCAAAAAAGATACTTGAAAGCAATTTTATATTACGTGTTTAGGTAGATTATAAAAAAATCCCCATTGTGTAATCATTAAACTGTACCCTATAAGATAGACACTTTGAAAAAAGTCTATCCTATAGTATACTGTACCCTCTCGAGTAGACACTTTAAAAAAGTCTCTCGAGAGGGTACAGTTTAATATTTGATGCGGTTTTACTAAATGCTGATCAATATGTCATGACCCCGGGCAAGGCTTTGTTCATAAAAATGGATTAACTGATCGAGTCCCGCTATAAGTTCTGCGAAAAGTGCCACTCTTCCTGTTGCGCTAACCTTTATTTAGAGGAATAGATTCTTGTATGCAACTTTTAGATTTACAAATGCCAACAAAAGAATTTTTATAAAGAAAGAGCATCCTTGTGCAATTAAGGACGCTCTCCGAAAGATAAAGTGCAGCAACATTAAGAAAAGCGTTGCAATAAAGTAACACTAAGTTCAATCAATTCTAGATAACTTTGCAACATTTAAAACAAAGGCTATCAATCCACTAATAAAGAAAATATATGCAACCAGTATTGACATAGCTTCTAAGTTGTTAGTAAAGATTCTATCTGCTCCTACAGAACCTAACGCCAAACCACTCCTTTATGGTTAACGCAATCAAAGAAATACGTGCCGAAATGGTTGTTGGGATAAAAATGGCTCAATACGGTATCGAGGCTATATTACTGATGGCAGTAGGCGGTGTAGGTGACTTACATGACTCTCCAAGGTATTACTATAAGATGCTTGAGCAATTTACTACATTTTTAATTATAAAGCTTGCCCTTTCTTCGACTTTCATTTTGGGTACCTCAATAAGTTCATAACCAAGATGTTTATAAGTTTCAAACATGATTTTATAAGTTGCTACAGCATCTTCAAAATCCTGTTTTCTTTCAGAATCGGTTTTGTATATTTCTTTCCAAGGGGGTAAAATAAACACTTTCTTATTATACTTGTACTTTTTAATTGCAGATTCAAGGTTCTCTGAAATCGGAATGTTAATTAAGCGTGTATAGGCAAGAGTATCTGGGATGCCTCTATCAAAAAATAGGGGGTGTTTTTGAGGGTTCATCAATGCTGAAATATAACTTTCTATGGATTTATCTAACATTAGATCTCGATATTTTTTTACATTTTTCCAAGGCAGAGCATCACCTTCGGAAGAAATCTGTGTTTGAATGATATCCCTTGCGACTTCAGGAACGTAGTTATAGTCATTTTTTTGTATTTCATTCAACAAAGTCGTTTTACCAGAACCGGGGCCTCCAGTAATAATAATAAAATCATCTCTGAATAAATTACTATCTTTCATTATTCGATATTCTCCTTACAATTTATGACCTTTTCTTATTAAAATTCTTGTCCACAAGGGTGCTTCTAAACCTAGATTGAGTAGACTCAACCGATCTTCATTAAAGAAGACACGACTATAATCAAGATATACATCTTTTTAAAACCACCTAATATATGTTAAAGAAATTATAACATATTAGTAGATTTGGAGAAGTAAAAGCCTCAGCATCATTACTTATGAAAAGAATGAGGCATATGGATTAAAAATAATTGAATTAAAAGAAACCAACGAACGAATTGGACATGCAGGACTTGTCCCTCAAAGAATTATTGAGGAAGAACAAATCGAAATAGACTATTGGATTGCACCAAATTTTTTGGGTATGGGTTATGCAACAGAAGTGGCGAAAGCTTTGAGAGAATATGGCGAAAAAGAATTATCTTTAAATAAGATGATATCCCTTATTCCAATTGGTAATACAGCATCTCAAAAAGTAGCGATTAATATAGGCATGAAAAAAGAGAGAGATTGAATTAAAGGGGAAACAAGTCATTATTTTTTCAACACTGAGTGGTTCTATTTCGTGAACAGAACAGTCCATCCTTACAAGAAAAGAATAATTCAAGTAATGAATCCATACATTTTTAAATAACGATTTCTTTATGAAGAGGTGAATCATTGGAGAACATGCCAGAGGGCTATTCTTATGTTCCGCAGCCTATTCGGAAAGATGGTGCGGGAGGGGTGGATAAGGGGCCAAGAGATATTATGAGGGATCTGGAAAATCCTGATATGCTTGTCCCACCAATAACAGATGCTGGGCTTGTACCAAATTTAAAATTCTCTTTTTCTGATACGTATATGACCTTAAATCAAGGCGGTTGGTCTCGAGAAATTACTATTCGTGAATTGCCAATTGCTACTACATTGGCAGGTGTCAATATGAGTTTGACACAAGGTGGAGTACGTGAGCTTCATTGGCATCAACAAGCAGAATGGTCGTATATGCTTCTTGGTCATGCACGTATTACAGCGGTTGATCAAAATGGGCATAATTTTATTGCCGATGTAGGACCGGGAGACTTATGGTATTTTCCACCAGGAATTCCACATTCCATACAGGGTCTTGAAGATGGCTGTGAATTTCTACTGGTGTTTGATGATGGGCATTTCTCAGATCTTAATACATTTTCTATATCTGATTGGTTTGCTCATACTCCTAAAGATGTGCTGTCCTCCAATTTTGGTGTTCCTATTAGCGCTTTTAAACATATTCCGAAAGAACAGGTCTATATTTATCAAGATAAGGTTCCAGGACCTATAGACACACAAAAAATACAATCCCCATATGGTACAGCTCCCGAAACGTTCAAACATCGTCTGCTTGCACAAACTCCTATTAAAACTCCTGGTGGCAGTGTCAGAATTGTGGATTCGACAAACTTTCCTATTTCTAAAAATATCGCAGCAGCACTTGTCGAGATTAAACCTGGTGCAATGAGAGAGCTGCATTGGCACCCGAATAATGACGAATGGCAATATTACCTTCAAGGCAAAGGGCGTATGACAGTGTTTGCAGCTAATGGTGTGGCGAGAACATTTGATTATCGTGCAGGCGATGTAGGGTACGTGCCATTTGCAAATGGTCACTACATTGAGAATACTGGTACTGAGACGTTATGGTTCCTTGAAATGTTTAAAAGTGATAGATTTCAGGATGTCTCGTTAAATCAATGGATGGCTCTAACTCCATCTGAACTAGTAAAGAGCAATTTAAATGTTGGTCCTGAACTTCTTAATGTTTTAAGAAAGGAAAAGTGGCCGGTTGTAAAATATCCTGGATTTTCTTATTATCCAAGGTGAGCATATAAAAGCAGGTGAAGAAAGATACATTGTCTTTCTTCACCTGCTTGTTTTTTAAAATTGATATTTATTTCTAGTAGCAAGCAATATACCGATTGCTGGAACTGTACAAATAAGCATTGCTGCAAATGATAGTCCAGGTGAAATCTCGTATAAGTAGCCGCCTAAAAATGTAAGGATAGCTGTACTTAATCCCATTCCTAATGCCGAGTAAAGGCCTTGTGCATTCGGAATTTGCTCCTTCGGTAATGTTTTTGTTAAATAGCTGATAAAAGCGAAATGCGCTAGAGCAAATGATAATGCATGCAATGTTTGAGAAGCGACGAATACCCAGATATTAGGGAATAGGTAAATCAGTAGCCAACGTAATGAAGAACCACTTGCAGCTAAAAGTAATAAAGAAGATGAGCGCCAATTTTTAAATAGTGTATCAGCTTTCATAAAATATAAGATTTCGCAAATAACGGCGATGTTAATAATCATCCCCATATAGAACGGATCGACATGTAAATCACCTAAATATATATAGCCGTAGCTGTAATAAGAAGCATGTGCGCCTTGCAAGAGGATAACGATTAATAAAACAATAGGGAAGCCTTTGATTTTCCACAATGTTTTCATCGACAATGATTTTGCACGTTGTTCTTTTGTCGGCACAACGAGTAACTCTTTTGGTGTAGCCAATTGTTGCATCAACAGCATAACGATAAGACCGATCACCATACTCCAAAGGATAATGTCATTGCCAAATATGCCTGTCAGCATACTTATTATTAATACTGCAATGACAAAGCCAACGGAACCATAGGAGCGGCTTTTACCATAGTGTACAAGTCCATGCTGTACTAGCGTTGTTGCACTACTTTCAACGGCAGGTAACAGCGCTGGATAAAAAATGCTAAATAAAAGGGTAACAATAAGAAGCGAGATAAAGCCCGTGCTTGGTATATAAAGTAAAGTTGTAATTAGGGCACCTGTTGCTAAGATACTAATGAGTCGTTTATTATGCACATATTTTGCAAGCGTCGGGAAGAAAAATAGATTTGATGTTGCCCGTGCTAAAAGACCACAGCCCATTACTACACTTGCCTGTGATACAGTAAGATGTTTAGCATCCACAAGCCAACCTGTCCAATAAGGTAAGAAAATACCCCATGTAATGAAAAATGTAAAGAAATTTTGAGAAAGCCATCGTTGATTGTTCATAAATTTTACATACCTCCAAGTTAACTATGTTGAATAATAGCATGTTCATCGGTACAATAATGTGAGATATCTCACATTTTTTCGGAGGAGAGAGTAAAATAATGCATATACTGACAGCTGAGGAACGTTCATACTATCTTGATAAATATCCAATAGATGATTTTTTTCTTTTTGAAATTGATCCATTTCTAGAAATATGTAAGTTTGACAAAGGTGAATGGATTTTTCAAGAAGGGTCATTTCCAGATACGTTATACTACATGATCGAAGGAAAGGCGAAGCTATACATGACACATAAAAATGGCAAGGTCTCGCTTATCGATTACTTGGAAGCACCACTTTTTATGGGGGAAATTGAGTTGCTTAATGAGGCAAGATATACGAAGGGGATTCAGACAGTAACCGAGACAATTTGTTTTTCGATTACACAGTCCTGCAAAGAAAAGTTACTCAAGGATGTACTATTTTTACGTAAACTTTGTGTGTTTTTAGGGGAAAAGGCGTTCAAAATGACGTCAAAATATACACAAAATCAAGCATTTCCACTTGAAAATCGACTTGCTGCATTTATTCAATTTTCGTCAGATCAAGGAGTCTATAAAGAAAAGCATACGGAAATCTGTGAATATTTGGGGGTTTCTTATCGGCATTTATTATATGTACTTGCACAATTTTGCGAAGAAAAAATTTTAGAGAAGAAAAAGAATGGCTATCACATTATGAATGAAAAGCGTCTTTCCGAACTGGCACAGGAAATACTGTAAGGAGTGCTAATACTTATTGTATTCACTTTTTTTAACTAACCAGCGTGCTATCTCCTTTCCGCTATGGTAAAAGTTAGCCTCATTGACTCTTTGATTTTGTATGGAGATATTTAGGGTTTCTTCTATAACGCCAAAAGGTATAACCCTTAAACATTGGTGTGTGTTGGGTGGAATCTTTTTGTGCTTTACCTCAGTTTCGATATAAGCTTTAGTAGATTTTTGTGCATTTTGGAATGGACGAGTAAGTAATTCTCCTTGTTCCATTGTTGTGCTTGGTGAATAACAATTACCTTTCATTCAACATGCCCCCTTTGTCGTTAGTTTTATTGTACAAGACATGCGGTGAGAAAAGTCTTCATTTACAAGGCTTTTACGAAAACTTAAAGGTTAGTGATTGAATTAGTAATATGTAACCGTATTCATGCCATTAACGAATAGAAATCATAGAAAACTTGTATAATTTCTGGAGAAAAACACGTACTCAAACTATTGTGAATTTTCCTAACACAACGTATTATTGTAAGTAGATTTAACGTGAAGGACTTCACATAGTCACGTAATCGTGAGGAGGAATTTTTAATGAGTGCAATTCGAGTAGGTATTGTAGGTTATGGAAATTTAGGGCGCGGAGTGGAATATGCAATTTCACAAAATCCAGATATGGAATTAGTAGCGGTATTCACACGTCGCGATCCTTCAACTGTAAACATTGCAAGTAATGCAGGCGTATATTTAGTGGATGATGCTGAAAAATTCCAAAATGACATTGATGTAATGATTTTATGTGGTGGCTCAGCAACAGATTTACCAGAGCAAGGACCACACTTTGCACAATGGTTTAATACAATTGATAGCTTTGATACACATGCGAAAATCCCTGAGTTTTTCGACGCTGTAGATGCAGTAGCACAAAAATCTGGTAAAGTATCAGTCATTTCAGTTGGCTGGGATCCAGGTTTATTCTCATTAAATCGTTTACTTGGGGAGTCAGTTCTACCAGTAGGTACAACTTATACATTCTGGGGAGACGGTTTAAGTCAAGGTCACTCAGATGCAGTACGTCGCATTGAAGGTGTAAAAAATGCGGTACAATACACATTACCAATTAAAGAGGCTGTAGACCGTGTGCGAAACGGTGAAAACCCTGAGCTGACAACACGTGAAAAACATGCGCGTGAATGTTGGGTTGTTCTTGAGGAAGGTGCAGATGCAGCAAAGGTTGAGCAAGAAATTGTAACAATGCCAAACTATTTTGACGAGTATGACACAACAGTAAACTTTATTTCTGAAGAAGAATTTAAAGCAAACCACACAGGAATGCCACACGGTGGATTTGTTATTCGCAGTGGCGAAAGCGGCGCTAACGATAAACAAATTCTTGAGTTCTCATTAAAACTTGAAAGTAATCCAAACTTCACATCTAGTGTTCTAGTTGCTTTTGCACGAGCAGCTCATCGCTTAAATCAAGCTGGAGACAAAGGTGCAAAAACAGTATTCGATATCCCATTCGGTCTGTTATCACCAAAATCAGCTGCTGAATTACGTAAAGAACTTTTATAATAGTAAACTACCCGATTATCATATAGTTGATAATCGGGATTTTTCTTTTTTAGCAAGGCAATATCCAAAGCACGCCAATATGTCTAGCATAGCCATGGCGTAAATAACATATTAAGCGATCATGACACACAGTTGACCCATGACAAATCGGACAATAAATAGTTTGCGGCTCAATCATGACAGAAAATACATTCGATTTTTCATCGAAGAGTACAAAGCGAAAACTACTCTCGTGGTTTGTCTCAGTAACAATTACAATAAGTGATTGAACTTAAAACTGAGCGACTCCTTAGGAATTAAGCAGTAGGGGAACAAAGGTGAAACCATCAAATCCTG
Source organism: Lysinibacillus agricola (assembly GCF_016638705.1). Taxonomy (GTDB): domain Bacteria; phylum Bacillota; class Bacilli; order Bacillales_A; family Planococcaceae; genus Lysinibacillus; species Lysinibacillus agricola. The sequence goes on along the minus strand of NZ_CP067341.1, from coordinate 2,888,562 downwards.
TGAAAACGCCTTCGCGACCAATGTCTTTAGGCCCGTGAGGCTCATCGGACGCCTCCAAGAAAGCGCTCAGTCGGAACGGAAATCAACCCTACGTTGTGTTTATGACTAGTATTATTATATTTGTCATAGCCTCATTCTTACCTCAGCCACTAACAGCTCATATTGATTAAAAATATTAATTTATTGATAATGTCTTGAAACTATTTATAGAATCATGTTTAATAAATATGGCTTACATTATATACATAATATTCCTGTGAAGTGATGAGAAAGGAGAAATGATTTTTTGCGCACTTTTAAAATTAGTACAAAATTTAATTTGCTTTTAGTAGGAGTCATCATTTTTTTAAGCGTTATGATTGGATTTGTTTCCCATATACAAGTGAAACAAATTATGCGTAACAATTTTGAGCAGAGCATAACCCATATTTCAAAGGTCGGTTATATGCTGCTAGAGGAACGATTTAAGGGAGATTGGGCTATAAAAGATGGGGAGCTTTACAAAGGGGATACAAAAATAGTTGACCAGGAGGCCTTTGTTGATGAGGTAGGAGAAAGCATCGAAGGTGGTGTCACCATTTTCCAAGGCACAAAAGGACTTATCACCAATTTACAGCTAAATGGAGAACGCTTAGTTGGCAAAGATGCTGATCCAAAAGTCGTTGAAAATGTGATGGAGAAAGGGGAAACCTTCATAGGTGAAGCAGATGTTGTTGGAACAAAATATTTAACACTCTATGCGCCAATTAAAGATGCCAAAGGAGACATCATTGGCATGTGGTTTGTTGGTGAAACGATTGATGAGGTGAATGCTATTATTTTTGCATTTATCGGCAAACTTCTCGTTGTATTGTTCATCGGCGCTGTCATTGCTGTCTTAGGCAGTTTCCTATTCACAAGAGCATTTGTGAAACCGCTTCGTGCAATGAATGATCAACTACATGACATTGCGGATGGAGAGGGAGATTTAACAAAACAGCTACAAATCAATTCAAAGGATGAAGCAGGTGAGCTTGCGCAATCCTTTAATAAAATGCTGACAAGCTTAAAAGTATTAATGCAACAAATAGCACAGTCCTCTAAACAGGTTGATGTATCGTCTGATGGCTTAACATCTAAATCGCAGCAAACGGCGGATATGACGAGACAGCTAACATCAACCCTGCAAGATTTAGCGGATGGTTCAAGAACAACATTACATAGCACAAGTGATAGCTTAACTGCCATGCAGGAAATGGCGATTGGCATCCAGCAAGTTGCTGAAACCGCTTCAACTGTTTCAGATGCTGCTGATTTAATGAGTGATGAGGCTACTCAAGGAAATGACTCTTTGAATCGTGTGATGAAACAAATGACAATTATTAATGAATCATCAGACAATGTAGAGGCGCAGGTCCGTATATTAGGTGATCAGTCACAGCAAATTGGCAATATCGTTGATGTTATTACAAGTATCGCCGATCAAACGAATTTGCTTGCTTTAAATGCTGCCATTGAAGCGGCTCGTGCGGGTGAACAAGGAAAGGGCTTTGCTGTCGTTGCAGATGAAGTTCGTAAATTAGCAGAACAATCAAAGGAATCTGCTGATCAAATAGCATCACTTATTCATTCTATTCAAAATGATACAACCAATGTAATTACGGCTATTTCCAGTAACTCGAAGGAAACTGCAGCAGGTATGGATGTTGTAGATGACACAAAACAAGCCTTCCACAAGATCATGCAATCGATTAAAGGGGTTAGTACACAGTTACATGACATCTCTGCTGTGACAGAGCAAATGTCCGCAAGTGTTGAAGAAGTTACAGCCTCAACAGAAACAATGGCACGCATTGCAAGCAAGGCAACTGAAAGTACGGAGCATGTTACGTTAACAGCGAAGGAGCAATTAGCATTCATAGATAATATGGCTTCTTCAGCCAAAGAGATGGCACAACAGGCAGACGAGCTTCAAGGCTTACTAAAAAAATTCCAATATTAAGGATGTTGAAAAATGCTTTATATCCTAACAGTTTAAAGTAAAACAAGTACAGAAAAGAAAAGGGAATATTAACTATTGCTCATTAGAAGTAATGGGTTAATAGTCTATACTAAACGATAGAATATATTAAATGAATTGCCCCGTAAAAGTTAGACACCAATCTAACTTTTACGGGGCTTTTTTTAGATAAATGGTTTTATATGTTAAAATTGGATATATAAATAATGAAATAGGAGGAAGCTGAAAATTCTTGAAACAAGTGTTCTTATTGATAATGCCTTAATCGAAGAATATAAAAATGATTTTGACTTGTATGGGACATACCTAAAGAGGTGGTTTGAAAATGAAACTGAGACTTTTGTTTGGTATTTTTCTTTTAATTAGTTTGACAGCTTGTTCATCATCGAAACAAACCGATATTGCAGATGAGGTTATCTTCTATGGCGAGGGAGAACATTGGAATGTCAAGTATATTTACAATCCTGAATTGTATGTTGAAAAAAGAGTAAATTGGGTTGAAATGGAATTGAAAGATTTAAAACTATCGCAGGGGGATTTATTTAATATTGACATTGAGTTTGAAGGAAGAGATGGGTTAATTACAGGGAATGTTGGAGATATGAAAACAAAAATTAAAGGGAACGTTATTTCATTTTTGGTTGGTACTGTTAATGTTGAAACATATAAAGAGGATAAATATAAAATCAAAATAAAATTCAAAGATACACAAGATGTTATAAGATTGCAGTCATTGAACTAGCGGGTGGCTTTAGTGTATTAGCGAAATAAACATGTTGAAAATGATATGGTAACTCTAACAAACCTGATCCAAAGAGATGCGGTTTTAAGACATAAAGACGCCAATTATAAAATAATTGATGCCTATAATAATCTACATATGTGGATTGAAGCGAATAAAAATCAAAGACTTAAAAATAAATGGCATCTAAATATTTCATAGCTGGGAAGATAGAGAAAATTTAAATGTAGAGCTATTAGATACCATTGAATAAAGACTGTAAATGACAGTCTAATGTCAAACGAAATAAAGAGAGTATAAAATATTTTGTGTAAATGAATAAGACGACAAAAAAGAAAGACCTTTTCTTGGTAGAATTAAGTCACCACAACCAATCCTAGAAAAGAGGTCTTCCCTATGAATCAGTTTACAACAGAAATTGTCGAAGCTCTAGTAAAAAAACAAGATATTACCGAAGTTTTTCGTACCCATTTAGAAACAGCGGTCAATACGCTACTCGCGACAGAACTAACGGCTTTTTTAGATTACGAAAAATATGATCGAATTGGCTTCAACTCTGGCAATTCACGCAATGGTTCGTATTCACGCACGTTACATACCGAATATGGTGATTTAAACATCCAGATTCCACGTGATCGCAACGGTGAGTTCAAGCAACAGACCGTCGTACCCTATAAACGCTCAAATGACACACTAGAATCAACGGTCATTCATCTCTTCCAAAAAGGAATTACAATGTCAGAAATCGCTGGTTTAATTGAAAAGATGTATGGCCATCATTACACACCGCAGACGATTTCTAACATGACAAAAGTGGTCACAGAACAGGTAGAAGCTTTTAATAAACGTCCCTTAAACGCACGTTATGTCTGCGTTTACTTAGATGCGACATATATTCCAGTGCGTCGTGAAACAGTGTCAAAAGAAGCTGTTTATATCGCTGTTGGTATTCGTGAAGATGGCTCAAAAGAAGTTCTGGCCTACACGATTGCACCAACTGAATCTGCGTACAACTGGCAGGAACTTCTCACAGAACTCAAGGAACGTGGTGTCGAAGAAGTTCTTCTGTTTATTTCTGATGGCTTAAAAGGCATGGTGGATGCAATTTCTACGGTCTTTCCGAAAGCACAGTACCAAACTTGTCTAGTACACGTGGCACGCAATATTTCACATAAGGTTCGTGTAGAAGATCGTCAAGAAATCTGTGATGACTTTAAAACAATTTACAAGGCGGCAAATAAAGAAGCAGGACAACTTGCGCTAAATGATTTCTGTTCGAAATGGCGAAAAGCCTATCCTAAAGTCGTGAAATCTTTGCAGGACAATGCCTATCTCCTGACGTTTTATAGCTTTCCAAAAGCGATTTGGCGTAGTATTTATAGCACCAATCTGATTGAGTCATTTAATAAAAAAATCAAGAAATATACAAAACGCAAAGAGCAATTTCCAAATGAAGAATCACTAGAACGCTTCCTTGTTTCACAGTTCGAAGATTACAACCAAAACTTTGCGACACGTTGTCATATTGGTTTCAATCAGGCACGAGCAGAACTTGAAGCGATGTTTGAGTGACAAGAATAAGCAGGAGGAACACGCAGCGCGAAATTTTGGTTTTTGGGAAGGGTTAACCCTTCCCAAAAACCAAAATCATTCCTTCGAACAAATCTATTTAAAATCAAAAAGTGATGATCTATAAGAAAAGGTTGGATTGTCATTTACACAAAAATATTGACAGTCCCGAAATAAAGGGAAAATCTCTGTTTATCGTTATTTTTAAAAAATAGTTGTGCTAATAGATATTTATTTTTTCACAAAGGTTCCCATAATACGAACATATCAGTAAAATAGAGTAGGTTAGGGGGACTATATTTTGAAAGATCAACGCTTTAAAATTGCGCATCGAGAGGCGCTTATCGGTATCGGGCTTGTGATCGTTAACTTTGCGATTTGGTTTGGCTTTGCCTATGGATTAGGCTCTGGTGATCCAGCAAACTATACGTATGTATTCGGTTTCCCTGCATGGTTTTTCTATAGCTGTATTGCAGGGACAGGCTTTATGATAATTTTAATCTGGGTCGTCTTGAAGCTCTTTTTCAAAGAGGTACCATTTGACGATGAGGAGGTGGATCAATAATGCACTGGCAAGTTATTGTTCCACTGCTATTATTTTTAGTCATCATCTTTGGTATTGGTATCTGGTCAAATAAGCATATACGCTCTTCTAATTCATTTTTACAGGAATACTTCCTCGGTGGTCGTGAAATGGGAGGTTTCATCCTTGCTATGACAATGATTGCTACGTACGGTAGTGCAAGTAGCTTTATTGGTGGTCCAGGCGTTGCTTACACGAAAGGGCTTGGCTGGGTATTACTGGCGATGGCGCAGCTTCCTGCAGGTTATTTTGTTTTAATGATTTTTAGGAAGAAATTTGCTATTATCGCAAGACGTTATCAAGCTATCACGTTAATTGACTTTTTAAGAGAACGCTATAAAAGTCATGTCATTGTCATCTTATCAGCTATTAGTATTATCGTCTTTTTATTTTCTGCGATGATGGCACAATGGGTAGGTGGTGCTCGTCTTATCGAATCATTAACTGGCTTAAACTACACGACTGCACTCTTTATTTTTGCGTTTTCTGTATTAGTTTATGTCATCATCGGGGGCTTCCGTGCTGTTGCATTGACGGATGCGGTGCAAGGCTCGATTATGGTTATTGGAACGATCATTTTATTAATTGGGACAGTCATCGCTGGTGGAGGAATCGATAATATTATGGCCTCACTTGTCGCTGAGAACCCGAACCTTGTGTCTCCATTTGGAGCAGAAGGCGAATTAACGCCATTATACGTTTCTACATTTTGGATTTTGATAGGTATTGGAGTTGTGGGGCTCCCACAAATCGCAGTTCGTGCCATGAGCTATAAAGATTCAAGAAGCATGCATTTAGCTATTATCATTGGTACTATTGCCATAGGGACAATTATGTTTGGGATGCATCTAATTGGGGTTTTAGCAAGACCAGTACTGCCAGGGATTGAAATAGGGGATAAAGTGATGCCGCTACTGACATTAAAGGTTTTGCCGCCATTTTTAGCTGGCATTGTCTTAGCAGCACCAATGGCAGCAACGATGTCTACAGTGAACGCACTACTTATGCTTGTAAGCTCCACAGTAGTGAAAGATATTTACTTAAATTATATCAAACCAACAGCTAACGATACGGAAATTAAGCGTGCAAGCTTTATTGTCACAGCGGTTATCGGTTTAGTAGTCATCATTTTCGCACTTAATCCACCAGATTTATTAGTATGGCTTAATTTATTTGCTTTTGGCGGACTTGAGGCAGTCTTTATTTGGACTGTTGTATTAGGACTATATTGGAAAAAAGCCAATAAATATGGTGCGATTGTGTCGATGATTTCAGGTATGACCTTGTATATTATCATTGATCGTTTTTACCCTTCTGTCTTTGGTATGCATACCGTTACAATTCCAATTGTAGCATCCTTTTTCATTTTTGTTATTGTTAGCTTATTAACGAGTCATAAATTTAAAGAAGAAAAGTTGTTTATCTAACTAAGAAAACGCCGTAGAGAGTGAATATCTACGGCGTTTTATATTGCAGATGATAAGCGACGGAAAGAACCCCCGAAGTGACGGATAGACCCTCCGAAGTGACGGAAAGAACCCCCAAAGTGACGGATAGAATCACTGAAGCGACGGATAGAACCTTCGAAATGATGGATAGAACGTCCAAAGTCGTGGATAGAATCTCTGAATTGATGGATAGAACGTTCAAAGTGACGGAAAGAACCCTCCAAAATGCCGGATAGCCTCTCCGAATTAAAGGATAGAGCAAACAAAGTTTATAAACAAGCGAAAACGCCGTAAAGATAAAGTATCTACGGCGTTTTTTTAATGAAGAACTATGTAATCATAAGCATTTTTAGTTAGCAATGTAATCGTTACGATAATAAACAACACGCGAACAAAGCCGCTACCTTTTTTAATCGCAACACGCGAGCCTACCATTGCACCGCCAATTTGAGCTACCCCCATCAGTAGTCCATAGACATAATGAACGTGACCTAAGTAGGCGAACATTAAAAGGCCAGCAAAATTACTTGCTAAATTTAAAAATTTGGCATTTCCTGCTGCCTTTAAAAAATCGAAGCCGACTAGTAAAAAGCTAAAAATTAAAAATGAGCCAGTTCCAGGACCAAGAAACCCATCATAAAAACCGATGCTAAATAACAACAGCATAAATAGCAATAAACGGGGAAACGATAATTTTTTAACCGCAGCTACTGAACCCCAATCTTTTTTAAAAATTGTATAAACTGCAACACAAGCAAGCATAACGAGCATTATTGGTTTTAATAACTCAGGATTTATTAAATGAACGGTCCATGCCCCAAGTAGCGATCCAATAAAGGCTAGAGGAAAGTATTTGAGAACAGAACGAATTTCTAGCTGTCCGGAACGATAAAAGGAAATGGTTGATGTCAAAGAACCCATTGTGCCAGCAAGTTTATTGGTCGCAACTGCTGCTGCTGGATTTAAACCTGCAAACATTAAAGCTGGTAAGGCAATTAAGCCACCCCCTCCGACAACAGCATCCACAAAGGCTGCCAAAAAACCAAAAGAAATTAACAATATCACTAAATTTAAATCTACTTCAAATAGCATGTTTGCACCTCGTTAGATAGTTACTACTGAAATAGTAACTAATATTCAGGCAACTGTAAAGACTAATTTTTTTCGTTGGCTTATCGTTAAGACAATATTCTATAATATAGGAAATGGAGGGATCGAATGGTTGAATTAATCGCCCAATTAAAAGAACTGGGATTCACAGAATATGAAGCAAAAGCCTATACGGCACTCGTTCAAAATAGTCATGTTAGTGCCTATCAGGTAAGTAAAAACTCGGGTATCCCACGAGCAAGAATATATGACATACTTGATTTACTCGTTGAAAAAGGGTTAGTACTGAAAGAAGAAACTACAGATCAAACGACGTACTCTTCCATTCCTGTCGCTGTATTTTTACAACAAGTTCAGCAACGTTGGCAATCGAATTTCACGTCAATTAGTGATCAATTAGAAAAATTAGAGGTAAAAGAGCAGGAAGCGGAGCATAAGGTTGTCACGCTAAAAGGAAAAGAGGCAATCGTCAATTATTGTCAGTCATTATTAAAAAAAGCGGAGAAAAAAGTCATATTATCGATGTGGGAAGATATGTATGAAGCATTACGAGAAGATATTCATGAGGTGTCTGAGCATGTTCCAGTTCGTGGAATTACACTGTTTGTGGAGGAAAATGAGGCATCTATTGACCGGCACCGCATAACACAATATACGAGAAAATCTTCCACGCCTCATTGGTTTATTTTATCTGTAGATGGTCAGAAAATGATTTATGGCCACTCACCGTCAAATCAGGAAACGGCTTTTATTACAAATGACCCAGTTCATATTTATTTACTAGAGGATTATATATGGCATGACGTCCTTGTCAATCGACTGTTAAAGCGTGATGATAAGGAGCTTGAAGAATGGATTACTAAAGAACGTAAAGCATTTTTCTTGGAGTAAAGGCATTAAAAAAAGAATCTGCTCTAAGCAGATTCTTTTTTTTGTTAAACAGCGACTGTCGTCTTATGAATAAAATACTTTATCAACATTGTATTTAGCGCGGAATGTATTGATCGCGTAAGTTTCGTAAATTTCACGTTCCATTGGATCTTCTACTTCATACACTTCAATTTTGAAAATTTCATCACGATGATTTTTCAACGGTGAAACATTGTCCTCAAAATGCTTTTTAATACGTTGACGAATTTTACGTGCTTTACCGACAAATAATAGTTCGTTCTCTTCGTTATAGAATAAGAAAATACCACCGTTTTCACGCGTGATTTTATGGAAGTCGATAAAACCATGGTAAGGTGTGATTGGCACATCACCTGGCTTTAAATCTTGCTCGCGTTGGCGAATCACTAAATCTGGTTTTGGAAATTCAATTTTAATCAAACTTTTCACGTTCCTCTCTGTTACTAAAGGTATATGTTAACATAAGTACTGCATGTTTTCCATCAATTTCGCATTGTCGTAATTGCCGCTGTCGCGCAAAAAAGATTTGTAGCTGACGCTTCGCTTTCGCACAGAAAAGATTTGTAGCTGACGCTTCGCTTTCGCTAGATAAACAATGCGTCTCTCCAAGATTAGTGTTGAACAAATTACAAAATGCCATGCATGTTAATAACAAAATATTCTATGTATTATTGATATTCTTAATTGTTCATGTTACAATTCTTTTTAATTAAATAATCTTATCAAGAGAAGCTAAGGGATTTGGCCCGATGACGCTTCAGCAACCTCTAACAAAAGTTAGAAAGGTGCTAATTCCAGCAAAGGATTTGTCCTTTGAGAGATAAGAGTGAACGTGATAAAAATCCTTCTCATTCTATCTCAAATGGAATGAGGGGGATTTTTTAATTTTATCGTTTAATAATCGATTAAAGACTTTATGAACTTTGCGCAAGGCCGCGCATTGATACTAAGGCACAAATTGATGTTAGAAAGAGAGAAACAAAAGAGAGGGGAATGCAAGATGCCAATTAATATTCCGAAAAACTTACCAGCTGGAGAACATTTACGTGAGGAAAAAATCTTCGTAATGGAAGAGGACAGAGCGAAAACTCAGCAAATTCGTCCGTTAAATATATTAATTTTCAATCTAATGCCGGAAAAAGAGAAAACAGAACTGCAATTACTACGTTTACTTGGTAATACACCGTTACAAGTCAATATTACATTTTTAAATACAGCTACGCACGAATCGAAAAATGTCAGTAAATCACACTTACAGTTATTTTACACGACCTTTCATCAAATTCGCCATCGCCGCTATGATGGTATGATTATAACGGGAGCGCCAGTTGAAAAAATGGCTTTTGAGGACGTGAACTACTGGCAGGAAATTTCAGAAATTATGGATTGGTCCAAGAAAAATGTAACATCGGTCCTTCATATATGTTGGGGTGCACAGGCAGCGTTATATCATCATTACGGTATCGGCAAAATTGAGCTTCCTGCTAAATGCTCAGGTGTATATTCTCATGTCATTACGGATTTAACAGTGGATTTAGTACGTGGTTTCAGTGATTTATTTACAGCTCCACATTCTCGTTTTACATCTGTTTCTATTGAGGAAGTACGCAACCATCCTGATTTACGATTACTCTCTTATTCAGAAGATGCTGGTGTTTTTATTGTGCAATCTAAGGACAATAAAAATATCATGATTACCGGCCACCTTGAATATGATGCGACAACTTTAGCTGATGAATATAGTCGGGATGTCGCGAAAGGATTAGATATTAATGTACCAGTGAATTACTTCCCAAATGATGATCCAGGAAATGAACCAATTAATACGTGGCGTGCCCATACGCATTTATTATTCTCGAATTGGTTGAATTACTATGTTTATCAAGAAACACCATACGAATGGGATTTTGTTGATCAAATTGAATATCATATTTAATGCTGTTCAATAGCAATTGTAAAGAAAAAATGATGACCTTAATAACTTCAAGGTCATCATTTTTAACTTCATTATGTTATTAATTTTCCGACGAATCTTTATTTTTATCACTGTTTGGAGTATTTCCAGTATCGCTATCATTCTGTGTAGCACTGCCGGCATCGTTTTCACTTTTATTTTGAGTAGAATTTTCGCCATTACTGCTACTTTCACTTTGAGAAGCGTTTTCGTTATTGCTACTACTTTCACTTTGAGAAGCATTTCCGCTATTGCTGCTACTTTCATTTTGAGAAGCATTTCCGCCATTGCTGTTACTTTCATTTTGAGAAGTATTTTCGCTCTTGCAGTTACTTTCATTTTGAGTAGAATTTCCGCCATTACTGCTACTTTCACTTTGAGCAGAATTTTCGTTATTGTTACTAATTTCACTTTGAGAAGCATTTCCGCCATTACTGCTATTTTGACATTGAGCAGAATTTTCGCTATTGCTACTACTGTCACTTTGTGAGGCATTTTCGCTATTGCTACTACTATTACTTTGAGAAGCATTTCCGCTATTGCTGCTACTTTCATTTTGAGAAGTATTTTCGCTATTGCTACTAATTTCACTTTGAGAAGCATTTCCGCCATTGTTGCTACTTTGACTCTGAGAAGAATTTCCATTTTTGCTACTACTGTCACTTTGTGAGGCATTTTCGCTATTACTATTACTATCACTTTGAGAAGCATTTCCGTTATTACTACCACTTTCATTTTGTGTACTACTATTACATTGTGTAGTATTTTCTTGATTACCATTAATTTTGCGAATCTTCGCGATAAGTAGTAAAAATAATGGTAATAAAATCATGAAAATGAAGGAAAATATTGGCCATGTTTCTCTATTGTAAATATCTGAATGAATGTTATTAGGATGAACAATTTGTGAAAGTCCAAGGATAATCATGCCGAGTGGAAAAATGAGTGGTCGATGATTTTTGATTTTAAATAATTGTGCGATACCGATAACCGAAGCATAAAAATACATAAAAGTTCTAATATAAATTGATATAATCCACATGGCTGCCATAATAACTTCAATACGCTGCAAAAAATTCCCGATTGAAATTCGTTGAGCTAGTGAATAGCTAGGAAATGTCCTAGAAGCAGTATTTGCCGGACCTAGGACAAGGATAGATAGTGTGATGATCGTAATTAAGACAATCCCTCCAATAATTGTGCCAATGTAAAAACCTTTTTGTGCAGATTTTTGGACGTTAACTGCGGAAGGGAAAATCATTAATAATACAGCAAGCGGGAATGAAAAAAGACTTATAAATCGAATCATACTAAAGAATACTAATTTTTTTGGTGTTTCCATTATTGGCTGTAAATTTTCAATATGGATGGATGGTGAAATAAAAATTACAAAGAAAATAAAAATTAAAATAAATATTGGAAATAGTATTTCTGCAGAACGAGCAAAAACTTCAATTCCTAGAAATGCAGCATAAATAATGATAATACTGAACATAAATGCAAAGGCCATCGTAGGTGTTTCAGGCATTATTTCCGTTTTCATGAAAAATTCAATGAAATATAATAATTCACCAGCAGAAAGTAAGGATATAATAATAAAGCAAATTGTAGTAAATTTTCCGAAAAAACGACCTAATATCTTTTCATTAGCCTCTACAAATGTAAGGGTGGGTGTTCTATTTCCTAAAGCAACGAAAAGCTTTACGATGGGCAAACTTAAAACGACACCAATGATAGCTGCAATCCATGCATCTTGCTTTGCTTCGCTTGTTACACTTGCAGGGATAATTAAAATGGCTGTACCAATTGAAAAGAGAAGGGTAATGATCATAAATTGTCTTGAACTAATTATTTCTTTTTCCATCATGAACGATACCCTTTTTTACTTAACATAAAGTTGCCTTATTATTTTGTCAGGGAGATGATTAAATCTTTAATAGGTGAAAAAATAAAGGTAATAAAATCTAGTGGGCTCGGAATTTTGAGCTTTAATGAGACCCCAATATTTAATGCGGCGCTGATCAATAAAAAAATCGAAAAAATTACGATTGTTTTCGTTTCTTTATTTTTTTTCAATTTTGGAATGAAGGCAAAGGCTATAACAGCTGTAATGATTAGAATGAATATTGTCATAACCATGGCTTATTCTCCCTTCGACTTATTCACTAATGAGTTTTCCATCGTCCCTAATCCTTGTGTGTTCACATGTACTTCAACTTTAACTGGTAGCTCTTGAAATATGGTTAGCCATTCTTTTTTTATTTTTTTCCACTCTTTGGGATTTTTGCGGTGAAGTGCTGCACCAAATCCAAAAACATCAACCCGGTAATTTTGCTGAACTGTCTTGATAGTTTCTTCGATTCGTTTTTTAATAAGTTCTTCTGTTTTTTTATTGACGTATTTAATCGATTTTTCTTTAGTAAGGTCTATATTACATTCAACTTCTCCGACATTTTGGTTAACATCTATAACAACATTGATTTTAGGAGCTCCATTTTTAAATTCACCTTTTATTTTCGTCTTTGAATGTGTAATTTCTGTTGACAGCGTACCTCCCTTAGGGCAAGCAAGAATTTCAATTGTACTTTCTATTTTGTCCTTTATAAAACCTAGGCTTCTACTCTCATCTTCCGTCAAAAGCCCAATGAGTTTATCTTCTTTAAAAACAGCTAAGCCCGTATACTTCAATTGCACAGGAGATTTCGATCTTTTAACATTCATTTGCTCCATTCCAACATTTTTATCCCCCAGGATTTCGATAGCAGACATGACGATACTTGTTTCTTTGTTATTTAAAGTATTGATTAATTCATCAATTTTAATGGATTGGGTTGTACCCCAAGTTTTCTCTGACGTTTTAAGAGAATTTAGCATTTTATTAGCTGGTACTTTTTCGATAGGTGTTAATACATTTAAAACTTCTTCGGCAGTCGCGTCATGAGCAACGATGACATCGAAATCATTTCTGAATTCATGATCTCTTGAAATCAAATCTAATGGTTCACTAATTCCTTCTTTTGCCAATTCATCACCTAGTACAACTATTTGAAGATGAGAAAAATAAAGTTTTCTAGCTGTTACTGTTGTCATTTTTCTAATGGCCTCAAAGACCGTTGCACCTTTTGACTGATAGGTAATAACGGGTGATCGTCCCGAAGAAGGCTGTTTTGAGGAAATTTCACTAGGATCCACGACTTGGACAGTTATTTCAAATTCATTATCTACTTTATCTATTCCTAGTCCTACGACAATTGCTAATTCATTGAGTTCACGCTTACTCCAGCAACCACTTAAAAGTAAAGTAAGAATCATTAGTAAACATATTGCCTTAAATTTTGCCATAGTGCATTCCTCGTTTACACATTCGTTTGATTCCTTTTTTTCGTATTAAAATATTTATGACCTCTGACAGTATTTTTTTGACTAATTAAGCGTGGTCGAGTCAATAAAGCTCTACGCGGGAACAACACTAGTGCATCTTTTTGATCCTTTAGAATTAACGGACCGAATGGACTTAAATATGGAACACCGAAAGTTCGTAGGCTGCATAAGTGTAGGACGATGATCATAAGGCCAAACATTACACCAAACAATCCAACGATTGCTGCTACAATCATTAATGGGAAACGAAGAGCACGAACTGTATTGGATAAGCCATAAGCAGGGAACAAGAAGCTACAAATGGCTGTTAATGCCACAATAATGACCATTACGGCTGATACAACTCCTGCTTCTACGGCAGCTTGACCGATCACTAATGTTCCAACAATGGATACGGCTGGTCCAATGGTTCTTGGCATTCGAAGACCTGCTTCTCTTAACACCTCAAAGGCAATCTCCATGATGAGTGCCTCGACAACGGCAGGGAAGGGGACGCCTTCTCGTTGAGATGCAATACTTATTAGCATAGGAGTTGGAAGCATTTCTTGATGGAAGGTGGTGATCGCTACGTAAAGCGATGGCGCCACCAGGGCTAAGCCAATTCCAAAAAATCTCAATAAGCGTACAAGAGAGCTAATCATCCAATGCTGATAATAATCTTCAGCAGACTGTAAAAAGGATGTAAATAAGGCCGGTACAATTAGGACAAACGGTGAACCATCCACTAAAATAGCAATTTTACCGTCTAATAGTTCACCAGCAATAACATCTGGCCGTTCCGAATTATAAACAGTAGGGAATATCGTGTGTTTAGAATCTTGAATAAAATCTTCGATGTAGCCGCTTTCTAAAATACCATCAATATTAATACGATCTAATCGGGCAAGAACCTCTGCTACTATTTTGTCATTTGCAATGCCATTTACATACATAACAGCAACTTCCGTTTTTGTTACTTCACCGACAATCCGGGACTTAATCCAGAGATTTGGACTTTTAATTTTTCGACGGATCAGGGCCGTGTTAGTACGTAACGTTTCCGTAAAGGCTTCCCTTGGACCTCTAATGACCGATTCTGTTGATGGCTCCATAACGGCTCTATCTTTTGCACCTTTTGTACTTGTCACGATACCAGTTGAAGATTCATCTAATAAGATGACCGTATCACCATTCAAAATAGAATTGTACAGTGCTGAAAAATTGAAAATATCATTAACATCGCCGACTGTTAAACAAGAATCTCTTAAATATCGAATAATTTTTTCTATTTCTGAATCCTGATTATCTTCAATTTCAAGCATTAGTTTATCAATCACAGCATTAGAAATGCTTATTTTATCGGATAAGCCATCTACATAGATAATCGCTAGCGTATATTTTTCAGCTTTTCCAATGGTAATTTCTCGTATAACAAGGTCATTACTATTCCCGAGTGTGTTTTTAATCATCTTCAAATTTTGAGAAAGAGAAGTATATAGTTGGTCGTTGTTTTGGGAGGTATCACTAATTTTTGAAATAGACATTTTCTTTCCTCCTCAAGATGTACATAACTATAGAATGTACAACTTTGAGAGAAGATAAACCAAGGTTGGAATTGCATTCAAATAAAAAAGCAGTGTTCCCTTCGCATAAACGAAAGGAAACACTGCTTTATTTTTTATACTCATATTTTAATTCGTCATTTGTAGCATCCACATCTACATATAAATTGTGATCATTGAAAAACCATATATCTTTTTCATCAATATAGTAGGTAACATCGTCAATCACTGTCTTCACACCAATTTCGATTGGTTCTTCACGTGTCATACCAAGAGAAAAGCCTTCGTGAAAAGGACTGGAACCACCATATCTTGCATAAAAACGAATAGTATCTCCGGATCCTACTTCCATTTCATTTTTAAACCATTGCAGAGCTTCATCTGTTAGTGCGATATTCATTAGAATACTCCTCTCTTCGTTACAGCCATTTCACCTTTGGTTCGGTACCATTTTTAATGCGGACAATATTCGCTCGGTGACGATAAATGATAAAAGTAAATAAACATGCTACTAAAATACTTAACGCAAAATCACCTGTAACAAAATAATAAACGATTGAATAAATAAGTGCTACTAAAGCGGCAATCATGGAAGTTAAGCTGACCATTTTCGTTATTTTTAATGTTATAATAAAAGCAATAAATAATAAGACAAATAGAGGCCATGAATATCCTAACAGCACTCCTGCTGATGTTGCCACAGCTTTACCTCCACGGAAACCTGCAAAGATAGGGAACATATGACCAATCACCGCTACAAGACCAAGAATTAATGAGTGAATGGATACTTCAGAGAAGACAGGAAGAGCTGCGAGTAATACGGCTGCTGTACCTTTTAAAACATCCATAATCGTTACTACTATTCCTGCTTTTTTTCCTAAAATACGGAATGTATTCGTCGCACCTAAATTACCGCTCCCATGTTCACGTATATCTGTTTTATAAAAAATTTTGCCTATCCATAATCCAGAAGGTATAGAGCCGATTAAATACGCACATAAAATAATAATAAGTCCATTTAGCATAGCTGGACTCCTTTCCCATATACCATCACTTGGTACTAATAATATGTATCAAATATTTTACACTTTTTCTCTACAATCTACAATGTCATGAAGGAGATTTCCTTGTGTATCTTGAATTCAATACAAAAGATAGCTATTTTTCAAGGGTTTTTAGATGTATATTGAATTTAGCTTAGGCTATTTGACACGAGTCATACAATCAGCTTGAAAGCCCTTTTTAAAAATATAGGTAAAATGGCAATTTTGTCAATCACTCATTCCTTTGGTAGAATAGAAGTCTATCTTTAATTTCTAGAATAACAACAGAAGAAATCCATTTTCTTATATTTATTAATGTACCTGTATATTTTTCAGTGGATATTCAAATGCTTCTGTATGGAAAGATTAAAGCCTCAGCGATAAGAGATATGATCAGAAGTTAGCCATATGTTGTTTAATTTTTGCAACTAATGTTTACTGTACTGCGTTTAAGGGAATAGGATAGTAGTTGATACATAATTAAGCAACTATTGCAACTTTCTCTTCCGGTAAAAAGCTCAAAACGACAAAGCTGTGAGGAAATTTTAAAAATTTATTGGGCCTGTCACTAGCTATTGACAGGAAATGCTATTATTATTAGGAAGAGAACATAAATAGAACATGCGTTTGTTTTTTGGAGGGAATTTTTTTGGCGAATAAACAGTCACCAAGCGTCTATAATGATGACGCCATTCAAGTATTAGAAGGATTAGAAGCGGTACGAAAACGACCCGGCATGTATATCGGTTCTACAGATGGCCGTGGACTTCATCACCTAGTATATGAAATCGTAGATAATGCGGTAGATGAAGCACTGGCTGGCTTTGGTTCTCATATCATTGTCCATATTCATAAAGATCAAAGTATCAGCGTTCGAGACTTCGGCCGTGGAATGCCAACAGGTATGCATAAGATGGGTAAACCAACTCCTGAAATTATCTTTACCGTCCTACATGCAGGTGGTAAATTCGGACAAGGCGGCTATAAAACGAGCGGTGGCTTACATGGTGTAGGTTCTTCAGTTGTTAATGCGTTATCGTCTTTTTTAGAAGTAACGATTCACCGCGACGGTAAAAAGTATCGCCAACGTTTTGAAAACGGTGGCCATCCTGTGACCACGCTTGAAGAAATTGGACAAACAAAGCAGACAGGAACACTTGTCCATTTCCTACCAGATGACACAATTTTCTCTGTGACAAAATACAATTATGATACGCTTGCAGAACGTTTACGTGAGTCAGCATTTTTATTAAAAGGCTTAAAAATTGAGTTAATTGATGAACGCGAGGAAGGCAAAAGTGATGTTTTCTTTTATGAGAACGGCATTGAAGCTTTCGTTGCGTATTTGAATGAGGAGAAAGATGTACTCCATCCTGTAAAATATGTAGAAGGCATTCAAGACGATATTGAAGTAGAGTTCGCCTTCCAGTACAACGACGGCTATTCAGAAACAATCCTATCATTCGTTAACAATGTTCGTACGCGAGATGGCGGGACACATGAAACAGGCGCCAAAGCAGCGTTAACACGTGTTTTCAATGAATATGCTCGAAAAATTGGTCTGTTAAAAGAAAAAGATAAAAATCTTGAAGGGACAGATATTCGAGAGGGCTTAGCGGCGATTGTTTCTGTTCGTATACCAGAGCATTTACTACAATTCGAGGGTCAAACGAAGGGTAAGCTAGGGACGAGTGAGGCACGTTCAGCAGTAGATAGTGTCGTTTCAGAGCAAATTTTATATGTGCTTGAGGAAAACGCTGAATTATCTGCGTCTCTTGTGCGAAAAGCTATTCGTGCGCAGCAAGTACGTGAAGCGGCTCGTAAAGCGCGTGAAGATGCACGAAACGGCAAGAAAAGCAAAAAAAGCAGTACGATTCTTTCTGGAAAATTAACACCTGCACAATCTCGAAATGCGGCGAAAAACGAGCTGTATTTAGTCGAAGGTGACTCTGCAGGAGGCTCTGCAAAACAAGGGCGAGATCGTACGTTCCAAGCGATTTTACCATTGCGCGGTAAAGTTATTAATACGGAAAAAGCAAAGCTTCAGGATATTATGAAAAACGAGGAGATTTCAACGATTATCCATGCCATTGGTGCTGGCGTTGGAACAGATTTCTCTGTAGAGGATTCAGCCTATGATAAAGTCGTTATTATGACCGATGCCGATACAGATGGAGCGCATATTCAAGTGCTGCTACTAACGTTCTTCTATCGTTATATGCGACCATTAATTGAAGCTGGAAAGGTATTTATCGCATTACCACCTCTTTATAAAGTATCAAAGGGTACTGGTAAAAAAGAAGTGCTTGAATATGCTTGGACCGAAAACGATTTACAACAGGCGATTAAAAAAGTTGGAAAGGGTTACATATTACAGCGCTATAAAGGGCTTGGTGAGATGAATGCTGACCAGCTGTGGGATACGACAATGAACCCTGAAACGCGTACATTAATTCGTGTAACAATCGAGGATGGTGCACGTGCTGAAAGACGTGTGACAACATTAATGGGCGATAAAGTAGAACCACGTCGTAAATGGATCGAAGCTAATGTAGACTTCGGTATGGAGGATGATTCGAATATTTTAGACAATGAATTCATCCAACAAGAGGAGGACCAAGCATGAGTAGTACGGAAAAGTTTCAAGATTTACCTTTAGAAGAAGTAATGGGTGACCGCTTTGGTCGCTATAGTAAATATATTATTCAAGACCGCGCGTTGCCTGATGCACGTGACGGTCTTAAGCCTGTGCAACGACGTATTTTATATGCGATGTTTACAGAGGGCAATACGAACGAAAAACCATTTCGTAAATCAGCAAAAACAGTCGGTAATGTAATTGGTAACTATCATCCGCATGGTGATAGCTCGGTATATGAAGCAATGGTCCGCATGAGTCAGGATTGGAAGGCGCGCCATATGCTCATTGAAATGCATGGTAATAATGGCTCTGTTGATGGTGACCCACCGGCAGCGATGCGTTATACAGAGGCAAGACTTTCTGCGATTGCAGCGGAGATGCTACGAGATATTGGTAAGGAAACCGTAGAATTTGTGCCAAACTTTGATGATCAGGATATGGAGCCAACTGTTTTACCTGCTCGTTTCCCAAATTTACTAGTAAACGGCTCTACAGGTATTTCAGCTGGTTATGCCACAGACATCCCTCCTCACGCACTAGATGAGGTGCTAGACGGTGTTCTTATGCGCTTAGATAACCCAAATACCACTGTTGATGAATTAATGACCGTTATTAAAGGACCTGATTTCCCAACTGGTGGTATTATTCAAGGTGTCGATGGCATTAAAAAAGCGTATGAGACAGGACGAGGCAAAATCATTGTCCGTGCTCAAGCAGTCATTGAGCCAATTAAAGGTGGAAAAGAGCAAATCGTTATTACGGAATTGCCGTATGATGTTAATAAAGCAAATCTAGTAAAGAAAATTGATGAGCAGCGTGTGGATAAACGACTTGAAGGAATTGCGGAAATTCGTGATGAATCGGATCGTACAGGCTTACGTGTTGTTATTGAGTTGAAAAAAGATGTTCCTGGGCAAGGTATTTTATATTACTTGTTCAAAACAACTGATTTACAAGTAGCTTATAATTTTAATATGATTGCGATCTATAATCGTCGTCCGACAATGATGACATTACCGTTATTACTGGATTCTTATATTGCCCATCAAAAGGAAGTTGTGACGAACCGCTCCATCTATGATTTGCAAAAGGCTAAAGATCGTTCGCATATTGTTGAAGGCTTGATTAAGGCGCTGTCCATTTTAGATGAAGTTATTGCAACGATTCGTTCTTCAAATGATAAACGAGATGCGAAAACGAATTTACAGGTTAAGTTTGACTTTACAGAAGTGCAATCAGAGGCAATTGTTAGCCTGCAATTATACCGTTTAACAAATACAGATATAACGGAGCTTCGCAATGAACAGGACGAATTAAATAAACTCATTGCCAAGCTTGAAGGTATTCTTAATAGTGAAGCAAAACTTGTACGTGTCATTAAACAAGAATTGCTCGACATTAAAAAGCGCTTTACAGAACCACGTCGTTCGAAAATTGAACAAGAAATTGAAGAAATCAAAATTACATTAGATGTCCTTGTCCCAAGTGAAGAAGTCGTAGTGACTGTCACAAAGGATGGCTATATTAAGCGTACATCTACACGTTCGCATGCAGCCTCGAATGGTCAGGATTTTGCGATGAAGGATTCCGATTATTTATTGTATGAAGCAAACTTAAATACGCAGCATCATCTACTGCTATTCACTAATCGAGGCAATTATATTTATCAGCCTGTCCATGAGCTACCAGATATTCGTTGGAAGGATCTTGGTCAGCATATTTCAAGTATTGTGCCGACTGGAGAAGATGAATCTATTATTGCTGTGTACGGTTTTGAGACATTCGAACAGGCGAATACGTATATCTTAACGGCTACAAAAGATGGCCAAATTAAACGCTCATCTCTAGCAGATTATGCCGTAACACGTTATTCGAAGCCAATTAAAACGATGAATGTCAAGTCAGGCGATGAAATGATATTTGCGGATTTCGTGACAGACGAAGCCGAATTATTATTAACGACAGATACAGCCTATGCAATCCGCTTCCCAATGGAGGAATTACCAGTAACAGGCGTAAAAACAGGCGGCGTCAAAGGGATTACACTGAAAGAAGGAGAAGCCTTAGTCGGTGTCAATGTCTTACAGCCTAGTGATACTGAATATGTTGTGATTGTGACACAGCGTGGCGCTGTGAAGAAAATGAATGTAGCCGAGGTAGAGTTAACTAGTCGTGCGAAACGCGGCTTAAAAGTGTTAACAGAGTTAAAAGCGAATCCACATCGTATCGTGGATGTAGTCAAGGCTACTAATGACGAACAGCTGATCATCGAAACAGAAAAAGGTGTGCAAGAGATTATTGATGTCCAAGCATTGACTCGAGCAGATCGCCATTCAAACGGCTCCTTTAAAGTGGATATCGCGACAGACGGTGCTATTTCACATGTATTAACGGCCAAAAAAGAAGAAAAATAAAAATAATTTTCTAGCCCATGCTCTTTTTGAGAGCTGGGCTTTTTTATGTATCATTGTTAATTTTGTTGCTTTCAATCTACGTAGAAAAGGATATTAGAATCAGTGGGGTATACTGCAACGAAAAAAACGATTGATATTCTTCTAGTTGTTAAAGAAAAGAAAGTGGCTGGGACGTAAGTATATTTTCAAATCAAAAAAATTTTTACATCAGAAAAGCGCGAGAAATCAACATTTTAAAATTGATTTCTCGCGCTTTTTAAGGTTTTGACTTCTCATTACGCTATTTTTCAGGTTTAATATAAGGAACGATTTGTGCAGTTGCGCCTACTGAAGCACCACGGATAAAATCTTGATTCTCTAAGGCTTTAAAATTAGTTGTTTTGCCAGTGAGCATTACCCCTAAAATTTCCACTTCATCAAACTGTTTATTTTTATTTGAATTTAAAAACTCCTGGATTGTTTCGTTATTTTCATTTGCATCATATGCTTTAAGTGAATCAATAAAGCCTTCGTAGGTCTCTCTCGGTGAATCGGATGGATCAAATCCATAAACCTCTACACCAGCAGGTCCTTTACTTTCATCCATAATTGGTGATGCCATATACAACCATACAATGTTTAGATTGCTAGGAATCTTCCCTTGTATTTCTTTTAATGTATAAGGTTTGTTAAAAGATACGGCAACTTCTGCAACGTGATTCTCCATTTGCGAAATTTCACCTAGTTCGTTTTGTACACCGTCATGGTATTTTTTTATGGATGGGTGATAAAATGTCGCAAATTTAGTCTTTGTCTGTTTATCGTACTCATAGAACTCTGTATCAGACCAATAAAATCCTGGTGTTAACTCGTTCTTGTCAATTTTGCCTCGAAACCATCCAAATGAACTTGTAAGTGTGCTCCATTGAACTACATAACCGTTAATATTCTTAGAACGGTTTGTGATAATGTTTCCACCAAACATTGATGAATTACTTACCGTTACTTGAGAGTCGACTTGAATATTAGGTTCTGCAATGTCATTATGTAAAAAAAGATGTTCTTTAAGTCTTTTAGAACTTTCCGTTGCAAAGTAGGAACCAGTTTTATAAAAGACGGGTAAGAGAATTAATATTACAATAATTGAAGTGATGATAATTTTTAGTAGTTGTTTTCGTTTAGCCTTTTTTAAAGCGTTATTTAACGAAGTTTCCATTCATGTTTACCTCCTATTTTTGAGTGAATAAATTTACGTGCACGATATAATTTTTGCTTGACGCTATCTACTTGAATATCCAACAAAGTAGCAATTTCTTCATATGAAAAATCATAGTAATACTTTAAAAAGAATATTTCTTTATATTCTTTTTTAATGTCTTTTAACAAATAGAAAATTTCATCCTTATTTAGCAATGTCTCAAAATGATAATCGGTGTGTTGGAGCTTTGAATATATTTCCTCAGTGATGTAAATGTTTTTCTGCTCCTTTTTCCTTTTCAAGTCAATATATTGATTAAGTGAAACTCTAAAAAACCATGGGCGTATATTGCTTTCTGTGAGGCTATCTAACAACGTATAAATTTTATAATAGGTGGTTTGAATTATATCTTCCGCATCCTCTTTTTTGGCTCCTTTCGCTAGTAATAGATTGAACACTTCCTCTCCTAAATGGATTAGATAGGAGGTTAGTTCATTTTCTTTTTTCATTGCTGATCCTCCTTACTCTTATACAACGAATGAGTGATCACAAATGTATACACTTAATTATAAAGTTTATTTTGGGATAAGGGCTATGTCTGACATTGCTTTCTGAAATGACATGACAATATAATGCTTTAACATGAAAGAGACCCTTGTCATTTACAGATAGATATGGGTATAATAATCACGAAAAGTTCATATGGAAAGAATGTAGGGGGGCTGGTAGTTGCCAGCTGAGATTGTGTCCGATAGACGCTGACCCTTTGAACCTGATTTGGCTCGTACCAGCGTAGGGAACATCTATTCAAAAAAAGAAAATTTTTGATACTGATTGTAAAACGTCTGGGAGGAATTCCTAGGCGTTTTTTATGTTACAAGAATTGTTGTATGCACAAAGCTTAGGTGCAGACATACCGTGAATACGCTTTCTTCTGGTTACACATTCATTCATGAACACTTTCAAATTACTTACTGGGAGGATTCAGCATGAAAAAATGGTTATTGATCCTGTTGGCTGCGCTTTTAACATTAGTGGGCTGTAGTGAAAAGGAGGATAAAAAGGATACTAAGGAATTAACAAAAGTCTCGGTAGTTCTTGACTGGACACCGAACACAAATCACACAGGTTTATATGTAGCGAAAAAACTTGGCTACTTTAAGGAACAGGGCTTAGATGTTGATATTTTATTACCTGGTGAAGCAGGTGCAGATCAGCTTGTGGCGTCTGGTAAGGCTCAGTTTGGTGTAAGCTATCAGGAAGGGATTACACAGGCACGTGTGCAAGATGTACCTTTAGTATCGATCGCAGCGATTATTCAACATAATACTTCTGGCTTCGCATCCATTGCATCAAAAGGCATTACGTCACCTAAGGATTTTGAAGGTAAAACATACGGTGGCTGGGGTGCACCGCTTGAACAAGCAGTACTACAATCACTTATGCAAACAGAAAATGCGGATATTAATAAGTTAGATATCGTCAATGCAGGCGATATCGATTTCTTCACAATGATGAAAAAAGATATTGATTTTGCGTGGATTTATTATGCAGTGACAGGTATTGAAGCAGAACTTCGTGGCGAAAAGCTGAACATGCTTTATTTAACAGATTATAGTGATCTGTTAGATTATTACACACCTGTACTTGCTACAAACGAAAAAATGATTAAGGATGATCCTAAGACAGTCAAAGCATTTGTCGCTGCTGCAGCAAAGGGCTATGAATATGCGATAAATCACCCAAGTGAGGCAGCTGATATTTTACTAGAAGCGGTACCTGATTTAGATAAAGACCTTGTGCATAAAGGTCAGGAGTGGCTAGCAGATAAGTATCAAGATGACGCTCCTCAATGGGGCGAGCAAAAACTTACTGTTTGGGAAAACTACGCGAAATGGATGGAAAGCAACAAAGTTTTAGAGGGCGAATTTAACGCAGAACAAGCATTTACAAATGACTTTTTACCAAAAAAGGAGACAAAGTAATATGGCAAACTCATTAATAAGTGTACAAATTATCCCGAAAACTGAAAAATATGAAGATGTGATCCCATTTGTCGATGCAGCGATTGCGGTTATTGATGCATCAGGGGTGAAATATGAAGTTCACCCACTAGAAACAACAATGGAAGGTGAACTATCGACTTTGCTACTAATCATTGAAAAAATGAATGACAAAATGATTGAGCTTGGTGCTATTAATGTGATTACGCAAGTGAAAATTTTATATCAGCCAACTGGTATTACAATGGGAACCTTAACGGAAAAATATCAGTGATGAAGCAAGCAATAAAACAAGGAAGGACGATATTTTTTATCGCCTTCCTCTTATTCATATGGGAACTAATTGTCCGCTTTGCAGACGTTCCACATTGGCTATTGCCCGCGCCAAGTGCCATTTTGATGGAGGGCTTTCAATCGTATGACACGTTTGTGCCGCATGCTTTAGCAACTGTTCAATTAGCACTTCTAGGCCTTGCCATTGGGATATTGTGTGGGCTAACGGTTGCCGTGTTATTACATCGTTTTACGTTTATTCGGGAGCTATTTTATCCTATTCTCATTATGTCACAGAATGTCCCTGTGCTCGTCCTAGCACCGTTATTAATCATCTGGTTTGGGTTTGGTTTATTGCCAAAGCTTATTATTATTTGTCTCGTGTGCTTTTTCCCCATTGTTATTTCGGCAATGGATGGCTTTCGTCAAACCTCACCTGAGCTGAAGCATTATTTTAAGATGATTGGTGCAACGAAAGCACAAACATTTTGGAAGCTTGAATGGCCCTATGCGTATCCAGCGATTTTTTCAGGCATTAAGATTGCGGCAACCTATAGCGTTATGGGGGCTGTTATTGCTGAATGGCTAGGAGCGAAAAAGGGGATAGGTGTCTATATGACATTGGCACAATCTTCATTTCGAACAGATCGTGTGTTTGTAGCGATTTTTGCCATTATATTTTTAAGTTTACTATTATTTAGCGGTATTCGAGTATTGGAAAAGCTAGTTGTGAAGGGGAGAGGGCTACATGCTAAGTATTCAAAACATTGATAAATCCTTTGATTCCCTTCCGGTCATTCGTAATTTATCTTTTGAGGTAAAGGACGGGGAATTTGTTGCGATCATCGGTCCGTCAGGAAGTGGAAAAAGCACGCTCTTTCAATTAATTGGTGGTGTTTCTTCTATTGATAAGGGAGCTATCTTATTAAACGGCACAGATATCCAGCAAAAAAGAGGAACGATCGGCTATATGCCTCAGCAGCCATGCTTATTACCATGGCGTACAATCGTAGAAAATGTCACGATTGTCGAGGAGCTTCACCATAAACCAAATGTGAAACTTGCCAAGGAGTGGTTAGACAAAGTGGGGCTTGCTTCATTTGAAAATGCCTATCCAAATGAGTTGTCAGGCGGTATGCAACAGCGAGTATCGTTTATACGTGCAATTGTCAGTAATAAGCCCATTCTATGTTTAGATGAGCCGTTTTCTGCGCTTGATGAGTTTACAAGGCTTGAAATGCAGGCGTGGCTTTTATCGATATGGGAGAAAGATCGAAAATCTATATTGTTCGTTACACATAGTATTGAGGAAGCTCTCTTTTTAGCTGATCGTATCATTGTACTCACGAAACGGCCAGCTACAATTAAAAAGGAAGTGATTGTACCTTTTGCAAGGCCGCGACAAGAAGAAATTAGACATTCGGCAACATTTACGGCATTAAAACAACAGTTATTCACGTATTTAAAAGAAGAAAAGGATGAGGCGAATGTTGATTGATGCACATATTCATTTAGATCAGTATAAGGAAAACGATATACCAGCTTTGTTAGAGGAAGCTGAACATGTGATTGCCGTTAGCATGAACCTTCAATCGTGTGAGAAAACGTTGATGTTGTCGAAAGCCTATACAAAGGTAAAGGCAGCGTTTGGCTTTCATCCTGAACAAGCTTTACCTAGTAAAGTGGAGGAAGATGCTTTATTCGATTGGATACACCAACATGCTCATGAAATGGTGGCAATTGGCGAGGTAGGGTTACCTTATTATTTGAGGCAGGAGAAGGCGATTGATGAGCGTCCTTATGAAGCACTGTTAGAACGTTTTATTGTGTTGGCAAAGGAATTAAATAAACCAATTGTTTTACACGCAGTTTATGAGGATGCGGCTATTGCTTGTAATTTACTTGAAAAACATCATGTAACGAAAGCTCATTTTCATTGGTTTAAAGGCGATGAGGAAGTGATTGAACGGATGATTCATAATGGGTATTTTATTTCCGTTACGCCTGATTGTACGTATGAGCGGGAGATTCAACAGCTTATAAAAAAATATCCAATCGAGCTGATGATGGTAGAAACAGATGGACCATGGCCGTTCGAAGGTCCTTTTGATAATAAACGAACGTCTCCTTGGATGATGGATCATTCCATTGAGGTTATTGCTTCAATCAAGGGGCTTACAACACAGGAAGCGGCACACATCCTCACAAGAAATACGACAACATTTTATAATTTATAACAAATAACACAGCTGTTCTCTTAAAGATATTTATAGAAGTCTATATTGGAGGGCTTTATCGATTGATGGAGTATGCTAAAACAGAAACATGGCTTCGCTTCAGGAAGTTAATGAAGAAAACTAAATGAGTATTTATATCAGGATTATCAAAATGAATTATTAGTTATATGGAATTGGTCATTTTTCCAGCTAGATATTTTGATTTCAGCTACTGGCTTTATAAGTCTCTACCTAATTAGAAGAAAAAATGAAAAATGGAAATCATTTGCCTTTTGCTCTGATTATTCCAAAACTAATTACTTATAACCATCAAGATATTCCATTAGAAACAAAACACAACCACTAATAATCCTCAGAGTGGTTGTGTTTTTTATACTTTGTAAATTTTTGTTCAATGCTTTCTTTTTTAGTTTTTGTCACCCGTTCATGTGTACTAAAAGGGGAGACTTGGCGATTTTTTTCAACATCCTTCCCTTTAGTGCGCTTTACATGCATGCGCTTCTTTTTTGCTTTTGATTGCGTCATTATCATTACCTCCAATTGTTATTGTGAATATACCATAATGTGGGGTTGATTTTCGTTCCGACTGTTGCTTATATACAAGATGTACGTTTTAACAAATGTTATCCTTAACTTTTGGTGATGAGCCAAGAAAAAGTAAAACCTCGTAAGTATGTAACTTACGAGGTGGTTGTCATATTATTAGTGAGATACGTCCTGTACAGAAATACCTGTGTTTGCTTTAACATCCACTTCACGATATTTCGCATCGTTTGTTTCTTTAGAAAGTAATGTTCCAATGAAACCACCAAGGAAGCCAAGTGGCACAGAGATTAAAGCTGGGTTTGTTAACATAATTAACGGCTCACCAACGAAAATTGCTTTTCCTTCAACTGGATTCCAGAGGTTTGGTGAAACTGCAACGAGTACTAAAGCAGAGATTAAACCTGTTAACATCGCCGTTACAGCACCAGCTGTATTAAAGCGTTTCCAGTAGATTGTATAGATGATTACAGGTAGGTTGGCTGAACCTGCAATACAGAATGCAAGTGATACTAAGAACGCTACGTTTAATGTTTGTGCACCAAGCGCTAAAAGAATTGAAATAATAGC
The DNA here is from genome assembly GCF_016638705.1 of Lysinibacillus agricola. Lineage (GTDB taxonomy): Bacteria > Bacillota > Bacilli > Bacillales_A > Planococcaceae > Lysinibacillus > Lysinibacillus agricola. The sequence continues at coordinate 2,860,425 of NZ_CP067341.1, read as the reverse complement.
GATTGTGATTGAACCGATACGAGCTGCAAGTACTTGCTCTTTCTCTGTAATTTTACCTTTTTTAATGATTTGACCGTAAATATCATGTGATAGGGCAGATGCGCCAGAAAGTACAAGACCAGCTACTACCGCTAAGATTGTTGCGAAAGCTACTGCACACACAAATGAGAATAGGATATCGCCACCGAGTGCTTCTGCAAGAAGTGGAGCAGCCATGTTACCAGCAGCGTTTGCAGAAATAATCTCTTCTTTACCAACGAATTTAGCTGCGCCGAAGCCCAAGAAGATAGTAAGTACGTAGAAGATACCTACGATCCAAGTAGCCCAAATAACTGAGGAACGAGCAGTTTTCGCATCTTTTACTGTAAAGAAGCGCATTAGGATATGCGGAAGACCAGCTGTACCTAATACTAAAGCGATTAACATTGAAATAGTATCAATACCATTTGTATATTTAAGACCTGGATTCAGATAAGCTGCACCGCTATCAGTAGCAGTTCCCATTTCTTTAAACATCGTTGTAATGCTAAAGCCGAACTCTTTTAATACTAAGAATGAAATAATGACAGTACCTAACATTAAAAGACAAGCTTTAATAATTTGTACCCAAGATGTTGCAGTCATACCACCGAATAGTACGTAAGTTGTCATCATAACGCCTACGATTAAAACCGCAATCCAATAATCGATTCCTAAAAGTAATTGAATAAGTGCTCCTGCACCAACTAGTTGTGCAATCATGTAGAATAATACAATTGTAATAGTGCTTAAAGCTGCTGTACCACGAACTTTAGAGCTATTGAAACGCGCTGTGATCATGTCAGCTAATGTAAATTTACCAAGATTACGTAATGGCTCAGCAACGATGTATAACACCACTAAGTAAGCTACTAAATAACCAATAGAGAAGAAGAACCCATCAAATCCAAATAATGCAACTGCTCCGGCAATCCCTAAGAAAGAGGCTGCTGATAAGTAGTCACCAGCGATGGCTAGTCCATTTTGCCAGCCTGTTAATCCACCGCCTGCAGTATAGAAATCACTTGCAGAAGAAGTTCGTTTAGATGCCCACCATGTAATAACTAATGTTAAACCAACAATGGCTACGAAGAAGAATATGGCTGTAAAACTCATCCCGTTAGTCATCGGCGGCCACCTCCGTTCTCGTATTCGGCGATAATCGCCTTTGCCTCTTTATCAAAGTTGTTCGCTTTTGCTACATATAAGTGACATAACCCCCAAGTCATGATGAATAATCCTGCTGAATATACCCACACCCAAGTAATTTCCCCAAATGCCTTTTGGTGTAGTACTGTCGTGTACGAAGTAAGAATTGGTAGCAACATATATGCTGCTAAAAAGATTGCAGTCATTGACCAAAGAAATGAATTCTTTTTTCGTACAAGTGCTTTAAATGATTCTTGATTTGCAATTGCATCATAGTCAATCACGACGCCCTTGTTTGCTTGATTGTTCGCCATTAACATTCCCCATTTTGTGTTTATTTTTACTGCTTAAAGACTTAATTTCGCTAGTTTAGTGAATTCACATCTTCATTTTATGAGAGAGTTCACAAAATTGCAATACATTTCAGAAAAATTATGAAAAAATAATTTTCAGAAAAATAGTCTTGAAAGAGAATATACATGACAAAGCCAAAAAAATAGGATGTTTCAGAAAATTCAGATAAATATATAAAGTAAGGTCAAGTCTGGATTTCTGATCGGAAAATAAGGTTAAAATTAGAAAAAAGAATTGTTTTTCCCCAAAAAAATAAACACTATTTACTTAGTGAAAATTGGTTTTTTTCTGTTTTTTGGAAAGGGAATAGTATTGTTCAATAAGTAAATTAGCAAATTTTTTGTAATAAAAATCAAAAAACCCGATAGAAAATCGAGTTTTTGACTTGATATTTTTATTAAGATGAATAGGAAGATTGATAGATATTTTTGCAATAATTTGGATTGTAAAAATCCATCAATGAGAAATATCAGAAACAGACACACCTGTATTTGCTTTAACGCGAATTTCCTTATAAATACGATCTGCTTCTTCCTGTGGTACTTTGCTAGAAGATAGCACAGAGCCTAAGTAACCTGCGATAAAGCCAAGTGGAATCGTAATGACTGCTGGGACTGCTAAAGGTACGATAGGATTGCCAACGAAGATAGCTGCACCTTCAACAGGACTCCATACATTCGGTCCCATTGCACCTAACACTAAGCATGATACTAAACCAGTCACCATGGCTGCTATAGCACCTGTTGAATTGAATTTTTTCCAGTATATTGTGTAAAGAATAACTGGTAAATTTGCTGAAGCTCCGATACAAAATGCAAAGGATACTAAGAATGATACATTCAAGTTTTGCGCAAATAACGCAAGGATAATGGATACAATGGCAATAGAAATAGAGCCAGTCCGAGCTGCTACAACTTGTTGCTTTTCTGTTAATTTACCGTCTTTAATGATTTCACCATAAATGTCATGGGAAATGGCAGAAGCTCCTGTTAAAACTAAGCCCGAAACAACGGCTAAAATGGTTGCGAATGCTACTGCACCGATAAATGCCATTAACACATCACCGCCCAAGAAATTAGCAAGAAGTGGGGCTGCAGTGTTACCTGCTTTACTTTCAGCAAGAATTTGATCGATACCTACAAAGTTTAATGCCCCAAAACCTAAGAAAATAGTTAATGAGAAGAAAATAGCTGTAATCCAAGTTGTCCATGAAATAGAAGAACGAGCAGTTTTGGCATCTTTAACTGTGAAGAAGCGCATTAAAATATGTGGTAATCCAGATGTACCTAAAACGAGTGCCATCATCATCGAAACAGAATCAATTGAACTTGTATATTTCATCCCTGGCACAAGGAATTTCTCACCGTGATCTACAGCGATCGTATCAAACATTTTCATAAGAGAGAAATCGAATTTTATTAATACTAATGTAGCTAATAAGCCTGTCCCGAATAATAGAAGGCTAGCTTTAATAATTTGCACCCAAGAAGTAGCTGTCATTCCACCGAATAATACATAAGTAGTCATCATTACACCTACGATTAAAACCGCAATCCAGTACTCAATACCAAATAATAGTTTAATAAGGGCACCAGCACCTACTAATTGTGCGATCATATAAAGGATTACGATGATAATTGTGCCTGACGCAGCAACCCCACGAATACGTTTTTCATTAAAACGAGTAGTAAGCATATCTGCTAACGTATAACGACCTAAGTTACGCATAGGCTCTGCAATTATATAGAGAAGAACTAAGTTTGCTACTACATAGCCTACAGAGAAGAAAAAGCCATCAAAACCAGTTAAAGCAATCGCACCAGACACCCCAAGAAATGCGGCTGCAGATAAATAGTCACCAGCAATCGCAAAGCCGTTTTGCCAACCTTTAAGACCGCCGCCAGCTGTATAGAAATCAGCTGCAGAAGACGTACGCTTCGCTGCGATATATGTTACAACAAGTGTTAAACCAACGATTGCTAAAAAGAAACCAACGGATACTAAGTTCATTTATTTTCCACCTTTCTCGTGATACTCTGCTAGCACTGCCGCCGCAGCTTTATCGAATGAAGCAGCTTTTTTCACATATAATGTACAAAGAATGATTGTCATAATGAATAATCCAGCTGAATAAACCCAAACGCCCGTAATATTTCCGAAGAATTTTTGTTGTAGTACAGGTTGGAAAGCAAGGATTGGTAGCAAAATATAAAGTGTTAAAAAAACTGCTGTAATCGAGAAAAGGAAGGTATTCTTCTTTTTTACGAACTTGTTGAACGATTCCATAGCTTCAATTGCATTATAGTCAATTGATTCTATATTTTTGTTCCCAGAAATGTTTGCCATTATTATTCCCCCTAAAGTGATATATTTCTGTTTTAAACGACATATTTCTTTTTCATTCGTCGTTATATTCACTTATTTTATGGGGAAGATTCTTATAATGCAATACTAAATTTTGAGTTTTTATAATTTTTAATCATTTTCAGAATGTGGAAATAACATAGAAATAATAAGGATTTAATAGAAATAATCCGTATGAAAGAGAACGGAATTATCTATAAGAATAATATTCCTAAAATAGTTTAGTGATAATAATTTTGAATGTAGGAGAAAATTTGAACGCGAAAGAGAATTTTGAGGAATTTATTATCGTGTCATTAAATGGTAGAAGATCTTGATTAGCAAAAAAACTTTGTTATATAACAATTGTGTGATGGCTTGGGAAATAATCGAAATAATAAAAAACAGCTTTTTTTAATTTTTATAAAAGTGTGAATTTTTTTTGGTATACAGGATATTAATATACCAATATCATACAATATACAAAGGTTTGACATAAATAATTGAAAGTATAAGCTCATAATCTTGTATTTAGTTTCTATAATTTATACAATAAACAACGATGGTAAATTGAAGGGAAGTGGGCAAATAAATGAAAAAGAAAAGTATCATGCTCGTTTTGATACTAGCATTAAGTAGCATATTAACTGCTTGCGGAAGTTATAAATTTGAACCAGAAATGAATATAGAGGTAAAGGATTTTTCGGTTACAAATCAAAAAAATGAACAGGTTGGCCTTGATGATTTTAAAGGTAAGCCATGGTTAGCGATGTTCATCTTTACTAATTGTAATTCCATTTGTCCACCAATGACGTTCAACATGACAGAGGTACAAAAGGCACTTCAGGATAAAGGCGTGGAAGACTATCAAATTGTAGCTTTTAGTGTTGATCCTGAGGTTGATAAGCCGGATGTTTTAACGAATTATTTAAAACCGTATTCAGTGCCTGATGAGAGCAAATGGCAGCTCTTAACTGGCTATGATCAAAAGTATATTGAACAGTTTGCACGGCAATCATTTAATTCATTAGTAGTAAATGATCCTAATTCTGACCAAGTTACACATACAGGAAGTTATTACTTAGTCAATGCTGATGGGATTGTTGTGAAGGATTATGACGGAAATACAAATGTACCGGTTGATACAATTGTGGCAGATATGAAGGCGTTAACTAAATAAAAAGTAATAACTCAGAGGTTTGAATAACTTCTGGGTTATTTTTTATGGCTGTAATTGATAAATGAACATTCAATTGCTGTTACACATAATATAGTCAAAATTTTATGCCCATTACTCAGATATCTTTGCTGTCATTGAAGAAATAGAAAATGAAATAAAGGGGAAAATGGTTGAGTTTCTTAATGGTTTTAAAGGAGTCGATCTTATTCAAAACCCTATGCCTTTCTTAATTAAAATAGCTCACTTTTGTGACCAAGATATAGAGTTTTATCTTATGTTAATTAGCACGCGAGCTGTACCTACCTTTTTAACGAAATTAAAAGGCGTTCTAATAGAGAAAATAATAAGCAACAAAGAAACATTACAGTCAAACGAAGAGCGTGAAGTGTTAATATACCGTGTTCACTTTTTTGTAGGTGGACTAATGTCTTTATACCAGGACTGGTTCACGGGAAAATTTGAATGCACTTTAGAAGAACTAAACGCATCTGTTAGCCGAATGATGATACAAGGATTTCAGTCATATACTTTTAAATAAAACGTTCTTCCTGTTTGTTTATAGTCGAAAGAAAAGACAGTGGGGCATAATTGAAACAACAAATCGAGGGCTACCCCTATATAAAAGAATATTTAGCTTTTGGGAATATCGTTAGAGGCGAAGAAATTAGTCTCTTTTTCATTATACGCTCGGCATACGTAGGAACTGTAGGGTGGAAGGTTCAGAAGCGGGAAGACAAAAGTAGTGGTTAGCCAATAGCAAGGGTGTCTGTGGTGATGTGGAATCAGAAGGAAGCTGTAGGCAAAGCACAGGCATAGGAACACGAAACTCATAGAAGACTAGGTATGGTTGGGTAAGTTTGCATTATACTTTCAACGCGAAAAATTATCTTAGCTCGTTGTCTTTTTAAAAAGTTTTCAAGAAAAATGCTAATTTTACGGGTAAAGGAACATTTGTTCTAATTTTTAACTTTATAAAAATTCGAGCTAATGGGGAAGTAAGCCGATTACATACAGGAACGTAAAGAATTTGAGCAACTACAATTAAAAGAAACATGGCTATTAGGTGTTAAATAGGAAAATTTAGGGAATATATCTGTTATAATAGTTGTAATGGAGGCCCATGTTCACTTTTTATATGAGATGGAAAAGGGTTTTTAAACGCCTTCGTTCAATGAAGACATTCTATCCAACTTGTTAAATACTTTTGATAAAGCGATACAAGGCTATTTCAAATCATACTATATTATGAAACAACAAGATGAACAATAAAAACGTTTAAAGGAGAGAAAATTAACGATGAGTCTAGAAATATATAACGGAGAACGTTCTGAAGAAAGTGTTCAATTTGAAAAATGGTTAACTTCCGAAAGTAATAAAAAGAGTTTTTCTAGTATTGAAAACACTAAACAGTTTGTAGAGCAAATGGGAACTGAAAATAGGAAACCATATGTTATAGGGGATGATGTTCAATTTTTAAGTGATGTTAAGGAGCGGGCATTTGAGGGCATACAGGTTTTCACATTAAATGACCAAGAGTCCCTGAAACAAAAAGTTATTCTTTATATACATGGTGGCGCTTGGACGAATCAACCTTTAAATTTTCACTGGTGGTTCTTGGATAAGATGGCGCAATCTTTGAACGCGAAAATAATTGCTCCTATTTATCCTAAAGTACCTCATTTCAACTATAAAGATACCTATCCAAAAATTCTAAACCTATATAAAGAAATGCTTGCAACTGTTGAAAGTTCGAATCAATTAACGATTATGGGAGATTCTGCGGGCGCAAATATATCACTTGGCCTGGCTCATCTTTTAAAAATGAACAATTTGCCTCAACCGAAAGATATTATTTTATTATCAGCATGTGTAGATATGAGTTTTGAAAATCCTCTTATATCTGAATATGAAGAAAAGGATCCGATGTTAGCTAGTGAAGGAATGGAAGTCATTACAAAGATTTGGGCAGCTGATAAAGATTTAAAAGACTCGTTGATTAGTCCAATATACGGTGACTTTAAAGGACTTGGGAAGATTACTCATTTTATTGGAACACATGAATGTTTATATCCAGATGCAATAAGACTGGATGAACAACTAACAGAACAGAAAATTGAAATCAATACCTTTGTTTATCCTAAAATGAATCATGTGTTTGTTGTTATGCCAATTCCTGAAGCTCAAGATGCTCAACAGAAAATTATAAATATACTTAGTTAATTTAAAGAAATGAGGGGAATTGCTGCAGAAGCGGCCACAAGGAGGGAAAACAAGAGGTAGAGATTCTAAAATAGGCTATGACCATATTCGCACAAAAATGACAGCAATTTATAACGTAAAAAAGGAGTGTCTCAAAGTTCAAATTTAGACTTTGAGACACTCCTTTTTTTCTATATTATCCAATAGTGTAGAGTAGCAAGGATAATTAATACACCTTTGATTTTTTGTCATTAAGCACGCTTTGTGTTCTTTGATTGATTAAGTTTAAGACTGTTATATACTTTTGAAAATCTTCAGTTGTAAATTGCTCAAGGTTCCTCAAATGACTCCGATATTCCTCTAAATCTAGATTTTTATGATATTCATAAACTATTTTGCCTTTTGGTGTTAACTCAATATTCAATTCTCGATAATTGTCTACATTTCTATATTTAATTACTAAACCTTTTTTAATTAGTTTATCAACCATTTGAGAAACAGCACTTTTTGTACAATTTTTAATTTCTGCAATTTCAGAAGTAGTAGTTTTTACTTGGTCTCCAATTAAGTTGAGTGTATGAACTTCTATCATATATAATTCATCCTCTGTGCCATATTTTCTTGGAATATTTTCATATGAACTAATCAGTCTAGATGTCTCGTAAATCGTTTCCATTAGCTCATAAAAAACCTTCTCTTTATCCACAATGCATCCCCCTCCCCATAATTGGTAGTAAATTTAATTTAATTTTAACATATAGGAAATCTATAATTAACCTTTGTTTAGAATCTGATTAATTTTAGAAATATTCAGAAATTTCAATTGACGATTTTACAGTTAAGGTGTTAAACTGAGAAAAATTTAATCTAAACGTGTCGAAAATTGCTATTAAGTAGAAAGTTGAACACAACAAGAGGGGGAGAAGTATTGAAATATAATTTTGATGAAGTGGTTAATCGTAGAAATACATATTCCTTAAAGTGGGATGGCGAAGATTTAATCAAAACAATGGGCTATACAGAAAGGTATGACAATGAGACCATTCCACTATTTACAGCAGATATGGATTTACCCGTACCGCAACCATTGATAGACGCACTACATAAAACAGTTGATCATCGTATTTTTGGATATTCTGTTTTTCCAGATGAGTACTTTGAATCAATTCAGCATTGGTTTAAAAAGAGACATGATTGGACAATCAAAAGAGAAGAGATTGTATATAGCCCTGGAACAGTACATGCCTTGAATATAGCTGTACAAGCTTTAACTAAACCTGGTGAAGGTATCATTATTCAACGTCCTGTTTATCCGCCGTTCACAGCTGCGATAGAAGGAAATGGAAGAGTTGTTCGAAATAATGCGTTGAAATGTGATGCTGAAGGGTATTACACAATTGATTTTGAGGATTTTGAAGACAAAGCAAAAGATGAAAATACAACAATGTTCATTCTCTGCAGTCCACACAATCCGACTGGAAGAGTTTTAACATACGAGGAGTTGAAAACGCTTTCAGATATCTGTGCGAAAAATAATGTAATTATTGTAGCTGATGAAATTCATGGAGATCTCATTAGAAAAAACCAAAAATTTATACCAATCGCAAAAGTTGCAAACAGTACGGATCATATTATCACGTGCACAGCCATTAATAAAACATTTAATGTTGCAGGTCTGCACTGTACAAATGTGATTATTTCAAATCCTGAAATTAGAAAAATCTTTAGCGACAAAATGGGAATGCAGTTACCATCACCGTTTACAATTGCAGCTCTTATAGCTGTTTATAACGAAGGAGAAGAATGGTTAGAGCAAATAACAGAATATATGGACGACACAATGGCGTATGTGAAAAATTACTTAGCTGAAAAAATGCCTACAGTCAAAGTTAGGATTCCGGAAGGAACATACGTGATGTGGATGGACTTTAGTGGATATGGTCTTCCAGCTCAAGAGGTTCATGATCGTATCTATAACAAAGCCAATGTTTTACTTGAGGATGGTCACTTGTTTGGAATTGAAGGAGAAGACTTCCAAAGAATCTGTATCCCTTCACCAAGACCACTTATAAAAGTAGCACTTGAAAGAATCGCTTTAGAATTTCAAGAAATAGAATCTAAAAATCAATTAGAAGAGGTGTGTAGAAAATGAAAACAATAGAATTTGAGCTTAATGCATTAAAAGCTGCAAAAGAAATAGAAGATTATGTAATTGAGATAAGAAGAGATCTCCATAGACATCCTGAAATCGGATTACAAGAAATACGAACAATGAGAGTGGTTACAGAGGAGTTATCTAAATTAGGCATTCATTACGAAATTGTCCCTAATGGCGGAATTATTGGTTATATTCAAGGGAAACAACCGGGAAAAACTTTAATTCTTAGGGCAGATTTAGATGCACTGCCGATGAAGGAAGAGGAAAATAATTTAAAAAAGAAAAAAGTAGTATTTTCTGAGTCTGATCAAGCTGCTCATACTTGTGGGCATGATGGACATACAGCGATGCTTTTAGGTGTAGCGAAAATCTTAACTCAGCACCAAGACAAAATGAAAGGAAGAGTGCTACTAGCTTTTGAACAAGGGGAAGAAATGGGCGGAGGAATTTATAATCTCTGTAAACGATTACACGAAATTGGAGGAGACGGAATTTGGGGTATCCATTTAAAATCTGATCTTCCCACTGGGAAAATATCTGTTGAACCAGGTCCAAGAATGGCAGCTTCTTTTGTTTTTGATGTCTTAATAAAAGGAAAAAGTGGACATGGTTCAAGACCAGATTTGTCAGTTGCTCCATTAGACTGTTTTACCGATTTTTATAATAATTTAAGAGCGATGAGGTTAAATACTCTAGATCCTTTTAAAACAATTACCTATTCAATTGGAACGATAAATTCGGGTTCCGCAGCGAATATTATTCCAGAAAATTTACAGTTCTCAGGAACAGCCAGATATTTAGATTATAACCAAGGTGCCCATGCTGCAAAAGAATTTAAGAGAATCCTAGAAAAAGTCTGTGACCTGCATAATTGCACTTATGAATTTATTACAGAGCCTAAAGAATCGGACTTAATTGTCTACAATCAAAAAGAATGTGCACAAATTGCGATTGATGCTGTGAAAAATGCAATTGGTACAGATGCTTTACATTCAATCCCTGCTTGGATGGCATCAGAATCATTTGCGTTTTATGAAAAATACTTCCCAGGTGTGTTTGCATTCGTTGGCATACAAAACCTCGAAGAAGGGATTGGGGCCGAACACCATAATGTTTACTTTGACTTAGATGAAAATGCTTTAAAACTAGGTGTGGCGGCTACTGTACAATACACAATTGATTTTCTAGATAGTGAAAACCAAGTTCATTTTACTCCTGATAAAAGAGATATAAATAGGCTATTTATTGATAACGGATTCCAGCAATTAATAAATGAATAAATTTCATTGAATACAAAGGAGATAGGGAAAATGACACGAAAAAAGCTCTGTTACTTGCTCACGTTCATTGCATATTTTGGAATGCCTTTAGGAATCCCTTTTATTAAAAGTGCCGAACCATATATTTTGGGCCTCCCATTTCTATTATTTTGGATGGTTTTATGGATCTTTTTAGGAACAGGTTTAATGATTATAGTTCATCGTATAAATCCTAGTGCAAAAGAGGAGACGGAATAATATGATAATTTCAGTTGGAATCATTGCAATTTTCTTAGGTATTGCCTTACTTTTAGGCATTATGGCAAGTAGAGGCAAAGATATGAGCCTAGAACAATGGACTGTTGGAGGCCGTGGATTTGGATCTATCTTCATCTTCTTATTAATGGCTGGTGAAATTTATACAACTAATGCCTTTTTAGGGGTAAGTGGTTGGATGTACGGAAAAGGTGGAGTAGCATTTTTCAATATTGCGATGCTGAACTATGTCATTGCTTACTGGTTGACACCTAAAATATGGGCTTATGGAAAGAAACATAGTCTATTATCACAATCTGATTTTTTTGAAAAGGCATATAATAGTAAAATTCTCGGCACACTTGTAGCCATTGTAGGGTTAGCAGCTTTAATTCCTTATTTAGTCATTCAATTAAAAGGTCTAGGCATTATCGTTTCTGAAGCTTCCTATGGAGCAATTGATCCGAAATTAACAATTTGGATTGGCACAATTGCAATGATTGTTTATGTTATGGTTTCCGGAATTCATGGCTCGGCTTGGACAGCTGTTATTAAAGATTTTCTTATTCTTGGTGTTGTGTTATTCCTTGGTATTTACTTACCTTTTCATTATTATGGCGGTATTCAACCAATGTGGGAAGCAATTGAAGCTGTTAAACCAGGGTTTTTAACGCTTCCAGACTCAGGTTTTAGTGCCTCATGGTATATTTCAACAATCATGTTAACATCGTTAGGGTTTTATATGTGGCCGCATACATTTGTTGCTACTTTTTCAGCGAAAAGTGGAAATGCCCTAAGAAAAAATGCGATTATGCTTCCTATCTATGCGTTATTTTTATTATTTATTCTATTTGCTGGAGCAGCAGCAATTTTACAAATTCCAGGGTTAGAAGGGGGCGCAGTGGATTTAGCTTTATTTAAAATCTCTACGCAAACATTTAATCCAGTCATCGTTGGCTTTATTGGAGCAGCAGGGTTATTAACTGCGATTGTTCCGGGTTCATTGATTTTGATGTCTGCAGCTACATTATTTGCAAAAAATGTTCTAAAACCTATTCGTCCTCAAACTACCGATCAACAAATTGCTATCATAGCTCGCTATTCAGTTCCTGTGATTGCACTTATTGCACTTTACTTTACTTTTAGCGGTGGTGGAGCAATTACGTTATTATTTTTAATGGGATATGGTCTAGTTACTCAATTTGTACCAGCAGTTGTAAGTAACTTTATGAAGAAAAATCCATTAACTGTACAAGGTGTGTCTGCTGGGATTATTGTGGGAGTTTCGATTGTAGGTTGGCAAGCAGCTACAGGAGCTCATCTAAGTAAGCTGTTCCCAAGCTGGCCATCCTATATACAAGATATCAACATTGGTTTCCTTGCATTGACTGTAAATATTTTAGTAAGTTTAATTGTTAGTGCGTTTACTAGGAAAGTAGCTGTAAAAAATGATGAAACTACAAATAAGAAAACAGTAGAAAACATTTCATAGTATCATTTGTTTTATTTGAAAATTCCAATGTTACGAAAAGCGTAAAATCAATTTGACCATATTCTCAAGGAGAGATTTTCTATTTTTATCAGTTCAAATTACTATTAATCCAAATGAGAAGCTTTTTTAGCAACATTATTATCACTTAACATTTACGCTAACAAAAATAAGCGTAATTCCTGTAAATAGGCAAATCATTCTCGGCACAGAAATTTTATCAGCTAGTCCGAATAATGCAATTGCCGTCGTTACGATTAAAACTGTTGGACCAACTAAAGCAAGCATTGTATTAATATAGAATGCTTTTTCTAAACTATTTAACTTTAGCATCAACAATCCAGCACTTACCTCAATACTTCCAGACAATACGCGTAAAATAACCATAGCAAGAAGCGATTTATCAATAACTATCATCATCCAATCTTTATAGATAATTTTTGCGATAAAAAACGAATTCTCTTATATTTCCATCATTCCTTAGGATAATTACATGAAGTACTATAATCAAAATATGTATGATTCGTGTTAAATATTCTATTGAAGTATACAGTTTTTTCAATGTTTCTATAGTACAAAGACAATTAATAAGATTCAATCTAGTATAACTGAACATTCCACAATTCCAGAAATACAAAAAAATTATCGAAAATCTAAATCATTATTTGGCTTATGATTTAGGTGTGATATGTAAGGGAAGTTATATAAGAACAGGAACAAACAGACAATAAAGACCTGATCATGGAACTGAAATTTCTAAAAATACTATAGTTGAGGTACTAGAAGGACAAAACAAGTGGGTAAAAGTGCAGGTAGAAATAGATAATAGCTGTTTAAATGGTTGGATAGAGGAATCAAAAATTCAAAAGCTAAAACGTATCGATTGATAATCAAATATAAATATAATAGTTAAATAAAGAAAAATGCCCTAAAGTTCAAAATATTTAAGGGCATTTTCTTATGGTTTTATTAAATTCTTGAAATATCATCCGTTTAAAAAGACGAAAGAGTACAATTCAAAAAAGTGTCTGGACAATTCTTGACCATTTTATTTTTTTGAAAATATGTGTTTATGTGAGTTATATCATAAAGAAACACTTAACGTTTTATTGGCCGACCTTTTACAATAGCTGTTGTAACAAAAGATTCTATTAAAAATAAACATATGTTAAAGTATCTTTAAAAGTGAAAATGCCTCGATAAGATAAACATCGAGGCATTTTTAGGGCTAAATATGTGAAAGGCTGTTTGAAGGTCAAAATTATTCAGTAGTTAACTTTTTATTACTTCTTAGGCTGTAAATCCTCAATTGAGTCAATGTCCATATATGCAGGAACTACAAATCCATTTTTTGTACCTTTTAAGTTCTCACCTAAATCAACTAAGTCATCCTTATATTTTTCATAAAAAGAGCTATGTGTTGTTGGTAACCAAGCAGCTACTGTTGCATCAGCTACGCCTGTAGCGATAGCTTGAAACATAATTGCAGGATCTACAGGTGTGATTGTGACAATGTATCCGAGTTCTTCAAATACAGCCTGTAATACACTACTCGAAGCTCTTTCTGAATCCCAAGGTGTTGAAGCTAATTCAATTTCTTTTCCGCTTACTTTTTTCGTATCTTTTGTCCACTCATTTACTTTGTCTTGGTTTTCTTCTATCCATTTGTCTGCTGCATCTTCAAATGAACTCGTTTGTGCTTCAAACATTACAGCTTCCATATCTTCTGGTTCCCAATAAAATCTATCCAAAATTGTATACGCATCCGGTAAGTCTTTTTCCAAGCCCTTACGCGCAAGTGTATTGATATTTTCCGATCCACCTAATGTCCCTTGAGGATCTTCTAAAAATTTCAAATCATAAGATGAAAACATCCAATGTGGTGTCCATCCGGTAATAATAATTGGATCTTCATTTCGAATAGCCTGCTCTAATGAACCTAACATCCCAGGTGTAGAACTTTGTTCAAGCTCCCAGCCTTTTAAGTTTTCATATTTCTCTATAGTATTTTTCCACAGACCAGTCAACCCAGCTCCTGGTTCAATTCCTATAATCTTATAGTCCACTTGCTCCCCTATGCTTGGCGTAGTTCCTATTGAATTGCCATTGTCTTTTTTGCTATCTCCATCTCCACAGCCTGTTAAAAGTAACGAAATAGCTAACCCTAAAGTGAGTCCTACAGATTTTAATTTCATCTTTTTTCATCTCCCTAGTTTGAAAACTTAGAGTTTTAGCGACTTTCTAAGAAACCCTTTATTAAAAATTTTTTACTCTACTACCAAAAGTAACAACTTGATTTTAACCACAGGTTGTTACTTTTGTCAAACCACTCAATCTTTTAAATACCCATTTTTGCACGTTTATTAACATAATTCTTCACAAAAAAAAGCCTTTGAACGGCTCTCAGTTCTTTATTTTAAAAAAATAAAAATAGCCTATCCATAAGGTTATTTTTCCGTGAGACATTTCCATAATTTGTTTAATAAATAGAATGAATATATTAAAATGAAGGTAACAGATGATATTGTTTACTAATTCCTAATAAAACGTAATTATTGGTTGGGGGATAAAAAATTGAACAGAAATTCAATAGCAAATATATTCTTTTTTACAGGAAGCATTTTGCTCATATTAAAATTACTATTTGTAATGGGGTATTTAAACGAGGTTCGAGTAAACTACGATACATATGTTCCTTTATATAAGTAGATGTATTTTTTAGGAGCACTAGATTAAACAGTAGGAGGTATAACTAAAATTAGTTTTTAAATATTATTCGAAAAGATTTACATTTTTAAATAATGGCGAATAGTAGAATCAAGTTGAACACTTTAGAAAAATAAAAACATCGTACGCGAAATCGTGTATTATTGAGGTTCCTACACCAATCAATAAGAAGGGATTTCGAATACGATGCTAGAACAGAATAACATAAAAATAACGAATAAGAAACCACGCCTTACACAGTTTCAACGTGGAGAACTTCAAGGCTATTTGAATGCCGGAATTACAAATAAGAGCGAACTTGCGCGAAAACTCAAGGTTTCGCGCGGGACAATCTACAATGAACTTGCTCGTGGCACGACCACTCAAGTAAAAAAAATCAATGGAAAACATATCTACACAACGCAATATCTTGCTGAAACAGGTCAAGCTGTAACAGATCGAAATGTGGCTCGTTCTCGTAAACCGTTGAAGTTTGGGCGTGTGAAGGCATTCTTGGCATTTGTTGACGAACTATTACTTGATCGCACAAGGACCCTATCTCCAGATGCGATTGTTGGTCTTGCGAAGCTCAAAGGGTTGTTTTTCTCCGGATGAAATGATCTCAACAAAGACCCTTTATCATTATATCGAGCTGGGTCTTCTGAAAAACTCGAAACAGTGACCTTCTCTTAAAGGTACGTCGAAATACCAAAAAGGTTAAGAAAAACGCAACGCCCAAATAAGACAGTTCTCGGTAAAAGTATTGAAGAACGTCCTGATAGCGTTGAATCTCGTGAAGAATTCGGTCATTTTTGAAATTGACTCCGTCGTAGGGCGCAAGGATAAAAGAAGATGATGTACTATTAACTTTGATTGAACGCAAAACGCGTCGTGAATTCATCGTAAAGATGGACGGGAAAGATGCCGACTCAGTTAACTACGCACTCTCTTCAGTCCTCGAAGAATTCGGTGAATACACATCTGCGGTCTTTAAATCAATCACCGCAGATAATGGTTCTGAATTCGCTAGGTTGTCAGAAATGTTTGGTGATAGGATAAATATCTATTTCACTCATCCATACTCTTCGTGGGAACGTGGAACAAATGAAAACCACAACGGAATCATCCGTCGTTTCATCCCTAAAGGACATGCGATTGAGGATTATAGCCGGACGCAAATTCGTATGATTGAGAGGGCAATGAACAACCTACCAAGAAAAATCTTTGCCTACAAGACACCAAATGAACTGTTTGAAGAGGAACTTCAGAAACTCGTCTCTTAAGACCGCGGGGACACCCCGCACCCCTGAGCCTCCCTCCAAACAGAAAAGTCTCCTGTTCATCAGTCAGCTACAGATCCTAACCTGTACTGGCTAGATCCACAAGGGAAACCGCCTTGCAGATCTAGCCAACACAGGTTGAACGGACTACGCCGACCGACAAACAGAAGACAAAGGAACCTCTGGGGTGTTTTTTAAAAAAAGTGTTCAACTTGTAATTGCAATTTAGGATTTTTAAATAATATACCGATGAAAATATTATAATAGAAGTCAGACACTTTTTATTGAAAAGAAATCAAATCTACAATAATTATAATTAATTAAGTTAGACAAATTTGATAGTCTCTAAATTAGACAAGATTAATTTGATAAATTAGCCTAAAAGTATAATTGATATAGGATTAACATAGATAATTCTAATTTGTCTGAGTTTAAAAGGTAAAATAAGTCCAGGTAATCTAGGAGGACGATGTGCTTGTGGTCGACGGTTACGATACATGTTTACAATTGAACATCAGATAACTCATAAAAAGATTCAATATGGAAAGGATCACTTGAGTGCATTTTTAAATATTGAAGTGAATGAAATAGATGGAGTTATAAATGAATTAGATGAACTCTTATGGAAAACAGGGAATAACGAGTACTACTATGAATACTATGAAAGACTCCCTGATAAAACAGTAGTTTCTGAAAGCATTAAAAAACATATCGAAATGAATGTTCCGTTTTTAGATAGACAAATAAATAGGGTAAATAAACATTTTGAAAAACAAATAGAAGCATTAGAGGAATAGCAACGAAAAATTCAGCGTGAAGTTGAACTTGAAAAGCGTCAGGAAACAAGAAGACAAATTGAAGAATTACTTAAAGAAAAGAAGAAGATTGATGATATGTTGGAAGCTGAGAGAAAGGCTCACGCGATGCTGAGTATAAAAGACAACAACAGGAAAATGAACGCATTGAAAGATTGTTGCAAGAAAAAAGGGAGAAGGACGCCAAACTAATTGACACAGTAAAAGCACAACTCAGCTATGGTGCGACATTCAATGATATAGCATATTCGCTTGTATTGAATGGTCAGCATAGTGCGGTGGCGATTAGTCATATTATGGCTGATGATTTTGGTTTTGATAAAAGATTTTCTATAGGTGTAATGAAGAGACCTTATATTTATATGGATGTCTTTTTGGCTTTAAAGAAACAAGTGGATAACGGAAATTTAATCATGGATGAATCATCGAACATAGAGGATTGTATTTTCTATGTGAATCCATATCATGCAGAAGAAGTTGTGATAAAACTGAAGAAGTGGAACAACAAACTCTTTTACTGTTTTAATTCGCAAGCTTGGAATTTACAGTGACTATCAAATTATTATTTTAAAGATACAATACAATAGTTAAGTTAAAAAATCATGGAAAATAGTTTTAAATTTCAGGATGAAAAGAATTTAGGAAGTGGAAATTTAGTAATAAAAACAGTATTTCTACATATAAATATTTGTTATCCAAAACTAATCTGAAATAAAATGGTAAAATAAGTATGAAAAAACATCTAATTATTATTGTAATTAAGTGAGAAACGTCCAAGAAAATTTCGATATAAAATAAAAAAATAAAAAGAATCCATTTTAATCATGTTTTTTATGGATTCTTTTTATTTTTTTATAGTAGAAACATTTGAGTGAATCCTATGAGGAATAAAAAAGAAGACACCAAAGTCTAAACTTTTTTGATAATGAAGTAAAGTTTAGACTTTGGTGTCCATGTACAGCTGTTTCGTCTCAATGTTATTAGCATACTTTTCTTTGATACATAACTTCCTATAATTTATATTATGTAAACTAAAATTATTTGGCGTGGAGGAGGGCTTGTATACGTCAACTTCCCATAATATCTGTATATGGACAAGAACTTTTAGACACTGCCACAAACCCACCTTCTTTGCACGAGGATTTTAAAGCATTTTGATTCTTTGGACAAGAACTTTTAGACACTTTATTTTTTATGAAGACAAGAACTTTTAGACATTTTATTTTTATGGACAGATGAAAACTCATAAAGTTTAAATTACTCTGTGTAAATGGTCACTTAAAGCAAATTAATAAGACACAAAAGTGTTGGTTTGGAATAAAGTTTGATTAAAAGTTTGTTGCAATCGTTGATTTTATAATAGAAGAAACCCACGCATTTTGAAAAAAGTTTGATCAAAATGCGTGGGTTTTATTTAAATGCGAAGTTATTTTTATCAAACTATATTACAAATAATCGAACTTTATTATAAATGATCAATCTTTTTTACAAACTACAACTCTTTTTTCTTCCATCATTAGGATATTAATTTATTTAGGCTGTTTTCTCAAAGATTGTTGCTAAAACAAATAATATTGATTTAAGTAAATATTTAAAGAAAGAGTTTAAACTAATTTTCACGGTGTTCTAATTTTTTAGTTACCTTTTTCTTTATAAAGCCTATACAACCAATAATAATCATAAGGATTGAAATTATTTCAAGAAGCGGAAAAGCATACACACCAAGTAAACCTGACCACGAATCTTGTGTTACATACTGAGTTATTCTTATAAGGAAAAAGCTGATTATAGGGGAAAAAAGTAGTACAGAGAACAGTCCCCATATAATAATCTTAGCTTGCCAAGAACGTTTATAAGCAAGACTAAAAGCCGTTATTATACAAAATATAGATAATAGAATTAGAAAAAATATCATCCTGGATATCATCCCCTTCTGCTTTTACAAATTATAACACTTCCATTTAAAGAAAATTAGAAATCTTGTGTACTAATATAAGGGGAAATGAAAATGCCTTTCCGCAAAACCATTTAGTTTGCAGAAGCAACAAACTTTACGAAAACAGCCTTTATTTAAGAAACATTTTTTATCTCTTTACGAACAAATTCACATGTCCAATAACCTAAAAATGAATTTAAACTTCTGTATATTGTCCAATCTTTCTGAATTTCTCATAGCGATCTTCAATTAATTGTTCGCCATTTAGAGAATTCAATGCTTTTAGTGTGACGCTTATACATTCTTTTATATAAGATGCTTGCTTCGCAACATTGCGGTGTGCTCCACCAGTTATTTCAGGGATTATTCCATCAATAACGTCGAGCTCTTTTAAGTCAGGTGCTGTTATACGCATTGCTTCTGCAGCTTGCTTCCCTAGGCTACCATCTCGCCATAAGATCGATGCAGCCCCTTCAGGCGAGATAACCGAATACGTTGAGTTCTCTAACATAAAGACGCGATTAGCTACCCCTAATGCAATGGCACCCCCACTTCCGCCTTCCCCAATAACAATACTAATAACTGGTACTGTTAGAATCGCCATTTCAGAGAGAGTTCTAGCAATGGCTTCACTTGGGCCGCGTTCCTCGGCTGCCTTACCCGGATAGGCTCCTTTTGTATCAATAAAACAAATAATTGGGCGCTTAAATTTCTCAGCTTGCTTCATTAAGCGTAATGCCTTACGATATCCTTCAGGGTGTGGCATACCAAAATTTCGTCGAATATTTTCTTTAGTTGATTTTCCGCGTTGATGTCCAACAATTGTTACGGGCTGTTCTTCAAAGAGAGCAATTCCTCCAAGAATAGCTGCATCATCACCAAATGTACGATCTCCATGTAACTCAATAAAGTTTTCACACATAGCTTCTATATATTGTAAAGTAGTTGGTCGTTCTGGATGTCTAGCAACCTGTACACGATCCCATGGCTTCATATTGGCATAAATAGATTGTTCTAGCTGTGTTAGACGTGTTTCAAGCTTTTCGATTTCGCTTGTCATATCTACATCTGCCTCTGTAGCAATCGTTTTTAATTCATCAATTTTTTCTCGTAATTGTATTACTGGTTCTTCAAAAGCTAAATTTTTTTTAGTCATGTTGCACGCCACCTCTCGTATGCATTTTTACAAGCATTGCTACTTGATTTCGTAAATCTTTTCGATGGAAAATTGCATCAAGCTGACCATGCTCTAGTAAAAATTCCGACGTTTGGAAATCATTTGGTAGTTTTTCTCTTAATGTTTCTTCTATTACACGGCGACCAGCAAAGCCAATCAATGCTTGTGGCTCAGCAATATTAATATCTCCAATAGAAGCAAAGCTTGCCGAAACGCCACCGTATGTAGGATGCGTCATGATAGATATAAACAATAGTCCTTCTTCACTATGATGTTTTAATGCCGCACTCGTTTTTACCATTTGCATTAATGATAGAATACCTTCTTGCATGCGCGCTCCACCACTAGTAGTAAAGATAATAACCGGTACACGTAATTCAATAGCTTTTTCAACGGCGCGTGTGATTTTTTCTCCTACAACGGAACCCATTGAGCCCATACGGAAATGAGAATCCATAATTGCTACAACAATTTCTTCCCCATTAAGAGTACCTAACCCAGTTAGTACAGCTTCGCTTAATCCCGTTTGTTGTTTAGCCACTGAAATTTTTTCTACATAATCAGGGAAATTAAGTGGATTACTTGTTTGTAAATGATCATCCATTGAAACAAATGAACCTTCATCTAAGAGATATGCTACGCGCTCCTGTGCAGTCATTTTGAAATGATGGTCGCATTTTGTACACACTTTATGATTTTTTTCTAATTCCTTTGTTAACTGAATGTGACGGCATTCTGGACATTTTGTCATAAGTCCTTCTGGAAATCCCTTTTCCTGTCCGTCCTCATTCTTTTTACTAAATAAGCTACGTATTGCCATGTTTTACTCCTCCTATGTTTGTCTAAATGCCTTGTTCAGCATTTATGTTCGTAAGCTTTTAATGCTTCTTTTTCATAGCCAAGCTGCATCGATTTCAACATAGATTGAATGATTAATTTTTCTGCTTCTGTTGAGTTTCGATTTAAACGGTCACCGGCATAAACTGCTAACTGAAACCAGACTTTTAGTGAAAGACGATTTCCTGACGTGATGATTATTTCTCGTAAAACATCCCGACAATTAATCGTACTTTCTATCTCTAGCTTTACAAAAAAACTGCCCCACACTGGTAGTGTTCGCAGAGTCTCTGTACAACTTATAACGCGAATGGCTTCCTTTTCATGAATTTGTCGCGTTAATTCGACATCCTTTTTGATTTTTCATCTTCTAATATAAACAGCGACAATATTTCTACGAGCTGATGCTTTTGTAGAAGCTAGAAACGTACCTTCCCCATGTCTCGTTTCAATAAGACCTAATAACTCTAAACTTCGCAATGCCTCTCTCTCAGAGGATCGCCCGACACCTAGACGTTCTGAAAGGACTCTTTCGGAAGGTAACTTTTCACCAGCCTGTATTTTTTCTATTTTAATAAGTTGTCGTAATTGTTGGACGATATCTAAAAACACTTTCTTTTGTTCGGTTTTTTTATCCATACGATCATCCTCGGTCAATCTATTCGCCTTGGAATAATTATTGCTGTCGCTTTCCTTTCGCGCAGATAAACAATGCATCCAAAGGCTTTATCTTATTTCTACGAGCTGATGCTTTTGTGTAGAAGCTAGAAACGTACCTCCCCCATGTCTCGTTTCAATAAGACCTAACAACTCTAAACTTCGCAATGCCTCTCTCTCAGAGGATCGCCCGACACCCAGACGTTCTGAAAGGACTCATTCGGAAGGTTACTTTTCACCAGCCTGTATTTTTTCCATTTTAATAAGTTGTCGTAATTGTTGGACGATATCTAAAAACACTTTCTTTTGTTCGGTTTTTTTATCCATACGATCAACTCCTCGGTCAATCTATTCGCCTTGGAATAATTATTGCTGTCGCTTTCCTTTCGCGCAGATAAACAATGCATCCAAAGGCTTTATCTTCATTCAGTAGGTGTTTGGATACCTACTATAAAGAAACAAAATCCACCACCTTCAGATGATGGCGTCTCTTACTGAATGAATTCAAAAGTGGTCTGGCCACTTTTGAAGTTGGCTTTATCTTACAAAATAATTATTTGAAAGTAAAGAAAAAACTACATAAAAATTTATGCAGTTTCTAAAATTCCCTTCAATTTCATATTCTTTTCGTCGTTTGTGCATATTTTATTTTCACTTGAGGTCTACCAAAGCGCTTTTCAAGCGTTCTCTCAATGTAAAGCAATTCATCTTCTAGTAAAAGCTCTTGAACAAGATGAAAAACTTGCGGGAATAAGGTTACAGAAACCGTTCCAAACTCATCCTGAAGCATGTAAACGGCGACCTACAAGGAAAGCACGTACCTGGCATCGTCCGGACGTGGCCCACTGAGCCAATACCCAGGGTTATTAATCGTAACTTTTTTATAATCGTCGCGACTTTATTTTAAACATCGTATCCTTTTTATAAACATCGCAACTTTATTTCAATTCTACAGTTGACTCCGTTTTTTATATTTGTTATAACAACTTTTACCCTATAATTTCTTTTTGATAAAATAGAAATTACAAAGGGGGAAAGCTATAAAATGAAATTGTCACTAAGTTATGATGAGGATAAAATTTATTTTAAAAATGAAGAACATGGTTTTTTAGGTTATACCACATTTGAAGCAGATTTTTGGGATTGGATTTCCAAGTTATCTTGGACAGTAAATACAAAGAAATTTTTAAATGGTGAAAAAACCTATATAAAAACGAGCAATAAAGAATTCTTAGAACATTCTACATTACATCAATCGGTAATGGCTCATTGGTATGGAATAAAGGAATTTCTAGAAACCAAAGAAAAAGGTTTTATAGTGGAACATCATAATAATCAAGCATTTGACTGTACTCTTGAAAATTTATCTTTCGCACATAATGATTTAAATCTAGCAAAAGCACATACTTTTGATAAAAATCAACCTAGATTAGCTATGCAAGTAGGTGTAAACTTTTTTAAAGACTTTTCTTCTCAACAATATCAAATCACAATGATTTTTACTGATGATTACTATTTGGTGATTAATGGGGAGTATAATTTAATTGAAAGAATTTATTTGCTATATGATGATAATTTCAGAGTAGTATATAATGATGCCAATAGAATTGTTGATGAACTACTAGAAAGCAAAATGATAGAATTTAGCCTGAATTATTCACAGCCATCTGAGATTTAGGGAATTTGGCTAGTTTTTCAGAATTGAGGAAAATAATTAGGAGTAAGTGGTTTAGTAAATTGAGAATCAGGTTGGGTTTTGTACAAAAAACCTATTTTAGGGCAGACTTCCCCCTTGATGTGGGTTCGATTTTTTAAAAAGGGCTATTTAGTTGAATGTTAGCTGTTGCACCCTGGTCAGGACGTCCCAAAAGAAGCGCTCATAGACAAAACTTGAGGACATTTTAAAATACAGTGAACGTCCAGACTTCACTAATTTACTTGCGATTTTTATCAAACGTGTGCGAATGGTTTGGATTTGAATCCCCTTATATTTTTTCGGGAAACTGAGTGTACGTAGCCAGTTCGTGAAGTTATAGGCAAGTAAACTTAACATCATCCGTGCTTCATTGACAAGGAAATCATGGCTTTTCATCTGATCAAAACCAAAGCCATCTTTCGCTTCTTTGATGAAATTTTCCATTGTACCTCGCTGTTTGTATGATGCGACAATCGCTTGTGGTGAAAAGGTTTCACCAAGACTTGTCACAAAAAAGGCATGAGAAAAGAACAGTTCACCGGTTGGACGAGTGGACTGAATGATAATACGACGAGGCTTCGACCAAGAAGAGGCTTGATAAATGGACTCTTCGACATAGCTTTCTGTTACGGGCACATCACGGATTTCGTGTGTAGGATGCAATTCTTCCGCAAGAGCTTTTAACTTGGGGTTCGCTTTTAAACGAATAATATAGTACACGGATTCCTTCTCGCATAATTCATATAGATCAGGCACCGCGAAGCCACTATCACCACGGACAAGGTACGATTTTTCAGGAAAAACTTCGTTATAATGTTCGATAAGTGGACGCATAAAATCTACGACACCATTGGAAGTATAAACGTTTCCTGGGCGTAATTGTGCTTTCAAGAAATCACCTGTTAGCCCATCAAATACGACCAGTGGATGAAAGCCCATTATACGATAATGCGCATTGTAGGATGAATGTTCTTGGTTTCCGTATGTATCGGAATGGGTGGAATCTAAATCAAAAATCAGTGCTTTTGATTGTCGGGCATGATGAACTCTATCAAGTAACCCCTGATTCGCCACTTGAAGTTGATGTAGTGCTTGCGTATCAAAGCGCTTGAAGAATCTTGATAACGACGGTTGAGAAGCAAGTGCAGGTATACCAAGCACTTGTGTGAAAATCGGATCATGTGTTAAACGGTCCGCTGCATCATCCTCATGATAATCTGCGATGAGCTGATAAATTTTTTGACGAAGTAGCTGTTCATTTTCATGAATGCAATACGTGCGATCATCTTTTAATTGGAGATGCTTAGCGATTGTTTGAGAAAAGCCGATTTTTTCATCAAATTCACGGAAAATCAATTCCCCAGTGTCAGAAGAAAGCATGCCTCCATCATTAGATAATTTAATGGAACGGTTGAAATGTAGGGTATTTTGCGTTAAAGTAGTCATCATAAGAATCCTTTCTTTTGGTTGATGTTTAGTCGCAATAACCTTAACAGAAATGGATTCTTTTTTCATCTTTTAAATGAAAAAGAGAATCCCACAGAAAAAGCTGATAGGTCAGTTTTTCTGTGGGATTTTGTATATGTTGATGAATAATCTAGGTTTAGATATCAAATTTAATTAACAGCATAATTTTGATTACATTTGAGTTTACCTATAACTTTCAGCTTCAATTTGATTAATTTTTATACTAGTGGCATATGTATGATTAACTACTTATAATAAACAACATGGAAGTTCATTGTAATTTATTCTGAAGAACAATACTAAATAACCAGTCGTCAAATAAATTTCGACAACTGGTTAGGTGTATACTTTTTCGACTGTAATATATCAGCAATTTGCACTTCTACCTGTAGAAAGGATACTAAACATTAGTTTTTACAGAAGCAAGATCTCATCTTCTTTTGCAAATTCATTTTCTTTAAAAACTTTTTTACTTTTTGCTGGTCGGCTGTATAAATAATCAGCACTAGGGATTTAATGGCTCGACTACATGCAACATAAAATAATCTGTTTGTTTTATGAAAGATTATTACGTTCTTTCATGGGAGTTTAAGTATATTTCTTCACAAGGTGATTACATGCCATGCGTAAAGAGCAATACTTTGTTCAATTCGCATTTTACTACCTCAGGATACTGATATGTACGCTGTAATTGATTAGCTGTTAGATTCTTAAGTAAATATATCCAGCGTTCATGTAGACAATCTTTTTTTTTCAAACAGTACGACTTTATTTCAAAGACACAACGATCTTACGAGGGCACTGAAAAAGTCGATTTGCCACAAAAAATGTGATGCAAATCGACTTTTTTGAGTTTCTAAATCCAACAAAAGACAGATTTATAATATAAAAAATGAATTTCTTTAGTTTTTCAGTGCCCTTCGATCTTACTACCCACTTTTTATTTATCCTACACTCTCATCTGCTAGTACTACTATTTTTTATTACCAAATTAGCTGTTTCACTCGGATGGTTAAGAGGAAAATGATGACCATATGGAACAAAATCAACCTTACCAAGATGCGAAGGAGCAGAATAGCCTCTGTCATAATCCCCCCAAATAATGCGAAGATTATACTTTGTTACTTCATTGAAATCACCTTGAACGTTTTTCAATAGTAAACTGTTAAGCTGAACCGTAGTATTTAAAATTCTAGGAGAAGTAAAACTGTTACTTATTTTTTCAATATAATGTTCAGGGATGCTCTCCGTACTTTCAAATATACCATTACTTAATAAATAACGCTCTATCAAATTAGTAGTTGCCAATTTCAATGTCCATTTGTTCATAAATTGAGGAACATTTATCGATTTAGCATTTTTTTTAGCAACAGGTGGCTGAAGTAAAGTAATTGTATACTTCTTATCTATGTACTTTTGTACTAATGCTTCCAAAAGAATATACGCACCAAATGAATGGCCAATTAGATGGGCACCATTAGTAGCTTTCTCCAATAACTTTTTCACTACATTCAAATAGATATTTAAAAGGTTTTTCTCTCGTTTAAAAGGAGAACGTCCCAAACCTGGAAGGTCCATGATCCATACAGGTCGACCCGTTTTTTCATGAAGCTCTTTTCCTAAAGGAAATAAATCCTCTCCATCACTTAATAAACCATGTAATAAAATAAACGGTTTACCCTCTCCTTGTGATTGGTAAAGGGTAGTATTATTACATAATGTTCGTTTAAATAAATGACTGTGCTGGCCATTTTGATACATCATGCGATAATCCAGATCAGCTATTACGGCTGGGAAAAATTTCATTACATTTGTCTCCTTAAACCAATCTTCTCCCATAATCTTTTTCGCTGAACCATTTGAGAATGTTCGATTTGTAATAAAGTTCAGCCCATCAGCAGGAATTTGGGTTATTTTGCTTACGCCACTATTCATAAGTGCTTTCATAAATGGCAATGGGGCAGAAATTTTAGGTGCAGTCATATTCATACTTTCTGACATAGCATCTAATAATTCTGAAATATTCTGATCATGTTGTTTATCTTCAACAAGTGTATATGTTTGTATAGTTGGTTGCTCCAATCTGAAAACCTGCACAATAAACTTTGCTAGTTCATCGTTTGCAATAAGTGGTAATCTATATTTCTTACCTCCAGGAATCACTGGCATGAGCCCTTTTCGCATACTCATCACAAGCAAGCCTAAGCCTCCTGTTTGCTCCGTACTCCCTGTTTTACTACTACCAACTACAGTTGGTGGATTAATTACTGAAAGCGGATAACCTACTGTTGATGCCTGCTGACGGATATAAAGATCTGCTAAAAACTTTGTTCTCTCATATGGATTTTTTATTTTCAAAAAATTGTTTCCTTCTTTAAACACATCTATCGCAATCTTGCTATTTTTATCATCAAAGGGACTCATATAGCCTACAACATGAATAAATTGTTGCAATCCCTTCAATTGATGAATATTTTTAGCGAATTCACTAATATGTTGGGCACCATTCAAAAATACGGAAGCTGCCTCTTTGCTTGTCGCTTGAATATCCATGGGGCCTCCTGCGTGAATAATCACATCCGTTTTCAATACCCACTCCTTATCTTCAGCACTTAGACCTAAGTCTATTTTCGTCAAATCACCTTCAATAAAGTGCATAAATGCCTCTTTTAAGATGCCTCTTTCTTGATAAATGCGTGTTGCTTTACTTTTCGATCTCACTAATAGAAGAATTGTAACATGCTCTTTGGCTAATTCCTTCACTAATTGCTTTCCAATAAAACCTGTTCCACCAGTTAAAAATACTGTTCTCATATAAATCCTCCTTTTAGTACTATTCAGTACTAATTTGATGTAAAAAAAATGCTTCTTTTATCGAAGCAAGTTAAAAAAATGATCTGCTGTTTTCATGATTACAGTTGCATCCTTCAGTGTTTCTGAAATAAATAGCGCTCCTTCAAGATTTGTAATAAAAAGAGATGCAACCTCGTCAATATTAATTGTCTTTCTAAATTCACCATTCTCTACCCCTTGTTTAAGTAATATAGAAACTTTCGTTTGTAATCCTGCAAAAAAAAGACCTATTTTTTCTTTTACTTTTGTGGCATTTGTAGGGCTTTGAATATAAAGCGTAATAAATGGAC
This sequence comes from Lysinibacillus agricola, assembly GCF_016638705.1. Taxonomy (GTDB): domain Bacteria; phylum Bacillota; class Bacilli; order Bacillales_A; family Planococcaceae; genus Lysinibacillus; species Lysinibacillus agricola. The sequence continues at coordinate 2,832,307 of NZ_CP067341.1, read as the reverse complement.
AGCTCCCCTTATATTCTCTCGTCTGAACTCCTTGTGATAATTGCTTTAAAAACAGTTGGATACGATCTTCAACTAATAATTGGTTTTGAGATAGTAATCCATCAATTGCAGATTGATACATTTCAATCCAATAATCAACGACCCCTTCCAACAATTCTTCCTTATTAGAGAAGTGATAATACACATTAGACTTTGAAACTTTGCTTACACGAACTAATTCATCCATGCTTGTATAAGCAAACCCTTTTTCTAAAAATAATGTTGCAGCTACTTCAATCACACGTTTTTGATTCATTAATTTTCCCTTTGTCATAATTAGTACTGTACAGTACTATAATAGGTGTTGCAAGTATTTTTGTTAGTTTAATAAAAAAATTGATCAAAAAAGCTATACTTTAATTGATTTTACTGCTAAAAATTAATCTCATTTTGAACAAAGTTGAACTGAACCCCAAAACTGTTTTGGATGGCTTGCAATTTTTCACTTGTGTTTTAACGCTAGGTTCATATATTTTTGAAAAGAAAACAAATTCGCCTTGGGAAAATAATATATAAATTTTCTTCATACAATTCTACTTCCATTACACCCATCTCATACTTAGCAATAATGCTTCATCGGAAATGCCCTCGGTATTTATTATTCTATTAAAATTCACTGAAAGAGGACTTAATAAGAAGAAGAAAGATGATTGAACATTGGCCTAGGTATTCAGGGGGTATCATGGGAAGAAGCCCAGATTATTTGAACACAGTTTTAATGAGCTTTGTCTCTTCAGTATCCTTTTTAAATAATAAGGACAAATGTTTTCCAAACAATCTACAAGCATTTTACGAATTGGCTAGGGAAAATGACCTGTCGTTTACACATACCTTTATTTCCCCACAAGTGAATCGTTCTTATATCTACATTGAAAATACGGATGAGCCAATCTCCGCAAAAGTTATTGATAAAAATGAAGAAGGAATCATCATTAAAGGTGCACGTCTTCTTGCTACGCAAGGTGGTTTAACAGATGAAGTATTTGTATTTAGCGTAGGTAAATTTCTATTTAATGAAGATGAAGCTTTTGCTTTTTCGATCCCTTCTAACACAAAAGGATTAAAGTTTATTTGTAGGGAAACATTCATCGGCGGACAATCTTCTTTTAATCATCCATTAAGCTCGCGGTTCGAAGAAATGGATTCTATCGTCGTCTTTGACAATGTATTAGTACCTTGGAATAGGGTATTTTATTACAGCAATGCAGAAGTAGCAGGAGAATTCCCAATTCAAAGCTCTTTCCATCCCTTTACTAAGCACCAAGTATTGACTAGACAAATTGTAAAAACAGAGTTCATCTTAGGTATTGCTGAGCTTCTTATAGAAACTTGCATCTTTTAGAACTTTTAGATGGTGGGACAATGCTGGACGGGATAAATTAGTCTTTTTTGTAAGTTCACCCACACGTATACCCTTTTCAGATTCACTTTCACCTTCGATTAAAGCAATAATGATGGATTGGCGAGTTTCATCCCCGATTGCAGCAAGCGCTTTGCTACATTCTCTAAATTCTTCAGCTAATTTTTTTAGCTGTTTTTGTTTATCCATAAACCCACCTTCCTGTTCGTGACAAATTGTATAATATTTTTTTAATGGTTCAATCCCGTAAACCATACTAACATGGAATTGGCTTAGAAACAGTATTGGGAAAGAAAATCGAGACCATTGAACCTAAATAAATGGAGGAGATAAATAATTTCTTGACCATCATAAGGATTCACTAAAATAAGTAAACAATATACAAGATTCCTAAACAATCTGGCCCGATTGTTGAACACAAGTTAAACAACGCTATTGAACTAACCTGCCCCGTTAGTTGAAGAGCAACAATAATTTAAGCGAAGTAGGTGTCCTGCCTTAGGACATATTCACAAAGCCTGAAGACAAGCAGAATTCATGTGTTGTAATAGAAAGATGATACTAACACGCAGAAATAATGGGTTTAGACCTCTTAAGCCCCCCTTTGAAATAGGGGGTTGCCTTTGTATGTAGCCCGAATTTATGCTTAAAAATATAATTGGCTATAATAATAGCCAACATATTACCAAGGATATTTAATTAAGAAAAAAACAGCCATACTAGATGTAACATAACACCTAATCCGGCTATCTTATTATTTCAATTTATTAGAAATTTATATTCTACAATTATATTTCAACCACTTATAGCTTTGAAAAAAAGTTTGATCAAAAACAGCTCGCAAACCAACATTTCCTGCAATTAAAAAAGCATCCATTTAGAAAAAAGATTGATTAAAATGGATGCCTTCCAGCAGATTTTAATTGAATTTTTATAAAAAAGTTTGATCATTTTATACCTGCGTATCTTCCGCAATCGCGCCCGATTGTTGAATAATGAAATATGAGAAAAAGCTTTATAAATGAATCCTCAGTTATTGACGTTTGATAATTCTCTTTCAACTATCCTTCGTTCGTAAAAAAACGTTTAAATAGGCTAAATTCTCCTGTAAAAAAGTTTGATGTTTTTCGATACCTCTTCTTTTACACCAACCAATTGCATTAAACGCATCGGTAAAGCTATAAAACGGTAAAACTTCTTGTAAATCAATAAGTGGACGAATGGACTCATAGCCTTTGTGATACGCATCCCTTGTTCCAGGATATTTCATGAAAATCTCACGATTAATTTTTGTAAAGTCCATTTCGGTTGCGCCAATTCGGACACTTTCAAAATCAATGATGCCGGCTACATGATTTTCATGAACTAAAATATTACCTGGTCGAAAATCCATATGTATAAAACTAGGTCCGTCTGGAGATGGAAGTAATTTCAGTTGACGTTCAAAATGCTTCAATGATTGTTCGTATAAACGAGGATCAATCACTTCTTTTACATCTTCTGCAAAGGAATAAAATTGTCGCTTAATAAACTCAGACCATTGACCATATACATTGGAAACGGAACTTTTGAAATCCTGCTCATTTGGAATGATTGCATGCAGCCTTGCGTGGTGTACTCCGATATCATAAGCTAAAGCTGTATCCACCTTCTCTGTAATCGGCACACCGTAGATTTCGGATAATAATAAAGCACCAGTAACATCCTCATTACCTTCCCAATAGTCTAACATTTTTGGTACAGGTAGCTCATTGCGTAATCGTTTAAGTACAGTATACTCACGTTCAAGTTTTACTTTTGAATAAGGAATTTTTATATATACCGTACGATGATCAATTAGCTTAATTTTATATACAGTAGAACTAAAAGACTCAGGAACGTTCTCGACTGCTAACACATTCAACTTAAATTTATCTATTACTTGTTGCAACATATCCATTCGAAAAAAAACCCATTTCTGTACCGTTTATCTTCTTCACAATCTCTAACAAAATCCGGCTATCTTATTATTTCAATTTATATTCTACAATTATATTTCAACCTCTGTTTCAGACAAATTCAATGCTTTTCCGCCCACCTTTACCTCAATAATTTCTTTCCCTTGAGTGGTTAAGGCTATAACTATTTCTGAAGGTTTTTTCATAGAGTAACCTTGCTCAACAGATATATTAATAACATGTTCAGGTTTGATTTTACCATATTTATATAGATAACATGAAAGGGCACCATTGGATGTACCAGTTGCAGATTCTTCTGGAATTCCATATAAAGGTGCCAAATTTCTACAGTGAGCATTTGAACCCTTTAGTGATTCAAGGGTAAAAATATGATAACCAATGGTATTATATTTACTGCTGATATTTGTTACTTTTTCAAAATCTGGCTTTATAGAATTTAATATATCTAAGTTTCTAATCGGTACAAGTATATCCCTAAGGCCAGTAGATACAATTTGCACTGGTAGATCCCCTAACATTTCATCTATAGTAATATTTAAGGAATCTGCAATTTCCTCCTTGTCTATTATTTCATAATAGCTTGGAGCATTTTGATCCATCATAATTGATAGGTCTTCCATTACTTCTACATTTAAAATTCCAGCCTTTGTTTCTTGAGAATATTTTCCTGGTTTAATATATCCTTGGCTTGAAAGTGTATAGAACGCTGCTATCGTTGCATGGCCACAAAGATCAACCTCTTCATTAGGTGTAAAGAATCTAACCTTGAAGTCAGCAAGGTCTGACTTCATGACAAAAGCAGTCTCACTAAAACCGATGATACCTGCTATTTTTTTCATGTCCTCATCTGATAGATAATCAGCGCTAAGTACCACTCCAGCAGGGTTCCCTCCCTCAATGGATTTTGCAAATGAATTTAATGTATAAACTTTTAACTTCATAATATGATCCCTCCAAATTGTATATCGATTTTATATTTGCACGATTGTCCCAACATTCATTTCTTCTGCTTTTGATACAATATATTTTGAAACTGCAAGATCCTGCAATGCTATGCCAGTACTATCAAAAATCGTAATTTCTTCATCACTTGTACGTCCTTTCGCATTTCCAAGTATGAATTGTCCGATTTCAGTCAAATTGTTTTTGCCTAATATACCAGCCCTTATAGCACTTTGTGTTTCTCCGACTGTCGATGCTTGTGTAATATCATCTACATATACAGAAGCTACCTCAAAGATCTTTTCATCTATTTCCTGTTTTCCAGTCATGTCTGCCCCCACACAGCTGAAATGTATGCCTGGCTTAATCCACTCCTTAAAAATCAGTGGTTTTCGCGAAGGCGTTATCGTAATTACTGCATCGGTTTCTTCCAAAGCTTTCACTGGAGTTTCTACAGCTACAAACTGAACTGACTCAATTCTTTGTTTCCAGCTCTTATTATAAGTATCGTTGATATCATTTATGATTTTATCTAGTTCCGTCTTTATTGAATACTGGAATTTTGATGCATTTTCATATTTTACGGGGTCATATATATATACCTTGTTGATTGTCTGAACTTGAGATAGAGTGGCTGCTATTTGAAAAATCGCCTGAACTCCTGTACCTACAATCATTAGTGTTTTTGAATCTTGTTTTGACAGGTGTTTCACGCCTATTGAACCTGCTGCTCCAGTACGCATTCCTGTCAAATAACTTGCGTTGATCATTGCCTTAGGAAACCCATTCTTCAAATCAAATAACATAGTCAGCCCAGTTATAGCTGGAAGCCCTTGATTTTTATTATCACCAAACCATGAAACGAGTTTTAATCCAAACACATCTTCTTCATTAAGCATCCCTGATTTAATATCCATTTCTGCCCTACCCTCAAAAATCACCTCAGATACCATGGGGAATAGTCTCACCTGATTGTTGGCTTTAAGCGCATAGGCTTTTTCTACACATGCTACTGTATTCTTGATATCAAGAATGTTCTTAACATCATTATCACTTAGAATTCTTATTGGTACCATAGTTATCATTCTCCTTTAAAACTTTAATATCTGTTAATGTAATTGTATTTGAACAACAAAAAAAAGTCTCCAACCATTCTTGGTTGTTATTTAACCAACCAAATGATATTGTAAAAGTACTATGATTTTGGAGGAATTTTATGTTGGATATCAACTGGAGACCTGATAGAAATAGTCCTTATCGATTGAATATACAGATTGTTAACTTCATAAAAGATAAAATAGCAACTGGAGAATGGCCAGTTGGTTTCAAATTGCCAAGTCAGCGGACACTTTCTGAAATTTTCTGTGTAAACAGAAGTACCGTAGTATCTGCCCTTGAAGAGCTGGCAGCTGAAGGCCTTATTAGCGGTAATGCTGGTGGAGGTACAAAAGTAATAAACAATACATGGACATTAATGTCCATTAATCATTCACATAATTGGCTTCCCTATATATCTTCGGGATTACATCAAACAAATCAAAATATAATGCAGCAGATCAATCAGGCTGAATTCCAACCTGATATCATCCGAATGGGGTCCTGCGAACCTTCCCCTGAATTAATACCTAACAAAATGATTCAGGGCGTACTAAAAAAACTGTCTAAGTCTATGGCATCGCTGGGTTATGAAGAACCAAAAGGAAACATCCATCTAAGAAGAGAGGTATGCACATACCTTAAAACAATAGGAATAGAAGCTGATCCATCCTCTGTTTTGATTACCTCTGGTGTTTTGCAGGCACTGCAGCTTATTTCCCTTGGCCTTTTGCACACGAACTCAGTAGTATATGTTGAAAAGCCATCCTACCTATATTCTCTTAGAACCTTTCAATCGTTCGGAATGCAGCCTTCGGGAATTAAGCTGGATGAAGAAGGTATAGAAATAAAAGAATTGGTTGATCGACATAGGCGGAGAAAAGGAGCAATGCTTTTTACAATACCTACTTTTCAAAATCCTACCGGGAGTGTCATGTCACTAGAAAGAAGAAAAACGCTTGTTGATGCGTGTGATAGGGAACGTTTGCCTATTATCGAGGATGATGTATATAGGGAGCTTTGGTTTGATGAACAACCTCCACAGCCAATAAAGGCATTTGATAACAATGGACTTGTATTATATATTGGTGGAATATCGAAGAATTTAAGTCCTGGTCTCAGGATTGGATGGATTGTTGGATCAGAAAAAGTCATTGAAAGATTGGCAGATATAAAAATGCAAACTGATTATGGAACCAGCTCACTCTCCCAGAATGTAACCACAGAACTATTCTCTAGTGGTCTTTATTATCAGCATAACGATATAATGAGGAAAAATGTTAAGATCCGAAGAGATGTTGCTCTTGAAGCATTAAAGAAATATTTTACCGGCATCGGTACATGGAATATCCCTAGGGGTGGATATTTCATCTGGCTTAAGTTAAATGAAGGTATATCCATGTACCAGCTTTTTACTAAAGCCTTAAGTCGGAAAATACTTGTTCACCCTGGAGATTTGTATGAGTTTCACTCTGATCAATATTTAAGAATTTCTTATTCTTATGCATCCTTAAATGAAATTGACTATGGAATTAAAACTCTTTCAGAATTGGTAGCAGAACAAATTTTTTAAGTTTCATATAGAGATTTAAATATGGCAGATAATTATAAAAATGAGTATTGAATAACCACTGTATGAGATTCGAAAGCATCATCAACTCCTCTAGTTCCTGAAGTTTTGAATCATTAATCTATCTAATTTTCTAAAAAACCAATTGTCTTATAACTCAAATAACCTATGCGCAGAACCCGAACTTTAACACAAATATCCATAGTTCTGCGTTTTTGTTCGGCCCCCTAAAGCAAACTTCCCCCAAAATAATTAGTCTGAGGGAACACATAACACACTTCAATTTTTACTCAAAAACCTCCTAAGCCTTTAATATGAGACTATTTCTTCTCTATCAATACTATGTACTCCACATGGGCTGTCAGAATAAATATATAAAAGACCTCTATCATTAATTGTACGTTTCACCGTAGTTACTCCTAAACAAATTTAATTAAAAATAATATATCATGTAAAAATCCTAAGAAGTCAATAATTATCCTATCTTTTTAGTCACACGACTATTAATAGTATGACAATTTTTTAATTCATGTGCCAAGTAATAAATACTGCATAAATGTTATGTTAAAATTTGTTCCCATTGATGGTGATTGGCTTTTCCAAATTTAAAGGTTCAATCATATCTATGATGATGATTTTCCGAGATAATAAATGATAAAACAACGTTACAGCACTTCCAAAAGGTAAATGCGTGTCTCTATCAAATTCATTTGTGATTTTACGGATGCTTTCATTAGTGCCTAATAGTCTTTGCATTAAAGAAATCGATAAATCTTCAATATACTGTACATTAATTTCACGAAACACATCATAATCTCGAATGTCATAATAATCGTGGATATAACTGATGTTTCTTGCCATTGTTTTAGGTATTTCTTCTTCTGTTACAATGCCCCAAACAATTTCTTTTCGATGCCAATACTCACGTTCAATCTCAAAAGGATATTGCCCCTTCATCCCCACTTAATTCCGCTTCTGGCATCCTATAAAGCTTCTTTAAGAACATATCAAATTTATCCATCTGAACCTGTTTTCCTAAATAAAAATCGTAAAGCATTAGATTCGCGGGGTTTGCATGTCATTTTTAAAGATATGTTGAAAAAAGCAGGCCTCCCACCTACCCGCTTCACGCTACATCACATACGGCATACTTTTGCAACATTGATGTTACAGCAAAATAAAGAAAACGTTGATTTACGAACACTTCAATAAACTCTATCAACTTTATCTTTTACGTGATCACTTTGAATCCACCAGTCAACATAAAAGCGATCAGACGGAATACCAGAATTGAGATTATCTTCCATTTATCCATAATAGTTCTCAATATAAGTAGAGCAAACTCCCCCAAGCTTTTTAATATTTAAATTGGCATTCACTGTTTCTAATGGATCATACGTCCAAGTAACTAAATCATAACCAATTTTTAAAGCTTCTTTACACTGAGCAAGTTTTAATTGTTCACCAATTCCACTGATGCGATATTCTGGATGAACCCCAAGTAAATAGGAACATAAATAAGTATTGATTCCATTAAAGCCAGCAAAGCTATATTGAAATCCAATAATTTTATCGTCTAAAAATGCTCCAATTATCATTCCACCATTATCTACCGATGTAACTGCATGGGCAACGGGAACCGGATCATCTGATTCCCAAATGATTTTTTCTAATTCACTTACCTCAAAAAACTCCTTCACATCATGGATAGGGCGGATTGTAAATGAAAGGTTTTCGAACTGACCCATATACTAGTTTTCCTTTCTCTTTTCAATTTATATTTTTGCAGCATTTAATAAACATACTGTTAAAATTTTTGTACCGTAATTGAGTGCATCAATTTGAAAAGACATTTGTGGATGATGTAAGCCTGGCTCTAAACCACACCCTAATCCAATCATCGTTGCAGCAATATGCGGATGCTTCATTGTATAGAAGTGGAAATCCTCTCCTCCACGTGTAATACAAGGTTCTACGAGATGTTCAGGTCCACATATATCCGCAATGGATTTTTTGCTATTTCAATCATCTTCTCATTGAGTGCAGCTGCGGGTACAAACCCTTGAAATTCATAATTAATTTGAGTATTCGTTAAATTCCCTACTGATTCAAGAACTTTCGCTGTTTTCTCTTGCAACTCAGCCATACCTTCATTTGATTGAGCATGTAAATCTAACGTAAATGAAGCTTTTCCTGGAATAGTATTTGCACTTTCCCCTGAATGAAGCTGTGTCATTTTAACAGAAAAAGAACAACATACTTGAAGTCTAATCCCTTGCAACACTTGGATTAATAAAGACGCAGCCTCAATCACATTACTTCCATTCTCTGGACGTGCTGCATGCGCCTGCAAGCCATAAATAACACCAACCGTAGTTACAGAGGCACCATGGACAATAGCTGGAGCAGCTTTTCCATAAGGAACTTCGACAGTTGGACGTAAATGGATGCCAAATAACATCTCAATATCATTCAAAATCCCAGCTTCTATAAACCGCTTAGCACCTTCTCCAGTTTCCTCGGCTGGTTGAAAAATGAATCGAATCGTTTTTTCTGGACGAATCCCAGCTTGTTTTAATGCTAACGCTGTATGTAACACCATTGTGCTGTGAGCATCATGTCCGCAAGAATGGTTTGCACGAACAACATGATCAACTTCTTGAACAAGAGCGTCCATATCTGCCCTTAGTCCAACAACATTACTTGTTTTACCTTCAATTTCTGCAATGAATCCGTAATGTCCTGAAAAAGTTTGTACAGTAAATCCAGCCGCTTGAAGCTTTGCAATCAAATAAGCTGAAGTTTCCTTTTCTCCCCAACTAGGTTCTGCAAGAGCGTGTAAGTCACGATATGTCTGGATAATATCTCCTTGATTGTCACTAATAAAATCGATTGGGTTTAAATTCCTCATTATTAGCTCCTTAATTAATCAATAATATACATTTATTTAAGTAGATGAATGTCTAAATTAACTTTTTCTTCTAATGCTTTCAGAATATACTGTTAGCTCTTGTAAAATATCTTCATTTACATCAATGCCTAATCCAGGTCGTTCATTAAGCTTAATAATCGGAATGTCGTATTGTAAATTACCAACATCTTTTTCAAATTTTAATGGTCCTGTTAGTTCGGCACTTGTTATGATCTTCTTTGAAAATGCAACATGAAATCCTGCTGCAGATCCAATTGATGACTCTACCATTGATCCAATTTGACATTCGATTCCTGCCATTTCTGCCATATGAGCTAATTTTACTGCAGGATATATACCACCACATTTCATTAATTTGATATTCACTTTATCAGCTGCTCGCTTCGAAATGATTTGGCGCATCTCTACACTACTATGCAGACCTTCATCTATCATCATTGGTATAGTCGATTTGCTTTTAATTTCAACCATTCCATCGCTATCAATTGCTGTTACAGGTTGCTCAATCCAATCGATAGAGAGACCTGCTAATTTATCAAGGATTTGTAGGGCTGTCGCACTATTTTTCCAACCTTGATTCACATCAACTCGAATGGCAATGTCTTCCGCAACTCGCTCACGAACTGCTTTGATTTTTTTAACATCTTCTAATGGCTCTGTACCAACTTTTAACTTTAAAGAACGATATCCAGCTTCTACACATTGTGCAGCCTCATCCGCCATATTTTCTGGTGTATCAATACTTAAAACATGGGTAATTGGCATACTTTCACGATAACGACCACCAATTAACATATACACTGGTAAACCTGCACTTTTTCCTGCCACATCATAACAAGCAATATCAATTGCAGCTTTTGCGGTTGAAACACCAAAAATTGTCTCGTCCATAAGGTCGTGAATCTACTCAATATTAAGGGGATTCTCATCAATAATAATGGGCGCTAACGTATGAGCTAGAATATTATACGTACTTTCTAATGTTTCCCCAGTTACATAACTATCAGGTACTGCCTCACCATAACCAACAAATCCATTATCAGTTGTAATTTTAACAATGATAGATTGAATACTATTATATCCGCCATAACTAACTACAAACGGATTATTCAGCTGCAATTCAATTGCAAATAAATCTACTTGTTTAACCTTCATCGTTCTATTCTCATCCTTTTAATTCGTTATTTATAACTTTTTTCATTTGAATCAATTTCATAATTACTTATTCTAGTTATAAAAACGAGAGATTCGTATATTGAATTAATTCATTGTTCGTCACTATAGTGTAATACTCTCGTTGATTGGAGCGTAAGGCGGCGACTCCTGCGGGAACAGCGCGAGCTGAAAGCCGCGCTGTTCCCGCAGTGACGAGGAGATTGAAGCCGTGCCCACGGAAAGCTTTCGCCTGGAGCGGAAATCAACCTTGTTCGGATTTTAATGTTGATTGTTCAATTATGAAATTGACTTATTGTCAGTACGATTGCAGTCGCTTTTGGAACTTTAGCAATCACTTCTTGCTTCGCTGAATGAAGAAAAAATGAATTATCTTGCTAAATCACCACCATCTTCAGCTAATGAAACTGGCACTTCTTTTTTTCGTGTAAATTTAAAGTGATAGAAGATATAGCAAAGTGCTATAAAACCAAATCCAATAAATAACGAAATACGTTGCGTAGGATCAAATGCTGTCATGACTACTAAAACCAAACACAAAGTTATACATACAATTGGAATTAACGGAAAAAGTGGGACGCGATATTTTAAATCTTCAACTTTACCGCCACTAGCGACATATTGCCTTCGGAATCTGAATTGCGAATAAGCAATCACCATCCAAGTGACAATTCCACCGACACCACTAATCGCTAATAATAATACGAATAATGTTTCTTCAGCCATAACACTTGTCAATAGAGATACGTAAGCAAAGATTAATGTAAAAGTAAGAGCATTTATTGGTACTCCACGCTTGTTCACTTTTCCAAACATCAGTGGAGCTTGACCACTCTGTGATAAAGAGAACAAAATTCTTGCACAAGCAAACATACCCGTGTTACCTACTGAAAGAATTGCTGTTAAAATAACAAAGTTCATAATATCAGCTGCATATGGAATACCTACCATATCAAACACTGTGACGAACGGACTCTCAAGAATTCCCGCTTCTTTCCAAGGAACAATTGCAGATAATACAAAGTTTGCAAGTACATAGAAAACTAAAATACGTATAATGATTGTGCGAATCGCTACTGGGATATTTCTCTCCGGGTTTTCGGTTTCTCCAGCTGCTACTCCAACAATTTCCGACCCCATGAAAGCGTATACAACTGTCATCATTGAAACAAATATCCCGATAAATCCAGTAGGCATTAAACCAGAACTTGTAAAGTTTGAGAAGAATGGAGCTTCTTGACCTTGAATTGGTACAATACCAAAAATAGCGGCTCCACCGATTATAATAAATGCGATTACTGCAAGTACTTTAATCGCTGTAAACCAATACTCCATTTCAGCAAATGCCCTAGTTGTTAATGCGTTAATTCCGAACAATAATGTCGAGAAGACAAGACACCAAATCCATATTGGAACATCTGGGAACCATCTAGCCATCAATAGTCCAGCTGCTACGAACTCCAAACCTAAATATATCGCCCAGCTGAGCCAATATATCCAACCAATCATAAATCCAGTGGCCGGTCCAATAAATTTTTCCGCATGGGCTTGGAACGAACCAGACACTGGCATAATTACTGACAACTCACCAAGGCAAACCATAACAAGATACATAATAAGTCCACCAAATAAGTAAGCTGCAATAGCTCCAAATGGACCGGCTTCTCCAATAGCATAACCTGAACCTAGGAAGAAACCAGTACCCATAACTCCGCCGACGGAGATCATAAATAAGTGTCTACTTTTCATCGAGCGTTGTAATTCTTTCGGCCGGCTATCAAACTCATTTTCCATAATATTCACCCTTTTCAGTCAATTTAACTCATAGCACTACAATGAAAACGGACGGAAGATGCGTTTTGCATCTCCTGTCTATCAAATTTAATATACTACTGTTAGATTTGGTGAAACATATTCCATTGAATCACTTTTCGCCGGTTTAAAAATTTCATATGCAACATCTCTTTGATATCTGCTTTGCTTTTTAGCTTCCGTAAAGAGAGTGCGAACATTTTTACGGCAAAGCTTTTCAATATCATCAATTACTGCTTGTGGATTTGGTTCTACTAATCCAAAAATAACAGCATCGTAAGATCTAATTGCACCAAGGTTTGCTACGAAATCAATTACAATATCAATAGCTTTCTCCTTGATGATTTCGTCTCCTTCAGCAGAAATCGGGATGTTTGCTGCTTCAACAACTAGGCTTGCTTTTACTTGATTAGCATTAGATTTATTAATAACATCTTCTAGCGCACATGGAATTAAAATATCACAATCTACATCAAGCCATTCTGAGTTTGGACGTACTACATAGTCATTTTCAAAATAATTTTGATCCATTTCACCGAACTCGTTCTTATGATCAATTAACTTTTGAACATCTAATCCATCTTCGCTAGCGACAAATAGATTCGCATCAGAAATTCCTACAACTTTATACCCTAGTTGAGAAAGTTTTAACGCACAACTTGCACCAACGCAGCCGAATCCTTGAATAATAACTCTTGCACCTTCTCCACCATCTTTATATTTCCAAGCTTCGTCAGCAGAGAATGCAACGCCATAACCTGTTACTACATCATTCATATACAATCCATCGATTTTTTGAAGTAATAAATCATCATAATCTTTTATCCCTTTTAAAACAGCTGGATCACTTTTCATAGATTGGGTAAGAGGAATTTCAATCCCAAATTCACGGAAGATTTTCAGTACATCATTATATTTCGTACCAAGGTCACTTCCTAAAGAAACTCCGTTGTCAATATACGGTAGCATAGCAATTATATATCTCCTTAATACTTCAAAAGCATCTGGAGCTTTATAATCATAGGCAATACCACCTTTACAACCTCCAGTAGTTTCTGATTCACTTGCTACATATTTATACGCCATCGCTTCTGCAAGACGCTCAACTTCCTCTCTTGTAACGGATGGGTGCATTCTTGTACCGCCACCTGTGTAACCCTTTACAAAGTTGTGTACAACCATCCATCCTTTTGCATCTGTTTCCGTGTCGTTCCATTCAACAATTAAATATGGTTTTGTAGACATATATACTCCTCCTAAGTCGAAATATAGAATAGATTCTGCATTTTAACAAAGTTAATTTCCACAATAAATAGAGCTTCGGAACTTTCAAAATCACGCTTTGGCGGACGATTTCCAACGTCCAAGATGTCCTATTGTCGATAACCCCGGCGTAGCTTTTGTATCGACAATACAAATAAACTCACTAGTTTTTATTTTTTACAATTCCATAGAGTTATTTCTGGTGTATATTTAACTACTTTCTATCGATGAATCAAAGGGAATCATAAATAGAAAATTCGTTGGTTTGATTATTTCTCCCCTCCAATTTGCTAATATTGTCTTTGTATCACTCAAACCAATGGAGTGGTTGTGGGATTAAATTCATATTAATTTGTTTTGTTTCTTGGTACTCATCCAGTCCATATGTGTAAATACTACGACCTATTTCACTTTGTTTATAGCCGCCCCATGGTGCCTGAATGTTTGTGAGGTGATAAGCATTCATCCATGTAATTCCTGAACGAACTTTCTGAATGACACGTAATACTTTATTACTGTTGCTAGAGAAGACCGCACCAGCTAAACCATAATCATTGTCGTTTGCAAGACGAATAGAGTTTATATCGCTGCGTAATTTGGGATCCCCCTTGATTATCTCATTACTTTTGGTCACATAGTGTTCAATTCTTTGCAAAGGAGACAGCCATTTATAGAAAACGATCTCTTTATGCCCATCATTTTGTTTGCTTATTTGTGCGGACGGAAAGTGCGGATATATTCATTGGAATCTTTATAATTAAGAATTCCAACTGCCTCAACATCAACAACAACCATGTAAGATTTTTTGCTAGCTAAAGCATTCGCTAATCCCTTTTCAAACTCTTCCACAGAAGTTACTTTTTCCGCTTCATACCCCATAGATTTTGCCATCATAACAAAGTCTGGGTTTTTCAAATCAACAGCAGTTTTTCTGCCATAAGCAGCCTCTTGATAATACTTCAAAATACCGTAACCTCCATCATCAAATAACAGAACAATTATTGGCGCATCTTCATGTACAGCTGTAATCATCTCACCAGCATTTACCATAAACCCGCCATCGCCAGCTACAAGTACTACTGGTTTGTCTGGTTGACCTACTTTAGCACCGATCGCCATTGGTAAACCTTGACCAATTCCTCCGCCTGTCATGTAGAGGTAATTTCTTGGTTCATGTACATCAACTAATTTATTCGCCCAAGTATAGCCAGGAATTGTAACATCTGTTACTAAAATTGTGTCATGTGGCAATTGCTCGTTCAAAATTTCGGCAATTTCACCGTAAGGCTTGATTGTGCTTCGTAGTTCTTCACGAACTCCTTCACGAACTTCTTTAATCTCTTCTATATAAATTAGATCTGGAGTGATTTCTACATCCGCTAAACCTTTATTAATTGCGGCTAATACAACTTTTGCATCACCAATTAAAAAATCTTGTGTATCAAAGTTACGGTTGAATGCTTCTGGATTCAAGTCAATATTAATATGATTTTCCGGAACAGGTGTAGACCAACCATTTGTTTCAGTGCCACGGAAACGAACGCCAACACTAATAAGTAAGTCTGCTTTGCTTACATGCTCCTCAACACGTGGGAACCATGCAAAGTTTCCAATACATAGTGGGTGATCTTCAGGAATAGCACCTTTACCTGACTCACTTGTAATGACACCTGCTTGAATTTTATTCACTAGCGTTACTAATTCTTCTGATGCACCCGCGTGAATAATTCCATCTCCCACCCAAATCACTGGGCGTTTTGCTGCAGCGATTTTTCCAATGATTCCTTCCGGTAATGTAACTTGTACTTCTAGATCTTTAACATTTTCTACATTAACTAGATTATTTTCTGGAATGATCATTGCCTGAAAATTCGTGGGAATTTGGACAGTGACTGGCCCAGTCGGAACAGTTACTGCATCTTTAATTGCTTTTCTCATGAATGGTTTAATTAGTTTTGGACGTTTCAATAAAAAAGCAGATTTATTCACACCTTCCATCATTTTCAATTGATCTTTACATTCATGGATATAACGTTGATCCGTTCCAATATAGTTTGAATCCGCTTCGCCTGTAATGTGAAGAAGAGGTGTACCAGAGTTCCAAGTTTCTGTTAGTGAACCAGCACCATTTCCAGCTCCAGCACCCGTGCTTGTTAATACAACTCCTAGTTTTCCAGTTGCGCGCGAATAAGCATCTGCCATATTGACAGCTCCGCTTTCACCACGCGATGTCGCCATACGGATTTTCCCGTCTCTGAGTATCGCATCATAAATCGGCATATTATGAATACTCACAATCCCAAATATAACTTCAACGCCAGCGTCAACTAATTCTTCTACAATTGCATCGGCTACAGTGTATTCTTGGTAGTTTTTGCTTTTCTCTACAGCTACTTTCTCTAATAGTTTCTTCATTGTGTTCCTCCCAGTAATACATATTTTTTTATTATTGATATGGCAAGTTGCAAGTTAATTGCGAATGTCAATTTTAATTAGCCTTTAACTTGTTGATATTTTTCTAAACTACCATCTGTTACTTTATTAAAATTCTTCTCTGTATTAACGCCAACTACATATGTGACAACAAAGTTTATCATCATTATTAATAGCCCCGTATCAAAGTCTTTGATCATACTTGGAAGATTTGGATATAACGTCGCCAATGTAGTATCGGTTACTGTCGAATAAATAACTAGAATGACTCCAACAATCATCCCTGCGAAAGCACCTATTTTGGTAATCGGATTCTTTTTCAGAAGACTAAAGAAAAGTGCTGGGAACAGCTGGACAATAATGCTGTAGACCATAATGTAAATTAAACCAATCAACTTCGATTCATTCAAAGCGAAAAATATAGCAATGACGACTAAGATTGGTACCAATAGACGACTTAATCTTCCAAGTTGCTGGTCGGTTGTTTTAGGTCTCCACACTTTAAAAATGTTTTTCGATAAAAGTGTAGCGGATGACAGTAATACAATTGAGCTTGGAACAAGTGCCGCCAGTGCTCCTGCCCCTCCAACTAATCCGACAAACCAAGGTGGAAATGCACCCTGTGCAAGCTTAAATATAGACATGTCTGCGTCGTTTAAACCCGGCACTTGTAAAACCGCAGCAAACCCAATAAAAACAGAAAATACGATAATAAGTTGATATATAGGCATACTTGCAGCATTCCAACGAAGGGCCTTCGCGCTTTTGGAAGAGAAAACACCCGTTTGCATATGTGGAAAAAGATAAAATGCTAACGCTATCATAATCGACGTTGTAACAAACCATGTAATACTCAATCCTTCAGCCGGAAACAAGAGCATTTCTGGATGTGCGCTCTCAATCGCTTGGAACATCGGTTTGAATCCACCATAGTAGTGGAATGGAAAATAAACGCCCATAAATATGATAACTCCAAGAATTAAAATATCTTTGAATATCGCTGTCCAGGCAGATCCGTGCATCCCTGAAATTGTTACATATACGGTGACTAATAAACCACTAAGCACAACAGCAAGTCCTGATGAAATCGACCCATACGATGATGCCGAAACAATAATTCCTAAACCAACAAATTGCATTACTAAATAGGATACAGATGCAATCACACCAATAATCGCAACAACAACTCCAAGACCTACACTCTTATATTTTTTCTCATAAAAATCTGCTTGCGACATAACATTATGTTTCTTTGCATACTTCCAAATCGGTGGTAACATCCAATATGCAACAATAAAATAGAAACAGTTAAATGCATATACTGCAGGCATCCCAACACCATAAGCCATCCCACTTGCGCCTAGGAAAGTGAATGTGGTAAACATTTCTCCCGCTAAGATAAAGAATATAGTTAATGAGCCAAAGCTTCGTCCCCCAACAGCCCATTGCTCCATATTCATTTCTTTACCTTTCCTTGCGCTAACACCTAAATAACAAGCGAATATCAAAATTGCAAATGTAATAAAAAGTGATATATTCAAATGTCCTCTTCTCCTTCATGGTTAGCAGGATCTAAAATGTTAACGATGTATAAGAAAAATGAAGTTAAGATGACCCACAATAACAGCCAAAACAAAACGAAAGGCAAGCCAAGAACGTACGGTTCTATCTTATTTATTACAGTCAAACTCCCAATAGCAGGAATTAAACTGAAAAAGTATAACCATATTCTTCTTTTCATTCTCCTTTCCTCCTTATTCCAATTTTCGACGAAAGATTTTGGCTCATTACCATATTTCCA
Source organism: Lysinibacillus agricola (assembly GCF_016638705.1). Lineage (GTDB taxonomy): Bacteria > Bacillota > Bacilli > Bacillales_A > Planococcaceae > Lysinibacillus > Lysinibacillus agricola. The sequence continues at coordinate 2,813,929 of NZ_CP067341.1, read as the reverse complement.
TCTTCTCCAGTGTGAACGCTTACAAAAACCTTTAGTTCTCATTGGTTTGATTATTTCTATCTCTCCAATTAGCTAATATTGTCTTTGTATCACTCAAACCAATGGAGTGGTTGTGGGTTTAAATTCATATTAATTTGTTTTGTTTCTTGATACTCATCCAGTCCATATGTGCCAATGCTACGACCTATTCCACTATGTTTGTAGCCGCCCCATGGTGCCTGAATGTTTGTGAGGTGATAAGCATTCACCCATGTAATTCCTGAACGAACTTTTTGAATGACACGTAATGCTTTATTACTGTCGGTAGAAAAGACCGCACCAGCTAATCCATAATCAGAGTCGTTTGCGAGACGAATAGCCTCTTCTTCATCTTTGAACTTTTGAATCACAACAACTGGTCCGAAAATTTCTTCCTTAACAATTCGCATATCGCTCGTTACATTGGTAAACACCGTTGGTTCAATGAAGAAACCTTTCTCCATCCCATCTCGCTCAATACGATTACCACCGCAGGCCAATGTAGCCCCTTCTTCTTGACCGATACGGATATATTCAAGAATGCTGTTCATATGATTTTCGCTAACTATTGCACCCGCTTTTGAGCTTTCATCATGTCCGGGGCCAACTTTAATTTGTTGTGCGCGTTTTACGTATTCTTCAACAAACTTATCGTATATTCCCTTTTGCACTAACACTCGACTACCAGATGAGCACACTTGTCCACTACCATAAAAGATTCCAAATAAAGCATAGTCAACAGCTGTTTCGAAATCAGCATCATCAAAAATAATATTAGGGGATTTCCCGCCAAGTTCTAATGATACTTTCTTCAAGTTTCCTGTCGCCGCATGCATGATACTACGCCCAACTCCTGTGCTTCCTGTAAAGGAGACAACATCCACATCGTCACTTTCAGCAATCGTCTGGCCAACGACGGTTCCACCACCCAGAATTAATTGCGCAACACCTTTCGGTAAATCTGTTTCATCGATTAACTGAAACAGTTTGACAGCTGTTATCGGTGTAATTTCAGCCGGCTTTAATATAATTGAGTTTCCTGCCGCAAGTGCTGGAGCTACTTTCCAAACCGCCATTAACAATGGATAGTTCCATGGAACTATTAACCCCGCTACTCCCATTGGTTCTTTCACAATCATCGTTTGTAAACCTTCCATTGCTTCATATATTACACCTGCTTGATTTTGAATAAGGCCTGCATAATAACGAAAAGCGCTAATTGAGTCGGCAACATCACCCTCTGCTTCCCTTAACACTTTTCCGTTATTTTGTGTTTCTAACTGAGCAATTTCAGCTGCATGTTCTTCCATTTTGTCAGCAATTTGTAGTAATATCGCAGCTCTTTCTTGTGGATTTTTTGAAGACCAAACGCCACTTTCAAAAGTTGCTTTCGCAATTTTAATCGCTTGTTCAACCTCTTCTTTAGTTGCTTTCGGGGCTTTAGCAATCACTTCTTGATTTGCAGGATTAATTACATCAAATAGTTGAGGATTACTTGAATCAATCCATTCTCCATTTATATAAAGCTTTAATTGTTCCGTCATCTGCTTTCCTCCCTAACTGTTTATAAAATTATTTATGTTTATTAGTACAAAAGCATGCAGGTATTGCATAATTCATAAAAACTGCATAACTTCAACGTTTTGTTTATAACTTGATAAGAATTCAAGTGAGTTTTTTATACTCACATCTATGTGTTTTCTCCTGTTACATTACATTTTCTCTTTACAATTATTTAGGAATGATTAAAAGAGTCTGTTATTTATAACATTTTTTTAAATGTACTTTCCTTTTTATTAGCAAGTTTAAATTATTATTCAGGAATGCCCATTGCTTCCTTGTACTGCTTGTGAAAATGCTTTATGCCATGCTCAGTTGGTGAATAAATCCCATTATCAAAAGCCTTTGTATGAAGCCCAGATTGTAATAATTCAACGAGATCAAAGTCTTCTTTACGAACTTGATCGACAAATTTAATAAGTTCTTCTTGTTTATCCGTAATTTTCTCGGAACTAAAATAGTAGCTGTAAATTGCCAAAGATTGGTTTGGTGAGATAGGTAGTATTTGGCTTGTCGTTATGTTTCCTTCTTCACCAGGATAAATGCTAATCATTAAGTTAGGCCATACCCAATAGAAAAATGCTGGATCTGCTTCTTCTCCTTGTTTCATTTCAGAATATTGACAAGTGTATGTGTTAAACGTGTCGATATTGTAATTTTCCAAATCAAATGTTTTGGCAAATGCAGGGTGCGCTAATTTACAATGATCACACTCTAAATAATTGTCAACGACTGCTTTCCAATTTGCTTCAATCACCCTTTCAGTCGTTCGGATTCTCTTCAAAGTATTTATAAACTTATATTGATCAAGACTTTCAACTAGATCGCTATATTCGGATTGAAACGATTTAGCGTTTGGATCTAAGTTTACAAAAATGAGAGATTGGTAAATTTCTAGCTTAACAGATGTCATGCAATTGTGGTCACCTAAACTATCTTTATCAAAATTTGGTGCACGATTTACTTTTCCGTCTAGTTTGAAAGACCAACCATGGTATGAACAGAGAAATACTTTTTTGTTTCCGGAAGCGCTTTTTTCAACACGTGTACCGCGGTGTGGGCAAATGTTATAAAAGGCATTTACTTTTCCATCGTTGTTTTTGCTAACAATAATGGATTCTCCAGCAATTTCGAAAGTGAAAAAATCGCCTACTTTTTCTAATTGACTCATATGGCCAACGAAGACCCACTTTTTAGAAAAGATATTTTCTTTTTCTTCATCAAAGTATTGTTGTTCCACATAGTTTTTGTAAGACAAAGTCGCATTTGCTTTGTTGCTAAACGTAGTGATTGTCATTGTTCTTTCATCCTCCCTATAAAAAATGCATTTTGATATCTATAGCTCTATATCGCAATTATTGTACCAACTTCGAAAAGACGATGGCATCAAGGTAGAGAAGTTTTTTTCACGCTTAGAAATGGGGAAAGTGAGTTTTTCCTAACTCAAATTACGTCTTATTTTTTTATAGTAAACGGTTCGGTCGCGATTTTAATCGAATTTGTTGGACATTCCTCTACTGCAATTTCTAATTCCTCTATAAAATCTTCGTGGATCTCGGTATTACCAGCATTTAGATCAAGTAATGAAAAGGAAAGACCTTCTTCATCATGGTCAAATAAATGAGGAGCGTTTTCAGAACATGCGCCGCATGCTATACATGTTTCGCGGTCCACCATCGTATATACTGTCATATCTTTTCCTCCTCATATGATTTTTAGTTTGTTACTTTCTCTTTAAATGTTGTCTCCATCAGGCTTGTGCTATGAAGTGTTTGTTTTTTAGCTTGTGGATCAACGTACATTTTCGCCTCATTGACTGCAATCGGCACCTCTCCAAATCCTGTAACAATTAGCTTTACTTTTCCTTCGTACGTACAAATATCCCCTACTGCGTAGATCCCTTCAATATTTGTTTCCATCTTCGAGTTTACAACGATTGAATTTTTTTTGATCTCCAAGCCCCAGTTTTTTATCGGACCTAGCGAAGAAACGAAACCGTAGTTTACAAGAACATCATCTACCGTTAATTCAATTGTTTCTTCACTTTTGTTGTTTTGAATGATGACTTTCTCTATTTGTACGTCTCCGATTAATTTTGTTGCGACATATGGTGTTAGGATTTCCACACGTGATTTTTTTAACAGATCAACACTATACTCATGTGCCTTAAACGAATCTCTTCTATGAACTAATGTTACTTTTTTTGCAATTGGTTCTAACATAAGCGCCCAATCAACAGCAGAGTCACCGCCGCCGAATATTACAACTTCTTTATTAGAAAATTTCTCAATCGTGTCAACGAAATAATGCAAGTTCTTTCCAACGAAAGTTTCTTCATTTTCCAACTTAATCGTTTTTGGTTGGAACGCACCATTTCCAGCAGTAATAATAATCGTTTTTGAGTAATGCGTTTGTTCATTTGTCGTAAGTTCAAAAACACCATCTTCGCGTCTATAAATCGTTTGGACTGTTTGGCCAAGACAATGATCCACTTTAAACTGATTCATCTGTTCGATGAGGTTATTCACAAGGTTTTGCGCACTTACTTTAGGAAATCCTGCTACATCATAAATAAACTTTTCCGGATAAAGTGCCGATAACTGTCCGCCAAGTTGCGGTAAACTTTCAATAATATTGATGGAGGCTTGTCGCATTCCAGCATAAAATGCGGTGAATAAACCAATGGGACCTCCACCAATTATTGTAATATCATATATTTTGGAATATCCATTCATTAAAAAAACCTCCGTTTTTTACAATTAGAGTAATTATAAATATCAGACATTTACATTACTTCCTATATCCTATAGAGTAAACTTAGGCACATCATTTATTCATTCACAACAACATCCTCTCTTCACTTAAAAGTCCTTGATGAACGATTCATAAACTTATAAAGCAATTTTCATGCCACTTTTAAGTAAGCTTGATGATTAGCTAGTTTCGTTATCAAAATGCTTGAACTCTTGATGATTGAACGAACTTAAATTGACTCAATTTGAATTTTATTAGACTCAATTTTAATGAGGGGGAGGTTTTTAAATGTTCGCTAGTTTATCTACTGATCTTGAAATGGAGGCATTGCTCCAAATTTTAGATTATTCGTCGGATGAGATCTTTGTTCTTGATGAAAATAGACGAATTATTTTTGTGAATAATGCATGTGAGCGGCATTACGGATTGAAGAAGTCTGATGTAATCGGAAGATTTAGCGATGAATTATTTAACGAGGGGTATTGGACACCGTCTGTACTTCCTGAAGTATATGAAAAGAAAAGACCCATCTTCATAAAACAAACTACTATCTTAGGTGCTGAATTGCTAACATCTGCTATACCTATAATAAATAAGGATAATGAAATTAAATTAATTGTGACGACAGCCCGAGAATTGCAAAACTATAAAATGCTAAAATTGACGCAGCAAAATAAGATGGATCCTATTCGAGAACCCAATGTAATCGAATCGGCGATGATGACAAATAATAAAAAGGTAAAGAAATTGCTTCTATTAGCACAGAGAGTTGCAAAAACCGAATCGACGATCTTAATACAAGGGGAATCAGGAACTGGGAAGGGAGTGCTTGCGCAGCATATTCATAATGCTAGCAATCGTAAATCTCATCCATTCTTAACCATTAATTGTGCAGCGATTCCAGCAGATTTGTTAGAAGCCGAATTATTTGGGTATAGTGCTGGATCTTTCACGGGTGCAAATAAAGGCGGTAAAATCGGATTAATTGAATCAGCGGAAGAAGGCACATTATTTTTAGATGAGATAGGAGAGTTGTCTTTACCCCTTCAAGCAAAATTACTTCGAGTAATTCAAGATAAGATATTCATTCCGATTGGTAGTGCTAAAGAGAAAAAAGTGAATGTTCGTATTATCGCAGCAACGAATCAAAAGCTTATTGAAATGGTAGAAAAAAAACAGTTCCGCGAAGATTTGTTTTATCGTTTAAATGTGATCGATATTCAATTGCCATTACTTAGAGAGAGAAAAGAGGATATCATTCCGTTAACGTATAAATTTTTGTATAAATTTAATGTCATGTACGAAACGAATAAAGTTATTTCAGAAAAATGCTTAAAGTTGTTTACGGAGTACTCTTGGCCAGGAAATATTCGACAACTCGAAAATGTCATGGAAAGATTAGTCATTATAAGCGATGACGTCATTGATGTGGAGGACTTACCAGAGTTAATGTACCGTCAAATCGAACAAGTGCATCAAGATTCACCTGCTACGTTGGGAGAAGCGATCGATTTTGTGAAAGAAAAAATGGTGAAAAAATCATATGAAAAGTATGGCAGTTCTAGAAGAGTGGCAAGTGATTTACAAATTAGTCAAACACAAGCATCGAAACTAATAAGGAAATATTGTGATGAAAATTGATAGCAAGTCAAATCAGAAACAATATATTTAGCTTTACGATGCTCGTCATATCTATTCAATAAAAAACTCGATCACTTACAAAAGCGTACCGCACTGACCTAATTATATGAGACAAATAAAAACACCTTTCATTGAATAGCAGGTATTTAAACCTGAAATACTCAATCTGGAGGTGTTTTTTCTATGGGGACAAGGGTTCAAATAATATTATTTAGTTTAATTGGGGTATAGAATGGGACTCCCCCTTTTTAGTATTGAAAGAAGTGTATGAAATATTTCTACAATTAAATTTATCTTATTATTATAAAAATCTAAGGTTGTCCACAACTTCTTTAGCAACTATCCCAACTAACTAATCATTTTATACCTGTAGAACCAAACCCTTCTTCTTTTCTATCTGATACATTTAGCTCCAAATTAGTTTCAATTAGTTCAACCTCAGGAAGTTTTTTAGCATATTATCCCTCCCGTTAAGAAGGTATGTTCTACAGCTACCGAAAACACATTTCTTAAAGTAACTTGCTCTGCATTAATCCATGAAGTTATACTGCGCAAAGATGTTGAACTTTAAATGTGCAACATCATATTTAATTGGTTTTTATTTAATTATTTGTAGATTGAGTGAAAAATATTGGTAGTGGTGTTTATATCGTCTGCCTTCCTAGAAACCAGTAGGCGTGATTATCCATATTACCTTCAAAGTTTCTTTTCCAATATTGCGCCAAGCATGGGGTTTATGACTTGGAAAATTAATTGTATCTCCAATATTTAAGATATAAGTATTTGTATCTACGGTAATTTCCATCTGCCCTTCTAAAATTATAATACATTCCTCATCACCTGCATGATTATACTGAGAACCACTGCATCCTCCCGGCTCTACTTCACATAAAAGAACCTGTAATTTTCCCTCTCCTGTTGTCAGCATGTAGTCCGTTAACTTTCCATCTGGATATGGCATTTTTTTTCGTCTATCTTTACGAACGATCGAGACATCCTCAATTATATGTGGATCCACTTCATTGTCACTAAATAGTGCAGAAACAGGTAGATCTAAAGCATCTGCTATTTTTTTTATAGTTGCAACTGAGCCATCCGTCAAACCACGCTCAAATTGGCTGATAAAGCTTGCTGTTAATCCAGTTTTCTCTGCGATTATTTCAATGGTATAGTGTTTTTCCTTACGAATTCTTCTAATATTCTCTCCTAATGATTGGTTATTCATAAAAAAACCTCCTTGACTGAATTTTCAGAATACTATATATTTTAAGTGACGCTTAAATTTTTATATTTTTTTAAGTGATACTTAAAGTATACCACGAATTGGAAAGAATGGTTATTTCACTTTTTCATATCTAAGGGGTTTATTTATTATCTAAAGGAGGGGTTATAATGGGAGAATTTATTTTTACAATTGCTTATGGGAGTTCACTAATTGTTTTGGGCTTTATTACAAGGGGTTATTTAAAAAAAATGGAACAGCAAGCTTCTCAACCAACTATACCTAAAAAAGTTGATAAGGCGGTGTAGTCGATGGTATTTATCGTAGGGATCATTGTATCGTTTATTTTATATATTGCTATTGGTGCAATACTATCAAAAAACGTCAAAAATACGGAAGACTTTTATATATCTGGTCGAAGTGGATCAACGTTAATGGTTACAGGGACGTTAGTGGCATCTTTTTTAAGTACTGTATCTTTTATGGGGGAAGCCGGGTTTTCTTATGAAGGTTATCCGATTCCATTATTAATTCTAGTAATTTTTAATGCAAGTGGTTATATATTTGGAGTTTTTCTATTTGGACGTTATTTAAGAAGAAGTAAATCTCTTACTGTTCCTGAATACTTCGGGAATCGCTTTAATTCAAGAAAAGTTCGCTTAATTGCTGCGATTACAACAGTTATTGGAATTGCTGCATACTTAGTGGCAGTAACTCAAGGTTCATCTCTTCTATTGTCCGAAATATTCAATATCCCTTATGCCATAGCAATTGTGATTATGTGTATTGTCTTCGCCTCCTTTACGGTAATGTCAGGTGCAAAAGGTGTAATGGTTAATGACACGATCATGTTCTTTCTTTTCTCGTTAGCAGCTTATGTGTCTTTTCCATTCATCATCAAAGCTACTGGCGGTTTCCCTGATGCTATTATGAAAGCTGCTAATAATGTAGAAAAACCCAATATCTTTAGCTGGCACGGTGTTACCGGATCAGGTGCCTATATGGGATCGCCAACAGATGTATTAATATGGGCAGTTATAATGGGACTTGTATGGGGTTCTGTAGTAGCGATTAGTCCATGGCAAAGCAGTCGATACTTAATGGCAAAAAATGAGCATGTAGCCATTCGATCAGGTGTTTGGGCAACTATTTCGATTTTTACGATTTATATATTCTTACATTCTAGTATGGCGATGATCAACAATGTGAATTCATCTATTTACCCTACGGAAAAAGTATTCATTTGGGCAGCAATGCATCTTGTCCCTTCTTGGCTTGGAGTTATCATTGTAAGCGGCATTATGGCAGCAGCTCTTTCATCATGTGCAACATTTTTACAACTTATCGGTAGTAGTATCGCTAATGATATCATTCAACCATTCAGTAAGAAGAAATATAGTGATCAGAAACTACTGAGTTTTAGTCGAATTTCAATGATTATTGTGACGGTTAGCGTTCTAATAATTGGTGTATGGCAACCTCCTTCTGTCATGTGGATTGGCTATTTTGCAGCAACTCTTTTTGCAGCATCATGGGGACCTGTTGCTTTTTCAAGTGTATTTTCAAAAACTGTAACAAGTCTTGGTGCTTTCTGGAGTATTATTGCAGGATTTTTAGGAGTAATTGCTGGAGAAGCGATCGGTATATTAATTAAGTTACCTATTTACCTCCATCCAGTAATTATAGGATTTATCCTTAGCTCTATTACTCTGTATGTAGTTTCTAAATTTGGTGTTATTACTGAGGAAGAAGTTTCATATCAACGAATGCTTCATCAACAACCAATGGAAGAAAACGAGAAACAAGAAATGGCAATTACAAAACGATACCCTACTTATTTAATCATAAGTGGAATCGTTGTCGTAATTATCACATTTGTTTTCTATTATTGGCCTATCTCACATGCTTAAAAGAAGGAGGATTTGCTATGTCGGAATTTAAATATTTATTTACACCTGTTGAAATTGGAAATACGATAATCAAAAATCGTATTTTATCAACAGCACATCAAACAAATCACGTACTGGACGGTATTCCTACAGATGATTTAATTGCTTATCATGTTACTCGTGCAAGAGGCGGTCTTGGTCTGATTATTTTAGAAGCTGGTGCAGTGCATTCGTCTGGTCTTTTAACAACACATACAATTGCTGCTTTTGATCCTAGTATTAAAGAAATCTATCGTAAGTTGATAGAGAAAGTTTCTCCATATGATACGAAAGTTTTTGCACAACTTTTTCACGGAGGACGTGAAATTGTGTCCAGTAATTATCGATCTGCTGCACTTGCACCCTCTTCTATCCCAAGTTTGCGTTTTGGCACAATGCCACGGCCAATGTCATTCTCAGAAATTCAAGAGGTGATTACAGGTTTTGCTAAGTCAGCGCGCAATGCAAAGGATGGCGGACTACACGGTGTTGAGGTTTGTTGTTCCCATGGGTATTTGCCTGCACAATTTTGGAGTGAACAAACCAATAAACGCAACGATGAATATGGTGGAAGCTTTGAAAATCGTATGCGTTTTATAGTAGAAACAATACAAGCAATATGGCAAGAAGTTGACGAAGATTTTACTGTAGGAATTCGAATGAGTTCTGATGAGATGACAATGGATGGATTAACTATTAAAGACTCCATCAAAATTGCAGAGTATTTGACGGATAAAGTTCGTGTTGATTTTATTAATATTACTGCTGGCGATTCCAGTACTTATGCAGGTTCTACTCACATTGTTCCGCCGGCTCCGATGAAACAGGCATATTTGGCCCCTGATAGCTTTAAAATACGTCTAGAAGCAGCAGTTCCTGTATTCGTTGGTTCACGAATTGTCGACCCGATTCAAGGTGAAAAAATTATTAGTAGTGGTCGAGCGGATATGGTTGGAATGACACGTGCTACTATTGTCGATCCTAATATGCCAAATAAAGCAAAAAATGGTGAACATCAAATGATAAATGCTTGCATTGGTTGTCTACAAGCATGCATTGGGCATTATCATAAAGATTTACCAATTGGTTGTGTTCAAAATCCACAAGTAGGTAACGAAGTATTCTTTGAGCGCGTTCTTCAGCAAAATAACCCTTCTAGAAAAGTACTAATTATTGGTGCTGGACCTGGTGGACTTGAAGCAGCCATTACTGCGGATACTATGGGTTATGATGTAACAGTGGTGGATCAATCGGATCGTATTGGTGGGTCACTAAATTTGATGCTACATGCACCACAACGAAATGAAATGGCTTCAGCGATGCTCGATAATTATTCACGCCAACTGGCATTGACTAATATTCAACTAAAGCTTAATACAAAGTTATCTCCAAAGGAAATTGAAGAATTTAAGGCGGATGCAATTATTTGTGCAGTTGGTTCACGACCTTATATTCCTAATGTTGAGGGAGTAATGGATGAGAGAGTGATATTAATTGATGATTTATTTAAGAAAAACATTTTTAAAAAGAACGAAAAGGCAATAGTATTTGATTTTAAAGGAGATTGGGCTGGGCTAGAGGCAACTCTTTATTTAGCAGAAAAAGGTTGTCAAGTAACACTTGTTACTGCGCGTTTATATATTGCAGAAGATGTACATCAGTATTTACGAAATGAATACATGAAGCATTTATACGCGGCAAATATCGAAATGATTACACATCACGATTTTGGTGGAATCTCGAAAGATGGAATTCACATGCGTAATCTATTTACACATGAGAAAAGATTAATAAATGCTGATCATGTTATTTTAGCTGTTGGAAGAATACCGAATACAGAACTGTTTGAGACAATAAAGAACATGGCTCCTTATGTAGCTCAAATTGGTGATTGTCTCGCACCAAGAACGATTGAAGAAGCAACGTTGGAAGGTTTAACAACTGTTACTCAAATTGAAGAACAAATTACTAATTCTTTGAATTTAAATATATAGTTTAAACCTTAAAAGCGTATTCGAAAAAATCCCGAATACGCTTCATTTAATCTTCCATCGTTTCTAAATAGCCTTGCTGTAAACATGTATCCGTCAAAAATTTCTTAATCCTCGTAGCAAATGACATTTCAATCGTGCTACTCGTAACGGCTAATATCTCCCCTTCTCCAAAAATCACATGCTTTACTTTTGAGCCAACGATTAACGCTGACTCGGTTGTAATCGTCCGCTCATTACTGTATTGCTTCAGTGCTTTCCTCGGACTTTCCGGCGTTTTCTTTGGCAATTCCTGCGGTGAAACAATTTGTTTTAACGCCTTCATGAAAATCGATGGCACCACACTTGTTTTAAAGCGCTTACTATACGAAATTAATTCCAAATGGCTAATCGCACGCGTGATACCGACATAAAAGAGTCGCGTTTCTTCCTCGATTTCTTCTTCTGCCTCACTAGGTAAAATTCCCTCAATCAAGTCAATCAAATACACACGGTCAAATTCCAAGCCTTTTGAACTGTGCAATGTTGTCAGTGTAATTGCATTCAATTCATTTTTTATATGAGACGAACGTGCTAAATTTTCAAGCTGCTTCAAACGACCCGCAAATTCGGTCATCGTCGGCGTATGACGAGCAATTAAACCAAGTACATTCACAATATCTAATAAATTTTCATAATTAAAACCGAGTTTCTCACTCATTTTCTTTAAGGTACGCTCATAACCAAAGTCATAACGGATATGCTCTAGCATAGCTGTTGGCGTCGTTTTATCAAATTGAATGCTATCATACGTTTTGCGAATCCGCTTAATATATTCAGGCTGATAATCCTTTAACTCAACGTGCTCTAACAACTGTGTGAATACACAGCCATCATCCGGCACTTTCTGTAGCGCCTTCAATTGCGTTGGTGTAATATAAGCATTCATTTTTCTGTAAACTTTTTCAAATACCGTGATATTTTTTGTATTGTACGCTAAACGCATGAAGTTCTTAATATCCTCCACGACCCAATGCGTGAAAAAGCGAATCGTGGAATCTTTCATATAGAAAGGCAAACCTGCTCTGTCAAACGCGTCCATAAGCGGAATGGCTGACGTGTTATTTCGATATAAAATAGCCGTTGAGCCGCGCTTAGACAGATTTTTCAACTGGTCCACTAAATATTTGGCCTGTAAATTGTAATTCTCTAGGATTTTAAACGAGATTGGCTCTGCTGCAGGATTTTCCGTAAACATTTGTTTGTTATAACGTTTTTTATTTCGCTGAATGAATATATTGGCTGGCTCTACAATCGTTGCAGATGAACGATAGTTTTGCGTCATAAGTAAAACATGCGCCTCCGGATATATCTTTCGGAAATTCAACAAATAATCTGGCTCTGCACCGCGCCAGCTATAAATGGCCTGATCCTCATCTGCAACGACGCATAAATTTTGATGGACTGCGACGAGCTTCGCGATGATCGCATGTTGAACGGGCGATGTATCCTGACTTTCATCTGTTAAATAATAATCGTAGCGGCGTTGGTATTGCGCCAACACCTCTCGATTTTTCGTGAAAATATCATTCGCCATTAATAGCATATCGTCAAAATCAATTAACAAACGGTCACTACCTGTGCGTTTATATTCCTCATAACGCTGTAAAATCTCGACTTTTCTTGGCACCTTTACTTCTGCAATTGCCCATTCCTGTTCTGGTAGCATTTTATTTTTGATAAACGTTATGTACGTCAGTAGCTCGTCTAACTGATCTTCGGTAATTTTTGAACCATTTAATTGTTCAAAAATCTCGCGAAGCACTCGTTTTTTTGAAACAACACCAGGCTTGTCCGATTCTTCAATGATGCCGTACGAAATGCCCTGACGTTCAAGTGTCTGCCGCACAACTTGAAATGCTAAACTATGAATCGTCGAAAAATCAACCGGTGGCAAATGCGGGAAAAACTTTGCAAAACGTGACTTCATATCACCGGCTGATGCCTTACTAAACGTGACAGCCTTTATGCGAGAAGGATTAACACCAAGCGCCTCAATCATATAGCCGATACGCATAATAATCGTCGTCGTTTTTCCTGAACCGGGAGATGCCAATAGTAATAGCGGACCATTCGTTTGCAACACCGCCTGCGTCTGCACATCATTTAGACGAACGCCAAGTGAACGCTCCTTTTCCTCAAAAAACGCTTTTTGCGCTCCATTCATATCAATCGCTCCGTTCCAAAAAATCTATTCTTTATTATACCAAATGATGAGGATTCATCCGAGGAAAGCAGCACAATATTAAAGCAAAGAAAAGCTGTAACAAAAGCTCTCCCCCAAGCAGAAGTTTACTTTTGTTACAGCTCCAGTAACTCTCTATATGTTACTTATTGTTTTTTTCTGCTGACATGGCTTCTGTTACACTAGCGGCTTTTGTCAGCTTCCCTTCTTTTTCAAGCTGAGCAATCAGTTCATCTAACGTGATCCCTTTTTCTTTAGCCATTTCTTCTAAATTGACAGGTTCACTGGATTTAGTAGTTTCCCACATGTCGTTGTTGCTCGCAGCATATGCAGATCCTGCAACAACAGATAACCCTAGCATAAGTGTAGCGATTGATAATGTTTTCTTCATATAAATTCCTCCTAAATTGTTTTTAGCCTCTACCCTACGATGGATAGATTCCATAATCTCACAATAGAATCGGATTGCCTGCACCATTTCTATTGGATGTCACCAATATATAACAATCCATGTTAAATCCGTGTTAAGAGGAATACTTCTCCAAAATCCGAAAAAAAAGCCTTAAATAAACAGTTCTAACTGCCACTTAAAGCCTTTTACATATCCTGTTAAATTAATTTAATATAATCTTAAACCAAGTACCGCCATTTTTATTGTCTGTAACTGTAATTTTTCCGTTATGTTTGTTTATGATACTTTGCACAATAGAAAGTCCCAAGCCTGAACCGCCCATTTCACGAGAGCGTGATTTATCCACTCGGTAAAACGGTTCAAATATATTCTTCTTTTCTTCATCGGGAATACCAATTCCAGTGTCTTTAATGTCAACTATTATCTGCTTTTTATCCGATTTAACTTTAATCATTACCTTACCGCCATCGATATTGTATTTAATACCATTTTCAACAAGGTTATAGAACGCTTGATAAAGTAAGTCTATATTTCCATAAACAACAGCATCAGCGCAATCCAAATATAATGTAACATTTTTTTCATTAGCAATATGAGAAAGTTCGGAAACAATATCTTCTAAAACATCCTTCAAACAAATAGTTTCATTTTCAAATCCAACATTCATATTTGTCATATCCAAAAGGCTACGAACAAGCTCGGATAATCGCTGTGTTTGCTTTTCAAAAACAGAAATCAAAGCAATATATTCTTCTGTAGAATGTGTATGTTTCTTTTTAAATACATCAACCTTTGCTTTTAAAACCGCAAGTGGCGTTCGGAGTTCATGGGCCGCACTTGCAGAAAAGCGGCTTTGCATCATAAAAGCATCGTTTAGCTTATCCGTCATTTCATTAAAAGACTGCGTTAGCTCAGCTATTTCATCATTGGTTGGTGGAATGTCCATCGTTTCCGATAGATTATGCACAGTCCTATTCTTAATTTGACTATTTAGTGTATCAAGTGGTTTTAACACTTTGCCCGATACATAATATGTCAATATGCCCCCACCGACAATGACTAAAAGCAGATAAAAAACACTTTTAATCTGAAAGTCCGTTCTTGCTTCTTGTACATCTTCTGATGGTGTAGTCATCATGGCATTTGATGGCGTTTGGAGATTGTCAATAATATTGCTATCTTCACCAACCACTTGTGCAGGTGATAGAACCGCTGCATCAATTCTCGTTGCCATTATACCAGCAGAAAAATTTAAAATTAATGTAAGCCCTACACAACAAATCGTTAACAAAATTACCATCATTACAGTAAGTCGCAGCCGAATTGGCATTTTTTTAAACATCAAGCATCACCATCATTTTTAGTAATAAAATAACCCTCACCAATCTTAGTACGTATTGGATCATAGTCTAAAAGAGCTTTCAGTTTTTTTCGTAATGTAGCTATATGAACTCGAATAGCACCACTAAAGCTATCGGCATTTTCATCCCAAATGTGTTCAATTAATTCTTCTTGACTGATTACCTTTTCTTGATTAAGCAGGAAGTATTCAAGCAATGCGAATTCTTTTTTTGTTAGTTTTAGTTCTTTTTCACCCATAAATGCGGTGCGTTTTAATAAATCAATTTTTATATTACCGCAAGATAAAAGGTTATTTTCCTGCACAAATTTTCGCCTTAATAAATTTCTAATTCTTGCTTCCAATTCTGCAAAGGCAAATGGTTTAGCTAAATAATCATTTGCACCAATATCTAAACCTTTAACTTTGTCATTTACGCTACTTCTTGCACTAAGGATTAAGACTTTTATTTCTTTATTTTCTTCTCTTAACTTTTCTAAAACCTTTAATCCGTCCATTTTTGGAAGATTTAAATCAAGTATTATTAAGTCATAATTTTCAACGTACGCCAGTTCATAAGCATCTTCTCCATTACTACATGTATCAACTGCATACCCATCTATTCTAAGTCCCTCAGCAATAGCTTCCTGTAAATCTATCTCATCTTCAACAACAAGAATTCTCATATATCGTAATCACCTCATTTTTATTATTTTAAATAGGTGTGTGTTAAATCTATGTTAAGCAATTATTATTAAATAGTAATTTATTTCTGTAAAGGAATACTTTCATTGTAACTAGTTTATGCTTTGATTTATAGCAAATTTTCGACCTGCTTTCCTTCCTGTAGTAAAGTTCATAAGTTGATACTATTACATCGACTTTACGGAGTCGATACTGAAAATAAAAGCACCTCCAATAGGTTAGATTTTTGTCTAACAATTGGAGGTGCCATTAATTGTAAAGCTGTTTATTTTAACGATATTCTATAACACATATCTGAATATTTTAAGATTCAGTGATATTCAATGCTCGTTTTTATGAAGATTAAAGCGGAAGGTCTTTTCGTTTAAATACTTCTAGACTTGCTATATAGAGAACTATGCCAATACCTAAAAGAATGAGTAGCTTCCACCAATAGTTTTCGCCTTCTAGAATAGCAGTTGTATCAAATAATGCATTAACTGTGAAGTAATTAAGTACATTAAGGCTTTCGTCAACTGAGCTTAGCAACTGAAATAAGAAAAAGGCAATAGGAATACCAGCCCCAAAAGCAAGGGAGTTTTTCGTTAAGTTGCAATAGCTTGAGAAAAAGAACGAAATACCGCTAATTGCAAACATTAATAATAATAAACCAACATTCAGCATAACAAAATCAGCTACCACAATATCTGTGTTAGATTGGAACACTTGAATGGTTACAAGACCAGCAGCTGTTTCAATAAAGAACATGACAACTAAAGCTATAATTAAGTAAAAAGCTTGTGTAACAATAATTGTAGATCGTTTCGTTGGTGTTGATAATAAGTAGGCCATGGAGCCGCGATCAACTTGAGATGCAATTAAACTATTTGCTGTCATAATGATGAAAATAATTGGGAATATGACACCATGAATTGAATAAAATGTTGAAGCAAGCATACTTAGTAACGTCGTCTTTCCAAGTAATCCTGCTAGTGGTGTACCTTCTACTAATTGACTAACATCTGTTAATGTACTAGCATCGAATACAGCAATCATTACTACTTGTAATATAGTTAAAACAATAGTGAAAATAAGCCAAAGTTTCACATTTGCGCGTAAGGTTTGTTTAAAAATCGTACCATTAATCATTAGATTGTCCTCCTGAGTATAGGTGATAGAACTGCTCTTGAAGCGTATGTTTTTGTTCTGTTAAATTATCGAATTGATACGTTGATAAAACAGCTAAAAATTTATTTAATGTATTATTTTCAACATTTACAGAAACAGTTGTATTACTAATAGCCACCGAATCGATCTTCTCTTGAATAAAACGAGTACATTCCTGCTCATTACTAAACTCGATGATAAATTGTTGATTTTCATTTGACGTAATCGTTGAAATGGATTTGATCGTAATTATTTTACCCTCTTTAATCATCGCCACTTTATCACAAGTTTCTTCGATTTCTTCGAACATATGGCTAGACATAAAAATCGTTTTGCCTTTAGCTTTTTCCTCTTTGATAATTTGTATAAATTCCGCACGCATTAATGGATCAAGTCCCGTTGTAGGCTCATCTAAAATAAGAATTGGAGCGTTGGCCATCAATGCGACAACAATCGCGGTTTTCTGTTTCATTCCCTTTGACATACGTTTAATATTTGCTGAAGGGTCAAGCTGCAGTCTTTCAATTATTTGGTTTGCATAGCTTAAATCCGTTAGTTTTAAAAGTTCTGCTTGTTGATGAATGAACTCCCAGCCAGTTTTCACATCAGGAAAGGCAATTTCTCCTGGAATATAGCCAACCCACTGCTTAATTTCCGCAGCATTATGCCACGCATCTAGGTTCTTAATTTTCACTGTTCCGGTATTTGGTTTTAAAAACCCCATTAAATGGCGAATCGTCGTTGTTTTCCCTGCTCCGTTTGTACCAGCAAACCCAAATGCTTCACCGGATTCAATTGAAAGGTTGATATTAAAAATCCCTCGACTATCTCCGTAATCTTTCGTTACATTTTGTAATTCAATCATTGCCACGCTAATTCCCCTCCTACACGTCTATCATAAAATTCCATGAAATGCTTTTCTAAACTAAACGGCACTTCGTTGAAACTTGAGATAGGAAAATCGGCTAATAATTTGATGAGTTGTGGTAAGTCACCTGGATAGCAACCTACTTGAAGCTCATTTGTTTGTTCATTTTTAAAGAGTAGATGGATTGCTGCATTCGATTCAATCATCTGCACAAGCTGCGTATAATGCATTGCGTTTTGGACTGTCAAATTAAAGACCTTTTCTGTCATTTTTAATAATTCTTGTTTGTTAAATGAAGAAATCAAATGTCCATCTTTAATAATCGAAATTTCATCACAAGTAGCATCGACTTCAGTAAATATATGACTTGAAAGTAATATTGTTTTGCCACGTTTTTTTTCTTCTTTCACGAAATCGATAAAGCGTTGCTGCATAATTGGGTCTAAACCACTTGTTGGCTCATCGAGTACGAGTACATCCGGATCATGCATGAATGCCGTCACAATCGCTAATTTTCTTTTCATACCAAGTGACATACGTTTTATCTTTCCTGAAGCATCAAGTTCAAAGAAATCGATTAGTTTTTTACAATGTGTATCATCTTTAACTTTTCGTAAATCCATCATCATTTGAATGAATTGCTCACCTGATAAATTTTCCGGCAAAGCTACTTCGCCAGGTAAATAGCCGAGCTTTTCTTGGATGGTACTAGCATTTGTCCAACTATCGAGACCATTTACGGTAACGATACCTTGTTGCGGTTTTGAAAATCCCATAATGTGACGAATGGCAGTCGTTTTTCCAGCCCCATTTGGCCCTAAAAATCCATACACAGTACCTTTTTCAACATTGAATGAAACATCAAAAATCCCCCGTCCATGTCCATAATCCTTTGTGACATGTTGTAATGAAATCACCGTCATCTTCTCACTCCTCGAATCTCTATGAAATTTAGCCATTTTAGCTATACTATCGTATTAATACAATCTCTTTCCGAACATACTGTTGAATAAACCTCAACCTGCTTTCTTAGATAAACCTTTATCTAAATAATGATAATGGTATAAATCGTGATGGCAATAGCACTACTACTACCGAAGTCACAATGGTTGATGCTAAAGTATTATTTCCCTCAATGAAAAATATATATGCTTCACACGAAGAGGTGTTATCTTTTGAAAATTGTATGGAGGGAAAAGAATCACGACCACTTTATTTCCCCCTTATTTTCAGTTACAATGATAAACAACACGTTGTTCTATTACACTTCAAATTATAATCATCGATAAAACTCTTATCAATAATCAGAATTAACGGATGTGTCGTTTAGCCGACACCTTTCCTGAATGTGTTGGTAAAAAATTAGGAGGGAAATAATATGCGGGATATAAATACAGATTTACGTGTCGTTCGTACAAAAGAATCTATCCGGGATGCATTGATCGATTTGATAGAAGAAAAAGGTTTTGAGGCAGTTACCGTTAAAGATATAACAACTAAGGCAAAAATTAATCGTGGAACCTTTTATGCCCATTATCAAGATAAGTATGATTTAATGAACAAATGTGAGGAAGAATTTATGCAAGAAATGGCTGATATGATCATAAAGAATTATCCGGATCTCATTGCAGACATTGAAGCGAACACTCCAACTACTACCCCTTTTACCATTATGGTTTCAATTTTTGAATATATAGATCAAAATAGACGGTTTATGAAAGCCATGTTGGGTCCAAAAGGAGATTTATCGTTCCAAACTAAATTAAAAAAGTTCATATGGAAAACACTATTTGAAAGTAACAATAATCCACTTATTAAGCAGGAGAATTTCCTAGTTCCGGCTGAATACTTAATTTCCTATGTTGCATCGGCACATATAGGTGTTATTCAGCAATGGCTTAACAGTGATGGAGAGAAATCACCGCAAGAGATGGCTCGTATTTTATCCACGATGACTATAAATGGCCCTTTCTTTGCTGCAGGTTTAAAAAAGTAATTGGGAGGGGAAATATGGATCGACGTGTGGTGAAAACAAGAAAAGAAATACGGAAGGCACTACTTTCATTGATGGACGAAAAGGATTTTGAGGTAATAACAGTTTTAGATATTACAGAACGTGCAAATATCAATCGAGGAACTTTTTATTTACATTACATTGATAAATATGATCTGTTGGAAAAGTACGAGCAAGAGCTATTTGAGAAGCTTGAGCATGTTGTATTGGCGTATTTAAAGGATGATGATACTATGAGTGAATTTCTTCATAAACGGTATCCTACCATCGTTCACGTTTTTCATTGTTTACAAGAAGAAAGAGAATTACTCTCAATTTTATTAAAAACAAGAGGAATCTTTACCTTTCAAGATCGAGTAAAGAATGCATTTATATATATGTTCCGAAATTACACACCATCAAAAGTGACCGAACATCAATTTTCATACCCCGTTGATTTTTTGGCGCTATTTGGAAGTGCAACGTTTATTAGTGTGATTCAATATTGGCTTAAATCAGATATGAAACAAACACCGGAACAATTAGCTAAAATGATAACCGATATTATTTTTAAAGGGCCCATAGAAGCTTTTGGGGTTCTCCCATCTACTAAATAAATAATAACAGGCCCCTACTTTTAATGCAGAGGCCTGTTATTATTTTATTTTATAACTTCCGTATCTATTTCTTCAGGTTGACTAGGCTTTTCAATAAGCTGCTTTACCCATAGTAAAATAAACGAAATTACTGCAATCCAGGATAATACCACGCCATTTCCATTAAATACACCCTGACCGAAGTATAAAATATCTTTTAAACCATTAATTAAAAACTTCATCGGCAACCATGGTAAAATGTAATCTTGATAAAAAGCTGGTAACATTTCAGGTGCCAATTGAATTAAAGGTAATCCAAAGAACATCAGTAAAACGAAGACAACTAAGCTAGGTAGACTTAACCAAGTAATCGTTGCTAGTATTAAAAATAAGAAACCTAAACATGCAAGCGAACTAAATAAGGCGACTTTATTGAAACTTTCGAAAGAAAAACCTAGTATCCATGTTGTTGACCAAGTGACAAAATAGCCAGCAAAAAACGCGTAGATGATTGCAACAATGGATTGTACTAAATTGAATTGTAGCTTTTGTTTCTTTGAAATAAAAGTAGTCTTCTTCTGCGCTAAATAAATTAAAACAGCTCCGATAATACTCGCAAACCAAAGAGGTTGGAAGAATGCTGTTGGGGCAGATCCTAAATCCCCTACAGCGTTTACATAAATCGTTTCCGCATGAATGGGTGCAACTAATGTTGTGACCTGACCTGCTTGAATTGGTACGTTTGCTTGCTCAATATTTTGAAGCAATTGTGTACTCATTACCGAATTCAGTTGCTTAACAATGTTATCCAAGGCAGATGTTAGCATTGTTGATACTGTTGTATTTGCTCCTTGATTAATATAAATGAGCATCTTTGGATTTTCAGGAGAAGGTGTTTGTAACGAAGCAAATTGTGCAGAGAAATTTTCAGGTATCACTAATCCCCCATACACCTCTTGTTCTTTCATCGCTTCTTCCATCGATTTAACTGAGTCGTAAACTTTGAACTTAATCGTATCCATTCCCGTTGCTGCTAATTGATTTTGCAAATTCTGCAATAAGGTATCTCCCATTTCTCCAGCATCTTCGGACACAAGAGCAGCAGGTAAATCTTTTGGACTCATTTTAACAGCTGGAATTTGTGTTGATAGAAAAATAATTCCTAACACGATGACCGCAATAAATGGTAGTACTAAAAATTTGTTTTTCATCTTTTCTCCTCCAATTAATAAACATTGTGTTGGTTTATTAATATAAATATAAGTGAATAGATGATTAAACGCTATCGGCAAATGATAGCGAAACGTTGAGTAATGAACATCTGTGGTGGATATGTTTATTAAATTTATTGTTTTTATAAAGTTGTACGTACTTTGTGGCTGAACATACTTGCATGATTAACAGTCATCGTTGTTCATCCTTCTATTTAACGGCCAGAATAATAGCTGAGACAATATAATTTTCTAAATCATAATTAGGTTCCCATTCACGGATAAGTTCTTTTGAATCATCTTTTGGTTCAATTGAGATATTTGTAAAGCCTGCATCTTTTAAAAGTACTTCATATTCTGCAATTGAAATAGCCCCAGAGATGCAACCAGAATATAAATTCATATCTGATAAATAACTTTCTGGTAAGGTTGCCGTTAACACAACATCTGAAATCGCTAAACGACCCCCTGTTTTTAAAATACGGAAAGCTTCTTTAAATACTTGTTGTTTGTTTGGCGAAAGATTGATCACACAATTTGAAATGATAATATCAGCTGTATGATCAGCAACAGGCATATGTTCAATTTCACCTAAACGAAACTCTACATTTTCAAAACCTGGCTTTTCTGCGCTACAACGTGCCTTAGAAATCATTTCAGGTGTCATATCAATGCCAATTACTTGACCTTCTCTACCTACTTTTGGTGCTGCTAGGAAACAATCAAAACCACCACCAGAACCTAAATCGACAACAATTTCTCCAGGCTTCAAATCAGCGATCGTTTGTGGATTGCCACAACTAAGTCCCATATTTGCTCCGTCAGGAATAGATTCTAGCTCTTCTTTTGTATAGCCCATTTTTAGCGAAATTTCTTCAATGGAAATGTTTTGATTGTCATTTGGATTACAACAGCTAGAGGCTGGTGTACAGCATCCTTGTGTGCTGTTTAATTTTAAGGCTACTTTCGCATAATTATCACGTACATTTGCACGAATATCATCTTCTCTTTTCATTTAAAACCACTCCTTAACAAGATGTTGGCGAATATCCCAATAATACTAAACCTAGTTCGCCATTCTCTTCTTCTGCATGAATTGTGACTTCTGTTAACTGAGGTGCAATATCTGGATGAATGGCAACTTCGATCCCTTCAATTGTCTCTACAGCATCTTCATTTGTTGGTGCTGCTAAGCCCACCCCTAAATTAACACCACAGCAACCTGGAATGCCAAAGAAACGAAGTGTTTTCACCTCTGAATCAGTTAGTACTTGCTCTAAATAATTTTTACCTTCTGAACTCATTTTCATTTGTTTTTCTCTCCTTTAAGTTCATGTAAACCTTTTGTTCCAACTGGTGGTGTTTTTACCCATGGGATTGCCACGAATTGATTGTTGCTGAAGGATTTGATTTCTTCAAACCATTTTGTTTCAGCTTGTTGTTTTTGTATCAATGTTGGACTAGTTGTTTCGATAGATGAAAATGTCTGATTGACAACCCACCAATTAACAGACAATCCTGCACGCTGTAAATCTTGCTGTAAACGTGTTGCTTCAAAAACAGGTGTTGCTTCAGGTAATGTTACGATTGCTACACTTGTATAATTCGCATCACGTAATCTTGGTAACAGGTTTGAAACAGCTAGAGGGATTTCACCCTGCGAACGGCTTATTTCACGATGATAGGCTTCAGTGGCATCTAATAACAATAAGGTATGGCCAGTTGGAGCTGTATCAATAATAATTATTTCATCTTTATGATTCTCTACAACATTGGCAAATGCTCTAAATACGGCAATTTCCTCTGTACAAGGAGAGGCCAAGTCTTCTTGTACAAATGCTAAGCCTTCTTCATTCATTGTTTCACTTGCCTTTGCCAGCACTTCTGCTTCATAATTTGCAACTTCTGATTTCGGATCAATACGACTTACCGTTACATTTTTAATTTTGTCATCACCGAATGTCCAATTTAGATGCGCTGCTGGGTCTGTCGTAGTTAAATGCACATGCATACCCTCTTCTGCTAAGCGAAGAGCAATATACGAAGCAACTGTTGTTTTACCAACACCACCTTTACTCATCGTAAAAATAATCTTTGGTTTCCGTTCCAAATAATCAGCAATCATTTCTTCTACTTCAGGGATTGTCATACCTTTTTCTATTTCATTTTCATGTGTGATATCTTGATCTGTCATCCATGCTTGCATACGCTCCATACTTGATAATGAGTATGGTACAAACGGTAAGTAGTATTGTTCAAATTGCTTTAACTCTTTAGGAATCAACTCTAATGCTTTTATTTGGCGTGCAATGAATGCCTTCTCCATTTCATCATTAGAATTAAGATCTTTCATATAGCCATTAACTAGTAAAATCTGATTTTGAATACCGATTTCAAACAGTTCGTTGGAAGCACGTGCTGTCTCTTTTAAAGGGTTTACGTCTGGACGTGTCACAAGCATTAGTGCCGTTTGATCGGCGCTTTTTAAACGCTCAACAGCCTCTTTGTAGATTTCACGCTGTGGCTCTAGTCCTTTTAACGGACCTAAACACGAAGTACCAGTGGTATTATCATCTAGAAATGTAGACCAGGCAGAAGGTAGTTGTAATAGACGTAATGTATGCCCTGTTGGAGCTGTGTCAAACACAATTGTGTCGAAATTTTCAATCACTGAACGATCTGTCAGTAGCTTCGCAAATTCATTGAATGCAGCAATTTCAACTGTACAAGCACCTGAAAGTTGTTCCTCCATGTTTTGAAGGACTACTTCAGGCAGTTTCTCTCGGTACGGGCCAACCATCTGTTCTTTGTAATGTTGAGCTGCTTGTTCAGGATCTAAATTTAATGCAAATAAATTGTCTACACCTTCAATCTTTGTCGGGGTATTAGAAAGTGTTTGACCAAAAATATCTTGTAAGTTAGATGCTGGGTCCGTACTAATTAGTAACACCTTTTTTCCCTCACCTGCAATTGCTATTGATAAGCTACTAGCAACAGATGTTTTTCCAACGCCCCCTTTCCCTGTGAAAAAGAGGAAAGGAGTGTCCGGGAATTGGCTTCTTGTAAAGCGTTCCATTTTTACGCATCTCCTTTTAATGACAAACGTACTTTGGGTTTTTGTACTAATTCTTCTTCAGAAAGTCCTGACCACTGTGAAAACTGTGCATTAGTAGGGTATTTTCCTTTACAAAGTAACTCTCCATCTACAAATGTTGCTGGTAAGGCATCCATGCCTTCGGACATTAAAAGCTGATTAATTGCCTCATTCTCTACAAAGGCATTTGGTTCATTTGTTAAATTAAATCGTTCGGCCTCTATATCTGTTTTCTTTAAATTATTCATTACAAATGACATACGTAATAACTCTGGGTCAATAGATGGTCCACATACTCCTGTAGAACAGCACATCGCTGGCTCATAAATATGAATTTTTTTCATTTTATTTCAGCTCCTCAGCTACAAATTTTTCAATTCGTTTTCCAATAGCATCACGAACATTTTGGAAAACCGCCCATTTCTCTTCTTCTGTACCTGACGCTTTTGCTGGATCGTCAAAACCCCAATGCTCACGACGAACATGAGGTGGCGTCATCGGACATTTATCAGCTGCATCTCCACAAAGTGTAACAACTAGTGTTGCATTATTTAATGTCTCGAATTCAATTAGATCAGATGTATGATTCGAAATATCAACTCCTACCTCAGCCATGGCTTTGATAGCTTTCGGATTTACTCCATGTGCTTCAATACCAGCACTTTTAACTATCCAATCTGTAGGCAATAATTTTCTTGCCCACCCTTCAGCCATTTGACTACGGCATGAATTTCCTGTACATAAGAAATAAAGTGTATTTGTCATAAAAAGTACCCCTATAATTTAATGGTTTTAAAATATTTCTTCTGCCAGCGTAAGGCAACCCATACAAGCCCAATGAGTACTGGTACTTCAACAAGTGGACCAATAACAGCGGCAAAAGCCACTCCACTATGAAGTCCAAAAACACCTACAGCTACAGCAATGGCTAACTCAAAGTTGTTACTTGCCGCTGTAAAAGAAAGAGCTGCTGTGACGGGATAAGATGCACCTACTTTATGGGAAGAAAAGAATGAAACAGCAAACATTACAATAAAGTAAATAAATAATGGAATCGCAATTCGGACTACATCAAGTGGTAATTCCACTAATTTCTCACCCTTTAAGGCAAACATCATCACAATTGTGAACAGAAGTGCGATTAAAGTAAGTGGTGAAATCTTTGGTAAGAACTTTTCCTCATACCACTCTTTCCCTTTTGTTTTGATACCTATCAAACGTGTTAGGAATCCAGCAGCAAATGGTAATCCTAAGTAAATAAGGACGCTTTTCGTAATTTCCCACATGGAAATGGATACATTAAAATTCTCTAATCCAAACCAACCAGGTAATACATTTAAGAAAAAGTAAGCAAAAACCGAATATGTTACGATTTGAAAGATGGAGTTAAAGGCAACTAGACCAGCTACATATTCGCGATCTCCCCGCGCTAAATCATTCCACACGATTACCATTGCAATACATCGAGCTAAACCAATCATAATGAGCCCAGCCATATACTCCGGGTAATCTCGTAAGAAGATAATGGCTAAAAAGAACATTAAAAAGGGGCCCAATAGCCAGTTTTGGAAAAGTGACAGTAAAAGAACTTTCCAATCCTTAAACACACGCCACATTTCCTCATATTTTACTTTTGCCAGTGGTGGATACATCATCACAATTAACCCTATGGCAATAGTTATCGATGTTGTACCAACCGACATAGATTCTAATGCTTCACCGATATTTGGCATTGTAATACTTAATAAAACGCCAATACCCATAGCAACAAAAATCCAAAGAGTAAGGTAGCGATCTAAAAACGAAAGCTGTTTTGTTAAAGATTCATTATCCATTAATTTTCCTCCCCTATGTGTGTACAGTCAGAGCCGCAATTGCATCCATTTAAAGGCTCAATTTGTTCTAAAATACCTTTCATAAGTGGCGTTTGATCCTCAACTAGACGATAATGTTTCCATGTACCAACCTTTCGTTCCGTAATAATGCCTGCCTCCTTTAATTTTCGAAGATGCTGGCTAACTGCTGGTTGTGAAATGCCTAAAACATCCACAAAATCACATACACATACCTCCCCATTTTTCATACATGCCAGTAATTTAATTCGATTTAAGTCAGCTGCTGCTTTTAATTGTTTTTCAATTGATGTGTTTTCCATCTATCTGCTCTCCTTATATAATCATTTACTTATATTTAATCTAAAATAAAATCACCGGATTAGTACAGGTGACTAAATTAATATATAACTATATACTTATATTAAGGTTGCATTTCTTTAATTGCAATAGTTGTGTAGAAATTTTTTTTATTTGTTTAATAACTGTTTCTTTTATGTGTTGATTGCGCACATAACTAATAAATATCTAAGTCCCTATATTAAGTTTAGAAGAAACATCGTTCTATTTTAAAGCAAAAAAAGAAAATTCACATCCATAATTGTGTTCATTTTACATATTTAACATCAAAAAAATATCGTTAATTGTAACACCAAATTACTTATTTTTATTTTCTTGGTTTTCTTTTTGTAATAATAATTGAACCGCATTCGTGTTATTATTTACAGCCTCTGCAAGCAAACCTAGTGATTTATCAAACTTCCAAAAGATTAATAAAAAAGCGACAATCGGAAATCCTGTATTGCCAATTAAACCTATTAATAGGTTATGTTCTGATACTCTTACCAATTGTAAAAAAGCACTAGAACATCATCCCATAAAAAGTAGTTGCTCCATATATCAAAATAAGTCAATATATCCTCCTTACGTATAAAATAAATTTGGACAAACATACTTAATCTGTAAGACTCTTCAATCGTTTTAAATTGCTCGTTGACTAAATCTTACATAACTCCTAGCATTTATGGCGGTTGTTCTTCTTTCTATTATTCCAGTCTCATTAAATGTTCATTTTGTATTCTCTTTTTCCTCAAATGCTATATGCTCCTGTTTAGGTAGCATAAAATGGTAGTGTTATCATCAATAAACGGTAACTTACAACTTTTTACCTCACCTCCAAAAAAACACATCCTTATATTTATATTTGGACACTCCTGTCTTAAGGAATGACCCTTTTTCCTCAAATTTTTCATTAACACAATTAAATTCTATCTCCCTGTACTATTCACACACTTATAAAGGCTGGGGCGTTGGTTGACCGTCGCAGTTTTTTTATTTTTAAATCTACTTCTCAGGCAATTAACTATACAAACATAGCTACCACGTCATATTAATAGTAATGTAAAGCTAATTTAGCCTTACACCTCCGGATTTTGTTACTAAGGGTCACTCCTATCCCAAGTGACCCTTTTTTTATTGTCTTATCTAACAAAAATATATTTTTTAATGCCAATAGCTAAATGGTTTAATACCCCATTCCTTCTCTACAGCTTACATATTATATATTATAGAAAGGAGGTATACGTTATGGGATACTATGGAAATGTTGGTGGCATAAATGAAGGTTGCTATTACGGCGGCGGAAATCGTAATGGTTCATCATTTGCCTTAATTGTTGTTCTATTTATTCTTCTAATTATTATCGGCGCTACTTTCATGCATAGAGAGTATTAACATTTCCGATTTAAGGGTCGCCTTCCAGCCTGGTGACCCTTTTATAGTTACTTTTCTCATATTATTCAGTAATTCACTTTACTTCTTTATAGGACTCAAAGTTGGTATGGCTTAGCAATAAGGAGCATTCCTGTTAGAAAGATTTTCAGGGGCTTGAAAAAGAAAAAGCCCTCTTGTATGATGCATGAGTGTCAACGGCAAATTGACTCACTATCACACAGGAGAACTCCATTTATGAATTCTAATACGAACAAAAAAATTAATCAAGTCACTGAAAACACTTTAGTCATCGGCATCGATATTGCCAAGAAAAAGCACTATGCTTGTGCCGTAGATGAACGAGGGCGAGTGCTCCAAAAATCATTTCCTTTCTCTCAATCAAGAGGAGGATTCGATGCTTTTTATGAAAGAATACTCGCTTTACGTGCCACACATGAAAAAAGCGAAATTCTCGTGGGATTTGAACCCACTGGGCACTACTGGATGAACCTAGCAGCGTACCTTACTCTTCATGGGATTCCGTTTGTCATGGTAAATCCGCATCATGTGAACCGTTCAAAGGAATTGGATGATAATCTTCAAACGAAGAATGATCAAAAGGATGCCCTTGTCATTGCGCGATTACTGCGTGATGGACGTTTCAGTTATCCACGTATTCTAGAAGGCGTAGAAGCTGAATTACGAAATGGTGCAACGTTACGGTCCAAAATCCAAGAAGACCTAAATGCCATACAAAATCGTATCATTCGTTGGATTGATCGTTTCTTTCCGGAATTTATGACGGTGTTTAAAGACTTCGGAAAAATGGCTTATGCGGCGCTTGAAATGACGCCACTACCTAGTGATATTCAAGGGAAGACGCCAGAAGAGTTATTGTTTTTGTATCGCCAAGTGAAGGGAATGAAATCGCCCCAACTACCAAAAGCAAAACGATTAGTTGAGGTAGCACAGCACTCCATTGGACTGACAGAGGGACTCGTGATGGCACGAATAGAAATTGCCACACTTCTCACACAGTACAAATTGATGCAAAGCCAATTAGACACTTTAACAGAACAGTTAACCGAACTAGCAAAAGAAATGACGGACTATGACTACTTAAATTCTGTCCCAGGCATCAGCAACGGAACGATTGTCGAGCTACTTTCAGAAGTCGGTTCACTCACACAATATGACCATCCACGCCAATTAATTAAACTAGCGGGACTCACATTACGTGAAAACTCTTCTGGACAACACAAAGGACAAAAACGAATATCCAAGCGAGGAAGAAGGAAGTTACGGGCTCTTTTATTTCGAGTCATGATGCCGTTAATTCGTCATAATGAAGCCTTTAAGAAATTACATGAATATTACACCACGCGCACCGTCAATCCCCTTCGAAAGAAGCAATCGATTGTCGTGCTCTGTGGAAAGTTACTGAAGATTTTACACACCTTATGCAAGAAGAGAGTGTATTTTGATGTAAGCTACATGATGAAAGACCTGTATTGTCTCGTAAAGGCAGCCTAGCAACATCAAAGCTCGACCTACTACAAAAGGATGACACGGAGAAGCCGGCATTATTTATTCCATCCGACTTTGAGTCCCTAAAGGAGCATCGCCAGCCTCTGCCTTATGAATAGACCGAACGAAGGAATGTATGCGCATGGACGCCAAGAGACATGGGAGGGTACGTCATCATAAGCATCGCAGAGATCCATTAGTGCATCACATAGTGGAAATGGAAGTTAATTTTAACCAATTAACTTTAGCGAAGCGTACTCACCAAATGACGAATAATTGAAGAACTAGAAAAGACTATGTAAAAGTTGTGATAAAAAAATTTTTTATCACTCTTAAAAACGGGTCAAACCGTTGATATATCAACATTTATAGAGGGAGGTCTATACAATATTTTTAATGCGATCGACTAATTCACTTAATCCAGATTTCTCCACATGTTTACTCTGCATAGGAACTAAACATAATCCAAGTACATGTTGCTCGTCGATTTTACAAAATTGGAACTCCATCCCCTCAATGTAAGAGATATTATGTCGTATAGTAAAACTATCCAATTTTCTAGACAAACTGAATAATAAGTTGTTTTATTTCTTATTCAACAAACGCCACCCGTTACTTTACGTATATTTCTTCACATTCTGCTAATTTTACAAAAGATTAGTTTTACGTTGCTAAGTTTAATTTTCTTTAATATTGTGCCAAGCACCATTCTTTAGTTTCTTGATCCGCAAAGGATGCTTCTACACTATTTAAATAAATTTGTCGATAATCTTCTTCACTTAGATTAAATTCGTTGTTAACTAAATGGATTTCTTTTGCCATTGTAGTATCTGATACTGTTCGGTTATCTGTATTAAATGTCACTTTTATTCCATCTTTATGAAACTTATAAATCGGATGTTCCGAATAATTATGAACAGCTTTCGTTTGGACATTACTTGTTGGACACATTTCAAGCACTACCTGTCTTTCTTTCACAATTTTATAAGCCTCGGCACAATCTTTAATAAATACTCCATGTCCTATTCTTTCAGCACCTAACATTTCAACAGCCTCTAGAACGTTTTTACCAATTCCCGTTTCACCGGCATGGATAGTGACTCTGTAGCCATATTTTTTGGCTAATGCGATCGGATCTACGAATTTTTTACAAAAGCTTTCTTCTTCGGATGCACATAGGTCAATTGCCACTACACCATTTCCAAGGAACTTTTTCCCCTTTTCAACTACCTCAAATGCACTTTCTGCAGACATTGTCCTCATGCAAGACAGGATTATATTTCCCTTTATTTCGTAACGACTTTCAGCGTCCCTCATCCCCTCTATAACAGATTGAATAACTTCTTCAACACCAAGACCTTGTAATGTGTGAAGTAACGGGGCAAATCTGACTTCTAAATATTTCACATTTTCTCTTGTTGCATCCTCAAATAGCTCGAAAGTAATTCTTCTTAAGTTCTCCTTGGACTGCATGACCAAATTAGGAAGAGCAAATCTTTTTAAATACTCATCAAGAGATTCACATTCTAACGGAGCAATCAGCTCCTTTTGCAGCTCATCCTTATCAAAAGAGGGTAGCTGAATTTCTTCCTTTTGTGCAATATCGATAATAGTTTCAGCTCTTAAGCTTCCATCCAAATGACAGTGAAGTTCAATTTTGGGTAATGCTAAAAAGTTCATTTTTTTGACCTCCTGAATTAAATTTTTAGATTAAAATACAAAAAAATTCCTGACTACAAAGAAAATACAAGATTTGTACTTTCTTCGTAATCAGGAATTTCGGTTCCTGGTAGAGACCCCCAAACCATATTATTGGGGTTATACGATATTATATTGATTCCTTAACGTTTTTAAAATAATAATAAAAAAATATTAGATTGTCAACATGGTCCCCTAACACTTACAAAAAACTAAGTTCCATGTTACGGAAATTTACTTGTTAAAACTAAAATTGATTGCAAACTCCATATTTGCAGGACAAGATGCAAGTATTTTTGATCCATTAGGGAGAATGATGGTATCTGCAGAGGGCTATAGAAAAATGACGAAATTTATGATGCAACTAGCTGAATCTAACTGTGGAGGAAAATTGGTTGCTGTGCATGAAGGTGGCTATAGTACAGCAAATGTACCGTTTTGTTCTCACGTAATAGTTGAGGAATTGAGTGGCATTACTACAGATGTAGAAGATCCGTTTATCCATGCATTTAGTGGCGTTCCTTTTGACCAATTATCTGATCACCAAAAAGAACGAATTGATGCAATAAAAAGCATACACATTAAACAAGAAAATTATTGAATTTGAATACTCATTAATAAGATCATAGCAGATTGTAAACAACGCAAACCTTGTTTACAGTCTTTCTTTTCTCGTAATCGCAAGGCTACCTTACTAAAGCACCCGTTTGTTTAAGAACAATTCTTCACAAACTTTTCTAACTCTACATTTCATCAATATTTTTATTCAACAAATTAAGTTCCTCATCAAGAGATGTGCCACTGTCCTTCTTTGTAATTTCAAAAGGTTTTTTATAAAGACAAGCATATTTCAAAGCAAGAAATCCATCGACTGGAAATGTGGAACTTTGCCATTCTTGACGGTATCCTAAAATTCCCCTTTGTTTAATAATTCGGTCCAATTCTTTTACTACACATAGTACAAATTCATCAAAGTTGCATTTCGTCTTTAATACCGTTTTAGGCAAATTAGGATTCATTTTTCTATCTGCAATAGGATTTTGAACTTCTGTAATAATAATTTCTAAGTCTTCAAAATCACGCTTAAATTCCCAACGCAATAAATAAGGGCCAGTATGCCACTCAATACCTCTAGTTTAAACCTTTTTGCGTTAACCTGCCTCGTTAGTTGAATAAGAAAAAGATGGGGTCTCTGTGGAATCTCATCTTGAAGTAAAGCACTCCGTTAGCTCAATAAATATTTTTCTAGCTATCCATAATTAGTTGCTCCCACTCACTTAAGTACATACGTTTTGTAATTTTCTTAGGATTTTCAAGTTTACAAATAAACTCTAAACTATTTCCATCTGGATCATTAAAATGTATTTTGGCGTGAGCATAACCATTATGAGCCATAACAAAGGGTTCAAGAGGCTCAAAACCAAATGCTTCTCTTGGTTCATATCCCTTATGTTTAAGCCAACTAACTGAATTTTTCAATCCTTCCAACGAGACTTGAAAAGCTATATGTCTAATTGAAGGATGATATTCAATTTCTACTTTATCGGTTTCCCATAATCCCAACCAACTTTTATCTTTTTCAATCCACAAAAAAGCTATTTTATCCTCAACACTGTGGTCAAACTCTAAACCAAGATCTGTATAAAATTCAATAGATTTTTTCAGGTTACTTACTGGTAAATGCGCTTCATATAAACCTATTATCAAAAGTGACACCCCTTTTACTATATTATTTTTAATAATATCAATTTTCTGGAATTTGGGAATCGTCCAAAGGTCTAATCTAATTCTACTTCTTCAACTATCTTGCCCCGTTAAGTTGAAGAAGATATAACTTAACATCTAACTTATATTATACTTTCATATCATTCCCTTAAACACAAATAAAAAAGCTGAACTAATTTTTGTGTTTAGTTCAGCTTTAAAATAACTTATTATAATGTTACACATTGTATAAAGGATACTGATACATTAAGTGCATCACTTAAAATCTTGACTTTTAATAAAATTATTCGAAGGCTTCTTGTTTTTATCAAAATACATGATTCAATTTAAGCAATAAAAGAACACAAATGTCTTTCAAAACAAGTAATAATGGCATCGATATTAGCGCCACCAGTACAAGCTGCGTAAAATGGTACTACTACTCTTGATTAGGTTCTATAAAGTAAGGATTTATATGGATTAGGACTTCCCCTACGTCTGGGTATTTATTTAATAGTTCATTTTTTATCTCACGAGCTATATCATGTCCTTGTTTAATTGTTAAATTATGATTTAGTGATAGACGAATGTCTAGAAGCTTATAATGACCATGTTCTCTTGCACGAATTTTGTCTATTCGTTGCACTTGATTAAACTCATGAATAGTAGATTCATAGTCGTCTAAAAGTTCCTGGTCTACACTTTTTTCCATTAAAACATCCACAGAAGGTTTAACTAATTCCATTGCGATTCTAAAAATAAAATAAGCTACTAAAGCACTCGCAATAGCATCAGCGTATAGCAAAAATGTCCATCCAATTGCATTTCCTATAATCGCTAAGAGGACTCCAATGAATGCGGCAAGGGAAGCAACAATATCACCTTTATGATCTAACGCAATCGCTATAATAGCCTTGCTGTTCCATTTTTTTCCTTGTTTTATGGAGTATCTATATAATATTTCTTTTGCTATGTAAGAAATTATAGCTGCAATCAATGCACTGTACTGTGGTACACTGGGTTTTTCAAAAAATGCTAAAATTGCTTCTACTAAAATATATAGTGAAACTATTATTAAAATAATTCCAACGATTGCTTCACTAATAACCTCCGCCTTACCATGCCCAAATGGATGATCCTTATCAGGTGGTTTATTTGAGATACCAACTACTGCTAGCACAGCAATCGAAGCTACTACATCTGCTCCAGAGTGAATCCCATCTGCAAAAACAGCCTCACTATCCCCAAAAAGACCAAAGAAGATTTTACCTACCATAAGAATTAGGTTGGATATAAGTGCAATCCATGCAACTTTTTTGCTAATTTGTTCTCTCTCACTAACCATTTATATCTCCTCCGAGTAAGAGTTTTATCCATAAAAAATGCGGGAAGAATTATCCTCAAATACTCATTACTCTTCTTCCTTCAATTAATACTCAACTATGATAGCAGACGAATATCGAGTGGGTCTACAGCAACCTTTTTTACCATTACTAAATAAAATTCGGGAGTAAAAATAAGTTGCCTTAGACCAAATTAATCAAATTTAAGGGTTGCCCTAAAATAGACGTTTCACCCCAACTAGATGAACCTTTAAAGTCGTTCACAATCGAAGCAAAATTATTGTTGTTCATAAACGGGTTCATATTTCCTTGCTTTGATAATTATTGCTACAGTCCTTGACATAGGTGCCAGTTTATATTGCCAGGGTCCCTCTGCATTCGAAAAAATCATCCTTTCCAATTTTGTGTTCAATATGTTAATTTATTACATATCAACATTTAACATATTATTTTAAAAACAATCTATCCAAGGAAATATTGTAAAATTAAGAAAAGGTGGATTGATTTTGAATTCAATTTACAAACCATTAATTTTTGCGTTGGTGGTAGGGCTATACGTTTATATAGCGAATAAAAGTGATAATAGTGTAATTCTAAATTTTGTCATACTTTATTTTGTACTTACAATGGTTTCTTTGGTATTTAGAAAAATCGAACAGAAAAGAAAAGCGGTTCGAAAGCTATAGGTACTCTGAAAATGATTCACTGTAAATTGCTTCTTAGACTGTAGGCAAAGTCGGAATTTCGAGCTTGGCTACAGTCGTCCTTATAAAAGCTTTTTACTATAAAAATAAAAGATTGTTTTCCCAAAGATTGTTGCTATTAAAACAAAAGGCAGATTTAATCTACAAAACGTGTAGAATAAATCTGCTTTTTTGTTTTGATATTTCGTGAATTGAAATTTAACTAAAGTACTCTATAGTTTAAGTAGAAATTTTCACAGTCATTTCTTTACCCTAACAAGATCTAATCGTTTAAATGTGTTGGGGTATTCCAGAAGACGTCCTCTTATTTAAGAAAATTGATTATTTTTCTATTAGTTCTTCTTGCCATAAACGTTTCTTATATACTTCATTGTTTGTGTTACATAATACAAACACATCAGGATTACTAAGATTCTTCCAACAATCAAAATCAAAACTGTTATCATAATTTTTTAGTAGCAGAGACATTAAATTTCCATGAGTAACGATTATTGTGTTTTCAGATTCACTTTTAAAAACTTCATCTACAACTGTTACTATTCGGTTCATAGCTTCTTTACTTGACTCTCCACCTTGAAATTTCAGCTCCAAATCATTGAATGTTGCTTTAAGTTTTTCAAGCCAGTCAGGTAAATCCGTAGTACTTAGTGTACGTTCTGATAATCGTTCATCAATCTCTATGTTTATGTTTGTTTCCTCACTAATCGGTTCTACTGATTGAATTGCACGTAAAAAAGGACTTGATATTATTCGGTCAATTTTACTATTTGAGAAAAATTCAGATAAATATTTTGCTTGTATCAATCCTTTTTCGGTAAGTTGTGACTCCGGAGGTTGCCCCTGTGCTTCACAGTGTCTTACAATATATATCCTTTTTTTCATACAAAGCCCCCCATTTATGTATAACTACTTTACTACTATGATAAATTTAAAGCACTGATGACAAATGAATTTGAATCAACGCCTCCGCATGTTTAATACTTTCCTTTAAATATTTTGGCGAATGGAGGTGGCTTAATAGTACTTCAGTAATTAACCATAACACCGCTTCGAGCTCATCGCTTCCCCCATTCTATTCACAAAGAAAAACAATATCCACAACTTTTTCACTTGTAGTTGATCCATATCGCGCTTTATAATGTAATAGCTATTCTACTTTTAAAACAAAGGCATAGAAAGCGTCGCCATTAGATACATTCGCTTCCTTTTCATCCATCCACCAAACGCCATAAGAATAATAATATACGCCACGTTGTGTAGGTGCAGTAAAACGATTGTCTTTGACCACGACCTCAGTATCCTTGTTACCACTTATTTGAGCAACATGAAATTCATTCGGTTTTTTTTCATAGTCCAATACAAGCGTTATGTTTTCACCTGATTTAACTTTTATAGGCTTTTGGCCTTCTAAAAGTTCAACTGGTCCAGCAGTATCAACGCATCGATCTTGCCAACAATAAGTACCGAGTGTAGTTTCAAATTTTTTATTTTCTATCTCTATAAAGGCTTTAGGTGGCTCTTTTCCGGACAATCCATCATTATTTGAACACCCCGTTATCATAGTAAGTCCTAAAAGAGCTACTACATATAAAAAATATTTCTTCATGCACATCCCCCTTTACCATTCGACGAACTCGTTTAAACTAAGTTACAAAATAATTTCCATATTATGTCGTAAAGGTGGAATTTCTTCCTACAACACTTGGTGCAGTCTTTGGTGGTGTTCTTTCTATTCGGAGAGATGTTTGTGAAAATAGAAACGGCTGAGTTCTTGTATAACAAGAGTCTCAGCCGTTTGTTTATCCAGAATGGATGATCGTACTTTGATCTTTATTTTAATACTTAGTTTGACCATTCACCCGCTTCAAGCCCTAGCTTAGATTGGATTTACATTCTAATCATGAAAGGTACCTAATTAATAGTACCTGTTGGGTATAATGTAGTTCCTCCAATTGAAACTTTTATTTCATTAGATAATGGAACATTGTATTCATCAATAATTGTTCTCCACCAATCCCATGCAAGACCTGTACATTCTCTTGCATAAATTCTTATATTTTTTGAATTAGGCGGAAGAGGTATTACTGTAGAGAAATGAGCTGTTTTGTCTTTCCAGTTTCCGTTCCAAGTTTTATGAGATAGCACTTCTTCTCCATTTTCATCATATGAGAATTCATCCCAGGCTACTTCAAATTGAGCAACATATGCCCCGTAATGATCCAGGATGATGCTGCCTTTAGTGTATTCTGTAGATGTTGTCTCGATATAATCTGTATTGTTATGAACAGCAGCAATTGAATTATCCTTTAAGAAAACACTTGTATATGAAATTGGGTATGCTGGATTTTTAAGACTAAATTCTGCATTATCTTTAATTATTTTTCTAATATCATTAAAATCTTTTGAGACAACCTGGTTATGCTGTTGTGAATCTCCGCCTAATACTACAGCAGTAAAGGAACTTTCTTCAAAAATATCTTTATACTGTCCACTCGTTTCTACATTCGTATTAACATTGTTCAGTAAGGCTTTAAATGCAGCTTGTACATCCTTGCTCTTAGAGCTTGTTTCTAATTTCACATAAATTGTTCTGCCATAAGCTACATTTGACACCATAACGGGAGGAGCCTCATTACTTACTCCTTTACGAGTTAACTCTTCAAACGAAACGCTATCATCAAAAAGGTCTGATGGATTGTTAGGTAGTT
The DNA here is from genome assembly GCF_016638705.1 of Lysinibacillus agricola. GTDB lineage: Bacteria > Bacillota > Bacilli > Bacillales_A > Planococcaceae > Lysinibacillus > Lysinibacillus agricola. Next base: position 2,775,998 of record NZ_CP067341.1, on the reverse strand, counting down.
CTGCACTTACGGTATAAAATATTTGTTTATACGCCGCAACCATCACTTTTTTCTCTCCATTTGCAATCGCATTAAAGTCAATTCCCAGTGAATTGTCCAGAACTTTGGCATTCACATTTAGGGTGCTTGCTATTTGAGATTTGCTGTAAACCATAGATTCTGAATATTGTAGTCTTGCAGGTAAAGTATGGGTTGTTGAGTATTTATCACTCCAAGTAGATACTAGCTCATCTATTGCACCAGATACATTACCATATGTAGGATTATCCACGGTCGTTGTATTTTCTCTTTTCATGCCAGGTAAATCTATGCTTATATTTAGCGGTTTTCTTTTGGCCACCAATAAACTAGGTTGATTGTCTACAAAAGCTTGATTTGCAAGTTGTAACGCTCCTGGATAGGTACGATTCGCCATAGAATCGATAATTGAAATATCTACTGGTGAAGTTGTAAGTGATTTTTTGTTTCGTTCAACAACTATAAATTTATCTTTTGAGTTTATACCTTCTCTTGGAACAAAACGTTCTATCTTATCTCCTTTCACTGCTAAAACTTCGTTGCTATTGTAGTTCAAGTTTGCAATACCCGTATCAATGTCAGTAGATTTGCTTTTTTCACTAGTTAAATGGGTATCAAGTGTTTCAGCAAAGGAAATAATCGGATAATGTATGATATATAAACTAACAGATAAACATACTAGAAATTTTATGACTTTAAAATAATTTCGATTTCCCAAAAAAACCACTCCTTTTTAGGGATATTATACCATGAAAATATTTTGTCGAAATATAGTAGTATGGTATTGTATTAGAATTGCTGAATCGTAAACGAATAGCAAAAATTACTTATTCGAATAAAGGTTCCGTTCTACATCAGAGATATTAATATATTCTTTCTGCTCAAAAATATCTATATTGTTATTAAGAATATCTACTTTCGTGTATTCCTCTATTACCTATTTGTTCCTTCTTCTGTTTATAAAAGGGAATCACTTAAAAATAAATAACGGTTTTTCAATTGGATGAAACCTCTTAATTACCCCTTTTAACTCCTCTATATCCAATTATTTAAATTTTTTTTAGTAAAATTGCCCATGATTATTGCAGAAGTTTTACACATTTAAAATTAAGATTTCAATTTTGCTGATTAACGGTAATCGGTAATATGTCGGTAATATGATTGAAAAATAACTCATGCTTGTTTCATGCTATTCTTACTTTATTAAAAGGCGAAAGCTTTTTGAAAGGAGTAAGATTTAATTGAAGAAAAAATGGTTACTACCTATTTTCGCATCGTTTATGTTCTTCACAGGCATGGGTGTTCATGAAGCGAAAGCGGCAACAATAGCAGATATAACAAATACAGCAAAAGCATATATAGGTGTTCCTTATCAATATGGAGGAACAGATATTAAGACAGGTGTAGATTGTTCAGCATATACACAAATCGTATTTTCTAAGTTAGGGATTTCACTAGAACGTACATCTACAGCTCAATATCAGCAAGGTACTTCGATTGCTAAAGATCAGTTGAAGACTGGTGATCTTGTATTTTTTAATACTTCGGGAAGCGGTATTTCCCATGTTGGCATATACATAGGGGACAGCAATTTTATTTCAGCTACTACAAGTTCTGGGGTTAAAATCGATAAAATCAATGATCCCTATTACTGGGGATCTCGTTACGTAGGGGCAAAACGCATAGCAAACTTCACTGAAGGAGAAGTAAAAGATGCTGAAATCGACTTTAGCGTTTATGCATCGCGTGGAGAGGTAGCTCTTAAACTAGCTAAGCAGTTAAATTTAGATACTAGTAACACCAATTCAAGTTTTCCTGATATAACACCAGCGTCTAAATATGCGGGTGCAGCGGAAGCACTAAAAAAAATCGGCGTTTTTACGGGGGATGAAAATGGAAAATTCAATCCAGGTTCTCCGATGACACGTGGTCAATTATCGAAAGTTTTAGTGGAAGCATTCCATTTAAAACAACAAGGAGCAGCACTACAATTCGTTGATGTTCCAAGTACGCATTGGGCTTACAATTATGTATCCATTCTCGCTTCCAATAAAATTACGGTTGGTAAAGGTGACAATACTTTCGGGGTGAACGACAATGTCACACTAGTACATTTAGATGCCTTTATCCAACGAGTAGCTCAATAATTTCAAGAAAAGGTGTCTCATCTATGGATGAGATGCCTTTTTTTCGTTCTTTTGCTTCTAGGAAAATCATTTCATACTCCCCCTACTTCCAATCACTATACGTATAAAAAAGCCAGTACTAATTGTACTGACTTAAAAACTATTCAGGTTGTTTGATTATTTTTGGACAAGTAGTGTTAAGATACTAAGTTAATACGGCTACATAACCACTATCATCCTGAAACCTGGTACTTTAAGCTTAAATCCAAGCTTATTTTGGTACCATTCAATTGTTTCATCGATATTATTAGCTGGTAAACAGAGATACCCAATTCTACCGAATAACGACTTTTGTTCTTGCGTAACTTCCAATAGTTTCACTTCTCATTAACAATTTGATAGGTTGTCTATAAAAGCCAAAATATCCCTTTGTTTCATTAAAATAATTGTTCAACATACTTTAAACGATAATTATCACCCTTCCAAAGCTAAAAAAACTTAAAACGAGTACAGGTTACCAAAAAAAGTACCGTACTCGTTTTTTTATATTATTTATTTACTTTAACACCACTATCTTGAAAAAACTTTTTTATATCCTCATCTGTAAAATCAACTACTGTTTTATAGATATACTGTGGATTTCGATCCTTATCAATCACGACGGAACGTACACCTTCAAAAAAGTCATCATGTCTCAAAAATTTTTTCGCCAATAGAAGATCAGTGGCAAAGCATTCTTCTAGTGTTTTTTCTTTTCCGTCTGTTAGCTGCTTTAATGTAATTTTTAATGAAGATGGTGATTTAGACAGAAGCAGTTGCTTTGTTTCCGATGCAAATTCGCTTGGATCCTTCTCTAATGACTCTAAAATCTCTTCCACCGTATCCTTTGAGAAATGTTTATCAATCTCGTTTTGAAGAGCGGAAAGTTTCCCATTCTTTACTGGATGACTAGCATAAGCAGTTAAGAGCTGATTTAAAATCACATTTACATCTAGCCCATGCCACTCCGTCTGTTCAACACGTGCAAGGAATTCAGATAGTTTATCACTATCCATGTAACTATCAGCAGCATTTGCAAAGAGAACATCTGGAGCCTGGATAACTGATGCGGTTAAGGCTAAGTAACGCCCTATAAATCCAGGAGCTTTATTTAAGAAATGGGCCGCTCCCACATCTGGAAAGAATCCAATATTCATTTCCGGCATCGCCCATTTAGTACGTTCTGTAATGATTCGGTGGCTTGCACCATAGGTTAAGCCTACTCCACCTCCCATAACTATGCCGTCCAGGCAGGCAATAATCGGTTTTGGAAAACGATAGATGGCCATATCAACCTTATATTCTTCCTCAAAAAGATTTTCGGCTTTTTCAAACGCTTCCTGACTAGAACGTGCCTTATAAAGCGTTTTGATATCACCTCCAGCACAAAATCCTTTCTCACCTTCACCTTTTAGAACGATGACATGGATTTGGTCATTTGTTTGCCATTCTTTTAATTTCTCACCTATAGGCTTTAGCATTTCATAGGAAAGCGAATTTAAAGCTTTTGGGCGATTAAGCGTAATAAATGCGACCCCACCATCACTGACCGAAAATAATACTTCGTTATCCATGCTCTTTACCTCCTTTAAGAATGTTTGAATCGCGGTTGTCTTTTTTCTATAAATGCCTGAACCCCTTCTTTGGCATCATCCGTTAAAAACAGTTCAGCAAATTTTGTGCGCTCCCTTTCAAGCCCTGTTTGAAAATCTTCTCTCATTCCTTGAATCACACACTCAATTGTACGTGATACACTTGTCATACTTTTTCCTTCGATAAAAGATTGAGCAATAGCCTTTGCTGTTGTTAAAAGCTCTGTCGGTTCTGTTACCATTTGAATAATGCCAAGTTGTAGTGCCTCGTCAGCGCTTAATTGTTGGCTTGTTAAAATTAATTGTAGGGCCTTTGCCTGACTTGTGATTCTGCTAAGCCGCTGTGTGCCTCCAAACGTTGGCAGTAGCCCGAGCTTTAATTCGGGTAAGCCTAGAATCGCATTATCTGAAGCAATCCTGAAATGGCAGCCCAATGCAAGTTCAAGCCCACCACCAAGGGCAGGACCATTAATGGCAGCAATGACAGGCTTTTTCATGGACTCAATTTCGTCGCATAAGGCTTGTCCTGCTTCGGCCATTTTCAATGCGTCCTCTTGCTTTCCGAAGGCAGCAACAAATTCCTTAATATCCGCACCTGCTGCGAAAAATCGACCTGAACCTGTAAGAATAATGGCGTTTGTTTCTTCATCCACCGACAGCTCTTGAAAAATGAAACGTAGATTTTCAATACATGCTGATGACAATGTATTTGCTGGTGGATGATCCAAATTGACGATTGTGATGGAACCTTCTTTACTGATATTTGCAAATGTAGCTATCATTTTTTTCCTCCTTATTACATCTATTTTTTAGATAATAGATTTTGGATTATCTATGATATTTTTCGCAATCTCTCTTTTTAACATAAAGAGATTTTGATAGATCGGTATGGACAAGTGTCGGATTTCGTCCAGCCATAATCTTCGTTTTTGTTCAGTTGTTTCTGTAGCAGAGATGATTTCGACTACAAACTCTTCCATTCTTCGGTAACCTTCTTCACACAATATATCTGTCATCAAGCGCTTTATTTTTTCATTTCCTGCCTTTTCCGTCCTTAACAAGGATGATTCCATCACATAAATAACCTTGACCATATCAGCCAGCAGACGCATATATTCCTGTTCATGTTCTATATTAATATGCGCATTTGAAATGGCTGTTAATGCTATTTGTAATAAATACTTGGAAAGCTGAATGTATTGATGATTTCTTTCTAATGGCTGATCAGCTGTTGAAGCATTATTTGAAGTAGCTGCTTTGGCATATCTGTTTAATAAGATTTTGGAAATCGTTAATCGATTAATTTCATTTGTTCCTTCAAAAATACGACTAATTCTTGCGTCACGGTATAGTCGTTCCACTTCATAATCTTGCATGTATCCATATCCGCCATGTATTTGAACCGCTTCATCCACAATTTTCCCTAGCATTTCTGAGCAATTGACTTTATTTAGCGCGCATTCCATAGCGAAGTCCGATATTTTATTTACGAGCATAACTTTATCAGCTGAATCAATGGCATCATCCATTTCTCCCGCTGTACGATAAGCAGCACTTTCTGCACCATAAATCGCAATAGCCATGTTGGCCAGCTTTTCCTGTATCATTGTGAAATTGACTAAAGATGTATTGAATTGTTTGCGTTCTTTCCCGTAATTAACAGCGAGCTGAAGTGCCTGCTTTGATGTCCCGATGTTTGAAAAAGCCAATTTAAGACGTGCCATATTAAGAATATTCATCGCAACCTTATGGCCTTTCCCAACATCGCCAAGAATATTTTTCTTTGGCACTTCTACGTCCTCAAGAATAAGTGTGGCAGTAGAGGATCCTTTAATTCCCATCTTTTCTTCTTCAGGTCCTACAGATACACCTTGAAAGGTACGCTCTACAATGAATGCCGTCATTCCTTCGTTTGTTTTGGCAAAGACGACAAAAACATCAGCCAGCCGCGCATTCGTAATCCATTGTTTTTCACCATTCAATACCCAGGCCGAACCATCCTCATTCAAGACAGCATTCGTTTTTGGATGAAGAGCATCTGAGCCTGCATCTGATTCTGTCAGTGCATAGGCCCCAATCCATTCACCGGATGTCAGCTTTGGTAAGTATTCTTGTTTTTGCTGCTCATCTCCAAAATACACATAAGGCAATGTGCCAACTCCTACGTGAATATTATAAGAGACACTAAATGAGCCACCAAAACCCATTTTTTCAGCAACAAGTCCTGAAATTTTCTTAGTTAGTTCAAGTCCCCCATAAGCTTCAGGTACCTCAATGGCAAGTAAACCGAGATTCCCTGCCCTTTGAAATAATTTACGGGTTACTTCATGCTGGTGTTGCTCAATAGATGGAATATTAGGTGAAACCTCCTGTTTAATGAACATTTCTGCCGTTTTTCCAATGAGCAATTCCTCATCATGGAAGTCTTCAGGTGAAAAGAGATTAGCCATTCTTTCTTCAGTTGTCATCTGGTCCTCTATTTTATCCATACTAGCCCTCCCTGAATAGCTAATTAGTGTGAGTGATATATTCGAAATGAAAGTAGAAAAATGCGAGTTATCCCTTGATTTCCTCTTTAGGTAAGATAGTTTTAGCTAGCTCAGTATCTAAATCTTCGAATCTATAATAGGAAATAGCTTCATATAATTCTTTTCTAGATTGCATATCCTCAATAGCTTCTTTTTGGGTTCCTGTATTTTTTATCAGTTTAAATACTCGTTCATATGCTTTTGCTGCTACTCTCATTGATGTAACGGGATAAATGACCATAGCATAGCCCATTTTTTCAAACTCCTTCGCGGTATAATAAGGCGTTTGACCAAATTCAGTCATATTTGCTAATAACGGAGCTTCTACTTCACTTGCAAATTGTTTAAACTCTTTTTCATTTTGTAGGGCTTCTGGAAAAATAGCATCAGCCCCAGCGATTACATAAGCCTTTGCTCGTGTAATCGCCTGTTCTAAACTTTCTACAGATCTTGCATCTGTACGAGCTATAATGACTAATGAGGGTGCAATTTGTTTCATCATTTTTATTTTTTGAACCATTTCATCTTGAGAAACAAGTGTTTTTCCATTCAAATGTCCACATTTTTTCGGTAAATTTTGATCTTCTAACTGCACGGCTGCAACCCCTGCCTCTACCATTTCGCGAGCTGTACGTGCAACATTTAATACACCACCAAAACCAGTATCAATGTCCACTAGCATAGGCAAATTTGTAGCTCGAATAATGTCTTTAGCGCGATTTGCTACTTCATTCGAATAAATTATACCTAAATCAGGTAAGCCTCTACTCGCTGTGTAGGCAGCTCCGGATAAATATAGTGCCTCAAAGCCTACTTTTTTGGCCATTAAGCCAGCCATTGCATCATGTGCACCTGGTATTTGTAAAATATCTCTACGTGCAATATACGCTCTAAATTGTTCAGCTAATTTTTCTTGTGAAATAGCTTCATTTACAATCCACGCCATCTACAAAACCTCCCATCTATTAGTAAACGAATAAATCTACAAATTCATGAACATAGCTATTTTCAACAAGCTTTTTATTAGAACAGATTTCATTTATTTTATTTACTTGTTTTTGTGAAAAATGTGTACTCATATTTTGTTGGAATTTATCAATGATTTTAGGGAATGCTTCATCACGACGGAAACGATGTCCTAAAGGATATTCACACTCTACTAATTCTGATGATGTCCCATCTTGATAATAAATTTGAACAGCGTTGGCGATAGAGCGCTTCTCTGGATCTAAGTAATCGATTGTATATTGTGGTTCTTCAACAACAACCATTTTATTTCTTAGTGTATCTATACGTGGATCTGCTGCTACATCATCTTCATAATGGTCTGCAATAATATCACCATAAATCAGCCCAATTGCTGTAATGTATTGAATACAATGGTCACGGTCAGCTGGATTATTTAGTGGGCCCTCTTTATCGATGATGCGAATAGCTGATTCATGTGTCGTAATGACAACTTTTTCAATATCATCTAAACGATTTTTCACTTCATGATGTAAATGCACTGCGCATTCTGCAGCAGTTTGCGCATGAAATTCAGCTGGGAAAGAAACTTTGAAAAGAACATTCTCCATCACATATGAAGCAAGTGGTCTTGCGAGCTTTAATTCTTTTTTATTAAAGAGCACGTCTTGGAAGCCCCAGCCTGGTGCTGATAAGGCGGTTGCATAACCCATTTCACCTTTTACAGCCATCATGGCTAATTGCACGGCCCTACTTGTCGCATCTCCTGCAGCCCATGATTTTCTCGATCCTGTATTCGGGGCGTGGCGGTATGTTCGTAAACTTGAATTATCAATCCAAGCATTTGATAATGCGTTGATAATTTCTTGACGCGTTCCACCTAATGCCTTTGTCACAACCGCTGTTGTCGCAATTTTGACATATAATACGTGATCTAAACCAACACGATTCAGACTATTTTCTAGTGCTAGTACACCTTGAATTTCATGTGCTTTAATCATCATTTCTAAAACTTCTTTTATTGTAAGAGGCTCTTTGCCTTCAGCAATACGTACACGACTCAAGTAATCCGCAACTGCTAATATGCCACCTAAATTATCAGAAGGGTGTCCCCATTCAGCTGCAAGCCATGTGTCGTTGTAATCTAACCAACGAATCATGCAGCCAATATTAAAAGCGCCTTTCACTGGATCGAGGACATAGGAAGTTCCTGGAACACGTGTGCCATTTGGAACAACCGTACCCGGTACAACTGGTCCAAGAAGTTTCGTACATTCTGGATACTGTAAAGCCAAAATGCCACAGCCTAATGTATCTAATAAAACATAACGTGCAGTTTCATATGCTTCTTCACTTGTAATCGTTGTATTTAATACGTAATCGGCAAGATCAGTTAGTAACTGATCTGTCTTAGAAATTTCATTTGTTTTAATCATCTATATCTTCCTTTCAATGCATGAATTTGCTATACTAGTATACTGATAGACATTGGTCAGAATGCCCATCAGCTCTATGGCGAGTTGTTAAAACTTGATTATACCGATAATTCTTCAAGGTTATGACGCTCGCCAATATAATGGACGCGAGGTCTAAATAATCGATTATTGTCATGCTGCTCAATTACATGAGCACATAAGCCGATCGTTCGTGAGCCAAAGAAGATTGGTGTATATATTTCAATCGGCAAACCAAGCATGTAGTACACTGGTGCCGCATAATAATCTAAATTTGGGTACAATCCTTTTTCCTGTACCATTACTTTTTCACCAGCTTCACACATGTGATATAAGCGATCATCACCTTGCTCCAAACATAATTTATATAAAGCCTCTTTCATAATTTGCGCTCTTGGGTCCATCTTTTTCATATAGACACGATGGCCAAAGCCCATAATCTTTTCTTTATTTTGTAGTTTATTTTTCAGCAATGTCTCAAAGCCTTCTACTGTCTTGGCTTCAAGAAGCATATACATTACTGCCTCGTTTGCCCCACCATGTAAATTACCTTTCAATGATGCGACAGCCCCAGTTAAAGCACCATACAAATCAGATTGTGTAGAGGCAATAACACGCGCGGTAAACGTTGAATTTGGCATCTCATGTTCACTATATAAAACGAGTGACTGATCAAAAATTTCTTCTTCTAACGAAGTTGGTTTTCTTCCGGTAATCATGTAATAAAAATTGGCACTATAGGAAAGCTTGCTATCAGGCTCCACGACATCTTGACCATTTAATACACGATAACTATTCGCTACAATATTAGGCATACTACCTAAAAGCCTATATGCTCGCCCCAAATTCTTTTCAGTAGAACGATCATTCATTTGCTGATCATAGCCTGCTAAAACCGAAATCCCCGTTCTGAGTCCATCCATAGCATGTGTCCCATTGGGCAATAACTTGAAAATTTGAAAAATTTCAAGTGGAACCTGATAATTAGATTTCAACTTGTCCTGTAAGTCATTTCGTTGCTCGGTAATTGGTATTTCCCCATGTAACAATAAGTAGACAATATCCAAATACGAATATCTCTGTGATAATTCAATCAAATCAAACCCTCGAATAACAATTTGACTTCCTACAGTGTCTAAAAAAGATAGCTTTGTTTCAGCGGCAATGATTCCATCAAGACCTGGTGAATAATTTAACTCCATTCATTACAACCCCTTTGTGTAATTATTCATGTAAGCGTTACCATTCAAACACGAAAGAACAACAAAAAAACAACTTCTACCCCTTTAGAAGTTGTTAATCTACAAAAGCATGACAGAGCAAAGAAACAGTGAATTTACGTGAATTCACAAAGATCATGCAGTAGCTAACACCTCCCTATCCTCGTAGGTCAATTGATGCTTACATTAGCGGCAGGTCTCCTGACTTATGATCAACGCTACAATAACCCCTTCCCATTTTGACAACCAAAACAGTGGCCTTGTTATCGAACTCCTAAATACAGTTGCGGGACAGTGTTGGACTCTCACCAACTTCCCTTTTAATCAAATGGAACCAAACCCATTTGAACCACCAAAATTTAGCATATTCAATTTGTCTTTTCACCTTAACATAGAGTTTTCAAAACAATCAATATAGGTAAAATTCAGAAAAGACTGATTGTAAAAAGCTATTTTTCATTTTTGATGAACTATTCTACATTTTTTAGCAATATTTTGTATAAAAAAAGATTGTTTATCAATACCAAGGAAGCCATTTTCAATGATTATAAAAAAAGAGGTTTTTTATTTAGGAAAGGCGAATAGTTTTTTATGACAAATATTAGGGGGCAAATATGGGGTATATTTCAGAATTAAGGAAACTCATCGGTAGTAGACCGATTATAAGCATTGGGGCGACAATTCTTGTGGTCAACGATGATAAGAAAATTCTCTTTCAACATCGTTCGGATACGTTAGATTGGGGATTACCTGGAGGCTCAATGGAACTAAATGAAACTTTAGAAGAAGTTGCTGCTCGTGAGCTCCATGAAGAAACAGGACTTGTGGCCAATGAATTTGACTTGATCGGTGTTTTTTCAGGACCAGATTATTATTTCCAATATTCAAATGGGGATGAAATCTATACAGTCATTCATCTTTATGTAGCTAAAAATGTAAGAGGTGTATTGGAAATGAAGGATGGCGAGAGTTTGAACCTTACATATTTCAGTAAAAACGAGCTTCCAGAAAATCTTGAGAAGAGAACAAAAACGTTATTAGACAATCTAGAGGACAAAATGTGGGATTTAGGAAGTTCTTTTGCTAAGTATTAATTTAACAACAATAATCCCCCATTCCAAATTAGGATGGGGGTTAAAATTCCCAAAATAGCTATGTCCACTTTTTAATTTCACAATCTGAGATAGTCAAAATGAATACCTAATATACGTACAATTTTGATGTTCCATTTTTAAGTTATTAGATTTACTTTTATTTTTTTCAACCATTAATAGTGTGAATATCAAGTAAGTCAATCCACTCAGGATTATAAAAATCCTTTATTTTTATTATTTCTTTCTCGCGGATGCAATGGCAAGATTGCATTGTATAGTTCCTGAGAAGCTGGATGTTGGTATGCACCATCTTTCCCAATCTCCTCTACTAACTGGCCATGCTGCATCACGAGTATTCGGTCTGACAAAAAGCGTGTTGCTTGTAAATCATGAGAAATGAAAATGTAAGCAAGCTGCAGGTCTTTTTGAAGTGTTTGAAGTAACTGGATGATATGTTTCTGTAATATCATATCAAGACTACTAATGGCTTCATCTAATACAATCAATTTTGGGTTTAACGCAAGAGCTCTAGCGATGTTGACACGTTGCTGTTGTCCTCCACTTAGCTGCGAAGGATAGTTTTGAGCCATTGTACTCTCTAACTCCACACAGTCTAGTAATTCCCTTACTTTATGTTGTCTCTCTGATTTGCTGAAATGCTCGAAATTAAGGAACGGTTCTTCTAGTATCTCAAAAATCGTCTGCTCCGGATTAAATGAATGATAGCTATTTTGAAAAACGGCCTGTAAATCTCTACGTATCATTTTTTTGTGCTTGTTGGTTGCATTGTAAAGATTGATGCCTTGAAAGAGAACCTCACCGTTTGTTGGTCGCTCAATTCCTAAAATAATGCGTCCTAATGTACTTTTCCCTGAACCACTTTGACCGACGATTCCTAAACATTCGCCCTCCTGAAGTGAAAATGTTACTTTCTGTAATACAGGAGTTTCCTGTCCTCGTTTGAATATGAACGGTCTTTGAGCATAATGCTTCTCAATATTTTTTACTTCTAGCAGCGTCATACTTTTTCACCTCTAAAACATAATTCTTGATTGTAAAAGTTTCTTTGTATAGGGATGCTGAGGCGCATCAAAAAAATCATAGACATTCGCTTGCTCAATAATTTCTCCTTGATACATCACGGCCACATCGTCAGCTAGTTCAGCAATGACACCTAGATCATGAGTCACAAGAATAATAGCAGCATCTGTTTCTGAGCGAATACGATCAAATAGTGTTAATACTTGTTTTTGATTGACTGTATCAAGAGCTGTCGTTGGCTCATCTGCAATGTATAGAGAAGCTTGTATCGCCAATGACAAAGCAATCATCACTCGCTGTAGCATTCCTCCACTTAATTGGAAAGGATAATAGTGCAAAAGCTGCTCTGGATTAGGTAAATGGACTTTATGCATGGCATCAAGGGCAATCTGTCTCATTTCTTTTTTTGTCAGCTTAAAGTGCGCTTTTAATGTTTCTCGAAAATGGCTTTCAATCGTTTGAATACGATCGAAGGCAGTAGATGGGTTTTGCAAAATCATCGAAAGATGCCGACCACGATAAGTTCTCAATTTAGCAACTGAAACATTCAATAAATTTTCTTGCTGGTAGAGGACTTCACCTTGTGTAACCTGTGCTAAAGACGGTAATGTTTGCATGATGGCGTGGCAAAGCATAGTCTTTCCACTACCACTTTCCCCTATAATTCCTAAGACACGCCCTTTATAGGCTGTCATATTGATAGAGCTCAATACATTTTTCTCGCCGATTTTTACCGTTAAGTCTTTCACTTCTAAAACTTTCTCCATAATTACCCCTTACTGGTCAAGCTTCTTGAAACTACTTGCCAAATGATTCAATAATAGCACTACAAGGACGATAGCAAGTCCAGGATAAAGCATTAATTCAGGATGCTGACGGATGTATTGTTTTCCTTCATTCACCATCATGCCCCATTCTGGGATGGGTGCCTGCACGCCAAGTCCAATAAAGGAAAAGCCTGCAATTTCTAAAATCACCTTCCCCACATCTAATGCAACAATTGTGACAATAGGTGGCAATATATTGGGAATATAATGACGTATAATTAATTTGAATCCTGTAGTGCCAGTAATCCTTGCAGCTTGAATAAAGTCTTTTTCATTCATCCCAATAAATAAACTTCGGATCATTCTTGAATAATAAATAAGCTGTGTAAAAATAAGGGCTATTAAGACATTTTTTAAGCTAGGGCCTAATACACCTAAAAGTCCAAATGCAAGTACAAGCGTAGGAAAAGCTAATAAAATATCACATATTCGAATAAATAGGAAATCTATTATGCCTCTTTTTAGCGCAACAAAAGCACCGAGTAGGATAGCTAACACAATGGCAACTATTTGAATGACGAGTGCTGATCCTAATGAATAACGAATACCTAAAAGCATCCGTGACAAGACACATCTTCCTAAATGATCTGTACCTAATGGATAGTCCATTGAAGGGCCTAAAAATTTCTTTGATATATCGACTGCTAAAGGGTCATGGGGCATTAAAATTGGCGCAAACAGTCCTAGCAAGCCAATGACCACAAGGATCGTTAGACTAAATAATCCTTTAACATTTACACTTTCTTTTCGTACTAGGCTCACTTTAATCTCTCCTGTCCTTCATCATAAGATGAGGATCCAATAGACGATGCAATACATCTGTGCCTAAATTTGCAAGCACATAGATGACAGCAATAATCAATACATAGGATTGTACAACTGGGTAATCCCTGTTCATAATGGATTCTATTAAATACCTACCGAGTCCTGGCCAACTAAAAACCTGTTCCACAATCACTGCACCACCTAGTAAATTACCAAGTGTCATACCTAACAAGGAAGTCAATGGTATAGCAGCATTTCTCAGAACATGACGTATGAGGATAACAGAGTTTTTTAATCCTCTTAGCTGAGCATATTGAACATAATGCTGCTGTAACTCTTCAATGATAGTTGAACGGATAAACTGAACGAACAGTCCAATTGAAGGTAAGGCTAATGCAAGCGCAGGTAAAACTAGATGAGCTAGCGTTCCCTTTCCGTTTGTTGGAAAAATACCTAATTTCAAGCTAAATAGATAGAGTAGTAAAAAACCTAACCAAAATGTTGGAATCGATACACTCAATATGCTAAAGAATCTAATGATTTTATCGATGATGGAATGCTTAGACAATGCACTAATAATCCCTAATGGTATACTGAATCCTAAAATGAGGACAAATGCAGCAAGAGCTAATTCAATGGTTGCGGGTAATTTCGCAAATAGCTCTTGTGCCACTGGTAATTTACTAACAAAAGATGTACCAAAATCTAGCTGTAAAACCCCTTTTCCCCATAGCAAGTATTGAATAAGAAAAGGTTTGTCCGTTCCAAGTTCTTCACGTAATGCCTGAATGGCTTCCTCGGTTGGGGCAACTCTTGCCAATCGCAGCATGACCTCAGCAGGCTCTACTGGAACGAAACGAATAAATACAAAGGTTAGGATGGAAACTCCTAGTAAGACAAACGGCAAAGTCAAAATTCTTTTTAAACAAAACATCCATGTCGATTCATACATGCTGTCACTTCCTACTCAATCCTATGATAAAGAGAGAGATGTCTTTGCTAGACATACTCTCTCTTCTACTCTTATTTTTCTTTATCCATTTGTGCATAGGGAATATCATATTCAGATGCACGTGGCGCAAAATCCTTCATATATGGATGATAAATCACATTATTTGTTTCGTAAGATATAGGATAGAATAGTGCTTCGTCATGGAACACTGTTAAAATATCCGTGTAAAGTTGCACTCGTTCCTCTTCATCTGTACCAATTAATAATTGATGTATTTTATTATCGATTTCTTTGGCATTTGGTAAGCCTAATTTCGCTTCATAAACACCACTAGCGTTTGGTGTAGCTGATTCATTCGCAAAGCTATGTGGATCTGTTGGTGGTCCATTTGTTCGCCAGAAATTAATATCCACCTGATCATCCATTAATTTTTGAAGACCCACCATCACATCTGCGCCTTCTAAATTCAGCTGTACCCCTATTTTCGCTAGTTCACCTTGCATTAATTCCGCCATTGGCTTTTGGATCGCATCTGTTGCAATGTAGATCAAATCTAATGATAAGGGTTGCCCGTTTTTCGAACGAATTTTTTCGCCCTTCTGTAACGTCCATCCTGCTTCATCTAGCAACTGTTGCGCTTTTTCTGGATTATACAAGATTGGCGCTAAATCAATATTGGCATAAGGAATTGCGTCCCAAAATAGTGTATTAGCCACTTTTTCTGTACCATGTGTAATACTGTCAACCATTTGTTCCTTATTGATGGCATATTGAACGGCTTGACGTACCTTTAATTCGGCTAACGGACCTGACTGAGTATTGAATAGTAACGCTTTCGTAGATAAAGGTTCAGAGGTAGCAGTTTTGTATTTCCCACTATCTTTTAAATACGTATAGTTATCTAAACTAATGATGCCACGACCATAAATTAAATCTAATTCTTCGTTTTCAAATGCCAACGATATAGATTCTGAATCAGGGATAACTTTAATTTTTATTTGTTCTTCGAGAGGTTTTTCGCCCCAATAGTTTTCGTTGCGACTAAATAAAGCATACTCATCTTTTTTGTATTCGGTTAATACCCATGGACCTGTTCCAATAGATACTTTGATAGAATTTTGCGTTGCATCTCCTGCTGGGAATCCATTATCCGCTAAAAAACGAAATGGTCTTACGAAGGCAAGCTCGTTTAAGACAGGATAATAAGGTTCATCCAATTGCAAACGAATTGTAAAATCATCCACTTTCACAACCTCTTTCATATGGTTGACCATACCCATCCAAGAATGCATTTCCCGATTCGCTAAGACGGCATCGAAGTTACGAATCACATTATCTGCATTAAAAGCTGTTCCATCTGAATACGTAACATCTTTTCTTAAATGAAAAGTATAAGTAGTTTTATCTTCTGAGATGTCCCAACTTTCTGCTAGTTTTGGGGTAACAGTTCCATCATCGTTGTATTCCACCAAGGATTCATAGACCATTGCTTGTGCGGTCATTTGATTAGGCAAATATGTATGGGGGTTCAATGGGCCGACATCTAATGGCCATCCAATCGTTATCATTTTTTCATCTGTTTGCTGTGTTGCTGTTTCTCCCTTTTTTTGATCCTTGCTTGTACAGCCAGCAAGTACACTGAAAGTCAACACAAGCATGAAAGGAAGTAAATACTTTGTCAATCTCATTTTCTGTCTCCTATCTCTATTCGTGGTACAAAATGAATCTACTTGTAGATGAAGAGAAGGCATAAAAAAACCTTATTCTAAAAAAAGAATAAGGACAGAAAAACATACAATGAGTAAGTCTCCATCCATCTCCCTATCTTTCGTAGATCATTAATGAATCTTCTTACAAGCAGGCATTCTGGCTCATGAATCATGATTTTGCTTCACCTTCCCAAGTAATCACTCAGTGGTATTTGAAACAAAACTCCTCATTTACAGCTGCGGGACAGCATGGGATTTACACCCATTTTCCTTTTAATTGAATGAAAGGCTTTTTCACTCAAACTTGTAATGATTGCTATGAAATTAGTAATAAACATAACATGCTCGATTGTTCACGTCAATTTTATTTTCTGAATATAATAAAAATCTCGGAAGAATGAAACACCAAAGACCAGGTACTTACCTGGTCTTTGGTGTATTTCGGAGAGAAGATGTAGTAGTTGTAGTAGATTTTAAAAAATGATTTCGTTATCTCGAGATAGATTGTTGTACTTCCTGGCGCAATGTTTTCGTTGCAGCAACCATATTAGCTAAAGCCGCAACGGTTTCTGTTTCTTTTCTTGTTTTTAACCCACAGTCTGGGTTCACCCAAAATTGATGGCGATCAAGCACCTGCAAACTATCTCTCATAATAGTTAGCATTTCTTCGTCGCTCGGTACACGAGGACTATGAATATCATATACGCCTAAACCAATCCCTTTTGTATATGGATTCACTTGAAGTGAAGAGATAAGCTCTCCATGACTTCGTGATGTTTCAATGGAAATAACATCTGCATCTAGCGCGCTAATTGGTTCAATGAAATCGTTAAATTCGCAGTAACACATATGTGTATGGATTTGTGTTTCATCTTTGACACTAGAAGTAGCAAGCTTGAACGAATTGACAGCCCAATCTAAGTAAGCACCCCATTCTTCTTTTCGGAGCGGTAAACCTTCTCTTAGAGCTGGCTCATCCACTTGAATAATCGAAATACCTGCTTTTTCTAGTGCTTCAACCTCTTTACGAAGTGCTAATGCAATTTGATAAGCGACATCTTTACGTGACAAATCGTCTCGCACAAAGGACCAATTTAATATCGTCACTGGCCCCGTCAGCATGCCTTTTACAAAGCGCATTGTTAAGCTTTGGGCATAGGCTGACTCTATTACAGTAATTGGTGAAGCCCATGCAACATCTCCATAAATGATCGGTGGCTTGACACAGCGTGATCCATAGGAAACGACCCATGCTTTTTCTGTAAATGCAAAACCAGTCAGCTTTTCACCAAAGTATTCGACCATGTCTGTACGCTCAAATTCACCATGAACTAGTACATCGATATCTAGTTCTTCTTGTATCGTAATCCAGCGTTTTGTTTCCTGCTCTATAAATGCTTCGTAGGCTTCATTCGATAATTGTTTTTTACGCCAAGCATTACGATTCCTTTTCACCTCATCAGATTGCGGGAAGCTTCCGATTGTTGTCGTTGGAAATAGCGGTAACGCTAACGCTTGCTGCTGCAGCTTTTGACGTTGAGTAAATTCACTATGTCGTTCAAAATCTTGCGTTGTCACAGTTTGAACTGTTTGATGGACCATCTTGTTTTGACGGATTGGATGATTTTTTAGAGCCTCAATCGCCTTCATACTTTCTGAAAAATTGTGTTGTAAGGTACCTTCTTTATCTCGTCTACATGTAGTCAGCTCTATAATTTCTACGATTTTTTCATCTGCGAAGGCCAATGCGTGCTTTAGAACAGGGTCAATCTCATTTTCAAGAGCAGTTGTAATGGGTACGTGTTGTAGATTACTGGATGGTTGAATCCATAGCTCCGCTGCATTACTTAAATGCTCAATCGCCTGAATCGTAGCATTGACCTCCGCTAGATTGGAACGCCAAATATCACGTCCATTTACAACTCCGATTGCCAATACTTTATCCTGAGGGAAACCATATTGACGAAGTGACGCCATATTTCCTTTATAGCCATGAACAAAGTCTAGACCAAATCCTTGTACAGGTAATGAAATCAATGTTTCATAAGCGCATAATGCTTCAAAATAAGTTTGTAGCATGATCTTAGCCTCTGGAACGGCAACGGCTAACTGGTCGTAAATCTCTTGCACAAGCTTGATCTCTGCTGCATCAAGGGTTGTGACAAGGGACGGCTCTTCTAGTTGAATCCAATTTGCCCCTGCCTCCACTAATTCTTTTAATACCTGCGTATAGAGCGGTAATAAGGCTAATAAGTATTCAACTTGTGTGAATTTGCTGTAGCCTTTCGTTAACTTGCAAAATGTATAGGGACCAATCAATGTCGGCTTCGCAATAATACCGTACGCTTCCTTCGCCTCTAAAAAATCGGCTAACACTTTATTTTCTGTTAGTTGCAAGGCTTGTCCCTCATACTCAGGAACAATATAGTGATAGTTTGTATTAAACCATTTTGTCATCTCACTAGCTACGGCTGTTTTATTTCCTCTTGCTACGCTGTAGTAGGTAGGTAAATCAACTTTCCCTCCTTGCCAGTTAAAGCGTTTTGGGATTAGACCAAACATCAATGCCGTATCTAACATTCTATCGTAATACGTAAAATCGCCAATTGTCACCATATCGATGTCAAGTTGTAGCTGCTTATCAATTCTAGATAAACGGATTTTCTTTAATCTTTCCTCAAAGTCCTCTTCAGAAAGTTCGTTGCGCCAAAATGCTTCTAATGCTTTTTTCCATTCGCGATCTTCCCCTATATACGGGTAACCAATGAGTGTGCTTGTATAGGTCATGTCAATCTCCTTTTTAGAAAAAAATAAAAAGCCATCTCCTGCTCGGAAAATGGCTGCATGTTAAAATTATTATGCTAAAACAATACGAAAAAAGTATATACTTTCGCATAAATCATTTGTTATCGCACAGTGCCTATTTGGTCACTTTTCACCACCTATTCCACGTAGGTATTTGGTGTGTACTAGAAATTGGCAGGTCTCCTGGCTTCTCATCAACACGCCTCACAGCCTTCCCAGTTTCCCAGTGGCATTTGTGATTTGCTCCGAATTACAGTTGCGGGACAGCGTCGGATTTTCACCGACTTCCCTTTTAAGCCAAACTCTCATTTGGCACCAAGTCTTACACAATATTCAATTATGCTCCTACTATAACATACATTTCAGAATAGTAGAAATTATTTTTAAACTAATCATCGCTTTATTTGTTCTAATCTGATTGGATTACTATAAATGGAATCGCTATGAACATAAGTATGACTAAACTAAACCCGTATTCATCCCCAATGGTTCATAGCGATTTATCTGAACACTATCATAATCATGTTTTGGTATTGGTTATAGGAATGAATCTCCACAAGCTAGGACATTATTGACCATACCTCTAAATAACTAGTCTTTGCAGTTGGTTAAAAAAGAAATATCAAATTATTCTTTCTTCACTAATCTTAATTTTTCATAGCCCTTCACAGCTAATGAAAGAGATTGCTGTTCATTCCATATGCTGTATGGGAAAACTAAATTAATAGTAGTATATTCATTCGTACGTTCAACATTTGCACCATTTGCATAGAACGCTTCATTATTGCTAGTTAGTAGTGCTGTATCGAAAATATAATTTTCATCTTCAATATTACGGTTAATTGTAAAGGAAATATACATTGAACCGTTTGATAACATAGCTTGCTGTAATTCAAGACCTGTCACCTCGTTTTGCGCTACAAAGACCTGTGTTTCAACAGTGGCAGGCTGTAAATCAAATGCCCATTCTCCATCTACTGAAATAATCCCTCCTTCTTTGTTTACAAAATGCACCTCTTCAATGACTAATTTTGCACCATCTAAAGGGGGAACAGCTGTTGTAGTAGACTCCGCCAGCATTTCCAGTGTTGTGGCATTATTTTTTATATTTTCTAATTGGAATTGGTAGCCCGTATACATTCCTGGTCCTTCTATTGTCTTCGTATCCGACACAAGGGCATCTATTTCGACGCCTTGTGCATTATAGAGCCGATATTCCACGCTCATATAATACAAATTGTCCATTTCGATATTTTCAGATTGAATATTTAACTGCAGGCCTAGTCGATAAGCATCTGCAAATAAATGCTCGAGTGCAATAGTGATATTTTCTGATTGTTGTGTTTGTCCTACATATTGCACATCCCCATTATCACCTGCAACCTCTAACCCGGGATCATCAAATCCAAAAAAGGCTTTTAATGTTGCTAATGCCGAATCATTTGTTAGCAAGACACTTGAAGTTAATGCAATTGTCGCTACTGCTGCTGATATAGCTTTTAGCCATGATAATCGAGTTTTTTTCTTGGATTGCTGATTAATTAGTTCATAGGATTGATCAAAAGCCATTCGAATCGATTGCGGTAGTTCTTGCTCTTTATTCATTTCCTGCAGTATACGTTCCTCTACATTTTTTTTCATTGCGGTTGCGCCTCCTCAACATAATAGTTGTTTTTCAAATGCTGTTTTGCTCTCGAAATTCTCGATTTAATAGTGCCTTCGGGTTCATGAAGAAATTCGCTGATTTCCTTTGTTGTTAGCCCACTCACATAATAAAGTGTTAACGCAATACGATAATTTTCATCTAAGCTATTCAACGCATCATCAAGCTCTATTGATAAATTATCTTGATGTGCCAATGCATTTAGTGTCTCCGAATCGAGCGGTACAACCTGCTTATGCTGCTTCATAAAGCGATAACAATTGTTCAATAAGATGCGGCAAAGCCACGTATTAAAATATTTTACCTCTTTTAAAGTGCCTATTTTTTCAAATGCAGTTAATACCGTCTCTTGCAATAAATCTGCTATATCTTCATCTGTTAGACCTAATCTCTTTGCTGTACGATAAAGAATCAATTCGTATTGCCTAACTAATTGTATAAACGCTTCTCCATCTCCTTTTTGCGCTTTTTTCACTAGAAATTCAGATTCCATTTTTAACACCTCTTCTTTCTTTACACACCGTTAGAGTTTTTTGAATAGTAAATAGTTGCATAGAATTTAAATGTTTTATAATTCCAGTTTACGTAGGTCCGACTACAAAGGCGAGATGCACCGCAAATATCCAATTTGGCTATGCACGTGTGAGTACGCGACAATAATAGTTGAATCGTTTGAAGGATAAATTGATACCTGGGGATTTAATTATTGTTTAAAGTTTCTCTCATTTAGCTAGAAGTACGGAAGATTGAATTCGTCGTTTATTTTGAAGAAAGAGATATCAAGTTACTTAGCATTAAATAATTTGATACATTCATATCACACATTCAGTTAGTTTAAAAGATATTGGATTGTCCACCGAACAAAGGAAGGATTAAAAAACAAGAGCAAACACTAATGATGTGTTTGCTCTTGTTTTTTCGTAATTTCCTTAACATTGTTAATCCGCATTCTTCTGAAGGGATCCCTTTAATATGTCTAAAAGCTTTACATAAAGCATCATATTCTTTAATTCAAAATATTTTTAGTGGCCACACTTTATATTGCCCGATTCTTTTTGTATTCCCGTTTTAAAATCAACAAATATATGTATTTATCTTCAACGAACATGTATTTTGATTCTGTAACAATCAGCTAAGTTTGTCATTCTTATGAATAATTTTTATGAATAGTAGACAAATCTACATTAAACGATAATGAGTATTATTTAAACGAATAATCCCCTTTTATACGACCTAAGACTTCAGCAGATTTCTTTTTTCGTAAGTAAATAAATGAGGAAGTTATTAAAATTAACGATGCCGTTCCAATAACTATAAACTCTACTAAATTATTTGTTTCCTGTGTACTCTCATTCACAACTTGCGTCAAATCAACACCTAATACTTGTAACTCAGAGACTATATTTACTACAAAATGCGCTATAATTGGAATTAATAAATTGTTCGTTCTTAAATATATAGCAGCAAAAAAGAACCCCATACCTGTTGTATCCAATAATTGTTGCATAGTTGCATCAACCGCTTGTCCAGCAAGCATATTTCCAGCATGTGCGATTGAGAATAACATGCTGGACCCAATAACTGATAACCAAATCATATTCGTTTTATGAATCCAAGCTTTTATGAATCCATTTAATAAAATACCTCGCATTAGTATCTCTTCAAATGTAACTGCAACTATTGTAGATATTACTGCTAAAAGATAAGCTTGCTTGCATACTTGCTTTCATCAAATTATTAAGTTCAACACCTAATGCATTCAATACGACAAAAACTAGTACAGGAATAGATAAAAGTAATCCTAATCTAAATCGTACATAGGCAAGAACTTTTAAATAACAGATACAAATAATATTTTTTGTATAGTGAAGTATCTTACATCAAAAAATTTTCTATAATAAATTATAATCTAACCTTAACCTCAGTACCGTCCTTAGCTTTGACATCTACTAGCACGAGCCCTTTATAATTTTTCAGTTCCTTAACCATAGGCTTTAGCGTTTCTTTGTCTATTAGTGGAAAGGTAAAGTCCAGTTTTTTTCTTTCGAAGTGCTCTTTTGTCCATTTGTTTGCATTTTGCTGAATAAATTTTGAAGACAAAATTGAAATAACAATGTTTAAAATAGCATATGGAATCGGGATGGTAAACCGAATGTCTTTTGCTTTCACTTTTACATGCATCATAAGCCAATCACTAATCAATGATGACCGAAACGGTATCCCCATTTGCCGATTTAATATCTACAATTTGGCCATCTAATTCGTTTTCGATTGCTTCTATTATAAGGTTTATGTCAATATCTTTAACGTATTTTTCTGATTGAGGAATACTCGCTGCGATGCTGTGTCCAGCCATTAATACAACCTTGACAAGCTTTAAAGGCAAATTGACCGTAACGTTATCATTTTCGGCTGATACAACACGAATTTTTAAAGTTTTATCTAAATATTTAGTCGGTTTTTCTAAAAGATTATCATCTGTTTCTGCTTTCTCTTTTAATACTTGAATCAGTTCGGATGCCTTATCTGCATCAATCTTACCTTCTTGAACCATTGTTAACACTCTTGAGATTTCCTCTTTCATGATATATTCCTCCTTATTCCTCTTTTAAAAGTTTAATGGCTTCTTCTGTTGTGATTTCGCCATTTTCCAACATAGTGACAATTTTTTTCTCGTCTACTTCATTTTTCTTCTTCTGTATATATCCAAGGGATGAAATGATGTCTGTTAGCTTGCCTCGAACTGTTGGATACGAAATCCCTAGTTCCTTTTCAACTTCTTTGATATTCCCTCTGCATGTTAAAAATACTTCCACAAAATGAAGCTGATCCTTTGATAAGGATGCCAGCTTAGATAATTCGAACTCATTTTCAATCGTCGTGTGACAATGAGAGCACTGCAACTTTGTAATTTTCAATGTTTTACTGCAGACAGGACAATTTGTGATTACTTTATAAGCCATAATGACATTCCTTTCTTTTAGTTGATTCGATTATACAACAAGAAATTAAAAATATAAATAACATATTTAATTTTTTCGATTCAAAAAATCAATAATGTTAATTTATCGCTTAATATTTTTTCTTAAGAAAGGGATTATGCTTGTTTTAGGTTTTAAAATTAAATAATTTTATTGTCTTATTACATATTTAATAACAAATAGAAAAACGCCATTTTGAAAAAAGATTGATCAAAATGGCGTTACTTTTATAACTAGGTATGGTTTTTTATAAAAAAGATTGATTATTTTAATACACCTTATTGAACTATAGCAACCGATAGCTTAAGTGTATTACTTCACAATTTTATCTTTTATTACAGGAATGCCGCCCAATTTGTACAAGAAAGAAGGTTCTTAACTCATTTAGTGATCTAAAGCAAATCGACTAATCCGTCTGGAACTAATTTTAATTTATTATTTGTAAAATCGCTAATTGGCTTCCAAAGCAATTTGAAGATTGCACCATTATCTTCTTGTCCGAAAAAAGAAGGTTTTTCATAAAAGGACTTTTCAACAAATTCAGCATCATATACAAAAACTACTTCGTGTCCAAGGTCACCGTTATATGTAAATATGTTTTCAATTGTACCTAAATAGTTTAAGTTATTTATATTTGCCCCGATTTCTTCAAGCACTTCTCTCTTTATTGCTTTAGAACTTGTCTCCCCATATTCAATTCCTCCACCAATTGGCCGATAGTAATGATCTCCCTTTGCTTCATCAAAGCCTTCAGAGACAAGTATCGAATCGCCTTTCCTAAATACACAAATAGCTATTGCTCGGATCTGTCCTTTCCTCATCCTATTCCTCCATTCTCTTCTTCAACAGCCCTCCATAAAGTCTGATCATTTCTTATTCCATAAAAGTCCCAATTAGCGACATAAGGATACTCTCGCCTTTTTAAATTCATTTGAGGTCTCCTTTAATGATTGCGTACATATATAAATCATCAAACTTTCCACAAGTATATTCATAATGCCTCAATAAGCCTTCTCTTTTAAACCCCTGATTTTCTACTAATTTTTGTGATGATAAATTCGCAGGATCAATTAGAGCCTCAATTCGTTCCAATTCAAAGTGTTTATAGCCATATTTAATAACAGCTTCTAAAGCTTCACCAGCTATTCCTTGTCCCCAATATTCTTTATTTAATTCAAACCCTATTTCAGCTCGATAATGTTTAGGGCGCATATTCAGAAAGCCACAACTACCTATAACAACACCAATATTTTTCTGTGTAATCCCCCACCTTATACCTGTACCTTCTTCCAATATAGATTTATACCATCTTATTTCGCTCAAGACGTCATTTGGTGATTCGTATGGTTCTAACCCCATATGTTTAACAACGTCTTTATCTGATAGGTATTTATACATATCGTTAGCATCCTCAGGTGTCACTTCTTTTAAAATTAACCTTTCTGTTTCTATGATTGGAAATTTATTCATTAGAAAGTCTCCCTCTATAAGTATTGGTTTTTTTATTATAGAATATCTCACTTACATTATATAGCTATTACACAGCTCGACAGCTTGCAAATAGTTTATTTCTCATCCGCTGAGGAATAACGTTTAGATAATCGTCAACTTTAATATTCGTGTTTTATTCGATTGATGAAGTGTTCAGCTGATAGAGAAATAGCATTTTCACTTCTTAAACACGAATATTTTGAAGGGTTTTATATAAAAAAGTTCGTTAATGGCATATATTCAATTTTGATGCGGCTTCTATCAGCACTTCCAAGTAAAATACTAGAAGCGAATTATTCCATAGCTCCATATTCAGTAGATCCCTAATTTTAAAATCAATATTAAAGACCTCATTTTGAAAAATTGATCAAAATGAGGTCTTTTTTCTCGTTGTACTAGTTTCATTCATCTCTTCTAGTTCTTCAATCTTCTATAAGTGATTCTTCCCTATTTGCAGATTTAAATTTGAACGCTGACGCAAGGATGATCAAAATACTTACTGCTCCAATCCAGACAAGGACAGATAAAGATGTGTTCCAAGTTAGTCCTTTCCCAAAGAAAAAGAGCTCTCGTAAACCTTCAATCATAAATCGCATTGGTAACCAGGAATAAACCCAATCGCGATAAAATGATGACATCATCTCAGGAGCCAGTGCAAGGAGTGGTCCACCAAAGAATAGCATTAAAGCAAAAATAGCTATTCCTTTAATTCCAAACCATGAAAAGAACTGCTGAGATTAATAAAAAGAAACTAAAGAAAGTAATCAATAAAAATAAGGCTGTATCCATAAACTCAGGAATATTGATTCCTACCATGAATTTTTAGATCGGAATAGAAGATTTATGAAAGCTGTATTAGGTCCAAATGGAGACTTATCTTTTCAAACAAAATTAAAAATTTTCATGTGGAAAACAATATTTGAAGGTACTGAAATCCCGATTAAACAAGAAAATTTACTTGTACCAGGAGAATACTTAGTTTCTTATATGGCTTCGGCACATATCGGTGTCGTTCAGCAACGGTTACTTAGTGACGGAAAAGAATCTCCACAAGAAATGGCTCGAATAATATCGACTATCACTCTAAATGGCCCGTTCATTGCTGCTGGCTTAAAAAAATAAAAAAGTAATGGGACACTGCCTATCTACTTTAGGCAATGTCCCATATTATTCTCTGTATTTAAAGGAAAGTACATTATATTGAAAACTTATATTTTTAATACTTTATAAGGTATCCCTTCTTGCCATTTCATCAAGCTCCAATGGCAAAAAAGCATAATCTCCGTCTTTCATAACTACACATTTACGAACTGCAATAGGATGTTTAAAAATGGGCCCATCTAATACTGTAGTATGGAATTCTCCACCTTCTCCGCAAGGGTCAATACCGCGAGCTTCAAGCTCCTTCACATATTCATGGGTTAACGTTCGCCCTAAATCATCCTCACGCATTCCCAGTGATAAATTAACAGTTACAATGATTGTAACAAATCCTAGGTTTATGAACTCTTCAACAGCATCGCGATGGTTCATTTCCCATAAAGGCATGCCTAGCTTTAACCCAGCATTCTTCGTAACCTTGTCATGCCAACAACCATGCTCTGGCATATCTAAGTCTCCCGTTACTAAAACTTCTGCACCTTGATTTTTGGCTTTTTCTAAAAGGCTCATAAATACTTTTTCATACTCTGCCCAGCTTGAAGCGGCAGTATATACAGGTAAACCTATAGATTTAGCTTGGGCACGTATGAGTTCCGGAGGCATTCCATGGGATCTGGAACGTTCCCCTTCTTCCTCCAGCATTACGATTAGTCCAATCGCCTCTCCAACCTTCATTGCTTTATAGAGAGCTAAGACACTATCCTTTCCTCCGCTAAAAGAAGCTATAAATTTATGCCCTTGAGCATTATTTTTCCAATCTATTAATTCTGCCATTCCTATCTTTCCCCTTTTATTGTAATGACTTTTCTAAGCTCCTCCTCAGAATAACATAAAAACTCATCTGCAATATTATTATTGCAAATGAGTCTATCAGAGGTAGCTTTCCTTTCAAGTATGGCTAGATTTAATTGTTTTGCTCAAGGCATTGATAAATCGCCATCATATCTCGTTTATTCAACTCACGAATACGATTGAAAATTGGAATGTCTGCAACAGCATCCGTTCGTAAGCTTTCAGCCACAACGTCACTTACTTTGCCAGTTAGCCAAGTTTGCACGTCTACACCATCGACAATTTCCTTACGTCCTTCATCATTGATGCCACTTGCAGAGCAACTTACACATGGTACTGATAATTTATAGACGCCATCATGGAGATTGTCTTCTGAAATGACTTTCTTCCCATTACAGAATGGACATTTATGACTTGCTTTAATTTTATTAATTTGTGTCACAATTTTTTTGTAGCCAAATGCTTCATAGACGTACGTTAGTTTTTTGTATTTTCCATTAGTGAAATACTTATCAATGATGGTTTCTCTCGTTTCGTCAATGTTGGAAAAATCACAAATTGTTATTAGATTTTGGCTGCTTATTGTTTCGATATTGTCTTTAATTTTGTCCCAGAATGGTAAAACATTATTTAGTACTATTTCATAATCGGCAAAGCTTGCTAATTCTAATTCCAGCATTTTTAACGATACTTGTGTTTCTCTAGGAAGTAAGGAGACATCTTCCGTAAGAGTCGTATCGCCTCCTACAATTGCTTTTAGTTTTTCAAGCTCCGGTAAGCTCCCTACAGTTTTTATGACCTGATCGATAGGTTGATGAATTATCTCGCGAATATCAGTGTTTCCAAACGTTAGTTTTTTCTTATGGTTTAGCACCGCTCCTTGACAGATTGGACAGGCAATCATTTCTTTTGATTCTTTCATTTGCTCTTTAATAATTGATTTCGAAATAACGATATAACGTCCAAGGATAAAATTAAAACCTTCCCATTTTTTTGAGGACTTAGTTGCTTTATCATAAAATGATTTTTCCCAATAACCATATAGGAATGTATGTCTTTCTTCTTCGGTCATCTCATTGTAGCTTTTACTAATATCTTGACCTAGTTCATTTTTGATCTCATCAAACAGGAATTGCAATTTCGGATATTGATAATATGTTAATACTTCCATCACGTCTGGATGTAATAAGCCATCCCAAAATGGCACTGTTTTGTCTTGTATGACTATATCGAAATCAAATTTTTCAATTTCCAGGCGGCCAGAACAACTTGGACAATGATTTTCTTGACTAAAGAAATCGAAGCTTCTTGTATCTTTATTCGTCGGATGCGCAGCCACGATATGGTTGATTAGGCCACCAATTTCATATAGAAAGCTATACTGACTATACAAATGTCTTTCCAAATCAATGGCGACGACTGGTGCGATTGTTGCAGATTCGTATTCACCATAAATTAAACGGGCCATTGATGATAAGCTTTTTAAGATACCGCCTTTATAGATGTTTTCTGCCTTTTTAAAATAGCTAATATGATTTTCTTCTAAGTAATGGATGCCATTTTTTGAAGCTAGTGTAGAAGATATATGCAATGGAGCATCACTGTTTGTACTGTTAAGTTGACTAAAATAATCATCATGACTGACAACATCAAGATGTCGAACAGGTTCCTGCTGTCGCTTACCAAAATCAACGATAAAATCAGAGCTTTCTAGCATATAGGCATTATGTTCAATCATCATAATAGAGACGGATTCATCTTGGAGAATGTCCCTCACACTATCAATGAATTGATTTAAAATGTTTTGTGATAAACCTTTTGAAGGCTCGTCAAAAATAAACAGCGTATGGGGGTTTCTTGCGTTCGAAAACAGCTCAGAAACTAAATGAACACATTGAAATTCACCTGTCGATAAGGATTGTGTTTTTCTCTCCAACGTCAAATAACCAAGCCCCAGCTTAATCAGTAAACTTAAGCGTTTATGAGCGATGTCTTCATTTGGAAGCTCCTCAATAATATCCTCAATTGAACGTTGGAAAATATCGTCAATTTCGTCACTATATCTAGTTATTTTCTTTTTGATATCAAGAAACGTTGCAACAGTTGATCGGCTAGTAATTGATTGGTTTCGGTCTTGTCCTACCATGACTAGTTTATCTTTTGGATATCGTTTTAGGAAATCTTTAGAAATACACTCATTGACTAGGGTCGATTTTCCACAGCCAGACTCACCTGTAACGGTTACAAGTCTATTTTTAGGAATCTGAATTTCAGCCACCTCAATATTACGACAGTAAAGATCATGAAATTGATAATATTCTGTAGGTTTTGCCTGATTTTGATCCCAATAAACAGGTTTTGGACGTGGTGATTCTTCGACAATTTTTCCGCCGTATTTACCACTACCGGGCCCAAAGAACAGTTGCTCATCCGCTGTATCTAGCACCGTATCAGAATGATCAATAAGCCAAATTTGGTTTTTATAGCCTAATTGTTTAATCTGTTCTAAAATTTTCAACAGTGTTTGGTGATCAAGACCAACAGAAATTTCATCAATAATAATCACGGTATTTTCACTGGCTGCCATAAATTCTGCCAAGTAAAGTCGTGTTAATTCTCCTCCAGACAAGGTACCCATAATTCGATTTAACGTTAAGTAACCTATATTCATATTAATAATATTTGTAAGAATACGTTGTCTTTCTTCGCTAATCGCAAGTTCCTCTGAAAGGGAATAAATCGCTTCTATACTTAAATTGTTTATATCGGAAATACTATGTGGTTGATTCCATAATTCTAGCTTATATTGCTCAACTTCCGGATTATAGCGCTTGCCCTCACATTTTTTACATTCGACATTTTTAGTCGTACCACGTCCTTTACAAGCAGGACACCAGCCTAATGCATTATTAAAGGAAAAAACCTCTGGCGAAAGATCAAACTTTTCTGCAAGCCTTTCACGAATCTCTTTAAAAACGCCTGTATGAGTACCAACCGTTGAACGTGGATTGGCAGAAATGGATGATTTCCCGAGAAAAAGTACTAAAGGCATATCTTCCATTTTGATAGCACTGAAATTCGTTTCCATAATATTGGGGAACAAATACTGATATTCAGCCTTTGGCAATAAAGAAACGAGACGCTTCTTGGATTCTTCACCAATTGTTTGACAAAAGGTTGTTTTACCCGATCCGGACAATCCAGCAATTCCTATAGATTGATCTTCCGGCAAGCCGACATCTAAACGATTTATATTGTTAGCAATTAATTGATTTATTTTCATCGGATATTCTCTCCATTCAATCTAGTACTGTCATGTTACCATAACTTCAAATTTAATTTGTTGAGATCACATTAAAAATGACGCTTTCCGTGTTCCGAAAAGCGTCCAATTGTTGAAGAACGGTTTATTTATATAAACGATAAAAATGAATTATAGTTCTGCTAACACTTTTTCAAGCTGATTACCATTGTTAATCCATGCATATTTAGCTCCCTCGATTGCTCCTTGACGAGCTTTCGTTGCCTCACTAAATCCAGATTGATCAAGATGTAGGTTAGTAGTGCCATCTTCCCCTTCTGTCAACGTCCACGTAACAGTAGTGATTTCTCCGGCACTTGCCCAAGTGTATGATAATGTATGAGGCTCTTCTACTTTAAGCACCTCGCAATTGACAATTCCATCCCACCATTCATTTGGCTCAGCTCGAAATTGGAATTTATGTCCTACGATTGGTTTAAAGTCATTTTTCCATATCCATTTTGCAAGAGTGTCTGAATCCGTTAATGCGTTCCAAACTTTCTCAATTGAACTTGTAAATTGATAATCTAAAGATACATCTGCTTTCATTTTTCTTCCTCCAATAAAAGATTTAATATAGCCATTCTTTCTTTCCAGAATCCTTCGTAATACGATACCCAATCTTGAATTTCCTTCAACGGACCGGCATTCAACCGATACCTCGTCTCTCTACCAACCCTTCGAGCAATTACGAGATCAGCATCTTTAAGAATAGCCAAATGCTTAGAAACTGCTGTCCGCCCCATTTGAAATTGAGACGTTAATTCGTGAAGAGGTAATTCTTCTGCATCTGCCAGTAAACGTATTAATTGACGTCTTGTTGGATCAGCAATCGCAGCATAAACATCACGCTCTAGATTTTTCTCGCTCAAAATCTCCTCTCCCTTATAAATAGGACACTAAATGGTGTCTTAATTATATGATACCATTTAGTGTCCAGTCAAATTTTATTTTTGACAAAATGGTATTCGTTTTATTCTTGTATTTATCAATTATATAGGAAGCATTCCACAACAAAAAAAGAGTGTTAAATACTTTTTACAATTTGACACTCTTTTGACTGATATATTTTTATGTGGAATAAGTTTTTTTTACTAAACGCCGTTGTTTAAGTCCAAGTAAATACTACGATCTCCCTTTAGGAATAGTAACTAAAAAGTGAACACCATTTTGGGTATTAATCATTAAATAGGTAATAGAAAGAGATTCAAATATTTGTTTTACAATATAAAGACCAAGTTCGCTCCTACCAGTATTTCGATTTCTCGATTCTATAAAATGGCTCAAATAATTGTTGTATTTCCTTGTCTTTAATGATGACAATTGTATTTGAATCTGATTTTCTTTTGGAAGCTCAGTCACCACTATAAGTATCGTTTCTCCGTGCGGTGAATACGTAATCGCATTATGAATGATGTTTTTAAATGCTTTTTCTAATAAATAACGATCAGTACGTAAATTCATGTTCGGAGAAATTTGTTTTATAAACTGTTTAATTAATTCTTGAATTTCTAAATCGTCTTCTATTACAAGAATATGATAGTTCATCGATATATCCCCCTCGAAGCACATTATAACCTTTCAATCTGTAGTTTATGTGAAAGATACCTCATATTCCCTTTGAAACCTCTACTAGCCTCTCATCCGTAAAACAAATATTCATTCTTTCATGGAATCGATAAATGCTGTCGACGCTATTTTTTATCTTTTCTCTAAATAGTTAGTACAATGTATGTATATATTATTACTCGATAATCGCATTGCGAAGATGGGGACCTTTACGACGTTGTTTTGGTAACATCATTGAGCGCATAATCGGCTTGATGTTGCTTTTAAATAGAGTTTGATTTAAAACACATCATATATCCGTATTTTTCGGTAAAATAGAAAAATCCATTTTGAAAAAAAGATCGAACAAAATGGATTTTTATCTAGCCGTTTGAAGTTAATGTTTTATAAAAAAGTCTAATGATATGTTACTTTCAATATTCAACAATCGCGCCCGATTGTTGAATATCATTTTTTAACTAAAGCCCCTGTAGCTATATTTATAAACCATCGCATAAAAGTTGAATAAATAATATGTAAACCAATGTGAGTTAAATATTTTTAATATCTTTATTTTTTATTTACAATTATTGTATAATTTAGAGGTGATTTGATAAATAAAATTACGGAGGAACTTATGAAAACTCACTATTATTTAGGATGGTTCAACAACTTTTTCCCAGAGAAGCTGGGCAAAGTGTTACAGAAAGATATTAGTAATAGAAAGTCGCTTGTTATGATTAGCTCGAATCCATCATTTTATGAAGAGGTTAGTGCTACTGAACGCTCGTGGTTCGATTATGCTAACATTCTGTTTGATGAATATCATTTAATTAATTATCTTGTCCAGAAGGAAGATGCCCAATTATTAATTCAAAATGCCTCTGTAATTTTCTTGCTGGGTGGAAATACTGTTAAACAAAATGAGTTTTTAATAGAATACGAATTGTCTGATGCAATAAAAAAAAGCAGAGCTGTTGTAATGGGCGCAAGCGCTGGTGCAATCAACATGTCCGCTAAATGGTTATGCTCTAAAAACTTTGGCTATAACGTTGAAGAAAGCTCTGTTTACGACGGAATCGGCCTTGATGATTTTTCCGTCCTGTCTCATTTTGATCTTGAAAATAATATGACAATGGTTCAAAATGAACTATCGGCCTTATCGGAAGAAATTAATATTTATGCATCCAACAAAGATTGCGCTGTACGTGTAAAGGGAGACAAAATTGACATTTTCGGCAATGTTTATTTAATTTCAAATTCCATAATGCAAAAATTAGAAGAGACGCTCTAGTTATGGTTTTCTAAACAATGTCATTTATTATCAGAGTGGAAAATAACACCTATTGATTGAACTGTACTTTTGGTACAGTTCATTTTTTGAATTTATAATTTCTTTCTAAGCAAGTCATACCACTTTTGAAGTTGATATAAAAAAAACACAATTCCTTTTCAAGAATTGCGCCCGATTACGGTATAACAAAAAATTTCACCTATTGTTGGTACTACAATAGTTTTCACTTATCCACGAACGCAACTTATCTGCATAGAAAGGACGTTCATCTGGTTCAGTGTAATAACCTTTTGTTAGGTATAGGTTATCGTTTTCATATCTTGGATAAACGTGAAGATGATAATGCCACACATCTTGATTTCCAGCAGGTTCATTATGTTGTCGAGTAGAAACTCCATCACAACCATATGTATTTTTCATCGCAAACGCTGTCAATTGAGCAGCACGATGAATTTCAGCAGCTACTTCTGCTGGAAGCTCATATATATTCTCGAAGTGTTCGTTAGGAACAACGAGAACATGCCCTATGTTATTAGGCCACCACTTGCTTGCGATAAACGCTGTTACATGTTTATTCTGATAAATAATGTCTCTTTGTTTCGTTCCCTTATTTGGTTTTTCTTTACCTGATACTACCCGACAAAATGGGCATTCGTACGCTTCGGGTTTATGTGAATATAATTTCATATCTCGTCACCACTCTCCTTTGTATTGAATAATGAAAACTCTGTTCCTTTTACTATCCTTTAAAACTAATATTAATCATCTCAAATATCCATTATTTCTACAATTAGTTATTCAAGAATATGGCCCTTTTCATGAAGAAAGACGCTTTCCTTATTTCAGAAAAGCGCCCGATTGTGGAAGATAATAAGCACATGTCTTCTTTAACTAACTTATCATTAGTTGAAGAAGCCTCATTCTATCCACTTAAATCCCCAATAGTTTTTTGGGGAAAATAATTATTTCGTCTATATAATTAAATATATGATTAGACTTTGTGATAATTCAATATCATGAGTTTTTCCTGTCTCGAGCTTTTCTCGATATAAGTAAATATGAGGGAATTTATTACTAATAGGGGTAGCACCATGTGTATTTTTAGTCAATTCCAATTAAGTAATTCAACCTAAAATTCTATTTTATATTTTTTGCAGCTGCGTAATCACCATAGTAGTAAGTTCTATCTAAATCATCATATTTAGGAGTAGCAATTATTGTATACCCACCATTTTCATCGACTTCAAACAAAGCTACATTATTATATTCCCATCCCACATAATGATCTGGATTTGAATCATCTACTAACATATCTATGTTGTATATCCCTTTTGTTAATATCCCACTTTTTTGAAAGTCCTCAATTAGATCTTTGGCCTTTGGAATAGGATGTTTATTTTTATTCATGTCAAATTCAAATTGAAAATTCACCACACCTACATACCTGCTATTATAATTTTCACGTCGGGGGTCACTTGGTATTAATGTAGGTAAAAGTCCAGTAGTATCGATCTTTTGAGTCTTTTTAAAATTATCAAGTAGCTCTTGAGAATTATTTATATTTAACCCAATGTTGTCATAAGGAAATATACGAATAGGACCATTTTCTTCTGGGACAGCTTTATTGGGATATTTTACTAACCCATGTTTTTTTATGATCTGTTTCATTACTTGAACTACTTCTGGATGTTGCTCAATATATGCGCCCTTGAATTGTTCGAGATAGATATCGTCACTATCATCTTCTAAAATTTTCAAAGTATCTCTTTCAATCATTAGGAACGATAAGTACGATATGGCTTTTTCATTTCTACATAAGTCTGATGGTCAATCCCATTAAGCCAATTATTATCTGTCCGAATAACAGAAAACTCACCTTGTATTCCATAGTTTGTTTTTAAATATTCTTGTATTGGTTGATTCAGATCATCTTTAGAGAAACATCCACTAAGAATTAGGATTGATGTACTTGCTAAGATGACTTGAATCAATCTTTTAATACTCTTCATTTTCCAAACTCCATTTCCTAAATTTTAATAATATTATAACATTTTCATTCAACTAAACTGCCACGTTGGCATAAGTACACTTCTTCACAATCTTAACGAAACAATTAATAAAGTCACTCCCTAATCTGGCCCTATTTATGAAGAAAGACGCATTCCTTATAATGATCTGCACCCCAAATGTTAGAGTCGTGTCTAACATTTGGGGTGCAGATCAATTACAGAAAAGCGCCCGATTGTTGAATAAACCTATACTCTTCTTTTATTCTTATACATCAGGATTTTCACTAGAGGCTTTCCACTCCAATTCATTTAACAGATTCAATGCTTTTTGAGTTGAGTCAATCAATGAGAAATCTTCTTTTGTTTTTCTTAATTTCAATGCTTCTAAAAAACATTCTTCGGCTTCATTTTGCCTCGCTAATTTCATAAGGCATTTATCTTTGTGTTGCTAGCCATACATGTGTATTTCTCCTTCTATTTATCAGAAACTTTTTTCGATTTCCAATCTAACCTTTTCAAATAGAAAAAGCACAATTCTTGCTGCAGAATTGCGCACGATTGTTAGGTTACTTCATAATAAAATTTACAATAATTCAAGTACGATTCCCACATAACAATCAAATCAATATTTAAAACAATAAAAATATAATAAAAAACAAAATAATTTATTGATAATCGATAAATATTATATTAAAATCATATAATCAGTGAGGTGCTTTAAATGAATGGTAAACTAGGTTCAACTTTTTTCTTAAAGGTTGTTGCTTTTCTTATTGGAATTGCGGTACTTGCCGTGTGTATATTTTTGTTGCCTGAAGCAGCCAGAAGAGATGCTCTAGTGCGTCCAGGAGATTACTCGATATATCCGTTGTTAATATGTGCGTATGGAGTATGCATTACGTTTTCTGTAGCTTTGTATCAAGCATATAAACTATTGAGTTATATCGATAGTAACAACGCTTTTTCCGAGTTATCCCTTAAATCCTTGAAGGTTATAAAAAAATGCGCTTTTACAATTATTTTCTTAATTTTATTAGTAATAGTTTACTTAAGGGTGTATGCCATGTTCACGGGTGATGACCCAGCAGGTCCAATCGCACTTGGACTAATAGGGATATTAGCAACAGCTATCATCGCTGCCATTATGGACGTACTTCAAAAGCCATTAAAAAATATCCTAGAAAAAAAGAAATAAAAATGTAGATGTTTATATTGCAGGTATAATATCTTCTTTCCCTATTAAATTAAATGGCTCTTAAATGAAAAATTGGCGCCTATTCTTTTTCAAGAATTGCGCTCGATTGTGGAAGATCTTTAACACAATAATCGCATATTATATAAATGGTGTGACAATAAGTAATTATCTCTTACCTTTTAGTTCTAAAAGTATAGGTGTTATATTTAGTAAGGTAGAAACAATTGTCAAAAACCATAATGCCTTTTCCATACTAGGTACTACATCCAATAGAGTTGACCAATCTTCAACTTTTACCCACCCAGATACAAGACTGTATTCTGAACAAAGTGTTAATGCTGTAAATGATAATCCTATCGCCATAGCAAGCTTATAATCCTTTCCTGCTACATACATATAAAGATTTATAAGTGTTGCTACTATTGCAATAATCCCTAATATTATCCACATAACTATACCTACCTCCATAGATTTTTATTTATGTCGTGTAATAATACTAATGTGCATCATTTTTTGCATTACTTTATATTAGACATTAATACGTCTAATCTTATTTTACAGTAAATGCTCATTCCTTTTGTGATTTCTTATGGAACAAACCTACCCTGTTAATTTAAGCACATTTCTTTAAGCACATTTGAAGCCAACAGTTATCCAAAGTGATTATGAAAACACCAAACAACAAGAAAAATACTCACTATCCCCCAAGCAGCGGTACTCCACATCCACCAAATTATGGATTTTGCTTTTGATGAATTTTCCTCGTCTTCCATATTTGCTTTTATAAAAGCGACCTTACTTTCCATACCTTTTTTTATAGAAGTGAGAACAACAAATCCAATTATTATGAAACCAATAGTTATCCAAAGTAATAGGTCCACCTTTACACCCCCTTTATATAATTGAAATTCACCGCAATTTATTATAGTAATTAGATTCTACAAAGATAATCCGAAATTTTACATAATCACGTATTAAAATGCTGAAACTTAAAGTTCCCAAAGCGTCGTTTGGTGACATTTCATAAAAGGTTGTTATTCAATAATATGGCCCTTTAGTGGAACAGCTTATTGTCACTCTACATTTCCTTAATCGATCTTTTAATTCAGATATTCTTTATAAATGTCCGCATCGAGATGTACATTTTTGCTTGTCTAAGCATGTACACTTTCGCTCAAAATGTACTTCTCTATTCATGTGTATGAATAATTACAACTTGACATGGAGACCTCTACTCGCATGAATCGGCAGCCGAAACCCAGCTACTACAAGAGCTGGCTAGCCGAACAAGGCTATCATGCTCGCCACTCCAAGTAAAGTTGTAATATACATTGGTGAGCAAAAATGTACATGGTTATTCGAGCGTAATTGTACGTACTTATAAGCGCATTTATAATTCTTTTAGTTTCACTATAAAAACACCATTTTAGATTACTAATTCAAAGAGGGAAAAACGGTCAAACCTAAAACATCTGCAAGTACGGTTTTTCTCATGAAAAAGGACTCCCTTCGACATTGGGTAAATCGCCTCGTTGTAACTTTCCTTCATTTCATGAACAAAACTGTTAGCTCGGCCTTTAACATTGCACTTCCTACTTTATAGGGAAGTCTTGCTCTTTAAAGAATTAAGGAAAGCTAACCAATTAGTAATCTTCCATCCAACCTACTAATTTTTCTAGCATTTCTTGGATTGGCGCTGATTCTTTTTCAATGCGCTGTGCTAGATCCTCCATACTACCAAAAATTTGATATAATACATAGCTACGTTGGTAATCTTCTTTGTTCTCCAGTTGATGTATCAATTCAGCTAGCAATTCCAGTTTATCAATGTGAATTCCTTTTAACTGCTCGAGCTCCCCCTCATTTGCGCTAAGTAAAATGTCAATCAGTACAGGCATCCGTTCCACTGATAGATCGTGCATGGTAAGTAAAGCTTCTGCATAGTTATTTTGTACAAGCTGGTGCTCTGAATCAACAAGTGACATATAGCTTTGCACAAGGGGAAAATAAGCATCGCTAAAAAGCCCTAAACCAAATACAGCATATGTTCCAGGCATAGCGGATAGCTCGCTAGGCTCCACGTCCTCATACCATGCATATTCCTCCATTGCCACTTTTGCATAGTCGGCAATCAATGGGAATAGGTTTGGATACGCAAGGCAATTTGCAAAAAATTGATGCAGCTCAGTTTTCGCAAGGCTTTGAATCGGTAAATAGTTTTCTTCCTGACTCTCTAACTGTAAGCTATAGCCTTTGACAAAGCCCGCTTGTAACAAATCGATGATGTAATGCAACGCTTCACGATAGGCTTCTTCTTCCTCAACAATGATGTGAATTGAAATGAATTTTCGAATATCATTGGCTGCTCCTTGAAAGCGCGCACTTTTCCTTCTATGTTCATAATGATCACTGCCATTTTGTAAATAGTCCTCCGCCTCTTGTGAGCCAAGTTGCTGCGCCAATTCAAGATATTGCTTACGTGTATCAGGTTCTTTAGATCCGGTTTGTAAGGCAATATAAACGAAGAACTCTAACTCCGTTTGCTTAGGTCTTGCCTCTGAGTTTAGTATCCATTTCGTTTCATATTCTCCTGTCTCCTCAAAATAAACCGATAAAATATACTCCTCTGCCCAAGCTTTAAATGCCAATGTATAATCATAAATCCACTGGTTTAAGCGTTCTTCATTCCCGCTATACTTCACCAATAACCGTTGCACTAATGGATCGATATCAGCTACGCTCTGATGGAAAAAATGTGGATTGACTAGGCAACGTGCAAAGAAAAATCCATCTTTCTTAGCAGGACATCCAGGCAAATCAGCCATCACTTTTGTTTCAATAAAAGAAGCTAACGTTTGTTTCGCTAATGTGAACTTGTCGTTATTTAATAGCTCTTTTTGATAGCAAATCTCACGCCCCTCGTGCTCAAATTCCAATATAAGTTGAAGGCGATAATCAAAAAGTTTCGCATGATATTCATCGGATTGGAAAACCGAATCTATTTTGGCACATAAAGCGGAAAATAATTCTTCTATTTGGTTGATGTCTGTTATCTCTTGCATGTAATCGCCCGCTGCTACCCTATAAGCATCATCATGCCAACTAAATGGCTCGTATGTATAAATCGAAATCGTTCCATAATGAGGGGTTCCCCATTGTAATTTATTCAATTTTTCTGATGTCCATTTCACCTTTACATAATGATTAACCCCTATATGGAGCTGGCTCCAGTCTTTCATTTTACTAATTCGGTCGTTTTCCTGCTGATAGAAGCGCTCTAACTGCTGCCATACATCCGCGAAAAATTGTTCTAAATACTGTGACAAATTCATTCCCCCCCCATTTGAATGTTTTGATATAAAATTCCGTAATTACTATTTTGTCAGTATTTGTATTCACTTCACAAAAAAGGACAATCGTGATTTCTTAATTATCAAACTATAAGTACCTATTTTTTGCACCAAAACCACGACCATCCTTGTATTCGTACATTTCAATTTTCATCAATTCATCACTAGACGGCAAAGTCAGTCCCCCTTGCATCACTATGACTTCTTTTACAAATGCCGACGATTCATCATTAAGTATATTCTTTTCCTTCAATTTACTTGTAACGTTAATGAACTAAATCAACGAGTGTTTCTTTCGTTCGGTGTATGAACTTTTCTTCTATAGTCCGTCCTGAACAGCCAATTAACAAGGATTATCGCAAGGGGGAAATCGATGCCTTACCGACTATCCAGATGCTTGAAAATGTCTCCTTCCAATCTATAAAACAAGCGTATTTCCTAAAATGAAACAAATATTCTCCATGAAATTCATCTATTGTTTCTTGGTCATTTCTCCGCACTAACTAATGTAGTAGCTCTGGTACAGTTTCTCCAGAGCTATGGTCAACTTCCCCATATTTCAACAATATAACCTAGATTTAATCAAAGTCGGAATACAGAATGTATTGCTGACATTCTAAGCATTGAAATAGATAACCTTGATGCGAGCCATTATTACGCAAAGTAGCGGATAGCTCTTCTTTGCTATGACCATTAAAATGTTCAAACTCCTCCGTAATGCCCATCTCCACTAGCTCTTGCCAGCCAACATAATCAATAAATGCGCAATAATCCGTGCAATGGGCTACCCAATCATTTCCTTGCCAACTAATATATCCGGGTGTTCGATGCAACACTTCATCTGTATAGTCATCATTCTTCACAAGCTCGGAATTTAATAAATCTTGCTGAAATTGACCATCAAATTTTTTCGCAGCCAGCCCACTATGAATACAGCTTGGACAAAGATATTCCACCTCTTCAATCGCATAAATGCCTTTTGTACAATACATGTCTACTTCTTGCTCACAGCAGTCGCAAACAACTAATTCACCCGTTTTAAAAATATTCGCTTGTATTGGATTCGGTATATATTTAAATGTTGGTAATGGTATTTTCATCTCCACTTCCTCCTGAATGACACGTGGCAATAATGGCTTTACATTTTGTGGTTTGTCAATCCAATATTTAATCGCGCCGTATTTTCTCTGACCTTTTTTATTGCGTAATTCCATGACGGATGTAAAAATTTTGTATGCCTCGACATACATTTATACAAGACTAAACAACAAGAGTTAGAAAAAATAACAGCCGTCACAGATAATCTGTATATAG
The DNA here is from genome assembly GCF_016638705.1 of Lysinibacillus agricola. Lineage (GTDB taxonomy): Bacteria > Bacillota > Bacilli > Bacillales_A > Planococcaceae > Lysinibacillus > Lysinibacillus agricola. The sequence goes on along the minus strand of NZ_CP067341.1, from coordinate 2,734,763 downwards.
ATTGGAAATATGGAGATATTACAAAAGCTGAATACTAGCGTATGAAAGCAAAATTTAACACCTTTATACACTATTCTTTTTAATATGCCTGAGCAAACCAAACTGTATGCTTTGCTTCATTGCCACAGCAAATACAAGACGTTTTCGTAGTTGGTGGGTTAAACGGAATGTTACGAGAAGTAAATTTAGTCTCTTCTTTCACTTTTTCCTCGCAAGCATCATCTCCACACCATCCAGCAAGGATCCAGCCAGGAATAGATCCGTTTTCCTTGGAACTACTAATATGCTGCTGTAATTGCTGAAGTGTATCTATATTTATATGAGCGTTGGCATCGCGGAATTGGCGCGCTTTTTCAAATAAGCGAGTTTGCATAGTTGTTAGTTCTTCTTCAATTGCTGAAACAACATTAACCAGGTCAATTGATTGCTTCTCATCTTCATCTCGCGCTTTTAACAATGCTTGATTGTTTTCTAAGTCACGTGGTCCTAATTCAATTCGAACTGGTACACCTTTTAATTCCCATTCATTAAATTTAAAGCCTGGTGATTGGTCGGAATCATCAAGACGTACTCGAATTCCTTTTTTCTTAAGGGCCGCATAAATCTCGTCTAGTTTCTCCATAATTTCAGGGTTCTTTTTCCATGGACCTACAGGTATTAAGACAACTTGGGTTGGTGCAATTCGTGGTGGTAAAATAAGGCCCTGTTCATCACCGTGAACCATAATAACTGAACCAATTAATCGCGTGGAAGTACCCCACGATGTTGTGTGTACATATTCATGCTGATTGGCTTTATTTAAATATTTTATTTCAAAGGCTTCAGCGAACTTTGTCCCTAAATAGTGAGAGGTCCCAGCTTGTACGGCCTTTCCATTTTTCATCATTGCTTCAATAGAAAATGTATCAACTGCACCTGCAAAACGTTCGGAAGGTGTTTTTTGTCCATCATAGACAGGAATTGCAAGTAAACCTTCTACTACCTCCTTATAGATAGCTAACATTTGCATTGTTTCTTTTCGTGCATCCTCTTCATCGATATGTGCTGTATGGCCCTCCTGCCATAAAAATTCAGAAGTGCGAATGAACGGAAGTGTTTTCTTTTCCCAACGAAAGGCATTGGACCATTGATTAATTAAGACCGGTAAATCACGGTAACTTTTAATCCAATTCGAATAGAGATGTCCAATCATCGTTTCAGAGGTCGGACGAAGCGCTAAACGTTCTTCTAATTTCTCGCCCGCTGCCTCCGTTACCCAAGGAAGCTCAGGTGAGAAACCTTCGATATGTTCTTTTTCCTTTTGGAAGAAGGATTCGAGGATTAGCATAGGGAAATAAGCGTTGCGGTGACCTGTTTCTTTAAAACGTCGGTCCATTTCTTCCTGAATATGTTCCCAAATTTCATAGCCGTCTGGTTTAAATGCGATACAGCCACGAACTGGTGTATAATCCATTAAGTCTGCCTTTTGGATTGTCTCAATGTACCATTTTGAAAAATCATTTTGTTGTGTTGTCATGTTCTTTCCTCCATTTTTGTATTCTCTGATTAAAAATAAAAAGCACAAAGCTGTCCTTAAAATAAGGACGTCTTTGTGCCGAATAAACGTGGTACCACCTTGAATTTAGTTTTAAGATAATCTTAAAACCCTCAAACGTTTTGTAACGAAAACGACTCGGTTATGTTTGCATAACATCTCCGTGGTAGGTTTCAGATAAGAAGCGGTGATATAGCTCTCAGCAATTGCTATATTCTCTGTTTCACGATTCTTACTTACTTGGCCACATCATCAATTCATATTTTATATAACTTTAGCAAAACAGTTAAATAATTTCAAACATTTAATTAAAAACGATTATTTTTCAGGAAATATCAGAAAATTAAATTTACTTTACTTTCCCCTGACCAAGTTTGCTTTTAACTAGCCAAAATTCATAAATATTTCTGATCTATTGGAACATCCCACGCCCCGTACGTTCTACCCTGGCTACTGATCGATTAAATTTAAATAAAAAAAGTTATTTATCTACATATTTCTCATCTCATGGATTTTTTGCAAGGTATCAAGGTGATTTGATTTATCTTCGGGCGACTTAGCGAATTTATACCACTCCACAAGCCTGTATCCGAACATAGCCAGAATTAGTTCATAGATACAATGTTCGGATACATGGGACACATCCGCATATTCCGAAAAAAACCTGTAATATGCCGGAATGCATTTTCGGTAGTATTCAATCATATGACAGACGTCGGCTTCATCAGTTATTAAACTCGCGATATCCTCGCCCATGTACCCCCATCCGGCGGTATCCCAATCGATAAGTACGATTTTACTGTCCGAATAGAATATGTTTGCCACCCAAAAATCTCTGTGGCAAAGCACTATTGGTAGCTTTTCAATTCGACTGAATATTTCGTCCGCATTGTTATCTAAGTCTATGAGCATTTTACACAGGTACTTCGGGATTTCACAGTCATCGGAGCGTATATAATCATACAAAACATTCCATGACCGATAACGCAGATAGTGGTTTTTCATAAACTCAACCTTGCTTAAATTGGACAAATTCTGCAATGCTTTTGGTCGCTCAGTGTACAATTTGCCTTGAAATTGCCCCAATTCCTCGGCTATACGTTCATACATTTCCGAGGTTAGATTTAAGCCTGACACACCATCAATATATTCCATCCACAGTTGAATCTCATCGCCATTTATTTCGGCGTGATAACACTCCGGCCACCGGAACGAGTCGGAGAAAACCTTTTTGAAATCCGATACATAGAGGTCGTATTCCCTACGCCATGAATCCGGATCACCATAACGCTCAAATTTCTTCTGTGTTTTCCAAACTATCTTATACGGCAGATTTTCGCCATCAGAAGTTTCAACTATGCCTGTTACAAGCCGAACAACTCCTATTGTCCCGCCTTGCAACTCTTTAAGTTGATAATCTGCGCGGATTATCGTCTTGTCGAGCATTTTACTCAAAACAAGCGCCAGTATTTCGGGCTTTACAAACTTTTCATCATGGTTGTTCATTTCTTGTATCCTCCCTTTTTACCCTTATGTCGCATGGCAATCGACTTTTGCCACGCCTGTTTATCTACGAGATCCCCCGATTTATCCTCCACAAACTTGTTTTCCCGCTTCTGTACAAGGTAACGCTCCCAATGCTCTGGTGCCAATGATCCATCGGCAAGGGCGGTAAGAACTGCGCAGCCCGGCTCCGTCTGATGGCGGCAGTCATTGAAGCGGCACTGTGTGAATAATTCCTCCACATCGTTAAATCCGGCGCTGATCCCGTCGTCCGCACCGAACAGCCCAAGTTCACGCATACCAGGCGTATCAATAACCATCGCACCGGAAGGGAGCATGAAAAGCTGGCGATGCGTTGTTGTGTGCCGGCCCCGGCTGTCGCCCTCGCGGATAGCCTTGACAGTCATCACTTCCTGATTCATCAAGACGTTTAGCAATGAGGATTTTCCCACACCGGACATGCCGAGTAATACCACGGTTTTTCCTGGTTGCAGATATTCGCTCAACCCATCTAACCCACTCCCGGTGTGGCTGGAAACTGCGTGTACTGGCACATCAGGAGCTGCTTTCTGAACTTCAGCTAACGGTGCGCTGAAATCCGGGGCCAAGTCAGCCTTTGTTAAGATTACGACAGGCTGGCTGCTGCTCTGCCGTGCCTGTGTCAGGTAGCGAATGATGCGGCTGACCTTGAAATCCCAGTTTAGGGACGACACGATAAATACGTAATCAAAATTCGTTGCAACGACTTGCTCCAGTATGGTTTTGACATACCCTACTGCGTGTCCCGAATAGTCAGCGCGGGAAAATTTCGAGCGGCGAGGCAGCAATTTGGCAATACGCGAAGCACCGTTTTCGTTGTATTGCAGAAATACAAAATCGCCAACGCACGGAAAATCTTCCCGAGTCACCGCAGTGTGGTAGAAAGCGCCCTTCAATACAGCCGTCACTTCTCCTTGTTCGGTGATGACGGTATATTGCTCTCGCTGTAGTTCAGTAACCCTTCCAGGTATTAAACCTATCGGCGGCGTTTCGGCTTCGATATAGCCGTATTGTTTCAAATCAATCATTGAACCGATCCTCTCCTAAAAGTTGTTTTTGGGCATAAAAATACCGCGAACAAGCAGCCTCCTAAGAAGCTGCTGTTTCGCGGTGAATAGCCAAAAGTCGACTATAATCAAAAAGGAATACGAACTTCATCGTATCCCGCTAACAGCAGTATTCACGAAAGGTTACTGTTTACGGCATAGCAAAAAACACGGGTGATATTCCCGCTTGCGCTCATTCCAAGTTATATTCAAAAATCGGAATTTACTATGCCCGATATTCGGTTAAGTTAAAACCACCAATACCATATAAGTTGTCATTAAAAACATCTCCTTTCGCAGAAAAAAGTTGGAATATAATTCCACTCCTATAGTGTGCCATAACCCTTTCTGACTACTCCCACAGCTAAAGCAGTGGGGTTCTTATATACTTAAGAGAAGCGTTACAAAGCTCTCCACAGATGGTGTTGCCATGTCCTGTGTACAACATCTTTGATTTATCTTCTGTTCTATAAGACTTTCTTATTTACACAACCGATGTTGTGTTGGCAATAAGTTTTAACGAAGGCAGGTAGCTCTACCTACGGAGGAATACCCCTCACTTGATTTGTTGGATACCCATGCTAAGAGGGAATGTTTTCTTTACTTGTTTCAAGTCTTCTATATGTTGATTGTGTAACGCTAAAAAGGTAGTAAACGTTTTATTGCATAAGTCTTGATTAGGTTGTTGTAAATTTGGATCACTATTCATCAGTAAAAACGCACTATATAAATCTCGTTGTACGAGATGACTTCCAATTTGACGCCAACGTTGATGGAGTTTTTTCTTTTCATAACGATCCGTCACATGGTTATACTGACTGGCTCGAAAGGTTATCGTATTTACTTTCTGTATCGTTTGCTTTGTGTAACCTAATTTTTGATGGATGATTTCCACTAGCATGGCAGGGGCATGATTCCCAATGCTTTTTCCAAAACGCTTTTTGGATTGGATTTTGCCCTGTATAGTTGTTTTTGTTTCTTTTGCGCGTTTTGCCAATCCTTTAAAATGCATGGTTTCGATGTACACCTCATCGCCAAGAGACAAAATTTTATTTGCTAACGCACCATGTTTTTCTTTGATGTAGGAAGCTTTCTTTCTATATAATTCTTTTACTTGTTCTTTTGTTTTTTGATAGTTTTTACTATATGTCCAACGGAGTTTGACGCCATGTTTTATAGTCCCATCCTTTTTGAAATTGTTAGGATTGGTACTTCTACGACTTCTATCTAACTTGCGTAACAAACATCTTTTTTGTTTCTCCAATAAAGGTACTTCTGGAGCAAGTTGTTGGATGAAAACTGTTTCTTCTGAAACAATCGCAATAGTAGAAGGACCAATGTCAATACCTACTCGTTTTTGTTTTTGATAGGCATGCCGAAAGGCTCCTGTTGATGGTATTCTCTTGGCAGGAGGAATCCCATCCATCACAAGTTGTACGTAAAAAGTATGTTTTCCACGAATCACTTTTTTGACTAGACGACAGTATTTAATGGTATGAAGGGCAAGGGATTCTTTTACAAACAAATCTTGTTTACGAATACGGACAGGAAGGATTAATCCATTCCAAAAGACACTATTCTCTTTAAATCGAATGCCTGCTTTATTAGATTTCCCTTCTACAGAATGAAACATTCCGTATCGTTTAAAGTGTGCTTTGCTCCCTTTAAATAGAACATCTTGAACCGCTCTCCAGACAGTAGAGGCGATTTTCTGAGAAGTATTGCTATCTATATGTTTTTTATAGTTATGTTGATGCTTTTTAATATACGCATGCAGTTGATATTCACTTAATCCAAAAGATTGACGAATGTTATTTAATTCTTTTGCGGTCTGCTTCAATTCTTTTGAATCATTCGTTTTTTTCGCTTTTTTTGGTAGCCACGTAATTGTTTTTCGATAGTGTTTTTGATTCTTGCATGAACGTATATTGTTTTTACTGCATAAGACAAAGTTGTATTATAGAGTGTACGGGCAATTTCAAAAACGTTTTAATAGGAGATCCTTTTGCCATGTATCTATAAGTAACTTGAGTTCTATAATAAAACAATCTTTCTTCCCTTTCGTCATTACCCGTCACTCCTTTCTTTTTTTGATTATTTACAATATACAATATAAACATATGTTCTATAAAGAAAAAGTACTTCATTCCTCCCACCTCTGAAGAAGTGGGCTTCTTGAAGCTCACTTCTGTGAGAAATCAACAGAATATTTGGTTATTAGCAAATTTTATCGGTCAGCTACCTCTACAACTCAATCCCCCAACCATCGCATAAAACATGATAAAAACCACCTTCTTTCTCGATTTGAAGGTGGCTTCCTGCGTTTAGTTTTTTGTGTAAAAGTAAACGACAATGCAATTACAGAAACTATAAGAGATGCGAGATCTAAGTCCCAACCAGCCTCAAACATAATTCTACAAGTAGGGGTGAGCAGTTTAGTCGACGGGATCAATGTCCCACGCCTCCGTAAGTTCTACCCTGGCTACTGATCGATTAAATTAAAAAAGCTCAACCAGAAAGTTCTGGCTGAACTATATATAATACAAAGCCTCCGTTTGACTGACGAAGGTTATTAAGTATCACCTAAGTATTCTGCAAAGTGTAAAAATCCAAATTTCCTCACCAAAAAGTTTCTTAATTCGCCCTGAGTAGCTTTTTCTATTGGAGGATTTGTTAGGGTGTAAGCTTTGGCATTTAATTCAGCAAATTTATCTTTATCTTCAATAATTCCTGAAGAAATTGCGGCTTTTGGATAACCCATAAAAAATATATGTGTTCTTAATGCCATAATTAGTGTTGAATGCAACAGTATAATTACAACAAAGAAACAATAATTATTACTTTTTTCTTCAAGTCACCGCTCCCCCAATTGACGTTAATAATCTATAAAACATTTTAGCGTAAATTTTCCATTTATCTTCAAAAATTAGTTCGCGTAAAAAACTACTTGGGTGGGCGTTTCCATTGTTCTGTTAGATTTATAGGCGAAACAAAAATTATAATAGGTTCGAAGGATTGAGCACCTAATGGAGATTGGACTGGCTATGTGTACTGGGTTTGTCATAAAGTAACCGTAAACACTTAGAGGATCTCGTCCTAAACTAAAGACAAGATCCCCCATTTTAACTACATGTTACTATCAACTATTAGCTTCGTAAAGTCCTCTACCGATAACGGCTTACTGAAATAATAGCCCTGTACGTACTCGCAGCCATGTTCACGCAGCACGTTTAATTCGGCTTCTTCCTCTACACCTTCAGCTACTACTTGCAGATTTAAGGCATGTGCTAAAGAGATCATAGCTGAAATCATAGCAATGCCTGATTTTTCAGGCACAATATCACGAACAAATGCACGATCTATTTTTAAAACATCTACCGGGAATGTCTTTAAGTAATTCAGCGATGAATAACCAGTTCCAAAATCATCTAATGAAATCGTAATACCAAGTGCTCTTAATTGTTTGATTGTATTAATTAAGTCTTCCGTATAATCTAGCATACTCATTTCTGTAATTTCAATTTCTAAGAAGTGCGGATCTATGTTTGTTTCTGCAATAACTTCATGTATCATGTCAACAAAGCCTGTTGTACTAATATGAATCGGAGAAATGTTCACGGCCACTCGTAAGTTTAAATTATGTACCTGATTCCAAGCCCTTACCTGTGCAGATGCTTTTCTTAACACCCATACACCGATATCATTAATGAGCCCACATTCCTCAGCAAATGGAATAAAATGATCCGGTGGCATATAACCTAGATCAGGGTCATGCCAGCGAAGTAAGGCCTCCATACCAATCACTTTATTCGTTTTTAAATTGATTTTGGGTTGATAATGTAATTCCAAAACATCTTTTTTTAACGCTTGATGTAATTTTGTTTCAAGTAATAGCCATTTATCATTGACTTCCTCCATATTTGGACGATATAAGCGATACTGATTACCGCGTGTAGATTTCGCAGCATACATAGCGATATCTGCATTTTTCAATAATTCCTCAACAGAGTTTGCATGATCTGGGAAAATACTAATTCCAATACTAATACTTGCGTAAAATTCAAACGTATCGACAATAAAACTCTTATTAAAGACGCTGATTATTTCCTCGGCTTTTTCCTCAATTCGGTCAACATCGTTTAGTATAATAACAAATTCATCACTGTTATGGCGGTAGATGGAATTGGATGTATAATCAACGTTCCGTAGACGATTCGCCATTTCCACTAAGAACATATCCCCGATGATATGACCAAGTCCATCGTTAATGTTTTTAAAACGATTTACATCAATGAATAATAACGCAAACTTTTCTCCTGTACGTCGAGATTGATGGAATTCATTTTCTAAACGTTGTTCTAACTTACGACGATTTGGTAGCCCCGTTAATTCATCGTGATAAGCAATATGGGTTATCTTTTTTATATCCTTTTGGGCGGTAATATCAACTCGTATAGCAATATATTGATACGGTTTGCCATTGTCATCAAGAAAAGGAATAACCGTTGTCTTCACCCAGTAAAGACTACCATCCTTCGCGCGATTACAGACCTCGCCATTCCACATATCACCCTTGCCTATAGTTTTCCACATCTCTCTAAAGAAAGATTTTGGATGGAATCCTGAATTGAGTAAACGGTGATCCTGTCCCAATAATTCCTCACGAGTATATTTAGAAATTTTGCAAAAATGATCATTAACAAACGTGATTCTACCAGTTCGATCTGTAATTGCTACAATGATGGAACTATTCATTGCAGAAAAGATATCTTGTAATTCTTTCAGACTGTAGTTAACTTGATTGATACTACTAGGCGTGATATTCATCATTTTCATTCTCCGTTCATTAAAATAAGAAGGGTTTGGTACTTTTGCTTTATATTAAAGCGAGGTGAAAAGTTGTGGGATGTCGCCCTTTTTTATGTAATTATATTATAGTCTTAGAAAAGCAGTTAATTCAACCCAAATGTCAAAACCTTCAAATCTATATTTGGTAATTTTCGATAAAATGGACAAAAAATAAGGTCTTTTAACTTACTTAAAAAGACAGTTTCTAAAGATTTTAATTACCTTAGTTCTATTCTATATGTTATGTTATGTTTAGCCTATTTAGCTTTAGAATTTATGATTTCACTGTAATTTTACGGTTATTATATGATATATCGCCAAAAATGCCTTACTGTCACATACAGGCAGTAAGGCATTTTATAAGCTAAGAGACTTCATATTCTATTTGACCTCCCAATGTTTTGGCTCGTTCATTGTAAGCATTTAGTTGCTCCTGAGATAAGTTTAAAATATAGTAGTGAAAATTTATTGGCTCTAAATCATGTTTCTCACATACTTGTCGATAAAATTCATAGCCTTCTCGATAATCTGTCATCCTAATAACTTCCTTTCAATTGCGCTGCTTCGTTATAATGTTCTAATTGTTCTTGTGATAATTGATTGACATAATAATAGAAATTAATGGGTTCTAAATCAAATTGTTCACACTTTTTCAAGTAAAATTCATAACCGGATTTATAATGTGCCATATGCATTCCTCTTTTCTTGTTATATAACAGATTTATTATTTGTTAATAATATATAACAGATGGTTTGCTATGTCAATAAATTATCTGATATTTCTATTAAATATACGAAAAGCCCAGTCCATTTAAATTAGTATGGCTGGGCTTATCATAAAATATTCACATTGGCTTCCGTAATAACCACATCCTTTAACAGTACCTTTTAAACTCCTAATTGTTTGGCTTGCATGTTATAAGTTGAAAGTTGCTGCGGTGATAACTGTAATACATAATAGCGGAATGAAATTGGCTCCAAACCATAGCGGTCACACATCTCACAATAAAATTCATAACCATCACGATACTTTGTCATTAAAATTCCTCCTAGAACAAAACTGTTTTATAACAGTTGTTGTTATTTTTTATTAATATATAACAGATGATTCATTTCGTCAAGCTTTACAATTAAAAATATCCTTGAAGCATTAATATAATGACATAACAAAAACCATTGTTTTGAAAAAGATTGATCAAAACAATGGCTCTCGTTCATTTCGAATAGTAAAAACATTAAGGAAGTAACTCTACCTTTACCTTTAGTTTTATATCTACTGATTGCTCTTCATCTTGTACACGGTAAGTTATGAAATAAGCTCCTTTGGGAAATCCTTTAAATACCTTTTCAAAACTTTCGTTACCCTTTAAAACACTATTTACAATTTTTGTTTCTTTATCTATATTTTGAATTTTGTAATAAAAACTTTTTGTTCCAGTATTTGATACGGACACTTTAAATGGAAAGCCTCCCTCATAAGTAAAATATGATTTACTTATGAGGGAGACGATACCTCTTCATTAATCTCAACAGGGTGCGAAGATCCTATTGATTCATCGTCTTTCTTCGTATTGCTGATATCTACGACAACAGGTTTATTGTCTTTCTCCAATGTCGTGCTTTGCTTTTTTTCCATTCTTTGTATTTAGTCTCCAGGAAGTTCATTAGTGCTCAACTTTGATGAATCTTTGATTTCTTTTATTTGTCCAATATGTCGTTGTTCATGAAAATGAATTTGTTCTACCCATTGATCAAGAGGTAATTCACCAATAGCAGGATGCTTCACGGATTTTTCCACTAATATGGATGGATCTTCGATTGTATCAAGGAAAGTTGTTAATTTTTTTCTTGAATCGTCTAGCAACTCAATGATTTGCTGAACTGTAAAAAAGTCTTCAGCTGGTTCAACAATTTTTGGTGCTGTAATTTTCTTTGTTCTATCTACAATAAGTTGAACATTTTTTCGTTCCGTTTGTTTATTATCTACTTGTTTTAATCCCCATGCAATCGCTTTAACTGAAGATTCCTCCACTAAAACTAAGTGATGGCAAACCTGTGCTATACTCCAACTGTTTGTATCAGGCTTAGCGTTGAATTGAGTATCACTTAATGATTTAATCTCCTCTACTAAGTTATTTCTTGTTTCGCATAGATGGTCGTTTATTAATTGATTCATAAGCTACTCCCCTTACCAAACGATTTTTGATTCCTATTCTGTATATGCTCTATACAATGTAAAGTATTCTATAGATGAAGTAAATTTCCTCTATAATTTTGAAAATCGTCGTAAAAATTATCTTGCTCGAACAATATTGAATGGATTATTTTCGAGTACATGCTGCAGCTCTTCATCTTCAATATGTGTATAGATTTGTGTCGTTGCAACACTTGAGTGACCCAGAATATGCTGAAGACTTCGAATATCTGCCCCAGATTTATACATCATTGTTGCAGATGTATGTCGTAATTTATGTGGCGTCAGTCGTTCTTTTTGGAGTCCAGATTGTTGATTAATTTGTTTAACGATTTTTGCAACGGTTTGACGTGTAAAGCGTGTTCCCTTTTGTGAGACAAAAAGAGGCTCCTCTCCCTCGCCTTTATATGTTGTCTTTCCACTATTTTCATAGTCTGCAAGTGCCTGCATACAGCTATCATTCAAGTAAACTGTCCGTTCCTTATTGCCTTTACCTACGACCGTTAAGTAGCGCCCTTGTATAGATGATCTATTTATCTGACAAAGCTCTGTTACACGAATCCCTAAATTTAAGAAAAACATCATCATACAATAATTTCTTGGTGAAGCACGATTTGGCTGGATGCCATCGATAAATTGTGTGGCTTCTTCAATATTCATATAGATAGGTTTTTTTCGTCCTATTTTTGGTGTTTCTAATTCATCAGCCGGATTTTCCTCAATAAGCCGGCGTTTCCCTTTAAGGTATTTAAAAAATGATTTCAACGTTGCAACCTTACGTGCTCTCGCAGATGCAGAATTTCCGCGCTGCATCTCGCAATACTCCATAAATAAATATAGATCCTCCAGTGTCATTTCACGAATTTCTTGTATTGTAATGGTAGAAATATCTATTTTCGTTATATCTGAACTATCAAGATCATTCTGAATGGCTATGTAGAAACGGAAGAATAATGTCAAATCATATTCGTATTCTTTTCTTGTGCGATGAGACTTCCCTTTAATCGTCGTTAAATAGACAAGGAAGTCTCTCATTATTTTAGGAAGCTTGGTTTTTTCCATAAAATCACCTCTATTTGCTCTATTTTACCATAAAAAACGTTCCCAAATATAAATTTGGGAACTTTATGGTGAAATAAAAGATCTTTTTTTACTTAACGGAACGCATGTTCTTTTTTTGATAACAAAAAAAGATGATTCTCTTTTAGAAAGAAAAATCACCTTTTTTAAAGTTTTTTTTGGAAATTTCACTTTTTAGGCATAAAGCGCAAAAAAAATGAATATTTAAATCTAGTGGACTAAATGAACTATGTGCTGTGAGACGATTTGAAAAATGGAAAGGTGGGTAACTATACATGTCGATTCTTCTCACAACGCGCGTGGAATTATTTGGCTTTTGTCATTTTGGGCGCATTGTTTACCCGTGAGAAAGCGAAGCGTCAATTAAGCTAGGACAAAATCCGTTTACGAGATAAAGATACTATACGTCCCATCTACTTGTTTTGCTAGAGACCAATTTGTTGATAGCATATGATGAAGCTTCTCGATTGTTTCCTCATTACAAGTTAAATGTTGGATGCCTGTTTCTAATAATTGATAATCCTTACCTTCTGCTAATTGGAAACGAAGATACAGTAAACGTTGAATGCCTGGCAAAGTTACATATTTGATACGGTAGTTACCATGCAGAGCGTCCAAAAATAATTGTTCCCCTTCTTGATAAAGTGCCATTGTTTCGGAAAATTCATAGTTTGGTACTTTTTCCTGCCAAACTGATAAATCCCCTGTTTGCAATGTGCGCACAATCTCCTCATTAGTAAAATCTAATTTCGAAAGCTTGTCTAGCTCATAAGCTTGCATTAAATTAATGATTGTCATTTTATTAGCTCCTTTTATATGTATTTATCTTCATTCCTCTTATAGTAATGAGGTGAATGCGAATGTGGTTCCTTTTCAATTGGTACCCATTTACTTCAATTACGCCAAGGCGAAATTGATTCATATTTAGTGTAACACGTTTTCTCTACTACTTAAATTCGGAGGGCGATCCATATGATGAAGTTTTACGAATCTGGTTTGTTTTTTGATGAAATGTTAGATGGCAATCAACCGAAGCCTCATTATCGGTCTTTCCACCATAAGCTCAATGCTTTCACAAAGGATCAATTAGCGGAAAAATATCAGCAAGCACAATCTAGATTCCTTAAACAAGGCATTACATTTACCGTATATGGAGCACAAGGTGGAACAGAACGGACAATGCCCTTTGATTTTATTCCTATTATTATTCCACATGAACAGTGGCAAGAAATTGAAGCTGGGATGAAGCAACGTGTGAAAGCCTTAAATTGCTTTCTACATGATGTCTACCATGAACAATCTATTTTTGAGGATGGGCTTATTCCGAAGCAGCTCATTGAAAACAATCCGTATTTTTATAAAGAAATGCTTGGTGTAAAAGTACCTATTGATAATCATATTTTTTTAGCTGGTATCGATTTAATTCGTGATGAAAATGGTGTTTACTACGTGTTAGAAGATAATTTACGCAATCCTTCAGGTATTTCCTATGTTTTTCAAAATCGATCTGTGATGAAGGAAGTGTATCCTGAATTTTTCTCTAAACATTCGATCCAGTCACTCGACAAACAAATGACCTTTATGAAGAAGGCACTCCTTGCTCATCGGCCACCTTGTATGGAGCCAGATAGAGAACCTAAAGCTGTCCTCTTAACAGCTGGCATGTATAATTCAGCCTATTACGATCATGTTTTTTTAGCACAACAGCTCAATATTCAACTTGTCGAAGGGCATGATGTAGTTGTCCAAGACGATAAAGTGTATATGAAAACAATCTATGGTTTAGAGCAAATTGATATTATTTATCGTCGAATTGATGATGATTTCCTAGATCCTGTTGTTTTTCGTAAAGATTCTTTACTCGGAGTTCCTCATATTATCGATGCTTATAAAGCTGGAAATATTGCTATTTTAAATGCAGTTGGTAACGGTGTTGCTGATGATAAAGCGATGTATGCCTATGTACCGGATATGATCCGCTACTATTTGAAAGAGGAGCCTATTTTACGTAATGTGAAGACTTATCATCTAGCTGATGATTGGCAGCTAGATTGGGTTCTTGAACATATGAGCGAGCTTGTCATTAAAAATGTTAGTGCCTCTGGTGGCTATGATATGCTAATTGGTCCGCATGCGAGTGATGAAGAAATCGCTATTTATAAGGAAAAAATTATGGAAAACCCGCATCAATACATTGCACAGCCAACGATTAGTCTGTCTAGAGCACCAGCTTTCCAGGATGGGAGATTCTATCCCTGTCATGTCGATTTGCGTGTATATGTGATGAAGGGTGAGGATATTTATGTGCTTCCTGGTGGTTTATCGCGTGTAGCATTAAAAGAAGGATCTTTAGTCGTGAATTCTTCACAGGGTGGAGGAGCAAAAGATACGTGGATATTAAAGGAGGAATTGCAGTATGCTAAGTCGAGTAGCCGATGCACTATACTGGATGGCACGATATAGTGAACGATCACAATCGAATGCACATATATTACAAGTACAGCTGTTGAATATGTTGGAGCAATCTGGCAAAGAAAATGAATACATCGATCATTGGGAAGCGGTGTTGAATATATGCGCCTCGAAGGAAGAGTACTTGACCTTATATGAGTCGATTCGAGTTAATCCACTTATTGAATATCTACTCTTTTCTACTAATAATGGGAACGCCCTTCATGCTACTTTACGTGCCGTTAGAGAAAATGCGCGTGTAACTCGAGATAGCATCCCCATTGAGCTTTGGGAATTGCAAAACGCCTTTTATTTATCCTTACAGCAAGACATATTGGAACGTGAAAGACCCATTCCACTTATCGTTCTTAACTCTTTTTACAAAAACGTTCGTAAAACTTCTTTGACGGTTACCGGACTTATCGAAGGCTCGATGGATCGAGATGTACCCTTTTATTTCATGCAAGTTGGGAAATGGTTAGAGCGTACAGAAAAAACGATTCGTATGGCTTTAATTATACTGGAGCAACATAAAGAAATAGCCATCTCCTTAGTAGAAGCGGACGGTTCGTTTTTACTCGATTTATCAGAGGCGACGGAGTCTTATTTACAAAAGCATCGCCAAACCAACTTACAGTGTGTACTTCAATATTTATTACAGGATAAGCATTTCCCACGTTCGGTAATGTTTTGCTTACAAAAATTAGAAGAAGCATTTATTTGTTTAGAAAACGATCCTCTTTCAGCAAAATTTTTAGAGCTTCATGCCCCATTAAAAAGTTTATTATTTGCCATATTGAATGTAGATGTATGGAATAGTACATTAGAAGAAACGATTTTATTAATGGAGGAAAGATTGTGTCAATGTATTGATTTTGGCAATACATTTTCAACAATTTATCATTTATATGAACCCAGCGTACAACCTTGAAAGGAATCAACGACAGCTCCCTTTCAACAAGCAAGTCAGTAATTCAAAGGAAGCGGACACAATGAAATTTGAAATTCAACATACTAATATTTTTCAATATGAGTCTGAAGTCGATCAAAGCTTAAATACAATCCGCTTAAAGCCAAGAGGCGATGAGCGTCAGCGCTTATTATCCTATCGCATTGCCATTACACCTTCATCTTTAACGCGTGAGCATACAGATATATGGGGCAATACGGTTGGCACTTTTTATATACCAGAGCAGCATCAAGAACTAGAAATTCAAACGACCTCTATTGTCAGCATTCAACGTGCACCATTTATTCATCGTATTCAATATTCACCAGAGATGCAGACCATCTTTCACTCGCAATTGTTTTATGAGCATTATTTACCCTATTTAAAGTTTACACAATTTACGTATATGACAGACAATCAGTTAGAGGAAGTGTATCATGCCATTGGTCATGCTGAAAATCCTGTACTATTTTCATTAAATTTAATGCAATATTTATACTCGACTTTTGAATATGATCCGGGTGCAACCGACGTAACGACAACGGCAAGTGAAGCCTTCGCCCTTAAGCGAGGTGTTTGTCAGGATTTCACACATGTCATGCTTGCGGTGCTAAGAGCTAAAGGAATTCCAGCGCGCTATGTGAGCGGTTATTTATACGTCGACGAAAACTCTGCCTTGATCGGTGATATTGCAACCCATGCTTGGGTAGAAGTTATGATACCAGGAATCGGCTGGATTGGTCTCGATCCAACTAATAATGTAGAAGTATTAGAACATCACATTATTTTATGCATTGGCCGTGACTATTCTGATATAAGCCCGGTTGAAGGTGTTTATTCCGGTGGAAAGCATGATTTAACAGTTAAAGTGAGTGTCAAAGCATTGAATCATTTGTAATAAAACGTGCAATGGTTTAAATTAAACCCCTGATTTTTCTACGCTATGTAGAAGAATCAGGGGGGTTATTATGATCTATTGTTTTTTAAAATTTTTCTTCTTAAGAGAATGTATACCAGAAACATCATCGTTCTTGTCTACTTATAAACTTACTTTGCGTTTATAAAGTAAACTAGATGATCAGTCCATTTGTCGTTCTCGTATATGAATCCTTTCCTCGTGCATTCATAAACCATTCCAACACTTTCTGCTAACTTTATAGATGCTATATTATCAAGGTTTATGTGAGCTTCTATTCGATGATAGTTTAATTTTTCAAACGCTAGATCAATGGCTGCTTTTACAGCCTCTTGCCCATAACCTTTTCTCCAAAAGTGGTTATGAATTGTATATCCGAACCTTGCCCATTGAAATTCTTCCCTCATAATTGTCGAAAAGTCTATAAATCCAATATGAGTATGATCTTCTTTTCTAAACACTCCAAATACATAGACCTTGTCATCCTCAGCCATCTGATGATGTTTAGTAACTAAATCACGAAACCATTCTTGCGTACAGATGCTCATATCTAATTTACCTTCATCGTATTTATGTTGAGAAGGTAAACGATTTTCATATTGGATAAGCCAAGAAGAATAATCTCCTTCTTCAAGAAATCGAATAACTAATCTTTCAGTTTCCGTTCTAATTTTATTCAATCGAACACCTCATCTAGAAATATATCTATTCTTATATAGAATATTCGATAGTAGAAAATAATCTCCTTCTTATTAAACTAGTATTTTCTAAATCAAGTAGCAGAGCTTTATTGAAGGAAGTGTACTTAAATGAGGTTAAATTATACGTTAAAATTCAGGCGCTAACTTCCACAAGAAATATGTCCTTTTTATATAGAATAATTAATTGTCCCTTTCATATATTCAGGTAGAGTTAATGTCCCCTCCTTAAAGTCTTTTAGGGGTACCGTCAGGAAAATGCGGATTTACAACGCTAAGCCCATTTTCAAGCCGATTCCTCCATTTTTAACAACGTTAAGAAAGTTTCAATGGTCTTAAAGAATCTAACGAGACCATTTTTTCTGAATTAAAATGGTATTCTCCAAGTAAATTAATATGTTTCCAACCTAGAGGTGACATATGGTGCAATAATTCTTCAATAGCAGGCAATATGATTTTGTCTTTTCTTAGAAAATCAATGCATTCATGAAGTAGATGAATAGCATCACCATTTTCAAGAGCTAATTGATGAAGATGCTTAAATGTCATTCGATATTCTTTTAGAGTAAAAGTTACAAAGTCGTATTCATTACGAATTTCTTTTAAATGATTCCAAAGTGTATTTTCTCTTTGGGGATAAAGACTAAGCGAAAAAGGAGTGGCACCGATTTGTTTCGATATATAATGTATGACTGAATCTGGGATACTTTTGATATAAGTGTATGGCCAACCGGGATACCGAAGAACAGCTAATTGAATGGCGAATCCTAAACGGTTTTCTTCTCTCCTCCGCTTATTTATAATTTCTAAATCCCGTTTCGATAAAGTATAGTAGGTTGCTAGTACCCACTCATCTTCAGGAATTTGCATAAGAGCCTGTCTCTGTTCTGATGTAAGCAATTCCCTACCTCTCGCAATTTTCATTAAGTATCATCCCATTTCTGTAATTTTTCAATTTATTAGTCTATTGATACAAGTGTAAGAGACTGATAAAATTCATATGTTAAGAGCGTCTCATAAGACTTGTCTCAAAAATGAGGTGATATTTTGCGAAAAATCGGTTATTTACGTGTCAGTTCAACTAGCCAGAATCCTTCAAGGCAATTTCAGCAACTGAACGAAATCGGAATGGATATTATTTTTGAAGAAAAAGTTTCCGGAGCAACAAAAGATCGTGAGCAACTTCAAAGAATGTTAGAGGATATACAAGAAGATGACATCATTTATGTTACAGACTTAACTCGGATTACTCGTAGTACACAAGATTTATTTGAATTAATCGATAACATACGGAGTAAAAAGGCAAATTTAAAATCCTTAAAAGATACATGGCTAGATTTATCAGAAGATAATCCCTACAGCCAATTCTTAATTACGGTTATGGCGGGTGTACACCAATTAGAACGTGATCTTATCTGTATGCGGCAGCGTGAAGAGATTGAACTGGCTAAGAAAGAAGGAAAGTTTAAAGGTCGGTTAAAGAAGTACCATAAAAATCATGTAGGAATAAATTATGCAGTAAAGCTTTATAAAGAGGGAGATATGACTGTAAATCAAATTTGTGAAATTACAAATGTGTCTAGGGCCTCATTATATAGAAAGCTATCGGAAAGGAACAGTTAATGAGTTATACCAAAAATCGGAAATATATAATAGAAAATAAATTTCATATAGAGGTGGAATTATATGCCTAAAATTGACAATATGTTAGCAATTCTATGGATGCTTCGTTCAGGTGAAAAAATTACTGCAAAACAAATTTCAGAAAAGTTAGAGATGAATATAAGGACTGTGTATCGTTATATTGATACAATTTCAACAAGTGGCGTACCTATAATTTCAGAACCAGGACATAACGGTGGATACACTTTATTGAACAATTTTATTGAGGCTCCTCTATTTTTTGATTTTGAGGAGCAAACTTCACTTTATCATGCTGCTGTTTTTGCAGAAGAAGCTGGATATTATGGTGGTGAAGCACTAAATAGGGCTATTTCAAAGCTAAGCAAATATTCAAATCAAGAGCAGGAAACAAAGATAAACCAACATTTGAGAAGTCTTGAAGTAATAAGTCGATTAAGTTCCCTCTCTATGGAACCTTTCTTGAAGGAGTTGGAGCAGACCGTAGCTGACGGGTACTCAGTAAAAATTCTTTACCATAAAAATGGCGAAGATCAATCAAAGTATAGATTGGTTGATCCGTACAGAATTATTTATTGGAATAATAAGTGGTATGTGATTGGATTTTGTCATCTTAGGAATGATATCCGTAGTTTTAGAGTAGATCGAATTGAAAGTCTAATGCTAACCGAAAATAAGTTTAACCGGCCAGAAAATTTTTCAGCACGTGACTTTTTTATAAAAAATCTTCTTCCAACTATAGAAGATAAGGAAGGGATTATTTCTTTGGTTATTAATGGGGATAAAAGTGTATTGGCTGATATTTGCCAACATTGGTTTTTAGGACATTATTTACAAGAACGGACTTCAAATCAAGCAGTTTTTCTTCTTGAAAAAGATATGATACATACATATGTACCTTATTTACTTTTACCGTACAATAAATCTATTAAAGTTATTGAGCCAATAAGTCTTAAGAAAAGACTTATTGAAGTTCTGTCGGAATTAATAAAATTTCATCAAGTATGATAACTTCCCTGACGTTAACTGTCAGGGAAGTTATATTATAATAGGCTATATCAATTGTGATTGGAGTGTTATTGTATGCAAACAAAAAAAGTTTATCTTTATGTATTTAATACAATGTCAGACTGGGAATATGGATATTTAATTGCTGAACTAAACTCAGGAAGATATTTCAAAAAGGATTTAGCACCTTTAAAAGTAATTACAGTGGGAGCTAATAAAGGAATTATTACTACCATGGGAGGACTGAGTATAAAACCAGATATTTCCCTTGATGAATGTACTCTTGAGAGTAAAGATCTTTTAATTTTACCAGGAGGGACTACTTGGAGAGAAGATATTCATCAACCTATCTTGGAAAGAATTGGCCAAGCTTTAAAGATTGGCACTATTGTTGCTGCAATTTGTGGTGCAACTGAGGCCCTTGCGAATATGGGATACTTAGATACTAGAAAGCATACAAGTAATAACTTAGAATATACTAAAATGGTATGTCCTAACTATAAAGGAGAAAAGTTCTATGAGTTGGGATCTGCGGTATCTGATGCGAATTTAGTTACTGCATCAGGAATAGCTCCTCTGGAATTTGCAATGGAGGTACTAAAAAAAATAGATGTATTTACACCAGATGCATTACATTCATGGTATAACCTAAATAAGACTCATAAACCTGAATACTTCTTCCAGTTAATGAATTCAATAAATAGCTGAGCTAAAAAATCAACTTAGCAGTTTTATATTAGTTCAAATAAAAATAATGAAGTAACTGAAAAGCTCACTTTCTCTATTTTGTTTTGCAGAGAAGTTGGGCTTTTTAATTTAGAATTTCCATATCGTTGTAAATCCGCATTTTCCTGACGCTACCCCTTTACAAGTGAACCATTTAGTTATGTCCCAGCCTCAGCTAATGATTAAAAACATATGCGCTTGCCAAGAACATACAATTAAAATCTCACTTACTTATGATATGGTTTTCCGTGACTGTACTAAATGCGAAAAAAATGCAGACAACCTTGTGATTAACTACATTACTCACTTTATTACACACGCCAACCAGATTCTTTCGCAACTGAAAACTGTAGTTATTTAAGAGGTAAAAACAGCATTAGGGTTTCTATCCTAATGTTGTTTTTTACCTATCAAAATTAATTAGTTCACTTAAATATTGACAAACATCCCATTGCTCTCTATCAGCGGTGTTTCAACCTCAACACCAAGCTTTTTTAATAGCTTAGCAATGGTTAGCATAGCACTTTCAGAATTGATTTTCGCTTCTAGGGAATAGATTTCACCTGTTAAAATAGACTGGTACTCACGAATGGTAGTAAATTTTCTTCTATTCAAATGGACTGGTTGCATCGCTATTGCATACCGTTTTCCACGATCACCGCTCCCAAGAATAATACCTTCATCAACGAGTTGTCTTAATGGGAGACCTTGTTCCTCAATCCATCGTAATGTCTTATTCCAAAGTTCCGGAACATTTTCGCCATTTATGACCATTTCATTTCCTCCATGCGTAATGATAATGGTTAGCTCGTCCCATCTTTTATGGATAGTTCTTTGGAATGGCGAGGAGAAATTCCATAATTCATCTACATCATTTTCTTCATCTAGGATCCATCGAATCGTTCTAAACACATCACTATATGTTTCTGTTACGACCATCTTTACATAGTCTCTTTCGTTACTGTCGTCTTCGTTGGATATTTTCGTAATTGCTTTTATAACATCTTCAAATCGGTCGTATATAGAGCGAACCAAAATTCTTTCTTCTATAGTAGCTAGTTTTT
This sequence comes from Lysinibacillus agricola, assembly GCF_016638705.1. Lineage (GTDB taxonomy): Bacteria > Bacillota > Bacilli > Bacillales_A > Planococcaceae > Lysinibacillus > Lysinibacillus agricola. The sequence continues at coordinate 2,713,066 of NZ_CP067341.1, read as the reverse complement.
CACGTTTATTTTTATATGGCATCCGTAACGCGTCTACATTCTGTTGAATAATTGATTTGGCATATATATTTAAGTCCGGATTATCCAAACAAGGCATTAGAACGATGTCTACTAGTTGCTGATAATCAATTCCAATCCATCTAGAACTCCCGAAAGTCGCTTCATTCGATTCTTTCATTTGGCTTTTCGGGACTAACCCAACAAGTAGAAACTTATCATCTTTAAAAGTCTCCTCAAATTTTCGTAAGTATTTATCGCATTGATTTACGTCTACTCTTGCATTTACCTTTTGTTCTACAGCGAGGATTAATTTTTGTTCATTAGTTTTCTCTTTTTCATCAACGATATTTACTTTGAAAAAGACATCAAGCCTTCCTTTTTCATCATTTTTCTCCGATTCTTCCTCTCCTTCATATATATCTAGTTTATTTATATCCTTTTCTGCGATTACCTCAGGACTACGGAATTGATTTACATTTAGCATAGCAATATCGGTAATATCATCAATATTTTCATCAGCCGACTCTGCTACGATCATTAAAAATCTTTGAAAAGGTCGCCCCCCCTTACTTTAAGTACAAATATTCATTATCTATTTAAGATAGATGTTAATTTCTCAACCAAAATAAAATACCACCGTCATCTGCATTTGCTAAATCTATAATTTCTATACCATTACTAGATACGACAAGTAATAAATCGAATTATTTAAATTGTTATTGATAATGATTTGTACACCTTAAATAACAATCCAATAGAGTGAATGAATCAATTATGCCAAGGTATAATTGATTGGGTTTTAATATAATATTTAGATATCAATTTTTTAAAAATAATTTGTTATTGTGTTAATAAAATTGTTATAGTCTGGAATCCATAATTCATGCCCTGACTTTGAAAATTCTATAACTTCAACATTTTTCAAGTTATTTTTATATTTTTCTGCATCATCTGTGTTTAGTAAAGATCCCTCTTTACCAGCTTTAAGAACTAAGACAGGACAACCAATTTCCTTTAATTCCTCCCATAAAACTATTTCCTTTGAATCCATCTGAATACCTCTACCTACATGATCCCTGCCCTCTAATTTATCAACGGCCTCTATCCATGTTTCTTGAATTAGAGGATATTTTGCAGGATAATCACATAATATCAGGCCCTTGATTTCGTTAGGATTCATGGCTGCATATTTTATCGCATAGGGAACACCGGAACACCCATAGAATATGCCATTAAACAGTAGGCGTTAATATTGCTCTCCTTAATAACTGAAGTAATATCCAATATATGTTCTTCAAAAGTGTAACCACTTTGTGGAGCTTCACTTTTTTCCTCTCCCTCTTAAACTTATAGAGATACAATGTCTAGGAAAAAGAGATTACATTTCTACAATAAAATGTTCGGCATTTCCCATAGCACCAGGGATATATACAAGAGGTAGTAATTTTTGATCATAGTTCGTTGTTTCAATATATTGGATTTTAAAACCATTAATTGTAAACCCTTCAATAGAACGCATATAGATTCCCATTTCAATTTTCTAGGTTCTCATAAAATACCATTTTCGACTTTTGTTCTGGATAATTCCCTCTATGATACTTGAAAGCTATTCAAAACGCTCCTGCCTTTCAGTAAGCACCCATTTTCGCACATAGCCCATTTTTTCCTGAATATTTTCGATTGTTTTTTCACTTTGAAAGGCTTTTTGCATGACGGTGTATCGCAAATCTGTTGCTCTGACATTCGTTCCAATATCCTTTGACATCGTTTGGAAAATTCGCTCAATTGTTTTCGTTGAGATGGCTTTTGATTGACTAGCCTCGCTTACCCAAACCCATTCTCCCATCTTTTCTTCATGTAATTCCTCTGTTGCCTCTTTGTAATGCGCTAGCATGTCCATTACTATTGGAGAAAGCTTTATTTCTCTACGTCCATTTTGGTTAGAAATGAAAACTACCGATGAGTCGAAGTTAATATGAGCCCATTTCATACGTACAAGTTCTGCTGGCTTGCATCCTGTTTCTATAAGCATTTGAACAATGCAGCCATTACGTCTTGCTAACCAAGCATGCTCCATCGTTTTAGCATATTGAAAATAGGTCGGCCAGACATTTGCAATTTGCATCAATTGTTTCTTTGTCAGTACTTTTAAAGCTTCTTTGTGCCTCTTTTTTGGCTGTAAAATGACCTCATAATCAAAAGGCTCCACCCACTCTCGTAAAAAGACAAAGTCAACAAAGCCTCGCAATGTAGCAATTTTATGATTAAATGTGTTGATATTTTCGTAGGTTTCCTTCAGATAATTACTATATATAAATAACAATTCTTTTAATTGATGATCCACAAACAAGTAGTTTTTTTCATGAGCAAACGCTAAAAATTGATGTCCATCTAGATTGTACTGCTTTTTGGTTGCAGCACTTTTCTTTAAAGACTGTAAAAGTAATAAATAGCTGTTCCATGCTTCCTTCAGTGTGACCATCTAGCTCCCTCCTTGTTAACTGTGCGTGTTTTAACTATATTTTACTATATTTTGGGTGCGTAGGTTTATTTTATTTATATAAATAGTAATGTCGGATAATCTGTATACTTCATACACGATCCCGCTTCCAGTGTTCAAATGCTCCTTTTACAATGAAGAAACAAACGTTCCGATAGCAGTGTCTCATATCTTTTGTTTTCTTACAATAGTAATTTCCCTCACCCTGTTGTAGTACAATTTCTTTAATAAGGCCCTATTCTTGTATAACAGGGCTAATTTACATGAAAATTCGTATAATTTAGTGTTTATTGCCGTTTGTGTTATATAATAAGTGTATTAACTTTTAACATAGGGGGCTGTTCAAGTATGCAAGTAAAAACAACTCGACTTGAAGCAGAAGACGCAAAAATTATTTATCAAGAAACAGCTGGGCTTGCGATTATTACGATCCATCGCCCACAGGCCAAAAATGCACTAACAGCAAATATGTGGGATCAATTAGCGAAAATTGCCCTGCAAGTATTAGATAATCCGAAAAATAAAGTTTTGATTTTACGCGGATCTGGCGAAAACTTTACTGCCGGCTCTGATATTAAAGAATTTAACGCCATTTCACTTGATAAAGCCGAAAAAGCCTTTGTACATATGGAAAAAACGATCTCCACTATTGAGCGTTTACCAATTCCAACAATTGGCGTGATTAATGGTCCCGCAATGGGTGCTGGCTTAGAGCTTGCATTAGCCTGTGATATCCGCATTGGCTCCGAGAAAGCAAAGCTCGGTATCCCTGTCGGTAAATTAGGAATCACCTTAAATAACAAATTTGCACAGCGTTTAGTTCAACTTGTAGGCCCTTCTACAACGAAGGATTTAGTATTTACGGGGCGCATGTTTAAAGCCGAGGAAGCCTTTAAGCTTGGCATGCTCAACTATTTAGTAGCTGAAAAAGATTTAAATAAATACATGATTCGCATGGGTAAGCTTGTTGCTGGAATGTCACCTGAATCCTTACTAGCCGTGAAGCAATCTGTTCAAGAATGTGTGGACAGTGTACCAACATTATGGGAAGGTTCAACACCGTTTGTAGGAAAGGATTTTGCAGAAGGCTGCCGTGCCTTTGTAGAAAAACGTCAGCCTCACTTTACACGTCAATCAAAATAAAAAACAGGTACTCTGCTCGCCTATCTTGCGAATGGAGTACCTGTTTTTTATGATTTACGTTTAAGAACTACCGACTTAATGTGAAGATGAATCGCATCTAATTCATATCCAAAATGCTGATTAAATTCTGCCTGCAACGTTTGCTGTAATTCATACAATCGATCCGGTAATGAATAATTAATTGGTAGCTTTAGCTGTAGTGTAATCGTTGCTTGCGCTAGCTCACCTAATACAAATTGAACTTGCTCAACCTTGTGTACGATATCTTGTTTTGCACAGCAATACGTTAAAAGCTGCACATAAACATGCTTGCGAATCTCTATATATTCCTGTTGAAAATCAGGGCGCACAATCGTTGTCTCACCTATTTTTTCACGCTTTGAAGAAAAAATCTCCTTGCCTTTTTGTACTAACAGTTTAAAAAAATTTTGTTCGACTTGGCGATAAGGTATTGGCATGACATGCTTCCCCTGCGTCTGTCGAATAAAGCGTGCTTTTGCAATTTCTTTTTGGGAACGCACTTCCTCAACATAGTAATATTTATCGATTGGACCAAGCTCAAGCTGTCGAGCTATCGTCTTTGTCATTTTATCGGACGTTCCGATCAGTAAAATCGACTGTACCTTATATGTATCAAGTGCTTTTTTTACTTCCTCACGGTGGGTATCATCTGTAAAAATGGCTCGACGAACGGCTGTTATCGTATTTTTCTCAAATTTTGCGGAGATTCCTGCTACTTTCACACCATTAACAATTAGAAGACCATCATCAATAAGAGCCTCTACCCCGATTTTATGGGCGAAAACAAGTGCGCTTGTACTTTTCCCTGTTCCACTTGGACCACTTAAAGAATAAACATTCATTCCTATCAGCCCCCTTCCATTTTATTATGATAGCAGAAATGCTACTTATTTTCCGTCAAAATTATTATTTCCATCATTAGCTAAAACATTTCCGCTAGTCTACGCACACATCTTCTCCATTATTGAAATATATTCTTTTTTCAGAATAACTTTCCCTTTATGTGTTTTAGTATGATAAAATGTGAACTACTATTCTGTTATACAACTATAAGGAGTGTACTCGTTTGAAAATCGTACCATCTAAAAAAATGTCATTATTTACACCAGCAATTTTCGGAGATTTAAAAACTTTTGCCAAACAACAGCAAGCTAAAGGGATGACAATGATCGACCTAAGCTTAGGTAGTCCAGACCTTCCCCCCCACGCTAAAATTCGCGAGCATTTATCCTATAGAGCGGGTTTAGCAGAATCCTATGGCTATACTTTAACGGGCACACAACGTTTTTATGAAGCTGTTAGCCGCTATTATAAACGTCGTAGCAATGTAGATTTAGATCCCGCTTCTGAAATCATTCAAACGATTGGCTCTCAAGAGGGCTTAGTGCATTTACCAATTGCCTTTTGTGACCCCGGAGATATCGTCTTATCCACAAACCCAGCTTACGTTGCCTATGATGCAGGGATTCATCTAGCAGGCGCAACGCCTTACTACATGCCACAAACAGCTGACAACGACTATTTACCAGATTTAGATGCTGTGCCTGAAGAAATTGCTCAAAAAGCAAAGCTACTGATTTTAAACTTACCAGGTAATCCAGTACCAGCAATGCCTTCATTAGCCTATTTTGAAAAAGTCATTGCCTTTGCTAAAAAATACAACATCATCGTTCTACATGATGCGGCTTACTCTGAGTTCTACTTTACAGGTGATGGCCCAATTAGCTTCTTAGCCGCTCCTGGAGCAAAAGAAGTTGGTATGGAAATTAACTCCTTATCGAAAAGCTTTAGCCTTGCTGGAACACGTATCGCTTATATTGCGGGCAACGCAGAGATGATTACAATATTAAAGCAATTAAAATCAAATTTAGATTTCGGTATTTTCGAGCCAATTCAAGATGCTGCGGTCGTAGCACTTGATAACGCAGAGGAAATTACAGCAAGCCTACGTGAAACATTCTCAGAACGCCATAAAACACTAATGAACGGCTTACGTGAATTAGGATGGGATGCAGCCCCTTCAAATGGTGGCATGTTCGTATGGGCAAAATATCCGTACGATATTGACTGTACAGATCTAGCCTTTAAACTAATTGAACAGGCTGGCATTGTGACAGTTCCTGGTACAGTATTTGGCTCGGCTGGACAAGGTTATTTACGTTTAGCGTTAGTTCAACCAAAAGAATTGTTACAGGAAGCTATTGACCGCTTAGCACAAGTGCAAGTAACGCCAAAAAATTAATCATGTAAACAAAATGAAGACCCTTCTAACTTACTTGTTGGAAGGGTTTTTGCTATAGCTTACTATGTAATCTTCAAGTATCGGTTTATCAGGTGGACTAATGTTTTTTGGTAAATCAACTAATGAGAAAAATTGAAGCATTGTTGCCTCGTCACGATCATGAATGAGTAAGCCACTATATTCTTTACATTTAAAGGCAGTATACGGATTGATTTCTTTCGTTTATCAAATACCTTCTTGACCGTTTTCGTTCGATAATTTAACAAGTTGTTCATCTTTATCTGTAAACTTTTGGTATATATAATGCATGTTCTCCTTGACCGGGACGAATAAATACCAAATCTACCCAATCATCACTCCTTATAATTTAATACCTTTCTTCAAATAACTGCACCGTTACGTCTTCACTTGTTTTAGAAACGCACCCATTAGTAAAGTAACTAAAGATTGATAATTTCACCAGAGTATTCTCTTAAATGTTCAATGGCCAATATCACTGCACTTTCCTCCGTCTCAATCAAAGTCAATCCTTTTTTAATAGGACTCCAATACTCATATCCGCTGTCTTCTTGCCACATATATACTTCTGTAGTATAAAGACCATCCTTACGTTTAATAATTTGAACTTTATATTGATTGCTCGGAGACAACATTTCCTTTAGCAATTGTTCCATCATTTCACCATCTTTACAAATAATATTATAGATCTTCATAGCGATATTAACATAAATGTCCAATAAAAAAATCATCTCAAAGAATAACTAAAGAGATGATTTTTATCAATCTTTATTATAATCGATCACCACGACCTTAAAACTGAAGACACCGTTCTATCTCTTGCAACAAATACGTAGACTTCGTGCTTACTAATTCCATGCTTTTTAGCTTTGATTTTACGTTGCTTCAACTTTAAGTTAAAAATAGCCCTATGAAAAAACAGCTACTGCACTTTCGCAATAGCTGTCTCTTCTTACACTTCATATTTTTGATGATCTTCATCCTCATATCGATTATAACGCTGTTTGAATAGATTAAATAAATGTGTCACAAGCACTTTTAAGATAGCATAGCCTGGAATCCCTAAAATAACACCAGGTACGCCAAATAAAGAACCAGCCGTTAATAAAACGAAAATTATTGTAATTGGATGGATACTAAGTGATTTACCCATAATTTGAGGAGAAATGAATTTCCCTTCAATCAGCTGTACTACCGTCCATACAATGGCTAGCTTAATAAGCATAAACGGTGATGTAACAAGAGCGATAATGACAGCTGGTGTAATCGCAATAACCGGCCCTAAGTAAGGAACCACACTCGTAATCATCGCAAGGAACCCAAGCAATAAGGCATATTTCATACCGATAATTAAAAATCCGATTGTCACCATAGCACCGATACACATTGACACTAAAATTTGCCCCTGTATGTAAGAACTAATTTGCTTGTCCATATCGTGCAAAATTGCATGCACTTCTTTACGCATGCGTGGCGGGCACATTTTTAAAATAAAGCTCGGTAGTTTTTTACCATCTTTAAGTAAGTAAAATAAAATAAATGGCACTGTCACTAATGATAGAACAATTCCTGTTAAGGTAGAAAGGAAGCCAGTAATACCGGATGCCACACCTTGTGCTAAATTCGTAGCCGTATCTTTTACCGTTTCAAACATATCCGTTGTAAAATTCTTGACAACCTCGTCATAGTTAAAGCCTATTTTATCCAAATACTCATTGAAGCGTGAATTGTTTAAGTAATCGACAACATTTTGTGTTAGCGCCATAAAGTATCCTGGAAATTCCTGCGCTAAATTAGTGAATTGATCACGTAAAAATGGATAGACAAGTACTACTAATAACGTTATTATGCCAATTACAGCGATATATAGAAGAAAAATACCCCAAACTCTTGGGATACGCCATCTTTCTAAAAGCCCTAATAATGGGCGTAATAAATAATACCCGATAATGGCAAGTACCCCAGGTAGAATAACCACCTCAAATAAAACTTTTAGCGGGGTAAATATAAAGGAAACTTTTTGAAACATGAAAATAACGCATGCCGATAATAATAAAATAAGCAGTATAAAAAATAAATTTTTACCACCTAAAAAGCGAATAAATTTCGTTGAAAAGAAATTCGACCGCTCTTTTGGTCTTTCTTTTTCCATATACTCACTCCAATACAAATCCTATACCTTTATATTACAGGATAAAGTTGGATTTTGCGAAACATCACTCCAAGGAAATGCCTAAAAAATCACGTAAAAATGCTTTGTTTTTCTCTACATCAATAACAATTGAATCGCCAGCATGACTAAAGTTTTTGAAACTATAACTGCCTTCAATTGGTATAGTTGCTTTTTCTATTTTGACTTTACCTTTTGACACCATTTTAAGCACTTGCTGAATTTCTCCTGCAGATGAATAGTCTGTTGTTACATAGCCTTGTGCTGCACCAACGAATTTTGGTAAGTTCAACATATTTTGAGGCGCTAAAATTTCATTCTTTAATGCTTCGATAACTTTTTGCTGACGTGCTACCCGACCAAAATCCCCTTCAGCATCGTGGCGGAATCGAGCATAGCCAAGTAATTCTTTACCGTTTAAGTTATGCACACCTTGCTTCAATGAAACGCCAATATTTTCGGACATATCCTTTTCTACATCGATTTCAACTCCATTTGGCGCTAAAATATCTACAAGTGATTCGAAATTTTTAAAATCGATAATAGCATAATGATGAATTGGAAGACCAAACATATTGCTGATCGTTTCCTTTAATAATTGAACACCGTCTAAATAGTAAGCCGTATTAAGCTTATAGGATTGGTAACCTGGAATTTCCGCATAAATATCTCGCATGAAGGAGACGAGTTTAATATCATTTGTTTTCTTATTCCAAGATAATACCATCATTGTATCTGTACGTGATTTTTCTTCACCACGAGTATCGACTCCTAATAATAAATAGTTTTCAACATCATCTTTTACTGTATCGCCACTGAAATCCTCCTGGGCTACCTTTGTATCGTTTGCCAATTCTAGCCCACTTCGATATTGCATAACGGAATAACCCACAATAACAATGACAAAAAGTAATAACAATGTGAACAATGCTCTCCCTTTACGCAATCGGCGTTTTGGGGGACGTTGTGAGCGTCTTGAATATTCTTGCTCTTCCATAATAATAACTCCTCTATTTTTTATAGTTAATTTAACGATTCATCTTAAGGAAAGTTTCATTTTATATTATGTTACGAATCCTCTCAATATCTATTTATTAGTTATTTTACACCCTATTTGCCAGTAATGAACAAAATAATGCTATAATATTTTCACGAAAGAAAGGATGATGAACATGATTGAGAAAGCTTCATTTGCTGGCGGTTGTTTTTGGTGTATGGTAAAGCCATTTGTTGAATGGGATGGTATACATAAGGTCACTTCGGGCTACATGGGTGGCCATTTAGAAAACCCTACTTATGAAGATGTAAAAAAAGGTACTTCTGGCCATTTAGAAGTAGTCGAAATTGAATTCGATCCTAGCGTTTTTAGTTATGAGCAGCTCCTTGATATCTACTGGATGCAAATCGACCCAACGGATGCCTATGGCCAATTCCATGACCGTGGTGAATCATACACGACGGCTATTTTCACCTATTCAGAAGAGCAAAAGCGAATTGCAGAAGCTTCCAAGGAGAAGCTTGCGAAAAGTGGTCGCTTTGATAAACCTATTGTAACCACAATTCGCGATGCCAAGCACTTCTACCCTGCAGAAGATTATCATCAGGACTATTATCAAAAAGAGTCGGAGCATTATCAGAAGGACCGAGCGCTTTCAGGTCGAGATCAGTTCATCACTGAGCATTGGGAAAATTAGAGCAATTCCTTCATCAATAGCATACTAAAAAACACGTATTTTGGTTTAGTCAAAATACGTGTTTTTTAGTAAGATAAAATTTGTTTTAGCGTCAGCGTACTGATGTTTATTAATTGCGAGCTATTTATAGATTACAGAAATAATAAGAAAGAAAGATACATAAAAATAATGAAAATTAAGATGGAGAAAAGTGACGAAGTAATAAAAATACAACGATTTGAAGGATTAAATATACCATCCTGGATTTCTTTCCTTTTCCTTGAATATTGAAAAGTAGCCAAACCTCCTATTATAAAACCAACGAAACAGGCGAAGATGCCAAGGCATATCGCTACGATATGAATATATTCATTCGCGTTAATTTTAATCGTAAAATGCAAAGAAGTGGTCAAAAACCCTACACCGACAATAGATATACTAGTCCGTATCCACGCTAAATAAGTTCTTTCATTCGCTAAATGCTGCTGTGCATATTTTACACTATCGCCTGTTTCTTCTTTCCAGTTATTTAATGCCTCCATAAACCGTAACCCTTCCCTATCCCTTTTTTGAAAGTCTCGTATTCTGTGAACGTAACTGTTAGGTAGTGCCTTTATAAAATTCAAGCTCTTCTGGGCAGCCCTGATGTTATTGCTTTACTAGATACTCTATTATCGCTTTATACACATCTATTCCTTCTGATTTAGGCGAATGATAAGAAGATAATTTTACAATGACTGTATCAGCTTTTGATGCAATGTGTATTCGCTGGTCAAACTTTCCTCGAGCTGAATATCCCCCATATCGATCATGGCTAACCCACCATTGATTATGATAGGAGAATCCTGAAAGATAATTATGAGTACTTCCCGCAAGAAATTTTGGGTCCCCACCCTTTTGAATTCCCCTAATTATATGCTCCGGAATAATTTGTTGGCCATTATAGTAACCATCGTTGCACATCATATCCCCAAAACGTACCAAGTCTCGCAATGTAGCCCGCATTCCACCACTGGCTATGTCTGTACCGATTTGATCTAAGTGCATCAAGGCATTTTCTTCTGCACCCAATTTAGACCATATCAATTCTTGAATTAATTCTGCTAAATTTTTTCCTGTTAAGCGTTTGATAATCCAGCCCAACGTTTCTGTTTGCCCATTTTCATACTTAAATACAGTACCAGGTGGTATATCTTTTTTGCTTGATATCATAAATTCGTATAGGTTTTCCGGTCCATTATAGTTATCAGGTTTTGGTATTGAGCCAGATGCAATAAAAATTGGTGTCCCACGGCCTATTCCCATTGGCGTGTTTGCTTCCATATATTTCACAGGGACTTGCATATCAAGCAATTGCTGAACAGTTCCATCACCAAGTCCTGTTCCTTCTAATTCAGGAATGTAGAAGGAGGCCCTTTTATTTAAATTCAATAACCCTTCATCAGCAAGTAAACTAACAATCAATCCAACAAATGACTTTGTAGCAGAGTTCAACGCATGAGGCTGATACGATTTATAGCCATTAAAATAGTTTTCGTACAAAACTTTTCCTTTATGCAACACTAAAAAAGCATCTGTATTCGTTCTTTCAAGATACGATAACACATTTTCATCCTTATTCACGTATATATTTTCCAGATCTAATGAATCTTTAGCGTATGATAATAGGGAGGGCTTCTGGCTTCCTCTCCAGATAATACGGCAAGGACTCAATTCACCGATATGACAATACCCTTGCAAATTTTTTATTGAAGTAAGCCAATTATCCTTTGTCACGATATCTGCTGAATTTGTGGAAAAAGCTTGCATTTTATTTGTTAAGTTCTGCATGACAATCTCTCCTTCATTAAAAAGAAGGCTCTATAAGCACATCTTCTTTTGATTCTTTACCTTTATTTCTAATCGTTAGTGCTGCAATTGCCCCTGCCAATGCAGCAGCGATTAAAAACCAAAAAACAGCCGTATAAGATCCGTTGAAAATAGTAAGAACAAACCCAATGACCATTGGTGAGATCCCCCCGGCAATCTGTCCGCCAAAGGAAACAAATCCTGTCACAGACCCCGTTAATTCCTTACCTGAATACTTAATAATCATTGTGTATAATGCTGTTCCGATAAAAGAGATTGAGATAGCATTAAAGGTCAAATAAACAATCCCAAGAGCGACAGACGTTGCATTGAACATCAAAAATAGAAAGACACTGGAAGATAGTAATCCTCCGATTGCTAGGTATTTTTCTCTTCCAGCCATATACTTATCTAAAATCAAGCCGCTTACATTAAACATGATAAAGGAAGCAACATAGGGGATGGCCATCAAGACACTTGCAGATAACAAGTCCAAACCTTTACTTACCAAATAAGACGGCATCCAGGTAATCATCCCCCAATTCACGATATTAGAAAAAAATTTCGTAAAGAAGAAATTCCAAAAATTATCGGTTTTAAATACCATTTTGTAAGGAATCTTATTTTTATTTTGTTCTTTATTATTTATTTGGTTATCTTCTGGAGATTTCAAATAGATCCAACTGGCCCACGCTATAAAAACTCCTAAAATCCCAATGCTTACAAACATCCATCTCCACTCAAAGAAAACCAACAAAAAACCTATTGCAACGGAACCTATGACACCACCTGCCGTTTGTGCAGATAGAAAGAATGAACTGGCCCTTCCTCTTTCATTTTCGCTAAAGTTGTCAGAAATCGATTTCATACTGGCAGGAAAGACACTGCCTTCCGCTATACCAAACAGGAAACGAATTAAAAGTAGTGAAATAAATGACCAGGCAAGACTTGTAAGTGCCGTAAAGAGCGAAAATCCTAAGATGGAAAAGACCAACACATTACGTGCACCATACTTATCGGTAAGCCACCCTCCTATTGGGTGCATCAGAGCGTAGCTGAAAAAGAAGATACTTAAAACCAAACCGGATTCAAAAGAGTTAAGGTCCAATGCTTTCTGAATTGGAATGATGGCTATGTTCATTGATGTTTTATCAATGTAACTTAATACCATCCCAATAAATAGTAAAATGATTATAATGGATTTACGCTTTTTATCAGCAGCATATACTTGCATTTTTATTCACTCCTTTTTGAAGTATCGTTATATGATTCGTACCCTTTGCGGTATTCCTTTAATGGTCGTAATCATAACCTAACTTAACAAATTTCAAAAACACCATTTATTAGGACTTTTATTTTTTATTTGAAAATACCAACCGAATTGATGGTAAAAAATCTAATTGCATCTTTCTAATTCACCAAACGTGCTGTTCCTTCCCAGAAAGGTTTTCTTAGCTCTTTCTTATCAATCTTCCCTACCATTGTTAACGGTAATGACGTCTCAAAAAATACCTCTTTTGGAACCATATAAATAGAAGTACGTTCTTTACAATACTCGATTAATTCTTCCTTCTTACAAGTTTCACCCTTACGCAGCACAGCAAATATACAGACCGCCTCACCCCAATCGTTATGCGGTATGCCTATGCAAGCGCTCATTGCCACCTTAGGGTGCTGGTTCACGATCCTTTCTACTTCAGCGGGGTATACATTGAAACCGCCAGAAATGATCAAATCCTTTTTACGTTCGACAATATGAAGATATCCTTGTTCATCCAGTTTTCCGATATCACCCGTAAAGAACCAGCCATCACGATATGCCTCTGCTGTCAGGTCTGGTCTTTTGTAATACCCAACGGAGACAGAAGGGGTTTTGACAGCAATTTCTCCCGGTTGTAATGGTTCCACGTCTCGCCCATTAGCGTCAACCAAACGAATTTGAGTGAGCATACACGGTTTTCCGCAGCTTTTTAACACTTCAAGATTGTTCTCATAAGCAAAGAGGTGATCGCTTTTTGTAAGTCTCGCAATGACAATACTGCATTCAGTCATCCCATACTGCTGTCTAAAAATAGGACCAAAGATTTCAAATGCTTCTTTCAGACGTTCTGAAGAAATAGGCGATGAACCATAATTTATATTACGCAATGAGCTCACGTCATAGCTTTTTTTCTTGGCCTCATCAATCAATCGGTAAATAATAGTTGGAACCACAAAGGTGCTTGTAATCCGTTCTGTTTGTACAATCTGCATAAATACTTCTGGATGAAATGCCTTCATGATATACACATGACATCCAGATGCTAATGACCTCTGTAGTAGCACACCTGCAGCATGAATAATAGGTGTACAAAACAAAACCTTTTCTTGGTCATCGTAAGGATATTCCATACATGAAGCCATGAGTGAGGACCCAAACCCCTGTTGAGAGTGCATGACCCCTTTTGGCGTCCCTGTTGTACCACCTGTATACGATATAATTGCTAAGTCCTCTAATGAGGCAACAGGGAACGCAACGCTACCTTTTTTATCATCTAAATCAATAGAATAAAATTCTTCTGGGTATTCAACACCAAAGCCTGGCAGACCAATAACTGTTACATTGTTTTTACCTGCCTCTTTTTGATAGTTAAGGACAGATTCTACATGCTTCTGAGTTGCCATAATAACAACTTCGGGCTCGGCATCTCTCAAGATAAACTCGATCTCTCTAACACCGAGCTTATCATTTAATGGGACGACGGTTGCCCCACATCGACTTACACCAAGATTATATACGACATTTTCAATACTATTTGGAATCAAAACCGCAACATGCCTTCCAATTTGTACACCAAGACGTATTAACTGGCTCGCTACCTCCTCAGCATTAGCTCGTAATTCCTTGTAAGTAATAGTTTCATCTGTATCAACACAAGTAAGTGCCGGCTGGTAATCAAATTTATTTATACTATTGAACAGAAAAGCCTGAAAAGTTAAAGTATCCATGAAAACTTCCTCTCTCTAGTAAAATACAATAATAATTGTTAAAAATAGTTGTTTCCAATTTGAAACTCCGAATATCCCAGAATGTATAGTAGAATCGGCTATGCTTTTTTCTTTTATTTATTCAGCAGTTCTTTGGCAATCATGTTTTTCTGAATTTCAGATGTACCAGTCAGAATCCTAAACATTCGTACGTCTCTGTACATTTTCTCGACAGGGTGTCCTTTCATTAACCCTTGTCCGCCAAAGATTTGAACAGCCTTGTCGGCAACTCGATTAGCAACCTCAGAGGAATACAATTTAACCATTGATGCATTCCCTCTTACATCTTCACCGTGGTCAATCTTTTCGATCACATCGTAGAGCATGCAACGTGCCGCGTATATTTCAGTCCCCATCTCCGCTAACATATGTTGAATTGCTTGAAATTCTCCAATTGGACGTCCAAACTGAATCCGCTGTTTGGCATGATCGATAGATAAGTCCAATAGCCGTTGTGCTACGCCAAGATAGGTAGCTCCCCACGAAGCCCTATTTTCATTGATTCTGCCGAGTCCGAGCATTAACCCCTTGCCCGTTTGACCGAGAATATTGGCAGATGGCACTCGGCAATAATTAAAGATTAGCTCGGCCGTGCTCCTTTCTCCGGAAATTGGAACCTGAATGTTTCCTAATTCAAACCCTGGTCTTCCCTCTGCTTGTTTTTCTACAATAAAAGCAGTTACTCTTTCACTAGCTGGATCCACAATCTCCTTCGCCAAAACAATACCCCAATCTGCATATGGAGCAGCGCTAATAAAATGCTTTTTACCATGTAATATATAATTATCACCTTCGCGTACTGCCGTGGTTTGAATAGCACGGACATCGGATCCTGCCCCAGGTTCTGATAACGCAAAGCAGCATCCCGCTTCAGCATTAATCACTGGCATTACATATTTTGTTATTTGATCCGGCGTAAATATTTTTAACATCTGACCAATGCGTAAAGGTCCCCCTATTTCACCTAAAACATGCCCCCATAAAGCCGCCCCTGATTTTGCCAGTTCTTCTTTTAGGATACATAGCCCTTTTAGGCTAAGTGACTGTCCCCCTACCTCCTTAGGAAGGTTGATACCATAAAATCCGAGCTCCTTTGATCGCTTTCTGACCCATTTAATCTGTTCCATTGAAATCTCTTTTTCTGAATCAATTCCATGTTCACTTTCAAACGGTAACAACTCGTTGTAAATGAACTCAAGTAGCCTCTCTTTTAAATGTTGAATATTTTCGATTTGTACTGTTTCATGCATACTTTACTCCCTCCAAAAACACATTCCTTCTAAATTAGAAAGCGGTTTCATCTACCTGTTTTTAGAATAGTTATAATATTCTTGATAATTATTTTATATATGGTTGTAGGTAAAGTAAAATGGTAATATATCATATAAACTTGAATGAAATTCATATAAAAGGGGGTAACGTTGTGCATTTAGAGCAATTAAAATATATTGTTGAAGTAGCTAAAACGCGTTCAATTTCCGTCGCTGCCCAAAACCTTCATGTTTCACAATCGACCATTAGTAAGGCAATTACCAGTTTTGAGCAAGAATTACGAATTCAATTGTTTACACGATCACGGTTAGGCGCCCAGCCTACCGCAGAGGGTAAAAACATTATTAAAAAAGCGTATGAAATTGCCGTGAAGATTGAAGAAATACAAGAAGAAGCGCAAGAGCAAGCATCATTAATAAACGGAGAATTAAATTTATCGGCCAGCCCTAGCTTTTTCCTACCAATTTTACTTGGAACGTTAGCTAACTTTAAAAAAGACTATCCTAACTTTCGTATTCTCATGACAGAAAAAAAGTCACCCAATATTATTGAAGATGTTCTACAAGGAAGGATTGACATCGGATTATCTATGCTTGATGGAATCGATTGGAATGCACATGAAGAGCTGATTTTCGAAACCTTATTAGAGGGAAAAATTATGGTATGTGTCAGTAAACATTCTCCATATGCATTCAGTGATTATATAACGCCTGAGGAGTTAATAAATGAAACAATAGTGATGTATGATGGGGTAATATGGAAAGATTCCATTTCTATATTTATGAATAAATACGGACCCATGAATATTTTATTTACTTCTAACAATACCGAAGTCATTAAAAAGGCTGTTGCAGATGGTTTAGCGATAAGCTTTTTGATGAATATAGCACTAATAGATGATCATTATGTTAATAGTGGAGATATTATTCCGATACCATTAATAAATTTTGAATCTCATCAACGATCTTTCGGATGGGTACGATCAAAGAAAAAGCATTTTTCTTTGGCAGCTCGAGAGTTTTTAAAATACCTCAAATTTAATATCTCCAAGTTAGAATAACGTATTACAAATTAATTTTAAAAACGTATTTCTCGATAAAAACAGGATCTATACAGGTCTTGGGCTCGTTCGAAATGGATTTTTTAAAAATCAGAAAAAGTCGAATTCCAAAATACTAAGGATTCGACCTTTTTTATGCTTGTTACATTAATCGTTAGTGTTAAAAACCAATCATTTATATACTCAAGGGCTTTTTGCTACTTTGAAGCGTATGATAAAAAACGACCTCTGATCCATCTGAAATTCATCTTTTTTAAGGAAGTTTTAAAATAACGTGTATAAAAAATAATGAACGGCCTATACTATTTAAGATTTCACTTCAAATCCAATGACAAGGAGGGTTAACCTGATGAGTGGGGCTGACCGGTAACTCAGAAGGACCATCAAAGCTGAATGAAGCTAAAGCACAGTTGTCTTAAAAATTTAAGATCAATGCGGAAGCGAGGCAGTGTGTCATGGAGCACTATAAGTAAGTGAGAATCAAGCCCGGAATATCAATTCCGGGTTCATTTTTGTTTTGGTACTACTAGCTGTACCGCCATTATTCCGGAAAATCTTCGCACGAAAAAAGCCAAATACCTGTTACGTAAATTCATTTTTCTTAACTCATTTGTAATTCCCTTAAATACAAAATGGGAATGAGTTGTGTTTTATTTGTTAGCCTACTTCCATTTTAGTTCTCCTTGCAAAAAGATGGATGGATATTTATGTTAAGATAGAGAAAATAAAACATTACTATTAATTATTCTACAGGGTATTTTTATTAAAATTGTGTAAGTTGTTTTAAACTATGAGAAGGTGGTTTTCAAGTGAAAAATATTTTAGTAATCGGCGGTTATGGTCAAGTCGGTACCGTAATCTGTAAATCTTTATCTCAGATTTACCCTGGAAAAGTTATCGCGGCTGGTAGAAATTTTGAAAAGGCAAAAAGGTTTTCTTTGTCTATGAATGACAAGGTTCTGCCGTTGAAACTAGATATTTATAATTTAGAGACATCCCATGAAGTATTTACACACACACAGTTAGTAATAATGTGCCTTGACCAAAAAGATACTAATTTCGTTGAAATGTGTATTCAAAATAAAGTTAATTATATAGATATTTCCCCTTCCTATACTATCCTATCAAAAATTGAAAGTTTACATAGTAAGGCCATTGAATCGGGAACAACATTAGTATTGGGGGTAGGTTTATCTCCAGGTTTATCAAATTTAATGGTTAAAAATTTAGTCAATCAGGTTAATAAAGTTAACCGTACGGACACTTATTTAATGCTTGGGATTGGTGAAAAGCACGGAAATGACGGAGTAGAATGGTTGCTAAATAATATAAATAATAATTTTTCGATATGTGAAAATGGTCAAAATAAGTATGTAAGTAGTTTTACTGATGGTAAATATGTAGAGTTACCAAAAAAGTTTGGGAAAAGGATTGCTTATAGATTTAATCTGGCTGACCAACATATTCTCACTAAAACGCTTCCTTTAGAAAACGTATCTTCTCGCTTTTTTTATGACTCGGACTTTACAACAAAAGAATTAGCTATACTTAAAAAGGTAGGAACTTTCAAGCTATTAAAATATAAATTCTTTAAAAATATTTTTATAAATATATTTGTGGGAGCTTTACATATTTTTGATAAATTAAATATTGGCTCAAATGATTATTTAATTAAAGCAGAAGTACATGGGGAAATCGAGGGAAAAAAAGGAATTATTGAATCCGTATTATTTGGTTCAAATAATACAGAGATAACAGGTAATGTAGCCTCAATATTAGGGAATAAGTTAATCAAAAATAACTATTCAGCAGGTGTACACTACATAGAACAGCTTTTTGACTTAGACGATATATTATCAATTCTAGATGATAATATATCTTATAAATATGAAATCAAATCCTTCAACTAACGATCGTTTTACATGAAGTAGCCCACCCAAATAATCGATGTGAAAAATTGTACTTAAACTATTCGAGCGGTATAGTTGAAGAAGGAACTAAACATAAAATTGAAAAACGAAAAAATTTAAAGACAGACAGGAATTAGATACGATGATAAAAGGTTTCGGAGGAATATTTTGGAGAACAAAGAATCTAGATGTTATTAAAAAATGGTACAGTGAAGTATTGAAGATTGAAATAGAAAATTGGAATGGGACTGTGATTAAACCCCAATCAGGAAATGAGACGATCTTTTCTTTCTTTACCGAAGAAGACAGTTATTTTCCAACAGAACAACAAGTGATGTTAAATTTCCAAGTACATGACATAAATGAGACGATTCAGCATCTTGAACATATTGGTGTACCTCTTGTAAAGGAAAAAGAGATTAGTGAATTTGGAAAGTTTATTTGGATTAAAGATCCTGATGGTCGACTGATCGAGCTTTGGGAGAAATAGCGGGGGGTAATACTTTGCGAATATAAAGGAAGTGCCTAATTCTTTTGAATTAAGCACTTCCCTTTTCCATTTAGTTTGTTGTTGTTTTCAAAAAAGACTGGAGTGCATCGAAGAAACGCTTGCCGTATTTTTCGAATTTTACTTCACCAATCCCACTAACATGTCGTAAATCTTCAAGCTCCGTTGGTTTTTTATCACATAATTCACGTAATGTTTTATCAGAGAACACAACAAATGGTGGTACCTTTTCTTCATCTGCAATCTCTTTACGCAGTAATCGTAAGTGCTCGAATAACGGGTCATTGTCTACAAGCTTACGCACAGTGACAGCTTCTTTTCGCATAACTGTTCGATTCCCGAGTAGAACCTCTTTACCTTCCTCTGATACATAAATGGTCGGAAACGTGCCATGTTTAACGGCAAGTAAGCCTTCAGCAATTAAAAACTCAATAAAGCTTAAAACATCCTTTGAGGAATATTGACCTTTTAAAATGCCATAGGTAGATAACCGAGCAAAGCCAAATTCAGCGACCTTTTGATTTTTGGAGCCAATTAGCACCTGCGCCACCATCGTCTTGCCAAATTTTTGCCCCATTCGAACAACACAGGCTAGCACCTTTTGTACATCTACCGTCACATCTTTAACTTCTCGTCCGTCATTACAATTACCACAACGACTACAAGGTACTCCTGCTTCTTCGCCAAAATACGTTAAGATAGCATTTTGCAAACAGCCCTCTGTATGGCAATAATCAACCATCGTTTGTAGCTTTGCTAATTCTTGTGCAATTCGTGTTTCATCCTGCGTCTGTTCTATTAAAAAGCGTTGTGTTTGGACATCGCCTGATGCATACAGTAAAATACAAGCACTTGGTAAGCCGTCACGTCCTGCACGTCCCGCTTCCTGATAATAGCTCTCCATATTGCGCGGCATTTGATAATGTATGACAAAGCGTACATTACTCTTATCAATCCCCATTCCAAATGCATTGGTAGCGACCATAATGCGCGCCTCATCTTTTAAAAAGCGCTCCTGCTCTGACATACGCATGTCCTCTTTTAGTCCCGCATGATATTTTGCCACAGATTCTCCCGAGCGACTTAAAAGCTCATAGATTGCGTCTACAGCCTTTCGTGTAGCTGCGTAAATAATGCCCGCTTCATTTTTATTTTTCACTAAATAATTTTTAATGTAACGCTCTTTATTTTCACCAATTAACACTGAGAAAGCTAAATTATCGCGTGCAAATCCGGTAATGACAGTTGAATGCTCGTCAATCTCTAGTAATTGTCTTATATCATCACAAACAGCTGGTGTAGCTGTTGCAGTCAGTGCTAAGACAGCTGGCTTTTGGGACCATAATGTAAATAATTTTTGGATTGCTCTATAACTTGGTCTAAAATCATGCCCCCACTGTGATATACAGTGTGCTTCATCCACAGCAATCAATGGTACAGATAAATTCGATAATACCTGTAAAAACGTTGCACTTTCTAATCGCTCTGGCGCAATATAAAGTAGCTTTAAATAACCTGCACTCGCAAGCTGCATCGTTTCATCCACTTCTTGTACGGATAAGGTGCTATTAATATACGCGGCTGGAATATTTGCGGCACGTAATGCTTCTACCTGATCTTGCATAAGAGAAATTAAAGGGGATATGACGACTGTGAGGCCATCTAGCATAAGTGCCGGGATTTGATAGCAAATGGATTTACCTCCGCCAGTTGGCATCACGCAAAGACTTGATTGACCTCGTAATGTTTGTTCTATAATTTGTGCCTGTCCATTGCGAAATGAATCATAGCCAAAATGATGTTGTAGCATTTGTCTTGCTTGCTCCATCCAACTTTTCACTCCTCAGTTGTTAGACGAATAAACTTGTACTCGCCCTGTTCATTTTTATTTATTTCATATACCATCATAGAGTTCGCAAGTGCCTCTTGACCAGCAGAATTCGTTAGTACATATTCCGTTTTTGCACGAACAACAATATTTTGTCCTTCCATGTTGATGTTTTTAATCATCGTATTGGAAAAATGAATTTTTGCTTGTTTGGAGGCATAATACGCAACCATATTATCCAATGTGCTTTGTAAATCGTCTGTACCTACGAAAGGTTTCATGACACTGGCATCCTGTATCTCAACAGCTGCTTTTAAATGCTTATGAAAAGTATTTAAAAATAGCTTTATTTCATCGGCATTATACGCAAAAACATTCTTGCCATATTTATCGATAGCTTTTTGGACTGCTTCTTTGTCACCCTGTTCTATATACGGATACAAGCTTTTCGATTGAGATAGTCGATCACTTACCTTCATACCATCTTCAATCCATTCATCCGATAACTGCACAATATCTTTAAATGGCAATATATACGGCTGTGAAACACCGTTTTGCTGGCGTTTAAAATAGATGCCTACAATTTCACCATTCTCTGCTCCTAGAACAGGGCTTCCTAAAGGTATGTTTTGTTGTGCATCTATGTAATAGGCTGCTACTCTGTCACTATATTTTTTAATTGTGTACGGTAAGCTATCGACATAAACAGCTAACTGATTTAATTCCCCGTTATAGACGGTCGGCACCTTTACCGATGCGTTGTATGTAACCTCTAAAATGGCGATATTATGTGCTGTAGACATATAGTGTACATTACCTTCCGCAAGCTTATCATTATTAAATTGTACGAGCGCAGTTGGCTTTGAAGCTACG
The DNA here is from genome assembly GCF_016638705.1 of Lysinibacillus agricola. Classification (GTDB taxonomy): domain Bacteria; phylum Bacillota; class Bacilli; order Bacillales_A; family Planococcaceae; genus Lysinibacillus; species Lysinibacillus agricola. Next base: position 2,690,973 of record NZ_CP067341.1, on the reverse strand, counting down.
AGTGCACCATTTGTCACAATATAAAGCTTAGCGTCTTCTTTTTTAACAATGATCCCTGCACCAATGCCATTCTCGCCAATTACTTTTACTTCTGGTACAATTTTTTCTTCCTGTTTCGTCACAACCTTTTCCGAGTTTACATCGGCCTTTTTAGTCTGAAACATGTCCGCCACTGTTTCATTTTCACAGCCAGTTAATAGTAAAGCTGTTGCTCCAAGAATGAGCATCTTTTTCCGCATACGTTCACCAAAACTTTCTATCAATTATGCCTCGGCATAATTGTGTTCGGATTCGGCCTTGTGCTTGCACAAAGAACTCTTTTCCGAATTCGTGACATCCGCCGGAGGCTTTAACTTCTTTCAATGGATGTTTGGACAACCGGTGAAAGAAGTTAAACATCTTCTTTTCTATCATAAACAAGGTTTTTATACGTTTCAAGTTTACATAATAATATTATTACATGCACTATGTTATGAAAATACGACTCCCACCTTTTATTCAATTCGTTATACCTATAAAAAACGCCTCTATTTTAGTTTTACTATGAAAAATGACTTATAATTTGCGCTCAAAATATTATTAATAAAAAAAGACATGCTTTCTAGCATGCCTCAACATTATTTTTTCTTTAGAATGATTGTAGTAACTACAATGCCAAGCATCAATGTCATAAAAATAGCATAGGTAAATGAATGATTACCAGTCACATCATAGCAATAACCAATAAGTATAGGAATAATAGCGCTGATCATAAACCCACCTGAAAGCACCATAGATGACCAGCTATTTGCCTCCTCGTCATTTTTGGACTCGTCCAATGGTAACAATAAACCGATTGGAAATAAGCCACTTAATACGACGCCTATTATTAACACCGCCATCCACAATAAAGCACCGGAGCCTACCCATAGTAGCGCAAAGCCGATAATACCTAAGATCCCTAAAGAAAAAAGCCACTTGATTCGACTCGACCATTTTTCCATTAGTATAGGGACCAAAATATTTCCTACCATTTGTACAATGGACATAAATGTTAGCATAGAGCTTGCAGCGACAAGGGAATAGCCCTTATCCTGTAACATCGGTGCTAGCCATGACATTATTGAGAAGAACAACGATGTTTGTAAGCCAAAATAAATTAATATTGTCCAAGCGCGGACATCTTTCCACGGATTTCTTGCTACATTTTCAGGCATTATATCTGTATCTGATAGCTCGACCTCCTCGTTTTGTATAGCCAGTATCCATATGCATAGAGCAATTATTGCTAGTACTGACCAACTGCCGAGCGCTATCGTCCAGCTCCCATTAAAACGATTATAAAATGTTACTGTGAGTGCTGCACTCAGTGTTGCCCCTGTTCCTATTCCAAATGAATAAATACCTACAACCGTAGTAAAACGGTTTGGGAATTTCCTCTTTATATAAGCGTTTAACATTGGTCCAATAAGCGCAATGGCGAATCCTGCAGCAAAGCTTGTGACAACAAGTAAAACATAACTTTCTTTTAAAAAACGTAGCCCATTCGCTAATGCAATGATGATTATTAAGAGCGCGATAGCAGTTTTTGTTCCGAGTTTTCGTTGTAATGGTACTGCGAATGGTGCAAAGAGTCCCATACAAAACACCGGAATAGATGTTAAATAACTCATTTTTGTATTTGATACATGGAGCGACTCCAAAAGTACATTAAATAGTGGTCCAATTCCTGTGACTGCTGGGCGCATATTGAGCGCAACGAAAAAAATACTAACAACCACAAGTACCATGGAAACACGCCATTGCTTCTTCTCCATACCTTCTAAAAACCTTCTCTCTTATTACATGGTCTAAAAATTCGCTAAAATCTAACATTATTGTCAGACCTCCGAATTCCTTTTTACCATCTTTTCTAGTTGCGGTCAATTTCACGGCCATAAATGATTGAAAAACACAGCTACCTCGATGAAGTAGCTGTGTTTGATAACCACTTACATATGTTTAGGTGCAGCAATCCCTAACAGTGCTAGCGATTCTTTTAAAACAATGGCTACACATTGACAAAATGCTAATCGTGAGCTTCTTAGGTTGTCATCGACCAATACTTTATTTTGCGCATAATATTTATTAAATAGACGCGCTAATTGTAAGGCATATTTAGCAATTTGTGATGGATCTGCTTGCTCAAAAGCGTTGGTAATTACTTTCGGAAACTGTTCCAATAATAAAATAACTGGCCATGCTTGCTCACCTAATGTTGCGAGAGATACTTCGTTACTCTTTTCCTCTGATTTTTCTAAAAGAGATGAGATACGTGCATAAGTATATTGAATATATGGCCCCGTTTCTCCCTCGAAATTCATCATGTTTCCAATGGAAAACTCAATATCATGTAGACGATCATTTTTTAAATCATTAAAAATAACCGCTCCTACACCAACCTGATGTGCGACGCTCTCTTTATGCTCTAGCTTTGGATTTTTTTCCTCGATATTTCGTTTCGCCGTAGCAATCGCTTCCTTTAGTACATCTGCTAATAAAACGATCTTCCCTTTACGGGTTGACATTTTTTTACCCTCTTTTAGGATCATCCCAAAAGGCACATGCTGTAAGTCTTTTGCCCAATCGTATCCCATCTTCTCAATGACCTTACATAATTGGTTAAAATGAAGAGATTGTTCATTCCCTACAACATAAAATATTTTTTTAGGATCGTATTGTTGTTGACGATAAAAAGCAGCTGCTAAATCACGTGTAGCATAAAGCGTTGCACCGTCTGTTTTAGTTATTAAACATGGTGGCATATTGTCTATTTCAACGACATAAGCGCCATCAGATTTAACAAGCAGCTCTTTTTCTTCCAGCTCCTCGACAACAGCAACCATTTTGTCATTGTAGAAGGCCTCCCCATCGAATGAATCAAAGGCAATCCCAAGCAGTTGATAAATGGTCTTGAATTCTTCGAGTGATGCCTCTCTAAACCATCGCCATAGAGCTAACGCCTCTTCATCCCCATCTTCTAATGCTTTAAATGCGGCACGTGCTTGTTCATTGAGGGTGTCATTCTGCTCCGCTTCTTCATGAAACTTCACATATATTTTTAATAGTTCCTCTATTGGGGCAGCTTCAATAGTTTGCTGATCGCCCCATTTTTTATAGGCTACGATTAATTTGCCAAACTGTGTTCCCCAGTCACCTAAATGATTAATACGAATTGCTTTATAGCCAATTTTCTCAGCAATGTTGGCCAAAGCATTGCCGATCACTGTAGAACGTAAATGGCCCATAGAAAAAGGCTTCGCTATATTAGGTGAAGAAAAATCCAAAACTACATTTCCCTTTGATGCCTGATGAGTTCCATATAAATTTTTTTCTTTTACTATTTGGTTAAGCACCTGCTGTGTAATCGTTGGCTGATGGTAAAATATATTGACATATCCACCTACCACTTGAACCTCTTGTATGACGTCACAGCTTAAATTATTTTGAATATCAGTGGCGATACTTTGAGGGGATTTCCCAAACTTTTTAGCTAATGTAAAGCACGGAAATGCCACATCTCCTAAGTCTAAATTTCTCGGTTTTTCTAGTAAATTTTGAATTTCAGTGACCGTCAGTTCGTTATTTAATGCCATAGCAATGCTTTTCGCGATTTGTGTATTCATGCTCATTCTCCTCCCAAAATCTATAAAAAATAAAAAAAGCCCCCGTCTCTAAAATAGAGACGAGAGCATAGTTATCCCGTGGTACCACTCTAGTTGCCATATCATATGACCACTTTCCATTGTTAACGAGGTGACTCCCCGATATTCTCTACTACTAGTTCGAGAACCTTCTCCAAAGTGCGTTTCATTTATGGTTCCTGCATTAGGCTCACACCATCCCTAACTCGCTTTCCAATAGCTCCATAAACTACTCTCTTTTTCATCGAATTTAAACTGTAATTTTGATACATTCTACAGGAGCTGTTATTTAAAGTCAACAGTCTATTTAGTTATAGCTGAACTGCACTAGAAACAACTGATAAAACTAATCATTCACTATCTCATTACCTCCATATAAGTTTTTTTCCAATGTTAATTCAGAAAAAATTGAAAGGAAAAAGCCCCCAATAAAGGGAGAGCACTGAAAAACTAAAGAAATTCATTTTTTATATTATAAATCTATCTTTTGTTGGATTTACAAACTCAAAAAAAGTCGATTTGCATCACATTTTTTTGTGGCAAATCGACTTTTTCAGTGCCCTCAATAAAGGGTGCTTCTCTTTATATATATGGTCTGCTTTTTTCTAGTTTTTAACTGGTTTAAATTCTATTTGATCAACAATAAATTCGTTCTTAGTACTATCAAATTTATATGTGATATTAAAATCAGCTACATACGTTGGGGATACTCCGACAGATCCAACAAGATTTAATTTTATTTTTTGATTTTCTAGAAAATAAATAATTATGCCACCAAAAGCAAGTTGATCCTGTTGTAAATCTGGCGCTGGATCGAATTCATAATCAAAGTTGTGTTCTTTTCCTTGAACTTTAACAGTAATTCCTAATGTACCATTATCATTTTTAACAACATTTGACTCAATATTATTAGCAACAATATCTTCATAGCCTTGAACCTTGATTTCTGTTAAATCCTTATTCACGACATGAATTTCATCAGTATCTAACCCTGTACCGTTCCCTGTTTTTATGATGATAACAGCTTCTTCATTTCCATCCCCTGTAACATCCGTATAAAATACTTGTGGCTTTGTTTGAATATCGTCATAAAATGTCCAATCAAAATCCTTCACTTTACCATTAAAGTCCAGCTTTACGCCGTTCGCTTCAGCATATAGTTCAACTTCTCCATTCTCAGAAGAGCCTATCAGTTTTGCGTCTTGCGGTATTGTTACTTGTTCACTTGGCATTTCCTGCGAAGTTTTTTCTTGTTTATTCTCTTCTTGATTGTCTGAATTGCATCCCGAAAACATAACAGCACTCAACATTAATAACGTACCCATTCTCTTCTTCAATTTCCACATACCTCCATTAATATTTCATTACTATATCATTTTCCGTTATTAAAATCCAGTATGCATCTAACGAAATCTAGTAAAATAAATTTGTTGCTAGATTATTGTCCAATAAGAAATGTTTAAAAGAGGAATTTTTATATTTAATTTACGTTAAAGATTTAACTGAAGATACAGTACAATCGGATACTAAACAACCATTTGATATAACACCAGGTTCAAATGTACCAATTGAATTATCTATTAACACTAAAGGCGAGTTGGATTTCATTGTAAATTATGGTGTGAAGAAAACATTTAATAACAGTTCTTTAACTACTAGTGATGGTATTACTAACGCTCGTGTTGTAATTGGAGCGTGTGATCAGGATTATAACATTTAATTCTTTATCTATCGGTGAAGAATTCATAACAAAAGGTCCTGCAACAGTATTCCAAATATCGGTCTTTTTAGATACACTAGTAAACTATTTTGAGTCACAAGGTCTTACTAAACCTACATCATAATTGCCAGTAACTATAAGGAAAAGGAACATTCCGAGGAATGTTCCTTTTCTGCATAATGGATGACATCAGCCATAATGGCATACAGCTCTTTTAATTTTAGTTCCTTGTTTTCAGAAATTCTTTTTGCTAATGTTTCACTGATAACCCCTTTTTCCATCAATAGATCCCAGTTGTTTGCACTTGACTTGCCTACTAATACTTCCGTCAAGAATTCTGCAACTTCATCTCTTGTAATTGGGCCACTTTCTTTATTAGCTACTTTATAGATAACGGTATCCAGCTTGTCTCCTAGCGCTTTCATTTTCTCTGGACAAGCACGTTGAACGCCTTCTTTTAGCATTTTCGCAAACTTAATCTTTGTTGCTGAATCTTCAACATGTAAGTCATTGGAATAACCACCAACAACGAGTCCGGAATTGATTAATGTTTGAATGGATTTATCATACCATTCACCTTTATATGGATAATCCATATTAAATGGATCTACAAAAGCCCCTTGTTTTTTTAAATCTTCCCTTAAGGTATTGATGAGTTTTTTGTTCTCGCTCATTGCTCTAAAGGTTACGTCGTCTTTAATCGCTAATGCTGCCGCTACTCCCGCTGCTTGCCCAGTCACCATACCCGTTGGAACGACACGTGCACTTCCCGCTGCGAGCGATGAATAACCTGCAGAACGACCCACAACAAGCAAGCCATCGATTTCTTTGGGTACTAAAGAACGGAAAGGAATAGCGTATTGTTTTGGAGTCGAAATAACATATCCATAATCATGAGGTGTTTGTGCTTGTACATCAACTGGATACGCAGCCAAGCCAATACTATCCCAGTGATCACTATTCTTCCAAACATCGGACATCGGTAATTGGTATTCTGTCCATATATGTCTTGTTTCTCTGACATATAGTTCCTCCGGATAACTCACAATTTCAGCATTTTCAAAGCCAGGAAACTTCTCTTGCAAATAACGTAAAATATGTTCTGTCTCTTTCTTTCCTTTTTCGATTGCTTCCTGTTTTGAACGTTCATTCAAACCATCGATTCCAAAAATTTGTAAAGCGTTAATATAATATTCATCATCTACTTTTGCTAAATTCAAGCCTCGTAATCTCGTACCTTCTTGTACTGGCTTATAGTCATCATGAAGCTTTGTAAACCCCCACATGACTGAATCATTTAGGTGAGCACCACCGAAAGTATTTGAGTTTGCTGCTTGCTTCACCTTATCCCAATCAACATTTTTTAAGTGAATCATCAAGGTAACAGCCATTCTTTTATCCTTGATGCCAATATCTTCTCCACCCATGAAATAAGGAACTTTTGACATTGCAGCAAAATCAGCATCCTGTGTAGCATCAATGAATGCCTTACCTTTCACGACATACGTACCATATTTATTTTTTAATTTCACTGATGTTAGCTGATTCTTGTCAAGATTGGCATTTATGACTTCTGTTTGTACAGAAAGCGTTAAATTTGGTTCGTCATCGACAAGCTTTTTAAAGGCAGCCTTAGCATCTAAAATTCCAAATGCATCTTTCCCTCTAACAAGATCGTGCCATTCTTTAAAAATACCCATACTGACTGGTCGTTTAGCGTCATTTCGAGGTATATCAAGGAAATTTAGCATTCCATACGTAAATAGCCCTCCTAATTCCTCACGACTTTCAACTAGAAGTGTTTTTGCTCCATTACGAGCTGATGATACTGCAGCAGCAACTCCTTCTGGTTCTCCACCAATGACAATCACATCATATTCTTCATTTATATTTTCTTTAGAAATTGGCTTTTCATAGTTTTCCACAAGTTTTTTATGTGCCATTTCACTTCTAATCTCTGTTATTAAATAATAGCTTCCTATCCCTAGTAAAATTACTAATATTAAAATGGATGACCACACTAAACCTTTGCCCATAACATACCTCCAATTGATAAAATTCCCATCTGTATCTCTTATTTTAAAGTCATGCTCATCTCTTGAAAGAGTTGGCATGACCTATTTATATAGTTATTAACAGTTTTACATTTCAACGTTGAGTTCATAGCAAATCTAGAGGTTCGCTTCAGTCTAGGTACTCTTCAAAATAGATTTCATGCAGCCGGTGAAATTGAATCCTTCTAAAACGAATTTAACCTGACGAGTTCGAAGGCTTTCATTTCCTATAACAAGTGGTACCATTTCTGGACGTTGTGGCACGAAAATATGATGAATAATAGTCTACTACTGACAGTTACCTATACTGATATTCGTAGTGGTGAAACGTTGGGGTTGGCATAGCAGAATATCAATTTTAAGAACTATCCAAATGCATTAAGAGCACAAGAAACGATAAATATGTATGTATAACCTAAAACAAAAAGAAGATACATAATCATTCTAGTCGATAATGTAGCAATGAAGCAACCAGAACCTGTAAATTTTTTGTAGGTCTTTATGATTGTTTTATTATGATGAAAAATTAACTACAATAGATGCAAGTGTACCTTTCTATAACTTAACCATACGCTGGAGGAATAAATGATTAAAATATTTACTTTACAAAATTCACATGGAAGGGGTGATGTTTTTGAATTTATGAGAGGCGATTTTAAAAATGAACATTGGCATGAATCATCGATTTTTTTAACAGAAGAAGCATTTGCTTTTTTACATTTACATATAGATGAGATTTTACCGAATTTTAATTACTTTGGCCCAAACTCAGTTAACTATGAACAATGGAACCAAATCACTTTGAAGGCATGTTCTTTAAATACTTCAATGGACATCGAATTCATCCGTTTTTTTAACAGAATAGATCATTGGGTGCAAAAAAATTTTGAGGAGCACACTTGTTTCTCAATTTGTGGTCCATAGCAATTTCGTGAAACTTTTTAATATTCACCACAACAGAAAAGACCAGGTAACTCACCTTATGAGCCGCCTGGTTCATTTACACAATAATTTCCCATTTAGTTTTTCTACAGTATATTTTTAAAACCATAAAAGAACACATAAAAAGAAAAGTATAAAAAAAGTAACCCTGATACAAATGAAAATATTCGCATCAATTTTACCCCCATTACTTTATTCCATCTATACTATTTAAATAAGAAAGTAAAGCTCCCCAAAGTATCGAAACTGTTGTAAATCCCATGAAGAATGGCAATAAGCTTTGCTCAGTAGAACTGTCAATGGTTGTACCTACTACACTTCCCCCAACTGTTGCAAACCAGACTAATGTGGTTGGAGCAGATACGACTAACCAAATTCCTGTAAAAAAGTACCCCCACAAAGATTTCTTTTCAATCTCGGCCCCTTCCATTTTGATTGATTTAGGATAAATGAAATCTCTAAATGCTTGATATGTTAAATAACTTAGCATAATTGTTCCACCAATCCATAATATCGCCTGAAAAATAACACTTGATTGTAATAACAACGCAATTCCTAATACTGATAACACAGCATATACCATATCACCTACTGCACAACCTAGAGAAAAGATGAATGCAGGAAAAAAAACCGTTCATAATACCAGTTCGAATAAGACCTAAGTTTCCTGTACCTAATTCAAGCACAAGAGACATTCCTATTAAAATTCCAGCAATATAAAGCACCATTTATAATCTCCCCTTCTAACTTTTTTGAATGACGGATTGTAATATTAAGTGCAACATCTAGAAGTCAATATAAAGGAAGCCCATAACGACCTCGTGTAGAATGTAGTTACCACACCAACATTCAAACGGAGGAATCGTTATGAGCTATACACATCTTACCATTTGCTCTCCATCTTACCTGATGAACATAAGGAAGTTTTATAAGAGCTACTGTTATTATGAAAACTCACCTTGTTAGTTTGTAAAGTTTTAAGTACATATATTTACATTTACTAGAATCCCCTTAAACGGTGGTATTTCTAACATTTCTATCTATCCAATATCTATTTATGTAAATTTAAACTTTTTTCGACTTAAATTTATCTGTAGTTTCTGGTGCAAGGTCTTAAGCCTAACAATAATTTAAATTACGCAAACGTTGATTTAATAATGTTTATAGACTATGGAACATATTTCATGATATACTAGTGCCATTGTGAAAAAAGGAGGAACTTGCATGATTCAAGTAAGTAATGTAGGTCTTCGCTATGGCGATCGTAAACTATTTGAAGACGTAAATATAAAATTCACACCGGGGAATTGCTACGGTTTAATCGGGGCAAATGGTGCTGGTAAATCAACATTTTTAAAAATTCTTTCTGGTGAAATTGAAGCGCAAGAAGGAAACGTATCAATGGGTAAGGACGAACGTTTATCAGTCCTTAAACAAAACCACTTTGAATACGATGAATTCAATGTATTAGATACAGTTGTTATGGGGAACAAACGTCTTTGGGAAGTAAAAGCTGAAAAAGACGCTATCTACGCAAAAGAAGACTTTTCTGATGAGGATGGCATGCGTGCTGCTGAATTAGAGGGTGAATTCGCTGACCTAAATGGTTGGGAAGCTGACTCAGAAGCAGCAACATTATTAAACGGGTTAGGGATTGGCGACGAGCTTCACTATATGCTAATGGCTGACCTTGAAGGTTCTGACAAAGTCAAAGTATTATTAGCACAAGCTCTATTTGGTAAACCAGACGTTCTATTACTAGATGAGCCTACCAACCACCTTGACTTAAAAGCAATCCAATGGTTAGAAGAATTCTTAATTAACTTTGAAAATACGGTTATTGTCGTATCCCATGACCGTCACTTCTTAAATAAAGTGTGTACGCATATCGCGGATTTAGACTTCTCTAAAATCCAATTATATGTTGGGAACTATGACTTCTGGTATGAGTCTAGCCAATTAGCACAAAAAATGATGGCAGACCAAAACAAGAAGAAAGAAGAAAAGATTAAAGAGCTACAAGCATTCGTTGCTCGTTTCTCTGCGAACGCTTCGAAATCAAGCCAAGCGACTTCTCGTAAGAAAATGTTGGATAAAATCGAGCTTGACGACATTAAACCTTCTAGCCGAAAATATCCATTCATCAACTTCCAAACTGGCCGTGAAATCGGTAATGATGTATTAACAGTGGAAGGCCTTTCAGCAAGCAATGAAGGCGAAACACTATTTAAAGATATTCGCTTTTCGATGAACAAAGAGGATAAAATCATTTTACTTGGTAATCCAATGGCAAAAACGGCTCTTCTTGATATTCTAATGGACGAAAGAAAAGCAGATGCTGGTACAGTCAAATGGGGCGTAACAACATCCCAAAGCTACTTTGAAAATGATCACGATAAATACTTCGAAGGTTCAGAGAAATCATTAGTGGAATGGTTACGTCAATATTCTCCTGATGATGAAACAGAAAGCTTCTTACGCGGCTTCTTAGGTCGTATGCTATTCTCTGGTGAAGAAGTGAAAAAATCTCCTTCAGTTTTATCAGGAGGCGAAAAAGTTCGTTGTATGCTATCTAAAATGATGCTTGCCACTGCAAACGTTGTTTTACTAGATGAACCAACGAACCACCTTGACCTTGAATCTATTCAAGCACTAAACGAAGGACTTATGCGCTTCAAAGGTGCGATGCTCTTTACATCTCATGACCATCAGTTCATCCAAACAATTGCGAACCGTGTCATCGAAATCCGTGAAGACGGCACAATTTTAGATAAACTATTAACTTATGATGAATTCCTAGAGTGGAAAGATAGCCAAGGCTTAAACTAATATCAAAACAGGGTTCTCCTATTCAAAAAGGAGAACCCTGTTTTTCTATAAATGGCTTACTCTTTCATAACATTACTTTGTAGAGGTTGTCATTGCCACTTCCACTTGAGCATCTGACATGCATTCATCTTCTTGTACATTCTCGACAGATTCTTCATATTGAGTAATCATTCGAGTATCAGGTGCAAATATTGCAAGTAGCAGTGACAAAAGAAGCCCCGCTATCATTAATGTCCTAAATAAATAAGGTGATGACCCATATTCAGTTGCTAAAGATGTCCATAGCATTGGCCCGAAACCGACTATCGCAGCGGCGATTTGATAGCCAAAGGATAGCCCCGTATAGCGAACATTCGCCGGGAATAATTCAGAGAAAAACGTACCTTGAGTCGCAAAAATAGCTGCCCATACGACACCAAGTAAAATGATTTGCAACATAAAGAAATAGGTTGAATTGATCGGAATCATTACGAAATATGGAATAGCTAGCAGTAACATTGTTATAAGTCCACCAATATAAATTTTCTTCCGACCTATAAAATCCGAAAAATACCCAACAAGTGGAATTGTGACAATCATTGTTGCACAGCTTAATGTTAGAGTAAATAACGCGACATCCCTTGTATAGCCTATATACGTAGTTGCATACACCAAAATAAACGACATTAAAAACATATTAAAGAATCCATCCCCTATTTTTAAACCAATAATGCGGAAAATATCTTTTTTGTTATACTTAAACACTTGGACAATTGGTAATTTAGCTAATTCGCCACTGTCCTTCTTGCATTTAAATTCAGGTATTTCTTCGATCCCGCTTCGAATCCATATCGCTAATACGATTAAAACTGCGCTAAAAAGAAATGGTAAACGCCATCCCCATGCCATAAATTGTGCTTCTGTCGTTAACGAAGAAATAATTGTAAAACTAAATGTCCCTAACACAAAGCTGTGGAATGGAACCAAAGAAACCTCGTACACCTTTGGTAGCCGATTCAGTAGCTAGTAACACTGCACCACCCCATTCACCCCCAAGTGCTATCCCTTGAATAAGTCTCAACATTACTAATAGCGTTGGCGCGAGTAATCCTATTTGTGCATAGGTAGGTAATAAACCTATCAAAAAGGAACTACCCCCCATTCCTATTAGAGTGAGCATAAGCGAGGCTTTCCTTCCAACACGGTCACCCATATGTCCAAATATTAAACTTCCAATTGGACGTGCCGCATATCCAGCCCCAAAAGTAGCAAATGCGATTAAAATAGAGATTGCTGGATTAGTCGAAGGGAAAAATAATGTTGTAAAAACTAATCCCGTTGAGCCATACAAATAAAAATCGACCACTCAATGATGGATCCTGCTAAACTTGCTAATAATATCTTCACATTTTTCATATAGCCCCTTCTCTCTACCTTCAAATTTTTTATACCATTCACTATTTAAATTTCGCTAAACGTTCCCGACAACGCCAATCAATGCCTCTTCACTTACAATAGCGCCAGTTTGTAAAATAACATACGCTTTAATAGCTTCATCACGTATATTATCTGGTACACCGATGACTGCTGCTTCAAATACAAATGGATGCTCTGTTAATACACTCTCACTTCATTATTTATAAAAAAATCAAAAAAGTTTAAGCCAAATTGAACTTTCAGCTGTCTAATAGGTAGGATAAATAAGAGAGGGGGGAATTACTATTATACGATTAGTGAAAAAAGCTCAAAAAGGGCATGACGAAGCCTTTTTATCGCTTTTCCAACAATATGAAGTAGATATTTATCGAATGGCTTATGTATATGTCAAAAACAAAGAAGATGCTTTAGACGTAGTTCAAGAAGTAGCCTATCAATCATTTAAAAAGATAGATACATTGAAAAAACCAGAATATTTTAAAACCTGGCTGATGAAAATTACGATGAACTGTGCAATCAATTTAATTAAAAAAAATAGAAAGGTGGTTCTAATAAGATCAGAATACGAGGAGTTTATAGAAACCGAAGAAGAAGATATTCCTCTTACTTTATCACTACAGGACTTGATAGATGGTTTGGAGATGGAAGAAAAAAGTGTTGTACTTTTAAGGTTTTATCAAAATTATACCTTTAAAGAAATTGCCGAGCTGTTAGATATGCCATTAGGAACCGCAAAATCGGTTTTATATAGAGCTTTAAAGAAACTTAGAAATAAATATTTTGAAGGAGATGATGTTAATGAGTAATAAAATAAAACAAGAGGTTGAGAAAATTGATATCCCAAAAGAGCTTCATAAGAGAAGTGAAATCGGCATTTTAAAAGCGAAGAACGAAAGGCAAAGAAGTAGAAAAAGAAAAAATGTAAAAGGTATCGTTGTAGCTGCTGGTTTACTTGTATCTATTGGAATATTATCTTTAGTTAATAATAATTTTGTTAAAAATAGTACAACACCTGATTCTGATCAAAATACAGTTGCTGTCACTGAATCAGCAACGGACAGCATTGATACGGTTGATATTCAAGCTAAGTATTTTGTGTATGAAACGGCAGAAAAGCTCAGCCAAGGTGCCGACATTATTCTCGTCGCATCCCCTATAGATGACTTTGCTAACCGTGAACATCACTCGACGAAGTTCGAAGACGGCACGATCCAAGACTTCTATACGCTAACGAATCTAAACGTCGAGCGCATAATTAAGCAGCCTGAAGGAATAAACATCGGCTCACAAATGCAAGTGATTGAACCAGTTAGTATCATCACGGAAGCCGACAAACAACAAACAAAAGTTGCAGTAGATGGATACCGCGAGATGAAGCAAGGCAGGCGTTATATCATGTTCCTGAAGAACAACGGCATGAACGGCTATAGCATTATCAATATGAACAACGGTAAGTTCAACCTTGATGGCGGCGATGCACAGGACATTCCAACAAACACAAATGAGAAAGCGTTCAAAGAAAGGCTGAAGAAAGATATTCAATCAAAATTCAACGTGAAGTAATCCATTAAGCCCAGTATGTTTGCGGAACAAAAATTATGAGTTTCTGTACAAGCTAACCACAAGGAAAATTGGCATGATCGATTCTGAAAAATTAAGCAACACAATTCGTCTATTTAAGGAAAAGTCAGCTTTTGTTATGTTGAAATTTGCTTAGCGTATGTTTTTTCTGATTGTCGGTTGGCCCCTTTTTATTCTTGACATTTCCTTATTGCTGGTACTACCCCATGCTCATCAAGTTAACGATGTAAATGACTAGATACGAAATCATCCTTATTTCAAAACAAGAGAAACCAGCCATTTCAAAAACTTTGGGAATATGAACAAAATAAACTAGTTGCAAGATTGCTTAAATATGAGGGCAATTATATTCCATATGCACTGGACACAGTTGATGTAGATGGCTTCGCAGCTAATATCAATGCTGACGAAGAATCAGCAGCTTTGTCAGATTTAAAGCATTTGGCGGATCAATTAGAGCCTAAAATTCACAAAGCTATCGCTAGCAAAAAGGAGCTATGATATGCCAAATGTATAGCATTGCAGCATGTCTATGAATACAGTTTTTTATAGGTAGCTATCCTAATAGTCAAAAATAAAAACGCAGCAGATAGAAGTTTATCTGCTACATTAAAATTATTGCATTTCCTTCGTTGGTCCCAATACGCCTGGTACTGGTAAGCCCGCTTGACGTAGGAGCACCGTCATTTGTCCACGATGATGCGTTTGATGATCGATTAATACACGCAATAATGCACCTCTTTTAGCTGGTCCATTAAAGCCCTTTACTTCCTCCAGCAGTTCTTCATCTGATAGCTTTGCCGCTGCTTCTTTCACACTATTTGCTACGTTTTCGTAAGCAGCTACAATTTCAGCAGCTGTAGATGGGATAGGATCTTCTTGACGAATCATTGGTACCTTTAAACCTGCTAAGAAACTGAAATAACCAGCAGCACCAACTAAATGCCAACCTAACCAGCCAAGTGTACTGTGACCTTCCACGATACTTTGCTCTAGCTTTTCATCCGTTACGGCTTTTAATACTTGAATAGTTCCTTGTGCTGATGCTGACCATTCATTTAAAAAATCATCTACTTGTCTATACATCTAAACGCCCCCCATTTTCGTAATTCATCTCTATCATATTAAATTCTAAACTTACTTACAAGTAATCTATTAGTTTACACCAGGTGTGTTGATTAACCATTTTTATCCACCCTAATTAATTAGAAGGCTCTGATTTCCGCTACGGGCTAGCTTTTCCGCGGGAAGCTTTGCTCTGCGACGAAAGCGAAGCGACAGGAGCACTCGAGTAGCCCTACGCTACAATCAGTTAAAATGGGAATATATTAGCAAAATAGCAACAAAAAAATCCTTTTATCGCTCAATAATGAACCTATTTTTTCCTAATCAACACACATAAGTTTACATAACATTATTATTTTATGCTCTACTATTACTATTCATTTCAGCTATTTTTTTACATCTCTTTCGTAAAGTACAGGTATAACTAACAGGAGTTCCCGTCTTTTATGGACCTTCTGTTGCTTCTACCTTTGCAGAATTTCCAACATTTATCCAATATACTGAGCAATATTTTGAAGACTTGTTTTTACATTCATTATCGATTCCCTATAACATGCCAATCCCACCTATTTGGACAGATGACCGACTAAACTGGTTAGAAAAATCGACTAAAAAAACACAGCATCCTCATTCATGGATTACCGTACAACCTGGTATAGCTGAAGGTCGTTTAATAGGTGGAAATATCAATACGATGTATGGCTTTATTGGTACGCCTTACTTCCCTCAAATTAATGAAGGAGATATTTTACTTCTTGAACATACATCCAAAACAATTGCTGTTATTGAGAAAAAATTTGCCATGCTAAAGTTACACGGCATTTTTGACAAAGCTGCTGCGATTATTTTATGTAAATACAAACAATATGATGATTTAGGTTCCGGAAGAAAGCCCTTTGATGTGTTGCTAGAGCAGCTAGATGGATGGATGTGCTATTCCTATCATCGCTGATGTTGATTGCTGCCACACGCACCCTCTTCATGCCATGTCTATCATCTTACGGGTATGAGTCGATGCGACCAATAAACAGATTATCTTTCTAGAAAACTGGTTTTCATAATATTCGTATAAACTATGGACTTCACGTATAATAAAAGAAAATAGCTAAAGGAGTTTGTTTTTGAGACTTAATGTATTTGTACTTTCTTTTGCATTATTACTCGTTGGCTGTAGTGAAGAAAACAATACAGAGCCTGTTGATCAGCTCATACCAACTGTTCTGGACAAAGCCCCTGAAGTCAAACAGCACCCTGTTGAACAACAAAAAAACGAAAAAGCCGAACTCGCATCCTTTTTCCCACCTGATGGTTCGACTGCTTATTTTCAAGGTGAAGGAAATGAATTTGCTAGTTTCACACTCCAAACATCCTACATCGATGCAAATTATATTGCACAAATGGAAGATAACGGAGCTGTCACAATTTTAAAGGTTTACCGCATTACGGATTTGGCGATTGAACTTATCTATAAGGAGGCTGTAAATACTAAACCTATCCTTCCTACAGCACAAGAAGCAGCATCCTTTCCAGTTATCGAAACAATTTTACAGAAGCCTTTAAAAGCAGGAAATAGCTTTAATGGTTGGACAATTCAATCGACTACGGCTTCTACCACTACTGGAATAACTGTCTATCGTGATGTTATTAAGCTAACACGCTCAGAAGGTTCAATGACGACAACGAAATATTTTGTAAAAAATATTGGCCTTATCCGTACTGAGGACACGATGAAGACAAATAACAAGGAACCGTTTGTCATCACGTCGACCCTACAAAAAATTGAATAAAAATTACTTCACAGGCGTCCTGCTTGGGCGCTTTTCATTTTGGATAAGGAGGTAGTTTTATGCATGATATACATAGGTCAACAAAAGATGAAGAATTGACGGAAGAAGAATTGATTGAGCTTGTCCTCGATGAACAGCAAAAAGCGTTAGCGCAAGAACAAGAAGAACACCAGCAAGGTAAAAAGCCAAAAAAACAAAAACCAATTGTAAAATGGATTGTCTGGAGTATGGCATTTGTGTTGTTTCTGAATACATTTGCACTTATCTTTCAAATTTACTCCATCCCAGCTATTGAATTTTTAAAGGTGTCAGCACAACTATCAGCGCAAGAAGATATAAAAACATATAAAAAAGCCGTGGTAGAAATCTCTACAGGTTCTAGTAAAGGTACTGGTTTTGCGATTTCTCCTGATGGTCTTATTGTAACTAACGCACACGTTGTAGAAGATGCTCAAACATTATTAGTCATTTTTCCTGAGGAAGGGTTAATGGAAGCCAAGTTACTGCAAAGCTTTCCAGATGTTGATTTAGCATTATTGCAAGTAACTGGTGATGAGCTACCTTCCCTATCGCTTGCTGAAAATCCTAGCTATAGCAAAAATGAGCATGTATATTTCATCGGTAATCCACTAGCTTTTACGGGCATTGCTAATGAAGGAACTTTACTTGAGTCAACCCCTCTTGAGGATTGGCAGGAACCTGTAATGATGATGGAGGCCCCTGTTTATCGAGGAAACAGTGGGAGTCCTGTCATAAATGCCGATGGTGAGGTTATCGGAATCGTCTTTGCAACGATGAAACATGAGCCATACGGTCGTGTTGGTTTGTTTGTACCTGTTCAAGTGTTACATCGTATATTAAATAAATAATTCTCCATGGCTACAATATAGCAATTGTATTCAACATATAAAGCGACAATATAAAAAATGACCTCCATGAACTGCGCCCCAATTGTTAGACACATCTAACAATTGGAGGTGCAGTTTTTTATGGTTAAATATACTGCAGAAAATAAATTACAAGCAGTTGAGCGTTACTTAAATGGAAATGAAAGTGCTAATAAAATAGCTAAATCTTTGGGGACTAATAAACAAGCAATCTTTAAATGGATTAAGCAATATGAATACAATGGTGTTGAAGCTTTTCTTCAGCCATATACAAATTACACACTAACGTTTAAAATGGATGTACTAAATTTTATGATTGAAAACGGTACATCCTTAAACGAAACGGCAGCTATATTTAAAATACCTGCCCCTTCAACAATTAGTGTTTGGAGAAAGCAATATGAAACTCAAGGATTAGATGCCCTTCAATCAAAGAAAAAGGGGCGTCCATCCATGAAAAAAGATTTCAATAAACAATCGAAACAAGCACCAGTTAAAGACTCTACCGAAGCACTTGAAGCACGTATTAAACAACTAGAGATGGAAAACGAGTATTTAAAAAAGTTGAATGCCTTAGTTCAAAACAAGGAAAAATCACCAAACAGGACAAAGCACAAGTAGTCTATGAGTTAAGGCATAAATATCCGGTGAAAGCACTTGTAAAACTCGCTGGCATTCCACGAAGTACGTACTATGATTTAGTAAAACGTATGAATCGACCGGATCCAGATGCCGATTTAAAAGCAGAAATAAAGGAGATTTATGAAGAACATGAAGGGCGTTATGGCTATCGCCGTATTCGTGATGAACTAGCGAATCGTGGACAAAAAGTGAATCACAAAAAAGTGCAACGCATCATGAAAGAGCTTGGTTTAAAATGCTTAGTACGTATGAAAAAATATAAATCCTATAAAGGGAACGTTGTAAAATTGCGCCAAATATTTTAGACCGCAATTTTAAAGCAGATGCCCCAAATGAAAAGTGGGTAACAGACATTACGGAATTTAAATTATTCGGTGAAAAACTTTATTTATCGCCAGTTTTAGATTTATTTAACGGGGAAATTATTACGTATACAATTGGTTCTAGACCAACCTATTCACTTGTTTCAGATATGTTGGACAAAGCGTTTGAACGTTTACCTGAGCACCATCAGCTACTCATGCATTCCGATCAGGGCTGGCATTATCAAATGGAAAAATATCGTCGCGCCTTAGAATCAAGAGAGATTGTTCAAAGTATGTCTCGTAAAGGAAACTGTTACGACAACTCTGTCATGGAAAATTTCTTTGGAATTATGAAATCTGAATTCCTTTACATGAGGGAATTTGAAAGTATAGAGCATTTTAAAATAGAATTAGAAAAATATATCAATTACTATAATACGAAACGGATTAAGGCAAAATTAAAAACGAGTCCGGTGCAATACCGAACTCGTTTTACACAAGCTGCCTAATGAAATAACCGTGTCTAACTTTTTAGGGTCACTTCACCATTACATATGAGAAGGTCATTTTTTGGTTAAACTTAATTTCCTGTTTGAGGCTTAAAGCTTCGTTTATTGGTGTAGCAGGGCGACCGAACAATTTTTCTAAAATCTCTAATCCACCATCTCGAATATCTTTTGCGTGGTTACGAGCATAGGAATATAGGCTTTTGGTATCCCTGCCCCTTTCATAATGTCAGTATAAGTAGCATCATCGACTTGCTGTATATGGACTTCTTTCCCTAATACATCTCCAAGAGCAGATAGCCTAGTATTCTTTAAACAACTTTATCGAGACAAGCAACATTTA
Source organism: Lysinibacillus agricola (assembly GCF_016638705.1). Classification (GTDB taxonomy): domain Bacteria; phylum Bacillota; class Bacilli; order Bacillales_A; family Planococcaceae; genus Lysinibacillus; species Lysinibacillus agricola. The sequence goes on along the minus strand of NZ_CP067341.1, from coordinate 2,671,234 downwards.
GTTTACATAATAAAATTATATAAACCCTTTCAATTCGTATAAACTTGCTCGAAGCGTAGTTTAAGTATCTAACTACTTATTCCCTAGCGTCTAAATCTATTGAAAATACGCTCAAAGAATGCAAAAAAAGACATCCTATATCAATAGGATGCCTTAGGTTTAACGAATGTAATTTTAATTACTGAGAATTAAAGTTTAGTTACGTTAGCAGCTTGTGGTCCGCGGTTGCCATCTACAACTTCGAATTCCACTTTTTGACCTTCGTCAAGAGTTTTGAAACCTTCGCCTTGGATAGCTGAGAAGTGTACGAATACGTCGTTTTCACCTTCAACTTCGATGAATCCAAAACCTTTTTCTGAGTTAAACCATTTTACTGTACCTTGTTTCATTTAAGAAAACCTCCAAAAAATAAAAGTGAACAATATGTAATTTCTTCACGAATGTAAAAAATTCACATATTACAAAGAGTACCGAACTAACGCGATCACTTTTTGTAATATGTGAATTCATGTTTCCGGTGAAGCAATTAAATTGTTAACTTAAGTATAACCATCATTCATAATTTTGTCAAATAAAGAAAAATGTTTTTTTATTAATTTCAAAATTTTATTTCAATTCGTCAGATTTTAAAGCGATAATACCGTGATATATTTGGACATCATCATCACAGGCTTCACAGAAAACACTCTCATCCTCTGACCAAAAAGCCCAAAACTTCCCTTCTTTAGTTGCCTCATTGTCATATGTTAAACGAAAGTGATGCAATTTTCTTTGTAATGCTGACTCAAATTGTTCTTCCGTCTCAAACGTTTCATTTGTTTGAATAAAAGTCTCCCAGCCTTCAAATTTCCACCAAGGCTCATAATCAGCTTTCATGTAAATGATTGTATACATATTTGCCACATTCCCTGCTGTATTAAGATATTTCCATTTTAGCAAACACATCTGAAATGTCTATTAAAACACTCTGAAATATGCTATTATTGCCTTATTATTCATTATTTTTGGGAGGTATTATTTTTATGTTTTCAAGTATTCGACCTAAAGCAGAGCTCGATGAATTATTAAGGCGTGGTACCAATTTAAATGCGACTGGCCGTTTTAATAAAACACTAGCATTTAACCATTTCAATTCTCAAGATGAAGAGAATTTAAAAACTCTCTACAATAAATTAAAAGATATCACGCCTTCAATGAATGCTATTTTTAATAATTATTTAAGTGAAATCTCTCTCTCCTCTCAACTAACAATTAGTGAAGAAAATATTAATCGATACTTAACTCAATTTTTCTTAGCTACTCGTGATGATGAATATGTGGATGAAACCGTTAAATTTTTCAATTTATTCAGAAAAAATCAATACGAGCCAGGTAAATTAATTGTTGTTTTCAATCAGTTTGCATTTTACATAACAACTTATATTTTACATAATTTCGGTTTAAAACCTAATAAAGCTTTTGAATACATGAAATCTTTTCAATCTGCAGTCAATGTTGATCAGGAATTACTTGTTGAAGTATTAACGGAACGTATTATTGAAAATGTAGTTGCTGAAGTTTCCTCTTTGATGGATGTCAACGCAAAAATCATGTACATGAAAGATTTAGTATTTAGCTTGGATAAACAAAATGAAGAAATCCAATCCTCTACCGCAGCAACTGAAGAAATTGCCGCTTCTATTAATGAGGTTGCTCGAATGTCTTCCCGTATTTCTGAGAAAACAACTGAATCTGTTGATCACGCTGTACAAGGAAAAAATGCAATTGAGCATGCCCTTTCTGAAATCTTTAAAACAGAAGAGACATTTACAACGATTGTTGAATCCTTTTCAGAATTACAAAAGCGGGTAAATGATATCGAACATGTTGTAACCTTAATAAATCAAATTGCCGATCAAACGAATTTACTTGCTTTGAACGCTTCTATTGAGGCGGCTCGTGCAGGTGAACATGGTAAAGGCTTTGCTGTAGTTGCACAGGAAGTTCGAAAACTTGCTGAAGGAACTGTATCAGCACTTACCGAGGTATCTGCAAATGTACATCATTTAAAGAGCTATTCAAACGAAGTGTCAAACTCGATTACGGAAACGACAGTGATTATTAAAGATGCTACAGTAGAAGCTAAAGAGTCATTACCATTATTAAACGCAATTGTTACTGCCATTGAAGGTATTAATATGGATGTCACAAATACGGCTGCGATTTCACAGGAGCAGGCAGCAGCTATCGATGAAGTATCTGCAAGAATGATTGAAATTTCTAACCTTCAAGATGATATTCGCGACTATAGCCATAACACTTCTAGCGATATTCATGCATTAGGGAAAGAAATTAATCGTTTCCGAAATGACATTATTGCGAATAACAATGTTCAGCTTTCTTCTATAGCGCTTTTACAACTATCGAAGGCAGATCATATTTTATGGAAATGGCGCATTTATAATATGTTCCTCGGTCTTGAAAGCGTCGAACCAAGTGATGTTTCTTCTCATACAGAATGTCGTCTCGGTAAATGGTATACAGCTGCTCGTTCTATGGAACGTTTCGGACACTTGCAGGATTATCGTGAATTAGACGCCTATCATTTACGTGTTCATGAATCGGCGAAGTTAGCAGCGGAGGCTTATAAGATTGGAAATATTCAACAGGCTGAAGTTCATTTAAAAGAAGTAGATCAAGCTTCTAAGCAGGTTCTCTACTTTATCAATAACTTAATTGCGTATTTAGAAAAAGAACGTGTCATGCACTAAGCACAAAGGAGGGCTCTTCCCCCTTAACTAGTAGGAGGTTTTAGCTTGAACAAGCGAGCGCTAATTAAATTTTTCGGAGATATTTATGGGACAGGCTACCGTTTTTTCATTAAACAAAAAGCGATTGAACTAGGATTAAAAGGATATTGTAAACTAAATGATCAAGAACAAATTGAAGTTGAAGTAGAAGGATCAAAAAAAGCGATTGATGAATTCCTAGTATTTGTTCAAAAGGGTGTTAGCCCTCAAGCAGATTCCAATTCATTTGCATTAGAGCTTTTTGATGATTTAAAAGGCTATGTGCGCATGGAATCAGACATTGTTTAGTCTGGCTTCTCTATTTTTATAGTGCAGTACTGGCTATTTTCAACATTGAATGAATACGGTTTTATCTAAAATAACGTTGCTGGGGGCAAAGTTTATATTTTATTAATTAGGATTGGGAATAATACCCCAGTCCTTTTTATTTTCCCTTTCACAAAAAACACCTGCCGTAGCAAGGGCAAATAAAAGGCACTCCTAAGATAAATATCGCAACTCCTTTTGACAACTGTGCATATTATAAATTATAGAGAGGAGGGAAATCATTATGTCTGAGTACTATGGTAGTGGATCTGGTTCAGCATTTGCTCTAATTGTTGTTCTATTCATTCTTCTGATTATTGTCGGCGCTACTTTCATGCAAAATAGAGCGTATTAATATTTCCAATTTTTTATTATTGCCTTAGAAAAATCATCAAAGCCTGGTGCTCATAACTTTAGTAAGGTAATTCTAATTTAACCTTACACCCTCTTACCTTTACTAAGGGTCCACTCTTCCTCCGGGTGACCCTTTTAATTACCTCATACTCAACATCTCAAGACATAATAAAAAGCCATCCCCAGTTGGATATGACTTCCCGTATTACTTCACTTCTTCTATAGATACTAAGTGATTTGTAAATATCAACTAGTGCTAATGGATCTCTAATATCACTAGTCTAAATCAATTAGAAATGTACATATCCTACTTGACGATACTCCTTTTGCTAAAGCACCAGATTCAAATAAAATCCAAGGATTATTTTTATTTTCTTGTGTTATACACACAATACCAATACTTGTTTCCTGTAATTGATTTGTTATCTGAGTAAACCACAAAGATTCTCTATCAATATCTCTCTCTGACCTCCACGATAATGGAAAAAAAGACAAAAACAAGATTACTTTAAATTAGGCTATAACACATTGCAACCAGATCAACTTGTATTCAGCATTTAACTTATTTGGACAATTACAAAAAGATGCCCCATAAACGTTGAAATAAATATGTACAAAAATGCTTGTTTAACAAATTAAGACCACCCATTACAGAGTGGCCTTTTTATAGACTATTTAACTAAAGCTGTCGATAGCTGAAGAAAGCTCTAGAATTTAATATGAAATTACTTCTTGAAGCTGCTCATTAATATTTTCCTTACTTAATCCTCCGTGGTAACAAATCACAGATTCAATGTCGAGGTCTAAGTATTTCTTCAAAGAAAGCTGAGCTTCTTTTATATCCAGTACTGTCGGGACATGAATTCCCTCAATTATGCCGTTGACACTGTACATCGAATCCCCAGCAATCAGCGTTTTACTTTGTTTCAAATATAAGCTGATATGGCCAGGAGTATGCCCTGGCGTATGGATAATACGAATTCCACCGCAATACGGCAATTCTTGACCATCTTTCAAGGTATCATCCACTTTGCCCTTTGGAGGGTTCTCTAAGTGCCCATCTTTCAAAAGAGTTAAATCCCCTTGAATATAAGGCTTATCCAAATCGTGAGCATATACTTTAATATTACTTCCACATTCTTGTAATATGTCAGGAAGACTACCTATATGATCTATATCCTGATGTGTCAAAATGATAACTTTTAGTTTGTCGAACGACACTCCTGCCTTTTCCATTGCCACACGTAAATCTTCAAGTTGTCCAGGGAACCCAGTGTCTATTAAAACAGCCATTTCTTGATCCCATAAAAGAGTTGGATGAAAAATATTCCCATGAAATTCAAGATGGAGCATTTCTACTCCTTTAGAAATTTCCATAATTTTAGTCTCCTTCATAATTAGATTTTGATATCAAAAATGGATTTGGTTACACAAGAAGTTGAAAGAAAAAGCTATTTTGTACGTCTAATACTATTAGATAATTTCAATAATTATTCATTATCATAATAAACTACAAGTACATTGAATTAAACTTCTGCACCCTGCTAAAAAGCTCCTGCCAATATGGCCCTATTACTAAAAAAAATAAATAATCACTCTTAAGAAGAATGATGTGAGCAACGGAGGTTAGTTGAATAAGGTATGTAACATTTTTAAGGAAAAAACGACTAAATGCATAAAGGAATGTATTATCATGAAAAAGATAAATGTTTTATTTGTTCTATTTATTTTGCTCTTAATTGCAAGTTGTAATCGAGTAGATAGTTCAACGGATATTTACATATACCCTAATGATATACCACCACCTTACATTTCGACTCCAGAAGATATAGTAGATGCGCATGCTGATTTAAAAAACCAAGAAAGATTTGAAGATTTTCTCCATAATGTACAACAAGGGAAAGAAGATAGTATTAGAATGGTTAGATATACCACAGAAGGTGACCCAATAGTTCACGAACTTGAATACGATGGCGAAATAATAAAATCAACAAAAGACCCACGCAGAGACCAATATGGCCAAGGAAGTATCATTCATTCAGCATGCTCTTTAATTGAGGCAGTTGAAACGAATGAAAGTACAAATTATCTTCTTGAAAATTGTGAGCCTCCAATAGAAGACAACAATATTTTAGTCATCGAAAAATAGTCATCTAACCATACTCACGCTATTTTTATTTTGAACCGTTTAAGAGAACCGCCTTTATTTAAGCATCCGCAATTTAAAAACACTAGCGATTAAATGACTACACCAGAACTGAATTTATCTATATAAAAACTGCACCCAACTGTTAATGTCTAACATTGAGGTGCAGTTCAATTTTGTTGAATAATAATACTTGTTAATATTGCTTTAATTACTATGTAATGAATCCGCTTCAAACTTTTTATAGGCTTCTTCCATTCCCATAATCACATCTTTAATTTTCATATGCCCTTCCGTATATACGGCATGATCTCGTATTTCTTCCCACATTAATATTACTTGTTTCACAAAAGATAATATCTGTATAATCCTTTCCAAGTAAGGCTTCTGCATCAAGGAAACGCACCTGTACTTCTGGATATTTTAAAGTAATTTCTTTAAGCTCATTAGCTCGTTTCCCTCTTTCTTCACGAGTCATAGCAAGCCAAGATGGATAAAATTCTACTAAAACAATAAAGATTTAGATCATAATAATTCTTCCTTTATAATAATTGTTTTTATTTGATTTTAGTTTATAACACACAATTGCTAGAAACATGTTAAGAGAAAGTTCTTTTTCAATAAGAAGTGTAGACTTCATAATCATTAGAATATGGTTTTCTAAGTTGTTTATCATCAAAATTGAATACCAACAGTTTGCATAATTTCTACTGCTTCGTAGAGTTCTTTTCCTCTCTCAGTGAAATGATGTTCCACTTTCCTCGAGTAATATCATGGGTTAAATCTAATGGGCAAGTGAATTGATCCCTCATTTTTATTTATACTCACCTCCATCACTTTTTACTATTCACCAATTTATAGCAACGAAGAATTTCTATGACATAGCAACATTTTTTGCTAAGGCATTACTTTAGAATCTTATTTGATAATGAGGAATTAACAACAGATGAAAAAACAATACTAATGTTTAAACTAAAAAAATGAATAACAACATTACAAAAATTCGCGAATTACATTTAATTTGAATACGATATAATAAAAATCAATAATCTCAGCAGCAATGTCAGACATTGCTTAGGCCGACTTCTATTTCATTTGCTCCTTTTCTCTACTATAAATCAAAGGATTTGCTTATTCTTATGTATTATCATTGTGAAACTTAACAAATAGCAGTAAAATTTATGTAAGGTTTAATTTTTCATTGAAACTTTATGTCGATTATTTCGTATAAGAAGATAGACATATTTAAATGCTAGGAGGAAGAAACATGCTCAGTGTCGGACAGTTTTTCTCTAGACATACCGCTAGCTTCTTTATTTCGCTAACAACTGTTTCTATTGCAGCAATTGCGGCAAATCCAGGATTCTTCCTTGGTGGTTTATTGTTTGCTGGAACATACGCGTCGAGTACAGCGTTGTTGAAACATAGACAGAAAAAGAAAGTCATGCAAATAGCAGGTATAACAAAAGAAGAATACAAACATATCGAAACACAACTTACAACAGCCAATAAAAACATTCAAACATTAAGCCAAAACTACTTACGTGTACGCTCTGTTTCAGCATTTAAGCAATTACTCGAAATGACACGTATTTCCAAAAACATCGTGAAAATTGTTAAAACAGATCCACGAAAATTTTATAATATTGAACAATTTTTTTATGCACACCTACCTTCCGCTGTCGAATTAACGGATAAATATACGATGTTATCGAAGCAGCCTGTGAAGGATAAGGAAATCCAGATTACATTATCTAAAACACGAGAAACGCTTACAGATTTAAATGATACGATTCAAATTGATTTAAAAGATGCGCTTTCCAATGATATCGACCATCTTCAAATGGAAATCGAATTTGCGAATCGTTCCAATATAAGACGAAAAGAACAATTGGAATGGCGAGGCGATGATAAGTGACAGCAAATGATCACGCGTTTCAACTAAATTCAATACAAGGTATTTCCCCTCTTGTGCAATCTTATTTAGAAACTACAAATAATGAGGCGATGGCGACGTATGAAACGCTATCGCCTCTTGCACAAAGTCGTGCACTTCTTTATGCTAGTCAACTTGACCTGTCAAACTTCGAATCAGTGCTGTCTTTAGGGCAAGATTCTCAGCGAGCACTTTCTCAATTTGCCGATCGAATGCTTGCACAAGTAAAACAGAAAGACGTCACAAAAATTGGCCAAATGTTAGATTCATTAATGCAAACGTTAGACCGCGTGGACCCTAACGCATTAGAGCCAAAAAAACAGTCCTTTTTCAAAAAAATGTTTGGTAAAATTGGGCCTACTGTTAAGCAAACATTAACGGAGTTTGAACGTATTAGTATTCAAGTAGAACGAATTGGTGTTCAGCTTGAACGTGCACAGCTTCAAATGATTAAAGATGTAGAAATGCTTGAGGAACTTTATTCACATAATAGAGGATTCTTTGAGGAGTTAGCAACTGCTATTTCGGCAGGACAAATGAAGAAGCAGCAAATCATTGAAGTTGAGCTTCCTGCAAAAGTGACTAGTGTACAGGCAACGAAACAGCCACTTGCTATCCAGCAGCTCAATGACTTCGCCGCTCAAATCGAACGTCTAGATCAACGTATTTATGACTTACAAGTATCACAGCAGGTTGCCTTACAAACTGCTCCACAAATACGTATGATTCAGCAGTCAAATCAAACGCTAGCAGAAAAAATTGAATTTTCAATCGTTACCCTTATACCACTTTGGAAAAATCAGTTAGCCATGATGTTATCCATGCATATGGACCATCACTACGCGAAGCTTGAGGAAAGATTATCTCGCACAAATGACCGTTTTACGAGCCCTTCTTTTGAACTGCAAGTATCGAAATTCAAAGAAACACAGCATGAACTTCAGACGGCTATCAAAGATGTCTTTGCCCTACATACAGCTACGGAACAGGAAAAACAGCAATTACAGGATGTAGCTGAATTAAAGGGCCATAATAACAGCGACTGATTCTACTTTTCCAACAAACAAGGGTGGCTCAGAAATCATCTGAACCACCCTTTTATTTTCATTCAGCAGAAGAAACCCACCTCTGAAGGTGGTAATGAATGCATATGTAGTTCCCCTTTTTCAGGGATTTCCAAACACCTACTGAATGAAAATAAAGCCTCCGGCGGATGTCACGGATTTTAAAAGGAATGAATTGTGCGAGCACAATTCAAAATCCGGACGCAATTACGCCAAGGCGAAATTGATTAAACTTATTCGAAATAATCTTTATAGTAGCCACCAATATTACCAGTGTTATCGATAATAAAAATGAATTCTTCTGTTTCATTTTTAACATCATATTGGTTCCCTACTGTTAATACGTTTGAAACTAAATATTTTGATGCATTTGTATGCTTACAAGTAACTGTACGTACTGTTGGAGCATCTTTCCATTTTAAATGTAACATAATCTCTCTACCTCTCTTTACTAGCATGAAGCTAATGTCTACTGTTTATTTTATAATATTTTTGAACTTTTGTGGAGAAAAAAACCATAGAAAACCTATATTTTCTCCGTAACTATCCATTTTTTTAACTATATCAATTTCGTCTTGGCGTAATTGTTGCTGTCGCTTTGCTTTCACACAGAAAACATTTGTTGCTGTCTCTTCGCTTTCGCACAGAAAACATTTGGTGCTGTCTCTTCTCTTTCGCACAGATGATCAATGCGTCTGGAGGCAATATTCTCATTCAGTAGATGTTTCACTGTAGGACTCATCCCAACACATTTAGAATTGGGCGTCCCTTAACGAATGAAGATAACTAATAAAAATTTTACTTCGAGGTGTTAACATGAGCTTTGGTGGTGTACCGCAATGGTTTTTTATCCTAGCCGTTGCATTTGCAATTTGCTTTATTTTATACGCAGAATGGAATTCTAGAAAATAAAGTAACCTATTTTCTAGAAAAAAACGTTAAATGTACATTGCTAAATTCAATTTTAGTGGTGTACGTTTTAATTTTTAGAAGTCATAAACAAATGGGACTAGAAGTAGACGGACTGCAGCTCGAAAGGGTAAAAAGTGAGCACGCTCATCCGTCACTCAAGGCTAATTGCTTATTACCTTCTAACAAGGAAAGAAATGTATGTAGACTTAACAAAAAAAACAATCCACTATTCGATATTCTGTTCAGAGTCTTGAAAGTTTAGGTTACAATGTGACCATCCTGCCTAATACAATCTAAACCAGATCTCCATTTTTTTTAATGACTAGGCCTTTATTTTTAGTGCCAGAAATTTTATTTTCATGGAAGTTTAATACCTCATTTGTTTAATCTCGCCCATTATTCATTAATCTCAATTTTTTCTGCAACTGCTTGTGCTGGATAACTTTCTTCTATTTTGGTTGTCCAAACAGAAACAGTAAGTCCTACTTTTAAAGATTCAATTTCATCAGTTGAAAACCATATCGCACCTGATCTGCCATCTGGTAATTTTTCAGTTTTGTTTTCCACTAAAAATCTTTTACCTTCTATTTGAACAATTTCGCCTATGATTGTAGGCTTATCTGTTATTTTCTCAGTTGACTTTGAAATCTCTTTGTCGAGTTCCTCCTCATCCCCACTTTTTTACAGCCCAATAATCCAATTGATAAAAATATTACAGATATAATTAAACTAAATTTTTTCAAAATCATCACTCCTTTTAAAAACTTGACTGAATTTCGTAGTTTTCGTTTCAATAAATTTCAAAATCATTCCACTAAACGACCTCTTAACTTCAAAAAAAGGCATTATCCTTCTTGAAAAATAGCTCCCTTTAGCTTAAGAACAGCACATCACAGCCTTATCCATATCTTTTTCATTTATTAAAACACTACCATGATCATCAATAATGAAATCAACCTTGGCAATAGTAAGCCTTTCTATCGCTGAATCAATACTTTCTTGAGTTTGTGTTGATGAATCAACCCATACGTAATATTTTTTTTCTTGCGAACAGCCAACTAACAGAACACTAATTATGGTAAATAGAATAAATAATTTTTTCAACATACTACCTCCATTATTAAAGGGTTAATAACTGCATAAAATTTATAAATTTGACGCTATCAGTGGAAGGAAGTTCCTAGACTAAAATGCTCCGTTAATTGAAGTAGCCCAGATTATATCTTTAATCGCAAAAAAAAGCTGAACTAATACGTCCAGCTTAATAGTAATAAAATTGTTTGGATTCACTTTTAGTTATTCATAACCAGAGGCGGAAACTTATTTATTTTAATGTCCGTTTTAAAAACTCTTTTGTCCGTTCATGCTGAGGGGTTACTAAAACCTGTGCTGGAGGGCCTTCCTCTACAATAACACCTTTATCCATAAAGACAACGCGATCTGCTACTTCTTTGGCAAATTCCATTTCATGTGTAACAATTAACATCGTATTTCCGGAATCCGCTAGCTGACGCATTACCTTTAATACTTCACCCACCATTTCTGGGTCAAGGGCTGACGTCGGTTCATCAAAGAGCATTACTTCTGGGCTCATGGACAATGCTCGTGCAATGGCTACACGCTGTTTTTGACCGCCAGAGAGCTGTCGTGGCTTTGCATTGACATATTGATCCATGCCAACGATTTGCAGATATTTTAGAGCAACTTCCTCAGCTTCTTCTTTTGAACGCTTTAATACTTTTATTTGACCAACAGTGCAATTTTTTAGCACATTATGATTATTGAATAAGTTAAATTGCTGGAATACCATACCTAAATGTGTACGATATTCTTGAATATTATGCTTTTCGTCTAAAATGTTTTCACCTTTGTAAATAATTTGACCACCACTTGGCGTTTCCAGTAAATTAATGCAGCGTAGTAGTGTTGATTTACCAGATCCTGAAGAACCGATTAAGCAGACAACCTCGCCCTTTTCTACTTGGAAATTTACATCCTTTAACACTTGGTTACGCCCAAATGATTTACTTAAATGCTCTATTTTAATAACCGTCATTTGTTCGTCCCCCTATACTGCTTCTTTCTGTTCTTTTTGGTAAGCATCTGGACCATCCAGTCGTTTTTCTACATACAGTAAAATTCTTGATGCTGTGAATGTCATGATGAAGTAAAGGACACAAGCTACAAAGAAGGATTCAAAATAGCGGAAGTTATTACCGGCAATCGATTTTGTTTGGAAGAATAATTCCGTAACCCCGATAACGTTTAATACTGCTGTATCTTTAATATTCATAATTAATTGGTTACCTGTAGCAGGTAATACATTTCGTGCAACTTGAGGTAAAACAACGTGTAGCATGATTTGGAAATGATTCATACCGATTGCTGAAGCAGCCTCATACTGTCCTTTATCAATTGAAACAATACCACCACGCACAATTTCCGTCATATAAGCCCCTGTATTTAGTGAAACGACTAAAATACCGGCCGTAATAAAGTGCATATCAATGCCAAATGCCATATCTAGTCCGTAAAATACAACCATCGCTTGTACAATCATTGGTGTACCACGGAAGAATTCAACATAGCATGTTAGTATAAAATTAATGAGCTTCAAGCAATAATATTTTACACCCTTTTTACGAACTTTGATGGTATGCATAATCCCGATAAAAAATCCGATAAGTGCACCAATAATTGTACTAATAATCGAAATAAGTAATGTATAATACGCACCCCGTAAAAACATTTGCCAGTTGTTCTCAACAATTGAAATAATCCATTCAAAACTCATGATGTTCCTCCTAACAACGTCGTGTTGCTTGTTCGTTCCAGTATCGTCTTAGCAATCTCCCTTTTTGATTGGAGCTTCTGTTTCTTTTATTTTATGAAACTTTTAGCTAAGACATTATCATTATTTAGAGAGATTCTTGTAGAATAATGATGAAATGATATTGCACGGACTAGTAAGCAGCCCGTGCAGTCATGTTATTGTGCTGCTGGTTGTTGATGAATTGCTTCTTCCATAATTTTTTGGCGATCATCTTCAGAAATACCTTTTAGGATTTCATTGATTTTTTCAAGATCTGCATCATTTTTACGTAAACCAACTGCAATAGATGTATTTGAAACATCAGTGTCAAAGCCTTTTTCAAACTTTACATATGTGAATTTATCGTTTGCAGCAGCAGCGGAAATACCTTCTGGGCGTTCTGCTACATAGCCATCAATTTTTCCAGCTTCTAATGCTACACGCATTGCTGGGAAGCTATCCATTGCTGTTTGTTTTTTTACATCTTTGATTTGATCAATAACAGTGTAGTTAGATGTATTTAATTGTGATGTGATCTTTGCTCCAGAAAAATCTTGGATAGATTTTGCTTTTTCATATTTACTGCCTTTTTTAATAACCATTACAAAATCAGATGTATAGTAGTTTTCTGTGAAATCGATAGTTTGCTTACGTTCTTCAGTAGGTGACATACCTGCAATGATTGCATCGATTTTATTTGATTGTAGAGCTGGTACTAAGCCATCCCATTCCAATTTTACGATGACTAATTCTTTTCCTAAGCCTTCAGCTATTTTTTTCGCCATTTGCACATCATAACCGCCTGCATACTCTGCATTATCGGCAATTTTTACTGCGCCATTTGCATCACCTTGCTGGGTCCAGTTAAACGGAGCATAGCCTGCTTCCATCCCGATACGGAATTGGCCGCCACCTTCATCCTTATTCGTTTTACTACCCTCATTACTAGATGACGTCGTATCCTTTTTGTCACCAGTACCACAAGCTGCTAGCAAAATTGCTGTCATTACGGTCAACATTAATACCAACCATTTTCTTTTCATGTAAAACTCCCCTTTTCTGTAAAAAAATAAGACAACTGTACCAAAAAAGACCTAAGTTCTGAACTTAGGTCTTACTTTTTTAACAGTTGCCCAAATCCTCACTATTATTCCATCATTCCGAGATAGCACAACCTAGTAAATCTGGAAAGTAATTTACTAGGACAGTCCTGCACTTATTCACTGCAGACCCAGCATAAAAGTACGAGCTCCTTTTATACTTCGGCGATATTTCCTTCTCCATTGCGTCTTCGCTTGCTTGCACTCAACAATGAACTAATAAATACCGCGCCTCTACCTCACAATAGAACAAAAGTGAGGTTTGTTTATTTAATTGATAATTAGATACTACTATAAAACTAAGTTATTCGTCAAGATAATTTTATTACTTTTCTGACTAATTACAATATTAGGGTTTTATTTTTCTTAAAGGATCATCACCATAACGTGTGGTTGATTTCCGTTCCGGCTAGGTGCTTTCTTGGGGGCGTCCGATGAGCCACTTGTGATACTGATCTCTAAGGAGGTCCAGTTTACACTTCAATCAAATACATGGCATTCTTTTTATCCCTACCTTTTGATAACGATCTTTTTTAGAAAATTCGCAAATATTTACTACTAAACTTTCATTCTAATGATTCAAAAGAAGCTATTAGTTAGGATAATTGATACCTTATCTACCATATACTTTTTTACTATATGAAGCTTTCATAACATTGTGGCGGCTGCCTAATGATTCTTTCCGGCGCTTTCATTGAATGTTTCATAAAGAAAAAAACCCCTGCAAAACAATGTTCGCAGGGGTAATAAATCATTGGAATTAAGAATTTAATAATAAATCTTCTGGGTTTTCAAGTAGTTCTTTAACAGTTTTAAGGAAGCCTACAGAATCTTTACCATCGATAATACGGTGGTCATAAGAAAGAGCTAAGTACATCATTGGGCGAACTTCTACTTCACCATTCACTTCAACTGGACGTTTTTTGATAGTGTGCATACCTAGGATAGCTGCTTGTGTACCATTCATGATAGGTGTAGACATTAATGAACCGAATACTCCACCATTTGTAATTGTGAATGAGCCACCTTGAAGATCTGCTAAACCTAATTTTTTGTCGCGTGCTTTTTTCGCTAGGTCTGCAATTGAATCTTCAATTTCAGCGAAGTTTTTGCGGTCAGCGTCACGTACAACTGGTACTACTAAACCTTCTTCTGTTGATACAGCTACACCGATATCAAAGAAGTTGTTTAAGTGAATTTCATCACCAGCGATTTGTGCGTTCACATATGGGTATTTTTTAAGTGCTGCCACTACTGCTTTTGTGAAGAATGACATGAAACCAAGTTTTGAGCCAGTTGACTCGAAGAATTGGTCTTTTTTACGAGAACGTAAAGCCATAATGTTTGTCATATCTACTTCGTTGAATGTTGTTAACATTGCTGTAGATTGTTTTACTTCAAGTAAACGTTTTGCAATTGTTTGGCGACGACGGCTCATTTTTTCAACTGTTACACGTGATTCATCTACAGCTGCTTTAGGTGCTGCTGGAGCTGCTTGTGGTGCTGCCACTGGAGCTGTACCATGAGCTGCTACGTCTTGTACACGTACACGGCCTTGTGGATCTACTGGAGATACAGCAGCAAGGTCAATACCTTTTTCACGAGCAAGTTTACGAGCTGCTGGAGATGCGATTACACGCTCACCAGAAGTTTCTTCTACAACTGGAGCTGCTGCAACCGGAGCAGGTGCCGCTTGTGGCGCTGCTGGAGCTGGAGCTGCTGCTGCAACTGGTGCCGCTGGAGCAGGTGCTGCACCTTCGCCGGCTTCTACTACTGCGATTACTTGACCTACAAGTACAGTATCGCCTTCTTCAGCTAAAATTTGAGTTAAAACTCCCGCTTCTTCAGAAATGATTTCAGCGTTTACTTTGTCTGTTTCAAGTTCAACGATGAATTCACCTTTTTCAACGCGATCGCCCACTTTTTTTACCCATTGTGCGATACTACCTTCTGTAATCGATTCTGCTAATTCAGGGACTTTAATTTCAGCCACTTTCATTTCCTCCTTTAATTAACGTGCATTGTGCACATAAAAGGGCTACTGCCTAAGCAAGTAGCCCGGCTCTCAAAAATTTATTATATGACTATTTAACCTTTACAGGCTCAGCAACTGCTTCTTCAACAAGTGCGGCTTGAGCTGCTTTATGAGAATCTGCATCACCTTCAGAAGTAGAGCTCATTGCAGGACGACCTACATAACGTAGCTTTTTACCTTCAGAAATTTCATGTAATGTTTCTAATGCATAATTCCAAGTACCTTGGTTTTTAGGTTCTTCTTGTACCCAAACAACTTCTTTTACATTAGGATACTTAGCAATAATACCAGCAACTTGTTCTTTTGGGAATGGGTAAAGCTGTTCTACACGAACAATGTGTACGTGATCGAAGCCTTCACCATCTTTTACACGGTCAGCTATGTCAATCATTACTTTACCTGTACCTAATACAATACGCTCTACAGCGTTTTCTTTTGAACCTAAACCTGGTTGCTCAATTACTTCTTGGAATGAGCCATTTGCTAATTGATCAGCATTTGCAGCAGCTAATGGGTGACGAAGTAAGAATTTAGGTGCTACAACTACAAGCGGACGAACACCTTCTGTTCCTAATAATGCTGCTTGACGGCGTAATAAGTGGTAGTAGTTACCTGCATTTGAACAGTTTGCTACAAACCAGTTATTTTCAGCTGACATTTGTAAATAACGTTCCATACGGCTTGAAGAGTGTTCTGGACCTTGACCTTCATAACCATGTGGTAAAAGTATAACTAAACCAGATTTTTGACCCCATTTAGCACGTGCACCTGAAATAAAGTTATCAAACATAACTTGTGCCATGTTTGCAAAGTCACCGAATTGAGCTTCCCAAACAGATAAAACATTACCATTTTCTAAATTATAACCATATTCAAAGCCCACTACCCCTGCTTCTGTCAGTGGAGAGTTGTGTACTGTAAATGATGCATTTGAACCAGAAATATGGTGAAGTGGCGTGAATACATTGCCATTGTTTTTGTCATGTAACACTAAGTGGCGTTGAGAGAACGTACCACGTTGTGCATCTTGACCTGTAAAACGTACTGGTGTGCCATCTTGAATAATTGTTGCATAAGCTAAAGTTTCTGCATGACCCCAGTCGATTTTTGCAGAAGCAAATGCATCACGGCGTTTTTCTAAAATTTTGCCAAGCTTTTTCTGTGGCTCGAAGTTTTCTTCAAACACTAAAAGCTCTTCGTTAATTGTTTCTAGACGTTCCGCACCAACTGCTGTATCAATTTGTGGGAATTCTACTTTTAATTCCTCTGGCATTTCTAAATGCTTGTGCTCATCTTTATCTGCCATTTCTTTTACATGATCATAAGCTGCTTGCATTTCTGCATAAATAGCTGCATCTAATGCTGCTACTTCATCAGCAGAAACTACACCCTCAGCTGCTAATTGCGCACCGTATAAAGCACGAACTGTTTCATGTTTAGCAACTAATTTGTATGTTTCAGGGTTTGTAACAGTTGGATCGTCAGTTTCATTGTGACCGTGACGACGGTAACCAACTAAGTCAACAACGATATCTTTACCGAATTTTTGACGGTAGCTAGCTGCAAAACGACCTACTAAAGTTACAGCCTCAGGGCTATCTGCATTTACGTGTATAACCGGCACTTCATAACCTTTTGCTGGGTCAGAAGAGTAAACAGATGAGCGAGAGTCTTGGTGTTCAGTTGTAAATCCAATCATGTTGTTAGCAATGATGTGGATTGTACCACCAGTAGTGAAACCTTCAGTTTTTGCAAAGTTTAATACTTCTGTTACGATACCTTGACCTGGGAATGCAGCGTCACCATGCACTAGGATTCCTAATCCTTTTGTGCGGTCATGGACAGCTTGCCCTGGCTTAGAAGTATCATCTTGTGCTGCTCGAGCAGTACCTAAAACAACTGGATTTCCTACTTCTAAGTGAGATGGGTTATAGGCAAGTTTAACATTCATACCCGATTCACGGTTGTAAGAAGCACCCATGTGGTATTTTACATCACCTGTCCAACCTTTTGTTATTTCAAGGCGACCATGTTCTGGAATAAATAAATCATTAGATACATGTGCAAAATCAGAGAACATCATGTCATACGGTTTATTTAAAATATGTGTTAAAACATTTAAGCGACCACGGTGAGCCATTCCAATACGTACTTTTTCTACGTTATTTGCTTCAGATGTTTTAATAATTTCATCGAATAGGACGATTTGAGTATCTAAACCTTCACCAGAGAATCGCTTTTGACCTACAAAAGTTTTATGAATAAACTTCTCGAAATTTTCAACGCGAGTTAAACGATCTAATAAAGCTTTTTTCTCATCAGAAGCTAATGCTTGTTTAAATGAACCTGTTTCAATTTGTGCTTGAATCCAATCACGTTCTTCTGTTGCTACTACGTGATTATATTCAAATGCTACTTTTTCTGTATAAACGGATTTTAAGTAATTGATTGCATCCTTACCATTTTTCACGTTTGCTGGCACATCTTTGAAGAAGATAGCTGCAGGAATTTCAGCTAAATCTGCAGCGCTTAAGTTGAACGCGCTTTCTTCAATTTGAGCTGTTTGTAGTTCACGGTTTTTCAAAGGGTAAATATCTGCCGCTAAATGACCATGTGTTCGAATTGCATCTGCTAGTTTCACAGCTGCTAACACTTTTTTGTAATCGCCAGCAGGAGTTGCTGCATTACTAGCTACAGCTACTTCACCCTCTACTACCACTGGTGCACCAAATTGTTGGAATAATAATACTAACTCCGGTTCTACTTCTTCAGGAGACTGTAAGAATAAGTCGTATTGCTCCATCACATATCCTAGGTTAGGACCAGAAAAAGCAGACCATGGAGAACTTACAGTTGTAACGTTGTTCGACATGAAAAATGACCTCCAAATTTTGCCTTTCGGCAGTTCCATTAATTAAATTACAATTAATTATATAATATTTCTCCGCTCTTTAAAAGGATGTTTAACACAACATACCCATAATTTAAAGAACGTTTTTTCCATCTCAATCTTACTACTCTTCACAAAAAATACAACTCTTTTTAGCAAATTAAGCAATTTTTTTCTCAAAGGATAGAATAATTAAATAAAGCGTGTATTTTTCTCAATATTTTAGCGGGAATTTCATGAAGAAAACGGTTCCAACATTTTTTTCACTCTTGACTTCCACAGAGCTATTATATTTTTCGAGTAACATTTTTGTGATACTAAGTCCTAAGCCTGTACCGCCTATTTGACGATTTCTAGCCTCATCAATCCGATAAAAGCGATCGAAAATGAAAGGAATGTATTCTTCCGCAACGCCAATTCCATTATCTTCTATTTTTAAAAGTGCCTCATTCCCAGAGACAGAAAGTGAAATTTGAATCTCAGGAATTTTTTCACAATAACGAATTGCATTTTCTATAATATTACGAACAATTTGACTAAGTGCATTTTCTGTTATAAATAACCGCCCTATTTCTTCATTTTTCGACAGCGTTATTCGAGCTTCTGGATGCAAATGCTTTATTTCCTCTATAACAGTTTCTATAACAGCTACTGCGTCAGCCTCACTCTGATCGTCCTTTTCTTCACGACGAGCAAGCTCTAGTAATTCTTCAATCATTTTACGCATCCGTGCAATTTCCGATAGTGAAGTATCAATAGATTCCTCTAAAATTTCTGGATCATCCTTCCCCCATCTTTTTAAAAGTGAGAGATGTCCTTCAATAGCTTGAATAGGCGTTCGTAACTCATGAGAAGCATCTGCAACAAATTGTTGCTGCTGTGTAAATGAAATTTGCAATTCATTCATCATCGTATTGTACATTTTCAATAAATCGCCAATCTCATCATGGGATGTGTAGGTTAATTGTATTGGCTCATTAAATCCTTTATCCATAACGGTTTTCATAGATGAGCGTAACTCATGTAGTGGTTTCATCAAATAGTTGGCAAGGTAATAGCCAATAGAAGCTGATAACAATAATGCTCCCAAGCCCGCTATTAGCATTGTAGTCAATAAATAATGCATCAAAGACTGGAACTTTGATAATGGATGAATCACTTGAATATACCCTTGAAAGAAACCAAGTTGAATCTGTTGATTTATGACAAAAACATCCTTTTTATCAATCGTCATTTCAATAATTTCACCTATCGAGGTAAGAGGTGCAACCTGTTTATTATCATTAATACTTAAAATCTTTCTGCCATCTAAATTATACAATTTAACTGTTTGATCACGATCCGCAATTGAATCTAAAAGACCTTTATTTTGCTGAATTTCCTGCATTGTAAGACCGGGTCCTTGTGACTCTAAAAAATACACCAAATCATCGCTTGTCCGTTTGATTTTGCTTTGTTCATCATTTAAAAGCCATGTATGTAACGAAATATAAACGACAATACAAATAATCGCATAGCTAAAAAATATTACAGCACTAGATGTTAGCATCCATTTTCTTTGTAAGGATTGATTGACTAAATAATCTCTTAATTTTTTCATTCACGCATCACGTACCCAACCCCACGAACGGTTTCGATATAGGCATTCATATCACCCGGTAGTTTTGTTCGCAAATGCCGGATATATACATCTACCACATTTGTCTCTATATCCGTATCATATCCCCAAACAGAGGTTAAAATTAACTCTCGAGTACAAACTCTATTTTTATGCTCCATCAATAATTTAAGTAGATCGTATTCCGTTTTTGTTAAATCAAGCTTTTTCCCTTGTACAAATACTTCATAGGCTGCTATATCGAGTTCGATATCACGAAAATTTAATGATCCTGCTGTCTTTTCATCAGGTGTCACCCGACGCAAAATGGTACGAATTCTAGCTAGTAGTTCTTCGATTGCGAATGGTTTTACTATGTAGTCATCGGCACCAGCATCTAAGCCAGCTACGCGATCCATCACAGCATCTCGTGCCGTTAACAATATAATCGGTACCTTTGACTGCGTTCGTATTCGACGACAAATTTCAATACCATTTATTCCGGGAAGCATAACATCTAATAACAGAACATCAAAATTTTCAGATGAAGCTAGTGCAATTCCTTCACGCCCATCAAAAGCGACTAAGACATCATAGCCTTCATGCTTTAATTCTAGCTCTACAAAGCGAGCGATATGTTTCTCATCTTCCACCAAAAGTATTTTTTTAGGCATTTCATCACCTTCTATTCCTAAGTAACTGTGAGGGACTCCTCCAACACTGTTATAGCATAACATCAAACAAAAAGTCTGTACCACAAGCAATTACTTGTTTGTACAGACTTCTTTTAATGTGCATCAGCGATATAAAGATTATTTTTTCCGATTTCCTTCGCTTTATATAAGGCTTGATCTGCTAATTCCAGCAAAACATTTAATGTTTTACCGTGATCCGGATAATATGCGATACCAATAGAGGCTGTTGGCGCAAAGTGATGACTTTCGATGGTCCAACCTATTTTAAGTTCATTACGGATGCGATTAATAATATGCATAATTTGTTTATGTCTTTTTTCATCATCCCGAGTTAAACCCGTTAACACGACAATAAATTCATCGCCACCCATGCGAATAACTAAATCATGGCTACGCACAGCATTAATTAAAACCTGGCCAAACTTCCGGATAAAATCATCCCCCGTGTCATGGCCGTAACGATCATTAACAACCTTAAAGTCATCCCCATCGATAAAGAACATCGCTAAACACGCATTATGTCCTTGTGCTTCTGCCAGTAATTTTGGGAACTCCTTCTGTAAATAACGACGATTTGGTAGTTGTGTTAACGTATCGTGATAGGCTAAATATAATAGATCATTCTCTCGCTCCTTACGATGGGTAATTTCACGGGACACCATCATAATTTGCGAAACTTTTTCGCGCTCAGGATCATGAACAACTGTTGCGTTTCCTTCAGTCCAAACAGGCGTACCATCCTTTGCCTTTAGCAGTAGCTCAAACTGCGTATCCGTTTGACCTGAATAATTATTTAGAAACGTTTGCCATGCCTTCTTACTTTCGTCATCGACAATGTTACTGTAAAACTGACCTTGTAATTCTACATTTTCGTAGCCTAAGAAAATTTCATAGGATGGTGAGGCGTAAATAATGATGCCGTCTTCATTTGTTATGACAATCAAATCGTTTGTATTTTCGGTAATGAGACGGAATGTGCGTTCAATATTTTTTAATTCCGTGAACATTTTTTTCTTGTCCGTAATATCATAGTTAATGGATAAAAATTTTTCTATCTTGCCAAATTCATTTTTTAATGGAACTATAGCTGCTTCTACCCAAAAATCCGCATGAAATTTTGTACGGTAGCATAGCTCCCCTCGCCAAATATTTCCCGCTACAAGTGTTTCATAAATGGCTTGTAATAAGTCCTCCGTATGGTAACGAGGCTCGATTAATTTATAAGATTGACCAATTAACTCTTCTGCCGTGAAGCCAGACGCATTCAAAAATAAATCATTCACTTCTAGGATTTTCCCATTAATATCCAAAATAGTGATAGACGTTGCAGAACTTAGAGCAGCCTTAAAAACCTCAAAACCATGAGATTTTGAGCGTAACTCCGCTTTTTGTTCAATGAATTGCGTGAAATCCTGCATGATAAGGAAAATAGCAAAAGAGTTATCCCCCTGCATAACAGGAGAGAGAGAAAGTAAATACATGCGCTCTTTTTTATCCAGTGTATGAAGCTTAATAAGTTTTTCCCCAATATTTTTCGCCCATAGCCGCTCTTTGTAAATAATTTTGTATGTTTTCTACCTCATCTTTAGGAACAATTGGTAGGTCAATGAATAATTGGTGTTTTACCGCTTCATTTTCTAAATCAAAGTCCTCCATAAAGCTGGAATTCACATCGTAAATAGACCCTTCTGCTGATAAGATGACTGTTGAAAAAAAGGCATGATCAAACATTGAACGCATAAATAAAAACTTATCTTCAATGCTGCGATCATAGCGAATCTCTTTTGTTATGGCTAAAATATAGTCTTCATTTTTATATTTAAGCGGACGAACAGATGTCTCATATTTACGAACTTCAGATTTAATATAAGCATAATCCACAAAATCAATTTGACTATGCTTCGCAATTGCTTGATGGTAATTTTCTTTAATTATAGGGAAATTGCGACTTGAGGTAACGGTAGAAAGCATTTTCCCAATGACCTCAGGTGAAAACAAAGCTCGAGCTGCTTGGTTTAAGCTTATATATTGATAATCGTCTCCCTCTTTTTTCATTAGAAAGACAAAATCTTTGCCAATAAACAATTCATTAAATAAATCTTCGCTTAAAAGATATTCCATGCTGTCACCCCATAAGTCGGTAATATTAATATAGAATTTTTATATATTATTTGTTTATACAAAAAAATCAATACTACTATTATAACATAATTTAAAAGAATCACCTTTCTCGATTAAGAAAAATTATATCCTTTTTAGGGTATTTTTTGATATTTTACCTCTTTCGAAGAAATAACATAATCCTAAAGAAACACTTATTAAATATTTTCAGCAATAAAATTGTTATTTTAGACTCAATGCATCGTAAATAACAATTAAACATAATTTAATTATCTCTATAATTATACATTTTTCAGAATTATCCGATCGATAAAAATATTTTTTGTTTTAGCGAGTAAAATGATTGCATAAAGCAGAATGATTGTTATATTATATTAAAAAAACTAGCCATTTTTCGGTATGGTCGAAAAATCAGTAAGACAGCGGGAGATTATGGATTTCATAGTTATAACGTCTAGTTCTTTGGGTTTTAATTCCAGTACGAATTTTAGTTTTCTTCTTTATGTTTTAAAGGAATTGTTTTAACTACCCTTGTAAAGGAGGCGTTTCGTATGCTTAAACATCGAGACCTACATGAATGTACAGAGCTTTATGAGCTATTATCACACCCTTCTGTTTCCCCATTTGTCCGTCAAAAAGCCACATCAGCTGATGAATATTGGTTTATGACAAAACAACTGATTGAAGAAGAAGCGGAGGGACTCGCTATTTCAAGGACAATTACTGATGATTGGGGTCAGCCCATCGGCACCATTAGCATTCATGATGTCGAGGATGGTGCAGGTTTTTTAGGAACGTGGATTGGACTCCCTTATCAAGGTCAAGGCTATAACCAAAAGGCAAAAACACTTTTTTTGAATGAACTTTTTTTTGACTATAACTTCCATACGGTATTTCTCCGTATTCGTGTTGAAAATATAAAATCACAGCGTGCAGCCTTAAAGCTACCCTATGTCATGAGCGCGAATGACAGTCATCCGACATTATTAGCACAGGTAAACAGCGGCGAGGCACAATTTAATTTATATAAAATTCAAAAAGACTTGTTCTACCTTACAACTGCCAATCAAATGCAAGAAGGCGAAGAACAAGCGATGTAAACTACATGTTATTTTTATAAAAATAAGCTATGTGCTCCGTCATGATGACAGGCACATAGCTTTTGTTTTCTGGCTTTGCTTCATATCAATGTGTAATTGGGATGTTAGAGTAGGCAACGACTTCAACGTGACGCTCGCTACTGTTCTGTAGCTATTGTCTGGAGCATGTCGAGTAAAGTGCCTACTTTTTATAGTGTAAAATCAATTTCGCCATTTCATCTGGCGTTTTCGGTCTTTGTGTTTTCTCCATGGTTGCTACCATTTCTTCTTTGCGCTCAGTTAACACATAAACCGATTTCTTAAAGGATTCTTTTGTTAACTCTTCCTCTTGTAATACTTCTGCGTAGCCTTGTCTTTTAAATAACTTGGCATTTAAAATTTGGTCACCACGACTTTTTTGTGCGGATAATGGCACTAACAACATCGGCTTGTGAAGTGCTAAAAATTCAAAAATCGAATTGGAGCCTGCACGTGAGACGATAAAATCTGCCGCATGTAATAAATCCGGTAATTCTGTAGTCACATATTCAAATTGCTTGTAACCAGGCATAGACTCAAATGTTTTGTCATAATTCCCTTTACCGCACAAATGAATAATCTGAAACTGTTTGACAAGCTCTGGTAAATTTTGACGAAGCGCATCATTCAATACAACCGAACCTAGACTCCCTCCCATAACAAGAAGGACAGGCTTTAATGTTGTAAAGCCACATTGTGATAATCCTTTCGCTCGATCTCCCATAAATAACTCTTGGCGAATAATGGAGCCTGTGCATGTGGCCTTTTCTTTCGGTAAGTGCTGCAATGTTTCCTCAAAAATCGTAAAGATATGTGATGCAAATGGTAGCGCAATTTTATTGGCCAAGCCAGGTGTAACATCTGATTCATGGATGACCACTGGAACGCCAGCAAGTTTCGCAGCCATGACAACGGGTACAGAAACAAAGCCACCCTTTGAAAAAATGACTTGTGGCTTCACTTTCTTAATAATACGAAAAGCCTGCATAATTCCTGCAAGCACTTTAAATGGATCTGTAAAATTTTTCATTGAGAAATAACGACGCAATTTTCCACTTGAAATACCGTAAAACGGAACACTAGGGAATGCCTCGCCTATTAATTCTTTTTCAATGCCCTGCTCTGAGCCAATATAGTGGACATCATAACCTAGTTCTTGTAAAGACGGGAGTATCGCTTGATTGAGCGATACATGACCAGCTGTCCCTCCACCGGTTAAAATGATTGTTTGTTGTTTCACGTAAATTCTCCTATTCCTTAAAAGCCATTGTAGCCATACTACTTTTTATTTACAGTCTCTTATTTTACTATATGCGAACGAAAAGATATAGATGAAGCTTTTAATTTTTCAGCTTTCACCTATTTAATATGCTATACTAATTAATCATGTTAATGAAGGAAGTTAAACAATATGTATCAAACAACTACGTTAAAAGAAAAATACGCATTAATATTAAAAATAATCGTACCCATTTTAGTCACACAAGTAGCTTTTTATCTTATTTCTTTCTTCGATATTTTAATGTCGAGTCGCTACGGCACCGCTGACTTAGCTGGAGTATCAATTGGCTCTTCCATTTGGATGCCTGTTTATATAGGACTATCTGGAATTTTACTTGCGATCACACCTATTGTCTCACAGCTTGTTGGAGCCAAAAAAGAGTCGGCAGCAAAGAAGGCTGTTCAGCAAGGTCTTTATGTAGCCATCGTACTAGTGGTTGTTATTTTTATTGTGTTACTAGTCGGTATTGATTGGATTCTAGGTAATATGAATTTAGAAGCCTCTGTACATAATATTGCTAAATCCTATATTCATGCAATGTGTGCTGGTCTTTTACCGCTTTTTTTATTTTTTGTCATGCGCTGTTTTATCGATGCGCTCGGACAAACACGCGTCACAATGATTATTACATTGCTGACAACGCCGATTAATATTGTGTTAAATTACATATTTATTTTCGGGAAATTTGGAGCGCCAGAGCTTGGTGGAATCGGTGCTGGCGTTGCAACGGCAATTACCTACTGGCTAGTTTTCTTTATCACCGTTTGGATTATTGCAAAACGCGTGCCCTTTGAACGCTTCCGCATATTCCATGACTGGCCAAAATTAGAATGGCTTCGTTGGAAGGAAATTTTAATCATTGGTGTGCCTATTGGGATATCCTTATTTGCAGAAACGAGTATTTTTTCCGCTGTCACCATGATGATGAGTAGCTTTAGTACAGAAATCATCGCGGCTCATCAAATAGCTTTAAATTTCACCTCCTTACTATATATGGTTCCACTAAGTATTTCGATGGGCATTACGATATTAGTAGGTTTTGAAATAGGTGCAGGTCGTATGCATGATGCTAAACTCTATAGTTATTTATGTGTTGGTACTGCGATTTTATTTAGCTTTATATCAGCTTGTATCCTATTTATCCTTCGTGAACCTGTTGCAAATATGTATACAACTGATGGAAAAGTGCTAGAATATGCCGTACAATTTTTAGTATTCGCAGCCATTTTCCAACTATCCGATGCTATTCAAGCGCCAGTCCAAGGGGCTTTGAGAGGCTATAAGGATGTTACAGTGACCTTCATCATGGCCATCATTTCGTATTGGATTATTGGTTTGCCTGTCGGTTATGCACTTGCAACTTATACAGACTTCGGGCCGTTTGGCTATTGGATTGGATTAGTGGCAGGTCTGACTACAGGTGCGATTACTTTATTAATACGGTTATTACTTGTTCAAAAAAGATTTTCAAGTACGTCCAAAGCAAAACTGGCAAACTAGACATATTTCTAGTTTGCTTTTTTGCTTTAGAAATTCATCAACATCCCCAATTTTCTGCAACCTCTTTCCCCAACATCTAAGCCCATCCCTAAACTCCGAAAAAGTAAAATTATCACAAAAATGATTTACAGGTGTTTTTTTACAGCTTATAATACAGTTAAGATTTATTAACCGGTTAAAAAGGTGGTTATCGTATGAAGCAAAAATCTATTTCAATTATTGAAACTTATGAACAATTAAAAGCTATAAGTGATCCACTTAGAACAAAGATGCTAATGTATTTAGTCGAAGAGCCCTATACAGTACACATGCTAGCTAATGAACTTAACCTATCCAGAGCCAAGATTCTATATCATATACGAGAATTGGAGAAATACGGAATCATTAAGCTAGTAAGAACTGAAGAACGAGGAGGCAATTTATTAAAGTATTATCAAGCTATAGCAAGAGGGTTTATCCCTGCAGATCATTTGCTTAATTATGTTGAATCTAAAGAAGCTACTAGACAATCATTCTTAGAGGTATTAAGTCGTGCTAAAACGCGAGTGTTAGCCGCACCTGATGAAACATTCAATTTACATTCTTCAAATGTAGAGGAATGGAACAATCTTTCACTCCAAACAGAATTTACGGTTAGCCAAAAAAAATTTCTGGAATTCACTCAAAAATATAGAACTCTTCTAGAAGAATTAACTAGCGATTACACTGAAGAAGAAAAGCAACATTATTATGTAATGACGACTGCGTTTCAAATTGAAGAGCCTATTTTTACGAAAAAGAATTAATGTGGAGTCATTTTTGTCATGGAGGGATTGGATTGAGTAATCAGGAAGTACCTTGGTCACCCACAGAGGAAAAAGATTCTTCATCTCTATTAAAAAATCGTGCTTTTGTATTTTTATGGCTATCAAGTACAACCTCTTTTGTAGCTTTATCAACCTATTTATTTGCTGAACAATGGTATATTATTACCGTGTTAAAAATGGAATCAGCATTAGGAATAGTTATGATGATGACGATGATTTTTCGCGTTCTCTTTATGACTGTTGGCGGAGTGTTGGCGGACCGGTTTAGAAGGTCACGAATCATGCTTATTTCAAGCTTTATCCGATGCGTTATAGTTGTTGTTATGATTCTCTTCCTTCAAATGAGCATACTTGAGATTTGGTCGCTTATTGGTTTTGCCATATTATTTGGAATTGTGGATGCCTTCTTTTCTCCAGCCAATACATCACTGCTACCATCGTTAGTTTCGAACGCTTCAATAACAAAAGCAAATTCGTTTATACAAAGCTCGAATCAAATTGCAATGTTTTCTGGACCCATGATAGGCGGATGGATTCTATCTAAAGGATCGTTTAGTCTTTTGTTTTCAATAATTGCGGCTTTCTTGTTCACGACCTTCCTATTTTCATTTTGTATTGGAGAGCAAAAAAGAAATGTTCCCCCAAATAATAATTCTACTAAAGACGAACTATTAGATGGGCTAAAGTATGTTTGGAATATGTCATTTCTAAAAAACATGCTCATCATTCTAATAATTATTAATTTTTTCTTTTTTGGTCCCCTTCAAATGGGAATTCCTCTTATTGTTACTAATGTAATTAATGGTGAAGCATTGCATTTAAGTTTTTTACAGAGTTCCTATCAGGGCGGAATGCTTGCAGGGGCGTTAACAGTAGGAATAGTTAATTTCAGAAAAAAAAGAGGGTTGTCCATCTTAATAATTATAAATGTACTTGGAATTTGTTTATCATTGCTCGGGTTCATTAATTTGCTTTGGCAGGGTATTTTTTTATTATCAATCATGGGGATACTTTCCTCTGTCATCAATGTATCACTTATTTCAATCATTCAAGAAAAGAGCCAGGAAGATAAAATAGGCAGAGTGATGAGTCTAGTCAACGCATTTTCGAACGGACTTGTCCCAGTCTCATATGCTTTTGTTTCTATGGCCCTTGTTATGAATTTAACTATATCCAATATAATGTTGTATTGCGGATGTCTAATTATGTGTATATCTTTGTTGTATATATTTAAGTCAAACGTTATTAAAGACGTTGATTAAAATATGGTCAAGAAAATTTTATGTATGTTGTGGAATTTTAAATAAGGGTAATTTCGGCTCCGAACTACTCGCTTTCCTATGAGTGAGCGTCGAGCCAATTCCTACGCCTTGCTTTAATCACTATAAATTAGTTGTAACATGCCAGAGGGTTCATGTTAAATGAAGTGGTTGATTGGGATGGAGACTCGGCGACTCCTCGGGGATCACAGCGTCACAGATGAGACCCTGGAGCGAACCATGCGAGTGAAGAGGCTCATCAGACGCCCCCAGGAATTTTTGCTCTGTGCGAAAGCGTAGCGACAGCAACAATATTTTATCTGCGCGAAAGCGAAGCGTCACGCCCAGTTGGAACGGAAACCCACCCCTCGTTTTGCTGAAGTCCCATACTTTATTTAATATGACACCTCACCTTAATTTCCTACTACATAGTATAAAAAAAAGATGTCCACTAAGCCTTTTACGACTTAGTGGACATCCTTTTATTCAATGAAGCTATTTAATTTATACTATTATTTTTGGATAAATTGTTGTGTCCAGTAGTTACCTGATTTCACATAGCCAACACCAATATGCGTAAATTTCTCATTTAAGATATTCGCACGGTGACCTGGTGAATTCATCCAACCTTGTACTACTTCTTGAGGTGTTCGTTGACCTTGTGCAATGTTTTCACCTGCACTCTTATAACTAATACCTAAAGCTTTCATACGATCAAATGGTGAACCGAATGTTGGGCTTGTATGTGAAAAATAGTTTTTAGATTGCATATCTTGTGATTTTTCACGTGCAGCTGCCATCAATTGATCATCTGTTTTAAATGGTGCTAAACCAGCTTTTGTACGTTCAGCATTTGTTAATTTTACTACCTCTTGTTCGAATGCATTCACATCTGAAGTAGTTGTTGATGGTGTAGATTGAGATGGTGCAGTTGCTGTATTATCTTTTTGAGTTGTTTGTGTATTATTATTATTTGTTGCTTGCGTATTGTTATTTGGTGTTTGATTATTTTCTGGTATTTGTGTTTCTTTTGATGGTGCTTGTGTTTGTGGTAAATTTACATGCCATTTATGATTTGACCATTTATCTGACCATTTATAATAATAAACATTATTACAGTCTGTTGTCTGCTTTACTGAATTCCCCTCTGAAGTATTAGATGCAGCGGAAGCCATTTGAATGGGAGCTGCTAATAGAAATGTTGCACAAATTGCAGTTAGTGTTTTTTTCATTTTTGCAATTCCTCCTTCTCTGCAACCAATCGTAAAGGACGAATTTATTAAATTTCTTACCAGCATCTGCTAACAACACCATCAGAGAAATCGATTCGCGTCAAATAGAGGTTTTTTTACAATATTTTTTAGCAAGTTTCGCCAGCCTATGAAATACTTACGTTTTAAATAGGGTTGACATCCCTAAAAAACTATTAAATAT
Source organism: Lysinibacillus agricola (assembly GCF_016638705.1). GTDB lineage: Bacteria > Bacillota > Bacilli > Bacillales_A > Planococcaceae > Lysinibacillus > Lysinibacillus agricola. The sequence continues at coordinate 2,641,078 of NZ_CP067341.1, read as the reverse complement.
CTTTAATATTCAAATAGATTATCATAGCAATGAAATCTTAAAACATCTAAAGTCGCATCGTTCATTCTACTAATCCACATAAAAAAATCTGCCATGATTTCTACTAAAAGTAAGACGAAAAGAACAGAATTTTCGCCTTAATAGTAGAAATCGGCAGATTTAAAATGTCTATGACCAGCCTAGCAAATCTTTACTCAAGACCTATAACGTGTAAGCTACCTACATCCTCACCAATGATAACGAGTTTTGCAGGCATTTTTACGTACTCTGGAAGCCATTGGACCATGCCATAAGCATATTGAAATAACAGAGGGTTTTTTACACCTTCAATTGGCACGTAGCCTTTCATTCGATATACGGTTTCAGGTAATGTACGTACCCAATCCTCGAATTGCTCTTGCGTAAAATCAACGTCCTTAAATTCAACTAATCGCGAGCCCAGATGCATCGATGCTATAGGGGTTTTCACAATATTTTGTTTATCTACCTGTGCTGTTGCCTTTAAATCTTCTAATAAACGTAATGGTACTCGGCCATTTGTTGTTTGCAAAATAAAGGCATGAGGATTAAAGCCTTGTAGCTCATAGACAACTTGAGCTTGCTCTGCCTCCGTTAGCAAATCCGTTTTATTGGCCAGTAATAAATGTGCGTGACGGATTTGTTCCATAAATAAGGAGCGCACTTGCGGGGTTAATGCCTCACGATTCAGCCAAAGCTTTGAGTCAGCAACCGTGACAATTCCTTTGACATTTAACTTTTCCGCAAATAACGGTGAATAAACAGCATCTAATGCTTCAACAGGATGTGCAGCACCTGTTGTTTCAATAATTAGCACATCAAAATCACTATCTAATAGAAGAGATTGGATTTGCGCCTCTGTTTTTTCAGCGCCTGAACAGCAAATACAGCCCTCTAGCATCTCCTTTAGCGGTATATCCTTTTCCACAGCCTGTGAGTCAAATGGTAGCTTTCCAAGCTCATTCATAATGACAGCTGGCTTTAAATTCTTTTCCTTTAGTTGTCGAATAACATCTGTTAGCATGGATGTTTTTCCGCTACCTAAAAAGCCACTAAATAAGTATACGTCCTTCACAATCGTTGCCTCCCATGAAAAAAGCTGTCGCAAAAGGCCGTTAGAGACGCCTGCTGCGACAGCTACTTTGTTTGTTTGTAGTTTACTCAGTTTTTGCTGGCGTACCAGTAAGTAGTTCTTTTGCTTTTAACAATTGAGGATCTTCTGCTTTTATTTTTGCACGTAATGCATCCATTAAAGCATACGTTGTATCGCCAGTTAAAATACCAGTTTCTTCAAGATCACTTGCAGCTTGCAGTTTTTTCACTGCACGTTCTGTATATTGTTCAAAAATACCGTCTGCTTCACCAGGCTCGTATCCTAGAACTTCTAGCATTTCTTGAGCCGCTTTTACAGAGTTAGACTGCACGCCCGCTTTCATCTCCATAGATGGATCCAAGTATGGTAATGATGCATAAGAAGGGTATTCCACTTTCACATCAGGAGCAATGCCCTTTTCATTAATCCAGTTACCATTTGGCGTTAGCCATTTACCTGTTGTGAATTTAAGGTTAGAGCCATCTTTTAATGGTGCAACATTTTGCACTGTACCTTTACCGAAAGATGTTTCTCCAACAATTTTAGCACCGACAGATTCTTTTAATGCACCGGCTAATATTTCAGATGCAGAAGCACTGCCACTATCGACAAGAACTGTTACAGGTAAATTATATTTTTTACCAGCAATAGCATTTGTAATCTTCGGTTCTTCGTCTTTTTGTTGAACTTGTACAATCGGTTTGCCATCAGGAACGAATAAATTCGAAATTTCTATTGCAGCATCTAGGTAGCCACCAGGATTTTGGCGTAAATCTAATACGATACCTTTCATACCTTTACCTTCATAATCTGCAAGAATTTTTTCTAGCTCTTGAGCAGTTTGTTCGCTGAAAGAGGTAATTTGGATATGGGCAATATTGCCATCAAGCATTTCACCGTAGACCGTTTCAACCGGAATTTCATCACGAATAATCGTCATTTTAATAGGCTCAGTATTTTCGCCACGTTTCACGGTTAATTTCACAGGTGTACCTTTTTCACCACGAATTAGTGCTACCGCTTCAGAAGCACTGAATCCTTGAATGCTTTTCTCATCAACCGTTAATATAATATCTTTCGGAAGTAATCCAGCCTTTTCAGCAGGAGAATTTTTTATAGGTGACACAACTGTAATAAAGCCATTACGCTCTTGAATTTCCGCACCAATTCCTTGGAAGCTAGAAGACAATCCAGAATTAAATTGGTCTGCTTCTTCCTTCACCATAAAATCAGAATACGGATCATCTAATGCGTCGAACATGCCGTTAATAGCGCCATCGACCACTTTTGCATCATCGATATCTTTGTAATAGTTGTTTTTAAGTAAATCAAAGGCTTCGTATAATTTTGTAAACTCTGCACGTTCAATCGGTACTTTTACTTCAACTACTTTCTTTTCACCGAATGTTAACGCAAATATCGTTAAGCCTGCAGTAATGAGGATTGTAAAGAACATCAGCATAATAAATTTAAACGGTTTCATTCGTATAAATTGTCCTGCTGGTTTTACTTCAGCTACTGTTTGTTCTTGCTGCTGTTCTATACCATCTTTTTTCTGTTCATCCATCTTGATTGTCACCACTCTCATATACACTAACTTGTTGTCACACTACTACCATCTTAACAGGTTATAGAGAAGACGAAAAGAAAAAGACTGACAAAATTTCACGACAGATCTTGTCCTACAACACTCTTCATAAAATCTAGCATTTTAAAGCAACTTTTCACCTTAATCGCTATATTGTTAAGCCATTTTATTCTATGTAGGAGTTATTGCTTAGATTTCACTAGTGGTAAAGGTGCATCAGAAGCACTTTCTGAGGCACCTCTGTTATCTGCTAAGTTATAGGTATATAATGGTACTGCTTTTCTATTTTACCCGTTTCTTAGAAGCAGTCAACTAAAATACTCATGAAATTATAGAAATTCATTGTTCTCTTAGGCATCTTTAATATACGTAACTTGCGCCAATTTCGCATTTTTAATTTTAATTTCTGCATTTTTCGCTGCGTTAATCCCTGTAAAAGTTCCTGTTTTAATACGATAATTTTTGCCGTCTTGCTCAATGTGAACAAGCCAGCCAAATGTTGTTTTCATCACCTTTGTTGCACTTTCTGCCGCTTTAAGGGTACTATACGTCCCAGTTAAAATTCGATATTTTTTCGTATCTACTGGCGGGTTTTGTATATTTTTTTAGCATTTTTTTACCATATTAATAAATTGCGTCCAAGGTACTTTTGCCAGCACGAATATTACGGGGGCAATTTTTCCCACTAAAATAATTGTGTTGAACAATATTTTGTAACGCTATATTTTCGTCTTTAATAATTTTTGCGATAAGACTCGCAGCATTTTGCACAGCTTTTAAATAATTTCCATCGCTATTTACACAAATCTCCACTTGAATTCCTTGTTTATTACCGATATAAGTCCCTGCTCCCCAGCATTCCCAATAATGTTCAAATGATTGTACTGCTTCCTTATCATCCACTTGCCAATGCCAGCTAGCTTGCCTGCTATTACCATTTACCTGTAGACGAGCATGGGCATCAGCATCGGCTCCGATGTTTGTATTATCTGTTTCATGAACGACAATATATTTTTTTGCATTATTTTTACCATTTGTAATTTTGACTGCTTGTGAAGCTGTTACTAATTTTTGGCGGATTGTTACCAAAGGTTTTCCCTCCCTTCCTTTTGTTTTATTTAATCCGGATTATTGAAATTGTTTTGGAAAGAATCAAACTATCTTATCGCTCGTAGTTCAAAGATAGAAATGGATTCCATTCTATATTATGCACCTTTTTGTAACTTCTACTGTGTTTTTATAAGCATTAATAACCACACTATTTTCACCCAGAATTTACTAGTATTAGTATTTACATTAAGCTGTTTTTAGTAAGTTCTCTTAATTTTTTGACAACCGAATGGACTGTTAGCCTATGAAAAGTAATAAGCTGCCCCTTAAAGATGACAGAAAAAATACCGTACGGGGTTGGCGAAAATCCCATCAACTCTTCTCTATTTTTGAAATCAATAAGTTCAACGGGTATATTCAATTTATTTGCACCAGCCATAATGTTTTCAGTTGCAATTTCTACGTATGGACATTGAAATGAACGCAGAATAGTTAAGTCATTAAATTTTTTTAATCGCGCTTCCCAATCATTTGGAAAATATGGTTGTTCGGCTTCGTTGCTCAATGGATAGACAAGTAATTCAAAATCATATGGCGCCGTATCAATAAGTTGAAAATCGTTTTTCAAAAAAATCTCTTTACTCGGCGTCCAAGATGTTTTTGAATTCGTAATAACGACAACACCCTTTTTGCTTAGCTTTTTTGCATCTTCTAAACATTTATTGATTAATCGAGTACCGTAACCTTTTCCAACTTCACTTACCCACAAACAATGAATCACTAAATAACCATCAGCATGAACAACTCTTGAAGAATATTCTGCATCTGTATATTCAATAAACCCTGCTTGTTTTTTATTATCAAGAAGTTGCACATATTTCAAGCCTTCTTCAAATCTATTATTCAGCCATCTATTCTTATTTATATAGCCAGTTGATTTCTTCTTACTTCTAAGACAATAGCTCCCAACACCCTCTAAAAGTTCATTATTTAATTCAACCATTTCAACCTTAGACAATGGCAATCCCCCCCCTATTTATTATGGTAATTATACCTTTTCTGAATTATAAACATAACGTGTGGTTGACTTCCGTTCCGGCTGGGCGCTTTCCTGAGGCCGCTTCGCCCCAGGGTCTCATCTGTGACGCTATCCCAAGGAGTCGCCCATCCTCCACTCCAATCAACAAATATTCATGGCATATGTTCTAATAAAATAATCTTTCTGTATTTAATCCTTATTATGGATGAGTCATTCTTAGAAAATGAAAAATCAGGCTATTTACATTTTAGCCTGATTTCCACAAGAAAATAATTTAATTATTTTTAACAAATTTATTATTGAAAATTCTGAATTACAGCACATTTAGTTGTAGTTCAAGCATTACGGATACTTATTTCTTTTTGCCTTTTTTACTCTGCACGTCGAGTAATTCAGAAACCGTGACAAAACGATATCCTTGCTTTTCAAGTTCGGGTAATATTTTTTCCATTGCTTTGACAGTCTGCTGGCGATTTCCGCCTCCATCATGAAAAAGAACGATATTGCCTTCTTTAACACCTTTTAACACAGTTTCCACAATTCTATTCGCACCTGGACTTTTCCAGTCTAAAGTATCTAGATGCCATGACCACATAACAACTTTATATCCTTCTTTAGCAATCGCTTCAATCATTGCATCCGAATACTGCCCTTCAACAGGCCGGAATAAAGTAGGAGTAAAGCCGGTTATGTTATGAATGGTTTCATTCGTTTGCTTTATCTCATTAAGTAAGTTCGAGACATTCGTCCTTAAGGGATGAGTAAATGTATGATTGGCTAGCTCATGACCTTCCGTATACATTCTTGATATGACCTCGGGATTTTTTTGTGCATTTTGACCAACAATAAAGAAAGTTGCTTTTGCATTGTATTTGGCTAATAAATCTAAAATCTGAGATGTGTACTTGCGATGTGGCCCATCATCAAAGGTAAGAGCAATAATTTTTTCATCCGTATTGATTTCCCATACAATTTGTCCTGCTTCTTCATAAAACTTTCTTCCTTTATTTTCATATCTTTCTGCGTCGGCTTTTACATAAAAAAAGGAGATAGTTAAAAGGCAAATAGGTAATAAAAACAGGAATTTTTTCAAATTTCCACTTCCTCAAATAAAATATTTAGTACCTTATTATTTGAGGAATGATAAAAAAAATGCTCTTTTTTGATTTTTTGTTGCAGTGTATTCTTTGAAACTGAATAGAAGTAAATCATCCAAAAATTACATATCGTAGTTAAAGGTTGTCTAATTGATTTTGATTGCGATTGCGATTGCGATTCATGTTACTGCTATTGAGAAAACTGCTCAATTTTTATTAAAATTTGTTTTTTCAAATGATGTTCCGTATGTTCCAGGTAGTCTTGGATAAGCCATTGGAGAGTCATTATTTGATTATTTCCTACGTCACATTGAAGGGCTAGCCTTTCATTGGGGATATTTTTAATAACATTTATAATTTTTTTATTTAAGCTCACCCATAAATTTAATACTTCATCAATAGGTAACTCTTGATACCCTTGGATTTTTACCCACTGTACTTGATCATAAGAAGTTAGTACAAAAGGCTGCTTATCGTATTGTATTTTAATGAACCTTTCCAAATTATTAATGGCAGAGTCGCATAAGTGGCCTAATATCTCTTTTTTTGACCACTTTTGAGGCGCAGGTCGTTTTGATATCTCTGAATCAGACATTTGATGAAACTCCTCTGGAACCTTGCTTATCCAAAAATTTAGTCGATCAATAGTACTTTGCATATTTCCCACCTCTAGAAGTTGATATTTTGTTACTTTATGACAGATTAAGAACTGACAAAAAGGATGTGGCATATTCAGCTACTTCTTGTGAAAACTTAAATAATAGTCAATTAATTTAATGACTTCATATATTTTTTTATATTCTTTTTCTATTTTATAGGAAATACACAATACAGCTACAGTAAAACTCAAAACTGCTAGGGCAATTATTTGGACAAACGAGATCCCAAACATCAGCTTAGTATTAATGGCAGAAGCAATTATTACAATCAATGATAATATCACACCACTCAATGTAATATAAACTGGTTTAGATCTAATAATTTCATCTGCTTGCAATTTCAAAACATCTAATAAATATCGAATTTCTTTCAATTTATATTGTTGATCAAAAATAACAAAATAGGACATATAAACATCGTTTGCTATATTTTCATTCAGTATATTTTTATGAATTTTTTTCACTAATCGATCACAAAAATCTTTATCTAATGCTTTTTCAGGTATAAATAATTCCTCTTTATTTTCTAAAATATTTGTGCTGGGATGTTTCAAAATCCCCTCATCCTCTCATACTGGTTTACCTGATTTAATGACCGTATTATGAATAGAAAGTTTGTTTATAGTCAAAACAAAGTCATTTTTAATTCTTTCAGACAATATAAGTATATGAAGGAGCGGAAAGGTAGTATGTTATTTTCGACAAAATTTTATTGTAAGTAAGTATTTGTCTGAGAGCATACATAAAGACTTAATTAAGTACATCGTTAATAAAGTTGTTGATACACGGCTAATGCATCTGTAATATTGAACTGCTCTGTTCGTGGGTCACCCTTAGCACCTACTGTTACTAGAATATACTCCTCGCCTTTAATTGTCGCTAGACTTGCTAAGCATAAGCCTGCTTGCTCTGTGTAGCCAGTTTTGCCGCCAATTATTTCACCTCTCGTCTTTTCAATAGAATGCAAATTATTAAACATTCGACTCGTCACCGTTATTCCCTCTGGATGAAGATTCGTTGACTTTATTGAGTATCTTTCCGCCGTATAGATATCCCGAAAGGTGTTATTGGTTAAAGCATATTGTAAAAGTATCGAAATATCTTTCACACTCGTATAATGATCAGGATGATGGAGTCCTGTTGCATTCATAAAATGTGTGTTATTCATACCTAGCTGTTTAGCTTTTTCGTTCATTAACTTTACAAATTTACTCTCCGATCCAGCAATGTAATCGGCTAAACCAATAGAAGCATCCGCACCAGAAGGCAGCATTGCACCATAAAGTAAATCCTCTGCTGTTACCTCCTCATTAGGAAGAAAGCCTGCCATAGAAGCATTCTCTTCATACAAATCCTTAAATATACTTTTAGGAAGCAAAATCTTTTCCTGTAAATTCGGGATATTTTCAATTGCAACTAGAACCGTCATGATCTTCGTCAAAGAAGCAGGATAAATAACTTCATCGCTACCTTTGTCCAGTAAAATTTTATTGGTATCTAAGTTCACTAATATAGCATTTGAGCTGTGTAAATTCACATCAAGATTTTTATCACTTTTCTTTGGCATTTCCAGCTGGGGATTATCAAATATTTCTAGCTTTGAATGTTGAAATGGATATTCTTTTACAAACATGTACACCAGAAAACTAATAATCAGTAATATTAGGCTATAAAATCTTTTTCTTTTAAACATAAAAACAACTCCTTCTCTCTATGCCTCTATTGAAACATAAAAGAAGGAGCTCTTTTTTAATAATCTATTATAGAATTCTTAAGATTTCTTAAGAAAGTGTTGGAAGCATAACAGTGAAAACTGTTTTTTCATCATTACTTGAAGCTGATATCGTTCCTCCATGTGCATGAACTATTTCATTGGCAATTGCAAGACCAAGCCCCGCCCCACCTGATTGGGTCGATCTGGCAGAATCCAAACGATAGAACTTTTCAAAAATCGTCTTTAATTTTTGTGGTGGAATTGTTTTTTTCTTATTTGTAAAAGAAATAAATGTCTGATCATTTTGATGGTGTGCGCTAATATGAATTATACTGTTATCATCGCTATAGGCTATGGCATTTTTTAAAATATTATTAAATACCCTCGCTAATTTATTGGCATCCGCAAAAACCTTCATTTCTCCCTCGATATTCACAATTGCTTGCTGTCCTTTAGGGGCCAATAAGGGATAAAATTCATCTGCCAATTGCATTAACATATAATTTAAATTAATGGATTCTTTATCTAAAATAATGGACTGTAAGTTAAATCTACTGATTTCAAAAAATTCATTAATCAACTGTTCTAGCCTATATGATTTTTCTAGTGAAATCTTCACATACTTTTCTTTTTGGTCTACAGGCATGTCCTTTGCCTCATCCAACAGACTCAAGTAACCAATCATAGATGTCAGCGGTGTTTTAATATCATGGGCTAAGTAAACAACTAAATCACTTTTGCGCTGCTCAGCCTCCTGTGCATCCCTTGCCCGTTTTTCTAATTTATTTTTAACATCATTTAGTTTTTTCTCCATAAAATCTAACTCAGAAGGAAGAGTTATTTCCTGATTTGATTCCTCTGAAAGCATATTAACACCTATAGCAATTTGATTAAAATACTTCGTAAATCGAGAAAGTGCAAAATAAAAAATTACTAAAAGCAAAATAATTAAGCCTATCGATAACCAAAGGGACTTATTTTGTTGAAATAAAACTCCATAGGCTCTCTGTGCCGAATAATAGTCAAGCTGTAGCACGTTTTCACAAAATCGAATAAACCAATCAGCGAATGGGGCTTGTAAGACACCATCAATAAACACATAGCTTATGATATAGCCGACCAACAATGCTATTACTAAAATCAGCAAAATTTGAAGCATTATTGTCCTTTTTAATTTTCCAAAGTCATTTTTCAATGGTATATCCCACTCCCCAGACAGTTTTTATAAATTTAGGGTTCTCTGCGGAATCATACATCTTTTCCCGTAAATGCCTAATGTGAACCATTACCGTATTGTTACCGCTATAATATTTCTCCCCCCATACTTCTTGAAATACTTCTTCTGATGAAACGACACGCCCTCGATTTACACATAAAAACCACAATATAGAGAACTCTGTAGGTGTTAGAGACAGTTGTTTTTCATTTAACATACATCTCCGAGTATTTTGCTCTAAAATCAAACCCGAAAAATCAATAATCGGATCATTTTGTAATGTCTCCTGATGATTGTACTTTGTAAATCTGCGAATTTGAGCCTTAACCCTTGCAATAACCTCCAATGGGCGAAATGGCTTAGTTATGTAGTCATCAGCCCCAAGTGTAAGCCCCGTAATTTTATCTATTTCTTCTTCCTTCGCTGTTAACATAATCACCGGAAAATGATATTGTTCGCGAATTCTTCGGCAAATTTCGAAACCATCGATGTCAGGCATCATCACATCAAGAATAGCAAGATCCAATTTGATCGAATGTATGCACGCTAACGCTTCCTGAGCATCATAAAATTTATAAACATTAAAATTTTCATTTTTTAAATAAAGCTCAATTAAATCCGCAATTTCCTTTTCGTCATCAACTACAAGAATATTTATATCCATACTCATAACCACCTTTATTCAAATAGCTTCATCTTTATTAAAAACCTTGATTTAACAATATTTCCAGAGGTTCTACTAATGCATCCACCATCATATCATTCCACCAAACTACTGTCATGAAAAGTCTTATTAATTAAGAAAATCTAAAGAATTACACATAAAAAAAACCACTCGTTTTTTGCAACGAAGTGGTCTAAATGATTATCAAAGTGAAATACGAACCATTTGAGCTTTCATTATCTTGCTTGATCATCATAGTAGGCTTCATTAGCAGCCTCTTCATTGGTACCCTTTAAATAAGCTAAAATCATATCAGGTCGTTTCAGTAACATCCAGTCTCCATAATGATCAAATCGTCTGCACGAAGTAATCATTCCATTTTTTATCGTTCCGTATTTTTTACTGTTCTCTTGCCCCATTGTTTTAAACGCTTCGCAAAATCAGCATCTTCTGCCATCAGCATATTCTCGTTAAAACCTTTTATCGCCTGAAAGTCCTTTTTATAGCACCAAAAGATCCCTACCGAGATAAAACCATACTTGAACAGTAAGGGAACAATTAGCAGCATGGTAGAAACTATTATACCTAAGGACATTCTTTCAAAATTACCGTTCACGCCTCCTCCAATGACATGATTGGAAGCTAAATGCTTTTCAATCTCAGCTAGCATATGTTCTGTCATTCGAGTATCAGCATCAATTGTAATCAAAATCTCGCCTTTTGCTAACGCAGCTCCAGCATTTCTAATTTTGGATAAATTTTTATCGCTATTTTCCAATGTCACACAATTGTAGGACTGTGCAATTTCTTTCGTTTTATCCGCACAACGATTTAGCACAACTATCACTTCTACTTGATCTTTATAAGGTTGTGCAGACTTTGCAATTGACTCTAAACACCCACCAATATAATTTTCTTCGTTATGAGCAGGTATGATAATAGAAAATTTCACATCTTCACCAGGAACATCTTTTATAAATGGTGTGCTTTCCGACATATAAAATCTCCTCTCAATAATTAGCTCTCGTTATTCTAATTTAAGTATACGTTCAAATGTTTCACTCAATTTTTTATTTTTGGATTTTTATGTCTATTTTGCAACAAAATGAATTAACTCACACATTATCTATATGTTAACCTCTAAATTTCTGGACAAAAAAAGAGAGCTGATTAATGTGGTACCCAAGTCAAGGACAAACTAAAAAAAGAGATTAAGCAGCTAAGAGATGGTTTCTGTATTGTACAGGAGCCATCCTTTTTAGATTCCATTGATAACGATAATTATTGTAATAGACCATGTAGTGATTGATTTTGGCTTTTAGTTCCTCAAGTGTCTTCAAGGAGCTAAAGTCTACTTCGTCTTTAAAATGACCGAAAAACGATTCCTGTGGCGCATTGTCCCAACAGTTTCCTCGGCGTGACATCGATTGACCTAAGCCATGTTTTTTTAAGAGCGTTTGATAGCGTGGGCTTGTATAGTGAACCCCTTGATCTGAATGGATAAAGGCCTCTGAATGAAGCTGAACGCGCTTATTACTGATCAATTTTTTAATCGTTTCCGTAGCGATTTCGAGCGTGATTCGATCTGAGACATGGTACGCTAAAATTTCGTTCGTCGAGGCATCTTTTATCGTCGACAAATAAGCCATACACTTTCCGTTATATGGCACATAGCTGATGTCCGTTAATAATACTTTCCCAGGGATACCTTGCTTAAATTCACGATTTAATTTATTTGGCACAACACGATGTTCCTTCGTTGCTTTCGCCATTTGTTTATATGGATTCGGTTTACGATGCGGGCAGACAATCCCGAACTTGCGCATAATACGCTGGATTTTTTTACGGCTCATCACACATTGAAAATCCTGCTCGAGTGTCATTTTAATCGAACGAGAGCCTTTCTTATAACCACGACGATCAAAGGCTTTTAAAATCAAATCGCGTGCCTTTAAATCCTTCTGTTCTCTCAAGGCTCGCGCATCACTCGCCTGTAAATAGCTATAATAGCCTGAACGAGAAACCTTTAAGAGGTTACAAAAATACGTCACCATCCGTTCAAATGGAAACTGAGTGAGCGTATCTGAAATGAGTTGAAAGACCTTATTTGTGCTTAGTTTTTGGCTGTCGTTTAGCAGCCCCCTTTCTGTCGCTTCGAGCTTTTTTAGTAAATCTACTTGCCCCTCCAATAGTTGAATGCGTGCAGCTTGTCTTTCAATGACTTCTGCGGCTGTTAATTCGCGTTTAATTGGTCTACCTGATCCAGATTTTCGTGTATCCGTTAAGCCAATTAAGCCGTTCTTTTCATACGCTTTACGCCAACGAAAGGCTGATTGTTCAATACGTTTGATCCCAATTATCTCTTCATCAAAGCCATATTCCTTAAAAATTTGTCTCGGTGTTTTCCCTGCGAAGTATTCATCAATGAATTGACTCTTAAATGTATCTGTATAGGTAATCGTACGTTCGCTAACCTGTTGTACGTTTGGATTTTTTTGAAGTTGTAGTATCTGTTTTGGTGAAAATATAATTTTACTCATAGTAGCCCCTAGTTCCGTCCTTTAATCTTGAAAGTCTAGTATATAAAAAATACCCGCAGTTAGCACACTCTTTTTCAAGTGTCCTAACTACAGGTACCATATTAGATTTTGTGATTATCAACTCTTTTGTTTTATTTTATTTAGGATTTTTATTCATTAGAACTTCTTTTATCCCGCATTAACGGGTAGTAATTTATCTATACCGAAAGCGAAGCGTCAGGTACAAGGTGTTACTTTAAAATAAAGTTTAATCAAAAATACCACTCAATCCTACATTTTACAATAAATTAAAAGAAGCCATTTTGAAAAAAGATTGATCAAAATGGCTTCTTTTCTAGTATATTTAAGATTGGATTTTATAAAAAAGATTGATCATTTTCTAACTGTGTTACTCAATAATAGCGCCCGATTGTTGTATAAGGTGTCCTCATATATATGATGCTTTACAACATTAAGCACAAAAGACTTCCCAAATACGATTTTGGTAAAGGGGTGGGATTATAATAGCGTGGGAATGAAAATTGCCAAATGACGCTTTGGAAAGGTTTTTACTTCATAAAGGATTTTTGATGCGCCCAAACAGAATCAGAAGGACATCAATGCAAGCATTTAAGAGTGAATTGATGTCCTTTCTTAAAAGCTAATAGATTCCTCTACTAAAGGCTGGCTGCCAAATTCCTTGTGCATTTTTCTCCATACCTAGCTCTGTTTGTGTTCCTTCAATAGAAATAAATTTTACAACCCCGATTGTATCTGTTTGTTGCTCAAACTCTGCATTCTCTAACCCAGCAAAGAGGTTTGCAATAATAAGGCGATTTATTTCCTCTGTAAACAACTCCTGACGTACGATTTTCGTTTTCTCATAATATCTTCGAACACTTTCTGTTTCTTCGTTAATATTTGTTGTAAACAATGCTTCATATGTTTCATAATCTTTTTCAATATCGCTCAATAAAAACATTTTAGTAATCGCTTGTGGTGTCATATTTTTTAACTTTTCAACATTATAATCCGTTTTAAAGGCATCAAAAACTTGCTGCTCCTGTTCAGTCAATTCAAATGTTAGCTCAAAATTTTGGAATCCTACGACCTTACCTACTAATTGCCCTTCATTAATTTTCATAATCGTGTGGCCTTCGTCATTTTCATAAACAACAAATTCTTTTTCTTTCGTAGAAATCGATTTGTCAATGAATGGCTCTGGCTTTGTTCCCCAATTATGAAATAAGTAAGAATTATTAAATGGGTCATTGATATCCTCATTTTTTATTTGCTCATTTAATCCATGAACTTTTAATGCGGTATTATCTACTAAAATTTGCCCTTGATTCATTGTTACATTATCATTACCTAATCCTAATACAGTTGAAACTACAAGCCCATCAGTTCCATAAAAGGCAATATAATCTCCATACGTAATCGTGGCTTCCTTATCGATAATCATTGGCAAAAAATGCAGCATCCATTGTTCCCCAAGTAGATGGGCATATTTCGGTTCAATTACATCTAAAGAGGAAACATCATCGACAATCGGTAGTAGCTCATTTTGCTGACTAGCTGTTTGTAGGTTATTCTTTTGAGAAAATTCAACGAATAGCATTAACCCAATAATGAAACAAGCTGCAATAGATACTGAGACGACCTGCCAGTTACACTTTCTTTTTATTGGTTTAGGTTGCAATATGCGTTGCTTTATGTCGTTTGTAAATGGGGCATCTTGTCGCAATTCTTCTTTTAGCTTGGCTTTAAATTCCTTCATAAAATATTGCCTCCAGTTCCTGATTTGTTTTCAACAATTCTCTCGCTCGACGAATCCTTGTACGAACGGTGTTTTGTGATACATTTAATAAACTTGCAATTTCAGAAACATCAAATTCTTCATAATAAAACAGTATAATGACTTCCCTATAATGAAGTGGTAATGCGAAGACAATTTGCTTTAAAGTTGAATAATCTTCAGTTGATATATACGTTTGCTCCACTGATGGTTCAGTTCTGCCTAGTGGTAAAAGTTTTGAAATAAATGATTTTCTCTTTTGTTTTCGTAGTTCATCATGACAACAATTAATAGCGATACGAGTTAAATAGGTTTTCAATGAAGCATCATTTCTAAAATCGTCTTTATGTAATAGATACTTCATTAGTACGTCCTGTGTAACTTCCTCTGCAAGCTGAAAATCCTTCATATACAAATAATTAAGATGATATAAATATTCACCATATTGTTCTACGATTTGTTCCAACGACAACTCACCTCGTTTCAATCCTACTACTTAGACGCTCGTTTCCTAAAAAATTGTTCAATCTCCTGAAAATATTTTTAGAATAGCCTTTTTATATTTACATTTTAAGTGCTTACTTAAAAGATTGCTGTTTTAGCAGTATTTGATGCTACTTATAGTCATTTAGATGATGCAACAGCTGCCTATGTATTATTCCAACTTCAGAATGTTAACTTAGGGGATAATTGGTTATAGAAGGGATTACTTAATTAAGTGTTACAGTGTAAACTTAATTTAAAGTAAACCTAAATAACATTTCCAAATAAAAATTTGGGAATACACCAAAAAGGCATGAAGGTTGTTTAATCAACGTTCGTGCCTTTTTTTGAGGACTATTATTTATATAGCACAAACAGTTGATGCAACAGCATTTATACTTGCTGGGGTTGTTCTTTAATTTGCATAAAAACATGTATAGTATATTTCTTATCGTTGTAAATCTGCATCTTTTCTGACGCTACCTATAAATAATGTTCCTCAATTAAATGGCCCTATAACAAAAAGACACCCAATTTCTACATGAGTGTCTTAATTGAAATTAAAGTTTAATTTATTTAATTTCAAAAGTATTTACTGTAAAAATCCTGTCTTAGCTTTCCGCTTAGCTGAGCGTATATCTTTGTAGTCTCACTCTTTTCATGACCTAGTAAACTTTGAATGACATCAATTGGAGCACCGTTATTAATCATATGCGTTGCATAGCTGTGTCGTAATTGATGCGGATGTATACTCTTTTTTATACCAGCTCGATTTGATATGCGCTTGATAATATATCTTAAATTATCAATGCTCATCCGCCTTTTCGGCCTTCTATCCGTAATAAACAAACAAGGTTCCTTATCCTCTCGTTCATCTAAATACCTTTTTAACCAAATTGAACAGCGGGTATTAAAGTACACTTCCCTTTCTTTATCACCTTTCCCATGTACAATAACTGAATTCGTTTGAAAATCGATATCTTCGCGATTTAATTTTACAACTTCACCAATACGGCAGCCGGTTGAATACATAAACTCAAATAGTGCCTTCTCCATCGTTGTTTGACAAGCTTCCCTTAAATGCTCTATCTCTAATTCTGAGAGAAACTTAGGAATCCTTTTACCTAATTTCGGCTCTTTTAATTTAGCTGCAGGATTTTTTGGAATATAACCCTCTTCATGTGACCATCTAAATAGTGATTTAACACACCGAATTCTATGTCCTAAACTAGAAGGCTTTAAGTGGTCTCCTGATCGTATTAAATATTCTTTTAATTTATCTGTATTAAATTCGTTCATATCAATATCACCAAAAAATCGCAATAATAGATTATATTGAAAACAATATGTTTTTAATGTAAGTGATGAATATCCCTCGATTTTTTTATCCTGTTGATACTTTTTCCATGCTTCGGATAATAACATGTGTCTTTCACTCTCCCACTTAAATCTATTAATTCTAAATTCTATTATGTTCAATGAAAGACTTTTTCATACGAGGATATTCAACAACCTAAAAATATTGATAGTTTCGAACTCTAATTAATCTAAAAAGGCACTTTCCTTGTTTCCAGAAAAGCGCCCGATTGTGGAAGATAATAAGCACATGTCTTCTTTAACTAACTTATCATTAGTTGAAGAAGATTCATTCTATCCCCTTAAATCTCCAATAGTTTTTTGGGGGAAATAATTATTTAATCCATATAATTAAATGTATGATTGGACTTTGTGATAATTCAATATCATGCGCCTTTCCTGTCTCGAGCTTTTCTCGATATGAGTAATATGAGGAAGTTTATTACTAATAGGAGTAGTACCACGTGTATTTTGGGTCAATTCCAATTAAGTAATTCACCTAAAGTTCTATTTTATATTTTTTTCAGCTGCGTAATCACCATAAAAGTAAGTGTCCCTTAAATCATCATATTTAGGAGTAGCAATTATGGTATATTTACCATTTTCATCGACTTCAAACAAAGCTACATTATTATATTCCGATCCCGCATTTGAATCATCTACTAATATATCTATGTTGTATATACCTTTTGTTAATACTCCACTCTTTTGAAAGTCCTCAATTAGATCCTTTGCCTTTGGAATAGGATGTTTATTTTTATTTATATCAAATTCAAATAGAAAATTCACCACACCTACATACCTGCTATTATAATTTTCACGTCGGGGGTCACTTGGTATTAATGTAGGTAAAAGATCAATAGTATCAATCTTTTGAGTCTTTTTAAAATTATCAAGTAGCTCTTGAGAATCATTTATATTAAACTCCATGTTATCGTAAGGAAATATACGAATAGGACCATTTTCTTCTGGGACAGTTTTATTAGGATATTTTACTAACCCATAATTTTTTATGATCTGTCTCATTACTTGAACTACTTCTGGATGTTGCTCAATATATGCACCCTTGAATTGTTCGAAATAGATATCACTACTTTTCTCTTTTAAAATTTTCAAAGTATCTCTTTCAATCATTAGGGACGGATAAGCACGATACGGCTTTTTCATTTCTATATAAGTTTGATGGTCAATACCTTCAAACCAATTATTAGTTGTCTTAATAATAGAAAACTCATCTTGTATTCCATAGTTTGTTTTTAAATATTCTTGTATTGGTTGATTCAGATCATCTTTAGAGAAACATCCACTAAGAATTAGGATTGATGTACTTGCTAAGATGACTTGAATCAATCTTTTAATACTCTTCATTTCCCAAACTCCATTTCCTAAATTTTAATAATATTATAACATTTTCCATTCAACTAAACTGCCACGTTGGCATAAGTACACTTCTTCACAATCTTACGAAACAATTAATAAAGTCACTCCATAATCTGGCCCGTTTGTTGAACACAAGTTAAACAACACTCTTCAACTAACCGCCCCGTTAATTCAATAAGAAAAAAATAGCCGCATATGCAACTCAATGATCTTCAAGTAAAGAACCCGTTAGCCATCCAAGTAGCGCAAAAATCAGCACTTCACCACAGAAAATGAAAGATTATTACGTTCTTTCATGGGAGTTGAAGAAACGTATCTACTTAAATTCATTTGCAAATGCACCATTTTCGTTATGCAATAAATATCTTTTATCATTAACTACATTATGGTAATCAATTTCTAAAAAATATGTTGCTTTACTTAGAACGTCATAAAAGAAAGGAACAAACTCCAAATCTTTAAAAACATAAACTTCTATTTGTTCATCATTATTTCTATATGCTTCAAATATACGATGGTTTCCATTGATACAATAAGGTTTGTTGTTGGTTAAATATCGACTCTGAAGTACCATTACAGGATTTTTATGATTGGGTTTTATTCGGTTTGGGTCTTTATTTATGTTACCTTGGTCAACAGCTTCGATTATATTCGATGGAGAAGTCTTTATGGGTTTAATGTTTTTTTCTTTTATAAATGTAGTAGCCCCGTCTATGTCTAAGGTATACTCAAATACCCCAGTCGTGAACTCTGCATATAACGAGAATGTCTCCTGACCAATTGGATGTATCACTGGGTAAGTTTCATCTACAAGAGTTTGGTTTAAAATATCAGTCCATTTTGAGGCAACTTCAACCCCATAGCTGGATTCTTTCCGCATTACTTGAATGCGTGAAATAAAGTGTTTAAAAGGTTTGAATTCCTGAGACTCTTTTTCGTATAATTCTATTTTACTTCCCATTTAATATCCCCTTTGCTACTTTTATATCAAAAAATCAAATTCACTTTTTTTTAGATTTCTATTAATAACCACCGTTTATACACCCCATTATTTTTAAGACATTTTATTTACTTCTATGTAAAGCAATTATTGTCCTTCTTCAATTAAACTGCGCCGTTAGTTTAAGTACATTTCTTCACAATCTTTATAGTTACATTAACATAAATATCCAACAAAAAATCATCTAACCTCTAAGAAATCTACAGAGGAGAGATGATTTTAATCAAACTTTATTACAAATTATCGATCTTTATTATAAATAATCAATCTTTATTACAAAGCTACACAAGGCCCCCCCTCAAAATTCAGCGAATTGAGAGATTAACTGCCCGTAAAAGCCCGATTGGTGAAGACCCCAAAGGATTAACGTTTCACTTTATTTAATCTGCTTGAGATGAAAATCGCACTTGAGAAAATAAAGATACCTGTACATAGCCACATCGTAATTCCCTTCCATTGACCATTTAATAATCTGATGTTCGTGAGGATGATAAATTGCATGAAACAAGTAGCTATATAAAGAGCGAAGGGATAGTTCATTTGAGACTCCCACCCCTAAAGGGACAAGCTGACTAATGTCAGTGGGATTCCTGAGTAACTAAGCGTTCGCAGTCCATTTCTGTTTTGAACAGCTCTCAAGATTGGGGTATCCCATTACCCCTCCCTATCCAGTGCATATAGCAGATAGGGCTACACTACTGTTACCATAGCGTATAGTTGGTTTCGTTCGATGTGTTTTAGCGTCTTTTTCATGACGACACATATTGTTTTACCGATAGCATGAATTAGGCTATCGAACCTTTATACAATATCCAATTTTCAATGAACGAGCGTATTTTATAGACTTTACTTGTCTATACATGAAGTATAACACCCTTTCAGACAATTAAGGTACCTCTTGTCTGACCTCACTTTCATCCCATGTCTAAAGACGTGCTACACCCTGCATGGGCTTTCTCGTTTGGCAAATCTGTAACCACCTCCATTTCGAAGTATTCCATTTATTGTATGATTCAACTACTATTTTAAAAATCCTTTATATACAGAACAAAAGTACTGCAATGATTTTTTGCAGTACTCTTAAATCTATTGATTTAGCTTCCAAATGCAAAAATAAGTTCTGCCTCACAAGCTATTTTTCCATCAACCGTTGCTATTCCACGTCCCTTACCAATGGCACCCTTTAAGCGTGTAATTTCCACTTCAAGTCGCAGTTGATCACCAGGTTTAACTTGTTTTTTAAAGCGACAATTATCAATACCTGCTAGTAATCCAAGTCTCCCTTGATTTCCTTCTTTTGTGAGCATAATAATCGCACTTACTTGTGCTAATGCTTCCACAATTAGCACACCCGGCATTACTGGATAATTAGGAAAATGCCCATTAAAAAATTCTTCGTTTATTGTTACATTTTTAATGGCTACCGCTCTCTTGCCTTCCTCTAACTCCAATACTCTATCCACTAAAAGAAATGGGTAACGATGTCTAATGACTTCTTGTATTTGTTGAATATCTAGCATTAAAAAACCTCCAAATAATTTATTACCTAATTCTATCATTAAATATTAGTAGTTGGTACTATTTTTAGACGTTTTTGATTGCATAATAAAAGTCACACCTCCTTAGATGTGACTTGATATTCTTTAAGAAAGCTCTTTCATAAATGAATTAATCCTTAAAATAAAAGTATTTGTCCAACAACAAGTAATATAAAAATCGCTACACCTAAATAGAGTAAGCTTCATTATTTTGCACTGTTCCACTCTCGAAGTCCTATAATGATGAAGGTAAGCACTACAAAAATAATAAACAACTTATGATCATAATGAAAACATATCAAATAATTTGTGCGACGAAAGTTAAATCCCATCTCATTGTTTTCAATTTATCAACTCAACCATTTCTCTATAATTCAATAACAAATAATATTATATGAATATTATTTATTCGTTTGTATTTTCTGACAATAATTATAATCACGACTTTTCCGTATTTCATATCGACAGTTATACAGGAGATAGATTATAATATTTTTTGCATTCATTAGATCAATCTTATTATTGTCTTAACTGAATGTTAGTTTTATTAGAATAGGATGGGTAAACATGTTATCTTTTATTGCAATAGTTCTTCTCTTATTTTTAATTCCTGGTCCTGCAGTTATCATTACCATTACGCAAACACTGAAAGGTGGAAAAAAGAACGGTATTTCCACTGCATTAGGCATTGGACTAGGTGATTTAGTTCATACGTTAGCAGCTGTATTAGGGTTATCAGCAATTTTAATGAACTCTGCCACTGCCTTTGAAGTGGTGAAATTTATAGGTGTTGCATACCTTGTTTATTTAGGTATTCAAATGCTATTAACAAAACCACAAAAAATAGAAAAACCAACTGTTGAGCAAAGCCCTGCAAGTACTTCATTCCGACAAGGGTTTTTAGCGGAAATTTTAAATCCAAAAACGGCATTGTTTTTCTTAGCATTTTTACCACAATTTATTCAGCATAATGGCCAATCAGTCACTGTACAATTATTGATTTTGGGCATTACATTTGTTGTGATGAGCGCTTTGTATACTATTTTATTAGCAATTATTACTAGCTTCATCGGCGAGAAAATCTTTACGAAGACAACAAACAATGGTTCACGTTGGATTGAAAAGGCTGTTGGGTTCGTTTATATAGGACTAGGCGTTAAATTAGCACTTCAAACTCAAAGTAGATAAGATTTAGTTTCTTAGGGAGAACACGATTTAAAACGTGCTATCCCTTTTCTATATCAAATGTTATCTTCTATCTTAAGACAATCATATTGTACATGGGTATAACTGTAAACAAGCATTCTACCGTCAAATAGGCTTTTACTCAGCTTTAAAGTAACCACCCATAATAGAACCCCAATTGTTAGTTTTGGAGTACATTCATTAATATTAATATGTGAAGTCTTCTAGCTGAAAATCAACCATAGATCTTTCATCTTACGAATGTGATGTTAATGGAAATAAAGGTCGTTCTATCCCAAATTTTATCATCGGTCGAATAAACAACACATCGTCCTCCGCTTCTATTACTTCAGATTCCACATCATTACAATCAGAGATAAAATGAAAGATAATTCTTTTTATATCCGATGATGTAATATAGCTTAAAACCTCTTCTACATCAATTTTTCTTCGACTAATAACATCAAAAAGATGTAATTCCTCATCCTCTTTTTCGAATAATACAATAATGCCTTCTTCTTCGACAAAATAAATTGAATTAGGAAATGCAATAAGAAAATAGAACATAAGTAAACTTTCATTATCTTTCACACTTAAGATCGACGACGCTGGAATTCTCTCCTTCGCATACAATTTCAATAAAGATAAATCGTTGCTATTTTCAATATCTAATTTTCGGATTGCTGTATTTGATTTTTTCTTTAAATTATCAGCATTTAAAAAATACCTACTTTCTTGTACTCTCGAAAACCCAAACTTCGGATAAAAATCAAGGACTGTTTCATTCGCAAATAAATAGATAAATTCACATTGCTCCTCATATTTGTCAATGATGTCATCCATTAATTTTCTTGCTAAACCTTTATGACGATAATCTGGATGTGTCATTACTGAACCAATTTGTATGGCTTTATATTCCTTACCGTTTACAACTACAGTCATTTTACTTATTGATGCGTTGGCAATAACTTTATCTCCATCCAAATATGAATAACAGATATATTGATCGTTCCAGCATCCTTTTTCATACCATTGGTTAAAATCTAAATCAAAAACTAACTTTGCTAAGTCATTGAAACTTTCTCTATATTTTTGATTGTCCTTGTAATCATATACTAATTGATAATTTGTCATAATTACGCCCCTTTTCTTGATTTGGTTACTTCGAAGTAAATAATTAAAACATTACCATCGTCCTCACCTCCTAAAAAACATAAAAAAGACTATAAGAAGAAATTCTTCTCATAGTCAAATTTAAATTCAATATAAAATCATTACGCCTCAGAGTAATTGTTGTTGCTGTCGCTTCGCTTTCGCACAGATAAAGATTGTTGCTGTCGCTTCGCTTTCGCACAGAAAAAAATTGCCGTTGGCGCCTTGGCTTCCGCACAAAAACTTTGCGACCAGGTTTTGCCTTGACACCGGCTAGAGGCATATAGGAAATATTGAATATGTGATTTGAATAGATATGATGTCTTCTAATCGCTAATGAGCAAATGGGCGAACTAAAAAGAACTAAGGAATAAACCTTAATTTTTGCCTATTGCACTATAAAATTCTGTTGAATTCCATTAGCCATTAATAAGTTTCATCATAAACAATCAAAACCTCATTTCAACATGTATTTATCCCAACTATACATTTTTATGGATACTTTTGTAAAGACTAAATAAAAGTTATTGCTTATAGCCCTATATGTGCGGTTTTTATGTACAAGCTTATAGACCTATAGCAAATCAAAAGTCTATAAGCTTGATGTTGTCTTATTCTATTTACTGTTTTGGTGTATTTGCGGTAAGTGGATTACTGTTTGCTACTAATTGTACTGGTGTCGTAGCTTGCTGAGTAGACTGTGTCATTTGTTGTGCATTGTTGAAATTTAATTTCCCTAAGCCTTTCAGCGCACCAAAAATAGCAGCCCCTATAATTCCCCATGTTAAAAATCTCACTAATGAAAGCCTCCTTTCTCATATTAAATATTTTAAAACAACTTTAGTATTGGAAATCAGATACGGTTTATACTGTATAAGCTATAAGAGCTTTTAAATCTTGTTTAATTTACTAATTATTGGCCCATCACAAAAGTTGGAGATGACATTTTTAAAAATTAGCAATGGATATAGGTTGATTGGAATGGAGAGGTGGAGGCTTGGCGACTCCTTAGAGATCAGTGGTACATCGAAAATTATTGTCTAACAATAGTATTTCATAAAATCAGAAGGCTGTTTTCTAAAAAATTGTTGCTAAAAACATAAAGACAGATTAAATCTACAAAATATGTAGAGAATGAACTCTGTCTTTTTGTTTTGATATTTCGCAAACCGAATTTTTAACTAAAGCACTCAGTTAGTTTAAATATGATTTCTCATAAATTCTTGGATATTCTTAATAAGTAGTGGATTACAGATAATTGGTTGAAACCGTGACTTCCTAAAGCATTTAAAATCTTGTGTCTCCAATAAAATGCGGTAGATATATGAATTTTTAAAGAGTCTGAAATCTTTGGTAATGTAACACCGTTTATCATCATTTTAATGTATTTAATCCAATTTTCCGGATAACGCGAATCTGTAAAAGGCATATTAGTCATATCATTAAATGTTTTTCCACAATCCTTACATAAATATCTTTGTCTAGAACGATATTTACCATTGCGTTTTACGGCAGTATTTCCGCAATGAAGACAACCTAAACTAGACGAAAAGCGAGACTCCTTGATCTTAGGAAGTAATTTTTCCATTTTATTTCTTCTTTTGGATATAGATCTTGTTTCATTGCCTTAAATAAGGCTAGTTGATCTGCTCTTCCTAATTCTTCGACTGCTTCATACACATATCTCCACATTATTGAACACCTCCTAAAAATGCATTATATTCAACCATATTCAGTATTTTCAAGAGAGCAACAATCTATTACGAAAACAGCCAATCAAAAAGAGCATCCCCTTTGGACGCCCTCTTAAAAATCATTCAATAATAATTATTTAAAAAATTAATAATAACGTTATTTATTTTTTCTAAGTAATCATCCGAAGGGAAATGCCCCATGTTAAATGATTGAAAAATAGTCAAATTCGGTATGACTTGTTCAGCTCTTCTTTTAATCTTCTTTTTCGGAAAGAAAATGTCCTTCTCTCCAGCGATAATTAATGTAGGTGAAAAGTAATTTTCTAATTCTTTTCTAACTGTTAATTTTGGCATCTCTTGCTCTAATTTTACGTAACGAAAAATATCTCCAATAATCTGCCGGTCCATCTCCTTCATACAATCAGCAGACATTCTATCGGTAATTTTTTCAAGATACTTTGCTGACGAAGTATTTTTAAACAAGAGCAAAGGGATTAAGATATGTTGAATCATCTCCATTTTGGAGCCAAGTTTTAATCCAGCAGGAGAAACAAGCACAGCACAATCTATCCTATCTGGCATATAAGTAGCTAACCTTAAAACGATACCCGCTCCGTACGATGGCCCTAAAAAAGCACATTTTTTAATGTTAAAATAATCCATCAATTCAGCTATCCATTGCGCAAAGCTATCATCCTTAGCTGAAATTCTCTTTTGCTCACTATATCCTGGATGACCAATCGTATCAGGCGCATAAATTCTATATTTTTGTATTAAGGGCTTTAACCAGGAGAGTGTCATCGGATTAACGCAATTCCCACCTTGAAAAATAAACAATGGCTTTCCTTCTTTTGGACCAGCCATAAGCACATGTGTTTTTCCAAAGGATGTATCCACAAAAGCCCTTTCAACTTCAAAATCAAATGAATTTAAATACTGTTCATAGTGCGTTAAAATTTTCAATCTACCGTTATCACTGTTATAAATTGTATGCTTCATAAAACCCCTCCTGTATCAATTTTACAGGAATTAGCTACAATTAAAATCGCTTTATTTAAAATATATATTCTTCACCGTCTTCCGGCACGAACACATGAGCAGTGATTCCTTTTTCATTTATAAAGCTTCTTAAATCCTCTCTTGATAATGTCCAATGATTGACAGCTTCCATATGACTTACGATAATTTTTGCGTTTGGAGCAGCTTTATATACTTCATAAATATCATCTTTTCCCATTATGAGAGAGCCTCCCTCTAAAAATTGATTGTCTCCCCCATTAACAATTATAATTTCTGGTTGATTTTTTTCTAAAACTTCTTGTACTCCGTCATACCATACAGTATCACCAGCGATATATAATCTTTTTTCATTTGGGTGGTTAAAGACAACGCCACACACTTGACCAGTAAATTTTAAAATTTCTCCCCTGCCATGTTCACCTTCTGTTTTAATTAATTGAATACCTTCAAAAACTGTATCTTCTTGTAAAACTTCCACATTGGAAAAGCCAGCATTTTTAACCTCTTTAGCATCTTCTTCATTTTGTACAAACATTTTAAGATCTTTTGGTAGTACTTCTTTAGCGACTTCATCAAAATGATCTAAATGCAAATGAGTAACGATTACAGCATCGACATTAATGAGATTGTCAATTGATGTTGGTAATGGAACTAATGGGTTATTTTGATCCTGTCTTAAAGAATTTGGATAAGGTGTATAAGCACCTTTATTTGCTAAAAATGGGTCAACTAAAAACTTTTTCCCTGCATATTCGAGTACTAAAGTGGCATTGCGAATTTGTTGAATGTTCATATTAATAACTCCTTTTCTATCAATTATGCCTCGGCATAATTGCGTCCGGAATCGGCTTTGTGCAAGCACAAAGAACTCTTTTCCGATTCCGTGACATCCGCCGGAGGCTTTAACTTCTTTCAGTAGAAGTTAAATTACATTTAGTTTATACTATGTCCAAATAGTAATTACATAGATAAAATCAAGTCTTTCAGTGATTTGACTTGAATAATGAAAGGAGTTACTACATGTTAGATAGTACGGATATGCGTATTATAGATGAGCTTTCCAAGAACAGCCGTATTACGATGAAAGAATTGGGTGAGAAAGTTCATTTGACTGGGCAAGCAGCGTCATCGAGGGTTGCAAAACTAGAAGATAATGGAGTCATTGAGGGCTATACAATTAACGTTAATCAAGTAAAATTAGGGAGCATTGTCCATGCATTTCTTAATATTTATACAAAAAGTCCGTACCATGAACCTTTTCTTTCATTTATAAAAACGCAGCAGCATTATATTATTAATAACTTTAAAATTAGCGGAGATAGTTGCTATCTTCTTGAATGCAGATTCCCGTCAAATGAGGTACTAGATCAGTTTTTAGTCGATTTAAATAAGCATGCAAACTATAAATTGTCTATTGTCATTAGTAAATAGTGAAATACCAGAGATTTCCTAGGGCACTGAAAAAGTCGATTTGCCACAAAAAATGTGATGCAAATCGACTTTTTCGAGTTTCTAAATCCAACAAAAGACAGATTTATAATATAAAAAATGAATTCCTTTAGTTTTTCAGTGCCCTTTGGATTGCCTGGTATTTTTCACTTATTTATTTTAATTCTCCACTTTAACATAAACACTACCAATTAACCTTCCATCAGTATAAGCATCTAGCTTCCACATGCCGCCTTCTGGGAAAGTCATATTGGTCGGAGCATGGTTATCTGCCCCACTGTTCGGTCCAAGTAACTTAGCATCTGTAACTAATTCAATTTCTTTATTTGTCAATTGGTGAGTTCTCTTGATGCTAAGTATCTCTCCTGTTTTGACGCGATTTCCCCAAAAGTGCCAGCCATACTTTCCTGTTTTGCGAGCAAATATTTTTTCGTCTTTACTATGCGAAAATCCTAATAATTGCGGTTCACCAATCATGCTTAAGTTTTTGGATGTGAAATACTCACTTTCTTTCCATTCAATTTCTTTTGCCAAAGCTTCTCCAACAAGTTTCGAGCTTTTATCCTGTTGAATAATATCGTTTGATTCTTTAGGTGAGCAACCTACTAATAACAACCCACAAATTATGAAGCCTAAAAATTTTTTCATACATATTTCCCCTTTTTATTGTTTAACGACTATTATTCATTATTTGTTACAAATCCAAATTTTATCATTGCCATTTCCGTTATATTCTACGTGTAATTGCGCAATCTAAAACGTAACCAATAAACATTATCGGAGGATTTAACAATGAAAAAATTATTGTATATGGGAGCGTTAGCAGCATTACTACTAACTGCATGTTCTTCTAAAGATGAAGCTCCAGCTAGTGAACACGCAGAGGCAAAAGAAAAAACCGTCAATGCTGAAACAAAAGAAAATCTTGAAAATTTTTTTCTAGATGAAATGGTAGATCCATCTGAAAAATGATTGAAGAAATATTATAACCGTTGAAGACAGATAACTAATGAAGGTTATCTGTTCTTTATTGTATTTTCTTTACTAATAAGTTTGTCTGTCTTTATTCACAAATGGTTGTTATCACCTATCGTACAAAACGGGATAGAGAGCAACAGGAATTGTAAATAGGGTGCGCAAATCAATTATGCCTCGGTATAATTGCGTCCGGAGGCTTTAATATGTCTTTTATGCCGAAAGCGTAGCGACAAGGTACAGGTGTTTGGACACTCGCTGAAAAGTAACTTAAATCCGCATTCATCTCACCATCTATAGAGGTGGGAGACTTCTGCTGAAAGTAGTGAAACGTTATTTACAAAAGCTGATGCTATAAATATTTTTAAAAATAGGTGATATTTTTTCTTTCCAAACAAATTATGGACCTATTTACAAAATAACTCCAAAATTCTATAGTCCAAGCTCTTAATATTGAAAACTGCACCTCCATTATTAGACATTTAACTAACAATTGGAGGTGCAGCTCATATTGAAATGTTTTTATTGTTTTAATTAGACAGTGCCTTACTCCATTGCTTTGATTTTTCTTTCTTTTTCAGAACAACGAACGATATGGATGTACCTTGATTTAGTTTACTGTTAATTTGAAGTCCCTCACCGTAATGTTGTTTTAAACGGAGGTCTGTATTCAGCAATCCAATTCCAGTTGATATCTCCGATTTTCTTACAAGTAAACGTTCCATCGTCGCTTCATCCATGCCAATACCATCATCCGACACAGTGATCTCAATGTATGTGTCATAATCTACAATGCGAAGATGAATATTCCCGCCATTTTCACGGGGCAAAATACCATGTTTCAAAGCATTTTCAATCAATGGTTGAATGGTCAGTGATGGGATCATGACGTCTGTAGAAACGTCCACATCCCACGTTATATTTATCCGCTCCCCAAAACGTTCCTTATGAATATATAGATAGGATCGTACAAGATTTAACTCATCCTCAATTGGAACAAGTTCATCAATATTTTGGAACTTAAATGATTCCCTTAAAAAATCACTGAGTGCTTCGAGCAGCTTACTTGTACGCTCAAGATCAATTTCACTTAATGTGATAATGGAATTTAATGTATTGAATAAAAAATGAGGCTGTATTTGTGCCTGAAGCCAAGCTGCCTCCATTCGAAGTCTTTCTTGTGCAGATTGTTTAACGTCAGTAAGTGCTTTTACTCTTGAACTTAACTCCAGAGCATCAACAGGCTTTGTGACGTAATCATTAGCACCAGCTAAAAATCCATTTTCAATGTCTTGAGGCTGACTTCTTGCTGTAAGAAGCAAAACAGGGAGTTCTGTTATTGAAAATTGCTGACGAATCGTACGTACTAATTCGTATCCAGACATATTTGGCATCATCACGTCTGATATGACCAAATCCCACTCTTGAGACATTAATATTTCGAGAGCTTTACTACCACTTGTGACTGTTACTAAGTCATATTTTTCTATTGAAAGAATTGTTTCGATAACTCTTAAGTTAACTGGATCATCATCCACGACCAATACTCTAGGTCGATTTGCTTCAAAGATTGAATGGTTTTCAGCGTGATAATTAATTGGATTTGTAAAAGTCACTCCTGTTAAAGCATCCTTCGCATTTGATCGCAGAGCCACATTTTCTGTATTTTGCTCATCTCTTAGATTTGATATTGGTAGGGTAAAAGTAAATTCTGACCCTTTACCTACAACTGAATTTGCTTGTAATGTTCCCCCATGTAGTTCAACCAAACGTTTACTAATACTAAGTCCTAGCCCAAATCCGCCTTCAATCATTGCCTTACTAAGGGTACCCTGCTCATAAGGTTCAAATATACGCTGAAGGGCTTCCTTATCAATACCAATACCAGTATCCGAAATCACAATTTCCGCCATACCATTTTTCACATGACCTGATATGGTTACTTCACCCTCGTTCGTGTATTTCACTGCATTATGAAGTAAATTGAAAACAATTTGAATAACCCTATTTTCATCAGCAACTACTTTTGGAAAATTTTCAGGGATTTTATTAATTAACTGAATCTGCTTTCCTTCTCTCATTACATAGAGCATATCTAATACACCCGATACAATTGTGTGAATCGAAAAAGTTCTAAGTTGTAGCTTGGGTGTATTGTCTTTTAAGCTCATAACGTCCAGTAAATCATTTAACATAAGTGACATACGACGCCCTACTGACAGCACTGTTTCTAAATCCTTGACACTTTTGTCACTGAGTACATGTTCTTCTCTTTCCAAAACAGCTTTAGAAATGTTAAGTATCCCATGGAGTGGATTTCGTAACTCATGAGACGTATTGGCGAGGAATTCATCCTTTAACTTATCTGTTTTTTGTAGCTTACTAGCAAGGTCTTTTGTATCCGAATAAACTTTAGAATATCCTTTAAACCATAAAGTAGCCAAACAAGCCATTGTGATAATAAGATCAAATGGATACATGATCACTTTTATCCCAAAGATGAGAAGTAGGCCATCCCAAATCATATTATTGCCAAATGCTAATATGGCAAGAAGTAAAAATATATTACTTCTGATCTCTTTAATAGATTTTCGCATTACTGTTAGGATCGTTATTACCAACGCAATACCTAAAATTATTATATATATTTCTTGATTAGTTACTATATAGCGAGTAGGCAGCACGATTGCCATAAATGTAGCTATACCACAAAAAATACTAAACCAACTTATATATTTTCTCACATGGTGAGGCAACCAATGTTTTATGCATTGGAGTAGTGAAAAGCCTATCCCTACCATAGCAAGATGAACTAATTTAAAACCCCAGTCGTAATTAATCGGAAACCAATAAGATAATAATTTGTCATCGCTTGCTAATAGGTAATAAAACATAGTGCATATCGATAACAGAGAAAAGTAAAGAAATCTTTTATCCTTGTTTCCTACCAAATATAAAATGATGGAATAGATAGCGTGTATTAGAAAAACTACAGCCACCAGTTGCTGCATTGTTACTGACAATTGAGTTTCCCAAGCTAATATATCTTCTTTTCCTAATTTAATGGAGCGAACAATTCCACCGCCACGAGGATCCTTAAAGTTAGAAGCCTGAACAATAATTTCGATTTCTTTATGACCGTTTGCTTCAAAGGAAGCCGTATATGGAACATTTTTGGCAACTGTATTTTCTGCATTCTCCCCTATTTCTCCTGATTTTTCCAACCGTCGTCCATTTACATAAATTTCTGAGGAACTCCGAACACTCGGAACTCGAATACTGTAAGTTATATTGTCTTCTGGATTGACGAGTAATTTTAAGCGATATGAACCGTAACCATAAGGGGTCATCTCTCCCTCTTGTAAAGAAGTACCCCATCCCTTTGGAACCTGTATGTATTTAGCATGATCCTCCGTTGATTGTAAATTCTTCTCTTCACTAATCAACCAATAATAAGGATAAAACTCCCACTCTCCATCAAGGGTAATGGAATGGCCGTCAAAAAAATTCCAATTTCTTAAATCGATTTGCCCTTTTACAGCATATGGTTGATCTGAATTTTTAAATAACTCCAGCCATAAAATTCGTGAGCCTGTTAGAAATATAAAAAACAAGCTAATGATGAGAACAATTTTTCTCTTTTTCATTAAAAATAATTGTCAAAAGGTAGTTTGTGTTTTTCTATTATTAACACAAGTTCCTTAGGCCAAACTACACCTCCTACGATATATTATCCTATCAGAGTTACTATTATTTTTAAATCTAATTTTTTGTCTTAAATCCAAATTTTACAATTCTGCAATATTTATAATGTCGATGATTGTTTAACAGGTGGTTTAATGCAAGAGTCAAATTTTAGGTAGTCAATATCGTACAATAAAAGCTGAAAGATTTGTGCTACACTTACTTCCATATTACCGAAAAGAAGGTGTTCATGAGATGTTAGAAGAAAGAACCGTTCACTTTGATAATGATCTTCAGATTGAAGCCTATCGTTTCTGTGGAATCATGCAAAAATTCCCAAACCACTTCCATGAATACTATGTGATTGGGTTCATAGAGAGTGGCCAAAGACGATTAACTTGCAAGAACAAAGAATATATCATCAATACCGGTGATTTAATATGTTTTAATCCTCTGGATAATCATGCTTGTGAACAGATTGACAACAAAACATTAGATTATCGATGTTTAAATATTAAGCCTGAAATCATGCGAAAAGTAACCAAAGAGATTACTGGAAAAGACTATCTGCCCCAGTTTAAAACTCCAGTTGCTTATTTAAGTGAACAAACAAGCATATTACATAATCTTCATCAGATGATCATGAACGAATTACCAAATGATGAAAAGCAAGAAACATTTTATATTTTTATCAAGCAGTTAATTGACGAATATACAGAGCCTCCTAATGAAGCTGATTCTGGTGCAAAAACAGAAATGATTAAAAATCTTTGTCAATATATAGAAGCACATTATCAAGAGCGAATTACTTTAGATGATTTAGCGAGAATGGCAAATATGAATAAATATTCTTTAGTTCGAGCATTTACCCGTGTTCGCGGCATTACGCCGTATCGCTATCTACAAACAATACGTATCAATGAGGCAAAGAAGCTTTTGGAACAGGGAGTGCCGCCATTAGATGCGGCCCTGTATAGTGGCTTCGGCGATCAAAGTCACTTTAGCCATTTTTTTATGGAATTTATCGGTTTAACACCTAAACAATATCAATATTTTTTTACTAAACTTGATGAACAATCGACTATTAGAAAGGACTAGTATATGGAGAAAAAAAATACTGTTGGTCATACAGCAGCACTTATTACCATTTTGATTTGGGGAACAACTTTTATCTCTACTAAAATATTATTGAATGATTTTACCCCTATTGAAATCCTATTTTTTCGTTTTGTCATAGGTTTCGTTGCGTTAATGATGATCTACCCGTACCGACTAAAATTAACGAATAAAAAACATGAATTTATTTTTGCTAGTGCTGGTTTATGTGGTGTTACGTTTTATTACCTTTTAGAGAATATTGCCTTAACCTTTACAATGGCTTCTAATGTTGGCGTTATCAGTTCCGTCGTTCCCTTTTTCACAGCCATTCTCACCTACCTATTTTTGAAGGAGGAACCATTACGGATCAACTTTTTCATTGGATTTATTGTTGCAATTACTGGAATCTACCTCATCAGCTTTAACAGTACTTCAAAGTTCCAGCTAAACCCCTTAGGAGATTTATTAGCTGTAATTGCTACGCTCGTTTGGGCTACTTATTCTGTATTGACTAAAAAAATAAGTGGTTACGGATATCATACAATTCAAACGACAAGAAGGGTGTTTTTTTACGGGATTCTATTTATGATGCCTGCCCTTTTCCTGTTTGATTTTGAATGGGAACTGAAACGTTTTACAAATCCAGTTTCTTTATTCAATATAATATTCTTAGGTCTTGGTGCTTCTGCTCTTTGTTTTATTACATGGGGCTATGCTGTTAAAACGCTAGGCACCATTAAAAGTAGTATTTATATTTACGCGGTTCCTGTCATTACAGTACTAACATCTATAATTGTATTACATGAACAAATAACTTATTTGGCGGCATTCGGTATAGTTCTAACATTATCTGGTCTTTTTATTTCTGAGAAAAACTTAGTTCAAAAAAACAGAAAAAAAACACGAGTCTAACAAAATTTAATTAATCAATAAAAATCACCAGAAAACTGAAATTGGAGTAGCTGGTGATTTTCATGTTTATCGAGTAATATAAAGTCGATTAATAGCTAAAATATCTTCAGGGTTATGTAATATATCAGTAGGGAATGCACCTACTAATTTATCTTTATTGCCTTCTCCCCATAATGCGCCAAAACTCATTATACCAGCCGCATTAGCAGCTAAAATATCTGTTGGCTGACCAATTACGACTTTTATTAAAGGTACTTGGCACACGAAATCTTGCTCGTCAGCGATACCAGAAATGGACTTCGCCTTTGGTAGCAAGAATCCCACTGACGTTAGTCAGCTTGCCCTTTAGGGGTGGGAGTGTCAAAAAAACTTTAACTGTTTCAGCGCATAATCGGTTGTCATTGTTATGTTTTCTGGGATTTCATTTATTGAAAACCACTGCACTTCCTCTAAAGCATGAGGCTCTCTATTTTGTACTTCTCCATTCGTAATACGAGCAGCGAAAGTAGGCGCAACATAATGAACATTCTCTGATTGAATAATATGGTTGGTCACACATACCAATTGTGTAATTTCGATGTCCACTCCAAGCTCTTCCTTTATCTCACGTATGATCGCATTTTCTATTGTTTCCATGTAGTCAACCTTGCCACCAGGTAAGCTCCAACAGCCTGCTTCAGGTGCTTTTTTACGTAAAACGAGTAAAATTTTATTAGCCTTATCTAGGATAACCGCCCCCACGCCAACTTTTGTTGATTTCTCTTTTTCCATTTTTATGTCCTCCTCTATAATGACTAACCTCTATCGAATGTTTAATTTCCATAAAGCTAAAATATGTTGCGAATAGTAGATGCCCCTTCATAACGATAAAACTTGTAATATTACTTGGAAAAGTGTAGGAAAATTTATTACTAACTATATTCCATTATTTATTTTTTTAGTTAGATGATTACCATCTTTCCTTTTTACAGCTTTGCGTATTATAGATTGTAGAAAGCAGGGAGTAGTTATGGGCTGTTCAGGTAATGGTTACGGCACAGGGTCCGCTTTTGCCCTAATTGTAGTATTATTCATTCTTTTAATTATCGTTGGCGCTACTTTTATTAAATACTAAAAAACGATTACGCCAACACCTCTATTGCTCATATTTTTATGAGAGAAATACTAATTTACCCCTACATCTTCAAGGGTCACCTTCCTCCAGTGACCCCTTTTTTCTTTCATATACTTCTAACTTAATGACGAAACATTCACTATTATTTTGAAATCAAATTCTTTTCATTCGTCCCATACATCCATTTCCTTCAAAAATTTATATAGATACATACAAAAAAATGAAAGTCCAACCAATAGCAGAATTCCCCCAAATATAAAATTCGATAAAATATACCCTTGCTTTATTACGAGGAAACTATCTGTATCCATGCTTCCACCCATTGAAGTACTTAAATACTCATTTGCTGAATTTACACCATTTTCAACACCGTTTATTACAATTAAAAATCCAATCGCGATTAGGACAAATGTAAACAATCCAAATCCATACTTTTTTATATTCTTCATAATTTTTTCATCCATTTTCTCCTATTCCCCCACTCCTTCAAAAATATAGTATGTGTGAATGTTTATCACGGTCTTGAAATGATTTGACTTCATCCTTTATCACTAAATATTCGATTACTTTTTCCCACGGTCAAAACAAGTCGCTTGGTTTGGAAATATACACCTTTACCTCTAGCTGAACAATGTAGCTGACGCTTTGCTTTCGCTACAAAAAACATTTGCTGAAAAAAATAAATATTTGTATCAATTTTTGGAATATGAAAGGAATTTATGTATTTATTTAAGTAAAAATCATTTTATTTAATCGTTTTAATGATAAAGACCAAGACAGTAATTAATCTATCTTGGTCCATGCCATTATTATGATGTTTTAACCTTTATTAGAGAAAAAATATTAGTGTCATACGGAACACCGTTTTGGTGCATATAATTTTTTAATATCCCTTCTTTTTCAAAGCTTAATTTGATTAATAGTTTATTTGAAGCTTCATTTTCAGTGAAAACAATAGCTCCAATACGCATTAAATCCATCTCTTGAAAGCCAAATGATAGGACTCTATTAACAGCTTCCTGCGCATACCCTTTTCCCCAACTCTCAGGAAAAAGTGCATAGCTAATGTCAGCCCTTTTATGCTCAGTGGACCACTCTTGAAAACCAATAGTACCAATAATACCTTCTTGCCCTTTTAAGGCAATTCCCCATTTAATTCCACGTTTTTCATCATAATTTTTTGAAAAATTTTTAATTATTTGTTTAACCTGCTCTAAACTCGATAAAGGATTCTGCCCATAGTGGCGTAATACATCAGGATTTGAAAAACAATTTAAAACTTCTTGGGCGTCATGTTCGGTAAGTTCTCTTAACACTAATCGTTCAGTATCTAAAATAGGAAACATCTTCTACACTCCATTTCCAAATAAGTTATAAGTTAGATTCTATATTAAATGAGTGTGAGTTGCACTACTGATTTTTTAAATGTTCAAGAAATCCTATAGAATAAAACCTTTATAAATGACAATATCCAACAAGGTCCATTCCAATCAATGCATGCAAATCCATACAAAGAAAGACATAAAAATTCTAAAAATAGCTCTTTATAGATGGATAATGAAATGGTCTCTCATGCCAATAAACTTAGCAAACTCATCCCCAACTTGCCGTCCTGAACTAATTTTATCAATAATTCATGATTAAAACCCTTCCTTACATAAGGTAATTGGCCCTGAGTTCTTTATTTAGTACAACATACTATAAAGGAAAAAGAAGTTTCGTATGTTTGTGGTTGTCATATTAATTTGCCTCAACCATTGTTCCAATAGCACCTTATTCTCTATTTCATCAATGATCTCGTGCGCACCTGAAGGCAGGTCTTAAAATTGTAGCTATCAGTCATTACTTGTGGCGCTTGCTTATATGGGCCTAGTCGAAGTGGAAAATACCGCATTCCAATGTTTAGAAATTAATTTCAAATGTTCGAAAAGAAAACTCTGTAGAAATGGATGCCGGTAAATGTGAACCACACTTTAAAATAACAGTAGAAAATCAACATTAATCCCTTCTCCACAGTGCCCATAGCTGTATTTTATTAATAAAAAGGAAATGTATTATAAAGGCTATGACGTATTGTTACAGCCTTTTATAAAATATATTACTGTTCCTTTCTTCAAATAATCCTGCTATAAATTTTTATAAGGAGGGGATTGTTTTGAGTTATCCATCTTATGGAGTAAATACACCAGGTACAAATTTTGCCTTTGTTATTGTGTTATTCGTTCTTTTGATTATTGCCGGTCTTGGCTTGTTTTATTTATTAAGAACTTTAGTATGGAGCGGTGTGTAGTATTGCCTTATATCCAAAATACTTAAGTTATAGTCTGTTGGTTTTTTAATTATCATAAAGTTAAATTAAAGAATGGGTTAACGGATAATAGAAACTATGTTTGGTGCGATTTTAGGGCTTGCGTGTTTCTACGGAAGTCCTTTTTCATGTTTCTCATACTCTTAGGATAGTGGCAGAAATGTTCTAAACGTTTTGAGACAAATATCGTCGATCTCCTGGTTCTTCATTTCAAGAAACTTCGTTATAAAGTTAATTTCATTTTTCTACTAACGCTCTTCATATCAAAATGTTTATAAAAATCAATTGCTTTCTTATTGAATTCCCAAACATTTAACTCGATTGAGTCAACATCCCTTATTTTAGCCCAAGTTATACAAGCCTTGAATAACAATTTTCCGATTCCTTTTCTTTGTAGGTCTTCTTTTACACCAAAATCATGTATGTAAGCATATTTCCGTTGAACGAGAGACTCAAAAGGTGGAGAAGCTTCAACACTTATAATTGCGAAACCCACTACAACTTCATCTTCCTTTGCAATTAGAATATCACTCTCTTCGTTGTCAATTAGTTCTTTATAATAAGATTCGGGCATTACAGACTCCACACTTTTAAAAATCGTTGGTTCCTCCATCACATGCTCCTCATGCCCTTCTTTTACAATTTCATTCACAGCAAAATAATCTCCCTCTATTGCGATAAAAACCTCAATTGTCATCATATAAGCCCCCTCATATCAACCGCCCATTTTCAAACTGTACGAGCATCGAAATAATATTCCTTTTATTATACAGAGAAATGAGATCATGTGGTTTGATATTCCAATTTCACACCATCTTTTTCATTTCCTCATATCCGCTTTTCGATTGAGGCACATGACTTACAGAGTGGATAAATACAAAAAGACCAGGACTCACTTTATGAATGAGTGTCTGGCCCTTTGTATTTGTTTGACAAGATTACATTGATAGATTACAACATCATTCTAAACAATTTCTGAACAAACCCTAAAAATACTAAAATCTGCCTAATCAGTAAGGTTTAGTCGGCCACCACAAATTACCAACATCCAATAATTTCATTTCTATAGCCCATTTTCAAGAACTACAAATATACAATAGATTCGATGATATTGAATTCAGAAATTTGATGCAATCGACCGTAGATTCGATAATGTTGAACAGAGATTAGATACAATCGATCATATTATTGTTTCCTATTTTTAACATTAATCCCCTCTTAATTATTTTGCATAAACTTTCCCATTTACTACATCTTCAGTTTTCTATTATGGGGGACGGTATCAATAAACATAAAAAAGACTTAGTACCCATTATTAATCACCTGCTGGAGGCTTTAACTTAATTCAGCGGATGTTTGTACACCAGCTGAAAAGAACTTAAACCCGCATTCATTTGTAACTGCCGTTTCACTTACGTTACAAAAGACATTTGCTGAAAGAAGTTACATCATATTACTTATCCACGACCAGCTTGGAATTCAGGATATAAAGTCATTCCACCATCCGCAAATAGAGTAGTCCCTGTTACATAACTAGCTTGTGATGAAGCAAGCCATACTGCGACTGCGGCAATTTCCTCTGGTTTTCCGATATACCCCATTGGTACCATACTTTCCACATCTGCACGTTTTGCTGGATCTGCAAATTTTTCAGCATTTATGGGTGTATTGATCGCTCCAGGTCCGATGTTATTGACACGAATTCCCTTTGGAGCATATTCTAACGCTAATGTTTCTGTCATTAACTTAATGCCCCCTTTACTAGCGGCATAATGCACGAATAAAGGCCAAGGAATTTTCTCATGAACACTGGACATATTGATAACAGTACCTTTAATATCGTTCTCCACGAAGT
Organism: Lysinibacillus agricola; assembly: GCF_016638705.1. Taxonomy (GTDB): domain Bacteria; phylum Bacillota; class Bacilli; order Bacillales_A; family Planococcaceae; genus Lysinibacillus; species Lysinibacillus agricola. Next base: position 2,602,420 of record NZ_CP067341.1, on the reverse strand, counting down.
ATTTAATTGCTTCTCGACTTCCTAAAAACGCACCTGTTAAATTTGTATTGATGACTCTATTCCAATCGCTTAACGGCATTTCATGAGAAGCTACTGGATTTTCTATACCCGCATTATTAATCATTACATCGAGGGTCCCAAACTCTTTTATAGCTGTTTGAACGAGATTGATGACATCCGCTTCAACTGTAACATCACCTTGTACAGCAATGGCCTCCCCACCGGCTTTTTTAACCTCTTCCACTACAGCATTTACATCCGCTTCATTTGAACGATAATTTATAACTACTTTCGCTTTTTCTGCTACGAAGCGCATGCCCATTGCTTTACCTAGTCCCGTTGCAGCACCTGTAATCACAACAACTTTTCCTTCTAAATCCGGATACATACAAGGCCCTCCTTTTTATCTTTTCGCAATCCCTAACATAATCCCAGCAGCGACTATAAAAACAATCCCAATGATAATTGCGATGAATTGCTTTTTTGTTTTTTTCTCACCTAATATAAAAATTCCACCTAAAGTAGCGATGACAATCCCCATTTGAGAAAGAGAAAAACTTGTTGCAACTCCTACACGAGGCTGTGATATAAATAAAAACATATTTCCGGCAGCCCATATTAAACCTGGGATAATATTACGAATGGCATACTTATTAAATGGCTTATGCTTAAATGTTAATAAAACCCCACCTATTACCATTCCGATTGCTTGTGGAAATAAGGCAGACCATCCACTTACATTAAATAAGCGTATTACCACTACATATACTAAATAACCAAAAGTGGAAACAAGTAAAATTAAAATTCCTTTTTTCAAATTGCTTCCGTGTTCTTCTTGTTTCTCTTCTGGATTAGGTAGTGATGTGAGAACAATACCAATGATGATACTAATAAGTGCAAGAACACCTAATATAACCGACATTGTTGTCGACCATTCATGAAACACGATCACGCCAAATAAAGTCGTTGATACTAATTGTAGCCCTGTCGAAATGGGCATTGTTTTGGAAACCCCTATTAAATCAATACTTTTCAATTGGTTTACCTGACCTAATGCCCAAAAAAGACCTGATACAATTCCGACTCCAAACACTATAGGAGATAACTCAGGCTTTACAAAAAAGTAAATACCTATAGAGAAAATAAGGGCACCAAATGTTGTGCCAAGTACTTGACTATAGGGTCCACCACCGAGCTTGACGTTAAATAATACAATACTTCCCCAAAAGAGAGCTGGTAATAACGCTAGGATGATATCCATTTTTTAAACCTTTCACCTCTCTAAATGCTTTATTTGATTTAACAAAACATCTATAATACTCTTCTATGATGTGTCAATGGAAATTTTTTATACTGTTAATTAGAATCACCTATTAAGTTGGTTTAATTTGTTATGTGAATCTTCCATTTTCGTCATACAAAATAGACCAAGACGGCAATTAAGCTATCTTGGTCTTATAGAAATCCCTGTTTGCATGTGGATTTTTTACATTTAAATTTATAAATTAATTCCTAAGGCAATTCACTATACAAAAGTAGTTATCTCATCATAATAATATAATAAGCTAATTTTTTAGCCTACACCGCCTTGAATTGTTACTGAGGGTCACTTCCAAACAGTGGCCCTTTTTTTCTCAAAGTATTATTTTCAAAAATTTATACTTCTAAGGTGCTTGTTGGATAAATACCTCTCCACTTTTTGTAACGCTACATATTATAGAAGTAGAAAGGAGGAATGCATCATGGGATGGTTCAGTGGCAATTACAACAACAATTGTTGCTATGGAGGTTATAGCTATGGAGGTGGCAATAACGGTTCAACATTTGTTCTAATTGTTGTTCTGTTCATTCTTTTAATAATTGTCGGCGCTACTTTCATAAATTAATCTTTATAAGAAAAACTCTTTGTAGCTATTAGAAAATATTAACTAGGTGAAATTTTTTGTCTTACACCAGTTCATTCAAGGTCACTTCCACAGAGTGACCTTTTTTAAGTAACGAGATAATACGCCGCCCTTTAGAATATGACTTTGCCCAGCCTCTTTAAAATTTCCCAACAAAACATCAAATGAAATCTTATTATAAACTAGTACCAACAATAATTCTTTTTTTATCTTATAGTTTTTATCCATAAGTGTTGTCGGCACTAGCTTCTTGTTATTAATAAATAATACCAATACTACACTTTGATGCTCATTTATAGGGAAAACTAAGTTATCCCTACCTCCAAATTTATAAGTTAAGAATCACTTTCTTCCGATGCCCCTTTCTATATAAGCCTTTATGAACAATAGTCGCTTCTGGATATTGTAAGTTTATTTAGTCATCTTTTTACATTTTTATTGGTAAAGCACGCCATTTGGTCCCAGCTAAAATAATTATTTATATGAACTGGAACGACCGACTTTTTATAAAGATATTGTCGTTTCTTTTTTAATAGGTATATTAGTAATAGCGTGGGTTCATGTGCTGGTGGTGGTGATGGTGCGGATGGCGATGATGGGTTGGATATGTTGTATGTGTTGGGTAGTAATGCATTGGGTGGTAATGGTGGGTTGGATAATGATGGGCTGGATGATGTTGAGTCGGATAAAAATGGGTTGGAGAAGTAACCGGGTAATATGGATGTCTCCCACCTTGTTGTCCTCCATGACCACCATGCCCGTAATCGTATCGCATAATTTTTCCTCCTTTCGATTTCGATATAGGTTATGCTATAAAAGCATTAACAGTCTACACAAATGCCTATAAGCTAGTCAATTGCCTCCTCTTCACACCTACAAACAAAAGAACAATCGCTATTCCAACTATTTTTCCTATGTTCAATCTAATACGTATAAATTGAGCAGGTTTATTTTATTTTTTAATTTTGTTATAAAACACAATGGATGTTTTCTTGTGTTCTTGAAGTTGGAGCATCCGACAAATTTTATTGACTTCCACTTCCGGCAAGCGTCTAGCCACTCCCTCCACGCTTTGCTTTCGCTACAAAATCATTTGCTGAAAGAAGTTAAAATTGTAAATTCTCATTTTCCTGATGCTTCATCATATTTAATTTTCGTTGTATAAACCATTCTACTACGATTAAATTGAGTACCCAACATAACCAAGCGATTATAGAGTAACTAAGATTAAAATGTTCAAATCCAAATAGTACAGTAAACAAGGCTAGCCAAATTCTTAATGCGACAGCTGCAAAGGTTAAAGAATAATTTCTTATCATCTACTTTTGATGATCAAGAACTTTTTTATATTTAATTTTAGCAAGAGCTTGAAGTGCTGTTATCAGCCAAAATATAGATAAGAAACCAAACCCCAACTGAGACACCAATCCTCCAGTAGCATAAAAGGCTAAATAAAGCCCCGAAACACTACCTAATAAAATACCTAACATATAAATTTTCCCCATCATACGATGACGTTTAATATTTTTTTCTCTAAACCTCGAAAATAATGTAAAGGGACCAATGACTAAAGCCACTATACCAAATACGATATGCAAATAAAGCATTATGTACCAATACGAACTCAATGTTGAATTTAACATAAGCTTCAATTTAACAAACCCTGCTTGATGCGCATCCATGAAAAAATATTGAACCACGGAATAACCAGATATTAAAATAGCTAAACAAATCAATATAAGCCAAGTTTTTTTGTGCATCTTTCTACCTCCTATTTTATATTGTTGGATTTTACTTTCTTCTTACATAAAAGAATCCCCTCACTATTTCTAAACCTATATGCTGTTTGATTTGTGCTTATTTTTGTTTTTTTATGATTTCTTTCCTGTTCATACTGTAACATTTAATTTCACGACATCCCCTTTCCACCTAATAAGTGGCAAAAAATATTTTAAATGAAAATTTGAACCATATAGAATCTTTTGATATTTCTTAGATTGCCATGCCTTCTCTCCCCTACAATATGACACATAAATTGGGTCGATTTAGTATTCTAACGTTCATTGAAAGAATTATCATAAGTAGGATAAAAGAGTTGTAGAGTTACTGTATTTTTATAATTTTGATATAATTCAAACAACTCAATTAAGAACGTGGAAGTAGTTTGAAAGGAGGTATAAGACAGTGGATAAATTACGTTTACACTCTTCAAAATAAAATTTTGAGGAGGAAATAAAATGACAATTGTATTTAAAGAAGAAAAGCATATTGATAAGAATGGTTTAAAAGCACTTTATGAAGATGTAGAATGGTATGCCTATACAAAAGATTTAGACCAATTACAGCAAGCATTGTTAAACTCTATCTATGTATTATCTGCATGGGAAAATGATCAATTAATTGGTTTAACAAGAGTTGTAGGTGATGGTCTTACAATTATTTATATACAGGATATTTTAGTATTGAATAGCCATCAAAATCAAGGCATTGCGACTGATATGATGCATCATATTTTGGAAAAATATAAAGATGTTCGTCAAAAAGTTCTTTTAACAGAAGAAGCACCTGATGTCCGTCATTTTTATGAAAAGAATGGTTTCCAATCTTCTGACAAAGGAACACTTGTAGCTTTTGCAAAAATGAATTAATGGTGTGGGAATGATACACATTTAATCCGACGAAACAATAAATGAATTTTGATATATCCAATATTCTAGGACTTGTGTGTATGAATACACACAAGTCCTTTTGTTATCTACCACATGTTCATAGGGACGCTCATATACATCTGTACATAGCTTTGTATCCCTCTGAAAGGTCAATACTTGAAAGACCGAAAGAGCAAACACTAGAATGATTTTGCTTATCAACATCGCTTACCTGTTATCACCTGTCATGGCTTCTATCACATATTTGCTTCTTACTTGCTGTCTATAGGAAACACCTACCCACAAACAAAAGGCTTAGGCAGGTGCTTTAAGCGATGATTTATCGTAAATAAAAAACCTATTAGATAGTTTCATCATATCGGTATTCGAAGTATATCCACTATGCTTTCACAATATGAATTGGCCTCCCCATAATTACCTCAGCAGCTTCCATTGTAATCTCACCTAAAGTTGGATGAGCATGGATTGTTAATGCTATATCTTCTGCAGTCATACCCGCTTCGATCGCAAGACTTAATTCAGCAATCATATCAGATGCACCAGCACCAACAATTTGAGCACCGATTAATATGCCATCATTTTTACGTACAACAAGTTTCACAAAACCTTCTGTTGCATTTAAAGCTAATGCACGACCATTTGTTGCGAATGGGAATTTCGCTACTTTCACCTCAATACCTTCTGCTTTTGCTTGCTCTTCATTGTAACCAACAGTTGCAAGTTCTGGATCTGTGAAACATACAGCTGGGATTGCTAAGTAATCTACGATTGATTTTTCGCCAGCGATTGCTTCTGCAGCTACTTTACCTTCATAAGATGCTTTATGAGCAAGCTGTGGACCAGATACGATATCACCAATTGCATAAATGTTTGGTACTGAAGTACGGCATTGTTTGTCAACTTTTAGTAAACCTCGTTCTGCGAATTCGATGCCTACTGCTTCAAGACCCATTTCATCTGTATTTGGAAGACGACCTACAGTTACTAATACATAATTAGCTTCAACTGTTTTTTCTTCTCCGCCAGCTTCATACGTTACAACTACGCCGTTTTCATTTTCTTCCACACCTGTAGCTGATGCGCCAACAACAACTTCTACGCCTTTTTTCTTTAAGCCTTTTTTCACAACTTGTGTCATTTGCTTTTCAAATCCAGCTAAAATGTCTTTGCTGCCTTCAATGATTGTTACTTGAGAACCTAAGTTAGCGTAAGCAGAACCTAGTTCAGTACCGATGTAACCACCACCAATGACAACTAATTTCTCCGGTACTTCTGGTAAAGAAAGTGCATCAGTTGAGTTGATGACGCGTTCAGTGAATTTGAATGTTGGAATTTCAACCGATCGAGAACCTGTTGCAAGGATAGCATTTTTGAATGAGTAAGTTTGTGCGTTGTCGCCATCAATTACACGTACAGTGTTTGCATCTATGAAATATGCTTCACCTTTCACAATGTCGATCTTGTTGCCTTTTAATAGACTTTCAACACCGCCTACTAATTTAGAAACTACGCCTTTTTTGAATTCTTGCACTTTTGTCCAGTCAAGTTTTACTTCTTGTGCAACAACACCCATATCATCTGAATGCTTTGCTTGTTCAAAACGGTGACCTACTGAAATCAGCACTTTTGATGGGATACAACCGACATTTGAGCAAACGCCTCCTAAATACTCTCTCTCTACAATTGTTACGTTTTGCTTCATTTGAGTAGCGCGAATAGCCGCCACATATCCTCCTGGACCTGCACCAATCACAAGTGTATCAATATACTTCATCTATTACTTCCTCCTCATTACTTGCTATAAAATGAAAAATGTTATCCCAAAAATATTTATCTTTTACACAATTATGGTGACCTTTTGTTACAACTTTAATTACCTGTTTAAAGTTGCTATTATTTATTAGTACATCCACATTTGAAATCGGCACTTTTTTATCCTCAATAGAGTGTATGGCAAGTGCTGGGGACTGTTGGTTTTTCACTATTTTTTCTAGACACCATTCTCTCCTAGCTTTTATAAAAACACCTCCTCGTAATAAAAACCAACTGACAAAAAGCCAGCCAAAAGGAATATAAGGAATTGTTACTTTTTCAGCCATTGATTTGCTAATACTTTTTAATGATGTAGGCATTGAATCAGTAATAAGTGCTTGTAACCTCAAATCTGTGGAATTCACAATACTTGCAGCGATTCCCCCCATCGAATGCCCTAAAACATAGAGTGCATTACTATTAATATCTGGCCTCTCGCACACATAATCAATCGTTGATGTTATACTTTGGACAAACGATGCAATACTCACTTGTTTTTGTAATGATTCACTTTGTCCATGACCAAGAACATCCACAATTATTACGTCATAATCGCTAGCTAATAAGGGATCAACATATCGTAACATGTCTGATTTATTAGAGCCCCATCCGTGAATCAGCAGAAAGCAACCTCTTGCCCTCTCGCTTTTCATAAGCCACCCTCGAATTGTCCCAGGACCCAGTTCTATTTCAATGTTTTCATAAGTCGCATTCGGGTATTTTTTATCCTCTTTCATTTTCGGTGTAAAAATATGAAGAATGATATATCTCCTTAGCAATAAAATAATTACGATGAAAGCAACGAATAATAAATATTTCATAATAATCCCCTCCAAAAAAGATACCATTTAGTCTCTTTTTGATTGTAAAAAAGACGGCTTTATGGCCGCTCGGTAGCAATCATTGAAATATATTGCCTCAAATTATTTATAATGATCTTTGATAATTGCCCATCATTCTTTAATCGATCTAATACGAGTCCACCTTCAAGTGTTGACACAATATATATCGCAGTGTCGTATGGCTGTACTGACTGCTTCAACTCCTGATGCTTAATTCCATCCTCTATAATTTTCATTATCCACATTATCATCATATCCATTGCTTCATTAATCGATGGCAGTAACGCACTTCCTTCTAGATCATCCATTTCTATAGCTGCGTTAAAAATAGGACACCCACCTACGATCGGTTTTCCTTCACTTAATTGTAAAAAGGCCTCCACAAATGCGATTAATTTGTCCGTTGCATTTTTGTGTTGTGAAACACTCGTCTTTAAATGATGTTGCATGATTTCGGTAGAAAAATGAAAAGACTCGACCATCAGCTGCTCTTTATCCTTAAAGTGTCGATATATCCCCCCTTTTTGAATATTTGTTTCCTGAATAATGTCACTCATTGTTGTTGTCATATAACCTTTTTTGTTAAAAATTGTAGCAGATTTTCGAATAATATTGCGCCTTGTTAATTCACCTTTTTTCATTTAAACCTCCAAAAAGATACCTTTCAGTCTCTTTTAATATAAAGGAATTTGAATACAAATTCAAGAACTATTTAACAGCAAATCAATTATGCCTCGACATAATTGCATCCGGAATCAGTAACGTTACATAGTACTATTATATTACTCAACTAATTCAACAGTAAGTGTAGTAATTACCATTGGTGCTGTATATTGGACTGTTCCACCATAACCGACTTTTACTTTATCACCAACCTTAAATGTTTCGTCAGGATTCTTCGCTAGATTTACATAAATAATTCCGTAAACCGCATCATTTTCAGCTTCAGTTACATAAACAAAAGCTGCCCGATCGTTTATCACCTCTTCAATCACACCTACAAAAGTTGCTTTAACTTCACTTTTACACATAAACAATAAACTACAGCATATAAGAACTGTAAATAGCAAACTAAATGCCTTTTTCAAAATATAATCCCCCTAAATCTTTCGTTTGTCCTTTAGATTCATAATATCTCATTACAGTCAAGTATTTCTATTTTTTTTCGAATTCCATATTTTCTCCTGATTTAAATAAAAATTGTCTGTGTTGTGTTTATTTTCGATTGTCGCATTTAAACTATTTACGCATGGCATATGGAGCCAACGGAAAGGAACTGGACGTTCACCATTAGATTTGTTTTCCACAGATTATGAAATAATAAATACAAAAAAACTGCACCTCCAATTGTTAGATGGCGTGTCTAACAATTGGGGCGCAGTTCATTTCTGAGCGGTCTACTGTAATCACAATTCTTTATATCATTTACATTGTCTCCAATGACTTGATTCACGTTTGTTTAAATTTTTCGGGGAATTCTAAATCCTAAAACTATAGCTGCACCTATACAGCTAGAAAGACATCCTATTATCAAATACATTGAAAGCGCTAATTCACCAATTAGAACAGAAGCTATACCTTCAATTACCGGAAATAAAGCTACCATGTACCCGCTTTTGGCAGCACCTATTCTTTCAACAAGCTTTAAATAAAATACGAACTTTATCGACTGTACACTGCAATATGACAAAATAGAGAAGCGTTTTTTCTTAGACTGTACAAAGACAGGCGAAAATCGTATTGTACATGCTCCAAGGTCACAATAAACATAATATTTTTATTTGTGACTCTCCAACTTACACTGTAACTATGTACAAATACTCAACATATAATAGAAAAACTATCTGGAGGTATTTAAATGTATTATGGATTAAGCGGTTATCCTCCAAATTTATATCAAATTTTGGAGAGCTGGACTGGAGAACCAAAAAATACTGCTTATTTGTTAATAAATAAATATGGTTTACCAAATGAAGCATGTTCTAGAAGAATCATCTGGTATAACAACGGTCCTTGGAAGCGTACGATTGTTCATCTTGATACAGTACCTCATAACACCCCTACTCCCCATCTTGATTATTTGGAACAAACCATAGATTATAAAGTACCTGTTCAATTTTTTGATGATTTAGCAAAGTTTGATGGCAGCTTATATCCGGACCGAACGGCTGGTGAAGCTACGGCGAAATGCGATCAAGAAGCAGCGAATTTTATGGCTTTAAACTTAATGAACGACATCGTTACCGGAAAGCGGTCCGTTGAAGACGCACGTCGCGCTGCAGTTGAAATTGAAAAAGCTTTCCGATTAAATGGTCAATTTTCACCATACACCACAGGATTTCTATTCCCAAAACAATATAATACCGCTGATCCCGATGTCAGCTTTTTTTAAGCAAGCCTACAGGTTTTCTGAAAGAAATAAAACAATATGTAAAGGATCCTAGTAAAGATTCAAGAAACAATTAATACCTCTAATACTTAATCATGTAAGATAAAGAAAAAGCAACCGACCATTTTATAAAATGGTCGGTTTTTGGTCGGTTGCTCTTATTCTTAATGTTTTAGACTTACTACAAACGTTGATTAAACAACTATTCTTGAACTGCTGCCTCTAATGCAAAAACGATCATATCGTTGAATGTAGTTTGACGTTTTTCTAATGTTGTTACTTCACCAGTTAAGATAGAAAGTGCTTTACGGCTGTGTTTTGCTGCTAATGTGTAAAGTGCTGCTGATTCCATTTCTACAGCAAGTACGCCCTATTGAGCTAATTTATCGTTTTGATTTTCATCAGAATAGAACATATCTGCTGTAAAGATATTAAAATAGTAGCAAATGCTACTATTTTTTATTTTCTTATTCATTTTCGAAACTCATTTAAAATCTCTTCATTACTACAAACCTTGTTCCCTACTTTGTCGATTGCAATACCATTAACCTGTTCAAATAAGGCACCAGAAAGAAAAACACTGACTTCGTTCAAATTATTGAATGGATCAGTGTTTTTTGCGTAATCGACACATCATTTTTTTGAAGAAAATCTTAAAGAAATCATGTATTGAACAAAAACCTATTTACAAAATTAAGTAGTCATTGTATAGTTGGTTACACGAGTATACAACCATACAATCAACATGAGCAAAACTGAGGCAAAGAAAGGAGTGTTCTTGTTGAAGCCAATATTAGATGAATCACTACCCATCTTTCAGCAAATTGCACAAATCGTAATAAACGACATTGTTGAAGGACACTTAAAAGAAGGAGAACAAGTTCCATCTGAAAATGAACTATCAAATTTTTATAACATCAACAGGGCAACTGTAAGAAAAGGACTACAGACTTTGGTCGATGAAGAAATCATATTTAAAAAACGTGGAATTGGGATGTTTGTTATGGAAGGAGCTAAAACAAAATTGTTAGACGAAAGGAAAAAACAGTATCGAAATGAATATATATTGCCACTCCTAGAAGAAGCAAAGCGATTGGGAATGAGTGTTGAGACAGTGGTGAAATTAATAAAAGAGGAGGAGAAAAATTGATTCGAGTTGAGAATGTTACCTATGGATACGGTGAAGAATCAATACTTAAGGATATTTCTTTCAAAGAAAAGGAAAATGGTATTACCGCAGTATGGGGGCGAAATGGAGCTGGAAAAACGACGCTAATGAAACTTCTTGCTGGGCATGACAAGCCAAACAAAGGAATTGTTGAGATCATGGGAACGGCCCCCTATAATCGCGCAGAAGTTGTTCAATCTGTATGTTATATGCAAGAGGATCATCCATTTAGTTCCATCTGGAATGTAAAGGATTCTTTGCGATTTGGACAGTATTATTATTCCAATTGGGATATGGATATGGCTAATCGACTCTTAAAGATCTTTAGGCTAGATGAAAATAAGAAAATATCAAAGTTATCAAAAGGGATGAAATCTGCTTTGCAGTTTATCATTGGAATTTCTAGCAATGCGAAAATCACGATTCTGGATGAACCTAGTAATGGATTAGACGCAAATATGCGGAAGAAAATGTATAAAATTATACGAGAAAGTCAGGAACAGCATCCAAGATTGTTTTTAGTGTCTACCCATCATATTGAAGAAATCCAACAGATATGTGATTCAATTCTTGTTATTCATGATAAAGAAGTATTCATACATGAACCAATAGATGAAATTAGAGAGTGTGGAATCTGGTTGGTAGGAGACAAAAATACGATCGAAAAAGTGACGGATGGACAATATGTTTTAGAAGCAAGTGAATTAGGATCTAGGTTAAAAGTGATGGTTGATGTACCTTTTAACGAAAAATGGAAAGAAATTGCATCTTTACATGGACTATCAATCGAAAAAGTAAAATTACAAGATTATTTGTTAAATAAGACTGAGGAGGCCGAATAAGGATGAATTCTTTATATGGAACATTTCGTTTAGTCTCAGAGGAGGCCATATTTTATTTAGGTAAATTAATGTTTCTCTACATTACTATTCCGTTGACGGTGTTGTGGGTCCTTATTGGCTATATATTTGGACTTGGAGATGATGTTGTTGCCTCAATTTCAGGTCCCGCTTATTTCTTCATTGCATTATTTGGAATAAATGGATATAGATCAATGTATCCAGTTGCGATTGGGATGGGAAGTACGAGAGTACAATTGCTCAAAGTCTATTATGGTGTGGGTATTATAGCAGTTGTTATAAGCATTATATTGCTAAATGTATTGCAATATATTTTAAAAACTTTATATCTTCACTGGGAAATCGGAGCGAACATTTTACATCCTGGATTATTTTTAATAGATGGATATCATTTCTTTGCTTATTTATGGATTGATCTTATGTTCGGACTCTTTTTGTTCGGGGTGTCTTTTCTACTATATAGTATTAACTTTCGTTTAGGAATGCAGAAAAGTATCATTATTCTCATGTTGTTGTCAGTTATTTTCATGGTTTTATATTATGGTAACTATTTAAGCGTTAGTATGGAATGGTTTTCAGGATTAGATTTAGATGCTTCGGGAATGACACTGATGACTTTATTAGGCTTATGTAGTGTTGGAGCATTATTATTATCATATCCTATTATGCGAAATGCTCAGTTAAAACCAAAGTCTAGAAAGGATTAAACCGGAAATGTTAATTTCAATATTTGCTCACTTAAGAAATGATAAAAACAGCTTGCAAATCACATGATAGATGCACACTATTGATAGACTGCAAAAAGATAAGGCGAGTGACCTTTTCGATGACCTGTGAAAATCACTTTGGTCTCTTTTGGTCTCTCGCCTTATTTTGACAAAGCCTTGATACCCTTATTCTTGAATTGCTGCTTCTAACGCTACAACGATCATATCATTGAATGTAGTTTGACGTTCTTCTGATGTTGTTACTTCACCAGTTAGAATGTGGTCACTTACTGTTAGGATAGAAAGTGCTTTACGGCCGTGTTTTGCAGCTAATGTGTAAAGTGCTGCTGATTCCATTTCTACAGCAAGTACGCCGTATTGAGCTAATTTTTCGTTTTGATTCTCATCAGAATAGAACATATCTGCTGTAAAGATATTACCTACTTGTAGGTTTAAACCAGCTTCTTTACCTGCATTGTATGCTTTTAATAGTAAATCAAAGTCTGAGATCGGTGCGAAGTCGATAGCGCCGCCCCAAATGATTTGGTTCATACGTGTATCAGATGTTGCTGCTTGCGCTAAAATTACGTCACGAACTTTTACATCTTTTTGAATTGCACCACAAGTACCTACGCGGATTAATTTTTGAACATCATATTCTTGCATTAATTCTGAAGCGTAAATCGAGATTGAAGGCACACCCATACCAGTACCTTGTACAGAAATACGTTTACCTTTGTACGTACCTGTATAACCAAACATATTACGAACCTCGTTATAGCAAGTTACATCTTCTAAAAACGTTTCAGCAATGTATTTTGCACGTAATGGATCTCCTGGAAGTAAAATTGTGTCAGCGATTTCGCCTTTTTTTGCATTAATATGAACACTCATACTGCAATCCCTCTTTTCTGTCAGTTATCACTTTAAATAATACTGTGTTTCTCATATTTTCGCAATGCTAGACGTCTAGCAACTTGAAATAAATTATATTGTTTCAACGTATTATCATGCATGATCTACGTATAATGCCCATAACTCATCAAACACTCCTGTTGTTAAGTTGTCTGTGGCGAACGACTCAATATAAGTAGAAAGCTCATCAAAGTCTGTGCTTTGCTTTGGAAAATTATGCTCATGGAACATTTCCTCCGCAAATCGTACCTTCGAATCTGACCAATCCCCACCTCTGAATGTTAGTACATATAAATAAAAACTCTTTTTCATACTAGAAATCCCCTCTTCACTCATCTGCTTTCCGCTAGTTTATCAAAAAATACCTTCTTAGTCATAAAAATAACTATTAAGTATTTTCTCCTACCATCACTAATAGAACTATTTTCTTCTCACCTTTGGACTTTTGTCATAGAAAAATAATACACCCATTAATCTGAAAAATGAAAATTTTATAAAAAAACAATAGAAATACCTAGAAAAATAAGGTAAAATTTAAATCAACTATTCAAAAATAGGAAGGTGATGGCGATGAAAAACTCTCATAAATCCAGTAACTCCGTACAGAAACGCCCGTCTCTCTTTAAAACTAGCCTTTCAAAAAAGAAAGCACATGATTTAGAGGATAGTAGGCATAATCTCCCTCCTACTAAAGAAAAACGACAACGTTTTTACCATTTAATTCGAGGCAAAGTGCTTATTATATTTTCTCTTATTATTGTAATTAATGGCGTAATGGGTTTATTATCGTTTATCAATATTCAGAATCTGCAAGGACAAATGAAGGATTTTACTGAGAAAAACGTTCAGGAACAATTAACTGTCAACCAACTTGGGTATGAAATTGCGGGGCTCACCAATTTAGAACAGGCCTATTTAATTACTGGGAATGGGAATTTTGCTACTTCTTACAATATGAAAATTGATTCCATAGATAAAAAAATTAGTGCCTTAGACAAAAAGTTTACAGAGAGAGAACTAGAGTTAGGTTATATACAGGCTATCGATCAATATTATAAAAATTACCTTGAATATTCTAATAAGGTTATGACAATGCGTGATGAACTCGGTCTTGAGCAAGCTCGCAAACTCATGATGGGCGGTACAGGGGAAACGATGAAGCAGTATATTGATAAAAATATCGAGTCCATTAATTCGGTTATGGATGCTGCAAATAAAGCAAAATTAGATAAACTTAATAAGCAAGTTACTCTATCTATTACTTCTTTCTTCTTCATTTCACTTATTGGATTTATTGCAATCATTACTTTCGGTTATATGTTATTTAAATCATTAAAAAACAATACACAAGCTATTAACCATTCCATTCTCGATATTGCTCAGGCTGGAGGAGACCTGACACGACGCGTTAAAGTTCGGAATCATGATGAATTCTCAACTATTGCTGCTTCAACCAATACACTTATTGAATCTATATCTAATTTGATTAAACGTGTCAGCGAGCTTGCGGACCACGTTTCAAGTAGTGGCCAGGAACTGATGTCATTAGCAGATGAGAATGCCCGTACTATACAGAATATTGCAGATGCCACAGCTGATATTGCGAGTGATAGCGAGAATACGATTTCTAGCATGACTAGCGCTCAACAAAAAATGAGTGATCTTGAGCATTCTATGCGCCATTTAAACGAGCAAGCTAATGCTGTACAGCGTGCATCTTTGGCAATGCAGCAAGCGGCCGATGATGGTAGTCGCTCTGTTGAACAATCTTCGTTAGTGATGCAATCTATTGAAGAAACGATGGCCTCCACAACTACTACTGTCGAAGCACTTGGGCGAAAATCTGCCGACATAACATCTATTATCAGCACGATTACAGCTATTTCTGAGCAAACAAATCTACTTGCCTTAAATGCTGCGATTGAGGCAGCACGCGCTGGTGAGCATGGAAAAGGCTTTGCCGTTGTAGCTGATGAAGTTCGAAAGCTAGCAGAACAATCTCAGAGTGCTGCAAAAGAAGTCACATCCATTGTAACGTCCATTCAAGATGAAGTGACGTCCATCATCTCTCAAAACCATGAGGGTGTCACATCCGTTATTCGCGGCGTCGAAGTTACCAATGAAACAAATCAATCTTTAGCCAACATTTTAACACATACTAAAGAAACGACGACAATTATCGCAGCTATGGTAGAGAAAATTGCATTAACACTTGATTATAGCAATGCTGTAGCGAACGATTTCGTCCATGTGAATGCCTATGCTGAACAATCAGCTGCCAACACAGTCACTTCTGCCGCTGCGGCAACTCAAGGATCTGCATCTATGCAGGAAATTAATGCCGCTGCCACAGAACTTGCACAACAAGCAGATAGCCTGCGTAATCTTGTTAGTGAATTTAAAGTATGAAGTGTCTTTAAAGGTTCTACATCAAAAGTTTGGGTGAAGCACAATGTGTAGCTTCTCCAAACGTTTCGGAACCTATCTTTATGATGTTTGATCCGCTATTTTGATTGGTCTATCCTTTGCTTTGAAGGGTTCTATCCGTCACTTCGTCGGTTTTATCCGTCGCTTTGTCGAGTCTATCCTTCGCTTCGATGGCTATCCGTCGTTTCGCCGGTTTTATCCGTCGCTTCGCCGGTTCTATCCGTCGCTTCGATGGCTATCCGTCGTTTCGCGGTTTTATCCGTCGATTTGTCGAGTCTATCCGTCGCTTCGCGAATTCTATCCGTCGCCTCGAGGTCTTTCCGTCACTTCGCCGGTTTTATCCGTCGCTTTGTCGAGTCTATCCGTCGCTTCGTTGGCTATCCGTCGTTTCGCGGTTTTATCCGTCGCTTTGTCGAGTCTATCCTTCGCTTCGTTGGCTATCCGTCACTTCGCCGGTTCTATCCATCACTTCGAGAATTCTATCCGTCGCCTCGAGGTCTTTCCGTCACTTCGCCGGTTTTATCCGTCGCTTTGTCGAGTCTATCCATCGCTTTGAGGGTTCTATCCGTCACTTCGATGGCGGTACTTTACCCAGAGCCTTGCTTCAAGATTACAAAAAGTTTCTATAGATCGGTTGACTATCTCAACCATAAAAAAGCTAAAAAAACTCCTAGCACGATGTATCCTGTGCTAGGAGTTTTTGTTATTTAAATAATGAAAGATATTCTGCATAGCCTTCTTTTTCTAAATCACCTTTTGGAACAAAGCGGAGTGAAGCGGAGTTAATACAATAGCGTAAGCCTCCAAGTTCACTTGGTCCATCTGGGAAGACATGTCCTAAATGGGAATCAGCTTCTTTGCTTCGAACTTCTACACGGCGCATCCCATGAGATGTATCGAAATGCTCTGTTACTTCTTCCTTTTCAATTGGCTTTGCAAATGCTGGCCAACCACAGCCCGAATCGTATTTATCAAGAGAGCTAAATAATGGCTTTCCTGAAACGATATCTACATAAATACCCTCTTCAAAGTGCTTATCAAATTCATTGCTGAACGGTGGCTCTGTTCCACTTTCCTGTGTCACATAATACTGCATGTCCGATAATTCTTTTAATCGCTGTTCTTTATTCATTTTTTTAACCCCAGTGTTGTTCCTGAAACGCTTTGCGACCAGATCCGACAGCATAGCGCTCGTAGTGCATTGGATTTTTCTTATAATAATATTGATGATAGTCTTCAGCCGGGTAAAACGTGCTTGCTGGTAAAATTTTCACCGCAACGGGCTTATCAAATTTACCAGATGCCTGTAAATCTGCCTTAGAACGTTCAGCTATATCACGTTGCTCCTCATTGTGATAAAAAATCGCGGTTGTATAGGATTCCCCACGATCATAAAATTGTCCGCCAGCATCTGTTGGATCAATTAATGTCCAAAATGTCGCAAGTAATTGCTCATAAGAATATAACTCATCATCAAACGCTATTTGAACCGCTTCAACATGCCCTGTCGTTTCAGAGCATACCTGTTCATAAGTTGGGTTGACAACATGTCCACCCGTATAGCCCGAAATCACTGATTCAATGCCAGGTGTTTCGTCGAAGGGCTTGACCATACACCAAAAACATCCACCTGCAAATGTTGCATATTGCTTTGCCATTCATTTCACTCCTTATTCTCCAGGAACGATAATTTCCAGTAAAATTTTATCATTTGGTAAATCTAATTCTTTTGCCCGAACACGAGATCCTGAAGCAATGTTTATGCGCGATAAGTCAATATAGATTTCCGCCTGATTCGGATTGACTGTAATCCACGAAGGGAATTCCACCGTGTCTCGCATAATTTTCATGGCGGTCTCCGGCGGAATATTTAAGAGCCCTACATTCATACCTGTCTGCTTTAAAATGATATTACCTTTCTCATCGACAATCGGATCGAAGTTCATAGAAATTGGAATTTCTGTATAGAACACAGTTAATTTACTTCTTAATTGAATATCATCACCAATGGTAAAATCCAACGGTAATGGTGAACCCTTAGAAGCATCCTTTAAATACTTCTTCGATATGGATTCCAATTCTTTCGTTGTTGTTTGGACAACGAGAACATTTCCTTTTACTTCACTTTCACCTTCTGAACTCTCCGCTAAATTTACTCCATCTACTGGTCTAGTTACTAAATAAACGACGAGGAGGATTGTAAAAAGCACTGTGCCCGCTAAGGCAAAAAAAGCGAATTTCCATTTATTCATTTTGTCACTCCTCGAAGCCTATTTCCTTGTTAATCTTTTGTTCCATGTCACATTTCTCCATTGCCTTTAAAATTCGCTCTGTCATTTTATCATAGCCTTTTGCATTTGGGTGGAAGAAATCCGTATGATAAACGAGCTCTTTATTTGAATCAAACAAGTCCTCTACTGATATATAGCACGCATTAGCATCTTTCTTCGCTATATCTTCAATGACTTTATTCCACTCCGTAATAATTGTATCAAATTCATTAGCTTCATTTGTCACGATTGAGAATGGGTTATAAAAACCGATAAGTAATAAAGGCACTGTTTGATTTTTTTCTCGTATGCCGTCAACGATTTTACTATAGCGTTTCTTATACGCCCGCAATTCTTTATCAAAGGCATCTCGTTTCAAATTAAACAGATCCTGTTTGACCACCTTCATGACATCATTTCCACCCATTGTAACTGAAATAAGCTGTGCGTCTTGCAACTCTTCATCATAATGCCCTTTTTTCACTAATTTTAATAGCTGATCACTACGCCTTCCTCTTTTTCCTCGATTATCGACCTCAACGTCGGAAATGGAGGGCCAAGCTACAAATGAATCTGCTAATCTTCCAACAAAACCGTCTTGACTATATTCATCACCAACACCCGCTGTTAAAGAATCTCCGAGTGCTAAGTAATGTAGTTGCTTTGCGTTTTCTTCATCAATTTTCCGTAAATCCTCTGGTGATGGCTCAAAAAAATGTTCAAAAATTTGCGTCAATACATTTCTTGAGGTTTTTTCCTCATTTTCTGTTTGTTGCTCATCCTGTCTCATATCTTGCTCCGTCCCTGCTTGCTCTCCTTCTGGTTCAGCTTGCGGATTCGGTTCATCTATTGATATTAAACAACCACTTAGTACTAAGACGGTCAAACATGACAAAACTATTATTCGCCAAATGTTCATTTGACCACCTTCCATCAGTTTCTGATACTTCTATTATAGAATAGTTCATGCCGCAATGAAAAGTGACTATACCTAGGTATTCCGTAAAAATTGTAAGTTTACAATATTTTTTTCAAATTGTAAAACCTTTTTCCATAGCTTTATGAAAATAAAAAGCCACTACAATTATTTATGTAGTAGCTCTTGTATATTATTCTGCAAAATAAATAAAACCAATTGCACCTGGGCCAGTATGTGTCGAGATGATTGGTGAAGTAAAGGCGATTTCTACTTCATTAAAACCTGTTCCCTCGATTAATTCTTTTAATGGTCCACCCATCGTTGTCAGCCCCTCGGCGTGAGAAATTCCAACTGCCTTTACTGTTTTTCCGGCAGTATCTGCTTGGAATTGCTTAAATAAGTAGTTCACTACCTGTTTATGGCTACGTACTTTGGATACGGGATTGTATGCGCCACCTTCTAAGTTCGCAATTACTTTGATGTTCAGCAATGAACCGATAAAACCTGTACCTTTACCAATTCGTCCGCCTTTAATTAAATTTTCAAGTGTGTCAACAATAACATATAAATAAGTATTTTCGCGCACCTTGTCAAGACGTGCAATGATTTCCTCGACAGTAGCACCTGCATCGCGCATTTTAATAGCCTCTCGTAATTGAATAGCTAGACCTATGGCGATAAAACGTGAATCAATCACAGTTACATCCGAATCTGTCATTTGCGCTGCCTGACGAGCCGAGTCCACTGTTCCACTCATACCACCAGTCATATGAATTGAAATAATTTGATCTCCGTTTTTACCTAGCTCATCGTATAATTCTTTAAATTTCCCTGGAGCAGGCTGCGAGCTTTTTGGTAAATTTTCGGCATTCTTCATTAAGCCTAAAAAAGGTTGTGGCTCTAAATCAACACCATCTATATATGTTTTTCCATCAATTTGAATCGTTAAAGGCACAATATGTATACCATGCTGCGCTACTTCTTTTTTTGTTAAATCACAAGTTGAGTCCGTTACTATATGAATTCGTCCCACTTCGACACATCCTTTTACTTCATTAAAATTTATTATATAGACTAACGAATCATTATGTAAACATGACATTTGTCATTAGACTTCGAATTATTTAGTCTGTTTGTAACCGCTACCTTGGATACTATAACGTTTTGTCGAGTACTTGTCTAACAAAGACCTTCAAGTATTTAAGCATTTATATGACACTTTTGATATTGAAAACATGACAAATGTAAATAGCAGGATGAAAATTATTGGGGTATAGTAAATGTATGTACGAAAGGAGTGTTCGATATGATCGATTCATTTGACTATAAAACTTGGAAGGAAGAATTGTGGAATGCCATTACACACGGCATTGGATTCATCGCAAGTATTCCAGCGCTAGTTGTTCTTATTTTAGCAGCCGTACAAACCGGAAGTGCGCTCCAAATTACATCATTTAGTATTTTTGGTGCCTCTGTGATCATTTTATTTTTAATGTCGACGCTGCTACATAGCATGCCTGAAAAATACAAGCACTTTTTCGCCATTCTTGACCATTCTTCCATTTATATTTTAATTGCTGGAACGTATACACCTTTTCTTTTAATTGCGATTGGTGGCACATTAGGTATTACTTTATTATGTATTATTTGGTCACTTGCACTAGTAGGCGTTATTTTTAAATGCTTCTTTATTAATCGATTTGAGAAGCTTTCTTTAATTTTTTACATCGGTATGGGCTGGTTAATTATTTTTGCCATAAAGCCTGTTTATCTTTACTTAGGTTTTAATGGTTTTGCTTTACTATTTGCAGGTGGGCTTTTCTATACGATTGGAGCCATTTTTTACGCATGGCGATCCCTTCCCTATAATCATACAATTTGGCATCTATTTGTGTTAGCTGGTTGTGGCGCTATGTATGCTTGTGTTTATTTTTACTTATAAATAATAACGAAAAATCGCTCTCTTTTGGAAAAGGTTACGTATGCATACAAAAGGAGCGATTTTTCATATTAGTGAATGAGTAATTACTTTTTAATTCCTTCGTTAATGCCTTTATAGCACGCATGACATCTTGTATATTTTATTCATTTTATTTCTAGCATGAAGTAAAACAGGTCTAACCGATTCTACGAAACGTCCAAATTCATACATCATTCATAGCGAGGCACCATCCAAGTATGGAAACGATGTGTCGTATCTTCATTATAAAAATAATAAACATACTCGATACTTCCCTTTGAAGACGCCCCCAGGAAAGCGCACAGTCGGAACGGAAACAACCCCACGTTATAATGAGTCTTATAATCATTAATTCTATAAACATTCAAATACCTTTATCAATTGTTTTTAGTAACGTCAAATAAGCACGGTCATTAAATCACCGTGCTTATTAGTTCCTATTTATTTAGTTCTTACGTTCAAAAATCTGATATTGGAATGTGTAACCTTCTGGTGCTGTTTCTGACTCCTCTGAGGATACTTTCACAAATTCCTGTTCATATTTTGGGAAGTATGTATCCCCATTAAACGAATGATTAATTTTCGTAATGTACAAGCGATCTGCGATATCCATCGATAATTGAAAAATTTGCTCGCCACCAATAATCATAATTTCTGGAACATCTCCAGCAAGGGCGAGGGCACCCTCTAAGCTTGTCACCACTTCAATCCCATCCGCGTGATAGCTTTCGTCACGAGTAATCACAATATTGCGACGACCAGGAAGCGGTCTACCGATGGACTCGAATGTTTTACGCCCCATGATCATTGGTTTACCCATCGTTTTGTTTTTAAAATATTGTAAATCCCCAGGCAAATGCCACGGCATGCCATTTTCATATCCAATCACATAATTATTATCATGTGCCACAATTAAAGAAATCATATTGTCCCTCCAAATACTATCGTTCACTATATTATAAACATAATTTTACTTTACAATCAGATTATTTCTGCTCAGAAATTAAATTATTTTCTTTTTCGATATTAAATCCTAGTAAAATTATATGAATAGTTTATAATAAAGTTTACAAACAAAATAAAAAGGATTGATGAAGATGACAAAGTTAAGAGATGAAGCGGTCCGTTATATTAAAGCTTGCGATTCTCCTATGCAATACTATGATTTAACACCTCAAGAAGCGAGAACTATACGCATAGTACCAAAATGGACGTCATCACACAGCCCACAGCTTGCGGCAATAGAGGATAGAAAAATAACGGTACGAGATGGAGCACTAATTAATGTGCGCATTTATAGACCTAATTATGAGAAAACACTTCCTGTCATTGTTTATTATCATGGAGGCGGTTGGGTGTTTGGAAATATAGAATCTACGGATGCTGGCTGCCAGCTTTTAGCAGAAAAAGCGCAAGCAATCGTTGTCTCAGTTGATTATCGTCTAGCACCAGAATACCCATTCCCTACACCGCTCTACGATGCCTACGACGCTTTAGAATGGGTTTACGAAAACATCCAACATATTGGCGGAGATGCAGCGAATCTAACAGTAGCTGGTGATAGCGCAGGCGGAAACTTGGCAACAGTTGTCGCCTACTTAACCGCAACATTAAATGGACCGGCGATTAAAGCTCAGGCACTTATTTATCCTGTAGTCAATGTTGATTTTACAACGGATTCTTACACTACGTACGGGAAACACTACGGCTTAGACAAAGAAGGAATGCAATGGTTTGCGGGTCACTATACAGATAGACAAAACTATAAGGATCCACTCGTATCCCCACTTCAGATTGAGGATTTAAGTGTTTTACCGAAAACAATAATTATTGCTGCAGAGGCAGACGTCCTCTACGATGAAGGCCTTGCCTACGCACAAAAGCTTACGGATGCCGGAGTGACGGTTGAGCATGTAAATATGACTGGATTAATCCATAGTTACTTTAGTAAAATGAATTTTTTCGAAGAAGCGACGATTGAAACAGCTGAAAAAATTGCTAATTTCGTGAAATAAGTTTGTCTATCACTATAAAAAAGTGCGATAATAGAGCAAAATGTTTTTTTAAAGGATGACAACATGACACAAACTATTGCTTTTCAAATTAAAAATCCCTTTTCTGATCAAATAAAAAGAGGCTATCCTCTCATTTCGAAAGATGCAGTTGATGCACGTCATCTTCCAAAAGAGGAAGGTGCACTACTGAGACTTATGGATAGTCATAACCGTTTTCTTGGTACAGGATACTATGGCTTACAAAACAAAGGTATTGGCTGGGTACTAACGACTGATGCTAATGAAAAAATAGACAAAGCCTTTTTTATGAAAAAATTTAAAAAAGCTATACAAAATCGAGAAGCATTTTTCAACAATCCTCACACAACAGCCTTCCGAATCTTTAATGGCGAGGGTGATGGCATTGGCGGTTTAACTATTGACTTTTTCGATTCTTACTATATGGTGGGCTGGTATAGCGCTGGCATTTATTCATTTAAAGAAACGGTATATGAAGCACTCGCAGAGACAGTAAACTACAAAGCCGTTTATGAGAAAAAACGTTTCGATACGAAAGGTCAATATATGGAACAGGACGATTTTGTAATGGGAACGCCTGGCGAATTCCCAATTATCGTATTGGAAAATAATATGAAATACGCTGTCAATTTAAACGATGGAGCCATGACAGGTATTTTCCTCGATCAACGAGAAGTGAGACTTGCCATTCGTGAACGTTATGCAGAAGGTAAAAATATGCTTAATACATTCTCCTATACGGGGGCATTTTCTGTCGCAGCGGCACTTGGAGGAGCAGAAAAAACAACAAGTGTAGATGTGGCAAAGCGTAGTTTAGCCAAAACAATTGAGCAATTTAGCGTCAACAGCATTGACTACGAAGCACAGGATATTAAAGTCATGGATGTCTTTAACTATTTTAAATATGCTCAGCGCCACAATTTAAAATTTGACCTTGTAGTTTTAGATCCACCAAGCTTTGCACGTACGAAGGAAAGAACGTTCTCAACTGCGAAAGACTACCCTAAATTACTCGTAGATACAATCGCCATTACGGAGAAAAACGGTATCATTGTGGCATCAACGAACAATGCAAGCTTTGGTATGAAAAAGTTCAAGAGCTTTATTGACCAAGCTTTTAAAGAAACAAAAACTCGCTATAAAATTGTTGAAGAACACAACTTACCAAAGGATTTCCGTGCCCCACGTGAATATCCTGAATTTAATTACTTAAAGGTTGTTTTTATTGAAAAACTTAACTAAATAAAACTAGACAGAATCACTTCCTGGTGATTCTGTCTTTTTGTTTGGGAGAAATATTTTGATCCCCTTATTTATATTGTTAGAATTTTCCGTTTACTATATAATAGATTCATCTCATTCCTAAAATTCGGGAAGATATTTTAAATTTTTATGCCATGTAAATGAGTTGATTGGAGCGCAGCGGCTCGTCTGTCGTCCCTAAGAAGCTTTATTCTGTGCGAAAGCGAAGCGTCAGCGACAAAGCGCCCAGTCGGAACGAAAATCAACCCTACACTATAGTGAGTGTCATTTTACAAAATATTGATAAATGGAGATGATTGAATGGGATATGTTCGTGAAAATTTAATGATTACAACAGAAAGGCTCGTACTTAGATTATTTCAGACATCCGATGCAGAAACAGTTGTAAAGCTTTGCAATAACTATAATATTTATAAAAGCACCATGTACCTACCTTATCCATATAGTTTAAATGATGCATTATCATGGATGGAACATCATTACGATAATTTTATGCAGGATTTTTCGTACGAGTTTGCAATCACAGATAAGGAAACTGGTGAATTATATGGAGCAATTGCATTATCGAATAATAAACATTTTAATCATGGTGAAATAGCCTATTGGATTGGCGAGGAATATTGGGGAAAAGGCTTTGCCACGGAGGCAGCGCAGTCAATTGTACAATTTGCTTTTGAAGAAAAAAAACTGCACAAAGTGTTTGCCCGATATTTTTCAACGAACCCTGCGTCAGGAAAAATAATGGAGAAAATTGGTATGAAACAAGAAGGAATTTTAAAGGATCATATCATTAAAGACGGTAAATATGAGGATTTGGTGTATTACGGAATAATTAATGAATAGCCCAACATCTCAGAAAAGTGTTTCCGACCATGTAGTTCCTTCCCAATGTTGATTCCAAACTTGTACACGAAAATGGTAACAACTACGAAAATTGAATTCTCCCTCTAATTGTAGCTATAATATAAAAAAGTGGCATATGAAGTATTTTCACTTCTTATGCCATCAATATTTCTCTTAAAGATATTCCACAAACCAATCTCTAATATATTCTAGTCTATTGATTCTTAACGTTGGTTTTCCGCTCCTTGAAAGTTCGTGATTGGATTCTGGGAAGCGAACAAATTTAGTTTCTTTTTTACGATGTTTCAAGGCGATAAATAATTGCTCTGCCTGTTCAATTGGACAACGATAGTCTTTTTCACTGTGTAAAATTAACAACGGCGTCTGCATATTGTCCACATATTTCAGTGGCGAATGATTCCATAGCTTCTCTATATTGTCTAGTCCCGCTTGGATTTGCCAGTCATTGAAGTAATATCCGATATCACTTACGCCATAAAAGCTTATCCAGTTAGAAATGCAACGTTGAGTAACAGCAGCTTTAAAGCGATTTGTATGACCGACAATCCAGTTTGTCATGAACCCCCCATAGCTCCCACCTGTAACGCCGAGACGGTTTTTGTCAATGAAATCATAATGCTTCAATGCATAATCAACAGCGGCCATTAGATCATTATAATCATTGCCGCCATAATCACCACGAACCGCATCAACAAACTTTTGACCGTATCCATGGCTTCCGCGAGGATTCGTAAAGAGAACCGCATAACCTTGTGCAGCAAGGATTTGGAATTCGTTAAAATAGGAGTTGGCATACATAGCGTGCGGTCCACCATGGATTTCAAGAATAAGTGGATATTTTTCCCCTTCTTCATAGCCAAGTGGCTTCATCATCCAACCGCTTACTTTCCAACCATCTGCCCCTTCATATTCAATTGCTTCTGGAACAGATAATTCTCTCGTCTTTAAAAATTCTTCATTAACTTTAGTGAGCTGTTCCTTTTCACCAGTATTTAAATTAACGTAAAAAAGATCACCAGGATTTGTCGTAGTGCTGATTGCAGCTACAGCTTTATCATTTTTATGATCAAGTGAAAAACCATAGACATACTGCTCATCATTCATAGTTGGATATAATTCTCCAGAAAGATTGCCAAAATAAATAGCTGTATTTCCGCGATCTGTCACTTGGAAGTAAAAGCTTTTACTATCCTCCAACCATTGAACATGCGGAGCAACAACACCTTGAAGGAAATCACCTACGACAAAATCACCGACAGGCGCGTCAAAATCACTCGTTACACATGTCTGATTGTTATTTTCTAAATCATAAATCCATAGCTTTGCATGTGTCGCATTTTCAAATTCACGTTCACTTCCAACATACGCTATGAAGCGGCTGTTTGGAGACCATGAAGTTTGGTAGAACATCCCCGTTCCTTCCGTAAGCTTGCGACCATGTTTCGTCTCTAAATCCAATAAGTAAATATCACTTATGAATGAAAAATCTAGATCCTCTGTTAAGTCTGCAATGTAAGAAAGATATTTACCGTTCGGGGACCATTTACCGAGCTGTAAATTATGTTTCCCTTCCGTAACTAGCTCTAATTCTCCAGATTCAAGATGGACGATTGCAATTTGAGAAAATTGCTCCATATCAATAAACCCAGCTGCATCTGATTTATATTTCATCTTTTCTATTTCAAGTGGTTTAAGTTCTTTGTCTTCTTTCTGATCCTTTTCAGCTTTATCATAAATGCTTTCATCTTTACCAAGCTTTACTGAGAAGGCAATTTTCTCTCCACACGGAGACCAAGTTGGTGATGTCGCACCGTTTTTACAATTTGTAACTTGTTTCGCTTCTCCGCCTGCTTTAGAAAGAACAAAAATTTGTGGCTTGCCATTTCTCGTTGACACAAACGCGATTCTACTGCCATCTGGAGACCAAACAGGTGAATTCGTTTTATCTTCGCCAAATGTCCATTGTTGAGGATTTTTTTCATTCAAGTTTATGTAAAACAAATTAGACACATAGTCCTTTTTCTTCTCATCAATATGAGTCTCTACATACACAACTTCTGTTCCGTCAGGTGATACTTGTGGATCCGCCACTGATTTTAATTGGTATAGATCTTCTGGTTGAACCCCTTGTTTTAAAGTCATATTTTAAATCCCCTTTGTGTGAAAATTTCATTACCTAGTATAATATTTCGATACTCTAAGTATTATTCCTTCTTTTAAGGAGGAATTGTTTTTACTCAGAAACTTTTTTGGAGAGATATTATATTATTTAACAATTGTCAACTACATCACAAGGATACGAAATAAAGTAAAATTTGATGACAAACCAACAGTGCTTTAAGTATATAGTGTTGAAAATAGTCAAGTTATCCAACCTTATGTAGAACGAGACTAAAGGCTTTTCATCTAACACTAGCTATATGAAAACCAAACAACTTAACACTGGCCAAAAACTTAAAACGCGCAAGAAATCAATTTTAGAAATGTTGATTTCTTGCGCTTTTATGATGTAAAATTTTTAATTTTGCTTTTCTTATGTCCCAGCCTCTTTATTAAGCCAAATCGACATACTGATGATAAAACACTTCTCTCTTTTTATCATCACATGAAGCGGTTTATCGGACGTACCTAGGAAAGCACCCAGTCGGTACAGAAATCAAGCCCACGTGATGATAATGAGTCAGATTAAGTCTTTCCAGTAATCAGCGCATTTTGTTCTACGATAAAATTTATAAAAGGGTTCATTCGGGCGAGCATGTTCCTTATAGAGACTAATGATTTGCTTTAATAAGTCTTCAATATGCTCAACACCTACCCTTTTAGCAAACAGTGTCCCAGCTTGTGCATTTGCACCCATAGGTACTGCCCCTAAATAGACATCAAAGCTATCCTTTTGATAGACAAGTCCAATATCATCATATACCGGATTATAACAAGCAGAAGCGCAGCCATTTACGTTTAAACGTAATCTTGTAGGGACAGATATTCCTTCTAATGATTGATATAGCTGTTCAGTAATCGGTGCTGCCTCCATTTTATCCCCATCACAGAAATCACAGGCTTTCATCGCCACAATTGGTCCTTGCTTTGCCACATACAGGCCAGCCTCTTCTAGCTCCTCAATCGTATTTGCTACAACTACTGATGGTATAGATAATAATATACTGTAAGAGGCAGAGTATTTGATTGCACCTGTTTCTCCTACAACTTTTGCTATTGTTTGGAATTGTGCAGGGGTATAATGTTTATTAATAATGCCTGGGCTTACGGCAAGACGGGTAAAATCCCCATTACTGTTTAGCTTTTCGAAGGTTTTGTCTGGTATATTCGTATGAAATTCGTTCATAAATACTTCTCCTTATGAAAAAGGAGCTAGCAAAACGCTAGCCCAGATTTTTTTAGTTTTTAAAGCTGTCAGGATAGAAGCCTTTTGCTAATACTTGAATGGCTTCTGCAGCACGAACCCCTTCAGACGCAGCAGAAAGTGGTAAGATCACAAAGCGTTCATTTTTGACTGCTTCCATTTCTTTCAAGGCTGGATCATTTTTTAAGAAATTTATTTTTTCTTCCGCCGTTGTTTCTCCGTAATCAACGACAACAACAACTTCTGGATCACGTTCTACTGCATCTTCTTTTGACACAGTAGTCCAACCTGATTCCACATCACCAAAAATATTTTTACCACCAGCAATTGTCACAAGCTCATTCATAAAGTTTTGTCCAGCTGTAAAGACATCTTTATCACCACTATCAAACACTAAAACGCGTAAGTTTTCCCCATCTTGTGGTAATTTTGCACGTACAGCCTCCACATCCTTTGTCATTTGTGCAATTAATGCTTCTCCACGATCCTCAACACGGAAAATTTTTGCGATATTTCGAATATCTGCGAAAATATCTTCTAAAGTTGGTTTCGTCATACTTGAGGCTGTATGTAAATAAGAGTGAATCCCTAAAGTTTCAAGCTCTTCCTGTGTACCAACACCTTTCTCTCCAAAGGCGCTTTTCCAGCCCCCATATAAAAAGTCTGCTTCAGCATCAATAATCTGTTCCTTTGTAGGATACTGTTCAGCTAACATAGGTACTTTATCGTATGCAGCTTGTAATGGCTCATAAATTTCGTCATCTAAGTAAGCCGTCCCTACCATTGAATCTTCTAAGCCTAAAGCCAACATAATTTCTGTCACGTGCTGATTTAAGCTAATCGCTTTTTTTGGTGCTTCCTTATATACTTGTGTTGTTCCATTATTTTCAATCGTTATTTCTGTCTTTTCAGCTTGTGAAGGCTCTACCTTCTCACCTTGTGTAGCAGATTCTGGTTTGTCCTTTTCACTACATGCACCCAATATTGCCATCAATGCGATCGCAAAGACTAGCCACAAACTTTTCCATTTCTTCATGTCCTCTTCTCCTTTGATGTTAAATATATAGAAAGAAATCATTAGACTTCTTTGCTATCAAGTTACTTTGACTAGAAGTTAAAAAAGGGCATAAAAAAATCCCCTTGTTTCCAAGAGGTTAGCATAGTGAAAGAAGGGTTTTTCAACCTATTCACTATCCCCATCCTCGTGGTTTAAGTAAAAGAATACATATTGGCAGGTATCCTGGCTTAGGTTCATCATCTATACGCCTTCCCATAGCTTAGCTACAGTGGCATCTCGTATAGACTCCCCATTTACAGTTGCGGGACAGCATCGGATTTGCACCGATTTCCCTTTTAAGCAAATGACAAAGGTCATTTGCACCAATACGTCGTTATATTTTATTGTTGTAAATGATATTGATAAACTAGCAAATTCACAATCTCACAAAAATACCAATAAATCATAATCATAAATATATTAACACTATTGCGACATAAACACTAACTATTTTTATACGAAATATTTTTTAACCCATTCTGTTACAATGTTGATAAACGAACTAATAGAAACGAGGATTTTTTATGCATGTAACAATTGGTGTACTCGCTCACGTTGATGCAGGAAAAACAACATTTTCTGAGCAGTTACTATTTCATACAAACAGTATTCAAGCCCGCGGACGAGTGGATCACCAGGATACATTTCTAGATAATCATGAGCTGGAGCGTCAGCGAGGCATTACAATTTTTGCGGAGCAAGGTCGCATGTCGCTTGGAGATGATACATATACGTTAATCGATACACCTGGGCACGTCGATTTCTCTCCAGAGATGGAGCGTGCCATTCGGGTTATGGATTATGCCATTATTATTGTTAGTGCAGTTGAAGGAATACAAGGTCATACGGAAACAGTGTGGCAACTTTTACGCCAATATCACGTCCCTACCTTCTTTTTTATCAACAAAATTGATCGTGAAGGGGCAGATGTTGAAGCCGTTATGGCACAGCTTCAAAAGGATTGCTCTGAGGATGTACTATTCGTAGATGAACCGCTCCGTTCTGACTATGTTTCAACTCACATGATGGAGTGGCTTGCTGAACGTGATGAGCAGCTTCTCGATGCTTTTCTAAATGAAACATTGGATAGTTCCAACTGCCTTACTCATTTACAAGCGATGATTAATCAAGAAAATGCCTTTTTGTGTTTTACTGGCTCTGCCTTAAAAGATATTGGGATAAAGGAATTCCTAGCACAGCTTCCCCTACTTACAGAGACACATTTTAACAATAATGTAGCGTTTCAAGGCGAAGTCTTTAAAATTCGTCATGATGGACACCAACGCTTAACTTTTTTAAAGGGATTACAAGGTACATTGCATGTGCGGGATGAATTTTCGTTTGGTGATGTGACAGAAAAAGTGACTGAGATTCGGCTATATAATGGCAGCCGTTATGAAACCGTACAAGAGGTTAAAGCCGGAGAGATTTTCGTAGTCAAAGGGATTAGTCAGGCAAACATCGGCGATATCATTGGTCGTGCAAGCAACTCGCAGCCCTATGAATTAGTGCCAACGTTGCAGGCAAAAGTACAATATGAAGGCGATCAGCATATAAAGGAAGTTTTAAAAACTTTTCGCATGCTTGAAGCAGAAGAACCATCATTACGTGTTATTTGGCATGAAAAGTTTCAAGAAATTCATGTACATATTATGGGTGTCATCCAACTCGAGGTTCTTATCGAAGTGCTCAACAAACGCTTCTCTCTAGACATTTCATTTGGCGAACCACAGATTTTATACATGGAAACAATCTCAACAACTGTGACAGGCTACGGTCATTTTGAGCCATTAAAGCATTATGCAGAAGTCCATTTATTAATGGAGCCAAATACACGTGGTACTGGCAATACATTTGTCAATGCATGTCATGCGGATGATTTATCGGTTGGGCATCAACGACTCATTGAAAAGCATTTATTCGAGCGCGATCATCATGGGCTGTTAACAGGTTTTCCCGTGACAGATATACGCTTCACTCTCTTAACGGGGCGTGCACATATTAAACATACTGAAGGTGGCGATTTCCGAGAGGCAACATTCCGTGCATTACGTCAAGGGCTAGAGCAAGCAGAAAATGTATTACTAGAGCCGTATTACCGCTTTAAGCTTAAAGCCCCTAGTGATTTTATCGGCCGCATGATGACCGATATTCAGCAAGCTTCTGGAACATTTGACGCGCCAATCTTAACTGAAAATAATGCGATTTTAACCGGACGTGCCCCTGTCGCAACATTTATGAGCTACAGTACAACCTTTGCCGCCTACACCAATGGTAAGGGCGTACTCTCCCTACAATTTGATGGCTATGATTTGTGTCACAATACTGAAGACATTATCGCGCAAATTGGCTACGATAAGAACGCCGATCCTGAATATACATCCTCTAGTATTTTTTGTGCAAAAGGCAAGGGTTACTCCGTTCCATGGCAGGAAGCGGAGGCAGCTATGCATTGTACTAAATAGATTTATAAAAAAAACAGGACTTGATTTTAGTTATATCAATGTCCTGTTTTTTTGTGTTTCGTGGGATTTGCTGGGTGATTTCGTGGGGATTCTTGCTTCGCGCGGGTATTTGCTTTGCTTCCGCGGGTATTCGACCTGCTTCCGCGGGTATTTCCTTGCTTCGCGCGGGTATTCGCTCTCCTTCCGCGGGTATTCTCCTACTTCGTGCGGGTCGCCCCGAGCATCTTTAAATCCTTGCCGCGGATATTTCTAAACTTTACAAAGCTTGTACCGTTTCCCCATCCTGTTTAATAAAGCGATAGGAAGGCTCCACGACTATATAACCATGAGCATTTGAAAAATCAATTATTACCTTGCCAGGTCGACTTTTTAAAAGTTGTAAATTATCAATTAATTCAAGCAATAGCTCATGCCCGTTACCGCGTGGGTGCCAGTTTAAATGATAATCATTCAATTCACTCACAGCCTGTAAAAATTGCTTAAATTCACGCTCTACAAAGTTTATCAGTTTAGCATTTTCTTGTTTCGCTTCATCACTTGTTGATAAATCCTCCAAATATGTTTCATAAAAGCGCATCACTATCGAACACAATAAATCATTGACACGAGCAGCACTTAGTATTGCCTTAGGGACTTGGGAAAGTCGCTCTAAATTTGGTTTTGCACGAGTCGAATCGATGCGAGTAATTAAATGATAATGCTCACCATTCACCTCGTACACAATTGGATTTGTCGGCATATACATCATAAAATCATTTGTTTTTGTTTTAAGCTGATCTGTAATGTTTGCCTTTGCAAAAAGGTGCCCATTAAAACTTTCATTTTGAATCCAAATAATATCTTTGTTATAAAAAATTTGATCAAACAATCGTTCATTACTAATAAGATTACTAGCTAATAATTGATCGACAAGTGATTCTACGACCATTCTTGTTGTAGCTTTCTTGGCAACTTCAGTGCGTGGTTGCTTACAAATTTCCATATCTACATATTGCGATTCTTGTGCTGTACATACATGAATATTCGTCATACGTGCATCCTCTTTTCGTACATATTTTTCAAAACGGAAGTATTCTTTCGCATAAAAAAAGGATTTCCTACAACAAGAGGAAATCCTTCATTCTATCTTTTTCACTCATCACATAATGTCAAATTATACCCAAGCATAAAAGAATTGCCTCGAAAGCGACTACCTTCTCTTATTTTGGGCGTTTGACGTACAGTGACGAACAGAGCATTCTGTTTTGTCAACATGCCACCTCCTATTCCTCGTAGGGTTCTGGTGTGTACTCATAATAGGCAGGTATCCTGACTCATGATCACCGCTACTTTTCCCCTTCCCGTCGTTAAACAGTGGTCTATGAAAAGTCGCTCACATTTACAGTTGCGGGACAGTGTCGGAATTGCACCGACTTCCCTTTTAAGTAAATTGCACGCAATTTACACCTATTACTCCACGCTATTCAGTTGTTAGAGGAATCTAATGTACTATAGATTCCTTATAGATTATTAAAATCAATTGTAAAGGAGTATTTTTCCAAAGTCAAATAACATAAAATATTCCAGTTCCTTATTCTTTTTCTTCTAGTTATAATGCTTGAATTGTGCGTTCGTCTTCAATTATCTCGTTCTCTGTTTCCATTTGTTTTATAATATCGGATAACTCCCAAAAGCAAAATTATACTCATAGGTATAGTCCCGTATGAATATGGTTGTTCAAATGCAGCAACAAACGAATTATACAACTAACGCAACCTATTGATTCACAAAATATAAAAAGACAGAATTTATTCTACGTGTTGTAGATTAAATCTGCCTTTTTCTTTTATCAGCGACAATCTTTGGAAAAACAGTCATTTTTAAAGTGAATTGAGTCTTGTAGGATCTTAATACAACTCCGGAGCTTTTCGTAATTTACTTGCTTGTTCGTATGAAAATGCGAGTTTTATTAGTACATCCTCACTAAATGCAGTTCCAGCGAAAGTTACGCCAAACGGTCTCCCATTTTTCATATACCCCGCTGGGACGGCAATAAAGTCCTTGTGTAACGCCCTCGTCTCATTAGAAAAGATCAGGTTGAGAGGTGAATGAAATTGAATAATATTAATATCGAACTAGGAACATTAATACTTTTTCTTATTGTACTACTTTTAATAATTAGTATTTTTGGATTTATAATTAGAAAGTTGCTAGGTGTCGAAAGAAAGATATGGTTTTCTGTTAATTACCTTAACGAAAGACATAAAAAACTAGATTGGTTTGTACGAATACTTTTTACAACTCTATTTTTAATTAGTACTTATTATATGATTTACAATGATAATGTTGGAATTGCTTGGTATTTTGAAACATAGTTTATCATAATTGTCTTTTTAATAGCATCTGAAACATTACGTGCAATTATGGAATGGAAATACGCAGAAAATAAAAAAGATTCTATTGCTACTATCGCAGAAATGATGTTTATGATTAGCATAGTATTAATTACGATAAAAACTGGTTTTTTCGGCTTATTTAATATTTAATTCTAAAGTTTTTAAGCGGAGCTAGCGGCTCAATATAGTGGAAAAGTTGATAACAACGGTCATCAATGCTCCTGAAATAGAATAAAAAAGGGCTATTTTCATGAAAGTTTCCCCTGCAAAATAGCCTTTTTTATTTATGTTTCTTTCAATTAGTTACACATTATTGTCCATTAAATCGCTGTGTAAGTTTTTGTAAATTTTCAGCTTGTACACATAGGTCTTGTGACACTACCATATTGACTGCTTGCATGGAGGCATTTTGCTCATCGACTGATTGTAGAATGACCTCTGTATAATTAGATAAACTTTCCATTCCATTGGCGATCGTCGATACTAATTTTGTTACCTCATTAGCGCTACCTGAAAGCTCCTCAGACGTTGCGGAAATATCCTCTAGCTGGTTCGCCATTTTGCTAACATTCTGAGAGATTGTGCCAAATGACTTTGTGGCTTCATCGATGACATAGACGCCCTGTTGAACGTTTTTCAAATCCTCTTCAACAGAAGTTGCTACTTGTTTTGTATCGCTTTCAATGCCAACTACTAGCTCGACAATTTGAGTGGCTGAATGCTTAGATTGCTCTGCCAATTTTCGAACTTCCTCCGCTACTACTGCAAAGCCTTTGCCATGCTCTCCAGCACGTGCCGCTTCAATCGCTGCATTTAGTGCAAGCAAATTCGTTTGATCTGTAATTGCTGTAATCATGTCTGTCATAGATTTGATATCCGTCATTTTGCTTGATAATTGTTGCATTAATTCGCTCGTTTTTTCAGTAGAAGTTGAAATAAATTGCATTTGATTTTTAGCCACATGTAAAATTTCCGCACCGTTGCCTGCAATTTCATTTGCTTCTTTGGCATGATCAAAAACACCTTGCGTGGCCACGGTAATACGTTCAATGCCGTCAGCAGTCTCCTGCATAGAAATAGCACTTTCATTAGCAGACTGTGCAGCTTGCTTAAGACCCTCAGTCGTTTTCTCCATTTGTGAGTCAACTTCCTCAACTGCAATCGTAATTTCATTTGTACTTGCTGATAGTTCCTCTATGCTCGCTGATAAGTCTGTAGAACTACTTGCAATTTTTTGTGTCATCGTATGTAATTGTTCTTTCATCTCTATAAACGCTTTAGCTAACTCTGAAATTTCATCATTGGAATTCATCTCAATCGGAGCAGTATGCAAATTTCCTTCAGCTATTGCTTGAGCGGATTCTGCTAATTGATTAATGGGCTTAATAATTTTAAATTTTACATAGAAAATACACGATATTGTCATAGTAATTCCTATTACTGTTAATAAAGTAGATAGCCATTCTAATGAAGTCACATTTGCTAGGTCTATAATTAAAATAACACCCATGAGAACATTTAAAGTAGAAAAGCCAATTATACTTTTTTTTCGTAAACTCATACTAAATTCCTCCAACTATAATATTATTCCAACGTAGTCATTATAGTTGAAATATCCTAAATTTCATAGAAAAAAGCCCAACTTTTATAAGATTAAAGACATATAAAAAGCACTTTGCTCTCACAAAGTGCTTTCATAATCATTATTTAAATTTCATTATACTTGATCCTGCAATACCTGGATGTGTCATCTCATATGGATCTAGAATTAAATCTAATTGTTCTTTCGTTAGTACACCCTCTTCAAGGCAAAGCTCACGAATTGAACGACCAGATAAGATTGCTTCACGTGCAAGTCGGGCAGCTACCTCATAGCCAATATGTGGGTTTACTGCTGTTAGAATACCAACGCTTTTTTCCACATATTCTTTCATGCGGTCTTCATTTGCTTCAATATCCTTCAAGCAATTTTGTGTAAATGCTCGGAACACGTTATTCATAATACTAATAGATTGAATTAAGTTGAAGACAAGCACAGGCTCCATTACGTTTAATTCTAATTGTCCTGCTTCAGATGCTAAAGAAATTGTTTGGTCATTACCAATTACTTGGAAGGCAACTTGGTTAAGAACCTCTGGCATAACAGGATTCACTTTCCCTGGCATAATAGACGAACCAGGCTGACGAGCTGGTAAGATGATTTCCCCTAACCCAGCACGTGGACCAGATGCCATTAAACGAAGGTCATTAGCAATTTTCGACATATTAATCATACAGATTTTCAATGCGCCTGATACTTCTGTATAAGCATCTGTATTTTGTGTTGCATCCACTAGATGTGTAGCGCCTTTAAGCGGCAAACCTGAAATTTCTGCAAGATGAACATCTACTGATTTAATATAATCTGGGAATGCATTTAATCCTGTACCAACAGCTGTTGCCCCCATATTTACATCATATAAATTTGGACGAGTTTGACGAATGCGGGCAATATCACGGTTAATAACACGACAATATGCTTCAAATTCTTGTCCTAATCGAATCGGTACAGCGTCTTGTAAATGCGTACGACCCATTTTAATAACATGCGCAAATTGCTCCGCTTTTTGGTGGAACACCGCTTGCATGTTTTCCATTGTAAGAAGTAATTCATCTATCAAATTCAACACAGCAATATGAATAGCTGTTGGGAAAGCATCATTTGTTGATTGAGACATATTAACATGGCTGTTTGGGCTAATTGTTTGGTAGTCCCCTTTTTCTTTGCCCAAAATTTCTAAGGCACGGTTAGCAATGACTTCGTTGGCATTCATATTAATAGATGTGCCAGCACCGCCTTGGATTGGATCTACGATAAATTCAGCATCCCATTCACCATCAATAACTTCTTGTGAAGCTTCGACAATTGCATCTCCGATTTCTTTTGAAAGTAGGTGTACTTCCATATTACCTAATGCAGCTGCTTTTTTAACAATCCCCATTGCCTTAATAAGGGCTGAGTGAATCGTGTAACCTGTAATTGGGAAATTTTCAGTTGCACGAAGCGTTTGAATTCCGTAATAAGCATTGCTTGGTAATGCACGTTCACCTAAAAAGTCTTTTTCTATACGTTGTGTGGACATAATTGTCGTCTCCTTTTATGTAATACTCACACTTGATAGTAGCTAATTAATGCCGTATTGTAAACAGTCATTTATCTGTAAAATGAAAAATAACAAAAACCGAGCGCAGTTTTTACGCTCGGTTTCATCATTATTTATTAGAAGTCACTGTAAAACGTGTGTTTACATGCTTTGGATTTTCAATTTCATCTAACACAGCAATGGCATAATCTGCATAGCTGACATAACTTTCACCAGCAGCGTTTACTAATAAATGATCTTCTCCAGCAGTATAGCTGCCTGTACGTGGACCCTCTGGATCAAAAAAAGCAGATGGGCTTAAAAATGTCCAAGCAATAGTTGATTGTTGTAAGTCACGTAGATTTTCACCTTGGTTTTTTGCTGTCGCGTAAAACATTTCTGGGAAATCCGGAGTATCCATTACGCGTACTATTTTCTCTGGGTCTACAAACAAACTACCCGCCCCACCAACAACAAATAATTTTGTATCAATGCCAGTAAAGATATCAATTAAATGACGGCCAGCTTTCACATGTAATTCCTCCTGACCAGCAGGAGCGCCAAACGCATTTACGACTACGTCAAAGCCTTTCACCTCTTCTTGAGATAATTCAAAAACATCCTTTTCAAAAACATGAATATTTGCTGTTACTTTAGAAGCCGAACGTACAATCGCAGTTACATCATGACCACGCTGTAGTGCCTCCTCCACAATTGTTTGTCCTGCTTTCCCTGTTGCACCAATTACTGCAATTTTCATACTTATAATTCCTCCCATTTTTTAATTGTAACTATTTAAGTTACAGGTTAGATACAAAAGACCCACTTCGTTAATTTAACGAAGTTGATCTAGCACATCCTGTAAAGTTTGCGCTTGTAGCTGTTCTTCCATTGCATGCCAAACAGTTGTATAAACACCCTCCAATGTACGTTGGATTTTTCGACCTACCGTACATGCTGGATTTGGCTCATCGTGAATCGCAAATAGCTGCTCGGGCCCATCAATCGCATGGTAAATGGCTAAGAGCGTTAAATCTTTTGGCTCCACTAATAGGTCATAGCCTGCTATTCCTGTTTGTGACGTAAGCAAGCCCGCTTTTTTTAGCACCCCGATCATTCGTCGCACGACAACTGGATTTGTATTTACACTCCCTGCGATAATATCAGATGTTAGCTGACTTTTATCAGAGGTTGTTGCAATGAGCGAAAGTATATGGATCGTTACCGAAAATCGACTGTTCACCATATGTATCACCACCTGTTGTAACTATTATAGTTACAGGTTTAAATAAATGCAAATGAATTGCTTTATTTGCTCCTGTATTTATTTTTTCCGTTTGAAGGAGTATTATACGATGATTATATTTTCTTTACGTAAATGACTAATTCTTGTCGTATTTCTCCATTTTCCTCATAAAAATCTAAATTATGAAATTCATACTTAAAATGGCCAACTGGAAACGTCACACTTTCGCCCTGTGCCGCTGCTAATATGCCTGCCACATCATGTGACATCATTTGTAAAAGCTCTGTACCTGAAAACGCTTCTATAAATATCACGTTCATCATAAAACACCTCCCAAGCTATTATAGCTTAGAAGACGCTTACATTTATAGTCTTTCTTTATACCGTTTAAGGCGAATCTCCTCAATAACCTGCATCATATTATCTATTTGCTCCTGTGTTAATTTTGTAGAGATGTGTGGCAGCTCATGTTGTTGAATAGAGTCCCCGTTTTGTTGAGAAGTATTCATAAGCAACTTCGTCCTTAAATGCTGCTCACGTCCTCTTCCATCTAGTTGAAACACCAATGATCTCCCCACACCATTCACCTCTACATTTTTATTGAAAACTCCCATATTAAAACTTATATCGGAAAAATTTTCATAAATTTTAACTTTCTTCATATAAAGTGCTAGAGAATTTGGCTCTCTATTAAATAATTCGGATCGGTTTTTTGGTGTTTAATCCGTCGCTTTGGTGTTTCTTTCCGTCGATCTGCCAGTTCCATCCGTCGCTTTGATGGTTCTTTCCGTCGCTCTGATTTCTTTCCGTCGCTCTGCCAGTTCAATCCGTCGCTTTGATGTTTCTTTCCGTCGCTCTGCCGATTCTTTCCATCGCTCTGATTTCTATCCGTCGCTCTGCCAGTTCCATCCGTCGCTTTGATGTTTCTTTCCGTCGCTCTGATTTCTTTCCGTCACTCTGCCGGTTCTTTCCGTCGCTCTGCCAGTTCCATCCGTCGCTTTGATGTTTCTTTCCGTCGCTCTGCCGGTTCCATCCGTCGCTTTGATGTTTCTTTCCGTCACTCTGCCGATTCTTTCCATCGCTCTGATTTCTTTCCGTCACTTTGATGTTTCTTTCCGTCACTCCGATTTCTTTCCGTCGCTCTGCCAGTTCCATCCGTCGCTTTGGTGTTTCTTTCCGTCGCTATGCCAGTTCCATCCGTCACTTTGATGTTTCTTTCCGTCGCTCTGCCAGTTCCATCCGTCGCTTTGAAGTTTCTTTCCGTCGCTCTGCCGATTCTTTCCATCGCTCTGATTTCTTTCCGTCGCTCTGCCAGTTCCATCCGTCGCTTTGATGTTTCTTTCCGTCACTCTGCCGATTCTTTCCATCGCTCTGATTTCTTTCCGTCACTCTGCCAGTTCCATCCGTCGCTCTAGCTCTTCTATCCGTCGATCTGCCAGTTCTATCCGCCACTTTAGCCATTCTTTCCGTCGATCTAGCTTTTCTATCCGTCACTCCTCCGTATGTTTGTTTAAAAAAACAGCAACCAGGACGGCTGCTGCTTCGGTTTAAACGGCAATTGGTGCTTTAATGACTGGATGAGGATCATAGCCCTCAATAGAAAGATCTTCAAGTTCTATGTCGAAAATTGACGTTTTATTCGGATTAATTTTTAAGGTTGGTAGGTCCTTAGGTTCGCGTGAAAGCTGTTCTTTTACTTGCTCCACGTGATTTGAATATATATGAGCATCCCCAATGCTATGAATAAATTCGCCGACTTCTAAACCACATTCATGTGCAATTAAATGTGTCAGTAAGGCATATGATGCAATATTAAATGGACAGCCTAATAATGTATCAAGGCTCCTTTGCATTAACTGACAGCTCAGCTTACCATTTGCTACATAAAATTGGAACATTACGTGACACGGAGGTAATGCAGCTTTACTGCCCTTTGCTCCAGCATTGATCACGTCCTCTGGATTCCATGCATTGACAATAATGCGTCGTGAATCTGGATTGTGCTTGATTTGATGGATTACATCTTGCAATTGATCAAGGCTTTCTCCTGTTGATGTTGTCCAATTACGCCACTGCTTGCCGTAAACATTTCCAAGCTCCCCGTATTTACGTGCAAATTCATCATCTGTTAAAATTCGTTCACAAAATGAAGCTAACTCTTTTTGATAAACAGCATTAAAAGACTCGTCTGCTAAGCAGCGACGACCAAAGTCTGTCATATCAGGACCTGAATATTCATCAGACTCCACCCATTTTTTAAAAGCCCATTCATCCCAAATATGATTGTTGTTTTGTAGTAGATAACGAATATTTGTGTCCCCTTTAATAAACCAAAGTAGCTCACTTGCTACAAGCTTAAATGGTACACGTTTAGTCGTTAAAAGAGGAAAACCTTTGCTTAAATCAAACCGCATTTGATAGCCAAATACACTATATGTACCTGTTCCTGTACGATCTTCCTTTTTAACTCCATTATCTAATATATGTTGTAATAAATTTAAGTACGCGATTTCTGGATGCGTCATGCCAATCAACAGCTCCTTCAAGTATGCTGTTGACCATTATAACATCTAATAACTACATTTGGTCGTCAAAAAATAAAAACAATCTTTCAATATTTACATGTCTGAGTCAAAGGAATTGTTTTCTAATTCCTTTGAAATTTCACTCTCAATCGTGGCGAAAAACATGGGCAACAAAACAATATTAAATAAAATTGGTCCAACAATAACCAATAGATCAACGCCTGGGTTAAAATAGATACTGAACGCAGTCAATAACCCTGACATTACTAGAAAAACAATTTGCATAACAATAATCATTATCGGAATGATTTGATACATATAGTTAAGCTTTCGGAATTGATGCATATTTTCTGGATCTTCAATAATTCTGTTTTTTAAGCGCTTTGATAAAAATATACAGGCAATAAGCTGTACGATAATAAAGTTAAAATAAATAACACTATGTAGTACTATTTGACCTTTAATAACTGTGCCATTAAAATGCCCTACCCGTTGCTGTAATAGCTCATTAACCGCACCCTCATAAACATATTCCTGGTCACTAAAATAAGTAAGCGGTTCTACAAAGCCGAGAGTTGCCCAATCCTTTGCGTTGACTTTCCAGTCGGTTAATTTGCTAGTCAAAATACGTAATTGAATGGCTTCATTTTCAGCAAACATTCCTACTAAAATATTATAGGGTATAGCAATCTTCATCTGTCCATTTTGTTTATCATGAATTAAATCTTTAATGAAAAAAGTATACGCAACATCCGACTGTTGGGCTTCGTAATGGGCATCCCCGACCTTCCAATGACTTGCTAATGAAGATTCAATGTTATTCTTCATTTCATAATACGGCGTATTATTATGTAAATGCTTTGGAATCTTATAGACAAAATAATTGTCACCTCCAATAATGCAAATATCTACTTTCAACGAATCATTTTCTAAGTTTTTAGCGATTGTTGTCATCGGATACGACATCATGGCGACTAGAAAAAAAAGGATTAGTGACAATCCACTTTTTTTCATGCAACGCTCCCCCTTTTCGTCACATATGCTAGATTTACACTATCATAGGCTACACCGAAAAGACTACTTCGTTATTCCGAAAAAACAATAGTGGTTTTCCGAAACACCTTATTTCGGTATTCCAAAATTACCAAAAATTATGGATAATATATAACATACTTGATAATTGAAATGGGGCATTATGATTATGCAAAAAAATGAGAGAAAGCTATGAATAAATGGACATATAGTATTTTCATAACATATCTACTTCTCGGTATTTATGTACTTGTAGTGACAATGCGAGTACCTTTAATTGGTATTGGAGTGGATACAACTAGCGGACAACCTGTCATTGCTGATTTTTATTATCCTGATTGGGCACAGCAAAAAAACATTGAAAAAGGTGATATTTTACTGACAATCGATGGTAAGCTTGCAGAAGATGTTCGTTCTATCCAACGCTACTCTATCGTTAGTTGTGCGAAAGAACTAACGTTTATCAAGCCGAA
This sequence comes from Lysinibacillus agricola, assembly GCF_016638705.1. Lineage (GTDB taxonomy): Bacteria > Bacillota > Bacilli > Bacillales_A > Planococcaceae > Lysinibacillus > Lysinibacillus agricola. Next base: position 2,559,759 of record NZ_CP067341.1, on the reverse strand, counting down.
TGGTGATGTTCATTCTGTTTCAGTTAAGCACAAAGATATACCGGAAGAATTATATTTGCAAATTATTTTTCCACTGTTTTATTTTGTCTTATCTTTTAGCGTCGCCATCTATTTACGGCGAAGAAGTAAAGAAAATCAACTTACTAGTCTACTAACATTATTTTTATTAACCTGTTCATTGGCCTATATAAGTACAGGAGCCTCAGGTAGAGGGGATCTAATTGGAATGTTCGTAATAGTCATTGGTATTGTTTTATGCTTAGTGCTTTTTATTCACTTTTTACAATTATATTTCCACTACCTTCATTTAAATTGGCCTTACATCAATACCAAATGGCTTTATTTAATACCTTTATTTATTTTCTGCTGTTATTGCGTTGTAATAGTTGTTCCTGACTTAAAAACGATAACAGCTTTAATTAACTTAGGCCTTTTTGCTGTACTTGTACTTTACGCCATCTATATTTTGCTAACGAGTTATTTACGCACAAAATTGGCGAAAATTCGTTTAATCGCCATTGCGTTTATAACGCCTTTCTTGCCGTTTTTACTTTTTTTTGTCGTACCTGAAATTTTAGGTCACGACCCTATTTTAAATCCTGAGTTAGCTGCAATATTTTTATTGTTTATTCCTTTTTCTTTTATCTTCATTCAATTAAATGAACGACTATTCGATATTGAATATCAATTATCTCGTTTGCGTTACTATTCAACACTTGCCTTTATTAGTACATTGCTATTAACCACGGGTATTACCATACTATTTTTAGATCAATTATCAATTGTTAAAATTACGAGTGTCTTTATCCTTGCATTCTTCATCATTGTTGCAAGCTTTTATATAAAGGAGCAACTTGATTTTAAGTATCGAAAGATCATTTTTTCATCTACTGGTAATTATGTACATAATTTATATGCTGCTGTTAATCGTATGGGTAAAGCGAAAAATCAGCAAGAATTACTGGATCGATTTAAGTATGAAATAACCGAAAAACTTGGTACTACAGCCTTTACGATTACAACAATAACGGAAGATGTGCCATTCACTCAAGGTGAAGTCAACACAGGGAATGACACGACTCACCTGCTATTACATGATACAGGTGAAGAAAAAATTGTTTAAAAAATTAGGCTTACATTACAAAAAGAAGAGCTTCTTTGGTTAGAATTACTGGCCCTCTATGTTTCGATGTTTATCGATAATTTAAAGCTTATTGAAGATTTAGTATGTGAAATACAGCGTATGAAGGATAACAATGATACACAGCTTCCTTGGCTCGATAAACTATTATGGAATATCATTGAAAAGGAAAAAAGTATTTTAGCACAGGAATTACATGACACCATTTTGCAGGAGCAGCTACATTTAGCGAGAGAGTTAGATGTACTCGCAAGCTCGCCTATTATAAATAAAGAAAAGGTATTAGATATTCGAGAACAATTGCTGAATGCATCGAAGGATTTACGTGAGTATTGTGAAAATCTCAGCCCTCCATTACTCGACACATTTGGGTTACAAATGGCCTTAAAAAAATTGCTACAGAAGGTGAAAATACGGGCAGACTTTTTGCTAAACACTCAAATAGAACGTGTCCAATTCCACGATGTAACCTTACATTTAGTCGTCTATCGCCTTGTACAAGAGCTCTTAAATAATGCGATCAAACATGCTGAGGCAACCGAAGTTTCACTAAGACTACAAGCGACTAATCGTGGCTTTATTCTCCAATATGATGATAATGGTGTTGGCTGTAATATTGAGGATTTAATGCAATCTTCAGCTTCTATGGGCATTAACGGTATTCGAGAGCGTGTCCGTGCTTTTAATGGAGACATCACGATAACCTCCAGTCATAATGAAGGAATGCATATATTTATTCAAATACAAGAGGACGTGGAATCATATGATTAATATTCTTATTATAGATGACCATCCTGTCGTTTTAGATGGTACAAAAACATTATTACAGGATTTAACAAATGTCCGAATAGACACAGAGCAGGATAGTGCCGCTGTACTGTCGAGAATGGATACTCAAGCTTTTCAATTATTTTTGATTGATATAAATATGAAACCAATCAACGGCATCCAGCTTTCAGAAATGATTAAGAAGAAGCAACCAGAAGCACTTATTTTACTCTATACAGGCTATGAGCTTTCCGATTATTACGAACTCCTTATCGAGAAAAAAGTCGATGGACTATTATCAAAGCTTGCTACGAAAGAGCAAGTGATTCAAACTATTCAGGCCGCACTAAGAGGTGAAATCTTACTAGCAGCGGATTTTTTAGATTTTGTACATCAGCGCACCAATCTCTCAAATGTACAGCAAGACGTTTTACTAAGCGATAAGGAACAAGAAATTTTACAGCTTGTCGCACAAGGATGTACAAATAAAGCAATTGCTTCAGCCATTGGGGTAACACAACGCACCGTTGAAAACTATTTATCCAAACTTTTTGTTAAATTAAACGTAGAATCACGTGCAGAGGCAGTAATTGTCGCTAAAGAGAAGGCATGGATCGACTAATTATTGAGTGCTTTATAATGCATTACTTTTGATTACTATATTTAAAAACATGACAATATAAATTTTTTCTTACTAAAAACGGAATATACTGGATAAATGTCTAGAACTGTTATATAATAAAAAAAATAATTACATTACTTCATCTTAACCGTTAAAATCACATATTCAAAAGTAATACGAGCTTTTGAATACGTGATCTTTACTAGCGATCGAAGGAATATGATTGTTGAATTTTTTTGGGAGGTTGTTCACATGACACAAGGTACAGTAAAATGGTTTAACGCAGAAAAAGGTTTTGGCTTTATCGAAGTAGAAGGTGGAAATGATGTATTTGTACACTTTTCTGCTATTCAATCAGATGGCTTTAAAACTTTAGAAGAAGGCCAAAAAGTGGAATTCGGCGTTGAAGAAGGTAACCGCGGACCACAAGCAACTAATGTTGTAAAGCTTTAATTTTAGCTTTAGAATAAACAGTGCAAAATTCAAGAGACATCCAAATTGTGGATGTCTCTTTTTATGGTTATTTGATTTGAACTTTATCAAATTTCGAGCAGTAGCATACCATATTCAAAGTTCCAATATAAAATAGATAAAACAATAGCATCGCAAAAAGCATTAACCCTTGTACAGGCGCTGGCATATCTCCCTGATTAGTGATTGGAAACATACATGCAAATATAAAAATAAATAACGCTGTATAGGGCAGCAAAAAAATTGTTGTCCAGTAGATGAAACGACGATGAGCTATCCATTTATATGTAAGCTTATATAGCACAATAGTTGCTACAACAAAACCAACTGAATGCACAAGTAAGATTAAGATATCGAAATGTTGCCCTTCCCACCCAGTGAGTCTCACGATGCGATAATAATTTAATTGCATTTCAAGAGAAATAAAGAACATTAACCCATATAACATACTCACTACATTCAGTTTCAGAAAATAATTCATTCAGAACATCCTTATGCGTAAGAATGTAAACCTGCAATCACTAAATTCACAAATACTTGATTAAACACGATAATTCCAAATCCAATAATCGCTAACCAAGCTGTCTTCTCGCCTTCCCAGCCTTTAGAAAGTCGGAAATGAAGGAAAGCAGCATAAAATAAAAACGTTATAAGTGCCCATACTTCCTTAGGGTCCCAGCCCCAATACCTACCCCAGGCAATCTGCGCCCAAATCATGGCAAACAACAGTCCTCCTAAGGCAAACAACGGAAAGCCTATGACAACAGCTCGATATGTAATTTCATCCATTAATGCTGGTTGTACACGATTTGTTAATGGCTTTAATAAAACAATTAACGGTCTTCTCACAATGAGTAGAATCACAGCATATAAAACCGTTCCAACTATAAATGCCCATACAATAGAATTCAATTTCTTCGCATCAATCGCATTTGTAATCTTCAAAACACCCAATTGTTCCCCGCTAGAAGTTACTGCATCTTTAGTGACAATCAGCGGCTTCATCGTATAAACGGCTGTTTCTTCCTTCCCTTGCTTATTTTCAAATTGAACCTCGATTTCATCTGCTGATAAGTTAAAATACGTGGACACACCGATAAAGCCTATCACGACAATTAGACAATACATAACAAATTCCAAGGCAAATGTACTAATCGATAATTTAGAAACGTCTAATGTTCTTAATAAATAAATAATACCTGTTGCGAACGAAATTGATAGTATTGCACTTGAAAATGCAACTGTCATAACATGAATCGTTAACCAATGGCTTTGCAGCGATGGAACAAGTGGTGAAACCTCTTTCGTAAAAACGCTTCCATAGCCGAGAATAATTAATGACACAGGAATGGTGAACAAGCCTACAACGATTTGCTTATATAAATAATGAATAATCAAATAGCTGCCAGTAAGCATGATGCCAAAAAACGTCATAAACTCATACATATTACTTACAGGTGCGTGATCAACAGCAATCCACCTTAAAATGAAATAAACTAGCTGCGAAACAAAGGCAATATATGTAAGTAAAAGTCCCACTTTTCCAAACATTTTTCCTTTTGATTTCACGGCAAGCCCAATCGGTATAATGGCGATTAGTAGTAAAATAAATGCCAAGAACAATGAATTACTACTTATACTTAATAATGTTTCTTTACTCAATGTAATAATCCTCCAAAGTATTTTTTTGCTCATCATCATAACGTGAGGTTGATTTCCGTTTCGACTGAGTGCTTTCTCGAGGGCGTCCGATGAACCGCAAGGAGTCGCCGGCCTCTCAACTTATATACACAGCATACGTTTTAACAAATATCATCTACAATTTTTGGTGATGAGTCTAATTGCTTCCAATAAACATAACGTCACTCATAAAAATAAGTGCCATCATTCCCCTTTATTTTTTTGAATTGTTACAAAATTATGTCATAAAAAAGAGGAACCAGCAAATAACAGTAGTAACTCAAAAAGTTTTGTCTTGCTAATTTCTCTTACTACTTCAATTTCACATAAATAATTTCTGGGTCACCTTCGTCTAAGTTTTCTATATACCCACTTTTTATAAATCCCGTCGTTTCAAATACCTTTTGCATACTAGTATTTGATTGGTTAGTAGATGAAAAGATTTTTGGTGTGTCTACCATTTCAACATAGAAGACTAATAATGCTGTGGCAACACCCTTTCTTCTCTCAGATCGCTTGACAATAACTAATGAGATAAAGCTATTTTCAAAAAAATCATTCGTAAAAATGAGAAAACCAGCAATCCCTTTTTCAGTTTTTTGAATGATACAACGTTTTTCGTTAATTGCTGTACGTATATATTCGCTTCTCGAAAAATCGCCAATTACTTCTTGATCAATTGCACATATTTCATCTAAATGATCCATACATGCTTCCAGCAAATGTGTCATTCTATTCACCCCATTACTCTTGACATGTTACTGTCCAATTTAGGCCGGCAAAGCTTTGTTCAATAATGGCTGTTCGTTGCTGTTTTTCACAGGATTTTTTTGCAAAATTAAGCGATTGGCTATTTGTTATCATAACTACCATCAGCAATAGTACAAGTAGAGCATTCCTAATTAATTTTTTCTTTGTCAATTAGGCTCGCTCCTTATGTAATAACTTATCACTTTAAGCTCATCATTAATCCCCTTGGCCCGCCTTCCTTCATCGACAAACCCGCATTTTTTATAAAGTGACTGTGCGGCGGTATTCGGTAAATTAACGCCTAACACAAGCTCATTGATATGAGGAAAATGCTCCACAACAAAATCCGGCAAAAGCTGTAATGCCGCTTTCGCATAGCCTTTACCTTGCTCATAAAAGTCTGTCGAAAAAGCACGGATTAAAATCGCCTGTTCATTGGAGGAATATGGCTTGACGCCCTCTTTTTCATGTAAAACAAAGAAGATCACGAACTTGTCTTTATCTAATACAAGAATGGCATGACGGTTTTTATCCTGCTTCACTAATTCAATGCTCTCTTTCGGAGACATCGTATAGCGAAGCTGGGCCTCTGTGATGGTATATCGTTCAATTAAATGATCATCTTTTTCTTCATAAAATTTTAATCTCATCAAAGCCCATCCTTCCATCTTTAGTCGTACTCTTCCTCATAAAACGCTGTAAATTCATACTCTCCATCAATAAGCTGCTGTAAATATGCTTCAAAGGACGGTGCAATCACTTCATAGCTATCTGGGTCATGAACGTAGCGAATCACTTGTCCTACTTGTCCACCTTCATTCGGATTAAAATCAATATACAAACTAGATGTACCACCATTGTTCATACAATCCGAAAAACATAATCGTTCTTTTAGCGGTACATGCATGTTAATTCGAGCATCCACTTCCACACAATCTAAAAAATCCTCATAACGCTCATGAATACTTTCACTATCCGTAACCTGGGCATCTGCAATGATTTGCTCTACGGACTTTAAATAATATGGATATTCATCAAGATCAGAGCCGAGCACAAGTACACAAATCGTTTCTTCACCATGCTTACAATAATACGTTCCATTCACATCCTTTAATAGATTAATAAGTAACTCAGGACACTTAGGAAACGCATCAAATAACGTTTGAATTTGAGACTCCGTTGCTCCTATTGCATGTTGTAATTGAAGCTGCTCCTCTTCAGGTAAATATTTCATAAGACCAGTAAAATATGGATTGAACGTACGCATTATTCTTCCCTCTTTCTGCTTTAAATTGGTGTTAAATAATATATTGAACAAATGCCAAATATAATGTATTCTAACATGATTTAGTCATTTATTTAAGAGTAGGGGTGTAAATTTTGGGACTATTAAAGCGAGCGCAAGAGCGAAAAAAACTGCCGTGAACATTCTGGACTAATTGGAAATCATAGGAAAATGTAATAAAATTGGACAAGCTCATGTTGTTGGAGCTACAGCCTATGATTTACTAGTTGATCACGATATCGATATTGAAACTTTTAGTGCTGCCGAAGCCATGTTGATATTATCAGATTTAACTAGCAATCCAAAGGTTTTAGAGTTAAAGTACCGGAATTATTTAGAAACTCCCTTTAACGGCTACTATTTTAAAATACAATATCAGCATGCTGCTCCATCAGAAATTTGGAATATTGATATGTGGCTGTTTTCCGAAACACGAAATGGTCCTTTATCAAGAGATTTAGTATCGTTCATGAATAATTCTCTAACAATTGATAATCGAAAGTATATGTTGAAAATAAAAGAAGAGCTTCTAAAGAAATCTATAATACTTCCTTCGATTTATGTATATCAAGCTGTGTTAGACAATGATATTCGCTCCACAGAGGCTTTTCTTAATTGGATAGAACAACAAGACGTAGATAACCAGACAAATTGGCGCCCTTCAAAAAAATTATGATATAAAATATTTTTTCTATTAATTACTAAAAATGCTACTATAAAGATATCAACACATAAGGAGTTGTGAATATGAGTGCGAAAAATGCAGTAGATGTTTTGTTTATACAACTAGTAATCCAAGGGATGTAACTCTAACTGCAGCCCTTCAAAAAGGGAGAAAATAAATGGAAAATTATTTTAAAGAATTTCTTACAGGTCAATCTATTACTTTACAGCAAATGACTTCCTCTGACTTAGAAGCATTTGCAAAAATCGAAAGTGAAAAAAAGGCATTGCTACTTACCAGTGACGAAATCCCCTTTCCAAATACCTTTGAGGATCATGCTTCATTCTTTCAAAGTATTAGTGGCGAAAAAGAGGAGTTTATCTTCGGTATATTTGAAAAGTCGTCAAATGAGCTTATCGGCTCCTGTGGTGTCTTTTCAATTAACAGGCAAAATAGCACTTGCTTAGTAGGCATTTCAATTGGCGAACAATGGCAAGCTAAAGGGCTTGGAACGGATGCAATGAAAACTCTTATTCATTTTATTTTTAATTATATTTCCGTTAATAAAATTAAGCTTGATGTTTTTAGCTTTAATAAAGCAGCTATTCGTTCCTATGAAAAATGTGGCTTTACGAAAGAAGGTATTTTACGGAATGAGATTTTATTTGGTTTTTTGCGAGAGGAATATCGAATTTCTCGATAAATCGTAAAAAAGTTTCGATAAATCATTTATAATTCTCGATAAATCCACAATTTCAGTCGATAAATTTAAGATTCTTCTCGATAAAATGAATCAAGGGGCTGCCAATTATATTTCTATTAGAAAGTATTCTTTCTTTTAAAGAATCTATCGTATTTATCTGTAAATTATGTTCTTGTGCTATGTCTTCCACCGTCTGAATGGTTCTTTTATACGGACTTGAAAAAATTGCGTGAATCACTTTATTTTCGAATAATGTAGTTACACGATCCCTATCCTCAAACCCTTTGTCAGAAAGCGGACGATTGTACTCATCAGCTGTATAATGAGAATGCGCATGTCTTACAAAATAAATTACGGTCATCACATTCTCCTCTATTTTTCTTCAGATTTTGCCTTTTTTTCTTTCAAGTAATTGTATAAATCAACCTTCCAAATACTATTTTCTTTTAGTAAGGCAAATGTTTTGCCGTAGTGGGAGCTTCCAAAAATTATCTCCAATTGAACAACTGCGATACTTTCAGTGCTGGTATCTTTATTCAGAGAAATACTATCGTAGTATCTGTACATTAAATAATCCTGTATTTGTTCATCCAACAAATAATTTATGTACTCTTCAATAAAGATCCCTTTGTCGGGAAGCTGATTGTTATTGTAGGTAATTTCATATAGTTTATCGAAATTATGCTCAAAAATTAAATTCATCATAATTAACACCATTTCTTCTGGTGTAAAAAGCTTTAAACTATTATTATTCCCATTACTTAAGTAATCCTCGTATAAAGCTCTTTTTTCCTCTGAGAAATCCTCTATATATGTAAAATCATACTCTCTATCAATAGCTAGAGTTGTTGGCTTAGATTCTTCCACATGTTGAACGGAATGATTAGTAATCGCTGTTGATCCTGAAGATTTTCCTGTTTTCACTTCTGAACATCCTATTAACGTAAAACTAGAAACGATAATAGCGCTGAATATTGACAATCTTAACTTTATCATCATAAGCCCCCCTCTATTATTTAATAGAAGCAACGGATTTGAACTTCACAATTTTATTTATCTACTATTCCGTTTATTTCGAAAATTCTCAACATTATTAAACAAAATGAAAACCCCTCAATAACAAACAACATAGAAGTTTATTTGATAAATTGTGACAAAGTACGAAGTTCACTAAAATTTCAATCGATGTCGATATAGATTTTCATAGTAAAAAAGATGCTAAACTATTAAATATCGCACTTAACTTTTTCTAAAATCTAGCAATAAAAAAACCCTAACATTGTAGTCTATAGGGTGATTAAATATATAATTAATACAATAAAAGTAAAATTTAATAGTCTAAACTATCTAATGTTAACATTTCTTATTTTACCCTCCTTATAAGAATTAAGATATGTTCTGTGACTAAATTACGAATTTCTCAACCTATACACAATATGACATATTTTTCATTTTAGGTGAGATACAATGAAAAAGTTGAATCGAGGTCAATGTATTTCAAGAATAGAATATGGAGAAAAAATTAGGAGGAAAAGATCTTGGTAAATATATCGCTTAAACAGTTCTTGAAGATGGAAATTGAAGTTAAAAGAAGAATTATGTATAGAAAGGCTAAGGATTTAGGGTTCACTCATCCTAGTGTGGTAGATTGTAGTCAAGAATTAGATGTCCTACTAAATAAATATTCAAAAGCTTCCTAATATATGGAGGCATTTTTATAGAAGATACTAACGATCCGTTAAAGCCAGCTCAAATTATTTCGATGACTTGACTGGTTTTATCCTGAATTAGGTTTCAGTTATAAAGGAAACCATATCCTGATGTTATTGTAATGATACGTATATATAACAAAAAATTAGGAAATCTTTATAACATAAAAAGGAGGCCTAATTATGCAGGTATTGATTTTAACATTGGTCGTAATTTCAAGCTTTTTACTACAGCAGCCTCAAGAATCAGAAGAAAACACAGCACCTACACTTTGCATACCATTTGAAACTACATCTTATAAATATCCTAATAATCAATATCAGACATTTCGTACTGAGGACGACTTTTATCATCAATTGGACCGGACAATCTATGAGGAATATAACGATGCTACCTTGAACATTCGTCAAAAAATAGCCTTTAAGGACATACCGAAGGCTGAGGAAACATTTCATCTAAAAACAAATTTTATACGTGAAAAAATAGACCTCTCTCAACATACTTTTATTCATCCCAATCGACAAGTATATTTTTTAGCATCCTTTCAGCAAACAAATCAGGAAACCTATCATAAATACCTTGTCATTGACGCTGAGACACAAACCATCATTTTAGGAGATAGTAATTATCAAAGCAATAGCGCCCCTTAAATCTAGTTCGTTTGTTTATTTAATTTATTGTATGCTTGAAAATTGATTTATAGTAGCGAAATCGATGAAAAAACTAACATTTTCAAGCAAATTTAGAAAAAATCAGTTTATCACAACGTTAATTTCATGGCTAATCTTAGCTCAACTCTAGGGGTAGTGACTTTTAAAACCCCTAGTAGACGAGCTAACAAGACCATTTAAATTTTTATATAGGACAAATATGTGAGTAAAGATATGTATCAAAGGCGTCGTCTCAGCCTATCTCATCGTGTTCCCCTATGCTCATGCTTTCATCTATTTCAGCTATTTCGCACTTCTAAAGTTTCATTGTCTGACTGCCATTGAATGTGAATGATTGGGGCAGCATCCTTTTTAAAATTTTTCGCACTTTCTTTTTTCTTTAAGGCAAATTGTTTATCTATATTCACTCGGGCGTCATCAATAGTTAGTGATTCTTTAGATCCTTCAATCGTTATTTGTAAATCACCCAAGTCTTTACATTCCCCAAGATAGAAAAGCCGTAAGCCCTCCTCCGTATTACTATGATATACGGCCTTCCAGTGCTCACTTTTCGCTATGTAATGCACCTCCTCTTGTTGATTCGTACTACAAGCAACTAACACAAACATCATTAAAATTAGGAAGCATAATTTTTTCATTGGAGCTCGATTTCCCTTTCTTTGAAAGTTATCATGATAATATCAACTTCAATCTATCCTTCTTAATTCCTAGAGTAAGGTGTTATTCAGCATAATTGCGACCGGAATCGGCTTTGTCCCTGCACAAAGAACTCCTTTCCAATTCCGTGACATTTGCTGAAATAAGTTAAATAGTAATCACCAATCCAGTCGGTTTTTCTCCAAAGGCGTCGCTAGATTCTTTAAAGACAAAATCTAGACCTTTTATATTGTCAGGTAACGAAGGTGAAATGATAAAAGTGCTACTTTCATGGCCATTTGTTCCCCCTCCACTATCTATCCAACAGTCATATTCTTCTCCTACAAACAACTCAAAAATGTTGTGTGTTTCATTAATATAAACATTTGGTTCTTGTCGTGGATCCCAATCCGTTAATAGCTGTACAACACTTGCATTTTCATACTGCCGAATATAAGTTACTGTATAGAATCGTTCATTAACTTCTACGGACTTTAAAACTGGGATATGCTTTCTAAAACCGGTCGGCTCCACGCGAGGTTTATAATACTCTTCCGTCCTCATCATCCCGAATAATGATGCAAGATAAGCCTCATAAAAACCATATTTTTTAGCCCAACGAGCAAGCGCTTCCTCTGGTGGAAAACCGGGATTGTTATTTGATAGATGGTTACGCTGCTTTATGAGCGCACAAATTTGTTCATCAATAGTAACAAGCTGGTTATCATAATAATCTGTTGGTCGGTCATACGATTCTTGATTCATGAAAATCCTCCTAAGTCATATATTGTGTAAACCAGGCAATATATTTTGCCCCAGGAATAAATAATAGCTGTGCCAAACATGTTCCTAGCAGCCTTGAACCCATCATCATCATAGAAGCTCGTTTAAGACTTAAATAGCTTCCTCTTTGATTAATAACATCATCTGCTAGAATAGAAATTTTAGGGTCAATAAAAATAATCAATAACATCGTTGCTATACCATTAATAAGCCCCGACGACATCACAGCAGTATTCGATCTTTCAGGAACTAATAATGCGGCGTAAAGTGCAGACAGTACTCCAATTGTATAGATGGCCGTAATAACGACATTAACGATAAATAATTTAAGGGGAATATCGCGCCAACTAATCCCCTTTAAATACGAAAAACTCGGCAGGCGAATATGTTTTATCCCCCGTTTGAAATACTCGATACTAAAGCCTTTTTTGAATAATGCCGGAATGGAGCCTCTTTCCTCAGACAAATGTATAATAGCCCTTGAAAATATCGCTACAAATGTCGGCAATAGTAGAATGCCTACTAATGTACCTAGTGAAGCGGCGCCAATAAGTACTCGGAATTGCTGCTCCACAAATGCCAGCGTGTTTTCCTTTGGTGCTGTATCAGTCAGACTGCCAGTAAAAGGCTGCTGCATCATATTCGCCAGCCTCGAAAACATGACCATCACATTAAACAAGGATAGTGCAGAGGCTAATAATTTTACACGTGCACCCGATAATCGAACTGCATACGCAAGTGTCTCTATCGAATGAATGATGAGAATAAACAAAGCAATCATTATTAATTTTCCTGTCAAAATATCCAAAGTCTGTTACCTTCTTTTCGTTTGTTGATTGGTCGACACTCTTGCATGAATTTGAGTAATTGTTTGATCCAATCCCGTACATATACTCCCCATTCTTTATGAGGAATTGTACTGATAGAGAAAGCGATTGCATTTTTTCTCGCAGTGTATGCCTCTTACTTCCATCTGAATACTAGAAATCTAATGATTCCTATGGGGACTTTTCACATCGTCATCATATGTATCATATCTTATATTGAATTTATTTGTACCCTCACAGCTCTCCACTCTTAAATAGGTTGCAATAATTTCTTCAAAGGCTTGTTATATGGCGATGTGCTTCTGAAGCTTTTGGGCATATTGATGAAGTTCCTCTTCATTTTGTTTTTTCCTTATAATAATGAATACAACTGAGACACTCCTCTCTTTTAATATATTCTACGAAATATACTCTAATAGGTTCCGTTATTTTCCTACCAAATAGAAAAGCTATTCATTAGGCACTTTTTCCCTAATGAATAGCTTTTGTCAGTATTTAATGATTAACAGCAAAGTCATTATTCCAGCTAGTTGAGTCAGAAAGCTGATAGGTCACCATATTGGCGGTTACTGCAAGAATCACACCTGCTCTAGATTTATCTGTAGAAATAGGGTCCTCAAGTACTAATACAACATACCCTTCACCCCGTCCCAGATGATCTATTGCATTTGTAGCGTTTATTTCGAAGGTTGTATAGGTTTTCTCATTTGTAGCAGGAAGTAATCGTTCCGTTTGATAGGCTCCCATTTCTTTCAAATTATAGCAAACAGGCATCCATCCTTCTGACCAATCAATACTGCCTATTATTTCTTTTTTACGATGTGCCAGTTTGCCAATTGAAAACGTAAAGTATATCTTCATAATTGCTTGATTTAATTCATTTTCCCCTTCACATACAGCTGTTACTTCCAGCTTAATATCATCCTTCGAAAGCTTCTGAATAACCACTAAAGTCACAGTGAAAATACAGATAACAAGTACTATACCAATGACGAAAAATTCCATTTGGTCCCTCCTAACATCGCAATTACTGTTACTATTAGATTACCATGTTTTAGGAGAGATAGTATTTTTTCACCAAACAATCTTATGAAATGACACGGGCATAAATGATAAGACAAAAAACGAGTATATAGTGCATTAGCCACAATGAAACGAATAATCAGTGGAGGCTGAACTTCCCCCACTGATTAAAGTTTCACTTTATTTTGTAGCTTGTAACTCAGCTGTTAAAGTAAATGGCATTTTTAAATAATCATACTTAATCGTTATTTTTTTAATATTAGGTGCTTCAACCTTTACTGCATAATGCTGAGGCTGCTTTCCAATGGCTTGACGATCTATGTATTGACTAGGAAAAATATTTACTTGCCTTAACTTATGATACGTAATATTCGGATTACCCTCCAGCTTCGTTTCTACTTCAAACGGTTCAGATTTACTCACAACGAGTTCAACATTTTCAGGCACTTTATCATTAACGAGTATTTGCTGAAGCTCTATCTCACGTAGTCCTTTATTCTCTATTTCAATAATTCTTATAGTTGAATCATCTTCAGGATTCGTAAAGCTGTTCACGACAAGAGGAGGATTACTTTTTAAATAAATAATGAAGGCCGCTCCCACCACTAGAACGCTAAATAATATAGCAAATAGTATTTTTTTCATATCATTCCTCACTTTCTAACCACCTATCAAGTATAGCGAGAAATTGGAGGTGATGAAACCTTGAAAATAATGAGTGAGGATTTTTCTTGCCAATCAGCTTCTTTACGCTACCCTTTTCACAGCAAAACAATCTGACTCATTATGAGCCAGATTGCTTTGCTAATTGTGTTTCATCACGTATTGGAATCCCATCATAACCGATTAAAGGAATTTCAGGTTTATACGCTCTTGCTTTCTCGACCGCATTTTGTATGATTTCGACTAAGTGATAACCCCTTTTTTGATAAAATTTCAATGCGTGTAAATTATCATTTGTCGTTATAACGGTAATTATCGTACAGCCTTGTTCGAAAGCATTTTCTTCAACTGCTTGTACTAGCAAAGAACCTATTCCCTTTCTTTCTACAATACTATCAAGGGAAATAATTTCAAATTCTTCTTCACGAATACTATATGTCACAAGGCCTAAAATCGTGTTTTGTTCATCTACATAGACAAAGCCCTCTAATTTACTACAATCATAAACCCCACTGGAAATGACCATTTCTGTACTTCCCCAATGCTCCGTAAAAAACTGCAACACAACATTTTGCGGTAATTGTTGAATAGGAATTATTGTCATCTATTATTCTCCTAAATTGAAATATTAAACACACTTGCAATGGCTTTTTGAACACCTAGAAATATTGCCCACGAAACGACACCTAGTCCAATGGCAAAAACGATATGGATTGATGATTTCATCGCCATATAAATAACAAACAGCATAAACATTGTGGCTGGTAACCCAACAATTACACCAACTGTAAATCGTTGAATATGCTCACTCGACTCACTTTGCACAGTAAGCCAAATGATACTTAAAATACTGACAAGTGGTAGTGCTGCAATAATGCCTCCATATGAAGGAAATCTTCTAGCAATCTCAGTAACAATACCAATAACGGCTGCCGAGCAAAGAATTTTTACAAATGTATACATTAGTTAGACACCTCGCTTAATAGTCGAAATGCCTGTAAAATCATTTGTTGATCTTCTTCTGAAAGCTGGTTTAGCGCATGTTGCAGTTTTTCATCATCTAACTCTGTGTTTTTCTTTAAAACATGAAGCCCTTCAGCCGTTAAATGAAGATGTACTTTGCGTTGATCATCGATGGCCCGCTCCTTTTTCACCCAGCCATTACGCTCCAGCTTTTTGATATGCTCAGAGGCTGTATTTTGAGAAATATTCAGTAACCCCGCGATATCACGAACAGTTACTTCATCTTCCTTTTGAATCATCTGTAAAATACGCACGCTTTGATGCGAAATTGACTCTTCATGTGTTGTATGTAGATGGTAAAAAATCGATGTAAAATAGTTATTTATATCTTTAATCATTAAATTTACTCCTTTAATATATCGTTTTAGACGATTATATCGTAATGAACGATATAATTAAAGATAATTCTTTTCATTTACTTTAAAGTTTATATATTCAGATAGTTCATCAGAAAGCAGAAGGGGCCGACAGTAGTCAGCCCCTTCAGCCTTTTTATCTAGAAGAATCCTAATTTCCGACGAATATTGTGAATTCATCAAGATTTTTACATGATTTACCGAAACTTTTTAGCAATAACGAGACATTCAAAGTATTTTCACAAACACACCCTTCTGAAATTTTTCCTTAGCAGCTACATTCATTTCTCTAACATCTTCTGATAATTCGCTTGCCCTTATTAATTGATTCTCAAAGTACAGCAAAGGATCGATAAGTCGAGTTTTATTCTTTTGATGAATATCAAATTCTGACTGATTTACCCTCACTTTTACGTAAGGATGAAGCTGTTTTAAAAGGCTCTGCACTTGCCTATCATTTGAAGATTTCATCAGTTCAATTAGTTCATGATCTTCCTTAAGAAAATCAGCGAGCGTAATAATCTTATTATCTAGTGCTAACTTTAACGTTTGTGAAAGTTTATGATAGGCATAAATATTTAACGGATCCAAAAAGAAATCAAGCACTTCTTGATAATATGTTTTCACAAACCATTCTGCACGTTCAATACTTTGAAGACACATCTTCCCTTGATGAACAATAATATCATTTAAAAATTTGTGTATTTCTTCTAGCGAGGCTTGCCCATATGTGTACATATCCCTTAAAGTATAATCTACTCGATCTGCACATAAATCAGGAGCTGGTTGTTCGAGTAGTTTCCATGTCGCAGTATTAAAAAGTAGATGTTCATAATCAAGGTTATACTTTTTAAGAATAAGAGAAATTTCAGAATTCATAATCACATTCACAAATATTTCTTCATGATAATCTTCAGCTTTATTTTCAAGGACGAAATCAATGACATGCGAAAATGCTGTATGCGAAACATCGTGCAATAATCCTGCAATCTGCTCCTCTAAAGAACCACCGAGCTGTTTAATCAACAGCATGACACCTACCGAATGCTCATAACGTGTTACATTCCATTGGCTATTTACAAGATAACTTGCCCCACCTTGATGAATCCCCTTCAATCTTTGTACCGGTTTACTCAAAATAAGTTCTTCTAACACATCATCTATCTCGAATTCACCATATAGATAATCAGAAATAATCATGTGAGCACCTTTCTATGAAATATTCGAAAGTACAAAAACCCCACCACAATGCGAGATTGGGTAAAATTCTAATTGGCATACTCCTTTTAATAAGGAGCTAATTTCCTCATGGACAAAGTAAAGTTCATCATCATCCCAATAATCAATACTGTCTTGACGACATTTTTCAAGTTGCGCTCTTGTTTCAAACGCGATATCACCGATAAAAATTTTGCCTGCTGGTGTTAGTTGCTGCAATAATGCTGTAATGTATTGCACTTTCATTTCATCGGTAAAATGATGCAATGCATAGGTGCTAATAATGGCGTCGTATTTTTGATGAAGGATCTCTGTTGGCATCCCTTTTGATAAATCCCACTCCATTAAGTTTGCATCAGGCATTTTTACTTTGGCGATTTCGATCATTTTCGAGGAAAAATCGAATCCATTGATCAAATGGCCATTGTCATAAAGCTTCGCCGTTAACACCCCTGTGCCAAATCCAATGTCTAATACAGTTGATTTTGGAATGGACATAACCTCGTTAAAAATCGTATTTAATACTGCTTTATATCCTGCAAATGGATATTGATTACTTTCTTCACTTAGCTGAACCGTTTTATCGTAACCATCAGCCCATAAATTAAATCCTTGTTGATTTAGTAGCATAAAAGTCCTCCTATATTTTTAATCGATTACGAGTTTGGAAGGTCTATTAGTACTAAACATCCCTTGTTAGTACTAACAATCCCTCTCCAAACATATAAATTCCCATGACCGATAACCTGTTTCATAAAAATTCCCCCTTTCAAAAATTCAAGTTCATCATCAACCTATGCATATGACATACGTATCGCGATGAATAAATATTAAACTATTATACCAAATATTACATATGGTAGTGAGTGAATTTTCAAACTTTATCCATTTCCTGAAAAATGCTATGATAAGAATAGTTTTCTTTTCAAGGAGGAATCGAAATGGACGCATTCTTTTGTAATGCTTGCTCTAAACCAAACACTTTACAGGTCAAAGAGGTCTATAAAAGTTAACGCAAATAACATAATTGAATGATCTCTTTAGGCCATAACCTTTATTAAAAGCCTACTACACAGGAGTGAATTCAAATGGAAAAACAAACAATTCAGCCGTTTTTAACGGTCGCAAACTATCATTTACTTGAGCAGCAAATGAATAAAATCATACAAACACTTGCAACAACGAAGGATAAAAACGTTATCCTAGCCATACACGGTATTGTTGAAAGCGAAATTACAGCAAAATTGGCGCTGTCCAAAGAGGAAGCTGAGCTAATTGAACAGCTTTTTGAAGTAACAAATCGTGCACAGGGTGATGCGTATTTAGAGCAATTAAAACCATACGTCATCCCATTCAAAGCAGTCACTGCAAGCACACTGAAGAGCCTATTTAAAAAGGAAAAAAAACTAAAACTACCTAAGCTTGAAAAAATGGATTTTCAGGAGATTTGTTATTTAGCTTGGGATGATCCTGGTACACATCGAAAATATGTCGTGATAGAACAAGATGAACAGCTAAAAGCAATTAAAGGGACATTCTCCAACAATACAGTTCGCGGAATATGTGCACTATGTAACCGCCATTCAGATGTTGGCCTATATACTACGTCTGTAAAAGGGCAAGTCGTTGGAACGTTCACAAGTTATAGTAACTACATTTGCGCTGATAGCCAAACATGCAATCAACATGTAACGGATATAGAAAAAACAAAAGCGTTTTTCGAACGCATCACTCAATAAAAATAAGCCTTCTCCAATACGGAGAAGGCTTTACATGTTGTTGAAAAACTATTGTGTCAATGAAATTATGGCGTCCTATTAAACAAAGTATGGCTCTTCGGCAAAACGAGGTAATGGAAAAAATCATTAATTTGAGTTCATTTGAAGGATTTAATGAAATCGAAAAATGATGAATTTGGGGTACATGATTTTCTCTGCTCTCTCCCATTAGAATAGTACTCAAATACAACATATTAACAATCTGCTACGGACGTTGATATATCAATGTTTTTCAATAAAAAAAACACTCGTATTTTAAACGAGTGTTTCGTGATTTTTAGGATAACCATTTTGGCGGTGTGTTTTTCTCCCAATAAATATCTCCTAAATTGTTATGGGCCATAAAGTCGTCCTCGGCACTGTGGTAGTGGAAGTTGTAATAATAGCCATCCTGTGGTCTTTTTTCTGTGCGGACATGGAAGCGAATTAAATCCATGCCTGTTTCATTGCTACTAATATTAAAAATTTTTTCGCCATAGTTACCACTTGGCTTTTCTGAAATTGTTAAGGATGCTAATGATGTATCGTCTACGCCAGCAACTGTCATCGCGATTGCTTCCTCCATTTTAGGGAAGATAATAGAGTCAAATTCATTGCTAATTTTTGGACCGATTTTTGTGCCGAATTTTATATAGGATTGCTCTTTCGCAGCGTCAACGAGCAATGTACTATAGTCAACCGGGTCTTCTTGTATCTCTGTTTGTTCTATCGGAAGAGTAGCCGCTTCTGCAGTGCTTGTCCCTGATGATGGTCCGATAGAAGCACGATTTGATGGATTATGATCAAATGCTTCCCATATTTCATGTGTTGGCGTAATTAATCCAAATGTTAAAAACGCAACCATAATGACGATACTTTTTTGAACCCATTTCTTCATTAATTAACACCTTCTCTTTATGTACAAATTGGTAATTCTACTACTTATATATACGCATAAGCCTATAAAAGGTTTCATATTTCTATAATTCATTGTACAATATTTATGTATAAAGTAAAAACTTCACATCCTGTGAAAACGCTTGTATGACCAACATGCTGTTGCCCCGAATCAATCGGGCATTTACTGGCAGTATGTAGGATAAATGTGTCGTTTTTTTAAAAGGAGGTACAAAGCATGGAAATCGCAATGTGTATTGGTCTTTTATTAATGTTAGGTTACTTATCATCTTTATGCTTCACGAACTAATTTAGTCAAAATGCAAACTGAAAACAATTCGTATGACAATGCCGTGTTATCAAGGTTTTGCTATTATTTCTGAATTTCATTTATGCAATATGCTTACAATTTGGGCTTGTTGGGCTCTGTTATGGACTGCAACGAGGCTAAAGTAGGGCTAATAAAATACGGTTGCGTGGGTAAGAAAGATTGAGGCTAATTCGCTTCAATCTTTTTTATTTGGCAGTACAGTAAAAGCACCCACTTGTATTGTGGATGCTCTTTTATCATCTATTTAACAATATGCAAGTGCTACTTTTTGTTAAGCTATAGTAATTTCATATGATAAATTAAGTTCCATTCCTTAGCAAAAAAAGAAACCTATCACAAATTCATTAAAATGGCGTTACTATGCAAACTTGTTACTAAAAAAGCTTTGGAGATAGTATTGAAGCTGAAGGCATTCGACTGTCCCTTTACTTTCTTGCCTGCCTGTTTGCAGCATCACAAAACCAATGACAACGAAAAGTATAAATCTTGCTTTGGTTGAAAGTTCCATCTTACTTACATCTCTCTAATTCAGAGATTTTTCTAGCATCTTATTTTCACTTTCAAAAGAGTCATTCTTTTTGTACATATCCATATATTGAACAATTTTATCATAGTAATTTTTCTTGCTAAACCTTTTTAAATCTCCTACAACATAAAATTCTTTTTTCGCCCTTGTTGCAGCTACATTCAATAAATTCGGTTTTGAACACGTCCAATTAGCAGCTCCTTCAGTCTGCTCATCAGTTCCTGTTACAAAATAAACAATATCTGCCTCTTTTCCTTGGAAGGTGTGAACTGTTCCAACAGCTTCATTTAACCATTCATTCAATTTTGGAACTTGTAGAGGCTTTAGTTTTTGAAGAATAGCCTTTTTTAATCCATCCTTCACGGCTGTAAAAGGTGTAATGACAAACAAGTTGGGCAATCCGTTTTTTTCTTTGTATTTATCCAAAATAACTTGTGCCACATACTCCCCTTGCTCTTTTACATATTGATCAGTGCTTACTTTTCCTACACAGTCAATCCACTCACCAATACCGACTTTATCTGTATCGACTAATACCATTTTGTTATCATAAGCAATATCGTTAGCTATCGAAAACATTGGATTTAAACAACGGCGGTGCACCCATAGAGGAATACCAATCCATTGACTTCTATCTTCGTCTTTATAAGTGCCATACGGATTCGCTATATCTGCAATATTTTGAACAGATGCTGTGTAACCTATATAGTGCTCTTCGAGATCAAAACACTTCCGAATATCCATTAATAATGTTTCATCCACTGTCACTACAGGTTCAATTTGTATTGGGTCACCTACGATAACAGCTTTTTGGGATCTCCACAGTGCCCCTACTGCTAGTTGAGGGCTAGCTTGTCCAGCTTCATCTATAAATAGATGAGAAATAAAATCTTGCTCGATTCCTTTATACATATTTGCAAAGCTAGCAAAAGTCGTGCTAATTAATGGTGTTACTAGATGAATCACATGCCAAAGATTTTTCAGATATTTTCTATGTTCATTACTATTCAAGTTTAGTGCCTTTCGATTAGCAAAAAGCCTTAATGAACTACTAACAATCTTATGATTTTTTATTAAAAATAATTTATGAATTTTCATAGCCATCAGAAATAGTAAGCCACGCTCATAGTTTAGTATATCCGTTTGCCAAATCACCTTTTGTTGCCTGTAATCATTATTATTATCTTCCCAATATTTGTCTGTTGATAATTCCAAATTTTCTTGAGCATATTCTGTTTTCAATTTCAAACTTTCTTGGAGTATATTTTCTTTTCGGACTTTCAAACTATCTCGATCTCTACTTATTTTTAAAGCCTCTTGTTCTGATTCAATTAAATTTTGTTCAATTTGTGTTTGTTGCTGCCTTAAATTTTTTTCATTTTGATTTTTCACACCTAAAATACGTAATAAAAAATGCGGCTTTTTCAGAGAATTTAATTCTCCCTTTATTTCTTCTTGCTGTGCTAGAAGTCGTGATAAATTGATTGTTATTCTTGATTGGTTTCGCTCCATTGATTGAAATTCTACTTCTAATTTTTGCAGTTCTTTATCTAATTCAATATATTTTTGTAAATCATCTTTTTTCTGTTCAATTGAATGCAGTAGAGAGTTAAATTCTTTCACAGCTTTTAGCCAGTCTTCTGAAGAAAGCATTTCATTATCTCTCTGTAATTGTTTAACAAATGACAAATCTCCATCATCTTTTAGCAAACCCCAAATAAAATTATCAATATTTTTTGATTTACCAAATATACCCGAGAATAGCCCCCAAGTTTCATCTGCATGATTGATTAGTTTTTTAGCCGTCGAAGGATAATAGTCTAGCTCTTCAAGATACTCAGCTATTTTCTGATCATACTCATTTTTTACTTCTGGTTTAATAATTCCCGCATCATTTTTTTCAGGTTTAGCAATTTCCTTTCTTTTAGGTAAATCTTTAGAAATATTTTCAACAGCTCCATTATTACTTGATGCAACTACGATAGAGTAATTTTTTAATTTTTTATTCAGTTCATACACCTGATAAGGAAAATTATTTAATTTCAAACTCCCTATCTTACTAAAAGCAGTCGTAGGGTCTTCAAAAGTTGTCATCTCAATCGCACGTTGGACAACTATATTTGCAAATACATCTTTCAATAACGTTGTTTTTCCAGTACCAGGGGGACCATTTACAGAATGAAGCCTTTCATCACCATTAATAATTCGGTTTACCGCTACTTGTTGCATCAGTGAAAGTCTGTGCGCAACAGGAGAAGGCCATCTTCCTAAAGGTAAATTTTTAGGTTGCAAAATTTGTTCTATTAACACTCTATTATTATCAATATCAATCTGTTTTTCACTGCCCAAGATAAAGTCTTTAAGTGTCGCATTGACTCCATTCTGTAGAACTCGTTCGATATCCTCTATAAAGAAACTATTACGATTCATTTGTTCATTTTCATTCTGATTGTTTTTATTTAACACTGTGATCTGTAAATAATGATACGTGTATTCAAAAGGTTTTCTAAAATATCGATTATATTGATGTTGTAATTCATGAATCTTTTCTTCACTTACACCATCCGTAAATATCGCAATAGCTTCTTTCTCCATTTGTCGACAAATGACCTTATATTGTTCCAAAAAATTTCCATAATTCGAATCATTCTCAAGTACTTTAAGCAGATATTGAACAAATGGAATAAATAAGGAATCTTCTATGTATTTCCCTTCTTCATTTACAGAGAAGGTATAACTGTATTTTCTGGAAGTGTCCTTAACATGTATTTCCTCATCACTATTAAAATGGGCTCTTAACTCCTCTGTTAGTTGCCACTGTTCATAGCTATTCATGTAATATTGAAATCGTATACTATTTTTCTTATCATCATTCAATGCATGTTTTTCCCAAGGTCTTTCTGTCAGTTTAATAGGAGCTATTTTAGGAACTTTTTCCTGATGCATAAATAGTTTTCCTTCTAACGCTCCCTCTAATTTTGGTAATTCCTTCGGCTGAACAGATTCCAGTAAATACCACGATTCCAAAACTGTATTCATTTTATTCACCATATTAAACCATCCTTTCTAATTTATACATTAAAGTAGATTATATATTTAAACAAGTATGGTAATCATATTAAAACCTTTCCATCCCTAGTCTAACTCGTTTTGTAATCGAAGAACTTTCTTATGGTTACCTTATTGGGTTACCATAGATAATGTGGAAAAAGGGCTTTTTTATGGACAATAAACATACAAAAGCACTTGGAAACTAAATGAAAAAGAAATCTGTTCCCTTAAATAGACAAAACAACCACCACTTTGGATGAAAAGATAGTTTACTCAGTTAATGAAGTAGATGGGGAGATTGGAGCTGACTACCATCCGATCCAATTTCTAAATTTTGTTATATCCAAATTCTATCAGAAAGTTGCCACTTCATCAGCGACCAAATCTTTTATATATTTACATGCTTTGGTCAGATACAATCCAAGCCACATGTGCAAAATAACCAACTATCCGAAAAAATATCTGGATAGTTGGCTAGTACATTTAGAGTTATTAAATTGTGCCTAAATTAATTTCGTATCTCACTGTATCTTTATCATCGTATCCATAAAAATACAAACGAATAATCATGTTTTCAATTGCATTGTTTCGAGCATTAATTCTCCATTCAATTTCAATGGCCTCATTGATGCGGCTTAATAAGTCATTGCAGACGGATTGAATAGAATTGTCTATTATCCTTCCAGCATTAAGTAATTGAGCCCGTGTGCATTCATATGTACGCTGTTCCACATTCATTTCAGCATTTGCAGAAAAAGTTAAAGAGCCTTGTACAAGGTTTCCAATTGTATTTTGCAAGTCTTCTACTACATAAGAAAAATGTTCATCTTCATAAACAGATGTGGTAATGTCATATAGATTCGGATTCACATATAAAGGATCAGACCAAAATCCATTAATTATTTGATTAAATTCAGCTCTATAGAATTGTTCAATAATTTCCATGTTCATAGAGGTTGTACCAAAAATCTTTTCTAATCCAATTCTAGCAGCCTGAGCCTTTTCTTGTATCAGTTGTTTCATTTCCTCCTCATTGTATTTTCCAACTTTTTTTCTTCCCTTTTTGAAACTAGGTAATTCCAGTATTTTTAGAAATATCGAATAGTCTAAAAAGAGTAGGCGATTATTGCGGGAATTTTTTCTTCTTTGTGTCATACTCTTCTCATAAGCACGTCCCCATGCTTGATTAGCAGTTTCATCAAGAAGTATCATGCGGATATAATAGTTAATCGCTCGTCCCTTATTAAATACGTGGTCAACATTCAATTCCTTTGGTACTGAATTCAGAGGGATTTGATATTTCTCGAATAAGAAATTCTTAAAGCGATCGCGGTAGCCCCCGAAATCATGCCTGCTTAAAAAGCAAAGTCGCAACATGCGACTTTGCTTTTTTTAATCTTCTTTTAATTGATCTTTCTTCTTTTTACGAAGGATAAAATATAAAATGACTGCAATTACAGCGATAAGCACTATAAATTCAATAATCAGGACAAAAGAAACACTTTCCTTTTTCTCAGCCTTTCCTTCATCATTATTCAATGTATTATTAACAGCCGTCAAAAATTGCCCTTCCTTTGTTTCAATAGCAGAAGAAGTTCCCTCATTCGCCTCTTTTAAATGCGTAAAGAAATTATTTTTAAGCACATTATTTTCTATGGATTGAATAAACAATAGTGGCTCATTAGCTTGCCAAAAGTTTTTGGTGATAAATGTATATTGAGAGATTACTTCAGGTAAAAATCCTTGTTGAATCAACTCATCAGATGTATGTGGGATTTTATCAGCATTTTTTGAAAGCATCGTAAATTCATCAATTTGCCCCATAAAAATAACTGCATGCTTCTGTAAATCACTCTTTGTAACGTCTTTATTTTTCTTTAGAGTAGTATTTGCCAATTGCCCATTCGCCATTAATGCTTTGTAAAGCATTAGCATCCTAGTATCGCTTAAAACATCCCCATCAGGTATTATAATTAAGGAATTGTCGTGAAAAGCATTTGGAAAATCTCTTAATGTAAATGATGGTTCGGTTGTATCTTTTGCAATTGTAAGGGAACTATCCCCATCAATATATAACCAATAACGCTCATTTGTCGTTTCACATGGATCTTCTAATTGAAAACCTGTCACTTCAAATTGAATATCTGTAATAGATTGCTTATTTAAAATATTCGTTTCAATTGGTATTATAGCCTCATACATATCTGAAGAAGTTTTGTCTAATTTGCGCAAATCTATTGAATGTGGCACTTTATTTACATATATAATTAATTCTAACTTCCGATCATTTTTATCAACATCTTTAGGTAATGTTGCTGATTTTTTTAAGACTAAACGCATCACCGCTTCTTTATTTGCCTCTAATTGTGGCAGTGAAACATAGTAATGTGGAGTCATTGTAACCTGACTGGATAGTATCTTATTTTCAAAGCCAAGTTGTGTTAAAGGAATAGTTGTAGTCGAAAGTTTCTCAACTTTTGGTAGCTCATCCACAGTTATTGTATTTCCAGCTAATTGCTCGAATAATCTCTCATCTGTTAAAAGTGATATCCGTTCTTGTATAGCAATTGGTGTTTTCGCTGTAACAATTAAAACTGGTACACTTCTATCTGTATTAAGCAGCTTATGAACTCCAACTGTCAATGTATCTTCTTCGTTTTCTTTAACATTTTTAAGTATATCTCTCATCAAAACACTACCAAATTCTTCCTTTGCGCCAACCACTATTACCGGTCCTGTTACTTTATCAATAGTATTTTCTCTCTTTATTTGTACATCATTTTCCCCTTGCTCTGATAAATAAGCTGCTAGTTTATAGCTGCTATTCAATGTTGCTTCTGATGCTTTTTCCGGTAAAATAAGTGTAGTTACTTTATTATCATAACTTAAGAATGCAGAAGGATAACTAGTTAATGTCCAATCTTGTACATTCCCATCAAAGGTAGAAATAGATGATAATATATCAATCCGAAGCCAGTTTCCTGAATTTCCAGGGGGAACACATATCCCTTCTTTTAAAATACCATAAAAACTGGCTGTAATTTTATGAGTTCCCTTAAGCAATGCTTCTTTAGGAAGCGTAACTGTCACTGATTGTTTTAATAAATCTGGTGTTAATGTTACAGTTTTGATTGCTGTATCATCAATTTTCACAGTAAAAGAGGACGGTTCAATTAATAATTCTGAATGTTGGATTTGAAATGTAACCGAGTGCTTATCTGACTCTATATCTTTTGTTAAATTGTAATAGAAATCCCTTGATGAAGATGGTCCCTGTAATTCGATAGCCTCTGATAAAAGTGGCCTTTGCTGCGATTCATTCCCTTCTATGACAAGCGACTTATCATCAGCGATAATGGTATCGGCTGACGCATAACTTGAAAAAAGGGGAAGACTCATTAAGATCATGAATATAAACAGTATAGGTCTCATTATTCTGCTCCTTGTTCTGATTTCTTCGCAAATCGTTCTGTTTTATACCATTGAATTTCTTGACCAGTAAACATACGCTTTATTTCTAGCATTAATGACCATACGACCAATACAATCCACATTTGTGAATAACTAAAATACATTAGGATGACATAAAAGAAATTTTTTCGATTCATTTCAGTTTTCTCAATACTTAATGTAATCATGACTTCTCCTAAAAAGAGTAAGAAGGCTAGAATCCATAGCACAATCGCAATATCACCAACAGTTAAACCAATGTCATAAAATAAATTGATAATAAATAAAACATTGGATAAAATCACTCCAAAGAAAAACAAGAAGTACGTAAAAAAGAAATAAAATAAATCAAAAATAATACTCTTTCTTTTCAATGTGAAAAATTGGCTTAAAAACTTTAACACTACATATTGATTACCTCTAGCCCATCTTGTTCGTTGTTTCCACCATACTCTTAAAGTTTCCGGCTCTTGCTCCCAAGTAATTGCCTTTGGAAAAAAACGAATATGGTAGCCTAAATTATAAACTCGGATGGTTAACTCAGTATCTTCAGCTAACGCCTTTACATCCCATCCACCTAATTGTTCTAATATACTACGACGAATAGCAAAATTCGTACCTGGTATCGTAGTAACTTTAAACCATTTCCAACGACCACCTTGAGCCATCCATTGGAAACAAATTGTTTCAATATTAATAAAACGTGTCAGCCATGTTTCAGCTGCATTAATTACTCGAAATTTCCCCACTGTTGCAGCAGCCTTAGGGTCATTGACTAACCCCATTACTAAATACCAAACTGCCATCCTCTCTGGTGTATTATCAGCATCGTAAACAACGACAATTTCACTTGTAGAATCTGCTAATGCAGAGTTTAATGCAGAGGATTTCCCTTTTCCTTTATTCGGCTCAACCGTTTCTATGACACGAATAAATGGATACTTTTCAGCAAATCTAGAAGCGATTTCACCTGTCTCATCAGACGAATTATCATTGATAACGATTATCTCTAATTTATCTTTTGGATAATACAATCGAGACATAGCTCGTAACGTTTGTTCAATGACAACTGCTTCGTTATGTGCAGGAATAAAAACACTGACCGTGGGCACATTCGCCATTTTTTTAGACCACTCATCAATTGGTTTTTCAAACGATCGAAAATGTCTATAGCCGCCTTGCATTAAAAACATATGATATAGCAGCATAATCCAAATGAGGAATAACGCAATATAAAATAAGATATCAGCCATTGGTTTTCCTCTCCTCAAATAACCGCTTACGTAATGTTATACGTAAACGAAAAGTATTAATAAAAAATAACATAACAAACATTGAAACAGTCAAAACAATCATCCACAGTACCAATTCAAAAGGCCGTTCTTCGAATAATATTTTTAAACGGTCGGTGTTAGAGAACGATAATTTAATATTTTGTTCACCATTTTCAGTTTGAGTAATTGAAATGTGATTTGTTTTTACTTCTTGTTTAGTTTTTCTAAAATCCAGAAAATCTAATTGTGGCTGACCTTTTAAAAAACCAACAAGTTCCTGCACATATGACGCGTCAAGATAAACAGGATACGGAATGCCAATAATTGAACCTGGAGCTTTTAATAAAAGTTTTATCTTTTGTTCTACTGGGAAAAGTGGATTAATTTTTGTATCAGCAATATTCTCTACTGTCAATGGATAGATTGTTTGATTTTCATTTTGTGATTGATAGATTTGATTATTACCTTGCTGTACAATACCTGTAAATATGGTACTATTTCCATTAATCAAAATAGGATAGATTCCCCGAAACGCTAAATAATCTAAACTTTTCTCAGCTTGTATAGAAGTCGTGGATAGTATGAAAGGGAATCCTTCTTTCTGTAATTTTTGCAAATAGTTAAATAATTTTTTATTGTTGTGTAGATAATAAATCGTCTCCCCATCTTCAGCTATATCTATCGGTGTCACTTCAAGACTAATTGGTATTCCTTTTTCAGTAAATTGTGTCACTACTGACTGTAGTTTTGCCACATCGGTCTCCATATTGATATCAGTCAATACAATAAACGTCTGATGTTTTATAGGTTCAGGCAATTGTAAAAGCCTATTGATGATAGAAGGCCATTCATATTGCATCGAATTTGTATAGATAAATTTTCCAATATATGACCAATTTTGCCTTTGTGCCTTAACTATAAATGGATATTCATTGTTTAAAGTTGATGCCACTTCTACCGTTTCCGAATTAGAAGATGGTTGTATACTTTTCCATTCAATAGGATTTTCCAAAACATGTTCACCTATAGCTCGAAGCTTAATAATGTCACCCTCTTGCCACTGAGCAAAGCGTTCCAGTTGAAGTACATTTTCACCAATTACCACAGCTGGCCCTTGGAATTGATTTAATTCTAAAAGTGCTTCTTTTGAAATTGGTACTGAATGAGAGCTAATTACGACAATTCGGTTATACGAATGTAATGTTTTTTCATGCACTGCTTCTATAGGCATAACATCTACTTTTGTATACCCCTTAAGCATCTCGTACAACGTCTGCACATCTTGATTAAGCTGTTGATTACTTGTAGCGTAAATTAATGCAACATCTTTTTCTGCTGCTGACACTGTTACATTATTCGTTAAATTATATAAACAAAACAAACTGACCACTAACAGAAAACTATATTTGGAGTGCACTTGTTTTCATCTCCCTTTCTAGCTCTGTTAATAATTCATCGAAAGATTGCTCTAAAAGCGGACTATACGTAAAATAACTAGTTTTATAACTAAGGGTTATCCACTTTTCATTTAAAAGCTGATGATTTTTTAATGCTTGGTCCAATTTGTCAAAAATGACCTCTATATGCTCATCCGTTGTATCTATTAATAGCAACCCAATTTGATTTTCACGAAATCGAAATTTTTTATCTGTTTGTCTTACTGTTTGTTGTATTTTTTGAGCAAGTTGCTGCCATAAATGCTGAGCTTCTTTTGTTCCATAAAGTTTTTTAAATTGTTCATAATTCTCAAGCCTCAATACAATAAAAACAAAAGTATGTTTATGTCGGTCGGATCTTCGCATTTCTTCATTGACACTAATGCGCATACGAGTTTCATTATCAAAGCCTGTTTCGACATCAATTGCTACATAACTCTTAATATCCTGTTGTAATTGTTTCAAATAGTTTGCCTGTTCGAACAATAAATCATGCACTTTCCCTGCACTTAAAATAAGCAACAATTGAACAACACCATAAACGAAAAACAACTGCATAGAAAACGATGCACTAAAAAAAACAGTATTTTTTGACATGCCAATATAAAGTAATGTTGATCCGCTAATGAAAATAAATAACAAACTACTAATAAGCCCTAACACTGTTCCGCGCCATAGAGTTAGTATTACTAGTATTATTAAAAAAATATATAATAATAAACTTTCAACATCTCTGTGTAATAAATAATAAGAAGGAATTTGTAAAAGCAAAAGCAATACTGTTCCATAAAAAAATATTGCACTATTCCAATTCATAGTTGTTCGCATTTTCTACCTCTCTTTCTGCCAATAGCGGTAGTAAATTATCAAAAATATGTGTTGCCTGTGTATGTGTATCTATATAACCTGCCGTTGAGACATTTTTTAGAGATGTCATTCTCTCAAGAAATTGATTCGCCAAAGTTTTTTCGTCTAACACCAGTAAATACCGTACAGCCATTGCATAAACTGCAGGTGATTCATAATTAACAGATGGCTGATTCGTTTGTGCATTATAACGTCCATATAGTTTGCCATCTCTATTAAAAAGATCTAGTAACCATAGTTTAAAAAGTGTCGTGTCCTCTTTCACAGAGGCCATATGATAGGCAATATACAATTGATCAATCATGTGTAGCTCCTTATCAAACACATAACTTCCGGACGGAATATCATAGTTTTTTGGGTAAAATCCTGCTTCAGCAAGAGGAGCATTCTTAAGAATCGCAAGCTGCTGATTTACCTGTTTTTGTGATAAAAGCCCATGTTTCTGCATTTGATTAAAAGCCGAAGGCATAATATAACTTATTGTTAATGTCTTTGCTTTTTCATTTGTTTGAACATCCACAAAGTCTACAAATAATCCATCATTCATTCCATACCTTACAAGGTTCTTCCCTAGTTCATTGCCCAACTGTATATAATGAGGTATTTTCCATTTTTCACCTGCTTCAAAAAGTACCCGAATAATTCGTAAGTCATCAATAAGTGCATTAACAGAAGCTTGTTTTTTCTTCTCTAACCGCCATACAATAAAGTTATTTTTTAGAAAATCGGATTTCATTACATCCACTTGATTCTTAAAGCGTGCCTGGTCACCCTTTTCTAGTAAGTATGTTAACCATAAACCCATTGATTCTGATAAAAATATATTCTTTTGTTCTGTTAAATCTGTTCTCAACAGACCTCCATCATTCATAAATTCTTTAATAACAAATTTTTCTGTTGGTAAAGGAGGCTCGTTTTTTTGTAAATCTACCTCTTTTTTTTCGCAACTAATTAAAATGAGCACAAAACAAAATATAAAAATAAATTTTTTTATTATAAAATCCTCCTCCTAACAATTAGTTTAAAACTTATGCCTTCTTGCTTTTTATAATAGCATATTGTCCTAAACAAAAACTAAACATTTCCATGTCAATAGTCGCAAATTATCTATACAAGACAAAAAAAGATGTTAGAATCAGTTCTTTCGACCCATCCAAACATCTTCCTATTTTAATATATAAATTATAAATTTCAATATTTCATGTTAATTTTGTGAAATTATTACAAACTAAATCAAAAGGTATATACCAATCTCCTCATTTACAAATCTATTTAACGAGTTGTAACACCGTTTTAAAATGAGATGATTTAGAGATAATTCTTCATAGTGACATCTAATATACGGTATATTTATTTCATTATCGTCATGAACAATTCATACTCTCCATAGTTCTAATACCTGTCCTTCTCTAATATTTTCTAGGTACTCCAGTAATTGCTTTGCCCTCAATTCCGAAAAGATGGTGAAAAGTTCTTTATTATCTAACGATATAATTATATATTTCGAATTTTTATATTTTTTGATATTCTTTATCTCTTCTAATTGTTCTTCGTTTAAAGGAACAATTACATCCAGTTGCAATCCTCCCCCTTTGCTTCAGCATGATATTTTCTCGGCTTCCCTATGAAAAACACCTACTGTTGACGCTGATTTCCAAGAAGTTGCCCTGTCAACACTCCAATTACGTTATATAATGACAAATGGTCAAAATTTTGAATTTATTGTCCATCAAAGAATACTCCTCTTATTCGATCGGCTTTTCCTCTAAATATTCAGATACTTTTCGCACAATATGCTTCCAATTTAATTCCTCTCTTGCGAATGCTTGGAGATGTTCGCATGTATCAGCCAATAAAACCTCTTGATTAGTAATATGCTGCAATGTCCGTCCAACACTTTGCCAATCATGTGTCGGATGAATTGACCCGTAGCGTTGATTTTGGGTAATATCCGAAGCCCCATCAACATCAGTCGAAACGATATAACAGCCGTTCTTTTTATGGCTTTCCAAAAGCGATTTGGCGTAGTATTTATAGCACCAATCTGATTGAGTCATTTAATAAAAAAATCAAGAAATATACAAAACACAAAGAGCAATTTCCAAATGAAGAATCACTTGAACGCTTCCTTGTTTCACAGTTCGAAGATTACAACCAAAACTTTGCGACACGTTGTCATATTGGTTTCAATCAGGCACGAGCAGAACTTGAAGCGATGTTTGAGTGACAAGAATAAGCAGGAGGAACCCTTCCAAAAAACCAAAATCATTCCTTCGAACAAATCTATTTAAAATCAAAAAGTGATGATCTATAAGAAAAGGTTGGATTGTCATTTACACAAAAATATTGACAGTCCCCACTAATCCAGTAAATTAGGTTATAAATTAACGGTTATTTATTAATCATATCGTTTAAATATGTATAGTGCAGTTGCGTTCATTGATAGCTCTTCATGAAACGTTACACTTCCATCGCTTTTCTCTTCATATAGCTTTACCGACGGATTGCTCGCATGTTCAAGATAATCATCTATATCCTCCTCGTCTAAAGGAATAGACAGATCCATACTTAACCAGCTATTATAAATGCTCCCATGTTCTTTATCTAGTAACTATTTTTTTACACGATATTTACTAGGCAAGAAAAAAGCAGAAATATTATCAGCTTCACCAAAGAGAAAAGAATCATGGGCACTTAAAAACGTTTAAAGGGATTCGCCATTTTTGATGAATCCCTCAGTGCATTTCGGTTGCAAAAATACTATGGTAGAAATTTACCATAATAGTTTCACTTCCATGGAAGTTTTCAGTAGAAGCTTAGAAATCGGAACTGGGGCTAAAATTGAGGCTAAATAATTAGAAAAGCTGTGTAAACATTGATAAATCAAATACATTTATCATTTACTTAATGCTTCACGAACTAATACAATTTCTGTTACAAAAAAAGTCCGCAAATACGCGGACTTTTCAATGTTGTTATTGCCAATCCCGAAGCCCGTAGTCCCTATCTTTAAGGAATTCTCTTCCTTATAGAAAAGCGAATAATCTTTTCCTAAAAATGAAAAATACTGTAGACCAAATTTATCTACATTATTACAGGCTGGACGATTTGTTATAAGTATTCAAGTACAACTCTTGCTACTAAAGTACGCGGTAAAATTGTTAAAATACCACTCTCTTTCTTAACTAACTGCTTATGTCCTTCATTGTATCCCATACAATCCAAAATAATTACATCGACCTGGTAATCTTTAAGGTAGTGAGCTGCTTCTTTAAAGTTGCCATAGTCGTATGGGGAGGCAACAGCAAAAGTGATATCATTTGTAACACCTCTCCACTTTTCTAGCATGGCTCTCCTCTGTTCTTCTAGCGGGACAATTAAACCTATCTTCGGTTGATTGGCCATTGTACCAATAACTTGTGTTACTATTCGGTTTGGATAAAAAATGGGCTTTTCACATGTTAAAGTCGGAAAATCAGCTGTACATAGTATGACGACCATATCAACCTCTTGTTCTAACTTTGATAATTCATATTGTAATAATGGTAGTAGTTTTCTTCTGCCAATTAAGATTGATCTGCCATCACGCAATCGCGAAACATATATGTTCTTTTCTTTTTTCGGAATAACTTTTAGTAATTCCGCTTCGTTTAAGGAATCTAATGCTCCTCTTTCCACAATTTTAATATCTTTATTAAATATTTCTTTAAAAGTAGGTGTAATGTCTGAACGAGGCGATTGTCCAATTGTTAAAATACCGACTTTATTCATTCGTAGTCACCCCTAAAGTTTGAAGATGTGTCATTGAACCGTATAATTTATTCAAACGCTTAAATTCATTTTCATTATAAAACTTAGCTGTACCCCTTCCGAATTCCTTCGCTACTTCAATACTAAAACGTGCAGCCTGAGCAATATCTATTTCATGATTGGCACCTGTTCCACTACTCGGCACAACACTTTTTGTCGTTATTGCTAAGCCCACTACTGGTGCAGATGTAGCTACCGCTGACTGTAAAATACTATTAATATGATAGACATGATTTCCATACGGCGTCATATCTAGTGTTGTTACTGCAATAGTAACCGGCAACTCACCTGTTGTCATTTCTTTAATGCGAATTAAATCATCTGCAAATTTTAACACATACCCTCTTTTTACTGTTGGAGAAATAGCAATTCCTCGGTGATTCATTACTTTATTACCCTTTGTTGTGTCAATTGAAATAATGGCATCCATTTCTTCTAAAACTTCATATTGATTCATCGTAAAAACATCTACTGGGGAACTCATAAATTCTACCGACTCATACGGCTCAGTTGGTGCACTCGGACAAATATGAGTAGTAATATATACATCTCCTGCTAATACATCACCACGGTCCTTCATTTCTGCAAGCTTTAAAGCAACCGCAATAGGCGCAACTGCTCCATCACCATCTGACACAAAGCCGCTACGTTCAGGTCTTGCCCCTATACCGCCAAGCTGTCCAATAATTCCCAAAGAAGGTGCATGCCCATGATTCAATTTTCCTTCCGTGCCTGGAATGACAATTTTCACAAAGTCTGTTGCACCTTGTTCACCTTGTACAGTTTGATAGAAGGCTTCTACACCGTCATATCTTTCAAATAGTTGTATCACTTTTTCACCATTCACTTTTGGATGATCTAATACATCTAAAATCGTTAATGTCTGCTTTAGCGCCATATCTACCCCTCCACAATCTTTTCTTTTCATTAAAAAAAGAAAGAGAATACTCATCTCTTTCCACCACTATAAAGCAACAATATTCTGAATTATATAAGCAAGGTAGGGCGTTTTTTGATCATCTTTCACTATTTTTTTACCCACTTTGATCACTTAATGTATGTCCTTAATTTTCAGACAAAAATTTAAAATAAAAATGGATTCCGAATCCTGTAAATCCACCTGACATAATTCTTGTATTTTTTTCAATCGAAGTGTGACTGTGCGCCGATTCACATATAAAAGTTTAGCCGTTTTTGATGCATTACCATTTTGAGAAAGATATACCTCTAGCGTATGAAGCAATACCTTATCTAATGGTCCTAAAATCTTATCGACATATTGCAATACTTGTTCATGATTACTTAAGGAAATTAAAAATTTATAAATGCCTAGTCTATTGTAAGAGAATACCCTTTCATTCGGATAAAGCTTACGACCGATTGGCATAATTTTTATCACATGATCTAACTGACTTTCTAGCTCTGTCATAGTTTTAAAAGGTGTGCCAATTGCCATGACGTAATGGCGAATATAGGAATCCATTAAAGCAGCTTCTAATTGCTTTTGAATAACTGAATCTGTCGTTGCATTTTGGAATGATAACAATATACACGTTTGTTCAGGGTGTTGTAAAAAATAAATATTCTTACTAGCAGGTAAGCTTTGCAGAACTAATCTTAAATGTTTGAAGACGAATAATGAATAATCAATAAAAAAATTATGCTTCATCGTATAAATTTCTTCTGGTCCTTCAATATGTAGTAAAATAATATGGTTTAGCTCATACTGATGTTCATACAATTCTTTTAGTTCCACCCTATTGTAAAGAAGATCATTTTGCAAAGCTAACAGTTCATTTAACAATGTCAATTGAAACTTCTTAATATATTCACTCATCAAATCAAACGTTAAGATATCCCGTTGTTTTTTTGAGCGATACGTAAAATGAAACACCCCGTATAAAATGACCTTTATAAAATAACGGTGCAACAAACCGATTTAAATTTTCTTTATCAGCAATAAACACCTCTTCTTGATAAAGAAACTCATCATAAAATGTATCTTGTTGTAAATGACGAGAAAACAGTAAATTGTTGTTGCGCCACGTATCATTGATGGCGTAATGACCGATTGCTAGTAACTTTCCTTCTGGATTTTCTACATAGGAAACAATACCATAGTTCTCATAAAGCTCATTTAATAACTGCTCTACAGTTTCAGGTAAGTTCGTTGAAAAAGGTTCCATTAGTTTACCATTCGTCACATTCAGCTTTTTATAAATCGGAGATAGAACCTGAATATATGGTATGTTTGATGGTAATATAATAATAGGGAATTGAAATTTTTGAGCTAATTCAATCGCTTCTTTCGGCAGTTCAGAAATGAATCGACCTAGTTTAACAATTAAACCCGCAGCGTTTTTTTCAATTAGAATTTTAATCAGTTGTAATTGAGAGATCGGACTAGCTTTAACTGAATAAAAAGTAGTCAAAACTAACGTACCTTTTTCTACCCAATCTTCTAAATTTGGAACTTCCATTACTTCAACACATGTCACTTCACGTTCATTTCCTTCATGACCACATAAAAAATAGCCTTGCAGTGGTTCCATAATATCCATAACATCACGTATTAGCATACAATCTCCGCCTTTATGAATTTTTGTAATGTAACTTAACGTGTTGCCAACGAATTTCACAATAATAACAAAAGCAATTTCGTTGAGACATTGCATTGCATTATACCACAAGTAAATTGAGGACTCCTTAACTAAAAATATTAATAATTGTTACACAGGTTCAATTATATTGGAACATTTATCTGAAAAAATAATCCAAAAGAACTATCACGGATACAAACAGCTGGAGATTCATTTCAGAACAAATACGCATCCGGCCCGAGAGAACGAAGCAGCCTTGAGGATGTAGCGCTTTAGCCTAGACGAAAATTATGCCCTTGGTTATACACAACTTGAAATTCTATAGTTTCTTTAAACAAGAAAAAACAGTAGCCAAAGTCTGTCTACTGTCTGAAGGCTCTTATATAGATTCTACATCAAATAGATGAAGCTCAACCTGAAGCCTCGCCAAATTTTCCGGCTCAGCTATATGTCAGTTCGAAGGTTCTATCCGTCACTGATCCTCCTACGAGCACAATGTAATGCTTCCTGAAACATTTCAGTGACTGTCCTTTCATCTTCATTTCCCGGAAAATTAGACAAGGGGCAGCCTCGCTTTTGCGAAGCTACCCCTTTAGTATTTAATAGGTAACATGTTTCGTAAATTGTAAAGTCTCAACCCAATCATCTGGGGAATATTATCTCAAAACAATATATGTTTCATCACCGCGGTAAAATTCCACTGTGTGCCTTCTAACTTAAGCAACGCAAACCCAACCTTCTTTTGCGTCCTTGCAGCCCCAAAGCATGCGCCAGTGTGAATAAGTATCCTAAAAAACATAAAGCAGAATGCCAGATTACAGAAATATGCCACCTAAAATAGCACGATACATATTATAGCATGGTATATTAAAAAAGTAAAGATTTCATTTTAATTTACCAAGGTATATCAGTTGAACATTCAATATGGTATCCATGTTGAGCAGACCATTTTAGTAAAGAATGCCAATAGTTCTCGCAGATCGCAATAATTCGTTGTGGGTCAGAGAGATTACCAGACATCACCAACTCACATAGAACGTCAAACCCCTCAGGCTTATCTGTAAACGACAACGCTTCTGGTAATACTTGTGCAGAGGTTGTGAAAAATTGTTTATTGTGTAATCCTAAAATCATCGCACCCGCTGTAGCAATTTCCATCGCCAAAATCGGTAAAAATGTTTGAGGGCCTTGCATTTAACGAGATTAA
The DNA here is from genome assembly GCF_016638705.1 of Lysinibacillus agricola. Lineage (GTDB taxonomy): Bacteria > Bacillota > Bacilli > Bacillales_A > Planococcaceae > Lysinibacillus > Lysinibacillus agricola. Next base: position 2,521,559 of record NZ_CP067341.1, on the reverse strand, counting down.
TCTCTTTTCTTATCGTAGTTTGCTGTTGCAAATTAATTTCAAAAAAGCTCCGAAATTAATCATTCAGAGCTTTAGGAGATTTTTTGTATTTATCAATCAACATCTGTATTACTTCCTCAATTTCCAATTCACCGTCAATATGTCTCTGAAATAATTCCTGATCTTCAGGCGCTACTGGTTTAGCTCCTAAGCTGTTAATTGCTTCCGCTTGCGCTAATCTTTCTGCTCTTTCTTCTCTGGTTGTATTAGCAATGCTGTATTTACTCATATTCATCCACTTCACTTTTATTATGTTTTTTGAAATTCATCTATAAACAACGGGATTTTTTTGTACCGTTTTATTTCTGCTTAATCGTTGTATATGTTGTTGTAAACGCACTTGAAACGGATCTTCAGAAAAATAAGCTAAGTCTAATTTTTTCAAGCTAATTTTTTCTTTGTTATTTCTTTAATATAGCTATTCATATTGGTCCAATAGCCATCTAATACTTCTAATTCTTCAAACGACATTTCAAAAAGATCGAGATCGAGCATTTCAACAAACTGGTCTAATAAAACATTATAAAACTTATTTTTATCTTGTCGATCCATACCATTATTCAAAACAAAGTTTAACAAACGATTATAGACACCATTAGCGAATTCATTTAATATTTCAATTTTGAAAGCTTGTTCATAATTTAAAGGTTTTTCCATATTCAACACCCCTTTTTAAATGAAACCACCAAGTACTCAACTATTCCTATAACCCAATATTTCCATTGCCATTTCTTCACTTTGGAAAGCTGTAATCTCCTCTTTGGCTTCTTTCAATATGAGCTCCTCCAATTCTGGTAACAGCGCTAAGCCTTCAAATGCCAGGACAGCCTTTACTTCCTCCAGGTTTTCCTCATGAGTTTTTTTCTTATTTCAACCCACTTCCTCTATATTTATAAGAATTTTGTTCGTAATTTCCTACTTCAAATCCTCATATGGTCTATATTTCTTCCGAAGTAATTCGAGTTCATCTTTTTTCTCAAGTAACATGCTTTTTAAGAACATTTTAGGTTGCTCTTTAGCAACTTTTAATTTTCCATCTTTCACTAATTGTCCTAGTCGGGCCGTTGATATTTCTAATATCGATGCTGCTTCAGCTCCAGACAATAATTCTTCATTCAAAAATCCAAGAAGTTCTTCAGTTGATGCAAATTTATATTCCATAATTTCACCTCGCCTTAATTATAAACATATATCTTGCAGTGTGGATTAGAATTGTGATTCCCAGAGAAATCGTCATGTAGTAATAAATTAAGTTTAGTTAAAGGTGACTCATAAAAAAACTGACTCATAAAAATCCTCATCCAAGGTGAACCCAAAATCATATACACATTGATTGTAAAGCTCTTTAAATTCAACTTCACACGCACAGTTTTGATTTTCAGACAGGAAAAGCCGCTCTAGCTTTTTTGAGAATTCTTCATTGGTCTCATCCTCACGCTGATATACCGTTGCAAAATAACTATCAAGCGTTCATTATTATATATCCGCTATTTTCTTAGTAGTAGTTCGAAAATTCACTATGTCATACTGTTTATTAGAGATCCATCAGACAGTTCTAGAACAGATTAAAGCTCCTCCTGAACCCATAATCATTAAATGATTACCTGGTGGAGAAAATCCACATTTGATCGAGCCATCTAAACGATCTAAGTCAATTGCAGTTGCATCTTTTAAATATTGGTGATTTGCTTTAAAAACATTATCGATTACGACAGTTGCTCGTGGCCACCAAGGATAAATGACTTCAACATGCCATCCATCATTTGTTCCATGAATACCGTCGCCAGCTTCAAAGCCAAATATCATTATTTTTTCCTTAGTAAAAGGTATAGTGAAAAATAAATTATCTTCACTTATACTGTCATAGGTCGTATTAACATCATCATCTCTATGTATTCGAGTACCTGTAATTGGCTCTGTAATGCTGTAACCTGAGCCGCTAATCAGAACAACTTTTTCATCTTGATCCCATCCACACGCAAATACGCCGGATGCAGGGATAATTGTTTCGTGTTCCCATGGACCAGGAGGTTTCGTAAGTTCCATTGACTGTGCCTTATTTAGTAAATCAAGTTCAAATGATGTTCTAATTTCTTTTTTCGATAATGACATATCTAGCCGCATCCTTCTTTTGCTAATTTAATTAATCTATTATATTAGTAAAAGCACTAATGCAACTGTGATTTTTAGAAGTATCTAATACGGCGAATCTAACCTCTGTAAACAATTGTCCATAGCCTTCATCCTCTAATAGCTCACGCCACCATGTAGCAATTTTTTGTGGTTCATTTCGAAAGACACCACAGCCATATGCTCCTAAAATTATATGCTTGTCTCCTTTATGTGCGAAGATCGCTAATGCTAATCGCATTCGATCCTTCATTACACGTTCTGCTTCCTGACTATTTTTCTCCTTCGCCACAACCTGTCCGTAGTTCACAGCAGGTAACGTTAGCACCGAGGCTGTCACTGGCTGTTTCATCAGAGCAAAGCGCTCATCTCGGAAAAAGACTACATCTGGAGAATAAATTGCATAATTCGTATACATCATCGATCGATTCGCACGATTTGCCTTATAATAGCCCTCATTACAAAGCTGCGTTTTATATAACCCGCTGGAAGCTGCCAAACTTTCCTCCTGAGCCATAGCACCTTTTAAAAATCCACCACCAGGATTTTTTGCACTCGCAAAGTTTAACACTCCAATTTTCTCTTTTCCTGCTTCAGCAAAGTCAATTATTGCTTTCACCGTTGCCTCATTACCTATAGAAGATAAAGGCGGTTGTTGCATTTTTGGAAGCTTAAGACATTCCTGAACGATATTTTCCCCCTGCTTCGGGTCAATCAACTCACTATTTTCCTCTGAAAATTTCTGTGCATCCGCAAAATCAATTCGCTCGCCACGATATTCATAATAACCTTGCTCTTGAATTCGCAACGTCTCCTGAGCTATTTCTTTTCGATTCATTGTAGTTCTCCTTTTTATAGAAATTTTTTATTTGTATTAAATCAATTCTTTTCTTCCTAGAAAACATTCCAATTAATTAACAATCTAATACTGCTTCATATTACCATATTTTGAATTTCAGATAAAAAAATAGAGACCAGTCCAATGAACCAGCCTCTTCAATATTTACTTCAGTCAACGTTCAGAACACCATAATGAAACTTCGCAGTCGTTCTTGTATATTGCCGAAATTGATATTTGGCAAACCATTCTGAGCGGAAATGAGCCTTTAACACGACACGCTTTCTCGCCACTCGTTTCGCCTCACTTACCCATTCATCTGTTAATGTCACATGCTCCCCAGCTAAGCGTAATGCCTCAAAATTATTGGCTTCTTCAATAACCTCTTCAAACATCGGATCCATATACACGACATCAAACGAATTGTCCGGTAAAGCCTTTAAATAGCTAATTGCTTCAGCCTGCACCACTTCAATATGGCGCATACATGCAGTTAACGGTAGCTCTGTCGTATCGTAGGATTTCATACCCTGCTCAACAATAAATGCCACATTCGGATTCGCTTCCAGCCCAACAACTCGGCCTGCTTCGCCAACTGTATAAGCCGCCAACATAGCATCCGCAGCAAGTCCCAACGTACAATCAAGCACCGAATCCCCTGTTACAAGCTGTGCCGCTTCTAAAAACGGCTCCGCTTCCCCACGAGCTATACGCTTTAAGCGAAACGCCGCTGAATTCGGATGAAAGAAAAACGGCTCATTTGCACCAAAAGCATAATACTCAAAGCGATTTTTCCCAGCAACGATCACATGTGCATGCAATTCCTGTGAAATCTTCCGAACAGAACGCTTTTTTCTTGGCTCAAACGAAGCACCTAATTGTTCACACGCAAAAGCAGCGAGCGCCAACGATAAATCGTCTGGTCTGCCCGCTGTCGTAACAATAGTTTTTATTTCTCGCATGTTTGCTCTAAAACACCTGTTAAATGTGTAACAATTTGCTCCACAGGGAACCCTTCAATCTGTTCACGTGGAATAAAGTATGCCAATTCCCCATCCTTTAAAATCGCCATCGACGGTGAACTTGGTGGCACATCCTCAAAAAAGCCACGCATCGCAGCAGTCGCTTCAGGATCCTGCCCCGCAAAAACAGTCACAAGATGATCAGGCTTAACCGCCTCCACTGCCTCACGAGCAGCCGGACGCGCCAACCCAGCCGCACAACCACAAACCGAGTTAATCACCACCAACGAAGTCCCCTTCGTCTCTGCCATAAATTCATTCACCGCATCAGCCGTCGTAAGCTCCGTAAATCCAGCCTCCACTAACTCCTCACGCATCGGCTTCACTACCTGCTTCATATATTCATCGTAAGCGTTCATGCTTTTACCCTCTTTCATATGTATTCGCAAAGCTTATTATAGCAAGGTTTTTCATGAATGTACAAAGACTTGCCTTTTGCCCGATTTCATGCGTTTTTCGGGGGAATGTGACTTTTTTGTGATTTTGGTGACTTTTTTGTGTATCGAGGTTCGTTTCATCGATGCTCGTTACACACCTAAAAAATGGATTTTAATCTGTACTAACAATTTAGCAGGTACTAATTTAATAGGTATTAATTACAGTTGTCTGTTTTTTATATGTACTTTTATTCCCCCCCTCTGTTAGGATAGATGTCGTAGGATGCTTTAGTGTTATAGTTAAGTAAATAACATGGAGGTCGATCGATATGACAGGAAGAAATAGAGTGCGATATTCGCAAGAACAAAAAGAAGCAATTGTTAAACGCATGATGCCACCGAATAATGAAGCAGTGGCACAAATTGCGAAAGAAGAAGGCATTACAGAAGTGACATTGTACAAGTGGCGTAAAGAAGCACGTGCAGCTGGTGTGGCAACGCCTGGAAATGGTCAAACCAGTGATAAATGGAATAGCCAAGACAAGTTTTTAATCGTGATGGAGACGTTCACGATGAATGAGCTTGAGTTGTCGGAGTATTGCCGTAAGAAAGGGTTGTATCGCGAACAAATTGAAGCTTGGCGCAATGTATGCCTTCAAGCAAATGGTCAAACATCAGATCAAACGAAACAGTTGAATGGCGCGTTGAAGGAAGAACAAAAGCGTGCAAAGCAATTGGAAAAAGAGCTACAAAAGAAGGAAAAGGCACTTGCGGAAGCTGCTGCATTACTACTGCTTAGAAAAAAGGCCCAAGCGATTTGGGGGGACAACGAGGACGAATGATTAGCCCATCAAATCGCGCATTAGCTATAGAACTCATCCAAGAAGCCAATCAAAATGGTGCGCGATTAGCGAAAGCTTGTCAGGAACTACACATTAGTGTACGTACGTATGAACGCTGGACATCCAATGGGTGTGTGAAGGTTGATCAGCGCCCACTTACGAAACGTCCTACACCTAAAAACAAGTTGTCACAAGAAGAAAAAGAGGAAATACTAACAATTTTGAAGCAAGAGAAATATGCGGATTGTCCACCTACACAAATTGTGCCAAGGCTTGCGGACCAAGGGACCTATATTGCATCAGAATCGACATTTTATCGTATATTGCGTGAAGAAAAGATGCAGCATCATCGAGGACGTAGTCAAAAGCCAGAGCGAAGAATCCCAGAAAGTCATCTGGCAACAGCGCCAAATCAAGTGTGGACATGGGATATCACTTGGCTCGGAGGACCAGTGAAAGGATTATATTATCGACTCTATTTAATTATCGACTTGTTTAGTAGAAAGGTAGTTGGCTGGGAAGTATGGGAAACTGAAGAGGCCAAACACGCCGAAACACTCGTGAAAAAAGCAGTAATCAGTGAAAAAATCCAAGGCGAACCACTTGTGTTACATTCCGACAATGGGAGTCCAATGAAAGCCGCGACATTCCTAGGTTTACTAGAGAAAATGGGCATTCAAAGTTCGTTTTCAAGACCACGTGTGAGTAACGATAACCCTTACTCAGAGGCGATGTTTCGGACACTCAAGTATCGACCAGATTTTCCACACAAAGGTTTTGAAACACTTAAAAGAGCAAGACAATGGGCACAGCAATTTGTCCATTGGTACAACGAGATTCACCTGCATAGCGGGCTGAATTTTGTAACACCAGTGCAGTGTCATACGGGCCAACACGTAGCCCTATTAGAAAAGCGAAAAGACGTGTACGAGGCTGCGAAGGAGAAGCATCCGGAGCGTTGGACACGAAGTACAAGAAATTGGGCACCGAATGAACAAGTAGCACTCAATCCAATGCGAGATGAGGGGCAAACCGAATTAGTGAAAAAACCATAATAGTCCCTCAATTCCTGGTGATTAAGATTGAAAGCACGCTTTTTCTTTCAATCTTAATCACCAGGCCAGCAAGCGCAGCATGGTAGCCTTGACTGAACATGGGGATTCATCCAATCTTTCAAAATACTAAAGTAACTAAATGCGACAACTATATTGACAAACACCGTTCCTTTATTACCTAAAATGTAATATAAGAGGAGGTTGTTAACATGAATTGGTTAAAAAAATTATTTTCTAAAAAACAACCAATTATTAATAAATCTGTTGAAAAACAAGAACCTAAAGAGGAAATTAAAGTACAGGAAGAAAATGAACTTGGTTCTATAAAACTAAGAATGAATGAGCCTTCCACACTTACATTAAGGGCTGAATTTAATGAGCCAAAACGTATAAATGATAGTAAAGAATACTTAAAGTACACAAAGACAAGAAAATTCGTTGTTGATTTTACAGTACTTGATTTTGAAACTACTGGACTTGATCCAGAGGAAAGTTCTATTATTCAAATAGCAGCAGTTAAATATCGCAACTTTGAAAAGGTAGATGAATTTTTCACTTACATAAATCCGATTGAGAATATACCAGCAAAGATAACGCGTATCACTGGAATTACAAATGAAGATGTAGAGGACGCTCCTTATATATTCGATAAGATATATGAATTAGTGGAGTTTTTAGAAGGTGAAACAATTGTAGCTCACAATGCTCCTTTTGATATGAAATTTTTACTTACAAATATTAATAATATGAAAAAATTATCTTATGTAAAATATCGAGTTATTGACACGTTATCACTTTCTCGTAAATATATTGACTTTACGAAAAATCACAAATTGGCTACATTGAAAAGTTTCTTAAAATTGAATCATTTAAAATCACACGATGCACTACACGATTGCTATGTAACTGCTGAATTGTATAAATATTGTTATGAAGAAAACTTAGTTAAAAATTAGGTCATTTAAAAGAGTAGCCTTGTATTTGCAACTAAAAAATGCCCAGGCTCAAAATTAATTGAGTACCTGGGCTTTTCAATTATTTAGTTGTACCTCGAATTGTAGGATAGCTTAATTTACCTTCTAAAATAGCACGTTCAGCAATCTGTTTAGCTTCAGGTAATGTATTGCTCCACCCACCAAGGCATAATAAAAAGTCACACCTGGTTAGACGTGACCTTCATTTCGCTTAATGACCTGTTTATTTTTCCAATGTACTACAATGCTTATAATCGACACTATGATAGCTACTACATATAATATTGTTGTTAAATAATGAACTTGTTCAATTCCTTCTCTTAGGACAATCTTTATAAAAAAGAAAGTTGATACTAACATAGATATAACTGTAACCATATTAAAATATTTTGCTTTGTTTTTCACACTCATCTATTTCACCGCCTTCTACACTAACCATAATGCTAACGTAATAATCTGTTACTACTAGAAATATGAAGCATAATAAAAAGCCACAACTCATAATGAGTGTGACTTTGAAAATCCTGATTATATTTCTTCTAAATAGATTGTAACTATGATACTTCTTGGACTGTATGTAAAAGCTCTTTCAGTCACGGTCCTGTAATTACCATCAATATTAACTACATCACCAATGATTTTCATTTAACATTAAATTTCAATTTTAAATCTTCTATAACCCACTTATAATGTTCACCATTTTTTTCTATAATGTTTTTAATTATATTTTTCACATTCTCATTATAATAAGTTAAGACGCCATCTTCATCATCATTTTTTTCAGATCTATAATAAGTAAATACATTCAAAGAAGAGAATAACCTCATTTGACCTCTAATTGTACCCCAAAACATTTCAAGTTCATCATCAGAAACACCCTCGGATCTAAGCGTAAAAATTAACCATTTTTTTGTATCTTTATCTGTATATTTCAACTTATTTTCATACAAAAAATAAGAATAAAGTAAAGTTATTCCTGCAGGTTCCAGATCGTCCATAATTACGTTGTTTAAATACTTTTCCCATTCTTCTTTATTTAGAATATCGATGCCACTATCAAGAGAATAAACAGTTTTATTTAAATTCATAAAGACCTTTAATGGTTCAAAATTTGCAGTTAGCTTTTCTTGTATCCCATGACTCATTTCCAAAAGAAGGCTAGACAGTCGTTTTTCTAAATCACTAATTATTTCATTTAAATTATTATTTTCAAGTTCTTTTGTAGCTACTTCAACTCTGGTTGATACTTTCTCAACCTTTTTTGCAGATTTTTCAAGTCTTTTAGTTGAATCCACTGTTGTAGCACTTTGATAATAAGTATATATGATTGCAAGAACCGCTAAAATTATAGATACAATAGTACCCGCAAATCCCCAATGGCTAATTACATTTTTATCGCCACTATATTGATAAGTAAATATACTGATTGCTCCTAGACACATTATTAACAACCAATATAAAATATCTTTCTTTTCAATCCAACTAGTTAATGTTTTCTCTTTTTCTTCTATATTTTTCTCTTTTTCATTAGCTGGATTTTTCATAACCATTGCAATAATAAAAAGAGAAAATATTAATAATAATGGTATTATTAATAACCACCAAGCTCTAATTTCAACATTTACTATATCCCCCATAAATACTCCTTTATAAACAAATAATAACAAAATCATACATTAATTTTAATATAAATGGAATAGTAAAAGACTGCTCCTTTTGAAGCAGTCACAATGCTTGTTTGCGAAACACACGTACAAGCGAACGTGCTTATTATTGTAAGACAATTAGTTTATAGCGCATTTCCGTGCGCTTCCCTTTTTCTTCATCTATAAATATATCACTGTTTGACAAGTCTTATTGTTACCTCTTTGTTACCTTGTGACACTACTTTCCGAATATAACCATATGAATACTTTAACTCATCAGCAATCTCCTGATAGGTCATGCCATCAATAAAACGCAATTTAGCAATTTTATATTCCAATCCTTCTAGCTTCTCTATGTTCTCTCGAATTTCTTTTTCAATTGCCTGGTAATGCTCAAGCTTAATTTCAAGTGACGTAATACGTCTGTTCAAACGATCTACTCGCTGAGATGCAACATCAAGTCCGTACTTACTAGCACCAGTTGAAAAGAATGGTAACTGCTCATCCTTACCTATCCAATACTCCTTGTCTATCTCCAACATTCAATCTCAGCTTTTACTATATCGATAATGCGTAATAAATCCGCATAATTCTTCATAATTTCCATCACCATTTGGCCCCTTTCAGTTCACTTCAATGTATATTGTGTTGAACTCAACACATAACTTTAGAGCTAGTTATTACAACACTTTTAGCCATTTCTTAAAATTCAATTCCTCACCATCTTATTAAAGGGAACTAAATAGAATAGTTAAATTCTAAAGTCCTTCATCGCCTTGTCCATTTGATCTTGATTAATGCCGATATAACGCAACGTAATTTTCGGTGATGAATGATTCAATATTTCCTGTAAAAGTGCTACATCCTTTGTCTGTTTGTAAAAATGATAGCCAAATGTTTTCCTTAAAGTATGAGTGCCTATATTTTCTTCCAGTCCAACATCTGATGCTGCTTTATTTAATATTTTGTATGCTGTGCTTCGGCTGATTGGTTTATTAACTCCTTCTCGACTACTAAACAAATATTCACGCTCATCCTTGCCCTCAACTTATTGCTTTATCTCTCGTTTTAATTGTGGTGTCATTTCGATACGTCTGGCCTTTTTAGTCTTTTTTTCAACAATACTAAAGTATGGCTTCTGGGTATCTGAAACTTTTAGCTGCAAGATGTCAGAAATACGAAGACCACTGTTAATCCCAACAACAAACAGCATGTAATTACGGTAGTTCCAATCAAACAAATATTTTTTGATTACTCTAATGTATTCTGGATCACGTATTGGTTGTACAAAATTCATTCATTATTCTTCCTTCGTTGATTCTTATAAGCACTTTTTCATGAGAAATAAAAAGGAGGACAACAATGGATAGTAGCAAGTTGTTGCTACTATCCATTGTTGTCCTCCAGATAGCTGGTAGAACTTTTTACAGATATACTTAATAATTTATAAATTGTGATAAATCAATTGGTTCCTCAACTCCACAAAAATCACAACTTTTTTCTAATTCTCCTCTAACTCTCTTTCTTAAATCTTCTCCAAATTCGTAATGAGCTAAATCTGAAAAAGCATTCCAAGCATATTGCTTTTCTTGATAATAGTATTCCCAATCTGCCTCTAAATTTAGTTTCTTAAGCTGCTTCTGCTTTAAATGCACTCTTTCTTCTTTTGTTATTTTATTATCTTTCTCTAAATGTAATAATTTTTCTATCTCAATGCTTACTAATTCTAACTCGTCTTGATATTCTATAGTACTTTTTCGATGCAAATTTACTAAGGAATCATATTGTTCTCTAAACATTTGTAGTTTAATACGTAAATCAACATCAATAATTTTATCAATATCCATCCAATATTTACCATCAGAAAATTTCACTTTAGACACGGTTTGATATAAATTATCATTTTGTATTACTTGTCTATATTGTTTATTTAATTTAATACATTCTTGCATCATAATAATAAGATCCTTTTCAATGTAAAAAAGAACCACTATTTGGTTATAATTCTTATTAAACTCTATACTCCTTTTTTCACTTTGAAGTTCTTCTTCTCTTTTTTTAACCTGTTCTTCAAATAGCATATTTTGATTCATATTTTGATCCTGAGCTACTTTAATTGCAATCCCTCCTGTAATTGCCGCTCCTGAAAGAGCCCCTAAAAAAGTTGCAACTGGACTTATAATACTATCATTAAAGCTAAAAGCAGAATTTAGTATCCCTAAAATTAATGTAGTTATTATCATTAATAAAATAAATATTAAAACCTCTTTAAAATAAGTTCTTACTTTCAAAATTTCTCTCCCTCGTCTATTTTACCTATTCCGAATAAACAGCATTGATTTTCCCTTGTGACAATATAATAATTATGTGTCAATCAAGTGATACTTTAGCTGAAACCTATTACTATTCTTCCGGTAATTGGTAACTATAGATTTCTTAAATTATCTAATTCTATAAGTCCTACTCTATTATTATCTAAAAATTTCACCTTTGCCTTAATTCCATAGTATTCATGTTTGGTAAACTCTTTAATTTCCACTTCACGATTATAATGTTTGAACCCTTTACTTTGCGACCATAATTTTAAATGTTTTCCTACACATATTACTATTTTATCAATTATCTTATTGTCTTCCCTATACCTTAGCTGAACTCAAGTAGAGATACCTTCTTCTATTTTATCGTAATTGATTTCAGCGCTATTATCAAAACTCTTCACCTCTCATTCCGAATAATCCATATCTAACCTATGAAATAAAATTTAGAAAATCCGTCTACTTATATAATATTTTTTAAGAACCATTCATAAATTCCGGTTAATTCTATTATATCAATATAAATGTTCCCATCAAGACCAATATTTAACTTCAAAACTCCTCACCTTCATCAAACTCAACCCGTTTTACCTTCCCTTGATAAGTAACGATCTTAGTTTTAGCTTGCGCCGGAAGCTCAGTGAATTTAGCGATGCCATCAGAAAGTACGTTGACGCAATTTTCTGGTAATTCCATGATGTCAACTTGTAGGATGCCGTCATTTGAAATTTCTAGTTGTTTTAAACGCACAATAGCTTCCCCCTTATGCTATAATGGTTATACTGCTAACAAGGGAAAAGCCTTTGTTATTGAAGAGCTATGGTTGCCGCCATAGTTTTTTTAATTGTTCATGATCAAATTGCTTAGAAATTGATAGCACCCCTCTTTTTCCCTAAAGCATTCATGCAAGTCTCCATTTTCAATTTCATAAAATTTATCTGTTTTCCGAATCGTATATTTATCGATAAGAATTTCTTCATTATCACTAAGTTGGTGGCACCATGTATACAGGATCAAAAGAAACGCCAATGATTTCATAAATATTTACATTATCCATCATTTCCTGAAGTTAGATTTTTCTCTTAAAAACATTTTTAGTTTTAATGGCATTTCTGATAATCACTAAACGATGCTCCAGAGACAACAATAACCATTTTCTAAATTTCATTTACCTGTTCCTCCCCTTCAAAAATTACAACTCATCCAACGTCTTTATTAGCTGCTCGTCCGACATATTTCGTAGCATTTCCTCCGCATAATTTTTACGCAGCATGATAATGGCAATAATTTCTTCACGTTCTTGCTTAGACAATACCTCTCACCCCTTTATGCTGATCTAGACGATGCAAAATATATTGCCCTGCAGCTGCATGTCCAAGATAAGCGGGAAATTGTACAATAGTTTTGCGGTGCTCAATCAATGAAATTTGAATATCCAAATCGGCAAAATACATCACCTTTGTCAATAGTCGATGTGCTTCAGTGACTGCTCCTGTCACTTCACCAAATTTCTCACGATGTAGCATGCTGACCTCAAGTGGATTGTTAGCAAAGTAAAAAGCATATTGTGCAAAGCTTTCTACGACATATAACTTAATGCGGCCAATTCCAAGCACGTTACGATTCGTCATTTCACGAACAGCAACTTCATCATAGATTACTTCTACCAATTTATTAGAATCATCTGCTAGATTAATTCGTTGTGTAGATACAGCCCAAAATACTCGATGTGCAAGGCGGTACAATTCAAACTCTGTAGCATATTCCAATATCTCCTTTACTGTGATTAATTCACTCATTTCATAGTTCCCCAAGAAATATTTGATAGACGACCTGTGTCTTTTATATAGGCTGTGGAAACTGTGCCAGTTGGTCCATTTCGATGTTTAGCGATAATGAATTCCAAAATATTTTTACTTTCGGACTCCTTGGAGTAGTAATCGTCACGATATAAAAATGCTATGACATCAGCATCTTGTTCAATATTGCCTGAATCTCGTAAGTCACTCATCACAGGCCGCTTGTCCTGACGTTGTTCCACACTTCGATTGAGCTGGGATAAACAAATTACAGGGCAGTTAAACTCCTTTGCCATTTGCTTTAAATCCCATGATATTTGCCCTGTATCAGTTCTTGTTTCCGTGCTTCTTTAATCAACCTTACTCACTACCTTCCAATCGTGTTGGTAGTTCATCATCTAAGATACTATTAACTAATTTCTTTACTACACTTGGGCCAATCTCATTCATCTTATTTGGTGTTGTACTATTACCTACCATATCAATTGACAGTACATCAAGCTTGCTAACAGTTTCTTTTCCACATAGTTCGATAAGTGCTTCAACACCTAAACAATCAGTAACCATTGATATTAATACAATCTTTTCTTCTTTTGTAAGTTCCATTGTTCATCCCTCCACAATTCATAGTTAAATGCATAATAAAAAGCCATACCCGATTGGATATAACTTAGCTAACATCTATTATTTTTTCTTGATAGTGTATACCTATTTTTAACATATTTATTTTTAAACATTTTTCTAACGCATCCCTAAGATAAATATCGCAATCCCTTTTGAAAACTATACATATTATAGATTATAGAAAGGAGGGATATTTTATGGGATACTGCGGAGAAATTCGCGAAGAGCGTCGCGAACGAAACCCATTCGCTTTAGTCGTTGTTCTATTCATTCTTCTGATTATTGTCGGCACTAGTTTTATGAATAGATGTTATTAATACCCAATACCGCATATAATGCTCATAACTATTGTAAGGTAATACCAATTTAACCTTACACCTCCAAATCATTATTAAGGGTCACTATCCTCCGGGTGATCCTTTTAAATTTCCCTCTTTCAATTTCATGCTCAACCTCTCAAGGCATAATAAAAAGCCACAACATATAGATGTGGCTTTGCAGTGTTGACGTTTCCGCAAACGTCTATTTAGTTGGTATTGCCTGTTTCTTCATCTGTAAATATATCACGCTTTGACAAGTGTCGTTGTTACCTCTTTGTTACCTTGTGACACTACCTTACGAATATAGCCATAAGAATATCCTAACTTATCGGCAATCTCTTGATATGTCATACCATCGATAAAACGCAGCTTAGCTATTTTGTATTCTAATCCTTCAAGCTTCTATACGTTTTCACGAATCTCTTTTTCAATTGCTTGATAATGTTCTAACTTTTGTTCAAGTGAAGCTATACGTCCATTCAAGCGATCAGTACGCTGTGATGCAACATCAAGCCCATACTTCGCTACACCTATTGAGGAAAATGGTAAATGCTCATTCTTGCCAATCCAATATTCCTTATCAACCTCAAGCATTTCAATTTCAGCTTTTACAATATCTATAATGCATAATAAATCCGCATAGTTCTTCATGATCTCCATTTTTACTCGCCCCTTAACCATTTTCTTGTTTAGTTTAAATAGCTTCACTGCCAGTTCGTGTAATTCATCTGTTGGCTTGGCCCTTAAAATATCCAATACGTCCGTTCCAATTACTTTTCGTTTACCAATACGAAAACCTAATTCATTCAACATTTTAGCTACTCTTGCTACATGTTCATGCAAGACATAAAGCTTAATAGCATGTTGTTCAAACGTTTCTGGAACATATCCTTCAACCATTTCAATATAGTCTTCTAACCTCTTTATCTGCTCTCTTGCTTCATCTATGGTCATTCTTACTTTTGCCCCCTCTACCGCACTTCAATAAATAGACTGGTGCACTCGCCCTTTATCACAAACCCTGTATTATCAATGCTTCAATCCACTTTTCAATATGAGTGCACGCCACTCTTTTTTATGTTGTACTGTATAAATAAAAAAGAAATTGATTAATCATCTCACCCAATCTGGTTAAAAATTGTCTATTGCTTTATCCAATACGTCTTGGTTGATTCCTACATATCTCAATGTTGTTTCTGGTGATGAGTGATTGAATAAAGCTTGTAATGCCACTATGTCTTTTGACTTTAAATAGAAATGATAACCAAATGTTTTGCGTAATGTATGTGTCCCTATTTCTCTAATTCCACATTCCTCTGCTGCTTTACGTAAGATTCGATACGCTGTCGATCTATCAATTGGTCGATTGTCCCCTTGTCGACTTTTAAATAGATACTCACCTTCACTCAAACCTTGTATATAGCGTTGAACATCTTTCCTTATATACGGTGGAAAAGTGAATCGTTTTGGCTTGTTTGTCTTTTTTTCCACGATATCTATATGAGCGTATTGAACATCTTCTTTTCGAAGCTGTAGCATGTCAGATATTCGAAGACCAGCACTTATACCGATATAGAACAACATATAATCTCTTTCATTTATGCTTTTTAAATACTGAAGCATTGCATTTACCTTTTTTGGATCACGTATCGGCTGAACAACTTTCATTTACAATCATCCTTTCTGTCTAAATGCTCCATTTACTCTTTTGAAGTGCTGCGTCTAACTCCCATTAATCCTTCAATTTCTCTTTGACTCATCTTCTTTTTAGGTTGGCGTCTTTTTGACGCTTGCCCTTTAACTTCTTTACTTAATCCCTTTTTGTTCCAACTCTGTTTGTAATGTCCTCATGTCCTCCACCCCTTTAATAAAATAAAAAGAGGCACTAACAAACAGGCCATTCACCTGTTTGTTAGTGCCTCCGGTATTTTCCGTAAAGGCTGCTATTAAACTGTCACGAAAAATTTAAAAATTCCATAGTGCTTTATCAACACCAGTTAGTTATGTTCTTTACCATCAATACATTTTTCACTAATCCCCTAATTTCTAACATACTGCTCACTCCATTTCAGTTACAGTTTCTCTAACTTTTTCAAGTGTTTTACCTAATAAATTTAAACCTCGCCATTTAGAAGGATTTGTAGCATCTGGATGATTGCAGTCAATACCTATTCCCCATATCTTATCGAATGGACTAGCTTCGGCTAATGTCTTGCTTCCTGTTTTCAAAAGTATTGATTTTAATTTTGGATTTGAGAATTTATCAAAAAGTACTTCTAAATATACTTTTTCTCGATTTTCTTGCCAAACTTTATCATCAAATGGAATTTGTCTACTACGTCCTAACTGCTTACATTCTTCTGGTGTTTGTGCTCTCATAATTTGCATAGCAATTTTATCTGCGCCAAATAGTTTAGCTTTTCGATACATAACAGCTTGTTCGCTCCAATTAAATAACTGTCCTTGATGTTTAAACGGTGAGTAATAAAAGTTTGAAAATACATCTTGTTTTCCCCAGAAAAATACAAAGTCTTTAGTTTCTTTCATATTATCTCCTTTTTTATTAATAGATTCCTATTATTTAATCTTCTATAACGTCAAACATATCCCATCTCATATCCTTTGGACATAAGTTAATATCGTCAGAATGTTTAGCTATTCAACCTGTTTCATATCAAATTTAGGCACCCCAGAACCATCTAGCTCAACTCTTAATTTAAATTTTTCTCCATGGTTAAGGTTATTGTCACTTAAGCCTAATTCTTCTGCTGATTTTTCAGCTTGGATAATTACCATTGTTGTATCATAGTCTGCTTGAGTTAATAATGGTGCACTACACTTAGGGCAAGGATAATTTATATAGTCCTCATACTGTTCAAGTTTGATTGAATTATCTTGATAATCGCATACAGGATTGTCGCATTTTAAACCATAAACATTCAATTCCATAAAATCATTCCTTTCTAACGTTCATACTCACATTGTGTAATTAGATAACGTAATTTTCGATTTGCTCTTTCAAACATTCAAAGCAAATATTATCTACTTCTCGTCCATCCGAATTGACTTGTGTTAAGTCATTCAAAGCGAATCGTTTAGGCTTTACAATAGTTACAAAGTGCTCAAAGTGGTAGTTGGATGGTTCCTTTATTGAGTAGAATGGGACAATTAGGGATGATTGATTTGCGTAAGGGTCTAGTAAACCCTAAATTTTTTCAATATACTTCAACAATAAAAAACGATCGATTTAAGACATTTTAACGGAAACACAAAAAAGCCTAGGCTCAAAATTAATTGAGTTCCTAGGCTTTGCTGTTAGTTACTACGTTGCGCAATGATGATTTTTAGTCCTTCATAGTCGCCGCCTGTCATAGTGCCTTGGTCAAATTTATCTAGCCATGACTTATCAATCAGCTTTTTATCTACAGATTGTTTGATGTAATCACGTACTGCTGCTTTTGTAGTTTCGTTTGTAAATTGCATTATGTCATCATCCTTATCTGTTTGTTGTTTATCCAAACCATTTTTAATATCTAGTTTGAATTGTTCATCTGTGATTCCCATGGTTTGTAAATACGGAAATGGGTCATTATGAGTTGTACCGCCTAAAGTATCTGCGATCCAACGATGCGACTTAATACCATCGCCACTACTATCTAGTACAATAGGCATTCCAGCCTCTTTTGCAAGTTCTCTTAGTAACCAAATGTAAGCGGCATAATCCTTTTTAAATTGTTCCTTGTCATTCGTTCGAGCCAACTCTACTTGTGCATAGCTAAGTGGATTACCTATAGGACCACAACCATATTGCACACGATTAACTGGCGCAACTTGCACGATCCGTCCACCACCGCCTACCCAGTGAGAAGTAAAGGCAGTGGCTTTATTTTGATTCATAAAAGCTAGTTCGTTTTCCAAAGCATTCGGTCCATAATTATTCGGATTGCCAGATTCATGAGCAATAACATATTTAATCGCAGTTAAAGCTACGTTCGGCAATCCTGACATTAAGCGTTTTTCTATAAAATAAGTCATTTTCTCATTTCCCCTCTCGTCGCATTTTTGAAAAAATCAATAAATGGATCTATACTCTTATCATCAGTCAATTTAAAACGATTCAGAATTGAATTTAAACAAGTATGATCAATAATACTAATTTACGAGTGATTCCACTACTACGGAACTTTACCTTTTTATTAGGTTTAGTTTTGAGCAAACCTATTGTGAAATCAATTGTATTGGCACTTAAATTTAGCACTAAACTATACATTAACTTTGAACTATCTGATTTTAAAAAACGTTGTAACCATTCAATCTTACTTATATTCCTC
Source organism: Lysinibacillus agricola (assembly GCF_016638705.1). Taxonomy (GTDB): domain Bacteria; phylum Bacillota; class Bacilli; order Bacillales_A; family Planococcaceae; genus Lysinibacillus; species Lysinibacillus agricola. Next base: position 2,503,247 of record NZ_CP067341.1, on the reverse strand, counting down.
ATCCTCATTTTATTAGTTGCAAAAAAAAATCCCTGCACAATTATCTGTGAAAGGCATAAAAAATAACGCTAGCTCATGCTGCGTTTACTTGTTTTCGTTATGTTGTTTCTCCATTTATACAACCCAGCACAACCTTTTTTAAATTGCTAATACGTTCCTTTTTCTATCAACTCTCCCCATACGATCATTAGCCCACTAGTATCATTGAACATATTACATAACACCCCAACCAGTAGAGATAATTCTACAATCACATGTTTCAACGCTTCAATTTGATGTATTGATAACGGACCGATTGAATCATTTTGAGGCACACTGAAATGTGAGAAGTATTATTTACATAAGTACGATTCATATGGAGAGTTAAAACAAGCGATTGATCACGGCTTGAGTCCTTTAGAATTCAGGGCTCAAGCCGCTTAATACATGTTTTGTTATTTCCACTGTCTACTTGACGAGGGCAGTTCAAAATTAAATTGAGTTTCTGGGCTTACATAATTTAATTCAACATTGCTAAATCATCATCACCCATCTTTGCAATATAAATTTATCCAGCTGTAACAAGATAATTATAAGCTAGTTCTTCACCATTCTTTTTGTAAATATTAAATTTCTATTACTGATTTTCTATTGGTATGGTTACATACACTAACTGGCTTAGTAGCATGTCCCTCGTCATCTGTACACCAAGATTGAGATTGGAATGCAAGGAATATACCAACCCATCTATTTTCTTCCTCAAAATGAATGAGTACGCCACCATCTTGCCATATCCCGTCGTCTTTTCTAAAATCTCTACTATTTCCTTGATTCATATGAATATCATGTATGCCTCTGCCTGGAGAAAAACCGAAATATTTATCTTTTACATCTTCATTTTTAAATTTTTCTCCGTAAGCGTAAACTGTAGCTTTTTTAGTCATAGCCTCTTGCATATATTTATTAACTTTCTCATTTAAGTCATTGTCTAGTCCGTTCTTTGTTGCAGGGAGAGGAATCATTTTTTGGGGATCAAATAAGCCACCGCGAATATAATCTAATGCAATTTCACGATTTTCACTAGTAACCTCTGTAAATCCTTCTTCGTAATGTGGAATAATTGTTATATGCTTCGAGTTAAAATCTTCACTAACAAAATACAGGACTTCTGAAGGCTTTACCTTAGAGGCAACATTGATCGCAATCCTATAATTCTCTTCGCTTTTGTCCTTCTTTGTTGCCCGAATATGCACTTCGTAATGAGGGGTTTTGTCAAATGAATCCACAGGTCTCACGTCAACAACTTTGCCTTTTAACACTCCGTACTTGAATAAGGGCATAGAACTATAACCTCCAATTTAATAGATTTTTTCCATTCTTAGCTCGCTTAGTGTCTGGTTTTACTATTAATTTTGTCAAAATGAAAAGTTAGTCAAAAAGTGACCTATTAATTAATATCTTCATCTCGCTTGATTAACGTATGGAAGTACCTAGTCTCTTCAGACATTTTTATGGTTACCTCCTAAAAATACTCATTTGTTTTTACTCATAGAAGTGAGCTTCAGGAAGCCCACTTCTTCAGATGTGGGAGGAATGAAGTGATTTTTCTTTATAGAACATATGTTTATATTGTATATTGTAAATAATCAAAAAAAGAAAGGAGTGACGGGTAATGACGAAATGGAAGAAAAATTGTTTTATTATAGAACTCAAGTTACTTATAGATACATGGCAAAAGGATATCCTATTAAAACGTTTTGAAATTGCCCGTACACTCTATAATACAACTTTGTCTTATGCAGTAAAACAATATACTTTCATGCAAGAATCAAAACACTATCGAAAACAATTACGTGGCTACCAAAAAGCGAAAAAAACGAATGATTCAAAAGAATTGAAGCAGATCGCAAAAGAATTAAATAACATTCGTCAATCTTTTGGCTTAAGTGAATATCAACTGCATGCGTATATTAAAAAGCATCAACATAACTATAAAAAACATATAGATAGCAATACTTCTCAGAAAATCGCCTCTACTGTCTGGAGAGCGGTTCAAGATGTTCTATTTAAAGGGAGCAAAGCACACTTTAAACGGTACGGAATGTTTCATTCTGTAGAAGGGAAATCTAATAAAGCAGGCATTCGATTTAAAGAAAATATTGTCTATTGGAATGGATTAATCCTTCCTGTTCGTATTCGCAAACAAGATTTGTTTGTAAAAGAATCTCTTGCTCTTCATACCATTAAATATTGTCGTCTAGTCAAAAAAGTGATTCGTGGAAAACATACTTTTTACGTACAACTTGTGATGGATGGGATTCCTCCTGCCAAGAGAATACCATCAACAGGAGCCTTTCGGCATTCCTATCAAAAACAAAAACGAGTAGGTATTGACATGGGTCCTTCTACTATTGCGATTGTTTCAGAAGAAACAGTTTTCATCCAACAACTTGCTCCAGAAGTACCTTTATTGGAGAAACAAAAAAGACGTTTATTACGCAAGTTGGATAGAAGTCGTAGAAGTACCAATCCTAACAATTTCAAAAAGGATGGGACTATAAAACATGGCGTCAAACTCCGTTGGACATATAGTAAAAACTATCAAAAAACAAAAGAACAAGTAAAAGAATTATATAGAAAGAAAGCTTCCTACATCAAAGAAAAACATGGTGCGTTAGCAAATAAAATCTTGTCTCTTGGCGATGAGGTGTACATCGAAACCATGCATTTTAAAGGATTGGCAAAACGTGCAAAAGAAACCAAAACAACTATACAGGGCAAAATCCAATCTAAAAAGCGTTTTGGAAAAAGCATTGGGAATCATGCCCCAGCCATGCTAGTGGAAATCATCCATCAAAAATTAGGTTACACAAAGCAAACGATACAGAAAGTAAATACGATAACCTTTCGAGCCAGTCAGTATAACCATGTGACGGATCGTTATGAAAAGAAAAAACTCCATCAACGTTGGAGTCAAATTGGAAGTCATTTCGTACAACGAGATTTATATAGTGCGTTTTTACTGATGAATAGTGATCCAAATTTACAACAAACTAATCAAGACTTATGCAATAAAACGTTTACTACCTTTTTAGAGTTACACAATCAACATATAGAAGACTTGAAACAAGTAAAGAAAACATTCCCTCTTAGCATGGGTATCCAACAAATCAAGTGAGGGGTATTCCTCCGTAGGTAGAGCTACCTGCCTTCGTTAAAACTTATTGCCAACACAACATCAGTTGTGTAAATAAGAAAGTCTTATGGAACAGAAGATAAATCAAAGATGTTGTACACAGGACATGGCAACACCATCTGTGGAGAGCTTTGTAACGCTTCTATTAAGTATATAAGAACCCAACTGTTTTAGCTGTGGGAGTAGTCAGTCTATAACACTTATTCTATCATTCCTAAAAATGGAACTTCAATCATTTATTCGCGCCAAATTTCGACGTCCACACCGCCACTTTATTGGTTACATTGTTCTCGAGATTGTTGATTGCTATGCATTGTTTACGATTGTTGACGCAGTGACTGACATTTTACTGGTGAGAATATTCATTTCCAGTTAGGCTTTGCAATTCGTTTAACAAAAGCAATCTAAACAACTAAAAATTTGTTGATTTTTCCTGTTTTTTGTTTTATATTTACAATATCCATGTGCTGTTTAACAGGTAACTGTTAGGCAGCTTTTTGTTTAATTCAAGAATCTGCCAGGCTATTCTTAACTAATTTGCTGTACAATCCCTCGTAAGATTAGGCCCTTTTTTATTGCCCACATGTAATAATTATTGGTACACCAATGCTATAATGATTAACCCACATATCACTTTATATTTTTGATCTCGGCCAACCTCTGGATCCACCTCTTATACCAATCATTGCCGATAACTTAAACTGTTGCAGGCCGTTAATAAACCCCATCCACCTCCATGTCATCAATTTTCTGACTAACATGCTTCTTAAACTACGAATCATGTCATATACTCGTTCAATCACTACATCATAATCTTCCATAATCCATTTAACTTCTACTGCACCGATAGCTGCTTGATTATTTTCATGAAATCCATCATAGAAAGTCTCCATTTCACTTCTCGGCAGCCGCTACTCGATGCGTATTTAGCGATCTAGCATATAGCCATACTCCTTTTTCTGTCTAGAGACATAATGCAGTTGCATATTTAGGCTTTCATCATTTTATCGTTTTGAATTGTTTGCCAGTTAGGTGAATAAAATGTTTACCCTTCAGCTTATTGATTTGTTGTGAATACAGTGGTTTTCATAGACGTTAATTTGTAAAAGGAGCTGTTATGAATGTCTTCAAAAAAAGTATCTATCGGTCTTACACAATTTACAGACTTTACTTTCAAAGGCGTTACTGGTAAAACCTCAATGGTAAGACAAATAAAATATCAAGATGAATACAACCCTGCTTTTGATTACTGGAAACCTTTACGAGATGGTATTCGAAAATTTCATGAGAAAGAATTTAGTAACGATTACCTGCTTGCTCTTGCTAACAAGGTTTCTGAAGCTAAACAAAGAAATTACCTTGAGGCAGTCAAAGCACATTTAAAATTTATTAAAAATAAAGAAATTGAATGGTTTGACCCAGGCAAATCCAATTGGAATAGCGACTATTTAACTGTACGTTCATCACCAGAACTTGGATTAAAGATTGATGGAGTTCCACACTTAATCAAGTTATATTTTAAAGGCAAGGACGAACGAATTGATAAAAATAAATGCCGCTCATCTTTGACACTATTAAATCAATCTGATTTCACCATTGAGCATTCTCCTGATATAAAACCTGCAATTTTAAATGTCCAAAAAGGACGATTAATTTCAGATGAACCCTCTACTGATGATCATCTAATTGCGCTTGAATCTGAAGCAGCGCAATTTATGGTCATCTGGAACAAAATTTAATGAAGATCATTTACTTTGGTTAATTTCTGGTACAGTACTAAGAAAAGAGAATATACTTTTTTAATAAAAAAGTTACTAGGGATATCATAAAAGAAGGCTACTCTTTAACGAGTGGCCATTTTTGTAAACTAGCTGTAGCGTCTATAACACATCGTCGTTTTTTATGTTATAATTTACATATATTACATATCGGGGTGATATTATGGAAAACAATAAATTAATTTGTAAGGCTTGTGGTAATGATTCATTTTCTGAGGGTAAACTCGATGGTTATGCCGCTTTAAAACCAGTTGACAAAGTTTTTTCTAATGGTTCTGCACTTATTTTTACTCTGTGTCAAAATTGTGGAGAAGTAGCTTCAATTAAAGCTGAAAAACCCCATAAGTTCACTAAATCCATCTAGTTTTGTTCAGGGTCACTAGACTGTAAGTGACCCTTTTTAATCGTTTCCTCCAAAAAATAAACAACCCTGCCATTAGCTCCGCTTCATGTAGTAGATCGCCTTGAGACAGATGTTAAAATTATCAAAAAAGCTTTATCTTCTTAAGCAACGTAGAATTCCATTACAAAATTAAATAGAGATCCCTACAATGAATTAAAAGCATGAACATCTAAATTCTGTAAACATTCATGCTTTTTTGCAAGGCTTCTTTCGTTGTATAGCATTATTCTGTACTATCCTTTAAAAATGAAATAGCAAAATCACGAAAACTGTTTACGACAAATGAACTTTTTCTCTTTTTATTCCAAGCAATTCCTACCGTTTGAAAGCAATCAGGATTTGAAATTTTTAATATCTTTACATTGTCTAAATACTGATCTAAAAATGAATATTTGAAAATAAAAGAGATGCCCTTTCCTTCGTTCACCAGTTGTAAAATAATCGATAAATCTTCACCTTCAAAAGCAATATTCGGCTTAAAACCTGCACTTTCAAATAATTGATTTTCTGTCACTTTTGGAAATTTTGCCCTGTTTCTGACAAAATAAACATTTCATCCTTTGTCTCAATCAATGAAATACTTTCTTTAGCAGCTAACGGATGATTTTTCGGGACTACTAAAAAGACTTCTTCTGTAAATAACGGAACCCACTCTATTCTTTCGTCTTTTATAGGATTGATGACAATCATTAAGTCAATTTCACCACAAATTAATTTTTGGAGCGCTAATTTATCTGGTAATAAATACTGTCGGATTTTAACATTCGGGCGCTTTTTATAAAAATCATAAAATAATTTTGGCAATAGTTTTGAATTCATTACATTAATCGCTACACTATCTTCTCTAATATTAGCCAGTTCTTGAATTTCTGTTTTCGCCTCTTGTAAATCATCTAAAGCCTTTCCCACCTTTTCATAAAAAATTCGTCCATATTCATTCAAACGAATAGATTTCCCTTTTCGATCAAAGAGTGGTACTCCTATATCATCCTCTAAACGGGCTATCGTTTTACTTAATGAAGATTGCGAAACCTCTAATTCCAATGCGGCCTGCGACATATGTTCCAAGCGCGCTACTACTATGAAATATTCTAATTGTGTTATTTGCATTATTACTCACCTTCTTATGCTTATTACTATAAAGGAATAAGTTAATGCATTCAAAAATATTGAATTCGTTTTTTTAAGAAAGCTATACTACACATGTAAAGAAGACTGACAAATATGGGGAGGCAATAATATGAATGGTAAAGATTTTGAAGGTCGAGTTGTCTTAATCACTGGAGCAGCAACAGGTATAGGTCGTGCTACAGCACTAGCGTTTGCACGTCGTGGTGCGAAAGTTGCTATTGGTGATGTGGATGACCGTGCACAAGAAACTGTAGCGCTCATTCAACAACAAGGCGGAGAAGCCGTATTCTTTCAAACAGATGTAACAAGCCCAGAGCAATTGAAATTACTTGTCAAACAAACTGTAGAAAAATTTGGTGGATTACATCATGCATTCAACAATGCAGGCGTTTTAAATAAACCAACAAAATTCGTAGATATTGAAGAAGACACATTTGATAAAGTAATGGCCGTTGACGTTAAAGGCGTATTCTTTGCAGTGAAACATGAACTGGAATACATGATTGCTAATGGTGGCGGTACAATTGTCAACACAGCTTCAGTAGCTGGTGTCATTGCTGATCCAAATATGGCACCATACGTAACAGCGAAACACGCCGTAACTGGTTTAACAAAAGCAGCTGCCATTGACCACGCTCAAGACGGTATTCGAGTAAATGCTGTGGCACCAGGCTTAACAGAAACACCAATGACTCAAATGTGGAAAGATAATCCTGAAGTTTGGAATGAAGTTGTGTCTAACGTTCCAATGGGTCGAGCTGCTAAACCAGAAGAAATTGCGGAAGTCGTTGTATTCCTTTCTTCAGACGCAGCAAGCTTCTGTAACGGCTACGTTTATGTAGCTGATGGCGGACAAGTTGCTCACTAATATTCAGAAATAATTTCCAAGTCAATTTTTAAAACATTTATCTCAAAACATTGGAAGAACGAACATAGACCAAGATTGAATATCTTGGTCTTATTTTTATTTCCTACGCTATTGCAAAATCGTAATGTACCTTACTACACGACATTTCTATGAATTATCATTGTGAAACCATTTTTAATTAGGGTTTTTAAAAATGCCAATCTCATCAGTAGAAAATGTTATTTTTATGTTAAAAGTATCTTTTTTATCAATAACATTACTTTCAGATTCTATAACTTCCTACCCACTATTTGCTATTATTAACCTGTAAAATCGCCATTCCAGATGCAGGGGGGCACAATGAAAAGCATTATCTATTTTCATTCTTTACTACAATACTTAAAATATCTCTTAATATACCAATAACAACGTCTGGTTTATCAAAATGTATCACATGTCCAGCATCTTCAACGATAATATGTTGATTATTAGTTGACAAGTTTGCAAGCTCTTCCTGAAGTCTCATCCAAGCAGCCATTGATTCCTTTGTATGAAAAGGCTGCAAACCTCCTGTCACGACAATCAATGGGGTATTTCCAAAAGATTTAGAAGTACGAACTTGCTCAAAACTTTCTTCAATCTCATCAAGAGATCCTTCTATAGTAAATTGATTATAATACGCTTCCTGAACTTCTTTTGTAAATAAGGGAGGCAATATTTTATTTTGATCCTCATGAGATGAATCTAAGAGAACTATTCCTGCGACTTCCTCTGGATACGTACTTGCAAATAATCTTACATTTATTCCCCCTAATGAGTGACCAACTAATACATACGGAGGCTTTACACCTGCTTTATTAAGTAATATACGTAAGTTATCGACATTTTGTCTACTATGTCGAGGTCTGTCATCCAATTCACTTTTCCCGATTCCTGCTCTATCATAAATGAACATTCTTGAGAACTTTGACACCTCATCTTTAATCGAATTCCAGTTTTCTAAAGTAGCTCCATACCCAGAATCGAAAACTAAAGTTGGACCTTCGTGATGCTCCCCTAACAATTCATAGTATAATTCAATGCCACCTATATCTAATTTTTTTCCTGCTTCATTTTCAATAAATTCACTCATATTTAATCCCCCATTTTTATCAAGATTTTATTATAAACACCATAGAGTTAATAAAACTTTTTAAAATAAATAGTTGGAATAAACTTCCTTGTTGCCAGATCACCAGTACTCCCAAATAAGACAATCAATTGCCTATTACTCTGTGTCATCATCTTTCATTTAAAATTTCTCTCCTCATTTAGAGGCAGCTTCTTCAAACATGAATTCAAGTTTTTGTGCTAATTTATCAATTTCTTGTTAAATCAGTTCGTATGTTACTTCAACAGGGTGAGTAAAAGCAAAAGATACTAATATTTATGTGAAAACAATTTCTATTATTAATCTTTTATTTCCATCATCATTCTCCTTTACTTTTTCTTGTTTATGTTAGTACCATATCATTTACTATGAAGATTTCAAAATCAGATTTTTCAATCAATTGTACAATTTTCGAAAAAACAGTTAAGTATCAAATAATGTACCGTTCAATGCTGCTATATATCGATTGGCCGATGCTGCAACTCTGTCCTTTGCTTCTGTTTTTATAACTCATATAAACTAGAAAATTAAAGGTTCTGGCGTGTTGATTAAGAAAATATAGGGCTGCCCGATAAAAGGATTTTTTACAAACTCAGTTTAATTTCACAAAAAAAACCAGGCTCAAATTTAATTGAGGACCCGGTCAGTATTATCGTTTAACTTTTAAACCTAGTAATTCAGCAAAGCCAATTGCTTGTTCACTGGAAATCACACAACCGCTTAAATTTTTTAATGTTACATTTAATCGTTCAAATGTACATGTGCTTATATCTACATTATTTAGAGGCGTATCGCTAAAATCAACTTCATCAATGTTACATTTTTCAAATTTCATTTTCTTAAATTGGCAGTCGTAATAGCTTGTACTACGTAATGACGACTGTTCAAAACAAACCTGTTTTAATCTTGTTTCTCCAAAGTTACATAAATTCATCACACAATCTTCAAAAGAAACGTTTCCTAAATTGGCCTCTGAAAAATCAACACCTACTAGTTTACAGTTTTTAAATGTAACTCGATGTATAATTCCCTCGTTAAATTTTGAGTTAGATAAGTCACAGTTTTCAAAGATTACATCGGTCATATCAATCTTGTTAAAGTTCGAGTTAATCAAAGATACTTTCTGAAACATAACTTTAGATAAAATCAAACGTTCAATACTATCATTTTCTCTACTTGTATTTGAAATTAGTTGATTTGATAAATAAGGTTCCTCATCATAAAAAACATCTTCAAAAGTTCCTTTAACCAAATCATTTGGAATAAGCGGGAGTTCAATTTTAAATTTTGTAGTCATTCGATTTGTCCTTTCTCATTTTTATTTCGCTACTTATTTTACCCCTCCCCATTCTTTATCTATAGTTTTACATATTTAAATATTAACTACAACTAACTACTCGACGTGTCATTTTATAAAGAAAATTCTCCTAACACTTGAAGCAATTAAGTCAAATATTTGAACGTATGTTCGCTTTCTATTATAATTGATTTTATCTTAAATAAAAAGGAGTTTTGTCTTTATGAGTCAAAGAGTTGCTTACTACGATGTTGCACCTGATGGAATGAAAATTATGATGGATATGGAGAAATACACGAAGACGTCGACAATTCATCGAACGATTAGGGAGCTTATTAAAATTAGAGTTTCTCAAATTAATGGGTGCGCCTACTGTATAAATTTGCATACAGCTGATGCTCGTAAGATGGGTGAAACTGAGCAGCGTATTTATTGTTTAAATGCTTGGAATGAATGCTCTTTTTATACACCAGAAGAGAAAGTTGCTCTAGAACTAAGCGAACATATTACGCTAATTCCTACTAAAAGAGTTCCTGAAGATCTCTATAAAAGAGTACGTGAACACTATGACGAGAAACAATATGTTGACCTTGTACTAATCATCAATCAAATTAACAGCTGGAATAGGATTTCGATTGCAATGGGAAATACAGTGACTGAATAGTAATTACTTATAAACGAACATTTTGAGGTGTTCGTTTTTCTCTTTTATTGCGGAATTATTTATAGTTTTCCCAATTTAAATTACCACAACCCGGAGATTGTGGTAGAAAATTTTATGCTTCTTCTCTTATTATTTATTACGTCTTGAGGAAGTGTTTTCGTTGTGTTGTTTTTCTTTAATTGAATTGTCCATTTGTTCTTTTGTAAGATCATTTTCTTCACGCACATCTAAATCATCAGGGCTTAAATCTGACCCAAATTCTACTTGATCTACTTCACTTTTATTTCGTTTTTCTTTTGTCATAATTATCACCTCCGATATATAAATTATCCATTTTGGCGTAATTTATACTTATAAGAATAGATGCTAAATCTTACACTATTTCCTCGGTAATAAGCTATTCTGATATCACTTTAAAGTAATTATTTAACAATGCGGAGTGTATCATTACAATTTATGAGTGACTTTTCATTATTCCACAACTATATTTATAAAGTACTTTGAATAAAAGGAGAAATAAGTTTATGGCTGAAAAGTATGTGCATCACATATGTATACAAACTAATACATATGCTGAATCTTTAAATTTTTACACGGAAGTATTGGGATTTGAACTAGTACAAGAGTCAACAAACTTCCACGAAAGACATTTTAATACTTGGTTAAAACTCGGAGCATTTTATATTGAACTCCAAACCGAGAAATTTAATAAAGAACTTGATGCATGCAATTCAAATGCTCAGGGGATTGTACATTTCTGTTTATGGGTTGACAATCTTAGCCAAGAGGTAGAACGATTAAAGGATATGAATGTTAATTTTATTTGCAAAAAGGATGAAATTATTTATAAAGTTGAAAATGGCCATCTCTGTAAGTTAAAAGCGCCTGAAGGAACCATTATAGAAATCCGTGATAATAAAGGAATATAAAACACGAAAATATGCCAGGTACTCATTATTAAGTGAAACTATAATCAGTGGTGGTTTTCTTCATCCCCCACTGATTAGCCCTCACCAATCGGGCTTTTACAGGCAGTTAATCTCCCACCTAACTTCTTTGCATTCGCTTCATTTCGAGGTGGGAGTCTTCCACTAGACGCTTCACTTTCGGTACATATAAATTACTGCCCGTTAATGCGGGATCAAAATGGTTAGATGTAGCTATCCTAAGTTTTTCTCTACTTATAATCCCCTCGTTTTTTGTCCAAGCTAAAACTAAACCACTTTACTCCTCAAAATTACACAAGAATTTCAAAAGTAGGGATCAAAAAATGAAGAAAAAAATTACGTTAATAGTTAGTTTAACAGCTGTACTATTGCTTTCTGGATGTTGGGATGTCTCTGAACCACAAAGAATGTACTATATTGACGGGATTGGTATCGATTATAAAGATGGTCAATATGAAATATATATGCAAATCATCAACTTTGCTAGTGTTGCTAAATCTGAAACGCCTAATCCTCAAGCGACACAGGCAGAGGTTGGATTTGCTAAAGGAAAAACGATGGAAGAGGCATTTTTTAAATTATACCGCTCCATTGACCAAAAAGTTTTCTGGGGACATATGACTTTTCTTCTTTTCTCAGAGGATGCCTTGAAACATGAGAATGCAATCCCCATTATTGACAGTTTTTTACGCCATCGGGAAACAAGATATCAAATATTGACTTATTCTACACAGGAACCTATTAAAGATATTCTTTTAGTCACACCGATATTAAATAAATCGTTAACAGCTTCAAAACTTAGCAATCCATTGCATACAAAAGATTTAGAAACATATGTAGAGCCCGTTGATTTACGAAAACTAGTTATCGACTTAAATGAGCCGAGTCATGAAGTTAATATTCCATTCGTTACAATCAACAAAAACTGGGAGACAACCAACGAGCCAACAGTGGAAACTGCCTTAACAGGTGTCGGAGTACTTTCAAAGGATGGATTTAAAGGCTTTATAAATAATGAGGCGGCAAGAGGTATCCAATGGATGACTCCCAAAAAAACTCGTGGAGAAGTAACCTTTAAATTAGACAGTAGTAAAGAAAGAGATTACTTAACAGTAGATTTAGAAAAATTAAGTTTAGACGTTAAACCCATTGTTAAAAACAATGAAGTAAAATTTGAAATTGATGTAAAATTTAATGCGATAATCAATGGTTTCAAAGGAAAAGTATCCTCTGACGAAATAAGAAAAGGTATTATTAAGTCAGTTAAAAAAGATATAAAATCAACATATGAAGAGGGCTTAAAGTTAGATGTTGATATTTACCGCTTATCAGAGCAGCTATATCGAAAAAACGTAAAGGTATGGAAAAAAATAGAGAAAGATGGTAAGGTTCCATTGACAGCAGATTCAATTAGTAAATTAGATGTTACCGTAAATAAAATTAATCCTGGTCGAAAATCATTTGCTGAAACAATTAAAGAATAGCTATTCAAAGAAAAATCCTCAATATTTACTATTTGAGGGATTTTAGCTTTATTCCTTTTTCTTATTGTATGATGAATTTTATTTTCTAGAGAAAATATCTTTTATAGCACCTATTAGCGCGTATGGAAGTAACGTAATGGCAAAGAATGCAGTGAACAAATTAAATTCGGGTGTGTTATATGGGGTAAACCATTCTATAAAGAGCTTGTGCCACCATTTTGTGTTGTCTTCATCTCATACAACTATCTTGTTTTCCGATTGTGTCAACTATCCAACGGTAATATTCATTTCACTAAAGTAAATCCTCAATAATAACTTTGATTTTCCCTACTATGTGTTATAATGCTTTTAATGGCTAAACCATTAAAAGGGCAAGACCAATTCTGAGCTGTAGCGTTGTCATACGCTGCAGCTTTTTATGTTATCATTTTTTCATAAATACTAGGATAAATTCCAATGAATGCATTTGTAATTGCTGCCTCAGCTGAATCTAAAATCAAAAAATTAGTAACACAAATCTGAGAACTTGAAAGAGACATAATACATAGAAAGAATGTTCCTGCTTTGATAAGAGTATTTGCTTGAATAAGAAAAAGACCACATTCAAAATGAATTGAAACCTGGCCATATAAGCTTTGTATATAAAATTCTTATCTCCATTGAATTTATTATTTTTACCATACCTTCTACTTGAAAAATTCTTTACTTTCTTGAATAGCTTTATTTACCTCAGTGTATTCCCCGTCCCCCAAAGAAAATGGAATTATGCTGAAATCAATATAAACTGTTCCCCCATCGTTAGTACAAATATTCTTTTTATATGTACTTTTGCATGCAAATTCCCTAAAATGGTAATGTAAAGGGAGTGAATAACATTAAACAGCTTAATCGGACGACGAACCACTATCACTGCAACTAGACGTATCATTATAACTAGAAGCACCATCTGAACAATTGTGTGAATCTTGTACGGAAGCAAATGTACCTGTTGAACTATAATCAGTAGTATGAGTACTCGCATGATTAGAACGATTTCTTGCTGAATCATCATTATTATGCGATTCCTTTTTCACGGAATTGATTACCACCATAAAAATGATTAATCCCATCATTACAATAAAGAACCCCATTCTTCCTCTCCCCCCTTCGGATACTAATTTAATTTTATCATTACGTACGTCAATTCACCATTTTTACCCACTTCCGTTAATTAGATGACGCTGATTTTCGTTGGGCGAGGTCGCTTAAATTCATTAAGTAGATTTACATTGGGATTTCCAGTAGCTATATTTAAAATTCGTTCGTCACAACTTTAAATCCTAATGTTTCAGCTTCTTGACGGTCAAAACCTTCATCTAAATGCATACACCAAAACTTTGAACGTAAATCTCGACTGACTAACTCACTAAGTTTTCGTAATGACAAATGCACATTGCCTTCATAATCCGCTTTACAAGTATCGACATAAACATAATCATAGACCTGACTCGATTCATTTGGATTTAGTAAAGATAATTTTAGGCTATTTGTATCTCCTGTATAATAAATAAGTTTGTCATCAATATATAATTCAATTGAATAAGAAGGGATCTCCTCAACATGACTAGATTTTTCAAATAGTACTTTACAGAAATTTAGATTGTACTGTGTATCTGATTGAAATTTTTTTGTTATGCAATGAAGTTCTGGGATAACACCATTGATAGCCAACAGTTCCTCTATTTTCACATCATGAACGGAATAAACAGAAACAGTAGGTTTTGCGAATTCTCCATGACAATAATAGCTATAAAAAATAAAATCAGCTAGGCTTCCTACATGGTCCGCATGAGTATGAGTTACCAATACATGGATGTGCTCAATACCTTCTAATATATTATTTTCTTTAATACGGTGAAAAATATTGCTACCACAATCAATAAGTAACATCTGATTACCTACTTTATAATATGCTGAATTATTACCTAATTTTGTATTAAATGCACTTCCTGAGCCAATAAATTTCAACATAAAGCAATCTCTCCATTTCCTTTATTTAGTAAACATCATTGTAGGTTAACTCCTTCTATCCCTACCCTTTGATTTATAATTTCATTCTGTTCATGAAACATTTTCTTGCTAAGAGAATTATTGACAACAATGCGTTTATGTAGTATTTTCTGTCTTTAATTTGGGATATTCACCAAATAAAAAATATTCTCTTAGATTTTCTTATACTATAAATATAAATTCGATTCAAATGGAAAGGATACTATAGTGTCAAATTATCTTATACTCTATGACGAAACAACTGGCTATGACTCCGCACTAAGAGCCTATATTCATTCACTTCATCAAAAGCATCCTGAAACTGGCTATTTCTATCTACCTAAAAAAAATGATGAGCTTGCTATTTTTATTCCGAGCATTTCGTAAATTGCACGATTTTAAATGCACCTGGCAATGCTAATATTTTATTGACACATTTATTATCAACTATTAAGCCAGTTCAAGATAATGAACATAATGATCAACAGCCAGATGTTTTTGTGCTATTTAGACCTGATACGATTCAAATGTATTTCCTAGAACATTTTTTGCAAGAAGCAGACTTTAACCTTCATTTATTTATGTTGGAATCTAACTATACGTCAAGTAGCTTAGCCATCAATCATCAAAGATTTATTTCAAACATGGATTTCCAAAAAGTGATATTATAACTACTTTAAACCTCAAGTATTGTAGTACATGCCTACTATACTTGAGGTTTTCTGCAAAAAGAGCCATGCCTTATTAGATGTGACAGAGAGATCTGCTCAAAACGATATGAGTTAGATCCCTATTACGCTTGAAAATCTAGCTCTGATTAAACTTCTCTTTAATATTGTTTGGTAACTCATCCACATTCATTACTTCGGGATCACCAGTGTATCCTTCTAAACTTCTTGGAACACGGATGATTGTCCCTTTTTCAAATGGTTTTTCTACAAAAAAAGTGATAACCTTTTCGTTTCCATCTTTATCATACCCATCTACTACATATACGTAATTACTATTGCCTTCTGGAGTTTGTGCTTCCTCGTTAATTTGAACATAGAAATCTTTTTCAATCAATGCACCCTTTTCACCACAACCAACTAACAAAATAGTGAATAACAAAGTTATCGTTATGAATTTCATTTTTTTCATTTCTATTACCTCCTCATTTTCTAACGAAATCGTATCGCTACAAAAAAAGTATAGATAAATTCTCCACTACTTTAAATTTCGGAACATGACAGTTAGCTGACAAAATTGTCATCTTGAAAAACTATGTCTGAACTGAGGTTAATATAATTCATCTCATACTCCCTGTCATTCCCCTGAATGTTTCCAAGATTTTTTGACGTTCAGCTGCAAAATCAATAGCTTGTCCAGCCTCTGTATCAATGTTGTCTTTTTGGCGGTGATGGAACCATTCTGGGACAACTTCTTGACGCGGTTTTTGACTGGACAGATTAGAATGTAGTTGTTGTTTTTGAGCTTTAAAGCGAAGTCGGTCCGCTTCTACCTCCTCAATTGTTTGAAACTTCTTGTGGATCCAATCGTGTAAAATCTTTTCAACGTAATTCCAACGAAGTACATTGTTTTCTACTGCTAGTTTCATAGCATGAATAACGAGCTCTTCTGAAAGATCATCAATCCAATTTCCGATTTTGTATGCTACATGAGAAGATAGAGAGCCAAAGCCATTTTGCTCGTAAAACTGGAATGCCGTTTGTGTTTTTGGAAAATTCTCTACTGAGGAATTGCTCTCATCATCATTATTATTTTTATTTAGTAAATTATTATTTAGTAACTTATTAATTAGTAGTGACGGGTTTTCCGTTAGCGGTTTCTCCGTTGATGGATTAACCGTTATCGGATTTTCAGTAAACGGTGCAGCTTGTGGTGTTTCGAACACTAAGAGTTCCATTTTGCCAAACTTTCCAAGGTTTGTTCTGCCCTGCTCCTTGTGAATAAAGCCTGCTTTCGTTAGTTCCTTAATAATGCTGGCAGTTGTATCACGACCACATTTGCTACGAGTGGCTAAATCAGAAATACAAAATGACCAATCATCTGGCAGTGACAACATGTAAGCAAGCAAACCTTTTGCTCTCCAGCTTAAACTAATGTCATTCAAAAATCCTTTGTCTAACACAACATAACTCGCCTTTTTTTGAACTCTAAATATTGCCATAATGCCCTCCTTTTTTAAGTTCTTTGAATTAAATGGACAATTGCAATCACATCCCATAGCAATTCTTCATTCATTAACTTATATACAGGTCTTGACAACAATAAGGGACAAAGTTTTCATATTTTGTTTGAAAAGCAAAAAAATTAGGACATGCTATAATGGCATGTCCTAAACTAGTGATTTACTTTGTCTTACAGCATTTTATAACTAATAGTTGTTCCTTTATTACGATCTCAACGTTTTATTTATATAACTCTTTATAAACGATTACTTTTAGTGCCATAATTTCATCGTCTGTTAATTTACCTTCCATTTCTTGAATGACCTGTTCCTTCGTCATTGAACCGTTTTGTACTTTTACTCTTATATTATTAAGCTCCGAGATACCAACTTTTTGAATTAATACTTTTGTAGCTTCCTCTTTTGTTGTAAACGGCAATTTGCTGCTGTCTGCTGTTTTAGCCTCTTCCACAAATGTTTTTAGTTCAGGGTCACTTTCAATCGTATTCTTTATCTCGTCTATTTGTCCACTGTCCTCTAATTCTGTTGATAACGTCTCAACGATCTTATCGGATGCAAACTTCGTACCATAATGATAAACCCCATAACCAATAGCACCGAGGATAATTACAAAGATTAGTAGGAATTTAATGAATCTCATATTCTCACACTCCTTAATTCTAAAGTTTATAATACTATATAGTGTGGATGGATGAGAAATGATAACCTTGCATACGGAAAATACGAAGTTACTGCTGGTAGAGTGGCAAAACTGTTGGATAAAATTTTAAATGGTACTCTCCCGGTTGAAATTTTTAACCGGGAGCTTTTTGTTTATTTTATATACTTCAAATACTTTTTCACAAAATCTACAATGTAATGCACTTCTTCTTCTGTAATATTGAATAAATTGCTAACTTTTTGTAATTTTCCTGGAGATTTTAATTGTTCCAGCACTTGATCGACCCTCATGTATTTACATTTACGAGGGTTTACACAATTTCTAATTTGCTTGTAGCGAAGATAGGCATAGCGAGCAAAAGCATTTAGCATCTCCCGCTCCTGCTCATCCCGTTGTAATTTTTTTGCGGCTTCATCAATCACTTCAGAATCAAATATCCTTGTACCATCTGTTAATTGCATAGTACCACCTCTCAGTTACATAAAGTTGATGTCAAACATAGCCTGGCATTAGACTTAAGACGGTCTCCATTGCATCTAGTCATAGCTATTAGATGCATAAGAAAAGGCCACACCTAGTTAGATGTGACTCTTTTTGTAATTTTCTTTTAAAAGCATATAATAAGCCTTTTCCAAACCTTATAGAATAATCAATAGCCATACACCCTCTGATTGATAAAAATACGTCGAATAATATTTTGTTTCAAAACGTTTAGCGAAATTTCATCTATACTTGCATCTTGCAATTAACTAAAATGGAAATACAATGATTTTCTTAATTAATAACAAAGGAGAAAGAAGCAGAGGAACAATCAATTTTATGTGAACTGGAGCGGTCATCATGTTAAACTGACTTGGCTACCAAAGAAAAAAATTGACGATTACAGCGAAGTAACAAGTGTACATGGAGTTTGTTTCTATAAAGGAAATGTTTTGTTGGTCCATGTAAATGGCAGAGGTTTTAATGAAGAGGCATTGCATAGAAAGGCATTTGAAGAAGGTTATGTAAAGGGACATATCAAGTATATCGGAGCAATTGAAGTCAATCATGAAGACAATCCTTTATTTAATGCTGGTGGTAAGTACCCTTTAATCGGTTATCAAATGTTTTATCGCATGGAAATTCAAGAGTGTCTCCCATTTCTTCGAGAGTATGAAACGATTTCACGCATTTGGGTTGAGCCGGAAGTAGTACCTTATATAATCAATGACCATGAGATTTCACAATTAGTATGACAAGAAGCTTTATGTAGCAAACCTTCTTACCCTATAGACTAGCAACTCATTTACATGTTCAGCTTTTATTTTCAGTTAGGAGGCAGATGCATGAGGTATTTAATAGGCATTCTCGGTGTTTTAATTATTTTATTTGGCAGTTTGTTGATGAGCATCACAAGTGATACCTTTTTAGAAAGAAATATTCTTTATAAACTTTTTGGAGCAATCATATTTTTTGTAGGACTTAGAGTTTTACAGAAGCAAATTCATCAAAATAAACACTAAAATAAGTAGGATATGCATGAAGTTATTTATTTAGCTAATGCTACAACAAAATAAAAATCCATTAAGATAGTTTTTGTATGAAGAGGTAAACTCCTGGTCGAAATTTTTGACCAGGAGCCATTTTTAACGTACTTCTAACATTTTTGTTAGAGCGGAAGAACTTCGCTCCTTTTAATCCCATCTATCAATCTTAATGACTCTAGTAGAATTATTTGTTGTTACTTTAACCGTTAGATTCCAATCATGATCTTTCGAATATCCCACACCACAAGCTGTTGCATTATTGGCACCTTCAATTGGTGTACTAGCAGTATAGGCTTCTAACGTTTTTCTGATTTGTCTTAATTCCGATTTAAGCGTTTCATTGAAGAATCCTCTGCCTTTCCCTTCCGAAGAGTCCTTTACTCCATCCAATATAAAGAAAATGTGACTTCCAGAATGAGGGACCGACTCTTCACCCCATAAATTTGGTGAAGTTGTAATACCATTTACCCTTACAAAATTATTTACTTGAACACTCCATGAATCATCACTAGCGTATGAATGGCTACTGATATTCGGCTGTTGCCCTTTAACATAATCAAATTCGAATACATCAGTTACAAAACCTTCCCCACCAGCAACTCCAACATATGAGAATGTTTTTCCGTTTACTTCTAGTTCCATTTTGAATGGCGTGCTTCCTTGTCCTCTTTCACAATAGTTATGAACATAAAATCTATAATGTCCGACTGGGGCATTTTCACTCCATCTGATATTTTCAACAGGGGAAGGGTTTCTATGCCTCCCTCCATTCATATCGATATCTAACCAGCCACCAAATCTGTCACTTTTATCTCCATAGTAGACGTGTTCCCCTTTTGGTGTTATACAATGTAAATCTAAGTCTGTGTAGCCTTCCCATATTAATGAAGCTCGTATTTCATTATTTTCATATCTTCCGCCCGCACTTTCTACTCTTCTTTTAATTTCGCCATCTATTCCTCCGTGATAATACCAACTAAAAGAATTGTTCCAATGTAAAATATTTGGCGCTGTTTCATCGGACGCAGTAACTAATGCCATTAAACGGCTAGGATTATCAATCAATACTTCAATATTTTCGGCTGTTGGTAGTGTTGTTCGTTGGAATTTATCCCATGTCATTACTGTACTCGGAAGAGATACTTTTGATGTGGCTTTTTTCTTAGGAATAATACTTGAAAATACGCCCTTTTTTTGTTCAACAACTTTAGGCTCAGAATGATTTTCCCACAAAAATGACGGAATCTCTTCAAAAGTAGCATATCTTCTTAGCAAAGAATTGGCGATTCCTAATTTTTCAACAATTTTTTCTGCTTCTACAATAGCATTTTGTGTTGGCGCAGCTTGTGAGCGCATGTAATTCGCTGGATTCATCTTCTCAGCAAAACGGCGAGCAACCGATTCAACTGACATACCTGAAGCTATGTCATCTAATAATGTACCGATCATAGAACTTCTTACATGACAGAATCCAGCTGGAGCTGTCGCAACAGCTAACCAAACAATATTTGTTTTCTGATTATTATTACCTACACTATTACGTTTTTCATGCAATGTTTTAAACCATTCTGCAACCCCTAATACTCTATCTGAGCGGTATAATGCTTCTGATTGTAATAGAACTACTGCTTGTTCAGCTGTCTCGATAGAATAATCAAGTAATGCATTGGTTAGCATCTTGAATTCTTCTAACTTCTCAGCCATCACTTGTCCCGCAGTTTGTAATCTAAAGCTATTCACAATTTCTCCAGGGACTTTAACGGATAGATGATTCCACTCTCCTGTACGAGGATAACCTAATATTGGTGAGTCTGAAATAAACACACCAATGACTTTTGAGTTTAAAACTACTGATTTCATTGCAGAAACAGCAGCTTTAAAAAATGGAGGAGTGACATCCTCATCCCACATAGCTGATGCAATAATGCCATTTTCATCAATCGTTACAAGACCACCAAATCGCTCAATGAAATGTATACAAGCGCTACAAGTATAATGTTGTTTAGCTTCTACTGGTAAATTTTCTAAATACAAATCAAATAGACCTTGAGCATTTGTTTTAAATAATTTGTTACTACTACTAATCGCTTCATCAAAATAGCTTTTTAAATTTTTTTCGAATTCAGGATATCTATCATTATCATTAATATACACTTTATTTGTCATTTCTATATTCTCTTTCACTCTCCAACATCTCCTTAGTATTTTAAATTTGTGAAATCACTTTATGTGGTTCTTGACGAAAAATATTTGTTTAAATATATGTCAAAAACACACCTTAATTCATTAAATTTCCTATATATGTAATTTTTTCTATTATACTATATATCAGAAATACTATGAATATTTAAATACACAAAGTCTAGGCACTTGATTTATACGAGGTAGTTATCTCTTAAACAATGAGGCATGCGAATTCAAAAAAGGTGTGTAAATATGCGCTTTTTAAAAAGAGAAAGTAAACTTTACACGAACGAACTATTTTATTACAATTATGGAAATTTATCTTCCCATAAAAGAAAGAGAATAAACATGAAGAATAGATTGGAAGAAATACGAAAAAAAAATGGTATAAAACAAGAGGAACTTGCTGCTGCATTAGAAGTATCAAGACAAACAATTGGATCCCTTGAAAATGGAAGATATAATCCATCTATTATTTTGGCATTTAAAATTGCACGGTACTTCGGAATGACTATAGAGGAAATCTTTATTTATGAGGAGGAATCGAATAATGAAAAATAAATTATTATGGTCAATAATCATTGTTGGTATGTTACTTTTAATTTCGGCTATCATTTTAGGTGTTGTTGGTGCAGAAATTTTAAACATACCTTTTATTAGAATGGATTTAGTACCAATAGGAGTTGGATTTTGTGGAGTCATGTTATTAGGTACTGGCATCACTCAATTGGTAGATGAAAAGAATAAGACAAAAGAACAACTCGTTGAGGAACATGATGAACGAAATATAACAATTAGTTAAAATGCGAAATCCAAAGCATTTGATTTGATGATTAATTTATTTGCCTTTGGTCTTCTAGCATTGGCGATGTTTGGTTATATGAATGAGGTTTCTTTTTTCAGTCTAATAGCACTTTATTTTACCTGCTATGTTTACTACTTATATCGCCTTAAAATAAATAAGGAGAGCATGTAGAGATGTCCAGACGTGACTCATACAAAATTCTAAAAGTGCAAATTGTCCCTTATAGCTTTTATTTTTAAATCTAATTCACAGGCATTTCACTATACAAACATAGCTACCAAATCATATTAATAGTAGTGTAAAGCTAACTTAGCTTTGCACCTCCTAGTTTGTGGTTTAGGGTCACTTTGGTTCGAGTGACCCTTATTTACTTCTCTTTCATTATTATCCGAATTCCCCTCATTTTTTTGTGCCTATACTGGAGAAAACTCCCGAGGGAAGAGTCTTCTTCATCGTATAAAATTTTCGATACCTTTCGGGAATGGTTAAGCCTTTTTTTGCATCATCCCAAGCTATGGAGCTTATCTTCCAACCATAGGGCGTGCGAATAAACTGTATCGTTTTCATGCCCATTGTATCAAATGCTTCACCAGACAACACACCTGTTTTTCATAAAGGCTGAAGCGACGAGCGATATTTCCGAAAATTTCTGTGATTTCGTACACTTCTTCTTCCTTGAAATTCATCAAGTTACCTTCGCTTAATAGTTTCTCACGGGATTCGATGAACTGTGTAAGATTGTAAATAATAGGAGCGCTATCTGTATTTTAAATGATCATGGCCTCTGGAATAAATAATTCGGAGAGGGCGTGCACATTCAGTTTATATCCATTTTCATTGGTAAACGCATCAAAAAAGGAGGCGGATAATCGATCTAGAATTTCTTTTGTTTCTGATGATTCCCACTGTTTTTTGATGTGGTTTTCCGTTTCATCAAACACTAAAAGCTTAAGCTCTTCCGAGTCATTGGTCATCTGGATCAATCTCTCAAACCGAAATCCTAGTTTTTCTAGCAGATTGGTGGAAGCCTGATTCTCTTGAGTCGTGATTGCCACAATGCGAGTTAGTCCTAATGTGTCTTTTCCATATGACATTACTGCGGAGGCTGCTTCATAGGCATAACCTTTTGACCAATACTTTGGTCGAAAGGCAAATCCAATATCCACATCTTCCAAGGAATCTCTTTTTACCAGACCGCAAATTCCAATCGGGGCACGACCCTCCTTTCGTTCCACCAAATAGAGGCAGAAACCGAGTTGTTCATACATGCGAACAGGTCCATTCAAAATATAGGTCCTTGCATCATCCAGCGTTTTCACACTGAAATCACCTATGAACTTCAACCAGGAAGGATCGTTCAAAAGCTCCAGGATAAACGCCACATCATCAGTTGTTTGTAGGCGAAGGACAAGTCGATCAGTCTCAAGAATTTTCAATAAAATTCACCAACCTTTAGTATTTTTTAAATTAACTAATTATATCAGATGAAACTTTATCCAATCTGTAATAAAGGATGGTGCTTATTCTTTTTGTTTAAAGATTCTAATTTTAGTTGGCGTATAATTTTAATAGCTCATGTATTGGTAAACTATTAGTATTATCAATCTTAATAAAATATGGTAATTGCCACTTTTGTGTTACAATAGCTTGTTTGCTAGTGGGAGTATCCCAACAAGGATAAACTCTAATTGCCATTTTCCCCTTTGTATTGGCGGTTTTAAGGATGTTTTGTTTTAAAAGAACTTCTTTTGGAAAAACGAATTGGCCAAAATCGCCATTACTATTAAATGTGTTTATTACCAATAGATCAGTTGCATTGTCATATGAAAATGCTTGGTTTTTATTAGCTTCATCCTTTTCCCAAAATGCAACAAATTGTCCTATCTTGTTAGGTGTTATTTTTGCGACTCTAAATCTAACCGATGTAGAATTTAACTGAAATAACCCAGCCCCATAATCTGAATTTTGAGTTTCTTCTTGAATGTTTTCTATAATTAAATGATTAGGTTCATAAAGTAATTCATTTACATATGTTAACGTCTTATTAAATTTATTCATAGTTTTACTCCTTACCATACACTACGATATACCAGTATACTATCTGCAGACTTGTCACCGTAATTGCTTATTAAAATTTCATTTGTCTCTTCATTTTGATTTACTGTTCTTAATTTAGCTTAAGTCCACTTCTATTATCGTGTTAATTGAACAGAACGAGCATTGTACGTATTCCGATGCCTGTTTCTTTATATGTGTCATTCGAAATTGCTAACACCAATTGTTTTGACAATCATGGATTCTTCATCACACAAGACAAGAATATCTGTTCTTATTTTATCATCACGAGAGAGGTTTGACTATCGCCAACCGACATTCATCCCAAATTCCATTCAATGACGCAAATGATGAAATAATGATTTGATTTTACACAGTTCAAGGAGGAAATGCTGATGAATATCAGAAACCATAACTCCAATTTCCCAACTGATTCTCCTGAAATTTATGCAGCTAAACTGACCTATATTGGTGCATCTATTTCTACATTAGGAGATAGTTTACAAGCAATTGCAGCCGGTCTTGCATTGGAAGTATTGAAAAAATATCAAACAACCATTAAACAATTCGAAGCTTTTTTTAAAATGTAGTGTTACAACCATGAAATTGAAAGAACAAACAATTAATAAAAACCCCCTTGAAATTAGACATGTATTTTACATAGTCTACTTCAAGAGGATCTTTGCACTGTTGAATCAACTTCCCAAACCCTTCGTAGTCATTCCACCGCTATTCATGCGCAGCTCAAATAATTCCCTTTTGTCTTGAAAGTCTTACCTAAATGATACTTTTTTCTTATCTTTCCGTACAATTAAAAACATATATAGGCTAAATAACAAAATGATTGAGATTGTTACTGCTAAAGAATATGTATCTTGAATCTTAAAAAAGAAAGAATTCATGGAATTTAATAACCCAAGCGATACTAAGAATACCCAATAGTTATTTTTTCTTTTCGAGTGATCTTCGTTACCTTGTAATTTATTTAGATAACTAGCAGAAAGCCAAATAAAGAAAGGTAAGAAAAATACAATTGAAAACGTTAGTATAGCCCAGCCGCTAAATGGCATAGCACAAACACCTCCCTGAACAATCCTTATTTGTTATACGATTGAAATTTGTAATGGTTTCAATTTTATTATTCTAAAAAAATTAAATAACATTCAGGCTACTAATGCATTTATGATATTTCCAGTATTTATCAATTGCCTACATACTTTCCTAAATCACTCATACTACTACTTCCGTATGGTTGCCCTCTTATAGTTTTTGTATCAGGCGTGCTGATTTGGAAAATGCTATAGCGTTTTTACAAGTTGTAGCTTGTGATTTAAAACAACTCAATTCCTATTTTGGATATTTATCAACTTTCATCAGGAGCTTTTTTTCATTTCATTTAATAAAAATAAAACTAAGGCAGGAACTGTAAAAAGTAAAAAGGGTAAAAGGAATTTAAAATGTCCTGACATAAATAAACATAATGTAGACAACGTTAATGCAACTGTCGAAAAAATCAAAATTCTTTCGTTCAAATATCCACTTTTCACCTTTCTTTTTCTCAAAATAGAACGACTTAACATCAAGGTTTTCAGTAAGTAATAGTCATAATCAATTATGCCCCGGCATCATTGCGTCCGGAAAGGAGTTAAAGATTCAGGGCCCTTCACCTCAACATTGTTTATTTATCTACACTTTCTTTTGTTTACTAAATTCCATAGCAAGAGAAAAATTCATCTTGTCCCGTTTCTATGCATTACTTAGTTCTAAATTCTTCCTGTCACTGCAAATAACACTCTTAAATCCTCAAAAGAGTTCAGGAAATATTAATTCACTTTGTTTGATGAAGAATAATTGGATCCATTTGCCTAAATTACCTCACTTAAAAGTTCAAAAAACGCTCAAGAGTTCTGAGCGTTCTTTCCATTCAATTTCATTTACTTAAAAAATAAAATAAAACCGCAACAACAATATTTGGTAAAGCAATGTATAAGGAATTTAACGTAATTTTATTGCGTTCGTCCCTATGTTCTGATGTTTCGGTAGCAATGTTTGCCCTCATCCTATCCCCACTAACCATGGAACCTGAAAAAATCATTGAAATTCCAATGAAGACACAGCCGACCGTTCCTGAAACTAAATAAACCTGTTCCATCCCCCAAAAAATCATTGCTATTAAAACACTGAATAATGATAATAAAACGCCAATTAATAAATACCTCAACTCTAACCCCTCCCCTCCTTATTTTACGTTCAATCACACTATTTTGTTTCAAATTTAAGTTAAACTTTTTTGTATGATATCCATAATTTTAACCCGTGTTTTACGATATGCAGATACCCTATTTTTACCTAAAGAAATCAATAAATTTCTTCAATATTACTGCTGTAAAAATTGAGCGAATGAAAAACGCTATACAATCATCCTTTGTCGATGAGAGTATTGCGATTTTTTTATTAGTCTTCAGGCTGTCATTGTTATTTAGCAAAGATTTCTTCAATTTGGTCAAGCATAATATCAGCTGCAAGGATGCCGCCTGAGAATGAATCTGTATAGTAGATTCGAGATTTATCGGCCATAAAGAGAAACCTCTTGTTTCGTTTTATTCATCACCAAAAAGTTGGAGATGATATTATGTATATAAGTTGATTAGAGCAGAGGCTGACGACTCCTTAAGGTCAGATCACAACGTCACAGATGAGACCCTGGAGCGCATCGAACGCACCCCAGGAAGCTCTACGCGAAAGCGAAGCGGCAGCGGCAATTTTTTATCTGTGCGAAAGCGAAGCGACAGCTACAATTTTTTATCTGTGCGAAAGCGAAGCGACAGCAACAACAAATGTTTTCTGTAGCGAAAGCGAAGCGGCAGCTACAATTTTTTATCTGTGCGAAAGCGAAGCGACAGCAACAAAGCGCCCAGTCGGAATGGAAATCAACCTCACGGTGATGAGCCACTTTTATAATCTGCTTGTATTAACTTGCCAACTATGTAATTTATCAGAATTCTATAACTTTAATATTCCATCATTGGAGGTAAAGCAAAATGGCAATAGAAGACCAACTAATACAGGTAACAAAAGAAACGCTTGTTGATTTAGTCAATCTTCGGTACGAAAAACTTAAAAATGAAGATAAACTAAACGATGAGATTGAGGAGTTTTTAAACGAGGTTATTCCGATGCAAGGTGTACTTACTTTACCACCAAGTGATGAAGATATGGACATAGACGTATACGAATACAATGATAATAGCGGATTTGGTACAGAAATAAGATATTTATGGTTTGACGATGAAGAGAGTCAGTTAGTACTTTTTTGTGAAGCTAAAACAGACACAGAAAAATCCAAGCTTACCGAATTTTATATCGACACAATTGATGCATAAGTAAAACAATAAATTTGATGAACCGTTCATAAATAAAGGGGTTTTTTCTTCTAAAAATATAAATAAGCCTATTCAAGACGACAGGGAAAGTCATGAGTAGGCTTATTTTTCAAAGCTGTTGATAGTAATATATTTATATATTCCCTAAATACTCTACAGATAACTCTTGCTCTTTAATATCATTATCCAAGGAGACCTTATATGCTTTACTATTAGGCTTTGAACTAACTATTTTATGGATTTCTTGATTGATAAAATGAACTGCTACTCCATCATCTATGGCAAGTCCAGATGAGAGCTTATTAGCTTTAACCAAATTATGATAAGCTGGTCTTCGATAGATTTCTCCATCATAATGAGGACAATTACTTCCTGGAAGAAACCCTAAACATGTTATCGGCTCTAAATCTCCTCCAAATGAATCTGTTATTCCTTCCTCGAACCAACAGATTGAACCAGCACTAATGCCTGTTAAAAGGATTCCCTCATGCCAAGCAGTCTTAAAAATACTATCTAACGACCATTCTCTCCATAAAGCTAAAAGGTTTTTAGTATTTCCTCTCACCAACATAAATAATATCCTTTTCAAAAATAAAACTTTCTAAATCACGAGTAGGTGGAGAAAAAAAGATTTCCGTTCCGACTGGGGGCGTCCGATGAGAAAAGCAAAGCTCAGTTTACATTAGGAACCGAGCAATTAACTATTTTAAGCTTTCTAATCCTTACTTTTTTTATCTTCATTATTTAATTTTTGAATCTCAAGTAGCTCAGAAATCGTTACAAATTTATATCCCTGATTTTCAAGTTCTGGTAAGATTTTTTCCAATGCTCTCACGGTTTGCTCACGATTTCCACCACCGTCATGAAATAACACTACACTACCTGGCTTAGCACCTTTCAACACCGTGTTGATAATTTTCTTTTCCCCTATCTTTTTCCAATCAAATGTATCTAAATGCCATGACCACATCACAACTTTATACCCTTCTTTTACAATTGCATCAATCATGGCATCCGTATATTGACCTTCAACTGGTCTAAATAATACAGGAGAATATCCCGTAATACCATATATTGTTGCATGTGTTTGTTTTATTTCTTTCATTAAATTGGAAACATTTGTTCTAAAAGGATGCGTATATGTGTGAATGGCTAGTTCGTGTCCTTCTTCGTGGACACGTAAAGCAAGCTCTGGGTTTTTTTCTGCGTTTTCACCCACAATAAAGAATGTGGCCTTGGCATTGTATTTGGATAATATATCTAAAATGTCAGGTGTGTACTTTTTATGAGGACCATCATCAAAGGTTAAGGCAATAACTTTTTCATCCGTTTTTATATCCCACAAAATTTGTCCTGCTTCTTCGTAATATTTTCTGCCTTTGTCTGCAAACGATTTTTCATTTACAAAAAATACAAATATTCCTAAAATGCATAGTGCGATTAATAGATAATATTTCCTCAAGTTTTCACCTCCTGCAAATAATTATTTCTAATCATTATTATTTGAGGTTTAAACTAAAAGA
The DNA here is from genome assembly GCF_016638705.1 of Lysinibacillus agricola. Classification (GTDB taxonomy): domain Bacteria; phylum Bacillota; class Bacilli; order Bacillales_A; family Planococcaceae; genus Lysinibacillus; species Lysinibacillus agricola. Next base: position 2,474,015 of record NZ_CP067341.1, on the reverse strand, counting down.
TGCTTTATTTTTTTGTATTTTTATCTGTATGAAAAACCAATTACAATCCAAAATGAATGTAAAACACAGAAAGCAATAAAAAACAGCACATTCTTATTCCAAATGTTATATTATTAGGTAGGAGTGTGATTATTTTTGATAATAAAGGTAAAAAAAGAAGATTTTGATCTAAATTGTTCCAACCTTAGTCAAAGATGCTTTGAACCACTAATTAGAAATTATAAGGTAAAAGTGTCCAAAGAATCTAACAGCAGTACTGTCCAAGTTAAAGAACGCTTTTATGAGGAACTTACTGAAGGCCAAAGAGCATTATTTATGTTTTATGTTTATTATAACCATGTTAGTAAATCCCTTATCGAATTTTATTGGTGGAGTGCTTATTTCATGGCTCAGCCTAAAAATTGGGCAGCGCTCAAAGCATGTTTTAGGTATTTTAATGATGAATCTTTTCTTTTACTCCTTGAGAAAATTGAACAGGAGCTGAAACGCCATAATCACCCTATTACATTAGAAAATTTTACAATCACTCGAGATGAATTAAATCAAAACAAAGACCTCCAAGCATCATTTGAATCGCTATATGTTATTTTCGAGAGTATTTATCCAACTACTATAAAAAAAGTAAATAATCTCATTGAAAAGAATTTACAAGAGTTTATACAAATAGAAAATTAAATACTCCCCTTCAATAAATACAATCAACTACGACATCTTCAATTTTTTTGAATATTTGTTTATTCCATGATAATATTTATAATATTAAATTCACTTAAGGGGTACTTTTATGGCAACTATAGAAAACTTTGTTAATCTTGATATAAGAATTGGTACAGTGACCCAAGCCGAAGAACTTCCGAAAGCAAGGATTCCTGCCATTAAAATGAAAATTGACTTTGGGGAAGATCTTGGCATCAAGCAATCCTCTGCTCAAATTACTAAACGCTATACGCCAGAAGGTATTGTTGGTAAGCAAGTAGTAGCTATTGTAAATTTCCCACCTCGTCGTGTGGCAGGCTTTAAGTCTGAAGTTTTAGTTATTGGCGGGGTTCCTGTAGAAGGAGATGTGATTCTATTAACCCCTGACCAATCTGTACCAAATGGAACTAAAATTAGTTAAGATGAGCCTCTTTACGAAGAGGCTTTTTGTGATTGTTGATTTAATATTTCTCCTAAAATTTAATTTTTTTAGGAATCTATTTCGCAGGCACAAGACTAACTAAAATAGCATCTACATCATAAATATAGTAGTGTAAAGCTAATTAGACTTACACCTCCTGGCTTGATACTAAGGGTCACTAATGTGGCCCTTTTATTATTTTTACTGGCGTTGTTTCATATTATAGTCAATGATATAATTTTTGATACACAAAGATAATATCAACAAATCCCCTCAATTGGGAGGAAAATGAAAAATGGAATTTTATCTAAACTGGTGCTATATCGTTAAAATCTTCAATTAAAAAATAGAAAGGAGCGTGATAAACAAGGAGAAAAAGGAGAGATTACTATGAAAAACAGACAAGCAACTACTAATGACTATGAAGCTATTTTAAATCTTTGGGATAGATCCGTATCCGCAACTCATGATTTTCTAAGTTTAAAAGATAAGGAAGACATTAAAAAGGAAATCCCTATGTATTTCCCACATCTTGATGTGAGACTTTGGTTTGTGGAAAATGTTTTGATAGGTTTTTCAGGCACTAATAGACAGCATTTAGAAATGCTATTTTTAGATCCGGCTGAAACTGGAAAAGGATACGGGAAACAAATCATGCAACAACTTATTAAGGAATTTAATGTACGGTCTGTTGATGTCAATAAAGACAATGAAAATGCAAAGATGTTTTATTTGAAAAATGGTTTTACTATTGTCAGTGAAGAGCCAACAGATAGTTCTGGTCGCCAATATCCAATTTTACATCTAGAGTTAAAATAATTTAGCAGAGGCCACCTCTCTACTTTGTTCATAAAAAAAGGGAGATTTAAAATGGAAATATTTTTTGCACTGATACCTCTTTTCGTTATATTTATGTTTTACATTGTTCCAGCTGCCTTTATCATTTGGTTTTTAATTAAATTCATTAACATACAGCAGGAGCAAACTGAAATACTTAGAAGCATATCAGATAAGTTAAATCGAAATAGTTAAATATGTAATTAGACTGAAGTTAAGCTTATGCATTTGACTTCAGTCTTTTTAGTAGAAATGAACTCCCCTAAAAAGAATCCAGAAAAATAAGGACTTGTCTTAATTATTGTAGGTTTCAAACTCAATTAAGATTATGAGAGAGTGTTAGGCAAAAAAAGAGCACTAACAAAACATACGCATTCGTCCGTCAATGCCTTCCGATTTCCGTGACATCCGCTGAAAGAAGTTAAAATGATGCTTATTTCTTCACTTTTGAAAGTGTCATGCCATCACCGATTGGAATAATAACCGACTCTAATTGAGGGTGGTTTGCTACTGCTACATTGAATTTCTTCATCAATTCCGTATAGCGCTTTGGTTTGGCATTTGGATCTGCAACACTACCAGCAGCAAGGACGTTATCAGTAACGATGATAGCATCGGAATTTGCTAGCTTCACACAATAATTTAAATAGTTTTCATAATTATCCTTATCAGCATCGATAAAGAAAAAATCGAATCGCTCGTTACCCTGCACAAGCTTCTCAAGGCTTTGCAATGCAGGTCCCGTCATATACGTCACTTGTTCACCAAAACCTGCCTTCGATAAATTCCCGTAAGCTAGTTGCGTATATTTTTCCTCTAATTCTAGAGAAGTTAATTTTCCCTCACGTCCGAACCCTCTAGCTAAACAAATTCCACTATATCCACCGAGAGCCCCTATTTCAAGAATATTTTTAGCTCCTGTCATCGAGACAAGCATTGTTAAAAGTTTTCCAGAAGAAGCAGAAACAGAAATGGCGGGCATTCCGTTTTCTTCAATGGACGAAATAACCTCCTCTAAAATAGTATCTTGCTTATGAAACACGGAATCAATATAATGATTAATTATTTTCATTCAGGTTATTCCCTTCCTCATCATGATCTAAAGATTTTTCATTTTCTTCTTGATTGTCGGATGCATCCGTCGTTTCACTTTCATGTATTTCAAATAATTGAATGAATTCATTGATAACCATATCAATGGCTTTTAATTCGCCCACTAACATTGGCTGAATAGATTGAAACTCTGGTTGCTCTAATTGTTGCTTAATCGTTGCACGTTTTAAATTCATCATCTCTAAAAAAGCAATAGCTCTTCCACGTCGGAAAGTTTTAGCTCCGCGTTGATGAGAGCCGTCTCTTCCTCTGTGACGTCCTCCTCGATGATGTCCCTCTTCTCTAAATTCCTTAAATTTTTCACTTCTCATTTTCATTCTCCTCTCATCGTATACATTTGTATACACTTAATTACATCTTTATTGTATACAAATGTATACAAATTGTCAATTAATCTACTTATTCATTTCCTATTTCTTGTCTCCATACTTTAACAACAGTACATATCAAGTGTTTTAAGGAATTTTGTAATATGTACTTTCCTTTGTTCTTCCATTAAACTGTAAATAACAGCCATCACCATAAAACGGTAATTAATAGTTGTGTGACTTTTAGGAGTTAAGAATTTAATCGTATTGATGTATAGAACTTCATGTTCAAAAGAAGGAGCGATAAAATGAAAAGGCCATTTTTAAAACTTGGTCTATTACTTGTTTTTGGCATAGTGTTTTTAACTGGGGTGCAATCATTTTTTAATCAACAGGAAATTAAATTGGCAACTGAAAGATGTCTAGAAGCAGGTGGAGAACCAATTGTAGAAAGAGATCTTCTTGCATTAAATTACTCCTTTTCATGCCACATCAAATAATTGATTTAGATTTATGAGCGATATCATTGCCATAATGTAGAAAAAAAATGAAAATGGCTATTCCAAAGCACCAGGAAAAGATTTCAATGTTAATTGAAATAAAAGATAAAATGCCTAAGCTTATTAGTGATATTGCAAGGGACTATGAACAGATGTACGATATCACATTTACAAAGGATGTACATCTGATTGTAGGTTTATATGGAAGTAATGCTTTTACTTACCGACAAATCATACCAGAAATTGCATTTTGCTTAGAGAAACTTTCCCTTCAAGATCGCCATTTACAAATTATTATTGCTCATGAGTTTGGGCATGCTTTACACCATTTATTATCCGAAAAAAGAGGTATTGATTGGGCGATGGTAGACTGGGAGAGCCTATTCACTTGGCTTTTATAGGAAGGCATTGCAACGTATTTTTCTACAAAGATGGTAAGTGCGAGGAAAGATGAATACTTTGCATTTCAAGAAGACTTAGAATGGATAACATTTGCTACAAATAATAAACAAATAATTATTGAAGAGTTTTTAAGCGATTTAACTTCACTTGATGCAAGAGCAGTGTATCTTGAATGGTTCTCTATTAATGGAGGTAAACGATTTGGTATTAATCGCTTAGCTTATTTTATCGCATACGAATTCATACAAAGCTGCCTTCAAGAACTAACAGAATTAGATGTTATTACATTATGGCGAAACGTAAACTATCAAGATATTATTTTTCAACAATTAACCAAAATGGCAAACAAAAATGTATGATTCAACTATTTTTAATACAAAAGAGTACGCAGATATTTGTTTAGGAAATCAGTACGCAATACCGACACGCGATTTCAGGTATTCCTTGCTCTGAATTTGTTGATAGGCAAACGCTGCCGTATCTGCTACAGATATCTCTCCCTCACCTTCAGGTAAAAAGTCTCGTTCGATACGATAGATCCCCGTGTATTCACCATCAGGCAAGTATGTAGGGCAGACAATGGTCCAATCGCATTCAGATTGCTTCAATAATTCATAGACCTTTTGATGCTCCTCTGCCGCAAAGGTTGTTTTTCTTTTTGTTTCGCTCGATTGGTAACGTAATATACTTGGTGACAGACGACTTTGCAGAATGCCAGCTGTTCCAACAGTTATAATTCTTTTCACATTCACTTTTTCCATTGCGTCAAGAATCAGTGGCATACTTTTAGTTAATGTATTTGTACCGTCTGTGTTTAATGCACTAATCACAATATCTACATTCGCCATGACATTTTCTATATCTTGTTTTTCCATAACATTACCCTGAAAAATATGTAAATTTTCATGACCTATTTTTATCTTATTTGGATTACGAACTAACGCTGTAATGTGATGTTTATCTTGTAACGCAAGAGAAACGATGTGGCTTCCAACACGCCCCGTTGCGCCTAAAACTAAAATTCTCAGAATAATCACCTCTTTGTGTTGATTATAGCACACGAATTTTTCAACTTATGTATCCAAAAAATATCCTTCCCAGAGAAAAATAAAAGGAACACTGCTCAAAGAGAGTGCTCCCTGTTCGGTCGTACTTATTCTATATAGGAAGTCGCGATAACTTGAGCTAAAGTAGTACCACCATCGATATTATCATACTGGAACTGACCTAGTGGTAATCCCCAAATATCTATGAAATCACCTTCTAAAATGTCAGTTGTTTGATATCCAAGTGCATAAATAGCATTGAAATCCATATCATCTAAAATAATTGTTGTAACTGGCGTACCATCATCTAACTTATGTTCTTCGATTTGGATAACGTCCCCAGTAAAATTAATGATTTTCTCTAAATATGGTTCTACATTTTTATTTAAATGCTTCGAAGTTACCTTTTTATCTGTAAGCTTTTTTACTTTTGCAACAGCCTCTTTAGTTGTAGCAGGGAATAGTTCAGGGTTTGTTGAGATAAAGTTATAGGAAATCTTATTTAATGTAAGAATATCTTCAGTCAAAATAGGAAGATCTTCTAAATAACGTTTCGCATTATTAACTGTCACAGCAGGTACAGCTGCCTCTTTCTCTGACTCTTCCGTTTTCGCTTCTTCCTTGTTTTCTTCATCATTTTCTTTTTTATTTTCGGATGAGACCTTTTCTGAATCACTAGCCGGTAAGTTTTTCTTCCCTTCATTATATGTAGATCCACATGCAGCTGTAATTAGTGCTAATAACATTAAAACAGCCATTAAAACTCGCTTTTTCATTACTAAATCCTCCCAAAAATTCTTTTGACATACTAAATATATCAAGAATAGGGAATGTATTATATAATAATTTTTCAATAATTTGCTAGGTATTATAGTATTTATTATCTATTTATCTATTTTGTACATCCATCAATAGACTGTTTTCTATCTAACCTTATTACTAAATATCAATAGGCCGGACATCTACGATAAACAACTGAAGGTTATTATTTTTCGCAATAATGTTGACGATATTTTGAATTTCGCTTTCTGTACTTTTATCAAATTGATCTAAATTATGTAATCGTATGGTCATTACTTGATTGTTTGGAGATTCAATTAAATAGCCTATCGTACTATCTGGATAATAGCCTGCTGCTCGTAACGCTACTATAATCTTTTGTGTAAAATTTGCATTTTGTAATTTTCCACCAATTTCTTCAGAATAATTTATGTCGGGATATTTTTCAATGGGTCGTTCTAATGAAGGCTGATTATACTTAATCAAGGCAGCAGTTATTAATACCAAGGAAAATAAAATAAAAAAGCCTTTTATTAATCCTCTCATATTCCCTCTCCATTTCATCTTTTTAATACAATACGCTTGTCGTTTTAAATAATGAATTAATCATACTTTTCCCGTATATAATAAATGTTTTATACGACATCATAGCAAATATGAGTACGAACGTGAGTACGAAAATTGTCATTGCACAGAGGAAAAATGCTTCTTTAAAGAAGAAACCATCATTGTAAAGGTTGCGCATGTAATTTCTCAAGACGCTTAGAACCAGGTACATTAGTAGATATTTTCTTAACAGGTGGCGGTAGTTTCTTAGGTATTACTTTCTTAAACTTTGATCCAAAAAATTGATGCAATCAGAAAAGCTGCATAATTTAGATCATCCCTTTTTACGAAAATGCATATAGTTCGTTCCATACAAAAAGGTCTATGAACAAAGCAATAATTATAATTTTAATTTTTATTTAAAAACTAACCTACTTATAATATGCCAGGCTAACATTTCAATGACTAGCCTGGCATATTTTTGGATCATCACCTTAACGTGTGGTTGATTTCCGTTCTGACTTATATATATGGCATACGTTTAATTAATGTCATCCACAACTTTTGGTGATGAGCCATATTTTTGTGATATGAGAGAGAAAATAGTATATTATTAGCTGCGAACTTACATAGAACGTTTATTCGTTTATAATTACTTTCACAACTGGTTCTAATTTTCCTACATAAGCATCTCCAAGATAATCTACATCTACTACTACAGCTCGTGGCTCGAAACGTTGAATGCTCTCAATAAGGCGTGCAGTATTACGCCTTTTTGCAAGCTGAAAAGGTGGAAGAGTATCTAGTCTAAAACCAAAATCCCTGTATAAAGGGCAAGATATTACGAAAGTAGATAATATATAAGCTACATTTTGTAATATTTCTTCAACGCCTGTAGCATTAAAATCAATATTGCTTGTGGCGGTTACTTGATGTGTCATCCTATCAACCTTTCTTCTACGATACACGCAAAGATGTAAGTAAATCTTCTTTATAAAATATGAGCTTTTCTTTGAAAAAAGAGCACTTTGTTATTTATGCTAAATGCCCATAAGTTATGAACGAAGCACACATTCTCTATGGTATGTATATGTTGCAATGTTTCTCTAGATAATTGCACAGCATTGCGTAGTTGAGGTTCCACATTCATCCCGCTTCTTTTCACTATTATCTTATTAGCGCGTAGTAGATTACATACAACCAACTAAAACAACCATGTATGATTGCCCATAATATTGAATGATTTACACTCCACGAAATCGTAATGGCTAATACCGCGCCAAAACTAATACCGTTTTTTACTACTGTTTTGTTTTCCACTTTTTTCACCTTCTTTGTTCCTTTATTTTCTGGTGTGTGCCGCCTCATCATCATTCCTCCTCATCATGAAATCAATTAATAAGAAATGTGTACCTTCATTTCCCCTACCTTGTTGCCAACATATAATGACAAAAATTAATGTCCACCCTACGAACTGGGGCAAACTACTGGTCCTTGAACTTATTTTTAACTCCAAGCATTTATGTAGAATAAAGGCTCTTCACCATAATGTGGGGTTGGTTTTTGCTCCGACTGGGCGCTTTCCTGGTGGCGTCCGATGAGCCACCCTAGCCTCTACCTTTGCAATTAAGTGGTTTTCGACAATTTAACTAGGACATCATAATAGATAGGATTGATAATAAAAACACATTTTGATTTCTCTCAACAATACAAAATGTTTTCAATGTGGCTGCCATCGGTTTTAGATGTATCGCTGCAGCGTCTATTTAACAAGTTATTGTTGGGGATACTTTATTTATGACAATCATCCATGCAGTCTTTTTGAACACTTGATTCCTAATCACAGGTGGTTATATTGAAGTATTCCTTATTTATAGATTGTTGTTATCTATGAGCAAAAGTTGATTTGCTATGTTAATAAAAATCACAATGAACACGCCACTCATTTAGCTCTGGATTAAAAAAGAAATAGAAATTTCCATTATCGACGATATTGAAATAAGCCTTCTCGTCTGAGGCAATCTGTAATACAAACGGAAACTCCTCACCGTAATCATGACCACTTTGGCAAAAAGCTGGATAGCCACCTATTTTATGAATTGCGTATATTTCCTCTACGATATCATCGAAGTACTCAAACTCCTCCTCGTTTTCTAGCCTCAAAATTTCATCTTCCACTTCAGAAGGAATACCTCCCCCATCCCATGCTGGATAATCATTGTCAATAAGCCTTGGGATAAGCGGAAATGCCCGAATATGCTCATGCTGCCAAGTTTGCTGGATCAACCCTTCGAGTGAAGTATATGCTCTTATTTCAAAAAAACGGCTAAGATCTTCTTCTATGAGGTGATCAAATATTTTTTCATTGATAAATAACGTTAGCAGCTCAATATGTTGCAATGATGCTGGTACAAAAGGCAGATCCTTCAAAAATAATGCAGCAAGGGGCTGAAATCCTTCTGGCCACTGTTCCTCTGGTAATGACCATCCTACATAGCCAATCCAGCTTTCAAGCAGACCATGTGTAGGTCGTACTCCACCTGTTTCAAAGATTGTTGCCTGTCTCACTAGTTGCGCCTTAATGTCATCGATTTTCATCATCTGAACCCTCACTACGACAAAAACAATCTACGACATGATCATTAACCATCCCTGTTGCCTGCATAAATGCATAGCAAATGGTATTACCAACAAATTTAAAGCCGTCCTTTTTCAATTGCTTGCTCATTCGTTCACTAATCTCTGTAGTCGCAGGTACATCAGCTATTGACGACCATTCATTGATGATCGGCTGATGATCCACAAAACGCCAAATATAATCAGAGAAGGAATCGTATTTCTCCTGTATACGTAGAAAAGCTTGAGCATTCGTTACAACACTAGCAATTTTTAGTTTATTACGAACAATGCGAGAATCCTGACTAAGTTCCTGTAGCTTGTCCTCTGTATAAAGAATGATTTTCGAAGCATCGAATTGGTCGAACGCAGCCCGGTAGCCCTCTCTTTTTTGTAGGATTGTCCACCAACTAAGTCCAGCCTGTGCCCCTTCTAGACAAAGCATCTCAAATAAATGCTGATCATCATAGACAGGAATACCCCATTCCTTGTCATGATACTCAACATATAAAGGTTCATCTTGCTTGACCCATTCACATCTTTTCATTAAATATATCCTCCATTTTTTATGTATTATTTAATCCCTGTAATACAAAGCCATCCTTTTTGTGTGTTTTCCTGTATATGAACGGTTTGAAATCCAACACTTTCAAGTAACTTTTTTATTTCAGGTTTTGTTTTATAAGCTTTCATATGATAATTAATTTTATAGAGCTCTGAAATTATGATAAATTTCCCACCATTCTTCAACACTCTAAATACTTCCTTCACATCATTTGCTAAGTCTGACCAAAAATAATGCGTTTGGAGCGCTGTAATCGTATCGAAAAACTTATCTGTGTACGGAATGCTTGAAACACTTGCTTGCTTTACTATCACTTTTCCATTCGCTACATCCTTTCGATTTGTTTTTATGGAGTCTTTGATAGCCTGCTCAGAAAAGTCTATACCATAGATTTTACCACTTGGATTGATTTTCGATAAGGTTTGGAGTGTTTTTCCACCTCCACATCCAATATCTAATACTATATCGCCATCATATACGGCACCATTTTTCATTAACCATGTATTCATTCCACTATGAGCAAAATTCATTATTCGTAACATCAATGAACCTACGATTCCTCTTGGTTTCTTAGCCTGCTCAATTAATCGTTGTAAAAGCGTCATTTTAAGTTCTCTCCTTCTGATTTTCACCTTCAAAAATTTGCTGCGAACTAAGAATTAAGATGTCTTGTGTAGCTAACTTTGTTAAGGCTACTTCCCTACTTTTATCTGTTGCGCCTGCGACTGCATCCTTCACAACAGTAACAGCAAAATTTCTAGATAATGCCCCTTCCACAGTTGCAGTGACACAGCCCTCTATAAACAGACCCATTACTATTAATCCACTTATTCCATTATTGTCTAAGTATTCAATTAAGCTAGGATTACTAAATGCATCCGCTTTCTTTTTCGAAAAATACGCACCCTCGGCTCTTAATAGTCGTTCGTCCAATTCAGCACCATTACTTCCTTTTAACGCAGTGAATTTTCGTAAAAGATTTGAAAGTAATTGCGTTCGCTCAAATTCATTCCTAATATAGAGGATAGGGACATTTGACTTTTCAGCGCTTTTTATCAGCTCATTAATGCTATTTAAAGTTGGCTCAATTTGATCCTCTGCTATAGGCATTCGGGATTGATCACTAAGGTAATCATTTTGAATATCAAGTATCATTAACGCTTGCTTCAAAGTACTAACCTCCCTGTATTTTTATATCTTATCAGATGTGTTGATTAACCGTTTTTATCCACTTTAATTGTTTAGAAGACGCGGATTTCAGCTGTCGCTTCGCTTTCGTACGGAAAACATTCGCTCCGTGCAGAGTCTCGTCTGTCTCGCTTTTCCCGCGGAAAGCTTTGCTCTGCGACGACAGGAGCACTCGCAACAAAAAATCCTTTTACAGCACAATAATAAACCTATATTTTCCTAATCAACACGCCTGATATTTTTACGTTCTAATTAATAAAAAGTTTCAATTTTTACCATTTCATAAAAAAGGGGACTCAATATGATTAAACAAGCCGTCATGGAAGATATACAAACAGCAGCATTATTAGCACTACAACTTTGGCCAAATCATACGTTAGAAGAATTTAGCGAGGAGATGGCGCAACTGATTCATGCTGAAAACGCCGCGATTTTCCTTGCCTATGAGGATGATGAAGCAGTCGGTTTTGCACAATGTCAACTCCGAACAGATTATGTTGAAGGTACCGACTCAAGCCCAGTCGGCTATTTAGAAGGACTCTTCGTAAAAGAACAATATCGACAGAAAGGCTTTGCCAAGCTACTTATCGAGAGTTGTGAGCAGTGGGCTAAAGGTAAAGGATGTATAGAATTTGCGAGTGATTGTGAATTGCAAAATCTAGAAAGTTTAGCAGTCCATCTTAAGCTAGGTTTCACAGAGGCTAACCGTATTATTTGCTTTACGAAAAAGTTATAAATAGAAAGTTTCATGAAAAGAAAAATCACAAGAGCATTTGTAAAATACATAGCTCTTGTGATTTTTTAAAAAATATAGAGGATAAAGTTACTTAATAGGAACGTCACCTTGTCAGTTCAAAATTTCTATAACAAACGATATGTAATGTGATCAAAGTCAAATTTCTGATCCTTCGACATTTTTTAATTTAAATATGTATTGTTTGTAATACTTCTTTCGCGCTCGTCTATCACAAGATGGATAATAAATGCAAGTTGTTGCTCAATTCGCATATTGTTAAGATACAGGATATCTGCAATTGCATTTCTTTGAGTCTCTTCTAATCCCACTTTTTCCAGCATTAACATAATTTCTTCCTTCGAAAGCCCAAACATACTTTTTCACCTCTAATTCATCCATAATTTATTATTTCACAATCAGAATCCTCATTTCTAAAACAACAAACTAATACTACGATTCATGAACCATTTTTACTAATTATAGGATGTAGCATGAAAATTAATCAATCTAAAATCCACTTTAATTTAGTAAAATTTTAATCTCTCCAAAAAATTATTGTAATTTTTTTTATAATTTTTGATGAAGTTACTAGAACAATTCTTGTCATTTATTAATTCTATTATAAAAATAATGAGCCCTTTTGTCGAATTTTAGCATTCTGCATAAAAGCGTTTAAATCGCAAAAGAAACCGTTTACATATGAATATGCTGAGAATTGTAATGAACAGTGACAAATGACAGTAAATCTTTTTTAATATGTATCCACCTTAATTATACATTCACCTCGTTATTACAGTGCTTTTATTTCATAAAAAAAGTAATTTCAAAATTATTGAAACTACTTATCCTACTTTTATATTCGGTTATTACACTGTTTTATTAATATTGTTTTTTTGGAGAATTGCTTTTATTTGTTGTAATAATTTATTATTTAGTTTTTGATTATTGACTGTTTCTGCTTGATTTAACAAGCTTACAATGTGCTTTGTCTTGTCGCTAGTAGTAGCTAGTAAATAAACAATTTTCGACGATGCGTCACTCTTCCACATAGTCTCGTCAGTATACCCTTGGATAAATAACTGACTCTTCTCCTGCACAATAGCTGGTATCTTTACAGCCGTTAGATCTGTGTTCAACATCTCAAGTAAAGATTGATTGGACATCGCTAAAAACGTACGATCCGCTTTATCAATCACACAGTGCTTAATGCGTCCCATTGACTTATCAGACCAAACTATCGCATATGGGCTTTCTTTGCAATTCTTAAATTCACTATTCGCAACTTCAAAAATAGCATCAATACAAGTAATGGCATTTCCGATAATGTGTTCAAAAGTACAATTTTCAGTAAACAGTCGAGCATTATTTATATAAATGTGATGACTTTCGAGCTCTCGAATTGTTGTGTTATAGAGCGTAATCTTGGCGTGATCATTGCCATAAATACCACCCGACTGTCCAAATTGAAGCATGGACTGATTAAGCTTTAGCCCGCTTGCATCAATAACAAAGTGAAACTGCTGATGTTCCTGGATATCACATTCGGCCATTGAGACATCCGCTTCATTGACAATCGTGACTCCGGTTGCCTCCCCTTTTGTTATGCTACATTTATAAAACTCTGCTTTACTATTTTCAATTAATAGCTGCGACTTCATATGCCGATGGATCTTACAATCATACAATGTTGCCCCAGATTTCTCTCCAAGAAAAATGCCATTCCCTTGTCCTTCTGAAAAAATAGAATCTGTCACCAATAACTCACTTTGATGAACAGCCAAATGCGTGTCCTTATGTTGCTTGATTTCACAGCCATCCATCGTTAGTTTCGAGCTATCGAATACTTGGATACCTAAACCTTGCCCTTGATGAATAAGTGTATTGGTCATCGAAATTGAACTGGAGGTTGCAACAATTTGTGCCTTCTGATGTCCATGAATTTCACAATCCACAATATCCATTTTCACATCGCGTATTGCAAAAATGCCATTCGTTTGACCTTCCAACAGCATACAATTTGTCAATGCGATTTCACTGTTTTTCACAATGATTTGAGCCTTAACATGATGCTGGATTGTCGTATCCACAAGTATAACGCTCGAGCCATTTTCAATACGTAAGCCAAAATGATTGATGGGGGACGCTAAAATATCAACATTTTTCATCATTAGACTTCCGAAGCTAACGGTCACTTGGGCTTGCACCATTTGCTGCTCAATTATACAGTTTTCAAGCTGTAAGTCTCCTTTTACATAAATACCTTGCCCTTGTGTAAAGCGCAGATTTCGCATATTCACATGTGTTTGATAGCGAATAAACACGCCACCTTTAATTGTCACATTGCCCACCCCATAAAGTGTAAGCCTTTTGGTAATCTCGAAGCTTTCTTCATATATCCCTTCTCGAATTTCAATAAAATCTCCCTGCTCTGCCTCTTGAATCGCCTGCCCAATGCTTTGGTATCGGTGCATTATACTTCTCTTTACAACAAGTGTCGCCATCTCCACACTCCTTATCGAAGCTTTTTCATGAACTCATGAAATAAATCATCGGTTTTATTCTATTTATATCCCCATTGAACTTCCTATTATTCAATTTTGTACAAATAATTTACAACCGTTATTGTGCAAGCAGACAATTGCTAATAAATAAAGAATGTTTTCTTTTAGTTCAAGCTGGTACAGATTTCAATCCACACTCCCCTTACAGAGAGTGACAATCGTGCTTCATTTTTATCTGGACCACGTTACCAATTTCAATCCACACTCTCCATACAGAGAGTGACGTTATGCCCTCCACAAGTGACATGATTATGCCTAGTATTTCAATCCACACTCTCCATACAAAGAGTGACTGGCAGCACAGCACCAAGACCAAAAGAAAAATTAATTTCAATCCACACTCTCCATACAGAGAGTGACGCACACCCAAGAATTTTATGGTTCGTACCTGGTCCAATTTCAATCCACACTCTCCATACAGAGAGTGACTATACCTAATTATGTAACGCCTACAGGGTTTAAGATTTCAATCCACACTCTCCATACAGAGAGTGACTGGGATGTTAATTTAAAACCTTCCAATATAAAAAAATTTCAATCCACACTCTCCATACAGAGAGTAACATTTTCTCCCATATACTTCTTCCTTTCTAGTTGCATTTCAATCCACACTCTCCATACAGAGAGTGACATTTACGTATACAGTAGAGCATTTCGTTCCTGCTATTTCAATCCACACTCTCCATACAGAGAGTGACATTTACGTATACAGTAGAGCATTTCGTTCCTGCTATTTCAATCCACACTCTCCATACAGAGAGTGACTTAGGTAGAAAAACTATAAATGGTGTCTTAGTTGAATTTCAATCCACACTCTCCATACAGAGAGTGACGCTTTTTGAAATTCTCTAAATAAAACGTCCAGTTATTTCAATCCACACTCTCCATACAGAGAGTGACATCAATTTTTAAAATCTTATCTCCTGTCATTGTTATTTCAATCCACACTCTCCATACAGAGAGTGACATGCATGATGCAATTACTGTGTAAAAACCTTCTGATTTCAATCCACACTCTCCATACAGAGAGTGACATAATATTTTTCACCATCAAACATGCCGACACGATTTCAATCCACACTCTCCATACAGAGAGTGACGTTACACAGCTTGTGGAAATTGCAACAGAAAGTATAATTTCAATCCACACTCTCCATACAGAGAGTGACTGATTCTTTTACAAATGTATGTTCACTATCATATATTTCAATCCACACTCTCCATACAGAGAGTGACAACTTCTACTGGATAACTAATTCTTGTACTCATAATTTCAATCCACACTCTCCATACAGAGAGTGACATTTCTTCAACCTTGCTCAGGTCGTTAGCTTTAAAATTTCAATCCACACTCTCCATACAGAGAGTGACTGCTTAAACAACATGTATTCATCGTACTCATACATTTCAATCCACACTCTCCATACAGAGAGTGACCTTCCATTTCCATTTGTCCATTTGGACTATAGTAATTTCAATCCACACTCTCCATACAGAGAGTGACATGCTAGATTATACGGATTGGTACAGAGTGGCAATTTCAATCCACACTCTCCATACAGAGAGTGACAGTGATTTAGCTAGTGTCTACGGTAAAGCTGATAATTTCAATCCACACTCTCCATACAGAGAGTGACGGGAAAACGCTGATGATGTCCCTTTTGGCGCATTGGTGATTTCAATCCACACTCTCCATACAGAGAGTGACATGACATTGCTGCTGTACTGTTTGATTTTACAGGATTTCAATCCACACTCTCCATACAGAGAGTGACGGTACTGGCGACGAAAATTACGAATTCATTCAAATTTCAATCCACACTCTCCATACAGAGAGTGACACAGGCTGTTAGAGTTTCTTTAGGTGGTACTTATAATTTCAATCCACACTCTCCATACAGAGAGTGACGGAGCACTACCTCCTCCGGCACCCTTACCTGTACTATTTCAATCCACACTCTCCATACAGAGAGTGACAAATAGACGCATTACAGGCTGATATTAAACAGCTATTTCAATCCACACTCTCCATACAGAGAGTGACAAGGACCACTAAACGGAAACTGAAACAATGGTTTATTTCAATCCACACTCTCCATACAGAGAGTGACCAAGGTGCGTTAGACATCCATAGCCCAAGCCGTTGGATTTCAATCCACACTCTCCATACAGAGAGTGACAACGTTTAAGGATGAGCAAGATTTACTTACCTTATTTCAATCCACACTCTCCATACAGAGAGTGACTTCGGACGTTTAGTAAGAATGGCTTGTACTCGATCATTTCAATCCACACTCTCCATACAGAGAGTGACTAGTACATCTTTTTCCATTGGATTATCAGCTATTATTTCAATCCACACTCTCCATACAGAGAGTGACTGTTTCATCGATGTCCATAGGATCAACTAATGTACGATTTCAATCCACACTCTCCATACAGAGAGTGACTCCAGTTGCAATATTTAGTTAGTTGTAGATTTAAAATTTCAATCCACACTCTCCATACAGAGAGTGACTAAATCCTTTAGTCCAGATGAAGCACTTCTAAATATTTCAATCCACACTCTCCATACAGAGAGTGACAGGTGCTGTACCAAAAACAACTGGTACAATACTAATTTCAATCCACACTCTCCATACAGAGAGTGACCTTTCATGCGATGACCAACGTGTAGTATGTGCACATATTTCAATCCACACTCTCCATACAGAGAGTGACGGTAAAGCCATGATAGTTAATAAAGATGGTACGGCTATTTCAATCCACACTCTCCATACAGAGAGTGACAACAATTACAAGTAAATTTAACTGTTCAAGTACCAATTTCAATCCACACTCTCCATACAGAGAGTGACATCAATAAAAATTTGAAAATCACTGTTAAGCATATTTCAATCCACACTCTCCATACAGAGAGTGACGACCACCTTTGGAGACACTATTGAAAAAAAGTAGGTATTTCAATCCACACTCTCCATACAGAGAGTGACTGCTCTCCTGGAGTTACGTTGATATTCCTTAACGCATTTCAATCCACACTCTCCATACAGAGAGTGACTTGTTTACCTAAGACGTATATTTGAAAACCTTATAATTTCAATCCACACTCTCCATACAGAGAGTGACACCAGTAATTTCTGCTTCAATCATTGTAGATATCATTTCAATCCACACTCTCCATACAGAGAGTGACCGAGAGTGTTCAAACAGATTGGTCTATGGACAGGCATTTCAATCCACACTCTCCATACAGAGAGTGACTTGTTTACCTAAGACGTATATTTGAAAACCTTATAATTTCAATCCACACTCTCCATACAGAGAGTGACACCAGTAATTTCTGCTTCAATCATTGTAGATATCATTTCAATCCACACTCTCCATACAGAGAGTGACCGAGAGTGTTCAAACAGATTGGTCTATGGACAGGCATTTCAATCCACACTCTCCATACAGAGAGTGACCGAGTGTGCTAGACTAGATTTTTCTTGCCACAATATTTCAATCCACACTCTCCATACAGAGAGTGACAATACCGATCCTTGCTCGTTGGCGTGTCCACGAAAATTTCAATCCACACTCTCCATACAGAGAGTGACCTGACAACACTTGCCATTATTGATACAATTTAATAATTTCAATCCACACTCTCCATACAGAGAGTGACAAAAAATCTTTGGATGAACTTTCTTTAATGGAAATTTCAATCCACACTCTCCATACAGAGAGTGACAGACTACTTTGCTATCCACGTTCTTGGTCAAGAGATTTCAATCCACACTCTCCATACAGAGAGTGACAACAAAAATATTATTTTTATGAGCTATATTTGAGATTTCAATCCACACTCTCCATACAGAGAGTGACTCTTCATAAAGTTCATCATCTTCGTCTAGATAACATTTCAATCCACACTCTCCATACAGAGAGTGACCAAAACTCTTAGTAACTTCTAAATCTAAAACAATATTTCAATCCACACTCTCCATACAGAGAGTGACGCATTAACTCCATTTCTCTTTGCGCTTTCTCTTATTTCAATCCACACTCTCCATACAGAGAGTGACCTGCGTTAATTTTTACTTTTCGTTTTTACAATCAAATTTCAATCCACACTCTCCATACAGAGAGTGACAAGATGTTACGGTGGCTAAACCTGTATTCGATGAAATTTCAATCCACACTCTCCATACAGAGAGTGACTAAATGAATCTGCCAATAAACTCGCAACTACCTTAATTTCAATCCACACTCTCCATACAGAGAGTGACGAAGCAAGAGGTTAAATCACAAGCGGAAGCATTGAATTTCAATCCACACTCTCCATACAGAGAGTGACTGTTATCCATGGTCAATAACTATGATTTATGGTTGATTTCAATCCACACTCTCCATACAGAGAGTGACTTGATACGTGGATCACATAAGATATGTTCTTCTAAATTTCAATCCACACTCTCCATACAGAGAGTGACGATGTATTAGCTGAGTACATGGATGATGAATTACGTATTTCAATCCACACTCTCCATACAGAGAGTGACGAAAGGCGCGGTAGGTGCTGGTAGATGGGCAATGATTTCAATCCACACTCTCCATACAGAGAGTGACACGTGGGGCATCAGTGACGCTTGCAGCATTGAAATATTTCAATCCACACTCTCCATACAGAGAGTGACAAAAATTATCAGACTGCCAAATTATCGAAACGTTTATTTCAATCCACACTCTCCATACAGAGAGTGACGCTACATCGCCATCTAGTATGTCTTTAATGGTAATTTCAATCCACACTCTCCATACAGAGAGTGACCTTTGCTTTTTGATCCCACTTAGGCCCAGTGCCAATTTCAATCCACACTCTCCATACAGAGAGTGACGTTAAATTGAGAAAGAATTTAAGTGATTTAGGAATTTCAATCCACACTCTCCATACAGAGAGTGACACCAATATCTCAAATTGCCCTCTCCGTCCTCTGTGATTTCAATCCACACTCTCCATACAGAGAGTGACGTTTTCGATTTTTTACGATAACTACAAAGATAGTATTATTTCAATCCACACTCTCCATACAGAGAGTGACCTACAAACTATCGTAACAAATTTATTAACAGGTATTTCAATCCACACTCTCCATACAGAGAGTGACGAGATATTACGATACTATGCAATAGATATTTGCAGAATTTCAATCCACACTCTCCATACAGAGAGTGACGCAAAGAAAATTGATTAATGTTATACTAAGTTAGATTTCAATCCACACTCTCCATACAGAGAGTGACGAGACCACTATGACCGTGTAGAGGATGCTTACAACATTTCAATCCACACTCTCCATACAGAGAGTGACTAGCAACGCCATAAAGTCCCAGGGCAATGAAAAAGATTTCAATCCACACTCTCCATACAGAGAGTGACAGTCCATCCATCAGACACCGCCTTCGCTAAGATATTTCAATCCACACTCTCCATACAGAGAGTGACTCGTAACGTGTCAGTTGATGGACGTATGGTCGATATTTCAATCCACACTCTCCATACAGAGAGTGACGTCGTCCTGGTCTGCCATCTCAACAAACTGACGAATAATTTCAATCCACACTCTCCATACAGAGAGTGACACGTCCACCAGCTTTGCGTCTTGTATATCATTAAATATTTCAATCCACACTCTCCATACAGAGAGTGACGTTCTTCAAATTTATTCATAACAATATCATCTATTATTTCAATCCACACTCTCCATACAGAGAGTGACCGTATTCAACACCGCCGATTGTCGCCACTGCTCCTATTTCAATCCACACTCTCCATACAGAGAGTGACATTTTCACTCATCCTTCCTTATCAATTCTATAAAAATTTCAATCCACACTCTCCATACAGAGAGTGACTGGTCGTTCAGCACGTCAAGATGATGGAGATATTATTTCAATCCACACTCTCCATACAGAGAGTGACCTTGTCCCGAAAACTAGTAGTTCTTCTATTAGATTTATTTCAATCCACACTCTCCATACAGAGAGTGACGAAAAAACTATTAATAGTGGAAATAGGTGATAAATTTCAATCCACACTCTCCATACAGAGAGTGACGTCATTGAACGATTAAAAGACATTGACAAAGTAATTTCAATCCACACTCTCCATACAGAGAGTGACGATTTACCGCAAGCTAGTGTTATACCTGGAGGATATTTCAATCCACACTCTCCATACAGAGAGTGACTAAATGGAAAGTTAAACTACTCTTTAAAAGATGCATTTCAATCCACACTCTCCATACAGAGAGTGACTATATTAATCACGAGTTTTATCGATGGTTTAGGAATTTCAATCCACACTCTCCATACAGAGAGTGACGTTTATTCCACTGTTTGCAGCAAGTCTTAAATTAGATTTCAATCCACACTCTCCATACAGAGAGTGACTCGTTCCGACTCACTTCCAATGCATTGATAAAATCATTTCAATCCACACTCTCCATACAGAGAGTGACGCGTATAATAAAAGCCATCCACTGATAAATGCGATTTCAATCCACACTCTCCATACAGAGAGTGACATCATCCTGTCGCCTCCAATGTACAAACGTATTTTGATTTCAATCCACACTCTCCATACAGAGAGTGACCAAAGTTTATCATTCTATTTAACAAATAACTGAACATTTCAATCCACACTCTCCATACAGAGAGTGACTGTGTTAACGTCGTTGATGAACTTACGAGACGACGAACATTTCAATCCACACTCTCCATACAGAGAGTGACTGCAAAAATTCATAAAAAAATAATAACTCTAAACGATTTTTGCTATTTATCTTTTCATTCTAATTCTTTCATACCATTCTTACCATTTCTGATGATTGAATTTTCATCAAAATTTGGTGCGGATCTCTCTAGGAATTTATGTTTGCTTGGCATCCGCACCGATTATAAAATTATTGTATCTTCAACATTGAATGTTTCTTTTGCTCCGATATGAATAACCTTTGATTTGTAATTGTTGCCTAGCTGATAGAAACGTAGACTATCTTCTTCCACATCAATAATCTCCTGTAGTGCGAGTTGTAGTTGCTTAAACTGAGTGGCATCTACTACACACTCAAAAACTGAATTTTGCACACGTATTCCGAAATTTTCACATATTTTTGCAACCTTTCGTAATCGCTTTCGGCCAATAGGTGTTTTCGTGACAACATCGTAAGTGACTAATACTAACATGTAAGCCCCTCATTTCCATAAAAAAGGTGGATATTCTTCTATATCCCCCCGTAAATAACGTGCAAGTAGAATTGCTTGTGCGTGAGGGACAAGACCCCAATTTATTTTTTCGTTTAAGTATGGATGTGTAAGACTTTCTTGTTTACGTTCTTGCCATGCTTTAATAAATTTCCTTCGTCCGTCATCCGTTAAGAGTACAGCACCGTTTTCTTTTTGTACAAAATCAGTAGATTGCATCATTTTTTTATTAATCATTTTAAGGACAAAGCGATCTGCCATAACACCACGTAGCTCCTCCATGACGTCTAGAGCAAGTGATGCACGACCTGGGCGATCACGGTGTAAATAGCCAACATAGGCATCCAAGCCTACTGTTTCCAATGCAGATGTGACATCTGAGGCAAGCAATGTGTAAGCAAGTGACAATAAAGCATTTACGTTGTCTGTTGGTGGACGACGATTACGATTTCTAAAGTAGAAAATGTCTTTTTGTTGCAAAATCATTTGGTCGAACAGTTTAAAATACGCTGTGGCAGCTTGTCCTTCTAGTCCACGTAAACGTTCTAAATCCTCAGTCACTAAAATCGCCTTCATGGCTGTTGTCAATTCACTAGAAACTTGCTTAAACATGGGTACATCTATACGAAGCGGGTAATCACGTGCCATTCGCTCTAAAATCCATTTTTGATTTGCAATCTTTGCAAATATAAAATTACGAGCAATTTTCGCACTTTCAACTTCATTTTCTGATAAACGATATTGCGTCTTACGTAATATTACATTGCCTTTACTTTCGCCAACTACTCGTGCTAAAAACCTCCCTGAACGTGACAAAAACGTTAAATTAATATTTTTTTCTGCACATGCATACATTAATTTAGGACTTGCTCCAGCATATCCAAAAGTACAGATTGCCTCAAAATTGTGTAGTGGAAATCTGCCGAGTTGCTGATTTTCATGTGTTATGACAACATTCTCACCTTTTAACGACAGGTAAATATCAGGAGTTGTAATAAATAATGTATTTAGCAATTTTTTCATTATAAATACCTCTCCATATAGCTGCGAACCGTAGTCGATGACATGAGCTCCGGCATACATAAATTTTGTAAAGAGCAGCTTACACAGTGCTTTCCTGTTTTCACTTTTGGCGTATGTCTTCTATCAAAATAATGATGCATTTGTTTAAACATAGACTGTACTTCATTACGCATTTCATCTGTAATATCAACTTTTACACGGCGTTTTATTTCATCATAAAATAAGTATGCAGCCGGAATGTCACATAATAGCATCTCCTCTAAACACATAACTTGCGCCACAAGCTGAACAACATCCTCCTGTCCCCTCTTTGGTTTTCCGCGCTTGTATTCTACTGGGATTGGTAAATAAGTACCAGTCTCGCCATGTATAGGAACACCATCTTTATGTTCGTAAAATTCTACGACATCACAAATACCATTCGTCTTTAAACTGTGAGAGCGAATGGGCATCGCTCTCACAATTAATTTATTTCCACGCTTTTCACGTAAAAATGGTTGATCTGCTTTTTCATGAACATGTTGTCCTTCAATCGTCAAAACATTTTCTGCCCATTGCTGTTCTATATGGATCAACGCCCATTGTCGTGAACAGAAGCGAAAATGCTGAATACCCGATAACATTAAATAATCGACATCATCATTTACCATCCAGCTCATGAACCTTCAGCCCCTCTAATGGCTCAACAGTAATTGTTAAATCCTCAAATGAATTTCCATCTAGCTTTAAAGAACGGTGTACTTTTGCTGATGAGTATTGGCCAAGCTTTGAATTATGCTCCCACCAAATCACTTTATGTACTTCTAGCGATCCCTCTGGACGAGCAGAAGAAGCATCGTTTTCAAACAATGTAATTAATGCTTCTTTTAATTTAACAGCATCTTCATTTGTAAAGCCTGTTTTCTCAGCTAATTGTGTATTAATACTTCCAAAAAACTTATAGATACCAAAATCAACTCGATGCTTCATGCCCATTGTATCAGAGCCCTTTTTATCGCCCGTTACAGAATTCACACTTTTTGTTATTTGAATACTTGTAATGTCGATTGGAGCAAGACTAATAGCTGGGTGAATAGATACTGGACCACGAACACCGACAGACAAAGAATCTCCTTTAAAAGCAAAAACTTGTCCAAATGCACGCACATCAAACCAAGTACCACTCGCAATCGTTGCATACACATCGGCATTGCCTTTTTTATCAGCCTTTATCTTTTTAAGCTCTGGAATCGCATCTGCTCGATCGTTTAAACTTTTAAAGCCGTCATTATTACGATCATCAGATTGTACAAAAATTGCTTCCCCCATATCTTGTAGGCGGTTGCGTAATTTACGCTTAATACATACATCCGATACTTCACCATAACCATCGTAATTTTGACGCGGACGATTACCATTTAATGGATCACCATTTGGATTGGCATTTTGTACAGAAAATACAACCGCAAAATCAATTTTATGATCTAATGTTGTCATCGTTTAACTCTCCTCTTCATTCTTTTCTTTTTTTGTATACAATGCTTGTCGTTGACTGTAATAACCTAATAAATATTTTCCACTAAGTGGCTCATCCGTAAAATCTTTTATATCCATTTGTGCACCAATGTCATCAATGAGCTTCGTATAATAAATGCCCTTTTCTCTTAACTTCATTTGATAGGGTTGTAGATTTCTTTGAATCGTTTCCCATGTCCTTGCAGGATGTCGAGAAAATGCATTCATATAACGCAACGCATTAGTCGGACGGTTTTCTTCCTTGCCCAAGGCATTACGTTCTAACACATCTGCAACTGCGAGTAAACGACCAAATAAGTAATCACGTTCTGGACTTGTCGTATCAAGTGCCATAGTATAAACCTCCTTATCTTTATCAAAATAATGCTTTTTCACGAGTGAGCATGCTACTCCTAGTACCTGTTCCCACTCCCACATTTGATCGTAGAATTGGGGATTTGAAGCACGAACAATTGCACTGCGCACTATATCAATCGGAATTTTTCGTCCATCAAGTATGCAAGGCAGCATTCGCTCTATCACACCTTTGACGACCTTATCACTAGGTCTTGGGCCATATGCGGCATGTGCAATTGTATAAAAGGACGGAGAGCCGAAGTACTGCACCCATTCATTTTCTTTCTTCCGCGTATGACGCCAGCTACAATCCTTATGCCAGATTAATAGCTTATCAAAATAATCTTTAATATCTAAATCTCGATAATAGAGTACTGCTAACCGTCCAGGCGTTGCCGCATCAAGCGTTAAAATATAAACCTTTTCATCATCATGTTCTTGAATATTCAGATTCTTTTTTATACCGCTAATAAGTAGACTATGCTGGTCTGCCAATACCTTCTTTGTATCAGCTTTTTGCGCAAGCATAGCATCGCGTTGTACCAAGAAATCATTCCATCCAGTAAACACACTACTCGATAAATCGTCAGCTACATATGGCATATCTGGATTTTTTGAGCCCCATACAAGAAAGATACGACCGTCCACTTGCTTTCCTTGCCGTTCAATCAGCCACTTTAATGCATTATGCGCTTTTTGCGAGACATCATAACTAATATTCGCTGCTTCAAAGCTATCCTTAAAACGACCACGGTATGTAAAACCGCTACTGTCATTTGCTGAAATTAACTTAGCCTTATCCCCCGAGTTACGTAGCTTATTAGGGTGACGCACAGTGAAAGGTAAATATTCACCTGTTACATAGCAAATATCGCTTTCCTGAAGCTTTGTATTATAAAATTGACTATATGCATCATAAATATCCTTATTACTCCAGACAGGATCAGTAATTTCTCCAGGTACATGAACATTAAAACGAACAAATGCGCTTTCCTGCGCACCTGCGAGCATCTGGAAAATAGGTGGCTTGTCCCCATCCTGCTTTGTATCCCATTTTGAATGCAATAGTCCTGCTTCTGTTAAATGTAAAATAGAGCGCTCTACCAAATCTTGAATAAGTGTTCCCTTTTTCACATATTCGTATATTGCTTGTATGTGCGGATGACTATAGTGCGAATCACACCATTCTCCGAGTTGTTCTAAATAATGGAGATGTGCATCTCTTTTATCTTCTTCTTGTGTAAAAGCAACATAATCACCTGCTACATACATCAGCTTGTCCTGTAACATATGAGACACATAATTTTTCCCTGAACGACTACCAGAGCTTTCGGTAAACGGTAAAATGGTATTGATTTTCCCAATTACTTTTGCATCATATAATGTACCATCAAGATTAATAATCATTTCAATATGTGCTGTTTGAGTTGTGTGCGAAATCGGCAGTAGTGTATATTCTAGCACTTTTTTATCTTTTGTTTCTTTTGAGAAAATCTCTCCTACTTGCGCTTCATTTTCCTCGTAGGTATTAAACAAAGCACGTAAATAACTCATTTCTTCACCTCCAGCTCATCGTATTCTTCATCCACAGCTGTCATTGATTCTCCTAGATTAAACGACTTTGCATGCATTTCCTTAATTGGACGAACAAGAGAACATTCTTCCGGACGAATAAAAGAAATATAGCCATTTTTCATCCTAGGTTGCCAAAGTCTTGTTTCTAGCATATTACGTCCTGTTTCGTCAGGATAATTTAGGCCATGCACCATCGTACCAAAATGCACCTCATCATAATTATCATAAAAACCTTCCCCAGCGCCGAAATTGCACGACTCTACATAAGCCTGACATTCTCTTGCACCCAAAAAAACATCACGACGACCACCCTTTTCGACACAACGCTTGGCAATATTATGATGTTTGTGCTCGTTGAAGTCTGGCTTTAAATCCATACGATTTGTATTAAACTCAAAATGTGCCTTTACTTGATAACGTACATCTCGCAAATAACTGTAATTGGCAAGCGTATTTCCTCCCGACATATCAATCGGTCGTACACCCTTCGATTCCATTCGAATAGCATTCATTACACGAATTTCATCAATATACCAAATGATAGATGGTTTCCAATAGATTGATTCCACAATTCCCTTAAGTGCTTGATAACTTGGAATTTGAGTTGTCATCTTTTCACCACCAAGTTTCATTAGTGGGTCTGTAAATAATGCATAGGCACCATGTACCTCAAACTCAATTTGATTTCGTATTTTTGTCATCCTGTCACCTCCTTGCACAACTTCTCTGTGAATTTTCGAGGGAAATTCTCTTCTTAATGAAAGTGAGTTAATTAAAAAGAAGAATCCCACACTCAAAAATTCCTAGAGAGTAATTCTATTTAAGAATTATCTATAACCAATTATTCCAATATGGACCTATTTTGTCAACAGATTATCTAGAAACATGACAAACATTAAATAAATATATTATATGAACAATATATTTTTAAATTAAACTTTAACTCTCCAATAATTATGCTATTATTATTAATGTCGCTTGATAGCGTGGATTGAAAAATATACTATATCATTTAAGTTTGAATGCAGCTCACTACCTGAAAAGCAATGAGCTGCTTTTCACTTCTTAAATAATACAATCGTCTAACTGTGCTTCTCCCTGAACACTTATTCCAAATTGATCGTCATATGCTGTTTCTTTTGCAACATAAATATTAAATATCCCGAACTGTACAACAATCAACTGATTGTTTTGCTTCAATGCTTCAAAATCATGTTTGAACACATTTACACTGCACTGCTGTGCCTTTTTCAAAAATACTTGATAATCATCAATTGGATCGTAGCCCATGAGCTGGCTAATGAGATTCTTCCCCTCACCGTACGGCACGAGTACCCCCTGTGTTTTGGCATCAATCACTTCAAAATGCGAAAAAGCTGTTTTATAACTAGCCAAGGTTGCTAATGGATAGTGTCTACCAGGTCCCTTAATATATGTTTTATTCTTATCTGTATCTATTCGAAATAATAATTCATAAATTGATGTTTTAAGTTTTGGTAATGGATAATTCAACGTTGAATCAAACGCCTTATAAATATGATTAAAGTAATGCGTCATTGCTTCGGTTGACAATAAATAACCACCAAATAGTGCAGGATTATCCTGTAAATCCTTCATTATATAATGCGAACATTCTCCGCCCATTTTAATAGTTGGTAGCTTGCTGAGCGATTCCTCTGCATGGTTAAAAACATATACATCTTGTAATTCTACCTCCCCATTACGATTACAACGTCCTGCAGCCTGTGCAATAGAGTCTAATCCAGCTAACGAGCGGATAACACATTCGAAGCTAATATCCACTCCCGCTTCAATCAATTGCGTACTAATACAAACAAACTTTTCCTTTCTTTGAAGTTTCAGTCTCATCTCTTCTAGTTTTTTCTTTCGATGTGCAGGACACATGCCAGTACTTAAATGCATAACGTCAAAATCAGCATATTTAAGCTGTTCGTATAAGTCATGAACTGCTTTTTTTGTATTTAAAATAACTAACAAATTGTTGCGAGTGATTAACGATTCTTCAACAAAACCACTGATTTCCTCCGTGTTCCACCCCTTATTTTTTAACAGTGGCGTGATGGATGTACGCTTAAATGCTTGAATAATCGTTGGCAAGTCTTCCACAAGTTCCCGATTAATATCAATATTATTGCGTACAAGCTGGAGAGCAGGTTGTGTAGCTGTACATAGAATAGATGTGGTATTACATGTATTTTTCATGAAATTCAACGCTTCATTAAACAATGATACACAATGAATCGGTACGGATTGTACTTCGTCAAAAATAAGTATACTATTTGCTAAGTTATGTAACCTTCTCACATTACGCGACTTCCCACTATAAAACGTCTCTAAAAATTGCACCATCGTCGTAAAAATTATTGGTGCATCCCAATCATCCTTTGCGGTATTCAACCTTCTTGCCACTTGATACTCCTTAAAGGATAGATTTTCATTGTGTTCAGTATCCTCAATTACATTACTGTGATGCTCCAATACATAATCCTCTGCCTGTAAAACTTCACGCACCTCTTGTGCATTTTGCTCAATGATGGTTGTGTACGGTACAATGTAAATAATACGTTGCTTTTGATGAAGTTGTGCATGTCGCAGGGCAAAACGAAGACTTGCTAAAGTTTTTCCACCACCTGTAGGAATAGATAGTGTATATATACCTGTTGGTAGTGATGCTTTATCAAGGCAATCTATCGACATTTGTTTGCGTAAACGTGTAATTTCGTTAGGTAATGATTTTTTCTGCTTCTCGGTTAAATCTTTATTTAGGCGTCCTTCAAAAGTTTTCCATAGTGATTGAACATCGAAAGGTGTAATTTCCTCCTGTTCCTCGAATGCTCGTGAGTTGTGACGATCTGCATCAATCAAGGCACTGAAAATAAATATCGTGACAAAGCTTGTTTCTTTTTGTATTACACTAGCTGCTTCTTCTGTTGTTTTCGCATTTTTCAGTTTACTTTCAAAATACGTTTCCAATTCCTTTGCAGCTTTTATAACGTAACTGTTCAAATAGGATAAATCATACATATGCTGTAAAAAACGTTGCTTTACAAGTGAAAAATCAATATTCTTCTCAGATGTCAGCCGATTCACAAAAGGCGACTGTCCATCCATATCTATCATATCTAGTAACTGTCCATGATGTGAAAAAATAGCATTTGCCACACACTCCACTAAAAAAGGAGAAACTGGATTAACTCTTTGAAAATGCTCCATCAAAAATTTGCCACCAGCAGTCGAGTGATCAACACTCCCACGTTTTGGTGGATCAGAAGGATTTGCCACCGCATCGCGAATATATTCCTGAAACGCATCACTAAATTTGCCCATATCATGCAACATACCTGCAAGTCCTGTTACATGCTTAAGCCCTATTTTCTGTCCGATTTCTTCAGCAATATATTGCACCTCTTTTAAATGATCTACTAACAATTGCTCTGCTCCGTCACTAGTTCGAATATGCGCAATAAAGTCTTTTACCAACATTTATATTCACCTTCTTATTTTATTTATTTTTTACAATCGACTTCCTTATATGAGCAGAGACATCATACATATCACTGTAATACCCTTGATGCCAAATTTCAAACCACTCCTCTCATACGAGAACAGACGCTTTTCCACAACTTCACTTCTTACGAGTGACTCCAATTTCAATCCACTCTCCTCATACGAGAAGAGACCATCAGTTTTAGCATCGACATTCCACAACGGATTATTTCAATCCACTCTCCTCATACGAGAAGAGACGAAATGTTCTATCAATAACAACCACTAAACAAGTTATTTCAATCCACTCTCCTCATACGAGAAGAGACGTTAGGTATTATTTCACTAGATGCTTACAACCAGATTTCAATCCACTCTCCTCATACGAGAAGAGACTTGTATTACTTTGACTCTCATATTGTTCCATTTTATTTCAATCCACTCTCCTCATACGAGAAGAGACAGAATTTCCTCTAGAAGTTGTGGAGAACGGAATAATTTCAATCCACTCTCCTCATACGAGAAGAGACAGCAAAACTTAATAAATCCATAACAAATACATCATTTTTATATCATAATATCTAATGCGCATAGGTTTTAAGGAATAAAACGACAAAATTAACGCTATCATATTTAAATGAATTTCGGTGCGAATCTCTCTATAAAGTTATGTTCGCTTGCTATTCGCGCCTTACCTAATTATAACAAAACATTGTATAATAAACCTAAATTAAAACTATTATTTTACATTTAATCAGTATAATATATTCCCTTGATTTAATCCTATTTTCTAAGCCACAAAAAAAACCAGCAATGACAAGATTTTCTCGTCAATTGCTGGTTTATTTCGATTTTCATTATTTTTTTCGTTTCATAAATACGAAGCCGAGGATGACAGCTAGTAATGCGATAATTGCTACAATCCATACAGTGCTTGAGCTTGATGTTGCGTCGTCAGTTGCAGTCGCTGATTGTTGTTCTTCTCTTGGTGTAGCTTTCGCTGATTTTATTTCTTTTGTGTCGTCTGAAGTCGCTTGTGTACCTGAATGTATTTGAATGTATTGTAGTGTTGGTGTGTTGGACGCCTGTTCTTCTTGATGATCATCACCGTGATCATGATTACCGTGATGATGGCCACCATCTGTTGTTAAAATGGATTTTTCTAATGTTTGACCAACCCAGCTTTTTGCCTCCGTTGAATCTGCAAAAATTCGTGGATGACCTGAAAGCATGTATGTTTTGCCTCCAATGACTACACCCGTCTCGTCACCTGTTACTACATCTTCAATCGTACCAGTTGGACCTTCAGAGAAGCCGCCCATTTGAATCAATGTGTGACCACCCATATCAACGTCCAGATTTTCTGTTAAAAAGGAAATATACTCCTCTTTCGTTAGTGTAGCATCTGGCTTTTCAAGATTTAGTTTATGATGAAATAATGCTGTATTAATTTCTTTATAAGTAATGTCTCCCTCAAGTGAAGAAACATAATCTTCATTTTTTGCTGCTTGGGCTAGCTCATCGACAGTAGCACCTTCAAGGCCAAAGAAGCCTCCTACCCAGCCAGCAAAATCTTTACGTGATAAATTTTCTGTTGGATTTAAAGCCATATCTTTGCCATTATAGCCAAGCAATCCGATGCTATGAAGTACCATTATTTCCTGTATATTTGTTGCAGTTTCTGGAACATCAGAAAAAAGCGTACTTTTATCCATAGTATGAGCGTAGGCTACAGGGGCCATAAGCAAAGTGCTCATCAGTATTAATAGTAAATATTTTCTCAATATGATTCCACCTTCCAATACAATAGTATACAGTCTAAATGTGATGAAAGTGTGAAATTCCGATAGATTTAATTATAATTTAAATTTTCGAATGAGCTCGTTCAAATTCTCTGCCATGCCCGCTAAATTTTCGGAACTATTGTTGATCTCATCCATAGAGCTTGCTGCTTGTTCGACAGTTGCAGAGGTTTCTTGAATGCCTGCAGCGGATTGTTCTGATACAGCTGCAATTTCGTCCACTGATTTATGAATATTCACAGTATTTTGTACTACTTCTTCTAGCTTTGTCGACATGCTGTCAATGTTTGTTGACATCGAATAAACAGCCTTTGCAATTTGGCTGAATGTTTCATTTGTAGAAGCAATTTGTGTTGTACCTTTTTCAACCTCTCCATAGCCATTTTCTAGTGAAGATGTAACCATGTTCGAATCTTGTTGAATTCTTTGTACAATACTTGTTATATCGTCAACTGAGACGGCTACTTGTTCAGCGAGTTTACGAACCTCATCTGCAACTACCGCAAAACCTTTACCGTGCTCCCCTGCTCGAGCCGCTTCTATAGCAGCATTAAGCGCCAGTAAATTCGTTTGCGCAGCTATATCCTGTATTACAGACACGATTTTTGAGATTTCCTGTGTTTGTTTACTTAGTTCGTCTACCTTATAAACAGCATCCTTCACAATATGATGAATGGATGTCATTTGCTCAGTGGATGCATCCATTAAACCTTGTCCCTCTTTCGTTAAAGACATGACATTTTTGGAATACTGATGAACATCCTTACTGCTGTTATTGACATCTGTCATCTTTAAGGTGAATTCTGCCATTGTTGTAGCTACATCTGATGCATTACTTGCCTGCACCTCTGTGCCACTCGCGATTTCAGTGACTGTATCGACAATTTGTTCCGTACCAGTTTTCACCTCTGTCGCTGATTGCATGAGCTCTTCACTATGCGCAGCTACGTCATTGGATACTGTTTGAATTTGCTTTAATAAACGATTCAAAATATCCGACATCGCATTAGTCGCTTCCATAAGCTGTCCTACCTCATCTTTTGAATTCACAATAAGTGCAGGCTCACTTAAATCACCTTCAGTAATTCGTTGCATACGATTTGTCAAAGTGATGATTGGTCTTGAAATGACTCGAGCACTTAACAATGCAATTATGATTGCAACGATAACAATGACAATTCCAACGATAATGCCTGTAAGCTGCTTATTCTCTCCTGATTTAATAATGTCTGCGCCTAACACATTAATCGCTTGTTTACGATGCTCGGCTAACCCCTCATAGCCTTCACGTATTTCCGTAGCCTTTTCATTCATAGTAGCTAAATTTTTCGTCGCTAGTTCAATCTTGCCTTGATCATAAACAGTAAATACTTCCTGTTCAACATACCTGCTCCATTCCTTCGCCATTTCCGCAAACTTGCTGAAATCTGCTGACTCTGATATTGCTAAACGTATTTTCTCGTTCTCTTCAGCATGCTTTACATTCTCTTCAAATATTTCCTTATACTTTTTTTCACCAGAAAGTACATACCCTCTAGCTGCGGCAATTCTTAGCCCAATCGTTTGAGCTTGTTCATAATCTGTAATGAGTAATTGTAATTCTTCATCAACGATTTGTTCCGTTGCGCTGTTGCTTTGTGATACTGCATAGTAATTGTAACCAATGTATAAAACCACTACTGCTATTACAATACTGAAGGAAAAAACGATTCTTTTACTTATTGACTTGAAATTCATTTCAAATTCTCCTTATTTTCCGAATGCAATCTAATGTGCCTTGTTATCTACCAGAGGCTTTTGGCCAACAGGAAGTTAAATTTTGCACATCATTAGTAATCTACCATTTTTAAGCTGGACTTGGATGATTTGAGAATTTTTTCTATATTAAAAGAAATAACTAGTACATTTTTATGTAATTTTAAGCATCTTTCGAAATATCTAAACAAACAGATGAACTACCTTAAAACGTTAAAACAAGACTTTTGCTCTAAAAAAGGAACAGCCTCAATAGTCAGCTGTTCCCTTCTATAGAAATATCATTAATCCCAATAATTAAACATAACGTCTCCGATTGTTTTACTGTCAAAGTGTGAAATATATTTCCATTCAACCTCAGATAAACTATGAAGCTCCTTATCCTGTGTCAGCAATATGTTTAGTGTATCTGCGACAAGGCATTTGCGCATCGGAAAATATTTGTGTAAGTGAGGCTTCGTTAAAAATTGAAAGTTTAGTTCTTCATCAAATTTAGCAAACGCAATATAAGGCATTAGTCTATGATGAAGAATTGTGAATTGTTCATCCCCCATTTGAATCAACGCTTGCATATAAACAAAGTGTGGTTGGTCAATAAATTGCAAAGCTTTCGCTCGTTGTTCACTTGTAGCTAAATGATAAACCATCGACTGAAATCTACGCATATCCTGTTCGATTAAATGGTCTGCATCAAAACCTGAAATGCCCTTCGTTAATCGCAACGAATCACCCCTTTTATTATTACCTTCGAGTAAAGACAGGCAGATTCCTTCAATAAAGATCTATTTTCTTGTTATTTGATAGTCAATTTGTAAAAAAGCTAGACCGAAAATGCGCATTTTGTGTACAGCCGTTAGTGTTGCTTCATCCTTTGACGTAATCGTAAAATGTTCATGTAAAGGTAGTTTGAATAAAAAACGATTGATTGCTAAATAAATCCCCGCATCTCCATCGTGATTGCTCGTTAAATGTAAATCACCATTATCTTCATATAAATATAACACCCCAATCATTGTTGAAAAAGGCAGTGGGAGCGCAATATTCATATATGTTATTTGCTCTGTTGTATGCTTCGAATAGATTGCGACAAAGGTTGTTTGTTTGTCTATGTTACGAATCCATGCACGTGGAGCTAAACGCCCATCTTGCAGCTCATCTACTTTAACAATCCTGCCTGTCATCTCAATTTGCTTACTGGAAAAGGGTAAGTTTAGCTGTTGCATGAAACGACTTAAGCCTTGATAAATCAAAGCAAACGGTTTAAACCAGGGTTTCCACTTTACAGATGCCCTTAAACGATAATGATTTGTTTCTTCATAAAAATGTGGAATCGTGTGAGGCAGTTTTGTCGTATCAACAAAGTCACTAAGCGAATCGACTAAACCAGGATGTGGATCACTTTGTTCTCGCAATTTCCCACGAATTTGGCTGATTGGAAATTGAAATGGTTGATGTGTGGTTTCTGGAATAGCTACAGCCCAAGCCAGCACCCCTACACTACCGAAGAAAACACCATTCATGAATCCATGAAATTTTAGCATCTCTGGTATTCCTACATAGACATTGCCTATAAGATGACCAAATGCATACATAAATGACCATAATATCGTGACACATAGAGACCCATAGGAAATTCGTAAAAGTAAGCCTTGCCCACGAGGGAGTTTCGTTTTTAGAGCAAGGAAAAATAAGCTGTAAATAGCAGCGATATAAAGTACCACTGAAACAATTTCTAGTATCGTAGAAAACGTTATACCCAATGCAACAAGGAGCGGGCCTGTCAATAAAATAACAACGACCGCATTGTACCATCTACTATTATGTATTCGCCCAAAAAGACCTATCGAAATCGCTAATAAACAAGCTGAGTAATGAAAATGAATGGCTGTTAACCACGTTATCAATGATGAAAAACCTGTATCGATGTTTGCGATAAAAGCAAAAAACCATAGTCCTCCGATAAATATATAGATAAGTCCAACATCAATCGAGATTTCTGCCATGTTTGTAAAGCCTCGCTGTAAAAATCGCTTCACACCTTGTATAGCTATAAACACCGTATAAAGCACATAAATAAGCGCAAGACCGATTGCTACCGACCCTTCAGACCACCAGTGGAGCATCGTAATTGCAACCATCATCACGACAATAATAGCATCACCGGCTTTGTTAAAGGCAATAACCATTTTCACCATCGCAGGAACAAAAATAAGCTGTGCGACTGTCAGTAGCAACATATATTCAGGCTGAGGGCTAAACAAATAACAAACGACCGACAGCACAAGCCCTAATACTAGGACTGGACTACATAGATTGTTGCGTAAATTCACCAGCATACATCATCAACCTCCCTATCAATGGATTATGGATGGACACATGAATCGTAAACACATTTCTTTTGTTGTCAAATCCTTCCTCGACAACAACACGTCCTTCCAACATTTTTGGTATCGGACATTCTATTTGAGAAACTACAAATCGCTGAACACCAGAACGAATGACCAATCTCCCCTCACTTGTCACCGCGAAATGTAAATCTGAATAAAAAAGAGCCGGTGAGCCTAAATAATCCTTCACTATTTTTTGAACTGGATCAACCGTCATCCTCGCATCAAAGTATCTTGTCTTGTTAGAAAAATAGAAGGTACGCTCCCATAATACTTCTAGTTCTCCGCTTGGCAATACTCGACAAGTATTACAAATTGAAAATGGCACATCCTCACCTGATTCAGGAAACAGGAATCTAGTTTTTGTAGCCATAGCATAAAAGGGACGCAGCCACTTTGCACCAGACTCAATTTTATGCATCACACCCTTTGCATAAAAAGGTTGATCTACAGGTAATGCATAACGCTTTTGTAGCTTCGGATGAAGTCGTGTAAAATCCTCGCCTAATAAAGTTTGATAAATCGTCATGCTGTTTCTCCTCGCTTTCGTTTACAGCTTTTAGCACTTGGCATATCTTTACTAAGAACAAACCCAATAATGGACAATACCCATAAAGCTACATTAAGTGTTACTGGATTAAATGGAGCAGTAGCAATCGTTTTATCTGCTAGCACGGCACCCATTGTTAAAAGCGGAAACAGTAAAATTTGAGCTCCAAACAATAAGCGCTTCCCTCGAGGTAACAGCCAACAAAGTGCAAAGATCATCTCTGCAATACCAATCCAGCTTACTATTTGAGTAGCGTTGCTCTTAGATGCTCCAGCATCGCTAAGCTGACTAGTTCCCCCACCTAGTAATTCCTCAACCATCATCACCTCACTCGGATGCTGCACGATGATTTTCGGCACAAGCCCATGGTATAGCCAGACAAAACAAAAAAGCACACTAATTAGGATTGTTAAAAAGAAGCGACGATACTGAGAATAAGGATTTTCTCCCTTTTCAAGCCATCTTTTTAAGACATCGAAGCTAAGAGCTGTTGCCCAGCCCATTATTGGACGAAACACACCATCAAATAACTTCCCTAATTTTCCATAGCGAACATCATAGTCATACTGCGTTAAAAATGTAAGCCCCTTGTTATGAGGAATATACTGCCAGTATCCTTTCCCCTCTGCAATCGGTGATATTTTTTGAGGCGTGCCAAAATGTAACGAGGATGTTTTGGTGCCATCTTCCTTCTGATGCTCCCCTTTACTTTCACCCCAGCCACTTACCTTCAAACCTGGCATCACCTTCGTCTCATAGGTAAAGCGCTGTGGTTCTTCAGGTGAACTTTTATCGATATATGTAATTGAGCTAAAACGTAAATCCCACTGCTCATGCAGCTTTGGATTTTGGGTATAGGTCCAAGCCTCGTCAATGGGTGCTAGTATATCTACCTCCACATAAATAGGCTTTTTCTTCATCTATATTTCCTCCTTCAAGCAAGCTAGTCGGTTTTACCTTTCAAAATATAAAACTTCAATAACTTTCATTCTTTAATGGTATTATAGCAATAAATTAATTTATCACCATAAATTGGACTTTATCTATTAAATTGGAACAACCCCAAAAGTAGGGATAACATTTGTATGTGTTGATCTTCGTTCCGACTGGGCGACTCCTTGGGGATCACAACGTCACAGATGAGACCCTGGAAAGTAGAGGAACGAAGGCTAAGAGCATCATGTCCTGTGATAACGCCTTCGTGACCAACTTCGTGCTGTTGCTGTCGCTACGCTTTCGCACATACAAAACCCTCTGCTGCCGCTACGTTAGCACTACGCTTTCGCGCAAAAAACATCTTTTGGCCCAAGCGGCTCATCGGACGCCCCCAGGAGCTTTGCTCTGTGCGAAAGCGAAGCGTCAGCAGCAAAGCGCTCAGTCGGAACGGAAATCAACCCTACGTTATCGTGATTACCCACTAAATTCGAAGAAAATAAAAAAAGTTGAATCGAAATGATGGTTTGCCAAGTCTAATAGTCAGAAGGAGGCGATTTTCATTACTACAAAGCAAGAATCACTTGTAGAGTTAGCGCAAAACGGAGATGAGCAAGCATTTTATCAGCTTATTGAACAAGAGCAACATAAGTTATATCGAATGGCTTATGTTTATGTCCAAAATGAAAATGACGCCGTAGAAGTTTTTCAACAGACCATTATCCGTGCGTATGAGGGCCTACCTCAATTAAAGGATCCTCAATATTTTTCTACCTGGTTAACGCGCATTATTATCAATTGCTGTAAAACCTATCTTGCCAAGAAAAACTCTGTACAGCTTGTCGAACCACATTCATTAGAGGATCTCAATAGTACATCACCTACATATATCGAAGAAGAACTAGATTTATGGCATGCACTCTGCAAGCTAGAGGAAAAATATAAAACGGTTTTACTATTACGTTTTTATCAAGACAACTCTGTAAAGGATATTGCTGTGATTTTGCAATGTCCTGAGGGCACAGTGAAAACTCATATTCGCCGAGGCTTACAAGCTTTACGACAACAATTAAAGGGGGCATATATAGATGAATGGGTTCAATCCGTTGAAAGAAGTCATTAATGGGATTCCAATTCCCGAGGGACGTTTAACAGAAGTGTTACGCGTTGAAGGGATGTCAAAAATCTTTCAACAAAAGCATCATACGGTCAATGCATTGAAAAATATCCATTGTACGATTTATCAAGGTGAAATGGTGGCCATTATGGGGACGAGCGGTTCTGGTAAAAGTACACTGCTAAATATGATTAGTGCCATCGATGAACCAACTGAAGGAGCGTTATTCTTATTTGGAAAGGAAGCGCATGATATTTATCAAGAGCCAAAAGCATCGAAATTCCGTAAAGAGAATATCGGCTTTATCTTTCAATCATTCCATTTGTTGAAGGATTTATCAGTTGAAGATAATATTGCGCTCCCCCTTATCCTCAATGATGTACCAAGTAAAGAGATCAAAGTACGTGTACAGCAAATGATGGAAAAACTAAATATTGCTGCCTGGGCAAAGCATCGACCAAATGAGCTTTCTGGTGGTCAAAAGCAACGAGTAGCTATAGCACGCGCCATTATTGCAAACCCGCCAATTTTACTGGCCGATGAGCCGACTGGTGCATTGGATGTGAATACGACAGATGAAATTTTAGAGCTGTTAGTAAACTTGCAAAACAATATGAGTCAAACCATTTTACTCGTGACACATGACCCTTATGTGGCTACTTATGCAAACCGTGTATTATTCTTCCATGATGGTGCCATTGTGGATTCCTATCAAAATACGCAAACAGCTGAGGATTTAGATTGCATTTTATCAAAGTTCAAGCTGGTTACTAGAGGTGATGTGTAATGTTTACGATGCGTACCATTGCTCTGAAGCTATTTCGTGCAGCGTGGGCCAATGTATTAACGAGTATAAGTATTATTACCATTTCTATTTGCCTTGTCATGACAATGAGTGTTTACATATGGAATGCTAATAGTCAAATGAAGGAAGAAATACAAGCATTATATGGAGAAATGGATATAATGGTCGGCTATAATCCCGAGCAAAATATGCTATTAACTTCTCAGCAAATCGAAAATTTTGAGACAATGCCAGGTGTGACAAAAGTTTCTAGTGTGTCACTAGCTCATACAATTGTTGAAAATGAAAAAAGCACATCATTTTATACAGTTGGTGTTGAAAGCGATGACTTAGTGAAAAGCCGCTATCATTTTAATGTCAATCTTGGTCCGAATGATGTTGTTATTACTGAAAATGTGGCGCGTCTCTTCCACAAAGAGGTTGGCGATACTCTAAACGTTACTTTTAATAAAACGGTTGGAGACTCAGTTGAAGCAGATACAGGCAACTTTACGATACAAGAAATACTTCCACCTCTAAAAGGCACAGATAGCCCTAATATAATCCTAATACAAAATGATGTGTTGAAAATGTGGATGGAAAATAGTAATGCACAAACAGCCGGTATGTTTGCACTCATAAAAACGGAAGATAATGTGGCAACCGCAGTTGGTACGGATTTGAAACAGCTCGATGGAACATTACGTGTCGATGTCATGAGTGACTATGATGACTTCAAGAGAAATTTACAAGCATTAATGATTTTTATGATTGTTCTGTCATTCTTTATCTTACTTATTTCAAGCGTCTTACTACTGTCAACGTTCCAACTATTATTCCACAAAATTAAAGAACAGCTTATGGTATTACGTGCACTTGGCGCCTCCACAAAGCAAGTAGGACGCATTGTACAATTGCAATTATCTTTAATCATCGGCTTCGGTGTATTGCTGGGGACATCGATCAGTTTATTAGTAATAAAAAGTTGGCTACCACAGCTCATTAGCATCATGAAAATGCCAGATGCAAAAACTAATTTACCGATGATCTTTGTGTTAGGGATTGCTATTGTAAGCTTTTTATTGCTCCAGCTAATCACAAAGTGGCAAGTCCATAAAAGCTCTAGTCTATTACCTTTACAAATCGCAACAGAGAATGAAAATTTAAGTTTACGATGGGCAAAATGGAAAACGATTATTGTGAGCGGCGCTGCAGTCATATCCCTATTCTTGTTTTTGAATGCTTATAAAGTCGGAAAGAATAGTGGGCAAGGTGCACTCATGATTTTAATTGGCACATTACTTGTCAGTGGAATTTTCCTTTATATAATGCCATATCTCTTTACAGCACTATTCAAAATTTCATTGAAGCCTATTCGTACTGTGTTCGGCAAAGAAGCATACTTAGCGTGTCATCAGCTTATGCCACAGGTACGAAGAAATACACCGATTATACTTAGCATTATCGGGTTAATGGTCATTTTAATTTTCGGCAGCTCTTTATTTAAATCGGTTCAGCAAAACTCATATGAGTATATTAACTCTCAATATGAAACGTCGATTAAAATTGAAAATGAATTAAATGACCCAACTATTACACCTGCTCTAACAAAAGAAATTGAGGCATTGCCGAGCGTGTCCTATGCCTATGCACAAAGTAACTTTGCTTATATCTCATTACTGATTGATGATAAATGGACATCAAATGACATTATTGCGATAGATGTTCCTAAATATGTTCAATTAGATAAGCTAGATGCTATTGAAGGTGATTTTAAAAATGGGCTTATTGTTAAAGAAAGTTTTGCAAAAGAACATAAATTAACTGTTGGGGATCACTTAAAAGCAGGTACCTATGATAATGCATTACATCAAGAAGTTCCTATCGGCGAATTTCAAATTATTGATATTGTAGATTCTCCAATTAATGATTCCGATTTAATGGTTGATTGGTCCTCTTTCCTTTCAAACCTTGAAACAACAAGTATTAGTAGAACAAATATAACAGACATTATCGTGGAAACAGATGATACAGATCAGGCATTAACTGACCTCTCTTACTTACAAGAGCGTTGGCCAGCTTTAAAAATTACTGATAAAGAGACATTTATCAGGCAAAACGATGAAATGACCTTCCAGCGCTGGAGCCTTTTTGTTGGCGTCTTTGTTATTTTAATTTCTGCTACTTGTCTTGGCGTATTGCAAACATTGCTTCACTCCATTTACTCAAGACGTGCCGATTATGCGATCCAGCGGCTTATTGGTCTTTCACCTCGAGGATTAATTAAGCTGATTTTGACGCAAGTGTTATCCTTTGTCCTTTATGGACTGGCTGTTGGGACATTTCTTGGACTTCTAGTTACAAAATTAATGTTCACAATTGATGGAGGATCTTATGACTTCGTTACATTAGGTGTTACGAGTATCGTCTTTTTAGGCGCGACACTTATTGTCTTTACGCTACAAGGTTACTGGATTAGTCGTAAAAAATTGGCAAATGAAATGATTGATATTTAAACGAAAGCAGACCCTTTTTTGTAGCAGAGGGTCTGTTTTTCATTTATCACTCAATTGTTTCAGTTTATCGCCCTATTTTTTTGATTTATCACCCAACTATTTCAGTTTATCGGACACTTTTTCAAATTTATCGACATCTTACGCACCTACAAACAACACTGCTTGTCCGATCGCAATAAAAAAGGCTTCATGCTGTATCGGGCTGTTGTCTTCAATTTGTAGCGTAATCTCAAAATGTGTCTCACAAAAGACAGCCTGCCAGCGAGCAATCGGTTGATCGTCAAGAGAAAATACGGACCAGTCCTCCATTTCCTTGTTCAAATTTATTTTTTGGACGCCATCTGTGATGATTAGATCAGGAATCATAATTTGCCAGCCATCATAGGCAATCATATACTCTTTGCCTGTAACGAAATCCTTCCCTCGAAAATGCACTCGCCCACGACGCGACATCTTCTTACATGTAAAAAGAGCCTGACCAGCAATATCGCTAACATCAAAACGTACAAAATAACGATAGTCCATCGTGCGGTCAAACGCCTTTTTCAATCCATTCGAATACACACGTTGAACAGTAGACGATACTTCGCCCGCTTCATTTAAAATTGCGACTGACTCCGTTGACTCAATGGCCGCTGGTTGTTTATATGTATAAATCTTCAATCCGTTCGCTCCTTCATTCAGTTGCTTCCTATAAACTAACACAAAATAAGCGCCAAATACAAAGGTAGTATTTGACGCTTTGAATGTTTATTTAGTTTGCTTAGGTACTTCGACTGTGAATGGTTGGAACTTCACTTCTTTTAGTGACGACTTATCAAATGGTATTTCTGTTTCTGTACCATCTTTATCCATTTGTACGCCACCTCCGCCTGAAGGAAGCGATAAATAAGGGGAGATCGTTAATTTTTGAACAACGTCTGAAATCGGGTCAAAGGACTTGGTGCTACTAAATTTCCATACACCATTATCGAAATGACCTTCTGTCCCACCTGAATGCGATGTTATTTCCTTGCCATGCTCATCTGTAATACGGAATTCTATAAACGATGCACCTACTTGTGGATTATCAATTGTCCCCTTTTCAGTAGCTTTATAGTCAAGTGCTA
Organism: Lysinibacillus agricola; assembly: GCF_016638705.1. Taxonomy (GTDB): domain Bacteria; phylum Bacillota; class Bacilli; order Bacillales_A; family Planococcaceae; genus Lysinibacillus; species Lysinibacillus agricola. The sequence continues at coordinate 2,431,540 of NZ_CP067341.1, read as the reverse complement.
TACCTGATGGGCTAAATGAAATTTTGGACACATCGAGTTGAATGCCTTCTGCTTGTTGCTGATGACTAACTGGAACATAAATAGTATTCGTAATCTTTTTAACAGGAACTATAAATTCCCACTTTTCCCCTTCTTTCCCTTCTAACGTTAAGCCCATTTCAAAGGAATCCGGCATGTCCTCCTTCACTTCAAATCTTGCGATGCCTGTACGGACCGTTGAATTTAAATCTTTTTCACCATAGCCACCAGAACTCACTTTAGGGTTTTTACCATTAATAGTAAAGTTCGGTCCTGCCCCGAAGTAATTCTCACTTAATTCCTTTTCAGAATCAATCGTAAGTCCTACCGTAATATTAGATTCGTCATAAAGGATTTCATCTACGGTTACAGAAATACCGTTAATTGTATGCTTTTCTCCAACAGTGCTTGTTAACCCTTGTTCACTAGCTTGTTTTAGGCCAGGTAAGCCTGAGTTACTGAATACTGACCCGACAATTGGTAGCTGTGATAATGTACTTGCGAAAGTTGGTGATACATATGCGACAGAACCGATCATAATACTAAATGCGGCCGCCGCACTTGCTACATATAATAATGGTTTACGTTTACTTTTTCTTTTCATTTGCACAGGTGTTTGAGTCATATTTGTTTGCTCCTCTGCTTGTTGGATTCCTTTGGTAATTGCTGCTCGTACCTCATCTCTAGGGAATTCTGGAAGGGGTCCGTTTTCATTAAATGGCTTTTTCATTGAACGTTGCACTCCTTTCTAATTCTCGCTTCAACTGTTTTTTTCCACGATGCAAATACGTCTTAATAGTGCTCACAGGCTTTTCCATTACTTCAGAAATCTCTTTAATCGGTAAATCGTGATAATAAAATAAAATGATGGCCATTTGTTGAGAATGATTCAATTGATGTATGGCATCCGATAAATCGATTGGATTCGCCATAACATTTTCTTGCTCCTGTAACCGATTTAATAATTCACTTTCTTCATAAGGAATAATTTTTTGCCCTTTTTTTAGCAATCGGTAGCATTCATGTATTAAAATGCGAAACAGCCATGTGGAAAAAAATTCTGGATGCTTTAACTGATGAACGGTTAGATAGGCTTTACATGCTGCTTCTTGGATAGCATCCAATGCATCCTCTTTTTGGCCAACATAAGAAAACGCGGCATAGAATAGTTTTTCTTCCTCTAGAATGAGTAGCTGCTCAAACGCTTCCTTATTCCCTGCAATAGCCTGTTTGACGATAGATAAATCATGTTCCATGCTGTTTCCCCCTTTCAATACTTAGAGTAAATAACTCTATCAAAAGGTTTCACTTTGTTAAAATTCTTTTTTCAATTGTTGGGTGAACCCCACTTCGGCAGTCCTATCCGTCGTTCAGTCGATACTTTCCGTCGCTCTGACGGTTCTCTCCGTCACTCTGTTTCGATGTATGTATACCGTAACTAATATTATAGAACCAAAAAAGTAGACTACTTCAACTTAAAGTAGCCTACTAAACTTTTCTTTATTTATCCAATTTAAAAGTAATGTCGCCAACCCCAAGTTCTGAATTAACCTCTAATACTACATCAGCTTTATCATATGCTTCGTTAACATAAACCCCTTTACCTTTAGAAATTAAACCTTCTATATTTGAAGTGCCGATGCCTTCTTCTGTCGTAAGTTTTACACCAACCTTTGATGGTAAAATGACAGTAGTTTGCCCAACACCTGTTTCAATATTCGTTTCGAAGCTTTTTTTCCAATCACCACCTAAGTTCACACTTAGATCACCAATACCCGTTTCAATATCTAATTTTTCCAACTGAAGCCCTTGTAAATCAATTTCTGCATCCGAGGCACCTGTTTCGATTGACAGGTCCATTGGAATATCTTCATTCAGTTCGATATCCCATGTATTTTTTATTTTTCCAAGACGCACGTTAGTAGAACCTTTATGGTCAATCACTACTTTTCCTGTCTTGCCGCGTAAGTCATATTTAACTTTTGGTGCCAGTTTATCAATATTATATTGAGCAGTCCCCTCAACCCAATCCTTGGCACCCTTTTCAACTGTAATTTCTCCAACCCCAAATTGTAATTCAACATCTAACCTCTCTGCTTTATCCTTTTCCACTAGAATTGTTTCATCTTTGGTTTTACCTGGCATGACTGAGTTACACCCAGATATAACAAATAAGGAAGCACCCATAACTAAACCAAGTCCAATAATTTTTTTCAATGTAATTTCCTCCCGCTATATAATCTTCCAATAAATTCATTATATAGGAATATTCATTATTAAAAACGACCCTCCGCTTTAAATTCTTCTAAGACCTAAGACGTAGGGACGACTCATTTCATAGATATGTCAAAAATGAACCCCGTATGAAGGCATCTTACCTTCATACGGGGTAACTGTTAATAGGTAAAAATTTTTGAATCATTATAGAGAATATAGGTTTTTCCTTCATGATCCAATGCATGTATCACCAATTGTGAAGTAGCTATTTCTGATTTAAAAGGTACTGATACTAATTGTGCTACATTCGAATCAACTGCAATCTCCATTCGCTCAGCATCAGTGTCTATTATTAATTTTTCGATGTTATGATTTTCAAGTAATGGAATAACAATGTAGTGGATGTCTTTCAAATAAACGGCAGTCATTGTATCTAATTCACTCTGTATAAAGAAATCTAATGCATAGCCTTTTCCATTATGCTTGAAAATTGATATACCTTGAAAGCCATTCTCCGAAAAATAGCCAATTCTATACTGTTGAATCGTTATTGTATCATTCATTTTAACAGTATTAGGATGGAATGGTCCCCATTTTATAGCATTTTGAATTTCCGCTTCATTTTGTACGTAAACGCGATAGCCAATTCGTTCAGACATATTTCCTAAAATGGCAATCATAATGATGATACATAGTAGTACACGCCAAAACCATTTTTTCATCAAAGCAAATAATGCAAAAATAAATAAGGAGACTGTACTTGCTAACCCTACTACCATCCAAGGACGCTTTAATACGCTATAGTCTTTAAACTTCCCAGACTTTTCTGGATAAAGATTTGAATCGATGATTGCCGACGTCGTTGATTGGAAATCATTTTGGGATAGCATTAGCTTTAAACTGATTAACAGACATCCTGATACGACTACTGTTAGGATAATAGGCGTTAACGGTGTTTGCCTCTTCGTTTTTTGATTGATTTTTTGAAACGTTTTTACATGACTTTCATGAGAGAATTTACCTTCCTTATACATTTCGTTGATGGCATTACGAATCTGATCCATATTCGAACCCCTCCTCCAATAGCGTGATCCCAACCATTTGACGCGCTCGCCTTAATCGTGTTTTCACCGTATTTTCTGGTAGCTTTAACAGTTTTGCAACGTCCTTTAAGGAAAACTCGGCAAAGTGAAATAGTAGTAGTACATCTTTGTATTTCGTTGGAAGTTTTTCAATCGATGTCACTAGCATTGCATCCGTTTCACCCATCAATACTTCCTTCTCAGGATTATTGGAAAGGCTCTTTAATTTGTCCCAGTAATCAATGACTTGTATTTTTTTATAGCGCCAGCTTGAAAGATAACTATGGCAATTGTTGATCGCAATTCGATATAAATATGTTTTGACGGAAGCTTCTTCACGAAACTGGTCCATTTTCTCATAGTATTTAACAAATGTGTCTTGTACCAAATCCTCGGCCACTGTCCAATCTTGAACATATGTATAGCATACTCGTAATAAATAATCTCCGTAAATTGTCATAGCACTAGATAAGTGAGCGTCCTTCTGTTCTTTTAACATTTTGCTCGCCCCCTTTGCTTCAAAAGCATTTATAGTTAGACTAATGAACAATGAAAAAGTTTCATGAAAAAATAAATTTTTTTCCATGAAACTTACATGTTAAGGGATATCCTTTCCCTCCACTAAAGCTTTTAAGTTGACAAGAGAAGCGTCATAGCCACTCCTAATCAATTATGCCTCGGCATACGGACGCCCCCAGGAAGCTCTGCTCTGTGCGAAAGCGAAGCGTCAGCGGCAATGTTTTATCTGTGCGAAAGCGAAGCGTCAGCAACAATGTTTTATCTGTGCGAAAGCGAAGCGGCAGCAACAACAAAGCGCCCAGTCAGAACGGAAATCAACCCCATGTTATGGTAATGAGCCAAAATTCACCTTTTTATCGATCTATATAAATTAACTGCACCTAGCGCTACAAAGATCGCTACAATATCCATCGCCAATTGATAGCTTGAAAAAATAGTGACCATGAATCCAAATAACGTTGGGGCAATCACAATAAATAGTTGATTCAACGTCAAAGCTGCACTCACAGTTAGACCTACATAATTTGGATTCGATTGTTCTGTCACACAAGCAATGAACAATGAATACCACCCAAGAGCCACAAAGCCTAATACAAAACAAAACAGTAGCATCAAAATTTCCACATGTAGCATAAGTGGCAATATTACTGTAAGAATAACTGCACCCGCCATCACCATCATTAATAAATGTTCTCGCTTCTGTGCAAAAAATTGATCACTAATCCAAGCAATAGCTACCCTTCCAACCATTCCTCCTATTAATACAAGGCTTAAATATTGTCCCGCCTCCGTTAAGGAATAACCTCCTTCTTGATGTAAATAACTCATGAAATGGGCAACGAGTATCATTTGTAAGGTCATCATGACGATTCCTACAATATAGATTGGATATAAATTCTTATTATTTTTAATGGCGTTGAGCTTCTCTTTTAAGGTTACAGATGTTGCTGCTACCGTTACGCGATTTTTAGGCTCCTGATAAATAAGTAAAAAGAGTAGTCCGCCAGCAATAGCTACCAAGCCTTGAACAAGATGCACTGATGACAGGCTAAAATGATGGTACATATATGTGAGAATGACTGATGCTAGAGCTCCACCGATTGGAATGCCTGTTTGTCGAATGCCAATCGCCAGCCCGCGATGTTTGTCTGGAAACCATTTTACGATTGCCGTGCTGCCCCCTGTTTGCGCACTTCCGTACCATATCCCCACGACTAGTAATAAAATTAACAATACCGTATAGTCATTTACTAACATTAGTAGCAAAGCTGAGAACCCTAATAAAATGGAGCCCCATCCGATGATTTGTTTTTTCCCTTTTTTATCCATTAAATAGCCAAACAAAATCATTGAGAAAATTGGCCCAATATTAACTGCAGAAACGATAAATCCTGTTTGTAACGATGATAAATTCCATTCAATTTGATAAAATGTAGCAATTGGTCCCATGCCGTACGTAACAAAAGTTGCCGCAGTTTGAGAAAGCGTAGCCACTAATACGATAATCCATTTATAATATGTATTCATGAAAATTCCTCCAATACCGATACACTGATTCATTTGTGTAGAATAACTTTATGTACAAGAGTTTACGCTAGCCCTAGGAATGCGTAAAATGGAGGAAAGTGATAGTGGCTATCAAAAAATTTTATAGGTGTGTGAAATACAACATGAACATAGAAGAAATAACATTAAAAATCGAAATTTTGGAGAGGCAAAATCTCAGTAAATCTGCAGAAATGACGAATTATACTCAATCTGCCTTAACTTCTAAAGTGAAAAAAATGGAGGCTGAAATTGGCCAAGAGGTTTTTAAGCGTACACCACAAGGCTTGAAGATTACGGATGTAGGCATACAATATTTAAACTTTTTAAAGCTTATGACACAGGAATACGATGAATTTTTACAAGCAATTGGATCGGCACAAACGGACACAAAAATTAGCTTTGGTACTTCACATACAACGATCAAAATTTATGGCGCACCCATTATGAATGCCTTGCAGACAAATAATATTCCTTTAGATGTCGATTTCATTGTGGAATCCAGTACTTCTTTAAATCAAAAAATACACAATGCCGAAATGGATTGTGCACTCACGAGTAATCCTATTAAACATTATTCTGATTTAAATTATGACATGATTGCAACAGAAACTTTTGAAGTCATATCGAATAATACATGTATCATTAATTTTGAGGAACGTTCACCCGTTACACTACTTGTGTTAAGCAGAGGCTGTATGTATACACATGCGATGGCAGAGTGGCTAAAAAAGAATCAAATTCCATTTACGATGAAAGAAATAAAATCAGTAAGTAGTATTCTTGATTTCCTACAAATAGACAATTCGATTGCTGTGTTAAATACAAAACTAATTGATCTTTATAACTATCCCAACATTCACTATTACGATTTGCAGCAGCTAAACAAGGTGATAGAAACTGTCTTTATTTACAAGAAAAGCGAAAGTAAACAATCTTCTATTTTTCAATTAAAACAAGTTATTGAATCGTTGTTGCTGGAAGACCCTATCGAACAAAGCTAGTTCGATAGGGTCCAAATTAATTTATCGGAACAATTTCAAGGTTTATCGGAACAAATTTTTGATTTATCGGAACAATTCCAAGGTTTATCGCCCTAATTTTTAAATTTATCGCCTAACTTTGATTTATCGCTCAACTTTTTTTATTTATCACCTAACTTTTAAAATTTATCACCCAACTTTTCTTATTTATCACCTAACTTTTAAAATTTATCACCCAACCTTTCTTATTTATCACCTAACTTTTAAAATTTATCACCCAACTTTTTTTATTTATCACCCAACGCTCAATAAATTCAAAGAACCGCTAACCCTTGCGAGCCAAAATAAGGAAGTTGAGTCCAAGCAGCAACCTGCAATCTAACTAGACTTCCATTCCCTTGAATAGCAAATACGGAGACTGTCCCCTGATTGCCGTTAAGGGTGTAAAAATGCCGTCCATCTTTACTCACTCCAACATCCATCGGCAGTCCTGGAGCAGTGCCAACTGGTGTACTGGTAATATGCCCTGCTACTGACAGTGCACCATTGGGATCGATCCGGTAAGTGGAAATAGTGCCACTTAAAGTATTAGTTATGAATGCAAAACGTTCATCTCTTGTCGTGATTACCCAGCATGCGGTTTTATAGCCGTTTGGTACAGAGCCACTGATTACATGAAGAATCCCGTCGTTGCTCATTGAATAGGATGACAGGGCATTCGAACTTGCTTCAGTAACTAAGAGAATTCCAGATGATAAAAAATAGGCACCTAATGGGCCATCACCATAAGAGTCATTAACGGTCGGTTCTGTAACCGTACCATTTTGATTTACATTGTAAACACTAAGACGGTTTGAAGTATACTCGGTTACAAGGAGCTTATTACCATCACGCGTGAAAAGAACTTGAGCGGGCTCGGCATTGATAGTGCTGAGAGAACGTGAGGAGCCAGCAATAGGAGTAAGGCGTCCGTGTTCATCTATCCGAAAACCCATGATGTTCGATGCAAAATTGTTTGCGGCATACCCTACATTGGCAACATAGACAAGATCTCCAAATATATCTACACTATTTGGCTGAGCACCTCCCGATGGCTTCACATCCACGAGAACAGGCGCACCGCTGTCACTAATGATAAAACTGCTAATACTATGGCTGCCTGCGTTTACTGCGAGTAGGAAACGACCATCACGAGACAAGGTTAAAGCTCCTTGTGACGTAAGGGGATCGACACCATTGTTTGGCGTTGCAGCAGAAACTTTCCTTGTACCAGTACCTCTACCATTAGTTGGATAGGCACCCACAAAGGCGAGCATCCCATTTGTGTCCCTGTAAAAAGCAATGACTTGATTCATCACTTGATTATTTGTCATCATGTAAACCATACTCACATTTGCAGAGAGATTTTTGTTCATAAAAACTTTCCTCCTTTTATAGTTTTATATGGTTCTTTTACGATTTCAATTCCCTAAAATTAATGTAAATTGGTTTAAAGGATTATCATCTGCTTATGAATATGCACGTGTGTCAGGATTATTATTAATTTCTCTCTATTTACAAAATTAAAAAGGCTGTCTAAAAGTTTTTACATACTTAATAGACAGCCTTCTATATCTTATTCCACTCGCTCTAGCAAAAGATTTTGCTGGAGGTTACTATAAATGCCTTGTTTTTGCATGAGCTGCTGGTGATTGCCCTGCTCAACGATTTCACCTTGTTGAATAACAAGAATTTGGTCGGCATTTTCGATTGTTTTTAAGCGGTGTGCAATGACAAAGCTTGTGCGTCCCTGCATTAAATGCTGTAGACCTTTTTGAATATCGACCTCTGTTTGCGTATCCACACTGGACGTTGCTTCATCCAAAATTAAAATATCCGAATTTTCCAAAATTGCCCGGGCAATAGCCAATAATTGGCGTTGACCTTGACTGAGGTTTGCGCCGCCCGCCTGTACAGGTGTATCGTACTGTGCAGGTAAATATTTAATGAAATTATGGGCATTGGCTATTTTCGCCGCTTCCTCCACCTCTGCATCCGTGGCATCAAGCTTTCCAAAACGAATATTTTCACGAATGGTCCCAGAAAATAAGTACGTATCCTGCAACACGACACCCACTCTTTGACGAATCGTTGCCATTTTATAATCCTCGATGTTTTGACCATCAATTAAAATTTCACCTGCATCAACATCATAAAAACGAGTCAACAAATTAATAATGGTTGTTTTCCCTGATCCCGTTGGTCCGACAAGTGCAATGGTGTCACCAGCCTTGGCATGGAAGTTAATATTTTGCAGTACTGGTTTCTCTGGCAAATAACTGAAGGACACATGTTGAAATGTCACTTCCCCTTTTAGACTTTGACAATCAATAGCATGCTTTTTATCAGCTACTTCCGAAGGTTCATCTAAAATTTCGAAGACTCGTTCTGCCCCTGCAATCGCTGACTGGAAGGTATTCAAAAGATTGGATAGCTGATTCAGCGGACGGAAAAATTGACGGGTATACGTGACAAACGCAGCGATAACGCCAACAGAAACGATACCTTTTACTGATAAAAATGCCCCCGTGCCAATGACAATAGCTAAGCCTAAGTTATTCATAAAGTTATTAATTGGCCCTAGTAGACCTGAAGTAATTTCTGCGCGCTGTGCCGAGTTACGGAGATTTTCGTTTTGCTTATGGAACGTCTCGATAGTTTGTTGCTCTTTCCCAAATAAAGTTACAACCTCCGCCCCTGTAATCATCTCCTCAATATAACCGTTGAGTTTCCCTAAATCACGTTGACGTGCCGCATAGTTTTTACTACTACGTTTGACAATTTGCTTTGTCGTAAAAACAATTAGCGGAATAATAATAAGTGTCACGATCGCTAGCTGCCAGCTAAGAGAGAACATGGCAATACTAACACCAATTACTGTTAAAATTGACGATACGATTTGTGTCACACTTTGTGCAAGTGCAGTATTTAAATTATCGATATCATTGGTCACACGGCTCATTAAATCACCAAGTGCTCGCTGATCAAAAAATCTCAATGTTAACGTTTGGAGCTTTTTAAATAGTTCAAGCCGTAATGTTCGAATTGTTTTCAAGGCCACATGAATCATGACATAGGTTTGTAGCCATGTAAAAATAGACGCTACTGTATAGATAACTGCTAGTACAATACCTAAACGAACCGTACCAGCAATGTCCTTTTTCATAATGTATTCGTCAACGATATGTCCGATTAAGTACGGTCCTGCTAAGCTTAAAAACGTCGAGGCAATAACAAAAAATATAGAGAAATAAAGCCCTATTTTTTGCTGCTTCACATATTGCCACACACGATAGATCGTTGTCTTTTGATTTTTAGCCTTTTCAGCAGGCCCTGCCATACGTGGTCCACGTCCAAAATTCATTTGCTTCGGTTGATTTTGACTCATTGTTGTTCACCAGCCTTTTGCTGTGAAGCGTAAATTGCTTGGTAGGACTTATTATTCTGTAATAATTGTTGATGTGTACCTTGACCAACTATTTCGCCGTCCTCTAATACTAAAATTAGGTCTGCCTGTTGAATCGAAGCAATTTTAGACGCCACGATAAACGTCGTTGTGTCTTTATATTCATTGCTAATGGCTTGTTGGACATGTCTTTCAGAGGCGCTATCAAGAGCAGATGTTGTATCATCCAGCACTAAAATAGCTGGCTGTCTTACGAGTGCACGCGTTAACGAAAGTCGCTGCTTTTGACCGCCAGAGAGATTTGTTGCCCCCTGTGACAGTTCATGCGCTAAGCCTTTATCAAGTCGCTCCACAAATTCTGTGGCACATGCTGCATTAAGAGCTTGCTGTAATTCCTCTGACGTTGCATCTTCCTTACCAAGGCGGATATTGTTGTCAATTGCACCTGAGAATAGTAATGCTTTTTGAGAGGTAAAGCCTATATGTTTTCGTAAAGTTGGTAATGCATAATCCTTTAGAGGCTTTCCATCCAAGCGTATTTCGCCACTTGTTGGGTCAAACAAACGTGGTAAGAGCTTGACTAGCGTTGATTTTCCGCTTCCTGTTTTGCCGATTAGACCTACCGTTTGCCCTGGTTTTACCGAAAATGAAATATTTTTCAGGACATCCTCAGCCGTTTCATAATAACGATAGCTCACATTTTGAAAGTCGATCTCTCCTTGAATTGGTGATGTAAGTGCATTTTCTGCTTCCTTGACCGCTACTTCTTTGTTTAAGACGTCTACGATACGCTCTCCCGAAGGAATAGCACGTGCAATTTGCATCAGCACCATGCTAGAAGTCATTAATCCATTTAGTATAATCGTTAAATAGTTAATAAAAGCGAGAATCACCCCAACCTGCAATGTACCGGCTTCTACTTTAATAGCACCCAGCCAAAGTGCTGCTACAATCCCTAGATTGACAACGAACATCGTAAACGGCACGAGCACGCCAACGATTTGTTCAGCTGTAATAAAGCGTTTTGTCAGCGTATTATTAAGAGCACCAAATTGTTCAATCTGTTGCGTTTCACGACGGAATGCCTTGACGACACGAATCCCCGCTAAATTCTCCTGAAGCTTCGTATTGACACTATCAATTGCCTCTTGCACCCTACGATATAGGACACCCGAATACTTGGTGAAAAAGTACATCGCAATAATTAACAGTGGCACGATAATAAGAAGTATGGAAAATAGCTCACGTGCCGTCACAAAAACAATAACGACAGCTCCAATAAATAAAAGTGGGCCACGCACAAAAATACGCAGCGTCATCATAAACGCACGCTGAACACTTTCCACATCACTCGTTAAAATCGTAATGAGCTTCCCTGTCGTAAAAGCATCACGTTCCTTTGCCGAATACGTCATCATCTTTTCATAAAGTGACTGACGAACATCCGATGCAAAATGAATAGCTGCCTTCGAACTATAATAGGAGCAGCCTATCCCACCAACAAGTCCTAGTACTGCACTTATCAGCATCCATATGAACATTTTCAGCACATATGGGTTGTCGCCATTGGCAATACCTGTATCAATCATATGCTGCATAATGGTCGGCTGAAGTAAATCCATCGTTACCTCTAGTACCATTAATAATGGCGCAATCAAGGTGAAAAATTTATAGGGCCCTAAATACTGCCCTAACTGTCTAACTGCCTGCATTCTTTCGTCTCCGTTCTATTTAAATCACATTTGCTCCTAATTATAACTGAAAAACATTCTCAAGTGGCAATTAATTTTTCGTGTCTCGTACTATTTGGGACACGATTGATAATGTTGTTCAGCCTACCAACCTTAGAATATCTTCAATTAGGGAAATCCGGGATAAAGGTTCTTTTACTATTATCACTATGTTGCAATGAAAATTAGGATGAAGAAATATATTGCCAATAATGTTATAGCTTCCAATAAAGCATCAAAAGGGGATGAGAAATAGTGTTTCCAATCTTTTATTCCATTGGTATGCTAATCGTATTGCCTGCCAGCTTTATTATTTCGCTATGGAAAGCTACTTTTAAAAGTAAACTGGAATGGTTGTTGGACTCATTCGTGACTGCAGCACTAATCGTTTGGTTATTTCAAGCAGGAAACTGGAGTTGGGTTGGTTATTATGTTCGCTTTCTTTGGTTGGTTATCTTGATTGTCACTTTCGTTTTTTCTTGGAAAAGGGTAAGTAATTTACCGTTCACCATAAAATATACACTAGATCAAAAGTTTTCAATTGGTATTTATATTGTCCTTATTTTGGTTTTTGGTACTTATAATGCTTTGGTCGTAAAAAGCTATACAGTAGCCGAAAAAGGAATTGAGTTATCTTTCCCACTTAAGAATGGCACCTACTATGTTGGACAGGGTGGCAATCAGGAGTTAATGAACTATCATCAAGCCCATCCAGGTCAAAAATATGCTTTAGACATTTTAAAATTAAATACGATTGGAACCCGTGCAAGTGGACTATATCCTGAAGAATTGGATAAGTATAAAATATTCGCAGATGATTTGTATAGTCCTTGTAATGGAAAAGTAGTCAGCATCCAAAATGATTTATCTGATCTCCCTCCTCCTAAATCTGATCCAGAAAATCCTAAGGGAAATCATGTCACCCTATCATGTGAGAACCATGATGCTACCGTTTTATTAGCCCCTATGCAAAAGGCGAAAAAGTAAAAGAGGGCCAAATACTTGGAAAAGTAGGAAACTCGGGAAATACAAGCGATCCACATTTACACATTCACGCCGAAAAGGATGGGAAAGGTGTAGCGATAACATTTAATGATCGATTCTTAGTGCGAAATAGTTTAGTACGATACTATAAACTTATTTCTTTTTCTTGTTATTACGATAATCGCAATTGCCATTCCAATAACCTAAAGGAATGAAAATGCCTCCTTTTCTTTTATGAACTCAATCCAGGTCTCCCTCTTAGCTGGGCACTTCTTTATTTTACCTAAGTCGTTTACCCCTAACCCGAGTACTCTCACAAAAAATACACCTCAATGTTATGTCAACATTGAGGTGTATTTAGCATTACAAATCATCAAAGCCGTTATCTTCTACATTGACCTTTACATATTGACGAGAACGTTGCTCGAAGAAATCTGTTTTTCCTAAGTCAACATCCTCGTAAGCTTTAACCCACTTCAATGGATTTTTGCGGTAGCCCTCAAATGGACGCTCCACGCCAAGCTGATTACAGCGAACATTGGCATAGAAATGCACATAATCATGCACATCTTCCACATCGAGGCCTTTAACTTTATCGCCAATTACTTCATTTGCCCAATCGATTTCTAGCTGTACAGCTTCACGGAAAATCTCCTGTACACGAGCTGCTCGTTCAGGCGTATCGTATTGAGGATATTCCTCTAATAGCTCCTGATAAATTTTCACAAATAAATCGACATGAAGCTGCTCATCGCGGTTAATATAATTAATCATCGTTGACGTTGCCACCATTTTTTGATTGCGTGCTAAATGATAGAAGAAGGCAAAGCCAGAATAGAAGAATAAACCTTCCAAAATCACATCATAGACAATCGCTTCTAGCATATTTTCAACAGTTGGCTCCTCCGAAAATGCACGGTAGCCCTTAATAACGAAATCATTGCGTCGCTCTAATACTGGCTCTGTACGCCAAAAGTCAAACGTACGATCCTGCTCATCTTTATTGACAATACTTGAGAGCACGTAAGAATAAGAGTGATTATGGATTACCTCCTGCTGCGCTAAAATAATCATTAACGCATTTAAGCTGGAATCTGTTAAATAGTCTGCCACTTTGCCAGCAAAATCTGTTTGTACACTATCTAATAGTGCCAGTAAGCCAATTATTTTTAAAAATGATTCCTGTTCATCCGCTGATAGCTCAGGAAATTGCTTGACATCATTGCTCATATTAATTTCGAATGGTGTCCAGAAGTTACCAAGCATTTTTTTATACTTTGGATAAGCCCAGCTGAAACGCACATCATCCCAGTTTAAAATGTTTGAAGAACGTCCGTTGACAATTCCTGTTGAACGGTTCGGTGCATCTTTATCCATAATTTGTCGTTTTATAATTGTTGTCATTGTTACTTCCTCCTAGCTCGCGCAAGACTCACATTCTAGCAATTCTACAGATGTTGAGCGCACATAATATGTCGTTTTCACACCGCTCGCCCAAGCATTCATATGCAGTGCTAGTAAGTCCTTCGCCTTAATCGTATTTTGAACATATAAATTAAGTGAAATGCCTTGGTCGATATGACGTGCTCGTGCAGCATTTTGTTTGATTGTCCAATTTTGATCGATGAAATAAGCAGATTTATAATACCAAGTCGTCACTGGTGATAGATCTGGTACTGTTACTGGAATTTTGTAATCCTTTTTCTCCTCTGAATAACTCTTTTGGAAGATTGGATCAATCGTTGCCGTACTGCCCGCTAAAATGGATGTTGATGAGTTAGGGGCAACCGCCATAACATAGCCGTTGCGCATACCTTTTTCCGCAACCGCGGCGCGTAACGCATTCCATTTATGACTGTCATAGCCACGTTTGTCAAAATACGCACCAGTATGCCAATCTGAGCCTTCAAATAATGGGTAAGCACCTTTTTCACTTGCCAAATCGTTGGAAGCACGAATTGTTAAATAGGCAATTTCCTCATATAGCTTGTCCGCGAATTCTACAGCATCCTCAGACTCCCATTGAATTTCTTTCAAAGCTAGTAAATGATGCCAACCAAATGTTCCAAGTCCAATCCCACGGTAGCGCAAGTTTGTACGCTCTGCCTGTTTAACTGGAATTGTATTTAAGGCAATAACGTTATCTAACATACGTACTTGAATTGGAATCAATCGTTCTAGAACACCAGCCGGTACAGCTCTACCTAAATTAATAGATGATAAGTTACAGACAACGAAATCTCCTGGCTTGCGACGTGTTACGATGACATCATCTTCTAAGGTAATAGACTCAAATTCAGTAGCCGACATATTCTGGAATATTTCTGTGCACAGGTTCGAGCTGTAAACCATCCCTTCATGCTTATTCGGATTCATGCGATTTACTTCATCACGATAGAACATAAACGGTACGCCTGTTTCAAGCTGTGAACGCATAATACGCTTCATAATATCAATAGCCGGTACGCTCTCACGACTTAATAATGGATTGGCGATACATTCCGCATATTTTTCTCGGAAGGAACCGTCACCTTTTTTCTCATCGTAGAAATCTTCTAGTGAGAAGCCCATGACCTCTCGCACTTCATGTGGGTCAAATAAATGCCATTCCTCACGTGCCTCAACAGCTTCCATAAATAAATCCGGTAAGCAAAGCCCCGTGAAAATATCATGGGCACGCATACGCTCATCCCCATTGTTTAAGCGTAAATCTAAAAACGTAAAGACGTCCTTGTGCCAAACATCTAGATAGACAGCAATTGCTCCTTGTCGTTGACCAAGCTGATCGACTGAAACCGCCGTATTATTAAGCTGTTTAATCCACGGCAATACACCACTTGATGCACCTTTAAAGCCTTTAATAGATGAGCCACGGCTACGAATTTTGCCCATATAAACACCAATACCACCACCGTATTTCGATAATGTTGCGACATCTGTATTCGTGTCATAAATGCTTTGTAAACTATCATCTACTGTATCGATAAAGCAGCTAGATAGCTGTCCATGCGTTTTGCCTGCATTCGATAATGTCGGTGTGGCAACAGTCATATATAAATTACTCATCGCCCAGTAAGATTCACGTACTTTTTCTAAACGATTTTCTGTTTCATCCTGCATAAGTGTCATCGCAATGACCATCCAACGTTCCTGCGGTAGCTCCACTGGTGTTTTCGTGTAATCACGGACAACATAGCGATCCATTAATGTTTTTAAGCCAATATACGTAAACAATTCATCACGGCTTTGTTCTAAATAAGAAGCAAGTTCCTGAAGCTCCTGCTCACTATATTTTGTTGTTAAACTTTCATGATACAAACCAGCCTCTGTATAGCGCGCTAATTGTGCTGGGAAAACCTTATAAACATCTTTTACCGAAACACCGCGGCGCATTGCAAATTGGTCATATAATTTTTCTAAATAAATTTGCGCTGCGACAAATGTCCAGTATGGCTCCTCTTCGTCAATTAGGCTAAGCGTTTGTAAAATCATCGCATCCGCCCATGCTTCAAATGTGGCATTGTCGTTTTTTCGTAGCCATCGATCCGATAACCTTACAAAACTTTCAAGTTCATCCTCCGTATAACTTTTCTTAAGCTTAGCCATTTGCTGTTCGATTTGAATTGTCATGTACACATTCTCTCCCTTTCTTTCTCCAGACAACACAAAAAAGCGATCACGCAACATCTATCGGTTACGTGATCGCTGTAAAATCGGAAATGGAAATGAAGGACATGCACACAAAGAAGTGAACAAATCTCTCGCCTCCACTTCTCAATCCCCGAAGAATGTGTTGCTGTCTTGAACATCTCGGCAGGTCTCCTGGCTCATGCTTCCTCCAAATGATAGCCTTCCCATTTTTCACAGTGGCCTATTCATCATTTGTCAGCACTTACAGTTGCGGGGACAGCTTCGGCTTAAGATGACTCTTTTTCCGAATTCCCTTTTAAACCATATTGGTACCGTTTGTCCAAAATACTATATATTGTGTTTTAACTCCTAAACAAATCTAACATATTGTGTTTACTGTTGCAATAGGCGATTTGCCCCTTGCAATTTGTAATGTGCTACTTTTTCTCGAAGCAAGCCCTAATACAATGCAGTTTTACGTAGTTTTTCAAAATTTCTAGGAAATTTTTTTTGTGCCAGCTGCTCTTTTTCTGGATGTATTCCGAGTAAAATGACTGCACATGGACCAGCTGTTTTTTCAACATCTAACGAACTTCCGACCTGTTGATCATCAAAAAGTCGTGTAAATTCTGCTTGCAGCCCCTTTGATCCAACTGGCCAAACTTGCTGCACAATTTCCTCTTTCCACGCCTGAAAAATAGGTTGTAGCTGTGCGACATCCTCAGGCTGCGCAAGGACTTCATTGCCTACAAGCGGCAGTCCATATGTGTACCAAACAAGGTATTCATGCTTAGATAATGTACGTTTCTGCTGCTCACCAAGCATCGTAATGGACAAACCTGATTGTAAAGTCGGCATATTGGACTCTGTGCTACCGTCTATTGGTGGACAAATAAGACCAACCTCATCGAAGACCTGTTGAATGCCGGCAACATAACGAGACCATGCAGCATCCCCTGAAAAATTAGCTAATAGGATATGTGTCGGTAAAGCATTTGCCGCAAGCTGCTCTAAAAAGGTAACACGTGCGGTCAAGTATGCCGTTAGTTGATCTGGGGCAGACACAATATCTTGTGGTTTTTCACCAATTGCTGCGGCATTATCTGTTGTAGTAATGAGCCCACCTACTTTTATTGCATTTCTCAATGTACTCGACCTTCCTTACGCACAAACACCTTAGACAGAATTGGCATCACAATGGCAACGATGACTAAATTAATAAGTGTTGCTAATGGAAGACTAGTAAGAGAACCCCAGTAAAACGCCGGACTAATGATAAAGTAAAACGGTAATGGTGAGACAACGCCGTTTAAAATAAGCGCAACAGGCCATTTCCAAAAATGCATTCCTTTTTTATGCATAACCCCGAAGATCCATACAACAATAAACATTTCCACTGCGATAATAATATGTAGTGGTCCATATAGAAAACCCGAAGTTAAGGCTGAAATCAAGTGCCCAATTCCCCCCGCAACCCCAGCTAATACTGGAGATAAAAATACAACGCTCAAAAATGCAGGAGCAGAGTCCAACGCAGCAGTTGTAATAAATGTTGGAATTTTAATGACTGCACCCACTGCACAAATTGCCGCTACCATGGCAGTGAGCGTCAATTTCATCAATCTTTGTCGATCCATCCCATTCCCTCATTCCTTTAATATTTGGCTATTCATTATAACGTGTGGTTGATTTCCGTTCCGGCTGGGTGCTTTGTTGCTGCCGCTACGCTTTCGCACAGATAAAACATTTGTTGCTGCCGCTTCGCTTTCGCACAGAACAAAGCTTCCTGGGGGCGTCCGATGAGCCGCTTGGGCCAACAGATGTTTTTTGCGCGAAAGCGTAGCGACAGCAACAGCATGATGTTGGTCACGAAGGCGTTATCACAGGACGTGATGGTTTTAGCCTTGGTTCCTCTATCGCTGATCCCCAAGGAGTCACTCAGCCTCCACTCCAATCAACTAACAAACATAGCGAAGGTTTTAACAATCATCAACCCAAACATTTTTAATGAAAAGCCTTCTAAATTTTTCAAATCTATATTATTTGATTAGTTCCCCGATACCGTACCAGATGCGTACAACGAGTTCGGCTTCAGCAAATAATGCCTGGTACAAACGCCCACATGCATCACGTAATAATCGTGCCTGTTTTTCCATTGGCACAACTCCCCGTCCCATATCGGTCACAATAATATACAGTGTACAATTTTCTTCAAGAGTCTTTAGCCTTGTCAAAATGGTTCTAATAAGGGTTTCATCATCCTCAAGATCTTGTGTTATGAGCCACTTCTCTAAGTTTTTAATAACAAGTACATCACAGGCAGGAGTATCATCAGGTACATAGCCATCTACAAGCTCAACTTGTTGATCTGCAAGCAATTTCATAACATAGTCGGTTTTTCCACTATAGGCTCCTCCGATAAAGACATGCATCTCGCTCCCTCCTCCCAAGCCTTTTTTGTAAACGTTAAAGAAAACATTTTATCATGCGGTGTTTGATACGACCAAAAAGGTTGCTCAGTTGGTGCAAATGCAACAAGTAGCGCTCGAATGACTCCACCGTGTACAACGAGATGATAAGTATCTTCATCTTTTGGTAATGCTGTGAATCCTTCAATGACACGCGCACAAAATACATCGAAGCCTTCCCCTTTTGGAGGTGGTGACTGAACGGGATCATCTAACCATGAACAATAACGACCATCCGATTTTAAGTCCTCATATGTTCGCCCTTCAAATTCTCCAAAGTTCGACTCTCGAAATCTTCTATCTGCCATGTAAGTTGCATTCGGAAAATAACGAGCAGCTGTTTCCCTACAGCGTAGCAAATCACTACCGTGCACTTTCGTGACACCTTTATCTACAACAGAAAGCAAAGATGCATCAGCTAATGACGAGTCTGTCCAGCCAATATATCGCTTTTCCAAATTTTCCTTTGTTGGTGCATGTCTCATTAAGCGCACAATAACAACGTCACCCACAGAACAACCTCCATCCCTTCAATTGATGCACCGAGTAAATCCCCTGAAACGCCACCAAAGTTGCGCACTGTAAATTGCCGAAAAACTAGAAAGGCAATCGCTAATACAGCTATCAGCACTAATGGAACAATTGAGAAGCCTATTACAAACAATAAGCTACTATACGCCACAACTAGTGTGATAAGCATAAAGCATATAAGTAATCCCGGCTTAATATGTGATTTAAAAAAGTAGGCAAGCCCTTTTTCTTTTGAGCACTTCAGCGACATAAAATAAAAACTCATGCCTACTCGTGTTAATAAGGGAATAAAAATAAGCATCCAAAGAGCTAACTTATGCTGCACGAATAGTTCATGCAGTATAACAAATTTACCTAGCACTAAAAATAGCACTGAAAGTACACCAAATGCACCGACACGTGGATCATCTAAAATTTCAAGCCGCTTCTCTCGGTCCCGATACGAAAAATACGCATCCCCCATATCAATAAAACCGTCTAAATGTAAACCACCAGTAAATAAAGCGAGTAATCCGATAATCACAAAAGAAAGCAATACCTCACTGCTCGCCGTCCATTCTGTTAAACCATATATCACCGCTGCCACTAAGGTGCCCATAAGAGCCCCAATCCATGGCAAAAAGGCGAACATCCCTGTAATAGTTGCCTTCGTTAAAGGAATTTCTTTATGTACCGGCAAAACTGTAAAAAATTGAAATGCAAGTTGTATGCTATGCCAGAAACTTTTCATCGTCTTGCCTGCCTTCTTTTAATTTTCTAAGCGCGTTCATTATTTCCACTTCTTTACGATACCATAATTAATTTCATACGCCTCATCCGCTATAGAAACGAACCATTGATGTAATTGTCCGAGCATTTGTCGATATAATTCAACTTCCTCGTTTATATATGGAGGCTCATCGAATAATTCATTCGAGACGACAAAAAACGTCACCCTTTTCTCAAGTAACGTCCCTACTGCCTTTTTTAAAACACGAAGCTTCTCCTCTAAACAGCCTGGTTGTTCCACACAGGGAGTCCCCATGTCATAACCCTCATAAAATGCATTTGTCAGCCATGTAGTCACACAGTCCCATAACACGATATCTCCATCGGTCAGTTTATGCAATGTACCTGCGATTTCATAAGGTGCTTCTATCGTAAGCCACTCGATATTTTGCGCTTGTCTGTCTGCCTGATGTCGCATTATCCGCTTCTCCATTTCACGATCCATCGCTACTCCAGAAGCAATATAAATAAGTCGTTGTGCTTGCATGAACTTTGTTTGATAGTGAGTAACAGCCGCTTTTTCAGCAAAGTGGGATTTACCACTGCGTACTCCCCCTGTAATGAAAATCAGTGGCAATGGTTACGCCTCCTATTGTAAATGTTGAATGTTACCGATATCTTTAACGACCCATTGTTGCTGGAATTGTTCAATGATCGTTACACTTGTACCATTAATGAATGGTGCTGCCCAAAGCTGATCGATGCTTCTGCCTAAAATGGCGTTTATAATACATTTAATCGTTACAGCATGGGATACAATTATGATATTGTCCTCCGGGTATTTTTCTGCAATCTTTTTTAACGTAAACATCGCTCGTTCCGTTACCGCACCAAAGCTTTCGGTATGGGTTGCAACGAATTGTGCAGGATAATCGGTATATAATTCATAATCAAGGCGATGCGTAGTCATGATGTCCCCGACTGTTTTCCCTTGCCAATTTCCTAAAAAAATCTCCCGAAAATTATCTTCATAGTATATCGGAAGCTGTCGATCACCTACAAGAATGTGCATCGTTTCCTTGGCACGTCCACTTGAACTACTAAATGCCGCTGTAAAAGAAAAATTTTTCAAATGATCTCGAAGTTTTTCTGCATGTAAAATACCTTTTTCAGACAGTCGCGAATCTAACCATCCCTGTAGCCGATGCTCTTTATTCCACACCGTTTCGCCATGTCTCACTAAATAAAATGTTGTCACCTTTCTCACCCCTAATTAGCGTTAAACCACGCCTGTAAACAGTTCTGTAAATAAGTCATGGCCACAATATCTTTAATCCCGATACGGAACCATTCACCATTTAAGCCCATAAAGTTTTTGGTATGACGTAGTACGACGCCCTTTGATAAACAATACGTAAAAAATGTATCGGCTTGCTGATTTTTTGGTAAGGCAAAACATACATAATTCGTTACACTATTCGTTACCTGGCAACCATTTTTTTGTAAATAGCTTTGTAGCGATTCCCGCTGCTTTCTTGCATAGGCAATAGCATGCTGACAATAAACGTGTTCATCTAAACAGCCTGTACCGATAGTGAGGGCAAAGGCATTCAAGTTCCAATGCGGTAGGATAGACTTTAGCTCAGCAACAACTACAGGGCTCGCCACTAAATAGCCTAGGCGTAATCCTGGAATCGCATACATTTTTGTCATCGAACGAACGACGATCAAATGAGGGTTTTCTACCACATACTGGATCAATGAATAGGCTTCATCCACCCAGTCAATAAATGCCTCATCAATGACAAGCTCACAATTGACCTTTGCACCGTGAGAGATTAATTGGAGAAGCTCCTCTTTCTTTGGAAGCACCCCCGTCGGATTGTTTGGTGTGCAAATATATAAAGCATCTGCGTTCACCATTTCACGCTTCAGATGCTCCATCGGCAATGTGTAGTGAACAATATCCTCTACTATAACAGGCACAATTTCAGCACCTACTGCTGTTAATGTTCGTTCATATTCTGAAAAAGTTGGGTGTACGATAATAATACGCTTATTGGCATAGCGTCTAACTAGAACACTAAAAAGCTCGGATGCACCGTTACCTAGTAATATAGAATCTTTCTGAACATCATGAAAAGCTGCCACCTTTGATAAAAACGGCTCACCGTCCGGATCTGGATAACGTTGAATAAGCGGATAAAATGTCCGCCAACGTGCCTCAACAAACGGAGGCGGCCCTGCCGAATTGACATTTTCACTAAAATCATACACTTCTTCGGGCATAACAAGCCCTAGCTGATGATAAACATTTTGCGGATTTGCTCCGTGATTAGGTAATTGCAAAAATTAACACCTCCACTGCTAATATAACAAGAGTAAAGAGCAAAGTAGCAATGCGCATATGAATAACAGACGTTGCAATATGCTCTTTTGTTAATGGAACTAATTTTTCGCCCATTATTGCTCGATATGAAACGACACCCTGATATGTATTTTTTCCACCAAGCTGTACACCAAGTTGCACAGCTGTTGCTGCCTCTAAATAACCACTATTAGGACTCGGGTGCTTTTTCGCATCCTGAGCCCAACGTTTTAAGCGCTTAGCAAGAGATACATTTGTTTCATTTTTCGTACCTAGCACCATTAGTAGGCCAGTTAATCGACTTGGAATAAAGTTTAGTACATCGTCCAGCTTGGCAGCAAACATACCAAAGTCTTTATATTTTTCATTTTTATAGCCAATCATAGAGTCTAACGTATTGACTGCCTTATAGCCCCATAACCCTATTGCTCCAAATAAAAAGGCATAAAATAATGGAGCTGTTACACCGTCACTCGTATTTTCTGAGACCGTTTCCACAACACCGCGAACAATCTCATCTTCGTCAAGCTTCTCCGTATCACGTCCGACAATCCAAGAAAGCTTCACGCGAGCTTCAGCAAAATCCCCTTCGGCAAGCGGTTCGTAGACAGCCATCGCCGCTTCCTTCAAGCTACGCTGCGCGAGTCCTATACCAATAAGTAGCCCCTCAACCAATATGCCAAATAATAGGCTAACCTGATAGCTTAGTAGTAAAATAGCCGTCACGACAAACATGGTTGTGCCTACTACAGCGAGCGCCATCACCATGCCACGGAATTTTCTCATTCTTCCTTTATTCCATAATTCTGTTTGAGATTGAATGAGCTTTCCAATCCAGCGTACTGGATGAGGCATTTTAGGAGGATCCCCTACAATTAAATCAAAAACAAGCCCGATGATACAGGCAATCATCAGTACCATCATATAGGATTCTCCTCTTTATCTTTTTTATATTTTTGAATAGCCTCACGCATCGTTTCATAAACACCGTGGCCAATAACTTTTCCTAGCATCGTAATCGGTCCTGCATATTGATGGTAGTCACCTTCCTCTGTTGAGGCAATCAACAAGCTATCCGTTGAAGTACCTGTAGCTTGTGTACCCGTTGTTGGATCTGTTATGCCCTCATCCATAAGTGCCTTGACCTTTGCCTCTGTCGTAGAAATCATTGCCTGAAATAAAGCTTCATCCGACAATCTCCCATTTATTAGTACCCACGTATTAATTGTCCCAGCATGATACTGCTCCTGACGATGAAAGGCACGCGTAATATCGACGGCATTGCCAAGACCAGCCGTAATCATTATGACAAGATGAATTCCCTCATATGTAAACTCACGAATTGTTGCATACCTGGCATAGACAGCCGTCATCATCGCAACTGTATTGTCAATTGGAAAACCCTCAGACTTTAAAAAACGTTGTAATTCTACCTGTGGTTTGCGTTCATCATACGTATAGGGCACTGAACGATTCATCAAATGTGTATAAAAGCCAAAGCCCGGATTATGTACTGCCGAGGATACGACCTTCATCGGTGAATCTGTTTGGACGGCAACATAATGGTCGGAAATATGAATATCATCCTTACGTAGTACTGGCATTATCTCACCTCCTATTCATTTCATTGATAAAAAAAACAAATTCTTACAAAGAAGAATTTGTACTGTTCAACCTTAATTTAATGATCTATCCCAAATTTGAACCTTTCGAATTTTTGTACAGCATTATAACTTCATAATACTCGAATTATTTATTTTTTTGAAATTGTATCATAAATCTGCGTTTTATAACAATTCAATTTCGAGATATTTCTTATTGCTTTTGTTTTAAATTTTTAAAACGAATAATGGATCCAGCAATGATAAATACCCAGCCAATACCGATATAGACAAATTTCATTGTTTTTGTCGATGACGGTAAGATATCCATGATCGTTAAACAAACAAATAGTATGCCAATCATTGATAGAAACATACCAAACGATAATTTTTTCAAAAAAAGCCCTCCAATCTATGTACGCCCTCGATTTTACCGTATTCTCGTCAAAAAGAAAACACTAACCCAATACAAGGATTAGTGTTTATCTCGCATTAACGAGCCGTAAGACTCCCATTTAACGAAAGCAAAGTTGGGAGGTGGGACATTAACTGCCCGTAAAAGCGCGATTGGTGAAGACTATTAATCAGTGGGGGTGACCCCCTCCACTGCTCACTTTATTTCCTTATACTCTTGCATGTGCAAAAAACTCTTCATAAAGCGCTTGTAAAATTTGATTTTCAAATTCTTGTTGCACACCGAATACTAGACTAACTTCAGATGAACCTTGATTAATCATCTCTATATTTGCACCTGTTTTTGAAATCGCAGTTGCAGCACGTGCCGCTAGACCTGTGTTATTGCGCATATTTTCGCCTACGATAACAATCATAGAGAAACCATGACGCATCTGCACATCATCTGCAAGTAATTCATTTTTCACACGAGAAAGAATTCGTTCTTCATTTTCTAATGTTATTTGATTTGAACGCATAATGACAGAAATATCGTCTAAACCAGACGGTGTGTGTTCATATGAAATATTTTCATCTTCTAAAATTTGTAGAAGCTTACGTCCAAAGCCTACTTCACGATTCATCAAATATTTTGACACATATAAAGTTGAAAAGCCACTGTCTGCCGAGATACCTGTAACTGGACGACCTGTTGCAGGGCGTCTTGGTACGATACGAGTACCTGGGGCTGTTGGATTATTTGTATTTTTTATGTTAACTGGCACCCCAATCTTGTAGACAGGCATTAACGCTTCATCATGGAACACCGAAAAGCCTGCATAGGATAATTCGCGCATTTCGCGATACGTAATTTCTTTAATTTCCACTGGATCATTCACGACTTTCGGATTCGCGGAGAACACGCAATCCACATCCGTAAAGTTTTCATAAAGCTCCGCTTCAACAGCTGCTGCTAAAATTGAGCCTGTAATATCAGAGCCACCGCGGTCAAATGTACGCAGTATGCCCGCTTCAGTGTAACCGAAGAAACCTGGGAACACAATAATTTCTTTTGTATGTTTTAGAGGTGCTAAATTGGCATAAGCCTCTGGTAATGCATACGTGCGTTCAGGTAAATCATTGACTACCAAACCCTCTTTTGGACTTACGTAGCGTGCCGGCATTCCGATTGAATTGAAATAAGCTGCGATTAGCTTCGCGTTATTGTCCTCTCCTGCCGCTTTGATACTATCAATAAATAATTCCTCATTCGTTTTATTACCTTGTACACGTTCACGTAAATCTTTGGCTATCACGTCACAAATTGTATGATCTAATTGCAAACCATCTGCAATCGCCATAAAACGATTCACAACAATTTGTAATTCCCCTTCAATATCTTCATTTTTTAATGCTGCCGTTGCTAAATTAATTAATAAATCAGTTACCTTTATATCGTCACCAGAGCGTTTCCCAGGTGCTGAAACGGCTACGATTTTACGTGCCGGATTAGACTTTACAATGTTTGCTACTTTTTGAATTTGTTCTGCACTTGCTACAGATGTTCCACCAAATTTACATACGATCATAATCCATCAAATCCTAACTTTTTAAATTAAATGTATTCCTCCAAAAAACAATTGAATGTACACAGTGTACAAATTATCGTTCCCTACGTCAATACAATTTAAAAAATTCACGCAATTAATCGATAGAAAATGTACAATTTTCACACTGTTTGATTTATTATACGGATTTCATATGAAATAGTTAAGGTTTTTGCGAATTTTTTTCGTGGATTTCCTATAATCGTACAAATATTTGTCTGAACTAGCTGAAATTATCTAATTTACAGAATTTAGTGAGAGATTGGACATGCCAAAATAAACCACGTCTTTACGAAAATATATGTGGATATCAATATAAACAATTTTGCTTGTATAAAGATGTATCACTTCAACAGCAGGTTGTGGATCTTTATTACAACATCTACATGCCGAATCTCTTCGGACATGACTATCCAAAGATAATTAGCCAATCAAGGTTTCATGCCCTTCTCCCCAAATGTTGTAATAAAACCAAGTAACGAAATGTACACCATGCAAGAACCCTTTTATCCATACTTAAATTAGCAAGTATTTTTCAGCAAACTTGATTGAATTGTAGTGCCTTTCTTCTATATTAATTGAAGAAAACGCTTTCTCCATTATGATATGCAGAAAAAATTGTGATGTTTGTGCTATTTCGTTTGATGTCAAGCTATTCTTTTTTTGGATATTTTATCTGTTTTAGACAGGTATTGCTTTGATTTGCGTTGGTTTCCGCTTTTATTCCGTGGAGGGCTATATTTGATTGAACCGGAGCAGTTTTTTAGGTGAATAGAGCGGTCTTCTTTTGAACCCGAGCAGTTTTCTTTTGAACCTGAGCAGTTCTTGAGGTGCCCCGATCAGTTTCTTTTGGACCTGAGCAGCTTTTGGGATGACGGTTAAAATCAAATCTTCTTGTGCCGAAAAAAAGTGAAGTAAACAAAAAATAACTTCAAAATCAACTTTTATTATATATTTTGAAGTTACTTTACGTTTACTTTTTTACAGTACACGAATTGCCAAACAGATAATTGATAGCGAAAAGGCCCTAACATAACGATATGCTAGGGCCTTTTGTATTTTAAATCAATCCAATTACATTTAAAAATACGATAATAATTGCAATTGGTGCTATATAGCGAAGTAAGAATAACCATAATACAAATAATTTATAGCCTTTATTTTTACTTACACCCAATTCTTTCATTAAAACATCTTTCTTCATTTTAAACGGTACGAAGATCGCAACTAATAATACACCGAGTGGCATAAGAACATTACTTACTGTAAAGTCTGCTAAATCAAAGATGGTTTTTCCAAACAATGTCACATCGCTCAATACGCCAAATGAAAGCGCCGATGGAATCCCTACAACAAAGATTAGTAACCCTACCATCAATGCCATTTTTTCGCGTTTCCCTTTACCTTTTGTCGTTAAAGAGGCAACGCTAATTTCCAACATTGAAATGGCTGATGTTATCGTTGCAAAGAAAAATAGTAACAAGAAAATAATGAAGAATAATTTTCCGAATGCTATTTTACTGAAAATCGCTGGCAATACAATAAATAATAGACCTGGCCCTTGAGATGGTTCCATTCCAAATGCGAAGACTACCGGGAAAATAGCAAGCCCTGCAAGTAATGTAATCACAAGCGTTAAACCGACGATAGAAAATGCGGAACGTGGTAAACTTTCTTCTTTCGGTAAGTATGAGCTATACGTTACCATTACGCCTACACCGACAGATAACGAGAAGAACGACTGCCCCATCGCATATAAAATAACTTCAGATGTAACATTTGAGAAATCAGGTTGTAAGAAGAAACGAACCCCTTCTCCTGCTCCATCTAATGTAAGAGCACGAATAATTAATACAAAGAATAAAACGAATAGTGCTGGCATGAAATACTTATTTACTTTTTCAACACCGTTTTGAACACCTTTACTTACGATAAAAATAGTAAGAAGAATAAATAATAGCTGTGATCCAACCGCTAAAAATGGATTAGAAATGATTTCATCAAAAGTTGCTTCGTACGCACCATTTCCTTCCCATAGTCTCCCTGTAATTGCATTCCATAAATATAATAAAATCCATCCTCCTACAACACTGTAGAATGAAAGCAATATGAAACATGTGACAATCCCTAATTTTCCGACCCACGGCCATAGCGTCTTTGGAGCAATATTTCTATATGCTTCAACAGCCTCTTTTTGTGTACTTCTTCCGACTACAAATTCTGCTAATAATAATGGTAAACCGATTAATAATGTAAAACCGATGAAAATAAGGAAGAACGCACCGCCACCTCCAATACCGGCCATATACGGGAACTTCCAAATCGCGCCAAGACCTATTGCTGAACCTGCTGCAGCTAAAATAAAACCTAATTTTGATGTCCATTGCTGTGACTCCATCTCTTTATCTCCTCTCTTCTTCTATTTCTTTGTTTATTACAATTCGGTCTTTATTCATATTGGTCTATCGTGACTCCTTTCTCATACAATTGCTTCCTTTCATATAAAAATCGCCCCTACGAAAACGTAGGGACGATAAAAATATCGCGGTACCACCCTAGTTATGAAGATACAACAAGAGCAAGACCTAAAGAAAAAACGTCCCTACGTAAAATACGTAGGGACGATTAAAATCGCGGTACCACCCTAGTTATGAAAAATACAACAAGAGTAAGACCTAAAGAAAAAACGTCCCTACGTAAATACGTAGGGACGATATATATCGCGGTACCACCCTAGTTGTGAAAATACAACAAGAGTAAGACCTAAAGAAAAAACGTCCCTACGTAAATACGTAGGGACGATATATATCGCGGTACCACCCTAGTTGTGAATAAAATTCTTCACCACTTTATTTGATAACGGTATTCACTACCGTCTTCCACTTCCTCACAACGTGTGATTTATGAAAGATGCTCCAGGTCGAAATTCATGATAATCTATATACTGATTCGCACCAACCACCAGCTCTCTGAAATAGGGAGATTTTCACTACTTTATCCTATCATTGCCCAAATATTAATTTCCCGAATTGATACTATCATTTTTATCACACATTAAATACTTGCGTCAATTATTTTTTTGTTTTATCCGCTTATTTTCCGCTATAAAAATTCGAAATATGACTTTTGAATGGATACCTTTGCATTACTTATGGTTTATATTATATTAAATGTGACAGGTTTATAGTTTTTTAGTTCAACTATTTGATCATTAATCCTTTAAACCGACAAAGGTATTTTATCAGGAAAATCAATTGGAAATATAAGGCAAACCATACTACCACTTAATACATCATGGAGAAATCCAGTCATAGAGCCTTTATATTCAAAATAATCATCACCTGATCTATCATCTACCAAAATAAACCAATTACCTTAAGTATCCACAATCCAATTTAATGTATCCCCATTTTCAGTTCGTCCCCAAGGTAGGGCTGCATCACCTTTTGCAGTATTCAACCCGAGCACATCAAGAAAGCTATTCATTAACGTTTTAATATCAAAGCATCCAGTGGTTTTTCTCTCTTGTGTCAAAAATCCCTGCCTGAAGATAGTAAATTTTTTATACAAAAAAACATATATAAAGACATCTTCTTTACATATGTTTTGGAATTTTATTGATTAAAAATAAATTTGAATTACGCTTAATCAACTATTTGTTTTTTATAGTCATTTCCTCCGGTTTGTTAATATTTATCACATAAATTAAATCCGAGGTTGAATATGCTTTTAATAAGTTATCTTCAAGTTCAAGTTTATTAAATGGATTGGAAACCGTTGAAAAGAATGCCCATTTCAAGTTATTATTCATGTCAACATTAGCAATAAACCCTTCATTCCCCATACCACCTTCACCACAAATAAATAATCTATCATTTTGTTGAACTTGTGGATGTTTCTCAATCTCACACCAGATGTCCTCATTAAAAGACATGATACTTTCTAAAGAGGTTTCACACAAGGGATTTATAAAGTAATTTGTAGTATTACCGTCAATTACTTCATAAGAATCCATAATAATAACTTTACCTGATTTATAAATTACACCATCTATCCCTGGAAGCTGATTATTTTTCCAATTAGTTTGTATAATCTCATTTATCTCCATCTTAATCTCCTTTTAAGATTACAATCATTTGGTTTTTAAAGTCCTTTTTACGTCTCTTAAAGTCATCCTTGTTGTTATTTGCACTTAAAGTTTTAAATTACGGAAATCAAAATCAATACCATCGCTATCCAACAAATTTTCTTTATACTCTATTTCTTCCTTCGAACTATTAAAAGTAACTTCTGCGTACAATTTTTGGATTTCAACTATCTCATTTAATAAATAGTCATTGAAATCTTTATATACTTTAGCCCTTTTAATGGGATCATGAGAAAACAAATATACCTCTCCAGTGTCCCTTTTAAAGCAAATAGGATCATTGCTAGGACTTTCTGAAAAAACAATATATTTATCTGTTACTTCCTGTTGAAAGTTTAATGATACAAACTCCCACATTGAATTTGTCAATACTTCCCACTCACCAATTTTCTTAAGATTGTACATAAAATCAGAACTTTCAATACCACCAAAATTTAAGAAATAATCTTTCGTTTATGAGGGAATTATCCAATCTAGATGTTGCTCTGTCTTTTGAAAAATTTTTTCACCTTTTAATGAAATCACTTCTACATCATGATTCTCAAGAAAGGATGTAAGGTTTTCAATCCAATTGTCTTCCCCTATTTGTCTAATTGGTAATATCGGGTCTTTATTTATTATTTCCGACATGATGTACCTCCCTATTCGTTTTTTCCGTTTCAGATGTAGATTTGAAGGATATACACTAGATAAAAATGGTCCGATTATAACACAAACACTTACCGTTAACGAATATTTCATCTGCCATCATAAGCATCCCCATATAACTCGAAATTTTCAGCCAACCAAAACCAATTTTCACCTTTACTAGAGTATAATTGCTCCAACAGTTCCGAAAAGCTTTTAGCAATAATCTGACTATCCCCTGGTGTTGCATGAGTTTCCAAGAAACTATCATAGCAATAACCAAAATGAGACTTGCTCATATCAATGCTTATGTATTGGTTGATTTGTTCAGATTCTGCAATAAGATACCATTCATTACTAATATCCCCTTCGAGTTCCTCCCAAATTACATCATCCTCTGGGTAAAGCCTTTTACTAGTTGGCATAAACTCATTTGAAGAAACTATTTTTATTCCATAGGGCTTATTTACAAACATCTGTAAGGAGTCATAATTGCTAAAAAAATAATTCAAATCTTTCGGAAGAGCTAATTCACTCCTGAAATCTGTAATCCTTTTGACAAGTCTACAATTACGATCCTGTTCAATTTTTTTAATAATCTCTGTTATCTTCATACTTACTCCTTTAATCTCAGATTTAATATTAGACTTATCTCTTGCTTAGCTATTATTTTATCCCAATACCCCTACATTTCCAAATGTTACCTCAATCACTTTTAGATTCACCTTATTAATTCCTGAAAAGATTAAACGGCTTGAGCCCTTTAGAATTCAAGACTCAAGCCGCTGTATTTTTATTATTTCCTATAACTATTTGACAGAGCATGTTTCAATAATCCCTACTGTCTAGTATTACTTAAAATGGGCATAGTCCACACTATCCGTTTCTAATACCCTACTTGATTTTAGATTTTTTAATCTTTTAATCTTCCACTTTAACTTTTCGACATCCATTTGATTTAGTTTCAATTGTTTTGTGTATATGAATATATCTTCGTTAACATACTCAAATCGAAATGTGGTAGTTGGTATAATATTTTTACTTTCATGATAGAAACCATTTCTTATAATTGTATCAATTGTCGCATTGCTATTATATGAATACTCATCCATCAAAAATGTTTCTTCGTTCAATTCTTCGTCGCCGTCCAAGTCAACGTCCTTTAAATAGAATAATACTTTTTCAATCACAGTCTCTTTAAAAACTACACAATATACTTGTTCTAAAACTATTTCATCATTATCGTTATTTAAAAACCTTAGATACAGTTTCATTCCATCTTCTTTTATTACAAAAACACTGCCCCATCCCTTATTTTCATTATCATAAGAATAGTACAGTTCACCATCTTTTAACTTATTTACTATAATACCTTCTTTAGATTTGGGCTTTGTTTTGTAGATTTTGGGCTTCTTTAATTGATTCAGTGCATATTGATATGGGAAAAATCCCTAATACGAATCACTCCAAATAACCGTATCATTTTCTACGTCTTTTACTCGGCAAAGCATTTCTTCGTATGAGTCGTAATAATTTCCAAAAATTTTAAGCAGCAAATCGTATTCTTTTTTTATCACCTTGTACACTCCCCTAATTTTTTTGTCATTTTTGTTTCCCTAGACCGTCATGCTGATAAGATGTCCCACGTCTTATATAAAAAACATATGTAAAGAAAGTGCTTATACGTCTTCTTAACATATGTTTCTGAATCTAAAATAATAGAGACTCGGTTGTAGATCACTATTCGAGTAAATCCTTTGGTGCTATCCCACGATTATTTATCTTATTGGGATCGGCCCCATTCTCTAATAGATACCTTATAGTTAATGTTTCATTACTATTTTCCATTATCGCTCTCCATAAGGGAGTATTACCTATGTGGTCAACTGCATCAATTTCAGCACCATGAGTTATAAGAACCTTAACAATAGTATATCTGTCATAAATAGCTGCAAAATGCAGTGCGGTTAATCCCGCTTTATCTTTAGTGTTCACATTACATCCAATATTTACAAGATAATTTACAATTTCCTCTTTACCTTCAACGATTGCGGACATCAAAAACGTACGTCCGGCCCTATCAACACTATCTAAGCCGTATGTTTGTAAAAACGCATTGATTTTCTCATAATTTGATTCATTTAATAACGCATACAGCTGTGTATCATCGAATTTATTCATTTTCTTCCCTCCACGGTGTACTTGAATTGGTTCTCGTAAGATTGTGTTATAACAGCATTATCTACAGGATAGATAATATGTAAGACCGGTTTAAGCCTCTTCATCCAATATTCCCCTTCTTCCACCTGAAAACGATGCTACTTAAATTCTTTCATTTATATTAACAAAATAATAGTTATTATGAAAATAATTCCATAACAAACACAAGAAAAGAGCAGAAAAATCACCTATTATCAAGGGCGTTCTACTACTCTTTTGATCTGCTTACTGCACTAAAAGTCGGTATCGAATAATCCTATATAATGCAGACCGTTATAAAGCTTATTAACATCAGTAATTTCTATTTCCGGATCGAAATAATAAAACATTGTGTTTACTTTGTCTAATCCTTTGTGTATACAGATCTTTTTTATTTCAACCATCGTCTCATCTTCTACTGATAGTTCCTCAATAAATTCATCCACGTCTGTTAATTTATCTTGCCAGTAGACACCAATCCAATCCTCGTCATACACTTTTTCATTAATATCTTTACAAAATTCACATATCTTATATTTTGGATCATCAATATCCATGTCTGGATCACTATAATCGATTTTGAAATACTCGTTAAAGATATCGTTATCTACGTTGCTAATTCCTATCCAAACATTAACCTTACTCATTATTTCCATTATTATTTACACCCCACTTAAAGCCTAGGAAGACCTTTTATATCCGTTGAATGTCGTCCTAAATATGCATTTCCCTTTCTGTCAACAACATCTAAAACGGTTTTAAATAACCCTTTTTTAAGTTCCTCTGATGTAAAACCTATTTTAATTCATGCAAATGTTTCCCATAATCTTAAAATATAATAGTTATTTCAATAAAAATTATTTTAAAATTCCATTCATCTATTATTAAATATATTGAAGCTTCTTTTAAATCAATCTGTATTTTTTTAATAAAAAAATCATCTAAATCTAAATTTATGTATGGTGTAACAGATTGAAATTTTGTTAAATCAAGTTCAATCTCCTCTTTGTTCTTTACCGTATTTAGAAATAATTCTTTACTATATTCCTTCTTTGAAGAGTAATAATATTTTATACTTTCTTCCCATTCTTCATTATTAATTTCATATAGTTTCATTTTTCTATCCTCTAGCTATATTTTTGGAGAAGCAGTTGCAATGTCTCCGCAGTATTTAAATAGCCAACTACTTAAAAAACTAAAAACGCATCGTTTTCAAAATAAAAAATGAACGCCTGGAGTAACTGATCTAGTGTTGGATTTTCTAATTGATTATTTACATTATCAATTACATCCTCAATACTTGCTCCATCCAATGTTTCTATCCAACCATTATTTTTCACTTGTTCCGGTAAAAAATCATCTGAATCAGTTGGAAAATCAAAGCTATCTAGTGAAAATACCCCCTTTGTATTTAAATTCCATTCCGTTGAATTTGGAGGAAGATAAAACCAAGTCTCTGGATTTTTCTCTGGATGTGATAATACATTACAAATACTGATTAAACTCATTTTTTCTTCCGTCATAATTTCACACCCTCTCTTAAGATAGATGATCTATTTTTCAAATAACACCTTAATCACTAAAAAGTCAGCACTATACTATGTAGAAAGTGTATTACATGCAATTCCTAAGTAAATAGCTATACGATATTATCAAATCTTTTTAAGAACTCCTTGTAGACTTTTTCTGAATTTAACGACCTAGCTGAATAATTCTCAACTTCTTCAGTTCTTTCGTCATCAGACATCAAAATGAAGACCGTAATATCATCTTTATTTTTACAAAAAACTTTCTCGTTATGAAGATTATCAAGCACTGAAATCATAGTTGTATGAAGCTTCTCTTCAAATTTATCAAAGTTTTCTTCTTCTAAGGCATCTCTTTTCTCTAAATAAATAGCTTGCAACAGAAATACTGGCACCTGATTGTAAATGACTATTACTATATCCACTCGGAAGGATCCCATTTTAGTTCATCATATGCGCTCTCCCACGCTTGTATTTCTCTATTATGACCATCTAAGATTCCTACTAACAATAAAAACATATATAAAAAGGATATTATGACACTTTCTACATATGTTTTACATTTTACATAATATGAAATTTAGTTATTATAAATTTGTATCAAATTCTCCAATATAACTTAATCCATTATAAAGTTTGTTTTTATCGACGACATCTATCTCTGAATCCATGTAATAAAACATAGCATTTACTTCTTCTAATCCTTTTTTAATACAAATGTCCTGTATTTCTAACAATGTTTCCTGCGATACCGATAACTCTTCCAATGCTATACGAACATCTAACGTACTATCTTCCTTGTAAACTCCTATACAGTCTTCATCATACCATTTTTCATTTATATCCAGACAAAATTGACACACTTTATAAAGAGGATCATCAATATCCATATCTGGATCATCATAGTCTAATTCAAAGTATTTTTCAAAAGTTTCATCATCAGCATTATTAATACCTACCCATACATGTACTTTAGACATATACATACTTTTTACCTCACTTCCACTTTTCTATTATTATTCTTTTCCATAGATCATCCTAATCCTTTTAAACTCTAAAGTTTTTCTAAAAAAATCTTATTTAAATCTTCTCCTCAATTATTTAGCCTTTTACTATTGTTCTTTGAGCCTTTTTAACGATTCTTTCAGTTGCCTTGGTCGGAGATTCTCTTTGCCATTCATCACATAGGTTTATTACCCACTCTGGTTGAGTTTTGCTAGCATCATTTAACCAGTTGCCGACAGAATCTTGGACATACTTTGACGAATCTGATTTAAGTACAGTAAGAATAGGAAGTGCAATTTGCGGTTCTTCCTTTAATATTTCAATATGCTTTGTCCATACCCCGCGAGGACGGATTGATTCTAAACTGAACCTACGAATGTTTTCATCTCCGCTTTTTGCCCACTCTGTTAACAGGTCTACACTATTCTTAATATTTGCTGCAAGGTCCTCTCTAATTGACATCCAAGCAATTTCCCGAACGCCAAAATGATGATCTGCTGCGAAAGGTCGGATATACAACAGCTTCTCTTCTAAAGAATAATCGTTGTTTTTATTCATAAATGCCGCCCAACATCGGACACTATCCGATACGTGATGAGAGCATATTTTGATTAACTCCTCTTTTTTTGTATCAATTTCATCCATCAAGACTGTATCTAATAAACTTCCTATTAAACGAATTGCCTTCATTCCCGTTTCAACTTTTTGCTTTTCTATCTCCGTTAGTATAAATTCTAACTTGTCTTCTAGCCCTAATGATGGTAGAACATTTTTTACTAATACAATGTGCTGAACTGCTTGCCATTCCGTTAAATTAACACTTTCTATTTTTCCTTGATTCAACAATATTAAAACGTCATTAGGGATATCACTAGCCTTTCTAGCTCCCTTTCTATTTAAAACATCTTCTTTTACAACCATTTAACACCCTCCTGTCATTGTGGGACATAAAATCCGATCTGTTGAAATTGATAGATATCTATTTTTATATTATTTCTTCTCACAGATTATTTCCACTAATCCCTCTAATCAATTATAGCTCGCCATAATTGTGATATCGAGTGGCTTGATAGAGACGCCTATGATACGATTACACAATAAGTAACTTCATTTGTTTTTTTATGAACGTTAGTAAAATCAAGTGAACAACAATATAAAAGGATGGTAATCAATTGAGCAACGAGCAAAATAATAATAAATTTATATACACATATGTACATCATGTTGACGAGTACGATCTATGTAGAATGGAGATGCGTTCATTTTTTAGTTTTGATTCCCCATCAAACTATATAATAAGCAATATTAAAATTGATCCAAGCCGCAGCCCTTTTATACAAGACAGACTTGAAGTGCTGTATGAAGAAAACAGCATAGATAACATCAAGAAATTGGTGAAGGATCTAGAAGTAAATGAAGCAACTTTTAAAGTGGTTTGTTTAAATAATATGGAAATCGATGAAACGAAGAAAATCCCTCAATCAGAGCGTCGATTGTTAGAACGTGAGATAGGATTATGTATTGAGGGGGAACCAGACCTAAATCATCCTGAAATTATATTTGGTGTTATTTTAATAGATGGAAAATGGTATTTTGGAAAGCATATGAAGAGTGTATCCATTTGGCTTAAACATTTACACAAGCCACACAGTTATTCAACGGCACTTAGTACTAGAGTAGCTCGTACTGTTGCAAATATTGCAGTTCCTCAGCCTCAAAATATTCGTGCAATCGACCCTTGTTGTGGTATAGGGACAGTAGTAATTGAAGCCCTTTCCATGGGAATTAATATTGAAGGGCGAGATATAAATTACAATGTTTGTCAGGGTTCCAGAAAAAACATCACTTATTTTGGGTTGACAGGCAATATTATATTAGGTCCAATCTCAGAAGTTAAAGAACATTATGATGTCGCTATCATTGATTTACCCTATAACTTATTTACGCATACATCAACCGAAGATCAATTTAATATTCTGAAACATGCTCGTCGGATTGCCGATAAGGTGGTTGTCGTTACAATTGAAACAATTGATGACATGATAGAAGATGCAGGTTTTGTTATAGCAGATCGATGCATTGCTAAAAAGCAATCGTTTTTACGTCAAATTTTATTATGTGAATAAAAGCCATTATATCTGCTAATTTTGAAAAAATATGCCCATTAGCTTCAGATCATCTCTAAAAAATCAGTTACATAAAACAGACAACTATCTAGTTCTCTGTTTTTCGCCTGTCGAATTAGTTATATTCTTGTGAAGCCAATATCATTCTGTATTTATTTGTTCTATTTGAATAAATACTTATCTCCATGTTATAATTTATATTGAAGATGTATATAAAATATATAAGACGAATCGCTTCAAAGGCGATTTGCAATGAGAAGAAAGTAAACCTACTCACAGCTTGCGAGGCGGAGGCGGTTTACTTTTTTTGTGTAAAAGTAAACGACAATGCAATTACTGAAACTATAAGCGATGAAAAACTTATAGCAACCATCATTGCTTCAAAAATAGTCATTGGCATCAACTCCTTTCTCTTCAAGGACTTGAAGAAAATAGGTGGAAATTTGATTACCAATCGCCCATAAAACCTCTATCTAGTTACTCTCTCATTATACCAAATTTTTAAAAATTCCAGCCACCTAAATGGACAATAATACCCACTCTATTTGAATGAATAGCAGTCTTTTTTCATATCGAGTGACTAAAAAAACTAACGACGCTGGATAGCTCAATAATGGGCTAGAAAAATTATTGACTTTGCCGTAAGCGGAAATTTTTTTATATGGGTACCTTTAGGAAAATGCGGATTTACAACGCTAAGCCCATTTTCATGATGGTACCCCTCTATGCAGTTTTAATTTAATCCCATTCATCAGATTTTTGAAATCTAATTCTATCCTTATTTGTTGGAATCCCATTATTTACTTTTTCCCATATGCCATTTTTAAATAATTCGTATTGTTCAAAAGCAAGAGGCAATCCGTTTGCAGTAGCTATGTCACTACTATCCATAAGTTGAAAATGCAAATGCGGAGCAAAGGAGTTACCTGAATGACCAACTCTACCAATAACTTCACCTTTTTTTACACTTTCACCAACTGAAACCTGAATTGACCCTGTTTGAAGATGGACTAATCCAGCATATACATTGTCGCCACATTTTATAATGATGTAGTTGCCAGCAACTGATTGTATGTCGTCTTTCTTCGGGTCGAAATAATGAGCATTTTTATAAGCGTTAGACATATCTGAAAGCAATTTTGTTCGTGTTCGTTCTTTATAACCATCCTCTGCTTGGACAATGATCCCATCGCAAGGAGCATATACGTCTTGCCCCCAACAATAATATTCATCTAAGGGAACCCCAAAAAGTAGATATTGCGCCAAACTAACGCGATAGGCGGGCCAGCCCTTTCTTTCCCAATCCACTTGTATAAAGTCATAAGCATATCTTGCTCCTAATTTGTTTGTGCCGTGACTCGGAATTTTTGTCCCTGGAGTGTTAGGAGAGTGCCATTCTCCTCTCAAAGGAAACTCTACAATTATTGGCTCACGCGCATCAATCATCTCATATCCCTCCTCCGTCAATTCTTTACCTACATTATTGAAAATGACTAGTGCTACAAGGGTAAGTCCCATAGATAAATTTAATAAACAGGCTGTCTATGGACAGTCTTTTATTATCTCTGCCTAATTACCCTACCTTACGAAGCGTCGAAATCGTCCTTGCTGTTCCATACCCTCATATTTAATTCAGTTAAAAATAATCAAGAAACATTTTCCAGTTCCCTTTCGTCCTCTAATTTGAAAATGGGTGAGATGTATTATGATCGGTCTGCTTAATCTTGGAAGCCTTGTACTTGAAATAATAGCATTGCTGTTACCAATTACAATAATATTTTTTAGAAATGGAGATTTTAAAAATGAAAGTATTTAAAAGCACACGAAGTTTTCAACTTTGGTTTGCATGCTTTATTTTTAGTGTATCCATTTTACTTTTGATGGTTTTTCTTAGTATGAAAGAGATTTACTTACAGATTGGATTCCCACCAGGAGGAATACCTCATTATTTATTGAAATGTTTATTCATATTTTCCACTTGTATATCCGGTATTTATTTAATTCATTCTAAATTTAGAAATAAAGGAGACACTGCGATAGCAGCATTTTTCAGTTTAGCTATTACATTTGTTTATGGATTGCTTTCTTCAGAAGCAAAATATACAGCTTTCACTTCTCACAGGAAGTTACAGTAAAATATAAATAGTATTGTTTAATTTTGCACTTACCTATGTTTAGTTAAGGGCCACTTCCAGCCGAGTGAAAATCGTCATTGGCATCAGGTTAGTTACGCTCTCATTATACTGTATTTTAAGAATAACTCCTTTTTACCGTAGAAATTCCAACCAGTTCATTGGACATTAAGGCCCGCTCTACTTGAATGAATTGCAGGCTATCGAGTGACTAAAATCGTTATTTAGTATGCACTCCCAAAAATCCACTCTCATCACCATTATTCACCAGTTTCATTTCCTCATATTGATTCTTTTTTTTACTTTCTATAAGGAATAGCGTTTTTTTATTTGTTGTACTTCCTTCTGAAGTTGCATAAGAAAGAGTCAGAATTTTCTTTTCCTTTTCAAATTTAAACGAATAATCAGAATAGTCCCTTGTATCAGAGTTTATTAGAATATATGTTTTATACTTGTCTTCGTCATAAGCATAAACACCATCTTTTAACTCAGCACCAAATACGTTAAGAACTTTTTTATTGTCATCGTGATTCGTGTCAAGTTCTAATACCCTTAAATTTTCTAATTTCATAGTTTCCGAAATAACAGTATCAGGATTTCGCTCTTCGTAATCAACACTCAAACTGTTGCTACAAGCCGTTATCGTAAAGAATAGTCCAAGTAAAACCAAAAAAGTTAACCTTTTTTTCACCACTCTTTTTCCCCCTTCTTTCCATCTAAAAAGGATTATTGTTTTTCTTGTACAAATTTAATTGCTCGAAGAATCACGGTGTACTGTAGTAGCAAACATACCTAATGGGTTAATATACGCAATAACTTCAACAAAAAGAGCGTCAATTCTTCTTGAATCAACGCCCCGATTTATTTTGCTATCTTTTTTATTCTTGATCAAACCACAGTAGCTCTTTGTCATCAACATCGCCATTATAATTGATTAGAATTTCATCTCCTGCTTTAATATCTGTGAAAGCAAAGAAGTCAAATGTGCGATTTTTAAAATTAATCTCATAAATTGCATTAGGTTCATAAGAATGGTTAAACAACATTCCATAACCAAGAAGGATAGCAGATTGACCTATCCCATACTCAAATGCGTAATCACCGAGTAAGGTTTGCTCAACGTATTGATGCTGTTCGTTTGGATAAGAAATGACAGGTGCTTCGTGTAAAAGCTCTCCTTTTTTGATATCACATTTAGCAAATACGCCTCTATTGAATTCTCCATCACTTATTGGAGATGTTTTTATCTCAATCATGTTTGTTCTCCTACTCACTTTTAATATTCTTTCTAGCTGTAACATTACTTTGAATATTGAGCCCTTAACTAATCTGCACAATCTTTTCAGTAATAGTAATATCCATAAAAAATCATCTCATCTCCAAAAAGACAACAGGTAAGAGGTGATTTTAATCAAACTAAAAAATTATGCTTTAAAAAATAATGCCAACTTCTCTTTAGGCGTTTAGCGTGACGCTTTTGGCGGTTGGCAAACGTCACATTTACGTTGG
Source organism: Lysinibacillus agricola (assembly GCF_016638705.1). Lineage (GTDB taxonomy): Bacteria > Bacillota > Bacilli > Bacillales_A > Planococcaceae > Lysinibacillus > Lysinibacillus agricola. Next base: position 2,390,440 of record NZ_CP067341.1, on the reverse strand, counting down.
TTTTTATTTTTAAATTTCGTAAATGTTTTTTCAAAGTTGCTACCACATGCACATTTAAATAGTAACTTTTGAGAAAAACCGTGATATTCCGTCGTTAGCAACTTACTATCCGAATTATTCTCTACAAATTCTTTAATTTTATCAATCGTCCAAATTTTATTCATCCTCTTACACCTCCATATTTTATCGCTATGCGGAGGCTTTCTTGGCATCCGTTCAGTTATAAGTAAAAGTCTTAATTATCTTAAGCTCCTCATTATAACATGAGCTGGTACACAATTAAACCGATTGAAGTTATCGTACTCATCTAATATCCTTCTATAAACATTGATGTATCAACAGTTTCCACCACTTCATAATAAAGAAAAAATATTCCATCACTTTATTTTTCGAATTTATAGTTAATATTCAAAAGTTAATGGCTACCAACGGCACGTATGTATTTTTTCGATAGATACTTTCAAAAAGAAGATTGTATTCATATAGAGGGGAGTCTTCTGCGGCTGACGCTTCGCTGAATGAAGATAAAAATGGAGCGTTAATCCCGTATTAGGGGAAATGGGTTCTTTATCGAAAGTTGGGGATGACGTTTTGTTAAACATAGTCATGTGGAGAAGTTATGGAAATGAGCCAGGAAATGCGCAACAAAAATTTTGCCAACCAAAACGACCTTGGTTGGCAAATGGATCAACAAACTAATAATTCTCCCTTCTCTTGAGCAAAGAGATCATTACTTTTTAAACTTTTCACTTGAAATATCTGAATTAATAGTCTTTGCTACTTGTATTCCAGTTGCCTCTGAAAGAACGATTTCCGTTGGTGCAGGCTGAGCAGCATCTCCAGCTGCATAAACATTTTTTTCCGATGTTCTTCCAAAATGGTCTACAACTATTAATCCGTGCTCATCAAAATCACAAGAAAATCCTTGCCCGATTACATTTGTTGTGTAAGCGGATGGGGTAATAAAACCAGCTTCCCTTTCTACTTCTAAACCATTTTGAAAGACAATACTACTCAATTCCCCATTATGTCCTTTTACTTCTTGAATCTTATCAGTAATCACATTAATCCCTTTATTTTCTAATTCTCTTTTTTCTTTTTCCTTTATTTCATTACCATTTGTTGCCACGATTAAATCATTTGATAAGTTATAAATAATTTTTGCATTTAGTGCAACATCACTAGTTTCATTAATATAAATTAACTTTTTACCCTTTAACTCCCAACCAAAGCTATATGGAGACGTAAAAATACTTTTATTATAGAATAACTCAATATTTGGAATATCCGTCTGTATTTTAGCACCATCTGTCAGTAGGATTTTTTCAGCAAGAAAATTCTCGCCATCTTCGGCATAAATTTTAAAAAGCTTATTGTCTGATTGTTTAATAACCCTAACATTTTGATTAACGATAGAATGAATAGTAGGATATTGATTTAATTTTTCTTTTGCTGCTTGCATGAATTCAATAGCGGCATTCCCATTTCTTGAAATACTTTCTTGAAGCTCGAACGCCAGGTGGTCATTATTTGTATCAAACAATGCTACTAATCGGTTTGTTCTACCTAACAATAGTGCTGCATTTAATCCTGCGGGCCCTCCACCAATAATTGCACAATCATAAACTCTCATCTTGTTTCCTCCTGTTATTATAACGAATCAAACTCCAACAATCTGCTTTAGGTTTTCAAAAGGAACATATCCAACAATTGGTTCATGTAATTTATTATGAATAATCAAACGAGAGTGAGGGATCCCAAGCACCTGGAATTCCGCGGCAATCTCTGGGCTTTTATCAACATTCACCCTTAAAATCTTCACCTTATCACTGAATTCTTCATTGAATTGATTAAGAACCATCCCGAACATTTTACAAGGGTTACACCACTCCGCCCAAAAATTTATTAACACAATCTTTTTAGTTTTTAGGTGTTTTTCTAATTCTTGCTTTGTTGTGACATGAGCAATTGACATAATTTTTCCTCCTTCGTGGAAATAAAGATCTCTAAGATATAATATGCTTTTCGTTATTTACTTGAACCTACTATCCCCCTTTCAATCAACATTAAAGAGCTTTAATGTCCGTAATTAAGTTAAAATTTTTTCAAATTGTACTGTCGAAAACAATTGCCATCGCCGCTTTATATCCTTCAGCAGCAGCAACAATTAATGAAGACTGGCCTAATTTAGCTGTCTCCCCTGCTGCATAAACATTTTCCAGTGACGTACGCCCTGACTCATCGACAACAATGCTACCATTTTCATTAAATTGACAACCGAGCTGCTCTGCAAATTGATTTGGACGCACAAAATTAGGTACTATAAAGCCTCCAGCTCTTTCGATTTCAAGTCCCGAACTAAACACTATTTTCTTTAAATAACCATCCTCACCATTTAGATGCTGAATAGGTTCCGTAATGACAGCTATATCTTTTCTTTGTAGTTCATTCAATGTCGGAGCAGAAAGTTCATGACCATTTGTGGCTATCACTAAATCCTCTGACCAGTTATAAACAAGCTTTCCTTTAAAAAGAGTCTGTTCTTCATTTTCTGAAATAATAATTAGGGGTTGATCTCTCAATTCCCATCCATCACAAGTTGGGCAGCTAAATAAACTTTTCCCATAATACTTTTTAATATCCGGAACCGAGGGGAATTCCTCTTGAACACCTGTCGCTACTATAATTCTTTCTGCAACATACTCTACATCTTCTAACGTCTCAATTTTAAACAAACCGTTTGATTGTTTTGTTATATTCCTAACTGTGTTTTGATAAAAATGAACTGATGGGTACTTTTTTACATCATTCAAAGCTATTTCTTTAAACTCTGCTGGTTTAATTCCATCACGTGTAAGAAATCCATGTGATTCCTGAGTCACACGATTTCGATTTGTTCCATTATCAAATAACGCGACTTTTTTCCGAGACCTTCCTAAAATCAAGCTTGCATTTAGTCCAGCGCCACCTGCACCTATAATTGCACAATCAAATAATTCCATAATGTAACTCTCCTCCATAAATTGTTTAGAGTACAGGTTGTTTTGTTATAATGTCTACTATCACAACATGCCTTCTAGCTCAAATAAGGTTAAAAATAGAATGATTCTAAGCTAAAATCACTTGAAGTTTATAGAAGCAAGAAATCGAGAAGATCGAGTATAGAAAATAATAATGTCGTTAAGTTTCTTTCGCAGACTTAAAAGACTCTTTATATCTCTAATTACTCAAAAAAATAATGGTGGACTATAAATCCACTACTATTTTTTCACAAAATCCGATATTTTTCTGTTTCTTAACTCATTCTCCAGTTTTTCTTCTGCAGATAGCATTACTTCTTTTATTACACACTTAGGATCGTTGTATAAACAACAATCAAACAAAGACGATTTGCCTTCAATTGCATTTATAATATCTAAAAATGAAATATCTTCCCAATTGTGACGAAGTGTATATCCACCATTGGCACCCGATACAGAGTTGATCATTCCCTCTTTTACTAACTTCGTTAGGATTTTAGACAAATATGTGGGAGAAACATTTTGCATCTCAGCTAATTGTTGGACACCCACTGGTTTATTTGGTGTTTCCTTTGCAAGAAAAAGCATTGTGTGTAGTGCATAATTTGTAGCTTTAGAATATTTCATAACTATTATTCACCTCAATTAGAGACTTTACATATCCATAATAGCATCGATTTTATGTTATTTCAATATTTATGTCTTCATGATAAATGTGAGTTTAAAATTGCAAGCATCTGAAAAATCTGTCCCCTATGATGTGACTCGTGTTCAAGGAGGTGGTAAATAACCCACTCAGGTGTGACATCGCAATGAGGGAAAATTCTAGATGTACGCCAATCTTCTAAGTCCATAGACTATTCCACAAATTTGCCCATTTGCTCGGCGATAATAACCCTCGCTGAAGTTAGCCGTTCGTTGATCAACTTCCGCTACTTACGCTTAACTATCACTAAATCATGTAATGCTTTCCATGAATAACGTTCGTATCTTCCTTTCCATACAATACTTTCTTTGGATTGATCACGATAAGTAAAACTGCCACCACTAAATAAAGAATTGCGTTATACATGAGTAAATCAATTAATTTTCCGTTTATTAAGCCCAGAAAGAAATTAAAGAATTGGTGGATAATGATTGGGACGATTAAATTTTGATTTAAATTATGAAATGCTGTCATGACGATCTTAGTAGACATGATTGCAATCATAAAGAGTAGAATATATTTGATTAAATCAATGCCCATAAGCCCTGTAGTAAACCATATGGGTAGATGCCACATCCCCCACCAAAACCCTATAATTATCGAAGCTTTTAATGGCGAATGCTTCTTTTGGAGCTCCATTTGAGCGAAACCTCTCCACCCTAATTCTTCTCCTAGTGGCCCAGAAAGAAGGTGATTAAAAAAGTAATAGATTAGCATTCCCCATGAAGAAACAGTAATAATAGAGTCTACTTCACTAGTATTAGATACAATAAACAAAATCATCAAAAATATGAAAACTTGAATCATAATTGCAATAAAAATCACAGAAAACTTAAGTTTATTTTTGAATTTATCTTTTACAAAATTGCATAAAACTTTGCCCAGGATAGATTTTTTTAAATAGTATTGCAAAAGCAAAGGTTGAGGACCAAGCTGATATACAGAGCATTACATCAAAAATCCATTTAGGAAATCCTAACACACTTGTGGCTCCTACAAGACAAAAAAGTGGCAAAAAAATGATATTGGTTAGTAAAATAAAACTGGCTACTGGTTTCTTTAGTTTCTTTTCTCTATTCAAGCATATTCCCCTTTTCAAACTAGTATTTCGTAAATATATTTAAGAATACCTTTAGCTTAAACGTGGGGGTTACTCACAGGTCAATACTTATACCATCAAATAATTCGCCGAAAGAAAAAAATACCCTTCAAAAACAATGAAGGGTAAAAAATATTCTTTCTATTCATCGAAATATGTAGTTTTAATTTTTTTCTCGTCCAAAAATTTTTCAATTTTTAGTTGCTGCCTTCCGTTCGCTTTAGAAAAATGCTCTGAAGCAAAATCTGATATATCTGTCAAACTACCATTTTCAACCGCTCCAACAATTTCCTCATCAAATTGTGTTAAAGTTTCCCTGATGGATGAAACAAATTCATAAATTGTCTTTGAAGGTTCTTTATAATCATCAGGGATAGTATTATTATTTAAAAAATCATTGAAATTCGCATCATTCTGTTTCCCTTCATCCATTAATTTATTTAATTTTTTCCGATCCGATTCAGAAGCATCCTCATATTTATAAACAATTGTTTCCATTTCTTTATCGATTACATGACTATAATCCATATACTTTTTTATACTTGCTTTCATTTCATCTTCACTAATATTTTCATTCTTTTTATTAGAAACAAATAGATCGTCTGGAATTTTAACAGGTACATTGCTAACGGAATTTCCTTTACTTTCTTTATTGCTTTCTTCATTGCTCTCTTCGTCAGGCGTTGTATCGTTTGAACAAGCACACAGCAATACAACAGTGAATGCCATTAATAGATATAAAGTAAATCTTTTCATTTTAATCTCCTTTTCAATTCATTAAATATTTCTAATATTGTAAAGCTATTGGTTTCTAACATCCCCTTTTTTATGTTCACGGGACCTCTCACTACCTTTAATAAATCGACATTTTTCTGCAATAGAACAATTAGTTGTGTTGTCATTTATTGCACACTTTCTTAAAATACGCCTTCATCCATTGCCAGCATCCTTATTCGAACATCTCAAATCGACTCTACATCCGTGTGTGCAATAAATAAATTGATCTAAAAAAGCTTTTCTTCGCTTCACAGTGTACTAGTTAAATAGTACACTGTAACTGTTGAGGGTTCAAGTATTAAATTCAAAAAAAAGGAAGAACCCCTAAATAAATGGCTCTTCCTTCTTGAAATTAAGTTGAATAACGTTTGCCTCTTTAGCAAAGGGGCGGGAAACAATAAGGTTCACTTGATAGGTGCATAAATCTCTAAAAATACCCGTTCAAGACCATCTTCATAAGTGGTCAGTAATAGATTTATATAAACTTGCCCCAAAAGCTCATACCCTTTTTCTATTGCAAGCTTTCTTAAATTCGCTTCCACGTGTTGATCAATATTTTCTCCACCAGTTGACCATCTGCCATCTTCAATAATTGTATAAATACATTTTGGATGGGATAGAATTTCACCTTCTATTTCTTCATCTGTGCCTTCCACTTTTCTTACAATTATAAACTTATCTTCTATAATACCTTTTTCATTGAAATGGATGACTCTTCTTAAAGATGTGAGCGTAACTGCTTTTTTTAAACTCTCTGCATTCTTTTTTAAAGTGTCATATTCTTCATACGCAGTAAAATGTTCTATCTCTCCCTTTATTTCTAAAGGTTTCATTTCCTTAACTATGTACTCTCCTAAGAATTGTTTGATATTCTTACAATCTTCTTTTACTATTTGAATCTTTTTCAATAGAAGTTTTTTATACTCTATTTCCAGTAAAACCTCTTGTTCTTTTTCTTCTAATAATGATTGAATTCCATCAATACTCTTACTTTTTCTTAATTCTTGGATTTTTTTAATTTCAATATCAATTTCTCTATAGAAATTTACTGTTGTAATATCATAAATATCTAAATGACTATATTTTCTATACCCATTCTCAATATTTTGCTTTGGCTTTACTAATTCCTTCTCCTCATAAAATTTCAAGGTATCTCTGGATACACCTAAAAAATTAGCTACTTGCCCAATTGTGTACATGATACTCTCCTTTTACATTGCTACATATACGCCGGTAAATAATAACATAGACTTATGATAATAATTAAGCTATGTATAAAAAAATTCAACAGCGCCAGCATCTTGACCTAAAACCTACGATACTATAATTTCCATAATCAAGAAACCGATTTTCCCCATCATAAGGAAAAATCGGTCTAGTTTTTATTGAAAGAGTGTGCGTAGCAGATGTAAATAACATCAGACTTTTTACATCTACTGTTTTTCTCCAAGGAATTTTATATATGTTCCTATCCTACTGGGATTCTCCGACAGTGCAATCAGGAGAAATGACATCCCACTTTCCAAACAGCGTCAAACCTGCCGCTTTTGCTAGAAACATAGAAGCCTCATTATCGAGCTGACATCTGTACTGTGGTTCGTACCCCTGCTCAAAGGCGTACTTACAGATTGAACGTACCACTTTGCGTGCATGACCTTTTCCTCTAAAGGACGTTAAAGTCAATACACCTAGATCTGCAATTTGCACATCTTCTTCCCAAGGATACATGCTGGCAGCACAGACCAAGCGATTTTGCTCAAAAGACCCAAACACTGCCCAGTGATCCAACTCCACATAAGCGTCATCCAAGTCTTGTTCCGAGGCGGAGGATTCGAACTCTGAGAAAATCAGATCATCTTGCTCAGTTAATTGGCGCAATGTACCTTCCTGGTTTTCTTGCAGCAAGACGTTCTTTTCTGTTTTTGAAAAATAAAAAAGATAGTCTGCGCCATGCAGTGTAACTCCTCCTTCATTCAATTTCTGGCGGAAGTCCAGCTCAGACAGTTCTTGTCCTTTAGAAAGATCTAACTTATCAGCCATCTCAGGCGTCAGGACTGCCAAAACCCGGCCGTCAGTAGTTTCCAGTACCATGACCCGACTATCTTCGCTCAGGTCAGGGTTGATGGTGACAGTAAAGATTCCATTGCTGTAGATAACGTCTCCGTTTAGAAATTGCGACTTCCAATTGTCAGTTATTGTTTGTGAAAATAAATGCATACTTTTTACCCCCCATAGTTGAAATTCTATTTAAAAATACCATATTTTATCAATCAATTTCTAATCTTTTTTATTTTTCTAACCTTGTTTCCATTGTTCCGTCTCGCAAGACTAGTGAACATCTACATCAAAATTGTAATTATTTAATCATACACTCCTATTCTTTGAATTTTATCGGCCAAGCATTAGGAATTTCACCCTAAAAAGATACCTAGGATGAATCTATAGCAACATCATAAAGCTTTACACAGTGTGAAGCTCAAGTCTTTTTTGTTTTTAATAGTTATCTTTGTTCTCATTAATTATTTATCTTAAGTGTAAAAAGAAAAGTCTTGCTACTTTTAAAATGTACCCTATAAGATAGACACTTAAAAAAATTCTCTCTTATAGAGTAATTTTTTTATAATGAATATAACAACTAGATAGAGCAGAACTTATGTCAAAGAAATTAATTACTGATCAAGAACAAAAATAAACATCCTGATTATATTCCATCTCATACGAAATTAACTTATCTAAATTTAAGATTTAACAGATGGTATTCTAGGTACATCCTCATCCAATTGTAAATCCTTAACTGGAATAAAGTAACCAATTATTCCACCAATTAAAGCAGGTAATATCCAGGCCATCTGAATATCAAGCAGTGGCAAATAACTAAAAAGTCTAGTCAACCACACCCAATCAACCCCCGCCACAACTAAACCATCATAAACGCAAACAATAAAGGCCCCAATGAAAGTTCCGATATAAGTACCTCTTCGAATTCGAACCACCTTGTGAAGGTAGGAAAAGGTAATTACTAGAAAGGTAATTGGGTAGATTACATAAAGAACAGGAAGTGAAATATTAATAATTGTTGTTAGGCCGAAATTCGAAATTGCGAATGAGACAATTATCGTTAAAATAACAATTGTCTGATAAGAATGTTTTGGGAAAATCGAATTAAAGTATTGTCCACATGCACTAATTAGTCCAATACACGTCGTTAAACAAGCAAGCGTTACAATACAACCAAGCAAAGCAACCCCCATGGTGCCATATGTTACATCTGCTGCATACGTTAATAATTCCCCTCCGTTTTCAAATATTAAGGTTGACCGAGTAATAACACCTATATATCCGATTCCAAAATAAACTAAAGCTAAGAAAATAGCAGCGATACTAGCAGAGTAAACAGTGCCTTTAAATAATTGCTTTTGATCCGTTATGCCTCGTTCCTTGAACATAGCAATAACAAAGGTCCCAAATGCAATTGAGGCTATGGCATCCATCATTAAATATCCATCAACAAAACCCTGAAAAAACGGAAATGTTGAATAGCTTTTACTTGCTATTGAAGGTTCAGAAGAAAAATTCATACCAACAAATCCGACAATTAACATAATAATCGCTAATATAAGAAATGGTGTAATCCACTGGCCTACACTTTCAACTAACTTCGAAGGTACTATAACAAATAAATAACAAAGAACAAAAAATACAACTGAGTATAGCAATAAAGATAAAGAACTTGGTTTTTCCAAAAATGGGACTAGACCCATTTCATATGAAACATTCATAGCTCTTGGAATTGCAAAAAATGGTCCAATAGCTAAGTACAATGTAATCATAAAACCTAAAGTAAACATTGGATGAATTCGCGAAGTCACTTCGGCTATTTTCCCTTTATTTAAAGCAACAGAGATAATCCCTAGTAAGGGCAAGCCTACGCATGTTAAGACAAATCCTATAATAGCTGGAAGGAATGATGCTCCAGCTCCTTGTCCAATCATAGGAGGAAAAATTAAACTTCCTGCTCCAAAAAATAGAGCAAATAGCATTAAACCAGAATACACTATATCTTTTTTATTTAATGTTTTCATCTAGGTCCCTCCACTATAAATTTAATAGCTTTATTTCACGGAATTTTCAAAATATTAAAGTGACACTAAATTATTAACATGTTAGGCAAGGAATACCCTGCCTAACAATTATTAAAATCATTTTAATTTATCAATTGGAGACTTTTGTCTTTGTACTCTTCCATAAAGGAATTTTGATCCCTAAATTATGTTCTAAAGCTCTATCAAATACACTTTTTGCAACGATAATATCTTCAACTGCCATTCCTACATTATTTGAAATGATAAGCTGATCCTTATTTGTTCTTCCTTGTTTTAAGCCACCCGCAACTGCTCCAGTTTCAGCATAGATTTCAGGAAGCCCCCAAGGATAATACCCATATGTTTCCAAAACCTTATGCTGTTCTATACTGTCTAAAGTATAAATGTCAGCTCGCTTATAAACGCTATCTTCATATACCGAGTGACAATCACACATTATTAATGTCTGCCCCTTTGAAATCCATTCATCTTTTACGACAGGATTCGGATTGTGATGAATAGGAATTGCAGATGCAATTACTTCACACTGTTTAGCAACTTGTTCATAAGATGCAGCTTTAACAATTGTAGCATTTACTAGTGGCTGACATATTTCAATTAATTTATCCATTGCGGGCTCGAATACATCATATACATAAATCTTCTCAAGTTTTGGTAGCACTCTTTCAATCATCTTCACATGTGCTTTTCCTTGAATCCCACATCCAAACATACCGAATGTTTTTGCTTCAGGGTTCGCTAAATGCTTTGCAGCAACTAAAGAAACTGCTGGTGTTCGAACTTCTGTAATCCATGTTGCATCAAGAAATGACAACGGCATTCCCGTTTCATGATCATTATAAATAATTTGACAATTTGTTGGAGTTATATCTGGATATCGCTCCCTATTGGTAGGAAAGTTACTTCCCCATTTAATGCCACATGCAAGTTCATCAGGGAGATAGGCTGGCATAGCATGCATAAGTGAATCAGGCTGAGAATGCAGGCCAATTTTTGCAGGCATTTCACTCTTTCTTTCGCTATATGCAATCATAGCTTTTTCCGTTAAGTTAAGAATCTCCTCAACTGAAATCTGAGTGTCTTTCACGTCTTGCATACTTAAATACAATAGCTCTTCTCCAATATTTAATCTTTCTTTAACCCAATTACGATATTCGTTATTAGTCATCATCACATTTCCTCCTCTACTTGATTTTAAAACGCTTACATTTTAGACTATGTTACAAATGAACATGTTTTTTAAATGAACACGTTCATTTAAAAAACATGTTATCATATATCTTGATCGCTTCCAATAGGAATTCTCAATTTTTCGAAAAATCTGAATCTCGTTCTTGCAAATAAAAAAAGCAGTTCTGATTTCTCAAAACTGCCATTTCCTCAAATTTCACCTATCAAAGCTATTAAGATATTTTTGATTCCAAAATGTATCTCATATATTTAATGGTATTTTCAACTACTTTTTCTATTTCATAATCCATTCGCTTATTCATAATTGCAGACATTGTACCTTGCCATATCAAAACGCACATCTCATTTACTTCTTCAACTATTTCATTAGAATATTCATTTCCTTGAAATTTTTCCTTAATTGACTTTTCTAAAAGAGCCTTATTCCTCTTTGTTAAGTTATGTTCTAAGAGTAACATTTTAATTTCATCTGGAATTCCAATTAGATCATTATTGTACACTGCGTAGTAATTTTCTAACAGACTTTTTGGTGTTTCACCAAGATCGGCGATAAAGATGGCATGATATATTTCAGGTTGTTTAAATGAATGGTTACAAAAGCATTCCCAGCTCAATATGTACTTTTCAAGATAAGTTTCTCCCTGGTCCATATAACCGGGAACTTCTTTAATATAATCATTAATAAATCTCATAGATGCAAAGAAAATTAATTGAGAAAGATCCCCGAAGTAATTATATATAGTTGAACTTGTATAACCTGCTTTTACGGCTACCTTTCTTGCTGTAACATTTTTTATTCCTTCTTCTTCAATAATTTGTGCCGTAGCATCCACAAAATACTGCCACATTCGGCTCATTTGTATTTCCTTTCGATACATAAATACCCATCCTTCTTTTAATCTTGGTAAAGGGACTTTAATTGTTCATGAGGCTTTATCTTGGCTTCCCTTGATTCTGCACATTCTTAATATATAGCTCAAGATCATTAATTTTTTCCTCATCTTCTTTTTGCATAATCGAAATTCATAATAGGAGCACCTTGCTAAAATGTCAAATTTAGTAAGCGTTCAAATAAAAAATTGGCTGAATGAAGACTCCCTATACTTATTATAAGACAAGGAAGCCTATTTAGCATCCAAGATTTATATGGTTTAGAACCCTACCCACTGAATTGATGCCATTTTGGTCGAAAAAACCCCTTAAACTCAGATGGGTTTCCAACCAAAAAATCAACAAAACCTATTAACTTTGGTGATGAGACAAATTTTATATTTTAAAAAACATATGTGACAATATTGTTTGATTTTACCATATCGTAATTTGTAGACTTTACTCAACGAAGAGCACGGTTTAAATACATATCAAACAGGGTAGATTTGTACGTTTATAGTCCTACCACTGGAAAACTAACTATAAAAAGAATAAGAGTAGATGGAAATACTCTTTCGCACACTGATATAATTCATGCAGAAATTAATACGTAATGACAAGCGTGTTGATTAGGAAAATATAGATTTATTATTGAGTGATAAAAGGATTTTTTTGTTGATATTTTGCTAATGTATGTCCATTTTAACTGATTGTAGCATAGGGATACTCGAGTGCTCCTGTCGCTTCGCTTTCGTCGCAGAGCAAAGCTTCCCGGGGAAAGCGAGATAGACGAGACCCTGCATGGAGCGAATGTTTTCCGTGCGAAAGCGAAGCGACAGCAACAGGGTTTTGTCTGTGCGAAAGCGAAGCGGCAGCAACAGGGTTTTGTCTGTGCGAAAGCGAAGCGGCAGCAACAGGGTTTTGTCTGTGCGAAAGCGAAGCGGCAGCAACAGGGTTTTGTCTGTGCGAAAGCGAAGCGGCAGCAACAGGGTTTTGTCTGTGCGAAAGCGAAGCGGCAGCAACAGGGTTTTGTCTGTGCGAAAGCGAAGCGGCAGCAACAGGGTTTTGTCTGTGCGAAAGCGAAGCGGCAGCAACAGGGTTTTGTCTGTGCGAAAGCGAAGCGGCAGCAACAATACTGTTTTATCTGCGCGAAAACGAAGTGTCAGCGACAAAGCGAGTAGCCCTACGCTACAATCAGCCTCTTCGAATTAATTCAAATGGATAAAGATGGTTAATAAACACACCTAGGAATTTAGTTTATTCAATTTAAGCCCCATGTTTTTACCCAATTCTCACTAATCTCAGCGAATTTTTTAACTGCAGGTGAAACAGGCCTTCTAATGGCTAATCCAATCGTTCGAGTTTGTTCTAATTCTAGTGGGATGACCTTTATGGTATCCAATCCTTTAGGGATGATCATTTCTGGTAAAATGCTAATACCTAAATTATTTTCAACCATAGAAAAAATAGAATTTTCATTCATATTTTCGAATCGAATATTTGGCTGGATATTGTTCTCTTTAAAAAATAATTGTATATCGTCAAAGCATTGATATGTTGGCATAATGAAAGGAGCATTTTCTATATCTTCAACCGATAGATGTTTGTTGCTATGTAAAGGTGATTGCTCTGATACTACACATAAAAGTGGCTCAGTCTTTAACTTTACAATATCGAAAGAATGTAAAGAGGTAGTTTTGTTATTAACAAAACCACAATCCACTTCACTTTCTAGCAACCATTTTTCTATCTCAGCATAGTTTCCTTCTATTAGCTGTATTTCTATATCAGGATATTTCTCCTCCATTTCCTTGATAATATAAGGAATCCAGTTTGTAGATATACTACTAAATACCCCTACCTTTACCGTCCCTTTATTCAATCCGTTAATAGCGTTTACTTCCTGCTTTAACATATCGTTATAGTATAGAATCTCTCGAATAGTGACTAATAAATCCTTCCCATTCTGAGTTAGCTTAATTGCAGAGTTATTCCGAATAAATAAAGGAAAGTTAAATTCTTTTTCTAAACTTGTAATGGCATGACTTACAGCAGATTGCGTTAATCCTAATTCTTCCGCGGTTTTTGTAAAGCTATTTACCTCTGCTGCTTTACTAAAAATTTCATACTTAACTAAACTCATCGTTGACACCCCAAGAAATTTTTTCATGTACTTCATTATAATTATTCGCTGTACTAATGACAAACGTGTACCTATAATCAGGATTACATTTAACAATGATTAAAAGGAGCTGAATTGTGATGAAGAAAATTTTAATTACAGGAGCTGCTGGAAAGATTGGTCAACATATAACCAATACTTTAATGAAGCAAACAAGCTATCCATTAAGATTGGCAAATATTAATTTATTTCCTTTAGAAAAATTTAAAAAGTCGTCAGTACATGAAGTTATTTATCTAGATGTATCTAGTTTAGAAGAATGTCAGGAAGCATGTAAAAACATAGATATTGTTATTCATTTAGCAGGAGACCCTTCTCCAGATGCAGATTTTTATAGTTCTTTATTAGAGAGTACTATCAAAGGTTCATACAATATATTTAAAGCCGCATCGGATAACGGTGTATCTAGAGTCGTAGCTGCTTCCAGTGCTCAAACAATTGAAGGATATCCACTAGACTTTCAAGTAACCGATTCTTCACCTATTAGACCAAAGAATATGTATGGGGTTAGTAAATGTTTTGTGGAAGCACTTGCATCTTATTTTGCTTATGAGAAACAGTTACAAAGTATTGCTATCCGTATTGGTGCTTATGACGATTACAAGCCTAAGGGTCAACTACTTTCAGCTCGAGACATGAGTGCGTATATAAGTCCAGAAGATTTTAGTGATCTTCTTCTAAAAACGATTTCTGCTAAAAACCTGCCTCCCTTTTCAATCTTACATGGTATATCTGACAATCGTTTTAAACGTTTAAATATTGAAGAAACAAAAAGATTAGTAGGATATACTCCGAATTCAGATGCATTTAAATTGTGCGGAATTCAATTTTTTGACCGTTAAACGTTGCATACACAAAGCACATTTCAATTATGACGAGGCATAATTGCGTCCGGAGGCTTTCGGCCAACAGATGTTTTTTGTGCGAAAGCGTAGCGGCAGCAACAGATGTTTCTTGTGCGAAAGCGTAGTGCTAACGTAGCGGCAGCACATGATGTTGGTCACTCAGTCGTGTGTTGCTGTCGCTGCAGAGGTCAGCCACTTTCAGCTCGAGACATGAGTACTGATGTAAGGCAGAAGACTTTAGTGACCTTCTCCTCATCTGTTTCTAGTTGAGAGAAGCAAGAAATGGAATCCATATTTCGATGAAAATTTAAATGTTTATATTTTAATATAAATATTGAAAATATGTATAAAGTGAAACATCAATCAGTGGGGGTTTCCTCCCCCATTGATATCGAATTCAGCTTGTTGACCGTTAGACATTGCATACAAAGCACATTTAAAAGGAGAATTTTCAGTGAAGAGCCTAACAAAAAACGCTAAAAAGGAAAAGATTATTCAGTCAGAACAGGTAGAAAATAAAAAGAAAAAAACTTATAAAGATTACTGGAACGAAATTATTAAAGCTCTTATTGCTACCAAGTAAATCTTTAATAATATATTAAATTGATATTAATAACGCCCACAGCATATAAGCCAAATTTTAATGCCAAGAGAAGAATTTCAGGTAAGTTTTCTGAATTCCCCTATAACCCATTGACGTTTTTGAGGTAGCAATCATCTCAAATCCTATCATGAACTAATTTCAACATCGAGCCTACACACTTCCGAAAAAAGGTCGATTCAAGGTTTTAAATGAACCTCGATTCGACCTTTCCCTCTTCTATCCGATTTAACTATGGTGCGGTGGCATGAATCGTTTGCGCTCGTACATTCGGAGATATTAAATATGCTATTAACTGGACTCTATTTTAGTACACTTCTTGCCAATTCGATAAAGACACTCATCGATGGTGAAATCCATTTCTCTTGATGCCACAGCATTTGAGTAGCAAATCGTATTTCAGATAAATCCCAAGGTAAAGCGATCAGCTCTCCCCGCTCCATCTCTCCCTTTATCGCCATTTCAGGTAGTAAAGCAATGCCAAGCCCAACCATTGTGCATTGTTTAATAGCCTCTACACTATTAAACTCCAGCTCGGTCAAGCTATCGGCCCCTTTTCTCAATAACGTGCGATAGAAGAAAGTCCAATAAGAGCAACCCTTTTCACTTAATAGAATTTGCTCTCTGTTAAAATCTTCGATACTTAATGTAGAGCGTGTAGCTAATGGATGTTCAGGTGAAACTACCATAAGAAAAGGTTCGTCCAATAAAATCTCTGTATGAAGATCCGTAGATATGACAGGTTCATCCAGCATAAAGACCACATCAACATTTCCTTCTCTCAGACTCTGTTTCAAATTGTCACTAGACAAGGGCCTAAATAAAAGACGAACGTGCGGATATCGTTCACGAAAAAGCCGGAGCAATGCGGGTAACCGATATGTACAGAGCACTTCGTCTGCACCGATTATCACCGTGCCAGTTAATTCTCCGCTCTGACTTGAGACATACCGAGCCTCCTCTACATCATTTAAAATTTTGTTGGCATAGGGCAACAGCTGCTGGCCTGCATCTGTTAATACAACACTCTTGCCCAATCGATCCAATAGCTTAACTCCCAATTCTTCTTCTAAAGCCTTGATTTGCATGGTTACAGTAGACGGAACATAGTTCAATACTTCGGCAGTGCGGCTAAAACTGCGAGTGGAAGCAAGCGTCCAAAATGTTTTAAGTTGGCGGATTTCCAATGAGACAGCACCTCTTCATTCAAAAAAATTGAACGTTATAGTCAAAAACGTTTCGTTGATTTGATGGTAGCAGTATCGTAGAGTAAAAATCAAGCTTCAACACCAAATCTTGTATAACTAAGGAGAATCGAATGATGAAAGATTACGAAATTTATTCACTGGGAGATGTCATACTGCAATCGGGTCAAAAGCTTCCTCAAGCCTTTCTTGCCTATAAAACCTATGGAACTTTAAATTCTGCCAAGTCCAATGCGATTGTCTATCCTACCTGGTTCGCTGGCCAGCACACCGATAATGAGTGGTTAATTGGACCTGGTAAAGCGCTTGACCCAGACAAGTATTTTATTATTGTGCCAAATATGCTTGGGAATGGTCTATCTTCTTCCCCAAGCAATACACCAGCCCCTTTTGACAGAGCAAATTTCCCGCTCATTACGATTTATGATAATGTTCAGCTACAACATCGGCTAGTAACCGAGAAATTTGGTATTAAGAAAATTGCTCTAGTCGTTGGGTGGTCACTTGGAGCACTGCAAACCTTTCAATGGGGAACAAGTTATCCTGAGATGGTCGAGCGGATTGCCCCGTTTGGCGGAACAGCAAAAACCAGACCACATGCTCAAGTTGTTTTTGAAGGGCTTATCGCAGCATTGCAAGCGGACTCTAATTGGAAGGAAGGCTTCTATGACAGTCAGCCTGTAGCAGGACTTGCCGCGATGGGACGCGCCTATGCTCCTTGGGGATTTTCTCAGGCTTATTATTTAGAGCAACTCTATCAGTCGGAGGGATATTCAACATTAAAGGCATATCTGGAAGACTATTGGGATCAAGTGTTTCTTTCTTTTGATGCCAACGATTTGATTGCTATGCTCCGTACAGGAATCAATGGAGATATTAGCGCCACCCCCGAAGACAACAGAAATTTTGAACAGGCATTAAACAAGATCACGGCTCATGCTCTTGTTATGCCAGGATCGACTGATCTGTTCTTCCCTCCTGAGGATAATGCATATGAAGTAAAACATATGCCTAATGTTTGTTTTCAACCTATCGAATCCAAATGGGGACATTGCTTTGGAATCGGACAAAACGAACAGGATTCACTTGAGATAGACAACTATCTGAAACAATTTTTGCAGTTGGGATGAGTATTTTTACGTATTCTAGTAACAGGGAAGTAAACTGAAACTTTAATCAGTGGGGGTTTGCTTCTTCCTCCACTGATAATTAGTCTTCACCAATCGGGCTTTTATGGGCAGTTCATCTCTCGCCTAAACTTCTTGCTTTCTCTGAATTTTGAGGTTGGAGTCTTATATCTGACGCTTCGCTTTCGGTACTGATAAATGACTACCAATTAATGTGGGATAAAACGAAAGACATAAATCCAGCATCATAGTTTGCAACAGCGACCACCGTGCCATTCAGGTATCAAGTTCACATCGTTTCATCGGCTTCATCCATTCTCTTATACGCTCCCTATATTGATCCCATTATGATTGTATAAGGTTATGATAATCAAAAAAAGCTGGATATAGGTTTAAAGTGTACACTTTCTAGTCGAGAAGGGATTTTATAATCCTGGAGAAGAGGAATTTATCGCTAACTATTATATGAGGTAGTACGGTTATAGTATTATATTAATGAAGCCTGAATCATTAAAACAAATAATCCAGGATAAAGTAGAAAACCTTTTCAAACACTATCAAAAACTATAAATCAGCATCGTTAGGAGTTAACTCTCAATTTTAATGAACAAATGATTTTGCTCTTTTCTTCTAAAAAAACGATAGATGTACAGAGAAGATTAGGAGAAAACCGAAATCAGTTTTCCCCTCTTTTTTATTTAAAACCCGGCTATGCTTCATCATCAATCTTCCACCCGAGACTAATGCGCTCAGGCTATCCATTTTTACATCAATTAGTTTGTAAAGTAAATTCGGGGTGATCACCAACGGTTTGCTCTAATAACTTCAATGGCTGTTTTTTTAAATAGTGATTGAAGAAATCTAGTGAGTAATCGTTAATAAGGTGATGAGCGCTTCGTATATCGACTCCCTCTATCTTTTCATATAACGGTAAAAACAAGTAAAAATCAGAAAAACCCATATGCGTCATATTTTTAATTTGAAGCCAATAATTTTTATGACGTTCAGCATCCGCATCCTTCGATAAAGTTGCCTCTATAAGTCCGGCGAAGTCCTCAGTACCTGCGCCTTCATCGGCAGTCATGACCATAAAGGGTTTCTTCAACTCGCCCGCGGAAACTGGACGTTTGCCATATGGAAAACCATCCATATTAATAGCTGCTTTTATTCTAGAATCCCTCATTACCATCTGAGTAGCTGTTGCTCCACCGAATGAATGACCAAACACACCTATATTTTGCATATCCATTCGACCTGTAAAACGATGGTCTGGATCAGCTTTGGCCAACTTTTCTACTTGATCCAGTACAAATTTTGCGTCTTCCACCCAAACTTCATTAGCTTCATTCCAATAAGTAACTGAATCCGAATCTTGCGGTACATAATTAGCTACTCGTCCATCTGGAAAAATAGAAACTATGCTACTGTAAGTGTGATCTATACTTACGACAATATATCCATGACTAACTAATTGTTCAATCTGAAATGTGTTCTGGTTTTTTTGCCCATTAAACCCATGTGAAAAGACAAGAACAGGATACGAAGATTCCTGATTGGATATCATCGCATTCTCAATGGCATTTGTTTTGACATAGCCAAGAGTTGTAAATAAAAATTTGGGTAGATCCATCACTTTACTGTACGCCTCGGCAAATACATCCCCATCAGAGTGGTACTTAACCTTCTCACCTTCAGCCGTGGCATCAGCAGGATACCAAATTTGTACCATTAACTCTCGCTTGTCGCCAGATTCGGGTGTCAGCGTTTCCTCCCGCTGATGATCCTGCCAATCATAGGTTACTGTACCAATTTTGTACGGACCTGTGGGCTTCTCAAAGGTGAACACTGGAAATATAATTGGTAGAGCCACTGCTACGGCAGAATAAATCACAGTTAGCGCTGATAGCATAATCAGCTTTGCAGCGGATGTCTTGTTGGCTAGTCCCTCATCAGGCTTGGATTTCAATCTGATAGCGAGCATTACTAGTGGGACTACTGTCATCGTATAGGCAGGAATCATTTGCCAACGCACACCCTCAATAACCACATGTAGCAATGTAAAGATGGCAGAGATACCAAAACCAATAAGCAACTGACGCTGCGATTTGTTCTTAGCGAACATGAACCAAACTAATAGAAAAATATTGAAAGCAATTAGTAACATTTCAAAAATCCTCATAATTCTATAACCGCTCTCCTTACGATTGCCATTCGCTGAATTCTTTAAAGAAGTTCAATATTCAATCTTTATTTTTTGCGCTTTTTCCTAAAATAATTTCCACCATTTTGATAGCATATTCTTCACTATCAAAATCATCATAATTACTTAATACTGCAATCGTTAAATGGTCTTCAAGGAAGCGCATAAAGTGTGCAGTGTAACTAACCCAGAGCCCTGAATGTTCCAAGTAGTGACAATCAAAGTCTTCACCAATAGACAAGCCAAAAGCATAGTCTTCATTATCAATAATTAGCTCACCAGCTGGAGTAGTTTTTGGTCCTACCTCTCCCATTCTTGTAACAAGCTCTTTCCCACCTACAGTACCTGTAGCGAAGTTTTGTCCCCATTTTACTAAGTCCTCAACAGTTGTATGGACCGCTCCATCTCCAGTATGTTCCCAAAGGCTTTCAAAAACTTCATATGCCTCTTGCTCATTCTTCGTGTAACCACGAGCAACCGGAGTATCTGTAGGATAACAATCAACGATCGTTGTGTCGTTCATATTTAAAGGCTTAAAAATACGCTCCTTCGAAAATTCGCGAAGAGATTTTCCACTAGCTTTTTCAACTACTATAGATAATAAAAAATATCCTGTATTACTATACTCATATTTTGTTCCGGCTGGAAAATCTGCAACTGGATGATTGGCAAGATGCTCAAGTGATTTTTCAACAGGTAAACTTTCCGAATATAAAATCCCCTCTTTTTCAGCTAATTCAATATAATCTACTAATCCACCAGTATGATGAATTAAATGCCTTAAAGTCACAGGCTCAGCATATACACCTAGAGAAGGTACATATTTTAATATTGAATCGTCTAGACTCAGTTTCCCTTCTTGTTCTAATAATAAAATGGCGAATGCTGTGAATTGTTTAGAGCTGGATGCGATATTAAAAACGGTTTTTGTTGTGATCGGCAGTTTTTTCTCTATCGAATCCAAACCAATGGCCTCTTTATAAGTAGCGCCATCATCGAAACTCGCCATATAAGCACACCCTGGTCCATCTGGTGAGAGGTTTTTAAATAATTGTTGAATCGCTGCATCTGTTGTTTGATTGTATGTACTATTCATTTAGTTCCACCTCATTTAGAATCTGATAAATTTTTCCCATAAAGGGTTATGGCCCTATTATAAAGCTTCACATTGTGTGAACCTCAAGTCTTTTCCGTATATACGCAAACAAACTTCTTCATCACGTCTATCCAAAACAAAGGCTATCCTTCAAATTAGCGTTTTTTTATAGCAATACTAACTTCAGTGACATACTCATCTCTATATAATGTAATAAACTCATCTGTATAATATTTTTCTATAAAAGGCCCATCTAAACGATATCCATTTGAATGAGCCCAGTCATACAAGGCACTATAAGCATAACTAATACTGTCATAATTACCTATATGTATGGTATAGATATAATTTGTTTCCTCAAAATATTTTATTCTAGTATCATTTGCTTCCTCTTCTAATACTATTGGTTGACATACTTCTACATCATATCGAGAATTATCTCCCTCCTCCATTGAATGAAAAATCGCAAGGTGTTTGCTTTTTAAAATTAGATTCAATTGATTTACGGATATAAGAAGTTGATCTATTAACAATTCCAAGGCATTTTCATCGACAACCTTTCTTAAACATAGAGCATGAAATGGTTTCCTTACACCACAAAACACGTCATAGGCATTTACCCTTTTTATCATATTTTTCGGTTCAATATAGGTTTTCATTTCCTCGATAACACGGTAATATTCAATTGTTTTTTCATACAATTCAGCAATCTTCTGTTCATATTTGCCTTTGATTGATGTGGCATCCATTTCCATCACATTTTTTATTTCATCAATGGAGAAATGGTATTTACGCAATAATTTTATTTTATTAGCTATGGCAATATCCTCGTTCGTATAATATCGATAACCGTTCGTTTCATCTTTTTTTGGCTTTAATAAACCTTTCTCATCGTAATACCTTAACATTCTTTGGGATACTTTATTTCTCCTCGAAAATTCCCCGATTTTATACAACAATAACACCTCTTTTGATTGAACCGTTTAGCTCAATAAAATGTTAACCCTTAACCTTATACACATTTGAATATAGAATTTCTCTGTAAAGGGCAAACTCTCCATCCGTTAAAAGTTGAGGGTAGCTCATGATTTTAAGTGGTAAATCGTCCTGCCCTTTCTGAAGAGGAGGCTGTACATAGTCGAAAGGATTGAGACGAAAACCCAATCGCTCATAAAAGCCTATTCTCCGTTGCGCCAATTCCGTGTCAGGATACTCCACCTCCAAAAGAATGGGCTTTTTTGACTCTTCGATATACGTGGCCATTATTTTTCCACCTATGCCACTTCCACGCATGATCGGATCGACAGCAATATGCTCCACAAATCGGAACAAAGGAAATTCCCATGCCGCTAAAAAAGCTTCAATTTGGTTGTTGTTATCCGTTTCCGTAATGAAACGGTAATGTGGATCGGTCAGCAACTCCTTCTGTCCCGCATATGTTCTCCGCTCACTTTCTGGAAATGATGCCTCCATAAGTGCAAAAATTTTATCAAACTCTCTTTCGTTCATCATCACATTTCTCCTTTGTTAGATGCTTATCACGATAAATATCGTCTCACCAATAGGATGCATTATTCCACATATTTGATTTATGTAAAAGGGATAGACCTATGTAATAAATGAGATTACAACACAAAAATTTAAAAGAAATAACTACTAGATAAAAGAAATTATAAAGCTTCTCAACGTGTGAACCTCAAGTCTTTACCTATGAAATAATGAAAACAGTCCTGATCGTTTGCTATTTCATAAACCTTTCCCTATCATAAATTACATCTAAAATTAGCAATAAAGAGGACAGTTAAAGCCATATTTCAGTATAAAAATAAAAATCTTGCTACACTTATTTATGCAACAAGACTTTTTAAAGTTGTCTCATCTTAAATTAATAAGTCTATGCTTTCAAATGAATAACCCTTAGCTTAATAAAGATATCCTAATAAATCGACCTTGCCATTTTCCCATTTGATATTGCCCACTTCTTTAATCATTAGTTCATTCATTTTTTCATGTCCTATTCCGTAAGTCGTTTGATTTTCATCGTCGATTTTGAACCATGTACACTCATTATTAACAGACTTGAATCCTGCATTTAAGTACAATTTTTTGTTATCTGCAAACAAGAGTAAAAAATCAACTGACTTCCCTTCACAGAAATCATCTATATTAGAGAGTATTAATGAACCTATTCCCTGTGACCGCTTCATTTTTGATACACATAAGTCAATTATGCCAAGAACCCTTATAGGTTTCCCGTTTAAATTCATTACTCTATAATCCAAGCCCACTTGACCAACAAGTTCATTTTTGTCATCAATAGCTATGAACCTAAAATGCGGTAATTGCTTAAAGTAAATCCTGTCTTTTGGATATTCATCTGTAAAACACTCTACTAATAACTGCTGTAACTCGGTTCTCAATTGGCCATTAATTTCATATTCAAAAATTTTTTCAATTTGCAATTCAGTTTCTCCTTATTAGTTTGTCTTAGGAATTAACACTAAATTTGTTCTGAATAAATCTGACTGATAGTTCAATTTCTTTAATCAAGGCAAGAATTCCTCTATAGTTTTAGAGAATGTCTTTGCTCAATACCGTTATTTAATGAGTATATATTTTCTTCTCTTACTATTTTTTACCATAAACATAGACTATTCATCTTAAAAAAATAAATAACTTGCACTTGCTAAAAGAACTCACGGTGTTTTAACATAGTGAAGCAATGAATACGGGACAGTAACCCTTACTCTTACACAACCTAGAAAACATCTTACCTAAGGAGTGATAGAATTGGCACGTGTTTTATTTATTAATGGTGGATCAGAAGGACATATCAATCCAACTATTGGCGTTGTACAGGAGCTCATTTCGCGAGGAGAAGAGGTCGTGTACTTTACAATAGAAGCTTTTCGAGAGCGTTTTGAGAAAACAGGAGCGACTGTGCGCACATTTGATGGTCAAAAATTTATAAAAGCTTTTATCTCAGGTGGAAGAAATCATTTGCTCGAAAGGGTCAATGGACTTTTACTTACTGCAGATGTCGTCATACCAAGCGTACTTGAACAGATTAAAGGAGAGCATTTTGATTACATCATCCACGATTCTATGTTTGGTTGTGGGCATTTACTTGCCAAAATCCTGAAGCTTCCAGCAATCAATTCATGTACATCTTTCGCAGAGACTAAACAATCATTTGATCAAACATTAGAGCATCTTTCACAAAATGTCCCAACTGAAGATTTAACAAGGATCAATAATGATTTTCTAAACCTGACGACAAAAATCAAAGAAAAATATGGTGTTGAAATCAATTCTCCGTATGAAGTTTTCTGTAACCCGGCACCACTGACAATCGTTTATACAACTAGAGAATTTCAACCTTCTGGAGAAGCTTTTGACCAATCCTATAATTTTGTAGGCCCGTCTATTTCTTCACGATTAACGCAAGAAGACTTCGACCTTACTGCATTCAAAGGAAAAAACCCTATCTACATTTCACTCGGTACTGTTTTAAATCAAGCCATTGATTTCTATAAGCTTTGTATAAAGGCATTTGAGAATACTGAGCATACCGTTGTCATGTCTATCGGGGAACAAACCCAACTTGATGCATTAGGAGAGATTCCTGAAAACTTCATTGTGAAAAATTATGTTCCACAAACAGAATTGCTAAAATACACCAAACTATTTATCACACATGGTGGAATGAACAGTACCAATGAAGCTCTCTATTACGGGGTTCCGCTAATCGTAACTCCACTCAGTGCGGATCAGCCAATAATTGCTGAACAAGTTACCAATATCGGAGCAGGTATTCAATTACAAATACAAGGTTTGACGGCAAATCAACTACATGAAGCTGCCAATCATGTGTTAAACAACTCTTCCATCCATAAAGCTGTAGCAAACATTAGAGAATCCTTCCTAACATCAGGTGGGTATCACAAAGCTGTTGATGAAATTTTCAAATTTAAAAGTCAATACGATTTTTAAAAGCTTCCATGTTCAGCTATTTTGCACGTTCTTAATATATATTTGTTCTCTATGAATAGACAAAGGAAAGGAGAAAATGAAGATGAAGTCACTTTTCTCCTTTTTTATCTAAAAACTCTGCTATACCTCCTCTTCGGCCATTAACCAACTCACAATTGCAACTATTGGGAATGTAATGATGGCCGTTAAAATAGCTATTATAGGGGCTATACTAATAGTTTGTGCAACATATATCAAATACATAATTGGCGCAAGTAATAACATACTTGGAACTGTCCAGCCTGCAACTGCTACGTAATGATACAAAGCCTTCGCCCATTTTACTTTTAATAGGATTGGTAAAATCAACAGTAAGCTAATGATTACTGGAATCGTAAATGCGTAACTAATACCTTTGAACGTAAAACTAGTGATCACAGCTAATACAATCCATAAAACTTGCGTACTCATGGCAAAATTCGTAGAACCACATTTTTTCGAAATCCACTTCGCAAAAAAGAAACAAAACACAATAGTGAGTAAGACCATCAACGTAAGAATCAACGGATCATAAGTACCAAATATAACCATACTATCTTCATCTATTCTAGCGTTAAATACAATTGTTAAAAGACGAATTAGAAGGAAATAGAAAATAAAAATGGAAACAAGACTACCAATCATCGCTAATAAACTAAGAGCAAACCCTTTAATATGTGTCACTTTCTTTTTAAAGCTGAAGAAGAATATCGTAACTGTTAAGACAAGTAAAACAATCATCAATGGGATGACTAACTTTTCGGAATACACGATTAATGTTTTTTTCATTAATGGGAAATAAATCGCATTCCCTTTACTTTCTTCTATAGCTTGAAACTCTTTTGGGTCCATCATCATATACTTTTTCACTAAAGGAAGAGCATAATCACCAAAGTGACGAATCGTTTCCTCATCACTATTTCCTACATGATCTATCGCTGCGTGATATGCCTCTAAACCACCCATATTTGCAAAGTTATACCCTATTTTTTTTGTCACTTTTAATTCGGTAAAATCTGTATCATTCGGCATCTTTTTATACATTTCTGTAGCAAATGAGTATGCCACTGGGTATGGAACAATCTGTTTATACAATTGCACCATTTTTAAATCATTTGAACTCGTTTCAAACAACATTGGTACTCCTGTATTGCCTCTTGCTTCGAAATTAATCATCACGCGTATTTGGTCTAAAATATCTTTTCGATCTAGAAAAGCACTCGCTCCGATTAAACCTTGCTCCTCACCGTCTGTTAAAACAAAATAGATTGTATTTTTAGGTGCCGGCATTTGTTTTAATGCTCTGGCTGTCTCCATAATTGTGACGACGCCGTAACCATCATCTGATGCTCCAGGAGTTTCTATTTCAGAATCATAATGAGCTGTTAATAAAATCGCATTATCATCACCGGATGTCCCTTGGATTTTTGCAATAATATTTTCAACATTCTCTGCACCTATTTCTGAAGCATACTCCCCACCACTAATATCCTTAACTGGCTTCGTTTGAATTTCAACAGGCACATCTATATTTTGAAAGTGTTTAACAATATAATCTCTTACCTTTTTATTCGCTGGCGAGCCTATTGGATGTGGTTCCTTAGCTACTTCTTTTAAATAATTAAGAGCTCGATCCGATGAAAAATCCTTTTCTGTTTCCCCCACTTCTTGTTGAGAAGGACTTAAAAATTGACTAAAGCTTATAAAAAACGTTAACAAACCTAGTAAGATTGCAAAAAAAAGCAATTTTCTTTTTTTCATCTTTTTCTCTCCTCGTATCTTTTACTAAAACTAAGTTTGATAAAATCCCTGATATTTCTACCAAACCTCTAAAAAAATAATTGGTTCACCAAAAACTAACCGAACGGTCAAGTAAATTGTACTCAAAACTAACCAATCGGTCAACAAATTTAATTTGTGATATAATGATTAAAAATGAGACAACCACTCTCTTAGGAGGTACGTTCATGATAGATGGTAGGGAAAAAAAGGGAAATAAAACAAAAGAGGCATTACTGAATGCTACTATTTCTTTAATTGCAGAAAACGGGATAGAGGCGCTAAGCGCTAGCAGCATTGCAAAGAAGGCTAATGTCAGTAAAGCAAGTGTATTTCATCACTTCGGTTCTATGGAGACTATCCAACAAGAAGCTTTTATTTTTTCTGATGTATTAATGAATGAAGCATTAGAACAAATTTATAATAAATCTAAAGAAACAGATTCTTTTTCTGATATTATGCTAAAATATTTTCTTTTTTTTATTGATGAAAATAATAAAAAATACTTGAATCTGATTAATGTTCAAATGCAATTTGTGGTGAAATCTTCATACGATCAAGAGTTTGATGATCTTATCTTCAATCAAGACCGAGAAAAAACACCGTTTGATTTATTTGAGCTTTTATTAAATGATTTTTATGGTGATCAATTAACCCCTTCTGACATTGAACTAATAAATGATTTAATCGTAACTTATTTAAATGGATTTGCTACTTTTTTGATCTCGGTGGAAGACACAGAATGGCTCATTTCATTATGGAAAGAACAAATTAAAATGACCGAAATCTATATTCAATCACTTCTAGACAAGAAATAATTCAAAGGCCAATATTCAAAAAAAACTAGAATCTATCACTCATTGAAACAAGCATTGTGTATAAAAAAAGTGAAGTTTCAACCTTTGCTAATTTAATCTTTTGTCGACAAACTGACGAATCTATTAATACATATATTGATAGATTCGTTCTTTATTTAGTTTCAATATTCTTGATATTACATCATGTCCACTTTAACGTTGACTCAAGCTCGGTTCATTCAAAAAACACAACGAATATCAAAACCCCTTTTCATTCTTCACTATAATTAATATTAGGAGTGATACATGATGAACAACATGATTCAAGATATGATTAATTGGATTGAAGAGCATCTGTTTGAGGGTTTTTCTCTGAAGAATCTAAGTGAAGCAATGGGCTATTCTTCTTACTATTGTTCCTTTAAATTTCATCAAATAACGGGCATTAGCATCAAACGATATATGACCCTTAGAAAAACCTATCTTTCTTCAATCTCTCTTACAGAAACAGATGAAAGGATCATTGAGATAGCAATAAAACATGGCTATTCATCCCAAGAAGCATTTTCCAGAGCTTTTAAGGAGATATTCGGCGTAAGCCCCAATGCCTTTCGTTTATGTCCTGAACCATTGCAATCATATGTAAAACTCACTATGAATGAAGCGAGGGATTATTATATGGACATTTCAAAAAAATTAAAAATTGAAGATTTACAAAATCGTCTGGATGAGTCTTTTGATCACGAAGTATTGAATATTTTAAATGGACAAATGATGTATGAAGAATTCAGTTCTCAACAATTAATGGGAAAAAGCGATTACGCACCTTTTAATGAAGCGATGTGTGTACACGACACCATTAAAACCATTTTTAGCGACTCATTCAAACAGGTTCGAGCGACAGGACATGAAATCTCATTAGCAGAATATGAAGCAATTACAGTTGCACCACTTGAAAAGACCTTATTTTCAAAAGAATATCAATGTATCGTTCTTTGGTTTGGAGAAGATATGTTTTGTCAGATGAATTTAATAACCGTGTTAGCGTATTTAGAACAAATATCATTCAAAGGAACGATTTACTATCATGCGGTGAGAGAGCAAACATATGATGTGAAAGAAACTGACATAACTTTAGGTAACTATTATGATATATATGAAGCAGTGTTAGTAGACCACCGCATGCCAGATGTAGAATTGATGCCTGTGATGTATCAAGGAATCAAATTGTATTTAGAACTTTTGCAAAACGACAACGAAATTACAAAATATATTCAAACACATCAACATCTATCTCACCATGAAATCGTACGAAATCTACTACACCTCTTCCCTCAGTATGGTTTAGGGGATTCTCAATATTTAGAATTAATTAAAGCAACGCAAATTAAAGATTGAGCGTTGCTTTCCTCCCCTTTAGAGTGATGAAGAGTTGCTATCAAACTCTTAACCGTTCATTTCAACACCACGAAAAAACGAATCATCTGCTTTGTAGTTATTTTCAAATAGCACAATTGACAATGCATTAGATTTTTTATTATCTTTAATAATATATAAAATTTGTCAAGTAACATGAAAACAAAGAATGGAGTGTATTGAATGAAGCTTATAAAAGTTGTAGATTATAACCACAATTGGAGCAGCGACTATCAAAAAGAAGAACATTCTATTAGGGCTATTCTTCAAGAAGAATTAGTAAATAGTTTTCATATTGGAAGTACATCGGTTCCGGGTCTAAAAGCAAAACCAATTATTGATATTTTACTAGTAGTCCAAGATATTAATAAATTGGATTCATTTTCTAAGCAATTTCAAGAGATTGGATACGAAGTCAAGGGCGAATTCGGGATAACTGGAAGAAGATATTTCCGTAAAGGTGGCGATCATCGCACACACCAAATTCACGCTTTTCAATATAACAACATTGAAGAAATAGAAAGACATTTAGCATTTAGAGATTATCTTCGAGAGTATCCCGAAGTTTGCAGGCAGTATGGGGAATTAAAGAGTCAGCTTGCCGAAAAGTATCCAAATGATATGAATGGCTATTGCGACGGGAAAGATGATTTTGTCAAAAGTGTTGAAAAAGATGCTATTAAATGGCATTGGACTGTCCGTTAATAGTAATGTTCATTTAATGGCTGTCCTTGAAAGCCCACTTTACTATATAATAAGGATTTAGAATATTGAGTAACAAAAAATGGGATATAATTTTTTATCAGACAATATCATAAACGAGGGTGTAATGAATGAAAAAAACAGTGAAAATTGCCTCCTAAATAAAAATTAATACTATTTAGGAGGCAAATAATAATGATTTTCAATAAAATTGATCGAAAGAACTGGCATCGACACGAGTATTTCGAGCATTATATTACCCAACAAACAACATTTAGTATGACGTCAGAAATAGATATTAGCATTCTTTATAAAAACATAAAAGATAATAATTTTAAGTTTTATCCAGCGTTCATTTATATGGTGACAAAAGCTGTCAATACTAATATTGTATTTAGAACGGGTTTTAATAGCCAAGCTGAATTAGGTTATTGGGAAAAATTAAATCCAAGTTACACGATTTTTAATGAGGAATCAGAGACATTTTCGAGCATTTGGACAGAAACATCGGATAATTTTAAACAGTTCCATCAGAATTACGAAAGTGATTTAAAGAAATATAACGGTAGGATACGTTTATTTCCGAAATCCCCTATTCCTGAAAATATTTTTCACCTATCAATGATTCCATGGAGTTCATTTACTGGTTTTAACCTCAACATTAATAATGGAGGTAATTACCTTTTACCGATTATCACTGCAGGTAAATTTGTGCAGAAGGAAAATGCTATTTATCTTCCTGTTTCTTTACAAATGCACCACGCTGTATGTGATGGTTATCATGCAAGCTTATTCATGAATTCCCTTCAGAGTTTTGCCGATGAATCCCATGATTGGTTATTAGATTGAATATTTCTCAGTAATTCTCAAAAATGCGTTCCTGCTTATTGTAGGTTTGGAATAAAGTTTGATTAAAATCACCTCTCAAGCCTACATTTTACGATAAATAAATAAAAAGAATCTGTTTTGAAAAAAGTTTGATCAAAATGGATTCTTTTTTTGTGAAGTATTGTTCAATTTTTATAAAAAAGTTTGATTATTTTCTACTGTTGATCTTCAACAAACGCGCTCTTCAACGGAATAAAATTTCAGTTAAGTGAAAGGTGGTTTCATTCGTTCATTAAAACAACTTTCCCTTTATTTCTGTTTGAGGATTCTGCAATATCTCATTAATGATATATAGTTCTAGAAAATGTGTACAAAATTTCCATTGTATTGTTATCGCTTTTCCTGGGTCTGGCTAAGACAAGATTCTATAGAGTTTTTCATATGATTAACGAGTGCTGTCACCTCGGAATCCAGCCCTTCCCACTTATCAACATATTCTCCTCGATAGGCTTTTCTGGCTAAGTTGAGTAAAGTCGAATATTCTTTGGGCAACCGAGGTAAAGCCCATTTTGCAGCCACATCTTTTGGAGAAATTTCACTGATAGACACTGTCTGCCACATTCGAGCTAGGGTTAAAATTACATTACGCTCATCACCTTTGATACCCTCAATCACCCCAGGCAAAGACTCCTTAATCGCTCTTCGAATATCTGTCATCGGAATGGGGTCAAGTATATCTGAAGCATCAGGTCCAAATAGAGAAATGCTATTCTTTCTCGCTTGTGCTAGAACAATAGCCAAATCAGGGTCATTAGTTGGTTCCTGAATTTGTCCTTTCTCAAACTCACTCCTGAGCCACTCACCATAGGTAAATTCATTTCTTGGTGGATATAGCCAAGGTACAACATCGCTATGGTTTATAACCGTGACTTCAAGTGGTCTCACAGAATCTGTATTTCCTATCTTTCCAGATATAAGCTTTAGTCGGTCTTGTTAGTTTTTTTCGAGTTACTTCAAGTAAACTATGATTCACGACCACTAAGACATCTACATCACTGTTAATGCGTAAGCCACCATTTACTGCAGAACCAAATAGATATACCCCGACTATCGAACTTCCAAGCAACTCCTCTACGATTTTTAATGCTTGCATCGCTTGTTTTGGTATTTTTTCGTTACTCAAATCGCTCATCAACTACAAACTCCTCTCCTCTGATTTTGTTCGCATAATGTACGTTCATATTGGTTTCATTGGTATTCAATTAAATGACCGATTACTGAACAAAAGAAACATTTTTTACAGAACATTTTATCAAACTTTATTTCAAAACCACACTTATTAACACTTATTACAGAAACGCTTTTATAATCTCCCTTTTGTAATAAAATTCACTTCCACTATTACATTATTAATTTGTTATTTTTCTCATAACCCATTCAATGGGCCCTCTTTTAAATTTTCTACTCCATAAAGCAGAAAATAAAATACTCGCTACGAAAAACAATACAGTAAATATTAGTGAAAATGCTAGCGTTTGGTTTTCTAATCTATTTAATATTGTTAATATGCTAACACCTATGAATACATGGCTTACATAATGAGTTAATGTTAATTGTCCTGTTTGTATAAGTAATTTTGTCAACCAATGGCTAGCGAACTTTTCTGCTATATAAATAGAAGCAACGATGACAATTATCGCTGAAGCGGAATTTGATAAGATATAGAAGATGTTTGGTGGAATTGGCCCAGTATGAAACAGATATTCTGCACTGTTTACATCTAATACCGACAGAGATAGTAGCATTAATACTTTTGAAAGTACCTCTATTGTTATTAGTAAAAATAAAGAAATAAACAACATTTTGTTTCTTACAGCTTTCTTCAATAAATCAAGTCTGCCAAGGATCATTCCAAGAAAAAAGAAACATACCCAAGGGAATACTGGATGATACCCATTAAACAAAAGATTTCTTATAAAGCCTTCTATTGTCCAAAAATCAAGATATTCCATAAATGGTTGTTCAGGATGCCATCCTTTCAAATAATTCATTGTCACTTGTAAGATTTGCGAGGTTATTAAAAAAAGACTAGATATGATGATCATGAACTTTGTAGAAGCTACTATTAGAAATGATGCAATCAGCATATAAACACCATAATAATGGAGGATATCTCCAGTCCAATCTGCCACATATAAAAGTAAACCTAGAATAAAGAGAAAAGCGGAACGTTTCCTTAAACTCATCCTATTTTCTTTTATATAAGAAAGGTCACCGCTATTTCTAGCTTTTCTTGTCATCAAAGCAACTCCGATACCTGCCAGCGTAACAAAAGTGGCAGACGCTCTTCCTTCAAAAAGTCCAGTAAACCATATAAGCCAATCCGGCCCATTTCCTACCGCTCCCATTATAATTTTAAAGTTAACTATAAGCATTCCAAACATAGCCAAGGCTCTAGCGAAATCAAGCCCTTCAATACGCTTAGATTGTAACTGTTTGGTCATAAATGTTCCTCCTTAAATACACTATTAATCGCTTCCTTTCATACTTCTCTAAAATCTAATAAACTATGAAAAAAATTTCATTCTCCTGCCCTTCCCTGATTAAACAAGCCTCAGTTTTATATTTAACAGTAAAAGTAAATTTTGATGTAATGTAAAAAAGCTGTATCATTCATTTTTCGTTTTTTTACCGACCGGTAAGTAAATAATAATTAATTCTTTTAACAAAATCAAGCAATTTGTATTACTCTTTTTTGAAAGCGCTAGATTTAGGTTTTATGTAAAACATCAAATTTGAATGGTTACGTGGACAACCCTATCGAGCAGACCTTTACCACTAAAGCAGAAAGTGAAAAAATATCCGAGTAAGCAGGCATCCATTGTTAGGACACATGTTCACTTGGATACTCCTGAAGTAGTAAGATGAATTTGAAAAGATTAAAGAGATAGTCTGCAGCTGACATTCACAATCCTGTAACTTAAGCCAATTTCTAAATCTCCCCCTATTAAGTTATCCTATAGTTTAGCTGGTAATGAATTTAAAAATTTCACCCGGTTTTCATTCTTACCTAGAGGTACATAGCCACAGTGTAACCATTGAATGTTTTTCATGCCTACAGCTTTCAATGTAGCTTTAATAAACGTTTTTTTGATACCATTTCCGCCAATAAATTGAATATACCATTTAGGAGCTTGGCCGGTTGTGATCACTTTTACCGATTGGATATTCGTTAGCAACCCTTTCATTGAACCATTCTTATTTTCAATATAAGCAAAATCTTTAAGCAGTACTTTATCTAGAAATCCTTTTAAAATAGCTGGGACATTATACCACCAAACTGGGAATATAAAAATCACCTCATTACTAGACTTTAACATTGACTGATACTTACCCACTAAATCATTTCCATACTGACCTCTTGAATATAATTTCAATTCACTAGCGTGATAGGTTGGATCAAATTCATCTTGGTACAAATCAATAATTTGATACTGTTGATTTCTTTCCTTAAATGTTTCTACTACTTTAGATAAAATTGCATGATTATAACTTCCATCCCATGGATGAACATATACGATTGTTTTCATATTTTTCTCCTTTAGCTTTTAAAATAAGGTGGTTTTCAAATATGCAATAGTGCACACACTTGCACATATAGAACAGAAAAACTCACAATGTTAGCAATTATTTAAGAGTTTTTCTAATTGATCAGTCGTCATTTTAAATTTATCAAATATCATTTGGCTATTTACTTCGTAATAAATATTTCGGCCTATTTTCGTTTTGGAAACAATTTCAAACCTAAACATTAAATCTAAATGTCTTGAAATAACCGATCGATCCTGAGGGAGATTTTCAGCAATTTCAGTTATATTTTTCGCTCCATAAACAGCTAAATATCTAATAATTTCAATTCTAACAGGGTCAAATAATGTTTTATAAAAGTCAAAATCAATCGCATTATTTATTTCATTTGAACATTGAAGTTCTTCATCTCTGTTCATATTTGTCTCACCACCTGTAACACATGATATATGCATGAGTATGCACACGTCAAGTGTAAAGATTAAGAAAGCAGATTTAAATTATTTGTATTTAAAAAGTTACACCAACAAAATACCCAATAGAAATAAAAATTAATACCCATGTCAAAGCTCCAAAACAAGCAAAAGCAAGGTAATACCTAAACTTCATCTGGGTTATTCCAGAAATGTAACTTGTCAGATGCCTTATTCCTGGAACATAGTATCCTATAATGATTGTCCATGGTCCAAAACGTTGAAACCAACGTTCCACTTTAGTAAACCGCTTATTATTTAGGCCAACCCATTTTCCATATTTTAATATAATAGGTTTCCCCAATTTATTACCAATTAAATAACTAATAATCATACCCGTAGATGAGCCAAGAAAACTTAAGATTATACTCAACGTAAAGCTTAAATTCCCCTCTTGACACATATATCCGATAAACATCATTAAAATCTCATCAGGAATAGGTAATCCTATTATTCCTAAAGATAAGAGTAAAAATATAGCAAGATACCCATATTGACTTATAAAATCGTTCATGAATTCCATGAATAAGTTTCTCCTTTTTTAAACGGTTCTTGTTGAACTACACATAGATGCTCGTTAGTTGTAACCCGCGTGCCTAGCATCTATATAAGCTCCTATCATTCCAGACTCAATTACAATCAATATGGTATTTTGTGGATTTTTATTAATAATGATATATAAATTGGAGCCAAAAATCATTGTAACCAATTTGACGGTGCTGGCCTATATTAAAAAGCTCGCATTTTGAAAAAGAATAATCCAAATGCGAGCTGTATTTTTTTATACTGAATTATGCATTCATATCTGTAATAGCTGGAATATTAATTTCCTTTACGCATGAAACAGGCGATAAATTAATCACACATTGGACAATGGCAACAATATCTTGTACAGGAATGCGTGTACCTTCATACAACATAATTGCCTTTTCAGCCCCTTCTTCATATGGTACTTCAGCAGCTAACTCTCCTGGATTAATACATGTTACAGAGATTTTATCTTTCCTAACATGCTCACGTAAAGCATTTGTAATACCACGTAAGCCAAATTTAGATGTGACAAACGAAACTTGTACATTATTCGTATGATCTAAACCTGCTGTCGAACCAATCAATATAATTTTTCCGTTCTTCGCCTGTCTCAAATTAGGTAAAAGCGCCTGAATATATGTAATTGTTGAAGTTAAATTAATATTAATTAAGTTTGCAATATCCCCAACTTCATCGTTATCAAACGTATAGTCATCTTCAAAACCACGCTTTTCCCAAACACCGACATTGTAAATTAATACATCAATCGCAATGTCTTTTAAAGCTTCTTTTAAAGTAGGAATATGTTGCTGACTAGTTAAATCAATTGTCAGCCATTTACGATTTACGCCATCATCTATATCTAAACTGCTTGGTCGTGTGCGAGATACTAGCCACACTGTATCCCCTTTGGTCGGCAAGCCCTTTACAAATGCATCACCTAGACCTTGGCTTGCCCCAAATATAATAAAGTTCCTACTCATCCAATCATCCTTTCTATTTTACTACAACCTAGTATAGTTAATCAGAAAATTAATAACAACTAAAGTGATTTGGCGCATCACCATAACGTGTGGTAGATTTCCGTTCCGACCGGGAGCTTTGTTGCTGTCGCTTCGCTTTCGCACAGAGCAAAGCTTCCTGGGGGCGTTCGATGAACCGCTTCACTCGCGAGGCTCGCTATTAACTTTCGGTTATAAGACCGTTATTTCAAAAAAATAAATTTAATAGACATTTACTATTTGAATCTTTCGAAAAGGTCTGTTTTAAACTTCTTTCACCCAATAAGTTATACAATCGTCACTTCGATCTAGAAAACCATATTCAATTAAGTATCTTCTAATTGAAACATAATCGATATATATAGGCTTTAAAATAGCATTTACTTCTTTTTCGCTATATTTACGCCCTACCGCAAACTTCGTGACAATATGTTGCAGTAAAATTATTTTTCGTTTTTCCTTACTCGGAAAGCTTTCAATAGGACCATCTAAGCCATTTTTAAAATACGTTGCTAGTACTTTTTCTTTCTCTTCTACTGTAATCGCATAACGCTCATCCACCTGTGTTGCCCCCTTATGAATTGGTTCATATACTTTTGTTGTTTCTAAAGCTTGCATAATTGCCAGAAAAACTTTTGCTTGTTTTTCTTTTTCTTTCAATTTAAATCGATGTTGTCGAATTGTTGAAATGCTATTTGCAGAAGTGCTATTAACAATTTCCTTATCTGGCGCCCCTGTTGCAAATAGCTTTAGCAATTCGGTTTGGATATCTGATAGCCCTGTATCCTTCTTATCTAATTGAAGTAACGCTTCAAACACAGAGATATGTTCATTTTCGATATGGCGTTGTATAGCTTTTTTAGCCGTAAAAAAACGATCATTTATTTTGAATACTTCTTCGGCATCAAATGATTCTTTACAAAATATACATTCATATGCATCGCCTGCTTTTACATACCCCTTCGATAATTCCTCTATTGTCAAATCACTTACATTCACAAACAAAACCCCTCTTTGTTTATTATTTAATAAACAACATACAATAAGTTTATTCATTTGTAAACAACAGCAACTTTTGTTTATATAAAAAAGAAGAATCCATTTTGAAGTTATTAATCAATAATAGATTCCACTTTAGTAGATTTAAAGTATTTCATTCTTTTTTTCTTCAACATCAAAAATATTGCCATTCACTAATGTATGAAAATATTCATCTAGCTGCTCTAAGCTTACTAGATTCGGATTTTTACGCCACCATTCACTTAAAGCAACCATTGTAGCCACATGAAATTCAGCTAACAAATCATGCGGAATATCTATGGTTTTAGAATGTTGGATAAATTTTAATGAGTCTTTTTTTAATAACCGCATAGAGTAAGTCGTCATACAATCAAAGAAAAGTTCATCACCTTGTTGTGCAGAAACTAACTTATGCGTCTCTGAGTCTTCAAAAAATTCATCGGACCAATAAAATGGTTGTAAAATTCTTTTGTCCAATGGAATTTCCCAATATCCCTCCATAATTTCATTTAGTCCGTACTCTAGCAATTTAAATTTATCATCGAAATGCTTATAAAACGTGGAACGATGAACCATTGCCTTTTCGCAAATTTGATCGACTGTCAATTTAGAAAACAATATCTTTTTTTCCGTCATGAGATCAAACAGGGCTTTCCATAACAATTGCATGGAGCGACGTTTCCTCAAATCCATCCGCATTCACCTTCTTTTTTAATCAATTTCTCCAACATTTATTCGATTTTGTCTCCTAACTACCCAAAGTAAAAATATTGAATATATTTTACTGTGAAAAATATTTCTATAATTGAAACGCATCAACAACATTTGTACGAAAGGAAGGAACACAACATGAACTTACATTTACAAAATGTAAAACGAACACCAATCATGGTCGCCCTTATGACGGGGGCATTCGTAGCAACATTAAACGAAACATTGCTAGGCAATGCCTTGCCTGTGCTAATGAATGAATTCCAGGTCGGGGCAACTACAATACAATGGCTAACTGCGGCTTACCTGCTCGTCGTTGGCGCACTTATTCCTGTAACAGCTTTAATTCAACAATGGTTTACTACAAGACAACTATTTTTCATTTCTATGATTACCTTTTTAATTGGCACGATTGTCGCTGCATTAGCACCTACTTTTATGCTGCTACTAGTTGGTCGAGTGGTTCAAGCCATTGGTACGGGATTAATCATTCCACTACTGATGAATACGTTGTTAATGATTTACCCTGCTGAAAAACGAGGTTCCATTATGGGCATACTCTTTTTAATATTTACATTTGCCCCTGCTATTGGACCTACACTTTCAGGAATTGTAATAGAAGCATTGGATTGGCGCTGGCTATTTTATATCGTTATTCCTATTACACTTCTTTCCTTTATTATAGGGTATTTTTATCTTGTCAATGTAACAGAGCTCACAAAATCCAAAGTTGATATTCTTTCCATTATTTTATCGACATTAGGTTTTGGAGGTGTAGTGTATGGTTTTAGTGCTACAGGCAACGGTGGTTGGTCTGACCCGCAAGTTTATTGGCCAATTGTTATTGGTAGCCTGGCATTAATCTTATTCGTAGTTCGCCAACTGCGTATTTCAAACCCCATTTTGGAATTACGTACATTCAAGTTTCCGATGTTCTCTCTCTCGATTATTCTATTAATTATTGTAATGATGTCGATGTTTGCAACAACCACCCTACTACCAATGTTTATGCAAAGCGTGTTGCTAGTAACAGCTTTTCAGTCAGGTCTCACTATGCTACCCGGAAGTGTCGTCAACGGATTAATGTCGCCTATTACAGGAAAACTATTTGATAGATTTGGCGCTAGAATCATTATTATTCCAGGTCTATTGATCGTCAGTATTGCGTTGTATCTCTTTACCAGATTTACACTTGAATCGACGACCTTGCAAATCACTATAACTCATTGCTTGTTAATGATAGGAGTGGCGCTCGTTCTTGTTCCCGTCCAAACATATGGTCTGAATCAAATTACGTCGGAATACTATCCACATGGATCTGCCATTTTTAGTACATTGCAGCAAGTTGCCGGAGCGATTGGCACATCCTTGTTTATCGCTACTATGTCAGCGCGGTCCCGTAGTCATTTGGCACAGTCTACTGATTCAAATGATGTAACTCAACAATTAACAGCATCTGTTGCAGGTTATAGCGACACGTTCATGTTAGGCTTTATCATTTCTATCATTGCCGTAGTAGTGTCTCTGTTTATTAGAAAAAAACAAGTAAATTGATCTCTTTTCTTTATCAAGGACTGCTTTGAGAAATCTCAGAGTAGTCTTTAACCATACAACTAAAACACTTAAGAAATTTTAGTTCATTGCCGCTCTTAACATTCATACCATATTAATATGTCAACTCGTGTCATATTAAAAAAGAATGGCGTGTGGTTCGACGGCTGATGAAAAAGGACAACTTCACTAATTGGTGAAGTTGTCCAAATTTAATCTAATTTTTATTGAATCGTACTCTAGAGTGCACAACATATGCTAGGCTATTTCTTAGTTTGATTCACCTTATAATGCAGTTGTACAAACTGCCCATACCGTCTTGTATCAATTAAAATTAAATCTATTTGTGGACTTTTTTCTTTAAACAAAGGGATACCCGAGCCTAAAATATGAGGTGTGACCGTAATAATATACTCGTCAATTAAATTTTGTTTGATAAAAGCATCGAGTATACCCGCTCCACCAACCATCCATATTTTAGAACCCTCTTGTTCTTTTAGCTTTCTCGTAAACTCTACTACATCTTCATGGACAAATTCCACATATTCATCTGACCCTTTTTCAGAATTGCTGAAGACGTAGCATTTTTTTTCAGGATACGGAAATGATTCTGAGTTTTTCAATATATAATCATAAGTCTTTTTCCCCATTATCGTTGTATCAATAGATTGATACATTTCTGCATATCCTGCATCCCCCTCCCCTTCTGTGTCAGTTAACCATTGTAAGTCATTATCTTCCTTAGCAATAAAACCATCTAGGCTTGCAGCAATGTATAAAACTACTTCACGTGACATACTTTAACCTCTCCTTTTATCTTATAAACTTCCCTTATTGATTAAGGAACAAACCTATACTAACCATAAAACATGACAAGTAATGGCATGATTAAATAAAAAAGGAGAAAATATTTTTTTACAA
The DNA here is from genome assembly GCF_016638705.1 of Lysinibacillus agricola. Taxonomy (GTDB): domain Bacteria; phylum Bacillota; class Bacilli; order Bacillales_A; family Planococcaceae; genus Lysinibacillus; species Lysinibacillus agricola. The sequence goes on along the minus strand of NZ_CP067341.1, from coordinate 2,350,089 downwards.
ACAAGAATTACACTACTACTTTAATTTTTTTAGTACTTCAATATCATAGGATAGAATAACTTCGATATTATCAGACATCAGTTCTTGCTCAAAATTCCACCATTGTATTTTTTAGTAATTCCTCTATTTTCTCTTCAGAAAATCGTTTTTTTATTTCTTTAGCAGGGTTCCCATCAACAATTGTGAAGGGTTCAACATCCTTTGCTACTACAGAATTAGCTGCAATAATTGCTCTGTCCCCAATAGTTACGCTAGGCATAATGGTTACATCTTTTCCTATCCACACATCATTCCCAATAATTGTATCACCTTTGTATGGAAGCATCTCCAATGTTGAAGTATATTTTTCCCACCCATTTCCAAAAATATTAAAAGGATACATAGAACCATCCATTCTATGATTGGCCCCATTCATAATAAGGGTTACGCCAGGTACAATCGAACAAAATAGAGTCTGCAATTACATGCATTCCCAGCATGAATACTTCCAACTGTGACAAAGGCCGCTTCAGTTGGATTAATACGACGACTAACAATTTGTTGTAGATGTTGAACTAGTTGAGTTGCCGCAATAATGGAGTCTTTCGTTTCATGTGGTCGAGCTCCATGACCGCCCTTACCAAAGATTTTAATTGTAAAAGCATCAACTGAGGCCATTATTGCATTTGAAGCGGTTGACAGCTTGCCAATGGGAAGATCTGTCGCTAAATGTGCACCGAACACATAATCCACATCATCTAAAACCCCGTCTTCAATCATAAATTTCGCCCCACCTGGTGGCTTTTCTTCGGCTGGCTGGAAAATAAATTTAGCGGTTCCATGAAAACTGTCCTTATGTTTTTGAAGAACTTTTGCCATAGCGAGTAAGGTGGCTGTATGTCCATCATGTCCACAGGCATGCATAACGCCAGGCACTGTGGATTTATATGTAACTTCTTTTTGATCTTCGATTGGTAATGCATCAAAATCTGCTCGAAATGCTATCGTTTTTCCCGGTTCTTTACCTTGAATAAATCCGACTACACCTTTATCACCAACATTTTCTTGTACAGAAATTCCATAGCTTTTTAATGTATCTGCTATAAAGCGAGATGTTTTTTCTTCTTGAAAAGAAAGCTCTGGGTTTCGATGTAAAAAGCGACGATTTTCTACGATCTCGTCAAATAAACCCGTCAACTCATTGGTAAGTGTTTCAATAGCCATTCCTTAACCCCTCCTTATATCAGTTAATCATTCAATATATTCGAACAATAAATACGATTTTAAACATACAAACCTTATAAATAAACTACGTTTTATATAATTTGTATCCATTCCCAAAATGAAACAGCCACCTAGCCTCGATTAAATATCGATGCCAGATGGCTGCAAAAGTCTTCTATTCGACAGGGATAAAATAATTATTAGCCTTCATTAATCGGGCTTTTACGAGGTTGCGGTTTTACAATAAAGATGCACAACTGAAAAATATTACTTTTCGGATTTAATCAGTTCTTCCCTTTTAGCTAGGTAAAAAGTTAATGTTACTTATCTAATCGTTTTTTACACCTTTTCGATATATGAAAACACTGCTTAATATTCCAAGTCCACCAAATAACAAAATCCATATATTTTTTAAAAAAAGTCCATAAATCGTAATTACACTACTAATAATTCCACTTGAAAAAGCACTGGATACCATGGATTTTTTTGTTGGTTTAGGGAACTGAATAGAGGTTCCAAAATTTTCATTTCCCCATTTACATGCCACATCCATGATCTTTTGTAGTTTGTCTAACATCTTTTTATCCTCCAAATTTTAAAATATGAAATAAGAAAAAAATGCATTGGACAGAGCACCTAAAAAAGCCAACATTGAAAATGATAAACAAACCATTCCGCCAATCATTTTCGACTTCTGTTCTCTATTCTTTTTGGATAGTAAAACGAACCCGAAGATTAGTAGGAAAATTGCTAAAATGATATTCATCGCGATAAAGAACGGTGCTGTTTCTTTTAGAAAATCTATAATACGCCAAAATAAACTCATTGATATCTCCTCCTATTTTATAGTTGAAATCGAGCCTCTACTCAAAGATGCTTGCTACCAACTGCTTCGTCATAAATTGAAATGCGGCTAAGTGATCACAGTTTTGTGAAATTCCTTCTTTACTTGCAATGCTTGAAAGAAGGACGGTGAAGGTAGAAAAGGCTAAATTTTCAGAAACTTTCAATTTGAGATTTGCTCGTTTGATTGCTGTACGAAAAAGTTCACTACTATCAAATATTAGTTTTTCTTTCATTTCCTCCGAAAGTTTACTATAAAATGATGTGAAATCAGTCGTTTTCACGTCATAAAGAAATGGTTTGCTTTCGTATTCATAGTAAAGCTGGATTATTGCTGTTTCAAAGCCGGACTTTTCAGGGCATTGTTCAATTCGCTCAATGAAATTTTCATAAATAGTATCTTGAATGTCATACAGAACTTCAAAAAAAAGTTCTTCCTTACTTGAATATAAATTATAAAAAGTACCTGTAGATATTTCTGCTTTCTTACACAATGCGCCAATGCTTGTTTCTTTATAACCCGGAGAAATCCAAAATGCCATACACTCATCTTTCAATTTACTTTTAATCAGAGTTTTATCTTCTTCTGAAAAAACTTTTTTGCCCCTTGCCATAGATGACCCCTCCTTTTATGAATTATTTATATGAATATTCATATATTATATTCACATGATAGCATCAACACCAATTTTTAACAAGATATTAAATAACAAATTATTTCACATCTTTATCATTGCATGTGATTAAGGTTAATAGAGACAATCAAAACTTTATTTTAAAGCTACTGAATATTATCACCCGATTGCACCAGATCTATATATGAACCTTGCGGAATCATGAAATTTGTCAGGTTCCTTCTGCATTCTGGCACTTGTTAAATCAAAGTAATCTAAGTAAAAAAAGTTGTTTGATACTTTTGTATAAGTTTACTTTACTTTTTTTGTAAAAAGTGAGTTTGTTTATAATTTGATGCTAGAGATGATCGTCATGAAGAAAGATTTTGGTAATTCGATATCAAATAAGGTTTATGAAAATCGTGTACTTGCCAGAATGTCTCAGCAAGAATTAGCAGAGAAAGTCGGGGTTTCCAAGCAAACCATCTTCGTAATAGAAAAAGGAAATTATGGACCGACTCTCGAATTGCTGAATTAGTTAGTGTTGATATAAACGATATATTTACGTATGAGAAAGGAAATGACCAAAATGATAACTAAGTTTATGTCAGATATCCATAACGAAATTATTAGTTCAAGAAAGAAAAAAAGAGCTGCCTAGGCAACTCAACACCTTTATTTAATACCCTTCGATAGTTAAAGAATGAAATGAAAGCCTTTCCGCGGTTGATCCGATCTCAAATTTTAATTTAGCTGTCTATGCAAAAATTTAGACCCTTAGCGAGCCACGGAAACCCCTTGTAGCATAGTGGATTCTGCTCCATCGTGGTACATAACTCAACCTTTTTCTCTTGCCCGCTGTGTATCTCTTATATTCTTTTGAACCGTTATAGCTGCAAATAAACTAAGAACAAATGCCATACCAAAAAAGCCTTTTTCGCTTAAAACTACACTTCCTGCATTGTATAAACCGATGGCCATTAATGAAATAGATACAATAAGTGCGAACCAACTAAGACCATAATAAATAGTAGTAACTGGTACGCCCTCATCTTTATCTCTAACTGCTTTTTGTAAAGATATCGCCGAATACAGTCCGAACACTAAAACTGCAAAGTAAAATCCTTTTTCATTCAATTCCATAGTTGCGTTAAACAAGCCTATAAGATACGACGCAACACCTACTAATAGCGCTGCCCACGAAGCCCCTTTGAAGGCAGGAGTTGGTTCTCCTTCTTTCCGTTCTTCTTTCACTTTTAAATCATTTCGTTTTTCTTTATCTACTAAAACTTCATGATCATTGGACATTCAATTTTCGCCTCCATCTTTTAATCTAATAAAAATGGAGCACCAGAGACACTGCAGTGCACCTTCTTTGCTAAACTAACCTGCCAATAAGTTGAAAAAGAAAAAACGATCTTCGTTATTAAAGTATATGCTCATTCGCATTATAACTTCACAACCTTTAGGTGGCTGTTTGAATTGATTAAATCCTTGACGTTGATAATGATGGAATTACTTAACGATTAAACTCATTCCTAAACAGAGTATTGTAAAGAAATTACTGTATTTTCATTTTGAATGCATCCGTTTAAAACCATAATATTTCTCATTGGAATATTGTCGACTTGAGTCATTCCTAAATAAGAGATAGCTTTAAATTCGTTTTTCAATCTGTATAATCCAATTGCATGTAAGTTCCTTCCAAAACCTGACCCCAGAAAATTAGGATGCATGCCTATCCAAAAAATGCGTCCTTCCTTATCTGTATTTGGTTCTATATGTGGAAAAACTACACCAACAGGCTCTTTATTAACTTTATATACTGTAAACATTTCCTTAACTTGTGATGGGAGTTCAATGCTCATTCCCGTTAAAAACTTCTCTGCATCAATAAAACTTATACCCATCACTTCAGATAGAAAAGAGACAGAGTTATTATCAGAAATTGACCATACTTCATAATCTGGTATCGAAACATTTAATGATGTCATTAAAGATCTCTTGTATACAACCCTTTCACCAATGATTTCCATTTTAGACCTTGTACGATTTAAGCTATCTAAAAGCATTTTAGGGCACTCCAACATAATTTTTTTCAGACAACTACTATGTAATTTATCTAAAAGTTCATTTATAAGCACATCTATTTCAGAAGCAAGATGAAGTTTATTCTCTAAAATTTCTAACATAATTACACGATCATTTTTTAGGTTATGTACGCCAACTCTTTGTAAATGTTGAAGCAATTGATCCACGAATTTTCACCTCTTTTTATGTTTAAAACAATTACCTTCTTCCACTATCCTGCACTGTTAGTTGAAGAAGAAAAGGATGGGATTCAAGAAAAGCTCCATTAGTAAAAAAGCGATTGCCCTAATTAGTTTGACTGATCATTCTTTACACATAATTGACGTTCAAGAGTAGTCCAGGACTCTTAGCTTTTCAGTACCTTGAACTTCAATCCATCTTCCGTCTATTTCTTGACGAAAAATCCTTGGATCATTATGATTTTCTTCTATACATACCAAATAATAATTGCCACTTTTTCTAACTTCCCTTATTACATTAAAACTTGGATCCTCACCCGATCTATAGGGACCATTAATACTTACCTCAACTGGCTTTGGCTCTGGATAATATAAATTTGTATGGTTTTCTAGCGAATCACCAAGTAACGGACTAAAGCCTCGTATTATTCGTTGTTCAGAATACAAATCATAAGACCATTTAAGATACTCTAAAGGATTTTTTATATTCATCAGATTTTCTCCAGGGGGGCTCACAAGAATAATTGCGTTTTTTTCTCCATAATATTCTTCTAACTTAGATGTCAATTCGGATTTAGAGTAACTTCTAATACCCATATATGATCCTACTAGTAAAAGTACTATTATAATACTCTTCATGCTATGTTTAGAACTAAAAATAACAATTATTAGCGTAATCATTAAAGGGAACCAAACCCAAGGATCTCCAGCCTCAAATATTACATAAGCATATTGCTTTTGGGATAAAGGGTATATTAACGAAACTTCATGGGTTAAAAAGTCTACGATAATATGTCCGACAATTGTTGCTGAAGTGAGTATAATCCAAATTTTCCACCATATGATTTCTCGAAATATTTTTTTGGTAATCAAAGCAACAGGTAAAACAAAAATGGGAGCAAATAGTATGGAATGAGACCAAGGAGTAGAAGTTCTAACACCTAAAGTATCAGGTAATATACCTGCAAAACCACCAATAACAGATAAAATTATTTTTTTAGGTATCGAAAGATTTCTTGCATCTTTTAGAAGAAATACAATAACAGCTCCAACAAGGGCATGGGTAAGAACATGCATAAATAAAAGTAACATTTTCCTCCTCCTAATATTATAAAAACTCCAAACAAAATATTATTCTATTAAAACTAAAGCATGCGTTAGTTCAATAAAAAGCTAGAATTCAATTTAATTTTTTTACAAATAAAACTCTGTCTTGATTTGGTCCGTCAAAGTCTGTATTTATGGATAGATCCTCAACAATTCTATCTCCATCTTCAATTTCAAACCCCATTTTGGTATGATAGGCAATCGAACCTTTATTGACAGGTGACGTTACACAACGAACAATACTTCGATTATTTTGCTTTACCACATTAAAAAACATATTGTATAAATGTTTTCCAATATTATGCTTTCTGTATTCAGGATGAACTCCGACGAAATGAATATACGCTTCATTTGAATGAGTTTGAGAAAGGAATCCTATTAGAAACCCCACAAGTTTACCGTCCTTTTCCGCAACGAAACTTGTTTGTGTAAAATGGTCGAAGAATAATTTTGGTAGCATATCAGACATATTCCTACCACCCCACCACTCATTGATTAGAGGTGAAATTACATAGTAGTCTGAACCTTTAACTAACGATGTTCCATTTTAATCCCCTTCTATGTAAAATTCTATTTAAACTAATATTAACAAGGCTCAATAAGAAAAGTTCCTTTGACTTCGGCAACTGGATCTTAAACTCTTGTACTCGTTACTTCAAAAGTTAAACTACTAAACTAATTTTTATATACTCCGCCCAGTGACGGACTTCATTATCGTCTACTGTCAATTAGTATTTCACAATCATCAATCTAAGGTTCAAAATCGGCAGATATAAATCATAGAATTCATATCTGCCAAAGCTGCTTGCTCTAATTTTCTAAATTGTCTGTTCTTCGATTTAATCATTGTGGTTATATATTTGCCCGATAAAAAGTGAGGAATCTGCATCTCGTTTTTCTTTATTTTCGATGATGATTTTACCTTCATATAATGATTCACTTGTCCGTAAATCACCGATTAAGAACAAATGACCGTCAGAAATACGATTGACTAAATATAGTTTACCATCTGTAATCTGTAAAAAAGGTTCTTCTTTAACATTAGCAATGCTTGGATACTTAAAATTTAAAGGCTCTTCCCACTGTTTCTTTTCAATATTATAACGGTTCAGCTCTAACCCATTGGCTGAATGAACAGGAATGAATATATCTGTTCCTTGAAGAACCATCGACTTCACATGTGGTTTTAATTCGACTGGAATTGTCAATTCCTTCACTTCATTATTAAGATAGTTATAAAGATATATTTCGCTAGAGATTGTTTCACGATCACCATTATCTGGGTATTTGTATTTTTCAACCATATATAAGAAATAATTTTCATTACTAAATTTATTATAGTTATTTAATATACTAATGCTGGCCTGGCCGATCTCTTCTGATTCTAATTTTGCAAGTATTGAGTCATGTTCTAATTCCTTTTTGTTTTCATCAACCGTATATATATGCAGCTCTTCCTCACCATTGAGATAACTTATTGCTAATATCTTTATTTTTCCATTTTCTACATAGACATCTTGCTCATTGATCCAGTCATATCTTACTTGGTCTGGCATATTGATTTCAAATGAAGAACTGTCATTTGTTTTTTTATCAAGTGTATCGATTTGAAGAGTGAAAAAAATTTCGAGACCCTTATTTCGACCATTACTTTGAAAAGTGGTGTAAATCAAACGGTCTTCGTCTTCAAAATACTGACCAGGATTTAATTCTTTTCCACGCATAAAACTACGGTGTTCTTCAATATATTTTTGAAACATCAAAGGGTTATTTCGTCCTATCAACTCTCCAATAAAAGACCTGTTCTGATTAGTCGAACCATCCTTCGATATATTCAACTCACGATAAATATTACCGCTCTGATATCTCGCTTGAAGAATAAGATTGTCGATTTCCCCCTTATTTCCGCTAGTAGTTTCAATTTTAAAGGATGCACCCTTAGCCATTGCCTGTTGAATATAGTAAGTACCGATTGTCATCACGATGATTAAACTAATCAATATCGTTTTCCAATATTTTTTCATAGCTATCCCCCCCTTAGACCCTGATTTTATATTTTAGCAAATGATTCGCGATCCAAATGGCACTTCCTAATACGATGATGCTCACTACTATTATCATAAGAAGGACTTCAAGTGAGTAAAAATAACCATTAGAAAATTCATTCAATAAAATTGGCACAAAAAAGACACCGAACGAAAGCATTCCATAAACGATTGCGAAAAAAATGCCTTTTAAACCGTAACTTCGTTCAATTAAAATGGCAGTGAATAAAACTGCTACAAAGATTAGCCCTACTCCATAAATCAGGATAAATTCAGTAAAAGTATTCGGATACATCCAACCCCATATTTCAAAACTACTAAAATGATAAAACGAAAAATGCGATTGTAAATCTGTTGGTATAATACTATTAACAATTTGTATTTCGATCGGAATTAACAATATTTGCAAGGTAACTAAACCAAGTATTAATAGCATAATAGTCGTCAATTTTGCGAAATAAATAGTAATTCTTTCAGTTGGCAACATTAATAATCTGTAAATAAACGTATTTTTTCCAAACCAATCCCGATACCAAATAAAGAAAACATAAATCATCAAAATGGCTATGCTAAAAAAGATTGGCAGCAGAAACCATTCTGAGTCACCGAAATAATTAAATGAAAAGTATTCCTTAACATTTTGGCTCATTGATAGTTGATTCTGATCCGCTCTATCCATATATATTTTTGACACGACAATCGCCCCAATGAACTGACTGACAATTATCACACCTATTAAGATTAGGTACAATTTGAAAAATCGATTTACTTCGAAATTAAGAAGTTTTAAATAGTTTCTCATCCACGATACACCTCTCTCATGACATCAACTACTGATTTCCCTTCCTTTTCACGCACTTCCTCTACACTAAATTCCTTTAATACTTTACCGTTATCAATAAGCACTGCTCTATCTATCAAGTGTTCAATATCACTAATTTCATGGGTTGTGATAATCACACCACGCTCTTCAATTAAATGACTTGTAAACACTTCGGCAATCTGTTCACGGGAAAAAATATCAATACCAGAAAATGGTTCATCCATCAGTAAGTAATCTACGTCCAGTGCCAAACCTAATATCATATTGACTTTAGCCATATTCCCCTTTGATAAATTGGCAATTCGTTCAGTAGGGTCTAGTTTAAAAAATTGCAGCAACTCTTCTGCCCTTTGAGGATCCCAGTTTTTATAAAAATCGGCCATGAACGCAAAGGCATCACAAATTTTCATTTGTGGTAACATCGTAATCGTATCTGGAATAAAGGTAACTTTTTCAAAGCTTTCTTTCCGGATTTTTTCCCCATCAATCAAAATTTCACCGCTATTAATAGGCGTGAGCGCCATAATAGCTTTCATGATTGTCGTCTTTCCTACTCCGTTTATACCGATTAAACAAGTAATTTCACCTTTTTCAGCAGTGAATGAAAGACCTTTTAATACCTGTTTCCTGCCGTATTTTTTCATGACATTTTTTACTTCAATCATTTCGATTCCTCCGCTTCTCCGCTTTCGGCATCATGCTTTTTCTTTACTAGTTCCAACACTTCAGATAACGGCACATCGATGGATTTAATAGAACCTAAAAATAAGTCAACCGCTTCGATAATCAATTCCTCACGGACACTTTTAAGGACCGCTTCATCTTTAGTAATACAGCTCGGCATATTCCCCTCAGTAAAAATCAATCCTTGTTCCTCCATTTCCTTATAAGCTCGTTGTGCAGTATTTGGGTTAATCTTCAGCTGGTTGGCTAGTTCTCTTCTTGATGGAATCTCCTGACCAGGTTCAAAATACCCCTTGGCGATTTGCTCTTTAAAATGCCGGATAACCTGGACATAAACCGGATCCCGATTATTAAACTTTACAGTCAATTAACTCAACTCCCAGAAAATCATATTTTCGTGTATCAAGCGCTTAATACAGTTTGTGCATACTGGTGGGCAAAGAACTTTAAAGAACTACCCGATTTATTATTTAGCCATTACCCAGCTAATCGGTCTTTGTGTATTAATACCTTAATACACCATTCTCAAAAAAATGTAAAGTGTATTAAGCATACAATACACTCTTCGTAATGTATTATAGGCTTAATACACTTTACATGTCAATCAAATCCATGGAAATATATCTCTATGTTTAAAAAGACAACCAGTTGTGAAACTAACCTGCCACGAAACTTGAAGTAGAAAAAACTCTATGCCTACTTGAAGAAAAGCATCCTAATCCATTTAAGTACAATTCTCCACAAACTCTTTCATATGGTTTTTCTGATTGATGTGTAGCGCAAAATGCTAAACACTAAGTAAAATGTTTGGCATATATTTAGTTTGTTATTTTAACAAATGATTTTTCATTCTCGGTGTTTGTCAATATAGTTGTCGTATTTAGTTACTTTAGTATTTTGAAAGATTGGGTGAATCCCCATGTTCAGTCAAGGCTATCTCGCTGAGCTTGTTGGCCTGGCAATTAAGATTGAAAGAAAAAGCGTGCTTTCAATCTTAATCGCCAGGGAAATGGGACTATTGTCACTGCTTCAGTTTGTCCTCATCTCGCATTGGATTGAGTGCTACTTGTTCAGTCGGTGCCCAATTTCTTGTACCTCGTGCCCAACGCTCCGGATGCTTCTCCTTCGCAGCCTCGTACACGTCTTTGCGCTTTTCTAATAGGGCTATGTGTTCGCCCGTATGACATTGTACAGGTGTTACAAAATTCAGCCCGCTATGCAGGTGGATTTCGTTGTACCAATGGACAAATTGTTGTGCCCATAACCATTGTTCCAGTTAAACTGGATCCCATACCAACTGAAACATCCTCGACTCATTCTTTCCAACAGACAGCTGGGCCAAGCTGTGTGATTAAAACTGCTGCGGGCGAAATCTCCTTCTTCAATGGCGTAGAAAGACGGGTCATTCGGAAGTTCTTTAACTGGCTCGAAAAGTCTCAATTCTTTGGCAAAAACGCATTAGCCACAGCAACAGAGTATACGTTGAACAGAAGAAATGAACTAAAAGCATTTTTGTATAATGGGCAAATCGAAATCGATAATAATCCAGCCAAAAATGCGATCCTTCCAACCGTGATTGGAAGGAAGAACTGGCTCTTCTCTGTCAGTGAGGCGGGCGCAAAAGCCAATGCAATCTGCTTAAGTCTAGCGGAAACAGCAAAAGCGAATGGTATAGATATCTATAAATACCTCGTTAAGCTTTTGACGGATTTACCCAATCTCGCAATTCATCAACAACCAGAATTATTACAAGAATACATGCCTTGGTCCGAGTCAATTCGAGCTACATATGCATAATAAAGCCAGCTATCTGAAAAAAATCATCAGAAAGCTGGCCATTTGTCGTGCGTGCTGTAATACTTGCTCTCTATTTATTAAAAATGAGTACTGAAGAAATCAAAAATATGTTCTAAAGAAAGTGATGATTCAATGAAAAAGTTTATGTTCGAATGTAAATAACTAATTGAAGTTGTCATATAAGATCTCAAATTTCATACCATTTCTTCCCAATCATAATTTTTTTATATTTTCTATTGTTAGTTCAGCAGAAATTATTGAATTAGCGAAATGAGCTTCCTCATTAGATTCTAAGTGATATTTTTTTAGTATTTCAGTATCCTTTAAAAGGTTTCCAGTTAAAATACAAACGGCTGTTTCATCAGAATCTATTACATTTTGAGCAACAAGTTTTTTCAATCCTGCAACTGTTGAGGCAGAAGCGGGTTCACATCCTATTCCACTTTGATCAACTATTGCCTTGGCGTTAAGTATTTCCTCATCAGTAACAGAAACGGTTATGCCATTTGTTTGTTCAAGAGTACGTAATCCCTTTTTCCAACTTGGTGGATCTCCAATATTTAAAGCAGAAGCTACAGTATCGGGATTTGGATTAGGAATTAGGGTTTCTTGATTATTTTCTACCATCTTGTGAAACGGACTGGCTCCTTCTGCCTGAACAACTGCTACTCTTGGAATTTTGTCTATAAAACCTAAAGTGTAAAGATCATTTAATCCTTTCCCTAAGGCGGATACATTACTTAATGCTCCTCCTGGTACGATTACCCAATCTGGTAATTTCCATTGAAGGTATTGTGCAATTTCATAAATTATACTTTTTTGACCTTCAATTCTGAACGGATTTATCGAGTTGCAAACGTATAATCCTAAATCATCACTATATTTTTCTAAAAACTGAATCCCATTATCATAAGTTCCTTCAAATGTAATAACTTTGGCTCCATAAGATAAAGTTTGCAGCACTTTATTCACAGATATATTTTTATTTGGAACAAAGACATAAGATTCTGAATTAGCCAGAGAAGCATACATTGCGAGTGAAGAAGAAGTGTTACCCGTTGATGTGCAAGTAAATTTTGTTTTTCCAAGTGAGTAGCCATGAGAAACAGCTACTGTCATACCGTTGTCTTTAAATGATCCACTCGGATTCTCACTCTGTGCTTTCACCCAAGTGCAGCGGTTACCTATATAGTTTGATATCTTTTCCGTTTTATAAAGACCAGTATTACCCTCGTATTTTGTAACAATATGGTTAGTCTCCAGTTCAGGGGAAATTAGTTCTTTATATCTCCAAACACCGCTAGCAAAAGGCGAAACTCGGTCTGCAAGTCGTTTATTGAATATTTGTTTTAAGTATTCAGAATCAATAGATTTAAAATCATGTATTACATCAAGTAGATTTCCACAATCGCACAAGTAGCGGAATGAATCTATAGAATATTCTTTGTGACAATCGATACATGAAAGTTTCATTTCTAGTTCATCCCCCTTTTAGCGTAACTCTATTATATTAGAAGAGTTATATTTATCTTCTAATTGTCTCATTTCGAACATTCCTTGAAGCTCAAAGACTTTTTGCATTGTTGAAATATTAGATTCTATATTTACTGTAGTTCCATCTAAAAGGATTTTGGAGAAAGTTTCCTCCATCGCTGTAATTGAACTACGTAAACCATGGTTAGCCTAAATCACCATATCTACACCCATAATTTCCAAATTTTTAACAGTTACATTAGGATATGTGGTCGGAACAATAACGATAGGTACAGTACCTTTAAACAATTCAGCAAACTTTTTAATTTCATTAATATCTTTCATTTTTGAATGGATTAATATTGCATCTGCTTCAGCTGCTTCGTAAATTCTTCGCAACATTTTGGCGTAGTTAACATTATTAAATCTTCATTTAAGTCTTGAGTAACCAAACATCATATGGAGATTTAGAATAAGAAGTCTTATTAATGATTAGGATACTCATATTTGCTTCCCCTTTCAGGAATAAACATTCCTCTCTACTTATTTAGTAGTAAAAAATATCATTTTAGTTTGTAAGTATTGTATATTGCTTGAAATTAGGGTCTTGATTATATACAATAATTATAATAATTAGAAAATTATTCATGTTTATTCTATTGTGGAATTTACACTATTTACAACCTCCTAAATCTTTATTTTGTTGCAACAACTTTTACATAACTTTATAATAAAGATAATTTTCTGAAAAATCTAATACACATTTTTATGGTATTTATAACTAAAAATTATGAATTGTAGAGGTGGAAGATGAACCTTCATGCATTAAGGATATTTCACATAGTCGCTGAAAAAGGAAGTGTAACCCAAGCTGCTAATGAAATTAACATAAGTCAGCCGGCTGTTACTGCACAAGTAAAAAAATTAGAACAAGAAATTGGCCTTAGTCTATTAGCTCCAAAGGGAAGAGGAGTTTTTTTAACCGAGTCGGGTCGTCAACTTACCAAATACACTAAGAAATTATTTACTCTTGAGGAAGAAATCGAAAAATATATAGAACAATTCAAAAAAGGACTAGTTGGAAAGTTAAGCATTTCAGCTACGTATCTACCAGCAAATTTTCTCCTACCAAAATGGCTTGCCGATTTTAAACAAAAATTTCCAGATATTGAAGTAGAATTAACTAGTACAAATTCTAGTAAAGCTATTAACCAATTAATTAATTATGAAGCTGATATAGCTTTTATTGGGGGCATAAATGAATCTCACCCTTTGATATACTGGAAGGAATTATTTAAGGACGAAATGTGGTTTGTAGTTAGTAGGAATCATAAGTTTGCTAAAAAAAAAGTTACCTTAGCAGAAACTATGCTTGAGCCTTTTGTTTTTCGGGAAGAGGGTAGTTCTTCTCGTGAAAAATTAGTTTCACTATGTAAAATAAATAATATTAATCAACCGTCTATTGGATTACAAATGAATGGATTAAACGAAACTATTAGAGCTGTTATGGAAGGTTACGGAATTACATTTGTTTCCTCTCTAGAAGCAAAAGAATATATTGCTCGTGGTGATTTAGCAAAAATTGATGTTGAAGATATTAGGATTGTAAATCCAATATCAATTTGTACACGAAAAGATGATGAACTTTCATCTCCTGCACTAAATTTCGTAGAAAGTATTATGGAAAAGGATAATAGTTGCACCTAATAACCTATAGAATCATTTTAAAACACCCTTTAAAAGGTGGAATTTTTTTATAGGGTTCCTAAATTAAAAGGATAAGTAATTATTTATATAAGAGCACCTATTTCTGGGTGCTCTCTTTTCTGAAATACAATTAAATTAAAATTGTTTCAATCTTTGTGGAATCAATGTCGTTTGTTACAGGCTAAAAAGCAAAGCTAACTCCATTTGTGGCTGGCTTACATAGAATTCTACTTCGTAAGTTTTTAATTAGATTCTTGTTTCATATAACCTTCAATTCGAAAAAAATACTTAAGGAGTAGAGACTTAATTCAAAAAATATATAAAAAACAATCAATCTTTTTTTACAAGCTACACTCGCCCCCAGTAACCGAAAGCGAGTATATGGGCATTCATTTTTAAGAAACATTTTCAAACTGACTATTATATAGATCCGCATAGAATCCTTTTTCTGCAATCAGCTCTTCATGATTACCACTTTCAATAATATCTCCGTCTTTCATCACTAAAATCAAATCGGCGTTTTTAATTGTTGAAAGTCTGTGTGCAATGACAAATGATGTTTTTCCTACCATCAATTTATCCATTGCTTCTTGAATAAGTGCTTCAGTACGCGTGTCAACGGAACTAGTAGCTTCATCTAAAATAAGCAACGGTGCTTTTTTAACCATCGCCCTTGCAATGGTAATAAGCTGTTTTTGTCCTACAGATAAACTTGTTTTATCGTTTAAAACTGTCTCATAACCTTTCGGCAAGGTTCTAATAAAGTGGTCCAAACCTACTGCCTTACAAGCTGCTACCACTTCTTCTTCGGTTACAGCTTCTTTGTTATAAACGATATTTTCCTTAACGGTACCTTCGAATAGCCAAGTATCTTGCAGCACCATGCAAAATAAGTCGTGAACATTTTTACGAGTAATCGACTTAGTCGCTACGTCCTCAATCATGATTTCTCCACTATCTACTTCATAGAAACGCATGAGAAGATTAACAAGCGTTGTTTTCCCAGCCCCAGTAGGTCCGACAATGGCAACTTTTTGACCAGCTTTTATCTGAGCAGAGAAATCATTAATAATAAGTTTCTCTTTTGTATATCCAAACTTAACGTTTTTAAATTGCACATTACCTTTAACATCTTTGGCATCTAAAGTGGCTTTCTTATCGCTTTCATCTTTAAGCTCCTCTTCTTGTAAGAACTCAAATACACGTTCACTTGCTGCGGCAGTTGACTGCAAGCTTGTAGCTGCCTGTGCAAACTGAGACAATGGTTGCGTAAATAAGCGGATATACACCATAAATGAAACAATAACACCAAATGTAATGGAACCTTTCATTGTAAGTGCAGCACCTACTACACAAACAACAACATAGCCTAAATTTCCAATAAAGATCATGAGAGGCATCATCATGCCCGACATAAACTGCGCGCGCCAAGCGCTATTAAAAAGACTTTCATTGATTTCATTAAATTCTTGCTTAGCTGCTTTTTCACCGTTATAAACCTTCATGACTTCATGCCCTGAATAGATTTCTTCAATATGACCGTTTATTCTACCAAGGTCTTGCTGCTGGCGTATGAAGTATTTGCGGGATTTGGATATGATAAAGATCATTAATACAAATCCAACGACAGTTGCAGCAATGGCAGAAAGTGTCATCGTAACATTAATAGAGAACATCATAATCAAAGATCCAAAGAACATGACTCCCGCTGTCACTAATGAACCAATACTTTGGTTTAGAGACTGCCCAATCATATCCACATCATTCGTGACACGACTTAACACATCTCCGTAGGTTGTAGAGTCAAAGTATTTCAACGGTAATTTATCGATTTTGTTCGAAATATCTGAACGTAGCCTTTTGGAAACTCGCTGCGTAATAGTTGCCATAATAAACGCCTGAATATAATTGAAAATAAAACTCAATCCATACAAAATAGCAAGAAGCAGACCA
Organism: Lysinibacillus agricola; assembly: GCF_016638705.1. Lineage (GTDB taxonomy): Bacteria > Bacillota > Bacilli > Bacillales_A > Planococcaceae > Lysinibacillus > Lysinibacillus agricola. The sequence goes on along the minus strand of NZ_CP067341.1, from coordinate 2,333,570 downwards.
ATTTTTCCTATAGCCGTAATATCAATCTCACCAGTAATACCTTCCATTATCAAATCGGTTATCTCACTGAGCATATTGGGTCCAATGATCGTGAAAATTGTTCCTACAGTTGCCAAGACAAGTGCAAAGATAATCGCTGGTAAATAAGGTTTACAATAGGCAATCAGCTTTCCCCAAGGCTTTTTAAAATTCTTTGGCTTTTCTCCAGGAGCTGCCATATTACCTGGAGCACCAGTACCTTTTCGGGGCTTATTTGCTTGTTTATTACTCATTTTCCAACTCCTCCTTCGATAGTTGCGAATAGGCGATTTCCTGATAAGTCTTACAAGTTTTCAATAATTCACTATGTTTCCCCATACCAACGATTTTACCTTCATCAAGAACAATAATTTTATCAGCATCTTTAATCGTTCCAATCCGCTGTGCCACAATCAAAGAAGTTGCACCTTTCGTTTCTTTTTTCAAAGTAGAACGAAGTTGACGGTCCGTTTTATAATCTAAGGCAGAGAACGAGTCATCAAAAATAAAGATTTCTGGATTTCTATTCACTGCTCGTGCAATAGAAAGACGTTGTTTCTGTCCTCCTGAGAGATTTGTTCCGCCTTGAGCAATAGCCGCTTCATATTCACCATCCATGTTCTCCACAAATTCTTTACCTTGGGCAATTTCCACCGCTTTTTTGATCTCCTCATCTGTTGATGGGGTCTGGCCGTTATCACCGTAAGTAACATTAGATTTTACTGTACCTGAAAATAATACGACTTTTTGAGAAACGTAACCTAGCTTATTATGAAGAGCTTCTTGTGCATATTCTTTCACATTAATGCCGTCGACTAATACCTCCCCCTCAGTAGAATCGTAAAATCTTGGGATTAAATTAATGAGCGTACTTTTACCACTACCCGTAGAACCGATTAAAGCGACAGTTTCACCTTTATGTGCTGTAAAGCTAATATCCTTTAAAACATAGTCTTCTGCATCAGGATATTTAAAACTAACATTACGGAGTTCGATCTCACCTTCGATACCCTTAGGCGACGATTGTATTTCTCCATCAATAATTGTCTGAGGTGTATCTAGTACTTCATTAATACGTGCTGCAGATACTGCTGCTCTCGGTAGCAAAATGAACGTCATTGATAATAGCATAAATGCCATAACCACCTGCATTGCATAAGATGAAAATACGACCATATCACTGAACAAACCGATTCGATCCATCCCCCCTGCATTATTAATCAAATGCGCTCCAATCCAGTAGATAGAAAGAGTTAAACCTGACATAATCAGACCCATCCCCGGCTGCATAATGGCCATAAGTCGGTTCACCAAAAGATTTGTATCTGTTAAATTCTTATTTACTTGTTCGAATTTTTCTTCCTGATACTCTTGTGCGTTATAGGCATGAACAACACGAAGACCAGTTAAACCTTCTCTTGCTACTCGGTTAAGATTATCTGTCAGTTTTTGAACGACTTTAAATTTCGGTAGCACAAAGATGATCAGGTTGCCTATCATAATAAGTAAAACAATTACTGCTATTCCTGTTGCCGCTGACCACTCCCAACTTTTTCCGGTAATCTTCAAAATAGCCCATACTGCAAGGATCGGAGCCTTAATCATAACTTGAAGACCCATTGCAACAGTTTGCTGTATTTGCGTTATATCATTAGTAGAACGAGTAATAAGACTTGCGATCGAAAAACCATTAATCTCCTCCATAGAGAAAGATAACGTTTTGTCAAATACTCCTTTTCGCAATTCCTTTGAAAGAGATGTTGCTACCCTTGCCGCAAAATAGCCCACAATGACTGCCAATATCATACTGCCAAGGGCACATAAAAGCATCATCCCTCCAGCTGCCCATACCTCGCTCGTTTTACTGCCCTCTGTTTGTACAAGGGTCGTAATTTTAGACATATAATCCGGTAACTTCAAATCCAAATAAACTTGCCCTACAATGAACACAATACTAGCTACAATTAGCGTCCATTCTTTCGGTTTTAAGTATTTAAATATTTTCAACATATTTGCAGTCCTCCTCATTTAGTTAGCATGCTAACTATATAGTCATAAAAACTTCAAAATAGCATCTTCTTCAAGATTCAATATTCTCTTTCATAGCATCCATCACTTCAAAAAACACGTCAAGTTTCTCTTCCGGGATACCTGATAGTAATTTTTGTTCAAGAATCGCTCTACGAGTCATGATGCCGTCATGTATTTTCAGCGCATCTTCTGTTAAGACAATTTTTTTAAGTCTTGAATCGTAAGGCACAGATTGTCTTGTGATCAAACCGTTATTTTCCATAGCCTTTAGTATTCTGGATGCTGTTGATTTGCGAATAGAAAATTCTCGTTCAAAATCTTTTTGAAAGACATCTTTATCTTGGTTTTTGCAAAGATAACTAATCGTCCAACCATGCATGGCAGTAAGGTGGTTATCTTTTTCCATTAGTGTATGATCCAATTGTCTTCTCATTAAAAGCGATAATGTGCGAAACTCTAATCCAACTGATCTCCTTTTAGTCAATTTATCTTCCTCCAATATGTTAGCCTACTATCTTTAAAACTAGTTTTAGTGTCCTAGATGAGCATGGCGTACTTAACAATTTATTCGTAAGATGCTTATGCCCTTAGGTGAAAGATGGACCATGTTCAGATTTATCTCCGTATTCAGTTTGCCATATTGACAGCAAAAAATTCAACAAAAAAGCAAAACCACTTTTTAGTTATGAAAATAAGTGGTCTTGCTTTCAACATATAGAAAACTGTACATAGTTCAAAAAACTAAGTTTCTTGTTGCTTTTAACTAAAGTATGCTTAAAAACGGCAAAATAACAATGTCCATTTTGCTGTCTAAGTCAGAGTGCGTGAATAATTTTTCAGCTTGACCTGGAGCCTCTACTCACATGATTGGGGACCCACAATCATGAACAAATTCTCTAGGATAGACTGGGGTTCATCTTAATTTAAATTCTTTTTTTAGCAAACCCAATCTTCCAACTAAAGTATTCGTTATCTACATTTTTTTCATATTTTAAATAAGCGTCGAATTTAGTACCTTCTTTACTTGTTAAGCCTTTTACCAATACCGTTTCTATCAAGAGGAATGAGTATAGATCTTTTTATTATATTTTTTTTTGTTTTGTATATGGTTTTTAAGGGTTAGGTTAAGAATGATTATTGTTGGTACAAAAGTAATGATATTTGTTAATAGAATGGCCAAATCATTAATCATCAGTCCATAGATGATCCAGATAAACACTCCAATTGTACATAAGCTATACATCGGTAGAGAGATATCTTGCGTTCTATTTGTTTTAATGACTTTGTATGCTTGCGGAATAAACGAACAGCTAGTTAATAGCCCAGCAAATACTCCTAATAATGTAATTGACATAAATCCCCTCCAAAATATTTGATCATGCAAATCGAAAACTCACCCTAAACCTGATTGGTCAACATTTCCTTCTTTTCCTTCAATTCTATATTTATGTTTTTCTACATATTTTTTTAAACTGAGGTTGATCTTCTGTTAATAGTTTTAGTATATGTTTTCCAATGATTTCTTCCGTATGTTTTAAATCGATTCTCTGGCCATTTTCAAAAACAGTCTCTCGCTTTCCATTTATGATTGTTTTTTTCGCTTTAGCAAGCCATGGATACATCGTTCTGACAACAGAGTTATTCGAGAGAAAATAACTTGCCGTATTGCCACCTAGTAAATTGATTTGTTCCGAAATTTCTGGACTGTTGAGCCAAGTAAGAAATTCAATGGATGCTTCCACATTTTTAGTTGATTTCGTTAGCCCTAAAATCCCTCCACCAAGCAAAGGTGTGTTCCCTGGAACATCGGCAATTCCAATTGAACCCTTAATATTACTTTGAGAGACAACAGACAAATGGTTCATAAATCCAATCACCATTGCCGATTTCCCTTTATTAAAAGCCTGTACTTCCTCTCCCCACCAATTCGAGTCAATGACCAGAGAATTCCTGTAATTATCATAAAGTAACTTCATAGCATTGATCGCTACTTCTGGGTCTAAATGAATATCTGTGCCAGTGAGAAGATCACCTTTTAAGGAATAATACCTGAGCAAATATTCAGCTGCAATGGTCTCAAAGTTTCCTGAAATCATGGACGCACCAGTTAATTCTTTTACTTGGTCAAAGTCGTTCTCATTGAAAAATGTGATTATTTCGTTATATTTTTCAAATGTCGTTGGAATTTTAAGTTCTGATTTGGTTTTTTCAAAGTATTTTCGCTTTACGATGTCATTTTCAAAAATATCTTTCCTATAAAATAACATCTGAATACTGATGTCAAATGGAACAGCATATGCAGTATCATTGATATTGACATAAGCATCTTTGATAAAGTATGGCAATGCTTCAATAAATGCATCTATTTCTACTTCCAATCCTCGCAGTGGGCGGTAAATTTTCTGCCCGTACCAAGAATAACCAGCAATATCCAATCTTATAATATCAAAGTCTTTCCACTTTTCGTCGTCCTCAATGATTTGAAAAACCTCATTATAGGATTTTATATCAAGATGTACGATGCAGTTTGTATTCTTTTCAAAATGCGTAATGACTTTTTTTAGCGCATGCGTTGCTGGTGAATCAATGGTAAGAATCTTAATCTCTGATTGAAAGTTTTTATATCGATCTGGCTTCATTAGAAATCCATAATTGGGATAAACGTTGGAATGACTTTTATCTTTTAAATTTATCGTTTGAATGATATTTTTCACGACTCGTTCACCTAAATATCCAAAATCCTGAAAATAGTACATCATTTCATTACTATGCATGTTTTTTAATGGTCCGAGCGCGATAATTTTTGGTAATTTTTTATTTGAAGCATAATGAAATGCTTTAATCAATAATTGTGCTTTAGAGACATTTGTTACAATGATACAGTCAAAGGACGATTCTAAGACTATTTTAAACGCATTTTCATATTCATGGGATAAAGTAGACTGATATACAGTAATATCTCGATTATCTAAATTCTCCAACAATGCATTTGTAAACTCATGCTCATTCGTAAAATTGTCTTTTCCAGTAAACAAGGCAATTTTTCCGATAATATGTTGATCAATAAGCGTTGCAATATCAATCCCAGCCTGATTAAAATCAAAAGTTATAAATTCCTGTACATTGGCTAAATTCCTATTAATAAAAATGATGTCACTTTTACTAATTGGAATATTCTCATAATACTCATTAGCATCATGTAATGCAGAGACCGTAATAATGCTAGCTGGACGCTCTTTAATAATTTCTTTAATAATTTGCTTTTCCCTTATTGGATTGTCATAAGTACAGTACAGCCTTATCTGATAATCTATGGAACTTGCTTCTTTTAAAGCATTTTCGTAAAAAATAGAGTATTCCTCTAATGCGAGGCTAGGTAATATCATAATAATAGTTTGGCTTTTTCCGGAACGAAGCAGCTTTGCATTATTATTTAGATTGTATCCTAATTTTTCAGCCGCATTTAAAACAAGTTCCATTTTTTTTGAACTGACATTTCCTTTGCCGTTTAAAACATTGGATACTGTACCATGTGATACGCCTGCTTCTTTTGCTATATCCAATATGGTCACCATCAATTCCACCACCTTTTAATTCTAACAATCATTTTTATCTATCTTACGTTTTCAAGTGTTAAAATTCTTTAACAATTGTTAAAAGGTCCTCGTATGCAGCCTTATTGGAAATTACCCAATTTCCACCTTTCAAATAATTGACATCACTTCCATCAAATTTAGATACACATAGCCCTAACTCTTTTGCGAAAATTCGTTGAGCCGCTATATCCCAAGGGCCCGCTATCGATGCTGCAAATGCAGCAAACTTACCCGTTATCACATGAATGCTGTCAATACCACCACAGCCAAAATATCGGATATCGAAGGCCTCAGTAGCCAACCTTTCCAAACTTGCTTTTCCATACCAGTTCCGTACATCAATAGAGACAAGTCCCTCCTGTAAAGAAATAGCTGGTGGAGTAGGTAATTTACTATTGTTTAAGAAAACACCTGCATTTTCTATCGCGTAATATAGATTCTTATTCATTACATCATAAATATAGCCTAATTTTCCAATATCATTTTCGTAATAGGAAATAAGGATACAAAAATGATCCTGTTGTTTTACGAAATTCGCCGTCCCGTCAATCGGATCGATTACCCATACATGTTCCCTATTCGTATCTTTGAATTGTTCTGCAGACTCCTCACCTAAAATCTGATGAGTGGGATAGTACTCCATGATTTTCTGGATAAAGAAATTTTGTACACTTTTATCCATATTTGTAACTAAATCGCTGAAGTTAGATTTTGTCTCAATTATTAATTGTTCAGTAAACGACTCACGTATCATATTCGCCGCTTCTTCAAGCCATATTAAAACATGGGCATGGGTATCTTGGATATATTTATTCATATTCATCCTCTTTTCATTTTCTTACTAATTTCTTGTCTATACTGATTTAATAGACTTGGCCAATCGGTTTGAATGACGTCGCACCCTTTTTCAATAAGTTTCCCCCAACCATAATCAGGCCCTTTTATGATGGATTGGTCATCATCATACTTTGCATACAATACATCCTTATCGTTCAATACGATTGCATTTAGCCAAATAAATAATCCCTTTTCTTTAATACCGCGGATGATACTATCTTGAAAGAATACACTATCCGTGTCCTTTGCAATTAATTCCATGCCTGTCAAATTAATAGTCTGATAGCTTAGGACCTCGTCTATTTCTTCTAATTTTTTTATAATCGGCATGTACGGATACTTTATAGGGTGTTGTTCCAAAATAGATAGGCAACTTTGATTCACTGGGGATTTTAAAATAATTTGATCTGCCATGTCAAACTGATCTAGGAAAGGAAGCAATGTCTCCCAATCTTCCCAAGAACGATCTAAATTGAGGAGCATACCACTACCTTTTAAGCTCGTTAAGACATTTTCTAACTTTTCTACTTTATAATTGACAACTTGTCCGATATTATTTCGATAGTTTAAAGACTCAATGAAGACAGAATCCATTTCCCTGATATTTTTTTCCTGTCCCAGAAGCCTGCGCTCATTTCCATCATGGAATATGTAAAATTCACCATCACTTGAGCGAACCACATCAATTTCTAAAATATCTGCACCGGATTGTATCGCTGCATAAAAAGCAGAGAGCGTATTTTCAATTATATTTCCCATGCTACTACCACGATGGACAGCAATTAAAAAGGACTCCGATCCTAATTTCTCATTTAATAATTTTGTCGTATCATTGTTGTTTTTGTTCCCAATCATGATGTACCTCCATTTTTTGTTTCCACAATTGCTATTTCATTTCATCGAACTTATCGTGTTATTTTCCTGCCTTTGTTCCTCGGCCATAAACAAGGTAAAGAACAATACTTGAAATGACCATTAATAGTACCGTATAGACAAAGGTTAATGCTCTTGTATCCTGTAACGCTTCTGGTGATGTACTGTTTTGTATCGTAATTCCTAATGTCTGATAAAATGGATGACTTAAAAACATCGATAAATTATATTCATCCAAAGTTGAATTGAATGTTAAGGCAACTAATGCCAAAGCAGAAGGTAAAATAATTGGCAATAACACTTTAAAGAAGGCCCTTATATTGCTTGCTCCTAAATTCTTTGCCGCTTCTTCCAATGAAGTGTCAATGGAATAAAAGGACGCTTTTAACATTCTTAATACAAAAGGAATTTGAACAATAATATAACCAATTAATAATATGCCTACCGTTCCAGTTAGTACTTTGTTAAACATTACTGCATTTGGAATGCTATATGTAATGATCAGACCCATCGCAATTAACACGGAAGGTAACATCCAAGGAATATGAAGAATATATTCGAGAATCGCCGTCCATCTGTTGTTATGCTTCTGAATTAACCGTGCAATATATAGGATCAACCCTACAACAATGATGGCAGTGAGTGCTGAATAAATGATACTCACAAGGAAAGGTTGGTAAGCACTTGCGTTGGTAAATACCGTAATATAGTTTTCTAATGTAAAACTGTCCCATGTTAATTTACCTGTAGTAATCGCCTTGGAATCAGTAAACGAAAATATAAAGATCAGAACAACTGGCAGTGTATAGAGCACAAATAATACATATGCCATCATGTGAATTATGACATTGGTAAATTTATTGTTGATCTTTTGTTTGATCAAACTTGTTTTTACTTTTGAAACGGACATATAGTTCCCCTTAGATTCTACCTTTGTCATGATTGCAAGTAGAATCATCGAAGCTAACCCTAGACAAATAGCTAAAAGGGCTGCTAAATCTCTAGAACTGACTATACCGGAAAATGTTAAAATCATCGGTGTAATCGTTTGGAATTCTCCTCCGACCACTTTTGGTGCTGCAAATGCCCCTAATCCGCCGATAAACTGCAAAATAGTCAAGGCAAAAATAGTTGGTTTTAAAACGGGAAGAATCACCTTTCTTATAATTTGAAAGTCAGTTGCCCCCATATTTCTTGCAGCTTCAATCGTTTGATAGTCTACCTTTTGCAAGGCATTTAATAAGAAGATGACATAATTTGATGTACTAGAGAAAGTCATAACAAACAAGACAGCCCAAAATCCCTTAAACCAATGCGGGTTCATATCCGGAAAAATGGCTAGCAAAACATTGGTTACGAGTCCTACATCGCCATAAATAAATTGATAGCCTGCTACTAATACTATTCCTCCATAGATTAAGGTTGAATAATAGCCAAACCGTAGAAACTTCATTCCCTTAATTTCAAAATAACTCATGATAAATACTAGAAACAGACCAACCATATTCACTGTTATAACCACAGCAATTGCTAAAATAAAGCTGTTCCATAAGCTTCTCATTGCACGTTCAGATTTCATCAACTTTTCAAATGGCTCTAACGTAAAGCCTCCATCCTGGAAAAACGTTGCGATTAATAAATTGATATTCGGGTAAATAAGAAAGGCGATACATAGCCACGATAATACAATTCCAATAGTAAGGAGAAACAGGTTATTGTTTAATTTATACTTATTTTGTATTTGCATCATGTCCACCTTCTAATAAGTTAAAATATCTGATGTTTGAAATGCGATTCTTTTTTTGCTTCCCACTTCATAATCGTTTGAATTATCTTCCGTTTCCATATTTGCGATTCGTTGATTACCTAACTCATAAATGACTTTAGAAGAAATGCCGTGATACTCTTTTTCAACAATTTCTCCTTCTACTATCACATCATATTTTTTGACATCGACATTTTTAGTTGTCACTTTACCTGGTCTGATATATGCTTTTTTCGACGGATCGATTTCTACATTACATTCATTTTTTATTCGCTGTAAAAATGATGGCTCTAAATAGTTGTTGTCGCCAATAAAATTACAGACAAATTCTGTTTTCGAATGATCAAATATTTCCTTTGGTGTTCCAACCTGTTCAATATTGCCTTTGCTAAATACTGCGATTCGGTCAGACATTGTTAATGCTTCTTCCTGATCATGTGTAACATAAATGGACGTGATTCCGAATTGCGACTGTAATTTTTTTAATTCTCTTCTAAGTTGTTTCCTTAGTTTGGCATCCAAGTTCGATAACGGTTCGTCAAGCACAAGAATTTTTGGTTTCAATACAAGAGCCCTTGCAATGGCAACCCGTTGCTGCTGTCCACCTGATAAGTCAGATACTTTTTTAAAAAGCTGTTCTTCATTTAAATCTACTTTTCTGGCTATTTCCCTAACTTGTTTATCCACTTCATCTTTTTTGTATTTTCTTAATTGAAGTCCAAATGCTAAATTTTCATATACATTCATAGTTGGAAACAGTGCATAGCTCTGAAATACCATACCTATTTCACGGCGTTCTACAGGAATATCGTTTATTCTCTCTCCATTAATTAGGATGTCGCCATTTGTTGGTTTGATAAATCCAACTAAACTCCTTAGCGTCGTTGTTTTTCCACATCCTGAAGGTCCCAGAAGTGTAAAAAACTCACCTTCTTTAATTTCAAGATTTAAATTTTGAATGGCTATGAAATCATCAAATTTGATTTGAATATTTTTGAATTCAATCATCTTATTCCCTCCGCTAGTACTAGAAAAGTGAACCTTGGTTTTCAACAAAAAACCAAGGCCAATTATTCTTATAAAATTTATTGAATTTCTAAGGTGATTTTTTCAATCCAAGCGTCAATATTTTCAGTAATGAATTCCCAATCCATATCTTGTTTCGTCACGGATTCATGTAATGCTTTTACCTCTGGATTAGCTGATTTAGCTGCCTCTATATTCGTTGGCATTGAGTTAAATTCTTTTGCCCATTCTGCTTGTACATCAGCACTTCCAAACCAGTTAATAAATTCTTCTGCAACCTCTTTTTTCTTCGTTCCTTTCACAATTGCAACTTGTTCTATAACATAGGGTACACCAATTTCAGGTGATACAATCCCTGCTTTCACACCGTATTCTTCTTCTCTTTGTTGAATTCCACTTGAGAACATTTGACCGAATGGAGTCGTTCCATTTGCTAAGTTTGCATAGAAAGGAGTACCTTCTGTCGCAGGAGTACCATTGTCAAAGAATTTCTCAATTTCCTCCCAGCCCTCAGCCGATATACCAAGTTCACCATTTGGATCCTGGTGACGTACTAGAATACCAGCAATGACGGTTCTAGTTGTGTCCCCTCCTAAATTAGTCGGTACTTCATATAAACCGTGAAATGCTTTATTTTCCCATAATTCCGGCCAGTCAGATGCAGCCGTTTCTTCTGTATATAAGTCAGAATTATAAATCAATAGAATAGCTTGTTTTACTAATGAATGATAGTAACCTTCTGGGTCGCTTGTTCCCGCTTCTACCTCGTCTGCCCAAACAGGAGTGAATGCTTCCAGAACACCTTCATTTTTTAATGCGATATAGTTCATTTCATTTAATCCGTAAACAACGTCTGCAATTGGATTTGCTTTTTCTGCAATTAATTTATTGCGAATATCTCCTCCACCAGCTTCAACGATTTCAATTTTAAATCCTTGTTCAGCAGCTTTTTCCTTCAGCCAGTCTCCACGACCATCTGATCCGGAGTTTGTATAAATTACTAGAGATTTATCTTTTCCTTTCGCAGCTCCCTCAGAGGAATCTTGATTCCCTCCACAAGCTGTTAAAACCAAACTAAAAACAAGTGCAACGATTAGCAACCACGTTTTCTTCATGAAAAATGTTCTCTCCTTTATTTTTTGAACGTGTCAATTTTGTCTTGCATGGTTATTATATAAGCTGATTTATTTTAAAACAATACGATTTACGGAGTCTTTAAAATGTTAATACATGCTTTACAAATTGAAAATAAGGATAACAAATATGGGTTTTTATATTATTGGAACGTGTCAAATTAAGGTTTTTCTGTTTTGTAAACATTGTAAAGTTCTTCATTTATCTACCTTTATCTCCCAATGATACAATCCAGAATTTCACTGTGGAAAAAGCTCTTATATCAAAGATTGAAGCTCCTTTTGCTAAGATAACACCCTGATATTAACTTCATACTACAATAATCTATCTAGGCCTAATTTTTGCATATTTTAATAGACTAACCTAGATTCTTATAACCTTGTATTATGTAACACGATTTCAAAACACCTAAATTAATTGATATACATAATCGTATTTGTGATTTGTAATATTGATTGACCTTTGATCCAACAAAAATAGAACGTATTTTGAAAAAAGATTAATCAAAATACGCTCTTAATATATACGGTAAAATATTCTTATAGACAAAAGAGTAATTATATTTATTAATGTTATTCCAGATAATGGCCCGATTGTTGAACACATGTAAAAGTAAAACACCGCTCTTCAACTAAACTGAAGTGGTTAGTTCAATAAAGAAAAAGATGGTTGCCTACGCAACTCAATAATCTTTAATTAACGTCCCCATTAGTTGAAGCTGAGGAGCCGGTTTTAAAAATGCAGATTTACAGCGTTACTAAATTGTCTATTTATACACGTTCCCTTATCCTGCGAATTCAATACCATCTTGGGAAAAGGAATATGAAGGAGTCTATAAAGAAAAGATGGCACAGGTTGTTGGTAATAACGTCATTCCTCTGCATCTTTCGAAATAAAAGAGCGTTACTTTTTGTTAACGGGTTCGGTTGAGATGTGCAAAACTCTAATTCACAACCTAATTAGCAAGGTAAATCGTAAAATTTGCAAAAGATGATTCGCAATATACTTCACATCAAAAATGGCTTGGAGGAAAACTCCGAGCCATTTTTAGTGTTTTACACTGTTATAATCGAAATCAACAATTTTAGTTTCCAAGTCGCCTTGAAAGTTTTTGGCGTAGGTCATAGTTAGATGAACGCTCTTGTCAATCCATCTAGTCGCATCGTCGGTAGAGGTATCCCATACAACATCAAAACTACCTAATTTATTAAAAAAATCCAATTGTTTAGTTGCAACAGTTTCACCATTCATTTTGTAATGTATATAAGCAATCTTCATATCCAGAATTCCCGTACCATATTTCACTATCTCTAAGCTATATGGCTTATCAGGACATTGCTCTTCAAAAACAACTTCAGGTTTAACAAATAAAAAATAACAGAGTAATATAATTGGTATAATCATTAGTATCAAATATGTTTTTCTCGTGATATTAACACACCCAAAGTTACTCATTTAATTTCCTATAAATTCAATCTTAGTCCCGGATATTCCTCTACTTGTTTTTACGTTTTCATCAGTATCATGGGTAATTGCAATATTTCTTATGTTCTTGTTCTCATCAGTAATAACTCTTATACCATTAGATAAATAATAAAAATCCGGATTAAGCATGTCCTCTGAGATTTTATCTGCATTTAACTTATTAATATTTTCGTTTAAATAATTACCATCGAAATTTTCTTCTTTAAGACTTATATAATTAGGATAAATTTATCGCAAAAAATCCGTTATTCATTACTCTTTTCTATGAATACTATACGGCATCCCTTTAGTATTCTTTCCTTGCGGTATCCATTCATAGTTTAGCTCTCGTTTAATTTAAAATCACTCTTTATTAATGAACAAAAATAAAAAAACATGGGAGAAATAACATTAAATGCTTTTACCCCCTCCAATAATTGTTTAGCTTATTTCAATGACCAATTATTATGACAATCTGGACATTCCCAATACAAAATTCTGTCTGCTTCTAACTTTGTGATTCCAATTTTTCTCGTAAAATGCGTTGCATTATACGATTTTTGCTGTTCTTTTGGTATTTCATCACCTTGTAAGCTAACACGACAGTGAGGGCAACGCTCTACATAATCTGCTAACAAATCTCTCACTCCATACAATGATTTACTCTTAATTTAACTAAACAATTCGACATTAGAACCATCAACATTTCGAGCAACTCTATAACGAATTAGTGGTTTCAAGCTCATTTATTCACCTTGTAGAAAATCCAAAATCTAAAGTGTATAAATTCAATAAAAAACATTTGGATATTAACTCTGATTTAGAGAGTAATTTACGTCTAGAAAACTTAAGCTCTCTTTCTTGATACTTATAAGACTATAAGCCCCGATGAAACAAAGAAAAAAGAAAATTTCAAAAAACTACAAGATGAATTCAATTTATAAGTTTTTTGCTGAATAGATTAAAAATCTCTTCCGCTTTTATTTTTCATTAAACTCAAATTCAATTTTTCCTTCTACCAAACGGAGTGACGCATTAAATTGTTTACCATTCTTTGATTTAAACCCTTTAACTACAGCTGTTTTACCAATCTTACATAAATCATTAATGTTCTTTTCAGTTAGTTTTTTTCCTAATAGCCTTCCTGGGAACGTTTGCTTACATCCATTTTTATAATTCGAACAACCGTAAAAACTTTTACGCAAACCTATCTTTCCTACTTTACATGTTGGACACGTCACAATATCTTTCACAGTAGCTGGTTTAAACTGCTCAGCTTCAATTGTAAGTGACTCTATCTGTTTAGGCACTTCCGCTATTAATTGATTAACAAACTTGCCTATGCTTTCAATAAAATGTTTTGCAGAGCCTTCACCACGACCAATTTTATTTAAGTAAATTTCCCATTTCGCAGTCATAGATGGACTTGAAAGTAATGTCCCTTCAATTGCCCGACATAAAAGCTCCCCTTTAGGCGTAATGCTCACTATGTTTTTTCGTACCTCAATAAATCCATGCTTTTTAATCGTCTCTATAATGCCACTCCGAGTTGCTTCTGTACCAATACCTTCAATCGATTTCAGCACCTCGATTTCCTCTTCATCCTCAACTGATTTACCACATGTTTTCATCATCGTAATGAGTTGCCCTTCTGTATAAGACTTAGGAGGCGTTGTCGTGCCTTCTAGAATAGAAACCTTACTTTGTACCATCTCATCTTGGAAAACGACAGGTAACGACTCTTCACGCTCCTGTAACTCTTTTCCACTTGAAAACAATTCTTTCCAACCTTTTACAAGTTCTGTTTTCCCTACCGTTTTAAACTCTATATTTTTGACATTTGTTATAATCGTTTTTTCATCGTATTCATAATCTTGGTGAAACATGGCGAGTGTCGTATTGACTATTTCGAAATAAATATTTCGTTCATCAACATTCATTGATTGTAACGCTTTTTCTGTCGGCACTTTTTTCGTTGGAATAATAGCATAGTGCTCCCCAACGTTGGCACTGTCGACGTAGCGTTTGTTATTCCCTCGATTTATCGTATTAAATGACTTTCCCACGAGCTGCTGATATTTTGCCAATGATTCATTTAAATAAGCAAACTCATTATGTGTAATGAGCTGTGAATCGGTACGTGGGTAAGAAACGAGCTTTTTCTCATAAAGTGATTGCGTAAGTTTCAACACATGCGACGGACTGTATTTCCAACGTTTATTCGCGGTGGCTTGTAATGTTGATAACGCATGTAGTTTGGGTGGTGCAATACGCTTCTTTTTATTTGTTACACTCGTAATTAGACCTGTATCCATCGGTTCAACCCCATGTTGTTGCAATAATTGCACAGCCTCGGTCCGCTCTTTTGTTTTTAACTTTGCCTTCCCTTTATATACACCATTTTGTGCTTTAAAAATTCCTTCAATTTCATAAAATTTTTCAGGCTTGAAATGTTCAATTTCCTGTTGTCTTTTATAAATTAAATATACGGTTGGCGATTGCACACGACCGATAGAGATACTACCCTTAAAGCCTTTTTTTTGTAAAAGTAGCGTATATAGGCGACTACAGTTCATACCTACTAACCAATCGCTAATTTGACGTGTTTTTGCTTCTTGGTACATAAGCAAATCACGCTCATTACTTTGCATATTATTAAAACCTTTTCGAATTTCCTCAACCTCTAATGAATTGATCCATAATCGTTTAACAGGCTTTTTTACTTTCGTCATTTTTAAAAGTGAGTAGAAGATATTTGAACCCTCACGTTCACTATCGCAACAATTATAAATCATTGTTACTTGCGGATCACTAAAGATTTTTTTGACAGCATTAAATTGTGAATACATTTTAGAGACAACTTTATCTTCAAATTTTTGTGGAATGATAGGTAATGATCCAAGCGACCATTTCTCCCATTCCTTTTGATATTCTTTTGGTTCCTTTAATTCAACAAGATGACCAACTGCCCAGGTAATTACTGCACCATTAGGAAAAGTAGAACAAGGTTCCAGTTCAATAAATGTTTTCTCTTTTTGTTTTATTTTAAATGCGTCTGCATAAGCTCTTGCTTGAGATGGTTTCTCTGCCAAAATACATACGTATCCCATTTATAGGTCAATCTCCTTCATTCTTTATTTTACAAGGTATAAGTCTTGTTCGGCCTTTTTAATAAGTCAAACAAGTCAATGTCAAATAATATAACGCTCAAAAATGCAAAAATTATTTAACACTTTATAATTCCCCTTTGTTAAAAATTTTCATATCTGTTTACTCCTAATCCTATTATTACTTCTAACTTCTCATATTTTAATAGTCATTTCGAATTTCCTCATTAATCATCACATCTTCTTTAAAATATTTTAGTAGCTTTTTATATAAAAACAAATAAACTCAACTAATCAGATTAGTTGAGTTTATTGTGAAATACCTTACTACTATTTTACTTTAAACAATTTAAAATATCACTTACTAAAATCTTTGTACCAGAGGCACCCTTCAAATATTTTAAATCTCCAGTCGCAAGCCAATCGATTTCGTCTAGCTTCATTAAAATTTGTGCAATTTTGACAGAATCAGGCTGCTGTGATTTAACTAAGTAATTTTCATTTATCACTTTATTACCAACTATCGCTAATGCATTTAAACATGTAATATGTGTCATTCGATAAAGCTTATTATCATCCCATTCATCAGGGAACAATTCTTTAATTGTATTGAAATAAAACAAACATAAGTTTAACTTTTTCTCTTTAGGAATTTTATCAAGTACAGATTTTTTAGTTAAAAGCTTAATCAAATTATAAAGATTTTGTAAGGTAATATTCTTTTCTTTACTACGTTTACCTGTAAGCGTTCCCTTGTTGAAAAACGGGCTTCAGGTTTCAAGATTAGGTTTGTTGCTACCCAGCTAATATCATCCTTATCGCGATTCAAATAACGACTTAATGACGTACCTATTCCTTTTGCTTTTGTATTAATGACATCAAACAGCAATTCCTTTACCTTTACAATCATTTGATATATAAACACTTACTTCTCCAGCTCCAGAATATACTGCTCGGTAGATACCGGTGAAATTGCAATCCAACCGACTACTAGCTTTTCTAGCACTACCACAAAACGCAACGTTGCATGATGTCCTTCATCCCACATATATTCACTTGGTACCTCTGTTTGAAATGTTGCCATCCCTGTTTCGATTCCTTCTTTATAAATTTTTAATACCTCTTGTATAAGGATAATAAAGTTATTGAATTTTGATTAATAAAAGCTAAGAGCCTTACTACATTCTATGTAGCAAGGCTCTTTAAAGTTGTTTCAAATTACATCCATCTGTTTATATAATACTTAAAAAATGAATAATAAAGTTGTTTACTTCTTATTGAACTAACGCATCTGTTCAAAGAATAGATTAATATCTTGTTTCCACTAATTATTAAAAGGCGATTATAACTTGTATATGCCATAATTGTGCGAATTTTGAAGTTCAAACTTACTTCTGCCTATTTTTTGGGAAACAATGTATAAGACCATGAATAAATAAAGTCAGCAATAAATACAATTCCCCAAATTACACCTATTGCAAACGCAGCATCATTTGGATAAGGTGATCCTTTAGCATTTTCATTTCCTAGCCACGAAAAATCACTTAAGTACATCTTTATTTCTGCCAAACTTTCTGTACCAATTACCCACAGAATAGCTTGAACTGTAATGAACAAAACTAAATGAATATAGGATGATACACGATATTTCTTTGCAATATATTTAGGATTATTATTTTTTTCAATAATCTCATAATCTTTATCAGTCAATAATTCAACGCCACGTAACTTGCCAATTTTTTTACGCATCCAACGATCCAATTTGATAAAATCGAGTATACCAAATGTAAAAGCATAAATGATAAAGATGATAATAACGATTTGAAAAGTTGATATTTCTCCTGTTTGACGATAGACATACAGTCCGAGTAATCCCTCAATTATCAACAAAAACAGAAATAAAAAAATAAACATTAGGCTATATCGAGTTTTTTTAAAAAAATAGCGAAATATACCGAATAAGATCAGGGATCCCAATGACAATACCTCTATAGAGATAAACAATTCCCAATTGTAATCAAGGATAACATCCAAAAAATTTTCACTCCCCTTCAAAAGATTGAATAACGGCAAAGGTTTTTAAAAGAGAAAACCTTTACCTAGAATTATGGTCTATTTCGATTTTCAACTTGATTTATCCAGTTTAAATCTGCTTCTAAATGCAAGAGGGTACCATTGATTAATAAATACCTATTCTCGTCACCTTGAAGAAGAAATTCCGTTTTAAATTTAGTCAATTCCATGACATCTTTCATTATCATCGCTTTTTGTTGATCAAGCATTTTCTTTTCTTGTTCGAAATCAATCTTACGAGCACAGCTCCATTTAAAATGAAAGTCTTCTTTAGTAGAATGATAGGGTACAGGTTCCAGTAACCAATTTTCCAACTCTTTTTTACCTTCCGTAGTGATTTCATAAAGTTTTCTTTCTTGGTCATCCATTCCTACAGATAAGACAAGTTGATCACGTATTAGACGGTCTAGAGTCGTATAAATTTGACCAGGATTAATTTTTCCTTTAACTCCCAGATGGGATTCTAGCTCTAGTTTTAATTCATACCCATGATTTTTTTGTAAAAATAGCAGTGTTAATATTCCGTACTTAACCGACATAATTGCTTAACCTTCTTTGAGTGATGATATAATATTTATTTTACTAGCTGTAGTACTGGAAATCCAAGAAGCAAGGAGACTTAGAGAAACACCAGCAATCAGTGCCAGAATAATATTCCCTAAAGGTAATTGAAAAGATATAAACCCTCCCAATAGTTCGGATTGGCTAGTTGTATAAAGTAAAACTACACCCGAAATTATACCACCAATAACCCCCGACAATCCTATAAGTAAACCTTCTCCAATGATCATCTTTTTAACTTGCTGTTTCGTAAAACCAAGCGCTCGCATTGTCCCTATCTCGGTGGTGCGTTCCAACGTATTCATTAATAAAGTGTTTGCTGTACCGATACTAGCTAGTCCAATGATTAAAACTAACATGATTAAAATCAACTCATTCATACCGGTTAATGCTGAAGTAGTTGATTTAATTTCATCTTCTACTGTTTCTACTTTTGAGAGATGAGTGCTGAAATCCAACCATAACTCATTACGTAATTGTTCACCAGTATATCCGTCATTTAAAGTTAATAATATGTCGAAATGATTCGCCCAACCAAATTTATTATTTAAATGATTCTCATTCATAAATGCAACATAGCCTGAGTAATTCGATGTTTTCACTACATCAAGGACTTCAAGTTGTTGTTTACCTGAGGGTGTATTAATGTAAATATATTCTCCTATATTTCCACCCCATTCATCAAAAGCTCTTTCGCCGAGGATAACAGAAGGTTCCTTTGCCAGTTCATAATATAAAT
Source organism: Lysinibacillus agricola (assembly GCF_016638705.1). Classification (GTDB taxonomy): domain Bacteria; phylum Bacillota; class Bacilli; order Bacillales_A; family Planococcaceae; genus Lysinibacillus; species Lysinibacillus agricola. The sequence continues at coordinate 2,314,346 of NZ_CP067341.1, read as the reverse complement.
TGTCTTTATTAGAACTTTCAAATAAGGTGGGGCCTTCTTCATCTACAGCAAAAATGGAAAACTGTCTCTTCTCCCCATCAGTGGTTACCCATGTAATTGGCTTAGCTTCCGTTAAAGGATCAACATTTACAACAGCATCATACGATAGTAACTTTTCTATATCCTGATTAGACCAAGGTGCTTCTGATGAAACTCTCAGGTCTCCTCCATACGTATTCCCGATTTCATTTTCATAACCTTCAGGTGCGGATTCAATAACAGCACTTAGTAATAGTATCACTGCAATCCCCACAGCAAGAATAGCAGCAGTATTAGCATTTCGATTTAATTGTTTTGTAAGGGTTTGCGTTGCCAGACTACCAGAGTAGCCGAAGATTAATTTTAAAATAGGTTTAAATATCCTGCTCACACCAAGTAACAATAATGGAAACAACAAAATGGTGCTTACTAAAATCGCTAAATAAGAGATGGGATGATTGATAAATACAAAAGCAAGCAAGCCAACACCTAGAACTGCCCTAACTATGTACAGGCTTCTCGATGATTGGGTTTGATTTGCCATTTTTAATGTCAATAACACAGAGGTTTTCCCCGCATTGTAAATAGGAAATAATGAAGATACAACAGGAAATAAAATTCCAACTACTACAGCTATTAATGCAGGTATTTTCCAATTTAATGTGTAAACCATGTCAAATTCAAATACGCTTAGTAAAGTTTGCATGAACATATCCCCAAGCCAAATTCCCATAGGCACCCCAACAGCTGTACCTATTAGCCCCAACAGTAGTACTTCAATAAGAATAAGTCTGGAAACAGAACTTTGTAGATATCCGAAACTTTTCATGATTGCAAATTCCTTTTTTCGCTCCATAACACTTGTATAAATCATATTAAAAACAATGAATCCGCTAATAAACATAGATAACCCAGCAATTAAGTAAAAGAACGTATATAGTCCCCCGATATCGTTACTTTGCCGATCATCCGCGACAACTGGTTGTACATATACATTTGAATTACGAAATTCTTCCTGGAGAGATTGAAAAAGTTTCTCTCCTTCTTCAGTTGTTTGAAATCTTACATAGGAAAGTTTGTCCTCCATACCAGTCCATTCTTGTAGCAATTCAAGTGGAGCCATGATTCGGAAGCTGGTTGATTCAGCACGCTCCCAGTTACTCGGACTTGCAAGCAACTGCGTATATTCAACAATGGCGGAAACCTTAGCTTCTCCCAAATCGGTAAACCTAATTGTATCTCCTACGTTTTTATTTAACAGATTTGCAACAGCTTTTGGTATCACCAAACCTTCATTATCCAAACTCCCTTCGATAACAGGAAGTTTCAGTAAAGAACTGCTTTGATCATTCACGCCTGTAATTCGGACGGATCTTTGATTTAAAGATTGATCACCCTCCAGCTCAAAAAAGGCTTGTTTATCAAGTGCAAGCATGGTTTCCGTCACAATTGGGCTAGTTAAAACTGACGAAACCACATCCTCAGAGTAAGTATGTTCATCGCTTAGAACCCAATAATCCGCATTTGCCACATACATTTCTTCATAATAATCGAAAACATCATTTGTTGTTTTGTCTGCAATAAGCATAGATGTTACAAAAGCTATACCTAAGATTATCCCAAGTAGGGAAATGAAAAACCTTTTTTTATTTTGTGTTATATTACGCCAAGAAATTCGCCACATATTTAGCATAATCATCATCCTTTCTAGAAATCACTTGATCAATAACACCATCCTTAAAAAGAATAATTCGATCAGCAAACCCAGCTGCGAAAATATCATGCGTTACCATGATGATTGTTTGATTATTCTCTCGATTGAATCTTGATATTAATCCGAGTATTTCTTCGGCTTTACCTCTATCTAAATTTCCTGTTGGTTCATCGGCTAATAGAACAGAAGGGTTATTAACTAACGCCCTGGCTATAGCAACTCGTTGTTGTTGACCGCCACTCAGCAAATTAGCACGTTTCCGACCAAGTCCTTTCAATCCGACAGAATCAAGTAGTTCTATAATAATTTGGTTCTTCTTTTTAGTTAAACTACCATCTGCATGAAGAGGGAAAGCTATATTTTCTTCTACACTTAATGTAGGGAGTAGCTGGTAATTCTGAAAAATAAAACCGATATACTTTCTACGAAATATCGTTCTTTCTTTTTCCGTCATATTACTTAAATTACTTTGATTTATTACTATATCTCCTTCAGTAGGGACATCAAGACCCCCTAAAAGTTGTAGTAATGTGCTCTTTCCAGAACCACTTGGGCCCATTACAGCCACAAATTCGCCTTCTTCAACGTTCAAATCAAAACCCTTCAAGACTTGAGTTCTTTCTTGCCCCTGTATAAATTCCTTTTTCAAATTTCTAACTTTAATCATGTTTTAATTCCTCCTATCCTTTCGAAATTATTATATACTAAGTATATAGTACATAAAAGTAAAATCGTTTAAATTTCATTATAAATTATGTATTTTTTATAAAAGACCCCCTAAGTATAATATATACTTAGTATACATTATACTTAAATATTGTATAATGATAATAAAGTCGTCACTTTATCGTAAGCCCGTATTCAAATAACGCATATAAACACGCAGCACCTCCGGTACTATAAAGGTACTCTGGTAATTCTAGAAATGGTTCCTATACGTGTATGCTACATACTGAGTTTGGTGATCTTCAACTTGCTATCCCTCGAAATCGTAATGGAGAATTTAAACAACAAACCGTAGTGCCCTATCGCCGTTCAAACGATACACTAGAAGCGTTCGTGATTCATATGTTTCAAAAAGGCGTGACAAACGCTGAAATTGCCGATCTCATCGAGCGGATGTATGGTCACCATTACACACCACAAACGATTTCGAACCTCACAAAGGTGATGTCTGACGAATTTCTGATCGCCAAAAAATCTGTGACGATTTCAAAAAGGTTTACCGTGCAGATAACTTGGAAAATGCACAGAAAGCGCTCCAAGATTTCATTGAAAAGTGGAAAACACTCTATCCCAAAGTCACAAAACCGTTAGCTGCCAATCCTTATATACTCACGTTCTATAGCTTTCCAAAATCCATTTGGCGTAGTATTTACTCCACCAACTTGATTGAATCATTCAATAAACAAATCAAGATATATAGCAAGCGTAAGGAGCAATTCCCCAACGAAGAATCGTTAGAACGCTTTCTAGTTTCACAGTTTTAAGAATATAATCAACGGTTCGCCACCAGGTACCATATAGGTTTTGACAAAGCTCTAGCAGAACTTGAAAATCTGTTCAAAACGAAAGAATAAAAGAGCGTCTACAAGAAAAGGAAAAACTTATTTACACAAAATTATTGACGGTACCTAATTTTTCAAAAAGGAGAGTTTATGAATAAGATTATTGTTTTTGTATTAACGATATTTATATTATTCTCAGGATTCGCAACACAAAGTTATGCGTTGTCAGATTCGAAATCTGCGGCAATTCAAGCGTTGCTAGATGATGCCCGTCGTATATCAGGTGTGCCGGGAATGTCAATCTCAATACTTGCTGATGATGAAGTGTTCTACTTTTCTTCAGGGTATGCAGACCGTGAAAAGGGGTTGTCTGCAAGTGAAAATACACTCTATGAGTTAGCCTCGGTCAGTAAAGCTTTTACCGGTATGGGTATTATGCTGTTGGAAGAGCAAGGGCTGCTCTCAATGACTGACCCTGTCCAAAAATATTTACCTTGGTTTACGTTAAAGTATCAAGGGAAACCTGTTGATATGCAAAGCCTTACACTAAATAACTTTCTTTACCATACCAGTGGTCTAACAAATATTAGGCATACTCAAAATATTCCTCAAGGCAATACACCGGATATGTTGCAAAAGACTGTGGAAATGCTCGTGGATGCTGAATTGGCGTTCCCTCCCGGTGAACAGTATAACTATGGAACTGTTAATTATGACGTATTGGGTTTGGTTATTGAGATTGTGTCGCGACAAAGCTATGAAGACTTTATGAGGGAACAGGTATTTCAGCCATTAGGTCTTCACCAGACGTATGTTTATAAAGAAGATGCTCAAGCCACTGGACAGTTGGCGCAGGGCTACCGTTCTTCCTTTTTTATGACAACTCCATTTAAAGCTCCGGATTATGCTGGGAATAAACCCGCAGGCTACATCATTTCTAATACAAAAGATATGGCGCGTTGGATGGGCATACAGATGGGTATCGTGCAGGACATACCCGAAATATTTCACACGGTTATCGAAAAATCACATAAGGGTGATATGTCTGTTTCGGCTGTCAACGATATGTATTATGCGGCAGGTTGGTCGGTAAACACCGACCAAACGATTATAGAACACACTGGGGGCAATCCAAATTTCAGAACCGAAGTAGCCATACTGCTAAATGAACGAACAGCTGTCTGCTTGCTGAGCAACGGTGCAAATACCAATATAAACCTGGTACTAAAAGTTAAAGATATATTAGACGGCAATCTAACTCAGTCATATGAAATAAGCGGCACACAGCTTTTGGATATCACTTTGTCGTCTATCACAATTATTCTTTGCCTATTGGCCGTTTTGTTATTTCTCTTAGGATTACGCAGAAGGAAAACGAATGAGCGGCAGCCAATGACAAAAAAGAGAATAATCGTAACAATTATTTTCCTGATCGCTACGATTGCCCTGGGTATACTGTGCTGTGCTTTAGATTGGTCAACGATACTTATTTGGCAAACATATAGTGTTCTTACAGCTTTGATTTCGTCAGCATTATTAACAGCAAGCATTACATGGTTTGTATACACTCACCGATAAAATACCTTGCTCCCAAGATAAGCATAATGTTAAGTAATTAAATTTCAATTTATCGGTATGCTTAATTTGAAAAACATAAGACACTTCGGTGTCTTTTTTAATATCATCGACAATTTTCCCAGCCAAACCTAATTACTATTACTTCCACTAACTTGTTCGTTCGGAATAAGGATTTTTAAACAACTATATTATTTTTTAAATGACTTTATTGTAAATTAAACAACTTTATTATTTCTGCACACCTCTGCTATATGCAAGCCAATCGAATGAGTGTTTAGTGAGTTATCTTTTATTCCATTTCAATTAATTTTATTTGATAATCTTCGCTTAACTTAACATTTACCCATTCGTTAGCATTAGATATCTATTTTATTGATTGTATTTGAATCTGTAGCATTATATTTTAGCTATATGATAACGCTAATTCAACAGGTGATTTCGTTTCAAAAGGTGAAACAACAAACCCGATGACATCTCCTTTGTCAAAAGTACTATTAACTGCATTAATAACATTTTCGCTAAATACCTCTTTACCACCTACATACGTAATTAAGGTTATATGTTTAATATTTAAAGAGTCACTCATTTCAACTGAAATGCCACCCCCGTTATGGATAAGATAGATTATTAGTTTATATGAGCTAATTTCATTAAATATAGAATTTTGGGTGATTTATGTAATTTCAACTCTCCCCCTCCCCAATTCTCCGCACTTGTCTATTTCTCTTTATAACTCTCATCATAATATATCTTAATTACAATTCATTTTTACAAATGCAAAAGGAGAGGGTGTAAAAACTTAAATGAATCTAACAAATGAGATTAACCAAAAAATACAACAAATTATTAAAAATCTGAAGCAAGACCAATTTAATGATGGCTCGTGGAGATATTGTTTTGAAAATGGACCAACGACCGATGCAAATATGATTATCCTGTTAAGATTATTAGATTATGATGATGAGAATCTTATAAAGAAACTTGTTGCACGTCTACTTCAGCAACAACAAAATAACGGTGCCTGGAAGCTCTATGATGATGAAAAAGGAAATTTATCTGCAACAATTGAAGCATATACAGCTCTTTTATTTTCCGGACATTTGAATAAAGATGATCCGTCGATGAAATTAAGTGAACAATTTATTGTGAAGAATGGAGGACTTGAAAAAAGTCATATTTCTACGAAGTGTTTACTAGCTATTACCAACTTATACCCTTGGCCAAAACTATTTCCTATCCCACTTAGTATCATGAATATACCAAAGTTTCTAACATTTAATTTTTTTCATTTCAGCTCATACGTACAAGCACACTTTCTTCCTATCTTAATATTAGGACACGATAAATTTGTAGTTACTAATAAATGGACGCCTGATTTACAACATTTATTTTTATCTCAAAAGAAATATAAAGCACTTAAAAAGAAAAAAAGATGGTTTAATTTATTTAAAAAGATATTGCCTACTTATAAGGATTCAACGAGGCTAAAAGCTGAACAACATATATATAATTGCATTGAAAAGGATGGGACATTATATAGTTACTCAAGTTCTACATTTTTTATGATTTATGCACTACTTTCTCTAGGTTATAAAAAATCTTCTCCTATTATTAAAAATGCTATTGGCGGTATTAGATCTTTTTTATACGAAAAAGGAGATGTTTTTCATATTCAAAACTCTCCTTCGACTGTTTGGGACACTGCGCTAATTTCTTATTCCTTACAAGAATCGGGTCTTACCATTAAGGATCCAGCTATCCAATTAGCTTCGAACTTCTTAATGGAATTACAACACAAACACTCTAATAAAGGATGGGGTTTTTCAGAAAGCAACTCCATTAATCCTGATGTTGATGATACACAAGCGGCATTAAGGGCACTATCTAATTTTACATGTAGTCATTCTAAATTTCGTATAGCCTGGAATTCGGGCGTTAATTGGTTATTAACCATGCAAAACAATGACGGAGGCTGGGGAGCATTTAATAAAAATAGTCCTTCATACATTAAATGGCTTTTCCCCATACAGAGTTTTGAAGACACTGCTATAGATCCTTCTGCTGCTGACATCACCGGCAGGACATTGGAATTTCTAGGGAATCATTTAAATTTGACTATGCAACATCCTCGTGTAATGAACAGTGTAAAATGGCTAATAAAGAATCAAACTAATGATGGTTCATGGTACGGACGTTGGGGGATATCTTACATTTATGGTACATGGGCCGCTATCACAGGCTTAAAGGCAGTTGGGGTTTCATCTGATCATCAAACTATTCAGAAAGCAAAAGAGTGGTTGTTAAATATAAGACAACCTGACGGAGGCTGGGGTGAATCATGCCAGAGTGATTTGCATAGAGAATATATTCCTTTGCCCTATTCTACACTAGTGCAAACTTGTTGGGCGGTTGATGCATTAATTTCTATCTCTGAGTTTCCTACAAAAGAAATCACAGAAGGAATTATAAGAATTTTAGAATGGCAAAATACAGAAACTAGTCGGATCTCTTATCCTACAGGTGCAGGTTTACCAGGACACTTTTATATATACTATCACAGCTATCAATACGTATGGCCTTTGGTTACATTGAGCCATTACTTAAAAAAATACAATTAGTTCATTATTGGAGTTTTTTTGAAAAAAATAGTTAATCTATCTACCCCCCTCCTTCTTCATCTCATATACTATATTGTTCCTATCTTTATCTCTGTAATTTACTTTTATTTGAAAGGAGGTTATGTCAATGTCCAATATTGATCCTAGTTTAATGCGTGTTTTCCGACAAAGAATTAGAAACCCTCATTGTTTCGGTCGTGTATGTGGAGTTCTTAGATCATGCAACCATCGTCAGTTAAGAAGTCCCGCAGGTGCATACGGTCTTGTTGATCGTCTATCTGATTGCTGTGGAGTACCTGTAACAAAAGCTCAGAGAGATCATGCAGCACACTGGCTTATGAATTGTGGAGTTGATCCCCAAAACACAGCTCATCGAAGAAGGATGTGGGGTATTGTTAGGGGAGGTTTGTGGTAAACCGAAACACTTTTAGAACTATGCATAAAGAATCTTAAATGTTATTAAGTAGACAATCAATCCAATTAAAGGAATTGAGGCAGTAGTGAACATTGGATACCAAACGTAATCTAGAAGTAATTAAAGACGGTCATTAAATATATTCCCTAATTGTTTAATTAAATAGCCCTAAAATGAAAAATTGGCGCTGATCCTTATTCCAGGAAAGCGCCCGATTGTAAAAGACTCGGAAAGCCGGTAGCCTCATTGGAGTGACTTTCTTGGCATTCTCAGAGCAATTGATTGAAATTAGCGCCCATCGCACACACTGATGTAACTTTGGCATAAAGTTTGATAAAAGGGAGATCACAAAACCTTATTTAGCAGCTAACAAAAAACTCCATTTTGAATAAAGATTGATCAAAATGGAGTCACGCTATTAAGTTTAGTATAAGAATTTTATATTAAACTTTGAACATTTGAATGAATCCTATTCAACAAACTCACCCGATTGCTTAAGTATGGTTATTCATATTTTTAGTAGTTTTCATTATTATGTCATAAATTTTCTAAACTGGTTTTAGGTATAATAGATTTGGTACTAGTTTTAATCTTAGATATTATTTGATCTCTTGGACCATTTAACCACTCAGAATTACTATAAAATTCCCGTTGTGAGTTCTCCAAATGTTCACTATTTTCATATTCTCTTATTAAATAATACGAATCAGGATTATGTAAAGATTGACCATAACTAATAACTTTCATTTTTTCTTTTTCGTGAAGAGGAATACTTTGTTCTACCATTATCTTGTGAAATTCAGTTCCAGTACCTTCTTCTAATTTGTATAATAATATTTCTAGTATAGCTTCCCTATTCATAATCTACCTTCTCCTTTTATAAAATGTAAGTGAATAAAATCCATTTTAAGAAAAAATCTATGCAATCATTCTATCTCATTTTATCAACTCTCTATTCATTTCTATTACATGATAACACCATGCTTTCCTTAATGTGTTTTTTATGGTGAACTTCTTCGTTTGTTGCGTAAGAAATGCAATTCCAACACGCTCTTAATATATTTTATTGATCATTCTTTTATAAAAAAGTTTGATCATTTCTATGATATTTCTTCCATTCAAAATATTATTTGGTCAACAGGATTTGTTCCTGACTATAAATGGATAGACATAGAGGGAATTTTAGATGCAAAAGGTTTTCCTCTTCATAAAAGAGGTGTGAGTCCAACACAAGGGTTATATTATATTGGATTACCGTGGCAACATCAAAGAGGATCGGCACTTATTTGTGGCGTAGGAAAAGATGCTGAGTTTTTATATTCAGTTCTGAAAAAGATGAATTAAGTTTATCAAAAGGGACGGTCTGTGCATCCCTACTATTAGAGGGACCGTCAGGAAAATATGAATTTACAATGTAAAGGAAATTTCAATAATAAAAAGCCCAACTTCTCTGCAAATTAAACTATAAAAAATAAAAGAGCCGCATTAAAATGCGACCCTCATCTTGGCTTATATTCTTATTTGATAATTTTAAACAAACTCTACGCAATAACTATAGAACCCCATCCTTGATAAAAAATAAATCATCAATAAGATTTGTCGATAGTCTCTTATTGCAACTTCTAATGACTGTATTTTCCTAGGATTGGAATATGTTTCGTTAGTCTTTTATACATGGAGAATATTATTTGTACTACAGGCTCCAATTTTTTTGAGAACTGCACAACTATCATACTTGCTCCTAAAGAAAGAAGAGCGCCGCCAATCACGTCCGCTGGATAATGGACTCCGACGAATATACGCGAAATACCAACAATGATGGCCCATACTAATACGGGGTACTTCCACGAGTCTTTTCGTAGAAGCAACGTACATGCTACAGAGAATACTAATACTGCATGATCACTTACGAACGAAGAATCAGTTGCATGAGGTACTAACTGATGAACATGGTATGTCACGAATGGACGTCGATGATAGTAGACAGAATGAAGGATTGCGTTTAGGGCCAATCCAAGTAAACAGGTGAAGACAATGTATATAGCAGTATATTGTTTTTCCACTCTTTTTTCTTTGTTTCCAGTAAACCATAAAAATAACATGAATACGATTACGACATAAGGAACGCTATTAGTGATGAAAATCATACCTTTATCCAGAAAAGGATAGCGGCCCGCTATATCATTAATCCAGTGAAATAGTCCATAATTCATTATTGTTTATCTCCTTGCTTTTATACTTTTGGTCCTCAGATAATTCAAGTGAACAAATTTGCATATTAAATGTAGCAAGTGTTTCTGAATGTTCTCTAAAAATCACGATCAATTATAGTTCAAAAATAGAGACATAAATCACATGATACAAATTGAATACCTGATTGCTTTCATAAATGACGACATCATTAGCCTCATGGTTGCTTTAACTTCTTTCAGCAAATGTTTTTGTACCGAAAGCGTAGCGACAGGTACAGAAGTCCCCCATGAACTTAAGACTCCCTCGTGATCATAAGGAGTTACGCTAGCTTAATAATATAAAAAAAGATAACTTTTTGGCTGTCCCCCACATAAGGCTAAGAATTGGAATCTTTATAGAACGAAAATACGCTCTTATGCATATTCTCGTTTTATATTTAGTTGTAATCTTAATCTTACGTACTAATGTCCTCTCCTATTTTGCATAACAAGATAAAATCATTAAATAGAAAATATTATAGTAAGCTAGCAAAAATCAGTATAAAGGTGATAAAATATTATAAAGGGGGCTACAAATATGGGGAGACTAAGCAAAAGGAATATACTGTGGATTGTGCCAATCGGGATTTTTAGGGTATTCTGGTATTTTTACGGTCCACAAAAGGACATTACAGATAATGAATATATTACATATGTTAAAAACTATTCATTTGAAAATAGTAATAAATCGTTAGAATCTGGCTTTGCCAACACTTGTAAAAATCCATATTGGGTATATTTTGAAACTCAAAAAGGACAGGACGTTGTAGAATTTAAAGGAGAGTGTCCTGTCAATAATAAAACTGAAAAAGTGAATGTTCAATTTTTAGTTGATCGGGATATGACAAATGTGAGATACGGTGCAATGCTAGTCGATAATAAAATGCTGGAGGAAGCGGATCGAGATAAATACCTAGTCGCTTTAGTAAGTGAATAAATAAAATGAAGTTCTCGTTTGAACAGCGAACGAGAGCTTCATTTTATTTAATCGACGGATAGGAAGGTCGAACTGACGGATTGAATTACTCAACCGACGGGATAACACCTCTCTACATTCGATAAAGAGCTCTTATTAATCATTTCACAGCTTTCCAAATGGTCCATCGATCCTTTTCCACTATAGAACCCTCAGTTAAAATGGCCTGATCAATATAATTCACTAAGTCATTTAATTCTGTATCGTCTAATTCATGTAAAATACTTCTACCTGTTCGTTCCCGTAAATCGTTTAATAATTGCTCTTTCTGTTCATACTCGTTTCTTGTTTCCAATAACTTTACTTCTGTAATCTCGCTAAAACCAATTTCCTTCAGGGTCTCAACGACTAGCTCACTGCTATGTCTGCGTTTAACTTCTTGTTCCTTTAATTTTGGAAACCGTTCAAAGAAATAGCCTCTAATATGGCTGTCATCTCCCTTAAGAAGACAATCTTCAGGAGTCCGGTCTTGGATAATATAGACCCCTTTATCCTCCAAAATCCTATATACCTCTTGAAAACAATCCTTTACATCTTGGATATGATGTATTAATGCTCGTTCCAGGACTAACTGAAAGCTGTCATCGTCTAATCCTGTAGCCAGTGCATTTCCTTGCTTGAAAGTTATATGATGATATTGTTTACAGTTTTCTTTTGCCCCAACGAGCATCATTTGTCTACTCCTACTCGCTATCTTTTTCAATAATTGAACGTAATTCACTAGCTTCAAAAGGTCCGTTTATCATTGTTTCTACCAACATAGTAGCAATTTCCTCTGGAGATTGTTGCATATCGTGTTGCAGCCAGTACGTAATAACCCTTAAAAGGGCATTTGAGTTATACGCTAATATTAATTCAATTGGAAACCTCCATTTGCTTTTATCAATACGATTAACTAGATAAGTATTGAAGTATCTCACGAAAAACTGTCTCATTTTTTCATGGAAAAATGGATCACCTTGTGTTCCTAATACTTCTTCATAACTTTTTGCATGAGTTTTTTTATTTTGTTTATTTTACGGACTGGATAATATTTAGTTCAAGTATTCGAATTTCCTTATTCAGCTTTGTAATGGCTGCTTCTATTTGTTCAAAGCGTTCCAAATAACTTTTACTGACATTGTGCGTGGGTAGCGCATCTTTTAACGCTGCCTGCCCTGCATATAGAATTTCAAGTGAATCCAACTTTTCAAAATAAGCTGTGCTATATTGTATCTCCATTCTCTCAAAGCCCCTTACTGTTACTTTTTCACTACTAATAAAAATCGATGTATTTACTAGCACTATAACCGAAAAAAGCAAGCACAAAACCATGTCTTAGTTATCATTTATTATCCAACAAAAGGTATAACCTATGCTAAAAAATATTTTTCCGTAGGTTAAGAGAATTTATTCTCAAGAAAAAGAAATTCATTATTCATTTTTTAAAATGGAATAGACAAACGTATCGTGTGCCTGCCCATTTTGATACATATAATCTCTAAGAATTCCTTCCTTTTGAAAGCCCATTTTCGTTAGCAACCTATTCGAGGCTTCATTTTCAATAAATACAACAGCACCTATACGAGTCAGCCCCATATGCTGAAATCCATACGACACAATTTCGGTAACCGCTTCTTGTGTATATCCTTTTCTCCAATAATCAGGATGAATTTCATAACCGATTTCTGCTCGTTTATGTATAGGCGACCAGAGGTTTAAACCAATCGTTCCAATTATTTCCTTTGACCCTTTTCTCTCAATTCCCCATCGTATCCCTCTTTTTTCAGCAAAGTTCTTTGAAAATAATTTCACTAAATTTTCTGCTTGCTGTATCTCAACGAATGGCTCTTGTCCATAATAGCGTGTGACATCTTCATTAGAAAAACATTTAAAAACGTCCTCCGCATCATCCTGCGTAAGCTCTCTTAAAATAAGTCTTTCTGTTTCTAAATAAGGAAACATTTTATTCTCCCCCTTTAATATCATCTATTCTCCACGCTTCCATTAAAATCCTTTTGAAATAAAAAAGAGGCACACCCAATTAAAGTGTACCTTCTTTGTTTAAGTAATCTTATCCAAAAATTTGAGCGGCAATGGTAAATAGTGTATTATTTCTTGTCGGCATTTTTTCAGCATGAAGAATCATAACGGGAGGTGTGTTTGCCTCTGTAAAGCCACTTTGTTCTAACCATTTCATTAATTCAGCGTGACCAGATGGTATATCAATTCTTAATTTTCCATCATGGTCTTTCGCTAAAATATTTATTATAAGACTAGCTGTTTTAGAATCAGGTGCTATAATTGGGCCTAAAATTAGATTGATTGGCCCTAAAATGGACATGCCAAAGCCTATAATATTTGCCTGATGATCTCTCATAACGATACAGCGCTTAGATTGTTTAATCCTATTCCTTAGAAATTTACTTCTTTTATCTCCAAAGGCAGCTGCATCTAAGCTGACAATATCAGTAAAGTCCTGCTCATTGAAATCTTCAATTGTACACTCGTTAGTAGCTAAGTTATGTGCACCTATATAACTGTCAGCCAGATATTTATGAACATAATCTACAGTGGTAAAGCCCATTTTCTTATATAACGGTTCCCCGTCTTTCGTTGCAACGAGCAGTATCACTGTATGTTCTGAAACACTTTCAATACATTTTTGAGTGGCTAATTTGCCTAGACCGAGTCCTCTGTAATTTTCATGCACAATGACCATGCCAATCGAAGCTAAATTTGAATCATATGTGATGATGGCAGCACTTGAAACTATTTTCCCCTCAGCATTTTTGTGACCAAATATTTTGCCTGACAACATAACCGTTCTAATTTCGAATTCATCGTAATCCCACCCAACAGAGTCAGAAAGAGCAATTAATCCTGGAATATCATTTTCATTAAATAATACTAGCTGTAATTGATTATGATATGTAGTCATTTATTCTCCCTTCAGCAAGAACATTTGTTTCTATTTTATATGGATACTATAATATTTACAAGTGGACTTTTTAAAAAATTTAGATTTATCATCAAAAATTGGTGATGACATTTTATAAAACGTAGCAATTTTAATACGTTGATTGGTGTGGAGGCTGGGCGACTCCTTGGGGATCAGCGTCGCAGATGAGACCCTGGAGCGAAGCGGATGTTTTCTGTGCGAAAGCGTAGTGCTAACGTAGCGGCAACAACAATGTTTTAGCTGTGCGAAAGCGAAGCGTCAGCAACAAAGCGCCCAGCCGGAACGGAAATCAACCCCATGTTATGGTGATGAACCCAAAGTATGATAGTGGTAGAAAAGATTTCCGTATAAACCTTGTAAAAATAGTAAAAATCTTTATAATAGTAGGCAGACTATGCACTCCTACTTTAAGCATATTAGGTGATTGAACATGACATCTTATGAACGCATACTTATAATGGTCCCGCCGTTTCCCTAGCTACGTCTACTCTTTTCTAAAGAAGTAGATTTTGCTTGTAGGAGGGCAATAAGTTGAAAAAATATGTAGCACCATCTTTACTTTTAATGATTGTTCTTGTAGCTTTTCCACAGATTAGCGAGACAATCTATACACCATCTCTACCTGATATTTCAGATGCATTGAATGCTTCAAATAGCTCCGTACAGTTAACCTTAAGTGTCTACTTTATAGGGTTTGCAATTGGTGTCTTTTGTTGGGGATGGATTTCTGATTTTATTGGACGAAGACCGGCAATGTTGGGCGGTTTAATTATTTATGGTATTGGAAGTTTCATGTGTTTTTACGCGGAAACGATAACTTTTCTATTAGTTAGTAGATTTATACAAGCTTTTGGGGCAGCGACAGGCTCGATTATAACGCAGACGATTTTGCGGGAAAGTGTATCTGGCAGTAAAAGACATGCGATGTTCGCACAAATTTCTGCAGTGATTGCCTTTACCCCTGCAGTGGGGCCGCTTATTGGTGGCTGGGTCGATCAAGCACTTGGTTTTAGAGCTGTTTTCTTTGTGCTCGTTGCGATGAGTATTTTGTTGTTTATCTATGCTTATTTCAGACTTCCTGAAACAACAGATAAATCAACGAGAAAAAGAATTGCTATTTTCCCAGTTGCAAAACGTATTATTTCATCACCACGGGTTCTTGTCTTTGGATTGCTGATTGGTGGGATAAATGGCGTGTTATTCAGTTACTATGCTGAAGCTCCCTTTATCTTTATTGACCACTTCAATTTATCGCCTGGACTTTATGGATTTCTTGGCATAATTGTAGCTCTTGCCTCAATTATTGGTGCCATGATTTCAAAAAAACTTGTAAACAATTATCAGCCAGAAAAAGTTATTCATCTCGGTTGTATTGTTATGACAGTTGGAGCTTTATTACTACTAATCGTTAGTACTTTACCACTCTCTAATATCGTCTTACTAATAGGCATTTTAGTAACCATGTTTATTACGTTATTAGGATCAGGAATTGCTCTGCCAAACTGCTTAAGCCTTGCGCTTGTTAGCTTTCAAGATGTTATAGGAACGGCTGGCGCGATTTTCAGCTTAGGCTATTACTTACTCGTTAGCTTACTAACGTCAGGTATGAGTTTCCTGCATAATGGCTCATTAACGATAATGCCACTTTATTTCTTCATCCTAACGATGATAATGTTAATATTCGGAAGAAAGTTTATTGTTTAAATTATTGTAGCGGGAATAAATAATCAATAACGCTTCCTTTTTCAGCCACCCTATAATATCTAGTAGGGTGGCTTCATTTTTACTGAAAGTAGTAATTGACTACCTCATCTGCCGAATTAAAAATGGTATTATTCTGAGTTTTATAAATAAACTTTGGTGAAGTACAGGCTTTTTCGAGACTCCTTGCTTGCTTTAGCGTATCGGTCATTTGCTCGATTATCTCAGTATAGCCATCGAGATTATTGGAGATTTTCGGCATCATTGAATTCGAAATGTCTAAAACGATGGAAACTTGATCCTCCGCAAAATTATTTAAATTAATAAAAAAACACTCCTCCAAATCTTTCGAATGCTTGTCAACATTAATAACAGCTTCACTATATTTTGCGATTAGTCCAGTAGATGTTACTGTAATCGTAAAGCCTTGTTCGGTTAGTTTTTTATTAATGGCATCTAACAATTTATTGACTTCCGTATCCATTAAGGGCGTTACAGTTGTCTGTATTAATTGATCACAATTTTGATGAGTGGTATCAATTTCTGTCTGCTTATCAACAAGTAATTTAAAGTTTGATATCGAGTACACAATAAATCTCCCCTTTTTTATAAGTTTGACATTCGGGCGTTTTTTTAGTCATCTTTGAGCTATATATTTTTACAACAATAATCGAATTTAGGAGAGATTACATGCAAATAAGAAATTCTGTTAAAGCTTTAATAATAGAAGATGACAAAATTTTACTAACAAAAAATCAAGATGTAGAAGGCAATTTTTATCTTTGTCCTGGTGGCGGACAGGAACATGGAGAGACTTTTCACGCCACTTTATTAAGGGAATGCATAGAGGAGATTGGCTGTTCAGTTGAAATCGGAGAGCTACTTTTTATTCGTGAATATGTAGGGAAAAATCATGAGTATGCATCTTTTGACTTTAATGTTCATCAAGTAGAGTTTTATTTTGCTTGTCAGTTAATTCTAGGGGAAAAAACGAACTTTCAGCCAACAAATCCTGATAGTCATCAAATTGGATTAGAATGGGTGACGATTAAAGACTTATCTAGCTTTCGACTTTATCCAAAAGAATTAAAAAAGTACCTCCAGCAATATTGTAGCGGTCAAGTAACTCCCATCTATTTAGGAGATATAAATTAATAAATGGTAAAAGGCTGTCGCAACGAAATATTGTGACAGCCTCTCTTAATTTAAACTAAATGTTTTACCATTGTATAATAGCTACTTCCAGGAGGATAATCTTTTATTTCGCCTACAACCTGATAGCCCCTAGTTTCATAAAACGTACGTGCTTGAAAGTCATATGTAGTTAGCAGTGCCTTCGTAGCTCCCATTTGCGTGGCCGTTTCTTCAGCTTTCGCCAGTAGCTGTCCCCCAATGCCTTTTCCACGATATTCTTCACTAAACCAAAACTTATTGATTTCCATCCACCCCCAATAAACTTCGGCAGTGATACCGCCAATCCATTGTTGTTGATGATCTGTAACGATCAAGTTTAACGGACGTATGGAGCCTTTTTGTCGAGCTTCTTTATGGTAGGGTGAATTTTCATCATTGTACTCTTTTAGATTTGTATTTAAAAACGTAGTAAAGTCATCATGCTTTTCTAATAAAACTTCTACTTGATAATCCATATGAATCCCCTTTCCATTTGCATTTTTATGCTTTATAACGCTCCATTAGCTTTTCCTGATGAGATGAAAAAATTTCTTCTAGTGAAATATCATATTTATTGGCTATAGCAATAATATTCCCTAAAACATCTCCAAGCTCCTCCACTAATTCTTGCTTATTTTCTTCATAGGATTGAATCTTTTCATCTGGTCGATTCCTACCAATTTCCAACGCTCGTATAGCTCTTGCTACTTCCCCAGTTTCTTCAGCAAGGAAGCCTATGCGCGTAAAAATACTTAAATCAGACCAACCGCGTGTATCGTAATAATCTTTCACCCATTTTTGAAACTCATTTAATTCCATTTCCTCTTCCTCCATTTCTTTCCTCTTGAAATTAAATTATACTATAAAAGTGAAACTTGAATCAGTGGGGTTTTTTTATCCTCCACTTAATTATTAAAGTTCACTGATCGTTAATGCGGAAAGAAACTTATCAGATATGGAGGAACGATTATGGATAGTATTGCAGTATTTTGCGGATCAAGCATCGGTGCTTCTGAGGCATATAAAGAAGGAGCTATTCTTCTAGGAAAAGAATTAGCAAAACGGAATATTACCTTAATTTATGGTGGAGCCAGTGTAGGTGTAATGGGAACAGTCGCAGATACGGTTCTTAGTGAAGGTGGCAAGGTGATTGGAGTAATTCCGACGTTATTAGAGGAACGTGAAATTTCTCATAAGCATTTAACAGAGCTCATTGTCGTCAATTCTATGCATGAACGCAAAAGCAAAATGATGGAACTAGCTGACGGATTTATTGCTTTACCTGGAGGACCTGGTACGTTAGAAGAATTATTTGAAGTATTCACATGGAATCAAATCGGCCTTCTACAAAAGCCTTGTGGTATTTTAAATATCAATCATTATTATGATTTACTCATTGGGTTATTTGACCATATGCAAAACGAACAATTTTTACAAGCCCAATCTAGAAATGCACTACTTGTAGATAAAGACGTTGCGGCACTATTAGACAAATGTGCAGCTTATGTTCCTCCTGCAGTTAAAACATATCAAACAAATAAATGAAATAAAGACTTCTTAAACCATGGAATTATAGGATATTGTATGGGTTTTAATAAAAATTCATTACTGTCTTACATACTTAAAAACAGCTGAACATATGCATTCAGCTGTTTTTCATGTTGTTGATAATTTTATACTACTCTCATAACTTTCTTGTTATTTCTCCAGACTTTATAATAATTGTGACATATTTTGCTTGACCACCGTCTATGTGGTTTTCCATCTGCGACACATCCATATCTGTCTCAAGCTAAAGAACAAAACGTTAACTTACAAGAAGGTGTTTATGCTTGGTGGAGTGGACCTGCATACGAAACTCCAGCTGAAATTCGTATGATACGTACATTAGGTGCAGATGCTGTAGGGATGTCAACAGTACCGGAAGCTATTGTAGCAACTCATGGAAATATGAAAGTGCTAGGCATTTCTTGTTTAACAAATATGGCTTGTGGAATTTTAGATCCGCCATTAAGCATGATGAAGTCATTGAAGTCGCAGCTTTAGCAAGAGAGAAATTTATCAAATTAGTAAAAGAAACAATTGCAAGAATGTAGATCTTATATTTTTATGGTTCATCACCAAAGGTTAAAACGTTTGTCATGAATAGAAGTTGATTGGAGTGGAGGCTGGACGACTACTTGGGGTTCACGGCTCATCGGACGCCCCCACGAAACATGGTTTGTGCTACCAGTGGGGGGTTCTTCATCCCCCACTTTGTACTATTATTTTCATGTCTTTTGCAAAACCTTTAAAATATCTTGAATTTCTATTAAATTATCAATGTTGTAATCCGCTTCAACTTTTTGCCATGCATCATTTCTTTTCCAAATAGCCATCATCCCTACTTTTTTAGCAGCTTCCACATCATTAAAAGGATGGTCCCCAATGTACATACTTTCATTTGCAAACACCCCTAGTTTGGATAGTGCACGATGAAATATTTCTGCATTCGGCTTTTTGATGCCTTCACATTCAGAGATAAGAATCACGTCAAAGTCCTCTTCAATCCTTAACGCTCGTATATTATCTAATTGAAATTGCCCATAACCATTTGTTATCATGCCAAGTTTTAAACCTTGCTTTTTCAAAATGTGCAGCATGCTATGCAAGTTTTCAAATGGAACACAATGTTGCTTAAATTCCTGTACATAATCCTCTAACATTGCTTCTGAAGATAACTCAATAGAAAAATCTTCGACCATTTGCTTATAGACTATATCTTTCCATACATAGCCTCGATTATCTAACTCAATAAAGCGATGAACATATGTCTCTTTTAAAATATGTGATAGTTTTGTCTTTAATCGTTCATATTGCTCTTCAATAAATAAACGAACAGAACGATCACGATCTAACAATGTTCCATCTAAATCAAATATTACTGCTTTTATCAATGTCATTTATCCCCTTTCATTTCACCTCTTTACGTTTTTTCACTGTCACTATTGCAATAATAACCATTTTGTTAATACTTCAGCTATTCCCACGTTGTCACCACCTGTCAAATTTAAATGTAAAATCTTTACAATAAATTCCTGAACTTCGTCATAATCCTGACTTTATGATAAGTCTTTGCTTAAATTAAACTGCTTAAACTTTTGTTGTTATACGTCAATTAAAACACTATACATAGAATGTTTTAAACTTTTTAACTTTTTAAAAAAACAATGAACCTTTTCAATTGGTAATCCGTCTAAATATTGGAAACATCAAATTCCAGTCAAAAAAGGAGAAATGATAATGAAAAAACCGATTAAAAAAACTTGGATGATTGCTTCAGCACTAACAATAGGAATGGCTGTTCTGACGCCACTTCAAGCAGGTGCTACATCAGTAGAACCAACAAATAATATTAATGTTCAAATTGAACAACAAATTACAGGAACGATTAAAGACATCTACGGAGATGGAATGAACCTTAAAGGAAGAGATGGTAAAAATTATTTTATCAGTTTCTATAAATTTTCTGAAGAACAACTAGAAAAAATGAACTTAGTAGAAGGACAGGAAATTACTGTAGAAGGTAGTGTAGTAGAGGATTATTCAGACTTCTTTACATTTGAAGTTTATAAAAGGTACTTGCCTAAAGAGGTAACAAATGAAGATCTAACAAAATTAGAAAAATTGTTTAATGAAATGAAGAAGATACAAAAAGAAATGACAAATGAAGAAAAGTTTACAGATAAAGAATTAGAAAAGAAATTTGAGGAAATTAATAAAATTTATGAAGAAATGTATACAATTACAAAGCCATATATTTTAGCTAATTGGCAGCCTCAAACATTCGAAGAATATTTAGGAGATTACGGATTTAGCGAAAATAATATAATTATTGCAGAAAATGATAAAAAAGAGCTTAAAGCCATTTATGAAGAATGGGTAAAGCTTGAAAAAGATGGTCAAGAGGAAAAGGCTAACGAAAAATATGATGAATTTTATCAATTACTTCAACCATATTTTGATGAACTTTATCCGCCTCTAACATTTGAAGAATACATCGAAGGCATGGAGTTTGATATCCCTGCTGAAACTTTAACAAAACTAAAAAATATTTATGAGGATGCCCGAAAAGCAGAAAAAGATGACAATTCTGAGTTGATTGAAAAACTATGGGAGGAATTCCATGACATCCTTGATCAGTTCATAAAGCCTCAAACATTCGAGGAATACATGGTTGATTTCGAATTCGAAGTTAGTGAGGCAGATCAGAAGCAATTAAAACAGCTTTATGAAGAAATCTTAAAGCTTGATAAAAAAGAAGATCAAGAAAAAGCTGATGAAAAATGGGAGGCATTTTACAATATTTTAGACCCATATTTTACAGCCAATAGAGAGATTCTATTCTCCGCTTCTAAAGTAATAATGAACGGCCAAGATTATCTTCCACAATAAGTAAAAGAAATCGGGGTGTCTCAAAAGTCATGGAAAATGATTTTGAGATTTCCCCTTTCATTGACTTCAATTAATTTGGTAACCTTTAAATGAATATAATAAATGCTTATAATAAGGGGTGAATGAATTGACGTTTTATCTATTCAAATTACTTGCTCGTTAGGGGACGAATGCCTAAGTCAGTGATTATAGGAGAACACCTACTAGTGGAAGATGGAGCTGTCCGTCTTACAGTGGTTGACACAAATCCATAAAATCAATCGTGGTCCGGATCAAAGGATGAAATAAGTCTTTGTGAAGTAGGAACTAGAAGTAATCGTTTTGAAGAGCAAGACGGTGAATTGGTACATTCCCTATAAAAGCCTGATACTACAATTGTAGAAAAAGAAAACGGAACCCTTTCTCCAAAGATGAAATAATATCTTGGAGGAAGAGCAAATGAGTAGAAAAAATGAAAATACAGCATTTCAATGTGAAAATTGTGGTACGATGGTTGATCCCTTAACCAATGGAAGTTTCCGAAATCATTGTCCAAATTGTTTATTTTCAAAACATATGGATAATATCCCAGGAGACAGAGCAAGTACTTGTCAAAGTTTAATGAGACCAATCGGAATCGATTATACTGGAAAAAAAGGCTTTCAACTTATCAATCAATGTACCAAATGTCAAAAGATTAGTCGCAATAAAATAGCTGTTGATTCCATTCAAGAAGATCAAATTATCCAATTTATGAAATCAATAATTTAGTAAAATATTTGTATAGACACATTGGAGATTAACCTCAATGTGTCTTTTATTATTGGGAAGTGAGTAAAAATAGAACAGTTATTTTACTTCTATAGCAAAAATATAAGAAGCACTTCCTTTGTCCCATCTACCAGAAATACTATATATAAGTCCCCTTCTCTTTTGGTGCAGTAAAAACATTACATTACCTTCTACTTTTACTTGTTTACTCTCACCTAAATTTTCTATTTCAACTTCTATTTCATCAATAGGCTGTTTTTTAAAATTGATTTTTATTGCACTTTGAGGGGATACTGGAAATGGAACAATTTTATTATTAGCAATAATTTCTGTTGGTGGAATTTTATCAACACACTCCACCTCTATCAATTTTTCCCAACAATATGTACCTTGTAGTATTGGTATATTTTCACTTTCCGACATTACAATTGGCTTTGATGGCCCAGCATTAAGTAACATAATAATCCATACAAATGCGAAAATAAATAAAATACTTATTATTTTCATCTTCAGACTACCCATATATTATCCCTCCTAACAACATTCATAATTACTAAATACAATTTCGCTGGAATGGAAAATGCGTTATCTTGCGCACCATTTTGTTATTAATATTGGATCAACACCATAACGTGTAGTTGATTTCCGTTCCGACTGGGCGCTTTCCCGGGGGCGTCCAGCCTCCGCCTCCACTCCAATCAACTTATATATATGGTATACGTTTAACAAATGTCATCTATAACTTTTGGTGATGAGCCTTAATACTATATGGGGATTTTTTTGTATGATTATTAATAAATTCATACGCTCAATTGATTAGAACCGTGCATAAAAATTAGATACATTAAAAAATTGGTATTAAAAATTCAATTTCACGTCATTTATATTATTATAGGCGTGTGTTGATTAGGAAAAAATAGGTTTATTATGGAGCGATAAAAGGGTTTTTGTTGCTATTTTGCTAATATATTCCTATTTTAACTGATTGTAGCGTAGGGCTACTCGACTCCCGCAGGAAAACGAGTAGCCCGTAGCGGAAACAGCCTCTTTGAATTAATTCGAGTGTATAAAAATGGTTAATCACCATACCTGATATTATTAGTTTCTATTTTGGTTATATAATAAAAAAGCGAAAGAAGTGAATAATTAGCAATCTTATATGACACATTACATATAGGAGGTGGAAGAATAATGTCTAGAATAATTGGTGTGGAACAAACATTAACAAACGTTGAGGACGCTTTAAAAGCAAAAGGTTATGAAGTTATTCAGCTTCGTACTGAAGAAGATGCAAAAAAATGTGATGCCTGTGTAATCACTGGGCAAGACAGAGATATTATGGGAATTAGCGATCCTATCATGGCAGGACCTATTATTGACGCTGATGGTCTTTCTGCTGACGAAGTACTTCAACGTGTCGATAAATATTTCCACTAATAAATGACTAGGTGCTGTCGCTATAGCTTTGTTGACTATAGAGCAGCACCTTTTAATATTTATGTGATTATAGAATGCTCATTAATAAATTCGCCAATTCACGTCTTTTATATCTTCTTTGTTTGGTTGTCTTACAAATTTTACGTACTCTTTTTCGCAAGCCCCAAATGAAAGAAATTGTTGTGCTTGTTTTAAGGATACCTCATTTGCACCACCTCTATAATCTGGATCACTAAATTGAATCCTATCATCTTCCCAGAAGCAAATCTTACAAATTTTATATGTATCTGGCGTTCCTCATCAATGCTTGTAATGAATCACCAACGATAACTTTGATACGCCTTTGATGACTTAGATACATACAACATATTTACCAATAATCAGTTACCCTTTCATCATTTCACTTATTTTCTTGTTGAATCACAATTCTTCCCCCTACTACACAATCCATTGTCACTCCTCTAAAAAAGAAATTTTAATACTGCAAATTCTTAAGAAATCTTCATAAATACCCTCAATAATTATTAATGATTTCCATTTACAATAATGATAAAGCCACAGGATTCTAGTAGTTCGCAAATGACAAGAGGAATCGGTGAGGAGATAAAATATGAAAAAACGAAATGTAATTTTGATGATTACTATACTATACACAGGTCTGATCTTATACTTCATGTTCTTAGGCTTTAATCGTCTAGACCGATACGAAGATTACAAAAGCTACGGCTACGAATTTCTGTTCATCCCATCAGGCGTTCCTCTGAATTTTCCTAGATTTACGTTTTCTTGGTTGTACGATTTTGGAAATATAGCAGCATTTATCCCCTTAGGTATTCTGTTTCCTTTACTTTATCAAGTTGATTATAAAAAATTTATAGGATGGTTCATGATCGTGATTTTTGGATTGGAAACGATTCAATCATTAGTACATCTCGGTACTTTTGATGTAAATGATGTTATTTCTAATACTATAGGTGCAACAATAGGATATGTTGTATACAAAGTTGGATTCACTTCAAACTTGACTTTAAAAAAACTCATTGCTTCGTCCTTATCTGCCATTATACTGTTAGTTTGCGTGATGATTGTCTCTGAAGTTTTAGATAAACGAGTAAGTCCTATACAACCCTTGCATGCTATTAAAGAAATAACAGGAGCTAAACCACTAACAAACGATGTACCGACCTTCACTGTAGCTGGTAATAAAATTGAACCTCAATTCAATTTATATAGTAATGAAGGAAATACTACCAAGACCTACACATATCCTATTGAGGATAAAGAAGAGCTAACATTGTTTCTAAACTTAGGCATTCCAGATCATGAGGAATTCAAAGGAGAAATAGCAATAATTACGGATGGAAATGTAATTTTCCAAAAAAATGAAGAGGATTTGAAAGAATCAGAAACAATAGAAATAATGCCATTGGAAATTCCGTTATATTACGAAGCCAAAAAAATGACCATTATGATCACAGGTAATATAATGCTATGGGATGTAGGCTTCACAGAACTGAAGCATTGGTGGGAATAGAGTGATTCATTTCGTCATTGGAGTAATTGCATCTTTCTAAACAATGCAGAAGAATGCTCTTATTTATACCATTCTGGACGTTCTCTTACGTTTCATAAACAAAGTGAAGCTTTGGCTCAAAATTAATTGAGTACTTGGGCTTCACTTTGTTTATTGTATATTTTTTATTTCAATGTTGTTGAATCGTAAAAAACTTCGTGACAACTAACTTTAAAAGATACTGAATTTCACATATCAATCGAGAATCCGAAAAGGTGCGCTTTTTTTATAATTCGGGCTTACCACCTTGTTAGAAGTTGTGACTTTATACATTAGATTAATCAAATTCTAAAATATTTTGTTCTACTACTACCTTATAAACATCTATAGTACTAATTAGAATCGATTTAAAATTTTCTGTTTCAATAAATGAATACCAAGACTTCTCATTGAACCTATTAGAAATTTCTTCTGTAAATGTTTCTTGTTCAATATTCGTCTTGATTTTATATTCTTCTTCACGATCTTCGTCAAAGTAAAACTTCATTGTATATTCATACTCCATAAGTCAACACCTCCCATCTATCTATATAATGGATTGGAATGACAAGAAATATGAGCATAATAAAAAGCCACACCTAGTTAGGTATGACATTTTATAAGTAAGCTTTAACTTTTGGCTCACTCGCTCCATTTTCAGATTCAATACTGCTCACACAATACTTTAAAATACACGCTCA
This sequence comes from Lysinibacillus agricola, assembly GCF_016638705.1. GTDB lineage: Bacteria > Bacillota > Bacilli > Bacillales_A > Planococcaceae > Lysinibacillus > Lysinibacillus agricola. Next base: position 2,288,599 of record NZ_CP067341.1, on the reverse strand, counting down.
TTCTTCTTCCCAATTAACAGACATACCTCTCCAAAAGCCAATGTATATTGTTGAAGGTTTTCCATTGGGTTAGTAGAATTTTTCTCCAGAACAAATTTTATAAGTATTTCTTTGCCTCTGCTTTGTTAAATAGCGCTTACTGCACATTACTCAGTATTTAAGGGCTCAATATAAAAATACTTTTATAAAGTAAATAATTAAACTGACAGCAACAACCGTATTGATCACCAACGCGATCTTATATTGAAACCTAATTTTAAATAAAGACACCAGTATATTATGAAGAAGTAAATATATTGTTAATACAACAAAATGCATGATAGAAAACACGAAACTCATTATGACTAAAGAAAAACGACTCAAATCTCCTGGAAAACTATCTGCGGCTGTAAAACGTATACTGCCCACAAAAAGTACAGTTATCCATTGCATATAGTAGGTTAAGATAAACACTATTAAAAAATAAACTACATAAGATAAATATTGAAAAAATGACTTAATATCCATTTCACACTCCTTAACTAAACGAGAGTAATTGAACTCTGATTTCTATGTATGATTAATTACAATAACGGTATTACTAATTGATTTGTTGCACATTTCTCCAAATGTTCCAATCCAATTTTTTGTTCCCTGCTAACTGATCCTCATGTAAGTATTCAACGGCAACGGCCTTCTTGATTGCAAACACCTCAAAAATGTTCTGTTCTAACATTCTGATAATATCAATAGTTGATATATTTTCAATCAGTTTATCAGTTTATTTATAAAGTTCCATATTCCATTGTTCCAATTTATATACACCATTTTTATGTGGGGGATAGCTAAATTGTAAATTTCGTCAATCGTCTTGCTTATTGAGATTTTTCTTATACCTTCGCTCTAATCAAAACATAAAAAAAACATGAGAAATATGAGAAACATCGTGCCCATCTCGGGTGCATTCTATTGCGCATAATAAAAACACCCACATTGCGGGTATTAAATCAATCTTCATTTATTAAAACTATTTTCTGCTTCATTAGCCGTGAACAATGATTCTTTTGCCACTTGCTTTAGTTCACACTCATTTTCCTCATAATAAAGATTAAAATACTGCACTGCTTCTTCGTCTTCCATTATTTCGTTGTATATTTCAAGATTTTTTTGTAAATAACAATTAATTTTTTCTTGAGCAGCTATCGTTAGAAGACTTGCTGAAGTTAATTTTAGCAATAATTCATCATTCTTTTTTATTATAGTCCCCATTCTAATCCACTCCTTAACTATATTCTCACTTAAGTGGATCTGCAATATTTTTTATCCCTAGCCTTGTAATCACAATGGATGCCGATGTTGGAATACCATTTAATTTTATTTGAAGAAAAAAAGAAAGTAATTAAGAGTTATATGATTTATTATAATCATTATCGAGGGCAATGGAATTTTAAAAAAGCTACCGCCTGTAAAATACAGACAGCCGCTTCAATAAGTTTCCCAACCTTTTTTAAATGTCCTTTACAAAGGGTACATTTTATATTTTTGATGACTTAATTTAATTGATCACTTTTTGGTCACTCGCTCCATTTTCAGATTCAATTCTGCACACATAATTCTTTAAAATTACATCCTTTGCAGTGCCATTTTTCAGTTGTTTGCTCAAAATCCTCAAAGTCCACTGGTTCATTGGAGAATATATCAGCCTGATATTTTTTCATTTCTAGTACACTTCGCTGAAACGTATGTAAAATATTGTCCATATCAAATGCTGTAAAGGCGTATTTTTTCCGTTTACCCGTCAATAAATATTCATTATAAACATCAATCTGGTCAAGCGATACTCGATATTTCTGCTGAATATAGTAAGCATAGAGCGCTAATTGCTGGCGATCATCATCGGACTCTCCTCCTGTTTTCCAGTCGATAATAATCCACTTGTCTGCTATCTCATCATAATAATGAAAATCCATTACGACGAAAACTTGTATCCCCTCGATTTTCATAGAACGAAATTGTTCAGGCTCTCCGATTCGTAAGGAGCCTTTTTGCGCGGTAATTTGCTGGAACGTTTCACTATTAAGAAAGTTGTCAAACACAGCCGACATGCGCTCCTTATAGTCCTGTACAAGTTCAGGATTCAACTTCCCTTCGTAATAAATTTCTTGCATCATATAAAATTTATTAGGCTTATGTCTCCATAAATCTACATGTCGTGTAGAATCGATAAAAGCGGCATTAAGCTGGCCACGCGCACGATTTACAAGTTCAGCAACAGTCGGCGCCTTGCCAGTTTGTAAATAATCATTGATTGATTGCTCTATTAAATGATGGACGATTTGCCCAAATAAAATCGGCATGGATTGTAGCTTTTTTAAACGATAGACATGTTGATGATATGGCTCCACATTGTAACTTAGCCAGCCATTATGAGAAAAATAATATTCATAGCCATACTTCCGTGCACAGCTTGTTAACGTTTTATGACGTGACAGTGACCACGAAAAAGATGGATACGGTGTGATTTCAAACATGATTATCGCCTCCTTATAACTGTTTGATAAAATCGTAACCGAGCTGTACGATCAGCACAATTGTTACAATACGCAGCAATAGCTTTACTTGATTCGCCTTAACTTTAGTGGCAAGGATAATCCCTATTTGTGCGCCGATTACAGAACCAACCATTAATACGATTGTCAACGGCCAATCAATTTTACCTGTAGCAATATACGTAATCGCAGCTCCTAAGCACATCGCAAAAACACCTACACGCGACAGACCAACAGCTTTCATATAAGAAATTTTCTCATGTGCATATGTAAAAAGTGCCAGCGTACTGCTACCAGGGCCGAACATTCCGTCATAAAAACCGACACCGAGAAGGATTGGACCGTTTTTGCGATTCATCGTAAAGCTTTCTTTATCTCCAAATTCAGCGCCACCAATAAAGGACATAATAAGGGCAAAGCCTAATAAGATAATAGCGATAAGCGTTAATGTTTGACCGCTCATAAACGATGCAAACAGACCCCCAAGTGTACCACCGACTAAGGAAACAAGTAATACTGAACGCATTTCTGACCATAATAATTCTTTTCTTTTATAGATTGTGTAAAAGCTTGAAAAGGCACTGACCATATTTGAAACCTTATTCGCACCTATCGCTGAATGAACCGGTACCCCCATTAACATCATGGTCGGTAATGTTATTAACCCGCCACCTCCAACTAAAGTGCCAATGATGTTGCCAATGATGCCAATTAGTAAAAACAACAAGTATTCCATCTAACCCTTCTTTCTATGCCACACATGATGGTATTCTTATGATACAGTATAACAGACTGCACTTTTTTAATTTAAATATGAGGTGAACAAATGCTAGAACAACAAAAAACACCTACACCACGCTTTTGTAAATCGCTAACGCTTATTGTCGCGACTATTTTTTTAGCTGGCATTACGGCAACACTGATCCAATACAATAAGCTCCCCGCTTCTATACCGGTTTTGCAAAGCTTTAAGAGTGAACATGCGCAATTTGGCCCGAAAATCACCATTTTTTATTTACCATTCATTGCCTTAATGCTATTTTTGCTTTTACAATACTTAGAGATGAGAGCAGCTTATCCTATCTTACGAAAAAATAAGCCTACCTTATCTCATATACAGCGACAAAATGGTATTATTACCTTTTGTCTCATCAAAAATAGTATACTACTGTACTTTACATATTCACTATTCAATGATTTAACAGTTGCTTTAGGCCATGAGCGTATTTTACAGCAGTGGCATGCTTATGTATTTCTATTTGTACTAAGCACAATATTTATTATGGGGATCGTGCGTGGCATTTTATTGAACAAAAAGGGATAAGGTACAACTCGCCTCCATACTGCGTTGATAAATAATTAAAACCACCCTATACCTTCGCAATTGTCTCTTTTGTGAAAGTAAAGGTGGTTTTATTTAAATCAGTTAATAAAGCATAATAATTAAAACCAGTGTTGCACTAATAATACTTATTTTTATTGTTTCTACTTTATATATGGAATATGTCTGTACATCTCGTTTTATAGAATGCCAAATAATGACACCATATAAAAACGCAAACGTAATCATTAATGGCTTATACAATGGACCGACCCAAGTTGCCCACGCAAATACGCTAGAAACCATTGCAAGCACAAGTACTAACAGCCACCACATACGCTTAGATGGTTTAGATCCTTGTAGATTATGACGTTTATAATAGTTCATAGAGAATATATTTACAGCTACCACGATAAGTGGAAGGATAAATATCCAGGGTGTTGCTTTTGCAGAGTATAATGTCTGAAATACTTTATCATATATCTCTGATTTCCCAACAAAAAACTGGCCAGAATCAACATTTAACATGCCTGTATCTGAAATCTGATAGCGCTCTTCCTGACGATCTCTAACAACGACTACATCTGTAATATGGTTACCTAACTTTCCATCTGCCTCTTCAACATACTGTGTTAAGTCTTTAAAAAAGTTATAAATTATTGTATCTTCAACCTTTTCCGTAGATATATATAAACTCGAACTTCTCGCAAAAAATTTCCCTTCTTTTCCTCCGAAATGCTTATATATTGCTTGGATGGATTGGCCAGCAGTTTGAGGAGGTGAAGAATTTTGTGGTGTCATAATAAAAAATAGAGCAATCATGGCAATCGTTAATAGTAGAACACTCTCTTTCCATAGCGGTAAGTCTTTTTTCCTCTTATGATGAATGCGTTCATAAATACGGGTTTTTACAGCACGATCCTCCGGTAAATTATTGAGTTTCTTCAGTCGATTGTTTAAATCCAAATTCATCACCTCCAAGTACTTTTTCCAAAGCCTTCATAGCATTTCGCTGAGTATTCGCTATTTTCACAGTAGACCATCCTAAAATTTCACTAGTTTCGGCTAAACTTAACTCCTCAATTTTTCTATAAATAAGAACCTCTCGATATTCAGGCTTTAATAATTGAATTGCTTCATATAATAGTCGTCGATCCTCAGACTGCATAATCCAATCATGTGGAACATATTGCGTCTCCCGTTTTTCATGTTCTTTTTGAAATGGCAACCATTTAATAAGTGCTTTTCTTCTATAGGTGTCATAGACTAGGTTTCGTGCAATTCTCCTTATGTATGTGCCTATAGCAGCTTCGTTTCTAAATTGTCCGTTATATACCCGAATAAATGTTTCCTGTGTTAAATCCTCCGCTAAGTTTGGATCCGAGACCATATAATAAATAAATTGATAAATGCGCTGAAAATATTGTTCATAAAGCTCATCAAACTCCATCTTCTCACCTCTCTTACTTTATTAGACGAATGAGTAAACAAGATTTGTATGTTTAATGTGAATTTTCTATGCTAAAAAATAAGCTACTTGACACCAATTAGCATCAAGTAGCCTATATTTTTTACAGATCCGTTTTCATCTGTTCAAAGGTATGTATTAACACATATTTTTGTACGCCGCGCGCAAAGTCGATGCTTTCTTTCTGATACTGATTAAACGCGGCTTCATTCTTCATGGTAGAAGCATAAACCGCTTCAATCGCTGGTTGCATCCACGGCTTCGTAAGCTGATCGCTTCGCATATCTGTTGTCCGTCCCTCAAGTGCAGCGATATAACATTTTGCATAGCTAGTTAATAGCTCTTTATTTATTTTATTAGCCGCATCCTTTGCTTCCTCTAAATTCTCTTCCATTATGACCTTGATAAATTTATAGTTATACTTTATAGCTGGCTGCTTATACTTTACAATTGCTGTTTCTAATGAGTGTATCTGGTCTTCCTTTGTACCATAAGCAACTGCATATAGATAGGAAAAAAAAGGATGCTTCTTGCGATCTTTTACTAACTTATCCACCAATTTCATATTATTAGTCCAGAATACAATATGTATATGTCTATAAATCATTGCGATGGCGATAAGGATAAAAATGCCGAGTGAAATGGATGGGCGAACCCCAGCTAGTGATAGTAATAGTGCCAATATAAATATAACCAAATAAAATAGGGTTAATTTTATAATTTTCATAATTCCTCTTACTGTAGTTTCCTTCGCATTTTTCGAGAAAAAATAAAGCCTGCTCCAAGGAAGAATAAAAGTGCCATAAACTTCATGAGAGGAATAATAAATAACTTGCTAATCAGGAAAATAACAAGGATATAATAGACCACCATTGCCAGTAAAAATAATGTCAGTTTATTCACTGTGCTTCCTACTTTCATTCAGCGCTGCTTCAATGGCTGCTAACGCTTTCGGTCCCATCCCGTGTAAATTTTTTAACGTTGATAAATCAACCTTTTCCAATTGCTCTATTTGTGTATACCCTGCCGCATTCAATGCACGTATAGCAGGCTTCGCTACTCCCTTTGGCCATTCCGTCATTTATGCTCGTCCCTTCCTTTTTCGTCTATTCAGGATCTCTATTCCTATAATACCTAATCAATTATGCCTCGGCATAATTGCGTCCGGAATCGGCTTTGTGCTTGCACAAAGAACTCCTTTCCGATTTCCGTGACATCCGCCGGAGGCTTTAACTTATTTCAGCGGATGTTTGGACACCCGTTGAAAAGTAACTTAAACCCGCATTCATCTCACCACCTATTGAGGTGTAAGACTTCTGCTGAAAGAAGTTAATAGTATAGCTAGTGAGGCGACATGATAATCAACGAAAAAAGTCGTAAATGCTATATTATAATCACGGCATATTGCGGTGTTAATACGCCCTCCGAATCAATTATGCCTCGGCATAATTGCGTCCTGAATCGGCTTTGTGCTTGCACAAAGAACTCCTTTCCGATTCTGTGACATCCGCCGGAGGCTTTAACTTCTTTCAGACGCTGAAAGAAGTTAATATAAAACCGATAATCAAGCATCCTTTTACTACCTGCTCGATGAGTTGCATTTCTACCACCTCTCTGCTTTATTATGCAATCGAACATAATGAAATGCAAATGGGCTAGTTCTTTAGAGTAGATTAAACATCGCCATTAAGGAAGCGAATAGATTGCCAATGCCGTGTATGCCCCAGCTTGTTATGATAGAGCCATTGGATTTTCGTTCATTGATCCACCCCATTAAATAACCTGCAAAACCGGTTGCTAAAACAACTAACACTACAACACCGAAAGGAATATAAGAAAAGAACATCCATCCATGTACAATACCAAATAGTAAGCTTTGTAGGATATTTCCCGTTTGAAAACCAAACTTATGCATGAATCTTTTCAGTAAAAAGCCTCTAAAAAACAGCTCCTCTGATAATCCTGTTTGTACAATAGCATGGAAAAGTGCTGATATGATTGCTGAAAAACCAAGCCCTGTAAAACGATTTGTCGCTAAGATTGAACTGTCTAGGTAGAAATAGCTAATTGTAAAAAGTGGTCCGAATAATAAAACAAAAATGACTAAAAACCATACAACATAATTACCTTTGTTTTCAATGACAGGCTTTCGAAGGCCGAGCCATGCTAAAAATGATTGTTTCTTTTTTGCTGAGAAAAACCACCAAATAAACGGTATTACTGAAAATAAAATGACTTGAATAATTGCATCTATTGCACTTTGCAAAACCATAATTTTTCCCCCTGTTCATAATGTTTTACATGAAGAATAACAAGCGATATTGAAAAGTACTTCTCGGAAATCATTGTTAGGAACTACGTTATCCGATTTTCAATATTTTGCCCTTCTTCCTGTTAAGCATATTAAATAGCAGAGTTAAAATCAAGTTAAATTTAACGATAATCATTAAATAATTATCTTTTATAACTAAAAATTAAATGTTAATCAGTATTTACTCATAAAAATACGACTAGAAAAAAACTAGTCGCTTTCAATCCGGATTTCTCTCTTTTTTCACAATACTTTTCGAAAAGAATAGCACCATTTCTCATACCCTAATTGATCTTCATAAAAACGATGTGCACTAATCCTTTGGATACCAGACTCTAAAGCAATATAGTGCGCCCCATTTTCTTTGCCCCATTCGTGGAGGTAATGCAATAATTTCTCACCATAGCCTCTTGAACGATACTGCTCATCCGTTACTAAATCATAAACAAAAATATGGCGTTCACTATAAAAATTGACTCTCCAACTTAATCCGGCGACTGCCAACATGTTCATATTTTCGTATAAAGCAAATAACATATAGCCATCTTTCATCATTTCCTTTAATAGTTGGAGATACTTTTCTACTGTTAATTCCGTACGGAGCTGCACCATAACAGCATATGCTTCCATCCACTCTTGCTGCGTTGTTAATTGCTTGATGGTTACGGTCATTATTCGAACCTCCATTTACCAATACTTAATATAATGAAATACTCCATCGTCTATTTTCATCCCAAGCTTCTCATATAGTTTTTGAGCACGAACGTTGTCTGTCGCTGTTTCTAAACCTATATAACGCGCATCTTTCTGTAAACAATACGAATAGCTCTGTTCAATTAGTGCCTGTGCGACACCTTGTTTCCTAGCATGCTCTGCCACAAATAGATCGTTTAAAATAAACGCCTTTTTCATTGCAACAGATGAAAAAGTAGGATATAGCTGAACAAAACCAACTGGCTGCGCATCTAAATAAGCTAGAAAAATGACCGACTCCTCCTTATTTAAACGCTCCAATAGAAACTGCTCAGCCTGTTCTAAGTTAGATTGTTGACCGTAAAATTCTCGATAGGCATTAAATAATGGCACCACGTCTCCAACTGTTGCTAAGGTTACTATACAAATCTCCATTCACTTATCTCCCCATTTCCTTTTTATAGGTCATTCTTGTATTATGATAAATAATAAACTGACATTTAAAAAGAAACAGTTCTAGACATTTCAACATGTCATGGAGGGACTTTATGAAGGATTTTATTTTCTTATTCACAGATGAAGAGGCAAAGTATAAACAAATTTATGAGCAAGTCAAATGGTTAATCGAACAAGGGAGATTGAAAACGAATGATTCTCTTCCTTCTATTCGACGGCTAGCCGATACTTTACATGTCAGTCGGAATACAATGTTAACTGCCTATGAGCAGCTCGTAGCGGAAGGTTACATACGTGGTGAAAGACGAAAGGGTTATTTCGTCAATGAATTTGAGCAAGTGTTTCTACAGGAAGAAGAACGATCAAGTCTTACTCAAAAAACGCATAATAACGGTGAAGATATCATCATTGATTTTCGCGCTGGCGCTGTCGATCAACAGCAATTTCCTCTAAAAGCTTGGCGACAAATGGCCAATCAAGTATTACCATTAAAAAATTGCTATGAATATGGGGACCCTTTCGGTGAACCATTTTTAAAGGAACAGCTTGTGCATTATTTGCTTCAAGCTCGTGGAGTCCATGTACATGCAGAGGACATTATTATCGGTAGCAGCACGCAGCAAATGTTAATTGATCTGGGCTTTCTGTTTAAGCAGGATTTCCCAAGTGTTATTTTAGAAGATCCCGGATACAATGGTGCACGAGAAGCATTCAAGATGCATGGCTTTCATATAGAGACATTACCTGTGTTGGAAAATGGTGCACAACTTGAGCATTTAGCACATTTACATTCGCGCTTACTATATGTCACACCTTCCCATCATTTCCCGTATGGCGTTTCCATGAGCATTCAGCAGCGGCAAGCTTTAATTCAGTGGGCAAAAAAAGTTGATGGTTATATACTTGAGGATGATTATGATGGTGAATTTCGGTATACACAGCGACCATTTCCTGCTCTCGCCTCTATCGACAAGTCACGTGTTATTTATATGGGAACATTTTCAAAATCGTTTTTACCAGCCATTCGTTTAAGCTATATGGTGCTACCGAAAGCACTGGTTCACCCATATAAAGAACGCTTTGCTCATTTTGAACAAAACGCTTCGACCTTACATCAATTAACAATGGCGAAATTTATGGAACAAGGTGAATGGACACGGCATATTAAAAGAATGCGCATCATCTATAAACATAAAATAAATGGTCTTGTAGCGGAACTTAACAAGCAATTCGGAGAAAAAATCACGCTATTAGGTGAGCAATCTGGGCTATATATATTGGTGAAAGTGCATTCTCAACTTTCAGAAGAGCAGCTTATTCACAATGCAGAACAATACGGAGTTAAGGTCTACCCTACGAGCCCATATTTTCAACAACAGCCTTGCTCTGTACCTATTATACAATTGGGTTTTAGTAAGTTAAAAATGGAGGAAATCATCCTCGGTGTACAATTGCTAAAAAAAGCTTGGGTAATGGAATAAATATCCATAACTGCAGTAGTTTTGGCTATTTTTGATCTCGATAATCATATGTGTCGTCAGGTAAATCCCATGTCACAGCGTTAATACTTACCGTATCATAGTCAAACCGACGCCTTTTTCACTTGAACCTAAGCAGTTCCTTGGGTGACCTGATTAGTTTTCTCTTAGACCGGAGCAGTTCTTTCACTTACCCGATCAGTTTTCTCTTAGACCGGAGCGATTTTCCGTGGACTCGATCAGTTATCTCTTAGATCAGAGCAGTTCTTTCACTGGCCCGATCAGTTTTCTCTTAGACCTGGGTGGTTCTTTCACTCACCCAATCAGTTTTCTCTTGGACCTAAACAATTTTGCCTTACCGAAGTTGGACCCACAGAAAAAGGAATTTGTACAGTTGCCCCGCACAAATTCCCCGTTATTTCTAAAAATAATCAATAAACGTTGGAATGCCGTTTGGTAGCACCGTCTCTAATAGCGCAATTTCAATGGCATTGCCGTGCAAACGTTCGATTTTTTCTAAATAGCTTGGCCGTTTATAGCCTAGTAACATCGTGGCAAGTGTTTGAACCGTTAGTTGAATAGCATTTTCAGACAAAGTCTCACTAACCTTTTCAACGGTAGCTTTTCCATTCTGCATCGTTATGACAAATGTGCCATTATTCCAAGCTACGATGCGATCACTAACAGCTAGTCGAAGCTGAAAATCATTGCCCACGAATGGATAACGTAGTAGAAATTCTTTGACATCTACTATGCGCGCCATAAAATACGGCGATACCTTTTGAATAATTTCACTATCCTCTAACAAAAAGGCAACGGCTTCATTGCCGGTTGTTTTACCATAAACATTGTAAATCATCGAGCTATGAGCAGAGACAAAATTCCATAAGCCTTTTCTTGCCTCTTCCTGCAAATAGACAATTTCATCGATGTAATAATTTTCCTCCATTATGCGGTAAAACATATAACCTTGTGGAACATCATCCTCATCATAATATACCGCTGCCTGAAGATTCACATCACTATCAATAAATTTTTCTTCCCAAAAATCTTCCTGGAACTTTTCATTCCAAGCAATGCTATTACGTACCATAACACCATGCGTCTTCTGAGCATAGCGCGCATAAATAGTGACAACATCTTCATGCTTTGGATCGACACGACGGATTTTACCGTTTAAGCCTTTATAGTGAGGAAGCTGCGTATCCTTGACCTGAAATTCCACAATATCACTCATAATTTCCCAACCCTTTTTTCGGTAATAAGGGATAGAATATGGAAATAAATAGGATATACATTGTCCTTCATTGCGCATCCGCTCCAAGCTCTCGATGATAAGGCTTTCCATCAAACCATGCCCAGAATATTCTGGGTACGTTCCGACCGCAGTAATGCCTCCCATTTCATAAATCCTACCATGAACATTTACTTCAAAAGGTAGACTTAAAATTTGAGATACAAGATGTGAACCATCGAACCAACCAATGGCATGTCCCTCATTAAATTGCTTGCTTTTGGCATTCACAAAGCGACGGTCCTTATGAATGGACATGGACATTTGAAAAACATAATTAAGTAAATCTATTGACTGTGCCATTTCATCTAATCGAATTTCTCGCATGACTAAGCCTTTTCGTTGATTCATGATTCTCTCTCCTCATCAAATAACTCTGAAAAAATAGTTTCTGGTGCATTTAAAAAGCGCTTTGTGACAATGTAATGTATGGTATCTTCATAGCGAATAGACTCAATATCCCCGTTATCAAAACTGTAGATTGTAGCATTTGGATAGCCGAGCAAAATAGGTGAGTGTGTGGCGATAATAAATTGTGCCTCATGCTCTAAATCCTTCATAATTTTCAGTAGACTAAGCTGTCTCGTTGGTGACAAAGCAGCTTCAGGCTCATCCAATAAATAAATGGCCTTGCCTTTAAAGCGATGCATAAATAACGATAAAAAGGACTCACCGTGTGACTGATGATGTAAAGACTTTCCACCAAAAGCGGCATACTTTTTCTTAGGGTCATGTTCTTCTAACAAATCAATATGACTTGCAAATTGATAAAACGTTTCCGAACGTAGGAAAAAGCCATTTGAAACCTTCGGCCACCAGGATAAACGGATAAATTCCCCAAGTGCAGATTCCGCTTTATGTACTTCATATAAATTTTGGCGGCCGCCACCCGCTGTATTAAAATCACAGCGATCAGCTATAGCCTCCAATAGGGTTGATTTCCCAGAGCCATTTTCCCCAACAAAGAAGGTCACATTCGTCGGAAACTCTAGCTCCTGTAAATCCTGCAAACTTGATATATTGAAGGGATATTGGCCTTTATCTACAATATCTCCCTGTAATACCTTACATGATTTTAAATACATTTCGTTTCCTCCCTTACTACTATTATAACGCGCTTACGCTACTCTGAAACCGCCCTTTTTTCCAAATACAAGCTACACACCCCCAAAATAAACAATAGACTTATGCCTAAAAGGGAAACGGGCGACCATGATAGCCTTGAATCAAATATCTGAAAGAAAAATGTGAATATTAGAACAAAGCATAAACTCATCATTACTATTAATGGCGAACAATACTGAATACCTATCTGCAATAAATACATCGGAAGTATGACACCCACTGCTATTACTGCAATTATCCATGAAATATTTCCCGAGAAATATTTAAAAAATATGTCGAAAGTTGCGAAAAAAGATAATAAAATTATGCCATAATAGCGATTTACTAGAATCATTGAGGTAGTCCAACCAGCCTCACTTAATCTCTTAGAATACATCGTACAAAGTACAGCTCCAACTCCACAGCCAACACTCGCTATTAATGCCAAAATCACGGGCAATGTTATGTCCATTTGAACTGTTGATTTCCCACTAATATTAATATAGCACAAGCGATAAATGTTCCCGATGCAATTACCCACTGTGCTTTCGGAATCGATTCCTTAGCGAAAACAGCTAATATCAAGACAAAAAGCGGTCCAATGCCCATCTCTAGTGCACTTACAATCGCTGACTCTACATATTATCAATTATGCCTCGGCATAATTGCGTCCGGAATCGGCTTTGTGCTTGCACAAAGAACTCCTTTCCGATTCCGTGACATCCGCCGGAGGCTTTCACTTCTTTCAGCGGGTAAACAACCGCTGAAAGAAGTGAAAGCAAAATAAAAGCCCATAAATGCTAACATAGATGCGATATTCAACTTCACTACATAATTTATATTTCCCTTCCACAGATTAGCTTGTTTATGTTTGCGTACAAAGAAAGAGAAATAAATTGCTGTCATGAAAAAACTAAAACCAGTAAATAAAAATGTCGGTACTTCTTGTACCTGCTTTGCATAGAAAACCTGGCTCATCGAAGTTTAAAGTGCTGAAAATACAAGAGCTAGTAATCCCACTGTCGTTGCCTGTTTTTTTGTGATCCCCATACATTTCCCCCTATTTATTTTTATAAACACACAGACCGAGAATTTTGTCAATGAAGCAATTCATCTTTTCTGAGCGATCCGGTATTCGAGCGCTCCTCAATTTCCCAAATAAAAAACTTCATCTCAAATAAATATAGAGACGAAGTTATCCGCGGTACCACTCTGATTAGTTGGAAAGCTCACTTTACTATAACGGTAGCAGCCGTTTATGCTTACTGTGTTCAGCATAAAAACTCCTGGACGAGTTCATAAATGGTTTGCGATGATTTCTTTAAAGCAAACTACATTCATTACTACTTCCAATCATTGTTAATTTATTTTCGGTATATCATAGTCTATTTCCATTTTTTCGTCAAGCCTCTAAAATGCTCTCAACCATTAATCTCACCATAAACGCCTTTTTAACAAATGTTCTATATTTTAAGTGCTTATCATACATTGAGTAAAACCTTCCCCCTGTTAATTAACCCCATAAAAACACTACCTCTCTACATTACATAAGAACAATTAATGGTGTTGTAATAAAGGAAGGTAAAACTAAGTCTTTTTTTCTAGGTTAAATAAAAAAGTTATAAGGAGAATAAATATGTTTGTAACTCATTTTTATGAAAATAAGACGTCCGTTCTAAGCCAGCTACTAGTAAGTCTACCAACTGTCGAAGAGAACATTAAAATTAAAGGACGTAAAGCAAAAGTTGTTCAGATTCTTCAAATAGACGACAACAACTATCACGTGAGTATCATTTTTGAAAAAGTGCCTAAAAAACAACCATTAAAAGAAATTGGGAAGAAAAAGAGATAGCTCTTCCCCATTTATCTAATTACGCTATCATTCAAATGGTAGCGTTTTAACTCTTTAAAAGTGGATATCGAATTATTCATTGCGAATTATTCTCAAAAAGTTTAAATATCTTCAAGCTAAATTGTTGACTTTCTAATTGATAACAATTATCATTATCAGTAGATTATTTCTTTACTCCAAATTGCTTAATTCAGAATCCCCTCTTTTTTTGAAATAAGCATGTATCAAACGGATATTCTTACATCAGACTAAGAATATCCGTTTTTTAACTTTATCCCGCATTTAACGGGCAGTAAAACTAATAATCAGTCGAGGATGAAGAAAACCCCACTGATTAAAGTTTCACTTTAATTAGTTGGAGAGATTTACATAAATAAAGGAGCTGTTTTACATGGATTATCGTATTGAAAAAGACACTATGGGTGAAATTAAAGTACCTGCAGATAAAATTTGGGGTGCTCAAACGCAGCGCAGTAAAGAAAACTTCCAAATCGGTACAGAACAAATGCCGATAGAGCTGATTCAAGCAATGGCTATTTTAAAGAAAAGTGCTGCTATCGCCAATAATAAACTAGGTAAGCTTTCACATATAAAAGCAAATGCGATTGTGCAAGCAGCTGATGAAATTTTAAATGGTCAATGGGACGATCAATTCCCTCTTGTAGTTTGGCAGACTGGTAGTGGTACACAGTCAAATATGAACGTCAACGAAGTAATTGCGCACCGAGCAAACCAAATTTTACAAAATGCTGGTGAAGCTGATCGCATTCATCCTAACGATGATGTCAACAAATCTCAAAGCTCAAACGATACTTTCCCTACAGCTTTGCATATTGCGGCAGTGTTAAAAGTTGAAGATTATTTACTCCCTCGTCTACGCTTACTAAAAGCAACGCTTGATGACAAAGCAGAGAAATTTAAAGATATTATTAAAGTTGGTCGTACACATTTACAAGACGCAACACCACTGACTTTAGGTCAAGAAATTAGTGGTTGGGCAGCAATGCTTGCTAAGTCTGAGCATATGATTATTCAAAACATTGAATATATGAAGGAACTAGCAATTGGTGGAACAGCGGTAGGTACGGGTATTAACGCACACCCTGAATTTGGAGAGCGTGTAGCAGCGGAAATTAGTGAAATTACAGACAAACATTTTACTTCTGCAGCGAATAAATTCCATGCACTAACAAGTCATGATGAAGCCGTTGTCGCACATGGCGCATTAAAGGCTCTTGCAGCCGACTTAATGAAAATTGCCAATGATGTTCGCTGGTTAGCAAGTGGCCCTCGTTCTGGTATTGGTGAAATTACGATCCCAGAAAACGAGCCAGGCTCATCCATTATGCCAGGTAAAGTGAACCCAACACAAAGTGAAGCGATGACAATGGTTGTTACACAAGTCGTTGGGAACGATGCAACAATTGCCTTTGCCGCTTCCCAAGGTAATTTTGAGCTCAATGTCTTCAAGCCAGTAATTATCTATAACTTCTTACAATCAACTCGCCTACTAGCAGACACAATGAAATCCTTTAATGATCATTGTGCTGTCGGTATCGAGCCAAATAAAGAAGTGCTTGACCACAATTTACAAAATTCATTAATGCTTGTAACTGCATTAAACCCTTACATCGGTTATGAAAATGCGGCAAAAATTGCGAAGAAGGCCCATAAAGAAGGCACAACATTGAAAGAAGCAGCGATTGCAACTGGTTTACTAACAGAGGAACAGTTCGATGAATACGTAGACCCTGCGACGATGATTTATCCAAATGTAAAGTGACAGGAATGCAAGTTAAACACATATAGCTGAATAAACGTTTATATATCAATGTTTTTATGTAATAAACTCCCTTATGCAACTAGCCAAATAAATGTATATTACAACTTGTTGTTGGGGCTAATAAAGCACGGCGAGCGTGTGTACAAAAATGTATGATTAGGAATGGGGTAAATTCCCCAGTCCTTTTTATTTTGGGTCTCCACAAAAAAACACCTGCCGTAGCAAGTGCTTTTAAAACATCTCCCCAAAATTGGGGACATCTTTTCGCTATTGTTCAAACATTGTTCATCTCTCCATAATTATTTTTCACAGTTAGAATAGAATATACCCTCACCGCACAGAATAGTTTTTAATTGAATAAAAAGGTGGTGAGAATATGAAAGTTGAATTAACGCTCACTTGTTCTGAATTACTTTTGGTTTTCTTTGTACTTGAAAAAATCTTCTTCTAGTTAAGAAGGTGACAATGCTAAAGGAAAAGGCATTGTCATACGGTTAAATTAACAAAATACATAAAAGCATTTTTCTTTTATTACAAACACATAATAAAAAGCCACAACTCATCGCGAGTGTGACTTCTTCATAAGTACATCTGATATAATTTTGTTTCTTAGATATTTACATTTAAATAACTTCAATATCATCATCTCGAACTAAAATTACTTGTGAGTTTGATATCAGAGTAAGTGGAATTTTATTGTTATAATTAGTAATTACCTCGTCAATCATACTATTAAAGAATTCATGTCCATAATGAGGGACAGGATATATTGAAATTAGATTTAAGCCCTTCGTTGATTCTAATTGTCGTGCTTTACCCTTTTCATCAATATATTTCACATAGTCTATATCAGGCGCCATTATTATTGAGCCTGCAGACTCACCTATATATATCTTACCGGAATTAATTTGTTCAATAATTAATTGATCTATCTCCGACCTTTTTAATTCTTGAAGTAAGAAAAATGTATTTCCTCCGGATACATATATAAAATCATTGTTTTTTAATATTTTTCCTGCTTCACTTTTATCAGTATTAGATATATCTAATACTTCTACAATCATTCCCAGCTCTTCAAAAACAACTTTTGCTGACTCTACATAATGTATTTCCTCTTCAACTGCACTCGCAGTTGGAATAAAAGTAACTCTTTTTCCTTTAATATTTTCTCCAACGAAACCTTTCAAAAAATGACCAGCATCAGAAAATGAAGAAGATAAAAACATTTTTTTCATAAAATACCTCCCAATATAAGAACGTAGGTTCTCGTCCATTATACTAAATCTTGTAAAATAATTCAAATCATTAATCTACTCTATATGCGCAACTCTTTAGCATTGCGTCACATACTTTTTGTATGCATAATAAGAAGCCACACCTTGTTAAATGTGACCTTATGTACTACCTTGTAATTTTTTTGCACAAAAATGAAATCTTTAGATCTCTTTCGCCTCCCGAAAGGTAGCGCAAATAATAATAAAGATTGAGGCTAATTGTTTCAATCTTTATTATTTAGGCTTTTTTACAAAAAACTCGTCACTATTTATTGTAGGTTAGCGATATTAGTTCCCTATTTTTAGCTAGACATGACACTAATTATTGTTTTATTATAAAACGATTAGAGCAATTGATATCAGCTAATTAAAAAATTGTAGAGGGGTGTTCCTTGATGACAAATAGTATAATGAATCCTAAGGTGGATGAATTTTTAAGTAAAGCTAAGAAGTGGCAGGAAGAATATTCGGTGTTGAGAAATATCGTTCTTGACTGTGAGCTGACTGAAGAATTTAAATGGATGCATCCATGTTACATGCTTGAGAAAAAAAACATCGTGTTAATACATGGATTTAAAGATTATTGCGCGCTTCTGTTTCACAAAGGTGCCTTGTTAAAGGATGCCCACGGGATTCTAATTCAACAAACGGAAAACGTACAGGCGGCGCGCCAAATTCGTTTCACCAATGTTCAAGAAATAGTTGGAATGGAAAGCATTATAAAAGATTATATTTATGAAGCCATTGAAGTTGAAAAAGCAGGTTTAGAAGTGCAAATGAAAGAGCATAAGGAATACATAATTCCTGAAGAACTTCACAACAAATTCAATGAAATCCCTGCCTTAAAAACTGCTTTTGAAGGATTGACGCCAGGACGACAAAGAGCATATATTTTACATTTTTCTCAGCCTAAACAACCCAAAACGCGAGTGTCTAGAATTGAAAAATGCACGCAGCAAATTCTTGATGGAAAAGGATTAAATGATTAAGTTTATACGTAAGAACATAAATATTAATTGCTTGACCTAGCCGAGCATGTACGAAAAGGGTTGGAGCAAATTGCTTCAATCTTTTTTATTTTGGGCGTAACTAGAATTCCAAAGAATAAAAGAGACTATCTGTTTAGTCGATAGCCTCTTCGATAATATATTACACAGATTACACTTCTGTTCATTACATCTTGAGCGCCAATCCTCGTGTACCACTGAATGATAAATCTTTACCAAGTTTTTAATCCTATAAATTGACCACAATTTTACTCCTCCCAAAACAATTCATCTAGAGTTTTATTTAACGTCTTACATATTGAAATACATAAATTCAAAGTCGGGTTATATTTACCTAATTCAATTAATCCGATTGTTTGTCTAGTGACCCCTACTTTTTCAGCCAATTCACCTTGTGATAAATCGTGTTCAATTCGAGCCATTTTTAAACGTATGTTTTTCACCTTATCACCACTTGCTATCTTTATCTTCTAAAATTCTTTGAACCACTTGATCACTTTTCTTTTTAGCAAGCACATAAATTAAGATTAAAAATCCAGCAAAAAATAGTGCATACATGAACAGTGATACAAAGAATACAAGAAAGAAAAAATATATTGCTTGTTGAGTGCTTTCTGCATAGTTGAATGCACTGTTAACACCAAAAATAATTGCAATAACCATACCAACAGCCACACCGAAAATAATATATTTAGTACTTAATTTAACTTTACTTGTACTATCGTGAATCTCTACTTCATCTGTAAATACGCCGAGATATGCTGCTCTAATAAAATAATAAACAGATGAGATTAATAAAATCAACCATTCTGTTGTTACATTTTGTAAGGGCACTCCCATTGTCATGTATTTTATTAGGATTGAAATTAAACATGCAAAAATGATAACGTAATACATTTCTTTGTAAATTTTATTTTGCAGATTTTTAACTCGTTCATCAACGTTTTTATTTTTCCCAAACATCAATATTTTACCTCCTCCTGTTTTATAATTTAAATTATACAGAATATTTGTCTTTTTGCAATATATACATTGCATTAAGTTAATTATATTTACCATTGATTAAATCATACGCTTGGTCGTGTGTTTCCACAAATGTTGATTTAACAAAAGACAATACAAAAAAACCACTCATTGTGGAGTGGTCATGTTTATTATCTTTATCAAGTTTTTAAGCTTTGAGGCTCCATTTAGTTAAACCTGAAGTCAATATGCTCGATCGGCCAACAGATGATACTTGTTGTACCCATTATTCTTTCTTTAGGGATGAACCCTACCTCAGGATTTCTACTATCGTTACTTATACGACGATTATCACCTAATACAAAGTAATGCCCTTCTGGTACGGTAGTTTCACCTAAATATTGTTCTAACGTAAAATCAAAAGTGAGTGACCCAGTATCTTTTTGTTCCTTCTTGTATTGATCTAAATAAGGTTCACTGTACTTCTTCCCGTTTATGTATAATTGATCATCCTTATACTCGATTTTATCTCCTGGTAGACCAATGATACGTTTAATATAATTTGTTTCTTCATTCATTTGAATAACAACAATGTCAAATCGATCAAATGACTTAAATTTCGGACCAATTTTGTTAACAATAACACGGTCGTGGTCTTCAAGTGTTGGCATCATAGAAGCACCTTTTACGAGTACTGGAGTAAATAAAAACTGCTTGATTACAAACGCAACCAATAAAGCGAATGCAATTGCCTTTATCCATTCAAGGAACTCACTCTTTTGTTTTTCCTGAATTTTTTCTTCCAAAATTTCACCTCCTAGTGATTCTCTTATTTAATACGTTAAATAAATAAAATAGTTTCAATTTTTATGAATCATCACCATAACGTGGGGTTGATTTCCGTTCCGGCTGGGCACTTTCCTGGGGCGTCCAGTCGGAACGGAAATCAACTTATATACAGGGCATACGTTTTAACAAATGTCAGCCACAACTTTTGGTGATGATCCATTTTTATTAATAAATACCAATTTTTCACCAAACATCAAGTGAAATGAATACAAGTTGAGAACACCAAATTGACAAATCCTGTTTATATTAATGTTCTAGAGCAAGGTTGTAGCTAGTAAAATACTAGGCTTATGCTCCATTAAGAGCTAAGTATTTTCCATTACATTAGTTGAGTCTTCTTCCTTTGTCCTTATGATAATAGGAGCAAGACATACCCCAACAATTGTAAAGAACAGGCCCGCAAAAAAACCGAGTGTGCGTGGCTCTATCCACCCTAAAAGAAATCCGGATAGTGCCATAACTGCACCCATTATAGTATTTTCCATTATTGTAATTAATCCAAAAAATCTCCCAAGATATTTAGAAGGAACATTTTTCATGATTAGTGTTTGATTACAGGCGATGCTTACACCTCCAAATAAAGTACCTATGATTAAAAAGATTGAAGCAACCCAAAAATTGGATGATTGACTTAATAACATATTGGCAACGCCTTCGAGACTCAGTACAATAATTGCTACTAACTTTACATTTTTTGATAATTTACTAGTTATACTAGAGCTTAATACAAGCCCAAGACCTAGCGCTCCATAAAAAATACCAACCCCTATATGCTCCATATCGAAGATTTATGCCATGTTAAAATCGAAAACGCCATTCCAAGAAACTATATAGTAACAGCATTTTCAAATTCAACAAAAACCTTCCAAAATGAATTCGGAAGGTTGCGCTTTTTAGTATAGCATGAAGTGTTTTTTAATTTAAAAGATTTTTATTGACAATCTATTAGCTGGTTAGTGGAATATCAATTTATTTTCTATCTCTTATTTCTTCTAGTATTTCTATTACACGATTGTTTTGTTTTTCAATAGATTTTAACCTTTTTTCAATTATGCTTGAAGAGAAAAACACAATTAGTACAATAGCTATTCCAATTATTAAATCTATTTTTATCCCCCGTCTATATCATTGTTTATCTATGTATTTTTACTTAATACTACATACGTTTCAAATGGCTTAAAGTTACATGCTTGTTCAATTCGAATAAAAAAGAAGGTAATTGGAAAATATTGCGGAATTTTTATTTTTATAACATCTAAACTGATTTTCTATTGGAGGGAAGAATTAATGAAGAAAATTTTTTTACTTCTTTTCTTTTGTGTATTTTTAGTTAGTTGTCAACAAAGTACAGACCAAGATAATACGATGGATTCGAACAGAGAATCCGAAGTTGCTTTTTTCCCTGACACTGAAATGAGCTTAACATTAAAAGAAGCAATTGAGATTGCCCAAAAAGAGGCACTTAAGTGGAATAAAGAAGCAATGTTATATAGTGGAAATAGTGTTGACAAAGATAAAACGCCAACAGGAATGGAAGGTAGAAGAAAACACTGGAACATCGAATTTGGTATACCGGGTAAAACAGATTTTTATCTAGTAACTATCCGAGACGGAAAGGTAGGTGAAAAAGCGCATGTGCCTAATGGATTCGAAGTTATGCCTAAAAATTACTTTATCGCTAGAGTTGAAGAATTTAAGTATGATACACCTGAATTACTAAAGAAGGGACAAAAAATCACCAAAATATATCCAGGGGACACTTTTGCTAAGGGGTATAATTTTAGTTTCACTAAAGACCCACAAAAAAACATTCCAATTGTGATGGTTATCGGTTGGGATCAGGACAAGAAAAATATGATTTATTTAAAGTTCAACGCAGTAACAGGAGAGCTAGAAGAAGAATTTGAAAAAGAACAATATAAAAATTAAAAGGTGTTGAATTCATAAAGAAAAATACGGTTATCTCCATACTTACTTGCTTTATATTTATTTTTACATTTTCACCGAAAACACAGGCCATCGAAACACGTGCCGTCTCTGAACATACTGCAGGTGTAAAGCACCAGTTAGTTTAATATCTTATTTGTTTATTCTCTCTCATTTTTCATTAATCTCAATTTTTTCCGCACTTGCTTGTCCTGGATAACTTTCATCTATTGCGGTTGTCCATACAGAAACATTTTGTCCTACTTTTAAAGATTCAATTTTATCAGTTGAAAACCATATCGCATCTGGACGCTCATCTGCTAATTTTTCAGTTTTGCTTTCCACTAAAAATCTTCCACCTTCTATTTGAATAATTTCGCCTATGATTGTAGGTTTATCTGCTATTTTCTCAGTTGACTTTGAAATCTCTTTGTTGAGTTCTTCCTCTTTAACACTTTGTTGACAGCCTGATAACCCTATTGATAAAAATAGTAAAGAAAAAATTAAGCTGAATTTTTTCAATATCATCACTCCTTTTATAAATTAGACGGAAATTCGTGGTTTTCGTTTCAGTAATCTTAAATACCTTTGTATATATGTAGGAAGACCAATCTCCGAAATTATTGGTTTCGAATCAATCTTTTTTTATTTTGCTGTTTTCATAAAAATTGAAGCTATTCGAAGCTCGTCCGTACAATATTTTTAAAGGAGACACGCTTGCCTCCCTCTTCTTCTAAAAATTTTATACCGGGTGCCATTACATTCTTAGTCACGACCTCGGACAAATCGTACCAATACTTCTACCGCCGTCATTCTCCCAACGATCAATGTCCCAAACAACATCTTCCACACCGTCATGTATTTCTCCGCTAGGAAGGGTACCGGTTCTTACTATAGAAATAATCCATCATCCTTTTTAATAATATTTCGTATTTCTATATTATGTAATGTTATTTGTTTTGTTCATCGCCAAATATGGGGGGGTGTTTTGGAGCTAATAATCAAACGAGCTTTTATGAATAGTCTTATTGATAGTGAGATGAAAAGGATACGTCTCTTTTTTTTACTTACCTACAAAACAATTATCGAATCAAAAGGATTACTTTTAAGTCTGAAAGTATCTGTTGCAACTGGATCAATTATATGAATTTTTATAGCTAATAGAATTTTTCAATAAAGTTAGGGTAGCGAATCGTAAATGTAGTTAAACTAACTGATATGTTTTTTCTGGAAGAAAGTATACTGTTCATGAGTAAATAAAAAACATACTAACATTAGTATGTTTTTTATAAGAAAGAGTGAAAGCTTTGAGGGGCTAATAAGATAGAAACTTTCGTTTTATATTTTTCCATCCTAAAAATTCTTTTATATATTCAGCAGGTGTTATGACAAGTAAGCTTTTAAATTCTTTGTAATAATGTGAAGGATCATAGTAACCATATTGGTCAATGTTTACAGGTGTCTCTTCAAAAGAAAAATGTTGAAGTAAGAGTTGAATACGTATGAATTTACTTAGTTTTTTTGGTCCAAAACCTGTTTTTTTGTAGAAAAGTTCTCGGATATATCGCTCAGAATAACCTGTTTTATGCTGAATTACATCTGGTAAGAACAGCCCATTATTTTCAATAATAGAATCAAAACAAGTAGCGAATATTTCTTCACCCAAGCTTTTTTCCTTTTTTTGAGAACAAAAATACTCATTACAAATCTGCACTCTTTGTTCGAAATCTCCTGCTTCAAAAACAGCTTGTATAAATTTAGAGTCTAGTGTGCAGCCTAATTCAACATTAACAAACGGTTGTTGAACAATTTGTTTTAATGCGCAATTGTATTGAATAACTGTTTGTTTTGGATTTAGACGAACACCAAAATATTTACCTTTTTGGGGTAAATGAATAAATTTCACGTGTAGTCGGGGTATTCCCTAAGACAACCTTTTGATCTTTGCCCATATAAAACATTAAATCTTGGCAAGCATCAGGAATGACATGAATATCACTATTAATGCCTATTGGTTCAAACTCATAATAAAATAGTATATCTTGGTTTAAATTGCTGTTTGGAGTCAGTTCTCTATAAGAATACGTTTTTTGGACCAATTCAGGTTGGATTGGATAATAGCTACTCAATAAGCCGCCCCCTCACTTCACTCTTAGGTAAAATTAAAAGAATCCTTGCGCCTGTTCATTGTAACTAGCTAATACACATTTAGTTAATTGATACGATTCTAAAGCTTTTAAATGATTTTCTCGACCGACGCCTGACTTTTTGTAACCGCCAAATGCTGCACCAGCAGGGTATTGGTGATACGTATTTATCCAAACACGTCCTGCTTGGATCTCTCGACTTGCTTTATAGGTAACGTTTGTATTACGTGACCATACAGCTGCCCCTAATCCATACATAGTATCATTTGCAATTTCAATCGCTTCCTCGAAGGTTTTAAATGTAGTCACTGCCAATACAGGACCAAAAATTTCTTCTTGGAAAATACGCATTTTGTTATTGCCTTTAAAAATAGTTGGTTTAATAAAATAACCATCTAAATTATCAAGGTGATTTTCGGCGCCACCGATTAAACATTCTGCGCCATCTTGTTTGGCAATTTCAAAATAAGAAAGAATTTTTTTATGTTGTTCTTCTGAAGCCTGTGCACCCATCATTGTTTCAAGTTCAAATGGATCACCAACTTTAATTTGCTTTACTCGTTCAATGGCTTTTTCCATGAAACGATCATAAATAGACTCATGGATTAAGGCTCTAGATGGACAAGTGCAAACTTCACCTTGATTTAAAGCAAACATAACTAATCCTTCAATCGCCTTATCTAGATATCCGTCATCAGCATCCATGACATCTTCAAAGAAGATATTAGGAGATTTGCCACCTAACTCTAGTGTAACAGGAATTAGATTCTCAGATGCATATTTCATAATCAGTTTGCCGACAGCTGTAGAACCCGTAAAAGCCACTTTGGCAATACGTGGGCTTGAAGCTAACTCTTTCCCTGCCTCTACACCAAAACCATTAATGACGTTTAATACACCTTTTGGTAATAGGTCTTGAATAAGTTCAACTACGAATAAGAATGATACCGGCGTTTGCTCTGCTAATTTTAATACAACACTATTTCCTGCAGCAAGTGCTGGCGCCAATTTCCAAGCTGCCATTAAAATAGGAAAGTTCCATGGAATGATTTGGCCAACTACACCAATAGGTTCTTGGTAATGATAAGCTACTGTATCCTCATCAAAAGGTGTCACTTGCCCTTGTTGTGCGCGAATAGCACTTGCAAAATAGCGGAAATTATCAATTGCCAATGGAATATCAGCATACATAGTTTCACGAATCGCTTTCCCATTATCCCAAGTTTCTACCCTTGCAATTTTTTCAAGGTTTTCTTCCATACGATCAGCAATGGCTAGTAAGATACGTGCCCGTTCTGCTACGGGTGTTTTCCCCCAAGTTTTTTGGGCTTCATGAGCGGCATCTAATGCTAGCTCTACATCTTCTTTTGTTGAACGAGCTACACGTGTAAATACTTCTTTCGTGATAGGCGTACTATTATCGAAATACTCTCCATTTACAGGTGCTACCCATTCACCACCAATAAAATTGTCATATTTCTTTTTGAATTGAATGCCAGATTCTTCAATACTCGGTTTAACATTTAGCATAATTATCGACCCCTTTAATGATGATGTTGATGCTGTTGTTCTGCTTTTACAGGTACCTCATGTTGAATCTCAAAACTACTTAATACTAGTACACAAATCATTAAACCTGCCACAATGTAAATATGCTTTGGAATGGCTTTTATAAAGATAGGAAACATCTCACGATTCCATACACCGATAGAAATGATAGCACTTACAATAAACATCATTGTAAAAAAGATAATGCTTAACGTTAAATATTGGGTGGTCATTAATGTTAGCATCGCGCCCATCATTGCTCCCATAAAACTAGATCCTACACTTTCCATGAATAGGTACATTGGTAAGCCTGTTGACAGTAAATAGCCTAATGCAATAGAAATAATAATAGATGCTATTGCACCTAGTACCATATCGGGAAGCCAGGTAGCCATATTCATCCCAACAGCAGTACTCATTGTCATAGAAATCAGCATAATACAGCACTTGGCCATGCCATGATTAGCAAAACGCTGTTTTAATAAACGGTTAGTGATTACCGTAAACGTAATGATCACCAACATGCTTAGGAATGGTAGCATATAATCACTCCTTAAAGAGTTTTATTGTATATGACATGACGAAGTTGTGTGACACTTCTTGTCCGGTCTAGGAACGTCTATTGCTGGGTTTCGGTCAAAGAATCCAACTGGTTTTAATTGGAAATTGATGTATGCAGTTGGCATTACAGGCCAATCTTCAGGGCGCGGGATATGATGATGGCCCATTGTGTACCAAACGACGATATCTTCATCATCAATTGAACGGTTTTTCTCAACGTATTTTGGAAGTCCATCTCCTCCAGCATGTTGATTTGGATACATACCTGTTGCATATTTTTCATTTTCATCAAATTGCGTAACGTGTAAATGGTGTTTAAGGAAGCCAGCACGTTTCATAACGCTTGCTTCTTCATGAGCAAATGGGAAGCAATTTTCGCCAGGCAAAATTTTATATCCAACAGGTTGATTCACTCGGTTAAGTGAGTTTTTATTGATAATTTTCCAAGTACGCTGCGTTTTTAAGTCTAAATTACGTAACGCTTCCTTCTCCGTTTTAAAGATACGTGAAAGAGGATAGAAACCATTGGCATTCGGATTGTGTTCACCCAATGTTTCTGATACTGTTTCCGTTTCAACTACTGAGTTATTTTCACCGTCTAACATCGTATCAAGTCGGAAATTAAAGAAGTGTTGATGATGTGATGCGTTTAATCCTGGAGAAATCTCAGATCCATATTTTGTTTGGATGCCATCTTCACATGTACCAGTGCTTAAAATACCTGTTAGTTTGACTTCAGCTTCAATCGTACCGTCTTGGTAGAAACTCCAATAGAAGCCGTAATCATAATTTCCAACTGTACAGAAGAATGAAATCACTAGTCGACGTGAGCGCCGAACTTCTACATGGCCTGTACGCCAATCTGTATGTTTCCAACCAATCCCGTAATCTTCTTCGTGTAAGCAAATCGCATTTTTGATCGTACGCGCATTTCCTTTAACATCAGCTACAACACCATCAAAGTATTGAATTTCCCCTAAGCAGTCGCAACCTAGTTCTAACGAATTGGCTAATTGACCCATTCCATATTCACCAGCATCAAAGGCATTTTGTGTGTTATGCGAAAATGTTGGTTCACCATAAGGGACAACCATTTCTGATAATGCTGCACGATAAAGAACTGGGCGATCCTTGCCTTTGTCATGGTAATTAATTGTGTATAATACAAGGCCCTCACGTGGTGTAAATCCATAGCGGAAACTCCACTTTTGCCATTTGATCAAATTCCCTTCAATTGTAAAGCTTGGACCTTCAGGTTGAATGATTTCCAGTGGTTTCAAGTCATTTCTAAACACAATTGATTCATCAACTTCAGGATGGTAGTTACCTGATGTTGTTGGAATTGGACGTACCCCGTGATCTTCTACTTTGTAAACTTCCATTTTGTTTAGGTCTACATACGTAACAATACCTGTTAAAGGGTAAGCATATCCGTTATCTTCTAGTGATTGTTTTTGCCAACAAATCGCACGAAGTAAACGTTTACCTTCATGTTCCTGAACACCAAAATTTCCTGCTGACCAAGGATCCACCATGATTAAATCAGGATTGTCAATGCCACGTTTCTGTAAAGCTGCTATAAAATCAGGGTGGCTCTTTACTAATTCTTCACATTGCTCAAATTCCTCTAAGGCTACATTTGGTTGTACCCCAGGAATATGTTCGTAGGAATCAACTTTTTCTGAAGTTAAATTTACAATTGCTTCAAATGTTTTCAATTCTTTATCATCTAAAATCACTAAAAACACTTGGCGATCTACCGTATTACCTGGTTTGTAATTTAGTACTTCTGATTTTTTAGGTTCATGTAACATCACGGACATAAATCGTACATGTTCAGACAACTGTTGCTGTTCCTTGACTATTTGAACAGCTTTTTCAATTTCTACTTCAGATAATGGTGATAATGGGTGACTTAGCTCAACGTTTGGATTAACCTTTACTGACATTCTATCAACCCCTTATAATTTGTTCTCTTTAATTATAATCAGAAAATTCAGCGAAGTTATTGTAAATAACGGCATTTTTACAGATAAGTTATTTTTAGCTAAAAATATACAATATTTTTTGCTTTAAGTGTTTTTTAGCAAAAATACTAATTGAGTAGTTTATAGTTCTCTTCGGGAGACCACCATTTAGACCGTCTTCCATCTTGCCATAGCAATTCTCAAATATATGTTCACTAAATTCAAATATGCATTACGTGTTTGCAAAGGATCGGATGTCCAGGTCATTTTTTCGTAGCCAATTTGAGAAGCAAGTTGTTTTTGTTGTAAAAAAAACCAGCTAAGCACCTATTTGCTTAGCTGGTTTTATTTTAAAATTATGCCTTAATTCTTCCCATGACAATCGTATTATAATAGTTGCCATCTGAAAGGAGTTTATCATTTTTCAAGACGCCTTCAACTTCAAAGCCAA
Organism: Lysinibacillus agricola; assembly: GCF_016638705.1. Taxonomy (GTDB): domain Bacteria; phylum Bacillota; class Bacilli; order Bacillales_A; family Planococcaceae; genus Lysinibacillus; species Lysinibacillus agricola. The sequence continues at coordinate 2,259,618 of NZ_CP067341.1, read as the reverse complement.
GCTTTTTATAGAGCAAAATTGCTTTGTCATTTGTCTCTACAACAGTCAAGGCCATTTTTTTAATGTCATTAGCGTCAGCCCATTCTACCGATGCTTTTAAGAAATTTTTGCCTATCCCATAGCGCCAAAACTCCATTAATACACCTACACCGAAATCTACTTTATGAGCAATTCTCTTTAATGGCGAGCCCGCACATCTAGAGAATCCGACAATGCGATTATCGACTACTGTCACTAAACACAAATTTCTTGGACTTTCTGTGTCCTCCTTAATAATCGCTTCAAATCCTTTCGTATCGATAAAGCCTTCCCCTTGTTCTCTATCGAAGTTTTCCGTTTCACCATCAAGTTGTAACCTTAATTCTGATAATGCTTGGGCATCTTCGATAGTAGCGGATCTAATTGTATAATGAAGTTCATTTACATTAAATTCTTGGCTGTTTATGAGCATTATTGAAACCCCTTTTACTTAGTTTGAAAAAAAGTACGTGGCTGAATGTTCACGAATCGATTGTGCCAAACAGACTCGTGGTGCTTTATGATTTGCTGCGCATTTAATACGCGACTATCTAGTGTGGTATGTGCACCTTCAACTAAAATATTGTGATGGTACCCATAGCTATAAGCATTTCGAATGGTCGTATCAAGGCAAAATTCTGTTTGAGCGCCAGCGAAAATAAGCTGCTCAACTTGTTGGTTCCGTAAGTATTGCGCTAATTCCGTTTTATAGAATGCATCCCACGTTGTTTTTTGAATCACTTTATCCTCGGGTTGTCGTAGAAGCCCGTGATATAGATCCCAGCCTGGCTTTCCAAATGCAAAATCGTCGTCTTTATTTGAATCCGTATGTTGGACAAAAATAATTGGAACTTCACTATGCCGTGCCCAAGTTATTAACATATTAATGTTTTCTAATACTTTTTCATAATCAAATAAGTAGTTTTCACTATCCAAAAAGAATGCTTCCTGCATATCCACTATAATTAATGCCTGCTTCATTTAATGCTCCTTTAAAAATCTGACTTTAATTATCTTATTGTACAGAAATTCATTATCCATTTAAAGAAAATTATGAGAAGGAAAAACTCACTATGAGGTAGATTTCCATTCCAGCTGAACACTTTCCAAAGGGCGTATGATGAACCACTTTGAGCAACGGATGTTTTTTGTGCGAAAGCGAAGCGGCAGCAACACGATACTAAGGCGTTATCACAAGACGTGATGTCATTGCCTTCGTTCCTCAACTCCAGGGTTGCATCTATACACTTATTCCCCAAGAATCGCACAGCTCACCTGACCCTTGATTTAATCTCAAATAAAAAACTACTCCTTTTTGAAAAAAACTTGATCAAAATGGAGTCTACTCTTGTGAATTCATATACAATTTTTTATAGTTAAGTTTAGTTACTTAACTATTATATATTGGTAAATTATTAGGGTGTTTTTGAATATAGACAAAATAGCGTTGCTCCTTTTGTTTATTTTCAAAAATAACTTTAACAAATTTTCCCATACAAAAACCCCTCCGCAGCACGATGCCATGAAGGGGATGGACAACATTTTATTTCATTAATTCTTCAACAAATTCAACTGGTACATATGTTTTTGATGGTTCTAATAAAGCTGGTGCAACTTTAAAATGACGGATTGCTTTATTATAGCCGTATTCTTTTTGACCACGTGTAATTGTATAAGATAAAGCACCTTTAGAGATAATAGCGCCTTTTCCTGTTGATTCTACTTTAAAGCCTAACTCTTCGGCAATTAAACGTAGTGGTACCATTTTTGTACCTTCAACTTCATAAAAGTCCTTGTTAATGATTTCTTGGATAGCAGATTCAGATGGATTAACTTCACCAGGATCAACCTCACCTGGCTCTTGTGCAACCGTATCTAAAACGACAACTTTTGTAGGAGGTGTTTGTGCTGGGATGCTCATTGTTGCGATTGTATAGAACACTAGTAAATGTTGTTCTGCTAAGTCCTCAGCCTTTACTTCTTTGCCAGATAGGCTAAGTAATTCTGTTTCTTCGCCAACATTTAGTTTTAATGTGTTATCCGTATTCACTAATTCTTTATTGAAAAAGTCTACTTCAACAGTTCCCATTTCTTCTGATTCAACAATAATTACCTCTGGGTTATATTGTGGTGGATAAATCATAAGCATTGGTTTGTTTGCATAAGTGTAAGCCGTTACTTTATAACCTTTTTGTAGCTTTACTTCTTTACCAGTATTATCGAAAACAAGTGTATCGTCATTTACGACAAAAACATTTGTATTTTCGCCTTCTTTAACAGTGTAATACGTTGCATCATCACGTTTTTCAACATTGTCAACTGTTCCAGCTACTTTAATAAAAATCGGCTGAACTTGTGGATTTTGCTCATTATTGTCAGTAGCGTTCGTTACAACCGCTTCTCCTTCGTTTGCTGATGCAGATGGAGCTACTACAGCGCCCCCGATTAATAATGCTGACATGGCAAATGGTACGACTTTCGTCATTTTCATAAAAAAAGCATCTCCTTCATTTCACGAATTCATAGTAGTAGTCGGTTATAAAAGAAAAAGGTTACAACATTACCAACATTTTTTTATTATTTACCTAAAAAAGCCGTGATTCTTAAGAATTACGGCTTTTTACTTAAACTATTTGGATGGGTATTTTGTTCGGTCCGCGGGTATTCACCTTCTTCGCGCGGGTATTTACTTCGCTTCCGCGGGTATTCCAAATAATCAAATGTTAAATTTATTCATATAGAACTAAAATATGAATTGAAGTCGATTTAGTACACGCTGTAAAAAGTATTGATGCTCACTTTGCTTTGTTCGTATATCCAAGGCTACATTTGGATGATCGGTAATGACTCCGGTGACATTTTTCTCGATAAACTCTTGTAATGAACGATCTTTATTTAGTGTCCATACAAACAAATCAATTTTTTGTAGCTTCAGCTCTGTGATTAGCTGATCTGTTACCCAGGATTCCTCAAGTGCAATAAAATCTACAGTTTCAACCATTGGCCCGATATTTAATACATAGACAACACCAACACGTAAGTTGGGTGTCAATTTTTTTAACTGTGACATCATTTGTGGATCTGATGATTGCACATAATACGTATCGAGCACCTTATAAGCCTTTAGTTTTTCTACTAACTTGGGTAATACGTCTTCCGTTTCTTTACCATGAACTTTCAATTCAATTAGTAAGGAAACATTTAGAGCCTTTGCTACTTCAATAAAATCATCTAATGATGAAATTTTATCGTTTAAGCCATTTGCATGAATCGTCAGGGTCTTTAATTCACCGAGCGTCATATTAGCGATAACACCGTTTTTACCTGTAAGTCTTCTTAATGTTCGGTCGTGGAAGACAACGAATTGTCCATCTACTGTTTGCTGAATGTCGATTTCGATTAGGTCTGCCCCTGCACTTGCTGCGCTGACAAGGCCACTGATTGTATTTTCAACATTGCCCGCTGTAAAGCCACGATGAGCAATAATTTTTGTATCTGGTGCATAGACGCTTTTCTCTAGCGAAATAGTATTCATCACACTTAATACGACGAAAACAATCAAAACAATGAAAGACAATGGCTTATAGCGCCTTTTCTTAAACTTCGGTGTAAACCTTGCCTTGCCTAAAACAGGCGTATTATAGGTAATAGCCACCATTACTTGTGAAAACGTTGCTTGCAGTAAACTAAATAACACCACGAAGACCATTTCTAAAAAGGCAAGTGTAAGCCCCGCTGTGACAAGTGCTGCACTCGGCATAAAACGCTCTAAAATATATAATGGCAAGGTACCTATTACCGTAATCCCTAGCATTACGAGTAAATGACCTGCTAAAAGCATGGTTAATAATACAAGAAGTTCAAACAAGCCTCGCTTCGAAAAACGCCAGCTCTGTATTAATGAACGAATTATTGATATCTTTGGTTGGATTGTAAAAATCGGCAATGTCAAAATGCTACGTATCCCCACTATTACTAAAACACTTGCAACAGCAGCATAAAGTAGCTGGCCAGAACGACTGCTCATTATTTCATCTGTTAAAAAATGTGGAATAGAGATGGCTTGAGTTAATGTTAGCGGTAGCATAAATGAAGCTAATGGTAATAAAAGTGCAATATAAATAATTAGAAAAATGACCTGCACACTAAAAAAATAAATAACTTTACGATTGAGCTGCTGCCATATGTGTAGAAATCGATAACGAATACCCCTTTGTTGGTAAAACGCCATTAAAAAAAGAAAGCCCATTTCATAATAAATAAATAGTAAAATGGTCATGATCAAAAGAATGATCATTGAGATGACAAAGGGGTGCATGATAAAACTTTGTATATTTTGCTCAGTAATATGTGTATAACCCGTTACTTGCAGCATTAGCTTAAATACGATAGTTGTCATAGGAATAATTAATAAAAACTGAAATAACCTAATCAGCCCGAAAACCTGTACATAATCAATGCGATACATATAAACATTGTAGATGGCTTGTCGCATTACTTGTCCCGCTTTGTGCATTCACTCACCCCAGTCATACTATCGTATTCCTTATCTTAAACGTGTTTACACTTTTTATAAGCTCTTTCCTATATGATATGTTATGCCGTTTATTTCAAATTACCTTTAGCTCTAGAAATACAATTTGTCCCATATAATATGCGAGGAAAAATAATAAGATTTGTGTATTTATGGTGTCTATAAATATTTTCTTGAAACTTTTTCGTATGCCACTCGGTAAATAATATAATCGATACTATTTGAAGGGGCCAAATAATTATGAGACATACAATTTTTAATCTCGGGGATATCATTATTACAACCGTACTTCTTATAATTTTCCTTGCCTTATTTTTCGTGATGATTAATATGATTAAAAAAATGAAATCTACAGCTCCTCTGCCTCCTCAAGAAACACTTCAGCAAAAAGTAGATGATTTAACTACACGAGTTAAAAGACTAGAGCAGCATGTGAAAGATTTATCAGAAAAACAATAGCTCCTATATTGTGTTTAACGTTAAATACGAGGGAAGGCATCATAACAGCCTATCCCTCTCTTTTTGTTGAACCAAAAAACGCTGTAAAGTTTATTCTTTACAGCGTTTTTTATAAACGATACGGCCATCAACAACCGTATAGGCGACTTTTACTTGTGAAATATTTTCGATAGCTATCGTAAAAAGATCCTCTTCTAGAACAGTGAAGTCTGCAGTATAGCCTCTTTCAATCTTACCTCGAACATGGTCTTGGGCTATTATTTGTGCAGCCCCTGTAGTATAGAGTCGTACTGCCTCAAAGCGTGAAATTTTCTCCTCTGGACCGTAGCCATTATGAGATTCCCAAAAATTCCGTCTTGTTACTGCAGCATATATACCATGTAAGGGATTGGGTACTTCAATCGGGGCATCACTACCACCTGCAACAACTAATCCACGAGCTAGTAGCGATTTTAACGGGTGCAAGCCTTTTGCTCGTTCCTCCCCTAGCCTAGCTAGTTCTGCTTCATACTCTCCCTGCACAAATTGCGGTTGCATATCCACTGCGACAGGCAACGAAGCAAGTTTTTCTAAAATACCTTCATCGACCAAGCTACAATGAATAACACGATCTAATTGACCTTTGCGAGGCGGATGGGCGGCAAATACTTTTAAAATTGTTTCAATGGCTAAATCTCCAATGGCATGCACTGCCACTGTTTGTCCATGTTGACGTGCAAGTTGAACATATTCTTCTAATTGTTCTGTTGAATGTACGAGCATACCGCAATTGCCTGGTTCATCACAGTACGGTTCACGAAGAGCAGCAGTACGTCCTCCAAAGGCACCATCGATAAAAATCTTCATGGCACCAAACTCTAAATAAGGAGAAGATGTTTCTTCCATCTTGGCAACTTCTTCAAATACCGTGTGGTGTTGTAATAAATGAACTTTAAACGATTGCTTTGCCTCAACAATCTTTCGAAAAGCATGTATTGGTTGAAGCGGCGGTCCGTAATAACTTAAATCCTCAGAATGACCACCTACTAAGCCATATGATTGCAGGGATATTACTGCCTTTTCGAGAGCATCCTCAATATACTCGGGCGTAATATGAGGCATATGGTTAACAATCATATACAACGCTGCATCCTTTAAAACACCAGTTAGCTGTCCATCCACCTTATCAATCACACCACCCTCTGGTGATGGAGTGCCATTGGTAATGCCTGCAAATGATAGCGCCTTGGAATTAGCCAAAATTAAATGGTGACAGCTTCGTTTAATAATAAGATGTGCTTCACCAAGTGCATCTAGTTCAGCTAATGTTGGGAAAATAGGAGCTTCAAATTGCGTCTCATTAAGCCCTATCACGATCACCCATTCATCAGCGGGAACCTCTGTCATCCGTTCACGAATAATGGCCAATAGCTCTTCCTTACTTTTAATGTTCGATACATCGATATGCTTTAATTTTTCCCCATAGCCAATCATATGTAAATGACTATCGACAAAGCCTGGATACATCACATTTCCTTGTAAATGTTGAATAGAAGTAGCTTGTGGCGACAAGCTATCTACTGAGCCTGTCGCCACAATTTTCCCATCTTTTACAAGGACTGCTTCAACTATTTCGCCAACTTGCGCCATTGTGTAAATTTTTCCACCTGTCCATAACGTTGCCAAAACAATTCCTCCTATGCAATCGCTTCTAATCAATTATGCCTCGGCATAATTGTAGCTGTCGCTTTGCTTTCGCTACAGAAAACATTTGCCGCTGTCGCTACGCTTTCGCGCAGATAAACAATGCGTCCGGAATCGGCCATGTGTTAGCACAAAGAACTCCTTTCCGATTCCGTGACATCCGCCAGAGGCTTTGGGCCAACGTGATGTTGGTCACTCAGTCGTTGCCACAGGACGTGGCGTTCTTAGACTGAGTTCCTCTGTTCAGCGGGTGTTTGGACCCCGCTGAAAGAAATTAAATGTGCTTGTTCTAAGCGACGACGAACAATGACACCCATCCATCCTGCCAGTACAGCTTTCACAATACCTACCACGATAAATGGTGCCGCACCACCCATAAATGCAGCTGTCCAAGTTAAATCTCCAACGATTTTTAACCAAGCCGTTCCAAACGTCAATGTCACAACCATCCCAATTAGGTTCGCAACGATGGCATTGAAAATCGTAATGCCAAATTTATCTAAATATAAGCCCATAATGATTGCAGTAGCTAGGAAACCAATAATATAGCCACCCGTTGGACCAACCAAAATAGCAATTCCACCTGACATACCGCTAAATACTGGAATACTTGCTGCACCAAGCAAAATATAAAGCAATACTGATAATGTACCAATTCTTGTCCCTAAAATCGTTACAACTAAGCCTACTGCTAATGTTTGTCCTGTAATTGGAATAAGTGGAAGCGGAATCGTTACTTGTGCAAGAACAGCAATAATCGCTGCACCAAATGCCGCTAACACATAATTATATGTACTATTTTTTTTCAAACTAAATTGCCTCCCTTTGTACGTTAACTCAAAGTATAAATAAGTTAACACAAAGATAAAACAAATGAAAACTGTTGTCAATCTATTTTGAAAAATTGCTATAGTGAACTAGCAATTTCTTATCATAAAGGCCATGACCAAAGTGGTGTATTCATAAGATTGTCCGCTTGTAATTCAAAAAACCAGGAGTTATTTGATAAACCAAGAAAACAACACCAACCAAATAAAGCCCAAAAACTTCCATGAAAAGGTTATCAAAAAATGCGTAAATATAATCAGTCGCATATACATATTGAATGTACAATTCATTAACAATCTGCAATTAACGTTGTTTTTTTGACTATAATTAGTCTATTTGGATTAAAAGTTGTTCGGAAAAAGACCCACATCTTGAAAACGAGGAATGGGTATCTCAGTCTCCAACGTGAGCTAGCAAGCGGCAGAAATTGTGCAGCATGTTTTCAATTGGACGAATACGCATTGTAACAATTTGTCTTATATGGTAACCTACATAAGTATTTTTCCATTATAAGGAGGTAAGTTGTTTCGTACTGGTATCATATTTTTAATTTTAGGGTTAGGTGCATTTATACTGCCGCAATTCGGTCTACAATTCAAATTATTTACCGTTTTTAACGACATTTTTGGCGGAGGCGAAACCTTTGTAGAAATTGCTCTTGCAGGTATAGGCGCCGTCCTAGTATGCATGCATTTATTTAAAGAAAAGATGGACAAGTCGTTCGCAGCATAAAAACATGTGATTTTTGGGAGGAAGTTATTTTGAAATCGTGGATTGCAAAACTATTTAAATCAGTAACTGTTATGACTTTAATTATGATGATGTGTGCGGTTCCCGCATTCGCCGAAGAAGAGCTGAATTGGGTAGAAGGTAGTGGACAGAAAGTTGACGTGGGGACCAATTTAGCGGAACTGGAGTTAGGCAGTGATTTTATTTTTCTTAATGCCGAAGATACGAAAAAGTATCTAAAGCAAGGCGGAATGGAACCGAGCGGGTCAGAAATCGGTGTGGTTTTCCCAAAAGATGAAAAACAGACTTGGGCCGTTTATTTCGAATATGAAGAATCTGGACATATAAAAGACGACGAGAAAACAGATATCGATGCTGATGCTTTGTTAGACAGCTACAAAGAAGGTACGGAAGAAATGAATAAGGAGTTAAGCCCTGAAAATCAGTTATTCGTTGACAAATGGGATGTTGCTCCATTCTACGACAACCAATTACATAGTTTGTCGTGGTCATTATTGGCGCATGATAATCAGAACAACGGTGTTATTAACTACAATGTGCGAATTCTATCCCGCCAAGGCTATATCTCAGCGATACTCGTCTCAGATCCGGCGAATTTGCAGGCCGATCGTATAGTGTTTAACAACAAGATCCTAAAGCAGTTTAACTTAAAGCAAGGTCAACGCTATGAGGATTTTGACAAAAAAACCGATAAGGTAGCTGAATTCGGCTTGACAGGATTAATTCTTGGAGGCGCGGGTCTGGCGGTTGCCAAAAAAGCGGGCTTGCTTGCTGTGCTCATCCCTCTATTAAAGAAGTTCGGGATCATAATTGTGGTGGCCGTCGGCGCGATTTGGGGCTTTATTCGCAAAAAAACCGGATTGAAGAAAGAGCAGTCGGAGGAACAATCGACACAATCTGAACAGCCAGAACAATCGGAGCAACCAACACAATCTGAACAACCAGCACAATCAGAGCAACCGGCACAGGACCAGGAGATTGACAAGCAGAAAGTTTAATTTGCAAGAATAGTAACCGCTCAATGTTTCGCGGACCTGGATATTGAATTATTTCAAAAATAAGAATAATCAAAGCCCTTCCTAATCGCTCGATAGCCGAGTAATTAGGAGGGGCTTTTCATACCGTTTATTCATTTAAAGAATCCGATAGCGAATAACTATGGAGCCTCTGCACTTTGAGATAATTGCAGCTCGAAAAGTCGTTACTACGAATTAATATGTACTACTCTTTTTCAAATTAAATTGCCTCCCCATTTGCGTTAAGAATTAGCAATTTCTCTTCACAAATTACCAAAGCGGATCGTTGGTAGGATCATCTTCTTGTAAATCAAATACATATGGCGCTAATAGACGATAAAAAATATAAACACCCGCTACAAAGAAAATGGTCCCGATTGCAATATTATTAAAGATTATATGCATAAAAGCCATAAATGGAATCGGGAACGTTAAAATACCACTCATTTTCATTGATTTTTTTGAGCGATATTGTTTTTTCCCACAATAAGGACATTCTAGTTGTCCATTTTTCCGGTACATTCTTCGCGCTTGCTTTTCTGACCAAGTTTCGCCACACTCAATGCACACTGGTAGGCCATATCCTTTCTTTAATAACACCCATTTAACAAAAAAAGCAAGCCCCACCATAAAGCTAAAAATCAATATACCTTTTACTAAATCGTATTGCAAAATTGTCCATAGGCTCCATGTATCCCCTTCTTGCTGTAAACTAGCTGCTTGATGACTTCCTGAATTTTTATTTTGTAATAATAAATAACTAAAACCAATGACAAAAAGCGTAAACGTCGCAAGCACCACACGATATTGCCATGGACTACTTCTTCTTTGTTTAGTTTTACTACGAGTTTTCTGGGCAATTGCCTGTTTTTTCTCATCTGTTAGCTTTACATCTCGAAGTTCTTTTAGCACATCTTCTTTAAATTGATTCATGGCGTAACACCTCCCAATCATAATCACCGATTGCTGTTGCAAGTTGCTTTCTAGCCCGCTGTAATCTTGTCCGTACCGTCGCTTCTGGACAACATACTAGCTGTGCGATTTCCACTGTCGTCATATCCTCAAAATAATAGAGAATCAGTACTTCTCTGTATGCCACAGATAATGTAAACAGAGCTTCTACTAGCTCTCGTTTTGTGGACTTAGCAAGAAATTCTTTTTCAGGCGTGACGGCTGTCGTACGCCCTGTTATTTTTTCAAAGAGTGTCAATCGTTTACTTTTCCAGCTACGCAAATAATCATGGCTTCGATTGACCGTCATTTTCACTAAATATGTACGTAATGATGATTCTTGCCGAAATTGCTCTTGCTTTTGATAAAAGGCGATAAACACATCTTGCACAATGTCCTCAGCCGTTGCTTCATTTTTCACATATAAATAAGCAACCTTTAGCAAATAGTCACCGTGCTCTGCAATAATTTTTTCGATATCCATCGTTGTCCTCACCTTCTTTCTAAACTACTGACGGACGCCACTTCATTTCCGATTCACTTTTTCAAAAATAATTTTTAATGAAAAGAATCTGCAAAACTCCAACGTTAAATTCGTTGAAATGAAGCAGACTCTCTATGATTGATTATCAAATGCCGATGACGGTAAGACCAACTATATAAAGAGACACCCCCATTTTTTTCTGGATGCCTCTTTCGCTAAATTATTTACTATTTCCCACATCACTATATTGGTTAAAGACTGTGATTTGGTTTCGGCCATTGCGCTTTGACGTATATAGTGCTGTGTCCGCACTATGGATCAGTTCTTCGACTTCGGTAATCTGGCCTTGTTTATTTGTACTTACCCCAATACTAAATTCTAATTGAACGGCCTCATCATTGATTGTTAAGGATAGAGCAGTTAATGTTTGATAGAGGTTTTCCGTCATTGATTGAACAGATTCGCCTTCCCTTAATTGACTAAGAACAATAAACTCATCTCCGCCAAAACGAGCGACAATCGACTCAAACGGTTGAAAATAGTCTTTTAATGTAGTAGCAGTAATCGTCAAAGCATCATCCCCAAATAAATGACCGTTTGTATCATTAATTTCTTTAAAATGATCTAAATCAATCATCATTAATGCTAATTGCTGATTTTCTGATGAAGCTTTCTCCACCATTTTCTCTGCATTCTCATCAAAATAACGACGATTATAAATATTCGTTAATGGATCAATATAAGAAGTTTTTTCAAATTGCTTCTTCTGGTCATTGTACTCCATCTCAAATAACACATGTGTATAATTTTCCCTTTGTATTTCTAGTAAAATGTTAATATATTCCTTCTGTATCGAGCACAACACAATTTTATTACCCTGCTCTTCTATAAGCTTTACTAAAGAATTGTAAATGGTTTGAAGCAAAGATAAATCATTATTTTGTAAGGCATAGTGCTTCGCCTTTTGATATAAATCAATGGCCTCGCCAACGCTTCCCTGTTTTTCATTAAGCAGAGCATAGGCATTCATAACCTCCAATTGCACCTTGGAATAAGGCGGGTTCTGAATCGTCACCAGCAGCTCCTGCAATATTTCATATGCTTCATCAAATTCTTCCAGCCAAATTTGCGCAACAGCTAAGTTTATTTTGGGATGGATAATTCCTGTATAAGGATTGTCATGCTTCGTCTCAAAAGCATTGGCATAGTATAGGCTCTTTAATGCAAATTCCTTCGCCTTTTGATAATTTCCTAAGGAGTTTTCTAAATCACTTAAATTATTATAAATTTTCCCCATACTTTCTACATGTTGAATACGCTCAGCAATCTTTAGTCCCTTGATCATAAACTCTTCAGATTTCTTTAAATGACCAAATGTCCCCCAATAGATGGAGGCTAAAATATAATGATGGATTAAATCGATATCATCGCCATATTGAAAGGTTAATTCACGATATTGCTCAAGCACACTAATGGAAACTTGCAAATCACCTGTTTGAAAATAGCTTGCACAGCGATAACGTAATAACAGGATTGCTTTATTATACATACCAAGTGCAATGGCACTTTCAATTGCGGCACTACTTAATTCTATATATTCTAAATAGCGATTCGCATTATATAATTCATTTAGCGTAATCCATAATTCGTCAAATTCTTGTGTGTTCATACCGCCCCTCCTCATATTAACCCCTACTTCTTTAATACTATCTTCATGTGTAAAATATTACAATTCTTCGGAATCATTTATTTTCAAATTAATGAGTAAATTAACCTAAAATTAACATTAGATGATTATTTATTCCTAGAAAACTTGTAACATTTTCTTAAAACGACTCATTATATTTATATCAGTACAAAAACTATAATTTCCTTACATATAAAAAACAAGCCTCTTCTTGAAAGAGACTTGCAATTTGTCGACAAAAAATAAATATAAATTAATGCGTATCCATAATCAAAGGTTGGTTTTCACTCCGAGTTGGCGCTTTTCGCGGGCTTGGCTTCAATCTCCTTGTCACTACGTTCCTGCGGGGCTTTCAGCGCAAGCTAATCCCGCAGGAGTCACCACTCTCCGCGAAAATCAACGGTTCCTCATCACAGGATGAGTCGAATTTCTTGTACCAAACCGTTTGGAAAAGTTGGATATTTTTCTAGATAAAAGATACCAAGCTTTTTTTTAGCTGCATACATCGGTAACAGCGGCTCAATATACGTCTTAAAATATTTTTTGAATCCTTTCTCTTTAAAAAGAACCGCATATTCAGGTGATTGTTGTAGCATGGCAAGCTCATCATAGTGCTCCTTCCTCACAGCCTTTAGCTCTGCCTCAGAATAATGAAGATCAAGTGACTTCGCATAATAATCAATAGCAACTACCTTCTTGTAGCGTTCAAATGCCTCTTTTGTATAAAATTCCTCGTCTTGTTCGCGCCAATGGATACGCATAATATTTTCAAAATGAGCAAGCTGTGTATCGTTAAACAAGTTTGCCGATTGTTTCGTTTCCTTATTCAGTAGCTACACCATGACAAATTCTACTAAGCATAACGTCACAATTACTGTTAAAAACGCGAAACGAATGGGCTTTTTGGGTTTGACATCTTGCTGCTGTAAGACACGTTTTTTGACACACTCCTTACTCTCTTCCATATCCCCTGCTACTTTCACCAATTCTTTTTGCCATTCATTCATGTCCAAGCACCTCCCATTCCTCCTGCTTTAGATCAGACTTTAGGATTTCTCTTGCCCTTCTCAGCCTTGTTTTAACAGTGTTTTCTACAATACCTAGAACCTGTGCTATTTCGGCAATCTTCATCTCTTCATAATAGTAAAGGATGATTGGCTCTCTATATGTTAGTGGAAGCTTTAGAATAGCTGCTCCGATATGCGATCTTTCCTTCGCTTCAATCAGTTCATCACGCTGTTTGTTAGCCTTCACCGGAAATATTTTTCTTGTAAAATCATTTTTTATAATGCCAGCTTTTTAAATAATCCTTGCTTTTATTAATCGTTAACGTAGATAAATAAGCACGTAGCTGTCCACGTTCCTCATAATTAGGTTGAGAAAATTTTATAAAAACCTCCTGCACAATATCCTCTGCTGCATGTCTATTTTTCACGTAAAAATAAGCGAGACGCAATAAATGCTCTGCATGTTCATCTATCATTTTTTCATGCATGCCGTCACCTCCCCCTCTTATACTATTAACGACTGCCATTAAATGACCGTTTCACTTAATTTCAAAAAATATCAATAAATTGTATTGACCTTGGAGCATACTCCAATGTTAGGATAAATTCAGGAGGTGTTCATATGCAAATCAAACAGTTTGCAGTTAAGTATAATTTATCTACTGATACCGTGCGTTACTATGAAAAAGAAGGATTACTACATCCAAATAAACGGGACAATGGCTATCGCGTGTACGATGTCACTTGTGAACATACAATTAAATTTATTTTAGTATTAAGACAGCTCGGCTTTACATTACAAGAAATCAAACAACTTCTTACACTTGAGCAAAAGCCTGTTTCAGATTCCTGCAATCAAGCAACGGTACAGCTATTCTCTGGAAAGATCACTCACATTGAGCAGCAGTTACTTTTTTATCAACAGGCACTCAAATCCTTACAGCTCGCTCAAACATTAATGGCTGAAGGAAAATATGCGGAAAATAAAATGGTCATCGGTTCACTTATCGAGGATATGTATAACCAATTACAGGAAGGTCGTGGTCATCATGAAACTACGTAAAATTATCTCATTGGAATATTTAATAGCATTTTTAGTAAGTATATTTTTCTACTGGCATTTTGAATTTTCGTTCCTCTATTTTGTATTGTTTTTATTACTACCTGATATAAGCATGGTAGGATACATTGTAAACACTAAAGTCGGCGCGCTATTTTACAATATTGGCCATAGTTTAGTCCTACCAGCCATTCTCTTGATTATAGGCTTTGTCACTGTATCGACACCGCTACTCATGGCCTCTATTATTTGGCTAGCTCATATATTTTTAGATCGTGCATTAGGCTACGGATTAAAATATGATGAAGCCTTTACTAAAACTCATTTACAGCAAATAGCTTAAGTTAGAAGTAGCGATTCTATCAGCGTTACGGTTAAAACTATACAAAAGAGTTACAAAAAAAACACTCATCACCAAAAGTTGTGGATGACATTTGTTAAAACGTATGCAAGTTGATTGAAGTGGAGACTGGGCGACTCCTTGGGGATCAGCGTCACAGATGAGACCCTGGAGCGAGCAACGCGAGTGAAGCGGCTCATCGGACGCCCCCAGGAAGCTTTGCTCTGTGCGAAAGCGTAGCGACAGCAACAACAAATGTTTTCTGTAGCGAAAGCAAAGCGGCAGCTACAATTGTTTTGTCTGTGCGAAAGCGTAGCGACAGCAACAACAAATGTTTTCTGTAGCGAAAGCAAAGCGGCAGCTACAAAGCGCCCAGTCGGAACGGAAATCAACCACACGCTATGGTGATGATCCACAAAAAAAACACATTTCAAAAATCAATTTTTGGAGGAATAATATGGTGTTGAATTTAGCTCTTCGCTTTCTATTAGAAATTTGTGTGATAGTGGCTTTTGGGTATTGGGGTTTACAAACTGGGAAAGGCATTTTCTTCAAGCTTTTACTTGGAATTGGAACACCTGTTTTATTCGTAGTTCTTTGGAGTATGTTTGGTTCACCCAAAGCAACGATCCCTTTGGATGGGGCTTGGCATTTTATGCTTGAATTTGTGATTTTTTCTTTAGCCGTAATAGCTCTATATGCTACAGGGCGAACGCAATTAGCATCTATTTTTGCAATACTAATTATCATTAATCAGATTTTATTGTCCGTATCTCATCAACGCTAAAAAACCCACATTTTTAAAAGTGGATTTTTTAGCTTTTTTGAAGGGAAGTGTATATCGTTGTAAAGTTAACCTTAATACTGTTTACTCCCTTCCAATCCCTATACTCTTTAGGTACATCAAATTCATAATTAAATAAGTCGCTTAATCTTCGTTTCATATAACGCAACGATTAGTAAACCACCAAGTATAGGGGTTAAAGAACTAAAACTGAAATAAAAACCTTCATCATTGTATTGTCCTAAGAAATGAAATTTCAGCCATGCAACGTCGTATGTTTCACCTACGCCATATAAAAACACTGTGCTAAATAAAAACAATGCGAGACATTTTATAAAATCATTTCTCTTCATACATTTCACCTCACTTAACGATGGTCATTTGTTTTGCATAGGCTACAAGGTCTTCGATTGTTAGCTCAGGATTTCCAATCATAATGCCATATTGATAGCCCTTTTCCTGCCAGCCAATATAACGGAATTTATCCATGTCCATGACAGTACCTTTTTGACCTCGGATGTCCATTTCTTTTTCACCTAAAGTAGGATCAACCTCAATAACACTACTATTCGCTTTAAAAACCGTTACTGAAATTTCTTGTTGACCATTCTTAACATAATTGAAAGTATACCCTGAACGACCTTCTAGCCCTTTATCTAATGAAATATCATCCAAAGTTAGTCCATTTTCTTCTGGCACCATTAAAAATTCGCCAAGCTCTTCCTTCACTGTATCCAGTGTTACTGACTCAGATTCAGTTCCACTTATTTCTTCCACTTTTGCATCCTTTGGAATATCAATTGTAAATTGTGCATCATCAATTTTTGCATTTTCATCCATTTTCGTATACTCTGATGTCATTTTATTTCCAGCACTATTCGTTATTGTTTTTAACGTTATCCATGTTTTTTTATCAATCCATACTTCTATATCATCTATTAAAGTATCATCTTTTTTCGCTTTAGCTACAATTTTATACGTATCTCTTCCAGCAATCTTTTCCTCCCCATCAATTTTTACATCATGTGTATCCTTTACTAAATTAAATAGTGATTCTGCCTGATCTCTTGGTGATGGGAATAAATCTGAATTACCTTCGCCAATATCTATTTTATGAACTGTGTTTTTTACAACATCATATATAATGACTTGTGAGCCATTGTTGACTGTGATGATATGCTCACCATTTTCAGCTGTCATCTCAATACGTCGTTTACCATCTTTAGTCCACTCCTCGACTTGAGCTTTTCCTCCAATCTCACCCATATCCATTTTGTATTCACCGTAATAAGTAAGTGGTTCTGTCGTTTCCTGTAACGCTTGATCAATAATTTCCTGGGGTGAATATGACCCCTCTGTATTACAACCTACTAAGCTAAATGTTAGTGCGGCCACTAAACCTACTGCACGTAATGATTTTTTCCAATTCATTATCAAATCTCTCCTTCATATGGTGGCAACCAGCAAAGTACAGCTGTTCCATAACCTTCTTTCGATACTAGCTCTACCGTCCCACCGTGTTTTTCTATTATTTGTTTTGCTATATTTAATCCTAGTCCAGTGCCCCGCTCCCCAGCCTTTGTGCGTGCTGTATCTGCTTGGTACAATGGCTCAAATAGCTTCTCAATACCTTCTTTATTTACACCTTGGCCGCAATTTTGCACAATGAGATACATACCTTCTTGCATTGTCAGTGCAGGCTTTACAAAATCAAAGCACCATATTGGACTCTTCCCGGCATTCACGGCTGCTAAACCTATCGCTGTATCTACTGCTCCATAGCGCCAAGCATTACTCATTAAATTGTCGATCACCCGTTGGAGCTGCTTCGGATGCACTGCGTACATACCCTCTATGTCACAAGTAACTTCAAGCATAAATCCTTGATCCTTACATAGTTGCTCATAATCAGACAGTGCCATTTCAAAATACTCTGCCCCATCTACTGCAACAAGTTCTAAATGATAGCTTGTCGATTGCAGTAAAGTGTACATCAATAAATCCTCTAACATATGCTTCATCGTTTCAGACTTTGTTAAAATAATTTGTCGGTACTCGTCTTGCTGTTCTTCTGATAATGTCTTGCTTTGTAAAGACTCAGCATATGCTTGAATAGCTGTAAGAGGTGTTTTCAAATCATGGGAAATACTTGCAATCATTAACTCCTTTTGCTGTTGTTCAGCTTTTAAGTGAGTACGAGCGATTTCAATTTCGTCCTGCATGGCAAGAAAGGTTTGAGCAAGTTCCCCAATTTCATCTTTTCTTGCCACTAAATTTGATTCCACATGCTCCCCCTTTGCAAAAGCACGCATTTGCCGCATCAGTTCATGTAACGGTCTATTTAATCTACGGTTAAGTAGCATCATAACTGCAAAATAAATAAGGAGAAATAATAATATAGAGCTTGCTATTACAAGCCAAGAACGACTTTCTACGCCTTTTACCCAATCCGTCCTCACTAATTGAATCTCATAAACCCCAAGCAATTCTCCATCTTGATAAACAGGTTCTTTATAAGTAAAGGCATTGTAATTTTGCTTTAGCTCATATAAACCTTTAAAAATACTATCTTTAGAATCAATCCCCGACACCGATTTCAATGGATTTGAGGAATACAAAAACAAGCCTGATTTCGAATAAAGTGTAATTGCAAGATGATCATTCGTTAGTGCTTCAATATCTTTGATATCCGCATTTTTTGTATAATACATAGGATTTTCGAGAACAGACTTTACCTGATTGAGCTCTGTTAATTTTTCGAAATACTCAGCAACTCCGTTTTTATCTTGATAATAGGCATTAATCCACACATAAAGGCTATAAGCACCTGCTATCGGTAAAATCATCACGATGAAAAAAGTGATGAGTAACCATGTTTTAATTTTCATATCGGCTCACCAATAAAGCGGTAGCCTTTGCCCCAAACCGTCTGTATATAATATGGCGTTTTGACTGGGTCTTTTAGCTTTTCTCGTAGCGCCTTTATATGTACCGTGACTGTATGTGTGTCATCTACGCTCGCCTGTTGCCAAATATGCTGATATAGCTCTTCTTTTGAAAAGGTTTGGCTTGGATTTTTCGCAAGTAGTTTTAATAGAGCAAATTCCTTTTGTGTTAAGGCAAGCTTTTTATCATCAAGCCGCACTGTTTCCTTTTGCCAATCAATTTCTAAGCCATGTGTAAAGGATGATATATCTTCTGTTATTTCATTTTTGTTATAACGTTTCCAGCGACGTAAGTGTGAGGCTACACGTGCCTTTAACTCCTCTAAGCTAAAGGGTTTCGCTATATAATCATCAGCGCCCTGCAAGCCCTCAACCTTATCTGCCTCTTCTTTACGCGCACTCATCATTAAAATAGGTACATCACTTTCCCAACGAATATTTTGGCAAACAGTAAGACCATCCATCTCAGGTAACATCCAATCGACTAACACTAAATCAAACGAATCCGCTTGAAAATCAGTTAGACCTTCAAGTCCAGTTGTTGCCCAAGTAATTTGGTAACCCTCTTGTTCAAGCGTATCCTTCACAATACGTCCAATCGCCGTATCATCCTCAATCAGTAATAGCTTTTCTCTCATCTGTTTTCCTCCTGTACTAACCTTACTATGTAAAAAGTCTTTTTTTCCGAACTTTACACTTTCTTTATAATTACCATAGATCTGGCTATCCGTCGTTCTCCTCGGGCTTTCCGTCACCTTCATTTCTTTCCGCCGTTGAGGATGAGCTTTCCTTCGCTTTGCCTTTTCAATCCGTCGTTCTCCTCGGGCTTTCCGTCACCTTCATTTCTTTCCGTCGTTGAGGATGAGCTTTCCTTCGCTTTGCCTTTTCTATCCATCGTTCTGCTCGGCCTTTCCGTCACCTTCATTTCTTTCCGTCGTTGAGGATGAGCTTTTCATCGCTTTGCCATTTCTATCCGTCGTTCTCCTCGGACTATCCGTCACCTTCATTTCTTTCCGTCGTTGAGGATGAGCTTTTCGTCGCTTTGCCATTTCTATCCGTCGTTCTGCTCGGACTATCCGTCACCTTCATTTCTTTCCGTCGTTGAGGATGAGCTTTCCTTCGCTTTGCCTTTTCTATCCGTCGTTCTCCTCGGGCTTTCCGTCACCTTCATTTCTTTCCGTCGTTGAGGATGAGCTTTCCTTCGCTTCTCCTTTTCTATCCGTCGTTCTCCTCGGGCTTTCCGTCACCTTCATTTCTTTCCGTCGTTGAGGATGAGCTTTCCTTCGCTTTGCCTTTTCTATCCGTCACTTCCGCCCTTCTCTCCGACAAATAAAAAAAGGAATGCACGTAAGTTGTGCATTCCTTCCATTATGTTAGAAAAATAAACTTAATATAAAGTAAATAGCTGCAGCCATGACTGCGGAAATTGGCATGGTGATCACCCATGTCGTCACAATTTTACGTGCCATGCCCCACTTAACACCTTTTACACGATGTGCTGTACCTACACCCATGATGGATGAAGAAATAACGTGTGTAGTGGATACTGGTAAATGAATTAATGTCGCTCCGAAGATGATAGATGCAGAAGCAATGTCTGCTGCAACACCATTGACTGGACGAATTTTCATAATCTTACCACCAACTGTTTTGATGATTTTATAACCACCTACTGATGTACCAAGCCCCATCGCACATGCTGCTGCAAAACGTACCCATAAAGGAATATCATCTGTGTGATGCAATCCTCCTGCAATTAAAGCAAGCGTAATAATCCCCATCGCCTTTTGCGCATCGTTTGTACCGTGTGTAAATGATTGTAAAGCGGCAGTACCAATTTGCATTGTTCGGAAGCCTTTATTCGTTCGATATAAATTTGTATCCTTAAATAAAACTTTCATTAAAGTCATCATTAAGAAACCAGCCGCAAACGCAAGTAATGGTGAGAAGATAAGTGCTTGAATGATTTTTATAAAGCCGCTGTAGTTCAATACATTAAAGCCTGCCGCTGCAATGGCAGCACCTGCCACAGAACCAATCAATGTATGCGATGAACTAGACGGGATTCCAAAGTACCACGTTACTAAATTCCATGTTATCGCTGATAATAGTGCCGCTAAAATAACGACAGAACCTGTAATATCTCCATCAAAAGCATTCAAGCTGAATGGGTCAACAATATCTTTAGTTAATGCTTTCGCTACCCCAACGAATGTAATCGCTCCGATGAAGTTCATAACCGCAGCCATATATACTGCTGTACGCGGCTTCAATGCTCTTGTTGATACAGAAGTTGCTATCGCGTTGGCTGTATCATGGAAGCCGTTAATAAAATCGAATACAAGTGCGAACATAACGACTAATATTGTTATCAGTAATATCGTATCCATTTCGTACACTCCATCTTACGCGTTACGCATAATTATAGTTTCAATTGTATTTGCTACTGTTTGACAGCTGTCTGCAATATCTTCAAATTGTTCGTAAATATCCTTGAACACGATGATACGCATTGGGTCTTTTTCTTGAATAAATAATTGCTTCATAGAAGAACGGAAAATTTCATCACATTCACGCTCATAGTCCTTGATTTGAATAGCATGTTTACGCATTTCAACGAGCTTTCTGCTATTTAATAGTTCCATTGCTTGGACCATTTCATCTGTACTTTTCGCAATATATGTTAAGAATTGACGCATCGGATCTGTAACTTCTGTTAAATTATACATGTCAAAATGAGCAATACAGCCTTCCATGCCGTCAATGACATCATCTAATTTATTGGCAAGCGATAAAATATCCTCACGCTCGATAGGCGTCATAAATGATTTATTCAGCATGACGATAAGCTCGTGAATCAATTTATCTCCACTTGTTTCATATTGCTTCATTGTGTCTGCGATCTCTTTCAGCGCATCTATATTTTCAATACGTGCATTATGTGCATAGTAAATACCTTCTTTGACATTTTTAGAAATGTTTAACAATGCCTTAAAAAATGGATCTTGCTTATTTGAGTTGAACATCATGTTCCTCCTGTTGAATAAATATTGTCGATTTCTGCAATCATCATAACAAAACTTTTACACAATTCTACAGATTTTTAAACATAAACGAGTTGAATTTACAAAAATGTAATATTAAATTTGCCACATTTATTTTTAGGTGCTTTTCTAAGTTGAAAACGTTGGAAACTCGTTAATAAAAATCACCGTTTTTTCTTCAAATATTACCGTTTTTTCTTTTATTTTTATAAAAACACTTAAAAAAACTTTTTTCTCTTCTGTTTTTTCATTGTTATTAATGTTAAGGAATTGTAAACGATTTTTACTTCAAAAGAGAGACTTCATTGTTATTTATTTCAATTCGCAGTACTGTTATAAGAAATATACCGCTAAAGAAGGATGTGAGCATCATACATATGGACATCGATTTACTATCACTTGCAATACTTTTAATGCTTGGTTTTATCGCATCCTTTTTGAATGCAATTGTCGGTGGCGGAGGATTGATTTCCTTACCTGCACTCATGGCTGTTGGTTTACCTCCTAGTACTGCTATCGCCACAAACAAACTTGCGAATACAATTAGCAATGGGACAAGCATGTTGACATTTTTACGAGCAGGCAAGGTTGATGTTAAAAAGAATAAAAAAATAATACCTTTTATTTTTATTGGCTCGTTTATTGGAGCATACACCGTACATCTTGTATCACCAGCTATTTTAAAGCCTCTTATGCTTGTTATGCTCGTCCTAGTTACCACTTATACGGTTTTCAAAAAAGATTGGGGTCAGCAGCCTGAAGAGCGGACATTAAGTACTGCAAAAAAAATAGCCTTTATTGGCGCGTTTGCAGCAATTGGCTTTTACGATGGTTTCTTTGGACCTGGTACTGGTTCTTTTTTTATTTTCATTTTATTAATGCTAGGAAATGATTTCTTACAAGCTGCAGGCAATGCAAAAGCATTTAATTTCACATCGAACTTAGCGGCGCTTAGTATGTTTTTACTATTAGGAGAGGTCAATTTTTTATACGGACTACCTATGGGCTTCGTCATGATTTTCGGTGCGATATTGGGTTCAAAATTCGCGCTAAAACGTGGGACAAAAATGATGCGTATTATTTTTATCATCATGACTTGTACGTTAATTATCAAAAATGCATGGGATTATATCAGTATCCATTAAGGCCATTTTTTAGAAATTGGCAAGAAAAGCACTACCAATTTCATTTACAAATTTTTTCAGCCAATTGACAAAATTTATTAGCGTGCTATAATTCTTTTAGGCTTCACCGCGTTGAAGCGGAGAAGCGACTATTAGGAGGATTAGCATGTTTCGAATTGCAGCAAAGAGTAACCCTCGATTTATTGAGGCAAGCTTCATCATACTTTTAATTATTGCCATGATGGCATTCAGTATTGGGTATTTAAAAGCAACACCCCATATACCTATTTTCCTTATCATTTCACTTTTAATTGCCTATGGATTACTAAAAAAAGTTCCTTTCCGAGAGCTTGAAGCTGGGATGGTTGCAGGTGCAAGTGCTGGTCTTGGAGCAGTTTTTATTTTCTTCTTTATTGGTATTTTAATTTCGAGCTGGATTATGGGAGGCACAATTCCAACGCTTATCTACTACGGCTTTTTAACGGTTTCACCAAGCTTTTTCTTTGCAATCGTATTTTTAATTTGTAGTATCGTCGGCATTTCAGTTGGTAGCTCTTTAACAACGGTTGCGACAGTGGGCGTTGCTTTCATGGGAATCGCTGGTGCAATGGACATCTCTTTAGCTATAACGGCTGGTGCGATTGTTTCTGGAGCTTTCTTTGGGGATAAAATGTCTCCGCTATCGGATACAACAAATCTTGCCTCTGGTACGGTTGGTGTAGATCTTTTCGAGCATATTAAAAATATGGGTTGGACAACGATTCCAGCTTTCGGGATCTCATTCGTGCTTTATGCTATATTATCGCCAACAGGAGCAGATACATCATTTGATACAGTGGAGCAATATAAAGAGGGACTACTGTCTACTGGACTTATTCATTGGTATACATTATTACCAATTGTCGTTCTAGTTATTATGACTATTTATAAAGCGCCTGCACTGATCACACTTGCAGTCGTTTCAATTCTTGGTGTTGGACTTGCCTATATACAAGAACCTATTGCATTGTCAAATGTATTTAAAATCCTTTTTGAAGGCTATGTCTCTGATACTGGTAATAAGGACGTAGACGCATTACTGACACGTGGTGGTATGAGCAGTATGCTAGCTACAATTGCCTTAGTCTTACTAGCATTAACCATGGGCGGTCTTTTGTTTACGCTCGGCATTATTCAAAGTATTTTAGCGAAGGTAGAGAGCTTCTTTAAAAGCGCTGGCTCTGTTATTACTGGAGCTGCCATTACAGGGATTGGTGTCAACACATTAATCGGTGAGCAGTACTTATCAATCTTACTAACTGGTGAAGCATTTAAAGCACAGTTTGCGAAGGTTGGACTTGCCCCGAAAAATCTATCCCGTGTTATGGAGGACGCAGGTACTGTAGTCAATCCTCTTGTTCCGTGGAGTGTTTGTGGTATGTTCATTGCTAGTGTACTAGATATCCCAACAACAACTTACCTGCCATTTACCTTCTTCTGTCTACTCGGACCAATTTTGACGATTATCTTTGGTTGGAGCGGAAAAACGTTAACAAAGCTTGAAAAATAACATTTGTAGCTGATGAATTCGTCAGCTACCTTTTTTTATATCCCACCATATTTATGCCTATCAATTATGCCTCAGCATAATTGCGTCCCTGTCGCTATACTTTCTGTACAAAAGACATTTGTAGCTGACGCTTCGCTTTCGCTACCAAAGACATATGTAGCTGACGCTTCGCTTTCGCTACCAAAAACATTTGCTAATAGAAGTTAAATAATAACCAATTAATAGATACAAACAATCCTGAAACGATGAAGACGCTTAAAAATCTCATCAATAAATTAACATCACACGATGAAAAATAAAAGACTAACTAAAATGTTATTAATCAACATTTTAGTTAGTCTTTTATAAACCACACTTTATGATAAGGTTCTCAGGAATGGACTAACGCTTCGATATAGATGAACGTCGAGCAATATGGACAGTATGAGGCATGTAAAGCATAGATTTTAAAACGCTCTTTTTCACTTGTTTATTTCATATAATTTTTTACTAGCTCATAACATCTTTCTTTCGTATATTGAGCTTCAATTTTATACTTTGTAATTTCTTTCATTTCATCGTCAGCATACTTTGAAGCCGCATTTTTGGCAGAACTCTCTTTGTCTTTAATCCACTCTATTTGTACTCCTTTTAAACTCTCCATGTCACCACTAGAAAGTTGCTGTTTTAACAGAGCATAAATTTCATTTAAGATATTATCCCATCTTTTATATGTTTCTTCTTCTGCTTTTAAAATTTCTGTATTATCTTTATTAGTATACAAATGTTCAAGATCTGCTAAACCAGCATCAATCGAATCTAGCTTCTGTATGTACTCATCTTTTTGACTTCCATTTATAACTTTTTCTTGTTCTTCTTCAATAGTAGTTTGATTTACTTGTGTTGTATCTTCTGGAAATTGAAAGTAAGCATATCGGGCATCTGTAGTAATGATATTTGATTGAACCTCTTGACCTTTTGAGTTTTTGGCAACAGCATAAATCTTTATACTATCGTCAGCTGGAAGAGGATACATTTCCCCTATTTCTGAAACAGTAAATTTAGTGGATTTCCCATTCACATAAACGATTGCGTTTTCTATTTCAGAATCTAATTCTAGAGATGTCATATCCCAATCAATATCAATTTCCAGCTTATTTGATCCATTGCCTCGGATTGCCAGTTCACCGCTATTCTTCAAGCTAGCCCACTGACCATCATACGTATAATTCCAGGCATAAACACCAGGCAAATACTGCCCCAATAATTGTGTGCCTTCGTTATCCGTTTTAACTTTATGATTATTAATGATAATTTCCATATCCTTAAATGGCGCTTCAGTGTAGACTTCTATTGGAACCAATTTGAATTCTACCTTTTTAAATAGCCCAAACAAGACTTTCTTTTGTAGAACCGTTATCAAATCTGTACCATGACTATCACTAATGGGATCTGCAAATTCACCATTTTCTAAAGAATTTACTTCCTCTATTAAATTATCACGAATTGCGCTCCACCCATTTTCCTTTACATACAAAGAAAAACTTTCAGCATCATAAATCGATTTTTTAGGAATTTGGAATTCCTCTAAAAACGCTTGATAATCTTCTTGTTTCAATGCGGAATCCATCGCTTCAATCTGCTTCATCGGATCTAACATTTTCGTAATAGCAATATTTGCGATCACAACTAACCCGATCATTACTGCAATACCTACGATTGTAAACTTACTCTTCTTCGACATAGGCTTCTTTTTTACATTTTGTTTAGAATGCTGAGGTCCTACGGAATTATTCGATTCAAATTTTGTTTCCATTACCGAATTAATAGGTTTACCACAGTTCTCACAGAACTTAGTTTCCTCTGCATTTTGATGACCACAGTGAATACAAAAAACCATTTTTACTCCTCCTTCCATATACATCAGCATATTATACATTAATATAATAAAACTTAAATAATAATTTTAATAATTGTGTTTTTTGAAAGCACCTAAATCTTTACTCCTAATAAGTATATTATAAAACTAGTAAAAATCTATTAAAAAAATGGGTGATTTTCCATCACCTTTGTTTTATACTAGTATAATATTGTTTGTTAAAGGAGAAATATGTAAATGCCGAAAACTTTGAAGTTACAAAATTAGATCAGAAAAAGAATTAACTAGAATAAAATAAAATTATTCAATCAGTAAGTCATTAGAAGGAGAGAATACTATGAATAAGATTTTTAAATATTTTATTATTGCTATGACATGCATCGTTACATTTAGTTTACAAGCACATAATGCTTCTGCCTACTTTGGCATCAATGTATACGTAGCAAACGGACAAACACAAAGCTATCACAGTGATGCAATTATTCAAAATGGCGTAACGCTAGTACCACTGCGAGGCGTATTTGAAACATTGGGTGCAACAGTAAGCTGGAATGCGAAAGATAAAACGATTACAGCGAAAAATAGCACGAAAACGGTTTGGCTAATGGTCGGTTCAAAAAAAGCAAAAATTAACGGCAACGCATTAGCTGTGTCAGAAGCACCGATTATAAAATCAGGGACAACATTAGTGCCATTACGCTTTATTAGTGAAGCATTAGGGGCGACAGTTTCTTGGAATCAAGATTCACATGATGTATCAATTTATGCAAAAGGATCTTCGCAAGTAGAGCGCTCACATTGGTTAGGCTATTACACTAATCCAGGCTATACAGGAACAGGTGTAATAACATCACTTCGTATTGATAAAGTGACACCGACAAAAATTACATTTACATCTGTTAATGGCTATCGCTATGACCCTACAAATGGAACATTAGCAGGCGGCCAAATGCCATGGCATCATGACTATACAACTCGTGACGCACAGCTAATTTCTGAGGATGTGGCATCATATGAGTTAAATGGCTGCTCATTTGATTTAGTTAAATATTATGATGAAATCCATGTTGAAAATATGTACGGCTCTTGCGGTCATTTAGGCCTTGGCGAATATGAAGGCGAATATACGGAATATCGGAAGTTTGAAAATTAAAAATAAAGCACTTATAAAAAGCCAACGGAGGTATCCTAACATTAAATTTAGGAATACCTCCTTTTATTATGTTTTTATACCAATCAATAAGATTCTTCTTTTTAAGTGTTTATCATTTAAACAAATTCTCTCTTGTATCTTAATTTAAATCTACAAACGTAGGCGCACAATAACTTACCCTTCTATATAAAGTTACATAGTTAATTTCAAGCTAACCTTCTTAACAAAGAAATGAAATAAGCCATCAAAAACATTAATAATGAATGTTCTTGATGACTTATGTGAAAAAACCGCATTTATTTATGGTACGGTTCATCGAAACTAATGCTAAATTGACGTCTTTCCTTTTTATGATCAAAAACATGACTTTGTTTCAAAATTTGAAGAGAACCTTAGTGGATATGCTTGCACAAAAAAATGAAAGGATTTTGGTAGCAAAAGTAATTTATCTTATCAGTTAATATGAAAATAAGAGTATATTTTGAAATAATTGTTCAAAACATACTCTTATTTTATTGTATATTAACCTGTCTTCTTAGATGAAACTTAATCTGTTTTAGTCATTTTTTTCATTGTCCTTCGATGATAAAAACTCCTCTAATGCCTGTTTGTTCTTATCTAAGTCAATATCTAAAACATCTCCTACATTCGTACGTTTATCTTCATAAGAATTTGCAATAGGAATTCGTAAAGTGTCCATACTAGATTTTCCATTTACAATCCCTTTTCCAATGGTAAGGATTGTTTTATTATCAACATTTGTATCAAAGTATGAATCTGCAACACCAAGTAATTTTGGCAAATTCATTAAGCTTGAAACACCGATTTGTTCTTTCACCTTCGTTAAAACCTCTTGTTGGCGTTCCACTCGTCCAAAATCACTTAAACGATCGTGGCGGAATCGTACATAGCCTAATAAGCCGTCACCATGTAAAGTTTGTTTTCCAGGATGTAAGGTCATACCAATTCCATAGGACATTTCATAAGGAATATCAACCTCAATTCCATCAGGTGCTAAAAGGTCAATAATTTTAGGGAATCCTTTAAAATCCGCAACAGCGTAGTAATTAACATCAATATCAAAATTTTGCTTAATTGTTTTCCTTACAAGTTCAGGACCTCCAAAAGCAAAAGCAGCATTTATTTTATTCATTCCGTGCTCTGGGATGTCGACATACGTATCCCTCATAATAGAAATAAGTTTTACATCATTCGTCGTTTGATCATAGTGTGCAATCATTAACGAATCCGATCTACCATCCTCGTCCCTAGCGTCACTTCCCAGTAATAGCACATTAATCTGACCAAATTGCACATCTGCACCTTCAAATGGGTCATAGGTCTTTCCGTCATCTTTATAAGGACCATCATCTGCCATAGCCAATCCACTTTTGTATTGATAAACCGAATAAATAAGCCCTGCTACGATTACTAATGCGAATGTTAAGAACAAATTCCTTAGCCATTTACGGCTCTTTTTGCTTTTTCTCATCAATATCCACCTATCATTAACGCTAAATTATTTTTTTAGTAATGCCTTTGTAGTAAGTTGTACAGCTATTGCATCGTCTAAATAACCAATCGGAAATAAATAATCTGGTATAACATCTACAGGGATTATAAAATATAATAATGTACTTCCAATTATGGTTAGTTCAAAAATTGTGCCCTTCCCCAATGTAAATTTCTCATATAACTCTTTTAATTTGCTTATAAAGGGACCTATGCTTCCTACATTCTGAATTTTTTCATCAAAATCCTTAAGAATTGTATTTTTACCCTCTTCTGTTTGCGCATATAGTCCATAGCTTTCTAGTTTCTGTTCAACATCTGCCACGGAAAATTGTTCATCATCGTAAACATTTGAAGACTTAAGAAGAGCTTGTATTGCGTCAACAGACGTATGAATATCTGAATCTGACTCTTCTTGTTTTTGTTCAACTGGGTATCCTTCAGCTTCAAAAAGATGGATTAAAGGAACTCCAAGGCAATCTGCAAATTTCTCCAAATGTTGTGGTGTCGCTTTTCTCTTACCATTTATTATGCGTGAGATCGTAGCTGTGTCGATTCCAGTGAGTTCACTAAACTTCCGCATAGATAATGAACGTTCTTTCAATAACTCCCTCAGCAATAAACCAAGAGTATTACTGTTTCTCTGTTCAGCCATTTTCGATTCTCCCTTCTTACAGGACTTAACGCCGTTGTCTAATATGAAATTATCATTCTCAAGAAGTGTATAATTACGTTGACATTTTGTCAACACTTTAGTTAAAAGAATGCTGCAAAAGCGACTATTAACAAAATTACTCCACTAATAATTGTTCCAAATTGCCCTAAAGTGAATGAACCGATTCGAATATCTGCTACTTTACTTCCTAACTTAACCCCTAACCAAACAGTAATAAAACTCCCGATTGCAGCAGTTATTGAGATGACAAGTGGCGAAAGACCGAGTAAACCTGCACCTACCCCATTCGTAAGTGCATTCGCTGATAAGGCTATGCCAAGAAGTACAGCTTCTCCCCATCCAATTTCTCCATACTTCTTGAATTGAGCTTCCTCAGGATTTTTTAAAATATCTTGAACATTATTGGACTGCATTTCATTGTTACAATCCTCTATTGAAGTCTCTTGTTTCCGTGGTTTAGCCAGAAGAATAATCCGAATTCCGATGATAAATAATAATAACGCTCCAATAATCACAGGAAGCATACCTGGAAGAATTTTAGAGAGCCAAACGCCAAATGAAATGCCTCCCATACTCATTAGAAAACAAATAATCGAGATTAAAATATTTTTATCAAATCTAACGTTTATCTTCCGAATCCCGTAAGAAAGTCCGACACCCAAATTATCAATACTGGATGAAAAAGTAAAAGCCACAATCATTAACCAATTCACTCAACCACTTCCCTTATTTTTTCTATATCATATTATTCGTGTTGACAAATGGTGCTTATTTATCCGAAAAACGTTGACAAAAAAACAACAAGACCTTAGTAACACAATACAAAGTACTAAATAATCTATCTAAAACTTTGAAAAATGTTGGCTTATCACCATAATAAGAGAGCGATATTTTTATTCGAAGAAAAATGAATTTGTTTAGCTAGGACGGTTTGTTCGGAATTGTACGAGAACTCTGACTACTCCCACAGCTAAAGCAGTGGGGTTCTTATATACTTAAGAGAAGCGTTACAAAGCTCTCCACAGATGGTGTTGCCATGTCCTGTGTACAACATCTTTGATTTATCTTCTGTTCTATAAGACTTTCTTATTTACACAACCGATGTTGTGTTGGCAATAAGTTTTAACGAAGGCAGGTAGCTCTACCTACGGAGGAATACCCCTCACTTGATTTGTTGGATACCCATGCTAAGAGGGAATGTTTTCTTTACTTGTTTCAAGTCTTCTATATGTTGATTGTGTAACTCTAAAAAGGTAGTAAACGTTTTATTGCATAAGTCTTGATTAGGTTGTTGTAAATTTGTATCACTATTCATCAGTAAAAACGCACTATATAAATCTCGTTGTACGAGATGACTTCCAATTTGACTCCAACGTTGATGGAGTTTTTTCTTTTCATAACGATTCGTCACATGGTTATACTGACTGGCTCGGAAGGTTATCGTATTTACTTTCTGTATCGTTTGCTTTGTGTAACCTAATTTTTGATTAATGATTTCCACTAGCATGGCTGGGGCATGATTCCCAATGCTTTTTCCAAAACGCTTTTTAGATTGGATTTTGCCCTGTATAGTTGTTTTGGTTTCGTTTGCACGTTTTGCCAATCCTTTAAAATGCATGGTTTCGATGTACACCTCATCGCCAAGAGACAAGATTTTATTTGCTAACGCACCATGTTTTTTTCTTTGATGTAGGAAGCTTTCTTTCTATATAATTCTTTTACTTGTTCTTTTGTTTTTTGATAGTTTTTACTATATGTCCAACGGAGTTTGACGCCATGTTTTATAGTCCCATCCTTTTTGAAATTGTTAGGATTGGTACTTCTACGACTTCTATCCAACTTGCGTAATAAACGTCTTTTTTGTTTCTCCAATAAAGGTACTTCTGGAGCAAGTGGTTGGATGAAAACTGTTTCTTCTGAAACAATCGCAATGGTAGAAGGACCAATATCAATACCTACTCGTTTTTGTTTTTGATAGGCATGCCGAAAGGCTCCTGTTGATGGTATTCTCTTGGTAGGAAGAATCCCATCCATCACAAGTTGTACGTAAAAAGTATGTTTTCCACGAATCACTTTTTTGACTAGACGACAGTATTTAATGGTATGAAGGGCAAGGGATTCTTTTACAAACAAATCTTGTTTGCGAATACGAACAGGAAGGATTAATCCATTCCAATAGACAATATTCTCTTTAAATCGAATGCCTGCTTTATTAGATTTCCCTTCAACAGAATGAAACATTCCGTACCGTTTAAAGTGTGCTTTGCTCCCTTTAAATAGAACATCTTGAACCGCTCTCCAGACAGTAGAGGCGATTTTCTGAGAAGTATTGCTATCTATATGTTTTTTATAGTTATGTTGATGCTTTTTAATATACGCATGCAGTTGATATTCACTTAATCCAAAAGATTGACGAATGTTATTTAATTCTTTTGCGATCTGCTTCAATTCTTTTGAATCATTCGTTTTTTTCGCTTTTTGGTAGCCACGTAATTGTTTTCGATAGTGTTTTGATTCTTGCATGAAAGTATATTGTTTTACTGCATAAGACAAAGTTGTATTATAGAGTGTACGGGCAATTTCAAAACGTTTTAATAGGAG
This sequence comes from Lysinibacillus agricola, assembly GCF_016638705.1. Lineage (GTDB taxonomy): Bacteria > Bacillota > Bacilli > Bacillales_A > Planococcaceae > Lysinibacillus > Lysinibacillus agricola. Next base: position 2,227,555 of record NZ_CP067341.1, on the reverse strand, counting down.
ATCCTTTTGCCATGTATCTATAAGTAACTTGAGTTCTATAATAAAACAATCTTTCTTCCATTTCGTCATTACCCGTCACTCCTTTCTTTTTTGATTATTCACAATATACAATATAAACATATGTTCTATAAAGAAAAAGCACTTCATTCCTCCCGCCTCTGAAGAAGGGGGCTTCCTGAAGCTCACTTCTGTGAAATCGAGTAGGAGGAGGTGATTAACCTCCGTCCTCTCCTACCACCGTACATACGGATCCGTATACGGCGGTTCAATTAAGATGAATAACGCAAAGTTTCGTAACGAACTTGCAGACTTTTCAGCCCTTGGCTCTCCCAATAGGAATTGCCGAGGGTTCTGTGTAATATGGGGCTTTTTGAAATGCGCCAGTACCCTTTTCGAGTATTTCCCCATTCGTATGCTTTTCCGTATGGAACTTTTAAACGAATGAGATTTCTGACTCTGGTTCGGGGTTTCTTCCAATTCTTCCAAAGACACATTCGCAACCTTCTTTTAATCCAACTGTCTAATCTGCTGAATATTGAAGGTGTATCTGCGAGCGCAAAGTATCCACACCATCCAATTAGATATTGGTTTAATTTCTCGATACGGTATTCCATTGGAAATGGCATCTTTCTAGAGGTAATTTCTCGTATTTTCTTCTTCATTCGTTGAAGGCTTGTTTTAGCCACTCGAACTTTTGGTTCTTTATGGTGTGTAAAACTAAAACCCAAGAATTTTCGATTCCATGGTCGGTCTACCGCTGATTTGGACTCATTCACTTTCAATCGTAGCGTTCCTTCAATGAATCGCTGTACGCTTGCTATTGTACGCTCTCCCGCACGTTTACTTTTTACATAGATATTGCAGTCGTCTGCGTAGCGAACGAATTTATGACCACGTTTCTCTAATTCTTTATCAAGCTCATCTAACACGATATTTGAAAGAAGTGGACTTAATGGTCCACCTTGCGGTGTTCCTTCCTCTGTACTTGAAACAACTCCATTTATCATGACACCTGCTTGGAGATATTTACGGATAAGTTTTAATAATGATTTATCATGAATTCTTTTCGCTAATGTTGCCATTAATCGGTCGTGGTTGACCTTATCAAAGAATTTCTCTAAATCCATATCCACAACCCAACGATATCCTTCCTTCATATAACCCTTCGCTTTTCGGACTGCGTCATGAGCACTCCGATTTGGTCGGAATCCATAACTGTTGTCCGAGAAAGTTTGGTCATATTCCTTTGATAATATCTGCGCTATAGCTTGTTGAATCAAACGGTCTGTCACCGTTGGGATTCCTAATAGACGCACACCGCCGTCTGGTTTCGGGATTTCGACACGAAGTACCGGTTGCGGTTCATAGGTTCCCGCTAGAATTTGCGCTTTAATGGATTCCCAGTTTTCAAGGATGTGCTGACGTAAGGTTTGTACGGGCATCATGTCTACTCCCTGGCTTCCTTTATTCGCTTCCACTCGCTTCAATGCTTGTATCATATTCGAACGTGCTAGAATTTGATTCAACATCACCATTTCGTTCCTTTCCGTGAATAGCTTGTCTTCTTATGCCCATCTGAACTACACCCTCCGCAAATACCCTCATGGACTTCACCATTACTTTCTAAGCGTGAGGTTTCTCTGTTTTCCGTGTTCATTCATTCGAGATGGAATGCCAAGGGCTATTCTCTCTTAATTGTTCGGTCCTTCCGATTAGTTCTAGACCCAATCGTACTATGACTTCTGCTGACTTCTGATGGTTCAGCTACTTGTCACCAAATAGGTTATGAAGGGTACTTCACATTTCCATCAGACCTCCCCGGGTAAGCGCATGCACTTTCACACCATCTATCCGCCTCATTTACTCGATATGACCTTCGACAGAAAGGACTTTGTTTTGTTTGGCAAACTCATCCAATCATACCTAGCCTTCTATGAGATTCGTGTTCCTCGGACCGGTGTTTTGCCTCCAGCTTCCTTCAGATTCCGCGTCGCCACGGACACCCTTGCTCTTGGCTAACCTCTACTTCTGTCTTCGAGGTTCGGGACTTGCACCCTATAGTTCATGCGCATGCCGGGCGCACCAAAAAAGAACTGGTTCATTTTAATTGAACCAGCTTCACTAAATATTCCGCTACTTGAGCTAAGTTTTCTTTCGTGGGTTTCCCATCTATTGTTATTTTTATTTTCATTATATTCACCTCACTTATTGTTATATTGAAAAAAATCAAAATGGCAGGCAGGAACAAGAAATTAATTATGTATAAAACGAAAAAAATGCCACTTCAATCGAATTAACGGAAGAAGTGACACGAAAAAAAGAAAAATTATTATGTGGTTACTACTATTATATTGTTTCCCTTTCAAGCGTAAGGAAAGAAAACAAAAAAAAATACGGAGCTCCGTAGAACTCCTTAAAGTAAAATTATGATTTTAATGATTTTCTTAGTCATTATTATTCGATATAATTTCATTTTCAAGATTAAGGAAGCCCTACGAGTTTCCTTGATTTTGATTCTCTATGGTTCAGAAATTCCATTTGCCAACAGTAACAGAAATATCAATATTGATAACGGTATCATAAATGTAATGTTTGAAAGAATACTGAACACCTTTACAGTTATATTTTTAGACTTGACCCCTAAAATTAACGACACAATAAACCCAATGTCTATCAAAACATAGAAGAAAATTAGAATCCATAGATTTATATTCGGAGACCTAAATACAAAGAAAATAAATAATGCAACTAAGAACAAAACTAAAGTTAAAATGATTGGATAAAACTCTTTATGTTGTTTCAATATATTACCTCCTTTCATTTTTTTGTTTCAATTCTAATAGTAAAATGTAATAACTTGGTGAATTTTCGTAATTTCCTATTTTCTAATCCAGTAAGGACTGCGCACTAAATTTTGATAGTCTCAAACTATCGTATGATTATATAGAAAATCCTGACATTTATCAAACATCAACAATTACCTTTAACATAGCCTTATTTATAAATATGAAGAAACTCGTTTTTTTAAAATTTTTCTGTTAACTGCCTTACATTTTTTAATCGCTCAATACAATAGTCGTGTAATCAAAAACAACACTTTATATTGGAGGAAATTTTAAAATGACATTATCACGATCAACTAACGCTGTAGAAATCAACGAGGAAGAAATCTTCAAGGAAGCCTTAGACATATTTATCAGGATGGTGGATACAAAAGAAGATTATCTTGGGTTGAAGGAATTTTTAGAAAAACAAACAAACTATATCCCACTTATAACACCTAATCGTGGATCATATAATGCCGTTTGGGATGTATCGACAATTTCTAATTTTTTTGTACCATCATTGCGTACATAACCATATGGAGCTGAACCATTAACCCACAAACTGGTATCCCCCCATATTCCAATGTGGAATCAAAACTGATCATTTTACGCATTTCTGTTCAATTAAACTCTCTGTTACGCTGATACAAAGGAGATGAGAGACAATGACAACAATATGGAATGCCAATTTATATGATCAAAAGCATGACTTTGTTTCAAAATTTGGAGGAAGCTTAGTGGATTTGCTTACACCACAAAAAAAGGAAAGTATTTTAGATGTCGGCTGTGGTACAGGTGATTTAGCCCATGAAATCGCCTCTCTAGGTGCCAATGTTCACGGGATAGATGCCTCCCATGATATGATTAGCGCTGCACAGCAAAAATACCCATCCATTACTTTTCGCACAATGGATGCTACTACACTTCACATGGCAAACCAATTCGATGGAGTCTTTTCAAATGCTGCATTACATTGGATGAAACAGCCGGATGCAGTCATCAAAAACATTTACAGTGCACTTAAACAAGGTGGTCGTTTCGTTGCTGAAATGGGTGGACACGGTAATATCGCTTCTATTGTTTGGGCACTTCAAAAAAGTATGGAGGAATATAAACGACCTTATATTGAGGAATATTTCCCATGGTATTTTCCAACTTTAGAAGAATATCAGTCGAAATTAGAAGCAGCCGGCTTTACGGTTGAAATGATTACGCTATATGAACGCCCAACACCGCTTCAAGGCGAAGATGGGTTACGTAATTGGCTAGTGATGTTCAGTAACAATATGCTTCAGCATTTATCAGAAACTGAAAAAGTGCAGATTTACAAAAAATGCGAAGAATTATTAAAACCAAAGATTTATCAGGATCATCAATGGGTTGCTGATTATTGCCGATTACGCTTTGTTGCTGTAAAAAAATAACAGCCATTTCACAAATGAATTCGAATAATGTAGCACGTAAAAACGCTTGGAAAATATCCAAGCGTTTTACTTTATATTTATTTATTTGAAATTCCAGACTGCATTTCGTAATTTCTAACGACCATTCCGTTTACTTTTATCATGCCAAACTTCTCATAATAAGGAACTAAATCATCATCACAACACAAATCAACCATATAAATATTATCAAGCTCTTTTAACATTTGTCTGACTAATTCCTTGCCAATACCTTTATTTTTATACGCTGGCAAAACTTCAAGGAACGGAATGTAGGCAGATAGAACCCCATCGCTAATCGCTGTTATAAATCCAACTACATGATTTGTATGATCGTCTAAAGCAATGACCACTTTACTACTGTTTGTTAACAGCTTTAAGTGAGTTTCTGGACTTGGTGGATTCGGCCAATCAACAAAAAAGCCATTCAACATATCAGAAGAAATTCCATCAAGAGAATTTTTGTACATCAACATATATCAGCTCCTAAAATTATTTTTAAATTTTTAGGCAAATGAGTTAATTTCATAATTCTAGTCCCTTTAGTATCAAGGGTTCTAAAACAATAAAAAACGGGCACCTCCCCAAATTCGGTATAATGGTAGCGACGAAACTAACATACTGAATGAGGTGAATGCCCTATGACTATTGTAAAACAAATGAGCCTATTTGACATCCAAGAATTATTGGAAATGGAAAGTTCCCGTCGTTTTGATACGATTTTTGCCACTTTCGACGTGCAACCTATTTTTCAGTTGTTTTCAAAAAAGACATTACGTGGTGCCCCACGTGAATTAAATTACGGTGCTATGATACAGTCACTCATTATTCGTATTGTCGAACGAATTCCAACAATCAAGGATTTAATCAAACGTTTGGTCAATGATCCTTTATTCCGCTTGGATTGCGGTTTTCTTGTTTCTGATGTTGTGCCCTCTGAAGCGTCCTATTCGCGTATGATCGACGTCATTAGTCAATCAGATGTGCTCGATCACATGCAAGATACATTGATTCAAACAGCCTTTATAGAAGGTTTCCTTTGTGATGAACACCTCGCGATTGATGCCACTCATTTTGAGTCACGCGATGCAGCGAAACCTTCGGAGAAAAAAGAGCCTGCACCACCCAAAAAACGTGGACGAAAATCAAAAGAAGAACGAAACGCTTGGCTTACGGAACAAGCAGAAATCAAAGCCAATCAGTCAACTTATGAAAAAGAAATCAAGGACCAACTTGATACACCACTAGAGACACTGTGGCAAGATGTACCCATCGAACCAAATTGGGGCATCAAAAAGAACAGTGATGGCAAAAATACGTTTTGGTTTGGCTTTAAAGGACATCTCGCGGTGACCACAAAGAGTCAATATATTGTTGGACGCCTCATGACATCTGCCAATTTGTCGGATAGTAAAGCAGCGATTCCTCTTTTAAAGAAAGGAAAAGACCTATTTCAAGGGCATTTTAAGACCGCTATTTTGGATGCAGGGTATGATTATGAGCCTATTTACCGTCAATTACATGCGTATCAAATGCGTGCAGTTATTCCCTATAATGTCCGTAATGAAGGCGAGTATCTTGGATTTGATGAGCATTTCAGGCCAGCCTGTGTACGTGAACACAGCTACTGTTACGACAGCTTCGATGAAAAGTACCGAACACTAAAATTCACAAGACCAAAAGAATGTGCAACCTGTCCGTTACGTAATGATTCCCTCTGTCAGAAGGTTTTCAAAATCAAATGTGACACGGATTTACGAAAATTCACGTATCCAGCACGAGGCTCTGAACTTTGGAAACAACTATATAAAGAGCGCACAGCCGTTGAACGTGTAAATGCATACTTAAAGCAATATTTTCAGTTAAACAATGTCCGTCACAGAACAGGAAGAAAAGCAAAACTTCATTTCAACCTGGTGACGTTTATTTATAATGCCTGTAAATTAGCAGTGGATCGTCTCAATGCTTTATTTGAAACACAAACTCAAGCAGCATAATTTTTAAAAACGTAATTTATCTTAATAGGAGCAGTCTAAGCTCTTGAAAAAAGTGATTTATGAAATTGATTCAAATGATATATATCAAAAATAAAGTAGCAAAATTGCGACCTCCAAACATTACTGGCATTACTATAAGATATTCGATTCGAATTCTAAAAACCCCTCTTCTTTATATTTTTACTTTAAATAAGCTTTTAACTAATGATATTTTCAAACTACATTTATTAAAAACTAGTCTTTTTTAGCTTTATTTACACTTGGTGATTAGGGATTGAACATGCACATTTTTCTCAACTTTTGCATGCCTTTTTATTTTAGAAGTGCGTCACTTACATTTGCAGAACAAATTTTTTCATTAAATAACATGATACTTTCTTTTGTACATTCATAAGGCATTCCACCAAAATCAACCTGAAAAGAGAGGTATCCAATATCAAATTCTTCTTTAATATAATTGATTGATTCATTTACCTCTTGTGGAGTCCCTACTAGAATTCTCTTCTCTTCAACAAGCCTTTCGTAGGAAAACGTCTTTAAAAATTCTCCCATTCTACTATACGATTGGTATGAGGACGAATTTTTGTCGTTCCAAGTATTCGCCGCATCAATCCATACTTGCCAATAGTTTTTTAAGTATTTCTTTCCGTTACGGTGGGCTGTTTCATGATTCTCATGTACATACATTGGATATGCTAACATAATCTGATCTTGTTCAACCTTTCCATGACCTGCTTTTTCATGTGCTGAACGATATATATTAAGGAAATCTTTAAAGTTAGAGAAATCTGCAATTGTAGGTGTAACCATTAAGTTATAACCTCTCGCACCTGCCCATTCAAATGACTGCGGGGATGCTGATGTAGCTACCCAGATTTGCGGATTATTATCTTGCGTTAATGGAGGAAATGATGTAATATTCTTAAATTCATTAAAATCCCCTTTAAATGTTGTATGAAACTCGGTCCACAATTTTTCAATTGCATCAATAAACTCGACATAACGGGCGCGACTCTCATCCATAGATACCTTGAAAGCATCAAACTCATAAGGTAGATATGCTCGTGCGAAACCTGCCTCCATACGCCCATTACTTATTGCATCAAGCATCGCAAGTTCACTTGCAACTATTAAAGGATTATGGAATGCTGGAAGTACGCACCCTGTAATTAGTTTCAAATTTTTACTGCGCATAGCAGCGGCACTTAAGAAGTTTGATGGATTTCCACAGTAACCACCATACGGATGGAAAAAATGCTCTGTAATTTTGACACTTTCAAAACCCACCCTATCAATTAGTTCAACAATATTCAGGGCATCCTTGAACCAAGTTTCAGGTGTCTTTAACTCAGGATAACAGTCCGGTAAAAACGTTACGCCATACTTCAAATGAAAACACTCCTTTCTTTTTATAAAATATCAGTTACCAACAGCTAAACATTATTAACTTATTACCTAACCTTCCCCCCTTTTTAACATTGTAATATTTCATTTTTGAATACAAAAAATGCATGATGGAAGTTTATACACATCTCTATTTTTAATAGTTAGTGTTATTGGATTTATTTCAATAATATTTCCTATTGTACGGCTATTTCCCGACATGGTATTTAGTATTTCAACCGCTGCGAGTTCGGTAACAATTCCATATAAAGGTCCGAAAATATTATCGAAACAATCAGATAAATTAATTTGCATTTCCAAACAAGACAAACACAATGTATCATTAGGTATGAATGTAGGACCAATGATGAATTCTTCCTTATTCGAACTAATTAACATCCAGGAGAATCCTATATTAGAAGAAAGGTGTTTTATGTTTGATAAATGATGTGAACCCAGATTCTCTGATACAACTACTACAAACATATTTTTATCTAGCACACTCTCTAACTTTTTCTCATATTCCCATTGAACTACGTGTGCTCCATTTATTACTCGCTCTTCTACACTTTCAATAAATGCTAACCCCTTTGATTTAGAAAGATGTTTTTTTTGTATTCCAATTCCCATTTGAATATCTATATTTGTAACTGGTGCATCATCCACAACAACCATATTCTGTACACCCATTTGAAGAAGTGTAAATGCAATTCGGTATCCCAAAGGCCCTATTCCAAGCACAACTATTTTTTTATTAAGATTTAACTTATAAGAAGGAAGCGCTTGTACAGCTTGCACATAATTATATTCTTTTGCTTCGATAAAAACGTGCTGATCAACTAATTGTTTTACAACATTTTTACTTTTCATGGGAAGTCCTTCATATAACTCAATAAGTTCGTCCTGAAAGACACATTCCTTATCTATTGCATGAATTAACTTTAATAACCTTTTATTACTTGATGTATCTGTAACCGACAGCAAATTTTTATTTGTTGACTTTTCTACTAAATGGATCTTTTCATCATTTAAATATACGATTTTCAGAAATAGATTTAACCTTATATTGTTAAATTCCCACATTGTTATTCCCCTTTTGGTTCGCCAATAATTTGCATACTTACAATGGACTGATTAATTCCATCGAGCTTAAGAACATCCTCTATTTCCTTGTCATAATAGGAACTTATCATCACAGACCCTAAACCATTAGCTGATGCTGATAAGCAGAAGTTTTGCGCTACATGTCCTGCCTCAAGTAGCGCTAAACGGTATGCCCTCGCTAAATATTTCTCCTTAATTGTCCTCCAATTTGAAACAAACAAGATAAAACAATGAGCATTTTGAATATCAAATCCAGCCATGATACTATTCAGAAAGTTTTCAATATCTTTTTGTTCTTTTGTAATGGAGACTAATGTTTCTGTATAACATTCATATCTATATATACCTCGTGCAATCTCATCAATTGATTGTGCAAACACATATACTTCAATAGGATAGATTGCACCCGCAGATGGATAGGTTCGACCTTGTGTAAATTTATTATTTTTGATTTCATCTTTTTCTTCAGAAGTCTCATCATGTATCGTTCCAACTGCCATACGTAATAATTCCGTGAAAGTAGATTTGGATAATCTTGTTGGTTTAAAATCCCGAATGCTACGACGGATTGCTAATACATCCTTAAACGTAGTATTACAAGGGTTTCCAGAAACATTCTTCAATTGAATATCTTCTTCTTTTGGCATTGTCCTTGCAATGGTGCTATGTTGTTTAAATGAAGTTCGTGGTGATAACCGGTGCATTAGTCCACGTGTATATTTGCTGTTTAGATGGTATAACATATCCAATGTTTTCGCATATGGCTCTATATTTTGAAGCAACTTAACTTCATGCTTATCTTTATTCATTTGTCACTCCATCTGAACTTTTTAATTCCTATAAAGGAAATAAGAAGGAACCACACAATAACAATAGTTAGATTAAACCATTGTAATTTAAGTGAGTTATCTGAGAATGACGTATACATGGCTTCTAGGAAAAAAGTTGCTGGATTATAATCACTTATTGTATTTAAAAACGAACCAAAGCTTACATCAAATGATGATGGAATAGCCAATAACATGATGGCTAACAATATAACCTGGGTAACCGCTAAAGCAGAATCAGCATTTGGAATAAGATTTGCTACGGCAAATCCAAATAGACCAAAAAACAAACAACTAATAAAGAACACGACAATAAATAACGGAATATTTAATTCAATATTTACATCGAATACATAAATAGTCAGTAAAAAGATAGCCAATGTTTGTACAACTAGAATTAAAATCGAAACAAATACCTTTGTTGAAATTATCGAAAATGCAGTTAATGGTGTGCCATACATTCTCTTCAAAAGTAATCGGTCGCGTTGAAGAACAATATTATTTGCTTGATTAACTACCATTGTTGTAATGATAATAAAGAGAATGGCTGATGGTATTAAATATACAAAGAATTCTTTTGAGGACTGGTTGCCCCAGCCAAATAGTAAAAAGTAAAAAATCGGCATAAGAAGAACAAAAACACCTTGAGTAAAATTTCGATACATGCTTTTTATTTCTACAAAGACCAAGTTAAACCAGCTTTTCAACTTTATCCGCCCCTTCACTATCTTTCACTAATTCGATAAATATTTCTTCTAGCGAGCTATCTTTTACATCAATATCATCCACTTTTATCTTTTCCTTCGCGGCAATTTGGTGCACTTCTTGCGTTACTTTCGCTACATCCTGATTAAGTATCATCCAGCGACATCCGTGTTCATCCAGTTTTATAGCATCTGGAAATGACTCCAATATTAATTTTGTTTCTTCAGCAAAGTGGATAACGACACTGCTTTGTTTATTGTATTTATTATTATAATTATCTTTTATTAGTTGCATTTCTTCCTGTATAACAACTTCACCATTTATTAGTATTGCGAGTTTATCGCACAAGTACTCCGCCTCATCCATGATCTGTGTTGTAATAACTATCGTTGTGCCACTATCCCTTAGCTTCTTGATAGTTTCCCATGTCTCATGTTTTGATACAGGGTCAAAGCCTGTCGTAGGCTCGTCCAATATTAATAACTTTGGAAGTCCAATCATGGCCACCCCTAAATCTAACTTCCTTCTTTGCCCACCAGATAATTTTCTAACCTGTTTATTAACTGATGACTCCAACTTTAACATCTTTAATAGTTCATCTATTGGGAAGGATTTCTCATAAAGTGAAGCAAAAAATTGTAATGTCTCTTTTACGGTTAGATACGGGAATAAGGCTGTTTCCTGTAACATCAAGCCAATTTTTTCTCTTACTAATCGTCCATTAGTTATGTTCTGTCCAAAAAGGCTCACTTTACCATTATCAGGCTTCTTAAAGCCCATTATTATATCTAAAGTTGTTGATTTTCCGGATCCATTTGGTCCAAGTAGACCGAAGATCTTTCCGGTCTGCACCTCCAAATTGACATTGTTTAAAGCTTTAAAGGACCCAAATATTTTACCAATATTTTCTAGAACAACAGCATTTGAACTACTCATATAAGTACCCTCCTGTAAAAGAAACTTGAATACTAAAAATCTTTAACCCTAATTGATTTATGAATGGTAATAGTGATAACTCTTTACAAGTCATCTTAAATTGATTACTAGCAATCTTTTGTTGGATTACATCTTGAAAGTGATTAGCTTCATCATTATTTAATGTTGATGGATTAACTAGTGGGTAAATACCCGTTTGTTCTTGTCCAAACATTGTCGTAAATAGAGCTTTTTCTAATGTGTCTTCTAACGCTTTTTCCTTATTCATATGTGCTGCATAAAAGTCCTTGCCATCAACCGTGACTTTAAATATAAATAATTCAAAAGTAGTTAGTATATAACAAATATTAATAGATTCTTGGTCATCAATTGTAATCATTCTTTCTAAATAGGAGGCGTAAGAAGTAAGGCTATCTTGGTAAGGAGTCCATAATATTTCTTGACTCTCTAGACAGTTTTTCTCCATTTCTAATACTATTGCTTTATACAAAGCTTCAAGAGAACTTCGGCCAAATATAATCATACTATTCTCATTATCTATTAGCTTCTTTTGGTAGTAATTTGTAACCCCAAACATAATTGCATAAAACCGTGCCAACATATTATTTCTAGCAGCAACCGAAAAATTACCTACTTCTGAAATACTTACACTACATTGGGATAGAACTGTTTGGGACAAATCAAATTCATCAATATGAGTTATTATTCCTAGGTAAGGTGAAACGAGTTTATGAAGATTATCTAAGAATACCTCGCCAATTTCATATTCTACTTCGTCATTTAGTCGCCCGACAACCTGTGTTTCAACACATCCCTCACAGGTATTAATCCGTGGTATGTAATGATACGTTGTCTCAAGTTGATTATTTAACTGTATGGAGTGATCAACGCAATTTTTTTTCCCTGTTCTTAACCCCCCTGTATAGCTGAAAACTTCCAGTGAAATTAGATATGCGACAATTTTTTGCGCTATATTTTCAAAAGCACTCTCATTTCCTGGAGGTAAGTATAATTGTTCGTTTATACACGAACTACATCTATTTGTTCCTTGTCCTATCCACGGGCCAATATATAGGGAATCCTCATACATATTTACTGGTAAAATAGGAATCTGGTAGTTCTTATTTATATGTTGTATCAAACTCCAATTCTCTGTCTTGCTCAAATCATTAAGACATATAAAAACATTAATATTATGGAGATTGGTTTCTAATTTCTCTTCCGTTACGACGCTTAGGTTAAAATCATTTCTTTCTTCAGAATTCGTAATAGATTCAGCATATTTTTCCTTTATATCCCATTTAAAGTTACCACCCATAAGCACAACTTTTTCTGTTCCCATCCTAATCAATGCTTGTGCCACCATGAATGCTGTATAAGAACTACCATAGATACCAATTGTAGAGCCTCTGAATCTTTTAAAAGTGGTATTTGGCGTTGATGAATATTGTTCTATAAAACGTATAGATGATTCGAATTTTTCTTTTAGTGAATGTTGAATTGGAATATCATCTTCAGTTTTGTCCAAGATATAGTCACGCTCATAAAGTTGCCCAATAAACTCCTTTACAAAAACATGCCTTCTTTCTGGTATCATTTCCAATATTTGATCAATATCGTGACTCCCATCAAGGAATGGAAGTAAAGATTCGAACCATTTATACAAATTTTCCCCTCGCATTACTTTGCTACCTGATAAACCCGCAAAGTAAATGCCATCTTCAATTGGCACATAGTAAACACTATCTTTTAGTTTTGGTTTCATTATTACCCTCCAATCTGTTTTATATATTTTTCATTTTTTGTATTTGTTTATGCTATGAGGTACCAAAATAAGATTCAATTTCATTTGCACACACCCAACATAGAAAGAATCTATATTTTGGACTAAAGCCTAATTGGGATAACGTGATATACATAAAATTAATAAGTATTCGAACAATCCTAAATTGCTTTGAATCCAAATACTTTCGTATATCATTACTACTATAAATATGGTTATGGAAATCACTTACTTTTGCATGACTTCCTTGTATTGCTTTCGCCTTCACAGATGTCCTTTTTATGTTCGCAGCCACTATTAAATACATGTTGTTAATAACTTGATTCCAGTCAAATAATATTTGCTGTAGAAATTCCGGCAATACTCCGATGTTATTCATAAATAGAGCTTCTGAATAATCGCTTATATCCTCTGATAAGTCTAGATATATCTTTTCAAAATCTTCTTTTGTCTGTGCTGGATTTGATATCATGTTAAAAAAACCTTCAGTATGCGAACGATAACTTAAAGAGCTAACCTCCCTATTTTGTTCAAAATTCGCAAAGTTTAACATTAACAAGATTGACACTATCGATCGTAACTTAGTATTTTCATTTGTTGATTTTATAACCTGTAAAATAAACGGAGATAGTTTTGTCATTATTTCTGCCATAGTATCATGGTCAAGCTCATCAAAGTGATTGGAGCGATCATCATATTTTGTATCATGGATTGTATTATTATCCATAAATGGGGAAAAAGGTCCTGATTCTCCTTCTAACTTCCCTAATTGTTTATGCACCCGTAATAATTCCTTTTTATTTAATATTTCTGTTGATGGGTGTTCTTTTAAATATGTCTGTAAATTATCGATTAAATACGTTCTGATTTGCTCGTAATCGGTTTCATTGGCACTAATATTCATGCGGATGTGAGAACCAAACTTCCAATGTCTGCGAAAATAAAACTTAAATGTATATTTCTCATTTAGTGTGCTTATGAGTTCATTCATTTTCAGCAATAATGCATCTTTATTATGTTCATAATAATAGATTGAAATTGTCTGCCACATTTATATCAAGCCCCTAATCTGAAATATTTATTTTTAAGTCACTGTATTTCGATGAACCAACAATGATACTATATATAGGCATTCTATCTTCCGATATTAATACCGTATTCATTCCTTTTTCGTCAAAACATTTTACAGGGCGAGCAAAAAAACCTAATTTAGCATATTGCATACAAATTCGTTGGGCAATACGCCCAGCTTCCATTAAAGCTATACGCCATCCAACCGGACCGTATTTTTCTACATACAATTTAATCGGACTATAGATGAAGTAAACACAAGTCATTGAATGTAAATTAAAAAAAGGATATTGGCAGTTTTTTTGCAATAGAGTTTCGAATTGACCGATATTCTTTTGAATAAACTCTTTCTCGTTCGCACTATATGAATAGATACCTACTTCAAAGTCCTCTGCCTGAATGACAAAAGCATATAGTTGGACTGATTCCTCCTGTGTGTCTACCTTGAATCTGCCTATTTGAGTAAATGTCCGCCAATCAATCGGGCGATATTTACCCACGACCCCAAACAGTCCCTGCCCCGAATTCCTTTGAAAAGTTGTCTCCCTTAAAAGATTCAGATCAATTTCTAGATTTGGAAAATGCACAACTGGAAATGACTCATTCGTGTTTGTTAAAGATAAAAAGTATGATTCCATCTCCCGCAAACGTTTGCAATAACCCGAACGCAGACCATTTGATTGTTCCCAGTTTGGGAATTCATGTAAAACTTCGTATTCTTTTAGCTTTCTCTCTTTATACCCATCATCTTCTACAACTTGAGAATCCTCATATTCTATTATTGCTGCCAATACCCCTTCTTCCTCAACGGGGATGTTTAGCATTTTCGCAATATTCTGATAACAAAAAAACATATCTCAATTGAGAGTGATTGCTTTTCTGGCGAGTATTTATATGCATATATAATTGCTCAATTGCGTGACCTGCTTCGAGTAATGCCAAGTTATAAGCAAAATCACCATATTCTTTACCTAAGCGCCAGAATTCTGAGCTAAAGACCCATATTCTTGAAACTCTTTTCATATCTTGGTTAAATACTCTTTCTAGTAAATAACTTGGGTCCCCCAAACCTATAACTTCCAATTCATTTCTAAGTGGGTCAAATCGATAAGCACCTTGCTCCAACTCCTGGGAAGCTTTATTCACTATTAAATAGGATTCTATAGTATGTAGACATCTTGCTGAAGGAAAACCCCTATGTAATTTCCAAGGATCATGTGGTGTATAATGAAGTATGCTGAAAGTCCCCCGCAAAACGTCTGATATATAATTCATTGTACTTGATGAATTATCTCTATCTGAATGTGGCAAGGAATATATTTTATTTATATTGAGTCTCTTTTTGAATCTCAATACTTTTGTATAATTACTGTTCTTTTTTATTACATTAACTTTATTATATGTAGTGTCTAATGCAAATTTATATACAATTTCATTAATCATGAATAGATACCTCCCTATTCTATTTTATTTTCATGTAATTTCACGGAAATGGATGTGGGTAAACAGTGTTAAAATCCGGAATAACCCCCCCATATTCTTCCTTCAACCTTTTAAACCGCTCAACGTTACCAATGCGTCTATATTGATGCCCAAATGTCATCGGTAGAAGGCTAGGAACAAGTACCTTTACTGTATGGAAACGTAATATTTTCTGTTCCGGCGTTGTTTGCTGAACAATGATAACATCGTGACCTAAGTTTATTATTTCATCAATTATTTTTTGAAGATTATATGTTAAATTCTCTGGTTGAAAATCTAATGATTTTCTATTTATGTCTTTTATAGATAAAGTGTTTTTATCTGTAAATAAAAAGTCAAACTTATAGAATGATTCTTCTAATGAATATAGTAAACTATGATCATCCATTTGTTTAACCAATAAAGGATTCTTAAGCATTTCTAAAGCTTCTTCATGACGGTTTATACTATCGGTTTCTGCTGAAGGTAGCATTGTTAAGAGCTCAAACAGTGCATTCCTAATTGCCACTTCGGCTGTAAGACTTGCAGCCGCTGCAGAGTGTGTCTTAGGAAGTCCTTTCTTTTCCCCCACCGCTAACACCCATATTGATGGTACACGTACTTCCCTTGTGATGTAAAAAATGTACACCTGATAGCCTCTAGATCTGATTTTATTTATTAAGCCTAGTGATTCTTTATCAGTTAATGATTGAATATCTATTTGAGATGTTGATAATTGACCATACCATGTGGCTAAAAATGTATCCCTTTCTATTATTTCAAACAGGCCATTCAAAATAGCTTCTTCTAAACTAGATCCTAGTGCACATCCATTAGATATTTCATATAAAAATCTTTCTTGCTTTGAAAGACGATAATACGCTATTTGTTCAGGTATAAGTACGGTGTCATCTTTTTTAAAAGAATACGCCCATACCCAGGGAATAGTTAAATCTTCATTATAAGGCACGAGTTCCATATTCGGTTCTAGATACTGTTTTGGATGATGAAGGATAAAATCTGACGGATTGATTGCCATCTCAACAATGTCTTTATACGCATGATTTTCCTTAGTTTTTTTACTAGGTCTACCACCGGCCCTCTCCAAAGCCTCTAGAATTGCAACTTTATCATTTAACTCAAATGAATCAGTACGCCCAACACCTATTTCTCTATGGGAATTGGTTGGAATCTCAACAGTGGTAAATCCTAGCTCAATTTCACTAAACCATCTTTGCTTTAACGATATTACGCCCGACAGTGGATCATAATATATTTCTTCTAACTTTTCTAATGACAATTCACGAGGTTCTCGAGGAACTTCTAATGAAATTTGTCTTCTTGGAAGTAGTTTTACATAGGATTCCCTTCTATAATCGTAGAAGGGATGTGCACAGGCAGTGCAGTCAGGACTTGCTAAAAAGGAATGGTTATAACACGCTAAAGTTTGTCCATCAATTACCTTGTACTTTTTCACTGACAATACTGAATCGGTATGGCATACACTCCTCCCTGAATTATTGTTATCTAAATCATGCAGAATAATATGAAGTAGTGTATCTACTAATAAAGGGGTAATTATCGATTGATTATTTCTAAGTCGGTTATGTTTTTGATCTGTTTGATCTATGCCCCTTATTTTTTTCGACGCACTATCAATTCTAATTTGCAAGCATTCATAACAGCCAGATTCATTTGGAAAAATAATAGGCCCTAAAAAAACCGCACCACCATCAATAAATACACGATATATCCATTTCCCATCAGCATGGGATTTTTTTTGCCATATAATATCCCTTTCGATATCTTTATCATCATGAACTACAATAACGCCTTTCGAACTTGTATTCTGCAATGCCCCATATGACTCATTTATCTTTTTAGAAAGAAGATCAAATAGCTCCCCATATCCGTTTACTGCTTGCATTCATCTAGCCTCCTTAGAGCTTCTATCCTTTTAAAATTACAGTGAAATACAAACTATCTACTACTCACTAGATTCTAATAAAAAGCAGGTAAGTTTATGTGTTTGCATATTCGACATCATCGAATGGTTGTCTCTCAAAAGATGCTAAAAATTTCTGTAAATCAAGATACTTAAGATTTTTATTCTAATATCTTCATATGATGTCAATTTCAGGTTATAACTTCATAATACAAACTAGAATTAGTTGATTGAGTTAAATATTTGCTCGAAATCTATTACACTCTCAAACATGTAGCATACATACTTATTCAGTACCACAGCAACAACAAACAACACAACAACTACAGCATACAGTCGTTCCCTTAGATGCAGCCATATCTGGCAATCCAAGAGAATCTGAAATATCCATTACTTCAATGGAGATATCTTCCTCTAAAGCTTCTTCATCTAGCGCTTCAAATAAATATTCAGCATGTTTTTTCATTTCAATATCACCTCAGTTTTTGGATTATTTATATTTCAAAATACAGGAACTTTCCTCTTTCCTTACCTGCTTAAATGTGATATTATGCTGAATAATGTCGAATGTCAATATATTCTGTATATTCCGTATATTTCGACACGCACATTTTATCCAATAAAGGTAGTTTTATAGTCGTTTTTTTCATTAATAAAGTACCTTTTTAACATTTTGAGAGAGGTGAGTAGATTGTGTGATGTAATAGCAAGACTATCTGGATTACCCATCGATGGTTTAGAACAGTTTATTGCAAAAGAATCTATTGAATTTATAAAGAAACGACAGTATGTCAATTTCCAATGCGAAAAACTAGCAGATGAATTAAATGAGAGGATATATACCCTTGTACCTGGAATCCTACGAAAGGATTCCAAGCGAACACTCCTTAAAATTAAAAGAAGAATTTCAATGGGAAGTATATTAAAAACTGAGGATATTCATATTTTAGAACAATATAAAATATGTTCACTGAAAATAACTGAATATAACGTGTGGGCACAAGAAAAGGAATATAATCTTTCGCTTCAAAAAGCAAGAGCTATGGAAATAGATACAGCAAATGTTACTTCTGAAATCAAAAAAGTATCTTCATCACAAGTCCTACAAAATGGATTACTCTATTCGAGTCTTACAACACTTGACATGACTCAACAATATATTGATGGAAAAGATTATAGCAATAAGGCAATTCGCCGTATTGAGTCAACATTAATCAGATATTTGACAAGAATAATGACTAAAACAAGCCCTTTCAGTTCATTTACCATTATAAGTGGCATAAATGTTTCCGAAAATCATACAAAGGTCAACAATAATGAGGATTCTATACAAAGTACTGTCTATTTGAATCCAATAATTTCATATACTTTACTAAATCATTTTTATACTAAACCTTTTTTATATAATGTGCCTGTTGTAATCAATCCGAATATATATTTTAGTCAAGATAAGATTTATATTTTCACAAAAACAGTTGACATTAGTAATGGAGGAATTAGAAATCCTGAACATCAATATTCGCTTCCAAACTCTACGACGATTCAATTTATTATTCATTTACTTTATGAAAATACACAACTATCAGTTAGGGAGATTCAGCAACTATTAAAATCACGTAGTAAAAACAGTGAAAAACTAATTATTAACTTAATAAAAATTGGGTTATTAAAACCAGCCATACACACAGAAGAATTTCGTATAGATTTATTACATACATTCTTAAAGGACCCTAGTTTAAATAGTTTTTCATCCTTAATTCAGTCTTTGACAAAGCTTAATGACTATTTAAAAGCCTATTCAAGACAATTCTATGATGTTCACAAGCGTATCCAAATAGAAAAACTAACCGAGGAGGAAATAAAGCGTTTATACCAAGAATTATCTATAACCAATCCAATTCCTAACCCGGTATTTATTGAAATTTGTTATCGGACTAACGAAATCCAGATAAGCACCAATACACTGAGCAGTATGCAACTTTCCCTACAAAAGTTCTCAAAATCATGTATTGTGTTTGATCCTTTTTTTAGCGTGAGGGAGACCCAAAAAGAGTTTTATAAAAGAAATTTTCATAATAAGTCCTGTGTTTTAATTGAATTTTATAATAAATGGAGTTCATTCGTGGAAGAAAATGATTCATTCAATCAAAATAGTAAAAGTATATCACCTTTGAATCTGTTACGAGAAAAATTAATATCATATAATCCATATCAACTAGAATCTATCGAGCAACATCACCATATTCAGAATGAGATTTACAAGAAAATAATTACAAGCCAGATACAAAAAGATATTGATATTTCACCATTACTCCATGGTAATAGTCACACGCGAA
This sequence comes from Lysinibacillus agricola, assembly GCF_016638705.1. Classification (GTDB taxonomy): domain Bacteria; phylum Bacillota; class Bacilli; order Bacillales_A; family Planococcaceae; genus Lysinibacillus; species Lysinibacillus agricola. The sequence goes on along the minus strand of NZ_CP067341.1, from coordinate 2,207,740 downwards.
ACACCGAAAACATTAGTATTTTGGGACAAGTACAAGAAGATAGCACTATTAAAATTGTCATAAATAAAATTACGGACGGTAATGGTCAAATGTTTAGTAGATTTCTAGAACATTTACCTTCAAAAAATATTGAGCGAATCAAAAAAATCAATCAAATAAAACAAACAAAAGGAACAATTACAGATATTCATGCTTTTTTTGGGTTTGCTGGGGATAGTCGCCCTGTACTCACAGATAAAGTTATCTGTTACCCTGGGTCCCATTTAACAAAGGAGGCAGATAACATATCAATCTTTGATTTGGAAATAGTGTTGGATGAAGCAGAGGATATATTGCAATTAAAAAGAAAATCTTCAGGAGAAATCATAAACCCTAAATATTTAGGCTTTATGACACCTTTCCTATTGCCTCCTCTAGCAAGGTTTTTAGCGTTGTTTAATTCTTTATCACAATTAATCACTAATCCTATTAATATATTTATAAATCGGCTCATCCAATTATGCGATGATCATGTGATGCGTATACCACGTATCTTGTATGGAACTGATATTATCTTGTCACGCCAAACTTGGATAATTCCCCAAAGCGCATATCCAATTCCTAAAGCACCATTGAATGATTTGGACTATATGGAATTCTTACTAGAATGGGTTAATACTCATGATATGGGTTATCATTTTTTTATAGAAAAAAGGGAGGATTTGGAGCCAAATACACAAATAAAGAATAGAAATATTGCCGACAAACCGCAATATATAGACATAAGAATCTATCACCATTTAAGAGAGTTGAAGAAAATATTTAAGGAATCCACCCACTATGTGATTATTGAGGAAGTATATCCAGAAATCGGTAAAGGATATCCTTATTTTAATAAGCAAAAGACTACTGAATTCGTTTTCGAAATTTCTCCAAAGGAGCGATATTAAATGAACAAGGAATGGATTAGTTTACATATTTTTTATCATAATTTTAGTAGATTAGATTTCCTTTTAAACAATTTAATATACCCACTTAAAAATAAATACCTACAAGGAAGTCAATATTTCTTTTTAAGATACTGGGAAGGGGGACCACATATACGTCTGCGGGTAACTGATAAAAATTTACAATTAGATACAATAATTCAACACATTGAAGAATTTCTATCTAAGTACCCAGATATTTCCACCATCACCAAAAATGACTTCTACGGGCAGCGTATGAACTTAGAAAGAGAAGATATTAAAAAATACAAATGGTATGAAAATAATTCTATTAAAGTTATACCTTATCATATTGAAAACGACTATTTCACAAAATCAAACGAGGATATGATCCATGTATTACTTCATTGTTCTAGTGAATTTTGTCTTGATTTATTAGGTCAATTACATGATAAAGAAAAGAAAATTCAGGCAGCTATCTATTTTACTTTAATATTAATTTCTTATTTAATGAATTTCAAACACGAGCAAATTTTGGACTTTTCCTACAACCACAGTAAATCATGGGCTAGCATATCAGATAAGGATCTAATACAGAATAAAGCAAAAAGATATATTGAAAATAACAAAGTTTCTTTTTATAAAAAAATAAATAAATGGGATGAATTCCTTTCAAATAATGGCTTTTTTGAACAAATTGTTTTCAATTGCAAGAAAATACAATATGAAAATAACTTTTCCGACGATACAAATTATTTCTTAGGTGGATATATCCACACTACAATGAATCGAATCGGATTAACACCAATAGAAGAGACATTTGTACTTGCTATCGTACATGAAGCAGTCGACAAAAAGTTGTTTTTAGCAAAATAGTATGAAACTAATGCGGAAAAATTATAGAAATGGATGATAAAACGGTGGAATATAAAATAGCTGATGAATGGAATTTGCATGTTAGTCCCTCTGATTGTTTACTAAATACACCAATAAACATAAGTGTTCATGGGAAATATCCGGGTACACCATTTACACTAAAAGCGACAAAGACTTGTAACAATATAATATTTTCAAGTGAGGCTTCGTTTATTCTTGGTGAAAATGGCACTACTAATTTAAGTGAATCCGTTCCATTCAATGGTACTTATGCTGAGGCTAATAGCATGGGATTATTATGGTCAATGAGAAGGGTAAAGTATATTAGTGGTAGTACTGCGGATACATTTTATGACTTGTCTCCTATTAAAACAACATTAACCCTTGAGGTTAATAATGTATGTGTTTCGGAACAAACAATCATTCAACATCACCTTTCCGAGGATATTAAAATGGTGCCAATAAAAGAGAGTGGCTTTATTGGCACAGCTTTTGTTCCACAGAATAAAACAAATTTTGCTAGTATCATATTTTTGGATGGATCACAACGATTCCAATCTATAAAAGAAGCTGCACTACTAGCTTCAAATGGATATTGCACCTTATCAGTTTCATATTTGAAGTCCCATAAGCACACTCCTTCTCTTTCTCATATCCCTGTGGAAACCATCGGGAATGCGATTGAATGGTTAAATACAAGGGATTTTATTGTTAATAAGAAAATAGGAATAGTTGGTAAATCGAGAGGATCAGAGCTAGCCCTTCATGCTGCATCCATTTACCATGATATAGAAGCAATTATTTCTATTGCCGGTAGTGGAATTAGTTATCATGGATTAAAGGATAACTTAACTATGAACCTTCCGCCAGCATGGACATATCGTGGCAAACCCCTACCTTATGCGGCCCTCTATGCTCCTAAACTATCTGGCTATGCTCTCTACAAGCAACTCTCACAAAATAAGTCTGTATCTTTTCGTGATTGGTATGAAGAGTTAATTGCAGACAAAAAGGTTCTAGATTTAGCTACAATACCTGTAGAAAATATTAAAGGTTCACTTCTATTCATTTCTGGAGACGATGATCTGATGTGGGATAGTGCAAAGCTGTCTGGTATATCTATACAGCGACTAAACCGGTTTAAACACCCTTGGCCATTCAAACATGATATATATAGTCGAGCCGGTCATCGCATTGAACTACCGCATACCTATCATAACTATAACGAATCACCCTCACCTTTTTTGTATGGTGGAAATCAGTACTCGGATTTAAAAGCATCACATAATGCTTGGAATAAACTTGTTTTATTTTTAAATGAAGTTTTGTAAAGGATTAATGTAATTAAGGTTTAAAAAGGTATTTCCAGGAAATTAGGCGAATAGAATACTTTTTAATTAATATTATATTGCTTTTTCGTCTCGTGATTGTAGTGCTGACTTAGAAGGATTCAAGGATTTTAAAAAATTGTGCCACGCAAAAGAGTTAGGTATGTAAATGTAAATAAAAGAGGGAGAAGAAAAGAAGTGATGATTCTAAGTTTTCTTTTAACCAGTTGGATATTAAGTTGGTTCGGTTTTGACAAATTGTTTATTCAGGCATTTAAGGAGCTTTTTAAGAAAGAAGTTACAATTGCAAGTTATTATTTTGTATTTTTTGGTGTTGGTACAATTGGCGAATTGATTTTATTTTTCAATGGAAATTATGTAGAAAATTTATTTAACTAACAAAGAATTTTAGCTGGGGATGTATAGAAGTCTGGTATCATTCAAACATAATCATATCATGGGAGGCATCGATCTCACTAAACGCTTGGAAAATATCCAAGCGTTTTACTTTATATTTATTTATTTGAAATTCCAGACTGCATTTCGTAATTTCTAACGACCATTCCGTTTACTTTTATCATGCCAAACTTCTCATAATAAGGAACTAAATCATCATCACAACACAAATCAACCATATAAATATTATCAAGCTCTTTTAACATTTGTCTGACTAATTCCTTGCCAATACCTTTATTTTTATACGCTGGCAAAACTTCAAGGAACGGAATGTAGGCAGATAGAACCCCATCGCTAATCGCTGTTATAAATCCAACTACATGATTTGTATGATCGTCTAAAGCAATGACCACTTTACTACTGTTTTTTAACAGCTTTAAGTGAGTTTGTGGATTTGGTGGATTTGGCCAATCAACAAAAAAGCCATTCAACATATCATCCGAAATTCCATCAAGAGAATTTTTGTATATCATCATATATCAGCTCCTAAATTATTTTGAAATTTTTTAGGTAGATGATAGATATCAAAAATAAAGTAGCAAAATTGCGACCTCCAAACATTTTTGGGATTATTATAGATATTCGGTTCAAATTCTAAAAATCCTTCTTCTTTGTACTAATTCGGGATTGACCTTGATTAATGTTCTTATTCTCCTAGATATACTTCTATCAATAAAAAAGAACAGACCAATTCATATACGAGTACATTGGTCTGTTCTTTGATGTGATATTTACATTGATTCCACTACTTGTTTTTCAAAAGGTAACATTTTCTTCTATCATGAACGAGGTATTAAAATCACCAGAACACCAATCAAACAAATGCCTGCTCCAACGAAATCCAAGATGTCTGGTTTTTTCCCATCGATTCCCCATCCCCATAAAATGGAAAGGACAATAAAGACACCTCCATAGGCAGCGTAGACTCTTCCAAAGGTTGGAAAGGTTTGAAAAGTAGCAACAACCCCGTACAAAGCTAACGCAATACCACCTATTATTCCCCAATAAAATGGTTTACCTTCTCTTAACCAAAGCCAGATTAAATAGCCACCTCCAATTTCTCCAATTCCTGCGAGGATAAATAATAATGTTGCACCAATCATTTTTTTCACTCTTTCTATACGTTCTTTACGAGAAAATTTCAACATTTTCCAATCTATTATACATCGAAGCACATGCCATATCGCTTTTCTCCTGTATACCTCGTAAGCCTCGCAACTATTGAAATGAGAAATCTTACTTTTTTTTACAGAAGAATTGCGAAATTTTTATAGTAGCTATGTATTTCTATTTTCTTACTCCCTGTTAACTTCATGCTCAAATAGCTGACAATTGAACTTTAGACAATTAAAGGGGTGGATCTCGATTGCAGGGTGTTGAATTCTCTTCAGTTCCTCTAGTCTAATGCCAAACCTTTGTAGACAGATTGACAAATTGCTAAAAACGCCTCAATATCCGCTGATACATATTTCGCTAAAAAATAGGTACTCGAAACAATATGGGAAAATTCCTGCACCGAAAAGCTATGAAGCAATTGCTGGTGAGATTCAGCCTCGATCACACTCTTTGGTAAAAAGGCGATACCTAGTCCATGCTTGACAAAGTTTTTGATTACCTCTGTTTGATTTATTTGCATGCTTTTATAGCTTGGGAATTGCTGTAGTACTTGTTGTATGTCCTGCCAGTAAGGTGCATATTCATGCGTTAATATAGTTTCCTGCTGTAAAAGAGTATGTGCATCTGTCACTCTTTTTGATATCGGAGCGATCAAATGAAGTGGTTCCTGTGCGAGAAGGACTGTATGAATGTCACGTGTCGATGTCAATTTTGATAAACCGATATCTACTTTGCCTGCATATACCGCTTCCCCGATTTCATTGGACCTTAACAGCTCGATCGTTAATTGAATGGAGGGGTTTTGCTGCTGAAATGTATGAATGATTACTGGCAATGTAGAATTGGCAATTTGTGGTGCAACACCAATCGTTAACTGGGACGTATAGCCATTCAAAAAGGATACAGTATTTTGTAATCCTTCATCAATCGTTACTAGCATTTTCTCTGCGTGTTGAAGGAAGTGAGCACCGATATGATTTAACTTCACATGTTTCCCTTGTCGTTCAAAAAGTGTTGTTTGTAGTTCTTTTTCTAGATGTTGAATATGCTTCGATACTGTTGATTGGGTAATAAAAAGCTGTTCTGCCGTCTCACGAAAATTCTCTGTTTTCGCAGCAACAATAAAAGTTCGTAACCATTCTGTTTCCATAATTGTGCCTCTCTAGTTTTTCATTCATTATATCGAAATCTGTTAACGACGGACATCTCTTACCCGCGATTTTATCAGTTTTATCCGCGGTTCACCTTTAATTGCCCGCGAAACAGAAAAAACACGGTATGAAAACAAATTTCATACCGTGTCTTATTTACGCTGTTACATCACGTTTCATAAAGGATAGATAGCTGATCACAAGGAAAATTACAGCGTAAATCGCAAGAATTGTGAGTGAGAATGGCATTGTGATACCTTCTATCATTAGATTACCATTTTCATACTGGGTTAAATCAGAATGTGTTAGCCATATATATTTAACGATGTCATATCTGCTTAAGAACATCACAATCATTCCACCTGTAAAGGATAAGAACATCGTTAAACCAATCGCTAAAGAGCTTGAACGGAAAACTGAGCCCACTAAGAAAGCAAATAATATTGACATGACAAAGTCTCCGCCAGAAAGTAAATAGTGATATGCTAAATCATTCCATACGGCTTTTTCAACAATCTGACCGTTGACCATTTCTAACTCAACACCAGTTGGTCCACCAAATAGTATCAGTCCAACTAGAGCGCTTACGACTACATTGACAACAAATAAAAAGAGTCCAAATATGAAAGCTGTAAGTAATTTTGAAGTTAATATTTTTGCACGCGAAACTGGACGCGTTAATAGCATTTTAATCGTACCAGTAGAGAATTCACTAGATACAATACTTGCTGCTATAATAACTGTAAATAATGTCACTAAAGCCAGCATACTACCTGTAAATGACATAAAGCTTGCTACGCTTCCATCTTCTTGAGTCGGCATGTCATTTGCTAATCGATACTCAGAAATAGCAATTTGATCTTCAAAGTGTTTTTTATCCTCAGACGAAAAATCGTCACTTGCCAACATGTCTTTATAATTATTAATGGTCTGTTGTTCACTTTCCTTCCACGATATATCCTCTGTCATTTTTGTTTCATAGTATTTCATCATAATACCAGGACCAATAATAAAGAGAATTACTAGCGCGACCATCGCCCAAGTTCCTTTTTTATGCCATAATTTCATCCATTCATTTTGTATTAGCTTCAGCAATTTGGCCACCTCCTGTCATTTCTAAGAATTGATCCTCTAACGTTTTTTGATGTGGTTGTACGGCAAATAATTGAATTCCTTCATTGACAAATTGCGAAATTAGTTTTGGAATATCCTCTTTCTTTATTTCCACCACAAAACCATTATTCTCCGCAGCAAAGTTGTAATCGAGCTTTTGTAGGTGAGCTGCAACCTGATCATTTGGTGTAGCTTCAATATAATAAAACGAAGAAGTTTCAACGTTAATATCACGAATATCGATGAGTTTGCCATTTTGTATGACAGCCACTCGATCACACATTAACTCAATTTCGGATAATAAATGGCTCGAAACAAAAACAGATACCCCATCCTCAGCAGCGATTTTACGCAAATACATACGAAACTCACGAATACCTGCTGGATCTAGACCATTTGTTGGTTCATCTAAAATTAAAAATTTTGGTCGATGAAGTAGTGCCTGTGCGAGTCCTAAACGCTGACGCATCCCAAGTGAATACGTAGACACCTTTTCATGAATGCGTTTCTCAAGACCAACTTGTCGCACCACCTCTTCAATACGCTCTTTTGTGACATTTTTATGCATACGCGCAAAATGCAGTAAATTTTTATAGCCCGTCATAAATTTATACATTTCCGGATTTTCTACAATTACACCGACCTTACTAATCGCTTCCTCATAATTCTCCTGTAAGGAAAGGCCATCAATAATGACGTTCCCCTCTGTTGGATGCATAAGTCCAGTCATCATACGAATAGTCGTCGTTTTCCCTGCACCATTTGGTCCTAAAAATCCAGTGATTTGTCCTGGATATAAATCGATATTCAATTGCTGAATCAATTGCTTACCGCGAATGGTTTTTGATAAATTTTGCAATTGTACAATTGGTTGTGTTGTCATTGCTTTCACCCTTTCTTATAGTACGTCTTCATCCATTGCACAGCGTCCTTATTCGAAACATCTCGAATCGTCTCTACTTCCTCATGTGCAATAATCGAACCTTCTTGCAGTAAAATGATTTGATCTAAAATAGGCTCTACCTCATATAACTCATGCGTTGATAACAGTATTGTTTGGTTATCAATATCTGTAAATTGGATTAACCCTTTAATAAGCTGTTCACGAACAATTGGATCAAGACCAGAAAATGGCTCATCCATTAAATAAAAAGGTACTTCTCGCCCAAGGGTTGCGGCCATTTTCATTCGACCACGGTTCCCCTTTGATAATTGCCGTAGTTTCGTATTTTTATCAACCTGTAAAAACTCTGCAACGATACATGCCTTATCATACGAAAAATCTTCGAATTGAGAGGCATAATGCTGAAAAAGCTGCTCACCTGTGTAAAAATCAAAAAATAAATCAATATCTGGTAAATAAGCCATTTTATCAGCACTTCTGCGTGTTACAGGCGTTCCATTTAGCAACACCTCACCATTAGATGGACGTAATAAGCCTGCCAACACTTTTAATAGTGTCGACTTGCCACTACCATTTTCTCCGACAAGCCCAATGATTTGGCCAACTGGAAAGGAATAAGACACATCTTGTAGAATTGGCTTTTTCATATAACGAAAAGAAACATTTGATAGCTGTAGCATTTATTTCACCTCACGATTTTTTTGTAAAACAACGAGCATCTCTTCCTTTGAAAACCCAAGTGCTTCAATGGAAGTTAAAAAATTATCTGCTAATTGGTTTTTCATATCTTCTCGTAAAAGCACAATTCGCTGTTCATTGGTTGTAATAAATGTACCTTGACCTCGTTTGGTTTCCGTTATATTCATTGCTTCTAACTCCTTATACACGCGTTGCACAGTATTTACGTTGACACCTGTTTCTACTGCATACTCTCGAACCGAAGGAAGTCGATCCCCAAGCACTAGCTTCCCTTTCAAAATGTCCCCACATATCCGATCGACGAGCTGGCTATATATGGGCTTATCACGTGAAAAGTCGATTGTCATCGTAAAACCACCTTTTCAAGCCACTTTGTCGCTATGAAAAATAAGATCGCTACAAAAATGATTGTTGCTACTTCTTCTACGACATACATTGTGCCCCAGTTGAACTGAAATGATGGTAACCGTGGGAAAAATTGCTCCAGAAACGTTAAACGAATTCCTATATGATGGAAAATTTTATCATAAAATTTACTTCCTGTAAATTTCACCCATTCATTCATACTAATGAAAAAGGCCACCATCGTGATCACAATGGAAAAACTTCCAATAAAGTGTTTCATTTGGAGATTCAAGGCTAAAAATAGTAGCAGTATCACAAACATTATCAATTGAAGAAAAACAATAATGGCTACAAAAAATAAAATTAATAAAAGCAATTGTGCGAAGTTCCCTATAATTGCATCTTTGACTTTGTAAATAACTATACTCACAAAGATAAAATTAAAGATCGCGTAACCAATTATGGAAAATACGATTTTCACACCTACAAGCTGTGCAATGGAGCTAGTTGAATGCAGCCATATCTCTTTGTTCTTTATGTCATGACGCATACTCGCTAGGAATTGTAATATCGAAAAAAATCCACCTAAGACAAGTACTAGTATCGAGAGGGCAAATGACGACTGACTCTCCCACGCAAATCCACCACTAAACCGCCTTATTAAATATGGAACTACCATTGACAGCATGATCCCTATAAAAACCCCTACAAATAGCCATGTCCTATAGAGCACCCATTCCTTTTTAAAAAGCCCTGCAAATTTTTTCAACATAAACACCTCGTGTCATAGTGTACTAGTTGAATAGTACACTATGACTTTTATGTTTGCAAGTATTAACTACAAAAAAAAAGGAAGAACCTTAAAATAAGGGCTCTTCCTTTATGAATTTAAGTTGAATAAAGTATGCATCTTCAGCAAAGTGAGGGGTGATTTCAGTTCCAGGCTACTCGCTTTCCTGTGGGCGAGCGTCGAGCCGCTTCCTCCGCTAAAGGAACAAGGCTAAATGCGTCACGTCCTGTGACAATGCCTTCGTGACCAACATCATGTTGGCCTCAGGGTCTCGCCTGTCCCGCTTTCCCATGGGAGTCGAGTAGCCTTCCACTCCAATCAACCCATTTTCCCAACAACTTTAACCTTTAATCTCGTCGCATTTTCAGGGTGATACGCAAGGGGCGTTTCTTCTACTTCCACTAACTCAATCGTCTCAGCAAGAGCCCCTGCTAAAACAGCTTGTTTCACTGCTTTTTCTTGAGCATCCTTCAATGACATCTCACGTGGCTCTTTTGAATAAATATAAATCTGTTCATATTGACCACTAATTTGAGCGATGGACGCACCAATCGCATTTGCAACAGTCCCATTTTCAAATTTAACAATATCGGAGACGCCTCGAAGAGTATCTGGAACAATAATAGTACCTCCACCTACTAATACAAGTTGAACATCTTCTGATGAAATTTTCATTTTATCGATGGCTTGCTCAATTAACGATGATATTTCTAATTGAGCTTCTTTTGCGAACTCTTCATCAATATGCGCTACTAAGCTACTATCACCAACATTAGCTAAACCAAGACGAACAGCAATATCTGTAGTCGTAAGAGTATTCCCTCCAAAAACAAGTGCTTCTTCAGCGATTTTGAACCCAACGCTATCAGGTCCAACCGTAATTTTCCCGTTATTTTCTCGGACAATACTGCCCCCACCTAGCCCAACAGAAATAATATCTGGCATTCTAAAATTTGTGCGAATATCCCCTACTTCTACTGCTACAGAAGATTCCCTTGGAAATCCATCCTGTAAGACCCCAATATCAGAGGTCGTTCCACCAACATCTAAAACCATCGTATCTTTGATTTTTGCTAAATAAGAAGCGCCACGTATGCTGTTCGTCGGTCCGCATGCAATCGTTAAAATCGGGAATTGTTTAGCATAATCGATTGACATTAAAGTTCCATCATTTTGGCATAAATAGACTTTGGCATTGTAAATCTCTTCACCTTCTAACGCATGAACAAAGCCTGTCGTTGTCGTTTCAATTACTTTGCATAATGCCGCATTTAAAATGGTTGCATTTTCACGTTCTATTAAACCTACTGAGCCAATTAACGACGAACAGGAAATGGGGAATTCTTCTCCATACACTTCTTGTATTAGACTGCGAACCCGTATCTCTTGATCATTTTTAATGGAGGAAAAGACGCCAACTATCGCTATGGAGTCCACTTTTTCACGCCAGTCTTCAAGAAGCGATTGAATTTCGCCTTCATCAAGCTCGCCTAAAAGTTGACCATCGTATTCATAACCACCATGGACTAAGGCATAATTTCCTGATAGTTTTTCAATCATATCTTTTGGCCATGCAGTATATGGAAGTACAGAGGCGGTAGCAGGATATCCAAGACGGATTACACCGACTTTCGCTAATTTTTTACGCTCTACAATGGCATTTGTACATTGTGTTGTTCCTAACATTGCATGCGTAATTTTCGTTTTATCAATGTTCGATTCTTGTAATAGGTTTCGTAAAGCTGTTTCAATACCAGTTTTAATATCTACACTCGTTGGCGATTTAACACTATGAACGAGATTGCTATGTTCATCTAAAATAATGGCATCCGTATTCGTCCCACCAACATCGATTCCAATCTTATACATGTTCAGCTACCACCTTTTTAACCAATTCCTCAATTGGAGCATAATCGTAATCATAACCAAAATAGTTTGGACCTACTGTTTCTATTCCTTTATCAGTCCGCCATTTTTCATTAGCCGGCAATCCAATTACTCTGATACGCTTACCGTATTTTAAACTTTCCGTTGTCACTGGCAATAAAGTTTCATAATCTACTAAACAAATTAAATCAGGGGTCATTGCGACAACTTGATCATTTTTCTCAGCAATTAGATTTTCATTTTGAAAATGAACTTTCATATTTTCATTTTTATTGACTTCCATACCTTCCAAATTCATTTTTCCAAGGTTAAATCCACCCTTCGTTTCTCGAATTACATCGACAATTTTACCTTGAAATAATTCATAGCCTGAAACTAGCTGTAATAATTCATGTAATTTTTCTTTTACATTTCTATTTTTGGAAGCAATAATTTCACCAATTTTTTCTGAAAGGGTAATAATATGATGAACGCCGCTCTTTTTAATCTGAGCTCCAGTCGTTGGGTACAAGCTAATTAAAGAGCTAGCGCCCATTTCAACCGTTGCTGAACGTGCTATGCGTTCTGTCCATTTATTATTAATCGTTTCAAAAATCCCGATATTTCCCTTTTCATCTGTAATAGCCATCGGTGTTGCAGATATCCCATCTAAATTAAAGGTCACCATTTGCAACTCTGGAAATGCACGCCCCATGCCATCACAGTCAATGAGAGGGATATCTAGTTGTGCCGCTACGACAATCGGGATCATCGAATTCACACCGCCTGCTTCCATTGGAAATGTTCCTGTAATCTTTTCTTTTCCAATATACTTCGCAAGTTTTTGAAAAACTTTAACAAACTCATCTCCTCGTGGAAATTTCTCCACTAAAACAGAAGGTGCACCCATCATAGCTGCTGGGATGAAAAAGTCATCATCTTCAATTTCATCCACTGAATATAATTTTACTGGTCCATTTTTTTCAATGGCAGAAAGAGCCATCATTTTCCCGATATAAGGGTCACCCCCTCCGCCTGTTCCTAAAAAGGCGGCTCCAATCGCAATATGTTCAATAGCTTCTTTATCTAAATATCTCATCTATTTTCCTCCAATATGACAGTCTTTTGCATTGATATTCGATAACCTAAATAATAAATGACAAATGAAATGACAATTCCAATTAGAGGTTGATTCGGTAATTGTGACATGCTTGGGAATAACGATAAAACAACCGGAAAACTAGCAATAACTGCCCCAACTAGCCACGAGAAAACACCTAAACGATTGACACCGTCTACTTCCTTCCAGCTTGATTTATCCCCTTTATTCATTACCCAATAAGAGGCAATCATAACGCCAGCAACTGGTGGAATCATCGCTGATAAAATCGACATAATCGGTGTAAAGTAATTTAAAATACCGATCACGGCAAGTACAGTCCCAACCGTTCCAGCTATGCCAATTGCCATTTTTTCTTTGTCCTTCGAAACGTTAAAAACATTAATTAAGGCGATTCCTCCTGATATTGCATTCACCAAATTGGTTTTCCATGTAGCTAAAATCAAAGCGATACCACCGATTAATGGAGTAACAATATTCAGAAAGACTGCCGTAATATCACTTGTTTGATAAGCGATTGTTAAAACGGCTCCCACACCAATCATCAATACTCCAGCTGGAATGATGCCAAATGTCGCTGCTTTAAAAACATCCGAGCGTTTTTTGGAATATTGGGAATAATCACCCGCGATTACTGCTCCAAGTGCAAATGAGCCGATCGTTATAGCTAGTCCATCCGAAAAACTCATGTTATTTTTAGGTTTGTAGTCCATGATAAGCTGTAAAGTGTCTCCAGATAACGCTTGCACTAAACCTAGTAGACAAATGACAATTAAGAAAGGAACTGCAATATAACTTAAGACACGTAGCACTTTGATACCATAAACAGCTGAAATTACCATCACCAAACCACTAAGTAAAGAAGCTATGGGAATAGGTACATTCATATCATACGCTGCTAACAAATTTGCTAGTGCAACTCCGCAAACATTGGCTTGAATGCCAAACCAGCCTAAGCAAGCAATCGCCAAAATAATAGAAAGAATCGTCCGTGATCCTTTTTTACCAAACACTTGTCCTGCGACATGAACGGTTGGCTTTCCTAGATCACTGCTTTGCATTCCTTGAAAAATCATAATGATTACTACAATTGCATATCCAACAAAAGAAACGGCTAATGCCTTCGTTAAACCCATACCCGAAATCAATGTATTCCCAACTAATAAGCTTGGTATACAAATCATTGCGCCTGCCCAAATAATCCCTAAACTATACCAAGACTGACTTTGTTCATCTTTCCCCATATCGTCCCCTCCTTTTATTAATTAATGTTTTTTATTATAAAAGAAGGGATAGGCGTGCGTCTTTTTCAAAAATGAAAAAAAAGTCTGAATTTTTATCTTTTTTGACAAAAATCCAGACTTTTCTAACCATTTATTAGGCGATAGATCATGCAGGCCATATATACATCGTAAAATTCCGAATAAAGAGTTACATCATTTCCAATTAGTTCACTAATTTTTTTGATACGATACTTCACTGTATTTTTGTGAATGAATAAATTTTTCCCACATTCATCAAAACTACCATTTGCATCTAAAAGAAAAGCCATTAATGTATTGAGGGACTCTTTATCATTTGAAATCGGCTCAATAACGGAAAGAGATTCTTCAATCATTTCTTCTCCCTGTTTACTTAAATCAATGGCCCGCTTCATCGATCGGAGTTCAGCGGCTGTAAACAATTTTCGCATTGGATAGATGGTATGGACTTTTTTTCCGACTTGATTCACCAATTGATACATTTGACGTACAGCCTTAGTATTTTTCATTTTCGGAGAGTATACGACTTCTGATATTTGCGAGAAGTAATTAGTCGTTTCAATAAACTCGGTAGCAATCTCAAATTCATTTAATTTATGTAAGCCATTTCCTAAAAGAACAATCATGCAATGGTCAATACATTGAATCACTCTTGTTTGATAATACTTTGAAAGTTGATCTTCCAGTTCTCCCCTAATTTTCTTCTCTTCTGATACATCGTTAATATAAATTAACCACATCATTTGAATAGCAGAAACATCGATATTTAGCATGTTAGCTAATCTTCGCATTTTGTCACTTTCATCATTAATAATGGCTTTTACTAATGCATATTCACTAACTTCATCGTGTTTGTTTCCCCAAAGATTAATGGCCACTTGGACAACTTCACTTATTTTTTCAATGGTCTTTGCTGGTAATGGTGTGTTCTCTTTAATAACAAACAACAGTAGCTGTTCTCCATTTTTTTGCTGAATACTTTTATATTCAACGACACACGTCAAGTCGCTTCTTTGTAATTCTAGTTTTCCCTTTTCCTTATTCAGATGACCGTGTGAAAATTCCTGTATGACTTGCCAAACATCTAAAGATGAATTTCTAGGCCACATCACTTGGTTGACAATATCAAAACTACTATTAGTCAGTACAATATTAGCTTTCAGGCGATCAGATAGCATTTTCAGTGTGATTTCTACACTTTGTAAATGTTCTGGTAGCAAGGAAACCTTTTCTAAAGTTTCCTTCACAAACTGATCATTGACAGCCTGATTACTAACTATCGCTTCCATCACTTCATAAATGACTTCATTATAACGTAGAGAGTAATCATTTTTAGGCATACAAATAATGATAAAACCTTGAGAGTCTGCTAATTGCAGTACCTCCTCTGGAATTTCAGGCAAAACAATTCCCACATAATATAAAATAAGGCCAAGTTCGCCAAGATCATGTAAGTGTTGGATGGTTTTACATTGTTGTTCAACACTATCTCTAATTGAATAAAAAGAGCTAATGACTAGCTCTTCCGCATACCACTCTTCCTGAACGGATTGAATAATCGTAGATAAAAAATCTACATTCGAAACTTCTAACACAGATAAAGAGGAGACCGTACGATTAAGGTTGATTTTTACCGTTAAAACTTCTGCCCCTCTAAATGACGGCAATTGTAGTAAATCATTTACCGTTACCCCCATTTTCCTTCACCACTGCTTCTCGTTATATTTTTTATGTACTACCAGGTGTGCTTCCCATAGCGTTAACAAGCCTTGCTAAAAATATGGAACCGTATTCTTATGAAGAAGAATACCACATTCCCTGTTTTTGAAGAAGAGATAGGGAAAAACGGGGGTCATTCGCTAAACTTGTAAATTTGATGGGTTTAATAAATGGACATTTCCAAATAATTGGTATGAATGGATTAGTAGAACCCCATGAACCAACAATGTATAAAATCTTGCATACACAATAATTAGTTAGAAATGGTAGTAGTAACAAGGGTTTATTTTTGCCATTACTGCCTATTGTATTGTTATTTACTGTTTTTCTAAAAACCAAGTGTAGGAAACATACTGTTGAATTCATTTGGCTTATTTTTCTGGTTTTTTTCTTTTTTTAAAAAGAAGATTAGGAGTAAAAATAGCAATTATAGAGATAAAAAAAGTCTAAATGCTATTGAATTTGCTTTGAACTTATAATTAATTTCATTAAATGGTTGATTTTAATATTAATACTACACTTTATATAATAAATGTACATCAAAAATTATTAAAGGAGTGGTATATTATGGCAGTTATCAATGGTAATACGGATTTCAATTTGAAACTAACACGTTCTGGCAAAAAAGGAATTAATGTTGCTTGGAGCAAAAAGGGTGGTATTGGTTACAACGGTAAAGTGGAGATCTTCCGTGCGGACGGCAAACTAGTATACACGAAAGATTATTCTCAAACTACTGCAAGTGGTTCATTTGTGTACGATTGCGAGTATCTTAGTGAGTATAAAGTGCATATTAAATCTAATAATGGTAATACCTATGACTTCGCTTATATCCCAGTACACCTTACAACAGTAGAGGTTAAAACGTACACTTACACGGCTGATGATGTTAAAGCATACCAAGATAAAGGTCTTTTAGGGCTTGCTTCAATGGTTATTATTGGAGTTACTATGACTATAACTAGTGCAGTTTTAACAATCGCCTTTGGTGTATCGGACGCTACGACTACTCGTGTTAGTTTCCCAGCGCCGCGAGTAGGAGATACAATGACAACTACGCTTACGCCAAAAACAGGCGGATTTGAAACAACGCTTGTATATAATCAAAAAGCATACACGGATTCTTCGGGTAATAAACAGTCGGCGGCGACTTATAAAATGAATCCTGTTTTCAAAAAATACCTTGTATACCCACGATAATGATTAAAAATGGGCGCTTATTTATTAAGCGCCTTTTTTAAATCTAATAAAGTTGTAGTAAAAATCAGCGGCAGTAAGGATAAATATAAAAAATGCGAACTTAGAAGTTAATGACGGCAATGGAAAAGCTACATCTCTAATACCTATTAGCCAAAGTGCAGTCGATATAAAAACTATGGCATCCATCAACATAGATAAAGGGCGTTTTTTATCTTTGTAGAAAAAATTAAACAAAACTAATCTTACTAATAGTGGAATTGTCAGAAAAAAAGAGTAGATTACTGAAAGCGCTTCGAGTCCCTCCACAATATCACCCCTTTGTTAATTATCGTATTAAGGTATAAGTATACAGTATAATAAGATTAATAAAACGAGAATATACATTCCTAAAAGGAGGGTCAAGTTACAAGTGTTGAAAAAAACACTTGTAATGGAACAATTAAAGTAACTTATATGGTAAAAGCAAAGGATGCAGGGAAAAAAGGCATTGTAATTGGATACGAGTGGCCAAGTAATTATCAATTAAGTGATAGTTATTCTACAGGAGTTGCTAATAGTGTCGATTCTCATACCATTACGATTCCCAAACCAAAAGTTAATGCTATTGGAACTCAAAATGTAGTGGCTAAACTTACTGGTAGATATACAGAAACCAAACAACTTAAGTCAGTATTTAACTATCCCTCAACAGGGTAACCGAATACAAAACAATTTCAAAAGTAGATGCTATCGCTGAATATATAGTAGTTGGAGGTCTTGGTGTTGGTGTGAAGTTTATGAAAAATAATTCTATTGCATTTATAACAAGAACCCTTTAGGCAGGATTTACTACTCATTAGTTTTTACATGAAGGCCACTCGAAGAATACCAAGTTTCAACTTTATAGTATTGTCCTACCACTCTAGGAGGGAATCCAGATATTACTCCAATTGATTTAAGTCCATTGAATTTCGGTTAAGTTTAGCCTAAAATTTTCTGTTTTTCTGATGACATGATATAATCAGTCGTAAATCAGGGGTTGGGACTATCCTTTTGAAATCGTAGAGAAAAATTCAGCAAATTAGCAAAGATAAAAATTGATTCAGATGTTTTGTCTGTTAAACAAAACAATCACACTTTCTTATCTTAATTTTAGTTACGGGATCTCTGCCATTTATAAATCCTGGGGATGTTCTTTCGTTTACAAATGATAGTCCTACAAAGGCTGGGGATATCACTATTTTATTTTTAGTTTATTTTAAATATTCATTCGCACTTTGACTACATTATGTAAAAAGATTACTCTGTTAAAGCTGAAAAGCTGTCACAACAAGGTTTATCTTTCATTGAGAATTAGATGGAACATATACAGTTTGAATTGAATTTGGAATTTCATTATAGGCATTAAGGAGTTCTCCCTGTTTGCACCTCAAAAGGAACCCGTTATATTGTGGATAGGGTGCTACAATGGTCGGCATTGGTAAAAGTGGTATTCCGAGAAAAGTTTGAAGAGACAAGAAGTAAGGGCCATAAGTTAAAAAAAGAAGCAAAAAAAGAACGAGCTATTTTCAGCTCATTCTCGGTCGACGCTATCGTTTCATAGTGGCACTAGCTGACATACTCTGCTGCCAAATGTTTATTGCCAACGTGGTGAGTTAAAATCTTACATTTCCTATTGTGAGAAACAGCGTTAGTTGATACAGCAACTCATATTCCTATTTTCCACATTTTCTCTGTTACTTTCTCTACTCTGCCATCAATAGCTGTACCGTCAAACTTCGGAAGCTTTAGTTCACTGACGATTTTTCCGTCGAGCATAAACATTATGCGTTCCGTACGCGCCGCAACCTTTGCATCGTGAGTGACGAGCATAATCGCAGTACCGCCCGCGTTAATTTCAGAAAAAATGTCCATGATCTCCTGGGCTGATTTGGAATTAAGTGCGCCTGTCGGTTCATCGCCGAAGATGATTTTCGGGCTGTTCAAAAGCGCTCGACATATTCCCGCTCGCTGAAGCTGACCTCCTGAAACTTGTGTAATGTCGCGCGTTTCAAGCTCCGCAATGCCTACCCTCTTCATAAGTTCTCTTGCCTTCTCCGAAATTTTCGCAACGTTTTTTCTGTTATCGCGCATTGATGGAAGAATAATATTATCGAGAATATTTAGATTTTTAAGCATAGTTGACTGCTGAAACACAAAGCCCATTTTAGTTCTACGTAAATCTGAAAGTTCAGCCTCACCGACTGATGATATATCACTTCCATTAAAAGTAACCCTTCCGCCATCAACACTATCCATACCGCTCAGTGCAAACATTAGCGTTGATTTTCCCGAGCCAGAGGGCCCCATTACCGCAACAAACTCACCCTCGTTTATTTCAACAGACGCTCCATCAATAACATCGCGCTTTTCATCGCCCTCGCCGAAAGATTTTACAATATGTTCACCGATAATAATTTTCTTCATAAGCTACTCCTTTATATTTTCGGATATTTTTATTTTTCCCGCGCCCGATGTGCCAATTATTGTTGCGATAAGTACCGAGCATCCCATCATTAGCGGACAAAGCACGTACGCCGAAAGTGGATTGACGGAAAACTTAAACGACGACGCCCCAAACGAAGTGATAACGGCACCCGTCAGTACCTCTCCAAGAGTGTTTGCCAGAAGCGTGCCGAGAACAATTCCGATAATTAATACGAATATCGATCGCGAACCATACTGCATCGTAATATCTGAATTTGTAAAACCTAATGCTTTCATTACGGCAATGGAAAATCTGTCTTTTACGACAAGCATTTTCATAAACAACAGTGTTACCAGTACAGTTATTACGAGCCCAATAGCAATTGCTGCAATGGAAGCCTTTCCGACCGATTTAATTGTTGAGCCGAACGTTTGTGTAACAAATTCATCAATATCAGAAATCTTAGCAAAAGCAAATCTGTCCGCATATTCCGTAATTGTTTCATCAACAAGAGATTTATCTGAAAGCCTCGCACAAATAACGCTCCACATAATGTCTGCCGAATTGTCGGTAAAAACAGCCTTTGCCGTTTTTCCGCCGTTAGTAATGTCTGAATAAATGCCACTTACCGTAAGCTTTCTTTCCTTCCCCTTCATTACAATAGTCATGACATCGCCGACTTTTTTGCTCATCTCATCAGCGTTTAAAGCCGAAAGTGCAATTTCGGCTTCTACCGCGGGTGCCCTGCCCTCGGAATATTCGATAGGAAATATCGAATGGTCGCCGAGTTCGATTTTTATATTTTCCTCTGAACCGTCTTCTATTTTTGTTTTGAATGTCTTTGTTGTTAGGATGGTATATTTTGAAATGGAACTGTCGCTGTTTATAGATTTTAAAACTTCGGCAGATTTTTTGGATATATGATCGGTCTGCTGAATATCGATACGAATATCGTAGTTTCCAATACCCATATATTTAATGAAGCTTGTTGAGGAAATCGTGTTGTAAAGGTTTTGTGGAACAATAATGATAAATGCTGAAATTACGAGTACTGCAAGCATTGTAGCGTAAAGTCTTTTCCTTGCGAGAACATCTTTGATACCGAGAAAAATGTTCGTGTTAAATAGTTTATTTCCATTCAGGCAAAAACGCTTTGCGCCTGCATTTTTTTCTTGTGAAGTCCCAAAGCGTATTGCTTCGGCAGCGGATATTTTCCGAAAACGTCTCAGCACTCCACTTACATAGGCAATAATTGCAAAGAGTACAAGCAGTATGCCGATCATTCCTAAAGCTGCGGCAAAAGAAGAGTTTTCGCTTTCCCCCATATAAAGCCGGATATTTTCAAGAAGCATGTCTTTGAATACCAACGATAGTGCAAACCCGAGAAGACTGCCCGCCGCCGCAACAGTTGCGTATTTCGCAAGATAAATTTTCTTAATGTCGGAAAGACGCAGCCCTATTGCCTTCATAACGCCAATTTCACGGTAGTCGTCTTCGATTTTCGCAAGGAGTGTAAAGCGTATGCACATAAATGCGATGGCAACGACGAGTACGCTGACAAGAAGTATAACTGCAATCATTATCCCGTCGGACAATGCGTTAATTGTTTTGAAAAGTGGATATGTAATCGTTGGTCCGTTCGCTTCAAGTCCTGCAGAGGCATAGGCAGTTTCAAATGCGCCAAGCTCCGACAAATCTTTTAATCTGAACTCTATCAGATACTCCGTACTGCCTAGGCTTTTTATTTGGGCGTAATCATTTTCACTGACAAGAAATCTTTTTGAGGAGGACAACGAGGAATTCATCTGCGAATCGCGGAGGAATCCCGCAACAGTAAATTCCTTCCCGCCTATTACTGCCTTGTCACCGACCTGGGCTGTGTTGTCCTTCATATAGTTTATTGGAACATAAAGCTCGCCATCAGATGCGTTTATGATGTTTCCGTCAAGATCAAGAAGATAATCAAATTTTTCACTCTGTATGCTAAAACCATTGTCTTGAACATTATTCGCAAGCGAACTATCGCCGAGAATAATTTGTGCTCCGTCCATGTTGAGAAATTCAAGCACTTGAAATTCATCGACATTGCTGTTTTGTTCCGCGAAATCTGCAAGCCGTACAGTATCAATATCACCCGAGTGCATTTGCATAAAATGCGGAGTTTTCGCCTGATTCATAAGTGAATCGATTGCACCAGAAAGATTAACCATAAGTATCGCCGATAAAGAAACGAGCATAGCCGCAGCTGCGACAAATAACGTTGTTGTCAGCGTTATCAGTTTGCTTTTTGAAATGTCATTACGAATTAATCTGAAATACATACGTCACCTCTGTTTTCAAGCTTTTTCACTGATTTCAAGTTGAACAAAATGAATGAAGTAATACTTAATAAAATTCCAGCGATTATGATAAGGAAGCCCGTTCCTCTCCCTTGACCTGTACCGGTAATTTTCCCTACGCTGTCAGCAAGCAATCCGCCGTCAACTAGCAATGGAGTGAACACATAATCCGCAAGTACTCCCGAAAGCGCATAGGCCGCTACAAATCCAAACTGTGAAATTACCCCTATAAGTGACCACGCTCTCCCCTGAACAGCATTATCAATGTTGGTACGAACAAGAAAATCCAAACTTGAATTTGCAAATGGCATCATAGCAAAAAGAAAAAAACCTGAAATACAGATTAGAGCTATATTTTCTCGAAGTCCGAATACCGCCATAAATATTCCTTCAAAAAACAGCGAAAACGATAGAATTTTCACATATCCTTTTTTGATTGGAATAAATCCGATGATAACACTGGATACGAGCATCCCTGTAGCGACAACCGTTTCCACCGTTCCTATTACAGAGCTGTTCGTAAAAGTAAGCAACATCGGAATGGAAAGTGTTTCAATTATTCCAAGATAAAATGTCAGCACCGATGTCATGATGACAAGAACGAGCACACCTCGATTTTCAGAAACTGCACGCCAACCATCTTTGAACTCATGGAAAAATGATTGTGTCTGTTCGTATGTCTTTGAAGGAAGCCCTTTACGTACTGCAAGAGCTGATGTAACGGTTACAAAGAATGTACAAATGTCGATGACAAGCAAAAGCTTTATATCCGAAACGGTGAGCAAAAATCCCGCAATGATGGGTGAAATCAAATATTTTGCAGAACCCGCCACCTGGACTAAACCACTTGCCTTTGTGTATTGTTCCTCGGTCAGTAAATCCGTAGCCTTGTATGCGGGATCAAGCAACGATGAAAACACCGAGCTTATTGTAACTCCCACACAAATCTGCCATAACAGTGCTTCCCCGCTAAGCATACATATAAGAATATAAACAAGTCCTATCGCTGAAAGACTGTCACCTAACACCATTAAAATTCTTCGATCATAACGATCCGCAAGCACTCCTGCCACAGGGCTTAATAGAAGCGAAGGCATAAACGCAAGTAAAGTTACAAGTGCCATTGCCGATGCCTTTCCCGTCTGCTGGAAAACATAAATCGCAAGCCCAAACGCTGTAAGGCCGCTTCCTATTGTTGAAATCAGCTGTCCTGACCAAAGCAGAAGAAATTTTTTGAAAAAACCCTTAGAATCAACCATCGTTGTTTCCATTTTCTTCAACCCTAGTGCCAAACATCTTCATCATGTACATAAGACTTCCACTTTCGACACCGAGCAGTCTTTCTACGTTGAAGACAAAAGCTGGTATTCGTGCAGCACGTTCTTCTTCGGTCATATCAACCATATCATCATCAAAAACGGTATTCGTATAGGCCACAATCATTTCCATACATTCATACGGATACGGCGTACTGAATAGTCCTTGCTCAATACCCTCACGAATTATTTCCGTCAATATCGGTGGAAGGCCGTTCATGATAACCTTTTGTATTTTCTGATGCATAAGCGCATTCTGAGGCTTATGGATATGGTCAATAATTTCCTTACCGTTTCCGCCACTGATGTTTAATGCCATTACAACACGGATAATACGCTCGTTAACGGAGATACTCTTATTTGCCGCAATTTCTTTTGCGGCACCTAGAATTTGGGCATTATACCGATCAATTAACGCGTCCATAATATCCTCCTTCGACTTGAAGTGATAATACAGTGTTCCCCTTGCAATTCCGACCTTTTCGAGAATATCGTTAGTACTTGTGCCATCAAAGCCCTTCTGACCGAAAAGCTCATCAGCTACATCAAGTATTTCGTTCCTGCGTTCCTTCGCTTCTTTTCTCATTTTCACCCCTCCTTATAGACCGACTGTCTGTCTATGAAAATTATAAGCATTTAACAATAAATTGTCAATACGATGCGTAAAAACAACCCAATTACTCCATCATAAGTTAGCATCTCTTATTCCTAGAGGAAAACGATAAACATTTTATAGAGAATAACGAGGCCTTCTCATGAAGTAAATTTCTCCCACTTTCATACATCCAACGTGATAGAATTATATGAAAGAAGTTTATGTGTTAAGAGAGGAAAATAATGATGTCTGAAAAAATGGATCATTCAATAGGGAAAAAGATACGTGAAAGCTTACAGGCAGATTGCCAAAGCTGTTTTGGTCTATGCTGCA
The DNA here is from genome assembly GCF_016638705.1 of Lysinibacillus agricola. Taxonomy (GTDB): domain Bacteria; phylum Bacillota; class Bacilli; order Bacillales_A; family Planococcaceae; genus Lysinibacillus; species Lysinibacillus agricola. The sequence continues at coordinate 2,183,840 of NZ_CP067341.1, read as the reverse complement.
CAGCTTTAAATATTGCTGCTTCTAGCGATTTTGCCATTCATAAAGCAGCTGGGACACCTTGCCCTAATCTACAATCTGATTTTAACTGCCAAATTCATAGCAAACTTAGAGATCAAGGGTTTAAAGGATGTACAGTTTTTGATTGTTTAGGAGCTGGACAACAGGTTTCACAAACAACCTTCCATGGACAAGATTGGCGGAAATACTCTGAAATTTCTGATAGAATGTTTCGTGTCTTTCCTATTATGGAACAACTTTATGAAATGATTGCCTACGTAGCAGAGGCTTTATCGTATAAGGTTGATTCATCCCTATTTAACAAGCTGCACATACAATTAGAACAGCTACAGCGTGCAACAGATCTAGAAGCAGATGCATTACTAGCAATAGATATTCCTAATTTCCGACTGCCAGTGAATGTTTTACTGTTAGAAACAAGTGAGCAAATTCGCCAAAGCCTTATCGTAAAGACTAATGGAAAAAACTCTCGAAAGTATGACTATAGAGGGGTCGATTGGATCGGGAAGAATTTCAAGGGCAAGGATTTAAGAGCAACTGATCTTAGAGGATCTTATTTAATTGCTGCCAATCTACAAAATGCAGATTTAAGAGGGGTTGATTTTATTGGTGCGGATTTACGTGACGCAAATTTACGTGGCGCAGACCTTTCTAGCAGTATGTTTTTAACCCAAATGCAAATTAATTCAGCACAAGGCAATCACCAAACAAAATTACCCTCCCACCTGAATCGTCCTTCATATTGGGTTGACTAAATAGAAAAAGGGCAGATGAAAGAATTTATTCATCTACCCTTCTATTTATTTATTGGTTCATCACCATAACGTGAGGTTGATTTCCGTTCCGACTGGGGGCGCTCAGTCTTCACTCCAATCAACAATAACGTAGAACTTTTATAAAATTTATGCATTTCAAAAGTGAACGCAATGGTTACTCGGCAAAATGGACGTAATACAGTTTAAGCTGTGTTAACTAACCATTTTTATCCATCCTAATTAATTAGGAGGCTCTAATTTCCGCTACGGGCTACTCACTTTCCCGCGGGAAGCTTTGCTCTGCGACGAAAGCGAAGCGACAGGAGCACTCGAGTAGCCCTACGCTACAATCAGTTAAAATGGACATACACTAGCAAAATATCAAAAAAAAATCCTTTTTATCACTCAATAATAAACCTATATTTTCCTAATCAACACGCTTGATAAATTATAGTAAGTTTTTTAGCAATACTACTAAATCTCGATATAATTTTTGTAGACAGCAATTCTAGAACAGTTCTCGTCAAACCCGCACACAAAACCCGACAGTTTTCGAAGAGACACAAAGGATTTAATCACTAAACATTCTCCTAATATATTTGTATCTCTGTTAAGTATGTCACAATTTGTCGATGAATATCATGGTGATACTTGTAAGCTAATTTTCTATGCTATAATGGGAGGAATTAAATTAAAGAGAGATAGATTAACAAAATAGATATATTTAATAGAAGAGAGGTGAAATCGATGGAGGAAGTTTTAAGCGAACTAAAGCAAATCAATCACCGTCTCGATTCAATCGAGAATCGTCTTGAGTCAGTGGAAAACCGTCTTGAAATAGTAGAATTTGAGCAGCAACAAATCAAACAAGCTGTTTTAGAAACGAATGAAAAAGTAAACCGACTAGTAACGATTCAAGAAAGCCAGCACCGTATTATTGAATTACTATCAGCCCGCTCGATCCAGCATGAGGCTGAGTTGAAACGAATGAGTGATCTACAAGTTGTTGTCTGAAAAGATCCTTCATAAGAATTCTTTCATATTTTTTTATATGGTGAAATCCTCAACACTTTTCACGGACAAGAGTCGTATTGGTGTGCGCCTGAAGCTCCATTTCACTCGCGCCTTAGAGCTCTTCGTTGTCCCTACCGAAAGAGAATATAATAAATACAAACGCCACTTCAAATTAAACCTTGAAGTGGCATTTTGAGTACTCTTCTAAGTTAGATTAATGAGGAAGAAAGTAATCACATAGTTTAACACCCATATTAATAGAACTTTCCATCACCAAATCTTCTCTACCCATTCAGGATGGTCTATAAACGGATTTCGATTGCCTTGGATTTCGTAAATTCTTTCATTTCTTCGTTTTTCATATTCATCTACAGGATCTTGCTTGTGCCATTGTAAAAGAACAGAAAGTTTACCGTGATAAGGAGCTGTTCCATTATTGACTTTGTCATTTAATTCAAGATCAACCTTATCTCCAGCTTCATAACGAGTTGCCATATAAAATAGAATACGTGCTACATCACCTTTTACTTGATTAGGTGGTTCGAATGAATCTGCGTCTTTCAAGCAACCATTACAACCAGTCACTGGACTGCCACCATTGTCAAAGTCTAAATTTCCTCTTGAGCTATTCACTTGTACATCGGTAGGACGTAAGTGATGAATATCTGTTCCTGGTCCTTTGCTTGTTCCGAAATTACCATGTGATTTTGCCCACGTATGCTCTCGGTTCCAGTTTCCTACATTGCCACCATTGTTTGTTTTTGAACTTGATTTTCCAGAATAAAATAAAATTACGTTACTTAGATTATTAGGATCTTCATCCGTATACTTTAATGCATCCCAAACATCATCATAAGAAAGTACCTTTTGTTCAGAAATGATATCGTGAAGAACCTTTTTTAGTGCTTGGCCTTCCTTGTTATAGGCACCTGCATAATAATCATTAGCAATCACTGTCACGCTGAAACTTGCAGTGACACTTTTTTCTCCATCAGATGCTGTAACGCCAACAATGTGACTGCCCTCTGCTAAATCAAGTGTTAAAACCTTTCCATTTATAGTGCCTTTTGTGGTAGTAAATGAAAGTTCATCACCATCAGGATCGGAAAAATGATCTGTTAAATCAATTTTAATTTCCTCTCCAACCGCTACAGTTTTGTTAGTAATAGGTTTTTTAATAATTGGTTGATTGTTTTCCGAAGGCAAAGAAGGATCCACAATGGGATCCCCCTTCGAATTTGTAAATTTAATTTGTTCAGGAGCTGCACCCTTTATATATATTATCGAGTGTATATCTATATTTTCAGCGCCTCTTATTTCACTGACTTTTGGTCCTTCAATTGTGAGTGTTTTTACGACATTGCCTTTTAGGTCGATAATCGCCCCTGCTTTAGCTGGACTAATGATAACATCAGTCGTCTTAAAGCCTTCTCCGTGTAGCTCCGCATAGGCACCTTTAAGGAATACACCTTTTGGAATAACAGATTGAGCATCTAAATGTACTGCCACACTAGGTTTATTTATTGTCAATTTGTTCTTTTTGAAGTTCTTATAGTCATATACTATTTCAGGCTGAATTGGTTCAACATTTGAACCTTTATTAACATCAATTTGAACCATTACAGGATCATGGTCACTTGCACGACCAGCCATGTCCGTAAAATCAGCATTAATATGAAGGATATCGACATCTGTTTTCTCTGCCAGATTGTTTGACACTAGAATATGGTCTAATACTTGTGAATTCCCCTGATATACATATGTGTAGCGATCCGAAGCATCCACTTTATTAATCATATTTGTCATCATTTGACCTTCATGGATTTTAAGCGCATCCGCAAATTGATAATCATTAAAATCGCCTAAAGAAACAATGTTTGCATCTGGATTTTTTGATTTAATATCATCAACAAAATTATAAACGATGTTTGCAATTTTTTTACGCTGTACTTCACTTCCATACTTTGGAGGCTGAATTGCACCAAATAAAGGAGTATCTCCATTTTTAGAATTCCAATGATTTGCGATAACAATTACATCTTCATCTTGGAATTCAAATTGAGCTGCTAAAGGTTTGCGGCTACTTTTAAATGCCTCGTTATTTGGATCAATACGACCAGGGTTTAGTGTTAATTTCCCATCGTTATACCCAACTGCTGTTGTAGCATCGCCTTCCGGAATACCTTCCTTTAACTTCACTCGCTCTGGATTATAAAGGAAGCCAACTCGAATATTCGCATCTGGTGCTCCACCATCTTGATTGTTGATAGGATCGATATTAACATACTGATACTCGACACCACCTACACCTTTAATAGCGTCGATTAATCTTTTATAACTTTGATCCGCTTTTGAATCTCCTACAGATGGCCCATTATTATCCTGCACCTCTGTTACACCAACAATATCAGGGCTACCCATATCAATACCAATTGCTCTAGCTAGTTTTTTCGCTTTATCATCAGTAGTAGAAGTTTTGTTATTAGAGAAGTTCTCCAAATTATACGAGGCAATTGTTAACTTATCTTCTGCCTTTACTATTTTTGTTGTCTCAGGTGATGCATCTCCTTTTTCATAAGCTGCCTTCATCTCATCTAAAGAAGCATAGATTTTAAAGTTTTGATAGGAATAACCGACGATTCCCGTAATTGGCCCTGTAAACTTATCACCTGTAGCAACCTCAAAATCACGCGCAGCTCCATTCGGTTCTAATCGGAATTGAACTCTGTTTGGATTTGTCTTTCCTTCCTCGTACAATACCCCACCGTGAAGTGTGTTTGTTGGTTCATCCTCAAGCACTGTCACTAAGTCACCATGCTCCTGTGGTGCTACCGCTTTCACATTTCCTACTTCTACTCGCATACCTTCAAGACTTTCCCAAAAGTCGATAGCATCAATAGTTGGATTAAAAATTTCAAGCTGATCGCTGTCAATTTGATTAAAAGACATTTTCAACTTATCAATTTCAACTGCTTTTGGTAACGCTACACTACTTTTAATAACTTCTACTTTTCCATCTTGATCGTCACGCACATTAATTTGTGTTGTTTTCAAGTCGGTTTGCTGCCTGTCATCATAACCATCGTAAGCATATTCGTTTACTTTACCTTTAACAGATACTAAATCGCCTACTTTTATTGGCCATTGTTTTTTTCCACTGTATAGGAAAATTCCTTCAGAAGTATTCGGATCATTATCAGCTAATTCATCAGGTGTTTGAATCGTATAATACCAATTATTATTTAACGAAAATGAATAAGTGACGATACCTTCAATTCCTTCAACTGTCTGACCATCAAATGTAGAGGTATGCCCTGCACCTTGAATATCATGAATTTGTAATTTATCTGTGATGTTATAATCAAATGTAGTTATGTCACTAAATGTGCCATCTTTAGCTTTAACTATTGTTTTTAAAGTAGTATTTTTGCTAATCTCAATTGGTGCCTCATATTTAGAACTTTTATCAGTTGGCTCCGTGCCATCTAATGTGTAATAAATTTCTGCACCTGCTGTCGGTGTTGTTAAAGTAACTGTTGTTTTCCCAACAAACGTCCCACTTCCAGGAGATGCGATAGCAGGCTTCAGTGCTGAGCTATCCACTACGATATCTGCTTTTGATCGAGGAATGACTTGATAGTCTTTATCGAACTGTTGAACAATACCAGTGATAGATTCATAGTTTGTACCAGCAGTTAAGCCGAGTGAATCTGTTTCATCTCGAACGAGGAAATTCGTTCCGTCATTTGCAGTAAAGTTTGCCCATCCAGCCCCTTGTTGAACATCTGTAAGAGTAACATTTTTCACTGTTACTAGCTGTGATTCGCTATCTTCATTTACTTGAGCACCTGTTACTACTTTTGGAGAAGGCGCACCGGCATTTTCAACTTTTTCAACGATTGTAGCACCATCTAATTGTAGTAACCCACGATAGTCAGCTAACTTACCTTTTAATGTAACTTCATCGCCGATAGACATAGCTAGATTAGGAGGTCTTACGGCAATACCACCTGTATCATCTTGGACAGAGAACGTATTTTTCAAGCCTGCTGCTACTCTACCTTTGATAGTTACCGTTTCACCTATGCCCTTATTCCGAGCCTCTCCAATTGAGAGAATTGCCGGTGCTTCGGGGTCAACAGGCTCACCTGAATCCGTATCCATTACGTGTTGCCCTAAATTGGAGAAATCATCTACTGGAAACGCATTCCATTCTGATGTTGAATTAAAAGGATCATTAATAGTTGTATCACCCGTCAAGACTGAACTTTTTCTTACTAATGTTACATCTTTAGCAAAATCTGCTGAAGAACCAACTTGTCCAATGGAATCGACTACTTCACCTGATTTCCTTAATACAATTGGATCATTTCCATTGAAATTAATAACAGTTGCGTTTTCTAGATTTCCTTTTGCTTTAATGGTAGGCGCTGCATCTTTATGATATACAACATACGTAGCTCCGTTTTCTAGAGTACCTGTCAGACTTACTTTATTTTTCGCGGTAACTTCTCCGTTCGTATGAAGCTCTAGCGTATAATTACTTAAATCAACCGCGGCACCTGTACCATTATATATTTCAATTGCTTTATTGAAGGAACTTCCTTCAACATACTCTGAAATGATTAAATCCTTTGCAAGTGTTTCAGCATTTACAGTGATAGGTGCTACTGGTGCAGCAATACTTGCGACTAAAGTTGTTGCTAAAAAGGCATTTATCGGCTTCTTCCAATTCTTCTTTGACATCAAGTCAATTCTCCTTTCAATTTTAAGAATGATAGTTTTTATCCGCCTTTCAGCGGGTGTTTGGATACCCGCTGAAAAAAGTTAAAATGCAAAAGATTAGATCATTTTCGTATGCAAGGTTGTCATCATACCCGATATGCTTTTGGCTCTAACCTCCTTAACTGCTGTCACCTTTCTACCAATATTGTTTAAATTCGCATGTGTGTCGTTTGAATGCATTAACGACAAAGTAAACCTATCTTTGCTATTTCACCTTACACCCTCTCTCTCTATCTAGGCTTTCGGTTTGGGCCTATACCGTACAAACGACTTTCATCGCATACGATATGTCGTAAATAGTCGAACTATTCAAAACACATTCCCCCATTACATATATATGTAAACATATTATTATTAATTCACTATTTTTATAGTGTTTAAATTATGTTAATGAATTGTAATAATAGAAAAACACATCTTTATAGGGAATTTAACAATTTATAACATAATTTTAACACATAAACAAAATTTGACACTCACCAAATTTACCTAACTATAAAAGAACGGGCAAATTACATTTACGTCAAAAGAAATAGCCTCTTAACCAGTTACTGGCCAAGAGACTATTTTCAATCTTCCTACTTACTTTATACTTTCTTAAACTAAAAGGTTCTAATTCAAATGTTGGAGTGCTGTATCGGGAAATTAATACGTACATTTTGGGCTTATTTCTTCTATTTTCGTAATCCCTACATCTTTTATCCTAGAATATTCATGTTAAGATGCATTTGCAAAGCACACTTGTTTCCCGACATTCAAGTATAAATTTGTGTGAATATCCCCAAAATATTATAGAACCATTTTTAATCCAAAATATATACGTAAATCAATAACTAAGAAACAAAAATTTAGAGAAGAAAAACCCTTGTAGAGAGCAAATTCTACAAGGCTTTATCGTAACATAGTGAGTAGTTATTCACAGCCGTCCGAAATAGCGTAAAGAACCGAATAAATAATGACGGGAATGCGACAATAAATTGTTTCTCTAATTCAAATGATACTATGATAAACTTTTATTAATAACTTTTATTTATGAATATATTATTAAGGCTGTATTTCTTTTTATAATAGGTAGTAAAATTAGGAGAGTGAGCCATGGTTAACAAAGTACACGTTACATATACATATCAAAACAGGGAGAGTGAAAAAACAAAAATATGGACCACTCTGCCTTTAAACGATTCAGAGACAGTCTCTAATTATCCTGTAATGGATAGTTGTGAAGATCAAGGTGGTAATCGAATTAATTATTTGGAATTAAATGCAGATGAAAAATTGGAAGTAATGTATTCAGTCTCATTAGATAATAAAAAAGATAAGATTAAACTAAGCGTTACAGAAAGAGAATATTATTTACGAAGTGGAGAATTAGTACAAATAAGTGAAGGGGTGAAAGCACTAGCAAATGAAGTAACTAAAAACACAAATACAGTAAAAGAAAAAGCTGAAGCTATATTTCATTATATTGTTGATAATTTCACCTATGTTTATCCTCCGAAAAGCAGAGGTGTTGAATCATTCTTAGAAAGTAAACAAGGGGATTGTGGAGAATATTCATTTTTATTTACAGCTTTATGTCGATCGTTAGATATACCTTCAAGAGTAATTGTAGGTACATGGTCTAATGGTAAAATGAATGCACATGTTTGGAATGAATTCTATATAGAGGATACTGGATGGATTCCAGTAGATTGCAGCGTAGCTTATATGCAAAAGAAGAAAAAGTTTCATTTTTTATTCAGTAACTTTAAAACACTAAAATGGGATAAATATTTTGGTGATATAGGAAACCAACGTGTTATTTTTTCATACGATGCTGAATTAGAGTTATTGCCTATTTACAGAGATGAGTCAGATGACAAGCTAGAAGGAGCCTCATTTAAGCCCCTATCTCCGTTTTTAATTAATAAAGAGCCGTTTTATTGGGGGTTTCAGTCTATTGACAATCGAGCACCTTATATTCAACCTATTTATACTAAATTTTCAAATGAAATGCTAGAATCTCCTCCAAAAAAGGATGCTACTATTTACCTTGGTCGATGGAAAGTTGTTGAAACAGGAGGCCAACGATTTTTTTATGTGTTAAAACATATTTCATTTTTAACATTTATTATATTTCTCGTTCTGAGCCTTTTATTAGAAAATCCTATTTATGGTGTGATTTCAGGTGTTTCAATTGTATTTACATGTATTTCCTTTATAGCTAGAGGAGAAAGAAAAATATTCTTTGGAATTTTGGGAGTTTACTTTTTATTATTTTTAGCTTCTAATATATCAAAACTATAGATTTATTTAAGCAGCAGATTCTAATCTGTTGCTTTTTTTAATACACAAAATACAGATGACGCTTTAATGACGCAATAGCTTTCAACACATAAAGAGCAGATGAAAGAATATTCATCCGCCCTTCTATTTATTTTGTTTCTTTTTATAAATGATCGTAGCGACAATAAGTAAAAGTAAAATCGATTGTCCAATCATTGTTTCGACAGTTGGATAGAAACCAATGATGTTGACAACTGGCAAGCCATCTACAATCGTTGTTGAAACTGTATCCCGTAGCTGCAATGTATGCAGACTAACACCAATGATTTTAAATGCCAGTACGTAGATTAACACCGTTGCCACTGCGAAAAATTTATGAATTGGAATTTTTCCACTTGCTTTAAATAACACAAATGCAAAAATAGCTAATACTAGAAGTGCTACTACGATTCCTAGCACAAATTGAGATGTCTCCATTTTAGGTGCAATTCCTGCATAGAAGACAAGTGTTTCTGCCCCTTCACGGAAAACGGATAAGAAGCTAATTGCGGCCATCGCAAACACCGAGCCACTTGAGATGGCATTGCCCATTTGTTTGGAAATATAGCGATTCCAGCTTACCACACTCGATTTACTATGGAGCCAAATACCTACCCCGATCATCATGGCAGCAGCTAGTAAACCAATATATCCTTCCATCAACTCTCGACTTGTATCAACTGTCGCAGATTGGAAAATTGTCGACATTAAAACAGCTGCTACTGCTGATAGTAAGATCCCAACAAATGCACCAGTATATATCCATTTGCGCATTGTTTTTTGTCCAGATTTCTCTAGGAACGATACTAATGCCATAATAATGAGCAATGCTTCTAAGCCTTCTCGCAGTAAGATTAAAGCCGCATCCCACATCGTATAATCTGAGTCACCTTGAATCAGTTCAATTTCAGTGCGGAAATTATCTAACTTACTTTTTATTGTTTTAACATCGACGTTAGACTTCAATAAGTCACTAACGAGAATCGGCATATCACTTTCAATTTTTGTATAAAGGCTGCCGTTACGTGTTGAAATATCTATTTCTACACTTGGCCATATTTTAATGAAATCTCGAATTTTATTAGAAGCAGCCTTGTAGTCACCTGCATCGATAAAATCGTTCGTCTCATCAATATAAGCAAGTAATGTTGCTAAGGAATACTCTCCTTCTACAACTTTCGCCGTATCATTACCTGCTACAAAATCCTCAATTGTTTGTTTTAATTCTGCATATTGAGATTGCATTAAAGCTACATCTGGCTCTTCAGAAGCAATTGTGATTCGTATAAAGGCCATCTGTGTTTCAATTTGGCCGTACATGGCAATGCTTTGCTCACGCACAGGCCGTTCAATTTTCTTCCATTTCGCATTAAAATCTTTATACGCTGCGTCGATTGTAGTTATGTCACCGCTTGCTAAGGCATCTTCAAATGCTTTCATGATGGGTTTAAATTTCGTGCCGAATTCTGCTCGCTGTGCCGCTTCATCTACAGGATTTTCAAGCTTTTCTAATGCACGTAAGGCATTTGACAATTCAGACAGTGCCTTTAAACGTTCATCCTTAGAAGTAGCTTCAATTGCTTGTGCAAGAATTTCATCCACTTTTTCTTGTGCTTCCTTTTGCTCAGATGTGACTGATGCCCAGTCTGTGGCAAACTGTTCAAGTGCACGCTCTGCCTCAGCTTCCTTGTCCTGCTTCGTATTCATCAGCGCATCACTAATAGAAATGTACAAGTGACTATATGATTGCGCTGCCTGCACTGGTACAGCAAGTGCCAATAACAAGCAAAGTACTAAACTACAGCGCGTTAAAAAGTGCTTCACCTATATAACTCCCCTTTTGTACACCAGGGAAGCAAGCAAACACTGCGCTGCCTCGATGGGTAATGTACTCATTCATCTTATCCATTCGCCCTAAGCTATTTTGGACTGTTGTAAATTGTGCTGGGTCTTTCTGAAAAGATACAAATAATAGCCCTGCATCATGCGCGCCTGTATTAGTCATAACACCTGATGCATAAGAGTATGAGCGACGTAAAATACGAGCACCTGATTTACGTGCCAAATGCACATGTGAAGTATCTGGCATAATATACTCGCTGTTGCTATCCTTCGCCTCTACATCGAAATCATCAAATTCCTTCTTTTTCCCTAATGGAGCTCCACTGTCGCGATAACGACCAAATGTCGCTTCCTGATCCTTCAAAGATGTGCGATCCCATGTTTCAAGATGCATTTGAATTTTACGGGCAACTAAATAAGAGCCACCTTTTAGCCAGCCTTTATCGACCCATACAACTTTGTTTAAATCTTTTTCATCTGTAATCGATGGATTTACCGTACCATCCTTGAATGCAAATAAATTACGAGGTGTTCCTCCACCAGCTGGGAAAGAGTTGAAGCCTGCCTGTGACCATTTAATCTCTACCTTGCCTGAGGCCGCACGCACTAAATTACGTACTGCGTGGAATGCCACCTGTGGATCATCCGCACATGCTTGAATACAAAGATCTCCACCTGTAAACTCTTTTAGTAGCTGATCTTTTGGGAAATGTGGTAAATCGTTTAATTCTGCGGGCTTCAAATGCTGGATACCAAGTTTATCGAACAAAGATGGCCCAACGCCTATTGTAATCGATAAATTCGAAGCATCTAAACCCTCCGCTTCGCCTGTATCTCCTGTAGGAACTCTAGTATTTGTTGTTAAATCTACCATTAATTCACCATTCATTAAACGTACAACAAGAGGTGTCCATTGTTTGAACAACTCTTGTAGCTCTTTCTTTGATGTAAATAAAACATCCAAAGAAGCAAAATAAATATTTGTCTGAACAGGTGTAACTATGCCAGATTGATGTTTTCCATAGAAATCAACTTTATTACGCGCAGTCGTGCTGTCTGCAACGGGCTCAAACACATCATAGCCCATTACTTTCATGACACCACCTAAGCCAGAAGCTCCAATAGCTACACCAGCTACTCCGATACCTGATAGCTTTAACATTTCACGTCTAGATATTTTTTTATCGATCCATTTTTCATCATTTGACACTGTCATTTATGATCACTCCAAAATAATCCCCATTTGACTTAATGGTTCTCCAAGTTGATTAACTGCTGCTGAAAGTGCTTTTGTATTTTCTTCTGTTAATTCCTCGTACGAAACATACCCACCATCAGCTGTCGCATGCTGTGCCAATAAATCATCTACTGCTTTGAATTTTTCATCTAATGTTGCTACTAAGTCTTTGTCTTTCGCTTCTAATTTTGGACGTAAGATTTCAAAGATTTTTTCTGCGCCTTCGATGTTTGCTTTAAAGTCATAAAGATCAGTGTGGGAATAGATTTCTTCTTCACCAGTGATTTTAGATGTCGATACTTCATTTAATAAATCAACCGCACCTGTAATCATGACATCTGGTGTTACTTCTACAGTTTGAACTAATGCATGTAATTCTTTAGCATCTGCTAGTAGTTGATCTGCAATTTTTTCGTAGCCGGCAGTTTTATTTTCTACCCAAAGCGCATGTTCAAGCTTATGATAGCCCGTCCATTCTTCCTCGCCCTTACCTTCTTCTTGGATATCAGCTAGACGACCGTCAATACGTGGGTCAAGGTCACCAAAGCTCTCTGCAATTGGTTCTGAACGTTCGAAATACATACGTGCTGGTGCGTAGGCTGCTTTTGCTCCTTCAATGTCACCTGCTTTAAATAAGTTCACAAATTTTTCTGTTGCTATTAAAAATTGGTCCATTTGCTCTAAGGCAAATTGTTGATAGGCTGCTAGTTCAGCAGATAAATCAACCTTTGTATCTTGTTCTGCTTGCTCTGTTGCTGGCTTATCTTCTTTTTTAGACTCTTCTGTATCGCCACAGCCAGTCATTAGAATACTCCCTGCAACTAATACTGACAAGAATGATGTTTTTTTCATGCTAAGTACCTACTTCCGAAATAGTTTATACTGAGAATGATAATGATTATCATAATCGATTGCAAGAAGTATTTTTATTTAAAGAAAAAAACGTCATTTTCTAGTTGATATATTTAGACAACTAGTAAAATAACGTTTTTTCTACAACATAATTATTCTAATCTACGAAATTTTCGCTTGCTTTAATTTTTCATATTTTCCATATAAAAAATAATAAAGAATAATTGACACTAAAATAACGAATACCATCGCGAAGAAAATGGCACTGTACCCCATCGTTGGAACAAAGAATCCTAAGAAATAAGGACCAACCCCTAAACCTAAATCATATAATATAAAATATGTCGATGTCGCCAGGCCTAAACGCTCATTTGGTGTAACCTTAATAGCTATTGCTTGCGCTACAGAGTTGAAGTTACCATAACCAATTCCTATGCAAGCAGCAGCTAGTAAAAATACAACGCTATTTGTCGCTGAGCTAAAGGCATACATACCGATCGCAAAAATGATTAGGCATGGATAAATAACAATATTCGCACCTCTAGTGTCTAGTAATTTCCCGGTAAATGGACGTGTCGCTAAAATGACAATTGCATAAATGATAAAGAAATAGCTTCCCGCTTTTACCAAATCAAGCTCTTTCGCGTAAAACGTCATAAATGACATAATTCCCGAGTAGGCAAAGCCAATAACGAGCGCCACAAAAGCAATTGGCAGAGCACGCATTTCGATAAAATTGGATAGCTTAAATCCTGTTTTCTCAGCCATTTCTTTAGCCTTCTTCGGTGCGTCTGGAACGGTTACGATAAAATACATCAAAAAGCAAACAATGGCTAATACTGAATCGACTGCAAAAATCATACGATAATCTTCAAACAGCTGTGTTAAAAGAATACCAACAAACGGTCCTATAGCAGTTGCTAAGATGGCACTTAAACTGTAATACCCTATACCTTCACCGCGTCGGTCAGGAGGTAAAATTTGTGCAATAATGGTTCCCGTTGCCGTACTTGCCATCCCAAGCGCAATTCCTTGTACTAAACGATTGAGCATTAGTAGTGGCAAATTTGCCGCGATAAAATAAGACATCGTTGATAGCATAAACAATAATAATCCATAAAATAATGTTTTTTTGCTACCCCAATCCCCAATGATACGTCCTGTCCCGAGACGTCCAAATAAAGTACCAATAATAAAAATACTCGATACAAGCCCTGCCGTACTAGTTGAAGCCCCAAAATGCTCAACCGCATAGCCCGCAATTGTTACCATCAATAAATAAAAGATTAATGTAATGGTAAAGTTAATAAGTGAGACGATTAAAAAGTCTTTTGTCCATAGTTTATGTCTAGTTGCTTCCACTTTTTTCTCTCCTACCGATTGATGTTTGCACAAATGTCCGCTAAAACTTGTGTCGCAATCTCAATATCCTGCTTCGATACACCTGCCAGTGCCTGTTCAAAAAATGGTTTTAAATGAGCCTTAATTTCTAGCACAAGCTCTTCACCATAAGCTGATAATTGAACAAGCTTTTCGCGCTTATCCCTGCCCACTACCGTTTCCACATAGCCAAGCTCCACAAGCTTTTGCACAAGCCTCGTCACACTCGGCTTTTCAATAGACATAAAATTCGCAATGTCAACAAATGTATGTGGCCCTTTATCCATCAATAATCGAAGAACAGCCCACTGTGAGCTATACAGGTGATATTTCTCTAACTCCACATTTAGTTGATTGATAAACGGTCTGTACATCAAGCGGTACTGATTAAAAAAATCTTGTTCGATCGTCAAAAATACCACTCCTTTTCGATTAGTTAGCCTAGCTAACTATATACCTTAGGTTTTTATTTGTCTAGTAGGAAATTAGTGAGAAGTTCGGGGTTTTGAGGGGTGTTTCCGTCGTTGTATTGGTTTCTTCCATCGCTCCGAGGCTTCTTTCCGTCGATGAGTCCTTTCATTCCGTCGCCGTTAGTTTTATCCGTCACCTTAGGGTTTCTTTCCGTCGTTGCATTGGTTTCTTCCGTCGCTTCGAGGCTTCTTTCCGTCGATGAGCCCTTTCATTCCGTCGCCGTTAGTTTTATCCGTCTCCTTGGGGTTTCTTTCCGTCGTTGCATTGGTTTCTTCCGTCGCTTCGAGGCTTCTTTCCGTCGATGAGTCCTTTCATTCCGTAGCTGCTAATTTTACCCGTCACTTTAGTGGTTTTTTCCATCAATACTAGTTCAATCCGTCTACAACTTAACATACAAAAATTCAGACCGCATGAATTTTTGTATGTTAATTAACAATTAAATACTTCCTATTACTTGTTGTTCCCTCTGCTTTCAACGGTAACTTTTGTAGTAATTTATAAGCTGTATTCGGCGAATCTATTGCAAAAAACTCGCAAAAGCTTTTATTTGTTAACGTTTCTCCTATTAGCAATCGATAATCTTCAAGGGTCCTAAAAATTGCTGCTTGATCAACTGCTCCGCAGCGTTGACAATACCATTTTGGGTAACGATAGTTTAATGTCTGTCCATTTAAACAACTTTCGCATAGTACACCTTTTACTAAATCTTGGACAGGCAATGCTATTTCTCTTTTGATTGGCGTATGCATGGATAATAATTTAGAAGCAAATTGAAAAAGCTTATCTTCATCCACTACTGTTTTTTTATGCTGTTGAAGCCATTCTCTCACGTGATAACGTAAACCTGAAACATGAAAAATTGGTTGTCCCCTTAAACTCTTCGATAAAATAGCATTTTTCGTTGCCAAAACGACAGCATGATGAATGGGAATCTCAAGCCGTGACTGTTGTAACATCCCCTTCATCCACTCCATATGTCGCCTACTTTGATGAAGGGGATTAGTCATTCCCTCGACATCGCCTTCTGCTGTAGTTCGTGTAAATTGATTAAAAGATTCATCAAAGTCCAGAAATCCTGTTATATTTTTAATTTCAAGTATCAATATAAATTGAGGACATAGTAAAACGGTGTCTATTTGATGTGTAGTACCAAAGTGATTAAGTATTTGCAAATCATGAAGAAAATAATGCGGATGAGGTAAAATAATTTCAAGCCATTCTGCGTCTACTCTTTGCTCCCCAGCAAAGCCTGCGTGTATTCGCCTCAACTTCTCAAAATAATTCATGTATTCTGTATGTGTACTAGGTAATCTTCGTATCAAAGCTTCTAAAATTTTGTGTTGCTCCGATTCCTGACGGTCTAATAAAATCATTGTTTCTTCACCTCCTATATCTATTGTATAAAAAAAGAACCTCATAAAAAGAGGTTCCAAAAAACTTGAAATACATATAGTACAAATTAAATCTTTCACCAACTTTTTTAGATAAAAAGAACGGAAAAATCCCCGCGATTCAGCTCTTACTAGTATTTTTTTGCTCGCTATCCGTCGTTGCCGTCGTTCTTTCCGTCGCTCGGAGATTCCTTTCCGGCGTTCTGGCCTTGCTTTCCGTCGATGCTAATTCTATCCGTCTCCTTGGGATTTTTATCCGTCGTTGCCGTCGTTCTTTCCGTCGCTCGGAGATTCTTTTCCGGCGTTCTGGCCTGCTTTCCGTCGCCGCTAATTCTATCCTTCTCCTTGGGATTTCTATCCGTCGTTGCCGTCGTTCTTTCCGTCGCTCGGAGATTCCTTTCCGGCGTTCTGGCCTTGCTTTCCGTCGATGCTAATTCTATCCGTCTCCTTGGGATTTTTATCCGTCGTTGCCGTCGTTCTTTCCGTCGCTCGGAGATTCTTTTCCGGCGTTCTGGCCTGCTTTCCGTCGCCGCTAATTCTATCCTTCTCCTTGGGATTTCTATCCGTCGTTGCCGTCGTTCTTTCCGTCGCTCGGAGATTCCTTTCCGGCGTTCTGGCCTTGCTTTCCGTCGATGCTAATTCTATCCGTCTCCTTGGGATTTTTATCCGTCGATATCGCAAATCCTATCCGTCTCCTTAAAACTAAAAAGCCCCCACGGTATCAAACGGAATTGGTTCACCATTTTTATATAAGTCAATAGTATATACATATTTAGTATCTGTCGTTAGTTTAAAAATATGCTGCTTAATAACTTCGTCGTTTGGATTTTCAACTTCATCGATGTTTATTACAATCGTATCGTCCTTACTCTCCAAGCTGACCGTAATAGTTCCCTTTGTATTAATCACAATATACGAGCGTTTTTCACCATTATTAATCTTTTGCACATAATCTTCCATTCCAAGAACATTTAAAGTTTCTTGTAAATCCTTTGGTACAGACTTTACTTCTGTAATCGCTAATTCTGAAGTACATGCTGACAATACAATTATGGAACATAATAAAACAGCTAATAATTTCCTCATCCACTATCCCCCCATTTATATTAGTATTGCATATTTAACAAATATTCCGAAATCCTTTCAAAATAAAAAACAACCGAACAGCCTATGCCATTCAGTCGTTTTTTCGTAGTAAATATAAAAAATATGGTGCCCCGATACATGCCACGACGATACCTGCTGGCACTGTCGCAGTTGAAATAGCTACGCGGCCTATAGTATCCGCTAGCATTAGTAAACTTGCACCGATAAACAATGTGAGTGGTAAAAAGAATTGGAAGCGCGGTCCGACAAGCTGCTTCGCAATATGTGGTGCCATAAGACCGATAAAGGCAATGCCCCCTGTTACCGATACAGCTGCCGCAGCTAATGCTACAGAGACAACTAATAATTGTAAACGCTCTCGGCCGATATTCAAGCCTAAGCCAACTGCCGTTTGTTCTGTCATCGCCAGGACATTTAACACATTTGCTTTATAAAAAATAAATGGAATGCCTAGCACAAGCCAAGGTAATAAAGCCCAGAAAAATGGCCAATCTGTTCCCCAAACACTGCCCGCAAGCCATTGTGCGATAAATTGCACATCACTACGCTCAGCTGAGGAAATTAATATCATCATTACACCAGATAAGGCAGATGCTACACCTACTCCGACTAAAATGAGTTGGACCGGCTGAACACCCTCATTGCGCTTATACGAGAAAAAGTAAATGCAGATTGCCGTTAATAAAGCGCTGCCAAATCCTACAATTGGTAACACATACGCAAAATTAGGCAGATCACCATCGACAAGGAGATAAAAAAGCGTAATCCCAACACCTGCTCCAGCGTTGATCCCAATAATACCAGGGTCAGCTAAATCATTGCGAGTCACTCCTTGTAAAACGGCACCAGCTAATGCTAACGCCATCCCCGCCGCAGCTAGCACAAACATTCTCGGTAAACGAACAGAGAACAAGACGAACGATTCTTTGAAGTTACCGTCTCCTAGTAAAATTGGTATTATGCGATCCATCGAAACCGAAGCTGCTCCCATTGAAATACCCATCACAAAAATAACTATTGTTAATAATATCCAAGCCGTTAACCATTTACGTTGTTTTTTTCGCCCGACATTAAACAAGCTGACGACCTCCCTTCCGAACAAGAAGTAAGAAGAATGGAAGGCCGATAATTGAAATAATGGCAACTACCGGTGTTTCATATGGAGCATTAATCATTCTACCTGCAAAATCCGCTGTTACCATAAACCATCCACCGATAATGGCACTCATTGGTAAGACAAATCGATAGTCCGTCCCAACAATTGCACGGACAATATGCGGCACCATTAAACCAACGAATGCTAAATTACCTACTAGCGCAACTGCGGAGCCTGCAAGAACTACTACTACAAACATCATAATTCCTTTAATGACTGCTGTATTTTGCCCTAACCCAACAGCTACTTCTTCATTTAAACTTAAAATGGTTAGTTGACGACTAAACGCAAACGCTATCACTAATCCTATTAAAATAACAGGAACAATCATTAAAGCTTGCCATGTAGTGCCAATTAAACCACCACTCGTCCACATCGAAACATCTTTTGAAATTTGAAATAATATTCCCGTACCATCTGCTATTGCTTGTAATAGAGCGGATACAGCTGCCCCAGCTAAGACAAGCTTTAATGGAGAAAAGCCATTCTTTGTTGAAGCGCCAATACCATACACTACAATCATCCCTATGCCTGCACCTACGAAACATGCAAAAATAAGCGTATAATACGAGATATTTGGGATAAATGCCATCGTCAATGCAAGTGCCGCATTCGCACCTGCTGTGAGACCAAGCAGTCCTGGATCTGCTAATGGATTTCTAGTAACTCCTTGCATAATAGCCCCAGCAACTGCGAGTGCACTGCCCACAAAAATAGCAGCAATAATACGAGGAAATCGAATTTCACGTAAAATAGAATAATGCTTGCCACCGCTTTGTCCGACAATCGCTTGATAGACATCTTCAATACTCGTATTTGCCGCGCCGACACAAAGCGAGAGTGTAACCGTCACTGTTAATAAAATCAGCGCAAGCAACACCTGAAGCCAAAATGGGAAATGTCGAAACTTTGTCATTTGCCTTCGCTACTCTCTACTGAAATTATTGTAAAAATTTCTCTTTAAAGAAATCTAGTTGATAGTCTAATGTGATTGGGTCATTAAAGTAAAATGCGTTGGCATTCACTTCAAATAAATGACTATTCTTCACCGCTTCTAAATCTTTAAACCATGCAGCATTTGTAAAGGAATTATCTTGGTCTTTAAACATACTAAAAATCACATAGTCACCTGCGTAATCACCCAATACCTCTTGTGAAATTGCAAAATAACCTGGCTTTAAAGTATCTTCCTGCACTTGTTCAGGCATTTTCAAGCCCATTTCTTGATATAAAATTTCAGTTCCACGGCCCCAATTATCTCCATAAACATACAATTGTTTATTGAACATTTCTGCAACAGTAACGGTTGCATCTTCACCGATTTTTTCTTTAATTTTCGTACCCGCTTCTGCAGCACGCGCTTTAAAATCTTTCACCCATTCAGTTGCTTCTTTTTCTTTGTTGACAACTTTACCGATTTCAATAAATTGCTGTAAATAATCAACTTTACCGTAAGTGAACAATACAGTTGGTGCAATTTCTGCTAATTTATCCGCATTTTCAATACCATTTAAACCAATAATTAAATCTGGGTCAAGCTCAATAATTTTTTCAATATCCGTATTCTCAACAACTACAGCATCTTTAATATCATCTTGGAAGTTTGGATTATTCGTAGCCCATGAATCAACG
Organism: Lysinibacillus agricola; assembly: GCF_016638705.1. Taxonomy (GTDB): domain Bacteria; phylum Bacillota; class Bacilli; order Bacillales_A; family Planococcaceae; genus Lysinibacillus; species Lysinibacillus agricola. The sequence goes on along the minus strand of NZ_CP067341.1, from coordinate 2,163,896 downwards.
CCAACGACATTTACACCAAGTTGTAATAAATCCCCAACAAAAGAAGATAACACAACTACACGTTTTGGGTTAGCTGGTACTTCAATAGGGCCAGATTCTGATTGATACATAATCGTTTCTGCTGATGATGCTTCTTTAGAGCCCTCATCTGCCTTCTCTTCTTTATTGCCGCACGCTGCAAGCACTAGTACGACCATCATAAACATTGGTAATAACCACTTTTTCATGAATAAATCTCCTTTTACACTGTTTGTAGTAAGTTATATGTAATGCACATTGGTCTGTCTGTCCGTGGATCCTTACCAATAACCGCATCAATATTAAACACTTTTTCTAATACTGCAGGTACAATGACTTCCTCTGCAGTACCAAACTTCACAAGCTCTCCTTTTGACAGCGCAACAATATAATCTGAAAAACGTGCTGCCTGATTTAAATCATGTAGCACCATGACAATTGTGCGTCCTTCTTCTTCGTTTAGCTTGTAAAGTAATTCTAAAACTTCTAATTGATGCGCCATATCTAAATAAGTTGTTGGCTCATCTAAAAAAATAATATCGGTCTCTTGCGCTAATGCCATCGCAATCCACACTCGTTGACGCTGTCCACCAGATAAGGCATCAACTGTATCCTGACGAAAGTCATCCGTTTTAGTTACCTTTAAGGCCCAGTCAATCATTTCTTTATCCTTTTGCGATAAATTACCGAAGCCCTTTTGATATGGAAATCGACCGTAGGATACAAGCTCTTCCACAATTAAACCATGTGCACTTTCTGGACTTTGTGGTAATATGGCCAGCTCTTTCGCTAATTCTTTTGTATTCATCTCGGAAATATTTTGACCGTCTAAAATGACTTGTCCACTCTTATGCTTCAAAATTCTTGTAATAGCCTTTAAAAGTGTAGATTTACCACAGCCATTAGAACCAATAATGGTCGTTATTTTACCGTCTGGAATTTGTAGCGACAAATCATGCACAATCGTTTTGTTCTCATAGCCGATACGAATCGATTCAACTTGTAAACGCACAACGTAACCTCTCTTTCCTTTTTCTTCTTTCCATGCTATGATAATGATTCTCCGATAATGATAATCATTATCACTAAAATTAGTCTAGTTTTCCTATAAGGTTTTGTCAAATACTTTTTTATTATTTTTTAAGGATGTGCGATATAAATGCAACATATATACGATGTAACAATTATTGGTGGTGGCCCTGTAGGTCTATATAGTGCCTTTTATAGTGGTTTACGAGGATTGAAAACGAAATTAATTGAGAGTCAACAACAGCTTGGTGGTAAAGTTTTACTTTATCCTGAAAAGCTAATTGGGGATATTGGTGGTCACCCTCCTGCGTTAGGCGAACAGTTTATGAAACAGTTAATTGCGCAGGCAAAAACTTTTTTTAACAGGCACAAAAGTCGATTTCATTGAGCGCCAAGACGATATTTTCATACTACATACTGCGCAAGGAGATAAACATTACTCTAAAACCGTTCTTTTAGCAGTTGGTGGTAGTATTATTAACCCCTAAAAGCTTTCACTAGAAGGTGCAGAAAAATATGAAATGACAAATTTACACTATACTGTGCAGTCCTACCGACATTTTGTGGATAAGGAAATTATTATTTCGGGAAGCGGAAATGCAGCAATTAACTGGGCAGTTGAACTTAGTCCTATTGTTAAAAACGTAACTGTTGTTTATCGTAAAGATAAATTATCTGCACATGAAGCAACCATTCAAGAGGCTTTAGATGCTGGAGTAAAGATTGAATGCAATACAACTATTTCAAAACTGACTGCCAATGCAGACAAAACAGCGATCCAATTAGTGACATGTGAAAACGCAAAAACAAAGCAAAGCTATACGCGTCAAATCGATGAAGTAATTGTGAGTCACGGCTATAACTGTGAAGCATCACTAGAATTTGATCAAGCAATCACCATTCCTAAAAAAGATAATTACTAAGCACAGCCTGGAATTTTTTCTGCGGGTGATATTTTAGCATTTGAAGGAAAAATTCATCTCCTTCTAGGTACCTTTCAGGATGCAGCCAATGCCGTGAACTCTATCAAAACGTATTTAGAGCCTACTGCCTATCGCCACGGAGTCGTGTCATCACATAATGAAGTATTTAAAGAGAAAAATCGCTCTATTATTGAAAAGCACCTTATACAAAATAAGCATTAAACGTCATGATCACAATAAACCCTCTTAAGAATTTACTCTTAAGAGGGGTTTAGATTAAGCTCAACACTAACAATGCCCCAAGCTTTTTTGCTAATTTTTATAAAGGCGGACTCCGTTCCATCGAAAAAAACTACCTAAAGAAATTCAAAAATGATCCCATTTGTCTTAACATACCAACTCCATTTGTTATTGTTCCCGCATGGCCCATAATTGTATTTAAATGCTCTGGTAATCTTCCAAATCTAGAAGTTCTGGGTTGTTGATTAGGGTAAAAGAAAGGTTGCTCCCTTCTACCTCGAATAGGTGGGCCAAAACTTTGTCTATTTCTTGGTGGTGGGAATGGTCTCATTCTAGAATTAGGCGGATAAAATGGCATCAATTCACCCCCTATCAGATATCTTTTAACTAGTATATGTCTGTATTTTTTTATTGTTTAGACTATCGGAGAAGTTGCTGAAAATTAATATACATATGTATTGTGCAAAAAATATTGAAATCTAATGATTTATTATTCTACCTCTAATAGATATTACGATACCATCAAGGCAATAAAATGAAACTTTAATCAAGAGGAGTTTTCTTCATCCCCACTGATTAATCGGGCTTTTACGGGCTGTTTTTACGGGATAAATTTACCTCTTCTTATTGTAATGACAACTTTGTGCAGGAACCATACTATTTTTAATTTCATATTATACAAAAATACGACTAAAGAAGGGATTCTGATTCAAAATTCAAAATATCTAGATTTTCTGTCCAAATTTGGTGTTGGAGGGGCACATCCCGGTGGTATAAATCTAACAAAGGAAATATTCAAGACCGAGAACATTAGCAAAATGTCTCACATTTTAGATATAGGATGTGGCACAGGACAAACCGCTGCCTATTTAGCTGACAAATATGAAGCAAAAGTAACTGGTATAGATATCAATTCCATAATGGTCGCAAAGGCGCAAAGAAGAATGAAAAAAAACCGCTTACCCGTAAAAATAATTCAGTGCTCTATAGAACAAATACCATTACCGGATAATACATTTGATTTTATTATTTCTGAATCTGTGCTTTCTTTTGTCAATAAACCTAATGCCCTAAAAGAAATCTTTCGTTTATTAAAGAATGGCGGTCGGTTTATTGCCATTGAATTTACTATTCATCAACCACTTGAAGAGAAAATTGAAAAGGAAATCAAACAGTTTTATGGATTTGATTCTTTCTCAATGAAAAAGGATTGGATATCTTTCTTAAAACGGGCCGGTTTTAAAAATATTCGTATACAAAAAAACAAATCCATCTCCTCAATACCTGAATTTCATTACTCGAAGGATATTAAACATGAACTTTACGAAGTAATGGATAAACATTTTGATATGAACTTAAAGTATGAAGGGGTTTTCGACTATAGAATTTATTCATGTACTAAATAGTTTAAAAATAGTAAATGACTTCTACTTCAAGCCTCCATTGCAAGTGTTTTTGCATGCTTCAAAAACGAATGGCAGTTAAGTTTTTTTCAAAGACGTTACTGTTAAGGAAATAAATATTCAAAATCAGCAGCCAAAGCGTTGCTGTTTTTTTGTTTTCTTAGCTCTTGATACACTATAAAATGACACCTGTCATAAAGAACCTTTGACTGGTGTGAATATGTTTTTTCTTTGATTTTCCATATGATTTTAGTAAGAAAACAAAGAAAGAGTGATTTGAAATTATGCAAAATAATCAAAGGCTACCGTTAATTGATATTTTAAGAGGTTTTGCAGTATTAGGGACACTTGGCACAAATATTTGGATTTTTGCTTATCTCGGTGAAGCATCAGCTATTATGACAAATAATTATTCAGGCTGGTGGTCATTTAATGACTTTTTAAAAATGTCCGTTTTATTTTTAGTAAACGGCAAACTACTTGGTTTGTTAACGATTATGTTTGGAGTCGGTCTAGAATTAAAATATCAGCAGTCCATTCGAAAAGGAAATGCTTGGCCAGGTATGTATATTTGGACACTGTTATTTTTATTTGCGGAAGGGCTTATCCACTTTACTTTGGTAATGGAATACGATATTTTAATGAGCTATGCTGTGACAGGGATCATCGTTGCCATTATCGTCAAAGTTGGTGATAAAGCGATAAATCGTTGTTTATATGTGTTCGGTGGTTTTCATGCAATTATGATTCTTTTAATTTTATTAAGTACATTGCAAGGCAATGTACTCTATGAAATCGATTCAGTTGTTTCACTTTATCAAAGCGGCACTTGGTTTGAGCAAATACAATATCGTTTAACACATTTTCTTTACTATAGAGCAGAAGCAATCTTTATTATTCCAATGAACATCTTTTTATTTTTACTTGGGGTTAAATTTATGCGTAACGGTGTATTTTCTCAAAGTGAGCATGGCCGCCAAGTACGAAAAAAGCTATTCTCTATTGGTATTTATATTGGGATACCATTGAATCTTCTTATTTTTATACCTGGAGGAATTTTTGATTTCCCAGTTCGTTATTTATTTGCACCAATCCTATCAATTGGTTATATTGGTATATTAGGTAAGCTAATAGAATACAAGAAGGTAGATTGGTTATGGAAGAAGCTTGGAGACGTTGGCAAAATGTCTTTAAGTTGCTATGTCCTGCAAAATATTATGGCATCCGTCATTTTCTATGGCTGGGGCTTAGGTTTAGGAGGAAAGCTGAATAGCATTGAGATTATTGCCATTTGGATTACCCTTTCCATTCTACAAATTTTTATCGCCCATATGTGCATAAAGCACTTTCATTTTGGTCCATTAGAATGGGTTCGTAAACACACCATTCAAGCTGTCACACGTAAATAATCATTAAGGGCTGGTGTAGCATATAAAAATTTACCCAAGAGATCAGGCAAAACAATATTTAATCATAGATGTAGTATCGCTCATTTTTTTATTCACCATGGTATTAGGTTCGAATTCTCCATTACCATTAATGGCTAAAATCACTATCCTTATCTTATTTTTAGTAGCCTTCTATATTGCTTTATGGTTTAAAGATTGGCGTTTACTGTTAGCTTCTTTACTAGGCTTTACACTTATTATCATACTGGGTATTTATGAAGGATCTGCAATGTTAGTCTTTGGATTTACATTTGCTGATTTAATTGGTAGAGCTAAAACTAAGCGGCATATTGCAGTAGGAATGATTGCAATTGCCTCTATGTTTTTTATCGTTATTTGGTTTGAATCTGAAACATCTTTCACATTGAAAACCGAAGTTTTAATACCTATTATGATCATTCAGCTACTATTTCCAATGTTAATTTATTATGTGGAAAAATCTAAGAAATTACAATCAGAATTAACAGAGGTAAATACTCAGCTTGTGCAGCAAGAAGAAAGACAACGTATTGCGAGAGACCTTCACGATACGATTGGTCATACATTGACGATGATTAAAATAAAAACCGAACTAACAACAAAATTAGTCGATAAAGATACAATGCGTGTTAAAGATGAGCTAAATGAGATTTTAGCAACAACGCGGACAGCGCTAAAGCAAGTAAGGGAATTAGTCTCCGATATGAATTTTATTTCGTTGGAAAGTGAGCTAATACATTGTAAGCAGCATTTACAAACAGCAGATATCTCCATAAAAATAAAAAATAACTGTCCAAAGCTGCTACTAGCTAGTGTGGAGGAAACGATGCTGTCCTTATGTCTTCGGGAAGCAACTACAAATATTATTAAACATAGTCAAGCAAAAAAATGCCAAATAGATATCAACTATATTAATGGAATTTTAAAGATAAACGTTGTGGATGATGGTATCGGCTTACATAACCAAGGGCATGGAAATGGACTATCATCGATGAAAGAACGAATGAATGCCCTTCAAGGAAATGCTTCCATTGACAATTTCCCGACAGGCGGAACGATTGTGACATTAACAATGCCTATCCAACACTATAAAAAGGAGCCAACTACATGATAAGAGTACTATTAGCAGAGGATCAACAAATGTTACGTGGCGCCTTAAATTCCTTATTGTCGTTTGAGCCAGATATAGAAGTGATTGCAGAAGTTTCAGATGGTCTAAAAGCGTGGGAATATATTCAACATGAGCTACCCGATGTTTGTGTATTGGACATCGAAATGCCAAATCTTACCGGTCTTGAACTTGCTGAAAAAATAAGACAGGCAAATTTACCGTGCAAGGTGATGATTGTCACTACTTTTGCACGCCCTGGCTATTTACAAAAAGCGATGGATTGTGAGGTACAAGGTTATTTATTAAAAGATGAACCGATCGACTATTTAATTGAAACAATAAGGAAAGTGATGAAAGGTGAAAAGGTCGTCAGCAGAGATTTAGCTGCCACGTTGTTTATGAAGGAACAGAATCCATTGAATGAACGTGAAATTGCTGTTCTGCAGCTTGTTAAAGAAGGCCTCTCAACAAATGAGATTAGTAAAAAATTATTTTTAACGAAAGGCACTATTCGAAACTACTTATCCACCTCTATTCAAAAGCTACAAGTCGAATCAAGACAACAAGCAGTCCAAGTCGCCAGTGATAAAGGGTGGCTTTAAAAAAGAAAAGCGATACTGTGTTCCTCTTCTATAAAGGATACAGTATCGCTTACTATTTTAATTGGCTTCTTTTTTATTTTTAGACACCAAATTTATGATTATTTCAATCAGTACGACAGCAATTAAAGAAAGTCCAAATAATGGCATCAGTATACCTAATATAATCATGAAAATGATAAAAGGAATGGAAACCTTTTGAGAGATTTTAGGTGGTGCAGATAGAATACCTTTTTTCTTTCGTAATAGCCATGTTCTAACTCCCCAAACAATAACCACTAAAAATGCTAGACATACTAGTAAATTGATTAATTTATTTGGCCAGCCAAACAAATGACCTTCATGTAAAGGAATTCCCCAAGTGAACCATTTGGCAAGAATACCATAGTCCTCATAGCCAACTTTGTCTATAAATTTCCCGCTATATTGATCAAAATACATTGTCGTTTCATCATCCGGACTAACATCAAGACCTGTGACACCTGTGTTACTAGATTTTGCAACCGTATAGACTCCATCTTCACTAGTAGGATAAATAATAGCGTATGGTTTTGAAATATTCATTGCATCAATTTCATGTTGTAGCTTTTCCACACTTAGTTGGTTAGGGTTCGCAACATAGCCCATATCTGCCCCCATACCGTGATGGGCTGCATGTCCTGAATCTGACGTTGGAGGGGTTTCTTGACGAGTAGCCCAAGGAATCTCACTTACATCAGATGTAGGCGGCTGTTGCTGCAATAATGGCGTTCCGAAAGATGGATGATCTTGTGAAGCTTGGTAAATATATTTCCCCATAAACGCAGACCATGGTAAGCCTGTGAAAATAATAACAAGCATCGGAATCGTAATAATTGTCCCGACAAGGGCATGAAATTTTCTGCTCTTTTGACGTTTGTTTGTCTGCTTTGTTTTCTTTAGTAGTCTTGCTTTAAACGTCATGTAAATGCCTGAAAGCATTAGAAAAATAGCCCAGCACGCAGCTAATTCGACTAAATAATTGACAACCGTCCCACCAATAAATAAGGAACTATGGGTATTTCTCATGATATTTGCAAATGTGTAATCAGCATCCTGACCACCAATAATTTGGTTATGATCATCTAAGAACACATATTTCTCTTTGCCATCTGCATTTTTCATCGATAAACGTGTATTGTATGGCTCTTCTAACTCTATAATTTTGTTTGTTTTATAGCCAGCATATGATTCTTCCGCAAGTTTAACAGCATCATCAATAGATTGTACCTCGGTTTTTCCACTTTCACCAAAAAAGTATTTATCATATAACTGATTTTCAACATTGGTATAAAATAAAAAACCTATACCACTTAGTGTTAGTGAAATAAGAAGTGGAGTAATAAATAGTGCTGCATAAAAGTGCGTTCGCCAAAAGCTTTGGTAAAGCTTGTTTTTCATGTTGAATTCTCCAATCTATAATAATCAATTTCGCCTTGGCGTAATTGCGTCCGGATTTTGAATTGTGGACGCACAATTCTTCCTTTCAAAATCCGTGACATCCGCCGGAGGCATTATCTTCATTCAGTAGATGTTTGGGTATCCACTGAAAGATATCCACATCTGTATTCTTCCATCACCTCTAGAGATGGAAGTTTTAATAAAAAAACATTTACTGAATGAAGATAAGCGCAAAATAATTATATAGTTAAAAAGTGAAATAAGTATGAAGTACTAGGGATTATTTCATGACAATTATATGTATTCCTATTAATATAATAAGTTTATAAGAAATAAAGAGTAGCCAAACGCAATCATTTTCAAGTTTGGCTACTCTACTTTTCTATAATATTACAAATTCATATTCACAAGAATTTTGCATTGGCTACGATCTTTTGCTAGTGCTTCAAAGCCCTTTTCCACAATATCATCTAAGCTAATTTGACTTGTAATAACGGCATTTCCATCAATAACGCCGCGTGCAAGTAAGCGAATGACTTCTGGGAATATATTAACGTAAGCAAATGAACCACTAATTTTCACTTCTGGTGAAACGACTGCGTTAGGATTGAATTCAACAGGTCTTTCCCAAACACTGACGATTTTGAATTCGCCACCTGGATGTACAGAATTTACCCCATTTGTAAATGTAGCTTGAACACCAGCTGCGTCATAGGCTACTTCGACACCACCATTTGTTTTTTCACGGATAAAGGCAGCTGCATCTGTTTCAATTGGATTAATGACATAAGTTGCACCTAACTCAAGTGCTTTTTGACGTCTTTCATCTGAAACTTCTACAACAAAAATTTCACTAGCGCCCGCTGCTTTTACTGCTTGTAAAACTAATAATCCAATTGGACCAGCACCGAAAATTGCTGCTGTATCGCCAAGTTTTAGCTGACTTTGACGCACTGCATGTACGGCAACCGCTGTTGGTTCGACAAGTGCCCCTAGCTCTAAGCTCATATTATCTGGTAATTGATATACATTTTCTTCTCTGATAACTGCATATTCAGCAAAACCACCAGAAATTGTATATCCATATGACTGTCCTTTTTTACAAAGATTTAAGTAGCCACGTTTACAGTTATCACATTTTCCACATGGAATTGGTGGTTCAACTGCAACGCGGTCACCTACTTTTGTATGTGTCACACCGTCCGCAACTTCAACAACCACACCTGCAAACTCATGCCCTAGTACTGGTTGTATACGGAATGGATAGGCACCCGCTACGTATTCATGCATATCACTGCCACAAATACCTGCAAATTCAACTTTTACTTTGACCATTCCATTTTCTAATGCTGAAAGTTCTGCTTCTTCGACACGGATATCTTTTATTCCATAAAATTTTGCTGCTTTCATTGTTAAAACCTTCTTTTTCATTTTTTTGTCTTAAGACCATCTAATACGAAGCTTACTGCAAGATCTGCTATATATTCAGGAGTTGTATCGAACGAAGAACGATTTAAAAATGGATTATTAAAGGAGAACATTAACGTTCCCATAACAAAATTTATTGCTATATCAATCGATTCAAAATCAATTATCTTTTGCTCTTTACAGGCTACTAAAATAGCGCGAAGTTGCTCCCAAGATGGTAAAAAAACATCCTTTAGCATTTCTAATCTAGGACTATTCATGACGATCTCTTGCTGTAAAATATCAATCAATTCGTGTTCATTAGTTCGATAAAGGACGAAATTTCTGCAAAAGCTTTTGAGCGAATCTAATGAATCATTCAAGTCATAATTTGCATTCATAAAGGTGTGGCGAAGAGGTTCAAATAAAGCATTAAAAACATTTTCTTTCCCACCAAAATGATATGAAACTAAGGCAAGAGAAACATTCGCCTCATCACAAATTTGCCTTACAGTTGTCCCATTATAGCCTCTTGAAGAAAACAGGGATTTTCCGGCCTTTAAAATTTGCTCCTTTACTTCTTTATTTTTCTCGTTTTGCACATCTAATTTTTTATTGAAGGGACTCACCTCTTTTTGAACAAATGTTCAAAACAACTGTTCAAAACAGCTGTTCAACAAAATCTTACCCCTGTGTTTTTAGTATGTCAATCATTTAGCATGCTGTTATATAATCTCTCCAAACGAGGAAATTTTTTCATTAAAAAAGCTATTTAATGTTCCGCAAAATAGTGAACATTAAATAGCCTATAAATTTTATTCCGCTTTAACGGGCAGTAATTTATCTGTACCGAAAGCGGAGCGTCAGGTACAAGATTCCCATCTCCAAATTCAGCAAAAGCAAATAGGTTAGGTAGGATTATTAACTGCCGGTAAAAGCCCGATTGGTGAAGACTAATAATCAGTGGGGATAAAAACCCCCTCACTGATTATAGTTTCACTTTATCCAATTAGTTCTTTCATCACATTCGTATACGCCGTTAAAATATCATTTTTATGAACAGCATCCTGCCCTACATACTGTTCAACTAATTCTCTTAATGTTTGAGAAGCACTTGTATACTGCGTTTCCATGATTTCAAATTTTAACAGACTTTCATAATACTCGATTACTTGTGGATTCATGTGTAACACTCCTTCATTTTTAGCATAAAAAAACATCTTTCCCTCTACAGAAAGATGTCTGTTATGACAAATACACGACATAATACGGTGATTGCCATGGCGAAAAAAGCTTTCTATTAATAATAGAAGCTACCTTTGTAGCAATCATCGTACTATGAGCATGCAGGAGAATTTCTCTAGTCACACTCAACACCCCCTATCCTCGTAGGTTTTTTGGTTGTACTAGATAAAGGCAGGTCTCCTGGCTTATGTTCATCACACCTTTCACCTTCCCATTACAATGCGTAACAGTGGTCTTTTGAAACGTGCTCCCATTTACAGTTGCGGGACAGCGTCGGATTTGCACCGATCTTCCCTTTTAAACAAATCGAATTTATGATTTGTACCTCTATCTTATTATTCCGTTTTTATTATTATACCATAAAGGTTTGTGTACACGGACACTATCCTAATAGATTACTAATATCTATTGTAATGGAGTTAATTTTTTAAAAAGTCAATTTAGTCATTCTAGTAACTTGATATTACTTTTTCATTTTTTTACAAAACAAAAAAGAGGAAATCTTCCTTCATAAAAAAAGACTACAGCAAAATACTGTAGCCCTTCCGCTACCTTCCACAGTAGCTTTTTTCATTTTCTCGTCTCGAAAAGAAGTTAAAAAGTGGATATAGATAAATATTACCATATATATTTTAAACTTTAAATACAGAAGAAAATACGGAAGAATGTTACAGTGATTAATAATCCTCAGTAGCTTTCACAACAGCCATATACCCTTGACCTCGTTTATAACCCTTACTAGGTATTTTCGCTACAATTTTCATATCAACATTTCCATCTAATAATGCTTGATAAACTTTGTCAAATGAATTATCTCTATGAAAGTATACATACCACGAATCAGAATATCCACCATCAACAGATGTTAATCATGGATAGTTAATGAATAAGCTTCTAAGATATTTAGACACGCTCGCCTCGTTTTTTCTTAACCGAGATGTGTGTTTGTTGCTCCTCACACATTCTTCTCAAATCAATATTTGTAAATATGTTACACTTTAACGAATAACTGATTATTCTTTAACTAAAGAAAAGGGCAGTAATTTAAGACTACAACAATAAGGTGGGACAAACGATGGGAGTATGGATAGGTCAAATAGTAATTTTCCTTATATTATTAACTATGATTTATGGGGTTTATTATGCTATTCGATTAACTATCTCTATTGTAAAAAAATATAAAGATGATATTTAAATCAATGGTGCAATTTTGACATAGCCATCAAGATAGGACTTGCGTGTATGATTGCTTTTCAAATGCGCAAGTCCTTTTGTTCTACTGTACTCTACTTACAGCATTAGTCTGTAACAGGAGGGAGTAAATCGACCTGTGCGAGCCAAATAGGTGCAATTGGAACGATTTCCTCATCAGTCACAATGGCAACATCATTGAAGACTTCAAACAGTTCCTCACAATGTTCAAAATACATATCAGCTAAAGGTTCTCTATGCTCCATAACAATTGCTTTGAGTTGCTTCTTCTCCATATCAACCTCCTTGCCATCACCAAATCCCTCTTTCAATGCAATTATTTGTATATTGTTTTGATGAATTACCAGTTGAAGGGTTTTTGGCACTTTATGGCGTGAAATATACAATCGAACCGAAATATCCTCCCATTCGTAACAGTCGTCTTTATCCCAGTAGCGCATGTCTACGATGGTACGTATACCTTCGTCTAGTTCGTTATAAAGGTCTTCCACAGTCTTTATGGTGCGCTTTAAATTTTGGTAGTAAGCATCATAGCTTTCTTAGCTGTATTTTCGGAAAACGTATTACTACGACCACCAACCATTTCTCCGCCTTGGTTATGTGGAGGCAACAACTCCCATTCACGATTTTTTAATTTCTTCTTATATTGTTCATATTCAATCCAATATTTCTCGATGTTCTATATTTCGCTATGCGATAACGTAGGCGTGTGCAAGCACCTACCTTGTTTGTTAATTTACTTAAAAGTAAGCTACAGTGTCGTAATTCGCTATAGCTTTTATTTTTAATATATTTCACAGACTAGTCACTATTCAAAATAACTTTGACTTCATAATAATAGTAATGTAAAGCCATTATCCTCCTTTTGTTTTAAGGGTCACTCCAATCCCAAGTGACCTTTTTTATTGTCTTGATCCCACAAAAACTCAACTTGATTAATTATTTTTCAAATTTCTAAAGTAAGGGAAGTATTGATTAGAGCAATTTCGCCTTGGCGTAATTTCGTCTGGAGACTTTATCCTCATTCATCTCACCACCTGCAGAGGTGGGAGTCTTCTGCTGAATGAAGATAAATACCTCCTCTCTTTTCTACAGCTAACATATTATATATTGTAGAAAGGAGGGATTTTTTATGGGATACTATGGAAATATAGGTAACTTTAACAATTGTTATTCCTGTGGCTGTGACGGTGGCTATAGGCGTGGCCCTGGTTCATCATTCGCTCTACTCGTTGTTCTATTCATCCTTCTAATTATTATCGGCGCTACTTTCATAAATAGAGAACACTGTTAACATTTCAATACTAATAATCTTCACGCCTTTAACACCTCTCTTATGAAAAAGGGTCACTCCCATCCTGGTGACCCTTTTAATTGTTTCTTTCGTCAAAATGTTCCGCAACAAATTTAAGGATTGTATCGAATAACGGATAAATTTGTACTTCTAACTTTTCTAATTGTTATCTTTACTCGCGGTACTCTTGGATATATACAGAACAGCAATATGTTACTTGTTAAAGTTAAAATAAGACTTTCCTTCAACTGGTTAAGAACAAAAAATAAGAATGAAACTTGAAGCATGAATAGTTGATTGAAAAATACAATGATGCGGCATTTTACATAGTAAATCGGAACAACAAATAAACTTAAATATTTACAAAATCATTTCTCCTTTTAATTAAGATCAAGAAGGCAATATGCCACATCTTGATCTTTAATAATTTCAGGATACTCTTTTGCTAATTTACCATCTATTTTCGAAAATCTATTCAGCATTTCGCCTTTTCTCCCCACTGCTTCGACTAAATGGGGCAATACTTTTTTATCCTTGAAGAACCTTTCCTCATGATGCTGCTTGTATTTTAGCTATTCCACTCATTTGGGTAGTAACAATACCTATAAAAAAATATAGGACACAGAGCGATTACTGGTCGCAATCTGCATTGCATTACCCGGAATGCTTATCGATGCAATCGTATTATTATTTTTTGACAACATTTTCCTGAATTTATCGGCTGATTTAGACCGTTTTTTTGCCTCATGGCTGTTAAGGGCTTACTCCTTAATATTCATTACTAGTTTTGTTAAGGCTTCATTCGTGAAGAAAAAAACTATTCATTCGTCAATTTGAAGGATTTGGCATTATTATTCTAGAAGTAAGTATCGATCTGAATTAAAGGAGTTGAAAAAATGGTTATAGGCTTACATCACGTTCAAATAACAATTCCAAAAGGTGAAGAAGAAAAAGGGAAACAATTTTACTGTCAAGTATTAGGACTAAAAGAAGTTGAAAAGCCAGATTCACTTAAAGGACGAGGTGGATTTTGGTTACAAATCGGCAATAAAGAGGTACATGTAGGGACAGAAGATGGCTTTGATAGATTAACGACAAAGGCTCATATTGCCTACCAAGTTGAAAATATAGAACAGTGGAAAAAGGCATTAGCCGAACATCATATAGAAATTTTCGACGCAGTTCCTATTCCTCATTTTGAACGCTTTGAATTTAGAGATCCGTTCGGTAATAGAGTGGAGATGATTCAGGAAATTTAAAAAGGTCCTCTACAAATTTAGAAACAGTTGAATAGAAGTTAATTTCTATTCAACTGTCATGCTGTAAAAAAATTTTTTGTGAAATAAAGTATAAATCTTCGGCAAATCAACTTATCCACATGACCGACGTTTTAACAAAATGTCATCCAACTTTTTAATTTTATCGGAACACTTTTACGTTTTATCGCCCAACTTTTCAGTTTTATCGACTAACTTTCGCGTTTTATCACCCAACCTATGAATTTTATCGACATCTGCCTTCCACTGCTTTGAAAGGATTGTACTGCCTCTCTGACCTTTCATTTCTACAAACACTTCACCCAACTGAAACATTTGTAATAAAACTGTAAATTAAGGCGATGAAGCCTTTTATATCAGGTGTTTACAGCGATTTCCCATTCGTCATGGTAACATTTACCTCAAAGAAGCCCTACTTTTTCATGCTACGATTAATTCCAGTGGAAATCCAAAACAGGATTAAACTTAGCAAATAGCTTCAGGAGGAATTTAACAACATGAATAAACGATTTTTAACAACAACATTAGCATTGACGATAGGTTTTAGCACAGTGGGGATGGTACAACCAACTATTCACCCTATAGAAGTAGAGGCAGCAACAACAAATGCCCTGAATAACGCACAAGCAGTTAATGCGAAAGCAGATCAACTAATTCAAACTGGGAAAAGCTTAATTGGTAAGGCGACATACAGCAATACAACATACAAGGCTACATATCCTTATAAATTTTCTTGTGCATCATTTATAATGTATATTTTCGAGAAAAATGGTGTCGACCTTGCGACTTATAATGAAGATTATATGATACAACAAGGAACACCCGTTAACAGAAATCAATTACAAAAAGGTGATTTACTTTTCTTTAAGAGTAAAAAAACAGGAACAGATCCTGATCATGTGGGCATGTATATTGGCAACAACAAAATGATTCACATGGCTGATACGAAGCAAAATATCGTTATTTCGGATCTAAACGGTAAACCATATTATACAGATAATTATGTAGGTGCCCGTAGAGTATTACCTACATTACTTTCAGCTAATCCTGCAACAAAAGGCGATAAAATTGTTGAAAACGCCTTTAATTATAAAAATAAAGTAACTATGAGCTCTACAAATAATGAAGCAAGTCTTCGCTTTACAGCGCCAGGATATGTAGACTTTATCTATCGTAAGAGTGGAATTAAACTTGGTACAACCAATTTAAAGGAACAAATGAATGTTGGCACAACGGTTTCACGTGCCAATTTAAAAAAGGGTGATTTAGTGTTCTTCAATAGTGTTAAAGGCTCTAAAAACCCTTCACTAGTAGCTATTTATGCAGGAGATCATCGTCTTATCATTCCAAGCTCTAGTGGTATTACTACAAGAGTACTAATGGTTGACTATTATAAAGAGCATTATATTACAGCAAAACGTGTTTTTTAAGAAAGTTTACTAGAATCATTTCAAACACTTCAAATTTGAGATGACCAACAGAATTACATGTTTTATAGAGTATATAGAAAAAAGAAGCTTTCCTTAAAGGAAGCTTCTTTTTCTATTATTTATTTTTTAACTGATTTGCAAAATCAATCATAGATTTGCTAGACATCGGACCTTTAATAAGTACAATGGTTTCACTATCAAGCTTAGGCTTTAGTACATCTAAAACGCCTATAACGT
This sequence comes from Lysinibacillus agricola, assembly GCF_016638705.1. Lineage (GTDB taxonomy): Bacteria > Bacillota > Bacilli > Bacillales_A > Planococcaceae > Lysinibacillus > Lysinibacillus agricola. The sequence goes on along the minus strand of NZ_CP067341.1, from coordinate 2,147,625 downwards.
CTTGAAAAATATGAACGTCTGCCTTCGTACCTTCTTTCAACGCTTGATTCGCTATATTTTCTGCTCTTTTACCAATAGTAATAAGCGTATCAACATTTCTTTCCGCGACCAATGTGCCAATCTCTCGATGATATTTTTCTTCGAAACTACCTAATCGCTTAATGTCACCTAAAATAACAATTACTTTTTTCCCTTTTCCAATCGTATCTAAAACCTTTAGTGCTGCTTCAACAGAAGTCGGGTTATTTGTCCATGTATCATCTACTATCGTACTTTCACCGATGCCTGTAGAAATCTCTAAGTGCCGTGCCATCGCTTTGAACGTTTTTAATTGCGAAATAGCGACAGCAATGGAAAGTCCCATTTCCTTTACCGCAGCTATAGCCGCTAATGCATTATATACTTGGTGCTCTCCGTATCCTGGAACAAATACATTGTACTGGACATTTGACACTTTTAGTACAAATTTCATGCCACCTTTTGCGAATTGGATATTCGTAGCTTGATAATCTGAATTTTCGTGAACGCCAAAGGTAATGATCTTCCCTTTAAATTTATGCAAGGGGATCTTTTTAGTGTTTTCATCATCACCATTAATGATTAACGTGCCATCTTTTTTTATTCCTTCTAAAATTTCTGCCTTTGCTTTTATATAACCATCAAGGTTTATACATCCGTCTAAATGATGGACACCGATATTCGTAATAATACCAATCGTCGGCTGATAGATCATACATTGGTGTTTAATATTCCCTATATTCCCCAAACCTAATTCAAAGATAGCTGCTTTTGTTTTCTGATCGATCCCAGTCAAATACGGTAGGGATTGCCGTGGCTCATTTTTACTGCTTACAGATGCTTGAACATTCCATTCCTTACTAGCTATGTGTTTAATCATCTCTTTTGTTGTCGTTTTACCACATGTTCCGGTCAAAGCAACGACTGGTATTTGAAATAGATTTCTGTAATATTCAATGAATTTCCAATAGGCCTGCACAATACTCTTAACGCGAATAACGGTGGTATTCTTCAGCGATTTTTTCAATTCTTCTGATGATTTATCCGAAATGACTAGAGATGGGCCTTTTCGATCTATCTCTTGCCAGTTGATTGTATCACTTTTACTAACAAACATAAGTGTATGATTTTGTGTCAGTTCATGTCGGTTATAATAAATTGCATGCTTTACAGACCAGAGTTCAGAACCGCTTATTAATTCTCCATGCAATAATTTTCTTATATCGCTAACTCTTATATGTTGCAAGTTAACTACGCCCCCTTTCTATAAAGTATATTTCTGTATAAATGCGTTAATATATGACCATGCTTCTGCATTTCTTAGCAATTGGCTATTGGCATGCTCAATCTAGTAAATGATGAAAAATAACATTTATTTAGGTGAAAAGAAGAATCTATTCAGAAGTAGATGATTTTTTTATTTTTAAATCATCTGCCAACTTCGAAACTTCCTTACTGTACATATCTCCTTTAATGAAAAGAATAGTGTTTTCATCTACAATCTCATCTAACAATTTATAGACGCGCGTACTATTTTTAAAAATATAAACAGGTGAAGTAAGTCCTGCCTCAATGGCATGAAGCGCCATAATGCTTGCATGTTCCCCTATCGTAATGAGTACATCGACCCCAATTTCACTGATTAATTCTCCCGCTTGCTCGTGAATAATATATCCCCAAGACCCTAAATCTGTAATCGTCCCAATAACGGCAATCGTTTTCTTGCCTTCTCCGAGCGCATTCAAAACCTTTAATCCTGCCTCCAAAGAAGTGGTCGTAATATTCCATGTATCATCTATTAATATGGAATTATTGATGCCCTTAAATACTTGAAGCTGCTTATTCAATTTTTTGAATGATGGTAGTCGTTCAGCTGCCAATGAAATCGGCAAATCCATTTCATAAATAGCTGCAATCGCAGCAAGGGCATTATATACTTGGTGCTCGCCAAAACCTGGTACAAAGATTTCATAGAGTTTCTTCTTGTGATGGACGTTGAACAGCATACCATTTTCATGATAGCGAATATTACTTGCTCGAAAATCACAAGATTCATGCTTACCTACTTTAATGATACGTCCTTTAAACCTCGATAAATCTATTTTACTTGTGTTAATATCCTCAGCATTAAGGATTAACACGCCTGTGGGACTAATAATGTCCAACATTTCACCCTTTGCTTGGATATACCCCTCTAAAGTTTTACAATAATTTAAATGATGTTCCCCTATATTTGTAATAATCCCAATAGTCGGCTTAAAATATTCCCCCGCAAGTTTGATGTCTCCTGGTGAACCAACAGCAGTTTCAAAAACGGCCGCGTCGGTATCATCATCAATATTCATTAAATATTGCAAAGAAGCAGTTCTAGAGTTACTACTAAGTGGCGTGGATGCTACATTTTTGTCTGCAGAAAGTATATGTTTGATCATTTCCTTCGTCGTCGATTTACCAGAAGTACCAGTAATGGCTACGATAGGGATATCAAATTGATTGCGATAATAATTTACAAATTTCCAATATGCCTCATCTATATTATTTACTTTAATGATGATGATTTGCTCAGGTATTTCATATTGACTGTATAGTCTATCGGTTACAAGAACTATAGGATAAAATGGCTCTAAGTCTTTCCAGTTGACAATACGCTTACTCATAAAAAGTACGGTATTTGGTCTTTTCACTTGCTTTAGTCGATAAGCTCCATGTTGAATTAACACTTCCTCCGACCCTTGCACTAAATGGCCTGCAGTAATGACTGTTAAATTCTGCACCGTAAGAGGCTTCATATTATTTTCCCCTCCCTTCCACTCTAGTATATGTAACTTCTTAAAAGTTGCTTGGATGTACACGAGATACTTAACTAGAGGAAATCTATTTCTTCGCATATATATATAGTTGATTAAGCATCTAAGTAACAATAGAAGGAGTGATATACCTGAAAACGATTATATTTATCGGCACTAACAAATCTGGGTCAAGTCGCGAAGCAACAAAAGCAGCAGAAAAATTAGGTTATTTTACTGTACTTTTTACTAACAACGAAAAGCAAATACAGCAGAGAAAAGCCTACCCAGATATTCATAAAATGGTTCTTATTGATACTTCGAATATAGAAGACATGAAAGATGAGATTTATAATCTAATTAAATTCGGATTAGAAATAAAATCTATTGTTAGCTTTGTCGATCCTTTTGTCCATATTGCCTCAATTTTATGTGATGAATTTTGTGATAACTATACATCTTCAACAGCTATTGAAATGATGGAGGATAAAGAGAAAACTAGAAATTTTTTAAAGAATCAGCCTTACTCGCCTAAGTTTTTTCTTCTCAAGCCAAATGAGCCAGTCTCTAATAATTTCGAATTCCCACTTATTGTAAAATCTCCAAAATCAACAGGCTCTAAAGATGTTTTGTTAGCAAACGACTCAAGTGAACTGAACAAACACCTGAGCTATCTACGAAGCAAAAATCCTCGTGAAACACTTATGATTGAAGAATATATCGAAGGTCCGCAATATTTAGTAGAAGCACTTGTCTATAAACGACAAGCTAATGTCATCGGTATTATTGAACAAGAAATTACTCAAGGTAAACGTTTTATCATTACTGGATACGGTGTTCTCGTTAAAGCTCCAAAAGAAATTCAAAGTGGTCTTGAGGAAGTTCTCCAATCTATTGTAAAAGCGTTTAACATCGAAAATGCTGCTTTGCATTTAGAGCTTCGTTTAACAAAGAACGGCTGGAAACTTATCGAGATTAATCCGCGAATCTCAGGAGGAGCAATGAATACTATGCTTCACGCTGCTTTTGGATTTAATTTAGTGGAAGAAACACTTAAACTATTTTTAGGTGAACGCCCCGATATCAATCCAAAGAAACTAAAGTTTGTCTATACTAAATACATCATCGTTGAAAGTAAAGGTATTCTAGAAAAAGTTCTTGGAAGAAATAGAGCAACGAATTCACCAGGTGTTGTGGATGTATATGTGAAACCAAAAAGAGGGACATTGCTGACCCCTCCTTTATCGATGGGACATCGTTATGCTTATGTAATTGCGGAAGGCGCTACATTAGCTGAAGCTAAAAATAAAGCCATTAACGCCGCAAAAGAAATAAAATTCATTCTCAAAGTATCTTAGATTTAAAGTACTTTCTGAAAATGCTCTCATACGATGATTTATTTAGCTATAAAAAATATCCCGAATAATTGTCTCCTTTCAATAAGGTCAATTACTCGGGCTTTTTTATTTATTCTTGATATTTTTGATCTAAAAATTTAACCGTATCAAACATATTCGTTTTACTAGCACCCTTTACTAAAATGGTGTCGTTAGGTTTTATGACTTTCTCTAAGAGAGCATGCAATTTTTCCTTATCCAGGAAATGATAAATTTTAGAAGGATCCATCCCTTTTGCCTTCGCTGCCGCTCCCATTTCCTCCGTTCTAAAACCATAAGTGATGAATAAATCTATATCTTGCTCATAAATGTATTCACCCAATTTACGATATTCCTCTTCTCTCAAATCTCCTAATTCTCGCATTTGACCTATAATAGCAATTTTACGTTGCTTCGCTATATTTGTAAGAACGTCAATAGCAGCACGTACGCCCTGGGGATGAGAGTGAACAGTATCGTCAATAACTGTAATGTCATCACGACAGTTATAAATTGTTAATCTTCTAGGTGGTTTTTTGAAATTTAACCCTGCTTTAATATCTTCTGGACTAAACCCTAAATAATCTGCAACCGCAACTGCATTAAGTGCATTATAAACATGATGTTCTCCTAAAATTGGGATATACATAGCCATTTCCTGACCTTGCAGCTTTATTTTAAAGGTCATTCCGATATCTTTATATTGAATATCATAAGCTTTATAGTTCGCTGTGCTATGAATACCAACTGTTAAGATTTCCCCTTCAAACTGTTGTGTCTCTAAATATTTTGAATTCTCATCATCCTGATTCAGGATTAATAAACCGTTTTGGTCCATTCCATGTATTAATTCCGACTTTGCCTTGGCCACTCCTTTAATATCTCCATCAAAGTTGCCTACATGAGCTAAACCGATGTTTGTAATAATACTAATATTCGGTTGGATAATGCTACAATGGTTTGTTATGATACCTGGGTAAGCCATCCCGTACTCAAGTACAACAGCCTCATGCGAAGCATTAATTTCTTCTTTATGTTTTTTCGTATGCTCTGTTGTATTCCAATAATCTTTTGACTCAAAGATATTCCATTTTTCCGATAAAATAGAGGCAAGGAATGCTTTTGATGTCGTTTTTCCAGCACTGCCGGTAATCGCGATAATCGGTAAAGCCTTTTCTTCAGCTATATCTTTATTTTTCTTCCGTTGCGTAATTTCCCTTCTAACTTCAACTATTTCTTCATACTCCTCCTGTTGCGTAAATTCCATTTTAACTTCGGCTATTTCTTCATACTCCTCCTGTTGTGTAATTTCCCTTTTAACTTCGGCTATATCCTTATTTTTCTTATGTTGCCTAATTTCCTTTTTAACTTGTTCCTGGTTCTTAGCAAGGTACATTGCATACCTTATAGTATTAATGACCACATCTAATTCTAAATAAAAAGCAGGAGGACAACCTGGTCGCCAGTTCACTTCATACATCCAAATTTTTCTTTGCTCATCTAAGCCTACATCAATGCCAATTTCATCAATAACCTCTCCAAATTGTTCCATCTGAATTTCATCTAAATGGCGAGCCAGTGACAAAGAAAAATGCTCTAACATACGCCGAATATCATAAGCATCTTCTTTAAATTCCTGCTCTAGAAAAGGATCTAAATAATTCGTAAAACCACCATTGTTAATATTCGGTATAATCGAGCCATTTGGTGCAATCCGTGGATAAATTGTCGTTATAACCCATTTACCTTCACCGTCTTTTTGAACGTGAAGACGAAAATCATATATTTGACCGGATTTTGTTTTGGATTGGATATAAGGCTGCACGATAAAGGTGCCTGTAGTAAGTTGCCCTCTAATTAATTCATCTAGCTGTGACTTTGAACAAACAGTAGTTTCCCTATCCTTCCTTACCTCAAAGTTAGTCCTTCCTACTTTCGAAATAAAATAAATCCCTTTTCCCTTCCGGCCATCTATCGGTTTAAATACGACTTTTTTATAATAAGCCATAAAATTATGGAGTAAATCAACATTTTCCACAACCTCAGATGGAATTAAATACTTATCAAATTCCTTTGCTTCTTTAAGTCGTTTCATAACATTCCATTTATTCCCTATAGAGTAAGTTGTAAAAGGTATTTCCTTTTTCAATTTCTCAATAATGTCCTTTGATACCGATAATTTTTCGGGACTTCCTGCATTGTATATAACATCTGGGAAGGGCATCATTTTTTCATGCCAATCACCATTTTCATATACCTTTCCTCTAATGGAACGTTTATCAAAGTCAACGCTTTTTGGTGTGAAATAAAAAAATTGAGCGCCTTCTGCTTTTGCGACGGCCGCATATGCATATGACTTAATAACTGTTCTAGGATCTAGACGATGATGAAGCATTCCGATAATTGTCATCCACTAATCTCTTCCTTTCATAGGATTCTCTCACTAATAAATTCAGTCAATGAACATACATATAGACAGATGCTCTAAATATTATGTTATTTTAGCAGGTGTGTTGATTCACCATTTCAATCCAACAAATACCAATATTCCCCTATTAAAAATTCATCACCATTTGGGCTCAATGATGAATTTCCCTTTTAACATGTCAGGCTTTAATAACTGAATCGCAGATATACCTCTTAATTCAATGGATTTTTCTGTGGATGTTTTTTCTAACCTCACTACATCTGAAATTATATTCGTATCATGCCCTTCATAATCAAAAGCACGCAAAAGCGAAACAGTTCCTCGACAACGCTCCCTATCAATAGCCTCTATACGAAAAAACTCTGTTTCAAATTGCTTTACTGTATCCATTAATTTTAAATGACTGCCGTTATGTGTTATTAAAAAAAAGGGTATCGTATCACTTCCAACTATTTTCACGAGCAGCTGACCAAAATATTTAGAATGAAAATCCTTCATCACATCCTGGAGTGCTTTTATGTCGTAGAGTGCTTCACATAGAAAATGGTTTTTTCTGTTTTCACTATTCATTTCCCCAGCCCCTCCCAAGTCTTAATGAGTCATTCGTCAATTATTTTTTTAATTTATCCTCCATAAACGAGCAGTAAGACTCCTCTTCAAGATTTAAGTCAAACAAATTTTTGCCATTAACATTGAGGAAACCCCACTGATTGAAGTTTCACTTTATTCAACATCCTCTCGATATAATATGTAAAGACAAGAAATATGACGACTTTTTTCGTTTTACAAATAAAACTGGTCCTTTCGATTTAATATATATGCTTCAATAGAGAGAAAAGATTTACGCTATTCTTACGCCGTCTTCGAAAAAAGTAAAAGCAAAGGACATCGAGCAAAGCTCCTTCTTCGGGAAATTACGTTATATATCAATTATGCCTCGGCATAATTGCGTCGTTGCTATTTGGCAGAATGGCAAATTTTTCGATGAAGCGAAGGGATCTTTTAAAAATTGGATTGCGATTATCGCAAAATATAAAGCACTAGATCGAAGAAAAAAGTTACAACGTTATAATGAACGCTATATTTCAACAATGGAGTTCACAAATGCTGAGAGGACTAATTTAGAAGACGTAGAGGAGCTTTTAATACATTTATCTGCTGAAGACCAATTATTATTTTTAAAATATTATTTAGATAAAGTAAATTCCAAGAACATTGCGAAAGAATCCGAGAACTATCCAAGCTAACTCACTTATACAGAAGTAATTATCATTTTGCTGTAGTTTACTGAATACAAATAAATAAACATTCTTATTTACTTTTTTCTAAATCAGTCGTTAATTAGAAAGGAGGTTCGTTATGTGAGAATCATCAGTTATGCATTCATACTTTTAATTATATTGTTAATTCCCTATTTCCTTCTATATCATCAACTACCGAGTGAACTGTTACAGGTGGCTGCTATCATCACAGGCATGCATATAATAGCACTTTTCATTGTAAATTTTACGCATCCCCAATCTCGCAAAACAATATGCATGTATCAAACACTTTTTTCAATTTTATTATTCGCTCCTGTTTTCTATACGATGACAGTATTATTACACAATCCACAAAAAGAAATAATAATTAGATTTTTTATCGCTATTCCTATAAGCTATGTCATTTTATTTTTAACAGTTCTCTTCTCTACCACTTTTTATAAATTCAAAGATTCTACCAAATGAAGAAAACGTCCATTTTTTTGGGAGGGCACTGAAAAAGTCGATTTGCCACAAAAAATGTGATGCAAATCGACTTTTTTGAGTTTCTAAATCCAATAAAAGACAGATTTATAATATAAAAAATGAATTTCTTTAGTTTTTCAGTGCCCTTTTTTTTTGGACGTTTTCATTTTGGCGCTACGTTGTCGCATTATGTTGATCTCCATGATTTAGAAGAATAACACCACCAATAATCAGTGTAATTCCGATCGCTGAGTATAGATTAAAAATATCTCCCCATACAACGATTCCCACAATGACTGTTAATGCTGTGCCTACACCTGACCAAATAGCGTATGCCAGGCTCAATGGTAATGTTTTCAAGCATAGGGACAATGAATAAAACGAAATGCCATATCCTAATGCAACTGCAATAGACGGACCTAAAATTGTAAATGCTTCTGAAAACTTGAGCATTGTCGTTGCAAAGACCTCGCTGACAATAGATAACGTTAAAAATAAATAACCCTTCAATTACAAATTCCTCCTTAATGTCCCCCACCAGCAAGGTTAAGAACAACCACACCAACAATAATTAATAGAATGCCCATAAGCTTTTTTACATTGAATAATTCCTTATAAAAGACTATACCGATTATCGCTGTTAGTGCCGTTCCTACCCCTGCCCATATCGCATAAGCTGTGCCAATCGCTAAAGTTTGTAATGTTAAAGAAAGGAAATAAAAAGCTGTTCCATAACCAACCACTACACCTATTGAAGGTAGTAATCGTTTAAAGCCATTTGTAAGTTTCAGCATCGAGCTCGCGAAAACTTCTGAGATAATTGAAATAAATAAAAAACCAAAAGTACTCATGTATGATAGTCCTTCCTTGTCATTTGCAATAATTGTTCAAAGGCACCTTCTGTTGCTTCATTAGAAATCGGTGCGATATTTAATAGTCTAGAATAATACAACCCATCAATCGTTAACCGAATCAAATGAACAGTGGGTAACTCCAATCCATCCTGAAACAACTCTTCTAGTAATCAATCATAAGCTGTTAAGATGGATGATGGTCATTTTGCATAATTTGAATCGCAATATTTAAGGATGCGCCATTCGCAAGATCTTTTGGAGAAGCAAAAATAAATGCTCTCGTTAATCTCCCTTTCCCTTGCTCTTGGCTTGTTAGGGGTTCATAGGATTGTATAACCTCGCTCAAAATCGTTTCAGCTATTGCTGATTGAAGGGCATCCTCAACTTCACCTTGGCGTAATTGCGTCCGGATTTTGAATTGTGCCTGCACAATTCATTCCTTTCAAAATCCGTGACATCTGCATTCATCTCACCACCTGCAGAGGTGATAGTCTTCTGCTGAATGAAGATAAAAGCATAAAAAACCGTCTGGACGGCCTTTTTTATTGTATAGTTCATATTTCACATCATCAATTTTTGAGACCCGAATAGCATTCACTCTTCGGGCCTCCACTATTCTTCATCCTCTATATACTCTAAAATATCTCCAGGTTGACAGCCCAATGCTTTACATATCGCATTTAACGTAGAAAAACGCACGGCTCGAACCTTTCCTGTTTTTAAGTTGGATAGATTGACTATCGACACATCTACCTTTTCTGCTAGCTCACTTAGCTGCATTTTTCGATCAGCAAGCATTCGATCTAATCGAATAATGATTGTCATTTTTTCACTTCCTAAGCTGTTGCATCATATTCATCTTGTAAAAACGCGCCGTATCGGAATACACGGGCTATCGTCCAAATAACTAATCCACACAATAATAATGTCCAATTAATTCCAGTGAAGTGAAAGCTTAATCCTTTTATCAATCCTGTTCCTACTAACAGCTCACCTAATTTAAATTGTTCAATAACTGTATAGGCAATGTACGTTCGGAATGCATCTACTGTCAAGCTTAATACAACTACAGCGTAAGCAATCCACTCCATTTTTCTACTATTCGTTCCTGAAAAAATAATTCCTTTACTTAAATTACTTAACAGACCTCTTACTTGGACAACGATCAATAGTAATAATCCTATGTATATTGTAGCAGTAAATAATAATTTCACGACATTCATTTTTGTATATTGAATATCCTTCGCTACCTTATCTGCCAATTCAATTTCCATCCCCTCTAACTGAACGGAAGCTGTTATATTACCCTGTGATAAAAAATTATTTACTTGATTTTCTGGTATACAAATTGCCCCAACAAATAATATACCTATCAGTGTAAGGCCAAAAATCATCAACACCATAATGATTGTAAAGATTGTACGTAACCCTTTTGTTAAAAATCGAAACTCTTTACTTTGAATTCTTTGTTCCACTCCAAGCATCCCCTCTCTTATTGTTAATTATACATTTCATTTTATCTTTTTCAATAATTAATTAATGTTTATCATTAAATAATTATTGTTTTCATGTTATAACTTTGTAAGGGATGATTGAATTTTTTGAATGCATTTAGAGTTATCCTGCAAGTGAATCAAAATGGATTAGAGCTTAGAGATCTTTCTATAACAGTATAAAACAAGCCCTCTCAAAACAATTTGAAAGGGCCTCTACAAAATTTCTATTTATTTCGGTAATGTAAACGTTGCTTTTTTACCTAAAAAAATAGCTAGAGAAAAGATAAACATCTCTTTTCTAGCTACTTGTTTCACAGTATTTTTTACAGTAGTCCTGCCTTTATTAAATATTCACGTGCCACATCTGCTATATTTTTGCCTTCTACATTTACTTGATAATTCATTTCGCGCATCTCATCATCTGTGATTTGATTGGCCAGCTTGTTTAAGGCTTTTTCGATTTCGGGATATTTATCTAGCGTCTCTTTCCTTAATAAAGGGGCTCCTTGATAAGGTGGAAATAGTTGCTGATCATCTTCCAAAACTTTCAATTTATATTGACGTATTTCACTATCTGTTGAATAAGCATCTAATAATTCTATATTTCCTGATTCGATAGCCTGATATCTAAGCTTTGGCTCCATTGTTGTTAAATTAGAAAGTGTAATACCGTAACGCTTTTGAATGCCCAAATAACCATCTTCTCGATCATTAAATTCCAATGTGAAGCCAGCTTTTATAGTTTCTTGAATAAGCTTAATGTCAGAAATTGATTGTAAATGATAGGTTTCAGCCATTTCCTTTGATACTGCCAATGCATACGTATTGTTATATTTCATCGGACTTAACATAACCATTCCGAATTGCTCCATCATTCCTTCTTTTGCCTGATTATAAACATCCTTCTGATTATTATTGATAGCTTCCTCTTTTAAAAACTCAGAAATTGCCGTCCCAGTAAATTCTGGATAAATATCAACACTACCAGATTTTAGCGCATTAAATACAAAGGAAGTCTTTCCAAGTCCAGGTTTTAATTGCACCTTTAAGTCGGTTTCATCCTCAATAAGCAATTTATACATATTAATAAGAATCTCAGGCTCAGAGCCAAGCTTCCCTGCAATGACAATTTCTTCTTTCTCTTTAAAGTTGAGTAGCGGTAGGATTATCATTAATAATGCCACAACACTTATAGAGCTTAATGCTATAATCGTTTTTCTAAAGGAAAGTGATTCTAGCTTTTTCAGTAAGTAGTCGAACAGTAATGCTAAAATCGCCGCTGGAACAGCCCCTAAAATAATTAAGGCTGTATTATTTCGGTCGATACCAAGCAAAATGATATCCCCTAATCCTCCAGCTCCGATTAATGCTGCTAAAGTTGCCGTTCCAACGATTAATACCATCGCAGTTCTAATACCCGCCATCATAACAGGCATAGCAAGGGGCAATTCTACCTTCATTAATCGCTTACGAGTATTCATCCCCATGGCCATCGCTGCCTCTTTTAAAGATGGGTCCACCTCGTTTATCCCAGTAAATGTATTGCGTAAAATCGGAAGAAGTGCATAAACAACTAAGGCAATAATAGCAGGTACTTTTCCGATGCCAAACAACGGAATTAATAACCCTAATAGCGCTAATGAAGGAATCGTTTGTAACACTGCGCTAATACCAATAATACTTTCTGCTATTTTCTTTTTATTCGTTAAATAGATTCCTAGAGGAATAGCAATTACTACTGCAAGAAATAGCGCAATGAAGGAAATTTGAATATGCTCTAATAATGATGCCAATAGCTGGCCTTTTCGTTCGCTAAAAACGTCAAAAAAATTAGCCATTTACATTACCTCTTTCTATGGAATCATGCGCTAAATATTGAAGCATTGATGCTCTTGTGACAATGCCAATTATTTTTCCGTTATCTTCCACACCTAAACATTCATGATGAGCTAATTTTTGAAGAATAGTTTGTAAAGAATCCTTAGTAGAAATGGTATCCTCTAGATTTTTTTGATCACCTTCACTAGCAATTGGCTCGATTACAGCTTGGATATGGAAAGTATTCATTCCATGCTCTTTTACTCCAATAAATTCTCGAACGAAATTATTAACAGGATTTTGTATGAGTTCATGAGGCGTACCAATTTGTACAATCTCTCCATCCTTCATTACACATATTCGATCACCTAATTTTAAAGCCTCTTGCATATCATGCGAAACAAAGACGATCGTTTTTTGTATGGCTCGCTGAAGCTCAAGAAGATCATCTTGTAATTTTGTGCGGCTAATCGGATCTAATGCACTAAAAGGCTCATCCATTAGAATGATTTCGGGATCTGCTGCTAAAGCACGAATAACACCGACCCTTTGTTGTTCACCACCAGAAAGCTCTTTTGGTTTGCGTTGACTATACTTATCTGGTTCAAGACCAACCATATCTAATAACTCACGTACTCGTTGCTGAATTTGCTGCTTACTCCATTTCTTCAATTCAGGTACAACAGCTATATTTTCTTCAATCGTCATATGGGGAAAGAGCGCAATTTGCTGAAGTACATAGCCGATATTCCATCGCAATTCATGAATGTTGTAATCACTAATTCTTTTACCGTTAATTCGAATAGTTCCTTCCGTTAAATGAATTAATCGATTAATCATCTTTAATAATGTTGTTTTTCCACATCCACTAGGTCCAATAAGAACAAAGAATTCTCCCTTATTTATCTCCAGATTAATAGCATTCACTGCGACTTGATCATTTACATATTTTTTTGTGACATTTTCAAAAGTTATCATTGTATAAGCTCCTTTAGTCATGCTTTTACGTAAACTATTGTTCTTCTTCATTTCATATACGTGAAGCATAGTAAATATAGAACTAAGCATTTTTTCAAAGTGATTTCATATTACTATTTAATTTACTCAGGTGTGTTGATTAACCATTTTTATCCATCCAAATTAATTAGAAGGCTCTGATTTCCGCTACGGGCTACTCGCTTTCCTGCGGGAGTCGAGTAGCCCTACGCTACAATCAGTTAAAATGGACATATATTAGCAAAGTATCAACAAAAAAATCCTTTTATCACTCAATAATAAACCTATATTTTCCTAATCAACACGCTTGTAATTCACTAACAAAAGTCATTTCAAACTTATTTTTTGGCTTCTACATCAAATGTTGGGTGAGGCACAATTCTTAAGGTTCCCAAAAAACACTCCGGCGACTGCCCCTTTCTTTATGAAGCTCTATCCGTCGTATAATTGTTTTTGAGTAACACTAAAAATAGTAGGCAATAAAGATTTCCTTTCAAAATTAATAGCTTTTTAAAGGTAATAATACCATTCCAAGGAACTGTTGCAACTATATTTTAAGGGGTTTTTCATTTCTCAAATATACCGATAAATGAGGAACTAAATATGAGCTTTATTCGTTCTATGAATTATGTACTCTATAAAAAATAATCTTGACTTTATTTCTATTTATGTCTCTGTAATAATTAGAAATATATGAACTTTGTTATCGAAAAGAAAGGAGGGAGATGTTGTAATCTACCAACATCGATGAAACAGTGAAATACCTAATAAATTTTTTAAAAGGTCTTATAATTACAATAATTGTTATCTGTGTTTCATTTTTTATGGTGACACAACTTTTCAATACTAATGAAACGAAAGAGACTGTAGTTGTCGATAATCGTCCTAGTATTGAAGAGTTTATAGGCTCCATTGCTGAAATTGCTCGGAAACTCGGTGCCGAAAATGACTTATACGCATCGATTATCATTGCGCAAGCCGTTTTAGAAAGTGAGCATGGTCAAAGTGGCCTTGGCTCTGCACCTAATAACAATTTATTTGGCATGAAAGGTAATTATAAAAATAACTCCGTAACTTTGGAAACATTTGAGGATGATGGTTCAGGTAATATGACAACGGTGATGGCTGAATTCCGTAAATACCCTTCTTATGAGGCATCCATGCAAGATTATGTTAAATTAATGCGTCAAGGGGTTTCTTGGAACAAAGATTTCTATGTGGGTGTTTATAAAAGCAATACGAAGTCCTATACAGATGCTACGAAGTTTTTAACAGGCTCCTATGCTACAGATTCATCATACAATGAAAAGCTTAATTCACTAATTGCAAAGTATGATTTACAACAATATGACAGCCCTGTCAAAGATAAAAAAACAATTACCGTAGCTGATGGCGACTCTCTTATGCATATTGCAGAGGCCCATAACGTTAAAGTTACATCCATTAAACAATGGAATCAGCTTCGATCTGATAGACTTGAAGCCGGTCAACAATTAAATATTTATCAATATTAATGTAAAAAATCTCCATGTGCAATTTAACATGGAGATTTTTTTATATTAAATCAGATGTGTTTATTAACCATTTTTATCCATCCTGATTAATTAGAAGGCTCTGATTTCCGCTACGGCTACTCGCTTTCCCGCGGGAGTCGAGTAACCCGTAGCTACAATCAGTTAAAATAGGCTTACATTAGCAAAATATCAACAAAAAAATCTTTTTATCACGCAATAATAAACCTATATTTACCTAATCAACACGCTTGCTATTAAACAGCAATTTTTTTAATCTATTATTACTAACTTGTTAATCTATGAATAACTATTTCTATATCAAAGACGCGTTTGTTTAAAACGTAAGTTCTATCTTCTACCTGCTGAGCAATTTTTTCAGTAAACTCACCTAAATGTTCGACAATGTTTTTCTGAAGCTCAGCTTGTCCAATTTTAAGTTCATGTACATTATCCTTAAGTACGTGTACATCACTCTTAAGTTCATGCACATCACTCTTAAGTTCATGCACATCACCCTTAAGTACGTGTACATCACTCTTAAGTTCATGCACATCACTCTTAAGTTCATGTACATCACCCTTAAGTTCATGCACATCACCCTTAAGTACGTGTACATCACTTTTAAGTTCATGCACATCACTCTTAAGTTCATGTACATCACTCTTAAGTTCGTAGACATCATTTTCAATTTTATCAAAGCGCTGTTCAATACCGTCAAAACGTTCGTTCATTCCAACCAATTGATGATCAATAGACTCAAAGCGTTTGTCCATTCCATCTAGTCGTTGATGGAATGGTGCCAATTCTTCTTTTAACACGGAACGTAACAACTCTTTTAATTCCAGATTCAATACATACCCTCCAATCCTCTAAATTTTGATTTCATTATAGCATAATGAAAATAGGTTATCTCTATCAATAATTTCCCGATTCATCTCAAAAATTGAAAAAGAGAAGCCTAGTCAAGCGAGGGCACTGAAAAAGTCGATTTGCCACAAAAAATGTGATGCAAATCGACTTTTTTGAGTTTCTAAATCCAACAAAAGACAGATTTATAATATAAAAAAATGAATTTCTTTAGTTTTTCAGTGCCCTTAGTCAAGCTTCTCTAAACTTTTTATTTAAATAAACTACCAACAGCGGTAATAGATGTTGCCAAATCCTTTCGATAGTGCTGGTGCTGGTCGTCTAGACTATTAATAGTAACCTCATTCCCGCCAAGCGAAGAATGTACATAAAGGTTATCTCCTATATATAAAGCAATATGACCTGGGAAGTACAATAAATCTCCCTTTTGTATGTGTTCTAGTGATATTTCCTTGATAGGAAAACCTTCAACGATTTTGGCATCGCGATAGATATATACCCCATTTAGCATATATGCCATTGAACAAAGGCCTGAGCAATCAATACCTAGCGGCGATTTTCCTCCCCAGCGATAGGGTGCTGCTAAATAGCTAAGAGCTGTTTGGACAACATTTTCTCGTAATTGTTGCTCGGACAAGCTGTTTTCTGGAATTTTTTCTCGTAGCCATTCCCTACGTACGTAACCAATCTCACCTGACACTAATTGCACTGTTGCCCATTCAGGATCTTTCTCGTCAATAGCCATCGAACAGATGATTGAGCCTTTAACGAGAGTCATCATTTTCGTGCTTTGAATTCGGGGTTGCTGCAAAACATCGGCGAAGCTTTGATTAATAAAATGCTTTGCTCCTTGTAGCCAAGTATCCGTTTTTACTTCATGGAACATTAAGTTATCCTTCTGGCAATAACCTTCATAGCGATAAGCAGTTTGTATGCGTATCCAACCCTCATCAATGTCTTCCATAATTCGAACCGTCATTCCGTATAGTATCTCATCCACTAATTCTGAGGCTTTATCTGGCTTCGCGTGTAAATTCGCAATCATTGACGTCACAATGGCATTCATTCTATCATCTCCTTCCGCTTCACCAAGTAATCGTAAACAACTTTGGAAAGACGACCAATTAGCTGTCTTGCATCGTCATTATTAGTAACCTCCGTGACGAAAACGCCAATAAGATAATCCCTTGAATTGTTGTACACAATCCCAACATCATGATCTACCGTATCAAGACCACCTGTTTTATGAGCAAGTTTCACATCATCTACTAAATAACGCTTTAGTGATTCGTGTACACGTTGACGACTTAAAATATCTAACGTTAGCTCACTAAATGCTGATGATAACAAGTCCTTGCGATAAATTCGCGAAAATAGCAGTGCCATATCACGTGCCGACGTAGTATTATCTAAGTCTTTTGCAAGCCTTTCAAAATCCATCATCTTACGTTGAATTGTTGTTTGCAGAAGCCCAATTTGACGAAAATATTGATTGAGTGCCTCCATCCCTAGAAAATCGATTAGTACATTTGTTGCTGTATTATCACTCTTAATAATCATCCATACTAAAAGCTCATAGATGGTACATTGCTCTAGGTGCTGTTCACTAATAACACTAAAATCGCCCCATTCTTCTGGTGCAATCTTAATCTCTTGCTCTATGGATTTGTTGTTACTTTCTAAATAATTCAGAACAGCAAGCAGTATAGGCACTTTAATTAAGCTAGCACTAGAAAACGCGTCTTCTAGCTTTTCACTAATAAAAAATTGCTCAGTCTTACAATCTTTCACAAACATATGCACTTTATAAGGTGCATTTTGAAGAATCTCTGTTATCGTTTGCTTCATATTTCACACCTACTCTATAACTTTTATCATCTGATTCTCCGCGTCCATTGTTATTGTTCTACCAAGTGGCAGGGACATCGTTGGTAAGGTGTGACCGCAAGCTATGTCCTTTATGATAGGTTTGTGGAGTGGACCTAAAATTTCCTGAAAAATGGTTTGTAGTGATAGGCTATGCTCTGGATGTTTTGGATTTTCAGGACCGCAATTAGTCCATGCTCCTAATAATATACCTGCCACTTCATCTAGTTTCCCTGCTAATTTTAGCTGCGTAAGCATCCGATCAACACGCTGCTCATTCTCGTCTACATCTTCTAAAAATAATATTTTGCCTTTTGTATCAATTTCATATGGTGTCCCAAGAGATGCTGTAACTAATGTTAAGTTCCCACCAATAAGCTGCCCTGTTGCCTTTCCAGCTGCAAGCGTTGTCATTGGACGTCCAGGTGGATTTTCAAGGTAGTAGTCACTACGCTCTGTTGCGGTCACATTTTCGATAAAAGAATTCCATGTGTAGTGATCCATCTCCGGCCGAATAAATTCTGTAGAGGGCATTGGTGTATGATACGTGACAAAGCCACATTTTTGGTTAAAGGCGATATGTAGTGCTGTCACATCGCTATAACCAGCAAATACTTTTGGATTAGCTTTTATCATATCGAAATCAAGAAGCGGTAAAATTTTCGTCGCTCCGTAACCTCCACGTATACAAAAGATGCCGTCAATATTTGAATCCCTAAACATTTGATTAACTTCAGAGGCACGTAATTCATCAGAGCCTGCTAAGTAGCCATGCCTTGCTCGACATGTCTCCCCAGCGACGACTTTAAACCCTAGCTTCTCGATACTTTCTACGGCAGGAACAAATTTTTCAGGCGGCGTTGCACCCGAAGCACTTATAAGACCAATTGTATCACCTTTTTTCAATGCCTTTGGACGAATCATTTGCTTACCTCCATTTTAAGTGAAGTTCGGTATCTTTCTAATTCCTCTTCATTTGCCAATACAAAATGACCTTCCTCCATTTCGATAAATGACGGTGGCTGAATGTCATAGCTGTGCTGTGATGGATCGTAGATTTCTACGACTTTGTCACGCTCCTTATAAGGATTCGGCTCAGGTACTGCAGATAATAATGCCCTTGTATATGGATGAATGGGATTAGTAAATAGCTTTTCTGTCTCAGCTAGCTCAACAATTTTACCTTTATAAATAACAGCAGTTCGGTCAGTAATAAAACGGACGACAGATAAGTCATGTGCAATGAATAAATAAGTTAAATCATTTTGCTGCTGTAGGTTTGCTAATAAATTTAATACTTGCGCACGAATGGAAACATCTAATGCTGAAATCGGTTCATCCGCAATTATAAACTCTGGCTCCATTACTAATGCGCGTGCAATGCCGATACGCTGGCGCTGTCCTCCTGAAAATTCATGCGGGAAGCGACTAGAAAACTCCGGTAATAATCCTACATTTAATAATGCATTGCGCACCTTCTGTTGACGGTCAGCCTCATTTTTGAAATTTTTTGTATTAATAAGCCCCTCAGAAATAATATAGTCAACCTTTGCGCGTTCATTTAGAGATGCCATTGGATCTTGAAAAATCATTTGGATTTTCTGAGTAATTTCTCGATCCCACTCTTTCGATATTTTGCCATTTAGTTTCTTGCCGTGATACAGTATTTGTCCTTCAGTGACTTCATTGATACGCATAATAGCTCGGCCGATTGTTGTTTTTCCAGAGCCTGATTCCCCTACTAAACCAAATGTTTCACCTTTAAAAATCTCGAAGCTGACATCATCAATAGCTATAAATTTATTTTTGCCTTTACCAAAAACAACCTTTAAATTTTTCACCTCAACTAACACTTCTTTATGACTCATGCGCGTATCGTCTCCCTTCCTCGAAAAATGCTTGTAACGCTTCAGGAGGCTCTACTTTCGGAGCGAGTGGATCTAATAGCCATGTGCGAGCATAATGTGTGTCACTCACCTGAAAAAATGGAGGACGTTCCACAAAATCAATCTTTAACGCATATTGATTGCGAGGTGCAAAGGCATCTCCTTTAATTTCTTGAAAAAGATTAGGTGGAGTACCTTTGATGGAATAAAGTTGCTCCCCTTTTGAGCCTAGTTGCGGTAATGAAGAAAGAAGTGCCCATGTATAGGGATGCTTGCCATTAAAGAAAATTTCATGTGTTTTGCCTATTTCGATGACATCCCCCGCATACATAACTGCAATACGGTCAGCTACCTTTGCCACAACTCCTAAATCATGCGTTATATAAACAGTTGTTAGTCCATATTTTTGCTGAAGATCTTTTAAAAGCTGCAAAATTTGTGCTTGGATTGTTACGTCTAAGGCAGTTGTTGGCTCATCGCAAATTAAGATTTTAGGCTTACATGCTAGCGCAATAGCTATTACAATTCGTTGACGCATACCACCCGAAAATTCGTGAGGATATTGCTTATAGCGTTTTTCCACATCGTAAATGCCAACATCTTTTAACAATTTCAAAGTTTCTTCGTATGCTACCTTGCCCTTTAAATTCTGATGTAAAATAACACATTCCTCAATTTGCTTGCCAATTGTTTTCAGTGGATTTAATGATGTCATTGGGTCCTGGGTAACCATTGCCACTTCTTTTCCACGAATGCTTAGCCACTCCTGCTCGGTTTTAAACTGTGCTAAATCCCGGTCATTGTAAATGATTTGCCCCTGATCAATGTAGCCATTTTTATCGAGTAAGCCCATGATTGATTTCATCAGTACTGATTTTCCTGAACCAGATTCGCCAACGATTGCAAGGCTTTCACCTTTGTACAAATCAAGGGAAATATTACGAATAGCAGTTAGCACCCTGCCACGAAGCGTAAATTTTATGACTAGGTTATGGATGGTTAAAATAGGTGATTTAGTTTGTGTCACTTCCATCATCCCCCTTTATACGTGATTTTTCGGATCTGCTGCATCTGCAAATGAATTTCCTATAATATAAAATGCAATCGTAATGACACTTAATACAATACTCGGAAAAATAAGCTGATATCTTAAATCTGGTGACATCATTAGTACCCGTCCTTCATTGATTAAATTTCCTAAAGACGGTTCACTAATCGGTAGGCCTAATCCGATGTATGTTAAAAAAACTTCTGAGCCTATTGCAAATGGTATGGCTAGACTCATTCGTAACATAATCACGGAAATAAGATAAGGTAATAGATTTTTTAAAATAATGCGGTAATCAGGTGTTCCTAAGCATTTTGAGGCTAAGTTATATTCACGATCACGTAAAATAACAATTTGATTGCGTATAAATCTTGCCATTTCTACCCAGCCAGTAATACACATGGCAATAATAATCGTCGAAATACTCGGCCGCAAAATATAGGACATTAAAATAAGTACAATGGTCGTCGGTATGTTATCAACGACGTTGTAAAGCTGTGTGATGGGCAACTCTAATTTACGCGAAAAGCCCCAAAGCGTACCAATTGTAATACCAACGATAGCCTCTACAAAAGCAACGACACAGCCTATAAATAATGAGGTCCTTGTACCTGCCCAAATCCGTGACCATAAATCCTGTCCAATGGAGTTTGTCCCAAACCAAAACTCAGCGTTCGGAGCAATATTACGTGCTTGGAGACCTGTCTGTTCATCTAAATATATTTCAGTCGGTGATTTTTGCGCTGGGAAATACGGCTGTAATATGGTAAAGGTTACGATAATAAGAACACCAACTAATAAGAAGACAGCGATGCGATTTTTCAAAAAGGATTTCCATGTGGAACGCCAATAGGAATAATTAGAATAGGCTGTTTCTTCAGCTTGACGCTCATCTACTTCCGCAAACTCGAACAATGTTTCACGTGATTTATCGGATATATTGTTAATTTCCTCTGAATACATACCCATTAGCGTATACTCTCCCCTTTCCCTAATTTAATCCGTGGATCAACAAGGGCCATTGCAATATCACCTAAAATTAGTCCGATAATTCCAAGTGAAGAGAAAACAAGTACTAAGCCTTGTACAATCGTATTATCCTGTCGCTGTATGGCATCTACGAGTAGCCCCCCCATCCCAGGAATGGAATATAAGGATTCAATATAGATGGAGCCTGTAATAGTAAAAAGAATGGTTGCGGGTAAATATTGTGCCATCGGAATAAAGGCGTTTCGTAGTACATGTTTAAACATTAAGGTACGCTCTTTAACCCCTTTTGCTCTTGCTAGCTTGATATAATCCTTGTTTAGTTCATCCACCATGTAACGCCGCATCCACATAGCATAAGAGGCAGTCGGTGCTAACGCCATTGAAGTGAGTGGTAAAATCCAAGTAATGGGTTTATACTCATCAAAAAGCATTGGTAAATGAAAAATTTCTGTAATATACATTTGAATGACTAAATAATAAACGGCAGCTGGTACTGCAACAACAATGACAATATAGCCAGTCCCTAAGCGATCCAGCCAGCGCCCCTTCATCTGGGCCATCAATATTCCGAGCGGAACCCCAATTAGAAGAGATAACGCAACAGCACCTAAGCCAAATAGCAAGGAATACATGATCTTATCTGCAATAATCGTGACGACTGGTACATCTGTCCGATATGTAACGGATTTACCTAAATCACCTTGAAACAGATTAGCGTAAAAATTTCCTAATTGTACAAGTAACGGGTCACGTAAACCTAAATTCGTTAAATATATCTCTTGTTGAGCAGGTGACATCTTATCTGCTGCTGCCCCTAAATAACCTTCTTCTGGCATTAAACGTAATAATGAGAAGACAATCGTGATAATAATAAAAAGTGTTAAAATTGATTGCAATAATCGTTTTCCTATATACCACAGCATACAACATCCTCCTTTTCCAGAAAGATTAAAGGAGATGCCGACTTTTCTTATTCGGTATCTCCTTCATTAATAAAACCGTTTTTGAACGTTTATCTTAAATGTAGCAATGAAACTAAATGTTTTTATTGTGCTGCTTTAGCTAACGCATCTGCACGCTCCTGCTCCCACTTCTCTAAAGCTTCTTTAAACTCCTCGTTACTCATTGGTTTTTCTAATATTCGCTGACCTTTAAATTTCTCGGCAGTCACACCAAATGGAGAGTATTGAGCCTCAAATGGATTTAATTTAGAAGCAACATAGCCGCTACCCCCTACCGAATAAGGTATGACAAATGCTTCTTCAATTAAGAATGCTTCCGCTTTGGCAAACAGTTCGTAACGTTTTGCTGTATCTATCGTCGCCTTTGCTTCGTCCACTAAGTTTTGATATTTTGATTTTCCGTTTGCTTCTGTATAGCCTTCAGCTAGCTCTGGTTTATTATAAGTACCGTCTGCAGTGAATGGATCCGTATACGTTGATGGATCGGCATAGTCTGGACCCCAGTTTGCTTCGAGTAATGCAAATTTACCAGGTTTACGAACCTCTGATAAAAAGCCTGTTGATGGTCCTGCCTCTACGATTACATCTACATAATCAGTACCTAATAATTTTTCAATCTGCTGCTCAACTACTTGCGAACGATTTGCCCAATCTGGCATACCGGAGTTATAAGGCATTAACACTTTTACTGGGAAAGTTACTTTTCCTTCTAAAGTTGTCTTCGCTTTTTCCTTGTATTGTAAGGCCATCTCCTTGTTAAATGTGTCGTTATTTGAAAGATCCGTTAATGGCGCTAATTGTGTATAGTCAACCCCCTCCACATTCACAAAGTTTTTAGGAGTGATTGTGTTGCTAAGCAAATCTTTTGGATTATAAGGTTCTAAAGTTAGCATTGCAGATACACGGTCGAGCGCATGGAAAAGTGATTTTCGGAAATCTTTATTGTTGACCGCGATTTTCCAATTTTCAGGCTCGTATTCTGCATCAAATTGCGGATTGAAGTTTAATGCAAAGAAATACGTATAGAAGTTATTTTGTGTTTGACGAACTTGTGATTTTTTCTTTTCGTCTTTAAACCATTCATCAATGATAGACGTTGGAATACTCGCTGAATCGATTTCTCCTCGTAAA
The DNA here is from genome assembly GCF_016638705.1 of Lysinibacillus agricola. Lineage (GTDB taxonomy): Bacteria > Bacillota > Bacilli > Bacillales_A > Planococcaceae > Lysinibacillus > Lysinibacillus agricola. Next base: position 2,123,862 of record NZ_CP067341.1, on the reverse strand, counting down.
AATAATTCTGGTGCCACTGTAGCCGCTTCTTTATTGTATTTATAGCGAATACGATCAATCAGTACATTGTCTTTATCCCAATATTTATCATTTTTCACAAGTACCCGCTCATTTTGCGGTTCAAATTTATCTAAAATAAAGGATCCGTTATAAAGGAAATTTTCACGAGTTGTACCAAAGCTATCACCTTTTTCTTCTATAAACTTACCATTAACCGGGAAGAAACAGACATAGTTCAACATAGACAGGAAATAAGGTGTAGGCGTTTCTAAAGTATATTCTACTGTATGTTTATCTACCGCCTTTATGCCTACCTTCGTGAAGTCTGTCATATCACCGTTATAGAAGGCTTCCCCATTTTTCACGACAGTAGCAATCCAAGCTGTCGATGATTCATTCTTTGCATCAAGCACATAATGTAAGCCATCGACAAAATCTTGGGCAACAACATCCGCATACTCTTTACCGTCATGAGTAACCCATTTTGCATCGTCACGAAGCTTGAAAGTCCAAACAGTAGCATCGTTATTTGATGACCAATCTTTAGCTAAGCCTGGTTGTACGACACCGTACTTATCATACTCAATTAATCCATCGACTAAGTTCGCTGCCACAGCAAACTCATTCGTTTCAGAGGTCTTTAAGTAATTTAACGTTTTTATTTCCCCCGAATAAACAACGCGATACTCTGACTTTTTGTCACCTGAAGAATCCTCACTACAGGCTGCACAAAGCATTACAACAAGACACACGAAAAGCAACCAATACCTTTTCATCATAAACAACCCCCCTAGTAATCTCTTTTATCCCGCATAAACGGGCAGTAACTTATCTGTATCGAAAGCGAAGCGTCAAGTACAAAACTCTCTCTTCAAAATTTATGTGAAACAAAAAATATAAGTGGAGGATCAACTGCCCGTAAAAGCCCGATTGGTTCGGGGCAACAGGATGTTGCTCACTCAAGCGTTTTCACAGGATGTCACGGATTTTGAAAGGAATGAATTGTGCATGCACAATTCAAAAATCCGACACAATTCCGCCAAGGCGAAATGGATTATGAAAATCCTATTCCAACTGCATCCGTCATCCTAATTCGATCATTTTCAAATATTGGACCGCCTGGAACAGGATCTTTCAAACATAAGCTGGGTCCGTCTAAATCTATCATCGTAATATTTTTCTGTGATGCGGCAAAATGTGCAGCTGCACTTACGCTAATTTTTGTCTCTAGCATACAGCCAATCATGCATGGTATGTCGTTTGCCTCTGCAATGTGACATATTTTCTGTGCTTGATAAATACCTCCTGTTTTCATGAGCTTAATATTAATCAAATCCGCAGCTCGCATTTCAATAATTGAATAGGCATCTTTTGCAGAGAAAACACTTTCATCCGCTAAAATCTTTGTCAATGTATTAGCTGTTACGAATTGCATACCCGCGAGATCATGACAATGCACGGGCTGCTCAACTAATTCAACATTCGTACCTGCATCTTCAAGTGCACGAATAATTTGTACAGCTTGCTTCGGTGTCCAGCCTTGATTCGCGTCAACTCGTAATGTAATGGCGTGTCCAACTGCATCACGAATGGCAACAACTCGCTCTACATCACTTGCAGGATCTTTCCCAACCTTGATCTTTAAAATTTGAAAACCTCGCTGTACGGCGGCTATACAATCCTTCACCATTTCTTCTGAATCATTTACACTTATCGTAATATCTGTTACTAATTCTTTCCGATAGCCTCCTAATAATTTATACAGAGGTGTTTGATAGTGTTTCGCAAATAAATCATAAATCGCCATATCTACCGCGGCTTTTGCACTGGTGTTTTGATAAATACTGCTGTCGATTCGCTCCATGATTTCTGTCAATTCTTCAATATCCATCCCGATAATGGCTGGCTTTATATACTCTTCGATAGCGTGCGAAATAGACCCTAGTGTTTCACCAGTAATGGCCGCAGTCGGTGCCGCTTCACCGATACCTATTTGCCCATTATCCGCATGAACATAGACAGCAATATTGTGAATGCTATGAACTGTTCTTAAGGCTGTTTTAAATGGTGTTATAAGCGGTGCCTCTACCTTCCCCACGACAATATTTTTAATTTTCATCCATTCACCTACTTTTTCGTTACTTATGTTAAGAACTGTAAAATTCGAAGCACCTCATAAAAATCATCCGTTACGAATTCCACTGTATTATGTGGTTTAAACGTAGCGTTAGGATAGAATGAATTTCGATATGCCCGAGTATGATCACGATAAATGATTTCCACCACAAAGTGTTCAGGCAATGTCACTTGCAAATCTTCACGCGACACCTTCATGGAGGACGCAACAAGTCGTTTCGTTTCCTTAATCGTCAGCTGCGGGCTCACGCTAATAGTCGCATTCCCTATCCCTTCTTTTGTAGCAAATGTGATGATGTTGTCATTGATAGAGCTAATTTCTTCTATTAACCCCACATCCCCGCTTACAAATGACACCGGTACACCATGTAAAGCAGCTGCGTAAGTATTAATTAAAAATTCACTTGCATACTCACCATTAATTTTCACATCAGCAAAAACACAAAGCGTATGTGCTAAAGGGTTACGTTCACTTCCACCTTTACTGTGATAGCCAATAAAAATCGCGCGGTCAAAGCTTTTATCAAGTCCCGCAACCATACACATCGGGTCATACGTCCAGCCACGAATGACCTTACAGTTTACTGGTAAATTAGAAATATCAAGATTACGTGCTGAATCATGAGCATCCTTTAATAAAATTTCAGTTGCTCCGCCAAGAATAGCCCCCTCTATAGCGGCTTCTACTTCCTTTGTCATTTGCTTTTTGAAAAACTGATAATCTGGCGCATTTAACTCCGTTTCACTCCAAGCTGTTGTGCCAGTAATCCCTTCAATATCTGCACTAATATATACCTTCATAGAAATCTAAACTCCTTTACTTCATTGTCTTGGATCATTGCTTCCACAGCCCCATAATTAGCTTCTTGCGCATCTACACGTCTTGCCCATGAAACATTATTAAAATCGTAATGCCACCATTCCTCAGAATAATTCGTAAAGCCAACCATTGTCATACAGTTATATAGAAGACGTCGATGAACACAGGCTTCCCAATCTTCCTCTGGATGTTGTTCGAAATAACATGTCGCAGACTTTTCACTGATTTCATCAAATGCTGTACCAAGATTTAAAGCATTACCGTCCAAATCTCCTAGTGTCAGATCAATCGCTCCACCGGTTAAATGGGGTGCGAGATGAGCATGCTCAGCGCTAGGGAACGCAATATACTTTCGTGTTTCTCTAACAACCTCTTGTTCAGTAAAATGCGGAAAACGCTGTGCGATTTGCTTTGAAAAACTCGTAAACAAAAATTGTTGCACTTGGAATGGACGATAGCCATCATATAAAATAAGGCTATAATTTTTAGACAATAATAATAGCGCTTGTGTTAATCGCTCATACACACCCTGACGTAAATAAATGGCTTGTAAACTGTTTGGTATTTTTTGATGATAGTAAATTGGCTCAATAAAAATCCTAGCATGTTCTGCTCCAATTTGAATTAATGGTTCGTTATTTTCGCGAATTGCTGGTGTTGATTCCCTCATTGATGTTTTCTTTGCCTCAATGGGTTGAAAAACGGCGTCATGTATAGTACACACCTCCACTTTCAGAATTCGATAAAATTTTTAGATAATTCAGTTTTTATTGAATGTATCATACCTTAAATTTATTGACTAGTTAAAAAAATCAATATTACAGAGTAATAGCTATTCTCTTCTTTTCAAACAACATACGCCAAATAATTGATGCAAGAAGTCGAAAGACAATGTTTTTTCACCTATTTAGGAATTTTATTCATGGAGGGGATAGAAGATTACCGAAATATAATAAAAAATGACGAATTTAAGACTCTTCGAGGATTTCCTTATTCGCCATAACGTGTGGTTGATTTCCGTTTCGACTGGGTGCTTTCTTACCTCCAGTGATTTCAGATAAATTTTATGCGAAAAATTGAATTTGTTTAGCTGGGAGGGGTACCCCTCCCAGCTAAACTTTTCACACACCAATAAGACCTAACGAAATTTTCATTTTTTCGCAAGGTCGAATATAATATAGTGAAATTACCATTTTACGAACAATTTGAAGCTACTCTAGGTCAGTAGTTTAACAGATTATATCGCTATGAAAGTTCCTATGCATGTAGATATAATTCGTTTATTGGCTTCTGGTATTATGGACGATTGCGGATAATAAGAGATAGCTCTAGCTCCGCTTCTAAATTACTGATGGTATGGCTAATGTGTAAGGTTTAGATTTAAATCCAGTTTCAGTGAAATTTATCAGAGGTCTTTTTGTATGCATACTATTATTGTCTTATAACAAATTCTTTATAGCCTTCATTTACTAGTTTAATCATTTTATCAGTAAATATTTCTGCCATTTTCTTACCTTTGTCTTTTGTAGCAAGAGTGGAATCTCCGAATACACCACTTTTACTTAAATCACCAAGTGAAATTGTAGATGCTCCGTAGAGATCTGGTGTCTCAGGATATTCCTTAATAGATTTGTCCATATCAACTAGTGTTTCATTAACATGGAGCATTAATGAGGTCTCAAACTCGCACGCATGAATCATACCATTCCAAGTTGGAGACTCACATACTTCTTTAATTATTTCACTCAATCGAGGATAGAAGAGGTAAATGACTGGCATATCAAGCTCATCTTCCAACTCTCTAACTGCATACTTCATAGATGAGTTGTTAGAATCATGCCCATTTATTAAAACAAGCATCTTTCCCCCATAACGTGATACGCTATGAGCAACATCTTTGATAACGGCTTCTACTAAATCTTGTTGTAGCGATATAGTTCCAGGAATATCTCGCCAAACCCATGAATAGCCAAAGGGAAGTGTTGGTGCTACAAGAGCACCAGTTGCTTTGGCCACTTCCTTCGAAAAATATTCGGAGAGGTAAATATCTACACCTAATGGTAAATGGTGACCGTGTTGTTCAGTTGCTCCTAAAGGTAATATTACAACAGGAAATTCATCTAAACTCTTTTTAACTTCGTCTCGTGTCATATTAATCATTAGTTTCGGTTGATTTTCCATCAATTTCATTCGCTTTCTTTATTGAATTAATAAATAATTTAGCATTACTTTTAATAACAGGGATATCATTTTGAGTTGCTCCTCTAGAAACTAGTTCACTGCCAATCCCAAAGTGATGTATACCTAATTTTTTATAGAATTCAATATTTTCCGGTGTAACTCCACCAACAGCCATAATATTTATCTTGGGAAACGGACCACTAATAGCTTTTAAATAATTCTCATTGAGACTATTAATAGGAAATAGCTTGAGGTAGTCAATGTTCAGTTCTAAAGCTTCGGCAATTTCTCCAGGAGTGAGTACTCCTGGATATACTGTTAAATCTGTTTCTAAAGCTTTCTTCACTAGTTCTTTATTCCAACCAGGAGTAATAATATACTGAACTCCCGCATTTTTTACTGAATACAACTGTTCTTCATTTAGAACAGTACCTGCTCCTAAATAAATTTGTTGCGGTGTAAAATGAGAGGCTAAAGTTTCAATACATTCTATACCCAACGTTTCATTACTTAATGAGACTTCTAAATTCGTTATCCCTTCATCAATTAAGGCTTGAGCTATTGGAACAATATCGTTTGGCGAAACATCTCTTATTATGGCCATTAAATTATCAAGTTTCATTTAATCACTCCTAAAATTTTGCTAACCAATCAGCTGGGTTTGTATAGAAAATTTGATTAATAGCATGTTGGGAAATTCGTTCGTTCAACATTCTAGGAATGAATTTTTGTTTAATATATCTAAAGCCAGGACCACCACCATAAGCGTGTAAATAGCTTTGTCGCCCCATATCTCCTGATATGAGTAACTTATGACCATATCCATGTGCCAGAACATTTTTAATTAAATCTATTCTAATATTATCCGGATAATATTTAACTTTCCCAGGTCCATCGAATTGGATATAGGCACCACGTTCTAAAATATTTAAGTGATAATAAGGATCAGCATTTCTATCACTATGTCCTACAGCAACCAAATGCAAGTCTACCCCTTCATCCTCTAAAATATCTAACATTTCTATTCCCTGTGTTCCAGATTCAGTATGTAACCATACAGGAGCACCGGTTATTTTTTGGGCTCTACCGACAGCTCGTGTTATCTTTTCTTCCAGTGGATGTATAACGTTATACCATGATCCAGCCTTTAATATTCCAGCTTTTGCATCGGATCCATCCATTCCAACTTGTATATCATGAACTAATCTAACTACAATTTGATCGATACTTTCTGTTTCAACCCAATCATCAAAATAGATATGTTTATTGAAACCCGTGACCCCTAATACATTAACGCCACTTTCCTCAGCCATTTTTTTAAGTTTATTACCATCTCTTCCATAGTCGAGGGTAGAAGCATCTACCAAAGTTTCACCCCCGATTTTTTTAAATGTTTTTAATTCTTCTAGGGAAGCTTCGTAATTTGTTAGTTCAAAGTCACGATCTTTTTGTTGTGGAGGAGGACAACACCATAAATGTTCATGAGAATAAGTAAACCCTAGTGCTTCTTTGCTAATATCACCTAAAACAGTTCTAATTTTGTCAGTCATATTTATCACTCCTTTAAATTTTATATTGTAATACCAAACAGGGAACCGATTAATCTAATAAGTAAAGCGACGATAATAGCATCTGTAGACGCAAACCACAATCCGCTTATGCCATAGTCGCTCAAATCAATAATTGGATAAGCTAGGGCCACTATCATTTGAAATGAAAATCCTAGTACCACGCCAGCAATTATGGCGCCACGACGTCCCCCCATTGCATTCCCGAATACACCTGCAGCTCCTCCCATAAAGAATAAACCAATCACGGAAGGTAAGACCACAACAGGTAGCATAGTAGAAATGAGTGTTGCTCCCAATCCACCTACTAAGGCAAATAAAAATCCTATAGTCGTTGCCGTTGGTGCAAAAGAATAGAAAATAGGGATATCTAGCGCTGGTTTTGCACCTGGAACAAGTTTTTCGCTAATTCCTTTGAAAGCAGGTACTAACTCACCTAGGAACATTCTAACTCCTTGTAATAATACAAGAATACCGACAACAAAAGTGAACGCTTGCATGATTGCAAAGAGAGCAATATTTTGACCACCCGAAAGCTCATTCATAAGTTTAGTGTCGACAAAGAATGAAGTGACTAAATAAATAATAGACATAACAATTCCCATTAATATTGACATTTCTTTTAAGAAATCTAACTGCTTTGGAACATTCATGTTCTCAGCCGAGTGTTCTTTATTTCCCAATTTCCCACCAATCCAACCACTTATCCAAACAAGGGAACTCCCCCAAAATCCAAATCCTACACTATCGTTATTAGTTACTTTTCTTACGAAAGGCTGTGCTAATGCAGGAAATAGCACACTGGAAATCCCTTGAATTAATGAGCCTAGTAGAATAGCTTTCCATCCGTGAATGCCCATTTGATCAAAAACGATTGCCATTGTCGCAGCAAAAGAAAACATCATATGGCCAGTTAAGAAGATATATTTCCATTTTGTTATTCTGGCTAGTATAACGTTGACGATAAAACCAAAAACTAGAATTAAAGAAGTTTCTGTTCCTAGAACATTTTGCACAGCAGCAGCTATAGCATTATCTTCTGCTATAACGCCAGTTAATTTGAAAGCGCTTTCAAACATTTGACTAAATGGAACCAAGCTACTTACAATGATGTTTGCCCCTTGTTGTAGCATGATGAAGCCAAAAATAGTTTTTAAAGTACCTTTAATAATATCGGATCCAGATTTTTTGAGAGCTATAAGCCCAATAGCTGCGATTATCCCTAAAATAAAGGCAGGGGTTGATAAAACTCCAGTAATAAAACTTAGCATATTTTATCCTCCTCGTGTATGGTATTCCGTAATATATGGCAGTACTTTTTCTTCAATTTCATTTTTATCCAGTAAGTTAATGATGGGTACTACAGGTATATCATTATTTTCAAGTTCTTGCGCTATTTCGCTTGATGCTACTATCAAATCGGCGTTTTTTCCTTTTGCAGAACTTAAATCGGTAGCTTCTCCATCAATTGTAAAACCATTTTTATTTCCTAAATCTTGAATTTCCATTAGTAACATTAAACTCGTTCCAAACCCCATACCACAAACAGTCAAAATAAACATTTTAACTAACTCCTCTCAAAATATTATAGATTTCCATTGTGTCAGTTGACTCTTTTAACCTAGTTACTTTTTCTTCATTCATCAAGACGGCGCTTAAATCTCTTAACATATCTAAGTGAAATTGTTTGTCTACACCCCCAATCGGAATAATAAGTTTAACGTCATCATTTTGTGGATGTCCAAAAGATAGAGGAGTTTTGACTCTCACAAAAGCTATACATTGTTCGTTCACTCCGAATTCTGGTCTTGCGTGTGGAATAGCTATGTTAGGTGCTAACACAATGTAGGAACCTAACTTTTTATAACCATTAATCATTTCTTCTACATAACTTTGTTCAACACTGTTAGATTGAAGCAGTAAATCTCCAGCGAATTGAATGGCTTCTTCAGGAGATGTAAGCTCCACATCTAATGCAATTTGTTCAAATTTTATTGGTAACATTATATCTCTCCTTAAGTTTATGGAATGATGTGTTTTTTTCTTCGGCCTTCTAGTTCAACAAAATACTCATATCTATCGCCACGTACAACCATATCTACTACTTCTACAGGAACTTTGTTCTTTATGAATGAAGTTCTTCTAACGTGTAAGACGGCAGTGCCTTCCGGAACCCTTAATTTAGTTGCTTCATATGAGGTAGCAGACCTAGCTGTTATAACCTCCTCAGCACTTTCTAAAAAAATGTTGTATATTTCCTCTAAATCCTTATATAAAGAATCAGAAGATAGACCGTTTTTTTCCAAGTTCGGGACATACTTGTTTCTTAAATAATTTATCATTATAACAACTGGCTCATTTTCGACTGCACGTACCCTTGCAATAGATACAACTTTTTCGTCTGGCCCCAGTTTTAAAGAGTCACGCAATTTTTTTGAAGGTTCTACTTCCTGAATACTTGTTTCCAAAGTTAAAGATTTTTTCTGCTTAATCCCCATTTCTTCAGTCCAGCTAAAAATAGTTCCAATATCTTGTGTCATTTTGTTATTGTTAACAAAAGTTCCTCTTCCTTGCTGCTTAACAACAACACCACTTCTTTGTAACTCATCTATAGCGTTTCGGACTGTCATTCTGCTAACACCATAAAGTTTTTCTAGTTCTTTTTCAGTTGGAAGAACTTCCCCAATTGTCATATTTTTCTCTATATATTCTGTCAGAACTTCTTTCAATTGAATATACAGAGGTACGGAAGATTGTTTGTTCAATTTTTTCAATTTGTTACCTCTTTCATTTTTCTTGATTACATCATATAACATCATGACCTATAAGTAAAATATTTATTAAAGGTTATTACCTTTAAGTTTGAAGAGAGTGATTAATTATTGAAAGTGTTTGTAGGCATTTCGTTGTTTCAGGATTACTAGTAGATCGTAAGTTTCTATTCATATAAGTAAAGAAATCTACTAGATGAGCCTTAGTTAATTGAATCAAATTTAATTGGTAATAAAAAAACCTCCATTTTGATACTAATCAAAATGAAGGTAAATTTTTCTTTTTCCCTACTAAACAGGCCAACAAAATAGTATTTTTATTAATATTTCGTGCCCTAAAGATGAGGTTTCATTTACAGAAGAACAAATATGACATTGAATACTTTTTTTATCAAAGCTAAACCAGAACGATCTCGCTGGTAGTAAAGAGCTAAAATTTATATGCTCCAATTTTATCTAATGACATCCTATCATTCATAAAGTCAAAATTGATAAGCTTCAACTGTATGACCATTTCGACCAATAGTAGTCTGTGCCTGTGATAGTGAATTTAAAATGGCTTCCTCTGTTGCTTCTGCAGCTGCTGCAAATAATTGATTCATAATAGGGTGATCCTCACGTAGTTGTGTACGTGTTTCAACAAGCTGATCTGATAGATGAGCGATATGGTGTGCTGTTGTGAATCCAATGACAATATCCCCGCTACCATGTGAAAAATGACTACCTGTACGTCCTAGTCCAATGCCACAGCGTTTAATGACACGTGTCAGTTGACGACTACTAAGCGGAGCATCAGTGGCAAGTACGATGATAATGGAGCCATCTGTTGGAGATAATGTTGATTCACTTTGAGCTTTGGAAACAAGATATTGGTGTGCTAGAAACTCTGAGCTTTGCCCGAAATTACTAAGGACCATACATCCTATCGTATAGTTCGTTGACTCATGTGTCACGATTCGGGAAGATGAGCCAATCCCACCTTTGTAGCCAAAGCACATCATTCCTTTTCCTGCACCAACTGCTCCTTCCACTGCAATTTCATTTGACGCCTTGCGAATCGCCTCCACAGCATGCTCAGGTGTGACAGGACATTCTCGAATGGAATTTAAATAGCTATCGTTACATTCCCCGACTACGATATTAATAGTTCCTGTTGAATGACCTATTTCACTATTCGTATCTAGCATAAATTGCAGCGTTCCTTGTGTTACAGCTGGAACGCCAAATGTATTGGTGAGCATAATTGGCGATTCAATAACCCCTAGCTCATTCACCTGAACGAGCCCTGTCGTTTTCCCAAAACCATTTAGCACATAGCTTGCAGCAGTAACCTTTTGCTGAAACAAATTGCCCTCATGTGGTAAAATCGCAGTTACTCCTGTACATGCATAGGCTCCGTCTTGATTAATTTTCTCATCAAGCGTTACATGTCCTACATGTACGCCAGCTACATCGGTAATACAGTTTTTCTCACCAGTTGGTAACGTTCCAATGACGATCCCTATTTCTCGTACTTTTTTTGGCATATTAATCCCCCTTATGAATCGCCATATTTACAGCTGCCTGTGCATGTAAAACTGTTGTATCAAAAACAGGTACGTTAACATCCTCCTGTTTAATAAGTAATCCAATCTCTGTACAGCCTAATATAATTCCTTGTGCTCCCGATTGCACAAGGTTCCCAATCACCTGTAAATAATATTCCTTCGATGTTTGTTCAATTCGACCCAAGCATAATTCTTCATAAATGATACGATTGACCTCAGTACGCTCGTTCGCAAGCGGAACAAGTACCTCAATGCCAAACCCCTCTACTCTAGCTCTATAGAAATCTTGCTCCATCGTGTACTTTGTCCCAAGAAGGGCAACTTTCTGTAAACTAGCTTTTTCTATTTGATTTGCTGTCGCATCCGCAATATGTAAAATTGGAATGGTGATCTTTGCCGCAATGATATCAATGACCTTGTGCATTGTATTTGTACAAATGACAATAAAATCTGCCCCTGCACTCTCTAAAGATTGCGCTGCTTCTCCCAGCACTTGACCGGCCTTCTCCCACGCTCCCTCAGCTTGATATCTCTCGATTTCTTGAAAATCTACACTATACAAAATACATTTTGCTGAATGCAAGCCTCCTAATTGTTGCTTTACCTCTTCATTCATAAAACGATAATACTCTGCAGAAGACTCCCAGCTCATTCCGCCAATCATGCCAATTGTTTTCACGCAATTTCCCCCTTTAATTTGGCTTTTCATCATAACATTGGGTAGTTTTCCGTTCCGACTGGGCGCGTCCAATCAACTTAGTTTTAACAAATTTCATACCCAACTTTTGGTGATGAGCCTTTAATTTCATTATTATACTAAAAATCCTAGGAGAAATAAGGGAATTTTCGAAAAATAACCTTTTACTAGCTTTAACACTGTTCTTCCATTTCTTCAGCTTTTCTTTTCGTAATCCTTGCAAATATCTAATTAACATAACCATCACCAGAAAGTACCAATTCAAAAGAAAGTAAAATCCTATACGTTACCTCCTTTTCATTTCAATATACATTTTTCTTTGGTATTATTACTCGGTAAAATTTCGACATATTTCTGTATTGAGTACTAGCAAGTATCTATTATCTTCGTCACTGCACCGGACTTTGAACTAGATATTTCTACTATTGTAAAAATATTTTTCACATCAAATTCATTTCTATAATTCAGTATTTTCAAAAAGTGGATATATTACAAAAAAACAGTGTAGACTAAAGCGTACTGAGATTGGAGGAAAGCAAATGGAATGGATATCGAATATTGTAAATGATGCTAATAATATTTTATGGACATATATCCTCATTGTATTGTTATTAGTTGCAGGATTGTATTTTTCATTCGGCACAAAGTTTGTGCAAATTCGACTTTTTCCTGAGATGTTTCGTTTAATAGTTGAAAAAAGAGATGGAGATTCAGGTGTTTCTCCGTTCCAAGCCTTTACGATTAGCGCAGCCTCACGTGTAGGTACTGGGAATATTACAGGCGTTGCACTAGCAATCGGCGTAGGTGGACCTGGAGCGGTATTTTGGATGTGGATTATCGCCATATTAGGAATGGCCACTGCTTTTATTGAAAGTACACTTGCACAGGTGTACAAAGTAAAGGATGGCGATACGTTTCGTGGTGGACCAGCATATTATATGGAAAAAGCTTTAGGTCAACGTAAATTAGGAATCGTTTTTAGTATTCTTTTAACGTTAAGCTTTGGCTTTATTTTTAATGCTGTACAATCAAATACGATTGCAACTTCTGTAGGTGAAGCATTTGATATTGAGCCTTATATCATCGGCATTTTGTTAGTCGCGTTAACGGCCATGATTATTTTTGGTGGCGTACATAGAATTGTAAAAGTTACGCAAGTACTTGTACCAGTTATGGCTGTCTTCTATTTAATAGTCGCGCTTTTTGTTGTCGTGACGAATTTTTCTGAAATTCCTGCGGTTTTCAAGCTGATTTTCTCACAAGCGTTTGGTCTTCAGGAGGCTGCTGGTGGAGCGATTGGAATTGCTATTATGCAAGGTGTACGCCGAGGCTTATTTTCCAATGAAGCCGGGATGGGTAGTGTCCCTAACGCCGCCGCTACAGCTAATACTTCACATCCTGCAAAGCAAGGGCTTGTGCAAAGCTTAGGAGTATTTTTTGATACAATTATGATTTGTACTGCAACAGCGTTTATCATTATTTTAGCGGGTCTATACAATACTGGTGAAAGCGATGGAATTATTCTTACACAAAATTCCTTAGCTGTACATGTAGGTGGATGGGCTCCTTACTTTATCGCTATTGCGATTATTTTCTTTGCCTTTAGTTCCATCGTTGGAAATTACTATTACGGTGAATCTAATATTGAGTTTATGAATGCTCATAAAGGTTGGATGTTTGTCTACCGTATTTTAGTGCTTGGTATGGTGATGTTTGGTTCTATTGCACAGGTACAGCTTGTTTGGAACCTAGCAGACCTGTTTATGGGACTTATGGCTTTAATAAATATTGCGATTATCATGTTACTTGGCAAAATAGCCTTCCTCGTGTTAGACGATTTTACAATGCAACGGAAAACCGGCAAAAATCCTGTATTTTATGCAAAATCAATTCCAACATTGAAAAATACAGAATGTTGGGAAGAAGATCGATAATGATACAAAAACGCCACTCCTCAAAGGAATGGCGTTTTTTGGTATGTCTAATTATGTTAATATTTAAATTGACTAATTAGCTTTTTTAGCTCATCTGCCATATGCGCTAGAGCTTGTGCAGAAGCATTAATTTCTTCCATCGAAGCTAATTGTTCCTCTGTAGACGCCGCAACGTCCTCAGAAGCAGCTGCATTTCCTTTTGCTGAAGATGCCAAATCCTCCGTAACAGCTGTCACCTCTTGTACACTTGCTGACATTTGTTCAGAGGCAGAAGACACCTCTTCCATTTTAGGAGTAATTTTATCCATGCTTGCCTTTATCACTTGGAATTTCGTGATGGCTTCATCAGATACTTGTAGACCATTTTGAACATCTTCTGTAACTTTTGCCATGATGTTTACAGATTGTTCTGTTTCTAACTGAATGCCTTGGATTAGCTCGAAAATTTGTTGTGCAGATTCCTGCGATTGCTCCGCCAGCTTTCTTACTTCATCCGCAACGACTGCAAAGCCTTTTCCGTGCTCCCCAGCTCTTGCTGCCTCAATTGCTGCATTGAGAGCAAGTAAGTTAGTTTGATCCGCAATGCTTGTAATCACATCTAAAATGGACGTAATTTGCTGAGAGCGTTCATGTAATGTTTGAATTTTCGTATTTGAATCAGTTACCGATAAATGAATAGAATGCATTTGATCTTTTGTATTTCGGACTGCTTTACCACCTTCATCTGCTTGTAGCGTTGCGTGCTGTGAAAAATCCGTCACAGTAGAAGAGATTTCCGCGATATGAAGAATGGCCTTAGAAAGTTCATGTAACGATTCTGCATTTTTGTTGGCACTCGTCGTTTGCGTATCTGCACTTGTAGCAACATCTTGAATCGAAATGGCAACCTTTTCTGTTGCGATACTCGTTTGATTGGCATTGGCTGTTAGCTCTTCTGCCGACGATGCTACCTCCTCAGCGTTTTGTTCTATTTTTTGAATAAGTGTCCTCAGACTGTCTTGCATATCGTTAAAGGCTTGCCCTAGCTGTCCAATCTCATCACGAGAGGTAATCGTCACTTTCTCAGTTAAATCACCATTACTAATTGTCACTGCGCTATCCTTAAGCGATCTAATCGGTTTTATGATTCCCTTCATAACAAAATAGAAAACAATCGTACTTATAACAATCGCAATAATTAGCACGAGTAACGTATGATATAAAATGGATGATGCCGATTCGTCAATTTCCTTTGCAAAAATTGTGCCGGTAATTTTCCAACCCGTCAATTTATTCGTTGTAAAGAACATAATACGATCATCACCGTCAAAGACGTATTCATACGTGCCAGATTCGCTTTTGTACATCTGATCTAGAAAGCTCTCTTTTAATTCCCCACCCGCTTCTAAAGAAGGGTGTGAAATGATCATATTATTTTCGCCAAAAATAGAAGAATATCCATTTTTTCCGATATTGATTGAGTCTGCAATTTTTTGAAGGTCTGTCAATTTTATATCAATGGCTACTACCCCAGATTGATCTTTTATCTGACGAGCAACTGTTACGACCATATCTCCATTTCCTGCATCTATGTAGGGATTCGTTATTACAGTTTCGCCCTTTAATGCCGTAGCCTCTTTATACCAATCTCTTTCTAAAGGATTATAATCCGCGCTATTCAATCTTGGTTCTTGAATAAATGCTCCCTCATTTGTTCCAATATAAATGCTTAAAACATCCGGACTCACCTTCATATATTGCTGGAAATCAGCTAATATTGCGGTTTCCTTCTGTTCATACATAGAAGAATCTATTTCCTCGCTAT
The DNA here is from genome assembly GCF_016638705.1 of Lysinibacillus agricola. Lineage (GTDB taxonomy): Bacteria > Bacillota > Bacilli > Bacillales_A > Planococcaceae > Lysinibacillus > Lysinibacillus agricola. The sequence continues at coordinate 2,108,404 of NZ_CP067341.1, read as the reverse complement.
ACACATTGACCTCATTTATTTTTTCACTAATGGTTTTATCAATAAGCGTATTTAAAATTTCTACACTTTCATTTGCACTAAATAATATTTCTTCTTTTATCGAATTTTTTGCCGAAAGATACGAAAAACTTCCTACAGTAATAACCGGGATTAGCAAGATAAGAGCAAATAACGTGTAAAGCTTGCCCTTAAAGCTTCCAAATAATTGTTTCATGCAACAGCTCTCCTTTTGTCTTTACTAGTTCTTAAAATGTGTTTTGTCCAATTTTGTGATTTCTTTTTAGACTCTAAAAGGAATGCCACCTCCTGGTTCACAACCTCCTCCTTTTTTATCGATTTAATTTCACCCTAGGCTTTTATCGGCCGAAATACTTAAATTCAAACCCCATTTTTCATTTTTTTGATTTCTGTAACATAAATTCTTCTATTTATGCACTTCTTCATCATTTAACTAAACATAGAACCCCTATGTATCATGCTTTAGCTATGATGCATAGGGGCTCTTGTTGTTAGTATTTAAATGTCTGAATTGATTCCTGTAAGTCAATCGCCATTTTTGCTAAATGTGTAGAGGCCGCTGCTACTTCTTCCATCGCTGCATTTTGTTCCTCAGAGGATGCCGCAACACTTTGAACATTACCACTCGATTTCATGGATACTTCGCTAATATAGTCGATTTCTTTTACAAGTTTTTCAATATCTAAATGTATCGTTCGAATTGCCGCTGTCACTGATTCGGTCTGTGCTTGCACGTCATTAATGGCATCGTCAATTTGTATGAAATTATCTCTCGCCACATTTACTTTTTCACGACCAACTATTACTGAATCATTACTATTAATCATGTCTTCCTCGATAACCCTTGTACTCTCAGTAATTTGCGCAACAACCTTTTCAATATCTACTGCAGCTAAATTCGATTCATCTGCTAGCTTCCGTACCTCTTCTGCTACTACGGCAAAGCCCTTGCCATGCTCACCGCTTCGTGCTGCTTCGATAGAGGCATTGATGGCCAATAGGTTTGTTTGGGTCGCAATATTTTTAATAACATTGACGGCAGAAACGATTGCCGCTGTATTTTCATCTAAATCTTTAACACGTGTACTTAGCTCTGCTGTATTATCCGAAATTTCATTCATCTGTTCAATGACATTACGAACTGAGGAACGCCCTGTGCTAGCCATATTTTTGGTTTCTACAGTTGCATCGTTAACATGATCAATACTCGTTGATATGTCATTCATTTTTTTCAAAATATGCGAAGATAAGTTTCGTACATCACCTGTCAATGTATCCTGTTTTTCGATACCATGTGCAATATCTTGAATCGATTCTGTGACAACTTCTGTTGCCTGTGTCACTTCCATACTACTCGCCGTTAGCTGCTCGGAAGTTGCTGATACCTGTTCAGATGAATTACCAACTTGCTTCATAGTATGTCTAAGCTTTTCCGACATCGAATTAAAGGAAGCTGCCAACTGTGCAAACTCATCTTTTGTTTTAAATTGCAGTTGCGTTTGTAAATTGCCATTTGAGAATTTGTCCATTTCTACTACAGTTTGTTGAATATTTTTCGCTACTCGTCGACCAAAAACTGTCGCAATAATAATGCTTATAAGTAAGGACACTATTGCTAATACAGCAATTTCTTTGCCACTTCTGTCGCCTTTTTGCTTTGTAGCCTCTATACGCGCCTGCATTTCGTCCTGCTGAGCTGTAGCCATCGTTTTCCCAAACTCAACGAGCTTCAGAGAGCCTTTCCCTAAAATCGGTAATGCCAACTGCTGTGCTTGCTGTTTTTCACCACTTTGAAAAAGAGGCACAATTTGTTCATCTATAGGCTTTTCCCATTCCTCTAACTGCTTTAAAAATTGTTCAAAATCTGCATTTTTATGTCCAAGTTCTTCAATACGATGAATGGATTTATGTAAGGTATCTCGTATTTCAAGATGATTGTTGAGCATATCTTCTTTCCCATATAACATATACCCTCGAATGGCTGCATTTGCCCGAACCGTTTGGAAGGAAATATCATTATACAAGTTCATTAATTCCGTGTTTTTTTCGATTTCCGCAAGTGTGTGTTTATTATCATTTAAATAATACATTGCAATACTAGTGATTAGTAATAGAAATACTAATACTATACCAAAAGCAAATTGTAGTTTTCGTTCTACCGTTAATCTCATTCGATTCCCTCTATTCTACTATTTACATCAACTATCTTGATTATAGACCAGATATACCTATTATCCTATAAAGAGTGCGTCTTTTCTCATGAATTAACACTAAAATTTTACAAAAATTAAAACACATCTCCAAATGTCTTGACTTCTGTAAATTCAGTTTTAATAGTTAAAAAAAGAACACATAGCAAGTCATCCAGCCAAAAATGTCCCTACGGCTCGTATAGGTCTAATTCCTAATACGATGCCAAGTATGATTTTTGAATAGACACCTCTCTTACTATAAGATCACCTCCATAACAAGGATTGATTTCCGTTCCGGCTTGGCGCTTTCCTGGATGTTTTTAGAAAAAACTTTTTAAAAAAACAACGGTTTGTGAGCTTGTATCATTGTCATCAAGCTGGTCTTCATTCCTAAATTTGGATATAATATTATTATAATAATGGCTCTGTTAAAGATTAATGTTGAAAATTGATACCTTTCAATTAATTGGTTATAATAAGAACAAACATTCTTAATGGAGGGTTCAACGATGAGTAAAGCCTTTAGCAATTTATTAAAACATATCGATAAATTATCTCATACAGATAAAGAACGAGTGTTTCAATGGGTAAAACGCTATGTTGAGCCTTCCTCAACTGCTGATGGTCGGTTAATTGATGAAATGAGAGAAGTGCGTTTTAAAGAAGGTTTTGAATGCCCTCATTGCACCTCAGAACATATTAATCGCTTCGGTAAAGTGAATGGTCGTCAACGATATCGCTGCAAGGCTTGTCGTAAAACATTTATGGATACTACAAATACAATTCTTTATCGAACTCGAAAAGGTAATGAATGGATTGCTTTTGTTGAATGTATGTTTAAAGGCTATTCCTTGCGTAAATCAGCAGAAATTGTGGGCGTTACTTGGGTTACATTATTCTATTGGAGACACAAGTTGTTATGGGCTCTTAAACAAATGGATTTTGAACAATTTGATGGTATCGTTGAAGTGGACGAGACTTATTTTTTGTATTCTCAAAAAGGGCAACGTGGCATTAGTGAACGTAAACCACGTAAGCGAGGCGGCAAATCAACACTAAGAGGGATTAGCAAGGAACAAGTCTGCGTTCTAGTTGCAAGAGACCGAACTAAATCAACCGTTTCAAAAGTGGCTTGTATGGGGCGTGTTGTGAAAACTAAAGTTGACGGTATGATAGGCTCTAAACTAACACCTAATAATGTACTTGTAACAGACGCTTGGAGAGCTTATAAAACGTATGCCAATGAAAAAGGGATAGAACACTACCGTATTTAAATCAGACGATGGGAACCACGTTATCAAAGGTTTGTATCATATCCAAAATGTAAATGGACTTCATTCACGTTTAAAACATTGGATACATCGTTTTAAAGGGGTAGCTTCTAAATACCTTGATAATTACCTTGCTTGGTTTTTATTTGTGGATAGTCATAGTAATGAAAGTACAAAGCATAATATTAAAGAATTTCTATTGACATCGTTTATTTTTGAAATGACAGAAACCTATCAAAGTTTACGTTTATCGAAATTCAATCTGTAATACTCGTTTGACTACTAGGGCTTTCACCAGTTTGTGAGGATTTGCAGCGTTAAACGAAATAAAGTTACCAAACGACGCTTTGGGGATGTTTGTATATTAACTTCAACGTAGAATATGTCGAGTTAGTGCTCTTCATATCTCGGTCGTACCAAGAGCTGAGGGCTTGAAAAAGAGTAGGCACATAAATTTATGTGCCTACTCTTTTTATGGTTGATATACAAATCTTAATGTTTGTTTTGTGTAATAAATATAAGTAATTACTGATAAACTTGGCGCAACACCACTTGCATATACAGTTACTACATAAGCATGGTCACCTGTAAGAGCTGCTTCTGCTAGTTTTGTAGGCCCACTGTTAAATGCTTTGGCAACTGCTATTGAGACACCCCCGCCTGTAGGTATTGCAGCAGCTTCAATTATATCAAGAATAGACATCTGTAAGCTTTGTCTATCTTTCATATCGTTTAAAACTTTATTACTTAAATAGCCCTGATGTTTAATAGGCTTATCTACTTCAATTACTGTGTAACCATTAAATGGTTCAATAAGGGTATCATTCAAAGGATTTAAACTTAAGTTATTATCCAAATCAACTTCAATTACTGTATGAGTAATATTTTCTTCAACATAGGAATTTTCTTCAGCGTTGGAATTTTCCGAAAAATAAATTACACTTAATAAAAAGATGGTAACGAAAGAAGTTAAAAATTTTAAATAGTTACTAGTTTTAACAGTCATATACTTTTCCTCCAGTCCTTTTTTACGACATATCCATAATTTACATCATTAACAAAAAATGTAAATAGAAAGGAGGCTAGAATCTTATGAAATTATATTTGATGATTATGTTTTGGAGTTCAATTTTGGTGTTAGCTATTCTAATTATTAAAGATTATCAAAATAATGTTAATCCGTTTACCGAACCTCTCACTGCTCTTGTGTATTTAATAATTATTTTTTGGATTATATTTTTTTCTATAATGTATTTCACAAAGTATAAGAAAATTAAAATGGATTAGAAGTTGCTACTCTTACTCTTTTTTATTTATTCCCTTTCTTCTAGCCAACTGTAGAAGGCTGATAGAATATCGCTGTTTTTTAGTAAATATAATATAAATTTCAAATAAAAAAACGTTCCCAAATGTAAGTTGGGGGACATTTTAAAAAGGCACGAACGTTGATTTAACAGCGTTTCGTGCCTTTTCTTGTGAACATTTTTTATACATTATTTTATACAGATGGCTCAAATGGTTGAAACAACTGTATTTGCGCTTGAGGGGTGTGTTCTCTATCTTGCATAAAATCGTGTATATTCCTTATTGTTGTAAATCTCTCTTACTATACCTAAATCACAATAAATCAGGTTTCAAAAATTATATTTTTAAAAACAACAATTAAATTTAACAGAGCCATAAAAATAAAAGGAGAGAATTAGAGAAATGAGTAAGCCAGATTTGTATGTTAGTTTAGTAGTAGGCTCTAATTGTGATATCGAATCGTTTGCATTACGGTCAGTACTCGAGTCATTTGGGGTACGAGTAACACTTCATTTAATAGGAAGACCTAATGATTTAATTGATGTTTTATTTGGAGAAGATTTTGATGATCGAATGGATTATTTAATTTTAAACTTCCATGGGGATGAAGGGCGCTTTTGCATGCCAGAACTAGGCGAAGATGTATATGAATTAGATGAACCTAGAGGTGAATTTTTCGGTCCACAAGAGATCTTAAAATATTGTAAATTAAAAGATGTGAAGGTTATTGCCTCTGGCTGTACTTTAGGTGAAAAGCAGCTAGCTACTGCATTTTTAAAAAGCGGTTGCCACTCTTATTTGGCCCCGGATGATTACATAGATGGTCATGCGAATTTAATGTTTCTCATAAGATTTATGTATGAAATCATTGCTAATGAGCGCACACAGCAAGAAGCCTTTGAAATCGCAAAATCTATTGACGATGAAACTTCGATGTATCAGCTTTATTTTGCATAGAAAACAGCAAAAAATCGTAGCTATACAATTGGCTACGATTTTTTATTTTGTTGAATCTTAAATCTTCCCTTAGGCTAGAAAGTTTTTTTTTCGCATATGATATACCTAAATATAACAAAGATGTTTATAATAATGAATAAAAAAATCGCTTGAATTCTATAATTCTAAAAAATTCAAGCGATTTTTTGATTACTTCTAACCTGTGCTATGTCAACTGAAGATGTATAACTGTTGCAGATTACCTTAGAAAAAATCACATACTTTATCCAACATTAATAGCATTTTCACTATCTACAGAAGAAGACATCCCTTGTCTTCATTCAGGAGTCTGATAAATGATAGTAAATCCCACTTAACTTTTTTATTATGATTCTTTCGAGGTCCATCTAAAAAAACCTAGTGATATTTACATCTTCTTAAAAAGTACTCTTTCAAACGCTTCAAGCGTATAGTCTATTTCTTTTTGTCCATGAGCTGTAGATAAGCTGTATCTATTTAACGGCTTCGTATATATTCCTTCTGCAAGTAGGTGAAAGTCTATTTCTTTTCTCAAACTGAAATTACACTGTTGCAAATCACGGTAATTGTGAACATGTTTTTTCTCAGTAATGACAATATTAAAGATACTTCCAACACCAATTGTTTGCATGGAGATACCACGAGTAGCAAATAACTGCAAAATACCTTCTTTTAATTGTTCTGTACGAGAAAGTACTTGATCCATTTCTTGCTCTAATACATCTAGTACTGCCATTCCTACAGACAAAATAGTTGGGTGGCCATTGTATGTACCACTATGGAAGAGTACATCTTTCGCACTTGATTTTCCACTTGTACTTTGGTCAAATACATCAGAGGCAGTTAGTGGAGCACTCACCATCATGATTTCTTTTTTTCCACCTATAATCCCTATAGGAAAACCACCGCCAATAACTTTACCTAGCGTTGTAATATCTGGTTTAATGTGATAAAGCGATTGAGCGCCACCTATTCCCATGCGGAATCCTGTTTTTACCTCATCAAATATAAGAAGAATCCCTAGATCCTCTGTAATTTCCCTTAAGCCTTTCATAAATTCTTCTTCTCCAGGAATAAATCCTGCCTGTACAGGTTCTAACATCACAGCTGCTATCTCATGCTGATTTTTCTTTAAAATATCTGCACATGCATCTAAATTATTAAATGGAAGAATGATTGTATTTTCTACTTGAGAGGGCTCCACACCTTTTGATTCAACAATCGCCTTTGGTGCATCCGATGATCCAGCTTCTGCAACGGGTGGATTCACACTTATTAGAACCTGATTGTAGCCACCGTGATAATGGCCTTCAAATTTAGCAATTTTATATTTTTCTGTATAGGCATAAGCCATTCGGATTGCTAATAACGTAGCCTCTGTCCCCGAATTCGTATAACGAATCATTTCCATGCTTGGATAATACTTTTGAATTCTTTTCCCCATTTCTACTTCAAGCGCATGAGGAGTTCCAAACAGAAAGGTTCCATTATTTTCCAATTGCTCTTGTATGGCTTGAATAATATTAGGGTGCCCATGCCCAAGCATTAAGGAACCATAAGATAGAAGATAATCAATGTACTGATTGTCATCTACATCTGTTAAATACGCCCCACTTCCTTTTTTCATAACAACAGGATACGGGTCAAATGATTTAATATTCGCAGTGACCCCACCCGGCATAACTTTTTTTGCATCTTCCATCAACCTTTTGGATGTAGGTGTTTTTTTCTCAAATTCTGTATTTAATTTATTCATAATTAAGCCACCTCGTTTATAAGCTTTTAATTTTAAAGCTAGTATTTTAGCACCTTATAAGATTGGTTTGGATAAATGTTTATAATATTCAAAAATCTCTTGATGTGTTTTTCCAGACATTAAAAGTAAGCTAAGTAATACCCTTGATTTTCTTCCATCTAGCCAGCCTGAACTAATTAAACCTTTACTAAGCAACGATGTTTCAGATCCAGGATATCCTCGATATGTCTGCGTTAATACCTCACCACTTCCCGTACGTGAAGCTAAAATGACCGGGATTTCCTGCGCTAAATCAGCAAGTGTTTCCACCATACTAGTGGGCACATGTCCTCCTCCAAGCCCTTCAATTACTATACCTTTAAAGCCAAGATCTTTTGTTTTTGTTAAAAGCCTGCCATCATCTCCTAGTGAAACTGTATAAAGCGCAATAGGAACTTCCTCTGTTTCTATCTTAAATGAACGATTTAATTCATTATTCGGTCTCATTGCTAAATAAGGAATACCTTCTGCAATCCATCCAATTGGACCACATTCAGATTGAAATGCTGCTACATTTTGGGTATGTGCTTTTCTTACAAACCTTGAACAATGAATTTCATCATTAAAAACAACAACTACACCAATTCCTTTTGTCACTCCACTTGCCGCAACTAAAATAGAAGCAAGTAGATTCGCTGGACCATCTGCACCACGTAAATTAGGATTCCTCATTGCTCCAGTTACAACAATTGGAACTTTAGGCTCGATAAGTAAGTCAAGCAAATATGCTGTTTCTTCAATAGTATCTGTTCCTTGAGTGATGACAATCCCGTCTACACCTGAATCAATCGCTGACACAATTTCTCTCGAAAGTTCCACAATATCATCAATCGATAATGATGAGGAAGCAATTTGTCGAAAAGAAGTTGTTATCACATTCGCTATATTCGATATTTCAGGAAGGCCCTGTACTAAATCTTCACCAGTTACGATTGGTTTATCTGTATCTCCCATATAAGCAATTGTTCCTCCAAGGGAAAAAATATGAATTTTTTTCAAATGTCCTTCCTCCCTAACAAGTTTTTTAATCTATACTTCTGTTTTTCTTGGAACGTCATTAGTTAGTTCATAAATCTCATGAACCATCTACATATTTTCCTGTTAAATCGAGAATTTACAAAACTTCATATATTTAGACTGTATTTTATTGCTTATCATAAACGGACTTAACTTCCTTCCGTTTCTTCTGTTACTTTACTCTGAACATAGTTGCCACGAGTAACAAGGCTGACAACCACGAGTACTAAAACATTAATCCCCAGCGCAATAATTCCAACATTGAAATCTTTGATTACCTGTGGTAGAAATGGAAAGAGCATACCTATAGTTGTATTTGTAAGCGAAATATATGCGACCGTTAATACTCCGATAGAAATTCCAGCAAAAGCCCCCTGTTTTGTAACAAAGTTATTTTTTGACAAACTGAATAATAACGCTGGGAATAATTGAGTTACAAGGCTATATCCCATTACTAGTAAGGCTACAATGGTTTTCCCGCCATAAATCGATAGATAAAGTGATACTCCTGCAATAACGGGAACCAAATATTTTGCTATTTTCGATATTTGTTCCTCTGATGTCTCAGGTTTCAATACTTTGTAAACATTTTTTGCTAGCATTGTGGATGCGTTCATTAAAAGCATTGATCCAGGAACTAGAGCTGCAAAGATGCCACCTGCCCCAACTAACCCCACAAACCATGGATCAAACGTTTGTGCAGATAATTTGAGCAGGATGAGATCAACTTCCTTTCCTTGAAGGCCTGGAATTATCAAAATCGCACTAGACCCAATGAAAAAGATAAATAACAATACCAACTGATAAAGGGGCATCAATATGGCATTTTTTCTGAAAACCTTTGCATTTTGAGCAGAATAAGTTGCACTAAAAAGATGTGGCCACATATAGAAACCAAGAGACGAGATTAACACGGTTGTTAAAAACCATGATGGATTTTGTCCACTTTCAGGTAGGGCAAGAAAACCCGGTCTAGCCTCTTGAATAGCTTCAAACATTTCACCAATTCCACCATAATAATGAATCGGAAGATAGATTCCTAGAAACACCACAATAAATAACAGTAAAAAATCTTTTACAACAGCTGTCCATGCTGATCCATGAATACCTGAAATTAGAACATAAACGGTTATGACAATCGCTCCGATACAAATTGCTATATTTGGCGAAATCGTACCATATGAAGCTTGTGAAACGATGATTCCTAACCCATTCAATTGAATAATGAAATAAGGGATCATTGCAATCACACCAATAATAGCGACTAATACTCCTAAGTAAGGACTATTATATTTAGTAACAAAAAAATCTGACTGGGATACAAGTTTGTTTTGCTTAGCATTCTGCCAAATCTTTGGCAAAATGAAATAGGAGATTACATAGGCTAGGGTACCGTAGCACATAATAAAAAGTGCAGCACCACCGTTACTATATGATTGGCCACTTGAACCAAGGAATGTAGTAATTGTAAAGGCTTCACCTGCTATCAGTAGGAACATAAAAATGGCCCCAAATCCCCTTCCTCCTACTGTCCATTGTTCAAGATCCATATCTTTTCCCTTTTTTGCTTTTATCACGAGATAAAACGACAAGATGATAGAGCCAATAATAACAATAAGTGCTACATTCATCTCATATCACCTTCTTTATTATCAGGATCAAAACGGTAAACGATTGCCATAATAACTGATGTAAGAATAACCCAAAGTGAACACCAAAATGCAAAGAACGGCAACCCTAAAACAAATGGTGTAACCTTGTTAGCAAAAAGTGCCCCACTTATAAAACCGATGAAAGGAAGTATCGCTAATAATTTTATCCATTTCAACTCATGTCATCCTCCTTCATATATTAAAAACAAAAACATAGTGTTACAAAATGATAATAATTTCTAACTAAACCAAATGTTCTAGATGAGAACATTTGGGCCATATTATTAATTGTGTGTTCTCTCTCCTCCCTACTCTTTGAAAATACTTTTTTATAGGTTTTATACCACCTAATAATACGTAATATCCTTTTTTCAATAATCTTAGGTTTAGTTCTGATATAGTAAACTTTTCTCAAGATTAACAATTTGGTAGTCTAATTGAGATTTCTGTGCTGTTTTTATCCCCGCCTCTGTAGTTAAAAGTTGGCCACCCCTTCCTAAAACGATACCGTCTCTCATATTCATATTACCTCTTACAAAACTCATAACTGCTTCTGATTTATCGATATCAAGAACTGTTATATCTGCATCTGCCCCGACTCCTAGATGTCCTTTACTTACTAATCCAAACATTTTGGCAGGATTCAGAGAAATTTTTGTCACTACGTCTTCTATCGATAAATAACCCAATTGATAAAGAGAAAGGACACGTTTGACAAGATTGTTGCGCGGAATCCCTCCTCCATCGGTAGAGGTTAGCCCAATAATAAAATCCCCGCCAGGTTTGACTCTTTCTACAGCACAAGCGACTGCAGTTGTTGGTAGATTTACCGGGAAGCTGATGAATGCATTTGTCTCTTTTTCTTTCCAATATAGAAGAGCTTCGTTACTCGAAAGTAACTCATTAGTTGTTGGTCCATTTTTTATCACGCTGACCGTACCGTCCAGTATTGCTTGTTCCAATCCTTTTTCCGTCAATGGATAACTGTATCGTTCAAGACATACCCGAGTCACATAATCTTCTGGGGTACCATCCTTACAGTTTCCTTTCGTTCCATTCATTACTGCTAAATGGGAATCGGCATATACATTGCGATTTTCACGCAATAAAGTCAATGCTTCCTTCAATTCATCTAATGGGTGTGATTCTCGCCCACGACAATACGCATTAATATGTGCTAAAAGTAATTTTTTACCGCGTGCGAGTTCTATGGCCTCGCGCATTCCACTCATATCACTTGCAGTCATTGTGGTTCCAGCGTGAAATGCTACCATCGCTTGAAGCTTATTCGCAATTCTCATTCCTTCTTCGGTTGCCTCTGGTGTTAGAGGAGCATGTCCTCCAAACAACTTCAAGCCTAATGATCCGTTTTCTAGAGCTGAAGATAAAAACCCTTCTATTTCAAAAGACGACGGATTCTGACTGTTTATCTTTCCACGACCAGGAATTATTGCCTCTATGGAGCCTACATTCAATCCTGAACCCCATGTATTAAGATCATCTAAAACATCTTGAACTGGTCCCGCGAAATCTATCGTGGTTGTTACACCAGTTTCTGCAATCATTTTATAGCCAACAGCTCCGCCTAAATATCGAGTTACATGGGTATGCATGTCAATCACACCAGGGATAATTACTTTCCCTTGAACATCAATGACTTTATCTCCCTTTTCAATCTCTTTTTCAACCATCACAATCTTTCCTTCTTTAATCCCTACATCAAAATTGCCGTTAACCTCATTTCCTGAATCAACCAAAGTACCATTTTTCAATACAAGATCAAATTTCAAAAATATCCCCCTAGTTTGTGACCTATTTATGTCATGTCCTTTATTGGATTCTATCACAAAAGAATATTGGATTATACTATAAATTTATATTTTTCTAAAAATTCTAAATATTTTAACTCTATAGCTAGTACTCTTAAGATCTCTTGTTGCACTGAGAAAATAAAAATAGCTGTCGAAGTTTTTTCGACAGCTAAAAATTTATATTTAAAAATTCAACTTATAATAGCGTCTCGGTCTTCCTGTTGAAAAGGGTTGATCAAAGCTAGTAATTGTAGCATAATCATACTTTTCTAATACTGAAAGTAATCTACGTGCACTTCTTAATGAACAACCATAATACTCGGACAGCTCATTTGCAGAGATTATTTCTTTTCCAATTTTTTTATTTATCACTTGAATTTTAGAGAGTGTGGCTGGACTTATTCCTACTTTTTTACCAATCAATTCTATTTCCTCGTTATATCCTGATATATATTCTATTTCATTTGGCTCTTGTAGTGGTCCCATAAAGGTACCATTGATTTTACGAATAAAAGCACAGTTCCCTCCCTCATCTTTTGCTCTCCTAACAGCAATACGAGCGTTATTTGTTGCTTCATTTGCTGTTAGACCTTCTCCAATACCATAACTAACTGACATTGGTATCGTTTTACGTATTTGTTCAAGTAAAAAATTTGATTGATCATCATTTAAACCTTTTGAAATTCTCCCTGTAGTACTATAAATAATAAATTCGTCCCCTCCTGAAAAAACTACAGAAGATTGTGATGCTGCTCCATATTTTAGAATGAGATCATAAAGTTTTAACTTCAAACTTTGTACTTCATATTCTGAGTAGTTGTTCATAATAGACTGTATGTTATCTACATTGAAAATACCTACACTAATTTGAGCTTCTTGTTTTTTTAAACTAGTGATTTCGAGTATTAATAATTCTAATGTTTTCCGAAGTGCAAATTTGCTTGGAACAACTCTAAAACAAGGTATTCCTTCCATTTTTAATTTTTTGTAAGTAGTCAAAAAACTAGTAATACAAAAATTAACTTTTCCTTGTTGAAATAAGTCCATATGATAATGCGTTACTTCATCTGAATTAAGAGGATTAAATTCACCCATATAAATGTTTTCAAAAGGCAACTCTAATTCCTCAAAAACCTCTTTAATCTCTGAAGTTTTAAATACGTCTATACTGAATTGGCTGATATTTAGATTATGGACATAACGAATGTTAAAAAGTGTACGATAAAGGGTTGTTATATCATGTTGTACATACTCAACTGGAACTGATAAATCTATAGAATTTATAGCAATCTGGTAAGGGGCCACTCCAGTAAATAAAAATCCATCGACCTGATCTTCATACTCTTTTATCATTGGAATGATAGAATGGTGTTCATCATATAACAGAGACACATAATTAATTTTATATTCATTAAAAAGTGGTATAGCCTGTTTTAAAGAATCTTGCGGGCTAACAATTGCAATTTTCATACCTTTCACCTCCAAAATTCACTAACCGACAACGTTCTTATAACCTTTTCTGATTATCGTAATAACTGCTTCTCTTAAAAATTGAAAAATATAATCCCTATACCTTAACCAATTCCCAAATTTTCGTAGCTTTGTTTCAAACCTGTGTATATATTCCCTCACTCGTCCAATTTTGTCATCGCCTTCATACTTCTGCCCAATCTTTATTAATCTTTCAGTTATAGTTGGATTAGAAAAAAAGCCTCTTTATCAATCACCTTTCGTGACCTTTCTTCAATTTTTTTATTAAAGATACTGCATTTGTTAGGTTGTAGTTTCTAATTCCTCTATAATCCCTAGCATTTCTTTTAGCATATTTCATCCTGGACATTTAATATTTCCTTTCTCATAAATGACTTGTATACTCGTTAATTCGTTTACTATTCTAAATATCCAATTCCAATAGTAAACCAAAACGCTTAAATATCAAGGCTTCTTGCGTTTTGAGTTTCTTGTAACACAATACCTTCTCAGACGAAGATAAAAAGTAATAAATGAAAAAAACTCCATTTCTAATACATAAAAAAGAACTATGACACTGGGTATATTCTTCTTAGCGTATATTCTTCAGGTTTTATTCCAAAAATTCGCAATTTCATCATCTCCTAAGTTTATTTAGCTTTTTTAGGTTTATCAAACATTTTATCCGCAAAATCTTTTCTGGCTCCACTGACTACATATTTTAAAAAACCCCACTAAGCTGTAATACATCATCCTACCACTCTATCCTTTACAATGTAATATTATTTCTATCGCCGATTATACGTAATAATCTCCTGATTGCGGAAAATACTTCATTAACATTTCCTGAAGCGAGTTGTATAGTAATTCTGCTTCCCATGAATCATGCAAAAAAAAATCTTTCCTTCTTTATTCATTAAAACAGGATTACCTGAGCCATCATCTGAAACCACATAAGCATCTTTCAATTCTTGTGGAATCATACCTTCTACACCTTTCTAAACCGATGAGTTAGCTCTACTACAGTGGCTTTTCCCAATGTAGTTCCGTTTTTAAATGAATAGATAGAAAATCCTGCACAAGCACCCCCAAAATAATTGAATATACTCGTAAATTTGACATTCACAACTTATTCAGCATTCAAAATGTCTTCGTCAGTAGCTGGTACGGAATTGCCCGGCACACAAAAAAGCCATCACACACTAGTGAGACGGCTGCCCTATTTCTATTGTTGATGTTTTTTTAACATAGACTCTGTGAAAGCCTGAGATTGTCCCTTTGCAATACTTAATGTTTGCCACTCAACGCCCTTTAATTGCTTAGCGATGTAAACGATTTGACCGACATGTTGTGAATAATGGGCCATTTGTCTTTCAATCGCATCTATCACGGAATGCTGTTCTCCCCTTATCGTTACAAACCCTTGTAAATCAGCTTCCGTTAATTTTTGTAAAGCATCTAAAAATACTTCCCAGCCCTTTTCCCATACTGCCATAACTTCTTCTTTTGTCTGAAGGCTATCCGTAAATTCATCATCACGATTTCTTGTTGCTTTTTCACCATCCGACGTTAAAAAGTCTGTCCATCTCGATATCATATTACCGCTAACATGCTTTACTATAATGGCAATACTATTGGATTCTTCATTAAAAGCCCAGTGCAATTGTTCACCGTCCAATTGCGAGAGTGTTTTATCGCCTAACTCTTTCACACTTTTAAACCTTTTTTGAACAACATTTACATAAATCTCCCCAATGCTCATACATAAACGCCTCCTATGATTTCGATCATTTTCAGTCTATATTAATATATTCAAGAATTAAATATTGGATTCCTTTTTATCGATGTATGAACCTTCATTTTTTACGTAATATCCTTGTGGTATATAATCCTGTCCATCGTTGTTATTTAATAATTATTGGATACCAGTCAATGCCTTCAAATTCCTCGTAATCTCTACTCACACAATAGGTTCTCGCTGCTTTAACGGTAATTTCAAAATAGCTTCATCTAAAATCGTTTGTTCATCCCATTGAATAAGCCTATCGTTAATAACGGATTTTTGCTTAGAGAAAAGCTTGTGTTGAACTGAAATTTTCCGATATGCCCAGCTCTTTAAATAATCCTTACATTTATTAATGGTCATGCGTGCTAAATAAGCCCTCATCTCTCCTCTTTCTTCATAATACTTTTGATGATGATAAAATTTAATAAACACATCTTGAACGATATCCTCAGCTATTTGTAGATCTTTCGTATAGTAGTAAGCGATTCGAAATAGATATCTGTATGTAGTTCCATTAGTTGCTCTAAATATTCTGTATCAGACAAAATCTTCCCCTCCTTCTACACTATAAACGAGGCTACAGTTATAAAAGATTAAATTTCAACCGAAAAAAAACCGTCTCTTCATTAATTAGAGACGGTTTCCTTCTATCCATTATAAATTTTCATCAATATATGTTTCTATATCTGATGCAATTGTGTCAATAGGGACATCCTCTGGATTCTCCGCAAATCCTGAATACATTTTTACGATTACACCATCTTTATCAACTAAAAAAAATTGATTCCCATGGACGACTTGGTCGCTATTAGGATCATTTCTGACGATTATTTTTGTTGATTTTACAGCGAACTGCTCGATATATTTTTGTGAATAACCAGTAAGTAGATTCCATTTTGATTGATCTGGAACATTATATTTTTTCAAATAATCAGCTAATACTTCTGGTTTATCAACGTCAGGATCAACTGAAAACGCAACAATATTATAATCTTCCACACCTTTTTTCTTCAGCTTTTCTTGAACTTGCGTCATATTAAAAGACATTGGTGGACAAATTGAAGTACAATTCGTGAAAATATACATACCAATCCATGGTTTTCCTTTTAAACTCTCTAAAGAAACTTTTTCTCCGCGTTGATTGACATGGTCAAAATCTGGTAATTCCAAGTTATAATCTGCTTTAAACTTTGAATTTCCACACGCACTAAGCACAGCTGCTAATGCAAAAAGTAGCACAAGTCCAATTATTTTATTTCTCATCTTTAACACGCTCCCTACTTACACTATCCTCATCCTATCGTACGATGTAAATATTGACAAGGACACTCAAGTGACAGCTTTCGTACATCTTTGTGAAATCGATTTCACTTTAAGGAAACAAGCGCATCATGAATTGCATCTAATTTCACTTCTACTCGGTGCAGTAAATAAAACGACAATAAGATAGGAAAACCGATATCCGATATCATGTTTAACCACTGTTCCATGTTGGCCCCTCCTTCACTGCTAGATAAATAAGACTAATATTGCTGAAAATGGTCCTTGCAGTACATGCTGCAAAGACCATTTTTTTGGTTATTCGATCTTTAAATCAAATTCTGTTACTTGTCGATCAACAATGCGAGCCCCACTCATCGCAATGAGAGTGCCAGCTTGTCCATCAAAAACATTTTTAGCGATGATGGTTTGCATTACCTTTTGAATTTCTTCCGCTGTTACTTTTGGCTTCGGTGCATCAATCGCAAATGTTGCCGTTTTCCCTGCCACTGTTTCAAATTGCAGCTCTAAAACTTGTGTCATAGCTTTCCCTCCTTAGGATAAATCTGTTGTTTCTTGTTTTACAATGCTGTCTAGTGCGTGTGAAGATAGACTTGCAATGGCATATGCTACCTCTACTAAATCCTCTGCCGTATGCGAGCTGTTTAAATTGCGGTACGTTTTTGTTGTGAACATGGGCTCGTTTTGGGCATTGTGTCCAGCAACATACTTTAAGCGCAGTGTAGCACCTAAGAAATTGACTTTTGCCATGGAGGTCACCTCCTTTCTTACACAATATATACTGACTTATTACTAAAAAAGGGACATTTAGGATGAATTTTTTTATGTAAGCTTTTATAATAGAGTGAGAGAAGGCAAAGAGGTGAACGATTTGTTAAGTGGTTGGTTTTTATGGTTTATCCTATTTTGGGTAGTTGTACTTATTTCGTTTATGGCGATCGGTGGATTTTTCATGTTCCGCAAATTTTTAAAGCGATTACCGAAGCAGGACGGTAAATCCGATTTAGATTGGCAAGAGTATTATTTAGATAAAACCATTCATTTATGGGGACAACCTGAAAAAGAGCTTTTATATGAACTTGTAAGCCCTGTACCTGAGCTATTTAGACAAATAGCTAAGGAGAAAATTGCAGGAAAAATTGGGGAGCTTGCTTTAGAAGAAAAAGCACCTTCTATTAACCACGATTTGATTATTCGTGGCTACATTCAAGCAACGCCAAAGCGCGATCATAAGTTTTTACGCAAAAAATTAGATGAAATGCAAATTGACATCGCTCCATATGAACATTTGTTTGAATGAAAAAACGCTGCACACTGATTTTGTGCAGCGTTTTACTTCCTAAGTTAAGTTTAATCATTGTATTTTTTCAATAAGGTTTGTCTTGGACTCTTTCCGTCGCTTCAGTAATTCTTTCCGTCGTTCTGCTTTCTATCCTTCACTTTGACTCTTTCTTCCGTCGCTTTTGCCTTTCATTCCATCGCTTGGACGACTCTTTCCGTCGCTTCAGCAATTCTTTCCGTCGCTCTGCTTTCCATCCTTCACTTTGACTCTTTCTTCCGTCGCTTTCGTCTTTCATTCCGTCGCTCAGTTAATTCTTTCCGTCACTCTGCTTTCTATCCTTCACTTTGACTCTTTCTTCCGTCGCTTTTGCCTTTCATTCCGTCGCTTGGACGACTCTTTCCGTCGCTTCAGCAATTCTTTCCGTCGTTCTGCTTTCTATCCTTCACTTTGACTCTTTCTTCCGTCGCTTTTGCCTTTCATTCCGTCGCTTGGACGACTCTTTCCGTCGCTCAGTCAATTCTTTCCGTCGTTCTGCTTTCTATCCTTCACTTTGGCTCTTTCTTCCGTCGCTCGAACGACTCTTTCCGTCGCTTCAGCAATTCTTTCCGTCGTTCTGCTTTCTATCCTTCACTTTGACTCTTTCTTCCGTCGCTTTTGCCTTTCATTCCGTCGCTTGGACGATTCTTTCCGTCGCTCAGTTACTACTTTCCGTCACTCGAACCGCTCTATCATCCATCAACCAAACAACGCTCAAAAAAAACTACACTAGATAAAATCTCTAGTGTAGTTTCTCCATTAAATATTCTTCAGCGGAATTGTTTTTTTGATTTTTATAAATTGAATAAGCATTGCGATTCGCCAAGGGACTAACATGGCGAACGCCAGAATCCAAAACATTCCTGCTAATTCACCAACATCGATGGAGCTACTTAATATCATTTTTGCAACAACACGGAACACTAACAGTCCGATTAGTATAAAAACGAATGCTTTTGAACGTTTTAAATAAATATCTTGACCTTTTACTTCAAATTTAGAAGTGGCAATTAAGATGGTCGAGAACACCATACCGACTGCAACCGCTTCTAAAATTTGCATGGGTGGCACTCGAAATTGTTCAAATAAAAACATTAACGCACCTGAAGACATCGCAATAGGTGGAATGATAATTTTCTTCTCATTTGTTGGTTTCTTGGATGCTCGCATTCGTAAAACCATGACAAAGCTACCCATAAAAATGGCCATTATAGTTGAACCTATAACATAATATTGAGAAGGGATACTGCTAAACATAAAAATTCCTCCTCTAATGTCTAATTAACAATTTTGTCCAAGCAATTGATCAACTACAGCTTTTAATCTTTCTGGCTCGAAAGGCTTTGTGATAAAATCCTTCGCACCACTTTCAATCGCTTCCACGATCAACTTCTGTTGTCCTAAAGCCGTAATCATAATTATTTTTGCATTTGGAAATTCAGGGATGATTTCTTTTACTGCTGCGATACCTGTCATAACGGGCATTGTTACATCCATCGTTACAAGATTTGGTTGTAACTCACGATACATCGCTACAGCTTCTTTACCATTTGCTGCCTTGCCGACTACATCATAACCCCATTCAGTAAACATATTACTTATTGCAACACGCATAAATAGCGTATCATCCACTACTAAAACTGTAGGCACATGTTCATCTCCCTCCACGTTAAAGTACGGTATGCCTCTTTAGTTTAGCAGATTAGAAGCCCGTAAATCCACCGAAAATAGGCTCTAATATGCGTGTTATATACGTTAATCCATCAAAGAATAACAATACCCCAACGGCAATCATAATATAACCGCCGATTTTCACAATTTTTTGGCTGTGCGTACGAATCCAAGTCATACGTGCTATAAAGAAAGATAACACGAAGAAAGGAATCGCAAAGCCTAAATAATAAGCTAACATATAGCTAAAGCCTGCGCTTGGATTTGCACTTGCTAATGCAATAATCGAAGCTAAAATTGGACCTGTACACGGTGTCCAGCCTGCCGCAAAGGCTATTCCGATTAATACTGATCCCAAATAACCAGATGGTCGGTTTTTAAATTGGAATTTTCGATCCTTCATTAAGAAGTCAATTTGTAGTAATCCCACAATCATTAAACCAAATACAACGATTAAAATGGCACCAATCTGACGTAATAATGTTGAATAATTTAGGAAGAACTCTGCTGCTAATGATGCCCCTAGTCCAATCATTATAAAGATAATTGAAAATCCTAGTAAAAAGAATAGTGTGTGGAAAACAGCACGCTTTTGCATCATGCCTCGTTCCGATTTTAGCTCATCTAATGTCATACCTGTTATGTACGATAAAAATGCTGGATACAGCGGAAGGGTACACGGTGAAATAAAGCTTAAAAACCCTGCACCGAAAGCTAAAAATACGTTAATATCAGTTTCCATATTTTTCATTCGCTCCTTACAGTTACTGCTTCCATCGTACCAAAAATCACTGTAAATTGCGCCCTTCCTGTTTGTGAACGTTTCATGGCAGAAAGGTGTTGAAAAGGTGAAATTCCATCATACTATCATACACAATATAATTTTCAGGCGCCATTACACCAACGTGTATTTGTTAATGTACTTCTGCATTATGTGCCCACTTGTATTAACTGTCAACAAAATTCAACATATCGTGTTATGTAATTCTAAGCATGTGTGATTGGTGAAGACTAATAATCAGTGGGGATGACAAAAAACCCCCACTGATTAAAGTTACATTATATACAGTGAGTAAATTACTATTCTTCATGTATAATAATAACGGTAGAGTAATTGATAGAGATAAATGAGGTGTAGTCCTTGGAATTAAGAAAAATTAAACCGAAAAAAATATATGAGGAAGTAACCGAAATCCTTTATGAAAAAATTAGAGCTGGCGAACTGAAGCCTGGAGACCGACTTGATTCAGTAGAGCAACTTGCTGAACAATTACAAGTAAGTAGATCCGCCATACGAGAAGCTCTTTCTGCTTTAAAAGCAATGGGGCTCATTGAAATCAAACAAGGTTCAGGTACATTCGTTAAAAGTATCCAATCTAATCAGCTTGATTTCCCCTTATCAACGGCCATTTTAACAAATAAACAAGATGTCTCACATTTGTTAGAAGTACGTAAAATTATCGAAGTGGGCGCAGCGGCTAGCGCAGCCATTCACAGAACAGAAGAAGACATACAGTCAATGATGCAAATTTTGGATGAGATGAAACGGGTACAAGGAGACGGAGAACTAGGAGAAAAAGTCGATTTTCAATTTCACGCGGCTATTTCTTCAGCATCGCAAAATCCCCTACTTGCAACTATATTAGACCAAGTCTCTGGCTTAATGATCGAAACAATGAAAGAAACACGCCGAATTTGGTTGTACTCTAAAAAAACAACAAGCGAAAAGCTGTACGATGAACATATGCAAATTTTCCTAGCGATTAAACAGCAAAATGAAGAGCTAGCAAAACATGCAATGGCTTCACATTTAAGTAATGTTGAAAAAGTTTTAATGCAATATTTTGAAACAACTGAATCCATGAAATAACAGCAGCTGCCTAGTTCTTCATAATAGGCAGCTTTTTAAATTTTTGAAAATTTACAATTAACGCCTTTTATTAATCTGAAAAGTTGTAGTATTATAAAAGTAATATATTTATCACTAAGTCATCAGATGACCTGTTGATTAGTTGTTTTGAGAGGAAATGAAGTAAAAAGGAGCGATTATCATGAAAGTAACACTATTTGCGACTTGTTTAGTTGATATGTTTCAAGGTGAAGTAGGAAAAGCTGTTGTCGAAGTTCTGGAAAGACTCGGCTGTGACCTTGACTTTCCAGAAAATCAAATTTGCTGTGGGCAACCTGCCTACAATAGTGGCTATGTAAAAGAATCTAAAAATGCTATGAAGAAAATGATTTCAGCATTTGAGCATGCCGAATACGTTGTCTCCCCTTCTGGTTCCTGTGCTTATATGTTTAAGGAATATCCAGAAGTGTTTAAGGGAGATCCTGTTTGGGAGCCAAAAGCGAGAGCATTGGCAGATAAAACATATGAATTTACAGAATTTATTGTAGATGTATTAAAGGTCGAGGATGTAGGTGCACATTTAGAGGGCAAGGCTACTTATCATACTTCTTGTCATATGACACGACTGCTCGGTGTAACTGAAGCACCGTTTAAATTATTAAATCAAGTTAAAGGCTTGCAGTATGTAGAACTCCCAGGGAAAGATCGATGCTGTGGATTTGGCGGGACGTTTTCAGTAAAAATGGGCAATATCTCAGGAGAAATGGTCAATGAAAAAGTACAGAATGTAGAAGAAACAGGGGCTGACATTCTAATCGGTGCTGATGCTGGGTGCTTAATCAATATTGGTGGTCGAATTAATCGACAAGGAAAACCTATTAAAGTTATGCATATTGCGGAAGTATTAAATTGCCAATAAGAGGGGGTAAAAGAAATGGCCATGAAAACAAGTAATGAACGCTTTAATCATCGAGTAACGAAAGAATTAGAAAATACCTTTATGCGCGGAGCTGTGTCAAGCGCACAGGAGCGTTTTCAAACACGTCGGCTAAAACAAGCTGATGAGCTCGGACATTGGGAGGAATGGCGCTCTCACGGAGAAGAAATTCGAAAGCATGTGCTTGCGAACTTAGATTATTACTTATATCAGCTGAGTGAAAATGTCTCTAAAAGAGGTGGACATGTTTACTTTGCGCAAACAGCGGAAGAAGCGACAGACTATATTCAAAGTATCGCTAAACAGAAAAATGCTGCTAAAATTGTAAAATCGAAATCCATGGTTACAGAGGAAATTAATTTAAATGACGCTTTAGAACAGTTAGGGTGTGAAGTCATTGAAACAGATCTTGGTGAATACATTTTGCAAGTAGATGATCACGAGCCACCATCTCATATCGTTGTTCCTGCTTTGCATAAAAATAAGGAACAGATTCGTGACGTTTTTAAAGAAAAACAAGGCTATGATAAAACCGAAAAACCTGAGGAATTAGCTCTTTATGTACGGGAAAAATTAAGGAATGAATATTTAACAGCAGATATTGGCATTACGGGCTGTAATTTCGCTATTGCAGAAAGCGGCTCGATTACACTCGTTACAAACGAAGGAAACGCGGATCTAGTAACAGCCTTGCCGAAAACACAAATTACGGTAATGGGGATGGAAAGAATTGTTCCTACTTTTGAAGAGATGGAAGTGCTAGTAAGTTTATTAACAAGAAGCGCGGTTGGGCAAAAACTAACAAGCTATATTACAACATTAACAGGGATCAAAGATGACGGTGACACAGATGGACCAGAGGAATTCCATTTAGTAATTATTGATAATGGGCGCTCAGACATTTTAGGTGGTGAATTCCAATCTATTTTACAATGTATTCGCTGTGCAGCATGTGTCAACGCTTGTCCAGTTTATCGTCATGTTGGCGGCCATACGTATGGCTCAATCTACTCTGGGCCAGTCGGTGTCGTTCTTTCACCATTATTAGGGGGCTATGAAGATTTTAAGGAGCTACCATATGCTTCCACATTATGCGGTGCCTGCACAGATGCTTGTCCTGTAAAAATACCGTTACATCAACTTATTCATAGACATCGCCAAGTAATTGTTGAAAATGAGGGAAAAGCTCCTGTATCAGAAAAGCTATTAATGAAAGCATTTGGCTTAGGAGCTTCCTCCCCTACCCTATATAAAATGGCGACAAAAATGGCTTCGCCAGCAATGTCCCCATTTACAAAAGATAATAAAATTTCAAAAGGCCCAGGCCCACTAAAAGCATGGACGGAAGCAAGAGATTTTCCTGCACCAAATAGAAATAATTTCCGTGACTGGTTTAAACACCGTCAAGAAGGAGGCGAAGAATAATGGGAGGTACTGTTCAAAATAGAGATGCATTTTTATCAAAAATTGCGAAGCAGCTTGGGCGTGCGTCAAAAACAGAAATTGCACGCCCTACATGGCAATATCAACCACAAGATCGTGTTCTAAAAGATGCAACAAAAGATGAATTAGTAGAGGTTTTAGCTCAACAATGTAAAAACATTCATACGGATATTGTCATTACAAATACAGCTAATCTTCCCGCAGATTTACAAAAAGTAGTTGAAAATTATGGTGGTCAATCTGTTATAACATGGAAAGACGAGCGTTTTAAAGGCTATGGACTTGGGAAATTAATGACCGAGCAGTGGCCACAAGCGAATATTCAGCTGTACGAATGGGATTCAGAGCTGCCAGAGGAAAATATTCGACAGGCTGAAAAAGCTAATATTGGTATTACGATTAGTGAAATAACAATAGCAGAATCAGGAACTGCTGTACTTTTTAGTAGCAAGGATAAAGGTAGATCCGTCAGCTTTTTACCAGAGAACTCTATTATTTTAATTCCTAAAAGCACCATCGTTCCACGAATGACACAAGCAGCTCGTAAGATTAGCGAAAAAGTTAGAAATGGCGAACAAATTGCCTCCTGCATCAACTTTATCACAGGTCCAAGTAATTCGGCAGATATCGAAATGATTCTTATTGTTGGTGTGCATGGACCCATTAAAGCAACTTATATTGTGATTGACGATCAGTAAAAAATAAACCAGGCATACTTCATCACTGAAGTAATGCCTGGTTTCGTTATATAAATGTTGCAACCGATATCTCGCTAATAAAAGCTCTGGAATCGCTGATAGTACCCTTAACTTCAAAGTTAGACATTAATTTGCTACACTCTCAGTGGCTATTTTTTGATTATAAACCTCTGGATGTGCTTCTTTTAAGACAGATGTTCGTAGCATAACTAGTGATATCGTCACGATAATTGCACTCGTGACAAGTAAAATAACCGTTGCTGGGAATGTATCATACAAGATGCCGTATACGATCATACCAATCGGCATCATTGACATTGCCATTGTTTCCATTAATCCCAATACACGTCCACGGTATTCTTCCGAAATTAGCTTTTGCAAATAAACCATAATTGGCATGTTAATCCCCATCTCAAAAATAGCGAAAATAAAGTAGATGACAATATAAAAGATAACCATCGTTAAATAGGATAAATTCGTTACTAATGGAACAACTGCAAGCCCTAAACTGCTAGCCAACAGCAATAAGCTGATTTTAGAAAAACGTAGTGGCGCCTTTACCTCTGCCCGTGTTGCGAAAATGAGGGAAGCAACAAGCATACCAACTGCACCAGATGCCTCTATAAAACCAAAATGCGTTGATTTTACTTTTAATAATTCAATAATAATGTAAGTCCCCCCTACAACGATGGCAGAGAAGAACAAATTAATCCATAACGAAACCCACATAATTGTTTTCACAACTTTTTGTTGCTTAATATAACGAAAGCCACTAGCAAGCCCAGCCCACACCTTTTCCTTTTCTGCAACCTGATTTCTTGTACTATAGAGAGTAAAATTCATTGTGGCTTCTAAGCAGAATGCAATCACATATGCCGACATATGTACAAGTAAAAATGCTTCCATGGAGAAAAATCCATACATCATTCCACCGATTACTGGTCCTCCAATCGCTGCAATGGACACTGACATTTGATTAAATGACATCGCTTTTTGTAGGCGTTCTGGATCTACTAGTGTTGCAATTGAGGAAGTAAATGTTACACCAGAAAAAGCTGAGCATATTGTATTAAAAACTGTTGCCATATAAATAGCATACACCGACAAGCCGACCATTTCTGTATAAAGTAATAACCCACCAACGGTTAAAATTGTACCTGCTTGTGCTACTAAAATAGTGCGTTTCTTTGAATAATTATCAGCTACATAACCTGCCAAAGGCGCGACCAATGCACGAGGCAAAATGGAACAGATCATCGTTGTCGCAAAACTCATCGCTGACCCTGTCAGTGCCAAAATATATAAACCTATCCCAAATGACAATACATGAGACCCTAACAACGAGATCATTTTACTAGCGGTAAATGTCCATAAATGATACGAGGCCTTTTTATATTTTTGCTCTTCATTCATCTAAAATCCCTCCATATTTTTAATTATGTTAAAAAGTTTAATTTAATTAAACAAAATATAACACACCTTCCGCTTCCCACGCAAGAAAAAGTTTAATATAATTAAACAAAGAGCATATTAATAAAAGGAGGCGAGGCAATGAACTCTTTAGGCACACGAATTCGCAAATTAAGGAAGGAACAAAAATTAACATTAGAGGCACTTGCCGGTGATCGTCTAACAAAAGGCATGTTAAGTCAAATTGAAAATGATAAGGCCAAGCCTTCAATGGAAAGTCTTGATTATATAGCGGAACGTTTAGGAGTAAAAGCTAGTGAATTGCTTGAACAAGTAACCCCCTCTTCCATACGTCATCTTTTAGAGCAGGTAGAAATTTTATTTGCGGAATTAAAACTTGGTAATACAGATAATGTGCAGCAAATCGTAGAGATGATTAAGCCATATGTAGAAGATCTTTCGCTTAGTTATGAAGCAGGTCGTTTACTGTATATCTATGCAGCAGCACAACATCATGCGAGATTAACGACCTGGGAATTACCTCTTCAACAGGCACGCTTTATGTTTAAAGAAATTAATTTACTAAGTCATTGGTTTGAAACCTATATACTACAGGTGGGCATATTATCGGGAGAACGAAAATACAAAACGGCTTATTCTTGTATTTTACAGGCGAAGGAAGAGGCAGATCAGGAAAATTACCAATTAGATTCGCGAGATGATGTGAAAATGGCTTATTATATTAGCGTTTTTCAGGTAGCAATTGGCGAACTTGAAGCAGGTAAACAGCTCATTAATGAAACCATTACTAATGCACATAAAAATCAATTTTACTCCTATATAGATGATATGTATCGTATTGGGGCGTTTTGCGCCATGATTGACCATGATTTCGAGCAAGTAGAGCATATGCTGAAGAAGCTTGAGCAGTATCGGATTTTTGCCGAACAAGTGGATGTTGACGCTTTTATTTTCGGATTACGTGCGCATTATTATAACAGTTACACTCACGATTATCAGATGGCATTAGAGGAAATAGAACGTTATGGTGCACTTATGCATGAGGAGGGTTCGATTAAACTGGATAAAAATTTTTACTATTCAGAAAAAGGGAAATCCTTATATTTGCTAGGTCAATATGAAGAAGCTAAGGAAGCATTTGAACATTTTACAAACGTTCCCCCCTTCATCTTACATCCATTTGACATATTAGGCTTAAATGAATGCTTTTCCTATAAAGCACTTTGCTATGCTCATTTCGGTGAGTTTACAACTGCTTACGAAATCGCCAAAATGGCCTATATGGATTCTCAGGATTTAATCGATCTGCCCTATAAACAAAAAATTGAAGAAACTTATTATTCAATTAAAGCACAAATAAATTCGGTTCAATAAATAAAAGGGATTGCACATTTTAAAATTTATGTGCAATCCCTTTAGACTTTTAGCTCGATTTATCTCTCTTCATTTCCTTCTGTATCTTGCGAAGGGCTTTTTTCAAACCACGCTCTATATCATGCTGTAGCTTTCGTTCTTTATAGTCCACAAACAATGTCTCTAAATCATATCTAATTCTGTTGCCGATAGCTCTAATGCCAGTCGTTTAACATTTACCTTTATGAATTCACTCTCAGAGAACACGACAGCATTATAGAAATTAGCAATTTCTTGGATAAACGATTCCAACGTCATCATGATCTAACAGCTTCACACGATCTCCCTTTTTAAATTCATACGTTACTGTTGTTCTCTCATTCTCAATCTTAGGCTTCCTAATTTTAGTGTCATTTACTCGTTCTAGATGATATTCCTTATTGTCAATATAGCCCTTCGCTCTTTGTAATACGGTTTCACGTATATTCATTTTCTTAGAAATCCATAGGGCATTACTTTCTCCCGATGTTCCGATAACTAATTTATACAAAGGTTCTAATGTTTCACTATTAAAACGCATAGCCGCATTCATAAAATCACTATGCATTTCAGAGAAACGCTTAATTTCTCCATAGTGAGTAGTGGCCACTGTCATACAGCCCATATGATAGAACTCCTCTAAAATAGAAATGGCCAGTGCTGCTCCCTCATTTGGTTCTGTACCGCTCCCTATTTCATCAAATAGCAAAAGAGTATTATTATTGGATGCCCTCATAATATCTGACAGATTTTTCATATGGGATGAGAACGTACTAAGTGCATTTTCAATACTTTGATTATCACCAATGTCTACAAAAATATGATCGAATACAGCTATTTCAGTACCTTTATCTGCAACAATATGGAAGCCTGACATAGTAGCCAATGTTAACAAGCCAATGGTTTTTAGGACAACGGTTTTACCACCAGCATTCGGTCCTGTAATGATTAAGCTGCGATAGTCTTTACCAATTTCAAAATGAAGTGGCACCGCCTCACCTGTTAACAGCGGATGCTTACAATTGACTAGCTTAATATAGCCATAATCATTTAGGCTCGGTTCTACGCCTCCAATATGCTTGCTAAACTTAGCTTTAGCAAACACCATATCATATTGGCTAATCAACTCCATGTTGATGTTGATTTCACGAATATATTCCATCAAAAGCCCAGATAATGTCGCCAAAATCTGATATTCCTCTACGGCCTCTTCTGCTTTTAGACTAGCTAATTCCACATTTAGTTTAGAAACTGCACTTGGTTCCATAAAGACCGTTGCACCTTTAGATGAAATCTCTACAACTGTCCCTTGCACATGATTTTTATAGGAAGCTTTAATTGGAATTGTGTAGCGATCATCCTTTTTACTTATAAAAAATTCCTGGATGTATGTTTTATTTGCACTACTATTTAAAAATTTAGTTAAACGGTCTTTAATTTTCTCCTCTGTTGTTTCGATATGATTTCGGATACGCTTTAATTCTCTACTAGCGGCTGAATCAACACGATTTGCCTTAATAGCAAAATTAATTTCCTCTTCAATGCTTTTAAATTCAGACATCGAGTTGGCATAGGATGCAAGTACTGGCGCAATAAAATCCTTTTCTAGCATAAATTTTTTAATTTTTCTACAGCCTCGTAAAAAGTCTGAAATGCTAACCAACTCACTTGGGTCTAAGATGATACCCTTTTCAAGTTTTTTTATGGTGCTGTCAATATTCGATACCCCTAAAAACGGGACATGGCCTTCCGTATCTAAAATTGCGCGTGCCTCTGTCGTTTCATTCAAACGATTTTTAACAACTGCCAAATTAGGGCTCGGCGTTAATTTATCTAATATCTGTTTACCTAATCCACTAACACAGTATGATTTAACGATTTCTTTCAATTCATTGTATTGTAACTTCTCAAAAGTAGTATGATTCATTTTAAATTCTCCTCACTATGATTTTCCATATCATTCATGAAGATACCTACTCATTAGATATCAATGATTTTTTATTGGCTCTACATCAAATGTTGGAGTGATGCACGATGTGAAGTTACACCAAGGTTACGGCGACTGCCTTCCCCTTTGTAGGGACACCTCAACAAATAGTATGGAACCTTTATATTCAATAAAAAACAAAAAAAGCTGTGGGGATCCCACAGCTTTTACATTACAAGGCATGTGTAAAAAGCATCTTGAAAAAGAACCTCATCAAAATGAAGCACATTCAGTGAATTACACGCTTTATAAAGTATTGTAGGTATCTTCATAGGTATCGAAATAAATCCATGACAAAATTAGGGGTCGCTTTATGACACATATCCCCTGTCGTCATTAAATTTATTTCATTAAATTGTTCCTATTTAGAACCTACCGCACTCATCAAAAGCACCTCTCATTAATTTATAATTTAATCATTGCTATCTAATTGATTGACATTATATTACTATATCCTGACAAAAAAGTAAAGTTGCTTATTTTTGTCTTACAATAAAAGAAATTTCAACCGTACCATGCTTTAAATGGGTTATCCGATTGGTTATATGAAGAATATGGAGCTGTTCAATTAAACCCTTGGAGAAAAGCCACAAGATATGAAGAACGACTTAACTGGATGGCACAGATAAACAAAAGTCAGAACTCATTTCTAGGGCATCTAAATGATGTTCATGAAATCTCTGAAACTGCAAAATTAGCTCGCAATGCTGTTAGAAGAAGAAAACCATACTCATCAAAAGGAGATACAAAAGCCTTCCCCGAAAATAAAATACATAAGCTTCTATGGGAAGGGCTTAAGAATACAAGAAAAAACTATGAATTAGACCTTGTTGACCGTTATAACTGGCGTGATATTACCATTACTATACTGATGCATGGCGGTGGACTTAGGCATAGTGAAGTATTTCATTTATGGGTACAGGACGTCTACCCTGACCATGAAGACCCAAATCTTGCTGTGGTACGAATCTATCATCCCAGCGAAGGAAAAGCCCCGCAGGATTTCAAGAACCCTACTACTGGTAAATATATAACAGACAGAGAAAGCTATCTTTTGTTAAAATATGGTTTACTTCCACGTAATATGTATTCTGCACAGGACAAACGATTTGCAGGGTGGAAAGAGCCAAGACTTGATAACGATGAAGATAAATACATGCATGTTTACGAGAACAAGCGTAAACGATGATATCTTAGCAAGTATCTCCGAACCAACAACAAAGGCATTGGTTGGTATGCTTATGGCAGAGAATAAAAAGCTCAAAAGAGAAAACTCTCTGCTTAAAGAACAAACAACCTTTACGATTGATATGCGTCCTATAAACGATCTAAGCAAAAATAAGGATGTCGTTATAGTCGAGCCATCTTATAATCTGACAGATACCGAAATAGATGCACTGAGAAATGCTATATCAAACGAATTTATGAACCACCAAGGATGGACTACCGATAATTATGGCAGAGTAAAAGAAAACGGCATTCAAGTATATAAGGCAGGATATATAACGGCCATACAAAAAATTCTTAATGAAAAATAAATGTAACTTTAAAATAAAGTTTGAACAAAAACACCTCGTTATTCCTTACACTAAGATTAATAAGAAGCATCCATTTTGAAAAAAGATTAATCAAAACGGATGCTTCTTTAGCATTTTTTAGTTTGCTTATTATAAAAAATTTTGAACATTTTCTACAGCGTTACTTCATAAACGCGCCCGATTGTGGAGGATTATTATTCAATAAAACCCTGCTTTTAGCATATGTGTTTTGATATGGTTTGCCGTTCCCTAGGTTAGCCAGTGTAAAAGAATAACGGACAATACTGCTACATTCTATCCCGACTATAAAAAAGGTCAGCCAGTGTTAACCTGGCTAACCTTATATTGCGAATAGGTACATTAATGAGGGAATTGCTCCCGAAAACAATTCTATTTTGAAACTAGAGGATCTCCTAGATAGAAATTATCTAATCATTGTTTCATCAATGTACAATTAAGACGGAACATTTTGATAATTGCGCGACTTTATGGCTGACACTACCAAGCATTAATTCCTTCATTCCACTAAGTCCACGACTGCCAATGATAATAAGTTCCTGTTCATGTTCTTTGGCATATTCTAAAATTTGATGGGAAGGGTCTCCTTTAAGATGGATTGTTTTTATGGACATTCCCCCAGCAGATATTAGTTTGTTTTTGGCCTTTTCCAGTATTCTTATACTCGACTTTTCCAATTCATTCAATACATCCTCCAGATAATCCTCTGGGACATAGGTTAAACCCGTTGTTACATTTTCCTTACTAACATTCACTAGTGTTACATTAGATTTCTCGTTATTGGCAATACTCAACGTTGCCTCTAATACTTTGCTATTCATATCGGATTCATCTATAGCGACAAGAATTTTATTTAACATATTTATCATCCTTTCATTCCAAAATTATATGTTATATTATTTGGCTGGACCTATATATCGCTCTCTGGCTGCACCAAGACCACACACAAAGAGTAGGACCGATGCACCAACTAATATTAAAAGTGGAATCGTCCAGCTATTAGTTGCATCATGAATAAAACCAAATAGGGTTGGACCAACAGCCGCAAGTAGGTACCCAATTGATTGGGCCATACCGGATAATTCCGCAGCCTGTTGCGCATTCCTTGTGCGCAAGCCAAAAAACATCATGGATAGGCTAAATGCGAAGCCTCCTCCTATGCCTAGAGCGATGATCCACAACACGATTAATTTAGAGCTACCGTATAGTAACCCGAACGTCCCGATTAAAAGTAAAATCGATGTAATAGTCACTAACGAACGTTGACCAGACATGCGTCCTGCAATGACCGGGACGATGAAAGTAAAAGGAAGAAGAGCTAACAGCATAACAGAAAGCATCAAGCCAGACTGACTCGAATTCAATCCCTGTTGCTTAAGAATTTCTGGCAGCCATGCAACAAGTACATAAAAAATCATGGATTGCAGTCCCATAAACAAAGTTACTTGCCAGGCTAGTGCCGAACCCCACAAATTCACATGACTATCAGCAGTTTTATTGTGAACTCTATCCCTTTTCTCGTTACGATGTTTCATTTGTGGTAACCAGAATAAAATAGATATAAAGCTTAAAACGCCCCAAATTCCTAATGCACCTTTCCAGCCAAATCCCATTCCAAGAGCAATAGGAACACTTACACCCGACGCTATTGCTCCAAATAAATTCATAGAAATGGAATACACACCCGTCATTAAGCCAATTCGTTCAGGAAATTCACGTTTGATCAGGCCAGGTAACAATACATTACCGACTGAGATAGCCAAACCAAGAACAGCCGTACCGATATATAAAGCTACAACCCCTGAAAGGGAACGTATAATAATACCAACAGTCAGAAGGACAATGGAACCCAAAATAATTCGTTCCACCCCAAGTTTTTGTCCCAATTTAGGTACAATAGGTGAAAAAAGCGCAAAAGCTAATAATGGTAGCGTGGTAACCATTCCTGCCAATGTATTTGAAATATTCATATCATCCTTGATAAGACCAACTATTGGTCCTACTGAGGTCAAAGGGGCCCGTAAGTTAGCAGCAATAAATACAATACCAACAATCATTAGCCAAACGGCAGATTTACCAACAGTTGAAATGGCTCCTTTATTTTCTTTTTTAATTACTTTGTCCATTGAACTCATCCTATTTCCTCCTAGATTTTTGAAAAACTCATATATTGTAGTTTGTTCATGATGATTTACTTTAAACATGAATAATAAACGAAAAAATAATATTCATAACCAATCACATTTAGTATATTATAATATACAATTAACTTAAGTAATGAATACTATAATATATTTATTTAGGTTTGTCTATTCTTAAATAGCGAGCTGTTTTAAATAAAGTAAAAAAATGCTCCAATCCATTAAGTGGATTGAAGCATTCCTTGCATCAGGTTAAGATAGGAGAAAAGAAATTTAGATTCCGTATTTCAATATGATATGAATAACTACAACATCGTTAGTACGATTGGCATATGAATGTGTGCCATCTGTAGAAAAACTAATCGAATCATATTGATTCAAAATATATGACTCATTATTAACATTAATTGTAATTGTTCCGGACATGATAGTTGCAAGTTCAGTTGTATTATGATGATGTTTTTCCGGATGGTAGAAGCTATTTGGCTGTAAATAAGCACGGTACATTTCCATATCTTTATTTGTATTATTTTGAAAAATCGGCTCAATTACCCAGTCATTTCCGTCACCATTAAATCTAAGCCCTTCCCCAGCCCTAGACAGATTCACATTTTTTTCAGTTGGGAATAATGCCATAAGTGGTATGGATAAGCTTTTTGAGATTTTCCATAACATCCCTATTGTTGGATTTGTTTCTCCGCGTTCTATATTTCCTAGCGTAAGCTTACTCACACCCGATAATTCTGATAAATCTTCAAGACTTAAACGCCTTTCTTTACGAAGTTTTTTTAGTACTGCTCCTACTTGTAAAACAATTTGTTTTGGATCCTCAGTTTCTAAATTCATTTAAAGCCACCCTTTGCAATATCATGAGAAAATATAAAGTCAATTAATTTTTTTCATATTATAGTGGATAAAATAATAATAAACAAACCAATTTATATATTATAATATACAAAAAGCCCCTTGACTATGCTTTTCTAACTATTCTACTGTATGGAAGCTGTAATGAAATTGAGATTCGCATCAACAGACCCAAATATACAGGTTTTTATTCAGATAACACACTCTGCATAATCTTGAAAAGTACTATTCTAGCCCTGTTTATTGCATTAAAAATTGTATAAGCAATGTTCAAAGAAAAATCCAAGAAATGTTGGTTTAACCGCATTTCTTGGATTTCGGTCCCTTTCCTAACTTTCATTCGGGAACATTATTTTAAATGAAACTCCATGATTTATAACCATTAAAACCTAATTGTTTTTTTAGGTGGTGTCTTTGGAACATCTATTAACCTCGCGACATTCTTGCCTTTATTAAATTTCACCTTGTTCAACCAATAAATAAAAGCATCTGTACGGTAAGAAACACCATAAGTAATATTTCCATCTTCTCTATATTCAAACCAATAAGGATGTTGGTTCTTTCTGTCAAATAGCCAATCCCAAAATTCCTCTTGTAACCGATTAATATTTCTCCCTACTTTTGTAGGACAAATCATATACTCTATATCATCTTCATAATCAAATCCTACTTTAACAATCATGTTACATTCTCCCTTTTTATGTACTGAATTTTGCAAGTTGTAGAATTCTACATGCATAATGGATAATACAATAAATGTAATTATATGCTTTATATTTTAAGTTCGCAAAGCGTCGTTTGGTAATATTCCATAAAAGTTGTTATTCAACAATCTGGCCCGATTGTGGAAAACTGCTAAATGATCGAACTTAATTATAAATTATCAATCTTTATTAAAAGACCACAATAAAAAATACATCCATTATCTCAATAAAGATTTAATGGATGTATTTTTAAATACAAATAAAAGTTTGATTATAAAATTTGATTATATATAATCAAACTCAAATACTCTAAATATAAGGTCTGGTTTTATTTTATTATACTATTTACCTTATATTAATATATCTACAAGTCCTTTTTTATGCAGATTTATGCTGAGCCCTTCTCGTTTCAATGATTTTCGAGCCTGAAAACAGTAGTAAGGCTGCCCAAATAATGCTAAATGCCAAGAGCTCTATTTGACTAAACGGTTCCTTATAAAGCACGATCCCTAAAACTAATACAATCGTTGGCGATACGTATTGAATAAAGCCTAATAAATAGAGTGGAATATTTTGTGCACCTTTCGCAAATAAAATTAACGGTATTGCTGTCACGATACCACTTACAATCATGAGGATGTCTGTCTTCACATCCACATGTAAAAATGAGGCTTGATTCGTTGTAAAGAGGTAAACATAATAGCCTAATGCAAACGGTAGTATAAATAACGTCTCAATAGCTAAACCTCTTGTCGCGTCAAGCTTAATTTTCTTTTTCAGAACACCGTAAATAGCGAAGGATAAAGCGATAAGAAGTGCTACCCATGGGATTGACCCATAATTAATCGTTAAAATAATGACAGCCATAAAGGCAATTCCGGTAGCCGCCCATTGCGCACGACTAAGTGCTTCTTTAAAGAAAACAACCCCAAAAATCACTGACAGTAAAGGATTAATATAATAGCCTAAGCTCGTTTCTATTAAGTGGTTATGCGTAACTGCCCAAATATATAAAAACCAGTTCATTGAAATAACAAATGAAGCCCCAACAAGCTGCCAAAAATGCTTTTGGTGTGACCACAAATATTTTAAGTCTGCGAGAAGTTCCTTACGCATTCCAAATACTATTACTGCTAGTACTGTAAAGACAAAGGACCAAATGACGCGCGATAGTAAAATTTCCATACTCGGCACATGCTCAAGTAATTTCCAATAAAGCGGAAATGCACCCCACAAAGCATAGGCTAAAAAAGCCGCCAAAACCCCTTTTTTCTCATTTGACATTGCCTCTAACTCTCCTACTCCATATGAATCTATACGACTTTGCGTAATATTACCATTTAAAGAATAGACTTATTATAGGACTTTGAATGGTAACTGTAAATGCCAAGTTTTAATAAGTTGACATTAATAATGTTACTCTTTAATTTCAGATTCAAGCTCAGCAATATATTTGCGCACCGTACTATAGCTAATATCAGGATTAATTTGACGTTTAATGCGAATGTGAATTTCTTTAATACCTACACCCTGCTTTCGCATATCGCGAATCATAGATTTTAAAGGACCTGACAGGGATTCCTTTGACAGAGAAGTATATTTACTTAATTCAATTAATAGCTCTGTATTTTGTCGGCGAATCTCCTTGAGCTCATCTACGACACAATTATATTCCGTTAGTTTTTTTTGTAAGACAGTGCATTGCTGCTTTATTTTTTGCATGTCTTCCACAAGCTTTAAATTTTGTTTCTTTAAAATTTTCCTCTCTTGCTCTAAAACTGTGTGCTTTTCATCTAAATCTATATGTATGGCATTGTACAGCTCTTCTATATGCGTTAATGCATGGTAGCGACTTTTTAACACAAGCATTAAGTTTTCTGTCGTATTAATCGCAAGTGCTCCATCCTTTAAAGACTCACAGGATAATGACGTTGGATTCATTTTGCTTATCATCTTTTATTTACTCCATGATTGATTATTTTATGTAATCGAATTGCATTGTTTAGCATCTTTCCGCTTCCTTTTTTCTTTGATAATCATTCTCATTTACCTTATCATAATGAGGAATTTCTGATTTGTCAAAAAAAATCTTCTTGCAAGGTAAGTTTGCAAGAAGATTCACGATTACATTTTTTTCAGTTTTTCGTACTCAAGCTGCAGACGTTCAATACGTTTACGGCCGTCCTCACGATTTTTAGCTGTTTCTGCTTGAATTTGCTTCGTTTCTTGAATACCAGACATAATTGTTTGCCATGTCGTTTCAATTGTTTCGATTTTAATGCTTGGGCTACCAGCTGCACGCGCGATATTAACGCTATTTTTACTAATATTTTCTGCATTTTTGACAAGCATTTCATTTGTACGACGGTCTAATTCACTCATTGAATCAGAAATAAGCTTTTGGCGCTTTAACGTCACCGCATGAATAAGCCCTTGCTTGAATATAGGAATTGTCGTCACAAATGCAGAGTTAATTTTAGCAATTAAGTGGTTATTACCTTGCTGCATTAACCGAATTTGTGGAGCAGATTGGAATGACACTTGTTGCGCCATTTCTAAATCATAACGACGTTGTTCTAGTAAATCAACGGCACGTACCATTGTTTCATATTCCATCGCTGCTAATTGATCGCCTGTTTGTGCTTTTTGCTCAAGTGCTGGTAATGATGAACGTACTTCATCCGTTTTCACTTCAATTGCCGCTATAAATTGACTTAACGTTTGGAAATAGTTTAAGTTTTGATCATATAAGTTTTCTAGATCAACTGTATTACGTTTCATTTCACCTTCGTATTTTTGAACCTCATGGAAAATGACATCCACTTCTTTATTCATGCTGTCATATTTGGATAGAAACTTTTCTAATTGTTCCTTTCCTTTACTGAACAACTTCGTAAGGAAGCCACCTTTTTTGTCCTCCGCAAAATCTTGAGGATCAAATTTATCCATAATTCTATTTAAATTATTTAATAATACACTTGATTCCTCAAGCTTACTTGTTTTCATCGTTGCTAGCATTTTATCTGAAAAGGTAGAAATACCATTCGCAGTTTCTTTTCCAAGCTCCAGCATAGCAATTTGGTCTTTCACATCAATTTTTTGTGCTAATGTATGAACCTCAGGATCTTGCTTTAAAGCAAGTTGATTTTGAGCAATTTGTGATAGCTCTTGCTCAGAAACAAGTACTGGTTTTTTTGGCTCTTGCTCCACCTGTAATAATGGATTAGGCTGTAATAATGGATTTTCTGATGCGAATGGATCCTTTGATTTTAATAGGTCGTTGTCGAATTCAGACATAAAAGTTATACCCCCTGCGATTTATCTCTTTTATTTACATACGATTTCAAGCTGAAAAAGTTTCATTTTAGTCAAGCCTTACTAAATAAGAGTCCACCATATATTATGTGTATTGTTTAACCATTTTTATCCACCAAAATTCATTTAGAAGATGGCGTGCAGGGTTTCGTCTGTCTCGCTGTCCCGCGGGAATCGAGTGGCCCTTCGCTACAATCAATTAAAAATAGGCATACACTAGCAAAATATTAACAAAAAATTTCTTTTGTCAGTCAATAGTAAACCTTTATTTTCCTAATCAACACGCATCTTAATATAGTAAGAACTCTGATGATGCTCTAGTTGAAAGCTATAATGTGCTGAGTTAGCTACATCAACAAAAAACTTGATATTCAAGCTTTTGAAAATACTGTTCCTTCTCTATAGACGTTGCAAAAAGTTTATTTGACTGTGTTTTAGGAAAGTTTCAACCTTCTAATTTAGATAACATAGTGGCATCACTCCTAAAAAAATTATAGCTTGTTTTAATAGGAAATTCGAATGATTCCGTGAAATACTTTACATTACTTTCTAATATTGGCATGCTTAAACTAAGAAAGCAACCAAATTATGTTTATCAAAATTCAACAAAAACTAGCGAGTATTTATTTCATGAGTGTGGATGTGTAGGCTTTTATCAAGTAACCTCATAAATACTTAAATTATGATACATACAAATTAAAAATCTGGTTTTACCCCAACGTTTACTATTACTCATTTAAGGGTATTAAGTGGAGGTATTCAAAACGACTTTTACATAGAGAATGATAAAAATAGAACTTACCAGAAAGGAAGTTGCTGGATGAATATTTGGGCGTGGATTGGGCTACTAGGAATCGTGATGTTTTCACTCTTGTCTTTACTCAAAAAAGAGAACAGGACAAAGGAGGAAATTAGAAAGACAATCGTAACTGGATTGATTGTACTAGGAATCATCGTTGCTGTGCTATTTTTTAATGTTAATTATTTATTTGCATTGATTGCGGGCTTTGTTGCAATGATAGTCTTCGATAAAAAAACATATACGAAAAAACGAATAATAATTTATGGATCATTTATTCTCGTTGTTGGGATTGCGAGCTACTTCTTTTTCAGGGATAATCCTGATTATGTTCTGAACCATTTGAAGGACTACCCACAAACCACTTCTCTTTATGTCGCGGAAAATGGTGAGGAATTAATCAGTTATCAATCAGATATAGTCAGACCACTAGCAAGCACAGTAAAAATGCTAATTGCTGTCGAATACGCGATGCAAATTAATG
The DNA here is from genome assembly GCF_016638705.1 of Lysinibacillus agricola. Classification (GTDB taxonomy): domain Bacteria; phylum Bacillota; class Bacilli; order Bacillales_A; family Planococcaceae; genus Lysinibacillus; species Lysinibacillus agricola. The sequence goes on along the minus strand of NZ_CP067341.1, from coordinate 2,069,242 downwards.
CAGGTATAATAACTAAAGACAGCCCTGTGTCGTTAGACGTTTTAAAACGTTATTACATAAAAAACACAGACGGTAACGCACATGAAGATTGGCTAAAAACAATGAGTAGTGAAGGTAAAATTAAAAACAATGAAGTAACATTGCATGATGTTGCAAAAGGAATGATTACCTACAGCTCTAATGCCAATACAGATTTTCTCATTGATTTACTAGGCATAACTAACATTAATGAGAGAGCAAAATCTCTAAAACTGACAAAGCATGAGGAGGTCTATCCAATTGTTAGTGCACTGTTAATCCCTGAACACATAGAGAACGAAACGTTGAGTGAGAAACAGTTGATCAAAAAGCTTAGAGAGATGCCGATAGCAACATATCGTTCTAAAGCAGAAGATTTAAGTGAACAAATGAAGGTTGGAACGATTAAAGCTGAGGATATATCATTTGATATGCCTATGAATCTGCAAAAAGTATGGTCGGATCGTTTAATAGGTGCTTCAGCAAATGACTATGGGAAGTTGTTAGCGGTCATTTCGAATGACGAACTTCCAGAGGGAGCTGCTGTTACTATAAGAGATTTACTAGAGTGGCCGATGCAATATAACGAGCAGAATCATGAACGTTTTGTCCATCTAGGAGCAAAAGGTGGTTCGACTGCATTTGTGCTTAACGACGCAATATATGCAGAAGATCATCATGGCAATAAAATCGAAATGGTAATTTTAACAGATGACTTGAACTTCTGGCAGGGACTACTAATCAGAAAAAATATGAATTCATTCGAATCCAAATTATTAAGAAGTAAAGACTACCGTCTGGAAATCCAGAAAAAACTTTCCGAATCTTAATTCATGCAAAACCTTCCTCGATAATCACGGTTTTTTTCAAATTATTTGCACTCAATTAACGGACCATCCTTATATCATTCACTGATATTATAAAAAAACCGAATAGGGCACTTTTTTTGTAAGTGTCCACTATTCGGTGTGCTGTTCATATATATGTTATTTCTTTAAAAATGGACGTTCCTTTTCTTCTTAGAATGTAGCTGCTTTCCTCATCATGTTGTCACCTTTAACACGGTTTTAATTTTTTGAATAACGCCACCTGTACTATAAGTTAGTACACTGCGTTTGTAGAATGATATGCTGAATAAATAAGCCACAATTATCGTCGCAATTAAAATACCTAACGATAGAAGTGGTACCATTACTCCTATATCAGTAGCTCCGATACGCATCGGCATGACCATTCCAGACGTAAATGGAATATAAGAGAATATCTTAATGACAATCGTATCTGGATTGCCAATTCCTGATATCATAACATAGAAGCCAATTAATGTAATCATCATCGCAGGCATTAATACTTGACCTGCTTCCTCTACTTTAGACACTAATGAACCGAATAAAGCCCCAACAATTAAATAAAGAATAATTGTTAATAGTAGGAATAGAATTGCATATATTACGTAACCCAACGACAATTCTTTAACAATGCTAGCTGCCGCATCCCAAATAACGCCGTTCTTCACAAATTTCGCATAGATAAGGAAAACAACTGTAATAATACCCATCTGTGTTAATGCCAGTAATAGTACACCGGCAATTTTAGCTTTAAAATGGGTAGCTGGCTTTACACTTACTAGTAGCATCTCCATTGCACGTGAACCTTTTTCTGAAGCAATTTCTGTTGTGATCATGGATAGGAATGTAGAAATAAAGAAATAGATTAAAATACCAACTGCATAGGATACCCATAGTCCTGATTGCTTTTCTTCTTCACTTTTACCGCCTGCAGACTCTTCATTTAAGTTTTTATTAGAGATAATCGTTTTTGCATCCACAATTTGAGCTGCTTGGTCTGGTGTAAGTGATAACTGTTGTACAGTATAGTTTTGACCAGCATATTGCAGTAACGAAGATATCGAAGCTTGATCGTTTAATTTCAGCGGAGTGAAAGTGGCAATTTCAGCATGTAGCTGATCATTTTGATCTGTTATTTTAATAATTGCATCTAGCTTTTCATCTTTGACTTTTTCCTCTAGCACCGATATATTGGATTCATTTTGTATAAATTCCATATCGCCATTGGATACAAAGATCCCGCTTAAATCGGCTGTTGTTTCATTGACTATTGCAATTTGTTGCGCTTGATCATTGCCTGTAAAAAGCTCTTTAATGTCCGACCAGAAAATTGCGACAGACATCCCAAGTATATAAATACATGTCATTAAAACAAATGATTTTGATTTCAATTTTGATTTGTAAAGTTGTTTCATTAATAAATTAAACTTCGACAATGTTGCCACCTACCTTATCCTTAAAGATCTCATCTAACGATAAGTAATCTAAACTAAACTTTTCAATATATTTGCCATTTGAAAGCTGCTCGAAAATACTTTGTGCAAAGCTCTCATCCTCCAGAGTGAGCACCGTTTGCTCTTTCTCTACTCGAACATCTTTGACACCTTCTAGTGCCAACAATTGAGTTGTCGACCACTCTGTACGTACTGCCAATCTCGTTTTTCCGTATTGTTTCTTTAAATCTAATAGACTACCTGAAAATAAGGAGACTCCACGTTTTAATAGACAAAGATGATCGCATAGCTCCTCCACATTGTCCATTTGGTGACTAGAGAACAAAATCGTCGTGCCTTGTTCTTTTAAAAGCAATATGGCATCCTGAAGTAAATCTTTATTCACGGGATCAAGTCCACTGAATGGTTCATCTAATATTAAGAACTGCGGCTTATGGATAAAGCTGGCTATCAGTTGTACTTTTTGCTGATTCCCTTTTGACAAAGTTTCAGCCTTATCTTTCCTTTTTTCTTCTAGGTCAAATCGGCTAATCCAAAAGTCAATGTCCTTCTTTAGCTCCGACTTTTCCATTCCACGTAGCTCGCCAAAAAAGTAAAGTTGATCCTCTACCTTCATCGTTGGAAAAATGCCTCGTTCCTCCGGTAAATAACCGAGTACATCACGGTTTATAGCATTAACCGGCTTGCCGTCCCATGTAATTGTACCGGCTGTCGTTTCCTGCAAATCTAATATCATACGGAACGTTGTTGTTTTGCCAGCTCCATTTTGTCCAATCAGCCCAAAAATCTCCCCTTTTTTAATGGTAAAATTCAGATTATCGACCGCTGCGAAGTCTTTGTATTTCTTTGTAACACTCTCTAATTGTAATGTCATCTTTTTTCCTCCTTACCCTTCAAATATATGTAATTCTCGTTGCAGTCCTTTTTTACGTTTTACAACTTTTAAAATCGGTATACACATAATCATAGCGACTACAAAATTTATGAGCGATACTCCAGTGTTTAAGAATTTTTCTGTTGATTCGCCAAGACCAATATAAAGATTGATAAACCCTATAAAAAGATTTAGAAATGTTACTGATATAAAAAGACGATTCATTGATTTTAAATATTTTATTTTCGAAGAACTATCTGAAAATAATTCAAATGGCCCTTCTGATTTCTTTTTTCGGTAATAAGCCCAAACCCCAAATTTTGAAACACATTCAATATTCATTGACTCTAAAAAATTATAGTAGTCCTGGCTTTTACCATTGACTAGTTCATTGCGATAAATGTATTGTCCAGGTTCCCCTTTTTCAAAAACAAAGTAGCCTAAAATTGTTCCTTTTAAATGCCAACCTTGTTCCGCCATGTCATTAACCCATGCTTCTTCTTCTTCATAATCTAGAAAAAAACGATACACTCTTTTTCTCATAATATCTCACCTCCACTCTTTTAAAGTATCGTATTATACAGATAAGAACTCTTGGTTAAATATGTGCCTTATAGTAGTCATAATAATTTAGTATTTAGCTCATTGAATTATTTAACTTTTCTGATTTCCCGGAAAATAATTTTGATGCAAATGTACTTCTCAGTCTGAATAAAGGTAATTCTCTTATCAGCTCAATAGATAATATGCAACCACCTTGTCAGCCATCTCCCATACTAATCTGTAAATACATCCAAATCCTTCTTCATATGAGGCACCAAATCTCTCCAATTCACCTTGGTAGCTACCTGGTTCTCCACGTTCTTTAATATAAAACGAATCCAAGTGAATTTTTGCAAATGCCAACCTTGGCTAGCCATATCATTGACCCATTTCTCAATATCATATGGGTTGATGACTAAGCGATATTTATCCATTTGTTCCATCCTCCTTTGTTATACGGATGCCATTGTCAAAAAGTTCCCTTAATCTCAAAATTTCGTAATCAATAACCTTTTTTCCACTCTCTGTAATAATATATTCTTTTTTTCGTCCATCACCATCTAGCGCCTCAATCCATCCGCGCTCAAGTAATGTTTTGATTGCTCCGTAAATTGTCCCCGCTCCAAGCCGAACGCGACCATTGCTCATTTCCTCTACCAATTGCATAATGCCATAACCATGCCGTGCATCAAATAAAGCTAATAAAATATAGTAAACGCCCTCAGTTAGTGGCGGATGCTCCTGTGTCATACAATATCCCCCTTTATATCGTCTAACAATATATCGACAAACGATATATGTAAAATATATCAGCAGACGATATAGTTGTCAACGCTTGTTTTTCCATAAAAAGTTATAAAGCTTTTCTTAACTGTAGTGTTTCACAGAAGTGAGCTTCAGGAAGCCCACTTCTTCAGAGGTGGGAGGAATGAAGTGCTTTTTCTTTATAGAACATATGTTTATATTGTATATTGTAAATAATCAAAAAAGAAAGGAGTGACGGGTAATGACGAAATGGAAGAAAGATTGTTTTATTATAGAACTCAAGTTACTTATAGATACATGGCAAGAGGATCTCCTATTAAAACGTTTTGAAATTGCCCGTACACTCTATAATACAACTTTGTCTTATGCAGTAAAACAATATACTTTCATGCAAGATTCAAAACACTATCGAAAACAATTACGTGGCTATCAAAAAGCGAAAAAAACGAATGATTCAAAAGAATTGAAGCAGATCGCAAAAGAATTAGATAACATTCGTCAATCTTTTGGATTAAGTGAATATCAACTGCATGCGTATATTAAAAAGCATCAACATAACTATAAAAAACATATAGATAGCAATACTTCTCAGAAAATCGCCTCTACTGTCTGGAAAGCGGTTCAAGATGTTCTATTTAAAGGGAGTAAAGCACACTTTAAACGGTACGGAATGCTTCATTCTGTAGAAGGGAAATCTAATAAAGCAGGCATTCGATTTAAAGAGAATAGTGTCTTTTGGAATGGATTAATCCTTCCTGTTCGTATTCGCAAACAAGATTTGTTTGTAAAAGAATCCCTTGCCCTTCATACCATTAAATACTGTCGTCTAGTCAACAAAGTGATTCGTGGAAAACATACTTTTTACGTACAACTTGTGATGGATGGGATTCCTCCTGCCAAGAGAATTCCATCTACAGGAGCCTTTCGGCATTCCTATCAAAAACAAAAACGAGTAGGTATTGACATTGGTCCTTCTACTATTGCGATTGTTTCAGAAGAAACAGTTTTCATCCAACAACTTGCTCCAGAAGTACCTTTATTGGAGAAACAAAAAAGACGTTTATTACGCAAGTTGGATAGAAGTCGTAGAAGTACCAATCCTAACAATTTCAAAAAGGATGGGACTATAAAACATGGCGTCAAACTCCGTTGGACATATAGTAAAAACTATCAAAAAACAAAAGAACAAGTAAAAGAATTATATCGAAAGAAAGCTTCCTACATCAAAGAAAAACATGGTGCGTTAGCAAATAAAATCTTGTCTCTTGGCGATGAGGTGTACATCGAAACCATGCATTTTAAAGGATTGGCAAAACGTACAAAAGAAACCAAAACAACTATACAGGGCAAAATCCAATCCAAAAAGCGTTTTGGAAAAAGCATTGGGAATCATGCCCCAGCCATGCTAGTGGAAATCATCCATCAAAAATTAGGTTACACAAAGCAAACGATACAGAAAGTAAATACGATAACCTTTCGAGCCAGTCAGTATAACCATGTGACGGATCGTTATGAAAAGAAAAAACTCCATCAACGTTGGAGTCAAATTGGAAGTCATCTCGTACAACGAGATTTATATAGTGCGTTTTTACTGATGAATAGTGATCCAAATTTACAACAACCTAATCAAGACTTATGCAATAAAACGTTTACTACCTTTTTAGAATTACACAATCAACATATAGAAGACTTGAAACAAGTAAAGAAAACATTCCCTCTTAGCATAGGTATCCAACAAATCAAGTGAGGGGTATTCCTCCGTAGGTAGAGCTACCTGCCTTCGTTAAAACTTATTGCCAACACAACATCGGTTGTGTAAATAAGAAAGTCTTATGGAACAGAAGATAAATCAAAGATGTTGTACACAGGACATGGCAACACCATCTGTGGAGAGCTTTGTAACGCTTCTCTTAAGTATATAAGATCCCCACTGCTTTAGCTGTGGGAGTAGTCAGCTTGTCATTTTAATCTACCTGACCGATTTTTTTGACTACCCGAGCGTTTCTTGATTTCCCCTTTCCATTAATATTCTTATTGCATAAGAAATTGCTCTATGCTAGCATGTAAGTAATTACTTGCACGAAAGGAAGTATTCTATTGTCAACAAAGGGTACCGCAGAACGAATCATTGAAGCAGCTTTACAACTCGTCAGTGAGAAGGGCTATACCGCGGCAACAACTAAAGCAATTGCTGAATTAGCAGGGGTCAATGAAGTAACAATTTTTCGCCATTTCGGTAACAAGCGTGGCATTTTAAAAGCCATTATTGAGCAATTTTCCTATTTTCCTATTTTGCAGGAAGAGATCAATAAAAATGCTACATGGGATTTGGAAACAGATCTACTAAATTTCTCTTTAAAGCATTTTAACTTTTTAATGTCTATTAAAGACTTTGTAATGATTGGCTTTAAAGAAGCGATGCAGTTCCCTGAAATTAATGAAGAGATTGCTAATACCCCGCTCCATATTAAAAATGAGCTAATTCATTATTTGCAGGAAATGCATGAAAGAGGAAAAGTTAGAGAGATTGATTTTGAAGCAGTAGCGTTATCTCTTATCGCTATTAATTTTGGGCATTTTATTTCAAGGGCACGTTTAGGAACAATCGTTTCTGATATGCCTACTGAAATATTGTTAAAAACGAGCATTTCAATTTTTTCTAGGGGATTGACTTCCTAGAAAAAATTTTTCCACTTGATGCAAGTAAGTACTTACTTTACAGGAGGTCTTTGTATGAAAGGTTTACAAGCTTTATTTAAAATTCGAGAAACTTATGTTGGTATTGTCATTACAATTGCATTTCAAGTAATTTTCTTTTCCGTCTGGATGACTGCCTATGATGGTGTAAATGATAGAACAGAAAATTTAAAAATTGGATTAATTAGTGAAGATACAGAGATGGGGCAACAAGTAGTAAATGAAATAAAAGAAACACTACCTTTTACAATAGAAAATTACACCTCACTAGCCAATGCTGAACAGGAATTAAATCAACGTAATATCAATATGGTTATTCATATTCCAAACGACTTTACGAGTCAATTACAAGCTGGTAAAGAGGCTGAAATTATTTACTCTATTAATCAAGCAAATGCAAGCATCACAAAAAACATGATGGAAGGAGTAGCCAAACAAGTAACAGAGGAAATTAACCACCATACGTATCCTTTACAACAGAGCAAGACCATGGACGTATTTTCTCAAAAGTTCTCACAACTGCCAATGGAACAAAATACAGCACAACAAATTAACGAAACCGTTGCTACAACAATTATGAGCGTAAAGGATCGTGCAATAGATTCTACTATTATTAAAACAAATAATGTTGAAGAGTTCGCTGCGAATTTTGTCCCATTAATGGTTATTATTTCGTCGTTCGTTGGTGCAATGGTAATGATTATGCAGCATCAGCAGGCTGCACAACTTGTGCAAGATACCATTTCAAAATGGCAATTGTTCCTAGCAAGACAGCTTATTAATATTGGTGTAGCCTTTACCCTTCCGTTATTAACAATCGGTTTAATGCATCTTTTTAATATTTCAAGTGAAGAAAGCTTTTTAACAATCTATCTTTTTCAAGCATTAATGTTCTGGGCTTTCCTCTGCTTGGTTCAATCCTTTGTCATAATTTTTGGTAATTTGGGTATGGTTTTTAATATTTGTGCCCTTTCGTTACAACTTGTTACATCAGGTGTTCTTGTTCCACAAGTGATGCTATCCGATTTTTACAATAAACTATCTTCTCTTCTGCCAGCCACTTATGGAGCAGATGGCTATTACACAATTATTTTTGGAGGAAGCTCTGACAATCTAATGAGTAATAGTAGCTCGTTAGGAATTATCATTGCTGTAACTTTGGCCATTTCTACTGCAGTCGTTGCTTTAAAAAGATCAAACGTAAAAAGCAAAAGTGAGCAAATTACACCTGCTACCGTTCAATAATATTGTCATAAAAAAGCAATGTACTAATGACGAGTTAGTACATTGCTGATAGAGTTTAAAAAATGGCCAAGGAAATCTTTGTGCATGTTGTCATGCTTTAAATGAAGGTGATTTCCGTTCCAGGCTATTCGCCTTCCTGTGGGTGAGCGTCGAGCCAATTACTCCACTTATGTTGTTGTTGTTGTTGCTGACGCTTCGCTTTCGCACAGATAAACATTGTTGCTGACGCTTCGCTTTCGCACAGATAAACATTGTTGCTGACGCTAGCGAAGCGACAGCAACAAAGCGCTCAGTCGGAACGGAAATCACCCACCCCTTGTTTTGCCGAAGAAATATAGGAAATTCCCTCATTTATTTTCGCCAATTCGCAAAATAGCTGCAAGTTGCTTATTCAAGGTGCTAACGCTATCTGTAAAATCTTGACGATACCACTGAATGATCAAACCGATGATTGCGTTTGCTTGATAAGCACTATAATAATCAATGGATATCTCGTTGTGAGTTTTATGAGCTGTTAGGTCTCTTTTCATGAGCGAATGAATTCCATCAAATAGCATGTAATAGTAGGTCAGAGGCACATTTTTTGAAAAAACAATGCGATAGAATATTTTAAAGCGCTCAATATGATGAAAAATACGAATCGTATTTGGATCTATTTGATTCTTATCCAATGTTGTTACTGCACGGTACGGTTCCTCATAGGAATTATACAAATCCTCCATAATCTCCTGAAAATATTCCTCAAATAACCCCTCCTTTTGCTCATAATGCAAGTAGAAGGTACCTCTGTTCACCTTTGCCACCCGGCAAATTTCTGCGATTGTAATGTTTTCTAAAGGCTTCTCACTTAATAAAGTCAGTAAAGCATTATGTAATGCTTGCTTCGTTTTGACAACTCTTAAATCGTTAACGCTCAAATTTTCATCCCCTACTAAACAGATTTTTTATATGTGTTGATTACTGAACAGTTTTTAGTATTTTGCATATTGAAATCGCTTACAAAACTATTATATTATTTTAATGAACACATGTTCAATATCTAACATAATATATCCAGGAAATGTTCATACACTATTATGTACTAGGACAAACTCTGGTGAAACACTATAAATAATAGGAGGTTTTTTTGATGAGATTAGAAGGTAAAGTAGCAATCGTAACAGGTGCAGCGTCAGGTATGGGGAAAGCAATCGCAGAAGGTTATGCAAAAGAAGGTGCAAAGGTTGTAGTTTCTGACTTGAATTTAGAGGGTGCACAAACTGTTGTTGAAGGTATAGAAGCAGCTGGTGGCTCTGCGATCGCCGTTCAAACAAATGTCGCTTCAACAGAAGACTTACAACGCTTATTTGATGAAACTAAAAATGCTTATGGCAAATTAGATATTTTAGTTAATAATGCTGGTATTATGGATGGTATGGAGCCAGTTGGTGAAGTTTCTGATGATCGTTGGGACAAAGTATTCGCGGTAAATACAACTTCTGTTATGCGTTCAATGCGTATGGCAACAGAGATTTTCCTTGCTCAAGGACATGGTGTCTTTGTTAACAATATTTCTGCTGGCGGTCTATATGGCGCTCGTGCTGGGGCTGCCTACACTGCTTCTAAACATGCTGTTGTTGGTCTAACAAAAAACACAGCATTTATGTATGCAGATAAAAATATTCGCTGTAATGGCATTGCTCCAGGTGCTGTTATAACAAACATTGCCTCTTCCATGACAAATGTGAGTCAAACCGGAGCAGCTCGCCAAGCACTAGGTTTATCCATTAACCCACGTGCTGGACAACCAGAGGAAATCGCTCAGCTTGCTATTTTCCTTGGGTCAGATGAAGCGAGCTTTGTAAATGGACAAGTAATTGCTGTTGATGGTGGTTGGACAGCTTACTAATTTTCTATATTGCACATATGGAATAGAAAAGGTTATTTCATTACAGGTGTGTTGATTAACCATTTTTATCCACCCTAATTAATTATAAGACTCTGATTTCCGCTACGGGCTACTCGCTTTCCCGCGGGAGTCGAGTAGCCCTACGCTACAATCAGTTGGAAATGGGAATATGTTAGCAAAATAGCAACAAAAAAATCCTTTTATCGCTCATAAACCTATTTTTTCCTAATCAACACTCCTTATTTCATTAGGTAGAATGTTTAAAATGAGTTCGGTATTGTATCGAACTCATTTTATATTTGGCCTTTATCCGTTTCGCAGCTAGTATTCGGTATAATTTGTAAGTTCTCTGTTAAAATACGTTATACTTTTAAATTCCTTTCAAGTAATTAAATAAAATTTCATAAAATAGAACTATCGCTTTTAATATTTTAGTACGATTGTTCCAGAATTGTAGTGTTTTAAAGTTCATCCATATTAATGGAATTCCTACTAATTCCTTCAGGCATAGAAAAATAATGTACATTGTTTACATCCGAATAAACCATATCAGAATTTAAAATTATATTTGACTTTTCAGTTCCTTGATATAAATTTATATCCGCAATAATATTAGTTGATTTCAGTAAAAAGTCTTTATCTAATATTAGTGTATATTTGACTTCATTAATCGTTGTCTTTAAGCGCTTTGAATCCAATTCCCTTTTCATATTATTTTCAACATAATCTGTTACATATGCTAGACTCTTTTTATCTGATGAATCAGTAACTTTGGCAATCAATATGTACTCATTTTCTCGGTACTGAAGTTCAAATATGTCTTCAAATTCCATCAATCTCTTGATATTTTCTAATAAATAACCTTCTCTTAACATTTCCTGCTTTTCAGCCCTATCTAATTCAGATATCTTGTACCAGCGTTCACTTTTATTAAGATTGTAATATTCGCTATCAATATCAATATAAGCCTTAGTCACATCTTCAGGATCAACGTAATTATAATAAATAAGAAAAGGCTCCTTCTGAACTACCATATCCATTGTGTAAGTTTGTTCTAATTGTTCATTTTTAGAATCGACAGTTTTAGAACCGACAGTTGCTTCTATCTTCGTCTTATAGCTTGTAATGGTTTGTTCAAATACATTGTTAATTACTGTCGCTTTTGAAATACCTTCCGAAACTTCCTCAAGCGTATCCTCGGATTCTTCTTTGCTGCAGGCTATCAAAAAAAGCACTAGGACTAACATGAAAGATTGTAATAATTTTTTCTTCATAAAATTTCTCCTCAAATTTACTACCATAATAATAACATTCTTATATGGTTAATTTAACCAAACGAATTATATGATTTACGAAAAAATCATCATTATCAGTGTTAAAGTTATCAACCTGCTTAAAATGCTCAAAATATTTACAATTAAGTTTTTATGTCAGTATGTGAATAACTCTCAAAACAAAAATACCACAACCCATAGATTGTGGTATTTAAAACTATTACATTCTTTTTGCTGGAATTAAATATCCAATCAAAGCCCCTATTAGCGCTGGTAATATCCATCCTAAGCCCATGTCGTAAAAAGGTAAAATGTTCGAATAAGCTTTCTCAATTGCATCAAAAATACTTAATTTCGCCGTAGGAATGCTAACTACTAATGCTTTATAGCCATCAATCAAACTAATAAAAATTGTAAAAATCATAGCAATCGCGTATACCGTTTGCTTATTTTTAAATAGTGATGAGCTTAATGCAAGGACAATTAAGACAATTGCTAGCGGATATAAGAACATCAGCACTGGAATGGCAAACTTAATAATATTCGTTAATCCGAAGTTAGCAATCGTAAACGACACAACACACAATAACAAAACAAACCACTTATAGCTTATTTTTCGGAACACTTCGTGGAAAAACTCACTACAAGATGTGATTAAGCCAATACTTGTCTTTAAACAAGCCAGGACAATAATAACTGCCAATAAAATAGCCCCAAATGATCCGAAATAGTGATCTGCCACTGCAGCAAATATTAAACCACCGTTATCAAATGTACCAACAGCCTCAATACTCGATGCCCCCATATACGTTATTAAACCGTATATTAGCATCATTAATGCCATGGCAAAAATACCAGATTTCCATGTTGCCTTAGCAATTTCCTTTTTATCTGAAATTCCTGCGCTTTTAATTGCATTTATAACGACAATCCCAAAAGCTAATGACGCTAGTGCATCCATTGTGTTATAGCCTTCTTTAAAACCTGTCATAAATGCTGAATCAATATAGTCTCCCATTGGCTGTTGGAAATGCCCCATCGGCTTTAAAATACTAATAATAATTAAAATAAATAACACAACCAAAAAGGCTGGTGTTAAATATTTACCGATATAATCCATAATTTTCGCTGGATTTAATGAAAAATAATAAACGATGGCGAAAAATACGAAGCTAAATAAAGCAAGTAGAAGTGTTGTATGCTCAGCCTGAATATATGGTTCAAAGCCAACAACAAACGGAACTGTCGCTGTACGTGGAATCGCAAAAAAAGGACCGATCGTTAAATAGAGTGCTAATGAAAAGATGATGCCGAATAATGGATGAACACGGCTCGCTAAGTCACGCAAACCGTTACTACCTGATAAACCATTGGCTAAAATACCCAGAAACGGTAAACCGATAGCTGTTACTAAAAATCCAATTAGTCCAAACCAAAAGTTGGTCCCTGCTAATTGTCCAAGCTGAATTGGAAAAATAAGATTCCCTGCTCCAAAATACAGTCCGAAAAGCATCGTGCCGATGACTGCATATGTTGAAAAAGGTATTTTCTGTTGCATTTTGATGTACTCCTTAGATGTATTTAACTATTGCAAATAATTTAGTCGAAGGGATTTCTCACTACAATTCCACTATGGTATCAGGCATTTATTTTAAAAACAATAGTTTTTTCTTTTATAATCGTTAATTGTACAGTTCCTAGCTTTTAGTAGACAAAACTAAAAGAGCTGTCTGGTGACAGCTCTTAGTTTGCTACAGACCACTCTACATGATCTAAAAATTTGTATACATCCTCATACACTTTTTCACGCTCTTTGTCTAACGTAATAATATGACCAGAATTTTCATACCAAATAATTTCTTTATCATCAGTTTCCACAGTATTTAAAATGAATGGTGCACTTTCTTGATAAAGTTCATCATCTAATGAACCTTGTAATACTAATGTAGGTGCTTTGATTGTAGATAATTCATCGCGTGTTTCTGTAGTTAAACGTGTCACACCATCCAATGAATCCTTAGGTGTAATACGTAATTCATGTAATTCTGAAATAATTTGATCTTTTGATTTATTTTCAAAATGTTTATATAAACGAGCGTAATGATATAAACGTGTAAATAAGCCTTTTGAGTTATCACGTGTGATTGGAGCACACATGGCAACACATGCTTTCACTGGAAACGTCTCTGCTACTTTTAACGAAAATACGCCGCCAAGTGAAATTCCTACTACCGCGATTTCTTGATAGCCTTTACTTTTTAGGAAGTTATAACCTTCCACAACATCGTTCCACCAGTCTTCTGGTCTTGTTTCAAGTAACGCTTCTGGCTCTACGCCATGCCCACTATAAATCGGTGCATGAACTGTATAACCACGTTTTGATAAAAATTCACCTAGCTTTTTCACATCTTTTGTGCTACCTGTGAATCCATGCAGTAATAGTACGGCTTTTTTGCCTCCCTCAATTGTTAGAGGTTGTGGCTTTGAAAAATTCATTTTATAATATCCCCTTCACGGAAACTTGTAATTGTGTAATTTATGTGTCTATCTTAACACCCTTTATTCATAATGTACAATTTATAGTTTTTATCATATTAATGTCTTTCATGCATCAACGATGTGAGGTTAATGGCTGTTATATCACACTTTCTGTTACTTTCATTTTGCATTCTTCATTTTACGTGCTCCGTTTGTTAAAAATTTTTTCATCCCGCATTAACGAGCCCGTTTGGTGAAGACTATTAATCACTAGGAAAAACCCCCACTGATTAAAGTTTCTCTTCATGTGCCTATACTTCCAACTCTTTTACCGTTATAATGCAGTTAACTCAAAAATAACCGGAATAGAGGTGAAAATATGGAGTGGCAACAATTAGAATACTTTGTAACAGTAGCAAAGCTTGAGCATATGACACGTGCTGCTGAAGCATTAGCGATTTCTCAGCCAGCATTAAGTCGTTCGATTTCTAAGCTAGAAGAGGAATTAGGAGTACCCTTGTTCGACCGACAAGGACGTTCGATTATGCTCAACCGATATGGCGAGCTCTTTTTGTACCGTGTCCAACGCATGCGCAAGGAATATGAAAAAGCAGTTTTAGAATTACAGGAGCTTAATAACCCAGAGCTAGGTGATGTATCACTCGGCTTTTTACATACTCTTGGGACTAGCATCGTACCTGATTTAATCCGCTCTTTTCGTCAGAAGCATCCGCATATACGCTTTCACTTTACACAAAATTACTCACATTCCCAACTGAAGCAATTACTCGCAGGAGAGTTAGACATTTGCTTGCTTGCAGCGATTGACACAGAACCGCCTGTTTGCTGGAAGGAGCTGTGGCGTGACGAACTTTATATTATGGTGCCAATCGACCATCCCTTCGCCACTCGGAAAAGCATCAAAATGAAGGAACTTGAACATGAAAATTTTGTTCTGATGAAAAAAGGTTACGCATTGCGCCGTACCGCTGATAAATTATTAAATGCTGCAGGTATCAAGCCGAAGATTACCTTTGAAGGTGATGAGGTATCAACAGTTGCTGGTTTTGTAGGTGCTGGGCTTGGCGTATCATTGCTGCCTGTTGACGAAGACTTGAATCCAAATAAATTAGCTAAAATTCGTGTGGAGGATATGGTTTGTGAACGTATAATAGGTATGGCTTGGATTGAAAATCGATATCTTCCACCATCAGCGCGACAATTTCAGCAATTTGTATTCGATTTTTACGAAAAAAAGTAATCGAAAGCTCCTACCATCTGAAGCATAAGCGAGTAACAATTTCACCTCTGCGTAATTGTTACCCGCTTTTCTTTATATGTTTAACTGGCATTTGGAAAAGTCAGTGTAACAGACGCATCTACTATTTAACCTTTTACGAAAAATTTTTAGAGTTCCATAAAGACAATTTTCTTGAACAACAAAAACCACCTTCTCCAAATGAAAGGTGGTTACTACAAAGAAGCTATTTTATCATTATTTTCCTACATATTTTACTTGATAAGAATACATTTCTGTCGTATCGCCATCAATTTCAAAAAGTCCCTGCTTTGCAAGGGCTATCAGACGTCTTCCCACAAACTCTTCACTTAAATAGTCATCTATTGCACCAATTGTTTCACCTATAACACGCATCGGTATAAGCCATTCCTCTTTTAGCTCGGCATGTGCTCTTTTCGCACATTCAATAATAATAGGATCTAATGCATCTTCCGCTACATGTACAATTCCATTTTGCCAAACTCGCAGTGTACTGGGTTTTTGTTTCAGCACTTCCCATTCCTTTGCAAGTCGCTGACAATCATCAATAGAAAAGCGCTTTGCCTCGGAACGGAGCTTCATTAGCATATCTGACGCAAGCTCACCAGTATGACGAATCATCATGTTTGGCTGTACACGTTTCAAGCCTTCTGTAGCATCAATCCCATATACCATACTACATTTATTGATCAACTCGCTCATGATAAAACGTAGCCCTATCTCTTCATGAGAACTTTGGCTATACCATACCCAGACATCAACATCACACGGTAAACCTGCCATTTTTTTCTTCCATTCTTCATGAATATCCTCGTACAATTCACGTTCTTCATTGTCATTAAATATATAGGCTTCTAACCAGTTTTTTCGTTCTTCTAAGCTGTTAAGTGGGCCAATCGAGAAAATATCATTGACACAAAGCACCGACTCATCTCGCTGTAAATGGTTTTGTCGTATCGCATGTTTTATAGAACCTTGTGTAGATAAGCTAAAAGTAATATGTAAAATTGCCATGAAAATCCCCCCTTTTACTGTTTACTAAGCGCTATTTGTATACCAATAAAAGTGAAAAGGACGCCTTGAATCATATTTAATCGTTCAGCAATTGCGGGCTTCCCAATAATCACTTTTCTTACTTTACCGGCAAAAATACTAAATATTGAAAATAGTATAAGCGCTTGTACTAAAAATACAATACCCAATATTAACATCTGTAAACCTACATGACCATTAGATGGAGTTACAAACTGTGGCAATAGTGCTAAGAAAAATAGAGAAACCTTTGGATTTAAAATATTCATTAAAATCCCTTTTCTATATAACGTCACATAGGCTTGTACATTTTGCTGCTCTAATGTGAATGGATCACCTTTCGCTCGAAATGATTGCCACGCTAAATACAATAAATACGCCGCTCCCGCAAATTTAACAATAGAAAAAATAACTGTGGATTGATAAATAATAGCCGAAATACCAAGAACAGCGGCTCCTATATGAACAAGTAAGCCTGTACATAGACCAAGTGATGTTGCTATGCCAGCCTTTTTATCCTGTGTAATGCTTTGTGCAAGAACAAATAAATTATCTGGTCCTGGCATTAGTGTTAAAATAATCGCTGCTCCTAAAAACGCCAATAACGTTGAAAATGCCAATTCTACCCCTTCTTTCTATTACTTTTAGAAATATGCTCATCATAATGTGGGGTTGATTTCCGTTCCGAATGGTCGCTTTCCTAGGGGCGTCCAGTCGGAACGGAAATCAACTTATATACATGACATATGTTTTAACAAAATGTCATTCCCAACTTTCAGTAATGAACAATTACTTTTAGAAAAGAACCATTATAAAATGTTTTTTACATTATACTACATGGTGGAGCGTTCTTCTATTTTTTTACAAAAATACCCAACTAATTATGCTCGTATAAGCAACACTTTTCTCTCTTAATACATTATAATGAATATTATCATAACGTAAAAGTAGTATTGTTTTGAGAAAGAGGTGGTTGTCGATGGCGGTAAGTGATATTGTAAAGCAATATGAAGATGAGCAAGGAAATGTCTATTATAAAATGAAAACACATGCTATCGAGGTACAGGCTACGCAAACTTCAGGTTTAGCGCCTGTTATTACCTATTGGATGGGTGAAAAAGAGATTACTGACGATATTCGAAGTTTGCGCTTCAGCCCTCGCCCTCCATCAAGTTATATTCAAGATTACGATGAATTTCAAGCCATGCTTTATTCAAAAGAACAAGGTGCTATCAACCAGCTTTATGAACAAATGAGTATCAAACCGAAAAATATGTCATCAGGAAAACAAATATTATGGAGTTTCTTCGTAATTGTTTTAGCAATGCTCCCACTATTAATCGCAGTTTGGTGGCTCAAGTAAGCAAAGTGCGTTACCCCTTGCACTTTATCCTCGTTTGTTCAACATTCCCTACTTATTTATTCAAAACTTTCTATTAACTTTCCTATTCAGCTTGACAGACACGCTGAAGTAGTGCATTCTTTATTCAATTACTTTTTAAAGAAATGGGACTTCAACCAAAAACAATCAGTTAGAGCCCATACAAAAAAGATGTTGGATTATAAAATAAAAGCGAGCGAAGACTAGTACCTAGAAACTGCTTGATCAGAGAGCGATGCCCATCGGCTGTAAGGCATTGTACAAGAAAGACTAAAGAACCTACTTCGTAAAACGTCCTAGCTAAACTAGGCGCAGTCTCAAGCGTTATGAGTAAAGTGGAATGTCAATGATGTTCAATGTAGGTGGTACCACGGAAAGCAACCTTTTCGTCCTAATTTATTAGGATGGAAAGGTTTTTTATTTTTAACTTCTTTCAGCAAATGAATGCGGATTTAAGTTACTTTTCAGCGGGTGTCCAAACACCTGTACCTGTCGCTACGCTTTCGGCACAAAAGACATCTACTGAAAGAAGTTAAAGTCCGGCGGATGTCACTATAGTAGCGAAAATCTTAGCGGCTGCTAAAGTTTAAATTATAATGCAAGTGTAATGGTGAATTGGAGGTATTGCTATGGAAAGAAAAAGAATCGTCGTCAAAATTGGGAGTAGCTCCTTAACAAATGCAAAAGGTGAAATTGATAAAATACGTTTAATGGATCATGTTCAAGCGATAGCTGAATTAAAAAAGTATGGTCATGAAGTAGTGCTTGTTTCATCAGGCGCAGTTGCAGCAGGTTTTAAACAACTAGGCTACCCTTCTCGTCCTGTCACAGTAAAAGGTAAACAGGCTGCTGCAGCAGTTGGGCAAAGTTTGCTAATTCAAACCTACAATGCTTTATTTAGCATTTATGATATTGTACCTGCTCAGATTTTATTAACACGCACTGATTTTTCAAAAAAAGAACGCTATAAAAATGCATATGCCACATTTGAGGAATTATTAGATCGCTCCATGCTACCTATCATTAACGAAAACGATACAGTATCTGTCAGCGAATTAACCTTTGGAGATAACGATATGTTATCGGCACTTGTAAGTGGTCTTGTTCATGCTGATCAACTCATTATCCTAACAGACATCAATGGGTTGTATAACGCCAATCCAAATAAAAACCCACATGCCAAACGCATCGATCGTTTAACAGAGGTATCTGATGAAATGCTAGGTTTTGCAGACGGTACAGGCTCTAAGGTCGGTACAGGTGGTATGGAATCCAAATTACTGGCAGCTCGAGCAGCTTTAAATGCGGGCGTCAAAGTGTTTATCGGAACTGGTCACGGCGCGAATAAACTTGTCAACATAGTGGAAGGACGTGGTGATGGTACGTATGTTGAGCATGAGGCGCTTGCTGTTTTAACAAATAATAAACAGTGGATTGCACTCACGGAAGTATCTGGTAAAATTTTTATAGATAGTGGCGCTGAACATGCGCTATTGGCAAACGGGAAAAGCCTATTACCTGCTGGTGTATACCGTGTCGAAGGTGATTTCGCAAATGGCGACGTTGTTGAGGTATATAGTGACAAGGGACTGCTTGGACGTGGTGAGGTCTTATATTCTTCCCTTGAGTTAGCACACGCGATGGGAAAACGTACAGATGAGTTAGCGAACTATCCAATTGAGGTAATTCACCGAGATAAATGGCTAAAAATTCAAACAAATTAAGGAGGAATTTACATGACAAGTGAAGTTCAACAAAAAGGAAAGTTGGCAAAAGCCGCAAGCTATATTTTAAATATTAAAACAACTTGCGAAAAAAATGAGGCTCTCACAAAAATTGCTGAGCAGTTACTAATCGACCAAGATACTATCATTGCTGAAAATGCAAAGGATTTAGTAAATGGCGAGAAACAAGGAATGCCTGCTTCTACACTTGATCGAATCATGCTAAATAAAGAACGAGTAGAAGCTATGTCAAATGCCATTCAGTTACTTGTAGAATTAAATGATCCAGTCGGCAATCTCTTAGAGCGAATAGAAAAAGATAATGGTTTACTGATAGAAAAACGTCTGGTCCCTCTTGGCGTTATCGGGATGATTTACGAGGCGCGCCCTAATGTAACAGTGGATGCGGCAACATTATCATTGAAAACAGGCAATGCTGTCATTTTACGTGGTAGCTCTTCTGCCAAATTTTCTAATATGGCCCTTGTGGCAAGTATTCATCGTGCACTTAGAAAAACGTCTA
This sequence comes from Lysinibacillus agricola, assembly GCF_016638705.1. Taxonomy (GTDB): domain Bacteria; phylum Bacillota; class Bacilli; order Bacillales_A; family Planococcaceae; genus Lysinibacillus; species Lysinibacillus agricola. The sequence continues at coordinate 2,049,219 of NZ_CP067341.1, read as the reverse complement.
TCCCTATGGACGCTGTACAATTAATCGAGGATACAAATCGTGAAACTGTCAAAGAATTATTCCATTTAAAAGAATACTTAGATGTTTTGATTCCTCGTGGAGGAAAGGCACTTATTGACTTAGTAGTAAATGAGGCCACTGTACCAGTGTTAGAAACAGGTGCTGGCAACTGTCATATTTACGTAGACCAAACTGCCGATTACATAAAAGCAGAAAAAATTTGTATCAATGCGAAAACACAACGCCCTTCTGTTTGTAATGCAGCAGAAAGCTTACTTATTCATTCCGATTGGTTTAATGAGCATGGTAAACAGTTATTAAGTGCCATCCATCAAGCAGGTGTCACAATTATCGGTGATGAAATCGTTTGTCAAGCTCTTGATTTCGCTCATCCAGCAACAACAGAAGACTATGCAACTGAATATTTAGATTTAAAAATAAGCGTTAATATTGTGGAAAACGTTTATGAAGCAATCGAGCACATTAATAAATACGGTACAAACCACTCTGAAGCCATCATGACGGAGGATCAGTTAGTAGCGGATACTTTCTTAAATAGCGTGGATGCTGCAGCTGTCTATCATAACGCCTCTACTCGTTTCACAGACGGCTTTGAATTTGGCTATGGTGCAGAAATCGGCATTAGTACGCAAAAATTACATGCTCGTGGGCCAATGGGATTACCTGCGTTAACATCTACAAAGTATTACATTCACGGTAACGGACAAATCCGAGAATAATTGTAGAACTATTAATGAAAAGCCGGCAGTTGACATACGCTGTCGGCTTTCTTTGCTTATTTTTTGCACTTTGGGATTGAAAGATTTGTAGAGGAGCTAGGGCAGATTCTACTCCTAGCCGAGCAGTTCTGACCTCTACCTGGCCAAAGAACTTTGATAACGGAGCGGAAAAACGTTAATTCTCTTCTATTTTCACAAGCGTCAAACATTATAAAGGAAAGAAGGTTTTGTATGAACATTTCAGCAATTATAAAACTAACTGTTTCAATGGCCCTTTTTGGCTCCATTGGATTTTTTACCGTTCATACTGGCGTTCCTGCTACCGAGCTAGTTTTTGTCAGATGTATTTGCGCTACCCTCTTTCTAGGAGGGATGTGGCTCGTTACAAGTGGTCATAAAACGGAGAAATGGGATAAAAAAGAAATAGTACGTACACTTATTTGTGGTGTTTTTATCGTCTTAAACTGGGTATTTTTATTTAAAGCCTTTGAAGAAATGTCGATTTCTATTGCCATTTCTATCTATAATTTAGCACCAATATTCGTATTAATTTTTGGCGCATTGTTTTTAAAAGAAAAGATGACTATCCAAGCATTGCTAGCAACATTAACTTGTTTTATTGGCAGTATGTTCATTATCGGCTTAAATAATTTTTTGTCACTCTCTGAATTTATGAAATCAGGCTTTATTTGGGCGTTACTGTCTGCGTTATTTTACGCGTTTACGATGCTAACAAGTAAAACCATCACAAAACTTAGCTCCTACGCATTAACATTCATCCAAACAGCAGTCGGAATTGTCATACTATTCCCGTTTGTTGATTTTTCACTGTTTGAAGGCTTAACGACAACGAACTGGCTTTATATTTTAGGAACAGGCTTTATTCATACAGGCTTTGTTTACTATTTATTTTTTGATAGTATTCGTAGTCTCTCTACAATTCTAGTTTCTGTTTTAGTATTTATTGACCCGGTTGTGGCTATATTACTTGATATGCTGTTGCTTGATTTTATGCCGAGCTTCATGCAAACAGTTGGTATTGCATTAATTTTTGGCGGCATTTTTTACACAATTTACGTACCAAAGAAAAGGCGTTTGTCTCAGGTTTAGTTTTTATCTATCTTCATTCAGCGGATGTTTTTTGTAGCGAAAGCGATGCGTCAGTTACAGATTTTTTTTGTAACGTAAGTGAAACGTCAGTTACAGATTTTTTTGTAACGTAAGTGAAACGTCAGTTACAGAAGACTCCCACCTTTAAAGGTGAAGAGATGAATGCGGGTGTGCTTCCTTTTCAGTGGATATCCAAACACATACTGAAATAGAGGAACTCAGTCTAAGAACGCCAAGGGCAAGGTGATAGAAAGGTCGAACAGTACGACGAATAGAAATGAAGGCGACGGAACCGACTGGCAGTACGACGGATACAAAGCGCATAGTGACGGAAAGGTCGAACAGTACGACGGATAGAAATGAAGACGACGGAACCGACTGGCAGTACGACGGATACAAAGTGCAAAGCGACGGAAAGGTCGAACAGTACGACGGATAGAAATGAAGGCGACGGAACCGACTGGCAGTACGACGGATACAAAGTGCAAAGCGACGGAAAGGTCGAACAGAGCGACGGATAGAAATGAAGGCGACGGAACCGGCTGGCAGTACGACGGATACAAAGCGCATAGTGACGGAAAGGTCGAACAGTACGACGGATAGAAATGAAGGCGACGGAACCGACTGGCAGTACGACGGATACAAAGTGCAAAGCGACGGAAAGCCACGCCCTGTGGCAATTCTTCTGTGCGAAAGCAAAGCGTCAGCAACAATTACGCCAAGGCGGAATTAATTGATATAGAGGAGGGTTTTTCGTGAATAAACTTTATGCAATTGGTGAATTATTAATTGATTTTACGCCTACTGAGCAAAATACCTCCCTTGCTACAGTAGAGCTATTTACTAAAAATGCTGGTGGGGCCCCTGCCAATGTTGCTGCTGTTTGTGCAAAACTTGGGCAACGAGCAGCTCTCATCACACAGGTAGGTCAAGATGCTTTTGGAGATTTTCTTGTAGAAACGTTAAAAAAGGCTGATGTTGATACGAACTATATCGTTCAAACTGTTGAGGGTGAAACAAGTTTAGCCTTCGTTTCCTTGACAAATGACGGAGGCCGTGACTTCTTATTTTATCGTCGTCACGCAGCAGATTTGCTTTACAACAAAGAACAACTTCCGCCCAATATATTAACAGGTAAAGATATTCTTCATTTTTGTTCAGTTAATTTAGTGGAAAGCCCAATGAAACATGCACATGTGTCCTTGATAGAACAGGCTCATCAGGCTGGTAGTCTTGTTTCATTTGATCCCAATGTTCGATTGCCATTATGGAATGATGAGAAGGCATGTCGTCAAACTATTTTAGAATTTTTACCAAAGGCCCACATTGTTAAATTATCTGAGGAGGAGCTTTTATTTTTAACGGCTATGGAGGACGAAGAAATAGCAGTCCAAACATTATTTCAAGGGAAAGTACAAGTACTCATAATTACTCGGGGAGCAGAAGGTGCAAGTCTTTACACTAACAAGCTTCATGTCAAAGTGCCAGCTGACGAGGTCCATGCAATTGATACAACTGGAGCGGGCGATGCTTTTATTGGAGGAGTGTTAAGTATTTTCCTTAGCAAGCAGATTACAGCGATAAACTTAGTCGACTTTTGTAAGCAGTACGCTATCCCCCTCCTTACATTCGCGAATCGCTATGCAGGAGCTTCAACAGAAAAACATGGTGCCATTGCATCTTATCTTGCCAAGCATGAACTGTCATTTAAAAATGACATGATCTTTTGAATATATTGGAACTTATTCTGTTGTCATTCGTATTAGGTAGAGACAAGTTAAATAAGAGGAGGAGCTCTAGTGAAATCTATTACAAAAAAACGAACAAAAGCATTTCTCATTGATTTGGCAATTTCAACGGCTGTCACAGCTGGTGTAGAATATGTCTTGCGAAAAAAAGTGAAAAACGAGGCGATTCATGCCATTGTCACACCAACAGTCGTGATGTGGTCACTTGAATTTGCACAATTACGTAAAAAAGGGCAAACAGTTGGCTACAAAAAAATGGGACTCGAACTTGCAAATGAAAATGGGTCAGAGCTAACTTCCCCTCAAATTATCAAGCGCATGGCTTACCGAGACACAATTAGTACATTCGATTACTTGAAAAATCCAAAAGCATTTGAACAACAAAATGGACAACTTCTTCCTCACGACAGCTTCTCAGGTACTGTTGTAAAAGAAGTCTAGAAAAATAGAGCTGCTCAAATATAATTTTGGGCAGCTTGTTTTAATATATAGGGAATAAATTATTGCGTTGTGAAGGAAGAAAATATCGAAGAAGGACGTCATGATTTCCCAGCTGCCTACTGTTAAACCAACCTTCTTCGATAAACCAACTAGTAATGCGTCGAACGGAGATGTACCAAGCTTAGATTGCATCAGATGCCGCTAAAGTATAGTGTATATTTCCATTTCTGCTACCTGTACATACTACTCCCTATTCAATTGCTTTTTCATTAAAATATGTGGGATTCCACAATCCATAAACTCTTCTCCTGCACGTTTATAGCCTAATTTTTCATAAAAGCCCTCTGCATAGGATTGCGCATTTAATTTAGATTTTGTTAAACCTTTTTCAAGTGCTATTTCCTCTAGACCTTGGATTATGACTTTACCTAATCCAAATTTACGGAATTCTATTAATATACATATACGCTCTAGTTTGCCGTAACCATCAACAACTCGCAGTCTGCCAGTGCCAACGGGTTGTTCGTTATAGTACACAAAAATATGATCACATGCTGCATCTAGTGTGTCGAATTCATCATATTCTTCTTCCTTTGGAACCTTTTGCTCCTCTATAAACACTTTTTGACGAATGGCAAATGCTGTTTGTAAATCCTGTTCATCTGTTATTTTTTTCGTGTTCATCTTTATATTCCTCCTCGTTTTTTGCTGTTAGGAGCGTACTCTCCGTTGATAGAACTTTGTTTTCCGTCGGTGAGCCGTATGCTTCGCCGCTAAAACTGCTTTTTCCGCTGCTATAACCGTCCTCTTCACCGCTAGACCTGCTTTGCAAAAGAACCCCCACTGTAGATATGAAGTGAAATTTCCTTGCATGGATGATAATATATAGTATAGAGTATTTTTTATTGCAAATACAATAAATTTTTCGGAGGCAATCAATGAAGGAAATTTTGCGAGATATTGGTGCGATTGCGCGGGCACTTGATTCCATTAGTAATATCGAGTTTAAAGAACTTGATTTAACAAAGGGTCAGTATTTGTATGTCACTCGCATCTGCGAAAACCCTGGCATTATTCAGGAAAAGGTTGCTGAACTATTAAAGGTAGATCGCACAACTGCCTCCCGAGCGATTCAAAAGTTGGAGATAAAAGGCTTTATAGAAAAACGAAATGAAGTTGGTAACAAGAAAAACAAACAGCTTTTCCCAACTGACAAAAGTTTAAAAATTTACCCGTTTTTAAAGAGAGAAGGAGAATATTCGAATGCTAGAGCACTAGATGGTTTTTCTCCTGAAGAAATTGACAATGTTCACAACTTATTAATTCGTATTCGTCAAAACATTGAAATTGATTGGGAATATGTAAAAAAAGGTCATAAACGAAATTATTAAAGGCGATTCCTTGCGCTTCTGAGCATTTGGAATCGCCTTTCTTTGCGAAGAATACCTTTTTATCTCTTCACGCCATACATCCGTCCGCCTCTATCCCGGGGAACCCTTATTCACCAAATTTACTCTATTATTCTAGTTAATGTTGAAAATTTCTGACTAATCTAACATAATTATTAAAGTACATACGAAAGGTAGGTGCTTATTTATGTCGAAACATCCTCTACTTGTACGTGATGTATTAAAGCGAAAGCATTTTGAATCTGCCAAGCTAATCGCTGGACAACAAGGTCTAAATCGACAAGTACTATGGACACATATTTTAGAAATAAAAGATTTTGATACTTTAATAAATGGCGGTGAGCTCATATTAACAACCGGTGTAGGTTTACAGTTAGAGCGTGAAACACAAATTGCTTACTTGGAAAACCTTATTCGTAACGGTGCTGCAGCTCTTTGTATTGAGATTGGTGATTATTTTAATTATGTTCCTGCAGAACTAGTTGCAATGGCTAATGCTCATGATTTTCCTATCATCATTTTTGAAGAGGTTGTAAGATTTATCGATATTACGCAGGATCTACATACTTACATTATTAATCAGCATCAGCAAGCATTAACACAGCTTGATACGATATCAAGGACTTTTATGGAATTGTCGTTAATGCCAAATGGGATTTTAAAAATTTTACAGGTGCTTCATCAAGATACAGATGCATTATTTTTATTTGTCTCTGAAGATACAAAAAGCTTTTATTATCCAATAGAAGCCAAAAAGTATTTACATCTTATGGAGGACCACTGTCAGCAACTAGAATTACACGAACCCATTCAACTAATGTCCATTGATAAAGATCATTTCGTCATCATTCCTGTCAATGGACTTGGACAAGTATGGGGCTATTTATGTATGCGTTCTGCACTGCCGAAGCCAAGTGATTATACATTGTTAAACCTTGAACGTGCAACGATGTCTATTGCCCAAATATTAATGCGTAATCGAATGCTACAGGAACGGCAGCAAAGTCGTGAGGATGAATTTATCCTCGCCTTAATACAAGGAGAACCGATTGATCTTCAGTATTATCAAAGTTATTTGCCGATGGAAAGTCGCAACTTATTTTATCGCGTAGTCGTATTTAATATGCTTGATTATGCCAATACCTTTTCAGAGGAAGACTGGCAAGAAATACAGCTACAAAATGTCATGTTTGTTCGCTCCATTATAAAAAAACTTGGCTTTTTCCCTACCGTGTCGGTTCGACAGCATGAAATTATTATCCTTGCATTTTACATTGCTGCAGATGATATGGAGGAAAATCGCGACTCTTTTAATCAAGCTATACAGCAGATTGTTGCTCGAAAAACACCACAGCTTTTCGAGCAAATAACCCTTACCTTTGGTATTAGCAATGTTTATCAATCCATTAACAGCGTACAGCAAGGCTATAAAGAGGCAAAAACAACCATTCAAATGCAACACAATGAACTTGCTTCTTCTATTTACTACAAGGATTTAGGTGTTTACAGATTGTTATTACATCAGGATCATGTTGCCCTTTTGCAATACGTTAAAGATTATTTACAAGAAATACTGTTGATTGATCAAAAGAACGGTAATGACCTTTATCAAACGCTCTGTGTTTATTTAGCATGTAATGGTGCCAAGAATGATACAGCTGAACAACTATTTATTGTCCGTCAAACACTCTATAAGCGAATTGAACGACTAGAAAATATTTTAGGAGCTGATTTTTTACAGGCCCCTCACCGCCTCAATATAGAAATAGCGGTGAAGGCCTATGAATTATTGAAAAAAACAGCACCTGATATTTTACGCTTTTGAACGTGGATCCATAAAATCGCGTAATGCATTGCTAAGCATATACAAACCTAATACAAGTACTGTAATGGCCCCACCTGGTGCATAAGTGTACCAAGGGGCTCCAACTAAATAAGCTTGTGAATCTTTTAACATTCGTCCCCAACTAGGGTTTGGTGGCTGCACTCCAAGCCCTAAATAACTCAGTGCCGCCTCCGCAAGCATCGCAGTTGCAAAGGTTACAGTTGCGGCGACGATAATCTGCGATGAAATATTGGGTAATATATGGCGAAACATTATGCTATAAGGTTTTGCGCCGATTAACTTTGCTGCTAAGACATATTCAGTGTCACGATGTTGGACGAATCCACTACGCGCAATTCTAGCAATGGCCGGTATAGCAATAATGCCTAATGCAATAGCAGTATTAACAATCCCTGGCCCAAATACCGCAACGAGCATTAAAGCTAATATAATTCCTGGAAAGGCCATTAATGCATCCATCATACGCATAAAAATTTCATCGATCCAGCCTCCTACATACCCCGCTATCCCCCCAATTAAAATACCAAAAATTGTTCCGATAAATACCGTTAGTAGTCCGACTGTAAAGGCCGTTTGTGTCCCTTTCATAATACGGCTAAAAATATCACGACCAAATTCATCCGTACCAAAAAGATAATCACTACTTGGGCTACGTAATTTTTGAGGTATATTCATCGAGTTCACATCATGCGGTGTATAAAAAAAGCTGATAATCATTACGATTAGAAAACCGACAATGACTAGTAGACCAATGATTAAATTGATATTTTTCATGTACCTTTGTATATTTTTCATCGTATCCACCTTTCATCGTAATCGGATTCTAGGATCTAACACAGAATATAAAATATCGACCATAAAATTGATCATGACCACCGCAACAGTAATATACATCACGATTCCCTGTACTAATGGAAAATCACGATTACTTATAGCCGTGATGAGGAGTTGACCGACACCCGGTAGCGAAAATACTTGCTCCACAATAATCGTTCCAGCAACAACTTCAGCCATGATCAATCCAAATACCGTTAATATTGGAATCATCGAATTTTTTAAGACATGCTTATACATAACATTTTGCTCAGACATCCCTTTACTGCGAATCGTACGCACATAATCGAGCTGAACTTGCTCTAAAATGGCTGTACGAACATAACGAAAATTGACCGCAATTTGCGGAATCGCAATTGTTAATGCTGGGAGAATGAGCGTACTTAGCGCTCCTGCTACACTTTGCGTCCACGGAATATACCCACTTATTTTAAAGAAGCTGAACTGCATGCCAATATATAAAATGAGTATCATGCCAAGCCAGAAAGAAGGAATGGCCATGCCAACTTGCGTCACTGTCGACAGCGACACATCACTGAGCTTATTTTGTCTTCTCGCCGCAAACATCCCTAATGGTAAGGAAATGATTAACACCATTAAGAGGGTGAGCCCAGCCAATGACATCGTGACAGGAAGTCTGTCAAATAATAATTCTTTTACTGGCATTGAAAAACGAATGGAATTTCCTAATTCCCCTGTCAATAATCCCTTCATCCAATCCATATATTGCTCATAAAGGGGGCGATTCAAGCCAAGCTCTGATCGCAAATTTTCAATTTGTGTGGGATCCGCTTCGGTGCCTAACATTGTCCGAACCGGATCACCAGGTAAAATTTGAAAAACACCGAATGTAATCATCGAAACTAGAAGGATGGTTGTTATTAACAGGATGAACCGACGTATAATATACATCATCAAGCACTCATCCCTTTCTAGTTAGAAATTTTAACCTCAGACATATCATGGAACCAGAATGGATAACTCTTTAATCCAGCAATTTGCTTTTTAGAGCCCCAAACAATTTGATAATCTGCGATGTATACCGCTGCTGCCTGCTCAGCTAAAATTTCCTGTGCACGATGGTAATAGTCAATTTGTTTTGCCTGATCTCTTTCCTTTAAAACGTCTGCCATAATTTTGTCGTATTCATCATTTTTAAATTTGAAAAAGTTTTCACTATCATTCGTTGAAATGTAATCATTTAAAATTTCATAGGCAGATGCACGACCTGTTAAATCGATCGTTGTCATTTGATAGTCGCGTCCAAAGTAAACTCGGTCTAGCCAAATGCCCCATTCTACAACCTCAATTTCCACATCAATACCGATTTCCTTTAAATTAGCCGCTACGATTTGCGCGATATTTGAATACATATCATTATGCGAAGACACTGTAATTTTTGTTTTAAAGCCATTTGGATAGCCCGCTCCTGCTAATAATGCTTTGGCTTTTTCCACATCACGCTTATACATATTTTCTAAGCCTTTCTTTTGATAGTCCCCCATCGCCGGACTCATATTTGAACCAAGTGGTACAGCATAGCCTGCAAACACTGAGTCAATAATATCGGACTTACTAACCGCGTAGTTAATGGCTTGACGCACCTTTACATTATCAAAAGGTGCTTTCGTTTCATTAAATGTAACGATTAATGATGAGTTATTATTTTGATGAGATAAGTTATAGTTATCTCCTACTTCACTTACGCGCTGCCAAGGTACACTCGTTAAATCGACTTCATTGGCCATTAAACTCATAATCGCTGCTTGATCATCCGATTGGAAGGTAAACGTTACTTTGTTCAAGTATGGTAACCCTTCCTTCCAGTAGTGTTCATTTTTCTTCAATTCTAAATTAGTACCTGGAGAGTATTTTACATAAGCAAACGGTCCCGTACCTATCGGGTTTTCATTATGCTTTCCATCATTGCTTTTTGGTAAGATAGCTGATTGTCGAGCAGTTAATGAATATAAGAAGTTAGAGTTCGGCTCTTTTAGCTTGATCACAAATGTATTAGCATCTGGTGCTTCTGTTGAGGCAACATTATCAAAGCTGTTTGACATCTTTTCACCACCGTTTTTCCCCATTAAACGATCAAATGAATACTGAATATCCTCAACAGTTAAATCCTCACCATTATGAAATTTCACTCCCGGACGAATATTGAATGTGTATGTTAAACCATCTTCAGATATTGCATAGCTTTCGGCTAACCCTTCTATTAAAGTTCCATCTGTTTCCGGTGCCATTAGTCCTTCAAAAATATTAAGAATCATTTGGTACGAAATAGATGCTGTTGCCTTATGTGGATCTAAAAAATCTGGATCATCATTAACACGGACTACGATGTCTTGAGGTAAATCTGCTACTGACTTTCCACCAGAACTTGCATCTTTTCCGTCATCATTTGAACAGGCACTTATTAGTAAACCTACTATCAATATCAACAACAGTATCAACCAATTGTTCTTCAGCCTCATGTCATTTCCCCCTATCCCCTATGTGCTCATTATTTGAATGCTTTTAAAGCTTTCTACTTCATCTAATTTATCAGCAGCTTTAATGCCAGCAATGATCGCTACCTCCATAGCTCTCGTAGCCAAATGGCCCAAATAGTCAACTGGATATGTTTTATCTCCTGTACCTAGCACGAAAATCGTATCTCCATCCAGCATTGTGTGAACAGGATAAATCGTCCGTGCGAGAGCATTTTGTGTAAGCTGAGCTATTTTTTTCGCCTCTGCTTTTGTCAGCCTGGCATTCACTGCAATGACACCGATTGTCGTATTCGTACCAGACAATGCTTCCGATTGCACATACTCTTCTAAATAAGCACAGCAATCAATCCATTCCCCTGTTTTCGGATTCCTTGCACCTGCTAGTGTTTCTCTTGTATTAGGATCTTTTACATCCCCAACAGCGTTGACAGCCACAATGGCGCCAACAACAACACCCTCTTTGCCAGCTATAGAGGCACTACCTAGCCCCCCTTTCATACAAAATTGAGGACCTGCCAATTTACCTATCGTCGCACCATAACCGGCTCCTGTATTACCATTTGCAAATGGACCAATAACCGCACTCTTAGCTGCTTCATAGCCCATTCGAGCAGTAGGTCTTGTCTTTGGATCACCGATAAATAGATCGAACAGTACAGCACTAGGAACAATTGGAATGGTAGCAACACCTGCATCCACACCAATACCCTGCTCCTCTAAAAATTGCATGACTCCTGTCGCAGCATCCAATCCGAATGCACTTCCTCCGGACAAGCAAATCCCATGTACATGATTAATTTCGTTAATAGGATCAAGTGCATCAGTCTCTCGAGTGCCTGGTGCAGAACCTCTTACATCGACACCGCAAACTGCACCATTTTCCACTAAAATCGCTGTACAGCCAGTAATTCCTTCACTATTTTCTGCATGCCCAACCTTAACTCCAGGCACATCTGTAATATTTCCAAACATAATACACACCTCACTCTACGAAAACAAAATTTTCAGTTTACTTATCATATAAAAAGCACGCTACCCGTTGTTGTATATTTTCTTCCTGAAGCACAGGTCGCTCCTGATGACATCTTTCCATCACATATGGACAACGTGTATGAAACACACAACCTACAGGAGGATTCATAGGGCTTGGCAATTCTCCCTGTAACGATATTTCTTGTTTCGGTTTATCAAAATTGATAATTGGAATGGCTGATAGCAATGCCTGCGTATATGGATGCAGAGGATTCGCATATAATTCTTTCTTTGCGCCAATTTCCACTACCCTCCCTAAATACAAGACAGCCACTCGATCGCTAATATGTTTCACAACGCTTAAATCATGTGAAATAAATAAATAGGTCAAATGAAATTCATCCTGTAAATCCATCATTAAGTTCAAGACCTGTGACTGCACCGAAACATCTAGTGCAGACACAGGCTCATCTGCAATAATGAACTCTGGATGAATAGCAAGCGCCCGCGCAATCCCGATTCGTTGTCTTTGGCCGCCGGAAAATTCATGCGGGAACTTTTGCATAGCATCTTCTGGTAAACCAACCTTTTGTAAAAGCTCCTTTACACGTTCTTTGCGTTGCTCTTTCGTTAATGTTAATTGTAGCTTCATCGGCTCTTCGATAATGGCACCTATTCGCATACGAGGATTGAGTGATGCAAAAGGATCCTGAAAAATCATTTGCATTTGATTACGATAGGTTTGCAGCTTACTTCCCTTTAACTGCTGAATGGGCTGTCCTTTATAGAAAATTTCTCCCTCGGTCGGTTCAACGAGTTTTAAAATAGTTCGACCAAACGTCGATTTCCCTGAGCCGGATTCTCCAACGATACCAAGTGTCTCGCCACGGAAAATTTCAAGAGAAATATCATCGACTGCTTTAATGACCTTTTTCTCTTCCTTCATCGACTTACGTTTCACAGGAAAGTAGGCTTTTAAATGATTAATTTCAAGCAAAACTTCTTTCTTCGTCATAATCAAGCGCCCCCTTCTCCGTGAATAAATGACAGCGCACTTTATGCTCGTCTTGAATATGGATTACCTCAGGCTGCACCTCATGGCATCGTTCCATCGCAAATGGACAGCGTGGTGCAAAGCGACAGCCCTCTGGTAACGCATAAGCTGGTGGAACAGTGCCTGGGATTGACGGCAACCTTTTAACATCTGCGTCTAGATTAGGCATTGTTTTTAAAAGAGCAGATGTATACGGATGCTTTGGATTCATAAAAAGCTCTCGCACGGGTGCTTCTTCTACGATTTGTCCTGCATACATGACCATAACTCGGTCTGCCGTTTCCGCTACAACGCTCATATCATGCGTAATAAATAATATAGCCGAATGATGTTCTTCCTTCATCTTCATCATAAGCTTTAAAATTTGTGCTTGTACTGTTACATCAAGTGCCGTTGTCGGCTCATCAGCAATCAGCAACTGAGGGTTATTGGACATGGCAATCGCAATCATGACACGCTGACGCATACCACCTGATAATTGATGCGGATATTCAGCAATAACCTTTTCTGCATTGGCAATACCAACTTCTTTTAAGAGTTGTAGAGATTTCTCCCTCGCTTCTTTTTTTGAAATCCCTTGATGCCTACGAATTCCTTCCATCATTTGATTAGCGATTGTAAAAACTGGATCTAATGATGTCATCGGCTCTTGAAAAATCATACTAATTTCCTTGCCTCTTATATTGCTCATCTCTTTATTTTTATAGTCTAAGAGATTTTTACCATTCAATTTAATCGTACCAGCTGTAATTTCTCCTGGTGGTATGGGCAGTAACCGCATAATGGATAACGATGTAATACTTTTACCGCTTCCAGACTCACCTACAAGCGCAACCGTCTCTCCCTTACGAATGGCAAAGCTCACATCATCAACAACTTTCGCCTGCTGACCATTTTTTAAATGGAATTTTATTTTTAAATGATTTACCTCTAGGAGCACCTGATTTTCTTTTGACTGATCCATATGCATTCCTCCATCTCATATTTGATTTGGTGGTGCATAGCGTATTGCGATATTTTTCATTTGCGTATAATTTCTTAACGCCACAAAACCTTTTTCTCGACCAATACCGCTCTTTTTATAGCCACCAAACGGCATTTGAATTCCGCCTGCTGCTCCATAATTATTGATAAACACTTGTCCAGCCTGCACTCGACTTGCGACATAATGGGCAGTATCTATATCCTTTGACCACACACCTGCAACTAAACCGTAGTCTGTACTATTCGCTAAGGCAATTGCTTCCTCAACCGTCGTAAACGTCAATACAGTCAACACAGGTCCGAATATTTCCTCCTGTGCAAGTGCATCATTTGCTTCTACCCCTGCAAGTATTGTTGGTTCAACATAATAGCCCTTTTCATAGCCTTCAATCGTCAGTGTTTCACCACCAGTGACCACATAACCATCTTCCTTCGCCTTTTGCAGCAGTGTTGAAATCTTCGTATATTGTCGTTCATTTAGAAGTGGCCCCATATCAACGTCTGCCTCACCCGGACCAACTTTTAAAGCTTGGAATTTTTGCACTAATTGCGCGATAAAGGTCTCTTTCACACTTTCTTCAATAAGTAATCTGGCCCCTGCTGAGCATGTTTGTCCGGCATTCTGAATAATGGCACGTACAACTCCATCAAGTGCTTGCTCCATGTTGGCGTCCGCAAAAACAATATTTGGTGATTTCCCACCAAGCTCTAACGTTACAGGTACAACATTTTCAGCAGCTGACTTCATCACTGCAATGCCTGTTGGAACAGAGCCTGTGAACGTAATATGATTGATATCAGGATGAGATGTTAAATATGGCCCAACTTCACGACCTAAACCTGTAATATGCTGAAAAATACCTCTTGGCAATTTACCCGCAAACCATTCCGTTATGGCGTGTGTAGTTAATGGCGTATCCTCCGCACTTTTGACAATTACTGCATTGCCAGTAGCAATGGCAGCCGCTACACTTCTCGCAGTAATTTGAATAGGATAATTCCAAGGCACGATATGTACGGTAATTCCGACAGGCTCTAACACTACCGCATTTAAAATGCCGTCTTCAATGGGAATCGTGTCCCCCATTACTTTATCAGCAGCTCCCCATAAAAACTCAAAATAGCGAGCTGCTGCTTCAATATCTGCTCTCGCTTGTGTTAACGGCTTTCCAACATCACGACATTCTAATAAACTCCATTCCTCTGCATGCTTGCGTATATAGTGGGCAAATTCAACAAGTAGCTGTCCTCGTTCATAGGCCTTTATTTTCCGCCACTCTTCACTTTCAAACGCTACACGTGCAGCACGTACAGCCTTGTCGACATGAGTTTTACTTGCATTCGTAATTTGGGCAATGACTTCACCAGTAGAGGGGTTCATAACATCTAATAATGCCTCCATACTAGCGTGAACCCACTCTCCATTTATCAACATCGGAATTTTTTTCACCTTATCCCTCCTATAGTCCACGACCACCGTCTACATGTAATGTCGTTCCTGTAACCATACTCGCTGCATCAGAGAGTAAATAACTTACTGCTCCTGCAATGTCTGATGGATCTACTAAGCGTCCAAGGGGGACCGATTGAACAAAGACACTTTGCTTTGTTTGCTCGATGTCTGCTCCTTGTGCCGTAAATTGACTGAGCATCTGTGTATCAGCTGGCCCTGGGTGAATCGTGTTAACACGTAATTGAAACGGCGCTAGCTCAATAGCTAAACCACGTGTAAAGCTCTCTGCCGCCCCTTTAGAAGCAATATAAGCCTGCAAACCTGGGCGTGGACGTACAGCAGAAATGGATGCGATTGTTACAATGGAGCCCTTTTGCCGCTCTTTCATATAAGGAACGACTGCCTTTGTTGTAATAAATAAGCTTTTAACATTGACATCCATTAACCGATTCCACTCGTCCATCGATACTTGCTCAATTGGTGTTGCTGCCTGCGCTATACCAAGCGCATTGACAAGTCCATCAATCCGTCCATACTTGGCAAAAACCTGCTTGAATACTTCGTTCACATGCTCCTCTTGCAAGACATTGACTTCAAAGCATTGCAAGGCATCCTGCGCTAAATCGCTAAGAGAAGCTACTGATAAATCGAGCCCAACTACAATATTGCCCTTTGCAAGCTGCTCCTGAATAATGGCTTTTCCCATACCGCCGCCAGCACCTGTCACGATGATGACCTGTTGTTCTACTGCCATGCTATACACCCCTTGCCGCTAAATTCATTTTGATAATTTCCTGACAAATCGCATCACCCATTTGTGCTGTTGTCGCCTGTCCACCAATATCTGCGGTTTTCACGATCCCTTCTCGAAGAACCGTCTCAATCGCATGAACAATTAGCTCTTCTAAATCCGATCTCCCAATATGTCCAAGCAACAAAGCAAGTGACCAAATTTGTGCAATTGGGTTTGCTATACCCTTTCCTGCAATATCTGGTGCTGACCCATGCACAGGCTCAAACATAGACGGGAATGCCTTTTCTGGATTTAAATTAGCTGACGGTGACAACCCAAGACCACCAACAATGGCAGACCCTAAATCTGATAAAATATCTCCGAATAAATTGGAGGCAACAACAACCTGAAAATCTTGCGGTCGCTCCACGAAATAGGCTACTAAAGCGTCGATATAGATAGATTCTAGCTCTAGCGCTGTTGAGCTTTGCGCAAGAATTCTTCTAGTATGCTCATCCCAGAACTTCATTGAATGAATAATAGCATTCGATTTTGTCGCACTCGTAATTTTTGTTTTGCCATTTTTATAGGCATAATCACAGGCGGCTTGGACAATTTTTTCAATTCCGATACGTGTCATAATCGTGTTTTGAATGGTCATTTCCTGTGGTTGATTTTGATAAATTCGACCACCACTATCGGAATATTCCCCCTCCGCATTTTCCCGGAAGATAACAAAATCAATATCTCTTCCGTTGGCAAGCGGTGAGGCTATGCCAGGTAATGATTTAATCGGACGGAAATTAACATATTGCTGGAAGTTTTTTCGTATCGGCATAATTAATTCCCATACGGTAACGTCATCAGGAACACGAGCATCTCCAATAGCCCCGAATAATATCGCATCAAATTCTTTTAATATATCTAATGCATTGCATGGCATCATTCGGCCGTGCTTAAGGTAATAATCTGAGCTCCAAGGAAAAATGGTTGTTTCTATTTGTAAAGACGAATCGTGTTCCTGAAGAGAATTTAGTATCTTTAGTGCTTCTTCCATAACTTCCTTTCCGATGCCATCCCCTGGAATAATTGCGATTTTTGTGTGAGTCATTGTACATCACCTGCTAAAAACTTTAATGCTGCTAAACGGTAAATAGCTGTTGTTTCTGCTAATTCTTCGATATCAACATATTCGTCAATTTGGTGGGGCATATCACGATCACCAGCTCCAACGGTAACAATGGGTACTCCATGAACATGAAGGAACGTTCCATCTGTAGCCCCTGGGACACCGTTATATTTCGGCTCTTTTTCCGTTACCTCAGCGACTGCCTCATAAATGGCTTGTACAACAGGATCCTCCTTCGCAGTTGCTGTAGCAGGGCGATTGTCAAGCACTGTTAGCTCAACTTTAAAATCTGGATCATCTGCTTGCAGACGCTTGATAATTGCCTCGATTTTACCGAGAAGCTCATCATGATCCTGTGCAGGTACAGTACGAATATCAAGCGTCGTCATACAATGATCAGGAATCACATTGATTTGCGCATCCCCTTTTACGGGTGCTCGTAAAATCGTTGGTGTAATAGATGGCCAATTAAGCATCGGATCACGCCCTAAACGTGCTTGCTCTTCTTTTTCCAATTTTTCAAGCTCCACGATAAAGCGTGCCATTCGCCAGTTTGGGTTAATGCCGCTCCAAGAAATTGCACCGTGCGCCATTTTACCGAAAATATCTACTTTCAAGCGTATTGCCCCACGTTGTGCGATACATACATTATTTTCCTCTGGCTCACAGATAATCGCCCCATCCACATCATCTGCCCAGCCATTTTTTATAAAATGTTTAATACCTAGCATCAATCCTTCTTCATCACATGGAATACATAAAATAATCTTACCTGTAAATTCTTCCTGATCCAGTAACAACGACTGACAAGCTGTAATCATACACGCAAGATTTCCTTTTGTATCATTTGTGCCTCGGCCATACATTCGACCATCCATAATTTCTGCACCGAATGGATCGTACGTCCATGCTTCACGATTTCCTTCAGTAACGACATCTGTGTGTCCTTCAAAGAGGAGTGTTTTTCCTGGCCTACCCGAATCAATAATACCAATGACATTCGGCCTGCCTGGCACTACCTCCTCTATATGTGTTTCAATCCCGAGATCACGTAAATATTGAGCGACAAAATTCGCGACTTCTTGTTCATTGCCATTCGGATCATCTTCCCGATAAACGCTTTCTATACGCACTAGCTTTTGTGTAAGCTCAATAACTGCTTTTCGGTCACGTATATAAGATTCCGTTGTCTTTAAACTTGTTACTGTCATTTATAAGTCCTCCTTATTTTATAGAATATTCTGAATTCAAATAATTCTATCATTGTCCTATTAAACAAGTATTAGACAATTTGTTAATAATATATAGAATGCTATTAACTTTATGTTTAGTAGTAAAAAACTAGAAAACAACAAAATTATCTATCTTATGTTGTTTTTCGATAAAAAAAAGATTGGATCATTTTCATAATGTAGGGTTGATTTCCGTTCCGGCTGGGCCCGTCCGATCTCCACTACAATCAACTTATTCGCATGACTTAGGTTTTATCAACATGTCATCTCATTTTTCGGTGATAAAAAAATAAATAGCTTTTAGTTTTAAGCTGTTCTCGAAAAGATTGTTGCTATTCAACTGACGGAGCAGATTAGTGCAGCGAGGAAGTATGATAAAAAAATCAAACATACTATGCATTTAAGGTGATCAGGCTGGGACATAACTAAATGGTTCCTTCATAAAGCCGAATAATCTCTAAATTAACAAAACACGATAAATAGAAAAACCGAACTATCCAATGAAACACTTCATGAGCGTTTCATTGGATAGTTCGGTATTTTTGTTGGCTGAAACACTTTTGTCCCAGCCTCCTTATTTTTTTCTAATCAGTGTATCCCCAAGAGGGATTCCAACCACAACAACCAAAACCGTTAGAATTACTAGGGCTCTAAAAATAAAATACGCAACTTGATCGAACATCGTATCTCTCCTTCTTTTCTGAATAATCCCTACCTTATATTCCGTAATTACCCAATTCCTATTGAAGAGTCAAACTAAACTAATAATACACAAAATCATTTGTGCTTTATTAGTTTAGTTTACTTCATTACAACGTATGTATGCAGTCTTCACTTTTTATATTTTGCTATCTTCAACAATAGGGCGCGATTGTTTAATAAGCTTCGCTGTTCTTCTTAACTTATGAAGATCATTAAGTTGCATAGGCAGCTCTTTTTTTCTTTATTGAACTAATGAAGCATTTAGCTAAACAAGTTATAAAATGAAAAGAAAAAAATAATTAAAAAAGCATTCAGGGACAGTTCACCCTTGAATGCTTTTTCGCTTCTTTTATTAAGAGTGGATTTCCTGTACACGTCCAATCTGTCCATCTATTAGCCTGACTTTAATTCCGTGGGGAAGAGTGCCCAATTTGGTAAAAATATCTTAAATGATATCTCTGGTAATCTTCCCTTTTTCGATCCTTTTTTAACAATATCAACAGCTTTGCCTGGTAATATGTCTTTCCAATATTGTCCGTATATCAGACACCCATTTTTCTACGGGTATTGCTTGTTTTTTTCGTTTGCTGGCTTTTCATTTTTTTTGTTGATAGGTCAGCATTCTTTTTTCCTTTATTAGCAGAGGAATGGTTCTTTTTGTTTTCAAGCTGCTGTTTTACTGCCTCTTGCAGGCTGATTTTTTTTTGAGGTACTTCGGATTGATTATTCTTGGTCATAGGAAATGCTCCTTTTTGAATATGATAGTTAGTCCAGTATAATCTATTTTCTATTATTTGTGAAACTTTTCACTTTAACATACAACAAGTGAAGACGTTTTTTTACTAACGAAGCAGTTTAGTTAAATAAGAATTAGAAATAAAAAAACTACAGTATATTGAAAAAACCACCTTATCAATTTTATATAGGGGGTATATATAAATTGAAGAGGTTTATTATAAGTATTTTGTCTTTATTTCCAGTTCCTTTCTTATTTCATTTTTACGAATATAATAGTCATCTTGCTAGCCAACACGCTGATTTTTTGTTTCCGGTATTTCTAGTGTTCATTATTGTTGTAGGTATATCATCGAGAAACATTAAATTTCCTTTGTTCTTTGGCTTGAATTTTATTATGACCGTTATTTCTTTAATATTTGGCTATTTTTTTATAGTTGATGATGGAGGTTGGTTTAAACCTTTTGGCAGAGATGCCGCCATTATATTTGTTTCAATTATTTATATTTTAGGGCAATTAATTATAAGAGTATTTTGCAAGCAAGGTCATATTAACAGCCAAAGAAAATAGTAAATATGAAACGAAAAAAGTAGTTCCTGCTAACGAAGTAGTATTTCTGTAATATATAAACTGTTTAATTTTGCTAAATCAATAAAGTTTGTGAAAGAATGTACTTAAACTAATTTTAGTTGAAGAAGAAGATAACCAAACCAGAAGTAACAATCTTTGAGAAAACAGCCTAGTTTTAAAAACATCGTGCCGCTACTATATTTGAAGGTTAAAAGACAAATTGGAACTTCCGAAAGAAATGGGATGTATACAATTTCGAAACAACAAGTTTGTTTTATCATTTATCAAAGGTTAATATCATTAGAACATTAGTAGAGAATTTTACTTTTTACCAAAAGCAACAATAAAGAAAAACCAGCGTCTCTGTTGAACTACATTCATAGCAGAGAGCTGGTTTATTTCTTTTATCCCCATTAACGGGTCACTGATTAAAGTTTCAATTTATTGCTGGCGAGATTCTGTCATTTGCTTCCAAACAGAACCTTTTGCTTCCTCACCTTGTTCGATGCGGGCAATCGCCATTTTTACTTGTAGCTTCACTTCAAACTCTTTATCTTCTGCAGCAGCCTTCAATGTCGCTAAGGATTTCTCAGTACCGACTTCATATAAGTACATAGCTGCACGCCAACGAACAAGTTTGTTTTTATCCTGTAACGCTTGCTGCATCGCGTCCTCAAATTCCACGAAGCCAAGGTCACTCATACAATCTCCTGCCGTTCGACGTACCGCTGCACTTTTGTTCTGTAATGCCTTTTCTAAATATGGAACAACTGCCACATCCTCAATCATGCCTAAATAAACGGTTGCAAGTCGACGGATAGACATTTGCTCATCTTGTAACGCTAAATCTAAAAGCGGTAAATCATCTAGCTCTGGATCTGCCATTTGGTCAAGCAGTTGGAAACGTTTTTCCCATTCTGGTTGCTTAAACTGCGCAACAGTAATTTTTAGCTTAGCTGGCTTCTCAATAGTTTTCTCAGAATCATTAATCGTTGCAATAATCTTCGCCAAACGTTCCTCAGAATAGGTTACTTCGATTTCCTGTTTTACTGCTTCCGCAATTTCCTCAAGCTCTCCATAACGTACACCATAGTCAATCCATTTACGTTGGAAAATGTAATTTTCATCAACTGCTGTCTCACTAATTTTATTGAAAGCTTCCACAAAGCGCTCACCACAGCTTACACGGTGCTCATGTTGGTTATCAAATACCTTCACTTGAAGTGGTACTTGCTTATAAAACTGTACATGAACGTACACTTCACCATAAAATTCATTGGCTACTTGTTCATTGTTTACTTCGTGTACGTCTTCACCTAACACTTGGCGAATGCTTGCTAAAATACTTTCCCATGCATACTTTGCGTTACGCTCAACAGCGAAGAAATCTGCTACATGATAAACGCCTTTAACACCTTCAATTGCCAAAATCGCTGCTGCTTCACCAGTTGCTTCATCTTTATTATCCTTTGTAAAATTATAGCTTTTGCCAAAAGGTAACTCTGTATCAACGACAATCTTCATAGAATTAGGGCTTGGTGTCGGTTCAATTGTCATAATCTTCATGTCTATCGCTCCTTATCCATTTACGATTTCATCTAAATACGACCATCTTTCAATAAGATGCTCATATTGTGCATTTAGCTCATCTAGCTTCGCCGTTAATTCTTGTAGCTTTGTAAAATCAGCACCAGCGTTGGCAATACCTTCTTCTGTCTCCATAATCGCTGTTTCCGTCTTTTCTATGTCATCAGCAATCGTTTCCCACTCTTTTTGCTCTTTAAAGGATAATTTTTTCTTGTCCGCTTTAGGCTTTTCGGTCTTAGCTTTTTCGACTTTTGGCGCTTCTACCTTTACAGCGACTTCTTGTTCACGTTTTTGTAAATATTCACTGTAAAGATCAAGCGACTCATCAACATGCCCAAGACCATCTAAAACCCACAGCTTTTTCGCAATTCGATCTAAGAAAAAGCGATCGTGGGATATAGTTATGACAACTCCAGGGAAATGCTCAATGAAATCCTCAAGCACACCTAATGTTTCAATATCCAAATCATTCGTAGGCTCGTCTAGTAACAGTACGTTTGGTTGTTCCATTAATAATCGTAATAAATGCAGACGTTTACGCTCGCCACCCGATAATTTACCGATAGGTGTACCGTGTGCATGAAGTGGGAATAAGAAACGCTCTAGCATTTGAGCAGCCGAATAGCGCACACCCTCTGCATCTGTGATATCATTTGAGGCTTCACGGATATATTCAATCATGCGCTCATTTTCATTCATTTTTGGTAGCGTTTGTTTGAAATGCGCTAACTTCACTGTCGAACCAACAAGAATTTCACCAGCATCAGGTGTAAGTTCACCTGCTAGCATGTTCAATAATGTTGATTTTCCTACACCATTTGCTCCGATAATTCCGATACGATCGCCCTGCTGTAGTAAAAATGAAAAGTTTTCAAGGATTTTTTGATGACCAAATGCCTTTGAAATATGTTCAGCCTCTAAAACCTTTCGACCGAGGCGTGTTGTTGCTAGGCTCATGTCAAGAGAAACATCCTCAGATTTACGCTCCAAGTTATCCTCTAACTGCTCGAAGCGCTGGATACGTGCCTTTTGCTTCGTAGAACGCGCTTTCGCTCCACGGCGAATCCATTTTAGTTCTGAGCGATAGCGGTTGCGATCTTTTTGTGTAGAGGCTGCTGTCATTTCCTCACGAATAGCACGAGCTTCTAAATAATCCCCATAATTCCCAGTATGACGGTATAATGTTTGATCAGCCAGCTCGTAAATATGCGTAGACAGTTCATCTAAGAAATAACGATCATGGGTAATAAATATAACGGCTCCCTTTAATCGTAACACCATTTCCTGTAGCCACTGAGTTGACTGCACATCTAAATGGTTGGTAGGCTCGTCCAATAAATAAAGATCTACCGGCTCTATTAAAACTTTAGCTAAAGCAACGCGCTTTTGCTGACCACCTGACAGTGTTAATACTTCTTTATCAAACATTTCAATGCCAAACTTCGTAAGTGCTGTCTTTGCAAGTGCATTGACATCCCATGCCTGCTCTTCATCCATACGATGCTGCAAGCTAAATAACGTTTTTTGTAAACTTTCTGAAGTCGGATTTAAGGCAAGTGCAGCAACCGTTTCCTCATATTCACGATTCAATTTTAAAATAGGTGAATTCCCTGTAAATACTGCCTGTAACACCGTTTCGCCGCTTTTAAAAGTAGGCTCCTGTGGTAAATAAGCAACACGGTATTTATTTGGGCGGTCAACTTCCATTGCATCCGCTTCGATTTCACCTGCTAAAATAGAAAGCAATGTGGATTTACCAGTACCATTAATGCCAATTAGCCCAGCTCGCTCTCCCTCATAAATCGTAAATTCAATATTTTGAAAGAGCGTTTTATCGCCCACTGTTTTCGTTAAATTTTGTACAATTAAATGACTCATTACATTTGTCCATCTCTTTCATTTAAGTGTTGTTTAGTATCCACACTACTTTTTATATGTAGTTTATTATTGCTATCCATTTTTATCATAACACCAAATGACAGGTAAACAAAGGACAACAAACTCTGCTTACCTATCAAAAAAAGCCTCCTCCATTAACTGCAAAATGAGGAAGAGCAAAGGTACCTGATGATGTGTCCCTCTAAATCACCAAACCAAGTCATATCCCTAATTATAGAATAATACTTAGTCACCAATAAAAATATCCGGATAGAACATATTTCTATCCGGATACAGAAGCCAATTATTTTACCAATAACCAAGAAGCTTCCACCACAGTCCTCCTACTATAACAAAAATCAGGATGGTAACAATGGAAACTACAAATCCAACTGTCCACCATTTCTTTTGGTCAATATAACCTGCACCAAAGAAGACTGGTGCTGGACCAGAACCATAATGAGTAGTGGCGCCAAATAAATTACTAAATGCCGCTAATAATATAGCTGCTAACATAGCAGGTGCTCCTGCTTGCAGCATAACAGATAAAAATGCTGCATACATCGCACTAATATGAGCAGTGGAACTCGCGAAGAAATAATGAGAATAGAAATAGACTAATGCTAATATTAAAACAGCCCATATCCAACTATACCCAGATACAAGTCCACCAACTTCATTACTAAACCATGGAATTAGCCCTAGTTTGTTCATATAAGATGCCATCATAAATAATGTTGCAAACCAGACAAGCGTATCCCATGCCCCTTCTTCCTTTTTGATATCTGCCCATGTTAAGACATTTAACAATAAAAGTAAGGAAAGACCTATTAGAGCTGATGTAGTAGCACTAATTCCAAAGTAGTCTCCGCCTATCCATAACGACAACACAACAATAAATACTACAACCATGCGCTTTTCAGAACTTTTCAGTGGACCAAATTCATCCAGCTTCTTTTTAGCGATAGCTGCTGCTTCTGGTGTTTCCTTGATCTGAGGCGGATAGATTTTATAAATAACATAAGGAACAACGATTAAAGCTGTTAACCCAGGGACAATCATGGCCACTGCCCAGCCGAACCAAGTAATAGTTACTCCAGCTGTATCACTTGCTAGCTTTACAATTAAAGGATTCGCTGCCATGGCTGTCATAAACATAGCAGACGTTATTAAATTCCCTTGAAAGCCTACCTTTAAAAGAAAGGCACCCATCTTACGCTCTGTCCCATCTTCTGGTTTAGATCCGAAGGTATGAGATAATGACTGGATGATTGGAAATATTACACCACCAGCACGAGCTGTATTACTAGGAATAGCTGGTGCTAATATTAGATCACTCGCAAGTAAAGAGTAAGACAGGCTCAAGGTTTTTTTCCCAAAAAGACGAACAAATATATAAGCAATTCGTTCCCCTAGTCCCGTTTTAATAAATCCACGAGAAATAAAGAAGGCAATGACAATCAGCCAAATTGTTGAATTGCCAAAACCACTTAATGTCTCTTCAATGGTTAATGTATTCGTTATTGCAATCATAGCCATAGCAATAAAGGATATAGCTCCCATTGGCAACGGTTTCGTTATAAACCCTATAATTGTCGCAACAAAAATAGCAAACAGATGCCACGCATTTTCCTCTACTCCTGAAGGTACTGGACAAATCCAGATAGCTACGCCAACAGCAAGGGTAATGAAGAAAGGAATCCATTTGACTGCGCTTTTTGCTTCTTTCATGATGTTAAAACTCCTTTGACGGTTACCCCAATGTATTTAAAAGGATATTTCTCCCACGATCTAATATTTGAATGAAAAATAGACCTAATTCAAGATCCCCATTGTCGAAAAAACATAAGTAATTATATATGTTTTATGTAATAGATGAAAAGAGTTTTTGCTCATTTTATAGAAAAAAAGGATTTCATTTCATCAATATTTTCCCCATTATGTTAATTTTTTAATAAAACTAGACATTTTCATAGCATTATTTACAATTTCACAGCAATTTGATATTCACGCATTAACATTTGACCTTTATCAACCTTTAGTTACTAATGATTCACCAAACTTTGATAAATCAATTCTCCCATGCATGACGATAATGTTGATTACCCATGAGACCAAATCAGTATGGTTAGTATGTATAAGATCCACTGAAAAGATACCTATCGTTTAAAATCGCTATTATGTATGGAAATCGCTATTATCAATCGAGCAAGACTCCGAATTACAGCTTGGTAAGGAATAAATCAACTGTAATAGAAAATTGCAACATAAAAAGGTATAAGCTCACTAGTAAATAGCGGCGCTCATACCTTTTTATGTTATTTAAAATTTACGTCTGCTTTGAAAAGCAGTGTACATCTTACTTACCTATTTCATTCTGTAATTGCTCTAAAAACTGTACCATAAATTGATGGCGTTCTTTAGCCATTTGCTTGCCTTTTTCGGTTGTCATTAAATCCTTTAGGAATAATAGCTTCTCATAAAAATGGGTAACTGAGGATGTATTTTTACTGCGATACTCCTCCTCTGTCATATCCGTACGTGCGTCCTCTTCCTCGTCGTATAGCTTTCGACCTTTAGCCCCACCAAAAGCAAATGTACGGGCAATGCCAATTGCTCCAATGGCATCTAATCGATCTGCATCTCGCGCTATTTTTGCCTCAATAGAGGTTGCTTCTAGCTCATTGCCGCCATTAAACGATACTTGTGCAATGCAATCTCGGATATGTTGCTTTTTCTCTTCACTTAAAGATAGCTCGGCAATTAGCTTATTTTCTTGCTCTTTACTATCGGTATACTTTTTATCACTAACATCATGCAACAGCACTACAATTTTCACGACCTCTGCATCAGCTTCCGGCTCGGTATGTAAAATTGCTAACGCATTTTGATAAACACGTTCAATATGTTGAAAATCATGACTAGCATCAAACTGCTCATAAATTTCTCGTACTTTGTCCATTAAATTGTTCATATTCTTTGTTCAGTCCCTTCGTATGTTATTATACTGTATTGCTTAGAATAGTTGGTAGCTAAGTAATCTCTAACTCAACAAAAATCAAAATGGATAGATGTTTTCAATTGACTAAGTTTTCAGAATATTATAAGATGAATGTACAGAACAATTTTGTTCTGTAACCTCACTATTTCAGTGGTGTACAAGAACTATGTTTTGACAGATTAAACAACTTCAGCGGGCTTACAATTGAATATTGTGTTGAAAGATGACGTGCGTATAGTGTAAACCAATCATCTAAAGAAACAAATAAAAGTGAACACTTTCCCTTAGAAATTCTTTGTTTTAACCCGCATAGTGAATGTACATGACGAAATAAGTGAACAAACAGTAAGCCTGTTTTCACGACCAACGAAGGCTTTGACCAAATGTCGCAAGCGTGTAATATTTTTATCATTAATTGATGTTACCTTCTTCTATTCATTGCCTTGAATATGTGTGAACGTAACTCCTCCCATTAATGGTAAATAGTACACCAATTTCTTGCCAACATTTTGCGAAAAGTCAAATCATCAGAGTCGTGCTAACAAAACTAGAGAATTCTTTTTTAGGCAACAATTTTTCCGAATTTTATTTAAGCCGTAAATGAAGTATTAAGTTATGAAGGAAGTAGGAACGATAGTTATGTTATGTAATACCAACCCGCTGAAGAAACAGTAAAAGCTGCCCATCTTATTTATTGTAGATGATGGCAGCTTTTATTGTTTCTTCAATTTCCATTTTAAAGACAATATCCTATCTCCCTTTTTCCTGATTCTTGTTATTTCCCATTTTCCTTCTAAAGCATTCCTAAGGAAAAAAATTATTCTGAACATGGGAGATTTTAGAGACATGACGAGCCTTGTTAGCTTTATCGTTATTAATCTTCACGACTTTGAATTAGCCTTTCTTTGATTTCTTCAATACGCTCCACAGATAAGCCTGTTATTTTACAAATAAAATCAATATCCATACCATTCGCTAAAAGTTTATTAGCAGTTTTTTCTTTTTCTTCTATTTTACCCTCTATTTTTCCTTTTTCGATTCCCTGTTGCTCTGCCATATGCTTTACATCCTCTAACTTTGCCTCTTCATCAAGGATATACTTTAAGCGTGATTGATAGGCAATAACATCTTCCTGTGATAAACTTAGCTCTTTCCAAACATTGAATGCCTGTAATAAATGTTCGTCCTTCACCGCTAGTTCCTCCAAATCACGATAAATTTTTTCATAGACCTTTTTCTTTCGTGCATCGACCATTCCTAATAACAATAACCAACGTGCTAAAATACCATCCAGTGGCTTAAGAACTCCTCTATGCCATTGTTCAAGGAATGTATTCATTTCAATAAAGTGCACTTCCAAAGCATCATCCTGTATAACTAATCGCTTTAATGTTTTATCCTCATACAAATGGAAGGTACTCTGATAATATGCACTTTGAGGAAACACCGTGAAATTATATATATTAATGGTAATCGTCAGTAGCAGTTTATGATACCCCATACCCTTTTGTAATTGTGATGTATAAAGTTGAGCCCAGTAAACAGCTGCTATTTATAGAACAGTTCCAATCACCTCGTCAATTTCTTGCAACAACGCCTTATTTTTCATCGTCGTGCTTAATTTTAAATTACGCTGATCGGCTTGAATAACAGCAACATGCATTCCTTCTTTTATGCTTGCACTAGGTACAGGAATCATTTTGTTCACATCAAAGGTCATAATAAGATCCGGAAATTTGGATTGGATGTTACCCTCTTTCGATAAAGTCATATACTCGTTCCAAAAAGTTAAATGAAAATCCTCTACAGTTAATTTACCTACATCAAAGCCACTTTCATTTGTTAATAAATAATCCGTCACTAGACCCGATACAATGTGCACCCCATTCAACTGACGAATGATATTTTCCAATTTTTCTTCGATTGTTTGTCCATTCAGGAAGCAATAGCCGAGCTGGATTGCCTCTGTAATTGCATTCGGAGCTCCATGTTCTTTTAAATAGCCAATTGTTACAGGGTTTCGAGTTACCCCTACCATCCCGCCAGCTAAAATAGAAGCATTACGGGCTGTCTTTGCTGTGTTTTGTAAATCACCTTCAACAAAGCCTTGAATCGCAAAATCATTTTTCCCACCCGCATAAAATTGAACAGATTTATAATCTTTTAGCTCGTGTAAATTCAAGGAACCCATAATTCCAGTTGGATGGGCTCGTCCGTTACAAGGAGAATCAACGACTGGTACGTCCAATAAAATCGATTGTAACCAGCCATTAATGGTCGTAATAGCTCCATTTTCGTTCGTAATAATCCCTTTTAATCGATTATTAGTATACGTGTTCATATTTCTATAGCTCCAGCAAAGCTGTTCATTGGAGATATATTGATTGGCTGCTGAAGGAGCTCCAACCATCGCCACACAAGCGACCAAATCCTCATTATTTAATTCCTTTATATCGATTAACTGAGGTGCACCGGCAGCAAATATTTCCTCAACCAGTTTTATGCCTTCCTCTAGGAGGCCACCTCCACCGCCTCCAAGTATTGCACCCCCATAGACAGCAGCAATACCATCCTCGTAAGATAGAACTTTTTCCATCAACAATTACTCCTTTCTATTTTCCTATTTTAAAAATAGAAGAGAAGAAACTATATAAAGCATCTCCAGCAATTACGCCTGCTGCAAATACAGTCATCTCAGATTCTCTCTTACCTTTCGTCACATAAGTGAAAATAATGCGAAGTAAAATACCTACTAAAACAGCCCATCCAGCAATAGGATTGATCAGTAATAAACCAGTTGCAAACAGGATACCCATTTGTCTCTTCGAACCACCGATAAGTTGAATCAATGCGCCTGGAATCGCCCAAATCAATAATTGTTTAGCCACGTCACCTGTCACACCAGATTGAATGGTAGCAGCATACACATGATTTACAGGTGCTACTAAATCTTGCGCAAAATAAGATTGGTAAGATAATAAAACAACAATGGCAGAAATAGAGAAAGCTATAATACCAGCGATTAGCTGCTGTTTACGACCTTCTTTTTCTAATACTGGATCACTACCATTTCCACGTAAAATAAAACCCGTTTTTAAATCATAGCCCATATCCGCAAAGGCAACACCTGTTGCTGCACTATATCCAGCTAATAAAGCGAGTGCCGGAGGTGGAAAACCAATTAAAATGCCGACAATAAGCGTTATAAATGCTACTGCAAATGCTGGGAACCAACCTGCATGCATGGCAGCAATACCAACAATTAATTCATGTACAAATGCAGCAATTGTTGCGAATACGATGAAGCCTATCAACATACCGAAAGACATATCTGACGTTAAACCACCCAAAAGCGCAATTAATACTGCAATGACTAAATAAGCAATAAACCCTGCACCAAAGCCCTGTCTAATCTCTTTCGAATCCTTCGAATATACCAACCCTTCTGTCTCTTTAGAAGGTTTCTTATTTAATAATGTAAAGCCTACTTGGAATAGCGCCACAATTCCAGCACCAATCATTACACCATGCGGTATATAATATTCGTTTAAATCTACATTAAATAGTTGAACAGAATAGCCCCTAAGTAAAAGACCGATTCCAAACATTGTAAGTGCCCAAATATTTCCGATAAACGCTACCCCAAAAGCTGACATTGGAATTTTAAGTACAGCTCCTACAACACCGACTAAAACGCCACCGATTAGAACCTTTGCGTTTTTACCACCTTTATCTCCAGCTTTAATCGCCTCAGCAGTTGCAATTCCTGGTGGCCAAGTACCTGCTGCTGGGAAAATCTTTGTATCAAAAAATTTAAATAATAATAAAGCATCAACAAACATCGCTAAAATAACACCGATAAACAATGGTAATACTAAATTTTCATAGCCTAAAACATATGGAATACCAATTGGTAACATTAAACTGCTCGCTGCACTAAAAGTTGCTGCTGATATCGCAGTTTGAATAAGATTTTGCCTATGAACGGATTTAAACTCTATAAGCTTACCAATAGGAATTCTTCCTAAAATCATT
The DNA here is from genome assembly GCF_016638705.1 of Lysinibacillus agricola. Classification (GTDB taxonomy): domain Bacteria; phylum Bacillota; class Bacilli; order Bacillales_A; family Planococcaceae; genus Lysinibacillus; species Lysinibacillus agricola. The sequence goes on along the minus strand of NZ_CP067341.1, from coordinate 2,018,527 downwards.
GCAAATATGGCACCAACAATTGATGTATTGGCCGAAATCCCTAAAGTAGTAATCAGTTGTAACCCAATTATTGCACCAATCACAGATGTAAAAACTACCATTAATAGAGTCATAGGCTCTAAAGCCCTAGGATGTAATACTTTATTATTCATTGAGTCAACTCCTATATATTTATAGTTTAGAAACGTGATATTGAGTTTGATGAGGAATTTGTTCATGCATATATTTCTCCCTCTGATCATCAATGCCATATACTAATCTAAAAATCGTAAGCAACAAATTCGGCTCATCATCATAACGGGACAAGTGTGCGAAAGCGAAGCGCCAGCAACACCAGGACGTTGGTTACGAAGGCATTGTTACAGAACGTGATGTATTTAGCCTTCGTTCCTCTAATATGCCCGCTCCAGCAACTCATTTGTGACGCTGATCACCGCCCAGGTTATAACCATACTGTTTTTCTGCTGCCTCTAAAGAAATATATTCATTTAACAAGTCTTTTTCTATTGCCTGAATACTTCGCTCGTTTGGATTGCCATAACCGCCACCTGTTGCTGTAACAAGCTCTATTCGGTCTCCTTTTTGCAACTCATAATTCGCTAGTACACCAACTGGCCCGAGCTTTGTACCATCTTTTTTATGAATCATTAAATAGTTATGTGAGCCTCCCTTTCCGCCATTTAAGCCAAATGGTGCAAATTGATGTCTGCCTAAGTTGACTGAAACCTTTTGTCCATCATGATTCACGGTATACACACGACGTACACCGATGCCGCCTCTAAATTTCCCAGCTCCTGCACCATCGCAGTTTAAGCTATATTCATCAATATGAATACCGTATTTTGTCTCCGCAATCTCAACAGGGAGGTTATAAGTTTCCCCATCGCCCATACAATATTGCCCACTTTGACCATCTTCATCATTTGACGCTCCCCAACCACCAACAGATGGCTCAACAATTAGGAATGACTCATCGTTGTCTGGATTTTTACCTGTTAAAATAAACGTACAAACAGACTGTAAATGTCCTGCTGAAAGTCTTTCTGGTAAGTGAGGTGCAAGTGCTTTCCAGATTAAATCTGCTGCTCCAATACGCGCCTCAAAATTCATCGAAACTGGGTGTGGTCGTTTTGCAGAAACAATTGAATTCTCATCTGTAATGATTGTTAACCGTTTAAATACACCTTCATTGATCACATCAATATCACCAAGTAACGCTAAAAACATAACTCTCACACTGGCCATTAATCCAAATTTCGAACAGTTTACGGGTACATAAACTGCAGGATGTGATCCTCTAAAGTCACAAATGAATTTTTCATCATTTATTGTCACCTTTACTTTGATAGGGTATGGTCCACCTTTTAATGGATCTCCTTCAATAAAATCTTCCGCATAAAACTCTCCTTTAGGCAATTGTTGTAGTTCAAGTTCAACAATCTTTTCACCCTTGTCCAATAATTTTTCAATGGACAACTTAACAGATTCAGCACCGAATTTCTGACAAAGTTCAATGATTCGTTTTTCTCCCGTTTTTAATGCTGCAACTTGGGCAAACATATCTCCTATTGATAGCTCTGGTAAACGAACATTCGTAGATATGATTTCATAGATTGCTTCATTCAGCTCGCCTTTCCGATAGAGCTTTACTCCTGGCAATTGTAAGCCTTCTTGATAGATTTCATTGGAATTACTCGTAAACGAACCTGGGTCCATCCCACCAACTTCTGTCCAGTGAGCTTTATTGGCAGAATAAGCGATAATTTCTCCATTGTGGAAAATTGGTAGTACTAACCCAACATCTGATAAATGCGATCCACCTCCAACATATGGATCATTAATAATGATGACATCACCTTCGTGTAAATCTTCACCATTCTTAAACTTTTCAATAACACGCTGAACCATTGGACTTAGCATTCCGATAAAACTTGTCACACCATTTCCTTGGCTGATTAAATTACCTTTTGCATCTGTTAAACCACAGGCATAATCTAATACCTCATATATCACTGGACTCATTGATGAACGAGCTAAGGCGACAAACATTTCATCTCCAATGGCTAGCAATGAATCCTGAATAATTTCTACGGCAAAAACGTCTTTTTTCATAACTTATTTCTCCCCCATCTCTACAATAATATTTCCATATTTATCTATTTCGATGGATTGTTTTTCACTTATAACGACCGTAGATGTAGGATTTTCAACAATTGCAGGACCAGAAATCACATATCCAGGTACTAGCTTTTGCTGATCATAAACATTTACTTTTACCCAACCAGTTTTCTTGACATACAATTGACGCTTCGATTTTATACATGTGGTAACGTCAATGTCTGAAAAATCTAGTTCTTTAAATTGAACTGCTTCATCTTTGCCATAAATAGTGAGATGTAAATTCACTAACTCAATTGGGGTATTTGGTAAATCAAAAGAAAACTCCTGTTTATGTTTAATATGGAACGCTTCCGCTAAATGACCTAGCTCTGCTTCATTGATTGCGATATTGGATGCACTCATTTTTACAGCGTGCTCTTGGCCTTTATAGCGTAGATCGTAATGAATTTCAAAATGATAATGATCTTTTGAAAGAGGAGCATCCTTATAGGCACTTTCAATAGCGTCATCGATATTTTTTTGAATGTCGGCTACATGATTTTTATCAAAGTTCATTAAATTTGTTTGGATATAATCTTGTCGGTATTCCGTCATCATCATACCTATTGCAGAAAAGACCGATGATCCATATGGAATTATCACTTTTTTCATGTTCAATTCTTCCGCTAAATTAATAGCATGTAGTGGACCACCGCCACCAAAGGCAACCATTGTAAAATCCTCTGGATCATATCCTTTACGAATAGAGATAAGCTTTAGAGCATTTAACATATTTGAATTCGCAATATCTAAAATTCCTTGTGCAGCCTCCTCAGCTGTAACATGAAATGGTTTGGCAATCGAAGCAATAAGTGCCTCCTCAATTTTGTTAATAGAAACCGGATTATCAAAGTTTTCTAGTGACAATCTTCCCAAATAGACATTAGCGTCTGTAATAGTTGGCTGTGTATTTCCTAAGCCATATGCGACAGGTCCTGGGTTAGCTCCGGCAGAATCTGGGCCGACTTTTAATGAACCAAATTGATCTACTCGTGCGATGGAACCACCGCCATTACCGATTTCCACAATATCCACGACAGGTGTTTTAATAGGATAACCTGCAAATTTTTCATTTCTTTCAATATAGTAATCTGTTGTTACATTTACTTTTCCATTTGTAATGAGCGAACATTTCGCAGTCGTTCCACCGACATCAAAAGCGATAATATTGGATTCATTTAATAGCTCTCCTAATTTAGCAGCTCCGAACATGCCCGCAACAGGACCAGATTCTACTAGGTTGATCGGCAACTCCATCGCTTTATCGAAACTGGTCGTTCCCCCATTGGATTGCATAATTTTTAAATGCTCTGTAATGTCAATCGTACTTAACTTTTCTTTTAAACTTTTTAAATATGCGTGTGCAATTGGTTTAACATACGAATTTAAGACAGTGGTATTTGTTCTTTCGTATTCTCTATATTCTTTAATCGTTTCGCTCGAAAGTGTTATATACACTTCAGGCCAAATTTTTATTATCTCTTCTTTTAGTTGAATTTCATGTTTAGGATTTTTGTAGCCATGGATTAATGAAATGGCGATTGCTTCTACACCTAATTCTTTAAATTTATTTACTATTTCTCCTACATCCTCAATATTAAGTGCTTTCATAATGTTTCTTTAAAAATCGATTCGCTCATCGATTTCTTGTCGTAAATAGCGCTCTACAAAAGGTGTTGGTTTTTTATATTTGAAATTGTATAAATCGGGTCGATTCCCGCGAGCAATTTCTAATACATCACGGAAACCCTTTGTCGTGATTAAACCGACTATGCCTCCTTTTCTTTCTGTTAACGTGTTAATAATGACCGTAGAACCATGAATAAAAGATTCGACCAGTGAATCTTCTGTTACATGTCGTTCTAATACGTTCAGTATGCCGTCCTCAAAATGGCCCGGAGTCGTATGCCCCTTGTCAAAATGAAGATTTCCCTTTTCATCTGTATACACTAAATCGGTAAAAGTACCGCCAATATCTGTTGCTATTTTCAAGTTTCCACCCCTATGTGTTTCTATTATCGATACAGCGTTTCTTTTTAAATTAAAATAAATTATATTTAAAATAAAAAGAAAATTCAATATATTTTTAAAATAAATTTTATTTGACACTAGAATTCAAAGTGACAATCCGCTACCCTTTCCCAAAATCAGTATATTGATGTTCCTTCTCTTTCTTTATAAGAACATGAAAAAGACTCTAGCTATTAACCAGAGTCCTAACTATCACAATTTAGACTAACTAAGAGCCTGTAACACATTTTCATCCTTATGAATCGGTAGCATTCTACTATTCCACTAAATGACCATCATAATGAGACAAGACAGCTCATATCTTCTAGCATGAGAGGATGATCCTGTTGAAAAGCCTGTTTGAAAATGTAAACCTGTTAGAGAACGTATATCAAATATCTATAGCAGTTCTACTCTTATGCTCAGTTTTTTCTGTTAGACTTTTAAAAAAATTAAAGCGTGCAAGAAACCTTTCTTTTTTTGAATATACAATGTATATCATCATTCGAATTGCAATTTTTTTATGGTTAGCTAGTTTTCTCCTTATTGAATATGGGGCATAAATAGTTTGATCACTCTTTATTACTAAATTTAAAAAAGCTGCCCTTTATTTAAAGGAACAGCTTGTGTTGTATTTATTTTTTTTACGTATTCTTGTATTTCTTTTTAGAACAATCCTACCGCATGCCCTTCATTATCAACATCCATACGCAATGCAGCAGGTGCTTTTGGTAAACCTGGCATTGTCATAATATCCCCAGTTAAGCAAACTAGGAAGCCTGCACCAAGCTTTGGAATAACCTCACGAATTGTTACCGTGAAGCCTTCTGGACGACCGAGTAAACTTGGTTGGTCGGATAAAGAATACTGCGTTTTCGCCATACAAATCGGCAGAGAATCCCAACCGAATTTTTCGATTTGGGTGATTTGCTTTTTCGCTTGGTCGGTAAATTGCACATCTTTCCCACCATATACTTTTTGCACGATTGTACGTACTTTTTCCTCAATAGATTCTGAAACATCATATAAAGGTGAGAAATTGTTTTCTTCCTCAAGTACAGCTAACACTTGTTCTGCTAGGGCTAGACCACCTTTACCGCCCTCTTCCCAAACGTTTGTACGTGCAATGCGTACATGCTTCTCTTGACACCAGTTTAATACTGCTGCAAGCTCAGCCTCTGTATCTGTAATAAAGCGATTTAACGCGATAATTGGTTCAACACCAAATGTACGAATTGTCTCCACATGCTTCTCTAGGTTTTCAATCCCTTGTAAAAGTGCTTCTACATTTTCGCCAACTAGTTCTGTTTTCGCTACACCGCCATGCATTTTTAATGCACGAATCGTTGCTACGATAACAACTGCACTTGGCTTAAAGCCTCCTTTACGCGCTTTAATGTTCATGAATTTTTCAGCACCTAAATCTGAACCAAAGCCCGCTTCCGTTACAACAATATCAGCTAATTTACGTGCAGTTTGTGTCGCCATTATCGAGTTACAACCATGTGCGATGTTGGCAAATGGTCCACCGTGAATAATGGCAGGTGTCCCTTCAAGCGTTTGAACTAAGTTTGGTTTAAAAGCATCTTTTAATAATAATGTTAAGGAACCTTCCACTTGAAGATCACGTACGAATACGGGCTCACGATCAAATGTATAACCGATCACGATGCTTGCTAAACGTTCACGTAAATCTTCAATGCTTGTAGCTAAACAGAAGACTGCCATTATTTCTGATGCAACGGTAATGTCGAAGCCGTCCTCACGTGGCATCCCTTGTACAGGACCACCGAGACCCACAACTACTTTACGAAGGGCACGGTCATTTAAATCCATTACACGCTTCCAAATAATACGACGAGGGTCAATGTTTAATGCATTTCCTTGGTGGATATGATTATCAATAAATGCTGATAATGCATTATTCGCTGTCGTAATCGCGTGCAGGTCGCCTGTGAAATGCAAATTAATATCTTCCATCGGTACAACCTGTGCATATCCACCACCTGTTGCGCCACCTTTTACACCCATTACAGGACCGAGTGATGGCTCACGTAAAGCAACAGCAACATTTTTATCCAATTGATGAAGTGCGTCAGCAAGTCCAACAGTTACAGTTGATTTCCCTTCACCTGCTGGAGTTGGACTAATGGCTGTTACTAATACAACCTTTGCGTCCTCACCCCGTGCTGTAATTTTTAATGGATCAATTTTTGCTTTGTAGCGACCATACTGTTCAAGTGCATCCTCTGGAATGCCTGCAGCTTTCGCTATTTCTGTAATAGGCTTCATAACCGCTTGACTAGCGATTTCTAGATCTGTTAAAGGTTGATTTTTCGTTGTCATTTGGCATCCTACTTTCTATGTTGTTCAATTCCATTATAGACTTTATTGTGAAATAAATCATAGTTAGTTATACAAGCATTTCGACAATCAATTGACAACTTTGCTCAATTCATGTATGTTCTAAGTGAAAATGCATTTTTTCTCATTTTCGCAGGTTATGTCACGACTTAATTGATTTAGTTCTACATTCAAGCGCATTGGAGGCGAATGCTTATGCAACAGGGAAGCGTAAAGTGGTTCAATAATGAAAAAGGTTACGGCTTTATTGAATGTGATGATGGAGAAGATGTATTTGTACATTTTACGGGCATCCAAGAGGAAGGCTTCCGTACACTTGAAGAAGGTCAAAAGGTATCATTTGATGTAGTGGAAGGTAATCGTGGACCACAGGCGTCAAATGTTGTTAAATTATAAACACAAAGGAGCTGTTCGTTGGATGAACGGCTCCTTTTTTCTAAATGCTCCTAATTTTCTTCTAAGCGCTATAGCTTCAACGATTGATCCAATAAAAAGCAGTTGGAAAAACTAGCGTTTCCTTCATTCTGTCAGTATCTTTAAGTGTCACCCCAAACGGCCCTTCATTTAAATGACCTAGCGTTAGAGCAGTTGCAGCAACTTCTTCATAAAAATCTAAACGAATATTTGGTAATTGCAAGGAAATAAACTGTGCATGTTGCTCAGGTTCTGGTAGTTGTAATACTTCCTGCCATAATTTAATAGTAGTTTGCACATCTTTTACATAAAATTGCACGGACTCCATCGTTATTGATTGTTTCATATCAATGGCGCCACTTGCCTTTAATTGTGCAACACGTTCCTCATCTGCATCAGCCCACTCGATCAAAAAGGGAAAATCAATTGCCTGGCCTGGTTTCCCAAAATGCAATAGCTTCCATTCTACCACGGAGCCATCTGGTCTTGTGCGACTACAAGCGTCAGGTCCATACACTTCAAAGCCAAGTGCACGCAAACGTCGTCCCTCTTCCTCAATATTTTTTGTACGTAATGCAATTCGTGAAAAACCATAGCGCTCGTTAGTACGCTTAAACGTATAATGTAGGGAATAAGGTAATTTCGCAGCATTTTCAAATAAATCACGATCATAGATTGCTATTTGCTCTATATAGTTTAATCCAAAGTAGCTTAACGAATTGTATGTCCCCCACATTGTGTGTTGACCACCGTTAACTGTATGGATATTGCGTTTGTTTAAGAAAACCTGTGTATTTTCTGGTGATTGAACTTGGTGAACTAGATGGTCAAAATATAATGTCATGACTAAACCCCCTCTTTTTTCACTCTATTATATACTTTACCTGTTAGTTTTATTGGTTTAAAATAAAATTAAGAATATTCCAATTATTAAGGAGTTACTATATTTTGTGATGACTATTTTTAGATGCACGCGACGAAATAACTACCGTGCAGATGGTTAATCAAAAAAGGTTTTTCATTTCCATAAATCAATGGTATATTCACATAAAATATCAAGAGGTGATTAGAATGACAGACAGAGTAGCAGCTTTTAAATTAGCATTAGGTAATTATCCAACAGGCGTTACGGTTGTCACAGCTTGTAATGATGCAGATGAACCTATTGGCATAACTGTCAATTCCTTTGCGTCAGTCTCCATAGATCCACTCCTTATTTTATGGTCGCTCGATAAAAAATCACAGCTGCATCCATATTTTACAGCAGCCGACAAGTTTGCTGTCAATATTTTAGCGAGCAATCAGGAGCATTTATGTACGCTATTTTCAAGTAAAATACCGGATCGTTTCGCTCAGGCAAAGTGGTCAACTTCCGTTCACGGTCTTCCGATTTTACACGATACAGTAGCCACTTTACAATGTAAAACATTTCAGCAAATCGATGCGGGAGATCATACGATACTTATTGGGCAGGTCATAGAAATTGATAATGCACAGAAGGAGCCCCTACTCTATCATCGTAGACATATTGGTGAAATCCCTAATAGTTTTTATGAATAAAACATCTTCAAGTAAGTAGAATACATGCAAAAACAGGATGATTCGTCGAAATCAATCCTGTTTTTTGTATCATATACAATTGCTGAATATTTAGCCATACTTGAATTTATGAATTAAAAGTAACTGTTTTTAAACTTTATTTAATTGATGGGGTAATGTTGAAAATATATGATACCTATTTTCAGTAGTTTTATTATTTCTCCCACGGAAGGTGATATGCTAATCATCAACCCTATTTTTCAGACTAACACCAAAACCACCCTACTACAATGAACAAGTAACCCGCTCCTTTAGCCAGCCGCTAAACAAAAAAGGCCACAAATAAACGAAGGAAATAATCCTGCTTGTGGTCCTCAAAGATCTGGTCAACTGTCATCATATTGTTTACTTTTTCTGTGGAAATCTCTGCTTTTCAAGTCTGTTAATTTGAACAATGACACCATCTTGAATCGTAATGTGTACTTCTCCAAATTCTAAATGTTGAATTGCCTTTGCAATTGCCTCTAGTTTTTTGTCATCTACCTTTGCCTGTTGAGTCATCCGATTCACCCCTTCTTTTTCATTCTTTTTTGTACAAAAGAGGCCAACGCATCAAATTGATTCATAGCCCCCTTATCTCTCAGATAGCTCTGTTGGATTTGGCGCCTACAATAATGATCACCGAGGCTTTATGGGTCAAGTCCCTCCACTTCTTTTGATAGGAATATTACGTTTCTTGGAAATAATTCTATAATTCTGAAAACCTATTGTCAATATAAATATTACAAAACCTAGCTGAATACTATGTAATTGAGTAAAAAGAAGTATTTTAATATCGATTTCGCCTCGGCGTAATTGCCGCTGTCGTTACAAAAAACATTTGCTGAATGAAAATAAAAATAAAGGGCTAACCATTGTTTAGTTAGCCCACATACAGAAATTATTTTATTCCATTACTTCATTTCTAATTCAAAAAGTGTAAAATTTATCCAAAAAAACTCACTACACTAATGTTACACTGACATTTTATTGCAAACATGTTTTTTAGAAATCCTTATGGAATTATCTTTACCTTGTTACATTTCTCAAAATCTATTCAATCAGACCTCTATTGTAGCTGCTTCTCTATATTTTCCCTTTTTGCTCTCTGAACACACTATCTACAGCTTCCTGCCATATCTCTTTATAATCTAATTCAATTCCAGTCAACATAAAATTGCCGATATTATCGTAGACCATCGCAAGCATATGAGCTTTTGCTTTAATATTTGAATCGCAAATTGCCTCAATTTGTACAGCGTATTTCAATAAATCATAAAAGCCGTCTAAAAAACATGCTTGGAGCTCTAAAAGCCTTTTCATATATTTTTCATCTCGGGAAGCTAACAGCATATATTGATTAAATATTTTATTAAAATGTATGTCTTTTTCCTGTTGCTCAATTGACATGTAGCCAATTTCCAATAGCTTTTGTATTAGATTGTCCTTCGAAATGTCTGTATAATTAAATGTAATTTCAAGTTTAATTTCTTTATAGATTTCTTCAAACAAATATTCAATTAGTTGATCTTTAGATTGAAAATAATAGTAGATAGCTGGTTTGGATATCCCTACCTCTTTAGCAATCATGGATAGACTTGTTTTATCAAATCCATTTTCAGAAAACATAACGTACGCAACTTCTAAAATTTTTTTAAATGTTTGTTCTGAATTACCCATATGACCCCTCCATTTTTTACCTAACGTTTAGTAAATAATAATCTAAATCATTACCTAAAACAATAATAAAACAAAAACTGTGCAGATCTTTGCCTACACAGTTTTCTCTTTAATCATTTTGTAAAAAATCCATTAATGCTTTCGCTGTTTTTTGCTTGCCCATAATCTTTATTGGTTCGCCTTCAGCCGGTACAATCCAGTGTGGCTCATCTCCTCCATATAAAGACTGTGAGCTATTAGCTACCATAAACTGAGCGTTGGCCGACTCCATCCGTAGACGTGCGCGGGACAGTAAAAAATCCTCATCATCTGTTGCCTCGAGTTTAAAGCCTACTAAAGTAACATTCGGCTGCCACTCTTTTATTTGACCTAATACTTTAGGCGCCTTTTTAAAGTGAATAATAGGTGGCTCATCAGATGGCATTTTACCTGCTTCCTCCATTAAATTCCCTGATTGGTCATATACTTTATCAATGAGCCAATCAGAACCAGCAGCAGCCATAATAACGATATCCACCTTTTCTTCCTGAACAGCATGTCGAACTTTCTCGCCTAAATCTTCTATACCTTCAAATCGAATGGTACGCATTTTATCTTTGTTTGTTGGCAGCTGCGCAAAATAACCATGCATATACAATACGTTTGCCCCAGCCGCTAGTGCCGCCTCAGCTAAATAACAGCCCATCGACCCTTTTGATAAATTCGTATGCCCACGCACACGATCCCATTTTTCAAGTGTTCCCCCACTTGTAATGAGTACGGTCTTACCTCGTAATGTCCCCATACACTCACCTTTTTCTAAAAAAATATACAAATACTATTTTAACGTAATGCTATGTTATGCATCAATGTTGTTTTTATAGGGTATATCGCGAACCACAAAGAGTTAGATTTAAAGTTATTTCATATTTTGTTCTTTTAACCAGGAACTTAATATCTCCGCAAATTTCTTTGTCACCGGTGATGCCTGGTGTTTCATAGCAATTCCAATTGTGCGATAGCCACCTTGTTTCAAAGGAATTGCCTTTAATGTAAGCGGCAAATTATTTATAACTAATTTCGGTAAAATACTAATTCCTAGCTGGTGAGAAATCATCGAAATGATCCCTACATCTTCTGATAGTTCAAAGCGAATATTTGGCTTTACATGATATTGCTCCAAAATTACATTTACATCATTTGTCCCTTTATGCGAATTCAAGATAAATGGCATATCTTCTAATTCAACAATATCAATTTCTGCTTTATCATAAAGCGGGCTTTTATCGGAGACAATACACAGCAATGGATCCTGCTGTAGTTCGGTAAACTGAAATTGCCCAGAATTTTGACCATTTAAAAATCCTGCATCCACCTCTCCACTCAGTAGCCATTGTTCAATTTCATAATAATCTCCCTCTCGCAATTCGACTTGTATACCAGGAAATTGATTGTCCATAATACGAACAATTTCCGGCATCCAGTTTGAGGAGATACTTGAAATTACGCCAATTCGCACTTTCCCACGAGTAACGCCAAGTATATGTGCTGCTTCCTGCTGTAATAGCTCCTCTGCGTCGAGGACATGTCTCATTGCTCTTAGCATTGTATCTCCTTCGCTAGTTAACGTGACACCCGCTCGACTTCTGTGAATGAGTGCAAAGCCGAACTCCTTTTCTAAGCTTGAGACAGCGTGACTTACAGCAGATTGGGTTAAACCTAAAGCCTCCGCTGCTCTTGTAAAGCTTGCTACCTCAGCCACTTTATTCAAAATCTCATATTTCACTAAACTCATTGTCTTTTTCCTCTAATACATGAATTTTTTTAATACTAATCATTATAAACATTCGTTTTACTAATCACAATACAAGATATATAGTAATTTTTAGTATGAAAACTGTTTTAGTACAGGGATGGTAGGTGAGCATAATGAGTATCCAAGGAAAAGCAAATTTATTGATGGTTATTGTGACAATGTTTTGGGGACTTTCTTATACCTTTATGGTAATGGGGCTTGAAACATTGGCCGTATATAATGTAGTGGCATTACGTTGTATCATCGCATTTTTCGCAGCAGGTATCATCTTTTACAAACGAATGATTAAGGTCGATACTAAAACATTAAAATATGCAGCTATTCAAGGGTTATTGTTATTCATTGTGTTCGCTCTCAGTTTATTCGGACTAGAAACAACTTCTGTATCAAATGCTGGATTTATTTTAAGTCTAACAGTTGTCTTAGTACCTATTTTCAGCAGTTTTATTGAAAAGAAATTACCTTCAAGAGCCGTTAGCTTTGCGATTGTTTGCACAATGCTTGGAATTACAGTTTTAACTACTCAAGGCTCATTGGCCTTTCAAAAAGGGGATATTTTAGTAGCCATCGCTGCACTATGTTATTCGATATACTTATTATTAAACAGTACATTTACACGAAGCGTTGAATCAATTTCCTATGGCATTTACCAGCTCGGTTTTGCTGGGCTTTATGCACTTGTATTAACATTAATTTTTGAAACACCAACTCTCCCAAATACAACGACTTCATGGATTGCCATTATAGGACTCGGTGTTATTTGTAGTGCATTTTGCTTCGTAGGTCAAACTGTTGCACAACAGTACACTTCTGCTACACATACAGGACTCATTTTTTCTTTAGAACCGATTTTTGCGGCGATGTTCGCCATGATGTTTATTGGTGAGGGAATAACGATAAAAATATTAATTGGAGGTAGCTTTATTCTAATCGGTAACCTTGTTGCTCAATTAGAGCACCTTCATGTATTACGCTTTATAAAAAAACACGAACATGAAAAAGCTATACATTAACTTTAATACCACCATAATTCAAATAAACAGAGTGATGCATGTGCATTCACTCTGTTTTATTTGTATAGATATCTTCGAATTTGTTCAGCTTCATTCATCCACTGCATTATTAATGTCACGGTTACACGTAGATTGAGCGGATCATGTTGATAAGCGATTATCTTCCGAAAGAGTTGATGTTGTCCTAGACTCAATTGAATCCTCACGCTCGGCAAATAATACGATAGCACCTTGTTCTACGTGGTGGGCATAGTACGCCGTTTGTCCCACAGTAAAATTGAATCTCTTTAATCCTTCTGTTACAGCCGATTCACCGGTAAACCATGATTTAAATTGATCCACCAAATTCCCTACCTCATGTGTTTTAACATCAGCATCCCATTTTACATCCTCAAATTGCCTTGGATCCTTTGCAATAATGTGGATAATGTCCTCTATTTGATATGCTTCTAATCGCATACTTTCTAAAATATGAAGCATTTCTTCCCTTGTATGGGCCACTTCAATTTGTGGGTTTTGTTCATTTATCATGTTCAATTCCTCCTAATTCGTATGGCTTACCAGATATTTACCCTACTTATTTAAGAAAAAACCCATTTTGTTCATTCTTTAACGAACTGTAATATTTGTTACATCGTTTTGATATATGTTCCCGTTTTGTAATATGGTATAGTACTTTTATAAAATGTCAAAAAATAGGCAATGGAAGCTTACTAAAAAGATCCGTATTGCCTATCTTATTTTTTATCTCGGTTATTAGTGCCCAAGGAAAGCCTTCAACATCCATGTATGCTTTTCAAGGGACTGGTACATAGCATTTAGTAAATCCTCTGTTCGATCGTCCCCTTCTTCAGCCGCAAGCTGCATTGTTGAATTTAAAGCTTTCATCAGCTTTTGGAAATCTGAAATGGTTGTAGCTACCATTTCCTCTGTCGTCTCATTCCCTGTCGCTTCCTCGACAAAGGATAGCTCGAGATGTTCTTTTAAAGTAGCCACTGGGTTTCCATCTTTCGAAAGAATACGCTCTGCAATTTCATCTAGATTTAATGTTGTTTCATTATATAGTTCTTCAAATTTTGCATGTAGTGTAAAGAAGGTATTTCCCGTCACATACCAATGATAATTGTGAAGCTTTGTATAAAGTACAGACCATGTAGCGACAAGTTTATTCAATTGTTTGTTTAAGTTTTGTGTCATCATTTCTCCTCCAATGTGCCAATTGTTCTAGCTATTAGTATGCGTTTCAAAGTATATAGGCTATACACACATTTTTCCCATTGACACAAACAAATTTTTTATGCCCATTTGCATGGACTTGGGATACAGATTAGGAGGAGTTTTAATGTCTAAAATTTTTCTTATTTTGCATCTTCCTACTTATTATTACTGGGTGTACATCAGAGGATTCTGTACACAACAAATGGCGCGTGAATTAACGAAAAAAGATAACAATAATGATCTATTCTTACTTGAGTGGGCTGTGGATGCAAAAGAATTTAAAGCAGTAAAGACTACAAAGTTTGGTAGTATATCGAAGGAGTATCAGAAAAACAAAGTGTTTGAAGTAGGTATGGCTTCTGTATTACCTAAATGAACAGAGTTATTTCGTTCTGTAGAAAATCCTGAATATGTTATTCGAATGTAGATGGTAATTATAGATTATACAAGTCGAGCCCTAAAGGTTAATTAGGGAAATAGTTAAATCAAACTGTTCTTAAACAAATTTACAACAAGAAATGGATTTCATCTTAAATTGGACACTAAAAATTTACAACAATCCTTATAAGAATTTGTTGAATTTCATAGTGTCCAAACATTTTATTTTTCTGCACAATTAGACTACTTAAGTTCCTTACGAATTTCCTTTACCTTTGCCACTGAAAGCTTTGCAACTTCAGCAATCCACTCATCCTCAGCACCATTTTTCATTAATCCGAAAATTATTTGCTTAATACCTTGTTCAATACCTTGTTCAATACCTTGTTCAATGCCCTGCTCAAATCCTTCCTGCCTTTCTAAATCCAAAACTCCTACTAGTGTCGGCGGTAAATCTTCTTTATATAAATGCAAAATTTCTTCCTCCCCTCTAATCTCATCTTTTATATCCTTTACAAGCTGCTCAGACATATCTCTTGGTAGTTTCAATAAATAATCAATAAAGTAAAGCAACGCACTCATTTCTGTTCGTTCAACATTATTTAATGACCACACTTCTCTTAACAGAGCTCTTTTGTATACACTACGAAAGCTCATTTTGTTTTTAGTCCGATTCATATAAATAGATGCTAGTATCGCTTTACTAAATAGTTTCGGTGATTTTGTCAATTCTTCTTTATCAAAATCTGAGACGACAAACTTATTAAAAGTATATGTTATTTCTGTACCAAAATATTTATCATGATATTGATTCGTACT
Source organism: Lysinibacillus agricola (assembly GCF_016638705.1). Classification (GTDB taxonomy): domain Bacteria; phylum Bacillota; class Bacilli; order Bacillales_A; family Planococcaceae; genus Lysinibacillus; species Lysinibacillus agricola. The sequence goes on along the minus strand of NZ_CP067341.1, from coordinate 2,003,098 downwards.
TTTGGTACTTGTATCTGTAAAAATAGCAATCGCCACAATCTTCTTACCATAACGATCACTGATACGATAGAAATACTCAAACATACGCTTCGCAAAATGCACTTCATCGACAGTTTGTATTTCCGTATGGACAAGGATCCATTGCTCTTTTCCACTTTTAAGATGAACCTTCGCTATTTGATCGGCTATTTTGCGTCCTTGACGATGCTCAATAATTTCTTTGAAAAGCTCCTGTTGTAAAAACTCCACTTGTTTTGAAAAATCTACTTCTGCGTGTAACTCTGGTAAAAAGAACAACAAAAAATCTTCAAACAAATCCGCAATTATCTTTTTCCATAAACTATCCTGATTCACTTGTCTAAAATTATATACGTCCGGTTTCTCCCAAACTAACTGCATTTTTCACCCCCCTTTATCTTTAAATCCATTATAACTAATGAGAACGTAAGTTTCTACATTCTTATGTATTTTTTGAGAATATTAGGACTATTCTCTATTATTATTTCACTTTCCGAAATAGTTTCGTTATAATGGAGTCACTCACACTAAAAGGGGTGTTAATTGATGGGGATTTTACCATTACGAAAAGATGTACCAGTAGAAGAAACGTGGGATTTAAAGGATTTACTTGAAAACGATGCAGATTTTGAGCCGGCTTTAGCTCAGCTTGTAGAGGAAGCACTAAACTTTGAACGCAAATATCAAGGTACAATTACGGATGCACAAAAGGTGATTGATGTTTTAACAGCTTTTGAAGCATTACAAAAAAGCATTGTTCCTATTGGCACTTATGCCAGCTTAAATATTCAAGCAGATCGTACAGATGACGTAGCTCAAATGCGTTCTGCAAAATACAGTACAGCAGTCGGAAAAATTAGTAGTGCACTATCTTTTGTACGCAGTGAATTACTAGCCCTAGATGAGACAATTTTACAAGAAGCTGCGAAGTTGAGCCCTATTTACAAGGTTTACTTAGAGGAATTGTTAAAGCAAAAGCCTCATCAGCTACATCCAGAAGTGGAAAAAGCATTAGCTGCATTTAGCTCAACTTTTAAGGCGCCTTATGAAACGTATAATACGACAAAGCTAGTTGATATGCATTTTGGCCAGTTTGAGGCAAACGGTGAAAAGTATCCACTGAGCTTTGTATTATACGAAAATAACTGGGAGTTTGAGGCTGATACAAATGTACGCCGTGCTGCATTTGAAGCATTTTCTAGTAAGTTACGCGATTATCAGCACACAACTGCAAAAATTTATAACACGCATATTCAACAGGAAAAAACAATGGCTGATTTACGTGGCTTCGACTCTATCATTGATTATTTACTGTTTGATCAGGATGTTGATCGTACGCTTTATAATCGTCAAATAGATCTTATTACAAAAGAGCTTGCGCCTCATATGCGCCGTTACGCAAAGCTGATTCAACAAGCGAATGGCATCGAGAAAATGACATTTGCTGACTTAAAAATAGCACTTGATCCAGATTACGATCCGAAATTAACAATGGCTGAAGCAAAGGGGTATGTTGAAAAAGCATTAGCAGTTATGGGCGAGGATTACAAGAACTTGATTGAAAAGGCGTTTAACGAGCGCTGGATTGATTATTCACTAAACAATGGAAAATCCACGGGTGCATTTTGTTCAAGTCCATATGGTAGTCATCCGTATATTTTAATGTCTTGGAATGAGCGTATGAATGAGGTATTCACTCTTATCCATGAGCTAGGACATGCAGGTCATTTTGCGAATGCACATGCTCATCAATCTTATTTTAACAGCCGTCCTTCGTTATACTTTATCGAGGCACCATCAACAATGAATGAAATGCTACTAGCGAATTATTTACTAACCCATAACGATGATCTTCGTTTCAAACGCTGGGTTATTTCTAATATTGTGTCTAAAACGTATTATCATAACTTCGTCACGCACTTACTAGAGGCAGCATATCAACGAAAAGTATATGAATTAATTGACGCTGGTGAAGCTGTTAATGCCACGGTTTTAAATCAATTAAAACGTTCTGTCCTTGAAGATTTCTGGGGCGATACTGTCGATATTTCCGAAGGCGCAGAGCTTACTTGGATGCGTCAGCCACACTATTATATGGGCTTATATCCTTACACATATAGTGCAGGCTTAACGATTTCTACACAAGTATCTCAGCGTATATTAAAGGAAGGCAGTGCAGCTGTTGATGAATGGTTAGCTGTCCTTCAAGCTGGTGGCACGAAATCACCTGTAGAGCTAGCTCAAATGGCAGGTGTAGATATTACAACAGAGCAGCCGCTTCGAGATACGATTTCTTATATTGGTCACCTCATTGATGAACTTGAACAATTAACAATGGAAATGGAAGCTATAAAAGGCTAATCAAAGTCTGCTTCAATAAACAAAAACCATCCAATGCTATCATAGGCGTAGATGGTTTTTCTTTTTTTAGTTCTAAGCAAGAAAATTCGTACATATACTAGAATCAGGGCGTCCCTCTACACTTTTTTGATATTTCTAAATAGACAATCATTTTTCTTCATACAAATGTACCGTTATTATTAAGAGTACGCAATTTATTTAGCAAAATTCGACTAACAATTTTCAAAGGAAGTGTTTCTAATTATGGTAAAACGTAATGATCCATGCCCATGCGGTAGCGGCAAAAAATATAAAAAATGTTGTGAAGGTAAACAGCAGGTTACAGTTGAAGCTGTAGCAATCGAAGAATTAGAGCGTGTATTACAAACATTTTACTTAGAATATCCTGAACGCAAAGATGTTCGTGCATATATCGAGCATGTAGGCACATGGCAGCCTAAATTAGAGAGCGTACTACAAAGAGAGCTAATTGAGGCAATCGCGTTAGACGACTTCTTCTTCCATCAAGATCCATCTATTTGGAAATGTTACTTAAAGAAAACGAAGAAAAAAGCGGTAAGACCTTCTACCTTAAAAGTGCTAGAAGGCTGGTCACAACCTAATTTATTTATTGGTTCGGTGTCAGTTGTAGAAGAAAAATATTTCAAGGCTATACATGTGTTAACAAATGAAGAAATTTATATTCGTCGCGAAAATGACAAGCCAATTCCTGAAGGTATGCATGTTTTTGCATTCATCTTACCAGATGGTACAAAAAAATCAGAGCATTATTTAGCTGTTTCAACGCTTATCTTCTTCCCTGAAGACCATGCAAAGGTATTTGAGCAATTGAAGAAAAATTTTGAGGCGTCAGAGAAGAAGGTTGGAGCATTCTTAAAAGAAGAGCATTTATCCTTCTGGGAGTTACTTGTTTCAAATGGTTATAAAGGCGAAGAATTCACTAACTTTGAGAGCAATGTACTAACACAAGTTAAAGATTTCCTTGAGCAAAATGATCGTGAAACAGCTCCTATGTTAGAGATTTTAGAGGACTATTTAATTGAAGGACAACCATCTGCACGTAAAGAGGCTGCTATTGCTGCTGGCGCGATTCGATATGGTCAGGAAAAAGAGCTATTCGAGTCGCTATCATTGACAGTAAAAGAAATTGCGGCGACGTTCGATATTTCAGCTTCCTCTCTCACAAAATATTATCAAGACTTAAGTAACTATGCTGCAACTAAATAATGCTTAAAATAGAATTACGCCGCACGCTTTAAGTCTTAGAGTGTGCGGCATATTTTAGTCTACATAGAAAAAAGCTACTTTTGCTATCGGCAGAGCCAACAACAAGGTAGCTTTTTTTCTATGGTAACCAACCAATTCTATTATTTCCGAACATATTGTTATTTATGCATTGAATTTAGTAAATATGTTTCTTTTTGGAACAAAAATGAAACTTTTAGCACTAAGCTGTATTTTATTATAGCATTGTCCATTTAGTACTTATGATTGTCTTAATTGATACGTTTTATGTGTAAGTCCCAATGACCATTTATATGGTATCTTTTGCCGTATCCTTTTACAAAAATTATTTACTATATACCTTCAAGAGTTCTTCTCCAAGAAACTGTAGTCGCTCCCCTACTGTGCAGGCTTCAATACAAAAACGATGAGCTCCAGGTTTACCACGCTCTTTTCGTAATTGCTTTATCACTAAGCAATCAGCGCAATACATATCATGCAGTTCATCAATATCTTTCATAACCGTCACTTTATCCAATTTGAACTCTCGCTCCTTTCACGTCCAAATTTCGCTTCTTACTATTATGAAGTGAACATTTTGAACAAGCAACTATTTTGTTTATCCATATTTAACAACAACTAAGATATATTGATGTACAATTAATGTAAAATCTAAATCAAAAAGTGGGGATTTTATGTTAGAAGTAAATATAGATGCTGCTAGTGCAGGAAATCCTGGTCCCAGTGGTATTGGAATATTTATTAAAGGAGAAGGCCATCATATACAAATCAGCGAGTATATAGGGCAAGCCAATAACCATATTGCCGAGTTTACTGCCTTAGTACGTGGCCTTGAAGAAGCACAAAAGCTTGGTTCAAACCTCGTCTCAGTGCGCTCTGATTCAAAAATTGTTGTAGCCTCTATGGAAAAAGAATATGTGAAAAATGAGGAATTTAAACCTTATCTTGAGCAGGCACTTACACTTGCAGGTAGCTTCGATTTATTTTTCATCAAATGGGTTCCAGATGCGCAAAATAAAGCTGCAGATGCACTTGCACGTAAAGCGATTCAAAAAGAAAAAAATTAAACCACCTTATGGGGACTGTCCCTTGCCTTAAAACAAGAGTTAGTCTCCTTCTCTTCATCCGCCCCCACTTTATTCAGATACTTAATATCCCCCAATATTTTATTTTTATCATCTCCGTTTTCTTACATAAACAAGTAATTGAAATGATGTAGACAACCAATGAAAGAAATAATGTGGGCTCATCACCATAACGAGGGATTGATTTCCTTGACTTCCAATGAGCCGCTTAGAGCAACAAATGGTTTCTGTGCGAAAGCGAAGCGACAGCAACAAATGGTTTCTGTGCGAAAGCGAAGCGACAGCAACAAATGGTTTCTATATGATGCTTTTATCTACTGCAATCACTCCTAGGTCTTGTCTGTGACGCTGTGATTTCTAAGGGGTCGCACGTTCTCCGTTCCAATCAACTTAGATATATGGCATACGTTTTAACAAAAGTCACCCCACCTTTTGGTGATGAGCTATAAAATGTAGTAATTTTCTAATTATTATAAGTATTATTTGTATCCTTAATGTTATTTTGTTGACATATAACTGTAATATTACAATGTTAATATCATTTATATATTAAGTTATAAGTTTTAACGCTTTTAGGAGGATACATATTATGAAAAAGAATAAAAAGTATAGATGGGGATTGAAATTAGCTACATTGGCATTAAGTTCTTCTGTACTTTTTTCAACGATTGACACAGCATCAGCAGCAACTTACACAGTAAAATCTGGTGATTCTTTATGGAAAATTGCCAATCAGCACGGTGTTTCTTATCAAACATTGATGACAATGAATAACTTATCTTCTACAACAATTCGCGTCGGACAAAAGTTAAACCTCAATACCTCGGTAGCTTCTGCACCTAAACCAACAACTAACCTAGTACAAATTGCTAAACAACAATTAGGTGTAAAATACACATTTGGTGGAAGTAAACCGAGCACAGGTTTTGATTGCTCTGGCTATATCACTTACGTTTTTAATAATGCTGGTATTCCGACAGCTCGTACGTCAGCAGCAGGTTTTTACAATACAGCTAAAAAAGTAAGTACACCTCAAGTAGGTGATTTAGTATTTTTTGCTAATACATATAAAGCTGGTATCTCACATGTAGGCATTTACATTGGAAATAATCAAATGATTAATGCAAGTGACAGTGGCGTTAATATTGCTAACATCAATAGCTCTTATTGGAAAAAGCACTTTGTTGGATATGGTCGTTTATAGTAAAGAAAAAAACAGTTGGGGCGTCCCAACTGTTTTTTCTATATGCTGTAAACTTATACATGTGCTACTTTTTTGGATTTTATTTTTGCTAAACGTACTAAATAAATGATAAAGACAAAGACCAGTAGCCCTGCACCAGTTAGATAAACAGAAGCATAGCCCGCTTGCACTGCCACTATCCCTAAAATATAAGAACCGAGGGCAATCCCGAGATCAAACATCGTAAAGTACGTTGCAGTTGCATAACCACTGCGCGTATGTGCCGTAGATTGTACAGCCAATGCCTGTAAGCTTGTTGTCACTGCCCCGTAGCCAAATCCAATAAAAACGGCTGCAAATAAAAATAATGCCGGTCCTGCGACAAATGCGAGCATAACAAGCCCGATTGCAAAGAATATAATACCAGGAATAATAACAAATTGCGGCCCTTTTGTATCATAAAGCTTTCCTGTATAAGGGCGTGTAATAAGCATAGCAGCTGCAAAAACTGCATAAAAAAGACTTGCTACAGACATTAGATCTTTTTGCTGTGCGTACACTGATAAAAACGATAAAACACTTGCATATGAGAAAGCTACTAAACTAGCAATAGCCGCTACTGGGAGTGCTTTACGTTCGAATAAATCATCAAATTTAAATGTCAATTTACCTTGATGTGCAGGCTTGGGTAAATCATCTGTATTCAGAGTTACAGCTAGGATACCCCCTGCTAATATACAAATACTCATAACAATAAAAAGTACATTGAAGCTACTATATTGAATAAGCAGTAAACCGATAAATGGCCCAATTACTACTGCTAAGTTAGTAGACATCGTGAAATAGCCTAGACCTGCACCTTTACGATTTGCTGGCACAATATCCGCAGCTAAAGACCCAGCTGCTGTTGTAATAATACTAAAGAAGATACCTTGAATAAAACGTAATCCTAGTAAAAGTCCAAAAGGATGAATGAATAAATATAAAACCGTACATAAAAAATAGCCGGCAATCGAAATAACTAAAAGCTTTTTCTTCCCAAAGACATCTAATAGTTTACCTGAAAAGGGACGAACGATAATGGCTGATAATAAAAACCCCGACAGTAACAATCCCGCTTCCTTGTCTGTCTGGTGCAGCTCACCAATCGCATAAAGCGGCAAAGTCGTGACCAATCCATAGAAAACAAAAAATACCGAGATATTTGTTAAAAAGAGACTAATAAACCGCTTCGTCCAGATTTTTGTGTTCCCCTCTTGCTGCATGTCAATCAACCTTTCATTTTTTCCAATAAAATTATAAATTGCTGTTGCTCTTCAACAGTAAGTGATCCTACCATTTCTTCCTCAAAAGCTAAAATAGTTTCAGTAATAGCAGGTAATCGTTCCTCTGCATATGGTGATAAGGTAACAATTTTTTTCCGTTTATCTTCACCATCTATTCTTTCCACCCATCCTAAAGTTTCGAGTCGCGTAATTGCTCTTGTTACACTTGGTGCCTCAACATTTAAATACTTCCAGATTTGTGTTAATGTCATTGGCCCGTGCTTATGTAAGCAATATAAAATAGCCCATTGTGAGCTATACAAATTATGCTGTTTCAGTACTTCATTTAAACAATTCGTTAAATAACGACTTTTTTGGAATAAAGCATGAAATATAGGATTCATTTTATCGACTCTCCTGAATTTATTTACCTAGCTAAATAAATACTATACGCTTCATTTTTTTCATTGTAAAGCACGTTATTTGCGACATGATGACGTACTTTAGCAAAGAAGATTGTGAATCTACTGGCGTTTGATCCATTTTATCAGCGATTTCTCTACTTCTAGTAGTTTTTCTAAAATATCAGAAGGGAATTTTTTGAAAGTGTCGAATTAAGCTACTAGATTACAATAAAAGGAGATGGATTCATGGGAAAAAAGGTATTAATACTTGCAGGAGACGCAGTTGAGGCTTTAGAAATTTTTTATCCTTATTATCGTTGTCTAGAGGCTGGCTATGATGTGACGATTGCAGCACCATCAGCAAAGAAATTACAAACTGTATTGCACGATTTTGTCGATGGAGTCGATACGTACATCGAGCGTACAGCATATGGCTTAGAAGCACACTCTTCCTTCGCAGATGTAGATCCAGCACAATTTGACGGACTTATTATTCCTGGTGGGCGAGCGCCAGAATATATTCGTTTAAATGAACATGTTCCATCACTAGTAAGCCATTTCTTTGAAACAAATAAACCAATTGCTGCTGTATGTCACGCAGCTCAAATTTTCGCGACCATTCCTGAGGTACTTAAAGGACGTGAGCTAACAGCCTATATTGCCTGCAAGCCGGAAGTTCAAGTAGCAGGAGCAACGTATATCGATGCTAATCTTCATACAGACGGCAATTTAGTTAGTGGTCATGCATGGCCGGACTTACCTGGATTAATGCGCGAATTTATTCAGAAGCTAGAAAGCTAACGAAAGGAGGATGCCTGAAATAAGGCATCCTCTTCTTTACAAGGTGGGATTTGTATGAAAAAGAGCATACTCCATGGTTTTAACCAAAACGGTATCACCCGAAAGTATGTTGAAACAACAATAAGTCGTTTAATTATGTCCCAAATAAACAAAAACCGCCTATAAAAAATAAGAGCCTTACTACACTTTATTGTAGTAAGGCTCTTTAAAGTTGGTTAATTGTTATTCAACAAAGCACCAATTTGTTGAAGGTATGCATTCACAAACTAATTCAGTTAAAGTAACCAAAATTTTGAATGCTTAATAATTATGATTGTTGTTTAAACTTATTTTTAGAAGGAACAAATAGAGTTAAAACAAATGCAATTATAGCTAAGATTGTCATGAAATAATAGGCATCACTTGAACCTAAGATTGAAGCAAGTGTTCGAATACCTTCAGCCGGAGCATTTGGTGTTTCTGCTAGCAATGTTTTCGCATGGTTTGTCGTTTGTGATGTGAAAATTGTAATAACGACTGCAGATCCAATTGCACCTGCAATTTGGCGTAATGTATTATTCACTGCTGTACCATGTGTTACAAGTGTCTTAGGTAAGGCATTCAAACCAGCTGTGTTCAATGGCATTGTAATAAAACTCAACCCTATACGTAGAAAAATGGTCCGTATCATTAAAAAGCTATAGGTTGTTGTTTCTGTTAAATCTGTTACAGCCCACATTGAAGGAATGACAAAAACCAAACCGATAATAAATAACGGCTTTGCACCAAAGCGGTCATACATTTTTCCTGTCACTGGAGACATAAAGGCATTTACAAGTGCACCCGGTAATAATAATAAACCAGCGTCTAAAGCAGTAAACCCTCTTCCATTTTGCAAATACATTGGTAATAAAATCATATCCGCATACATCATCATTGTAACAAGAATGTTGATGATGGACGTTAGAGTAAATAATTTATTTTTAAAAACGGATAAGTTAAGAAGTGGATCAGAAGATTTAACTTGTCGAAGACAGAATATTGCCGTAGTCATTATCCCCACGAGTATAGAAACTATTACTACTTTATCATCCCAACCATGGCTTCCTGCATTACTAAAACCATACAAAATAAGACCAAAGCCAATAGTTGATAAAATAACACTGATTACATCTAACTTCGTTTTTGCTGTTTCTGAAACATTAATTAAATATTTCATAGCCATTAATATAACGATCACGACAAATGGAATTATTCCAATGAATAACCAACGCCATGAATAATAATCTATTACAAAACCTGCTAATGTTGGTGCAATGGCTGGAGCGAAAATCATAGCTAATCCAATTAACCCCATCATGCTGCCTCTTTTTTCTGGAGGAAAAATAAACATCACTATGCTCATTAGCAATGGCATAATAATACCTGCTCCAATGGCTTGAATCATACGACCTATTAATAAGGTCGTGAAGTTTGGTGCTACTGCACATAAGATAGAGCCCATTAATAAAAACAACATTGAACTTATAAATAATTGGCGCGTAGAAAAACGTTTCATTAAGTATGCTGTAATAGGGACTAGCACCCCGTTTACCAACATAAAGCCAGTAGATAACCACTGAACGGTTGTAGCAGAAACGGAAAATACGTCCATTAAATTACTTAATGCAACGTTTAACAGTGTTTGATTTAGTGTAGATAAAAAACACCCTAAAATTAATACTGTTAATAGTACTTTTTTATTTATTGTTTCCGACATTATTTTATTCCTCTTTCTACTTGTTTTATTAACACTATGTCAATAAAATAGATAATAACACGTTTATTTTTTGATTCCTATTTACAATTTTTCAAGAAGTGTCAATTAAACAACAAAATTTAAAATACTATTAACTAAATTTACATTTAATAGATAAAGGAGAATTAAATTGACCACACACAAAAAGCAAGACCCACGAGCTATTCGCTCTAAACGGGTATTTAAAGAAGCTGTCGTAGATATATTAATCGAAAACCCAGATATTTCGAAACTTACAGTACAAAAAATAGCCCAGCGTGCAGAGCTAAATCGAGCAACTTTTTATTTACATTTTATAGATATTAATGATTTATTAAAGCAAGTAGTTTACGATATTTTCGACGACTTGTTGTCGAAAATGTCTCCCACTTTACAAATTGATAATTTAAATAATCAAGAGCAATTAATTACGTTTTTAGATTACTTTTATAAGCATAGAAAAATTTTAGCTGTGCTATTTGAGCACCCTGGCTTCATTAAAAAAATGCATATGACATTAAAGGACTTGATTGTCATACAACGTAAAAGTGAAGGCGCTGATAGTACTCTATCAATGGATATTCTCGCCTCTTCAATACTTGGGATACTCATGTGGTGGCTCAGAAATGGGGTTCATTTCAGCTCCGAATATATAGCAAATCAAATTCTTGAATTATATCGATAATTATTTTGGCAATATCCTTACTCACCTTTCTAAATTTCTTTTCATGTAAAAAGACCAGCGCGGCTAAATTAGCTTTGCTGGTCATGGTACACTACGTTAGCTACTGCTCATAATTATAGTCACTATAAAACGTAAATTATTCGATTCTATTCTATATTTGCTGTTTACGAAGTGGTTGTTTCTTGTAATTCAATATGTAACACTTTGTTCGTATGCGTTACATATTTGATTCTTACATGTACACCGAATTCCTTGTCACTTTGTTTTAGCCAAAGCTTAAATTTTTCAATAGTTGAATCTTCATTAACTTCACTTCCCTCATGCAAATAATCTAGAATTTTAGCTTGAGGATATTTTGCCTGTGCCTCTTTAATTGCTACCTTTCCCCATTTCGCATGAGCTGGTATTTCTTGTTGAGCATAAGCATTTGTTGTTGGTAAGTGTAACAGCACAGCAAGGAATACAAGAAAAATTCCTAGTATTACACAAAATCTTCGCAAATGAATCCACCTCTTGCCTTCTTTTTGCATAAAGTCGTCAAAACAGCAAAAAATAAGTGCTCCAAAAGTATTCACAACTACTTAAGGAGCAATTTTTTTAATTATTTACTGGATTGTTTTGGTTGTTGAGGATTATTATGAATAACTTGATTAAATTCTGCTGAGTATTCCTCACGATCATTTCTTTTATGTGTATCTTCTTTCTTTTTCTTTTTGAAGCTTGTTTTACCCTTCTTTGCCATTATTTAAGCCTCCCATATTTCGATTATTTGTTTTTGTTGGACTGTTGATTCTTCTTATGGTTCGTTTTATTATCTTTATTTTTGGCTTTCGCATCAAATTCTGCAGCGAATTCTTCATTTAGATTGTCATTCGGGTTATTGTTATTACTATTTGATTTATCGAGGTCTATCTTTTTGTAGGTATCAAAAGGATTATGCGTTCTAACATTCATTGTTTTATTGTTATTTTTATTGTTCCCATTGGTGTTTCTATTGCCCACGGATATTCACCTCCTAATTGTAATGTGCTCAGGATAGAAGGATTTATGCTTTGGGGATTACTTCAGACGTTACTAAAATTTACAGCATAAAAAAATGTACATCACCAATAATAATTAGTAATGTACATTGTTATTCTTTAGACAATCGTATATTCAGTTATATTTAATAAAGCACCGACTGCACCTGAAAAACCGTGGTCATTTATAAAGACAGGTGTATGCTTTTTCGTACGTGTGTAATTGGCAATAACATGTGCAAGATGATCGTTATTACTTAAAGTTGAACCGATATAAACGATATGCTGGGTATTTTTCTCCTCAGCATATTGAATACTAAGTGTAGTAATAACCTCACCGACAAGCCCTTGTACAGTTGCAATAATATCTTCAGTTGGATGTTTGACAAACTCTGTAATACCAACTTTCCCAAAATTACTAGCTGTCAAATGCCCATCAATAGGTGTGTCCATCCCTTGATAAATATCCTTTACAAGTAAATCAATATCCTCTCGATTACCCTTAGAAGCCAGTTCTCGTATTTCATTATAATCCGTGATTCCAGTTGTAAGCGCTGACAATCCAATCAATGTTCCACCGCCAACGCCTGTCCCACCAACACGAATATGCGTATTATCTTCCATATAATGAATCGAAGTACCAGTACCAATATTCGTAATCATACTACGTTCAAAGGAGTACCCTTCTTTATGCAACAAAAATCGAACGCCCTTCAATGTAGCTTCAAACTCTACTATATAATGAATCGATTTCATTGCTTTAATGACATCAAGTAATTGTTCTGTACGCCCCCCCGTAACACCAATATCCTCAATATCTGGATGATTAAAAATCCAGTTTTTCACAGCAAGCAAATCATTTGACGGGAAAGTTATTAAAACAAGCTCATTTTGCTCATCTAAATAAGCAACTTTTGTCAATGTGCCTCCTGCATCAATACCTATAGCCTTTGGCATACCATTCTCCTTTGACTTTACGTACAATCTCTATTTTCAGATGGTGAGATATATACTAGATTTTGCTTTTATTCAAGAGGCGTTTAAAGGCCAGTTGAATAACGTTCATGCCTTCACAGATGTCACGGATTTTGCAAGGAGTTAATGTGCCAAAATCCGATGTATTGTTCAGTACCGAAAGCAAATCGGCAGCTACAATTACTCGAAAAGTGTAGTTGCATATTTGCCCTTCCTAAACTTTAACGCTGTTGAAATAATTGTGCAATAACTTAGCAAACTTTCATGAAAAAAACACTTAAAATATCAAAATCTTTTTATTATTCACGCGATTATTGTCGCATTTTTATAACTTTAACATTATTCTACTAAAAAAACAAAAGAAGTGAAAATGCACTTAATGCATTTTCACTTCTTTATCAATTTCTATTAATTAGCGAGCTGAATAACCACCATCAATCACTAGTTCGCTACCAGTAATATAAGAAGCCTCATCTGATGCTAAGAACAAAATAGCGTTTGCAACTTCTTCTGGTTGTCCAAGTCTGCCCATAGGTGTAGCTCGTACAAGCATATCCATTGCTTCTTTTGCTTCGGACAATTTTGCTGTCATTGGTGTTTCAATCACACCAGGGAAGACGGTGTTTACACGTACATTGAAAGCACCTAATTCAGCAGCTGCTGCTCGAGCGATTGCACGCAAAGATCCTTTAGATGCTGTATAGGCATTTAAGCCCGCGCCAATGATTGCTGTATATGAAGATGTATTAACAATTGAACCTTTTCCAGCTTCTTTCATATATTTTGAAGCATGTTTAATGCCTAAGAATGGACCGAAAGCATTGATATTATGCATAATTGTCCAATCGGCTTGTGAAGTTTGATCCGGACCCTTTTCAGTCGAAATGCCAGCATTATTAATTAAAATATCAATACAGCCATACTTTTCAACGATCGCTTTCGTTACTTCTGCCCAGTTGTCATCCGAAGAAACATCTAATTTCATTCCCTCAACGTTTTCTAGCTCAGAAATTTTTGTTAGGTTTTCTTCGTTAATATCAGCGGCAATTACTGTAGCACCTTCTTTCGCAAACAATTTTGCCATCGCTGCGCCCATCCCTGATGCACCACCTGTAATAATTGCAATCTTGTTATCTAAGCGTCCCATCAATAATACTCCCTCTCTTTATCCTATAAATTCCACCTTTAAAAGTATACCTTTAAATAGTTTACTATTAAACTATAACATTTTATTAAAGCGCTTTCAAAGAATATGATTATAAAATGAACAATCTGTTTTATCTTTCAGCACTTTTACGATACGATATACTATAGATGTGTTACCATTTGAACGGAGGAATACAAGTGAAAGATCAAAAAAAACTTTATAAAGAAGCGATGCAAGTTTTAAAAGAAACGAGCCGCACTTTTTATATACCGATTACTTTTTTAAAAAATGATTTAAAATTGTCAGTAGCTGCTGCATATTTAGCTATGCGTGCTATAGATGAAATTGAGGACCATGAAGAACTTTCCAATGATGTAAAATTCGATTTACTAACTGCAATAAGCGAATTATTAAAGGATACATTTAATGTCGAGGCTTATGAAGTATTATTAGCACCGTATGCAAATCAGCTACCTGAAGTATCTCTTCGTTTAGCGGATTGGTTAACATTTTGTCCTGAAGGCTCACGTAAAATTGTCCAAGCTTCAACGAGTGAAATGGCATTTGGCATGGCAAAATGGGCAAAGGCAAACTGGCAAGTGCATACGCGAGAGGATTTAGATGATTATACATACTACGTTGCTGGGCTTGTTGGGACAATGCTGTCTGAGCTTTGGGCGTGGGGTGCAGACATTCAAACAGATCGCGATTTAGCAATTGGCTATGGACGCGGGTTACAAGCTGTGAATATTTTACGTAATCAGCATGAGGATATGGATGAGCGCGGAGTAAGTTTCGTTCCTGATGACTGGACACGCGAGGATTTATTTGCATACGCAGAGGAAAACCTTGCGAAAGCTGATCTTTATATGAAAGATATTAATAAACGAACGGTATTATTATTCTGTCGATTACCACTTGCATTAGCCCATAAAACATTGAAGGCGATGCAAGATGGTCGTGAAAAAATGACACGAGCAGAGGTTGAGCAAACTGTCGAAGAGGTACAAGGTGACTAGAACCGTTGCCTTACCTTAAATGAACCACCTATCAAGTAGACAGTGACCATTATAAAATATTTAAACGGCTTGAGCCTGTAATTAAATAGGCTTAAGCCGTTTACTCGTTTTTTATTACAAATCCAATGTTTGTTTATCAAGAAAATTTATACAACAAATTTAATAAAAATGGTTTCACTAAAATAATTTCTCACAAGTTTGTCATGCATCATAGTTTTCGAACGGGAACTTGGATTTCAAAGGTGATCTCATTCGGTTTATCCGTAATCGTAATATCTAGATGCATGATTTGCAATGCATCACCAGTGATCTGATAGCTGTTTTTGTTAAGATAATGAAGTATTTTTCTTAAACTTTCACTACGACTCGACAATAATTCTCCATTGTAACGGATACATGCAAATAATCCCCCTGGAATCGTTAATTGATATGTATTTGGAATATCTTCCTTGTTTTTTGCCACAATAAAAATAGTGGAAGGTTCCTCAAAACGTCCCAATTTTAGATTCGTTTCTTCGATAATAATGCCAAGTCTGTTGGTAGCAAGAATCGGTGTCTTCTCCGTAAGCATATTTTCTAAATTCAATACACCATAACAAAGTTCGAAGTTATTATTGATTTTCTCATGCAAGGTAAGTAATCGCCTACTTTTCATTTCACGGAATATGACTTTCTGAAGTTCACTTTCTCTTTCCACTTGTTCCAAATAGGCAATCTTCCCCCTGATGTTTTCTTCCATCTCGTTCAATTCTTTCAGATTTGAAACAAGTTCTGCGTGTTTGATTTTCATGATATCTAACGATTTACTGAAATTGCGTTCATTAAGATATTCCTTGATCTCATCTGTAGTCATCCTAAGTTGCCTTAGTTCTTTAATGGTACCCAGAATTTCATACTGAAAAATGGAGTAGTATCGATATCCTGAATGAGGGTCGATATATTGTGGCTTGAACAAGTCGATCCGGTCATAGTGGCGTAATGTCTCCGAAGTCAATCCTCGCAGCTTTGCCATTTCTCCGATAGTCAGTTTTTCTTTCAATCAGCTTACCTCCTAAAAAATTTATAGACTGCTAAAATTTTTGTGGTAGGAATATAGAAAAACTCACCAAATTATAATAAAGTTTGATTAGTTTACCACACACTCTATAATCTTATTAAAATAAGTGATACGTTCTTGCCTACTTTAATTTCTCCAAAAATCAATTAGCATACCTTTACAAGTTGATTGAATCCTCAGTTTGACCTTTCAGTGCACCCATAATTCAAACTATGCAATCTTTTCTGACTATTTGTCAAGTGAAATTCTGAACACTTTATTTCAGTTCAACAACCGTCTTATTCTTCGTACTTTTTTCATTTATACTCGCCTTCTTATTCTCTTTCTCTTTTAAGACATAGCTGAGCAAATCCAGCATGATGCGAGCCGCTACTTGCCCTGTTATGCCAGTAGGATCATAAGGAGGTGCCACTTCGACTAAATCAAATCCAATCACTTCTCCCCTTTTTGCAATCCCTTCCAACAATTCGTTTACTTCATCGTAAAGAAGGCCGCCCGGAGAAGGTGTACCCGTGCCAGGAGCGATTGATGGATCCAATCCATCGATATCAATTGTCACATAATATCTTTCTCCTGCTGGTATTTGTTCCAGCACTTCTTCAATCCCCATTTTTCTCATTTGGCGTGGAGATAGAATCACGCTACCGTAGTCTCTTGCAGCATCAACATCCTCTTTTTTACTGCTGCTAATTCCACGAATTCCTAATTGGAATATTTTCTGTACATGATCCATCTCTGATAAACGGCGGATGCAGCTTCCATGGCCATATCGCATTCCTGAGCGGTGATCCGCCCAATCCAGATGAGCATCAATTTGAATGACATGAAATGGACCTATTTCTTTTAGTCCTTTTCCTACCGCAGCCGTGATAGAGTGGTCTCCTCCTAGAACTACTGGCATAGCCCCTTTTGAGACAATTTTACGGATTGTTTCTTCTGTATTTTCGTGACATTGCATTAGATCTCCATGAACCATATCGACATCGCCACAATCCACTACTTTCCAATCTGGCCCGAGATACATGATATCATTTTCAATGTCATAAGCACCTTCTAATCCGAAGCTGTATAGCGTCGATCCTTCCCTGATTCCCCGCGGTCCCATTCTTGCACCCGATTTCCATTGGGTACCCATATCATTCGGCACCCCAATGACCGCTACATCGGCATCTAGCTGGTCCAAATCGGAGCAAATCGGATATTTCCCAAACGTACATATCCCTGTAAATGGCAAATTCAAAAATTGTTTCTCATCGTAATTAACCATGATTATTCCCCCTACTATCAATCATTTATGCCTTGTTTCTCTACAAAGAATATTTGTATCTGCCGTTGCACTTTCGGTACATAAAACATTTGCTGAAAGAAGTTACATCTCACGTTATGGCTTGGAGCCCCCAGCGATCATGAGGTTATTGACATGAATGTTTCATTTCCATCTCATAAGTTTTTTGGAACAATTTCAAGTAGTCATCTTTCGATAATTTACGAGAATTTGTAATTGTGCACAAATGATTAAATGCTCCCTCAGCAAGAAATTCGAAATCATCAGGGTTAACATTATCTACATCCCGAAATTGCGGAATGCCAATTTTACTTGCAAGTTCATGCAACAATACAACACCTTCTTGGGCAATTTCCTCCAAGGTCTTCCCTTCCGCGGTTGCTCCAAGTTTCAACGCAACTGTCGCATGTTTTTCCAGGTTGGACGGAATGTTATATTCAAATACATGAGGAAGGAAAATGGAATTTGCCACTCCATGTGGTGTGTCATACAGCCCTCCAAGCGGTTCTGCCATCGCATGCACCGCACCCAGGTCAGCGTGCGTAAACGCCATACCTGCAATCAAGCTTCCTACAAGCATGTTTTGTCTTGCTTCTAAATTGTTACCGTTTTCTACAGCGAGTGGAAGATACTTAGCAATTATTTCGATAGCATAAAGACTGAGTGCATCAGAAATCGGTTCAGCAATATTGCTCGTAAAAGCTTCGATTGCGTGCGTCAATGCATCCATTCCAGTAGCAGCGGTAATTGATTTAGGTAAAGACAGTGTCAATTCAGGGTCCACAATCGCCAATTTCGGAGCTAATTTTATATCAAGTATAGCTTCTTTCTGTTTAGTGATCGTATCTGTGATAACAGACCCTGTCGTCACCTCACTACCAGTACCCGATGTGGTTGGGATACAAATAAGAGATGTTATATCGCGCTCCAACAGATTGAAACCATAGCGATCTTTAAGCTCCCCTTCATGTGTAAAAAGTACCCCGATCGCTTTAGCAGTATCCATTGAACTTCCACCACCAAGACCTAGCAATAAATCGATATTTTCATTTTTAAATTGTTCATAGGCTTTTACGCAATCAACGTCTTTCGGATTCGGTGTAATTTCATCATAAACAAGAAAAGGAATCCCTTCCCGTTCCAATGAATCTGTTACCCTTTTCAAAATTCCTGTTTGTGCAAGCCCTTTATCAGTAATGATTAGCGCTTTTTGACTACCCAACTCTTTCGCTCTTTTCCCGACATTGTTAACTGTCCCGTTACCAAATTCAATAGAAGTCGGTAAATTAAAATCCCATACCATTCATCATTTCCCCTTTCAATTTTTCATATGACAAACGAATTACTTTTACGAAATTCACTTTGTTTTGTTGGTCACCCTTCAAACCAATTGGTCGGACTGACTTCTAAATTGATATTTATTTGCTTCACTTCCGAAAATTCATCCAAGCCGAAAGTACCTAATCCACGACCAAGTCCGCTCTGCTTATATCCTCCCCATGGGGCTTCGTTGTAAGCAAGATTGTATGCATTAATGGATGTAATACCTGCTCTAATTTTTTTAATAACCCGTAAAGCTTTAGCACCATCTTGAGAGAACACCCCAGCTGCAAGACCGTATGGCGTATCATTCGCGAGCTTTATAGCCTCTGCTTCATTTTTGAACTTTTGGACAACTAGCACAGGGCCGAAGATCTCTTCTTGGACAATTTTCATGTCAGGCGTTGTATCTACAAATATTGTCGGCTCGACAAAATAACCACGATCAAGTCCACCGCTTGTAATCCGTTTTCCGCCAAAAACCAAATTCGCACCTTCATCGATGCCGATTTGAATATAATTTAGCACTGTGTTCATATGATCTTCACCAACAAGAGCACCCATTTGAGTCGACGGATCATCACCGCGACCGACACGTATTTTTTTCGCTTTACTAATCAGGCTTTCAACGAATTTGTCATGGATGCTTTCCTCAATGAGCAAGCGCGATCCTGAATTACATACTTGACCCGCGTTCATAAATATCCCATAAAGCGCATAGTCGACCGCTGTATCAAAATCTGCGTCAGCGAAGACGATATTTGGCGATTTACCACCTAATTCGAGTGCGATTTTCTTAATATTTCCTGATGCTGCTTTCATGATTGATCTACCTACCGTTGTACTGCCAGTAAATGAAACCATATCGACTTTATCGCTTTCAGCCAATTCATTACCGACAGTCGAACCTCCTCCGGTTACCAAATTCGCAACGCCTGCTGGAATCCCTACTTCTTCAAGAATTTCGAAGAGCTTGATCGTAGTAATTGGCGTCAATTCAGATGGTTTGAACACGATCGTATTTCCCGCTGCAAGCGCAGGCGCAATTTTCCACGCTCCTGTCAATAATGGGAAATTCCAAGGAGCAATCAGACCACAAACACCTACAGGTTCACGAACAATAAGCCCCTGTACCGGATCGGCAACGGAATACGTTTGACCGTTTGGTTTAGTGATGAGGCCGCCATAATATCGGAAGCAATTCACAGCATCCCCAATATCGAATTCCGCTTCCCTAAGAGGCTTTCCTGTATTCAACATTTCAAGTGTACTCAGCTCAGATGCATTCTCCTCAAGTTTATCTGCAATTTTGAATAAATAGGATGCTCTTTCAGAAGCCGGCATGTCTGACCAAATACCTGAATCAAATGCATGACGTGCTGCTTCAATGGCATCCTTCGTTTCTTCAACACTTGCTCTCGATGCCTCAGCTATCACTTCGTTGTTTGCTGGGTTGATAATATTACGTTTTTCATCGTTCACTGAATCTGACCATTTACCATTAATAAACAATTTTAAATTTAGCATTATACTAACCTCCTAATTAATTAGCCATATTTTATCTAAATGCACATTTAACCTCTCCTACAAAACAAGAGATTACAATAAGTGGTAGGAGTTTCATAACCTTAAATAAAGCTGTTCTCATTTTCGTAATTCTGTCTTTCCGCGAATAGCCTCACCCCCTTCAATTACATATCCTACCTGTAAATAACAGGAGAATCATCCCTTGTAAGCCTTTACATTTTTATGTCTTCTGCAAGAATATTTTCAGGAATAATCTCCTTATCGAAACTGAATTCAGGCAATCCCTGTCTGAAAAACTTTGTCATATAAATTAAATACCCAAAGCCAATTGCCATCCAAATGCCTCCAAGAATCAATGCATCCACCTCTAAGTGAGACCATAGCCAAAGCGTAAATCCTGCTCCAATGAGTGGCATAACCAGATAACGCATGTATTCAGTGAAAGAGGAACGCATACGATTCCGAATAAAATAATGAGCAATGACAGACAAATTAACTGACGCGAAAGCAATAAGTGCTCCAAAGTTAATAAACTTAATGACTTGATCGAGTGTCAGCACGATACCGAGCAATGAAATGATTCCGATGACAATAATTCCAGTTGACGGTGTTTTAAAGCGTGAATGGATATGGCCAAATACTTTTTTAGGCAGTACAGAATCTCGCCCCATTGCATACAACACACGGGATGCGCTTGTTGTAGAAGCTACACCAGAAGAGAAATTCCCTAAAATGACCGCGGTAACAAATAAGGATTTGAACAAATTCCCACCGACCAAATAGACAACTTCCATAGCTGCAGAATCTGTGTTTTCAAATGCAAAGCCCGGGTGAACCAATTGTGCCAAATAAGCCGATCCGATATAGAGCACACCAATTGTCAACAACATGATGATAATCGCTCTAGGAATTGTTTTTTCTGGATTGATTGTTTCTTCAGACAATGTAGTAAGAGAGTCGAAGCCAAGAAAACTGAAACAAAGAATTGATGCTCCTGCCAAAATCACTGGCAATTTGATTTCTGCATTGAACAAAGGCTGAATAGAGAAAAGTGTCCCTGCTCCTACACCCGCCAATAAACTTTTGATAGTTAAAATCCAGAAAATGCAAACAAATATGACTTGTGCAATAACAAAAATCTTACCAGTGGATGCGGTGAACTTAACACCCAAGATGCTAGGTATTACTATAGTTGCAGTTAATAAGGTAATCCACAGAGCGTGAGGGACTCCAGGGAACATTGCATTTAAAAAAACAGTAGACATTAAACAAGTGACCATTGGTGTCAACATATAATCCAACATGATTGTCCAACCGATAAGAAACCCAAGTTGTGGATTAATTGATTTTTGTGTGAATGTATAAGCCGATCCCGCGATTGGAAATGCTTTTGCCATCTTTCCATAACTAAAAGCAGTAAACAGGATTGCAAGAAAAGCGATTATATACGCCCCCATAATGACACCTTGGGAAGTGACAGTTGCAATTCCATATGTGTTGAAGAATACCATCGGGTTATTCCACGCAATCCCTAAAAATACAACTTGAGACAAAGTCAGTGTTCGCATTAATGTTTGTCGTTTCATAATAGCTCCCCCATCCACCTTTGTAATTTCAATATTTCAAAGATTCTGATTTCTGTTGATATTGACTATAAAGGTTTGTGTTACACAAAGGTCAACAACCAAATTATAATTTTCGTTAATGAAAAAACTCTCCGTAGAAATACAGCAAAATGCAGTAATAAGTAGGACTCTAACGAGGTAAAGCTACATATCCTACGAGGGTTATTTTTTTATGATATTACTTTAGATGGGCAAAACTTTTCAAAAAATCCTTTCATGATGAATTGCTACTATTTTTAGTAGACATTGATTAACGCTTCACTTCTGAATGAAGAAAAAAATACTCCCCCTTAGATAAACAGATCTTTTATCTGTCTACCTAAGAAGGAGCATCTCACTCTAATATTGGGTTCCTTTGCTTAAACGGTATCAATAAGCTTAACAATCATTTCATAGCTAAAAAAGACTGAAAGCATCGTTAACAACATAAATACTACCTTTTCAACTTTACTACCCGTTTTTGTAGTAAGTGGTAGGCGTACTGAAATAGATACTGGGAAGAACAGCTTAACACCCTTCTTCGTGCCCATATCAAGGAAAATATGACTTGCCATTCCTAATAAAATACCTAGCGAAATGGATTCGTAAGGTATAAATGTATGTAGTAGCATCCAAATCAAAAATAAAAAAAGCAAACTATGTGTAAAGGAACGATGTCCAAACAGCGAATTCACAGTTTTTGATATGATGGGAAACTTCCTCCCGATTTTACTACCACTATGACAAATATCCGGAAGTAATGCACCGATAACACCTGCTCCTACTAAAACAAGCGGATTATCATTAGAAATTTGTGCAAAAGCAAGGCTAGCCGTGATGCCCCCGATAATATGTGTATTCCCTTGCATTATTTGCTCCTTATGTCTCTATATTTTCACCCTTCTTAATTTAACACACTCCAGCGCGAAAGGGAAC
The DNA here is from genome assembly GCF_016638705.1 of Lysinibacillus agricola. Lineage (GTDB taxonomy): Bacteria > Bacillota > Bacilli > Bacillales_A > Planococcaceae > Lysinibacillus > Lysinibacillus agricola. The sequence continues at coordinate 1,980,406 of NZ_CP067341.1, read as the reverse complement.
ATATATTCCGAACACACAATCCCTTTTTTATACCTACTCACAAAATCTCTCATATAAAATTAAAAATATCAGAAACATTTCAGGTTCTCGTTGTATATGTAAGATGATTAGAGATAAAAATGAATATTGGAGGTTATTTATGAAATCTATTAAAGGCATTTTATTTATCATACTAATAATGAGCAGTAGCGCTTTACTGTGGTATTTTGCTACACCTATAGAGTCTATCCAGGCAGTTAACAGGCTCAGTCACATCATTGGAGGCATGGCCATCACAGGCTTCTTTCTTGTCTTTTTGTTAGCAACAAGAATGAAATTTTTTGAGCGTTGGTTCCATGGTCTAGAAAATGTTTATTTTTATCATAAATATTTAGCCATACTTTCACTAGTATTAGTGGTTATTCATGGGCAATTACAAGGTCTGGTCCCCCACTGGGATAAAGTACAAAGAACTTCACTCAGCGAATTTGCGAAAGAACTGGGATCACTTGGCCAATATGGTTTCATAGCACTAATTTTGATTGCGCTTTTGGCTAAATTTCTAAAATATGAGCACTGGCGGATCTTTCATCGATTATTGCTTATCCCTTATACATTTGGAATTTATCATGCCTATTTTTCAAGCAGATACGATTTATTGCAACCTACACCTTTAGGAATTTTTACCGCAATAACGGCGACTATTGGATTTATGTCAGCATTATATATGTTGACGATGTATCAGGATATGTTTTTTAAATATAATGGCAACATTACGGGAATCAAAAAAATAGGGCCCAATGTTATTGAACTGGAGATAACACTTGATAAAACAATACCGTATCGACATGGACAATTTATTTTTATCAAGATTTTGCAAGATGGCATAGAAAAGGCGCCTCATCCCTTTTCAATTTCAGGTGGCGACGGAAAAAAAGTATTTGTCTCTATTAAGGCACTTGGTGATTTCACAAAAAAAGTATATGATTCAGTTCAACTGAATACACCAGTCGCACTTGATGGTCCTTATGGTCATTTAAACTTTGAAAAAGGGACACAACAACAAGTTTGGATAGCAGGTGGCATAGGAATTACTCCTTTTTTATCCTATTTACAATCACAACCCGTCGATCGTGATATTGAATTATTTTACACTTATCATGGTCAAGACAATGCTATCTATAAAGAATTTTTACAGGAGTATGCAAAAACTAACCAACAATTCAAAGTGAACTTTATTGATACTACCCAGATGGACAGACTTTCATTTGAAAATTTTTCAGTACAAGCACATACAACTATTTTTATGTGTGGCCCTGAAAAAATGGTGAAACGCTTTGCCAAGCAATTCAAATCTTACAATAGAGATATTAACGTTGACTTCGAAGCATTTAAATTTAAGTGATTAATAATGAAAAATTAATATAGTCTATAAATATAATTAAATCAAAACTCTCTAATTCGAGCAATTTACTTGGAATTTAGAAAAGTATATCGTATAGTAAATCTCATCAATAATAAAGGAGACTTTTTAACATGACTACAACAAAAAGTTATTTAAATAAAGTAATGCATGATCGTAAATCTGTTCGTAAATATGAAGCAAATTATAAAATCCCTCAATCTGAATTAGAGGAATTACTTATAGAGGCAACAACAGCTCCATCATCAAGCAATTTACAGCCTTGGCGCTTTTTAGTGATCCAAGATGAGGCAGTAAAAAAAGAACTACGCTTGATTGCTAATAACCAGGAGCAAGTAGAAACTGCCTCTGCCATCATTGCGGTTTTAGGCGATACTGAAATGTACAAAAATGTAGAGGAAGTCTATACAAAAAACTTCGAGCTTGGCTATATGGATGAAGCAACAAAAAATATGATGATTGAAAATTCATTAAAGCTATATCCAAACCTTCCTGAAGAAATTCTAAAAAATATAGCTACATTTGATGCGGGCTTAATTTCCATGCAAATCATGCTTTTAGCAAAAGACATGGGCTATGATACAGTACCAATGGGTGGCTTCAATAAAGAGGCTTTTGCAAAGCGCTTTGAATTAACAGATAATCTAGTGCCAATCGTCTTAATCGCTATCGGAAAAGCAGCAGTAGCAGCTTACGGCTCTTCTCGTTTAGAGCTAAATGACCTTGCAAAATTCATTTAATCGAAAGATAAAGACTGTATCAATTACAATTTTGTATAATTAGCTGTCGCTTTGCTTTCACAAGATAAAATGTTTTATTTAGAATAAATATGATACACTAAATATAGAATAAAAAAGACTGGATGCGTCAACATCCAGTCAAAGCAACAATCATGCCGCAAACATAGCGGCTGACCAAGTTAAAGTTGTAGAAATAGTCACCTTACTTAGCCGGCAGGGGGCTATTTCTTTTTATTTTGAGAGACAATAATGCTAAGCATCAGTGTAAGTACTGCAATTAGCAAAAGACTACACTGTACAATCAAACTAAATGCTTCAAATACTGTCAATCGCCTCACCCCCTTTCAATAGGGAGTTCAGCCGCCACCTGCTTTATGAATTGTTGCTATTGTTAGTCTAACAATTTTACGAAATATATTCTATGGAAAATCCTCAGAAGATTAAAAATTGCTACTTATGTTTTTACCACCTGTATCATTAGTCAGGTGAAAGGCTATACTCTACATTTATCGCACTTCATGAGCATGAATCCCGATTTACGTAATTAGCCTAAAACAACACTAAAAAGTACCTCTGTATATTAATCTAAGTCTGACAATTTAGCTAACGACTCTTTCAAAAGCTGTAATTCAGACAGTGACAATGTAACACCCTTCCCCATCTTTGTATGATCCTCCGACCAATCTCTAATATCGTATTTCGGTTCACGACCATTCCAGCTAATCAAATTCAATTCTTTTTTCCAGCCTTTATTGCCTTCCGATAATACCACAATTGTTTCAATAATTTCGTATTTAATTTCTGCCACATGCCTTCCTCCTTATTGTATCTGTATTAAGAACTATATCTTGAAATAATAGGATTATCAAACGTGACAATGCTTGAAATAATTACACTTTCTAAGAAACGTGTAATCTGAATAATGGATATTTAGTTTTAGTCGGAGTTATTCAATGTTCTTCCGTAATAAAATCAAATTATTTCTTAAACTTGTGTACCTTCCTTGGCTCCCATAACGTCGTATATCCGTTCATTATTGAATAATCATATAAATCCACAAGTTTTTTGTTTTCATATGTATAAAAATAAGTTGGTTCTCTAACAATTGACACTAACTTATGGTTTCTTTCGAGCATGGATTCTAAATAAAATCGAGTTGTGATTTTGTCACTTTTATGTAAGTTACAATCATTACACGACAACACTAAATTCCATAAATTATCACAGAAGTGAGCTTCAGGAAGCCCACTTCTTCAGAGGTGGGAGGAATGAAGTGCTTTTTTCTTTATAGAACATATGTTTATATTGTATATTGTGAATAATCAAAAAAAGAAAGGAGTGACGGGTAATGACGAAATGGAAGAAAGATTGTTTTATTATAGAACTCAAGTTACTTATAGATACATGGCAAAAGGATATCCTATTAAAACGTTTTGAAATTGCCCGTACACTCTATAATACAACTTTGTCTTATGCAGTAAAACAATATACTTTCATGCAAGATTCAAAACACTATCGAAAACAATTACGTGGCTATCAAAAAGCGAAAAAAACGAATGATTCAAAAGAATTGAAGCAGATCGCAAAAGAATTAGATAACATTCGTCAATCTTTTGGATTAAGTGAATATCAACTGCATGCGTATATTAAAAAGCATCAACATAACTATAAAAAACATATAGATAGCAATACTTCTCAGAAAATCGCCTCTACTGTCTGGAGAGCGGTTCAAGAAGTTCTATTTAAAGGGAGCAAAGCACACTTTAAACGGTACGGAATGTTTCATTCTGTTGAAGGGAAATCTAATAAAGCAGGCATTCGATTTAAAGAGAATATTGTTTATTGGAATGGATTAACCCTTCCTGTTCGTATTCGTAAACAAGATTTGTTTGTAGAAGAATCCCTTGCTCTTCATACCATTAAATATTGTCGTCTAGTCAAAAAAGTGATTCGTGGCAAACATACGTTGTGTAAATAAGAAAGTCTTATGGAACAGAAGATAAATCAAAGATGTTGTACACAGGACATGGCAACACCATCTGTGGAGAGCTTTGTAACGCTTCTCTTAAGTATATAAGAACCCCATTGCTTTAGCTGTGGGAGTAGTCAGTTTGAACAAAGCTCCACGGAATGAAGTGGTCGACGTGTGTTTTTCGTCGGCTAGTTGATAAATCACAGTTACAATAGAAGCATCGATTTTGTTCAAATTGCGTAAGAACTTTGTAAAACGTCTCTAAAGAACTACGTTTTGAAATCACCTCTATTTTTGAGAGCAGAGCCATTGTACTTGTGGCATCATTCACTTTTTCGAGGTATTTGACTAAATGATAATTTGTTAAATTTATTAAAATTCGTTGGTATTTTTTCATGAATTGATAGACAGGACTGTTGAAACGAAAATATGCATGTTTGATGTCAAATTCATAAAAATACCCTGCTGTATCTCCGTAAAATGCACCGATTACGTTTTGCTTACAGTCACGCTTCACCTCATTGACGATTTTAAGTTGCAAGGAATCTAAAAGCTGATCGAATTGCCATTCTGTAGGGATAGCATTGTCATTAGCATATTTCTGTAAGATGGTTTGGGCACGAGCGGGTTTATCTTCATTCAGCAGAAGACTCCCACCTCTGAAGTTGGTGAAATGAATGAAAATATGGTTCCTTTTCAGTGGGGGTTCAAACGCCTACTGAATGAAGATAAAGCCTCCGGTGGATGTCACGGATTTTGAAAGGAATGAATTGTGCGGGCACAATTCAAAATCCGGACGCAATTACGCCAAGGCGAAATTGATTATTATTTGGTGATTGTGCTAACTTGTGATGAATTACCAGATTCCAATATATATTTGTGAACGAATAAAATATTTGATCATAACTGAGTACTAACTTTTCGTCTACATTGTATAAGTTTTCAAGCAATGCTTTAAAAAACACATACTTATAAGATGTCGAGACTGAAGAACGGTAGTAAAAATTATTCAGATGTTGCCAAATCTGATGTTCAGTTACATATTGCTCACGTATTTCACCAACCTTTAAATCATGAGACATACTGTTTCCCCCTACTCCTTCACCTCAACTAAATAAATACCTTTCGAAAATCCTCCGCGTTGCATCTTCTTCTGAATACGTAGCTGTTCCAACTGTTCATAGGACACGCCGTACATTTGTAAAGCTGCATGTACTAATTCCAACATATCCGCAAGTTCCTCAATGGCCTCTTTTGGAGAGACTGCCTCTAGAAATTCTAATGCCTCTTCTTGCATTTTCGCTTTTATTTCTTCTAAATGTTCTCCCTGTTCTAATACTCTTATGCTACATGTTTTACCCCCCGCTTCAATTATTTGTGGAATTAAATCACGTACTAATTTGTTGTATACTGGCATCCCTACTGTCCCCTTTTAACATACAATTATTTTCTGTATTTCTGCTGAATCGTTTGAATATGTTGTTTTTTGACTTCATTGGATACTTGCATTTGAGGCACGAGCTTATTATAAATTGTTTGAATATCGTCTTGAGAGAAAAACTGTGTTGCAGTTTGTTTTTGTGTTTGGATAAAACGCCTTAAATCTTCTCGTTTTATAACATGTACATTTTGGGAAGTGACTATCACTTTTTTCAATGTACAGCGCTCACTAAAGACAATAATAGAATGAATTGCTTCTTTTGGAAGTTCTAGAAAATCTTGAATTGCACGGATATGCGTAGCATTTTGACGGATTGGATTGAAAAATTTATATTTTTTCTTATTGGGCATCGTTTGTGTCCATTGCTGTTGTGTTTCATTGCCAAAAATCCAACCACTATAGTTTTTTGATTCAATCACATATAGACCAGTTCGATCAATATAAAGTAAATCAATCTCCGTTAATTCATCTGAATTTCTTTTTGGAACATATACATTTAATAATTGCTTATGACTTTGTAAGGCATGCTTCTCAATAATTTTCGATGTTAGATACTCACCATTTCTCCCTTTATTGAGTTTAACTGCAAAGAAATTATTTTTTGTCAGTTTATAATAGACACTTTTCCGATAATTTTTTTTCATAAAGTAAAAACTTATCACTATCAATATAAAAATAATAAATAGAAACAACTTACCCATTCCCCCTAACCTTTCATCCTTTCACAGAAAAACCCAAAATGATTCTACAAAATTATTATACCAATATTTACAAGGGTATTTTTTTTTTTTTTATTATTAGGCAAAATATTTATCAACAAAAGATTTTTTTATAACAATCCAGTACTAATGTTTGATTTTATGGATTTATTATTCTTGCATCACTATTCATGGCTTAACGCGCATGTCTCTGTTCTAAGTGCGGATCACCTTGTCCGTTGGATAAATCCTCTTCCAAACTCTCAGCAATGCATAAGAATATTTCCCGAGTTTGATGTTCAGTCAATTATCGCTAACTCTCGTTTTTCTCCATTCTTTAACTTAAGTGATATTCATTTACTCCGTTAGTACAAGCTAAATCTATACATTTATACTTTAATTACAGCATATGATGTACTTTCCCTTACTTCCGTTACAATATTAGTAGAATCTACAACTGAAAAATTTGTATAAAATGATTCTTCACCACTATATTTCCAATGATTCCAAATTTTTTACTTGCAATTCGATCAATCTTTTATCAAAATTCATCACTAAAATAATAGAAACATTCCCAAAAAACAGGACATATGTATCATTTCCATAAAATCCCTGGTATTTTTCACTGTAGATTTAACCATTTAGTATTGTTATTATTATGAAGTATTTTTTTGAAAGGAGGTTTTCCAATGTACGATTCTTATTATTATAATGATTATGATTATGATGCGTTTTTCGGTGGTTTGTTTCTCATCATTATGTTAATTTTTCTTGTGATGGGTATTGCAGGCTATATTATTAGTTCACTTATTTATTATCAGGCATCTAAAGCAAATGGCTTTGATGATCTTGCCTATGTCGCTTGGATTCCTGTTATTAACGTTTATAGCCTTTTCTTATTAACTGCAAAGGGTGATGATGACGTAACAGTTCGTGCCGAAGCGAAAAAGAATGTTCTAATTTATGCTGGATTTTTACTTGTTTCATTCATTCCATTTATAGGTATACTCGCTGCCTTAGGTGTTAGTATTTATGTTTTGTATTTCACATATCGCCTCTTTTATCGTTGGTCGGGTGAGCCTGGGAGAGCTGTACTTTATATTATTTTATCGTTCATTACATTCGGACTATTCTATTTTATCTACGGCTTAATAAAAATGAATAAACCTTTCGTTGCATAATTACATATGCAAAATAGAAAACCTCTTTACTCCTTTAAAATACAAGGTTAAAGAGGTTTTCGACTTATTCACGTAATTTTACACTATAGTGTCTCATGGACTTAGGAATACCTTTTAATGCAAGCACCCCACTATACACTAAAAATCTTATTCTACATTCTAAAAAGAAGACACTGGGAAGCTCGTCGATTAAAGGTAAGAGTTCCGCAATCACTGTTCCCGTCTTTATAAAATCTTTTGTTACTTGTTCATTATGTAGCTTTTCTATCGTCTCTATAATAAGTGGATCAAAATAATTTTCTGGTACCCCTTTTATTTCATTGTTAATCCATAGGCGCAGAACATCGTTATTTTGCGATACTATTTCCCATTCATTTTGCAAAATAAGACGGTCCTGAGTAGTTAGTTGCTTTCTTTCTTTTATGTTCACAAAAAGCTGCGCCAATTGTTGTGAATTTAGCTGACTTGTCGCACAATTAGTCTTACTATGTTCTGTCGTATTAATAAGGAAAATCTCATTTGATTTATCTCGCAATAAATAGAGGAAATAACGAAGTCCACATTGTTCATCTGCGTTATTACCATACCAAATATAGATAGGAACATGATTTGGAATATCTTCTATTTCACGCAAAGTATTTGTAAACTTATTTTGATAAACATCTTCCTCTCCATCGTTAATATTTTCAAATAACCAATCATTTCGGAAGTCTTGACCTCTTTTCTCCTCTAGCTTCCACAATGGTCCAATTGAGAAGCAATCAGGGAATCCAATCACATGTTTAGGTGGCGCAAGCGCTACTCTCACTGAACCTGCAGCAGATTCAGTGCTCACAATATGAACTGCCTGCGTTGTTAATCGTTGGTCTACAGAACGATGTTTTTGAATACAGTCATTTACAATTTCTACTATGTCGCATAATTTATCGTACTCTAGCGAGAATCCCCAACCCTCAATTGCTTCACTTTCTTCATGGTTGAATGTTTCAAATTGAGAAAGATGCTGTAATTCATATGCCTCCCATTCACTACTATCTATCAAATCCGATGCGTTCAAATAATTATGTGTTTTAATTCGATAGACAAAAACCGTATTTAACTCCAATAAAAAATAAATAAATGGATAATTTACTTTCCATTCCATAACTCAGCCCCCCTTTTATATAAAAATTTTAACATATAAAAATTGAGAACTATTCGTTGTATTTTCTACTCTCATACGACACATGACTTATCAAATTATGAAAAAGCAGTTAGATAACAGAATAAATATGCTATATTATAGTTAGAAAATTTAGAATTTCTATTTTTAATTTACAAAGGGGTTTGATAATTGTGTATGAAAATATTTTAAGACATCCAGGACCTACACCAATTCCGAAAAAGGTTCAGCTTGCGATGAATCACGATATTATTAGTCATCGAAGCAATGAATTTGTGAAGCTTTACCGTGAAACAATTGAATTAGTGAAGCCTGTTTTTGGGACAAAGCAGGATATTTTACTCCTTCCATCAGGTGGTACGGCCGCTTTAGAGGCCGCAGCGGTTAACACTGTTTCTGCTGGTGAAAATGTTGTTGTAATTACTGTTGGAGCGTTCGGAGACTATTTCGTTTCGATTTGTGAGAAATATGGCTTTCATGTACATAAGCTTGAAAAAGAATGGGGACAAGCTTGCACGGCTAAGGAGCTGCGAGAATTTTTGCAGCCTTTAAAAGATATTAAGGCTGTTTTTGTCACATACAATGAAACTTCGACTGGTATCTTAAACCCAATCGCTGAATTAGCACAAGTTGTTCGTGAGGAAACGGATGCCTTATGTATTGTCGATGGTGTAAGTTGCATCGGTGGAGCTCCTGCTGAAATGGATGCTTGGGGAATCGATATTCTTATTACAGGATCTCAAAAAGCCATGATGTTACCTCCAGGCCTTTCCTTAGTCAGCGTAAGCGAAAGAGCTTGGAAAGTCATTGAAGAAAATAAAGCACCGTCCTATTATTTAAACTTATTAAGCTATCATAGCTGGGCAGAAAAAGGGATGACTCCAAATACGCCTACTGTAACACTTATTTATGGACTCCACGAGGTTTGTAAACTTATAGAGGAAGAAGGAGGCTTTAAAAAGACAATTGCCCGCCATGAACTATTGAAAAACATGGTACGTCATGCAATGAACGCTCTTAATATTGAACTTCTCACTACTGATGAGCATGCTTCTCCGACCATTACAGCGATTATGGCACCAAAAGGGATTGCACTCGGTGACTTCTTATCACATTTAAAGCAGCAATATCATTTAGATTTCGCTGGAGGACTCGGTCATTTGCAGGGTAAAATATTTAGATTCGGTCATATGGGCTATTGTTTTCCAAGTGATATTTTACAGGCCGTTTCTTTAATGGAAGCCGCACTTCAAGACTTTGAATATGACTTTGTGCCAGGTGCAGGTGTGCGAGCAGCACAGGAAGTATTTTTAGCTGCTCAGCAAAATAAAATTGCAACGATAAAGTGAAACTTTAATCAGTGAGGGCTTCTTCATCCCTACCGGTTAGTCTCCACCAATTGAGCTTATACGAGCAGTTAATCTCCTATCTAGCTGGTTATTATGTGGGATAAAGCTTTAAACCTCCAAATCTACGCATAGATTTGGAGGTTTGTTTATTTCGTAAGATTGCATATAAGTTGATTGGCGTGAAGGCTGGGCGACTCCTTGGGAATATGCAATAGAGGAACAGAAATCTGTAATACCATACTTCCGTTTTTCTTTTTCAAGAGGCACAAATCAGATATTTATACATCTGTAAGCGTCAAATAGCGCCCACCTGTTACTAAGGGGGCGCTATTTGACGCTTATGTTCGAAGCATATTTACACGCGAAGGCGATAAAAAATCGTATCGTCAATGCCTCAGCGCGACGATATCTATTACATGCTGTAAAGATAATAATAAAGTTTAGAAAAATCCTTTGCGATTAGAGAATCTCGCTCGATAAAAAATTGCAATGTACCAGAGTCTGCTATCATGGCATATGTCTTTTGGGCATTCCCCTCCATATCTAATTGAAACAGCAGCTCTGCATTGCCATTATTCTTATCAAAACTATTTTTATCCATAAATGCGTAGCCACCTATTTTCGTGCCACTACCATCTGTTTGATCAAAATACTTTGAATATGCAGGGTTCTCCATTGGTAAGTCATAATGAACGGAGCGAGGATCTGTGTACGGTACTAACTCTTCGCGTAATGTTGCCTTAAATGCATAAGGGCCACCAAAGATAATTGGTTCACATAGCTCATACTCCATCTCCTCATCAGAAAAAGGCTCTATATCATGAGAGGGCTCAAAATCCGCGTAATATCGACAATAATAACCATCCTCGTAAACACCATAATCCTCATCTGCCAACACAAAAAACTGTAGAAGTCCTTGCTGCGGGTAATCTTCTAGCGAGGGTAGCTGAGAAAAATTAAGCTGAGCCAAAAACATATAAGGTATGCCACTACTATGTACAGGAAAGCTATCACCTAACTTACAATAAGGTCGTCCACCTAATTTACTATCCGTATAAGTTACTGACTCCTCTAATGCTTTTAAAACAATCGCCTGCTTTAATGAATGCTTCATTATGTATCAACTCTTTCTTGTTGCTAGAAATGATTTCTCTTAATATACATACTCTAAATGAGCAAAAACTGAAAATAATTCCCATTAAGTAAAATGAAAAGACAGAATCCACTTTTTGGTTAAAATGAAAATCACCAAACAACCATCCTCCAAAGGAGCGTATCTGTCTCATGATTAACTTAACACTTCACCAACAAATCAGCAAAGGGTTTCTTGATTGGCAATTGCCGTTTTACTTTCCCAAGCCTTTTTCACAACATTTGTAAGCGCCAAATACTAAACATCTAAATAAGACACGATGTGATGTTTTGAATAAATTTGCGATCAAATTTTGAAAAGTAATAAACGCAAGAATGTTGATTCCGATCGCATTCTTGCGTTTTCTCATTAACTAACTACCTTAATCATTAATTCTTGCTCCTTGCACTACCTTTGCCATGTATTCCTCCCGCATTTCCACCGGCACCATACTTCCACCTGTTGCCCATACAAGATGGGTTGCTTGCTCCATCTTATCAACTAAATCATGCTCTTCTAAATAACTTTGTCCTTTTTTCATTAACTGAATCGGTCCGAACATCCCTGCATGTGCAGATGGCTCTAAAAATAAATCTTCTACCTCCATGGCTAATGCTAGTGATTTAAATAATTCCTCATCTTTAACTGTGTAGCAGCCACTTACATACGTTTCCATCACTTTGCCAACAAATTTTGACGCACGACCAACAGCAAGGCCATCCGCTTCGGTTTTATTATCAAGACCTATATCTTCTACACTGATGGCGTCATGTAAACCAGTCATTAAACCAATTGTCATACAAGGAGATGCTGCTGGTTCAGCAAAGAAAATATGGGCATGTTCTCCAAAAATTTCACGAATGCCGTACGCAACACCGCCTGGTCCACCACCTACACCACAAGGTAAATAAACGAACAATGGATGGGCTTCATCTACAGTAATGTTCGTCTTTTCAAACTGTATTTTTAAGCGCTTTGCCGCCACTGCATAGCCTGCAAATAAGTCCTTCGAATTCTCATCATCAATGAAATGACACATAGGATCTTGTTCAGCCTCTCGACGACCTTGTTCTACAGCAACGCTATAGTCGGCTTCATATTCAATAACGGTCGCACCTTTTTCTCGCAATAATGCTTTTTTCCACTCTTTGGCGTCACTCGACATATGTACAACGACATTAAAGCCGAGTTTTTTGCCCATAATGCCGATACTTAAGCCTAAATTACCTGTAGAACCTACGGCAATTGTGTATTGCTGGAAGAAAGCATGAAAGTCCTCTGTTGCCAACACAGCAAAATTATCTTCTTTTGTTAGCTTTCCATTAGCCATCAAAAGCTGCTCTGCATGCCTTAATACTTCAAAAATACCACCACGAGCTTTAATAGAGCCTGAGATTGGCAAGGCATGATCGCATTTTAAGATAAATTGACCTGGTATTGAAACATCAAACTCCTTTTCAAGAGCTTTCTTTATCAGTGTTATATCTTGAATAGATGATTCAATAAGTCCATTGCTTTCCAAAAGCTCTGGGAATGCTATTTTTAAATAGGAAGAAAAGCGTTTAAGTGTTTCTTCTGCCTTCTCAACTTCCTCCATTGAAAAAAGATTTGTCATCGCCTTTTTTTGCCAATTTGTATTTTCCCAAAGCACAGTATCATGATTTGCTAACTCTTTTAGTTTAGGAAATTGATTAAATAGTTCGTGTTTAAGTTCATTTTCCACCTTCTGGTTCCTCCATTTTTTGTGCTGAAATTGCTCGTTCACAAATTTGTCGAAATTTCATTTCGAACGAAATATTGTTTTCTTGTGTTCGTTTTTTTGGCCCCCTTGTACGTCCACCAGCACGTCTAAATTTTTGTCCAACATGGCGCATTTCGAGCAAACGTTCGATATTTTCATCGGACATCTCTCGTCCATTTTGATCGATTGGATAACCCCCTCTTGCCAAAACCATAGCTGCTAAACCGTAATCCTGCGTAATGACAATATCATGCTTTGAAAGCGCATTCACTAGCGTAAAATCAACCGAATCCGGTCCCTTAGGAACAATAATTGTTATTACATTATCACGTTCAATACGGTGGGATGTATCGCAAAACAAGATTGTTTCTATCTCAAACTCAGATGATATAGTTAGTGCTAAATCCACGACTGGACAGGCATCAGCATCAATTAAAACCTTCACAATAAAGCATCATTCCTTTCTCACAATTTGATAGATCACTCATCTTATTATTATTTTAATATAACAAATTCTCAGCTCCACTTGCTCAATTTTTCACAAACTTAAGACTGTTGGAAAAAGTATTTTATTGAATAGTGCGAAAAATAGATATACGATACAAATATCAAATAACTGGAGGTTTTTTACTATGACAACTACAATTGTAAGCAACGAACAATTAGCAAAAGAATACGTTGATGGCGTATTCGAGCAATTAAAACAACAAAATAGTTATCAAGCGGAGTTCTTACAAGCAGCTGAAGAGATTTTCATCTCATTAGTGCCTGTATTTACACAACACCCTGAATATATTAAAGCCAATATCTTATCTCGTATCGTTGAGCCAGATCGCATCATTTCCTTCCGTGTTGCTTGGCAAGATGATAACAACCAAGTTCAAGTAAACCGTGGTTACCGTGTTCAGTACAGCAACGTAATGGGGCCATACAAAGGCGGCCTTCGCTTCCACCCTTCCGTAAACGAATCAATTATCAAATTCTTAGGCTTTGAACAAATCTTTAAAAATGCTTTAACAGGCCAACCAATCGGTGGTGGTAAAGGTGGTTCAAACTTCGATCCTAAGGGAAAATCAGATTCAGAAATCATGCGTTTCTGTCAAGCATTCATGACTGAATTATACCGCCATATTGGTCCAGATGTCGATGTTCCAGCAGGTGATATCGGTGTTGGAGCTCGAGAAGTTGGCTATTTATGGGGTCAATACAAGCGTTTAACAAAAGCAAGCGAATCTGGTGTATTAACTGGTAAAACTCCTGGATACGGCGGCTCTTTAGCCCGTAAAGAGGCAACTGGGTACGGTACTGTATATTTTGTCAACGAAATGCTAAAAGATGCCAATGATTCATTCGAGGGTAAAACAGTTGTAGTTTCTGGCTCTGGTAACGTTTCAACATATGCAATTGAAAAAGCACAATCCTATGGCGCAAAAGTTGTTGCTTGCTCTGACTCTTCAGGCTATGTTTACGATCAAGATGGTTTAGATCTTGACGCAATTAAAGAAATTAAAGAAGTAAAAGGCGATCGTATCTCCACTTACTTAAACTATCGTCCAAATGCTACATTTACAGAAGGCTGCACAGGTATCTGGACTATTCCTTGTGACATCGCGCTTCCATGTGCTACTCAAAACGAAATTAATGGCGATTCAGCTCGCACTTTAATTGCAAACGGCGTGAAAGCTATTGGTGAAGGTGCAAACATGCCATCAGATCTTGAAGCAATTAACGAATTCTTAGAAGCTGGCGTATTATTTGGTCCAGCTAAAGCTGCTAATGCCGGCGGAGTTGCTGTATCTGCTCTTGAAATGGCGCAAGATTCTAGCCGCGTATTCTGGTCATTTGAAAAAGTAGATGCTAAATTACATGAAATTATGAAAAATATTTACGCGGACAGTAAAGCGGCTGCTGAAAAATATGGTTATCCTGGGAACCTTGTAGTTGGCGCGAATATTGCTGGCTTCGTGAAGGTTGCTGATGGTATGCTAGCTGAAGGCGTATATTAATAACATTCAAGATGATAGCGAACATTCGTTATCATCTTATTTTTCAGTAAAAAAAAAGTTAAAAAACGTGAAAATAATCGTTTAAAACGAACATTTTTATTATTAAACATTTAAAACATTCGTGTTATAATGATAGAGTACTATGAAATATTGGAGGGTTTTTTGTGGAATTATTGTATACAGGTAAAACGAAAAATGTGTTCAAATTAGAAGATGGTCATTACTTATTAAAATTCAAAGATGATGTAACTGGTGAAAACGGCGTATTCGACCCAGGTGCTAATACTGTTGGATTAACAATCGACGGCGCTGGTTTAGCTGGACTTCGCTTAACTTCTTATTTCTACTCAAAACTAAACGAACAAGGTGTTCCTACTCACTATGTTGATGCAAACTTCAACGATGCAACAATGACAGTAAAGCCTGCAACTGTTTTCGGTAAAGGTTTAGAGGTCATTTGCCGCTTCAAGGCAGTAGGCTCTTTCCTACGTCGCTACGGTGCTTACGTGCAAGAAGGACAAGATTTAGATTCTTTCGTAGAAGTTACCATCAAAGATGACGATCGACTAGATCCTCCTATTTCTGAAGATGCTTTAGCCATGTTAAACCTGTTAACACACGAAGAATACGCAATTTTAAAGCAACGTACAATTGAAATTTCTAAATTTGTTGCTGCAGAGCTTGCAAAAAAAGGGTTAACGCTATACGACATCAAATTAGAATTTGGTCGTGATGCTAAAACAAATGAAATTTTATTAATAGATGAAATTTCAGGTGGTAATATGCGTGCTTACAAAGGCGAACAATACATTGAACCATTAGAGCTTGAAAAAATCATGTTAGCTAAATAAATTCATGTTAGTATGTCTTTAGTTTGACTGGATAGGAATATTCAAAAAGAGTCGCTTTCTTGCGGCTCTTTTTTTGTAAACAAGATGATTTTTTCTTTCTTGTGAAACTTTTGATTGAATCATCCGTATACTAATATACGCAGAATGTAATTATACTATTATTTCGGAGGTAATTTGATGGATAACTATAATGACACACCACAAGAAAGGCCAAAGCTTAATCCATTTTTGTCTATCTGGTTGCATCCAAAGCAAACAACTCGTTTCATGATAGAAGAAAAATCAATTGGCTTTGCGATTCTTCTCATATCAATTGGTTATATTGGTGTTACACTTTCGGACCTTATTGATAAGAAAGCCTTGTTAGACTGGTCACCTTGGTTTATCGTACTATTTTGTGTTATTTTATCACCGATTTCAGCGATAATTGGTACGGCTTTTGCCGCACTAATCACTTGGCTGTTCGGTAAACTTTTTAAAGGAACAGGTACGTACTCACAATTATTCAAAGGGCTAAGTTTAACTGCTATTCCATTTTTAGTACTTATTCCTTTTTATTTAATTTGGTTATTTACGTCACCTGAATCTTTAATGGACCCTAATTTCGCTGGAACGATGCCTTGGATTTTTTGGCTAACGACTCTCATCACAATTGTGATTGGTATTTGGTCCATCGTTATCACTGTAGGAGCTGTTGCAGAAGCACATCAAATACCCAACTGGATGGCCTTCTTTACAATCTTACTACCAACTATTATTTTTGCTATTTTACTCATCATTCTTATTATTGTTCTCTTTCTCATTTTCGGCATTTTTAATGGAATGATGTAAAAAAATCTCCCCTCTCCATGAGAGCAGGGGATTTTTTTCATTTCTATTTACTTTGCACTTACCCCATCAAAAAAGAAGATGAAGAAAAACAAATAGTCTTTCTTCATCTTCATCATTTAGGTGGATTATTAATTTTAAACTGAAAGCACTGTATTTTGGTGGAATAGCTCCGATACACCTGACTCAACGGCAGCACCACTTACAGCTTGCGAAACAATTTCAACGACACGGTCATCTAATGATTTAGGTACAATATATTCTTCTGTTAATTCCTCATCACTTACAAGAGAGGCAATTGCTTCAACTGCGGCTATCTTCATCGCCTCATTAATATCTGTTGCTCGCACATCCAATGCCCCACGGAAAATACCAGGGAAAGCAAGCACATTGTTAATTTGGTTTGGATAATCTGAACGTCCTGTACCCATAACACGTACACCCCATGCCTTGGCGTTTTCATAGGTAATTTCAGGATTTGGATTTGCTAGTGCAAACACGACTGGATTTTCATTCATTGAAGCAATATGTGCTTCGGTTAATAGATTGGCAACAGATACGCCGATAAAAACGTCTGCACCTACAAGGGCATCCTCCAATGTTCCATGTAATTTTTCTGGATTTGTTAAATGGGCAACCGTTTCTTTAATTGGGTTCATACCTTCAGCACGACCTTCATAAATAAGACCTTTTGTATCACACATAAAAATATTTTTATAGCCCATTTGCACAAGAATACGTAAAATGGCAATTCCCGCTGCCCCTGCTCCATTAATGACGATCTTCATCGTTGTCACATCTTTTTTCACGATACGATTGGCATTAATCATCCCTGCACCTACGACAATCGCCGTTCCATGCTGATCATCATGGAATACAGGAATATCACATTCTTGGCGCAGACGATCTTCTATTTCAAAGCATCTTGGCGCTGAAATATCTTCTAAATTTACAGCACCAAAAGTTGGAGCAAGCGCCTTCACAATGCTGACGATTTCATCCGTATTCTTCGTATCTAAACAAATAGGAAAAGCATCAACATTGGCAAAACGCTTTAATAAAATCGCCTTCCCCTCCATTACTGGTAATGCCGCCTTTGGACCGATATCCCCTAAACCTAATACCGCAGTACCATCTGAAACAACCGCCACCATATTACCTTTCATTGTATAGTCGTAAACAAGTGATGGATTTCTTTCAATCTCTACACAAGGCGCAGCTACCCCTGGAGAATACGCAAGACTTAGATCATATGAATCTTGCACAGGTACCTTTGAATTCACCTCTAATTTCCCACTATAATGCTCATGCATTTCTAAAGCCTTTTTCATAATATCCATTCAATCCCATCCTTTTCTTTTGAATTATTATATATTTTAGAATCATAATACTTTGTGAAAATAAAGTCAACGAATTTTCTGTCAATTTTATTTTTTCTTTAAAACAACGCTATTTATTATCGTTTAGGTCAATTTTACATTTTGTTATCAGTTTCACAATCAATTATTTTAATATAATTATAGTATCGATTTCCTTTTAAAAAAATGTACAAATACCGCCATTACGCCTGCTCACTTCTTCACATAGTATTTTTCTCATGTAAATGAGAAATTTTTCACAAACTAATGTAAGCGCATCCATTATTACATCTGGTTTCGTCACATTTTCTCCACATTTTTTCACAAAGTTTTATATTATGCATTCTAAAGTATTCTTTTTTACTTTCTGTTCTACTCATTAAAGCTCTCATTCCTTAGCGATGTCATTCCAATCAAGAATCGAGTAGGAGGGAGTGATTAACTCCCGACCTCTCCAACCACCGTACGTACGGATCCGTATACGGCGGTTCCATGAAGTCTGACGGACAGTGATTTTATATCTCCCTGTCCGTTATGCTTTTCTGTCTCTCCTTGCCACTTGTATTCTCAGCCCTCTTTGTGTCTCCTATGGGATTCACCATTTCTTCCACTAAGTAAGTCCATCTTTGGATTGTCTGCTTCATCGATCAAGCGAAATTCGAGTTTATTCCACACTCCTTCATGGTTTGGTCCTTCCCATTTATGGTACTATGACCTCTGCTGACTTCTGATGGTTCAGCTACTTGTCACCAAATAGGTTATGAAGGGTACTTCACGTTTCCATCAGACCTCCCCGGGTAAGCGCATGCACTTTCACACCATCTATCCGCCTCATTTACTCGATATGACCTTCGACAGAAAGGACTTTGTTTTGTTTGGCAAACTCATCCAATCATACCTAGCCTTCTATGAGATTCGTGTTCCTCGGACCGGTGTTTTGCCTCCAGCTTCCTTCAGATTCCGCGTCGCCACGGACACCCTTGCTCTTGGCTAACCTCTACTTCTGTCTTCGGGGTTCGGGACTTGCACCCTATAGCTCATGCGCATGCCGGGCGCACCAAAAAAAGAGTCCTTATTTTAAGGACTCTTGCGTAAAATGATTTATAAAAGCGGTGATAATATGTTTAGAAGACCACTGTTCCTCTGATGCTTTTGTAATCGGGTAATCACGAGGAAAGGTTGTTTTTGTGATTTCTTCTACTGAATAACCTTTATTGAACAATTGTTTTATTTTACCCTCCATGTCTTCTAAATAAGCAATTTTTTCTTGTATTTTCGCTCGACCATCCTCTATATAGCCTGCATGACAGCAATAAACTTCCTGAAAATCATAGTTTAATATATTCTTCAAAGACGCCAAGGTATGTACGATATTTTCTTCATCAAGGACAACCTTAGTTTTCGTCTGTATATATAAATCGCCTGTAAACATTGCACCTGTTTCTCGATTGTAAAATGATACATGATCTGTTGTATGTCCCGGTGTTTCAATAACATCCCATGTAGCCGATTTCGTTTGCAATGTATCGCCAAACGGTTGAGCCATAAACGCTTGTCGCTCTCCCCATAATGCCTGTCGATAAAATGGATACTCTCCATCCTCTGCACAAATATTTACCGAATCTCGGTGAATATAGATAGGTACACTCTTATGCTGCTGAATCCATGCTGCATTTCCTGCATGATCCTCATGGGAATGTGTTAGCGCCAATTGCTCAATCGGTATTTCGTTAAAAAAGGATTGGAACTCCTTCGAAAGTGAGTGTGAGCCTGTGTCAATAAGTAACCCATCCACAAAAAAGCTATAAACACTCATTCCAATACCCTGAACAGCTACTTTACCGTGAGCACATTGCACATCACGATTTCGTTGAATCTCTATACTTTTTTCTCGTTTAAACATCCTATTCCTCCTTCACCCTTTGTAAAAAGAGTGTAGCACAAAATGAATGGCCAGTCATTTTATGAATACATGACAACCCGCATCGCTAATTTAATATCCTTTTTCAAACTACGAAAATGGAAAAGTAAACGTATATTGGCGATTAATATCAAAACAGCTCCTACTATTAATAGAGAGACCATTGCATCGTATTCTATATTCATTAGAAAAGTCCAACATGCGGAAACAGAGAGTACAATCCACATATATTTTTTCATAATACGATGAGTAGAACCTAGTATATTATAATGTTTCTCAATTTCTACTATAATTTTGCCGAATTCTAAAATAATGAGTAAGTCAACGATAACTGTTAACACTAAGTGCCATGTAATGGTAAGCAAATGTGAGGTTACAATATTTGTAATTAAAAGTATGAATCCAATGAAAATGTAATGTTTGGCCAATGTTTTACCTTTAAAATAAGACAGACTCTTCATACACGCAAAGTAAATCAATAGCTGCTGTACATAGAAGGCGTATGGAAAAACATTTAAAAATACAAGTTTTAAGCATAGAGCAATCGTTAGCCACTTTAATAAATTCAATTGCCGATGCTTTTCTGACAAATCAATCATGCCTCTCAATCTCCTCTCTTATTTTTGTGATTTTAAATGAAGCTTCTCTCTGTATCCATATTGGTAACATCCCATCTGGACCACTAACACCAACCTTCGCATGTACGTCCATTCCTGTCTCACTGATATGGAATGAGATTGTTACTCGTTGCCCCTTCTTCACAGCAATGGGAAAATCCTTTTCCGTATATGCAATTTCATTGACTTTAATTTCTGTAAAACTAATACTTCGATTTAATACTTCAGGTATATTTACTGTATCTAGCACTACATCCTGTGTCAGAACAAACGTCGCTGTTCTGTCACCATCATAACTACCAGATGTCCCTATAAACCCTTTTAACTCTTTTGCTGAATGCTCAAAATCTATTCGCAATGTCGTTGATAGCTTTTCACCATCATCAAGCACTAGAAACACTTCTGTACTGTTAATCAGTGTCTTTATCTCCTCTTTATTTCCAACAAAATAAGCTGCACGCATAAACTGATGAGAACTTTCATTTGTGACATCTGCTGGATAATATGAGATTCCTTTATTTTCTCTATCGCCATAGTCCCTTGCTTGCAATGTAAGATTGTTGGCCTGTAAATATTTCACAAAACGTCGGTCGCTTTTATTTGTAATATAATGGATTGTAAAGTCATAGGACTCATTGCTACTAAAAAAGTCTTGCACAAGTGGGACAGTGATTGGTCTTGGCAATTGATTTTGCAAATAAAATGCACTATTACCGAGCAATAGCGCCATAATGAAGCCCATTGCTATACTCGCCGTTTTATCCATCCCTTTTCGAATCGCCATTTTCACAACAAAAATAGTCATTATCATTAGGAAAATTGCTATGCTCCAATACAAAATAGGTGAGGATAGACTCCCATCTAATAAACTGCTCGACTGCTGTTGTCGTGTATCATGCTCTTCTCCTACACTTAAAGCTATAAAACCTCCTGCTGCGAGCGTCACAGCAACAGTCAATATTTTAGGCATCCAGCGCTTAGAGATTTGCTGCTCTTTTTTTGCTTGTTCAATTCCTTGTAGACTACGCTTATGCAACGATTTTGGGATATCAATTTGATCCAACTGCTTTTTAAAATCGTTCATCCTTGTACCTCCTGTTCAAGCGCTTGCTTTAATTTTTTTAATGCACGATATAAAATGGTTTTCGCGGTTCCTAATTTTAGCTGCAAAACCTGAGCCACTTGAGATAATGTATAATCATGATAAAATCGAAGTAAAATAACGTCTTTTTCCTCTTTTGTGAGCTTTGTCATTACATCTTCCAACGCCCATTTTTCTGGAAGCTCCTCAAGTGGCTCTTCACTTATTTCTAACTCCGCCTCACATGGCAGGATCTGCTCCCGCTTTTTTAGCAAATCTGTCGCACAATTAATGGCAATCCTCATTAACCATGTTTTTATATAAGTTACGCTTTGTAATGAATGTATGTATTTAAAGCTGCGGTAAGCGACCTCCTGCACAACATCAAGTGCATCAGCCTCATTGCCTACGTATACATAGGCCATTTTATATAAATCATTCTCAAACTGTGAAAATAACTGTGCGAACGCCTCTGCATCGCCCTCTTTTGCTCGTTGGACGAGTATTTCCTGCACTAGCTCACCCCCTTTACCTATTAGACCTTAAAATAACAAATTTGGCTTTAAAACTTTGTAAATTACTTAAAATGTATATGTCATGCATATAAGTTGATTGGAGATTGCGACTCCTTGGGGATTAGCGTCACAGATGAGACCCTGCAGCGCAGCGGATGTTTTCTGTGCGAAAGCGAAGCGGCAGCAACAATGTTTTTTCTGTGCGAAAGCGAAGCGGCAGCAACAATGTTTTTTCTGTGCGAAAGCGAAGCGGCAGCAACAATGTTTTTTCTGTGCGAAAGCGAAGCGGCAGCAACAATGTTTTTTCTGTGCGAAAGCGAAGCAGCAGCAACAATGTTTTTTCTGTGCGAAAACGAAGCGGCAGCAATAAAAGCGGCTCATCGGACACCCCCAGGAAGCTCTGCTCTGCGCGAAAGCGAAGCGTCAGCGGCAAATGTTTTATCTGTGCGAAAGCGTAGCGGCAGCAACAAAGCGCCCAGTCGGAACGGAAATCAACCACACGTATTGGTGATAGACTAAGCATTTGAGGTTTTATTTCTTTCTCCAAGAAAAAAACGCCCACCAAAGTGAGCGTCTCTTCTTCAATCATTTATTCATTTGTACCTTTTTCTACATCATATTGTGTAATCCAGTCACTAAAGCTACCTACATACAGTTGAATATTTTCATAACCTTCATCTGCTAGCACTGCATATAATGGTGATGCTGTAACACCACTTCCACAATAGACAACAACGTGCTCGTCGCGTGCAACCTTGTTGCGTAACGCATCATTGGCTTGCAATTGACCATCTGACTTTAATTGCTCCCAGTCAAAGTTTTTCGCTGTTGGAATATGCCCAGCTACTTTATCAAGAGGCTCCATTTCACCACGGTAGCGAGCTGCAGCACGCGCATCTAATAACGTTGCTTCCACCTCTCCGTCCACAATGGCTTTAACTGCTTCACGCGGAGCATACAGTTCATCTCTCCATTCAAATTCAATTGTAGTCGGTGGATATTTTATAATGTCCTTAGTGAAAGATACTTTTTCCTCGAGAGCAGGGGCACCACCATTCACAATCACTACATTTGGAAAGCCTGCATACGTCAGCATCCACCAAGCGCGAGGTGCAAATGGTGCAGCTCCTTGATCGTAAACGACAATTTGATCCTCATAGCGTAACCCTAATCCTTGAAATATTGCCGCTAGCTTTTCCTTTTCTGGCATTGGATGACGACCATTACTGGACTCCATATCTGATAGCTCCTGCTCTAAATCGACATAAATAGCACCTGGTGCATGACCTTCTTCAAATGCTTTTTTTCCTGCCTCTTTGTTTTGTAAATCAAAGCGAGCATCGACGAAACGGATTTCGTCTAATTGAATATCCTCAACTGATTTGAATACTTTTCCCAAGTGAATCACCTCATGTGTATTGTAATTGAGAGTATATAGCTTTCCAAGAAACTAAGCGGCTTTCTTCCTGAAGTGCAAGTCTTTCTGTTTCAATTTGTTCAAGTGCCTGATGGTAAATATGCAAACGTAATTTCTCCGCTTCCTCAGCAATAAAGGTAATAGCCCATGTCATGAGAGATACTTTTTGTGAATCTAAATAATTTTGCGCATCTGGTTTTGTTAATCCCTCTAGCGCCTCACTTAGCTTCACTTTTTCATTTTTCTCAAAGAATGCCTTTGGATTGCGGAAGTGAGATTTCACTCCTGAATATTTCGTGATATCTGTAAATGGTCCTTCAAAATCAAGTAAATCCGGCTCAGAGGATTCAAACGCTAAGAATGAGAAGCTACGGTTTAATTCTTTAAGCTCACGCACTTCATCTCTAAAGCGCAGTTGCATCTTCTTACTAATAAACTGTGATAAACGGAAGTTTGTTACACGCATTTCTTGCGTAAAATCAAATCGTAAACTTTGCATTACTTCCTTTAAAGCATGCTCTAGTGCTTGCTGAGCTGGCATTGCTGCAAATGTTGATGGATTGTAGCCTTCCTTAAAGAACTCTGGGTAACGATAATACACACGCTGAAGGACATAATAAAGTAATTCATCCAGTTCTTGCTTCGTTTCACTTTCTACCATACTTGCATTAAGCGAATTGAACTTCGATTTTATATGCTGTTCAAGAGTTGCTAATTCCTCTAATCGCTCATCCTTACGCTTTAAGTTCTCTTCTGTCTGCGCAATTAAGTCACCTAAACGTTGCTCCGTTTTATCGACTTCCTCTGCAAGTGCCTGAACAGCCAATGCGCTTAATTCATCATTTAAGAATGTGTGGAAGGCATCCTCGAACGGTGGCATACCTGATGTTAAATCAGCACCCTCTACTTTTTCCTTTAATGCCAGTAAGCTTGACACACCGTAAAGTCGAGGGAAGCGAATGCCAAAGCGTTGTAATTCTGAACGTACATAGCCTTTTACATCTTCCTGTTCTTCTTCTGTTGTCGCTAAATCAATCGCATTGACGATAAAGAACATTTTATCAAGTTCGAAGGCATCCTTCACACGACCAAGCTGGATTAAAAACTCACGGTCAGCTTTAGCAAAAGCATGATTATAATAAGTAATAAACAAGATTGCATCAGCATTTCGAATATATTCAAATGCCACACCTGTATGACGCGCATTAATAGAATCTGCTCCTGGTGTGTCAACAAGTGTCACACCCATGCGTGTTAACGGACTATCATAATAGAAATCAATATTATCGACAAAGCATGATTTATTTTCCTGCGCAACAAATTTTTCGAACTCTTCACGATTAACACGTAATACTTTTCCAAGCTCAGACTTAAATGTTGGGAACCCTTCTTTATATGCACGAATAAATGATTTATGCACATTTAATCGTTCGTCCGATAGCTGCACCGCAAGTCCTTCATCTGCACGATTAAACGCCTCTTCTAAAGAAGAAACCGATAAACCCACTGCTGCGTATGAAGCTTGAATATCCTCTAGCATTTGGTCAGCTGTTTTTAACAGTACATCTGCTGTTTCATGCGGATGCTCTGGTGTCACAGGACGAATTTTATTAATAGCCGCTGTTGTAGGGTTTGGAGATACAGGTAAAACTTTGGCACCCATTAAGGCATTAGAGAACGAAGATTTCCCTGCACTAAATGCACCGAAAAGCGCGATTGTGAAATCCTTTTTCTGTAATCGTTCTACTTTATTTTCTAAGTAACTCGCCACTTCCGCAAAGCCTTGTACATCTTTTACTGCATTTGCCGTATGAAGTGCACGCTTAACTACACCTTCAATAGGAAGGCTTGTTGCACTTACTGCTTGCTGTGCCTCTTCCTGTTGTAACATCTCCTCTTTTGGCTTTAACATTGATTCATCAAACAATCGAATATCTGCTAAATCTTGCTTAAAGGAATGATCCCAATTTGTCAGCTGTTGATTGGCTATCTTTCGTATTTCATTACTTGCCTGATGCATAATACTTGCACTATATTGCTGATAACCCTCTATTTCAAGCACTGCTTGAATGGCATCAACTTTCGCTTGCATTCCAGCCATTTTTAATTTAGATGGAGCAGCTGTTTCAGTAGCAACCGCTTCTAAAGTTGCTGCTTGTGCATCCTTCCAATTATCTGTTTCCTGGATATAGTAGCGTTTAGTCGCCTCTGCCACACGGTTGGCAAAGTTTAGAATGGCATCTCCAGTTAATAGAGCACCAACTTGTACCTGCTGCTCAATAAGTGAGAATGGTAATTCAAAGGCGTAGGCATCAATAGCTGTAGCACGTTCTTCATTTAATGCACTAACATCCTTTAACACCTTTTTCATTAACCCTTTTAAATGTCCAGTAATTTGTGCATGCACAACATTTTGATAGGCACTATAGGCATCCTCTTTGCGACGGTTACGCTCTTCCTCTGTCTTTTTCTTAGCGGTAAATAAGCCCCCCACCTTGAAACCGTCCTGCTGACTCTCTAAATACAGACGTAATTTATCGCGTAAATCTGCAGGCATAATGGCTGCATTCGCCAGTAGTTCTTTACGTTGCTCTTCGAACGTTTCATTCCATGCCTCTACGGAGAACAGTTCAACTTGACGATTTAACTTATTGTACTGCTCTAAAATATCTTTATGGTTTGCCCAGTCATCGGCACTTAAAACATCTTCATCGATGTCTAAACGATCCTGTCTTTCTTCCGTTAAATAATTGTCATGCTCACTTTGTAATAAACGCAGTGTATTTGATGCAGTCTGTACAAGTTGATCCTGCCAATCATTCATACTATCCATAACGATTTTCTTTACGACCTCAAAATCGTTATAAGGGTGCTTAGGCTCTCTTAATGAAGTGAAAAATACGCCCTTCGGTACTACACCCCAAGCCTCAAAGGAATTGTGAACTGTTGCTTTAAATTCCTCAAAGCTTAATTCATTTTCATTATGTTTATCAATCATGTTAACGATTAAATAAACGTTTGGATTGTACTTCATTAATTGCTTTGTAAATTGAAAATTCAATTCTGATTGCACGTGATTGTAGTCCATTGTATAAAATACGATATCAGCAATATGAAGAGCTGACTCTGTTGACATGCGGTGTGCATCATCTGTCGAGTCGACACCCGGCGTATCCATAACAGTAACGCCTAGTGGTAATGTCGATGTGCTATGACCGATTTCAATTTGTGACAC
Organism: Lysinibacillus agricola; assembly: GCF_016638705.1. Classification (GTDB taxonomy): domain Bacteria; phylum Bacillota; class Bacilli; order Bacillales_A; family Planococcaceae; genus Lysinibacillus; species Lysinibacillus agricola. The sequence continues at coordinate 1,953,759 of NZ_CP067341.1, read as the reverse complement.
TAGATCCCCATTTTTACTTAGCTCTTTAACTGTTTTAAAATCATAGCCTGCTTCAAATTTTACAGGCTTTTCATTATGCATGTAGACAACCGCAAAGTCTTCTTCTGATTTATGGACTTTGACGATATTAGCACTCGTTGGAATAGGGCTTGCCGCAAGTAAATCTTCACCAGATAGAGCGTTAATCATACTTGATTTACCAGCAGAGAAATGGCCCGCAAAGCCAATGACATATTCTTTTTGCTGTATTTTACGTGCAAAAAGTGATGTCTTATCCATACGCTCTGTATCAACATTATGCTGATAGATTATGTATTGTAACGAGGCTTGCTTTAATAGCGCCTCCAACTGTTGTTCAAAATCTTTCATAAAAACCAGTAACCCCTTTATTCATAAATTGTTCATAATTAGTATTCTACCTTATTCGACAAGCAAAGTATAACACTAATTTACTTTAATAAGCATTGATATAAGGGTTTCAGACGCCATATTCATCCATATTGTCCTGTTTAATCAAAAAAACAAAGCATTATTTAGGCCCATTATCAAAACGTGTGGTTGATTTCCGTTCCGACTGGGCGCCTTTGTTGCTGCCGCTACGCTTTCGCGCAGAGCAGAGCTTCCTGGGGGCGTCCGATGAGGCGCTAATCCCCAAGGAGTCGCCCAGCCTCCACTCCAATCAACTTATCTACATGCATACGTTTTAACAAATGTCATCTTCACCTTTTTGGTGATGAGCCAGTATTCTTCTAAAAAAACTACTAATTTCTATTTCATAGAGGATGCACAACTAAGCAAATACTAATTTTCTTCTTATTTTAAGGTAAGGAAATTTAAGTTTAAAAAACTGTTTGATGAGCAATTGAACAAAGATATATGGGGGCAACAATAAATAAATGGAGTGATAAAAATATGGTGAATCATAGGAATCATCGAAAAATTGAGCGACAATGTGCATGTGATTGTGAAGATCGGTTTACATGGCCTCGTATAAAAGCTATTGCCGTATCTTCAATTCCCCCTCCCCCAGTCAATTTCCCTGATGGAACTATTATTCCAACGATAAATAGATATTTCTATATTGTTACATCAGATATTAATTTGACTAATGGGGCGACCCTAGCTGTTAGCCAATTTTGGGATGATAATGGGAACCCAGCAACTGAATTTATGATTTTTAATCCGAATGGCTACGTTAATCTTTATATCAATGCCGTCATGCAGGAAGGTGGAATTTACACTTTAACTCCAACCTCGTTAACTCTGAGTCCAGATAATTCAACAATTTATAGAGGTACTCCAATCATCATAGAATCATTAGGGTTTTCTACCAAGTAAAATTATGAATGGAGGTGAAAATTGTGGCGCTTTCCATTATTAATATAAATGTAAATGTTACAGGCGCTTCAACAAGATTTTTCTATGTTTTAGCTACATCATTAACTATCACAGATGGCACAACGGTTGAGGCTACTACCTTTTTAAATGATAGCAGTACTGCTGCAACTACTTTTCCAATCGTAACAAACGGGTACTATAATTTATATATAAATGGGGTGCTTCAGGAAGGTGGTTCTTACTTAGTTTCTGCAACAGAATTAACATTCCATACTGTTACAGGCACTTTACCAGCAGGAACACCAATTATTGTTGAAGCTGTTGAATTAGTGACTACAATTTAATTATTCTGAGTAAATCGGATAGAGAAATATATGTTGTTGTACGAATCTATCCAATAATATGTTCCATCTATAAAAGAATAAACTTCATATAATTAAAATAATGGATGCCTTAAAATATTTTAGGGCATCCATTGTTTTAATTATCCATTTGACATTTAAGCTCATAAATTTTTTTTGCATAATCCAGTGCATGCGGACCGTCTCCGTGTATACATAATGTTTGCGCGGAAATTTTAATTTTCTTTTGCTGTACTGACACCACTTCATTCGATGTTAAAATACTTTTGACATGTACAAGCATTTCTTCCTCTGTTTGAATCAATGCATTTGATTGTAGTCTACTTACTAAAGTACCATCATCATTGTAATTCCGATCAGAAAAAACTTCTTCATAAACTTGTAAGCCTTTTTCTTTCGCAATTTTAGCCATTTTACTCCCAGCCAAACAATATAAAATATACGCTGGATTTAAATCATATATTGCATTGACAATAGCTGTCGCCATCTCTTGATCATTAGCACTTTGATTATAGAGGGCTCCGTGTGGCTTTACATGATGAAGTGTTTCATTCTCTACTGATACAAATGCTTGCAATGCCCCTACCTGATAGACAATCATATCGTATATTTCCTCTGCACTAAAATCCATATTACGACGGCCAAAACCATCGCGATCAGGGTATCCTGGGTGTGCTCCAATAAGGACATTTTTTCGAATGGCATTTCGTACAGTCTGACGCATTATCGTATGATTACCTGCATGATAGCCACATGCAATATTAATGGACGTCACATAGTTTAAAACCTCTTCAACATTGCCCCTGATAAGAGCATTATTGCTTTCACCCATATCACAATTAATATCCATTGGCATACCTATTCCTCCATTAGTACAAAGTTGATTGTGTTAAACATGCGCATTTGAGCGACTTTATGTAAATCATCTTCATGTATTGTTGCAATTATAGGATAACCCCCAACCGTTTGAGCATCTGCCATTAATACGATAGGTTCACCACTTTGAGGCACTTGAATTGTCCCAAACTGTGTCGCTTCTGAAAGAATATCTTTTGATTCTTTTAGCTGTAGCGCAGCACCTTTTAAATAATAGCCCATACGATTTCCACCTGAAAATTGAAATGGAATGTTTAAAAATTGATGCTGGCTCTCATCCGTAAATAAATCAAAATGTGGGCCTTTAAAAATTCTTACTGTAATAGAAGTTTTAAATGTTGGACGAAAAGGTGCATAAAGTCCTCTTGTAAATCTTAACGTTTTTGACTTCTGTCCGAATATAACGCTACCTTCATTTATTGCGTCACCTAGATTTCCAAGTGGAAAGTACGAGCCGCTTCCAAGTATTGGCTCTATTTGAAATCCTCCTTTAGGCGTAAGATAAACAATAGAGCCGAGACTTACACTTTTTATAGACAAGATATCTCCCTTTGCTAAATGGAAAGTCTTCCACATTTCTACCGGAACATCATTTAACAAACATTTACATTTTGCTCCAGTCAATACATAAGTACCTTCATTTAAAGCTTCAAATTCAAAGCCACCAACAAATATTTCAAATGAAGTTTGGTTTTTGTCGTTACTTAATATATATTGCGCTGCTTGAAATGACACTTTATCCATAGGTCCAGATAGAGGAATACCATACGCCCGATAGCCGTATCTCCCTTGGTCTTGCAAGCTCCCATATACACCTTTCTTTTTTATCATAAGAAGTGGCTTCAATTGCTACACTCCTTTACTTTTTATTTCAATAAACTCCTGTTTTGTTATTTCATAAAATTGTACTTGATCTCCAAGAGAAAAAATAAAAGTATCTTCCCGATGCACATCAAATAAATTTAGCGGAGTCTTACCAATGATATTCCATCCACCCGGTGAATCTAGTGGATAAATCCCCGTCTGTATACCACCTATACCAACAGAACTTGCAAATACAGAATTTCGGGGCTTTTTTAATCGTGGTACAAACAATTCTCTATCTAATTCCCCCAAATAAGGAAATCCAGGTAAAAATCCAATTAGATATACACTATAAAGCTTTGACATATGTATTTTTTTAATTTCCTCATACGATAAACCCGTATAATCCATCACACGATACATATCTAAGGCAAATTCCTCATCATAGCAAACTGGAATTTGTAACTGTCGATTTGTTACATCGTCAACTGTTGGTGAAACTTGCATCCAAAGCCAATGTTCTTGTAAAAAATCTAAATCGATTTTTTGTTTAATATAAGCTGTAACTGTATGATAGCTTGCAACACTTTCAACAAGGTTTTGTTGTAGCATTTTTTTCAGAAAACGATTGAATTTTTGTACTACCAGAAAATTTTCTTGAGATATTTCCTCATGAAATGCAAAACGAATTGTGTGTTGACTAATCCACATCGTAGTAGGAAAATCAATCATTTGTTGCACGAAGGGTCTCCTCGATACAGAGCCTTATAGAAGTTATTAAGTCTTGGATATTCCATCCCGGTATTTTTCCATGCTGAATCGCCAAATCAAATGACGCAGGAATATGAATAAATCCAGCACGGACCCCTTCATGTTGCTTTGCATAAACTAGCCCTTCATACATAATATTGTTGCATAAATAGGTACCCGCCGTATTTGAAATTTCCGCTGGATATCCTTCTTTGCATAATCGATTGACCATATTTCGGATAGGTAAATTCGTTATATATGCATCTGCACCATTATTATAAATGCTCTCATCTACTGGTGTATAACCATTATTATCCTCTTCACCATCTTTAATATTAATCGCAATTCGCTCTGGCGTTATTTTAAAACGCCCTCCAGCTAATCCTAATGAAATAATGATTTGTGGCTTTATCTCAGCAATATATTGTTTCAGCTGCAGAGCAGATTGCTGAAAATCTACAGACAAAATGCGTCCTACAATTTCATAGCCATCCATCTTTTCTCCATTTAAATTTTCTACAATTTGCATTGTTGGATTCATTTTATACTCAAGAAATGGTACAAACCCTGTTAACAATATTTTTGTCATGCTTTCTTCACCTAAATTTCTATAGGACGTTGCTTGATTGCCCATCCATTTTTATTATTTTTAATTACTGGTGCAGATACTGCCATTTGAATAATAGCTTGATTGAAAAGCTTATGAGCCTGAATACATGAATTTAATTCTTCATCATACACAATTTCATCTGCAACTTCTGAAATTATATCTAGTGCCACCCATTTAGGGTAACGCAAGATACTAACAGATGAGTATGTTGGTGTCACTTCCATTTCACGGTAAAAATTAATATTATCCATTTCTTCAATTGGATATTTTTGCGGTTCCCACTTTGTACCGTATTTATAATAACGAGCGCGCCAATAGGCATTTTCCTGTGCGAAGGTTGTGCCTTCAAAAATAATATTTACTTTTTCTGCTACATGCTCTAAATTTTTAGCCTGAATCTCCTTTGTGTCACTATCTGCGTAACGACCAATTCCATATATCTTAGCGCTTGGTAGTGTATAGGAGACAGGGAAAATCGGTGGGCAAGCATATCCTGCAAACGGTTGAACCCATTCACGTGCAGGAATTCCGTGATCGTCAATCACAATATCTGACGCCCATTTTTTTAAGACTATCGGTAAAACATTAGCCTCACCGAATACACTTTTTTGGAATTTCACATGTGCAAATTCTAATCCTACCGCATTGTATCTCGCAGCATGATGTTTCCATTTTGGATGCTCTTGTGTCAATTTTTTCATTATCTCATAGCCATCAGGGTTCGCAAGGGGTATCACGATTATATTGATTTTCTTTAGCACCTCTGGTTGCTGACGAATAATATCCTCCATAAGCTCTAATATAGCAGGGGTACTTGATACTTCATTTGGATGATGTCCCGCTTCAATGATAATTGTATGCTTTTCATTGGATTTCTTTAGCCCTGAAAAATATTCACCAGTAATAGGTTCTGTCACTTCAAAAAACGGAATTAAATTCCCTTTGTATGATAAATCCGCATAATTTATCTTAACTTCAGGAAAATTATTGTACCTGCTTGATAACTGATAGACGTTCTTAATTTTGTATTTTAGTTGCTGATTCACTGTAACTACTTTACGCTTATGCCCCATATGCATTTCAGCATTAGCAAATTGACCGTTTTCATCAAATACAATTCTCTTAGTTGTATAGACTTGATATCCCTCTTCATTCCATTGATAAATCCGCACAAAGCTATGGATAGGTTCATATATATTTTCTTGCATATGGATAAATGGAATAATTCCCCCTGGTGCCTTATATGGTCGATTGGCTATTTGGTTACCTAACGTATAAAAGTAGTCTAGTGTATTAAAATATAAATCTTCATACAATGCCTCGAATGATGAGTTTGCCTCTTGTTTAATGGATAGCTCTTCTTCAATTCCAGAAGAAGTAAAGTCAATTTCAATTCTGTCAAACAACGGAAATAATTGTCCTTGACTAACATTACTTTTATCAATTGGTAATCTCTCCACCATATGTGGTAAGCAGTCATCGATATAATATTTATAAAAACGTTCCCGATCAGACAACACAGCTTTTTCTTGAATAATATCCTCATCTTTAAATAATCGGTAGCCCGCTGTAGTTGGATACGTTTTTTTAATGCCATCCACATAATCTAATTCACTAATTAGAGGATTTAGCACAGCTACTAATAGGTCATCTACATAAACACTATAAACATACTGCTGCGTACATGATAGTTCAAATATTACATTTTCTTTCGGTACCCCGTAATGTATCTCGATTAATTCATCAATCGGATACAGCTCCATAATCCAACGATTTCGTTGCTCTAAACCATTTTTCTTGCTCCCATCCTTACAGACAATTCTCACCTGTGTAAATGGTCTTTGAACAGAGACGAGAACTTCTTCTAATATCCAGTATAATCCTGTTTTAAATGCAGAGCGTACTTTAATTGACTTTAAATTTGAAAATTTTCCAAACAAATCTAAACGATATCGATCTCGATTTTCCTTTGATGCGGTTAAATAGATTTCAGCATCTACCATTGATTGTGTTTCATCTTGTAATGCATTTAAAATATACGAAGCTTCTGATTGGTCTTGCCATTCCTCTTCATATAAGAGTTGTGCTTCATTGACTTGTTTTTCGTTAAGCTCCCAAATACCAAGTAAACCACCTTCAGAAACGTGTTTTTCTTTTGCAATCGAATGAAGAACAGCTGGTAGACATTCTTTCGTTCCTATAATTTGAATGGTATTTTGAGCAACTAGCTCCATCGCATTTTCTATCCCTTGCTTGATGACGATGGACAAATGACGTTCTTCCTGAGTAACAACAGGTAATGCAACCGAAGTAGAATATAATCCTAAACGGAACCCAAGACAGCAAATTTCTTTTAAAATGGCATGTGTCTTAATTTCTTGCTGTAATTTAATTTGTACACTTAAATGTTGTAAGGGATTGGCTTCATCCTTTTCACCTGTACCATACGCTGTCCAAAGATGACTTAAACTCTCATAATAGATAAATGATTTTGTTTCACTTGTATCGGAAATACCTTCACAAGCTAAAGTACTTAACAAAGTCGATAATGATTCCTCTGTTTCATAATAGACAATAAAAGTGGATTCCTTTTTTGTTACATATGTGGTGTGGTGTTGAAAAAATTCCATAGAGAAGTCTTGATTGGCTTGTTGAAATAAATTAAAATCAATTTCATTGGATTCTAAGCCTAATCGCACACAAAAATCAATTAGTCCTAATGGTGCAAGATGAGCAGGTAAATCGATATATAATGAAGGTTTTTTTAACGGTTGATTCATATTAAATAAACTTGAATAAATACTTGTATTCACATTTTCACCTAAACTTTCATATTGGGATCTAAGCGGTCACGTAGCCAATCTCCTAATAAGTTAAAGCCTAATACAGTTAACATTATCGCAATACCTGGGAATACAGAAATCCACCATGCAGATGTCATATAATTTCGACTATCTGCTAGCATCCCACCCCAAGAAGGCACAGTAGGTTCAACCCCTAATCCTAAAAATGTTAAAGATGCCTCTAATAGGATAAACTCTGCAATGCACATTGTTGCTAATACTAAAATAGAGGAAGCAACATTTGGAAGAATATGCTTAAGAATTATTTTAAAATGCGTTCCTCCTATAGCTTTCGCAGCTTGAATATATTCCTGTTCTTTTAAAGCTAAAATTTCTCCACGGATTAATCTCGCAAAGTTAACCCAGTATGTAAGCCCTAGAATAATAATAATTTTCTCTAATCCTGTCCCAAAAACACTCATAATAATGATCGCTAATAAGATAAAAGGTAGACCTAATTGAACTTCTGCTATTCGCATAATTAAATCGTCTATCCATTTGCCAAAATAACCTGAAACAATTCCTAAAACTGTTCCTAGCGCTAAAGAAATGGCCACCCCACAAATACCAACTAAAAGTGACACTCGTGCACCATAAATAATTCTACTTAACAAATCACGACCTACTTGATCTCCCCCGAGTAAATATTGAGATTTTCCTGTATCATCTAACCACTTAGGCATATCTAAGCGATGCCCTAAACTTGCAGCACCTGGATCATACGGGGCGATATATGGTGCAAAAATGGCGCATGATACAGAGGCTATAACTAATAACAAACCTATTATTCCTGTCGGATTGTCCTTTATAAACTTTAAAACTCTTAAAATTTTACTGGTCTTTTTTATTGTTACTGTCTCTATTGCTTGTGTCATTAATTATCACCTCTCCCTATTCGAATTCTCGGGTTAATCAATGAATAACATAAATCAACTATCAAATTGACCATAATCATTATAAGAGCTAAAAGTATTACTCCCCCTTGTACCACTGGATAATCGCGCTGATTAATGGAATCTACAATCAAACGACCAATGCCTGGCCATGAAAATACTTGCTCTACAATAACAGCACCTCCTAACAGCCCTCCAAACTGAAGACCAACAAATGTTACCGTAGGTAATAACGCATTTCGGAAAGCGTGTCTTACGATTACAAGCCATTCTCTAATTCCCTTCGCTCTTGCAGTCGTCACATATTGCATTTTAAGAACCTCAAGCATCGATGTACGAATCAATCGAACTAGAATACCTGATAAAATAAGTCCTAATGCAATCGATGGTAAAATTAATGAACTAAATCCGTCAAATCCTGATACAGGTAGCCATTTTAGCTGTACCGCAAAAATTAAAATTAACATAAAGGCTAACCAGAAGTTTGGAAATGATATGCCTAGCAATGAGAAAATTCGACCAAAAATATCTATCGGTTTCCCTTTATATACAGCAGAAAAAATTCCTAAAGGAACAGCTATTAACAATGCTACAGTCATGCCACCTAAAGCCAGTACTATAGTTGGCCATGCTCGATCCAATAGCATTTCTAGAACTGGACTATTAGAGCGATAAGAAGTACCAAAGTCAAGCGTTAATAAATCTTTCATAAATATGAAATATTGCTCCCAAACAGGCTTATCTAAACCTAATTTAGCTGATAGATCATCAATTGCTTGCTGTGTTGGTTCCCCCGCACCGAACATAATACTTACGGGGTCACCTGTTAAGCGAATAGAGAAAAATATTATTAATGAAACAGCAATTATCACCAACACTGTATGCGATAAACGCTTCAATATATAGGAAAGCATAATTCCATCCTCCTAACTTGAAATGAAAAGGGGCTATCTAAAAGGTACTTCATAAGAAATCTAGCATATTTAAAAATGGTAAAAATCCGCTTCGTCGCAAAACGAAATATCGCTATCAATCCCTGTCGAATCTTTTGCTCTTCCTTGTCCCAAAATGGTTTCTAATGAATCGAAATCTATAGAGTCTAGCGGATTTTTACCTTTATATCAGAAATTAACATTTCTTTGAACATACTTTATCTACTTTTAAGGCAGCACGGTGGTTTACTACTTACTCCACAGTGACGCCTTCAAATCTAAAACGACTGTCATGTGGTGGTTGGAAATTTTTCACTCTCTTATTTACTGCGTATAGTTCTACGTCAGAATATAAATTCACTTCAGCTGCATCTTCATGTAATACTTCTGTCAATTCTTTAAAGATTTTTTCACGTTCTGCACTATCATTAGTAGCACGCTCCTTAGCCAATAATTGCTCAACTTTATCGTTTTTATAGGATGGATTCCAGAACTCTCCCTCGTGATACATTAAATAAGCTGTATTATCGAAATCTAAAGTCCAGCCACCCCAACCATTTTTATACATGTGTCCAGCTTCACCTTTTGGTATTAATTCAGATTGGAAAGTTGTATTCTCTACACTATTAATGGATACTTTTAAACCAACTTCTTCTAGATAGAAAGCTACCGCTTGAGCAATCTCTTTAAATGTTCCATCTGTACCTGGAATATAAAAATCCAATGTTGTTCCCTCAGCAACATTTGCTTCAGCAAGCAATTTTTTTGCCTTTTCCGGATCATACGGATATGGTTTTAAATCTTTGTTATAACCAAAAGAAAGGTCACTTTGGAATGAGCTAATTAAGTTACCATAACCGCCTAGAATTTCTTTCACGATTGTTTCTTTATCAATTGCATAGTTAATAGCTTGACGTACTCGAACATCATCTACAGGTGCTTTTGCGGTATCAAAGCGAATAGAGTATGCAGTAGGGGTTGATACATCCATTAAAGTGATGAAATCTGTTCCTTTTGCTGTCGCTGCTTGAGAAACTTCTAAGCGTGTCATAATATCTATATTCCCTGTTTGTAATTCTGCTAACGCTGTTGCTGTTTCTGGAATGACCTTAAATGTTACTTTATTTAATTTTATTGCTTCTTTATTCCAGTAATCCTCATAACGCTCAATAACTACTTGTTTATCACGTTGATACTCTGTCATTTTGAATGGGCCAGTGCCGACAGGGTTCATGTCAAAGTGCTCTGCTCCATTCTCTGCAATGTACTTTGGTGGAACAATTACTGCACCATAGCCAGATAATTTTGTTAATAGTACAGGATCTATTGTATTAAGGTGCATCGTTACTTCATATTCACCAGTTACTTCAACGCGATCAATTGATGTATAGTTTGAATATTGTGGCCCTTTTTGACCCTCCTCACCTAGTAAACGGTCAAATGTAAATTTAACTGCTTCTGCATTAAAGGGTTCTCCATCGTGAAAAGTAACACCTTGGCGTAATTTAAATACTATCGTTTTATCATCTACATACTCCCAAGACTCTGCTAACCCTGGTTGAATTTCTAAATCCAGCGAACGACTTGTTAAACCTTCAAATACCGATGTTCCAACTGTACTCCAAGCAATCAAATATGTATCGATTGGATCCCAGTTTTGTGGGTCACCTGCAACACGTACGACTAATTCATTGTCGCGTCCTTTTGCTGGATTTTCTCCAGACACTTTTTCATTGTTTTTATTACCATCTTTTGTTGATGTTCCGCTACTACATGCTGATAATATGAGCATCATACATACAAGTAGCAACGTTATCCATTTGTAATTCTTCATACAGTACATCCCCTTTGTTGTAGTATTTATTATTTATTCGCCATAAGGATATGGCTGTGAATAACCTAATTCAGCTGAAATCAGGGCAGCTGTATTCCATAGTCCTTCTAAAAATACGTTTATTTTTTCTTTAGGTAATAGTGATTCTATTCCCGCTATACTTATAGAATATTCTACCTCCCTATTGCTATTAAAAATTGGTACTGCTATTGATACTGTCCCTTCTTCTAATTCCGAAACACTGTAGGCATATCCATCATTTTTCCCCGATTCGATCAGTTCGTAGATTTCTTTGTCTCTTACAGGAGTTCCACTGGCGTATTTTTTACGCGGTTTCTGTAATACATTTTTTATTTTTTCTTCTGATTGAAAAGATAATATTATACGTGAGCATGCACCAGCATATAGTGGCGCTCTTCTCCCTACTCGTGTATATAATAGAACAGGTCTTAAACTTTCGATTTTTTCAATATAAAGACCATCTGTTTCATCCATCACTATTAGTTGAACTGCCAAGTCAAATTTTTGCTGTAGCATTTTCATATATGGTATTGCAAGTGAACGAATTTCAATTGAATTGGCAGCGATTGCTCCTAATTCTATTAATTTATTTCCTAAAAAATAATGATCGCTCAATACTAATTGACCTCCACTTTGAATATAAGGACGTTTTAGCACCCCTAAATCAGTAAATGTCTTAAGAAATCTATGTAAAGTAGGTTTTGGAATATCTGTTTCATTCGCCAATTCATCCAAACTCCATGAAGAGTGTTCTTCTGTAAATAATGTCAAAATGTTAATGCCTTTTTCTAATGTTTTACTCATAATAATCGCTCCATTTTCTCTTCATAAAGTAAACAGGATACATCATGCTTTTCACTAATACTTTTTAAAGTTGGAGGCGTCACTTTACATATTTCCATACAATTTGGGCATCTAGTATGGAAGGTGCAACCAGAAGGGGGGTTTGCAGGATTTGGAACATCTCCATTTAGCACTATACGTTCTTTTTCTTTAGAAGGATGAGATTTTGGTAATGCAGAAAGTAATGCTTTTGTATAGGGATGTTTTGGATTATTAAATAACTCTTGTTTACTCGCGACTTCTACTATCTTTCCTAGGTACATCACCCCTATACGATCACAAAAATGATGCACTACACTTAAATCATGTGAAATGAAAATATATGTAAGATTCATTTCATTTTTCAAGTCTTTCATAATGTTCAATACTTGAGATTGAATCGATACGTCCAGTGCAGAAACAGGCTCATCCGCTACAATAAGCTTAGGATTCGACACAAGTGCTCTAGCAATCCCAATACGCTGTCTTTGACCACCTGAAAATTCATGAGGGTAACGGTCTAGTTGCTTTTGTGTAAGTCCCACTTTTTTGGCCACTTCGAAAACTCGCTGTTTTCTTTCTTCTTTTGTACCAATCCCAAAATTAACTAAAGGTTCCTCAATAATTTTAAAAACCTTCATTCGTGGATTAAGTGAAGCATATGGATCTTGGAATATAATTTGCATATCGCGACGTGTTTGGCGTACCTTTTTTGGACTAAATGATGTTATATTTTCTCCATTGAGTAAGATTTCACCCTCCGTTGGTGTTAGAAGTTGAATCAGTGTTTTTCCCATAGTAGACTTACCGCAGCCTGATTCACCAACTATACCTAGAACTTCGCCTTCATTTACAGTGAATGAAACATCATCTACTGCTTTTAAATAATCAGCTCGCGATCCTGTTAATGGAAAGTATTTCTTTAAATGCTTTACTTCTAATAATGGGCTGACCATCTACAATCCCCCCTCCAATTCACCGTTCTCATATAACCAACATCGTACAGTAGTGCCAATACTAGTTGTAAATAAATCTGGTTTATTTTTACACTTTAAAGTTGCAAAACTACATCGATCGAAAAATCTACACCCTGTTGGCATATCCACCGGCGCAGGTACAACACCATCAATCGACGGTAGATATTCTTGTTCTTCCTCAATATTTGGTAATGAGTTTAATAGCCCTTTTGTATATGGGTGTAAAGGATGATTAAATAGATTTAGTACAGTTGCTTCTTCAACTATCTCTCCGGCATACATAACAATCACTCGCTCACAAATTTCAGCAACGACACCAAGATCATGGGTAATTAAAATGATAGACATTTGCAGTTTCTCTTGAAGGTCTTTCATTAGTTCCAGAATTTGTGCCTGTATAGTTACATCTAATGCAGTAGTAGGTTCATCTGCAATTAATATTTCTGGGCCACATGCTAATGCCATGGCAATCATGACTCGTTGACGCATTCCTCCTGACAATTGATGAGGATATTCATTAACTACTCTTTCTGGACGAGGGATTCCAACTAACCGAAGCATGTCAACGGCACGTTCATATGCTTCTTTTTTAGAAATTCTTTCATGACTAAGTATCATTTCAACTATTTGTGAACCAACTTTATAAACTGGGTTTAGCGAACTCATTGGTTCCTGAAAAATCATCGCTATTTTTTTCCCACGAACCTTCCGCCATTCCTTGTTTGAATTTTTGTTAATATGCATTTGATTTATATAAATATTTCCATTTTGCCAATCGACACCATTAGGTAATAAACCCATAAGTGAAAGGGATGTCATACTTTTACCACAACCTGATTCACCAACAATTCCTAAAGTTTTACCTTTCTCAAGTTGTAAAGAGACACCGTTCACAATTGGAACTTCTTTTTTGTCATGTTTAAAACCTATTTTTAAATCTTTAACTTCTAAAATATTTACTCCCATTTCCGACCTCCGTTCCAAAATATGAAAAGCGATTCCATTTTTTAAAATACTACATAAAACGACAAACTATTTCAATAGTTTTCAGAAAAAAATAAATATTCAATTTTATAAAATTTTTGTACAAAAATAAAAAAATTCACTCTATTTTACTTATTTTTTGTCAAAACAGATGGTTTTCAAAGATTTCTACAAGAGGATTTTTATGAAATTATGGCAAATTATTTTGCTAACATTATATTTTTTGTACAAAAAAAGAGTATGACTCAACAAATTTTGTCGAGGCCATACTCTACCTGTCTTTAAATAATAATTATACTATCAGCTGAAACAAGCTACATTTTATCGAAGTCTATTATTTTAAATGTGCAGTCGCCTGTTTCATAACGTGTTTCCCCACTCCAATATAGATAACCACTGCCGCTCCAATAAATACAAATGTCATCGCTGACCGCTCCTTTTATATAAAAATTTCTATTTGAAAAAACTTAAACGTCAATTTATTGATTTTGAAAATCATTCTCATTAATATAATATAAATTTCCCGCTAATTCGTCAAGACATACTTTCATCTTACCCTTTTTACATGGTAAGATGTAGAAAAGTCGGAAAAAGGATGCGGTAATGATGAGTAATTCGAAGTACTTTCAAACTATTTTAAACGGGACAATTCACGCTTTAAAATCGATTCTACCTATGGATATCGAAGTGAAATCACCAAGTATTATTTCTGAACCCTTTCAACAACAGCAAATGGGTGTATTAATTGGCTTAATAGGAGATTTAAAAGGCCGTGTAATCATTGATTCCTCGCCTGATATATTTAGTGGCATCGGTAATACAATGTTTGGAATGCCTCTTGAAGGCGAAATGCTAGAATCCTTCACAGGAGAATTTGGAAATATGATCGCAGGTAATTTATGTACAACCGTAGGACAAGAAAGCTTAGAAATTGATATCACTCCGCCAACAGTGATGGTTGGCAATACAAAATTATACGGCTTTGAAAAGGCATTTGTACTCCCAGTTACAATTCCCAGCATTGGTGCGCTGACAGTTCTATTAACAATTGAAGAAGAATAGTATTCTAGAATATTGGACTGTTCCAAATGCTATAACTTATGTCACTACCCCTTGCAATTATGAATAAGATTTGTCATTCGCATTAATTAAAGAAGGCTGCCCTATAAGGCTCAAGCCCAATTTTCTAATAGTAAAATTTCCTGAATTATAATAAAAATCACTCCAATTTCAACTTTAAATTGGCCATCTCAATGACTATTGAGGTGGCTATTTTTTATCTCTCCTCAATATTTCACACTTTTTTCACACAATTCGCTAATATGTGTGATTTTTTTCACATCAAACAGAAATTTATTTATATATCATGGCAATTAGAAGGATCACAAAAGAAGCGAAGGAGGAGCAAAAATGGCAAATAAAAAGAAGTCAGATGAGAATTTAAAAGGTTCACTCTATGCAGTATTTGGAGTAGGAATCATTATTATCTTGCTTTGGGTGTACTGCTTCGATTTGTTCATCAATCGTTTTTAATCTACTAAGAAAGGACAGAGACATATGCACTTACATAAGTATGAGAAATATTGGCTTGTGTTTGGAGTTGCTACTTTAGTAGTATTCCTTATCATTCTCGGCATCGGTGCATTTCATCAAGGCTCACATCCGAACAATGGTAAAAAAACACTAGATTATGAGAAAGTAAATGAATTTCCACCTTTCGATAATCCAGGTGTTCATAAAGTCGAAGGTAAAGATTGGGACTATGAAGTGGTTGTTTTAGCATCAGCATTTAATTACAACCCTCCTGAAATTGAAGTTCCACTTGGAGCAAAAGTGAAATTTATCGCAACAAGTGCAGATGTGATGCACGGTTTTGAAATTGCAGGTACAAATATTAATATGATGCTTGAACCTGGTTACATTTCTGAATATGTGACTGAAGTAAATAAATTGGGCGAGTTTTTAATTGTATGTAATGAGTACTGTGGTACAGGACATACGATGATGCACTCTATGCTAAAGGTGGTGGATCCAAATGAGTCTCAATAATAATTTGACTAAGGTGGATCGTCGTGATGCGAAGCTAGCAATGGCACATATTTATGTGGCTTTCATCGCATTGTTATTAGGAGGTCTTGCAGGTTTATTACAAGTTTTCGTTCGTTCTGGTCAATTCACATTACCAGCAGGCATTGGTTACTATCAAGTTTTAACCGTACACGGTGTTTTACTCGGACTTATTTTAACAACGTTCTTTATTTTTGGTTTCCAAATTGCCAGTGTTAGCCGTACGTCTGGGACTTTTACAGCTGGTCAACGTCGTCTTGGCTGGATTGGCTTCTGGTTAATGACAATTGGTACAGCAGCTGCTGCAATAATGGTTTTACTTAACGAAGCAACTGTTTTATATACGTTCTACGCTCCACTGAAAGCACATTGGATATTCTATTTAGGCCTAACATTAGTCGTTGTTGGTTCTTGGGTTGGCGGCGCAGGTCAAATTTTACGGTATGCACAGTGGCGTAAAGAAAACAAAGGAAGCGGAGAACGAAGCCCATTATTATCATTTATGGTTGTTGTCAATAATTTAATGTGGTTCGTTGCAACTCTAGGCGTAGCTGTTTCTGTTCTATTCCAGCTACTTCCTTGGTCCTTAGGCTTTATCGAACGTGTTGACGTAGCACTATCACGTACATTATTCTGGTATTTCGGTCATGCGCTTGTGTATTTCTGGTTATTACCAGCTTACATGATTTGGTATGTCATTATTCCGAAGGTTATTGGCGGAAAAATTTTCTCTGATTCTTTAGCAAGACTGTCGTTTATGCTGTTCTTAATTTTCTCTGTACCCGTTGGTATCCATCACCAATTAACAGAGCCTGGTATTGATAGCACGTGGAAATTCATACAAGTTGTTTTAACTTTTGCTGTAATCGTACCATCTTTAATGACTGCATTTTCGATGTTTGCAATGTTTGAACTCCGTGGTCGTGAATTAGGTGGTAAGGGGCTTTACGGCTGGTTTAAAAAATTACCATGGAAAGATGCTCGTTTCTTCGTGCCATTTATCGGTATGGTAGCATTTATTCCTGGTGGTGCAGGTGGTATCATCAATGCTTCCTACCAAATGAACCAATTAATCCATAATACCATTTGGGTTACAGGACATTTCCATTTAACAATTGCAACAACAGTCGTTTTAACTTATTTCAGTGCGGCATTTTGGTTAATTCCACATTTAACAGGTCGCACACTGACTAAATCTTTAAACAATCTTGGTAATTTTGCAGCTATTTTATGGGCTATTGGTATGACGATTATGTCTTCTGCTATGCATATCGCTGGTTTGATTGGTGCACCTCGCCGATCCGATTACTCTGAGTATGGCGGTGCTCAACAAGCTTATGATTGGATTCCTTATCAAATCGCTCAAGCAGTTGGTGGCACAATCCTGTTCATCGCTATCTTAATCATTCTTTATATTGTGGTGAAATTAGCGTGGTTTGCACCAAAAGGCGAAGAGGAATTCCCAGTTGGTGAAGTACATGCTAACAGTAGTGAGACACCAGCAATTCTAGAAAACTTTAAAGTGTGGCTTGTTATTTTAGTGGCACTAATTCTATTTGCTTACACAATTCCAATTTACGATATTATTTCCAATTCCCCACCTGGCTCTAAAGGCTATAAGCTTTGGTAACAATCTTTTGCCTCTTCATAAAAAAGCGATTTCTCTAGCTGAGAAATCGCTTTTACTTTGCTGAAAAACTATGCGAATGAAATTAAGGTATCATACTACATAAAGTTGGCTATTCAGCAAAAACGAGTGGTTGATTTCCGTTCCGACTGGGCGGTTTACTGGAGGCGTCGGGTTTCTTAGACCTAGTTGACTCGTTCTCGTTTTTCCACTTGAGGTGGGCGTCTTACTGACCGTAAATGCGGGATAAAATTGGGGAGGAACCTTACTCAGTACATTCACTTTACTTCTTTCATAAATTCTCTGAAATTTTCAACGATTTCCTTTGATCTGGTATGGTGTAAATAATGTCCTCCTTCAAATGTTATCACTTTTCCATGTACAGAATCTTTGACTTGCTCTTCATGCAGTGGTATCCATCCTTCCGTTTCGGTATCATTCGCTTGTAAAAAGAAAATAACAGGAAGATTCTTGGGGAAGGTCAAGTTTTCAGCAGCTTTAAAATTAGGGTTAAAATGTTCGCCTTCACTTAGGATGTTCGGATTAAACATGTTTTTGAGCGTAAGGATTCTGATTTGTTCTCTTGTTTCATCATCTACAGTTGGTGCAACCAATTGGTCAGGGCTCAGTTTCATTAACAATCGGAAGAAACCTGATTTTTTGAGCAGTTTATATGTTCCTGATGGGAATGGATCATCCGTACCACCCTGCATTGGAACACTGCTATCGATCCCGACAAATGCACTTACTTCGTTTTCATATTTGTTCACATAATCCAGTCCGTAAATGCCTGAAATGGAGTGGCCCATTAGAGTATATCGGTCAATGTTTAGACTCTGCAATGCTTCATGAATTTCATTTACCATATTCTCCAGGGTTCGTTCCTTTTCCGTTTCATCACTTAGTCCATAACCAAAAGGCTCGATTACTACGACCTTGTAATAAGGAGACAACTCTTTCACTAACGGCTCAAAATCAAGTGCTGGAGCCGCTGTTCCATAACCAGGTAGGAGCACGACGGTTTCTTCGCCTTCTCCTTGAATTAACACATTCATATTTTTTCCGTCTACTGTTACAGACTGACCATAAGATTCTATTTTTCTTTGCTCCGATTTGTTGCTAACCTTATTCACTATAAAAATAATAGCTAGAAAAAGTACTATTGCTATAGCTAAAACTCCTAATAATTTAACTATAATGTTAAACGCTTTTTTCATTATTTTTGCACGAGTGGTGTAGAGCGGCAATTGAAGCTCGTTTTTTATCTGTACTCGTGCCTCCCCTCCCTTTCATTCTCAATTCGTATCTTCTATCCACATCAGTGTATTCCGACTACCTTCACAAACCGTTAAGAACAGCTTATACAACGAATATGTACCTCCTATGACAACAATATGAACGGAGTATGAACAAGTAAAAAAATGCTACGGTTGCAGTATGAATCTCGAACGGGTTCGCTTTTATAAATTAAAAGTGGAAAAATGTTTTCTTCATCTCCCACTGATTGTTAGTTGAACTAATTGGGTTTTTACGCTCAGTTGATCGCCCACCTCGTTGACTCGTTCTCATCTTTCCACTTGAAGCAGCCGTCTTACTGACCGTTAATGCGAGATAATTTCAGGAACCTTTCTCACACTCACTTTATTTCTTTCATAAATTCTCTAAAGTTTTCAGCGATTTCTTTGAATTTGCTATGGTGTAAATAATGTGATCCATCAAATGTTATTACTTTTCCTTGCATTGACTCTTTGGCTTGCGCTTCATGCAATGTTACCCAATTTGCCCTGTCCGTATTATTTGCTTGTACAAATAAAAGAAGCGGAAGATCTTTAGGGAATGTTAAATTTTGAGCCTTTTTAAAATTAGAGGAAATATGTTCCATCTCATTCAGGGTAGTGGCATTATACGAGTTTTTATTTGAAATCATTTTCATTTGCTCTTTGGCTTGATCATCAAATACTAGTTCAGCATAAGGGTCTGTACCTACTTTCTTGATTAATCTCAAAAGACCTGATTTTTCGAGAAATGCGAATGTTTTTACTGGAAATTTGACATCCATACTGCCTTGTGTAGAAACACTAGTATCAATTCCTACAAATGCACTCACTTCGTTTGGATATTTGTTGACATAATCAAGTCCGTAGATACCTGCAATGGAGTGGCCCATTAGCGTAAAATGGTCAATATTAAGCTGCTGTAAAGCTTCATGCATTTCACTGACAATATTCTCAGTGCTTCGTTCTTTATCGGTTTCATCACTTAATCCATATCCGAAAGGCTCAATCGCGACAACTTTGTAAAATGGAGATAATTCATCGATGAGCAGCTTAAAATCAAGTGCTGGTGCCGCTGTTCCATAGCCAGGTAGGAGCACCACGGTTTCTTCGCCTTCTCCTTGAATTAACACATTCATATTTTTTCCTTCTACTGTTACAGACTGACCATAAGTTTCTATTTTTTCTTGCTCCGATTTGTTGCAGACAATATTAACAATAAAAACAATGGCCAGAAAAAGTACTATTGCAATAGCTATAACTCCTATTGCTTTAAGTATAAAGATAAGCGGTTTACCCATCCTCATTTCTCATCACCTCTTCTTTTAGTTTCACTCTCATCTCTCCTTTTCTTATCTATTTATTAGACATCTTATATGGGCCATTAAGGATAGCTTATAGGACGATGATGTACTCCATATGACAACAATATGAACGGAATATGAACAAACAAAAAAAGTTACGGCGTCACATGCAAGAAAGTTTGCATATGACGCCGTAACATGGGAGTACGAGGAAGTTTAAATAATTTGAATGTACAACATGAATCTAATTACTCTGTTGGTGTTGTGATTGGCAAAGTGACAATGACAGTCGTTCCTCGGCCAGGCTCGCTTTCCACTCGGATGTCGCCTTGATGAAGCGATACGATCTGTTTAACGATGGCGAGTCCCATACCACTGCCGTCATACTTACGACTATGGGAACGATCAGCCTTAAAAAACCGCTCGAATATACGCTTCTGATCCTCTAAGGAAATACCAATGCCAGTGTCGGATACTCGGACTGTCACATTTTTGATATCTTGTTTGATGCTGATGTTAATAACTCCGCCATCTTTGGAAAATTTGATACTATTGCCGAGTATGTTCGTCCATACCTGGTTTAATTGATCATGATCAGCCATTAGGCGAACCGCGTTCAAATTGAGCTCGAAACGGATGTTGCGAGCCGACCATTGCGGCTGGATAGCGACGATGACTCGTCTGATTTGTTCATCAAGGCTGAACGTGACCAGCCGCAGTTGCTGTGACTGCGATTCAAGCAAACTCAGCTTTAGCAGGCTATCGCTCATCTTGGACATCCGGTCTGCTTCAGCGATGATAATATCGAGATAACGGCTCCGCTCGTTATCTGCGAGGTTTACTTGCTTGAGCGCTAAAGCATAACCGGATATCGAGGTGAGCGGCGACTGAACTTCATGCGACACATTCGATACGAAATCCCTACGCATCTGCTCAAGTTGCTGCAGATCGTGCATCATTTCTTCGAAGCTGCGAGCTAAAGTACCTAGCTCACCCTTTTGCTTAATATTCAGCTTAACGTTAAAATCTCCACCTGCTATATGTCTAGTCGCTTTTGTCAGCTTTTTGATTGGTTTGACTAGGAACATGGCAGCAACCAGAATCAATAGGCTTCCTGCTATCAACGAATAGGTTGAAAAGTTCAAAATCCACTTTATTACAAAAGAGGTGGAAGGGAGGGCGATCGGTTCTATAAACATCGCTTTCGTTCCCATTTCAGTTGTCAACGGCAACCCTAAGAGAACAGTAGAAACACCACTCGGATTGACTTGAACAATATTTCCATCTAGTACTTTTATCACCTGTTCCATCGTCACAGTGGCAGGTTTGTCTCCGTTAAGCGCTCCATAAGACTGGAACTGACCCGTTTCTTCATAAATTCGAATATGATAGGATTTGAGCTGATTCATTCCACTTACGAATGTGTTCGCTTCACTTAACGGTAATGTCTCATAAATCCGGGCGATGTCCTGACCAAAGTTAAGTAAGGGGATTTGCAGGTTCTCGTTCAATTTATCTTCAAATACCCAAGTTGCTACAAAAAAAGCAATGATCGTGCCCCCGATTACGGAGACTAGAAATATCAGGACTACGCGTGTATATAAAGATTTGATCATTCGTGCACCTCAAGGCGGTAACCAAGCCCACGTACCGTTTCGATACGAAAATCGGCTGTAGTCGCGAACCGTTCGCGCAAGCGTTTAATATGTACGTCTATCGTTCGATCATCTCCAGCGTAATCAATCCCCCAAATTTGATCGATCAACTGCACACGCGTATAGACTTGTCCGGGTGTTCCGGCGAGCTTATAAAGTAATTCGAACTCCTTGAGCGGTAACGTGAGCGACTCCGTCCCCCTCATCACCTTATAAGTCTGTCGATCAAGAATGACGTTGCCTAACTGGATTTTTTGCGTGGAGCCAATTCGGTATCGTTTCAATAGTGCCTTAACACGAACCGACAACTCCAACGGATCAAATGGTTTAGTTAAATAATCATCCGCTCCAAGTTCAAATCCTTTCACTTTTTCCCATGTTTCGCCCCTTGCAGTCAGCATAAGTAATGGAAGATCAGGATTGGCCCTTCTGAGCTCCTTGCATAACGTCCAACCATCCATAATCGGCATCATAATGTCGAGCACGACAAGATCGACATGCGTTGATGTGTAGATGGCCATTGCTTCCTTGCCGTCCTCGGCTTCGACTGTTGCGAATCCGTCGTTGCGTAGAAATAAACAGACGAGTTCGCGAATGTTCGCGTCGTCGTCAGCAACCAGTATAGTAGGCATCCGTTTCCTCTTTTCCATCGCATTATTGAAATAATCATTATACTATAAATTAAATTGAATTACCCCTATTCTTCCTATAACTAAGGACAGGAATATCATTAAATGCACCCTCGTTTGCTTATTCGATTACTGGAACCCCGAACTTGATATGGATGTAAATACCAAATGGACTCAAACTGCCTACGTGGTGATAATTCCCAGATAACTACTACAACTTATGATATCGACATTTATGCAACGCTATTGAAGAAGAACGAAAGCGATAAAGTGCCTCTGTCCACGTCCCAAATGTAAACAATTCACTTGCATAAGACCCACACTTAATAGCTAAAATTTTGCAGGACGTTTCACGATCCGGTCTTTCACCAAAATGCTTCAATGAAAGGGTTAATCATATATTCGTTTAAAGATTGGTCTTTATAGACAGCTTTCTCATCGCCTTTTAGAATAACTAAATTGTTAGTCTTTTCCAAACCTTTCATCTCGCTTTTTCTTTAATTTTTCCATAAGGCGTGAACTAAATTTCTCTGGCGGGGCACCATCAATTTTTTCTTTTGTTCGCGACCTTCTTTAATCCATTTCTCAACTTCAGATGTTCTTCTTCTTTTGGGCATAAAAAACACCCTTTTAGATAATCAAATCCAAAGAGGTGAAACGGTGCAACTTTCTTATAAACGGTTGAGCTTTATTTCAAATCAACAACCACTTCACATAGCATGTATTTTCTAATATAACACTCTAATTTATATTTTTGTGCGAAAGCGAAGCGGCAGCAACAATTGTTTTTTGTGCGAAAGCGAAGCGGCAGCAACAACAGGATTCTGTTTGAGCGAAAGTGAGTAGCCTGGAACAAAAATCACATTCATTGAAAGCGTCACAACATTCATAATAATTTTCTTGACCATTTTGCTTTTAGAAAAGCGATTTCTTTGTTACGAGAAATCGCTTTGGGCTTTAGAGCTGATACAGCTTCGTATATTTTTCTTGTAAATAGTTTGCTAGATATTTTGCGTTTAGGCCTTCCCCTGTCGCCTCCTGTAGCAATTCGAATGGCTTCTTCAGCGCACCGTATTGATGGACTTTGTCTGTTAACCACTCTCGAATTGGTAGAAGCTCACCCTTTTCTAACAGCTCATCAAAGTTTGGAATATCTTTATCCATTGCATGCTTCCATTGTGCAGCGTAAATCATTCCTAGAGCATAAGATGGGAAATAGCCAAACATGCCCCCTGACCAGTGCATATCTTGTAGTACCCCTTTTGCATCTGTCTCAGGACGAATGCCTAAATATTCCTCGTATTTATCATTCCATACTTGTGGAAGATCCTTCGCTTGAAGATCGCCATTGAATAGGTCTCGCTCAATTTCATAGCGAATCATAATATGTAGTGGATATGTTAACTCATCCGCTTCAATGCGAATAAACGATGGCTCCACCATATTAATTGCTCGCAGGAAATCAGCTAATGCTACATCACCAAATTGTACAGGTGAATATTTTTGAAGTTGCTCATAGTTATGCTCCCAGAACTTTTCATTCCTACCAACAAAATTTTCATAAAATAAAGATTGGGATTCATGTATACCCATAGATGTTCCTGTTGCTAATGGTAAACCATCAAGTTTTGCATCGATATTCTGTTCATACATAGCATGCCCACACTCATGGATTGTTCCAAAAATCGCTGAACGGAAATCGTTTTCATCATATTTGGTTGTAATACGATTATCTCCATGATTCAAACCAATCATAAATGGATGGACACTTTCATCTAAGCGACCTGCATCAAAATCATAGCCGAGTTGTGCTAACATTTCTAATGATAATGCACGCTGTGATTCACGAGGGAAATGCTTAAATAAAATGCTTGTATTTGGTTTATTTGGTGAAGCTGCAATTCTTTGCACAAGAGAAACAATTGTTTCACGTAATTCACCAAAAACTTGATCTAAAACATCAGTCGTCATATCCGGTTCATATAAATCTAGTAATGTATTGTATGGAGAACCGTTTTTAATACCCCAATATTGAATAAATTTCTTCTGCCAGCTTATAATTTCCTCTAAATAAGGTAGGAATAACGCAAAATTATTCGTCGCTTTTGCTTCTTCCCATGCTGTTTCTGCTTTAGATTGTAGAATGACGAATTCCTTATATTCATTAGCTGGAATTTTTTTATTTTGATCGTATTCTTTACGCACTTCCTCAACTAAACGTAGCGTAACATAATCGAGATCTGCCTTTTGTCCCTCTAGACCCGTTAGTAATTTCCCTAATTCTTCACTAGTTTGCATGTCAAATAAGGAGGCGGATAATGTTCCAACTACCTCTGAACGTTGAGCTAACCCTTTCTTAGGCGCCCCCGTACGCATATCCCAGTAAATCACACTCAGTGCTTCTTCATAGTGCTGCATTTTTTTCACATAGTCAGTAAATTGTTGTACAGTCATGCTAACATCCTCCTTTTCACGCTACTAGTTTATCATATTTTCGAAAATTTTGTATATTATGGACTTTTAGTATAATTCTACTCCTACAGCTAAATATTGATTCTACAAAAATTTAAAGTTATGTCGAAAAGAATGTGTAGGGATTTTGATCCTAATATTAGATCTTTTAATCAAAACGAGGATTATTATGCTATGTTGCTGCATTTTATTCTCCCATAAGTTGTTTGTATCTCAAGTAGATAATATAGCGACGAGAACAAATACTACCAAGTGGTATGAACATAAGAGCATTTGTTAATGATAGCAATGCAAGCTCTCTACTCCAGTGACCTACAAATAACCTTACAAGAAGAATCCCGAAAAACAAAATAATACCGGCAATAGAGCTTTGTGTAGTTACGATTCCCCTAGTATGATTCATACGAATTTTTTCTAGTTTTCCTTTCCATACTCCTATACTCAATCCAACTATTAAACAACTGATATACATCACAATACTTAAAGGCGTTAATTTAATACTTGAAATAGTAGAAAACATTACACCCATTAACAAAACTGGTATGATCCACAATCGAGCTGGTCTAACTTGTTTCTCCCTTAACATTATAAGTACAATGACAATAAAGACGACCAAGTAGCTACTCATTTCTTTCCCTCACTTTATTTTAAAAGTATAATTTAACCTCAAACTGAAGATGTAGTGAGAACGACCTTCAGGAAGTGGGTCTTTCAATTCGTTTCTTCATTGAGAAAACTTCATCAAAAAATGCAATAGACTATTTATTATAGCCTATTGTTTAATTTGATGGGATCAAAATTTCACCTTGAGCAATGAGATCAATAGGATTGGAATAAGTATTAGGTTTACTTTTGGTTCATCACAAAGTTAGGGGTGTTAAAATGTATATCATTGAGGTCGAGACTAGGGGATTAGAGATAGTTACAGATGAAATTTGAAGCAAATGTACACCAGCCCAGTTGGAAAGGAATTTAGCCTTATTTATTTATTACCGCTGGGATTATATACTCTTTCATTAACGGCCATCTATCTCGTGGATTCATGATGACTTCTGAACTAATCGCCACAACCATATTCATTTTTGGCATACAACAAATCATATTGCCTCCATCCCCTATAGCTGAATATGTAGAAAGCCCATCCTCTTGTCGTAGCCACCATAAATAACCGTAATTGTTAGGGTTCATCTCCGTTGAATCACAAATCCATGTCTCTGAGAGAACTCTATTATCATCCAAAATGCCCTTATTTAAATAGAGGTAGCCAAATCGCGCCATATCACGAGTAGTTAATGTTAGCCCCCATCCACCGGTCGAATGACCGTTTGGATCATGTACCCACCCCTTAACGTTTTTCCCGAATAAATCATCAAACCCATATGCGTTCATTTTATAGTCAGGAATTTCTTTCATGCCAAGCGGTGTAAACAAATGTTCATTGGCGAACGCTCGTGCACTCTTGCCTGTACTTTGAGTAAGAATAGCTGACAATAAATGTGCTCCAGCTGTGGAATATTTAAAAGTGCCTAAATCCCCGTTTTTACCCATTATATCAAGTGTATATTTTATCCAATCCTGCTGTTGACATAGAATATCTAGCGGCTCATGCCAATCCTCATATGGATATGGTACTGTCATCGTAAGAAGATGCCGTATAGTAATCTGTTGTTTCTGCTTATCAGCATCAGAAATATATTTTGGGAAAAAATCTATCACTTTCTCTTCCACGCTTTGAATATATCCTTTATCAATAGCGATGCCTATAAGTGCAGATAGTACACTTTTTGTTACAGATGCTACATGGTGACTATCATCAGGACCTTTGCCATTAAAATATTTTTCATATGCTAAATGACCATCTTTAATGATAATAATGCCATTTATATTGTGATAATCACTTTTTATCGTCTGTTCTAGCTTAAAAAGTTTTTCATTGTTCATATATATGCTTTCAGGTTTTACCGCTTGCCAATTTATTGTTGTTTGCATAGGAACCTCCTAATTGTCATTTTTTCTTTACAGGAAAATACACCTCAGTAACAAACTCCTCAGGGGCGTTTACTTGATTTGGATCTGTTACATATATTTCATATGGCGGCAATATCAGCTCGTAACCCTCATTTTCAATCCACTTCATCAAATTAGCGTAAACAGAGGTCAATTCCGGATAAGCTCCCTTTAAAACAGATTTAGCACAGAGGCTACCAGGCAAATCTCTCGTTCCTTTGACAGACTCAGCTATCTGAATAGCAAACTCGGTATCATTGCCAGCTGGATTAAATTCAGGGCTATGGTAAATCGTCATTGGCTGACCAAGTAAAGTGAGCTTTTCCTTCGCAATTCTTTCATATAACTCGCTAAAATAATGACCATATCCCGATGCATAATCATCACTGCTCAATATCAATCGCTTATAAAGGATATTCATTGGCTTTGTTTCAACAAGCTGTACTTCAATATCCTCAAGGTACGACATGATTGGTACTCCTTTTTCTAAGTTTGAAATATCATGACTCAGTTGTTTTACAAGATATTCAAAAGCCTTTAGTTTCTCTTGCATTTCATTTCTCTTTTGGTTAAGCGTTGAACAAAGCATTTCTTCGGATTGATCCTCTTCTAAATCCAACATCGTTTTAATTTCTTCAAGAGAAAAATGATAGGATTTTAAACGGTTGATATAGAGCATCCTTTTTAGTTGTTCGATGGAATAATACCGATAACCGCTTTCAGCATTAATCTCATCGGGATTAATTAATCCGATTTCATCGTAATATCGAAGTGTTTTTGTAGAGACACCACATATTTTTGAGAATTCTCCTATTGATAGCACAAAACCACCTCACTCATTTATTTGTTACTTGCTACAATTCATTTATACACCTTCCCCTAAGGACAAAGTCAATCAAGACTTATACTTTTATCTCTTTATCTTTTACTTTCCTTGACTGAAAACTTTTATTGACCGCTTAGTACAAAAAGGATATTCTATTAATGTATATGGGAGGAGGATAAATTTGAATAAACGAGGCAGACCCCGAGAGTTTGAGTATTCCTCAATTGTAGATGTCGCCATGAAAACCTTTTGGAAAAGAGGATATGAGGGGTGTTCTACACAGGATTTATGCAATGATACTGGAATTGGGAAAGGCAGCTTATACAATACTTTTGGTAGTAAACATGAACTGTATAAACAAGTATTAGAACGCTACCATGAGTTTGGAATTAAGGAACAGAAGGAATTATTAAATGCTCCAATCGCATTGAAAGAGCGGTTAAGTAATTTTTTCGAATGGGCATTAAAGGAAGATTTTGAGAAGATTGATCAAAAGGGTTGTTTGTTAATAAATGCCAGTGTGGAGAGCGCAAAGAATGACGTAATGGTTCAAGAAATTTTCTCACGGCATGTTGAACTTCTTAAACAAGCTATTGAAAAAGTAATGGAGGAAGGATTGCAAACTGGCGAAATTTCAAAAAAGCAAACAGCCGAGGAATTAGCTAGTCTATTTTTAAGCAGTTATTACGGGTTTCGTGTTCTTAATGTTTCGATGCAAAATCGGATGTTGTCTGAACAGATTATGAACGGAACATTAGAATCTATTTTCGGCGCTTAGTGCGCTCTTTTTTAGCACGAATTTTGTACCGAACGTTACAATAATGAATTTAGGAGTCTTTTTATGCCATCGATCATTTATTTACTAGCTTTAGCAATTTTTTGTATGACTACATCGGAATTTATGGTTGCAGGTATGATGAACGAACTTGCTCTCGCATTTCAGGTTCCTATATCTTCAATCGGTTATTTAATTACAGCTTATGCAGGAGCAATGGTAGTAGGAGGACCTATTTTAACTGCAACTCTTTTACGAATGCGCAGTAAACAAGCTTTATTACTTTTAATGTTTGTATTTTTAATTGGCCAGTCGCTCGGAGCTATTGCTTGGAGCTATGATAGTATGATGGTTTCACGAATTATTACTGGTATTGCTTCATCTTCAGCATTTGGTGTAGCCATTTCCTTTACTGCAACATTGGTTCCGCCTAATTCGAGAGGTAAAGCTGCATCTACTGTACTTGCAGGTTTAATGATCGCAACAGTCATAGGCTTACCTATAACAACGATTATCTCGCAAAATTTTGGTTGGCGTATTAGTTTTGGGTTTGTTTCTATTCTCGTACTAGTGTCCGGGATTATGATTCAGTTGTTACTCCCCTCATCACCAAACAAAGAACTATTAAAATGGAAAGACGAGCTCATGCACTTTAAGAATATTCATCTTTGGGCAGCGTACATAACAAGTATGTTTATTATAGGTGGTACGTTTGCAGCGTTTAGTTACTTCACCCCTATCTTTACAAATATCACGGGCTTTTCAAGCGAAAGTATTCCATACTTACTTGCTCTCTATGGAAGTGCAACAGTAATCGGGAATATAGTGATTGGCAAGTTTGCTGATAAATATACAATGGAAACACTTTTGAGTGGATTGATGATTTTAATCGTAGCATTGTCTTTATTTGCTTTAGGAGCTGAAAATAAATACATTGCCGTTATTACTACTATTTTTATTGGCTTGACTGGTGTTTCAATGAATCCAGCCATGGTAGCGAGAGTGATGAAAACAGCTACTAATAGCACGATGATTAACACCATTCATAGTTCTTTTATTACGCTTGGTATTGTTATTGGTTCATCACTAGGCGGCCTAGGTATTAGTAATGGATTTGGCTATATATCACCACTGTGGATTGGCGTTTGTTTAGCTACCCTAGGGTTACTATCATTATTTCCTTATTTACATAAAAGAAAGGATAAATAATGTTTCTAAATAGATACAAAAGTTGGGGTGTAGCTTTGTGACGCTTCTCCTCCAAACGTTCCAGCGACAACTCCTTCCTTTATGATGCTCTATCCGCCTCTTCTGTTACTATGGGCTCAACGCGTAGTTTCTTGTCCGTATGCCGTATGCCCAAAGAAATATTTAATATCTTAAATAGGAACTATTACATTTTGAATGAGTAAATGAAAGAAGCTCTCCTCGTCGCCTTCACGATCAAAGAGAGCTTCTTATTCTATATAAATACGGGGGAATTTTAACTAGCTTTCAAGATCAATTATGCCTCGGCATAATTGCGTCCGGAATCGGCTTTGTGCTTGCACAAAGAACTCCTTTCCGATTTCCGTGACATCCGCCGGAGGCTTTAACTTCTTTCAGCGGATGTTTGGACACTCGCTGAAAAGTGACTTAAAACCGCATTCATCTCACCACCTATAGAGGTGGGAGACTTCTGCTGAAAGAAGTTAAATGTTCGGTTTCCAATCAAACATTTTTTAAGAGCTAAATGTTATAACAACAAATATATAGTTGGGGATCCTACATATCTTATTGTTGTATAGAGTCTGATTACCCTATGTTTTGACAAATTGTTAATACTTGTTTGACGGCTTCTGCCGATTGATGGAGCGCCGTTTGTTCTTCATTTGTAAGGTGCAATTCTATGACCGATTCAATGCCATTGCCACCTAATATTGTCGGCACCCCTAAAAATAATTCGTGGTAACCGTACTCTCCTTCTAAAAGGGCGATAGAAGGAATTATTTTACGCTGATCTTTCATAATGATTTCGACCATCTGTGCACATGCAGCAGCTGGCGCATAATAAGCACTACCATTACCTAACAAACCAACAATTTCTCCGCCACCTTTACGTGTACGTTCTACGATTTGCTGTAGTCTGTCTTGAGGAATCAGTTTTTCTAATGGGATCCCTCCAGCATAGGAATATCGAATTAGAGGAACCATTTCGTCTCCATGTCCACCTAAAACAAATCCTGATACATCCTCTGGTGCAATTTGCAGTTCTTGTGCTACAAATGTATTAAAACGCGCTGTATCTAATACACCTGATTGACCGATGATACGATTTTTTGGAAAGCCTGTTTCCTTATAGCAAACATAGGTCATGGCATCGACTGGATTGCTTAATATAAGGACTATGCTGTTAGGTGCATAGTGTTTGATTTGTTTAGAAACTTGTTGAATGATTTTTGCATTCGTCGTCACTAAGTCATCACGACTCATACCAGGTTTACGAGGAATACCAGCTGTAATAATGACAATACTTGCTCCAGCTATATCCTCATAATTGCTCGTTCCTTTAATAGAAACATTAAACTTTTCGATTGGTCCTGTTTGTAATAAATCCAACGCCTTTCCCTTTGTCGGATTTTCCACTTCTGGAATATCTAACAGGACAACATCTCCTAGCTCTTTTTGGGCTAAAAATAAACTTAATGTCGAGCCTGTATGACCCGCTCCGATAACAGCGATTTTACTTTTTCGAAATGTCATTAAGCCTCACCTCGATTTTCAGTAGCTGCTGTTTCTGTCGTTTTTTTAGCACGCGTTGATGTTGAAGCTGATGCTGGCTTTTTCTTTGGTGCTTCTGGCCCTTTAATCATTTGAAAAACATCTTCATCTGGTCTAGGAATTACGTGAGCACCTAATAGTTCTCCAACGCGCATTGCAGCGGCTTTTCCAGCTTCTACTGCTGCTTGGACAGAACCAACATCACCTTTCACGACGATTGTCACAATTCCACCATCAACGAACTCTTGCTTGACGATAGTTACATCTGATGACTTTATCATCGCATCAGCAGCTTCGTAAGAGCCTACTAATCCTTTTGTCTCAATCATTCCAATAGCGCTACTCATTCTCTTCACCTCGCATCACTTCTGTAGAATCGATAATACCTATAACGACCGCATCGATAGGCAACGGATTTTCTTTCATAATATATCGGGATGATCCACCACTTGTAATGAGCACATCATCTCCAATTCCTGCCCCGATACGGTCAGCTGCAACAATTTCTGTACGAATCGGCTGTTGATTGGAATCGATTGGTTGAATAATTAATAATTTTAAGCCATTCAACCCTTCTTCTTTACGTGTTGCCCATACACTACCTATCACTCTTCCCATCTGCATGAACTTCACCCTCTTTATCCCGCATAGATTATACTAAAATTACTCAGAGCGAATTGTTAACGTCTTATTCAACTCTCGTATTTTGTCATAAGCCAATGCTGTCACAATTGTTTTTTTGGGAACAACAATTTCTCGTGCTTCTATTTCAAGTACTTCTACTTGCGAAAGTAGCTTCTTATCAAATTGATAGCTTAATGGTCTTTCAGCTTGACTTACGATTGGCGGAAGTTCTTTGACATTCATTTGTTCATTAGCCTGAGCATTGACAATCTCTGCAAATGCGCCTTGTTGGATTAAACCTGCATTTGCCTCATCTGTATCGATATGCATCTCCAAGCGATAACGCTCTGAAACGCGAATCGTTACATTTGATAAAATAATCGATCTTAAACCTTCTATTTTAATTTGTACCGATTGTCCGTCCACTACTTGGAACCGAGCACTGTCAGCTGGTGACATATGAATATGAGCTTGCGCAATAATAAGTCCTTCATTTAGCACGACACTGCCCTTTGGACCAATAAGTGTCACAGGACTTGAACCTTTAATATCTCCTGATATTCTTAATGGTGGCTTAACTCCTAGTTTCATCGCATCTGTCCAACTAATTTCTACTTGGGATAATGAACGAGCTGGACCTAAAATGCGTACTCGCTCAACGGAACCCTTTGGACCAGCAATAACAACTGTTTCCTCAGCAGCGAACTGTCCTGGCTGTGAAAGCTCAAACTTCGGTGTTAATTGATAATTCTCACCAAAAAGCTGCTCCACTTCCGCTTGAGCAAGGTGGACATGTCGTGCTGATACACCAACAGGGATTTTTCCGTCATGTTGAGAGGAAGGCTGATTTTTTAAAACTTGCTGCAATACTTCTTCAACAACTTTTTGGATTAAATTTTCCTGCATCTAACCCCCTCCTTACGTCAATGATCTGATAATTCTTCCTTGGGCTTGTTGTTCAATAAAGCCCGCATTCGCTTCATCTGTATCAATATGCATCTCTAAACTAAAATCGTTCGACACACGAACTACAACTCCACGAAACGTCACAGGTCGCTCACTATCCACTTCAACAGATACTAATTCATTATTTTGTACGTCCAATGCTAGCGCATCTTCTTCCGTCATATGAATATGTGCCTGTGCAACAATGACTCCCTGCTTGATAATTATTTCTTTTTCTTGATTAATTAATTTGATGCTAGCCGAACTTTCGATATCACCCGATTGCCTTAAAGGAGGGGTTAATCCTAATTTCATTGCATCTGTTCGACTAATTTCCACCTGTGTTGCCGCTCTTACAGGACCTAATACACGTACATTGTGAAGGACACCTTTTGGCCCCTCAATGGAGACACGCTCTTTGGCTGCAAATTGTCCTGGCTGCGAAAGATCAAAATCCTTCGTTAGCTTTGCATTTGGACCAAAAAGTGCCTGTAAATCCTCTTCACTGACATGTATATGACGAGCTGAAATGGCCACAGGAAATGTTTTTGTCGCTGTTTTCACGTTAGCCACCTCTATTATATTGTTGTTGGAAATGAAAGCAGGATGAGGTACAATGTGTAGCATCCTGCCTTCCATTTATGATGTTCTATCCGTCGCTTTGACTTTTCCATCCGTCGTTTCGGGCCTTCATTCCGTCGCTTCGACTTCTATCCGTCATTTCGGCTCTTCTTTCCGCCGCTTCGACTCTTCTTTCCGTCGCTTCCTAGATTCTTTCCGTCATTTCGGCTCTTCTTTCCGCCGCTTTGGCTTCTATCCGTCGTTTCGGTGTCTCTTTCCGTCACTTCGGCTCTTCTTTCCGTCGCTACAGTGATTCTATCCGTCGCCTTTGTTCGGACTATAAATAAAATTAAGCCTCTGCTTTTGGTAAAATTAATTCCAACTCATGGTGTGGGCGTGGGATTACATGTACAGATAGAAGCTCTCCAACACGTTGTGCCGCTGCAGCTCCTGCATCAGTAGCTGCTTTTACTGCACCTACATCACCACGAACTAATACAGTGACAATACCGCCACCAACATGTACTTTTCCTACTAAATTAACGCTAGCAGCCTTCACCATTGCATCCGCTGCTTCAATTGCTCCTACTAGTCCTTTTGTTTCTACCATTCCTAATGCTGTACTCATTTGTCATTCCTCCAAATTATTTATTTTGTAATGTGATTTGTTTTAATACTTGATCAACAATTTGTTGAACTACTGCTGTATCCAAAGATGGATCTTGTGCCTTAATATTCTCTACTACTGGTTGTACTAAGAATTCTGGTTTCGGCACATCTACATCTTTAATGCCATAAGCCATACGTTTAATATTCAATAAATGTCTCGCTGTAATGTTATCGGACGTAATATTGCCACCAAACGTACCACACCCTAATGTAAAGGATGGTGCCAATCCAGTAGTTCCACCAACAGCGCCAATAGATGATAATGTATTAACTACAATTCTGGACACTGGTAATTCAACTGAAAACTGCTCCGCTAATGCTGCATTTTCTGTATGAATCGAACATGTATGTCCACGCCCACCAATATTCAGTAGATCAATCATCACTTGTTTTGCCTCTGTGCTATCCTCTACTGTGTATAACGCAAAAATCGGTGACAGTTTTTCCAGTGAAAATGGAATATTTTTGCCGATCATTGTTTCCAGACCAACAAGTACTTTTGTCTCTTCTGGTACAGTAATATTGACAGAATCTGCTAAGCATGCTGCTGATTTACCTACAATTTGAGGATTTACTTTCCCAGGAACAGGAGAGATCAACTTCTCCATCTTCACCTTCTCTTCATCACTCAAAATATACGCATTGTTTTTCTTTAACTCTGTTAAAACTTGCTCTGCAATGGCTTTGTCTACAATAATTGATTGCTCTGTTGCACATATTGTGCCGTTATCAAAAGACTTACTTTGTACAAGCTGACGAACCGCTTTAGGAATATTTGCTGATTTTTCAATGTAAGCCGGGACATTTCCTGGGCCTACACCGTAAGCAGGTTTGCCTGAACTATAGGCTGCTTTTACTAGTGCACCGCCACCAGTCGCTAAAATTAAGTGAATATCTGGATGCTTCATTAATTGTTGCGTAGCCTCCATAGAGGACATTGTTAAACAATGTAGCAATCCTTCTGGTGCTCCTGCTTTTTCTGCAGCTACTCTACAAACCTCTAAGGCTTCCTTTGTACACTCAGCCGCATATGGGTGTGGGCTTAGTACGAGAGCATTTCTAGTTTTCAATGAAATAAGTGTTTTAAAGATAGCTGTTGATGTTGGGTTTGTCGTTGGAACAATGCCCGCGATCACTCCGAACGGACTAGCGATCTCTGTAACTTTCTTCATTCGATCGAAACCTACGACACCAACAGTCTTTAAATCTTTAATATCTTCATAGACATCTCTAGAGGCAACCTCATTTTTCATTTTTTTATGATTAGGTATGCCCATCCCTGTTTCCTGAACAGCCATATTTCCCAATCGTTCTGCCTCTTTGAATGCCGCATCGGCAACAGCCTTGACAATACTATCTACTTGCTGCTGTGAATACTGCATGTAAGCAGCCTGTGCAATATTGGCACGTTTCACGGCGTCTCTCATTTCTTGAATGGCTAATAAATCTTTATCTAACGTGGCCATAAAGCCCCTCCTTTCTAAATAACTGGATTTCTCGCTAAATTCTCAATAGCTTCTCTAAAAGCATCCGTTGCCGCTTGGCAGGAAGATTGGCTACCGCTTAATAAGCCGCCACCATAATTGGTTTCAGATGGTGGCCCAAAGAAAACCTTTAGCTCCACTTCTGCCGCCTTCAATGCTGCATCTAAACCAACAACAGCCTCAAGTGGCGGTGCTATTAAATATGCGAGGGCAGTCCCAGCCTTAACATTCGCCAACTCTGCCAAATACGTACCACAGCTTGCTACTGTATGTGCAAAAAGAGCGTGGCTTTCATTTTGAAGAATAGCTTCAAAATACGTATCAAACTGGATTTTCTGCTGAATCGCATCTAAACCACTGCGTATTTCATCAGGCGAGCTACCAGCAATGATGCCAATGACCTCACCGGATAACGGTCCAGATGCATGTGCCGCTCCAGCATAAAAGCTTTTTGCATAAACAACATCAACATCAGCTTTTTTCGTTGCTTCGTCCAACGCTACATATCCAACATCATCTATTGTCAGAGTTACGAGTCCAATGCTATTGTGATATGGCTTTAAATCTAATTGCTCTGCTAATTCACTATTCACTCTTGGAATGATTTGCATTGCCAAAATTTCTGCCATAATTTTTTGAGGATTCATTGCTTGCCCCCTAACTTTCTTTTGCCACAAGACCTACTCCACTTGCCTTGTAATGCAATATTTTTTGAACGACTGTTCCTAAATAAGCACCTGCCTCTAATGGCGGAATACCACCTTTATGAATGTTCGAAACGACCATTCGATCAGCTTCTACTGTGCCCATTCTAGGTTGATAGCATATATAGGCACTCATTGACTCCGCTGATACAAGTCCAGGACGCTCACCGATTAAATAAACGATCACTTCTGCTTGTAAAAGCTCGCCAATTTCATCCATTAGAGCAACACGCCCTTTATCAATATAGAAAGTAGTTCCTATTTCAATATTTAAATTACGAAGACTTTGCTGTAACGCTAAATATACATCTTGCACATTTTCTTCAATCGCACTAGCACTTAATCCATTAGAAATAATAATTTGTACTTTAGGATTTTTTTGGCATTTCGATTGAATTACTGTCTTTGATTCATCGGATAAACGACGACCTAAGTCCGGTCTTGTAATGTACTCTTCTTTATCTGTCACTCTTGTTGTTACTTGAAAGACATCAAGCTTTTGTAGTAGCTCCTCTGTCACTTCTCCATATACTGCATCTACTGCCGCCGCATGATCGAGTCGGAATTTCAGCCAAGTTTTTGTTTTTGGTCTTGTCCCAGCTCTTCCAATACCTATCCTTGCTGGTGTATGCTTTTTGGCTGCTTGTACACTTTCAGACAGTTCATCCTCTTCAAATTTAAAGACTGTGGCAGCTGCCGAAGCGTAAGATGGTTCATCATAATTTACACTGGAATACGATTGTTCATGATTACGTGCTTCATTATGAAAAAGCTTAATTAATGGTTCATTTGATTGTACAGTTGGGCTTGGACTTGCTACTTCATCAGCACGATGAGCTATCGTATCATAGAACTTAATAAGTGTTTCCTTTTGTTCTTCTTTCTGTATAGCTGATTCATGTGGAGAATTGACTGATGTATTATTGTTCATCTTTTCCATAACGAGCTGTGTAATCATCGATACTAGTTGTTCATTCAATGGACTCACCTACCTTTCAAATATAGATAAATCGCCAGCTCTTGCAGATAGACGACCATTTTCATAAATGCCCATTTTTTCTAACCACACTAGATATTCAGGAGCTGGTTTTTTACCAAACGTTTGAAGTAATGTTGCGACATCATGGAAGCTCATTGACTGATAGTTCAGCATGATATCGTCGCCCATAGGTGCAGCGATAATAAAGTTGACACCAGCTGCTGTTAGTAAAACACTTAAATCTTCAACATCATTTTGGTCTGCCTTAATATGGTTTGTGTAACAAATATCAACGCCCATTGGGATACCATGCATTTTGCCCATAAAGTGATCTTCTAGGCCCGCACGTATAACCTGCTTGTTATTGTATAAATACTCAGGTCCAATAAAGCCAACGACGGTGTTTACAATATACGGATTAAAATGTCTCGCAAATCCGTAATTACGTGATTCGAGTGTTACTTGGTCAATGCCCATATGTGCCTCAGCAGATAGCTCCGAACCTTGTCCAGTTTCAAAGTAGAATAAATTCGGGCCAGTTCCAGTTCCTTGCTTTTTCACAAGCTCTTCTGCTTCTCTAATTAGGTCGGCAGAAATACCGAACGAGCGATTAGCAATTTCTGTCCCAGCAATACTTTGGAAAATCATATCTGCAGGTGCACCTTGTTTAATGGCCTTCATTTGTGTTGTAATATGTGCTAATACACAGTTTTGTGTAGGAATCGACCAATCATTGATAAACTCCTTTGTCGCTTGCAATACTTTTTTCACACTTTCAACAGAGTCATCTACTGGGTTAATCCCAATGACCGCATCGCCAATACCATAGGACAATCCTTCTTTTAATGAGGCAATAATACCGTCAATATTGTCTGTTGGATGATTTGGCTGCAATCTCGAGGAAAGTGTACCCTTTTGTCCGATCGTAATATTGCAAGTTGACAATATTTCTACTTTATTGGCAGCATGTACAAGATCTAAGTTGGACATCAGCTTTGTTACTGCCGCAATAATTTCTGAATTCATGCCCTTGCTTAATCGTTTTAATTCCCGATCGCCTGTTTCATTAGATAAAATGTATTCTCTTAGTTGCTCGATACTCCAGTTTTTAATTTCTCCATATATTTGCTCATTGATATCACCTTCAATAATGCGTGACACTTCGTCATTTTCAGAAGGAACTAATGGATTTTCTCTTATATCCTTCACTAACAGCTCACTTAGAACGGCTTTTGCCGCAATTCGTTGCTGTACAGTTTCAGCCGCAATTCCAGCTAGCTGATCGCCTGATTTTTCTTCATTGGCCTTGGCCATTACATCTTTTAATGAATTAAAATTATATTTTTCTCCACCAAATATCACCGATAGATTCACATTCATCCTCCTTACTTTGAGTGGAAAGCAAGTGTTTTTACTACGACTGGGACAACACCAGATGGTAGTACTTCCCCAATGTCGATATAATCACCCGTTTCTACTTTGATTTGATCGATGCAAATGATGGGAACTGTTTGATTAATCGCTTGTATCGTTTGCCCAATAATCTTTGCATAATCCGATTGAATGACTATGATAATTGGTATTTCCTTGGAGCTTCTCGTTGCTAAGTACTGCAAAATGGCCTGACATAATGCATGAACATCCTGGAAGCTTAAATAGGGTAACTGACTAAAATAAAGTGCAAATGGAGAGCGATTCTCTTGGCTAGAAAATAGAGCATCAGCCCGTTCTACAGCTGTCTTCACTGTATAGTCGAATTCTTTGTTGTTCGTTTCCAAATAGCAATTGAAAACAGGTACATTTTTTAAAGGCAATACTTCTGCATCTACCTGGATCGTCGCACCACTAATTTCAGTTGTTTGCGTGCCTGCACCAGTCACTGTTGCCCGCGCTGTTTCCTCTGGCTTTATCCATAAAAAGGTTTGCAACTGCTCGTGCTGTAAAAGTTTTTTTGCTAATTTTTCGCCGATATCATCATATTGACGTTTTGTACAATCATTTTCATATATACAAGCAGCTACTCCACCGGAAAAGACGATTGCTTCAACTGGTTTATCCCAAGTTGGCAAATGTCCTAGCAATAATGGATGCCGTTCATCTGTTATTTGTCCACTCAGCGTCATCGCTACTATATCCACCATTTCTTGGATCAATTGTGTGACACGTTCATCCTCTGCAGAATCACCAACCTTTAATGGATTTGACCATTTCTCCATAAGCTTCATAATCGGTGGTGAAACCGATTGGACAATTCCGTTCTGAAATTCTATAAGTCTTCCACCGACATGCAATGTACACGTACCAATTACTTCACCGAACTGCATGACTGCAATATTTGCTGTACCGCCACCGATATCAATATTTGCGATGACTTTGGCAGTATTTTTAGACTGCTGTAATGTACCTGCACCCTTTGCTGCAATGATGCTCTCTAAATCAGGCCCAGCAGTAGCAACTAAAAAGTGCCCGGCTGTATCTGCAATCGTATGGACAACCTCACTGGCATTATCCTTTGTTGCAGATTCGCCTGTAATGATAATGGCACCTGTTGAAATATCTGCTGGTGAAATTTGGGCCAGTTGATATTGTTGAAAAATAAATTGTTCAATTTTTTCCATATCGATAATTTCTTTATTGATAAACGGCGTTTTAATAATAGGACTTTGATGTATAACCGTTTTTTCAATGATTTCTATCCGTGGCACGTGCGTCACACCAGCAACATTTTTCAGTAGAAAACTACTAACAACCATCTTTGTTGTACTTGTACCAATATCAATGCCTGCACTATAAATTTTTTCTGTCTTCAACTTACTCCTCCCTCTCGCCACTATGGGCAATACATGAGATAAGGACTATCACGATCCTTCACAAATTGACGAATTTCTTCGTCAGAATTGAGCTGAATAAGTGGCGCAATAAACTCAATACCAAGCTTTTGCCACGAAGAAGTTTTCACAATAGGACCACGTGTCATGACATTTTGTAATAATGCTGTTGCTCTTTCTACATCTGCAAGGGGTGCATCAATTTTTGTAATGACACCAATTTGTATTTTTGGAATTCCTAAGCTAAATTGCGGTGGAAAAACACTTTTTGATGACGTGGCATCCTGCAAATAAATCACATGTGTCACTTCAAGCGATGTTGCCATAATATTTTTGTAATACATCGGATTTTCAATATATTCTCCAGGTGTATCAACAATCCAGTCATCATAAACGAGCGCCTGTGTTTTATTGGCTTGTCCGTCTTTCCCTAATAACGCATTCATCAGTGTCGACTTACCTGCTTGCACACCGCCTATAATCATTACTCGATTTTTCATACGGCACATCCTATGACTTAGTTATTTTTGATGGCGTATAGCCTAGCATCTCTGATAAAAAGCGATTAATTTCTAACATCGCCATTTCAACCTCAGACACACTGCCAACAATAACGAGACTGCCAGTAAAACGATCTAAAAATCCTAGTCTTACATTGGCTGCCTTTGTTGCTAAATCCCCTGCAATAATAACTGTTTCACTCGGTGTACATGTCATGATGCCAAGTGCACCGGCTTCTTGTATGCCAAGCTTTTGAAACATATCAGGGTCAGGATTAGCTATCAAATGGCTCAATGTTAGTTGCTTACCTGGCACAAACTCCTGAATAAACCGTTTCTTTTCTTCACTCACACGTCATCACCTCTTTCGAGTTTTTTATCTAATCAAGACTTTTGCTCTGCTAGATATTCACCTTCTTTAATAATGCCTGCCTCGCGATCCTCTTGTTCTAATCTAAGAGCTGTTGGAACAGATAGCTTATAAGCTAAAATAATTGCGATAACACCAGCTAAAAACTTACCAGCAATAACCGGTAAAATAATAGTCGGTTGGAAGTTAGCCGTAAACGATAAATGATCTCCTAGAAGGAATGCTGAACAAACACCAAAGGCAATGTTAATAACCTTATCTTTCGGTGGCATATGTCGAACCAGTGTAAACATGGCTAAAATATTAGCAATTGTCGCTAAAATACCTGCGCTTCCTACTGACGATAAGCCTAATTTTTTACCTGCTGCTTCTAGAGGTTTCGATGCATATTTTCTAATTAAATACACCATTGGGAATGCACCCGCTAGCATAATACCGATATACCCAGCTGTTTCTAGTGCGCGGAATTGATCGATTTCATCTGCCATGATTGGATCAAAGCCCCATGCACCAAAGACCTTTGTAAATATACCTGTGAAAATTTCTACAATCGAGAACACTAGTACAAGCTTGATAGCAGCATCCATCACACGTCCAAAA
Source organism: Lysinibacillus agricola (assembly GCF_016638705.1). Taxonomy (GTDB): domain Bacteria; phylum Bacillota; class Bacilli; order Bacillales_A; family Planococcaceae; genus Lysinibacillus; species Lysinibacillus agricola. Next base: position 1,912,053 of record NZ_CP067341.1, on the reverse strand, counting down.
ATCATAAAACCTTTGATCATGCCATTTGGTATTAGCTTGAGGCCTAACGCAATTAACACTACAAAAATAAATAAAGGCAATAAATTAATTAATATTTGTAAAACTGAAATGGCAAAAACATATGTTGGTGCCGCTGTTGTACTAATGACTTCACGAACATCTGTATTAAACATCACAATCAAAATTGAAGAAATAAATGCTCCAATCGGAATTGTTAAAACACCCGCCATAATACCTAAAGCCATATATTTATGATCCCGCTTATCTAACATGGCAAGCCCCATTGGAATAGAGAACACGATTGTTGCACCTGACATAAATCCAACAACTAAAGCCATGACCCATCCTTCATAGGATTCTTTTAACGCATTGGCTAATTGATATCCTCCCATGTCCGATGCTAAAATTGTCGTTGCCGCAATTGCAGGATCAGCACCAATCCATTCAAAAATTGGACTAATAAAATGACTTATAAACCACGTTAAGTAAGGTATAGCAGCCATGATTCCTGCAGCAGGTACAAAAATATGTCCAACCGTATGAATACCATTCATAAACTCTTTCCCGATTCCATATTCAGCATCTCGAATTGCTCCGATTGCCCCTAAAACTGCACAAATCATAATAATATAAACGATAATCGTTCCTACCATTGCCATCCTTCTCATCACCCCTTTATTTTTATCTGTCTATTTTATCTATATAAAAAAAAGACGCATTTAAAGAGGAATTCTCTTTAAAGCGTCTTTGCTTCAACTATTTACTTGAAAGGTATTGATAATGCGCCTAGCTATAAGCGCCATTTCCTGTTGAGTCTGCATACTCTCACTGCGAATTTTTTTATAAGCTTCGTCCTCACTAAGATTTTCTGACTGCATTAGCAAACCTTTTGCTCGTTCGATTATTTTTCGCTTTTCTAATTCTGTTTGTTTATACAGCAATTTCCCATTAAGACGGTTGAACTTATCAATCTGGTGAAATGCCACCTCCAACGCTGGAAGGACATTCTTCTCAGAAAACGGTTTCATAACATAGCCTAAAATATTGTCCTGCTTCATGTACAATAACAATTCTTTTTCACTATAAGCTGATATAAATAGCACCGGTATACCGAGCTGCTGTTCAATTATTTTGCTTGCCTTTAAACCATCTAGCTTCGGCATTTTAATGTCCATTAATATTAACTGTGGCTTATGTGTAAGAGCCAACTCAATTGCTGATTCTCCATTATTCGCTTGTGCTACTACTTCGTAGCCATTATCTTCTAGCATAAACTTCAAATCAATCGCAATAAGTGACTCATCTTCGACAATCATAACTTTCCTAGTCATTTAGGATAAATACCTCCTCGCTTACAGGAAACTGAATTTGAGTATGTGTACCTTTTTCACTAGGGATAATTGAAAATGTGCCAGCTAAATCATATTCAACAAGCCTTGTAATAATCTCCATTCCAAATGATGCCTTCACCTCTTGCATTCCGACGCCGTTGTCAGAAATATGAAGTGAAATAGTGGAAGCATCCTGTTGAAATTGTATATCGATTGTTCCTTCCTCACGACCGATAAAAGCATATTTTAGTGCATTTTGCAGTAGCTCACAAATGATTAATGCGAGCGAAACAGCTTTTTTAGCATGACAAAATAACTGTACATTATCGTGATGAAAGGTTAATTGAATAGATGGTGTGTTGGATGTCCCAACCATTTTATGCCCAATCTTTTTAGACAACGCGATAACGTCTACTTTCTCTTCAGCGTTATCCTCATTTTCTAAAATAAGTTCATAGACAGATGAAATACTATATATTCGATTTAATGCCTCTTGAAAAGCACTTGCATTTGAAACTGACAAGTCATTTCGCATTTGCAAACGCAGTAGGCTTGTAACTGTCTGTAAATTATTTTTCACACGGTGGTGAATTTCTCGGATAGCAAATGTTTTCATCATTAGTTCATTTTCTTTCAGTTTAAGCTCTGTAAGATCATGAATAATGAGGAGTGTCACTTTATCGTTCTGATCACGAATAGAATTTTTCTTCACAATAAAGGATTTACGATCAATCGTAATTTCTAAGAAAAAGACATCATCGCCCTTATCATAGACCTCCTGTAAAAAAGGTAAAATCTTATTCAATGCAACGTTGTCAAAACGTTCTAACCCTGATAGCTCCGATATAAATCGGTAGCCTGCGGGATTGCTATAGATGACTTTGTTTTCATGATTTGTGAGAATAATAGATTCTACTAGCAAATCAGAAACAACTGGAATCGGTTGAGAATTTGGCTCTACGATATGCTCAATTAATGCAAAAGGCATATTTTGAAAATCATCCTTAGGTATTGTCTGCATAACCACCTTTTTTTCCTGGATTAACACTGCAATAACCTGTTGTTGGTCATTAAAGAGAGGGACAACGTTTTGTTCAACCGTTATACCTTCTTGTGTGATCGCTCTAGTAATTGACGATTTTTCTTTATTTTTAAAAGCAGCAAATACTGCTGGTTCGAAGCTTTCAAATACAAATTTGCCAATTACGGATTTTTCGTATAAGTCACCTTCTTTTTTTGGGAATGCCTCTGCCACAACAATTGCATGCGGTAAGTTTTCCATCATACAATCTATGAACATAAAACAATCTGTCAAATCAGCATAGTATGTTAGTGTAGCTTCTACTTCTAGTAACTTTGCTATATCGGTTGCAGATAAGGTCGTATATTTTCTACACAAGGATTGAATGTTCGACAGGCTCAAGCCCCCTATCAGTGAATAATCAAAATTGAATTTGGCTATTCTAAAAATTTCTTGTCATCATTATAAACCTTTTGCAAAATTATTTTCAATAGAAAAAATAATTTATTTTAATAATTTTCGTTGCATTACATAGAACTATATAGCTTAAAAGAGAAATATTCAACACTTTTTTCAAATCCGCCTGCATTTTACGACAGAATTATTATTTCACTATATTAAAAAAGCGAGATTGCAACGGATGCAACCTCGCTTTTTTCTACTTTATTTCTGGTGTGACAGCTAATATGTTTTCAAATGTTTTACGTTGTTTTGCTTCTTCTTCATTCAACAAAATATGAATATCTCCATGGTCGTTTGAAGTACGAATTAAACGCCCCATTCCTTGCTGCAAACGAAGCTGCATAAATGGTAATTCCACTTCTTCATATGGATTTTCCGCAAATGTACGTTTCGCATCAAATAATGGATCATGCGGAGGGAAAGGTAAATCATAAATAATGACACGCGTTAATGCCTCCTCCGGCAAATCTAAACCTTCCCATAAATGATAGGAGCATAATGTTTTGATCGTGCCTTCTTGGAAATCACGAACGATTGCTGATAGTTCACGGTCCCCCTCAAACGCTACATACATCCGTTCCATAAGAGGTAACTCTGCTTTGAAATCTAACATTGCTTGTTTCGATTTAAATAAAATTAAAGTTTTTTCACCATCACGTAATAGCTGCTGAACACGTGCCGTTTTCTCCTTTTGAGAAAGCTCATGTAAATAAATTTTCATAACTTCTTCATAATCAAAAGGAGAGGGAACAGAAAACGATTGATAATCACGAATTCCTAAACTATAGGAAATGTATGAAAAATCTTTATTGACCGATAAAGTTGCTGAAGAAAATACTATTGGAAGTTTTTTAGAGAATAATTTTTCTGCTAAAACTTCTGTGATGAGACGCGGCATAATTACGAGCGTTTCCTCTCCATCCGTTTCCTCTAACCAATCGACTGCATCTCCTTGCGCTATGAAAATACGTAAAGATGCTTCGTACTGTTCTAAATACTCTTCTGCCATATTTAATTCATATTCTGGAATCATATACATTTCAGATTCAAAAACAAATTCCTCGAGCAATGTTTCGACATCCTCAATAAGTTGTTTACCGTATTTCAACAGATTTGGCGATTTATTTATACGTTTACGCTCTTCTTGAGAAGTTACTAGATCATCTCGTAGCTGGTCAAAAAATAGCTCGTGATCATCTTGTAATTTTTCCATCGCATATAGTGTACGTTCTCGCACACCATCAACCATCAAACGCTCCAATAATGTAACAATTGTTGTCGCCTGTACTTTATACGTCATTGCTTTTTGCGCAGCATATTCTAATAAATGACCTTCGTCTAGCACCATCATCGATACTTCAGGCAATAAAGCTAGTTGCCCTTCACGTTCACGAGACTCCTTAGTTGCTAAATGCTCCATCAAAAAATCTTGCGAACAAATGATTAAATCCGTCGATTTACGATAATGTGCACGATGTAATGTTTGACCACATCGATTACGTAGATCACATACCGAGCACTGCATAATCGAGTTATAGTTTACTTTTTGCCAATCTTCATCACTGACAGTTGAATATTCGCTGCGTTCACCATAAGGTTGTATAGCAATCATCGAGCCTTGTGCATATACTCCATCAGGTATAGTAAATGCAATATCATCGATCCATTCATCGGTTTCTACTTTTTCAGCTTCCTCAAAGCGCTTTAAGCATAAATATTGGTCTCGTGACTTTGCTAAGCGGACATCAATTTCAAGACCTAACGTTTTCTGTAATTTATAAATATCGCCGCCCTCTTTTACTAGCTGATCAATTAAGGTTTCATCTGCACAAGCAATAAGGGCTGGTTTACCAGTATAGCGTGCATAGGATACAGCTGGCAGTAAATAGGCAATTGTCTTCCCAGTGCCCACCCCTGCTTCAGCAAAGAGCACATTTTTCTCTTTTAGGGCCTGCTCAATTTGATAGGCCATAAAAATCTGCTCATCACGGCATTCAAAGCCCTTTTCAGGTAATTCATCGTAAAGGACGTCACCCATCCAGTCACCTAATGACTCAAAAAATGAGCGATCCTTTGATAATACAAATGGTAAAGATTTACGCAATTGACGTTCCCCCTCTAACTATCTGGTCCTATTATACGCGACGAAACGGAAGATAAGAAAAAATCTTATCTTCCGTTACCGTTTGTTAATCTCTCTTAGACTTTTGCCCCCAGAATTGGTAATAATTCGTTTCAATAAAGCCATTGAATAATTTACGTTTCTTCGTCGATTGACGACCATACAATTCTTCAAAGTTTTTCATTGAGGACAGCATGTACACAGACCAAGTCGGATAGTCTTTCATGATTTTTCCTAAATCACGAATTACCTGCTCCACGACTTCAATGTCACCAATACGCTCTCCGTATGGTGGATTACCAATCATCACACCATCTGTTAGCTGCGTTGTAAAGTCACGTGCTTGCATTTGCTTGAACGTGATCATATCACCGAAGCCCGCTTCTATTGCATTTTCTTGTGCAATACTTACCATGCGATGATCTATATCAGTCCCGATAATTTCTAGTGGTTGATCATAATTCGCTAAGCTTTCTGCTTCATCTCGCACTGCATCCCAAATTTTCGCCTTCATCCATGGCCAATTCTCTGAAATGAATTCACGGTTATAGCCCGGTGCAATATTTTGTCCAAGCATCGCTGCTTCTAATGTAATTGTGCCAGAACCACAAAATGGATCAACAAACGGTCGATTCGGAGTCCACTTTGAAATTTGGATGAGCGCTGCAGCTAATGTTTCTTTTAACGGTGCTTCGCCCTGTGCTTGACGATAACCACGCTTATGCAAGCCAGCGCCCGATGTATCAATGGTAAGTGTAGCCACATCTTTTAAGATTGAAACTTCAATTTTATAGGTAGCACCGGATTCGTCTAAAAATCCTAAACGCTTATAATGCTGTTTCATGCGCTCTACTATTGCTTTTTTAGTAATTGCCTGACAATCAGGTACACTAAATAATTTGGATTTTACAGACTTCCCCGATACTGGAAAAGCTGCATCAACTGGTAAGTATTTTTCCCAAGGTAGGGCTTTTACACTTTCAAACAACTGCTCAAAAGATTTGGCAGGAAACTGTCCTACAACAATTTTTACACGATCTGCCACACGTAGCCATAAGTTTGTTCGTGCAATTGCCGTTTCGTCACCTTCAAAATACACTTTGCCATTATCAACTGTTGTTTCATAGCCGAGTGCCTTTACCTCTTGTGCCACAATCGACTCTAAACCCATTGCAGCAGTTGCTACTAATTTATAGTTTGCCATACTCTAATTCCTTCCTTGATGCTCAATTTTCCAATACTCCATAAACTGAATGAGTTCGTGAAGCGGTAATGGTTTGCTGTAATAATAGCCTTGGATTATATCACAGTTCATTTTACGTAGTATATCCACTTGTTGTGCCTGTTCTACACCTTCAGCAACAACTTTCATTTTTAGGCGATGCGACATTTGGATAATCGCATCCACTACTGCCTGTTTTTCATCGAGTGAGCCAATATGCTGAATAAAGCTTCGATCTATTTTTAAACAATCTAGTGGGAAGCGAACTAAATAACTAAGAGACGAATAGCCTGTCCCAAAATCATCAATAGAAATTTTAAAGCCCATTTTTTTGAGTCGAACTAGCTTACTAACTGTTTCGTTTGCGCTGTTCATCACAGTACGTTCAGTAACTTCTATTTCAAAATTGTTAGCAGGCGTGTTATAACGCTCTAATATCGTTTGAATGGAGTCTAAAAAGTTTTGCTGCTTAAAGTGAATGCTTGAAATATTGATGGCAACTGGAGTTTTATAGCCACATTGACGCATCTCAATAACTGCCTCACAAGCTTTTTCTATAATTACTTCGCTTAAAGGAATAATTAACCCTGTTTCCTCAGCATAAGGAATAAATTCTGCTGGTGACACAAACCCTAACCTTTCACTATTCCAACGAACAAGTGCCTCTACGCCTTGAATTTGTTCATTTTCCATAGATATTTTAGGTTGGAAATGCAGGTCAAATTCCCGATTTTCAATTGCTCTCCGTAGTTCCGAATCTAATAATAAAACACGCTGAGAGTCAGTCTTCAATTCATCAAAATAAAACGCAAAGCTGTTAAGGCCATTCTTTTTTGAATAGGTCATTGCCTTGTCAGCACAATGAATCAGTTGCTCCGTTGATTCACCGTCTGATGGATACATACTGACACCAATACTCGTAGAAATAAAAATATCCTGCCCATTAATATCCATTGGCTGTTCAATAATCCCAATAATTTGTTCAGCAAAGTTTGCGGCTTCTCTGGCGTTTTTCACGTTTGTTAACGTAATAATAAACTCATCGCCGCCATATCTTGCAATGATATCTTTATTTTTTATCAATGTTTTTATGCGCTTTGCCACTTCTTTTAGAATGGTATCTCCGACTGCATGACCCAATGTTTCATTAATTTGCTTAAATCTATCTAAATCTAAAAAATAGACTGCATGCTGTACTGAATGAGAAATAGTAGAAGTTGATTCTAATAGGCTATCCATTCTTTCTATATAAGCAAATCGATTTGATACATCCGTTAATGAGTCCGTTAATAAACGCTTTTCTAGTTCATTTTCTACTATTTTTCTTTCAGACAAATCTGAGAAAATACCACAGTAATTTGTAATCTCTCCCTCATCATTGGCTACACCGACAATTGATAACCATTCTGGATATACGTCTCCGGTTTTACGACGATTCCATATTTCTCCCTGCCAAATGCCTTCTTGTCGTATCTCTTGCCACATATCTAAATAAAACTGCAATTCATGGACACCTGACTGTAGAACTGCTGGCGTTTTCCCAATCACTTCATCACGCTTATAGCCAGTTACAAATTCAAATGCAGGATTAACCATTTCTATTTTTTTATATTTATCCGTAATCATGATGCCTTCAGATACATTTTCAAAGATTTTCGTTATTAAGGCAGTAGGATATTTTGAAATCGAATTTAGCTTCTCCAGACTATTCCAATTGTTCACTCCGTTCATGTTTCTGCTCCATCCTATCTCTCTATACTACCCTCATTTTTTAGAAAAGCGCATTTACGCCAGCCTACTCGTATGTAGACAAATATGTACATCGTGCGATAACAGTTTTTAGATGTTTTGTTTAGAATCGTAGCGACAGAGGCATGATCAACAGTGTACTGTCTTATTCTCAAACGTATATCGCGCATGTCTAGACATGAATCAATTATGCCTCGGCATAATTGCGTCCGGAATTGGCTTTGTGCTTGCACAAGAACTCCTTTCCGATTCCGTGACATCCGCCGGAGGCTTTAACTTTTTCTTACTGTATTCAAAAGAAAAGCTCTCCACCAAATTGGAGAGCGCTTGTTATTTCATAGATAAGCATCAAAAAATTCCGTAAGCCATGTTTTGTTCCCGAGTACTCAAACAGCTGACGCCTCGTACGACCGGGTAGTAATCATCTATCTACAGAGTGAACTCTGTCCCTCTATCCGTTCAATTCCTTCTAGAGAGTGCCCCTACCATAATTTGGGTTTCTCACTCGTGGGGTTTACCTCGTTCCACCTTGCATGTTTCCAAGCAAGCTACGTCACTGTGGCACTTTCAGGAAGTTTCAACCATATCATTAAGACTTAGGTTTTCCTTCCGCCGTCAGCCTTTACAGCTGCCTTACCTTATTTTTTCAGTAAGCACGAACACTACAGTCATCTCAGAACCGTGTGAGCATGGACTTTCCTCTACGACGTCTAGCGCCGCAGCGATTACCCGAATTTCATGATGTACAAAAGATTATACTAGAGTTTTATGATAAATACAATATAATTAATAAAAATTATTCGTACAACTTACTTCCAAATACATGTTTTTCTAAATTTGAAAGACGTTTTAAAATATCAAAGTTTGTCGTACCAGCTGCTGCTGATGCCACAGGTTGTCTCTTAGGTGTATTATCAATTTCTTCTTTTAACTGTTTATTCTCTTCACGTAGCTGGGCCACCACTTTTTCGAACGTTTCATAGTCTTGAATAATCTCATCAAGAAATGAATCGACTTCTTCTACATTGTAGCCTTTAAAGTTTTTCTTAAATTCCTTTTCAAGGATCATTTTTGACGTTAATTTAATGTCCATTCACATCGCCCTTCCTAACACTACATACACGATTTCATTATAGCATACTTCATCACATTATATCGTCTGAAAACATCAAATGTAAGGCTAAACTTGTCGTTTCTTGCGCTTACCCGGGAAATTATTTCTTATTTCCTAATCTGTGTAACCTCTTTTCCCAAGAAATTTCCCATTTTTGCTTTTGTTCCACTCTCCATTGCTCATTCTTTTTAATTAATTGTATGCCTTCTTGCGTATAATAAAGGGCCTGCTCATAATCTTTCATTTGATGCTCATATATCATGGCTAACTGTTCTAATACATGCAACTTTTTTCGTGGATCAACAAAATGTAGAGAAGCCACAAAAGCATCAATCGCTTCACTAAACTTTTTATTTCTTTTATGCTGTATTGCTAAATAATATTGAGCATTTCCTGCTTCAAGTGCATCAAATTGGGCCGTAACCTTTTCTAAAACCTTTACGCTCTGTGAACTCTCTTTTAAATCAGCATACCATTTCCCAATATTCGTGAACGTTTTTGCAGATTCTTCGCTTGTCTCTTCAAATAGCAAGTTTGTAGAATGGACATAAAGCGTTATAAGGGATAGTAAATCCCATTCATTATGAAGAAGAACTTTCATAAGTGCATCTGGAACACCGCTTTTAATTGCATCTAAATAAATAATCGGTGCAAGATAGCCAGGTATATCTCCGATGCGAAAAAAACCAAGCTTCTCTTCTTCCACAGATTTTAATTTCATTCTTTCCATATCATTTTTCCATAAACGCTTTGAACTATGCAACAAATCGATTTGCCGTTGAGTACGGAGTTTAGGTAATTCTTTTTGGTTGAGTGTCCAACGTGTTTCAAGTTGCGGCCAGTCAAAGCTTTTTCCATTGTAGGTAATAACCGTCGCTGTTTTTTGCCAAAGCTTTGATTCAAAAAGTAACGCTGCCTCATGAGCAGGATCGGCTAAAATATATTGAGTTAAAATAAAGCTTTCATCTTCCTCTGATACTTCTAAAAAACCGAGAAGAAAAATTTGTGTACCTACACCCTTCAAGCCAGTAGTCTCCGTATCAAAAAATAGTACCTTTTCTTGCATTTCTAGCGCATATGGATGTTCAAACCTTGCCTCTTGCCATTTTACTAATGCCTCAAAAAATGACTGCAACTTATAATGACCATGCTGAAAACTAAACGGATAACGCACTTGTCGTTTAAAAACAATACCGAAATCATTTTCTACAACTGTCAGGCCCGCCTTTTCCCACTGCTCAGTATAGCTTGGAGCAACAGGTTTTTGATAAGCAGGTTTATCCTCTTTTTTTATAGTTGTTGTCGTTTTTTTACCGAGCATTTTTTTCATTTGTAAAATTTTATTTTCGTAAGACATTTACTTCACTCATTTTCTGCATATTAATTATGCCTCGGCATAATTGCGTCTGGAATCAGCTTTGTGCTTGCACAAAGAACTCCTTTCTGATTCCATGACATCCGCCGGAGGCTTTAACTTCTTTCAGCAGGTGTTTGGACACCCGTTGAAAAGTAGCTTACATCCGCATTCATCTCATCACCTATAGAGGTGGGAGACTTCTGCTGAAAGAAGTTAAAATTGCTAAAACTTATAGTACTTTTTTCTTCACTACTGTAATCATAACGCATCTTTTAGTTTCTGCACAAAGAGAAGGTAAAAGTAGTAAGGCTAGTCAAGTGTTCTTGTCACTTTGCTTTCGTTTCAGAGCAGCTTTCCGCGGGTAAATTTAAATGGATAAAGTTAATCAACACACCAGATAAAATAATTGAACAAATCTTTTTCGGATAATTTTTCGAAGGAATTGAGCATAGATTCTTCATCACAAATAGTACAGACATAACTCTTAATTTTTAGAGTATGAAAACAATCCTCAACTTGTAAAGTATCACATCAGGTGTGTTTAGTAACCATTTTTATCCATTCAAATTAATTAGAAGGCTCTGATTTCCGCTACGGGCGAGCGTCGAGCCGCTTCCTCCGCTATGTTGCCACTTGTTTTCAGGCAGATAAAACAGTATTGCTGTCGCTTCGCTTTCGCATGTAAAACATTCGCTCAGCGCAAGGTCCCGCTTTTCCCGTGGGAAGCTTTGCTCTGCGACGAAAGCGAAGCGACTACGGTACAGTTAGGATGTATTATAATACAATGAATAATTATAGAATGGAATACAGTGGAGTTGTCTCTAATGCTGTTCACGAAATTGGACACTCGTTAAAATTAGTACACCCGGGTCAGGGAACACAAAGTAAAACGTCAGTCCCTTCTGGTAAAAAGGCTGTTAGTATCGGTCCACAATCATGATAAGAAAGAATTAATTAAGAAATGGGGAAATTAAGGAGGTTTTAGTATGTTGAACACTTCTTCGAAACGTATCATCACACTGACAGTTGTTATAATCATAATCTTTTTATCTTTGTTATTATTAATGAATAAGAAAAAAACGATTCCAGAGGTTCAGGTAGACGCAAATGAAATTACATTTGAAACTCCTGAAGAACTGGATGCTGCGGCAGATCTCATTATTATCGCATCTCCATCTAAAGAGTTTATGGACCGTGAACACAAGGTAACATTCTTTGATGACGGTACGATTCAAGACTATTATACTTTAACAGAAGTCCAAGTTGATAAAGTTATTAAAGCACCTAACAACTTTCATCTTTCAAAAAATAATGCTATCAGTATTATTGAACCCGTTGAAATTGTAGAGCGAAATACAGGGAAGAGAAAGTTAGTCACCAATCGTTATAAGGAGCTCAAGGAAAAAAGTTCTTACATTTTGTTTTTAAAACAAAACTCAATGGGACAGTACGCATTAATTAATAATAATTTAGGTAAATTTAACTTAGATAATAAAGATCCTTTAGATATTGGAGAGAAAAAATCATCACAGGCTAAGAAGTTTAAAAATGATGTTCTCCAAAAATATTCTATCGACTAAATAAAATCAATTATGCCACGGCATAATTGATTTTAAGACTCGTTATATGTGCCTTCTATAAGATCCATTCCACACGAAAACTAATATTTGCAATAAAACTATGTGAATATAATCCATTTAGTAGTATAATAATTCCATATTTTAAATTAGGAGGATATTCATGAAAAAATTAGTTTTATTTATTACAATGTTGTCTTTGTTTATGGTCACATCATTAACGGCTGATGCACACCCAGGTCGTCTTGATAGTAATGGTGGTCATAACTGTTCTGAAAAGTCTAAAGCAAAAGGTCTTTGCTCAGGTTATCATTATCATAATAAAGGCAACGAGGCAGCACCTTCTACTAATACAAATCACAAAACACCAACATATCAAAGTACACCAGAACCAGTGCTTACAACTGTAGATGTATATATCAATAATGTTAAGCAATCCTACAACCCAAGTGCTTATATTAAAAACGGAACAACTTTAGTTCCTATGAAAGCTATTTTTGTATCACTTGGTGCAACTGTTACTTATGACAATGCAACAAAAAAAGTGACTGCATACAAAGGTAATAAAAAAATTGTCATTGGCGTTGGAAATAAAAAAGCTTACGTTAATTCAAACGGCGTTACAACTACAATTAATTTAAATCATGCAGCTGAAATTTATAAAGGAACAACTATGGTACCTTTACGTTTTGTAAGCGAAGCACTAGGTGCAGGTATTACCTTTGATAACGCTGTATATATTACAACAAAATAATTAGTTTGAACTGTATGGGGCAGCATCATTTTTTATTTGGTGCTGCTTTTGTCATCTGATTTTTTATAAACCTTTCCTATAAGCGTTATCCTACAGTTGCGTTAAAGCAACTTACAGGTAATAACCGAAAAATGATTTATAAACTAATCCAAGAAGAGGGCTTAAAGGAATAGTGTTAAACTTTTTCCTTCAAGCCCTCTTTGTACTCTAATTTAAAATTCTAAGAAGCTCTACTACTTTTTTCTTCGCCTGTTGCAAACTATCTTGAGCTCCTATACATGATGGACAGCCTGATTTACAAGGACAGCCAGCCACATGCCAGCGTCTTAGTCAACAAATCTTCCCATAAATCGAATACCTTTTCACTTAACCCGATACCACCAGGATATTTATCATAAACAAAAAACGTTGGCAATTCATTATGTGTCGCCTTTACTTGTGGAACAACCGCTACATCACTACTGTCACATTGAATGAATATTGGAATAAAAGCGTTCATCGCATAAGCAACTCCGGCCATGGCATCTGTAAGCTCCGCCTCCGACCACTGAGTCGTATTATCGAAGGATAACCACGATGAGCTTGTATGCATTTCATCTGGTGGTAGATGAATAGGGCCCGAACCGATATTATCGTGTGTGCCAAAGCGTATTTTATTTAACTTCAGTAAAACACCATAAAAATATAACTAAGACCCCAACGTTGAAGATCACTAGATTTACAACAAAGGGCAACAAATATTAGCTCGTGTATATAGTATATACGTATTAGGCGGATTAGGCATATATTATATATGTTATATACACCTATATTATATAAATACACTCAATAGATATTATTTGTTTACTTATATAAGAGAATCCTTTGACCTCAAGGGTTTAGTATACATAGAAACGGCAACAAAGTCTGTTTACTCTCGTTGCCTTTGTTTACCCACTTTAGTACTTTAAAGCACTAACATTTGTTGCCTTTTCGAAGTTTGTTGCCCCTAATTTCCAAAGTTTGTTTACCCTAACATCTGTAAAAGGTGGTATAGTTTAAGCATGTAAATACTGATGTGAAAGGTGGCAGTTCAATGCAGGCAATTGAACAAATTAATGAATGTTTAAAACCTGCAGGGAAATCCGTTCTTTCATTTGTGGAAGAAGATATTGAATTTCTTGCTAACTATATAGAGGATAATGAGACTATATTATCTGCAACTACAGGATCAAAGAAATTAACGTATTTTTTATACTTAATCACTTCAGAAAGATTACTCACCCTAAATAAAGATAAAAAAGATAAAACTTTAGTTTCCTATGAATTGAATGATATCCGTAATCTAATTGTTAGTAGAAAAATTTTAGCTGTAGAAATCGATTTCATTTATAAAGAATCAGATATTAAGCTGAAATTAAATAATGATAAAGCAGCTATGCCTTTTGCGGATGAGTTGGAAAATATATTCGGCATCCCTGAAAAAGTAACCCTCAAAAAGAAAGTAAAAGGGCCAAAAGCTATTAAGCTAAACTTGACTATCTTGAATGGTAAAGAACAGCTAAATGACCATGGTTATAATTACGTTTTGAAGCAAACTGAACATGGTTATGTAGATATTTCGGTAGATTATAAAGATCCTGAAACATTTCAAATAATTAAATGGGAACGTGTTGAAAACATTCAAAAGAGTGCGTTTGACATTGCTGGATGGTCATTAATCGGAAGTACATTCGGTAATGCAGAAACTATTGCCGGTGCAATGGGAGCTAATATAGGAAAAGATAAATCTGTAGCAACGCTTTTCCTAAAGCGTGAAAACGGGGATAAAGTTCCATTAGTTATTAAATGTGACAAGAAGGATCTTGAGAAGCTTTCGCTATTAATCGTTACTGAAGAAGGTGAGGTTTCGCAAACAGTTGAGACCAGCCTTAACACATCTACAATTCCTACTGATGAGTTAGTCAAGTTAAAAGAACTTCTTGATGCGGGAATCTTAACTCAAGATGAATTTGATACAAAAAAGAAACAGTTATTAGGGATATAAAATGTAAAACCACTATTGATTGAGTAGTTTTTTACACCTTGCTTACTAATTACGACCTGACTTAATGAAGATGTTTACATTCAATCTTTTCAGCTCGTAGCTGTTTCTCTCTCAAATCGGTTAAAAGATTCTCTAGCTCTGGCTGCAGCACATCACCTCCTACTGAACGTTGTCCGTATGGTGAATCAAGCGTTAGAAACCATAAATCTTTAACGTATTGTTGAGCATCATCGTAAGCAAGTCGAAGGGCTTCGAAAGGAACGCAAACCAAAGCATCAGAAGCGTGATTTTCTCGCCAACCTTGACCGCTAGACCGCTATGATATGAATGATCCATCGTTTGATAGAATGCCTCCTTTTCGCGTTATTCGTGAAGCTGGAGAAATTCTTGTTATCGACATTTTCACCTTGATTGAGAAATTGGAGAAGGGCGAATTGTAAGCCCTTTTCCACCATAAAATCCAAATACCCGAAATTTTTCGTAATGCGGGGCCCTCCATGCGTACATCCGAATAGGAATTCCTTCTTTCATGTCGAATAAATATGAAAACGGAATATAACTGGCAGGAAACGAAAAAGGAAACCATAACGAAACGGCGATCAGCTCGGGGAGTTTATTAGGAGAGTTATTGATGGAATATTTATTTGTATTGTTCGTAGGATTAGTGGCAGGCGCTATCAGCGGCGTTATAGGAACGGGCTCATCCATCATGTTATTGCCCGTTCTCGTTTTTACATTTGGACCAAAGCAAGCTATACCGATCATGGCGGTAGCTGCCATCATAGCGAACATTTCAAGAGTTTTTGCCTGGTGGCGCGAAGTGGACTGGCGGGCTTTTGCCGCTTACTCGCTTACGGGCGTGCCCGCCGCCGCAATGGGCGCCAGAACTTTGTGGGCGCTGCCGGCACATATTGTCGATATCGGGCTCGGTGTTTTTTTTCTGGCCGTTATTCCCTTAAGGCGCTGGCTTGAAGCAAAAAATTTGCGTATTCGCCTATGGCAGCTTTCCATCGCCGGAGGGATCGTCGGATTTTTGACCGGCATCGTTCTCTCGACCGGCCCCCTCAGCGTGCCGGCATTTACGTCTTACGGATTAATGAAAGGGGCCTTTCTTTCTACGGAAGCCCTCAGCTCATTTGCGCTTTATGTCAGCAAAGCCTTGACGTTCCATGAAGTCGGAGCGCTTCCGACAGAGGTCATTTTACAAGGCGTGATTGTAGGTGCCTCGCTCATGCTGGGCACGATTATTGCCAAGAGTGTTGTGCAGCGAATGAGCATTGTCTCGTTCCGATATGTGCTGGATGTTCTCCTGCTGTGTTCCGGTCTTTCTATGCTGTGGACAGCATTCCATTAGCTTTGAATTAGTGAAATTGTAAACAATCAACGTAGTACCATTAACCATGAACATCTAGCAGTAATATGCAAAGCCCTAGAAATTACTGACATGAATGAAATATTCGAGATTAAGTAACAGATAACTAGTAAAATGATTTATAAACTAATCAAAGAAGAGGGCTTGAAGGAATAGTGTTAGACTTTTTCCTCTCAGCCCACTTTTTATCTCTAATTTAAAATTCTAAGTAGCTCTACTACTTTTTTCTTCGCCTGTTGCAAACTATCTTGAGCTCCTATACATGATGGACAGCCTGATTCACAAGGACAGCCAGCCACATGCTCCTGTGTCTTAGTCAACAAATCTTCCCATAAATCGAATACCTTTTCACTTAATCCGATACCACCAGGATATTTATCATAAACAAAAAACGTTGGCAATTCATTATGTGTCGCCTTTACTTGTGGAACAACCGCTACATCACTACTGTCACATTGAATGAATATTGGAATAAAAGCGTTCATCGCATAAGCAACTCCAGCCATGGCATCTGTAAGCTCCGCCTCCGACCACTGAGTCGTATTATCGAAAGATAACCACGATGAGCTTGTATGCATTTCATCTGGTGGTAGATGAATAGGGCCCGAACCGATATTATCGTGTGTGCCAAAGCGTATTTTTTTAAATATCGTAGCCTGTGCGACTAAGCCAACATCACCGAAGCTAATAATGCCACCATTGTAATCTCTACTCCGGTCTTCCTCTAACACTTTCATCTCAACTGCTAAATTCGCGTCCGTATAGTAATCGACATCTACTTCTCGTACAAATGCTTTCTTTTCTTCCCAATCAAGCTTTTCTACTTGAAATTGAATGCCTTGATGCAAATAAATAGCCTCTTCATGTAGCAATGTCATCGCACTATGGCGATCCATTTCACCAATTACCTTTGTTTGTGCAGGGATAGTCATATCTATTATTACAACATTTTCTTGCGAAGCAGAACGAAGACTAATATCATGTGCAGGAAAACGGTCACTCATCCAATGCCACTTCTCACTCGTTTTAAAAACAACGCCTTCCTCCGCTAAATATTCAAGCAGTTCCTGAATCTCATATTCACCATACGTATCATGCGTGGAAAATGGGAGCTCAAACGCTGCACATTTCAAATGATCCATTAAAATTAACATATTTTCAGGATAAATACGCGCTTCTTCAGGTGCACTGCCAAGTAAAAAAAGCGGATGGTTCACCACGTACTGGTCAAGTGCTGATGATTGCGCTACATAAATGATTAGCGCCTCGTCCTGACGACGCCCAGCGCGACCCGCTTGCTGCCAGGCACTTGCAATATTTCCAGGGTAACCTGTCATGATACATGCTTGTAATTGGCCAATATCGACGCCTAATTCAAGCGCATTTGTACTAACAACTGTTTGTATAGTACCGTCACGAAGCCCTCGTTCAATAACACGTCGCTCAGAAGGCAGATAACCTCCACGATAACCGCGCACCGATTCGTCAAGAAGCTTATTGCGTGTAAGCTCCTTTAAATACGTCACAATCATCTCTACACGTACACGACTTTTAGCAAAAATAATAGTTTGAATACCTGCTATATATAATCTTTTGGCGAGGTCACTCACCTCCAAAACAGCACTTCGACGCACGCCAAATGTTTTGTGGACGATGGGTGGATTATAAAAAAGAAATGTCTTTTTCCCAACTGGCGCTCCGGATTCAGCTATTAAAGCATGACTGTCATTCGTTAGAGCTTCTGCTAGCTCTTTGGGATTTTTAATGGTTGCAGATGTACAAATGAAAACCGGCTTACTGCCATAAAATTCACAGATTCGCTTTAACCTTCGAATAACATGCGCAACATGTGAACCAAACACACCTTTATATGTATGTAACTCATCAATGACGATATACTGCAAATTTTCAAATAGTGAAACCCATTTCGTATGATGTGGCAAAATCCCTGAATGAAGCATATCAGGGTTTGTCATCACGATATGCCCTGCCTTACGAACTTTTTGGCGAATGCCAGGCGCTGTATCCCCATCATACGTATAGCTTAAAATCTCCTCACCACTTTGTTCAATTAATTCATTTAAATCATTTTTTTGATCCTGTGCTAAAGCTTTCGTTGGAAATAAATAAATAGCACGCGCATTTTTATCTTCTAATATTTTTTGAAGTACCGGTAAATGATAGCAATACGATTTACCAGACGCTGTTGGTGTAACAGCAGTAAAGGATGCGCCATTCATGGCCAAATCAAATGCCTGACGTTGATGGGTATACAGTTGTTCTATTCCTCTTGTTTGCAGAGCCTTTACAAGTGAAGGATGCAAATTTTCCGGAAAAGGTGCATATTTAGCCTCACGCCCGTCAAGCGTTTGCCAGTGTAAAATGTGTTCCTTCAATTCCTCGTCATATCTCCACTCGTTTAACAGTTCACTAATGGTCCTTTTTTTCGATAACATCCGTTTGTACCTCCTTCACTAACCGCTCAAAAATATTTAATGTATAGGAGGTAGAATGAATTGCATCTAGAAAACGCTTTTTACTTGTTTCCTTATAAAAGGATTGCACAACAAATTGCTCCATCGATTCCACCACTGAAGCAATTTGTTGTGTATGCATATATTTTGGTCGATTTTTTCGAATCCACATATTCGCCTCTTGCTGCCATTCCTTTAAAAGCTGGTGAATGTCATCAGCATATGGCTTAACCTCCGCAAAAAAGTCTGGAGTACGATCCTCCTCGCGCATTTGCCAGAAGCGTGAAACACATTTTTCACATTCATCTATTAATATGGACGTTTGCTGTATTAATAACAATTCCGCACCTCATCTCATTCATTAAGGCTCATCACCATAACGTGAGGTTGATTTCCATTCCAACTGGACGCTTGGGGCAACTGGAGGTTGGTCACGAAGGCGTTATCACAGGTCGTGATGCTTTTAGCCTTCGTTCCTCTACTTTGACGCTGATCTCCAAGAAGTCGCCCAGTCGTAACGAAAATCAACCTATATACATGGCAAACATTTTCATAAATGTCTTCCCAACTTTTGGTGATGATCCTTAAAATATTATCGTAATTAGCTGACAATTTCTTTTACCTCTAAAAAAGAAGCTCGAATTTCAACTGTTGGTTCCATCCACGAAGATTCATCTATATGAGCATAAACGCATAGTATCATTTTAAGTTAATTTTCCGAAACAGCTATTTTAAAATTCGTGCCACCCAAAAATCGTCTGCTAAATTATTTATGCTATATGAGCAAATATACTTCAAATGATTTGTAAATGCCTTCATTCATCTCAAGGCACACCCTTCATCGTGGTAAATAATGTATGAAAAATACTCATATTGAGTTATTTATATTGCATATGAGATAAGTGTACCAAAGTCTATCATTTTTCACTACTTATAGGCGAACAAGCATTCTTTACTTGCCAGTTCTTTTCTGCTAAGCTTACTTTCTGGCTAACAGATTTGAGCTGCATAAAAAAGTGCATGCTCTGTGCATTGTTTTCCAACGACACTCTCGTTAAAAGTAATTGATTGACCAGATCCAACTGCGCAACTAACTGTTTTAACTTGTTCAAAATAACGCCTCCTTTTGCTTTACTTATGTATTCTTCGCATGTATAAAATCACCTTCATGCATGACAAAATAAGCGTAAGTTAGCTGAAAGAAGAAGTATTTCGATAAAATTTAATTGAACTATTCTATTAAGCACATTGTCTTCAAAATCGTCTATCAAGTAAAGGCGCTCATGTAGAGAACAGTTTCTCCATAAAATGCAGCTGGAAATTTTATCGGTTTTTTTGACGATTCGAATGTTAGAACTAGTTGTATTACATGATATTTTTCGACTTTCAGAGGCGAAAATTGCCCAATAATCGGTTATTTTTTCAGTAATTTTAACCAGTAGTAATCTAGCAATAATCATACTATTGATGGAAGTGGAGAACTGCTACTGAATCGTGGTAAACTATTGTATAATAGCAGTATTATAGAGGGTGAACTAAGTGACAATTCGTTATCCGAACGGGAAATTGTATTCCCCTAATCCAACTGTTCAAAAAACAGCAAAAAAGGGAAAGGACAAGGATTTTTCTTTTAGTAATCGAGGGAAAACACTAGAAGATGAAATTAATGAAGCAAATGACTATTATGTAAAAAGACGACTTGCTATCATTCATAAGAAACCTGTTCCCGTGCAAATCGTCAAAGTAGAGTACCCATCACGAAGCGCTGCAGTTATTCGTGAGGCTTATTTCCGAACGCCTTCGACAACAGATTACAATGGTGTTTGGAACGGGCATTATATTGATTTTGATGCAAAGGAAACTGCTTCAAAGACCAGTTTTCCCCTAAAGAATATTCACTTACATCAAATGACACATATGCAGCAAGTGACGGAACAAAATGGTGTGGCTTTTATTATCGTTCGTTTCTCAGCTTTTGAACGATATTTTATTGTGCCATACGATGTTTTACAAAAGGCCTGGCTAGCGATGGAAAACGGTGATCGTAAATCGATACCCTTTTCAACAATTGAAAAGGAAGCTTTTGAAATTCCCTACAGCTATTATCCGCGTATCGATTATTTACCTATTATCCAACAGCTCATTATAGCAAAAAGCCATGGTTCTGAAAGTGAGGAGATAGTAGAATGACTGAACGTCGTCCAACTCGCGGTGAGCATCAAAAGGCTCTCGCTCAAAAAAATAAAAAAAGCGCTCCGAAACCATCGAAGAAAAAATGGTTCAAGCGCATTACTCTAACACTTGTAGCAATTGTAGCTGCATGTTTTATTGGAGGTGCTGGGTTATTCGCTTATTATGCAAGTACCGCACCTGAACTAGATGAAGACTTACTGAAAGATCCCGTTTCTTCTGAGTTCTATGATATAAATGGTGATCGATTTGCAACAATTGGTGCAGAAAACCGTAAATATATAAAATATGAAGACATACCTGAGGATATGATTAACGCAATCCTTGCAACAGAAGATGTGCGCTTTTTCAAGCACCATGGTATGGATTTTTATCGTCTTGGTGGGGCAGTACTTGCTAACCTCCGTGATGGCTTCGGGGCACAAGGAGCCTCTACATTAACACAGCAAGTTGTTAAAAACTCATTTTTACAAAACGAGAAAAAATTAAAACGTAAGGCACAAGAAGCTTGGCTAGCCTTCCAATTAGAACGTAAATATTCAAAAGAAGAAATTTTTGAAATGTACTTTAACAAAATGCTAATGTCAGGTCGTGTTTATGGCTTCGGAACAGCAGCCCAATATTTCTACGGGAAAGAACTAAAAGATTTAGATTTAGCTGAAGAAGCATTACTTGCAGGTTTAGTCCAACGTCCAAATGCTTACAATCCATTAAAAAATCCTGAACTTGCAGAAAAACGTCGTAATACCGTTCTAGGATTAATGTATCAACACGGTAAAATTACAAAAGCTGAGATGGAGGAAGCAAAGAAAGTAGACGTTCAAGTTGGTCTAGCTGACGATGCGACACGTCAAAAATTTGCTGGCTCTAAATACGATGCCTTCCTTGATGTCGTTATTAATGAGCTAGAGGATAACGGTGATGGTACTGCAATGGCAGAAGGTATTAAAGTCTATACAACACTTGATCCGAAAGCACAACAAATTGTCGAAAACATTATGAATGATGACAGTAACTTCCCAACAGAAAACATTCAATCAGGTGCGGCTGTCATTGATACGAAAACTGGTCAAATTCAAGCAATCGGTGGCGGACGCAATTACGGGGCTGAACGCGGTTGGAGCTATGCATATGACTTACATCATCAACCAGGTTCAACAATGAAACCATTAATAGATTATGGACCGGCAATCGAAAATTTAAAATGGTCAACAGGTCAAACACTTGTGGATGAACCTATGACATACACAAATTCGAAGCAAAACATCACGAATTGGGATAATAAATATATGGGTGCTATAACAGCACGTAAAGCTTTATATGCTTCACGTAACGTTCCAGCTGTTAAAGCATTACAAGAAGTTGGTATTGATAAAGCTAAAGAATTTATTGGTCGTTTAGGTATTAATGCTAAAAATATTTATGAATCTGATGCGATCGGTGGTGGGGATATTACGATGTCTCCTACGCAAATGGCTGCTTCTTTTGCAGCATTTGGAAATAATGGTGTTTACACTGATCCTTATTCAATTACAAAAATCGTTTACCGTGACGGTAAAACAACAAAAGACTACACACCAGAGTCTAATGTAGCAATGAGCGATTATACAGCTTATATGGTAACAGATATGTTACGTGATGTTGTCGGCAATAAGCCGGATGCATCAGGTACTTACGCCAATGTACCTGGATTAGATATCGCAGGCAAAACAGGTACAACGAACTACGCAGCTGCTGATTTTAGCAAGCATAATTTACCGGATACAAGTGTACCAGATTCATGGTTTGCTGGGTACACAACAAACTATTCAATCGCTATTTGGAGTGGTTATGAAAAACATTTTGATCCAATTACTACTTGGGATGAGCGTCGTTTACCACAATATTTATTTAAAGAAATTATGGAAGAGATTTCGGCGAACGTTGAAACACCACGCTTCAAAAAACCAAGTTCAGTAGTGGAAGCTACAATTGAAGTAGGATCGAAGCCACTTAAATTAGCAAGTAACTTTACTCCAAGTGAGAAACGTCAAACAGAGCTATTTGTACGTGGGACAGAGCCTAAAGAAGTTTCAAATGAATACGCAATGCCAGAACTTTCTACACCTTACAATGTAAGTGCAAGCCTTGACCTAGAAGGTGAATCTATCAATATTTCATGGGAGCATGATGCAATGCTTGATCCGGAAACAGATGAACCGTTACCAACAACCTTTGAGGTATCCGCTAAACGAGAAGGTGGAGAGACTATTCCACTCGGTAAAACGGAAAGTAAAGGTTTAACAGTTAGCAACACACTCGAAGATGGCAATTACACGATTTCTGTCGTAGCCGTTGTAGATGGTACACGCAGTAAACCAGGTACAACCTCCTTCCAGGTAACAGGTATAGCTGATGAAGATTTAGAGCCAGATACTCCAGATGAACCTGATATTGAGGAACCAACAGCACCTGATGAAGATGATAATAACGAGAATAACGGTAATCACAACGGCAACGGAAATGAAAACAATGGCAATAATAACAATAACAACAATGGAAATGGCAACAATAACGGGAATGAGAACAACGGCAATACGGAAAATAACGGTAACCCTCCCGGAAACAATGGCAACAACAATGGTAGTCAGCCACCAACAACACCAACTGAACCCGTAGTACCACCGACTGGGGACGGCGAGAATACTGAATAAAAAAAGCAGAGTAGCGTAACGCTACTCTGCTTTTTTATCTCTTTCAGTTTGCTGGGTCTATCCGTCTACCTTAGCTTTTTGCAGCCTGCAAGCGTAGCCGTGCTGCTCGCTTTTTTGTTTCCTTAAATAATTCATCAAGCTGACGATAACAAGCATATTGGCTAGGCTTTGCTTTTATAAAGGTCAATCGTTCGACACCATTAATGGGCAATACTTCATCGCCTGCTTCTTGCACTAAACGTTCAAACAAGAAAATTGCCTCTTCCATTAATCCTTTTGCTTCTCCATTCCTTGCATCATGAGCTGCATGAATGTTAGCTTCTAGTACTGTCCACTCTTCAAACCAAGCATCAATTTTATCCTTCGCGATTGCTTCTACATTCATGCTTCCTTCACCAGCCCTTTTTTCAAACGCTTCTGTCCTTCTCTACAATCATTCAGTAAAGGGCATGTGTGACAGCTAGGATTTTGAGCTTTACAATGATAACGACCGAAGAAAATTAGTTGATGATGTGTTTTCGACCACTTGTCCATCGGTGTTTTTTTCATAATCGTTTCTTCAACTTCTAGCACTGAATCTTTCCAGCGACAAAGCCCTAATCGTTTAGACACGCGTTCTACATGTGTATCCACTGCAAGCGCAGGAATATTGAAAGCTACAGACAGCACAACGTTAGCGGTTTTACGACCAACACCAGGCAGTGTGACTAGTGCTTCTCGACTTGCTGGTATTTCGCCGTTGTATTCTTCCAGCAGTCGCTGACATAGCGCTTGAATATTCTTCGCTTTATTTCGATACAAGCCGATGGAGCGAATGTCCTGTTGCAGCTCCTCTAATGATACAGCTAAATAATCTTCTGGCTTTTTATACTTTTGAAACAATGTTTTCGTTACCTTATTTACAAGTACATCCGTACACTGTGCTGATAATAACGTCGCAATAGTTAGCTCAAACGGATTGTCATGCACTAGCTCACAATGTGCATCAGGAAACATACGATCCATTTCCGCTAGACAATGCTCCCATTGTTTTTTTGTTAACATACCGGAAGCCCCCTATTCTCTTTCTTCTAACCAATTATAAAATGGTACTTTATTTGTCGACTGCGTCTCTTGTTGCATTGTACGGACTGGCGGTCTGTTAAAAGTTTGTTTTTCACGGAACTTCTCACTTTGTTTTTGTGCAGCCTGTGGTGTCGTTATATTTTTCTTTTTCCACTCCAGCAATATTCGATCAATATAACGAATACTCAGCTTGCCAGCAAACACAGCCTCCTTCAGCGCTTCCTTAATAAGCGCTGGACTGTGCTTATCCTCATCTAACCAAGAACCGATTTTTTCTAGCTCTAAAGGAGATAAAAGACGTCCCATTTCCTCTTCAAATAATCGGAATATCTCACCCTCTTCTTGTCGAACTGCTGCTGCTGATTTTTGATGCTCCTTCATTTCAATAATCTGCATAATACGCTCCCAAAGTGGGTATACCGAATATTTTTCATATAGCTTGCCACTTGTATCGACGTCGCTAGTAATTTCAAGGAAGCCTTTTTGCATTAATCGCTGTAGACGTGAAGTAATGTCATTGTCAGGCATTGTGAGACGATTCTTCAGATCATTAGGTGTTGGAAAATCATTGCCCTCCATATGGAACGCCAGTAAATGCATGACAATCAGCGCCTCTTCATCCTCTATATTTAACTCCTTATAAAACTGAAAAAATAGCTGAGGAATTTGAATCATTCTCTGCTCAGTCCATGTACGGAGTCGATTATTATTTGTGCTCATATTATACTTGACTCCTTTTTCCATCGTAAGTAGAAAAGCCGCGTAGACATATCACTACGCGACTTTTAAATTGATCCCACATGGCAGTATGATTCCCATCTCAAAATTTGCAAAAGCAAAGAAGTTAGGTGGGAGAATAACTGCCCGTAAAAGCCCGATTGGTGAAGACTAATAATCAGCGGGATGAAGAATTAAAGTATCTCTTTATAAAGCCAAACTAGTTGTTGCTTATGGATATAAGCGGTTTAGCAAACGTGGGAATGGAATCGTTTCACGGATATGCTCAGTACCTGAAATCCATGCTACCGTACGTTCCAATCCTAGCCCGAAGCCTGAGTGCGGTACAGAGCCATGTTGACGAAGCTCTAAGTACCATGCATAAGCATCTAATGGTAAATTATGCTCTCCAAGACGTGATTTTAATAAATCGTAGTCATAGATACGCTCTGAACCACCGATAATTTCACCATAGCCTTCTGGTGCGATTAGGTCTGCACATAATACGACGTCATCGCGATCAGGATGCGGTTGCATATAGAATGGTTTGATACCTACTGGGTAGCATGTAATGAATACAGGCTTGTCAAATGAATTGGCAATTGCTGTTTCATGTGGTGCCCCAAAATCATCACCCCATTCAATATCGTCAAATCCTTGTTCGTGTAATAGTTTAATGGCATCGTCATAAGAAATACGAGGGAATGGCGCTTTAATATTTTCAAGCTTAGATGTATCACGGCCAAGACGCTCTAAATCTAATTTGCAATTTGCCAGAACTGATTGCACGATATGCTCCACGTATTGTTCTTGCATTTCTAGGTTTTCTTCAAATTCAACAAACGCCATTTCCAGCTCAATCATCCAAAACTCGATTAAGTGACGGCGTGTTTTAGATTTTTCAGCACGGAATGTTGGACCGAATGAGAACACTTTACCTAAAGCCATCGCAGCCGCTTCCAAGTAAAGCTGACCAGATTGAGATAGGTATGCATCTTCATCAAAATATTTTGTATTGAATAGCTCAGAAGTACCTTCAGGAGCTGAACCAGTTAAAATTGGCGGGTCCATTTTTGTAAAGCCACTGTTATTAAGAAACTCATAAGTTGCGCGAATAATTTCGTTACGAATTTTCATGATAGCATGTTGCTTACGAGAGCGTAGCCATAAATGACGGTTATCCATTAAAAACTCAGGGCCATGTTCTTTTGGCGTAATAGGGAAATCAGTTGCAGCATGAAGCACTTCAATACCAGTTACAACAAGCTCACAACCAAAGCTTGAACGCTCATCTGCTTTAACCTCACCTGTAATGTACATGGAAGTTTCTTGCGTCATACCTTTTGCAATTGCAAAAATTTCTTCGCCTACTTCTTCTTTTACAACAACGCCCTGTACAAAGCCAGAACCATCACGTAGTTGTAAAAAGGCAATTTTACCACTTGATCGTTTGTTAGATAACCAAGCACCTAGCTTGATTGTTTCGCCGACATGTTTTGGCATATCTTGAATCATAATTTTTTTCATAGAAATCCTCCAAAGTTGGTTAAAAGGATTAGTCTTGCCATTTTGATTTTACAAATGTATCAATTCGACGGACTGCCTCTTCTAATAATTCTAAAGATGTAGCATAAGATAATCGCATTGTAGTTGGTGCACCAAAGCCAGAGCCTGGGATCACTGCTACGTTTGCTTCTGTTAAAATATCCGCAGCGAATGCATCCACTGAATCATAACCAGTATGAGCCATAGCTTCTGCTACATCTGGTAATAAGTAGAATGCACCCTGAGGTTTTAATACGTTGAAGCCAGGAATTGCACTTAGCTGTGGATAGATTTTTTCAAGACGAGATTCGAATGCTTGACGCATTTCTTCTACAGCGTCTTGAGGACCATTATACGCTTCCACTGTAGCATATTGTGCAGTTGTTGTTGCGTTTGATGTAGAGTGTGATGCAAGGTCAGTCATTGGTTTAATAATGTCCGCATCTCCTGCAGCATACCCGATACGCCAGCCTGTCATAGAGTGAGATTTGGCAACACCATTTACAACAATTGTACGTGCTTTCACTGCATCAGAAACTTCAGCAATTGAAAAATGCTCAATACCATTGTATACAAGCTTCTCATAAATTTCATCTGACACGATTAAAATATCTTTTTCTTCTGCAACTGCTGCTAGTTCTGCTAGCTCCTCGCGAGAATAAATCATACCTGATGGGTTGCTAGGAGAGTTAATAATAACTGCTTTTGTTTTATCTGTCACAGCAGCTCTTAATTGATCTGCAGTAATTTTATAGCCTTGCTCACGTGTACCTTCAACATGAACAGGGACACCGCCTGCTAATTTTACTTGCTCTGGATAAGAAACCCAATAAGGAATTGGGATAATAACTTCATCGCCCTCGTTTAAAATAACTTGGAATAAAGTGTAAAGAATATGTTTTGCCCCAACACCTACAATTACCTCATTCGGCTTGTATGTAAGGTTATTGTCGCGTTGCAGTTTATCGATGATAGCGTTCTTAAGTACTGGAAGACCGCCAGCAGGAGTATACTTTGTGTAACCTTTTTCCATCGAGTCGATGGCAGCATTTAAAATATTTTGTGGAGTGTTGAAGTCTGGTTCACCGGCACCTAAACCAATAACATCAATACCTTGCTCTTTTAATTCTTTTGCTTTAGCAGTAATTGCTAAAGTTGAAGATGGTGTTAAAGTTTTTACTCGGTTTGCTAATAAATTTTTCATACGGGATCTACTCCTCTTATAAATTCGTAATGCGCGTCCACCAGTCGCCGTCCTTAAACATAATATAGACGTAGTTGAGCTTATCGTGATCGTTTAGGTATGTAATTTCCCAAACAGCACCAGGCTCCTCATAGCCTAATTTCATATTGAGGACCTTTTGAACATTTCCTTCTTTTTTAAAAACCGATAATGCTTGCTTTTCCGTAATACCATCTTTCAAAAATACTTCCTTAATTGAATCCGCTTCTAGATTCGTCGGAACAAAGACAGCCTTTTTATCACCATATTCATCTACCCCGAACACAGTGACATACGAATGTTTGCCATTATATGTGTAGGACTCCGAGACAATTGCGAGGGCTTTGGCATCTAGTGCCAACTGTTCAGCCTGATCTTCAATTGAACGGAACGGAGCCTCGGCTTTCCAAAGTACTAAAATACTAATGACAAGTGACAATGAAACCATAAAGACAGAAATGAAAATCAACCAGTTTTTCATATATTCACCTTATGTTTCACATCTAGCTTATTCTTTAACACGAATGCCTGATGCTTTTGCGTGTTTATAACTGCGTATACATTCATTTTGCTTTCCATTTTTGTCAACCTGCTTTCTTTCCTCATACCACAACATTATACAACAATTTCGAGCTGTCGTGTTTCTTAATTTCATATATTTTACGTTGATAAAACAACGTTTTCAAATGACTCGAGTAGTAATTTTTTCTTTTTAGTTCAGTCATAAAAAATGACAACCCTTTCACAGTAAAAATGCCTATTCACCACTGCAAATAGGCATTAAAATTTTCTGCTAAAACTCATGATAGCTCACAAATAACACAGTTCTCACGACCGTCATTTTTAGCACGATACAAGCACCGATCTGCTTGCTCAAATAAATTCTCGTATTGATAATTTTTCTGATCATTGACACAAACGCCCATGCTCACTTTTTAAGGGTAGCTTTCATCTTTTTGGTCAATTGTTAAAGTAAGTAAATAGGCATGCATATCCTTGACAAGTCTCTGCAAATATTCTTTTTGTTTATGGCGGATGATAATCATAAATTCATCCCCGCCGAAGCGAATAATCTCGGCATCCTCATCACTTAAAAATTGCCGTAAGCCATTTGCAAGAATTTGTAATACCCTATCGCCAAATAAATGACCATGCGTATCATTGTACAATTTAAAATAATCAAGATCTAGAATAACTACACTAACAAATTGTTGGCTAATCCTTGCCACTCTTAGCCACTCATTCAGCTCAAAATCTAGGAAATGGCGATTTAAGACGCCCGTTAAAGGATCATAGACAAGCTTCTCTTTCTGCCGATTAAATTCTAAATCCATCACCTGCTGTAGTAAATTATCAGCGCTCATTTTCTCAGAAAGCTCGATGTATACACGCTGCACTTCAAAAATCTCATCTCGCCAATTCAATTCATAAAGGACATTTAATAATAGACGCATTACTTTTTTAGTTATCGCGTTGTCACCATATGATTGTGCAAGCTCTATCGACTGTTTGTAATAGCTCACTGCTTCTTCTAGCTTTTGTTGTTTCTCAAATAAAAAGCCATAACCAAACAAAGCTGCTACCTTTTCACGCCTATGGTTATGAATAATGTCCGAGTTTAATGTACAATCTAGTAGAGTTTTGCCTGTCTCAAAATCTCCCTCCAAAATATAAACATCAGCCAAATTATTATTAATGCGGATTTCTTGTAATCTTCCTAATTCAGGTAGTTTCTTAAATAATTCCTGATTAAAATCTCTTGCTAATAATCCAGCCCGGAGTGCCTCAGCATTGCAGCCCTTCTCGACTTCAAGATAGCATAGATTAATATGGCAACGAACTAGCATGAATAGATCATTTAGTTCAACTGCATATTCTATCGATTTTTTAGTCATTTCCACAGTTTTTTCTCTGACGCCGACCAAATCATATATTAAAGACATTACTAAATAATAATGCATAAAATCTTTCGCTGTACCGTATTTTTGGCAATAGGCTTCGTAATCACGAATAAGGCTCACCATACTTAAAGTGTCACCAAGAGCATGATGAATTAATATTTTTTGATAATACAAATCCAACCCATGCCTATAATTTTGATTTTCTACCGCAACCAATAGCCCTTGTTTAGCAAGGGTCAACGCATCTGTTAAAAGACCTTTTGTTCTCATTTCCATAATTGTTGTATTTAATTGTTCTAATGTTAGTTCCAACGTATCACCACTTCTCCAAGCACCATGTATCAAATACTTCAATTATATGATAAGTCTGTTCCTTCGTCCGTGTTTTCCACTACTTACCTCAAATTACCAAAATCATCTTTATATCGATGGTGCTATCGCAAACTGCTACTCATATGTATGGACAAGTCGAGCAAACTTTACTGCATCTATGTTGTCACCTTGTATACATAGCGTATCTACACGCAATAACACTCCCACCCCGCTGTTGCAAAAAAACTCTTGTTCCTTAATCACGATGAAAGACTGCTTTCATCTCACCTCGTGGCGTTAAAGCTTCCTTTGGCAATTAACTAATCGATAGCCCCCACTTGCTTTGAATATCGAACTTAGCAGATTATGTCTGCTGAAAAGTAACTTAAATCCGCATTCATCTCACCACCCATAGAGGTGGGAGACTTCTGTAGCTGACGCCTCGCTTACGTTACATAAAACATTTGTAACTGCCGTTTCACTTACGTTACAAAAGACATTTGCTGAAAGAAGTTAAATGTCGATATTTTTTATATATTAGCACAATTATCTACATTATTGTCCTCGTTGCCTATTGCTTTTACCCATATGATGAAGTAATTAAGATTTTAAGAATTGGAAAAGGGACGTGATGTTTTGAGTAAAGAAATTAATCCTACAGATCCAGCAACAATACCAAAATTTGTGGATGATCTGCCAAAACCGGTTACCGCGAAACCTAAATACTATAAGGGCCAACAGAGAAAAGATTATTATGAACTTAAAATGATGCAAGCAGAGCATTGTTTCCATAAAGATTTCCCAAAATCAATCATTTGGGGCTATAACGGGCTTTATCCCGGACCGACAATTGAAGCTACAAAAGACAAAAGCATTTATGTTAGATATACAAACCAATTGCCCTTAAAGCACTTCTTACCCGTCGATTTTACACTTCATGCGGCAAACGATTCAAAGGAAGTAAGAACTGTTACACATTTACATGGCGCAAATGTAGATTGGGAAAGTGACGGTCATCCCGAGGCATGGTATACAAGAAATTATGCGCAAACAGGTCCAAAATTCAGTAAAGAAATACATGAATATACCAATCATCAACCGGGCACAACACTCTGGTATCATGATCATGCGATGGCGCTAACTCGTTTAAATGTGTATGCGGGATTAGCGGGTTTTTATTTACTTCGGGATACACTTGAGGAGCGTTCTAACCTACCTTGTGGTGATTATGAGTACCCTATCTTAATTCAAGATAAATCGTTTAATGAAGACGGCTCTCTTTTTTATCCTGATGAACCACCATTCCCTGTTACCGTACATCCATCCATCACACCTGGCTTTGTCGGTAATACTATCGTCGTAAACGGAAAGCTCTGGCCTTATTTAAATGTTGAACCTCGTAAATATAGATTTCGTTTTCTCAATGGCTCCAATAGAAGAGGCTATATCATTAGTCTTTCAAATGAGCAGCCTATGATTCAAATCGGAACAGACGGGGGCTTTTTAACAGCACCTCAAGAAATTCAATCTGTGGAGTTATTGCCGGCAGAACGAACAGATGTCATTATCGATTTTTCAAAATATGAAGGTCAGGAAATAACGTTAGTCAATTCTGATGAAGATTTCATAGATGAGCATACAAGAGTAATCATGCAGTTTAAAGTTTGTCTTCCTCTAAAATGTGAGGATACTAGTGAAATACCAGAAAGACTCGCTGTTTC
Organism: Lysinibacillus agricola; assembly: GCF_016638705.1. Lineage (GTDB taxonomy): Bacteria > Bacillota > Bacilli > Bacillales_A > Planococcaceae > Lysinibacillus > Lysinibacillus agricola. Next base: position 1,880,106 of record NZ_CP067341.1, on the reverse strand, counting down.
AATGGATATACATCCACATGATGCACATATCGAGAGACATTTACCATTAACTGCTACGACAGATGATTTTGGTCGACCAATGTTATTATTAAATAATCGTATGTATCATGACCCTGCTACCGAAAAGCCTGCACTTGATAGTATAGAAATATGGAATTTTATTAATGCTACACAGTTTATTCACCCTATTCATCTGCATTTAATTCAATTTAAAATACTAGAACGACGCCCTTTCGATATGGAGCTATATCAAAATGAAGGTCGGCTGGAATTTACAGGTCCTGCTGAAGAACCGCATGACTATGAGCAAGGTTGGAAGGATACCGTAAAATCGGAAGCAGGGAAGGTTACGAAAATTATTATGCACTGGAAAGATCATGTCGGTCATTACATGTGGCATTGCCATTTCCTCGAGCATGAAGATCACGACATGATGCGACCAATACTCGTAATGAAGGACGTTCACCCTGTGCAACAGCCACATGCTGAAATTCATAATGCAATAGAGCATTCGCCAGCTCAGAATCATGACACTATTACTATTACGAGAAATAATCAGCAAACGACACCACTTTTGTACAGTACTCAAAACATTACTCGCTCTTCTGAAGGAAAAGTAGAGTCCTCTCATGTTTCTTTGCAAACATCTGATTTAGAAGACAAGATGGAAAATATTCAACAAACTACACCATTCATGAACAATACTCAAAACAATATTCGCTCAACTGAAGAACAAGTAGAGTCCTCTCATGTTTCTAATTTAAAAAACGAGGTAGAATATAATCTGTCGACTACACCACTTTTGAACAATACTCAAAACATTACTCGCTCAACTGAAGAACAAGCAGAATCCTCTTATGTTTCTAATTTAGAAGATAAGGTAGAACTTAATCTGTCAACTACACCACTCTTGAACAATACTTCAAACATCACTCGCTCAACTGAAGAAAAAGTAGAACCCTCTCATGCATCTGATTTAGAAGACGACACGAAACATAAAATTGTTCATGAAGTTACTGATTTTGAAAGTATTCCTCAGCCAATCTTCCTGTCTACTGAGTTTCAACCTCGACAAAGAATATCTAATAGGCGTCGGAGAAGATGGTTCTAGTTACATTTATAAAACCCCCTTTAGACAAAAGGCATCGAAAGTGAATTTATCGATGCCTTTTGTCATTTTTTCTATCTTTTTATGCATAGAAAATTGAATTCATCCTCCCCATCAGTCACTGTATGGAATGAATAGCAAATCACTTTAGTCATCCATGTACTCCCTGTTTCCTTAAATTCAGCGTCATCCTGTGCCCCTTGCATCTTCGTGGAACTTGAACCTATTGCTTTCATCCATGTTTTTGGCAACTAATAAAAATGTCCAGACAATCTATCTAAAAAAGCCCCTTTTACGGAGGGACTTAAAGTTTAGACATCAGAATTGATGGTCATTATCTAATTTATTTTGTATTCACGACAATCAATTTCGCCTTGGCGTAATTATAAAAGGTGAATTATTTTGCTATCTCGCTCTTTTTAAATCGTAGAATCCTTTTTGTTGCAATTGCCATCACTACCATAACAACACTTATCAATAAAATAGGAACATAGATTTTAACACTAAATGCTTCGAATAACAGCCCATACAATATTTGCCCAATTGGTGCCATACATTGTGAAGCGGCAATGATAATCGCCATGACCTTACCTAAGTTTTCATTAGGCGTTTCTTTTTGAACAACTGTAATAACGTAAATGGAAATAATCATCATAATCATAGCTATTAGAAGTGCGCTACCAACAAATACAGTATAAGATGGATAATAGCCCATATTAAGCATGAGAGGCGTAACCGATATTGCCATTGGAACAATCAATAAAGCAGTGATGAAAATCCAAACATACAAATTATTGATACCCATTTTTTTCGCAAAATACCCCATAGATAAAGCGCCTAAGATCGTAGCGAAATCGATTAACCCCATCCCTACCCCATATAGTGTATCGCTACTTTGCATTGTGACACGAAGAATAATCGGTACACCCACGACAAACAGTGGTGTTAATAATAAGTTTAATAAGGCAGCTAAAATCATACATTTGAATATAAAAGATTGCTTTACAACATAGCTAAAGCCCTCTTTCAAATCATTCACAAGTGTCGGAATAATATGTTCGTTCTGTTCTCGTTGCATAAATGGTATATGAATAAACATCTCTAATAAGGCAGATAGGAAAAAGAACACTCCACTCACTATGACCAGCAATTTTAAGCCAACCATACCGTATAGTATTCCTCCTAGTACAGGAGCCGCTACACTAGACAATGATTGAATACCATTAACAATCCCATTTGCTTGCTCAAGCTTTTCCTCTTCTACAAGTACTGGTATACTGGCCATCACTGCTGGTGCATACATAGCACTAACGAGAGAAAGCAGCACCATCACAACACCAATAAGCAAAATAGAACTATTACCAATTGCTAGCATTGCAAAGAAAATGAAAACAATTAGGCTACTAGTAAAATCAAAAATCACCATTAAATTGCGTCGATTAAACCTGTCTGCAATAGCCCCTCCAAGCGGTGCTAGTAAAATTGGGACACTTGATATCGCAAATAATACTGCAAAAAGATCTGCACGCCCTGTAATATCTAGTACATAAACTGACTACTCCCACAGCTAAAGCAGTGGGGTTCTTATATACTTAAGAGAAGCGTTACAAAGCTCTCCACAGATGGTGTTGCCATGTCCTGTGTACAACATCTTTGATTTATCCTCTGTTCCATAAGACTTTCTTATTTACACAACCGATGTTGTGTTGGCAATAAGTTTTAACGAAGGCAGGTAGCTCTACCTACGGAGGAATACCCCTCACTTGATTTGTTGGATACCCATGCTAAGAGGGAATGTTTTCTTTACTTGTTTCAAGTCTTCTATATGTTGATTGTGTAACTCTAAAAAGGTAGTAAACGTTTTATTGCATAAGTCTTGATTAGGTTGTTGTAAATTTGGATCACTATTCATCAGTAAAAACGCACTATATAAATCTCGTTGTACGAGATGACTTCCAATTTGACTCCAACGTTGATGGAGTTTTTTCTTTTCATAACGATCCGTCACATGGTTATACTGACTGGCTCGAAAGGTTATCGTATTCACTTTCTGTATAGTTTGCTTTGTGTAACCTAATTTTTGATGAATGATTTCCACTAGCATGGCAGGGGCATGATTCCCAATGCTTTTTCCAAAACGCTTTTTGGATTGGATTTTGCCCTGTATAGTTGTTTTGATTTCTTTTGTACGTTTTGCCAATCCTTTAAAATGCATGGTTTCGATGTACACCTCATCGCCAAGAGACAAAATTTTATTTGCTAACGCACCATGTTTTTCTTTGATGTAGGAAGCTTTCTTTCTATATAATTCTTTAACTTGTTCTTTTGTTTTTTGATAGTTTTTACTATATGTCCAACGGAGTTTGACGCCATGTTTTATAGTCCCATCCTTTTTGAAATTGTTAGGATTGGTACTTCTACGACTTCTATCCAACTTGCGTAATAAACGTCTTTTTTGTTTCTCCAATAAAGGTACTTCTGGAGCAAGTTGTTGGATGAAAACCGTTTCTTCTGAAACAATCGCAACGGTAGAAGGACCAATGTCAATACCTACTCGTTTTTGTTTTTGATAGGAATGCCGAAAGGCTCCTGTTGATGGTATTCTCTTTGCAGGAGGAATCCCATCCATCACAAGTTGTACGTAAAAAGTATGTTTTCCACGAATCACTTTTTTGACTAGACGACAGTATTTAATGGTATGAAGAGCAAGGGACTCTTTTACAAACAAATCTTGTTTGCGAATACGAACAGGAAGGATTAATCCATTCCAAAAGACACTATTCTCTTTAAATCGAATGCCTGCTTTATTAGATTTCCCTTCTACAGAATGAAACATTCCGTACCGTTTAAAGTGTGCTTTGCTCCCTTTAAATAGAACATCTTGAACCGCTTTCCAGACAGTAGAGGCGATTTTCTGAGAAGTATTGCTATCTATATGTTTTTTATAGTTATGTTGATGCTTTTTAATATACGCATGCAGTTGATATTCACTTAATCCAAAAGATTGACGAATGTTATCTAACTCTTTTGCGATCTGCTTCAATTCTTTTGAATCATTCGTTTTTTTCGCTTTTTGATAGCTATGTAATTGTTTTCGATAGTGTTTTGATTCTTGCATGAACGTATATTGTTTTACTGCATAAGACAAAGTTGTATTATAGAGTGTACGGGCAATTTCAAAACGTTTTAATAGGAGATCCTTTTGCCATGTATCTATAAGTAACTTGAGTTCTATAATAAAACAATCTTTCTTCCATTTCGTCATTACCCGTCACTCCTTTCTTTTTTGATTATTTACAATATACAATATAAACATATGTTCTATAAAGAAAAAGCACTTCATTCCTCCCACCTCTGAAGAAGTGGGCTTCCTGAAGCTCACTTCTGTGATAAGGCAAACCTTAAAAGAGCAGATCCTAAAATAGAAATAATTTGTCCAATCACCATAAGGATAAAATCTTTTGAAAAGCCTTTTCTTTTAATCTGTGATTCCATTCATTAGACCCCTTCCTTTGAGAATTATTAAAGTAACTCACATTCACGCCCATCTTGAATGTGTATATTACAATGACTAAGAAAATAAATCAGGTGTGTTGATTAACCATTTTTATCCACCCTAATTAGAAGGCTCTGATCTCCGCTACGGGCTACTCGCTTTCCCGAGGGAGTCGAGAAGCCCTACGCTACAATCAGTTAAAATGGGAATATATTAGCAAACTAGCAACAAAAAATCCTATTATCGCTCAATAATAATCCTATTTTTCCCCAATCAACACGCCTGAAAATAAATTATTTTTTTGTATTGTAAGAAGAAGGACATTACTAAAAATACTTATAGTACTTAACCAAATGAGCCACTCAATTTGCGCGCTCCAAGACATTATTAGCAACAAGAGACCCACGATAATTGATACATAATTTCCAGTGCGACTAATCTTTGTAGGTAAATTAACCAATCATTGCAGATCTAAAATTATGTTATGAAAGTGCATCGTTCGATTGCCTATTCAGAACCTCCACCCATATAGACCGACTGTCGGTTTACGAATATTATATGATATATCTCCAAAAAAAAGGAACCTCTATTTTTATTTATTTTCCTATACTCTTGGTGCAGTATATCTACTTACCCAGAGCGTTCACTATTTGTAACATTAGAAAAAGCCAGCCCTCTTTCGGACTAGCCTTGAAAATAAACTTCAATTTGTTCAATTAACGCTTTTGTTGCTTGACTTACATAACGATCTACTCGGTAAATAATCGACAAACTGCGGCTTGGTGCGTCGTCTTGAATGTGTATGATATGCAAGGTAGGATCATTCATCTCTTTAATTAACGGATAGGGCTGTACAGTTGCACCTATGTTCGCTTTAACAAGATTAATGATCGACGTAATTGAAGATGTCTCTAGCACACAATTTAATTGAAAACCATGTTTTTTTACAGTTTCCTCCACAATTTTACACCCCAAAAAACCTTCTGGATACATAATCACTGGTAGATTTTTCAAATCTGCTATGTTTATACTTACTCGATTTGCCATCGGATGCTCTTTCGATACAGTTAGTACGTATTCCTCCCTACATAAAGGAATCGTAACAAGTCGGTCATTTGGTAGGACGTTAATGCCTATGCCAATATCAACTTCATTTTCAAGAACTTGTCGCACAATTTCGATGGACGACATAATCTTTAGTTTAACTTTTGGGAACTTTTGGTGAAAATCGATGACAAGCTGTGTAATTCGATAGTCTAAATCTGATGGCATAATTCCTATTCTTATATGACCACTTTTCATATTCTGTAAATCTTTAATGGCGTCTTTGACATTTTGCAATGTATCTAATATTTCTGTTCCATAACTTAACAGCACTGAGCCTGCCTCAGTGAGTACAATTTTTTTGCCAATCCGATCAAACAGTGGCATACCAACTTCGTCTTCAAGCACACGAATTTGCTGACTTAGAGTCGGCTGGGAAATACCAAGTTTTTCAGCAGCTTTTGTAAAATGTAACTCCTCACAAACAGCCATAAAATAGTGAAGATGACGAATTTCCAATATATCACGACCTATCATAGTTTGTAGCTATCATCATAATAGTAATAATAGTATTGTTCAATCATTTGTATTGTTATAGACTTCAATTTGTAATTATTATTAGCTATAGATGGAGTTGAAAGAGAATGAATGTAAAACATACGATTATACCAATTATTGCTATAATTTTAACTTCCTTTAATTTACGACCCGCGATAACTTCCGTTTCACCTTTGTTAGGAACCATTCGGGAGTCATTACACATGAGTGCCGCTTCTTCCAGTTTATTAACCTCATTAGCGGTACTATGCATGGGCCTATTTGCACCTTTTGCCATAAAACTTGCCAATCGCTTTAGCATCGAACGAGCCATTGCTTACTCACTTATTCTTATTGGACTGGCAACAGCTGCAAGATTTTTTGCCTACTATGCATGGGTAATGCTGTTAACAGCCTTTCTTGCTGGAATTGGCATCGCTATTGCAGGACCTTTACTATCAGGATTTATTAAACAAAATTTCACGAATCCTTCCCGTGTTGTCGGCATTTATTCGTTAGCATTAGTTGTAGGCGCTTCACTTGGCTCAGGGCTTTCCATACCTTTAAGCTCCCTTTTTCATACATGGCAAGCATCTGCTGCATCATGGGCTATTCTTGCTGTCATCGCTGTTTTCTTTTGGTGGAAACCAATTGAGAAAATGCCAGTCACTAACACTGTCTCAGATACTTCAAGCGCTGATAATAATTTAAAGCAACTTTTAACAGATCAAAAAGCTTGGCTACTAACTGTTTTTTTTGGCTTAATGGCTTTCATGTTTTATACAATCATGGCTTGGTTGCCACCTATAGTAGAAGATATGGGCTATAGTAAACAACAGGCTGGCATGATGTTGACACTATTAACGGTTGCCCAAATGCCTGCAACTTTTTTAGTACCGATTTTAAATAATCGTTTACAGCATAGAGCTGTATGGTTAGTGGGTTGTTCATCGTTAGAATTAATCGGCCTATTTTTGCTACTATTTTCCGTTAACCCTTGGCTAAGCAGTCTTCTCATTGGCATCGGTGCAGGTGGCTTATTCTCATTAGGATTAACATTACCAATTGACGAAGCCAAAAACATCAAGGAAGCAAGTATCTTGGCAGCTATGACTCAATCGGTTGGCTTCGTTTTTGCCGCACTTGGCCCATTATTTGTTGGTCTTGTACGAGATTATACAGGTAACTTTACAGCCGCAATTATTGGCATGGTGGTCATCGTCATTGCCATGATCCTCATTCAGATTAAACTTGGTAATCAGAAGCACCAGCAAATAAAGTGAAACTTAATCCCCTCCCCATACTGATTATTAGTCTTCACCAATCGGGCTTTTACGTGCAGTTTATCTTATACCATACTTCTTTTCTTGCGCTGAACTTTAAAATGCTCTTGAATAAGCACACTATAGACACACAAAAAGGTTACTCAGAAATTTGAGTAACCTTTTCCTTATCATCTCATCTCATCCCACCTCATTTCATATTCAGTTCATATAGGCATGCTATAGTTAGTAACATATAAGATTCATATTTTATTGTTGATGAAATTGAAGGAGGATTTACTTTGCAGGAGGCATCAAAAGATAACACAAAACTAAAGGATTGGCGGCGCTTTGTTCGTTTAGTCAAACAAGCTGAACCACCGATATGGCTTTTAATAATCTCATTAATTATGAGTTTAGCAACGACCGGTGTTGGATTTATCGTTCCGTTATTTACGAAAAAATTAGTGGACGGCTTTTCATTAGAATCCCTTGATTATTGGCAAATTATTTTATTAGGTATTGCTTTTATCGCGCAGGCAATCGCGAGCGGGCTTTCTATTTATTATTTAAATCGTGTCGGACATCATGTTGTCGCGAATTTAAGAGAACGGCTTTGGAGAAAGCTACTTCATTTACCAATTCCTTATTATGATGAGAATGATACAGGTGAAACATTAAGTCGTGTTACAAATGACACAGCTGTTGTCAAGGAACTTATTACAGAGCATCTTGCAAACTGTTTATCAGGTGTTATTTCTATTATTGGATCAGTCATCATTCTATTAATCTTAGATTGGAAAATGACTTTAGTGATGCTGATTGCTGTTCCGCTTGCTATGGTTATTTTGATGCTGTTAGGAAGACGTATGTTTGTCATTTCAAAAGGAATGCAAGATGAGACGGCAAAATTTACGGCAGTGCTAAATCAAGTTTTACCTGAAACACGATTAGTAAAGGCTTCAAATGCCGAGAATATAGAATATGATCGTGGCAAAAAAGGAATTACCAACCTCTTTAAGTTTGGCTTAAAAGAAGCTAAAATCCATGCACTTATTTCGCCGCTTGTTTCGTTTGTATTAATGTCAGTCCTTGTGGCCATTATTGGTTATGGTGGTGTACGAGTTTCTTCAGGAGAGCTTACAGCTGGCGACATGGTGGCATTTATTTTATATTTAATCCAAATCATCATGCCGATGACCCAATTAACGATGTTCTTTACACAGCTACAAAAAGCGATGGGTGCTACAGAGCGAATCAGTGCATTACTTGAGCATAAAGAGGAAAATATTTTCGAAGGAAAAACGTTAGAAAAAGTGGATCAGCCGATTTATGTAAAAAATGTTGACTTTGCTTATGGAGAAGAACTGATTTTATCGAATATCAATTTCACAATTGAACCAGGTAAAGTTACGGCCATCGTTGGACCTAGTGGCGGAGGAAAAACAACAACATTTTCTCTGTTAGAGAGATATTATCAGCCTACTAACGGAAGTATTACACTCGGAGATACCCCTATCGACACATACTCCCTACATTCTTGGAGAAGCCAAATCGGCTATGTTGCTCAGGAGAGCGCACTGCTATCTGGTACGATTCGTGAAAATATTTGCTATGGCATTGATAGAGAGGTACAGGATGAAGAACTTGAAAGAGTTGCCAAAATGGCCTATGCCGATCAATTTATCAACGAACTGCCAGATCAATTTGAGACAGAAGTCGGAGAACGAGGCATTAAGCTTTCTGGCGGTCAACGACAACGAATTTCCATCGCCAGAGCACTATTACGAAACCCTCAAATATTAATGCTTGATGAGGCAACGTCAAGTTTGGATAGTAAATCAGAGATCTATGTTCAAAAAGCATTGGATAATTTAATGCAAGGTAGAACAACTCTCGTGATTGCCCACCGACTCTCAACAGTAGTAGATGCCGATCAAATACTTTTTGTAGAGAAAGGACATATTACGGGTAGCGGCACACATGATACGCTTTTTGAGACGCATGAAATGTATCGAGAGTTTGCCAAGCAACAACTACGCATTAAAGAGGAATGACGAAGGGATTTGTTAGCATGACGACAATTTTAGTTGTAGATGATGATGCACATATTCGAGAATTAGTAAAAGTATTTTTGCAAAATGAAGGATTAGAGGTTATTGAGGCTACGGACGGTGTGGATGCACTGTCCAAATTAGCTTCTGATAAGGTGGATATGGTTCTATTGGACATTATGATGCCGAAAATGAATGGCTGGGAATTATGCGAAGAGATACGTTCCTTTAATAATGATTTACCTATCCTGATGCTAACCGCAAAAGGAGAAACTTCACAAAAGGTAAAGGGCTTTCATCTTGGAACGGATGATTACCTTGTTAAACCATTTGAGCCAGCAGAGCTCATCGTCCGTGTTAAATCAATACTTAAAAGATACCGTATTTCCCTATCTCAACTTGTGGAAGCTGGCAATGTAAAGTTAAATCGCAATACACATGAAGTCGTATATAATGGTAAATCGTTAACACTCCGTTTAAAGGAATTTGAACTATTGTTTGTTTTAGCAAGCTATGCGGGGAAAACTTTTTCACGTGAACAGCTAATTGAAGAAATTTGGGGATATGACTATGAAGGTGATGAACGTACAGTCGATGTTCACATTAAAAGACTTCGTCAACGTTTCCCACAAGAAACAAGTGGGTTTGTTATTCGCACAATTCGTGGCCTTGGCTATCGATTGGAACTGGAACCATGAGAAGACGAAAGTTCTTTTTAAAGCTTTTTTTAACTTTAATGCTTCTTCTTATCAGTAACATCATATTTGCTTTTATTTCCTTCCACATAACGTCGTGGATTTATGATTGGTTAGGCAAACACCCACAAGGTTTCTGGCTTCAATTATGGACCGTAGTTGGTGTTTTTGTTCTCTTTGCTTGCTCTATTATTATCCTCTTTTTAATTGGAGTAAATAAACAACGAAACTATTGGAATACGATTGTAGATGCATTAAGCCGGATTGCTAAAGGTGATTTTACTGTCAAATTAGATATGAAAACAGATGAAGATCAATTTGGTCAATTAATACATGGCATCAACCATATGGCAGTTGAATTAGGTGAAATGGAAAGAATGCGCCAAGAATTTATCTCGAATGTATCTCATGAAATTCAGTCGCCTCTAACAACTATTAATGGCTTTGCTAAAGCATTGAAAAACATGGACCTCCCTGAAGATAAGCGACAGCATTATTTAACAATCATTGAGATGGAAAGTAATCGACTATCAAAAATTAGTGACAATTTACTAAAGCTAACGTCGTTAGAATCACAACACCACCCCTTCGAGCCAAGGCATTACCGACTTGATAAGCAATTGCGTAATGTCGTACTAGCACTGGAACCAAATTGGCTAGTAAAAAACATCGACATAGATTTGCAATTAGAAAACATTTCGCTAATGGCTGATGAAGATTTAATGAATCAAGTATGGATGAATTTACTAAGCAACAGCATTAAATTCACGCCAGCTGCTGGCACCATTACAATATCAGTGACAAAACAAATGGATACGATCGCTATTGTCATTCGTGATAACGGAATCGGTTTAACACCGGAACAACAAAAGCATATATTCGAGCGATTTTATAAGGCTGACCTATCAAGGACAGCTGAGAATGGCGGAAGTGGCTTAGGATTGTCTATTGTAAAGAAAATCATCGATATGCATAACGGAACCATTACTGTTGAAAGCAAGCTTGCTGAATTTACAACATTTATCCTCAAAAACAGATTTCAGATAATCACCAAAAATTTTTCTAGCAATAAATTCACTTTCCTTATATTTTTTATAAATTAAAGGTCGGTTTTTAATCCAATCTAAAAAATGGGTTGGGTCGTTTACATCTATAGACATATTTTCTGGCGGTCGATTTAAACGAATAAATTCAGGTTCACGTAAATAGGCATTCCCTCTCCCTAGATCTTCGTTCGGTTCGTAAATATCAATTATTAACTTTAAATTATCTACATTTTTTCTTAGTTTTCTTTCAAGTGAGTAGACAAAAGCAATGCAACTAGCCCCGCCGCCTACCACAGCCAATTTAATTTTTTAACAAAAAATACTATTTTTCAAAAATTTTTTCAAATAATTATATATGTGAATATAATACTGAAATTCTATATCTTGACTAAATTGTTAGTCCGTAATAACATTATCAAATATCTAAATATTAAATAAATATAGAAAATACAGATTATTTAAGATTTTAGTTAGAATTATAATTAATTATAATTTTGGTAAATTAAAAGGAGGCCTCATATGGAACTTACACTTCAACGTAAACATAATTTACATGCAATTGGTGTATTATCTTTAATTCTTTCGGCAATTTTAACTTCTGTTAGTCAAGTTTATTATGCAAATCGTGTGCAAGCTGTACACCCATTTCTTTTTACAGGTATTAGCTTTTTTATCACAACATTATATTTCCAATTTTTTTCAATTAAGCAGCAGTCATCAATGAAATGGAATAAAGCTGCTACCCCAATTTTATTAAAATTAAATTCTGCATCTGTTTTAGCTTTTATGGGATTTTATTTTGCATTAAAATATATTGAACCAGCGATTGTAAGCTCACTGGAAATGGGGTTAGGTCCTTTATTTGTTATATTATTAGCAATTAAGCAAAAACATCATATAAACGTAGCTAAAGTAAGTATTGCTATAGGTACTTTAGTGGCTTGTCTCATATTAATTTATGCAATATTTGCTGGGAAGTCTGCATTGATAACTTGGAGTAAATTTAGTTTATTAGGTATTCTAGCTAGTATAATATGTGGGTTAGGTGCTGTTCTTTGTACACTTTATTCAAAACAGTTAAGTGAACTAGGTTGGACTAGCTCAATGATATTATCTAAGAGGTTTTATGGCATTATTCTTTTATCATTAATTGCTACATATGACGTAATATTAGATTATTTGATTGGAAATATAGGTTGGATATTACTAATGACTTTACTTGGTGTATTAGTTCCTATGTATTTATTACAAAAAGGAATTCAATATTGCACACCTTTCTTTGTAATGATGTCATTGTGTTTTATTCCTGTTTTTACTTTTTTCTTTCAGCTTTTTGATACAAGGTTACAATGGTCTAATATCACTTTTCTGGGCGTTGTTTTATTATTATTGTTAGGAATTTCAAGTGTTATTGTAGATAGGAACGAGTAGCGATTCACCAAAACATTGACTCTTTTACATCGTCACATTTTTACTCTTTCTTTAATAGTCTAAAGAGGTAAGAAGGAGGAGACATAAGTGGAAGTAGCAGTGTTAGACAAGAAGTGGATTGAAGAACATTTTGAAACACTTCCATTATGGCAACAGTCAGCATATACCGACTTCGCTGCCATGGTTGCAGATGAAGCAAATACGTTCCCCTGTATTCCAGCTAGAAAAGGGTTTTTATCGAACGAGCTTCGCTATAGCTTTATAGGAGATCCACGAGAGGAGCAATCGATAAAGACGTTAGCACTATGTTTAAAGAAATACAATAAGTGGTCTCAAACGTTTGGAAAATATACAACACATACCGTTTTCTTTAAAACCCCTAATGATATGCATAAAAATTTCGAAGTTGAGGATTATAGAAATTTATTTTGGTCAGTTTTAAACAATTTAACTAAATTTGATGATGTCGATTGGCCAAAGGAAATTCCAACAGCCCCATCGCATCATGAATGGGAATTTTGTTTTAACGGTGAGCCTTATTTTGTGTCTTGTGCAACTCCCGCACATAAATTGCGTAAGAGTCGTCATTTCTCCACTTTATTAATGGCATTTCAGCCACGCTGGATATTTGAAGAAATGAACGACTCTACTGTATTTGGTCGAAAATTAAAGAAGCTTATTCGTCAACGCATTACCGAATACGATGCTATTCCAGCTCATACTGATTTAAAATGGTATGGGCAAGAAGACAGTTATGAGTGGAAACAGTATTTTTTAAGTGATGATAATAGTAGTGCATCGAAATGTCCTTTTTTACGTATGCAACATTCTCTTCAGAAAAACAAAGAACATTAAACATGCTTACCGTGTTTTTGCCTTTTCATGACAATCCAAGTCGCAATTCCTATGATGATGATAAAAAGCAGGCTCACGAAAAAACCGAGTCTGCTTGTTTTTTTCCCTAACGTCCCAGACACTGTCACCACAATGAGTAACATCCCGATACTATTCTTCACATACTCCCACTTCGACAGCTTCATTAGCTTCCTATATGTCACTAATATAAAGAGCCAGTTATAAATTAACATTAAGCCTGCAGCTGTAACTAAATATTCAAAAATCTTTTCTGGCATGAGGAAGCCGATAACAATGGTTATAATTAAACCACTAGCTAAAAAGAGAAATGCAGGAAATGGAATCTTCATTTTCCCTTTTTTCGCCAGAGAAGCTGGAGCATCGTGGTCTTCTGCCAGTGTAATGAGAATCGTGATGACCGCATATAAAGAGGCAACCATTGTTGAAAAACCTGCAATAATTAAAACGCCATTAAAAATGTCTGCAAAAAAAGGTATGTGATAACCATTAAGCGCTGTAATAAATGGGCTTTCTTTAATATTAAAGTCCTTCCAAGAAACAAGCGCCAAGGCAAGCATAATAGCCATTAGAAAAATGATAGTTATAGCAATAAGCATCACTTTTCCGGCTTTCGGTGCTTCTTTAGGATTTTTTAAATCAATGACCATTAAACCCATAACCTCAATTCCACCAAATGCATAAAAGGCATATAGCAATCCAAGCCATATTCCTTTCACACCTTGTGAGAATAATTCTTCATAATTTGCATGCAGTGCATCGAGTGTCGTTGTTTCCGTATTGAATCCTTTTATTATTAAGACAACCGCTACTATAATAAACATGACAACCGCTGCTGCCTTTAACGCACCAAAAATATTTTGAAAGTTTTCAAAGCCCTTCATCCCCATAAGAATAACGGTTAATCCAAGTGCAGCATAAATAGATGCAGCAACCCATAATGGAAGTGTAGGAAACCAAAGCCTTGTAAAAATACCAAGCGCCGTCAATTGGCTACCCATAATGAGCATCTCAGAAATCAAGTAAATCCAGCCATTACTAAATCCTGCCCAATTTCCAAAAGCTTGCTTTGCATACGTACGGAATGATCCCTTATCTGGATTGTCAACTGACATCTTAACAAGAGCATCATAAACAATATAAGTAGCAATTGCCGCTAACAAAAAAGGAATTATAACAGCAGGACCACTTTTATGAATGGCCATACTTGTCCCAAGAAAAAATCCTGTTCCTAGTGTACATCCTATACCGAGAAGTGAGAGCTGCCACCAAGACATCCGCCCTTTACTTGTTTTAGATGCCATTTCAATCAACCCTTCTGCCTTTTACTTACTTTCGTAGCAGTGGCAATGTCATGCAACGAATGCCGCCACCCCCTTTTTCTAGCTCTGTTACGTCAATTTCTATCAAATTCTTTTTACGCAATGTTGGATGCTTCGTCCATTGCTGCTTCGTTGCTTGCTTACTAATCAGCAATGTTTCCGGATTAAGATTGATAAAATTGATATCTGGGATTGTATTATATGTTTCAAGCCAGTAAACGTCAAAGCCATGGTGATTTAAAAATTGTTCGGTCATTTCAAAACGACTTGTTTGAGCTGTAAACACGTGTACAGGAAAATAACGCATAAAGTTTTTAGCTATTAGCAGATTATCGTTCGCAACATTACAATTCATATCTAAATGAAGTGTATCGGAGCGTCTTGGCAAATCAATGATCGCAATTTCCGAAAATCCTTCTTGGAAGATACGCTCCTTGATACTTTCCACAGCCTCTAATGTTGTTCTCATTCCAATATTAATAAGCACGGCATCCTTATTTAAAATGAGCACATCGCCACATTCTAAAGCAGTATAAGGTTGTTTAACTTTTAAAAATTTCTCTGGAAACCACTTTTCTAATAATGAGTGAGCATGTGGGTACTCTGGACGCCTTAGCGAGCTACCTGCCTCTCCAAGGAACATACTATTTCCTATAACACAGGCAAGATCGCGGACAAAGTACCTATTAATAAGCTGCTCACTTACTGTTGTCATATCATTTGGTAGCTCTTTCGAATAATCAATCACCTTGACACCCGCATTTTCTAGCGTTGTCTTAAATTCCAGGAAATTCTCCATTGCTTTTACATGATTGACAGCAGCACTCCATCCTACATTTTCAGCTATTGTTAAATCTGGTACATCTAGTTTTGAAGGTGCACAAAGCATAACAACCTCAAGTTCCTCATGCTCTGACCAACAATTCGATTGAAATGAATACATAATGTTTCTCCCCTTCTTCATGGCTATCTCTGTTAGCGTTACCATCAATTTTGGGATTATACAAATCAATTTCGCCTTTGTGTAATGGCCGCTGTGCATGAAACCGCATTTATATTCCAGGAAAATCAGTTCCTATAAGACTTCTTATGTTCTACCTCCATCAATGAAAATATTGGTGATAAGCTTGCTCAGCATCCACTTCGCTCGTAAATATTAACATATCATTTGTTAGCGGATAGTACTTCTCAAAGAGGAATAGCGCCATCTCCGTTGAATTATCCGGAATGTTCACTACTGCAGCTTCCTGTATGTTTACTACATCATCAATAAATGGATGTTGATAAAAAATGAAAACTATATCCCCTGCACTATATTGCTGTTGCTGCATTCCATCACCTTCCTATGCCTTTTCATTAGTTTGGGTAAGAAGATGTTAAATATAATCAATTTTTGATTCTCATATAGAAATTTATTTAAATGCATGATTTTATTGCAAACATTTTCCAACTACCAATACTCCATATCATAAAATGTCACAAATAGAATATATATAATTATGTGATACACTTCACAAATACAGAATTTTTAAATTATTTGGTATACTTTAAAAAAGGAGGGAAAAATATGATTAAACAATCAGTAATTGAAAATGTACTTGAAGCGGCACTGTCTACAGGTGGCGATTTTTCCGAAGTTTTCATCGAGGATAAGTTTGCCAATGAATTAACATTACAAAGTGGAAAAATTGAACAAAGTATATCAGGGCGTGACTTCGGCATTGGTATACGCATTTTTTCCGGTCTTCAGAGCATTTACACATACACAAACGATTTCTCAGAGGAAGGCTTACTAGCAGCAGCAAAACGAGCAGCACTTGCCATTAAAGGCGGTACTACTGGAACGATTCAACCACTAAAAAAAGAAATTATTACGCCAATTCATAACATTATCATTCTACCAAACAGTGTGGAGCATGCTAGAAAAGCAACGATCATGCGGCAGGCTAATGACATTGCTAGAAATTATGATGAACGCATCAGTCAAGTTAAAGTTCGGTATCTTGACGAAGAGCAGCATGTTTTAATCGCCAACTCAGAAGGAAAATTTGTAGAAGATACACGTATTCATAGTCGACTTGCTCTCCAAGCAACAGCCTCCGAGGGCAAAGAAATGCAAACGGGCTTCTATGGTCCTGGTGCACATGCAGGCTTTGAGTTTATCGAAAATCTAAATCTAGAGCACTATGCTGGTGAAGCTGCACGTATTGCGGTTACTATGCTTCATGCCGACGAATGTCCTAGCGGTAAATTCCCAGTCATCATTGATAATGAATTTGGTGGCGTTATTTTTCACGAGGCTTGTGGTCATGGACTTGAAGCTACAGCCGTCGCTAAAAACAATTCCGTTTTTGCAAACCGTATTGGCGAAAAAGTTGCCCCCGATATTGTTACATATATTGATGATGGCACACTTCCAAACGAATGGGGTTCTCTTAACATTGATGATGAAGGGGAAAAAACACGAAAAAACATCTTAATTGAAAATGGTATTTTAAAAGGTTACATGATCGATAAATTTAATGCACGCCGTATGAATGCTGAACCGACTGGCTCTTCACGTCGCCAATCCTACCGTTTCAATCCAACATCCCGAATGACGAACACATATATCGCTCCAGGCACATCTACACCGGAAGAAATTATTGCAGCTACCGAATATGGAATTTATGCAAAATATATGGGTGGTGGGCAAGTAAATCCCTCTACTGGTGACTATAACTTCGCGGTTATGGAGGCTTATATCGTGAAGGATGGAAAAATCGATCGTCCCGTACGTGGTGCAACGCTTATAGGCAACGGGGCAAAAACATTGCAGCTAGTTGATCGTGTTAGTAATAATCTTGCGCACGGTGCTGGCATGTGCGGATCAATTAGTGGTAGTCTTCCTGTCAATGTTGGTCAGCCAATGATTCGTGTTAGTGAAATGACAGTTGGAGGAACAAAGGGGGAATAATTGATGAACATTGCTGAATATCAAGAAAAATTACTAGATAAGGCGATAGAAGCCGGTTTTAAAGAGGCTGAAGTATATTTTGAACGAAAAAACTCTTTTAAGTGCATGCTTTATGAAGGACAGATTGATAGCTATGAAACCTCTGAGGATGGGGGTCTAAGTCTACGTGGGCTGCATAACGGAAAAATGGGTTACGCCTATACAGAAAAACTAGACGATGTTTCGATGTCCTTTTTAATCGACAGTGTAAAGGCAAATGCAGATGTACTCGATGAAAATGAAGGAATAGATATTTTTGAAGGCAGTAATGAATACACGCCATATGAATTTTACAATGAAGAATTAGAGACTATTGGAATTCCTGAAAAAATAGAGCTACTTCGTTTAATTGAACAAAAAGTTCGTGCGTACGATTCGCGCATTGTAACGCTTGATTATTGTTTCCTTCAAGAATATAGTACTGAACGTTCATTAGCGAATAGTAAAAACCTTTCCTTATCACATAAGGAGAATGGTTTAGTCATCTTCCTTTCCACAGTTGTCAAAGAAGGTGAGGAACTGAAAACGGGTGGTTATTTGAAAATGACACGTGATTTTCATGCTCTCAATGCTGATGAAATTGCAAGAGCAGCAGCTGAGGAAGCACTTGCGAATTTAGGTGAAAAGTCGATTCCATCTGGAAAATATCCAATCATCCTACGCTCTGATGCGACAGCCTCTTTACTAAGTACCTTTATGCCAATTCTGTCAGCTGAAAATGCACAAAAGGACCAATCTTTATTAAAAGGGAAAGTCGGACAAAAAGTGGCCTCAGATACTTTAACATTACTGAATGCCCCATTCCATCCTGATGCTTTGTCTGGAGCAAGCTTTGACGGTGAAGGTGTTGCAACAAAGGAGCAGGCGATAATTTCAAATGGAACACTGCAAACACTATTGCATAATAGAAAAACGGCAAAGAAAGAAGGCTGCGAAACGAGTGGGCATGCCCATAAAGACTCTTATAAAGGTACTCTATCAATAGCACCTCAAAATTTATATATTTCACCAGGTAAGCGATCACAGGAAGAGTTAATTGCATCAGTCTCTGAAGGAGTACTTATTTCTGAATTATCTGGCCTTCACTCTGGTACAAATACGGTTTCTGGTGATTTTTCAGTTGCAGCAAAAGGATTCCATATTCAAGATGGCAAAATTGTCTCCCCTGTCAAGCAAATGACAATAGCCGGAAACTTCTTTGAGTTCTTAAACGATATCGAAGAATCTGGCTCAGAGCTTTACTTCCTACCGGCTGGGTATGGCTCCCCATCCCTACTTGTAAAGGAGCTATCAGTGACAGTGGAATAAAACGGAAAAAGCGAGTCACATTTTATAGATCCAGCTAGACTATATGGTACTTCTCGGCAATGCTTGTCGCTTATCATCGCGACAAGCTTTTTGATTGCAGCTGATTCGCCTCGACGGAGATATGCCCATCGACCTACTTCTGATCCAGCTGTTCTTGCGACTGAGGTACTCGCAAGCTGATGACCGAATCTACAGCCTTCTGAATGGATATGGCGATATCGGCAAAAGAGTTGCCTGCTGCTAGTGCTTCGTATAGTCCATCTGTATAATCCTAAGTTTAGAGCCGTACCTACTGCATCAATAAGTGGGTTACTGTTCCTCTGTTTGGAATTGCTATTGTTCTGGTCAGCCCGCTTGACCGGGATAATAGCCATCGCTTTCGCCGCGGCGGTAGTCTGTCCTGGTATACCTGAACCCCATGTAATGAAGAAAGTCATCGTCTCTTCATAACGATTCGTTTTATAATCATAGAAATGTAACCCTCTCCATTCGTACTATGAATAATACGCCGAGAAAGATACGACGAGGTTACATTTATTATTTCATATAGGAAAACGACCAATAAGGCTGATGGTATCACCTTCTTGGTTAAATTTTCTTTACGGGGTAAAAATACGAAACTCTTTTACCTGTTGGTACGTTATAATTATAAGATGATATTTATCATGTCAGGTTAACAGATAGGCATGAGGAAGGAGGGAATTTATGAAGAAAATATGGACTTTACTTCTTGCAGCGATACTTATTGTACCGTTATTGCTGCAGCCAGCGACCGCTCAAGCGGCAAAGGCCATCACGATTTATGTGGACGGAGTTCAATTAAAGACCGACCAGCCGCCAGTGATGGTTCAAGGGCGTGTTATGCTGCCGCTTAGAGCAATCTTTGAGGCATTGGATGCAAACGTGGATTGGGATCGAAAGAATCAAACCGTTACAGGAATTAAAGGAGATACAACGGTAGTTCTCAAGATTAAATCAAAGGTAGCTACAATTAATGCCGAGAGAGTTACGCTTGATGTACCTGCACAGATAATAAATGGCAGAACAATGGTACCAGTACGCTTTGTTAGTGAAGCGCTTGGTCAGGATGTTGACTGGAACTCGTATAATCAGATCGTATCTATTAAATCTGATACTCCGATCAATATCAGTATTTCTCCAGCGAACTATGTGTCGGTTAGAGATATTGGTAATCAAGGAGATGGGCGTGACCTGGAGGTTACCTACTCCAAATCGTCTACTGAATCACTTGTGGATCATTACCGGGTTCTCGTTGTGAAGGCTTCAAAAAGCTTTAATCAGGCGTCGGCCCTGAAGGTCTCCGCTTCAAATTATACGAAAGTATCACCTGCCGGCTCGGATCGTTCTATAATATTAACTCAAAGTTCACGGGATGTGGACGGAGACTATATTAGAAATGACCAGCCTTATGTAGCTTATGTACTTACAGTTGGGAAAGGTTCTTATTCCAGCGTATTATCGAATTCTTCTCCGAAGATTACTCTAACGAACACGTCTTCGGTTGCAGAGGTAACAAATGTGAAAATTAGCGATATTAGCGATTTCGATGATGGACGCGATATCTCGATTAGCTTCACTCGTCCGCAGAATGACAACAATATTTCGAATTACCGTGTGTTTATCGTAAAGACCAAGGATGCTAGCAATTTCAGCCTTACTACTGCGAATAATTTATCTAGTAGCTACTATACTACAGTCAATAAATCTGGAAGCAATGGTGGCACGTTGTCAGGAACTCTGACTTCTTCGTCGCGCGACTCTTCCGGTGATTATATTAAGAACGGCGTACCTTATACAGCGTTCGTTCTGTCTGTAAGCAACACAAATTCAGCTGTTAATAAGCTGTCTTCTGCTTCATCTTCAGTAACACTTAGTTCAAATAGAGCGAATATTCCGATTATTACTCAAGTTGATGATGTCAATGACTATGGGGATGGACGCGATCTGCGGGTTAGCTTCAACAAAGCGTCAGATGAGTCCAACATTAGCTCTTATCGAATCTTTGTTGTAAGAGCTAGCAACTATTCGAACTTCACATTGACGAAGACGAACAGTCTGTCCAGCTCTTATTACACGCAGGTGAACAAGACGGGTTACAATATTACTCAGGTTCTCTCTTCAGGCGCACGAGATACAGACGGTTATGCCATTCAGAATGGGGTCAACTATCGTGTATTTGTTATGGCCGTAGCTAAGAACTCAGGGAATAACGGGTTATCGTCTGCTTCCAATGCGATTACGCTATATAGTAGCAACGTGGGTGCCGTATCGAATCTCTTTGCCAGCGATGTGAATGATTATGGCAACGGTCGTGATCTCTATGTCTCTTTCACTAAAGCGGCGGATGAGTCTAATATTAGTCACTATCGCATCATGGTTGTACCAACAGCGTATTACAGTAGCTTCAGTCTGTCGGATGCAAATAGCGTATCCAGCAACAATTATACGACTGTGAGCAAGTCAGGAAATAACACTTACGGGCAGGCGCTCTCGGAGAATGCTCGGGATGTGCGCGGCAATTATATCAAGGAAGGTACTAGCTACCGAGTCTATGTTCTCTCAGTAGGCTATGGTAATTATTCCGGCAGCAATGCGCTGTCCGCGCCGACGTCTACGATTACGCTCGATAAGAACTACAATGTGCAAGCTGTAACCAATCTGACTGTTGCTGATGTTAACGATTTTGGAGATGGTCGTGATTTGCAGGTAACGTTCACGAAGCCTTCCGATGAAACAAATGTCAATCATTATCGGATTTTTGTCGTACCGACAGCATATTACAACAGCTTCAGCCCGTCACAAGCCAATGGCAGCTCTTATTACACGTTCGAGAGCAGGGGCGGGAATAGAACGGTAACTAGGACATTGGAAAGTGCCAAGGACGTACGCGGCGAAAACATTAAAGAAGGCACTGGCTATCGTGTCTATGTACTAACTGTAGCGAATGGAAATTCTTCAAGCGCCAATGCTCTTTCTTCTGCTTCGTCGGCGATTACGCTTACTAAAAACAAAGCCGTTCAAGCGGTCAGCAATGTTACTGCAAGCGATGTAAATGATTTTGGAGATGGCCGAGATTTACAGGTATCGTTCAATCATGCATCTGATGCATCGAACATAAGCGAATATCGAATTATGGTAGTACCTAAAAATAAACCATTCAATACTTCAATAGCAAGCAACATCCAATTTCCAAACTATACTACCATAAGTACTTCTGGCAGCAGTACTAGCCAGGTTCTTAACGTTAAGGCAACGGATATAGATGGGAATTCTATCACTAATGGTACGCAGTATAACGTTTACGTATTGTCAGTTGGAAAAGGCAGTTCAACCGGCACATTTACATTGTCTAGCGCTTCGAATGAAGTTACGTTAACCAATTCTGCCGCGGTAGAAGCAGTAACTAATGTAAGTCTTTCTACCGTTGGGAATACTGGCACCTATGAAGACATACGGATTAACTTTGATAAAGTAAGCAATGAAAACAACGTAACAGAATATCGAGTATTTTTGATTCCAGCAGATAAAGTAGGAAACTTCAAGTTGTCTGATGCGAATAAGGTCAATCCACAGAATTACACCTCATTCAAGTCGAACGAAAATACTAATGGTGCATCTATAAAGATGTTTGATGCATTTGGAATTAAAATCAATAGTGATACTACTTATCAAGCTATAGTAATGACCGTAGCCAAATCGGGAAATGGAAGTTTAAATATGTTATCTTTACCGTCTACTCAGTTCATACTTCAGTCTAAACAAGATGATACTCCGGCAGAAGAGGTAAAGTCTGCCCCATCTGACACTCAATCTTAAGAGATAAGCAATACTTCTTCACAGAAGGGACTCCCTTAATGGTGCTTCACCGACCATAAGATGGAGTCCCTTTTTGCTGTGTTTAGCATAGCGCATTTGTACTTTGAGAGTTCTATCCGTCACTGTCTTCCGAAATGTTTCTATGAAGACTGGTCTAAATTGGTATAGGGTAATCATGTAGCTGTACAATAATAAAGTACGCTATAGTGGAGAATCGTAGCCCAGATCTTATGCTGGAATATGGCATACAGAATCCGGACAAAGAAGATTATATGGTGTTCAGCGGAATGTCTACAAGGAGAGTATGAAAAAATACGATATTCCTCGCAATGTGAAGCTCAAATTTGCTCTGACCCAGACGGAGGTATTTGAGCTATGAATTCGGCCAAGATGGCTGGAGCTGTTCTATACTCAATACTTTTGCGGTGCCATTAATCGAGGCGATGGGTCAGATTGCATTAAATCATTTCGTCAAATCAATTTTTTTATTTAATAAATAAATAGTCATACCACCAACAGTCATGGACAGTAATTCTCCAACCCCTACCGTAAACCAAGTTGCCCAAAACGGAAGATCATAGAGGATTGTTAATTGTCCTGCAACGGTGAACATTGATATAGCAAAAATCAATGCAGTTATAACCATTTTTACAATATCATTTGTTATATTTTTCGTTACTCTTCGACAAAGAATTAAAACGAGAAATGTCGCAATTCCACCAATGGGTACATCTAATATCCACGTTGGTGACATGAAATTTGCGAGTACTACTCCTAGAGTCACGGCTACTACATAGCGCTTGTTGTATAGGGCCAGGTAGTTGAACATCTCCGACAAACGAAGTTGAACTGCCCCAAAACTAATGACTGACAATAAAACGGTTACAGCCACATATAAAGCTGCAACAAGTGCCGTCTTTGTAAGTTCGATTACAGAAGTACGGCTTGAATCTTTTACAATAGATGTATTCAATTTTATTCTCCTTTGTAAAATAGCATATCGGCTATTTTAGTAATAACTACGACCAAAGGAAGAGAGCTTTTCGCCCTATCTGAAGTGCCGTAGTGCAAGCGAAATTTTGCTTACTTGCGTATTATAGCAGAAGAATTTACGATTGAACAACACTATTTAGTAAGCCAGCCGCCATCAATCGGGATAATTGTACCGTGCATATAATCAGCTGATTGACTAGCCAAATAAAGTGTTAAACTCGCCACTTCACTTGGTTGTGCCCAGCGTCCAGCAGGTGTTTCATTAGCGACCCATTTGGCCATTTCTCCATCGCCTTCAAAGTCTGCCTTGTTCATCGGTGTTTGAATGGCTCCAGGTGCAATAGCATTGGCACGAATTCCTTCCCGACAATAATCTAAGTCTAACTGCTTCGTATAGCCAACAATCGCATGTTTAGACGCTGTATACGCCGCACCACCACCGCCTGCAACAAGCCCTGCAATAGATGCCATATTAATAATTACGCCTGATTTTCTTTTTACCATATGGGGTAATATCGTATTTGTCACAAAAAATGTACCCTTTACATTGGTATTCATAATTTTATCCCAAAGTGCCTCATCTGTATTGAGCGTTTTTGCGAAGCCATCTAAAACGCCTGCGGTATTTAATAAAATATCTACTTGCTTAAATATAGAAATCGCAGCTTCAAATGCGTGCTCTACATCGTTCTTATTACATACACTACCTACTGTATAGGCAAATTGTTCAGGAAATTGGTTATGTAGATTTACTAACCCTTGCTCATCTAAATCAAACCCGAATACACTCGCCCCATTTTCTAAAAATGCAATAGCTTGGGCTTGACCAATACCTGAAGCAGCCCCCGTTACAAATACCGTTTTACTGTTATATTCTTCAAACTTCATATATATCTCTCCCCAAAAAACAAAGAAACCACCTCATTTGAGATGGCTCTTTCGATTAATTGACAATTACCCAATCTTCCGCTAATAAATCACAGACTGTCGGTGTGAACATTGTATAGCCCTCACCACGTACATTAATTAAAAAATAAGGATTCAAAGCCTCGCCATCATGTTCGCTTTGTCCAACAACCTTCACATACAATTCGGCACCGCCCCAACCTTTACGAATTACTTTTTCTCCCGCTTTTAAGCGTGGTAATATCTCTTCAAACGTCATTTAAATTCATCCTTTATTTACATTCTTTATCGGATTAGTATACTGGAATTATCGAGTGTTGACAACCTGTTAAAAATACGAATAAGTACTGTTCGTTGGTATAATTAGCCCTCAAGCAGAACCGTATAAAGTATTTGTTGCCCATTTGATTCTGCAATGATTGTATAAGTATTATTATCATTTGTAGAAAAAATCTCTGTTCCACTTTCCAATTTAGTAGCATAAAAATCTTTGAATTTTTTAGAGGAATTTGTAGTTTTAACAACTTCCCCTATCTTCTCACTCTTTGTAAATTCTAATTTTTTTATCGATTCCAAGCTTGTAGCATTAATATAAATTAAATTATTATACTGAAGAATATCTACTTGAGAATGTTCTTTAAGAATAGATGTCGCAGTAGGGTTAGTATTTATAGCCGGTGCACAACCTACCAATACCAATATTAGTAAATTACATATGAGTATTTTTCTCATTACTAAAAACACCTTCTTTTTTAAACTACCTGGAACAACTGGAACTTAATTTGAATTCATCAACGTTGACATTTTCAAACTTTACTTAATTTTCTCTACTACCCCACAAACAATCAATCCATTTTCTTCTTCATTTGCACCTGCTCTGTCTTCACCTCTAGCCCATTTTCCATCAAATAGCTTGTGGCTGGATTACTTGCTAAAAAGTTAACTGTAGCCATTTCTACCTTATGATTTGTAATACTTGCGATAAAGTGTGGAATATCTTCTACATTGCCATTCTCCAATAGCTCTAATTGATAAAGCACTATGCGGTCGATTGCTCCATCCTGATCCCATACTGTTCTATATAGCATATAGCCAATCGCTTCATTATTTTCGTTATAAAAAACTTTGGCTTCTCCTTGTTTATTACTTTGCCAGCTACATTGCCAAGGAACATCTTCCTGATAAAAAGATAAATGTGGTAGCTGTTCGGGTCGAATGATTTCTCCATGAATTGCGGCTGATTTCTCTATTTTGGGGTCAAAATCACCGCTTAAAAATAGCAATTGATTTGTAATTGTATAGCCATACTTCTCATATAAAGCGATTGCTACTTTATTCTCTTTAATAGCTTCAAGCGTTGCAACTTCCACGTTCTCTCTATCATAGATGGCAATGGTTTCTTCCATTAAAGCGCGAGAAACACCTTTACCGCGATATTCTGGAGAAATACCTGTTCCACCATTCCAAGAGGTTTTCTTGCCATCAATTTGTCTAAAGCCATTTAAGACAATGCCAACAGGATCATTATGATCAAATGCGACTATTGAAAGCTCTGGGGATAGTCCCTCCCCAACAAGTCGATTTAAAAACACCTCTTCATTCATATCAATTTGTACAAAATACCCCTCAAAGCCTTTATTCCAAGTTTTTAACGTTTCCTTTAGTGTGCACTGTGAGACTGTTTTTATTTCCACGTTTTTCCCTCATTTCAATTTTACTTTGAGCTACTACCTAAATACGATCAAGTGAAACTTTAATCAGTAGGGGGCTTCATCTCCCACTGATTATTAGTCTTCACCAATCCATTTTTTGCAGCCTAATTCTTTGCATTCACCGAATTTTTGGGTGGGAGACTTGTACCTGACTTTTCGCTTTCGGTACAGATAAACTACTGCCCGTTAATGCGGGATAAATCTTCTATCGTTAATTTTTTTACTATTTCATAGCCGTTTCCAGGACCTTTTGGCTTAACAATAACCATTCCCATGTTTGAAATTTTTCCTAATCCAATACCTACAGGAAAGCTATGGGCAATAATTACTTGATTCATTCCCTGTGGCGGCTTTCTTTCTAACACTGATTGCAGATTTGATAATATATTCGTTTGTTCATTGATAGAGATTTTCCCACCTAACTTATAGATCTCATACCAAAATGGTTCAATTTGGACATACGTATTGGGGAAGGCCAGCTGTGCCGTTTCAATTGTACGGCAAAAAGGACTTGCGACAATCGGTGAACTAATTGGAATTTGGAAATAGCGTAGCATTTGTCCAAAATAAATTGCCTCCCTTCGCCCAACTTCAGACAAATTTTTTTGAGTAAAACAATCTTGTAAATTTAAATAAGGCTGATCTATGCCGGCCGTTGCTTCTCCATGCCTTGCATATATAATGAATCCACCCTTTTTCAATAAATTAAGGATCGAATTATCCAATTTTTTCATCCTCTCCTAATAATACCATTTTGGTTATTAGTAATATATGAAATGAATTACTCAAAAAATGTAACAGTGAAAGTTAAAATAGCTTTTCGCATAGTGAAGCAGTTACTTCAACGGCAGAGCAGATAATTAGTCGTTAATTCCTTTACTTCGCTGGTAGCGGACTCCAATCAATAAAGATAAAAAAACCTCCTACAATTTTTTGTAGGAAGCTTCGAAATTTACTTTATTGGAATGTTTACTATTGCTGTTGTCTCTAAATGTTTTGTGGAATCGATAGAAATTTGTCCGTTGTACTTATTGACAATTTCATTCACAATAAATAAGCCCTGCCCTCTTATTTTACCATTTCCTGGTTTCTTCGTGGAAAATCCTTGCTTAAATATATGCCCTGCTTCCACAATATTTGGTCCAGTATTTGTAACCTTAAATTCATACTGCGTGTCATCTGCTTTACAGCAAATTGTTATTTTACGTTGATCTTCTGGCAATTCATTTGCCGCATCAATCGCATTATCTATTAAATTCGACAAGATTTTGATTAAATCCGTTGTTTTAATTTTATCAAATGTATCCTGTGAGATTGTGAAATCCATATCAATATTATGATTTTGTGCCGTTAATTTTTTCGTTTGCAACAATATCGATAAGCCTGGATGGTCAATATTTAATTTAAGGGCCTTAATAGCCTGTACCTCTTTAGACAGTGAATATAAATATTGTTTGGCCTGTTCAGGTTTGTCTAATTGCAGAAGTCCATGCAATACTTGTATATGATTTGTGAAATCATGTCTTAAGGAAGACACGGAAGTGATTAAAGTTTTAATTTCTGCTTGATATGTATCTTCTGTCGCTCCAACTTCCTTCGCCACTTCTTTTTGATACCATCTCTGTAAAAAGTAAAAAGAGCCGATAACGATTAAAATAAGTACACCATTAAAAATAAAGATAAGAAGATTATCTTCGATCACTTTTCCCTTGATGCCATTTAGTGTGTCTGCACTAATATCGATACCTAAATATGCAATAATTTCCCCTGTTTCATCCTTTACCGGTGCACCCACAGATAGATAGGCACCGTGTGTAGAATCTTGTATTACACCTGTTACATATGTTTCTCCTTCATACGCTTTTTGCACTTGCTGTTCAGGTACTGTACAAACTTCTCCGATATCGAAGCCTTCCGTTAATTCACCTGGTAACCCGATAATCATTGCTGTAGATACCTTTGGATTATCAACCTCTAATGTATAAACAAATAAAGCACCTAGTTTTACTCTTGCATCATTTAAGTAGCTTCTTAATGCCCAATAATAATCATTTTTTTGAGGGTTTTCTAAAAATTGTTGGTACGCCTCTACATCAATGGAAGACGCAATAGTAATAGCCGCTTCCAGACTTTGATTCGCTATTGATTCTTCTACTGTCTTTTTCATTTTTATATAGGATGTAAAGATGTTTAAACTCGTAAACAATACTAATAGGATAGTTGATAGTATTAAAATTAGTTTTATTTTTCGTTTTTTCATACAAACTGGTACTTCCTCATCTATAGAAATAAATAATGCTTAATTTAGCTGGAGCTTTTCAAAATTGTTAGACAAAGTCGACATAATTGTCATACTTTTCAATATTCAAACAATTTTATATCCGATAATACTATTATACTATAACAAACTTCTTTTTTTATGGTTGTTTTATATTCGCCATTTAGAGAGCATTTGACTCTAGTAAGAATTCACTGGTCGTTCGCTATTTTAGGGTTTTGCACCTTATTCCATTAGCGTAGTGATTCATTCTGCCTGTTGAGAAATCAGTTGAAGGTGTCCTCAAGATGTTTCAGAAGAATCTAGACGGCAATGCTAGCCACTGTTTTTAATCAATCAAGCTCTTTCTTTAATCGTGGGCATTAGTACGTTAATCATAAAAGCAACGTTCAATTTGGATAAATTCAGATTTTGCACGTCTTTTTAACGATGAAGGAATCTTCGCCTCACTAAATAAGAATATTCGTTCTTATTTTATCATTACAAGAAAGTTTTGGCTATCGCCAACCGCTATTTAGCGCCTACTTACTCATTAGGATATATTCTCCCCATTTCTTGAAGTGTAAGTCTTCTGTCAGGAACTGATAAAATTCAAACATCATTTTTTATTTTTCGAGCGCAACATTTGTAATAGCCGTAACCATTAGTTTAATAATCCTTCCCTAGAAAGTAAACTAAAAAGGAGAATAGCATTTTATCATACCAACCTTTTATTATATTTTTTTACCATTCCATCTGCATTGTTTGGAAATTGTTATCGGTTCTGCGTCCTCTCCTATTCCAATGATAACCTCTAAAAGCTTTGCTGAAATAAGGCATAAAAAGAAGATCAGGCATATAAACCTGATCTCTTCATAATAAGTATTTATCCTGCATTAACTGCCCGTAAAACTTGGTGAAGACTAATAATAAGTGGGGGATAAAGAGACCCCACTTATTAAAAACTTTATTTTTTCTTACTCGATGTTTTTGACTTATCTTGTACATTTAAAAATTCAGGTCGGTTACGATAACCTGCTGGAGATAAACGAACTAAAGATCTTTTAATGTCCTGCCAATCTAAATCTGCTCCCATATTTAAGTACGGTACACCTAATACTCGTAAATTTGCAGTATAAAGAAGGATGAAAAACACCGAAATGAAGAATCCAAACAACCCAAAAAAAGCAGATGCTAAAATGATGATTAACCTTAAAATACTCATTGCTGTTACAAAAGATTGATTGACGAGTGTAAAAGCTGCAATACTTGAAGTAGCTATAACGACAATCATGGCAGGACTCGTAACACCCGCTTTAATCGCAGCATCTCCAATAACTAATCCCCCAACAACACTTATTGAACCACTGATAACATTGGGTAGATGTATATTTGCTTCTCGAAATAATTCAAACATAAAAAGCATCATTAAAATCTCAAGAATCGTTGGAAATGGGAGCCCCATTCTTGATTCAACAACTGTTGCTAAAAGGATGAATGGCAATTGCTCCTGATGATGGGTCGTTAGTGCTAGCCAAAAACCTGGTAAAAGCACACTTATAAGGACAGCTACTATTCGTAGTATACGCTCCATAGAGCTTACAATAATCGGATATTCATTATCCTCACCAGATTTAAATAGTAACATTGAATTAGCAGGAGTAATAATGACATATGATACACCATCAACTATGATGATAATGCGCCCGCGACTTAAAGCTTGTATGGCGAAATCAGGACGCCCAGTATAATCATGTCTAGGTAGAACCTTCGTACTCTGCTCAATTCTTTCCATCAATAGATCCCCACTAAATACAATATCCGTATCAATTCCCTGCAGCTGTAATTTTATTTGCTCAAGCATCTTTTGATTTACGACATCTTCTATATAAAGTACAGCTACGGTTGTTTTAGAACGTTTACCAAGTTCATATGTCTCAACGCTTAATGAATTAGTAGGTAATCGTTTTCGTAATAAAGCAATGTTAATAAAAACATCCTCTATAAAATCATCTCTAGGGCCTTTGACAACTAATTCAAGTGTTGTTTCTTTAGGCTCCCGATTTGGTTTTTTAGCAATATAACTTGAATACAGTAAATTTATATCTTCAAAATACAGTAATGCATGTCCTTTATAGACTCTTGTAATGGCCTCATCTTTATTTGATATTTTCTGAAGATGGGGAATGTGTAAATTCTCTTGTATATGTTCCTCTAACAGTTCTTCCGATGTTTCAAAAAATAATGATTGGACTCGTTGTACAATAACGGTCTGTAGTAACTGCTCATTAATCATCGCTTCACATGTTATCAAATGTACTTTATGTTGCTGAAAGATAAACTCTTGGAATATCACATCAGCAGAGCGTTGAAATAGTGCCTTCAAAGATTTCAAATTTAAATCATGTTCCATTGATGAAATATTCCTCATCTCCTACTGAGTCAGCTCCAGATTAGTACATTTATGAGAAATCAATTTCGCCTTAGCGTAATTGTAGCTGTCGCTTCTCTTTCGCTACGAAAACATTTGTAGCTGTCGCTTTGCTTTCGCTACGAAAACATTTGTAGCTGTCGCTTTGCTTTCGCTACGAAAACATTTGCTGAATGAAGTTAAACTTTCAATAAATACACTTACGGATATTTTCCCCATGGATTTAAAAAATATTCAAGGATACATGTTGCTTAAAGTGCCTGATTAGAATAATTCACTATTAAATACCGATACTATAGAAAATACTTTATCGAATCATCTTCTTTAAGTTTGCCATTTCAATAGCAGACATTGCCGCATCATAGCCTTTATTGCCTGATTTAGTACCTGCGCGCTCAATCGCTTGCTCGATATTTTCAGTGGTAACAATGCCAAAAATAACTGGTACATTTGTAGATAGTGACACACTTGCAATACCTTTTGCCGATTCATTACATACATAGTCATAGTGTGTTGTAGAGCCACGAATCACCGTACCTAATCCAATAATTGCGTCATACTTCTTTGTTTCAGCCAACTGTTTAGCGATGTAAGGAACTTCAAATGCACCAGGAACCCATGCTACATCGATAGAATCCTCAACTACACCATGACGCTTTAAACCATCTAACGCCCCGTCTAATAATTTACTTGTAATAAATTCATTGAAACGACCTACTACTACCGCTATTTTCAAATCCGTACCAATTAATTGTGCT
Organism: Lysinibacillus agricola; assembly: GCF_016638705.1. Taxonomy (GTDB): domain Bacteria; phylum Bacillota; class Bacilli; order Bacillales_A; family Planococcaceae; genus Lysinibacillus; species Lysinibacillus agricola. Next base: position 1,848,041 of record NZ_CP067341.1, on the reverse strand, counting down.
TCAAATGTTTTACCCATTTTTAATCTCTCCTAATTTATATTATCTAATCACAATAACGTGGGGTTGATTTCCGTTCCGACTGGGCGCTTTCCTGGGGGTGTCGGGGCAACAAATAGTTTTCTGTGCGAAAGCGCGGCAGCGACAGGATGTTTTTTGCGCGAAAGCGAAGCGGCAGTGGCAGGATATTGGTCACGAAGGCGTTATCACAGGACGTGATGCATTTAGCCTTCGTTCCCTACTCGCTTGCGCTCCAGGGTCTCATCTGTGACGCTGAACCCCAAGGAGTTGCCCAGTCTCCACTCCAATCAACTTATATACATGGAGTACGTTTTAACAAATGTCATCCCAAATTTTTGGTGATAGCCTTCATATTGTTAGTTTGTTTTCTTCTATTATTTGTTGGCGTCGATATGTTGCCAATGCTTCAATTGAAATCATTTTTAAATGATGTTGCGCTGCATATTTAACAAGGTCATGAAAGCGTAGCATTTTGCCATTGTCCCCCATAATTTCACAAATAATGCCTGCGGGAATACTGTGACAAAGCTTGGCCAAATCAATTGTTGCTTCCGTATGTCCTCTACGCTCTAATACACCATCTTCCTTTGCTATTAATGGAAATACATGACCTGGTCTACGAAAATCCTCAGCCTTTGCTTGTGGTTCTATCATTTTTTTTATAGTCATCGCCCGTTCAAAGGCGCTAATTCCTGTCGTTGTGTTCACATGATCTAGGCTAACGGTAAATGCCGTTTGATGATTATCTGTATTGATACTAACCATAGGGTTTAATGCTAATTTTTGTGCGAGCTGCTGTGAAATCGGCGTACAAATAAGACCTCTTCCATAGGTCGCCATAAAGTTAATTGTTTCAGGTGTCATAAACTCCGCCAGTGCTAGTAAATCCCCTTCATTTTCTCGGTCCTCATCATCCACTACAACAATCATCTTACCTTGTTTTAAATCCTCTATTGCTTCTTCAATTGAATGTAGCAATATCGCCACCTCCTGTTCGTAATATGTTATTAGATCAATTATGCCTCGGCATAATTGCGTCCGAAATCGGCTTTGTGCTTAGGCCTGCGTGATGCAGGTCAGTTAGCCGTTATCGCATGGATGCGGTGATTTTAGGCTAACATCCTATGCGAACTCCTTTCCGATTCTGTGACATCCGCCGGAGGCTTTAACTTCTTTCAGCGGATGTTTTGACTTCTGCTGAAAGAAGTTAAAACCCATTTTGCGCTAAGAAGTCTCTTGTAATGGTCGGCGTTTCCTGCCCACGCTTAAGTTGATGCAAAATGTATTTTCCAACTAAATCTGTCTCTACATTGACGAGATCACCAATTTTCTTCATACCTAAAATTGTTTCCTTGTAAGTGTGGGGTATCAGTGATACTGTGACACTATTTTTCTCGACATGAAAAAGTGTTAAGCTCGCACCGTCAATCGTGATGGAGCCCTTTAGAATACAGTAGCTCGTTAACTCCTCTAATAGCTCAATATCAATATAGATTGCATTTGCTAATGGCCGCTTACGCAATATTTTCCCTACTCCGTCTACATGTCCAGATACAAAATGACCACCGAACCGTCCACTAGCAGGCATGGCGCGCTCTAAATTTACCGGATTTCCAACAGCAAGCTGCTGTAAATTTGTTGCTCTCACCGTTTCAGGCATTACATCCATTGTTAGCTCCTGTTCATTAAAATGTGTCACTGTTAAACAAATACCATTGACTGCTATACTATCCCCGAGCTTAACATCCTCCACCATTTTTGAAGAAATAACAGTAATTTTCATACTTTCCTTATCGTTTTGCAAGGTTTTTACGGTACCAACATCCTCAACAATCCCTGTAAACATTTTTTCACCTGCTTCCTACGCTTTGAAGTGTTCCATTCACTTGTTATAGGTTTCTAACCTTCGCTTTCGGATTTCTATCTGTCATTTTGACAGTTCTATCCTTCTGTACCTCCTCCCAGCAATCAAAAATTTTCGTTCAAACAAAAAACCCCTTTGATTAAAGGGGTTTGGGAGTTCATATAAATAAGACGTTAACAAATAAACCTCATGGATACAAAATTTTTCCATAGGCTGTCATCTCATCGTTCTTCTCCCATCCAGACTGTCACTGTCGGTTTTGGATTTGCACCAAATCAGCTTGCGCTCACGGACTTTGAATTACTTCATCACCGCCGATTGGGAATTTCACCCGACCCCGAAGAACTACTGCTATTCAATTCGTTAGCTAAATAAATCAATTTCGCCTTGGCGTAATTGCGTCCGGAGGCTTTATCTTTATTCAGTGGGTGTCCAAACACCTACTGAATAAAGATAAAAAAAACTTCCCAACTTAAACGATGGGAAGTAGTTTACATAAAAGCATACTCAAATAAACCTTATAAACTCAAGTGAATTTAAAAAGCTCATACTTTTACCCTTCTCCCATCCAGACTATAACTGTCGGTTTTGGATTTGCACCAAATCAGCTTGCGCTCACGGACTTTGAATTGCTTCATCACCGCCGATTGGGAATTTCACCCGACCCCGAAGGATATTTTTATTTAGCTATTTCTTACGATAACACTATTTTATTAGGTTATCCAGATAATTCTTAATAAAAATTTTTACCGGTATTTTTATTTTTACCGATAATTTAGCTCTCAAGGGGTATTTTAAATAAGGAACCTCTAATCCATTAGAGCGTTACATTATACATGGCTATTTTTGATCGGCTTGACAATGACAATTTGTAGTGTTAGTGTGAGGCGTTGTTTGTTGCAACTTCAACAATAGCACTTGCTACGAACATGATTAGATTCCCTTCTCTCATTGGAGGTTTTATTAATGCAAAACATCTTGAAAAAAAAGTCTTATAAAAAAGTTATATTTTATACCTTTATTGTAATTTGCTTCATCGCTTCGGTTTATTTCGTTTATCACAACGAAGCATTTTATGATCGTTCAATTGCAGAAGTTATAAAAACAGAATTAGAAGAATCAACCCCTGTAACGGATATGTATGAAAATGATGATCATTTATATACTCAGCTTATTACTGCTGTATTAAAAAATGGTGAAGAAAAAGGTCGGCTTATTCATTTTACAAATGAGTATTCAGCATCTGGGGCCTTCGATCAAGAGTACCATGTTGGGAATAAATTATTTGTTGACATTAAAGCAAACACAAACAAAAACGCAGATTTAACAGGGACTATTTTAGACGTAAAGCGCGATCAATTTGTCTTGTTGGTTGCGTGGGTTTTTGTTTTTGCTTTGCTGATTGTTGGTAAAAGGCAAGGATTGTTTTCGATCATCAGTTTGATTGTGAATGCTCTTGTATTATCCTTCGCTCTGGATTTATATGTGAAGCATTCAAATATAAGTTTGATATTCATAAGTGGGGTATGTATTCTTTTATTTACAGTCATTTCTTTGTTACTCATTAACGGTTTTAATGAAAAAACATATGCAGCGATTGTTGCAACACTTATAGGAATATTTATTTCGTTATTGATTACCTCTTTAGTCATGTGGATTACATCCGAAAATGGTCTTCGTTATGAAGAAATGCAATTTTTAACGCGGCCTTATCGAACGGTTTTTATGGCTGGGTTATTTATTGGATCACTAGGAGCTGTAATGGATGTTTCAATTACAATGGCTTCTTCGATTTTTGCTTTATTTGAACAAGATCATACTATTTCTGACAAAGCACTGAAAACCTCAGGGATTGATATTGGAAAAGATATCATGGGACCAATCACAAGTATTTTATTTTTTGTTTATATAAGTGGATCAATACCTATGTTAATTTTATATTTGAAAAATTCTTCTACATTAGGGCTAACACTATCCATGAACCTTTCGTTAGAGTTAGCTCGGGCCTTAGCAGGTGGTATTGGCGTTGTCTTAACGATTCCCATCAGTCTATACACTTCTATTTTTTTCATTAATCGAAAGAGGCAAAAATAATGAATGTATTAGTGTGGTTAACTGCCATTTTATTTATATTGATGATAGTTATTGGTGGAAAAAAAGGAGTACGATCTTTTCTATCTTTATTTTTAAACTTTGGAGTGCTCTTTATTACCATCTTTTTAATGACCAATCCAAAAAATAGTCCGATTATATTAACGCTCATTGCCTGTACAGTCATAAGTTGGATAAGCTTATTTTATATTAATGAAATGAGCAGTAAAACGGTGACTGCATTCATTTCTACGATGATTACCATAGTAATTTTATTACTGTTCATTGTTTTTGTGACGGAGAAATCAATGATTCGAGGCTTTGGCGAAGAATCAACAGAGGAAATTAGCATATTTTCACTTTACATTAGCGTCGACTTTGTTCAAATTGGCGCTTCCGTCATTATTATAAGTACAATTGGTGCCATTTTGGAAGTTGCCATTTCCATCGCAACTTCCATGCATGAGATTCTTCATCATAACCCATTCATTAGCAGAAAAAAATTATTTACATCTGGATTAAGCATTGGAAAGGACATTTTAGGTACAGATACAAATACATTATTTTTCGCTTTCTTTGGTGGATATTTAAGCTTGCTAATATGGTTTAAAGATTTATCTTATTCAATTGGCGACATTATAAATTCTAAAGTATTTGCCACTGAAATGATTATGATATTTTGTGCAGGCATTGGGATAGCACTCATCATTCCTATTACTTCCTCAGTAAATGCATATTATTTAATAAAAAAACGAGAAAAAACAGAAAATGCTTTATAATAGGCCGTACCTGTCAGCCGTCTCATTACTAACGGATGACAGGTACTTTTTATACTCCTCTACTTTATAAAACTGATCCTCTCATCTAAAATCCTCTAGCCATCACTATCTCTCTAAAAAATGAATGCTATATCAAAAAAAATTATCTAAATTGTGAAATCGTATGTTTGAGCGTAAAAAAGTACGTACTTCAGAGAATTTTTTTCTTGCTATAGTAAAAAACAGGCGGGTTGGTATCATGGAGGTGTACTAACTATAAGGAAAGAAAATCGCTGAAAATCAACATCACGATTACATAAAAAAAGTGGTTCAACTATCCATAATATAACTAGCATAAGTTATATCAAAAAAACTTATAGAATTTTACACAATATTATTATCCGAAAATTCTGCAGTTTTATCATATTAACTTCTCATAGCTTCTAGGATGCATGAAGTTCTTTAGGAACCACTATCACAAATATGTTTTTGAAGGAGTTATAGCAATTGAATAAAGAAATAAAAACAGGTCCCATAACGGCGAAGGCACTGAAAAAGTCCATAGCTTCTCACATTGCGAGGTATTCAATGATTAAATCGTTGAATGCCTCGCTTTTTTCATTTGGCACTGTGACTCTACTGTTGTTTTCCGAAGCATTCCGCTCGCTTTCCGCGGGCGAGCGCCGAGCCCATAGCTGTCAACTTAAGATTTTAAAAAATATCCAATTGATTATTTTTTTAATGAACAATGAGTTTTACGTTTATAGAAAGAGGGAAAGTATTTTTGGGAATACCAAATAAACTACCCTTATAGATATGGTAATTTTTGGTTATTCTATATAAGTTGAAGGCGTTTAAAGGCTGTCCCCTTGATGGATTTCGGTTTCCTAGCGGTTTTTAGAAGTAATTGAGTAGCTGCTTGGACTATGTCTTTAAACGACTGCCCTTTTTTTATACTCATTTCGTAAAGTTTAGGTAAAACGACTGTAGCGATACTGCTTGTAGCGACCACTTCACTAATTTCTACTTGTTTCTCTTCCCAAATGAAATTTCTCAATTGATACGCAATCAATTGGCTAATTAAATAGACGAGGATGGTGCCGTATAAATGGCAGAGCCACCTTTCCTTCTTCATCACTTTGAAATGGTCTATTTCCAAATTAGACTTCCATACTTTAAAAGTTAATTCGACTTGCCAACGCAAGCGATATAATTCAACGATTTGACGTGCAGAGATCCACTCGGGCAGATTGGATATATAAATGGTAATGCCTGCTAAATCACGCACCACTTGTTTTGGTACCTTTCCTGATTTGACAGCCCGGCGATTAATTTTTTGGATTTGTTGTTCCTCACGGTGCTCATTATGCGAAAAAATAATACAGCGGGCTGGAAAATGGGCATCTCGTCCAAAATAAACTTCTTCTAATTCTAAATATTCTCCTGGTACTAACTTTTCACAAAGCGCCACTAAATCAATCCGATGATACAGACTACTTTGAATCACTTTGCCATTTGGATGATACGATGGGAATGGATTTTTAAAAGCTACATACCCGTCTGTTCGCACTTTTGAGATAAAAAATGCTTCTTTGCTCTCTATCTTTTTAAAATTTTCAAAGCTAAAGTAACCTAAATCTTGCATACAGAGTTCATTCTCTGTAATAAATGGAATCCTACTGGCGCCCATCTTAGCATCATTGATATTTTGGAAAGCAACGTGAAGAAATGTCGATTGACCAGAAAGAATATCGTATTCAAACTGAATTTTCGCTGATGCTTGTTGAGTTTTTTGTGTGCGTTTTTTGAAACGTTCTGGCACGCTAACGACAGTGGAATCCAATACACGAATACTTGAAAACGGCCATGAATCCGTCAAAGAGAGCGATGGGAGCTGTAGTTGTTGTTGTTCGAGTAAAAACTCTTGAATGAGCCGCTGTAAAAAAGCTGTGGCTTCAGGTGTGAATTTTTTATCTACAGCTGCACGACTAATCAAAATATCTTGTTCTGTTAGTAATTTTGTACATAGTTCTTGAATCGTACAGTCTACTAAATTACCGTGAACATGAAAAAGTAAAGAAAGAAAATCGCTAGCTGTTACAAGGCGCTTTCTTTTGATGAAACCAGTTTCCCTTGCGATTTCATCTACTCTTTCAGGGCGAATGAATTCAAATAACTTTTGGAGTAACTGTACATGTTTTGGCATCATCATAAAAAAACTCCTTTCAAAAAGTTAGTAATTATCTATACCAACTTTTTAAAAGGAATACACATTTTTCTTAAGTTGACAGCTATGGAGCGCCGAGCCTCCTCCTACGCTTCGCTTCGTGCGGGGTCTCGTCTGTCTCGCTTTCCCGCAGGAGTCGAGCGATGCTTCTCCAAACAACGCAATGTATCACACTATTATTTTAGTCACGTTTTCCTTTATAATAAAAGAATTAATGTGCAGGTGGTGCCCCCGATGATTTCAAATCAAGAAACCCTTCATTTAAGTCCATATATGGCGATCTACGATATTGTTGTGCCAAAAGATAATATGCTTCGCCAAATCAATGAACTTGTTGATTTTTCATTCATTTTAGAAGAGTTAAAAACAAAATATTGTTTAGATAATGGACGTAATGCCATTTCTCCAATTCGCATGTTTAAGTACTTATTATTAAAAGCGATTTATGATGTATCAGACGTCGACCTTGTAGAGCGTTCAAAGTACGATATGTCATTCAAATATTTTTTGGACATGGCGCCAGAAGACCCAGTCATTGATTCAAGTTCGCTTACAAAATTTCGTCGGATTCGTCTCCAAGACGTAAGCTTATTAGACATGCTCATTGGGAAAACAGTTGAGATCGCATTGGAGAAAAAATCATCAACAGTCAAACGATTATTGTGGATGCCACACATACAAAAGCACGTTACAACCAAAAAACGCCTAAAGAATTTTTACAAGAGAAATCAAAAAACGCTCGAAAAGCTGTCTACAAAATTGACGAATCGATGAAAGACAAATTCCCCGTAAAGACCACTTCTAACGAAGTAAAGGATGAATTAGCTTACTGTAAGGAAGTTATTTCAGTCATTGAAAAGGAACCACAAATTGCACAAATGCCAGCTGTCAAAGAAAAGCTGAATGTTTTAAAAGAAGCCGCAGAAGATTTCCAAGAACATCTAAATTACTCTTCTGATGCGGATGCGCGAAAAGGGCATAAGACGTCGGATTCTTCTTTCTTCGGGTATAAGACACATATCGCGTTGAGTGATGAACGTATTATTACAGCGGCTGTCATTACAACAGGTGAAAAAAGCGATGGAAAATATCTTCAAGAGTTAATTGAAAAAAGCACACAAGCAGGTATGAAAATTAATACAGTTATTGGAGACGCAGCTTACTCTGAAAAGGCAAACATCGAATATACTAAAGAAGAGAAAATCGCACTTGTGGCAAAGTTGAACCCTATTCTTACACAAGGACCACGAAAAGAAGAAGACAAGTTTGAGTTTAATAAAGATGCTGGAATGTTTGTTTGTAAGGCCGGTCATCTCGTGACAAGAAAAGCACGTACGGGTAAAAAAGGAACGAGTATGAATCAAAGTCAGACATATTATTTTGATATTGAAAAATGCAAAGTATGTCCAATGAGAGAGGGCTGTTATAAAGAAGGCGCAAAAAGTAAAACGTATTCTGTCACAATTAAGTCGGATACACATGCCGAACAAGAGGCATTTCAAAATACGGAAGCTTTTAAGCAATTAGCCACAAATCGCTATAAAGTAGAAGCGAAGAATAGTGAATTAAAAAACGGACACGGGTACGATACGGCATCGACTGCGGGTCTATTTGGCATGGAAATTCAAGGTGCTACAACGATATTCGCTGTCAATTTGAAACGGATATTAAAGCTACTAAACGAAAATGAATAAGGAATAGAGACAGAAATAAGGCACTTCCTGTTCAAAATTGAACAAGAAGTGCCTTATTATTATCTGAAAAAGGTTCGCTAATTTGAAAGCGTAAGTTTTTCAGTGCGCTCCATAACGGCTGCCCTTTTGGTAACAGGCTTTGTCGGGTTATTTAGTGAAACAGCAATCAATTATGCCTCGGACTGCCGTTTCACTTACGTTATATAAAACATCTGTACCTGTCGCTACGCTTTCGGCAAAAAACATTTGCTGAAAGATGTTAAAATTAGTTTAGTACTAGCTATGCTCAACGTTGTGCTTTCATTATTTATGAAGAAAACACAATAAACTGCCTTTTACAGCGCCGCTTATTAATCCAAAAACCAAAGTACCTTTTGTTCCAAGGTCTTTGGTTTTTGGATTACATTTCAATTCTTCTTCAAAACAAAGACTTTCGTTGTTGAATTTTACGCATTCTTCGGTACAATATTTATCAAAAGAAAATGTCTTGTTCCCTTTAATCTGAAAAAATATTTACCTATTAGTGAAAAAATTTGCTCATCTAGAGTTATTTGCATTACTTTGTTTCATATCCTGTATAATCATGTCATTATATTAAGAATAGGCGTTCCTATTCCTAGTAACTTTTTTAAGAAAAAAGCGTCAATACAACTAGATTATAAAGGAGAAAGTTTACTATGAAATATATCATCTTTGATTTTGATGGAACACTGGCAGATTCTACGGCTGTGTTTGCATCAGCTTGGAATACACTTGCGCAGAAATATAAATTTAAAGGAATAGAGTTAAAGGAAATTGAATCATTGAAAAAATTATCTATCGCGGATCGAAGTAAATTATTTGACTTTCCTATGTATAAATTGCCTATGATTTTACCACAGTTTTATCGATTATATCGACAGTCATTAAATGATGTTCATCTTTATGATGGTATTAAAGAAGTCCTTATGGAAATTGATAAAAGGGGCTATAAAATCCTTATTATTTCCTCCAATTCAAAGGAGAACATTTTAGAATTTCTAAAAATGAATGCCATTCATTGTGTGTCAAATGTTCTATGCTCAAACCGTATTTTCGGGAAGGATAAAGTGATTAAAAAATTTTTAAAGGACTCTAACATTACACCATCAGAAGTTTTATACATTGGTGATGAGCAAAGAGACATTGTAGCATGCAAAAAAGCGGGAGTACCTATTATTTGGGTTGGTTGGGGATATGACGCTATTGAAGTTATACAACAAGAGGAGCCCGAGTACAAAGTTGCTACACCACAGGAAATTTTAACTATCATATAAACGAAGAGGATAATGGCGATTCCCCCCCGCTATTATCCTTTTTAAATGTTAGGATTTTACCTCGCTAATATGCATTAATTTTTCTGCTGTGCTGTTAATCCCTTTATAAGCATCGGTTAATTCCTGCATACTCACAGAAAATTGTTGCGTAAACGTTGTGATTTGATTTGCTGATTCATTGACTTGATCAATAGATTGTTTAATGCTTTCTAATTGATTTGTAATGCTATTGGCACTTTCATTACTACTTTGCGACATTTTCTGTATTTCAGATGCTACTACAGCAAAGCCCCGTCCATGCTCACCTGAGCGAGCAGCCTCAATGGAAGCATTTAATCCAAGAATTTTAGATTTCATGGCTAAATCTTTTACTAAATTAACAATCGTATTGATTTGTTGAATATCGCCAGTCATTGATTCCGAAAACTTGGATAGCTCCTCCAAGCGATTTGATACATCTACACTTGCTACTGCTAACTCTTCATTCGTTGCGGTCATTTCTTCAACAGAACTAGAAAGTTCTGTCGCTAATAAACGCATACCATCCATTTTTTCATTGGAAATAATGGCACTTAACACACCAATTACTTTCCCACCATCAAAAATAGGCTGTGCTGAGGCAATATATGCCATTCCAAAATCCTCAGATCCTCGCTCTTCTCTAATAAACTTTTCTGAGCTAAGAGCCTTTTCAGTTGTTGTTCCACGATACTTCACTACAGGATCACCAACTCTAATCTTTAAGTCCACTTGTTTACCTGGCTTATAGGCAATGACTTTCTCAGTATCAGCAACTATAATACAAGCATCTTCTGGATATGTTACCTGATAAAAATCAATAGAATCTATTGTTGCCTGTAGTTTTGGGTGCATTGTTTTTCCCCTTCCTCATAACACAATTATACTGAAATACCTCAATTTAACTATATCATGACACCTAAAAAAAGACACCTGCGACATAAGTGTCTTAGAAAAAACTACTATGGCTTTTTTAAGATTTCTACATATTTTTCTGCTGTTCTTATTTCAACTGTAAGAGAATTTTTACCATAGTTAGCTTTTTATAAAAATGGAACGGCAGTTGTATTTTGAAATCTAAAATCTAAGCCACCATAGGAAACCGTGGCGTCTCTTCCTTTTGGAACATACCCAATATCCAAGGAATGGTGGTGACGTTCTACAAATTTTATTGGTATTTGATCAACCGCATTAAACAAGGTTGAAGACGTTTGACAAATACCTCCCCCAATGCCCATCACAACCTTTTTATTGATGATTTCGGGTGCGGGCTGATAACCATTCGCTTCATCTCTAGGCCCAACTACTGTGTTAAAGGAGAAATTATCTCCACTTCCAATGATAACATTATTGATTGCCTTTGCAGAAAGTTCAATATTTTTATTTCTTCCTACATCATAGGTATTGAAGTAAGTTGTATAAGATGCGACAATTACATCCTCCAAATAAGGAATATCTTCAAAATAATAACCGCTTTCTGTAATGTAAAGAGGCATCTCCACTTTACCACCGAGCGCTGATGCTTCTAAGATTCTCTCTACTAATTCACTTTCTTTTAAAACAATTAAAGGACTACCTTTAATTACTTTTCCTTGATTATCTAGTTTATCAAGTATCATACGCTTATCATAGCCGGCTGTTTTTTCATTTCCTCTCGCTAACTCTTTTGCCAATTGCTCAATTTGTTTTGTATACGATTGCATATCACTTTCATAGTCCATTTCTTTCGGTGAAATTGTCTGTATGATGGCTTTGGTAGAAGGGTCCACAATTTCAACAACGACGGGCTCTGCTTGTTGTTGTTCAAAAGTAACAGGCTTTTTTAATTCCTTATTTTCTTGCTCTAACTCTTGAACTTGTTTTTCTAGCTTTTTCTCATCCGCAGATTTCCACTGACAGCCAACTAGTCCAATTGTGCATACAATACACAGTGTGACCATCCACTTCTTTTTCAACATAAAACACCTACCTCTATCGTAATACTACAGAGACATCTTATTCGTGTATTGCTGATAGTGTGTTGCTTTTTGTTCATTTTTATTTGTCTATAAAGTGAAAACACTCTACAAAGTCGAGTGAATCACTTTGTAGAGTGTTTATTTTATAGTTAGTTTTGTAGTAAACGTGTTACTGGCTCGTCGAGGCTAAATTTACCGTTATAGCCAAGTGCAATACCGTAATCAGCTAATGCGGCAATATAATTATAGCTCCAATGCGTTGTTGGTACGTCTTGGAATGTGCTTGTCCCTCCTGCTGTTATAGCAAAGGCAAGAACTTTGTAAGACTTTGAAATCGAAGCATTTCTAGTTGCTGTGTATTTTGAAATGCATCTAATTGATTTATTATGTAAAACAGTAACTTGCTCATTTCTCTCCTGAGTCACCTTAAGCTGATTCGACATCCATACCACTTATATGAAAGAGTCCTACGGTAGCTACCGAAGATTTACCTGCACCCGTTAAAAACAGGTCTATTGCTACCCAGTAATAGTTTTTTTATCTTTCCATCTCCTTTTTCATTTTCACCAATGGTAAAACATAGATCCTTATATTTATTTTTATTCAAAGGTAAGCCTCCTTTCCTCTTCCAATATTAGAATAGAAAAAAACACTAGAATACTGAGGAATGTTAATGTTTTTCACTCCGAATTGTTAACAAAATAAGCAGGCTCATAAAAATGAACCTGCTTGCGTTTATTAAAATGGATTATCACTTGTAATAACTTCTTGATGAATCACAATTGGATCAGAAATTAAGCCGTATTTTGCATCTTCAGGATATGTAACGGCTATTGTTGGCTCACTCCCAGCAAAAAGATGGATAGCCTCCCACGATGACCAGACAGTACACAAAAAGAAATGTGCATAATGATCTTGCTCTATAATTTTTACATAAGCTCCTAGATTTCCATCTAGTGAAGTCGACTCTTCTATACCTGTTTTATGTAAATATGCTTCGAAATCTATCTTCTTTTCTAGCGGAACCATACCATGCCAAGTCCGTGATATCATAAATCCCCACTCACCTTTTATGAATATTTATAATAAAATAATTATTATTATTCATATATTATATGACGATATCGCTTACTCTACAAGAATAATGCTCTTTTGTTCTTAGGGTTTTGAACATCGCTGGTAGCACTAGCAATACCGCCGTTAGAATTCATAACGAAAAAAGAACTACCCTTCCCTCAGTAAAAGCTGAGTTCGAGGTAGTTCATCGTTGTTATTTTTGTATAAACATTTGTGCCCTGTAATTACCTTCTTTGACGTATCCTACACCGATATGTGTATAACTTTTGTTCAGGATATTCGCTCTCTGACCTGAACTGTTCATCCATGCTTTCACAACTTCCTCTGCTGAGCGTTGACCCATTGCAATATTTTCGCCAGCTGATATCGAAGTTTTTCATCACCGTAAATGGTGTACCGTAAGTTGGGCTTGTGTGATCAAAGTATTTTTTGTCATGCATGTCTTGAGATTTATATTTTCTACTCGCGCAGACTCCCAATCTTCTTTTAATGCTGGAATACCTGCTTTTGCTCGTTTAGCATTGACTAGTTTGACAACTTCTTGTTCTACACTTGCTTGTTCTTTAGTAGGTAGATAAATTTTTTTGGCCTGAATATATTTGATTTGGATTGGCTAGTTGAGGATTGGCATCTATAAGCGCTTGCACTCCTGTTTGTTTTTACAGCGATTTTCCAAAGAGAATCACCAGATACAACTGTATATGAATCGGCTGCCATAGCACCGACTGGAACTAATAATGATGCAGATAATACTGTTGCAAGTGCTGCTTAAATATAAGCCCTCCTCTCTTAAGGGTGGCTTCTACCGCAAAAGCGTGCAGATTTAAAGTTTTTTATTTAGCATATTTCACATAAAATCTATAGATCAGTACTATATAAACCCAATCATAAATAAAGATTGCAAGCGAAATAATAGTAATCAATGGTGTTCTAAAATACATATAGAAGCCAATTGCTGCAAACACAGTCCCGATCATTTTACAAACGGCTATGCCCATTGATTGGCCACTTAAGTTCCCTCTTTGTATGAATAAAGCGATAAAAAGCCCTGACATCATCAGATTTTGGAAAAATGCTGCATATATGCCTGCCTTATCATTGAATTCATGCATCAGCGCTAAAATCGTGAAAAAGCTTACTACGAGTGTTATGAAAAAAGATGAATAAAATATCTTTCTCGGAATAATTTTTTTATACTCCTTATAACCATAAAGTAAAAATTGCGCCATAATGAAGATATCCAAAAGAAACCATAGGAAAGTAAGGATCCTTTGCAAATCATTTAGCGGATACATAAATGAAAAAATAAATTCCCATGAAATATTGGCACAAATTGCGGCCATGGGCATCCCATATCTCTTATCCTTTATTCCCTGTTTGATGATTAATATATATGTAATAATCCAAAATAGCCACATGCCAAATTGGCAAATCAGTAGGAATTTTTCTTGAGTCATATTTACAAACTCCTTCCCTCTAATAATCATTCTTCGATACTATATGTGAAGAAATCTATTCTTTATGTCAAAAGAATGCAGGGGGAGTGTGAATATTTGGACTCTTAAAAATCTTAAGAGTAAGCGCCTATACATTCATTAACCAATCATATATAGTAAGATGAGGTGATGATATGAAAACTAAAATTTATTTTGATAATGACCAATTTATCTCAGGCACTACCTTAAAGGATGACATCGAGCTTGAACAAAACAACATGGCGCTACATACATGTGTGAATGCAACGGATGTGCTAGATAATCGAAAAAAATTAGCAGCTACTTTACATTGTGATTTAAATAATTTTATTTGCACTCAACAAACACATAGTGCTAATTTCCATAAAGTCACGATTTCTGATAAAGGACGTGGCGCAGAGCAAATGGACACTGCCATTGCTAATACGGATGCACTTTATACATTAGAGCCGAATTTACTTTTATGTAGTTTTACAGCAGATTGTGTACCTGTTATTTTTTATAATGAAGTCAATGGCCTTATTGGCGTGGTTCATTCAGGCTGGCAAGGCACTGTTAAGGAAGTAACATTAAAGCTTTTCCAACATTTAATGGAGCATGAGCATTGTAACCCACAAGATTTTCACGTACAAATCGGTATGGCACTCAGTCAGCAGAAATTTGAGGTGGATGCAGATGTTTATGAAAAATTTCATAAGCTAGGCTATGCTGAAGACTTTATGTATTACAATGCACAAACAAATAAATATCATATCGATAATCAACAAACTGTTAAAAAACAATGTGAGCTTACAGGCATTCCTTCTAAGCAAATTTTGATTGATTCAACCTGCACATATCTCAGCCCAGATGGCTTTTCCTACCGTCAAGATAAACAGGCAGGAAGACATTTAAGCTTTATTATGCGAAAAGAACAGTAATGAAAAGGGACAATTCTTAACGGATTGTCCCTTCATTTTATCACTATAAATTAGAGTGATATGCCAGAGGATACATGCTAAGTGGTTGATTGTAGGGAAGACTGGGCGATTCCTCGGGGATCAGCGTCACAGATAAGACCCTGGAGCACAGCGGATGTTTTCTATGCGAAAGCGTAGTGCTAACGTAGCGGCAGCAACAATGTTTTATCTGTGCGACAGCAAAGCGACAGCAACAATGTTTTGTCTGTGCGAAAGCGAAGCGACAGCAACAATGTTTTATCTGCGCGAAAGCGAAGCGTCAGCGGCAAAGCGCCCAGTCGGAACGGAAATCAACCCCACGTTAGGTGATGACCCTTATTTTTGGAATACATACACCCTTTTAACATTTCATTATTTATTAACTGGACGATCTTTTCCAATTCTAAAAACATAATAGCTAATGATAACAAGAGCTAAGAAAATAATTCCCACAATGAGAGAAACTCGTGTATCATCATTAAACCACATACCGAATAGCACCATGACTAAAAAGGCAATCGTTATATAGTTTGTAAAAGGTGCAAATGGCATTTTGAATGGGTGCTTTGACAGTTGCTCACCTTTTATTTTTCTAAAACGTATTTGACTTATTAAAATAACAAACCACGGAATCATCCCTGGTAATACACTTGCACTATATACATAAACAAATAAATTTTTTGGCGCAATATAGCTGAGAATAACCCCGATAACCAAACCAATTAGTACGCCTGCTGTACCGAATAACGGAACACCATTACTAGAAAGCTTCGCAAAAAATTTAGGTGCTTGTCCATTCATAGCAAGCGTATACAGCATACGTCCTGCACTATATACAAAAATGGAGCAAGAATTGCAAGGCATTTTTGTATTCTATCCGGCAGGTCGACTGTTCAGGCCGGTCTTGAAGGGTCTATCCATCACTTCGAAGGTTTCATTACAATCAGATTAGCTGTTGTAGCACGATTCTATCTTGCTTTATCCGAAAACGAATCAACGAAGAGTAAAGCTGTATTTTATTATATTAAAAAAACTCTATCCCATCATGTAAAGATGAATGGAATAGAGTTTACTTTGTTACTGTAATAACGTTTGTTCCTGGAGCTTTGCAGAGAAGTATTTGCGTGCATCTGCTGTTAGAATTTGCAACAGAATAACCTCTTCTTGACGCGCAAATTCTACAAACATTCCACTTAAATTTTCATAGACATTTTGGATTTTGAAGCCGCTATCTAAATAATGATCCACCTTTTTTATTTCCTCTGTGCTTTGTTGATATTCTGACATGCAATCACCTCACCTTTCCGTTAATCAACCTAGTGAAAATCTGTTTGGTGTCTTATTTATTCAGTACCTTTTATTTCTAACAGCGGATCTGGTTGCTCAACGATTTCTTCCTCATCTGGAACAACAGTTGGCACAGGCGTTTGTTGCTGTCCAAATAATTCATCTAAATTATGACCAACTGTAATCCCTAAATATTTTGCATCACTTGGATCTTCTAACTCAGCTTGAGGGTATTTTTTGAACCACCAATACTTCGCTAATACATAATATACAAGTGCCCCTACAAAGAACCCTACTAATGAAGAATAAGTGGAGAAAATATTTGCCACTACACCACCGATAATCCAAGCGAGTAAACCAGCTATGTTAAAGCCATTCCAATATTTAAATTGCCCATCTAAGTCATAAAGTGCTTTTACATGCACGCGACGTTTACGGATTAAATAGTAATCAGCAAATAAAATACCAACGATTGCTGTTAAAATTCCTCCAATAATTAAAAGTGCATTGACTAACACATCAAATAAGCTCCAAGGCTGTGCTAGAATACCAATTATTCCTGCAATAACAACCCCAACCCAAAACGGCACTTTTGGACCACCAATATTTGAGAAGATTGTTGCCGCTGGGATAACATTTGCAGAGGTGTTAGTTGACCATTGTGCTAATACAATCATTAACAGTAAAATCCCTAAAATAAAGCCACTTGCACTTTGCTGTAATGCATTGATAGGATCAGCTGAGGCAACAGCCATATAGCACACAGCACCAATTGTCACAATGAAAGTATTTGTAATCGGCATGACGATTAATGAACCAACCAGCTGTGTTTTGTTGCGTTTGAACCAGTTGCGTTCATTTTTTGGTGCTTTAAAGAAGCGTGAAAGTGAAGGCATGTCGGCAGCTAGCGTCGCCCAGAATCCCATATTTGCCATAATCACTACCATAAATGCAGTGAAGGCTGCAAATCCTGTTGTTGGCGCCTCTACCCACGTCCAAATATTTTTCCCTTGAGCTACTGCATGATCTGCCAGTGTATAATACATCCAGCAGGAAATTAAAATAATAACTGGCGCTGCTAAGTCTGCAAAACGTTCAATAGATTTAATCCCTAGAGATGTATTAAATAATTGAAGTGCTGCAAAGACAATGAAACAGATAAACCAATTATCAAAACTAAAAAGTAAATTCAAAATGCCGTTTATCGCTAATGCTCCAAAATAAGTGTTCAGACCGAACCAACAGGCAGCCGTTACACCGCGGACAAGTGACGGAATATGTGTGCCAAATGTACCGAACGGAGCACGCATATATACTGGGAATGATAAGCCATGCTCAATCCCTATATCACCAATTAACGTCATAAATACACCAATTAAACACGAGCCAATCAACGTTGCTAAAATTACCATTGGCAATGGTAAGCTCATGATTCCCGAACCACCGATTGCAAAAGCCGCTAAGACAATTGCCATCCCTATCCAAATTACTGCAAAACCAAATGTTCCAATATTTCTTTGTTGATGTGTCACTGGAAGTAAATCTGGGGATTTTAAATAATTCCCATCTCGTTCCATATAATCTCTCCTTCTTTTATCAAATTTCCGTGACAACTTACATTGGGGTTATTCCTTCCTCCAACGAAAATGCTGAAGGAAGGTGGAATTTCAGTTTATTTAAAGACATATCACTTAGATAGACTGCTAATCAGAGATTGACGTTCATTCCAGGTCATTGGCGGAACTGTAGATTTGCGTTCAACCATTGTAATAGCACCATCTACAGGACAAACAATTGAGCACAAATTACAACCTACACAGTCCTCTTCCCGAACTTTCAGAATTGGGCGACCATCTTCTGAATATAAGTCGATACATTGATGCGATGTATCCTCACATGCAATATGGCACTTGTTACAGTTAATGCAAACATCGTTATTAATTTCAGCCACGATTTTATAATTTAAGTCCAAGTCACCCCAATTGGAATATCTGGAAACTGATCGACCTACTAAATCCATGACAGAGGCAATGCCTTTATCATCTAAATAGTTATTGAGTCCATCGATCATATCCTCAACAATACTAAAGCCATGATGCATCGCTGCTGTACACACTTGCACGCCCGTAGCTCCCATTAATATAAACTCGGCAGCATCTTGCCAGTTGGAAATACCACCAATGCCCGAAATCGGTACATTGATTAATGGATTACGGGCACACTCTGCAACCATATTGAGTGCAATTGGTTTAACGGCAGGGCCACAATAACCACCATGGGCACCCTTTCCTGCTACATGAGGCACTGTATTCCATGTATCTAAGTCGACACCCGCTAAGCTGTTAATCGTATTAATCATACTAATAGCATCTGCTCCACCTCTTGTAGCCGCTTCTGCCGTTACCGTAATGTCGGTAATGTTTGGTGTTAACTTCACAATTACTGGTGTTTTCGCTGCCTCTTTCACCCAGTACGTTTGTTTTTCCACCAATTCAGGTACTTGACCAGAGGCAGACCCCATTCCTCGTTCTGCCATCCCATGTGGACAACCAAAGTTAAGCTCAAGACCATCAACACCCACATCTTCTACTCGTTTAACAATCTCATGCCACTTTTCTTGCTTTGGCTCCACCATTAAAGAAGCGATGATTGCGTGATGTGGAAACTTTTTTTTCGTTTCATAAATTTCTTGTAAATTTACCTCTAACGGACGATCCGTAATCAGTTCAATATTATTGAAGCCCGCTACTCTTTGTCCGTTAAAGCTAACAGCTGCAAAGCGTGAAGAAACATTTAAAATTGGATCACCTAATGTTTTCCATACAGCACCACCCCACCCCGCTTCAAATGCGCGTTGTACTTGATAGCCTGAATTCGTTGGTGGTGCTGACGCAAGCCAAAATGGATTCGGCGATTTGATGCCCGCTAAGTCAATGCGTAAGTCTGCCATATTAGTTCCTCCCTTATGCAATCTCACTTGGATTTCATCAATTATGCCTCGGCATAATTGTGTCTGGAATCGGCTTTGTGCAAGCACAAAGCACTCCTTTCCGATTCCATGACATCCGCCGGAGGCTTTGGGCCAACGTGATGTTGGTCACTCAGTCGTTGCCACAGGACGTGGCGTTCTTAGACTGAGTTCCTCTATTCAGCGGGTGTTTGGACACCTGCTGAAAAGTAGCTTAAACTTCTGTAGCTGACGCTTTGCTTTCGCTACAAAAGCGATTTGCTGAAAGAAGTTAAACGTTGATGGGTCTTGTATGCTGCGTCTTTTCCTTGCTGTACAGCTGTTACAACCATCGCCTCGCCCTGTCCATTTCCGAAGACGACATCTCCACATGCAAATACTTTGGCATTCGAAGTTTGCATTGTCGTTTCATCAATATCCACAACGCCATTTGTATGCTGCAAGCCAAAAGCTTCAATCAATGACACAAAACGTGTTTGCCCAATGGCCTTAATAACAGCATCCACTTCAATAATAAAGTTGGATCCCTCAATCTCTTCAGGTCTTTGTCGGCCATCTGCACCCGCTTCACCGAGCTTCATTTTCACACATTCAATGCCTACTACCACACCTGCCTCATTGCCAATAATTTTTTTCGGTGCTGTTAACCACTTAAACTCCACACCGTCCTGCTTGGCAAATTCATATTCAAATTTGTACGCAGTCATTTCTTTTTGTGTTCTTCTATAAAGAATTTGAACATTGTCAGCACCTAAACGCACTGCACTTGTAGCACCGTCAATCGCGGTATTTCCCGCACCAATGACAGCCACTCGCTTTCCAACAATATTTTTTGTAAGCGTTCCCATTTTTGTCTTTCTGACAAACTCTATCGCATCATGTACACCGTCTAAATCTTCTCCTTCAATGCCCAGATTTGGCACAGCTCCCATACCAACTGCTAAAATAACACTGTCATATTGCGCCAAGATATCTTCAGCAGAAATATCAACACCGACAGCTGTGTTCGTTTTGATTTCCACACCAAGTTTTTCAATCTGCTCAATCTCCCAATCAACTACTTCATTTGGTAGGCGGAACGATACGATACCATAGCTACCTAAGCCACCAGCTTTCGATTCAGCTTCATAGATTGTGACATGATAGCCAAAACGACTAAGTTCTCGAGCAGCCGATAAACCGGCAGGACCTGCACCAATAATCGCTACCTTCTGTCCATTGCTTTGCCCTTGCTTAAATAACTGAGCATTCGTTTCCATTGCCCAATCTGTTGCATAGCGCTGTAACTCTCCGATTTTAATTGGCTTTGTTGAGGAATTTAATACACACGCCCCTTCACATAGTTCCTCCGTTGGACAAACCCTTGCACAGCTTGCACCAATTGGATTTGCTTCTAATATAGTCGTAGCAGAGCCCTTCATATTACCAGAAGCAATTTTTTTTATGAAATTTGGGATTTGAATACTCGTTGGACAGGCTTTGATACATGGTGCATCATAGCAATAAAGGCAACGATTAGCTTCCTCAATTGCCTCATTCTTTGTCATCCTGCTAGTCAATTCCATAAAATTACGTTTTAACTGTTGGGACATTATATTTTCTTGATTCAGAGCCATTTCCACATCCCCCTCATGTGTTCATTTTTTCCTTCTTATCATGGCTCGTCACCATAATGTGTAGGTTGATTTCCGTTCCGGCTGGGCGCTTTGTTGCTGCCGCTTCGCTTTCGCACAGAAAACATCCGCTGCGCTGCAGGGTCTCGGGCCAACAGGATGTTGGTCACGAAGGCGTTATCACAGGACGTGATGCTTTTAGCCTTCGTTCCTCTATATCGCTGATCCCCAAGGAGTCGCCAGCCTCCACTCCAATCAACCTATATAAATGGCATACGTTTGAACATATGTCATCCACAACTTTTGGTGATGAGCCTTATTAGTTACACCATTGAAAAAAGAGCTACATTCAACATTCATCTCACCACGTATAGGGATAGATAGTCTTCTGTAGCTAAATGAAAATATTACGAAACCGATTGCTCTGCTCTCCATCCAAAGCAATCGGTCATAACGTTAACTAAATGTTTAGTGCTTCTGTAGCTGCTGTTTTTAATGGACGTTTTATATATTTCCCACTACCTAATACTCCTACAAATTCTTTATTTTTAATGACGTACTCTCCACGAACTAGTACACTGACTGGTTCACCAGTTACTTCCCATCCCTCATATGGGTTATAATCTACATTCATATGATGCGTTTTAGCCGATATTTCTCGTTTTGCCTCTGGATCAAAAATAACAATATCGGCATCAGAACCTATTGCAATCGTTCCTTTTTGTGGGAATAAACCAAATATTTTTGCTGCACTTGTGGAAATCATATCGACAAACTCATTAATAGAAATCTTCCCTTTAGCTACACCTTCTGAATATAAAATACTGAAGCGATCTTCAATAAATGGCCCACCGTTAGGAATTTTAGAAAAATCATTTAATCCTAACTGCTTTTTACCCTTAAAACTAAACGAGCATTGATCAGAGCCAATCGTTTGTAGTTGTTTTGCTTTTAGAGCATTCCATAAATGATCCTGATGGTATTTTGGACGAAGTGGTGGAGACCAAACATATTTTGCACCCTCAAAGCCAGGTTGTGCTAAAGCAGATTGATCCAAAGTTAAATAAGGTGGACATGTTTCACCGTAGACGTCATAGCCTTTTTCACGTGCCGCAATGATTTCGTCTACTGCCTCTTTACAAGTTACATGCACAACATAAAGCGTAGCACCAGCAATATGAGCTAATTCAATGGCACGCTTCGTTGCTTCGCCCTCCAATTCAGCAGGACGAGTGAGTGCATGATAAATTGGCTCCTTATGACCTGCACGTCGAGCCTCTTCCACAAGCTCATCAATAACAGAACCATTTTCACAGTGCACCATAACAACAGCACCAAGGTCTTTTGCTATTTTAAAAGCCTTAAAAAGGGTGCGGTCTGTTGCTTGAAATTCTTTTGCATAAGCCATAAATACCTTTACAGAAGTAATGCCCTCCTGCTCTAAAATTTGCGGTAATTCAACTTCCGTTTCAGGGGTTAAATCACCAATCATTAAGTGGAATCCATAATCGATGGCTGATTTTCCCTTTGCCTTGTCATGCCACTTTTCAACGGCAGCTGAAAGTTTTTCCTCACCTGCCGTTAAGCAGAAGTCCAAAATAGTAGTTGTTCCTCCAAAAGCCGCCGCAATCGTACCAGATTTCCAATCATCATCAGTCACAGTATTGTTAAATGGCATATCTAAATGTGTGTGCGGATCAATTCCTCCTGGCATCACGAACTTACCAGTAGCATCAATAATTTCTGCCCCTGCATCGGATAAATTTTTACCAAGTTGAACAATTTTTCCGTTTTCAATTAAAATATCTGCCTCAAAAACATCTGCAGCTGTCGCTACTCGTCCACCTTTAATAATTTTTTTCATTCTGCCCCTCACCCTTCGTAAAATAATGGAGAATGCTCAACCATGACAATGTAAGGAAAGATAATTCACAACACCCACCTTAATGTAACGTGTATGTCTCTCCCATACTGAATTTTGTTTGCAGCGTCAATACTGTTTCAAGTAATACATCTGCTCCTTTCGCACAATCCTCAAATGTTGTTTCCTCTTCCTCGCAATGACTTTTACCATTAATACTTGGTACAAAAATCATCGCTGAAGGAATGATGCTTGCAATATATTGCGCATCATGACCTGCCCCGCTAAACATTCGATGAGCAGTATAGCCGAAGCTTTGACAAGCCTTTTCCACTTCATTACAAATTTGTGTATCAAAATAGACTGTATCCCTACCCCAGAGCTTAACTGGCTTTATGCTACAGCCCATATCCTCTGTAGGAAGATTATTCAGTATATCCTCAACCTTTTGCATAATCTCTGGCTTTTGATGACGTGAATCAATCGTAAAAGTCACATTGTTCGGTATAACGGTATGAATATTTGGAGAGACATTCATTCGGCCAAAGGTAAACACTAGCTGTTCATCAATTTTTCCAAGCTCTTCATGTAAATACGTAATGATTTTTGATGACACAATCATCGGATCTTGACGCATTGTCATCGGTGTAGTTCCAGCATGATTGGACTGCCCTGTAACCGTAATTTCATAGCAAACCATGCCTAATACACCTTCAACGACTCCTATTTCCTGTTCCTTTGCCTCAAGAACAGGTCCTTGCTCAATATGCAATTCAATATAAGCAAGCGCTTCTTTTAAGCGATTTTCTTGATCTCCCTCATAGCCACTTGCTTGCAGTGCTTCTTTGAAACTAGTGCCATTTTTGTCGACAGATTGTAGCATTTTTTCTTTTTCAAATTTTGATGAGATGACACCAGAGCTCATCATTGCTGGATCAAAACGAGCACCTTCTTCGTTAGTAAAATTAACAATCATTAACGGTATATCTAGCTCAATCTCGTTTTCCTTTAACGTTCTTATTGCCTCTATGGCAGTTAAAACGCCTAATACACCATCGAATTTCCCACCTTTTTCAACGGAATCTAAATGCGACCCCATGACAATTGGAGGGACATCCTTTTTCCCAGGCAGAATGGCATAAATATTACCCATATCATCGACTTTGATGTCCATCTCTAATTCTCCGCAACACTCACCAAAATAGTTTCTTGCTAAAACATCCTCATTCGAAAGTGACAAACGAGTTACGCCACCATTTTCAGTAGCTCCAAATTGACTAAATTGTTCAATTAACTCTTGCAATCGTCTACTATTACACTTATACATATGCAAGTCCTCTCTTTCACAGTAGTTAATACACATTCTATAAGAGTTAAAAATTATGAGATATGGATATCAAACTAAAAAAATATGTGCATCTGCACATGATATATGGTAAGTTATGTTCATAATAAGGGGGGAAAAAAATGGGGACGATTCGCAAAATTGTAGAGGGAGTTCAATTCCCAATGCTAACATTAGTAGCTGGACATAGCGGAACGTATCGAAGAGTTACAGGGATTAACGTAGTAGAAAGCATCGATTTAATTATGTTTTGTAGACCTAATGAATTAGTCGTAACTACAGGTATTAATTTATCCTCACAAGGAGACTCCTTAGAGCAGCTTGTAAAACTAGCTTTCTCTAAAAAGGTAGCAGGTTTTATCATTAATACTGGCCCATACATTCCAGATATACCAGAATCAGTCATCATTTTTGCCAACGAACATGATTTCCCTATTTTTCACATGCCATGGAGTTATCGGGTAGCAGATCTATTAAAAACAACATTTCAATTTATCGCCAATCATCACCAAGAGCTTTCTATCGAAGAAAAGGTTCTTTACAACTTACTTTTTCACTACAAACCAAACGCCAACTATATTAAAGATCAATTAGCACTGCTAGGTTTTCCACAAGGTAGAGAGCTAGCCATCATTTCATGCACAGCAAATGGTGCGCAAGCTAATATTGACCGTTATGAGGTCATGATCCTATTTGCATTTCAAAATAGATATAAACGCTTCTTAAAACTAAAGCATAAAAATCACCTCATCTTTTTAATCGACAGAGCACAAATCAATACACCAAACACTCCCTTCTCAAAAATTGTTGAAGAAATATACGACAAAATTACACAAAAAAATGGTTACTTGGATATTATCATCGGTAAAGGAAATTATCATAAAGAGCTTGAAAATGTTCGCAAAAGCTATGATGAATCGTTAACAGTAATCCAATTAGCAAAACTTCATAACAATCGCTTCCTATACAAATATAAAGAAATTGGTGCCTATAAAATTATCATGGCCGTGCAAAATCAAACATTAATCAAATCATATAGCCAAGACATCTTAGGTCAGCTATATCGCTATGATGAATTGCATAACACGGATTATGTCCAATTTTTACGGATTTTTCTCGAGGAAAATGGTAGTACTGGCAAGATTAGTGAACGCCAATTTATTCATCGCAACACAGTCCTTTATAAAATTAAAAAAATAGAAACTCTATTAGATATGGACTTAAGTAACCCATTTACAAAAACAAATCTCTACATCGCATTTTTGATTGAAGATGTGTTAACACATCAATAAACGCAACTTTATATATCAGAATTTTCATTCAATAGATTTACCTTCTAAATCATTTTATGCATTCATATAAAGTACAAATGGGGTCGACTTTGCATTTTGTTGCTGTCGCTTCGCTTTCGCACAGAAAACATTTGTTGCTGTCGCTTCGCTTTCGCACAGAAAACATTTGTTGCTGTCGCTTCGCTTTCGCACAGAAAACATTTGTTGCTGTCGCTTCGCTTTCGCGCAGAAAACATTTGTTGCTGTCGCTTCGCTTTCGCACAGATAAACAATGCGTCCGGATTTTAAATTGTGCCCAGGCCTGCACGAGGGCCGACACGATGTCGGTCATTTCGGTAATACCACAGGACGTGGCGTTTTTACCGATGCAGTTCAGTTAGCCGCTTTCGCAGGATGTGAAGGTTTTAGGCTAACATCCTATATTTATTCCTTTCAAAATCCGACAAGCAAATGAAAATCCGCTTCGTTATCTGGGTTTATGGATGTGTAACTCTACACGCCCCTTATATCTATGCGGATTTTTGCCTTATATTTTACTTCTAACCATAACGAAAAAACTGACGAACCAAAATGGTCACCAGTTTTTTTGTAAACTAGAGGTATTATTTTTTGTTTTTATTTTTGTTATGTGAATCTTTTTTTTCTACTTTTTTCACTTCTGTTGTTTTTACTTCAGTGAAATCTGCTTCTTCCCCAATCTCCATACCATAGCTTGGGTTTCGGTCTATGCGAGTATGAGGATCAAGGTCTTCATCCTCATCAAATCGCATAACAAGAATCGGTATAGATATTAGTCCGGCTAACCCAACGAATGCATAAATCCATCGTGACAATACCGCTGTTTGTCCACCGAACAAATAGGCAACTAAATCAAATCTAAAGAATCCTATGAGTCCCCAGTTGATTGCTCCAATGATGACTAACACTAATGCGACTCTATAAACTACGCTCACGTTTACACCTCCTTCAATTGTAAATACGAAGCCAGTTATACACTTGAAGATATTCTTCACATGTATGAAATGCGTCGCTACTGCAGAAAAACCTGTCATAACAAGTGATAAAATTACAAATACTTATTGTAATTCAATCGTCTATTTTGACGGTCTTATTTTTTGCAATAACCGCTGTTTTATACAAAAGGCATACCTAGGCTAAGTTATTATTACAAAAAAAGGAAATTATTATTTTTAGATTAGAGAATCAAAGGTATTAAATCACTTTTTTAATGGCTCCTCATCTTAGGCTTGCTAACAAAAATTTTTTGTACCTCCTCTAAATCGTCTTACTATTTGATTTTTCATGCTGAAGTAGCCATTCCTTTCTCCACATTCCACCGGCATAGCCAGTTAGCGTTCCATTCGAGCCAATTATTCGATGACAAGGAACTACGATACTTAATTTATTTTTGCCATTTGCACTTCCTACAGCTCTCACAGCTTTTTCATTGCCAATGGAAACGGCAGTCTCTTTATAAGTCGCTGTTTCACCATAAACGACACTAGTTAAAGCAGTCCATACCTCTTTTTGAAAGCTAGTTCCCTCAAATGCATAAGAAAATGTAAATTCATGGCGCTCACCGATGAAATATTCATGTAGTTGCTGTTGACATTCTAATAAAACTTGAGGTGTTTCTTTTTGAGGAGCATTTACTATTTGATCTTGCTCTGAAAACATTATTGAATATATCTCTGTATCAGAACCTACTATTTCAACAATGCCGATAGGAGAGTGATAATCTAATTTATATTGTTTCATCGTATAGTGACCTCCATAAATAAAAAGTGGCATAAGCCTGCCAGCCTTCCCAATGTGTTGCGATGCTCTTAATTTCTTCAATAGTCGGCTTACGATTTAATGCTAATTGATTTTTCAAGGCATTATGAAGACCGACATCTGCAATAGGAAATGAGGTTGGATCTTGTATGCATTTCATTAGCACATAATCAGCTGTCCATGCACCAACGCCTCGAATCGCCATTAAGAAATTTTTACTTTTTAAAAAATCTTCTTGTTGAAGCAAGATCTCTTTTGTCAATTGTCCGCTTGCCATGATTTTTGCAATATCTATAATGAACTCAGATTTTCTAAGTGTAAATTGCAAATTTCTTAAGTCATCCACCTGAATAGCGGCAACTCTTTCATATGTTGGAAACAGCCAATAAGTTTCTCCTTCAAATGTTAAGCTTTCTCCAAATTGTTCTACAAATCGTCTTTTTAATGTGTATGCGAATGTTAAATTAATTTGTTGTCCGATAATGGCCCATACGAGTGCTTCGAATAAATCTGGCATGCCTATTATTCGTAAACCATAATATTTTTTAACAAGTGGCTGCAAAATTTTATCTTCTTGAGCCATTTCATAAAAACTATTCAGATTTCTTTTTAAATCAAACCATTCACAAATGTACTGTACAATTTTTTCTTGAGTACTTTCAGATGGTGTGTGTACTGGAAATTCAACTTTGATAGAATTTGCTTGATATCCTATTTTACATAAAATATTCTGTCCATTCACTTTAAGCAATTTATATAAATAACCGTCTTTAATTCGATGAAGCACCTCTTGACTAGATCTATTTAAAAAAATTAAACACTCTCTATAATTAAATTCTAGAGGAGGGTAAATCTCAATATAGGTTTCATTATTGATCCAATTCATATCCTTAGCTCCTTATTGATCTTGGGTACGGTATTCACTAGGCGAACAATGTTTTAAATGCCGAAACACTTTGTAGAAGTTTGATGGACTTTGAAATCCCGCTTCATAGCAAATTTCAAGATTTGTATAGCTTGTATTTTTCAAAAAATATACAGCTTTATCTATTCTCACTTTTTCTAAATAGGTACGCGGTGTTTCACCAGTTTCTTGTTTAAATAGGCGTTCAAGATGGTATGGACTAATCCCAACATGATTAGCAATATCCTGTAATGTTAACTGTTGTTTATATTCATTTATTAAATAGGCTGTTACTTTTTTGATGAGTTGAGTATGTGGAGAGTGTTCCACTTCAGGCTGGCACCTTTTACATGCACGATATCCAGCACTCTCAACCATTTGAATATCATCGTAAAATTCTACATTTATTTTTTTCGGCTTTCTCGATTTGCATGAGGGACGGCAATAGATTTTAGTAGTCTTTACAGCTGTAAAAAATAGCCCATCATATGTTTGATCACAGGCCATAATTTTCACCCACATTTCTTCAAATGAAAGATTGATTTTGTTGTCCACTAAATTCCATCCCCTTTGCAGCTATTTCCCATTACTGGCCTGCCCCTAAGTATTTGCTCTATTCATTGTTTCTAAAATGGATACTGCATCTAAAAATTCCAACTCACCATTTGCCTATCTCCTTATTGTTTATTAGCCTCCATATTATCAGGAAATAGTTATTCATTTCGTCCTCATTCTTGCTCTTATGGTCTTTGATAATCGAAGGAATCCTAAACAATCTATCTTCTTTTGTTACTAATTGTCTTAACTTTTATTTTAATCTTTTATTTAGTATTCGTAAAAATCCTAAACATAGAATAAAGTGTGATATATTTACATAACACTCTATTTTAAGAGCACCTTATTTAACCTTACATCAGCATACTAGAAACTGAAGGATAGGGATTAGGATAGGAGAAAGAATACATGATGAAAAATAAAATTATTAAGACCAAACTGTTATTTTATTTTTTTATCGTACTTATATTTACTTTTACACAATTCAGCTTACCATGTCATGCTGCAGAACTATCTGAACCTATTATATTGGGACAGCATTATGATGTTTTTCGTGACTCGTCAAAAAAAACCACAATAGAAGATTTAGTAAGTGGTACATATGACAATTCCTTTGTTACTAGTAAAGAGAATTTTTTATTCTTTTGGCATACGAATGATACGATTTGGCTACGATTAGATACCGATGAACTATTAACGGATAAACAGGAGTCATACTGGTTAGAGGTAACAGACAAGCTTGATAGCATTGAAATGTTTATAGTGAAAGAAGATGGCTCCTATAGTGTTCAAAAGAGAGGCATTTCAAATATTGACGATCAAAAAATTCATTATCGCTCTAATTTATTTCAAATCCAAGACCCATCCGTCAAAGAAATTTATATAAAATTAGATGGCGAATTACCATTAAATTTAATTTCTTATCTTTTCACAACGGATAGCTTTGTCAATAAGATTATCGACTATAAATATTTAACAGGAATTTTTTATGGATTCTTATCAGCATTATTAATCTACAATTTATTTTTATTTTTTTCGTTAAAAGATAAGGCTTACTTTTATTATGTTTTGTATATGTTTAGTTTTATCCTCTATCAAGCTGCATTGAATTCTTTAGATATTGAGCTAATGGGGCACCTTTTGCCTAAATGGTATTTTATAAAATCCCCCGCGATAAGTGGAATTTTTTTACTATTGTTTATGCTTCTATTTTGCAAAGAGTTTCTTGAACTAAAAAAATATTTACCACAATTCCATAAAACCGCTAATCTACTACTATGGATCACTATACTTTCTTTAATTGCTTCCTTCATTGTCCCTGATGTTACGATTACAGATAATTTTACAATTATTTTTGCTGTAGTAGTCTTTATTTTTCTTTGGTTATCAGGAATATTTGTGTTATTAAAAGGTCAGAAAATGGCTAGATTTTATTTGGTAGGTTGGACAGTTCTACTTGGTTCCATCATTGTACAAGCATTGGCTTTTTTAAGTATAATTCCATTCCATCCAGTTATATTTGAGGATATTCCTGCAGTTGGTGCTATTTTTGAATCTATATTTTTGTCATTAGCATTAGGCGATAAAATCAATATTATAAAAAAAGAGCATCAAGAAATGCAAAAAATGCTAAATGAAACGCTCGAACATAAAGTAAAAGAACGAACACAAGAGCTAGAAAGGGCAAAACTTGAGCTTGAAAAATTAGCAAATACAGATCGCCTTACCCAAATCCCAAATCGTGTAAGGTTAGATTATGTATTAGAAGAAGCATTTGAACATGCTCAACATCAAGAGGTTCCGTTCTCTATTATTCTACTAGATATTGATTATTTTAAAGAAGTAAATGATGAGTTTGGCCATCAAGTAGGCGACTTGGTTTTAATGAACGTAGCAGAGATATTGCAAAATACGATTCGAGAGCAAGATACAATTGGCAGATGGGGTGGCGAGGAGTTTTTAGTTTTTTGTCCTCAAACTACACTAGATGATGCTGTAAAGCTTTCTGAAAAGCTACGTCAACAATTAGAAAATCATCAATTCCCTGTTGTGCAGAGAAAAACTAGTAGCTTTGGGGTAACTAGCTATGCAGATGGTGATACACTAAATACATTATTATCAAGATGTGATAAAGCATTATATCGAGCAAAAAAACGAGGCAGAAACTGTGTTGAATTTTTAAAAGATGATGTCAATGTCTCCTCTCAGTTGTAAAAAGCAAAAAAAGCGTCAATGACAGTTCTTGTCTTGACGCCTCTTTTTTTTCAATTATTCGATTATATCAGATGAGTATTTGCGGATGTGTGAAGGATTAACATCTTGAGGAATTGGATTTTGATAAATCTCATTTCCTAAACGTTCTTTTAGCTCTTGCTTTGCTTGTTCAATTAATTCCGGTTGCGCTAGCATCGCAGCTGCAGTGGCAGCCATAACTTTCCCAGCATGAAGCATCCCTTTATGAGCGATAGATGTCGTACCTGTAGCAACGGCCTGCCAAGAATGCAGTTGTGTCCCTTGTGCATGACATGTCGTTGTACATTGTGCAGTTGGGACAACCCAGCTTACATCCCCCACATCTGTTGAGCCTGGCATCGTGATAGTTGTAAATGCTTTATTGTAAGGGAATAACGTTGTTGATAATGCTGTATCCTTTTCCTTTGCAAGTAGCTCTCTAAATACTGGAATAGCGGCCAGACCTCCTCCATTCTTTTCCTGCTCAGAAAGAGTCTTTCTAATTTCCGTAGCAAATTCATAATCTTGTTCACTGAATTGTGGTGTACCAAGTTGTGTAAACTGTTCAAACATTATTTGCTGCATTGTATGGTTTGGAACTAGATTAGAGCATGCTTTGTCAAAAATAATTTCAACATTTGTACCTGTCATTAATGCGGCACCCTCAGCAATCTTACAGACACGCTCATAAATTTCATTGACTTGGTTCGTTTTTGGTGCACGTACTAAATAAAGAACACTTGCATCTGCTTGAACAATATTCGGCGATAATCCACCTGTATTGGTCACTGCATAGTGCACACGTGCTTCTGGAATTATATGCTCACGAAGATAGTTAACTCCCACGTTCATAAGTTCAACGGCATCTAGTGCACTGCGACCTAAATGCGGTGCCTGAGCTGCATGGGCAGAACGTCCAGTAAACTTAAAGGAAGCTTGAACATTGGCTAAGGAGCTCGTACACATCATTAAATTATGGTCAGCAGGATGCCAGCATAAAGCAAAATCTACATCATCAAAAAGACCTGCACGGACCATTAATGTTTTGCCAGAGCCCCCTTCTTCTGCTGGACAGCCATAAAATCTGATTGTACCAGGAATATTATGTTTTTCCATGTAATCACGTAAAGCTACTGCTGCTGCAAAGGATCCTGTACCGAGAAGATTATGTCCACAGCCGTGACCATTTCCCCCTTCTTGAGTAGCAGCTTTCATTGCTGCCCCTCCTTTTTGACTTAAGCCAGAAAGTGCATCATATTCTCCTAAAAAAGCAATAACAGGTTTCCCACTTCCATAGCTACCGATAAAAGCCGTTTCTAGGTCAGCCACTCCCTTCTCAACTTGAAAACCTTCACTTTCCAATGCCGTGCATAATAATTCAGCAGATTGAAATTCCTCAAAACGAATTTCGGCAAAGTTCCAAATTTTATCGCTGATATCTACATATTTATCTCGCTTATCTTCAATAATTTTGGATATTTCATTTATATAAGAATTAGACATAAATCGTTCACTCCATTTTCTATTTTTATTAAGCTGTTGGATTTGTAGTTATTGATGTTTTAGTTCTTAAAGTTGTCGCTGTTAGAATAGGAATTATAACCATAACCATTAAGAACAAGAATGCTGCTGAATAAGATCCATTAAATAGCGAGATGATGTACCCCATTATAGATGGAGATATTGCACCAGCTATCTGACCACCAAAATATATAAACCCTGTTGCCGTTCCAATAACATCATGTGAGAAATATTTAAGTGGTAAAGTTAATATCGTTGTTGTAGCAAACAAGCAGCCCGCCAATGTTAAAGCTTGAAATGTTACAATCATCGTAATTGAAGAAGCGTTCGTCATGAAAAATAAACTAATGCCTGCAATAAAAGCACCAAACATAATTAAATATTTCTCTTTACCAACAGCAAATTTATCAATTAGCCAGCCTGTAAGCACTACAGCAATTAATGCTGCTAACGCAGGAATTATTGCTAGTGCTCCCATCGAAACCATATCTAAATTTTTTTCCTTTACCATAAAAGTCGGCATCCACGATGTAAGTCCCCAATTGACAATACTGACGCCAAAGTACATCAACATTAACTGCCAGAGCATTGGCATTTTTAATAATTTTTTTAGTGGCACTTTCACTTTAATAGAATTTGCCTCTTCTCTGTATTGAGTGTTTGGCTTTAATAAAAAATAAAGGACAATCGTTAATAGGAATCCTAAAACACCAAAAATAAAGAATAAATTTCGCCAGCCAATAGAAATTATTAAAGCTGCAGCTACAATAGTCGAAATCATACTACCAATAGTAGTAGCAGCTGTAAGCGTTGACTTTGCACGACCTCGTTCTGATTTTGGAAAATTGTCCGCAATTGCTAATGTGCTAGCTGCAGGAAAACTTCCTTCGCCAATCCCAAAGAGTAAACGAATCACAATAAGTGATACAAATGACCATGCAAAGCCAGTCAAAATCGTAAAAATAGACCACAATAAAACCGAAATAAGAATCATACGTCTTGCCCCATATTTATCTGATAAATATCCCCCAACTAACTGCATCACTGCATAACTCATGAAAAAGACACTGATAATTAACCCTGCTTGCGTCTCATTTAAACTAAACTCCTCCGCAATAGGAATGATTGCTACATTCATAGATAGCTTATCCAAATAATTCACAATCCACGCTAAAAATAAAATCCCAAGAATTATGTACTTCTGCTTACTTGTGTTAGACCTTTCCAATAAGAGTCCCCCTTGTGTTTTTCTATTTTCGGACATATTAAAGACTGTCTTAAATGATTATAGAGGATACTTATGAAAAAAATCAACAATATTCAAAAAATAGGCTTCAATATTGCTATAAGATGCAAATGTCAAATATACTAGAGCTAATAGAAAAATCTAGGAGGAGAATTCATTTTGATTCGAATCGGTGTGATTGTAGCGCATAATTCTCTACAAGATGTTTTACCAATCAAAGAACAATTAAAAGAACGCTGCGAATTAACCTTTTTTACATATAAAAAGCTTTCTGAAATTAAACCATTATATTTAGAAAACTATTTATTTTTTGATGCAGTTGTTATGAACGGTCTAGCCCATTTAGTATTGCAAAGTTCAAATGTTATTTATCAAATACCTACCTACTACTACATGGCAAATGAGCGAGATTTTTATAAAAAGCTATTTCATATCAGTAGAAAATATCCTAACTTGGACTTTTCTAAAGTGACATTTGACTTTAGTGGATATACAGATTTAATTAAATTAGAGGAATTATATTTAAAAAATGAAGAGGCACATATTATCCATTTAGATATTACGGATAAATTTTATGAGGAATTATTAGAAAGACATATCGAATTAAATAGATCTGGAAAGGTAGATCTATCTATTACGGCTTTTAGTAATATATTAGACAAACTTTCTGAGCAAGATGTGAACGTAGAGCTTATCACAGCATCTCCAGAAACGATTTTAGAAGTATTTGAAAAAGTTATTTTAGAGGTCCGACATAAACAATTATCAGAAAGTATTATGGCGATTGGTGAAATAACAGGTGATGCCTTGATTCCTTCTAAGATTGAAAATACAAATGCAGAATTTAATCAAAGCTTGTTGCATACTACGCTATTGGAATATAGTAAAAAGAATCATTTAACGATGATTATACAAAAACAAAGTGTTCATTTTGAAATTTTCACCTCTCAAAAGGATTTACAAACGATGACTAATAACTTTTCACAAGATGCATTAGTAGAGGTTTTATCGGAAAACTTACCGTTTGCCATTAATATCGGGTGGGGAGTTGGTCAAAACATTGATGAAGCTCGGAAAAAAGCACATATCGCCAATCACGAGGCACAACAACAGGAAAAACCATCATTTATTATGACAGAAAGTGGTCAACTAATAAGCCCAAATACAGAAGAAAAAGTTGTTTTACAAATGACAGAGGAAACTCCTGAGCTACAACGCTTAAGTGAAAAATTAAATATTTCCCTCCTTTTAATCCAAAAGATTTTATCTGTCATTGAAAAAACAAATACAAATGAATTATCCTCTGCTGATATTGCCTTACATTTAGATATCACCATCAGAAGCTCTAATCGCATACTGAACGAGCTAGAAAGTAAAGGCGTCGCTGAATTAATTTATAAGAAGCATGAAAAACTTCGCGGCAGACCAAAGAAATTTTATAAGATTAACTTTCATCAAGGGGAATCGTAAAAAGAGATTGTGTGTAATTAAATAGCAACTAGCCCTCGCAGTCGCGTCCGTGTCGTCGTGGGCTTTCTTTGTGAGGTCAATTTTTATTCAGCTTTATAGCCTTTGTTGTTCTTGAAGGTTTTGTTTTTGCTCCTCTTGCTACACTATTCGCTCAGGTTGCCCAGTTTTCCGCTCCGCTTGAAGCACTATCCGCGTGGGTTGTCTCGCTTTTTGCTCGGCTTGCCCTACTTATTGCTCCGCTCAACACTCTATTCGCTCAAGTACTCATTTTCACTCCACTCCCAGCTTTCTTTGCCCAAGCACTACTTTTGGGGCTAAATTCCCAACTCTCTATCCCTCAAAAAAAAGCGTCAATGACAGTTCTTGTCTTGACGCCTACTCATTAGCAATTGCGGACAATTTCCCAAAATCAGAACGAGATCGTGCAAAGTCAAAAGTTAGGCTCTGCCTTACCCCACAAACATTTTTGGGGCACTTTTCCCTTATGCTCTTGTGTTTGTTTCAACAAAAAAGAGTAGCAATTTTACTCTTTTTTGTTGTGATTTTCTTTTTAGTTGTATCTGGTACATCCTATTATTATTGCTAAATCTAAATATGATTTGGTGGAGGAATTTAATTATTTTTATTCAATTCTTCTATAGGTTTTGACAATTCCATTTCGCTAACGCTTCATTTTGGTATATTCGACAATAATTGTATTTTCGTATTTTTTATTCTAAGCTCTTTTTCTCTAAATTAAATTTTTCTTTTTCTAAATTAAATTTTTCTTTTTCTAAATTAAATTTTTCTTCTTGAAATTTATAATATTTTTTAGTCGAAGAAATACCCATAACTAAACTAACAATTACAATTAGTGATAGTAAAACTAAAAGCAACTCCATAATTTCATCTCCCATTCACATTTTATTTAGACAATATTATAAGATATGATAATTTTAAATAAATTAACTACAAAATATTTACTATATAAATAACAAAAAAGACCTAAAAGGCCTTTTTTTGTTATTTAGCGCATTCAAAGCTATACGTATTCCCAATCTTCCACCAAGCTTTTTTAGGTTCTCCATTAAGACCAGCAGTATCCCCACTATCCAGAATAGGTCGTCCACCATGCTTATAACATGTATCAACTAAATACTTCTTTTCTTGCCAGTTCATATATTTACCTGTGAAATAGATTGCAGCTCCAGTTAATACACCAATAATTCCAGCTCCAACCCATACTATTACTGGAATTGCATATACCACAGGCTCATCATTATTTTGAATACTCATAGTAATTTCTTTTAATTCAGCTACTCTATCTTTAGAGATATTTTTTAATTGTGATTCAATACTATCTAACTCTTGTTGACTAAAATCATAATATACAAGAGCTCGTTCTTTATCAATATTCATTAAACCATCATTAGTAAAATAAACACTAAATCCTAAAGCTTCTATTTTTTCAGCTGTTAAATTATTTATTTGCAATTCATTTGTTGAATTGACACTTTGAGCCGAAACACCAGTAGTAATTGAGAAATTCACAAATAATAAAATGGAAGCAATAACAAAAAACCTCTTGATAATATTCTTCATAACAATAAAAATACCCCTAATATATTTAAAATATTAATACTTTCATTTCACTAGAAATATTATTATCCCTCCTCATCACTTTTTGAATATATAAAAATGTATAATTTTTACTTTTTATAAAAATATTACATTTTTATGTATATCATGTACATAATAACATTCATTTACATAAAAGGATAGTGATTGTAACTACTATCCTTTTATTATCATTTATTACCTTCTGACTTTTCAATAAATTCAGGCATCAGTTTCCCTATAAATTATGCAATATTTATACACGTTGTAGTCGGTGATTCAGCCGAAAAAAGCTGTCACGACAACAATGTATAGAATCTTGTATACACAATAATTGGTTATTGAATCAAAAAGGCAGTAATGACAAGGAGTTGTCCCTTGTCATTACTGCCTTTAATATCGGGTGGGGGATTGGTCAAAACATTGATGAAGCTCGGAAAAAAGTACATATCGCCAATCATGAGGCACAACAACAGGAAAAACCATCATTTATTATGACAGAAAGTGGTCAACTAATAAGCCCAAATACAGAAGAAAAAGTTGTTTTACAAATGACAGAGGAGACTCCTGAGCTACAACGCTTAAGTGAAAAATTAAATATTTCCCTCCTTTTAATCCAAAAGATTTTATCTGTCATTGAAAAAACAAATACCAATGAATTATCCTCTGCTGATATTGCCTTACATTTAGATATCACCATCAGAAGCTCTAATCGCATATTAAACGAGCTAGAAAGTAAAGGCGTCGCTGAATTTATTAATAAGAAGCATGAAAAACTTCGCGGCAGACCAAAGAAATTTATTAGATTAACTTTCATCAAGGTGAATCGTAAAAAGATTGGGTGTAATTAAATAGCAACTAGCCCTCGCAGTCGCGTCCGTGTCGTCGAAGGCTTTCTATGTGAGGTCAATTTTCATTCAGGTTTATAGCCTTTGTTGTTCTTGAAGATTTTGTTTTTGCTCCTCTTGCTGCACTATTCGCTCAGGTACTCATACTTTTCACTCAACTTCCAGCTTTCTTTGCCCAAGCACTACTTTTGGGGCTAAATTTCCCGCTCTCTATCCCTCAAAAAAAATAGAACAGCGACCTGTTTATCGCTGTTCTATTAACCTTTTATGTTTCTTGTACCTTGGCAAATGCTCTTTGCATTGCAATTTCTTTTCGTTTTTCTTGAGTTACTCGTTGCCAAATTACAACAGTAATCAAACCAATAATCGCTAAGGCCAATAGAATGGTAAAGAATACTTTATACCCTGTCGTTCCACCCCAGTAATCTAAACAAGCTCCTGCAATAATTGGCATAAAAATTTCTCCACTATATCCAATAATCATTAATGGCATAGAAATTGTTCCTGTTGTTTCTACAGGATAGTCTCCTTCCACTAATATTGCGAAGTGCAATGCTTGCAGAGCATACATTGACGTATAAATAACCGCAATGAAAACTAACAACATTAAGATTAAAGTAGCTTTTCCAGGTAAAACAATGAGTCCAACTAAACCGATTGTTAATATAACATATCCTATTAAGACCATATTTGAAACACCTATTCGATCCCCAATCATCCCTGCACTAAAACTTCCAATTGGACGGCAGTATTGAGAAAAATAGCCCAAAGCGGCAGCGATTAACGTAGAAGCACCAAATGCAGCTGTTGCATAAGGAGTAATATAATAGTAACTAATGATTATTGCATAGGATGTAAAAATAAGAATGGTTGCTAACCAGGTCGTTGGCATTTTAAGAATTTTCCAAAGCACCATCCAATCAAACTTTTTAGTATTTTCATTGGCTTGAGGATTTTCGTTATCTTGACTTGAATCCTTGTAGAGTAACATAATCATTATTCCTAAAAGAAGACAAATCACAGAATAGACAACAATAACGGCCGATAAAGCCATTTTATCACTCATTCGTTTTGCAAAAAAAGCAAATATCCCTAAAATCACTGCAGATTGAACGATGTTGGTTATGCCTCGTCCCCCTTCAAAAAATCCAAAAGCTTTTCCTTGTTCATTTTCAGAACCTAGCGAGCGTACAGCTTTTACCAATGCTCCCCAGAACGTCATAATAGACGTAATTCCCCAAGCCGCATGAATCAGTAGTAACACTGGATAAGGAGGATACAATAATAAAGTGAAACCTAATACTCCCGTAGCAACCAAGGAAATTGTTAATAAATATTTCGTTTTCCAACGATCTGCACAATATCCACCAAATATATAAGAAATCAAACAACAAATTCCATACGCACTTCCTAGTGTCCCCATTTGTGTGTTGGTTAATTGAAATGCTTCTAGAAAAACATCATAATAATAGTTTCTAAAATAGGGCAATGCGTAAATTAAGGCTCCTGAAACAGCCAATATAACTAACGTTGCTGTATTTTCCTTTAATTTAGCTTCCATCTATTTTCTCCTCTCATGTTATTTACAATCCAAAACGTTCAATTTTTTGATCCCATTTCTTCTGAAAGGCGTATCTGTCGTTTTCTTTAATATCCATATCTCCGACAATTCTGAAGTTTTCTTGATCCGATGTTTTAGTAATCGTAATATTAGCGTCAATCCACCAACCGTCACGGCCTATTTTCATTTTTTGATAAATCGTATACTTGGCAGAAAGTGGATCAGAATTGCTTAATGTCAACTCTCGCTTCAAATTGTGTTCAACTGTCACGTCAATCTCATCAAAGCGATAGATTCCTTCACCAAATACCCCACCAACACCGTCTGTTATACATGTCCAAGTATCACTTAAAATATCATACGAAATAGAACGATCGACTCTTCCTTCTTGAAGAATAGTGATCGGTGTTAATGGAGCACTTTCTGGATTCATATTTGGTCCAGTAATTTGATTGCCATTAAAGATTGGCAATGAGAACGTAGCAGTTTCTAAATTCAATGTAAGTGTTGCATCTTCAGGCATCGGCCAAAACATTGGCCAAAACGTTGTGGCAAGCGTTAAACGTATACGATGCCCTTCGTTAAACTGGTGCCCACAACAATCTAGATCAACAAACGCTTTTACTTTTTCACCAGGTGTTAATAAATCTACACGATCATGGCCATTTAAGTGTGTTAAATTCATCACGCCATAGGACACTCGGGTAACAGCCCCATCCGGTGCAACATCTGATAGTTGAGCAAAAAGCATCGCCTTTGATTTGTCGCTCATTAATTCTACTTCAAATCTTGGATAACCAACGATTTCTAATGGGGTTTCTAAAACTTCACTTTCAAATACCCTTGCCATACCATCATCTAAACGTTGGTCTGCAGGACTTTCTCCAATTACCCCAGCCCCCATCCATTCTCCTGATAAAAGACCATGGTTTAATGGCGTTTTCAACAGTACTTGCTCTTCTTTACCATTAACACCTTCCAATAATTTACCATAAGTCAGTTGATATCTCTTTGTCTTAACTTCCTTTGATGGCCATGATTCAAGTCCAACCCAATGTCCCTTGCTTATCGTTTTACTTACAGAAGGCGGCATACTTTCTTCTACCCACACATTTACCATTGGTCCATCCATAACATCATTGTCAATTCCTTTTAGCCAGCGGTCCCACCATTTCACTGCCTCTTGTAAAAAGCCCATTGCTGGACCAGGAACACCGTCATGTGGATAAACATGCGCCCAAGGTCCAATAATCCCTTTTCTAGGAACAGTAAGCCCTTTCATCAAACTTAATACTGTATTTGAATACGCATCTTCCCAACCGTCAATCGCGAGAACAGGAACTTCAATTTCATCGTAATTTTCACAAACTGATCCATGTTTCCAATACTCATCCCTTGACTGATGTTTTATCCATTGTGCCATCCATAATGGCATATTTTCTAATCGTTCCAACCATTTCTCACGCCAGCTTTCCCCGACAATATGAGGATCAAGAGGTCGAAGTTGATACGCTAACATAATAGCGCCCCACCAGAAATTATCGTTTAAGAGACAACCACCTTTATAGTGAATATCATTGTTATAACGATCATCTGTAAAGCCTACTGTAATAATTGCTTTTAACGCTTGGGGCCTTCTTGCTGCTACTTGAAGAGAATTAAATCCTCCCCATGATTTGCCCATCATTCCAATATTCTCATCACACCAATTTTGGTTTGCAATCCATTCAATTACTTCAAGGGCATCATCTTGTTCTTGCTTTAGATATTCATCTTTTAATAAACCATCCGACTCCCCAGAGCCCCTCATATCTACTCGGACTACCGCATAACCTTGTCCTGCAAAGTAACCGTGCATCGGTTCGTCCCTAGTTCTTGTTCCATCTGTTTTTCGATAAGGTATATACTCTAAGATTGCTGGCACTTTCTGACCTTTCTCAACTTCAGGTAGCCAAATACGACTTGCAAGTCTTGTTCCATCTTTTAACACAATCCACGTATTTTCAATGGTTTGGTATGTATACGGAAATTGTGTAATAATTTTTTTGTTCATTATCGAAATCCTCCTTTTTCAGGAATTGAATGGGTAAAAAAACTATAATAATCGCCATCATAATTATAAATATTCGCAGTTATTTTATAATCATGATTATAAAATAACTGCGTCTAGTATATCACTCGGTAATTTAAAGCGCAACTTAGAATATTCTGAATATTACAAGACCTATTTAACTTTGAGATGGTCATAGTTATGATATAATCAAGATTAAATTTAGCAATATTGGAAAAAATATTGATCATCACCAAAACGTGTAGTTGATTTTCGTTCCGACTGGGCGCTTTGTTGCTGACGCTTCGCTTTCGCACAGATAAAACAATTGTAGCTGCCGCTTTGCTTTCGCTACAGAAAACATTTGTTGTTGCTGTCGGAGCAAAGCTTCCTGGGGGCGTCCGACGAGCCGCTTGGGCCAAAAGGATGCTGGTCACGAAGGCGTTATCACAGGACGTGATGCTTTTAGCCTTCGTTCCCCTATTTGCTCGCTCCAGGTCTCATCT
Source organism: Lysinibacillus agricola (assembly GCF_016638705.1). GTDB lineage: Bacteria > Bacillota > Bacilli > Bacillales_A > Planococcaceae > Lysinibacillus > Lysinibacillus agricola. The sequence continues at coordinate 1,805,997 of NZ_CP067341.1, read as the reverse complement.
GTGACGCTGATCCCCAAAGAGTCGCCCAGTCTTCACTTCAATCAACTTATATACAGGGCATACGTTTTAACAAATGTCATCCACAACTTTCGGTGATGAGCCAAAAATATGAGCCTCTATAAAATGAACCCAAATCTTTATAAAACTTTAAATCGCTGAATTTTAATAGGAGAGAGTACTGTGAAAAAGAAAGAAATACAATTAAGCCGAATGTGGAAATACTTTGTGGACGCAACAGCGGAGATTATTGAAGAAGAAGGGCTGGAAAATGTGACAATCAGGAAAGTTGCAGATAAAGCAGGCTATAATAGCGCGACGATCTATAACTACTTTTCAGAAATCTCTCATCTAATCTTTTTTGCTTCCATGAAATTTATGAAAAGCTACACAAATGAAGTCGCTATTTACATTCAAAAAGGTAAAGATCCAATTGAAAAGTATTTATTGGCTTGGGAATGCTTTTGCCAACATTCCTTTCAAAAACCACAAATATTTCATGCCGTTTTTATTATGGACTTAGGTGAAACCCCTGAAAAATTACTACAACATTATTATCAAATCTATCCGAATGATTTAATTAACATTCCGGAAAATTTAACATCCATCCTATTTGAACATAATATGACAAAACGGGGCCGTTCCATGTTAGAAATTGCCTTGAAAGAAGGATACTTAAGTGAAGAAAATGTTGATTCAATCAATGAATTAACCATTTTAATTTGGCAAGGGATGTTTACCAATATTTTAAATAACCGAAAAAGTTATGATGCGGAAAAAGCAACTAGAATTGTGATGAACTATATATCTGAAATAGTCCTTAACGCTAACTTATTTTGTTTCCAAAACAAATAACTAAAAAATTGACATTCTTTCAACGGAAGTTAAATATTTCTATTTGTTTAATCCAAAAGATTTTCTGTCCTAGAGAAGAAAAGTTATTTTTATAAAAATGAATTATATTATTATAGTTTGCCCACGTAGTCACCTTAGGTCTACGTGGGCTTTTCTTATTTAGTATTAATTGGTTGTTGTATTGCTCGGGGTAACTTATATTTTGCTTCGCCATTTGCCCTCTTTCTCTGAGGAGATGACTTTTATCAAACCGACTTGGCATTCCACTCCCTATTCTCTCTGCCCAAGCCATACTTATAGGCTAAATTTAAACCCTACACAAAAACCCCCTTTAGCAAAACTGCTAAAAGGGATTCCATTTATTTCTGCCAATTATTAAGTTCCTTTATCAACTCAGGTAGCTGCAATTTCTTTACATCAATCGGTGGTAGAGCGTTGATAAACTCCTTACCGTACGACTTTGTTGAAATGCGGCGGTCCAAAACGATAAAGGCTCCTTTGTCCTGTGATGAACGGATTAAACGACCAAAGCCTTGTTTAAAACGCATGATGGCTTCTGGTAGTGATAACTCATTGAAGGAATTGCGACCTTGTGCGGTAATATGTTTTGCTCGTGCCTTAAATACAGGCTCTTCTGGTGAGGAGAACGGCAGGCGTACAACAATAACCGATGCAAGTGCATCACCTGGAACGTCTACACCTTCCCAGAAGCTGTTAGTACCAAAAAGAACGGAGTGACTAAACTTTTGGAATGATTTCAAGATTCGCATACGGCTACCACCTGTGACGCCTTGTGCAAAGAGCATATAGTCATCAAGGAGTTCACTATCTTGAATAAGCTCCACTGTTTTTCGAAGCATGTCCTGTGCGGTAAATAGGACAAAACAACGTCCTTCAGTCATCCGTACCGTGCGTGTAATGGCGTGCGCAACTGCTTCGATATATTCATCCTGTGACACATGTTGAATATCAGGCATATCTGTGACAATAAATGCCTTCGCTCCTGCATAATAGGATGGTGGCGCTTGTAGCTTTATCACTTGCACACTATCAGAAATACCAAGCTGACGCGTCACAAAACGCTCATTGCCTGGCACAGTTAATGTCCCTGACGTCCACACAATACTTGCCTGCTTACGAAGTGGCGCAAGTACTTCTTCGATAATAGGCGTGACATTAACAGGCTTTTTAAAGACATGCAAGCTTCCTGGAACACTACGTAAATCAAATTCTAGCCATACTGAATTATCATCATGTGACGATAGGAAAATTTCCTCCCACTCAGCGATTTTGACCTTCATTTCACGGATCCAATAATGCCACTCTGATAATATATAGAGCTCGTTTTTATTTAATTGCTCAATATTATTTTCGAAGGCCTGGCCTACTTCTGCAGCAAGATCAAGCCATTGTTGTGTGAGTTTGCTCACTTGTAAAAGCGGTTCTTTTGCTAGCGATATATCCTCCAAAAATAAGGTGTATTTGCTACTAACTTGTTTACCTTTTATTTGCTGCTGCATTTTTTGCACTGCTCGCTGAATTGTTTCATCAAATGTTCGTTGTAGGCGTATAAATTGTGCATCTAGTCGCTGCAAGCTTTGCATAGAAACACGTTGTTTTTTCTTAGCTGCCTGACTAAATTGTTGGAATAAGGCAGTTTCCTCCATTGTTCCAATTTGACCGAAAATGTACTTCCACTGCGTATAGGAGAAGACTATTTCGTCCTGCTGCATTGCGGATTGTACAAATTGATGTGCTTCATCAATGATCCATCCGTCGATTTGTGTAAAGATAGGTGTTTGACGGACTAAATCACTGAGTACCATGGAATGGTTGGTTACAATACAATCGGCAAATTCACTATTTTTTAACGCTTGCTCATAGAAATCAAAGCCCTTTGAAGATTTCTCATCAGGCATTTTGCGGATTTTCTCTAAAAATAGCTGTCCACCACCAGAAACATTGAGCTCACTTAACACACCAGTTTCTGTTTTCGTAAGCCAGACGAGAATCTGCAAAATCGTAAAGGTATCATCATAGGATTCATCAGCATAAGCCATACATTGCTCGAATCGTGCAACGTCAATATAATGCTGCATGCCCTTCAGAACAGCAATATTTACTTTAGTGCCAAGGATTTTTTCAATCTTTGGTAGTTCTTCTTCAACAAGCTGCTCCTGCAAGTGTGATGTATATGTGCTAATCGCAATTTTTTTATCGACTGCTCGAGCATACAAAATCGCAGGAAGTAGATAGCCCGCTGTTTTACCAATACCTGTTGAGGCCTCAATAACGCACTCTCTTTTGTCATTTAGCGCATGCCAAATAGTATCCATCATCTCGAATTGTGCAGGTCGTTGCTCAAAATTCGGCATCGCCTTTGTCATTAATGATGTTTTATCAACTGCTGATCGTGGGTACGATACAATCTCTGCATTATTTGAATGCTTTTTTCTTCCATCACAAATGGCCAAATTACGGTAGTAGGAGACATTCTCATTGGCAGTTATATGCTGTCGTTTAATTTGAAGAGCCTCGAAGAAAAGCTGGGATAAATTTGATTTTAATCTGAATGAACGCTTATGCATTTGTTCAAGAGTTAGCTGTGGGAGACCGAGTAGCTCCTTCCAGCAACGTTTAAAGAGCTCAGCCGTTGCACGCGCATCGTCGTCTGCTCGGTGTGCATTTGTTAGCTCTATATTTAAATCTGCCGCTAAATCACCTAGCTTAAAGCCGAGTGACATCGGGAACAATATTTTTGCAAGCTCAACCGTATCCATCTTTTTACCCTGCCATTTCGGTAAGCCTGCACGCTTGAATTCTGCTTGTAAAAAGGATAAGTCAAAATCCGCATTATGCGCGACAAATACACAATCAGCAAGCAGTTCATATATGTAGTCGGCATGTGCCTCAAACGGCAAGGCATCCTTTACATCCTCATTGGTAATATGCGTTAAATCCTGAATGAAAGTTGGAATGGCCTTACCTGGATAAATAAACTTCGTATACGTTTTTTCAATTTTCCAATCTTTCATAATAACAATTGCTATTTGAATCATTCGGTCCCCATTTGCCGGTGAATGACCAGTCGTCTCTAAATCTACAATTGCATACTTTTGACTTTCCATCATACATCTCAACTCACAGTTCACATTAGATAGATGAATTTTATCATATATTTGGCTCAGCGGCATCCCATCACCACTGTTGATTGGTCATAAAAAAGACTTCTGAACGATTATCAGGATTTATAGTAACAATTTTCAAATTAATATATAATATTTGTAAAAACATGGCCCGTCACCATAACGTGTGATTGATTTACGTTCCGACTAGGCGCTTTGTTGCTGCCGCTTCGCTTTCGCACAGATAAAACATTTGTTGCTGCCGCTTCGCTTTCGCACAGATAAAACATTTGTTGCTGCCGCTTCGCTTTCGTACAGATAAAACATTGCCGCTGACGCTTCGCTTTCGCGCAGAGCAAAGCTTCCTGGGGCGTCCGATGAGTCGGTAAATCTCATATTTAACTTTTTTCACTACAACAAAAAAGTGTACATCATTAAAATTAATTTAGTAATGTACACTGTTTTAATATATTGTCTTTAAAGTTACAAAGTAGTACCCACTTTTATCACACTACATCACTGTTGCTTCTGGCTCATAGGATATCATTTCTTTAATAGTATTACCTTCTCCCATAATGGCTACTGTTGGCTGATGATCTTTTGCCTCTTTATTATCTACATACACATAAGAAATAATAATTACAATATCTCCCCGTTGTACTAGTCGTGCTGCTGCACCGTTAACACAAATAACGCCTGATCCACGCTCCCCTGCAATAATATAGGTTTCAAAGCGTGCCCCATTGTTGTTATTAACGATATGCACCTTTTCGTTTGGTAGCATACCTACTGCATCTAAAATATCCTCATCAATCGTAATGGACCCAACATAGTTTAAATCTGCCTGTGTCACTGTAGCACGGTGGATTTTACTGTTCATCATCATTCGTAGCATTTTACAGCCCTTCTTTCACATTAAAGATACAATTATCAATTAAACGAGTTTTACCAATAAAGACGGCCGCTGCCAACAGGACTTGCTCCGTTTCAGCTGTTACTGGTGTTAAATCTGGATACGCTAATAGCTCAATATAGTCAATTTCCCCATGTGTACGGGCTGCAATATGTGCCTTTGCTTTAGCAAGCGCATTCGCTGCATCACCATTTGCTAAAAAGCTATCACGAGCAAGCTGTAACGCTTCATTAATTGCAGGTGCTTCAAGACGCTCCGCTTCACTTAAATAGACATTACGAGAGGATTTGGCTAAACCATCCTCCTCACGTACAATGGGTACTACTCGCATTTCTAACGAGAAGTTAAAATCGCGTACCATCGTTGTAATAATAGCCACTTGTTGTGCATCCTTTTGTCCGAAATAAGCTCGTGTTGGCTGTGCTACATGAAATAATTTTGATACGACCTGTAAAACGCCATCAAAATGTCCTGGTCGGCTCGCCCCACAAAGAATTGTTGCCTGATCACCCGCATGAATACGAATGCCACCATCGTGAGGATACATTTCTTCAACACTTGGTGCGAAAATAATATCTACACCGACAGACTCTGCCAATGCAGTATCCCTTGGCAAATCACGCGGATAGCTTTCAAAGTCTTCGTCTGGCTCAAATTGTGTTGGGTTTACAAATATACTCATAACGACTAAATCATTTTCGGCACGAGCCGTTTTTGCCAACGTTAAATGACCCTCATGTAAATAGCCCATTGTTGGAACTAGTCCAATTGTTTTTTGGGCTTGCTTAGCTGCTTGGACTTCTACAGTTAATGCTTCTATAGTAGTTACGACTTTCATTACTTTACGCCCCCATATAGCTGATCCAATGCTTCTTCTTTCATCGTGAAGAAATGCTTCGGTGCAGGGAATGTACTTGCTTTTACCGCTTCCACGTAACTAGCAATTCCACGGCTTGCTTCTGAGCCCATATTAGCAAACTGTTCCACAAATTTCGGTACATGATGTGAACCGTAGCTTAACATGTCATGATAAACCAATACTTGTCCATCAGCCTCCACTCCAGCTCCAATACCAATCGTTGGAATAATAAGATTAGCGGATACCATCTCTGTTAGCTGATGCGGAATACATTCTAAGACGACTGCACACGCTCCAGCCTCTTGACATTTTTTTGCATCTTCAATGAGTTTCGTTGCCTGTTCAGCTGTTTTACCCTGAACTTTGTAGCCACCAAGCACTCCTGCTGATTGAGGTAATAAACCTAAATGAGCTACCACCGGAATGCCAGCTGACGTTAATTTACGAATTGCTGGTAGAACATCGTCTGCCCCCTCTAACTTTAGTGCATCTGCTCCTGTTTCCTGCATCATAAATACCGCTGTTTTCAACGTCTCGTTTACATCACCATGGTACGAACCAAATGGCATATCAACAACAACAAACGTATTCTTTGCCCCGCGGCGCACTGCTTTTGCATGATGAACCATATCGGCTACTGTTACTGGCATTGTAGAATCATAGCCTAGTACTACCATACCTAGTGAATCTCCCACTAGAATCATATCTACGCCTGCTTCCTCGGCAAATTTTGCAGCAGGATAATCATATGCAGTTAGCATAACGATTTTCTCACCTGCCGCCTTCATCTTTAAAAAATCTGAAGTCGTTTTCATCATGTAGTCCTCCTTTTTTTAAGGAAAGAAAACAGAAAAACCCCTCTGTTCCTAAAATGGACAGAAGGGTAGTGTTTCGTTCGTCATCAAAAATCACCTCACGTTTTTGAATAGAGGCCATAACTTAATAAAGGGGGTAATCAAGTGAATTGCCCATTCCATTAAATTAAGTTATATTTTTGAACGCTTGTTTTCTTCCGTCCCTGTCATTAAAAGATCAAGGCAGATATTTATTGTAAATAGTTCTGACGTTTTGAAGGTGCCGTTCACAAAAGGATACTGCCCTTCGCACATACTATAACAGATTCCCCTAGTAATCTTCAAATATTATTTTCTAATAATTACGATTTATAAATATTTCCAGATTCAAACCATTCGTTTCTGAAGGCTTGATTTTCGATAAACTTCAAACACTGTAAATAGGAACAGAGCCAATAATAATGTTAATAAACCAGACATTACATTTGTAACAGGTACAAAGACATTCCATAATGAATTGATGAAAGCGTGGAAAATAATACAGAGAAAAATACTTTTAGTGGATAGGTAAATGATCGTCAATAAAAAGGATAGCGCTAAAGCTGTTAGGGAAAACCATAGGAAGTTCATATTCATTTGGTTTGATCCAATGACAAACCATAATGGCAGATGCCAAACTGTCCAAATTACACCAACAATTATTGTACTTATGAAGGGAGACCATCTTTTTTGTAATGAAGGCTGTAAAAAACCACGCCAGCCGATTTCTTCCAACCCACCACCAATAATCATGATCGGCAATTCAAATAACGCCAAATACATTGGATTCTCCATAGTTGCTCCGCCCCATAGAGTTGGTAAAAAACAAGCCAAAAATGCTAATCCGATTGCAAATATGTACCAAGATACAGGATGCTTAGGATTTTTCACATTATGGATAAATGATTTGAACTCGTCTTTAGTCGAATATTTCTTTTTTAGCCAAATCTCACAAATTGCTGGAGTAATTCCGCCAAGAATAAATAATAACATTGATATCGCATTGCCAAACTTCAGCAAATCTAGCTGCGTTAATAAGGCTAAACTCCCCCATATTATCCAAGACGTTGCAAAGGTATAAAATAGAAATCTTCTTACCTCTATTCCCAACTTGTATCCTCTCCTTCTTTCGTACCCAATAGTAATAATACGGATTTGCAAAGTGTCTTCATCAAACGAATCTCATCAAACTGCACTTGATCATTTGAAAACACCCCGTAACATTTTTGCAAGACAACGTCCCTCACAATGCCATCAATGGATGTCATCATAAAAGTAGATAGATTCTCTATCGAAATCTCTGGCTGAAAGCACCCTAAAGAAATCCCCTCATGAATTGAATGAAGAATTTGCTGCATCAAGTATTGTCCGCTTTCATTCTCAGCAATGTTCGATAAAATTTTCTTTTGTCTATCTGGATGGTTTGCACATAAAATTGTGAGCTCAAATTGGATTTTACCAACTGTTGATAAGTTTTCCATAATGTACTCACCAAGAAAAGTAAATAAATTAATGATCGTTTTTGTGGGAGAATTACTCGTAATTATAATTTCATCGATAACATGTTTATAGTCTGCCTTAGCATTTACCTGATTAATGACATCAACAAGTATCTCGTCCAAATCTGAATAATAACGATAAATCCCACCTTGACTTACTCCTGACGCTTTTATAATGTCTCTCATCGTAATGTCATAGAGCGGCTTAACACTTTTATTTTCCGCATAAACTTTTTAATAAAATTTGACAATTAATGCTATACGTCATATACTATCAAAATACTATACGACATATAATATAAAACCTCGTATAGGTAATAAAATGTGAGGTGAGAAAAGATGACATTTCAGCTTGGCTCAGCTTTACTTGACGCTTGTGTACTGGCCATCGTCGATAAAGAGGATGCTTATGGCTACTCATTAACACAGCAAGTACAATCTGTGATGGATATATCAGAATCTACGCTGTACCCAGTATTACGTCGCTTACAAAAAGCAAATTATTTAACAACCTACGATCAGCCCTATCAAGGCAGAAATAGACGCTATTACCAAATTACCAAGCAAGGTCGAATACGATTACTGGAGCTATTAAAGGAATGGCATATGTATAAAGAAAAGGTTGATTATGTACTTTTAGGAGGGAAATAAGATGAATAGAGCAAGCTATTTAAAAAAGCTACGGGGGAAATTACAACGTCTTCCAGCGCATGAGGTTGATGCTGCGCTTGCCTATTATGAGGAATATTTCGATGAAGCAGGAGAGGAAAACGAACAGCAGGTTATTCAACAGTTAGGCTCCCCTTCTCATGTTGCATCACAAATAATGGCGGACTCTGCATTAAAAGATTTAGAAGCAACCTCGACTTCGACTAAGAAGAATGTGACTGCTATTTGGCTCATCATTCTAGCAATATTATCTGCCCCACTTTCATTACCATTACTCGCAGTTGCTATAGCACTTATCTTTTCTTTTGGTGCAGTCATTTTCAGCTTTATCATTGCGATTATAGCAATTGTACTTAGTATCTTCTTCGGTGGAATTGTTGCACTTATTTCAGGCTTCTTCATTTTAACTCAGCATTGGCCAACAGCGTTACTCTTTATGGGTGTTGGCTTTATTGTAACAGGTTTGGGCATTCTGCTTTTCCCAATCGTTGCTCGTTTTATCAAAAAAATCGTTGTTGTTTGTGTTGAAGCATTAGGTAAACTATTCCATAAAATAATGAAGAAACGTAAGGAGGGATACTAATGACGTCTCGCCATACACATATCGCTATGACTATGATTGCTTTCGGCATACTGTTAGCCCTAGTTGGTTATTTCTCTGGTGGAAAATGGAGCTTTGTGTTAAATGATGAAGGCATTCAATTGCCAGAGAACAATAAACTAGTAAACAATTCCTATAAACTAGATGATTTCACTAATCTCAATATTTACAATCACTATGGAGATGTTGAAATTGTTACTAGTGATCGTTATGCATTAGAAACAAATGTTGTTAAAGATGGTGATGTGACGTACAGTATTAAAGATAATACATTAACTGTTGAAACAAAGGTTAAGAAGAAGAATGGTTTTCAATTCGGGTTTGGTAGCTTTAGAACTCCTTCTATTAAAATCTATGTTCCATCAGATGTAAAATTGAAAACCGTTGTCCTTGATAGTAATTTTGGGGATACAACCATTCGTGGCCTGAATTATCAGCGGTTAAATTTAATTGAAGATTTCGGAGATATACTATTTAAAAACACTACTGGTGATAAAACAGAGATTTCACAATCGTTTGGTGATATGAAGCTACAGCAATTTTCAAGTAATGGCTTCATTGCCGAAAGTGAACATGGTGATATTAACATTGATGGAACATTAAATGGTCAATCCACTATTACGTCTGACTTTGGAGATGCTACACTTCATTTACAAAATAAAAAAAGTGAACTTGGCTTTGAATTAGAAACTGACTTCGGGGATCTTACAGTCGATAACAAGGATCAAAACAGCAAAGTATCGCAATCTTACAACGGTGATAACCAACTAAAAGTAACACTTTCATATGGTGACTTACAGTTAAGGTTTAAATAAAGAAGGCTATAAAAATCATCTATTTATTATGATGATGTTAAGGCAGAATCACACTGTGATTCTGCCTTTATGATATGATGCCATATTAAAAAAGTATGGCTCTTGGCAAAACGAGGGGTTGATTTCCGTTCTGACTGGGCGCTTTGCCGCTGACGCTTCGCTTTCGCGCAGATAAAACATTTGTTGCTGTCGCTTCGCTTTCGCACAGATAAAACATTTGCCGCTGACGCTTCGCTTTCGCGCAGAGTAGAGCTTCCTGGGGGCGTCCGATGATCCCGAGGAGTCGCCCAGCCTCCACTCTGCCTTTTTAGTTTATATGATTCAGTTCTTCCCTCTGAATATTAGTAAGAATTTTCCGTTTATTGCACAATGATTCTGTACCCATATTTTAGAAATATAAATTAAATTCGAGCAGATGGATAGGAATTTTCATCAGAGCAATCGGTTCTTGTAAGTTAAGGCAGAATCTGAGGTGAATCAGGTCAGTTACGGCGTCAGCTTAGTCATAAAATACAATTTTTGAGGTGATCAATATGAAAATTAGAAAAGCAAATATTCAAGATGCTCAAGGTATAGGAAAAGTACATGTTGATAGTTGGCGAACAACATATAAAGGCATTCTTCCAGATGATTTTTTGAATAATTTATCTTACGAGCAGCGAACAGAGCTTTGGAAGAAGAATATTTCAGATGCTACGAATTATGTACTGGTGGCGGAAAATGAACAAGATGAAATAATCGGTTTTGCAACTGGTGGCACACGAAAAACTAATTCAGTACCGAATGCAATTGATTTAACTTCTATATATCTTTTAGAAGAATATCATGGAAAGGGTATCGGTAAACAACTACTCAAAGAAATATTCACTTATTTTAAACAAAAAGGATACGAAAAAGTATTTGTCTAAGTATTAGCAGAAAATAAAACACGTAATTTCTATGAATATTATGGAGCACAATATATCAATAACATCGAAATTAAAATTGGCGGAAAAATAGTAGAAGAGCTTATTTATGTATGGAATGATATTGATAAGGTTAAAGAAAAAATAAAGTAGAGAACTATTTAGATAATGGGGGGCTTGTAATGAAAACTATAGCGGGAACAATCTCTTTATCTGTTTCTTTTACTTTATTCATTTATTTGTTCGGACTAAAAATGGAGCATTCAGTTAAATATGACTCTGGATTCTTTTTTCTTCCAATAATTTTACTAATACTTTCTCTTGTTTTCTTTAGACAAGACTACAAACGAGAAAAAAATTAAAAATTTACGGAGCTAAATGTATTTCGAAAAATACGAAAGAACGTATATTTTCGGATTCGAAAATATACGTTCTTGTAAGAGTATGCTTGTCATTTATGTTACTATAAAATTTTTATATCTCCAGCATAAATTGTTCGGACAGTGCCATCATCCTCTGTTAGCTGTAGTACACCTTCATCGGTAATCCCACTGGCAATGCCTTCAAAGCGACCGCGTAAAGTTGTTACTTCAATACGTTGTCCAATGGTACATGACATTTGTTCCCATAGCATTTTAATGCTAGCAAAGCCCTCCTTCACGTATAATTCCGTGAATTGTTCTAAGTATTGTAAAATTGATGCGACAAGGGCAGCACGATTAATTTCCTCACCCGCTTCTAAACGTAAAGATGTCGCAATATCAGCAATTTCTGGTGAGAAATCTGAGTCGACTTGGTTTGCATTAATACCTATGCCTACTAGCAATGCTTGTACACGGTCCGCTTCAGCCTGCATTTCTGTTAATATACCAGTACATTTCTTACCTTTAACGAGTAAATCATTTGGCCATTTAATGGCTGGCTCAACATGTTTATATAATGTTTTAATAGCCATTGTAACCGCAACTGCTACGACAAGCGTATACGATGAAGCTTGCTGAGGAGTAACATCCGGTCTAACAATAATGGTCATCCAAATACCTGTACCATTTGCAGATTCCCACGGACGCGCCATACGACCACGACCAGCAGTTTGCTCTTCCCCGATTATGATGGTGCCATGCGGAGCGCCTTCCTGTGCAAGCTTATGGGCAATTGTTTGTGTTGAATCTACAACATCAAAATAATGAATTTCACGTCCAAAGCGTTCCGTATTTAAAAACAGTTCAATTTGTGTTGGACTTAAGCTATTTGGCACGCCAGTCAGCACATAGCCTTTTTTCTTTACAGTTTCAAATGTATAGCCTTCCTCCTGCAGTGTTTGCATATGTTTCCATACAGCTGTACGTGATACTCCAAGAGAATCTGCTAGCTCCTGACCTGAAACCGCTTCACCATTAGCAGCTAATATTCTTTTTAAAATTTCATCCTTCATGGAAATACTCATGCTAATCAATCCTTTATTAAACTCTGCTATATTTTTATTTGCTTACATAATATTGATTCAATTGTATTTATCATACTGTAAATTATGACAATTGACCACAATCTATCATCAAATATCTTTTAGCTATTCGTTATTCGTTATTTTTAACTATCGTTGGATCACCGTCATAACGAGTGGTTGATTTCCGTTCCGGTTGGGCGCTTTGTTGTTGCTGTCGCTACGCTTTCGCACAGAGAAAAGCTTCCTGGGGGCGTCCGATAAGCCGCTTGGGCCAAAAGGATGTTGGTCACGAAGACGTTATCACAGGACGTGATGCTCTTAGCCTTCGTTCCTCTATCGCTGATCCCCAAGGAGTCACCCAGCCGGAACGAAGGTCAACTTATACACATGGTAAGCGTTTAAACAAATGTCATCTCCAACTTTTGGTGATAAGCAAAAAAATTATAGAAACAAAAAATAGAGCTTAAATTAATAATAAGGAGCCGTCTCATTCATTTTTTGAGACCGGCTCCTCATTTAAAAATCGATGTTTATCATTCTTTTTTGAAATAATAGTGTTCTATCCAATTCTTTATCTGTTGTCGGTCATTTTCAAGCTTGCCATTCACAACTGCTTCAAGCATCGCCTGCAACGCTTCTTTTACCCAAGGTCCACCTTTTTGTCCAGACCATTTTATTAAATCTGTACCGTTTACAATGAGCTCTCGCTTGTGTCTAATGGGAAGCTTCGTCTGTATTTCATGAATACTTTGCTGTGGCATTTGAACGTCAAGCTGTCTCAGCTCCGCAAAATAACAAGCTGCCTCAAGTTCCTGTTGTGCATACAAAAAGTAATCCATATTCGTCCAGCCATTTTTTAATGCTTTTAAAGCTTCTAACACAGCTTTTACAAACGCCATCTCTTTATTCGATAAACGATAGCTACCTAGAACCTCTCGCCAATGATCGCCCTGTAGCAATGCAAAATATGCCCAGCCTAATAGCTTGTCCTGAGCGTTAAACTCATACCAGTAATTAGCTTGAAAATTACCATTCAAATAATTCCCTAAGCTACTTTCTTCAAGCTCTCTTATGCCATTAAAAACAGCTTTCCCTATCCATAGCTTATCGAGCTCTGCTTTTATGCGTTCTTTTGCAATCCAAGAAATATCAGCAGCTTTGTTCCGCATTGCTTGTAAGGTCTCTGATTCAATCTCAAAACCAAGCTGTGCTGAAAAACGCACAGCCCGAAGCATTCGTAAAGCATCTTCTGTAAAACGGATCTGTGCATCACCAACAGCTCGAATTATACCAGCCTCAATATCTTGGCGTCCTCCGTAAAAATCAACAAAAGAGCCATCACGACGCATAGCTATGGCATTCATTGTAAAGTCTCGGCGTTGTAAGTCTTCTTTCAATGAACGTACAAATTGCACTTCCTCGGGTCTACGGTGATCCGTATATTCTCCATCTGTGCGATATGTCGTTACCTCCACAGGTCCAGCTGGCACGATAACAAGTACCGTCCCATGCTGAATTCCTACATCAACCGTGTTATTAAAAATAGACTTTACTTCTTCTGGCATGGCAATAGTTGCAACATCTACATCGTGGGCAGGTCGACCGAGGATTGTATCTCGTACCGCACCACCAACGACCACTGCCTCAAAGCCAGCGTTTTCTAGTTGTTCAATAACTGAATAGGCTGCTTGCCATTCTTTATTGTTTTGCATGATTTCTTTCAGCAACCTTTTCGTACAATTTTTCATATTGCTCTACAATTTTAGATGAGTGGAATTTTTCATCAACAGCACGGATAGCTGCTTCTCGGAAACGTTGTAATTTCTCTTCATCATGCAATAGGTTCACTGCATATTCTGCCACTGCGTCCGTATCACCTAATTCCACTAAATAGCCATCTACACCATGCTCAATGACTTCTGGAATACCGCCTACAGCCGATCCAATACAAGGTACACCACAAGCCATTGCTTCAAGTAAGACAAGCCCGAATGATTCCTGCTGTGAAAGCAATAATTTAAGGTCACCTATGGCATATAATTCAGCCAAGTTTTCTTGTTTGCCTAAAAATAGAACATCCTTCATGTAGGGACTTTCCTTTACTTGATCCATTACACGATGCTTTTCTGGACCATCTCCTACAAGCAACAATTTTGCCTTCATGTTTGCACGAATCTTCATAAAAGAATCAACAATATCTGGAAGATTCTTAATTTTACGGAAGTTAGATACGTGAATAATGACTTTTTCATCTTCTTGAATCCCAAATTGTTCTTTTAAGTTCCCTGAATTGCGCGGGAAGTATTCACGTTCATCAACAAAGTTGTAAATCGTGTCAATTGGTTTTACCGTATCAATAAGCTCGTAGGTTTGTTGCTTTAATGCATCTGACACTGTTGTAACGATATCCGATTTGTTAATGCCATACTTAATTGCCTGTGAAAGGGTGGAATCTTGCCCAAGCACTGAAATATCTGTACCATGTAGCGTTGTGACAATCCCAACGTCACGACCACTCATTTCACGTGCTAAAACAGCACAGACAGCATGTGGTATTGCATAATGTACATGAAGCACATCTAGTTCTTCATCCTTAATCACGTCCGCCATTTTACTCGCTAATGCTATATCATATGGCGAATATTGAAATACTGAATAATTATTAACTTCTACTTCATGGAAAAAGACGGTTGGATAAATTTTATTCAATCGAAATGGTACGCTTGAGGTGATGAAATGAATTTCGTGTCCTCTCTCTGCTAGCATTTTTCCTAATTCTGTTGCAATAACACCAGAGCCTCCAACTGTTGGATAACAGGTAATGCCGATTTTTAGCTTTTTCATTCGATTATCATCCTTTCTAAATCACGTCTTTTTTAGTTTCGTCTTTCTTGAATCAGTCTCCAATCCACAAAGCCCTCTTGTAGGCCTTTTAGTAATATTTCTGCAGTTCCCATATTTGTGGCCAGTGGCACTTGATAAACATCACAAAGACGAATAAGTGCAGAAACATCTGGCTCATGTGGTTGTGCTGTTAAAGGATCACGGAAAAAAATGACCATGTCCATATCATTATTGGCAATCATTGCGCCAATTTGTTGGTCTCCACCTAGTGGACCTGAGCGAAAACGTGTTATCTCTAAGCCTGTAGCTTCAATAACACGTTGCCCTGTTGTACCTGTAGCATACAGCTTGTGCTCATTTAAAATATTTCGGTAAGCAATAGCAAACTGTACTAAATTATCTTTTTTACGATCATGTGCAATTAATGCGATTTTCATAAAGTTCCATCCCAATCTTTAGATGATGTTTTCTAAACCATATACAAGTTGATCCATTTTCATAACCTCTTCTACGCAGAATGCTACACCAGACATAAAAGAATTACGATTTAATGAATCGTGACGAATTGTTAATAGCTGCCCATCCCCACCAAATAACACTTGCTGGTGTGCCACTAAACCAGGTAAGCGAACAGAGTGAATGCGCATGCCATCAAATTCTGCCCCTCTTGCACCCTCAATTGTTTCCTTTTCCTCTGGATGTCCTTGAATTTTTGATGTTCGCACCTCTTGAATCAATTGTGCCGTTTTAACTGCTGTTCCAGATGGCGCGTCTAGCTTTTGATCGTGGTGCATTTCAATGATTTCAACATCAGGTAAATATTTTGCCGCTTCTTTGGCAAATTTCATCATCAGGATTGCTCCAATCGCAAAGTTTGGTGCAATAATACAGCCTAGCTCTTTTTCTTTAGCCATTGCTGATAATTCGTCTAGTTGTGCATCTGTAAATCCTGTTGTACCAATTACAGGTCGAACATTTAAATTTAAGGCTTCTTTAGTATGATTGTAAACTGCATGCGGGTTTGTTAAATCCACTAATACGTCTGGCGCAGTTGCCTCTACAAGTTCATGCATATCTGTAAAAATCGGTGCCGTATAACTTGCTGGAAACATTTCTAAATCAGCTAATGTTTTTCCTACTTCCTTATAATCTAGTACAGCTACTAATTCCATTTTGTCATGTTTCATAACTGTATGTACAGCTTCAGCCCCCATTTTTCCTCTAGGTCCTGCTATTGCTACACGAATCGACATCATTCTTCATCCTTTCTAGTCCAGCGACCCTTATCTCTTGTTTCAAATTTATGTATGACGCGTAAAAGTGCTTCATCCAATTTAATACCTTGTGCATTTGCAAAGCAAACTAAAACAAAGAAAAAGTCACCTAATTCTTCTTCAATACTATTCGCTTCCTCTGTACTCTTTTTCTTTTTTTGCCCGTAGACGTCCTGCACCTCGCGAGACAATTCTCCAAGCTCCTCTGTTAAACGTGCCAGCAACTCGAATGGTGGGAAATAGCCTTCTTTAAATTGCCCAATATAATCATCAACACGCTGCTGTAAAGCTTGCATTGTTACTTGTTCAGTCATCGAAATCACACTCCTACTTACCATCGTATAAAATTTACACCATTGTTGTCAAAAACAATAAAATGTCAGATAATAGATAGCACTACTTCATTTGTTTGGAACTCCAGGAGGTCATATGCTAAAACAGATCAAAATCCGCAATATCATTGCAATAATGCTCGGAGCAGCAATTTTTAGCTTTGGATTCGTCCACTTCAACATGCAAAATCAACTTGGTGAAGGTGGATTAAGTGGGATTACTCTCATACTTTATTTTACACTAGGCTGGGACCCTGCTTTAATGAATTTACTATTAAACATTCCAATGTTTATTATTGGTTATCGTTTACTTGGGAAAAAATCATTTATTTATACGCTTGTCGGAACTTTATCTGTTTCAGTTTTCCTTAAAGTTTTCCAAAAGTATCAATTTACCATTCATTTAGAGGACGATCTGTTACTTGTTGCTCTTTTTGCTGGGATTTTTGTTGGACTTGGGCTCGGTATCGTCTTTCGCTTCGGTGGTACAACTGGTGGTGTAGATATTTTGGCTCGCCTTGGGCATAAATATTTTGGCTGGAGTATGGGCAAAACGATGTTCATCTTTGACGCTATTGTCATTATCCTATCATGGCTAACGTTTTTAGATGCACGCTCTATGATGTATACCCTCGTTGCGGTATTTGTTGGCGCGCGTGTCATTGATTTTGTTCAAGAAGGAGCATATGCAGCACGTGGAGCACTTATTATATCTGAAAAATCTAGTGCCATTGCTGAGATGATTGCATTACGAATGGAACGCGGTATTACTATACTAGAAGGTCATGGCCATTTTACAAAGCAACCAAAAGAAGTGATTTATTGTGTCATTGGCCGCAATGAGGTTGTGCGCTTGAAATCTATTGTTCATGAGGTTGATCCACACGCTTTTGTATCTATAATAGAAGTCCGAGATGTTGCGGGAGAAGGATTCACGCTTGACGATCAAAAACAACCGCTGCATTAAAAATAAATACTAACAGTCGTTTTGCTCTCCTCAAATAAAAAAAGTTGATTACCACCTTACTTTTTCGTTGGAGGTGAGCATTTTCTAAATGTTAAATTGTAAAACCATAGTTCAGCGGATTAAAAAACTTGCTATAGTGAAATACCACTACAACAAGTTTTTTTTTAGTCGTCACTTCGCATATTTGTAAAGATTAACACTAAACGTAGTAATTCTAATACAGCTACTGCTGCTGCGGCAACATATGTTAATGCTGCGGCACTTAACACTTTACGTGCTGGACGCTCTTCTTCATTTGTAATAATTCCTAGAGAATTCATTTGCACTAACGCACGCTTTGATGCATCAAATTCTACTGGTAATGTTACTAATTGGAAAACCACACCAGCTGCTAATAATACGATACCTAAAAGTAAAAATTTTGGATTAGTTGCAAAAATACCAATCATTACAAATATCCAAGACATATTTGATGAAATATTTGCAACTGGAACTAGCTTACTACGTAATGTCAGCATTGAATAAGCTTCTTTATGCTGAATGGCATGGCCAACCTCGTGGGCAGCAACTGCAGCACCTGCAATACTTGCCTCATAGAAGTTACTTTCCGATAAAGCAACTGTTTTTGTTGCCGGATTATAGTGATCAGACAACACACCTTGCGTAGGAACAACTCGTACATCATATAAGCCGTTCGCATCTAAAATCGCACGCGCTACCTCTGCACCTGTTTGTCCCTTCATAGTACGTTCTTTTGCAAACTTATTATACGTGCCCTTTACTTTCATTTGTGCATAAAGTGGCAATAGCATAATAATTGCAAAATAAACAATATACATGCTTGTTGACAATTTTCAAACCCCTTTCTACCTCGATACTATAATTCTATAATCAATTACCTAATTCGGCAAATATTTGCGCCACCTAATTGAGAAGATGGCTAGAAAAATGCATGCTACTGATAACCAAAAAGTAAAATAACCAATATAGCTTGTATAATCTGCCAAATCACGGTACATTGGCATTTGTCCAAATACATAATCAATCACATCATTATGCAGTGTCCATACCGCTGCTACGGCAATATGCCAATATTTAAATACATATTTACCGAGATAAAGGATTGCTTGTACAGCCATCGCAAAATGTGAGCCCACAAGCATCCAGCCTTGCCAGCCAATAGATCCAGTTTCAAACAGTGTCCAAATATTCATAACATCAGCCCATAATCCATACTTCACTAGTGTGACAAGTGCTAGCACTTCCATCAGCGGCCAACTTTTGCCCATAATCCAAGCTAACAATACAAAACAAAAGAATAAGCTGGCTGTCGGACTATCCGGCACAAATATATAAAAAATTGGTTCCGTGACGGCAAGCTGTCCTCCATACCAATAATAACCGTAAATCGTTCCAAATAGATTGATAATAAGTAATAGTATTAAAAATGATTTATGTGTAAGGAGATACCAGATGTTTGCACGTGTAATTTGCATGATTTAAACTCCTTTATCTTCCGTCTTTACTAAGATGCCTTTTTCAACTGTTATTATGTATCAATAGTTTTTAATTTGCCACATTCTTTCTATTAATGAATATTAGCAGTGTTTTTTTGCTCATAACCATAATGCCGGGTTGATTTCCGTTCCGACTAGGCACTTTGTTGCTGTGCGAAAGCGTAGCGACAGCAACAAATGTTTTCTGCGCGAAAGCATAGCGTCAGCACAGGACGTGATGCTTTTAGCCCTCATTCCTCCGCCTGCTCGCTCCATGGTCTCATCTGTGACGCTGATCTCCAAGAAGTCGCCCAGTCTTCACTCCAATCAACTTATATATATAGCTTATGTATTAACCAATGTCATCCCTAAATGTTGGAGTATTACACACTATGTAGCACTACATAAATTCCGGTGAGTCCCCAGCCTCCTCGGTTTGTTCACACAAACACTGTTGGGTCTTGACTAGCCATTTTTTCGGCAGGAGTGACCGAGCATTTGCCTGTAACTTAAATAGTATGTATATCCTAATAAATATTATCAGGCGTGTTGATTAGGAAAAAAATAGGTTTATTATTGAGCGATAAAAGGATTTTTTCGTTACTATTTTGCTATTATATTTCCATTTTATTCGATTTCCGCTACGGGCTACTCTACTCCCGCAGGAAAGTGAGTAGCCCGTAGCGGAAATCAGCCTCTTCGAATTAATTCGAATGTATAAAATGGTTAATCAACACACCTGAAATATTATAGAAGTATTTTGCGGGAACTTTTTTGAAGCTGTAACAGTCACATTATTATAAGGTAGAAAAAAAGAGCCAGTTTCCTGACTCTTTTAAACTAGGCTTATTCTTTAGCCTTTAAGCTCGCAATAAATTCAGCTAATTGCTTCGCTTCTTCATCTGTACCTTGGAATTGACCACCTGGCATATTGCCGCGACCATTATGGATAATATCTTCAACTTCTTCAGCTGTTAGCTCGTTACCAAGTAATTTCGGAGCAGCTGGACCACCATTTAAGTCAGCGGCATGACAGCCGATACAAGTTTTAGCTTGTTCACCAGTGTCACCGTTCCAAATTGCAAATCCTGGAAGTGATTCATCAATATCAACATCAACTTCTTCTACGATTGCACCCATTGCTTTTTGAGCTTCCCAGTCATGGTTAACAACTGACTCCCATGTTAAGTAGAACATAGCAGCTAAAGTTAATAACATAAACGCTGTTGGTAACGGACGTTTAGATGGACGGCGTTCTGGACCTTTGTCTAAAAATGGCATTAATAATAGCGCCCCAAATGCAAGACCTGGAATTACAATTGCTCCAATAACATTGTATGGACCAGAAGCATATGAGTATTTTAATAATTGGTACATGAATAAGAAGTACCAGTCCGGTAACGGCACGTAAGCTCTTGTTGGATCAGCCGGCCCTTCAAGTGGTGATGGATGAGCAACTGTTAATAATAAATAAGCAATTAAAAATACAGCACCAACCATCCATTCTTTAAGTAAGAAGTTCGGCCAGAAAGCTTCCGTCTTACCTGGATATTCGGAATAATCCTTTGGAACGTTCGGCATTTTGTGATTCGCTTTAATACGAGAATCACCAACAAATTTCATTCCTTTTCCGCGATGCATTATGTCCCCTCCTTTAAAAAATCATCGAACCGTCAAGAACTATTACAACGGCCCTGAAATTCCTTGACGACGAATCATGATAAAGTGTGCTGCAAGTAACCCAAACAATACTGCAGGTAAGAAGAATACATGAATCGCAAAGAATCGTGTTAGCGTTTGAGCTCCAAGAATAGTTGAGTCTCCCGCTAATAAGATTTTAATCAGCTCACCGATAAACGGTACTGATGCAGCAATTTCGATACCTACTTTTGTAGCGAATAATGCTTTCATATCCCATGGTAATAAGTATCCTGTAAAACCAAGACCCATCATTACACCAAAAATACCTACACCAACCATCCAGTTTAATTCACGAGGTTTCTTATACGAACCCGTAAAGAATACACGAAGTGTATGTAAGAACATCATTACGATTACTAATGAAGCCCCCCAGTGGTGCATACCGCGTACGATTTCACCGAATGCTACTTCGTTTTGTAAATAATAAACTGATTTCCATGCATTCACTACATCTGGTACATAGTACATTGTTAAGAACATACCAGATAGTATTTGAATTACTGTGATGAAGAAAGTTAATCCTCCGAAACAGTAAACGAATGCTGAGAAATGATGTGCAGGGTTTACGTGCTCTGGCACTTCGTGGTCGGCAATATCACGCCAAATCGGTGTAATATCTAAACGTTCATCGACCCAATCATAAATTTTATTTAGCACTGTTTTGTACCCCCTTACTTAACTAGAGTATTTGCTTTAGTTGGACCAAGCCATAAGAAACCGTTTTTTTCTTGTACTTCATATTCATCCAACGGACCTGTAGGTGGTGTACCTGGAACGTTTTTACCGTTTTTCTCGTAACGTCCAGCGTGACAAGGACAGAAGAATTGATTCGGATGTGATGAATCTTCTTCCCAGCCAACCATACATCCTAAATGCTTACAAACAGGAGATAATGCAACTATTTGATCGCCTTCTTTGAAAACCCATGCTACGTTTGTTACATCTGATTTGTACCATGCGTCAACTTGTTCAAATTTTAAGTCAACTTTAACAGGTTTATCAGTAATATCAGCGATTTTATGCTCTGTCTGTACAAAATCCCCACCACCATGCTTTTGTAGTACTGGGTCTATTGCAAAACGAACCATCGGCATCAGCATACCTGCCGCCATAAAGCCACCTACACCAGTTAATGTATAGCTTAGGAATTGACGACGTGAAACTCGATTATTACTCATTTTTTTCCCCCCTCTAACTTAAAGGTCAGTCCAACGGACATGCTTTTACAAATAGTAATACTAGGACATATCTATGATATATCAAGTCCATAGCTTGGTCAATATAGCATTCTGTGGAAAGCTGGAGAATGTGAACATTTATTGAAACAAATTGTTAAATTTGTGCCCATTTGGTCGAAAGTATCGGAATCAATTGTCGCAATTGATCTTCGAGAATGGAGCTTTTCACACCTTTATCCATACTTTCTAACGGAATCGCTGGTAGCCAAATAATATTTACTTCATCTCCAATATTTGTCCAAGAATGGTCACAAGTAATGAAGAACACATGCTTAAAACCAGCATTATGTAATTGTGCCTCTAATTGCTTTGGCATTTCTTCGTCTTTTAACGTTGCACTATACGAAAATGGTGGCATTAATAATAGACGGCCTTTAAATTGTTGTTCGATAAAAGATGTGAGCGACAACAAAAAATCCGCCTCCGTACCACTCTGTTTCATTTTTTCAGAAGTCAAATCGACGGATACGAGTGGGACAATTGCTGTATCGATAAATTCCTTCTGTGCCATAAACGATGTCACATCGTTTGCATTAAAATACATCCAACAAACCTCCTTATTTCGCAAAAAATAAAAATGCCCTTCTCCACTCTTCAATAGGATAACCAATAAAAAGTGAAAACAATCATTCACTTGTTATGTTACCATATTGAGGTGGATAAAGGACATTCAATTTTTACCTATGACTAACGTAAATTAGCCGTTTCCTTCAAAGCTTGTAACAAATTAGACAATTCGTAAAAGCGCTCTTCATCTCCCTGGTCGAGGGCTTCATCAATCTGTGCGAGTAATTTTTCTTCTTGGAATACGAGTAAGCTGTTGGAAAGCAGCTCTTCTGCCAGTAAACGATCTTTTTCACTGACAATCAGTGCTTCCGGCATATAAGGGTTTTCTTCAAGAACTGCTAAGTATTGTGCACTTGGTGGTACATTTGGAAAATTCAATTGTATATACATATCTTCATGTTCATGTAAGCGTAGATCATGGAAAGATTTCTCAGCATCTGCTGTCATTACATTGCCTTTGTAAAAACGAAATGGCACACCTGTTGAGTCAACAGTTGACATTACCATTGCTCTAGGACAATAGTGAGCTTCTTCAACAAATCGAATTCGTTTTAATAACTCATCATTGCTTAATAAGTAATTCAAAATCCATACACACTCTCGACGTTTCAATTGATAATTTTTTAAAAACCATCTAACAAATGCTTTTTTGTCGACAACTGATACAGAAGCAGTCATACCCACTCCCTCCTTTACTCAAATTCTAAGGTTTCTAACTTCTCTTGCCACTCTAATTCACCTGGCTGAATAGTTATTAATTGACCGAGTACTTCTTTTGCTTCTGAACGCTTCCCTTCCTCTAACAAGAAATAAACATATTTCTCCAAAAATGCTGCGTCTTCCTTAAAATCATTATATGCCAAATGGTAAAATTCGTATGCACGGTCGTACAATTCTAAATTTTCATATGCATCCGCAGCAAATGGGTATAATGTGCTCCATTCAAAATCATTTTGTTGCAACGTTTCAAATAATTCTATTACATCCTCATAGCGCTCTTGCTGTGCCAATACTGAGATCAATGCTAATACTGCCTCCATGTATTCAGGATCTAACGCAATGGCTTCACGTAGATGCTGCTCGCCCTCAGCTGGCAAACCAGTTTTCAAGGCCATTTTACCAGCGAATAAGTATAGTGACTTATCGTATTCGTCACGCTTTAATCCTTCCATAATGGCAGCGTATGCTTTTTTATTGTCCTCAGTCATGGCATAGCTTTCGGCAAGCAATAAATAGGCAGAAAAATAATCAGGATCTAATTCTTTTAATTCCTCTAATTGTTTAATGGCCATTTCATATTTTCGTGATTGGAAGGCCGAGTATGCTGCACCAAATAAAACATCTGGCTTTACTTCATCCTCAAGTGCCTTTAAATAGTAATCCAAAGCTGTTTCATAGGCAGCCCCTGCACGATACACCTCAGCAAGTCGTTCAACAAGACTTACACCAGCAAATTCAACTTGTTGTTCATACAACTCTTCATATAATCTCGCAGCCTCTAAAAAACGACCAGTTTCAAATAAAAGTTCTGCTTTAGCAAATTGTAGTAATGGTTCGTCTGGTAATATAGCTAATGCTTCATTGATACGCATTTCCGCTACTTCAAATAACCCTTGCATTTGATAATAGTCCGCTAATACTAATAATGCTTGAGGATATTCTGGAGAAGCCTCCTCTACCTCTAATAAAAAATCTAACGCTTCATCTTCATCGCCAAGTTCCATTAAGACATTTGCACGATCAATTTTTAACTGTGCCTCTTCTGGGAATAAAAATTGCAAATGCTCCAGTACACGGTCTGCTTCCTTCATATATCCATACTGCATAAAAACTTCAGCTAGCGCGTAAATTTCTTCGGGTAACTCCTTCACTAAAAATGATTCAAGTAGCTGTTCAATTAATGCTAAGTCCCCTTGTTCAAGTGCTTGCATCATTTCAGTCATCGCATTGTTCACAGTCATTCACCTATTCTTTCATTGATACCTTTATGCTACAAAACATTTTCTTTCGAAACAAGAAAAAACTCCCCAAATGGCTTGGAGAGTCTAACAACAATTTCGCCTTGGCGTAATTGTTGCTGTCGCTTCGCTTTCGCACAGATAAACAACGCGTCCGGATTTTGAATTGTGCGGCACAATTCATTCCTTTGAAAATCCGTGACATCTGCCGGAAGCTATATCTTCATGCAGTAGGTGTTTGGTCACCCACTGCATGAAGATACGTTTTTACTTTACTTCTTCTATATGCTCGAAAAACGATGGGTAAGAAACAGCAATACACTCGGCGTCATCTAAAATTACTGCCCCATCTGTTATAAGTGCTGCAACAGCGCCCATCATTCCAATCCGATGGTCACCATAGGTTTTAAGGCCAGCGCCACGTAATGGAGTTGGTCCTTCAATAATCATTCCATCCTCAGTCGCTTCAATACTAGCACCTAGTTTTTTCAATTCATCCACTACAGCCGTTATTCGGTCTGTTTCCTTCACTTTTAACTCTTCGGCATCCTTAATAATAGTTTTGCCGTTTGCCTGTGTTGCTAATAAAGCGAGGATTGGGATTTCATCGATAAGACGAGGAATAATATCGCCCTCGATTGTAGTTCCTTTTAATGTTGACGTTTCAATTGTAATTGTTGCTGTCGGCTCTGATTGGCTATCTTCATACGGCATAAGTGTCATAGTTGCTCCCATATTTTGAAGCACTTCGATGATACCGTCTCGTGTTGGGTTAATTCCGACATTTTTTAGCATTATTTTACTTTTTTCACAGATAGCCCCTGCTACTAAGAAAAAGGCTGCAGATGAAATATCACCCGGAACAGAAACATGAGTCCCTGTTAGAGTTTGCCCTCCTTTAAATGATATAACACCATCCACCTCATCAACCTGTGCACCAAATTGACGAAGCATTCTCTCTGTATGATCTCGTGACACTTCAGTTTCTCGCACAATTGTAGTACCTTCAGCACGTAAACCCGCAAGTAAAATAGCTGACTTCACCTGTGCACTCGCAACAGGCATGTGGTAATCAATAGCTTGTAATGTTGTACCTTGAATGGCTAATGGCGTATATTGTCCATCTGCCCTTCCAGTAATGTGTGCACCCATTTGACGTAACGGATCAATAACACGGCGCATTGGTCGCTTTCCAATAGACGCATCCCCTATCATCACTGAATGTACAGTAGAACCAGCTAGAATCCCTAGCATTAAGCGTGTCGTCGTACCAGAGTTTCCTGTGTATAGTACCTCTGTAGGCTCTTGCCACCCATCTATACCTGGACTGTCAATGGATACATTTGTTCCTTCCACGTCAATTTTCACACCGAGCTTTCGGAAGCAATCAATTGTACTTAAACAATCCTCACCTAATAAAAAGCCGTCAACTGTCGTTTTACCCGTTGCAATAGCTCCAAACATAACGGAACGGTGAGAAACAGATTTATCACCAGGAATCGTTAACGTCCCTTGTAAGGAAGGTTTATCATATTGTAATACTTTTTCACTCATCGTTTTCTTCCCTCCAATATGAAGATAGAAAGCGCCGTAATTCCGACGCTTTCTTTTAAACAGGCACTTCGCCTATGAAATATATGTTTCATAATTAGCACGCTTTTGTATACACGTTGCTGCACGTTCACGGTCACTTTCGCTTTGTAAGCTAATAACAAGAATCCCAAAAACATCTTCACGTGACTCTACGATACGTAAATTCGTAATACTAATCTCTTCGTCTGCAAGCAAGCCAGTCACCTCAGAAATAACCCCCGGATAGTCAGGAACATCAACATATAAATCAAATGAGGTGAACATTGCTCCTGCACTAATCGGTAATTCATCCCTTAGCTCTTTGGCAACCGCAAAATAGTTTTCAATGTCATCTGAGCCACCATTTAAAAGCAGCTCCTTAACACGATTCATTTCGCTTTCCCAGCCTTCTAGCTGTGCAATTAGCTCATCACGATTTTGTAATGTAATATCTCGCCATAAAATCGGATTGGACGAGGCAATACGCGTTACATCACGGAAGCCACCTGCAGCAAGCGAACGTGTCATCGGATACTCTCCATTTTCTCCGCCCAACTGATGCACAAGAGAAGCAGCAACGACATGTGGAAAGTGACTCACTACAGCTGTCATATGATCATGCTCACGAGCAGATACACTAACAACTTTTGCGTGTGTAAATTTTAATAGACTTTCAAGCTGTGCCATATGGACAATTTCTTCACCAGCGAGTGGTGTTAGCATATAATACGCATTTTCAAAAAGGTGGGCCTTCGCAGCTAATACACCACTTTTATGTGAACCTGCCATTGGGTGTCCACCAATAAAGGTAATGCCTAACTCACGTAATTCCCCAGCCTTTTGCATAATCATTTTTTTTGTACTACCTGTATCTGTTACGATTACTTTATTTTTTAACGGCCATGTTTTTAATTGTTCCATCCATTCAAGTGTTGCGTTGACGGGAGTGCCAAAAATAATGACATCTACATCAGCCGCAACTTCTTTTGGATCTGTCACAATATCATGAACAATATTTAACGTTTTTGCATGCTCACGTGTTTTTGCATCCATATCAAAGCCAATAATTTTTGTTTCTGGTGCCTTTTGTAATGCCAAGGAAATCGAGCCTCCAATAAGGCCTAGCCCAATTACGAGCACTTTGCGTGTCATGCAAAAACTCCTTGCTCTTTTAGGACATTCTCAAGATGGCCTAGTAATGCCTCATTTTGAGCCTCTGTACCGATTGTCACACGGATAAATCCAGGTAATCCTAACGCATTTCCACTACGGATTATAAAGCCTCGTTTCATCAGCTCATCGAAAACAACATCACTATCAGCATTCGTATTAAAGAAAATAAAGTTCGTATCAGAAGGGTAGTATTGCAAATTATGTTTTTCACAGAATTCAATATATTGTTTTTTGCCTGTTTCATTTACTTCACGGCAAGCTTTTATATATTCTTGGTCACTTAAAGCGATTGTCGCAACTGCTTGACTTAAAATTGTATTATTAAATGGCGCTCTTACTGGATCTAGTTTAGCAATCACGTCTGGTTGCCCAATTGCATAACCAACTCGGAAAGACGCAAGACCATATGCTTTTGAGAATGTACGCATTAATAGTATATTCGGAAACTCGTCAATTAACGGTAGCGTATTTTTATGACCAGGATGCGTTACGTATTCGATATATGCTTCATCTAATACTACTAGCACATCAGATGGTACTTTAGCTAAAAATACACGTAATTCAACATCAGGTATCACAACACCTGTTGGATTATTTGGACTACAAACCCAAACGATCGATGTATTATCATCAATTGCCTCTACCATTGCATCTAAATCATGTGCACCTTCGATACAAGGAACTTTGCGTACCTCTGCGCCTTCTATTTCAGCATTGTGCCAGTATTGAGAGAAGGATGGATCTGCCATCACTGTGTTTACACCTGGATACAACAATGCACGAGTAATAATGGCAATGATATCGTCGGAGCCGTTACCAAAAAGAAGCTGTGTTTCTTTGACACCTAGATGATTTGCAACAGCTGTACGTAAATTTTGCGCATAGCCGTCTGGATAGATAGCATGATTTACTGAATTATTTTGTAAATAAGCTGTTATCTTAGGTGAGCACCCAAATGGGTTTTCATTAGATGCTAATTTTACGACTTCTTGTAAGCCATATTCACGTTGAACTTCTTCAATTGGTTTACCAGGCTTATATGCTTGCATACCGTCCAATTGTTGTTTCCATTTCATCTCAAACATCTCCTCTAATTATTTAGCTTGGGCTAAATCTGGTCTTAATTTCACTGCATCATTGAGATACAAGTGTTTTACGTCCTTTTGTGCCACTTCCACATTCGCATGTATTAATACACGAATACAAAGTGGCAATGCGTTCGGCACGTCCATTTCATGCGTACACATGACAGGTACATATTGCCACCCGTCCATTAACCGTACAGCACGTGCCGGAAATGCTGACGTAATATCAGGCGTTGTGGATATAAGTATGGAAGTAATATCATCTACGTCCACATTATTTGCCGCTACTACTTCACGTACTAACCTTGCTGTCTCATCCCATACAAGCTCTGGCTTGTCAGATTCTATTGTAATTGCTCCTCTAAGTCCACGAATCATACAAGCACCTCCGCTAATAGCTGTCGGAATTCGGCATCTACTTCTTTGCACTCTGCTAAATCAATTGGTTGCACGAAAGGTTTACCAATTTTCTCCAACAACACAAATTGTAAAATACCATACTCCGCTTTTTTATCTTTCATTAAATACTCTGTTAACTGTTCAAAGGTATATTCTTTCACAGCTTCAAATGGATAGCCATTCTTCACTGCGAATTGCAAAAATGCTGTAGTGAAGTTACGGTCTAATTCACCGTATCGTTCACTTAATAATAAACAATATACGAGACCAATCATTACAGCCTCTCCATGCGCTACTTTTCCATAACCAGCAGCCGCTTCAATGGCATGCCCATAAGTATGGCCTAAGTTTAAAAATTTCCGCACGGATTGCTCGGTTTCGTCCTCTGCTACGATTTGCGCCTTCACTTCAATACCTTTTCTAAGCTGCTTCGCTAATTCTTCTGTGTTAAAATGAATAACTGTCTCTGCAGCCATTAATTCCTCTAACCACGCTGCATTAGAAATCATCGCATGCTTGATCACTTCTGCTGTTCCTGAACGTATTTCGCGCTCAGGTAAACTTTCGATAAATACAGTATCGTAAATAACTCCCTCAGGTTGATAAAACGCACCAATCATATTCTTACCTAGTGGATGGTTAATAGCTGTTTTACCGCCTACTGCTGAGTCATGTGCTAAAATCGTTGTCGGGATTTGAATAAACGGTATCCCACGCATATAGGTGGCAGCAACAAAGCCTGTTAAATCTCCTACAGCACCTCCACCGAATGCAAAAATAAATGATTTCCGTGAGCATTTTTGTTCAAGTAAAAATGTTTGTGCTGCATTGTATTGTTCAAAGGTTTTACATGCCTCACCACCTGGTAAGACAAAGACCTCAAAATGATAAGGGAAATTAGCCTTGAAATAATCTCCTTGCACTGCCCATACATTAGCATCCGTAAACACAATGAGCTTATCCGCTTTTTGAAGCTTATCATCAAATGCTTTTACTGCCTCTGCTAAAAATTTATGACCAAGGACAACCTCATATTGATGCGATTTCGTTGCTACTGGTACTCGCATATTAGAACCCCTTTGTATAACGACGCTGTTCGTCGATTTGAGCTTTTAGTTGAGGTAATTGATCGCTATGGAACTGTTCCAATATTGCATTTGCTATTTCCCAGGCAATAACGTGCTCAGCAACAACTGATGCTGCTGGTACAGCACAGCTATCCGAGCGCTCTACACTAGCTTTAAACGGCTCTTTCGTTTCAATATCAACGCTTTGTAACGGTTTATATAATGTAGGGATTGGTTTCATTACACCACGTACGACAATTGGCATTCCAGTAGACATTCCACCTTCTAAACCACCAAGTCGATTTGTTGCACGTGTATAGCCTTCTTCCTCTGACCAAATGATTTCATCATGTACTTCAGAGCCTTTACGGCGTGCCATTTCAAACCCAATTCCAAATTCAACACCTTTAAATGCATTGATAGATAGCATTGCAGCTGCTAGTTTCGAATCTAGCTTACGATCATAATGAACATATGATCCAACACCAGCTGGCATTCCTTCCACGATGACTTCAACAACGCCACCAATTGAGTCACCAGCTTTTTTCGCTTCATCAATCGCCGCTACCATTTTTGCAGATGCCTCTGGGTCAACGCAATAGCAAGGATCTGCTTCAACAATGGCACGAATTTCATCTACAGATTTCCCTTCTACTAAGGAAGTATCTGCCTTAATACCAACGATTTCTGTTACATGTGCCACAATGGAAATACCTAATTCATTTAATAACGCTTTTGCAACAGATCCTACTGCTACACGAACAGTTGTCTCACGTGCTGAAGAACGCTCTAACACATTACGTAAATCACGGTGTCCATATTTCATGCCACCTACTAAATCCGCATGTCCTGGACGTGGACGTGAAATTTGACGTTTGATATCTTCAGGATTTACATCTTCTCCTAATGGCTCTGCTCCCATAATTTTTGTCCAGTGCTTCCAGTCATCATTTGTGACTACGAGTGCTACAGGGGAACCAAGTGTTTGTCCGTGACGAACACCGGCAACTATTTCCACTGTATCCGTTTCGATTTGCATACGGCGACCACGTCCATGTCCTCCTTGGCGACGTTTTAAATCGTGGTTAATTTTTTCTGCTGTAATTGGTAAGAGTGACGGTAAGCCCTCAATAATTGTTGTTAGTTGGGGGCCGTGTGACTCTCCCGCTGTTAAGTAACGCATAAACGCTTTCTCCCTTCAACTCGCTAAAGTATGTATTTTTCACTATAACATATATTTTCTAAAAAAACAGTTCTTTTGCAAATGTCTTTAAGTCTCGTTTTAATTGTTTGCAAATTTTAAATTATTCTAGCAATTTATAAACTAAAAAGTTTTCAGCACATCATTTTTAACCCATTTCACCGCTTTGTTAAATTCGAATATTCTGAACGATTTGTGTAAAAAAATATTTAGACATCCTATATTCGCTACACTACTGAAATGAAGTGCTTACTTATAAAAAATACGCTTTTTGCTTTTACAAGCGAAAAGCGTACGATTATCTATGTCTGAAGCCTTAAAAATATGTACATGACATTCATGTTGTCTACTGTACGAATGCTTTTCTCATATTATTAACTATTTTCGTCTATAGAAAAATGTATCTTCTACTTCAAACTCATAACGAGATGGATTAAAGATTTGCTCCGTTGATCCAACAAATAATATCCCATCCTTGCGCAATGCTTTACTAAAATTCGCATAAATCTGATCCTTTGCTTCTTCAGTAAAATAAATCATAACATTGCGGCAAACAATTAAATCATAATTAGAATCGTAATGGTCATTAAGTAAATTTTGCTTCTTAAAAGTCACACAACGTTTAATCTCATCCTTGACCCTATAAAAGGAACCTTCTTGCTCAAAATACTTGGCTTTAATATCACTCGGCACTTCTGCTAATGAGCGCTCTGGATACACACCTAATTTCGCCTTTTGAATAACATTCTCATCAAGATCAGTAGCAACGATTTGAATCTGAGATAATGGTACTAATTGAGATAATACCATGACTAAAGAATAAGGTTCTTCACCTGTTGAACAAGCAGCACTCCAAATTTTTAAACGCTTATTAGATTGCAGTAATTTTGGAAATATTTTTTTCTGCAATACTTCCCAGCGCTTCCCATTGCGATAAAATTCGGAAACATTGATCGTCATGCGATCTAAAAACTCATTCATTAAATCACGATCTTGTTCAAGTGCCTTTAGAAAGTCCACAAAATTACGATATCCCTTTTTCTCATACAGAGATGTTAATCGTCTTTTCATTTGCGCTTCTTTATATAATGCTAAATCTATTCCTGTTTTGCGCTTAATACCTTCTATAAACTGTTCATAATCAGACATACGGTTTTCTTCCCCTCTAGCGTCGTATTTCCATTATAGCGGAAAAGTGTCATTCCTGAAATAGTCTTTCACATGTATTCCAAGTTACTTAGTTGAGTTTTGCTTTTCCTCTAATAATAACATTTTGGACTGCTCTAATTCTAGGCGCATTTTTTCTGTTTCCACCGTATACGTTTCTAATCTGAGCTTTTCTAGCTCCACTTCCTTCTCAATAGCTTTTAATTTAATTTTTTGTTTTCTTGTATGTGCATCCGTAAAAATACCTGCTAAAGAAATAATTACCCCTCCAATAATCGCAACCACCGCAATTGACACACGTCCACATCCTCTCATTAATAATGATTATACGGCAAAATGGAAAAATAGTTTCATTTTTCTTTCCATTCTTTCATCAATTTAACTAAATTATTCTCAATAAAAAAATGAAGGTAGTTAGTCACCACCTTCATCTTTCTAGTCAACTAAACCTCAACTCGATAATCCTTTAAATCTTCTCGCAATTTTATCTTCATGAATTTTCCTACAGAGGTTTTAGGTACCTCATCTAAAAATACAACATCATCAGGAATCCATGTTTTATGGAATTGCGATTGTAAATCATCTAATAACTCTGATTTCGTAATGGCATCCTTAAATTCAGGCTTTGGTACAACACATGCTAGAGGTCGTTCAATCCATTTTTCATGTGGAATTGCTATAACAGCAGCTTCAAACACTTTAGGATGTGACATTAAAGCATTTTCAAGCTCCACTGAAGAAATCCATTCTCCACCGCTCTTAATTAAATCCTTTGTACGATCTGTAATTTTAATATAACCATCTACTGTCACTACCGCAATATCACCAGTGTAGAGCCAGCCATCTTTAAAGGCTTCCTTTGTTCGTTCATCGTTATAATACTCGGCAGCAATCCATGGGCCCCTAATTGTCAATTCGCCCATTGTTTTGCCATCCCAAGGTACTTCACCATTTTCATTGACTACGCGTGTCTCAATGAGCGGCACTGTTATTCCCTGCGTAATACGAACGTCCATTTTTTCATCCAACGTATAATCTTGCATATGTGTTAAATACGTCGATACGCTAACAAGTGGCGACGTCTCGGTCATACCGTAGCCCGTCATGTAAGGAATTTTAAGCTCCTCCTCAAAGCCACGAACTAGACCGAGCGGCGATGCTGAACCACCACATACAATCAACCGTATCGAAGACAAATCACGAGGATTTTTGCGTTGCTCCTGTAATACCCCAAGCCAAATTGTCGGTACTCCAGCAGTCAACGTTACCTTATATGTTTCAAATAAATCAAGTAATAGCTGCGGTGTAAACATTGGCCCAGGAAGCACCTGTGTAGCACCAAATAATACACCAGCGAACGGAAATCCCCACGCATTCGCATGAAACATTGGTACGACAGGTAGTAAAACATCAGCCTCACCTATTGCAATACTATCGGAGATTCCTGCTGCCATAGTATGGAGGACAATACTACGATGAGTATACACCACACCCTTTGGCATTCCTGTAGTCGCACTTGTGTAGCACATGCCAGCAGGTGTATTTTCATCTAAATTATCCGGGAATCTAAAATCATCATTTGCCTCTTCGAGTAATGCCTCATAAGAAAGGGCATTCGGTAATGGGATGTCTTCTAGCACAACAGTATCTCCCATTACGATAAAATGCTTTACTGATTTAAGTTGTGAGACAATCGGTGCTATAAGTGGAACTAAGTTATCATCAATTAGTAATATTTCATCTTCTGCATGATTAATTACATAAACAATATGCTCAGGCGCTAATCGAATATTAATCATATGCAATACAGCTCCTGCACATGGGACTGCAAAATACGCTTCTAAATGGCGGTGGTGATTCCAAGCAAAGGTACCTACCTTCATACCTCGCTCCATCCCTAGCTTTGTAAGGGCATCTGCTAATTTACGAGTCCGTTTTACATATTCTTTATAGGTAAACTCGTGAATTGTTGTAGGGCTTGTCCGCGAATATATTTTTTTCGCATGAAAAAATCGTTCTGCTCGATCCAAAAAACTTGTTAATAATAAAGGTGTATCCATCATATTCATAACAACGCTCCCCTTTGTTCATAAAATTTTTGAAACGTCCAAGGCTGACTGCTGCTACCAACAAATACATATGAAACAAGATATACTGATAAACCTTTTTTTTGGCTCGCTATCCGCAGACAAACACCGTTCCACATCAAACCTTCATGAAGGCGTAATCACAGGAAGATGGTTTTAGCCCTCCTCATCCTTTAGCCCTTTGTAAGGTCTTTCTTTTTTAGCAGGAGTCAAGCACCTTCTTGTTACCCTTATTTTGGCTGCATACGAATCGCGCCGTCCAAGCGGATTACTTCACCATTTAACAAACCATTTTTGATAATACTTTCGACCAATAGCGCATATTCTGATGGCTTACCAAGTCGTTTTGGGAACGGAGTCATTTGGGCAAGCGCTGTTCTTGCTGGCTCTGGTAACGATGCAAACATTGGTGTTTCTACTAACCCTGGAGCAATAGTCATAACACGTACACCGATTTCAGCAAGCTCCCTGGCAATCGGTAACGTCATCGCTGCCACACCACCCTTTGATGCGCTATATGCTGCTTGGCCTATTTGCCCATCAAATGCTGCCACAGATGCAGTATTAATAATAACGCCACGCTGACCATCCTCGTTTGGCTCATTATGTTGCATTTTCTCAGCTACTAGGCGAATAACATTGAAAGTACCAATTAAATTGACAGAAATCACCTTTTCAAATAAATCGAGGGCATGTACACCTCGCTTTGAAAGTACTTTACTTGCATCAGCAATTCCAGCACAATTCACGGTGACATTAATGGACCCAAATCTTGCTACTGCTTGCTCAAGCCCTGCCGCTACATCAGCTTCTTTTGTTACATCAACACGTGCATATTGGACATTCTCCCCTAACTCCTCCACTAGTGCATGTCCTCGCTCGTCATTAAGATCAAAAATTACTGCTTTGCCACCTTCTGCAACAATTTTGCGAACAGTAGCCTCCCCTAAGCCAGATGCTCCTCCTGTTACTACTGCTATTACTTCCTTCATCAAACACAACCCCTTTTACATTTTTTCTATAATAGTGGCATTCGCCATTCCCATACCTTCACAAATTGCAAGTAAGCCATAACGTAAATTTTCCCGTTCCATTCTGTATAGCATCGTTGTTAACAGTTTTGTACCAGTCGCTCCTAATGGATGCCCTAATGCAATTGCTCCTCCATCTGGATTTAATTTATTTGGATCTGCGCCAATTTCATGCAACCAAACAAGTGGTACTGGCGCAAAAGCTTCATTCACTTCATACGTATCAATTTCTTCTATCGTAAGACCTGAACGTTCTAGCGCTTGTCTAGTTGCCTCAATTGGACCAGTTAGCATTAACGTCGGATCTGAGCCAACAACAACCCTTGTAACAATTTTAGCAAGCGGTCGGATGCCAAGCTCCTGTGCCTTTTCTAAAGACATAACAACTACTGCTGAGGCACCATCACTCATTTGACTTGCATTACCAGCTGATATCACACCATCTTCCTGGAAAACAGTTTTTAGTCCATTTAATTTATCAACTGTCGTTTCTACCCGAGGTCCTTCATCAACAGAAAACGTTGTAACTGAGCCATCTTCTTGCGTAACTTGGACAGGTAGTATTTCCTTTTTAAAATGGCTCGCCTCAATAGCAGCTAATGCTCGTCTATGACTATTGTAAGCATAGTTATTTAGCTGTTTCTTTGACAAGTTCCATTTTTCCGCTATTTTCTCGGCTGATAACCCTTGATGTATAATTGTATAGTTATCTTGTAAGCGTTTACCTGCATGGGCACCCTTCATGTTAGAACCCATTGACACCCTCGTCATGCTTTCAACCCCACCAGCAATAACAATGTCCATATCGCCTGCTAAAATGGCCTGTGCTGCAAAATGTACAGCCTGCTGACTTGAACCACATTGACGATCAATTGTCACACCTGGGACAGTCTCTGGAAAACCTGCCATTAACAATGCAGTACGGGCTATATTTGCTCCCTGTTCAGCTGTTTGCGTCACACAGCCAAAAATAACATCCTCCACTTGTTCCTTTTCAATCCCAGCTCGATGAACAACCTCCTGCAGCACATCTGCCGCTAAGTCATCTGCTCGAACATTGCTTAATGCCCCTTTGCTCCTGCCAACTGCTGTACGAACAGCTGCAACAATCACTACTTCTCTCATTTTAAAACCCCTTTGCTCTGTCAATTCTCACATTCACTATCATCCATCACGTTAAAGTGTATTTGGATGTTATGAAATATATTCCCGATTATTAAACTATTGAAAAACTTTAATTATCAGAATATTATATCATTTATTTTACATGAATAAGAAGTATTTAACAATTCTATATGTATCTAGAAAATTCTATCCATTTCTATCTTTCAGCTCGGGGAATCTATCTGTAGCTTTAAGCGGCTATCCATACTTAATAATCCTATCCATCGCTTTATTAAATCTATCCACCACTTCGAAGGTTCTTTCTGTAGCTTCAATTCAAAACAAATAAAAAAAGCAATCTCAAATTGAATTGAGATTGCTTAATCTATTTACAAAATCAATTATGCCGAGGCATAATTGGTGCTGATAGAAATTAAACTAAATCTTCACCGAAGAATAAGCCGATTTCACGCTCAGCAGAAGCAAGTGAGTCAGAACCGTGAATGATGTTGTGAGAAACAGTTGTTGCATAGTCACCACGGATTGTACCTGGGTTAGATTCTTCAGGTTTAGTTGCTCCCATCATTGTACGAGCAAGCTTAATTACGTTTTCGCCTTCCCAAACCATAGCGAATACAGGACCAGAAGTGATGAAATCAACTAATTCACCAAAGAATGGACGCTCAGCATGCTCAGCATAGTGCTTTTCTGCTAATTCTGTAGGAATTACCATTAATTTAGCACCTTTCAATACAAAACCGCGACGTTCAAAACGATCTACGATGTCTCCTACTACTTGACGTTTTACGCCATCAGGCTTAACCATTAAAAAAGTTTGTTCGATTGCCATGTTTAAATACACTCCTTAAATTCGTATAACAGGTTTTACACCTACCGATAAATATTAACAAAAAATGAGCCT
Organism: Lysinibacillus agricola; assembly: GCF_016638705.1. Taxonomy (GTDB): domain Bacteria; phylum Bacillota; class Bacilli; order Bacillales_A; family Planococcaceae; genus Lysinibacillus; species Lysinibacillus agricola. Next base: position 1,768,294 of record NZ_CP067341.1, on the reverse strand, counting down.
TTGTACAACAAAAAGCTAGAATTTACGCTTGCCCATAAATAAAGCGACATCACGTAGTTTTTTCTTAACGGGATGTTTTGGTAATGCATCTATTTCCTGTAATGCCTTTTTCAAATATTTATCACTCATTTTATTAGCTTGCTCAATTGCGTCAGATTTACGCACATACTGCAACATATTTTGACGTTCTGTTTCCGTCAATGTACCTGCAAATACTTTTACTAAATAAGGTTGCATCTCTGGGTCATCTTTTAATAATAAAATCGGTAATGTAATATTGCCCTGCAATAAATCACTGCCTGCTGGCTTTCCTAGTTCTTTATCAGTTGCCATAATATCTAAAACATCATCGATAATTTGGAAGCTCATGCCAACAAAGTAACCGAAGCGTTTCAAATGTCTCACTGTTTTGGGATCAACGCCTGCTGCTACTGCACCAAGCTCACAACTAGAAGAAATCAGCAATGCCGTTTTTCGTTTGATTCGTCTAAAATAATCCTTTAAACCCTGATCTAGTCTAAATTTATCTTCAATTTGAATGACTTCACCGTTACAAATTTCCACCATTGTACGTGCTAAAATTTGATGAACTAATGGGTCTTCAAGCTTTGTAATATATTCAAGTGCACGTGCAAAAATAAAATCGCCCGTGTACATTGCTACTCTATTATTCCATTGTGATTTGACTGTCGGGCGTCCTCTTCGCATATTGGAATCATCAATTACATCATCATGCACAAGTGATGCCATATGAATAAGCTCTACAGGCACGGCTACATCCTTCATCTTTTCGATATCATATTCGCCAAATTTCGCGCCAAGCAACACAAAAATTGGCCGTATCCGTTTACCACCAGCTTGCAATAAATGGAGAGAAGCATCATTGATCAGATCTGAAGAAGAGTTCACCGCTTTTTCTAACTCTTGTTCAATGATATCGATATCTGATTTCAAATCGGAATAGAGTAGTTTTAACTTCATCTTTTCCACGTGTGAAAACCTTCCCCCATTAACGTACCTTTTTAAAGCCCATATGCATTGCCGCAGCACCGCCACTGTATGCTTTGTACGTTACTTTTTCTAAACCTGCCTGTTCAAACATTGCCGCTAATTTCTTCATACCTGGGAAATCATTTGCTGATTCCTGTAGCCAAGAATATTCTTTAAAGCTTTTAGCAAATATTTTACCAAATATCGGCATTATAAATTTAAAATAAAAACGGAATAGTTGTCGATAGCCGGGAATTTCAGATTGAGATGTTTCTAAACAAACAACCATTCCACCTGGTTTTACAACACGATTCATTTCCTTTAATACTTGTAAATAATCTGGTACATTGCGAAGACCAAAACCAATCGTTACATAATCAAATGTATTGTCCGGGAAAGGTAATTCCATAGCATTTCCATGTATTAGTTCAATCTGTGGATATGGCTTTACCTTTTGCTCGCCAACCTCCAGCATGTTTTTACTGAAGTCTAGCCCCTTTACTTCTCCGCCTTCACCAACCGCATCAGCTAAGGCAATTGTCCAATCTGCCGTACCACAGCAAACATCCAGTGCCTTCGCTCCAGGTTTTACTGCCATGCGCTTCATCGTATCATCGCGCCAGCCAACATGCATCTGGAAACTAATAACACCATTCATTTTGTCATAGCTTTGCGAAATACTTTCAAATACTTCGTGCACGTGCTCTTCTTTCGTTTTAGCCATTTTGAAAAACCTCTCTTATCCATTAGTAGAAGCAATGGATGCCTCTACACGTGCTTGTAGAGCCTGTTTCACATCACTTTGTAAAAACGATGCATCTCCTATCATCTGTAACAGCTCTGTTTTTAATTGCACAATTTTGTCCTGGATGACGTTGCTATAGGTCGCTCCAGCATATCTCGCACTTTCTTCAAGGGCTTTACTCATTAAAGATACTTGCCCACGTTGATATGTCGCCCATTCTCTCTCTAAACGCAAAATTAATAAGCTCTTCTCCATAATTGGAACATATTCGCTAAATGAATAGAGCTCAAAAAATTTAGAGATTAATCCTGATTCAATATTACTTATTGAGGCAAACCATTGTTCAATTGATCGTTTTTTTGTCTCATATACTTTAATTTGGTGTTCACAACGTGCCACAATCCCTTGCGACAAGTTTCGAATCAATGCGACATTTCCTGACATTGCTAAAATTTCATAATAACGGCCACTATAAAAGTCTCCAGCTAAAACGGTTAGCTGCTGTTCTTTTGATGTGGCATTTAATTCTTCTATATGATCGTGCGCCGATAAGGCTGCGTACACAATCCCAACAGTGATTGCAGCTTCTCTTTGCTTTTGTTGCCACTCTTCACCATTCAAAAAGGGAACTAACAAGTAAAATAATTGATTTTCATCGAGCACAGGTACCCCTGTGTATTTTTGCAAAGTTCTATGACGAACATCCATGAAAATCTCTGTTTTTAACTGTGCAATTGAATTTTGAATGTATGTTGCATTCATAGACCTTACTCCATTTCACTTTCAAATACGTTAGTCGCTTTCATGATCTAACGCTTGCTTACTGTGTCATTATAGCACACGCGACGATTCGGAATAAAAATTTTCAGCTTCATTCAACATGATAGGCCCTTACTTTTTAGCTTCGCTATTTATAACACCATGAGCTGTATGAATCTGTGCTTTTCCGCGAATTTTCATAGCAGATGTATGTTCAGTAAATTGAGCAATCATAACTTCGCCCGCATCTAATTTTTCAGAATGATGGAACTTTGTATCAGTACCTCGCGTTAAACCAATTACATGTACGCCATCTTCCTCTGCTTGAATAATAATATAATCTTGTGCCATTATCTGTACACTCCTTAAATCCGACAAATTCTTAGTCCATCATAACATAATTAGACATGCAATTTAAGACATTTGAATAAATGATAATACTTCTCTACGTTTTACTTCATCTTCTTCGTAAATACCACGTGCAACCGATGTCACAGTTTTAGATCCCGGCTTCTTAAGTCCTCGCATAGTCATGCACATATGCTCCGCCTCAATCACAACATAAACACCTTTAGGAGAGAGCATTTCCATAATTGTATTTGCTACTGAAGAAGTAATACGCTCTTGTAATTGCGGACGACGAGCAATGGTTTCTACTGCACGTCCTAATTTACTTAGTCCAGCAACAATGCCATCGTTTGGTATGTAGGCTACATGAGCTTTCCCGTAAAAAGGTACTAGATGATGCTCACACATCGAATAAAACGGAATGTCCTTTACAAGTACTAATTCCTCATGATCTTCATGAAATACTGTTTTAAAATAATCTTTTGCGTCTTCATGTAAGCCACTAAACATTTCCGCATACATTTTTGCTACACGTTTCGGTGTATCGAGTAAACCTTCACGATTTACATCTTCACCTACCGCCTCTAAAATCATTTTTACTGCTTCCTCTATTTTCAATAAATCAACATTCGACATCCGTAAAAACCCTCCTGCGTATCAATACATTACACATTTCCTTATGCATCGTAGCATATCCAAAAGGTAAGCGCAAAACGACTTACTTGATTCAAAAGAAATTCAACGCTATATGAGCAAAATAGCCCTTAACGCTTTCTAATTTGGAGCATATTTTATAAATTTTGGCTATCACCATAACGTCAGGTTGATTTCCGTTCCGGCTGGGCGCTTTCCTAGGGGCGTCGGGGCAACAGATGTCTTTTGCGCGAAAGCGAAGCGGCAGCGGCAGGATGTCTTTTGCGCAAAAGCGAAGCGGCAGCGGCAAATGTTTTCTGTGCGAAAGCGCAGTGCAACGTAGCGGCAGCGACAGATGTTTTTTTGCGCGAAAGCGAAGCGGCAGCAGGATGTTGGTCACGAAGGCGTTATCACATGACGTGATGCTTTTAGCCTTCATTCCCCTACCCGCTTCGCTACGCTCCAAGGAGTCGCCCAACCTCCACTCCCATCAACTAAATATATGGCATAAGTTTAAACAAATTATATCCTAACTTTTAGTGATGGACCTCAATTGTGCATATGATATCTATAATGCATACACTTACGTTTATTGTATCTTTCTATGTACCATTAACTTCTTTAGCTATCTGCGCGACTTTTCAGAATGAAGTTAAAAAGAGCAGCCTTCATGTTATAAACATGAAGACTGCTCTATGTAACTACTAGACGTGTATTATTTTACAGCATCTTTAAGCGCTTTACCTGGTTTGAAAGCAGGTACCTTGCTAGCAGCGATTTCGATTTCTTTACCAGTTTGTGGGTTACGACCTTTACGAGCCGCACGTTCACGTACTTCAAAGTTACCAAAACCAATTAATTGTACTTTGTCACCCTTTGCAAGAGCATCTTGAATTGTATCAAATACAGCTTCAACTGCTTTAGAAGCGTCTTTTTTAGAAAGACCTGCAGCTTCAGCAACAGAGTTTACTAATTCTGTTTTATTCACACCATTCACCTCCTCTCAAAGGATCATGAACCAATTCTGTAAAAAGATTAACACATAGAAAACCGCTACGCAACTGTATTCATTCATGATTATAACCAAAAAATCAATTTTTCACCCAAAAAACAAAAATAACAGGACTTTTCGCATAAAAAAACGAAAAGCCCTGTGATATTTTTTTGCGCTTTATTTTTCATTTTTTCACTACAAAATAAATGTTACTAATCCTCTATCACCTTCGTTCACCATACGTTCAATTGTTTGTCGCATCCGTTTTTTGGCTGTAGATGGAACAGCATCCATTTTATAGCGAATTCCTTCTTTTAACACTTCATGCAGCGGAGTTCCAAAAAGCTGTGTGCTCCATAATGCGTCACGATCGTGTAAATAAGCATGATTTAAATCCTTAAGTAATTGTTGACTATGGAATTCAGAGCCTATTAGTGGCGCGAATTCTGATTCCATATCTACTCGAATGATATGATAAGATGGTGCCTTTGCCTTCATACGCACACCATAAAAATTATTTTGTTTAATGAGCTCTGGTGCTGTTGGCTCAAATTCCTGCATCATCGGCAGTGTTACACCATAACCAGTCGAATCTGCTTCATTAATGGCGTTTTTAAAGCGTTTTTGCGCCTCTTTTGCTTCTGCTGCCTCTTTAATAAAGAGTAGCCAATCTCGCTTCGTCTCAATTGGCTCTTCTAGCCATTCATTGCAAACCGACTTATAAAGCTCATCTTGCAATGACACTCGAATGACTGCTGTACCAACACCAGCATCCACATGTACCACTTCACTCTGATCAATAAAATCAATAACTTTAAAGGCATCTGACGCCTGTTGCACATCTCTAATTTTCATAATAGATGATAATACTTCTTCCATCGAATCAATTAGTGCTACGTTCAATGGATGTGTTGCATCTAAAACATCTAACCAATCTGGTTTCTCAACCTCAATTGTTCGAATTGGAAATTCAAATAATGCTTCTTGCAAAATATACTGAATATCGGATGCGCGCATTTGATCAATTGAAGTAGCAATTACTGGCACATTATAGCGCTCAAATAGCTCATTTCGAAGCTGTACCGTTTCTTCCCTCGCAGGCATTTGGCAATTTAAGACAACAACAAAAGGTTTTCCAATTTCAGTTAATTGTTCAACAATTTCCTCTTCGGCCTTCTCTGCCGCACGACGACTTATACCATTCACCGTGCCATCCGTTGTTACAACAATTCCAATATTGGCATGGTCACGAATAACTTTATCAGTGCCTATTTTCGCCGCTTCTTGGAATGGGATAGGCTCTGTGTGCCAAGGTGTATGGACATATTTCGGCCCATTTTCATCCTCATATCCTTTCGCACCTTCAATGATATACCCAACGCAATCTGCTAAACGAATTTGGAATGACATTTCATCATCCCCGACCGCAATACGTGTTGCTTGAGCAGGCACAAACTTCGGCTCAGCAGTCATAATGTTTGGCCCCGGCGAGCTTTGTGGCAACTCGTCTTGTGCGCGCATTCTTTCTGTTTCATCCACAATATTCGGTAACACGACCGATTCCATAACCTTTTTTACAAATGTTGATTTACCTACACGTACTGGACCGACAACACCAATATAAACATCGCCATTTGTGCGCTCTGCAATTTCTCTAAATACTGCTTCACTCAAGGTTTCTGCCTCCTTTATCTACGCTTTTTCACTATATGCGAGCGGGTAGATTAATATGAAAAAAAGCCCCTTACAAATGTAAGGAGCTTATTGACTACTCTTTTTTAGTTTTGGCTTCAGATTCTTGAATTGCTTTGTCTCTAGCTTTTTCTCTCGCTTTTTTTGCGTCACTATTATAAGCGTCCATAAAATAAATTGGCTCACCTTTTTCATCTACTGTATATGGTACAGAATATGCTGGTACTACTGGATATTTATCGACAAGTAGCTGACGAATATCATCTCCAGGCTTCACATCAGGCTTGTCTTCTTTTAGTAGTTGACCTAAATCAATTAAATAGTCGACATGCATCTCGCCATCACCTGTCATAAACATTGGCAATTCGGCACCAGAATAGGGACTTTTCACGGTTACATCTGTTTTATAGCCCAATTCTTCAAAGTTAATTTGAAATACATTCTCTGAAGTTTCACCCTTTATCGGTAAATATTGGGTAGACATTTTACGAATATTAATTTCACGGATACGCTCTGCAGCATTTAAATCTACTAATTTTACTTTAGCTTCATTTTCAGGATCCCAAATAATATATTGGAAAATCCCGCCTTTTTCATAGGCATTTCCAGGTATTTGTGTAAGATATTTAGGCATTAGTTTTTCAAAATCAATTAAATATTTTATATAGATATCTGTATCTAGCTCACTATTTTTAATTGGAACTAGCCCACCAGTTGCTTCACGATATTCATCAACCGCACGCTGAACTGCAGCTAATTGGTCAGCATCAGGCACTAATTTTGCCCTTTTTTCGTCTTCTGGATATGCACAACCTACTAGAAGCACTGCGGTTGCTATTACCAAAAGAAAAGCACTTAGTTTTTTCATGTCACTTCCACCTCATTATTTTTTATGGCCATGTGGCAACTATAAGTACCATTAAAAATGTGCCAAGTCCAAACAGTATGTATGCAAATAAATTCACGATCGTACGTAAAAAACCGTTCGAAACCTTATTACGAGCTAAATAGATTAAACCGACTGATATAATCAAAGAGCCTATACAATAAAATGATATCCACATTACATCAAGCGCGGGCATATGTGATAACGGACCCATTCAAGACAACCACCTTTCTTCAATGTCACAAAACAATCAAAGTATATTATACTATGTGCTTTCGCTAAAAAGAAACAGTTCTCCAATAACTATCAATCAATTATGCCTCGCATAATTGCGTCCGGAATCGGCTTTGTGCTTGCACAAAGAACTCCTTTCCGATTCCGTGACATCCGCCGGAGGCTTTGGGCCAACATGATGTTGGTCACTCAGTCGTTGCCACAGGACGTGGCGTTCTTAGACTGAGTTCCTCTATTTCAGCAGGTGTTTGGACACCCGCTGAAAAGTAGCTTAAATCCGCATCATATCACCCACCTATAGAGGTAGGAGACTTCTGTATCTGTCGCTTCGCTTTCGGTACAAAAGACATTTGCTGAAAGCAGTTAAATGGACAACCTTTATAACGTTATGGATTCTTCAAACTAAAAACATACAATAAGGCGTCTCAGTTATACTCTGAGACACCCTATTTATGTCCGTTTTATGACAGAACTAATCAAATATATATTATTAGTACATCATGTCATCAATTTCTCGCTTTTTCATACGCATCATTAATGCATCAACAGCTATTTTTGGTTCTACATTATTAAATAGAACACTATAAAGCTCCGTTGAAATTGGCATAGCAACGTCATATTTCTCTGCTAATTGATAGGCAGCTTTTGTTGTGCGTACACCTTCGACAACCATGCCCATTTGATCAAGCACCTCTGGCAATTTCATACCTTGCCCAAGCAAATTACCTGCGCGCCAATTACGAGAGTGTACGCTTGTACATGTTACAATTAGATCTCCCATGCCTGTAAGTCCAGAGAATGTAAATGGATTTCCTCCCATTTTGACACCAAGGCGTGAAATCTCAGCCAATCCTCGAGTTATAAGTGCCGCTTTGGCATTATCACCATAATTTAAACCGTCTGTAATACCAGCGGCTAACGCAATGACGTTTTTTAACGCGCCACCTATTTCTACGCCGATAACATCTTCATTTGTGTAGACACGGAAAAATTGGTTCATAAATAAATCCTGCACTTTTTCTGCAGCTTCAATGTTTGCACAAGCCGCTGTTACAGTTGTTGGATGATGTAAAACAACTTCCTCTGCATGACTTGGACCTGAAAGTACAACAATTTCTTCTACATATTCAGCTGGTAGACTTTCCGCTAAAATTTCTGAAATCCGTTTTAATGTATCGGGTTCAATTCCCTTTGATACATGAACGAACAGTACTTTTTTATCGAGTGATGTAATCATTTTTTCACATACTTCTCGAATAGCCTTAGTAGGCACCGCAACGACGATTGTCTCTGAATGAGCAACTGCCTCAGCAATATCACTTGTTGCATGCAAATTTGCTGGTAGTATCGTTTCAGGTAAATACTTCCTGTTCGTCTGCTGGTTATTAATTTCTTCAGCTTGATCATTTCGATGGGTCCATAGAAGTGTATCATGCCCATTTTCTGCAAGTACCATCGCAAGTGCTGTCCCCCACGATCCTGCCCCTAATACACAAACTTTTTCCATTTGAAATCCTCCCTTGTTAAGAAAAGACAATTCACCCTTTTTAGCTACGATAAACGCTATAGAAAGACTGATAATGCACTTGAACTCGAGTAACCTTTCAAAGCAACCTTATAGTAGACATTAGAAAATTATACTTTCCTCTCTTGTAAAAAGACGCCACCCAACAATTTTCGTCGGGTTGGCGTTCTGTATGTGTATATTTTTTCTAAGCACGAGCACGGGTAATTAAACGAATTGGCGTTCCTTCAAAATCAAATGTTTCTCGAATACGATTTTCTAAAAATCGTTCATAAGAGAAATGCATTAGCTCTGGCTCATTAACAAACACCACAAAAGTAGGTGGCTGTATCGCAACTTGGGTAGCATAGTAGATGCGAAGACGGCGGCCTTTATCAGTTGGTGCTGGGTTGCGTGCCACTGCATCCTCAATCACTTCATTAAGGATAGATGATTGAATACGCATTGCATGGTTTTCACTTACACGTTGTATAATCGGTAAAATTTGATGTACACGTTGCTTTGTATTGGCCGAAACAAAAATAATTGGTGCATAATCTAAGAATAAGAAATGCTCACGAATTTGTTGTGTAAAGACGTTCATTGTTTTTTCGTCTTTTTCAACAGCATCCCATTTATTAACAACAATAACAATAGCTTTTCCTGCTTCGTGTGCATAGCCTGCAATTTTTTTATCTTGCTCTTGAATGCCTTCTTCTGCATTTAGAACGACTAAAACAACATCAGAGCGTTCAATTGCACGTAATGCACGCAATACAGAGTATTTCTCTGTCGTTTCATACACTTTCCCTTTTTTCCGCATACCTGCAGTATCAATAATGACATACTCCTGATCATCATACTCATAAGGTGTGTCAATAGCATCTCGAGTAGTACCAGCGATGTTACTAACAATAACGCGGTCTTGACCTAAAAATGCATTTACTAATGATGATTTCCCCACATTTGGACGACCGATTAACGAGAATTTAATGACCTCGTCTCCATATTGATTTTCATCCTCATTAGGGAAATGTTTTGCACATTCATCCAATAAATCCCCTAAACCTAAGCCGTGAGAGCCAGAAATTGGCCAAGGCTCGCCAAAACCAAGTGCATAGAAATCATAAATCATCTCGCGCATGTCTGGATTATCAATTTTATTAACTGCTAAAACGACCGGTTTTTTAGTTTTGTATAAAATTTTTGCTACTTGCTCATCAGCAGCTGTTACACCTTCACGACCATTTGTCATAAAGATAATAACGTCCGCTTCATCAATGGCAATTTCTGCTTGTTGACGAATTTGCTCTAAAAACGGCTCGTCCCCAATCTCAATACCACCTGTATCAATAATATTAAAGTCATGTGTTAACCACTCTGCCGAACTATAAATACGGTCACGTGTAACCCCTGGAATATCTTCCACAATCGATACACGTTCCCCAACGATACGATTAAAAATCGTCGACTTACCTACGTTCGGACGACCTACGATGGCTACTACTGGTTTCGTCATCTGTACTTCATCCTTCCAACTTCTTGTCTTTCGCTATTATACACGAAAAATGCCATTATATCATATCATATCCATTAAAGTGCGCGCTATGTATTGTTCTATCCATCACTTTAAGATTTTTTACTTCGTTTCGCCTCTTCTATCTAGCGGTTCGAAGGGCTATCTGTCACCGCCGACTCCATAAAAAAAAACGAGGACACAAACTGTATCCTCGCTTGTCTAGTTATTTAAAATTTTTTAGTTGATCACCAATGACATCACCGAAAGAGAAGCCTGTGTTTTCTTCTGGTAATTCATAGTCGATTACTTCCTCTGCCTCAGGATTTTCAAGTAAATCTTTAATGCTTAGTGCTAAGCGACCTTCTTTAGCATTTACGTCAAGTACTTTCACCTGTACCTCTTGTCCTTCTTTCAAAGCTTCGTGTGGCGTGTTAATATGCTTATGCGCGATTTGCGAAATATGCACTAAACCTTCTACACCTGGGAAAACTTCCACAAATGCTCCGAATGAAGTAAGACGTTTTACTTTTCCATCTAACACTGTACCTTTAGCAGCACGCTCTTCAATGTTTGACCAAGGTCCAGGCATCGTCTCCTTAATGGATAACGAAATACGCTCATTTTCTGGGTCTACAGAAAGAACCTTTACCTTCACCTCTTGGCCTTCTGATAAAACCTCGCTCACATCACTCACATGTTCATGAGACACTTGTGAAATATGCACCAGGCCATCAATACCACCAAGATCGATGAATGCACCAAATGATGCAATACGCTGTACTTTACCGTCTAACACATCGCCAGTTTTAATTTGGCCAATGACCGTTTTCTTTTGCGAAGCTTTTTCGGCTTCCACTACAGCGCGATGTGATAAAATTAAACGATTTTTATCTTTATCAAGCTCGACAATTTTAAAACTAAGAGATTTGCCTTTATAACCTTCAAAATCATCTACAAAGTAGTCTTCTACAAGGGATGCTGGAACGAAGCCACGTACTCCTAAATCTACGACAAGACCACCTTTAACAATATCTTTTACTTCCGCTTCGAAAACTTCCTCAGCGTTGAATTGTTGCTCAAGTGTATCCCATGCTTTTAAAGCATCTACTTTACGTTTTGATAATACATAGTTTTCTTCTTCAACCTTTGTAATCATCAACTCCAACTCATCTCCAACAGAGATTACGTCAGACGCTTTTTCAATGTGTAAGCTTGATAATTCACTTATTGGTACAATACCGTCGAATGGTGCACCTGGAATTGAAACAGTTACCGCTTTTTCATCAACTTGCTCTGCAATACCTTTGACGATATCACCTTCGTTAAACGTTTGTTCTGCATAGTTCATTTCTTCAGACATATGTAACCCTCCTTCGCATCTTCCCTTACTATTTTATTCGATATTGAAGACAAAGACAAAAATAAATCCTTTAAATTCAAAAAATGTCTGAAATTTTAGGATTTATACCATTTTTTCTTGCGCTAATTTTAAAATGGCCTGTGCTGCACCATCAATTGACAATGCTGTCGTATCTAAAAATATGGCTTCTTCTGCTTGAATTAGTGGCGATGCTTCACGCTCGCTATCCATTTTATCGCGCAGGGCAATTTCTTCTTGAAGCTTTTCAATAGAAGATTCAATTCCACGCTTTTGATTGTCTAAAAAGCGACGTCTTGCTCGCTCCTCTACTGTTGCAGACATATAGATTTTTAGCTCCGCATTCTTTAACACATGCGTAGCAATATCGCGCCCATCCATAACAACACCACCATTAGTAGCAAGCTTTTGTTGCTGTGTTACTAATAGTTCGCGCACTTTAGCATGAGCCGCTACTTGTGAAACAGATGAAGTTACCTCATTTGAACGAATTTCTGCCGACACGTTGTTCCCGTCCAAAAAGACAAGTTGCCCTTGAGGAGAAGGCTTTAATTCAATTTTGCTAGATGCTAGCATTTCTGCTAATTTTGTTTCATCATCTAAATGTATGTTTTGTTGCATTGCTTTATACGTAACTGCACGATACATTGCACCTGTGTCGATATAAGTGAATCCAAGCGCCTCTGCAACAATTTTGGCGATCGTACTTTTCCCAGCGCCAGCAGGTCCATCAATCGCTATTTGAATGTTTTTCTTCATATTCTCCCCTACTTTCTATCACACCATATTGTATCATAAAAAAGCCCTCTTTTAGCAGAGGGCTTTCTTAAAATCAAATTACTACTCGATTTGAAGGTGTGTAAACTCCCTGCAAAAATTCATAGAAATTTGCCACTCACCAATAGAGTTGGGAAGACTTTAAAAAATCAATCATCAAAAGGATTCAATTCTTTACGACGATTAACTAACTGACGTTCAAAGCAGAAGCGAACAATATGCTGTTGGTCTACATCATCTGTATCTGTGAGCTGTATAGTTGCAATTTTTTTGTTATCTTTTTCAACTATACGAACAACCGTCGCATCTGTGACAACGTATTTTACATCCCCATTGGCATATGGTAAAACGATTGTTAACTTAACCTCATCACCATCTTTGAAAGCAATTGCCCCTTTCAAGAACACGGCCAAACCACCTGCGCTAATATCTGTTGTTACTAGCTGATATTTGTAATCCTTAAACTGTATTGCTATATCCACAGGCGTTTCCACACGTACATATTCACGGCGTTGGATTTTGATAAAGTCTTCTACCTTTGGACAGTGCAACATAACCATAGGTATATTGCCAGCTTTACGTCCAATCACTTCTGTATTGAAAGCAAATGATTGGTTGTCCTCCGTGCGAAAAGTTGCTCTAAATTCAGAACCATCTATTAAAAATGCTGTTTTATTTGTTGCAATATTTATTGGATAATCGATGTAAATAATATTGTCTTTTTGTTCTACAACTTTACAGCGGAATTTTTCAATACGCTCTGTATAAGTTGGTTCAAGTTCTAATTGTGTACCAATTTTTATTTCCATGAGCATCTCCCCGAACACAAATATACCTTTATTATCGCATGAGATACCCATTTTGGCTATATGAACTGGTGATTTTTTGGCTCATCACCATAACGTGTGATTGATTTCCGTTTCGACAGGGCGCACGATGAGCCGCTTGGGCGGTCACGAAAGCTTGATCACAGGACGTGATGCTTTTAAAGCCTTCGTTTTTCTATTGCACTCGCTCCAGTGTCTCATCTGTGACGCTGATCCCCGGATGAGTCGCACAGCCTTCACTCCTATCAACTTATATACACGTTTTATGTCCTCTAGTGATGAGCCAGTTTTTTTCTTAGATTACGTTAAATATTCCACTTTTAAGACATTATGATTTTCAGCGTCAATGACAATTCTAAATGTTTCCTGCGTGTTTCCATCGCGGAGCGCAATCACCTCATAACAAAGGCGTTGCTCATATTGTCCGTTATCAGTATAAATATTTCTCACTTCTTCTACTTTTACATCATTATCGAAAAATGTTTTCCAATCAATTGGTTTTGCAGTTTGTGGTTTAATCGTCTCTTCTTGAATATATTCCATTGCATTTGCCCCAAGTAACTCACCAGTATCCTTAGCAAGTTTTAGTTGCACGCCATCTGCATAGATCAACGCATTATCACCAGGGTGAACACGTGCAAATGTCACATGCCATGCTTGATGGTTTTCACGAGATTCCACAAATGCAACATCATTCATTCCAAGTCGTTTTAAATTTTCTTCAGCTTTTTTAATAATTTCATCTTGTGATAGCCTTGCCTCATCCACTGGACGTTCCACTAAATAGGATAATAAATGCCCACCCTTTTCTGTTAGATCGACATACCCTAAACGAATACCTTGATGGAATTGGATATGATAAAACGGATATGGTGAAGTATCATTACTTTTCGTAACAGTAAAGGTTGCGTCTTTTATAATAGGGAATAAATATTTAACCTTTTCCAATGCTTCTTTTTCAGTAATGACTGAATCTTGTAATGCTTTAAGTTCTATTTTTTTCTGCCAATCCGATTCACTTAATGTAAGTGGGAAATCCTTTTCACTGTAACCCTTTAATGTCTTTTGTACATTATCAAATGTTGTACTTGGGGCCTTACTATCTACTTGTTGCAACCAGACGTCCATTTTACCATCATTCTTATAAAAATCGACGGTTGCAGCTGACCATTCGTCTGAAAGTGATTGTAAATTTGTGGATACTTGTGGCATTTTTTCTCGCCAAGCTTGATAATCTCCTGTTTTAGCTGTTCTCTTCGCCTCATCTCCAAGGCGACCTAAATAACCTAGCCATTGATTCGAGAGTTCTTGTCCGACAGGAATATTAGATATAGAAGATCGAACTTCAGAGCTTAGTCGCCAAACAGAATCTAACTCATTGTGAATCGCTTGATCATCTCGGAACAATAGAGATTGTGAAACAGATCGTTGTAAATGAGATAATTTTTCAGATGCATCCGTTAATGTATCTGTGTACTGAGCTAGCACAGTACGTTGTAAACTTGCATTTTCTCCGTGCATATGAATGCTGTATGCCCCTAAGCCAATAACTGCCGCGGTAAGTATAACGAGCATAGTTCTCATTTGTTTTCCTCCTTTCTATGAACAGAAAATATGTTCTCCAATTCGTTTAATTTGAGGTCGTGACCAAATCCACTTACTTGTTGCTGTTTTCGGATTAAAATAATAAAGTGCATTTTCTGAAGGGTCCCAGCCATTCATAGCGTCCAGAACGGCTTCTTTTGCACGTTGGTTTGGTTCTAGCCAAATTTGCCCATCCGCTACCGCTGTAAAAGCTAATGGTTGGAAAATAATGCCTGAAATAGTGTTTGGGAATTCAGAACTTTCCAGACGGTTTAAAATAACAGCCGCTACTGCTACCTGACCCTCATAAGGTTCTCCCCTAGCCTCACCATAAACCGCATTCGCGATTAACTGTAAATCTTTGTCAGTATACTTAGGAGGAACTTGTGTTTTGGTGCCATTATTATTACTACTACCACTACTTTTACCTCCACCACCTCCGCCGCCAGTGTTTGTTCTCACTTGCTGCTCAAGTGGCATGCCACCATAATAGGTAAATTGATTGCCTGCATTTAATTGAGCTTTAACCCATCCTTCATCGTAATCTGAATATCCAGATAAAGTTTTTTTGTTTTTAGCGCCGGCTATCCCATCCACTGGTAAACCATATTTCTCTTGGAAATTTCGTAAAGCCCAATATGTGTTATAGCCAAACGTGCCATCAATTTTACTTTTATAAAATCCTAAGAATTGTAGCCTTGCCTGCAATTCAATTACATCATCTCCATAAGCACCACGAGAAATCTGTTGCTCGGTAAATGCAATGGCGTCATTTTGCGGAATAGCAAATAGACTAATCCCTAGCATCAAAGCAAAAATTATGCTTACTAAACGCATTATCATCACTCCTTTTTCCATAGCTTGAAACAAACGACTCATTTTATACATATCAATTTTGCCGAGGCAAAATTGCGTCCGGAATCGGCTTTGTGCTTAGGCCTGCGTGACGCAGGTCAGTTAGCCGTTATCGCATGGATGCGATGATCTTAGGCTAACATCCTATGTGAACTCCTTTCCGATTCCGTGACATCCGCCAAAGGCTTTGGGCCAACACGATGTTGGTCACTCAGTCGTTGCCACAGGACGTGGCGTTCTTAGACTGAGTTCCTCTATTTCAGCAGGTGTTTGGACACCCACTGAAAAGTAACTTAAATCCGCATTCATCTCACCACCTATAGAGGTGGAAGATTTCTGTAGCTGACGCTTTGCTTTCGCTACAAAAGACATTTGCTGAAAGAAGTTAAAAAATAGAAAAGCGCAGAAATCTTTTTTAGATTTCTACGCTTTATATTTTTTATTCATATGCAAATGTTGCACAAGGTGATAGTGAGCAAGTTTGACTTTTCGTAGCCCAAACCACCACAAAAATAGCATAAAAGGTATCATTAAATATACCCAGTAGCCTTTGAATGATAAAATTGTATTATATAGTATGTGTAATACTACCGGTGCACAAAGCGCCATAGCAATCATTTCTTTCGTCTTTGCGAACTTCGAAAATTTGGCACGTCCATAATAATAGCCCATTACAACACCGAACAAAGCATGACTTGATACAGGTAATAAAGCTCGCATAAATGCAGTATCCAAACCGAATGAAAATAAGTAAAGAACATTTTCGATTGTGGCAAAACCAAGAGATATACTTGCACCATACAGTATGCCATCATAAGGATCATCGAATTCTACATGATTGTAAATAGCGATTAAAAGAACAAACCATTTAAAAAATTCTTCAACTACACTAGAAAAAACAACATCTTGTAGATAAAGATATCGAAAGACCCCTTCCTCTGTTAGTACATATTGTAAGAACAAGATAGGAAACGTTAAAAATGCGCCATACAAAAACGTTTGAAGTAAGGTTCTTCTTGGCTCCGTTGCCATCTGATTGCGCAAATAGAAGTAACTAAAAAGCGCTAGACCGGGAGCAATGGCAGCTGATAATAAGATGATCATGATGCCGGCTCCTTTCAAAAATCAATTTCGCCTTGACATAATTATTCTCAGATTTCAAATTATGTTAGGATAATGCAAAATCCATAACATCCTCTGAGGCTTTAGACCAACATAAAGTTGCACTTTGGCGTTTTCACAGGATGTGAAATTCATAGTCTGAGTTCCTCTTTCTCTGTCGGTTATTGGAAACTCACTAAAAAATACATTCGTATATCTTAGTCGGAAAACTTTTGCGACATTAATCGTTCTTTTTCGACAAAAAATATCAGTTGTATAAAGATAAACTGCTATTATTATACCATGTAATGACATAAAACTTTTTAAAAGGAGATATTATTTTATGAAAAAAACAATTTTATTAATTCATACCGGTGGAACAATATCTATGGCAATGAGTGATGAAGGCGCCGTTATGCCAAACAAGGAAAATCCTTTGATGAAGGAAAGCAGAAAGCTCGACGCTCTTGCAACGATTATTGAAATGGAAGCTTTTAACCTTCCCTCACCACATATTACACCAAAAGAAATGCTTAAGTTACGAAACCTTATTATCGAAAAAGTTTCAGCAGAGCAAATCGATGGCGTTGTAATCACCCATGGTACTGATACATTAGAAGAAACAGCTTATTTTTTAGAATTAACAACTGATTTATCGATTCCTATTGTCTTAACGGGTGCGATGCGCTCCTCCAACGAACTTGGTGCAGATGGTATTTATAATTTAATGGAAGCCGTTCGTGTAGCTGTGGATGAAGAAGCTCGTGAAAAAGGTGTGCTTGTAGTTATGAATGACGAGGTACATCTTGCTGTTAATACAACAAAAACAAGCACCAGCTCTGTAAATACCTTCCAATCACCACAGTATGGCCCGATTGGACTTATCACTAAATCAAGAATTTTGTTTCATCATGCCCCCATCCGTCGTCAATATGTAGATATTCTTGGATTACCAAAACGAGTGGCCATGCTGAAAGTGTATGCTGGCATGGAGGTTGATTTACTTGATGTGGTACTCGCATGCAAATATGATGGCGTTGTGTTAGAAGGACTTGGACAAGGCAATGTTCCTCCGACAGTCGTAAAGGGTATTGAGAGTCTTTTAGAGCGTGATATACCTGTTATACTCGTATCCCGTTGTTTTAATGGCATCGCAGAAGGTGTCTACGGCTATGTTGGTGGTGGTAAGATGCTGGAAGACTTAGGAGCTATATTTGCAACTGGTATAAATGGTCAAAAAGCGCGATTAAAATTATTAATTGGGCTCAACAAAACAGGTACTCCACTTGATTTAAAGGAATTTTTCATGTAAAACCAATGTATTCAATTTTCCTAGTAGCTTATGCATCCACAACCTGTTGATACTAGCTCAAAATTTCTCGGAGTCGAACGATAGCTTTCTCAAAATCCGGCTGAATAACAGAAAGCTGAATAAAGTCTTTCTCACAGAAGTGAGCTTCAGGAAGCCCACTTCTTCAGAGGTGGGAGGAATGAAGTGCTTTTTCTTTATAGAACATATGTTTATATTGTATATTGTAAACAATCAAAAAAGAAAGGAGTGACGGGTAATGACGAAATGGAAGAAAGATTGTTTTATTATAGAACTCAAGTTACTTATAGATACATGGCAAAAGGATCTCTTATTAAAACGTTTTGAAATTGCCCGTACACTCTATAATACAACTTTGTCTTATGCAGTAAAACAATATACGTTCATGCAAGAATCAAAACACTATCGAAAACAATTACATAGCTATCAAAAAGCGAAAAAAACGAATGATTCAAAAAGAATTGAAGCAGATCGCAAAAAGAGTTAGATAACATTCGTCAATCTTTTTGGATTAAGTGAATATCAACTGCATGCGTATATTAAAAAGCATCAACATAACTATAAAAAACATATAGATAGCAATACTTCTCAGAAAATCGCCTCTACTGTCTGGAAAGCGGTTCAAGATGTTCTATTTAAAGGGAGCAAAGCACACTTTAAACGGTACGGAATGTTTCATTCTGTAGAAGGGAAATCTAATAAAGCAGGCATTCGATTTAAAGAGAATAGTGTCTTTTGGAAT
This sequence comes from Lysinibacillus agricola, assembly GCF_016638705.1. Classification (GTDB taxonomy): domain Bacteria; phylum Bacillota; class Bacilli; order Bacillales_A; family Planococcaceae; genus Lysinibacillus; species Lysinibacillus agricola. The sequence continues at coordinate 1,749,396 of NZ_CP067341.1, read as the reverse complement.
GGATTAATCCTTCCTGTTCGTATTCGCAAACAAGATTTGTTTGTAAAAGAGTCCCTTGCTCTTCATACCATTAAATACTGTCGTCTAGTCAAAAAAGTGATTCGTGGAAAACATACTTTTTACGTACAACTTGTGATGGATGGGATTCCTCCTGCCAAGAGAATTCCATCTACAGGAGCCTTTCGACATTCCTATCAAAAACAAAAACGAGTAGGTATTGACATTGGTCCTTCTACCATTGCGATTGTTTCAGAAGAAACGGTTTTCATCCAACAACTTGCTCCAGAAGTACCTTTATTGGAGAAACAAAAAAGACGTTTATTACGCAAGTTGGATAGAAGTCGTAGAAGTACCAATCCTAACAATTTCAAAAAGGATGGGACTATAAAACATGGCGTCAAACTCCGTTGGACATATAGTAAAAACTATCAAAAAACAAAAGAACAAGTAAAAGAATTATATAGAAAGAAAGCTTCCTACATCAAAGAAAAACATGGTGCGTTAGCAAATAAAATTTTGTCTCTTGGCGATGAGGTGTACATCGAAACCATGCATTTTAAAGGATTGGCAAAACGCGCAAAAGAAACAAAAACAACTATACAGGGCAAAATCCAATCTAAAAAGCGTTTTGGAAAAAGCATTGGGAATCATGCCCCAGCCATGCTAGTGGAAATCATCCATCAAAAATTAGGTTACACAAAGCAAACGATACAGAAAGTAAATACGATAACCTTCCGAGCCAGTCAGTATAACCATGTGACGAATCGTTATGAAAAGAAAAAACTCCATCAACGTTGGAGTCAAATTGGAAGTCATCTCGTACAACGAGATTTATATAGTGCGTTTTTACTGATGAATAGTGATACAAATTTACAGCAACCTAATCAAGACTTATGCAATAAAACGTTTACTACCTTTTTAGAGTTACACAATCAACATATAGAAGACTTGAAACAAGTAAAGAAAACATTCCCTCTTAGCATGGGTATCCAACAAATCAAGTGAGGGGTATTCCTCCGTAGGTAGAGCTACCTGCCTTCGTTAAAACTTATTGCCAACACAACATCGGTTGTGTAAATAAGAAAGTCTTATGGAACAGAGGATAAATCAAAGATGTTGTACACAGGACATGGCAACACCATCTGTGGAGAGCTTTGTAACGCTTCTATTAAGTATATAAGAACCCCACTGCTTTAGCTGTGGGAGTAGTCAGGTAAATAGCTACTATCTCCATGAACAAATAGTCCATTTAATGTTAAATTCATATGTAAATTGGACAGAGACTTCGGATATTTTAATGTTATTAACATTGGATAATGTGTTGTTGAAAGTCTATAGTGCATGAACGGAAGCTGCAGTAGAGTATTAAAGCGCTGCTGTAGCAGTTCATAGCGTGCAGGATATGCCTGTAATGCCGCTTCAACATTTCCAACAAGTACTAAACGGAATAGCACCTTGCTGGTAATGAGCTAAATCGAGATATGCAGGCAATGTTGCGGAAGATTTCACAATGTTTTGCGAAAAAACAAAAGCCAAGCCACTATAAAGTGCACCAACAGCTTTTCCACTCACAACGGTCGAACTAAGGGTAATAGCTGTTCCTAAAACCATCATTAAAAATAAACTTGGTGATAATGCTAGACCTACACCAATAAAAGTTGCTACCCCTTTTCCACCATTAAACTTAAGCCAAACCGGAAACAAATGACCGAGCATAACTAAACAAGCACCTAGAACTATTGCCCATTCTTCGAAATGCCATAAACGCCCTAACCCTACAACGAGCGCCCCCTTTAAAGAATCCCCTAAAAAAGTCCATATAAAAGCACCTTTTCCAATAACACTACCAGCGTTTCGAGCCCCTAAGTTTTTACTTCTCTCTTCCTGTAAATTAACACCATACGCTTTTCCAACGAAATATGCCGTCATAAAATTCCCTATTATATAACTAAGCATCCAGTAAAATCCAAGCGTTCTTTCACACCTTTTTTACAAAAATTATAGCTCATCACCTTAACGTGGGGTTGATTTCCGTTTCGACTGGGTGCTTTACTAGGGGCGCCCGATGAGCCGTTTGGGACAACTAGGTGTTGTTTGTGCGTAAGCGGAGGGCTGCAACTAGTTATTGGGTACGAAGGCGTTATCACAGGATTTGATGTTTTTAGCCTTCGTTCCTCTACTATGCTCGCTCCGGGGACTCATCTGTGTCGCTAATCCCAAGGAGCCGACCAGCCTCACTCCAATCGACTTATATATGGCATAAGTTTTAACAAATGTTATCCCTAAGTTTTGGTGGTGATCCGAAATTATGTATTGTTAACATTATTTATGACATTTTTTAATGTCTATTAATCGTTTTGACTTTTTTTATCTGGCACTTTGCCTCTTCTATCCGTCGCTCTCCCTTTTCTATCCGTCGCTCGGCTTTCTCTTTTCGTCGCTCTGCCTTTCTATCCGTCACTTAAAAAAAGCTGTATAAGCTTATATGCCTATACAGCTCCTATTGCTAGTTTGCTCTTTTTGCAATTGTCTTTGCAATACAATCGCCATGGAATCGGCCATTTTCAATAAAAATTTCATTGGCATTATTTCCAGCTGCAATAACTCCTGCAATGAAAAGTCCTTCTACATTTGTTTCCATAGTTTCTGCATTAAAGAAAGGACGACCCGTTTCATAATCAATAGAGACACCCATTGCTCGAATAAATGAATGATCTGGATGATAACCTGTCATCGCAAAAACAAAATCATTTTTTAAAGTTTTCTTGCTACCATCAATTTCTACTACGACCTCATGCTCACGGATTTCCAGTATATTTGTATTGAAATGCATTTGGACTTCTTCATTTCGTACTACTCCTTCAAATTCTGGTAAAACCCATGGCTTGATGCTAGATGAATACTCACTACCACGATAGACAACAGTGACGCGTGCTCCTGCCTTATTCAACTCAAGCGCCGCATCCACTGCCGAATTTTTCCCACCTATTACAAGAACATCCGTATCGAAAAATTCATGTCCCTCTTTAAAGTAATGGAATACTTTCGGTAATTTCTCACCTGGAATGTTTAAATAATTTGGATGGTCATAGTAGCCAGTTGCGATCACTACATAAGATGTTTCATAAACCTCTTTATCTGTCGTTACTGTAAACACTGCTCCATTTTTTACAACGCTATTTACTTTTTCGAAGCGGTTTACTTGAATATCTTTCAAACGCACAACTTCTCGATAATAAACTAGTGCTTGGTTTCGCTTCGGCTTACGTCCTTCAATAATAAAAGGCACTTCACCGATTGCTAAACGTTCACTCGTACTAAAAAAAGTTTGATGCGTAGGATAATTGTAAATCGCATTTACGATATTTCCTTTTTCAATTACAACTGGCTTTAATCCAATATTTTGCAAGGCTATTGCTGCTGCTAAACCACATGGGCCTCCCCCAACAATAATTGCATCTACTTGTTGCATTTCTTGACACTCCTATCAAATTCGTATCAGCATTAATTTGCCAATACTTTACTTTCACTAAAGCGAAACTTTAATCAGTGGGAGCTTTCTTCATCCTCACTGATTATTTGTCTTCATCAATCGGGTTTTTACGGGCAGTTAGTCTCCCACCTAACTTCTTTGCTCTCGTTGAATTTTGAGGTGGGAATCTTGTAGTTGACGATTCGCTTTCAGTACAGATAAATTACTGTCCGTTAATGCGGGATAAATCGATCATCGCTTCCATTATACGCCTTCTATCAAGTTTTGGTTGTTTATTTACCCGAAATTTCAATGTCAATAATATGACATTGTGGTCTCGCACCAAGTCGGAAAGGTAATAATGTCGTACCATAGCCGTTACTTACTAACGTCATCACACCCTCACGCTCCCGATAAGAGCCGTTTGGATGCACTCCGTATGGACCAATTCTAATTTGACCACCGTGTAAATGCCCACCAATCATTAAATCTGCCCTGAATTTAGCACGGACTCTTGCAAAAACACCAGGGTTATGTGCGATGAAAACAACTAAGTCTTTCTCTCCTACCTTTGCAAATGCTTCATCAAAGCTATTTTTCCTTGTAGTTGTGTCTTCAATTGCATTTAGCCAAAAGCGGTTTTTTTTAGGTAGTAATATAGCATCATTGGCAATAATCTGAACACCATGTTCCTGTAAAATATTTCGGAAACGCTCTTCACCTACTTCTCTGTCATTATTACCCCATACAAAATAAGTTGGTCCTAAAGGAGTTAATAATTTTAGGTTGTCATGAATACGCGGAATAGGTGTGCGTCCATCCGCAAAATCTCCACCAATAATAACAGCATCAAATTGACCATCTAATTTCTCAATCATCTGACGGTTAATTTTGCGTAAATGTGTATCCGAAATAAAAAATAGTCGAATCTTTTCTTGTTCACCCTTTAATAACAATTGATGATGTAAAACATTATTTTCATGTGCCACCTTCAACATATAAAGCAGGAACGCGATGACTACTAAAACAAATAGTCCAATATAAATCATTCCCTAACATCTCCTTACGAAAGCAAAAAGACGATTCTTCATTATAACGAATCGTCTTTTCACTAAATCAGACGCACGTCTCACCTTATTTGGTGTTAACGTTTGTCCATTATTTTATACTAGAAAAACATCATTGCCAAAGAATGATACCCGCTTTTCTTATGGTAGCTTAATAACTTGCCCAACTGTTAAAGTATTAGAAGACATACCGTTTGCGGCACGGATTTTTGCTAGTGTTGCTTCACTTCCATCACCGTAGTGATTCAATGCAATACGATATAGATTTTCATTTTGCTTTACAGTATGGGTACTTGCTTTTGCAGCTTGTTTCGCTTCCTCAGCTTTACGTGCTTCTTCGGCTTTGCGCGCTTGGTCAGCTTTTTTCGCCTCTTCCGCTTTTCTTGCCGCCTCAGCTTGTTGTTGCTGTGCTATTCTAGCTTGCTCAGCTTTTTTAGCTTCCTCTGCCTTTCTTGCTTCTTCCACTTTTCTAGCTTCTTCTGCCTTCTTGGCTGTTTCGGCCTTCTTGGCTGCTTCGGCCTTTTTCGTTTCCTCAGCCGCCTTCTGTTCAGCTGTTAACTTTTCAGCGTCTTTCTTGGATTGATCCTTTGCTTTGTCTGCTTTATCGTCTTCTTTATTTTTGTTAGTTGAAGATGCTTCAGCTTTACTTCCTGTTTTGTCAATTTCTACAAAATCTTCAGAGTTTTTTTCTGCCTCTTCAATCGTTTGACCAGGTTCGTAGAATTTCGCAAAATAGATTAATAATGATAATGGAATTAAAATAAAGATTACAAAAAGAATCGTCATTAGTGGCGTTTTTCGTTTTGTATTTTTTGGCTTATTATTGTTGCTTCCATTTTTATTCATTCTTGAAACTCTAGATAAAGCTTGCTGTTCTTCTTGTTCTTCCTCAAAAGATTGACGATGTTCTTCGATTTTATCGCGGTAATCTTCTTTACTCATTCGTCTTTCCTCCAACCTTACTACGCATTCTATCATTCTATTATGACGAATTTTGCGAAAAAAGTAAATGACCGTCAGTTATAGTCTAAAAAGGTTCTTCGTTGCGACTGGGTGCTTTCCTGAGGGCGTTCAGTCTTCACTCCAATCAACTTGTTCACATGACATACGTTTTAACAAAATGTCACCCCAACTTACGATGATGAGCCTCTAAAAACCCATCAAAAGTTGCTTTAACCGACTTTTCCACGGGATCATTTCTATTTTTTTCTCTTCCTTCAAGCGTACTTTATTGATTTCATCATAATGGATTCCACAATTTTCACAACAGTTTTCCGGTTTTTTCAGCAATTTTTGCCCAAAATACCCGACTAGCTGCGTGCGAATACAGTCTTTTGTCTGAGTAATTTTTTGCATTTCGTCGACAGCACGGTATTTTTCCAGTGCCAAATGATTTAGACGTACTTTAACTTGTTCCATGGTTTCTTGTTGTAGCCAGTAATCAAGAACACGAAAAGCAGTCTCACTCAACTCTCCGTTTTTCAGCATTTGTGAAGGCTGTACTTGTTGATTTAGTAGTTCCTGATAACGATCGACATGACCAGATGTTGGCAAATCGCCTGTTACAACAAATTTCGCAAGCTCCTCGTCACCATCACAATAAAGTAAAATTGCGAGCGCCGGTTGACCATCACGCCCCGCACGGCCAATTTCCTGCATATAATTTTCTACATTAGCAGGCATCGTTTCATGGACAATTTGACGAATATCTGACTTATTGATACCCATCCCAAAAGCATTTGTTGCCACAATCCAGTCTAGTTCTCCGTCAATAAATTGCTGCTGAGTAAACTGGCGATCCTCAGCCCCATAGCCTGCATGATACGCTGCTGCGCGTATACCTGCCTGGATTAGTGCTTCACTGTACTGTTCTGCACGCTTCCGAGAGGACATATATAGAATACCTGGTCCTGCAGTCTCTTTTATATGTTGAATAATCCAGTGTACTTTATCTGCCCTGTCCTCAAAAATGACACGTCCAAGATGAATGTTTGGTCGATCCACATTGTACAAAAACTCAAATGGTGTATGTAGCGACAATGTATCTCGTATTTCATTGACTACTTTGTTCGTCGCAGTCGCTGATAATGCTAAAACTGGTGGACGATTTACTTGTGAGAACCATTGTCCAATTCGTAAATAATCTGGTCGAAAATCAAAGCCCCACTGAGAAATACAATGTGCCTCATCTACTACGATAAGACCTAGCTGCATTTGTGAGAGCTTGTCCTGAACTTGTTGCTGTAAAAGCATTTCTGGTGATGTGAAAATAAAACGAAACTGCTCTAAAAAATGTAATACATATCGTTTTTCACTTACGGTTAAAAATGAATTTAAGGCGACTACTCTCTTTTCACCAATGCGTTTTAGCTCCTCTACTTGATCCTGCATGAGCGAAAGTAGCGGAGAAACAATTAATACTGGCTTCTGCAAGATATACCCTGGTAACTGGTAACAAAGTGACTTACCCATCCCTGTTGGTAATAAAGCAAGAACATCTTTTCCTTCTAGAATTGCCCCAATGACCTCTTTTTGACCTGGACGAAATGCTGTGTAGCCAAAATGCTTTGCCAATGTTTGTTCAAGTTCCATCTATACTTCTCCTTTCGCGAGGACAAGCTTTAACTGAAAATAACTCATACCTTCAACCACTTCATGCAATGTTTTCAATTTTTTTGTTTGATATTGTTTCGATGCCCGCCAAACTTTTTCCGCTTCTTCATATGAGACGAACGGACCAATCGAAAAGTTCGGTTCATACATGGCTAATTCTACTAAATGATCCTCAATTGTACTTTGTTTTAGCTTTCTTATTTGCACAATCTGTTCAATCGAGTATCCTTGCTCATATAAATGTGCCGTTTGCTGAGCTGAATCGGTTAGTAATGCTTTTACTCTTAGCTCCTCTGCTATTTTACGAAGTAACGGATAATCATTTGTCTGATGGACTTCATTTAATAATGTATGTAGCAACTCTATTAACGCTAATTGACAATCTAAAACTGCTTCCTTACGTTCACTAGCAAGCTGCTGCCAAGTCCATCCTGGTAAACTGTGGCCACTCAATCGATAGAGGACAAGCTGTTTGTTAGCTTCAGATAAAGATAATCCAGAAAGCACGCGTTCACATTCCTCCAATAATTGCTGCTGTAAACGCCCATCTTGGTAGTTATGCTCGAGTAAAAAAGTGCGAACCCAAGACTGAATATTCGTATCCCTACTTATTGGAGAAAAAGAACGAATCCCAGCACTTTGATAGGATAAACTTTGTACAATTAACGAGAGCCTTGCAAAAAATACATGCTCATTTCCCCGATAGTGCCATCCATCAAATAAAAAATCAGGTGTCTGCTCCGCTCGCTGTAGACCTAGCTTTTCCATGGAATAGTGACCGGATTCTTGTATTTTTAACCAACTATACTGCAAAAATAAAGATACAGCCTCATCGAATGTCGCCCTAGGCAACTTAGGTAATAGCCCGAAATAATTATGTAGCTGAAATAGGCCGATGTCTTGAATAGTCTGGCCTGAGCGCTTTCCTCTCAAGACATGATAGGCAGCAGAAATCGTTCGTTCGTTATTGAGTTTTTGAAAGATTTGCAATAAAATTTGATGAAACATAGACGCAAATTCCTCCAATTTAATAGTATTTATGTTGAAATGTAAGATAAACATCTTTAAAATGAGTATGAAGCTTTGTAGGAACATCGTAAAAGGAGAGAAAAAAAAAATGGCTAAATACACAATTGTTGATAAAGATACATGCATCGCTTGTGGCGCTTGCGGAGCCGCAGCACCAGATATTTATGATTATGATGATGAAGGTATTGCCTTCGTTATTTTAGATGATAACATGGGAACTGCTGAAGTTCCAGAAGATCTATTAGAAGACATGCAAGATGCTTTCGAAGGTTGCCCAACTGACTCAATCAAAGTAGCAGACGAAACTTTTGATGGCGACTCATTAAAATTCGAATAGTTTTTATCTTCATTCAGCACTCATCCCACCTCTGAAGGTAGTGAGATGAATGCTGATGTGTTCCCTTTTAAGTGGGTGTCCAAACACCTACTGAATGAAGATAAAGCCTCCGGCGGATGTCACGGATTTTGAAAGGAATGAATTGTGCAAGCACAATTCAAAATCCGGACGCAATTACGCCAAGGCGAAATTGATATTTCATTAATATCCCTAAAGGCATCCTTAACTGGGTGCCTTCTTAATTAATTTTTCATCCTCACGTTGCAAACACCAAGGCCAAGGAACATAACACTGAGATTTAGTTGATTGTATAGTTGATTTTCCTACTCAGGATATACATAAAATCTATTGGGGGAATGATAATGTTTAATCAATTAGAAACAGATCATAGTTTATACCATATTGATGAAGACCATATTAATCAATTTAAAAACCTTGCAGCAAAATGGCAAACTATTTTTCCTGATTTTCAGTCTAAGTGTATGAATGCATTAGATTCTTGGGCTATTATTTTAAATAGCTGGTTCTTTTTAAAATCTCATCAGGAAAATAATCTTTTTTTAAATTCTTCAAAGGCAATGCACTATTCAATTAACATTTTTTTAATGGAAGAGCTCAAAAAAATTCAAATTATTCGTAAAATTATCGAGAGAAATGATGATAATTTATTCTATTTTGTCGCTTTCCAGCTTGGCAAAGCTATTGACCTCTGGGCCTATAACATAGTTGTTCAAAGTGATACGGCGGACCTTTTAGAGCAAATGTTTCAGCAACCCTATTTTCTAGCTCATTTGAATGATGATCTTCTATCTAGCGACACAGCGTTTCACAAAGATCAAACAAGAGCCATCAAAATAATTGCACAGGCTATTCGTACACAAAACTGTTTTAGGATTGCAGTACACAGCGCAGTTTACAGTGCATTAGATATGTATGAGTCACCTAAAATTTAAATACCATCTATTGGATTCGTCTCTAACTAAATGGAGATGAATTTTTTTGTGCCTTTCCTAGTAAAGTTGTACACTCTTTTCATCTTGTTATTGCAACCATTTTTTATGTATGATAAGATTTTAGTAGTTGGTACTAATAACAGATATTATTTCATAAAGGGGTTCTTATAGATGATGGATAATTTATTACAATTAAAAGATAAGAATATTGTCGTAATGGGCGTGGCAAACGATCGAAGTATTGCTTGGGGTATCGCAAAACGTTTATTTGACGTAGGTGCAAATGTTATTTTCACATATCGCCAAGAACGTTCATTAAAAAAGTTACAAATGCAATTAGAGAAAATCGGGCAATCTGATTCACTGATCGTACAATGTGACGTCAACAGCGACGAAAGCACAAAAGCAGCTTTCGATGAAATCGGTACAAAAGTAGGCATTATCCATGGTATCGTGCACTCAGTAGCCTTTGCTAATGCAGAAGATTTACACAATCGCTTCTTAAATACAACTCGTGATGGCTATGCATTTGCACAAGATACTAGTGCCTATTCCCTTATTTCAGCAGCAAAAGCCGCACATCCTTATATGACTGAAGGCGGTTCTATCGTAACAATGAGTTACTTAGGAGCAGAGCGTGTCCTTGATGGCTACAACGTCATGGGTGTAGCGAAAGCTGCATTAGAGGCATCTATGCGCTATCTTGCTGCAGATATTGGTAAAGATAATATTCGCGTCAATGCTATTTCAGCTGGAGCGATTCGCACACTTGCTGCAAAAGGAGTTCCTTCCTTCAATACAATTTTACACAAGATCGAAGAAACAGCTCCATTAAAACGTAATGTTCAACAAGACGAAGTGGCAGATATGACAATCGTGATGCTTTCTCACTTATCACGCGGTGTGACAGGCGAAACGATTTACATCGACGCAGGCTACAATATTATGGGTTAAATACAAAGAAGCATGAAAGATCATCATTTTAAATAGACTATAATAATTAGAGGATATTATGTTGTGATATTTGGTTTAAAAGATACATTGAAAGTCGTCAAGATAGAGATCCAGCAATTTTTGTTACTGAAAGAAATCCACATCGTATGAGTATTGCACAAGTGAGGTATATCATTAAACGAATATCCAGTCGTGCTGGAATAAATAAAGATATACACCCCCATCAGTTAAGACATAGTTACGCTACACATCTATTAAACAATGGCGCACCCATTGAAGTAATTCAAAGTTTAATGAGGCATGAAAAAAATGAAACTACTCGTATTAATGCACAACTAAGTGGAAAGCTTAGGAAGGAATTTTATCAGAAGTACTTTTAGTTTATTTAAAACAGAGAAACACCATAATAAATGTTTCTCTGTTATAGTGATAGGTAAGCCTTTGACGTTATCTCCGGCTTTTCCCCCACTTCACACCGTACGTGCGAGTTTCCCAGCATACGGCGTTCCCATTAATCCAATTTATTCAATTTTTATGTGTAGGCTAAGTTGTCATGTAGAATCAGATTGTGGCGTTCAGACATTTCTTACGCAATTCATTTACTTTCAGTAGTTGCTTTTCATCTAATTTCAATGCTTTGAGGAGCATTTGTATTTTCTCGAGGTCTTTTAAGTGGATTAGTCGGTGGATTGATTCATGGATAATCATTAAATTGCCATAGGAATCATCCTGTGTTAAATAATACGGTGTTTTATGGTGACAGTGCCAACCATTGAAACCTAGTGAAACACCAGTTACAGCACATTTTCCATATTGAGCAATAAACCGACTAATGCGATTATCATTATATTCAATGGAGCGTTGTGGAATAAATTGTTTCATCACATAAGCGAGGATTTCTTTAGGAATCGCTCGTTGATTGCGATGGATTTTGTGTCTACCTTCGGTAGTATAATTACAAATGTCCTGTGAGAAATTGAGATTAACTCGGCAACGTTGGGCATGAATAGGAACGAGCGTCATTTCTTTAATCTTGTACAACATACATTCGTATCCTTCATACCGTTTCTGTAACGATTTCGTGAGGTCTGTGAACGCTGCTTCTTTTCTCATTTCTTTCAGTCGATTATGCATAGTTCGATGTGTGCGGTGGTTCAGCTTATTTAAATCTTTTGTGACGTGTGACGCTGCGGCGTAATAATTTTGAATCCCCATTACAACCGTATTAAACCGCCATACATTTTCTACTGATTGATGTTTCTGAATCGCTTTTACAGCTTGTTTAATCGTTAGTTGAGCGTTTTTCAGTGCTTTTTCCGTCATGTGAGAGTGTGCAACATATAGCGTACGTTTCGCTGTTTTCTTTCGATGAGCTTTTATGCGGAACCCCAAAAATTCTGAGGAGTTTTTCTTTAAATTTACTACTTTTGATTTCTCTTCGCTAACCTCTAAATAGAGGCGATTTCTCAGAAAATCAGTTACCGCATAATACATTCTTATCGCCTGTGAACGAGTTCGACATAAAATTTTAAAATCATCCGCATAACGGACAATATAACAAGGTTTTAGGTTGGTCTTTTTTAAAGCTTGCATCTTGTTTGGTGGTGTTTTATAGACTTTTTTCGTCTGGAAGTTTTCCCACTGATGACTAACCCACCAATCAAGTTCGTTTAATACGATGTTTGATAATAATGGAGAGAGAATCCCACCTTGTGGTGTACCTTTTATCGGTAAACCCTCACCAACAATTTCTGCTTTTAATAAACGAGAAATAATAGATAATAAAGCTTTATCCCGAATCCCTATTGCCCACAATTGTTTAAGCAGTTTCGCATGGTTCACGTTATCGAAAAAGCCTTTTATATCAACATCTACACAATGATAAAAGCATCCTCGATTAATTAATGTTTCAAAGCGTGCTTTGGCATGATGTGTGCTACGATTCGGTCTGAATCCGTAACTATGCTTATAAAATCTCGCTTCACATATTGGTTCTAACACTTGCAAGATGCATTGTTGGAACAACCTATCCCAAATCGTTGGAATACCTAACGGACGCGTTTTTCCATTTGCCTTCGGAATCAAAACACGTCGAACAGCTTGCGGTTGGTAGTATGAGAACATTTTTTGTACATTCTCGATGACTTCTGAAATGGAAAGACTTTTTACATCATTGATGGCAAGTCCATCAATCCCAGCCGTTTGACTACCTGTATTTTTCTTAATGTTACGGTAGGCAAGTCGGATATTTTCATCCGATTGCATCAGTTCTACTAAATCATAAAAATTTTGACCATTAGCACTTTGAGCATATAACGTATCGAAATGATACTGCATGTCATAATACTCGCTATGCCTCAATTTCTTTCGTTTTAACAAGTCGGTGGCTCCTTTTGGAGCTGAACCTCTATTAGTCTCGCAGGAACCTTATTAATCGTTGAAAAACTGCCTTGCATGGTGAATAAATCTTGCATTAATCTAGTGGCAATCCCTCCACGTTCATTACACGCTTCAACGGTACTATACCACCACTTTCACTGATATAAAGAGAAGTTATACACTCGCTAATCTCACGATTATTTTCCTTCTCAACGCTTCATCAAGAGTAAGCTCTCCACGTTATCAGCTTACCACGTTGAATATTATCTATTATGGAACAAACTTAGGTGCTTCCTATGAGCCTGTTAGCGTTGCAAGTGCCTGTAACACAAGATGGACTTTCATATAGTTGATTCTTACTCATCCATAGCTAACCCTACATGATAGTAGTTAGTACATTTCTATATTATGTGCGTCTAGACCCGTACATTCGGAAGTTCGCCAGTAGTACACTAACCTTATGTGTCTATCATACATTCTCACCATATCTATTCAACCCAAGCATTATGATTTACACCACCCCATCGGGTAGGGTTTCGTCAGCCGAACTGTTACGGTAAATTCTTACGCCTATTAACCGAGCTTATAACACGCTTTTCCTTACTAAACAGTGTGCTATTCGACGCAGGGGGAGCCTTTCTGAGCGTTACCTCATCATTCGACTTCTTGATAATATCCTTCAATTAAAAACATAAATTGCCTGACCTTTACCGAGATTGTGTTAACCACAATTCATTTGAGCCAGGAACGTGTCGCACCAATTAATGCACCCGTTACTTTAAGTGTAAAATATCACAATGTTATCGATTTACAAAGTTTAAGTGATTATGTTAAGTGATTAAGACTAATGCACTTAAAATGAAAGTTATCAATGATATTATTTGTAAAACATTATGTTGAAGGTCTGGAATAATATGATCTTTTATTGGAGGTAATAATTTAAGTGTATTTTTAAAATGAGTTTCATATAGAGTTTTTGGAAATTGCTTTAAATACTTCCCAGTAAGATAAGGCATCCACCAATTTAGAAGTTGCATAAATAAAAATACAAACCAAAAGACCACCGAAATAATCATTAACCATTTTATCTGTGTAATAAACAATCCTATACAAAGAATGATAATAATTCCGTTTACAGTTGCCTCAATGATTTTTTCCTTTGTTGAGTATTTTGATAAATCATTCCACGGATAAAGATTAACAAGGGTTGTTACTTCAAAATAAAGAAACAACAGCATTTGGAACGCTATCGCAAAATTAAATAAATCCATTAACTCTCCTCCTTTTAATCCCATATTATTATTATATTCACAAGTATACACAGTGAACATTGGCTTTTCTAATTACTCTTTTCGAAAACAGAAGCAAAAATTGCTATTTCAACTAACCCGCACCTTTAGCACAACAAAAAAGATGCTGCTCCTGCAACACCTTGTTTAACTATTGCACCCCGTAAGTTAAATATATCTCATATTAAACGTATTACTGCATTCATACCTTTAACGACTTTCCAGAATTTAATATGAGAAATCATCAATAATTTCTACCACTTCAATTTTTCCGTTTATCAAAAGTTCATTTGGATAGTTACCTTTATTGGTATCGTTGGCTTGAGATACATAAAAAAACTTAGCATTTGAAAAATCAGGGTAGAACAAATGCTTATCTCAGCTTGTCAAAAATCTCACTATTTCACAGTTGAAGTTTTAAGAAAAAACAAAAAGCACCTTTATTCAGATGCTCTTTAATCAGATTTCAGTGGTTTCGTCGCTATGTTGAATGAATATCTGATAGAAAATATGCAGTAAAAGGAACGTTGGACAGGGATAAAACCAGACTGTCCATAGACAGCCTATTTAATAAATTTATCTAGTTTTTTACATTTTTTTGATTAGATTCTTTAGCAAATGGTGCTAATATAATCCCTGCAAAAAACAAAATGAAACCTGCCCATTTTATCCATCTATAATATTGGTGGTCTTGTAAAAAGTAAAATGAAGTAAGGATAATAGTAATACCGATACCAATAATACCGATAGCAATCATCCACTTTAAAGTAATCGGAATTTTTGACACTCTTATGTCCCCTTTTTATGTATATTTTTCGGAAATAATACAACACATTCAAATGTACCTTATAAAGTGTTTACTATAAAAAGTATGTGCTTTTAAATGTTTTTTAATATACCTCATTATAGGTAGTTAATATTTAACATAAGTCCTCGCACGCTACAGCATTTTATAGCAACAATCTTTAGGAAAACAGCTTTTAAGTAAAAAAATTAAATATGTCATTTTAATTAAGTAAACATAATTATAATCACCCTTCATCAAACCCTAAATTAATCGGCTCTAATGGCAAATTTTCTTCTTGACCAAGCATATTAGTTGATGTAACAGATAAATCTACTTCTTCAAACTTAAATCCATCAGCCCACACTTTACCTGTTCCTGTTAATAGAACACCGAAATGAATAGAAGCACTTTCCTTTGGTACATCTAATACAATCGAATAGAAGTTCCAGTCCGTTGTACCCTGAATAGGTCTATTATCCATGTTATCAAACTGAATCGCATCACCTGTACTATTATCTACTCGACACCAAACTCCACATTTTACAACTTCGTCTGTTTTTAAGAAACAAGACAGTTTTATACGTTTTCCTAGCCAATATTCTGCTGAAAAGCTTTGCATCATTGTCCCGAATTGACCTTCACCTACATCTGTTTTCGAAGACAGTAAACCTGATTTCATGCCTGTATGAAATACTTGTCCATCGGCTTTCATTTCATAAAAAGTTGGGTGTGAACCACTTAAAATCCATCCTTTAATTGTCGTTAAATCACTCATATCTTTTTCCTCCGTCCCTTGAAGTGTTCGCATAATTTTGCGATATTTGCCAGGTGGCATTTTATATAGCTCTTTAAAAGAACGTGTGAATGCTTCTTGTGATTGATAGCGTAACTCAAACGCAATTTGAAGTATCGATTCATCTGAATATAATAAATACATTGCTGCTGTTGCCAGTCTTCGTTTTCGAATATATTCACTTATCGTCAATCCAGTTTCTTGTTTGAAAATACGTGATAAATGAAATTTTGAATAGCCAATATGCGATGCATAATCATCTAACTGCCAATCATCTAGTAAACACTCTTCTAAAGAACAAATTACATCTTGAGTTACTTCGCTATACATATTGCTCACCTTACTTCCTAATTTCAGAGGATTTATAATATTGTTTTTTGATATTAATTGCTATTTTACTACTCATTCTATATTTGAGTAAATATTACAGTAAGTGCGATTCAATTTGCTTCACTATGTAACAACTTTACTACTTTATTCAAACTCGATAATCAATCATTATATAGCTTCTGTCGTCATTAATTTAATTAGCTGTTTATAGTAAGTATGGTTTTCTTGAAGTTCCTCATGTTTTCCAGAACCAGTAATCAGACCATCCTCAAACACTAGAATTTGATCCGCATGTGTAATTGTCGATAAGCGATGTGCAATAATAACCGTTGTACGTTCTTTCATTACATGCTCGAATGCCTTTTGTACTTCTCTCTCTGAGTCATTATCAAGGTTAGATGTTGCTTCATCTAATAATAATATCGCTGGATTTCGGAATAATGCACGTGCTATCGCTATCCGCTGCCTTTGCCCACCTGATAATTTAATTCCTCCCTCCCCTACTTCTGTATCTAACCCTTTTTCAAATTGTTGGACAAAATCCCATGCATAAGCGTTTTTTAATGCACTTATAGTATCTGCTTCTAAAACGTCACTTTTGCCATAAGTTACATTATCTCGAATTGTTCCATTCATGAGTGGTGCTTCTTGCGATACATACCCAAATAAACTACGCCACTGCTTTAAATCGATGCTTTCAATAGGCTGTTTTCCAAATCGAATAGTACCATCTGTTACATCATAAAATTGTTCTATTAATGAAAACATTGTGGTCTTTCCTCCCCCACTGGCACTAACCAATGCGGTTGTTTTTCCTGCTGGAATCGTAAAGGAAATACCTTTTAAAATAGGGTTATCATTGTATTGAAACGCAACATTTTCAAAAGCAATCGACTCATTGGGAGAAGAAATAGCATTCATCCCATGCCCTTCGATTGGTTCGTTCAAAATTTCTTGTAATCGTTCCGTTGCCCCCATCGCTTTTTGAAGTGCAGTGAAAAATGTTGCCATTTGCGTAAATGGCATAATAATTTGCACAAGGTAAATCATAATCGCTACAAGTTCACCTGCTGAAATCGCACCAGTTGCTACTTTTGCGCCACCATATCCAAATAATAATATGAGCACGACCATCATAATTAACGTCATAATCGGTGATAAAACCGCTAAAATTTTTGCTTCCTTTAACCCAAATCGATACAAATGATGAATTTTTTCTTCCCCATTTTGCTGCTCAAAATTTTCTGTTTGCGAAACTTTCACGAGTCGAATATTCGTTAATACACGTCCCAACTGTCCAGTAAAACTAGCAAGTTCGTCTTGATTTGCTTTCGCGATTTTATGAATACGTTGTCCAAGAGGCAATGTCAATAAAATTGCTACTGGAACCGCAATTAGCATCAGTAGTGTCATTTTCCAATCAATGATAATTAATATTATTACTGCACCAACAATAGCAAATAAACCCGAAATAAAACTAATCAAATGATCTGTAATAAGCTCCTTAATAACATTAGAATCTTGTGTAATTCTGCTCATTGTTTCACCAGATTCATGTGCATCAAAGTAAGGAATACGTAACCGTAAAACATGTGCCCATACCGTATTGCGCAAATTAGCCACAATTCTTTCCCCAAGTTTACGCATCATATAAAACGTTACTCCACTCAGTACGGCTTGGGAAATTAGAAATGCACCTACTAATAATATCGCCTGCAATGAAAAGCCAATCGTTGAAAAGTCATTGATCATTCTCATCGTAACTAAGGGAACAGCCAATCCGATAAGTGTTTCAACGATACTTAGTAAAAGAGTGCCTATCGTGAGTTGCTTCGACAATCGATTACTATTAACAAGCTGCCAAATTCCTCTTACAGAATTATTCATCATCCAAACCTCCATACACCCCAAGTCTGTCAGCCTGCGAAATCAACCACTCTTCCTCTTCCTTTGTAAAGGGTGTAGGAAATAACCATTCATTTAGTTGAATATCCTCATATTCCTTTAATACTTCTACTAACTCTTCTACTATATCTTGTGGAATTAGTGAGAATAACTGCTCGATTAACGATTTCAAATATTCGTCTTGAGTCGGTTGAATGTATGCCTGCTTCAACTGATTTGCTAAATCTATGTATTTTTGATTTAATTCAATAATATTCATTCCTGAAAAATCAAATAGGCGCTCTACCAACTCATCAGGTAATATACTTCGCCAATAGTCCCTTTGTTCATCTTCTTTTAGTAAGTTAAAAATCACCGTTAAAAAAATTGATGTATCAATTACTTCACTTTGTTTTCCTATTTCAATCGCCTGATCCAAGCTCGCAATAACACGATCAATTTGGTTTCGCTTCTTCTCTAGTTGTAGTTTTTGAAACTTAAATGAATCTATTAGCTGCTGTTCTCCATTCCGTAAAAGATCTTCAATCTCCTCCAATGAGTAATCTAAATATTTTAATGTTACTATTTTTTGAATTGTTTCAATGCTATCGTCATCGTAATAACGATGTCCCGAATCTGAAATAAAACATGGTTCTAGCAAACCCTTTTCACTATAAAATCGTAACGCTCGTACCGTTAGCCCCGTCTTTTTCGCAAATTGACCAATTGAATACATATTTTCATCTCCCTTTTCTTCAGTATAAATTCTACCGTTACGTCAGATGCAACTTCTTTTATTCACTTAACAAAAAAGAACACAACCTATCGCGTTCTTTAATAATTGAAAATCTTATATAATTAATACGACAATTTTTATTTCTGTGAAATTATGAACCACACTTACTTATGATACGGTTCACCGAAACTAATATTATATTCGTTATAAAAATGGAATTCCTTATTGATCTAACCTGCACCGTTATCCATCCATGAAGCGCAAAAATCAGCACTTCACCACAGAAAATGAAAGATTATTACGTTCTTTCATGGGAGTTTAATAAAGAAAAAAGAGCTGCATATGCAACTCAATGTTCTTCAAGTAAAGCACCTCATTAGTTAAACAAATTTAATATTTTTCTTCACAGAATTTTCTACCAAAGCATAGAGTAAACCTGCAATCCCAAAAATAATAATCGAACTAACAATACTTAAATTATATTCTACTATAGAACGGGAACCATATATTATTTCAAAAGAAAAAGCCCCTATTATCCCACCCAATAAAGTAAAGGTAACTACTTTCAACATCCAATATTTAACAAGTTTGCTTATGATAAATGTTAGTGGCAAACATGAAATAGGGTATAGAATAAAAGCATAAGAACCTATCTAAAAGGACCAAACATATTAGTCATATAAAATATGTTTGGTCATTTAATTTATTTAACTTTTTTCAATTTTGGTCTTGATAAAACATAAGATCTCTCATGCTTCTTTGTTAGGCTCCATTAAGATTGCCTATTTCAGATTATCACACTGTTATTTTAGTACCTTTGGGGCTGGATAATCAAAGCCCTTTGTATCTACTTCTACCTTTTTCATTTGCTGATCTTTTAATGGCTTTTCATCATCTCGTTCAGCAGCAGCGATAGCATCTACTGTCTCCATCCCCTCAATCACTTTTCCAAAGGCAGCATATTGGCCATCAAGCTGCGATGTATCCTTTACCATAATGAAAAATTGAGATCCCGCAGAATTCAGATCCTGCGAACGAGCCATTGAAATGACACCACGTTCATGCTTTAAATCATTTTTAAAACCATTTGATGAAAACTCACCTTCTATCGAATAGTCTGGACCACCCGTACCATTACCTGAAGGATCTCCACCTTGAATCATAAAATCAGGGACAACTCGATGGAAAATAAGACCATCATAAAAACCTTTTTTAACTAAGGAAATAAAATTAGCTACCGTATTCGGCGCTGTAGAAGGCTCTAATTCGATTACGATTTTTTCATCATTGTTCATCGTAATCGTTACAATTGGATTTTCCTTTACTTTTGATGAATAATCCACATTTTCTTCCGTTTTCTTTGCCGTATTTCCTTCCGATTGCCCACTGTCTTTAGCGGCTCCACAACCTGTCAAAACAAATGCTACTGCCAGAAAAGCAAAGACAATAGAAAATCCTTTATAACGCGCGAACATATTCTTTCAACTCCTCTTATCACCAGTCTACTCATTATATTATCAGATAGTTTATGACAAATCATTTTTATAATAATTAATGAAGATGGCTATATATATGGATGCGGACAAGAAAAGTAAATAAACTAAACAAAAAATTACTATTCCTAGTGCCCTAATGCAATGCGCTGTTGTTTAGCAATAATCCGCTTTAATCAATTATGCCTTGGCATAATTGCGTCCGGAATCGGCTTTGTGCTTAGGCCTGCATGATGCAGGTCAGTTAGCCGTTATCGCATGGATGCGATGATTTTAGGCTAACATCCTTTAAGAACTCCTTTTCCGATTTCCGTGACATCCGCCGGAGGCTTTAACTTATTTCAGCGGGTGTTTGGACACCTGCTGAAGTAAGTTAAAAATGATAGTAAGCTTGCCACGACTAAAAATACAGCAATCATACCAATAACCCCTCCCCAGCCGTAATGCATCCAGAAGATCCCTCCTACTGTTCCTCCAACACTTGAACCAAAATAATAGAAAAATAAATAGAGAGAAGAAGCCTGTGCTTTATCATGAGTGGCTCGTTTACTTACCCAGCCACTGGCAATCGAGTGCGCCGCAAAGAAGCCAAATGTAAAGATTGTAATTCCTAAAATCTTCAAACTAAGCAGCCCGTTTAATGTAAGAATCGCCCCTGTAAACATAATCGCAATAGACAATAACAACATCTTTTGACGGCCATATCGATCAGCTAGACTACCGAACCAAGCAGAGCTAAATGTCCCTACTAAGTAAATGACAAAAATCCAGCCAACAATCGTAGCACTTAAATTATAAGGTGGCGCCATCAATTTAAAGCCAATGTAATTATAAAGAGTCACAAAGCTTCCCATTAATACAAAGCTAATACCAAAAAGACAAAGCATGGATGGGTCCTTTAAATGCTGCAAAAGAGATGCCGTTAATGATTTAATCTGCAATGGACGTGCTGTAAAATGCTTGGAGTTAGGAAGCATCCAGATAAATAACACGCTAATCATAAGACTGATGACACCAAGTACAATCATCCCCACCTGCCAATTGTAAAGGTCCGTTAATGTCCCTATGATCACTCGTCCACTAAGCCCTCCTACCGAGTTACCACTTATGTATAAGCCCATAGCAATACCTAAACTAGATGGATCCATTTCCTCTCCTAAATAAGCCATCGCAATTGCTGGCAAGCCTGCAAAGACAACGCCCTGTATAACACGCAATACTAAAATCGTTTCAAAATTAGGCGAAAAGGCTAGTGCAAGCGTCAGGATAGATGCTGCAAAAATAGAAATCGTCATCAAAGATTTCCTTCCCCATGCCTCTGATAATGAGCCAACAACAATCATACTGATGGAAAGCGCAAAGGTTGTCACAGAAAGCGATAAACTCGCAACTGCTGGTGATACATGAAATTCCTCCGCAAATGTTGGTAGTAATGGCTGTGAAACATATAAGTTGGCGAAGGTAATAAAGCCGGCTAAAAATAAAGCCCAATTAGCTTTATTAAAGGCCTTAGTCCCTCTTTGAATATAATCCATTTCTTTCTCTCCTTAACGTACTTCCAATACTACTATTATTCTAATACAATATTCTTTAAAACACACGATAGTTTGTCAAAAAATAGACAAATTTACCTCTGTTTTTATTTCTGCACACACTATTTTAATTGACAATTACTTCTTGAGTGATTATAGATTTGCGGACTAATTTTCTTCACAGACTTTTAAATAAATTTATTTTTTTCTATTTTGAGTTGACAAATATTGTGCTACAGTGAAGTTAATCATCTAGAAATCATTGTCAATATGAGCTCCGATGACTAAACTATTTTCGTTGCACAGACTTGGAGGAATTTTTATGCAAATTATTGAAGCTTTAGCCCTTTCAGTACCTTATATCCACCTTGCATTAAAAGAAGAGGCAATTGTAGCTGTCATTGAGAAGGAAAGTGAAACAGTTGTAAAATATTTAGCTGGTAAACGTGTAGATTCAGGCTATCGAGATGGACAAAAAGTAAATGCTAATGACCAAAATGTTTTCATTGCCTTTAAAGGACAAAATGCTGATGTCGTTATACCAAAGGATGTATACGGAGTTGCCATCAATGCTTTTTCATTTCCAATTCGTGAAGATGGTAAAGTCGTAGGCGCCCTGGCATTTGGATTGCCAATCGACAATGAGCTTAAACTTGAGGATTATATGAGTACAATGGATAACATTGTAAACAACCTACAGGACAAAGTACATACTATTGCCTCACATTCAGAGGAATTAGCAGCAACAAGTGAGGAAATTAACAAACAAGCACAGCACGCCCTTGAAGATTCAGAGAAAACAAATGAAGTTACAGATTTAATAAAAAGCATCTCTCGCCAAACAAATTTACTTGGCTTAAATGCATCTATTGAGGCGGCTCGTGCAGGTCAGCATGGTGCTGGCTTTAACATTGTGGCACAGGAAGTTAGAAAGCTCTCCTTCGAAACTTCAAGCGCCACTGAAAACATTGAAGCATCCCTACGAAATATAAATAGAAATCTTGATAATCTAAAGCAAAATATGGGTCAAATCAATGACGCAACGAATGAACAGGCTCAGCTCGTTCAAGACTTCAGTGAAATTATTGAGGAGTTAACAGTTCTTAGCCGTGAAATGAAAGGCTTTATGCATGATGCCTTAAAATAATAAAGAGGTGAATACTATTGCAAATTACAATTAATCCGGAATTATCTTTACGTACTATAGCATTAGAAGATGCTAATGCTGTCTTTGCCTTAACAGATGCATCACGAGTATATTTACGTAAATGGTTGCCATGGTTAGATTTCACAAAAGAAGTAGCCGATTCAACAGCATATATAGAAGGTTGTATTAAAGGACATGAAGCTAAAAGCAGCCTCTCTCTTGTTATCATTTTTCGAAATGAAATTGTTGGCGTTGCTGGCTTTAATGCGATAAATCATAGCAATAAAATCGCTGCTATTGGCTATTGGCTCGGTGAGGGAGCTCAAGGACATGGTATTATGACGAAGACAGTGCAAGCATTATTACAATATGCTTTTGAGGAATTGCAGCTCAATAAAGTGGAAATTCGTGCTGCTGTGGGTAACTCAAAAAGCCGTGCCATCCCTGAGCGACTAGGCTTTGCAAAAGAAGGATCCATTCGTGCGGCAGAATGGCTTTACGATCATTATGTTGACCATGCTGCTTACGGTATGCTCGCTAGTGAGTGGAAACAAATTAAGGAAAAATAAAAGCTTCTCAAAAATAGCCGCCCGATATCACAAATATCAGGCGGCTTCTATTTTTATTTTTGTTCAACTGTTTCTTTTATCTCGTCCTGCGTTTCATGAGCTGTAGCTGGTGCTTGCTTTCCTAAGCCTACTGCTATTTGCTCAAGCTCAGGACGTAATGTATGCTTGCCTGCATAGCTTTCAATGAGTTCCTTTACGTCAATCCCTGAAGTTTCCTTCAACGATTCTTGTAATGTTGACATTAAATTGGTTGCATAAGCAGTCACTTTATTGGCACCACCGCTTCCTTCTCCACCACCAGTATCCACAACAGTAATCTTATCGATATTGCCAAGTGGACTCGCAAGCTCTTTCGCATATTCTGGCATCATACGTACAATCATATCAAGGACAGCTGCTTGACCATAGTATTCGAAGGCTTCCGCAATTTTACGTTTTGCCTCGGCTTCCGCAAGACCACGTAGACGAATAATATCTGCTTCTGTCTCCCCTTGCGCTCTTTCTGCATCTGCTTTTGCAAGACCATCCAAGCGAATTTTCTCAGCTTCCGCTTTTGCTAGTGATTCAATACGGTATTTCTCCGCATCTGCCTGTGCAAGCTCACGCATTTTTTCTGCAGCTGCATTTTGCTCAACAGCGTATCGATCAGCATCAGCCTTTTTCTTCACTTCTGAATCGTATTGCTTCTCACGACGTAAAATCTCTTTTTCTTCTAGTTCAATTTGCTTTTGACGTTCAATAATGCGAATTTGCATTTCCTGTTCTGTTACTTCCTGCTTTGCACGAGCAGTTTCTAGCTCATACGCTTGGTCTGCACGAGCTTTTGCGATATCCTGCTCACGGCGGAATTCAGCCACTTTTAACTGATTATCTTTTTCTGCTTCCGCAATTTCTGTTGCACGTTCAAGCTCAGCCTTTTGCGCTTCTTTCGATGCTTCAGCTCGCTTAATACGTGTTTCTTTATCAGCATCTGCAGTAGCGATATCTGCATCACGTTTAACCTGTGCAATACGTGGTTTACCAAGCGATTCTAAGTAACCATTTTTATCGCGCACATCTTTAATCGTAAAGGAAACGATTGTCAGACCCATCTTCGCCAGATCCTGAGATGCAACACGCTGTACTTCCTGAGAGAATTTATCACGGTTTTTATAAATTTCCTCAACCGTCATTGAACCTAGGATAGAGCGTAAGTGACCTTCTAACACTTCACGTGCCTCATTTTCACGCTCCTCCTTTTGCTTCCCTAAAAACTGCTCTGCTGCCGTCGCAATTTCAGAAATGGAACCACCAATTTTAATGATAGCAGTTCCATCAGCCATAACCGGTACACCTTGCTCTGTATACACTTCAGGTGTTGTCACATCAAGCTTACTAGACAATAAGCTTAATGGCTGTGCTTGCTGGAAAATTGGGAAGACAAATGTACCGCCACCACGAATAATTTTAATACGATTTCCTGACTCATCTTTATGTACATTTTTTGAGCCAAGATAGCTACCTGTCACAATCAGTGCTTCATCAGGACCCGCTGTACGGTACTTTGTCACATACAGTGCAACTAGTGCGATTAAAATAAAAGCTACAATCCCTATAACAATTAAAATCTCCATTGACATATAAGTATCTCTCCTTTATAAAAATTTTTTATCATAGGATCTCACAAAAAGTGTTCCTTCTTTTACTTCTACAACAAGTACCGTCGTATCATAGTCGATAGCCTCATTGTCAAAACCTGTTGCTCGCTTCGAAATCATACCGCTTGTCGTTTCAATAACAACCTCTCCAAAACCGTCTTTCGGGATTGGGACAATGACCTTTCCTAGCTGACCACCAAGCGATTCTTCCGTATAAGCTAAAGAAACATCGGCCGATCTTAGCGGAACAAGAACGAATAAATAAAATAGTGCACTTAAAATAGCTCCGATGATACAAGCAGCAACGATGTTCCAAACGCTAGGGAAGAAGGCTAATTTTTCTAAAATAAATCCTGCTGCTGACATCAACGTAATGAAAGATAGAATGACACTTGGATTAAAAATCGGTAGCCCCTCTCCAATACCTTCGATAGCATCGCCAAAAAACATAATTAAAAGCGTTGCAAGGCCCCGAAAAATTAATACCACTAAAAAGATCTGCTCGAGTGAATAGCCAAATAGCGTCAAGTTGTTCACCCCTTTTTTTATATTACCTACTATACGGATGCACTCAATGAAAAGTTTCGTAATTTTTCGCATTTTTCAAATTTTCGAATGAGTGATTTTAAGTTTAGTTTTTTTAATTCTCCTCAAACAGAACCATGTTACAATTAAATGAATAATGGCAACTAAGGAGATATTGTATGAGGCTTTCAACGATTTTAAACTTTTGTATTTTTGTATTTTTCACCTTACTATTCGTCAATGATTTTTTTCCACACACTACAATAGCTGAGATACTGTCTAAAAAAATCATCCTTCTTATATTAGTAGCGCTAGTGATCGTTCAAATCGCGACGGACAAGGGTAGATATAAAAAGCTTTCTAAAAAAGTATATGTTGGCTTAACAATATATACAGTGGGGCTTTGGATTGTACTAACGTTACTTGGCGGCGAATCTCAAATAGGTCTATCGTTTAACAGTCCTATTTTTTACATTATCGTGCTGTTGCTTGCGCTTGATTTACTGCGTGTTTATCGTCAATCAAAACGGGAACAGTCTGAGGAAAAAGCAAAGCAGTAACAGATACGTAAAAATGACTGTTGCTTACGCAATATATAAGGCGAAAAGCACAATGTGACGATCCATCCATCATTTCGATGGTTGGATTCGTCACTTTGGCTTTTCTATCCACCACTTTGACGGTTCTATACGTCACTTCGCTTGTTCTATCCGTCACTTCGACCCTTCTATCCGTCGCTCTGGCGATTCTATCCGTCGCTTTGATTCTATTCGTCACTTTGCTTGTTCTATCCGTCGCTTCGACCCTTCTATCCGTCACTTTGCCGGTTCTATCTGTCGCTCTGGCGATTCTATCCGTCGCTTTGATTAAGTCCATATAATTGTGTAAAAGAAAAAGAGTCAATTTTATTCTTCCTGGGTAAATGTTAAGTACGACCAAAACATCGAGGAGGAATAAAAATGACTCAATTTAATATTACTCTAAACATGGACTTTTTAAAAGAATCGGTTATGGACTCGGATATGGAAGCCATTGTGAAGTCGACAGTGGTGTTAATTCTTAATGAATTTATGGAAAAAGAGAGAGATGATTATGTACAGGCGAAGGCGTATGAACGAATTGATGCGCGCAAAGGACAGCGAAATGGCTATTATGAGCGTGATTTAACCTTAACGATTGGGCGGGTCACATTACGTGTACCACGCACACGCGATGGTGAATTTAGTACAACCCTGTTCGAAAAATATAGCCGAATGGATCAGGCACTGGTGTTGTCATTAATGGAGATGGTGGTGCAGGGCGTTTCTACGCGGAAAGTCACACATATTGTGGAACAGCTGTGCGGACAGAAAGTTTCAAAATCATTTGTCTCTTCACTAATGGAGAAACTAGATCCCGTCATAGAAAAATGGTCAAACCGTTCACTAGCAGACATTCAATGTCCTTATCTATTTGTGGATGCCATGTATATTAAGGTGCGTGAAAATGGACGTGTCCTCTCAAAAGCCGTCTATATCGCAACGACCCTTTCAATGCGACAACGACGTGAAATCATCGGTTATCAGGTGTCAGATGTTGAAAGCTATGAAGCCTGGAAACAATTTTTTCAATCTCTGAAAGAACGAGGACTAGGTCGACCAAAATTAGTCATTTCAGATGCGCATGAAGGATTAAAGAAAGCCATACAAACTGAATTTCAAGGAACAGCATGGCAGCGTTGTACCGTTCACTTTAAACGAAATCTCATTCAGTCTTTACCGAAAAAAGATACAGAGGAATTTCGAGCAGGAATCAAACGGATTTTTCAGTCTTTAACGGAAGCAGAAGCACGTGAAAGATACGAGGAATTAGAAGAGAAATTCGAAGGCCAAGGAAAGTATGAGAAGGCACTAGCCATTCTTGAAAATGGTTTTGAAGATGCGATTCAATATCTACAGTATCCCCCAAAAATGCATGTATTGATTCATAGTACAAATGCATTAGAACGCTTAAATCAAGAGGTACGACGCCGTGAACGAGTGATTCGAATTTTCCCGAATAATCGCTCCGCCACACGTTTAATCGGCGCGATCTTAATGGATAAAGACGAGGAGTATGCGCTCCAACGCGGAATAACAGTTGAATAGAAGCTAGCTTCTATTCAACTGTTATTCAAGTAAAGTACTTTACATAGCTCTGGGAATTTACTTTTACACAAGATTAAGGACTTGACTGTCGCTTTGATTCTATCCGTCACTTCGCCCCTTCTATCCGTCGCTCTGACGTTTCTATCCGTCACTTTGCCGTCTCTATCCGTCATTCACTATAAAATTTTTTTGGGACAGGGGAATCCATCTTTGAAATTCGTCATTTTTAATAAAAATCCATCCTAAGAATCACCAACAAACACTATAATTGGTTAATCCAATAATGATTGGAAATTAATATAAACAACCACTCGACACTGTTCAAAATTTTTGATTTAGGTAAAACGTACAAGAAACATAATTCCGTTTGCATATAGTATCAATGTATCAATATATGATAGAAAGGGTGTGCATTGTGGAGAAAGAAAATAAATTTATAAAGTTCAAGTTTAAATCAAATCCAAGTTGTCGTTGTAATTGTTGTGGTTTTTGTTGTCCTTGTCGTTGTAAGCCACCATTTATACCTGTGCCACCAACTCCACCTTGTCATTTTTTAGTGTACGTTACAGATGCTGGTCAGTTAGCTACTCCTGATAATAGAGTATCCGTGATTGATACAGCTACAAATACTATAGTTGCTACCATTCCAGTAGGAACTGGTCCTCTAGAAGTAGCGATTAGTCCAAATGGAGCACTTGGTTATGCTACAAACTTCTTATCGAATAATGTAACAGTTTTTGATACTGCAACAAACACTCCAATCGCTACTATTCCGGTAGGGGTTAATCCTCTTGGTGTAGCGGTTTCACCAAATGGAACACTTGCATATGTAGCAAATCACGGATCTAATACTGTATCTGTCATAAATACAGCTACAAATACCGTAACCGCTACTATTCCAGTAGGGCTCCAACCTCAAGGCATAGCTTTTACTCCTAATGGTGCGTTTGCTTACGTTGCAAATGAAAACTCAAATTCAGTATCAGTTATAAATACAGCAACAAATACCGTGGTTGCTAATATCCCTGTGGGAATTCGCCCAAGATCAATCGTTTTCACACCGAGCGGACAATTTGCTTACGTTACAAATGAAAATAGTAACACAGTATCTGTAATTGATGCAGCTACAAATACGGTAGTTGCTACAATCCCTGTAGGAACAGGACCTGTTGGAACAGCAATTACACCTGATGGAACACTTGTTTACATTGTAAATAAAGGTAATAATACTGTATCTGTCATAAATACAGCAACAAATACGGTGATTGCTACAATTCCTGTAGGGTTATCTCCTGACCAAGTAACCATCTTGCCGGATGGAACACTTGCTTATGTCACAAATCAACTTGACAATACTGTGTCTGTCATAGATATAGCAACAAATACAGTAATCGATACAATCCCAGGATTTAACGGTCCTACTGGTATAAAAACCGGGACAATCTGTATGGTTTCGGGGCTCTAGAGTTACTCTGAAAACAGGCACCTCCCCTTGTTCTCTGCAAAAAAACAGACATACTTTCTATCGCAATTTAGAGAATTGAAGTATGTCTGTTCGATTTTGTTGTGAAGTTTGTCTACCTTGAAATGTTTGACGTAGAACTTGTGACCACACGATTTGTTACACCTAGCGATTATTGGTTCCATGTTATTCAGTGCCTTCTAAATGTGTTGGTAGTTCTTCTGATTCAACCGACACGTTTGATCGTGCTATTGAAAATGGGGCTAGCTCACAGCTAACCCCACTCAAACCGCATTATATAGGCATTAACATAGCCTTTATGATTCTAGTACATTTAAAATAACATCAAGATCATTGACAGCAATATCTAGGCGTTCCTTTGCCTCGATATTTTGCTGTTTTAATTGACTAAATTCTAGCAATTTTTTCTCATGCTTTAATTTGATAGAAGACAAGCGTTCAATTCGTGCTTCTACCTTTTCAATCGCTTGCTCACAAACTGTTGTCCATAGCTTTTCTGAATGCTGCATTTCAGTCGTTGATGGGTTGTGGTGACGCATAATTCGTGCATATACTGCTTCAATTTGTTCAATTAATTCTGAATAAAAATGTCTCTCTACACGAGTTGTTTGGAATGTTGGGTGCTCTACCTCTTTTGCATATGGGGTAATTTGGCGTAGTAGCTTTCCAGCATTTTCTCCGAAACCATGCGATAAATTCAGTACATTCATTAACTGTAATAGTAAACGAATTTCTTCTAGATTAATAAGCTGTGAATCGATGCTTTCCTTTAACTTTAAGGATTCCATATAGCGTCGATCAAAGTGCTCAATTTCACCATTGCGTTGCTCTACTAAATGTTCACTTGCATTGTCTTTTAAGCTTTTAATATAGCGAATGGCATGGCTTTTTAGCTCTTCCATCGGCATCGTGTTGTCATTGTCTTGTTGTGGTTTTCCTCGTTGAACATACGCAAATGCATCCATTTTTTTGGGCCATTGTGCTGTTGGGGTTTCATCTAAGACATTATAGCGTATATAAATTCCGTGCATTTCATATCCTCCAAGTCCATTAAACAAGTATCTCTAAAGACAATAAATCGAATACGCCATTTTTTCAAGTAAAAACTTTTAAAGATTGAAAATCATTCTTTTGAACAATACTTCAAAAATCCCGAATAGTCGATACTATTCAGGATTGCTACATTTAAATCTGTTTCCTCCCAAATAGAAGCGGAGCGATCAAATTCACCTTGCCAGCTTTCCTCATAATCTCTACGTGCATCTGCATACGTAACCAATACATCGGTTTGGCCTGCAGCTAATCTTGCAAAGGAAGAGGTGGATATAGTTATTTCTGGCCATCAGCATCATGAAGGAAATACAAACTGATATGACGGAGCTGATTGCAGATTATATTTTAAAACACCCATCCATTCATGCAGCATGCAATGACAATTGGCAGGTAACGTTCTAAATAATAAAAATTCCCTCTACTCCTATGGGAGAATCCATATTGGATCACGGTCCCACAGGAGTATGGCGAAATTTTTTATCTTTCAACCTAATTAGGAATCTTGTCGTATTTGATGAATGCTTTTTCCTTCAGTAAAGGCATGAATTGATTTCATTGTGCCTACTGATTTGAAATTTGCCTTATCATAAACCTTTGCAACCTGTTCATTTATTGGCAAAATCCAGAGATACTCTAATCCCTGCTTTACCGACTCTTGCTGAATATGCTGCAAAATATATCCAATCAATCCTCGTCCTCGATAGCTTTCGATTGTCGCTACACTCTCGACTCTCCCTTGATTTCCTGAGATGAAAATATTAGCAGTACAGCAAGCTTTTCCATCTAATCTTAATAAATAATACGTAAAATGCGGAGAATGATATGTTTGCTTAAAGGCTTTTTTAATTAATTCAGGCTCCCCAAATGTAGCAATACTCATTTCTACGGCTAATGCTTCCTCCATATTGGCATCTGTTACACGTTCAATTTGTATGGCTGGATTATGTGATAGTTGTGCGTATTCGCCATTCCAAAGCTGTACATCATCAGTAAAACTTTCATATTGAAAGCCTTGGATTTCTAATGCTTCTATACATAACTGATTTTCCTCCACATTGTATAAATACAATCTTGGAATAAGAGATTTTGATTGATAGAAATTCTTGATTTCCTTTAAAAACATATCTGGCTCGGCAATCTTCTTCCAAATGTGTGCATGATTGGCGTCGTAATATGTTGGCATTTCCTTATTGTAAAATAATACTCCTTCATTACAAGTTTCCATCTCACTAAAACTTTTAATATAATCAATATCTAGCTGCATGATGTGCTCTATTTTATGCATGCTCTGTTCCTCCTGCAATCCATTCGTCAAATAAATCCTCTAACTGCTGTTCAAGCTTTTGACGTTGCTCCTTAGCAAGTGTCGGCTCCTTTAATTTCATTTCGAGCCTTTCAATTTGTTCTTCAATTGGTAACTCTTTTTTAGCAGCAAAAGACTTTTCAGGTATTTCTTTTATTACTGGTTCTTTAGCTACTTCTAAGCGTTTTTGTCTTGCCCATTCATAATCACCTTCAAATACTTGAATCGTTTCATATTCAATCCAGGCAACCTTTGTAAAAATCTTTTGTAAGAAGTAACGGTCATGCGAGACACCAATAATCGTCCCTTCAAAGGATTCCAGTGTATCCTCCAATACTTCTCTCGCTTCAATGTCTAAATGGTTGGTCGGCTCATCCAGCATCAATAAATTAATATCCTCATGCATTAACTGTGCTAACCGTAAGCGCATTTTTTCACCGCCACTTAAATCCTTCACTTTTTTAAAGACGTCATAGCCATAAAATAAAAATTGAGCAAGAATATGACGTGCCTCAGCCTCTGACACAGAGACGCTCTCACGGAAGGCATCTATTAAACGAATGGCAGGATTTTTATGCTCAAATTGCTGCGATAGGTAGCCAATTTTAACACTGCTACCGACATGACAAACTCCTTCAGTTGGTTCAACTTCACCTAACATCATTTTTAATAATGTTGATTTTCCACTGCCATTGCCACCAACGATCGCCAGTCGTTCTCCAAAGTAAACCGCTAAATCACTTTCCTTAAATAATGGTTTCTCAAATGCATGGCTAATGCCCTTCATTTGTACAACCTCTTTACCACTACGCTCAGCCATCGTTAACGCTAAATTCATTTTCTTTTTCGTTGAAGGCTTCTTTACACGCTCTATACGGGCTAATGCTTTCTCCATACTTTTAGCACGACGATGCAAGCCAGCATTAGGCGGATTCGCTTCATTTGCCCATTGCTTTAAGCGCTTTATTGTTTCCTGCATTTTTTTAATTTTCTTTTGCTGTTCTTCGTAATGAGCAAATTGCTGTTCAAGCTTTGCTTCCTTTTGTTCAACAAATGCATCGTAATTGCCAATATACGTAAATGCCTCTCCATCTTCAATTTCAATTATTTTTTGAGCCATTTGATTCATAAAATGACGATCATGTGATACTACAATAACAATTCCTGCAAAGTTTCGTACATAATTTTCTAGCCATTCAATGGCCTGCATATCTAAATGATTCGTCGGTTCATCTAATAGCAAAATCGAGGGATTACTTAAAAGGATTTGCCCAAGCATAACCTTTGTTTTCTCTCCACCACTTAAGCTTCTAAAAGGCTGCTCAAGCAATGGCGTAATACCTAGACCATTGGCAATCATCGCTAATTGCGCATCAATTTCATAGCCACCCAGCAACATAAATTGTTCCTGCACATGACCATATTGCTGAAGTACCTTATCTGTAACTTCTACCTGCATTTCCTGTTCAAGCTTTGTCATCTTTGACTTTAATGCATAGATCTCCGCAAATGCTTCCTCCAGCACTTCCTTTACTGACAACATAGGATAGTGCGGAATTTGATGAAGATAGCCAATTGTCGCTTCCTTACTTTTTATAATACGTCCCTTATCTGGTGTATCTAAACCAGCTAATAACTGTAATAAAGTCGTTTTCCCGCTACCATTCACGCCAACAATGGCAACATGCTCCCCCGTATTTACTTCTAATTGAAGTCCTTCAAATAAAACATTTCCACCAATATTTTTTTGTATTTGTTCAGCTTTAATTTGCATCGTTTTTTCCTCCAATGAAACGTGCGAAAAACATCTATAGACACAAAAAAGACTGCTCGATTAACAAGCAGTCTTTTCCTCATTAGTTTGTGAAAAAGAATGGTTAATTCGCTACGTTTGATATTTGATTTTGCTTAAAAATGGACAGACCTATCCCGTTGTTCGCAAAATCGAAAGTAATTACACGTGCAAAATACATAGCTGTATCCACTTTTACACATGTTTTCGTAGCGTTTTTATTCATTCCTTTTCACCTCCGTTCATAATAGTTAACTTTATAATACCATAATTCCGATATATTGGAAAAGAAAAATTTTTCAGAGGTTAAGACAATTGTTTCAAATGTGCTCTTTATAAAAAAACGCATAAAGAATCATCATTTAATAAGGACGAAATTATTATCATTTTTATAACAATGAAAACAAAAAACGATAGTAACTTTTTTTACATAATAATAGTTAAATGATATATAATGAAAAATACTTTGAATTTTTAATTCAGATATACATAATTTAATATGAAAAGAGGTGTATAGTTATAATTTTTTTTATTCTCGCATCAGTATTTGCATCTTTTTTCATTGTAATGGCATGTGTCAAAGTTAGAAAAAAGGGTTGGTCATTTCTCCTCATCGGTATCGGTTTAGCAATTAATGCTTTTGTTGCTCCCTTTTCATTCGGTTTGAGTTTTATGGCAACAGATGGAGGAGGAGGATTCCTTGATCAAATTCTACTCTTTTTACTTTGCCAATCCATTCCATTACTAATACTTTTCATATGTGTTTTAGTATATTTTATAATAAAAGGTGTCAATCAAACAATTTCTAAATGAGTTTGGATTGATAGCGATTTTTACAGCTAATATGCAAGAATTAGCGAGTAGCGCAAGCACACAAAAACATTGTGATGAGGATAGTATTCATGCTAGCTGATCAAACAATTTACTGGCTCATTGATCAATCAAGGCAGCACTTGCTAGAGTGCATGGTAAGGGCTTTGCGGTTCGAAGGATTGTTCATTAGGGTAATATCTAATGGGCAATCTTTTTTTATTCGTCATACCCCTTATGACGGTATATCTTTTAAGGCTATCGGTACTGCTATCCCCCATTACCTACACAAAATGCTTTTAACACGATCACATCCTCATTTGGTTCAATATTAAAATAAGTAGCTATAAGATTGAAAAAGTGCGAGCTCTTGTACAAAGACTTATGTACTAGAGTTCGCACGCTTATGTTGCGATAATCAATTATTATGGCTGTAAGTTAAACGATGTATTTTTTTGTACCATAAACTTATTGAAATACATATAAAAATTAATGCACCGACAGCTGTAATCCAAAAGAATACATTCCCTCCATCGGTTGTAGAGTTAAGAAATATGCCACTACTAACAATACCTACACAACTTATTATTCCTGACAAAATAATGGCTAATTGACGATTTAGTTGGTAAATGATAAAAATAAGTACTGCAAAAATATAAATAACACTTACGGTCATAATAGTCGGGAAAAATGGTTGAAATTTAGCCGCATAGACAAAGTAATCAAGCTGACTAATATCCTGGCCATTGTTTATCTCAATATTAAAGAACTGAGAAAATGGTGTTGAATACTTCCATTCCAGTGAATTATCTATAATATCACTTCCCTCATACCAAGAAATAGCTGTTGACATGAATAAAGTCAAGCAACCAAGAATTAGTTGTATCACATATTTAAACAATGTTCTTCTCCCTTCATCCTTTGAAGTTAAAGACGTTACAATAAATTTTAAAGTTTCAAAAAAATCATAAACCTGGGATATTTCAACAAGTCCCGAGCTACGAAATCCGGACAATCTACAGTATTTAATATTTTTATTTTTCACTAAAAAATCGGTGAAGTCCACCTACAACTCTACGTTTTCACTTTTTTCACAAACATTTTAACAAACGGAACGAGGAAAACGGATACGACCAGTACGCGGAATAGCTGAAATGCGGTGACGATTGTGACCTTTGCATGCACGGAGGCAGCGATAATCCCCATTTGATCAAGCCCGCCTGGTACGATGCTTAAAAAGCCTGTTTTAAAATCAAGGCTGTATAAACTCTTCATAATAAATGTTAAGCCATATGCTGCGCCAATAAAGATACCCGCCGATACAAATGCGTAAAACACATGCTTCTTCGATAAATGTAGATCGTCTTTTTTCAATAAAAGTCCGATGTAAATGCCAAGCATTAGTTGCGCAATATGAAGTAGTGATAATGGCAATTTCGGTACGTCAATCCCTGCTATATTGATGCCCATCAATAAAAAAACTGGGCCAAGCATATAGCCTGTTGGAATTTTTGCCTTTTGCGCTAGCCAACCCGCTACTCCACAAACAGCAAGTAAACCTATTAAGCTCCATGAATACGCTCCGTTGGCAACTACACCAGTTCCCCCAGAGCCTGACACCATTAATGGCACAAAGCCGACGATTAAAAGAACCCTTAATATTTGAAAGAACGTAATCAAGACCATATCCATATCCCCTTGCTCCTCGGCAAAGGCAACAACCTGCGACATGCCACCAGGTACACAACATGTCAACGCGGTCGCAAAATCTAAATCCGCACGTTTGGCAACTAAATAACTAACACCAAAAAACAATACAATAAATAATACATTTAAAACAATCATACTTCCTATAAATTGCTTAATATCCTGCACCGCTTCCGGTGTAAACGCAAAACCAATGGAATACCCCGCAACGATTAAACCAAAATTACGAAAATATTTATGCCATTTCAATTGTACTTTTGTCGATAACTGAACAATTAGCACCGCTGCTATAGCTCCAAGTAACCACGGCATTGGAATATGTAATAAATTAAATAAAATTGCACCTGCTAAACCAATACATAATGTAATAAACATATGCTTGTCAAAAATAAACATAGAAGCAACCCCTCGTGACTGTATCATTCTATTATGCCGTGAACCTGCCTATTTTACTACTTCATCACTTTTTTGCAATGTTATATATCGTACAAATTGAACCTGTTATTTATAAAATTTAACCTCTTATCCAAGATTTTCTCCAAGCCGAAATTTTCTATGCTACATTATTATTACCTGATTCAGTGTTTCTCCATAGCGGAGATATGTAAAGGAGGCCTCCAATGAAAATTCAATTAACGATCAATAGCTCGCTCGAAGAAACTGAGGTTCATATACATGCGAAGGAATACAACGAACAAATTGAACGACTGATGAAACAGCTCCAAACTTCACAAACAACAATGCTTGATGGCTACTTTCAGCAGGAAATTCATATGCTAAAAATTTCAGATATTTACTCCATTTATGCAGAGGGTGCAAAAGTATTTTTGCAGACCGAAGAGCAGGAATTCGAAACGAAACGCAAATTATATGAACTGGAAGCTCAATTAGCGAATGACTTTGCTAGAGTCAGTAAATCAACACTCGTTAACATCAATAAAATTGCTTCTATTCACATGGGTAAAATTGGCACAACAGAACTAATACTAGAAAACGATGTATCTGTCCATGTTAGCCGGAAATATTTAAAAGAACTAAAACGCCAATTAGGTATTGGGAGGGATTCATAATATGAAAATGTTACGCTTGATGATTATTGGTTTACTCATGTCACTTAGCTCTTCCTATGTCTTAGTGACCATAAGTCTCATATCTAATAACGCGGTGGGGTCGGGGGCGGAATTACTTGAGCAAATAATTATCGCCATCATACTCGGGATTGTCATAGGTCCACTGTCCTTCATCTATGATATAGAGCGTTTACAATTTATAACCCAGCTTATTCTACACTTTATTGCAGTTACACTATGTGTTATGGTGGCAGGCTATTTCGGTCGGTGGTTTGAACATTCTGGCATTACGTATGTACTTATATCCGAAGTCATTATTTACTTCATCGTTTGGTGCATTATTTACGTACTTCAATTGATTGATATTGCAGAAATTAATCATGCAATTCAAAAAAGAAAGGATTAAACAATATGAACTCTGCTATACAAGTTGAAAACCTATGTAAGCAATATGGTGAACATCAGGCAGTAAAGGGGATTTCGTTTTCAGTTGAGCAAGGCTCCCTCTTCGCCTTTTTAGGTGCGAATGGTGCGGGGAAATCAACGACCATTGAAATACTCTGTACATTATTAAAAAAATCAAGCGGTACAGTTAAAATTAATGGCTATACACTTGATGAAAGCAACGACAATGCTGAAATCCGAAAATCCATTGGCGTAGTTTTTCAGCAAAGTCTTCTGGATGAACGATTAACGGTACGTGAAAACATACTTCATCGTGGCAAAACATATGGCTTATCGAAAACACAATTGGCCGAAAATTATCAATTTGTTTCAACATATTTGCATTTAGACGATATAGAAAAGCGAAAATATAGAACTTTATCAGGCGGACAAAAAAGGCGTGCAGATATCGCTCGAGCCCTTATTCATCGACCAAAAATTTTGTTTTTAGATGAACCGACAACTGGTCTTGATCCACAAACTCGTCAATTCGTTTGGCAAGCCATTAAGCAGCTCCAGCTAGAAACAAACATGACTGTTTTTTTGACAACACATTATATGGAGGAAGTGACAGTCGCTCATCAAGTCATCGTCTTAAAGGAAGGAGAAATTGTTGCTGAAGGGACACCAGATGCTCTTAAAACAAATTACGCCTACGATTCAATGGCACTTGTTTTTCATCATAATTCTGAAGGGATAAAGTGGCTTGAGGAAAATAATATCTCCTATACAGAAAAGCAAGGTATTTTCTCTGTCCGGGTCGAATCGACTCTTCATGCTTTAACACTATTAAAAAAAGCGGAGCCGCTTATTGCCTCTTTTGAAGTAATCAAAGGTACTATGGATGATGTCTTTCTTCATATTATGGCCGAGGGAGGTGCAGCTTAATGGGAGCTTTATATAGCTTAGTTCAGCGAAATAACAAGGTTTTCAGACGTGATAAAACACAAGTCTTCTTCTCCCTGCTTTCTGTCTTTATCGTCATTATTTTGTACGCTGTTTTCCTTCAAAAAATGCAAGTAGATGCCATTGAGCAAATGACAGAAGCTACGCCAGAATTAGTAACGATGGTCAATGAATGGCTTGTAGCTGGATTACTATCTATGATCGCTGTTTCTACTACACTTGCTGCGTATGGCATTGCTGTAAAAGATTTAGAATCAAAAGCACAGGCTGATTTTTTAACTGCTCCCATTTCACGAGCAACCATTCAATTTAGCTATGTATTCAATGCATTTATCGTAGGTTGTATCTTCTCCCTTATCGCCCTTATTGGCTGTGAAATCTTTATCGTTGCAACAGGCGGTGAACTTCTAAGCTTTAGGGATTTCGTTACCGTCGTCGGTATATTATTTTTATCTGTATTACTTGCCAGTGTTTTTAATCTGTTTCTTGTGTTATTTGTCAATACACAAAATTCCTTTTCGACGCTAGGAACAATCATCGGTACTGCAATTGGTTTCTTATGTGGCGTTTATGTACCTGTCGGCGCCCTTCCAAGCTTTGCTCAAAACCTTATTATGTATTTCCCTATCAGCCATACAACTTTACTATTACGTAATGCCTTTATGGAAAGCTCAATTTCCAAGGTTTTCGAAGGTGTGCCTGCTTCACAGGTGGAAGATTATAAAATAATGTATGGTATTGTCTATGACCTTCATGGAAATATACTAAGTACCTCAACAAGTATTATCATTATTTTCGTCACAATTATTGTGCTAGCTATCTTATCTATCATTATTTTTAAAAAGAAAAATAAATAGATTCAACATTTTCACACATCGTTTATAAAGCGATGTGTTTTTTATTGATTTTAATCAAACAATTTGTTATTTTATATATAAATAAGCAAACAAAATAATTAATCGTTTGTTTTAGGAGGATATCCAATGGATGTAAATGAATTATTTTGGCAAGCTTCAATCAAAGACATAAAAAAAGGTTATCTTGATGAGGCAACACACTTCACTTGTTTGCTTTGCGGGGAAAAAATTGAACAGGGTATTATTTATCCACATGAAGGCGTTCTTTACGAGGCAGAAAAATTTATGCAGCATCATATTACTGCTGTACATCAATCTGTTTTTCATTATTTAAATGGCCTTAATAAAAAAATGACAGGACTAACGGATCATCAAAGTCATATTTTGCGCTTATTTTATGAAGGTAAAACAGATCAAGAAATTAAAGAAGAACTGGAAATTGGTAGTGCAACAACAATACGTCATCATCGTTTTACCCTTAAAGAAAAGGAACGTCAAGCGAAAACTTTTCTTGCGATGATGGAGCTACTAAAAGAACAAGATCAAAAAGAAGATAGCTTTGTACCGATTCACAAAACGGCTACGATGGTCGACGATCGCTATAATATTACGATTTCTGAAGAACAGCAGTTACTTGAAAAGTACTTTCCAAACGATATTGGTAAAGAGCTTGTCCGCTTCCCAAAACGTGAAAAGCATAAAATTGTGATACTCCGTGCACTGACAAAGCTTTTCGATGAAGCGAAACAATATTCCGAAAAAGAATTAAATGCAATGATCCAACCGATGTATGAGGACTATGTGCAAATACGTCGCTCTTTAATCGAATATGGCTTCATTGATCGAAAAGAAGATGGCAGTGCCTACTGGGTAAAAAAATAAGAAAGCAGGGTTTCCAATGGACCATAAAAAAGAACTAAAGGAAATGTATAAAGAAATGAAAATCGAAGCTGGCGTTTTTACAATGACCAATAAACAAAATGGTAAAGTGTTTGTTGGCAGCTTCAATAATTTAAAACGCTTAAATGGCTTTCAATTTTCGTTAAAAACAAATACACATACCAATCAAAAGCTACAAGCCGATTACAACACATTCGGCAAGGATGCTTTTGATATCGAAGTTGTGGAATATTTGAAGAAAAAAGAAGAAGGCTATTTCGATGCCAAAAAAGAGCTAGAAAAACTAGAACAAAAATGGCTCGACAAGCTTCAGCCATTTGGTGAACGTGGGTATAACTAGGCATAGAGCTAAAAAAAGAATCTGTTTTCTTCGCGATTAAGCTGGAGAAACTGGCAGATTCTTTTTTAATTTCTTATATTGTGTTGCTGGTAGAGCAAATATCAGTTGGACCTGAGCAGTTCTTCGGCTAACCGAGAAGTTTTCTCTTGCACCTGATCCGTTCCTTGGCTGACCCGAGCAGTTTCCCCTTGCGCCTGATCAGTTCCTTGGCTGACCCGCAGTTTTCCCTTGCGCCTGATCAGTTCCTTGGCTGACCCGAGCAGTTTTCCCTTGCGCCTGAGTATTTCTTCGCCGGATTTGCTCCCGCTTCTTTGCGCGGGGTTTTACTTTGACACACTAGTGTTCATCCTACTATTTCTCTCACTTCATTTCTTCCATTAAACTAATTTCCTGCTGAGCTTTTTTTGTTAGCTTTCCGAAAACTAGCTCATACGAATGTTTGATTAAATTTTCAACTAAATCCATAGGCACGTCATCTGCATCCATATAAATTGAATTCCAATGTGTTTTATTCATATAGTAGCCTGGAATAATACCTTCATATGCTTCTCTCAACTCTTCAGCTCGATTAGGTTCGCATTTTAAAGTAAGTACTGGCCTTCCAGTAGCATCTCCGCCCATCATTCCAAACATTTTACCCCCAATATGATAGCGATCCGCTCCCCACTCTTCTTTGTGATCATACGTTGTACCACGAAGCTTTAGACAATATGCATGAATTGTTTCTTTGTTCATTATTTAACCCCTTTTCCTCCAAAAATTTAAAAACACACGTTCGATTATATTTATTATAATCAATAACGTGTGTAGAGGGAATAACTATTTATTTTTAGATTGATTGCTGTCTCCGATGTACATTCGCCGCTTGAGGCAAATCGATACTGGCCACAAAGCTTTATCACAGGACATGATGTTTTCGCTTCTGGTTATTAAATACCTTACTTTAAACTTCTATCAAACACGCCGATAACCTCAGTAGTTTGTAATATATTGACAAAAGCTTTTGCATCCGTTTCCTTTATCGTACCTTTAACTTCAGCAAGCTGATAGCGTGTAATGACAGTGATTAAAACTTTACGCCCCTCACCTGAGTAAGCACCCTTCGCGTCGATAATCGTCACACCTCGATGAAGCTTTTCCAGCAGCTGCTGCTTTACTTCATCGCCCTTACTTGTAATAATCATCAGCGTCAACTTAATATGACTCGTATGAATGGTGTCGACAACCTTCCCTGTAGCATAAATCGATACGAGCGTAAGTAATGCCGCATCCCAACTAAAAACGAATCCGGAGATAGCTACAACAATCCCATTCATCGCTGAGATTAATGTACCAAGGGGAAAATCCCGTTTGCGACTTAACAGCATCGCTAAAATATCAAAACCTCCAGAGGAACCCGATGCACGAAAAATTATACCCGTGCCTAAGCCCACAATAACTCCGCCAAATAAAGAGGCAAGGATCGGTTCTTGTGTAGCTTTATAAATAGGAATAATGTACAAGCTTACTGACAAGACAACGACTGAAAGTATAGTATATCCAATGAACCGCTTCCCTAGCTTCAAGACTCCTATAATAAGTAATGGCAAATTCAATAGTAAATTTAAAACCCCTGTATTCAAGGGCGTGATAATACCAAGCATGATGGCAATCCCACTTAATCCCCCACTTAAAATCTCATGTGGAATTAACAAAAAATTGTAGGCAAAGGCGACTAATATCGATGAAAGTGTAATAACGACAATATTAAGCATAACAATTCCCCTATCATTAAAACGAACGAGTTTTGATACTTTCTTTTAGAATACCCAACTTATTCGTTCACAAAACCTTACTGCACTACTGCTATTTCTTCTGCTGTTCTTTTTTCTGCTCTTCCTTTAATGGCACTTCTTTTAATGGCTCCTCTTTTTTCTCATCTACATTCTCCGCCACCTTATAAATACGTTCAAGCATTGGCGGATGTGTATAACGGAACCACTTTACAAGTAACTGTGGATTTACTTCACTTAGCCCAGATATCGTTAGCTTCTGGAATGCCGTAACGGCTGACTCTCGTTCACCTGTTAGTGAAATTGCATATTGATCGGCTCTCATTTCCTGATACCTCGAAATATAATTTGACAGAGGGTTTGAAGCAAATAATAAAACGGATGTTATAAGTAAAAACAACGGGTAAGAACCTATATCACTGATTTTTTTAATTTTTAATACGTGTCCGTGACGTCCAAT
Organism: Lysinibacillus agricola; assembly: GCF_016638705.1. GTDB lineage: Bacteria > Bacillota > Bacilli > Bacillales_A > Planococcaceae > Lysinibacillus > Lysinibacillus agricola. The sequence goes on along the minus strand of NZ_CP067341.1, from coordinate 1,706,847 downwards.
CAACCATCTCATACACTTCGCTGATAGCCATAATCCTAGCAATGTCAACAAAAGATATCCTGCAATACCAAAATAAATATGCTTCTCTACGTAATGTCCCATTTCATGTGCCATGATAAATAATATTTCATTATCTGTTAAACGATTTAAGGTTGTATCCCATAGCACGATTCTCGAATTACTGCCAATACCCGTTACATAAGCATTTAAGGCATTCGTTTTTTCTGCCATATTGACCTCATATACATGCTCTGCTGGTATATTTGCCTGTTCAGCAAGAGACAAGATTTTCGCCTCTAGCTCCTTATTTTTCAACGGATAAAAATCATTGTATAACGGATCAATGACAACAGGCTGAATGAACATCACAAATATTGTGAATGGAATCGTTAGAAACCAAGTATACAGCCACCATCTTTTTGCACTTTTTTTGATGAGCCAATAAATGACAGACACAATGATAAAGCTCATGCCAAAGCTGACCCAAAAATCGATAATGCCATCTCGCATCCATGACGAAAACCCTTGTGTACTAATACCATAGCTTTTGCTTAAATTGTAACGATAATAATCGAGTGGGAATAGTACAACATATAGTAAAAGTGATAATAAGAATAAGTAACCTGCATTTTGCAACAGCTTCCATTTTGTTTGTGACGTCGCCACCTTTTCGAAATAACGTGATACGCCCATAATTAATATCATGAAATAGACTAACCATTCCAAAGGTGTAGCAACAAAGAATAGGAAGTTCCGTATTTTAGAATATTCACCACTTAAGTATAGTTCTTTTTCAGACATAAACATCACTGGATCCGCAGCTGTTCCTTGCAACGCTCGTGGTATTGTACCACCACCGCTATGGAATATATACCAATACATACACAGCACATAAACACCGAATAAAAGTAGCGCGACAATTCCCATTTTTTTCGCTATGTCATTTCCTCCCTTGTTCAACACTAAGTTCGTCCTATAGTAAGTGTAAGCTAAATTGAAAAAGTTAGAACAAATTTTTCTTTGTTTTTATTTACCTTCTATCCTACTTCACACCAAAAAAATTCGCTCTACTTCTCCAAACGAGTGACAAGCCACTGTAGATACTCTAGCACCTCGGCTTGTTCGCTATTCCCAGAAGTGTCGCGAATTTTAAAGAATATTTTTTATTACTTATCCATTACAAATGCCGTTTTACCGCGTTGATCTTCACTTAAATAACCTGCTGTTGCTAATCGATCATGCCATTCTCTTTCTATAACAGCGGCCTTTAATGCATCATCCTCTTTCGTTGATAACTCTACCATAATCTCCCCTTGATATTGCCAAACTTCAATATCCGCCGCATAGCCCGCAAAGCTTCCTTTATATGTTGTAGCTTTTGCAGGACCATATACGACAGCTTGAGATAATGTATTTTGATACCATGCTTCAGAATCCCAATTTAAAACTTTCTTCGGAACATTTTCTAAAATTAATTTTTTAGCGGCACTTGTATCCACTGCATCATAAGAAATTTTAGATGTAGTCTTTAATGATTCCTTACGACTTATTGTGAACGTACGATTGTCACCCTTAATATCCGTTTCAAATTTATAGTTAGATTCTGCTCCCGTGAAGCCATGACTTTCTGTGATAGCAATCGCTTCATCCAGAGGTGTATTTACAAATCTCTTTTTATACGTGATATCCATTTTATTGCTTCCTTTGTAGACACGTAAACGATGGATATAATCTTCATTTAGAAAAGCTCTATTCGGAGTATCAAAGAAATAAATCTTCACTTCATCTTTTTTTGTCGCTTGGAAAACATTTAAAATATCTGATTCAGTGAAAGGCTCAGATTTAATGTTGAATTTAATTTCATTTCCTGGCTCGATTGCTGCTTTTGCTTGTGTAGAACTAAATCCAATGATGCTAACAAGTACAATGACAACTAAATAAAAATTTACTGCCCATTTCTTCATAGTATTTCCTCCTCATTTTTTAGTAATTGCAAGAAAGTCGTATCTCTATTCGTTAATGAACTGTGAAAATAGATTGTCTTATGTGCCTGTATTTTACTAGAAAGTGCGATGATATCATGATAATCTGGATGCGTTTTGTAAAAAAATTCTTTATATTGATTTTTGGAAAATGGACTTTTATATTTGCCTTTATTCCAATATCCCGTAAAGATTACTATTGAAGTAGGCTTTTTATGAAGCAGCTCCACTAATTTTGCTTCATTACGCTCAGGCACAAAATAAATGGTGTTTTCACTTTCTGTTATTTTTGTTAAACATTCTAGTTTAAACTGTTGCAACATTGTTCTGTTAGACAATAAATTTCCAGGTGCCTCATAATAATTTTCAAATAAGGACAACAAATCATGATCTACACGTATCGCTCTTGTTGTATGCTGAAAAAGATAGGTAGCAATATCCGCTGTTTTTCCTGAGAAAGAAGATGGGAAAATGATCGGACAGTTTGGATTTGCATGGATATATTCCGTCATTCGCTGTAATACTTCTATATTTTTGATGTGCTTTTCAATGTGGCCGCTATCTATAATGGCTACATCATAAACAGTCCCATCCTCTATAGGTAGTGTTGCTTTCAACAGATAGGAATCTACCACATAATCGCCAGAGTAAAATATCACCTCCTCAAAAAAACGAATCTTATACCAAACGCTTCCTATTAGATGCCCACTGTAACCCCATTGAAAAGCAAGACAATTACTAACAACTGTCCATTCTCCGATTGATTCTGGTTGAAAGGTTCTTGTATGATGGCAAGATTGTTTTAATTGCTGCGCAGTCATTTTACTCATAATGATCGGTCCTATGTATCCCCATCGCTCAAGTAAAGGAAGAGCACCTACATGATCTGTATGTGAATGGGAAATAAACACTGCATCAAGCTTTGCAACATGAGCTTGTGTTAAATTAGGAAGAGTCTTCTGCCGATTGTTCATCACTCCGCAATCGAGTAAAATAGCATGTCCATTTTTTTCAATGAAAAAGCAGTTACGACCATACTCACCGACTCCACCTAAAATCTCTACATTAAGCATCCGCATGTCCTCCCCGTTTTTGTAGCCAATCTAATAAAAACATGAAAATAACGGTCATGGCGACTGTAATCACCGCTACAGCCATTCCTACACCAACATTTCCTTGTTCAAATTGACTGTAAATAAATGTTGCGCCAGTCTCTACTGAAGGAGGCAAAATAAGTAATCCAGCGACAAGTTCACGCATCGAAATAATAAACGTCATCATCATTCCAGCAAGAATTCCCTGCATTAATAATGGAATGATAATATGTCGATAAACAGCCCAACTACTTCGACCAAAAATAGCTGTTGATTGGAATATCGAAGAATCTAACTGCGATAAAGAAGATTTTATATATTGCACGGAATACGGTAAAAAAAGTACACAATACGTGACTACAACCATTGCCTTTGTGTTATAGATGGTCGCTGGTAGCCATGGTGCATTCCAAAACATAATTAACCCAACTACAAAGACAATTCCAGGAATAATATTAGGCATTAAACTAAAGAAATCTAATATTTGCTGCTTTTTCGTTTCTCCTTTTTTAATGTATAAGGCAATCAACAAACCAATAATTGCTGTAACGACAGCTGTGATTACGGAGAAAACAACACTATTTAAAAATGCTGACAATCCAGCACTTCCACTTGTAAACACTTCCTGGTAGGAGGCAAAGCTAAAATTCCCTGCTTGTAAACCATCCCCTCTTACTTTCTGCAAAGATGTCACGATAATTGAGAAGTAAGGAATGCCGATTGATAGCAAAATAACAATCCCCACAAAAAGCCATGAACCAAGCTTGACATACCACTGATCTTTAATCTCGCGAATAGCTGGTGTTTTTCCAGAAAGCACGCTATATGTATATTTGCGTCCAATAAGATTTTGAAAATACCAGATAACGAGACAAACCGACAGTAAAAATAACGAGAGCGATGTCGCCATACTAATATCTACAGGCCATCTAGATAAGTAAGAGTGAATTTCCGTCGTAAATACTTGAAAACCAATTCGACTACCAAACGTTGCAGGTGTTCCAAATTCAGCTAACGTTTTAATGAAAATTAACAAGCTTCCAAGAACATAGCTAGAAACTACTAGAGGCAAAACTATTTTCGTCCAATTTCTCCAAGAGCTTCGTCCAAAAATTAGTGCAGCATCAAGAAAGGAGCCATTGATTCTTAATAGTGTATTTTTCAGCATTAAATATAAGAAAGGAAAAAGATGTAGGCTCATTATCATGACCATTCCAAATAAGGAGAAGAACGATTCAGTCACCCAAGCAGCACTTGGAAATAGCTGTTGGAGAAAGCCATTATTTTGCATGAACAATATCCATCCCATGGAGCCAATATATGGTGGTGTCATAAACGGAATCGTTAAAATAATATCTAGCCAATCATATTTATATAAGCTTGTTTTCGTTCTTATTAACGCCATTGGAAATGCAACTATTGTCGTCCCAACTATAACTAATACCCCTAATAATACAGAGTTTCCAAGTGTATGCCACATTCTTTCATTGGCAAACATTCTGTTAATCTGCGAAACATCTAATTGCCCATCTTTCATAAACGTATAAAACGCAATGGCCATTAACGGTGCGATAGCAAACGTGACGACAAGTGTCAGTAAAAATCCAAAAGTTCGTCTGCCTTCCATAATCATTGATGATTCAATCCTTCCCTAGAAAAACTTAAAGGAGGCTAAAAAACCTCCCAAACAACTACTTAACGAAAAATATCATTGAATTTAGTTAATACTTCAAGCTGCTTTGCTTCTGCACCTTTCCAGTTCACGTTTAGCTGAGGAATTTCATCTAAGGCTGCACGATCCTTAACAGGTATATCTTTGTTGCCTGGTAGTAAGTAAGCATTGGCTACAAGCTTTTGCCCTTCATCTGACAGTAAAAAATCAACGTACGCTTTTGCACTCTCTACGTTTTTTGCATCCTTCAAAATACCAACAGCACGTGGACTGACAACTGTTCCATTTTTTGGATAAATAATTTCTACTGGCTCACCATCAGCTTTTGCTTTATAGGCCATGTAATCTACCCCTGAAATTGTGGCATTTTTGTCACCAGTAATAACAGCATCTAGCGCTTCCTTATTAGCACCATTCACCTGTAAACCATTTTCCTTCCACTTTTCCATCGTAGTCCAAGCTGTTTTTTCAGCTTCTGTATATCCGAATAGGAAGTCTACAGCAGAGCCTGATAAGCTAGGGTCTGGTATATTGATTTTATTTTGCCATTCAGCTTTTGCTAAATCTGCCCATTCTGCTGGAGCCTGCTGCGTATTTTTCGTATTATAAGCAATTCCTAATGCCGAGGCACTGTAACCATAGTAATAACCTTCTGCATTTGACCAATCGCTATTGATTTTCTTTGCACCTTCAGCATCTTTATAGCTTTGAAGCTGATCTGTTTCCTTTAAACCATCCATTGAAGCGACAGAGGCTAGTACAACAACGTCTGCTACAGGATTATTTTTTTCCGCTTCTAAACGCGATAATATTTTGCCTGTTGTCCCTTGGAACATCTCTACTTTTATCCCTGTCTTCTCTTCAAATGCTTGTTGAATATTCGCCGCCAAACCATCTGGACCAGCAGAGTATACCGTTAAAGTTTGCTCTTCTTTCGGCTTTGCACTTACTTTATCATTCTTCTCTACCTCTTTATTTCCACAGCCCGCTAATGCTAATGTTAAAAGAATTCCAGCTGTAGCGAATAGTTTCAAACCTCGTTGTTTCAATGGTAACCCTCCAATTGATATATTTGTTTTTTATCTATAAAAACTTCAAGCTGCTTACCGTGTTCAATAGGTTCTGCTTCGTAAAAGCTCCAGTGCTTTCCTTCTACCTGTGCCTGCACTAAATAACGATCACCAACAAAAGTACTTTTTACAATCATCGCTTGTTTTGCAATCGTACCTGGGCGTGATAGTCTGGAAACTCCTTCAGGTCGCACAATATAATTACCTTTATCAAACCAGTTCACTTTGCCGATAAAATCTGCTACATACGGTGTTGCTGGGGCGTGATATATTTCTTCTGGTGTTCCCACCTGTGCAATTCTTCCTGCTTCCATCACAATAATTTGATCTGACATCGTCATTGCCTCTGTTTGATCATGTGTGACAAAAATAGCCTGACAATCTAGCTCGTGAATAATATGCATGATTTCATCTTGCATTTTTTCTCTTAGTACTGCGTCAAGCGCCGATAATGGTTCATCAAACAAAATAAGCTGAGGATTTGTCGCAAGTGCCCTTGCTAGTGCTACCCGTTGCTGCTGTCCCCCTGATAACTCCCCAGGTTTTCGTTTTTCAAATCCTTCCATTTTCACCAATCGCATAACATGCTTCACTCGAGCCGGAATGTCTGACTTTGGAACAATTCCCTTCAGGCCAAAAGCAATGTTTTGAAAAACAGTCATATGTGGCCACAATGCAAAATCTTGAAAAACCATCGCAATATTTCGCTTATTTGGTTTTACATTCTTCCGGAGTTTAGATGAGTAAATAATGGTTTCATCAAAACCGATTTCTCCATTTGTCGGTTGTTCAAGACCTGCTAATATTTTTAATAATGTTGTTTTACCGCAACCTGATTGTCCTAAGATGGTGATGAATTTGCTGTTCAGCTCCACATTAATGGGCCAAAGCGCTTGAGCCTGTCCATATTTTTTCTCGATATTTGTTAATGAGATTTTCATCATATCCTCCTCGTTAATTACAACTATAAATTCCAGATATTTAGAAAATATTAATCTACTATTAATAACTCGTTAAAAAAAATCTAATAAACTAAAGTAAAACTAAGATTTTTTCTAATTTACTTTAGGAGGATAAAATGAATAATATGAAGTTACAGGCATTTTGCCTACTTGTAGAATTTAAAAAATTAGCTCCTGTTGCCAAAGAGCTTGGTCTTACAGCACCGACCGTATCCTTTCATATTCGTTCCATTGAAGAGGAATATGGCATCCGTTTATTTCGGACAAATGCAGGTGGATACCGTTTAACAGAAGCAGGAGAAGGGCTCTATCATTATGCTCGCCAAATTGTACAGCTTCAAAAAGACATGAACCGCTTTATCGAAAATCTTTTAGCTGGTAATATCGGCTCCATTCGTCTTGGCGCAAGCGGGCTACCCGCACATATTTTTATGCCAGATATTATTCATCAGGTTTCTACAGCTTACCCAGACATTCGAATATCGCTAGAAGTAAAAACAGCTCCCGAAATTGAACAAAAGGTAGCACTTCAAGAATTAGATTTCGGGCTCATCATGGAAACAAAGCAAGAAAATTCGTCTCTTATTTACGATACAATCGGCGAAGATTCCCTTGTTTTAGCATTAAGCCCTACCCATGAGCTTGCAGCAAAAAAGGACATCACAAAAGCAGATGTCCTAAAAAACAAAGTATTATTGCATACATCTTCAAGTTCAACGAATCATTTTATAGAAAAATGGATGGACCCATTTCACCCATCCATTTATACGATCGAGCTAGATTCTGTTAGCACTATTAAGAAAATGCTTACTTTCGGAAAAACAATTGCGTTTTTGTCAGTTGCCCTGATAGAAGATGAGTTAAAATCAGGACTTTTGATAAAGAAGGACCTACACGATGTGACACTTAATAGAAAGATTCAACTTATTTATCCTAAATCTCGTCTAGATAACAGAATGGATACATTTGTAAAAACTTCAATTTACGATTTAGCAAAGCAATTAAAAATATATCCTCATATGACATAATAATTCCGTAGTCAGCCAGCTGTTTTTCGGAATATTTACTTTTAGCCATAAAAATACTCTCCATTAAATAATCAGATTTTATTTTTTCATCTGCCTACTTAATGGGGAGCATATCAACAATTTTGTACAGTTTTTAATTTGACAAACATTATTCCAAAGCTACATTAAGCGTTCTATTGTTTCGGGCAGTGAGCCTGCAAACTCTTTGAGTGTTTGCTAGGCTTTTTTAATTGTCCATAGAAAAAAGGGGCAATTTTTATGAATTAGTACTTATGTATGAACATCATCCTACCTTTCCCACTATCATTATAGAGAAAACTCATTATATAACAAACTAAATACTTAGTATCCAAAAAATATTCAGGATGATTTGAACCCATTTTCCTGTAGTAAATTGTAAAAAATCTGATAATATTTAATGGTAAAATAAAAAATGTCGTCTGACATCTGACTTAGAACAACTTTTGATCGATAAATAATACATACAACTGGAGGTACTCATATTGAAAAAATTAATGATTGGCCTTTGTTTGATAGTTTTGTTAGTAGCAGGCTGTTCAACAGCTTCATAGAAAAAAAGCGCAAGATGACTATAAAATTGGTATCTTGCTCTCAGATGCAGGGCTTGGTGATGAATCGTTTAATGACTCAGCTTTTAAAGGGCTTGAAAAAGCACGAGATGAGCTAGGTATTTTGTTTGATTATAAAGAGGCGCCTGATGGCAATTACGAACAGAAGCTAGAAGAACTTGTCGAAGAAAAATATAACGTCATTATCGGTCTTGGTTTCTCTGTACAGGAGGCACTGGAAAAAACTGCGAAGAAATATCCTGATCAGCAATTTGTCCTTATTGACGGACAATCAGATGTTGCAAATATCACTTCAATAACATTTAAAGAGCAAGAAGGCAGTTTTTTACTTGGAATGGTTGCAGCAATGACGAGTATAACTGGAAAAATAGGGTTTATTGGTGGTGCAAATGTTCCGGTTATCCATCATTTTGAAAACGGCTTTATTGAGGGAGCTCAATATTTTAATCCAAATATCGAAATTGTTAGTGAGTATGCTGGCACATTTGATGATACCGACGCAGGTGCCGCAATCACAGAACGTTACATAAAGAACGGCGTAGATTTTATTTATCATGCAGCGGGATTCACAGGCTTTGGTGCCATAAAAAAAGCTGAAGAAATGGGTGTATATGCAGCGGGAGTTGATATTGATCAATTTTACATTGCAGAAAAAACTGTCGTAACATCCATGTTAAAAAATGTCGACCAAGCTGTTTATAAAATTGCTAAAACATTAGTCGAGGACGGGCAAATTTCTGAAAAATCGTTTTCGTTCGGTCTAGCTGATAATGGAGTCGGACTTGCGGATATACGTATTATTAAACTTACATCTGAGCAACAGGCTGCCATAGAAAAAGCACAAGATGATATTGTCTCGGGTAAAATAAAAGTTACCGCAGAAAAGGGGAGTATCCAGTGACGTTACGAAAAAAATTATTTATGAACATACTTATTCCAATTGTTCTCGCAATGGCTATGATTGGTTTTATTATCGTACAAACATTTGATATTCAAACAACTGCACAAGATGATACAGCACTTTTACTCGCAGTGAAAGAACTTGAACAAAGTTTAGTTGTAGCGAGCCAATCATTAAACAATTACACTTATTTAGATAGTGAGGCCAATAAAAATGAAGCTCTTTCAATTTTACAAGAAGCGAAAGTAAATTTAGAAAACCTCTCGACTATTGCAAAAATATCTGAGCATAAGACAATCATCAAAAAAATCGAGAGCAAATACGAGGAACTGGAAAAAGCTACCGAAACAGGATTTCTTGCTAACAACCGTCCTGCGATAAAAAAACAAGCAATAAGAATATCCGGCATATTAAACGATATGCATCTACTGAAAAAAGAAACAAATGAATGGTATCAAGAAATGAATGATTTGGCAAAGCAAAAAATTACTTTTATAATTACAACAACAATTATTGGAAGTATCCTCCTAATTATTGCTACCATCATTTTTTCGTATGTCGCAACGAAAAGAATTACAAATCCGATTAATCGGATCGTGGATTGTGCACAATTGGTGGCTTCAGGGAATTTGACAATAGATACCTCTACCCTATCCTATAAGCAAGGCAGTCGAAATGAAGTTGATCAACTGACAGAGAACTTTTCCAAAATGATTGTTAGCTTAAAAAGCACCGTAAAATCCATTGACGATGTAGGTGAAAATGTTACTCTATTTACAAACGATGTTACAAGCTATATTGAAACTGTTAATGAAGGCAATAAACAAATTGCTATATCCACGGACGAATTGGCAAAAGGAAGCCTAATTATTTCAGAAGATATCCAGTCAGCTGCTATCCTCATGAATACGATGGCAGATCAATTTACAATAGTTCAGCAGACTAGCGAACAATCAGCAGCAAACGGTAAACAGGCACTTGCTGCTATTCAAATTGGCCATAATTCACTAGAAAAGCAATCCTCTATCGCGAAGGATATTTCATCTACATCGCTTGATATTAAAGAGGCTGTTACGCAATTCTCTCAATTCACAACAGAAATTGAAGGCGCCGCTAATGCAGTCCATGCTATTGCTAATCAAACAAATCTATTGGCATTGAATGCAGCAATCGAAGCTGCACGGGCTGGAGAAGCTGGAAAAGGATTCGCAATAGTGGCAGAGGAAGTCAAAAAACTTTCAAATGAAACAGAAAATGCAACTAGTTTAATCTCTTCAATGGTCACACATATACAACACGGTATCACGACCATTCTTTCTACTGCTGAGCATGGACATCAGCTTTCAAAAGAGCAGTCACAATCAATGTTAGATACAGAAAAGTCTTTTGAGGCAATTGCTTCACATGTTTTAACCATAAATGACCAATTACAACACCTTGCTAAGGATATGGAGCAAACAAGCGAAATGAGCCAGCAAATGAATAGTGCCATTGAAAACATTTCCGCTATTACGGAAGAAACCGCAGCAGGAACAGAAGAAATTTCTGCTTCCACTCAAGAGCAGTTAGGATCCTTCCAAAAAATTAGTGAAAAGGTTTCAGAACTTCAAGAAATGACAAATACATTGTCTGTAGAGCTAAAAAAATTCACATTATAATGATCAATGCAGCTTTAGGATAAATTAATAACATATGGCAAGAAAAAACAATATCCCGAATAACGGACATTATTCGGGATTTTTCTTAATGATATATTAAAGTTAAACCAGCATCAATTAGAACTATTGATCCTGTCCACTGCTTGCTCTGTCAATACCGCTTCCAGCTCAAGCATAATAACAAGCCTTCGCATAGAATCCAAAGATGAAACTACTAGTGTGATTACTTATTTCAAGATAAATATTTCATTGTTAAATGGAGAACTGCAACTTCATTTCCGGTGTTTTCATAGCTATGCTTTCGATTTGCTTCAAATTGAATAGAATCAAATTCGTTTAATTCATACATTTCTTGTCCTACTTGAATCGAAATTTTCCCTTTCATTACTGTTACAAATTCAATAGCTCCTTCATGATGAGGTTCTGCCTCATATATGCTATACGGTTGCAAACAAGCACGATGCATTTCCAATCCTGTTTCTTTTTTGTAACGAAATATAGTCTCTAATCGCCACATTTGATTTTCTTCTATAATAAATCCTTCTCCGCAGCGTGCAACATTGACTATATCTTCTATAACCATAAGCCGTGACAACGGAATAGATAATCCTTTTGTAATCTTCCAAATGACGCCTAATGTAGGATTCGTTTCTCCTCTTTCAATTTTTCCTAGTGTTAATTTACTAACACCCGTTTTCTTTGCTAACTCTTCTAAACTTAATTTTTGTTCATTGCGTATTTGTCGTAACAGTTGACCAACTTGCAGAATTACTTCTTTTGTTTGCATATCCTCTTGTTCTTTCATAGGAACCCCTCTTTCGGTATATTATAGTTTACTTTTTATATAAATAATTATATTATAGTATATATTCAGAAAGGAGCGAACGAAATGCGCGCTATCTTATTAGGTATTTTATCATCTGCGTTTTTTTCAGCTACATTTATTATAAATCGAATTATGAACGTATCAGGAACAAGCTGGGCTTGGACTGCCTCCTTCCGATTTTTATTCGCTTTACCCATTTTATTCTTTATCGTCCTATTTCGCAAAAACCTTCGTCCACTATGGGTAGAAATGCGTAAAAATCCTTTGGCATGGATTGGTTATGGAACAATAGCTGGGGTTGGATTTTATTCCTTATTAAGCTATGCTGCTGTATTTAGTCCTGCATGGCTCGTAGCAGGTACATGGCAAATAACCATTTTAGCTGGTTTGTTATTATCTCCGTTATTTTTTATTACATTGGAGACGAAGTCAGAAGTTAAACGAGTTCGCGGTAAAATGCCTTTGCGAAGCTTACTTGTTGCCTTATTTATTTTAACAGGTGTCATTTGTATGCAATTAACAGAAGCTGGGGATATTACTGTTTCTCAATTTTTATCCGGCTTCCTCCCTGTAGTCATCGCCGCATTCTTATATCCTTTCGGTAATAGAAAAATGATGGAAGTCGTTGCTGGTCGCTTAGATACATTCCAACGCGTGTTAGGCATGGCAATTGGCAGTCTTCCTGTCAGTATTATATTAGCGATTTATGGTTGGACTACAACTGGCATACCAACATCTGGGCAAATGATGCAAGGTTTCTTATTAGCATTATGTTCGGGTGTTATCGCCACAATGACATTTTTCTTCGCTACTGACTTAGCGAAAAATAACCTTTCTTTATTAGGGGCAGTGGAGGCAACACAAGCTGGAACAATGGTGTTTACTGTTCTTGGTGAAATCGTTTTTTTAAACGGTTCTTGGCCTGTTGGATTATCTTTAATCGGTATGATTATTATCATGATTGGAATGATAGCTAACAGTATTTTAAATCGTTCTGTTCCTGTATCCAAACTAAAGAAAACAGCATAGTTTTCCTTTCTCCAAGTAGCATTTTACATTGTGTATAATGCTACTATTTTTATGTTGTCAAAGAATTATAGTTTGTTCCCCTCTTCCGTTTTTACGTTTATCTAAATTTTTGAATCCCTGACCGTATATTTAAACATGTAATGTATCCAAAAATCTAATGTATTGTGTAATACCTAATTGTCCATATACATAGTTTATATTAAAACGGAATCATTACAATTTAAAAAGATCGTAACTTCTGGGAGGTACATGTGGAACGTCTTCATATTCCTAAATATCTATTTAATTTTTGGCTCATTTTCATTTTATTTTTATTCTTTATTCAACCATTTTTAATAGTCTACTCGACATTTGAGACTATCGCTTCTTCCATTTTGAATCTTAATACTATATTTATAAGTATTTTAATAGAGGCTCTCCCCTTTGTGCTAATCGGAGTCCTTATTGCAGGATTTATTCAAATCTTTATAACGGAAGATCATATTCAAAAGTGGATTCCTAAAAATAAATTTATGGCAGTTTTAATGAGTTGCATTGTAGGAGCATTATTTCCTGCTTGCGAATGTGGAATAGTACCTATCGTTCGAAGGTTGATTTCAAAAGGAGTACCTATCCATGCCGCAATAGGATTTATGTTAACCGGGCCTCTTATTAATCCGATCGTTATTCTCTCTACCTATATGGCATTTGGCAATGACATAAAAATCGCAGGCCTACGAATGATTTTAGGCTTCTTCATTGCTATTATAGTATCTTTAATTATTAGCTTGTTTTTTTAAGGGACACAATTCAAACCAGGGATTCAAACAGATTCATCACGTATAGACGTAATTAAAACTTCATTCATAAAAAAGTTGTTTAATATGTTAAAACACTCTATAGATGAATTCTTTGACATGGGAAAATATTTAATAATAGGGGCATTTTTAGCTGCACTTGTACAAACGTATGTGTCGACAAAAACATTAGTCGAAATAGGGAATGATGTATCCTCTTCAATAGTAGTAATGATGGGCTTAGCATTTATTTTATCACTTTGCTCTGAAGCGGATGCATTTATAGGGGCTTCTTTTAGCGCTATTTTCTCCACGCCTTCTATTCTAGCATTTTTAATTTTAGGACCTATGATTGATCTAAAAAATACAATTATGTTGATAGGCGTATTTCGCTTTAAGTTTGTAATGTGTTTATTAATTTTAATAGCCGCTGTTGTCTATTTTAGTTTATTTATACTTTCAAGTTATATATAAGGGGGAAAACATGAAATTTCACTTCCAACAAGCAGTAAGAGCTATCATTTTATTAGCTTTTTTTGCCATGATTTTCAACCTACATTGGACTGAAGAAATAACAAAATTCATTAATCCAAAATACGAAAATTTAAGTAAAACAGTTGCTATTTTATTCCTACTTTTATTTTTTGTTCAAGTGACAAGAATTTTTTCTTTTTCAACTAAAAAACAACATTGTTACAGTACTGAACACGCTTGTTGTACTCAACACGATCACGGAGATTCACCAATTAATAAAAAAAAGGTATTTTCTTATCTAGTTATCATTACTCCATTACTTACGGGTTTCTTTATGCCTGCGAAGGTACTGGACGCTTCTATAGCTGACAAAAAAGGAGCCTCTTTGATTCTTACTAAACAATCCAAAACATCTAAAATAGAAGACTATATCACTTCAAATAAAACCGTTAACGAAAATATATATGACGAACATGCTCAAGATCCAATGTTGATGGAGGAAAGGCAGGAGATGCCTAAAAAAGAATACGAGCTTTTAAAGCAACAGCTCTCACAAAATCAAACTATTAAAATGACAGATAAGGATTACACTATTTATTATGAGGATATTAATAAAGATTTATCAAAATATCTAGGAAAAAAGATACAATTGAAAGGTTTTGTTTTAAATGAAGATAGCTTTCCTCAGAATCAATTGGTCATTTCAAGATTTCTCATTACGCACTGTATTGCTGACGCAAGTATAGTAGGCTTTCTAGCAGAATTACCAGAAAACCATACTCTAGTTAATGATACATGGATTGAAGTAATTGGAACAATCGATATTACAACATACAATGGAGAAAGCTTACCCGTTATTAAAGTGGATAATTGGGTGAAAATAGAAGAACCTGAAAAACCTTATCTATATCCAATTGATATTCTCATAAGCTTTTAACATAATATTGACAAAAGGCAATGAGGGATCACCTTCATTGCCTTTTACAGTATATTTTAGAATCGAAAATATTCAGACCAATTTAAATATACGAACTTTTTTGTTTATTGTACACCGATATAAAAAGCAATAATTAAACCAATTAAAGCAATAACCATCCAAATCAAAATTAATTTCCAAATGAATTTGACCCATTTGTCATATGGAATACCTGCAATACCAAGGTAGCCCATAAGCGCTGCTGAAGTAGGAATAATTGAGTTACTAATTGCATCACCATATTGGAAGGCAAGAACGGCTAATTGACGTGGCATACCGAGAATATCCGCCAATGGAACCATGATTGGCATCGTTGTCGCAGCTTGTCCACTTCCAGATGGAATAAAGAAGTTAGTAAATGTTTGTGCAATAAACATTCCAATGACACCAAATACAGGTGGCAATTGGCTAATAACATGTGATAACCCATAAACGACAGAATCAATGATTGCCCCGTTGTCCATTACAACTAAAATTGTACGAGCGAAACCTACAATTAATGCACCAAATGCAACAAGTTTCATCCCTTCAACAAAAGCAGCGAATGTATTATTAACACCTAATTTACCAACGATCCCTGCTAAGAATCCAATAATCATAAATG
Source organism: Lysinibacillus agricola (assembly GCF_016638705.1). Taxonomy (GTDB): domain Bacteria; phylum Bacillota; class Bacilli; order Bacillales_A; family Planococcaceae; genus Lysinibacillus; species Lysinibacillus agricola. Next base: position 1,691,205 of record NZ_CP067341.1, on the reverse strand, counting down.
ATGCGGCTAATTCATTTAAAAACCAATCTTGTTTTATTACTCCGTACATATTAACGCCAATTCCACCGAAAAGAATAACTAAAACAAGTTTACGATTCCAAGTGAATTCAGGAATTTTGTTATCATCTGTACGTACAGTACGATCGATTTTTTCTCCATATAGCACAGAAGCTTTTGGATCAGCTTTTACTTTTGCGGCATATCGCATTACGTAGAAAATTGCTGCTGCTAAAATAAAGACATAAACACAAGAACGGAATAAGAATCCTGAGAAGATTGGAATTTCTGCAATCCCTTGTGCAACTCCTACTGTAAATGGGTTTAACATACCTCCGATAAATCCACTTGCTGCCCCTAGCGTAATCATTGCTGTACCAACGATGGCATCATAGCCAAGTGCAATGGCGATACCAATTCCAATTGGGACGAAAATAATATTCTCTTCTGATGTCCCTGTCGTAAAACCAAGAATTGAGAAGATGATCATAATTAACGGAATGAGAAATTTATCTTTCGTTTTTAATTTTGAGACAACGGCATTAATCCCTGCATCAATTGCCCCTGTTGTTTTGATGATGCCAAATGCTCCACCAAGTAAAAAAATGTAGAAAATGATTTGTGATCCAGCTTGCATCCCTGCAGGAATCGAAGTAAATAATTCGAAAAATCCGACTGGATTCTGTTCTACTGAATGGTAACTACCATCCACAACATATTGCTTACCGCCAACCTCTTCTTTGTCATATTTACCAGCTGGAATAACATAAGTTCCGATTGCAGCAATAAGTATTACTATAAAAATAATTGCATATGTATGCGGTACTTTTATCATTTTTTTCACAATCAAATCTCCTCCCTTTTTATGCGAATAGTTATACTATACAACAATATGATATAGAATTGTATATAGTTTTTCTCGAAAAAACATTAAGTTTATCTTAATATCATCATTTTTCTCTCTTTTTCGGCTCCTAAAAGTTGAAAAATATATTAATTTTTAAAAAGGAATTATTAATTTTAAAAAACAAAAAGTTATACAAAAAATACGATTTTATGAGCTATTCATTGCATTAGAAATAACTGATATGAATCGTTATTTATTATTATGGGAATTGAACATGAATGGAAACTAAGAAGTCAATTTGCGGAAATCAGAGCCTTCTCATTAATCGGGATGGATAAAAATAGTTAATCAACACACCTCTTAAAACTTTTAAAAAAATTCACTTGTATCACACCAAAACAGTATAGGAATGAGCACAATAACAAGCGATTCGGCAACCAAATTAAAGAGAAGCTGAAGAAATCAAACGAATATGAAACCCGTTTTACAGAGTAGAAAAATCAAGAAGCAAAGAATTGATGGATTAGGCTTGGTTGTAGCTATTGTAAAACAAATATTAGAACTTCATAACAGCCGCTTTGGCGTATGAAAATGGAGTCAAATTTTACTCTGACTTGAGAGTAATTAGTGCATATTATGGAAAATATTAGATGTAAGAAGAGAGTTAAAAACCAAGAAAAATCACTCATTATTTTTCAAATGAGTGACCTTCCCCTTATAATTTCAGGGTTAATGGTAGATGTGTCAAACGTCGACAGGTACATTCTTTATTGGAAGTTTATCAGACGCTACTTGAATTGTTGCACCGTTTATTTCTGTTGTCTGAGTACTAGCGCCAAGCAGGTAGCCCGACCTGTTTCGTTTGGTTCAATCCACTTCCATCTAGTAAATAATTCACTTTTTTTGCAGTGCAGTCGCCAATTTCCTTCCAATAGAAGTGGGAGACTTCTGTAGCTGATGCTTCGCTTTCGCTACAAAAGACATTTGCCGAAATGAGTTAATGAAAATATCTATTGCCCAGATTTACTTTATCGAGTTGCCTTTTTCTCGCTCAATCATCTTTCGTTTTTGAATTTGTTGTTCTGTGAGTTGTAAAGATTTTTTTAGCGTCTGCGTCCTCTTAGCTTGTTGAAGTGCAATAATAACTGCTGGAATTAAGCTAGCCTCAGAAACTGGTTTAACTAGATAACCCATAATATTATCTTGCCTAGACTTTTCTACAAATTCTTTTTGACTGTAGGCAGTAATTAACAGCACTGGTACATCCACCTGACGACCAATAACCTCACTTGCTTTTAAACCATTTAGTTTTGGCATTTCAATATCCATTAACACAAGATCTGGTTTTAAATTAAAAGCGAGTTCAATCGCTCGATCCCCATCTCCTGCTTCTCCGACTACCTCATAACCGTGATTCCGAAGCATCATTTTTAAGTCCAGTCTGATAATCGGTTCGTCTTCAGCAATCAAAATCCGTTTTTTCATAAACCATCACAACCTTTCTGGACAGAAAGAATACTATAATTTTTTTACTCGAATTAATGAGAACACACACAGATTACATGCAATACTTACATGTTGAAACTCCTTTGTTGAGCAAAAGAAACTCCTGTACACTTAGCAAGAAGCATTTGTTCGATTAAATCAGATAGGTAGGCACCAGCTTCAAGCGAAGTCAGTCCTTCTTTATGAATATTTGAAATTACCGTCCGATCGGCTTCAACTGTTTTTTCAGTAGGTCGATAAATCATGTATGCACTCAAGCTTTCATCTGTATTTAGACCTGGCCTTTCACCAATCAATGAAATAACAAGGTCACAATTAACAATTGCAGCTACTTCGTCTTGCACCCATACACGCCCTCGCTTAATAAAAAACGGCTTTGCGACGCTAATATTTTTTAATTTTAGCCCTTGTATTAAAGCAGGTAGTAAATCAACTACATTAGCTTCCACAGCCGAGGAACTCAAGCCATCACAAATAATAATTTGTACTTCTTTTCCTTTATCCCCGTTTTTCTCAAGAAACTTCACTGATTCATCTGATAACTTTCGTCCAGAATCTAAATCCATTAAGTAAGATTTCATATCGCTAGCTTTTGTCTCCAGTTTTTGCAAACCCATATTCTGAAGAAAATCATCACTTACATCTCTTGACACAGCATCCTGTGCAGCTGCATGATCAATCAAAAATTGTAAATAACTTGTCGTTAACATACGGGTTCCAGTTCGACCAATACCAATACGGGCAGGCGTAATACTTTGTGCTCGCTCAATAGATGCAGCGTTATGTGGTTCGTCTACCCCTTGTATCCGTTCTTCGGGGAAATATATGATTTCTTCTGTTTTTTGATCGGTATCGGCTTTTGGCAAATTCATATTTTTCTTCACTTCTTCTACTACTCTTTGAACAATTTCTTGAATATCCATTTTGCTCCTCCCTCTATAAATGTTGATATATCAACGGTTTGACCCGTTTTTAAGAGTGATAAAAAATTTTTTTATCACAACTTTTACATAGTCTTTTCTAGTTCTTCAATTATTCGTCATTTGGTGAGTACGCTTCGCTAAAGTTAATTGGTTAAAATTAACTTTCATTTCCACTATGTGATGCACTAATGGATCTCTGCGATGCTTATGATGACGTACCCTCCCATGTCTCTTGGCGTCCATGCGCATACATTCCTTCGTTCGGTCTATTCATAAGGCAGAGGCTGGCGATGCTCCTTTAGGGACTCAAAGTCGGATGGAATAAATAATGCCGGCTTCTCCGTGTCATCCTTTTGTAGTAGGTCGAGCTTTGATGTTGCTAGGCTGCCTTTACGAGACAATACAGATCTTTCATCATGTAGCTTACATCAAAATACACTCTCTTCTTGCATAAGGTGTGTAAAATCTTCAGTAACTTTCCACAGAGCACGACAATCGATTGCTTCTTTCGAAGGGGATTGACGGTGCGCGTGGTGTAATATTCATGTAATTTCTTAAAGGCTTCATTATGACGAATTAACGGCATCATGACTCGAAATAAAAGAGCCCGTAACTTTCTTCTTCCTCGCTTGGATATTCGTTTTTGTCCTTTGTGTTGTCCAGAAGAGTTTTCACGTAATGTAAGTCCCGCTAGTTTAATTAATTGGCGTGGATGGTCATATTGTGTGAGTGAACCGACTTCTGAAAGTAGCTCGACAATCGTTCCGTTGCTGATGCCTGGGACAGAATTTAAGTAGTCATAGTCCGTCATTTCTTTTGCTAGTTCGGTTAACTGTTCTGTTAAAGTGTCTAATTGGCTTTGCATCAATTTGTACTGTGTGAGAAGTGTGGCAATTTCTATTCGTGCCATCACGAGTCCCTCTGTCAGTCCAATGGAGTGCTGTGCTACCTCAACTAATCGTTTCGCTTTTGGTAGTTGGGGCGATTTCATTCCCTTCACTTGGCGATACAAAAACAATAACTCTTCTGGCGCCTTCCCTTGAATATCACTAGGTAGTGGTGTCATTTCAAGCGCCGCATAAGCCATTTTTCCGAAGTCTTTAAACACCGTCATAAATTCCGGAAAGAAACGATCAATCCAACGAATGATACGATTTTGTATGGCATTTAGGTCTTCTTGGATTTTGGACCGTAACGTTGCACCATTTCGTAATTCAGCTTCTACGCCTTCTAGAATACGTGGATAACTGAAACGTCCATCACGCAGTAATCGCGCAATGACAAGGGCATCCTTTTGATCATTCTTCGTTTGAAGATTATCATCCAATTCCTTTGAACGGTTCACATGATGCGGATTTACCATGACAAACGGAATCCCATGAAGAGTAAGGTACGCTGCTAGGTTCATCCAGTAGTGCCCAGTGGGTTCAAATCCCACGAGAATTTCGCTTTTTTCATGTGTGGCACGTAAAGCGAGTATTCTTTCATAAAAAGCATCGAATCCTCCTCTTGATTGAGAGAAAGGAAATGATTTTTGGAGCACTCGCCCTCGTTCATCTACGGCACAAGCATAGTGCTTTTTCTTGGCAATATCGATGCCGATGACTAAAGTGTTTTCAGTGACTTGATTAATTTTTTTGTTCGTATTAGAATTCATAAATGGAGTTCTCCTGTGTGATAGTGAGTCAATTTGCCGTTGACACTCATGCATCATACAAGAGGGCTTTTTCTTTTTCAAGCCCCTGAAAATCTTTCTAACAGGAATGCTCCTTAATCAAAAATTGATAAATCCCCTGCACGTTTTGTCAACTTTCCATTTTCCATCAGGCCCATATTCTCCAACCATTTTTCAAATTCCCGAAGTGGTCGTAAGCCCAGGATCTCACGCAAACTAGCATCATCGTGATAGCTTGTATCTTGATAATTAAGCATGACATCATCTCCACCCGGTACTCCCATGTAAAAATTCGCTCCTGCAACTGCCGTTATTATACCGGCAACTTCCTGATCATTTTGGTCGGCATCCATATGATTTGTATAAGTTGGAGCAATCCCCATTGGTAAACCATGCAATTTCCCCATAAATCCATCTTCAAGATCGGCTCTAATTAATTGGCGTCCATCATATAGTGTCTCCGGTCCAATAAAGCCAGAAACGGTATTTACCATGAAAGGCTTCCAGTGACGTGCATAACCGTAGCTTCTTGATTCAAGAGTTTGCATATCTACCCCAAAATCAGCATTTAAAGATACCTCCGAACCTTGTCCTGTTTCAAAATACATAAAGTTTGGGCCTGTAGATGTACCATATCGAGCCATCATCTCATAGCCTTCATCAAGAATTTTTTTAGATATACCAAATGCTTCATTCCCTTTTTGTGTACCTGCTAAACTTTGAAACATAAGTGCGATAGGTGCCCCTTGTTTTAAAGCTTCCATTTGTGTTGTTATATGAGCCAAAACACAATTTTGTGTTGGAATTTGCCATTTCTCAATAAATTCATGTGAAAGTGTCAATAGTTTTTTGACGGATTCAATCGTATCCACATTCGGATTGATACCAATAACTGCATCACCTGCTCCGAAGGACAACCCTTCCTTTATGGAATACAAAATGCCTTCTGGAACATCATTTGGATGGTTTGGCTGACAACGAAATGCTAAGCGACCAGGCTCTCCAATTGTTGTATTGCAATGTGCTTGATACTTCATTTTCTGCGAAGCAAGAACAAGATCAATGCTTGACATCAGCTTGGCAACAGCTGAAATCATTTCACTTGTTAGTCCCCTTGAAAGTTTCAATAATTGATCTGTACCTGTATCAGATAACAGAATATAATTTCTCAGTTCACCGACTGTCCAACCTTGAATATCTTTGTATATCGTGTCGCTAATATCATCATAAATCAAGCGTGTTACTTCATCCATCTCATACGGAATAACTGGATTCTCATAAATTTCTTTCAACTGCATCTCGCTAAGTACCACTTTTGCTGCCATGCGCTCAAGTGATGATTCAGCTGCTACACGCGCCATCACATCCCCAGATTTAGCTTCACTTGCTTTTGCAAGTACCTCCCTTACCGACGAAAACGTATAATGAGTTCCTTTTACCACACAGGACAATTTCATCATTTAACACCCCTTTGTATATGTTAACGATTGCAATAAACGAAAAAAAAGCGCTTTCACATACCCCGAAGAAATTTTCTTCAGGCGTGAAAGGCGCCTTTGCCTCAGATATTATTTTAGTTCATTCTACACTACTCTCAAAGATTTTGTAAAGCGTGCTTTCTCTTTTTGAAAACAGTAACAATACTACTACGAAACAAAGTCTCGATTAACAGTGAAATTTATTATGGCTCATCACCAAAAGTTGTGGATGACATTTGTTAAAACGTACGCCATTGATTTGAGTGGAGGCGGGGATCAGCGTCACAGATGAGACCCTGGAGCGTAGCGTATGTTTTCTGTGCGAAAGCGTAGTGCTAACGTAGCGACAGCAACAACAAAAGCGGCTCATCGGAAAGCACCCAGTCGGAACGGAAATCAACCACCCGTTATGGCGATGAGCTTTTACTGTTTAACTAAAGAATTATTTAGGAGCAAAGCCGGTATGTTAATCTATTTTACCATCTAGTATTAATTAATTTCGGTAGCTATTATCGGAAAAGTTATTGAAACTTTTGTCCCTTTATCAGACTGAGGGAATGAAAGAACTCCTTGTAGCCTCTCTTCAACTAACATATCTACAAGATGTAATCCTAAAGATGACATCTCACCTAAAGAAAAAGAATCACCAATTCCACATCCATCATCCATTACTGTAATAGTAACCATTTGTTTTCGTCGTCCTAAATTTATCACAATTTCCCCGTAATTTTGTGAAGGAAAAGCATGTTTTATGCTATTTTGAACTAACTCATTGATAATCAGCGCAACGGCTGTTGCTTTATCTGAAGGACAGAATACAGATTCCCCCTCAACAGACACAACAATTTGTTGACCTGGAATAATGGACGAGGAGACTAGTAAAGTAGATATTTGTTGTAGTAAAACTTTAATATCTGCTTCCTCAGTTCCACGCTGGGCCAAATAATCATGAACCAAAGCCATACTTGATATACGAGATATACTATCGTGAAATACCTCAGCTACTTCCACCGAGTGAGATTGTTGCATTTGTAACCGCAACAAACTGGAAATAACCTGTAAATTATTTTTAACGCGATGATGAATTTCCTGAACGACAATGGCATGAAATACACGTTGTTTGTCTTCACTATTGGCCGCTTTCATAAGTTGCTCTATATTTTTTTCGTTTTGTACTACCTGTGAGATATCTCTTTCTTTAATTAATACCGCAATGGTCTTCCCATGCCGGTCTTTTATAGGAACAATATCTTGTTGCATTATTCCGCGCTCTTCCGTAATCCCTCTTGATCCAAAAATTGGCTTTCCAGTTTTTAAACTAAATAAAACACCAGGCTCCATTTCTTCAAATGTTATCTTCCCTAACATACTTTTTTTATACAAAGATGAGATAGTAGTAGGTTTTGCTTCAGCTACAACTAAAGATGCATTATCTTCTTCCAAAAGACAATCAATAAATATATCTGCTTGAGAAAGGTCAGCCATTATTTGAAGGTTTTGAGCCACATCTAAAATAATTTCACACTGTTCGTTTGATAAACTTGTAAATCGTTCTAAATCTAATATTCCCATCATGATATGTGCTCCCCTTTCTCTAGTTTTCCAAACACTATAGCAAAAATAAAAAATGTGTTCAATATGAAGATAAAAAATAGTAATTCAAGCTATTCTAGAAGTATTAGCACAATGTGATGAAATAGAATTCTTTAAAATGAACCGATTCAACGGCGTGGCTTCTAAATACCTCGACCATTATTTGAGTTGGTTTCAATTCTTAGAAAGTTATTTTAATTAGAGTAACCTATGATAAGCTAGGGTTATCAGTCTTTGAACTTATAAACTAAAAACGAGAGGATAAAATAATTGAATATTAATCAAAAAGCTATTGAATTACTTGAAAAAAATGAATATGAAGATGCATTAAAGTTATTTCAAAAAGCAGTAGATGAATCAAGAACTGTACAATCTTTAACTAATCTTGCTTGGATATATTGTTATGAAGAATATAAAGACACAATAGCCGAGGTTTTGTTGGAAGAAGTTATTAATATGAAGCCCTCCTCATATTTTCCATATAATTTGTTAGGTGAAATTTATATTAGGCAAAAAAAGTGGGAATACGCAAAAGAAATATTAGTAACATCTATTTCTATCCACCCTACCAAAACCGCTTATAATAATTTAGCCGTTGCTAATTATCATCTTGGAAACTTGGAAGACGCTTCGAAATATTTTCTTTTTGCTTCAGAAAACTCTGATTATGCAATGTATTGCCATGTAAAATGTTTGATTGAGTTAGGAAAATTAAATGAGGCAAAAATTAAAGTTGATAAATTTTCAAAAGATGACGATGAGTTTGTCGGTGAAGTTGATGTAGCGAATTTATATGTAGAGTTGGGTTTTTATAAAGAAGCTATTGAGTGGTTTGTAAAGGGGTGGGATATTTATTGGAAACAACCTAATTGGATTAGTCGATATGTTTATGCACTGCTCAAACTAAATAATTCAACACATGCTCATGATATACTAAATGAAGTCATCAAACAAAAAATAGAAGAAATCAAAGAAGCCTATGAAGAAGAATGTGATGAAGATTGGTCAGAAATCGACAAACAGGCCAACATTAAAGAATGTCTTGATGAAAAGAAAGAGTATGAACGAATGTTTGAACGAATCTCGTCTGGATACATTCCTACCAGGGAATTTGATCCTTCTATCCAGACAGCCTGTTATCTATTTGGTTGCACTCGTCATAATCATGCTGAGTATCAAGAATAATACATTGTAGGTAAAGAATAGGGACTTCCAATAGGAGGTCCCATTCTTATAAACAAATATTGCGCTAAAAGAAGCTTAATCTATTATTTACTCCATGCTTAGTAGATAAAGAAAATCATAAATCTTCTAATATTAAACAGCCTGCCGTAATTCTTCTTCCTCTTGTATAACCTGCGGATTCGTTTTTTCTTCTCTACGCTGACATATGTTATTCCAAATAAGAGCTGAAATAACAAGTAGGGTCCCTGCTACATCAAAGATTGTTATTTTATATCCTTGTATCATCATAATGACCAATGTAGTAATTGGAACAAAATTTATAAATAAAATTCCATTAATGGATGATAGGATTTTCACACCATAATTCCAACTAAGCAATGCTACAATACCTGGCAGTGTCATCATAAACAATAAATCATATTTAATAGCAAAAATCATTTCCGTACTTGGGACTGATACATACCCTTGCATCGTGATGATCATTGTGATGATACCTGTTACAGCTGTGCCAAATACACATGTTAATGTTGAATAGCGAAGAGTAGACCAATCATTAAATGTTTGACCGCCCATTGTATAAATAACCCATCCTACAACACCAATTAAAATGAATGCGAGCGAAACTAGATTCTGTTTCAGTGTAAGAAAGAAACTCATATCGCCTTTAGTAATAACAAAAACAGCTCCAACAAAAGCAATGATCATGCTGCTAACCATATACTTCTTCGGTTTCACATGTTTGTACCCCCAAAGAATAGCAATCGAAATCATTGGCATGAGTGCTTCCATAATCGAAGCTACCATAACGCCGGATTTCCCCATTAACATCTGGCCTAAAAATACAAGCACATTGTAAACAGTAAACGCCATGATTCCAAAGAAAACGAGCAGCTTACCTTTCCCCTCTAAACGAAACGCTTTCTTCCCTTCTTTCATCCATAATAAAATGATTAATACAATCGATACTGCCCCATATCGAATAGTTGAAAAATAAAATGGATTTATATATTTAAGTGCATGATCTGCAACTGGAAACATGGCTCCCCATGACATACTTGCAATTAAACACGCGATCATACCTACTATTATTTTACTTTTGCTCACTGTTTTTCCTCGTTTCTATATAACCCTATCAATTATGCCTCGGCATAATTGCGTCCGGAATCGGCTTTGTGCCCTCGCACAAAGAACTCCTTTCCGATTCCGTGACATCCGCCGGAGGCTTTAACTTCTTTCAGCGGGTGTTTGGACACCCGCTGAAAGAAGTTAAATACACAATGAGAATTATAAAAAAGAAAATACATCACGTAAAATGATTGAAAGTGATATTAACTATCATTTATAATGATAGTTTTTAAGGGGGAATGCCTAATGGAACTGCGAGATTTACAGATTTTCAAAAGTGTCGCAAATCACGGAAGCGTCAGCCATGCTGCAAAAGAATTGAATTATGTACAATCCAATGTAACGGCACGTATTAAGCTATTAGAAAAGGAGCTCCAAACGCCGCTTTTTTATCGTCATAAAAAAGGGATGACATTAAATCCAGAAGGGCGAAAAATGCTTACTTACGTTAATAAGATTTTGCAGGATGTCGAAGAAATGAAACAAGTATTTTTAGATAGTGATACACCGACCGGGACATTAAAAATCGGTACAGTTGAAACAGTGAGTATATTACCAACCATTCTAGCCTCTTACTATAAGGGATATCCTAATGTCGACTTAACACTACAAGCTGGTTTAACTGAGGAACTTATTAAAAAAGTAGCGGATCACCAATTAGATGGAGCTTTTATAACTGGACCAATTAAACATCCGCTTTTAGAACAATATGATGTATATACCGAAAATCTCGTTCTCATTTCACAAAACAAATCCTTTCGTATCGAGGAATTTATGACTACACCACTCCTTGTTTCTAATCAAGGTTGCGGATATCGTTCCAAGCTAGAACTCTGGCTCAAAGATGAGGGTTTACTGCCAAAAAGAATCATGGAATTTAATATATTAGAGACAATTTTAAACAGTGTTGCCATTGGTCTTGGCGTTACACTTGTACCGCAATCGGCTGCTGAACATCTATCTACCACAGGCAAGGTTCATTGTCATCCAATTCCTAAAAAATACGGAACTATTTCAACCGTCTTTATACGACGAAAAGATGCATACATGACAAACTCGATGGAATGTTTTTTAAAAACAATTGCTGAGCATCAGAAAAAGACCTAGGCCTGGTAGATTACCAAGCTCAGGTCTTATTTACGATTTTTTTAAGAATGATAAAGCTGTTTAATTTAAAAGTGAAAAGTTAAACAGCTTCTCGCAGTACAAGACAGGTATTATGTTGCATACATTTTTAAGTATGCTTACCGTGTCTTATGATTGCATATTTTTTTGAACTATCATGGATGCTATTTTGCATTTTCATCGGGTTGATGAATTCCGAATATATTGCCTTCGGTATCGATATAGTATCCTTGCCACGCCATTCCAGGCAGAGCATATTTCGGCATTGCAACCTTGCCGCCATTCTCAAGAACTTTAGCTTCCGTTACATCGTAATTTTCCACGCCCATTGTACAAGCAAATCCATTTAAAGCTTGGTTTGGTTCTGGAGAAGCACCTTGACGTTGCATTAAAGCACCATCGACTCCAGGTTCGTCTGCATTGCCAGTCACCGCTCCAAAGTAAGGCATTCCCGCATAATCACTCCAGTCTTTAAATGACCAACCAAATACCTCTCCATAAAATTTCTTTGCACGTTCCATGTCACTTACATGAATTTCGAAATGAACTAATCTCCCCATAATATCCTCCTAATTATTAAAGAATTAAATTACTCACTGTGTTTGAGTACAATTACTATATATTATTATGACAAGGAATGGAAATAAAAAAGAAGAGAAATTCTATGAAAAAATCGAGAATAAGCATTCTAATGCTTATTCCCAATTTTGGTTCTATTACTTTTAGATTGGTTAATTTATAGCGTTTAAATGATCTTTTAAATACTGAATAAATGAATGCTCTTCTATATCTGATTTGCGTGTACATATAAATAAACTTTGCTGAATATCTGCATGTTCTACATACACCCGAGCTAGTTTCCCATTTGTTATACTGTCAGTTACACTGTAGGACGGTGCTAAAGTCATACCGTACCCTGCTTCCACTACTTTAATCGATTCATGTAAGCCCTGCATTTGAAGTCCTAATTTAGGTAACGGACTGTTTAACGTGTAAAAAACGGCCTCCAATAAATCAAGTGTCGAGCTACCACGTTCCCGATAAATAAAGTCCTCATTCGATAATTCATAAATGGAGACTGTTTGATTTGCCATAGAATGTGATGGGTGAACAACAAACCAAAACGGGATATCTAGTATTTTTTCAAACTGTAAATCAGGATGACCTATTTTATTTTGCACGACAAAACCAAGATCTACTTCATAACTCAGAACTTGCTCTTCCACAGATTTCACATTGCCTAGCGACACAAAAAATTCAATGTGAGGATTAGCAAGCTTATACGCTGCTATAATAGGCGGGAGTATATAGTTTATTGGTATATAGGAAGAAGCAATATGTATTTTTTCTTCTTTCGCTAAAAATTTACCGAGCTTTTCATCAATTTGTGCTTCTAAATAAAATAAACGCATTCCCTGCTCATACAAAAACTTCCCCTCAGGAGTTAATTGAATACCACGCCCTTTCCCTTCAATCAATTTTGTCCCTATTTCGCTCTCTAATTTCCGTATTTGAATTGTGACAGCTGGTTGACTAAGCAGCATTTTATTGGCCGCCGCGGTGATTCCCCCATGTTTTGCCACATTCGTAAAAATCCTTAATGCATGCAAGTTCATTTTATTCACTCCTCCCTATTCATAAATTTAATTTATGAATAAGCAATTATTATATATTTGTTTTATGTATTGTTTAGCAGTAATTTAGGTTTAGAGGTGATTTGATGGAAATTTTACTACAGGAATGGTTTTCAGTAAACGGATTTATTTTATTAACAATCGGCTTACTTGCAGCAGTCATTGGTGTTCTTTTCGGCGCTGCAGGCTTTATCTTGTTGCCGGCAATGTTACTTATTGGCATTCCGATACATACAACTGTAGCAGTTAATAAATTTGCGACAGGAATTTCAGCTCTATCGAATGTCGTATCGTTTGTAATTAAAGGACATTTATCGTTAAAAAAATTCACATCTTTAATGATGATTGCTAGTTTAGGAGGTGTATTTGGCGCATTTTTAGCCACTCGATTATCGGAACAAATCATGAATATTGTAGCTTGCGTATTCTTAATTTTCTCATTTTTCGTTGTGCTTTGCAGTAATAAATTAATGGTAAAGGATATAAAAGAAACGGAGGAACAACCAATTAATAAACTCATTCCATTTGCGGTTTCAATATATGACGGTGGTTTTGGACCAGGCTCAGCTCAAATGAATGTAACCTATCATCTTAAAAAGCACTATACCTATATAAAAGCGGTTGAGTTAACAAGAATTATTACGTTTTCAAGTTGTACAGGTGCCTTTCTCTTTTACTACTTTACGGGCATTGTTAATTGGGGAATCGCCATTCCTGTTTCAATTGGCTCTATTGTTGGCTCGTTCTTAGGTTTAAAGATCATTCCTTATATCAAAACAAGGTGGATTCAAATTTTATTACCAATCATTTTTTTCTTGTTGATTGTTCAGGTCGTATCAGATTTATTGATATAGATCACGCTACGTTTTAGTGAGTACGCAAAGAAAGCAAGAAGTGACTAACTTCTCGCTCTTTTGTTTCCTCTTATTTAGCAGGAGTGACAACAAGTTATATTTTCAACTCTTTTATCCCTGCTTTTAATGTGTCTGCATCTATTTTTAATGTTTTCCAGCTATCTTTAGCTGATTTCAAGTTAGGGAGTAAAAATTTAAATTTATTTTGTTCCGCTTTATCAGATGCATTCTCGATATGTCTCAATACCCCCGAATATTGAGAGTCTAAGTCATTCCATTGCGTAGACATAAAAGTAAGAGCATTAATAGCATCATCGAGTGCATTGTACATCTCACTAATATTACTATGTGCAATTCCAACTACACGATTTAATGTTATTTTATAATCAACTGTCTGTCTTAATTGTGCTAATAACGGTTCTAATTGACCTAATTGATCTCTTGCTATCCCCAGCATAACACCACCAGCAATCCACGTAGGAATAGAAGGCACAGATACTGTTATTATTCCATCAGACTCTAATTTCTTATAATAGTTTACTGATTCTAAAACTTCATTTAGGCGCTTTTGATCATCCTCCACTGCAACCCCTTGGTTTTTTAAAATCGACTGTAAAAGCTCTTTGTTACCTCCAAACGCTCTAACATCTTGTCCAACATCATTTCTTAATTTAGTTAATTCTACTATTAATTGTTGTGCATACTTTTGATTTTGTTGAATCTCTTCTCGTAAATCTGTAATCCCTTCTATTAACGTCTCTCCATCTCCTGTATTTATTGCATCTACAATTATGTCATAATAATTTTCAAACTTTGTATCGTATTCAATAATACCTGTCAATGTATCGATAAGCTGTTTTTTTACTTTTGTATCCCATGAAAGGGCGTGTGCTCTTGCATCCTTTTGGTCTTGTACAATTTTACCTGGTAAATCCGGATATCCATTAATATTAATTCCTTCAAAGTTCACATCTGGATTCTTAATTAACATATAAGAATAAGCATTCATAGATTTTGCAAAAAGTCCCGCCTTTTGCAAGGTTTCTTTCATCTTCGCTTCGTTTGCTGAAAGAGATGTATCACTATTGCTCGCTTGCTCAATTTTACTTGTCTCGGCAAATGCTGTTACTGGAGAGATTACAGAAGTTGTAGTCAAGGTTAATAATGTCGATACAGCGAGTACTTTGTAAAGAGATTTTTTATTCATTTTATATTCCTCCTATGTATTTTATTTTCAATTCTTATCTTCTTGTTTAAAAGCAATGTCTTTTGCAATAAATTCCGCATCTTTATGAATATCGTTCCAACTTTGTTTAGCCGCTTTTAAATCATCAGGTATTAAAGAAAGCTTATGATCTTGCATTTGATCGATATTATCATATAAATCTTTATAATTTGCCCCCATTGTATTCCATTGTTGCTGAATATTCGTTAGAGACATTATCGCTTGATCCACTGTTTGATATAAGTATGTCAAAGTGTCTTTTGCGTTACTAAGTGAAATAATTGCTTGGTTAGCAAAATCGGCTTTCATCGTTAATTCTCCGATTTTATTAGATATTTCGTTGTAAGAGCTCATATGATTAGATGCCGTAACACCAGCTGCTGTTCCTAAACCAATACCAGCTGCACCAAGAACTGTAAGACCACCTACAACAAGCGGAGTTGCTGTACCACCAGTTACAACAATTACTACCCCACCTGCAATGGTTCCAATAACTAAAATGGCTGCTCCCAATCCACCACCAATTGACCATGCTAATACATTATCAAAATGTGCTTTCTGAGTAGCACGTAGATTCTCAATTTCAGCTTGAAGTTGTGGAACCAAAGCTTGTTTTCCGGCTAATATTGCCGTTAATCCACCTTTCCCATCCGGACCACCAATATTATTTTTAAAATCTATAGTATTTGTATATAGCTTTGTTTTGAAGGCTTCTAACATCTTAATTACTTCTGTAACTTCTTTTGAATTTGTATTAATCGTACTGATTAAATCACCAATGCCTTCTTTTAATCCTTCCTTATCTTTCTTTTGTACAGTGTCTATTAATGTGTCGTAATAATTATTAAATTGTTCATCGTAATTTACAATATTACGTGCTGTCTTTTGAATTTTTGGCTTCGCCGTATCTAACCAATAATTCGCATTGATTCGAGACAGTTCCTGATTAAGGTGAATATTTTTGATTAATTCTCCTCCTTCAGAACCTAAATCAATTTTGGATAGGTTTACATTCGGCTGTTTAATCATTGTTTTTGCGTATAAATCCATTACAAGAATATGAGACCCTGTTTCAGCTAAGGCTTTCTTCAATCCTTCAGGTCCTAATGTATAATAATTCCCTATTTTTTGTTCTTGAGTGACCTGTTCTTGCGCAAGTGCCTGAATAGTGCCACTGTTAGCTGCGGTAATAATCGTTGCCAAAGTAGCCACGGTTAACACTTTATATGAAAATTTCTTCATAGCTATTTTCCTCCTCTTTTTTCGATAACATATCAAAATTTATGAACCTGTTCTTCTAGCTGACTTATTACACTTTTTAATCGTCTTAATGTATCTTTTTGAGATTGATTGTTAGTAGCATCAGCATCAGTACTTAATTTTGCGATACTATTTTTTATTAAATTCAAATCTTCTTTATGGCGTTTCAATAGGTCAAGTTCTACATCCACTTGGCTAGCAAATGTATGCAGATCATGTTGCATAAGAAGAAGCATGGATTTTTGTAAATCTGCTATCGATAGTTTCGTTGTTAAATCATATAATTTTTGATTTTGTTGCTCCAAATCATCCAAATATGCCCGTTGTTCTGCCTTTAATTTATTTACTTCAGCGAAGGTACTATATGTTTTTTGATTTTTTTCTGGGTCAATTACCTTCATAAGGTCATACTCTTTCGCTTTTGTAGCTGCTGCTGCTGCAATTTCACCTTTATTATTTTTCTCAATTGCTTCACGCGCTTCTTTTTTTGCAGCTTCAATCTCTAAAGCAGATTTCCCCTTTTCTTTTGCCTCTTGCTCTGCTTTTTTCTCTGCTTCTAAAATAGCGTTGTTAATTTCTTTTCCTTTGTTATACGCTGCCGCCGCTGTTTGAGCAGCTGGTTCAATGATATCTTTTGAAAGACTATAGATCTCTTGGAATATTTTTAGTCCTTGTTCATTTAAAGCTCCTGGTAGAAAGGCAATTTCTTGCAAATCATTTTGAATTGATTTTTTAGTATCTAGTAATTCGCTTTTTAGCTTGTCTATCTTCCCAATTCCTTCTAAACTAAGCACTCCTTGAGCTTTTGCCACATCAGTATCAAGATCTTTAAGTTTTTTATCAAGCTGCACTTGAAGATCTGTTAATTCATTAATTTGATATTGAACATTTTCTTGGTTTGTCATAACCATTTCTTGAAGGACTTCCAGCCTATCCAGGAAACCTTCCTTATCTCCCTTATTATCTACATATTCTTTTAATGTTGGATAATAGCTATTAAATTTAGTGGCAAATCCTTTACTTTTTGAATTTAATAGAATTAACTTTGGATAAAGTTCCGACGACCATTCTTTCATATCTTGTTTTATTAGGAATTGCTCTGTATTTAAAGCTGGTACTTCATCTAGCTGTACATTAGGGTTCATTAAAGATTGGTCTATATACATTTGGATCAATTTAGATTGTGCACCTAATTTTCTTAAAGATGAAGAAAGAGTCATGTTCTCTTCTTGAATTTCTGCTTGAGCAATAGGCGTTGCAAAAGTATGTACAGGAATAACTCCTGTTGCAACAATGGATGTAATCATTAATCCTTTAATTAATTTCCTTTTCATTCTATTTACCTCCCTATTTGATATTTTTCACAATAATTTATACGATTTTATATATATGTTGAGCACCCCCAATTCACTTAAGTTTCAGGAAAACATTCTTGCTATTTCCTATGATGTAAATTTTAGTCATAGACACATTTTTTAGCAAACAACGAGTGAAATAACCTATTTCACGACAAAATAGGTTATTTTCACTGTAATTTTGATTCTAAAAATTGATTAATATTAACAATATGAATCTGAATGTGTCACAATATAGCAAAGCTCAGTCGTCTGACGACTAGATATTGACATATTTTTGTTAATATTGGGGAAATCAAGTGAATTGGAATAATTCTATCAATTATGCCTTGGCATAGTTGCGTACGGAATCGGCTTTGTGCTTAGGCCTGCAGATGTTTTTTGTACGAAAACGCAGTGCTAACGTAGCGACAGCAACGTGTTTTTGTCTGTGCGAAAGCGTAGCGGCAGCAACAACATAAGGATCGGCACGATGTCGGCCATCATTTCGGTAACGCCACAGGATGTGACGTTCTTAGACTGAGTTCCTATAATTCAGCGGGTGTTTGGACATCTGCTGAAAGAAGTTGAAGTTTAGACATATTGATCCCAATAGGACTTTTCTGGTAATAGATATTAACTGTGAGGTGGTACCTACTAAATTTTCATTACTGAGGGTATCCTTGACTAATGGTTACAAGGCACTTTTTAATTTTTTCACGTTTCTAGATTGAAAAGTAAAGAACCAATTGCTTATTAAAAATTGGCAATTGGTTCTAAATTAGATTTTTATTTTGTTTAGTAGAAATTTATTAGCCCACCTAAAAAGGTATAGACTAAGATTGGACTGTCATCCAGCGCGCATTTCTTCCTTTTGAAATAAGTTTAATTTCACCTAATAATTGCAAATCAGTTAAAGCTTTACTAATTGTACTTTCGGCTATATCTGGATAAATGCTTCGAATGCATTCTTTTGTAAAAGGTTGTTGTTGATTATGAATGAAATTCTGAATTCGCTCTACCTTAGTATGTTTACATATAGAATCCAATACTCTGCTATGTAGATCTTTATAAGCCTCTAAAATAATCATTAAAAACTCTTTTAACCAGAAGCTAATATTATGCCCATTACAGTACCAGTTAACCGAAGATTTAATTATGGCTTCATAGTATTCTGATTCTCTTTTCTTTATATATTCATCTAAACAAACATATTTTACAAATGTATGTCCACTTTTTACCAATAATAATTGCATGAGCATAAGTGTTAATCTACCATTACCTTGACTAAAAGGGATTATACAATAAAGATTCAATATAAAACGAGCTATCAATATAAGTGAAGGTAACTCTTTTTTACGGTTTAATAAATTGTACTGGTCGCATAATTGTTCTACAGCCCGTGCAATATTTTCAGGTGGAAGAGGACGATAACAAATCGTGTGCATCCCTTTTTCAGGAATTCCAGGGATAGAAAATGGCTTTTGGCGCCATTTTGCACTGTCAGAGGTATTATAATGAATTAATTGAAAATGCAATTCTTGTATAGTATCTGGACTAATAGAAAAAGTACAAGTTTTTTTATGTACAAGAGTCAGCGTTTCATGATAACAAAATATCGCATCTTCCGAAATTGATTGGGGGATCATATCATCTAAAATAAGTTCTTTTAATCGCTTATTTGAAACTTTTATATCCTCATAAACTGAAATATAGTTTTTTATGTATTGTAGGGGTATAGCTTTTTCAAGGCTATTGAATATATCAGGTCTTTGCTCTTTATAAGCGGTCAACATACCTTTATATTCACTAATTTCACTGACTAAATTAATTAGTTGTTGATCAATATTTATGTACTGGTCTTCGAAAAAATTTCTCATTTTGTTCCTCCTGTTACTATCTCTTAATGCTCTATTACAATAATAAATTTTATATTTTTTTAGGAATTCCTAATGTTATTCGAGTATTACTATTCAAATAACATCCGGTTTAATAGAGCTTTTACTTTCTAAAGAAAGAGGATAAATTTATTATTCAAATTTTTCTATAACGTTAATAGGGACTTTGAAATTACTTATTTATTTCAAAAAGTGGATGTATCGTAAATATAGACGTTAGACATTATTAAATATCGGAATATTATCTTTTAAATGTACTGATTTTTTTATTATTTTTTGTGACATTTTTTATATGTATTTTTCTTATAATTGTAGTACGTTTACTAAATTATAGAATCAGGTCGAATATTGAGGGGGAAAAGTATGGGGATTGAATTCACTGCTCTCCATTGGATTTATGTAAACGTTAAAAGTAGTTATCAACCCTTATTCCAATCTATCGAGTTAGCTATTTGTTGGTTTTAAAATAAAATTTGTACAAAATAATCTTATACAAGCCTAATCCAACAAAAAGATCAGAGCTTCGGTATATCCATCCTTTACTTCGTACAAGTTTGATGGAGTATAATATAACGACTTGTACGAGTAATTCGTGTGTAACCTCCAATTCTAAAGACATGTTATCTCTCCTTTTCATTAGAGTTAAAGGTGTAGGAAATATACTCTATTATAGAAAAAACCCTTCCAAAAATTCGGAAGGGTTAATCAAATTTCATATTTTTTTTAGAAAAGTGAAATTATAAATAAGTTTCAATTGATGCTGCTTTTTTCAATTCGAGAACAAAGGCTTTATATTTCTCTTCTCGCTTTTCATATTCAAGGATAATACGAATGTATTCCTTTTGCATTTCCCCGTTTTCAGGTGAATTTTGGTATTCGTGTTCAATCTCTTCCTTGGATACACTATTGTCTCCCAACTGATTATCAATAAATCGTTGCATACGCAATTCTTTCAATACTAATTCTTCAATCTCCTGTTTAGAGTATTCTTCTGAAACATCAATTCCAAACTCGTCAGATAATTCTTGCATACAATCAGCAATTTGTTCTTTATCAGGTTCCCATCCAGAAATGTTTCTATCCTCATTCATTTTTTGTAAAACAAGCTCATGTTCAATGACTGATTCAAGAGCACAATAATAACACTCAAGAAGGTCTGATGAAGACATTTCAGAAGGGATGATCCCCAACTTTATGTCGTTAATCAGCTCGATATTTAAATAGTTTAAATTTATTTCATAATCGTTAACTCTAGCCACGATGGACGGTAGTTGAATTTTATCATTGTCAGTCAGCATCAAAAAATCCGTAATGACTACATCATCTCTACCAATACTTTGGCTGGAATCATTCTGTTTGTTTAACACTAATCATCACCATTTTCATTCAATTTTTTAATTGCAGTTTCTATTTTTACAAACGACTTTTTAGCTCCAGGGATATTTCCTTTAATTAATAACAAGTTACGTTCACTATCAACCTTTATGATTGTAAGATTTTGAATAGTGGTCTGTTTTCCACCCATGCGTCCGGGCATTTTCTTTCCTTTGAACACTTTCATGCCATCATTTTTGGCGATTACACCGATGGAACCAGGAGCTCGATGGAATCTTGAGCCGTGAGATGCAGGACCTCCACTTAATCCATGTCTTTTAATGACACCTTGAAATCCTTTTCCTTTAGATATACCAGTAACATCTACTATGTCGCCTTCTTGGAATATATCTGCACTAATACGTTTTCCAACATCTAATGATGCTCCACGAATTTCTTTAACATATCTTTTAGGAACGGTATTTGCCTTTTGACTTCTTCCAATTTCCGCTTTGATTGGATTCTTTTTATTAGAAAATCCAATTTGGATTGCATCGTATCCGTCACTTTCCAAGGTTTTCTTCTGTAACACAACATTCTCTTCCACTTCAACAACCGTCACAACTATGGGATCTCCACTATCACTAAACACTTGAGACATGCCTATTTTTCTTCCTAAGATTCCTTTTATCATAAATATCCTCCTAATAATTTAATTTATTGTTAGTAATAAACTATTAGGGTACTTCCCACGTTCTAAACATTTCTCTCACCCTTATTTATTGGTTATTGTTTTTTGATAGTTTCCATACAACTGCCCGCAAGCAGCATCTATATCAATGCCAAATTGGCTTCTAATGGTAACGTTAATTCCTGCTGATTTTAATTCTTTATAGAAGTTTACAACTTGATTTTCATTTACTTCTTCAAACCTCATAGGTGAACTAACAGTAGGGTTATATCTAATGATGTTTACATGGTACAAGTTCCCTCTCTTATATCTACCCCTTAAAAGGTTGACTACTTCTTTTGCATGCTCAATAGAATCATTAACTCCTGGCAACATAATATAAGCAATATAAACTTTTCTTGAGGTCACACGTATATGCTCATCTAATGTGTCCATTACATCCAATAATGGGTAGCGTTCATTAATTGGCATTAACCCGCTTCGCTGTTCATTAAAAGGAGAATGTAATGAAAACGTCAGGTTGACCTGTGGATAGTTTTGAGTCATTTTTTTTATGCCCGGAATAATGCCTATAGTCGAAATAGATAACCTGCGAGGACTTAAAGCAAATAACTCCGGATTTGTAAGTACATTTAAAGCATCAAAAACTTGTACATTAGCCAATGCTTCTCCCATCCCCATAAAAGAAATACTATCAATTGAATGTCCTTTTAAGTGAAAGTACAAAATTTGATCAGTAATTTCATCTGACGTTAAGTTGCGTTTTAAACCTAAATCTCCTGTTGCACAAAATTTACAACCAAAATTGCAACCGCACTGCGAGGATATACAAAATGACTCCCAACCAGCTTTATATTTCATATTTACCGTTTCTATTTTTTCGTCTCCTGAAATTCCAAATAAGACTTTTGTAACTTGTTCAGAATGTTGTGCCTTTAAAGTAGCAATATTTAAAATCGATTCTCCAAATTCTTTAATTAACATTTCTCTTAGGGATTTAGGAAGAACCGTTATTTCATTGAAATTATTTATTCTCCCTTGGAATATAGCATTTGTGATTTGACTCATTCTAAAATTAGGAAATTTATTCTGCTTCAAGAACTCTTGAATTCTTATATACTTGTTTTTTTGTTGCATGTTTTCTCATCCTTCCATAAAACTCTGATTTGTTTGAGTAATTAGAAGGGAGTTATCATCTAACCTTTTTTATTAAAATTAGGCACAAAAAAACACCGATACAATTATCGGTGTTACGCTTAAATAAAATCACGCACAAATAAACAAGGACATTATGTCATTGAATTATAGTTTATTTGCCGTAGAGAAAAAGCTACGATAACTGTTTTTATATGATTATTTGGCTTAAAAAAGGACAGACTACTCCCTTTGTACGCCAAACGGTTTCCAACTTTTGTATTTTTACCAAACAAAATTCTAAAAACTGTTATCATTGCTTTCACCTCTTCCCTGTCAATATTAGTAATAAGTACCGTACCATAAAGATTCCTCTATGTAAAGTTATAACATAAACAAATGTTTTTATTAAACTAACCTGCTCCGTTAGCTTAATAAAAACAGCCGCCAAGAATGGCAGCTGGATCTTAAGCTCTTGCACCCGGTTAGAAAATAATCAATCTTTTTTATAAAACTATAAAACATTGTTATTTTCTCAATTTTTATAATGATTCTGGATAAACTCATCAATTTTTCCGTTTAATTTATCTGCTGCCTTCGTCGGAATTTGGTGCTTTTCTTTTTCTAAATACACTAATTTATTATTAGGCAACTTTTCATGTAGTAAGCGGGCATATTCATAAAACGCTTTGTCTTTTGTACCAAAAATAAGCAAAATAGGTAATTTAATCTTATGAAGTCGACTTGTACAATTATAGTGTAGGCTATAATTGAAATACTGCTGGATATTCCGTACATCTCCATAAGATGCATCTTTATAAAGTTTCTTAAATACTTGTCGTGTCTTAGAATTCCCCCATGAAATAGCAAGTGTAAGAACAGATATGGCTTTTTTATTTGCTAGTCTAACTGCTAAAGAAATTTTTTGCTTTAAATAAAGATCTTTCACTTCAGACATTCCACTAATTACAATACCACCTAATGCCCTACTTGGATGGGTCAATAGAAATTCTAATAAAATCGAGCCTCCAGTTGAATATCCACAAATAAATGCTTTCTCAACACCTAAATAATCCAGTAAATGAACAATATCATTAACAAGGAGTGAGTAGCTGATAGCTTGTTTGGAAAAAACGCTTTTACCATGTCCTCTAATATCAAAGGTGATCACTTTATATCTTTTAGATAAATGTTCTAATTGATAAAGAAAATTTGTGCTTGTCAATAATGGTGGGTGAATGAAGATAATTGGCGTGCCCTCACCCTTTACTTGATAATATATGCTGCCACCTTCTACACCTAACATCGGCACTTCTAATCACCTCGAATTTAACAAAGGTCCAAGATAACTTTTCATCTAGACCCATAAAACTTCTAATGAATCTACACGTTTTTTTGTATTATTCTTATAAAAACGCAAAATCTAAATTAATGGTTATCGTTTACTCCCATCAATTATGTCTCGGCATAATTGATGTTGGTCACTCAGTCGTTGCCACAGGACGTGGCGTTCTTAGACTGAGTTCCTCTGTTTCAGCAGGTGTTTGGACGCCCGCTGAAAAGTAACTTAAATTCGCATTCATTTGTACCTGTCGCTACGCTTTCGGTACAAAAGACATTTGCTGAAAGAAGTTAAACTATTAGAAAAAAATTGATTGCAACTACGAAACATTTTCTAAGTATAAACGAAATTAACAGTGTAAATACTTTATTACGTATTACCAATCGCTATGAAGTCGAACTTTCCAGACTCCCTCGAAGTCATAGCGATTGGTTAATAACCTAAAGACCAAACAATATTCGTTCATGTCTATAATAGAAAAAATCGAACATAGTACCCTTACTATTTTGATGAATTCCCTGTTAAATTATTGGCTACAGCTTCTAAAGGTTGTTTCATCTGTTGCGATGATTGATTTGTTTGCTGTTGTGATTGGTTCATTTGTTGTAATGGTTGTGCCACTTGTTGTAGTGGCTGCATCATTTGTTGTGCGTTCTGTAGATTTAATTTGTTCGAAATATTTTTTGTGAACTGCTGAAGAGTTCCATTTTGCAGCCCTCTAGCTACACCCAATATAGCAGCTCCAATTACACCCCATGTAAGAAATCTCACTAATAAAAGCCTCCTTCCTAAATATTTTGAAACAAGTTTAGTATAAGGAATCAAACTTGGACTATACTAAACAAATTTTGGATTATTATTTCGTATCTCGAGCCCGTTTTCTATCCATTTCAAGTGTTGATTAGGAAAATATAGCTTTATTATTGAGTGATAAAAGGATTTTTTTTGTTGATATTTTGCTTATATATGCCCATTTTTAACTAATTGTAGCGGAGAGTTTCTCGACTCCCGCAGCGGAAATTAGCGGCATTTAATTAGGATCATTATCGGAAGTTGCGGATGACATTTGTTAAAACGTATGCGATAAGTTGATTGGAGTGGAGACTGGGCGACTCCTTGGGGATCAGCGTCACAGATGAGACCCTGGAACGTAGCGGATGTTTTCTGTGCGAAAGCGTAGTGCTAATGTAGTGGCAGCAACAATGTTTTTTTCTGCGCGAAAGCGAAGCGTCAGCGACAAATCAACACACTTGATAAAATTTGTGACAAAATAAAAGAATCCATTTTGAAAAAAGATTGATCAAAATGGATTCTTCTCTAACAGATTTATGTTTAGTTTTCATAAAAAAGTTTGTTCATTTTAGCTCGTTACTAAAGCACCTGATTTACTGATTATATCTTCAATTCTTCATATAGATATAGTTTTTGTTGCAACTGTTTGTTGAAATGCTTGATCATGCTCAACAAAAACCATTGTGGGATTAAATTTTTGAATAAGCTCTTCAATCTGCATGCGCGAATAAATATCAATAAAATTCAACGGTTCATCCCAAATATAGATATGAGCTTTTTCACATAAACTTTTGGCTATAAGTAGCTTTTTCTTTTGTCCACCAGAATAATGAGATATATCTTTCTCAAATTGAATTCGATCAAAGTCCATCTTACGTAGGATAGATTTAAATAATGTTTCATCAATCCCATGCTCTTCAATAAAGTCCGATAACAGTCCCTTCAAATGAGAAGTATCTTGTTGGACATAGGAAATAACGAGACCTGAACCTACATACATCGAGCCTGTATGCTGTATCGGATTTCCTTGAATTAGTTTGAGGATACTACTTTTTCCGCTTCCATTCTTTCCATCAAGCACAATTCGGTCACCTTGTTCAAGTTTAAAGCTAATCGGCATATTCACTATTTGGTTATCGTATTGAACAGACACATCGGCCAAAACAATCAATTCATTTGAATGAAACGCCAATGATTCTAATTTTAATGACTCGGTTTTTTCCACGTTTTTTAGCAGTTTTGACTTTTCCTCAATAGCTTTTTGCTGCCTTGATTCAATGTTCTTTGCTCTCTTCATCATCTTCGCTGCTTTATGTCCTACAAAACCTTTGTCTAACTTAGAGCCTGAATTCGTTGTTCCATTTTTGGAAGCTTCCACTTGATTAGACCAACCTGATGAACGCTTTGAAGACTGTTTTAATCTCCCTATGTCTTTTTGTAGACGCTCATTAGTTGCCTCTTCGTGTTCCTGCTGACGATCAAAATTCAACTTCCAAGAAGAATAATTACCACTTTGAACTTCAATATTTGCCCTATTTATAGATAAGATATGGTCAACGCAGCCATCTAAAAAGTTTCGGTCATGTGAAATTAAAATAAACCCTTTTTTCTTCCTTAAATATTCAGAGACCATCTTTCGTGCTTCCGTATCTAGATGGTTGGTTGGTTCATCAATTAATAGAAATTGACCTTCTGTTAAAAAAAGTGCAGCAAGCAACACCTTTGTCTGTTCTCCATTTGACAATGTTTTAAAAGGTCGATACATGACCTCGGCATCGACGTCTAAATAGGATATTTCACGAAGAATTTCCCAATCTTCTGCCTGGGGGCAAATTTCTTCCATGATTTCATGAGTATACTTGTTTTTATCCGAAACTGGATAAGGGAAATAATTAAATTCTACCGAAGAATTGATTTTCCCACTATACTCATAATTCCCTAATAATAAATTAAAGAATGTTGTTTTTCCTCGTCCATTTCTACCGATAAATCCAAGTTTCCAATCCGTATCTATTTGAAAGTTTACATTTTCAAAAATATTGTCAAAGCTACTTGGATACGAAAAAGTTAAATTTTGAACTTGTATCATTGACATGATAATTCCTCCTTTGTATAGCTATACTTTTTACTGTTTATACAAAGTCGGCATATCCATCCATTCTAAATTTCTCCGTATAAGTTTGATGGATATTAACGACTTGTACGGAGCATTACATGCGTAACAATAGTATCTGAATCGCCCATTTCTCTCTCCCCTTTTTTGATCAATTATGCCTCGGCATAATTGCGTCCGGAATCGGCTTTGTGCAAGCACAAAGAACTCCTTACCGATTCCGTGACATCCGCCGGAGGCTTTAACTTCTTTCAACGGATGTTTTGCTGAAAGAAGTTAAATATTTATGAGAGAATAAAAAATCCTCCCAATTTGTAATTGGAAGGATTAGTCTTTCACTTAGCGTAAATAAGTTCCTTACTTGCCATTGGAAACATGACAAATAAAGTATAAACTGATTTATAAAAATGGACAGACTAATCCTATATTTTGTAATTTGAAGTTTGAAGTTGTTCATTTCAAATAAAAATATAGTTTAGTTAATCATCGTCCATTCATCAGTCCTCTCATAATTGTACTTTTATATTAACAGATTTTTTTATGGAATACAATTCAGCATCATCTTCACCTCAAATTACTGCTTGTTGCTCTTTTGATAATTTCTATACAATTGACCTCAAGCAGCATCTATATAAATTCCACTTCTGTGAACGTAGCAAATGTAAACCCATCACTCTTTTTAAATCAACTTTTTATTATTTTGTATGTGTTCCTCTCCTACTCGGACTCTCCGACAGTACAGTCAGGGGAAATCACATCCCACTTTCCAAAAAGCGTCAAAGTTAGGACACCTAGATCCATCATTTTAGTAGTTATTCAGAAATTTTGATTTCTTCTATTAAAAAATCACAAAGCATTTTTTTTGTAAAAGATAAGTCTGGTATAGTAGTGGTTCTTAGCATACCAATGGGAATTAGGTCATTTTCAACATCAAGTTCTCTTATTGTAATGTTAGGGATCGAAGATGGTACAAGTGATAAAGGCATAATTCCAATTCCTATGTTTTCT
Source organism: Lysinibacillus agricola (assembly GCF_016638705.1). Classification (GTDB taxonomy): domain Bacteria; phylum Bacillota; class Bacilli; order Bacillales_A; family Planococcaceae; genus Lysinibacillus; species Lysinibacillus agricola. The sequence continues at coordinate 1,663,152 of NZ_CP067341.1, read as the reverse complement.
GATACATAGTAAGGAACAATAGATATATTATTAATAGTTATGAAATCGGGGTTGCTTATTAACCCCATAATAGCCGATTCAATTCTTCTTCTGTAAGGACATCCATCTCCACCCTTTAAAAGAGTGTATCCTTTAAACTTATCAAGTGAAACTTTTTCATACGCACAAAGAGGATGGTTAGTTGGAAGCACTGCAACAATTTTCTCTTCATAAATGGGAGAAAACGTGAAATTTATACCATCTTCAGGAAGTGAACAAAATGCAAAATCAAGATCATCCCCTAGTAGTAAATTTGCTAAATAAACTGTATTCCCTACAAAAATATTACAGGTTACATTAGGCTTTTGGATTTTGAACTTTTTTAATGCATTTGGAAAATATCTACTTGCCAGAGGTTCAACGAGACCTATATTTATAACACCATATTCCTCTAAATCATAGAACTTTACCTGTCCCTTTACATATTCCCAATGCTTAATTAATTGGTTAACTTCTTGTGCAAATAAAACACCTGCTCTAGTCAATTGATTACTTTTTCCACTCTCAAAAATTTGAATACCTAGGTCTTTTTCGAGTCGCTGAATATGTGAGGTAATGGTTGATTGAGCAAAGTGAAGGTGAGAGGCTGCCTTATTAAAACCGCCTTGTGAAACGATTGTTTGAAAAGTAATAAGTTCTTTTAAGTTCATAAAGGGTTCTCCTTATCGGTATTTATGATAATAAAATTCATTTTTATCTATTATACAAATTAATTTATATGAAGTAAACTTTGCCTAAGAAGAGCTCTTCTATTAATTTAGGGGATTGTTGATCAACGTAAAAATAACCTTTATCCCTGTATTGCCATTAGATCTTAAGTAATTGTAATTGGATGAGGAGGGGAATACATCTGCGCAAAGAACCGGAAAAAAATCGCGCGGCGAGTGTTAAAAGAAAACATCACTCTAATTTAACATTTCGTATGAATGTCCTTTTCTTTGCTATATTTATCGTATTTTCGATGTTAATTTTTAGGCTTGGCTATATGCAAATTGTCAAAGGGAAAGATTATGTACGTATTTTAGAGCGTAAAGAGGAAGTATCTGTCAATACAAGTGTGCCAAGGGGACGAATGTATGATCGATATGGGCGTATTCTAGTGGATAACCAACCAGAAAATGCGATTACGTATACGAAAATGCAGACTAGTACAACGGAGGAAATGCTGGATATAGCCGAAAAGCTGGCACAATTGATTGAGCAACCAACAAACCGTGTCACTTTACGTGATAAGCTGGATTTTTGGATATTAAAAAATCATGACGATGCCTATGCAAAAGTATCAAAGGCAGAGGAAAAGAAAATTAGAGAGCTAGAAAATATGACGACAAGTCAAATCAATGCACAGATTGATAAGCTTGTCCGTGAACGAATTACGCACGAAGAATTAACACAATTGACGGATGCTGACTTAGAAGTATTAGCAATCTATCGAGAAATGGCATCAGGTTATAGTTTATCACCACAAATTATTAAAAGTGAAAATGTATCAGCTGAAGAATTTGCACGTGTCTCTGAGCGTTTAACTGAATTACCAGGTGTTAACACAACGACTGACTGGAAACGTGTGAAATTATCATCACTGGCTATTTTAGGACGTACAACCGTACCAACAAAAGGGATTCCAAAAGAAAAGCTAAATTATTATTTAGCTCGTGATTATTCGCGAAATGACCGTGTAGGTGAAAGTTATATTGAAGCTCAATATGAAGAATTACTGCAAGGGCAAAAAACAGTTGTGAAAAATATTACGAATAAAAAAGGACAGATAGTCGATACCATTACGACTTATGAGGGTGAGCCTGGTAAAGATTTAGTCTTAACACTAGATAGTGAGTTAACGGCTGCAACAGAAAAAATTGTAGAGGAAGAATTGCTGAAATTAAAAGCACTTCCTGGCTCATATTTATTGGATCGTGCCTTTTTAGTAATGATGGACCCGAATACAGGCGATATTTTATCAATGGTTGGTAAGAAAATCGAAAAAAATCCTGAAACGGGGAAAAATGAAGTTGTCGATTATTCGTTTGGTAACTTTACGACAGCTTATGAGGCTGGTTCAGCTGTAAAAGGCGCAACTTTACTAACAGGTTATAACTTAGGAGTCATCACACCAAGTACTGTATTTGGAGATGAACCAATTCATTTAATGCAAACCAAACCAAAAACCTCTATTTTTAACAGGAATGGCTATATTTCGATGGATGGTTTAACTGCTCTTGAACGTTCCTCTAACGTATATATGTTTAAAACAGCGTTGCTTATTAATGGAACGCCATATAGCTATGGGATGCCTCTCCGTTTAAATGAGAACACATTCCCAAAAATGCGTAATAATTATGCCCAGTTTGGCTTAGGTGTAAAAACAGGTATTGATTTACCAAATGAATTTAGTGGCGTACAAGGTCCGTCTGATCCAACGATGGGCGGTAAAGCACTCGACTTAGCGATTGGGCAATATGATACGTATACACCTTTACAATTGGTGCAGTATATTTCGACAATAGCAAATGGCGGCTATCGCATTCAGCCACATGTTGTCAAAGAGGTACATGATCCATCAAAAGATGGACAGCAGCTTGGTCAACTAGTAACAGAAATTGGACCGACTATTTTAAATCGAATTGATAATTCTGCAGATGAAATCGATTATGTAAAAACAGGTTTACGCCGTGTTTATACTGGTTCAAAAGGTTCAGCTCGACAGGAATTTGCAAATGCTCCATTTACAGCTGCAGGGAAAACAGGAACAGCTCAGGCAGTATATTATGGTCCATTAACAGAATATTATGGTACAGAATCAATTTCCTTTACTCATGTTGGCTATGCGCCTTATGAAAATCCTGAAATTGCCTACGCTGTTATTATTCCGTGGGCAACAACAAACACAAGTGCGAATTTAACTAATAATAATGTCATTGCTAGGAAAGCATTGGATAAATATTTCGAGATAAAAGCAAAATATAAAAATGAGAAAGTAACTGATAGTGATGTGTCGCATCCAATTTTACCAGCTATTACTAAAGATGAAATTGGTGAAGATGAGCAAGAATAAGAGAAACCACTAGATGCCTAGCAATTTTTTTACAGTTTCGGAGTATTACTCGCGGTATGAAAAATCAATACTGTCAAATAAATGATGTTTTCAATGATAAATTCGCAAGAGCATGAAAGGAAATATAAAATGAAAAAAATATTTTATTATGTACTTACCCTATTGTTGACCTTAGGTATTGTAGGTTGTTCAGCTCAACCAGAGTCTAACAATCCTAACATCCTAAGTGAAGTTAACGTTAACCAAGTTCAGGCTGATCCATTTTTTAAAGATCATGATGGGACCTTTATTTTGCGAGATTTAAAAACAGAGGAAACTTATATCTATAATGAGCAGAGAGCAAATGAAAAACTAACTCCCCAATCTACCTTTAAAGTTCCTAATGCATTAATTGGGTTACAATTAGGAGTTGTTAGAGATGAATATGATATCAAAAAATGGGATGGTACAGAACACGAAATTATCTCCTGGAACCATGACTATACCCTTGGATCAGGAATGCGTGATTCTGTAGTTTGGTATTATCAAGCAATGGCTCGAGATATTGGTGAACAGGGTATGAAAGAATGGTTGCATAAACTCTCCTACGGTAATGAAAATATTAGCGGAGGAATTGACCAATTTTGGTTACAAAGTTCATTGAAAATATCACCATTGGAAGAAGTCGATTTTATGGAAAAACTTTATAAAGAAGACCTTCCATTTGATAAATCTGTTATGAAGACTGTTAAACGCATGATGATTCAAGAAGAAGGAGATCATTACATTCTTTATGGAAAAACGGGAACTAGAATTACAGACATGGGACTAGGGTGGTTTGTTGGTTTTATCGTAGTTGAAAACCATCCTTATGTTTTTGTTACAAATCTTGATGATTCTGGAACCGTTGCAAAGAACATTACTTTAGAGATGTTAAAGCAATATAATTTGATTACAGAGTAAATAAGCTATATAAGATTAAAAAGAGAATTTCAAATAATTTTGAAATTCTCTTTAACTACCTATAGAAAACACCTCGATGATTAGCAGTAAAAAAATATTTTTTATCTTCCTTACCATATAACACTATTTTTTTATAAAATAGAAAATGCCAGATGATACTATTCTCATTGAGATATGTATATTTATCTTTCTGTTGTTCAACTAACTCAAGAACTTCATTTAGTTTAGGTTCAATTGTATCAAATAGATTGAGTATTTCTTGACCACGGTCATTAAGATCACTAAATTTCTCGTTATGACATACTTCAATCATTATCGTGAGCAACGGTATTTGAAAAAGCTACCGCCTGTAAAATACAGGCAGCAACTTCAACTAGAGTAGCTGTTATGATCTATGCAGCTACAGTAAATAATTTAATTTTAAAATTTCGTAACTAATAAACAGCGAGTGGCCCATAAGGACCTTCGATAATTTCTATTTTTGTTTCGAAAATATCTGTCAAAATTTTCGAATCCATAACCTCTTCTACTGTTCCAAAAGCGGCAATTTGTCCATCTTTCATAGCACAAATTCTATCAGAATATTTGGCTGCAAAATTTATATCATGCATAACAGTCAGAATTGTTCTTCCAAATTCATTAGCAGCACGTCTCAAATGCTCCATCATTTGAACAGAACGAGCAACATCAAGATTGTTCAGAGGCTCGTCCAAAAGTACATATTCAGTCTCTTGGCATAAAACCATTGCTACATATGCCCTTTGTCTTTGACCACCTGAAAGCTCATCTAAATATCGATCTTCTAAATCAGTCAAGTCTAAAAAATCGATATATTTAGAAATAATAGCCTCATCTTCTTTAGTTAATCTTCCCTTTGAATAAGGAAATCGTCCAAATCCAACTAGTTGTCTAATAGTAAGCCTAGTTACAAAATGATTTTCTTGTCGCAATATAGTCAAAATTTTTGCTAAGTCTTTGGATTTAGATCCAGAAACATCCATATTTGCTACTTGAATTTGACCTTCCTCCATATCCAAAAGTCTTCCAATCATCAAAAGTGTCGTAGACTTTCCAGCGCCATTTGGGCCAATTAAAGAAGTAAAACCCGCTTTTGGTATTTCAATATTCAAAGGTCCTATTTTTACCTTATCAGTATAGAACTTTTTAACATTATCAATTTTTATCATAAAGCCCTCTTCCTTAAAACTACAGTTAAAAATATTATTCCACCAAATAATTCGATAATAACTGAAACTACACCTTGAGCATGGAATACATGATACATCAAAAAGTATGCACTCGTAATTATCAAAAATCCTATAGCAAGAGCCATTGGAAAAATATATCTATGATCATAAGTGGACGCTGCCTGATAGCTCAAAGTTGCTACTAAAAAGCCATAGAAAGTAAGTGGTCCAATCAAAGCTGTTGAAATTGACATCAAAATAGCAACTAAGACAAGCGTATAAATTACACTAGATTGATATTTAACTCCAAAAGAAGTAGCAACATCCTTTCCTAGTGACAATATATTTAGATTCTTAGAATGAGCAAGAAGTAATATTGCTACAATTATTACGATAGGAATTACAATAGGAAAATATGCAGAATCTGCATTGTTCACAGAACCAAACAATCTTGCCTGTAAAATATCAAATTCAGAAGGCGCAAGTAGTCTTCTCATGAAAGTTGACACAGAATTTAGCCCAGTGCCCATAATAATTCCAACTAAAAGCATAAGTTGTAAATTCCCGTATTTACCAGAAAGTAGCCATCCATAAAGGATCAAACTCATCAAGACCATAACAACAACTTGAAATAAAAATGATCCAATCCCAGTAAAATTTATCAACGCACTAGCACCAAAGAAAAATATTGTACTAGTATGAATTGTTGAGTAAAGTGCTTCGAAACCTAAAAGCGAAGGAGTGATAATCCTATTATTCGTAATCGTTTGGAAAGCAACCGTCGACAAGCTCTGACAAACTGCAGCAATAATCATTGCAACAAGAGCTACTATCCTTCTCATAACAACTGGGATAAAAGAAGGTGAATCTACTGGAACTGGATTGTTATAAACTAAAAGTCCATATGAAGAAAGGATGCCCAAAGCAATCAATGTTATTAGCAAAATCCAATAACGTCTTTCTTCCTTCTTAGAACGAAAAGCCCTAGCTGATCTCTTTTCATTATGAAGGCTAGAATCGATTTCGACATTTTCTTTATTTCTATATTCCAATGTGTTCATCGGTGCCTCCTTGGTTTTCTTTGTCTCAATAAAATGGTAATAAACACGACTGACCCCACTGTTCCAAGTATTAAAGAAACAGGTACTTCAAAAGGCATTATAATTGTTCGAGAAATTATGTCACAGGCAGTTATAGTCCCCATTCCTATCAAACATACCCAAGGTAAATTACTCCTAAGATCATCGCCTCTAAACATTGAAACAATGTTTGGGACAATTAAACCCAAGAAAGGTAAGTTTCCAATAACAGCTGCAACAATTCCAACTGCAAAAGAAATGAGAACAGTCCCAAAAAGAACAATCCTGTTGTAATTAACGCCAAGGCTTGTTGCGACATCTTCTCCTAGTCCAGCTAAAGTCAATCTATTAGCATAAAGAAAAATAAGCAAAGTAACGATAACAATTAGCCATAAATATTCATATCTTCCCACCTGAACAGCCGCAAAAGAACCTACAAACCAAGTTTCAATACTTTGCGTCATTTGAAAAAAGAGTCCCATAAAAGTGGACACTGCAGAAATGACTGCTCCAAGCATCAATCCAATAATCGGGACAATTAAAGACGAACGAAGTTTAACTCTTCTTAAAAATAAAAAGAAAATCATAGTTCCTATAAAAGAAAAAATGATTGCACCAGTCATTCTTAGAACTAAAGTCGGGGCAGGAAATAATAAATAAACAAAAAGCAGCCCTAATCCTGACCATTCAATAGTTCCTGTTGTAGTAGGTTCAACAAAACGATTCTGTGTGATCAGTTGCATTACGAGTCCTGCCATTGACATGGCAGCTCCAGTAAGCATTAGTGCAGCTGTTCTCGGAACACGAGTTATGAAAAACATCTCCATGCCATCCTCATGTCCACGTATATCATACACTCCAGTAAACAGTGATATAATGCCTAAAATAATAACAACTATAATCGCTAATATAAAAGGTTTTGTCCATATCTTATTGTAGTTATAAAACTGGGGTTGAGAATTTATCTCAACCCTAGAAGTTACATTTTTCAGCACTATTTTATACTCCTTTACACTACTTAGCTTTAGCTAAAGTATTTGCAAGGTTTTCAAACAACTCTATATAAGTCTGAATTGATTCATTTGTGTAAGTATCTGCTGGTGCATAAACAATATGTTTTTTAGAAACAGCAGTTGTTTTTTGAAGAGCAGGTGCGTTAGCAATAACATCCTGAGCAGGAACTGAATCTTCTTCACCAGATATTGCAGCATCACGATCTAATACGAAAAGCCAATCAGGATTACTTTCTGCAATAGCTTCAACAGAAACTTCATCACCTTTATGATCTGAAGTAGAATCGGCAACTTCTAATGCTGGAGCCCAACCGAAAATTTCATACATCGGTCCCCAAACACGTCCAGAATGCGGAGCTGAGAAACCAATATCCCCACCACCAACGATAACACTCATCACTTTATCTGTTCCATTATAAGCAGATTTAGCATTTTCGATAACTTTATCAAAATCAGCTACCACTTGTTTAGCTTCTTCATTTTTATCGAAAATTTTTCCTAAAGCAATTGTAGAATTTTTAAGTCCATTTACTAAGTTTTCCCCAGGCGTAGCAGCTTCCTCGGAAATATCTACATTAAGATCAATAACAACTGCATTTGGCACTAATTTTTTGATTTCTTCGTAATAGCCAGCAAATCTTTGACCGACGATTACAAGTTCAGGGTCTGCAGCTGCAATAATTTCAAGATTTGGTTCGCGGTGATTTCCAATATTTTTGACTGAATCGTCCTTTACATATGGTGAATCCGCAGGCATTACATCCTTTGGAACAGCTACTAAATCAATTTTCCAATCAGCTAAAGTTTCAAAAGTTCTATTATCCAAAGCAACTACATTCTTTGGATTTACAGGAACAGTAACAGTTCCATGGGCATCAGTGATTTCAACTGTCGTAGACTTAGCAACCTCTTCACTTCCATTATCTTTATTAGACTTTGACTCTTCATTAGTTTTATTACTTGAGCAAGCTGCTAACATTAAAGTTAAAACTGCCATAATTCCAACTAATTTTAAAAACATAGATTTCTTCATACATATACTCCTTATGTAATTTATTTTGAAAACGATGAAGTCTAGAGATTGAATTGGATAATAATTGCTAACCATTTCAATTGCTATTGATAATCATTTTCATTTGGTTGTTCTGTGAATTAGTATAGTTTTTAATTCTGTGAAAATCTTGTGAAAGATATAACTTTATAAAGAAAGTTGCTTTCAAGCATAGATTGGCTACAAAAAAGTAATACGTGAAGTATTCTTTTTATAGTTTCCGTCTCTTCAATATCTTCCAGAAACTGTTTGGTTATCAGATTTAATAGAACAAAAAAACGAGCAAAACTTGGTTGAAACCGTTTTTACTCGTTTTTTTTCGATTATGTTCAAATACTGTGACAAACTGTACTTGACCTATTATCTTATTTTTACTATTCACATTGAATAGCCCCTGCCATGGATTGTTTGAATATATCTGTCTTTCTTCTCGCACTTTAGCTTTTTTCTTAAATACCCAATATATAAATCCACTACATTTGGATTGACTGCTACGTCATATCCCCAAACCTGATTCAAAAGCATTTCACGGCTCAATATTGTATTTTTATTCTTGATCAAAAATACAAGTAAGTCATACTCGCGCTTAGTAAGCGGGAGATTTTCGCCACCTTTTGTCACAATATTGCTGGATGCATCCACGAAGAGATCTTTAAACCGAAAGTAATCAGTCTCGATTGGCTGGATACAGTCCCCTCTTCTTAAAATAACTTCTATCCTTGCTACTAATTCTTCTTTCACAAATGGTTTTCTTATATAATCATCTGCTCCTGCTTGTAATCCTGCTATGCAATCCTTGCTGGACACATTGTCGGTCACAATGATTATTGGGGTCGTTTTAACAGCCCGTATTTGTCTACAAATTTCCGGTCCAGACATACTTAACGAATCCCAATCCAATATGATAATATCCCAATCTTGCTCATATACTATATTTAAACCTTTGTTTTCATTGTGAAGTGTTAAAATGAAATAGCCTTCTTGCTTTAGACCGCTTCCGATTTTCTTCGCTAAAGACCGTTCATTCTTAATTACCAACACTTGCTTCACCTATAGTTCACCTCTACTTCATTACATAAAATAATTTATCAAAAGAATATCGGATTTATAAAACATAAATTTCTAAAAATAACCATTATAACAACTTATAAGGATGAATTCGGGACATTTCACAATAAATATGTATAAAATGCATTGGATATGGTTAAACGTCGCGACACCACACTCATTTGTGTATTAGGCACCTTCTTCATGCTGGCATAAATTAATCAAATAACCGCTGGAATGCGAATAAGTGGCCATGTGGATTCTAGTCTACTTCCACAATATCGATAATGATTATCATTGTCAATTAAAATTAGAACCACCTGTATAACTAGTAGTTTAATCTGTCTGTACCAAGTGGTCTGCTTCCGCCTTTATCGATAAGTATTTTTCCTGGAAATAACGATTTTCATATTACACCTCTATTATTTTATTTATACTTTTTCAATTATCAGCTCCTACTATTATAGTGAGTCCATTGCATCGTAATCTATATTCATTAGAAAAATCCAGCTTGCTGTAGCAGAAAGTACAATCCACATATATTGTTTCATAATTCGTCGCTATGGCGGGGCTATCCACGACTTTGGCTTATCTATCCGTCGCTTTGACGATTCTATCCGTCACCTTGTCTCTTCTTTCCGCCGCTTTGACTCCTCTATCCGTCATTCTGACTAGGTCGAAATTTTTCTAAATCATCACCAACTTTTTTCCCCTTCATATTCTATAGAATCAGATCGAATTTTGAGGGGGAAACGTATGGGGATTGAATTCACAGCTCTCCATTGGATTTACGTTGTTTTTATTGTCCTTATCATTGGATTTATGGTTAAACGTCGCGATACCACCCTCATTTGTGTACTAGGCATCTTCATGCTAGCAATCGTTGCTACAGGTGATTTAACTGCATCCATTAGTGGTGTTTTTAACAGTTTTATTTATGCCATTACAGAGCTGTTGTCGATCATTCTTATTATTTCTATTATCGTCGCCATGAGTCGGGTGATGATGACTTCTGGTATTAATGAGGTCATGATTGCTCCTTTTACGAAAATCATTAAAACACCTGCACTCGCTTATTGGACGATTGGTCTGTTTATGATGTTTATTTCGTGGTTTTTCTGGCCATCCCCGACTGTTGCACTATTAGGGGCTGTTCTCTTACCTGTCACGATTCGTGCGGGCCTCCCAAGTCTTGGAGTACCGAACACCAACAAAAGAATCTTTTTGAATACATAAATAATCAAAGCTATTTTCATAACATTTCTTTCATCGAAAACCTCCAAAAAGGCTTAGGAATAACTCCTAAGCCTTTCAATCTTTCTATTAGTTATTGAAGATTATATATATTTTTACAACTATCAATGTTTTCAAAAACGACTCAGCCATCTGGCAACGATTAAATATCGACAACAGATGACTGCAGGGATAAGACCACACGGAGTGGTCTTATTTTTATTCAACTAAAGTCCTCTTTCGTTTAATAAGAATTCGGTGAAACGCCCTTCCCGCCCATTATATTCATGGTGCTCATTCTCTCCATTCCAGTAATGATTGGTTTTGCACGCTTTATTAATGTTTGTGTAACCTCTAGAGATAAAGATGCTTTATGGGCTTTTTCATTACTCCACACTTCATAAACATATACAGAATTTGATTCGTATTCAGAAACACTTACGAGATATATCTCGCATTCATCAAGATTCTTCATTGATTCTGCCGCTTCCAATAAAATATGTACTAGCGTATCACGTTCGCCATCTTTTACTATAAACTTGCCAAACAATCCAAATTTGCTCATATTGTCCTCCTATATTTTGCTACTCTTTAATTATTTCTACAACGAAATATGATTCTCCTGTTATTTCTTAAATAATAAGAAACTTCTTTAACTAACCCTGCAACGATTAACATTTTTTCAATTAGGGTAAAAACAAATCGGCTTCTTGGATTCTTTGTAGCATCTAAAATAACTTGTTTTACAAAAATCTTGTGACTCTTTCTCTGAATTTGGACCCTACGATTGACATTGGCAAACAATAGATTGAGATGCATTTGTATGTACACATATCCAATTTCCCTTTTCATTCTCTAAGCATGTGTGGATTTAAAATACAGTCGCGATGTTTGAAAAAAAGTTATGACGCTTTATCCCTTTTGAATATAGTTATCTAAAAAAATGGTTTATAGTGAAAGGAAAAGTACGTCTGAATTATAAGGTGGATTAGGGAATTATCGAGTGACAATAGAGTTATTCCGTATTCGGACCAGATTGTGTAATTAGAATATGATTAATAGAGAAGCGGGATTTTTTATAATAAAGTAGAATGTTCTTCAGAGTAAGCTCTGTAAGGTGATTAATAAAATGGTAAACATATGTTTACATTTATAATTAAATTTTTCAATAAGTTTAGTATTTTGGCGCTTATTTGAATTTAGAGAAGGGAATGACTATATATGTCTAAAATGGTTAATATGCTTTCTATATTATGGCTCCTCAAAACGAGGAAACAATTGACTGCTAAGGAGCTAGCAGAGGAATTAGAAATCAGTATCCGTACGGTGTACCGCTATATTGATGCTTTGTGTGCAAGTGGAGTACCAATCATTTCAGATGCAGGACATAATGGTGGGTACAGTTTATTGAATGAGTTTACAAAGGCACCTTTGTTTTTTAATATGGATGAGCAGAAAGCGCTTGTTCATGCTGCAAAATTTGCAATAGATGCAGGGTATCCCTTTAGTGAAGCGTTAGATGAAGCAATTTCTAAATTAAAAATGTATACAAACGAGGAACAATTAAATCATATCAATCGCCATTTAAGAGGGTTTGAAGTCATCCATCCTACTATTGAATCGTCCTTAAAATCTATTCTTCAAGATTTAGAAATTGCTGTTGCCGAAAGCTATAGTTTATTTATTATTTATCATAAAGATAGAGAAATTGAACCGCAATCACGCCGTATTGATCCTTATGGTCTTGTTTATTGGAAAGGTAAGTGGTACACAGTTGCTTATTGCCATCTGCGTGAAGAAATTCGAAGTTTTCGAATCGATCGTATTCAATCATTATCCAAAACAGATAAAAAATTCGACCGACCCTTGGGATTTTCAGCACGTTCTTTCTTACTAAAAGACCTTTTACCTGATTCAAACCAACTTGAAAAACTCATTTCTGTCCGTATCAAAGGCAATACACATGCGCTAGATGATTTATGTCAGCATTGGTTATTTAGTCATGCTTTAATAGAACGAAAAGACAATCAAGCTCTTTTTAAGGTTGATAAAGAGTCTATTCATAGCTTTGTACCTTACTTTCTTCTCCCCTACGGTAAATCTATTACCATTTTGGAACCAACTTTATTACAAGAAAAATTGGCAACAATCAGCTTTGAGTTATTCAATCATTATCAAAATACTTCACTTCACTGACCGTACTTGTCAGTGAAGTTTTTTTATAATGTACATGTTCCAAATTAAATTTTTAGGAGGCATAAAAATCATGAAGGATTTGAAGTATCAATTTTATATTGCAGGTACACCAGAGGAAGTTTGGAAGGCACTTATCTCTTCTGAGAGTACAAAACAAATTTATTATGGGTCCGTCATAAAATCTACATTTCAACTGGGCGATCTTTTGGAGTATGTCGGTCCTGGAGTAGATGGAGATAAAACGGTGCATGTATACGGAAACGTATTGGAATATGAACCAAATAAGGTACTTCGATTTACTCACTATCCTGGAAAGTCTTATATTGAAGATGATCATGCATTCGAGTCAAGAATTTCTTATCTTTTAGAACCTATTGGCTCATGCACGAAATTGACAGTCATACAAGACCAGTGGAAAGAAGGAGATTCCACTTATGAGAACAGCGACAAGGCCTGGTGGATGATTTTAAGTAATACAAAGACTTTAGTAGAAACAGGAAGTACTCTAGACTTTGGTGAAGGTTCATAGGTCAGTCACAAATGATTTAAGAAAAGGAATAGTGGAGCATAAATCCTTAACTAACCTTCAAGTGAAGTAAACAACTTAAATGTGTAAAAAACTTAACCATGACCTAGAATTTTTCTATATAACTGATCTCTTTGAGAGAACATATATATTTGTTCAACCATAGGGCACGATTTTGGAAGATTGAAGGTAGAAAATGATTAAACTTTTTTATAAAATCTAACTTAAAACTGCTAAAGAATAATCCAATCCATTTTGAGTAATCTTTTTTCAAAATGGATTATTCTTATTTACAGAAAAATACAGGTTTAAGAGGTGTTTTTTATCAAACTTTATTTCAAAGCTACAGAATGACTCTCTCACCTTTCAATTTATCAATCATAAAAATAATTTCCATATAACGGCTATTATTTACTACCGTACATATTACACTAAACGACTCCTTTAGTGTACGTGTAATCCTTCACAATCGTATTTTTTTCACAAGAAAATACAGTTTTCTTAAAGAAGCTGTTCACTTATTTCGGAGTAGCAAATGCCCACAAAAAAAACCATCACCAACTTTTTTCCCCTTCATATTCTATAGAATCAGATCGAATTTTGAGGGGGAAACGTATGGGGATTGAATTCACAGCTCTCCATTGGATTTACGTTGTTTTTATTGTCCTTATCATTGGATTTATGGTTAAACGTCGCGATACCACCCTCATTTGTGTACTAGGCATCTTCATGCTAGCAATCGTTGCTACAGGTGATTTAACTGCATCCATTAGTGGTGTTTTTAACAGTTTTATTTATGCCATTACAGAGCTGTTGTCGATCATTCTTATTATTTCTATTATCGTCGCCATGAGTCGGGTGATGATGACTTCTGGTATTAATGAGGTCATGATTGCTCCTTTTACGAAAATCATTAAAACACCTGCGCTCGCTTATTGGACGATTGGTCTGTTAATGATGTTTATTTCGTGGTTCTTTTGGCCATCACCAGCTGTGGCACTTTTAGGGGCGGTTTTGTTACCTGTTGCTCTACGTGCAGGCTTACCAGCACTTGGTGTGGCGAACGCCAACAAAGGAATCTTTTTAAATACATAAAACCAATGCTATTTTCATAACTTTTCTTTCATTTAAAACCTCAAAAAAAGCTTAGGAACAACTCCTAAGCCTTTCTATTATTGAGTAATGCTTGATTTGAAATCAGATTTTTTTAATAGCAACTTAAACAAACTCCATTCCGAAAAATATTATTCAAAATTGATTTTAACCTTTTTTATTTAGTATTAGATTTTTAATAAAGTTTGATTATTTTTGTACTCCTTATTTCACTAAAGTACCCGTTAATCGAATAACCCAATATATAATACCAGGTCCCGTATCTCCTTATTCCGATTACACTGCTAATGTTAATTCTTTTCTTTATCAGTCCATAATACTCTGTATAAAAATGAGAGCTCAGCTTCTTCAATGCCAGCAGGTAATTCGCCATTTTCGCTTCCTACAGAACGCAGCTCGTTTTTTGTAGTGCCTAGCCATGCCGCTAAATAAACAGGTTTGTTTTTCTTTAAAGTAACCTTTTCGCCTACTAAATTACTGAAAGAAGAAGACGTCATGTTATTTGAATAATTCGTCGTAGCAAGCCCAGAAGGTATGCCAGATATCAATTTTAAGGGACGAACTTCATCATTAAAGTCACTTATTCCAAATGAAATGAGGATATCTTTATAATTTTTTTCGGGGTCATCCCAGGTCTTTAGCAATTCTTCTTTAAACTTACCTTTTTCAAATACTTCCACTGAGATTTGCAAATCATCCTCTTCGGTTAAAGTGCCATTTAGTTTAAAAAATTCAATATTTCCTACCCCTGATTTGCTAATAAGCAGACTTTCTTTTTCACTCATGTTATATGGCTCAATAGTTATCTTCGCATTTGAGGACGTTTTATCTTTTTCCACACCCGCACACCCTGTTAACAACAAGATAAGAATTACAAACGAGCAGTAGCGTTTAAAGCCTTGCATTTTTACTCCTCCAATCAATTTGTCAGGAATTATTTCATATTACTCCCATGTTCACAATGAATTACTTTCCGACAGAAGACTCCCACTCCTATAAGTGGGAGTCGTTCAAGTTTCGCCCATAAACACAAGTAGTACGATTGACAATGAAACGCAATGATTAAATCTCAAAAACAGATCATAGGAGTATACTCCCAAAATCCTTTTTCCCTTTTTTTAAAACTCATGACGAACATAATAGCTCCAACGAAGAATAGCCAAGCAGTTTTAAGTTGAAAGTAATAAAAACATGCTACACAAATAAGCCCTACTACTGAAAATAATGTTGATAATATACCTTTTTTACTGAGCATTGTTTACCCCCTCCTTACTTTCTAGAATTACTATAAGAACGAACGAAATAAATATTCGTTCCAAATTTAATTAATTTTACCATTTAAAACTACAGAATCCTTTACTGCTTTTTGATACAGATTCCTCATCTACCTTCCATAAAATTTCATTCCAACATCTTATTAGCAAGTGTTTTAACAATTGAATTAACAAAGGCATATAAATTTGCAATGGAGACATTTACTGAGTTTAGTCGTGATGGGAAAATTGATATTGATCTTTCTGAAATAAATCCAAATGATATTTCTGAACATTTATATGTAAAAAAATTCAATCAAGCTTAAACAATCTTCGCTTTGCTTGTGACAAACTTAAACAATACAAAGACGTTGCACTAACATGGTGCGTTTGTTGAAGTACATTCATATCTAAAGATAAAAAGGGAGCTGAGATTATAGTTCTAGCTCCCTTTAGTCTGTATTTGTTACAAGTCCTTAGTTGATTTTTTTAAGGAAATTACTTGTGGCATCACTGATATCTGTAACGTTAGTTTGATAGAATAAATGAGAGCCGTCAATAATTTTGGACTCAGCATTTGCACCAAGTCGATTTAAGTGATTTTTTTGAATCTCTTCTCCATCTTTTACTTGTTTTTGAGAAACTGAGGATATTAGTTTCAGTACAGGTACTTCTGAAGGGAAGACGATGCTGTTTACCTCATTGACATTGTCATTTAAACTCAAAGCCTGATTAATGATCGTATCGTTGACAACATGATAAGAAAATAATTTATTATCACTGATTTCTTTTTCGGTATAGCCATTTTCAACTGTTTGATCAGAAGGTAGCAGCCCATTGATGATTCGATTAAATCCAGTTGCTTGAAGTAACGTATTAAAACCATATAGGATTTATATTGAGGTTAACATATATCTCAATTTATCGGCTCTGCGTCTTAGCGTCTGGCTCTTTAACTATGATAATTTTAAATTTTTTTATGTTTACTAAACTTTCTTGTTTACATTTTGGACAGTAAAGAGGAAAACTAATTAATATTGTATTCGCATATACTTTAGTGCGTGTTTTTGAACTACAAATTGGGCAGTATATCCATTTGCTTTTTGCACTCATATACCCTTCTCCTTTCCTGTCTAGCTCCTCATATAGTTATATTTTACACAAGCAAATTTTCAAAGTGTATATGCACCATATATATTTTTACATAAAACCTTCATGAGCGATTGCTCCCAACCCTTACATGAAAAAGTTTTTTTCACAGAAAAAAGGAGACAATCAACATTAGAAAATTCATGGCAATATGAGCAAACATATGTGCAAGCATCGCAAGTTCTAGATTGTGCTTCCAATAAATCCAGCCAAAGAAGAAGCCGGGTAAACCATTCAATAAGATCATTCGGAACCAAATGAATGCGGTCATTTCTATCACACTTGCAGTTCCACTATAGTGACCTATTGCAAATAATAATGTGCTAACAAATATTGCAAGGATAAAGACCCAGTTCGAAGGTTTTGCTGATTTTCGATCAAATAGTTTCCAAAAAATAAAAACCAACAAGCTCATAAACCCAAAACGCATTAATAGTTCCTCAACAATCCCTCCGTAGAGTAAAGCTGCTAAAAATTCTATTGCATTATAAGGATGTATTAGTTCTTTTAGACCCTCCGGCAAGAGTGGGAATAAAAGATAATCGAATCCTCTTATAACAACTCCTGCAATCGAACCGAGTATGATAGCTAGTTTAATACCTTTTATCCACTCTGACTTTGACTTTTCTCTAGCATTCGGGTGCATAATCACAGATTTTAAACCAACTTTATGAGCAGTAAAAAAACCTATAACAAGAGCAATGAGTAAGAAAATATAATTGGGAAGTGTGCCAAGTAAGGCTAACATTTCAGGTGATCCTGAAATCCCCATCATTTCCCTCGCTTGCTCTAATTGGGCCGGGTTTGTCGATAGTGTCGATAGTGCCTTAAGATATAAGGGAACGAATGCAATGATTCCAAGCAAGAGATAAATGAATAGTCCTTTAACACTTTTTTGCTTTGTCATAAGTAACCTCCTTGATTTCAGTATAAGATTCATATAAATATCAATATTTGTTTTATTTACTATAAGACTCTATTAAACAGTTCATTCTTGTTTCCCTCCTCCAAATTGTTTATTCACCCTTAATACGATTACGTTCGACTAATCGTTCACTTACGAAAAAATAAATAAAAAAAATCTCAGGAATTTGAACCTGAGACCTTTCTTTTAAATATTTTTCTTGCAAAAATAAGATAGATAATAAGATACGTTGGAAATGTAATAAGGCCTAAAAAGCCCCATAGCCAAGCATTGTGTCCCCTCTTCCGTGCATCCCAAAACATCCATGAGCTCTGACAAATCAGAATGAATGCAATCACGACGCATAACCAAAGCGGTGTGCTACTTAGTTTGTTTGAGATCATTCATTACTGACCTTCTTTCTAGTTTTGTTAAGAGCTAAGGGCAATAAGATAATCCCCACAAGCTGAAAATAAAGAATAAGAATTGGCTGACGATAAACGACAGCAATCCCAACCGAAAGCACAAATACTGCAACAGACATAAACGTGAGGAGGTCTTTCCATTGTTTTTTTCGTATTCTTTTTTTCTCTAATTCAACATTTTGTTGAAACCATTGTAAGTTTGGAGTAGATACTGGATTCCATTGATCCAGTTTTTCTAAATCATCTATTAATTGCTTAACCGTTAATTCATCTTCATCATCCAACATAGAATTACTATTTTTAGAATCATACTCCTTCAAGTTCAGCCAACTCCTTTCGTACATTTTTTAGACCATTTGAAACTCGAGATTTTACTGTTCCTTCTGCAATACCCATCATTTTTCCGATTTCCTCATATGAATATCCGTAATAATGCTTTAGCACGATTGGCATACGTATTTCTTCATTAATTTGAGCAAGTACATCAAGTACATCAGTCCATTCTTCGTTCATATTGGCTACATTCCATTTCATTTTTCGGAGTGCTTGTTCCTGCTCTAGCCAGTTTTTCTCCCGCTTCTTTCTACGCTGTTGATCGATAAAAAGGTTCGTTGCGATTGTGATGAGCCATGAGGAAAACTTGGATTCACCATTATATAGTTGGATTTTTTCAATACACTTCATCATCGTCTCTTGTGTTAAATCTTCTGCGATTTGTGGATGAAGGGTAACTTTCATTAAATACTTTACGAGGAACGAATAATTCTGTTGTAGCAGTTTCGAAAGAGCCAATGTATCTCCTTTTTTCGCCTTTCGAATTAAATCCTTTTCATCCATGAAATCTACTCCATACAATAATGATTTATATGTAATACGACTAACTGGGAAAAATCGTTCATTTTCAAAATAAAGAATTACAACAAAAACGTTTAGCCACCTATTAGTATTTATTAAGTTTACTTGAAAGTTATATATTTGACGGTATTGCTATTGGTGGCTGTACTGCAACTTTAACAGCTTTAGGACAAATAACAGCAATCTTTGTTGGAGGAGGAACAATCATTCCTTGGGCATTAATCCTGGCTGCTGCCATTTGTAACGTTAGCCCCTTCGAACTTGCAAGGCGTAATTTATTGCCCGTGGCGATTGGTCTTGTGATTACAACCATAGTGGCGGTGTTTTTAATTTAACTGTTGGTTGTGATGCAACAAATAGGACCTTCGATTATGCCATAATTGTTTGTCTGCTTCATCGAACAAGTGAAATTTGGGTTTATTCCACACTCCTTAATGTTTCGGGACTTGCACCCTGTAGATTACGTCCATCCTTGGCGCACATACATAAAGACCACTCATCTCGAGTGGTCTTTATCAATTCCTATAGAATTTTACAAACTATTTTACTTTCGCATTACTTTAATAAGAGCTCCAAGTTCCTCATTTCCGTAGCCCGCATCCAAAGCCTTCTTAAAAAGCCCATGAGCAAAATTCGGAAATTCATTATTAATTCCGGCTTCGCGCGCTTGTTCCATAAAGAGTTCCACTGTCGTCATACACATATTTATAGAGCTCTGTGCATTATCGTAAGATTCTGTTTGAACAACTTCACTCTCATACTTGATCACTTCACCAACAACTTGGGAAACATTTTCAATCATGGAACCGAATGAATCTACTCGTAGCCCATCCGATTCGAGAATACGTGCAGCGTGAAAGAATCCAATATACGAACCAAATAAGTATGAAAGGAAAGCCAATTCTGTAGAAGATGCTGCGCTAACTTGCTCCCCAAGATAAGGGATGTTTCCTGCTAAAGATTTAAGAAATGGTTCACTCTGTTGAAAAGCGGTTATGGAACCGGATGTAAAAATTGTTGATTCCATTTTACCCATTTGCAGTGGTGAGGATGCTATTGCTCCATCGAGATAGTCCACATTATTATCTTTAGCCCATTTTTCATTGTCACGCGCTTGCTGAGGACTACCTGTGCTTAATTGGACAAGCACTTTCCCTTTAATGGCTGCTTTGACTTCTTCAGTATCCAAAATACTGTATGAAGCCTTATAGTCTGATACGCAAATAATCGAGACCTTGCTTGCGCTTATAGCCTTATCTATACTGGAAGCAAGCATAGCTCCATCTTCAATAAGGGGTTCCGCCCTTGCAATTGATCTATTCCATACTGTAACTTGATGGCCACTTTGAAGCAATACACGAGCCAGTGCTGCTCCCATTGATCCTAACCCTATTACTGATACATTACTCATATTATTTCCTCCATGTCATTTTATTAAGACTCTGTGATTTCGGTTACGTAAAAATTCGTTGTAGCTAGTTCTTTACCGTTAACAATGATGGATAACTGGTGTTTGCCTGGATAATGTTTGCGGACTGTTAAGTCTTTAAAATGATGACTTCGTACATATTGCCAATCTTCTTTATCGTAGTTTCGTTCCGCTATCTTGAATTGCTTTCTCGTGGTTCTACGATTGGCTTTGACGAAATCAATAGCATATTCAACTCGTAACTTCTGAGATACAGAGGTGTTGGCACGAATTGAAAAAGAAAAGTTGAGAGTTTGACCAATCTTTAACGTTTCCTTGTCCAGTGAAAAATTACTTACCGTCACATCTGGAGAATTTTCAAAGCCGAACAAGTAAAGCATATCTGGATCACTTTTTCGCAGCAAACTGCGACATCCATGTTTAATTATCCAATCAGTGTTTGGATTCTCTCCGTACCAATCACGTGCGAGCTTTTTGACTAGTTCCGGATTATCTTTCGAAATATCATTCAGATTATTAGCAACGCTTTTCTGTACATAGGCCGAAGTATCACGCTTTAGTTGTTCTAATATATGCACAATTGGCATTGGGTCAGCTTTAAATATGTTTAAAGCCGTAGCCCAAGGTAATCTAGGACGACAACCCTCGCTTGCTAAGCGTCTGATATGAGGTTCTGGATGACTGGCCCATTTTAGCATCTGATCCATCATTCTTTGGGAATCTTTTAATATAAACGGGCGAACAGCAAATTCAGAACTGGAAAAAGACGTAAACCTCTCAAGTGCCGTAATAGAAGTTGTCCAATCGTCAAGTCCATTTACTTCTACAAAATCAGGAAAGAACAAGTATTCAACTCCACAACATTGAGGAGCTATTTGGATCAAAATAGAAATTGCATCCCTATAAGAATTAGGTAAAGTCATACGTAAAGAAGTACTTATATGTCGGATTCGCTCTTTGAATTGTTTCTGTTCCCAATGTTCATCGTATATCAAGCTATGAAACATATTCGAATCAAAATCAGGATAATTGTGTTTGACAACATCCGTAAAATGGTAAAAGAATTCTTCATTATATCTTCCTGCAAATGTATCAGACATGTTCCAACTCCTTTCTTTTATTTGCTATGGACAATTCATCAATAGTAAACGTTCTTATACGCAAAATTCCCTATATATTCAAATTAGTTGGAATTAGATGTCGTTGTACAATCTCTCGTGAATCAATCATCGACACAAAAGTTTGAAAAACCGGTACTGACTTTAGTTGTTCCATCGCTCCTAATGTCATTTCCATATTATCCCAATAAATAATATCCGTCCATTGGCTTTCGTCTTGTGTATGCAGCAAAGTGCGTTCTTTAAATCCCGGTATTTGTAATTGCAGTACCTCAGTAAGTTGTGCAGCTGCTTGACAGAAAAGTTGGGTATCCGTTCCCTCCTTCAGCTCAAATAAAACAATTTCCATCACGTATTTTGGATTTTCTGATTTCATTTTTAAATCTCCTTCTATTAAAAATTGTTTTCACGTTTTTTTGATCCTTTTTATACCCCAATGTAAAGATAAAAAACGTGTGTAAAGTCAATGTTATGAAAGCACGTAAAGCCTTTTCAGAATTAAAAACTTACTATTCATATTCTCCACTTTTCATTAACATTGACTTCGAATTAAAATATACGTGATAATAGTGCCAACTATCGTCACTATTAATTAAATTTTATAAAGGAGGCACTACTCAATGCATAAAGCGCAGAGACTTATTCAACTTATAATGAAGGTCAATGAACGTAAGAAGTTTACAATACAGGAGATGGCAGATGAGTGTGGTGTTTCACGTCGAACAATGATTCGCGATTTGATGGAGTTAAGTGAACTTGGCGTACCACTATACTCAGAGACAGGACCAAACGGTGGATATCGCGTTTTACGGGAAAAGGTACTGCCACCCATTAGTTTTACGGAATATGAGGCAATCGCCTTGTTTTTTGCCTGTCAATCTCTACATAATTACAAGTCTCTCCCCTTCAAAAATGAAGTAAATACAGCATTGGATAAATTTTTCCATTATCTGTCGAGTGAACTTAAGCAAAAGATTGAACGTATGCAGCAACGACTTGTATTTTGGATACCCCCACATGAGATGGAAGTTCCTTTCTTAAAGGAACTTCTTGAGGCAGCTTTGGAGCAACGAGTAATCACAATGATGTACGAAGCTTCTTCAAGCCGAGAAAGGGTTATTCAACCAATTGGGATATATACGATGAATGGATTATGGTACTGTCAAGCCTACTGTTTCTTTGCAAAAGATCATCGAGTATTTCGGGTGGATAGAGTGAAGGGATTCTCCTTAGATGCAGACCAAAACCTGAAATTAAATATGGATGAGGAACATATAAAGACATGGATTATGAGAATAGAAGGGGATGAAATGTTAGAATTGGAGGTGGATTTAACATTGGAAGGTGTAAGAAGATGCCAATCAGACTTATGGTTAGCCCAATATATAAATCTACATGAGGACGGCTCAGGTACGATTCGTACAAAGATGAGCACATCTTTTATATCTTGGTCTGTTCATTTCTTCCTTAGCCTAGGCATGGAGGCAAACTTAAAGCGCCCACAAGTGGTGCGTGAACAAATACAAAGTAAACTAAGGGAACTAATTAAGCAGTACGAAGAATGATTAGAAAATTATGCGTAAGAAATAAAGCTAATCAATTATACCAAGGCATAATTGATTAAAATACACTCTAATTAGTAAGAGATGGCTTCTGTATATTGCAGAAGTCATCTCTTTCTCTCTTAACAATCAGTATAATACTTTCGCAAAATCTTATGAAACATCTGCTGCAGTTGTTGTTCGCTAATACCTAAAACATAAGCTTCACATATTATTTGTTCGACTTTTATAGAAATTTCTTGAAGGTCAATCCCCTTTGCTTCGGGAGTTTTCTTAACAATTGCTTTTGAGTTAGGTTTTATAGCGATTATTCCCTTCTTCTGAAGCTCCTTGTAGCTTTTATGAACGGTATGGAGATTGAGGTTTGTTTCAGCTGCTAAATCACGAATGGAGGGCAATGGGTCACCATTTTGCAAATTCCCTGTCGCTATTTCACAAAGTAGTTGCTGGGTTAACTGCTGATAAAAAGGAATATTACTCATTGGATCTATTTTCACATTCAATTGTTCACGTATCCTTTCATATGGCTCATCGCCAGAAGTTATGGTGAAGAGCATTCCAAATTCTTTCTATTAAATATTTTGTAAATTAATGTGATTGCACATAGTATTACAATAATCAAAATAATTGCTACCGAAATCGACGGAGAAACATTGAAAGATAGCAAGCTAAAGTGAAGAAGTCCGATGACAATCAATAATGGTAATCCATATAACAGGCTTATTAATACTGTAGGATTTGATTTTATTGCCTCCGATGGATTAGACCATTCAAGTAAAGGAAGCCTTCTATCATAAAGCGGGGACATTAAATTATACGTAATGACTAATAGTAATGTAATCAATAAATGTAGTCCCGTAATAATATCGCCTCTACCAAAAAGCATGTAAATGATATAGCTTATTACAACTGATATTATACCGATGCATGATGAAGTCATAATTTTTGCCATGTAAATTTTTTGTGGATCAAATGGCAATGTCATGCTAGATGCATAGTATTTTCCCTCTCTTGAATAGGGTGTCCCACTAATATTGTTCATACAACTCATCAACAAAACCATATAGGCAAATAGAAAAGATTCATTGTTTACAATCCATTCCGCCTTTATCATATTCATCTGTAAGAGAATTAAAAAAATGATTGTACAAATTGGCGTTAAGATTATCCCAAGAATAGCTTGCATTTTAAAGTACGGTTCAGATTGAATAATCCAATATTCACGCTGCAAATAATTGACCAAGCTGCTTTGAATATCTCTCCCCCAAACTTTAGTCGTTTTTTCTATTCTGCTGACAAGCATGCCATGTTCATAATACTTAGATGCAATCATTTTAATAGTTGCTTTAAACAATACATAACATAGTGCGAATAACGAGATAAAACTTATCGCCGAATTTAATGACAAAAGTGTCTCTACCAATGACTGTTGCATTGCAAAACGATAACCTATTTCTAGAAAATCAGAAATTGAAGCACTTAAGGATGATATGGTTGAAACATCTAATTTCACTAAAACAGTGCTCATTGCATGATAATTTTTTATGAGAAAGTACAGTATTGGGCTTATTCCAATACCTACTATAAGCGTCATCCTAACAAGTAGATATACGGATGTGTTACTAAACATACTGCGAAAATGATTCAAAATGGACAATACAAATAGAAGGAACAGTACAATTAAAACGTTCATGACAAGTAAAAGTAAAAGTGATTTTATAGCAACACCTAGCTTAAACTCTATCAGGAATATGAAAAATGTAGGTATTGATAAAATACTTACCGCCATTATCGGTAACGTTACCCCACTTATAATTTTCGATATGACAACCTTCTTCGCAGAAATAGGTAAATGAGCAAATATAGCAAAATCACTTTGACTAAACACTACTGAAATAGCAAAATACGAAATCAATAAATAGGTCACACCATTTGAAAGAAGAACATTGTAAAATAAATACTCCTCTGGGGTCGCTATGAAATAGATAGTGAAAGTAAGTACAAAATACTGAACCGCTAGATAAATAAATGCAATAATTAGGAGTACTTGAATTACTGGCTGCTTTGGCTTTGCATAAAAAGATGTTAAAAAGAATTTGATTAATTGTATATTATCCTTCATTTGCTTGTTTCTCCATAAAAATAGTTTCTAAGCTCCCATCGACTAGCAAGTTCTCAACACGCTCATGTAAGACAATCTTTCCATCTTTTAAAAACGAAATAGATTGACAAATTTTCTCAGCAACGTCTAATAAATGAGTGGAAAAGAGAACGGTCCCACCCTTTTCAACATACTCTTTCATACAATTTTTAAAAGCAACGACAGCAAGTGGGTCTAGGCCATTTAACGGTTCATCCATAATAAGGATAGGCGGACTAATTGTAAAAGCAGTAATCAACGCTATCTTATGAAGCATTCCATAAGAATACGTTCCCATAGGTTTATATATACTTTTTTCCATACCAAAGACGCTAATAAAGTTTTGTAGTTTTTCATTATCAGTCTTTTCATATAGCTTCAAAACAAAATGTATCCAATCATATGCAGCTATATTTGGAAATACATGAATCGTATCGGGTATAAAATAAAATTGCTTTTTATATTCGAGCGATTGCGATTTCGAAACATTATTAATCATAATTCCCCCGCAATTTTGTTCTACTAGTCCAGCAATACAATTTAATGTCGTTGTTTTACCTGCACCATTCCCCCCAACAAACGCCAGTATTTCTCCCTTTTCTATTGTTAACTCTACTCCTTTTAAAACCTCATGCTGGCCATACGATTTCTGTAAATTTTGTATCGATAACAATTTTTTCACCTAATTTCATTTAAAATTTCTTTTTCGCAATGAAACTTTGCATGGTAATGATCATCAATAAAACCAACAGCACCGTAACTACAATATTGATGCCATACCAAGTCCCAATGTCACCTGTCATCAGAATATTTGTTGCATACATACTATTACTAGCAGGATTCACAACGTCTATGAATGGATGTAGCCCAGTAATAAAGCGACATATTAATAGGACAACGATACTTATTAGTGCAATAAATGCAGGACTATTAAAAAATGTACTCATCATTGCAACAAACGTTATGATAAATAACAGCCAAACACAATAAAATGCTAAAGCCCACATAGCTTGTGTCATAGGAACAGTAGTAAATAAATACGCCGAATAGCCATAGGACACTGCATAGCCAAGAGCTATACATATAACAGCCAATATATAATGGATAATAATTTTACTATTTAAATAGGATGATATTGATACTGGTCTTGTTAGGATAAATGCCATCATGCCATTTGCTTTCTCTCCTTGAATAATACTCATAGTGGCAACGACCAAAATAATAATGCCGAGCTGATCAAACTGTGAATTTAATGTTGAGGCAAGTACCTCCTGTCCTTCAGGCTTTGCCATCGTAGGATCAATTATTATACCTTGAACACCACCAGCTGATTGTAAAATAACAGGTAAATAATACATCATAATCGGTTGTGTTAGCCCTAGTAAAATAAATACGATGGGGAGCCACAATATTTTAAACTCCCTTGCCATTTGATGTACTTCTTTTTTGCTCAATGCAATAAAAGCACTCATTCTCTTACACCACCAATTCCAAAAATATTTCTTCTAGATTGTCCTGAATACCTACTTCTAATTTAGTAAACATCACTTTTGAATCCAGTCCATGCTGTATTAGGCGATTCGCATCTGTTCCCAAATTTTCAACGTGTATTTTGAAGCCATCTCCACAGCTTTCGATTTTCTTCACATAGGGTAAATGTTCAACCATTGTTAACCAGTGAAAATCTGCTTTTTGAATCATTAAAAAGATAGCTGATTCTTGATGGCGCTTAAGCAACTCTGATTTTGTAGCATCTTCTATTTTGTGACCATTTTTAATCATCACAAAGCGCTCACAAATTTCCTCCGCATCGCTCAATATGTGCGTTGACAATAAAATGGTCGTTTCTTTTTTTATCTCTTTTAATAGATTTAACACTTCTCTTCTCCCTATTGGATCTAGAGCTGATACCGGTTCATCCATAATCATTAAAGTTGGCTTATGCAATAATGCTTGTGCGATGCCAAGACGTTGCTTCATACCACCTGAAAATGTCCCGACATGGAGATGTGCTTCTTTCCCTAAGCCTACCTTATCTAAAAGTAATGGAATTTCTTTCTGCAATTCATTTTTTGCTATGCCTGAAAGTGTTCCCATAAAGGACAATGTTTCAAATGCTGTCATCCAAGAGAAAAAATTAGGATACTGAGGTAAGTAACCAATTTGATTTTTCATAGATGAAATCTTCTGACCATCAAGAAGAATTTTCCCTTCATCTGCACACAGAATGTCGGCAATGATTTGAATTAACGTGGATTTCCCCGCCCCATTTGGTCCAATTAACCCAACACACTCATTAACATCAATGACCATAGAAAAATCATTCACGGCTGTTTTTTGTTTAAACTTTTTCGTAATATGTTTAATCTCTAAGCGCACGTTTATTTACATCCTTCCTACCAATAATGAAGTAAAGAACAGAACCAATTGAGTTACAGAACAAAATAATAATTGTCCACATCAGTATGTTTTCCCGCGTATCTCGGTGCCGATATAAATCGAATAAAGCAACAATGATTAGAACAAGTCCAACGAATATCAACGGCAAAATGATTGGCAGTATGCTTGCCCAATCTAGTTGGCTTAAATCATCAAAACCATAGTGTAATTTCATTCCTAAAACCTCCATTCATTATCATTATCAATAATGATAACAAAAGATGTAAAAAATTTCATTACCTTTTTACTGTACATCCTTTTAAAAATTCTATAGTATATTTTTTGAGAATGTTCTCATATTGATAACATTTGATTGCTTCCCTTGATTCCATCTGATAGGAGGATCGTTTTATGCGGAATAAAGCAGAAGTTTTAATGCACCCTGTGAGAATGAAAATTTTACAAGCTCTCATGCACACTAAAGAAGAAGGCATAAGTACTTTGGAGATGATTTCAATCATAAAGGATGTACCTCAAGCTACCTTGTATCGTCACATCCAAATTTTAGCAGATGAAAACATCATAAAAATTGTGAAAGAGCGAAAAATACGTTCTGTTACAGAAAAATTTTATGCAGTAAATGAAGGAGCAGCAAAACTTAGTAAGGAGGATTGGACACAACTAACAATCAAACAAAAATTAAATTACGTTTCCTACTATCAATTAGCTTTGCTATCTCAATATCAAAACTATTTAGATTCACTTGATGAAGAAGAAAGACTTGCAGATTTAGCAACTTTTTCGCTTATTGATTTTAAGTTAACGAAGGATCAATTCAAGAACTTTGAAAATGAATTAAACGATTTAATAAATAAATACTATAATATGGCCGACTCAAGCAATGAGACTGAGACAAAAACAATAGCTATAAATATTATTCCAAAACCTTAAGTATTATTTTTACGTAAAGAAATGGAGAAGATTTATGAAAAGAAGAAAGTCAGTTGAAAACACACGAAAATTTATTATGATTATTATTGGTGCTATCATCGCAGCATACGGACTAGAGGCGGTATTGATACCGAACGATGTCATTGATGGTGGCGTAACGGGGCTTAGTATTATGGGCGCACACCTCTTTGGTATTCCATTAGGCGTACTGCTCTTTGTATTAAACATTCCGTTTATTTATATTGGCTACAAACAAGTAGGTAAAACTTTTGCATTGATGAGTACTGCTGGGATTGCAGCTCTATCTATTTCCACAGTGCTTATGCATGATGTTAAAACAATTTTAGGTCCAAATGATCCGTTATTAATTGTTTTATCTGGTGGTATGCTACTAGGTGTTGGGATTGGGATTGTCTTACGTAACGGTGGCGCTTTGGATGGCTCTGAGGTTTTAGCCGTGTTACTATCACGTAAGATTCCGTTTTCAGTCGGGGATATTATATTATTTATTAATGCCTTTATTTTCTTAGGGGCAAGCTTTATTTTTGGCTTAGAGAGCGCATTATACTCAGCTTTAACATATTATATTGCGAAAAACGTGATTGATATTATTCAAGTTGGTTTAGAAAAATCAAAAGATGTCCGTGTTGTTAGTGGAAAATCAGAAGAGATTGGTGATGCTATTCAAGCTCGTTTAGGACGTGGTGTTACTTATACGCATGGGCGTGGCGGTTTTTCCAATGAACCAACTGAAATTTTAAACTGTGTTATTAACCGTATGGAAGAAAATAAGCTTGTTTCGATTATTAAAGATATCGATGAAAGTGCTTTTGTAGTCATTTCTGATGTTTCAGAGGTACGCGGTGGTAACTTCAAAAAACGTGATATCCACTAAATCAAAAGTAAATAAGTCTTTCGTATTCAAGAGTTAAAAACATTAAAATAATTTTAAGCTGAACTAATTCAAACAATTTAGTTCAGCTTTTATTTATGAACAAAAATGAAGTTGAATATTTACAAACTGAGAATAGATAAAGAATGAATTCGCTTTATGTGGTAAATTTATAATAAGGAGATTTTGCTAATATATGTCCATTTTAACTGATTTCCGCTACGGGCTACTCGACTAGGAAAGCGAGTAGCCCGTAGCGGAAATCAGAGCCTTCTAATTAATTGAGGTGGATAAAAATGGTTAATCAACACACCTGATATTTTTTTATACT
This sequence comes from Lysinibacillus agricola, assembly GCF_016638705.1. Classification (GTDB taxonomy): domain Bacteria; phylum Bacillota; class Bacilli; order Bacillales_A; family Planococcaceae; genus Lysinibacillus; species Lysinibacillus agricola. Next base: position 1,633,283 of record NZ_CP067341.1, on the reverse strand, counting down.
TTTGATGAAAATATGCCAGGAAGACTTTATGAATATCGAATTTGGTTTAATGAAAATGAAACTGCTACAATAATCAGTAACAACGAAAACGAGGAGTACGGCACATTAGATAAAAAAATTCACTAAACGTGACTTATTCAACTAATAGAACAGGACAGTTATACAATTTTCTTGAATTAAGGATGGGGGAGTTTAATGAAATTACTAAACAAATTGCCAAAAAGTAACCCGAATTTACATTTGGACTTACTTAAAAATGGATGGACTCCAATGAAAGAACCTAAGAATTTATTAAGTGCTATTTTGATATCTGTCCCTTTAATGATTATTGCTACAATCATCTCTATTGGGGTAATAAATATCTTTTCAAGTATTTCTTTGAGCGATTTTGGACTGACACCTGATGGAATATCAATAACTATTAACTTGAATATTATTTTGGGGTTAGTCTTACTATTAATACTTCACGAATTACTTCATTTGATTTTCATTCCTAATTTCATTAAATCCGAAAAAACATATGTAGGATTTATTCTGGCCGGGGGTTTTGTGATAACGGAAGAAGAGATTTCAAAATTAAGATATATCTTCATTACAATTGCTCCTTTTATGATTATTTCAATCATTGCCCCACTAATATTAAGTGTATTTGGACTCTTAACAACGACATTAAAGTTCTTAATACTACTAAACTCGATGGCATCGTCAGTTGATTTACTTAATCTTCTTCTTATAATTAAACAGGTACCGAAAAATGCAACTTTAAAAAGTAATGGACCGAACACTTATTGGAAAAACGCACAAATGAACGAAAAGTGGAAAGATAACAACAGTCATCTTATTTAACTACAGAAGGCTTTTATTGAAGGAGAAATTTAAGTTAGCCTTGTTAATCGTACAATAACAAGGCTATTTTTGACCCTTTAATATGTGCAACATTATAAACAAGTAGTGATGAAATAAATCGTCTACAATTACTTCTTTTTAATGTTATTAAAGTGGATCATCACCATAACGTGTGATTGATTTCCGTTCCGACTGGGCGCTTTTATTCACGTATGGCATCTAGTTCTCCTACTTTCACTTTTTCATATTTTAATCCGCCAATAAGACATACTGCCCCTACTACTACAACGGCTGTTGCTCCAAATAAGGCATACTGATAGCTATTTGTATAATTGGCTATTGTTCCTGCAAGTGAAGGACCGAACATTTGGCCCAAAGCATAACCAGCAGTTAGATAACCTAATATTTGGTGACTGTTCACAGGCACTATTTGTCTTGCTAATGTTGTGGCCACTGTTGTAATGCCCATAAAGGTTGCCCCAAAAATAAAGGCACTTGTGTAGAGTGTCATCGTATTTGTCGCAAATGCTGGCAAAATAATGCCAAGCCCTTGAAATAGCATGGCAATCAATAATGTTCTCACATAGCCGTATCGCTGTGCCAGCTTAGACCAAACGATGCACGATGGAATCGCTGCAATCCCAACAACAAACCAGACAAAGGCTGCATCACCATGAAAGCTTGTTGACTCTTCTGCAATTGACACGATAAATGTTCCAGTGACAATATAGCCAAGTCCCTCTAAGCTATAAGCTAAAATTAACCACTTCATCCATGTCGAAGGTGGGACTTTTTGTGATGCTACTGTTTGCCTTGATTGCTGTTGTGTATGTTGAGTAACTGGCTTTATGAAAAATATGATGAATACAAGCAATATGACACTAAACAATGCCAAGGCGATCCATGTCCCATTCCAATCAAACATTGCATGCATGGGTGACACAATAACCGCGCTTAGAGCAATTCCTGTACCTACCCCGCTATAAAAAAGCCCTGATAAATGTGCTTTTCCATTTCTAGCCAACTGATCGAGCACAAGGCTAGCAGCAACCACAAAGATAAATGCACTCATAACCCCTGAAATAAAACGAAGTAGATACCATGCGAAAATGGCATCTGTAAAGCTCATCATAGCTGTTGTCAAAATACTAATAACGAGTGTTATTTGTAAAAAAGGAATACGTTTATCCCCTATTTGTAAACGGCCAGCTACCAATGCCCCTATAAAGTATCCTAAATAATTACTTGTTGCTAGAAAACCTGCTGTGGAACGACTAAAGGCAAAAGTATCTTGCATATACGGTAAGATAACCGTATAGGAAAAACGACCAATCCCCATGGCAATGACTAATGCAAAAATGCCTCCAACTAAATATTGAACTGTTTGCTTGTGCATATTTTCCCTCCCCTCCTTCTCACTATAACGAAAATACAGGTATCACAAATAGTATGAATTCGTTATAATAGATATCAAATAAATTGATGGCTGGAGGAAAAGTATGAATATTAATGATCTCTTAATTTTTCGGACAGTCGTGCAAACAGGTAGCTTCTCCAAGGCTGCTGCAGAACTCAATTACACACAATCCAATATCTCTATGAAAATACAAAATCTTGAGGCCATGTATCATACAACCTTTTTTTATCGAGGACATCGAGGCATCCGATTGACACCAAAGGGAGAGCAATTTTATGAAATGGTATTAAAAATGCTACATCTCTATGAAAAATCCTTTGAAGTACTTCAGGATTCAGAGGAAAATAGAGGTCTTTTACGTATCGGTTCAATGGAATCGACTGCGGCACTACACTTACCTGCCCTATTAACAACTTTCCATAAAGCCTATAAACAAGTGGATATCACTATATTGACAAGTCCATCTCAACAAAATATTGAGCGGTTAGAGAACTATGAATTAGATGGTGCATTTGTAGTAGGACCCGTTTATAAAGAAAATATCCTAGCAAAGGAATTTGTTTGTGAGGAGCTTGTTGTCATCACATCTAGCAAGCATAAACGTATTGATAGCCTACGAGATGTAGAGGACAGCACACTCATTACTTTTCATCATGGCTGCTCATATAGAGCCATTTTAGAACATTGGTTGCACGAGGACGGTGTGCGACCACAGAAGCGTATGGAATTTGGTACCCTTGATGGAATCATTGGCTGCGTTGCTGCTGGTTTAGGTGTGACATTACTGCCACGCGCAATCGCTCAAAGATATATGGATACACAGTCACTGTCTCTGCACATACTAGCGACAAAGCAGGCTCAAATCCCTACTTGGTTTATTTATCGTAATGACGAAGTACAGTCACCTGCGCTAAAATATTTTCTAGAGACGATTGATGCATACGACTATCCGTCGATTTGAAGGTTCTACCTGTCAGTTCGGGAGCTATTGTCCATCAGTTTGAATGTTCTATCCGGCGGTTCGAGAGTTCTATCCGTCACTTCGAAGGTTCTACTGTCACCCTATAAAAAAGAGCTGTTCAACGCTGAACAGCTCTCTTTCTTTTTAAGAAATTACAGTTTCTGCTATATTCGAGGCATGATCGCCGATTCTTTCTAGATTGCTTACTATATCTGCAAATACAATACCTGCTGAACCTGAGCATGTGCCTTCATTTAAACGTTTAATATGCAGTTTACGTAATCGTCGCTCCATATTGTCGATTTCATTTTCTTTTTCTAATACTTGGTTTGCTAATGTGATATCACGTTTATCAAGGGCTTCAATAGCCATTTTAACTGTTTCCAATGTATAGACAAACATCTCTTCCAATTCTTTAAATGCCTCATCACTTAGACGAACTCGATTACTATCTTTATACTGTAACAGCTCGATGATATTTTCTACATGATCTCCAATTCGTTCAATATCACGTATATTTTCAAATAGAGCATGATGCACTTGGGAGTCATGGCTCGATAGTGATTGCTTTGAAAGCTCGACTAAATATTCCGTTGATTTCCGATCTAAATTGTTAATGGCATCTTCTAGCTGCTCAACAGTTCCCATTAATTTTGTATCAGAAGTTTTTAAAATAGTTAGCGTTTCCTCAAGACCTTGAATACTAAATTCACCCATGCGGACAACCTCCATTTTTGCCTGACCAAGTGCAACTGAAGGCGATTTAACAATTAAATTTTTATCCAAAAATTTCGGTTTATATTCTATAACTGAATCCTCACCTGGAATCAATTTCGTCACAACATAAGCCCAAACTCCGATTAATGGTAACTGTATAATTGTATTCAAGACATTAAAAGTTCCATGTGCAAAGGCAATTTGCATTTTCGGCTCTAAATTTAATACACCAGCGATCCATTCTACGTAGTTTGTAAATAATCCTAGAATAAGCATAAAGATCACTGTACCGACAACATTGAATAGTAAATGTGTTGCTGCTACACGTTTTGCGGCAATCGATGCACCTAATGCAGCTAAAATGGCCGTAATTGTTGTTCCAATATTATCTCCAAACAATACTGGTAATGCACCATGTAATGAAATTAATCCTTCTGAATACAATCCTTGTAAAATACCAACCGTTGCTGAAGATGATTGAACAATCAATGTAAATATCGTACCTACTAGCACACCTAAAATAGGCACATCAGACATTTGCACAGTTAAATCTAAAAATGGTTGCCAATCTCGTAGTGGCTTCATACCACCACTCATCAGCTCTAAACCAATAAATAAACCCGCAAATCCAAACAAAACTTGTCCGATATTTTGAATCATGCTTTTTTTAAAGAAGAATAAACAAATCGCGCCGACTGCCATAATTGGATAAGCATATGCACCTACGTTAACTCCTATAATAAAAGCTGTTATCGTAGTACCAATATTGGCGCCCATAATAACCCCAATAGCTTGACGCAATTTCATTAAACCCGCACTGACTAATCCAACTGTAATAACAGTCGTGCCTGAACTCGATTGAATAAGAACCGTCACGACAATTCCGACTAATACACCCATCAATGGATTCGTTGTAAATTTATCTAAAATATCTCGTAGACGATCACCTGCAGCCTTTTGCAGTCCATCACCCATAAATTTAATAGCAAAAAGAAATAAGCCTAGCCCTCCAAGAAACTGGAAAACCATTTCCTGTATATTAATATCCAATCCATTCAACCCTTTCATTGTTGTCAGACTTTATTATTAATAGTTTTAGTATGTATGTAAATATCATTTACAATGCATTAAATAAATGTTTACACCCGCTTTACAATCAGTCCCAAAAACGGACATATTCAAGTGAAAACCAACACAAAAACAAAAATAAAAACATAAGGAAGCCTTTATACAAGATTTCCTCATGTTTTTCTTATAGTATATCTTTTGACGATTTATCTAATTTCCTTTAGGCTTTTGTTAAATCGTTTATACAAAGGAGTATTAAATGGACTTATTTATTGCAAGTAATCGTCAACTACCTATCCGTTATTTTGTCAATGAAGCAATTTGGATTCGTCGCGGTGGCTGTTCAAAACATCCCCAATTAACATTACCGTTTTTTGTTGAGGTGGAAATTAAAAACAGTTTCAACTTACAAATTATCACAGAATATATTTATGAATTTCAACGACAGTACAAGCAGACAGAAATTCAAATACTAATAAAAGACACAAGCATTTTAGATACAATTCAAGAAATGCTTATTAACAATATGTTGTCCAATCACTCAATCACTATTCAGCAGCTATAACAGGTAGCATGATGATAAACTGCAACAAACCGTCTGCATACTTTGCTTCAATTTTGCCACCATGTAGTTCTACAATACTTTTAGCAATAGCAAGTCCAAGTCCTGAACCTTCCGCTACACTTGTTCTAGACTGATCTTTTTTATAAAATCGCTCAAATAAGCTCATTAGCTCCTCGGATGTAAATTCATTACTTTCATTTGCAACACAAATTTGAACATACCTTTCTTTTCTTTCAAGGGAAACAAAAATCTCACCTTTATCTGTACTATATTTAATGGCATTCATTAATAAATTATCAAAAACCCTGACAATTTTTTCAGAATCTACTGTCGCAAAGATCCGCTCCTCTGAGAAATTTTTAATAAATGTACGATGGTTTTCCTCCGCTTGCGGAATCAACTCCTCAATTAACTGATCGAGAAGTTCATTGAGACATACTTGGTGTTGCGCAAGGACATTGCTTTCATTCGTTAACTTCGTATATTCAAATAAATCATCAATCAGGTTTTTTAGCTGTTCAGATTTTGAGAAAGCAATTTTTATATACTCATCATATTGCTCCTTCGTTTCGTACTTTTCATCTCTTAACAATCGTAAATAGCCCATAATTGAAGTAAGTGGTGTCCGAAGGTCGTGTGAAACATTTGTGATTAATTCATTTTTTTGTTTATCAATCCTTCGTTCCATTTCTATACTTGCCATAATTGCTTCGGCCATATGATTGACATTCTCTGTTAATAAAGCTATTTCATCTTTTCCCTTTTTCTCAATTCGATAAGTTAAATCTCCTTTTGCGATTTCCTTAACCCCCTTCGCCAACGCCTCAATTTGTTTCATTTTTCGTTTTGTTATATAGAAGAATGAAAAGGTAAAAAAAGCAATTCCCATTAAAGGAGGAATAGGACCCTTTTTTTTTTGTGAAATAACTGCACCTTTTGGAATACCACTGACAAACAAATATAAACCTTTATCTTCTATCGTTAATGGATAAAAGGCAATAAATTCTTGCCGCGAATCCTCGACTTGCGGTATATCATAATTATAGAATGGGTTGTTGATTGCAAAATCCATTACATGACGAATCTTATTATGCAAATCGATTTGTTCCTCTTCCGCTTGTTTTGTTTTATACAAAACCTTCCCGCGCTCATCGGTAACTAGCACTTTCAACGCACTCTGTTTCATTTCCATCTTTAAATTTTCATCTTCAATCATTTGCTGTAAAGCTTCAATACTATTTTCACTAACAGCCAAATCTGCCGCACGCTGCGCTTGAAAGTTTATTTGCTGCATACCTCCACTATAGTCAATAGTAACTGTTTCATTGATATTCTCTAAAAATGGTAGAGTAACTCGAGCAACAAGTAAACCGAGAAATGCACAAAGAATAAAAGTTGTTAAAAGTTGAATTCTGATACTTTGTCGAACTTTTGTAATGGCATTTATGATAAGTATTTTTAGTTTGCTTAGTAAGTATTTGAATGGCTTAATGATCTTTCTCAATTTTATAACCTACTCCCCATACCGTTTTAATATATTGAGGATTTCTTGGATTTGTCTCAATTCTTTCTCGTATTTTTCGTATATGTACCATTACCGTGTTTTCAGACTGTATAGCCTCTTCCTTCCAAACCTTTTCATAAATTTGCTCAGCGCTCATGACTATGCCTTGATTTCTTGCAAGTAATTCGAGAATAGAAAACTCCCTTGGTGTAAGCTTTACTTTTTCATTGTTGACGATTACTTCATGTGTGTCGGTATTGATTCGCAAATCACCAATCTCTATCTCACTTTCGTTCATACTATCTAGTCGATCCATTTTGATATATCTACGAAGCTGAGATTTTATGCGCGCAATTAGCTCTAAAGGGTTAAAGGGCTTTGTTACATAATCATCTGCCCCTAAAGTTAATCCGGTGATTTTATCCATATCCTGAGACTTTGCTGACAGCATAATAATTGGCATCTCGGCTATTTCCCTTACCTTCATACACATTTCGATACCATCCACGTTCGGCATCATAATATCTAAGACAATTAAATGTACTTTATGTTTCTTTAAAAGACTTAAGCCCTCCTCTCCATCACTTGCTTCTAGAATATCGTAGCCTTCATTTTTTAAATAAATAGCAATAAGATTTCTAATCTCTTTTTCATCATCAACTATTAGTATTGTTTCTTTAGTCATCAAATTCCACCAAATTTCAAAGTATTTTAAATTACCAGATATACATTAAACAGTCCAAGCACCATAACATGAAGCTGATTGTCGTTCCAACTTAGCGCTCCTAGGGGCGTTCAGTCTTCGTTCCAATCAACCTATTTCATGCAATATATTCCTATCCATAATTACAGTTCCTAATTTTAACTATTCTTTTATTTTTCGGGCTCATCACCATAACTTGGGGTTGACCACATAAAAATTCAATAAATTTACATTAAAGTATAGAAAAAAAGTGAAAACTCACGTATCGTAATTGTTGCTGAGACAAACCACGAGAGGAGTTTTCACTTTGTGCTCTAAGTTTATCAAATTAATTCTACAGTTGCCATCCTTTTTTGAAATCGCTCTGCCATCTGAGGAGGAGCCAAATATTTTTCGCGTGGACATTGCGCCACAATCAATAGCTTGTCCAAATTGCCAAGGTCGGACTGTTTGTCATGATCGTGCCCTACGCCGTTTTCGGCATGGCTGTGCCTGGCATATTGGCGTGCTTTGGATTGAATTATTTGTGCCTCGCCAACGCTGTAAAAATTGTGGATTTACGTTCACATTTGACTATGGATTAGGGCTTGTTCATTCCTCGACGGAATCGTTTCGTCGTGAAATTACGAAGCGTTGTCATGGTCGCTCAATTGCGGATGTCGCACGTGACTATGCACTTCCGTATACAACGGTTGAACGGTTGAACGCTGGTTTTACACGTATGCACCCGAACAATTAGTCGAAGAAAGTGCGAAACATATTTGTGTCGATGAATTCGCTTTACGCAAAGGGCACAACTATGCGACGAGTGTCTTAAACGCTGAAACAGGGCGTATTTTGGCGATTGTTCCTCACCGAGATCAAGACGCAATTGAATTGGTTTTAAAGAAAGTGGTAGGGTCGATTCAAACCGTGGTCAGTGATTTCGCAGTGGCCATGGCAGGTGCGATTCAAGCCGTTTACCCAACAGCTATTCATGTATTGGACCGCTTTCATTTGATTCAATTTTTCACCGATGCCCAGCAGCGCAGACGATGTTACTTAGGTGAAGCAAAAAAGCAGCACAAATCCCGATTTATCGACCGCTGTTTAGCGCGAAAACCGGAAGAGTTAACAGAGGAAGAACGTGGTTTTGTGCGTGAATGGCTACGGGAAGATTTTCATACAAAGCATATCTATCAAGCATTGAATCACATGCGTTATGTGTTAAAAGCTACAACGGATACACAAGCAACAAAGCGCTTAAAAGACTGGCTCGAACGCTATCAATTTCACACAAGTGGTGTAGTTTCAAAGATAGCTAAAACCGTGATTGTTCGTGAGAAAGCCATGGTAGATACCATATACTCACCTTTCTCAAACGGCATTATGGAGGGCACAAATAATAAAATTAAGCTCATCAAAAGACGTGGTTTTGGCTACCGAAATGATGCCCATCTTTTCCTCCGTTTACGTTTGGAAACAGGTCATTGATTTTGTCATCCCCGGATTTTGGTGATGAGCCATTTTTCGTAAATAAAATAATAAAAACATTTTACGATACCGACTTTAATTTTCGTGTATAAAAATAATAAAAACATCCTACAATACCGACGAAAACGCCAAAGTATATACCGTATTTTGTTGCAAACATGGAAATACTTTCAATGTGTTCTCCAAAGAACAAACCAAGTGAAAAGTAAAGCAATGTCCAAACAAAACCTGCTGTGTAGTAATACAAAGCGTATTTTTTAAAAGACATGTTATTCATACCTACTAAGTACGGAAGTATATGCCTCACAATTGGTATGAAATAGCTTATAACTAAAGCAAAATGACCATATCTATCTATTAGTTCTTTTGATTGTAACAAATATTTAGCCTTGTTCTTTTTCACCAATTTATCAAGTATTTTATGGCCAAACACTTTCCCAAGAATAAATCCTAAGGAAAGTCCTGAAACTGCGCCAAGATAAGTTAGTACAAAAGCTTTCAACACACTCATTTTTCCTAACGATGATAAAAATCCACCACTCATAACAATCATCTCATCAGGAAGGGGCATACCAACGATTCCTATCCATAAGCTGAAAAATAAAGCAAAATAACCGTATTGCTCAATAGTTGATAAAAGATCTTGTAACCCCATTAACTAGCCCTCACATTTCCAATTTTGCAGCTGAGCACATAAGCAGGTGGAAAGTTAATCCATACTTTTTCATGTGAAATATCCTCAAAATAATTTTGAATAAAGGATTTCCTAACAAGTGAATATTGGAATGTAATAAATTCTCCGTCCTCTAAGCATTCCTTTACATTCTGTAAAATACGAGATGAAATGGCAGGATTCAATGAAGTAAAAGGTAATCCAGATACGACATAATCAATTTTTTTAATATTTAATGCTGACATATATATGCATAAATTCTCAGCTGATCCATGTATTACGATTATACTCGGCTCATGTTCAAATTGTTCACGAAGCTTGTCACAAAAAACTTCATTACTTTCAATAAGAATTAACTTTGTTGACTGCTCTTTTCTTTTCACTAATTCTTTCGTAAATGAACCCGTACCCGGCCCTAGTTCAACAATACATCGGGCATTTTCAAAACAAATTTGGTCGACCATTTTTTTCGCTAATTTTTTTGAACTAGGTGAAATCGCACCTATCGTTTTCGGATGTTTTATAAATTCTGTAAGGAACGTTAACATACATTTTCTCCCCGATCAAAGTATTATTTGAATACTTTTAATATAAAGAGCATTTCTTAAAGATTTCCGAGGAGATTTCTTAAATTTTTCTTAAGAACCTAAAGTGAAACTTTAATCCACGGGGTTTTCTTTATCCCCACGGATTATTCTCTTCACCAATCGGGCTTATACGGACAGTTAACCTCCTACCCCGCTGCTTTAAATTTTTTGTGGAAGTCTTGTACTTAACGCTTCCCCTCGGTATAGATAACCGCATAAGTGGAGAAAGGGTTGTTAGGTCATTTGTTCTAATAATTATTCCCTTCACAAAATAGTCATACATTTGCTTCCAATAGAATAGAAACCTATATAGAGTTATACGGAAAAATAAAGTGGGGTGTGAAAGGATGCTTAAACTAAATGATGCAAAAGAAATGGTACTCGGAATTGTGCAACATGACCCATTGTTTGTCGTAATACAAAATACACCTTCAGAAGAAATACTTTATAATGACGGCTATTTAGCGCATATTGAGGAAGCAAATAATTATTCTACTTCAGAAGTCGCTGGCTGGTTTGAAATAACTGATACGATGCTTCGTTATTACATTAAACCATTCGAACAGTATATTTTTGATAATGCTACGAAAAGCCCAAACACCAATATTCGTTTGAATCTGCCTGCTATTTTAAGACTTCGCATGATATTACTGCTAAAGGATGAACTCCGTGTCAAAGGCTTAAAACTTTTATTAGGAATTGATGACAACGGTCAGCTTATCAAACATCAAATAACTGCAACAACTATGGCTGATGATGATTTAGCCAATAAAGTTGATGTTCTTGGAAATGTTCTACAGCAAATGATACAAACAGGACTTTTTAATATCCTTCCAAATGAAGAACGTGGAGCCTTACAAGTAACGATAAATCAAGATTTTCTTACACAAAAGATTCAATTAGTATCCTCTGAGTCAAATCTTCAAGTAGAAGAAATTCAAAAAGAAACCGCTGAACTTAAACAAGAAAATGAAAACCTACAAATGCAAATTTCAGAATTGCAAGAGGGCAGCGTAAAGGATATTGTTCAAAAAATTCGTGAGCGTCATATTGAAAATGAAATTGTGTCGACATTACGGACAGAAGCATTACAGCTATTTTCGATAGACAATAAGGCAGGCTATTTCAGAAAATTTTTTCGTTCCGCTCAAATTGAGATGGAAAAGGAACAATTTGTGTTGAGCTATATTTCAATGCACCTAGAAGAACGTTTAGAAGTAGCACTGAATAATTATTATGGAGAATAAATATCTTCAAGTTGAGGTTACATTTGTAATCAATAGGCAAAGAACATGAAGGAGTCTTTTAATAAGAAGCCATTCATGTTCTTTTTTTATCCCGTAATAACGGCCAGTAATTTATCTGTACTGAAAAGGTACAACATTCCCACCTTAAAATTCAGCGGAAGCAACGAAAGATTAACTGCCTGTAAAAGCCTGATTAGTGAAGACTACTAACCAGTGAAGGATGTAGCCCCACTGATTAGAGTTTCACTTTATAGTAATTATTTTTTTGAAAATTAGTCTTATAATCATTATAAAGAACAGTTGAAGGGGTGAATTGTATGGCAATGATCGAGGTCAATAATCTAACTAAAAGATTTGGGGACTTTTATAGTGTACAGAATGTGGACTTACAAATCAAAAAAGGTGAGGTGTTCGGATTTTTAGGGCCAAATGGAGCAGGTAAATCTACAACAATACGGCATTTAATGGGGTTCTTACAGCCAACAGAAGGACAGTGTTCCATAAAAGGGTTGAATTGTCGCCAATCTACAGCTGAAATTCAAAAATTTGTAGGGTATTTGCCTGGTGAAATTGCGTTTATCGATAAAATGACGGGACAACAATTTATCAAATTTATTGCTCAAATGCGAGGGTTACATGATTTAACAAGGGCTAATGAACTCATGCAATACTTTGAATTAAATGCCGCAGGGCTTATAAAGAAAATGTCAAAAGGTATGAAGCAAAAAGTAGGTCTAATTTGTGCATTTATGCATAACCCAGAGATAGTCATTCTAGATGAACCGACAAGTGGATTAGACCCTCTTATACAAACAAAATTTATAGAATTTATTTTAGCTGAAAAAGAAAAAGGGACGACGATATTCATGTCCTCTCATATGATTGAAGAAATTGAAAAAACCTGTGATCGTGTAGCGATACTTAATGCCGGGAAAATTGTTGCAACGGAAACAATTGCTGACTTAAAAAAACGAAAATCCAAAAAGTTTTTAATTGAATTTCAAAGCGAACAAGAGCTATCTCGTTTCTTAGGTGAGCAGCTTAAAATTGAACAGACTGGACCAACACAAGCCATTATAAAAGTTCAAGGTAATGTCCAAACATTGCTTCATACTTTAGCAGATTATAAAATTAATGACCTCGATATCATTTCACAATCACTTGAAGATATATTTATGCATTACTACGAAAGAGGAGGTCAAGAATCATGAACTTTACTTTGCTAAAACATGAGGTGCTAGCGACTGTTAAGCTTTTTAGTATTATACTCGCTGTTTTAATGCTCTATATTATTAGCACTGTTTATATGTATAACCCTGAAATGAATGATACTCTTCATAAGCTTACCGAAACCATGCCTGAATTGATGTCAGCATTTGGTATGAATAACATAGGTAATACGTTAATTGAATTTTTATCAACCTATTTGTATGGATTTTTATTACTTGTTTTTCCGTTAGTTTTCATCATTATGTTGGCAAATAAACTAATGATGGGCTATATCGATAATGGTTCAATGGCATACTTAATTGCGACACCGAATACACGTTTTAAAATTGTCTTCACGCAAGCATTTTTTTTAGTTGCTAGCATCTTTACACTGCTCACGGTAACAACTTTGGTAGTAGTCATATTTTCCGAGATTCTTTTTCCAAATGAATTAAATATAAGTGCTTTTTTGATATTAAATATCGGTCTTTTTTTCTTACACTTTGCCATTAGTGGCTACTGCTTTTTTGTATCCTGCAGTAGCAAGGATTTAAGAACCTCTTATGCGTATAGTACAGGAATTCCTATTCTTTTTTATTTAATTCAAGCGCTTAGTAATATGGGTGGTTCTTTAGAAAAGCTTAAGTACTTCACGATTTACTCATTGTTTGCACCTGAGAAATTAATGACTCAAGAAAGCTCGTCTATTTGGATGCTAGGAGCATTATTTTTAATTGGGTTGCTGTGCTATATGCTAGCTATTCGTGTTTTTGTTAAACGTGATTTGTATTTATAAATGCTAAAAGAATCTGCTTTCTTGGAGCAAGCAGATTCTTTTAAAACTTATAGCTGCAAAGATGCCAAATCACCAAGGAAGCGCAATAATCGAAAATGAATCATTGCTAACTCCTCCACGTTTAAATCCTCATCTCCACTATCTAACCACTCTTGAATAATCCCCAAAATTGCAGAATCTAAAAAAGTCTGCAAATATTATTGGAATTTTGGATCTTGTAATTCCTCTACAATGTCCGATATTCTGTCTAAAATCTGATTACTAAAGACTTCCTACATCCTCTTGCTAAATATCGGGCTGCTCTATTTTTATCGTATGAAAGGCTTCTAATGGTGCAAATTTTTAACATAGCTTTCTAATTCATTTAATAGTTCCTGCTGCAAGTCCTCCATTACTTCATATACACCTGCTTCAATTGCCTTCGCATATAAGAAAATACCATTACCGCTCGTATCATGTTAATGCAAATGAATCGGTAAACTTGTTGCTTCTTTTAACTCCAAAATTAAGCGATACGCTCCTCAAGTAGTCAGGATAAAGTCCGCATTGAACAATTGGAGGAAGAACCCTTTATCATGACAAAAGCCGGTTATGACAACGATTTGCAACGTATCTTTACAGAGACCAATGTTAATTTAAAAATTGAATTCGAAATGGCCGATGATCAAGCTATTATCGCCATGGTGGAAAATGAGCTAGGTGTCAGTATCATTCCAGAACTAGTTCTCCAAAGTTTCCAAAATAATGTTAGTATTCATGAATTAGAGCGGGAAAAGTATCGATCTATCGGTATTGCTGTAACATCCCTTAAAGAAATATCTCCAGCGGCCCTACAGTTTATTCAATATGTAAAGACAATGTTATTAAAATAACATTGATAAGATATTATGAGAGGTCAGTATGCTCTATCAAATAACCGAGATATAAAAAGTCTTCATTTCATAATTGAAATAATTATCTCTGAGAAGTAAAGCTAAAGGTTTAGTATGTTTTATTGGTTTCCTCCGTTACCCAAGACAACTTTTAAGAGAGACTGAGACAAAAGGATTTCAGCCAAAGGAAAACCCGAACAATTCTATGAAACTTTTATTTAGTGTTTCATAATCGTTCGGGTTTTCTGTTTATATGGCTTTATTTATTTGAAAATATGGAGTTTTATAATGGGGAAATTAGTTATGTCCCAACCTCTTTTGTTTAAAAAAACTTTATTATCGATCAACACGAAATGAATTAATAAAATAACTACATTGTAGGTGGTAAATAAATATTCAAAAAGGTTAATACAGTTAAGTTACCGATATCTACAATAAAATGTGAAAATATTACCCATCTTAAGCTCTTTGTTTTAAAATATGTAATTGCCCAAACAACACCAGCTATACTTAAATAAATATATAAATGGTAGGATTTACTTGCAATAGAAAATACTCCCCACATTAATGGATGACTAAGCACAAAAAATAAAGTTGTATACAATATACTGAACCATTTGGGAAACCAGTTTGCCAGACCATCCAGTAATATCCCACGCCAATAAAGCTCTTCAAACCAAGGATTGATAAAAGCAAATAATAACCATAGCACAATAAGAAAAGTGGAATTAAATAACTTATAATTCATGAAAAATATAGTTAATGGAAACATTCCTAATAGTAAAGATATCGTAATCCAAACTTTAGAAACTTCAGATTTTCCTAGCCAACTTTTAATCGGCTTATCTCCTTTAAAATAAAAAATACAGATTCCAATTGTACTCCAGTAAACTATCGCCAAAGGAATCCAAGCCCACCCTTGTATGTACTGACTAAAGATTGATGCAGTTATAAATCCCAATCCGATGATTGCAAATGGTGATAGTAGAAGATATATACTTTTTTTACTACTCATTTTATTTGTAGACTCCTCCTTCTTTGATTTTATTCTTTTGTAAAAATCTTCATAAGCATATTTGCATCAGGTATCGGGCATTCTGGCCATTGAATTTTGTTAATTGCTAAACCTTGTATAAAAGCAAAATAAGTAACAGCTAATGTTACTGGATTTGCTGAAATGATTTCCCCCTCTTCCTGTCCTGCTACAATCATAGGCAATGTAGCATCAACAGGTGATAGTGCATTATCCTTTGTTAGAAACTCTTTTACTTCATTTGGAATAGCGTCAGAAGTACTTGCCTGTATCATAATCAAAAATAAAAAAGTATGTTCTGTATCTATTAAGTTATTTAATATTTGCTCTGTCATCCACTTTAATTTCTCAAGCGGTGTGCCCATATGCTCAATTGCTTTCTGGATAATTTCAATAGAACTATTAGCAGCTTTTTTTACAAGCATCGAAAAAATTTCATCTTTTGAATCAAAATAATGGTAGACAAGTCCATGGCTTAAACCAGCTTCTTTAGCAATATCACTAATTTTTGTTGCCGCCATACCTCTTCTGGCAAAGACTATTAATGCAGCTTGTAATATTTGTTCTTTCCGTGCATCTCTAAGCTCCTGATTTTGTTCTTCGTTTTTTGGCATTAATACCTCTCCTTTTTGATTGATTAGTCAGTCAATATAAAGCCATTTTATTGTTCGATACAATATTTGTCAATCCTTTAACGGATTTTGAGAGAACTTTCTCAAATAAAATGATTAAAAATTACTCTCTAATAAAAGATACTTTTTAGTAAGAAGATATTGAGAATATCTCCTTACTAAAACTTTCATTTCTGCAAAGATGCCAAATCACCAAGGAAGCGCAATAACCGAAAATGAATCATTGCTAACTCCTCCACGTTTAAATCCTCATCTCCATGGTCTAGCCACTCTTGAATAACACCTAAAATCGCGGAAGTTAAAAAAGCCCCAAAATATCGTTGGAATTCTGGATCAAGTCCTTCTTCTCGAATAACAGAGATTCTGTCCAAAATATGATTACTAAAAACTTTCTTCATCCTCTTACTAAAAGCGGGGCTCCCCTGCTCCCCTAAAATAACTCGAAATGCCGCTGCATGCTCTTTAATACATTTAAACACTTCGATAAATGGCTGATACAGTTGACCTGTTTTTATCGTATGAAAGGCATCTAGCGGTTGAACATTTTTCACGTAGCTTTCTAGTTCATTTAATAATTCCTGCTGCAAATCCTCCATTACTTCAAATTTATCCTTATAATGTAGATAAAAAGTACCTCGATTAATGTTTGCAGTAATAGCTAAATTTTTTACTGTTACTCGTTCAAAACCTACTTCCTCTATTTGTATAAGTAATGCATTTTTTATAGCTCGTTTTGTTTCAAAATTCATTATATCGTGAATAGACATATAGAACCCCCATTGTATTATCACTTTATTCCGATTAGTATTTAGCGATGTTGTTAGATGGTTACCTCAATGATCACAATAAGGTCAAATAATGCTAGTAATTACAGCGTTACCTTATTTATCGGCATTCTTCTTAGTTATTTCCATTAATCGAGTTTAGTAAAATGGCTATTTTAAAAAGTTTTGAGTGTCTGAGGGAAAAACTATAGCACCGAGAATGCACATCCGTACTTATCACAGAAACCCCAAAATAAAACAATACGATTCATTTAAATTGGTATTAGTCCATTTTTTGAGTGATGTAGGCAGTCTGATTTTAGCTTGCTCGAAAATGTTGAAATCCAAAATCACTGAACACTTTTTAGTTATCTGTTTATTGTAATTCCCAAAACACTGCCTTAAAATTTCAGGTATCAACACTGTGTTTAGTAAAGGAGAGATGGCTATATGGGAAACAATGCAATTTCATTAAACTCCATAGAAAAAAAGTTTCACCAAAAACAAGTAATTGCCCCGCTTTCCTTAGAAATTCCTAAGGGACAGCTAATTGGCTTACTTGGCCCTTCAGGCTGTGGGAAAACGACTTTAATTAAAATGATTATGGGAATGATCAAGCCCGATAATGGTCATATTAAAGTGTTAAATCATACAGTCCCCCATAAGCAATTACTAACGGATATCGGCTATATGGCACAATCTGATGCACTGTATTTAGATTTAACAGGTGAAGAAAACCTTCATTTTTTTGCTAAGCTTTATCGATTATCAAAAAAAGAGCGTGCGGAGCGTGTAAATTATGCTGCAAGCCTTGTTCATTTAACGGATGATTTAAATAGTAAGGTGTTGAATTATTCTGGAGGGATGAAACGAAGATTATCCCTTGCAATTGCCCTTACCCAAAATCCAAAGTTGTTGATTTTAGATGAGCCAACTGTTGGTATTGATCCCGTATTGAAAAAAGAAATTTGGCAGGAGTTAATTCGTTTAAAAAACGATGAGCATAAAACAATTTTAGTAACGACACATGCAATGGATGAAGCAGAGCGCTGTGATCAGCTGGCTATGCTACGCAATGGTCATATTATCGCACATGGAACACCACATGATTTGAAAGCTCATTATCAGGCAAAGGACTTTGATGAAGTGTTTTTAAAGGCTGGAGGTGAAGCACTATGAGAATCGGCGCAATTGTTACAAGAATTATGCAGCAAATGATACGCGATAAACGTACACTTGGCTTATTATTTTTTGCACCTCTTCTTGTGCTTTCGTTAATGTATTTTGTTTTTAATAGTAATGAACCAGAAATGACATTAGTCGTGTCAAATGGTCCTGCATCAATAATTGAAAAGCTTGAAGAGGCAGATTTTCATGTTATTGAAAAAAATGATTTTTCTATTGCCAGTTTAAAAGATGAAAAATATGATGGTTGGTTAGCTTTTCATCAAACTGAATTGAAGCTCACATTATTAAATGATGATCCGTCTACAGCCAAGGCTTTAAAGATGAAGCTTTCTCAGGTTTTACAGCCTGAACAATCTGCAATGATGAAGTTGACGACTGATTATGTATATGGCGATGAAAATACCGCTATTTTTGATATTTTTAGCCCGATGCTGACAGGCTTCTTTGTGTTCTTTTTCGTTTTTTTAATTACAGGGATAGCGTTGTTAAAAGAACGAACTTCAGGGACATTGGAGCGCTTACTAGCGACACCGATTAAACGTTCTGAAATTGTCGCTGGTTATATGATTGGTTATGGATTGTTTGCTTTGATTCAAACGACTATTATTGTGCTATTCGGGGTTTATGTCCTTGATATCGTACATGTTGGCTCTATTTGGCTTGTGCTGTTAATCAATATTATCGTTGCACTTGTTTCATTATCATTAGGAGCTCTCTTATCAAGTTTTGCTTCTTCTGAGTTTCAAATGATGCAATTTATTCCGCTTGTCATTATACCGCAAATTTTCTTTTCAGGAATTTTCCCTCTTGATAATATGGTGGAGTGGCTGCAAAATATTGGTCGTATAATGCCACTTTACTATGCAGCTGACGCTTTGAATGGGGTTATGTATAAGGGATATTCCTTTAGCGGAATTCTAGTGGACTTAGTGATTCTTGCTTGCTTCGCTCTTGTATTTATTACATTAAATATTATAAGTCTAAAAAAATATCGATCATTATAATCAAAGAGTATTGGTACAAAAAAACTACCTCTAAATACAGTAGTAGCAAAATTAAATTTTAAACGGTTTACTATGACGACGTTTTGGCCATTTTTATATTTTGAGCTAATTTAATTCGGATGTATGAAATTATATTAACTCATACTTAACCCCTAGATTCTTTTATCTAGGGGTTATTTAATTTAAAAAAGAATCTCCAGTTATAAATTTAATAACAAAAGTAACAGCATACAAGAAAGCTCCTACTGAAAATACACCCAGAAAAAAATAACAAATAAGTTTTAAATTATCTTTTATTGCCCCTAATAAATCATTTAGAAGTCGTTGCATAGATTTCACTCCGTTCAATATTAAGACTAAAATAATTTCAAGAGATACTCCACATAGTTAATGGAGAATGCTTAAAAAGTAAGAAGTATTAATCATCTTAATAATCTCGTATTTACGCTCTTGATTGTAACACAATAAATTATAATTTATTAAAAACAAACAAGTAAGAAACACAATTCCTTTATTGGTATTTTTACTCAGTTATTTCTTTTATTTTCGTATCGAAGTAAATTTTCGTATAATTAATTAATGTTAAAACTTAGGGGTTCCGCTCAAAAATTGGGCAAAACCTTTTTATTATAAACTAGTGCCATCACCATAATGTGGGGTTGATTTCCGTTCCGACTAGGCGCTTTCCTGGGGGCGTCCGATGAGCCGCTAATCCCCAAGGAGTCAGGTTAATAACATCTATTCTGAGTAACCATAGCGTTCACTTTTGAAATACATAAATTTTATAAAAGTTCTACACTATTGCTGATTGGAGTGGAAGGCTATTCGAATGCTCCTGTCGCAGAGCAAAGCTTCCCGCGGGAAAAGTAAGACAGACGAGACCCTGCACGGAGCGACTGTTTTCTGTGCGCGAAGCGGCAGCAATTTGTTTGTCTGCGCGAAAGCTGAGTGTTAACGAAGCGGCAGCGTAACAAATGCGGAGGAAGCGGCTCGACGCTCGCCCGCAGGAAAGCGATTAGCCTGGAACGGAAATCAACATCCATGTTACGATAGGTCACGTGCCCAAAAATAGAAAATTAAACCAACATTCTATTAGCAAAAGAACTACTATTCATCTATACTAATTCACAGATAATGGTCTTGAACATTGTACATCGTAAGTATGCATATATAGAAATGAAAATGACTTACAATAAGAAATCCTAAAAAAGGTGTGTAAAGATGAATACGATTATGGAAATACAGAACATCTCTAAACAGTATAGAGGTAAGAAAATCTTAGAAAATGCTACATTTTCTATTTGTGCCAATCAAATTATAGCTCTTGTAGGAAAGAATGGATCAGGTAAGAGTACCCTTCTAAAAATCATTGCAGAATTAGTCGAGGCTGACAGTGGCTCTATTGTGAAACATCGACAGACATTAAAAATTGGATATGTGCCAGAAGTGACGCCTTCACATATTTTGTTTACGCCAGAAGAATATCTTTATCATATGGGCAGAATTCGAGGTATGCCGAAAGAACAACTACAGCAAAAAATAAATGATTTACTTGAATTATTTCATTTACAGGATGCTCGGAACATTCGGATTGATAATTTTTCCAAAGGTATGAAGCACAAGGTTTTGATTATGCAGGCAATGCTTGAAGACACTGATCTGCTTATCTTAGATGAACCATTATCAGGACTCGATCCTAAGGCACAAAGCGATTTAGAAGAAACCCTCTCTTTTTAAAAAGACAAAGGGGTAAGTATCGTTTTAACATGTCATGAAACAAAATTACTTCAACATCTTGTTGATACCGTTCTTGTAATTCAAAGTAATAAGGTCATTCAAGCTGATTCATTACATAAGAATGATACATCGAAAAATAAATTAATATTTGAAATTTCAAGCGAAAAATTATTGGATAACCTATTACCTTTTCTTGAAATTCAACAACAATGTCTTTTAAATAATGGTTGTCATGAGGTAATTTCCGTTATTAAGACAGAAGATACAGATCAAGTTTTATTAGATCTCCTACACAAAAAAGCCTCTATTAAACAATTAATCCCAATCAATCAGAAGGAGGAACAATTCCGTACCCATTTTTAATGAGGAGGAATAAACGCCGATATGACAAGTTTATTGCGCTATCAATTTATCAATTATTTAAGGACCTATAAATATGTTCCACCTTTTTCAATTTTCGTTTTATGCCTTGTTGTTAATTATACCTTTGTACCAAATCCAATATTAGATAGTTATTCGTTTACAGCTATCATTCTATTTTTTCTAATGGGATGGTTTACAGTCACACTATTTCACGCAGAGGAGGAAGGGCAAAAAGTAATTACAACACTTCATGCCAAAAGTCGAACACAATATAATTTAGGAATGTTTATAATTTGTGTACTGATTGGTTTATTCTTAAGCTGTGTATCAGTCATCTACCCTACTCTAATTGGTGCCTTTGGAGAAAAACCAAGATTTATACATCAATTATTAGGATTCCTCTCTCATTTTAGTTTAGCTGTACTAGCTATTGCACTATCCGCTATATTTACAAGAGAACTCGTCAAAAACAAGCAAAATACTTGGTGGGGTGTACTTGGCATCTTAATTGTTTCTGTCGTTATCGCTACCTTAAAAGAGACAATTCTTCAGATCAAGGGAATAATTTGGCTACTTCCACCTGTCCGTCTTTCCCTGGAAATGATGAGTTCAGAAGATTCTATAACGTCAATACCGAACATTTTTTATTGGCAATTTGCTTGGGTTTTCGTCTATGCATGCTTAGTCATCCTGTTGTTCTTCCTCCTAGCAAATCGAAAAAGGAAATAAGTTTTCTAAAGAAGGAGACATTTCTTATGTTAAAGAAAGCTAAAGTGCTAATTATAGAAGATGAAAGTGCTAATGCAATATCGTTAATACTGGACATGAGGCCATCCAATATATGAAAGAAACCTTTCCGGACTTCATTATTCTTGACCTTTCTCTCCCAGATTGTGATGGTATCGAATTATGTCGCCAAATTCGTGAAAATAGTAACATTGCTATCCTCATCTTAAGTGCTCGTAACAGATTTCTTAAGGTAATTGGCCCCATTAAAGGAGGTCCTTTTATTACGATAATCTGATTTGTTTTGATGATATGTTATAACTAAAGAAATGGTTAGTAAACTTCCAAAAAATGAATCTATGATACGCACAACTATTACTCCATAGCTACTAATTGGTACCCAATCGATTATGCACCAAATACATACATATAATAGCGTTAAAAAAAATAATAAAGCCCAAAAATAGAGTTTCTTTTTAGCGCCAATTTTTGGAGTATCTTTATTCTTATTTAGTGATGCTTTGTAATACATATAGCCGATAATTAGCGAAATCCCCAATAGTGTACTACCGTGTTGCAAAAATTTATAAAAGGGTATTTGATGGCCGTACACATTAAAAGTATCGGTAAGAATCGGGAAATTTATTACCATAAATCCCTGTTTATGTGTATAAGAATCCCATACTACATGAGTTAACATTCAAATTATCGCTGAGTAACAAAAAACGACTTTCTTCCATTTTTTACTTCCCTCCACTTTGTAGCTTGATGTAACTTGTAGAAAGTTAGGCAAATGGTGGACTACATTCAAACGAATAATTTGATGATAAATAAAGTAAATCATTATTACCATAGGGAGATTTAATAGAAAAAAACCTGTGAAGGTATGCCCTATTTCCCCTATTGGTTGGCCTCGTAAAAAATATTCAAAGTCCGGAGCCATACTTCCTAAAACCATTGCGGAAAAATTAATATATCTTTTTTTCCAGAGAATGGTAATATCGCTGCTGGATGGGCAAATGTTAATGGCATAATAATCCCCCTCCAATTTATCAACATGTTTATTACAACGTTTTTCATTTCTACCCGGACCCAATACAGGAATATTATCACAAGTATAGAAAAATGAAAAAGATGTTCAAAAAGGAGAGCCTTTTTGAACATCTTTACTTTATTGCAATGGAATATTCAGTTCAATATTTTTTCCAATAGGATTGAAGAAATAGTTTATATATATTTTTGCTTTGCCATCATAATTTTCAAAGTCCTCCGTCGCATATAGATACTGCTCATCATCTGAGAACGAGCTACCTGTATATTCTAACGTCGTGCCATCTGCTTTTACAGCGCTATTTAGGAACGAATGTCGCATTCTATCATCCCATTTCTTTGCAGCAACTGATACACCTTGCTGCGTTACAGATATATCCCAATCCAAATAATCAGGCTTCATGAGTACTTCTTTTGTACCAAAATCAACTTCGATATAATCCTCGCCCTTTGGAACGGCATGAACAGCTCCAATTAATATTTTGAGTGAATCTGAATCATGGAAATAATTACTTTGTAAATTAAACGTGAATTTGCCGTCGCGATTATCACCACCTAATGACAAGCCATATTTAATGCCTTCTCTTCGCTCCCCATTTTCCGTCTCGACCGCAATATCATCAAGCGCTAAAATTTGCATCGTATTCGCTTCATCTAATTCAATATCGATTGACGTTCTTAGTGGAGAACGGCGAATTTGTGTAATCGTAAATTTCTGACCACCGACGTCTACAATACGATTCGCAGTAATAATTTTTTCCTTTGCGATTTCGTTTTGTAGTGAAAACGGTATCGTAATTTCAATGTTCCCCTTATCTTTTTCATAAAAAAAAAAAACCACTTTAAAATCCTTTGAAGTATAAGCGAAAGGCTCTGAATAACTATAGTCTACTGAAGAAGAGAAGCGTGTTTGATTTGATTGATGATTTGTAAATGAAGCTCCGCCTTCAATTTCTTTGTCCCCTTGGAACAATTTAACTTCCTCCAAGTATAATTCCGACATATCAAATGTTGCATCGGCGTCATAGTAAAGTACTAATCCAGAATTATCTGCAATCACGCCTTGCAATGTAAGTGATAGACCATTTTTAGACTGCGTCGTATTAATTTCTTCATAGTATCCATTGTCCACAATATCTTTTATCCCTTTATCTCTTACAACCGCTAATACAATTTCTTTAAAGCCAGGTATTTTTGCAACCTGGCTAGCAATCGTAGGAGAAACGCGAATTGAAAATAAAAAGCTTAAGCAAAACAAAGAGACTATTGCAACCGAAAAAATGCGCTTCTTTATTCTTTTTTCTCGCTGTACTTTACGAAACATATCCATCCGAACTTGTTGAAGTTTCTCCTTTGGAACGTCAATCGGTAGTTTACTCATAGCCAGTCCTCCTTTTCTCCAGCGAAGTTTTTAAGCTTCTTTAGTATGTGATGAAGCTTAGACTTTACAGTACCCTCCGGAATTTGATTTAGCTCGGCAATTTCTTTGTTTTTTAGTTGCTGAAAATATTTCATATAGACGAGTTGCTGCTCCGACAAGGATAAATGTTCCAATAACAGCTCAATATCAGAGTAGATGACCCATTCAACTTGGTGATGTTCCTGAATTGAAACGGTTGGTTGACGTTTTCGCAAATGGTCTTTACAACAATTGATTAAGACGCGCACGAGCCATGTTCTGGCATATTCGTGTTGTTTGACGGTATGCATTTTTTTTAGTGCCTTGTAAACTAGGTCCTGCATCACATCTAAAGCGTCTTGCTCATTTTTCAGATATGTAAAAGCCATGCGATATAAAATATCTTCATCCATTTCAATAAGTGAAAGTATCGCTTGATGATCCCCTCGAATAGCACGCTGCACGATTTCAAATTCCATCCTTTTCGCCTCCTTCCCCCATTAGACGGAGCGATGCTTCATTTCGTTCAAAATTTTAAAATTATTGAGGAAACCGTCTATGGATTTGCCTTTAATCTTTGCGTCAAAGATGTTATGCCACCCTATAAAATAAAAGAAACCACCTAAAATGATGAGATGGATACCTCCGCTGCGGGCGAGCGTCGAGTGGCCCTACGCTACAGTCAGTTAAAATGGACATACATTAGCAAAATATCAACAAAAAAATCCTTTTATCACTCAATAATAAACCTATATTTTCCTAATCAACACGCTTGTTTGTATATATTTCGCTGTTTTCTTGATACCACTAAAAAGTAGGCTCTGACTAACCCCACACCCATTTTAGAGCACTTTTATTCATGATTTTTATATGGATAAAACAGTATAATTATTTTACACAACCCATCAATGGTAAAATATAGTATAATTAAGTTACTCGAGTTTAGCTTCAAAAGATTATTCTATCGACAGAGAGGCGTTTTTATGATTGTTTAAGTTCTTATATAAAGAGATCTTCTGGGTACACATCAATTTATAAATACGAGGGGGAGTAGTTGTGAATCGTAATCTCAAATTATTAATAACATCCTTTTTAACATTTATTTTATTAGCAGTTTATCCAATAAGTTCAATGGCTGCTACCTCATCTTTGCCGGATAAAGAAACACCTATTTATCTAAAAATAGATAAGTATTTTATTCTCTACACAAAACCGAGTTCTCCATTTCTTGATCAACAAGGACGATTGTTAGTTCCTCTTCGTTCTATACAGGATTTAATGGGTGGGGAAGTTTCTTATAATCATAATTCTAAAACAGCTACTGTAAAAATCTTAAATAATTCATTTGATGTAACTATTAATTCTAAGATTGCTTATGTAAATAAGGAAGAAGTTAAAATGGATACAACCCCAGTCTTAAAAAAAGATGCTATGTTTTTGCCAATACGCTTATTTTTAGACCATACAGACATCGAATATAAGTATAGTAATGATCTTAAATTACTTCATATAACAGATAAAAGAGTCGTAGCAGGAAAATCGTTCGCTTTTTTTGATGAAAATGATTACACAAATGGTTATATCGATGGTAGTTTCCACTTAAGTGCTTTTAAAATTGTGAATTCAGGAATTAGCATTAAGGCACAAAATTTAACTGGAGAAACGGTTCCCGAAGGAAAAACGGATATTCAACCACTAGTCCAAATGAATTCAGGTTGGGTTTCAGTAGATTCATATATTAGACCAGGAAATAAAAAAATTCCTGAAATTAAAAAAGGCCAGTCTTTCTGGATTAATAAGGGTGTAGAAGTTAATGATGCTGCTTATATCATATCAGTAGGAAGAAAAGCTCCTTAAATCCTTGAAAATCACTAAATAGCTTCTTTCTAATGGTGAACACTCATTTGATAACTCTTAAGAAACAAGAAAGGGATTCCTAATTTTTAGGAGTCCCTTTTTAACTCTGCAAGTCACTTATGTGCGATTTTATAAACAGCACCCACTATAACAAACGGATTAAGCAAAAATTGACTGGCTTAAGTCCCGTATAAATACCGAACTCAAACCAGCCAATTCTCTACATCATCAAAACTCAAACTTTAAGGGTTTACTACCTCATGATTATGACCCTCTAAGTCTATCCTGTAATTCCCAAAAGTTTCTTTTCTTTCAGCTGAGCTTAAATTACCAAATCTATTATAACCAAAAATGTAGATGCCGTTATCATCTATTTTCCAGTTATATGGATTAGCTAAAGTATCAAAACCATAGTAAAATCCTGGCTTACCTAAATAATCAGAAACCCACTGCCCATTTTTAAGCGTTGCATACTTTAAATTACTCGTTTCATGAGCATTTACTACACCACGCTCATACCTTGTTAGGTAATATACATTATTCTGATAAGTTTTCACAGCCTTAATCGGTGCTTTTTCAATGGCTACTCTTGAAATGTCTTGTCCATCCACATAATATAAAATAAATTCTCCCGTAGTGGCATAAGCGTAGTCCATATAAAAATTGCCTCTATCTGTTTTAAACCACAAATCCCCTAACTTAACTACATTTTTATCCTCTACAAACTCCTGATAAACAAAGGGTTTGAAATTAGAAAAATCATTGCTATAGAATAATTGACCTTTTTCTTTAATCACTGCCATAAAACGATCACTATAGACGACAGATTTTCCTTGATATAGCAATTCACAGATGCGTACTAGATTAAGATTTTCAAGCTCTGTAGCATTTACATCCCTTATAAGAATCAAACTATACGGTTGTATGTCTTGATTCTTTAAATATACTACTTTTTTATCAAAGGCCTCACCAATATATCAAACCTATATTTTCCTAATCAACACGCCTGTTAATATTATTCAGTATAATATACTAAGACAAAAACATATTCCCCTATCAAATTTGCAAAAGTAACTCCGAAACATCTTCTTCAGAAAAGACCGCAATATTATTTCTTCTAAGCAATGCAGTTGTTACGCCTACGCCAACTAATTTTGTACCATTGAAATCCCCATTGTAAATCATTGCACTGCCACAGGATGGACTATACTCTTTTAAAATAACCTTAGTCGCGCCTACTTCAAGTGCTTTATGTAATGTTGCATATGCGCCCTTTATATAAAGCTCCGTTACATCACGGCCAGATTTTTCAACCACTCTCGCTTTTCCATCAAGAACGTCTTCACCATCTCCACCAACAATTTCAGCGGGCTCACGAGGCGTCGAAAAACCTCCCATAAGTTCAGGGCATACAGTTACCGCCTTATTTTCTAACATAAGCCGTTGAATTCTTTCATCTAAACTATCTGTTCCGTTATAACGTACCTTTAATCCTGCCAAGCAAGAACTTATTAAAATCATATGTGCACCTCATTTTTTTTAGCCAATTCGTATAAGTATAACTATAGCTCAATAAAAAAGTCCGTCAACAGCTTTTACACTGCCAACGGACTATTTTACAGGGATAGTTAAGTTCTTCACTATAAAATTTTATATAGCTTTGGTCCATAAAATGTTCTTAAAATAAAGCCATTTTCTTTATTTTCCATATAATCTTTCAATAAAAAAGCACCAATTCGTGGAATTTCAATTTGGGGATCAATCATTATTCTAGAATCAGCTAACAAATTACTAATTTTATCTAGCAAAACCTCGTCGATAGCATCCATACAAATAATTAAATCTAAATCACTCTTTTTGGAGGTTACAGGGATACCTGTCGCTAGTTCGAAGCCTACACTACCAGTAGGCCCCCATTTTATTTTATATGGATCGAATTTATGGCGAATAGAATTTAATAACGTATAAAAGCGATTGTCCTTAAAATTATCTAATTGCTCTATTAATGAATATGGCTTAATAATCTCTAAAATATACTTCTTATGAATTGTAGTACCATATCTTTCATGTCGTGCATTCCCTCGAAGCCCAATCGGCACTAATTCGTTAGTAATTTGCGCCCTGCGAACGACTCCATAGGAAGTAGCTGCTGACGAATTCGCTACCCATGGAGGAATCGTTGTCTGCTCATTAAGTTGTTTCACTGTTGTGAACTTCACTATATCGTGAACATTTATTTCCATTGCTCATCAATCATTTCGCGTACCTTGATAGATGCTTGACGTCCTGATGAAATAGCAATTTCAGAATGAAGACGATTTGCTAGGCTTGTACTACCTTTAGCTACAATATCCTCATAAGCGTCATGAACTGATTCAATCACTTGTATAATATCTTCCTTATTTGGCTTTGTCGCATTAACACCATCAATAAGTTGATATAATGCACCAAGTTTGTGGAAGGACTGAATATCATAAGCCATAGAAGGAACATCCTTAGAGAATTCATCAAGTTCTTCGATCGTTCGCTGTGTAATAAGTGCAGCAGATTTTTTGGACATTACATGCACATTTACACCTTCATCATTGAGTGCTATTAGACGATTTGCCTGCATACCATGTGCCAAAAATGCTCCTGAAATAGCGTTGCCGACCAACACTGCTACAATTGGGTGACCAGCTATTCTAGCAGTAGCATACGCATTAACTGCTGCTGAACAAGCTAAATATATACCGAATAGTTCCTCATGATAGCCAAATGCCTGGCTAGGAACATCAACAATTGGAACAATTAATCTCTTGCCAGCTACAGACTTATCCTCTTCAATAACTTCACTAATATACTTTGCAAGTGCCCACCCTTCGAGTAAACCAACTTCACCATTTCGTGCACGGTAGTATTTATTGTCGGGGTTTGGTACAACTGTGATAAAACGTGCCCTTTTTCCTTGTAATTCACCCTCTGCAACGAGAACAGAAGGAATTTCACTTATAGAAGTCGCATTATTAGTTAAAGCATTAAACCAGCTTCGACCACGACTGTCAACAGTTGTATGTGGTTGAAATAATGACTTATCGGCTACATTACCTAGCGTTTTTAAAATATCTGTTGCTCGATGAGGTTGAATTTTTTCTACAATATCTAGTGATTTAAATAATGCTAAAAACTCATTATACTTTTTGACACGATGTTTGCATTCTACTTTCCCATTCCAAATGTCTTTAATTGCTTGCCGAAAATTTGGCACATCGTCCTCAACAATAAAATCTGCAAAACCTATATCTGTACGAATTGCGCCTCCAATCATTTGCCAAATAAGCTGCTTGTTTTTTGCATCAAGCTCTCTGATGCCTGCCTCTTGTTCAACAACTTCAGGTCCATTCATCCCTAAACGCCCTTCTCGTGTCATAATAAGTGCGCTACATAATCCAGCTGTTAAGGACATCCCTCCAAATGATCCAATTTTCCCTGGGATAATTCCGATTACCGGAACATAATTGCGAAGCTCTACAATAGCAGAGCTGATTTCAGCAATTGATAACAGGCCATAGTTTGCCTCTTGTAAACGAACACCTCCTGTATCATAAATAATTATTGGATAAATAAGTTGTCCATTTTTACATTCAGCTAAAATTTTCTCCAATGTACCAGCTAGCTTTGCCCCTGATACTTCTCCTATACCGCCACCTTGAAAGCTCCCTTCGATTGAAATAACGACAGCTTGTTTCTCATCGAGGGTTCCCTTCACAATAATCATGCCATCATCATATTGAGGGACAATATTTTGTGCAGTTAAATGCGGAGATTCAAAACGATCAAAAGGTCCTAAAATTTCATAGCCTATATCTAGAATGGAAAATGCACGTTCACGAGCATTGGTCTCTACTAAACTAGTTGTTAATGTATTAAGCATTTTTACTCACCTCCAGTGCTTGTGCTAATCGAATGGACACTACACCAGGTGTTGCCCCAAAATCATTTATCGTAATATGTGCAGATACATCATTTTGACTAACAAAACGTTCGATTACTTTTCGCCATGTTTCTCCAAACCCAGTAATACCTGTTCGGATTTCAACAACTGTTTCTAGATTATTAGTTGGCTCAATTAAAATTTCCAAATCACCAGAGCCTACAACACCAACGTGTGCACGCTGTTCAACTACTTTAGTTGCAGGAAATGAATAGACTAACTTTTCCATAAAAACACCCCTTTTTATGTTCAATGTGTTGCTTGGAATTGCCCCTTCAATAAACTATTTGTTGACCATTTTTTTATCTTAAGTAAATATATTGTTGCTGCTAGTAAGTCTGCGCTACCACCTGGTGATAAATTGCGGGCTATAAAATTTTGATTCATATGTTCGAGCTCATGTAAATTACTAGAAGCTATTATTTGTTTTGCCTGTTTTTTAGCATAGTTTAATCCTTCTATTCCACCTCGATGAAGAATACATGTATCATCTAGCTGTGCTATAAGTGACAGCAAAGTAAAATGCTTAGCTTGTTCATAGCTCATGGTATGAATGGTAGCCTTCAACATTGGTAAACTATATTTTCGAATATGCGGAAATGCTAATTGTGCTTCTACCTTTGCGCCATTAATGCCGTATTCATGAATGGCTTTCATCCCATTCGTAATATTGTGTGGGATAAAACGATCTTCATATTGAGCAATCCTTCCCGCTGTAAAACAAATTGTTTCTTCATCCGCCATGCCACCGTGAATTGCTGCTGCGGCTGTAATTAACCCTAATGACCAAATAGCACCTTTATGGGTATTCACACCATCTGTATACTGAAACATAGTATTTTCGCCTCTACGCCCTATTTCTCCAATTTTTTCACGTAACGTTTGAGAAGGACCTTCGACGAAAGCAGCCATAGCCATCTCATAAAAAGTATTTTTTAAGCACTGCGCTGAGCCAATCATCATATGAAAAGTTAAATCTTGATGTGCTCCTTCATCTTTTTCATCGACTAATCCAGGTTTTGGGGTCAGTGATACTTCTTCAATTAAAGATGAAACAGCCATTTTTGCTAAAGTTTCTGCAAAATATTGTTTATCGATCATAGATGCCCCCTTGAAAGCTTCTTTACCAACTTCTGAATTTTGCTGGTGGTGTATACAACCCACCAGACCATTGCACAAGTTCATCAATGTTTTTAGCCGCTAATAAGGAACGTTTAGCGTCCGCTCTTCGAATGCCTAAATCCTCAGGTAACGCAATTAATCCTTTTTCTCGTAAGCGTGATGATGATTTCGGGTTATGTTTCATACCAATTGGTGTAACACCTGCGATGGAAGCAATCATTTCATGCTTTTCCGCAGAGCTATCTGTTTTATACAAGTACGCAATTCCTTCCTCTGTCACTACATGTGTAACGTCCTGACCGTAAATCATTACAGGAGCCACTGCTAATTTCGCTTGATCCTTTACAGTAATAGCATCCAATGATTCAACAAATACAGGTGTGTTCGCATCCTGGAAAGTTTCAGCAACTTGTACAACTAGCTTTTTACCTCGTGCAAGTGGATCATCTGATGTCATCATATTTTTCCAAGCCTCTGTGGAGTGACGTCTTCCCCCTGGATCATGTCCCATATTTGGTGCACCACCATATCCAGCAACACGTCCTTTTGTAACTGTAGAGGAATTCCCTAATGCATCCATTTGGAGGGTCGATCCTATAAACAGATCAACTGCATACTGACCTGCTAATTGTGCTAAAGTTCGATTGGATCGAAGACTACCATCCCTTCCTGTGAAAAACACATCCCGTCTAGCTTCAACGTATTTTTCCATCCCTAGTTCTCCACCAAAGCAGTGAACACTTTCAACCCAACCTGATTCAATAGCAGGAATTAATGTAGGATGAGGATTCAATACCCAATTTTTGCATATTTTCCCTTTCAATCCTAATTGTTCACCATAGGTCGGTAAAAGGAGCTCAATAGCAGCTGTATTAAAGCCAATCCCATGATTTAATGATTGAACACCGTGCTTTTCATAGATACCTCGAATTACCATCATTGCTTGTAAAATTTGAATATCAGTAATATGTCTTGGGTCGCGTGTAAATAAAGGCTCTAATTCGTATGCTTGATCTGCAACAACGATAAAATCTATCCATGAGCTAGGGATATCCACACGAGGCAATTCATCTACTAATTCATTAACCTGAGCAATGACAATTCCATCACGAAAGGCAGCCGCTTCTACTAAAGTTGGTGTTTCCTCGGTATTTGGTCCTGTATAAAGGTTACCAAAACGGTCTGCTTTGTCGGCTGCCACTAAAGCAACATTCGGTATTAAATCGATAAATAATCGCCCATAAAGTTCCACATAAGTATGAAGATCTCCCAGTTCAATTTTCCCATCCTCAATCATTTGTGAAATTCTTAAGCTTTGCGGCCCAGCAAAGGAAAAGTCTATTTTTTTCGCGATACCATCTTCAAATAAATCAAGATGCTCTGGTCGAGAAATACTTGACATAATCATATGCAAATCATGCACTTTCGTAGGACTTACCTGTGACAAGGCTTGTGACAAAAAAGATGCTTGTTTTTGGTTATTCCCCTCCAATACAACACGATCGCTAGGCTTTATAAGGCGTTCTAAAGCATCAACAATACGATGAGTGGGTATCATTACACCATCTACAAAATCTTTTACACTATTCAGCCTTTCTTTTTTTGCATCCAACTTTGTCGTCCAAGATTTCCTTGTAGTACTTTCATGAATCAACACCATTCCATACACCCCTTGTACGTTTATACGTTAATTTTGTAATAAAAAAAGACAGTCCTCGATTCCGTTTTTGCTGACGGACATTGATCTAACATCCTGAAACGCACTTGTAGCTAACTTTGTTAAGACGTCACCAGGTGGCATTTCAATAAATAACCTAGCACCATTTTCATATAAAACACTTGTAGCATCATGCCATCGAACAGGATGACAAATACTTTCTGCCAAATCCCTTTTAATAGCCTCTGTAGTTTTCAACAAACGTGCATTTAAGTTGCTAGAAATCGGAATTTTCGGTCTTTTTAACTCAATTTTGTTTAGAGCATCCAGCATTTGATTACTAACATCTTGAAAAAGCGGACAATGTGAAGGGGTCGAGACGTTTAATAAACTTGCAGATTTAGCTCCATGAGCACTCACATAACTAATAACCTTTTCTAAACCCTTTAACGAACCAGAAATTGTGATTTGAAACGGGGCATTTCGATTCGAAACATAAACAGGGTCATGCACATGAAAAAATTGTTCAGTAACCTCTAAAAGTTCGTGCTCATTCATACCAAGGACAACCCCCATCCCAAACCCGTCACTACAAATTTGCTCCATTAATTCTCCCCGTAACGTTACTAACCTCAATGCTTCTTCAAACGTTAATACACAAGCAGCTACTGCAGCGCCAAAAGCTCCAACCGAATGTCCAGCAACAAATGAAGGAATTAGCCCCTCAATCTCAAATAATTTGTATGTTGCTACTGAGGAAATTAATAAACATTGTTGAACAGCCTTAGTTGTTGCGAGCGCTTCTTTACTGTGCAATGAAGAAACCGTTTGTTGTAAAATATCACTACTTTGTTCTAGTAAATATTTCACGCAAGGCTCATTTGGAAGGAAATCTAACATCCCTTCAAACTGTGAACCTTGACCTGGAAATAAAAATGCAGTCCGCAAAATCATCACTCCTTACAGAATTTGTCTACGCACATTGAAAATAACATCTTCTGTATGTTTTCTTAAAATAGAAATTAATTCATCCAATTGGTTGTCCTTTAAAAGCTCATAAATTCGACGATGCTCTTTTCGAGATTTCTCCATGGTGTCATTGATAGAAAAATGAATACCTTGTATACGTAATAACGGTAGACTGATTTTGCTATAAACACTTTCTATGACTGTACTTTCACTAAATTTAATGAGTGTAAAGTGAAATGCATAGTTTAAATGAGTATATTCCATTTGATTTGAACACTTTTCCATGTCTCTAACTATTTTTTTCATGTCATTAAGCATTGTTTTCTTTTTTTGCGGTTCTTTAATTCTCTGAGCTGCTAGTATTTCTAAGCTATTCCTTACATCTAGTAAATCCTGTACCTCAGCAAGTGTGTAACCTTTGATAAATGCTCCCTTACGAGGAACTCGCTCAATAAGGCCTTCTGTCGAGAGTAAGTAAATTGCTTCACGAATAGGAGATCGGCTCGTGTTAAACATTTCAGCATATGTACTCTCTACAATTTGATCTCCTGGCTTCAATTCGCCATTTAAAATTTGCTCCATAATTTTTTGTGCCACTGTTCTAGATAAGGCATTATCCAATAAATTTGTAAAGTACTCCATAAAACCACTTCCCTTAACTAAAAAATATAACTACATGGTCGACTGTATACCAAAATAATACTACATACAGATATTGATTTCAATCACAAAAGCGTATATTTTCTACTTTATACTATTTTTCTAGTTGATTTATTGTTTTCGATAAATTATGATAATCTCAGAATACAGTCGACCGAATATTTTAAATATTAGGTCACAACTATTTCATAAAGGGGTGTAGGAGAAAAATGGTCATCTATGGAGTTGCTATTTTAGCGGGGTGTTATTTAGTAGGAATGATTGTCGGTGAATTTATTGGAGCTCTAATGGGGATAGACTCTAATGTAGGCGGAGTTGGAGTGGCAATGCTACTTCTAATTATTGTGGTCGATAAGTTAGTGAAAGCAGGGAAAATTAGTAAACCTGCTCAGGATGGTTTAAGCTTTTGGAACGCTATGTACATTCCGGTCGTGATTGCAATGGCAGCGAGCCAAAATGTACTAGGTGCATTAACAGGTGGGCCATTAGCCATTATTGCAGGAATTGCTGTTGTCATTATAAGTTGGATTTGTGTTCCATTACTCAGCGGAAAGCAAAAGCCGATGGTACAAACAAATAATTCAATAGTTGGAGGCGAAGTAGATGCCTGATATCATCACGAATATCTTAGAAAATAATGGTTTCGTAACAGCGTTTGTTATTGTTGGTATTACTATGTGGATAGCTTATTTAATCTCAAATAAATTAACAAAGGGACTTATTCACGGCTCTGCTATCGCTATTGTGCTTGGTTTAATTTTAGCTTATATTGGTGGCGTTACAACTGGAGGATCGAAAGGGCTTTCAGATGTTAGCTTTCTTGCGGGTATAGGCTTTTTAGGTGGTAGTATGCTTCGTGATTTCGCTATTGTCGCTACCTCATTTGGGGCGAACTTTGATGATATAAAAAAAGCAGGACTTCGGGGCATCCTTTCCTTATTTATTGGTGTAGTATTATCTTTTGTAGTCGGTGTTATTTTTGCAGTTGCTTTTGGCTACAAGGATGCCGTAAGTATAGCAACAATTGGAGCGGGCACAGTTACGTATATCGTAGGTCCTGTCACAGGCGCAGCATTAGGTGCTAGCTCTGAAGTCATTGCTATTAGTATTGCTGCAGGTTTGGTAAAGTCTGTAATAGTGATGGTTGGTACACCTTTTGTCGCGAAGTATATCGGCTTGAATAACCCTGTAACTGCCATGGTATATGGTGGTCTTATGGGAACTACTTCAGGTGTAGCAGGAGGATTAGCGGCAACAGACCCAAAACTTGTTCCATATGGTGCTGTTACGGCAACATTTTACACGGGCTTAGGTTGCTTACTTGCGCCGACACTTCTTTTTATATTAACTGATATGATTTTTTAAAACCGTTTTTTATTATAAGTAGCACAACCTTTTGACTGGTTTGTGCTACTATTTTTTTATCTACATTTCTTTTAACTAGAGTAAAAATTAACGCTCTGTATAAACTCATGCTGAAAAACACAAGAATTTATCGATAAAGGTAAATATGAATTAGTTTGAAAAGCGGATAAATGGAGTCAGTGTACTGGCTGGAATCCGCCAAATTCAAATACTTGGATTTTCGCTTTGCCATTTAAAAAGGAGGAAAAAGACTTGGTTAAATTTACAATTTGTTTTCTTAAAAAGGGTGACCAAATATTATTGCTAAATAGGGATTTTCCAGAATGGATGGGGGCTTGGAATGGGGTTGGCGGAAAGATTGAGAAAAATGAAACTCCACTAGCAGGTGCATTACGAGAAATTAAGGAAGAAACAGGTATCGTACTGAACGATATTACATTCAAAGGAAAGATAACATGGACGGATGGAATGACCGACTTTGGCTGTATGTATGCTTTTATTGCTGAATTGCCAGAGTCCTATCATTATGTGACACCGATTAAAGTCACAGAAGGCATTTTAGATTGGAAAGATCTATCGTGGATTTTCCATCCTAAAAATGTAGGAATAGCAGATTTAAAATATTACTTACCGAAAATGCTGGATGAAACAACCAACTATGAATATATATTTACATATAAAGATAGTGAATTGATTGACATTACGAGTACCCCCTTCGTACAAACTGTTACTATCTAAGTAAAACAAGACCTCGTACACGCGATAGTAGCGTTTACGAGGCTTTGTTAATTATTTTCTTGGTAGTGCAAATCGCATTCTGCACATCGACCAATTCAAGGTTGTTTTTTGAATTTCATCATAGATGTTCCACAGGCTATCGACTACCCGTAATTCAACATTACGTTCAAACATCTCTTCAAATAAATTTTCAACTTCAAATTTAGCAATAGGATATTGTGTTGTTTCACTCGTATAATAACCAGCATTTTTATCTTGTAGCGTAAATCCATTACTATCAAACTCATATAAGTAAAGTTTCGTATTTTTCATCGTCTCTAACCACTTGCTTTCAATTACAACAACATCTGACTACTCCCACAGCTAAAGCAGTGGGGTTCTTATATACTTAAGAGAAGCGTTACAAAGCTCTCCACAGATGGTGTTGCCATGTCCTGTGTACAACATCTTTGATTTATCCTCTGTTCCATAAGACTTTCTTATTTACACAACCGATGTTGTGTTGGCAATAAGTTTTAACGAAGGCAGGTAGCTCTACCTACGGAGGAATACCCCTCACTTGATTTGTTGGATACCCATGCTAAGAGGGAATGTTTTCTTTACTTGTTTCAAGTCTTCTATATGTTGATTGTGTAACTCTAAAAAGGTAGTAAACGTTTTATTGCATAAGTCTTGATTAGGTTGCTGTAAATTTGTATCACTATTCATCAGTAAAAACGCACTATATAAATCTCGTTGTACGAGATGACTTCCAATTTGACTCCAACGTTGATGGAGTTTTTTCTTTTCATAACGATCCGTCATATGGTTATACTGACTGGCTCTAAAGGTTATCGTATTTACTTTCTGTATCGTTTGCTTTGTGTAACTTAATTTTTGATGGATGATTTCCACTAGCATGGCTGGGGCATGATTCCCAATGCTTTTTCCAAAACGCTTTTTAGATTGGATTTTGCCCTGTATAGTTGTTTTGGTTTCTTTTGCGCGTTTTGCCAATCCTTTAAAATGCATGGTTTCGATGTACACCTCATCGCCAAGAGACAAGATTTTATTTGCTAACGCACCATGTTTTTCTTTGATGTAGGAAGCTTTCTTTCTATATAATTCTTTTACTTGTTCTTTTTTTTTTTGATAGTTTTTACTATATGTCCAACGGAGTTTGACGCCATGTTTTATAGTCCCATCCTTTTTAAAATTGGTAGGATTGGTACTTCTACGACTTCTATCCAACTTGCGTAATAAACGTCTTTTTTGTTTCTCCAATAAAGGTACTTCTGGAGCAAGTTGTTGGATGAAAACTGTTTCTTCTGAAACAATCGCAACAGTAGAAGGACCCATGTCAATACCTACTCGTTTTTGTTTTTGATAGGAATGCCGAAAGGCTCCTGTTGATGGAATTTTCTTTGCAGGAGGAATCCCATCCATCACAAGTTGTACGTAAAAAATATGTTTTCCACGAATCACTTTTTTGACTAGACGACAGTATTTAATGGTATGAAGGGCAAGGGATTCTTTTACAAACAAATCTTGTTTACGAATACGAACAGGAAGGGTTAATCCATTCCAATAGACAATATTTTCTTTAAATCGAATGCCTGCTTTATTAGATTTCCCTTCTACAGAATGAAGCATTTCGTACCGTTTAAAGTGTGCTTTACTCCCTTTAAATAGAACATCTTGAACCGCTTTCCAGACAGTAGAGGCGATTTTCTGAGAAGTATTGCTGTCTATATGTTTTTTATAGTTATGTTGATGCTTTTTAATATACGCATGCAGTTGATATTCACTTAATCCAAAAGATTGACGAATGTTATCTAATTCTTTTGCGATCTGCTTCAATTCTTTTGAATCATTCGTTTTTTTCGCTTTTTGGTAACAACGTAATTGTTTTCGATAGTGTTTTGAATCTTGCATGAAAGTATATTGTTTTACTGCATAAGACAAAGTTGTATTATAGAGTGTACGAGCAATTTCAAAACGTTTTAATAGGAGATCCTTTTGCCATGTATCTATAAGTAACTTGAGTTCTATAATAAAACAATCTTTCTTCCATTTCGTCATTACCCGCCACCCCTTTGTTTTTCGATTATTCACAATATACAATATAAACATATGTTCTATAAAGAAAAAGCACTTCATTCCTCCCACCTCTGAAGAAGGGGGCTTCCTGAAGCTCACTTCTGTGAACATGATGCCGATGCTATATAGGCTCGTTTATCCTGTTCAGTTGTATCGACACCAATATGGTAGCACACTCTCGGACAATTTCTAGGTGTTAAAAAATTCGGCAAACATGTATCGTTAATTGCCCATACTAGACCTTTTTCTGGATCTAAATCTAGTCGATCAGGTAATCGGGGATGGAATACGGTAATATCGCTTTCCTCACTCACATGAAATATACGCACATGCTCCCCTCCTTTATGTTCTTAATTTAAATACGATAAAATCTGCACAATGCAAATCTTCCTCGAATTGTGGATACTTTATTAGCATCTCTTTTGAAGGCATCGGTTCGATAACGTCCTCTATAGAAAAGCCTGTTTGAATAATTGCTTTCATATAGCTCGCTAATGTTCGGTGATAAAATACAATTTTTTCATCGGAATCTAGCGGAAGCTTTTGATCATATACCCCTTCATAAAAATAACGCTGAACCTTCCAATACTGTTGATCAAGCCGTTCATTTCTTATCCATCCACTATTCGGCGTAACAAAGCACGGGTGAAGAATAGAAAAGATGAAAGTACTATTAGGTTTTAAAAGACGATACATTTCACTCAAAGCTGCCTTATAATCCTCTAGATCTTGAAGGACCATATTGGAAACAATACAATCGAACTGTTCATCTGATAAAAAATCTAGTTTTTCGCAATTTCCATGTTTATATTGTATAGGAACTTCCTCATATGTTCTTTCTCTAGCAATTTCTAGCATCTTTTCTGAATAATCAACTGCTGTTACAATAGCCCCTTTTTGAGCAAGTATTCTACTTAAATAGCCTTCTCCGCAGCCTGCATCTAGTAACCTTTTTCCTTTCACCTCTTCTAATAATGAAAAATGGCTGGATTTAATAATACTTCACGGTGTATGCCACCATGTTCATCGTAGTTTGCTGTAAACCTTTCTGCATGTTGATCCCAGCGTTTAATCGCTTCTTCTGTCGGTACTGTTCTTGCCATACAATTCCCTCATCTCTGTATAGAATCGTAACGTTACGTCCCTTGTGCACATTACTATTTTTTCATATACACCCAAAAAGTTATAGACTTTTATTTTATTTTTTTATATCATTTAGATTGAGGCACGCCATCTTTAGTAAAAATATAAGCCAGAAATTCCCAATCGGATTTCTGGCTTTTCTTATTTTAAGGGCTAGATTGAGTTTTGATAGGTAAAGCATTGTCTACAGTGGCCTGTCGTTTAACAGTGATCCATCTTCCACATAACATGACAATCAATGCAAAAAATACAATGACTCCTGCAAATACAAGCGCTGCCTTGTAGCTACTATAAACCGCCACAAGCTGACCCGCGATAATTGGTCCGATAATTTGTCCAAATGCATAAAACGTTGTTAACAATGATACTACTGGACCGCTTTGTGTTGGGAATAGCTGACGTGCATAGGAGGTCGTTAACGTCACAATTCCTACAAATGTTAAGCCGAATAAAAATGACGATAATAATACGCTCCATACTGTTTGTGAAAATACTGGTAACAAGATGCCTATTACTTGTAATATATATGCGAAAAACA
The DNA here is from genome assembly GCF_016638705.1 of Lysinibacillus agricola. Classification (GTDB taxonomy): domain Bacteria; phylum Bacillota; class Bacilli; order Bacillales_A; family Planococcaceae; genus Lysinibacillus; species Lysinibacillus agricola. The sequence goes on along the minus strand of NZ_CP067341.1, from coordinate 1,592,648 downwards.
AAATTTTGATGGCAGAGAATTTTTCTAATAATACAGTCCAAACAGGTGCTGACGGGATCGCCGCTACCCCAACAATGACCCAGCTATATGAAGAGTATGCTTGTAGTGAAGGAATATTGTGAATGATATCTACTAAAAAAGTACCTGTAATAATATAGCCTAACCCCTCAAAACCATATGCAACAATTAGCCATGGCATAAAGCCCTTTGTCATTTTCGCATCAGAGGATTTAGCAGTTTTCACACTATCTTGTACATGCAAATCTCTCCAAAGTATATATGTCACCACTAAAAAAACAGCAGATAATATCCCTAAGCCAATCCATGTACCTTGCCAAGCAAAACGTACTTCAATTACAGGGACTAATAAACCTGAAATAGCAATTCCTAATCCAATACCGCCAAATAAATAGCCAGACCATTTTGTAAGGGAATGCTTTGCTAAATAATCCATAACAATACTACATGTTAATACAAAAATAAGTCCCCCTGTAATGCCTGCAATCAGACGAAGCACAAGCCAAACACTATATATTTCAATGATTCCCATAAGAACAACAGAAAGGACATTCAAGACAACACTTAACAATAAAAAGTTCTTCTTTTGGCGATTGATAAATCCTGCCCACAATGCACCGATGAAATAGCCAATATAATTACTCGATGCCAAAAATCCTGCAACTTCAAACGAAAATCCGACATCATGACGCATAAATGGCAAAATTGGCGTGAATGCAAACCGGCTAATCCCCATAGCCACTACAAGTAATAGCACCCCACCAAATAAAATTCCGATGTGCTGTCGATTCATCTTGTCCCCACCCCTAAAAATCTTCTTGTAATTAAAAGGATACAGAGTGAAAATTAATAAATCTAATATATAATTTATATAAAAGGATAAAAAATTTTTATAAGAGGTGGGATACATAATGAATTTACATGCGCTTAGATTATTCACAAAAGTTGCTGAGCTTAAAAGTGTTTCAAAGGCAGCGCAAGCTCTAATGATTAGTCAACCTGCCGTTACCATTCAAATTAGAAATTTAGAAAAAGAACTAGGCTTGACTCTTTTAGAATCGAAAGGTAGAGGAATTGCTTTAACACAAAATGGCGAGTTTTTATTTAAACAGGCTCAGCGATTATTCGATTTAGAATTGGATATTGAAAACAAACTAGAGCAATTAAAAAATACAGGTAATGAAGAATTACAAATAGCTTCTACCCATGTTCCATCCCATTTCTTATTACCGAAATGGCTCGCAAAGTATAAACAAGCCTATCCAACAACTAATATCCACATTAAAACGGCTAATTCCCAGCAAGTTATTGAAGAATTACTTCACTATAAGGTTGATATGGCTTTTATCGTAAAAGAGGATGGTCATCATCCAGATATTAATTATCAATTTCTCATGAATCTCGATTATTGGTTTATCGTCCCATTTGGTCATCCGCTGGCAGATCAGAAAGTGTCATTAACGGAATTAATGCAGCAGCCATTTGTTTCACGAGAAGATGGTAGCTCTACAAAAGAATATTTAAATGCTTTATGTAAAGTTCATAAAATTCCACCACCAAGAGTAGGACTACAATTGGACGGTATCAATGAATCCATTTACGCCATTGCAGCTGGGTATGGTACGATGCTAGCTCCATCCATAGCGGCTTCTAGCTTTATTCAACGACAGCAAGTAGCGCGAGTTTTTATAAAAGACATCGATATTCAGCGTCCTATTTATCTTTGTACAAGAAAAAATGAACAAAATACCTCTTCGACCTTTAATACTTTTATTAACATCATCAATGACTCAATTTCATAACAAATACTTTTCAAAAGTTTGAACTACACAAAATTTGTGCAATAACGAATTGTTGTGTAGTTTTTTTATTTACAAAAAATTGTAATCTACTATATCTCATAGTCTCATCACCATGGGATTGATTTCCGTTCCGACCTGGTGCTTTCCTGGGGTGCCCGATGACCGCTTCTGAAAATTTATAACAAAGTTCGATAATTTTTAATAAAGGTTGATTAAAATCATCTTCCCTCTAGAGAGCTCTTAGTTGAGAGATGATTTTTTATTGGATAGATATTTATGTCACTATAAAAATTGTGAAGAAATGTACTTAAACTAACGACGTAGAATAGTTGAAGAAGGATTTGTCTATTCTCAGGAGAACTTATATATTTATTGAACTAGGAACAGAAGAGTTAAATGAAAAAATATTATTAATGTGAGGAGATGATTTTTTGGTTAGTCTATTGGAAAATACATTCCAAATATCAGCAATAATATTACTCCTATGTTCATTCTATTACTATAGGCACTTTAAGAAAATTAGGAGAGAAAGAAGATTAACTTCATTTGAGTTTTCGATTTATATCATAACTCAAGTTGCAATTTATCTTTGTGCAGTTAGTTATATGCTTCTGTTTTTGGATAGAAATTTTGGGTAGAAATTATTAAACTCCCATGAAAGAACGTAATAATCTTTCATTTTCTGTGGTGAAGTGCTGATTTTTGCGCTACATGGATGGCTAACGAGGGCTTTACTTGAAGAACATTGAGTTGCATATGCAGCTCTTTTTTTATTGAACTAACGAGCAGATTAGTTTAATAAAGATGGATATAATAAATAGATTGCCGTGTATAAAAATCTAAGGGAGGGATGCATATGGAAAACTTTGAAGATCTTTTACCAAGACATAAATTTGATAATGATAGAGTAGAAATGATTAAAAAAATGGATAGAGATAAAATATTGCCTATACTGCCTAACCTCCTCGAATGGATTCAAGATATGAATTGGCCTGTGGCACCAAGCGTATTAGGATTACTTTTAACTTTTCCAGAAGAAATTGTCCCACATGTGCAAGATGTTTTATCTTCAGATGATGATAACTGGAAGTGGTTTATTTTACACTTTTTAGTTATAAAATTACCGATAGAGTCCAGAGTTCAGTTTAGAGAGTATTTAACAAGAGTGGCTGAAACACCTACACATAATGAACTCGCAGAAGAACTTGATGAAATCGCAAAAGAGATTTTGGAAATAATCTAAAAGGTGCTTTAGCGTTCCAGAATAATCAATCTTTATTATAAAAATGAATAGAGACAAACAGATAAAACCTCGTATTTTCAAAATACGAGGTTTTATTTAATCAGGAAACTGAGGATTGCCAGCAAATTTTAATCAATCTTTTTTCAAAAGTGACAGCTTCGCTAGAGCTCCATGATCTCGGGCCGACAGATGTTTTTTGCGCGAAAGCGAAGCGTCAGCGGCAACAGCACGAAGTTGGTCACGAAGGCGTTATCACAGGATGTGATGGTTTTAGCCTTCGTTTCTTTATTGCTGATCCCCAAGGAGTCGCCCAATCTCCACTCCAATCAACTATATTAGTATAGGTTTGACAAATGTCATCCCACTTTTGGCGAGGATTCATCTTAATGCTTGTAAAAGCTGTAAAAAAATAGTGAACTCCGTTTAAAAATCCTGAAACAAAACTATTAATATTCGTTTTTTTGTAGACGAATCAGTTTTAATGACCTATAATAATCCATGCATTCATTAATACACGAACATTAAGGTGGTTTTTATGACTGAATATACGTTAATTTTCAAAGGGACAGCTTTTTCAAGTAAGTCTCCTTCTAAAGTACAAATTTTAAAGGATTATTTATTCTTCATTAATGCTGACGGGATGATTGAAAAAACAGCAGCTCCTGAGCATGCAGACTATCAAAATCTACTAACTACATATCAACATCAAGAAATTTTCCATCAATTAGCCGATGGACAATATTTCTTACCAGGCTTTGTCGATTTGCATGTACATGCACCGCAATGGGCACAAGCTGGAACTGCATTAGATATTCCACTTTATGACTGGCTAAACACATACACCTTCCCTATCGAATCCAAATTCTCCGATTTAGAGTTTGCACAAGAGGTCTATGAAGATTTAGTAAGCACTCTTCTTGCAAATGGAACGACTACATCACTCTATTTTGCCACTGTCCATAAAGAAGCAAGCCTGCTATTAGCGAAAATTTGTGCTGAAAAAGGTCAACGAGGTCTAGTCGGGAAAGTTGTGATGGATGATCCTGAGCAAAATCCAGACTATTATCGAGATGCAAATACTCAGACTGCACTAAAAGATACAGAAGAATTTATTGTAGCTGTGAAGGAATTAGCCAAATCAACGAAACAGGGTGTTTATCCAGTTGTAACACCACGCTTTATTCCAAGCTGTACAGACGGTGCACTAAAAGGCTTGGGAGAATTAGCTGCTAAATACGATACACATATCCAGTCACATTGTAGTGAAAGCGATTGGGAGCATGGCTACGTAAAGGAACGATTTAAGAAAAATGATGCCTTTGCCCTACATGATTTTGGACTATTAGGCGATAAATCTGTGATGGCACATTGTAATTTCTTAGACGATGACGATGCACAGCTATTTGCTGAAACAGGCACTGCGATTGGTCATTGTCCAATTTCCAATGCTTATTTTGCAAATAGTGTCATTCCAATTGCTCGCTTCCATGCAAAAGGCGTTGATATCGGATTAGGGTCAGATATTTCTGGTGGTTTCTCACCAAGCCTATTCGATAATGCTAGACAAGCAGTCATGTCATCTAGAATGCTAGAAGACGGTGTGGATACATCTATTCCTGCTGAAAAACGTGGTGTCCCAAATTCACGTATTACGATTAATGAAGCATTTTATTTAGCAACAGCAGGTGGCGGAGAAAGCTTGAGCCTACCAATTGGTCGATTACAGGAAAACTACACGTGGGATGTACAAATCATCGATACTAACATACCTTCTGCAAAACTTCCTATTTTTGATCACAAGGAAGATTTACAGGATATTTTTCCAAAAATTATGTATCTTGTGCGCCCTGAAAATATCCGTGAAGTTTGGGTACAAGGAAATAAAGTTCACGCTAGAGCATAAATAGTCTCTTGCGTAAAAAATAATAAATTTACAATTTTGAGGTGTACATCTTAGTGGAAACGCAACATAACAAATTAGCTAACGATAAAATAAAAACTCAGCAGTTAACAGTTTTACCAGATGAGAAGGTGTCATTCGGCCAATCCGCCCTACTTGGTTTACAGCACGTCATGGCAATGGATGTCTACGTAGTGCCTTTCTTAATTGCCATGTTAATCGGTTTACAATCAGGTCAATCAAGCGCTTTGATTCAATCGACTTTCATTGCGGCAGGGATTGCAACGATTATTCAAACTCACTTTTGCATGAGGTTACCGATAGCACAAGGTCCTTCATATGTTCCAATCGGTGCCATTGTAGGTATTTATGCAGCTAGTGGTGGTGGAGATCTTGGTTGGAGTACTGTATTAGGAGCAAGTTTAGTCGGCGCCATCTTAGTTATTATTTTAGGTTTTACAGGTATATTCAATAAAATCGTGAAAACTTTCATTCCGCCAATTGTCGGAGGGACAATTATCTTTGTGGTCGGTCTTTCATTAATGCCTGTAGGTTTAAGTAATAACATTTATAATGCAGCAGGCCCATCTATTAACCAAAACATTTATTTAGCTTTAACTTCAGCTATCGTTCTAATCCTTTGCGTCATGTTAGGTTCTGTCTTTCATAAAAAAGGCCGCGTATTTCGTATCGCTTCAGTAATTATCGCTTTAATCGCAGGTTGTATTGCAGCAAATATTATGGGTGTTTTAGATTTATCAGCAGTGTCACAAGCAAGATGGTTTAGTATGCCTCAAGTTCCATTTGCAGATTTCAGCTTCACGTTTAATTTTTCTGCCATCATTACAATGGTGATTATTTATATCGTCTTAATGGCAGAAACAACAGGTACATGGTTTGCAGTGAGTAACGTCATCGATAAACCATTAACTGATAAACAAATTAATCGCGGGGTGATCGGCGAAGGAATTGGTTGTTTTATTGCATCATTACTAGGCTCAACTCCTGTCACTGGCTATTCAACAAATGCAGGTGTGATATCGATTACAGGTATCGCAAGTAGACGAGTTTTTATTGCTGCAGGTTTTTGGTTTATTTTATTCGGATTCTCTGGAAAATTAGCTGCTCTTATTTCTGCTATTCCATCAGCAGTTATCGGTGGTGTATTCGTGATTGTTTGTGGCATCATTGCAATCAGTGGTTTACAAGTAATGAAAAATGAAAGCATCGGTGAAAAGGAAATGTATGTAATCGCTGTACCGGTGATTTTAACATTAGCTCTAACATTACTTCCAAAAGATTTCTTATACTCATTACCAACAACCGTTCAATACTTATTCGGCTCCCCAATAGCAACAGCTGCTATAGCAGCCATATTGTTGAATAAATTATTACCTAGTGGGAAATAACTTTAAACTGCACAACTTTTCTTATAGGAATAGTTGTGCAGTTTCTTATTTAAATTATTTCCTGAAATTTCTGTCTTATCTTCTTCTGTTTTGTTATACTAGAGCAAAAAAGTAGGGATTGTAATGATATATGACGTAATTATAATTGGTGCAGGATCAATGGGGATGGCAGCAGGCTATAATTTAGCGAAAGCAGGAAAAAACGTCTTGATGCTTGATGCCTTTGATCCACCACACGAAGAAGGTAGCCATCATGGCGATACAAGAATTATTCGCTTTGCGTATGGTGAAGGGGCTAGCTATGTACCTTTTGTCAAAAGAGCAGGTGAATTATGGAAAGAACTTGAAGCGTTAACGGATGAATCTTTATTTTTACAAACAGGTGTCATGAATGTCGGTGAAGAAACCCATTCTTTTATTCAAAATGTGAAAACCAGTGCTAAGCTATACGATTTATCATTAGAACAGTATTCAGCAGCTGAAGCAATGGAAAAATGGTCTGGATTATCCTTACCTGAAAACTTTGTTGCTTGCTATGAGCCTACTGCTGGTGTCCTTCGTGTAGAAGCGTGCATTCGCGCTTATAAAACTTTAGCTATCGAGGCAGGAGCAACCTTACATACAAATGAAAAAGTGCAGAACATCGAAGCTGGAAACATTGTACGTGTCCAAACGGCAAATAGCGTTTACGAAGCAAAGCATTTAATCGTAACAGCTGGTGCTTGGGCGACTGAGTTACTACAATCAATGGGCATCACCATCCCGGTTACACCAACTAGAAAAACCTTTGCGTGGTTTGAAGCGGATGAGCAACTTTATCGTGAAAATGTTTTCCCAGCCTATTGTTTTGAATTCGCAGATTCCTCGTACTATGGTTTTCCGAGTATTGATGGAGCTGGCCTGAAGCTTGGCAGACATGATGGTGGTGAGGCTATCAATCCAAACGACCCTCTTCGCCCATTCGACGAACAGGATACAATAGATTTACAAAGCTTTATCAATCGTTTTATGCCTCAGCACGGTACACTGAAATTCGGAAAAACATGTAAATATTCGATGACACCAGATGAAGATTTCATTATTGATTTTTTACCTGAGCATCGAAATATTGTTATTGCAGCAGGCTTCTCAGGACATGGTTTTAAATTCAGTAGTGCCGTTGGTGAGGTATTAACTGATTTAACTCTAAACGGGAAAAGTAAACAGGATTTATCAATCTTTAGGCTTAGTCGATTTAATACACACTAACACTTTGCTTCTCCTAATGCACTTACTACTGTGTCGGGTTTACAAGACCGTAAGCTTTTAATGATTGGATTAGCTATGTTTTTAACATTGATCATTCAAAAAGTTTCAAGTGATATAGGAATATTAAACAACAACTCTTTACCTTTAGAGTTTTTAAGTTATGTAGTGATATTTTTCATAGTATATGCATTACTGGACATTAAAAATTTGTATACCCTAATTTCGCAGAGAGAGTAGTGCGAACTACTCTCTTATTTATGATTAAAGTTAGTTGATACTTGACCCCGCCGCTAGAACGTTATGTCTATCCCCAATAGGCCAAAGAACGTTTCTTCATCGATTCTCGGTATTGCTCTGTTGAGATCGGCAATGCTTTATTTGTTTGGTAATCCATAATGACACCATATCTTCGAACAACATCCATTTGATTAATTTCACCTTTATTATACATCAGCTCAACTTCTATTGGATCTGTTTCCAGCCATCTATGGCGATTTTTGCGAATATAATCGCGTTCTTTTAATGTAGTAGCCATATCAATTTCGAAGGCATCCATATCGCGGTCAATTTCGTTAATGACTACGCCGTAATCAAGCTTGGCACGTTCAATCGAAACATATTCATCAATAACGTCCTCTAAAACAGCTTTTACATCTCGTGCTAATGGGTCACCTAAACCACCGCCTCCTGCTGAGGGACGTGTAAAGGAATCACCTTTCTTCAATTCAATATTGGAGAAAATCGTGCCTAAAAATTTTTCATCCTCTTTGTTTGGGTTTAAAATTGCCCCTTGTGCGATAGAAGGTAAGCCACCCATAATCCCCCATGTAATGGAGCGAGAGCGATCACAGCAATAGGACATCACTGTTTGGTTGACATCTGTTAAAATGCCTCCCTTTTCTACACCACAGCCACCACGGTATTTACCTGGACCAGCAGAATCTATAATAATTTCATGTTTCGTTGTCACAACTGGTGACAAACGTTCCTGCCCTTCACATGGCTGAACACTTAACCCTACCCCGAACACTGGTGAGGTTGTATTCGCACCATCTCGGTCAATACGTCCACCATGGCCACCTGCCATCCAGTCATACCACATAAAATATTCACTACTATCTCTCCGCTGATCATACCCGCCTATTAATAAATACTCTAAATTAAATGAACATGCGATAGCGCGTTCAGGCATAATATTTGACCATAATTCGAAGCAGGCATTCATAATTTTTTCAAACGCCCCTGAACAATAGCCAGAAACAGCTACTGGGCTAGGTGCGTTAACGACGGAGTTTTCAGGAAGAAATATTTTCACAACACGATAAAATCCTGAGTTCAGCGGGATCTCTGGGAAAAATGTTTTGGTTCCTGCATAAGTACCAGAAAGTGCTGAACCAAACCCTGCATTTAAAAAACAGCTAATATAAGGATGTGAATCACTTAAATCATAAGCTATTTCATCCTCCGTAATGGTCATTTTCACACGAATTGGGATGAGGCCATCTCCTAATTGTGGGTCCATATCGATATAGTCCACTGTTTCCCACTGATCTTTAGGTAAAGCTTTAATTTTCGCTCTCATTAATCGCTCTACATAATTTTGGACTTCCTCAAAAGCTACTAGCACCGTATTGATGCCGTACTTTTCAATCATTTCCTTGAGTTGCTTCTCTCCAACCTTCGCCGCTTCCACTTGAGAACGTAAATCTCCAATACGTTCTTCTGGGATACGCATATTCATAACAATAATCTTTACAACATCTGTTAAATATTGACCTTTACTATAAATACGTACAGGTGGGATACGCAGTCCTTCCCCGTAATGTTCCTTTGCTGTAATATCAAAGGAACCCGGGTTAGAGCCACCAACATCTGCCCAGTGTCCATTTGTTTGCATGAGTGCAATCAGTTTGTCATCATGAAATACTGGTAAAATCACACGTACATCACTGAAATGTGTTCCTCCACGATAAGGATCATTTACTAAAAATACATCACCTGGATGGATGTCATCAGCGAAATCCTCTAAGACAGCTTTTGCAGTTAAATGCAATGTCCCTACATGTACAGAAATATCTTGCGTTCCTTGCATAATCGTATTCCCCTGTGCGTCGCATAATGCACAGCTGAAGTCTCGATTATAAATAACAAATGAGTAACATGTACGCAGCATTTGTTCAGCCATTTGATCGACTAAATTCACAAAGCCGTTTTTTAACACTTCAAATGTTACTGGGTCTAGATTTTGAACCTTATGATTTGTCTCCAATTTCGTTGTACTCATAGCCAATTCCTCCTTATCGCGTATTAGTTCACCGTAATAATAATATTTTTATAGGCATCTACTTCCGCTGTAAATCCTGGTGGAATAACAGTCGTCGTATCCAGCTGATCAATAATGGCTGGACCAGCAAATTGCGTGTAAACAGGTATTTTATCGCGATTATATACGTTAGTTTCAATATATTTATCCTCAAAATAAACTGGACGTGTTTCTTTGAAAGCATCTTCAAGCGAGCCTTCAGGAACATATTGCGGGAAATTAGGCTTTGGTACTGTGCCTATAGCCGTTACACGTAGGCCAAATATTTCTACTGCTTGGTCCTTATCGGAAAATGCAAATTCTCGTTCATGTTCTTTATGGAACGCTCCCAAAATAGCATCTAGGGAAGTGATTTGATCGGATACGAGAACAGCTAGATATCTCCATTGTCCCTTATAACGAAGATCTATATAATTCGTTAATGACGATGTGTTTTCTGCTATTCCTTCCTCTTCTAATAATTCTCTTGCCTCTTCTCGCAATTCACTAAATTGAGTTGTCAGTTCCTCTACACTTACTTCATCTAGTTTTTTCACATATGTTTTAGAAATATCATGGCGTACATCTACAAGTAGGCACCCCATTGCCGCTGCTACACCTGGATGCGTAGGAATAATGACTTTTGGAATGTTTAAATCTTTTGCCAAATAGGCACCGTGTAATGGACCTGCACCACCAAAGGCTACAAGCGCGAAATCACGGGGATCATAGCCTCTCCGTACCGATATTAATCGAACTGCATCACTCATATTGGCATTTGCAACTTCTATGATGGCACTTGCCGCTTCCTCAACCGTTTGATCGAATGCATTGGCGATTTTTTTCACAGCCTCTCTAGCTGCCTCTTTGTTTAACTGCATCGTCCCATCTAACAAATCCACACCTAGACGTCCTAACACTAAATTTGCATCCGAGTTAGTGGGCTCAGTGCCTCCTCGGCCATAGCAAGCTGGTCCTGGTACTGCCCCTGCACTTTGTGGTCCATTACGTAATGAACCGCCTTCATCTTTCCAGGCGAGACTACCTCCGCCTGCTCCTATTGTTAATATTTCAATACTTGGGAAACCAATTGGATAGCCATATTCTATCGACCAGTCCTTTGTAATTCGTATATCTCCCTTATACATCAGTGAAATATCCGTACTTGTACCTCCCATATCTAAGCCGATTGCATTGTCAAATCCGCATAACTTTGCGATATGCTTACTCGCAATAGCTCCGGCGGCTATCCCAGAACTTGCCAATCTAGCAGCATAGCGGGGAACTGTACTTGAAGTCATGACACCGCCACCAGAATGCAAAACTAATATTTCTTCTTCATAGCCCTTTTTCTGCATTTCATTGCTTAACTTACTAATGTAATTACTCATAATTGGTCCAAGCACTGCATTGATAATGGTTGTACTCATACGCTCATGCTCAAAAATTTCCGGAAGCACCTCGCTTGAAATACAAACATATACATCCGGTAATTCCTCTTTTAAAATTTCTTTGACTTTCGCCTCATTTTCCCCGTTCACGTAGGCATTGATGAAACATACGGCAATGGATTCTGTTCCTCGTCGTTTTAATTTTTTGGCTAATAAACGAATTTCCTCTTCATCAATAACCTGAAGAATATTTCCTTCATAATCTATTCGTTCTGTCACTTCAAATCGATCCCGTCGTTGAATATAAGGCCTCGCTGTATCTTTGTATGTGTCCCAAATATCTTCTTTCGTTCCCCGGCGAATTTCAATGACATCTCTAAAGCCCTTTGTCGTAATAAGAGCTGTTTTTGGCAACTTGCGCTCAATTAACGCATTCGTTCCAACTGTTGTGCCATGAGAAAAAATTTTAATATCTTTGCCATTTAATGCTGCTTTTTCTACTCCATTTAAAATTCCTTGCTCCGGATTTGAAGGTGTAGACGAAGTTTTTGTGACAAATACTTCTCCCGTCTCTTCATTAAAAACAAATACATCCGTAAACGTTCCACCGACATCAATTGCTAAACGACTTTGTGCCATAGCTCTACCTTCTTTCGTTTAATAAATTTAAAATCAAAAAATTATTTTTGTGTATAAAGTTAATGCCTCGAGCGGATGCCCCAGATTTTTTTAAAGTGATTGCGTACAATTTGAGAAAAATCTGGGCCATTACACCGAAGCATATGTGACGTATATTTTTTTGTCTTCTATCCTAAACTTCCTTCATTTACTCACTTTTTGTGCCAATCGTAATAGTTTTAAACGTTGTAAAGAACTCTTTCGCTGCCTGCCCCTGCTCACGGGCACCGGTACTTGAGTTTTTCATTCCTCCAAACGGCGCTTGAGGCTCAGCTCCACCTGTTTCATCGTTAACCTGTACAAGTCCTACTTCACTACGGTTAATAAAATCAAATGCTTTCGGAATGTTATTAGTATAAATAGAAGCACTCAATCCAAAATTAGAATCATTCGATAATCGAATCGCTTCTTCATAATCTTTTACTTTGATGACCGCTAAAACTGGTCCAAAAATCTCTTCATGGGCAATCGACATCTCATGAGTTACATTCGTAAAAATTGTTGGGTCTATATAGTATCCTTCAAATATACCTTTTGTAGGACCACCGCCAAATACTAGCTCTGCTCCCTCAACTTTTGCTTTCTCGATGGCGGATAATATAGAATCATATTGTCCTTTAGATGACACTGGCCCCATCGTGACACCAACTTCAATTTTTTTAGCTTCTTCAATTAACTGCTCTACTACCTTTTCATAAACTGCTTCCTCAATGTACACTCGACTAGTTGCTGTACAACGCTGTCCCGTTTGCTTCATCGCGCCTTCTATCGTTAATTTTGCAGCTTGATTGATATTGGCATCAGCTAAAATGATCGCTGCATTTTTCCCTCCAAGTTCGAGCTGAATTTTTTTATTAGTAGATCCAGCAGTATCTAAAATGCTTTGGCCCACACTATTTGAACCTGTAAATGTAATCGCCTTTACTTCAGGTGCCTCCAATAATACCTGCCCCACTTTTGAACCACGGCCTTGCACAACATTTAACACGCCTTTTGGTAAGCCAGCCTGTTCAAATAATTCTCCTATTAATTTACCGGTTAAAGCGCTTTCAATAGAAGGCTTCCAAACTACTGTATTGCCGTACACCAATGCGGGTGCAATTTTCCATAAAGGAATAGCGACAGGAAAATTCCAAGGAGTTATTGCGGCAACGACACCAAGGGGTACACGCGTTGTGTACAATAATTTCGCTTCATTGGCTGACGGTAGCACCTCACCTGTTGCACGCATCCCTTCTTGTGCAAAATAACGCAAAATGGAAGCACCACGTTTAACTTCACCAAGCATTTCATTTTTCGTTTTACCCATTTCACTCGAAGCTATTTCAGCTACTTTATCAATATTTTTCTCTAGCAAATCTGCTGTCACGCGTAAAATCTCTCCACGTGCAACAGAAGACGTATTTTTCCAACCCTCAAATGCATCCTGAGCTGCAACGATAACGTCTTTCGTTTCATCTATTGTTAAAAGCTCAACTTGACCAATACATTGAGATGGTCGAGCTGGATTAAATTGTTCACGTATTTCTCTAACGATAGTTGTCATAAAACTCCTCCTTCAAATAGTGATCGTTTTTGTCGACATTACACTTTTTCAACAATTGTTTTACGTATATGCTCAAATGTCTCGTCTAAAATACGTAACATTTCGTCTAATTCTACTTTTGATAGAATGAGAGGTGGGGCAAAAACAACTGTATCTTGATCATACGTGACCGTTCGTAGGATTAAACCTCGTTTCATCGTTTCTTGTACAAAAATTGGACTAAGAGGAGACTCAAACAATTCACCTGTCTCACGGCTCTTTACTAATTCAATGGCTCCAAGTAATCCAAGAGTACGCACGCGTCCGATAAAGCTATATTTTTCTTGCAGTGCTTGGAATCCTTCTAACATGGCATCGCCCATGTTTGCAGCATTTTCAACTAGATTTTCACGCTCGAGGATTTCTATATTTTTCAACCCAACTTGACAAGCTAGTGCATGACCGCTGTAAGTATATCCGTGCATTAATGTCCCTTTAGAAAGTTCGCAAAGATCTTGATGCAGCTTTTCGGATATTGCCACACCACCAAGTTGAACATAACCACTTGAAACTCCTTTAGCGAATGACATCATATCTGGCACTACGCCGTAATGTTCCATACCGAAAAATTTACCTGTCCGACCAAACCCGGTAATGACTTCATCTGCAATAAATAAAATACCGTACTCATCACAAATTTTTCGCACTTCTTTAAAGTAATCTTTTTGTGGAATATTAACCCCACCTGCACCTTGTACAGGTTCAGAAATAAATGCTGCCACAGTCTCAGGGCCTAACGCTTCAATCGTTTCACGTAAATTACGTACGGATTCGCTGTATACATAGTGGAAATCAGGTGCGTGCGAATTCGTAAAGTCACGAAATGCCTGTAAGCCTGTCGCATTTGTAGCACCCATTGCTACACCATGGTATGAATGGGTACGTGAAATAATTTTTTGGCGCTCTGGCTGTCCTTTTAGTAACCAGTAATGACGTGCTAATTTAATCGCTGTATCGTTCGACTCTGAGCCGCCTGAAGTGAAAAATACAGTGTTTAAGTCGCCCGGAGTCAATGAAGCAATTTTCGTCGCTAAACGAATAGCTGGTTCATTGCTAAATGATGCGAAGCAGGAACTAAAGGCTAATGTAGATATTTGCTCCTTTGCGACTTCGGCAATTTCTTTACGACCATGCCCAACATTTACATTCCATAAAGAAGACATGCCATCAATGTAGATATTCCCTTCAATATCTTTTAAATAAATGCCATTCCCTTCTGTAAAAATGGCTGCTGGACCTTGTGTTTGTTGTTGCTCGATCGACGTTGTTGGATGTAGAAAATGCTTTTGATCTAACGTTTTTAACTCTTCTTTTAGTTGAATTGTCATAAATACCAACCTCTTTTCGTTTAAAATTTCATACACTTTTTTAATAGCAATTCTCGTGCCAACCGATGAAATTTTTTTTAATGTGTTGTAATTTTTTGACTAATTTCTAAAAGAAAGGAATGATTTTGTTAAAACGTATACCATAAATATAAGTTGATTGGAGTGGAGGCTGGGCGACTCCTTGGGGATCTGCAATAGAGGAACGAAGGCTAAGAGCATCACGTCCTGTGATAACGCCTTCGTGACCAACATCCTGTTGGCCCGAGACCCTGCAGCGAAGCGAAGCGGCTCATCGGACGCCCCCAGGAAGCTCTGCTCTGTGCGAAAGCGAAGCGACAGCAACAAAGCGCCCAGCCGGAACGGAAATCAACCACACGTTATGAGAATGAAGGAACATTCACAGCAACTGCAACAAAATGAAAAAGAGACACTTTCTTTTTTGAAAATGCCTCTTTTCTTCGATATCTATTAACATATTAATGATGCTTTTCTTCATTTTCCTTGTATGAATCATTGAGTATTGCAATATTACATCTTATTGTGCAGGAATGAAATTTTGATGCAAAAATACATCATTAATCCTCATATGAAATTTGTTTCGTTAATTGGAACTTTTGTATTTTACGTACCAATGTTGACTGATCACAGCCAAGTGATTTAGCAGCTTGTCTTATACTTGGATATTTAGATAAAGCTTCCTTAATAATTTGCTTTTCAAACGCGGCCACCTGATCCTTTAATGTGCCACTAAACTTTGGAGTTACAACCGTTTCCTGGATATTTTGTATTTGTACAGGATTTTCTACATCACGTACAATAGTCGGGTTACTATCCAACTCTTGTTGCACAATATACGCTGTTATTTCTGGCTGCGTTGCTAGTAAGCAAATACGCTCCACTATATTTTTAAGCTGACGTACATTTCCTGGCCAATCGTAAGTTTCTAATATTTTCATAGCAGATGACTCAATCGTCCGATGGATGCCATATTTTTCTCCAACTATAGCTAAAAAATGGTTGACTAGTGGGATAATATCTTGACGGCGTTGCCTTAAAGGTGGAATTTCAATCGGGATAATGTTTAAACGATAATATAGGTCCTCACGGAAATCACCTTGCCTCACCATCTCCGCTAAATTGCGATTCGTTGCAGCGATTATGCGTACATCAATAGGAATAGGCTTTCCACTACCAATACGCTGAACCTCTGATTCTTGGAGCACACGTAATAATTTCGCCTGTAGTAACAAGGGCATCTCTCCAATTTCATCTAAAAACACTGTACCACCTGATGCAATCTCAAATAACCCTGCTTTTCCACCTCTTGCCGCTCCTGTAAACGCTCCCGCCTCATAGCCGAAAAGTTCGGATTCTAATAAATTTTCTGGAATAGCACTACAGTTAATCGTTAATATTTGCTTATGATTACGTCGGCTATTTGCATGAATAAGCTTTGTAATTTCTTCTTTACCTACGCCCGATTCACCACCAATTAATACAGTAGAATCTACCTCTGCAACTCTCATAACACGCTTTACAACCTGCATCATTGCAGAAGACACGGCTATTAAACTACTTTTTGTTGATTTTTTAGTATGTAAGGCTTGTAGCTTATTTTTAAAATTCTCGTTTTGGACTTCTAATTTTTTTACTTCTTTCTCTAACAATTTTAATTGTGTCATATCACGTGTAATTGCTACTACGTATTGTAATTCACCATATTCATCAAATATTGGCTTGCCAGAAACTAAAAAGCATTTTCCATTAATGAACGTTTGTAAAATAGTTACTTTTTCTTTTGATTCAATTACTTTCATCGATATTGAATCACTCATTAATCCTTCAGCAATTACGTCTTTTGCATATCTTCCCATTAAATTGATACCAACAATTTCAATATCAATATCATTTTGAAATAGTATTTTTCCATCGCGATCGCATATTGTAACGCCATCTGATATGGAGTTTAATACTTTATTTGATAGTGGATTCATAAAATCAATATGGCTAAACTGCATGAATGGTTTGACATGAAATAAGCTTCCTTGTGAAGTCTCTAGTACATGAATAAAATAACCTTCTGCCTCAAACGTTTCCGTTCCTTTACTATATTTTTTTATTATTTTTTCAAGAATCTCTATTTGGACATCACTTTTAAGTATTACTTCACCATTTTTTACAATAAAAAAATGTTCATCTTTATGAAGCTGAGTTATCGGCATATAGACCACTCCCTCTTGAACTTTAAAACTTCTTCATTAATACAAAAAAATTCGCTCACTTTCTACGGGGCATCTGCAAGCCTAAAAGGTGCCAAAGCATCCTGTAAGTTCTTTCAAGGCTTGATATCTCGCAGAAATGTTGCGAATTTTTTGTATTTTTATAACATTCTATTCCGAGGCAAGCTTTTCCTCTATTTGCTCCGCTGATCTTGTCGACAGTTTTCGCATAATCATGAACAATACAACTGAGCCAATTAATACTGATGTACTTAAATAGAATTGAGAGCGTAAAGATCCGATGAGGGCTTGGCATAAATAAACGACTGTTAATATACCAATTGCGACATACGATAGGTATGGGAATAGCCACATTTTAATCGCTAATGGCTCATCTGAAACCTTGTCATAATAACGCCGGAAACGAATTTGTGAAATAGCAATGAAAATATAAACAGCGATCATTAATCCTCCAACACAATTACCCAAAAAATAGAAAATGACTTCAGGTGAAATGAAGTATAGCATCGCACAAATATACGCTACCACTGTACTGCCAATAATAGCCGGTACAGGTACACCCCGACGATTTTTAATTTGCGAGAATATTTTTGGTGCATCCCCTTGACGCGACATTTCAAGTAACATACGTGAGCTTGTATAAAGAGCGGAATTTAAAACAGAGATAAGTGAAATAAAAATGACGATTTGAATTAGTTGAGCAGCAATAGGAAGCCCCGCTATCGTTAAAATATTTGCGTAAGGTGCTGCCAACATTTTTGAATCATTCCAAGGTATAATCAAAACCATAATGGCTACTGAACCTACGAAAAATAAACCTAAGCGAAATACAACGTTGCGAATGGCGCGAACAATATTTTTCGCTGGATTTTCAGACTCTGCTGCCGCGATGGCTGCAACCTCAGCACCACAAATTGAGAAAATGACAAAAACAATTGCGGTTAAAATTGGGACAATACCATTTGGTGCAAATCCACCAAATTCTGTTAAAATACCTAACCCCTTCGGTTCATAATTTGGCCAAATGCCTAAAATCATTGCTATACCAACTACTAAAAATACGGCAATAGCTGTAACTTTAACGAAGGAAAGCCAATATTCGAACTCACCAAATGATTTTACTGAATAAATATTAATAATTGTCATCAATAATGTTATGCCTACACTTCCTAGCCAAGTTGGAATCATCGGAAACCAATTATGCAACATTCCCCCTATGAGTGCTGCTTCTAACCCTACAATAAACACCCAGCTTGCCCAATAAAGCCAGCCTACTGTAAAACCTGCCCATGGACCAATATACTTTCCTGCATATGAAGCAAATGAACCTAACTCTGCCGAACCACCTGATTTCTTCCCTAATACTATTTCTCCTGATGCCATTTCCCCAACCATTTGCATGATTAGAACTATGAGTAAGCACGCAATCGTATATGAAACCACCGCTGCTGGGCCGGTACTTAAAATATTTTTCCCTGTCCCGACGAATAGCCCTGTACCAATAACCCCTCCAATGGAAATCATTGTAATATGCCGTGTTTTCAGTGATTTTTGCAAAGCTCCCATTAAACCACCCCTTTAGTGTTTTATGTAGACATTTACTAGCCCCTTTCCTCTAATTCAATGTCTACTGTTTAATGAGCAATTCTGATGCCAAACCTATTCAATTATTAAAATTTCCAAAAAATTATCAATCTGTACATCTATTGTTGTATTTAAAAGTTGTCCTATCACCAAAAATTGTTGATGACATTTTATAAAACGTAGTATTTTTAATAAGTTGATTGGAGTGGAGACTGGGCGACTCCTTGGGGATCAGCGATAGAGGAACGCGAGTGAAGCGGCTCATCGGACGCCTCCAGGAAGCTCCGCTCTGCGCGAAAGCGAAGCGACAGCAACAATTGTTTTATCTGTGCGAAAGCGTAGCGACAGCAACAATTGTTTTATCTGTGCGAAAGCGTAGCGGCAGCAACAAAGCGCCCAGTCGGAACGGAAATCAACCCTCGTTTTGCGAAGAGCCTTAAAATTACTGAGTGAGAAAAATCTATGAATCTTTCATATGCGATTTCGAAATTTTGATGCAAAAACACATCATTAACAGTTCGTTTGCATCATTTGTTCTATCCATATACTCGATTGAATGAACTCATAATATTCATTTCTTCCCTGTACTTCGCTACTGTCCGTCTGGATATATGGATACCGTCAGTACTTAAAATATTTGTAATCTGCTGATCTGTTAAAGGTTTTTGTTTATCCTCAGCTTCAATCAACTGTTTGAGTCGCTTTTTAATATACATAATAGAATCCATTTTCCCTGAAATATTCATTACTCCTTTTGTAAACAACGATTGTAAAGCATAGACACCTTGAGAGGTTTTGATATATTTTCCACGAACAGCTCGACTAATCGTAGACACATGTAGATTTAAAATGTCAGCTACATCTTTTAACCGCATAGGCTTTATTGCCTCAATTCCTTTATAGAAAAAATCCTCTTGCAATTCCACTAACAATCTAGCTAATTCGTAAAGTGTTTTATCACGTTGTTCAATTCCTTGTAATAATAAAAGAGCATCTTTCATTGTGTTTTGAAAATATGTTTTACAATTTGGTTCGTTTTTTAAAATTTCAACATAATGTTTATCGATTGAAACAATTGGTAAATAGCCACGATTTAATTTAATCAGCCATTCCTCCCCCAATCTCTCTACTTCGATTTCAGGAATGACATATGGAATCGTTTCGAATTTATCTCCTGTCACCACCGGTTTTAAATTTTTTATATAGTGGACAGTTTTCTTCACTTCTTGTGTAGAAGTTTTATACTTTTTACTTAACTGTTTAATGCTCTGCGCTGCCACTAGCTCTAAATCCGTTTTGATAAATTGGGAGGTCCATTTTGGTGCAAGTGCATCCCTGTCCACTTGAATAAGTAAATACTCTTTATAATTACGCGCTCCTACTCCTACTGGCTCGAAAGTTTGAAGTAAATCCAATAGTGCCTCTACATGCAAAACATTTGTTTTAAATTTATGTGCAACAATTTCTAAATCAACATCTAAAAATAGACGATCATCTAAGGATTGAATTAAAAACGTTAAGATTTTTAAATCTACTGAAGATAAATTTTTATGCATAGGTACTTGTTCCAATAAAAACTGCTCATAGCTTTCTTTTGCAGCAAGTTTCATCTCAATAGGATTAAATGAATTATTTAGCAATCCATTATTTTGCGCAGTATAACTTTTTAAGGAATAGCTTGCTAATTGCATAATTTCCTCATATTGACTTTTCACCGTTGCGTCAGTGACAACTAACAGTGGATTTTCATTAGCTTTGTCATAAATAAATTGTTCTAGCTCATTGGATGAATATTGCAGTATTTCTAAGTGCTGTACTAGTTGCGCTGATAAAACTTGCATTACTTTTTGGGAAGTTTTGATAGCCATTTGCATACCCTACACCTCCATGACAGAATTTTCTACATAGTAACATGTTTATTCTTTGTTTTTCCATTTTTTCATTAAATTTTTATTTTATTTAGATATTCCTCTATTCCTCCGTAGAATTTTCTAATAATTCCAAAAAAGTAATTGACTACATTAATAAGTCATCATAAAATACACATATACAATAATAGTTACCACATTACGGTAAAACAAAAGGAGTGATGAAATGTTTCATTTACCAACTGTGCAATTTACACAAGAGCAGGAACAATTTCGCTTAGATGTCCGAACATTTCTACAAGATGAATTAGCAAAAGGGACCTTCACGTCTAAATGTGACTCTTGGCTAAGTGGAGATGATCCAGAATTCTCTAAATTAATTGGTCAAAAAGGCTGGATTGGTTTAACTTGGCCTAAAAAATATGGTGGCCAAGAGCGTAGTACTATTGATCGATACATTTTAACGGAGGAGTTTTTAGCCGTTGGTGCTCCAGTTGCAGCTCATTGGTTTGCCGATCGCCAAACAGGACCACTTCTTTTACGATATGGGACAGAAGAGCAGCGTGAATATTTCTTACCGAAAATTGTAAAAGGTGAATGCTACTTTGGCATAGGTTTAAGTGAACCAAATAGTGGGTCTGACTTAGCTTCAGTCAGTACACGTGCTGAAAAAGTAGAAGGTGGCTGGTTAGTCAATGGTCAAAAAATATGGACGAGTAATGCTCATCTTTGCCATTATATGGTTACTTTAGTACGTACAAGTGCTTTTGATGGTAAAAATAAACACGCAGGGCTTAGTCAGTTAATCGTCGATTTACATGCAGAAGGTGTAACCGTTGTTCCCATTAAATTTTTAACTGGTGAACATCATTACAACGAAGTGTTCTTTGACAATGTTTTTGTACCTGACAATATGGTAGTTGGAGAAATTGGTAATGGCTGGGCTCAAGGTTTAGCTGAGCTTGCCTTTGAGCGCAGTGGCCCAGAGCGAATATTGAGTACATTCCCATTAATTGATGAGCTTATTCAAGAGTTAAAGCGCCAAAACAATTTAGAAGGTTTAAAACAAGCGTCAAAAATTGTAGCCCGTCTTTGGAGTCTACGGAATTTGTCAATTGGAGTAGCCCAGCTTTTAGAAACTGGTAATAGTGAAGACGTATCTATTCCCGCAGCACTTGTAAAAGCATTCGGGACGAAATTCGAGCAAAGTATTCCTGAAATCACACGCTTAATCATCCAAACTTATCCAACCCTTGACGCGCATCGTAAAATCGATCGCTTTATGGCTGAATCCATTTTGCATGCACCAGGTTTTACAATTCGAGGAGGAACTTCAGAGGTATTATATGGCGTTGTAGCGAAAGGGGTTATAGCACAATGAGTGAAATGAAAGACATGATCGTTGATGTTGTAGAGCGCATGTTAAAAGAAAAAGTGGATAAAGATTTAGTCGATACAGTAGAACAAGGTAATTGGGCACCAGAACTATGGGATCTGTTTAAAGAAAACGGTATGACTGCTGTAGCCATTACAGAAGAAAATGGAGGTGCAGGTGGCGATATAGAGGATTTATTGAATATTGTGCGTTTAACTGGAAAATACGCTGCACCGATTCCATTCGCAGAAACAACATTTGCAAATTATTTATTAGAGTTCACTAGTTTACAAGTAATTGAGGATTTGGCGACGTATATGCTCTGCCCTAACCAAGCCTTTACGTTAGAGAATGGCAAATTAACGGGAGAGGCGATTCAAATCCCTTGGGCACGCCATACAAAACACCTAGTGACACTTGCCCATAGCTTGGAGGGTACACATCTTGTAGAAATAGATTTAAGCCAAGCAGAAATTAAGCATGGTACGAATTTAGCAGGCGAACCTCGTGATACCGCGATATTCCATCATGCTAATGTTTCCCAAGTATCTGCTGTGTTATCACCTGACAAGATGCACGCTATAACAACACTCAATACAGCCTTTCAATTAGCACTGATGACTGGTGCCATCGATAAAATAAATGACTTAACTGTTCAATATACAAAAGAACGTGAGCAATTCGGTCGTCCGATTCATCGCTTTCAGCTCGTTCAGCAGCATATTGTACATTTGGCAGGTGAAACGGCTATTGCATTAGCAGCATTTAATAATGTAACAGAAGCCCTTCAGATGAACAAACAAAATAGTGAGGTTGCATACGCCCGCATTCGTTTTGAAGAAATCATTCAAACAGTGACAACCATTGCACATCAAGTACACGCTGCAATTGGTACAACACACGAACATAGTTTGCATCAATTTACACGCAGACTTTGGTCTTGGCGCGATGAAGGTGCTAGCACCTCTTCTTGGACTAATTTGGTCGCAACACAACTCTTGGAAAATAGCGGAGATAGTCTATGGGGATATTTAACATCATTTAGCTCAAGCTCTCCCCTTCTCAAAGTGGAAGGATAGAGACTTCAATAATCAAAATTAATTTGTGACAAACTACTAATGACAAGATAAGGAGTGTTAGCAATGACTGATTTACTTTTTGAAGTGCAAGACCATGTTGCCACAATTACATTAAATAGACCTGAGGCGTACAATGCTTTCAGTGAAGAAATGATCTCTAAATGGATTGAAGCCCTTGAAAATGTCCGTGATTCAGAGGATATTCGTGTCGTCATCGTAAAAGGTAATGGGAAATCATTTTGCGCTGGTGGCGATATTAAGGCCATGCAAGCTGGTGAAGGATTTTTCCAAAGCGAGGACGATATCTCTTCAACAGGTTTAGCACGCAAAAATTCTCTTTGGAAAAAGATTCAGCGTATCCCCCTTCTCCTTGAAGAAATTGATAAGCCTGTTATTGCACAGGTACATGGGTTTGCAATGGGCGCAGGACTTGATATGGCCTTAATGTGCGATATACGGATTGCCGCAAAATCTACAAAGATCTCAGAAAGCTATATTAACGTTGCGATCGTGCCGGGCGATGGTGGCGCTTATTATTTACCAAAATTAATCGGCATCGATCAAGCATTGGATATGTTCTGGACAGCTCGTGTATTAACTGCTGATGAAGCAAAGGACAAAGGTGTTGTGACATTTGTTGTAGAAGACCATGAACTTGACGAATACACATTAAATTATGCAAAGGAATTAGCGAGTCGCCCAACCACGACATTACAATTCATTAAGCGTGCTGTTTATCAAAGTCAAAAGATGGATTTACGTACTGCGCTTGACTATATTTCATCACAGATGGCCATTGTAACAGAGCTAGATGATTTTAAAGAAGGTGTAAGCGCAGTCGTAGAAAAACGTAAGCCTGTTTATAAATGATGTGTAGGAGGAAGAACAATGCAACCTCTTGAAAATATTCGAGTGTTAGATTTATCACGTGTATATGCTGCTCCTGCTGGCTCCATGATGTTGGCCGATTTAGGGGCAGAAGTAATTCGTATTGAACATCCGGATGGCTCTGATAGTATGCGTGACTGGGGACCATTTGTGAATGAACAAAGCACGTATTATTTATGTGCGAATCGCAATAAAAAATCTATCACGTTAGATTTAAAAACAATAGAAGACAGAGAAAGATTTAAAGAGCTTGTCAAAGATGCGGATGTCGTACTCGAAAATTTTAAGACGGGTGATATGGAGCGGATGGGGCTAAGCTATGAGGAACTAATAAAAGTGAATCCAAGAATCATATATTGTGCAGTAACAGGATTCGGTCAAACTGGTCCTCTTGCTCACGAACCAGGCTTCGACCCAGTTATTCAAGCAATGAGTGGTTTAATGCATGTCACTGGCTCAGCTGAAGGAGAGGCAACAAAAGTTGGTGTTCCTATTGCAGATATTTTAACCTCTAATTATGTTGTCATTAGTATTTTAGCCGCTCTACGAATGCGCGATCAAACAAATACAGGGCAATTTATTGACTTAGCTTTATTAGACATTCAAATGAGTAGCTTAGCGAATGTAGCAAGCGCTTATTTAAATACAGGCTTTATCTCAGAACGTCTAGGTAATCGTCATAATAATGTTGCTCCGTATCAAGTATTTAATTGTGAGGATGGCCCCTTAATGATTTGCGTTGGTACAGATGGACAATTTAAAAAGTTTTGCACGATGTTGAAACGTGAAGAATGGGCCAATGATCCGCGCTTTTTAACAAATACGATGCGCAAGCAACATGAAGCGGAGCTAGTTCAGATGATTACTGACATGACAATGACAAAAAAACGGGATGAATGGATTACCTTATTACAACAATACAAAATCCCTGGAGGACGTGTGAATACGATTGCTGAAGCACTAGAACAACCGCAATTTATGGCACGCGACATGATTGGTGAAATAGAGCACGAACAATATGGTACAATCAGATTCATCAAAAACCCGTTAAAGTTCTCTGATTTAACTATTCAATATAAATTAGCACCACCGATACTTGGAGAACATACAAATGAATTCCAAAAGTCCTCTCTACAAAAATAAAATTACGCTATAATAGAATTTATGAAGATAAATGCTCCGACGGATGTCGAGGAAAATTATTTTATTACGTAGGTGACGGGATGAATCAAGAGATTTTCGAAAAAAACTATACAATGTCATCGTTGCACAAAGCTATTAAAGTGTTAAAAGCTTTCACAAAAGATGAGCCTAGCCTTTCCCTAACTGAGTTAAGTAAAAAAACAGGGATAAGCATTTCCAGTTTACAGCGTTTCGTTTCTACCTTTGTGTACGAAGGCTTTCTTCACAAAGATGAGCGTACAAAGCGCTATCAATTAGGTCATTCACTTCTCTATTTAGGAAATTTAGTAAAAGAAGAATCAAGTCTTATCATTGTCGCAGAACCTATTTTAAAAAAGCTGAACGAAGAAATCGGCGAAAGTGTTTCCATGAATATTATTGATGGATTGGAGAGACGATGTATTTTAAACTATGATTCAACATATCCGCTTTCAACGAAAATGTTTGTTGGTGACACCTCTCCCCTTTATGCAGGTGCATCATCTAAAATATTGCTCGCATTTATGCCAAATGTTGAAGAATATGTAGAGAATATCAGTCTTGAACCCATCACAGATAAGACATTACTTTCAAAAGAGCAGTTGTTGAAGGAATTACAGCAAATCCGTTTACAACGTTATGCGAAAAGTAATAGCGAACGTGTGCGTGGAGCATGTTCTGTGTCAGCACCGATTTTAAATGCTTCTCACCAAATCATCGCATCCGTGACACTGGTCATACCAGAAATACGCTACAGCGACTATGATGAAAATCAGTTAATTGAAACCATTCAAAGCGTTGCATTAGACATCGAAAAGCAATTGTATTGATCGAAACAATGAATAAACCCGAATAGGTTCACTTTTTTAAGTGATATCTATTCGGGTTTAGTGCTTTAATTATTTACTAATTCTAAAAAGTCATGCCAATGATTTAAGCGTGGCAGTTCAACATGCTGGTTATACGATTGATTTTTTAAAATTACTTTTGTTTTCACATCTTGAAGTGTTTCTAATACAGCTGGTTTATCATCTACATAAACATCTAAAGCTAGCTCTTTGATGATTGCCACTTTTTCTGTATCCTGCATTCCGCAGAAAAAATGACCTTCTGTGATTGGAAATCCTTGTGCTTTCATCCATTCACTTGTTTGCTTACAATGCTGTTTGGGACGCGAGGTAATATAATATATATCATGTCCCTGCTGTGCCAAAGCTTGGAGCGTTTCTAGTGCTCCCTCAAAAGAAGGACAATCCGTAAAATAAATTTCCTCTAATGAACTACTCCACATCGCCGATCCTTCAGCATCTGTTAATCCAAAAGGTTCGTGAATTTCAACTCTTTGCAAAGCTTGAAATGCTTCTAGTGCAACATTTTTGCCAAGTTTTGTATTATAGAGTGAAAAAGCGTGTGCTCGTAAATCAATAAGTGTGTCATCTATATCAAAGCCAAATTTCATCTAGTTTTTTCTTCCCTTCAAGAAGCCTTGTTTATGAAGTTAGCCGCGAATGTTTGCTCTTTTTCAATTTGCTTCGCTAATACTTCCTCAATGTCTTGCTCGCGTATTTGTTGAAAATCTTGTACGTCAAAATGAGCAAGCGTATTTTTATTTAATAGTGACGCAAGACATTCTGCATCCTTGAGTGCACTATTAAGCCCAAATGCTCCTGTTGGTGTCATCGTGTGAATAGCATCACCTAATAGTACAAGTCCCTTTGTTCCCCAAGAGTTACTATGACTACTGAATACATCGAGCAATACGAAATCTTGCCAAGATTTTATATGTCCCATAACAGTATCAGATAATTCTGGAAATTGATCCGTAAGCTGTTGGATAAATGGTGTAAATGCTTTTTTTCTGAGCTGAGGAAAACTTCCTTGTTCAATATTCCAGCCGATTTGAATGAACCCACCTACTTGTGTGAACAATGATAGCTGCTTATCACCGATTAATGCCATTTTTATCGATGGCTCCCAACCTTGTGGGGCAGGAATTTTAGCCCACAGTAAATCAAAGCCATGTTTACGCTTTTGAAAGTCAATATGCGCTTGCTTACGAATAGTAGAGTAACGACCATCAGCACCGATAATTAACTGACTACTAATTTCAATTGTTTCTCCATCTCTTGTTGCGATTACACCCGTATATCTGCCCGAAGAATCAACTATGAGCTTCGTCACCTTAGTATTTAGGAAACAAGAAAAGTGCGGAAAATGCTGTGTTTCTTGTAAAATACCCTTTAATAGATTTGTTTGCGGCACATGAATACCTAAATGTCCTACAACTTTATCAGGCAAAATGGTTTTAAATGCTCTACCTTCTGTGTAATATTCAAGCTTTCCCATACGTAATAAGCCGAGCGCCTCGACTGCTTCAAAAAGCTCATGACTTTTTAAAACAGCCTCGCCCTCCTCGTTTAAATGCTCTCCGCGAAATGCCTGCCCAAGTGCTGCGTTTTGTTCCAGTAATATTACGGAAAGACCTTTTTTCGCTAGTAAGTGCGAAAGAAGTGCTCCACCTGGCCCAGCCCCTACGATACAAACATCTGCTTGATAATTCACTTTTCTTCACCTTTCTTTGGATACGCAATAATACGTAAATCTTGCCCTACCTGCTCAAACGAAGAAAATTCTACATCCCATGCCTCATCCATGGTAGACGGATTTTGACCAGCAATAGGTGTTAATGATAACCGACCACCGAGAACCTTTGGCGCTATGTAAATCATATATTTGTTAATAGCACCTTGCTGTAAAAATGAAGAGTTTACGGTACTTCCGCCCTCTACTAAAATATCAGTAATACCATGCTGATAAAGCTTTTCAAGCATATCATCAATCATAAGCCCTTCTTCATCGCTGCGAACTGGCATTACCGTTATACCCTTTTCTTTTATTGTTGCTATTTTTTCTGAGCTTGCATCCTCACTGCAAACAATAATCGTTTTAGCTTCTTCTACATTTAGAACATTGGCATGAGCTGGTGTACGAAGTGAGCTATCCATAATAATGCGTACTGGATTTTTTCCGTAATCTTCTTTTAACCTTGTCGTTAAGGATGGATTATCGGCTAAAACAGTACCAACACCAACTAGTATTCCATCTACCTCATGACGAATACGGTGAACATCTTCACGTGCTGCCTCTCCAGTTACCCACTTGGAATGTCCTGTGTGGGCAGCTATTTTGCCATCTAAGGTCATCGCGTATTTTGAAATAATAAATGGTCGTTTTGTTAGCATATTGTGAATAAAGCGTTCATTTAAACGGCGAGCTTGAGCTTCTAAAACACCCACCTCTACCTCAATACCCGCTTCTCGTAATAGTTGAATACCACGCCCAGCTACAGTAGGATTAGGATCTTGCATTGCTACAACAACACGACTAACTGCTGAATCCTTCACTAAATTTGCACAAGGAGGTGTTTTTCCAAAATGTGAACATGGCTCAAGAGTTACATAAAGTGTTGCACCTTTAGCATGTTCTCCTGCCATACGGAATGCATGCACCTCTGCATGGGGTTCACCTGCTTTTCTGTGTAAACCTGTTCCAACAATTACACCGTCTTTCACGATTACAGCCCCTACAAGTGGATTAGGGTTCGTATTCCCTTTTGCACTAGCAGCTAAATCAAGTGCTAGCTGCATATATTTTTCATCTGTTGTCATGTTAGTTTCCCCCACTCACTTCTCTTCGCGCAAATGTCCAGATTTCTCTACTTTTGTGTCTAAATAAAAACGATTTGTCTCCGTTAATCCTCCCCACAATGGGACATGTCCTTCTGCTGTTAAGCCATGCGCCTGTAATGCGGCAAGCTTCTTCGGATTATTAGTAATCAGTGTAACTGGTTTTGAACGAAGTGCAGTTAATACAGTAATGGCATCTTCATAAGAACGAGTATCATCTGGGAAGCCAAGAGCATGGTTTGCTTCAACCGTATCTAACCCCTCTTCTTGTAGTAAATAAGCAAGAGATTTCGAGAATAGCCCGATGCCACGACCTTCATGATCTGCTAAATAGAAAATAGCACCACAGCCGTGCTCTGCAATCATTTTCATCGATTCATGTAATTGATAACCACAATCACAGCGCTGGCTCCCAAAAATATCACCTGTATGGCAAATGCTGTGCATGCGAATTAAAGCATCCTCTTCACGTGCAAAATCTCCATATACAAGCACTGATGACTGCTGTAAAAAAGCTAAATTTGCAGTTGCTAATCCATCAATAATTTCTTCTTTTGATAGATTCGCATCTACTTTTAACCAGTTATACCATTGAAATGTCTCTGAAAATTCACCCTGTTTTACCGGTAATTTCACTGGACCAACTAGGCAAATGCTTTCAGTTTCAGATTGCTTCACGATTGTCATTTTGTCTTTCACTATATCCATAACTTTAGTAGTAATTGTCATATTTTCTCCAACCTTCTATTGTTAACAGCTAGCTAAATCTACTAACTGAGTACTTGTATTTCCACATCACTTACATAACGTAACTTAGTTTATAATAATAACTAAGAACTGTCAAACATCAGCTTCTATTTTAATCCGCTAGAAGCTTTGGGCCAACTGACGTGGCACTTTCGTTACAAAAATATTTGCTGAACGATGTTAAAAACAATTAATAAGAAACAAAAACTGCTACATGACGTTTTTATCATATACTAATAGCTTATGGAGATGCTATTTTTTCTGTGCAGGCTAGTCTATAATAAGCTGTGGTAACTGTAATATCGAAAGGAAGTTTAGAATGCAATTAGAAAAAAATGTGCAGGTGAAGCAGCCAAAATACCAGCAAATAGCTGTCGATCTAGCCTCAAAAATCGTGGAAAGAAAATATCGAATTGGCGATAAAATTTATGCGAGATCATCTCTAGCCAGCCAATACAATGTCTCTGCGGAAACTGCAAGAAGAGCGATTGCTGTTTTGCAAGACTTGGAAATTGTGGAGGCCTCAAAAGGCAGTGGGGTTATTATTAAATCATATGAAAAGGCTGCACATTTTGTCCGACAATTCCATGATGTTCAATCTGTCCATGAACTACAACATGAGCTTATGACTAGTATCCAGAAGCAACACCAAGAATTAATAAACTTGCAGGATAAGACCAAACAGCTTATTAGTCGAACTGAACATTTCCGATCTGTCAATCCATTTATCCCTTATCAATTAGAGATGACAGCTGAAAGTCCTTGCATCCATCAAACAGTACAAGGTCTAAATTTTTGGCAAAATACATCGTGCACAATTGTCGGAATTCGTCGTGGCAATGAATTATTATTATCACCCGGTCCATATGTGTCGTTTGAAGAAGGAGATATCATTTACTTTGTCGGTAATGATGAAAGTTTCGCTCGAGTACAGAGCTTTTTATATCCAAATTAAAATCCGTTTAAACGCTGATATAACAGCGTTTAAACGGATTTTTTCTCATTTGTCGATTTGACAAAAGTAACAACTCTTTGTTAGTGTTAAGTTGTTACTTGTTTATTTTTGGGTATCATTATCCTCAAATAGTATAGATCTACGAAAGGAGTGGTTCTATTGGAAAAAATTAAAGTGGAACATGTTTCCAAAGTTTTTGGGAAACATATTCCTCAAGCATTAGAACTCGTCAAGCAACAAAAAAGCAAGACTGATATCTTAAAAGAAACAGGTGCAACTGTTGGTGTATACGATGCAAGTTTTACTGTAAATGAGGGTGAAATCTTCGTTATCATGGGATTATCAGGAAGTGGGAAGTCCACACTTATCCGACTTTTAAACCGCCTCATTGAGCCTACAAGCGGAAATATTTATATCGATGGAGAAAATATTTCTAAAATGGGCAAAGAGAATTTACGTATTGTAAGAAGAAACAAAATGAGTATGGTCTTTCAAAACTTCGGTTTATTCCCCCATCGTACACTTCTTCAAAACACTGAATATGGCCTTGAAATTAGAGGCATCTCAAAGGAAGAACGTCAATCAAAAGCGGAGCAGGCTCTCGAAAATGCAGGCTTACTCGCTTATAAAGACCAATATCCGAGTCAATTATCGGGCGGTATGCAACAGCGTGTTGGATTAGCGCGCGCACTTGCAAATGATCCTGAAATATTACTAATGGATGAAGCTTTTTCAGCACTCGATCCATTAATTCGTAAAGAAATGCAGGATGAATTACTCGACTTACAAAGCACATTGAAAAAAACGATTATATTTATCACCCACGATTTGAATGAAGCATTACGTATTGGTGATCGTATCGCCATTATGAAAGATGGCTCAATCATTCAAATTGGTACTGGAGAAGAAATTTTAACAAATCCTGCAAATGATTATGTTAAAACCTTCGTAGAAGACGTCGATCGCTCTAAAGTATTAACAGCTGAAAATGCCATGGTTCGGCCTATATATGTCAACGTAGATGTAGATGGACCGACCGTAGCACTTAAAAGAATGCGTGAAGAAACGGTTAGTTTACTAATGGCTGTTGACAAAAATCGACATTTAAAAGGCTATATTACTGCTGATGACGCACGGGCTGCTGCTAAAAGACAAGAACAAACGGTACATTCAATTGTTCAATCTGATATGTTAACCGTTCCACCAGATATGCTTTTACAGGATATATTAGGTATGATTTATAATTCTCCTACTCCTATTGCAGTTGTAAAAGATGAACGCTTACTTGGTGTTCTCATCCGGGGCGTTGTCATCGAAGCACTTTCAACTAGCGATGAGGAGGCAGCTGCACATGAATAATTTTTTAGACAATATCCCAGCTATACCACTGGGACCGTGGGTAGAATCAGTTATGGACTGGTTGACGAGTAATTTTTCAGTGTTTTTTAACTTGATTCAAAAAAATGGAAAACTACTCATGAATCAGGTCACTGATTTATTAGTTAGCGTACCTGCTATTATTCTTATTTTACTTGTTGTCATTTTTGCCTTTTTCGTTACCGGCAGAAAATTTGGGCTCGCAACGTTTTCATTAATTGGTTTGTTATTTATCTATAATCAAGGCTTATGGACACACCTGATGGAAACAACTACACTTGTGCTCTTTTCAAGTATCATCTCAATCATTTTAGGTATTCCACTTGGCATTCTAATGTCTAAGTCAACTGTAGCAGAAAATATAATTAAGCCGATACTCGATTTCATGCAAACAATGCCTGGCTTCGTGTACTTGATTCCTGCCGTTGCCTTCTTTGGTATTGGGATTGTACCTGGCGTATTTGCATCCGTTATTTTCGCCCTACCACCAACTGTACGAATGACGAACCTAGGAATTCGCCAAGTACCAAAAGAATTAGTGGAAGCTGCGGATTCATATGGTAGTACCTCAAGGCAAAAACTATTTAAAGTAGAAATCCCTCTTGCCAAATCAACTATAATGGCAGGGATTAACCAAACTGTTATGCTATCACTTTCAATGGTTGTAACTGCCTCAATGATTGGTGCACCTGGTCTAGGACGTGAAGTATTAACGGCACTACAACGTACACAGGTTGGGAATGGCTTTGTTGCAGGTTTAGGTCTCGTAATTTTCGCCATTGTTATAGACCGCTTAACGCAAAGCTTTAATAAGAAGAAAGCCGTTTAGAAAAAGAGGCAATTTTTAGCGAAAGTATTAGCTCTTCACTTTCACTGCTGAGATTTGCATTTTGTAGTTTGATAATAATTTTTTACAATAAGAAAGGAAGATTCGATGAAACTGAAAACATTATCTAAATTAGGGATGGCTTTAGGTCTCGGCTTTTTGCTAGCTGCATGTAGTGGCGATGATTCAAATAAAAGCAAGGGTGACTCAAAGGACGTCAATCTAGCCTACGTTGAATGGGATACAGAAATTGCTTCAACTCATGTCGTTGGACAGGTGCTAGAGGATTTAGGCTACAATGTAACATTAACACCACTCGATAATGCAATTATGTGGGAGGCTGTTTCAAAAGGAGAAGCAGATGGTATGGTTGCTGCATGGTTACCACATACACATGCCTCACAGTATGAAAAATATAAGGATAATCTTGATGAGCTAGGTGAAAACCTTACTGGCGCCAAAATAGGTTTAGTAGTACCAAGCTATATGGACGTTAATTCGATTGAGGATTTAAAAAATCAAGCAGATCATACAATTACAGGTATCGAGCCTGGAGCTGGAATTACAGCTGCTACAGAAAAAGCATTAGATGAATATGATAACTTAGCTGATTGGAATCTATTAACTTCTTCATCTGGTGCAATGACAACTGCTCTTGCTAAAGCGATTAAAGATAAAGAAGAAATTATCGTGACAGGCTGGTCTCCACACTGGAAATTCGCAAAATATGATCTTAAATATTTAGAAGATCCAAAAGCTGTTTATGGCGGCGAAGAAACGATTAACACTTTCGTTCGTAAAGGTTTAAAAGAAGATCAACCAGATGTTTATTCTGTACTTGATAACTTCCACTGGACAGCAGACGATTTAGAGACTATTATGCTAGAAGTTATGGATGGCAAGGATCCAAAAGATGCTGCTAAAGATTGGGTAGAAGCTAATTCAGACAAAGTTGCTGAATGGACAAAGGATGTAAAAAAATAACTTTCAAAAATTGACGGACAACTA
Source organism: Lysinibacillus agricola (assembly GCF_016638705.1). Classification (GTDB taxonomy): domain Bacteria; phylum Bacillota; class Bacilli; order Bacillales_A; family Planococcaceae; genus Lysinibacillus; species Lysinibacillus agricola. Next base: position 1,558,950 of record NZ_CP067341.1, on the reverse strand, counting down.
ACGAATGGTTGTCTGTCTTTTTTAGGTTCTTCACTTCTTACTGAAAAACAGTCTGACTACTATCCGTAATTACAATTTCCTCTATAAAATAACAACGCCTCAATGATTTTTTAGTAAAGAATACGAATAATCTACATTTACTTATTTATGTTTCCAAATAATAATCTTTAAAATCTCCTAATGACTAACTACGCATATCCTTATTTTAACAAATTATGCATAATATTTGAATATTAAATTTATATCTTTTAAAGCAACAGCGATTTTAATATGAACAAAGAGCTCTTTATCATCGTTATGTATGATAATCAAAATAGTCACCCCGCAATGATTAGATCGATGCCAGATGACTATTTAAGATTGAATAAATTTTTTATTGATTGATTAATTAAGATAATAATTTCAAAAATATCGCTGCCCTAAAAACTAGGCCAATGCAAACAATACGTCTCCAGTCCTTAGATTCATTGAAAAACAACATACCGAGTAAAGCACCACCCGCCGCTCCGATTCCTGTCCAAATAGCATACGCTGTACCCATCGGTAATGTTTCCATGGCATATGCAAGGCCAGCAAAGCTTAAGGTAAATGCAACAATCAATAACACTAAATTTTTAGTACTCTTAGCATCATTATATTTACTAATCATATAAACACCCATCATCTCACATAGCCCTGCAACTACTAATGCAACCCATGCCATTATCCGTTCACCTCTTGATCTTTAGACTCCCCTGTCACTAGCTTTAAGCCCACTACCCCCGCAAGTAATACAAAGATACATAAAATTTTGGCTAGCTTCCATGGCTCTCCAAACAGCAAACTATCAGCACACACGGTTCCCGCTGTTCCCAAGCCTACGAATACTGCATAAACAGTGCCGACTGGTAGGTTTTCTCCAGCCTTAATTAGTAAATAAAAGCTAACAAAAATTGCAATAGCGGTACCAATCCATTCGAGTACACTTCCTGCATGCTTTAAACCTATGACCCAGCCGACTTCAAAAAAAGCAGCAATTACGACACTTAACCATTGTTTATTCATTGCGATTTCCTCCATTTTATTGTTAGACACGGATTATTGAGCAGTTATCTTTGAGCAAAGTGAGTGAGTTCTTCTTTGACCTACCTGAGCGGTTTTCCGGCCTACCCGATCAGTTCTCTGACCTACCCGAGCGCTTCTTACCCCAAGCGGAGGGGGCTCCCCACTAAACCTGGGAGGTTCTCCTGCAAAACGGAGCAAATTATTCTGTCTAACTCCAAATTGAGCTGTTCCTGTAACTTCCTTCCCTCAGCCATCATTTTAGCCCAATAAAAAAAGCCTAAGGAACACTGCTGTAAACAGTATCTCCCAGGCTTTTATCCTTCCGTGTCACAAAATCAATTTGTGGTTTTCTCTCGGACCAGACTAGCATTTGCTACGGAACCCTAGAAAACTATCATATATGATTGTGCTACTAGTATAGCAAACTATTCAGTCATTTTCTACTCGTACAGAGCCAAGATTAATCAGAAAGATAAATACCGATATATTCAGAAGATTATGTTAGAATAAAACGTAGTATTGTAAGGAGGTATTACATATGGCAATTGAAAAGGTACGTAAACATTTAGCACAATGGAATGTGGAACATAAAATACAGGAGCTAAATGAAAGCTCAGCGACTGTTGAACTAGCAGCACAGGCACTCGGATGCGAACCTGAACGCATTGCGAAATCCTTATCATTTCTCGTAAACGATGGAGCGATATTAATTGTTGCGGCAGGTGATGCCAAAGTCGACAATGCAAAATATAAAGCTGTCTTTGATACAAAGGCAAAGATGCTTGGGAAAGATGAAGTACTCGAAAAAATCGGGCACGAGGTAGGTGGTGTTTGTCCTTTCGGCGTGAATGAAGGCGTTGCTATTTATTTAGATGAATCACTCAAACGCTTCACAACAGTATTCCCTGCATGTGGTAGCAGTAATTCCGCCATTGAGCTTACTATTTCTGAACTAGAAACCTATACACCCTATCAGGAATGGATTGATGTCTGCAAAGGCTGGAACGAGTAACAGATCAAAAATCGGCGAAACTTGATAGAAAGCCTCGCCGATTTTTATCTTCAGTAATGGTTATTGTGGCAAAAGCGAATCTTCAGCTACGATTACGCCCAGGGGAAACTGCTTTAGGTTTCTTCCCTATATCCTACAGCTAACCAGTGAGAATCCCATTCTGTAATTTGATTGCCTACTCTACAAGATAAACCACATGCACGATTATCAGCTATAAATGAGCCGATTAACCATTTTTTTGTCTGTAATCCATCCTTTAGCTTTATCGTTATAGAGGGCATTTCCACATACTGCTGATAAATAAACAGATTATCATCATAGTGGGTATATGCAGAAGCATTAGTTTTCGTACCATCCCCTGCATAAATTTCTACAGTATTCCCTTCACGTGAATAGACAGGTTTCTTTACAAACGGCAAATTTTCCTGAACAAATGGCTCTGCCGAAATATACGTTGGCAACATATATTTTTGAATGGCAGCTCGTTCCTCTGCATTAAAAAGAAGTAGATCATTTTTTCGTTCCAAAATCAGCCATAATAAAATTTTCGATTGCAGTACATATGCAGCTGGTGCGTTGATAATAGCAAGCTGTCCATCTTTTACAAGTTCTAGTAAATACAGACCAATTCGATCACCATCGGAAGACACATCATCCATTAAAAATTCCACCGGGTGTGCAGGACGATATAAAATATCAATTTTCTCCATTGCAGGCGTATAAAGGCCTCGAGCTATGTTACCACTGTCACTAGAAAAAATTATTAGCTCATGTATAGGCACATATTCCACATCAAAAGGTATACATTTCTTTAAAAACTGTACCTGACAATATTCCTCATAATCTTCCGCAGCCGTTTTCCCTGAAATGACGATCTTAGGTTTTTTCAAATCATTTAAATAATGCATAGCCGCAAAGAGTGCACCAGACAAGGTTTTATGTAATGCCGAAACATCATTCGGACTATCAAATCCTAAATGCTGACAAAGCACTTCGTTTATCTCAAAAGTTTCACAAGAAATGGCGTTTCACCATTTAATTCAAGACATTTTATTTGCCCGTCCTCTGTGCAAATAAAATCGAAGCGAGCAAGTACCGATTGTTGTTGTAAATAATCTAATTCGATATAAGGCAGCATCTCAGAACGAATGCCCAGTGCTAAAAGTTGCTCTTCCGATAGATGTTTAAATTGTTTACCAACCTTCAAAAATATTTTCCAAAGTATAGTAGATGCATAGTTGATTTCATCGATTTTCTCTTTAGGTAAATCTAGCACGTCGTATAAGGCGTATTCTAGGTCCTCAAAGTCAGGGAAGAAATCAGGAAATTGAGAATAAAAAGCTTGACGTTGCTGAAAATGATTGTCCATGTTGATTTCTCCTTTTCAAATCAATTAAGAAGATGAAGAGCCACCACGAGAGGCACCACCTGAGCCAAAGCCTGATTTCCCCGTGCTTGATGATGAGTTATTTGAATAAGAATTAGAACTGTTTGTCGATGAACCTGAACTATTTGAGTATGAACGCTGACCACTCGAATAGGAATTGGAACCACTCGTACTTGAATTTGAGCTATTTGAGCTATTTGAGCTACCTGATGTAGTACCAGGCGTATTTTGAGAGCCATTCGTCGTGATTCCATTTGATTTCGTATTTTTACTTTCGCTAGTATTACTATTAGTCGTACGTGGTGTTGCTGAACCGCCACTTTTATCCTCTCTATCTGTACCATTTCTTAGATTGTTACTTTTATAAATGGATATCTATATATAATTGCACATAATTAAAATGCACACAAAATAATTAAGTATAGATCTTTAATCCGTTTATAAAATTAAACTTATCGGAAAATTTAGACTTTATATTGATTTAGCTCATACAATTGTTTATGATTACTTAAATCCAATAAACATTATTAAGGAAGTGATCATTTTGGTTAATGATAATGTAATTTTATTCAAAAAAAAACAATTTCAAATTTATCGTTACAAAAGTTTGGATTGACTTTATTATTTTCGATGATCAATCAATAGAGAAAAAACACAAAGAAAACAAAAAACAAAAATTCTCAGATGACAAATTAAAACAATTAGCACTACAAGTCAAACACAAGCTAGGAGGTAAAGAAATTAATCCATCTATACTAGAAAAAGAAACAGGTATTGGTAGAATGACTTGGAGTAGAAGAATGACAGAAACGATTGCAAAGCTCAATCGCCCCTTAATAAGAAGTATAGAATTAAATGCTAACGAGGACATATATTTACCCAACATTGAAGATTGTATAGAACAATATTGGGAAGAGAAAAATGTTTTAAAAAACGAATTATTAATATTTGAAATAACATTATACGAACTTTATGAAGAGTTACAACAATTTAAAGAGGAAAATCGATTATTAAAGAAATATGAGGCTGAAAACGAAAATTTAAAAAAAGAATTAAATAATACTCGAATATATGCGAAGCATTTCGAAGATTTATATACTAAAATGGTGGTTTCAAGTAACTTTACACAGTTAAGATCAAAATTAGGAATTGGTAAACTATTAGATTTCAAATCTGATATTAGTAAAAATACTGATTTATTGAATTTTATTACTCATTTTCCTAAAACAGAAGATTTAATATTAGAACAAACTAATAATTCGGAAACTAAATCAAAAGAACAAAATTTAAATGTTATTACTAATAAATTTAATGCTATTTTTGAACAAAAGGATTAAATAGTAATAAAAACTCTTAGGCCATACAGGCTTGCTTTTATTTAAGAAAGCCTCTTTTGTCTTTTCAGTGATGGTTATATTAAAATTCCTTAAAAAACTTTTAAAATTAAATAAAGCCATTGTTTTGATCTACCTTTTTCAAAACAATGGCTATTGAATTTCATGAAATAATGGATTAAAGTTAATCTTTCGTCTTTACTTTATACAGTAAATAGTATGCTCTTTAAATTAGTCAAATAAACGTCTAACTTTTACGGGGCAGTTCAATTCCCCAAGGTTTTTAATACAATCACCTACACTCTATGCCTTGGAAAATGTAATGGTTTCTCCAATATTAAATGTTTTTATTTTCTTCTTTCCGTCTAATTTCCATGTTATTGTGATCGTTCCTTTACTCAATAAATCTTTGATATCCTTATTTTCAAGCTGCTTATAATTTATAATGATTTCGTCTTTATATTCTATCTTATTTTTTTCTGGATCTTTATCTTGATAACTAGAACCGTTCCAATAAACGTCTTCCCCTAATAGCTCACGAAATGAATGGGGTATGTTTATTTCTAAATCATCTATATTGTCAGAATAATCTATATTTAATATAAATTCTAGTTTTTTAAAGTTATTTTTCTGAGATTTATCTATATTATTGTATTTTTCCTGAGACTTTTCATCAAGCTCAATTATTTTAGTATTAATATTAATTATTGGGTTAAAGCGATAATACGTATAAGTACCTACGCCGACTACTAAAAAAACTAGCAAAAGAACAACTATGAACATATTTTTGTTCAAAATATCCCTCCTACTTAAAAAGAAAAACAATAACTTAATGCTCAAGCATAGGTTATTGTCTTTCTATCATCAATTACGATTGAATTAACTTATTAATTTACCTTACTTTAATAACTACTTACCAGTATAATACATTATCATCCCATACCGACCACTTTTGTTGATTAGTACTTATACTAACGTCAAATGAAAGGCCACCTGTTATATTTCCTTTTTCGTAGTTAACGCTTGCTGAACCACCAACAGTTGTACTAACTGTCGAATAAGTGTGTATATATTTTGTTCCGTAACTTAAAGCATTATTAGTTTTTTTATTTATATACACAGTTGCATAAGAATCAAAATTTAGCTTATCATCTTCTACGTTAAATAGGTAGACACCAGAACTACTTTTACTACCATCTCTTTTAGACACAGGACTACCTGGTACAGCAGCATCATAATAAGTACCATCATTAGCGTTCCATTCAATTGATACTACGTCTATAGTTGATGCATAAACTTCACTTACTCCATTAGTAGTCCAACTAGTATTTAATCTCCAGAAAGAATCTCCTGATTTTTTAGTTGAATAAGCTGTTAGAGTCATTTGAGAAGGTTTGATAGCTGCTGGTTCAATTCCTACATCCGCACCTTTATTATCTATGTTTAGAGTAACGCCAACTAGTTCCAAATTTGTTTTAACCTCATCAAGATTATTTTGATTATCTTTTACGACATTAAACATAAATCTATCAAACTCTTCATCAGTTAAATTAAGAATTTGTTTTTTATAGAATGATAAGTTTGTAATAATTTGAGAGTTTGATGCATTGCTAAAGTCATTAGCCATAATTACTTCTTTCTTTTGACTATAGCTAGTAGCATCAATTTCAGAAGCGTAAGAATTAGATTCAAAAGCTGTTAAAGAAATAAATAGAGTTGCAAACAATATAGTAATAATTTTCTTCATATTCTTCTCCCCTTTTTCTGAATCTTTAAATTAATAAGTTAATTCACTGTAATTATAATACAATTAATGGTTTAAAAACCACTATTTTAAATTTTTTGTTAAACAATTTCTAAAAAGTTTATAAACCTTCTTACCATGCAAAGCGACAATACATCACCCTGGCTATTCAATCCCTTCTTTTTTACAGCTGTATCAACTCTTTTAAATCTTTTGCAGGGCACGAATTAATTCACTTTTTTCATGAAGAATATGGATTGAAGCAAGCTTTTAATTCTACAGTTGCAGTATTAGTTACAAAGTAAAAATAAAGAAATATGCAAAAAGATAATGCAAAGAATCTTTTAAGAGAGGTGGTAAGTAGTTGAAAAAATCTCAAACGGTAGCTGTTTGCTATGATATAATCGAAGAACTTTGTAAATCTTTAAAAAGCTTGAGAATAAGGGACAACACCCTAGTACATGTGCTTTATGACCTTGAGTCATTACTTAATATGTCCGTGACGAGTTTTTCCTACCTTCAGAGAAAAGCATTTATTTTTTTCTATTTATGTGCATATCTTTTTATTTAGATATACATAGCACTTCCTATCATTGCTCCGGCAGTTGCATACATAAGTCCATTAAAGAAATGATGTGCGTAATGAGGCGAATCCTCATCTAAACACTCGAACGAACCATCATCACTTTCTTTCCATTTATCACATGCATTTGCCATGTCGCTGTCATAAACACTTTGTAAATTATCTCCAGTTGTTGTCGTATTATTTTCTTCCGTTAAATTATTTGTATTATTTGTATTAGTAGACTCTTCAACAGTCTGAGTTTCTGTATTCCCACATGCAGCTAATTGCATAGCCATAAATGACGCTGTTGTGACTGCTAAATATTTTTTCATTTGTTTTGCCATATCCATTACTCCTTTATTTCATTATCTATTTTACGGATATCTCTCTCTTTAGGTTTCATTTTTTACAATTTCATACATTTCGTTATAGCACTAAAACTCCCTGGCAGATTGAAATCAATTACTGTCAGGGAGTTTCGCACAAAAGTGTTTTATTTATTTGGCACTGCTTTTCTTCCATATGTCATAAAGCGCCATACCTTTTCAAATGGCCCCATTTTAAAGAATTTAAACCAGATGACACTAAAGATAATTTGAATGACAAAAATTAGGATTGCAATGATCACTACATCAGAAGGTGAAACAACCTCAAGCCCCATTAATGAAATAATAGCTAGGCCAATAAAGCTTTGAGACAAATAGTTTGTAAATGCCATTTGACCAACTCGTCCAATTGGCTGAAGAAGCTTCGTGATTTTCTTATTCTCCAACATAACAAATAGACAAGTTAAATAAAAATACGTTGTCGGAATTACCCCTAAACCAATAATTAATTTTAGATTTTCAGTCTCTCCTTGAGAGGCAAACCAAATCCAAAGCGAGATGCCTACAAAGAGCGGAAATGTCACAAATTGTATCCACTTTATTTGTTTTGAGTATTCACTTACATGACTAATCCAATCAGCTTTTGCTACTAAAAAACCAGTTAAAAACATGATAAAAATAGCAACTGCATCATTACCTAATAAACCAAAAACAGTTAAAAAGGCTTCTTGATTTGGCAGAAATATTTGTCCAATGATACAAAGCACATGAACAGTAATGATAGCAAATAGCCATTTACTAATCGTTGAAATCTTTGCATTATAAAAAGGTATCAGTAAAAAACCTATCAATGCATAAAAAGCAAGGATTGAGCCCCAGAAAACAAAAATATGGACAATGCCAATTAATAATAAAGCTAGTAAACGTCTTGCAAAACGCCATCTTGGCTTATCGCCACGAGCTTCTGCACGTGAAGCAAAAATATAAAAACCTACACCAAAGAGGAATGAAAAAATCGAAAAGAATTTCTTCTCAATAAAAATATCAATGAGCGTATTAATAATACCATTTATTCCACTATAGTCAGGCATCGGTCCTCCCTCTACTATTAATTGGTAGGCCGCTACATTTATAAACAAAATGCCAAATAATGCTAACCCACGAATAATATCTAAGGAAACGATTCTTTCTTTTTGAGTAACGGATAGATTCATTCTGTAAAACTCCTTATCTTTCATACTTTACTGCGCTATGGCTATCATAGCTTCCCATCCTTACAGTAGTTTTTTTTAAAGCTTACAGAAACCTTACAAATATAGATTGACTCATCAGCTAGTACCTTTTTTCATTTACATTAGTTTTTAATCCCCTTCTACAAGCAAAAATTTCATATTTTATAGTAAAAATTATCTTTTAGAAAAGGAGGTTAGATGATGCACAGATACCGCAAATTTGGTTTTTGCTACCCTGGTTATAAATACTGTGGACCAGGATGTTCAGGACCAGGTAGACCTATCAACGCTGTAGATTCATGCTGCAAATTACACGACGAATGTTATGCTCGATATGGTAGATCAAGATATTGCGATGAAATGTTTCAAAAGTGCTTACGACCACAGATGAACGCTAATAATAAAATGGCTAGAGATGCTAAATTGTTTTACAATATTTTCGAAATGCGTAATAGGTTCTTTTAAGCTATAAAGAATGCTCACGATGTTATTTTTTTTATTAAAAGTCAAGTTATAAGCTGAAACTATTTTAAATAGTGAATTCTTATTTAATGTCACACATTATATGTATAGAAATTAAAAGGATAGAAGAGCTTAAATAAATTCGCTCTATCTATCCTCTTTTTTACCACAGATGACCCTATTTACTACAACAATTAAATCAATCTAATGTTGCAGTAATTTAAAAGGAGCTTATATCAATTATTAATTGTACATTTAAGCCTATTTCTTAAACTTCTAAGTAATAAAAGATATAGGTTGTTTTCTAAAAGATTGTTGCTATTCAACTAACTGGGCAGGTTAGTCAAAGAAACATTGTAACTTTATTCCACTATTTTCGTTTAATTTATTAAGAAGTTTAATTGTACCAATTATAAAATTCATAAGAGGATGAATTAGAATGAAAACTTTTTATCATTGTTTAATAATGTGGATACCCTTTATATTGCTGTTTGCTTTAGCTGGAATCGGTTTAGAAGTTTTAGAAGGAAATAAAATCAGGACATCAGAATATATGATGGGACTTCGTGATTTAGGAGTTGGCTATTTGTTCTTAACGGGTTCTTATGCTTTTATTCTATACCCTATTTCATTTTTGCCACTAACATTTATCGTAAGTAAATTTGTAAAAAATCGGATGTTCAAAATAATTACCTTTACTTTATTTGGTGGGGTGATAGGGGCTTTTTCTTTTGAAATAATATATGGTTCCCGTTTTATAGTAGAATATAATTTAAGTATTGTTAGTTCGATTATTATTTTTGGGATTGCAGGTTTACTCTATGCTCTGGTAGAAAATTCTGTGAAGAAAAATATAAAATTTGTTTAACTAATGGGGACTTTTCTTTAAAGGTCAAATTAATGATTTTCAACAATCGGACGCGATTGTGGAAGAAGCGTCTCTTTTCTTATTAAACGAATGGGTGCTTTAATTAAAGATCATTATGCATAGGCAGCTCTTTATTTCTTTATTGAACTAACGGTGCAGGTTTGTTGAGGAGGAGTATAATGCGTTTTCTTTTTTTGCTAAGTGTTGTTATCTCGGGAATTGTAAGTGTTGTCGGTTTTGCATTCACTAATATGACTACTACTTCATTCGACCCCACAGGTGACAATTTTGTTGGAGGAAATGGAAACCCAGGCTTAATGTTTGTTATGTTTCCGATGTTAATTATTCTTTATTTTTTCTTTGCAATGATGTTTGTTTTTGAAAAGTTACATGAACATTTTTCAGTGAAAAGGAAACTATTTCAAGCCTGCTATTCAGGGGTGTTTGTGCTGATTTTTGGAATGACGATTTACCAAATCGTTTCATTTCGAAATGAAATGAATCCATATTTTGAATACGAAATATCCTATTTAAATCTTTTTTCTAATCATTTATTTTTTAACTTCTGGACGTTTATAGCCTGCCTTTGTGTTTCAGGATTTTGCTCATTTTATTTAAAGAAAAGAATGTGAAGAAATGTACTTAAACTCCCATGAAAGAACGTAAAAATCTTTCATTTTCTGTGGTGTTGTGTTGATTTTACGCTACATGGATGGCTAACTGTGTAGAATAACTAAATAGATCAACACTGCATTAAATGAAAAACATATTCAATATCATGGTTACAATGCCTATAACATGATATGATTTCTTAGATGATAAGTCTAAAATTATTAAGTTGGAGGATATTGATGAGTAATAATAAAGAAAACGTAATTCTCTATATAAGATTTAGAATTAAAAGTGAAAAAAAGGAAGAATTCAAAGAATTATTATCTGCTAATATGAGAGCGATGGAACATGAACCAGCTTTTGTAAGTGCCGTTCTTTCAGATGATATAGATAATCCAAATGAAGTTACTCTTTTTGAAATCTGGAAAGGAACAAAGGAAAGTTGGCTAAAAGAAGAACTTCCTAAACCTTATAGAAAAACATATGAGAATAAACTAGTGGATTTAATCGATGAAAGAATAATTAGTTATCTTACACCAACGAATGAGTGGAGAACTAATTTAACAAACCAAAAGATAGATTAATAAATAATTTAAAGAGTGACTTGTCTAAAAAACAGGTTGCTCTTTCTTATTTTAAAGAAAGGACTGAAACAAAGTCTGTAAACTATATTTTGTAGTCTCCCATTTCTGCTTTTTCTATTGCAGCCATTATTGTGATACGTTGGGTCTTACTATGCTATAATTCTGTGGATGTTATTGAACGGGTGCGTTAGTTTTAGTAAGAGACAGCAATTGCTGTCTCTTTTTACTACTTAAATGATTCAAAATGAGCTGTAACCCATTTGTTTTCGTTTTCTGAAATATACTGTTCTTCTGTTGGAGTAATTTCAAAATACCTTCATTTTTTGAAATTTGATTTGTACTTTTTATAATTCAAGTTTAAAATATTTTCAATAAATCTATTGGCTTTTCGATGATATAGTCATACTCCTCTGGCTTGCCAAAACCATATGAAGCAAACACAAAAGGAATCCCTGCAATCTTTGTAGAAAGCATATCTCCCTGTGTATCTCCCACATATACAGCGTTTTTCATGTGATTTCTTTCCATAATTAATTGAATATTTTCTCCCTTTGACAAGCCTGTACGCCCCGGATTTTCAAAGTCGAGAAAATATTTCTCTAGTTTATGAAATGCATAAAATGTTTCAATGTAGCCCTCCTGACAATTACTCACAATGAACAAGCGGAATTTTTTTGAAAGAGCTAGTAAAGTTTCTTCTAACTGCGGATATAAAATACCGCCATTACGTAATAAATCACCTTGCTCTTGCTGGCAGCATGCTAAAATAAGCTCCATCTGCTTTTCTTCATCAAGATAATCAAATAATACAGCGGCTATTTCTTTAATTTGTAACCCCATCGTTTTAGATAAATCTTCTTCGGTTATTTTCCCTTTACCGAAAGGAGACGCCTGAACTACCTGCGTCCATGATTGCGCTACTGTTTTTCTTGAATCCCAAAGTGTCCCATCCAAATCGAAAATAATGCTATCTATGTCCATATGCAACCTCCTTCATTACATTATACAAATTAAGGATGTTGAGAAACGCGAAAATTCCTCAACATCCCGCAACAATAAACAAAGCTTCTACAGTGGTCGTAAGGGCCTGCTTTAAGCTTAGTTATTTCGTGCTTGCTGTATTTCTTGTAAAAATACTTTTGCTGTTTGTGTAATTTTATCGTATCCATCAACCTCTGGATTGCCGATAAGACTACCACCCGCACCAACAGCTACAGCGCCTGCACGAATCCATTCACTTACATTACTAATATTGACACCGCCTGTAGGCATTAAATTAGCACGTGGTAAAGGCCCTTTAAATGCTTTAATTACTTTCGGTCCCATTAACTCGCCAGGGAAAACCTTTAGCAAATCTGCACCATATTCCATTGCTTGTATCGCAGCTTCAATCGTCATGACACCAGGCATATAAGGAATTTGATATCTATTACATAGCCTCGCTGTTTCTACGCTAAAGCTTGGACTAACGATATATTTTGCCCCTGCAAGAATTGCGATACGAGCTGTTTCGGCATCCAATACTGTGCCAGCTCCTAAAATAGTATCTGATTGGAAAGTGTTAGCTAGTTCTTCAATCACCTTTGTTGCACCTGGTATGGTAAAGGTAATTTCAATTGCAGCAACACCGCCATTTAAGGCAGCTTCGGTAATTTTTTTTGCTTGTTCAATATTTTCTGCACGTACAACTGCAACAAGTCCAGCATCTGTAATTTGCTTTAATGTATGGTGTTTTGTAATCATTGTGACACTCCTTAATTCCACTTAGGATTATCAATAACCTCAGGCTGACCATCTTTTTCAACGACTAGCTTTCGATAGCCTTTTGTTTCGATTGTTCCATAATCATGGCCAGCATCTGCACGAAATGCATAAAAAGTAATAAGTGGCTTATTACCTGTATTAATACTTCGATGTGCATAACGCGGCGGCACATAAACTACTTGTCCTGGACTGAATTTCTCAATTTGCCAATCGCCTTCAGGGTTTTCCATTAACATAAATCCTTCTCCGCTTAAGCAATAATATACTTCACCTGTTTCTAAAATTGTATGGAAATGCCCTTTTGTCATATGGTACTCATCACCCACTTTGCCAGGGTATAGAACGCTCGTACCAAATAAAATGTCACCACTTGTTTGTGGAATATCCAGTTCGTAAAATTCATAAATTAGCGGATTATTTTCGTTTTGTAGCTTCCCATCATATGCTTGTTTATTAGCATACATATTCTTCATACTTGATAGTTGCCGTTTTACTGAAGGTGTTTTTTTAGATAAACCTGTTGTTAAATCAAAATCTGTAGTAAATGCTTTTACTGGCTGTGTCATATAAATTCCTCCATTTTTTATTTTAAATCGTCTGAAGTAAGTTCTATTTCTTCCATTATTTTATCTGTCAGCTGGATATCAAAAACCTCAGCAATTACTTGTGTCCAGCCATGTATGAAATAAATCCAGCCATCTTCTACATGTAAATTTTTCACTTGTTTTTGCTTCTCTGCTTGTCGAAGGAAATCCAATTCTCCTCTATAGTTTAATTCCCATACAAAACTATTGCGCGGAAATTCAGCTTTATCACTAAGTGGTGAGCCTTTTCGGTCTTTTCCTAATCCAGTTGCATTTATAACCAATGAATTCGGCGGTAATGAAGATAATAATTCATCCGTTTGTTCATGTGAGGTAACTAGATGATATTTGACTTTTGCTTCATGATTTACATCTTGCAAAATATGCTCGATTTCTTCCAAACGTTTTTTATCTAAATCGGTAATAATCATACGTTGAGGAATCTCTTGCCCTTTATTTTTGTTCAATAAATAAGATGAAATAGCTATAGCGCTGCCCCCAGAACCTAATAGCATGACCTCTCCATTATGCTCTTGCCAATATCCGCTAGGAATAAAGCGCTGTAATGCTAGTCCGCTAGAAATCGGGTCTTTAGCATGACCTACTAGTTTGTCATTACGTTTAGATATACATGACAATTCACCAAACATTTGAGCATATTCATCTAGTTCATCAAATAAATCTTTAGCTGCGACATAAATATCAATTTTATGCGTTGTCACAAGTGCACCTAAAGATAGTGGATCATTTTTTATAAATTCAACAACTGCTCTATATTCCTCTTTCGCTGCATGAATAGGTAAATCAATGCCAATTAACTTTGCTTCTGGAAATCCTAAAACTTTCATCCATTCTGGAAAAATCTTCATAATAGAAGATTTAGTTGTTGTCACACCTATAAAATACATTGTTGGTACGGTTGCTACTTGCGGTATGTTAGCCATGTTTAGTCATCCTTCCCATTTACTTCGCTAATGCGCGAGCAGCATTGTCTATCGTCATTTTTCTGATCATGCTGTCACTAACACCTGCTTTTTTTAGTATTGGTAAAAAAGTTGTCTGTAAATAATCTAAGCCAAAATTACCTCCATCGTAATGACGCATTCTTTTATTTGTTGTATCAAGACTAAGTAAAATACGATCCTCATGGCCCTTGTCTAAAAGTCTTAAAATCATAATTATCTCATCTTCATCCGAATGATAACGGAAACGACCAATTGTATCTAACTCGATATAAACGCCACTCTCAGCTACGTGAAGCATATATTCCAAGTTTTCCGTCTTTCGATCTAAATGACAAATAATCAATTTTTCAGGTGCTATATCATGTTTTTCATAAAAAGAAATCTGCTCTAAAGCATGATAGCCTAGTTCTGTATGAGACATGATGGCTGTATTTGTTAATTTTGAAGCTGTAGCTGCCGCCTTAAATAATGAGAAATATCGACCTGCTACCCCTTGCATATCTGCTGCGGTTTTAATTAGTCCTGCTTTACCATCAACGATTGTAGACGGCCAGTTGTCTTCACCATCCTGGTAAAGATGATTCGTTAACTCATCGACATATAATTCCGTCAATTTTTCTGAAGAAGCACTATGAATCCAATGATTACTTTTATAAAATACAAGCTTATGAAAACCTGTACATGCTATGATATTTAGCCCGCTTTCCTCAGACACTTTTTTTAGCAATGCTGCATTTCTTCCTGCACCGATTGGCTGTGCATCTACAATTGTTTGCACACCGTGCGCCATTGCCAATATCACTTCATTTTTCGTTTTTTCATAGTCATCAATAACAAGTGACGGATCTACCTGCATCGGGACGCCCTTTTTTAAAAAAAGATGCTCATGTGGATGCGTAATACCAAGTTCATTTATTCCCTTTTTACCAATAATCGTTGTAATAGCCGTTTGCACTTTACTATTCACCCCTGCTCATTCAACAGGTTCAGTATATTTTGTGTTGAAACAATCGCCATGCGCTCTACCGCTTCCTCTGTATAAGCACCAATATGTGGCGTTAAAATAAAATTATCGAGTTGAACAAGAGCATCTCCTACTTCTGGAGGCTCCACCGAATAAACATCTTGAGCAGCAATAGCAATTTGTCCTTGAACCAATGCACTTAGTAGCGCTTGTTCATCTACCAATTCCCCACGTGCTGTATTAATGAGCATCGCGGACGGTTTCATTTTTTCAAAAACTGTCGCATTCATAAGGTGCTTTGTTTCAGGCGTCGCGGGTAAATGCAAGGAGACGATATCCACTTGCTGAATAATTTCTGCAAAATCAGTCGCGTATCCAATTTGGTGCGCTTGAAGGAATTCTTCATCTCGCATATATGGATCATAAATCGTAACCTCCATCGCTAAGCCTTTGGCACGTTTTGTAACTTCTTTTCCTATTTTCCCGCCACCGACAATTAATAAATGTTTGCCTGTTAGTTCAATTCCGATAGAACGATCCCACCCGAAATCCTTGACACCTTTGATTGCGGAAGACAACTTTCTTGCACATTCAAACATTAAAGCAAGCGCCAACTCACATACCGAAATATTGTTTGTATCTTTTGCATTTCCTACCTTAATCCCTAGTGCTGCGGCTGCCTGTAAATCAATATTATCCATTCCTACACCGTATTTTGAGATTGCCTTCAAACTAGGAAACTTCTGTAATACTTCTTCTGTTAAAGGGTCTACACCAACAATAATCCCTATAATATCTTGATTTATGTAGCTCAATAATTGCTCCTCTGTTAATGTTTTACCTGTCGTATTTTCGATTACTTCATAGCCCATAGCTGTTAGCATTTCTATTGGCTTTTCTTTATATTTTTGAAATGATTTTGGCGTAATTAATATTTTCGGCATTTGCTTCTCTCCTTTTATATGAAGTTACAAATCATAATCAATTATGCCTCAGCGTCCGAAGGCTTTAGGCCAACACGATGTTGGCCACTCGGTCGTTGCCACATGACGTGGCGTTCTTAGACTGAGTTCCTCTATTTCAGCAGTGTTTGGACCTTGCTGAAAGAAGTTAATCAACATCAATAATGACCTTCATTACTTTATCTTTGTTTTCCTCGATAATATGATACGCCTCTAAATAATCCTCAAATTTCACATGATTTGTAATTAATAATCCAACCTCAATGTCTTTATTTGTTAATAACTCGACAGCTTTATCAAAATCTTGTGATTGATACATTGCCGTACCTAAAATTTGTAGCTCTTGATCTTGAACAAAGCCCATATTTACTTCTGTAAGATTTGAAACAACACCTACGATAACTACTGTGCTACCTTTTCTAGCAATATTAATAGAATTTGCTACAGTAAAAGAAGAACCAACACACTCAAAAATCACATCTGCCTTTTGCATACCAAAATACCTAATAATACCCTCTTGTAAATCTTCACTTTTATTATCAATAACCTCTAATCTAACTTTTCTAGCCATTTCTAGTCTTGCTTCACTTAGCTCTGACACAACGACCTTATTTGCCCCAAATGCTTTAGCCGTTTGCGCAACAAGATTGCCTATTGGTCCTCCACCGATTACTAACACATTTTTATTTCCAATATTCCGAACTCTTCCCACAGCATGTACGGCAACAGCCAATGGCTCAACCATAGCTCCTTCATCAAACGAAAGGCTATCAGGGAGCGCTGTTAATTTATCTGCTTCAACAACAAAATATTCAGAAGCAAGCCCTGTTGTTTGGAAGCCCATCACCTTTAAATCCTCACAAACATGGTACATGCCATTTTCACATGGGAAGCATTCTCCACAAACTACTTGAGGCTGGACTGTCACTTTCGTTCCAATTTGCACAGAGGATACATTAGTACCTACTTGAACAACTTCAGCAGCTATTTCATGACCTTGCACTACGGGAAACTGCGTGTAAGGATGTTGACCATGATAAACATGAATGTCCGATCCACAAACACCAATTTTTTTGATTGCTAATTTTACTTGATTGTCTCCTACCTCTGGAACATCCACCTCTTGAAATATAATTGTGGCAGGCTTTGTCATAATGGCTTGTTTCATTTTCATGCCATTTCCTCCTCTATCCGTACACTATGACTACTTTGCGCTCTGTTTTGCCAGATAAGTAATCTTCAAGCGCTTGCATAATATTTTCAAAGGAATAAACATCTGATAAAAAATCACGTAACACTAGCCTTCCTTCATCAATCCACTGAAGAACTTTTTCGTGACAAGCACCTTCTTCATTTTTATAAGGCATCTGTTGGAAGTTGATTTTCCAATTGCCAGGGGCTTCTTCATAATCTAAATACAGTTGGTTTCCTTTTGGAACACCGTAGCAAAGTAATTCTCCACGGTCTTTTAATAAAGTAAGGCCTTCATTCAAAATTCGCTCATTCCCAACAGCATCTAATACATATTCAACGCCGTTCGGATAAATTTTTTGGATTTGTTCCTTTACTGTTCCGTTTTCAGTATTAATAATGGTTGCTACACCAAACTTACGCATTAATTCTTCCTTCGCTCCATTTCTAACAACTACTGCAATTGATTCGATACCACTTAATTGCATCAACTTAATGAATGCTAATGCCACAGGACCACTACCATAAACTAATACTGTTGCACCTTTTTTAATGTCAAAATATTGAATCGTACTATATACTTCTCGCAATGTTACTAATATTGGGGCTTCTTCTATTAAAAGATTAGCAGGCAATACTTGCTGAGCATAAGCAACCTCTGAGCACTCATCGTCTCCATGTGCTTGTTGGTCATCGATTACACCAAATTCACTAAAAGCACCCCAACCTGAAGTAACTATTGTTCCATCATCTAGGTGAACTGTTGGTGCAAAAGGCAATATAACGATGTCTCCTTCTTTGTAGGAAACTACCTCCGCCCCTATTTTTTCAACACGACCTACTGCCTCATGCCCAAGCATAATTGGATATGATGATGCCTTAAAGCCTTTGAATCCACCTTTTATAATTGTGGCGTCCGTACCACAAATACCACATGCTAATGTTTTAACAAGCGCTTGCTTTGTAGTAATAGTTGGCATTGGCACCTCTTTAAGAAACAGCTCACTTTCGGCATTAACAATTAGCGTTTTCAATATACCTCCCCCTTCTTTATCTAAATAGTTCTTTCCTTTTTACTAGTCATAATTTGAAGAAGTACAGCAGCAATAATAATAATTCCTTTAATAATATCCTGAGGGTAAGATGGTACAGCCATTAAATTCATTATGTTTCCAATAAGACCAAGAATTAAAGCGCCTGCTACTGTATTTAGTACAAAGCCTTTCCCACCCATTAAGCTCGCACCACCAATAACAACTGCTGCAATGGCATCTAGTTCTTGTCCCATTCCAATAGTGGCACTACCAGTAGATGTACGCGAAGCTATAAACACTCCTGCTAATGCAGCAAGTGCACCAGAAATTGCATAGGTTGACATCACATAAACCTTTGTACGGACACCCGCTAACTGAACAGCTGTTTCATTACTGCCAATTGCTACAATCTTACGTCCAAAACCTGTATAACGTTGTATAAGTGTAAACATCACAACCAATAAAGCCGCTATCCAAATAAGTGGATACAGAAAATCTTTACTCGTCAGCACATCAATTGTTCCAGATTCAACCTTTATGGGTCTACCTTCTGTTATAACAAAGGCCACCCCTCTAGCAATTGTCATTGTTGCCAAGGTAGCTACAAAACCTTGAATACCGGTATAAGCTACAAGTGCACCAGAAAAAATCCCAAATAATAGCCCCACAATAACTGCTACCGCAATGGATACAGAAAAGTGTAAGCCTATATCAGTAATTAAAAGCGCTGATATAGTAGCCCCTAATGCCATAATTGAACCTACTGATAAGTCAATACCACCAGCTAAAATAACATAAAGCAAACCGATTGCTACAAGTATGGGGCCTGCTTGCTGCAGTAAAATATTTCGAATATTCATTGTCGTTAAAAATGTATCAGAAAGTATTGCACTAATAATAATGAGCAGCAGTAAAATAATAAAAGTATTATTATTAATTAGGAATCCTTTCCAGTTAAATTTTTTAGCTGTAGATGTCATCACTTAAACCCCCATCGCTAATTTGATTAAATTATTTTCTGTTAAAGATTCTTTCTCTAAACTTCCTGTAATTTGTCCCTCACGCATTACTATTGCGCGATCGCAAAGCCCTATAATTTCAGGCATTTCTGAGGAGATAACTATAATAGCAACGCCTTTTTCCGCCAAATCATTGATAAGCCTATAAATTTCCGTTTTAGCACCTACGTCTACCCCACGTGTTGGCTCATCCAAAATGATTAATTTCGTATCAATTGCTAACCATTTAGCAAGTGCAATTTTTTGCTGATTACCACCACTCAAACTATCAGCTAGATCTTCTGTTGAACCATACTTTGTATTAATACGCGCTAATAGTGTTGCGACTTCCTGTTTTTCTTTATAGTGTGCTATCCATCCATTAGATTGATTGGAAACCATTGTTGTATTTATACGAATAGATTGTTTTAACAACAATCCTTGTTTTTTTCGGTCTTCAGGTAATAGACCAATTCCTAATTTAATGGCTTGTTTAGGACTCCTTACATTAATTTCATTTCCAAAATAAATAATTTTCCCATCCTTTTTTGGTGAAGCACCAAAAATAACTCTCATCGTCTCTGTCCTACCTGAGCCAACTAAACCGCTAAATCCAACCACTTCACCAGCTTGAATAGAAAAACTTACATTATGAATAAGTTCTTCTGTAGATAGATTTTCAACTCTTAGAACTTCTTGACCGATTGTAGCTTGTCTTTCAGGGAATAATGTTTGAATTTCTCGTCCAACCATCATTGTGACAAGTTGCTCTTTTGTAATTGATTTCGTTTCTACCGTATCAATATATCTTCCATCCTTTAAAACTGTAATTTTATCGCTAATAGCAAATAATTCTTCAAGACGATGTGAAATATATACAATTGTTACACCTTGTGCCTGCAATTTTTTGATTAATTCCAATAATTTTTTGGTTTCAGAATGAGTAAGTACTGCTGTAGGTTCATCAAATACGAGAATCTTAGAATTTTTCGCAAGACATTTACAAATTTCAATAATTTGTTGATAGGCTACACTTAATTCTCCTACCTTTGTATTCGGATCAATATGACCAAACCCAATTTTATCTAACTCTTTTTGTGCATCTTCCCTCATTTTTTTCCAATTTATAAAAATACCACTGTTGCTTAAGTTATCAATATACATATTCTCAGCAACTGTTAAATCGGGAGCAAGCATAAATTCTTGGTAAATAACCGAAACTCCCATATCAATCATTGCTTTCGGTGTTGCTGTTTTTGCTTCTTGATCATCAATAACAATCGTGCCTGTATCTTTCGCATAAGCACCAGCCAATATTTTCATCAATGTGGATTTTCCTGCTCCATTTTCACCAATAAGAGCATGTATTTCTCCTTTTTGCACCTTTAATTGCACATCATTCAGTGCTTGAATACCACCAAAATTTTTTGATATATGATTCATTTCGATGATGTATTTAGAATCCAATTTTCTTACACCCCTTCCTTATTTTTTCAATTTTCTTATAAACTAAACAAATTATATGTATATAGAATCCCCACTCTCACCTTTAGAAAGGAGGGATTCTTTATATGAAACTTTTAGAAACCAAACTCGTAATATTCATCTACATTATCTTTTGTAACAGCTGCTGGTTGAGTCAACGTAATTTCTTCATAGCTTTTTGGATCTTTGCCATCCACTAAAATTTCTTTAGCAATTTCTACACCTAATTTAGCTACCTTGAATGGACTGTTTTCACCAGTTGCGAAATATTTACCTTCTTTAATTAAATCGTAGGCTTCGATAGCACCGTCTGCTGCCGCTACAATGTCTACATTTGATTTATTAGCATTTTCAAGGGCTGTCATAGCACCAAATAGCATGTGATCATTTTCACCTAAGACAGTCGTAATATTTGGGTTTGCTGTAATAAGATCCTCCGCAGCAGTTAAACCCGCTTCACGAGTCCAAGCACCCCATCCTTGACCAACTACAGAAAATTTCGCATCAGCATTTGAAGCTTTGCCACTTGAAGCAAGTTGTGCATCCATTTCGTTTGCTAATTTCCAAGCCTCGTCCTCTGACACACCTAATTTACCTTCTAAAATACCAGCAAATAAGCCTGTTCTACGCTCCATACCTGCTACATTTCCTTTTGCTCCACTTAAAATGATTGAGATAATTTCTGCATCCCCCATTTTCTCTGCATATGCTAAACCTACTAACCTACCATTTTGCTTATTGTCAGAGTAAACAGTCGTTACATTATTCGCTTCCTCTGCTACACCACTATCTAAGTTAATAACAGGGATACCAGCTTCAGCTGCTTTATTAATACTTGGTACTACTGCATCTGGTTCAGTTGCATCTAGGAAAATTAACTCCATACCTTGTGCAATAAATGTTTCCATGTTTTCAGCTTCTTTTGTTGAATCACCATTCGCATCAAGTATAGTTATTTTCCACCCTTCAGCTTTTGCATATTCTTTAACAGCTTCTACAAGGGATACAAAATATGGTGAATCCTGCGTTTTTATAGAAAAACCTACTTTAAATGTGTTATCGCTTTTTCCATCTCCTGTTGAATTTGAATCCCCACTACATGCTGCTGTGATAAGCATCACTGCAAATAATGCTAGAAATAACATAAACTTTTTTACTTTCATGGTCTTTTCCTCCTTATATTTGTATTATCGCAATATCACTACATCCTTATGTAATGACATTACAACTTAATAAGACATACTATACTATCTAAAGGAAGCGTTTACAACCTCATTTAAAAACTATTCAGTAAATTCTGTCTTTTAATATTAAATAATCGTAAATCCTCCATCTATTACAAGCTCACTTCCAGTAGTAAAAGATGCTGCATCTGATAATAAATAAATAACTGCCCCGACTAATTCAGCTGGGTCACCTAGACGTTTCATTGGTGTCCATGTAGCCCATTGTTCTTGCCAATCCTCTCGAACAAATGCTGTAAGCTCTGTAAACATATATCCTGGACTAATACAATTTACTCGGATGCCGTACTGAGCCCATTCATAGGCTAATGATTTTGTTAAATGTGTAACACCCGCCTTCGATGTATTGTATGATGCCTGTAATTGTGGATAATTAACAATAATACCTGACATTGATGCTGTATTTACAATAGAACCTTTGATTTGGTTTTGTACTAAATACTTACCAAATAATTGAGCAGCATAATAAACTCCATTTAGATTTACATCTATAACGCGGTTCCATTCTTCTGGTGTTGACTCAATTACAGGCTTTTGAATAACAATTCCTGCGTTATTCAAAAGTAACTCAATACTACCCATTTCATAAATCGAACGTTCTAATGCCCTTTGAATGGCTTGATAATCAGTAACGTCTACTTCCTGAGAAAATGTCCTTCTCCCTGTTTTCTCTGCAATTTCTTTTGCTGTTTCTTCTGCCTGTTCACCATTAATATCAAAAATAACTACATTAGCTCCCGCTTCAGCTAAACTTTCTGCAACAGTCTTGCCAATGCCACGAGCTCCTCCTGTAATTAAAACGGCCTTTCCTTTTAATGAAAATAGCTCTGTCAGTATTTGCACATCTATACCTCCCTTTTTTCGTCTACCTTATTCAAATCAATATTGCCTATATCATCGATTTAATCGTCGTAATATTCTGAATATTAAAGGTACATAATGGAATTTCAGCTTAATGATTTACTTAGATACGTATCCTTCATTATTAAACTAATAAACAGATTTATATTTTTCATATACCTTTTGTATAGCAAAGTAAAAGTCATCGAACTGTCTTTTAGCAAGTTGATACGTTTCGACCAACTGTGGATTAGGCTGTTGAGAACCTTGAATATGCAAGAAATTTTCAATAACATCAAAGCTATCATAAATACCTGCGCCCACACCACCTATAATTGCAGCACCCATAGATCCAGCTTCATCCAAATAATTAGGGATATGGACAGGTAACTGAAATACGTCTGCAATAATCTGACACCAAACCTTACTTTTGGCGCCACCACCAATCACAATTAGGTCTTCAATGTCGATATGCTCCTTTAAAATGTCAAAAACAATCCCCAAGTTATAGGTAACACCTTCTACAACACTTCTTAGCATCTCTTCATGGGTGGTATCTGATTTAATGCCTAAATAACTCCCCTTAGAGACGGTGTCCCAGCGTGGAGCTCGCTCTCCCAAAAGATACGGTAAAAATAGAACTCCTTGCGAACCAGGGGACGCCTTTTCAATCTTTTTATTTATTAGATCATATGGTGAACTACCTGTTTGCTCAGCAGTTTGTATTTCAGCCTGACATAGTGTTTCTTTCATCCAGTTGAACGAGCCACCTGCATATTGCATTGTACCGTTAGGCGCATAATATCCTGGAATTGCATGTGCCCATGTTACAATGCGCATTTCTGGATCAAAAATAGGGTTTTTAGAAGTCGTAGTAACCCATGCAGATGTACCTAGGGAACAATACGTCTTTCCTTCCCTAACAGATCCCGCACCGATACTCGCTGTCACACCATCTCCAGCACCAATGACAACTTTTGTTCCTTCAGCAAGACCAGTTACTTTTGCTGCATCTTGTAAAATTACACCTGCTTGATAAGTAGATGGTTTTAAGTCAGGTAATTTCGATATCTCAATGTTACTCGCCTCGATAATGCGTTTAGACCATGTAAATGTTTTCAAATCGAAGCAACCCATACTGTTTCCATCTGAGTAATCAGTGACAAATTTCCCTGTTAATTTAAATACAATATAATCTTTAGCATTTAGCGTCTTATAAGTTTTTTTATAAATTTCAGATTCATTATCACGTATCCACATTAATTTTTGTATACCATAAGAAGGTGTATTACGATGTCCAACAATCTGATAAAACTCTGTTTGAGCAATGGTTTTCTCTAATTCCATTGATTGCTTAACTGAACGTTGATCAGCCCAAATTATGGAGGGACGTAATGGTTCACCTTTTTTGTCTACTACTAAACACCCCATCATTTGGCCACTAAAACTCACCACTTCTATTTGTTTTGGGTCAATATTTGAGTTTTTAAGGATATTCAAAGTAGATGAACAAACCGCATCCCACCAATCATTTGGGTTTTGTTCTACCCAATTTTCATTAAAATAGTGAGTGGGATACGAAGAAATATAACTATCTATTAATCTTCCTGATTCATGAAATAACGTTGCCTTATTTCCAGAAGTACCAAGATCATGCGCTAAGATATATCTTTCCACTTTTCTGCTCACCTCTATTTAAGTAGCTGTAATTATAATTTCAAAACTATTTTTATCTCCCCTATATCGTGCAATGGAGTATTCAATTGGTTCATCTCGATAGTTAAATCCAATGGAAATAAATTTTTGGATTGCCTTACCTTTTTCCATATTTAAATAGTCAAAATCATATTTCTCCGCTTCAACAGCTTCGATATAACGTCTAATTTTGCTTATTTGTGTTTCTGAAAATTCACCTAAAATAGGGTACAAAGATTCTTTTACAAGATCCTTTTCGAGCACAAATTTACATTTATCATATGGAAGGTACGTTTTGACCATCACAATTGGCTCATTATCTGCAAACCTTCTTCGATGTAAATAAATAACTTTTGAGCCTAATGGAATATTTAATTTCTCTGA
This sequence comes from Lysinibacillus agricola, assembly GCF_016638705.1. Classification (GTDB taxonomy): domain Bacteria; phylum Bacillota; class Bacilli; order Bacillales_A; family Planococcaceae; genus Lysinibacillus; species Lysinibacillus agricola. The sequence continues at coordinate 1,533,670 of NZ_CP067341.1, read as the reverse complement.
TACAAATCCAGGTACATCTATTACTTCTAATTCCACTACTTCCGTGCTTGGTGTCATACCAAGGTCTCTTATTTGATCATTAAATGAACCAAGTGCTTGAATAAAGCTTTGTTCAATTTTTGGCGCTTTTACAAATGTTCCTTTACTTTTTACTCTGTATAACCATCCTTCTTGAACGAGTTCAGCTACTGCTTGACGTACAGTTGTTCGACTGATGCCATAAATAGCACTTAATTCTTTTTCTATTGGTATCGCATCACCTACTTTTAATGTTCCATTTTTTATATCGTTTAAAATCAATTCCTTTAATTGGTAATACAAAGGGATTGGTATTGATTTATCTAATTGATGAGCCATATTTATACCTCCAACATGCAGCTATTTAAAATAAATAAGTCCGTTTTTTAGTCGTAAAGTTCCTTATTATATATAAAACTTTCCCTAAGATTATTTTATAAATGTTCTAGTTAAAAGCAAAGTATTTTGAAATATTTACATACATCTTAGTGATCAATTTAATAATCAAGATAAATCCTCTAGTATATGTCACAGATTTAAAAAAGTATTTCTGGGAAAAATCTGAACAACATTAGCTGAGACGAAATTGATAACAGTACAAATCGGACTTTATTTATACAAACCGAATGTGAATGATATATTTTCATCATCTTTAAAGAGATGACTCACAATTAACTAATCCCACTAAAATTTTTCGAACTTCTTTCTCTTACAATATAGTAAAGATATATGTAATTAGTTCACCTCTCTATATAACTAATAATGAACAAGCGTTGAATATATATAAGAATATTCTGACTTCCGAGAATGGTAAACGTTTACTTACCGTTCATTATAGCACTAAGTTGAAATATATCAATATCATTATGTCATTACATAATGATATTCTCACATTTAAAATATTGAAATTAGAGATACCAAATTATTCTAAAATATCTTTGATATGCGTAATATATTCTTTTGAATAATAAAAAAAACTCACGATGTTATTTCTACACCGTGAGCTTAACTTTTGTGCTTTTATAAAAAACTGTATATTTTACTGGATTAGTAAAGCCTAACTTAGCGCCTAAATGATAAGATCCATGGTTATCAATATCACAATCCCAACAAGGCTGTAAATCATTTAAAAGGCAATCATCAATAAATTTTTCTACAATGAAGCCTGCTAATCCTTTTCCTCTATAGTTGGAATCAGTTATTATATCAATCTCTGCAAATTGATGAGATTTAAAAATAGAAACTGCTTCGCTAATGATCTTATTTTCATGCTGAAGACAAAAACCAAAGCCTTTTTCTAGAAAATCATCAGTAGATCCCCAGTATTCCTCATAATATTGATTGTCAAATTCTAAACTATGATCAATTTGATGTTGCTTGATTTTAATGCATTCGTAATCAAGTGAATCTCGTTTCTCTCTATTGTTATAAGCATTTATATCAAAGCTAAAATTGTATCTTTCTAATTTATTCACATAATTATTTAATCGTTGCTCAATTTTTGCGCTCCATTCATCTGAATAACTGAATAATGTGAAACGTTTACTTTCCACAATCGATTCTTTTAATAAAGCCGCGAGTTTACTTATAACTTTCTCGCTGGACGAATCGCCATGAACAAAGTATATCCCTGCTTTGGTTTGAAATAGTAGTGAACGAAAGCTTGCATCGTCGGCATAGACAGTGCCTTCTATTACCTGATCTAGTATACTGTAGACAAATGTTGGTGCACTCTTTATCGTTTCTTTTATTCCGGGAAAATTTTCAGCTGTTACCTTTATCATTTTCATTTCCTCCATTCTTTTGATATATCTTCATACATTATAACTTTAATAGTAAATACTAGAACTGTTGTTTAATATTGAAATTATGTATAATAAGTACATAAAATTTGAAGGGACTGAATTATGCGCAGATAGCAATATTTTTCATCCAAACTTAATTAAAAACTTGGAGGTAAAAGTATTGATAGAACAAATTGATACAAAAAGATTATATTTAAGAAAAATGAAGATGGCTGATGCACATAGTTTATTTAACATTTGGTCAGACCCGGAAGTTACTAAATTTATGAATATCACCAATTTTACTCACGAAGAACAAGCAAAGGAAATGATTGAGCTTTTTGATCAATTGACTGAGGAGCATAAAGCTATTCGCTTAACAATTATTGAGAAGGAATCCAATGAGATTATCGGCTCTTGTGGATTCAATTCTTTTGACGTAGAGAACGCAACAGCAGAAATTGGCTATGATCTTGCTAAAGCATATTGGGGAAAGGGCTATGCGCCAGAAAGTATTTCAGCTTTGATTGATTATGCTTTCAACACCTTGGACATAAATAGAATTGAAGCAAAAGTAGAGCCTGGTAATAGTAATTCTATAAAAGTAGTAGAGAAATTGAATTTTACGTTTGAAGGAACATTTCAAGAATACAAAGAATCAAAAGAATCTTTTTATGACATTAATGTTTACTCTTTATTAAAATAACTTGAAATAAAAAATATAAAAGCCAAGAATGTTTACCTAAGAACATTCTTGGCTGCTTTCATTTCTGTTACTTAATCGGAATCCAAATTTCAGAATAAAGGTCAGGACTAAATGGATCTTCGTCTGAATACACTTCCAGCTCAGCCGTCCCAGTAGGTTCGTATGAATTAGATGGGAACCATTCAGAGTAAATTTGTTTCCAAGTATTTTGCATAGCATCCGGCATAGGGCCATGTACTTCAAACACAACCCATTTAGATGCTGGTACTTCCATCGCTAATAGATTTTCTGGGACATCGCCCATATGATCCGTTGCAACCCAATAATCAATTAGGCCATTTTTTTCTTCCCCGGCATTTGGTACACATACACCAAGTACCCCTTTAATTTCTCCATTATTTAATTTAAATAAATGATCGTCCATCCCTTTGCTGTTTATTTCATCCCAAAATTGAGGAATGCCTCGCGTATTCTCACCATTCTGACAATCAAACGTTCTTTTTACTCCAACCACTTGAAACTTTTCTTTTTCTACGATTTTATACTTCATTGGTTCTGCTCCCTTCAAGCTCACCTGGATGACCAGGCGATTGTATGATTGTAGTTGTCCTTGTTTCTTTCTTGCTTCACTAGGCGATACATGATGCTGCTTCCGAAATGCCTTTGTGAAAGCTTCAGGAGAGTCGTAGCCATATTTGTAGGCGAGATCGATTATTTTTTGCTCCGTATTCATTAATTCTTGTGCCGCTAATGTTAATCTTCTGCGTCTTATATAATCTGCAATAGACATATCTGTTAGAATTGAGAAAGTCCGTTGAAAATGAAAGACCGAAGAATTTACCTCTCGCGCGAGTTGCTCCATTGTGATGTCATCTAATAAATGCTCCTCGATATAATTAATTGCTTTTTGAATCGACTCAATCCAACTCAAGTGCTCTCACTCCTTGCTTATAGCTTAAAATATCTGAATTCGTTATTCCTGTCTTTTTATGCTAACTTTGGACTGGTTAAAATGAAAGCATTATTTTTTATTGGGACATCACCAAAAATAAGGGATAACATATGTTGAAACGTATACCACGTATATAAGTTGATCTTCGTTCCGACTGGGCGACTCCTTGGGCCTTATTAATTTACACAATCAGTATTATTGGTTAAAAATAGAATTAAAAGACCGAAACGGATTGGAGGTTTTGATATTGATTAAGTGGCAAGGAGCTGCATAATTTGCTTCAATGAAGACAATCAATTATTAATGGTTTTGCAAGGTACAAAAAAAGAAGCAAAAACATGGGCAGTACCATCAGGTGGAAAGGAAGCTACCGAAAATTTTGAGTCATGTTGTATACGTGAAGTATATGAAGAAACTGGATTTGTAGTAGATGTCGTCAAGAAGTGTTACATAAAAATAATGACGCAGTGGAAGTTCGTTACTTTGAGACAATCATTATCGGTGGACAAATGATGATATTATCCTGATGAACTGATTTATGAAAATGCTGGAAATCAAAAGATGAATTACTCAATTTAACATTAACCTTCCCTGAAGATAAGCAATTTCTTTTATCATTATTTTAATAATGGAGTCATGCTTAAATCAAGTGAGCATGGCTTAGGGTAATTGCGACATTATTCTCGCGGGTATTTCTCTGGCGCGCGGGTATTCGCTTCTCTTCCGCGGGTATTTCCCTGATTCGCGCGGGTATTCGCTTCTCTTCCGCGGGTATTTCTCTGATTCGCGCGGGTATTCACTTCTCTTCCGCGGGTATTTCCCTGATTCGCGCGGGTATTCGCTTCTCTTCCGCGGGTATTTCCCTGATTCGCGCGGGTATTCACTTCTTTTCCGCGGGTAAACTCTTATATCAATGATTATTTCATTTTTACTTTCTCAATTGCCGCTTCGTATATCGATTCATCATTGATTTTAATATATTGATTTTTCGCTGCCTTACAATAACCTTCTTTATCTAGAAAATCCTTTAGCTCAGATTTCTTGGCAAATATTTTTTCAATGACATTCTGCTCCACTTCAGATTCATCTGTTCTTTTAGCAATTGATACCCAATATACTTTTGACAAGTTCTATCTCCCCTTTAAGTAAGCTATTTATAAATAATTAAAGCCGAATGTATAACTGTCTGATCACCAATATATAAAGTATTGTATTTAATATCTACAATCAGATAGCCACTTAAATCTAATAGAGCATTATTAATATCATTTTCAAATTGCACAATATCATTATTTTGGATGGTAACTACTTGAGTCGCTTGCGCCATATGTTTTATCCCCCTTTTTCTTCTAATCATAGAATAAAAGGGAAGATTTGTCACAATAAAATATATCAGGAGTAAAAGCAAAAGCTGTATATTAGGAGGGTGGTTAGAAATACCTTATACTTTTAGATTTTCAACTGAAAATAATACTTACATCTTTAACCAAGAACTAAATGAAAAATACAAATTAATTATCCAAAGTGAGCTAACTAACTAAAAAAGGCTATCCCTATTTAGGAAAGATTGGGTGGCCTGGCCTTCTTCTTTGTATTTTAAATCAAAAAAGTGTCGGAGCCCCAAAGCTCCAACACTCCCCTTCTAATACATTTTCAAATATTCTTCCCTCTCCCAATCATGGACACGTGTGCGGTATTTATTCCATTCTATTTCTTTAGCAGCAGTGAATTTTTCAAAGATATGGTCTCCAAGTGCTTCACGGACGATATGATCCATTTCTAGTTCAAGGAGTGCATATTCCAATGACGATGGGAGACTATCGATTGCGTTTAATTCCCGCTCAGCTCGTGACATTTTATAAATATTTTGATTTACAGCATCTGGAGGGGTTAGATCATTGCGAATTCCATCGAGCCCAGCTGCTAAAATAACCGCCATTGCTAAATAAGGATTTGCTGCCGGATCGACAGAACGAAGCTCGATACGTGTAGATAATCCTCGTGCAGCTGGAATTCGAATAAGTGGTGAACGGTTTTGTGCAGACCATGCTACATAGCAAGGAGCCTCATAGCCTGGCACTAATCGTTTATAGGAATTAACAAGTGGGTTTGTGACAGCTGTAAAACCGTGTACATGTTTTAGTATTCCTGCTATAAAGCTACGCGCTGTTTGGCTTAATTGCAATTCTGCATTTTCATCATAAAACGCATTTTTATCCCCTTCAAATAAGGATAGGTTGAAATGCATTCCAGAACCGTTGACACCAAATAATGGCTTTGGCATGAACGTTGCGTGTAATCCATGCTGTGCAGCGATCGTTTTTACAACAAGCTTAAACGTTTGAATATTATCACATGCTTCGATTGCACTTGCATACTTAAAGTCGATTTCATGTTGACCAGGCGCAACCTCATGATGTGATGCCTCGATTTCAAAGCCCATTCCTTCTAACTCTAATACGATATCACGTCGACAGTTCTCTCCTAAGTCAGTTGGGGCTAAGTCGAAGTATCCACCGCTATCATTTAACTCAAGTGTTGGATGTCCTTTTTCATCTAGCTTAAATAAGAAAAATTCCGGCTCTGGTCCTAAATTAAATGAGCTAAAGCCTAACTCCTCCATCTCCTTTAAAACCCTCTTCAGATTGGAGCGTGGATCGCCTTCAAACGGTGTACCATCTGGCCTAACAATATCACAGATAAAGCGCGCCACCTTACCCTTTTCAGCAGTCCAAGGAAAAATCACGAAGGTACAAAGGTCCGGACGTAAGTACATATCTGATTCTTCAATGCGTACAAAGCCTTCAATGGATGAGCCATCAAACATCATTTTGTTGTCCAATGCTTTTTCTAATTGGCTAACGGGTACTTCAACGTTTTTAATCGTTCCCAATATATCAGTAAATTGTAGGCGAATAAATTTCACATTTTCTTCCTTCACTCGGCGTTTAATATCTTCTCTTGTATAATGTTTCATTTTCCCACCACTCCAATGTAATTTTAATTAACATCATTTCTTTGCAACTGTTTTTAAAATACAATACAAGGACAAAAAACGCAATGTTTATGTTAGGTTTTATTACATAGATTTTTTCGAATATATTAATCTTTTTTTCAGATGGATAGAGCTGCACTTTCCTCTCACTTTCCAATTAAGGTCTTTAGACTCACCAAAAAGTATTTCAGTTAAAAGTTTTTGACTTTATCACTTGATACAAAAACTTTTTTTCCATATTTTATATCACAATAGTCTTGTATAATGTCATATTTATTGGTAAATTTATAGCAAATTAGAATTTCTGTATTATTCATCAGATAAGTAAATAAGGCGTATATAATAATAGTCAGAAATTATTATATACGATTCCTAGAAATCTTCAGTTAAAGATACATAAGGCGGTGAATGTAGGAAGCATGTCAGTATTAATTATTGGCAGCGTAAGTAATGATGTGTTGCGTCTGCAAAAATATTTTCATCGTATCGACATCAAAAATGTTCATTGCTTTACAACACCTGAAGCTGCAATGAATTATTTATTAGATCCTTTGAAAGCAGAGTTGGAATTAATTATTCTCGATGCAAAAATGACACTTAAAAATTGCGAGAACATTTGTCAGCAAATTGACGCATTAAAAAACTGGATTGATGCCCCTATCCTTCTTTCTACTACTTACGAAAAAAACATTACAATTGATAGGGTTTTTGAAGCTGGTATTTTCGACTTTATTTTAAAACCATTTGACTTCACCCAATTTAAGACTCGAATTCAGGTTGCCCTCAAATATCAAAAGGAAGCCAAGCTACGAAAGCAGCAAGAAAGCATTATTCAAAAAGATTTAATTGTCGCAAAAAAATTTCAAAAAAATGCATTATCACCTCCATTGAATCTTGAACATATTCAGATTGATGGGCTTTATGTTACATCTAATACATTAGGGGGTGATATGTACTGCTGGTTTAAGATTAATGAACATTTAACTGCCATTCTTCTTTACGACGCTATGGGGCACGGCATTGCCGCATCACTCGTTACCATGTCCATTAGATCTCTGTTAAAAGGTATGATTACAACATTAATTGATCCAGTTTCTGTGATTAGAGAACTTAACCGCCAAATTTACGAGCTATTTTCTGATGAAGATATGGACCGTTTTTTAATGACGGCTATCTACATACTTATTGATACGAAAAATGGAACTTTACACTATGTTAATGCGGCTCACCCATCTGGTTTTTTATTTGGAAAATACGGAGAGACGGTGTTTCTCCCAGCAACTACACCCATCCTGGGGCTATTCCCAACCATTTTTATCAATAAAAAAACGATACCTTTATCTGGCTGGCATCGCATAATACTTTATACGGATGGATTACTGACAATAAATGAACAGCATGTTATTGATATGGACTTTTTCCATTCCTACGCTTCACAAGACAATAGCTATGCCTTGCAAAAATTTTCTCAAAAATACGATTTATTCGACAATGATTACAGTGATGATATAACAGTAGTTTCAATAACAATTACATTACAGGGTCGGTGATGATGATGGAATTCACACTCAAAGTAAATCCTGATACACAAGCTATAGCCTTTGTAGATCAAATTATGGAAAATTATACAAATATATATAATCTATCTCATAAAAGAGAATTACGTTTTGTCGTACATGAATTAGTTATCAATGCAGTAGAAGCAATGGGAAAAATCGACTCATGCTCCAAAAAGGAAATTCAAGTTTATGTATCCCAATCAAATGAAGAAATAAAAATAACGGTTATTGATGAAGCGAAAGGGATTGCCGAAAATGATTTGGATAACGTTCTACAGTTTGATTTAGACGAACTCGATTATTCAGATCGCGGGCGAGGTTTATTTTTTGTTAAAAATATGGTCGACCATATTTGGTTTGAAAATATTTCTGAAACGAAATTTTTAGTTGGTATTTCAAAAAAGATTCATGTATAAAATGGAGGAGTTTTAATGAAGCTGTCAATCCGAAGAAAAATGAGCCTGCTTATATTTGGTTGTATTTTACTACTCACTACACTTTTAGCAGGAATAAATTTTTATGTTGCCCAAAAAAATCTTTTAGAAAGCGCAAATACAAAGCTTTTATCAGATATTCAAGTGAGCTATGAATATTTAGATGCTAAATTCCCTGGAGAATGGTCCATTAAAAATGATCAATTGTATAAAGGCGACGTCAAAATGGTAGACAATTTTGACGTCGCTGATAAAGTTGGAGAGTTAACAAACGGAAACGCTGTCTCAATCTTTCAAAACGATACTCGTATTAGTACAAATATCGTTGAAAATGGTGATCGCGCATTAAATACAAAGGTTTCTGATGAAGTTGCGACTGTTGTGTTAGGAGAAAAAAAGCGTTTTATCGGTTCAGCAAATGTCTTAGGTAGTATGCACCAAGGAGCCTATGATCCAATTTTAAATAGCCAAGGAGATGTTATTGGAGTATGGGCAACAGCTGTTCCAACCGCTCCTTATATAAGCATTGCTACAAAATCTGCACTGGAAAATGTAGCGATTTCCTTAGGAATTGCCATTTTAATAATTGTTGGGATTAGTTGGTTTTTACAACGACAAATCATCACCCCTATCAATATTTTAAGTACAAACGCCAAAGAGTTAGCAGATTTAAATTTAAATGTAAAGCTATTAAACCCTAAAGGTAAAGATGAGATTGCTGTCTTAGCAAATGCCTTTAGTGATATGAAAAATCGTTTAACAGAGACGATGACAATCGTAGCTGGTAGCGCCAGCCAAATAGCTAACTCATCACACTCATTAGCAGAATCATCACATCAAACAAGTGAGGCTTCTAACCAAATTGCACTTACGATGAATGAAATTGCAGTTGGTACTACGACACAATCTGATCAAGCTGAACAAATTGTGTCAATGATGCAAAAAACGATTAAAGAAGTATCAAGTAGTTTACAAAAGGCCGAGGACACTTTAAATAGCGCTATACAATCAACTCATATTGCACGTAAAGGCGAAGAGGCGATTAATGAGGCCATCAAGCATTTAAGCGATGTCACACAAACAGTATCTTATGCGACAGATTCTATTCAAAAACTCGGTAAACGATCTGAAGAAATTGGAGGCATTATTACCGTTATCACCGGCATCGCAGAGCAAACAAATCTACTTGCCCTTAATGCAGCCATCGAAGCAGCACGGGCAGGCGAGCAAGGAAAAGGCTTTGCCGTTGTTGCATCAGAGGTACGCCAGTTAGCTGAACAGTCAAGCTTAGCATCAGGACAAATTACAAATCTTATTAATGATATCCAGGCTGAAACCTCTGTGACAGTTCGCACAATGGAAAGTAATCTGCTCGCAGTAGAAGAGCAGGTAACCATTATTAATAAAGGAGGAGCTGCTTTAAAGGAAATTGTTGAAAAGGTTGAAGAAACAGAAAAAGGTGTTGAGCAAATGAAGGTTGCATTCACAAATGTAAACGACAACTCCTTAGGTGTACAACAAGCTATTCAAGATATTTCTCGTATCATCGAAGACTCCGCAGCAGCAACAGAGGAAATCGCTGCAACATCAGAAGAACAATATGCAACTGTTGCAGAAATTACACAAAGTTCAGATGAATTAGCCTCAATTGCTGATAAATTACAAAATGAAGTCAATAAATTCAAGTTTTAACTTCTTTCAGCAAATGTTTTTTGTAGCGAAAGCACAGCGCCAGCTATAGAAATCTCTCCCCTCTATAGCTGGTGAGATGCACGCTAGTTTAAGTCCCTTTTCAGGGGTGTCCAAACATCCACTGAAAGAAGTACGGCGCGTGCCACGGAATCGGAAAAGAGTTCTTTTTGCAAGCACAAAGACGATTCCGGACGCCGCGGCATAATTAAATTTCAAACATTAAAAAGAAAATGGAGGCGCTATAGTATGAATCAGAAGAAAATTGCGATGAATATTGACACAAAGGCTGATTATATTTTAATTGCGTTTACTGGCGATTTAGAATACGGGATGATTGAAGAGATAAAAAAAGAGCTTCAATCGTTAAACTTAGAAACAAAGCATGGATACATTATCGATATGCAAAAAGTTTCAAATATTGATAGTACAGGCTTTGGCATGATCGTCAATTTCGCAAAGAAAGTATCTGTAAAAGAAAAGAAGATCGCCATTATTGTCGTCGATGATTTCATTCGCAACTTGTTCGCTATTTCGCAAGTTGATAAAGTATTCCCTATTACTAAAAGCGAAGAGCAAGCGAAACAGATTATTAAAGAAGGCTGGCTAGGTGAACTATCCCTTAGCGAATATTAACCCTATTGTTGCCCCCATCATTATAAAAAAGTAGGTTGTATCCCTGTTAGATGGAATACAACCTACTTTCTTAATATTGTAAAAGCATATTTACCAACACAACGATAATCACAACAGGTACTACTATTAACATCAATAGACGATATGTTGAATAGAAACCTTGTCCCATTTGACTACCTATCAGTAATTCCTTCTTCACAAATTCTTTATCAACCACATACGCAATAAAGATAGCAATCAATAAGTTACCCAACGGAAGCATTAAATTTGATACTAAGAAATCTGTTGCATCGAAAATTGTTTTCCCAAAAATTGATTCATCCGCTAAGGTACTTGATGAAAGCGCTGCTGGAATCGCGGCAATAAAGACTACTACACCTATTAACATCGTCAATGCAGAACGAGACATACGCCCCTTCTCAATAAATGCAGCTACGATAATTTCATATAAACTGAAGGAAGATGTAAATGTAGCGAATAAAAATAATAATAAAAACATCGCTAAAAATACTTCACCAAATGGCATTTGACTAAATGCTGTTGGCAGAACCATAAATAGTAAGCCTGGTCCAGAATTCGGCTCTAAACCAAAAGCAAATACAACTGGGAAAATCGCTAATCCTGCTAAAAACGATACAAGCACAGTAAGAAGGACTACGGAGCCCGCCGAGTTAGGCAAGCTCACATCTTTCTTTAAATATGAGCTGTATGTCACAAGACAAGAAAACCCTACCGCTAAGCCAAAGAAGGATTGCCCTAACGCTTCTAAAATAGCCTTTCCAGTTATATTCGAAAAGTCAGGCCACAAGAAGAATTTAACCCCCTCCATTGCCCCATCTAATGTTAAAGCCCGCACAACAAGCACAATAAACATGATAAATAATAACGGCATCATCCACTTATTGGCCTTCTCTATACCATTTTGCACGCCAAGTGAAATGATTAGCACATTTACTAGCGTAAACAATCCTAAACCTAGTAGTGTAATCCAAGGCGTTCCTATAATCTTTCCAAATAGTTCACTAGGATCATTAGCAGGATCAATAACAGCCCCAGTCACACCAAGGCCACTATATATAAAAATCCAGCCTCCTACAACGCTGTAAAAAGTTAACAATAAAAAACAACCAAGCACGCCCATACGGCCAACCCATGCCCAGCCTTTTTTCGTTGGTGCAATTTTTTTATATGCAGTCACAGCCTCAGACTGTGTACCACGACCTAAAACATATTCTGATAAAAGCATCGGTAAACCAATCAACAATGTAAATAGAACAAAAATAAGGAAAAATGCTCCTCCACCACTTTGTCCAGTAACATACGGAAGCTTCCAAATTGCCCCTAGTCCGATTGCAGCTCCTGCCGATGCTAAAATAAAGCCTAGTTTACTAGACCACTGACTCTTTTTTTCACTCATCTCTTCAAACTCCTCAACATTCTAAACTCTTCCTTATTCTACATGAAAATACTAAGCTCGACTAGATAAATTCTAACTGTCGTTTTAACGATTCTATACTTCGATTATGCGGTTCTATCCGTCTTTTCGTTGATTCTACCCGTCACTTCGGCGGGCCTATCCGTCACTTCGATGATTCTATCCATCACTTTGACAACTCTATCCGTCGTTTCCGCAATTCTATCCGTCTCACATAAAAAAACCTCGAGCACTTAACTACTCGAGGTTTCATCCTAATTATTTTGTTAAATACATGGAACGCTGATGATCAATCCATTTACGCATTGTTGTGAATAGTAACGCCATGATGACCGTTATTAAAATACCTTTCACAATATTAAATGGCAAGATTCCAGCCACGATCATTTTATATAGTGAATCACCTACAACAGGCTCCATACCTAAAAAGTAAGTGTACATTGGTAAAAATACTGCATAGTTTAGAAGGCTCATTCCTACTGCCATTGTGATTGTTCCAACAGCTAAACCTCCGATAAGACCATTAATTGTTTTGAAGCGGTTAAAAATAAAACTAACTGGTAAGATAAATAAAATACCTGTTGTAAAGTTCGCGATATGTCCTACCGGTACTCCCGTTGGCGTGCCTGAGAAAATCCAGTCCAACACATTTTTAAATAATTCTACTAAAATACCGGCTACTGGCCCCATTGTGATTGCTGCAAGTAATGCTGGCATATCACTGAAGTCGACTTCCAAAAACGCCGGGAATGGCGGAATTGGGAAATTAAAAAGCATTAATAAAAACGAAATACTGCTCAGCATGCCAATCGTAATAAATGATTGGAGTTTGACATTTTTCTTCATTGAAAACTCTCTCCTCTTTGCTGATTCAATCTCGCAAGAAGAAAGGTTACGACCTAATCAATTGTTATCATGAAAAAACCCTTATGCAAAAGAGCATAAGGGAGAATAGGCATGATTAAAAAACGCCATTATTTAGCTATTTTTGAGCAAGAGCTGTGTGAAGTCACACCGAAAAAAACGCTCGTATATAGCTAAATTCATAACAACGAATGACGATCGTACCTCCATCTTCTCCCATCCAGACTTTAACTGTCGGCCTTGGAATTGCACCAAGTCAGCCATGCAAAAAACTTTGCACAGGTCGCGGGCTGAAGAGTCTTTAGTAAATCATTCGAGCCAATGTATCTTAAAAGAAACATTAGCGATTTACAACTCTATTACCGCCGGTCGGGATTTTCACCCTGCCCCGAAGATGAATCAATATTTTTTTGTTTCTAGCTTTACTATAATGAATTATTAGGAAAAAGTAAATAGCTTTGCTCAAAAAAATCCGATTAGATTTGTATGATTTACCGATACTCGCTAAAAGCACCATTAACTAAAAGGAGCATTCACGCACAGACAATGGCGAAAATGCTCCAAAAATTTACTTATTAAATTCCATGCATCCATTTGTCCAAATTTAGCATCATGCTATTTATGGCATATATTGTTTATTGGCTCCCACAGGTTTTGGCAAAAAGTTTTTTAAATCAAATCCTTCCCAGCTCTCCTGTACAACATTGTCTAGACGTATTTGTTTATCAAAGCTTGCAGCAGTGAGCATCATCGCTTCAATTAATTGAGTTGCACGAACCGCATCCATTGTCGTTAAATCAAGTGGCTCATTAAATGTAACAATAACGCCTTCTGCTACCTCAGTCACAGAGTATGTTATATTTTCAGGTACTACCGGAACGTATACATCATCATTTTTATTTCGCATAACGGTAAGAGCTTCTGTTACAGTGGGATAAGTTTTGCGAGAATCAGGCGATAAATACTCAGTTCCATTTTCATCTTTATATAAATAATAATTAAAATGATTTGAGCTTGTTAATTCCATAGGCTTACTTGACTCTTCTTCCTTGGAAAACTCGTATGCTGTACCATCCTGATTTTCAAACTCAATATCTTTATACTCTGAATCTGAGAATGTATCCTGTAATGTCCCTTTATATTCGCTAGTATCTGCCGACGCGACATCATAGTCATTTTTCTTCGGCAATACATGAACCAGTTTATCGTCCTTCTCCTTTAGCTCTCCCTTATATGGATGATAGTTAGTAAAACCCTTTTCTTCCTCATCAATTTGAGGCGCATACTTTTCATACATTTGTAATGTTGTAGGCTTTTTCTTCCCAAAATCAGTAGCAACTCGTTCATTTGGAATGATATATGTCATCGGCACACTTTCCTTATCACGATTTGCCAAACCAATACGGAACACTACTGCATCTGTTAAATCTTCATCATAAACAGATGATCGTAGAGACATAATCCGTGAATGTTCCGCTACTATGTTGGAGTCCATAAAATTGTCATGGTTGACTGAGCTATTTGCTGCACGATTATCCTGCATTGTAGAATATTGAGAAGTTTCAGGAGCATTAGCTTGGTCCATATTTGCATCATTATTATTCATGAACATAGAGCCTACAAGCACAGTTAGGGCGCAAACAGCTGCAACACTCGTAAAGATTGGCCATTTACGGACTTTCTGCTTTGTTGCTGTCTCGGTACTCTCTTGTTGCGGATGGATACTATGCTGTTGCTCTTGCGATGTTATTTCGTCATCTTTTTGTTGTAAGGCTTCTTGAAGATGGCCATTATCCTGCAAGCGAGCATCTGCCAACAATCGATTTAACACTTCTTCTTTCGAACGGCGGTCAGAAAGCTTAGGGGCATTATTCAATACATGTTCCAGTTGGTCATCATCAAATTGGTTATGTGTCACTGCCGTTTCGCCTCCTGTTCTCTAACCTGTTGTAGCTGTTGCCTTAAAAATTTAATGGCACGATGCTGAGTGGTTTTTACCTTCGCTTCAGTCCAATCTAGTATTTGCGCTGTTTCCGTAATCGATAAATCTTGAAAGTAGCGCATAATAATGACCATTTTTTGGTCGCCTGTACAGTTTTCAAGTGCTGATTGTACCTGCATAAATTCATCACTGGCCTGTAGCATATCTTCCGGTGATGGTGTGGTTGAATGTAGCTGTTCCGTTTCCCAGTCAAAAAAATCAAGTGAATGTTTTTGGCGTACAGCCTGCTTTCTAAAATGATCAATGGCGACATTTTTAGCAATAGCAAAAAGCCATGTCTTTTCGCTGCTATTTCCTGCAAACTGATCATATGAGCGCAATACGCGTACATAAACCTCGTGCGCTAAATCCTCAGCAAGTGTACGGTTTTTTACTAAATAAATAAGAAACTGGAACACGTCTTGATGATATGCATCGTATAGTCGATGGAACACGGAGTCATTCAAAGCACTCCACCCCCGTTCTATTATATTTGTCGTCTAAACGTTCACAGAAGTTACAGCCAATTAATACCACTATAGTACGATGATATTAATCGAATGGTAAATAAAACGTGAAGGTAGTCCCCTCTTTCAGCACACTATCTACCATAATATTACCTGAATGTGCCTTGACAATATTTCTAGCAATAGCTAAACCTAGGCCAGTTCCGCCTTTAGAACGCGTACGTGCCTTATCTGCTTTATAGAAACGTTCAAAGACATATGGTAAGTCCTCTTGTGGAATTCCATGTCCTGTATCTTGGACAGATATTTTTGCAAAGGTAGGCTCTTGCTCAACCTTCACTGTTACTGACCCTTCATCTGTATGACGAAGAGCATTATCAACTAAATTCGTTAACACTTGTTCAATCCGATCCTCATCTATACTAATCGTAGCTTCATCATTAAATTCACTGTCAAATATCAGACTAACATGCTTCTCTTTTGCAACCTGTGCAAATTTTTGAGTAATACGTTCAAATATAGAATTAATTGGAAGCTCATCTTTGTATAACGTCATATGCCCTGATTCCATACGCGCAAGGTCTAATAAATCTGTTACGAGGCGTCCCATACGCTTCGATTCATCGTAAATAATTTTTGTAATCTCATTACGTTCTTCTTGATCCTGAATAAAATCATCATCCATTAAGGCCTCTGAATAGCCTTGAAGCATCGAAATTGGCGTCCGTAGCTCATGAGATACATTGGCAATAAAGTCTGAACGCAGTTTTTCTAAGCGATGCTGCTCTGTCATATCACGAATAACTGCAACAGCTCCACGTATCGATTCCTCACTATAAAGAGGGCTAATCGTAAACGTATAGTAACTTCCATCCATCTCAATTTCTTCTTCAAGCTTATCCTCAAACATCAACACATGATCGAGCATATGATAAAGCTCTGGCGGAATCGGTTTCGCACTTTGTGAGCCCTTATTAACAAACCACGTTTGCATTAAACGCTCTGCCGGTGGGTTACTTAATAATATTGTACGATCACGATTAAACGTAATGACCGCGTCTGTCATCGATGTCAATATATTTGATAGCTGTTCATTTTCTTGATTGATCACTTCTAGATTGTGTTTCAATTGACGTCCCATTTGATTGAAGGCAACAGCAAGCTGGCCGATTTCATCGTTTTGTGTAGTCGGCATTTTCGCTTCAAAATTTCCTTTAGAAATCTCAAACGCTAATTCACGCATTTTACGCAATGGTGACGTAATACGTGATGAAAGGAAAAACGCAAAGAATGTCGTCAACACAAAGGCAATGAAAGCAGACAGAAAGACAATTTTCGTCGTTTCTTTCGATGTTTTATGTAGTGCATCTGGACTTTGATAAATAAAGACAGCTCCGTGCACTGCATTTTCCACATTTAGCGGGAAACCGAGCACAACATACGATTCCATTGTTTCCTTGTCTGTAGAAGACGGCATCATCATTTCCTTAGTAATCGGTTCATCTGATTGAAAAATTTCATGGAATGATTTATTGGCTAAAATCATATCCTGGATTTCTTTTTTATTTACACCTTCCTGCAAAGCAAATGATACTACATCATGACTCGTTGCAATAAGCGCATTCGTACTTTCAGGTAAAATATCTTTTAATAATTCTGAAGTCGACTCAGCTGTTTCATTATCATCTACTATACTAGCAACGGTTGCTGCTGTTTGACGCAAGGAACTCTCTGCTTGCTGCATATGGTAATTTTGAAGAAACTCGAGCATTAGAACCGTGAAAACAAACAATACAAATGAAACGAGAAGCAATATGGTTACCCATAGCTTCCCGACAACACTATTCCATATTCTATTCATTGACAACCTCAAATTTGTAGCCAACGCCCCATACAGTAACGATCATCTTTGCAGCGTTTTCAGATACACGGTTGAGCTTTTCACGTAGACGTTTAACATGTGTGTCAACTGTACGTAAATCGCCAAAGAAATCATAATGCCAAACTTCTTTTAGTAATTGTTCACGGTCAAATACTTTGTCTGGTGATTTCGCTAGGAAATAAAGTAATTCATACTCTTTAGGCGTTAAATTTACTTCAATACCCTCTGCTGTTACACGGTGCGCATCGTGATCGATCATTAAATGTTGAAACACAACTAAATCTTTTGAAGAAGATGCATTTGTCGAAGGTGAGAATGCTTGTGAACGACGTAATATAGCCTTCACACGTAACACAACCTCACGAGGACTAAATGGTTTTACAATATAATCATCTGCACCAAGCTCAAAACCTTGTACTCGATTTGCTTCCTCGCCTTTGGCAGTTAATAAAATAATCGGTGTTGCTGCTCGTTCGCGGATTTCCGCACATACTTCGAGCCCGTCTTTTTCAGGCATCATAATATCTAGTAAGATACAGTGATACTCTTTTTCTAAAGATTTTTCGATCGCTTGTTCACCATTTTCTGCTTCGTCAACAAGGTATCCTTCTCGCTCTAAATACATTTTTAATAAGCGTCGAATACGATCCTCGTCATCTACTACTAATACTGAAATATTTTCTGACACTTTCACGATCCCTCTCTTCTAATCTTTCTCTACCTTCTATTGTACATGGTACAGCACATATTGAAAAGAAAAGAAAGCCTTCTTGCCACAGCAAGAAGGCTTTTCTTTCAAATACTAGCGACGTAGAAAATCTCATATGTGCTCAAATTAATCAGTTTTTATCAAATGGATATTCGTCTTAGTTATCCTGCAGCGTATGAGTGTAAACCTGCAAGAATTAAGTTAACAGCAATTAAGTTAAACAAGATTATTCCGAAACCAATTAATGCTAACCAAGCAGATTTTTGGCCTTCCCATCCTTTTGATAAACGTAAATGTAGGAATGCTGCATAGAATAACCATGTAATAAGCGCCCACACTTCTTTTGGATCCCATCCCCAGAAACGACTCCACGCAAGTTGTGCCCAAATCATCGCAAAGATTAAAGCCCCTAATGTAAATACTGGGAAACCAATTAACACTGAACGATAACCGATTTCATCAACTAATTGTAAATTTACTCGTTTGACAAAAGGTTGGAATATCGCGCTAATTCGACGTCGTGCAATTAAACGGATTAATAAGTATAAAACAGATCCTACTAATAATGACCAAACAACCGTTGTTAATTTCTTCGCATTAATAAGTGGAGGCATTTCTACTAATGGAGACATGCCATGTTCTTCTACTGCCTTATATTCATTCATACCAAATACCGGCGCCATTTTGTAGGTAATTTCACGTTCACTACCTTCTTTATCAACGTAAGTATATGTAGATTCGTAATCCATCATATTAAATATTGATGTAGCAACTACGAAACCAACGACTACTACAAGGAAGAACATGACCGCTTCTAACCAGAAACGTTGTTTAGAAGGCTTCGTTAAATCAACTACTTTTAATAAATAAATCAGTCCTGCTACTGCACTAATCGCTAAAATCGATTGACCTAAAGCAGCTGTAATAACATGAATTGTTAGCCAGTGACTTTGTAAAGACGGCACTAAAGGACTAACCTCGTTCGGGAACATCGCCGCATAGGCAATAATTAATAGCGCCACAGGTAATGCCACTAAACCTAGAGCTGTCACGCGATAAATAAAATAAATTAAAATGAATGCCGCAACAATGAACATCCCAAACGCAGTCGTAAATTCAAACATATTACTAACAGGTGCATGCCCTGTATGAATCCAACGAGTAATAAAATAACCAAGCTGCGATAGGAAACCAATAATTGTTATAACAATAGCAAGCTTGCCCCATTTATCAGTATTCTTGCCTGTAGCATTCGATTGCTTTATCGAACCACCAAAAAATAAAGTTGCAACTAAGTAGGCTACAAACGCTACATATAACAGGTTTCCACTTATGTCAATCAAACTCATAAGGTGTTGTCACCTTCCTTTTCTTTAGTGCCTCGCTTTGTGGACTTCCCAACATCTTCTATCTTTTCTAACTGATCTTTATATGGTGGTAGATCAGCAAATGTAGAAACAGCATCTAAATCCTTTTTCATACTGAACATATTTTTATTTACATGGGCAGCCATCAACACTCGGCCATCTGACTCAATCTGTAACCATAAACGTCGATGATTCCAATACGAGCCAATCACTACACCAATCATGAAAATAATACCACCTACAAATAAAATTGGTATCGTACTATCTTTACGAATTGTAAAGTTTGCTGTATTACGTGTTTCTGCACCAGCAAATTTCATTCTATATTTGTTTTCTCCAAGTGGTTCAAGTGGTTGTTGCATGATTTGTACAAAGCTTACTTCACCTTTTGGAGTTTCTGGTGTGGTCATTTTAAATAAAAATGCTGGATTATTTGGTATTGATGTTTTTGTCTGTGGTTCACCATTTTCAAAACCATCAAAATCTGGTGTATAAACAAGTATCTGTACTGATGAACCATTCCCTAAATCATATTCTTTTTTAGGATTCGTTAAATCAATTTCAATTTGACCAAATGATTCGTCAGTTCCTTTATTCACTAAATTAAAATTCATCTGCTTCAATTCGTTAAGTCGATAATTCATTTGATACAGCGCAAAACCGCTTTCTTTTAATGGATGATTGACACGAATAGAGTAATCTCTCACCTTTTCAAGATTGTCTAAGTCTCCCGGAAGAGAACCCTCAGGTTGTTTGTATAATGTGACGTCTGTTTGAAAGTTTTTCGCCACAACATTTACACCTTGACTCTCTTGCTCGCCCTGCGGCTTATTGTCATGGGTTTCCAAAATAAATTTATTATTTTTTACAAAATAACCATCCATACCTGGTATAGCTCGTGTCTCACCTTCACGTATCCAAATCGTCTCATCCACATGAAAACCAGGTACTAAACGCAACATAACACCTGCTAAAAAGATAATGAGACCGACATGATTTATGTATGGACCATACCGAGCAAAACGGCCGCGCTCTGCTAACAATGCACTTCCATCACGACGAACATGATATTTTAATTCAGTCATTTTTTGTTCAACTTTATCAAGTGTTTCGTCAGGGTTTAGCACTTGTCCTTCTGCGACGATACGTTGACGCTTCATGAAACTCTCATGACGTTTAACTCGTTGATTTTTCAGAGACTTATGCAATGGGATGCCGCGGTCTAAACTCGCAACAATAATAGATGTCGCAAGCATTCCCACTAAAATTTGGAACCACCAAGTGCTATACAAATCAGAAAGTCCTAAATAATTATAGAGTTTGCCAAACCAACCATACACTTTCTCATAATACTCCGCTTTTCCAGCATCTGGTGCATTTACATAAATTTCTTGCGGTAGGATTGTCCCGATTGACGCAGAGACCAACGTTATAATAATGAGAGCAATCCCGACTTTTACATTCGAGAAGAAATTCCAAATTTTATCGATGACTGTTTTATTATACGTTTTTGAACGAATCGCCGTTCCATCGTAGCGCATATCAACAACTTTTGTCTGCTTACCTTCCTCAGTTAAAGGACGACCACATTTCTCACAAAGCTTCGTGCCATATGGGTTACTATGACCACAAGCACAAATGATGTTTTCCATAGTCATTTTCTCCTTATTTTGGCTTCACTAATTCCATGTACGAAGCAATATTTCCCTCCGTCATTTCACCAGTAATAATTTTGGCTACCTTACCATCTGGATCAATAAGGAGTGTTGCAGGTAATTGACCTACATTGTAGGCAGTCATAACGCTTTTCGTTTTGTCAATAACTACTGGGAACGTTAAATCGTATCTATCGACAAAATTCTGTACTTCAAAATCTGTTTGTGCAATATTGACAGCCAATGTTTGTACACCTTGATCTTTAAAGACTTTATACTGACGGTCCATTGCAGGCATTTCCTTCTCACATGGCTTACACCAAGTTCCCCAGAAGTTCAAAAATACTCCCTGCCCTTTATAATCAGAAAGTTTATGTTTCTCACCGTTTAAATCTACTAACGTGAAGTCTGGTGCTTTAGAGCCTACTGCTATTAACTCTACTTTATCCTTTGTCGCTGTTCCGTATACCGTGTAACCAATTGCTAATACTAAAACCGCCAAAATAATGGTACGAATGACGAGACGTTTTTTCTTTTTCTCCAAGTTAATAACCCCCCTATCTATTACGGCTTAGAGTTTCAATTGACGCTAAGCTTTTCATACAAACATTCATATGTATAGATTTTATCGTCTAATTTACCACATTTATGTTTGTCATTCGGTTGCGCCAAACACCTCCTGATAAATTATGGAAACGATTTCATCAGGACGAAACTTATCTAGGTGTACTATTCTCACCTATTATAGCAAAATGAAACACAAACGCTTAGCTAATAATTATGAATGATTTATGAACGATTTCACTAATAAGAAAGTGAAAACATTACTATTACACATAGCAGTATTTCACTTTCTCATAGAAAATGCTAATTATCCGATTTGCCCTGTCTCCGCTAACACTCGCAATTGCTTCACTTCATGCTTTGTTAATTCACGATATTCCCCCGGCGCTAGTCCAAATAAATCTAAAAAGGCAAAGCGCTCGCGTTTCAGTTTAACAACTGGAGTACCGATTGCCTCAAACATGCGACGCACTTGACGATTTCGCCCTTCATGAATAGTAATCTCACAAATCGCCTTACCTGCTTTTTCATCAAAAGAAGTCATACTAACTTTTGCTGGAGCTGTTTTGCCGTCTTCTAGTTTAATTCCGCGTTGAAGCTTTTTTAAACCTTCGATCGTTGGAATACCTTTGACACGAGCAATATAAGTTTTGTCGATCTTAAACTTCGGATGTGTCAGCATATAGGAAAATTCCCCATCATTTGTCAACAACAACAAGCCAGATGTATCATAATCAAGACGGCCAACTGGGAAAATACGTTGTGGAATATACTTAAACAAATCTGTGACAGTTTTGCGTCCTTTGTCGTCTGTTACAGCTGATATCGTTGCACGTGGTTTATATAGTAAATAATAAACCTTATCCTCTTTCTCAAGCTTCACGCCTTCTACTTCTATCGTATCTGAGTTGGAAACCTTTGTACCTAACTCACGCACTACGACTCCGTTCACTTTTACTTTACCTTCTAAAATCAATTGCTCCGCCTTACGTCTTGACGCAACACCTGCATACGCAATGACCTTTTGTAATCTTTCCATTCTTTCACCTCTAGTTTTCATTCACATTGGCATAGACACCAAACTTTAAACCTTATTCGCATATGATGAATAAGGTTATTTTTCCCGCTAATCTGTGAAAATTATGTCATACTTTTATACATTATTAAAGAAAAACTAATTATGCGTAAGTAATTTGATTATTTGAAATAGTTTTCATCAGCTAGTTTTTGGATAACTTGTACCTGAATTTTAAGGGTCATCACCAAAATGTGGGATCGATTTCCGTTCCGGCTGGGTGCGTTCAACCGGAACGGAAATCAACTTAGATAAACGGCATACGTTTGAACAAACGATCATCCCCAACTTTTAGTGATGGTCTAATTTTAATCAAATCTTCTCATTACTTTTCATCAAATAGCAATCTCTTTTAAAAGTTTTTTAAAACATAAAAAGCCACCATTTTGGGCAGCTCTTCATCATTACTCAGTTTCACTATATTTATTTTCTATTTTAAGTCCATAGTTATTTAATTCTTTATTAATGAATTTTTTCACACTTGATAACTTTGTTGTTAAAGTTTGTTCAATTGTAGAACCATCTTGTAATGTGAAAATCAATTTATCTGGTAAACTTACACCATTTTTTTCTACAATAGTTTGTTCAACCTTCACAATATCTTCCCAACTTATGTAATCTTCTTGCAAACTAAAAAAATGATTCATGTGAATTCCTTTTGTATCAATATATTGATAGTTATTAATACATAAAAATATGAATGCACCAGCAATTACAAACGATGTCCCCATAATTCCTCGTTGAATATTCTTCCTTTTTTTTGTTTTAGGAGTCACTAAAAAATTGACTAATAACATGACTGCCAACACAATCAAAACTATTATTAATATAATATATGCTTGATAAAAAGTATCGAAAAAATAGTATTCCTTAGGTCGATAGAACAACTCTTGAATAGGGTATAAAAAGATAAAGGGAGCGATAAAGCTAGACAAAAATAAAATTATTATTACCCCTAATTGGTATTGCTTACTGTTTGATTCAGTAGTCATAAATACTTCCCCCCCCCGTTAACATTCGAAAATTCAGAATTTTAATTTTAACTGTCACCCTGATTTATTTTACCAAATTCCATCTCATTTGTTAATTACATCTAATTCGTTTTACACGCTATAGTTTATGCTCTAAACCCACAAACATTATCCTGAATGGCGTAACAAAGAAAAATCAGCGTATCGCTTTTAACGATCCGCTGATTCAACTGATACTGGCCTTGCATAAATACGCTCTTCACCGATAAAGATGGATAAAACGCCTTCCTTACGTTTTCTAGAAACATGTAACACTTGCCTTACACTTTCTTTTTCTTCTTTATTTAACTGCAAACTTATTGGTTGCTCTAAACGAATGGAAAGGTTTTTATTGACTTTATATTTACCTTTTTTCACTACAGTCTCAAGGCTGTAATCTTGCCAAACCTTGTTGGCTAAGCCCCGATGAACATTCCAGTCATCTGATTCATTCAAAGTGACAACAATACAGGTTTGCCCGTCCTTTTGGAAGGCGGTTGCAAGGGTCCGACCAGCCACCTTTGTAAAGCCTGTTTTTCCGGCAAATGCTGAACCTTTTGCTGATTTTAATGCACTAACAGGTTGTTGTGTCTCATCGTCTATGTCGATAGCAACCCCTGACCCTTCTCGTAATAATCGGTGCTTATTTTCCCATAACATCCCGTTTTCAGTATTGGCACGAAATAGAACTGTTGAGGCAATCTTCTTAAAAGTTTTATTTTGAAGAGCAATTCTCAGCATCTCAGCAGTATCTCTCGCTGACGATAAATGCTCATCATGGTGCAAGCCAGACGGGTTCATAAATACAGTATTTGTGAGACCAGCAACAACGGCTCGCTCATTCATTAACTTTACAAATCCTTCTACTGATCCCCCGGCATGCTCTGCTAAAGCTGTTGCTGCGTCATTCCCGGAGCGTAGCATCAAACCATATAACAGTGTTTCTACCGTAACTGTTTCACCTGCCTGCAAGTAAATTGATGAGCCCTCCGCCATTGCAGCCCTCGGTGAAATAACCACTTCATCTTGAAGATTGCTATTTTCAATAGCAACGAGTGCTGTCCAAATTTTTGTTAAGCTAGCAATTGGTAACCGTGCATCACTATTCGATCCTAATAAAACACGGCCCGTATCCCCATCTAAGACAGCATATCCGCTACCACCTCGTGCTAAACTGGTTTGTGGAAGCATTAACATTACCACGACTATCATGAACAATATTAAACGTACTAACCGAAGCAACGAGCCACTCCTTATTTAAAGTAATAGAAAAATATAAAATATATTTATGTTTCAAGCAAAGCATTATACCATCTTGCTCATCTACTTTACCCCACTAAAGGTTTCTTGGAATTTCGTCATAAATAAATCTGTTTCTTGCTCTGTTTCAACTAATTCTTCGTCAGGTAAAGGTGGCATTTCTTCTATACTATTTAAACCAAAGTAGTTTAAGAATTCTTTTGTTGTGCCATATAAGATTGCACGTCCTGTCCCTTCTGAGCGACCAACTTCCTTGACTAAACCTCTAGAAGCGAGCGTTTGTATTGGTCTTTCACATTTCACACCGCGTAAATCCTCAATTGCTACACGTGTAATTGGCTGTTTGTAAGCCACAATAGCAAGCACCTCGAGTGAGGCTTGCGATAATGATTGAACAGTTGGATTTTCTACTAATCTTTGAATGGTATCTGCAAGTTCAGATTTTGTTATGAGCTGATAAACTCCAGCTATTTCTTTTACAGTAATACCTCTAGCTAAATCTTCTTCAGATGTTGTACGCAGCTCTTCCATTGCCTGTACGACTAACTCTTCCGGTTCGCCCAAAAGTTGTGATAATTGTTTAATAGTTAAGCCATCGTCTCCAACAACAAATAATAGGGCTTCTATTCTACTCTGTAGCATCATTGTTTTCGTCATCATCCCATTCCTCCTTCTGTAAGGTAACTGATAATTCTTCAAAGTTACCATTTTGCTCTACGATGACGACCTGACGTTTCATCAATTCAAGAAGAGATAAAAACGTCAGAATAAGCGTTGGCTTATCTTCATAGGGAAAAAGCTCGAAAAATGATGCACGTCCACCTGTAGATCGTAATGTATCGACAACTGAACGCATTTGATCCTTCACTGAGCGTTCTTGTCTCGCTACAGTTGTCCTTAGTGGTTTTTTCAATTTTTTTCGACGCATCAGTTTTTGGAAGGCCCCAAGCATGTCAAAGATGTTGACGTTCAAATCAAATAACGCCATTTGCTCATCTGATGCTAACTCTGATAAATCTGCTGGTGGCCGTGTAAATACCTGTGCTCGATCTGTTTCAAGCTCTTGCAGGCTACTCGCTGCTTCTTTATATTTCTTATACTCTATTAAACGTTGCACAAGTTCTTCACGAGGGTCTGGGCCGTCGACTTCTAATTCGGCATCTTCAAGCTCACCTTCATGAATTGGCAGGAGCATACGACTTTTAATGGCCAATAATGTTGCAGCCATCACTAAATATTCACTAGCCTCATTTAACTCCAGTACCTGCATAGCATGTATATGGTCGATATATTGTTGAGTAATTTCAGCCATTGGGATATCATAAATATCAATTTCCAATCTGTGAATTAAATGCAATAATAAATCAAGAGGCCCTGAAAAGGCTTCTAATTTTACTTCATACGACATTGTTTTACCACCCTGAGATTCTATGTTCTTTTAGTATAGTGGAAAGGAGTCCAAAATGCATCCACAGCATCATACTTTATTTATCGATTACTGTGCCTACTTCAATGGTAATCAAGATTTTTTTGAATGCCATGAAGTACTTGAGGAATTCTGGAAGGATATTGCTCCCGGTGATAAAAAGCACCCTCTTGTTGGATACGTACAGCTCGCAACAGGTCTATATCATTGGCGACGTGACAATTATATAGGCGCTGCACGAATCTTAGAAAAAGCACTCCATAATTTTCAATATAATATCGGGCATATTTTTTTTGACGAAATTGACTACGATAAACTACTAATACAACTATCAGATGCACTTTCTGCCATCCAAATAGGCAAGTCCTTCCAAGCATTTCAGCTTCCACTTTCGCCCGTATTGGAGGAATTAGTATTTGCTCGCATACAGCTTTTACCATCAAGTAGCTCTAACTATCTTCTTCATAAACATATGCTTCGAGATCGCTCACATATTCTTACAGAGCGACAAGAAAGCAAACAAAGAAAAAGCAGACGTCAATGATCGTCTGCTTCTTCATCGATACAATTTATACATTTTTGAACAAATTTACGCGTTTCCTCTGTCGCACGCACACTTTCGTACTGGCCAAGTTCTGCTACTTCCTGTAGCATTTCCTTCGCAACACCTTCACCTCTATAAGAAGGGACAACGGAAACGTGTTGAATCGTAGCTATATTATTACTGTCTGTTATAAGTCCAACAATGCCAACATACTCATCGTTCTTTTTCCATAAATATAATACCCAATTATCTTCATTTTCATAGGAGTGGATTGTCTCTTTGAGCTTCTTTATGTCTTTTTCGTTAGGCATAAACGAGAGTAGCCCCATTGCT
Organism: Lysinibacillus agricola; assembly: GCF_016638705.1. Classification (GTDB taxonomy): domain Bacteria; phylum Bacillota; class Bacilli; order Bacillales_A; family Planococcaceae; genus Lysinibacillus; species Lysinibacillus agricola. The sequence goes on along the minus strand of NZ_CP067341.1, from coordinate 1,506,325 downwards.
ATTTTCTCGAAAGCTTTCTTATATCGAATTAACATATTTGTCTATTCCCTCTTTTTCTAGCTGTACATAATCTTTGACTATCCTACACGATTTGTACTTTTACCGCAAGTCAATTTCTGTCTTACGAACCAGGTCCGAGAATACCTTTAGACGCCAATACCCAATAAACAACGCCCCACAACAAAATAAAAGTTGACATGGACGCTAGTAATACCCATTTGTTTTTTCTCAAATTTACTCACCCTTTTTTAACGTTAGCGGGAGATCGTTTTGTACAATATCTTCATAACTTTCGCGTCGAATCGCTAATTGATGCTCGCCATTTTCTACAAATACAACTGCTGGTCGTGGCACACGGTTGTAGTTACTCGCCATAGAATATCCATAAGCACCTGTACAGAAAATTGCTAGCACATCTCCAGAAGCTGCTTCCTGAAGCTTAGCATCAATAATTAATTTATCGCCTGATTCACAAAGTTTACCAGCCACTGTATATGTTTCACTTTTTGATTCATTTGCTTTACTTGCAATGACCGCCTCATACTTCGCATCATATAATGCCGGACGGATATTATCACTCATGCCACCATCAACAGCAATATATTTACGAACATTGGGTACTGTTTTTTGTGAACCAATTGTATAAAGTGATGTTCCTGCATCGCCTACAAGTGATCGTCCTGGTTCGATCCAAATTTCAGGCATAGTTAGACCAAGTACAGTCGCTTTGTTCTTAACAACCGTAATCATATCCTCTACATATACTTGTGGCTCAAGCGGTGCATCTTCCTCAGTATAACGAATTCCGAAGCCCCCTCCTAAGTTTAACACAGTACATGTAAAATCGTGAGTCTTGTTCCAATCAGAAATTTTATCAATTAATTTTTCTCCTGCTAAGCCAAAGCCAGCTGTGTCAAAAATTTGAGAGCCAATATGGCAGTGTAGCCCTAGAAGCTCTAGGTATTCATGGTTAAAAGTTTGTCGGAAAGCTTCATCTGCTTGACCATTATTTAAGTCGAAGCCAAATTTAGAATCCGCTTGACCTGTCGTAATAAAATCATGCGTATGTGCCTCAACACCTGGTGTGACACGTAGTAAAATACGCATTTTTTGTTGACGGCGCTCTGAAATTTCTTGTAAAAGCTGAATTTCATAGAAGTTATCCACGACAATACAACCAATTTTCGAGTCAAAGGCTAATTCTAATTCAGCAATGCTTTTATTATTGCCATGGAAATGAATGCGTTCTGTAGGGAATCCAGCTTTTAAAGCTGTAAATAATTCTCCACCTGAGACAACATCTAAAGATAGATTTTCTTCTGCCGCTAATTGGTACACAGCTACACATGCAAATGCTTTAGAAGCATAAGCTACTTCTGCTTTTACACCTAGTTTTTTAAACGTATCAATAAAGCCGCGAGCACGCTTACGAATAAGCGCTGTATCATACACAAATAAAGGTGTACCATACTCTTTTGCAAGCTCTAGTGTATCTACCTGTCCAATCGTTAAATGACCATCTTCAGAAATCGCTTGTGTTCCATATAAATGCATGTGCATCTCTCCCTTTTCACATCGTTCCATCTTGTGATAAATTGCACCTCAATTTTAGAATGGACGTAGCAATATTAGTCTACTATCCTTTTTTAGAGGTATTACTACATTCGACATATTATCTTGGCGAACCTTTTGCTGAATGAAGATAATTTTTGCAAAAATCACAAAATACTATATGTGAACTTTATCACATGAAAAAAACGAGTGCAACGGCTCCTATGATCTTTTTCGCTGTTTGGAATCGACTACATAAGGTCTTAATGCATCTGCTGTCATTGGGAAACGTACAAGTACGCGAAGCATCGCATTTGGAAAGAACGGAATAAGTGGCCACAAATATGGCGCTTGCATCGGACGTAATGAACATAAATACGTAAATAATATAAAAAACCCGATAAATAACCCATTAACTCCCCAAATTCCAGTCATTATTAACAACACTAGTCTAAAGAGTTTAATGGAGATACTTAGCTCATAAGACGGAATAATAAATGTCAGAATAGCTGAAACGGCTGTATATAACACTACTTCTGGCGAGAATACCCCAACATCAATAGCAATCTGACCAATAATTACACCGGCAACTAACCCCATCGCAGTGGATAATGGAGATGGGGTATGAATGGCGGCCATCCTCAAAAATTCTATCCCAACATCTCCAATAAGTACTTGTAGTAAAAGTGGGATATGTGATTTTTCCTTTGCACCTAAAAAGGATAACGCATCTGGTAAAAATATCCCGTGCGTTGCAAATAAATACCATAAAGGCAATAATAATAAACCCATAATTGCTCCAAAATAGCGCATAAAACGGACAAAGGTTCCGACTGCTGGTGCCTGCCTATACTCCTCAGCATGTTGCAGTAAATGAAAAACTGTTGCAGGGACAACAATGACAGAGGGAGACGTATCGACAATAATGGCTACATGGCCCTCAAGTAAATGCGCAGCGGTAATATCCGGTCGTTCCGTATAACGTACAAAAGGAACTGGATGGAACTTTTGTTTAAACAACCATTCCTCTAGTGATTTATCAGCCATTGTCAAGCCATCATGGTGAATTTGCCCAAGGCGCTGTCGCAATTTATCGAGCATTTCATCATTGGCAATACCCTTTATAAACGCTAGTGCGACATCGGTTTGACCGATTTCGGATATTTTATGTAGCTCGAAACGTAAATTACTATTGCGAATTCGCCGACGAATCAAAGCAGTATTTTGTGAAATACCTTCAATAAAGCCGTCCCTAGATCCACGAATTACCTTTTCATTATCAGGCTCCTCTGGTGAGCGCCCCGGGTAATTTCGAATCTCGGCAACATAGCCGTAACCACTTTTAGTGACGAAGCTTACTTGTCCGCTTAATATGGATAATAAAAAGGCTTCACGTTTGGTTTCCTCCGAACGGCCTTGGTAATTGAAAATTGCTTCAAAATACTCCTTTTCATCCTCAATATCAATGTCCTCATCAGGCAACATATTAGAGAGTAATTGCGTTAACACTACACTATCTACAAGTCCGCTTATATATGCGCAAAGGACCGGCAAATCTTTGACAAATAAATGCTTAACAATTACGTCAAATGATTCGCCGTCACCAAATTGTTCTTTAAGAAAATTTTCGGCTTCTTCTAAGCTGTTAAATAGTTTATCTGTCATGCTGTCACCATTTTCTTAAATGTCTTTTTTTACTTCTTCCTCTTCAACTGTGGCACTTGTAGCCATCCAATTTTTCAATTGGGCAAGAATTTTTTTCTCTAATCGTGATACCTGAACTTGTGATATGCCGAGCCTGTTCGCAATTTCAGTTTGGGTACAATCTGAGAAATATCGTAAATAAATAATGGATTGCTCTCTAGGCTCAAGTCTTGTGAGCACCTCTTTTAGTGGAATATAGTCAAATGGCTGCTCGGATTTTTCGTCCTTCATCTGATCCATTAATGTAATAGAATCCCCTTCACTCTCATACAATTGCTCATGTAAGGAAGCAGGATCTCTCAATGCATCTGAAGCTGTTACAATCTCCTCAGTTGTGACACCAAGAACCTGTGCTAATTCATGAATAGTTGGTGGATGCTCATTATTTTTAATGAATTCATCGGTTGCATGGCGAATTTTAAAATTAAGCTCACGAATAGATCGGCTAACCTTCACCATGCCATCGTCCCTTAGAAAGCGCTGAATTTCACCGATGATCATTGGTACAGCATATGTCGAAAACTTTACATCATACGTTAGATCGAATTTATCCACAGACTTCATGAGTCCTATGCAGCCAATTTGGAATAAATCCTCGAGCTCTACCCCCCTACTTGTAAAGCGTTGGACGATAGACCACACAAGCCTCGTATTCCCCTCAATCATTCGTTTACGAGCCTCATGATCGCCCTGCTGTGCACGTGCAATTAAATCTCGCATTTCTTCCTGTGACAATAGCTTATCGGACGACTGTTCTAGCGGCTTCACAATCGCACCCTCACATTACCGGTGTGCGAACCGAGTAAAATTTCTTCGTAAACGTGACAGTTGTACCTTCTTGCCACTTGGACATTACTGTCAACTGATCTGAAAAACTATCCATAATGGTAAAGCCCATACCTGAACGTTCCATCGCACTTTTCGTCGTAAATAACGGCTCCATAGCTCGACTTACATCCTCAATGCCAATACCTTTATCCATAACAGACACGGTTACAATATCATCCTCACGTTTTGCACGAACTGTAATAACACCCTTACCATTCTCTTCATAACCGTGAATAATAGCATTGGAAACAGCCTCTGAGACAACCGTTTTAAATTCGGATAGCTCATCAATTGTTGGATCTAATTGTGCGATAAAGCCTGTCACAGCTACACGCGCTAAGGCTTCATTTTCACTAATTGCTAAAAAAGTTAATGTCATTTCGTTATCCATTTACAATCCCCCTAACTCGATCAATCGCTTCTTCTTCTGTTGCATCCATCATCCACGGCCCTAAACCTGAAAACTGAAATACTTTGCGCATTGTCGGCGATGGATTCAATAAAATTGTTCGTCCAGCGACTGCCTCTAACTCACGCATTCGACCAAGCACCAAACCTACACCTGAACTATCCATAAAGGAAAAGCCCTCTAAGTTCCAAATGATGGTCGTTACAGCGCCCTGAAAAATTGCTGTAGAAATTTTAGCTCGAATTTGCTCTACTGCATGATGATCGAGCTCCCCAAATAAACGTATAACTACTGTCTCCCTTGTTACCATCTCTAATTGAAAATGCATGAACATCGCCTCCTCCTCGTGCAATTCCACATCCAAAGTGGTGAATCCTTGCGGCTGACAGAACTAGTGCAAAGTCTTCCGAAATAGTGTCAAATCGACATTCTTATAGCTTTTTTAGGTTTAAATGCAGTATGGGATAAATCAACATTTTTTAAACGTGGCATACATTTTTCACAAGAATTATTATTAAGCGCTATAAATGTAATCAAATTATTGGCAGTCTCTCTGTCTGTTTGATAGTCTATCCGTCGCTTTAGCTTTTCTTTCCGTCGCTCTGCCTTATTTCCGTCGCTTCGGCCCCTCTTTCCGTCGCTTCGGCTCTTCTTTCCGTCGCTTATGCCCTTCTTTCCGTCGCTTTAGCTTTTCTTTCCGTCGCTTCGACCCTTCTTTCCGTCGCTCTGCCTTCTTTCCGTCGCTTTGGCTCTTCTTTCCGTCGCTTCGGCCCTTCTTTCCGGCGCTTCGGCCCTTCTTTCCGTCACTTCGGCTCTTCTTTCCGTCGCTTTAGCTTTTCTTTCCGTCGCTCTGCCTTCTTTCCGTCACTTCGACTCTTCTTTCCGGCGCTTATGCCCTTCTTTCCGTCGCTTTAGCTTTTCTTTCCATCGCTCTACCTTCTTTCCGTCGCTTCGGCTCTTCTTTCCGTCGCTCTGCCTTCTTTCCGTCACTTCGGCTCTTCTTTCCGTCGCTCTGCCTTCTTTCCGTCACTTCGGCTCTTCTTTCCGTCGCTTTAGCTTTTCTTTTCGTCGCTCTGCCTTCTTTCCGTCACTTCGACTCTTCTATTCGTCGCTTCGACCCTTCTTTCCGTCGCTCTGCCTTCCTTTCCGTCGCTTCGGCCCTTCTATTCCGTCGCTCTGACTTCTTTCCGTCACTTTAACTTTTCTTTCCGTCACTTTGACTCTTCTTTCCGTCGCTCTGCCTTCCTTTCCGTCGCTTCGGCCCTTCTATTCCGTCGCTCTGACTTCTTTCCGTCACTTTAACTTTTCTTTCCGTCACTTCGGCTCTTCTTCCGTCGCTTATGCCCTTCTTTCCGTCGCTCTACCTTCTTTCCGTCGCTTCGGCCCTTCTTTCCGTCGCTCCGCCTTCTTTCCGTCGCTTCGGCCCTTCTTTCCGTCGCTTTGGCCCTTCTTTCCGTCGCTCTGCCTTCTTTCCGTCACTTCGGCCCTTCTTTCCGTCACTTTAACTCTTCTTTCCGTCGCTTCGGCTCTTCTTTCCGTCACTTCGGCTCTTCTTTCCGTCGCTTCGGCTCTTCTTTCCGTCGCTCTGCCTTCTTTCCGTCGCTTCGGCTCTTCTTTCCGTCGCTCTGCCTTCTTTCCGTCACTTCGGCCCTTCTTTCCGTCGCTCTGCCTTCTTTCCGTCACTTCGGCCCTTCTTTCCGTCGCTTTAGCTTTTCTTTCCGGCGCCCTGCTTTCAGAATAAAAAAAAGCGAGAACCCCCCTTCTCAAAGAGAGTTCTCGCTTCGTATTCGTATTATTTATGCAATTGTATAAGCCTTCTGTACTTTTTCGATTGTTTCCTCATCGATTTCACGATTTGAATATAAGTAAGCAATCGTCTCGTCAGCACGAACATGGTCGCCCTTTTTGGCAATCAAGTGAATACCAGCATCATAATCAAGTTCAGATTCCTTTGTTAATCGACCTGCACCAAGACCAACACTTGCTTCCCCGATCAATAGTGCATTAATCGTTTCTACCGTGCCTTCAGTAGGTGCTTTGACAGCTACTTTATTTGCTGTGTCTTTTTGTACAATATCTGCTAAATCGCCACCTTGTGCAACGATAAATTCTTCAAATTTTGCAGCTGCTGAACCATCTTCTAGCACTCGTTTAACCGCTGCTGTTGCTTCGGCCTCATTCACTCCTGCTGCAACTTGGTACATAAGCGAAGAGATAATGATACATTCCTCTAGTAGATCCACATGTGTTTCGTCCATACGTCCACTTAGTAAAGCAAATGCTTCTACTACTTCAAGCTTATTACCAATCATTTTACCTAGCGGATTATCCATATCACTAATATGTGCGACTACTTTACGTCCTAGCTTTTCACCGATTGCCGTCATCGTATCAGCTAAAACTTGCGCTTCTTCTTCTGTCTTCATAAATGCACCAGAGCCACATTTCACATCAAGTACAATGCCGTCTGCACCACTTGCTATTTTCTTACTCATGATAGACGCGGCAATAAGAGGTATTGAATCGACAGTACCCGTCACATCTCGCAATGCATACAATTTTTTGTCAGCTGGTACAAGATTGCCTGTTTGACCAGCAACCGCAATTTTATGTTTATTGACATTGTCGATGAATTCCTGTGATGAAAGCTCCGTTTTAAAGCCACGAATCGATTCTAATTTATCGATTGTACCACCTGTAATGCCTAGACCCTTACCACTAAATTTCGCCACTGGAATATCTAGTGCAGCAATTATCGGAGTGACAATTAGTGTAACTTTATCGCCTACACCACCTGTCGAGTGTTTATCAATTTTAAAACCTTCAATAGATGATAAATCAATAACATCTCCAGATTCTATCATTGCTTTTGTTAAATAAAATGTTTCATCATATGTCATGCCCAATAAACGAATTGCCATTAGTAGGGAACTTGCTTGATAATCAGGGATTGCACCAGTAGTGTAGCCCTCTATAAAATACTGAATTTCAGCCTGTGATAGCTCCTTGCCTTGCTTCTTCTTTTCAAATAGCTGTGCCATATTCATATCAATAATCCCCCTTACTTCAGATCATTTAAGAAGCTTTTACCAAACTTTGGTGCTTCTACCTTGAAGTTTTCTGCAACTGTTGCTGCAATATCTGCAAAAGTTTCACGAAGTGCTAGCTCACTACCACCATTAAAGCGTGGTGAATAAACAATTAACGGTACATATTCACGTGTATGGTCTGTCCCAGGGAATGTTGGATCATTTCCGTGGTCTGCCGTAATGATTAGTAAATCGTCTTCTGTCATCGCTTCAGTAATTTCTGGTAAACGCGCATCGAATTCTTGTAGTGCGTTACCATAACCTAGTGGGTCACGACGATGTCCAAAATTCGCATCAAAGTCCACTAAGTTTAAGAAGCTTATACCATGGAAATCACGACGCACTACTTCTGCAACCTTATCCATACCATCCGTATTATTTTTCGTACGTACTGCATCTGTGACACCTTCGCCGTTGAAAATGTCAGAAATTTTTCCGATTGCTATAACATCTAAGCCTGCATCCTTTAAGACATTCATCGTTGTACGACCAAATGGCTTTAACGCATAGTCATGGCGATTAGATGTACGTGTGAAGTTTCCTGGCGTACCGATAAATGGACGAGCAATAACACGGCCAACTAAATATTCTGGTTGTAATGTTAACTCACGAGCAATTTCACAAATTTTATATAGTTCGTCTAATGGAATAATTTCTTCATGTGCAGCAATTTGCAAAACAGGGTCAGCAGATGTATAGACAATAATTGCTCCTGTCTCCATATGCTCCTTGCCAAAGTCCTCGATTACTTGTGTCCCGCTCGCAGGTTTATTGCACAGCACTTTATGGCCTGTACGTTTTTCAAGCTCTGCAATAAGCTCAGCTGGGAATCCCTCAGGATACACCTTAAATGGTTTATCGATATTCAACCCCATGATTTCCCAATGCCCTGTCATCGTATCTTTACCAACAGATGCTTCTTGCATTTTTCCGTAGTATGCTTTAGGTTCGTCAGTAGCCTTCATACCTTGTAATGGTTCAATGTTCGCTAAGCCGAAAGACTCCATATGTGGCATTGTAAGCCCATTCATTTTTTCAGCGATATGTCCGAGAGTATGTGAGCCTACATCTCCAAAGTTCGCTGCGTCTGGAGCTTCACCAATACCAACTGAGTCCAATACTACGACATGGATTTTTTTAAATGGTTTATTCATAATTGTTGCCTCCTAATCTCTTGTCTCTATTTTACCAAAAAAAAGCGAAAAATAAAGGTCAGACCTCCGACTAACATATAATTTTCTCTCTTAAGCTCGTGGATGGAATTGCTTATAAACTTCTGATAGTCGTGTTTTACTAATATGCGTATAAATTTGTGTTGTGGAAATATCGGCATGTCCAAGCATCTCTTGTACTGCTCGTAAATCCGCACCGTTCTCCACTAAATGTGTTGCAAAAGAATGACGTAATGTATGTGGCGTTAATTCATGTTTAATGCCTGCTTTTAAAGCATGCTCCTTCATTAATTTCCAACAACCCTGCCTTGTTAAACGTTTTCCTCTTTGATTGATAAAAAAAGCATCTGTTTTTGGATATTTTCCTTGTAATTGACTCCGTGCACCACCTAAATAATTACTTAATGCAGAAAGAGCGCTTTTTCCAAGGGGAATGATACGCTCCTTGCCTCCCTTACCAAAAACGCGGACAAAGCCCATCGTTAGGTGAATATCAGCTAAATCCAACGCAATCAGCTCACTAATGCGCATCCCTGAGCCATATAATAGCTCTAGCATTGCCACGTCCCTGATGCCCTGTGGCTTGCCGCGATTTGGTGCCGCTAGTAAAGCTTCAATTTCTTCAATAGAAAGAACATTTGGTAGCTTTTGCTCAATGGTTGGCATTTCTAAATGAACTGTCGGATCTGTTTCTGCTCGCTTTTCTCTAAGTAAAAATTGATGGAAACTACGAATGGAGGATATATGGCGGGCCACAGTACGACTTGTCTTTCCTTGCATACGTAACTGCTCTAAATGACGTAAAATGGTCGTTCTTTCTACTTTATTAAAATCAGACATTGCCGCCACTTCCTGCAAAAAATTCACATAGTTTTCTAAGTCTCGGCGATAGGATGCTAATGTATTATCGGATAACTGCCGTTCTACTTGGATAAAATGGATATAATCCTCTATTGCATATTGAAATTCATTCATCACAACGCCCTCCTACTGTCAATTATTCTCTATTTTAGCACGGCTATTAGAATTGTGCTAAAACGTCCCCCTACTAGTCCAAGCTATTACGTTAAAAGTCTTATTCCAACAAAACAAAAAACTGCCCGATTCAATCTTTAAGATTAAAACAGACAGTTTCTCGTTAATTTTCTTCATTCGATTCGTCGTTTTTATCATGACAGCGCCAGCAAATGCCGTGGAAAGTTAGTCGGTGATCCTTTATGATAAAGTTCCAACGTTTTTCAACAACGGCTTCCACATCTTCAAGTAAATCTTCCTGAATTTCATCAACCGCACCGCATTCGATACAGACAAGATGATGGTGGAAATGCGCAGCTCCCTCTTGGCGTAAATCATAGCGCGAAACGCCATCGCCAAAGTTGATTTTGTCGACAATTTTGAGCTCAGTTAGTAACTCTAACGTTCTATAGACAGTAGCAAGACCAATTTCTGGTGCCTTTTCTTTTACTAAAAGGTAAACATCTTCTGCACTTAGGTGGTCTTCCTCGTGCTCAAGCAGTACAGCAACTGTTGCTTCTCGCTGCGGCGTCAGCTTATAACTAGCACTATGCAACTGTTTTTTTATACGATCAATTCGGCTCTCCATGTGACGCCCCCCTAAACTCTTTCCATTATACCAAAGGAGTAAATCCTATTACAAGATAGTGAGTAGATTTCAAATATGCTTTTGTATGTTTTTACCTGATGCTAAATTTTCGTAGCTCATCACCATAACATTTGGTTGATTTCTGTTCCGACTGGGCGCTTCCCTGAGGGCGTTCGATGAGCCGCTTCGGTCCAGGGTCTCATCTGTGACGCTAATCCCCAAGGAGTCGTCCAGTATTCACTCCAATCAACTTAATATGTTTTAACAAATGTCATCCACAACTTTTGGTGATGAGCAACTTTCATATTGTATTTATCAATTTAATACATAAGAAATAACGATAAACTCAGCCACTATTATGATGAAAAATGCGATAAAATTCAACAAAATTGTCCGACCATGTACATTTTTCCCGATTTTTCGCTTTGACCAAGCGGGTACAAGTAAATTGCATAGGACTAGCAACAATATACAATAGATAAGCTGAAATGGAAACCACCAAATCGAATAAACCCAAATAGCTTCAAGTTTTTGTAATAAAAAAACCGAGCTAAAGCCAAAAAAGGTTGCACGTATCGCCACTGTTACTCGCACTAAAACCTTCAAGACACTATGTGTTGCAAGCAATAGCACAAGAGCTATTGAAACAGCAACGGGTAATACTAAACGAAATATAGAATGCCTGTCCCCATCTGCTAAACGAGGCTCTATAAATAAAATAAAAGGCTCTGCATTCGGCCCACCAATAATATGAAAGAAGATAACACCACAAACGAAACTCATAGCTATAATGGATGCGTGATAAAATATAGACACCGTACGAGACATAAACATGCTCCTTTTCTATCAAGGTTTGTACAGCTTATGCTCGTCCGTCTCTATTATGCTAAAGATTATTTTCTTATTGTGCCGCAAGCCAAAGTACTGCAAACGCTGTCTTGGCGTCATATATACGCTCGTCTGCAACCATTTGATGAGCCTCTTCCAACGAAACTTCTAATAATTCGACAAACTCATCCTCATCTAAATCTGCTTTGTTTTCAATTTTATATAAATCTTTTGCCACAAATAGATGAATGATCTCATCTGCGAAGCCCGGGGATGTTGCAAACGCCTGTAAAAAAGTAAAGCTCTGTGCACCGTAACCCGTTTCTTCCTCTAATTCACGACGTGCTGTAACAAGCGGCTCCTCACCAGGTTCAAGCTTACCAGCTGGAATTTCAATAATGGAACGCTCTAAAGCTTTACGATATTGCTCCACCAATACTAATTTGCCTTCATCAGTAACAGCAATCACTGCTACTGCACCTGGATGCTTAATAATTTCCCTTTTTGCAACATTACCATCCGGTAAAGTGACATCATCAATCTGTAGCTTCACAATTTTCCCATCATAAATGGATGTAGTCTTTATCGTTTTTTCCTCAAACTTTTTCATTGACGATAACCTCGCTTGTTCTTCAGATATGTTCATTGTACCATTACAAGTAGAGAAATCGAAGGAGGTCATTGGCATGAAAAAAAGACAGCTTGGCTCAAGTGAATTGTTTATTTCAGAAATTAGTTTAGGGGGCATGTCTCTTTCGACAGATAAGAAAAAGGCTGCTGATATTGTCGATATGGCACTAGATGCTGGCATTAATTATATCGATACAGCCGATTTATATGATTTTGGAGCAAATGAAGAAATTATTGGAGCTATTTTAAGGAAGCGTCGTCAGGATGTTATCGTAGCTACGAAAGTTGGTAATCGTTGGACAGAAGGTGTAGAAGGCTGGCATTGGGATGCATCATCGTCATATATAAAGGAAGCTCTACACGCTAGCTTGAAGCGACTAGATACTGACTATATTGATGTCTATCAGTTACATGGTGGCACTATTGAGGACGACTGGGATGGAATTATCGACACATTCGAAGGCTTAAAAAAGGACGGCCTGATTCGCGAATATGGGATTTCCTCTATTCGACCAAATGTACTAAAACGTTTTTTACCAGTAAGTTCTGCAAAAAGTGTCATGATGCAATATAGTGCTTTAGATCGTCGTCCAGAAGAATGGCTCGACTTTATCGTAAGTGAGGGAGCTTCCGTTGTAACACGTGGTACTGTTGCAAAGGGTTTACTAACTAATAGTTGGAAAGAACGTTTACAGCGTGTTAATGGCTTTAACACGTATACAGTTGAAGAATTAACAACAACATTACCAGGCTTAGCTTCACATTATGACGATTTACATGCATTAGCGCTTGCCTTTAATCTAAAGGAATCTACTGTAGCCTCAACAGTGATTGGTGCAAGCTCACAGGAACAGCTTACGCAAACACTAGCCGCTTATGAAAAAATAGATTCGATAACTGATTTTAAAGCAGTCAAAGAGCTAACTAAAGCCGAACAATATATGGATCACCGATGAAAAAATGGCTTATCTTAATAGCATTTTTAGTAGTACTTGCGATTTCCTCTAGTATGACCTATGAACAACAAAGTATACTTCCAGAATTAGAGGATGTATTGGCAAATAAACCTTTTGAAAGGCAACTCTCTTTACTAAAAATTCCTTATTGGGATACTGTTGTTTCTGTTGAAGAGCGTGGTTACTTTAAATTTGTAGAGTTTTTAATTCGAAAATTAACGCACTTTATTGGATTCGGTTGTATCGCACTTGGTATTTACTTTGCATGGGGAAAACGTCGATTCGCTGCAGGTGTCGCTATTGCTGGGACAGCTCTTATTGCAATGCTAGATGAGTTTCGTCAAAGCTTTACACCAGGACGCACGATGAGTGGACAGGATGTTATTTTGGATACAGCTGGAGCGATTGTTTTTGTTGGGATTGTAGTGTTGGCGAGGAAGATTTTCAAAAGACAAAGGGCGCTTTAAAAGCACCCTTTGTCTTTTAGTTGATGTTATTCGAATCTCCAGAAATATAGTTCTTCAGATTCTGAATATAACGTTGCCCCTGCTTTTTGTAATACTTTATGTGAGGCAATATTATTTTTATCAGCATCGGCAATCACATACTTAACATTACATTGACGTAGCAACCAATCTTTCATCATCCTAACAGCTTCCGTCATGTATCCCTTTCCCTGATATTGCGGAAAAGTATAGTATCCGATTACGACTTCACCCTGCTCATTCGGTTGACCTTTTAGCATGATGCCACCAACGATACTGTTTTTTTCTTTCGACACGATTACCCAATTCGTGTACCAAATATAATTTTCTTCATCTTCTAATACTTTCGATAGTCTAAACTTCAAAGCTTGTCTTAGTTCTTCATCAAGAAAAGTTTCTTTACTACTTACTGACAACTCTATTTCCAATGTCTTTTCTTCATTAATTAGTAATTCTAAATACTTTGCGTTTAATGGGATTAGTCTTAATCTTTTAGTGCTTAATTCAATCATTTTTTCTCTCCTATCATAGATTGTAAACTAAACTATAAAGAGAAATATGTATTGGCAGCGTCTCCCGTGTTTTTATTTTTAAATAAATTTTAATTTAATCACCATAAAGCGGGGGTGATTTCCGTTCCGACTGGGCGCTTTCCTGGGGGCATCCGATGAGCCGCTTCGCTTGCGCTCCAGGGTCTCATCTGTGACGTTGATCCCCAAGGAGTCGTCCAGCCTTCACTACAATCAACTTATTACGGGCATACGATAATTAACCCTAATTTTAACAATAAAGCAATAATAGAGCAATAATGATTTATCTATTAAGAAGTAATAAACAATTAAGCAAGGAACATAGTTGTTCCGATAAAAACAAAAATGATTCCGATAAATCTTAGAATCTTTCCGATAAAACATAAAATTGTTCCGATAAATCTCGATATCTTTCCGATAAAACATAAAAAAACAGTGAACCCGCATAAAATTAAATTAACCTCCATATTGTCTTGAAAGAAACTATGAGAAAGTGTTTCATTGTCGAAGTTGTCACAACAGCTTTTAATAAGAAGTAAGAGAAGGGAGCAATTTAAATGAAACAAATCCGATTAAACTCTCCTGAATTTAATCGTGTACTTAAAAATTTATCACTAACTCCAGCACTTCAGAAAAAAGTACTTGAAATCGTTAATTCTGGTATACAAATATAAAATTGAGCAAGGAACATAATTATTCCGATAAAAACAAAAATCATTCCGATAAATCTTAGAATCGTTCCGATAAATAAAATATCCCCCCTCGAAAGGTTGCTAAGAGAGCTTTCGAGGAGGGGTTTTATATGATTATTTATTTTCTACTGGTTTCCCGTAAGTTTGGAATCGTTCTAACATATATGTCATTTCTTTTTCATCTAAAATAACTGGTGTACCAATAGATCTGGCACGAACATATACTTCTGCACATAATTCTATTTCTTCAGCAATATTAAAAGCTTCTTCCACATTTGCACCACCTGCTAACAAACCATGATTAGCCAGTAACACTGCTTTCGAACCCTCCATTGCTTTAAGTGCATTTTCACCAAGGGCCGGTGTGCCAAAGCTTGCGTACTCAGCACATTGAACCGCTTTACCTGCCACTGCAACCAAATAAGAGACTGCAGGTAAGTCTTCACGCAAACAAGCAAGTGTTTTAGCAAAAATAGAATGTGTATGCACAACCGCTTTCAGTTCAGGGCGCCTTTTATACACCATTGTATGCATCGCCCATTCACTTGAAGGTTTATGATGCCCCTCGATTACTTGACCCTCTAAATCAATCAAAACGATATCAGCAGCGGTTAGTTCTTCGTAAGGGATACCACTTGGACTTATGGCGACGCAATTTTCAGCAGGAACATAGATACTAATATTTCCACCAGTTCCTTTTGTTAATCCATTTCGAATCATTAATTGACAATGAAGAACAACTTTTTCCCGCTCTGTTTGTAGTCTCATCTAATTCCACCCTTCAACATTGCTCTAGACAATTTGGTGACGATTTATTTTTTTCGTACAATGCGTAAATCTAAATTATTTTCCAAAAACTCATTAACGACTTCTTGCTGTTCTTCGTTAAATGGTTTAATTTCATCAACGATAATTGTAGAAATAGCATCAGCTGGCATGACTTGGAATAGTTTTTTGATGCCCACCTTACTTTGATCAATAAGTGCAATAACCTCATTAGATTTATGAATCATTGCTTGTTTAGCTTCGCCCTCATCAATTGTTGAGTCGGTTAATCCTTCTTGTAATGTCAGGCCCCTTGCAGAGATGAACAGTTTATCGATATTGATAGATTCCATATATTTCTTCAAAGACGTTCCCATCGTTGAAATAGAGTTTGGGCGTACATAACCGCCGAGTAAAATCGTCGTCACTTCACTCGATATTAAATCAAGGGCAACGCTGATATTATTCGTAACAACTGTTATATTCTTCATCCCTTTAATCAATTTTCCGACTTCTGATGCCGAAGTACTTGCATCGATGCCAATTACGTCTCCATCTTGGATTAATGTAACTGCTTCTTGAGCCATTAATTGCTTAGCCTCTAAGTTTTCAGATGCGCGTAAATTTAAATTATCTTCAACAAAGGATTTTTGGATAGGCTTTGCGCCGCCCAACACACGAATTAATAACCCTTCACTTTCCATCTTTTCTAAATCGCGTCGAATCGTCATCTCGGACACTTGAAATCGTTCACTTAAATCTGAAATTTCTACGTAATTTTTTTGATTCACTAGTTTATTAATTTCATCTTGTCTTCGTTTAAGAGAATTTGTCATGCGTGTCATCCTATCTTTGATTAGTTAAAAATTGCACGCACCTTTTCTTCTGTCGGGTGTTCGATGATTCCTTTTTCTGTGACTATCGCTGTTATGAGTGCAGCAGGTGTCACATCAAAAGAAGGATTGTACACCTTTACATCAGCTGGTGCGACATATTGTCCTGTTGGTTTTAACACTTCATCTACACTACGCTCTTCAATTGGGATATCCGCACCAGTTGGGCAATGTAAGTCAATCGTCGGTGTTGGTGTCGCTACATAAAAGGGAATATTATAGTATTTAGCTAAAATGGCCACACCGAGTGTACCAATCTTGTTAGCAACATCACCATTTGCAGCTACACGATCACAGCCAACGATAACTCCCTGCACTTTCCCCTGTGCCATAACTGTCGCTGCCATATTATCCGTAATCAACGTAACATCAATACCAGCGTTAAAGAGTTCAAAAGATGTAAGCATGGCACCTTGGAAACGAGGTCTTGTTTCGTCTGCAAATACTTTAAAACTCATTCCCCGCTCCTTTGCCAAATAAAAAGGAGAAGTTGCTGTGCCGTATTTTGTCGTAGCTAGAGCCCCGGCATTACAATGAGTTAGTACCCCTTGTCCATCTTCCAACAGCGTCAATAAATGTTCACCTATGGAACGATTAATCTCGATATCTTCAGTATGAATAGCAATCGCTTCTTGTAATAAGATGTCTTGGAACATTTCTAAATCGTTCGTGTCTATTTGTAAGGCCTTCTGTTCCATTCTCTCCAATGCCCAGAATAAATTGACAGCTGTAGGACGAGAAGTTGCTAAATACTGTACTTGCTTTTGTACTTCTTCCTTTGCCGCAGTAACAGAACCTTCAAAGTGCTGAATCGCCACATAGACCCCGTAAGCTGCTGTTACGCCTATGGCTGGGGCCCCTCGTACAATCATCGTATGAATGGCATCCCATACTTTTTCTACAGTTTGTACTTCTACATACACAATGTCGTTAGGCAATTTTGTTTGATCTAGTAGAACGAGTGTATCTTTTTTCCATTCTATTGTATTTAATTCCATTAAATCAACACTCCATTCTTATATTTTTGTAATAGTTTTATATAGTCTTGTATATGGCTGATTTCCTTATTTAAAATACACTCTTTCGCAATATTTAAACAACGTCTTTCAGCTGTTATACGAGCGTCAATTGGTTCAATGCTCGTAATATCTGTTACTTTTGCTAAGCCAATTATGCGACGGTTCATCTCGATTCCTGCAATTGCAAATGCATCTCGACTAATTTGTTCCATATAGTCATCGAGTAAGGCAGAGTAGACAGCAAACTGCTCCGTTGATGCGGCTAAAATATTTCGTGCCTTCTTGTGGAATAATTGAATAGTAGAAAGTAATGTTTCTTCAATCCACGAAACAAATTCGTCTTCTTTGTAAGCTAATCCTCTTGCCCAGGCAAATGTTAAGTTGGCGATTAAATTCCCCACATCATAACCTATAGGTCCATAAAAGGCGAATTCTGGATCAATAACCTTCAATGTTTCATCATTAATAAAAATAGAGCCTGTATGCAAATCACCGTGTAAAAGCGCTTGCGCCTCTGTTAAAAATTGTATTTTCCGCTTAGCAACTTCTAAATGTAGAGCTGTGTCCTTGTATACAAATGAATGAATCCATTCTTCATTTCCAGCCGTTAAAATATTTTGCTTTTTAAAATCAATATAAGGCTCCGTATAAACTAGATGTTCTGTAATTTCACACAGCTCAGGGTTGATGAATCGCTTTTGATATTCTTTTTTCTTCTTTGGATCTAGCAAAAAATCCGTTGTTCGAATAAGATTTTCCGCCATAAAAGTAGAGATTAACTCAGCGAAATGATCATATGTTTTAAATACGTTCATTTGCTTTCTCATAATCTCAAAATCTTTTAAATCTTCCATTACGCAACAGCTCATAACTTCATCAAACAATAAAATTTCTGGTACGAGGGAAGGAGTAAGCTCACCCTCTATTATTAAAGCTTCTGTTTCTATTCGATTTCGGTCTGTAGATAACACGAAATCCTCAGAAATACGAGCTTGGGGACCTGCTTGTTTGACAATGACAGAGTCACCTTGCTCATTTTTCACACGAAATACATAATTTAAATTGCCATCACCAATTTCGTCACTATGTAGTGTTCCACTAAAACCTTTAATTTTTACTTGTACATAGCTTTTAACATCTTCTTCGTTCATCAAAAAATATTTGGAATACATAACAATTACCTCCTATTTTTTTCTACTGTAATAAGTTGAAGCTAGCGCAAATGCTAAAACAAGTCCTTTTATAATATTCAAAGAATAGTAAGGAACTGATAACATGACTAATCCATTTTCTAAAATACCTACTAATGCGGCTCCAAATAATGTTCCAATGGCATTTGGTTTCCCATGACCAGCGAATGATTGTCCTATAAAAGCTGCAGCAACAGCTGGCATTAAATAACCTGCACCCGCATTAATTTGGGCGGATCCAATTTGGGATGCAAGCAATAACCCACCAATCCCCGCTAAAACCGCTGAAAAAATATAAGCTATCATTTTATAACGATTGACAGGAATCCCTGATAATTTTGCTGCTTCTTCATTGCCGCCAACAGCGTATAAAAAACGCCCATGTTTGGTATATGTTAAAAATACATGTACTAACATAACGATGACCAACATGATTAAAATGATCCAAGGTGTCTTACTTAACAATAAGAAGAAATCCGAAATTCTACCTTCTGTTGGTGTCCCATCTAAACGAGGCATACCAGCAGAGATTGAACCACCCCCTGTATAGGTCATAGCAACACCTTCAACAATAAACATAGTTGCTAGTGTGGCAAACAAATCGGGTATTTTCACTTTTACGATTAAAAACGCATTAAATAGTGCTACACAAAGTACGGCTAAAATAGCAACCAAAATGGATACACCTGTTGGCATGCTAAACCATACAAACATAGAAACAACAACTGAGTTTGCCAATGTAGCTGTCGAACCAATCGATAAATCAAAACCATTAACAGATAAAGAAACTGTTAATCCAACTGCTATAATCGTAACGATTGAAATACTTCTTAAAATATTTAAAACATTATTTGTTTGCATAAAATTAGGGATAGTAACAGTGAAAATTATAATCAACAAAATAACAGCTAATACAATTGCCCAATCTTTAATAAATAATAGCGCCTGATTGTTTTTACGCTCTTGCATACGCTTCGCCTCCAGTAGCATAGAACATGACTTCATCTTCTGTCGTTTCGCTAGTGACTAACTCTTTCACAATTTTCCCGTCGTACATCACGTAGATTCGATCGGTAATTAACAAAATTTCACTTAATTCACTCGTCGCATAGATAATGATTTTTCCTTCTTTTGCCTGTTCATCAATTAAATTAAAAATATCGCTTTTAGCTCCAACATCGACACCTTTTGTAGGTTCGTCAAACAGAAGGATTTCCGCATCGGTCATTAACCATTTACCAATTGCGATTTTTTGTTGATTACCACCAGAAAGATTCGCAACCTTTTGAAGCTCGTTTGGTGTTTTAGCGCCAATTGTTTGAATCATCGATCGAGCAGCCTCTCGTTCTTCCGATTGTTTAATAAAACTACCTAAACGTGTGAATGACTGTAAATTGGCCATCGTTAAATTTTTAAAAATCGGCTCTTCAACAAATACGCCTTCTTTCCGACGTTCTTCAGGAATCAATCCGAAATGGTTTTTAACAGCATGGTAGGGAGTTAGATTTTTAATCGTTTTTCCATATAATTCAATGGAACCTGCTTTAATATTAGACATGCCAAATACCGCTTTACATAATTCTGTTTTACCAGCACCAACTAAACCAGCCAAACCAATAATCTCATGTTTATTAACATGAAAAGATACGTCATTGACCAAGCCCGAATCATCGACTAGATGGTTGACCTGTAAGGCTATTTCTCCTTTTTCTTTTAATTGTTTATGATGGACTAAATCAAAAGTTTTACCAAGCATGTGCTCAATAACTTGTTTTTGGGAAATTTCTTCAATCGAGTTTTCTTTTACGATCCTGCCGTCTTTCATAATGGTGATTTTTTCGCAGATTTCAAATAGCTCTGGTAGTCGATGAGAAATAAAGACAATTCCAAGATGATGATTTTTAACTAAATCTCGGACTATAGAAAACAATTTCTCAGTTTCCGCTTGGCTTAAAGGGGCGGTTGGTTCATCTAATATAAGAAATTTTCTCTCATGAATTATGGCTCTCGCAATTAACACCATTTGTTTTTCAGCTAAAGAGATATCTTTCACCTTTTTTTCAACATTTAACTCGATACCAATCCGACTAAGCACTTCTTTCGCACTCTGACGGATTTTTCGCCAATTGATAATTGATTTTTTATCGAATATCAGTTGATCAAGCATTATATTCTCCGCAACACTTAAATAGGGTATTAACGCTGTATCAACTTCTTGGTAAACAATATCTATACCTAATTCCTTTGATTTTTTCGCATCAGTAATAGAAACTAGTTCACCGTTTATAAAAATATCCCCCGTATAATGTGGGTAGGCTCCTGAGAGAATTTTCATTAGCGTCGATTTACCAGCCCCATTAGCACCAATAACAGCGTGAATCGTGCCTGATTCTAATTGGAAATCGACATCACTTAAGGCTTTCACACCAGGAAATTCGATTGAAATTTTTTTCATATCAATGACTGTCTTGGCTTTCATAGCTAACACGCCTTTCACATTTAGGTAAAAGAAAACGTCTTATTGAAAACAAGACGTCATCTTTCTATTATTTTGAATAGTGTTCACGTAATGTTTTCATCCATTCCTCATCAAAATCAGTAGATACGCCCCAGCCATCAATAATTTCATTTAGATTGAGCATCGTTGTGTTATCTTTTAAATCGCTTTGTTTAATTAACTTTGCCGTTAAATCGTACTCTTCAGGAGTTTCTTCACCCGCTAATTTTTTTGCCATTAAACGCATATTCATACGGCCTATTAGCGCTGGGTCTACAGCAGCTGTGGAAATCCATTGACTATTATCTTCTTTCATTAAGTTAATATCTTGGTTTGATACATCGATTGAAATCAAATTAATGTCTGTACGTTTGTTATCTACTAATGATTTATAAGCCCCTTTTGCTAACTCATCCCATGATCCCCAAATGGCATCTACTGTACCTTCTGGATATTTTGCTAAAACGGCATTCACTTTTGCTGCAATGTCACCTTGTATATCTTGGAAATTAGTAGGCCCAATTGTTTCTAAAGTGACGATCTCACCTTTATCCTCGAACTCCTTATATATTTCCTGACGTCTATCTAATGGAGATAGTCCTCCAAACCATAATTTAATAACCTTTACTGGCTCATTACTTAAATCCGCAATTTCTTGAAGGGATAACCGTGCTAACTCATAATCATCTTGGAAAGTAGCTGTAACACCATCTAAACTCTGACCACTTTTTTTAGCGACAGTATCAAATAATGTCACTTTAATGCCTTTATCGACGGCAGGCTTAATCATGTCATATGAATAGTCTTCTTTACCGTGTGAAATAATAATACCGTCATAGTCTTGCTGCGTAATTTGTGAAACTAACTCTTGGAATTTAGCATCATTATTTTCAACTATATTCGTATCCACTTTGAACCCCAAAGATTCGCCTTCCTTACGTGCACCATCTAAAAATTGCTTCGTATGATCATCTGATGCTAGATTACGTAATACAGCAATTTTTACGCCGTTTTGTACACCTTCAGGCACACCTTCAATAATTTCATTTGTGCCACTTTTAGTAGCACTATCATTACTACAAGCTGCCAAAACAAGTATTCCCACAAGAACTATCAACGAGACTCCAAATCTTTTCATGAAAATCCCCCTTTTCTATTAAAAAATAATATAAAACTCTCGGTTAAGCATCGTTTTCGTAATAATCATATTATTCTGAATATTTTTTGTCAACTTAAAATGTTAAATTAAATCATTTTTTAGTTATTTTTTTTCATAAATAATTATGTTTTGTTTATTTCAAACTAAATTAATTATCGAAACGTTTATTATTTCACAATACAGAAGAATATATAAAATCAACTCTTTTATCCTCGTGATTACATACTATCTATTTAGTAGTTTTCTCGATTCTCAAAGTGTTTTTGACTAAACTCAATAGTATTTGGCAACAATTATTTCTTGTGAAAAATGTTCCGATAAAAACATAAAAATCATTCCGATAAAATATTAAATTGTTCCGATAAATCTCGAAATCTTTCCGATAAAACATAAAAACAGTGAATCCGCATTTGGATTCACTGTTTTTCTTTAAAACTTTGTGCCTTTATCGCCATA
The DNA here is from genome assembly GCF_016638705.1 of Lysinibacillus agricola. Classification (GTDB taxonomy): domain Bacteria; phylum Bacillota; class Bacilli; order Bacillales_A; family Planococcaceae; genus Lysinibacillus; species Lysinibacillus agricola. The sequence continues at coordinate 1,483,869 of NZ_CP067341.1, read as the reverse complement.
TTCGTTTAGTAGTTCTTCAAACGATTTGTTCTTTTCGCGTTGTTTGCGTTCAAATGCTAGCTTTGCTTGGCGCTCTTCTTCAGCGGCCTGCTCTTTCGCTGTTAAGTCTTGCTTTGCAGCTTTTAATTTGGCAAGCACGTCACCGCCCAACTGATCCGCTAATGTAACGGCCTCCTGCTTTGGTTGGTTAGCTGTCACGTTAGCTTCTACACGTTGCTGTTGTTTTCGTTTCTTTCCCATTGCTATTCACCTTCTTATTGACTTCACGGGCGCTTGACAACTGTTGCTACGCCTTGCCCACCACCGATACATAGTGTTGCGAGACCTGTTTTTGCATCACGCTTTTCCATCTCATGTAAAAGCGTTACTAAAATACGAGCACCACTTGCACCAATTGGGTGACCAAGGGCAATTGCTCCCCCGTTCACATTTAGTTTATCATGATTAAAGCCTAGTTCGCGATCTACAGCAATAGATTGAGCTGCAAATGCTTCATTCGCTTCTATTAAATCTATATTTTCTAACGTCACATCAGCTTTTGCTAATGCTTTCTTCACTGCCGTTACAGGGCCAGTTCCCATAATAGCTGGGTCGACACCTGCGCTCGCATTCGCTGTAATTAGTGCCATTGGTCGAATGCCTAACTCTTCCGCTTTTTCTTTCGACATGACAACAAGAGCTGCTGCACCATCGTTAATACCAGATGCGTTTGCTGCTGTCACAGAGCCATCCTTTTTAAAGGCAGGACGGAGTTTAGATAGGGATTCAGCTGTAACACCTTGACGTGGGAATTCATCTTTATCGAAAATAATAGCTTCGCCCTTGCGTTGTGGAATTTCCACAGCTATAATTTCATCGTTAAACTTCCCTGTTGCAATTGCTACTTCTGTACGCTGCTGTGAACGTGCTGCAAAAGCATCTTGTTCTTCTCGAGAAATCTCATAGGCGTCACATAAATTCTCAGCCGTATTGCCCATATGATAGTCATTGAATGCACACCATAATCCGTCATGAATCATCGTATCGACTACCTTTTGATCCCCCATGCGGAAGCCTTCTCGTGCATTTTTTAATACATATGGTGCTTGGCTCATATTTTCAAAGCCGCCTGCAACGATAATATCCGCATCACCTGCTAAAATGGCCTGTGTCGCTAAGTGAACTGCTTTTAGTCCTGAGCCACAAACTTTATTAATCGTTAGTGCAGAAACTTCATGTGGTAATCCTGCTGCAATTGCTGCTTGACGAGCTGGATTTTGACCAAGTCCAGCCGATAAGACATTCCCCATAATGACCTCGTCGACTTGATCGCCTGTTACGCCAGCACGTGCTAATGCTTCTTTAATAACAATGCTACCTAATTTTGTCGCTGGTACATCCTTTAATGTTCCTTGGAATGAACCAATAGCTGTACGTACAGCACTCACTATTACTACCTCGTTTGTCATAAACATTCTCCCCTTTTCCCCGTTCAAAAATCAACACTGCATGCATATGCTACTAGCAGATATGTATATTTTAACAAATATTTTGACGATTTTCGATAACAGAAATAATCGCAGTTTTGCCAAAGATAATGTAAAATGTTGACGTGTTTTAAACAATCTCAGTTGGGAACATTACAATTAAGAAAAGTGCATACATACGAATGATGTCGCTTGTATGCCTAGACAACAAAAGAAACAGGACGTGGAGGTGTTAATAATGAAAAAGAAAATACTTTTATTTTCAGGTATAACGACGACGCTTGCCGCAGCAGCAACCGGTCTGTTCGGTTTCGCACTTTCCAATAAATTAATGTACATTAAGCAAAAGGATCCTGAATTTGTTCGTGAACGTGAAACCACTGCTAAACGTTTTGACGAAGCTTGGTACAATAAAAATTTAAAATGTGAATTAAATATCGACTCTCCAAATGGCTATAGTATTCGCGGCATTATGTTTCGACCATTAGAAACAAATAATACCATCATTATTTGCCATGGAGTAACAGAAAATAAAATCAACTCCGTTAAATATGCTCGACTTTTTGAACGACTTGGTTACAATTCCGTTATTTTTGACCATCGTAGACATGGGGAGACAGGTGGAAAAACGACTAGCTATGGCTATTATGAAAAAAATGACCTTGACGCAGTAGTCAAAACTATAAAGGCAATGATTGGTGAAAACGCCATTCTTGGTATTCACGGTGAATCGATGGGTGCCGCAACAATGCTACTATATGCAGGAACTGTGGAGGATGGTGCAGATTTCTATATTTCTGATTGTGCGTTTTCTGATTTTTCAATGCTGCTGAAACAAATTGCGAAGACAGAATTTAAATACGGCTCGATTATTCCAATTCGGTTTGCAGATTTCTTTGTCCGCTTACGTGACGGCTATTCCTTTAAAAGCGTGACACCTGCTGAAGCTGTGACAAATATTGAAAAACCAGTGCTCTTTATCCATAGTATTCCTGATACATTTATCCCAGCTTCCATGTCACTGGACTTATACAATAAAAAAACTGGCCCTAAGAAATTGAAGCTATTTGATAACGGTGCTCATGCACAATCCTTTAATGAAAATATGGCTGAATATGAAGATTTAATTCACGACTTTTTAGAAAGTTTCATCTATCAAAAAATTAATCGTGATTCTTCTTCGTCTAATGTCATTCCATTTCATTTTTAGTACAACCGAAAAACTATTGTTTCTGCAAAACGAGGGGTTGATTTCTGTTCCGACTGGGGGCGTTCGATGAGTCGCTTGGGGCAACAGGATGTTGGTCACGAAGGCGTTATCACAGGACGTGATGTTTTAGCCTTCGTTCCTCTGCCGGCTCGCTCCAGGGTCTCGGGCCAACAGATGTTTTTTGCGCGAAAGCGAAGCGGCAGCGGCACCGATGTTGGTCACGAAGGTGTTATTACAGGACGTGATGGTTTTAACTCTATCGCTAATCCCCAAGGAATCGCCCAGTTGGAACGAAGATCACCCACTTCACTTAGCATGTCACTTTAATTTATAGTGATAAAACAAAATATCAACAAATATTTGTGCGAAAGCGAAGTGGCTTTATCACACTCGGAAAAGCGCCACAATCTTTATAAAGATTTTCTTGACCATTTTATTTTTAGACACAAAAAAACCTTGCAAACTTCATTCACGCAAGGTTTTTCAAATTTTTTATTCTGCGAAAACGATATGCCATTCATCACGTTTCGCTAAAAATTCTTTGGCTAACGCTTGTGCACCTTCTAGGCTATGGCTAGCTGCCCAGCCGCATTGTACTTCATTGCACGCAGGAACGGCAGTCGCCTTTGTTACATCCGTAAATGTTTTTTCCAAAATATTTAATAAGTGTTCATAGTCATTATGATTTATTAGCGATACATAGAAGCCTGTTTGGCACCCCATTGGACTGAAATCAACAATATGATCAGAGTAATTGCGGATAATGTCTGCCGATAAATGCTCTAAGGAATGTAATGCAGGCATTTCCATATGCTCTTTATTTGGCTGTTTAAAACGAATATCATATTTGTATACTTCATCGCCATTTTTCCCTGTTTTCACACCTGCTAAACGTACATACGGCGCTTTAACTTTCGTATGATCTAAATCAAAGCTTTCAACATTGGTTTTTTCTGTCTGCAATGCACACAACTCCTTTATATAGAATATTTCCATTATAACGAGTTTCCCGATAGAATTGTATGATTTTTATGAATTATTTAAATTTATTTTCAATTCTGCCTTAGCGTAATTGTAACTGATGCTTTGCTTTCGCTATAAAAAGCATTTGCCGAAAAAAGATAAAACAAAAAACAACTAGCCAAGGCTTGGACTAGTTGCTCTTTTAAAATTCCTACTATTTTTGGAATTTATTCATTTGTGCCATCATTTGACGTACTTGCTTTTCAGACGGCGTACGACCCATTTGCGCCATCATCATACGAATCATTTGCTCGTTAATAGGTGGGTTTTCTTTTAAATATTTCATCATAGCTTTACGAGCGAAATAAAAACCAAGTGCCGCGCCCGCTGCTAATGCGATAATTACGATAATAATCCAGCCCCATGTAGGCATACAACCAACCTCCTCCACTACAATATACCGAGAAAAACTCTCCACGCTCCATTATACACCAAATTTTAGCGTGTTACTATATATTGTAGTGAATTTTCCTAATGCATTGTATACTTCATCGGCTTTAACCACCCACACTCATTATCTTGTTTATTAAAAGCAATAAAGCGCTCGCTCATTTTTGCAAGCATCTGAAAAAGATCCAAATCAAGCATTCGTGAACCTTCGCAATAGACACAAATCTTTCGTTCCACTAAATAAATAGCCATTTTCCCTTTAATAGGATGTTCTAAAAATAAGGCATTACGAGCCCTCTCTAAATGTGCATACTTGGAATCTAGTTGCGCCTCCAGCATTGCAGCAATCTCGTCGAAGCGAACGGTTTCACATATATATGCAAGCTCTTTTAAGGATTTCTCATTAGCGTCTTCACAGCCCTGCATCATTTCTAATAACTTACGCTCTCTGCCGAAAATAAACGTTAAATGCTCTTCTTTTATTTTATATATGGAATAAGTTCTCACTAGAAATCCTCCTTCGCTCATTTCTTTTTCATAAGTATAGCTCATTCAAACTCTTTAATTTGTCAAACGAAGGAGGTATTCATCTTCTATTTTTGTCGAAAACTTTCTACTTTCCGATCTATCAATTACTTTATGGCATAATGAGTTCCCCATTAAATACTCACGGACTCTATTGGAGTTCTATTTCTGCAAATTTGAGCTTCTTCTATAGCATCTTAGAATGTTCTCAGCCTCAGCATCTTAGAATGTTCTCAGCCTCAAGACCTAGAGTAAAATCCATTTCCAGTCCGTTTTAGCAAAGCTTTCTAATAGGTAATATAAAGGTACAAACGAAAGGAGCTAAAACATATGAAAAAATTTCTTCTATTAACAGGGGGCTTCATCGCAGGATGTGTTGCACTTGCCCTAATCGGACCACTTGCAGGTCTACTATTTTCGGGATTATTTGTAGCACTCGGCATGCACTTCTACATGGCAAGCAAGTCGACATTCGGCAAAATCATTTGGTTTACAGTGGGTCTGATTGGTGTTCTATCAGCAGTATCTAATATCCCAGCAATGGTTGGTTTAGCAGCAATCGCTATCATCTATGTTATCTATAAAAAATGGAATGGCGAAGCTGTAAAAATTCCAACAATTGAAGCTAAAGAAGAAGATCCGTTTACAAACTTTGAAAAAGAATGGTCAAACTTAACAAAATAAAAGGAGAGAATATTCATGAACTTATTTCAACGTTTTAAATATACAATAGAGGCAGATTTACATCATGCATTTGATAAGAAGGAACAAAAAAATCCAATTGCGATGTTAAACCAATACATTCGTGAGGCAGAAAAACAAACAGAGCAAACAGGTACATTATTAGAGCGTCAAGGTCAGCTAAAGGAAAAACTGGAGCAGGAGTATAAACAAAACGCAGAGTTACTTGCAAAGCGTGAAGCTCAGCTAAAATTAGCTACTACTAGCGGCGAACAAGATTTAATCGATTTCGCTACTGACGAAGTGGCTGCCTACACAGCACGCAACAACACTTTGCAAACGAGTATCGAAGCAAGTACACGTGAATACTTCGAGCTTGAACGCAAATTTGAAACGATGAAACACAAAATTAAAGATATGAAAGTGCGTCAATTACAGCTTATGGGCAAAGAAAACGTGACACGCGCTCACCATCAAATGGACGGTATGCTTGCTAAAAACAATAAAACTAACTTTGAGGATTTAGAAGCATATATCGATAAGCTTGCTTACCAAATTGACAAGGGTCATGAAGTAACAACTTTCGAGGCTCGTCTTGCACACCTAGAAAAAAATGCGGTGGACGAAAACGCACCACTGCTAATCGAAAACAAATAACGTGTTATAATATAAAGAAATAAGGGATGCCTCAATTATTGAAGCATCCCATTTCTTTGATGAAAAAACCTTGGTGACCAAAAAGAGATTAAGGAAATTATTATGAAAAAAAGTGTAAACAGAAAGTGGTTTAGTCCTATGATTAAAATATGCCTTTTTGCTTTCTTTATTCTTATATTATTTATAATTTTGTTATTAGGTTATCGCTTCATTGTACAACAACAAATTAAACAGGAAAGTGCTGAAGTTATTGAAAATGGTGGTATTAGTGAGTTAAAGGCAATCAATGTAAATGGAGATAAACAATATATATTAGTGGAAGGAAAAGATAAGGAGAAACCATTTTGTTTATTCCTACATGGTGGACCGGGGTCTCCCTTCCCCTATGGCGTGAGTGCTCGAACATTGTATCCTGAAATAACCGAGAATTGCGTCGCAGTTTATTATGATCAACGAGGTTCTGGAAAAAGTTTTAACAAAAAATTAACGAATACTACACTGACCCTTTCTCAATTTACAGAAGATGCTAATATAATAGTTGATTATATTAGAGAACATTATCAACAGGAAAAAATATTTGTCATTGGTCAGTCCTTCGGTACAGTAATCGGAACTCAATTAGTATCTAATTATCCTGAGAAGTTCTATGCCTACTTAGGAATTTCTCAATTAACAAATACTAGTAAAGGCCAAGAACTTGGATACAGTTGGTTACAGGATGAAGCTATCGCTAATGGAGATAAAAAAACACTCCGTATTTTAGAAGATATAGGAAAAGGTCCTTATTTAGCAAAAGATGAGGATCAATTTAGCGATCTTATCAATCAATATAAAGGCATGAATTATTTTGATGATACGATAAAGAAAGTGAACCTCTTTGACTTGATAAAAGGGGCATTTACTTCCCCTGATTACTCTTTACAGGATCTGTATAAAGCATTTATTTCAGGGCCACAATTTAGCCTTATAAAAAGCCAAGAGCTAAAAAAAGAAATCATTCTTACTAATTTTTTTGATTCTGTAAAAAGTATAGATATACCCGTTTATTTTATACAAGGTAAATATGATAAACAGACGAACTATGAAATAGCAAAGCAATATTATGAGATATTAGATGCACCAGATGGTAAGGAGTTTATCACTTTAGAGCACTCTGCTCATTATCCAAATACACTTGATTCAACATTGATGAATGACACAATCAAAAAAATGCTTGAAGATAATTATTTTTAAGAGAAGTTCGTCTTCTCTCATCAATTTGTAGAAAGAAGGGTGACCCTCTTGCAAAATTTCACAACAAATAAGTTTACATTTTGGGTACTAGGCTTCTTTTTACTCGTTTTTGTGGAGCTCACAATTTTTAATAACGGTGGCGCCTTTTGTCTATTGATTGGGGTAGGACTTCTTTATTTAAGTTTCTCGAAAAAAATTCGTTTCTTTAAATGGACAGGAATTTTCTTTATCTCGATTGCACTCTTTACAATGTGGAGTTTACGCTTATTTATCGTCATCATTCTTTTATATATGCTCTATCAATACTTGCAAAGAGAAAACGAACCAAAAGTAGTTGGTTTGGAGCTTTTCGAAAAGCTTCCCGCTTCGAAAAACGAATTATTTGGTACAATGCCTGCACCGGTAGAAGCCTATAAATGGCAAGATGTTCAAATTCAACGACTTGCAGGCGACATTACGATTGATACAACACAAACAATTTTACCTGCCGGCACAAGTCTCATTACGATTCGACAAGGTATTGGTAAGGTGCAAGTGTATATTCCATATGAAATTCCATTTCGCTTACAATACACGACATTGTTTGGTGAATTGAAATGCCTACATGTTGGGCCACAACGCTTACTCAATGAAAGTGTTAGTTTCTCAGATGGAAACCCTGAGGATGCAAAGCGTACACTTGTGATACATGTTGCAACATGGCTTGGGGACTTGGAGGTGCTACGTAAATGATTGCCTTTATCTCAAGAATATTTACCCTACTTTTTATTTTGATGAGTGCTGCATTCGGTCTCCTTGTCGTTGTTTGGGGCGAGCCAAACGAGAAAACATGGGAACCATTATGGCAGCAGAATTATAATAATATCCCACTCGGTGGTTTTATTGTCATCACTCTTTTTGGGCTTAGTTTACTCATTGCAAGCTGGATTAGTATGACTGCCCGTGCCAGAGAGGCTCAGGCAACCCGCATCGTGAAACAGTTAGTTGAACCTGATTTTGTATTACCTAAAAAACAGCCTTTACCAAAACCTTTGAAAAAAGCTTTAGTTCAAACAAGTGAGTTAATTGATACGCAACGAAAAAGCTTACAGCGCTTATCCAATGAACGTGCAGAAGCTAATGATAAAATTATTCAAGAGCGAATTATTGCTGAACGTCAACGCCTTGCTCGTGAGCTCCATGATTCTGTATCACAGCAATTATTCGCTGCTTCGATGTTACTTTCCGCATTAACCGAAACCGATGAAAATGCTACAAGCTTAAAGCAGGTCGAAAAAGTTGTGCAACAGGCACAGCTTGAAATGCGTGCATTATTATTACATTTACGCCCAGTAGCCCTCCATAATAAGACTCTTGCGCAAGGTCTTGAGGAACTTATTATTGAGCTGCAGCAAAAAGTATTTTTTCATATTGAATATGAGCTTGAAGAAATGGCGTTATCCAAAGCGGAGGAGGATCATTTATTCCGTATTGCACAGGAGGCGTTATCGAATACGCTACGCCATGCCAAAGCGAGCGAAGTTGAATTACTGCTCGTTGCCCGCGATGATTTAGCCATTTTACGTATTCAGGACAATGGCCTCGGCTTTGATGTCGAAGCTGATAAATCTACTTCTTATGGCTTGCAAAATATTGCCGAGCGCGCTGTAGAAATAGGTTGTATGTACAAAATTGTGTCAGTGCCTGGAGAAGGTACAATTGTAGAGGTTAAAATTCCACTACAGAAGGAGGTTGAAGTGAATGATTCAAGTGTTAATAGTGGATGACCATGAGATGGTGCGGATTGGTGTTTCTGCCTATTTGTCAGCACAACCAGATATCACCGTTGTGGGTGAAGCTGAGAATGGTAAAGAGGCAGTGGAACGTGCTCTAGCCCTGCGTCCTGACATTATTTTAATGGACAATGTGATGCCAGTTATGACAGGAGCTGAGGCGACAGCTGAAATTTTAGCGGTCTGGCCAGAGGCAAAAATTATGATGGTGACAAGTTTTTTAGATGATGACAAAGTCTATCCAGCATTAGAGGCTGGTGCAGTCAGCTATATTTTAAAAACATCAAATGCGAAGCAAATCGCCGATGCCATTCGTAAAACAATGGGAGGCGAAACCGTTTTAGAGCCAGAAGTAACATCCAAAATGATGCATCGCATGCGTCACGGTAATAGTACTCCACTGTATGAACAGCTTACCGAGCGTGAAATGGAAGTATTATTGCTCATGGCTAAAGGCAAAGCCAATCAGGAAATCGCCGATGACTTATACATTGCATTAAAAACTGTAAAAACACATGTCAGCAATATTTTAGCGAAGCTCGATGTTCAAGATCGCACACAAGCAGTTGTCTACGCTTTTCAAAACGGGCTAGCGAAGTAAGTTATCATTCACTATACCGCTACATTTGGTTCGTTTGATTTATCAATGATTTTGCTGGGATATCAGCGATTTCGTCAGTTTTATCAACGAATCCCCAAAAAAAATACGAAACTGCATTTTCTACCAATGCAGTTTCGTATTTTTTTAACCTAATCTATTCACTAAAAAATTCTCTAAGCTCATTTACACTGTTAACTATGTAAGTTGCTTTGGCATCAGTTAATTCTTCAAGTGAACCATAGCCATATGTAACACCGATAGAATCAATTTGATTTTCATGTGCCCCAACGATATCGTATTTTCGATCTCCAATCATAATAAATTGATTGTTTTCCACTTCATTAAAATGTTCGCGTACAAATGCAATGATTTCTCCTTTTGCTGAACGTGTACCATCTAGATTGCTACCTGCGACAATGTCAAAAAATTGTTCAAGGTTGAAATATTGTAAAATTTGTTCTGCAAATACTGTCGGCTTAGACGTAGCTATCGCTAACTGATATCCCTCCTTCTGTAAATCTTCTAACAATGAGGATATATTTTGATACAAATTATTCTCATACATACCGATTTGGATAAAACGTTCACGGTAATAGGCAATTGCTTGCTTTATTTGAACATCATCCAATTCATATATTTCTCGAAATGATACTTGCAACGGAGGCCCAATAAATGTTTCAAGTTTATCTAAGTCTTCTTCAACTATACCAATTTTTTCTAAAGCATATTGAACAGATTTCGTTATGCCAATTTTAGGATCGGATAATGTACCGTCTAAATCAAATAAAACAACGCTATACTTTTTCATTACAAGCTCTCCCTTACATTTTTATATTGTTAATAATAATTACTTTATCGAAAAGAATGATAGACTATTGAACCAAATTCTTGAATATCTTTGATGTAATCAAATCCTTCTGATGATCCAAAGCTGTTAAATCCTCGAACTGCAACAATATTTTCTTCAGGAATTACCAATAATGCAACACTTGTGTAACCTAGTAATTGAAAACTGCCTACAGGTAATATTGGGCTTAACTCTGTAATCCCTTCTCTTTGTTGAGGCTGAACAAACCAGAAAAATCCATTAGTTGGCGAGTACTTCGGTTTAGAATTAGGCGATTGAATTGTCGTTGACAGCAGTATGATTTCCTCAGGTATAAATTGTTTTCCATCTATTTTCCCCTTATCCAGATGAATTTGTCCCCACTTAGCTAGCTCTTTTAATGAACTATACATATTCATTTTGCTGCCATCACATACATCACTTTCATACCAAAACGGATTATCATTATGTATTACTTCTATTTGCTGTTCAAATTTTTCACTGAACCAATTTGTTTCTGTAAAAGATAATTTCTGAAATACTTGCTCATCTAGAATTTCTGAAATAGTTTTTCCAGTAACTTTAAAAATGACTTTGGCAAGTAGTTCTACATTGATATCTCGATAAGCCCAGTTATAGCCAGCTTTGAATTCCTTAATTACTTTTTCATTTTGCCTACGTAAACCATGCGTATGTGTTAGTAGATGTCTGATTGATACATCCTCAAAGTTTTTTTCATGTTCTAAATAATCACTTAGTTTATCATCTATCGAGGCAATGTAGTTATGATAAATCGCATATGCTACAGCAAATCCAACATAGGCCTTACGAACAGAAGCAAGATGAAAAAGAGTATGTGGTCCCACCTTCTTTGCTTCTTTTTGTTGCCCTTGTACACCAAAATATTCTTCTAGTACGGTTTGACCATGTTTATTAATAATAACTCCGCCACCTGTACAATCTAATTCTGAGAAGGTTTTCTTTACTTGTGTAAGTATAGTTTGTAGCTTCATCTAAATACCCCTTTTACGAACACCCTCCCTATGACAACTAATCTTATGTCTACTCTAGTAAATGTTCCTGCTACCATTGTACATCAAATGGAAAATAATTCTAGGGTGTTTCATTATTGGATCATCGACATAACGCATGGGGTTGATTTCCGGTCCGACGCCGATAAGCTGCTCGGGGCAATAGGAGGTTGGTCACGAAGTCGTTATCACAGGACGTGAACTGGCTTGCTCCATGGCCTCATCTGTGATCCCCAAGGAATCGCCTAGTTTTAACAAATGTCATCCTTATCTTTTGGGGAGTTAAATTCAGGAACCTTTCATTTCCAAAATCGTTGTTATTTGTTAATAGGAGGGGTCGTATGGATACTCGATTTACTTATAAGCATTTCGTAAATGAAAATACGTTTTCACTTCTTAATCCGATTTTTGAAGCTACCTTACTTTTTGCTGTATTACTACTCATTATTGTGATTATAAAAAAAGTATCTATTTGGGTTTGTTTACTTTTTGCAAGTCTCTCAGTCATTGTCACAGGTCAGCTTCTTTGGTTTAGTGGTATTATTGCTGATGAGCTAAATATTGAAGGAAGTACCAAGGGCTTTTTTTGTTTTGTCGTGATGCTTTTAATTCATTGTGCAGCTATTTGGATTTCTTTAATGAAATCTTCTAAACGCGAAAAAATACCGCAGTACTCAGAGGAGATTTAACCCACTGAGTATTGCGGTATTTATTAATTATAGCGCTTTTACCTTCGCTACAACATTTTCTACTGTGAATCCGTATTTTTCCATTACTAATTCACCTGGTGCAGAAGCGCCGAACTTGTCGATTGCAAGAACGTCTCCTTCAAAACCAGTGTATTTATGCCAGCCGAATGATGCGCCCATTTCGATTGCCAGACGTTTTGTCACAGCTTTTGGAAGAACAGATTCTTTGTAAGCTGCGTCTTGTTTTTCGAAGCGATCCATAGATGGCATTGAAACAACTGCCACATCCATGCCTTCAGCTTTTAGTGCTTTTTGTGCTTCAACTGCAAGTGAAACCTCAGAGCCTGTTGCAATTAAAATGGCATCGGCCACTTCTTTTGTAGCAGGAGACACTGTGTAAGCACCTTTTGTAACACCTTCACGTACTGTATCAATAGATGCGTCAAGTACAGGTAAGTTTTGACGAGATAATACTAATACAGTTGGTGTTTTTTCAGATGCTACTGCAAGCTCCCATGCAACTGCTGATTCATTTGCATCAGCTGGACGAACAACAGATAAATTAGGCATTGCACGTAAAGATGAAAGGTGTTCGATTGGTTCATGCGTCGGACCATCTTCCCCTACAGCAATTGAGTCATGTGTAAATACATAAGTAACAGGAAGACCCATTAATGCAGAAAGACGTACAGCTGGACGAACATAGTCAGAGAATACGAAGAATGTACCACCGAATACGTTAAGACCACCGTGAAGTGCCATACCGTTCATAGCTGCACCCATAGCAAATTCACGTACGCCGAACCAAATATTACGGCCAGCATAATCGTCTGCAGAGAAATCTCCAGCGTCTTTCATCGTAGTTTTATTTGAGCCAGCAAGGTCAGCTGAACCACCGAAGAATGATGGCGTTTTCTTCGCAATGGCATTGATTGCATCTCCAGAAGAAGAACGAGTTGCTACTGATTTACCTGCTTCATATACTGGTAATTCTGAAGCGAAATTCTCTGGTAATTGACCATTCATTGCGTTTTCAAATTGCACTGCTAATTCTGGGAACTCTTGCTTATATGCTTCAAACTTAGCATTCCAAGCTTCTTCAGGTTGTGCCCCTTGAACTTCAGCAGCTGCTGCGAACGTATCATATGCTTCAGCAGGAATTTGGAATGGCTCGTGCGCCCATTCATAAGCTGCTTTTGTTAAAACGACCTCATCTTGACCAAGTGGTGCACCGTGAGAAGCAGCTTTACCTGATTTGTTTGGTGAACCAAAACCGATAACAGTTTTCACTTCGATAAGTGTTGGTTTGCCAGTTGAATTTTTAGCTTCTTCGATAGCTTCGTTAATTTCTTCAACATCCGTACCATCAGCAACTTTTAAATAGTTCCAGCCATAAGATTCAAAACGCTTTTGGACATTTTCTGAGAATGATTTTTCTAAATCACCATCTAAAGAAATATCGTTTGAATCGTATAAAACGATTAACTTTTCAAGTTTTAAGTGACCTGCTAAAGAGATAGCTTCAGCTGCTACACCTTCCATTAAATCGCCATCGCCACAAAGTGCAAATGTATAGTGATCAACGATGTCATGTCCTGGTTTATTGTAAGTAGCTGCTAAATGGCGTTCAGCCATTGCCATACCAACTGTCATAGCAATACCTTGACCTAAAGGACCTGTTGTTGCCTCTACCCCAACAGTATGACCATATTCAGGATGTCCTGGAGTTAATGAATCCCATTGACGGAAGTTTTGAATTTCTTCCATTGGTAAGCCGTAGCCACCAAGATGAAGTAGGCTGTATAGAAGCATAGAGCCATGACCTGCAGAAAGTACAAAACGATCGCGGTTATACCATTTTGGATTCGCCGGATTATGGCGAAGTTGTTTTGTCCAAAGCGTATAAGCCATTGGCGCTGCCCCCATTGGTAAACCTGGGTGACCTGAGTTTGCTTTTTCAATTGCATCGATTGACAAAGTTCGGATAGCATTAATCGCTAGTTGATCCGCATGTTGAGTCATTATGTTGTGACATCCTTTCTCGTCCTATATATTGTTCTTCTACAGTTTAGTCAACATTGCTTCAGAAAACAATGCTTTTGTTATACTATTTCCCTTTTGTAACATACTTTATAGAAATGAGTCATATTAATTTAGAAATTTATTTTTTTTCGCTTGTCTTACTTTGTCTGGTGTAACATCATTTCCTTCAGCATCCACCACTTTTACGTTTTCAATTGTATCACGCATCGTTGATCTAAATGTATCTAGATATTCCTTGCGAAGCGCTGTTTGTTCCTTTGCTTCTGCCTCTGTTAAAGTACCACTTTTAGCCTTAGCAGAAAGTTCATTGATACGGTTAATTTTTTCTTTTGATAACATAGTTACACACCTTTCAATACATATCTTAATGAATATGGTATGCAAAGTATAGCATGAATTCCCTTTAAATGCAGTTATACCAACCTTTCTAGCATCATTTTATTCTTTAGGAGGTATAGCAAGACAATGAATGAAAAAAGTTTTTGGGGTTATGTGGGGCTACTAAAAATAAGGCGAGTGTCTGAACAGGAATGGACAGGGCAATAGTTAATATCCAAAAAGGAAGGGAATAGACTCCCTTCCTTTTTATTAGTGAACAACCTTTTTACTGATTAGCTTAGTACTACCAAAAGCAATTAACAATGCTAATAAAGATATAATAAGTGGCGGAATAAAGCTTGTATTTACAAACATCACTTCTGAAGATAAAGCGGAAGCCTCTTCCCATGGTATGCTAGGCGTATAAAACATTGTTAATAGCATACCTGATAGCACTTCCAATACTACAATCGCTATAGTGAAAACCCCTACAAATAATAAGTATTTTTTCAAATTAATCCCTCCCTAATAAATACTACGACCTCAGTTTAAATAAGTTTCACTATTTTCTATTGATCTCACTGTTATTCAATAATTTGGAATTTCACTTGAATCAAAGACCAATAAAATCAGGCAAGAATTCGATAATTTTCTACATTGCCTACTGACCTCACCTTAGGGAACTCTGAAAAGACTTACAATTTATCAATAATATAATTACTTTAGTTTACTATCCCATTTTCCAGAAACAGCAGATAACATTAGCCATGGTTCAATAACCATATTAATTAAAATATGAGCTACGATTGGTGCAAATGTACTTCTTCCAGCCATAATATAAAGCATTGCGAGAAGACTTCCTAAAATTGTGGTACTTATAATTGCAGGGAACGCAAACTTCCAATCCCCTCTCATAAGTACCCATACACTGTGAGCAATTCCAAAGAGTATCCCTGAAGTTAGTATTTGCGTTACGGCTGAAGCTCCAATAGTTAATAAGTATTCCATAAGTAAATGTCTAAAAACAACTTCTTCTACTATCCCTGCCACAATAGCAGCCCATATTCCAATTACTTTGAGCCAAGAAATTGTAAATAAATGTGCTTTTACAAAAGGTAATGCAATGATTGTATAAGCAATGTATCCCATTATAATAAAAAGCGTAAAAATCCAAATAAATATATTCGAAAATACATCTGTCCTAAAGCCAACTCCATTTTCAATAAAACCTTCAGGATTATTAAAAAACCAAAAAATTATACTAGCTGTGAGCATCGTTGAAATACTTACTAATATCCAACTAGTTTTATTTCTTTCACTTGAAGTAGTTAATTCATTCATAATAGCCCTAGCCTCCTAGTCATGAACTGGCCGAACACTCATTTCTTCAAAAAATTCATGTGCCAATTTTGTTTAGACCTCTATTTCATTTGCAGTGCATCTTACCTGGACTCAATATAACGAACGAAATATATGCCAACAATACGTTTGGAGTAACATGTTGTTATGTTTGTGTAAAATGCCTTTTTCAAAGAATGATCTGCATTTTCCAAAATGCTGTATATGCTATAATTTTTTTGAGAGGTGATAAAGCTGAAAATAGAGGTAAAAATAGATGCAGAGTATGAAGAGCCACATGTAACAATTTGTACAGCTAAACTTACTCCTACGATACAAGCTGCTATTTCTTTATTACAACAAGAGCAAGAAAAACAAATTTTAACAGGGATAGCAAATAATAAAACATATATCATTGATCCAAATTCAATTATTGTTATTCGAACGGAAGGAAGAGAATTAGCTTTATATGATGAAGATAATAATCGTCTCATATTGAATAAACCTTTATATGAATTAGAGCGACAATTAGGGAATAATTTTATACGGATTTCTAAATCTGCAATTATAAATCTAACAAAAGTTAAAAATATCGAAGCTTCATTTAACGGAACAATGGAAATTGAGCTAGTTTTAGGAATTAAAGAAATTATTTCTCGTAATTATCGAAGGCAATTTAAAAAGCGTTTGGGGGTTTAAGGTAGATGCATTTTTTTAAAAATGTAGCGTTTGGTGTAAGTATGGGCTGTACAGTTTTTGTTTTTATTAATCTTTTTGGTTCTTGGATTTTTGGAGATATTTTTTTAGAAGCTATTACAGCTGATTTTATACAACAGGCTCTAGGTTCAATTATTGTGGGGCTTGCTTGCGTATTACCCTCATATATTTATCAAGTAGAACGTTTAACGTTTTTACTACAAACAGCCATCCATTTTGCAATTTCTATAAGTACTTTTATTGTTGTTGCGCTATCTTTACATTGGCTTCCAACATCATCTATAGCAATAACTATGTTAATGCTATTCTTTAGCGTTTTGCTATTTACTCTTATTTGGCTGTTATTTTATTTATATAACCAATCGGAAGTGAAAAAGATGAATAAAAAGATTGATGAGTTAATAAATAAGAATAATACTCTATAATTAATGTGAAATTTCATTACTTGGGGGAAATGAAATGTTTATCAAAACAAAAAGACTTTTAATAAGAGAATTTGAAGTTCAAGATTGGCAAGCTGTCTATAAATATACTTCAAATCCAAATGTGATGAAGTATATTCCAGAGGGCGTTTTTAATGAGCAGCTAGCAAAAAAGTTTGTTTCAGAAAATAGCGGTGAACAAGCAAAATACTTCCCTGTTATTTTACTAAGCGAAAACATTGTTATTGGTCATATTGTTTTCCATCAGTATTTTGGTGACCATACATATGAAATTGGTTGGGTATTGAATCCGAACTATTACAATAATGGATATGCCTCTGAAGCAGCAAGAGCTGTACTGGACTACGGATTTAAAGAAATGAAACTTCATAGAATTATTGCAACTTGCCAGCCGGAAAATATCCCTTCCTATAAAGTGATGGAGAAAATCGGCATGAGACGCGAGGGTTATTTTTAAAAATGCATCCCACACAAAGATGAGTGGTGGAATGAATTTTACTATGCTGTCTTAGATGAGGAATGGGTATAAGATACTTTCATTATTCTGCTATGTCGAGTTCTAAATCTTCGTTTTAAAATAGATGGGAGAATTATATGAAAAAGACCGCTATATTATTGTATCCACAATTTAGTGAATATGAATTGAGTGTGGCATTATCTATATTAATGCAAGGAAATAAACCCGTTATAACTGTTGGGTTAAACAATGAAAAAATTAAAGGGGAATCTGGGTTATCTTGTATAGCCGATACACAAATAAGTGAAGTTAATCTTGACGAAATCGATAGCTTGTTGCTACCAGGATGTATGGATATAGCTTTACTAATAAATGAGCAAAAATTAATTGATTTTATTGGTAATGCGAATGCCAAAGGAGCAATCATTGCAAGTATCTCTAGCTCTCCATCTCTTTTAGCGAAAGCTGGAGTATTAAAAAACAAAAAGTATACTGTTGGATTGCCGCCAGAAGGTATAAGAAAATTAGACTTCTTCGATCTTAATCATTTCTCTGAAGACCTAGTTGTACAAGATGGAAACATAATAACTGCAAGAGGTAGAGGTTTTATACAATTTGGTATCACTGTGGGTAAAGCCCTCCATCTCTCTTTTGATGAAAATTGGTACCGAGGATAACGAAATAACACTAATCGATATGAAAGCTTACTACAGTAAAAGATGACAAATTGTTTTTCAAACATTATAGAGAATTTGAGCAAGAGAGGTAGAAATCGCTACTTCTCTTATTTCATTCCCAAAATGTCCAATCTATTGGACATTTATTGATTTGTTTTTTATAATAGTGTCAATTACTTTTGACAAAAGAGGGATAAATCTGAAAAACATTATAAAAGCTTTAAGAAAAAAATTAGGAATGACTCAAGAGGCCCTAGCAAGGGAGTGTGGCGTTGTAAGACAAACCATTAATTGTATCGAGAATGATAAGTATGACCCTACTCTTGAATTAGCCTTTAAAATTGCTAAAGCTCTAAATAGAAAAGTAGATGAGGTGTTTATATATGAGTAAGTTCCGTTCAGCGTATATGATAACAATGAAAGATTTCGTTAAAGAGAGTGCTGCAATATTACGTAAGAATACTCAAGAGGTTACGTTACCTGTATCAGAAGATGATAAAGATAGTTTATTATGCATGCTTCAATACTTGAGAAATAGCCAAGATCCGGATCTTTCCAAAAAACACAAATTGCGTCCTGGATCAGGGTTATCGGCTAATCAAATTGGTCTAAATAAACGAATGTTTGCTGCATTTTTTCAAGATGGAGATAAAAGTCATGAATATATGTTCATTAATCCAAAAATCATTAGTCACTCTTTAAACATGATTTATTTACCTGAGGGGGAAGGATGTCTTTCAGTTAATAGAAGAGTTAGTGGATTTGTTCCAAGATATGAAAGAATTAAAGTCAAAGCATATGATATACATGGGCAAGAAGCCATTTTTCAATTTAATGGATACGGTTCAATCTTAATGCAACATGAAATAGATCATTTAAATGGGATCATGTTTTATGACAGAATAAATAAAGAAAATCCATTCAAACTACCAGACAATGTTACTATTGAAAGTTTGTATTAATTTAATACTTTTAGGATAGATGGAATTTAGTTATTTATTGTATCCGTCATTTTTATGGTGGAACCCATCTCTACAGTTCATCTATCCTTTACTTCGGTGGTTGTATCCGTCACTTCGATGATTCTATCCATCACTTCTTGGTCCTTCACCTCCATCTAGAGTCTTTAAAAATTAAAAAATCAGCGGGACGACATACTCCCACTGATTAAAACGTCACTTAATTTGTTCGATTCCCTCTTGATGTTCCCTAAATCTCCTATGTACAGTAGCTTTGCTTACATCAAAGCCTAGACCTCTAAGTGTCACGGCGATTTCCTCAAAGGTGAAGCCTCGATTACGTAGCTTCACAATTTCTTCTACAGGTACATCCTTACGTTCTTGACCATTAGGATTTCCTCGATTAGATAAATTGTTTTCAGGACGATAGCCATTTTCAACGGCACGACGCATGCCACGACGTATTTTAGCATTATGGATTCTGCGCTGGTACTCCTCTACGATCGCTAAAATTTCTAGAAGCATCGTATCCATTTCATTTAATTGTACAGGCCCCGCGTCTCGCATAGAAAAAACATCAGTTTCAGTTTTTTGCAATAAATGCAATACTGCCATTCTAGCATTTCCACGTCCTAAGCGTGTTTCATCCTGTACAAATAATGCTTTAATTTCTTTTTCTTTAATGAAATCGAGCATTTCAAGTAAGCCTTCTCGTTCTACATCATAGCCACTATGCTTGTCTTTAAAAACGCTCTTCACTTCATAGCCCTGCTCTTTAGCATAGCGCATTAACTCCTCCTGCTGACGCTCAAGCGAGGAACTTTGTGTCTCTTTTTCTGTACTCACACGGCAATAGACAACAGCCGTTTGTTCTTTATTTATCATTGTTCATTTCTCGCAATTTCAATAGAATTTATGGGATTGGGATGGTCACCCACTACTGGAATCACTAGGGGTTTACCTGCAATAATGTTAACGTTCGATAATTCATTTTCGGCCTTCACAAGTTTAATCCAATCATCCTTTTTCATTTTACCACGGTATTGTTCAGCTAACGACCATAAGCTATCACCATGTTCGATTTCAATTTCTGTGTAACTAACATCGCCTGGATCTGTTATAAAAAGGTATGCTGCAAATAGTAGACAAGCCCCTAATAAAATTGTAATATGTGGATTTTTCTTTAACCAGTTCATAATCATAACCCCTTTTTAAGAATGTTTGTTCGGAATATATGTTCTTATAATAGTACGAACAAACGTTTTTGTCAAACACTTTTCGAACCTATGTTTGCGTAAGTGTTCGCATTCTGTTATACTACTAATAAGTAGAATGATTAGAAAAAAGAGGTGAGCAATCATGAAAAAAGTTTCGAAAAGACAAGAGGCCATATTAGAGTTCATCAAAGAAGAAGTGCGCACAAAGGGGTATCCACCATCTGTACGTGAGATTGGTGAAGCAGTTGGACTTGCTTCAAGCTCAACAGTTCATGGACATTTAGCTCGTTTAGAGCAAAAGGGCTTTATTCGTCGAGATCCAACTAAACCACGCGCTATTGAAATTCTAGAGCCAGAGGATTCTATTCAAAAGCAACATGTTATACATGTCCCACTTGTTGGGAAGGTTACAGCAGGTTCTCCAATAACTGCTGTTGAAAATATCGATGAATATTTCCCACTACCAGATACTTATGGTACAAGTGAAGATCAATTATTTATGCTAGAAATTATGGGTGAATCAATGATTGAAGCTGGCATCTTAGACGGAGATTTAGTCATTGTTAAACAAAAAGCAACGGCTGATAATGGTGATATTGTCGTAGCAATGACTGAAGAGGATGAAGCAACTGTAAAGCGTTTCTTCAAGGAAAAAAATCATTTTCGTTTACAGCCTGAAAACGCAACAATGGAGCCAATTATCGTAGACCAAGTTTCTATTTTGGGGCAAGTTGTTGGCCTCTATCGCCGTGTACACTAAAAGTATCTTAATAATAAAGTATAAAAAGAGGATATTATGTTCGCATATACCTCTTTTTCTTATGAGTTCCATTTTATATTCGAACAAAGTTAAAAAAAGAATCCATTTTAACATGGATTCCCTACACGCTAGCAATGTATTCAGTTAAATTAAAACATTGAATTAGCAATTTCAAGCAAATCATACACCGTGAAATCTTGTGGTATTTCACTTTCTATCCTAATTGAATACTTTAAACTGTCATGAAGAAAAATCAGTTCGTTCCGCAGATACAATGCTTTTATACCATTCTTTAAGGTGTAAATATTTTCACCCTTGGCTGCCTCTAAATCCTCTTCTCCCGGCTCGATTTTCACCTGTAACAATCCATGTAATTTTACATTTCGATACCTTATTAGAAGAGTATCTTTGTTTATATTTCCTTCTACATGCGTAATGTCAAACGGAAATTTGGATGCAGTCAGGATATTCGCTTTATGCTTGTTCGAATATTCCTTTATCATTTTCGATTCATTCATAAATGGGTTGGACCCGTCGTAAATAACACGAATATCTGTTATTTTTTCTTGATTAGATGTTATTTCCCATATAAAAGCTATTCTTTCAGGCATATCTTCTCCATCGTCAAAATAAGCCAATGATACTCTCACATTAGCTTTAAGTGAAGGCAAACCCGAAACCCTTCTAATTGGAGTCTCTTCCCTTATCTCAGGAAGTTTAACATTTGAAGATAAATAAGTCCTCGCCTGTTTTTCATCTTTTTTCATCAATGCCATCGTAAAATTGCTTACTACATCATTACCATATGGTCCTGCCTTTACATGTTGAATCGATAAAAATAACAGCATGAAGATCTGCAATACCAACACTATTTTTTTCATGTTCATCACCAGGGTTATCTTTCCCTCGATAATAAATTCTATGCTTCTACCTTGAACATCAAACTAGCCTTTACAAATGCAGTAAATAATTTCTTCGATACTTCATCACCTGCCATTGCTTGCTCTTCAGGATGCCACTGTACTGCTAGACAAAATGGTAAATCTTCATGTACCACCGCTTCAACGATACCATCACTTGATTTTGCTGCCACTTTCAACTTTTCTGCTACTACATTTACAGCCTGATGATGAAATGAATTCACAGCAATTTTCTCTTCCTCTATAATCGTCCTTAATAATGTATCAGGTGTTAGACTAACATAATGTGTAGCAACGCCTCGAGCTGCCTGTTGCAAGTGCTTAATTAGTTTACTACTATGATATTCACTCTCCATATCTTGATATAACGTGCCTCCCAGCGCCACATTTAGCATTTGAATCCCTCGGCATATACCAAAAATCGGCATTTTCCGAATATAGGCCGCTTCAATTAAGGCAAGCTCCACTGAATCCCGTTCTGGATGAACCTTCCCTAATTTTGGTGTAGGTTCGGCACCAAAAAGGAATGGATGTACATCATAGCCACCCGATAGTAATAATCCATCCGTCAACGATAAAATTTGTACTACATCCTCTTCCACTCCAAGTGGAATTATAAGTGGAATACCACCAGCTTCAATGACACTTTTGCTGTAGGCCTCATTTAATCTTGAGGACAAATCATCCTCCACAAAGGCCGTTATACCGATAACTGGTTTCACCTTATCCCCTCCATGATTCCACAAAATTTATCCCGCATTAACGGACAGTAATTTATCTGTACCGAAAGCGTAGCGTCAGGTACAAGATCCCCACCTCAAAATTTAGCGAAAGCAAAGTAGTTAGGTGAAAGGTTAACTGCCCGTAAAAGCCCGATTGGTGAGTGGAGATGAAGAAAATCCCCACTAACTTACCAAAATCCAAGATACCAATTAATCAACGCATCCCCATAGAAATAGACAATAATAGCTGCTAGAGCAATAGATGGTCCAAAAGGTACAGGCGTTTTTCTTCCCTGCCCACGTACCTTTAACACAACTATCCCAACAATCATGCCAATCACCGATGCTAAAAATAGCGTCAGAAGTGCATGTATTGCGCCAAGTACGAGACCAAGTAAAAAGAATAATTTAATATCGCCTCCACCCATCCCCCCTCTTGATAGGACAGCTATACAATATAATATGCCAAAGCCTACGATGGCACCCACTATACTGTCCCACCACGGAGACAAAGGCGATACTACACGCCCAATAACTAGCAATGGCAAAAAGAATAGAAGTACTTTATCAGGAATAAGCATATACGCAAAATCTGATACGACAACAATAACTAATAATGAAATCAATAATAGGGCGACGAAAAATTCTACGCTAAAGCCTAATTTCCAATAAGCAAAAGCAAATAATACACCTGTTATAAGTTCCATCAATGGATAAATCCAAGAAATCTTTTGTCCACAGCTACGGCATTTCCCACCTAAAAATAAATAAGACAAAACGGGCACCAGATCAAGCGCTGTTAACTGCCTCTGACAATTAGTACAATGCGAAGGTGGACGTACAATGGACTCCTTCAAAGGTACACGTAAGCCAACTACATTAAAAAAGGAGCCAAGAACGAGCCCAAATAATAAAACTGTAATTGTATAAGCAATTTCCATTTTTATGTCCTCCTATACTAATAGACGCCCATACATTTTAAGTATGCGCGCCAATCAATTATGCCTCGGCATAATTGCGTCTGGAATCGGCTTTGTGCTTAGGCTTGCAGATGTTTTTTTGCGCGAAAGCGTAGCGGCACCGATGCAGACAGGTACAGGTGTTTTGACACCCGCTGAAAGAAGTTAAATTATTGTTGTCCTTCATAATAGAACGTCGTTACTTGTACGGTAGCTTTTAAAGTTAAATCGGCGTCCTTCTCTAACTGATCCTGTTCACCTGGTATAGTAAAGTTAATGGCATCCGTTTTCATCACGCGCTCTAATTGTTCAATTTCCTTTAAAAAGCTTTCTAGTGACTTAAGGTCTAAAGCAGCGACCTCCAAATTAAAGGTGATTAATTTTAAATTAGCAGGAAGTGATTCCTTTGCAATAGAAGAAATGAGAGATTTCTCCTCCGTATTTTCTTGCTCACCATTGACTTCTGCATCCGCTTTTTCAAGCATGTTCGGATCAGGGACATCTGATTGTGCTACAGATGTATCATCATTATTAAAATTCATTGACTCAATACGTGTCCCTGATACTTCTTCAATCTCAGCTAAATCTAAAACAACCTTTTCAATCGCTCTTGTTTCCGGTAGTTTTTGTCTCATCGTTAAAAGGTTTGAGGTTGGTACTCCTTGCTTTTCATCTAATTTAGCTAGTTGCCCATTTAAACTAGTAATTTGTTGTTGAAGTTGCTTCACATTGCTTTCTTTCGATTCAACTTCATTCATTTTAGGTAAAAGTAAATAGTAATATAAAGCAAATAAAATAGCGGCTATTAAGGCTATTAATAGCATAATAGATGATTTTTTACTACTTGTTAGCTTATTCATGGGCGTTAACCTCCAGCTAAGAACATTTGATCAATGGTCGCTGTAATTAACACGGAGTAACGAGGAACTTCTTTAAATTTTTGTTCCGGTGTTAGCTCCTTTTGTCCACCCACTTGCACATAAAAGTTAGAAATGGAGTTGATTTGTGCATCTGTAAAGTAAAGACTAGCTAAAAGTCTCTCTACATATTTAGAAATGTCAGGCATTGATTCGAAGTCAACTGTAATGTTAATTAAATCTTGCCCAAATTCATAGCCACGTAATTTCGAATAGGCTGGTAATAATTTTTGTGTTTCTTCCATTAATGGAGTAACTGGATACGAAACACTCTGCACAAATTGCATGGACTCTTCCAATGATCCTTGATTGACATTTTGTTTTGTATCCAGCTCTTGCTGTAATTGTTCAACCTGTGTCGTTAGAGACTGTTCTTCCGCAAGTAGCATGGAGAGATCACTTTTCGCCGTAAAATATAAAAATATTAAATATGTAACGACAATACCGACTACTAGGATAAGCAAACTATAGAAGAGCTTTGGAGCGTCTGCCCTTTTTTCAAGCTGCGGTAAAAGGTTAATATCTGGTACCATCATTTAACCTCCTTTAAAGCTAAGCCAAGCAACGTTGAAAATTCCTTTTTAAAAGCCGGAAAAACTTTTGCTATTTTTGCACCATCAACAATTGTCAAAGGTGTCGCTAAATTAGAAGCTAATAAATTACTAATGGATGTTAGCTGTGGATTATCACCAAGAATAATGATTTCATCCACTGATTTTTCACCTTTATGTAAAGAAAATTTAAAGAAATTCATCATCCGATCAATTTCTAAAACTTGGTCCATTACGACCATATGATAATCATCGGTTTTGTCACTATATTCAAATTGATAGCTAAATTCATCTTCTTGTTTGCCCTGCCATTGCGATAAATTAGTTTCAATCGATTGATAACGTAAAAATTCAACTTGTCCCTGTGAAAATATACTGATAGAGAGTTCATTTATTGACCAGTCAGCAATTAAATAGGTTTTGTCCTGAGCTAACAATGACATATGCTCCAATAATCGAATATTACATAATGCCCGAATATCCACAGCTTCAGGATCTAACGAAACATCTAGCAACATGCCAACCATTTTAGTAATTTCCTCTGACGGTGCTGCAAATAGCATGGCCTTACCATCCTCAGGATCGGCATCATAAACATCTATAAGTGGTTCTTGGAAAGGTAAATGAATGGCGTGCCCTAACTCCATCTCTGCATAACCACGCAATTCAGCTGCTTCAATATCTTTCGGGTGCTCAAAACTTTTTAAAAGCACCGTCGTATCTGGTACAAACATACGTACAGGCTGTTTTTTCCCCGTCCATTTCACTACCTGTTCTTTTATAATTTCAAAAAGTGCTACCTCATCCATAATTGTCGCATTTTCAACGATGCTCTCAGCTAAAGGATATTCATATCCCTCCCACTGACTAGGCTCTGGTCCTTTCGCCACAATCGCACGAAGCACATAATCCTTTAATTCAATTGAAACATGCGATTTTTTCTTTCTTCTAAACATGTGAAAAGACCTCCTTATCCTATTCAATGAATTTCCTTAATTAGTCATCCATTTCCCAGCCAGAAACGTTAGAGTTAACGTTTCTGAATGGGTTGGGAGGACTGATTGTTGTACTGATTTTCTTTAACTTCCACTTCCTCCTGTACTTGCTTCTGTTTTAACTCCTGCTTTTGTTAATTTTTTATTTAGTTCATTTTCAGTTGTTGTCTTATCTGTCATTTCGTAATCTGGCAATTTAATATCTTCAAATCTTGGATATTTGATTGACCATTCTTTTTTTGTTTTGTCATAAGTCACTTTAGTACCTGTTGGCAAATCAACACCTTCTACAAAATCTTTTAATGATGATTCATCACATGCTTTTGTATCACCATCACAAACTCCGTCAGCATAAGCAATTTTTGCTCCTGCAAGGATATTCGAAGCTTCCGCTAAAATTGCACGGTCTTTCGATTTATTAATGATATTACCAATCGCTGGGATAGCAATCGCCGCAATAATTGCAAGAATTACAATTACCGCTAATAGCTCGATTAATGTTAAACCTTTCTCATTGTTAAGTCGTTTTTTGTTTACTAATTTTTTAAACATAGTAGGTTTCCCCCTTATATTTTTTATTTGAAGTGTAATAACACGAACTTCCTTATAAATTTTCTAAATCTATCATTATTTAAATTATTACAAAATTACATATTTTCATATAATTGGAACATAGGTAGGAAAATAGCCGCCACGATAATACCGACAACAAAAGCGAGCACGAGTATCATAAGGGGCTCGACTAAAGATTTCAGTGTATCGACAGCACGATCTACTTCTTCCTCATAAAAATCAGCAATTTTCTCTAGCATATAATCTAGTGAACCTGTTTTCTCACCAATGGAAGTCATTTGAGTAACAAGTGGTGGAAAGAGCCAGCTTTTTTCGAGTGGCTCCGATAATGTCCCACCCTTTTCCAAATTATCACGAGCCTCTAAAACAATTTTCCCAATTACAGGATTACCAGCAACTTTTTCAGCGATGGTCAGCGCCTGTAGAATTGGCACCGAGCTACTAAAAAGAGTCGATAATGTTCGAGTCATTCGGGCTATCACATCTTTTTGCAACAGCTGTCCAAATATAGGCATTCGTAATAGAAATACATTGACTGTAAAATGAAACTCTTTATTATTTTTATAGAAAAAGTGAAATCCAACTACTATCACAATAAGTGCTAAAATAACAAAGTACCAGAATTCGATAAGCCAATCACTAATCCCTACGACGATAACTGTAATGAATGGCATTTCCAAATCCATATCCTTAAAAGCTTCCATAATTGTTGGTACAATAAAAACCATTAAAAACATGCCAACAACTACCGTTAAAAATGATAATATTGCTGGATAAATCATAGTAGATTGTATTTTCTTCTTAATTTTGTACTGTTTTTCAAGTGTGCCAGCTAAGCGATCTAATGTATCATCAATACTTCCTGTCACCTCACCTGCACGCATCATGTTCACAAATAGTACAGGAAACACTTTTGGATGTTTACTTGCTGCATCTGAAAATGATGTACCGTTACGTATATCTTCTTCCACCTGCTTCAATGCCCGTTTTAATGGCTTACTTTTTGTTTGTTCACCCAAAATATGTGTAGCCTCTACAACTGATACGCCTGCACGAATTAAAGTTGCATATTGTCGACAGTAAATAACAAAATCTTGGTGCTTAACCTTTGTTCCAAGAGATATATCTTTATGTAAAATACTATTTGATTCTTGAAGTTCTCGTGCATTAATGCCCTGTGCACGGAGTTTTTCCATGGCTACCTTTTTATTTGGCGCATCAATTATGCCCTTTTTAGGAGTACCTGTTTTTGTACGTCCACTATAACGAAATACCGTCAACTATAATCACCAGCGTTCATATAGGGTCTTGCATCCTCTAGAGAAATTTTCCCTGTTGCGATTAAATGCTGCATTGATGATTCTAGTGTGTGCATGCCCAATGCCTTGCTTGTCTGCATAACGCTTGGGATTTGATGAATTTTTTCGTTACGGATCAAGTTTGAAATGGAAGGTGCTTGTACTAAAATTTCTGTTGCAGCGATACGCCCTTTTACATCTTTACGTACAAATAATCGCTGTGAAATAATACCTTGTAGCACATTCGCAAGTTGCACACGAATTTGACTTTGCTGATGTGGTGGAAACACATCAATAATGCGGTCAATTGTTGTTGGTGCACTGCTTGTATGTAGTGTTGCCATCACTAAATGTCCCGTTTCAGCAGCTGTTATGGCTGTTGAAATCGTTTCATAATCTCGCATCTCACCGACCAAAATTATATCGGGATCTTGACGCAATGAAGCACGCAGACCATTCGCAAAACTCATTGTATCTACACCAACTTCGCGTTGATTAATCATTGATTTTTTATGCGCATGTAAATATTCAATTGGATCCTCCAACGTAATAATATGCTTCGAACGTGTCTCATTTATATGATCAATCATTGCTGCTAATGTTGTCGATTTACCGGAACCGGTAGGACCTGTTACTAAAATCAATCCTTGTGGTTTTTCTGCAAGCTTATACAGAACCTCTGGCATATTGAGTGATTCTATCGAAGGAATTATTGCTTCAATTAAGCGAGCCGCAACCGTTACTTCATTGCGTTGATGATATGCATTCACACGAAATCGACATTTCCCAGGCAATGAAAAGTTAAAATCAGTCTCACCTTTTTCTTCAAATTCTTGCTTTTTATGATCTGGAAGAATATCTTTTACCATGTCTTTCAGGTCTTCTGTCTCTAATGGTATCGATCCATATTGTTCAAGCTTTCCATGAATACGATAAACAGGTGGAATGCCTTTTGTTAAATGCAAATCTGATGCTTTTTCTTCAAATGCTCGTGTTAACAATTCTACAATTGAGTATGCTGTCATCCCTATCACATCCTAGTCTGCGCTTGCCACGCGTAAAATTTCTGATGTGGTCGTTTGGCCTGCTACGACCTTTAAAAGTCCATCTACTAATAATGTGTGATAACCCTTTTGCTTCATATAATCTTGTAAAACCATATCCCCCATGCGACTTAAAATCATGTCCTTTACTTGTCGATCGACTGGTAAAATTTCATGAATAGCCATACGTCCACGGTAGCCAGTATGATTACAAGCGGGACATCCACGCCCCTTCCTACCATGAGTCACACCCTCTATGCCATTCTCCTCTAGTATTTCAAGTTCACGTGTAGTAAATACATAAGGCTCTGCACAATCTCGACAGACTCCACGTACTAATCTTTGCGCCATAATTCCTATAAGTGAAGAGGATAAAAGAAATGGTTCAATCCCCATATCATGTAAGCGTGAAATGGATTCTACTGCATTGTTTGTATGTAAGGTACTTAACACTAAATGTCCTGTGAGTGAAGCACGAATTGCAATTTGTGCAGTTTCAAGATCACGAATTTCCCCAATCATCACAATGTCAGGGTCCTGTCGTAAAATCGAACGTAAGCCGACCGCAAATGTTAAACCAACCTCTTCCTTTACTTGGATTTGATTGATGCCATCTAATTGATACTCCACTGGGTCCTCTACCGTAATAATATTTACTCCCTCCTCATTTAAATGAGTAAGAGCAGCGTATAAAGTTGAGGATTTCCCTGAGCCCGTTGGTCCAGTTATCAGCATAATGCCATTTGGATGTGCTATCATTTTGCGGAAAAGAGCTTCATTGCATTCACTAAAGCCTAATTTATCAATATCATTTGCCGCAGTTGTTAAATCTAAAATCCGCATAACGACCTTCTCCCCATAAACGGTTGGCAATGTGGATAATCGAATATCTACAGGTCTGAAATTAACATTGGTCTTAATACGACCGTCCTGTGGAATACGGTTTTCAGTAATGTTTAAGTTACCCATAATTTTAATACGAGCAAGCACAACATTTTGCATATGCTTTGGCAATGATCGTTCGGTACGAAGAACACCATCTACTCGATAGCGAACACGTAGTTCCGTTTCTTGTGGATCAAAATGGATATCGCTTGCTCGCTGTGCTACGCCATTCGCTATGATCTGATTTACTAATCGAACAATGGGGGAATCCTCATTTTCTATTTCTTCCTGAGTGTCAGTCCCAGTCGTTCCTATATCTAATAACGCTGCATCCATGGATTCCTGTAAATCATAATATTTTGTAATTGTGCGATATAAATCATCTTTGGCCGCGATACTCGTCTCTATTTGACAGCCGGTTGTCATTCGTACTTCTTCTATTGCAAAATAATCCATTGGGTCTTCCATTGCGATAAATAATTTATTTTTCTCTTTACGAATTGGCATAATATTTGTCCGCTTCGCAAGCTCTGCTGGAATTAGTTGCAATAATTCAGGACTTATAGAAAATTGATTTAAGCTAATATGTGGAATACCAAGCTGAAATTCTAGTACTTCAATAAGTTGTTGCTCTGTTAAAAAATTCTCCTTAATAAGAAAATCTCCTAACTTCTCATCTTTCATTTTTGTCAATAATGCGTAATCCAATTGCTCATCTGTAATTACGCCGGATTCAACAAGTAAATCTCCTAAACGTTTACGCCCTGCCTTCGCTACCATGTACTTCCCTCCATTCACTACGGACTTGTTTGTACAAAATTGCCACCCTTGTCATAGTAACCATAGACAATTTCAGGTCCATCTTCTTGTGTAGAATCGACTGTAGTTGATGGTGCAGTATCTGGTAAGCCATCGCCATCTAAATCCATTTCTAAATCCGGATCGGTTGTCCCTTCATTTTGTGTTGAAGCAGTCACTAAGACAGGTTCTCTTGATGAACGAGTCACTATCCGATTTTGTGGTGCATAGTACTCTTTGCTTACTAATTGTTCTTTCGTTGCACCATTCTCAACAATTGAACGGTAAACCTCAATACGAACACCTTCTTGACCTTCTTGCTCTATACGTTCTTGACCGGCCTTTAACTCATCCGAATAGCGATAAATAACACGTGGTTTAACAATTTTATCTTTGCTTACACGAACTTTTATTTCCTTGTCCTTTGTTGCTGCAAAGATTTCTATTTTTAATTTATTTCCCTCAAGCGTTGTTTTCAGTTTCCCAGGTTGATTTGATTTATTAATAAACTGGAGGTCTTTTTCTAAAAAGGGATTTACATCTGCTCCAATACCTTGTTGTAAGTATGAAGGTATGATTTGTTGAGAATGACGCTCTAGAATTTCATAGTCGGTTTGAAGTAATACACTATAAAGTATGGATGCAATAAAATTTAGGCTTGCTTCATTTACCAAATTCGATTGTTCACCTAGTAAAGCAAGAAATGACATAGGTTGATTTGGAACGATTAACACATCATTTAATAATGACGTAATTTTGGATATGTCTTGTACCGCTCCAGGTACCTCAGCAACTTGAAAAGCAATTCTTTCCTCTGCTTGCGTGAAATCCTTCTTGACGACCGCTTCCATTTCATGATCTTTTAAATTGCTTGCCTGTGTTGTTATTTGAAGAAGTGTTTTTTCTGTATCCCAGGCTCCAACTGACTCAACTTGTTGAACTACTGTTTCGTTAGCTGTTACTGGAATCGGAATATGTACAGCTTTGTCCTTTTGCCAAAATGCATACCAAGGCTTTTCTGTCAATGACTTGTACTGAGTAATTACTGAAGATATATCAAATGACAAATTATTAGATGGAAAAGTAATACTTACCTCTCCTGCATTTACAGTAATAGGTGTTTCAGCCCACGCATCAATGGCTTCTTGAAGCTTCATTTCTAACTCATTTTCTTTTAGATTACCTATTTCAATATCGCCGATTGTCGACAAACTACTATGTCCATTTGCAAATACAGTACTGTTTTCTAGCATAAGAGATAGGCTTACACCAATTAATGTAAATAATAAAACAATTGTTCCTACTATTTTTTTTATGTATCTGTTCATCGACACTCACCTTCCGTTAAAATCCTTTATGAGTAAATGTCCTTATTAATTATTGCCTTTACTATATAAAAAATACTATAATTCAATTACAAAATACAATACTTTTTCCGTAATAAATTAGTAAAGTACTTATTTCTTTTTAATTAGTTTCAAAAAAACATAAAGAAAGAGGTGATAAGACCTATAAAACACAAATAATTATCGAATTTTATTAAAAATATTCGACACATTCAAAACACTTTTGCCTCTTTACAGGAAGGTATATCAAACTAGCTGAAAGTATAATAGATATGTAAATTTTCCTTATTCATGTAAATACATATATTTTTTCACTAAAAGAAAAAGGAAGTTAGAATGGATTGATGCGTAGAATTTTATATTTTATTGAAGAATGGAAGTGATTTTATGTTTATAAAAAAAAAGCAACAAGGATTTACACTTGTTGAAGTTCTTGCTTCGCTCGTAATCATCACGATTATTCTACTGAGCTTTTTCTCATTTTTTATTAGTACCGCGAAAACAACGAAGACATCCAGCACCATCTTTGATGCTACTTACTATGCTCAGAAGGAAATGGAAGAGCTTTATAACATTACTCAAAGTACATTAATCAAAAAAAATGATACTAATATAAAAAAAGAAAAAGATATTATTCTAGCCGTTTCAAGGATTGGTTTTAAACAAGATGTGGATTCCTTTACGAAAGAAGGCGAAGTATTTAACTATAGACTTAAGATTAAATATGAGGATTTAGATAGAAATTTAACTCGCTTTACTATATATGCATGTGAAAAAGGTAAAGCATGCGAAAACGCTGCTATAAAAGCTCAAATGGAGAGCATCTATGAATGGAGGCTAGATAATGAAGATACATAAGGAATCTGGCTTAACACTTGTCGAAGTTTTAGCCGTTATCGTCATTTCAAGCCTGATTGCCCTAATAATTTATTCTGTCCTTTCCCAAAGCTCAACTAATTATCACAAACAAGCTGAGACAAACAAAAATATTAATGATGCCGCCTATGCTTTAAAGGTGATTACAAAAGAAATACGTAAAAATCCAAATACTGTTTCTTCAAACTACCGTACAGAATTAACTATTAACAGAGGATTTGAAGGAGAAATACAATTTGTTTTAGATAAAGAGAAACAAAGCATAAATAGAAATGGTGTTATTTTCTCTACAGGTGTTCAGGATTTTGAAATTAATTTTACTGGGCAAGCCATTACAATAATAATTACAAATGTACAAGGTAAAAAATTTTCTGCTGAATTATATTTAAGAAAGGCGGGAACAAAGTGAGACAAAAATATTTACTAAAAAATGAACATGGTTATACTTTTCTAATTGCCCTCTTCGTTATTGTTTTAATTTCAGTACTAGGGCTCGGATTAATGTTCATAACATCAAACACATTAAATATTACGAAACATGAGCGCAATGACCAATCTGTATTTTATATTGCCGAGGCTGATTTAAATGTAAAGAGAGCAGAAATTAATAATGAACTTGAGTCTGTCTTAATTCCGTTTTTAAACAAGTATAATAATAATGCGAATTTTGATATAGAAAAAGATGGGGATAAAATTGAAAAAGAATACCTCGAGTTAGCAGATGAATATTTAACTCAGAAAATAAATGGACTTGAAGTTGAGAAATGGGCTGAAGTTGGGAAATGGGCTGAAGTAACAAATTACGAAAAACAAAAAGGGCTTCAACCTTCATCCCAGGTAACATTAATAAAAGATCAACCATATACTTACACCTTAAAATCCGAAGCAAAAATTGATGGAACGTCTAGAACACTATCACAAACCTTTACGATCAAAAAACCTGTGAAGGAAAAATCCGAAGATGAAGAAGTTCCACCTTCCACTAACTATAATTTCTGCTATGGCATGTTAACAAACTCATTTACAACAACGAATACACTAAATACTGATGCTGACATTGTTTCATTAAATGATTTAACAATTAATAATACAGGTACTCTCGGAAAGAATATTTATGCAAAAGGAGCAATTACATTTACTAATACATCCACTATTAATGGTGATGTCATATCATTAAATAATATAATTATTAAAAATGGAGCAACATTTAATAAAGATATAATTTCTAAAGGCAATATAATAGCTAGCGGTGGTTCTCCACGTATTAACGGTAATATTTTTTCTATGGGTAACATTAACCTTAAGGTAGGCATTGATGCAACAAAAACAGATGGATTTGTATATGCCCATAAAAACTTTTTAAATGAAAAAGGTTCCGATATTAGCGGAGTGATATTCGGGAAAGAAAGTGTTAAAGATTCGACAAACTGGGCTACGGGTTTAGGAAGAAAAAGATATTCGATGGGGGATATTATTTATCATAAAGGCGATAGTACTACTAATATTAAAGCTGAGAACGAAGAAAAGTTTAATCAATATTTAGCTAGTGAAAATGTAGATTATAACTACTATTTAAATAAATTAAGTGATAGGCACGAAACCCCGAACAATAACAACTGTGAAAATCAGTCATTTGTAAATGCGCAAATTCCCGAGCTTCCTCCATTTCTAAATGTTGATAGCTCAAATTTTGAAAAGATAAATGACTTATCACTTAGTGGAGGCCAGGCAAAAATAATTACTCTAACTAATAATAGTTATATTAAAAACGTCTCCATTAACAGCAATTTAACTTTAACGATTGATGTTGGCAATCAAAACAGGACTCTTGTTATTGATCACTTAAATGCAAGTAACGGACATATTCAAATTAAAGGTACTGGTAAATTAAATCTACTGGTGAAAAATGATCTATCTATTGTAAATTTTTCTAGTAATGAAAGAAGTCCTTTTGATACAACAGTTTACTACGAGGGACCTAGTGCTATAAATGTTTCTAAAAAATTTGAAAGTAACTTATATGTCAAAAATAGTGCTGTAAGTATAACTTCTGATGGTCATATTTCAGGAAATCTATTAATTGCTAGTAATAAAACTATGGATGTCACTGGAAATACTATGTTTGGAAATGAAGATCACCATAGTGTTATATTAGTTCCTAATGCTTCTTTAAATTTCAGTGGTAGTTCACAGATTTTTGGAACTATCATAGGAAATAAGATTGATGCAGTTGGCTCAAACACGCGCCATAAATTTGATAAATCTAAATTAAATTTAGATCTATTTTCTCCATCAGAAAAACAAAAATATTCTACAGATGGTGACTTTATTAATCCTGATGCACCAATAGAAACTTCGTAGACTTCTAAGTGCTGAAAAGAATATAAGAAATCCGAAAGAGTTCTAGCCTATTTGTCTGAAGATTTTAAAAGAGATTCCAAAAACTTTTGGAATCTCTTTTTCTTTTTATTTTTTCAACAACCTACCCGACAACAGCAACCCAATCCCACCTATCGAAATAAACAGGATTGCTCGTATTAATAAGTCTAAAGCGGATAAATCAAAGAATATAAGCTTAATAAACGCAATCACTAAGATGACAAAACCTGTTAGGCGTAATGTTTGTAAGTTACGCACAGTGCTAAGCCATAGCGAAATACTCGCTGTCAGGAATAATGTGATCGTTGAAAAGGCAATGCTTAGTTTCCAATCAAGCAAACTATTATAGGAAAGTTGGTATATGAGACCCCAAACCGATATCATCGTAAGCACAATACCTGCACTTACAATTTGGTCTAGAAGTTTCTCTGCTTGCTCTTGATAGATTTGATAAATGCGACCCTTCATCAGTACATCAATCATAATTGCTACGATCACAGCAATATACACGATTCTTGTTACTATATTTAGCCACTCGACACCCTGCATATTGTACGGAATAATTTCAAGCATTACGGTGAAGAGAACGAAAAATCCACTAAGGACTGGCGTTAATGCACGACCCTTGTATTTTGTTGGTACTAAAAGTGATCCCACGAATAGTAAAGCGAGGATCAAACACGTTAGATGCGGGATATTACCAACACTTGCAAAGTACGTTCCATCCAGCTTTCCGATATAGGCTAAGAAATAACCAGCCGTAATAACCGCTACAATATCAACCACATACATTTCCTTCATAAACTTTTCGAAGGATGTCAGTGTCTCTTTTGGACGTCTCGCATATACATAAATAATTAGGAGATATATTCCCGGCATTATCAAGCTAACATGATCTATGCTGAACAATGGTGTCGGCTCATGAATAATAAAGCTTAAAGCGAGTGCAATCGCAAATAAAAATGAGCCGACAACCTTCATCATACTTGCTCGCAAACGTAAACCCATCATAACGCCTGCAAAGATGATGAATGGGATTAATAAATGATCCACTTTCTCTGGTAAATTCATAACTAGTAGCGTATTACATAGTGTAATAAATGCGAGTGTTACGGCACTATCAAATGCCTCCTGCCATTTTTGCTTATAGCCATAACCCGCTAAAACCGCAAATAAGATGACTAATATGAGTAATAGTGCTTCGTTATATTCAATAAATCTAATGATAAAGTTCATGAGCAATAAACTAAAGGTTCCAAGGCTAAATTGGAGTCCAACATGAATATGTTTCCATTTAGACTCTGCATTATATAAACGGCACCAACTCGTGTAAAAAATAGATAGGACAACAAGCAAACCTATTGCAAAAACTGCTTGATTGTCATCGTTCATAAACGCTACAATGCTGACAGCTAGCACAGAGAAAAAGGTTGCTATATAGAGTGCCAATTTCTGCTTGTGGTGATGAATGACCAATTGCAGCATCGTAAATAGCACAATCACATAGATTAAAATAATAACAGGACTAAAATCCATATATTCTAGTAAATAAGGTAGTAATAGTGAGGTGAATGCTACAAACACTGTTAATACCTCATTTTTCTTTAAAAAGCTAATAGCAATACCGTAGCCGATATAAACAACGGCAATAACAAGTGCCATCGTTAAACCTATAATTTCATACAATATTGCACTAGCGGCTGTTGTTAATATCCCAACAATAAATGCCCCGCCGTATAAGGAAATTGTTATGGCTGGTGATCCTATTTTTTTATGCTCCAACACATAAGCTATTGCGGCTAAGGCAAGAGATAATGCATAAGCGAGGATGATTTTAACCTCGTTCGATAAAAAGCCATAATCACTCACGAGTTTAAGGCCCCAAAGCACCCCCATCACTAAAATAACCATAAATAATTTTGGAAGTGCCCACATAATACGCTCCTCCAATGTTCGCTGTGGCTGCATCTTTTTTTCTGGAGCTGTCATTGTTTTTGGCTTTGGATTCGGATTTGGATTCGAATTTGGCTTTAGGTTTTGCGCTGGTTTTGGCGTAGATTGCTCAATCATGGCTTTTCTGGCACTTAGTGTACTTATTTTTTCAACAGATTGTTGACGCTTTAAGTCCTCTAATTCCTGCCGTAAATCCATCATTTCCTGTTCGAGCTTGGCAACCCTCTGTTCCATTTCAAGCGACATTCAATCATCCTCCCCACTTCATCAATTTTTTAACATTATAACACATTTATCCATATTGTAAAATTACACTTTAAATTTATTTTTACTTCCCTTTTATCTAGGTCTTCGATACATTAAGGCACGTTGACTATCACTGGTTCCCCGTGTAGTTGGATCTACGACAATCCCCATTAAAACGAGAATTGATAATACGGTATTTAAGACGGACGTTAGCTGCTCACTCATTGCACTCGTTAAATCATAGCCAAAAATAGCTGCTACTTGCTGTGCGAGTAATAAAATCAATGAAAATATCGCCAGTAAAAACGGTTTATGCTGAAGACGGATCTTCCAGTTAATTCTCATAAACGCTCACCTCCCCCCTTCTCATCCACAGTATATGCTCCGCGGTAACATGGCACATATGCAAAAATGGAGCTATAAACATGGAATTGGAAGGATTCTTTTAAATATTTTTTTGTTGTGGGAGTTCCATCTATAAATGCGCTTATAAGTATGTACAAAATGCTCATATAACCATGGACATTTTGCTCACCAATGTATATGACAGCTTCACTTGGAGTGGCGAGCATGATAGCCTTGTTTGGCTAGTCAGCTCTTGTAGTAGCTGGGTTTTGCCTGCCGATTCATGCAGTAGAAGTCTCCATGTCGAATTGTAATTAATCATTCACATGAATAGAGAAGCTATTTTGAGCGAAAGTGTACCTGCTTAGACAAGCAAAAATGTACATCTCGATGCTGACATTTATACCATCAAAGATTGTCATACTTCCAACAGAAGAATACCATAGGAAACATATGCACCTTCTCTAAATTATTAAAAATTTTCAACCCTCTATATCAATGTGTTTTACTGCGAATACTTTACTCATATAAATAGTTAGGTACAACTTGCTAGTTGATGCCTTCAAATTTACGTAAATGTGGGTGATTGAAATGGTGTATGAGTGGAATGTTTTGAGGGCAATTGCCTGCATATCTATCGTGTTATTACACGTTACAACCAATATGGAAATTATTAACGGCTACATCGACAATCCGTACTATCAATTTTTAGATTAGTATTATGTTTTGCGACGCCAGCCTTCATTCTATTGTCTATCATTATTTTAGCTAAACGCTATCAAGCTGAGCTGCTCCCAAAATTTTTACGCCGGCGGTTTCAATTCGTTTATATTCCATTTGTGGCGGCTAGTATTTTATACGCAGTAAACGCAGCGCTTCATTATGATGAAAGTTTTTGGAATGCGCTTTATCGTCATATTGTTTTAGGAGATTTTTCAGGATGGTTTGTCATGACAATCTTTCAGTTATACATTCTGTTCTTTATTATTAAAAAATGTCAGCTATCAAGCGTCTGGCTAACTCCTATTTTACTTACACTCGCTATTTTATATATGATTCTTGTAAAGCTGAATGTTGATTTCTTTATAGAAAATGATAATCTTGTTCGTTTACTATTTATTGGTTGGCTTCCTTATTTTACAATTGCTTATTTAATCGGTACACATTATAAATGGGTTGCCTTAAATATTGTTAAATACAAATTCGCAACGCTAGTTTTCGTTATTCTTTCAACATGCATATTGGCTATAAACTATAATTTGGGAGCTACTGAAATCATATCAAGACGATTAGATATGATTTTGCTTATCATTTCGATAACTTTGTGCATTTTAGCATGTGGACAAATTACGCCGAAACTAAAAATCATTAATTTAGTAAGTCAATATTCATTTGGTATATTCTTGATTCATTGGCTTATCCAAGAATATTTAGTTCCATATACAGCACAAATACCTACAACCTTAATAAATACAATGCCTAAAAATCCTATATAATTTCATAGTTGCACTCCTAAATAAAATTATTTACATTTTATATTAACATTATTTACCATTATAATACATATTTTCTATTTCTTCACTTACTTTTGGTAAATCCATTCCCTTTTCCCAAATCAAAATTTTATCTTTTGGAGTTCCATAATAAATCTTTTTTATCTCCTTACCACGAGCTTCTTCCTGGTACTTAATGTCAATAAAATGATATCTTTTTTCCAAACCGTTATGTGGTTGTGCTTCTTGCTTAATTATTGGTCGTAAAGGAGTAATATAAAAGTTACCTTCCTTATCCATATCGTAATTTAACCTATCCAAACTATAACCATCATTTGTCTCAGCAAAATAGAAAATTTTGCTGTCTGCCAATTGGCTTACATTCTTTATCTCTACCTCATCAGTTGAAACGCTTATGATTTGCCAATTAAACAAGCCAAAATACCCCAAAATGATAAGCGAAAACAATAATGCACTAATAATTATCCCTTTCATAAAGGATTTAATTCTTGACTGATTCCAAAAAGAAGAAATATTTTTTATAACATTACTATCATTTCTAATTGTTTCGATTTCTTCTTTCGGTAATTTAAAATCAGCATTTAATCTATCTAATTCGTTTTTACAATTATGACACCCAACAAGGTGTTCTTCTACCATCCTTTTGCTCTCATCACTGCATACATCGTCATAATACAACGGAAGCATATCTTTAATGATTTCACATGACACTTTATTACTCATATCTATTCCTCCCTCAGTAAATCTTGAATTTTACCTTTAGCTCGGTGAAATGTTACTCTTGCCCAACTCTCCGTTTTTTCAAAAAGTTGACTTATTTGTTTAAAGGACAGTTCTCCAAACACTCTTAATGTAAAAACTTCTTTATAAGGCTCTTCTAAGCGATGTAAGACCTTATGTAAACGGAAGGTTTCTTCTTTATTCACTATCATTGATTCAATGCTATTCTCGCTTATTTCTTCTGGTATATCGTCTGTAGCATATCGCTTTTGTTTATCGAGATAGGTAAAGTATGTATTTTTTGCTATTTGACAAAGCCATACATTGATTTTGCAATTGCCTTTGAATTTATCAATGCTTTTTAAAGCCTTAAAAAAAGTTTCTTGTGTTATTTCTTCTGCTATCTTTTCATTGCGACTTAATGATAATACAAACGAGTGAACATCTCGGAAATATTGATTGTATATACTCTCAAACTCAGTCACATTTCTACCTCCTTTCATAATTAAGACTAAGTAAAGTGAGTTTCGTTACAAAAATTATAAAAAATTGGCAGACATATAGAAAGTCTGCCTTTAGGTCGTATCGTCCTTATTGAAGCAAACTGCCCCGTTAGCCATCCATGTAGCGCAAAAACCAGCGCTACACCACAGAAAATGAAAGATTATTACGTTCTTTCATGGGAGTTTAAGTACATTTCTTCACAAACTTTATAGTGATAGTATTAACATAAATATCCAACACAAAAACCATCTCTCAACTAATTAAACCTATAGATGGGAGATGATTTTAATCAATCTTTATTTAAAATTATCGAGCTTTGTTATAAATTATCAATCTTAATTAAAAGGCTACACCTTTTGAAAGTTCATGATGGCGAGCCCTTCCATATTGTTGATTTTCAATATCTTCCGTACCCTTACTTCTATCTTCCTCACGATAAGGATTCACATAGAAAATATAATTATCTATATTTGATAATTCAATTTCCGCTATCTACTTGTTTCTTCAAAACCAATAAGACTAGGAATCTTTCACAGTATCCGTGGTAGTACTGTCCATCTTCTTTTCCATAATAGTTCATCAAGTTTTAGATTTATTCTGAAAATAAGGTGGCATAATACTTATTCACAGATTCCAACTTTTTTTGTACGGTTCCATTTATTATTCCGGTTCCAACTTTATTTGTTCTGTACAACTACAATTTTTCTTATCAAATGTATTGACAAAAATATCCTTACGTTATATGGTTAGTTACATAAGTAATTAACCATATAACCAAGGAGGTGGATTGTGATTCATTCTTTAAACAATGAAAAGCCCATTTTCCAGCAAATACGCGAACGAATAGAGGATGGAATTTTAGATGGACATCTGCAACCCGAAGATCGCATTCCATCCACAAATGAATTTGCAAAGGAATATCAAATTAATCCTGCAACAGCTGGAAAGGGCGTGAACGAATTAGTGGATAAAGGTGTAATTTATAAAAAACGCGGTGTCGGCATGTTTGTTAGTATTAATGCTCGCGAGATATTAATTGCAGAGCGTAAGGAAAATTTCTTTCAGCAACATATAGAGCCATTAAAGAAAGAGGCAATAAGATTAGGTATTTCAGATGAAGAATTACAAAATATGTTACAAAGGGGTTAACGTATGATAATCGAAGCGAAAAATGTTAGTAAATCATATAAACATAGGGAAGCTTTAAAAAATATCAATTTTTCAATCGAAGGTCCTAAAATCATTGGATTTTTGGGTCATAATGGCGCTGGCAAAACAACATTCTTAAATTTATTATCAGGACTTATCGCTACGTCTAATGGGAGCATCTCCGTAAATGGCGAAAATGTTTTCAATGCACCTGCAATTTTACGTGATATTTGTTTTGTGGCAGAGAGTCGAAACTTTCAAGAGGAGATGACAATAGCACAAACGTTAAAGGCGAATAGCTTCTTTTATCCGAAATGGGATGCGAATCTCGCAATGGAGCTACTAGAAGTTTTTGCTCTAAATCCAAAGGAAAAGGTGCGCAGTTTATCAAAAGGAATGGTGTCTGCGTTAGGAATCATCACAGGCTTTG
Organism: Lysinibacillus agricola; assembly: GCF_016638705.1. Classification (GTDB taxonomy): domain Bacteria; phylum Bacillota; class Bacilli; order Bacillales_A; family Planococcaceae; genus Lysinibacillus; species Lysinibacillus agricola. Next base: position 1,441,713 of record NZ_CP067341.1, on the reverse strand, counting down.
CGAGTAATGCAGGGATTACGATCTTTGATGAGCCTTATATCGGACTTGATGTAGCTGCTCGTAATACATTTTATGATTTATTGATTGAACAACAAACCGACAATCCAAGACTTTTTATTTTGTCTACACATTTAATTGATGAAGCAAGTGAGCTATTTGAGGAAATACTTATTTTACACGAAGGACAATTACTGTTTCAGAAAACAGCGGAGGAATGGCATGAGCATATTGTTGCAGTAAAAGGTAGTCCTTCTGATGTTGAGCAGGCAATTAGTGGTCTAAAGAGTATTTATAAGCATACGTTTATGCAGGAGCTAACTGCAATTGTATTCACTGATGGTCAATCCATTGAAGGACAGAATATTATGCTTGAACGTGTTTCATTACAAGATATGTTGGTGTATTTAAGTAAACAGCAGAAAGCGAGGACTATTAAATGAATACAGTAAAGGGTAGTTTGTATGTATTATTTCAAAGCTATAAAAAACAAATTATAACTTTTTGGTGCATTTTATTTTCAATCGTCCTATTTTCGCTTTTCATAGATACTTTTTTTGAACTGCATATTTATTCTTTTTCCATCATGATTTCTATACCTGTTTATATCTTTTCCAGTGTCATGGCAGCAAAGTTACTAAATAAAACCTTGTCCTATTTTTTAAGGCTTGGTTTATGCCGCTTGCAATTTATGTTCAATGTGGGGCTCTTTTTCATCTGTTGGAGCTTAGTAGGTGCCTTCATAATTGGTTGTACACAAAAAATAATTACTTTCGTTTCTAACATATTCATTATTCATCCTATTTTACTTTTTAATAATTCCCCATCATTTTTACAAACGATGGCATTTGATACTGTTTTACTGCTCTTCTTCCTAACAGCCGGCCTTTTGCTGAATGTTGTCTTTTATCGCTTAGGAACTATTGGCGGTTACAGCTTTATAGGGTTACTCGCCTTAATTTCAATTGTTACAATCATTTTCAAGTGGTATTCTTCTTTGTTTGACCTACTATCAAATACGTCTACCTTTACCCTAGTAAGTAGTTTATTAGTTTTTAGTATTTTACTCTACTCTATCCTAACGATGGCGATCCGAAATGCTTCTGTAAATCCCGCATAATTCAACTTGAGGGGTTCGACAGTACGCTTTTACGTTAATCAGAAAATGATGCCAAGTCCAAATTAAAGGTCTTGGCATTTTTTTATTGAGAAAGTTGAAAAATTAACCACGATCATCCTCTTGCATTGTATAGTCAATGGAATTGGCGATATCGACTAACACTTCAGGCGTCACCTTATTTGAAACCCTGTTATCAATCCACAGCATATATTGCCAATCTCCTCTTTCAAAGGCAAGAACATTGAAACCTGAGATTTCCATATAGGTTGCTGTTGTTCCGTTTTTCAAGCCGAATGTCTTTACTATATATTCCTTTTTAGATGATAACTTAAACTGAATAGGTCGAACAGTTATTTTATAATGATGCTCAGGAAGTTGATTATTAATAAATGTAACTTCAAAAAAATCATTCATATCACCATCAAGATCATTAAACCGACCAAAATGATGGGTAAAACTAATAGGAGGTACTCGAAGTGGTAGCTTTAGTTCATGATGAAAGTGCCGTTCAAAATCGGAGGCAGCCGCTTCAACCGTTTTATAGCCTATTTCAGGATAAATTTCTTCATAAGGAGTAAGCGAATCATTTATATAGGCATCACTTGGTTGAGAAAACAATAAATAACAGGAACTTAAGCAGAGAGAAAAAATTCTGTCCATTTTATCACCTCAGTATCACTTTAAGTGTAGTTTTTCCCAATTCAATGAATTTATGTGGCAAGTTACATGATGTTCACTGTTATTTATTGTTTTTTTATATCATAAATATTTTAAGGCCTTGGAGGGAACAACACGTATTCACCCTTCTTTCGCGAGTTATTCTCCTCTGACGCGCGGGTATTTTCCCTTTCTTCCGCGGGTATTCTCCCCTGAAGCGCGGGTATTTCCCTTTCTTCCGCGGGTATTCTCCTCTGAAGCGCGGGTATTTCCCTTTCTTCCGCGGGTATTCTCCTCTGAAGCGCGGGTATTTCCCCTGAAGCGCGGGTTTTTCCCCATCTCCCACAGTTAATCTTCCCTGACAAGAAAAAGCAATTGTCCGTATTAGTAAATACGAACAATTGCCTTATTAGTCTAGAAGATTAAATGTGCAACTAATGCTGCGATTGGTAGTGAAATAATTGTACGTAATAAGAAAATAACAACTAAATCAAAAAACTTCAGCGGAATTTTTGTACCTAAAATTAGTCCACCGACTTCAGACATATAGATAAGTTGTGTAACAGAAACGACAGCAATCACAAATCGTGTAGTTTCAGCTTCGATTCCTGCTCCTAAAATGGACGGAAGGAACATATCGGCAAAACCAACAACCATTGTTTGTGCTGCTTCAGCTGCTTCTGGTAAACCAAGCACTGTTAATATAGGCTCGAATGGCTTCCCTAAAACTGTGAAAACACTAGTGAATTCGGCAAGCATCAAAGCAATAGTACCAAATGCCATAACGATTGGTGCTACGCCAATCCATAAGTCCACAACATTTCTGGACCCGTCTTTTAAAAATTGACGTGGATCTCGATTTGCATGTGCAACGGCTAAAGCATTTTTTAAGCCATGTGACACAGAATTATAGCCTTTTGGTAATTCCTCACGCGATAAATCTAATGGAGTACCATCGATATAAGTATCTTCCTTATTAGCAAGCGGATAAATTCGTGGCATAATTATCGCTAACACAAGACCGCAAAGTACAACCGTTAAATAATATGGAATGAAATAGCGTGACAAGTCCACTGTATCTAGTACTACGATGCAGAAAGTGATGGATACAACTGAGAAGCTCGTTGCAATAATAGCGGACTCTTTTTTCGTGTAGTTCCCCATTTCATATTGCTTACTCGTCATTAGAACACCAATTGTTCCATCACCAACCCACGATGTAAGTGCGTCAATCGATGAACGACCAGGACTTCTAAAGAGAGGACGCATGATTTTCACCATCATCGTTCCGAAAAATTCAAGCAAGCCAAAGTTTGTTAAAAACGGTAATAGTAGACCTGCGAATAAGAAAATCGTAAACAAAAATGTTACCAAACCATCGTCTGGGTTCATTAATAATCCACCAGTATTTTCATTGTTAATTGCTGATGGTCCAAAATCAAACACAACCATTGATGCAAATACTAAACCGATTACTCGTACAATTGTCCAAAACCAATTTACATAAAATAATGTATCTAAAATACTAGGTTTCTTTGTATTATTTCGAGGAATGAATTTGGCAATGAGTGAACCAATTGCCGAAATCGCAAACATAATAATAGTAATATAACTAATAACAGGAGCAATAACACCTGCTAATAAATTTGCTAAAATAGCAATTGGAACTTTCCATCCTTCTTCCGTTAAGACCGGTGTCATGAATAATAGGACACCAATAAGAGAGGGGATTATGAAGAAAAAGTATGAAGAAGTAGGGTATTTTTTCATAATTAAAAGCCTCATTTCTTAGTTTTATCGAAGTTGTATACATCAGGCTTGTTAGTTATGTACTGTTAAACCGCCAAGATATGTATATCATTTTTCATAAAAATGGAATACGGATAAAATAAAAAAACATTCCTCTAAAAAGTAACCAAGGAATGCCCAAGTACTACTTTTTTATTATTAACATCCAATACATTAAGCCATACTTCACCTAATGCTCCATTTCAAGCATTTTAATCGATCATTCAATTTCACAAATAGAAGAGTTTCATCATAGTGTAAAAAATTTGTATCGTAAATTCACCCTATACTTTTCTTAAATATAGTATTCATTAATGCTACTGTCGTTATTCCCATATTTTCCACTTAGTTTTGAAACTCTGTATCATCAATTCCATTATAACGGTACTACTCTCAACAATATAGAGAAATTTAGTACCATATCCATTTTCGGAATTGTCTGCAATCGATTGATGACAATGAAGTAATCGGTTTAACTTAGAATAATACCATCTTTATTCATGATTTTATAACATTTTCATGTTGCAAAACCATTGTAAAACCTACAATATATTCGATTAAACCTAACAAAAAACCGGATTTTTATACAGTTCAAAATAATTTTTTATTGTAATAATTCCTCATCTCATAAATCCGAACTTCTTCTTTTTAACAAAAACAATTTAACAAAACTCAATTATTCTTTAGCTAATCTTTTATGTGTACCATCTACTACTTTTGAATTTAGCCCATTTCTTCTAAATGATTAATTCAAATGTCTTTCTTTCAGTACGTTCTCCCTTACATATTGTGCACTGTCAAACTATAATAAACTACCCAACCATAAAAAAATTATAGAAATGGTTATAAATCCATTAAATTTTGACATGCATTACATCTCTTCTCCTTTCGATGATAGTTCACGTCATTAAAATTGGTATGAAACTCTTCTAAATCAACCTATTTTGATTGCCTAAGAGATTTAACCAGCCCTTAATAGGCATACAAATAGACCATACTGTCTTCCATCTCATATGTTAATTATGAACCACAACTTATCAAAACAGGAGGTTTTACCATGCATAGACATATGCGCCATCATCATCATCATGCAGGTCCACATTGTTGTCCACCACAAATGGGCCCAACTCAATTTGAGCCACCACATTGTTGTCCACCAGAGGAATATGTACGCACTAATTACATCCATACAGTTGTACCACATGTACAGCCAACACATGTAACAACAGTTAATAAGCATATGATTGATCATCAGTATCATTTCCCTTGTACTGAGGCTGTAGTGGATGAATGTTGCGAGACCCATACACTTTGTGAAATGCCACCTGAGCCTTGCCATATGCCGCATCATATGAGACACCATCACCATCACATGGGACACCATCACCATGACATGGGTCATCATCATCACCATATGCCGTACCATCATCATATGGGATATTAATGAAATATGCGATGAGGTTAAATTATGCCTCATCGCTTCTTTATATTGATTTTCAAAAGCACTCTATTGTGAAAAATGCCTAATCTCTATCATTTCTCGTTATGGTATTTACTATCAAGTTCTTTATTTTAAATAGAAAAACCGAGCACCTTTACTAGGCACTCGGTTAATATCTTTAGTACATTTTTAAATATTGATCGCGTTCCCATTGGTGTACTGTTGTACGGTACATGTCAAACTCGATTTCTTTTGCCTCTTTAAAGTTTGCGTAGATATGCTCACCTAAAGCTTCTTGAGATACTTTGTCCTTAGCAAGTAATGCCAAAGCATCGTCAAGTGCTGGTGGTAAGTTTTCGATACCATTCGCTTTACGCTCTTCTTCAGACATCACGTAGATGTTACGGTTAATGGCAGCTGGTGGTGTTAATTTTTGGCGAATGCCTTCAAGACCTGCTTCTAAAATAACAGCCATTGCTAAATAAGGGTTTGCAGATGGGTCCACTGAACGTACCTCTACACGAGTTGAAAGACCACGTGCTGATGGGATACGGATAAGTGGTGAACGATTTTGAGCTGACCATGCTACATAACATGGTGCTTCATAACCAGGTACAAGACGTTTATAAGAGTTAACTGTTGGATTTGTCACAGCTGTGAAGCCTTGAACGTGAGCAAGGACACCTGCCATGAATTGCATTGCTGTTTCTGAAAGACCTAGTTCAGTAGATTCATCGTAGAATGCATTCTCTTTACCTTTAAATAATGAAACGTTGAAGTGCATACCAGAGCCAGCTTCCCCGAATAATGGCTTCGGCATGAATGTAGCATGTAGGCCGTGTTTACGAGCAATTGTTTTAACAACTAATTTGAACGTTTGGATGTTGTCACAAGCCGAGACTGCGTTTGCATATTTAAAGTCGATTTCGTGTTGTCCAGGAGCTACCTCATGGTGAGATGCTTCAATTTCGAAGCCCATTTCTTCTAGCTCTAATACGATATCACGACGGCAGTTTTCGCCAAGATCAGTCGGTGCTAAGTCGAAGTAACCACCGTGGTCGTTTACTTCTAATGTAGGTTCACCTTTTGCATCTAATTTGAATAAGAAGAACTCTGGCTCAGGTCCTAAATTGAAGCTTGAGAATCCCATATCTTCCATTTTCTTAAGGATACGTTTTAAGTTGTTTCGTGGGTCACCAGCAAATGGCTCGCCTTTAGCAGTGTATACATCACAGATAAAACGTGCTACTTTCCCTTTTTCAGAAGTCCAAGGGAACACTACGAAAGAATCTAAGTCAGGATATAAATACATATCTGATTCTTCAATACGTACGAAACCTTCAATGGATGAGCCATCAAACATCATTTTGTTTTCTAGAGCTTTGTCTAATTGGCTTACAGGAATTTCAACGTTTTTGATTGTGCCAAGAATATCCGTAAATTGTAAACGTATAAAGCTTACGTTTTTTTCCTCAATTAGACTTTTAATGTCTTCTTTTGTGTATTTACCCACAGTTTTCCACACTCCTATAAATTGTCTAGCTTTTATCATTACTCTATTCTAGTTAAAAGTAATAAACGATGTTGCCTTTTATTAATAGAATCGAGATAAATCCCCACGACGGATGGATGATTTTTGCATGCGTTGTGCTTGACGCATTTCCTCACGCATGATGCGACGTAATTCTGAGTCACTTAAATCTGAGTCCTCTGTTGTAACAAGTTCATTCTTTTTGGCGAACAGCTTTTTAATTTTCGCCATGTTCATACCCTGTTCCAAGTAATCTTTAATTTCCAGCAATATATCGACGTCATTTAATGAAAACATTCGACGGTTGCCTTCTGTTCGGTGCGGCTCAATTAAATGGTGTTCTTCATAATAACGAATCTGGCGTGCCGAAAGCTCGGTCAATTGCATCACGATATTCATGGATAATAACGGCATAGTTCGTCTAATTTCACGACTCATTTAAGTCCCCTCCAATACCTGCTAATAATATAACGAAAAATTTACACTGTCAACCACTCATGTGAGGTTTCCTTACACGGATTGAAATATTTTTGGAAATGATGAAAAATTGTAAAAAACTAAGCTTATTATCCTAACGTGGGGTTGATTTCCGTTCCGACTTGGCGCTTTGTTGCTGCCGCTACGCTTTCGCACAGATAAAACATTTGCCGCTGACGCTTCGCTTTCGCGCAGAGCAGAGCTTCCTGGGGGACGTCCAATGAGACGCTAATCCCCAAGGAGTCGTCAAGCCTCCTCTCCAATCAACTTATATAAATGGCATACGTTTCAACAAATGTTATCTTCAATTTTTTGTCCATAAGTAAAAAACTATTCAAAATGGAAGTTTTGAATAGTTTTTAACTACCTATTTTTTTATCGTTTGAACGGCACTACAAATAGCAAATTTCACATGCTCGTATGTTAACCCACCTTGAATAAATGCTGTAAATGGCGGACGGATAGGACCGTCTGCTGTCAGCTCAATACTGGAACCTTGAATGAATGTTCCAGCTGCCATGATGACATCATCCTCATAGCCAGGCATATACGCTGGCTCTGGTGCATAATGCGCATTAATTGGTGAGTTCGCTTGAATTTCACGGCAAAAAGCAATCATTTGTTCCGCCGTTTGGAAAGAAACCGATTGAATTAAATCCGTACGATTCGCATCATACCTTGGCGATGTATTCATGCCTATTTCCCCTAGCATAGCAGCTGTGAAAATGGCACCTTTTAATGCTTGAGATACAACATGTGGCGCAAGGAAAAATCCTTGATAGAAATCACCGAGCGTATTTAATGTTGCTCCTGCTTCAGCACCAATACCTGGTGAAGTCATACGATAAGCACATTTCTCTACTAAATCTGCACGACCCGCAATATAACCACCAATTTTCGCTAAGCCTCCACCAGGATTTTTAATGAGTGAGCCTGCCATTAAATCAGCCCCAACCTCTGTCGGTTCCTGTGCCTCCACAAATTCACCGTAGCAATTATCAACGAAAATAACAGCAGCTGGTGCTAATTCACGGATTTTTGCACACATGTCTGCAATTTGTGAAATGGTAAAGGATGGGCGTATTGCATAGCCCTTCGAACGTTGGATAGCAATCATTTTTGTGTTTGGTGTAATTGCAGCTGCAACACCTTCCCAATCAATCTCTTGATTATCGATTAAATCCACATGGCTATAACCGATTTTATAATCTTTTAATGAGCCAGTATCCTTATCGCCACCATCAACTATTGATTGCAATGTATCATACGGCTGACCTGAAATATAAAGTAATTCATCACCAGGACGAAGCACTCCGAATAAGCTAAGTGTGATTGCATGTGTACCAGAAATAATTTGCGGACGTACAATGGCAGCCTCCGCTCCAAAGACCTCTGCATAAACTCGTTCTAGATTGTCACGCCCTTCATCATCATAGCCATAACCATTAGACGGGTGCAGATGATAGTCACTTACTTGATGCTTTCGGAACGCTGCAAGCACTTTTTGTTGATTGAAGAACGCCATATCTTCTACCTTGGCATGAAAAGGGCGTACCTTTTCTTCTATTTTAGCAGCTAATGCTAATGTTTCTTCCGTTAAATTGGTTGTAAAAGTCATTATATTCTTCTCCATTTCACATTTGTTCAAATCTTATCTTAACAATTTGTGAGCTTGCCTGCAAAACTTGCTAATTGCATTAGGCACTAAGCCAAATTACGGACTTAATCTATTTATTTCTGCTATAATGAGATATTTGATATCTGATAATTCCAAATCATAAGTCGATGCTTTTCTTGGCAAAAACTTCTAGATACAAAAAGGTAACTTAAAGTTTTCTAGTATGTAATCTACAACAACATGAAATGATTTATTCACATAAGGGGTGAAAGGGTTGGCTTGGGAGGTTTTTAGTATCATTGGAACAATTGCCTTCGCTATTTCCGGGGCAATAATTGCAATGGAGGAAGAATACGATTTATTCGGCGTCTATATACTCGGTATCGTAACCGCTTTCGGTGGTGGAGCTATACGAAATCTACTAATAGGTTTACCTGTAACTACACTGTGGGGGCAAGATATGATGTTCCAAATTGCCATTGCAGCCATCACAATTTTTTTCTTATTTCCACATCGACTCATTCAACATTGGCATCGTTGGGGCAACTTCACTGATGCTATTGGATTATCGGCATTTGCGATTCAAGGTGCCCTTTATGCTGTGAAGCTCGACATGCCTATTAGTGCCGTTATTGTAGCTGCAGTTTTAACAGGATCAGGTGGTGGAATTGTTCGTGATTTATTAGCTAGACGTAAACCATTAGTTCTTCGTGATGAAGTCTATGGCGTTTGGGCAGCACTAGCAGGACTGATCATTGGACTTGAATTATTGTCAGGGGATATCTTTTTATATGTATTATTTGGTGTGATCACAGCACTAAGAATACTTTCATATATAAAGAAATGGCGTTTACCGTTGCGGAAGTTGAATCGAGCATAGATAAGTTTCCTTATACCGCTGCATAACAACAAGCCCAAATAGCTGTTATTTGGGCTTGTTTTTTTAGAATATGTGTTTCTCCTAAATCCTCAGTAAACTTTGTGCTTGTCGAGAATATGTGAAGGCACTAGTATTTCTTTAATTGAAAACTCATATGATTACTTCTCTAACAGCTGCATAGATTCCTCTAATGTAGCCATGTTTTTCATCATGGAGCAAGCTGCGTCCAAAATAGGAAACGCTAAAGCTGCGCCAGATCCCTCGCCCAATCGCATATTCATATGTAGCATCGGTTCAACTCCTAGCAATTCGGCAGCAATTTTAGCACCTGGTTCTTCGGAGGCATGAGAAGGAATGATATAGTCTTTTACTTTTGGTTCGAGTTCGTATGCAATAAGAGCAGCAATAGTAGAAATAAAGCCATCAATCACTACAGGTTTGCGATTTGCAGCAGCTGCAAGTATTACCCCAGCCATAGCGCCTATTTCTAACCCTCCAACTTTTGCAAGAATATCAATAGCATCATCGCGATTTGGTTTGTTTAATACAATGGCATTGTGAATGACCTCTACTTTATGCGCAATCCCTCCTGGTCCAACACCTGCACCGAATCCCGTCACTTCAATTGGATGACACTCGCAAAGAACCGATAATATTGCAGCACTTGGCGTCGTATTACCAATCCCCATTTCTCCTGTCCCGAGTACATTCGCCCCTTTTTTTATTTCTTCTGTAGCTACTTCAATTCCTACTTCAATAGATTGAATGGCTTCTTCCCTTGACATAGCAGGACCTTTTGCCATATTGTCCGTTCCATATTTTTATTTTTTTATGATGACACCAGCATCAAGTGGAATATCCTCTTTTACGCCAACGTCTACTGTAACAACTTTTGCATCTGTGATTTTTGCGATAGCACAGACACCAGTTCCTCCTCTAGGGAAATTTAACGTTTGAAAGACCGTCACATTTTGTATATTTGATGTTACTCCTTCATCACAAACACCATGATCTGCTGCACAGACAATAATTGCCTTATTATCTATCGTAGGAAATAGTTCGCCTGTAATACCGGATAGTTGCACAGCTAGAGTCTCCAGCTTCCCTAAGCTACTAGGCGGCTTGCAAAGTGCATCTATGCGTTCTCTTGCTTCCTCCATCATTTTGTGGTCGGCACTTTGAATGTTTTGAATCGTTTGTTGTAATAATTGCATGAAAATTTCCCCTTTCTTTTTTGCCCTTGTTACTCGAAGAATGATTTAGAGAAAAAATAAAAAGCCTGTAGTTTATTCCATAACAAATAAACTACAGACTTTTCCATCGTCTATATAACCGAAGCAGATAGGCAGGTCTCCTGGCTGAATTTCAACATTTCATAGAACCTTCCCAGAACGATGCTAGTGGCATTCTCTATGAAACTCCCTTTTACAGTGGTGGGACCGCTAAAGCTTTTCACTTTATTCCCTATTCTCCCGCAATGGGCACCTAATGCTTTTATGCAATTATTTTAAATTTACGTCAAAGTGGTTTTTGTGTCAACATTTTAAATGGAAAATTCAGAACTTTTTGCGTAACACTAGTGTTAAAAACTAAAAATAAGAAATTGAGCTTTCTTCGTTACTCCTATTCATAACATCGCCACGAAAATATATTAATGTTGATGCCCCTTTTTTAATGATTCTCTCTCTACTTCTTTTACAGCTTCTGTACCAATTGGTAAAATAACAGTTTCCATTAAATGCTCATTTCCCTCTGCAAAGGCATGTATAGTAACATTCCAAATTCCTGCTTCAAATTTACCTTTAAATTGATGAACTCCATTTTCGCTTTTTAAATCCTCCGTAAAATGAATATCCCTTTCCAGTAAATCAAATTGTAAACTTACTTTTGAATCTTGAATAATATTGTTTTGTTTATCATGAAGTGTAATGTTTAGAATTCCTTCTTTATCTGGCTGAATAACCTCGGGATCTGTTGTAATATTAAGGGTCACATCATCTATTTGTTCTTCACTGACTTTACCAAAAACTTCAGTAAAGGAATCAATTTTAGTATTTTCATCTAAAACATACTGATAATTTATATTCCAAATACCTTCCATTGGTAATTCAATTTTGGCAGCATAATAGTTTTGTTCTTTTGATAGGTTTATATCTTTAATATTATGATCCATATTTTGCATTTTTAAATCCATTATAATACTGAAGTTTTCTTCATTTCTTAGGTTTTCTGGAACTGATAATTTAGTTGTTAGTACTCCATTCTTATAAATATGATTGGTTTCGATATTGTTAAGCTCTTCAGCAATACTTGATACTTGGTTTGTATGTGTAGTGCTACAGGCATTTAAAAATAAAAAAACTGTGAATAGAAATAAAGATAAAAATTTCTTCATACTAATCTATCTCCCCAGAACAATAATAGTTTCAGTGTCCTGATTTGCCATAGTAGTGATATCTGTTAGAATGATATAAAGCCCATGAACAATTTTTGTAGTTATAAGCTGATTGAAGACCACGACAATTTGTATTACTTGTGTAATCATTTTGACAGTCATAAGATAAGAAAGCATAGTCACAATCACTTCCTACAAAGTTTTTCCATGCCCTTGGATCCCAGTGATTATAGTATCTATGATTAGAAACACTACCGTTGAATCGGTTACAGTGAACACGATCTCCTGGAGAGTGTTTTTGGCCCACCTCTGATCGGCTGCTTTTGCCATTTTCTGTACTAGTCATTTCACCATCCATTGACTTTGCGAAGTCTTTGAAATTGATAGTCTTTACTAGATCTATAGATTGAGATTTGTTCTTATCATTTTTAACATTTGTTTTAATTTCTTGCCCATTAGCCTTAAATTGAATATCCAAATTAGCATCATCTTCATTTATTGCGAATGTACCATTAGCAGTCAATTCAACCTCTTGTTCATTAATAGTTAATGAGCCGTTTTTGGCAGGATAAAATTTCTCATAACCATTTTCAGTTTTTTTCCATCCCTCTTTTTCTACTTCTTTAAGAAATTCATCTTCATCTCCCAATAGCTTTTTATCTTCTTCAGTAAGATCAATCTTCATAACTATTCCTGCTTTCCCCTGAACATTTCCGTCCTGAATAGCAGCTGCTGGCTCTGTCGCATTAACTATACTAGCATTTAGTACTCCCTGAAAAATAAATAGTGTCGATAAAGCTGCTACAATACCAGTTTTAAACCTTTTTCTAACCTTCATTCTTAATCTCTCCTTAATTTTAATTGGTATAGTTTTTCAAAAATTTATTTTAATATAAGTGGTCAACTACTTTTATAAAAATCCAAAAATTAAAGGGAATCTGAAATACAAATAGGTCCTCGAAGGCTCGCCCTTAGAACCTTCTCCAAAAAAGTAGTATATATTAGGATGAATCCCTTTTCTAGCCCTATATAATAACATTCCCGCTAGGAAATTTAGGATTGACCATTTACATTCCTGATAAAAGCATTGCAAATACAAACATTATAAATATCAAAAACGATATTCCCAGTACTACGGGAGCTAACCTTGAGGTTTGTCCTTTAATTACAGAAATTATAGCAACTATTAAACCCATAGAAGCAATTAATAGGATAATAACTGACATGAATGGCTCTGGTATTTTTGATAGTAAGGTACTAAAAAAAAGAAGAAAAAAAAGTATCTGAAATGAAAATGAAACTAATAATAATCTATTAATCATCTTTTTTTGTCTCCTTTAACTTGGTTTTGAACCTTGCTAACTTCTTCATACATTAACAAAAGAGGCTAAAATCCTTTGTGTAACAAAATAAAAATAATGATTTTTCAATAGTAATAAAACGCTTATTTTCCTCCTCTCATTTTGAAAAGTCTTTGAACAATTGTTGCACTCTCAAAATATGTAAATAAGTGTTTTATTTTTTACAAATCATCCTGTAGAAGTACAGAAATAACAACAGCAACACCATATATCTTCTGCAGTTGAAGGAACATCAAATAAGCGCAAGCCTTCATTTAATTCAATAATTTGCATATCATACACCACCTTACTACTTATTTAGTTTTATATAGTAATCACGCCGTTATATTGGGTTATACAACGTGTTTTACTAGGTACTAATAGATTTGTTTAAAGATTAATTTCTTGCTATTAATTGAGATTCACTTAAAGAAACACATCTTGAATATTAAGACACAGGTTATTTTATTTTTTAATTTTCGTTTTTTTCCGAATTCTTATATATGAATATAACAAATAGAACTTTTAAAACACCCGTATTTCCCGCAATTATTCTAACTTCATATATATTTCACATAATAATGCAGAATTACCTCAGTTATTGGTGATTAAAAGTTTTGAAAAACATTTAAAGGGTATATTATTCAAACTGAATCTTTAGTTTTTCTCTCATCATTTAATGACAATAATAGACCTTTTTTGGAGATGGAGATTGATATATAACCAAGGAGTGAATATCTTGAATATTAAACTACTACTTGTCGATAATCGTCAATTAGTACTAGAATGCTTAAAACACAGATTAAACAAAGAACCAAATATTTGCGTGATAGGGGCTCTTTCTAATCCTGAGTATTTACAACATGAAATAATCACTAACTCTCCGGATATTGTAATAATGAATTTCCGAATGGAATTATCTAACAAAATCGATTTAACTAAACTATTAAAAAATATTCCTAATTTACGAGTTGTTATATTATCGAAGCATGAATATACAGAATATATCCAAGCTTCCTATAATGCAGGAGCTAGCGCTTTTATATCAGAAGAAAAACCATTCCAAGAATTAATCTTTACTATTAGACAAGTATACTTAGGTGACAAAATGTTTCCTAAAGTTGAAAAAAATCAGATAGATAAAATGCTTACACAAAAAGAGTCTGAAGTATTAAAAAGAATAGCAGAAGATAAAACCAATATTGAAATTAGTAAGGAAATGATGATAAGCATAAGAACAGTTGAATACCATATCTCATCAATCATTAGGAAATTAGACGTAGAATCTCGAGTAGGTGCTGTCGTGACAGCTATTAAGCGAGGGTTGTTAAGTATTAAATAGCATACTTGTGTATATTAAGTATATTAACTGTATTTTTTCATCTAACGAAAGACTAATTCACGCTGCTAATAATTAACTAGTAGTAATGTTTACACTAAACGTAGTAAAAAGCACTCATCCTTGCACAATAGTGCGAATATTTCGAAATAGATGTTAGTATAAATTTGTAGAACATATCATATAATGTACTTTTTAAGTTAACTACAATTAAGTGTTATAGGTGGCGTTATCTTGAAAAAAGAATAAAAAAAGACTTGATAAAGGTAATATCTGTTCTTACTATAGGTGCTATTTTAATTCATTTGTCTACTTATCTCTTTAAATATTTTTTATAGTATATCTATTCACAAAAAAAGTAAGAAAAAAACAAGAAGCCTTTCGAAGGCTTCTTGTTTTTATCAAAATACATGATTCAATTTACTTATTTAAGAATACAGTGGCTATTTTTTAAAACAAGCAATAACGTGGTCCATATTATATCCACCTAGCAGAAAAACCCCACCAATACAAGCTGAAAAACTGTTCCTATACCAGTTCCACAAGCTCCGATTCAAGTCGCTGCTACAATTCTTGCCACAACTAAGTCAACTAAGAGTATAGTTGAAAGGCAAAGTGCAACTTCTGCTATGCACAAATACTTTCAGGAGCTTCTTGTTTGTTACTACTGTGATATATGCTTTGTTTTATCCATTTCACTCAGACATGTTGCACCGAGCAAAAGAATAGCGCCTATTATTTGTAGGGTCGTCATTTTTTCTCCTATAATCATTGTCGAAATAACTAATGATGTCAGTGGATCAATATAGCTTAATATAGCTATACTTTGCCCTTTTAGATGACGCATCCCGAAAAAGAACAAATAGAAGCCGATTCCAGCATGGACAATGCCCAATGCTATAAGTAAGCTAATTGACTTTATATCGATTTGCATGACTTGAAATCCATTGGTCCCCAAAAGATAAAGTGCAAGGAATAAAGCTGCTAAAGCAAGCTGAATAATCGTATTATCAGGCTCTTTTAATCCACGAATATACTTATTTGTGAATGTTACTATTGTATAGAAACAAGCTGCAATGAGCCCATATACAATACCGATATAATGTTCGCTCGTTTCAGTAGTTTGGCTTTGAACGATAAAAAATAGTCCTACTAGAGCCACGCAAATATAAAAAACTTTTCTTACTAATATTTTCTCTTTCAAAATTATAGGTGACAAACAAATCACTAGTACTGGAGCAAAGTAATAGCTTAGAGCAGCATTTGCGATGGTCGTCTCCTTATACGCTTGGAAAAGAAAAATCCAATTCCCGCACAAGGCTAAGCTCGAAAGTACCAATGGCCATTTGTTTTGCAAAATAGATATTTTCGTAAACCTTTCTTTTTTATAAAAGAAAATCACAAGTAAAAAACAAGAGCCAATGAGACTCATCCAAAAGGCAATTTCACTTGAAGGCAACTTAATATATTTTGCAAAAACACCGACAGCTCCAAAAATAATCATTGATAAAATAAAAGATAATTTTCCGCTCATTTCTAATTCCTACTTTCTACATGTATATAGTCAACGATATACAGTAGAATCTATTGAGAATTAGCAAGCTTTTAATGAATGCCTAAACAGCAGATTCTACTGTAAAGACATTGTTGGGGGTGCTATTGTTCGATACATACTAATCCCTCCTTAACGGATTCAATTATAACATATTTCTGAATATTCATGCGTAAGAATATTAATGCTAGATGCTATCTTTTGATAAGTACCAGAAACGATAAAAATTATTGAAAACTGGCATGCTAGATAAGTTTTGGAGTTAATACAATGTAAGGTAGGACAAAATTAAAAAGGTAGGTGAAGAAACGATGGACACAAAAGAGCTACGAAATGCAATTGCTGAAACATGTGAAAATTATGATAGCCTATATGCTCAGCTAGTAAAACCGATAAACCAAATATTAATCAATATAGACGCTTCAATAAGTGAAGATACAGCGAATAAAATCATTGAAAATCTAAAGTTATTCCACAGTGGCGATAAAAACATTACTGAATGTCACTTCGATGAGAGCGAAAACTTCTTAAAGGAAGGTATTCAACTTCTTCAGAAAGGTGATCTTGCGAATGGCGCATTACAAGTTTACGGTGCTGGTTTAAACTTTGCCAGTTATAATTTAAAGTTTCGCGGGCTAAAAAATGATAACCCATACAATAATTTCGAAAAAAATTTTAGCCTTATCATAGACTCACTAAAAAAATAAGCACAAAAAAGAAAGAGCAAATATTGAAAGGCTCTTTCTTTTTTAAGTATGTCATTACTTAAATTCTAATTCTCCATCATAAGCAAGCATGCCGCCTTCAAGGTTTGTTACGTCAAAGCCTTGAGCTTCTAAGTATGCACAAGCATTTGCTGAACGACCGCCAGCCTTGCAAACGATAATGTATGGTTTAGAAGCATCTAATTCACCTAAGCGCTCAGGGATTGTCCCAAGTGCAATATGTTGAGCACCTGGAATCACGCCTTGTGCCACCTCATCATCTTCACGAACATCAATAATGTATAGGTCTTCGTTTGCATCTAATAGTTCTACTATTTCTGTTGTATCCATAGATTTCATAAGTGTAGTCCTCCAATATGTCAATTTCCTTTTCCATTATAGCCCGAAGGCAAAAAAACAGCTAGTGTCGTGAACACTAACTGTTTAAATATAATGTTTCTATTCTTCTTTCTCTAAAAAATCGACTTGCTTTGCTGGAACAAATGTAGAAATAGCGTGTTTGTAGATAAGATGCTGCTTGTTTTCAGCATCTACTAATAACACTGTAAAATTATCATAGGATTTCACAGTCCCTTTTAACTGAAATCCGTTTAACAGAAACACAGTTACAAAAACACTGTTTTTACGTAGATGGTTCAAGAACGTATCTTGCAAGTTAATTGATTTCATTAAAGATGCCTCCCCATACTCTCTTTCTACCTCTTCATTCCTATAGTAGCATGTTCTACCAATTTATCAATTAGTAATTTTTAGAAATTTTTCTTCATTTAGGATCATCATCATAACGTGTGGTTGATTTCACCTTGGATTAAAAAAGTTTTTCGTCAGTATTAAGAAAATGTACATCCATTTTGTTCCGGAAATATGTTAGCTGTCTTTTCGCATAGCGGCGAGAATTTTGTTTTAAACTGTCAATGGCCTCTTCTAAAGAACATTTTCCATCTAGGTAATCATATAATTCCTTATAGCCAATTGCTTGGATCGACTGCACACCTCGAATATTTTGCTGCCATAAACCCTTTACTTCTTCCAAAAGCCCTTTTTCCATCATTAAATCGACACGAAGATTAATACGATCATAGAGCTCTTCACGTGACATATTTTGCCCAAGCCCTAAAATCACATGGTTGTAAAGTGGAACTTCTCCACGATTGTGTGCTTCGGATGCCTTTGAAACGCCACTAAGTTCAATCATCTCTAACGCACGTATGACACGGCGCGTATTATTTGGATGAATTGTCTCTGCTGTTTGTGGATCAAGTTTTTTAAGCTTAGCATGCATTGCTTCTGGACCTAATTTCTCCAGTTCCTCATAATAGGCTTTTCGTACCACCTCATCTACCTGCTCCTCTGTAAATTGAAAATCATAGAGCACTGCCTGCACATATAAGCCTGAGCCTCCTACAATAATCGGTAGCTTGCCATGAGCTTGAATTTCCGCAATTTTAGCTCGCACTAATTTTTGATAGTCAGCTACTGAGAAAGGCTCCGTTGGCTCTTTAAAGCTCAGTAAATGATGTGGCACACCCTCCATCTCTTCCTCAGTAATTTTCGCTGTACCAATGTCTAACCCTTGATAGATTTGCATGGAGTCACCGTTAATAATTTCACCATTATATTTTTTCGCTAACTCAATGCTTAGTGCCGTTTTACCAGAAGCAGTAGGCCCAACAATTGCTACGACCTCTGCCTGTTGTATTTTATCTTGTATCATATTTTTCTAACCACCGTAATAAAACTTGATAGACTGCCTCTTGATTATCCTCGTTCAAGATTTCATGTCGCTTATCCTCAATTAAGTAGACCGTCACATCCTGTAAGTCCGCTGCTACAAATTGTTCTGCAACAGCGTATACGCCTTGTCCTTGTTCTCCGACCGGATCCTTGCTACCACTTATCAACAGTATAGGTAAGTCTTTCTTTATTTTTGCTATCTCTTTTTTACGATTTAACGACATAAAACCAGTTGTTAAATCCACAAAAAATTGATTTGTTGGGATAAAGCCGCAATACGGATCATCTATATATTTTTGAACCTCATCCTCTACTGAACATAGCCAATCATACGAAGTCTTCGAATTTGGAAACTGCTTATTAAAGCTACCAAAGCTCAACGTATTTAACAACTTGCTCTCCGTCTCTTTTCCAAGCTGCTTTGCTAATGTTTTTGCTACTAAATTCCCCATCTTATGCAATGCTGTAACGTTTCCTGTTCCACAAAGAATCACATAATCCACTTGATTACTATACAATTGAATATATCTTCTAGTAATGAACGATCCCATACTATGACCAAATAAAATTAAAGGTACATCTGCGAATTGTGCATGCAACAATGTTACTAACTCATGTGCATCTTCTACGACACGGTCAAACCCATTTTGTTCAGCAAAAAAACCTAGAGTGCCATTATAGGCTGCCGTTTCTCCATGTCCTCGATGATCATGCATTGTCACTGCATAGCCAGCTTCATTTAGTGTACGAGCAAATTTTGTATAACGTCCACTATGCTCCGCCATTCCATGCAAAATATGAATATGACCAATACATGGATTCGACGGCTCGAATGTTCGAGTAAACACAAAATGGCCGTCTGACATTTCAATATAACGTTCCATCCCTTACACTCCTCCCTCCACAAAATTTGTAGCATCTAAAATAGCTTGCTCTAGTTGAGCGATATACGTATTTCTTTGTGATTCTGTATAGTGAAAATGTTGCTGCATAACTTGAATGACCTGCTGTTTATAACGTTTTACCGCATCAATATCAAAGTATAATAAGCCTGTACGGCGAATAAAGAAATCACTTGGAGTGTACACCATTTCTGCTTCTATGCCATAAAGTAGCATTGCATGTAAGGCAAGGGGCATCGTACTTCCATGTTCATGCAAATATTTCACCTGGTTATATAATGCATCAACATTCGTGCCATATTTTTGTACGAGCTGTTTTGCTTCATCATAATTCAGGCCATATTGAACGCCCTCTCTTGCTTTATAAGCACTATAATCAGTGAAATTGATGGCGTTAATGCCTTTTGCTCCTGAAAGCGATAACTCACGCGTCACACATGGACTTGCATGCTTAAATTTATGCATTTTCACAATTTTATCAACGATAGTTTCTGCCATTTGACGGTAGTCCGTTAGTTTGCCACCTGCAATTGTTATTAGTCCACTTGGTGCCATCCATATTTCATCTTTTCGTGAAATTTCGGATGGATCCTTTCCTTTTTCAAAAATAAGTGGACGCACACCTGCCCACGACGATTCAATCGTTTCTCTTGAAATATTTGCTGTTGGAAAAATAGTTTTTGCAGCTGCAATTAAATAATCAACGTCCTCTTGGGTAGCTACAGGATGTACAGGATCTCCCTCGTAAACCGTATCTGTTGTCCCTACATAGGTTTTGCCATCACGTGGAATAGCAAAGGCCATACGTCCATCCATTATATCAAAGTACACTGCCTGCCTTAGTGGAAAATCCTTTTGATCAAGGACAATGTGAACCCCTTTTGTGAGGCGTAATTGCTTTTTGTCTGCTACTTTATCCTTTTGACGAACCTCATCCACCCAAGGCCCAGTAGCATTGACGATTTGAGCAGCTTGCACTTCGATTGTTTTCCCTGTCACATGATCCTTCACTTGTACCCCAACAAGTTTTTTCTTCTCATATAAAAACCCTGCCATCTCTGCATAATTTAGACAAAGCGCCCCATATTCCACAGCTTTTTTCAGCACTTCAATTGTCAGACGGGCATCATCCGTACGATATTCAACATAATAGCCACCACCGACAAGCTCATCTCGATTAAGTAAAGGCTCTAGTGCTGCCGCTTCCTGAGCGTTCAGCATTGTTCTACGTTCATGCTTTTTCACACCTGCTAATCGATCATATACCTTCAATGCCAATGACGTTGTAAATGGACCAAGTGAGCCCTTCTTATATAATGGGAGTAGCATTTTTTCAGGTGTTGTCACGTGAACAGCATTGTCATAAACAATTTCACGCTCACGCCCAACCTCAGCTACTACACCTACTTCAAATTGCTTTAAATAGCGAAGTCCACCATGGATAAGTTTTGTTGAACGGCTTGATGTGCCAGCAGAAAAATCCTGCATCTCAATCAAAGCGACTGATAACCCTCTAGATGCAGCATCAAGCGCAATGCCAGCACCAGTGATGCCACCACCAATGACTAATACGTCAAAGCTATATTGCTCTAAAAAATGCATAATTTTAGGACGATGCTCAAATGAAAACATATCTTTCTCCCCCATTTGCTATAAATTGAAAATACGTGTAACTTCTACTGCGTATGCTAACCTGATTACACTAGCAATAACTTTAAGCATAGAAATTCTAATGTCATTTGTATTAAGCTTTACCTATAAAATAAAATTCCTTTTATGCGCATGGATTGTTCATGTTGCTCTTGAGCTGTTGTTCTAGACGTTCCAACTACATTACCCGTTTAAACATTTTTTCCACTTCATAAGTAGTAAAATGTATAAGTACTGGACGTCCATGCGGGCATGTAAATGGATTATCAGCATTGCGTAAATCTTGCAATAACGTTTCCATTTGCTCTTTCGTTAAATAATAATTGGCCTTTATCGATTTTTTACAGCTCATCATAATAGCTGCCGCCTCACGTAATTTTTTGACATCCGCCTTTTTAGTTGTTAGCACCTGTTCAATTAGGTCCTCAATAATTTCTTGTTCTTCCCCTGTAGGAAACCAACTAGGATGCTCTCTCACGACAAATGATGACTGTCCAAACTCTTCTAAAAATACGCCAACAGCTTCTAACTCCTGCCTATTTTCTCTTAATATAAGTGCCTCATCAGCTGCATAATGGAAGGTCAATGGAAGCAATAAAGCCTGACGCTCATTTGGATTCACCTGACCGACCTTTTCACGGAAAAATTCATACTTAATACGTTCTTGAGCAGCGTGCTGATCGATTAAATAAAATCCATCCTCCATCTGTGCAACAATGTATGTGCCGTGAATTTGCCCTACTACTTCAAGCGCAGGGAATGGCTCTTGAATAGGCTCATCCGTTAGAACTTCCATTGCCTCCTCTAGGGTCACTTCTTCAAGAGGGTTCACTTCTATCATTGGTGTTGGTTGCCAACTGTCCTCTATGGCAGTAGGGACGGACTTGGGTTCTGGCACTATAGGGTCTAATGTGTTCGATTCCTGAACAGTTTGCACATCATAAAGCTTTTCTACAATGGCATTCATTTTCTCCACATCAAGCTTTGGTGCCGGCTTCCATATATTTAACTGTTCCGTCGCAGACTTCGCGACTTTCTCTTTCTTTTCCATTTGTGGCACTCGAATTACATTGCGTATTTGCTCCCGTACTGTTCCTTCAATTAGTTTAAGAAGCTCTGGTTCTTTACTTAAACGTATTTGATGTTTTGCAGGATGCACATTGACATCTGTTAAATAAGGATCACCCTCTATAAAGAGTGCTACAATTGGAAAACGCTCAATTGGCAAATACGTATGATAGGCATCTACAATCGCTTTTTGTACTAAATAATGCTTCACCCAGCGACCATTCACAAACAACGACATATAGTTTTTCGAGGCACGGGTCACCTCTGGTAGTGATACAAAGCCAGAAATCTTATAATCATGTGACTCTCCATGGAAGGACACCATTTTCTTGGCATTATGCACACCGTAAATGGCAGCTAATACTTGCTGCACGTCACCTCGTCCATTTGTTTGTAACAATTGCTGGCCGTTATGTAGCAATCTAAACGCAATTTGTGGATTTCCAAGTGCAAGGCGGTTCATCAGATCAATTGTATGCCCAAGCTCGGTCTGAATTGTTTTCATATATTTTAATCGAGCAGGTGTATTGAAAAATAACTGCGCCACTGTAATATCTGTTCCCTTGCGCAAAGGGCCAGGTTTATGTGTGGCGATATGCCCACCCTCAAGCTCTAAATAAGTACCCGATTCACCATTTGATGTAATGAGTGTCATTTTAGACACCGATGCAATTGAAGCTAATGCCTCCCCACGGAAGCCAAGTGTACGAATTCGAAATAAATCATGCTCCTGATGGATTTTACTTGTCGCATGGCGAGAGAATGATATTAATGCATCCTCTTCATCCATGCCACCACCATTATCAATGACCTGAATTGAAGTGAGGCCCGCTTCTAGTAAAAAAACATCAATGGACGTACTTCCTGCATCAATGGCATTTTCAACAAGCTCTTTGACTACAGAGGCTGGCCTTTCAACTACTTCCCCTGCAGCAATTTTATTGGACAGCCACTCGTCCATAATTTGTATTTTTCCCATAGCGCATCACTCCTTTACTTTTTTGCGTTTACTAGCTGCTGCTGTAATTCGTATAAAATATTCATGGCTTGCATTGGTGAAGTGCCAAGAATATTTACTTTTTCTAAGTTTTTAAGCACTTCTGCCTCTGCTGGTGAGGCTTGTTCTTCCTCCGTAAATAGTGACATTTGCACTGGCTGTTCAGTTACCTCCTGTGATATGGCTACTTCCTTTCCAGCCTCAAAGTTTTCAAGCAGAACGCGTGCTCTTGTTAAAATTTCCTCTGGCAATTGTGCAAGCTGTGCTACATGAATACCGTAAGATTTATCGGCAGCTCCCTTTTTCACCTTATGCAAAAAGACAACCGTGCCATTTTTTTCAGTAGCAGATACGTGTACATTTTGCAGTCGAGGAAGCTCCATTTCGAGTGCCGTTAATTCATGATAATGAGTTGAAAACAGCGTATTTGCCCCAATTTTATCATGAATATATTCCATCATGGACTGAGCAAGACTCATGCCATCATAAGTAGATGTCCCACGACCAATTTCGTCAAACAACATCAAACTATTTTTCGTAGCATGCATAATAGCGTGCTGAGATTCTAACATCTCCACCATAAATGTTGATTGTCCCGCAGCTAAATCATCCGCTGCACCGATACGAGTAAAAATCTGATCTGTAATTGGTAATCTAGCTTTTTCAGCTGGCACGTAACAACCCATTTGTGCCATGACAACAATTAGTGCAACCTGACGCATATACGTACTTTTACCGGACATATTCGGACCTGTAATAAGCATCATATTGTTATTTTCCTCAAGTACACAATCGTTTGGTACATACATTTGCTTATTGAGCATTTTCTCTACAACCGGATGGCGCCCTTCAATAATTTCAAGCGAACGTCCGCCATGAAATTCTGGCTTTGTAAAACGATATTTCTCTGAAACGCTCGCAAAGCTTAGCAGCACATCTAACTCACTAATGCTTGCCGCTAACGCTTGTACACGCGGAATATATGCCTTTAACTCATCGCGTATTTCCACAAACAAGTTATACTCTAACGTTAAACTTTCTTCCTCGGCATTTAAAATTAATGCTTCTTTTTCCTTTAGCTCTTGTGTAATATAACGCTCGGCATTTGCTAAAGTTTGCTTTCGTTCATAACGTGTTAAATCAGCTAAATGGATATTAGATTTCGTAATTTCAATATAGTAACCGAAAATTCGATTGTAGCCGATTTTTAAGTTTTTAATGCCTGTTTTTATCCGTTCCTCTTGCTCGAGCTGCGCAATCCAATCTTTCCCATTACGAGAAGCATAACGTAGTTCATCTAAGCGCTCATCATAGCCATCTCGAATGACGTCACCCTCTTTAATCGTAATTGGCGGATTGTCTGTAATAGCACGAGCTAATAGTGCCTCTACATCCGCACACGTATCAAGCGCAGCGCCAAGCTTTTGCAATGTTTCTTTATTGGCACCAAGTAATTGTTGCTGAATGGCAGGTACTTGACGTAATGAATCACGTAGCTGCGCTAAATCACGTCCACCAACATTACCAAAAGCTACACGCCCAGCTAAACGCTCTAAATCATATACTTGTTTTAAAGAGGCTTGAAGCTCCGTTCTTACAAAATACTCCTCTAATAGATCAGTGACAGTTGCTAGTCTTTCTTCAATGGCAGAACGTGAAGCAAGAGGTTGGTGTAACCATTGCTTTAACTTCCGTCCCCCCATTGCTGTCACTGTGTCATCTAACAACCATAAAAGTGTGCCCTTTTGATCGCCACCGCGAATAGATTGAATAAGCTCTAAATTACGCTTTGAGCTAGAGTCAATACGTAAATAATTTTTCATTTCATTGTAAGTAAATGCTTGAATATGTGATAAAGAACGCATTTGTGTTTTATCGATATAAGCCAGCAAACGAAGGCAAGCAATCTGTAAATCATTTGGCACCGCATCTAAATAATGTGCAGCTTTATCCAATGTCATTTCACCTGTTTCAATAGAAAGGACGATACCTGCGTTTACTGCATGCTCTGCTAATAGAAGTTGCAAACTTTCCGTTACAATTAATTCACGAATACCATATGCCTGCATTTGCAATAAAAGTGCTTTACCGTCGCCCTCAATAGAGGAGGCTACTGCTTCACCTGTAGATAAGTCTAAATAAGCGTAGCCAAATGTCGTATCGTCGAATTGCTCCGCAGAACCAATAAAATGATTGGTTTTACCATCAAGCGACTTACCTTCCATGATCGTACCCGGTGTAATAAGCTGTACAACTTCACGCCTCACTACACCCTTTGCTTGCTTTGGATCTTCTGTTTGCTCACAAACAGCAACCTTATAGCCCTTTTGCACAAGTGTTTCAATATAATTTTTTGCCGAATGATGTGGAACACCACACATTGGGATACGCTCTTTTGCACCAGCATCTCGGCTCGTTAATGTAATTTCTAAAAGTTGAGAGGCATTAATAGCATCCTCAAAAAACATCTCGTAAAAATCGCCTAATCTAAAAAATAAAAAGGCATCCTTGTAATCTTCCTTTACCTGCAAATACTGTTGCATCATTGGTGTATAAGTTGTCATTTTCAAAATTCCCTCGCTCTAATCATATAGATATTTTTATTATAACAAAAGATACATGCGAAACGCTTAATTCACCTTTTTTAAGATGCTAGCGTTTCGCATGTATGAAAGAAATATGGCTTTTAGTATTATCTTGGTCTTTCACCAGGAAACGATGAGGACTCTAAAACATACCTGCCTTCTCCACTAGAGCTGGACGAAGAACTAGACGAAGAGCTGGAACTTGAGCTAGATGAAGACGAGGATGAGCTCTCCTCATCAAAGTTCCATTCTTCTTCTAAATCTAGTGGATGTACACTAATACAAATCGTCGTTTCTCCCATTACCTCTACAATGACTTCGCGTTCTACAACGATTTCAAATTTCGTACCACATGGAGAGATGATTGCCTCTATGCAGTTTGGCTCTTGAATGACACGTACACGAACATCATCACCAACACTCACTTCGCCTTCTCTAAAAGAAAGCTTCACTTTGTCTTTATAGTGAACCGTTTCAGAAAACACTGCTGTTTTCGAATGATTACTATAGGCATACCATACATTGACATCAAATTTACCTGATACCTCTACAAATTTACCGACTTTTTTTGCGGAGCAAGTATGATTGATGACCCAGCAACCGAGAATACTCGTCGGCTTATTTGATGGACTTAATGTTACACGTTCTTCCGTTCTCTTCTTCCCTTTGGCAACTACTGCTCTCGTCACGATTTGTCGTAAACGTTTCAGCGCAATTCCTCCTTCGACTCTTTTCACTCCATCATATGCAGGTAACGCCTATTGGGTGAACATATATTTTATAGAATCGAATTGCTGATAAAATTCTTTTTTCATATATTAAAGTGACATGCCAAAAGAGACATGATATGTGAAGTGGAGGTTTGACGACTCTTTGGGGATTAGCGTCACAGATGAGACCTTGGAGCGCAGCGGGTAGGGGAACGAAGGCTAAAAGCATCACGTCCTGTGATAACGCCTTCGTGACCAACATCTTGTCGCTGACGCTTCGCTTTCGCGCAAAAAACATCCTGCCGCTGACGCTTCGCTTTCGCGCAAAAAAACATCCTGCCGCTGACGCTTCGCTTTCGCGCAAAAAAACATCCTGCCGCTGACGCTTCGCTTTCGCGCAAAAAAACATCCTGCCACTGCCGCTACGTTGCACTGCGCTTTCGCACAGAAAACATTTGTTGCCCCGACGCCCCCAGGAAGCATTGCTCTGTGCGAAAGCGAAGCGACAGCAACGAAGCGCCCAGTCGGAACGGAAATCACCCCCGTTTTTGCCGAAGAGCCATACTTTATTTAATAGGGCATCTTAATTTCATTGACACAATAGTTTTCAACAATAGGAAAAGCCCGAATGAAATCATTCATTCGAGCTTTTCCTTCTATTATTTTTATGAGCAGCTACCTGGTTTTGTATTTTCTACTTGTGAGCCAGTTTCTCCACGTAGCAAATCGCCACCCGTTGAACGAACAATCTCATTTGTAACATTGTTAGCAATTGTATTCGAAACTAATTGCAACAAATCATTTACATCCCCTTGAGATTCTTTAAATTGTTGTACCACTGGGATTGTATTGATTTCTTCTTCGATTTTAGCGATTTTATCTTCAATCAATTTCAGCGCTTTTTCTTTTCCTAAGTGCTGGAAGTTAACAGCTTGCTTTTGTAAGCTCTTTAGACTTGCAATACGCTCACGTACTTGTTGGTTTTCATTAATTTGTGCTTCTGCCTTTTTGAAAAATTCAACTTCTGGCGTATTGGCAATCATATGCGCAATTTCGTGTGACTTCTTGATTAAATCATCTTTTGTATACAATACTTGTGTCATTTACGCTTCCACCTTTTCATTTTTTACTACTTCTACGAATTCGCCACTTAGTGAATACGAAGAAGCCTCAACTATTTTCACATTCACTAATTGACCAGTTAGATCTGCTGGCGCCTTAAAGTTTACAAGACGATTTTTACGCGTATAGCCAGCTAACACATCTTCGCGTTTTTTACTTGTACCTTCGACTAATACTTCTACTATTTCACCTTTCAATCCCTCTAATGCTTTGCGAGAGTATTCTCCTACAACCTCATTTAATCGGTGAAGACGTTCTTTTTTCACTTCTTCAGGTACATTATCCACCATTTTGGCAGCAGGTGTACCTTCACGAGGAGAATAAATATAAGTAAAGGCCATTTCAAAGCCTACTTCACGGTACAAGGATAAGGTCTCCTCAAATTGTTCTTCTGTTTCGTTAGGATAACCTACGATAATATCTGTCGTTAGTGTTACTTCTGGAATAGCCGCTTTAATTTTCGCTACTAATCCAAGGAAATGCTCGCGTGTATATTTACGCGCCATAATTTTTAGCACATCATTTGAACCAGATTGTACTGGTAAATGAATATGTTCAACTAAGTTACCACGTTGTGCAAGAACTTCGATTAAATGATCATCGAAGTCACGTGGATGACTCGTTGTAAAACGAATGCGCGGAATATCAATTTTTCGTAATTCATCCATTAAATCACCAAGTCGATATTCAATATCCTCAAAATCCTTACCGTAAGCGTTGACATTTTGCCCCAGCAGCATAATTTCTTTATAGCCCGCAGCCGCTAGTTCACGAACTTCAGCAATAATTTCCTCTGGACGGCGACTACGCTCCTTACCACGCGTATAAGGTACAATACAATACGTACAGAATTTATCACAGCCGTACATAATATTTACCCAAGCTTTGATGGAGCCAAGACGTTTTTTCGGCAGATTCTCAAGAACATCGCCTTCTTTAGACCAAACCTCAATGACCATTTCCTTAGACATATATGCTTCTTTTAAAATGTTCGGTAAACGGTGAATATTATGTGTACCAAACACCATATCGACATGTGGATAACTTCTTAAAATTTTATTTACAACGGATTCTTCCTGTGACATACAGCCACAAACTCCGATCAGCATTTCTGGATTTTTACGTTTATATTTCAGCAGGAAGCCAAGTTCTCCAAATACTTTGTTTTCTGCATTTTCACGGATAGCACACGTATTCAGTAGCACGACGTCAGCTTCATCAATAACATCTGTAGGTGTATAACCAAGCTGCATAAAAATCCCAGCCATTACTTCTGTATCATGCTCATTCATTTGGCAGCCGTAGGTACGAATATAAAATGTACGTCCTGTGCCCATACCTGCAAACTCTTCTGCAATGTTAAAGTCCTTATGGTACTTAACTTCCTCTTTCCCACGTTTTTTAGCATCTTTTAATGAAGGTGCCGTAAAGACCGTTTCAAAATATTTACTATAATCCTTTTCAGGCTTGTCTTCTTTTTTTGGTTGATTGACTTGTTGATTAGCTAAGCGTTGTTCTTCATTCATCGCAATCAGGTAACTCCTTTCAAACGAATTCCATACATTTGAATTCCCATTTTACTATTATACTGAATAATTGCTATAACCTACAAGGTTTGCGTACTAAATGTCGTGGTTTAGACTTAATTACTCTTAGCTAGATGAATTTATTCGTCAGGTTGAGGGGCGTGTCTGTTAGTTTCGGGGGACTTTCCGTCGTTATGACAGTTCTTTCCGGCGCTTTGAATTCTTTCCGTCACTTTGACGTTTCTTTCCGTCGCTTTGCCTGTTCTTTCCGTCACTTCGACAGTTCTTTCCGTCGCTTTGAATTCTTTCCGTCACTTTGACGTTTCTTTCCGTCGCTTTGCCTGTTCTTTCCATCACTTCGACGATTCTTTCCGTCGCTTTGAATTCTTTCCGTCACTTTGACGTTTCTTTCCGTCGCTTTGCCTGTTCTTTCCATCACTTCGACAGTTCTATCCGGCGCTTCGAATTCTTTCCGTCACTTCGACCGTTCTTTCCGTCGCTTTGCCAGGGCTATCCACTTTGATGGTTCTATCCACGACTTTGACGATTCTATCCATCGCTTTAAATTCTATCCACGACTTTGACGATTCTATCCGTTACTTTGGCGGTTCCATCGGTCGCTTCGTCGTAGATTCCCTCCGCCACTTCGCCGAGCCTATTCATCGCCCTCTTCCAGATAAAAAAATCACCGAAGATATCCATCAACGGCGACATTTATTATAATTCTATATATTGTTTTTTGCGTTGATCAAACCCAACAATTGATTGAAGGCCATAGCTTTTTAGTAAATCTGTATTGGCAAAGGTGTGTTTGCCTAAATCGTCTGGGAAATGCGCATCTGAGGAAACTGTAAAGGCTACACTATGATCAATTAATATTTGTAAGAAACGAGGTCCGGGGCACATTTCCTTTACTGGATAGCGATAGTATAAGCCAGCATTTATTTCAGTGGCAGTTTGTGTTGCCACAAGTGCTTTTGCAATTCTTTCATACCAAGAGTCAAGAAAAGCCGTATTCTTCACTTGATAGTCAAATACTTTAAAGTTGTCCAAATGTGCCACAAAATCAAACATATTGGAGAGGATCATTTTTTCAACTGTAGCAAAAAATCGTGCATAGTTTTGTTGTAAAGTAGCATTGTCCATGTCCTCAAATATGTACTGTGTTTGAGGGTTATCAAAGCCCCAGCCATCCACAAAATGGACGGATCCGATGACATAATCCCATGGATATCCTTCTAATAATGAAGTTAATTCTTCCTCACCACCGACAAAATAATCGGCCTCGATACCAAGCTTTAAGGAAATACCATGACGACTCCACTTTTCCTTTGCTCGATTAATGGCTGACACAAAATCATCGATGCTTTCCGTCATCACACGATCAAGCCAGTAACGCTGCACTTTACCTACTTCATTGTCATCCAACTGCATATAACGCTCAAAATATGCTCGCGTCTCCTTAAAACGATATAGATGGTCGACAATGCCAACCTCGCGCAAACCAAGCTGTTTAGCCTGTTGTAGATATAAGTCTAACCATTCTTCACTATAACAGCCACTTTGTAACCGCTTTGACAACTGCTGCATTTGCAACTCCACAAATGCTTTAGAACCTTTTGCTGTCACTTCATCTTCATTAAAAAATCTAATTGCCTGAGAAGTACGCTCTAGCCAACGAAATGAATATGGGCCCTCCTCTAAATGTACATGATAATCAATCATCCGCTTTTCCCTCCATTACATACCGTCCACTTTTCCTCATATGCTTGCCACTCCGATGGACAAGCTATATCACAAAGAATTTCTGAGCACTCCTCTATGTGACAAATTTGATAAAAGGACTTCCCATTTATTTTAGATGCATCCGCTAGTAAAAAGTTCATTTTACTATGGTCAAGCATTTTTTTAGAAATTAACGATTCATCCAAATCGTAATCGTAAACGATACATTCGCTAATACCGCCGCATGATATAAATGCTTTATCAAAATTCATATTATTTAACACTTCTAATGTCATAGCTCCTGCTACTGAAGATTGCTTTGGATTTGTTGTTCCTCCAAGTAAAATGACCTTCCCCGTCATTCTCCGCTCTTCAATAGCCAAATTAAATTGTACAGCTGCAGCGATGGAATTGGTTACGACAGTTATATCATCAACTGCCAGTAAAAAATCTGCAATGTGTACGGTCGTTGTACCTGTATCAACGGCAATTGTATCCCCATCACATATACGTCTTGCTGCTAAACGAGCTATATTGCGTTTCGCGTCTTTTTGCATTTGAAGCTTACGCAAAAACACGGGTTCATTTCTAACGTGCGTATACTTTACAGCACCTCCGTGTACTCTCGTTAATAAATGCTGTTGTTCTAGCTCATCAAAATCTCTACGAATCGTTTCTGGTGCCACTTGTAACTCTTCCGCAATATGGGCAACAACAATTTTCCCATCAACCTCTAACTGATTTAAAATAAATTCGAAACGTTCAATTTTTGAATAGGTCATGATAATGCAATCACATCTTCTTTCGCTACATAACACTTATATTTCTTACCCAGCTCAAACGAATGCCCTCGTTGGTGTAGCTGCTCCATCGTAAAGAGACCTTCTCCCTCTAACGTTGTTCGAATAACATTACCGCTCATTAGTGACTGCTTCGCCTCTCCAGTAATACAAACATCCCCCTGTCTCTGATCGAGATGAATAGCTTCTGGTCGAATCGCGAACTTTGAGTATTCTTTTGGCAATGTCTCGCCAATCATTTTCTCTAGAGCTCGGCGCGTAAAGACATTGTAATGACCGATAAAATTAGCAATGAATTCATTTTCAGGACTTGTATAAATCGCAGTAGGTGTTCCACTTTGTGCAATCATCCCATTATTCATGACAAATATTCTGTCAGAAACGGCCATCGCTTCCTCTTGGTCATGTGTTACTAAAATCATCGTTATACCTAGCTTTTTTTGGATGGCTCGTAAGTCTGCTTGTAGTTTCTTACGAATTTGGGCATCTAGCGCACTAAGCGGCTCATCTAACAGCAACACCTTTGGCCGTACAATTAAAGCACGAGCAAGGGCAACACGCTGCTGCTGGCCACCAGACAATTCTTTCGGATATGCGTTTACTTTTTCAGATAAATGGACAAGCGCAAGCATTTCTTGAACACGTTGGTCAACTTCAGCAGGATTTACTTTTTGCATGCGTAAACCAAAGGCTACATTTTCTTTCACCGTCATATTTGGGAATAGTGCATATGATTGAAACACCATGCCAACTTGACGATCCTTAGGTTGAACACCCATCATATCCTTACCTTCAATGATAATTTTTCCTGCAGATGCATCTGTTAAGCCTGCTACAATACGTAAAATGGTACTCTTACCACAGCCACTCGGACCTAGAAGAGTTATAAATTCACCTTTTTCAATCTTCATATCTATATTTGATAAAACCGTCGTTAATCCATATTTTTTATGAAGTCCTTCAATCACAATATAACTCATAGATTTGTAGCACCTTTCGATTGTTTCGTTAATCTTGCAATAACGAACGTTAATAAGCCCATAAGAACGATGTAAATGAAGACAACTGCACTGGCAATATGTCCACTTGTACTAAGCTTTTTCATTAAATAAATTTGCACCGTTTCAAAGCGAGAACCGACTACAAGATTAATCAGTACAAACTCTCCAAAAAGCACGGAAAACGATAATAACGCACCTGCAAATAAGCCTGGATAAACAGTAGGTAACAATATTTTTGTAAATGCCTGCAATTTAGATGCTCCAAGTAATTGTGCTGCATCTAATAACTGTCGTGCATCTACATTCCGCAAACTATTGCGTGTCCCTTGGTAAATGTATGGTAGGATACCGACGACATAGGCCCCTAAAACGACTAAAATCATCGGCACACCAAATTTGCTATAAACACGAATGAGCCCGACTGCTAAAATAATTCCTGGAAATGAATACACCATAACAACTGCCATCTGAATCCATTTTTCATATTTTGGAAAATACAACACGATTACGAAAATGGCCGGTACGATAACGAGCAATGCGATCATTACAGCCCCACTCGACAATAAAACAGAACGTCCAAAAGCCTGAATAAATTCTGCATCCTGAAATAATGTAGCAAGCCATTTAAATGTTAATCCTTCTGGCAAAATGGTCTTATTCCAATTCGATGCAAAGGCATAAAGCATTGTTGCAATAACTGGCAACACTAAATACACCACTAACAGGAGGAAAAATAAATCAGCAAAGCCTCTTTTTTTCACTATAACTTCCTCCTTGTTTTTGAAATGCTCCATTCGCTTAACAGCATGGCCGTCACCATCGTTACTGCTAGTATTACAGCAATAGCACTTGCCAACTCTGGCTGGGCAAAAATATCTCCCTTAATAAGAGAGCCAATACGAATGGCCACTAGATTGTAATTACTGCTCGTTAACGCATAGGCTGAGGCATACGCTCCCATTGCATTGGCAAACAATACGCTAAATGTTCCAACTATCCCAGGAAGCATAATAGGGATCCCAATCTTCATCCAAAACTGCCATGTAGAAGCTCCGAGCAGGGCCGCTGCCTCTTTCCATTGTTGCTGAATTCCATCATAAATTGGGTATAAAAGCATTAAGGCTAACGGCAGCTGAAAATAAATATAAATCAGTAACAAGCCACCCCAGCTATAAAGAGAAAATGATGATAAAGCGCTGATACCCCATTTATCGAATAACAATGTAAAGAGCCCACTATTGCCAAGTAATACGATAAAGGCAAAAGCTAACGGAATACCTGAGAAATTTGACGTTAAGTTTGTCAGTATTAAAATTTTCTCGCGCACTGGCTGAGAAAATCTCATAATCGCATATACTGAGAATAAGGTAACGATTAAGGCAATGACTGCTGAAATAACAGACAGTGTAATACTATTTTTAAAGCCTTGTAAAATGTAATCATTCGTTAGTACAGATTGATATTGTGCAAGTGTAAATCCATCACTATTTTGAAAGCTTGTGATTAGCATATACAGTAACGGTACTAAGAAAAATAACAGGACAAGTACTAGAAAAGGAGAAAGCCAGGCAACTGTTTGCCGCTTCGAAATCAAAACAATCACTTCTTTCTATAGTTAATAGAGCCATTTAGATTAATCATTTTTATTAATTAGAAGGCTCATCACCATAATGTGGGGTTGATTTCCGTTCCGGCTCGCGTTGCTCGCTCCAGGGTCTCATCTGTGACGCTAATCCCCAAGGAGTCGCCCTGCCTCCACTCCAATCAACTAATACATTGCTTATATTTTAAAAATGTCATCCCAACTTTTAGTGATGAGCCAATTAGAGAACCTGTTTAATACAGGCTACTTAATTTCCCTGCTGGAAGCTTCCCTAACACGCCGGATTAATAATAATAATTAAACCTTGTTTAATGAATGCATTCCCTCTAATAACAGCGGAACCATTTCATCAGAGGGTTCGATATTCAATAAATGACAGCACAGCGGAGCAATTTGTAGCTGTGATACAATCTCATCCTTAATGCCTACTTTAACTTGATTCGAAATAACAAACATTGGTACATGACGATCCTCAGCTGTCGTGCCTCCATGATTACCATCACTCGTCATCCCATGATCAGCCGTCACGATAACTTCATAGCCCTGTGCAAGACATTTTGGAATAAATAAAGATAATAATGCATCAACTGCTAAAACACGATTTCGATATTGTGCTGAGTCTGCTGTAAATTTATGACCATCATCATCTACATTCATCGGATGAATATACAAGAAATCTGGTTGCTTTTGATCCATTAGCCATGCAGCTTCAGCAAATAAATGACTGTCTGGGTAGTGATCCTCAAAGTAGAATAGGCCATTCTCAATCGGCAATTGAGTATCTAATTGTAGCCTGTCCTCCATATGCACAAATGGTGCACGATTGTATAGCTCACTGACCCAATAATAGGCAGCTGCCGCTGTGGACAGACCGTTTTCCTTCGCTAAATGAAATAGACTATTTTGCGTGGATAAACGTACTGTCATATTGCTCGTTACCCCATGTACAATGGGTGGTGTCCCCGTTAAAATCGTTTCATATAAAGGTCTTGATAATGCCGGGACCTCCGAACAAACTTTGTAGCGTGCTGCAATCTTGCGTTCAACTAAATGGTGCATAAATCCCATATGGGTACAGGCTGTATCAAAACGAAGAGCATCTACGACAATTAACACAACTTTATTATTTTGCATGAATTAATACCTGCTCCTGATATAGTTGTGGAATTTGTTTTGTAGTTTCTTCCCATTTCTTTTGGTCTTTTACTGGCTGTGCATTTTTGTACATTTCTGCAGGTAATAATAGCTCCTCAACCTCTTGAGACAATTGAACCTTGTCGCGAATTGGGCGAGCATAACCCTTCGCTAAATTTTCTTGACCTGCATCAGATAAAATGTATTCACGAGCAAGCATTGCTGCATGAGGATTTTTGGCGTATTTATTAATGATCGTTGCATAGCCTGATGTTACAGAACCTTCTGATGGAATGACCACATCAAAACGTTTCTCATCAATTTGATGACGATAGCCAAGCGCATTAAAATCCCATAAGATGGCAACGTCAATTTCTCCTTTTTCTAAATTCGCAACAGATGGATCACCTTGTAAACGGCCTTGCTTTGCTAAGTCTGCGAAAAAGTCAATCCCTGGTTGAATATTCGATTCATCGCCGCCAAATGCCATAGCAGCTGCTAAAATAGCAAACTGTGCTTGGTTCGCTGTTAAAGCATCACCAATGCTGACAGTGTAATCTCCATTTTTAAGGTCCTCCCAAGAAGTTGGAGCGTTTTTGACGTTGTTTTTATCGGTTAAAAATGAAATGGTTCCCGTGTAACCGACGATCCAATGTCCTTCTTCATCCTTTGCCCAGTCAGGAATCTCATCCCAATAAGATGTTTTGTACGGTAATGTTAAATCCTTGTCCTTGGCAATCGGACCAAAGGCAATTCCTACGTCACCAATATCCGCAGTTGCGTCATCCTTTTCTGCTTCAAACTTTGCTAACTCCTCAGCACTCGACATATCTGAATCCTTATGCTTAAGGCTATATTCAGTACCAAGCTCATCCCAAGTCTCCACCCAGTTAGCCCACGTATCTGGCATACCGACAGAATTTACAGTTCCTTCTTCTTTTGCTTTTTTCGTAATCTCTTCAAGCGTCAAATCACTCTTTACCTCATTGGAACTAGATGAATTGTCAGAACAAGCTGCTAACATTGAAATTGCTAATGCACCGATTAGACCTTTCTTCCACAACTTTTGAATTGTCATGAGTTGGAACCTCCATTTGTTTATGTTTGTTTTCATTTGCCTTACAACAGTTATGTTAGAAAACAAACATTAAGCAAGTATGGAGGACGTTAAAATATTCAGTAAAAATTATGAAGGAATTATGAAAATCTATGAACAATTATTGATTTAAGGGGGAATTGTAAAGATGATTATTTGTTTGAGTGGGGATAAGAGGGAATCTAGTTTGTATGCGCACGTTTATGTATCTTCCCAAGACGTGCACACACTCTAGATTAATCTGATAAACCAAGAAAATCTGCATATGTATGCGGCTCGTTTTCCTTTAAAATTGTTAAAAATGTAAATGCAAGCTGTACAACTGACCACCATCTCATATTGTAGGACATCTCAAAACGAGCAGGCTCTAATGTAAAAACATCTTGAAAAATATCAAGTGGCTCAATTTGTTCATCTTTTAATATCGAGAGAAAACCTAAAAACAACGTATGGTCTTTGACCTCAATTATTTTTCCATCAACAAGTGCATCAATATTTTCTGGTTGATGAAAATTACATTGCGTCGCAACGTACCTCTCTAAATCCTGAGCCCGCTGTCTTTCTTCGCGTTCTTTTTTCTTTGCAATAAAATCAATGACGTTATCCACGTGCATCGCCTCTTCTTTTTTTCTTTTATTGTAGCATTTTTTACAATACTATTGCCCGAACACGCTCCCCATTTTTTCCCTTTCTACCAAAACAAAAAAAGAATGATATTAGCAAATTTGCCAAAATCATTCTTTTCTCAAGATATTTTATCCAGGTGTGTTAGCCAACCATTTTTATTAGTTAAAGGCTCGTCATCATAGCGTGGGGTTGATTTCCGTTCTGGCTGTGCGCTTCTTTGATTGGGATTGTAATGGTCACTTTTCCTCCACTAGTTGTTAAATCATTGCCAATTAGCAGTGTGCCACTATGACTCTGAACAATTGATTGAGCAATATAAAGTCCCATGCCATGGTGATTTCCTGCATTCCTACTTGGATCTCCGCGATAAAATTGTTTGGTAGCCTCATTTAAATCTCTCGGAGAGAATCCACAGCCGCTATCAGTAACGATAAATTGGATAAAATCAGCAGCGCCTTGCACAGTGAATGTCGCCTTACCATTTTCAGGTGTATGCTCCACAGCATTGGCAATAACATTTAAAATCGCTCGATAGAACTGTTCTTCATCGATAAACATAAATGCAGGAATCATTTCCTTCTTTACATCCACTTGTAGCCTTTTTTCCAACGAAAGAGCTCTCATTTGATTCTCTACTTCTGTCATAAATGCATCCGCTTTAACATTTGTTTTTTCACGAACGATATTTTTCTCCATTTTCGATAAATCAATTAGCTCTTTCGTGAATTTTTCTATTTCGATTGTATTTTTCAAAATATAGTTATTATATTCTTTTTGAATGTCATCTTGAACAGTATCCTGTAAAAGCTCTGCATTCCCTCGAATAATTGTAAGAGGTGTTTTCAGATCATGGGCAAGAGCAGAAATTTGTTCTCTACGGGTCTGTTCTGATTCCCATTGTTGTTTTAAGGAGCTATTTAAAGCCTCTCTCATATGCTCAAGAGAAATGGATATTTCATCTATTTCACGAATTCCTGAAGGGCTTATCGTAAAATCTAAATTTTGATTTTGTATTTTTTCAATCGCTTCCTGCAAACCAAACATTTTTTTCTTAAGCTTTCTTCCAAAATGGATCGCAAGGACAGTTACTAGCGTTATTATTCCTATAATAAATAATAGAACATCTAACAGTTGTGGATTTGGTAAATATTCCCTCATATTAGCCGAACGATACTGTGGCAATATATAATACCGTAATATACAAATCTCATTTTCTCGCTCTATAAACGAGTAAAATTGGGAGATACCTTGAGTTTGCTCTTTTTTCATTGCATTCCAAGCTTTATAGGCTTCCTTCTCTGAAAGATTTCCTGCAAGAAGTTTACCTTCTTTAGAAAAGACTGCGTAATCAACAAGGTCTGGGATCATATCAGCTGTAACCGTACTACTAGACGCAATACGATCTCTTGATAATGAAATTTGAGTTTCTGCATAATTTGCTGGTAATACGATGTTGGTAGAAAAGGCAAACATCGTTAAACCGATCAGCAACACTACTAACAGAATGGTGCCTAAACTTAGGAAAAGGAGATATCGAAGAAAAAAAGTATGAAGGCGTGTTCCTTTATTGGGCTTCATTGTCTCCATTTGTATCCAATCCCCCAAACAGTGTCAATGACGTCAATCTCAAAGGCATGTAGCTTTGAACGAATATTTTTAATATGCTCAGTAATAGCTGTACTGTCACTCTTCCCATCAAATCCAAAAATAGTTTCATAAATCTTTTCTTTAGAAAATACCTGTCCTCGATTTCGAGCTAGAAATTCGCATATTTCATATTCGCTTTTTGTCAGCATTACCTTCACTTCATTTACAAACAGCTCTTTACCTGATAGATTGAAGTGAACATTATCTACAAAAAGAATGCTACGTCTTTCTCTTTTTTCGCGTCTCAAATGCGCATTCACTCTTGCACGTAGCCCCCCAATTCCAAACGGCTTGATAATATAATCATCAGCACCAAGACCTAGACCATACATTAGATCCTCCTCCAATGATTTAGCCGTTAAAAAAAGGATTGGACAATCAACAGCATGACGTATTTGGCCACATAGAGTAAATCCATCAATTTCGGGCATCATCACATCCAGTAAAATTAAATCGAAGGCACCAAGATCCATTTTACTTACTTCTGTTGCATCAGAGACTGCCGTTACTAAATGTTCATCTTTTAGTAATGCATTTTTTATTAATACTAAAATGTCTCTTTCATCATCTACTACTAATATTTTTGCCATATTTCTACCCTCATCATTTCTTCATACCCTAATTATCAGACTTTCTTCCTTCCCATTTCCAAAACCATAAACAAGATAATACTAACGCTAGCAATGTTCCGCAAACGGAAGCAATAATACCTTCCTGTAGTCCTATTTCCACCGTTGATAGGTCAAGCCCTGACGCCTTCATTGTCCATAACGAAACAAACTGACCGCCCCAACCATAAGGTATAAATGACCAAATACCTTCACCTAATCCAGTGAGTAGTAAGGCTACTAATAGTGATCCCACAATACCTAATCCTATGGAGGCGCCTTTACCAAAATGAAGACTAACAAAAAAATGTAAAATATATAAAAATGCAAAGCTTACAAATAGAATGCATCCAGCTATTACATAAAATTGAAAACTAAAAGTATCCTCATGTAAAAGTTCAATAAAACCAAAACTAAAAATACCGATGGACAGTAATATTGCTCCAAAACTAAATAACAATAACAGTAGCAACTTGCTTAAAAAGGCCAATATTTTTGTTTTAGAAGCTGTTAGCATCTCCTGAAAATGGCATGCAGTAGCTTCTTGCTCCGACATCATTGAACAAACTACTCCAATTATAATCGGAAATCCACACGCGAGAGCCTGAAAATAGGTTGATACTTTCCCATTGAAATCCCATGGCGAATATGTGTAGTATGCTAAAAACAGACCAGAAATAATAATAGGTACAAAGAGATGAATTAGTAAAAATGGCGTTCTTTTTGTTTTAAGAAACTCTGCTCTCAGTAATCTTAACATTACCATATACTATTTCGCCTCTCTTTTCTGAAACCAACGTGCAGTAAAGTAGCTAATTAACGCAAACCAAGCTAAAGCAATCAGTAAGCCCGGAACTATAACCGACATACTCAATAATGGACTTCCTTCAGGCACTAGCAGACCATTTGGTAATATCCCTAGTGTTGGACAAATTAATCTTGCTGTAATGGCATAAGGTACGCTATACCAAAACTCTCCATCAGCAAATGCAACCACGCCAAAAATATTGCCAACTAAATTAATTAAAATAGCCATATAAGTGCCTAATTTTGTCGCAAGAAATAGACAAAATGGAATTTGCCATAATAGCGTTAAGAAAATTAACGAACTACCTGTAAGACTACTTGTTAAAGAATAGCTAGTGCCAAAAAGTATTCCACTAGCAGTTATACTTACAAAGAAAATAAGCGTAGTTACTAACAACCAGGCACTACATGCTAGTATTTTGCCAAACCAAATCTTCTTCAGATCAATCGGCATTGCGAGAATACTATGATATTTCAATTTAGCATCTTTTTCCACAGCTAATGCACAACATATCGTCAGAGCACCTGGTAGGAGCATTGTATACCAAAAGTTATAAGCACCACTTTGAAAAAACTTTCCTCCCATTAATACTGCAGTTAGTAATATCGCAACAATAGGCGCTAGCCAAACTAATTTAATAATAAAAGTCTTTTTCCATTTTAATCTTTCAGCTTTCATAATTGAAATCATGTTACATGCCTACCTTTCTATTAGCAGACACTACTTGCATAAATAATGATTCTAATTCCTGACCTTGTGGGGCAACTCCCTGATAGCCTAATTTTCCTCCTGCAATGATGCCAATTTCATCAACGACCTGCTCTACCTCTGACAGGATATGGCTAGATAAAATGACTGTAATGCCTTGCTCTGGAAAAGATCGGATCAGCTTTCGAAGTTCTTGAATGCCGATTGGATCGAGACCATTTGTCGGCTCATCAAGAATTAAAAGCTTTGGATAGTTTAATAGCGCAATAGCAATTCCTAGACGCTGTTTCATCCCTAAGGAAAATTGTCCTGCTCGTTTTTTTCCTGTATTGGTCAAGTCTACGATTCTTAATACTTCATCAATACGTGACTGTGGCAATCCGAGGGCAATCGTTCGAACCTTGAGATTTTCTCTTGCCGTTAAATTTTCATAAAGCGGTGGTGTTTCAATTAATACACCAAGGTCATTTAAATCATTACGATTCCATTCACGTCCATTAAAAAGTATCTTTCCTGCATTCGGACGCAGCATCCCTGTTATCAATTTTAACGCTGTTGATTTCCCAGCACCGTTAGGACCGAGTAAACCGTAAACAGTATTGCGAGGTATCGTCAACGACAAGTCCTCTACAATTTTTTGCCCCTTAAAGCTTTTACTAAGATTTTCAGTTTGTAAAATAATATCTTCCATCTATAATCATCTTCCTTTCGATGATTATAGTGTAGAAAATGATTATAAGGATTTTATAAGGATTTCGAGAATTTTTTGAAGAACAACCCTATAAAAATCAAATTGGTTGGCAAAACGAGGGGGTTGATTTCCATTCCGACTGAGCGCTTTCCTGGGGGCGTCCGATGAGCCGCTTCGCTGCGCTGCAGGGTCTCATCTGTGACGCTGATCCCCGAGGAGTCGCTCAGTCTCCACTCCAATCAACCACTTCACAGAGCATATATCTACTCATTTATAAGGATAAAACAAAACTTTATCAATGTTTCAAATGTGCGAAAGCGTAGTGCTAACGTAGCGACAAAATAATAATTTTTTAATATCTTAATTTCATTGACATAACAGTCTTTCAAAAACACGAAAAGCATTTGGAGGAATCCCAAATGCTTTTTTAATGTTATATAAAATTGAATTTACATAAATTCTTTCACTAAATCATTAAAATCATTTTCACTCATTTTAATATCAATATCCGTTAATGGTAGCTCTGAATAGCCTGGTACTTTTTCTTGATATGAAGTTGTTTCAGTATCTTGATAAATAATACCTGTTACTAAACCTTCATGCTCCATCACTGTACGCATTGCCATACTACGGTCAGAATTATCATAGCCTTCGATATCAGCAAGCTTCGTTAAGTTTTCTTTAAACCAATCGTACGTGTTCACTTTGTTATAAGTAACACAAGGTGAGAATACGTTGATGAATGAGAAGCCTTTATGATTAATGCCCGCTTCAATTATAGCGGTTAACTCTTTAATATCTGTTGAGAAACCTTGTGCTACAAATGTAGCTCCGCTTGTTAAAGCGACTTCTAATGGTTTTAATGATGGTTCAATCGCACCACCTGGCGTAGATTTTGTAATAAATCCTGCAGCAGAGCGTGGAGATGTTTGCCCTTTTGTTAAACCATAAATTTGGTTATCCATAACAACGTACGTGATGTCAATATTTCGACGGATAGAATGAATTGTATGACCCATACCAATCGCAAAGCCATCCCCGTCACCGCCAGAAGCAATAACGTTTAAATCACGGTTAGCCATTTTTAAGCCTTGTGCAATCGGTAATGCACGACCATGAATACCGTGGAAACCGTATGAATTAATGTAACCTGAAATACGACCTGAACAGCCAATCCCTGAGATAACAGCTAGTTCGTTTGGTTCAATACCAACGTTAGCCGCGGCGCGCTGAATCGCTGCTTGTACAGAGAAGTCACCACAGCCTGGGCACCAGTTTGGTTTCACTGTATTACGAAAATCCTTAAATGTTGCCATTAGCGAGTCAACTCCTTCACACGATTTTCTAATTCACCTGGCAAGAATGGTGTACCATTATATTTTGTAATAGTCTCGATTTTATCGTGACCACCAATATTCATCTTCATAATATTTGCTAATTGACCTGTGTAGTTATTTTCTACAACGATTACTTTTTTCGCTTTTGCTACAAGTGGTGCCACCTCAGCAGATGGGAATGGGTGAATTAAACGCATGTGTGCATGGTTCACCTTCATACCTTGAGCATTTAATCGCTCTTGTACTTCTTCAATAGCTCCACGAGTTGAGTTAAAGCCCACCAATAAAATATCTGCTTCTTCGTGTGGCGCATTTGAGTACACTGGAGTATCAAATTTCAATGCAGCTAGCTTACGGAAACGTTTATCCATTTGTACTTGACGGTTACCAGTTGCTTCAGATGGTTTACCTGTTTCATCGTGTTCAACCCCTGTTACATGGTGAATACCGTTTAACGTACCAGGTAATACACGCGGTGAAATGCCGTCTTCTGTATTTTCATAGCGTTTGAAGTATGCTTTATCAGTCACTTCTTCAATGTCGTCAGTGACAATTTTACCGCGACGAATTTCAATTTTATTGTAATCAAATGGTTCAACAGATTGTTTACCTAGAGATAATTGCAAGTCAGTCATTAAAATAACTGGTAATTGTAGTTCCTCTGCAATATTAAACGCTTGGATTGTGTCAAAGAATGCTTCCTCCATTGTAGAAGGTGCAATCACAACTTTCGGAATTTCACCATGCGTACCATATAACATTGCCATTAGATCTGATTGCTCTTGCTTTGTCGGTAAACCTGTTGATGGACCACCACGTTGAGTATCAATAACAACTAGTGGCTGCTCCGTCATACCTGAAAGACCTAGTGCTTCCATCATTAATGAAAGACCAGGACCAGCAGAAGCTGTAAA
The DNA here is from genome assembly GCF_016638705.1 of Lysinibacillus agricola. Taxonomy (GTDB): domain Bacteria; phylum Bacillota; class Bacilli; order Bacillales_A; family Planococcaceae; genus Lysinibacillus; species Lysinibacillus agricola. The sequence goes on along the minus strand of NZ_CP067341.1, from coordinate 1,397,860 downwards.
GGAACGAACACCACCAAAGTTTGCCCCAATTGCCATTGTCGCTGCAGCAATTTCGTCTTCTGTTTGAATAACCGTACCACCGAATTTCGGTAATTTTTTAATTAGGTATTCCATAATCTCAGAAGCTGGTGTAATTGGGTAGGCTGCCATAAAGCGTGTCCCAGCTGCAAGTGCTCCAAGTGCAACTGCATCGTTCCCGATCATGAACATACGACGTTTACCATCTGCTGGTGCTAAAGCCCATTCACCTACACGATTGCCTAAAAGCTCATTCATTAATTCATGACCGCGTGCGATGGCCTCCATATTTTTCTGAACAACTTCTTCGCCTTTTTTGCCAAAAATATCATCTACAACATTTTGGAACACTGCGTCCTCTAAATTCAGCAATGAAGCTGTTGCTCCGATTGCCACCATATTTTTCATCAACGAAGTGCCAAGCTCTGCCGCTACCTCTGTAAAAGGTACCGCAAATAATGGCGCTTTTGAATCTTCTGGCTTCACTGGATCAAATTTTGAATCAGCTAAAATAACGCCTGTTTCTGTTAGCTCTTTATAATTGACGTCGATTGTTTCCTGGTCGAACGCTACTAAAATATCTAAATCATCCGCAATTGAACGCACTTCTGTTGGACGAACTGTAATTTTATTATTCGTATGGCCACCTTTAATTCGAGAAGAGAAATGACGATAACCGTATAGGAAGTAACCTAAACGATTCATTGCCATTGAGAAAATTTCCCCTGTACTTTCAATCCCTTCACCCTGTTGCCCACCGACTTTCCATGAAAGCTGATGTAACATGTCAACAACTCCTTAAATCCAATGTGTACTATTTATTTTTCCTTCATAAGTTTAACACGAAGAAACGGTCTGCACTATTGTTATTCCACGTTTTAAACGAAAATCAGACCTTTGACTGAAAATCCTGTTCAAAAAGTTGTAATTTTCAAATCAGCTAAATAATCAATTATGCCTCGGCATAATTGCGTCCGGAATCGGCTACTACTATACAAAACGAAAAAATGCCTTGCAGCTTATTATGTGCAAGGCATTTTACTTCATAACTTTTTTATCGAGTACGCTTTTCTACAAGAAGCTTTAAGGCTGTACGTTCCTCACCAGCAATTAAAATATCGGCAAACGCCGGTGCGCAAATTAAATCTGTGCCACTTGGCGCTACAAATCCGCGTGCAATGGCCACTGCTTTCACGGCTTGGTTAAGTGCACCTGCCCCAACTGCTTGCATTTCTGCTTGCCCTTTTTCTCTGATTACCGCGACTAATGCACCTGCAACTGAATTTGGATTAGAGCGTGATGATACTTTTAATGAATCCACAATTATTCCTCCCCGTTTCGCGAATAGTGTTTACGCTCAACAACTCATGTCCCCCTTTTTGGACCTCAAGTTATTGTCCGTAGGTCATTTTATGCTCGGCAAGAAGAAAATAGACTATTTTCATTTCTTATATATTGAAACAATCGAAAAAGACTGAAAATTCCCGTTAGAAAATTACTTTGTCAATGAAATAAAGGTGCCATTTTAAATAACTTGGGCTCCTTTGCAGAACGAGGGGATGATTTCCGTTCCAGGCTACTCGCTTTGTTGCTGACGCTTCGCTTTCGCACGGAAAACATTCGTTCCGTGCAGGGTCTCGCCTGTCTCGCTATCCCACGGGAGTCGAGTAGCCTTCCACTGCAATCAACAATAGTGTAGAACTTTTATAAAATTTAAGAATTCAAAAGTGAACCTTGATGGTTACTCTATTCAGAATAGAAACTTATAACAGTTAAGGTAATTGTATATATGTCTTTGCTGCCGCTTCGCTTTCGCACAAATAACGACATCTTGTTGAAGCTTGATTTTATCCCTATAAATTAGATTAACATGCCAGAAAATACATGCTAAGTGAAGAGGTTGATTGTAGCGGAGACTGGGCGACTCCTTGGGGATTAGCGTCACAGATGAGACCCTGGAGCGAGCAACGCGAGTGAAGCGGCTCATCGGACGCCCCCAGGAAAGCGCCCAGTCGGAGCGGAAATCAACCCCTCGTTTTGCCGAAGAGTCATATTTTATTTAATACGATAGTTTATTTTTATTGACACAACAATTTTTTAAACAAAAAAACTATTGTGCATTTATTAATACACAATAGTTTCTCTTCTTATGCTTGGAACGGATAATCTTCGTTTATATAAACTCGCTCACAATGTAGAGCTTTTCCTGTTTTATCATCAATCTCTACAAAGAAACCACTTAACACATCACGTCCCTTTTTAGGTACTTCAAAACGAGATGGCATATTTGTTTGGAATTTATAAATGACACTTTCCTTCGTCATCCCTAAAATTTCATCGTATGGACCTGTCATACCAACGTCCGTAATATAGGCTGTTCCATTTGGATAAATACGTGCATCAGCTGTTTGCACATGTGTATGTGTACCAACGACTGCCGAGGCCTTTCCATCTAAATGCCATCCAAGGGCAATCTTTTCACTTGTCGCTTCCGCATGAAAATCCACGAATACAAGTGGTGACGTTTTATGTGCTTCTTCGATCAATTTCTCTGCCATCGCAAATGGGTCCTCATGAGGAGGTAAAAACACTCGACCATGCAAATTAATAACAGATAATGTAACGCCTTTTTTTGAAATTTGCATCATGCCTTTACCTGGTGCCTCACTTGAAAAATTTGCAGGGCGTATTAAATAATCTGCATCATCTATAAAATCAAAAATATCTTTATTATCCCAAGTGTGGTTACCCATCGTAATAACATCTACACCCATTTGCAATAGGTCATTATAAATATTACGCGTAATCCCACGTCCCGCTGCTGCGTTTTCTCCATTTGCAATAACAACGTCTGGATTGTACTTTCTCTTTAAGCGGGGTAAATATTTTTCCACCGCATCTCGACCAATTGAACCTACAATATCTCCTATAAATAAAACTTTCATTTTCCAAAACCACTCTTTCATTAATTAGCACCCTTTAGTTTAGCACTTTTCCACGGTGAACTGCAAAATATAATCCAAATTCCCAATTGAAAACTGCTATTAATGATTTGTGCAAAGGATGCTCTTACTACTTTTAAACAACAGTTTCCGATGAAATTCTATAATCGATACAATGTTTTAGCTGTTTCTTGTACCACCACTTACCCTTCCTACTATATAAGCACCAAATCTCCACTTGTTCAATAGATACGTAAGAAGAATAGAACAAGTAACACTTACAATAAATGACATCATAATGGCAAAAAAAATGTTCACGTTTTCCGTATGGTTCTTTAAAATATCACTCACTAGTAGATTGAAAAATGGGTGTAATAAGTAAATACCAAAGGAATAACGACTAATCAATAGAACAAATTGAGGCATTTTACGCATTTTACTCGCAATAAAAAACAGGCAACATGCAATACTTAGTGTATAGAAGATAACATCCACTCTCTTTGAATACATTTCACTTATTAAGCCAGAAAAATGGAAAGCGAGTAAAATGATCAGCGTCATAAAAAAGGAAATGAATAATTGTCTTCGGAAGCGCTGCAATAAGGCTAGGAACGTCTCATAGTTTTTGCCGCAATAATAAGCAACTACAAAATAAGCGATCCATGCAGGAAACGGCATTTTATTTAAAAATCCCCATTCCAGTTTCACATGAGGAATAAAATAAAGATACTTCTCTGGATTTAAAAAATTAAAAAAAGCTAAATATCCAAAATTAATGAAAAACGCGGTTATTATTACTTTACTAGCTGAAAATTTCGATGCAATATTTTTCACAAACCATGGGTGTAAAAAATAGAACTGAAAGATAATGACGATAAAGTAACCATGAAAGTCACCTTCAAAAATATTTAAAATGATTTTCTTTTCAAATTCAGTATTATTATGAAAAGCTGCGTCAAGAATACCTATTATTAGAAAAGGGATAAAAATATAGTGAAAACGTTTTTTATAAAACCCCTTTGGCATTTGCTCCGGGTAGGAATAAGCGATAACAAACTCTGATATAAAAATAAAGATGGGTGTTCCAAACATTAATGCTAGTTGAACAGCTGTCAGTCCAATGAAAAGTTGACTTCCTTCAATTTCATACATGTCCAATGCTAACGTGATTGCATGCATGAACACAATCCCCAGACAAGCTACAAATCTTAATAAATATATTTCTTTTACAACTGGCTTCAATTTTCCCACCCACCATTTCTAAGCAATCAATGTGTCTTTATATAAAGTGCTTCTATTCTCTACTTAAAAACGATGGGAAATTTGGCTCTTCACCAAAATATGTACTTGACTGCACATTCCACAGCAGGAGTGACCTGAGCCTTCTCGTCGCTCATCTTTCGCTCCTGTGGGGTCTCAACTGCCTTCGCATCTAAATGCCAGCCGAGTGCAATTTTCTCACTTGTGGCCATTATCGTGGAAATAAACGAACTAACGGTGACGTTTTACGCGCCTCTTCGACTAATTCCTCTGCTCTTGCAAAAGGATGTTCATGAGGTGGCAAAAAGACAGCAAAAACATGGTGTTGGTCACTCAGTCGTGTGTTGTTGTTGTTGTTGCTTCGCTTTCGCTGCAAAAGACATGTGCTGAAAGAAGTTAAAGTAAATCATTGGAGCTATAGTTTAAGAGAATAAATTATGCATTTTGCTTATTCCCGTTCCACTTTTCTTGTTAATAAGTTCGGAATTTTACTTTTTGCAACATGGATTAGCGTTTTTCTTTGTTGAGCATTTATTCCAAACACAAAGAGAGTTAGAAATAGAAGTATGCCATATAAAATTATATAACTAATGAGAGAAACCCATGTAATATTCGGATTAAATATAAATAATAGTAACTTCATGGTAATTGTTGAGGAAAAGAGAGCGATCATTAATTTTGATATATTCAGCCAAAAACCTTTGATATCTAATTTTAATTTTTTGTGATAATACACATTCATAATGACACCATTACCCACTAACAATGATAATGCTGTTATACTTGCTGTTCCTAGTAAACCAAAATATTTAATAGCGGGAATTGATAACATCAGATTTAACAAAGCAATACAGATTAATAGAATTGTTCTAAATCGAAATAAATTTTTCGCTTTTAAGACACTCAATCCTAAATTCTGAATAAGGTCCACTGTGAAAGGGATCATAATGATCAATACAATATAATAAACTTGTAGAAACTCTTTTCCGACCCATAGCGCAATAAAATCTTTTCCAAAAAGTATGAACCCCCCCATAACATATCCAACTATTAAAAACTGAATCGATCCTACTTTTTTAAATAGATGATTAATATGCATTAGACCATCTTCTTGCGTAACGAGTATAGATATTCTAGGCAAATAGAGATTGCTAATAGCTAGTGCCAATGACATAAAAATCATAACAATCTGGATGGCAATCGCATAAATAGCCACATCTACAGTGCCTTTTAAAATACCTAAAAGTAGTTGATCCGTTTGCCAATAAATTTTATCTACAATTACAGTGACAAAAATAAAAAATGCATAGAGACAAATCTCTTTTAGCAAGTTCTGATTACTATTTGTAAAAGTAAATTTTACATCAAGAATTTTCATACAAATTAATGCATCTACTAGGATAAATAACGTATTATAAACCGCAACAATACCAATCAACGTAACAGAATCAGCACCTTGTAAAAGGAAAATCAGCATCGTAATTGGTTGAATGATCACCTGTATTAAAGATACTAGTTTAATAAAAATAAATCGTTCATACGCTTGTAGGATTGAAGAAAATACGCTTAATGGAAATTGCACTGCTAAACTAATGGTCATAAAAATAATCATCATTTTTACTTTCCCCAATTGATGATCGGATAAGCTGCCTCCAAAAATATTGTCGACTTGTGAATATAAAATTACTCCAATTCCAATTGCAATCAGACCAATTAAGATAAATAATTTCAGGAAAAATCCATTTAATTCCGCTTCACTGTTCTTGTCACCAAGAGCACGATTTCTCGATATATAACGAACAATCGCATTACCGAATCCTAAATCTAAAATCGAGAAATAGCCAATAAGTACCATCATTAATGAGTATAAACCATACTCTTCTTGCCCTAGTATGCGAATCATAAATGGTGTATACACTATAGAAACAACAAAAGTACAAAAGATAGTTACATAGGAAAAAATCGCAGCCGTTCTTATTTCGTTCATTTTCCCAGTCCCTCCTTTTGCGCTCACTCTATGATATTCAATCACTTATTATATTAATTTAATCTATTATTTATTCATTAGTAACTTAGAAATATCAATACTCACCTATTTCGTCATTTGATTTTTAAATTTGTCCATGCTTAAAACAACCTTAGCTTCTGCTAAAGCTTATTATTAAAAGTCTATTAGAAAAACAACTTGATCACATGAAGACATGTATAAGCAGGGAGTTTATTGATGAGGGCTTTTCGTCAATGATAACCCACATTTATTTAAGAAAATAAGACATCCATTATGCCTCGGCATAATAGACGTTCTGACGTTTCACTTTCGCTACGAAAAAAATTTGCTATAAAGAAGTTAAAATAGAACTTAATTTTTAAATATACGCCTCCATTTCTTTGGAATAATATCCTCTGGTTCATAAGGTATTATTCGCTCATTTCTTACTATCTTTTCATTATTTCCTAGTAAATAATCAACAGCTTCAAATTCTTTATGTTTCTCTAAAATTTTTAGCCCTTGATTAAATAGAAAAGGTCGCGTGCTTAAATTATGTACATCTGACCCATATGTGTGAACAAGATTGGAGCGCACTAATTCCATTGAAAAATGTTGAATTTTTCTACCGAATTGTCCTGTCAAGCTCCCTGCAGTTATTTGAGAAAGCGCCCCTTCACGCACTAAGATCTCTAGTCGCTTTGGATTTTCAATAATTGCTCGATTTCGTTCAGGATGTGCAATAATCGGTGTAATACCTGCCCCCACTAGTGATACAATAAGCTTCTTTGTATAAAAGGGGATCATATTATTAGGCAGTTCAACTAATAAATACTTTGAGTTCGCTAATGTGTGGATTTGTTTCATCTCATAAAGCTCCAACATATTTTCTGTCAATCTTACCTCATGGCCAGTATAAAGGTTTAAAGGTAGTTTTCGTTCCTCTACTGTTTCCTGTAAACATTCAACCTGCTCCTTAACAACCTCATAATCCACACTATATAGAGGATGTTTGATATGTGATGTTGCGATTATAGTTGTAATGCCTTCTCTAGTAGCTTGCTCTAACAATTTGATTGCTTCATCAAAATCCTTTGGCCCATCATCTACACCAAATAAAATATGACTATGCATATCAATCACCTTCAAATCCCCCTATTCTATTGAATTGTAATATTGATTAGAATGATGATTACGAGGAAATACATAATTATTTAAAACGACACCTAGAATTTTTGCTTGAGCATTTATGAGTATTGATTTCGCCTTTATCACATTTAATTTTTCTACAACACCTGTATTTACTATAAGTAAAGTACCATCACATTTATTTGCTAGAATTTGTGCATCCGTAACAGATAACAGCGGAGGCGCATCAAAAATGACGATATCGAATTCTTTTTTGACTGTTTCAAAAAATTCATTCATAGCTTTAGATGCTAATAATTCTGCTGGGTTGGGTGGGATTGGGCCACTCGTAATAACAGAAAGCCCTTCTACAGAAGTGGTTTGAATGATAGTTTCAAGGATTTTCTGTCGAATTAATAAACTAGATAATCCTACCGTATTCGTTAAGTGAAAAGTATGGTGTATTGTTGGCTTACGCATATCGGCATCGACCAACAATACTTTTTTTCCTTCCTGAGCAAAAACAATACCAATATTTGCAGCATTTGTTGATTTACCTTCACCCGGTATAGATGATGTAATAAGCATTGTTTTTTCATCTTGTTCGCATAAAGAAAAAGTAATATTTGTTCGAATTGTTCTGAATTGTTCAGATAAAATTGATTTAGAATCATAAACAGTAACTAATTTACGTGCCAAAGTTAGCAGCTTTCTCTTTTTCTTAGTACGAAACATAAATAGTTCCTCCTCCACATTAGTATAATAAATTCGATTTTTAGAATTTCAGAAAGGATCTATCTCCATTTTATATATGAGATAGTTTTTCTAAACAGTACTCATTATCAAAAAAATATCTAACAATAAAAAAACCATGACTAGTGTTGATCATTTCTTATTTTTCGTCCAATATTTTTTGGTATATTTCAGTCATAAATTTTTCAGTATAGTTTTCAAAGGCAGTCTGCCAAATTGCTTTTGTATTCTTATTTTTCTGTTGAACATCATCAATATTAAATTGATTTAGAAAGAATGTACTGATTGATGGAAGTCCTTCTTGAATAACAAAGCCTGTATCATGCTTTATCGTGTTTTGAGCTAACAATGTATCATTATTCGTTAAAATAGCTTTCCCTAAAAACAGACCCTCATAGTATTTATTAGGTGCTGCATAAAAATGGTCATCATCCTGACAGTAATAAAAAGCGATAATCATATCGGAATTTTTCATCATATTTAAGCCAGTATTATAATCTACTTTCCCCCAGTAAATTACATTGTCATATTTTTCAGAAATTTCAAACACCAAATTTTCCAAATAGCCATATCCCGCAATGTTCAAACAAAAATCTTCATTTTGAGATACAAATTTTAATATATCCTCTAAACCTCGAAATTGATCAAATACACCCACATAACTTAAAATATATTTGTAATTTAATCGTTGACTATTTACCTTCTTATAAATGTCTTGATCATCTTTTAATTGAATAGATGGAATATTTGGTAATACAAAGAATTCTCTTCTGTATTTAGGGTTTACTTGGTTAATACGGTATTTCTCACAAATTATAGCGAAGTCAGTTTTCTTAAATAGAATATTTTCAATTCTATTTATCGTACACTTTATAAATCCTTTAGGTTGAGGATTGGAGAACCAGTCAAAAACATCAAAAACTATTTTTTTTCTAGTAAAAATTGTTGAATAATATGCTGGGAGCATTGTATCGAAATCACATGCATGTATTAAAGAATACGATTTTCTATTTCGAATTAAATAAATAAAAATAAAAATAAACCAGGCTATTTTATACGGAATATTTTTGTAAGCTAACCCATATCCTGTTTGCAAATTAAAATATGTAAAATTAGCCTTCTTAATGTTTTCTTTTCCTCGATTCCATGCTAAAACTTTATAATTTTGATGACTACTTTCTAAATAATTTATATATTTTTGTAATCTCGGATCTGGATTTGCCTCGTTACTTCTAATAAGAATTACCATTTGCATCCTCGTCTCTTTTTATAATGTTAAGCCTCAAACATGTTCTTCTGATAAGAAATTTGTTTGTTGTATGTGCTTATTTTCCTCTGCATACTGCCTTCTTTTTTATGGAAATTCAACATTATAAATGTTAAAACATAGAAAAAATTACCGCCATAAATTATACCGTCTACAGCAGCTATTATTAAAAATAAAAAAATCAGTAGCTGACCTTTGCCATTCGATTTAAAAAATAAGAAAACCATTGCTACAATGAATAGTAATAACCCAATAATTCCGTGATTAATAAGAAGTAGTACGAATGAATTGCTATAATTATACAAATCATACCCTCTAAAATAATTTGCTAATTGATGAAAGCCAACCCCTATTAATTGATTAGGAAAAGGTAATTCAAAAAAATAATCTATATAACCAACTAATCTCATGCCACTTTCGTCATTAATATTCGATATTTTCCTCATATTATCCGTGAAAATCCACTGCCAATCTAAAAGAAATGCTAATAGAATGCCTCCTAAAATAGTAAACGTCGAGATCTGGAAAGCTAATTTATATTTTTTATTTTTAATAATATAGAAAGTAAAGATTAAAACGCCTCCTAAAATACCTAAAGATGAAGTTGAAACAAATAAGCAAATTAAGCAAATTAATGAGGCAATAATTTTTCCATTATTTAAATATAAACCTAATATCGGTAATAAAAATATAGCAAAGTATGAGGGTTCAGAAAAAAGGACATTTGGTCTTCTATATGTAACCGATGTTGCCCACTCATATCCACTAGCTAAATTCGAAAACAGCTGACCATCAAAAGGAATTTTACCTGCACTAATCCAAACCACTTGATATAGTAGAAAAATACCAGTAATGGCTACAAAATAATAACTTACTATTACTAGTGTCCTTTCCGTTATAAATCTTATTAATTGCATAGTGCAAAATAAAATAACGGTTGACGCTATAATACTTTTATACATGCTGTACATGCCTATATTGAAGGGCGTGAAATAAATGACGAATAGAGAGAGTAAAACATGTCCTGTAAATAAAAAAACAATATATTTATTAAAAATAAATTTTTTAGTAAAAAATACAACAAGAAATGAAAACATAATTAAAATAAAGCTACTCATAGATAAAAACCCTATAAAGCTATAAGGAGCTAAAATCATAGTGAAAAATAATATAATACAAGAAGTATAATCCAACATGATATTATGTTCTTTTTTATTTTGGTCCATCAACACACCCTCAAACAGTGTTTTTTATTTTGAATAAAAATAGTACAATTCCTATATTGACCTTTCTTATGATATTGTATTTTATTTTTTCTATAGTTAGGGGCACAGTCGAGACATCAATAACATATTCAAATCGTTGCTCTTTTAAAACTGTTTTCTTTTTATTTTTTGAAATTTCTAATGTTAACAATTTACTGTTAGCTAAAAGATAGTCCCCCATAAAATACCTATTAAATAATGATATTGTTTCAATAGAAGAGTTCTTATTCATAAAATAACACTCTAATATGTTTTTTAAATGCAGTGTTTTTTTATAAAAATAAGGATCTGCGACTCTCATTGAAGAATTTTGCCTTTCTTCAACTACATACATGTTCTTATTAAGAAAAACCACTTCATCAATTTTATGACAATTTAGATATTTCAATGTAAAGACCATGTCTTCTCCATATTGAATATCTTCATCAAAAGTTAAATTAAATTCTTCAATTACTGCTTTCCGAAATAATATTCCACACGCTGTCCGATCGAAGGATCCTTCTAAAATTCGATTAAATGCCTCTTCTGCCTTTAACCTTTCCTTCTCTGTAGCATTGGATTTCGGTAGAATATTCGTTATTATAGCCAGCACATTACATGAATGTATTTCTTTACATATCTCATATAGGAAATTTTCATGTACAAAATCATCTCCATCTATAAAAATAATGTAAGTGCCTTCTGCTAAAGCTAAGCCCTTATTTCTTGCAGAACTTACTCCTTTATTTTCTTGATAATAATATTTTATTCGATGATCCTTTGTAGCAAGCTGGACTATATTATTTTTCGAGCCATCCGTTGAACCGTCATCAATTACAATGATTTCAAAGTGTTGTATTGTCTGTTTTTGAAGTGATTGTAGACATCTCGTTATATAATTTTCTATATTGTAAACAGGGATAATAATACTTATAAAATCATTAGGAGCACTCATTGCTGCATCTTCCTTATAAGTTCATGTCCGATATACGTTGGTGCAAACTCTCTCACTGTTGGATAGATTATTTTTTTATAATTTTCATTTATAAATCTTAGGGCTTCTTTTATAGATTCAACGTTATTTTCACAAAAAATATAACGATTATATTGACTATAAAATTTTCGGAGTTCCTCTTTTTCGCCATCTAATATGAAGAGAATAGGCTTTTTCGATCCAGAATAATAATATAATTTAGCTGGTATTTGACTACCTTTAAGGTTACATAGATGAATATAAATATCTGTATTTTTTTCTAGTTCTCTCAACTTTTCTAAGTTGATGCGTGGTCCTATATCAATCATTTTTGTGCTTTTCAGTTTAATATCAGAATCTCCTCTAACAACAAAGTTATAGTTTAGTTCATTCATTGCATCATAACATGGCTTTAAATTTCTAATATGGGAGCTATAATCCCCAAAATATCCAAATGTTATCTCCTTATCATTTCCACTTTTTTGATCGTCAGTAGTTAAATAAGGGATTAAAATAAAATCAATTTTATGATTTAGTTCCTGATAAAGAGCTTGATATTTTTGAGCTGTAAAGGGAGATACAAATAAAACTTTATCTGCACATTCAAATAGGTATTTTTCTTCTTTTCTCATTCGATTAATTACTATTGGGTTTCTATTCGTAATATCTAAACTAAAAGGATCTCCCCATATTTGAATCCACTTTTTATAATTCACTTTTTTTTGTTGAATCATTTTTAATGAAAATAAATGAGCATGCTTTGGATCAGAAGATGAAATAATATAATCATAGTTAACATTATTATTTTCTATATTATCTACATTGTTAATCCACCTAAGTTGATGGTCATATATGGTAAATAATGAGTAAGTATACTTAATTGAATCTTTTATTAACCGTGTTATACTTTGAAAGATTTGTGGAGTGGCGGAAGATTTCTTGCTACTAAAAATGTTATATGCTCCTCCAATAGGATATGCCGTTAAACTATTTATATCAGGCAATTTAATACCTTCATCCTGCGAAATATGCTTTTCAGGCAATTCAGAAGTGATGACATCGACTTTACAGCCATTCAATATCAAGGCTTCAATAAAACCTAAATTCATTAATGTTACTGAAGAATTTGAAAATAACGACTGTGCAGCTATAAACAATATTTTCATTAACTTCTGTCCCTCCTATCCATTCATTTTTGTATGAATTATGCGGATATCTTACACTTATCAATTAGGTCTTGATGGTTTATTTTTCTTATGTCGTTTCATTCACTATTAGCCTTCGCGCATATTACTTTTAAATAAATAAATATGTTAAAATGATCTACTTCTACTTCTAAAAACCTTTTTTTGACTTTTATTATCGGGGATTGAGCACACAATTCCTATAATCGGTAAATCCAAGGTTTCCTCTATATATTCTTCACTTTTAATAGTTGTATCAATATAATCTAATATGAAGGCTAGTCCTATACCGATAATAAGACCTATTACTACTGCAATCGTTATATTTAAGTAAGTATTCGGAGAGACGGGTGTTGGGTTTTTTGTTGGTTGAGCTGAAGAAAGAACATTTACATTATTAATATTCATTAAAATTTGGATTTCGCTTTTGAATACTTCCGCAACTGTATTGGCAATGGCTATGGCTTTATCATAATCTTCATCTCTAACACTAATATTTACTACTTGAGAATCATCAGTATTTAATACATTTATTTGTTTGGTAAGTTCTTCTGATGTTGTTTCAAGGTCAAGTTTCTCAATTACTTTTGTTAAAATAACTGGGCTTTTGATAATGACGTTATAAGTGTTAATTAATTGAAGATTTGCCTGTATTTTATCAACGCCTACATATTCACTGTCTTTTCCTTTTTGATTTACTAAAATCTGAGTAGAAGCTTCATATTCTGGAGTTATATAGAAATAATTTAACACTGTAGAAGCAATGATAGCGAGCAATACAATGCCTGTTATTAACCATTTTTTGTTTTTTATAATCTGAAATACTTTTTGTAAACTAACAACCTCATCCATTTAATATCCATCCCCTTTTATTGGTACAAATCCTATTAGAATTCCACTTGTGTTAATTTCCAAATTTATGTAAATCGCTATATATACTCTCTACCTAAATAAAAATGTCCCTTTTTTAATCTATGTTGAAATTTTATTAAAAATAACCAAATCTAAAATACTAAGAAAATGAATTTGTGGCTGTCTACAAATGAAAGTGGCTTCTGAAGTCTAAGTCTCTAACACACTCTCACCTGAGGGAGCAGACCGTGACTTCAAACTTGGGGACAGATACTAGATTTTGATGATAGGAACTTTATTTTTTTGTAATAAAAAAGCTTCCTTTGACCTATGTCAAAGGAAGCCTTTCATTTTCTTTTCTATTTCGCATATTCCACGGCACGTGTTTCACGAATAACCGTTACTTTAATATGACCTGGGTAATCAAGTTCTTCTTCAATTCGCTTACGGATATCTCTCGCTAAGCGATGTGAAGCCAAGTCATCAATTTTTTCAGGTTGTACAATAATACGGATTTCACGACCAGCCTGAATTGCAAAGGATTTTTCTACACCATCATAGCTTTCGGAAATTTCCTCTAACTTTTCAAGTCTTCGGATATAGTTTTCAAGTGTCTCACTTCGAGCACCTGGACGAGCTGCTGATAATGCATCCGCTGCAGCTACTAAAACGGCGATTACAGATGTTGCCTCTGTATCACCATGGTGAGAAGCAATGCTGTTTATTACGACCGGATGTTCTTTGTATTTTGTTGCTAACTCCACACCGATTTCGACGTGGCTACCTTCAACTTCATGGTCAATTGCTTTACCAATATCATGTAATAAACCTGCACGGCGAGCTAATGCTACATCTTCACCAAGTTCAGCAGCGAGCAAGCCTGCTAAATATGCAACCTCTATTGAATGTTTTAGGACGTTTTGTCCATAGCTTGTACGATATTTCATGCGGCCTAAAATCTTCATTAAATCTGGATGTAAGTTATGAATGCCAATTTCAAATGTTGTTTGCTCACCTGTTTCGCGGATTTGTTCATCCACTTCACGACGAGCTTTTTCCACCATTTCCTCAATTCGAGCAGGGTGAATACGGCCATCCTGTACAAGTTTTTCAAGTGCGAGTCGAGCCGTTTCACGACGAATTGGATCAAAGCCTGATAAAATAACCGCCTCTGGAGTATCATCAATAATTAAATCTATACCTGTTAGCGTTTCCAGCGTACGGATATTACGACCTTCACGACCTATAATACGACCTTTCATTTCATCATTAGGCAAGTTCACGACAGATACTGTTGTTTCTGCAACGTGGTCTGCTGCAAAACGTTGCAGCGCCAGTGATAAAATTTCACGTGCTTTTTTATCTGAGTCTTCTTTTGCACGTGTCTCAGCTTCCTTCGTCATCACAGCAATATCAGTCGCTAGCTCTTTTTCTACTTCTCCTAAGATAATAGCTTTTGCTTCATCTCTAGTTAAAGCTGAAATACGCTCTAGCTCTGTTTTTTGCAAGGCAACGAGCTCGTCCACTTTGCTCTCCATCTGTTCAATATGCTGTTGTCTTTCAGCTAGAGCTTGTTCTTTACGCTCTAAGCCTGCTTCTCTCTTATTTAGAGCATCATCTTTGCGATCAAGATTCTCTTCTCTTTGCAATAAACGGTTCTCTTGTTTTTGAAGTTCTAAACGACGTTCACGAATGTCATTTTCTGCTTCATTACGAAATTTGTGAGTTTCATCTTTGGCTTCAAGTAGTGCTTCTTTCTTCAATGCCTCCGCTTCTCGTTTTCCTTCTTCAACGATTGTTTCAGCGACATGTTTAGCACCAGTGATTTTTGAGTCATTCACTTTTTTCATGTAGATATAGCTAACAGCGGCACCAACGATGAGTCCAAGCAAAGCGGAGATGATAGTAATTCCATCCATATGAACACCTCCTCTTGCTATTTGGGTAATACAGTTTCAGTCGGCGCATACAAAAATTGCAGTGCCTATTTAAAGTCATAATTCAGAAATTATACATATTTAATTGTATAACTAGGCTTAAACTCTGTCAAGGATAGTCGGGCATCTGTTCGCCCTTCGAAAGAAAAAAAGTCAGTCATATCCATTAAGAGAATTAATTCCCTAATACTTTTACACTAACCCACATTTTACTTTTTACAAAAATAAAAGAAAAGTAGTGCTTAGGAAATATTTTACAGACTATTTATTTTTGCTAAAAGCCTTATATCCTCGGCGTACATAAAAGTTCGGGTGGAGGAACAATGTAAACTTCCCTCCCCTCTCTTGATGACGTTCAAACCGTGATTTCGATGAGGCTATCCGTCGCTTTTCTATTAGAACAATGCGTAGCTTACAGGAAACGTTCTGGCGACTCCCCCTCCCTTTCCGCCGACCAACTAAAAAGCCAGTTTTTCGGCAAAAGTGCCGGGGCATTTGCCTTCATCATAAATCGTATGGATTTCCAACAAATTTTATAGAACCGAATTTCCTAGTATATGTAAATATAAAGGAAAAATGCATTGCTCTCACTCTAAGAGTGGGAACAATGCATTTTCCTTTTAAAGCCTCCGGCGGATGTTACGAATTCGGAAAGGAGTGCTTTGTGCAAGTGCAAGCACAAAGCCAAATCCGAACGCAATTATGCCGAGGCATAATTGATTTATTTATTTTTCGTCTTCAAGAAGAAGCTTTAATTCATCATCCATTTCTTCCTCTTCACCATGAGCCGCAATAGTATATGAAGAAGATGCAATACCGTAAGAAGCACGGATTTTATTCGCAATGTCGTCAAGTACTGCTGGATTTTCTTTTAAATACTGTTTGGCATTTTCACGACCTTGACCTAGGCGCTCATCACCGTAAGCATACCAAGAACCGCTTTTTTGAACGATGTCTAGTTCAACACCTAAATCGACTGTTTCGCCCTCTTTTGAAATTCCTTCACCGTACATAATATCGACTTCAGCTGTACGGAATGGTGGTGCTACTTTGTTTTTCACAATTTTAATTTTTGTACGGTTACCCATAATGTCATTGCCTTGTTTAATAGCTTCTGCACGACGTACTTCTAAGCGAACGGAGCTATAGAATTTAAGCGCACGACCACCAGGTGTTGTTTCTGGGTTTCCGAACATAACACCGATTTTTTCACGTATTTGGTTAATGAAAATAGCAATCGTTTTTGATTTATTGATAGCACCTGAAAGCTTACGTAATGCTTGAGACATTAAACGAGCTTGTAGACCGACATGTGAATCACCCATATCCCCTTCAATTTCAGCTTTTGGAACTAATGCTGCTACAGAGTCAATAACGATGATATCGATAGCACCACTACGTACTAATGCTTCTGCAATCTCAAGTGCTTGCTCTCCTGTATCTGGTTGCGATAATAGAAGCTCATCAATATTGACGCCCAATTTTTGTGCATAGATTGGATCTAAAGCATGCTCAGCATCGATAAAAGCAGCTTGTCCGCCATTTGCTTGCACTTCTGCAATAGCATGTAAAGCAACCGTTGTTTTACCTGATGATTCCGGGCCATATACTTCAATAATACGTCCACGTGGATAACCACCAACACCTAATGCAGCATCAAGTGCTAACGAACCACTTGAAGATGTAGCGATTTCTAAATCGGTTTTTTCGCCAAGTTTCATGATAGAACCTTTACCAAAATTCTTTTCAATTTGTTTTAACGCCTGTTCTAAGGCTGCTTTACGATCACTCATTCATTTTCCTCCTTCGAAAACTGTTCACTGTTTTTCTCTTTCTCTACTATACTTGTTTTTAAGAGAACACGCAAGAAAAAAGCGAACATTTATTCGATTTTATCCAAAATAAAAATTTGGGTATCTTTTTCAACCCAAATTTCTATTTTCATATCTATTAATAGCGTTTTGTAAAGCCTCGTTCTTCCAAAAGTTGCATTAAATAATGACATGTAAACTTCACCGCGCGAAGTCGATTCGTATTGCGCATGCCCGATAAATGAAGCAAATACGTAATTGGTTCTTCATCGCCAATAGCAATACCAATCCAAACCGTCCCTACTGGCTGATGATCGTGTGCTGTAGGACCTGCTGCACCTGTTAATCCAATACCAATAGTAGTACCGATTTTTTCACGCACAGCACTAGCCATAGCGGCTGCACACTCACTGCTTACAATACCATGTGTATCTAATAATTCTTTAGTAATACCGAGCTGCTTAATCTTAGCCTCTTCTGTATACGTAACAACGCCACCAACAAGGGCATCTCCTACACCCGGTATCTCAGCAAGCTCTGACTGAAATAACCCTGCTGTTAAACTTTCTGCCGCAGAAATTGTTAACTTATTATCTAGTAACATTTCTACAGTTTTAGAGGCAAGAGAATCATCATCTATACCATATTGAAAGTCACCAACAAGCGCTTGAATCTCTGCTACCTTTGTGGCAATAAGCTGCTGCGCTTCTTGCTCGGTTTCTGCCTTGGCAGTTACACGCAATGTAACCTCGCCGTCCGAAGCAAGAGGAGCAATAGTTGGATTTGTTTGAGCATCTAAAATATCTTGGATCCGTACCTCAAGTTCCGCTTCTCCGATACCGTAAAAGCGCATAACATGTGATGCAATAACCCCTCCGGCATTCAACATCACACCAAGCTTTGGTTTTGCTTCAAATTGGAACATTGGCTCAAGCTCTTTGGGTGGCCCTGGCAGCAAAATATACGTACGCCTATCTTTTGTTAATATCATGCCAGGTGCCATACCGTGATGGTTTGCTAATACTTCACTACCTGCTAATACTAAAGCTTGCTTACGATTATTGTCCGTCATTGGACGTCCTCGTTTTGCAAAAAATTGCTCAATATATGTCAGTGCGATATCATCAAATTCGAGAGGAACACCAAGATGACGAGCAATCGTTTCCTTTGTTAAATCATCCTTTGTAGGACCAAGCCCACCAGAGAAAATGATTAAATCAGCACGAGTCTCTGCAACGGAAATAGCCTCTTCTAAACGTTTTGCATTATCTCCAACAACAGTGTGATAAAACACATTTATCCCTAACTCCGACAACTGACTCGAAATAAATCTCGCATTTGTATTCGTAATCTGACCAAGCAATAACTCTGAGCCAACTGCAAGAATTTCAGCATTCATGATCCCCAAGACCTTTCTTATTTAGACTCAAGTAAGACACGTCGATTTAGATAGAAATAATCCCATCCAGACCACAGTGTGAAGAACAATGCAATATATAGCATAATTGTATTAAATGGAATACCAATAAGTGTAAAGATTGTATTGTGTAAAAGTGCTGCTGCGATGGCCACTATTTGCGTCCATGTTTTTATTTTACCAAGCTGGTTTGCTGCTACGACTTCGCCTTCTCCAGCCAAAATTAATCGTAAACCAGTTACCGCAAACTCACGGCTAATAATTAAGATGACTATCCAAGATGATGCCATATCGAGTTCAACCATTAAAATAAATGCTGCTGATACAAGTAACTTATCAGCTAGCGGGTCTAAAAATTTCCCAAACGTCGTCACAAGATTATACTTACGTGCATAATAACCATCCACCCAATCAGTTGTTGAAGCAAAAATAAAAATAAGTGCACCTACAAAATGATGAACAGGCATCTTCGCACCGAATAGTGACATTGTTCCCCAGTTGAAATCAAACATCATAACAATGACAAAGAACGGAATAAGTATGATTCGAGAGATGGTAATTTTATTTGGAATGTTCATTTTTCTAACACCTTTCATGATGAAAGAAAGTAGCCATCACTAGATGACTACTATTCTTTATTGAAATTGATGACGATGTTTTGCGTTACAATTTGCTGTGCATACGTTAAAAGCTCGTCATTAATGTATACCTTAGCTTGCGTTGAATTACCTAAACGGATACGAGCGTAGTTTTGAGATGTTGCGTCGAATTCTACAACTTCTCCTGCATTATATACACGTGTTTCTGTTAATACTTCTTGTTGCTGTTGGTTTCGAATACCGATAAATGTAGGACCTGATACCTCAATACGTATTTTAAGAGAATCTGTACCTGTTAACGTATAAGAAGTTGTTGCCCCATCTGCTTCAATAGTCCCTGCTGAAATCGTTTGCTTAACCTCTTCAGCTTGCTTTTCATCAGGTGTTTCCTTTGCTGAATCTTTTGAATCTGTTGAGTCTTGTTTACCAGTTGTTTGAGCTTTTTTATCTTCATTTTCTTTATCTTTTTGACTATCGATTGGATTTGCTTTTGTATCATATTCCATTTCTGGTGGGGTATCGTCATGATCGTCTTGCCCCGATTTAATTTTAGATTGCCCTAGCACCCAAATTGCCACAATAATAACAATAATAAATAAACCAACGATTATTTTCGGCATTGCCTCCATCATTTTATTGGAAGGGCCCTTGAAACTTTTTCTTCTGCTTGGATTATTCGTCAACGATTGGTTTACTTGCTCGTTTGGCGTACCTGGCAGTTCGTTTTTATAAGTTTCTAAAATTTCCTCTGCGTTCAAACCAACAGCGTCTGCATATTGTTTAATAAAAGCTCGTACATAAAACGAACCAGGCATAATCGAAAAATTGCCCTCTTCAATACCTACTAAATAACGCTTTTGTATTTTCGTTATTTCTTGCAAATCGTCTAAGCTGTAGCCTTTAGACAGTCTCGCCTCTTTCAGTCGAGTCCCTAATTCTGCCACTCATAACACCTACTTTAATATCAAATTAAAAATTAAATCCTCCAAATGAATTGGATTCGGACATCATGTGATTTTTTTCCATTATTTCGTACGTAATTTCTTCATCTGGGTGATGACGTAATTCAATGATATAATCAAAATCCTCAATCTTATATTCTGAATGCTGAACAAACATATCTGGATGCTCGACGACCTTAATGGAAGGCATACTCATCATTTCACGCACTAGTTGCAAATGCCGTTCATCAGATGAACGTCTTGTCACAATACCATCTAATATAAAAATATTATTGTCACTGAATTCATCACCAGCAAGTTTATTGCGAACAGTCTGCTTGATCATTGTAGATGATAAAAAAATCCATTTTTTATTGGCACATACACTTGCCGCTACAATCGACTCGGTTTTCCCAACACGAGGCATTCCACGTATTCCAATGAGCTTATGCCCTTCTTTTTTAAAGAGCTCAGCCATAAAGTCAACTAAAATACCAAGTTCATCTCGAACAAAGCGGAAGGTATTTTTTTCATCTGCATCTCGAGGAATATAATGACCGTGCCTAAGGGCTAAACGATCACGGAGTTTTGGTTGTCGAAATTTGGTCACGTTAATATGTTCCATTGTCGAAACAATTGTACGAAAACGCTCAATTGCTCCATCATTGTCTGTATGCACTAACATACCACGTCGATCCTCATCGACACCATTTATTGAAATAATATTGACACGAAGCATCCCTAAAAGTGAAGCAATATCTCCTAATAATCCAGGGCGATTCACCTGAATTTCATATTCAAAGTACCAATCGCTCAAACACACTCGTTCCCTTCCTATTAGTTAACGTAAAAAATCCTTTATAAGTTCCATCATAGCTGATTTTTTATGTAATGGAAAGTTAGAATATATGGAATTATGGTGTTATTTTTAAAAACTTACTATTTTTTTTTTGAGAGTTCAAAATAAGGCTTACATACGTTCCCTTTTTCATACAAAAAATGCTTTTTATATAGAAAAAAGAGGAGATGGGCTCTCCTCTTTGTTTTACTGCACATGCTTATTTTGTACAAGTTTAACGACACAATTCGCCAATGCATGTTTTTCATCTTCAGAGGCAACGCTCCATAAATCCGACAGCACTCGCTCTTGTTCATTTTTAGGATCGACATTTGTCGCCAAATATTCCCCAATTTGTACAGCAGCTTGTTGAATCATTTTCTTTGGCATACCGCTTGATTCTGCTTGCATAACATTTTGTCCTAAAAACGATGTCCATTTTTGCCAGTTTTCTAAAATGGTCATATGTTCCTCCTCCTTTACACATGTAGTATGTGCAAAAAAGAATATTATATGTACCAGCCTCCATTTAATCGAATTATTTGCCCCGTTACATAATCTGCTTTTCCAGAAAGATAGAAGCGCACCATTTCAGCAACATCCGTTGTTTGTCCTATTGTACCTAACGGAATGTCCTCTAAAATATATTCAAGCTCATCTTCACTTAAATGACTGTTCATCGAAGTATTAATAAAGCCTGGTGCAATGGCATTGACACGAATTCGTGACAATGCCGCTTCTTTCGCATATGACTTCACAAAGGCATGTTGGGCGCCCTTCACAGTGGCGTAAAGTGCTTCACCTGCCGATCCAGCCTCTCCCCAAATGGAACCGATAAAAAGCACGTAGCTGACATCATGAGCGCGAAGCTTTGATGAAAGCAATGCCGTTAGACGCATTGGATTTTGCACATGGACACGCCATAATGCATCCATATCCTCCACCGTAGTATCTTCAAGTAGAGAATAATGTGCCTGACCATTTGCAAAAACAATCGCTTGTACATTAAAAATTTGCGATGCTAGCAATTGTGCCCCAGATACTTTTCGAAAAAAATCTCCCTGTACAAGCATAAACTCCTGTGCAGGGAAGTTTTCTGAAAGAGAACAATATAAAGCCTGTGCCGCTTTCTCATTGTTTGAAAAGTGTATGTAGATGGACCAACCATCTTCTGCCAGACTCTGACAAATAGTACGGCCAATCCCACCCGATGCACCTAACACGAGGGCAAACTTTTTCACTGTACACCCTTCTCTGTAGGTAAAATTTTAAAGACAGTTTGTTGAGACTCGCCTTGAATCGAAGAAAATGCTTTTTTCAAATCTTCAATCGTTAGTTCTTCTAGTACAGGCACGACATCGAACAAATTCATATCATTAAACGAATAACGTGTAAATTGATTAGCAATAAATTCAATAGAGTTTAGTGCACGTAAGAAGAAACCAATTTTTTTACGTTTCACTCGTTCTAAATCGGCACTTTCAAATTTTTGTGCATCTCCATCATACTTTGCTAATTCTTCCTTAATAGCTTTTTCTAATGCAGCGGGTTCTGTAGTATCTGAGCCAATTAAAGCAAAACCAAAACCATTTTCTAACGTAAAATCAAATGCATACGTTTCATCAATCAAGCCATCTTCATAGACACGCTCATAAAAATTAGATGTACGTCCAAAAATAAGTTCAAGTGCAATTTGAACAGATAGCTCATGCTTTAACATGTCACGACCAGAAAGATTTGTTTCTTTTGCTTTTAAGCCAATATATACTTTTGGCTTTTGTACATCCATATGCAATGCACGATCTTTGATAGCAACCTCTGTCGGCTCTTGATCAAAGAAGCGTTGAATTGGTGTTGGTTCAGGGAATTCTTTTTTGTTTTGATTGTCACGAATAAACGTCATCATTTCATTAGGATCTACTGCACCAATGACAAATAATAACATATTGGATGGATGATAAAATGTATTGTAGCACGTATATAAATGGTCCGCAGTAATACCGTCAATCGATTCTATTGTACCAGCGATATCAATTTTTACTGGGTGATTATGATACATATTTTCGATTGCTCCAAAATATAGACGCCAATCTGGCTGATCATCGTACATCGTAATTTCCTGCCCAATAATGCCCTTCTCTTTATTGACTGTTGCTTCTGTAAAGTAAGGCTCTTGGACAAAATTTAATAATGTATCTGTACTTTTATAAATATTGTCTGTTGATGAAAATAAATACGCTGTACGTGTAAACGATGTAAAGGCATTGGCTGAAGCGCCGAATTCACTAAACTTTTGGAATACATCGCCATCTTCTTTTTCAAACATTTTATGCTCTAAAAAGTGGGCAATGCCATCTGGTACTGTAATGCTTTCCGTGTCACCCATTGGCACAAATGTACGGTCAACAGAGCCGTACTTAGTTGTGAACGTCACAAACGTTTTTGAAAAGCCTTTTTTCGGTAAAATATAGACATCTAAGCCATTCTCTAGTTTTTCATAATACAATGTTTCATCTAATTGTTTGAATTCAATTGTTTTCATTGTGCGGCTTGCTCCTTTCCACATAAGAAATAGACCGCTTCTAGCTGTACTTGCTTCGCCATCTCAACAACATCTTCCTTCGTAACAGCTTTCCATTTATTGGCCCAAGCTTCAACAGAGAATTCCTCAGGTAAATCTTTATATTGGTCAAAAATTTCTATTTGTCCACGGGCAGAATCTAATGCTTCTTTTAGCTGATTTGTCAGCATTGCCTTTGTTTGTTCTATTTCCAAATCTGTAATATCGCCCGCTTGCATAACAGCAAGTTGTTCCTTAATAAGTGATAGCGCTTTTTCTTCATTCTTTGGTTCAATCCCTGACACAACAAAGACTAAACCATAATGTGATGCATATGAGCTTGACGCATAGTAGGCTAAACTTTTCCTTTCACGAACATTCATAAATAATTTGGCATGTGGATAGCCACCGAATACGCCGTTAAAGATTTGCATTTTTGCGAAGTCAGGACCGCCAAATCGTACTGGTGTACTAAAGCCAATATGCAGCTTTCCTTGCTTCATTTCTTGTTGTTCACGTACATAATCATTTTGTGGATGCTGTTGCGGAAGCACAGCAGGGATTTCTTCAAATGTACGATCATTAAATGGGAGCGCTTCTTTCAGTTTCGCCACGATTTCACCTTCATTTATATCACCTGCAATATAAATGTCTATTTTATCGTCAGCAAGCATGGATTGATATGCTTCAAACAATGATGTAGAGGTAATTTTTTGAATGTCCTCTACAGTTCCATTAGCAGAAATAGAGGCCGGTTCATTCGGACGTAAAATTTGCTGAAGGCGTTGCTGTGCAAAACGAGATTTATCGTCAAAAATGGATTCGATACGTTGGATGACCGTTTTCTTTTCACGTTCTACAATAGATTCCTTAAATACACCGTTTTCTAGATTTGGTTCAAATATTGCAGTGTGCAATAAACCAAGCACTTCATTTAAAACACTTGTATTTGCCAAATAATGATCATTAACAGCTTCTACATTCATCAGTACTGTATGTTCATTACCACGTTTGGATGTGTCAAAATATAACACTGTGCCATACATGTCATCCAAAAAACTTCGGAATGCGGCTGTTGTCGTATATTTGGCATTGCTGTGTTGCAAGACATTTGTTAACACTGTGCGTTCAGACGCATTTGTGGCCGTTAATGCTCTTCTCCATTTAATTGAAAAATTTACGGTTTTAAATTGGGTCGTTTGTCGGATATGCAAATTGACACCTTTTGCAAAAGGTATTGTTTTAAACATATGGAACCCTCCTATCTTTCTTAATATAACAAAGTACTACACATACTATACATGTCTATTGTCTATAATTGCAAAAAGAATCCAAAGTATGTATATGAAAAGTGATTATGTTTGTTGATTAACCTGTTTGAAAAAAATCAATCTCCAACTATCATTTTCCCAAACGCTTGAGATATGTACAAGAAAAAAGACTGAGCATTTTCGCCCAGTCTTTGTATATGTCTAACTTGTTTTTAGCGTTTCCCCTTAATATAAGGTTGACCACTAGCTTTTGGCGCATTTGCTTTACCGATAAATCCTGCTAACGCAAAGATTGTTAATACGTACGGTAAAATTTGTAGGTATACAGCAGGAATATCTTGAATGTAACGAATGTCGCTTCCTGCAACACTTAACGTTTGTGCTACTCCAAAGAATAACGCTGCGCCTAATGCACCGATCGGATGCCATTTCCCGAAAATCATTGCAGCAATAGCCATAAAGCCTTGACCAGCAATTGTTGCATGTGAGAAATCGCCTGTAATTGATTGCGCGTACACTGCACCACCAAGACCACCTAATGCCCCAGAGATGACAACAGCAATATAGCGCATTCTATTAACATTTACGCCCATCGTATCTGCAGCCATTGGATGTTCTCCGACAGCGCGTAAACGTAAACCGAATGGAGTTTTATAAATGATAAACCATGCTCCAATAGCTACTGCAAAAGCTAAAATTGACGTACTATAGACATCACGGAATAATAATGGACCAAAGAACGGGATATCCTTTAAATAAGGGATAGCGAAACGAGTTATTGGTTGGGCAATCATATCTGTTTGACCTTTACCATAAATCATTTTTACTAAGAATACAGTTACCGCTAAACCTAATAAATTAATAGCAACCCCTGATACCGTTTGATCAGCACGGAAGGAAATTGAAGCAACAGCGTGGAGAAGTGAGAAGATTCCTCCAATAATAACAGCTGCCAGCATAGCCACCCAAATTGTTGCTGCACCAAATGTTGAAGCAAATTCTAAATTGACATAAATACCAACAAATGCACCAACAATCATTAAACCTTCTAGCCCGATGTTTACAACACCAGAACGTTCAGAGAATACACCACCGATTGCAGTAAAAATTAAAGGTGTTGCATAAAAAATTGCAGAAGGGATGATGAAATATAACATTTCTAAAAAGCCCATGTTATTGTCCCTCCTTTTTCTTGCTTAACTTTTGTAAAGCTACTCGAATAATATAACCTGATGCTACGAAGAAAATAATTAATGCGATAATAATAGATACGATTTCCTCGGGAATACCTGCAGCATTTGGCATATTTAGTGCTCCGTATTTAAGTGAGCCGAATAATGAAGCCCCAAATACTACCCCTAGTGGCGTGTTGGCGCCGAGTAAAGCAACGGCGATACCATCGAAACCTATACCTGTAAAGCCTGCTTTAATAGAAGCATTTTGGAAAGTACCTAGTGCCTCCATAGCACCACCAAGACCTGCGAACATACCTGAAATCGTCATCGCTAAAATAATGTTTTTGTTGACGCTCATACCAGCATAGTCTGCAGCATGCTTGTTAAATCCTACCGCTTTAAGCTCATATCCACGTGTTGTTTTTTCTAAAATGAACCACATAACAACTACCATCAACAGTGCAATAATGATGCCATAGTGAAGACTTGAATTGTCTGTAAGCTCTCTTAAAAACGGAGAACGTAAAGAAGCTGATTCATGAACGCGTTCTGTTTTAAAGCCACCGTCAGACAATTTTTTGATCACTGCATTCGCAATATAAAGCGCAGTGTAGTTTAACATAATTGTCGCTATAACTTCGTGAACTTTAAATTTCGCTTTTAAGAAACCTGCAATAAAGGCCCAAAATGCACCTGCAGCAGCTGCCGCAAGTAATGCTAATGGTAAGTGAATAACTTTAGGTAGTTCAAATGCATATCCTACCCAGGCTGCTGCTAGCCAACCTAAAATCAGCTGACCTTCAACACCGATATTGAATAAACCTGTGCGGAAGGCAAATGCCACTGCAAGACCTGCCAATAGGTACGGTGTAATTTGACGGATTGTGTTCCCAATTGAATATGAATCTCCAAAAATACCTGTCCAAAGGGCAATATAACCTTGTACTGGGTCATAGCCGCTGACTACCATTACGATAGCACCAACAATTAAACCGATAATGATAGAGATGATAGGAACGAGTATATTAATGACACGATTTGACATTAGTCGTTCCCCTCCTTCGCATCATTTATGTTATTTTTATTACTTTGTCCTGCCATTAATAGGCCAAGCTCTTGTTCTGTTGTTTCTTTTGGGTTTAATTCATCCACAATTTGACCATCATATATAACAGCAATACGGTCCGAAACATTCATGACCTCATCTAATTCAAATGAAATTAACAGTACTGCTTTTCCTTTATCACGTTGCTCGATAAGGCGAGAGTGAATAAATTCAATTGCCCCTACGTCAAGACCACGTGTTGGGAGTGCCGCAATCAATAAGTCTGGATTACGATCAATTTCACGACCGATAATCGCTTTTTGTTGGTTCCCGCCTGAAAGGGCACGAGCCGGTGTCATTTCACCATTACCAGTACGTACATCATACTCTTCGATAACTTGGCGCGCTTTTTCAGACACCTTGTTGTAGTCCATGACAAAGCCCTTAGCAATTGGAGATTGGTAATATGTTTGCAGTACGATATTATGGCCAATTGGGAAATCTAATACTAAACCGTGCTTATGGCGGTCTTGCGGGATATGCCCAACGCCTTCCTCAGTAATTTTTCGAGGTTTCATATTTGTAATATCTTTGCCATTTAATTTAACGTTACCATTCTTTATTTTACGTAGGCCAGTAATGGCTTCGATTAACTCAGATTGTCCGTTGCCATCGATACCCGCAATACCAACTATTTCACCTTTACGTACTTTTAAGTTCAAGCCTTTTACTTTATCGATATTACGGTAGTCTGTAACAACTAAGTTTTCGATTGTAAGCACTTCATCAGTTGGTTTTGCTTCTGTTTTTTCTGTTTTAAATTCAACTTGACGACCTACCATCATTTCAGCTAATTGGTTAGGGTTTGTTTCAGCAGTTATAACCGTTCCAATCCCTTCACCTTTTCGGATAATCGTCACACGGTCAGAGACTTCCATAATTTCCTTTAGCTTATGGGTAATTAAAATAATTGATTTGCCCTCTGCAATTAAGCGGCGCATGATCTGAATAAGCTCTGTAATCTCCTGTGGTGTTAAAGATGCAGTAGGCTCGTCAAAGATTAAAATTTCGGCACCACGGTATAGTGTTTTTAAAATTTCAACACGCTGTTGCATCCCCACAGTAATATCCTCGATTTTGGCATATGGATCAACATCTAAACCATATTTTTCAGAAAGTGCTTGTACTTTCTTTGCTGCATCTTTAATGTTGATAATTCCCATTTTTGTAGGTTCAGAACCTAAAATAATGTTCTCTGTCACTGTAAAATTTTCCACTAACATAAAGTGTTGATGGACCATACCAATCCCTAAATCATTGGCCACATTTGGGTTTGTAATTTTAACAGCCTTCCCACGAACTCGAATTTCGCCACCCTCTGGTTGATACAAACCAAAAAGTACGTTCATTAAAGTCGATTTACCTGCACCATTTTCACCAAGTAATGCATGGATTTCGCCTTTTTTCAGTTGGAGGGTGATGTTATCATTCGCCACGAAATCACCGAATTCTTTGCGGATTCCTAGCATCTCAATCACGTATTCCAATTTTGTCACTCCCTTAATAGGCACTTTTATCAATTTCGCCTTGGCGTAATTGTGGCTGTCGCTTTGTTTTCGCTTTGCCACTGACGCTTCGTTAACACTTCGCTTTCGCGCAGATAAACAATGCGTCCAGTTATTGAAATGTTATTTAGATTTGTTTGAGACAAACTTAATTTTAATTATTTTGTCGATACTAATAAACTAATCTAAATACTAGCCATTGTCACTGTTAGCTCAAAGTTTTTCACTTTGGACAACAATGACTTCAGCCAGAGGTTCTATCTTCGTTCAGTGGGCATTATGTACCCTATTAACAAAAAATTCACGTATATCTTGTCCCACCAATAGAGGTAGATATTAAATATTTGCTGAATGAAGATAAATTAATACAGGAAAGGTCATCGTTAGAAACCTTTCTTCTATTAACTTGATACCATCATTACTATTCTTGCGATAAACTCATATAAAATTACTACCTCTATGGTAATGATAAATAGAGTCAAACAGAGTATTGTAAATAGTCGAAATATAACGATAGATTGAAAAATCATCATAAGGGTCTTCTAAAAGTCCCTTATGATGATCAAAAGATGAATTATTTTTCCGCTTTTTCTGGAACTTTGATTTCACCCTTAGCAATTTTTTCTTTATATTCGTCAATGACAGTTTGAACATCTTCTGGGATCGCACCACGAGAATCCGCAAGTTTCACTCCGTCTTCAGCTAAGCCATAAGTAAGCGTTTCGCCACCTGGGAATTCACCGTTTTTCGCTTTATTTGAAATATCTACAACTGCTGTGTTAACACCTTTTAACATAGAAGTTAAAGTTACATTTGTTTTGTCGTCTACTTTACCTTCTTCGTATTGGTCAGCATCTACTCCGATTACCCAAATGTTTGCATTAGGATCTTTTTTCTTACGTTCCTTTGCTTCAGAGAATACACCGTTACCAGTTGCACCAGCAGCGTGGAAGATAACATCTACACCTGAAGAGTACATGCTGTTTGCAGTAACTTTACCAAGGTCAGCTTTATCAAATGCACCAGTGTATTTTACTTTAATTTCGATATCTGGATTTACAGCTTTTGCACCTTCAACGAAACCAGCGTGGAAGCGGTTGATAACTGGAATATCTACGCCACCTACAAAACCAATTTTACCTGATTTAGACATTTTCGCAGCAGCTACACCAGCTAAGTAAGCACCTTCTTGCTCTTTGAACAGTACAGATACTACATTGTCTGCTTTTACTTCAGCGTCAATGATTGCGAAATTATTATCTGGATTTTCTTCAGCTACTGCAGCTATAGCGTCTTCCATCATGAAACCAATACCGTAGATTAAGTTAAAGTCACGACGTAATAATGCGTTTAAATTTGAATCATAGTCTGCGTCTGATTTTGATTGTAAGTAGTCAAAGCCACCATCACCTTTTTTTAGGTCATGTTCTTTACCGTAAGCTTGAACACCTTCCCAAGCAGATTGGTTGAATGATTTATCATCAACGCCACCTACGTCAGTAACCATTGCAACTGAGAACGCTTCTTCTTTGTTGCTTTCGCCTGATGCATTTTCATTTTCTTTTGCAGGTTTATCGTCATCTTTCT
The DNA here is from genome assembly GCF_016638705.1 of Lysinibacillus agricola. GTDB lineage: Bacteria > Bacillota > Bacilli > Bacillales_A > Planococcaceae > Lysinibacillus > Lysinibacillus agricola. The sequence continues at coordinate 1,367,506 of NZ_CP067341.1, read as the reverse complement.
CACCACATGCACCAAGGATTGCACTTGCAGCTAATACTGATGTTAATACTAAGCCAAATTTACGTTTTTTTCATTTTTGTTAACCCCCAAAGGTATTGTAATTAGCAGGAAAAATATTTAGAAATGTTCTACACCCGTTTTCGAACTACATGGAAGCTGAATTTATCAGCTCGGAAATAATTTTTTGAATACAGCACTACTTGATCATGATCATCGTAATGCAACTGCTTTAATACTAAAAGAGCTGTTTCACGGCCGCAATTTAAAATCGGTGAAGCTTGCTCATGATACCCGACTGGATCGATATATGTTACAGCATAGGCAACATGAATTTTACCGGATTGTTCAAGTGCAGAGAAAAGTGAAACTTCTTTTTTTTCTACAAAGTCAGTTGGCAGGAAGCTTGCTGGTAATCTGTCTATACAGTAAACTACTGGCTCACCATCCGCTGTTCTGACACGTTCAATCGTGAGTATTTTATCTTCGTCATCACATTGGAAGCGTTTTAAATCTTCCTCAGAAGGAATGTTTTCCGTCGCCTTTAAAAAGCGGGAACCGGGCTCCATACCTGCTGTTTCGATCATAGAAGAAATGCTCGATAAATGCTCGATGCCTGATGTAAACAATGGCTTAGGGTTTACAAACGTACCTACCCCGTGTCGACGCACAATGACATTCTCCTCTTCCAACAGTCGTAGCGCTTCTCTAAGTGTTGCTCGACTGACTCCTAGTGATTTCGATAATTCAAACTCTGAAGGCAGTTTTTCATTTTCTTTAAAAATGCCTTTTTCAATGTCAGACTTTAAACGATCAATTACTTGAAGATAGAGATGACGATGATCTGCTTTAATAGTCACATATATCACCACCAAAATCAGAGATCAGACATCTGATGTACAACATTCCTACTAATCGTTCATAAATATAACATTTTTGTAGAATGAAATCAATTACGCCTTATAGTAATTGCGTCATAATTTTGAATTGTACTTATGCTTCCACAATGTAGACATCATAATTCACCTTTTTGTCGATATTTTGGCACTAATTATCGTATTGATGAATGAGCACTTGTCGAGGTTTACTACCCTCTGAAGGCCCGACAATACCGCGTTGTTCCATTTGATCGACAATACGAGCAGCTCTCGAATAACCGATACGGAAGCGGCGCTGCAACATCGAAACAGAAGCCGTCTGCATACTTACAACTAACTGTACAGCCTCATCAAATAATTCGTCCGTTTCCTCTAAAATTGTCTCTTCTTCGGTCGGAATCATTTCCTCCTGATACTGCGCCTTTTGCTGTTCTATAACAAAGTTAACAACTGACTCAACTTCTTGATCTGATAAAAAGGCACCTTGCACACGTTTTGGTTTAGATGCACCGGCAGGTAAAAACAGCATATCTCCTCGACCGAGTAAACGTTCTGCTCCACCCATATCTAATATCGTTCTAGAATCGATTGCTGACGATACCGCAAAGGCAATACGTGAAGGAATATTTGCTTTAATAACGCCTGTCAACACATCTACACTTGGTCGTTGGGTTGCAATTATTAAATGAATCCCTGCTGCGCGTGCCATTTGCGCTAAACGTGTAATAGAATCCTCTACATCACTTGATGCAACCATCATTAAGTCCGCTAACTCATCTACAATCACAACAATATACGGTAATTTTGGATGTTTTTCATCGGTTTGCTCATTTACCTTTTGTACATGGCTATTGTAGCCTTCGATATTACGTGTTCCTGTGTGAGAAAATAAATCGTAGCGGCGTTCCATTTCTGACACTACTTTCTTTAGTGCCTGCGACGCTTTTCGTGCATCTGTGACAACTGGCGCTAGAAGATGAGGAATTCCGTTATAAACATTTAATTCCACCATTTTCGGGTCAATCATCATCAGTTTTACTTCATGTGGTTTTGTCCGCATGAGTATTGATACGACAATGCCATTTATACACACACTTTTCCCACTACCCGTTGAACCTGCAACAAGTAAATGTGGCATTTTATTGAGCTCGGCGAGTACTGCTTGACCTGTAATATCACGACCTAAAGCAACTTGCAATAATGCTTCTGGCTTTGCTCCGTCTTTAGATTCTAACACTTCACGCAGTGTAACAATGGCTACCTCACTATTCGGTACTTCAATACCAATCGCAGACTTCCCAGGAATTGGTGCTTCCATACGAATATCCTTCGCAGCAAGTGCTAAGGCAAGATCATCCTGTAAGTTTACAATTTTACTAACTTTCACGCCTACATCTGGTAATATTTCGTATTTCGTTACAGCTGGACCTAAATGAACCTGCGTTACTTTTGCCTTTACACCAAAGCTTTGCAAAGTTTGTTCAAGCTTTTTCGCATTGGCCTGAATAACAGAATATTCACCGCTTTGATCATGCTGTGGCGGTAATTGTAGTAAATTATAAGAAGGAAGTTGATAATCTGCATTTTCCACAGCATCTGCACCTTCAATATGGACATCATCAACAATCTCTCCATGTTCAATTTCTTCATTTTCAGCAGTTGGAAATGCTTCTCGTTCATGGGATACATTTTGAGTGAAGGCAGAGATAATCGGTTCATGAGAAACTTCTTCTTCCTCTTGTATCTCAGGCGTCTGATCGACAGCAGCAATTTCATCCTTGCTTTCCACTTTTGAACGTCGATTATTAGGTTTCTTCGGCATACTTTTTTTCTTATCACGATGTTTCTTTTGCCATTTGCCAAAAAGGTCGGGCATTTTTTCCGCTAAATATGGAACAAGTGCCTTTCCTGTTACTAAAATTAACCCGATAAAGAAAATAGCCCATGCGACGACCTTCGCGCCTGTTGCCTCAAATAATACATGAAGAGCACTAAATAACAGTGCACCAATCATTCCACCGCCAAGTGCATTACTTCGATGGATAATACCCTCTGAATTAATTAAAATCCGCCAAGATTCTCGCAAAACAGAATCTGATAATAAACCACCAGATTTTGATAATTGTTCAAAAAGAATGCCGTGACTAAAAATTGTTAAACTCATAACAATTAGGAGCATACCTAATAGTAGACGATCGTAAATGCTTACTTTTTTCCGCCCAATCATCAGTAACAATGCAACAAATATAAGCATAAATGGCACAGCAAAATGTAAATTTCCAAAAAGAAACATTGCTATTGTTTGTAGAATACGTCCAATCATGCCATATTCAAATATCATAATAACTGCAAACGCAATTAAGATGAGCCCTAAAATTTCATACATTAGCGGATGCATTTCTTTTTTTTCTGTAGTTGCTTTTCCTGTAGTTGCTTTTCTTTTAGTGACTTTTCTTTTTTTACTAGTCGCCATCTATTTCACCTTCTTTTACAAATCCATTTTATATATGTAGCGAATAATAACATGTAGAACTTGATTATTTCAAAAAAAAGACTCAACACCATAACGTGTGGTTGATTTCCGAACCGACTGGGCACTTTGTTGCTGTCGCTTCGCTTTCGCACAGATAAAACATTTGCCGCTGACGCTTCGCTTTCGCGCAGATAAAACATTTGTAGCTGCCGCTTTGCTTTCGCTACAGAAAACATTTGTAGCTGCCGCTTTGCTGTCGCTACAGAAAACATTTGTTGTTGCTGTCGCTTCGCTTTCGCACAGAGCAAAGCTTCCTGGGGGCGTCCGATGAGCCGCTTGGGCCAAAAGGATGTTGGTCACGAAGGCGTTATCACAGAACGTGATGCTTATAAATGTCATCCCCAACTTTTAGGATTGAGCCAAAAAAAGGATTTTCCACCGTTTACATTCGGTTAGAAAATCCTTTTTCATTCAACGATGATCTTACATTTTTAATATTCCATAATAATTGGGATAATCATTGGGCGGCGCTTCGTTTTTTGGAATAAATACGTATTCAGTGTATCTCGAATTTCTTGTTTAATGTTTGTCCATTCGAATGTATCTTTACCAACGTATTTTTCAATAACATTTTTAGCAATATCAGAAGCTTCTACCATTAATTCTTCTGATTCGCGTACATATACGAAACCACGTGATAAAATTTCTGGACCAGATGCAATTTTCTTTTGAGCACGGTTTAATGTTACTACAACAATGAAAATACCATCCTGCGATAATAACTTACGATCGCGAAGTACGATGTTGCCTACATCGCCAACACCAATACCGTCTATTAATACATTACCAGCTTGTACACGGCCACTCATTCGCATTTTACCATTTTTATATTCTACAATATCCCCTTTATCGGCGATAAAAATTTGTGATTTTTGCATACCTAGCTGTTGTGCAAGCTTAGAGTGAGCAATAAGCATGCGGTACTCACCTTGCACAGGGATAAAGTACTTTGGTTGCATTAAGTTAAGCATTAACTTTAAATCCTCTTGGCTACCGTGCCCCGAAACATGTACATTTTTGCTAGATGTCAGAACTTCAGCACCAGCTTTTGCGATGGAGTTCATCGTATTAGCCATCTGTACTTCCATACTAGGAGACGGTGTAAAAGTAATTAATACTGTATCATCTTGCTTAATTTTAATGTCTCGGTGATGTTTGCGAACGATTTTTTCTAATGCATCAAGTGGCTCCCCTTTATTACCTGTTGCAATAATAATAATCTCATCATCTTGATACTTTTGCATTTCTGAGATAGGGATAATTGTATCTTCCTCTACCGTTAAGTGGCCTAACTGTACACCTAAATCCACAGCTTTCTCTAAAGGTTTTCCTACAATAACTACTTTACGGAACGATTTTTGAGCTTGTGTAAATACTTGTTGAATACGAATAAAATTCGATGCATAAACAGCAACTAAAATACGACCTGATGCTGAATGGAATGTTTTTGATAATTGCTCCTCAATCACAATCTCAGAAGTCGTATAACCTGGTCGCTCAGCTTCAGACGACTCAGATAACAGAATAAATACGCCTTCTTCCCCAAGCTGTGCCATTTTTGCTAAATCAGGCTTAAATTTACCTGTCGCTGATTGATCGAATTTAAACTCTCCTGTATGAACAATTGCTCCTTCAGATGTATGGAACACTACCCCTAACGAATCGGGAATACTATGTGTTGTATGGAAGAATGTCACATACGTTGAATTAAAATTCATACGACTACGGTTCGTAACCTCAAAGAATTTCACCTGATGTGGTGCAGGTAAATCCTTTAAATGTTCCTTTGCAAGTGCAATTGTTAGTTTTGATCCGTACACTGGCGCTTTCACTTTTTGTAATACGTAAGCAATCGAGCCAATTGCATCTTCATGACCATGCGTTAAGAAAATCCCTTTCACACGATCTTTATTTTCTTCTAAATACGTAATATCTGGAATTACGATATCAATGCCCAGCATTTCGTCTTCTGGGAACATTAAGCCGCTATCCACTACAAATAGCTCTTCGTCAATTTCTACTACGTACATTGCTTTCCCAATTTCGCCCACGCCACCAAGTGGGATGATGCGAATTAGTTCATTTTTCTTTTTTGTCAATTTATTTCCTCCTAAAAAATATCCCGAACAGCAACCACTTAACATTTATTATACGGTTTGCAAAGCTTTTGCACAAATTAAAAATACAACTTTCATGGTGGAAACAGAAATTTTTTACAAAACAACGTACAAGAAAATAAATCAATGAAAGACGCAACCCTTTAAAGTTGCGTCTTTCATGTGTACTAATAGTGCGAGATAAAAAGTAATCCGATAAATGTAAAAAACATTCCGATAAACGATGAAAATGTTCCGAAAATTCAGAAATGATACCGATATTTCACGAAAAGGTTCCGACATTCTTATTGAATATAAGTTTACGAAATACCCAAATTGCGGAAAATAACGGCCTTATTCTTCTATATAATCAAAAAAGACCGTAAACAAACTAAAAAATCTTGAGTTTGTTTACGGTCTGAGAGTTTAAGTAAATTAACTAAAGGTACTTATTTTTCTAAAGCTGCTCGCTTTTTCTTGATACGTATCCCAAATTCGGTCAAAGTTTGCTTTTTCTTCATCTGTCATTTCCATCATTGGCAAACGAACATTGAGTGTATCAAAGCCTAATTTTGTCATCGCATATTTGATAGGCGAAGGGTTTGGTTGAGCGAATAGCGCACGTACTAAAGGTAATAATGCTCGGTGAATTTTGGCTGCTAGCTCGTGATTTCCTTCTTCAAACGCTTTAATCATTAATTGCATATCATTTCCAACAACATGGGCAGCAACTGAAATAACACCTGCTCCGCCGATTGCTAGTAGTGGAAGTGTTAAACCATCATCCCCACTATAAACTAAAAAATTATCATCTGAATCAACATTCTCAATAACATCGCCCATTTGATCTAAATTGCCGCTCGCTTCTTTAATCCATGCAATATTAGAAATTTTACTTAAAGCAACGGAAGTTTCATAGGCAACATTGACGCCTGTACGTCCTGGCACGTTATAAAGCATGACAGGTAAACTTGTTTCTTTGGCAATTGTTTCAAAGTGCGCAAAAATACCGCGTTGATTTGGCTTATTATAATATGGCGCTACAAGCATAATACCATCTGCACCATTTTCTTCAGCCTTGTGCGTCATTGCAATAGAGTAAGCAGTTTCGTTATCCCCTGTACCTGCAATAACGGGTACACGACCTGCTACTTTTTCTACTGTAAAGCGTACAACTTCAATTTTTTCTTCTGTGGACATAGTTGGGTTTTCAGAGGTTGTGCCACATGCGACAATACAATCTGTACCATTATCAATCAAATGATTAATAATACGTTCTAGTTCTGGATAATTAATCGTGCCATCTTCTTTGAACGGCGTAATCATCGCCGTTCCAATTCGACCTAAATTCATCCTTACACCCCTCTTATAGTAAGTTATCCTCAAGCATTGCTTCTGCAATTTGGATTGAGTTTAATGCAGCGCCTTTTAAAAGATTGTCAGAAACGATCCATAGGTGGAATCCTTTTTTATTGTCTAAATCTTGACGGATACGTCCTACAAAAGTAGCCTCTTCCCCTTCTGCATAGATAGGCATTGGGTAAGTTTGTGTTGTGATATCATCTTGTAATACCACACCTGGTGCACTGCGTAATACTTCAAAGATTTCTTGTAACGTTGCTTCTTTCTCTACTTCAATATAAACAGATTCAGAGTGTCCTGAAACGACTGGCACACGAACGCAAGTTGCAGCTACTTTTAGCTCTGGTGCATGCATGATTTTCTTCGTTTCATTAATCATTTTCATTTCTTCGTATGTAAAGCCATTGTCTGTAAATTTATCGATTTGTGGAATGACATTACGAGCGATTGGATAATGACGTTTGTCGCTACCAGAAGGTAAAATATTTGCTTCTACATCCTTACCTGCATCCCAGTTTACACTTTGTGCCTTTAATTCTTGAATGGCAGAAATACCTGCACCTGAAACTGCTTGGTATGTCGATACAATAATTTTTGTTAAGCCAAATGCATGACGAATGGGCTCAAGCGCAGCCATCATTTGAATTGTAGAGCAGTTTGGATTCGCAATAATTCCTTTATGCTTAGCAAGATCGCCACGATTTACTTCAGGTACAACTAGTGGTACCTCTGGATCCATGCGAAAATGGCTCGTGTTATCGATAACTACTGCGCCACGTTTTGCCGCTTCTGGTGCAAGCACGGCTGATACCGAACCACCAGCTGAGAATAAAGCGACATTGACGCCCTCAAAAGCTTCAGGTGTCGCTTCTTCTATTGTATATGTCTTATCATTAAATTCGATTGGTTTTCCTGCTGAACGTGCAGAAGCTAAAAACTTAATATCTCCGATTGGAAAATTACGTTTAATTAGTTGCTCCATCATTTTTGTGCCTACTGCCCCTGTTGCCCCAACAACCGCAACTGTTAACTGCTTTGTCATCTGTCATCTCTCCTTGAATACAAGTTCCATAATGTGTGCTATTGTATCACAAAAATACTGAAAATTGTGTGTAATTCGTGAATTATTTGAAATATTGTACTAACAGCGGTTGTAATTGCTTTTTCTCCGTAATCGCTTCATGAACAGTAGCGACCATTTGCTCAAAATCGGCAATCAAGGAATTGGGTTTCGAATGTGGTGAGTCCTGCCCAAATGGAATAAAGTAAATATTTTTGGCATTTAGTAGCCTCATAATATTCAGACCATTTAAGCCAAGAGCATCATTTGTTGAAATGCCTAGGATAACAGGCGAACCGTTGCGCAATGTTGCCTTAGCAGCCATTAACACCGGACTATCTGTTGCTGCATTAGCAAATTTACTAATACTATTACCTGTCATCGGTGCTATAACCATCGCATCCAGTGGATTGGATGGTCCGAATGGTTCTGCCTCTTTAATAGAGGAAATAACCTTTTGTCCAGTCAATTCCTCTATCTTCGCAATCCATTCCTCCCCCGTACCAAAACGAGTAGCCGCATGTAAAACGGAATGCGTAATTATTGGGATAACAGTTGCTCCTACATCTTTAAAGTTTTGAATTTTAGGTACTACATCCTCATACGTGCAATGTGAGGCTGTAATACCTAAACCTATTCGTTTCCCCGTTAGCAATTTTCCTCCTCCTCTATTGCCTTGCACAGTATTGTAGCTGCATCATGTGCAAAGTATTTCCCAGGTAATGACGGCAATAGCACGTACGTTTGTAATTGATCGGCGTCAATATCTAAACAGCCCGGCTCCGAAGCCAAATCATATAGTACAACTGGGACATGTTCTTGGAATGATTCAGTAATCCACTTAGCTGGAATCGTATTGATAAATATCCCATCATTAATTGACCATTTACGATCATCTAAATTCGTAGCTTTATAACCATATGCCTTTGCTTCACTCACTTGTACAACTGAACGCGCTACTATATGGACATTAGCGCCCATCTTTACGAGTAATGAAGCGAGCATTTTGGCGGTGCGCCCAAACCCTGCGATAGTAAAGTTTTGTCCGTAAATACATTTTTGCTCGAGTCCGTAAAACGTGGCGATAAACCCCTCCGCTGTTAATCTTGCGTTTTGCCAAATAAAAGATTCTTGTTGTAAATAGCAATTTGTTTCATTTCTCTCAAGTAAATGCTTCCAATGCATAGTCAAACGCCCTGTATAAAATTTAACTTGTGATATTCCATAAAGCTGTTCCACTTCAATTTTTAATGGAAGAATGGGAAGAATAATTCTATTTGGTTGGAATTCTAATACAAGCTTATTTAGCTCCTCATTCCAAACTGATGTTCTTTTATAAAATACAGTTCTCGATGGGCTTCTTAGCATTGTAGCTAATTCCTTTAATCTTGGATCCTCACCGATAACAAGCCATTTTTCGTTTTCCAAAAGCTCACCTCACTGTAAAAATTCTGACTGTACCGTCGTTGTTTTGTTAAATAAAATCCGGTCTTCACCAATTAGTATAATTTCATGCCAAGGTATCATTTCACTAACTTTCACTTTCTTTTTTTGGAATGGCAATTTATCTTTAACAATCTCAAAGCCATGTATCTTTCCTGTTTGCACATCTAATAGACATTCTGTATGTGCCAGTATGCCAAAGTGTACGCCACCCTCAACTTGAATTAACTCTTTATCCACCATCTCTGATAGTAGCATTCCTCATCTCCCTCCTTGAACCGTTACCCCAATATATGCCGAGTTTTTGCAATTCGTGACCCTTACCCAAATTACGAAAATATTGCATTTACCCGCGCCATCTGTATACAGATGTGTGAAGTGAAAAATTTGTACATATCCATTTAAGCAACGCCAGTGATAAACCCATTTATGAACAAATAACTGTACAGCTTAAGGAAGCGATACTAGCCAATAAATTACAGGCAGGTGACGCACTACCATCTATTCGTGCACTTGCAAAGGATTTCAATTATGCCAAGGCGAAATTGATAAGAGTTGATCTTCGTTCCGGCTGGGCGACTCCTTGGGGATCAGCAATAGAGGAACGAAGGCTAAAACCATCACGTTAGTCGGAACGGAAATCAACCACACGTTATGATGATGAGCTTAAAAAAGAACATGGCGAAATTTTGTTATTTGGCAAAGATATTGTCGAATTTGAATTATCGATAAAAAACGACATCGGTGTGGTTTTTGACGATTTTCATGTACCTGAAAGGCTCAATGTGACGCAACTCGACAAATTATGAAGAAAGTGTTTAAAACGTGGGATTCAGTTTTTTTGAGCGATTAGCCTTCTAAGAGGAAGAAAAGTACAAGAATTAACCCGAGGAATGAGGATGAAAGATGAAACGGTTAATTTTAGATGAAGTAACGAGTGAACTAGGCTCAATAATTCGTATTGAAATTCTCGCTTTATTTTTAGATTTTATGCAGGATGAAACACATTAAAAAAGATCGCTGACTATATTATATTGATTCACAATGGTGAAATTTTATTTAGTCAAAGTAAGGATATACTGTTCTATGAGTACCGTATTTTTAAAGGAAGAAATGGGGAAATATACGAAAACCAAATCATGTCTTATAAGAAGGCAGAATGGAGCCTTTTGTATAGAGGTACTAGTTATAAAGTAAACAAAGTATTTTCACTAAAAAAGCCTACGTTTGAAGACATAATACTATTTTATGTGGAAGGTAGTATTTTAAATGTTAATCATAGCTATAATACTCTTTTGGTGCAGCGTGTCTAACCATAATAATGATGAGGAAACGTTGATTTTTTACGGAGAGTGGTGACTCCTGTGAGATAAGCTTGCGCTGAAAGCCACCAGGAACGCAATGACGAGGAGATTGAAGCCAAGCCCGTGAGTGCACCTACTCGGAGTGAAAATCAACCTTTATAGATACAGATTTGTAGACAAGCTGAAAAGGTTGCCTATAAAAGGCAACCTTTTTTAAGCTTCTGGGCCAATAATTGAAATGGCTGGCTCAGCTTTCATGATTTTTGCTATTAAACGATCTACCGATTCCATGGATACGGCATCGATGGACGCTAATACTTCGTCTACTGAACGATGTTTACGATGCACTAACTCACTTGTGCCGTTGCGATTCATACGAGCACCTGTCCCCTCTAGACCGAGAACAAAACTACCCTTGAGCTGCTCTTTCGCATTATCAAGCTCTTCCTCTGTTACGCCACCTGCCACGATATCAAGTAATGTTGCATCAATTGTATGCTGTAGCTGTGATAATTGCTGACGACTTGTACTACCATAAATCGTAAATGCTCCAACATCAGCATAACAGGATTGGTAAGAAAAAATTGTATAAGCTAAACCACGTTCCTCGCGTACTTCTTGGAACAAACGAGAGCTCATATTACCACCAATAATATTATTAAGTGCAATAAAGCTATACATATCTGGATCCTTTACACCGATTGCTGGATAAGAAATGGCTAAATGCGCTTGCTCCGTATCGCGAGTTTTTGAAATCTCTCCTGGATAAAAATGAGGATTCGTTAATACAGGTTCAACCGCAAGTCGAGATGGCTGATATTGGCCAAATAAGTCCTCAATTGTTTGCATGAGCTTTTCAGTAATATTTCCCGCTATTGAAATAACAACTGATTCTGGACCATAATGTTTAGCCATATAGTTACGTATCATAGTTGCTGTAAATGTTTTCAACGTAGCAGGAGTTCCCAGTATTGGACGACCGAGTGCATCATTCGGATACATAACTCCCCATAGCTTTTCATGAACATCGTCATCAGGTGCATCTTCACTCATCAATATTTCCTCTAGCACAACTTGTCGTTCTTTCTCTAACTCTTCCTCTGCAAACGTAGAGTTAAAGAACATATCTGCTAATATTGTGACTGCAAGCTCAGCATGGTGGTCTAAAACCTTTGCGTAATAACAAGTATTTTCCTTGGATGTAAAGGCATTTAACTCTCCACCAATTCGGTCAAATTCTTCTGCAATTTGACGAGCTGTTCGAGTTTTTGTCCCTTTAAAAAGCATATGCTCTATAAAATGCGTAATGCCATTTTCCTCAGGTAGCTCATAACGAGATCCTGCATTCACAAAAATGCCTAGCGCAACAGATCTTACATGATCGATTTGCTCAGACACAATACGCACACCATTCTGACATGTATGTACTTGTACCAAAAAATCTCCCCCAATTTATCTCTAGTTCTACATCAAAGGCATAATGTGGGATCTTCAGAAGCTTCCCCCAAAATATCCCTTATAGAACCATTTTCCTTATAGTTGATTTAAAAAAGGCTGCGCATTATACGCAGCCTTTTCTACAATTTATTATTTATCTTGCTCAGCGCGTTCTTTTTCCTCTTGGATAACAACTTTACGAGATAAATTCACACGACCTTGCTTGTCAATTTCAATAACTTTTACAAGTAATTGATCGCCAAGTTTCAATACATCTTCAACTTGTTTTGTACGTTCCTCTTGAATTTCAGAGATGTGAAGTAAGCCATCTTTACCAGGGAATATTTCACAGAACGCACCAAATTTTTCAATACGTTTAACTGTTGATAAGTAATACTCGCCAACTTTTGCTTCACGTACGATGTCTTCGATAATTTGTTTTGCACGAGCGTTCATTTCTTCATCTGCAGAAGAGATGTAAATTGTACCATCTTGCTCCGTATCAATTTTTACGCCAGTTTCTTCAATAATTTTGTTAATTTGTTTACCACCAGGTCCGATGACATCGCGAATTTTATCAGGATTAATCTTCACGATCACAATTTTCGGTGCAAATTGAGATAATTTTTCACGTGGGTCTGCAAGAGTAGCAAGCATTGATTCTAAAATGTGCATACGCCCAATTTTAGCTTGCGTTAATGCTTCCTCTAGAATATTACGTGATAAACCATCAATTTTAATGTCCATTTGAAGTGCTGTTACACCCTTAGCTGTACCAGCAACTTTAAAGTCCATATCTCCAAGGTGGTCTTCCATACCTTGAATATCCGTTAAAATAGAGTAATGCTCTCCCTTTTTAATAAGACCCATTGCAATACCTGCTACAGGTGCCTTTAATGGAACACCAGCATCCATCATCGCTAACGTTGAAGCACAGATAGAAGCTTGAGATGTAGAACCGTTTGATTCAAGTACTTCCGATACACAACGGATTGTATATGGGAATACAGATTCATCTGGAATAACCGCATCAAGAGCACGCTCTCCTAATGCACCATGCCCGATTTCACGACGACCTGGTCCACGAATTGGGCCAGTTTCCCCTACAGAGAATTGAGGGAAGTTATAGTGATGCATAAAGCGTTTTGATTCTTCTACGCCTAAACCGTCGATAATTTGTACATCCCCTAGTGCACCTAATGTACAAATAGAAAGGGCTTGTGTTTGTCCACGCGTAAATAATGCTGAACCGTGTGTACGTTGCAATATGCCTGTTTCAGAAGAAAGTGGACGGATTTCGTCTAACTTACGACCATCTGGACGTACTTTATCTTCTGTAATCTGACGACGTACTTCGTCTTTAACCATTTTATCTAGCATTGTATAAACTTGCTTCATTGTTACATCATCAGCTTCTTGCTCTTCATAAGAAGCAATAACACGGTCTTTTACCGCTTTAATAGCCTCATCACGTGCATGTTTTTCAGCAGTTTGAATAGCATCATGCATGTCAGTCTCACAAGCTGCTTTTATATCTGCTTGAATCGCTTCATCAATTTCAAATAATGTTATAGATAATTTTTCTTTTCCTACTTCTGCAACGATTTGCTCTTGGAAAGCAATAATTTTTTGGATTTCTTCATGACCGAACATAATGGCTTCTAGCATTATTTCCTCTGGTACTTCTAGTGCACCTGCTTCAACCATGTTGATAGCATCCTTGTTACCTGCTACAGATAAATGGACTGTTGATTGATTAGATTGTTCCACTGTTGGGTTCACGATAAATTTACCGTCGATATAGCCAACTTGTACACCTGCAATCGGTCCGTCGAATGGAATATCTGAAATAGCTAACGCTATTGATGAACCAAGCATTGCAGCCATTTCAGACGTGCAATCCGGATCGTTAGACATGACCATCGAAATCACTTGTACTTCATTACGGAAACCGTCTGGGAACATCGGACGAATCGGACGGTCGATTAAACGGCTTGCTAGTATTGCTTTTTCAGATGGACGTCCTTCACGTTTAATAAAGCCACCAGGAATTTTACCTGCTGCGTATAAACGTTCTTCGTAGTTTACTGTTAATGGGAAGAAATCAAGTGGTTTCGGTGATTTTGACATTGTTGCTGTTGAAAGTACAGATGTATCACCATAGCGTACTAAAACGGCCCCATTTGCTTGTTTTGCTAACTGTCCGACTTCGATTACAAGCGGACGGCCAGCCCATTCATAGGAATAGACTTTCTTTTCGTTCATTCAATGAACCCCTCTCTATTATAAAAACACTTACTTCGTCTGTATGTACTAATAGTAAGTGTACCAAAAATGCTTGTTCTATGCTAAATATTTCATTAAATAATCATACATTTAAATTCAGTTATTGCCAATTTATTTAGGATTTATTTCTGTATTTGATTGAAACAAAGTTTTTTTGCTTGAATTTCGTGTCATATATGCTTTTTTCGCAATAGTAAAGTTAATGTCTTCTTAATGTTTATAAACATAAAGAAAAAGCGGGATTAATCCCGCTTTTAGATCGACAATTAGCGACGTAAGCCTAAACGAGTGATTAGTTCACGGTAACGTTGTACGTCAGTTTCACGAAGATATTTTAATAGGTGACGACGACGACCTACCATTTTAAGAAGACCACGCTCAGAGTGGAAATCTTTTTTGTGTGTACGTAAGTGAGCGTTTAGAGCGTTAATTTCCTCTGTTAATACTGCAACTTGTACTTCTGGTGAACCAGTATCACTTTCGTGAGTACGGTACTCAGCAATAATTTCGTTTTTACGTTCTTTTGAAATAGCCATTTGTATGGACCTCCTAAATAATTGTTAATCCCCACTAGCACAGTAAACGTTGGAGTCATCGATATACCGAGCTAAGGTTTAGCATATTATGCACTTATGAATGTTACCATAAATCAAAAGGTCAAGCAAGCGTTAACGTAAGCCTATTCAAATGCTAACGCATATTTAATTTGCATTAACCCGATAAAATATGGTTCATCACCATAAAGTGGGGTTGATTTCCGTTCCAGCTGGGCGCTTTGTTGCTGCCGCTACGCTTTCGCACAGATAAAACATTTGCCGCTGACGCTTCGCTTTCGCGCAGAGCTTCCTGGGGGCGTCCGATGAGCCGCTTCACTCGCGTTGCTCGCTCCAGGGTCTCGGGCCAACACGATGTTGGTCACGAAGGCGTTATCACAGGACGTGATGCTTTTAGCCTTCGTTCCTCTATCGCTGATCCCCAAGGAGTCGCCCAGCCATAACGAAGATCAACTTATATTCATGGTATACGTTTTAACTTTCGGTAATAAGTGTAAAATACTCAATTGCTTCCTGTTTATCTTTTTCGATTTGTGCTTTCAATGCTTCAATACCATCGAATTTTCGTTCACTTCTTATACGTTTATACCAAGCGACATGTACTTCTTCACCGTAAATATTTTTTTCGAAGTTTAATATATGGACTTCGATGGATAATTGCTTGTCATTTGGATCTTTAAATGTGGGTTTATAGCCTACATTACATACACCATCATACCAGTTATTTTGTACAAGTAATCGTACCGCATACACACCGCTTGCTGGGATATAAGTCCCCTCTAACGCTTGGACATTAGCAGTTGGGAAACCGATTGTGCGTCCTCGCTTATCACCATGTACAACGATACCCGTAATTTCAAATGGTCGTCCTAGGAGCAATCTTGCTGCTTCCATATCTCCCTCTTGCAAAAGCTTACGGATACGTGTAGAGCTAATTTTTTCGATATCGTCGATTTTCTTTTCAACAACTGTTACGCCGTAATCTCCATTACTCAATGCACGCATATCTTCCATTTTACCTTTACCGAATGCACCAAAAGAATAATCAAAGCCAGCTGTAACATGTTGAATGTTCAACCCACGAATAAATGTATCAATAAATGCATCAGGTGAAAGCTTTGCAAAATCAGATGTGAAGTGTACAACAAATGCTGTATCAACACCCTGTTCTTCAAAAAGCTGCAATTTTTGCTGTAATAACGTTATATAAAATACTTTTTCGTTACGTCCGCCAAGCACTAAAGAAGGATGTGGATCGAATGTCATAACAGCCGTTGGAATTTGACGCTTGTCTCCTTCTTCCTTCGCTGCCTTAATAACTGCCTGATGCCCTCTATGTACACCATCAAAAAAGCCAAGTGCCAATGAATATGGCTGCATGCTTTCTCGTTGCTGTAGTTGGTGTGGGTATTTTAAATGAATGACCTCCATACAAAAAATCCTCCTACTCTATCGTCGGAAACATCTTATGTGGCTTCATAAACCCTTCCTTTGTAGGATGGGCATGATAGACCGCAAATGCTTTCCCACTGATTCCAAAAACAATTTTATCATGTATCTTTAATAATGCATCTGCGGGAAGCACTTGTCCATTGAAAATTTCTTTTTCATTAGCAGTGGTTATCTCAATATATGGATAATCTGTTAATGCATACTCAACTGGTAAAATACATGTATCGATTTGTTCAGCTTCCATTAGCTCAGCAACTTGTGCCAATGTAAAGCAATTTTCTTGCGTAAAGGTGCCTGAGGCTGTGCGTACGAGCTCTTTCATATGTGCAGGATAGCCAAGCGCCTGTCCAATTTGCACAGCTAGTGTTCGAATATACGTCCCTTTACCACACGCTATACGTACAGGAAATGTAATTTCTTGTCCTTCGTATATTTCTACATCATCTAATAGCTCTAGTGCATAAATAGTAACTTGACGTGTAGGTCTTTCGATGATCTCGCCTTTTCGGGCATATTCATAGAGACGTTTACCATTTACTTTGACAGCTGAAAACATCGGTGGTGTTTGATTAATAACACCTGTTAGCGAGGCTAAAACTTCTTGCAATTGAGTACGTGTAAATTTTTTAATCGTACTATCTTGTTCAACTGTTTCTCCCTCTGCATCCTCAGTTGTCGTTGTACGCCCAATTGATATCATGGCTTCATACGTCTTTCCTGCATCTGTTAAATATTCTGCGATGCGTGTTGCTTGACCAATACAAATGGGAAGGACTCCCTCGACACCTGGATCAAGTGTCCCTGTATGTCCAACTTTTTTGGTACGTAAAATTTTTCGCAATTTAAAGACGCAATCATGACTCGTCATGCCACGTTCCTTCCAAAGCGGTAAAATACCGTTCATAAATATCCTCCTAAAATCAAGGTTCATCACCATAATTCGGGGTTGATTTCCGTTATGACTAGGTGCTTTTCTGGGGTCGTTCGAGCCCACATAGCATGCATTTTAGCAATTATCATTCCAATTGGTGATGAACCAAAATTAATTCGTTTTTCACATATTTGACATTATCCAAATTCGTATATTTTTCGTCGCCGTTTTGCTCAGACAAAATCTTTTGTGGTGTATTCTATGAATGTAAAAAGTCTGCCTGCATGAACATGCATTTGGCAGACTTTTTATGTTAGCTTTATTCTTCGTGTAAACCACGTAGCAATGAATCAATACGGTTCCCATATTCAATCGATGAATCAAATTCAAAAATTAATTCTGGTGTACGACGTAAACGGATTCGTGAACCGATTTCTGAGCGAATGAAACCAGAAGCTTTTAATAAAGCTTTTAGTGTTTCCTCTCGTTCACGTTCATTGCCTAGAGTTGTAATATAAATTGTCGCTTGCTGTAAATCACCTGTTACCTCAACACCAGTAACAGTAACGAAACCAACACGCGGGTCTTTTATTTTACGGCTAAGAATATCACCGAGCTCTTTTTTCATTTGCTCAGCGACACGGTTTGAGCGTAGAGACATAGTTTGTCACCTCAATTTCGATGTACAGATAGTTGTGTCCTCACTTGCACATATCTACAAGCAAGGTATGACAAATCATACAACACAACAATCTAATGTTACTTATAGATAGTCTCGCCAAACATTTAACTGTTCCCAAGCCGGATTTGACTGTAAGTAATGGAGCGCATGATTAATTTCACGCTCGGCTGCTTCTTTTGAAGAAGAAACAGCAACAAGCGCTAACTTCGTGCGCTGCCATACATTTTGATGGTCAATTTCCGCAATGGATACATTAAATTTTTGTTTAGTGCGAGTAATCATACGCTGTAGAACAGCACGTTTTTCCTTCAACGAATGGGCAGTTTGAATAATGAATTCAACCTCTGCGTAAACAATCATTAAGCACGTTTAACTTCTTCCATAATATAGGCTTCGATAATGTCGCCTTCTTTAATATCGTTGAAGTTTGTAATTGTAATACCACATTCGTAACCTCTAGCAACTTCTTTTACTTCATCTTTAAAACGTTTAAGTGTATCTAATTCACCTTCAAAAATTACTACATTATCGCGGATTACACGTACGCCAGAATCACGAGTTACTTTACCTTCTGTTACGTACGAACCAGCAATTGTACCAACTTTTGATACTTTAATTGTTTGTCGAACTTCTGCTTGACCAATAATTTTTTCTTCGAATTCTGGATCAAGCATACCTTTCATTGCTTGTTCAATTTCCTCAATTACTTTATAGATAATGCGGTGTAGACGAATATCTACGCCCTCTTCTTCTGCTGCACGTTTTGCATTGACATCTGGACGAACGTTGAAGCCGATAACAATTGCATTTGAAGCCGCAGCAAGAGAAATATCTGATTCTGTAATCGCTCCAGCGCCAGTGTGAATAATTTTCACGTTTACGCCTTCAACATCAATTTTCATTAATGATGCAGCCATAGCTTCTACAGTACCTTGAACGTCAGCCTTAACAATTAAGTTAAGCTCCTTCATTTCGCCTTGACTCATTTGTTCGAATAAGTTATCAAGCGTTACGCGTTGTTTTTCTGAACGTTGTGCTTGAATCGCTGTCATTGCACGAGTTTCTCCAACTTGGCGTGCTGTTTTTTCGTCTTCAAAGACAACGAAACGGTCACCAGCTTGTGGTACATCATTTAAGCCTGTGATTTCTACTGGCGTTGATGGTCCAGCTTCCTTCACACGACGGCCTTTGTCATTCACCATAGCACGTACTCGCCCATAAGCATGGCCGACAACAATTGGGTCCCCAACTTTTAATGTTCCATCTTGTACTAAAAGCGTTGCAACAGAGCCTCGACCTTTATCTAGCTGTGCTTCAATTACTGAACCAAGTGCTAAGCGATTAGGGTTCGCTTTTAATTCTCCAACTTCAGCGATAAGTAAAATCATTTCTAATAATGTGTCAATGCCTTCACCTTTTAATGCAGAAATTGGTACGAAAATAGTTTCGCCGCCCCAAGCTTCTGGAACTAGGCCATGCTCCGTTAACTCTTGCATCACACGGTCTGGATTAGCTGAAGGTTTATCCATTTTATTGACTGCAACGATAATTGGTACTTCTGCTGCTTTTGCGTGGTTAATCGCTTCAACTGTTTGTGGCATAACACCATCATCCGCAGCAACCACTAAAATCGTTAAGTCTGTTATTTTCGCACCGCGCGCACGCATCGTTGTAAAAGCAGCGTGTCCTGGTGTATCAAGGAACGTAATTTTTTTGTCGCCTTCAGTTACTTGATAAGCACCGATATGCTGAGTAATACCTCCAGCTTCAACAGCTGTAACTTTTGTATTGCGAATAGAGTCTAATAATGTAGTTTTACCATGGTCAACGTGCCCCATAATTGTCACTACAGGAGGACGTTCTGATAAGTCCTCTTCGTTAATTTCTTCTGTTTGTTCGAAGTGTGTTTCTAAATCCGTAATATCTACACGAATTTCCTCTTCAACTTCTACACCATAGTCTGTGCAAATTAATTCAATTGCATCCTTATCTAATTCTTGGTTAATTGTTGCCATTACACCAAGCATAAATAATTTTTTAATAATTTCTGATGGTTCACGGTGTAATTTTTTAGCTAATTCTGCTACAGAAAGTGATTCAACAAAAGTAATTTTTTCTGGTAATTCCTTTTGTTTCACTGGTAGACTTGGTTGATGTGTTTTTGGATGGCGACGTTTTCCGCCATGAATTCCTGGTTTTGGACGTTGGTTGTAACCTCTGCGATTATTATTATTATTATTATTATTATTATTTTGTGTCATATTTCGATTTTGATTACCTTTTATATTCTTAGATTTTTCGTTAGACGAATTTGAGTTTTGATGCGTTTGTTGCTGATTATTGACTTTTGGTTTAGAAGTAGTAGATTGCTGCTTTTGCCCTTCTTGCTTTTTCACCGATTGCTGTGGTTTTTGTTGACCATTAGCTTGTGGTTTTTGCGATACGTTTTGAGTAGGTTTCTTCACTTCTTTTGTAGCTTTAAATGATTGATTTAACTTTGCCACTATATCTTTTTCTAACATTGACATATGGTTTGTTACACTCACATTTAATTTACTTAGTGCTTCAATAACCTCTTTACTCGTTTTATTCACTTGTTTCGCATATTCATGAACTCTGATTTTGGTCATCTGCTCACCCCCGATTATTTTTCGTTGAGTAGACTAGACAATTTGCTTGCAAAACCTTTATCGGTAATAGCTAAAGCCACTCGGGCCTCCTTACCTGTAGCATGTCCTAGATCATAACGATCACCAATTACATGATACTCAACGTTGTAGTACGTGCATTTATCTTGAATTTTTTTGCTAGAGTTTTTAGAAGCATCGTTTGCAAGCAGTACTAGCTTTGCATTACCATTGCGGACTTCCTTTACTACTAACTCTTCTCCTGAAATAATTTTACGGGCTCTCGCCGCTATTCCAAGCAAGTTAAACACTGCTTGATTGATCATATAATAGACTCCCTACGAATCAGCAAAATAAGTTCATCGTAGATTTCTTCAGGGATTTTTACATCAAGTTGGTGCCCTAAAACATTTTTCTTTCGGGCGATTTCAATCGCCTTCTCCGATTTAGAGACATAAGCACCACGTCCGGGTTTTTTTCCGGAAATATCAACACTTACCTCGCCCTCTTTTGAACGAACAACACGAATCATTTCTTTCTTTGGTAGCATTTCTCCTGTAGCTACACATTTTCGAAGAGGTACTTTTTTATTAATAGCCATAAGAATCACCTTTCCTCTCTGAAGCATGTCGTAAGAGGTGGACTAGCCATGCACTACATTGGCCATTAACTTGGATTTAAATTAAATTCCATTTTCCATTGTAGGACTCTGCCACTATTCAGTCGACGCAGCCCAACGCCCACTGAATAATGGCAGCTAACTAGTCACACGGCTTTCTTACTTATTCTTCGTCGTCTTGATATAAGTCAACTGCTACATCATCAAAATCACTTTCTTCATCCTCAGCAGGAATGAAAGTGCTTGTAGCAGATGGATAAATACCTAACTCACGAGCATCTGTTTCACTCTTAATATCAATTTTCCAGCCTGTTAGCTTTGCAGCTAAACGTGCATTTTGACCACGTTTACCAATTGCTAATGATAATTGATAGTCAGGTACGACAACCGTTGTAGATTTTTCTTCTTCATTTACTTGAACATCTAAAACCTTTGATGGGCTAAGAGCATTTGCTACAAATACAACTGGATCTTCTGACCATTCAACGATATCGATTTTTTCACCGTTTAATTCGTTAACAATTGTTTGAACACGCGCGCCTTTTGCACCTACACATGAACCTACTGGATCTACCTCTTCGTTATGTGCATAAACAGAGATTTTAGAACGATCTCCTGCTTCACGAGCAATCGATTTAATTTCTACAATACCTTCATAGATTTCAGGTACTTCCATTTCAAATAAGCGGCGTAATAAACCAGGATGTGTACGTGAAACAATGACTTGAGGCCCACGTGTAGTACGTTCAACCTTTGTAATATAGACCTTGATACGATCATGTGGATGATATGTTTCACCTTGAATTTGTTCGTTTTGTGGTAATGCAGCCTCTACTTTTCCTAGACCTACATATATATTACGAGCATCTAGACGCTCAACTACACCAGTCACGATATCATCTTCACGGTCCACATATTGCTCGTAAATTAGACCGCGTTCTGCCTCGCGTACACGTTGTGTAACTACTTGTTTCGCTGTCTGTGCGGCAATACGACCAAAGTTTCGAGGTGTCACCTCTTGCTCAACCACATCCTCCATCTGGTATGCAGGGTTAATAGCCTTTGCATCTTCTATAGAAATTTGTAAACGATCATCCTCTACTTCTTCTACAACATCTTTACGTGAAAAGACACGAATTGAGCCCTTATCTAAATTTAAGTCCACACGAACATTTTGTGCTTGATTGAAGTTGCGTTTGTAAGCTGTAACTAATGCCGCTTCAATTGCTTCAATTAACACATCTCTTGAAATTCCTTTTTGTTCTTCTAGCGCATTTAGCGCATCTAACAAATCACTACTCATTCTGTTTTCACTCCTAAATATGCATTATGCTGAAAAATCGATGGCTAATCGTGCCAATGCGATTTTTTCTTGTTCAATTGTTACTGTAATTTTGCGGGTTTTGATGAGTACTTCCACCACTAATATATGTTCATCGTACGACGTTAAGTAGCCTTGGAATTCCTTCATGTCCTTGATGGGCTCATAGGTTTTAATATAAATAAATTTGCCAATCGCTTTTTCAAAATCAGCATCCTTTTTTAATGGACGTTCTGCTCCAGGTGAAGAAACTTCTAAATAATAGTTTTGTGTAATTGGATCTTTTTCATCCAACAGCAAACTCAGTCGTTCACTAACTTGAGCACATTGGTCAATGTCAATACTCCCCTCAGGTGTATCCACATAAACACGTAAAAACCAGTTACGTCCTTCTTTTACGAACTCGACATCCACTAACTCAAGATTTAATTCTTCAACAATCGGTTTGGCGAGCTCTTCAATTAAAGATGGTACTTTGCTCATTGTTTCCTCCTGTATCTATCAAATTCTGGCGTAATAAAACAGAAATTCCACCAGTAGCTTTGGTGAAATTTAACGGTCTTACCTGCTGTTAGTCAAAAATTTGTTTTGCTACGGTATAACAACAGAAAAGAGCGGGAAGGACCCACTCTTTTGCTGGAAAAATATCAACAAATTATTACAGTAAGGATAGCATAGTTTACAGCACAATGCAAATTTCCTTATTCTAGATATCTATTAGGAATAGCCATAATTGTGTCTGGAATTTGAAATTTGTGCTTAATTTAGGTCCATCACCATAACGTGGGGGGATTTCCGTTCCGGCTAACTTATATACATGGTATACATTTTAACAAATGTCACCCTCAACTTTATAAGCCTTAATTTGAGCATAATGCTTATAAGTTATTCGTTATTGATGATGATGCCTTCAGACTAACCTTCTTATTTTAGAAAAGTGATAACTGATTAGCATCAGGCATTCCCTCTAAACAGCCCAATTGATCCATGTATTCTATTAATGTCTTGGAGACACGACCGCGTTGCTGTAAATCTTCCTTCGATAAAAATTCCCCGTTCTCACGTGCTGCCACAATTGTTTTCGCAACGTTCGTACCAAGTCCAGGAATCGCATCGAATGGTGGAATTAAAGAGTTCCCATCAATTACAAATTCACTAGCCTGCGAACGATATAAGTCCACCTTTTGGAAGCTCATACCGCGCTCACACATTTCAAGTGCTAGTTCCATCACAGTTAATAGGTTTTTTTCTTTTGTTGAAGCATCTAAGCCTTTTATATTGATCTCATCAATTTTTGCACGAATCATTTGCGAGCCTTGTACCATCGCAATTAAATCAAAATCATCTGCGCGCACTGTGAAATACGCTGCATAGTAAAGTATCGGGAAGTGTACCTTAAACCAAGCGATACGAACTGCCATTAAAACGTAAGCAGCAGCGTGGGCTTTCGGGAACATATATTTTATCTTTTTACATGATTCAATATACCAGCCTGGCACCTTATTCGCTAGCATCTCTGCTTCAAACTCTTCAGATAATCCTTTCCCCTTACGCACGGACTCCATAATTTTAAACGCCAGTGACGGTTCTAACCCTTGGTAAATTAAATACACCATGATATCGTCACGACAGCCAATTACTTCTTTCAGTACACATGTACCATTTTGAATTAATTCTTGTGCATTACCAAGCCACACGTCCGTTCCATGTGAAAGTCCTGAAATTTGCACAAGCTCCGAGAATGTTGATGGCTTTGTATCTTCAAGCATTTGGCGCACAAAGCGAGTACCAAATTCAGGAATCCCAAGTGTTCCCGTCTTACAGCCAATTTGTTTTTCTGTTACGCCTAAAGATTCTGGAGAACTAAAGATTTTCATAACGACTGGATCATCTGTTGGAATGGTTTTTGGATCTATTCCTGATAAATCCTGCAACATCCGAATCACAGTCGGATCATCGTGCCCGAGAATATCGAGCTTTAAAATATTATCGTGAATGGAATGGAAATCAAAGTGCGTTGTACGCCATTCTGCATCTTGTGCATCCGCAGGAAATTGCACTGGTGAGAAGTCGTAAATATCCATATAGTCCGGTACTACGATAATTCCTCCTGGATGCTGTCCTGATGTACGTTTTACGCCTGTACAACCTTGCACTAACCGATCTACCTCAGCACCGCGGAAGTGTAGGTTGTTATCATTAGCATAGCCCTTTACGTAGCCATACGCTGTTTTCTCTGCAACTGTACCGATTGTCCCGGCACGATATACATAATCTTCACCGAATAGTACCTTCGTATAGTTATGAGCTTGTGGTTGATATTCACCAGAAAAGTATGACGATAGGTAAACATTTGATATTATCTCCAGCTCTTCCCCCGTCCCACACCGTACGTGACCCTTTCGGCGTCATACGGCGTTCCATCGTTAACTTTGTTGAAATTTATAAACTAAGCTTTGGATTTCCTACTTCCGTTCTTAGTTCGTTTATTTTATTTATTGCTTTCTTTTCGAATCGAGCTTTGAACAGACACATGTTTTAAATCTTTGAATTAAGGACCTGTAAATTCAGGCTTTCTCTGTCCTCGTATATCATGTCGAATTGCTTCAATAGGATATACCAGCAATTCATTACTTTTAAATGACTCATCACCATAACGTGTGGTTGATTTCCGTTCCAGCTGGGCGCTTTGTTGCTGCCGCTACGCTTTCGCACAGATAAAACATTTGCCGCTGACGCTTCGCTTTCGCGCAGATAAAACATTTGCCGCTGACGCTTCGCTTTCGCGCAGATAAAACATTTGTAGCTGCCGCTTTGCTTTCGCTATAGAAAACATTTGTAGCTGCCGCTTTGCTTTCGCACAGAGCAAAGCTTCCTGGGGGCGTCCGATGAGCCGCTTGGGCCAACAGATGTTTTTTGCGCGAAAGCATAGTGCTAACGTAGCGGCAGCAGAGGGTTTTGTTTGTGCGAAAGCGCAGCGACAGCAACAGCACCGATGTTGGTCACGAAGGCGTTATCACAGGACGTGATGTTTTTAGCCTTCGTTCCTCTATCGCTGATCCCCAAGGAGTCGCCCAGTCGTAACGAAGATCAACTTATATTACAAGGCATATGTTTTAACAAATGTCATTCACAAATTTTGGTGATGTGCCTTTTAAATCTTCACTTGTGATATCTGTAAAGTACCAACCCTTTTCGCTTTCTTTAAAAAGGTTATCAAATGACTCTTGTAAACCAAAATATTCGTTATTTCTTAACTTTTGAATCATTAAGTCAGCCAACTAATCACTTCCTTTACGAAGTTTTCGTTCTCTTTAGTCATACACGAATCTGACTTATTGTAGGTTTTGTTTCAACGTTAACGACTTGTGCCCTTCCCTCTGAAATGTTTTTCCCTCCGACTTATTGGTTATTCAGTCATCAACAGCATTTCTTCGTCAGTACTACGGCACTACTGCCACTCCTTTAAAGTATGTTATAGCCATTTTGCCTTTCCATACACCGTCGTCATTGAAGTGCAATCTTCTCTTACGTTAGGAGTTTCACACGTTCCACTATTTCTATCTGTACATAATTCCCTTAGGTTCCCTCTAAATTCCGCTAGGCTGGATTGTGCCTGTAACACAATATGGATTTTCATAACCTAACACTTACTCATCCACACCTAGAAGTCCTAACTGGACCCTGCAGCATTTCTACTACGTGACATTCACGAAAAGTCAGTCGAGGGTTCGTCTCGATTATTCTACCGCTTCTAACCATAGGAATTTTATAGACGCCAGACCTATCATTCACAAGAGATTTCTATCCCTCTTTCCACAGCTGACTGTTTGGGTGAACTTCAGCCTACTTTAACGAGCTTCAAACGTTTTTGGTGTTTGCAATACCGTCCACGCTTGTCGTAGCTTCAGCGAGTGTGTTTCAAGGCGTTACTCTCTCATTCCACACTTCGAAATAGCAGTTCTACCAATGAAGGTGGTTAACCTTTTCAGTTAACAACGTGTCGCACTCAAATCGATATCAGGTACCTTATCTCCTTTAAATCCAAGGAACGTTTCGAATGGAATATCTTGTCCATCCTTTTTATACGGTGTTCCACATTCCGTACAATCTTTATTTGGTAAGTCAAAACCTGAGCTTACTGAACCATCATTAAAAAACTCGGAATGCTTACAATTTGGACAAATATAATGAGGTGGAAGTGGATTTACCTCAGTAATCTCCATAAAAGTTGCCACTAATGAAGATCCAACAGAACCACGAGAACCTACTAAATAACCGTCCGCTAATGATTTTTTAACAAGCTTCGCAGAAATTAAATAAATTACTCCAAAACCATGGCCTAAAATTGACTTTAATTCTTTTTCAATTCGAGCCTTGACGATTTCTGGTAGCTCTTCTCCGTATATATGATGAGCCATTTCATAGGTTAAATTTGTGACCTCATCATCTGAGCCTTCAATTTTCGGTGTGTATAAATCATCTTTAATTGGTTTAACATCACCAATCATATCTGCGACTTTTTGAGAGTTGGTGACAACTACCTCTTTTGCAAGATCCGGTCCTAAAAAATCAAATTCCTTAAGCATTTCATCAGTCGTTCTAAAATGAACCTCAGGTAGCTTTGATCTATTTAATATATTGGCACCACCTTGTGAACCAACTAGTATTTGTCTGAACATCCCGTCTGTTGGATCTAAATAATGCACATTACCGGTTGCTACAACTGGTTTATCGATCTTCTTCCCTAGCTTTACTAACTTGCGAATAATATCTTCAAGTGTCCATTCATCACGTACGACATTGCGCTCAATTAATGGTGCATACACTGCCTTAGGTTGAACTTCAATATAATCATAAAATCTCGCAATTTTCTCTGCTTCCTCTGGGGATTTATTCATCATGGTCTCAAATAATTCACCATTACTACAGCCTGAGCCGACTAATAATCCTTCTCTATATTGCTCTAGGACCGCCCGTGTTACACGAGGTACACGATAGAAAGTTTTTGTATGGGAATGGGAGACTATTTTAAATAAATTTTTTAGTCCAACATTATCTACCGCTAATATTGTGCAGTGCATTGGTCGTCCCTTTTTATAAGCATCCCCACCACCAACATGCTTATTAAAGTCGTCGTGGTATTTAATATCTAATTCATCTGCATCTTTTAACAGCTGTAAAAGTAAATAACCCGTTGCCTCTGTATCATAAATAGCCCGGTGATGCTGGGTTAATTCAATATTGAATTTTTTACAAAGTGTATTTAAACGATGGTTTTTCATCGTTGGATAAAGCATTCTCGCAAGCTCCAACGTATCAATGACTGGATGAACTGTTTCCTCTAGCCCAAATTTTTTATAGCCTGTGTATAAAAAGCCCATATCAAACGATGCATTATGGGCTACTACTATGCAATCTCCGATAAATGCATGGAACTCTTTAATGACTTGCTCCACTTCTGGCGCGTTACGTACCATATCATCTGTAATGCCTGTCAGTTCAATGGTCGTCGCAGAGAGTGGGTGATGTGGATTGGCAAAGCTTTCGTATTTGTCGATAACATTTCCATCTTTAATTTTCACCGCGGCAAGCTCAATAATAGTATCGTAAGCAGTAGATAGACCTGTCGTCTCTACGTCAAACACGACATAGGTAGTATCAGCTAATAAACGGTTCTCAGGTGCATAAGCAATCGGTACACCATCATCTACTAAATTAGCTTCCAAGCCATAAATAACTTTGATACCATACTTTTTCCCTGCTGCATAAGCATCTGGGAAGGATTGCACAACAGCATGGTCAGTAATAGCCACGGCTGGATGACCCCACTTTGCAGCCTGCGCAACAAGTCTATCAACTGGTGTTACAGCGTCCATTTGACTCATTGGTGTATGCAAATGCAATTCTACCCGCTTTTCTCCCTCTGGAGCCTTGTCCTGTCGTGTTTCTTTTTTGATTTCATTAATATCGTTGGCCATGATGATTAGATCTCGAATGAATGTGTCAGTTTGTACGGAACCGCGGACTTTTACCCACATTCCCTTTTTCAAATATTGCATTAGCTCTGCATCATCATTATCGCGTGAGAACATCTTTACAATGATGGAATCCGTATAGTCGGTAATTTTAATTTGCAATAAAGAACGGCCACTTTTTAGTACTTTGATTTCTGTATCAAATACAAAGCCTTCAACGATAACACGACGTTCTTCCTCAACAATGCGTTTAATTTCCATGGTTTCATCGTCTTTAATTAACATACCCAGCTGGAATGGACGGTCACCCAGGTTGGCAAGGGCTGGATTTTCCTTCTTCTCCTTCTCTCGTTTTTGGAAATCTTGTATCGCTTGCTGAGCTAAAACTGCCTCCTCTAAGCGCCTCTGTTCCATGAAAGCTTCCTGTGCCGCAATCATTTCTTCCGTTTTATCTTGAAGCACGAAATCTATCACAATGTGTGGAAAGCCGAATTGACCATAACTTTCGGAAAGCTTTTCTGCATACTTTGTTTTCAGCATCATAAATTCCATTTCTTGCATGCAAGATAAAGTAATTTTTTGCCCATTCCACATAGGCGTTTGTGATACTAGGCAATTTTTTAAAGTTGGCGCCATTTCATCTATTTGCTCTACTACAGTTAACCAATATCCTTGAACAAGTTCCTCTGTCACATCTTTTTCTACCGTCTCAAAAGTTGTATGGATTTGAGCGATAGCTGAAAATTTTTCGGTCAAACGAGTACGAAAAAGTTGGTATAGCTGAAAAGGAAGTATACCTCGTAATTTAATGTTAAAATGCCATAGCCTGTTCTTTTTGTGTACGGTTAGCCGTGATAATTCACCTTCTTCAAAAAAGGACATATACACGTCATCTGTTAACTCTAGTTGCTGCAAGAGCATTTGAAACCTCGTTCTTGCTTCTTGTTGCTGTTCCAATCTATTGACACCTACTTTCAGAAAGAGGCAATGTTAAAAGCCCCTTGTTTTATTTCCTCATCAATGTTTACGATTAAAATTCGAAAAAAATCCGCTCCCTTTCCCCGGGTGGTCTACAAGCTTCACAGATTCTAAACATCTATGAATTCATAACTTGGCTCGCTGTCCCCGAGGAGTGGTGCGAATTTTCTTGTCTATTTGATGCTATTTACATCCTTTTCGGGACAAATCGTTTTAAAGGAAATTAGTTTTTGCGGAAAAATTCATTTAAGCGATCAATGACCTCTTCTTTTTTCCATTCGAACGTTTCACCTGTTTGACGGAATTTCACTTCAACAATACCTTCAGTTGCTTTTTTACCTACTGTTACACGGACAGGTAATCCAATTAAATCAGCATCTGCAAATTTAACACCGGCGCGCTCAGCACGATCATCTAATAGCACGTCGTAACGGTAAGATTTCAATAAGCCATACAGCTCATCAGCTAAGGCTACTTGTGTTTCATCCTTTGTATTAACAGGTACAACATGGATATCATAAGGAGCTAATTGCGTTGGCCAAGTGAAACCATTGTCATCTTGGAAATGCTCAGCAACAGCAGCTAAAATACGTGATACACCAATACCATAGCAGCCCATAATAAATGGCTGTGCCTTACCTTGCTCGTCTAAGAATGTACCGTTCATTTTTGCAGAGTAAGTTATTCCTAATTTGAAAATATGACCAACCTCGATACCTTCAGCAAATTTGATAATACCTTGTCCGTCTGGAGATGGATCACCCTCTTGAATAAAACGAATATCTAAATATTCATTTACTGCAAAATCACGCTCAGGATTTACATTTACTAAGTGGAATCCATCCTCGTTTGCACCAGCGACACCATTGCGAATAGATTTAATCGCATTGTCAGCTACTACTTTTACGTCTACTGGTAATTTAACAGGACCGATTGAGCCAATGCCACAGCCTAATAAATCACGGATCGCTGCTTCACTAGCAAGTTCAACAGAACCAGCATCAAGCGCATTTTTCAGTTTAATATCATTAATTTCGTGATCTCCACGAGCAAGTACAACGACTAATTCACCGTCAACATCAAAGACTAATGATTTAATGACATTTGAAGGCTCAACATTTAAGAAAGCTGATACTTCTTCGATTGTTTTTTGGTCTGGTGTTGCCAATTTTTCAAGCTCTTTTAATGCTGCATCTGATGGTTGATAGTCTACAAGAACTTCTGCCATTTCGGTGTTCGCAGCATAATCAGACGTGTCAGAATATGCAATTGTATCTTCCCCAATTTCAGAAAGCACCATAAATTCATGAGTACCCTTCCCACCAATTGAGCCTGCATCTGCAATAACTGCACGATAGTTTAGACCAAGACGAGAGAAAATATTTGAATAGGCACGATACATATCATCATATGTTTCATCTAAGCTTTCACGCGATGCATGGAAAGAATATGCATCTTTCATAATAAACTCTCTGCCTCGTAGTAAACCAAAGCGAGGACGTTTTTCATCACGGAATTTAGTTTGAATTTGATAAAGTGTTAACGGTAATTTTTTATATGATTTAATTTCATCACGTACTAAAGTTGTAATCACTTCTTCATGTGTTGGTCCTAATGCAAAATCACGATCATGACGGTCCTTCAAACGCATTAATTCTGGGCCGTATTTTTCCCAACGGCCGGATTCCTGCCAAAGTTCCGCAGATTGTAATGAAGGCATTAAAAGCTCAACCGAATTGATTGCTTCCATTTCTTCACGAATAATATTTTCTATTTTTGTTAACACACGTTTCGCAAGCGGTAAATACGAGTATACCCCACTTGTATTTTGACGAATAAACCCTGCACGTAGTAATTGCTTATGTGATTTTACTTCTGCATCAGCAGGTACTTCACGTAGCGTTGGGATAAATGTTTTACTTTGCTTCATTCAGTGTTCCACCTTTTTTAATAGATAAGTTTTTATACTCTAATTAGCATAAACAAATTTAGCTTTGAACGCAATGTTTCAAAAAAATTGCGCTCAAAGCTATGTTTTCAATCAGTTTCACTTGGAAAATTTAACTAAATTTAGTTAAAAGAAAAATCTTTGTATATCGTTCCATGTAACTACGACCATTAGTATCATCAATAGTACGATACCTACAAAATGCACAAGCCCCTCTTTTTGACGATCAATTGGTTTGCCTCTTACTGCTTCGAAGCCGAAGAATAATAGGCGACCACCGTCAAGTGCTGGAAGCGGTAGTAAGTTCATAATTCCAAGGTTAATACTTAACATCGCAGCCCAATTCATGAGATTTATGAATCCATATTGAGCTACCTGCTCTGTCGCTTTATAAATACCTACTGGACCTGAAAGAGCATCTATAGTGAATTTACCGGTAATTAACATACCAAGTAATTCAAAGATTCGAACAGTCATACTATAGGTTTCTTGAGCGCCATAAACAACAGCCTTTAATGGATTAAATTCACGTGGGCTCTCATACTTAACCCCTATTTGACCATATTTTTCGCCATCTTGTTTTATTTCTTTTACCGTCATATTTAAGTTAACTTGCTGACCATTTCGTTCAACTGTAACAGTTATATCTTCACCTGGGTGATCTTGTACAATAGCAGCTAAATCTTGCCATTTTTCAACTACTTGTCCATCAATGCCAACTACTCTATCACCTGCAAGCATTCCTGCCTGTGCAGCTGGATCATTTTCTACTACCTCTGTTATGATTGGCTCATAGGTAGGTACACCATGGAATAACCCAATCAGCAAATAAATAACAAATGCTAAAATAAAATTAAACAATGGGCCTGCAAAGATTGTCATGGCGCGTTGACCGACTGTTTTAGCGTTAAATTGACGATCATACGGTGCAATTAACGTTTCTCTACCGTTTTCCACGAGAATACAATCTCTTGCAACATTATAACGAATTAATTTTTCTTCTTCATCATAACCTTCCACAAACAATTCTTTTTCTAAATCAGCATGTTCAATTTCTAAAAATAATAAATCTGGTAATTGCTTATTATTTTGATTAAAGATAATTTTCTTGACAACATTATCTTCATCTACAATAAGCCCTACTCGGTAGCCCGGCTGTAATTCGGTGCCATCCATGTCCTCACCAGCCATACGAACGTAACCACCTATTGGTAATAAACGTATCGTATAGATTGTTTCACCATGTGTTTTCCCATAAATTTTCGGTCCCATACCAATGGCGAATTCACGAACCATAATTCCTGCGCGTTTCGCAAACAGGAAGTGACCAAGTTCATGGAAGAATACGAGCATGCCAAATATTAAAATAAATGCAATGGCTGTTTGCATAATACCCCACCTTTAAAGTGAATAGTTAATGATATCTCTCTCGTTATTTTACCATGTCTAACACTGTTTTTCTTGTTTCACTGTCTACCTGTAAAATTGTTTGTAAATCCGGCACTAATATATTGTTATGCGCCTGCATTACACGCTCAATCGTTTCGTCAATTTCAAGGAATGTTATGTTGCCCTGTAAAAATGCCGCAACTGCCGCTTCATTCGCTGCATTCATTGCTGTTAAGATTGTACCACCTGTACGTCCAGCCTCGTATGCTAGACGCAATGCTGGATAACGTTCAAAATCCATTTCTTTAAAATGTAACTGACCAATTTGTGCTAAATTAAGTCGTTGTCCGTTATGCAGCGGCATACGATCTGGATAGCTTAATGCATATTGGATAGGTACACGCATGTCCGGTGTACCGAGCTGTGCAATGACACTAGTATCATGATACTCAACTAGGGAGTGAATAATACTTTCTCTATGCAAAAGTACATCAATTTTATCATAAGGCATATCAAATAAGACATGTGCTTCAATGACTTCTAGTCCTTTATTCATCATTGTAGCTGAATCTATCGTAATTTTCGCACCCATTGACCAGTTCGGATGATTTAGTGCATCTGCAACCGTTACATGCTTCAATTCCTCACGTGTTTTGTCACGGAAGCTACCACCAGAAGCTGTAATGATTAAACGTTCAATATTTTTTGGATTTTCACCATTCATCGATTGGAAGATTGCAGAATGCTCACTATCAACCGGTAAAATTGTTGCATTGTATTTCTTTGCCTCTGCCATCACTAAATGCCCAGCGGTTACGAGTGTTTCCTTATTGGCAATAGCAATTGTTTTACCCATGCGAATTGCGGCTAATGTCGATTCTAGTCCGACACTTCCAAGAACAGCGTTGACAAGCACCGTAGAATCAGGATGTGTAGCAACCTCTACAAGCCCTTTCGCACCAAACGTAAAATGAACTTGCGGATACTCTTTAGCGAGCGTAAGTGCATCTTCTTCTAATTGAACAGATACAAGCTCAGGCGTCAAAGTTTCGATCATTTCACGAGTTTTTTCGATGTTTTTCCCTGAAGAAAACGCCACTAAATGAAAGGCATCGCGTTGTTCTTTTAAAATATCATAGGTTTGCCAACCGATTGAACCAGTTGCACCAAGTAAACTTATTTTTTTCACGACAAATTGTCCCCTTTTTCTATCTAAGCAAATGATATAGCACGATTATTCAACCACTCTAATTAGAGGAAATACTACTACAGTTCCTAGCTACCAAAAAGTATGAAAAAAATGTAGTAAAGGCACGACGAATAAAAGACTATCAAAGCGGTCTAATATACCGCCATGCCCAGGTAAAATATTTCCTGAATCCTTTACGTCAAAATGACGCTTTATAGCAGATTCCACTAGATCACCCATTTGGCCAATAATTGACGCAAAGATTGTGATGAAAATAAGTGAGACATAACCCTTTGCAAATGGATAAATTGCTTGCATCGCGACAGCAAAAATTACTGCAATGACAATTCCCCCCACAAAACCTTCCACGGTTTTCTTCGGTGAGATTTCAGGCCATAGCTTATTTTTGCCAAGTTTTCTTCCGACAAAATATGCACCTGAGTCAGTTGTCCAAACTACAAGCAAACAATATACGACAAACTCTAGACCGTAATATCGTGTTTCGATTAAATAATGGAAGCCTAACCCGACATAAAACGCTCCTAATAAAATAAAAGCAACTTCATCAAATGTAATTTTATTTTTTACAAGGACTACGTATATGAGCAATAGCATCATTAGACCATACACAACCATTAAATCGGAGGAATAGCCAATTGCATCTACTACCTTACTTGACCAGTCCTTTGGTATAACAAGCAGTATTAATGTTAGTAGCCCTAAAAAACCAGGCACTGAAAAAAGTGAAATACCTTTCATTTTTAGTATTTCATAAAAGCCGACAACAGCCATTGCAAGCACAAGTAGTGTAAATGGCACTTTTCCATAAATAACGAATGGAATAAATAGCGCTGCTGCAACTATTGCTGTGATAATTCGTTGTTTCAAGTTGTTTCTTCTCCCTTCAACCCACCGTAGCGGCGATTACGTTTCTGGTAGTTTTCCACCGCTTCCAGTAAGTTTTCCTCACTAAAATCTGGCCACAATGTATCTGTAAACCAAAATTCTGTATAGGCGAGCTGCCATAACATAAAGTTACTTAATCGTACTTCACCACTTGTACGAATTAATAGATCTGGCTCTGGCAGATGGGCCGTCATTAAATGAGATGTCAAGCATTCTTCTGTTAAATCTTGCATCGTTAATTGACCGTCCTGCACCTTTTGAAGCATTGCTTTCATGGCACCAACCATTTCTGAACGACTTCCATAATTCAGGGCAAAGTTCAAAATTAACCCTGTATTATGCTTCGTCTCTTCCATCGCCTCATACAATGCTTTTTGTGTATGTGCAGGCAATAAAGATGGATCTCCAATCATTTCAACACGTACATTACGTTCCATCATTTCAGGTAAAAAGGAACCTAAAAATTCAACAGGTAGACGCATTAGAAAATCGACCTCTGGTTTTGGTCGCTTCCAATTTTCTGTAGAGAACGCATACACCGTTAAAACTTTAATACCTAGATCTGATGCAAATCTAGTTACCTTTCGTACCGTCTTCATACCTTCATGGTGACCAGCAACACGTGGCATGGCACGTTTCTTCGCCCAACGTCCATTTCCGTCCATAATAATCGCTACATGGGCAGGAATCGGCTCGTTTTTAGCAAGGGCAACACGTTCCTCCAATGATAGTGTATCCATTTTTATTTGTTTACCTAATAGCTTTTTAAACATGCTAACTCCCCCACTACAACTAATCGGACGTATACTAACCTATCATAACAAAAAAAAGCGCTTTTTGTCTTTTTTTTCCCTCTAAATTGACTATGTATGGACTAGCTCATTTTAGAACTACACACATTTTAGACTTTTCACCATAACGTGGGGTTGATTTTCGTTCCGACTGGCGCTTTCCTGGGG
Source organism: Lysinibacillus agricola (assembly GCF_016638705.1). GTDB lineage: Bacteria > Bacillota > Bacilli > Bacillales_A > Planococcaceae > Lysinibacillus > Lysinibacillus agricola. The sequence goes on along the minus strand of NZ_CP067341.1, from coordinate 1,331,637 downwards.
CGTCCGATGAGCCGCTTCACTTGCGCTCCAGGGTCTCGGGCCAACAGATGTTTTTTGCGCGAAAGCGCAGCGGCAGCAGAGGGTTTTGTTTGTGCGAAAGCGCAGCGACAGCACCGATGTTGGTCACGAAGGCGTTATCACAGGACGTGATGGTCTTAGCCTTCGTTCCTCTATTGCTAATCCCCAAGGAGTCGCCCAGCCTCCACTGCAATCAACTTATCCACGAGACATATGTTTTAACTTATTTCATCCCCAACTTTTGGTGATGAAATAAGTTAAACAATTACAGGTTTGAATGTATGAAGCTTCACTAGATTTTTCACATAATAACTTAACAGTAAAGAGAAAAGACGTCCTGATATATAGGACGCCTCCATCTCATCAAAAAGTTCCATCATAGACATACAAAGCGAGTTGCTTACACATCTAGAATTTCTTTTTCTTTTTCTTTCGTTACTTGATCTACTTTAACAATGAATTCATCCGTTAATTTTTGAATATCTTCACCGTAGCCACGTAGACCATCTTCTGTGATTTCGCCAGCTTTTTCAAGTTTTTTCAGATCATCATTAGCATCGCGACGAACATTACGTACAGCGATTTTTGCATCCTCTGCTTCTTTTTTCACTTGCTTCACAAGATCTTTACGACGCTCTTCTGTTAAAGCCGGGATCATTAAACGAATAACAGATCCATCATTTGTTGGTGTAATACCAATATCTGATTTCATAATCGCTTTTTCGATTTCACCTAAGATTGTTTTATCGTAAGGTGTAATAACTAATAAACGCGCTTCTGGTACCGAAACACCTCCAAGCTGATTAATCGGTGTTGGTGCACCATAATAATCAACCGTAATACGATCTAATAGAGAAGCATTTGCACGACCTGCACGGATTGAAGCTAGTTCACGTGAAAAAGCGGCAATTGTTTTGTTCATTTTTTCTTTAGCTTGTTCTAAAACTTGTTTAGCCATTATACATTCCTCCTAACAACTGTTCCAATTTTCTCGCCTTGTACGGCACGTTTAATATTACCTGGTTCCGTAATTGAGAAGACAATTAACGGAATATCGTTATCCATACATAAAGTAGAAGCTGTTGAATCCATTACTTGTAAGCCCTGTTGAATAACGTCTAAGTAAGTGAGTGTATCATATTTAACGGCAGTTGCATCTACTTTCGGATCTGCAGAATAAACACCATCTACATTATTTTTCGCCATTAAAATCGCATCTGCGTCGATTTCAGCCGCTCGTAACGCAGCTGTAGTATCAGTAGAGAAGAATGGGTTACCTGTACCTGCTGCAAAAATTACTACACGTTTTTTCTCTAGATGACGAACTGCTTTACGGCGAATATATGGCTCTGCTACTTGTGTCATCACAATTGAAGATTGTACACGTGTTTCAATTCCTAATTTTTCAAGGGCATCTTGTAAAGCTAAGGAGTTCATAACCGTTGCTAGCATTCCCATATAGTCGGCTGCTGCACGATCCATCCCCATTTCACTACCGATTTTTCCGCGCCATATATTACCGCCACCTACAACAACAGCAACTTCTACATCAAGATCTACTACTTCTTTTACTTCTTCTGCAACAGACTTGATTATTTTTGGTGATAAACCGAAGCCCGCTTCTCCAGCTAACGCTTCACCACTTAATTTTATAACTACTCGTTTATATTGTGGCACACTCATTGTAAACCTCCGTCAGACTTTATTTAAAACAACTCTATTCCCTTTTCCATTATAGTATAAATAACAATAATTGCTAGTTATGAATAAGGCAAAATAGAAAATTATATGGCTCATTACACCATAAAGTTGGTTGATTTCCGTTCCCGCTGGGCGCTTTGTTGTTGCTGTCGCTTCGCTTTCGCACAGTTAAAACATTGTTGCTGTCGCTTCGCTTTCGCACAGATAAAACATTGTTGCTGTCGCTTCGCTTTCGCACAGATAAAACATTGCCGCTGACGCTTCGCTTTCGCGCAGATAAAACATTGTTGCTGTCGCTTCGCTTTCGCACAGATAAAACATTGCCGCTGACGCTTCGCTTTCGCGCAGAGCTTCCTGGGGGCGTCGGGCCAACACGAGGTTGGTCATGAAGGCGTTATCACAGGACGTGATACTTTTAGCCTTCATTCCCCTATCCGCTTCATTCCAAGGTCTCATCTGTGACGCTGATCCCCAAGGAGTCGCCCAGCCTTCACCCCAATCAACTTATATAAATAGCATACATTTTTAACAAATATCAGCCACAACTTTTGCTAATGAGCCAATTATATCTTTTTTTCGCTCATTTCGGAAAAATAGGGAACACGCTATGTTGTGTTCCCCATTTTTTTCTAGAAAATCTAGATATTATTTGATTAAGATCAAATGCAAGCTAAATTAGTTACCTTTAACTTGGCTCATTACTTCTTCAGCAAAGTTATCTTCACGTTTTTCGATACCTTCACCTACAGCATAACGTACGAAACCATTTACAGAACCGCCAGTTGATGCAACGAAATCACGTACTTTTTGATCTGAGTTTTTAACGAATGTTTGGTCAAGTAAGCAAACCTCTTCGAAGTATTTACCAAGACGACCTTCAACCATTTTTGCTACGATGTTTTCTGGTTTACCTTCGTTAAGAGCTTGTTCAGTTAATACTTTACGCTCACGTTCAACTTCATCTGCAGAAACTTCATCGCGAGAAACGTAAGTAGGGTTAATAGCTGCGATATGCATAGCAACGTCTTTTGCAGCAGCAGCATCTGTAGAACCTTCTAAAGAAACTAACACACCGATACGACCGCCCATGTGTAAATAAGAACCGAATGCATCTGCATCAGTTTTTGTTTTCACTTCGAAACGACGAAGAGTGATTTTTTCACCGATTGTTGCAACTGCAGTTGAAATTTGGTCAGCAATTTTCACACCTTCAGCATTTGCAAGCTCTAAAGCAGCTTCTACTGTTGCAGGTTTAGCAGCAAGTAATTGCTCAGCTAAAGAAGCAACTAATACTTGGAATTTATCGTTTTTAGAAACGAAATCTGTTTCAGCATTTACTTCAAGGATGATTGCTTCGTTACCTTGTTCTAAAATGAAAGTTGTACCTTCTGCAGCGATACGGTCAGCTTTTTTAGCAGCTGAAGAAAGACCTTTTTCACGTAGGAAATCGATTGCAGCATCAATATCGCCATCAGTTTGTACTAACGCTTTTTTACAATCCATCATTCCAGCGCCAGTTTTTTCACGTAATTCTTTTACTAATTGTGCAGTAATGTTTGCCATTTAGTGTTTCCTCCTCAAATTGGTTGTACAAATTTTAGTGATAGGTTCTAAAAAAGGTGATAAGGGTCCTGAGCCACTTATCACCTTTTTGTAAACGTGAATTACTCAGCAGCAGCTTCTACAGCTGGAGCTTCTTCTTCACCTTGTTTTGACTCGATTAAAGCGTCAGCCATTTTAGCAGTTAAAAGTTTAACAGCGCGAATAGCATCATCATTAGCAGGAATTACGTAGTCGATTTCATCTGGATCACAGTTTGTATCAACAATACCTACTAGAGGGATGTTTAATTTAATAGCTTCTGCAACAGCAATGCGTTCTTTACGTGGGTCAACCACGAACATTACGTCTGGAAGAGCGTGCATATCACGGATACCGCCTAAGAATTTGATTAGACGTTCGTGTTCTTTTTTAAGTTGGATTACTTCTTTTTTAGGTAGAACTTCAAAAGTTCCGTCTTCTTCCATTTTTTCGATTGCTTTCATACGTGCAACACGTTTTTGAATTGTACCGAAGTTTGTAAGAGTACCACCTAACCAACGTTGGTTGATGTAGTAGTTGCCTGAACGTTCAGCTTCATCTTTGATCGCTTCTTGTGCTTGTTTTTTCGTACCAACGAAAAGAACTTTACCACCGTCTTGACCAACTTGACGCATGAAGTCATAAGCTTCCTCTAATTTTTTAACAGTTTTTTGTAAGTCGATGATGTAGATCCCGTTACGCTCAACGAAGATATATTTCTTCATTTTTGGGTTCCAACGACGAGTTTGGTGACCGAAATGTACACCAGCTTCAAGTAATTGTTTCATAGAAATTACTGACATGTGTATTTCCTCCTAGTATGTTTGGTTTTTATCCTCCGCATTTATCACTTGCAACAAGCTACTCTAGACTTAGAGCACCACTTACTACATCAAAATGCGTGTGTATTAATAACACCATTTGCAACTATATCATAGCTTCACACCATTCGCAACTGTTTTAGCTATGAAATTTCAATAAAAGCTCGATTTCTGTTTTTCCTTTTTGAAGCTGCTTCGCAATTTCCTCTGATGTTTTTCCTTGTTTCGCCAACTGGACAGCTTGTTGTTCTATAGTAAGAGGCTTTGGCTCTTCCATTGGTATTGCTTTGTCTGTTTGTGATGTAGATTGTACCGACTTATTTCCTGACTGTTGATGGCGAGAATAAGCATTTGCTACTATGTTTTTAGGTACATATATACGAGTTTCACTATCTAGATTGGAAGATGCTTCTTTTGTTTTTTCTACCTCTATTTGTTCTTTTGTTGACATAATTTGCTCATCCTGTAGAACAGTTTTAACTTGAGTCGTTGAAACGCTTTGTAATTCTTCAATCAAGCGATTATTTTCATCTTTCACTTCAGCTAAATAGACACTTATAGTATCATCCATTTCACGCATTAAACGTTCTTGCTTTATTTCTAAATCCTTAAATTTTGCTAGTTTTGTATTTAAGATGATGAGGAAATAAAATGAAAGTAGCTGTAAAATAAATAGAACCGCAATTAGTATGATTGTCATAATAAACTCCTATCCACTAAAATCCACGAAATTCCCCTTAAACGGATGCTGCGCCTGCTTCTCTCGCTTCTCGTCATCCTTATTTTTCTTTTTTCGAGTACCTTTGATGTACTCACCACCTGCTTCTTCATCCTCACTAATCTCATCCATACCCTCTGAGGTATTCACAACTTTTTGCTTGCGTTCTATTTCTTTTTTTAACGCTTCATTTGCATGTGCTTGCTGAGCCAAAGTTTGTTGTTGTGCCTGATCTGCCATTTTCCCCGCTTCAAATGTTTTTGGAATAGCTATTTGTAGTTCGACACCCTTTAAACTCATGAGACTCCCTCCTTCTACGGTATGTATAGACGATTATTAGGCATTAATCATTTCATTGGATAATAACTTTCGTAGCTTTAATAGCGCCTTAGAGTGGATTTGTGAAATACGTGATGTCGATAGTTCAAGCATTTCGCCAATTTCTGTTAATGTCAATTCCTCAGTATAAAACAAACTAAGCACTAGCTGTTCTTTATCATTGAGCTTTTGGATATTTTCAGCTAAATCCTCCAGTAGTTCCGCCTTAACAACAGCTTGCTCAGGTGTCTTAGTCGTATCATCACGGATAACAAATGACTTTCCTTCAGTTTCATCTTGATCTTGCTGTTCATTAATGGAAAGAACATTTGAAAAGAAATGTTCCTGTACAGTTTGGTAAACTTCTTCAACGGGTAAAGCCATATGCTCAGCAAGCTCCTCAGGTGTTACATGACGCATATATTTTTGTTCTAACTGTTCAATCTGTGCATCTAATTTTTTCGCCTTCTCACGTGCAGAACGTGGCAACCAATCTTCCTTACGTAAACCATCAATAATGGCTCCTCTTACTCTAAAAGAAGCATATGTATCAAATTTCAAGTCTCGATTAATATCAAATTTATTCAACGCATCAAAAAGTCCTACCATACCTAAGCTCGTTAAATCATCTCGTGATACACTTTTTGGTAAACTCGCACCAATGCGTTGTACATGATAAGATACTAGAGAAATATATTTTTTTATTAGTAAATCACCAGCATCTGGATCACGTTCATATATCCAGCGGTTCCACAGCTTTTGTTCATCGTTCAGAATTGGTTGTGTCATGTAATCCACCTCTCTAAGAAAAACGCATTTACGCGCCTGTTTGCCACTGTCTTATATTTACCTTGATATTTTTTCAACATAAACCAATGTAATTCTTTCCTATATTATAACAAGAATCGACTATAATTTCATTTGTTTCTCCTACTCTATCACAGATTCTTTAAATTTATGTGTCGGGCATTTTTTAGTTTGGACATAGTCAATATTCCTTAAGAAACTAGATAACTACTAAAAATTATTCCGATAAAAACAGAAATCATTCCGATAAATCTTAGAATCTTTCCGATAAAATATAAAATCGTTCCGATAAACCTCGAAATCTTTCCGATAAAACAGAACAATGCGCTAAAGCACTCGTTTACATCCTCCACAGGCAAAAAATTTATAGTTTCCTTAACATTAAAAAGAGCCGCTACTCGCGACTCCCATTTTTAAGCATTATTTACTTGCAGATCATCCTCATGATCCATCATCGTTCGTACAACCTGTGCAATTTCATCTGAGCTTTCATCTTGAAACTCAACGGTTGAGTTAGCCGTCGGTGTTTCTTGATCTTCTTCATTGCGATTGTCAGATTCGTTATCTTCAAGCTCACCTTCAACGACATCTTCATTGCTCTCTGGTGTGAATAAAACATAGGCAATTAAAAACCTTACAATATACATGACGAAAAACACAAGTATCCCCGCTACAAATGATCCTATGATAATACGTAGCGGTGTAATAGGTTTTTGAAATGTACTAAAAAAATATATAGAAAAGGCAATTAACGCTCCCCATAGGTTATAAAAAATAGAACCAAACATTATATTTCGCTCACTCCTTGGTTAACCGTTCGAATATGTAATGTCGACGTCGCAGGATTAAATTCAATTGTTCTACCACTATTACCACCCGTGTCTTCGGCAACTAAAAGAATTCCATGACGCTTTAGCTCATGCTTTACAGCTTCTACATTACGCGGGCCGATACGCATGGAGTCTTTATCTGAAGTAAATTGAAACATCTGCGCACCGCCCGCAATTTTTGCCTTTAGCTTGAATTTTTGAACGCCCTCTAACTTTAATAAGTCAATCATTGCTGCAATGCCTGTGTCAGCAAATTTAGCCACATTTATTGACTCTTGTCTACCTAGACTCGAATCTGGCAACATCACATGTATTAAACCAGCAATTTTTTTTGACTCATCATATAAAATAACACCTACACAAGACCCAAGACCTGATGTTCTTATTGTGTTTGGCAACTTTACTACATCCATTTGTGCAATTCCAACTTTTATAACTTGCCCATTACTACTGTTTAGCATCATCTATGAAACTCCTAATGCTTTAAAAATAGCATCAAATGAGTCTGGGTCTGGTAATAAGAAGAAATGTCCTCTTACGGTTTCTTGATCCTCTACACCGTCTTCAAAAATGGATGTATTTATGACGATAACATTATCGCTAACGTGTGATAATTCAATCAAGCCAATACTAATAATGGCACCAAACATGTCAACACTTAGTCCTGGCACAGTCGGATAAATTTTTAAATTTGTAAAGTCAGATAACGCCGATAAATAAGAGCCAGATAAAATGTTACCCATTTCCTGCATTGCTGATAAACCTAGCTCTGAAACAGGCCGCTTTTTAAAGTCGAATGATTCATCAAATATGAGACGACGGATAAAACGATTTGCTTGCTCAATTGGCAGGATAAAGAACATACTACCTTCAGCATCACCTTCGATGCGCAGATAGATTCCAACAACGACATTTTCAGAACCGCCAGCAAGCTCCATCATGTCATTAAATGATACCATTTCAACCTTTGGTACTCGCATATCAATTTTTTTACCAAGTAAATTGGAGAGTGCTGTCGCAGCATGCGCAGCACCAATATTTCCAATTTCTTTAAATACGTCTAAATGTAGTGATGTAATCTTTTGATTGTATGTCATTATCGATCCCTACTTTAGTGGATTTAGTACTTTCTCTAAATGCAGTAAAATTAATAATCGCTTATCTATTTTAGCCACTCCTGAAATAAACTCCTCTTCAAGTGAGCCCACTACTTCTGGTTGTGGTTCAATTGCGTTTGCAGGGATGTCTAAAACATCATTTGCAGAGTCTACTACGAAGCCTACTTCCATATCCTCTAATGAAATAATGATAATGCGAGTTGTTTCTTCATGCTCAGAGATAGGTAATTCAAATCGTTCCCGTAAATCTACAATTGGTGTTACGACACCTCGTAGGTTTATAACACCTTTTACATATTTCGCCGTTTTTGGTACACGCGTAATATGCATTAGTTTTTCAATACCTTGTACATGTGACACTGGAATCGCATATTCTTTATCTGCTAATTGAAAAACAATCACTTTAATACTTTCTTGTTCCACTGCGTTTGTCATTGTTTACACCTCTCTTATTCATTCACCTTATTTAATAAGTGCGTTACAATCCACAATTAAGGCTACTTTCCCGTTACCTAAAATTGTTGCACCTGAAATTGCAAAGATATTCGTTAAGTAATTTCCTAATGATTTCAGCACAATTTCTTGTTGGCCAATGAATGAATCTACAACTAAACCAGCAAGCTTCTCACCTTTTCGAACGATGACTACTGAATGGAATTCGTCATCCTGTGGTTCTTTGCGAGGTACCTCGAAGATTTCTTCTAAGAATACTAGTGGTACCACTTTGCCACGGAAGTCGATTACTTTTTGATTATGCGCATTCATAATTTCTGATGAACGGATAATTGAAGTCTCAATAATTGATGATAGTGGAATTGCATAAATCTCTTTTTCGATTTCCACTAGCATTACTGAAATAATCGATAATGTCAGTGGTAGTTGAATAGAGAATATTGAGCCTACATCTTGTGTAGATTCAATTGAAATATTTCCACCTAATGATTCAATTGTTGTTTTAACAACGTCTAAACCAACGCCTCGGCCTGATACGTCAGAAATGACATCTGCCGTTGAGAACCCAGAGGCTAAAATAAGCTCATTGATTTGCTTATCTGACATTGAGTATGATTGTTCTTGTGTAACGATACCTTTAGAAATTGCTTTCGCTAGTACTTTTTCACGGTTAATACCTGCTCCATCATCTTCAATTTCAATAAAGACATAGTTACCACTATGGTAAGCACGCAGTACAACCGTTCCTTCTTCTGGCTTGCCTTTTGCACGGCGAGCTGTAGGATTTTCTATACCGTGGTCGACAGAATTACGGATTAAATGAACAAGTGGATCTCCAATTTCATCGATTACAGTACGGTCTAGCTCTGTTTCAGCACCGATAATTTCAAGGTTAATTTTCTTGTTTAAATCACGAGACAGCTGACGAATCATTTTCGGGAAGCGATTGAATACTGTTTCAACCGGAACCATACGCATTGTTAAAATAATTGTTTGTAAGTCACCCATGACGCGGCTCATGCGCTCTACTGTTTCATTTAACTCTCCATGATTAACCTCAGTTGCAATAGATTGTAGTCGTCCTCGATCTATAACAAGCTCTTCAAATAAGTTCATTAATATATCAAGACGCTCGATATTAACACGAATTGTTTTATTACCAACAGGCGCATGACTCTTATCATTCTTAGCAGGAGCCGCTGCTTTTGCAGGTTTAGGTGCTGGTGTATTGTTTTCAGGTGTAGTAGCAGGTTTAGCCTCCGCTTCTACTGTTGCTGTAGCTGGTGCTGCTACTTCTTGAATTGCTTGTTCATTTTCACTATATTGTTTTTGTTCGATAGTTGCGACAATCACTTCTTCAACTTCTGAAACTTTCATAATCTTTTTCTGCATATCTTCAGCAGATTCTTTTGTCACGAAAGCTACATAAAATTGTTGATCGAACTGTTCATCTTCAAGCTTTTCTACAGATGGATTTGATTTAATAACATCCCCATCTTTTTCTAAAATCTCAAACACCATGAATACACGTGCTGCTTTTAAAAGACAATCCTCACGTAATCTCACTGAAATTTCAAATGCATTGAAACCTTGTTCAGCAGATTGTGAAATAACTGTTTGTTCAAAGCCGTCATACTCTAAAACACTTGTTACAGCAGAGGTTTGCGTTTCAGTAGTTGCTACTACTTCAGGAATCGCTTCCTCACCTAATTCAATACGCTTTAATTGAGCTACAGTTGAAGATACATCACGCTTTCCATCTCCACCATTCGCAATGTCCATCACCATTTCTTCTAGATGGTCTACAGACTCAAAGACAACATCTAAAATCTCAGGAGATACATGGATTTTCTCGTTTCGGATTGCATCCAATACATTTTCCATTTTATGAGTTAAATCTGCTAAATCTTCAAAGCCCATTGTCGCAGACATACCTTTTAATGTATGTGCAGAGCGGAAAATTTCTCCAACAATCGCCAAATCATCTGGATTTTTTTCTAGTTCTAATAAATGTTCATTACATGCTTGTAAATGCTCTTTACTTTCTTCGATAAACATCTCTAAATATTGATTGACTTCCATAAGAGGACACCCCTTTTAAGGCAAATATTTCATTATTGTTTGTGCAATATCATCTACATCTGCAACTTCATCGACAAGCTGCGTTTCCACTGCTGCTTTCGGCATACCATACACTATGCAAGTTTCAGCTGACTCAGCGATTGCAATCACATTTCCGGTGCTTTTCAGTGATTTTAGTCCATCAGAGCCGTCATGGCCCATACCTGTCATAATAACTGCCACTTTATCAAAATCTTTAAATTGGCTCACATCTTCGAACATCACATCTACAGAAGGTCGATGTCCAGATCTAGGTGGTTCATTATTATCAATGACTATGCCAAAGGTGGTACCTACTTTTCTAAGTTTTAAATGATACCCACCAGGTGCAATATACGCCACTCCATTTTGGAGAATATCTCCTTGCTCAGCTTCCTTTACTGTAATCTCGCTCAATTGATCAAGACGAGTAGCAAGAGATTTTGTAAATCCTGCTGGCATGTGCTGGACAATTAAAATTGGTGCTTGAATTGATTTAGGGATTTTTGTAATGACTTCTTGTAACGCTCTTGGTCCACCAGTGGAAGTACCAATTAGCACAATTTTTTTACCCACTTTACTCCATTCCACACGTGGTTTTGATAGATCTACCCTTGTAGGAGAAACATTGACAGAAGGAGTCATCCTTCCTTCACTAAATGATTCTCTTTTAATGGTACTCGCATTTAATGCAGGTTCTTGTTGTCTTTTACTACCAGAAGGTTTCTTCAATTTTGAAATAGGTACCAATGATGCTTGTTCAACCTTGTGGACAAGTTCCGTTTGGATTTTATGTAAATCAAGAGAAATTGTTCCGCTCGGTTTCGCGACAAAATCTACTGCCCCAAATTCAATTGCTGTTAATGCATTTTCAGCTCCTCGTTGAGTTGTACTAGAGAGCATAACAACAGGTACTGGACATATAGTCATAATTTCTTTTAAAGCATCAAGCCCATTCATTTCAGGCATCTCAATATCCATTGTCACAACTGTTGGCTGCAATGTTTGAATTTTTTTAATCGCATCTTTCCCATTTCGTGCTGTTCCAACTACTTCAACCTTCGAGTTGCCAACAAAAAAGTCACTAATTAGCTTTCTCATAAAAGCAGAATCATCAACAACTAAAAGCTTGCTTTTATGTAAAAAGTCCAATTAATCACGCCCTTTCGAAAAAATACTTCTTAATTTAGATAAGAATTTACCCGCTGACTGATCATGTGCATGAACTTCCTCTGCACGATGTTCCATAAAACGTGCCACAATGAGTTGAAGTGTCTTTGAAATAAGTGCGTCTGGATAAGCAAGTGAAAAAGGTACTTGCTCACGCACAGCCTTACGCACTACAGGATCTTCTGGTAATGAGCCTAATATAGTAACCTCTTTGTCCAAAAAACGTTCCATCGTACGCTTTAGTCGTTCATTGGTTTCTATTCCTTCTTCTTTACTATAAGCACGGTTACAAAGTATATAAAATTGCTTGTCCGCATCTCGCATATAAATATATTTCATCATCGAATATGCATCTGTAATAGAGGTTGGCTCTGCTGTTGATAAAACAATGATTTCATCTATGGAGACTAGTAAATCTAATGACCAGCTAGTAGCCCCTGCCCCCATATCAAATAAGATGTAATCAAAGCTTTTTTGAAGCTGCTCAAATGCATGAATGAGCCGCTCAAACATCACCTCTGACCATTCTAGGACACCCGACATACCTGACCCACCTGAAATACACTTTAAACCGTAAGGACCCTCAAATATTACCTCATCTAGTAACTTATTACCTTCCAAGTAATCTTTTAAACTATAAGAAACATTTTTTCCAATTAAAATATTGATATTACCCATACCAATATCCATATCAACGATTGCAACCTTTTTCCCTTTATTGGCCAATGTAGTTGCAAAATTCATTGTGAAGTTGCTTTTACCAACCCCACCTTTGCCACTTACAACCGCGATTGACCTACCTAATCCGCCTTGCTGCCCCAACATTTTCAAGCGTAATGTTTCAGCTTGGTCTCTCATTTTTCTTCACCTTGGAAAAACATATTTAGTACTGCTTCTAGATCAGCTTCGTCAATATCTTCTGGTACTTCTTGACCATTCGTGTAGTAAGCAAGTCCTTTATTATATTTAATCATTAAATTAATCATTGTGCCAATAGAATTTGTTTCATCAATCTTTGTAAAAATGAATTTTTCAATTGGTAATTGCTTAAATTGCTCCACAATGTTTGCCATGTCCTTTTCTTTCGTTGTCATGGCAAGTACTAAGAAGGACTCTGCTTGATCATCAAATTTTATGAGACGCTGTAAATCATCTACATATTTTACCTCTTTATAATTGCGGCCTGCTGTATCTATAAACACTAAATCTAGATGGGCCAATCGTTGGATTGCTTGTTCAAAATCTGTGGCATTATAGGCAATTTCAACAGGTGCTTGCAACAGTCCAGCATACGTTTTTAATTGCTCAATTGCGGCAATCCTATAAGTATCTGTCGTAATAAATCCTATTTTTTTCTTTTTCTCTAAAACTGCTCTAGCTGCCATTTTAGCAATTGTCGTGGTTTTTCCGACACCTGTTGGTCCTAAAACATTAATATATTTCTTTTCGTAGGATAAGCCTCCGACTGGGAGATTTTCTAGCTCTTTGCGCAATAAATTTTTCGTAATCATCTTACATTGAGAAAAATTAATTTCTGACGCTTCTCTGAAATGCATAAAAAGCTCATCACCAATCGTTGTGATGAGCTCCTCACTTAGCTCCTGCTGTCTCAAGTATTCAATGAAGGGTAAGAGTTCATCGGGATATTGATCTTGGATAGTCTTCTTATGCATGGAATGCATTAAAGATTTTAAATCTGCAATTTCCCTCCTCAAATCTTCAGAAATGCCAGTTTCCTCATGTAAGGTCGCATCATGCTGTGGCTGTACTTGGTGTATTTTAGCTTGAACAGCATTCGAAATTTCTTGTAGCCTTGCATTTTCTTTTTTAGGTGTTGTTATAGGTAAAGCTACAGGTGCTGGAGCCGTATTACTTGGCTCCATTGAATCGATCCCTGCAACAACCTCAAAACTTTTCTTTTTAATGATTCCAAAAAACTTCTTTGTAATTACTACTTTTGAATTCAGAATGACTGCGTCCTCACCTAATTCAGCACGCACAAGCTTCATCGCTTCTGGTATGGAGGATGCATAATATTTTTTCATTTTCATTCAACATTCACCACCCCAACACTTTGAATTTCAACCGTAGCATCAAGTTCATTGTATGATAGAACTGGAATTTGCGGGAAATAACGCTCCGTTAGTTGACGTAAATACATACGAACTGCTGGAGAGCATAAGATAATTGCAGATTGCTCCATAAAGGAAACGCGCTCTACTTCTGCAGCAATGGTCTCCAAGACAGTTTGAGAATCTTGTGGATCCATCGCTAAGTAATTTCCGTGATCAGTTTGCTGAATACTATCAGCAATCATTTTCTCTACTTTACCTGAAACAGTTATGACCTTCAATGACGAACTGTCCCCTACGTATTGAGACGTAATCTGACGTGCTAATGCTTGACGTACATACTCAGTCAAAATATCGGCATCGCTCGTTAATTTTGCATAGTCAGCTAGCGCTTCAAAAATAATTGGTAAATTTCGGACTGAAACATTTTCTCGTAGAAGTTTACCCAGTACTTTTTGAATTTCACCTGTTGATAATGGTGTAGGTGTCAGTTCTTCGACTAAAATTGGATGTGTTTCGCGTAAATGATCGATTAGCTGCTTCGTCTCTTGACGACCGAGCAATTCATGAGCATTGGCACGAATCATTTCCGTTAAGTGGGTCGACACAACGCTCGGTGGATCAACAACCGTATAGCCGAACATTTCGGCATCCTCTTTCACTTGCTCAGTAATCCACTTAGCAGGTAGACCAAATGACGGCTCAACAGTATCAATACCCTCGATAGAATCATCATCTCCTGGACTCATTGCTAAATAATGATCAAGCAGCAGTTCACCACGCGCCATTTCGTTACCCTTTATTTTAATTCGATATTCATTTGGTTGTAATTGAATATTGTCACGAATACGTACAACTGGAATGACAATCCCTAATTCTAATGCTAACTGTCGACGTATCATGATAACTCGATCTAATAAATCGCCGCCTTGAGCAGCATCTACTAACGGGATTAAACCATAGCCAAATTCAAACTCGATTGGGTCCACATTTAATAAATTCACAACGTTTTCAGGGCTCTTCATGCCGTCTGTTGCCACTTCTTCCTCAATTTCAAGTAATTCTTCTTCATCCTCTGGTTTCTTATGTTCCATCATATAAGCGCCAGCAATTAGTGAAATACCAATTGGAAGTGTTACCCAGTTAGGGATTGGCGTAAATAATCCAAGTAAAACAATTGTACCACCTGCTACATAGAGCAGTTTTGCTTGGGCAAAGAGTTGCCCTGTAATATCTTCACCAAGACTTCCCTTAGAAGATGCACGTGTTACAACAATCCCTGTCGCTGTAGAGATCAGTAGCGCAGGAATTTGTGAGACAATACCATCGCCCACTGTTAACTTAGAAAAATGATTTGCTGCCTCTGCAAATGGAAGACCCATCTGCACAACACCGATGATGATACCAAATAATAAGTTGATAATAACCATGACCATTGAGGCAATGGCATCCCCTTTTACGAATTTTGTGGCACCATCCATCGCTCCGTAGAAGTCCGCTTCACCGGCTACTTTGTCGCGTCGTTCACGTGCTTCCCGCTCAGAAATAACTCCTGCATTTAAGTCAGCATCAATACTCATTTGTTTACCTGGCATCGCATCAAGTGTGAAACGTGCTGCTACTTCTGCTACACGCTCCGCTCCTTTTGTAATAACGATAAACTGAATTAGCACAAGAATTAAGAATACAACTAAACCAACAAGAACATTCCCACCGACTACGAAATCACCAAAGGTTTCAACAACAGCACCAGCATCTCCAGTTGCTAAAATGGCACGTGTTGTGGAAACGCTCAGTCCGAGTCGGAACAAGGTTAACAGTAAAATAACTGAGGGGAAAATAGAAAAGTCTAACGCTTCCTTCATACTCATTGCTGTTAAAAGTACTATTAATCCTAATGTAATATTAATGACGATTAAGAAACTTAACATCCACGGAGGAAGAGGGATGATGAGCATCGCAACGATTAAAATAACCGCACCTAATACCCCTATATCGCGAACTTTCATTTGTGTCCCTCCTACTAAAAGCTTTAAATTTTCCGCTTAATTCGATAAACATAAGCAAGCACTTCTGCTACTGCTTTGAAAAACTCTTCTGGTACCTGATCGCCGATTTCTACTTGATCGTACATTGCTCGTGCTAAGGGTCTATTTTCAACCATAATCACTTCATGTTCTTTCGCAATCAGTTTAATTTTTTGAGCGATAAAGTCTGTACCCTTAGCAACGACGCGCGGAGCTTCCATACTTTCCTCATCATATTTGATGGCAATCGCATAGTGAGTTGGGTTTGTTATGACCACATCGGCGCTTGGAATCTCAGACATCATTCGACGCATCGCCATTTCGCGTTGGCGTTGTTTGATTTTCGATTTAATCAGCGGGTCACCCTCACTATTTTTATATTCATCTTTAATATCTTGCTTAGACATTTTAAGATTTTTTTCGTAATCATGTTTTTGATACATCCAGTCTAAAATGGATACACAAAGTAAAACGAGGGAAGCCGAAATTCCCATAATGCCAACAAGCTTACCTACTGTAATTAGAGTCATCCATGGACTTTTAAAAGATAACGCCAAAACCTCTGGCAAGTTTGTCCATATAATAATTGTCGTAACGCCACCGATGAAGCCAATCTTTAATACTGACTTTAAAAGCTCTACAATGGCTTTAACAGAAAATATTTTTTTCAACCCTTTTATGGGGTCCATTTTCTTCAAATCAAATTTCATTGGCTCTAATGTAAATAGAAAGCCAAACTGTAGAAAGTTACCTGCCAATGCTCCAACAAATGCAATGGCCATAATTGGAACAATAATAAAAGCCATTTGCACTATTGTTTCTGTAAATAGGTGCATCACACTATCAATGGTTAGTGATTCTACGTGTATATTATGAATAAAAGTTTGCCTAAAAAAAGCTAGGAGATCGTCTCGCAGTGAACCTGCAAAGAAGAATAAAAAGATAAATACCATGAGCATGACAATCGCACTGGAAATATCCTGACTTTTGACAACCTGACCTTTTTTTCGAGCATCTTGTCGTTTTTTTGGCGTCGCCTTTTCCGTTTTTTCTCCCGCAAAATACTGTAAATCTAAGTCCAGTAGCAGCAACATTTTACCCACCACCTAAAATAGCCATTAAATCACGCATAGCATAAATCATAATTGTAATAAGCCTTTTAATAACTTGAACCATTACAGCCATCATTGTGAATAACACTAGAAAACTAACTCCGATTTTAATAGGAAAACCGACAACAAAAATATTTAATTGTGGTACAGTTTTCGCTGTGATTCCTAGCGCCAAATCGACTAAAAATAACGTTGCTACGACAGGTGCAGCCATTTGAAAGGCAATCGCAAAAACAGCCGTAAATGTTGTGATAATAAACTCGATATAATTGTCGTTTCCAAAATCAGGAAATCCTTGATCCATCGGTAAGAATTGATAACTATAATGAATTCCATCGAGAATCATATGATGGCCATCTACAGCTATTAGAATGAGTAGTGCTAGCGTATTAAAAAATTGTCCAATCAATGGACTTTGTGCACCTGTTTGCGGATCAATAATATTGGCAATGGCAAACCCCATTTGAAAATCTATAAAGCTTCCGGCAATTTGAATTGCCGACATGATGATGTAGCCTACTAGACCTAGTAACAGCCCAATTAGCGCTTCCTTCATCACTAAAAGTATGTAATCACCATTAAATACAAATGGTTCGACGTCAATTGTGTAATACATCATCCAAGCTAAAACTAATGCGAGAGTTATTTTAACTTGTGGCGGAATCGTTCTGTACGAGAAAAAAGGTACAGTAACAAAAAATGCCGATACACGCACAAGTACTAATAAGAAAACCGTAAAATGCGGGATTAATTCATTCATCTACTCACCCTATATAACGCGTTAAATTCTCAAAAATGTCTCTCGCATAGCTTGTCACCTGTGATAACATCCATGGACCGAAAAATATGATGGCCACGAATACAGCGATGATTTTTGGAACGAATGCTAACGTTTGTTCTTGAATCGAAGTTGTTGCCTGAAAAACACTTACCGCTAAACCAGTGATTAAAGCAACTAATAGTAGCGGACCGCTTGTTAGAAGGATAATCATAATGGCACGCTCTGCAATTGAAATAACCAATTCACTTGTCATACAGTATCATCCCCTAAAAACTTTGTAGTAATGATTTCATCACAAGATACCAACCATCAACGAGTACAAATAATAAAATTTTAAACGGCAATGAAATCATAACCGGCGGTAACATCATCATCCCCATCGACATTAGAGTACTTGCGACAATCATATCGATTACTAGGAATGGAATAAAAATCATAAAACCAATTTGGAACGCTGTTTTAATCTCACTCAATGCGAAAGCAGGTACTAGCATTGTAAGAGGGATTTCTTCTACAGATGCCGGTTTTTCTGCTTGATTATACGTTAAAAACAAATCAAGGTCCTTTTGCCTTGTATGCTTACTCATAAACTCTTTAAACGGCTCACTGGCACGATCATATGCTTCTTCAATTCCAATTTCCTCAGAAAATAATGGCTGTAATGCCTCTTTATTGACCTCTTGAAATGTTGGAGCCATGATAAAGAATGTTAGAAACAAGGCAAGACCTACAATGACCTGGTTTGGCGGCATTTGCTGTGTCGCCAACGCAGTACGAACAAACGATAGCACAATAACAATTCGTGTAAACGATGTCATCAAAATTAATATACTCGGTGCTAGTGATAGAACAGTCAACAACAAGAGGAGCTGAACAGCACTTGAGACATTTGTCGGATCGCTGTTGGAAAAAATACTGATTGCATCATTCATTTATCATCATTCTCCTTTTGCTTCCATCTCTCCAGTTCTTCACTACGCTCCTGTTTAATTTCGGAAATCTTTTTTTCAAATAGTTCACCAAAAGAGTCTTGATTTTGCTGCGTCGATGAACTCTCATTATTTTTTCTCTTAAACTTAGAAAATACTTCTGCAATATACGGTGATGTTGCTGCAAATTCTTGTCGTTCATTATACAGTGCTAAAAGTGATGCAACTTCATCAGGATCAGTAATTTCACGTAACAACTGGACATCCTCACCGACCCCAACTAAATACAGTGTTTTACCTACTTGTAATAGTTGTACCGACTTTTGAGCACCTAACGATAAACCGCCTAAATTTTGTACCAATTGATTACGTTGAAAGTTTAAATTTCTTTTATTTAAAAACTTCATTAATCCATAAAATAAAGCTACAACAAAAATAAGCGCCAAAACCATTTTTATGTATTCCCATGCAGATATGTCTCCAGCTGCTTGTAAATCTGAATCATCTTGCTTAGCAGCTGGATCATTATCTTCTATACAATCTCCTTTTTTAATGCAGTCATTTACACTATTTGTGTTAGAGTCTGCATACACTGGAGTCGTTGTAGGGTACAAAAACAGGAAGGATACAAGAAATGCGAAAATCATCGTTAGACGAAATGATTTTAACATTTTCATGCAATCATCCTAGAGCTTTTTGAATCGCTTCAATTACACGATCAGCTTGGAAAGGCTTAACGATAAAGTCTTTCGCACCAGCTTGAATTGCATCGATTACCATTGCTTGTTGTCCCATTGCTGAACACATGATTACAGTTGCGCCTGGATCTGAGCCCTTAATCGCTTTAAGAGCAGCAATACCGTCCATTTCAGGCATTGTTATATCCATCGTTACTAAATCTGGCTTTAATTCATTGTACTTTTCAACAGCCTGTAAACCATCAGCTGCCTCCCCAACTACTTCAAATCCATTTTTCGATAAAATATCCTTGATCATCATGCGCATGAATGCAGCGTCGTCTACAATTAAAATTCTTTTAGACATGGTTAACTCCTCCAATTGAAACTATCTTAAATTATTTAAACGCTCTGCTTGACTTAAAACATCTGTAATACGGACACCGAAGTTTTCATCAATAACAACGACTTCACCTTTAGCGATTAAACGGCTATTTACTAAAATATCAACTGGTTCACCAGCTAATTTATCTAGTTCAATAATCGAACCACTAGATAGTTCTAAAATCTCTTTAACAGAACGCTTTGTACGTCCTAACTCTACAGTAACTTGTAATGGAATATCAAGTAGCATATTTAAATTTCTAGCTTCAGATTGCGAGATGACATTTGAATCAAAACTAGCAAACTGTGCTTGTTGAACATTGACCGGTTGAACAGGTCTTGTTGCTTGTGGAATCTGTTGTTGCTCTTGATATATTGGTTGCTGCACTGGCGCTGCCTGCTGTTGATATACTGGCTGTGCTGGCGGTTGTGTTACAGGTGCTTGTGGTTGCACGGGCGCTTGTGGTTGTACTGGTGCTTGTGTTTGTACAGGCGCTGGTGCTACTGGCGCTTCAGGCGCTATTGTTGCAGCCACAGGTTCCTCGATTGATTCTGTTTCTCCTAATAGAGATTTTACAATGTTTTGACTAAATTTAAGCGGTAATAATTGCATTAAATTTGAATCAATTAAGTTACCGATTTTCAATCTGAAGGATACTTTTACGAGTAAATCATCTTCTGGAATATTTTCTCGCCCTTCATTTTGAGAAATATTCATTAAATCAATTGATGGTGGAGAAATATCCACCTTTTTGTTGAATACCGTCGACATTGACGTAGCTGCAGAACCCATCATTTGGTTCATAGCTTCTTGAACAGCGCTCAGCTGAATTTCACCTAAGTCTGGCTTCGGATTTAAACCATCCCCACCTAACATTAAATCAGCAATAATCGCTGCATCGGATTGCTTAATAACAAGTAAATTCATACCTGTCAATCCGATCGTATATTCAACCTGTACGGCTACATAAGGATGAGGAAATTCCTCTTCTAATTTATTACGGTTGATCATTGAAATACTTGGGGTAGTAATATCTACTTTTTGACCTAATAACGCTGAAAGTGCTGTGGCAGAGCTGCCAAAAGATATATTTCCTACCTCACCTAACGCATCTTGGGCAAACGAATCGAGGTAGTCCTCTACTCGTAAATCATTTAAGTCCTCATTTGTAGAAGCTTCAGTGTCGCTGTTTTTATCTTCCAACGTTTCGCCCCTTAATAACGCTTCAATTTCTTCTTGGGAGAGCATTTCATCACTCATCTTCGTCTCCTCCTTTCAAAGGGTCGATAATCTGGATTGCTAATTTTTTGCCTTGCTTTCCGGGTTGAACTGTGAATTTCGGTAATGTTCCTACCTTTAATAGTAGTGGGTCTTCAATTTTTTGTTCTAATTGAATGACATCCCCAATCTGCATCGTGAGGAAATCCTCAACGGTGATGTCTGTAATACCTAGTTCAACGGAAAGAGGTAATTGTGCTTGTTTCACACGTGTTTCTAGCATTTTTGTTTGCTCTGGAGACATCTCTTTTGTATTTGCCTGCATCCAATAGCGAACAGAAAGATTTGGAACAATTGGCTCCAATACAACATGCGGAATACAAATATTAATCATACCGCTTGTCTCACCGATGATCGTATTTAATGAAATAACGACAACCGTTTCATTTGGTGAAATCATTTGTAAAAATTGAGGGTTGACCTCAAGCTCTACTAAAATCGGATCAATTTCCGCAACATTTTCCCACGCCTCACGTAAATTATCGAATGAACGTTCGAAAAGGTTTGTCATAATTTTAGTTTCAATTTCTGTTAAGTTATCCACATTACTATGACTCGCCCCGCTACCGCCCATTAAACGATCTAGCATTGAGTAGGCAATGTTCGGGTTTATTTCCATCAATATATTACCATCTAATGGCGGCACTTCAAACACATTAATGAGTGTCATATTCGGAATCGAACGAACAAACTCTTCAAATGGTATTTGGTCCACTGATGCAACTGTAATCTGCACATAGCTTCTCAGCTGTGCAGAAAAGAACGTTGTCAGTAATCGTGCAAAATTTTCATGTATTCGGGTCAAACTTCGGATTTGATCTTTTGAGAAACGTAGTGCTCGTTTAAAGTCATACACTTTAACCTTGCGCACCTCGTCCTCTTTTTTTATGTCATCAGCTGACATTTCCCCGGTTGATATTGCGGAAAGCAGCGCATCTATCTCTGATTGAGATAACACATCTCCTGCCATTTGCCCACCTCCATTTCAAGCAGTTTCTTTATTATTGAGTGATGAAGGAGGTAAAATAAACTTCCTGAACTTCTCCCTCTTGCATCAATTCATTTAATCGTGTTTTTAATGATTTTTGGAAAATTTGTTTACCTTGTTTACCTTCTAAATCTTTTTGCTCCATTTCGGAAAGCTCTTGGATAACAATGTTATTCACTTGGAAAACACGCTTCGTTAACTCTTCAGCAGCATCTTTATTTGTTGTTTGAATTTTTAACGACATGCGTACAATTTTGTTATCAGCTAGATTTGTCGTAATTTCCGGAACTTCTACAGAAGCTTCTACGATTTCATCAATTGTTGGTTCAAGAGATCCTGTTGGCTTATTAAATTGGTTAATCAATACAAAGGCAATAACTCCGATAAGTATGATTGCTACTAGTACGATGATAATCATCGTTAACATTTTGTTATTCTTCATCTTCTTCACCTCGTAGATGCGGGTTTGATAGTATTTGTATATTTTTATAAAAGGCTGTTACCTTTTGTCGCACCTCATCTTCACTCTGTAAAACAATGATTTTGGTTCCAGTCGTTAATGTTATGGTCGTATCTGGGAAAGATTCGACCGTTTCTATGTATAAAGCATTCAATGTAAATGCTTTCCCATTTAGACGTGTTAGTTCAATCATTGAAATAGGGCCGGGTCTAGCATGAGAGCCGGCCCGACCCTCCCTCATATGAAATTATGTTTTTAGTTTTGAGCACTTTGAAATCTTAACTGGTATTTCTTAACTTACAAATTACTTAGCGTTTTAAATTCACAAGCTCTTGAAGAATCTCATCAGAAGTTGTGATAATACGTGTATTTGATTGGAAACCACGTTGCGCTACAATCATTTCAGTAAACTCCTCTGAAAGGTCTACATTGGACATTTCTAGGTAGCCAGCTTCAACGGAACCAATCCCTCCTACTGATCCAACTTGAGCGTATGGTTGTCCAGAGTTTGCTGAAGTTTGGTAGTAGTTCCCCCCCACTTTTTCAAGGCCACCAGCATTTGGGAACTTTGCAAGTATGAGTTGACCTGCATATTGTTTGTCACCTTTATAGTCTACATACTGAACTGTACCATCTTTACCAATAGACATTGATTGTGCTGTTGTAGGAATACGAATCGGTGAAATTTCAGTTGCGAAATCCATATCCTCTGCGATATTACCTTCTATATCAGCTAGTCCATTCGCTGCTCTTTGTTCGTCAGCTGCAGAACCATCGATTGAATCACCATCAGCAGAAATCGATAACTCATCACTTGCGTGACCGACTAAATATTTACCATCGGCGTTCACTAAATATCCATTTCTATCCATATAGAAGTTACCAGCACGTGTATAGAGAATATTGCTGTAACCCTCTGCATCTAGTACCCCATCTTCATCAGGTGCGCCATTTGCATCACCTACCATGAAGAATCCATCACCAGATATAGCTAAGTCTAACTCGCGAAAAGTTGTTTGCATTGAACCTGTACCGTGAATTGTATCGATTGCAGCAAGTTGTGAACCTAAACCGATTTGTTTAGCGTTAACACCACCACGAGTTTGAGTAGGTGAAGAGGCACCTGCTGACGTTTGAGACATTAAATCTTTAAATACTACACGTCCTTTTTTAAAGCCGTAAGTATTAACGTTTGAGATATTATTCCCAATTACATCCAGCTTAGTTTGGAAGTTTTTTAAACCTGAAATACCAGAATACATAGAACGTAACATAATGTCGTTCTCCCTTCGTCTATTAATTGTATGCTTCTATCAATCAGCACACTTAGGCCTCCTATCACAGGTCCAGCCTTTACAGCACGATTGTGCCATCAATATTAGTAAATATTTGCTGTTTTGCTTCCGTGCGGTCCATTGCTGTAATGACAGTAGCGTTTTTAGCACTGACAATTAAAGCTGCTTGATCCATCAAGACTAATGGTTGTTTGACACCTTTTGAGTGCGCTTCAAATACCTTGTCCGATACAACCTGCCATTCTTGTTCAGTAATCTCTATATTGCGCTCGATAATACGTTCATGCGCATGCTTGCTCACTTTTAATTCTTGTTGATTGGTAGCTTCCTGTAAATGAGCTTTAAATGATTGCTGTGTTTGTAAGGGCTTAGGTTGCGTTTGGCGAATAGATGGATGCAATGGTACACGATGAATTGAAAACTTATCCATCATTCTTCTCCACCTTTATTCGCTGATTTCGGTAAATTCTTTATCTGTTAATTTTTTGTCGTTATCTAATAAGTAATAAATAACGCCATCTTTACTCGTTACAGAAACGATACGTCCTTGTAGTTCTTGCTCGCCGTCTTTATAGGTAACTTTTTTACCAATTAGCTTGCTTGCTTGTACAAGAGGAGATTCTGTTTCAGTATTGTTATCTCCTGAACCACCTAAAATAGCTGAGATATTGCCAGGCGTTATTTCCTTACCATCAGCTAATACGAATACTACATCTCCGTCTACAAATTTCAACGATTCAATAATGCCTGTTCCTTCATTGATAATAGGCTTCTTGTCTTCATCCAACTCATCTGTTATCTCATGCCATTTTACTTCTTTACCAACAAATGTTGTATAACTCATAAGCTGTGTTTGTTGCTGTGAGGCTAGTAATGATTCCATCGTTTTTGTCATATTTTGCATTTGCTCTAAAGAAGAGAATTGTGCCATTTGAGAAATGAATTCTCGGTCGTCCATAGGATTTGTTGGATCCTGATGTTGCAATTGCGTAATTAATAATTGCAGGAAAGCATCCTTACCGAGTTCGCTATTACCAGTTTGCCTAACTGGTTTCTTATAGTTCGAATAGTAAAAGTCATCCGTTATTTTTCCAGTCATTTTATCAGTCTTTGTATCCGCCACTCCTACACCTCCTCACTTATTAAATATTCACTAAATGATTTACCTTCATCATCATCGTCACTTTTTTGCTCCTGCTCATCTTCCTGTTGTTGCTTAAAGAAATTATTGAAGAAACTTTGGTCGCGTTGTTGGCGATCTGCATCTTGCAATGACTGAGCAATATCGAGACGATCAACTTGAATATTTTGCTGTACAAAGGCTTGCTTTAATTGATGTGCCTGACTATCAAGTAATTCACGTCCATGAGCTGTTGAAGCAAGTAGTCGAGCAGTGAGGACACCGTCATTTTGTACTAGCTCGATACGAATTGTCCCTAGATTTTCTGGATACAATTTCAATGTTAAGCGGGTAATACCTTGCGCATTAGAGATTTGGGCTCTATTGATGATTGCTTGCATCTCTTTCAATAATGCCTCAGATTGTGCTGGTTTTGCTGCTGGCAGAGTTACTTGGAATGTATCTGCTTTTGTTTGGACCGTATTAGATGTCACCATTTCATTAGCACTTGTATCTGCCTGTTTGGTAACCTGTACTTGCTGAACTACTTTCTGAAAGCCTTGTAACGGAAGTGTTACTGTTGTTTTGGTTGTTACCTGCTGTGCACCCGTCTCTACTTGTGTTTGCATCGTTGTTAAAAGACTCTTAATGTTAGTTAGTAAGCTTTCTTGTTGAGCTGTTAAGTCCGTTTTCTGTCCAACTAATTGGGCTAACTTTAATACTTGGAGTAATTGTGTTGCTTCGTTCGGTGTTACTTGTCCTTCACCTTGTAAAGCTGCTACAACTTGTGCTTGAAGCATTGGTGCCTGTGCGTCTACTAGCACTAAAAGCTCCCATACATCTTTCGCTTCCTTATCCTCCCCTAGCAACTGTCGAACTAATTTTTGAAGTTGCTCGGAATCAATTCCTAATGCATCCATTAAATTTTCAAGATTCAGCATTTCATCTATCGCAACAGCTTTGCCCTCTTCACCAATTTGAAGCATTAATAAGCCATCGTCGTGTGGAATATCTAGTAAGTCTAGTACGTCTTCAATAGATTCAGCATTTAAAACTTCTGCTAATCCTGCTATATCTTTTGTTTCTGTTGACTGTGTAGACTGCGGTGTTTGATTTGAAGAAATAATTTGTCCAAAAACAGAACCAAACGTCGATGATTTTTCTTTGTTCGACGTTCCACTTGCTTTAACATCGGAATTTCCAACTGTTGTAGGTTTTGTAGCTGCAGTTTTAGTTGGTACAGATTTGGATATCATTTGCATCATTGCCACATCCATCATTTCACCTCCTTTCAGAATTCCTTATTGTTTAGCCATCATTTCCGTATATTTCGCTGCATCTTGTGGATCCATTTTTTCTAGAATCGCTGCTAATTTATCCGGCTTTAAGTTTGTTAAAATACGAAGTGCTTCCGTATCACTCATTTTAATAAGGACTGGCGCTGCTGCTTTAGGGGACATCTTATCAAATGTTTTTAAAATGTCATTGTAGTCACGCTTTACGTCATCTTGCTCCCTATTTAATTTTTCAACTTCAAATTGTAACTGCTCATTTTCTGTCGTTAGCTTTTCTTTCTCAGTTGTTGCCGTATCCAATTTCTTTTGCAGCTGTGCGATTTCCGCTTCTTTTTCTTGTACATCAGCCTGTAATTTTACAACCTTCGAATCATTATTAACCACAGCCTCTTTTGCTTGTTGTTCTTCTGAAGGAACGAACGGTAAGCTTTCATATGCCTTCTTACCTAAATCAAAGACATTCGTATTCATTAAGGTTGCCACAACAAGTAGAACTGCTACTACAAACATAATAGGTATTACAAACCACATAAAAAACTTTCGAAAGCCACCTGATTTACGTTTGGGTGGTTGTGGTTGTTCCGCTAACTCCGCTTTAAGTCGATTATCTTTTTTTGCCATGAAATCACCTGATTTCTCTCTTGTTATACGTAAGCGATGAAATCTCATCTAAAAAAATGCCTTCGATACGATCCTGTTCCTGCTGGAATATCTTAAAATCTTTTTCTCGCATTTTTTCAAATTTACGTACTTCCAAGTTTTTTTCTAATAATTTTTCTTCGTGCCAATTCATTTTTGCACGGGCTTGTACAACTTTCTGCTGTACATCAGCAATTGTTTTTTCGAGGCTATCAATAAATCGGGCGTAGTGATGAATCTCCTCTATTGATGAACCTACAGCTAAACGTTCCTGTTGAAACTCTAATAAATCTTCTTTCTTTTTCAGCAAGTCGTATAGCTTTGTTGCTATTTCTTCAAAAGAACGTACAGATTCTTTATAAGCCATTTCAGTTTCATTTTTTTCCTGCTCTCGAATGGTTAACACTTTTTCAAAACGATAAGTATAACTTACCATCTAATTTCCACCACCGTTCGATAATGTAATTAACTCATTCATACTTTCCTCAAGAGTCACTTTATCTAAATAACCTTGCTTTAAATAAGCGGTAATGAGAGGTTCATAGTAAATCGCTTCATCAATTTCTTTTGATGTTCCTCGCTTATAGGCACCGATGTTAATTAGATCCTCCGACTTGTCATATGTATAATAGAGCTCCCTTAATCGTTCTGCCGCCTTTTTGTGCTCTGGCTCAGCCACATGATTCATCAAACGGCTGACGCTTTTCAAGACATTAATAGCTGGATATTGACCTTTATTAGCAAGGTTTCGATCAAGAACAATATGACCATCTAAAATCCCTCGCACAGTATCTGCAATTGGCTCGTTCATATCATCACCATCTACTAAAACTGTATAAAAGGCAGTAATAGAACCCTTCTCATTAGTACCTGTGCGCTCTAAAAGCTTTGGTAAAATCGCAAATACAGAGGGTGTATATCCTTTTTGAGCTGGTGGTTCACCTGTCGCAAGGCCAATCTCACGCTGTGCCATTGCAACACGAGTCACAGAGTCCATCATCAACATGACATTTAAACCGCGATTTCTAAAATATTCGGCAATTGCTGTTGCGGTAAAGGCCCCTTTAATCCGCATTAGTGCAGGCTGATCAGAAGTGGCAGCTACTACTATTGATCGGCTTAAACCCTCTGGCCCTAAATCACGCTCTATAAACTCACGGACCTCACGACCACGCTCTCCAATTAGTGCGATGACGTTTAAATCAGCTTGGGTATTTCGCGCAATCATACCGAGCAATGTACTTTTCCCGACCCCAGAACCAGCGAAAATACCTACACGTTGTCCATTACCAACTGTTAGCATGCCATCAATTGCTTTAACACCTACTTCAAGTCTTTCATCAATAGGTGGGCGTGTTAGTGGGTTTGGTGGATCCTGCTCTGTCGGAACTGACATTAATCCTTTTGGTAAAATAGTTCCATCTATTGGATTTCCCATAGAATCAAGTACCTTACCGATTAGCTCGGGGCCCACTTTCACTTCTAGCGGTGCCCCTGTACCTTCAACTAGGCAGCCAATCGATATTTCCCGAAGAGAGGTAAATGGCATTAAGATGACAATTTCATCTTTGAAGCCTACAACCTCTGCTAAGATGATTTGATGGCCGTTTTTTGAAGTTTCCACATGAATTTTGCAGACATCACCGATGGAACTATCTGGACCTTGCGACTCAATCATCAAGCCGACAACTCTAGTTACTCTACCAAATTTTTTAAAGGTTGGTATTTGAGGAATTTGTTCGATTAATTGAGCCGTTTTCATCTAGATCATTCCTTACTTTCTAATATTTCATGTAGCTTCAATCTTAGTTCATTTAATTGCTCATCAATACTTACAACAATACGGCCATGATTTGTTTCGATATAGCAATCTGTTTCATTTTCTAAATCCTCATTTACGAAAATCATAAATGGTACGTCAGTTGGGAACATTTCAGCTAGTTCATCCCGATTAGAAGTAATTAATGCATAGTATGTAGGTGAAACATAAATTTTTATTTCCTTCATTTCTCTCGCTTCCTTAAGTCCTCTGCGAACGATTGAAATAAATAATTCATTGGCTCGCTCTAAAGATGCATCAATAATTCGCTCTGCTGCAGTTAAGCCTAGCTCTAAAATAATCGCTTCCTGATCTTCAATATATTTCTGAGCGTTTTCCCTCGACTGAATGATTACCTCATTGGCCGTTTGGAGAGATTGTGCCATCGCTTCATTCGCTTTGTTTGTCCCATCCTCATAGCCCTGACCAAATCCTTCATCATAAGCCGCTTGCACTCGATTAGGTCGCTCTTCTTCCCAACCTTGCTTTAAATGTTCAATTTCCTGAAAGAACATTTGCTTCTCTTGTTCAAAAGCTTCACGTTCAGCCTGTAAAGTAGCTCTAGCCTCTGCAAATAAACGATCACGTTCTCCCAGCACTTCTTCCATAGAAATTTGTTTTTGAGGTGAAATTTCTTCATTTTCTCCCTCATGCATTTCAAACATGTCACGAATTTGAATATTTTTTACATTATCGCCATTGGACTGTGTGTGTATAGAACGGATGATTCTAGACAATGACGTCATCTCCTCCACCACGTGCAATAATAATCTCACCAGCATCCTCTAAGCGACGAATAACCGCAACAATTCGAGATTGCGCCTCCTCTACGTCACGTAAACGTACAGGTCCCATAATTTCCATTTCTTCTTTAAATGTCTCAGCCATACGTTGTGACATATTGCGGAAAATAATGTCTTTTACTTCTTCACTTGAAACTTTCATTGAAAGCAGTAAGTCTTCATTTTCACAATCACGAATAACACGTTGAATCGAACGGTTGTCAAGCGTAACAATATCCTCGAATACAAACATACGTTTTTTGATTTCTTCTGCAAGCTCTGGATCTTGAATTTCGAGTGCATCGAGAATCGTTTTTTCCGTTTGTCGGTCTACACCATTTAACACTTCAACAACTGCATCAATGCCACCTGTTTCTGTGTAATCCTGTGTAACAGTCGATGATAATTTACGCTCTAATACAGATTCAATTTCACTAATAACCTCTGGTGATGTTGATTCCATTACGGCTATACGTTTCGCAATATCAGCCTGTACTTCCTGCGGCAATGAAGATAAAATAACACCCGCTTGCCCTGCTTCTAAATAAGATAGAATAAGGGCAATTGTTTGTGGATGTTCATTTTGAATAAAGTTAAAAATTTGTGCTGGATCAGCTCTACGTGCAAAGTCAAAGGGACGCACTTGTAAAGAAGATGTTAGGCGATTAATAATCGTTTGTGCCTGCTCTACACCAAGCGCCTTCTCCAATACTGTCTTCGCGTAACCAATACCACCCTGTGTAATATAATCTTGCGCAAGTGCAATATTGTGGAATTCTTCAATAATTTCCTCTTTAACATTTGCTTCTACTTTTTTAACACTTGAAATTTCTAATGTTAAACGTTCAATTTCTTCCTCTGTTAAATGTTTATAGACAGAAGCTGAAACCTCAGGCCCTAATGAAATTAACAAGAGAGCGGCCTTTTGTTTTCCGGTTAATTCCTTATCTTTCTTGGACACATCCGAACCTCCTAGTTAGTCTTCCGCAATCCAACTACGCAGTAACTTCGCAAAATCGTCTGGCTTCTCTTTTGCCATTTTTTCTAGCTGCTTACGACGCATTGTAGCTTCCGTTTCAATTTCTTCATTAATATCTTCAATCATTAGTTCTTCTTGTTCTTCTAGGATGCTAAGCTCTTCTTCTTCCTGCTCACGTTTACGTGAACGGATAATAAAGAATGCAAGCAATAATATTACAGCTAGTAATATTCCGCCGATTACCCAAACCCACCATGGAATAACAGATTTTTCGTTCGCTACATCTGTTGCCTTACCATTTAAAGGTTGTACTGAAACAGCTACTTTTTCATCAATTTGGTCTTGAGTAAGCTCAGCTGCTACGTCTTTAGAAATCGTCGTACGAACAATAGTACTTAATATTTTCTCAATATCCTCACGAACCCCATCTGGTAATGATGCCGCATCAGCTGCTGTCGGTGGTTCAACAATTACCTGGATACCAATATCTTGAACTTTATATGGTGCCTCTTGAATATCTTTGCGAATACGGTTTACGTCATTATTAATTGTTTCTTCAGTACGTTCGTAATCTCCATTACCCGTTGCACCTTCGTTATAAGTTGTGAAGTTATCTGTCGTCGTTTCAGCTTCAGGTGTACCAGTGGCTGCTGCTCCTGTACCAGAATATTGCTCTGTAATACGTTGAGCACTAATAGCAATACCTTCCATATTCTCTTCGTCAACCGGCGTAACTAGGTTTTCTTCACGATTTTCTTTTTTGAAATCAATGTCTGTTGTCACAGAAACTATTACTTTGTCTTGTCCCATTAACGTACCTAGCATACTTTGCACTTGACGTTGTAGATCACGCTCAACCAATTTCTTCGCTTGTAACTGACCTTCAGCTGTCGTTGTTGAAGTACCATCAGCAGTTGCAGCGTGCAGATCAAAGTACTCGGAGAATTGGTTAGAAATAACAATGTTATCTGTGTTTAAATTCGGAATACTTTTTGCTACTAAGTTGTACATAGTGGCAATTTGTTGCTCTGTAAATTTATAGCCAGGGTCTGTGTTCAAAACAATAGATGCTGTCGCTTCTTCTTTTACATCTTTTAAGAAAACTCCCTCTTCAGGAACGTTAATCATTACCTTTGCATCTTTTACACCTTCTAGATTTTTAATGAGTTTTGCTATTTCTGTTTCAGTTGCTGCTTTTTTTAATAGGTTAAACTCATTATCTGTCATACCAAATCCAGAGCTGTTTGCAAAAGAGTAATCAATCGTGCCTGTTTGCGGATATCCTTCCGATGCCAATTGCACTAACAATGCATCTACTTGTTCTTCAGGTACTAAAATTGATGTCCCTCCTGGTGCAATTTCATATTTTACACCTTGGGAATCCAACGCTTCCTTCACTTGACCGATTTCTCTTGTCGATAAATCCTTATAAAGTGGTACATATGTAGTTTTTGTAGCAAAAATTGTTATTACGGTAGCAAGCAATAGAACTCCTAATACTGAGCCAATCATTACAATTTTTTGTTTTTTACTACGACTTGTCCAAAATTGGCTGGTGTCGTTTTTTATTTTCGTCAATCGTTCATTCATTATGAATCCTCCGGTTATAGTGAATAACCTATCCATCTAATAATTCGCGAAAACAGTGATATCCCATAACATTCAATCATTATTACATAATGGGTTGATTTCCGTTCCGGCTGGGCGCTTTCCTGGGGGCGTCCAACCTTCCATCATTCATTCAAAAAAGTTTAAATTATGGGATATATCCTTTACTTCAATAGTGAATGTATCACTTGTTCAATAAAGTTAGACACTCATTCGCATTATTTCTTGGTAAGCTTCAATCACCTTATTGCGAACTTCCATTGTTGCATTTAATGTAATGCTCGCTTTTTGTGATGCAATCATCACTTCGTGCAACTCTACATCTCCACCAGTAATTAGCTTTTGAGTAAGATTATCAGAAGTAATTTGTTGATCATTAACTTTCGCTATTGCTTCTTTTAATGAGTTCGCAAAGTTTTGCTGTGCTTCATAAGGTGTTGTATTAAGTTTATTTGTTTCATTTACAACCTGCGTAGGTGTCATTAGTGAAACGGACGAA
Organism: Lysinibacillus agricola; assembly: GCF_016638705.1. Classification (GTDB taxonomy): domain Bacteria; phylum Bacillota; class Bacilli; order Bacillales_A; family Planococcaceae; genus Lysinibacillus; species Lysinibacillus agricola. The sequence goes on along the minus strand of NZ_CP067341.1, from coordinate 1,299,257 downwards.
ATTGTCATTATGTATCTTCCTTTCTTCTTATTTATTTACCAATCTCTAACGCCTTTGTCAGCATGGATTTATTTGCATTCAATACAGTTACGTTTGCCTCGTAGGAACGAGTGGCTGACATTAAATCTACCATTTCTTTTAATGGATCTACATTTGGCATATTTACATAGCCATCTGCGTTTGCATCTGGATGAGTTGGATCATACACAAGTTTGAAAGGTGTTTCTCTATCTTCTTTTATTTGTGTAACTTTTACGCCGTTGCCAACGCCACTTTTTGCGTTTTTACCAAGTGCAACATTAAAGAACTTTGAAAACTGTCCCTCTTGAGCTGTAAATGTCACAGACTTCCGGCGGTATGGTTCCCACTCCCCATTCACTTGTCTAGCACGCGTTGTATCCACATTTGCCATATTAGAAGAAATGACATCCATTCGTAAACGCTGTGATGTTAAAGCTGAGGCAGTGGTATTCATTCCATGAAAAATAGACATCTATTACTTACCTCCTTTAATAACAGTATTTAATGTATTTAACTTACCGTTCATACGGTCAGTTAATGCATTGTAGTAGATTTGATTTTCTGCCAATTTCGCCTGTTCAGCGTCCATATCTACAGCATTACCATTATTTCGATAACGTAAGCCATCAATATTATTCACACCAGGCGTAGATTGTCGAATCGCAAAATCATAATGTCTATTATCTGTACGATATGCCGAAATTGATAGTTGCTGTTCTTTCTCCAACATATCCTTAAAACTTACATTTTTCGCTTTATAATTTGGCGTATCGACATTCGCAATGTTATTGGCGATTGTTTTATGATTTAAAGTTGCATAGGAAAGTCCGTTTTCCAGGCTACTAATAGTTCCTCCGAATAAATTCAAAACCATTCACCTCATTTTATGTATTTCTATTTCTTATTTTATCCAATAATACAATTGTAATTAAGATGCTACCTAGTGTCTATTGTCTTTTGTCACTTTTTAATAGTATATACGCCCTATTTTTTAACATGTATAACCAGGACAAAACTTCTGCACCCCTTGCGCCACCTGCTTTCGTTGTGGTTCAACTTGTTTCTAGTTATTTTACACTATTTCGACAGTGTTTACGGTTTTGGGATTAAATATTTCCCTTTTTTTTACTTTTAGTAGTAAACACACTGTCTAAATTTGGGTTCTTTTTTACTATTCTAACCTAAACTCGGAATATTCAAAAAATGTTTAAAGAAGATTCCATAACCATCTTACTAGTAACAATAGGAGCATTGTTTTTTTATTTTTATGCTAAAAGTTGTGTGTATCATTGGAATCTGATTTAGGGAAAAAGCAACGACATCAGCGTCTAAGAGGAATAAAAACATACCTATAGGAAATACGAAAAAGGATTAAAACATAGATGATTCCTCCCCCCCATTTAGTACTATATCATAGTCTGACTTAATTGAAGCATTGTAAATCATCTATAAATTTCCTCAAATTTTTGTCGAATTACGAAAAAATTCAAAAAGGCATCCGGAAAAAATCATTCCAGATGCCTTGTAACGTTCCCAAAGGACGCTTTATTATTATTTCATTTTAATTTCAGCTAATGCATTTAAGAATTTATCGTTTAGTACTTTAATATAAGTACCCTTCATACCTAGAGAGCGAGATTCGATTACACCTGCAGATTCTAGTTTACGTAATGCGTTTACGATTACTGAACGTGTAATACCCACTCGGTCTGCAATTTTTGAAGCAACAAGTAAGCCTTCATGTCCGTCAAGTTCTTCAAAGATATGTTCAATAGCCTCTAATTCACTGTATGAAAGAGAATTAATCGCCATTTGTACAACAGCTTTACTACGAGCTTCCTCTTCAATTTCCTCAGATTTTTCACGTAAAATTTCCATACCAACTACTGTTGCACCATACTCAGCTAAGATTAAATCATCATCCTCGAATTGTGCAGATAAACGAGCAAGAATTAATGTACCAAGACGCTCACCACCACCAACAATCGGTACGATAGTTGTTAATGCGTTTTGGAATAACTCTTTGTTTTCAATTGGGAAAGCAGTATGTTCGTCATGAATATCTAGATTTGAAGATGTCTCAGAAATTGTAAACAAGCTATGTGTGTATTCTTCTGGGAATTGACGCTCTTCGAACATCTTTTTCATGCGTTCGTTTTCAATTTGTTGGTGAATTGAAATGCCTAAAAGCTTCCCTTTACGGCTTACAATATAAACATTACTGTCTATAATATCTCCTAATGTATCTGCCATTTCTTTAAAGTTTACCGGTTTACCAGCAGATGCTTGGAGCATCGAGTTAATTTTACGTGTTTTTTCTAATAAATTCATTATATGTTCCTCCTATAAATAATCCGAAGAGTATTTGCTTAATATTCTAAAGGTTTTTACAACTGAATGGTACTATTCAGCCTTATCTTACAATATAAACTGTGACAAATCTTTGTTCTTTACTATACCTGCAAGTTTTTGATTTACATACGCTGCAGTGATTGGAATATTTGCAGGTGCAATTTCAGCTGCTTCAAACGATAATTCTTCCAGCAAACGTTCTAAAATCGTGTGCAAACGTCGAGCTCCGATATTATCAGTTTCCTGATTGACCTCTGTTGCAATTTCTGCAATTCGTTCAATCGCATCTTCTGTAAAGTTTATTTCCACACCCTCTGTTTCTAACAACGCCTTGTATTGTAGAATAAGCGATTGGTCTGGCTCTTGCAAAATACGTACAAAATCTTGCTTCGTTAATTTTTCAAGTTCTACTCGAATCGGGAATCGACCTTGCAATTCAGGAATTAAGTCTGACGGCTTCGACATATGAAATGCTCCAGCTGCAATGAAAAGCATAAAGTCTGTTTTTACAGCACCGTACTTCGTTGTTACAGTAGAACCTTCAACGATTGGCAGAATATCACGTTGTACACCCTCACGTGATACATTCGCAGAAGTGTTACCTTCCTTACTAGCGATTTTATCAATTTCATCAATAAAAATAATGCCTGACTGTTCAGCTCTTGAAATGGCTTCTTGCGCAACTTCGTCTGCATCTATCAGCTTATTCGCTTCCTCGATAGTTAAAATGCGTCGTGCATCTTTCACTTGTACACGGCGTTTTTTTTGCTTTTTAGGCATCAAACTAGATAGCATATCCTGCATACCACTGTTTGCAGACATATCCATGCCCGTTCCTTGTAATGCATCAAAAATAGAAGGATTTTGTTCCGTCACTTCAACTGTAATCCATTCATTTTCTAATTTACCGTTACGTAAATCGATAGCGATTTGCGCACGTTTGGAACGTACCTCAGTTTCTTCAGTAGAAGTATCGTCATTGGATTGCTGTTCTTTACCACCAAATAACATTTCAAACGGATTTTGCATGGATTGTTTTTTTCGTAAGGAAGGAACTAATAGCTTAACGATTGCTTCGTTTGCTAACTGTTCCGCTTGCTCCTTCACAGACTCCATCATTTCTTCCTTTACAAGACGATGTGAAGCTTCTACTACATCACGTACCATTGACTCTACGTCGCGACCAACATACCCTACTTCTGTAAACTTCGTTGCTTCCACTTTCACAAATGGCGCATTCGTTAGCTTCGCAATTCTTCGAGCAATTTCTGTTTTTCCGACACCTGTAGGTCCGATCATCAGAATATTCTTCGGAATTACTTCAGCCTTCATCTCATCACTTAATAGTGAGCGACGATAACGATTACGTAGTGCAATAGCTACTGCTCGCTTTGCTTCATTTTGTCCAACGATATAACGATCCAAATGCTCAGTAATTTGTCTTGGCGTTAAATTATTTTGTGTCATTAGTTAAGCGCCTCCACGATAATATTATGATTCGTAAATACACAGATCTCAGCAGCAGTTCCTAATGCCGCTTCTGCAATTTCACGCGCAGACATTGTATCACCTGCATATTTTTTTAGAGCACGGCCTGCAGATAATGCATAGTTACCTCCAGAACCAATTGCCAAAATACCATCATCTGGTTCAATCACTTCTCCTGTACCCGAAACGAGAAGGAGCGTATTTTTATCCATTACAAGTAGCATAGCCTCTAATTGGCGTAGCATTTTATCACCGCGCCACTGTTTTGCCACTTCTACTGCCGCACGTTGTAAGTTACCATTGTATTCATTTAACTTTCCTTCAAACATCTCAAAAAGTGTAAAAGCATCGGCAACTGATCCTGCAAATCCAGCAAGCACCTGCCCATTAAACAGACGTCTGACCTTCCTTGCTGTACCCTTCATCACAACTGCATTCCCTAGGGTCACTTGGCCGTCACCAGCCATGGCGCAACCTCCATTATGATGAACTGCAAATATTGTTGTTGCATGAATTTGTCCCATTCGCCTTCCTCCTTAGCTTTATTATGCCCTTGGATGAGCATTCATATATGTTTGACGAAGATGCTCTTTTGTTACATGTGTGTAAACTTGTGTAGAAGATAAATGTGCGTGGCCTAATAACTCCTGCACCGTACGTAAATCTGCGCCATTATTCAATAAATGTGTGGCAAAAGTATGGCGAAGCATATGTGGATATATTTTCGTATGGAGTGAGGCCTTGTCAATCATTTCAGTTAAAATATGACGTACACCTCGAGGAGTAAGTTCCCCACCGCGCATGTTGACAAACAATTGCTGATGACTTGTTTTTTTCATCAATCTCGGACGAGCTTGCTCTATGTAGTCCTGCATGGCTAGACTCGCAAATTGACCGAATGGAATAATACGTTCTTTTCGCCCTTTTCCCATTACCCTAATAATTGAATAGTGGAAATCTACATCTTCTACTTGAATCGAGGTAAGCTCACTTACACGAATACCTGTCGCATATAACAGCTCTAATAAAGCCGTATTTCTTAATGATTTCAAATCATCTCCAACATTCGCATCAAATAGCTGCTTCAATTCTTCTTCGTAGAAAAAGCTAGGTAAGCGTGATTCTTTTTTTGGATGATATAACGATCGAAACGCTCCATCATCTAATCCGTACTGTCTATTTAGAAAACGAAAAAAGGAGCGTATAGAGGAAATTTTTCTTGATACAGATGATCTCGCTCTTTTTTCATCGTACAACTTTGTTACATAGAGACGTGCATGTATATACTCAACACTAGCTAAATCATTTATGCCCTCCGCCTGTAAAAACGCTAAAAAATCTAGTAGATCTGATTCATATTCTCGCACTGTATGAACAGAGAAGTTCTTTTCAACCTGGATGTAAAGCATGAACTGTTCAAGTGCATCTTGGGACGAAACTAACATTAAAAGATTCACCACCAACGAATTATTGATAACCTTCTCAAATTACGGCTCATCACCATAATGTGGGGTTGATTTCCGCTCCGACTGGGCGCTTACTTGAGGGTGTCCGATGAGCCGCTTGGGCCAAAAAGGATGTTGGTCACGAAGCCATTATCACAGGATGTGATGCTTTTAGCCTTCGTTCCCCTACCGGCTCGCTCCAGGGTCTCATCTGTGACACTGATTCCCCAAGGAGTCGCCCAGTCTCCACTCCAACCAACTTATATACATAGCATACGTTTTTAATGTCATCCCCAACGTTTGGCGATGAGCCCAAATTACTTACACTTGCTATTAAAGGATGTACTATTTCGTTTATCCTCTTTAGTTTGTCGCTTTGGTATCGTTAATGAACATAAACATACATATTGACACTATACCTATCTTCATCATATGGCAAGTGAAAATGTTTATATTTTGAGAAAATCTCCATATAAAATAATAAAATACGTGTGAATAAGCATTTTGTCTACAAAAAAGAAAAAGCCTCTAAGAGTATATCAACTTTTAGAGGCTTTTTGCAATCAAATTGTTTGTGAATTCACAAAATTACGAATTGTATCCATTGCACGTGTAGCATGCATCTCTGCACGCTCTGGTTTCGAACGACGACCTGGTGGTAAATCTGGGAAAATTCCGAAGTTAACGTTCATTGGCTGGAAGTTTTTCGATTGCGCTTCTGTTATATAACGCGCCATACTTCCCAACGCCGTTTCAAATGGGAAGATAATCGGTTCTTGTCCTAAGACTAATCGAGCTGCATTAATGCCAGCAATTAATCCACTACCAGCGGACTCAACATATCCTTCGACACCTGTCATTTGACCAGCAAAGAAAATATTTTTTTGCTCACGAAGCTGATAAGTTTTCTCTAGAACTTTTGGAGAATTAATGAACGTATTTCTATGCATTACTCCATAACGAACGATTTCAACATTCTCTAATCCCGGGATTAGTTGCAATACTTCTTTCTGTGGCCCCCACTTTAGATGTGTTTGGAAGCCAACAATATTGTAAAGAGTACCCGCTGCATCGTCTTGACGTAATTGAACAACAGCATAAGGGCGTTTCCCTGTTTTCGGATCTTCTAGACCTACTGGCTTCATCGGTCCAAATAACATTGTTTTCTCCCCACGAGCAGCCATTACTTCTATAGGCATACAGCCCTCAAAGTAAATTTCCTTTTCAAATTCTTTTAATGGCACAACCTCTGCTTCAATTAACGCTTGACGGAAACGATCAAATTCTTCCTTTGTCATAGGACAGTTTAAATAAGCCGCTTCCCCTTTATCATAACGAGATTTTAAATAAACTTTATCCATATCAATGCTATCTTTTTCGATAATTGGTGCTGCTGCATCATAGAAATATAGATAATCTAAACCTGTTAAGCTCTGAATTTTTTCAGCTAAAGCTTTTGATGTTAATGGTCCTGTAGCAATAACTGTAATACCTGCTGGAATTTCTGTAACCTCTTCATGAATAACTTCCACAAGAGGATGATTTTTCACAGCATCTGTTACATAACCTGCAAATTCATGACGATCTACAGCTAAAGCTCCACCTGCTGGCACTGAGCAAGCATCTGCTGCTTTTATAATTACCGAATCTAACATCCGCATTTCTTCTTTAATGACACCCACTGCATTTGTTAACCCATTAGCTCGTAGTGAGTTTGAACAAACAAGCTCTGCAAATTTATCAGTATGGTGTGCAGGAGTTTGTTTAACTGGTCTCATTTCATACAGTCTAACCTTTACTCCACGCTTAGCAATTTGCCAAGCTGCTTCACTGCCTGCAAGACCTGCGCCTATTACATTTACTACTTGTTCAGTCATGTTCTTACCATCTTTCTATCATTGAATAGGTGCTTCTTCATAGTCACATTTCGTACACTGAATTTGCACACCTTTTTTTATTTTTTTCTCTACTAATAATGCACTACATTTCGGACACGGTCTGCTGATTGGCTTGTCCCATGAGACAAATTCACACTCAGGGTACTGATTGCAGCCATAGAATAAACGCTTTGTTTTACTCTTTCGTTCTACAATTTCGCCTGTTTCACAAGAAGGACATTTTACGCCAATAGGTTTCATAATAGCTTTTGTATTGCGGCAATCTGGGAAGTTTGAACAAGCCATAAATTTCCCATATCGTCCAAGCTTAAAGACCATCGGAGATCCACAAAGCTCACAATCCTCGCCAGCCGGTTCATCTTTTATAACAACCTTTTCCATAGCCTCATCTGCATATTTCACATGAACCTCAAAGTCCTTATAAAACTCATGCACAACTTCTTTCCACTGACGACCACCTTCTTCAATATCATCCAAATCTTGCTCCATTTGTGCTGTGAATTCGATATTTATGATATCAGGGAAAAACTCTAGTACGAGTTGGTGTACGATTTCTCCTAGCTCTGTCGGCATAAATCGTTTTGCATCTAATACGACATAGCCACGGCGCTGAATTGTATCGAGGGTCGGTGCATATGTGGACGGGCGCCCTATACCTAACTCTTCCATTGTTTTTACAAGACGCGCCTCTGAATAACGTGGTGGTGGCTGTGTAAAATGTTGCTTAGGTTCGATTTCAAGGGATTTTACTTGATCGCCAACTGCCATATCCGGTAGAAGCTTTGTTGTTTCTTCTGTTTGATCATCGGTACCCTCAATATATAGCTTCATAAAGCCTGCAAATTTAACTTGCGAGCCGTTTGCACGGAATAAAACATCACCATTTTGAAGGTCTACAGCAACTGTATCAAGTACAGCTGGTGCCATCTGACTTGCGATAAAGCGCTCCCATATTAAGCGGTATAAGCGCAATTGGTCACGACTAAGCACCGCTTTTAATTCTTCTGGAGCTCGCATTGTACTAGTTGGACGAATGGCCTCATGGGCGTCTTGTGCATTCGATGCTTTTTTAGTCTGCTTCGTCTCTGTGGAAATGTATTCTTTACCGTATTTCGATTCAATGTATGCCATTGCCTCTGTTTTCGCTGTATCCGAAATACGTGTTGAATCGGTACGCATATAAGTGATTAAACCGACTGTACCCTCTTTTTTACCAATATCAATACCTTCATATAATTGTTGTGCAAGCATCATCGTTTTCTTAGCACGGAAATTTAACTTACGTGCAGCCTCTTGCTGTAAAGAAGATGTAGTAAAAGCAGGTGCTGCATTTCGTTTACGTTCTTTTTTTGATACATTCACAACGTCAAAGTTTGTACCTTTAACATTTTTTAAAATAGATTTTACTTGTTCTTCATTTGTTAATTTAATTTTTTCTTTACCATCACCATAGTATAGTGCATCGAACGTTTTTTTACCTTTTTCAAAAGATCCTTCTATTGTCCAATATTCTTCTGGCTGGAAGTTTTTAATTTCATTTTCACGATCAATAATCATGCGTAGTGCTACAGATTGAACCCGTCCTGCTGATAATCCCTTTTTAACTTTTTTCCATAAAATCGGGCTAATGTTATAACCAACAAGTCTGTCCAATATACGTCTTGTTTGCTGCGCATCTACTAAATCCATGTTAATAGGACGTGGATTTTTAAAGGATTCTACAATCGCATCTTTTGTAATTTCGTTAAAAACGACACGACAATCTGAATTAATATCAATATTTAACGCAGTCGCAAGGTGCCAAGCAATTGCCTCTCCCTCGCGGTCTGGATCGGCCGCTAGAAAGACTTTCTTCACTTTTTTAGCCGCAGACTTTAGATCCTGTAAAACAGGCCCTTTACCACGAATAGTAATATATTTAGGTTCGTAATTATTTTCAGAACTAACGCCCATTTGGCTACGTGGTAAATCACGAACATGCCCGATTGACGCTTTCACCTTATATTTTTTCCCTAAATATCGTTCAATTGTTTTTGCTTTTGCTGGTGATTCTACAATCACTAAATAATCCGCCATCTATGTCTCCCCCTTAGCGAGGTCTATTGCTAATTTTTTTAAGTTACCTGTTGCAAAATGTATAACAGATTTTAAGATAATGCAACTTTTTTTCAATTTTTGTTAGAAAAGAGCGCAAGTGTTTCAACGATATCGTGACCATTACACACTGGAATAGCGCCTTCTAATAGTAATTTATTTGTGCCTTTTGATTGCTCCGCATCAATTGGTCCTGGTACAACAAATACATCTTTACCTTGCTCTAATGCGTATTCTGTTGTGATAAGCGTTCCACTTCTTAACGCAGCTTCTGTTACAACTAAAGCCTTGGACAGTCCACTAATTATTCGGTTACGCATTGGAAAATGCCATTTCTCAGGCTTCATATATGGAGGATACTCTGTGACAAGTAACTGATGCTCCGCCATATGCTCAGCGAGAGACTGGTTTTCCTTAGGGTATATATAATTAAAACCGTGACCAAGTACTGCAATTGTGGAACCACCAACTTTTAAAGTTGTCTCATGAGCTATCGTATCTGCCCCTCTTGCAAGCCCGCTCACAACTGTATATCCATGTTCTACAAGAGGTGGAACGATTAGATCCATCGCAGTCTTTGTATAAGCCGTAGCCTTTCTAGAGCCTATAATGGCTACTTGTTTTTCTTTCGTTAATATAGAACGCTGACCTTTCACATACAATACAGTAGGTGGACTGGATATTTCAAATAATTGCGCCGGATAAAAAGGATGATGAAAAGGTATGGGGAAAATAAGGGCCCGTTCATAGGCCTCTTCAAACGACAATGTCATAATTTGTCGAAAACTCCTAGAAATTCGCAAGGCTCTCTGCGATGATATTTGCAGTGCTTTTGCAATTTCATAAGGGGGCGCTTCTTCAAAATAACTGAATACATCCACAGGGGACAACAGTTGCTGAAGTTTCTGAAGTGGTAATGGGTATACATAATGTAAAGCTAGTAATCTCTGTGTATCGACTGAAAAAATCATTTAAAAGCCTCCTTTTATATAGAAGAAATTAAATGACCGCATTCCTTATCAATTATGCCTCGGCAAAATTGCGTCCGGAATCGGCTTTGTGCCTGCACAAAGAACTCCTTTCCGATTCCGTGACATCCGCAGGAGGCTTTGGGCCAACGTGATGTTGGTCACTCAGTCGTTGCCACAGGACGTGGCGCTCTTAGACTGAGTTCCTCTATTTAAACGGATGTTTGAAAAGTAACTTAAATCCGCATTCATCTCACCACCTATAGAGGTGGGAGACTTCTGCTGAAATAAGTTAAACTGAAGAAGTAGGAAGTAAGAAATCACATTTGCTTGAACATACTTCTATTAGAAGCAAGTTAAGCAGTGTCTAAATAAGGGAAAAGAAAAAGATGTAGCCACAATGTGCTACATCTTCCATTTTAATGGGTTTTACACTTTTCGTACAGCCCTTTTTCTTTGATTACTTTAATAAGCGTTTCACCAATAACAGATGGCGTCTCTGCTACTTCAATACCAGCAGCATTCATTGCCTTAATTTTCTCTGTTGCTGTCCCTTTACCACCAGAAATAATAGCACCAGCGTGACCCATACGTTTACCTGGAGGCGCTGTTTGCCCACCGATAAAGCCAACGACAGGTTTCGTCATATTCGCTTTAATCCACTCAGCCGCTTCTTCTTCAGCTGTACCTCCAATTTCCCCAATCATAACAACTGCATATGTTTCTGGATCGTTGTTAAACGCTTCCAAAACATCGATAAAGTTTGTACCATTGACAGGGTCTCCACCGATACCAACAGCTGTAGTTTGACCAATACCAGCTTGTGTTAATTGGTGCACAGCTTCATATGTTAATGTACCAGAGCGAGAAACAACTCCTACATGTCCTTTTGTATGAATATAACCAGGCATAATACCAATCTTACATTCATCTGCCGTAATGACACCTGGACAGTTTGGACCTACTAGGCGCGTCTTTTTACCTTCCATATAACGTTTAACCTTAACCATATCAAGGACAGGAATATGCTCAGTAATACAGATTGTTAATTCTAATTCAGCATCAACAGCCTCTAAAATAGCGTCTGCAGCAAATGGAGCAGGTACATAAATAACTGAAGTTGTCGCGCCTGTCGCAGCTACAGCTTCTGCTACAGTATTGAACACAGGTACTCCTTCGATTTCAAGACCACCTTTACCCGGTGTAACACCTGCTACAATTTTAGTACCATACTCAAGCATTTGCTTCGTATGGAAAAGCGCTGTTTCGCCCGTAATCCCTTGTACAATTACCTTCGTATCTTTGTTAATAAATACAGCCATTGTTCTCCCTGCCTTCCTTAGCCTACTAGTCCCACAATTTTTTGTGCACCGTCAGCCATTGAATCTGCTGCAACGATGTTTAAACCAGATGCATTTAAAATTTCTTTTCCAAGTTCTACATTTGTACCTTCTAAACGTACAACTAACGGCACAGCTAAGCCGATTTCTTTGGCAGCTGTTACAACACCCTCAGCGATAATGTTACATTTCATAATTCCGCCAAAAATGTTAACAAAAATGCCTTTTACATGTGGATCAGAAAGGATAATTTTGAAAGCTTCTGTTACTTTTTCAGCTGTTGCACCGCCACCTACATCTAGGAAGTTAGCGGGGCTTCCGCCATAATAGCTAATTGTGTCCATTGTAGCCATAGCAAGACCAGCTCCATTAACCATACAGCCAATGTTGCCATCTAGTGAAATATAGCTAAGGTCATATTTTGATGCTTCGATTTCCTTTGGATCTTCTTCATCAAAATCACGTAATTCGACAATATCTTTATGACGATACAACCCATTTGCATCGAAATTAAATTTAGCATCTAATGCTAAAACTTCGCCTTGTCCAGTTACAACAAGTGGATTAATTTCTACAATCGAAGCATCTTTGTCGATAAACGCTTGATATAAGCCTAACATTAATTTAACAGCTTTCCCTACTAGGTTTGCTGGAATATTCATATTAAACGCCATGCGACGTGCCTGGAAGCCTGTTAACCCAACAACAGGATCCACAACTTCTTTGAAGATTTTTTCTGGATGTGCTTCTGCTACTTCTTCAATATCCATGCCGCCCTCTTCAGATCCCATCATTGTTACACGGGATGTTGCGCGGTCTAATACTAAGCTTAAATAGTATTCTTTTTGAATATCAGAACCCTCTTCAATATATAAGCGTTTTACTTCTTTTCCCTCAGGACCTGTTTGATGAGTCACTAAAATTTTACCTAATAATTCTTTTGCATATGTACGCACCTCGTCAAGGTTTTTAGCGATTTTTACACCACCTGCTTTACCGCGTCCACCTGCATGAATTTGCGCCTTGACTACTGTTACATTAGAGCCAAGTTCCTTCGCTACTTTCACTGCTTCATCAGGGGAAAAAGCAACTTTTCCATTTGGTACAGCTACACCATACTTTTTAAGAATCTCTTTCCCTTGATATTCATGGATATTCATAATACATCCTCCCATCAAACATTTGCATAAATTGTTTTACTAACATAATCTATTCTAACTAAAGATTCTGATAAAGTCTACACTTTGTCTTTTGTTCATTTTTTATCTTTTTATATGACACTTTCTTCTACTTCGTGTACTAAAAACAGAGTTTTACGAAAATCAGAATTCTTTGTTTTTTCTATATTTTTGCGCATGTTGTTGATCTAATCGATATATAAATGCAAAAACCTCAGCGACAGCTTCGTACAATTCTTCTGGAATTGACTCATTTAAATCTAATTGTCCAAGTAATTGAACAAGGTTAGGATCCTCATAAATCGGGACATCGTGCTCATTCGCGCGTGCTAATATATTTTCTGCTATTTTCCCTTTTCCTTTTGCTACGACTGTTGGACTATCAAAACGTCCTAACTTATACGTGAGAGCGATAGCCTCTTTTCGAGTAAATTTTTCTTCACTCATATGCGAAAATCCACCCCACTATGTTCCTCCTGCTGTTCTACTACAGGGGTTTTTTCAGGTTGGGATTTTTCAAATTGTTTAATAAAAACGCCTGAAAGTTGATACTCTTTTTCAGCTAGGCCTATTTTTAATGCCGCTTTTAGTGGTTCTGCAAGCGGAATAATATCATTATTTTCGTTAAATACTGTCACAGAAACTACACGATTTTGAACCTGCATATCAATAACCGTTTCTTTCATAGATTCCATTTGTAAATAAAATAATATACGCGCGTAATTGGCATCAATTTTACCGTCTTCCTTCATGCGTCCATTCCACTGTAATGTTGCATCCATTTTCTTGCCGAAGAATTCCAATGGTACTTGCATAATAAGCTGATGCTGATGGCCATTCTCCCCTGATGCTAGCTGCATGCCGTTCATACGCGCCATTAACATTTCGGCAGCTTCCTTCAGCTGCGGAGTAACATGTGTTTCCTGCAATAATGTATGTAGCTGAGGTTTTATTTGATGTGCAATCTGCTGTAAATCTGCTGACTTATTACTAAGTGTCGCTTCATAGCTAACTCCTAGATTTTTTAATACCGTTTTAAGTGCATGTTCCATTGCTTTACTGTCCATAGAATTTTGTACATGAGCATCTGCTTGCGTAACAATCTGCTGAATCATTGATAGCGGGGATTCAACACTATTTTTCATAAGACTTCGCATGAATGCTTCGTTTTGTATTGGAGAAGTTGCTTCATGCTTTAAAAGCGATAATAAATGGTCCTTCACTGAAAGAGCATTGGCGTCTTGTGTAAACAAACGCTCCGAAGAATTTTCTGCAAACGCTTTTATAAGTTGTTCTTGCATCTGTTTAGCAAAAACCTCTAGCGTTTGTTTAGTTGCTGGTAGCTGATTAAATCTATCGATTAGTTGATTTAATGGCTGTTTTTGTTCATTGGTTAACAGGCTTTGATTTGCTGTCCATGTTTTAAGCTGGTCAACAAGCTGATTTGTATTGTCAGATTTTGTCGATAGAATTGTTTGTATAACCTCTCCTGCCTGTTGAAGTTGATTTGGCTGGACAGGCTTTACACCATTGAGACTTGACCAGTTTTGTAGGGTTGCCTGCTGAGGTAATACCCCTGCATCCTTTAACATATTCATGGCCTGAATCTTATCACTCATAGAAGCCATATTATTAGTTAATATTTGTACGGACTTGGCAAGCACTAAACCACCTGTTTCTGCTTCAAAAGGCTTTGCAATTGCCTGTATTTGTTGCATTAGGTTTTGCTTGAGGTTCTCTGGTAAAGCTGTATCTTTAGCTAAAAGCTGTGCGAAGTTTTCCATCACGGAAATCATGCCGCTAGTTTTTTGTCCACTAATAAGCGCTTGAAAAACGTCATTTGTCATAGGCATTTTAAGCTCCACCATTTTTTGAATGGCTTGTAGAGCATCTAGTTTAGTAATGCCATCTGGTAATGCCTTCATCCACATTTCTGCCTGCGTCAGTTGCTCCTTTGAAATCGGTAGCTGTGCTTTCATAAAATGGGCAAGAAGCTGTTGCATTTCAGCCGTCTTTGGTAAATTCATCGATTCAAGTAACTGATTAATTTGTTGACTCTGGGATGCCGTTTGCGCCATAGGACCCGTAACAACTTTTAGTTCTGTTTGTGGGTTTATACCAGTTACTTGAAAGAAATGGGCGTCACCTGCTTTTAGTGGCACTTCGAGTTTAGCAATAAACTTCTGATGACCAACTTGTATCTCTGCCGTTTGATCTGGATATAATTGTTTAATCGTTCCATGAAATACTTGTCCTTGTTTTAAAGCAAGTGGCTGATTAGTTGAGGTTACCGCAGCTTGTTGCATTTGAATCGGATTAAAAGATGTGGCTGTCATATACGTACTCCTTTCATCAATTACTCCTTGGCGTAATTGGCGTCTATTTTTTATTTGGCTCACCACCATCACGTGGGGTGATTTCCGTTCCGCCTGGGCCTTTGCCGCTGACGTTTCGCTTTCGCGCAGAGCAGAGCTTCCTAGGGGCGTCCGATGAGCCGCTTGGGCCAACAGATGTTTTTTGCGCGAAAGCGTAGTGCTAACGTAGCGGCAGCAGAGGGTTTTGTATGTGCGAAAGCGTAGCGACAGCAACAGCACGATGTTGGTCACGAAGGCGTTATCACAGGACGTGATGCTTTTAGCCTTCGTTCCTCTGATGGCTCGCTCCAGGGTCTCATCTGTGACGCTGATCCCCAAGGAGTCGCCCAGTCGGAACGAAGATCAACTTAACCACATGATATACGTTTTAACTAATGCCATTCCTAACTTTGGCGGAGAGCCTTTTATTTTTAGTATGCTATTTGCTGTCGCTACATAAAACATTTGTGAAAGAAGTTAAAGCATTGACTTTATCGGCTCAAACGACTTGCGATGATGGCTCGTTGGGCCGAATTCTTCAAGTGCTTTTAAATGTTGCTTTGTACCATATCCTGCATGCTGAGCAAAACCATACATAGGGAATTCGTTGTCCAATTGATCCATATAATCATCTCGAGCCGTTTTCGCTAATATCGATGCAGCTGCAATAGCTAAGCTTTTCGCATCCCCTTTAATAATTGAATCCTGTGGAATAGAGATTGGCAGTGTCATAGCATCAACTAGCACATAATTAGGCTTAATAGATAACGATTCTACACTT
Organism: Lysinibacillus agricola; assembly: GCF_016638705.1. Lineage (GTDB taxonomy): Bacteria > Bacillota > Bacilli > Bacillales_A > Planococcaceae > Lysinibacillus > Lysinibacillus agricola. Next base: position 1,283,338 of record NZ_CP067341.1, on the reverse strand, counting down.
GTCTTCATCGATTGTTTTGTCGCTTCGTAGATATTTAATTCATCAATTTGTTGCGCTGATTGGAAATGGATAAAATAACTTAATGCATGTTCTTTTATTAAAGCAGCATAGGCATTGCGTTTATCCTTTGATAATTGCTTTGAATCATTTAATCCGACAAGAACCTCGCAGTTTGAGGGTAAAATAACAGCAGCAGTTACTACTGGTCCTGCTAAAGGTCCACGTCCTGCTTCATCTACCCCTGCAATGAAGACTTCTTTTCCTCCGTAGCTTTGATCGAAATCAACTTTCGTTTGATGTTCCTGCAGTAGCTGTTGTTTTTTATCTTGGCGCTTTTTCCAGCTTAGCCAAGCCTTTTGCACACCCGCACGTTCATCACTCTCTACTCCTACCATCCAGTCCTGCCATTCCTCCGCTTCCTTCAAAGCTGTAGTGATTTCTTTAATCGTTTTCATCTATTTACTCCCAAATCGTTAATTTTAAGTTCTAGTACGTTTTTCGTTTCTTTCAAGCTAAGGATTCACCTTAACGCTTTTGCGCTTTCCACAATATGTACTTGAATGCACATTCATTTCAGAAGGACGCTAATCCCAAAATAATTATAACTTCTTTTTCATGCTCTATATCCTATATCGGCAAGAAGACGTATTCCTAAAAGAAAAACTGTCACGCTCACGATTTATGACGTGAGTATGACAGTTTTCATTATTGCTGCTCTGTTTCTTTTTCAAGTTGTTCGTCAACAAAATCAAATGTTAGTTTACCTAATTGTAAACCACGAATATCTCGAACGATTAGTTGAGCTACTTGATCATAATCGATTTCTCCACCAGGACCGAACACACGACGAAGTTTACCGATATGGTCGAAAGTCTCAACTAAATCTTCATGTACAAACTGGAAGCCATAGCGTTCTTCCATTCGTGCCGGATAATGAATGGATAAAAAGCGTAGACCATATACAGCTAAATCCTCCATATTTGTTATAGTATCCTTTATAGCTCCTGTTAAGGCTAATTTGTAACCTACTTCCTGATCTTCAAACTTCGGCCATAAAATACCTGGTGTATCGAGTAATTCAAGCTCCTTACCAACCTTTATCCATTGCTGAGCCTTAGTTACCCCTGGAGTATTCCCTGTTTTTGCGATATTTTTCTTCGCTAGTCGGTTAATCAGCGTTGATTTCCCTACGTTTGGAATTCCAACAATCATTGCGCGAATGGCTCTTGGCTTCATCCCACGCGCCTTCATACGCTCAAATTTTTCTTTTAATATTTCTTGGGCAGCCTTTGTAACCTGCTGTAATCCTTTACCTTCAAGAGAATTAATTGCTACTGCCTTATGACCACGTTGTGCAAAGTACTCTACCCACTTACGTGTTTCCTGCTCATCTGCCATATCTGCCTTATTTAAGATAAGGAGACGCGGTTTTTGATTGATCACTTCGTCTATCATCGGATTACGCGAAGATAGAGGTAAACGTGCATCTATTAATTCAAAAATAATATCAACGAGCTTTAATTTTTCTGTTACTTCTCTTCGGGCCTTCGCCATATGCCCTGGAAACCATTGTATAGTCATATCTATACCTCCTAAACTAAAAGAAAAAGGGAGTGTTAGCCCTCCCTTTCAAGTATTACTTTACAATTTTAATATCACTAAACGGCCAGAAAATCAGACTTGTATTACCAATAATCTCTTTTTGATCGACGATACCAATATCACGACTGTCCCTACTGTATCGACGATTGTCTCCCATAACGAAAACATAGCCCTCTGGAATTACATCGAGTTTTACATCAATGTCTTTTAATGTAAAATCCTCTGTTAATGTACCTTCTGTAATTTGTGATTTGTAGGCATCTAAATAAGGCTCATCTAGCGGTTCACCGTTAATGTATAATTGATCATTTTTATATTCCAATGTATCTCCTGGTAGTCCAATAACACGTTTAATATAGTTTTTCTGCTCTGGAGCGTGAAACACAACAATATCAAAGCGTTTTGGTTCACCTATTTTATAACCAATTTTATTCACGATCATACGGTCACCATCTTCAAGGGTTGGCATCATGGACTCGCCATCTACTGCAATGGGTGTAAATAAAAAATAACGAATAATTGCTGCAATCGCAAATGCAATTAGAAGTGCCTTAGTCCATTCCCATAGTTCATTCTTTTCCTTCACTTGTTTTTCCATCGAGATTTGCCCCCTTGTCTATCCTCATTTTAGATGATAGTTATTTAAGATGACAAGCAAAAAGAAAAGGAGCTTGTTGCACAAGCCCCTCACTTTTAAATCATAATTATCGAATTTCTTTAATACGAGCAGCTTTACCACGTAAGTTACGTAGGTAGTAAAGTTTAGCACGACGTACTTTACCACGACGTACAACTTCTAAGTTAGCGATTTTTGGTGTGTGTACAGGGAATGTACGTTCAACACCTACACCATAAGAAATTTTACGAACTGTGAAAGTTTCGCTAATTCCGCCACCACGACGTTTAATTACTACACCTTCGTATACTTGGATACGTTCACGAGTACCCTCTACTACTTTCACGTGTACCTTAACAGTATCACCAGGACGGAAAGTTGGTAGATCAGTGCGAAGCTGAGCTTTTGTAATTTCTGCAATAATGTTTGACATTGTTTTCTCTCCTTAGACAGATGCTCTTGCACGCAATCTATGCCACAGCGGAACATCGTAATTCAGTACTTCACATAGAAGTACAGAATAGATGTTATCACAAATGTAGATAGCAATCAAGCATCTTTATTGTTGTTTTTCAAGTTTTTCTACATACAATTTTTGCTTATCGGTTAACGGATAATTCTCGAGTAGATCTGGACGACGTTCGAATGTTCTTTTCAAAGATTCTTCCTCACGCCATTGCTCAATCTTTGCATGATTACCCGATAGTAAAATATCAGGTACTTTCATTCCACGAAATTCAGCAGGTCGTGTATAATGTGGGTGCTCTAAAAGACCTGTTGAGAACGAATCTTGTATATGGGAATCCTCTTGTCCTAAAACCCCCGGCAGAAGTCGTACAACGCTATCTATAACCGTCATAGCCCCTAGCTCTCCACCAGTTAATACGAAATCTCCAATTGAAATCTCGTCTGTAACAAGATGCTGACGAATGCGTTCATCATAACCTTCATAATGACCACATAAAAATACTAGTTCTTTTTCTTGCGCTAGCTCTTCTGCCTTTTTTTGAGTAAAACGCTCACCTTGTGGACACATCAAAATGATACGAGGATTTCTTCCTTCAGTAATGGACTCGACAGCGCTAAACATCGGCTCTGGTTTTAATACCATTCCCGCGCCACCACCATACGGATAATCGTCTACTTGATTATGCTTGTTACCCGAAAATCCACGAATATCAGTTACTTCTAGCTTTACAGCACCTTTTTCCTGTGCTTTCTTTAATATGGATGCACCAAAGACGCCTGCAAACATATCAGGAAATAAACTTAACACATGAATATTCATCATAGCAGGCCTTCCATTACGTGTATCACAATTTTCTTCTCATCAACATCAATTTCCTTGACGATGTCTTCGATATACGGGATATAATGTTCTTTTTTAGCGCCCTTGACTACCCAAACATCATTTGCTCCTGTTTGAAGAATGTCGGTCACTGCTCCGATTGTTTCGCCTTCTTCAGAAACAATTGTACAGCCAATTATTTCATGGAAGAAAAATTCATTTTCCTCTAATAAATTATCTGACATTTGATCTTTCGTAACTTTGAGCATGCCTTCTTTGAAAGGCTCAACCAAGTTGATGTTATGCATTCCTTCAAAAGTTAATAAAATAAAGTTTTTATGACGACGCACTGATTCAATTGTTACCCACGTTGGCTTTTTATCGTCTTTTTTAAACGCCGCAAGCTTATTTCCTACTGCGAAGCGCTCTTCTTCAAAATCTGTTGTTGATAATATACGCACCTCACCACGAATACCATGCGTATTGACAATACGACCTACATTAAACCATTCCATTCAAATCTCACCTCGTATAAAAATGCTAAACAAGCTCATCCCCGTCAAGCTACTAGCTAGCCAGATCAAAAAGTAACCTTTCTCTCACCTTTCACCTACAAAAGCAGTTTAACTTTTGGTGGACGGTGTTATAGCTAAGACGTTGACCAGTCTTCCTCAATGTCATTATGTTCAATTACCTCTCAAAATAATTATGATAATGAAAAAAGGAAGGAACCGGCAAGCTCCTTCCTTTTAGTCCAGATTTTACGCTTTACCTCAGAGCCACTTTGAATTCCTAAGCGCATTTAAACATACCGATCAGGACTCTCCAGTGCTTGTTGCATGTAAAAGAGCGTGAAAATCTTTTCTATCAATCCAATATATCGACGTAGGTCTTTTTTTGATGGTGACTACCCGCCGCTGAATAAACAATTGTACGAATCGCTTTCGCTACTCGCCCTTGTTTGCCTATGACTTTCCCTCGATCCTCTGGATGAACAAAAAGTTTATAAACAATTCGATTTGCATTTTCATCCGTCTCTATACGAACTTCTTCTGGATAATCGACTAACGGTAAAACGATTGCTTCAATCAGCTGCTTCAAAGACGTCGCCCCCGATTATTTACTGAATTTTTGGTTATGGAATTTTTCCATGATACCTTGTTCTGAGAACAAGTTACGCACTGTATCTGATGGTTTTGCACCGTCAGCTAACCATTTAAGAGCTTTCTCTTCATCGATGTTTACAGTAGCTGGTTGAGTTAGTGGGTTGTAAGTACCAACTGTTTCGATTTGACGACCGTCACGTGGTGAACGAGCGTCTGCAACTACGATACGATAGAAAGGAGATTTTTTAGCTCCCATACGTTTTAAGCGAATTTTAACTGCCATTTTAATAGCACCTCCGAATAAGTTTCACACAAGATAGTATATTATCAATGTTTATGTTGTTTGTAAAGTGTTTTTTCTTAACACCTATAAATTATTATTTAAACAATGAATCAAAGCCTGGCATTTTCATCTTTTTCTTTCCTTTACCACTCGCCATGCCTGTCATTTGCTTCATCATTTTCTTCATTTCATCAAATTGTTTTAATAGACGATTCACCTCTTGAATCGAAGTCCCAGAACCATTCGCTATGCGCTTTTTACGGCTACCGTTAATAATTTCTGGATTCGTCTTTTCAGCAGGTGTCATCGAGTAAATAATCGCTTCTACGCGACCCATTTGCTTATCATCCACTTTAACATTGTCTAAGCCTTTGATTTTGCCAGCACCTGGTAACATTTTTAAAATATCCTCAAGCGGACCCATTTTCTTTACTTGCTGCAATTGCTCAACAAAATCATCAAATGTAAAGCTCTGAGTTTTAAATTTTTCCTCTAGTTCTTTAGCCTTTGCTTCATCAACGTTTGCCTGAGCCTTTTCAATAAGCGATAGAACGTCGCCCATCCCTAATATACGAGACGCCATACGCTCTGGATGGAATGGTTCGAGTGCATCCAATTTTTCGCCCATCCCGACAAACTTAATCGGCTTCTGTGTTACTGAACGAATTGATAATGCAGCACCACCACGTGTATCACCATCAAGCTTTGTTAAAACAACCCCTGTAATGCCGATTGCTTCATTAAAGCTTTCTGCCACGTTGACAGCATCCTGACCTGTCATAGCATCTACAACTAGGAACACTTCATCCGGCTCTTTTAGTGCACGAATATCTTTTAATTCTTGCATTAAATCTTCATCGATATGCAAGCGACCAGCTGTATCGATAATAACGACATCATGATGCTCTTCTTTCGCCAATTCAATTGCCTGACGTGCAATTTCTACTGGAGATACATCCGTTCCTAACGCAAAAACAGGTAAGGATAACTGCTTTCCTAACGTTTGTAACTGCTGAACAGCCGCTGGACGATAAACGTCTGCAGCAACTAGTAATGGCTTACGATTATATTTTTTACGTAGCACATTTGCCAATTTACCTGTAGTTGTCGTTTTCCCTGCACCTTGTAAGCCGACCATCATAATAACAGTTGGTGGCTTTGTATTAAATTTGATTGGGCTTTGCTCGCCACCCATTAATTCTGTTAATTCGTCTTGTACGATTTTAATAACCTGCTGACCGGGTGTTAAGCTTTGCATAACTTCTACACCGACAGCACGTTCACTGACCTTTTTAACGAATTCTTTGACTACTTTTAAGTTAACATCCGCCTCGATTAAAGCAAATCGGACCTCTCGCATCATTTCTTTAACGTCTTGTTCCGATACTTTTCCTTTACCTTTAATCTTTTGGATCGTTCCTTGGAGTCGCTCCGCTAATCCTTCAAAAGCCATTGCTTTCGCCTCCTAATCCCATTCTTTCAACTGTTCTATAAGCGCCAATTGCACTTCAACTGTCATACTTTGTTCCGTGATCCCTGTTGTTAGCTGCGCAAGCATTTGTGTACGTTGTTGAAATTTTTCCAATAAACATAGTTTTTCTTCATATTCTTCAAGCATCGCTTCTGTTCGACGGATATTATCATAAACAGCTTGGCGTGAAACTCCATATGATTCAGCAATCTCTCCAAGCGAGTGATCATCTAAATAATATAGCTCCATATAACTTCGTTGCTTATCTGTTAATAATGCTTGATAAAAGTCGAAGAGAAAGTTCATGCGTGTTGTTTTTTCAAGTAGCATCGAATATTTCTCCTCCCGTTATTAGTCATTTGTATCATAACGAAAAGCGCCCGTCCGTGTCAAGGTAATCTCCTTGTCTAAAAGCTTTAATTAACTGCTTTTCAGGCGTTTTTCACCTATAGCTAGTATTTCCCTTTTAAACAATGCGTTTCCCTGCACAAACGAGCGCAATTACAAATTTACTTCCTCAAATGTTAATCCTCGGACCACCACCAAAACGTGTTGTTGATTTCCGTTCCGACTTATTTACATAGTATACGTTTTAACAAAAGTCATCTACAACTCTTGATGATGAACCTAATCCTCATTATTTTGTAATTCTTTATCTAAACCATCCGCAAATAATCCATACACATAACGCTCTGCATCAAATGGCTGTAAATCGTCCATTTTTTCACCAAGACCAATAAACTTCACTGGAATGTGTAGTTTGTTGCGAATGGCAAGGACAATACCACCTTTTGCAGTACCGTCAAGTTTTGTTAAGACAATTCCTGTTACATTTGTAACCTCTTTAAATGTTTGTGCTTGAACAAGTGCATTTTGACCTGTTGTTGCATCTAATGCTAATAGTACTTCATGCGGAGCATTTGGTATCTCTCGAGAAATTACACGATGAACTTTTTCAAGTTCATTCATTAAGTTCACTTTGTTTTGTAGACGTCCTGCTGTATCACAAATTAACACATCCGCTTTACGGTTTTTCGCCGCGCGAATTGCATCATACATAACCGCTGCTGGATCAGAGCCTTCTGATTGTTTAATCACTTCACAACCAACACGGTCTCCCCAAACTTGTAATTGGTCGATGGCACCAGCACGGAAAGTATCACCTGCCGCTAAAACAACTGTTTTACCTTGTGATTTTAGACGATGAGCAAGTTTACCGATGGTAGTCGTTTTCCCAACACCGTTTACCCCAACGAATAAAATGACAGTAAGCTCACCTTCAGGTTGCATATTCAGTTCGATTAAATCTTCTTCTCCTTGCTCATAAATTTCCACAAGTTTTTCAGAAATAAGCGTTTGAATTCCGTTTGTATCTTTTATATTTTTACGCTGAACCTCGAAGCGTAATTTGTCCATTAGCTCCATTACTGTTTCAAAGCCAACGTCTGCCTGTAATAATAAGTCTTCTAATTCTTCAAAGAAATCTTCGTCCACTTTTCGATAGCGAGCAACTAGATCATTCACTTTTGAAGTAAATGAATTACGCGTTTTTTCCAGTCCAGCCTTGAACTTTTGTGTAATAGACCATGCAGAAGGTTTTTTCTCCTCTACTGGTTCTTCTGCTATCGCAACCTCTTGCACTTCTTGTTGCTCTAGTTGTTCTTGATCTTCTTTTTCTTCAGGAATTTCGGTTTCAATTGAACTTTCCGTTACAGAAACTTCCTCTACTTTTTCAACTTCATCTACAATTTCTTCAATTTCTTCAATTTGAGCAGGCTCTGTTGCTTCGTCTTGCTTCTGTTCAGCAGCTTCTTCTTCCGTACTCTCTACTACTTTTTCTTCCTCGACCGGGTTGCCTACCAACTTATCTTTTAAACGTTTAAAAAAACTCATGCTTGTTCGCTCCTTTGCTCCGCAAGTACGGGTTCATCTTCTAATTTTACTGATACAAGTTTAGACACGCCTGATTCCTGCATTGTAATACCATACAAGACATCCGCTCCCTCCATCGTCCCTTTACGATGTGTGATCACAATAAATTGCGTATTACGGCTAAATTTCTTCAAATATTGGCTATATCGAACGACATTTGCCTCATCTAAAGCCGCCTCTACCTCATCGAGAATACAAAATGGTACAGGTCGTATATTTAAGATGGAGAATAATAAAGCGATTGCAGTAAGTGCACGTTCACCACCTGAAAGTAAACTTAGGTTTTGTAATTTTTTCCCTGGTGGTTGTGCTACGATTTCTATACCCGTTTCTAGCAGATTTTGAGGGTCCAATAACACTAAATCTGCCTGTCCTCCACCAAACAATTCACGGAATACACGTTTAAATTGCTCTCGAATAGCATAGAAGGTTTCGCTAAATCGAAGCGTCATTTCCTCATCCATCTCTTTAATAGCCTCATGCAATGTTTCCTGTGCAGCAAGTAAATCCTCCCGCTGCTCAGTTAAGAATGAATGGCGTTCAAGTACACGATCGTATTCCTCAATGGAACTCAAATTAACAGGACCTAGCTCCTCTATCGATTTCTTCAGCAGTTTCACTCGACGTCGCATATGCTCTTCATCTTCAATTGCAAGGGCTAACTCCTCAGCCTCATCAAATGCTAGCTGATAGTTTTCTTCTAGCTGTTCATTGAAATTATTTATCTCAAATTCTACGCGACTTCGCTTCAATTCATTTGCACGTATTGCTTCAAGATAGCCTTTATGTGTACGTTGCAATTCCTTCAGCTGTTCTTCTAAAGTAGTAAGCTCTTGTTGTTGTGCTACTTTTTCATCTTTTTTCTGTGAAATAGTATCCTGCAGTGAATCTCTTCTCGCTTTCCACGTAGCAACCTGCTCATCAACTTCTTCATCACTTAAAAGTTTTGTCGATTCATCAGATTGAAGCCAGATTATTTCCTGAGAAATATTGTCAACTTTTTGACGAGCTTTGTTCAATTGTAGGGCTAACTCTGCAGTAGCAATTTGCACTTGTGACATTTGCTCCTGCATAACTGCTAACTGCGAGCGTTTTTCTGCGGATTGCTCACGAAGTACATCCTTCTCTGTTTCGCTTTGTAACTTCACCTTACTTAGTTGTTCCACTGTTTCATTAATTTCTAACAGTTCTGTTGCTAGTGCCGTTAAACGCTCTGTAGCCGCTTCCCTTTGAGCTAACAATGCTTCTTCGCGTGTTTTTACATCTTGTGTTTCATTAGAAGCAAAAGATACTCGTGCAGATAAGCTTTTCTCGACAACCTCTAGCTCGCGAATACGACTCGCCTGCTGCATTTCATCTTTTCGTAGTTGCTCTCCATCAAGCTTCAATTGCTCTACTTTGTCTCGCAATATTGCAAGCTTCTCTTTTTCAGTTGTGACAGCCTGTTCAGCACTATAAATGGATGCTTCTAACGATTCTAGCTTTACTATTAAACCATCTAATTCCGCTTTTCTAGTAAAGAGTGAAGATTGTTGCTTCACAGAACCACCTGTTAACGAACCGCCTGCATTGACGATATCACCTTCAAGTGTTACGACACGATATCGAAAACCACATAATCGAGCAATTTGGCTTGCACCTTCTAAACTTGATGCAACGATTACATTGCCAAGAAGGTTTTCGACAATTGTGCGGTTGTTTTCATCGAACGTAACAAGTGCATCAGCCATTTGGACAAATGCTGGATGCTCAGTAGCTAGTTGAATCATAGATAGATTGATTTTACGTGACTTCATGACTGATTTGGGTAAAAACGTCGCGCGTCCAGCTCTCTTTTGTTTTAACCAATGAATTGCCTGTTGAGCATATCGTTCATCGGTTGTCACAATATGTTGAGAGGCTGCCCCTAATGCTGTTTCAATAGCCTGGGAATATTTTCCATCTACTTGGATTAACTCAGCAACAGCTCCTTCAATTCCAGCTAATTCACCTTTATCACGCGCTAATAATACTTCTTTTACTCCATGGAAGAACCCAGAGAAATCTGCTTCAAGCTCAGCTAGCGTATCTTTTCTAGCCTTCAGTTGCTGCTGATGCTGATAAGCCTTATAAAGCATGTCTTGCTTTTCATTAAACGATGCATTGACGTTCTTAAGCTGTATTTGCAATGTTTCGTATTGCTCAAGTTTTCCCTGCAATTCGTTAGTTGTTGTAGTGTGAGCAACAACTAGCTTTTCTTTTTCCACAAGAATTTGTGCAAGCTCCTGACCAAATTCATCAGTTTGGTCTGACATTCGTGTCGCCATCGCTTTTTGTTGTGCTAATTGTTGTTCAATATTTTTCAATTCATTTTTAACTGTTGCTTCTTCGTTTAAGGAGTCGATATAGTGGTTTTTTTGTTCTTCAATTTCTTGTTCAATTTCAGAAACAGAGCGATTTAAAGATTGTTCTAATTGCTTGATGCTTTGTTTTAGCTCTGATACCTCTTGCTGTTTTTCAGCGAACACTTCTTTTTTCTCTTGCTCTTGAACTATGAGAGCCTCGACCTCATCTTTTGCTTCTTGTAATGCTGTATTCAATTGAAGTAGTTGATTAGAAGCATTTTGTCGCTTTTCAGCCATTAATGCTTTACGACCATCCCAACGCTCTACCTCCATCGTCGCATTAACAAACTCAGCCTGAGTAGTATCCAAATAGTCATCTAGCTCTTTTAAAAGCTTACGAATGCTTGCAGTTTGCTTTTCTATTGAAGAGATATTATGCGCTTGTTTTTGCTCTGTTTCATATAGCTCTGTGTACTCAGCTTTCAGTGCATGCAAAGATTGTGCACAATTTTTTAAATCGTGCACAAGGATGGCGATATCAAAATCCTTTAACTCTGTTGACATTTGCACATAATCTCTTGCACTTGATGCTTGAATTTCTAGCGGCTCCAGACGACTGTCTAGTTCATGTAAAATATCTAAAACACGATACAAATTTTCATCTGTTTCAACAAGCTTATGCTCTGCTTTTTTCTTTCTTAATTTATACTTTAACACGCCAGCTGCCTCTTCAAAAATCGAACGACGGTCATCAGGTCGGCTATTTAAAATTTCATCGACACGGCCTTGTGAAATAATGGAGAAGGCTTCTTTCCCAAGTCCTGAGTCCATAAACAAGTCCGTAATATCCTTCAGGCGACACTGCTGGTTATTTAATAAATATTCACTATCTCCTGAACGGTATACGCGTCTTGTTACGCTGACTTCTGTATAGGAAAAAGCAAGCTGTTCATCTGTGTTATCTAAAATTAATGTTACCTCTGCAAAGTTTAGTGGCTTACGTGAGTCACTCCCAGCAAAAATAACATCCTCCATCTTTGCCCCACGTAACGACTTTGCCGATTGCTCCCCAAGTACCCAACGAATAGCATCAGTGACATTACTTTTTCCACTGCCATTTGGCCCAACAACCGCTGTAACGCCGGGCACAAAATCAATTCCAATGCGCTCCGCAAAAGATTTAAAGCCAATCACTTCGAGTCGTTTTAGGAACATCTATTAAGCCTCCTCTTTTGCAGATTGCTCACGCATTGCACGCATCGCACATTGCGCAGCTTGCTGCTCGGCTTCTTTTTTTGATTTCCCACGACCAATACCAAGCTCCTGTCCATTTAATAGTACGCTCGATACAAAGGTACGGTTATGTGCAGGACCCTTTTCATCAATAATTTCATAATGAAGAAGGCCATTATTCGTTTGCTGTACCATTTCTTGCAATTGGCTTTTAAAATCCATCACATGCGAAAAAGCACCGACTTCTACTTTCGGGAATACGATTCGTTCTAAAAAGGACACGACCGTTTGTAAGTCCTGATCTAAATAAAGGGCACCTACAAATGATTCAAATACATCTGCAAGCAGCGCTGGGCGTTCCCGTCCACCTGTTAATTCCTCACCTTTTCCGAGTAATACAAAGCGACCAAAGCCTAATTCATTTGCAAAGACCACAAGTGATGGCTCACATACTATGGATGCTCGTAGCTTCGTCAGCTCACCCTCACTCATATGAGGGTATTTCTCAAAAAGGTATTTAGAAACAGACAGTTCAAGTACTGCGTCTCCTAAAAATTCAAGACGCTCATTATCCGTAAACAATTTACGGCGATGCTCATTCACATAAGATGAATGCGTGAATGCTTGATACAATAAATTTTTATTAATAAATGTGATAGTTAATTCATGCTGTAACAGCTCGAATTGATTGCGTACTTTTTCAGGAAGTACGCCAGATTTCTGCATAGTTCCTTTTCTTTTCATAGCCATTGAACAATCTGCCTTCCTAATAGTTTCTACCGTTTTAGTGTACCTTTTTCAAGACATTTATGCAAAAGTATTTCGGCTTAAATACAATGTTTTGGAAATTTTTTCGTAATTTATTTTCTAAAACAAAAAAAGGGACGTTCATAATTCGAAAAACGAACCATTTCGTACCCTTTTAAATACATCTTAGCCTATTATATCCGCTCTTCACATTCAAGCAAAAACAGTAGTAATTTCTGCTGAATAACGTTAAACGAAATTAGTTTAATTTACTTTCAATGTATGAAATTGCAGAACCAACCGTTGAGATTTTTTCAGCATCTTCATCAGAAATTTCCATATCGAATTCGTCTTCAAGCTCCATTACAAGCTCAACTACGTCTAATGAGTCAGCACCTAAATCATCACGGAAAGAAGCTTCTAGAGTTACTTCACTTTCTTCAACACCTAAACGGTCCACGATTACTTTTGTTACGCGTTCTAATACTGTAGACAAATCATTCACCTCCCCTCAAATGATTATACAAAAAATCATTATCTATGACTAATTGAAATTACATCACCATGCCGCCATCTATATGTAACGTCTGACCCGTCATATAGTTAGCATCATCTGAAGCTAGGAAAGCTACTGCCTTTGCGATATCCTCAGGCTGCCCAAGTTTAGCAAGAGGAATTTGCGTAAGCATGCCTTGTTTTAGATCTTCTGGTAGTTGTTCAGTCATTTCAGTTTCGATAAAGCCCGGTGCAATTGCATTCACTAGAATATTTCGTGAAGCTAACTCCTTTGCAGTCGTTTTAGTTAGTCCAATAACACCTGCTTTTGCAGCTACATAGTTAGCCTGCCCCGCATTACCAGCTACACCGACAATCGATGAAATATTGATGATACGGCCCGCACGTTGCTTCATCATTTGACGAGTTACTGCTTTTGTACAAAGGAAAACACCTTTAAGGTTCGTGTCTAAAACATCGTCCCATTCATCTTCTTTCATACGCATTAACAAGTTATCACGTGTAATACCTGCATTATTTACTAAAATATCAAGCGAGCCGAATGTTTTCACAGCTGCATTCATTAATGCTGTAACTTCCTCTGTTTTGGAAACACTCGCTTGTACGGCAATAGCCTCGCCACCATTCTCTTGAATCATCGCGACAACTTCTTCTGCCTTTGCCTGTGAGCCGCTGTAGTTAACGACAACTTTAGCGCCCTCATCAGCAAGCTTTAATGCAATAGATCGCCCTATTCCACGCGAAGCACCAGTTACAACAGCTACTTTACCATCTAATTTACGCATTAATTGTCCACTCCTTCGCCGCTTCTAGCACAGTCTCTAATGATGCTTCATCATAAACACAATATGTCGCAACAGTTCGATCGATTTTTTTCACTAATCCGCTTAATACTTTACCTGGTCCACACTCAATAAAGACATCGACACCTTGTGCAATCATTTCACGCACAGATGCTTCCCATTGCACAGCGCTAAATACTTGTTCTACTAACTCATGTTGAATAGTAGCAACATCCTCTAATTCTTTCGCCATGACGTTGCCGATTACAGGGATTTTTGGGGCTGACAATGATATAGCAGCCAATGCTTCTTTTAATTTTCCAGATGATGGGCGCATTAGCTCTGAATGGAATGGGCCACTAACAACTAAAGGTATTGCTCGTTTGGCGCCTGCTTCCTTCGCTGCTAAAGAAGCCTTGTCAACGCCTTCCTTTGTACCAGAAATAACGATTTGCCCTGGACAGTTTACATTCGCTACCTGAACCGGGTCACCTGCTGCAGATACTTTTTCAGTTACCTCATGCAGTGCCTCAAGCTCCATCCCTAGAATGGCTGCCATAGCGCCTTGCCCTGCAGGTACAGCTTCATTCATATAAAGCCCACGCTTATGTACGACAGAAACTGCATCCTCGAACGATAGCACACCAGCGATTACTAATGCACTGTACTCTCCAAGTGAATGCCCTGCTGCATAGTTTGGCGTAATACCTGCTGCACGTAATTTTTCTGCTACCATCACACCAGTAGTTAAAAGCGCCGGCTGTGCATGGTAAGTCAATGTTAGCTCCTCAGCTGGCCCCTCTAACATAAGTTTAGATAGCTCAAAGCCAAGTGATTGATCTGCACTGTCATAAAACGCTTTACTTTCTGCCGCATTCTCAATAAATTCTTGCCCCATTCCAACTACTTGAGAACCTTGTCCTGGAAAAACAAATGCTATTTTCGTCATTTTTCATTCATCCCCTTTTTAATCAATAATGCCTCGGCATAATTGCGTCTGGAATCGGCTTTGTGCTTGCACAAAGAACTCCTTTCCGATTCCGTGACATCCGCCGGAGGCTTTAGGCCAACAAATGTTTTCTGTGCGAAAGCGTAGTGCTAACGTAGCGACAGCAACATGATGTTGGTCACTCAGTCGTTGCCACAGGACGTGGCGTTCTTAGACTGAGTTCCTCTATATCAGTGGGTGTTTGGACACCCGCTGAAAGAAGTTAATCAATTTCTAAGTGACGTACTGTATCTGTAATCGTCGAGATGACTGTATGCTCTACCATCGTATTTGCTTGGCGAATCGCACTGTATATTGCTTTGGCGTTGGAAGATCCATGTGCCTTTATTACAGGTGCTTGTAAACCAAACAAACCTGCACCACCATACTCTGTGTAGTCCATTTTATTTTTCAAATCACGTAAATTATTTTTCATAAGTGCTGCCGAAATTTTTGTTTTTGTTGAAGACATAAACGCCTCTTTCAGCATTGAAAATAATGCGCCTGCTGTTCCTTCTATCGATTTCAGCACCATATTACCTGTAAAACCATCTGTTACTACAACGTCAGCTACCCCTTCAAGTAAATCTCGAGCTTCTACATTGCCGATAAAGTTCAAATCTGCTTCTTTTAATAATTCGAAAGCAGCCTTCGTTAATTCATTTCCTTTTTTATCCTCAGTACCGATATTTAGCAAACCAATACGTGGCTTTTGTAAGCTGCCTACCTTTTTCGCATAAATATCGCCCATAATCGCATATTGCAATAAATGCTCAGGTCGCGCATCTGCATTTGCCCCTAAATCAAGCATTAAAAAGCCCTTACCATCCAATGTTGGTAGTGTAGTGGCTAAAGCAGGTCTAGCAATCCCTTCAATACGTCCTACTTTAAATAAGCCACCTGCCATTAAAGCACCCGTATTACCTGCTGAAAGACAAGCATCTGCCTTTCCTTCTTCAACTGCATCCATCATTCTTGCCATCGATGAATCCTTTTTACGGCGAACAGCGCGTGCTGGATCGTCTGTTCCTTCCACAACTTCCTCACAATGTACTACAGTTAATCGATCATGTATTTTAATAAATGGTTCAAGCTTTTCCTGCTGACCATATAGTTGTATTTCTAAATTTGGAATTTGCTCTAATGCTAATAAAGCACCTTCAACAACTGATTTTGGTGCGTTGTCGCCACCCATTCCATCAAGCGCTAATTTCATTGTTGTTCACCTTCACCTTTCGTGCGATACATATCAAATTCACCAACAAAAACTGTTTCGCCGTTAACAGTGGACGTCAACTCTACTTTTGTACGATGATTTTTTTCATCACGTCCAATAACAATAGCTTTTGTAATAACACGATCTCCAGCTCTAACAGGTTTCACAAAAGTAATATTAGAATGTACTGTTAATGCTAGTTCGTCGTCAATAACTGCTACCGCCAATGAATTTGCCTGTGCAAACAAATGATGTCCACGCGCGATGCCATTGCGCTGAAAAACATGTTCTTCTTTTACGTCAAAAATAGATAGTGCACGATTATCCAATTCAATATCAATTATTTCTCCGATTACTTCATCAATCGGTAGTGATTTTACTTCATTTTCATAAGTTTTCGAAGCAACATCTTTAATTCGTTCTCGTAATTCTGGAATCGCTAATTCCATACGATCTAAACGAATCGTTTGGACACTAACCTGAAACTGTGTTGCTAGCTGTTCATCTGTGACGAATGGATTTTCAGCTATCGTTTCGGATAATAGTCGCTGTCGCTCTTTTTTCGTTCGTCTCAACATCATTCGCCACCTTTTTAGTTGTTATTAGCACTTGGTACTAATATCAGTATATAGAGTATTAAAAAAGAATGCAAGACTTGTTTAGAAACAAGTTCCCACATTCCTAATAGAGTATCAAATATTCAGTTAATCGAAGCGATCCCCTTGTAAAACGCCTGAATTTTCAAGCATTTCACGTAATTTTTTGTATTCATCATCACGCCAAAAAGCATCAGTCTCAAGTATGTCCGTTGCATCTTTTCTTGCAGTCTCAAGTATTCGATAATCATGCACTAAATCCGCTACTTTAAAATCAGGCAAGCCACTTTGTTTACGTCCAAAGAAATCACCTGGACCACGTAGTTCCAAATCCTTTTCAGCTAGGCGGAAACCATCATTCGTTTCCGTCATCGACTGCATTCGCTCTTTGCCTTCATCAGATTTTGGATCGGCAAGCAACACACAGTATGACTGATGTTCGCCTCGTCCAACACGTCCACGCAGCTGATGCAATTGAGCTAAGCCGAAGCGTTCAGCGTCATAAACAATCATAAAAGTTGCATTTGGTACGTTAACCCCAACCTCAACAACTGTTGTAGACACGAGCACATGAATAGTCCCTTCACTAAAGGCTCGCATAACAGCGTCTTTTTCATCCGCAGTTAGGCGACCATGCATTAACCCAACATTGTATCGCCCGTTAAAATACGTTGCAAGCTGCTCGTAGATTTCTACTGCATTTTGTACATCAAGCTTGTCTGATTCCTCGATAAGAGGACAAATAGCATATGCCTGCCTTCCAGCAGCAAGCTCTAATTCTAGCTTTGACATAACAGAGCCAAATTGCTCTTTTTTCATCCAATGTGTTTCAATTTGTTTACGCCCCGCTGGCATTTCATCAATCATTGAAACATCCATCTCTCCAAATGCTGTAATCGCAAGTGTACGCGGAATAGGTGTCGCCGTCATAAAGAGCACATCTGGATTCTCCCCTTTATCACGCAATATTCTACGCTGCTCAACCCCAAAACGATGCTGTTCATCCGTTATGACAAAACCAAGCTTGCAAAAAACGACATCAGGCTGAATAAGCGCATGCGTACCAATTAAAATATCTATATCCCCATTTACTAGTTCTTCTAAAAGTAACCGACGCTCCTTTGCTTTCGTCGATCCTGATAGTAAAGCCACACGTACGCTAAATGGCTCAAACCATTCCTTCAAGTTTTCAGCATGCTGCTCAGCTAAAATTTCTGTTGGCGCCATTAATGCTCCCTGAAAACCAGCAGTTACAGCTGCATATAAACATATCGCCGCAACAACGGTTTTCCCTGACCCTACATCACCTTGAAGTAAGCGGTTCATACGATGCGGTTCTTTCAAATCCTTGCAAATTTCATTGACGACGCGTTTTTGTGCACCTGTTAATTCATACGGTAACGATGCAATAAAGGCACGTAGTTTTTGCAAATCAAACTGTATAACTGTACCGTGCTCACTGTCCTTTCGAATTTTACGTAACGCTTGAATACGTAGCTGAAAGTTTAGTAACTCTTCATAGGCAAATCGCCTTCTTGCCTGCTTTGCATGCCCCGCATCAAGAGGGAAATGAATGCCTTCAAGTCCCTCACGCATTGAAACAAGCTTATAATCCGCTTGTAAACGCTGTGGAATTGCATCCGGTATCTCTGCACCAAACTCATCTAGCGCTTGTCTCATATATTTACGAAAACGCTTTTGTTGAATCAACCCTTTTAGACTATAAACAGGTTCGAAGTCGACCTGATCTGTTTTCGGACCAAACGTAACAGACGTTCCATTGATAACTTGTCTGCCTCTGTCCCATTTACCTGTGACGGTAATAATAGCTCCTGGTACAAGCTTCTGCTTCAAATAGCCTTGATTAAAAAAAACAACCTTCACCAAATGTCGACCTGCCAGCACCGTCACTTGCAATCGAGATTTATTGCGACCTAAAAACAACATTGTCGGTTCACGTTCAACTTTACACTCAACAGTGACACGTTCATTATGTGGTGTTTGTGCTAAATCCTTTAAACGAAAATCCTCATGTCGATGCGGAAACGTCCATAATAAATTCGCTATCGTCTCGATGCCTAATGCCTCTAAATGCCCTGCTGTTTCTTTCCCGATTCCCTTTAAATCGGTAACGGGACTCGTTAAATCAGTCACCTTGCACGACAACTCCTCCAAATATTTCCACCACAAGTACTTTACCCATAGTCATTCGTTTAACCATACGTTTTTTCAGCATATGAGTTTTCCCCTTTCTTACGATTACTCTTAGCGTTTAACACATCTGAACACACGTATTATTATTCTCAATATTATTATATAACTTTTTTTTTTCAGTAAGATAGCAATTCAATTCAATTCATTAATAATTGATTGATAGTTAATTATATCGAATGAATTATCACTTTTTCATCCTAATTCCCTATAATTTTCAATTGTTCTAGTTCACGATTTACAACAATCAATGACCCTCTTCATATTGGGTCATTTTTTTAAGTGATTGTAACTTTAATTTTTGGACACTCAATAAAAAGTAACTTAAACTCGCATTCATCCTCACCACTTATAAAGGTAGGGGACTTTTGTACCTGTCGCTACGCTTTCGCTACAAAAAACATCTGTAGCTGACGTTTCATTTTCGCTACGAAAACATTCGCTGAAAGAAGCTAAAACGTACGCCATGTATATAAGTTGATTGGAGTGGGGGCTGGGCGACTCCTTGGGGATCAGCGTCACAGATGAGACCCTGGAGCGAGCAAGTAGGGGAACGAAGGCTAAGAGCATCACGTCCTGTGATAACGCCTTCGTGACCAACGTCGTGCTGTTGCTGTCGCTACGCTTTCGCACATACAAAACCCTCTGCTGCCGCTACGTTAGCACTACGCTTTCGCGCAAAAAACATCTGTTGGCCCAAGCGGCTCATCGGACGCCCCCAGGAAGCTTTGCTCTGTGCGAAAGCGAAGCGGCAGCTACAAATGTTTTATCTGTGCGAAAGCGAAGCGACAGCAACAACAAATGTTTTCTGTAGCGAAAGCAAAGCGGCAGCTACAAATGTTTTATCTGTGCGAAAGCGAAGCGACAGCAACAAATGTTTTATCTGTGCGAAAGCAAAGCGGCAGCTACAAATGTTTTATCTGCGCGAAAGCGAAGCGTCAGCGGCAAATGTTTTATCTGTGCGAAAGCGTAGCGGCAGCAACAAAGCGCCCAGCCGGAACGGAAATCAACCACACGTAATGGTGATGAGCCTAGAATAGGGAGTATCACCAAGAGAATGTATCCTCTTTGTCTAAACTACCCTCCCGTACTATTTCACCATTATGTTTTTCATTTTCACCTATAAAACACCTATACCATGTGGAACCTCAAAAAAACACGCCTCCCTTAGGAATAGCGTGTTTCATATTTTTATTTTTGCAGTGATTTGATACTCTCTAAATTGCCGTTATCAAATATAGCTTTACTAATCGCTTTACCTGTTGGTGTTGCAGCTAGGCCTCCACGTGCAGTTTCTTTTAAATTCGGACTCATAGATTGTCCAATTCGATACATCGCACCAATCACTTCATCACACGGGATGCGACTTGTGACACCCGCGAGTGCCATATCCGCAGCTACAAGCGAATTTGACGCACCCATAGCATTTCGTTTTACACAAGGAACCTCCACTAATCCAGCTACTGGGTCACAAACAAGCCCAAGCATATTTTTGAGTGTAATGGCAAATGCTTCTGAACATTGCTGCGGGGTACCACCAGCCATCTCTACAATCGCCGCCGCTGCCATACCAGCAGCTGAGCCAACCTCTGCTTGACAGCCACCAGCAGCACCTGAAATCGAAGCATTATTGGCAACAACGAAGCCGAAAGCACCTGATGTGAATAAATAACGAATCATTTGCTCACGTGTTGGATTTAGCTTGTTTTTCACTGCAAACAGTGTCCCTGGTACAACACCAGCTGATCCTGCAGTTGGTGTTGCACATATTGTACCCATTGCCGCATTAACCTCATTTGTTGCAACCGCTTTACTCACCGCGTCTAATAATAAATCCCCAGACAATGATTTTCCTTGCGCAATGTAATTTTGAAGCAATACTGCGTCTCCACCAGTTAAACCCGTTACAGATTGCACACCCTTCAAGCCTCTTTCAACAGCTTCCTCCATCACCGTTAAATTACGGTCCATTTGCTGCATAATTTCTTCTCTTGTACGTCCAGTTATTAACATTTCCTGTTCAATCATAATTTCAGAAATTAGTTTTCCTTCTTGATCTGCCCGTTCAACTAGTTCACGAACATTATGAAACAATACGTCCATACTGGGACACCTCCTTAGTTATTAATTTTAGAAACCTTTGAAATATGTGGTATTAAAGAAATTTGTTGTAGTACTTTTTCCTCGATGTTTTGATCGACTTCTATCACCATAAGTGCCGTTAAACCACGTTCAATACGCGAAACCTCCATATGCCCAATGTTGACTGCATGCATCGCTAAGCAATTTGCTACATTGGCAATACAGCCAGCACGATCATCATGTACAACAAGAATAGCTGGCATGCCACCTGTTAACCGTAACTTGAAGCCATTAACCTCACTCACTTCAATTTTACCGCCACCGATAGAAATCCCAACAACAGACATCTGTCCTTCATCATCGCCAATCACAAGGCGAGCAGTATTCGGATGTTCCATATTAGCTGTTTCTGGGATAAATTCATAATCTAATCCTGCCTTTTCTGCATCGGCAAAAGCTGTTTTAATTCGTTCATCAAATGTATCGTAATTTAATAGGCCCCCTATCAATGCTACATCTGTTCCATGTCCTTTATACGTTTCAGCAAACGAACCATATAAGTGAATTTTCGCCCACTTTGGTTGTCTCCCAAATAAATCTCTGGCAACGCGTCCAATTCGTGCGGCACCTGCCGTATGAGAGGAAGAAGGCCCAATCATCACTGGTCCAATAATATCAAATACTGAAGTAAACTTCATAAAAACACCCCTCTATTCTATCCATATAATAATATTTATTTTTACTTATATCATGTATCATGCTTGATAGTCACTATAAAAGTAAAGCACTTCTTTATCAACTTTCAGAAAATTTACACTACTATAATATACAAGTGGAAATATTGTTTAACTTTTGTCCACTCCATATACACAATAATTTCAAAAGGCTGATATTCCAGCATTTTCAAGTACATTGTCCTACGGGTACATACATCAAATCACTTATTTTTAGCTAATTTATATAATTTATTATCCCCT
Organism: Lysinibacillus agricola; assembly: GCF_016638705.1. GTDB lineage: Bacteria > Bacillota > Bacilli > Bacillales_A > Planococcaceae > Lysinibacillus > Lysinibacillus agricola. Next base: position 1,261,368 of record NZ_CP067341.1, on the reverse strand, counting down.
ATTCTTCTTGTACCATAAACAAAAGCAGTACACGGTCTGTGCACTGCTTTGTCTACTTCCTTGCAAAGTAGCATTGAATTATTCTACTGAAATAATATATGGATATAATCCTTGCTTTCCATTAAATAACTCAACTTCCACCTCAGGATAGTTCTCTTCAATAAATTTTACTAGCTCCGAGGCATTTTCTTCTGTAGTATCCTCACCATAAATAACTGTTACAATTTCAGCATCTTCATCTACTAAATCAGTAATCACCTTCTCAGCAGCATCTTTTAATGCTGGGGTAGATAATACAATTTTTCCTTCTGCAAGAGCCATGAAATCGTCCTTATGGATTTCTACGCCATCAATAGATGTATCTCGAACTGCATAGGTTACTTGGCCTGTTTTAACATTTGCAAAAGCCTCTGTCATTGTTGCTTGGTTTATTTCAACTGCCGCCTCTGGATTAAACGATAGAATCGCTGCCATACCTTGAGGGATTGTTTTCGTTGGAACTACTGCTGCTTCAATATCTAAAAGCTCTACTGCTTGTTCTGCTGCCATGACGATATTTTTGTTATTCGGTAAAATTAACACTTTTTCAGCACCAATTTCTTGTACTGCCTTAACAATATCTTCAGTTGAAGGGTTCATTGTTTGACCGCCTTCAATAACATAAGAAGCACCAATTGAACGAAGTAATTCAGCAACTCCCTCGCCCATTGCAATCGTTACAATTGCATATGGATGCTTTTCTACTTTTTTAGCTGAAGACACTTTATGATCCTCCCCAACGATAGCTGAATGCTGTTCACGCATATTGTCGACCTTAATTTTAATGAGATTACCATATTTTTGACCCATAGCCAAAACAGCACCTGGTTGCTCAGAATGAATATGAACTTTAGCAATCTCTTCATCCGAAATAACGAGTAAAGAATCACCTAGAGGGTTTAATTCATTGCGGAATTGTTCTTCACTAAAGGGCTCTTTCCCTTCTTCCAAACGTACCATTATTTCAGTACAATAACCAAACTCAATATCCGCAGTATTCATGAAATCTTGTGCTCGATGATGCTCTGCATTGATCAAATCATCTAAAGTTGCTTCATTTTTCTGCGGTAATGGTTCACCTTTTAAAGATGCTAAGAACCCTTCATAAACAAATTGAAGACCCTGACCACCGCTATCTACAACACCTACTTCTTTAAGAACAGGTAGAAGCTCAGGTGTACGTTCCAACGAAGCTTGTGCTTCAGCAGTAAATGCTTCCATCACTGCAATGATATCGGTTTCAGTTTCTGCCACTTCCACGCCTTTTTTTGCCGCTTCACGTGCTACCGTTAAAATCGTTCCTTCAACTGGCTTCATTACCGCTTTATAGGCTGTATCAACGCCTGCTTGGAAAGCACCTGCAAAGCCCTTGGCATCAATTGTCGCATCTTTTTCAATAAATTTACCAAAGCCACGGAATAATTGCGATAAAATAACGCCAGAATTTCCGCGCGCTCCCATAAGTAAACCTTTTGATAAAGCCTGTGCTGTTTTACCGATATGTTCTGAAGCAGAGAGCTCTGTCTCCTTTGCGCCAGATGTCATCGATAAGTTCATATTCGTTCCAGTATCACCATCTGGTACTGGAAATACATTTAATGAATCAACATAATTTGCATTTTGGAATAGGTGATGGGCACCCATTTGCACCATTTCTGCAAACTTTATTCCGTCTAAAGACTGCATTCGATTTAGTTCCTCCTCTTAATCATTCGCTACACGAACGCCCTGCACAAAGATATTGACAGATTTTACGCTCATACCTAATGTTTTATCCACTGTATATTTCACTTTCGATTGTACTTGATAAGCAACTTCCGAAATCTTTGTCCCGTAACTAACAATAATGTACATATCAATATGTAAATCGTCGTCCTGTTTTCGAATAACAACACCTTTTGCAAAGTTTTCTTTACGTAAAATATCAGTTAGACCATCACGAATTTGATGTTTAGATGCCATGCCTACAATACCGTAGCATTCTACAGCAGCGCCACCAGCAATTTGCGCAAGTACATCTGTTGAAATATCAATTTGGCCGAATTCATTGTTTAACTCAATTGACATAGAAATGCCCCCTTGGCTCTTTTTGACTAAAGTATATTGTAACACTTTCGTTATACATTAATCAACCTAGGAGGGCATGAAAACGCTCTGTATCAACGTTTTACTGTCATTATATAGATAAAATTAACCTTCATCGAAATTTTCATTTTTGCTGTAAAAGTTGTTACGACCGTTTTGTTTTGCTGTGTATAATGCTTGATCGGCTAATTTACAGCATGTTTTCAAATGCTCGATATTTGAGATTTTGACATGGCACATCCCGATACTGACTGTGACAATATCAGCTACTTTTGAACGCTCGTGACGAATGTTTAAATTGCGGACTTCCTCTAAAATTTCCTCACAAACATGCTCTGAAAATTTTGCGGCATGTTGGCTAACGATGACGAATTCTTCGCCTCCCCAGCGTGCAGCAAATGCATTATACTTTTCAGCAATTTCATCTAACAGAGCTGCCACTTTTATTAATGCTTCATCACCCTGTAAATGACCATAATAATCATTGAAATTTTTTTAAAAATCTATATCAATCATCATGACTGATATAGATTTTGGTTTACTAAGTTGTTGCCCTATTTGCGTTAATTTATTATTAAAAGCTCGTCGATTAGGCAAATTTGTCAACGTATCCCGAAGCGCTTGCTCTGATAGCTCATTATTTTTCTCAGCTAACAATTTTGACAAATTCTTGGATCTTATCATTTCTTCTTGTAATAAAATATGTTGTTTCGTAAATTGTCTTTGAACTTTATAATTATGTCGTTGAATAACTAGCCCTATGGGAATAATAAGGGACATCGGTAAAAGTATTTTAATACTTTCACTTGATACCCCAACACTCAGATAAGCACTTATTAAAATTGGTGGCACTGTTATTAATGCAATCCAAAAAATTTTCAGGAAAGGGATAGAAAAAATAACGCAAATCAATAAAAATAGCACCTCATAAAGAGCCGCATGTTTAAAGAAATAAACATCCATCACGGTGATAACAGTAATTAATACCAATATAGTATAAATATAACTGAGTAAAATAGATTCGTATTTTCGGAAATTAAGAGATGTAACCTGAATTCTCTTTTCTTTTACAAATAATAACACCGCTAAATCTATATAAAACAATATAGTGTGTATAGCTATATAAGCTGGCACCATCGCTCGTTCTGTTTTCGAAAAAAAGACCTCACCATAATGAATTATTATAATGATGACTGATACATACATTAATGTCCACGCTACTGTTCGCATACGTTTCAAATTAAATTGAATCATTTCTTTCTGTATAGAGAGAACTAGCTTTTCTTGATTTTCCATAACGTCCGCTCCTAATAAAACAGTCTTGCAAATTCATTTCGCCTTGGCGTAATTGTAGCTTTCGCCAGATAAACAATGCCGCTGTCGTTACAAAATTGCTGAATGAAGATAATTTGTCCTATTTTTATCGTCTAGATAACGAAAAATACAAGTAGTCTTTGCAAAAATTGTTGATAAACGAACGAAATTAGCTCCACCTTTTTACTAAAACTCAAAAAACACCATTTACTTCACTAGTCAAAAACAAAACTTCTAAACTTCTATAAAATGCATTTCGTTGCATAAAATAATCTCTGAAAAAATAAAAAAGTTGATACTTATATCATAACACTAACTTTTGAAATGACAGGATGATGGTTTTAGCCTTCGATCCTCTATCGCTAATCCCCAAGGAGTCGTCCAGTCGGAACGGAAATCAACCCTTCGTTTTGCCTAAGACCATACTTTAATTAATGACACCATAATCTCATTGAAACAATAGTTTTTCAACAGCATAAAAGCTGATACTTTTTTTAGTATCAGCTTTTACATTTTTCTTTATAAATTTAATTTAAAATAGGCTTTTTATAAGCGTATCAATCATCACCGGCATTTCCTTAAATGCGCTATCCACATGTAATCTTTCCGTCTTTTGATGGGCATCCTTGCCAAAAGGTCCAACGTTTAAAACAGGGCCCTGTAATGCAGACATTGCTTCAAACGGAATACTATACGTGTCTCCCCATACCGGTGTATTGCGCTCGAATGCTGTCCATTCGTTTGAGTCGTCCGAATAATTGACATAGCTCAAATCACAAATACCATTAAAATAGTGAATTTGCTCCACTTCAATATTAAATGTTTTGGCTGTTTTCTTCATTAATTCAATCGATTGGATGACAAGAGGATGATTGGATGAATTGATTGCCGGATAGTAAGGTGGTGCATATAACAACACTGTCGCTGGTGAAAGTTCCTGGCAACGAAGCATTAGCTGATCCACGATACGAATTGATTTCTCTCGATCATCCCATGCGCTTTTTTCAAGAACATGACTTTTTATTAAATCCACTTCCTCGGCCCCTAATTTATTAATCGCATACTCTAAAAGCGCCTCATAACGAAGTACCTTTACTTCACCTACACCTTGTACCTTTTCTCGCTCACAAATTCGCTTATATTGCTCATTACAAGCTGACATTGCTTCCATTGCAACTTGTTCAAAAATATCCATTACTTGCGATGCTGTACGCTTTAATAAAAACACATTGTAAAGAGCTGCTGCACGATATGGTGTTTGTGTAGAATACTCCATTTTCAAATCTTTTAATTGTAAGGATACAGGTAATGGCGTACTTTCACCAAGATCTGTTTCACTGAAAATCGGATTCCACTCCATATGCTGCGTCATGTATGAAGCAATAAAATTTGCGGTCATTCCTTTTAATGGCTCACCCACATGTGTCTCTTTTCCGTAAAATAAGGTAGCTGGCATAATTTTACCGATAGTTCCTGAATAAATATATTCATTGGTATCAGCTGGGCCTTGTGAAAAAGAAGGCTCACTATTTAAAAATAGTTTATAAGAGAGCCCATGCTGTTCACGGAGTCTGACAAGCTCTACAACTGCTGCACGCATCCCAGCAGAGTTCACTTCTTCGTCTGGCACAGCCGTTAAAATAAGATTGATGGGCCATTCTTCGATACTTGCCTTTTCAATCAACTGCATATGCAAAGCGAGCCCCATTTTCATATCCATCGTCCCTCGACCAAATAAATAGTTGCCTGATTCTAAATCAATCCTTGCCGCTTCAGGTAAATCCTTTTTGTATTTAGGTTCCATTAGCTTTTTTGTCAGCTCTTCAGGGTAGAAGGCTAATGGTTCCAGCTCGCCATATTCTTCCGTATGGACCGTATCAAAATGACTAATTAACACAACCGTTTCTGTTGCAGATGGGTGCTTATACAAGGCAGTCACAGCATTGCGTTCAAGGCCCGCATCATGTAATTCAATAAATTCCGGGTTTTCCAGAAAATAAGAAAGCGTTTGCAATTTATTTTTTAATTTATAGGCAAATTCATGTTCACCTTTTGTTAATGTCCTACTTTCCAAACTGACAATTTCACATAATAATGCACGAAGTTTTTCAGGTGTATTCCAAAGATAATTATTCATAAAAATTCTCCTTTATCCGATCTTCAACAGAATACATATCAGTGTATATCAAGTGATTCCTCATTTTTTATTTCAATCTCAGAAGAAACTGTATTTGTTTTACTCAATTTCAATTTATAGAAGATCATGCAAGCAATAAAGAATCCAATACCATATAGTAAACCAATTCTTTGTGTTGGGTCGAATGCTAAAAAGACAAGAATTAGCATACAAAAACTAATACAGAACACTGGAATCAATGGATAAAATGGCGTTTTAAATTTTAAATCAGCCACATCCCCTCCAGCTTTCACATAGCGATATCGGAACATCAATTGAGATGCACAAATTCCCATCCATGAAATTGTTACAGAAATTCCCGCAACAGACATGAGTAAAACAAATACTGCATCTGCTTCCATCACACTCGTTAATAAAGAAAGCAGTGAGAAAAGCATCGTGAAAATAAGTGCATTTAATGGCACTTTATTTTTCGTGAGACGGCCAAATAATTTAGGAGCCATTCCCTCTTTTGACATCGACCATAATAAACGCGTTGAAGCATATAGACACGAGTTACCTACCGATAATATCGCAGTTAGAATTACAAAATTCATGATACCAGCAGCATATGGAACGCCAGCTAAATCCATCAATGTGACAAATGGACTTTCCAGTAGTCCAAGCTCCGATGACGGAAATATGGCAGATAAAACAATAATAGAAGCAATATAGAAAACAATTATTCTAAAAAGAATTGTCCGTATTGCCCGTGGAATATTTTTTTCTGGATTTTCAGTTTCCCCTGCTGCAATACCGACAAGTTCAGATCCTTGATAAGAAAAGATAACATTCATCATTGTCACAAATATAATCGTTATACCTGCTGGGAATAAACCAGACGGTGCTAAATTTGTTAGATGTGGCGTAGGGCGATCAGCTAATGGCATCAAACCAAAAATTGCCGCAGCTCCTATGACGATAAATGCAATCACTGCAATTACTTTGATGCTTGCAAACCAGAACTCCGCTTCTGCAAAACCTTTCGTTGTTAACGCATTTAATATAAACAGAAGAGCCATAAATACGGCACACCAAATCCAAATAGGGACATTTGGGAACCAATGTTGCATCAAAATTCCCGCTGCTGTAAATTCTACCCCAGCTGTGGCGGCTGACCCGACAAAATACATCCATCCTAAAGAAAATCCTGCAGAAGGACTGATAAAACGCGTTGCATAGGTTTGGAAAGAACCAGTTACAGGCATATAAACCGCTAATTCTCCAAGACAATTCATTACCATGTACAATATTAAGCCACCAAATAAATAACCAATTAATGCGCCTCCAGCACCTGCTTGATTAATTGTGTAGCCAACATTTAAAAATAGGCCTGTTCCAATAACTCCACCAAGCGATAGCATTAATAAATGACGACTCTTCATTGAACGGTTTAATTGATAATCTTGCCGTTGTTCCCCTTTACTCAACATCCATCACCACTCTCTAGTTGTTATAAATATATTCAATATTCTGATTTTTACTCTACTAAAGTACCCAATCAATTTTTCCCATTTAAATTGATTGGGTATTTTTACATTGAACTAAAAACGTAATGACAAGCAGCTTAACCCACCATCATGTTTTCTAAATTCAGACATTTCAAGCTCAATTGTTTGATAGCCTAAATCATTTAATTTACGATTTGTTTCTGGATAGCCCGCTGGAATAATGACATAATCATTTACTTGGATACAGTTTGCCGAGTACTCATCCTCTTTTGGAATAATAATTTTTTCATAGGATTCGAACGCAGGATGATCGATAAACTCCCCTGCTAGCACCATACGATTTTCACCAACATATGCGATGCCTGTTTTTAAATGGAAAAATTCTTTTAACGGAATAATCGTTGCCTCATAGCCTTCTTTTTCAACGATTTCTTTGAATTGACGAGCTCCTTCTTCATTCGTACGGTCAGAGATGCCGACATAAAATTTCTTTTCTGCCTGCAATACATCTCCGCCATCAAGTGTTCCTGGGCCTTCGATATAATACAATTTTTCATAGAACTTTTTAACAGCCGGTTCGATTTCCTCAATCTCACGATTACGAGCTTCTGCCCCAGGGTTTGAAATAATGGCAAACTCAGGTGTTAAAACAGCTGCATCCTCTACGAATGTTGAATCTGGGAAATCTTCATTCGCTGGAAGCTTTGTAACCTCTACGCCACATTGCTTTAAAGCTTCTACATATTTTTCGTGTTGCTCATATAATTTTTCTACAATTGGTTTTCCTAAATCACTAGTCGTTAAACCGTTTACATAACTATTTCCTGGATTTTTTACTATTACATTTTTAAACATTTGCTTCGTCTCCTTTTATCCTCTTATTACTGGACAAGTTAGACATGTAGGTCCACCTGTTCCTTTTACCGTAATTTCATTTCCTTTATATTCATAAACTTTTGCGCCTGCATCTAGTAATTGTTGCTTTGTTATTGGATTTCCGTTTGGCATAATACATACTCTAGGTGCAAGTGCTAAGACGTTACAGCCTAGCGCATCATATTCATCTTTCGGTACTTCAATTAGCTGAATTCCTCGTTCGATTAGAAGCTGACGGAAAAAAACTGGCATTAATCGTGAATGTACAACCGCTAAATCCTTGTCCACCATACTAATAAAGGACATTAAGTGTAAACATTCTGCTTCACCCAAATCATGTGGTAGCTGTACAACAATGAATTCATCGACAATATTCTCCGTCATGTCCTGTAGCTGACGAATAGCTTCATCATTCGTTCGATAGCCTCGACCTACAACGAGTGTACGGTCAGCAAGCCAAACAATATCGCCACCATCCGCAACAGCATCTCCCGTCAATTCTCCGATTATCGGAATGCCCTTTTCTTGTAAAAACGCTTTATAAACAGCTGCTTCTGATTGTCTTAATTTTTTGCCAGATTTTAAGATAATAGCCCCTTTTGACGTGAATTTGACAGGGTCATGTGCATATAGCGAATCCAACCCTACTTCATCTGATTCTGGTAAAAAATCAATTTTTTCAACGTACTTTTCGAGAATACTAATAAATTCAGCATATTCTCTAAGAGCCTCATTATAGTTTGGTTCCGATAAGTAGTTAAATGTTTCCCATTCATCACTAAGATGCTCTTGGCTTCGGAAAGCATCTTTTGGACGTTTTACGATTACGTGTTTCAAAGGTGCATACATTGATGAACAATAATGCATTCCTTTCACCCCTTTTCCGTGTAGTGGAAAACGTTTCCGTTAAAAGGAAAGTTTATATGTAAAATATATGTGTTTTGCGGTATACTGTCAATATATTTAGAAAAATTTCTATATTCATTCTTTTTCAGATAGGAAACGAAATGAAATACATATCCACGATTATGTAACTAGACGTAAACAAGGATTAAAAATAAAATAAATGAAGGAGAGGTGGGACATAAATGCAATTATTAGAACGAGCTATGACAATTGCTAAAGTTTTAGCTTCTGAAGCAGGCGAAAGCAGCTTGTCCATTTCAGAGCTTTCGGCAAAATGCAATTTGCCACTTAGTACATTACATAGAATTTTAAAAGCGATGATTAAAGAAGGAATGATTGAACAAGACGAACAAACTAAACAATATCAACTTGGTACAATATGGATGGAACTTGGCTTACAAGTGTATGATACGATGGACTACATTAGTAAAATTAGGCCTGAATTAGAGCGTTTAGCAAGAGAGGTCGAGGAAAGCGTCTATTTAAGTAAGCCTGCGGGTTTAGATACGATCATTATTGAAAGAATAGACAGTGCAGCTAATCCAATTCGTATTTACGATCAGTTAGGAATTCGTATACCGATGCATATTGGTGCTGCAAATAAAGCAATTTTAGCCGCAATGCCCGTTTCTCAAGCAAAGGAAATTATTGAACAGCTCATTCCGGATGAAGAAATCGCTGAATTAGAGGCACAGCTTGATCAAATAAGACTACAGGGATTTGCCATTAGTCATGGGGAAAGAACAGCAGGAACATCCTCAATGGCAGTTTCCATTTTAAATGGTTTTAATGAAGTAGTCGGTGCCGTAAGTATAGGTTTTGTTAGCTTTAACGTCTCAACGGAACATATTAATACCCTTACGGAGCGTTTAGTGGAAACTGGTAAACGTGTTTCTATGAAGCTTGGCTACCGTGGAAAATAAAGTGAAGCTTTAATCAATAGGGTTTGCTTCATTCCCTACAGAATCTTCTCCATCATGCTGAAAGTTAACGCGGAGATTAAAAAACTTCAATCATCTTATACCGATAATTGTTTTATCTAGGAATTAATAAACTCATCACCATAACGTGTGGTTGATTTCCGTTCCGACTGGGTTCCTGGGGGCATCGGGGCAACAGTTTTTTTTGCGCGAAAGCGAAGCGGCAGCGGCAGGATGTTTTTTTGCGTCCAGTCTCCACTCCAATCAACTTATATAAATGGCAGACGTTTTAAAAATGTCATCCAAAACTTTTGGTATGAGCCAATTAATACCACTTTTTTAACAAGTATTTTTTGTCTGTAAAGGTTTTTTTCTTGAAAGGTTATGTGAAAACTATTGCACTGAGCGTCATCGTATGTTAAATTATTATGGTATGTGAAATACCGGACTGAAATAATAATCTTTCAGCATCAACAGTAAGGAGGGAATACAACATGCCAAAACAATGTGTAATCACTGGACGTAAAGCTCGTACTGGTAACAACCGTTCCCACGCTATGAACGCTAACAAACGTACTTGGGGTGCTAACCTTCAAAAAGTTCGTATCTTAGTAGACGGTAAACCAAAACGTGTATGGGTTTCTGCTCGTGCATTAAAATCAGGTAAAATCGAGCGCGTTTAATCGTCGCTTCCAAAAAATCGATTTGGCATTTGGCGCAAATCGATTTTTTTCTTTCTTATTAACTGGGCAGACTACCAACCGCCTTAGTGAATATTTAGATAAAAGTATCATTTGTATTTAATCATCGTTCTAGTGGGCGACCATAAATACAATAAAATGATTAAGCCGCTAGCAATTACAAGGACACGTAATTGCTAGTGGCTTTCTTTATCAATAGCAATCCGGCACGGCAAATCGCCTATTATCTGTAGTATTTAGAATCTTCTACTTTTATCAATTTTTTGTATGTCAAAAATGAGCGTTATGGCTACTCACTTTATTTGAACAGAATAACCTCTAACAGTGATACGATAGTGCATCTGTTGTTGCTGCCGCTTCGCTTTCAGATGAATTCATTTTCATACGAATATTTTGAAGATTTATCGGAACAAAATCTCATTTTATCGGAACAATTTTAGCTTTTATCGGAACAATCAACATCGTGTTGCTGTCGCAACGGAAATCACCCCCTCGTTTTGCCGAAGAGCCATACTTTATTTAATACGACACCTTCATTTCATTGACATAATAGTTTTTCAACAATTAGAAAAATCCGACTAGAGTTTGTCGGATTTTTTTACTTTCTTTTCTTTTTTAAAAATGTTGATACACGTACGCGTAATACTACTCACAAATTTTGGTAGCTGGAACGTATATACTTTCAGGACTCTCTCCCCCTTACGCTAATCTATGCTTCTTATCATTAAACATATGCCTTGCGTGAAAGATATAGACCCTGAATTACCTATTATTTCATTACTTGTAAAGCGGGATGTACCGAGAGAGATTTCTTCATTTGTTGTTTCATACTTTACTTGCCTTAGTGTAACATCTTTAATCGGCTCTTCATGTGCAAAAAAAGATAAATAACGATATTGCTCGTTTGCTTCAATGTTGTGTGTGCCTGGCATTAAAAATTGCAACATATTTGCATGATTAATAATCTTCAATACTATCTGTGGATGCTCTTTTTGTAAACGATAAATTGAACGGACTGCTGCCTCATAATGATCTAAGCGTCCACCTGTCACACCTGTAAGTACAATTTCTAGCGGTGTATAGGTCAGGGCTTTCAATAACGCTAAGTCCGTATCTGTTTCATCTTTTTCTTCTTGGAATCGTTGTCTATCATTTGTATGTGCCATCACCAGTTCGTATTCCTCTTTTGATAGTGAGTCAAAATCTCCTACTATGGCATGTGGTGTGATTCCTTGCTCGATTAAATATAGCGCTCCTCGATCAGCTCCGATAAATAATACATCACTTTGCTCTTTAAACGGATGAAATGAGCAGAGTTCCTCTTTTGGTCCACCTGCACAAACAACGACTACTGTCATCCTTGAATCGCTGCCTCACCAGCAGCTAAAATTTCCTGAAGTGCCGCAGAACGATCTTCTTTACTATAAATTGCTGAACCAGCTACAAAAATTGTTGCCCCTGCTTTTGCACATGGAATAATAGTCTCAGCATTAATTCCACCGTCGATTTCTATAGCAATATCAAGATTACGTTCTTTAATAATAGCTGCTAATGCTTCAATTTTTGGTACTACAGAATGAATGAATTTTTGTCCACCAAAGCCTGGATTCACAGTCATGAACAACACCATATCAATATCCTCTAAAACGTGTTGAATAGATTCTATTGGTGTATGTGGATTTAATACAACACCAGGTTTGACCCCGTATGAGCGAATTAATTGAATTGTACGGTGTAAATGGCGGCAAGCCTCTACATGCACCGTAATATAGTCTGCTCCTGCTTTGGCGAATTGTTCAATATACTGATCAGGATTTTCAATCATTAAATGAACGTCTAGCGGTAAATCTGTTAAAGGACGAATGGCGTCTAATACGATAGAGCCAAATGAAATATTCGGCACAAAATGACCATCCATAACATCGATATGAATAAGCTGTGCCCCCGCTTTTTCTACTGCCTTTACTTCTTCTCCTAATTTAGCAAAATCGGCTGCTAAAATTGATGGTGCTATTTGTATCATCATTAATACCTCGGCTTTCGATCCATAATTTCTTGCATAAATTGTTCGTAGTGTTTATAACGGTAGTCACGAATTTCTCCCGCCTCAACTGCTACCTTTACTGCACATTTAGGTTCCTTTAAGTGTAGACAGCCTCTAAATTTACAATTATCTGCAATACGGGCCATCTCAGGGAAGCATGCGCCTAATTCTTCTTTTTCTATTTCATCAAAATCAAATGAACTAAATCCTGGAGTATCTGCTATTAAGCCGTCACACACCTCGATTAATTCGACATGGCGAGTCGTATGTTTTCCACGCCCTAAGCTTTGTGAAATAATGCCTGTTTTTAAATTTAAATCTGGAATTAATGTATTTAGTAATGTGGATTTCCCAACCCCAGATTGCCCTGCTAATACAGAAGTTTTTTCCTTTAAAATAGGCTGTAGACGATCCACTAATTCTTCCTCACCCTTATAAGTTTGTAGCACGGTATAACCCATGCTTTCATAATCTCCTATATAGCTTTGCAATTCCTCACGCTCATGATCTTCTAGCAAATCCATCTTTGTTAAACAAATAATCGGATGAACATGAAATGACTCTAAAACAACTAAGAAACGATCCAGTAAAATTGTATTAAAATTTGGTTCTTTTACGGAAAACACTAGAATACCTTGATCAATATTGGCTATCGGAGGACGTACTAATTCATTTTGACGTTCCATAATTTTTTGAATAGTGCCGTCAGATCCTTCTGTTTCCAGTGTATATTCTACAATGTCGCCAACGAGTGGGGATTCCCCGCGATTGCGAAATACCCCACGTCCTCGACATTGTATAAGTTGTTCTCCATCATATACATAGTAATAACCACTTAATGCTTTACGTATTTGGCCTTGCGCCATCTAATTCCCCCTTATTTAATATCATCATAATTGAAACTTTCTTCAGCAATAATTTGCGAATCACGTAGAATTTTATAGGCTACTTGTTGACCTTCTTCAACGACAAATTGTATTTTGTATTCCTTATCACTTGTAATAGGAAATTCAGCATACGGTTTTGCCATTGAATGGATTTTATCTTGAACTTCAATTCGAATTTGTTGTTCGATACCTTCCTCTGTTGGTTCATATGGAATCACCACTGTTGTCACATAAGTTTTCACAGGTTTTTCGGCAGGTCCTTTACTGATGACAACAGCTATTGTAGAGCCTGCTTCAACTGAAGTTCCAGCTTTTGTCAATTGTGAAATAACACTTCCAGCCGCTACTGTATTATTATAGTCTTCACGAGAAATACGCCATTTTAAGCCTTGTCTACTTACGTACTCATCCATTTCAGCTTTCGTGTAATTCACAACATTATCTACGGTAACCATTTTTACACCGGCGCTTACTTTAAATTTCATTGATGTATCTTTAGCGATTACTTCTTCTGGTGGTAGCGGCTCTTGTTCAATAATTGTTCCTTCTGGCTCTGTAGAATATACGTCGCTAATTTCTGGCTCTAAAAATTTACCCTTTAACATTGATTGAACTTGGCTGATTTGCTGCCCTCTATAATCATCCACTTTCGTCTTTTCTACTCCAAGACTAACGACTAAGTCTACTTCCGTACCTTTTACACGCTCCGTCCCCTCAGCAGGGTTTGTTTCAATGACCTTATCCTTTTCTATGTCCTCATCATAACGCTCCTGAGGTTCTTCACCAACAGTAAAGCCTTCAGCCTCTAATTTCTTAGTAGCTTCCACAATTGTTAGATTAGCCACATCAGGTACAGATATCTTTTTCGGGCTAGTTGCAAATAACAAGAATAGGGAAATGGCGATGGCTGCTATTACTAACCCAGCAACATATAATGGCCACTTTTTCTTTTTCTTTACAGGTACTGCCTTTTCAACGGGCTTCTTAGCTTCGGGTTTCGGCTTTGATTGCGTAATTGGTTCGATTGCTCTTGTCTTCGTTAAATCTTCGTCTTTACGTAGAGTTGGTTCTTTTATAATCGGAATAGCCTTTGTCACATCATTATCTACCGGTATGACAAATTTTGGTTCATTCATACGATTTGGCGATAAAACTGTCTCTAAATCTTCTTGCATTTCTTCTACAGTTGAATAACGATGGGAAGCATCTTTTGCTGTAGCTTTTAGCACAACATTTTCCACGCTTTGTGGAATAGTAGCATCGAATGCACGAACTGACGGTGTCTCAGCTTGTAAATGCTTAAGGGCTATCGAAACAGCTGACTCGCCAGAAAACGGCAATTCTCCTGTTAATAATTCATATAAAACAATCCCAAGTGCATAAATATCAGATTTATTTGTTGCTGTGCCGCCACGAGCCTGCTCTGGTGACAAATAATGCACAGTTCCAAGCACGGAGTTTGTTTGTGTAAATGACGTTGCACTAAGCGTCATCGCGATGCCAAAGTCAGTTATTTTCACATTACCCTCAGCATCCATTAAAATATTTTGAGGCTTAATGTCACGATGGATAATATGATTTTCATGAGCATTGGCAATGGCTGATGTTAACTGCTTCATAATATGCACACTTCTAGCAGGAGAAATTGGTGCAAATTCCTGTATGTACTGCTTTAACGTTTTTCCTTGAACATACTCCATTACAATATAATGTAGATCACCATCATCCCCTACATCATAAACGCTAACAATATTTGGATGTGTAAGGCTTGTAGCAGAAAGTGCCTCACGTTGGAAACGTCGATGTAATTCATCCTCATTGGTAAAATCATAGCGTAATATTTTAATCGCTACATCCCGGTTTAAAATCATGTCATGTGCTAAATAAACATTGGACATACCCCCGCCACCAATGAGCCCTATAATTTTATAGCGGTCACTAATTCGTTTACCTACAAGCATACTTACACCTCCTCATCTTGCCTTGTGAGTAGCACGAGGGAGATATTGTCTTCCCCCCCGCTTGCATTTGCTAATTCCACAAGTTTTCGTCCTTTTTCTTCTATTGAATCTGGATACGTAATAATTGATGCCATTTCATACACGGTTAGTTTATTACTTAAACCGTCAGAGCAAATGAGTAAATACGATTCTGATGCTAAATCAACTTCATAAAAATCTGGTTCAATCGTTTCTTCTGTACCAACAGCTTTCAAGATGAAATTTTTCTTCGGATGTGTCAACGCTTCCTCTTCACTTATTTCACCATTTTCAACCAGAACATTTACATAGGAGTGATCTCTTGTTATTTGTTGTGCACCATCTTCAAAGAAATAATACACACGACTATCACCAACATGTGAGATAAAGCAATGATTTTTTTCAATTAACACTGCAATAAACGTCGTGCCCATTCCTTTACAGTCTTCATGTGATAAAGAATAGTCATATATATTTTTATTTAATTGCTTGACTGCTTGTAATAACCACTCTTTTTTTGATGTTGTTGATGCAAATTGATGTGCCTCTGCCTGTAAAAAAACGGATTCTATCTGTTTCATCGCCATATCACTCGCTACATCGCCAGCATTATGACCACCCATGCCGTCCGCTACAAGTGCTAGTGCAAGCCCGTCTGGACGTTTAAAAAACGCCGCACGGTCTTCATTAATTGCTCGTTTTAACCCAATATCACTTTCGACTGTGTATTTCAACACTGGTCACCTCGTCTCTTCAGATCTCTCTTGCGCACGTAATTGACCACACGCAGCTGCAATATCAGAACCTTGCTCTCGGCGGATCGTTACGTTAATACCATTCTTCTTTAAAGTTTTTTCAAAGGCAAAAATTTGACTACGAGATGTGCGAACATAATCACGTTCTGGTACGTAGTTTACAGGAATTAAGTTCACGTGGCATTTAATTCCTTTTATTAATGCGGATAATTCTTCTGCAATTTCAACTGAATCATTTTCACCAGACATTAAACCATACTCAAAACTAACACGTCGACCAGTTTTTTCGGTATAGTAACGGACGGCTTCCATTAATTCATCCAATTTGTAAGCACGTGCAATCGGCATTAGTTTTTGACGAGCCTCTTGGTTTGGTGCGTGTAAGGATACTGCAAAGTTGATTTGTAGCTGCTCATCAGCAAATTGATAAATTTTTGGAACAATCCCTGATGTTGATACAGTGATGTGACGAGCACCAATATTTAATCCTTTTTCATGGTTGATGACTTTTAAGAAGCTCATCATTGCATCATAATTATCGAAAGGTTCTCCAATACCCATAATGACGATATGTGACACACGCTCGCCCACTTCATCTAAAGTCTGCTGTACTTTGACAACTTGCTCCACGATTTCCCCTGCTAGTAAATGACGTTTTAATCCACCTAAAGTTGATGCACAAAACGTACAGCCAATTCGGCAACCTACTTGTGTTGTCACACAAACAGAATTCCCATATTCATGACGCATTAATACAGTTTCAATAGAATAGCCGTCTTGTAATTGGAATAAAAACTTGATCGTACCATCTTTAGATTCCTGCTTAATAATTGTTGACAATGTCGTTAATGAAAAACTTGCTTCTAGCTTTTCACGTAATCCTTTTGAAAGGTTTGACATTTCTTCAAATGTTTTCACTCGTTTATTATAAAGCCAATCAAAAATTTGTGCTGCACGGAACGGTTTTTCACCATTTTCCTTTAACCATTCTTCTAGTTGTTTCGGCTGTAATGAGTATACCGATTCCTTTAAATTTGGTTTTTCTTTTTTAGCTCGAACAGGCTTGTCTTCTGCTTCTTCAACTAAGTCGCTTATACGCTCATTAAATTTCTCTTGATCCACCATTAGTTGGATTCTCCTTTTTTACGAAAGGCGGCAACGAAGAAACCGTCACTGCCAAAGTCTTGTGGAAAGACTTGAAGCATGCCATTTGCTTGCTTTTCCGCTAATTTTGTTGGTAAAGATTCTAGTTGTATAGCTTCCATTTCTGGATGCGTTGATAAAAAGGCCTCTACAGTGCCTTCATTTTTCTTTTTATCGACTGTACATGTACTGTACACAAGCTTGCCATCTATTTTCAATACTTTTGTTGCAGCATCTAATAGCGCCAATTGTATTTTTTGGAGGTTTTCTAAATCTTCCTCTCGTTTTGTATATTTAATATCTGGCTTGCGGCGCATAACACCTAAACCACTACAAGGTGCATCGACTAAAATAGCGTCGAATGATCCTGGTTGTAGAAAATCAGGTGCTTTACGTCCGTCAATCGGAGCAGTCTCTACGATATCAATACCTAGACGATCCGTATTATGGTCGATTAAATCTAATTTATGAGGGTGAAGGTCAGTCGCTAAAATCGATCCTTCATTTTTCATAATTTCAGCTATATGTGTTGTTTTTCCACCTGGAGCTGCACACATATCTAAGACGCGCATGCCAGGAGATGGATTCAAAACATTTGCTGGAATCATGGAGCTTTCATCCTGAATAGTAATAAGCCCTTCTTGGAATGCCTTTGTTCGAGCTGGCTGACCATTTGTTACATGTAAGCATTCAGGCATTAGATCACTTCTTTTCGCTGATAAACCTTCCGCTTCTATGCTGGCAATCGCTTGCTCGACGCTTCCTTTCGTCATATTTACACGTACAGTCTGCACTGGAGGCACATTATTTTCATGTAACATTTCAGTTGCTACTTTAATACCATAGTTATCGACAAAGCGTTGCACTAACCATTCTGGATGACTCGTTTCAATGGTAAGGCGCTCAATCGGATCTTTAATGTCATCCGTAGAAGCTACACCCTGACGTAAAATAGATCGTAAAATACCGTTGACCATTGAAGCAATCCCTTGGTGACCTCGACGCTTGGCAATTTCTACAGCTTCATTCACCGCTGCATGAGGTGGTATACGCGTTAAATAATGCATTTGATATAAAGATAAACGTAAAAGCCAGCGCACCCAATGATCCACTGAACCACGAATAAATGGTTCTAAATAGTAGTCAAGTGTCATTTTATATTGTAGAGTGCCGTACGTAATTTCTGTTAAAAGCGCACGATCCTTCGCTTCAATTTTATGTCGCTTTATCGTTTCATTTAAAAGTAAATTACTATAGGCTTGATTTTTATCTACTGCTAACAGAATAGAAAGTGCAGCATCGCGCACATTTCCATCCCAAATTACTACGCTTTTTTTACTCATTTAAACTGGTCCCCGATCTGTAATTTAGAACCTGTACCACGTAAATATTCCTCTGCTGTCATGCGTTTTTTACCAGCGGGTTGTACATCATACAGGGCAAGTGTTGTTCCATTTCCAGCTGCAACTTCAAAATGATCCTTTGAAATCGCAACAACCGTACCAGGAATAGCATCATTCTTCGTGTTACCAACCTGTGCCCACCAAATTTTAAAGTTCCCATCTTCAAATGTTGTATAGGCAACTGGCCATGGATGAAGACCACGCACTTGATTGTATAAAGTTGTAGCATCCTTTGTCCAATCGATACGTTCCTGTTCACGTGAAATATTGCTTGCGAAGGTTACTTGTGCTTCATCCTGCACTGTACGATTATTTGTTCCATTTATAATAGAAGGAAGTGTTTCTTTTAATAAATCGCTGCCCACAGCACTCAGCTTATCAAATAGTCCACCTGTATGATCTTCCTCTTCAATTGGGATAGCCTTTTGAGATATGATATCACCAGCATCTAGCTTTTGCTCCATATACATAATTGTTACACCAGTCTCTTTTTCACCATCAATAACTGCTTGGTGAATAGGTGCCCCACCACGATACTTCGGTAAAAGTGACGCATGGACGTTAATACAACCAAGCGGTGGTGCATCTAGCAATTCTTTCGGCAAAATTTGTCCAAAAGCTGCCGTTACGACTAAGTCAGGCTGTAAATCAATAATTTGCTGTAATTCCTCAGAACCACGTAGCTTTTCCGGCTGAATAACAGGTAAACCTAACTCCATCGCTGCTGCTTTAACAGGTGGTGGTGTTAACACACGCTTACGCCCAACTGGACGATCTGGTTGTGTAACTACAGCTTTAATATCATAGCCTTCATGATGTAGCATACGCAAAATTGGCGCGGAGAAATCAGGTGTGCCCATAAAAATTATTGATGTCATTTTATTCCTCCTCTTCGGCGTACATTGCTTCAAGTTCTTCTTCGGTTACAATGCGTTTGATTTTTGAATCGAATAGCACGCCATCTAAATGATCGATTTCATGTAAAATTGCTCGTGCATCAAAGCCTCCCGCTTCTAGCTCATATACACGTCCTTCACGGTCACATGCTTCAATTTTCACATATTCAGGGCGTTCAACCTCCCCGTATAATCCTGGGAAGCTTAAGCAACCCTCAATATCTACTTCAGCTCCATCCGTTTCGATAACAGTTGGATTAATCATTTCTAAAATATCTCGTTCCTCGCCAAGCTCGACAATTGCAACACGTAAGCCTACATTTATTTGTGGTGCTGCAATTCCAACGCCATCATATTCAACCATTGTGTCATATAAATCATCTAGTAATGTAATAGTTTCTTCATTAATTTCTGTTACTTCCGCGCACGGTGTTGATAATACCTTTGCTGGATGTTCTACAACTTTTTTAATTGCCATTTTATGTTCCTCATTTCTATATTTAAGGCCTATACCTTGTTAAATTGTAATGCCTCGGCATAATTGCCTGGGATAGTCTTTTGTAGAATCTTTCTGCGGGTTCATCATCATAACGTGTGGTTGATTTCCGTTTCGGCTGGGCGCTTTGTTGCTGACGCTTCGCTTTCGCACAGAGCAGAGCTTCCTGGGGGCGTCCGATGAGCCGCTTCGCTTCGCTGTAGGGTCTCGGGCCAACACGATGTTGGTCACGAAGGCGTTATCACAGGACGTGATGGTTTTAGCCTTCGTTCCTTTATTGCTGATCCCCGAGGAGTCGCCCAGCCTACACTCCAATCAACTTATATGCAAGACATAAGTTTTAGCAAAATGTCATCCCAAACTTTGAGTGATAGAGCATTTTATATAGTCGACGGATCTAAATCTACCGTCATTAATATACCTTGTTTAATCCATTCCGCACGATACATCGCAAGAAGGCGTTGTAATACCGGAATCAGATTTGGTTCAATTTTATATTTTATCAAACATTGATAACGATATCTATTTTGGAGGCGACTAATGCTTGCCGTTGTTGGTCCAATAATTGCTACTTTGTTTGATAGGTTTTCCATTAGCCAATCCGCTGCACGTCCAGCATACTCAGCTGCCATCATGACATCCTCATGGGATATTTGAACAAGTGCTACATAATAATACGGTGGATAGCTAGAGCGGCGGCGTAAAAACATTTCACGTTCGTAAAATGGCTCATAATCTTGTATTTTGGCCAATTCAATTGCATAATGCTCTGGTGTATACGATTGAATAATAACCTCACCAAGCTTTTCATGACGCCCAGCCCTACCACTAACCTGCGTTAATAATTGAAATGTTCGCTCCGCTGCACGATAATCGGGCAGATGCAGAGATGTATCAGCACTCAGTACACCAACAAGCGTAATATTAGGAAAATCAAGACCTTTCGCAATCATTTGCGTCCCTAGCAAAATATCTGCCTGTCCTTCCCCAAATGCCTGCAAAATTTCTTCATGTGCACCTTTGTGCTTTGTTGTATCAACATCCATCCGAAAGACCCTTGCCTCAGGAAATAACTTATATATTTCTTCCTCGACCTTTTGTGTTCCGGTACCAAAATAGCGAATATGCTCACTTTGGCATTGTGGACATATTTGAGGAACACGCTCCTCATAACCGCAATAATGACATTTTAATTTCTCTGTTGTTCGATGATACGTTAACGAAATGTCACAGTTTGGACATTGTACAACCGTCCCACAATCACGACAAAGCACAAAAGAGGAATAGCCACGACGATTTAAAAACATCACCATCTGTTCTTTTTTCTCAAGCCTTATACGTATAGCATCAATAAGTTGCTCCGAAAACATAGAACGATTCCCTTTTTGAAGTTCTTCTCGCATATCAGCAATAAAAACAGTTGGTAACGGTTGGTGCAAAGCACGTTGCTTTAAGGATAGCAAACTATATACGCCCTTCTTTGCTCTCGCAAATGATTCAAGTGCAGGCGTTGCACTACCTAATATGACAGGACAGTTATAAAATTCACTTCGCCAAATTGCTACATCTCTAGCATGATAACGTGGTGAATCTTCTTGCTTATACGTTGATTCATGCTCTTCATCTAAAATAATAAGACCTATATTTGTAAAAGGTGCGAAAATTGCTGAACGAGCTCCAACAACAACGCTCACTTTTCCTTGCTGAATTTTACGCCATTCATCATACTTTTCACCAACAGACAATCCACTATGCATCACAGCAACCATCTCGCCAAAACGACTACGAAAACGCTCTGTCATTTGTGGTGTTAATGATATTTCAGGCACAAGCATAATGGCTTCCTTACCTTCATCTAACACCTTTTGTATTGCCTGCAAATATATCTCAGTTTTACCACTCCCCGTGACGCCGTGTAGTAAAAAAGTTTTCCCAGTCTGTTCTTCCATTGATCCAGTAATGGCCTTTAGTGCAACGTGCTGTTCATCCGTCAATTGTAAAGATTGAGTACGGGAAACCTCCTTCGTAAAGGGATCACGATACACCTCTTCTTGTATAAAATGAGCGGCACCTTTTTCAATAACTGACTGTAATACTGCGGGTGACATACCTGTTTCCTCATAGATTTTCTGTGGCAAAAGGACTTCACCAAGGTGTCTACTCATCCATTCAATCAGCAGGCGCTGTTTGGCTGCTCTCGCTGCACCTTCCATTGCCTTGTCGATATCTTGCTGATCATCTGAAATTTTGACCATACGTATTTCTTTCACATTTCCTTGCTGCTTCACAACATTTTCAATTCTTACAATTTTATCTGTTATCAGTTGCTTTAATAAAGGAAGTAATCCAGCACGCTCGAATTCCTTGAAATTAGCCTGTTGTCGCTTACCGAAAATAACCTTGGCATCTTCAGGTAAAGCTTCTTTCTCCTCTTGCATCGTTATGATTTTTTCATACTTCGCTCGAAGCGCTGATGGGAGCATGACCTGTAAGGCATCAATTTCATAGCAAATCGTTTCGTTTTTCAGCCACTTTGCCATTAACAGCATTTCTTCTGTTAACACAGGCTCTATATCTAAAATTTGTGCAATAGATTTTAATTTATTAGATGGTACATCTGTTTCATTTTTTAATCCGATCACAAAGCCTAGAACATTTCTTGGTCCAAACGGTACTTTGACACGACAGCCCATTTCTATAATGTTTGCCCATTGTGTTGGCACTTCATAGTCAAATGGACGATCTACATGGTATGTTGAAACATCCACTATAACCTCTGCAATCAATAAACTCATTGCGCATCACCCTGTAATATATATGTCCAAAATGCTTTAGCAAACTGTGTGGCATCTGTCGCATCCCAAAATTGGCCATTTATTTCTGCCGTGTCACTAAAATCGATCCACGTGTCAGATACGATTGTTAACATAGGTTCACCAATAACCTTCTGTCCAAAGGTTACTGCGGTCATTCCTTCTATGGACAGTATCGGTGCGCCTTCAATTGTAGGCGTATTTGCTGCATGGATAAAAAATGTAGATGGATATTGTTTTTGATAACCCTCAAGTTGTTCAAAAAGCTTATGCACGCTTGCTTCTTTCTCATCTATTAAAATTACATTTGCCCCAAGTATTTTCGCCTCTTCTGCTATCGCCTGACCAATTCTACCGTTCGCCTTTGTACTAATAACATGGTGCTCGTCCAATGGCACATAAAATGCTCCAGCTGTGACCACTACCGTTTTACCAGCTAGCGGCTTGACCTTCTCTGAAAAAAATCCTTGCACAATCGCAGTTATTTTTTCTGGCTCCTCTAAACGTCCCTTACCAACATAGCCACATGCCAAAAATCCTTCTGAAGGCTCTATAAATTGATAGCCATCAGATGCTAGCTGTGCCAAATTTCGTTTTACCGCTGGATGATCATACATATGCACGTTCATAGCTGGTGCAAGCCAAACAGGTGCAGTTGTTGCAAGCAAGGTCGTCGTTACCATATCATCTGCAATTCCATTCGCCAGTTTACCAATAACATTTGCAGTAGCTGGTGCAACTAAAATTAAATCTGCCCAATCCGCCAAATCAATATGAGCAATAACACTTGAATCCTTTTCATCAAATGTGTCGAAAAAAACATCATTTTTGGACATAACTTGAAAGCTCAACGGATTCACAAATTGTCTTGCTGATGCTGTCATGATGACTTTTACATTTGCCCCTGCCTGAGATAGCTTGCTAACTAGAGCGACAGCCTTATAAACCGCTATACCACCTGAAACACAAAGTAAAATGTTTTTATTCATGTACAATCGTCCTTTCAAATGATAAGCTCCCAAAGGAACATTCCTCGGGAGCTCTCGGCATTTGTATAATCAAAAATCCACTGTAAGACTTTAACATTAATTTAGCAAAAGCTTTTTTACATCAATGTTAGATTTCGTCTTCGTATACAGTTGACTCATCCTGTGATACCTTTGTAAGTACACCTGCTGCTACTTCTTCAAGTGCTTTCCCTACGGATTTATAGGAAACATACTTGTGTAAGCGTTCTGTGCCTTGTTCCTCTTGCATTTGACGAGCACGTTTAGATGCTAGACTTACTAATGAATATTTTGAATCGATTTCTTTTTTTAATGTATCTACTGATGGGTATAACATAGGTTTATTCTCCTCTCAACATTGACAAATATCTTTTTTCAACACGTTCTCTACGACAATGCTCAGCTTTAATAATCGCATTTATACGATCACAGGCATTTGTCACTTCATCATTTTCAACTACATAATCGTATAAGCTCATCATTTCAAGCTCTTCACTTGCAGTTGCAATACGCTTTGCAATAACCTCTGCTGTTTCTGTCCCTCGACCAACTAAACGGTCCTTTAATTCCGTTAAACTTGGTGGGGCTAAGAAAATAAATAATGCATCTGGTGCCTTTTTACGGATTTGAGCTGCACCCTGCACTTCGATTTCTAAAAACACATCACGTCCTGCATCAAGTGTTTCATTTACATAGGCTAACGGTGTTCCGTAATAATTACCTACAAATTCAGCATGCTCCAATAAGCCACCCTGTTCAATTAATGCTTCAAATTCTTCACGTGTCTTGAAAAAATAGTCTACACCATCTACTTCACCTTCGCGAGGATTTCGTGTTGTCATCGAGATGGAATACTCATAATTCGTATTCGGCTGAGAAAATAATTCTTTTCGCACTGTCCCTTTACCTACACCAGATGGGCCAGACAGAACAATTAATAATCCGCGTTCTTTTATCATTTATTCTCTATATCTCCCTTAATTTATAACAGATACATGCAAGCTATTCGATATTTTGAACTTGCTCACGCATCTTTTCTAAAATTGTTTTCGCCTGAACTACCGCAATGGCCGCCTCTGTTGATTGATTTTTTGAACCAATCGTATTGATCTCGCGGTGTATTTCCTGCATTAAAAAGTCTAATTTACGGCCAACTGAAATCGTTTCTTGTAACGTTTCTTCCAGTTGATTAAAATGACTATCTAATCGGTCCAATTCTTCGGTAATGTCTACACGTTCTGCAAATATCGCTACTTCTGCAAGTAGGCGATCTTCTAACAGCGATCCATTCGCCACTTCAGTAATTCGTTCCAATAATCGTGTACGATATTTTTCAACAGCTAGAGAGGAGAATGAACGAATCTGTTTCACTTGTTCCATTAACTGTTCTTTATATTGTACAACAACGTCTTGCAATTCTTGCCCTTCACGCTCGCGCATTTGAATCAGCTGCTCAAGTGCTTGCGTAATAGCCTTTTCAACAGCACAAAGTAAATCCTCAGGTGTAAGCTGTGGCTTTTCCTGTACAAGTGCTTGTTCAAGAGACAGTAGCTCTTGCATCGTCCATTTTTCTTCAAGTGGTACTTTACTTGCTAATTGCTCTTTTGCCTTACGATACGCTTCAATTAATGACCAATTAATTTCAATAGATTGCTCGACGTTCTCTAAATCCTTAACATATACCATCACATCAATTTTGCCACGTGACAAAGCTTGTGAAATTAATTTCTTTGCAAAAATTTCTGCTTCAAGCCATTCTTTCGGAAATTTTGCATGAATTTCTAAAAATCGATGGTTGACCGAGCGCATTTCTACGGTTAATTGAAAGTCTCTTGTTGTTGTGACACCTCTGCCAAAACCAGTCATACTACGCACCAAGGTTCGTCACACCTTTCTTTGCATACTGGAATTATTATAACATAAGCTCTGCCATTTATGACGTCTCACCATAAAAAATTAGATCAAGAAAAAGCTAATTCTACCACAATTAAAGCTATATTTTAATATTCACCTAAAAAATGCTATGATAAACATAAGAAAATGCTCATCACCAAAAGAAAGAGATGACATTTGTTAAAATGTACGCTATGTCTAGAAGTTGATTAGAGTGGATGGAATTAGCGGCTCATTATTTTCAAATGCGTACTTTGAAGATTTATCGGAACAATATTAGCTTTTATCGGAATATTATCTCGTGTTATCGGAACAATTTCAGTTTTTATCATGGCCCCCGGAACGGAAATCAACCCACGTTATGGTGATGAGTCATAAGAAAAGTGCATTTGTGCTCGAGTAGAGTGTTATGAGAATGCACCATTAAAATATAATAAATACGAAAGTACCAAGGATGCTTATATCGTTGGAAAGAGGAATTCATATGGCATTTGATGGCTTATTTACTTATTCAATGACAGCCGACCTACAACAATTAGTAACAGGTCGGATTACTAAAATACATCAACCAAACGCTCAGGAGGTAGTTTTACATATCCGTGCGAACGGAAGCAATCATAAATTGCTTTTTTCAATTCACCCTTCATACGCACGCGTTCATCTTACTGAGCAATCTATTGATAATCCAGCAGAACCTCCTATGTTTTGTATGCTGTTACGGAAGCATATAGAGGGTGGTTTTATTTCTTCTATTAAACAACACGATTTTGATCGTATTATAATAGTAGAAATCCAAAGTAAAAATGAAATTGGCGACCCTATTGTAAGGGAATTACATGCTGAAATTATGGGCCGTCACAGTAACCTGCTGTTAATAGATAAGGAGCAGGGAAAAATAGTCGACAGCTTAAAGCATTTGCCACCTTCCGTGAATAGTTTTCGGACAGTGTTACCTGGTCAGCCCTATATTGCACCACCCGCCCAAAATAAATGGCACCCTCTAGCAGTGACCGACGAACAGCTTACGATGTTTTTCTCTGAACTAAAAACGGCTAAGGAAGTTGTTTCGCAATTTACTGGCTTCTCACCTGTCCATGCAGAGGAATTATTATTCCGATTAACAGACACAACTGATCGTGTAGGTAGCTTTAAGAACTTTATAGCTTCTTTTAATAATGGTGGAGCAGAGCCGATGTATGTATTCGCAAATAATAAAACTTACTTCTCACCAATCGCTTTAACACATTTACAAGGAGATGTAACGATTTATCCAAATGTACACGAGCTACTTGACCGCGTATTCTTTGCACGAGCTGAGCGTGATCGTGTTAAACAGCAGGCAGGGGATTTAGAGCGATGGCTACAAAATGAAATTGATAAGCTTACATTAAAAACTAAAAAATTGAATAAAGATTACGAACGTGCATCTAAGCTTGATCAGTTCCAATTATATGGGGAACTACTGATGGCGAATATTTACGCGTTTGAAAAAGGTGTAAGAGAAGTAACTGTCACTAACTACTATAGTGAGACTGAAGAAAAAATCACCATTCCAGTAAGTGATCGTAAAACACCTATCGAAAACGCTCAAAGCTATTACACAAAATACACAAAGGCAAAAAATGCCCTTATAATGGTTCAAGAACAGCTAGAAAAAACGAAGGAAGAAATAACATATTTTGAAATGCTCGCTCAGCAGGTACAACAAGCTGCTCCGGGAGATATCGAAGAAATTCGCGAAGAATTAGCAGAACAAGGTTATTTGAAATTACGTCATGCGAGAAAAAAGAAGAAACAAGTGAAGCCTGAGCCTGAACGTTATGTCTCTTCTACAGGTGTAGCTATCTCTGTTGGGAAGAATAACAAGCAAAATGACATGCTTACATTTAAAATAGCTAAGCGCACTGATATTTGGCTGCATACGAAGGATATTCCAGGCTCACATGTTGTCATCCATACGAGTGAACCAGATGATACTACATTACGAGAAGCCGCTACACTTGCCGCCTATTTTTCAAAAGCAAGAGACTCTTCCTCTGTCCCAGTAGATTACACAGAAATACGTCAGGTAAAAAAGCCAAATGGCGCTAAACCTGGTTTTGTTATTTACTTTGAACAAAAGACTTTATACATCGATCCAGATGAAACTGTCATTTTACAGTTAAAAAAACAGTCTTAAAGATTGAGGCTGAGACATAACTGGTCAAAACTTTAAAAAGCGTGAGAAATCAATTTTAGAAACGTTGATTTCTTGCGCTTTTCTGATGTGAAAATTTTTTAATTGTGCTATAAAAATATACTTATGTCCCAGCCTCTCAGACTGTAGACAAACTCTTGAATTGCATAAAGTTGTTTAACGATGAGGGTTACCTTGATGAAAAATATTCAAACATATCCCATAGGCTGAATCTTTTAGTATTTTAAACATAATACTACTTTGATTCAGTTTGTCTACTCATACTAATGATGAGGAGTTGTTGATTTTTCACGGAGAGTGGCGACTCCTGCAAGATGAGCTTGCGCAGAAAGCGCCAACTCGGAGTGAAAATCAACCTTTATTTAAAGATACACATTATTTAATGTTTATTTTTAGTCGAAAAGCTGTGGAATACGATATGAAATGTATCGTATTCTTTTTTTTATGACGATGACCACGTAATCTGTACTATGCAACCATTAAATTTATCTTTAACTTGATTGATTTTTATAGCTATTGTTCCTTATTATAATAACGCTAAAAAAACTCGTGAATATTCCGAACTGTTTATTCCGAGCGATATTGACTTCCTCCTTTATGAATGGCTAAATTTAAGTAAAAATGTAAAGCATTTCAGAAAGGATGTATCATTATGTCTGTAGGCAAAAAATTAAGCTTTGGTTTTCTCTCCATCATCCTCACCCTAATTATTTCATTGTCGATTTTGTTTATTCAGTTTTCAAATATTGAAAATAAGGTAGAAAACGCGCTAGAGGATCGTGTTGCCTTAGTAGAGTTAGCTGATAATCTTCAAATTGAATTAGCGATGCAAGGGCTTTTCATTCGTGCCATAATCATCGAGGACACAGCTGCTAATAAAGAGAACTTTGCAAAATATTCAAAAATGTTAGATGACCACGTAGCAGAGATGAAGGAAAAATCTGATTCATCTGAAATGGATGCTTACTCGCAGGATTTAAATACATATAATGATGCTTTTAACAAAGCGGCAGATGAAGCACTTGTGCTCCAAAAAGCTGGGAAATTAGAAGAGACACTACAAAAAGTTAATGGCGAGGTGCAACAAGCAAACAAGGAGTTATTATCAGTATCAGAAAATATTATAAGTTATCAAAAAAATCAACTTGATATTGTTACAAAAGAGTCTAGACAAGCTGTATCAAATTCGCAAATAATTTCAATCATAGCTATCGTCATTGGCGTTATTCTTGGGATATCCCTGATGTTTTATGTACAACGAACTATTTCGCGTCCTTTAAAATCTGTAGTAATTGCTGCCAATAATATTGCCAATGGTGAATTATATCATCAAGATATCTCTCACCAATCTAAAGATGAAATTGGTCAGCTTTCTACAGCCTTTAACGCAATGAAAGATAGCTTACGAAGTTTATTAACACATATTCAAGGCAATGCTGAACATTTATCAGCTTCTGCTGAAGAGCTATCCGCCTCTACCGAAGAGATTTCTGCTTCTGCTGAAGAGGTGACTGTACGTATTAATGAGACAGCGAATGCAGCATCTACTGCTACAATTGCTGCCAATGAGAGTGCATATGCAATGGATGAAACAGCAGTAGGTGTACAACGTATAGCAGAGGCAACTCAACAACTTCATCAAAGCGCAGTGACAACAAGTGAATTGGCGAATGACGGTAATAGTACAGTCGATGAAGCCCAACAACAAATGAACGTCATTTATGACTCTACGCAAATGATTAACGATCTCGTTCAAAAATTGAGTAAGCAATCAGAAGAAATAGGCCATATCACTACAGTAATTACAGCAATCACAGATCAAACGAATTTATTAGCCCTAAACGCTGCAATCGAGGCTGCACGTGCAGGTGAACACGGCAAAGGCTTTGCAGTCGTAGCCGACGAAGTACGCAAGCTAGCAGAAGAATCAAAGCAATCAGCCAATCAAATCGTTGTCTTAACACAAGAAATTCAAGAAGATACACTAAATGTAGAAAAAGCTGTCGAAGATGGGCTACAATCTGTCACAGATGGTGTAAAAATTATCGGGGATGCTGGCAACTCTTTCGAAGCAATCGTAAAAGCGATCAATACGATGACAGACCAGATAGAAGATATTTCGGCTACTTCGGAAGAAATCTCTGCAAGCGCTGAACAGGTAGCTGCCTCTGTCGCAGAAATTGCCCATGGTGCTTCTTCTAGTGCAGCCAATACACAAATCGTTGCCGAAGCGAGTAAGGAACAAGCTGCGACAATGCAACAAGTAAATCAAGTTGCTACAGATTTAAGTGAAAAATCAATGGACTTACAAACCCAAATTAATCAATTTAAGCTTTAAACATTCAAGCAGAGTATTTCTTTCATTGAAATGCTCTGCTTTATTAATGGATGTTAAAATTTTTAAAAGGTAAATGCACTCCCTATCATTCTCAAGTCCTATCCACTTTAGCCATAATGCAATTGTTTTAGTAACTATATGCAGAATCTTTCTTTCTAAGTAAGACAATTGAACTTCTCCATAAAACAACAGCACAAAAGTTGTTAGGCGAGGTATGTTTTCCCACTTGTAATATGTTATAATCTGCATACATATGATTGATATAATACATTGGCTTTTCATACATTATTGTATATTCAAGCAATGTGTACATTATTTCAAAAAAATATATTCTACGAAAACACAATGCAATTATTTCTTAATAAAGGTACATTTTTGCATATATTTACTCTACTTCTTCTTTTTTGCTCTTCTATTGGATAATCTTAGATAAATACAAAATAAGTTTCTTATATATCATTAATAGATAAAAATATTCATGCTTCGTGATTAGAAATTACAAAAAAATACCTAAACAGGAATCTAAATCACTTAGTTTTACAAGAATTTTCTACAAAACTATACAAGTCTCACAAAGCATCAAACCTATTACTTTTGAATCATTTTTTTCAAATAACGATGATATTATCAAAAAGAATATGAATTTTTCTATATAATAAATCATTTTTTTATTTTTGTTTTATTTTTGATATTCAAAACAGATAAATATCATTTTTTTATTATTAAAACGCTTTCATTCTTTAATGTGATGAATCGAAAAAAATTATTATTCTCTTAGATTTCAGATAATACTATATAAATTTGAATCTTTTTTATTTTGTACACAATGATTTTTTGGTATATTAAATAGGAGCTTCATAAAAGGCTTAAAAATTGTATAAGGGGGATTCACATGAATAAGAACAAAAAGTTTTTATTACTAACAGTCCTTGCAGTATTTTCACTAGTACTTGCTGCATGCGGCTTCGGCGGAGATTCGTCTGAAAAATCAAAAGATGATGGCAAAGATTCTGGTTCATCTGGAACGGCTTCTTCGAAAAGCGAATTAAATGTTGTAGTAACTTCAGAGCCACCATCACTTCATCCAGCATTAGCAACAGATACAACTTCTGGTGTTATTCTTACAAACACTTTTGAAGGTTTAACAACACTAGATGCTGATGCAAAACCAATTGAAGCTGCGGCTGAAAAATGGGAAATTAGCGATGACCAATTAACGTATACTTTCAAACTACGTGATGATGCAAAATGGTCAAACGGAGATCCAGTAGTTGCTGGTGACTTCGTATATGCTTGGAAATGGGCATTAAACCCAGATAACCTTTCTGAGTATGCTTCAATCCTTTACCCTATTAAAGGTGCTGAAGAGTACAATTTAGGTAAAGGTTCTGCTGATGAAGTGGGCGTTAAAGCGGAAGACGAGAAAACTTTAGTAGTAACTTTAAATAATCCAACTCCTTATTTCTTAGAATTAACTGCATTTAAAACATATGCTCCGTTAAATCAAAAAGTAGTTGAAGGCAAAGAAGACTGGTACGCAGATGCTGGTGAAAACTTTGTAACAAACGGTCCATTCACTTTATCTGAGTGGAAACACAATGATTCAATCGTATTAAAGAAAAACCCAGAATACTGGGATGTTGATAAAGTATCTTTAGAAACTGTTAACATTGGTATGGTAGAATCTGAAGCAACAGCTTCTACAATGTTTAAAGGTAAAGAAATTGACTACCTTGGTGCTCCATTCCAAACTGTAGCTCTTGACTCAATTGATGAGTTTAAAGCTGATGGTTCTTTACGTATCGCTGACCAAGCGTCTGTTTATTGGTACAAATTAAATAATAAAGATAAATTCACTGGAAACGCTAACATCCGTAAAGCATTAACATTAGCAATCAACCGTCAAGGATTAATCGACAACATTACTAAAGGTGAACAAAAACCTGCATTAGGCATGGTTCCTATCGCAGTTCACGGCTTTGAAGAAGACCGCGGTTACTACAAAGACAACGATATGGAAGGTGCTAAAGCAGCACTTGAAGCAGGTATGAAGGAACTTGGTATTAAAGATCCAAAAGACATTAAAATTAACGTTTCTTTCAACACAAGTGAAGCACACGCTGCTATCGCTCAATACATTCAAGAAGGCTGGACTAAAAACCTTGGTATTACTGTAGGTCTAGATAATTCTGAATGGCAAGTTTATTTAGAAAAACTTAACCAATTAGACTACCAAGCTGGACGTATGGGCTGGGTTGGTGACTACAACGATGCTTACACATTCTTAGAAATGTATGATACTGCTGCAAACGGTAACAATGACACTGGTTGGGAAAATGCTGAGTACAAAAAATTATTAGTTCAATCTAATAAGGAAACAGATCCAGCTAAACGTCTTGAACTTTTAAAACAAGCAGAAAAAATTGCTGTTTCTGAATTACCAGTTGCACCAATCTACTACTACACGAACCTTTCTGTAGTACAAGACAACGTGAAAAACATGCAAGCAGATATTCTTGGTAATATCCAACTTAAAAACGTTGTAGTGGAAGCTAAAAAATAATCTATTTTATATCGCTTATGTAAGCTCTACAGCGAAGAGCTGCCTCGTAGCCACTTCGGCACGAGTCAGCTCTTTTTAAAATACGAAGGCATATATTTGTCTGAAAATTGACAAATAGAAGGAGGAGTTTTATGTGATTAAATATATTTTGAAAAGGCTGATGTATATACTTCTCGCGCTTTTCGTCATCGTAACGGTTACGTTTTTCTTAATGCGTCTCGCTCCAGGTAGTCCTTTTGCGAGTGAACGTAATTTCCCCCCTCAAATTGAGGAGAAGTTAAACGAAACGTATGGATTAAATAACCCTTGGTATATACAATATAAAGATTATTTAATCGATACGGCCACTTTCAATTTCGGTGAGTCAATGAAATATAAAGCGCGTTCTACAAATGATATGATTTCTGAAAGTTTCCCTGTTTCGTTAACATTAGGGATTGAAGCTATGCTACTAGCAATTGGATTCGGTATTTTAATAGGCGTAGTTTCCGCGCTATATCATAATAAGTTCCCGGATTATTTGGCAACGTCCTTTGCGGTGCTATTTATTTCAGTACCTTCATTTATCTTAGCGGGTTTAATGCAGTATTTCTTAGCCTATAAGCTAGATTGGTTCCCAATTAGTGGATGGAAAGGCTTTTCTTATAGTATACTACCAGCCCTTGCAATCGCTTTAACACACATGGGCTTTATCGCAAAATTAACACGTTCAAGTATGCTTGAACAAAACAATAGTGACTATGTAAAAATGGCTCGTGCAAAAGGGATTGGAAAATGGACAATCGTTTTCCGTCACACTTTACGTAACGCTCTACTTCCAGTTGTCACTTACCTTGGTCCATTAACAGCGGCTGTTGTAACAGGTAGTTTCATTGTTGAGCAAATTTTCGCTATTCCTGGACTTGGAAAACACTTTGTACAAAGTATTACAAACCGTGACTATACAGTAATCATGGGTACGACTGTGTTCTATTCCATCATCCTTTTATTTGCGGTGTTAATCGTTGATATTTTATATAGTGTGATTGATCCGCGTATTAAACTGAAAGGAGCGAAAAAATAATGACACAGCAACATATTGAAAAAGATAAGTTTAAAATTGTTGGCGGAAATCATGAAGCTACTGAGAAATTAGCTGATAAATCAGTCTCCTTTTGGAAGGAAGTATTTATCCGTTTCTCTCATAATAAAATGGCCATCCTTGGAGTAATAGTCTTGATTATCGTTATATTAATGGCTACTTTTGTGCCCATTTTCTCTCAATACAAAGCAAGTGATCAACTTGGTGTTTTTAACTCTCCACCTTCAAAAGAGTTTTGGTTCGGTACTGATGATTTAGGTCGAGATATTTTTGTTCGTATTTGGGAAGGTGCACGTATCTCCCTATTTATTGGAATCGCCGCAGCGATTATTGACTTAATTATCGGTGTTCTTTGGGGAAGTATTTCAGGTTTAGCAGGCGGACGTGTTGATAATATTATGATGCGTATTGCCGATGTTTTAACTGCTGTACCTTACCTATTAGTAGTAATCGTGTTATTAGTTGTTATGCAGCCTGGTTTAATTCCCATGATTATCGCACTTTCAATTACTGGTTGGATTAACATGGCTCGTATTGTACGTGGTGAGGTCTTATCGATTAAAAACCAAGAATATGTACTTGCCGCTCGAACTTTAGGTGCTAGCACTGGACATTTAATATTAAAACACTTAATTCCTAATGCACTAGGTGCCATTTTAGTAACAATGACATTAACAATTCCATCTGCTATTTTCACAGAGTCATTCCTAAGTTACCTTGGTCTTGGGGTTCCTGCTCCAACAGCTTCTTGGGGTACAATGGCATCTGATGGGAATAAAGCGATTGCCAATGCGCCGTGGAGATTAATTTTCCCAGCAGTATTTATCTCACTAACAATTTTTGCGTTTAACGCAGTTGGTGACGGCTTACGTGATGCATTAGATCCAAAACTACGTAAATAAGGAGGTGGCCGAAAATGAGTAAAACAATTCTAGAAGTAAAAGATTTAAAAATAAACTTTAAAACGTATGCAGGGCTTGTTCGTGCTGTTCGTGGTGTAAACTTTGACTTAAAAGAAGGTGAAACACTAGCAATCGTTGGTGAATCAGGTTCTGGTAAGAGTGTTACGAGTAACGCATTAATGAAACTAATTCCACAGCCACCTGGTATTTATGAGTCAGGACAAATTTTATTTAATGGCCGTGATTTAGTGCCTTTAAGCGATAAAGAAATGTCAAAAATACGCGGAAATGAAATTGCAATGATTTTCCAAGATCCGATGACAAGCTTAAACCCGACGATGAAGGTCGGACGTCAAATAACAGAAGTTATTTTACAACATAAAAAAGTTTCAAAAGCTGATGCTAAAAAACGTGCAATCGAACTTTTAACACAGGTAGGTATCCCCTTCCCTGAAAAACGTTATAACCAATACCCGCATGAGTTTTCAGGCGGTATGCGTCAACGTGTTGTTATTGCCATCGCACTTGCAGCTGATCCAAAGCTTCTAATTGCCGATGAACCAACAACTGCATTAGACGTTACCATTCAAGCGCAAATTTTAGAACTAATGAAAGAAATCCAAAAAAATTCGAAAACATCTATCATTTTCATTACTCACGATTTAGGTGTCGTTGCAAACGTTGCCGATCGAGTTGCAGTTATGTATGCAGGACAAATCGTCGAATATGGTACTGTTAATGATATTTTCTATAATCCTAAGCACCCATATACATGGGGTCTACTTGGTTCAATGCCAGACCTAGATAACGATACTGATGAGCTATTACGTACGATTCCTGGTTCACCACCAGATCTGACTAATCCACCAAAAGGTGATGCGTTTGCTGCTCGTAATGAATTCGCAATGGCTATTGACTATGAGCAAGAGCCTCCGATGTTCCAAGTAAGTGAAACACATTTTGCAAAAACTTGGTTGTTGCATCCTGACGCGCCAAAAATTCCGCTTCCAGATGCGGTTGCTAAACGTATTGAAGGGTATTTAGCAAAGGAGGCACAAGAAAATGACTAATTCGGGTGCAAAA
Organism: Lysinibacillus agricola; assembly: GCF_016638705.1. Lineage (GTDB taxonomy): Bacteria > Bacillota > Bacilli > Bacillales_A > Planococcaceae > Lysinibacillus > Lysinibacillus agricola. Next base: position 1,225,420 of record NZ_CP067341.1, on the reverse strand, counting down.
AAAATTCTTGAAATCAAAAATTTAAAACAGCATTTCGGTTCACCAAGTAACCCTATTAAAGCTGTTGACGGCATTAGCTTCGATGTATATGAAGGTGAAACACTTGGTCTTGTAGGTGAATCGGGCTGTGGTAAATCAACAACAGGTCGTTCCATTATTCGCTTGTATGACATTACAGATGGTGAAATTATTTTCGATGGTGAGAGCGTCCAAGGGAAAAAATCTAAAAATGATTTAAAGAAATTTAATCGTGAAATGCAAATGATTTTCCAAGATCCCTATGCTTCATTAAACCCTCGTATGACAGCTGGGGAAATCATTGGTGAAGCCTTTGAAATTCACGGGCTTCACAAGGATAAAAAAGTGCGTCGTGAAAAAATTAATCAACTGCTAGAGGCTGTTGGTTTAAACAAAGAGCACGCAAACCGCTATGCACACGAATTCTCTGGCGGTCAACGTCAACGTATTGGAATTGCACGTGCGCTAAGCTTAGATCCTAAGTTTATCATCGCCGATGAACCTATTTCTGCACTTGACGTATCGATTCAAGCGCAAGTTGTTAACTTATTAAAAGAACTGCAAAAAGAACGTGGCTTAACATATCTTTTCATTGCCCATGACTTATCAATGGTTAAGTATATCAGTGACCGTATCGCTGTTATGTACCGTGGTAAAATTATGGAAATCGGTAAAGCAGATGATATTTACAATCACCCTGTTCATCCGTATACAAAATCATTATTATCGGCAATTCCACTTCCTGACCCAATGTCAGAAAAACGCCGTCAACGTATTCCGTACAAGCATACAGAGGTTGACGATAGCGCAACATACCATGAAGTTGGCGATCAGCATTACGTTTATGGTACTGCAGATCTTGTGAAAACTTGGGTTGCTGATCGATAAAACAATAACTTCCGTCTCAGTATAAACGCTGTGATGGGAGTTTTTTTCATTACTTCAAAGCCGCAACTTACATATGATGCATTATTTTTCCACACACTTGAATTTGTCAAATATTGTAGGAATTTTTGGTATGAAATATCTTCCATAATCCCCTTAATATACTATAATATATGTAATATATTAAGGAGGTGAATGAGTAATGAAAAAGAGTATTAAACTTATTATCAGTGCTATTTGCCTTACTGCATTTTTAGTGGGTCCTAGCGTTGTGGATGTTTCTGCTGCTAGTTCAAATTGTATAAAGCCTTGTAAAGACAGACCTTAACAAAAAATAAGGACACCTACTTAAGGGTGTCCTTATTTTTTTATGTTTGATGCTTTAAATTTATTCAATCTAAACCAAACTTATTACCTTCTTGATTTTGGATTTAAAGCATCCTTTAAGCCTTCTCCGATAAAGTTGATTGACAAAATAACTAACGTTATGGCTGTTGCAGGTGGTACCCACATCCAAAGCTTATCCTTTAGTACATCTGAGTTTCTAGCCTCAAATAGCATATTACCCCAGCTAGGTGTATCAGCCGGTACACCAAATCCTAAAAAGCTTAAACTGGATTCTGCAACGATTGTTACAGCCATTAATAATGTTGCTTGTACAATAATCGTCGAGGCAACGTTGGGCAATAAATGCTTAATGATTATTTTTGAAGGTTTACAGCCAATTGATTGTGCTGCTAATATATACTCATTTTCCTTTTCAGCTAGCACCCTACTTCGCACTATCCTTGCAACGGTTCCCCAGCTTAAAAGTGAAATGACAATTACTAATGTCCATAAACCAGATATTTTTCCTGAAAGGATAGTATTTATAACAATAACGAATACTAAAAATGGAAACATTAATACGAAATCAGTAAATCGCATTAACATTTGTTCTATTTTTCCCCCAAAATACCCTGAAATCGCGCCAATTGCTGTTCCGATTATTACAATAAAAAGCATACAGCCTAACCCAACCGTTAAAGATGATCTTCCTGCGTAGAGCATTCTAGTAAAAACATCACGTCCATTCGTATCTGTTCCTAACCAATGCTCACTTGATGGAGGAAGACTTATTTTCATAAAGTCGACACGTACAATATCTTTTGTTGTAATATACGGAGCTAAAAACGATAGGATGATAACTAGTAGTAAAAAAATAAGACTAATCATAGCTAATTTATTTTTAACGAACTTTCGTCTCGCTATCACCCACGGCGAGGGCTTTTTCTTTGGTGTTTTTGGAGTTAATACTTTTCGATCAGTTACCAATGTCATAATTTCCCCTCCTTAATCCAGTCTAATACGCGGATCTACTACACCATATAATATATCCGCCACTAAATTCCCAAAAAGTGTTAAAAACGAAAGTAACATAGTTATCGACATCATGACTGCATAATCTCTTCTTCCAACGGATTCTAAGAAGAGTGCGCCTATTCCTGGATAAGTAAAGATAGTTTCTGTTATGACCGCACCGCTGATTAATGTTGCGATATCAAAACCAAGAAACGTAATAATTGGAATAATTGAATTCCTTAAAATATGTTTGTTATAGATTTTTGATTCCTTTGTTCCTTTTGCTCTCGCAGTTCTTACGAAATCCTTCCTACTATTTTCAATAATGTCATTTCGTAAAAATTGAGTATAGGATGCCGTCCCCATTAATCCTAATATAAGTGCCGGTAATAAAACATGATGGAACCTACTCAAGTAATATTCTAAACTTCCCGCTTCTATGCCTACACCTACGGAGCCATTGAAAGGGAACCATCCTAGTTTAAAGGAGAAAAAGTAAATAGCAACAATTCCCGCTACAAACGATGGAATTGCTAAAGCTAAATAATTATAAGTCGCAATTAAATTATCCCCGAGAGTATAAGGTTTTCTTCCAGCATACATCCCCATAATAAATGCAAAAATGTACGTGAAAACTAATGATGTTAATGCTAAAAATATTGTATTAGGTATTCGCTGAGCAATAATCTCTGCAGCTGGTTTTTTATAAACAGTAGATTTTCCGAAAATCCCTTGTGCAAAATTAGCAATCCATCTACCATATTGCATGATAATTGGATCATTATAGCCTAATTTTTCTCTCATTTCTTCGATGTATTGTGGATTCGTATTAGACGGATCAATTTCACCAGCAAACGGATCTCCTGGCATCATTTTTGCTAAAAAGAACACCACTAACGAAATAAGGAGTAGCAATGGGATCATGCCAAGTAATCTTCGAAGTGTGTATTGAAGCATGTGACGTCTCCTTATCTAGAAATTTACTAACTAGGTCCAGTTAAATAAAGAGGACCTAGTTAGCAGGATTTGAAAGCTCACATTTTATTCCTTAATGGACCATTTATGAACATCTGTTTGGAAACCAACAGCGTTGACATGAACACCCTGTAGTCGATTATTAATGGCATATAAATCTATATTTTCCCACAATGGAAGGGCTGGTAATTCTTCATTAAAGTATTTTTGCCATTCCACATAAGTTTTCTTACGTTTATCTTTGTCAAATGCTTCTTCACTTAAGGCTTGTTTTATCAATTTTTGGTTCGTAGCATCTACGTAGCGACCATAGTTCCATTCTGCATCATTCCCCCATAAACCAGATGGATCAGGGTCAGCGCCAGTAACCCAAGCGCCGAAGAATGCTTCTAATGCAGCATCATCATTATCTTTCATATCATTATATAAGTTAAACTCAATTAAAGTACCAGTTGCTTGTTCTGTTTTCACTCCGACATCATTCCAAGCTTGAATAATTGCTTGAGAGCGTCCCTCAAATGCAGCAGGACCGGCATAGTGGCCAAATGAAATTTTAAATGGCTGACCACTCGGATCTTCTACAAAGCCATCGCCATCTTTATCTACATAACCTGCAGCCTTAAGAAGCTCTTTAGCCTTTTCTGGATTGTATTCATATTGATTTAATTCTGACTCCTCCGCTGCAGTCCAAAAAGTACGAGGAATCACAGTATTTGCAACTTCAGCTTTTCCTTCTAAGAAAGCATCGATCATTGCTGGACGGTTAATTGCGTATAATAGTGCTTGACGCAATTCTTTTGATTTAAACTTATCAAAATCAGCTACATTTGTAAGAGTAGCTTTATCACGATGACCAAAACGAAGACCAATATATGAGTAACTTACACCATTCGTTTCTTCAATGCGTACGTTATCTAATGCTGACAATTCTTTTACAGCTTGTGGTTTAATATCCATGATGTCAATTTCTCCGTTTTGGAACGCACCAGCTGTTAATGATGGGTCAATTGTTTTTACAATTATACCGTCAAGCTGCGGTTTGCCCTTCCAGTAATCATCAAAACGCTCTAATTCAGAATATTCGCCCTCTACAACTTTTTTCACTTTAAATGCTCCTAAACCAACAGGAGTTTCACGAACCTGTTTAGATTCACCTAAGTCTTTAACCGCAATACCTTCATAATGTTTCTTTGGCATTGGATAAGACCAAAGTTTTTCTAGGTTATTAACTTCTACTTCCTCAAAAGTAATTTTCACTGTGTATGGATCAACAACCTCAATACCTTCGATTGTTTCAGCTTTCCCCAATTTTTTTGCCTTTGCCCCTTTAACACCTTCAACATAATTGAAACGAGGGCCATCGTAATCTGGATCTGCTACTGTTTCTAATGCAAATACCCAGTCATCAACTGTTAACTCTTCACCATTATGCCATTTTACACCCTTCTCAAATGTAAACGTATAAGTTAATTTATCCTCACTAATTTCCCACTTTGCAAAATTGGGAATATATTCCAATTCATCATTTACAGAATAGATACCTTCCATTGTAAAATCTTGAATATAACTGTCTACAATACTACCTGAATAGGCTGGATCATAAACACCCTCAGGCGCTTGGTCAGTACCGAAAGTTACAACTCCACTTTTCGCTGTTTCACTAGTCTTTGTGGAATCATCCTTGCCTTTTTCCTTTTCTTTGTCAGTTGTCGAGTTGTCGTTATTACATGCTGTTAAAAACAAAGCCATAACTAGCATAAGCATGAAAGCCCATAATGCTGATTTTTTCATTCTTTATCCCCCCGTGAATTTTATTTTGTAAATAATTAACATACCGTTCTTTTTTTATCTTTTAATATAAATGGCATGCAACTCTATGCCCCTGCTTCACCTCCTTTAAGGTTGGTTTTGATAATGAACACTCTGCCATTGCTTTCGGACACCGTGGATGGAAAGGGCATCCTTTAGGAGGATTAGCCGGACTAGGAATATCCCCCTCTAATACAATACGGCTACTCTTTTTCCTCGGATCAGGTACTGGAATTGCAGAGATTAATGCCTGTGTATAAGGATGCAGTGGTTCCTCATAAATATGTTCCTTATCTGCAATCTCCACAATATTTCCTAAATACATAACACCGATTCGATCACTCATATGTTTTACAACACTTAAATCATGAGCAATAAATAAAAATGTTAAGTCAAACTCATCCTGTAACTCTTTTAGCAGATTAAGAACCTGAGATTGTACAGATACGTCTAAGGCTGAAACTGGTTCATCTGCTATAATTAGTTTTGGCCTAAGTGCAAGTGCTCTCGCAATACCAATCCGTTGACGCTGACCACCTGAAAATTCATGTCCATACTTGTAATAAGCATCTTCTGGTAAACCTACTTTTTGTAAAAGCTCCATCACTTCATTTTTTAAAGATTTCAGTGATTTTTTATGGAAATTCATGATCGGTTCAGCTATGATACTACCTACCATTTGCATAGGATTTAACGATGCATAAGGATCTTGAAACACCATTTGGATATCTTTCCTTATTTCCCTTAATGATTTCCCTTGTAATTTTGTAATATCCTGGCCGTTAAAAATGATTTTTCCTTCCGTTGAGTCTAACAATCTTAAAATAGTCCGACCTGTTGTTGACTTTCCACAGCCAGATTCGCCAACTAATCCTAATGTTTCACCATTTTTTATTGAAAAAGAAATATTATCAACTGCTTTAACATAGCCAACTGTATGTTTGAAAAATCCACCTTTAATCGGGTAATAGGTTTTTAAATCAATTAACTCCAATAAATTTCCTTTATTTTGTTTAATTGCTGTTTGCTTCATATTGTCAGCTCACACCCTTTCTAGAATTACAGCCTTCAAAAAGTAAACAAGAGACTTCATGATTGTCATCTACGAAGGCAAGTTGCGGCGTAACATTGCTACATTCAGGCATAGCCGACGGGCATCTATCAACAAAACGGCAGCCTACTTGAGGCATATTTTTTAAAGAAGGTACTATACCTTTAATAGTGGTTAACTCATTAACTTCTGTATCTATTCTTGGAATCGATGCCATCAAGAGCTTTGTATATGGGTGTTTGGGATTGTAAAACAAGTTATCAACATTTGTCCGTTCTACGACCTTCCCTGCATACATAATAATTACTTCATCACACATTTCCGCAACTACGCCTAAATCGTGCGTTATCAGTACAATCGACATGTTATTTTTCTCTTGAATATTTTTCAGTAAATCTAGTATTTGTGCTTGTACTGTTACATCAAGTGCAGTAGTTGGTTCATCCGCTATTAAAAGCCTAGGTTGACAAGCGATGGCGATAGCAATCATTACTCTTTGTCTCATACCGCCTGACAATTGATGAGGATATTCATCTATAATTTTTTCAGCTCTGGGAATCCCAACCTGTTTTAATAATTCAATCGCTTTACTTTTAGCCTCAGCCTTAGAAATCTTATTATGATTAAGCATAATTTCTTCAATTTGCGAGCCTATAGTAAAAACAGGGTTTAAGGATGTCATAGGTTCTTGGAAAATCATACTAATATCTTTTCCCCTAATTTTATTCATCTCGTCGTTCGAATGATTTTCTATGTTCTTCCCATGAAATTTTATTTCTCCACCAGTGATTTTACCAATTCCTTTAGGAAGTAGTTGCATAATAGAAAGAGACATTACACTTTTTCCACATCCTGATTCACCAACTACTCCAACGATCTGGCCTGATTTAACCGAAAATGAAACATCATCCACTGCATGATATATTTCTCCATCTATATCAAAACCAGTTTTTAGGTTTTTCACTTCTAACATTAAGCTCATTTAACATCACACCTTTTATTTTTTTACTGAAACAACTTATGGAATGAATCAAACGTCCAAGTTAAGTAATATCTTTACTTTTAATCATATGATTCATTAATTTAATATTCCGAAAAAATTTTCAATATCGGTAAACTTATTTTAAAATCATTTCAAAACAAAAAAGCATCAATTTATAAATCTCTAACATTTGTAAATAGAATATTATTTTTTTCCTCCAAAGAAAATTAACGCAATGCACCAGCTGATATAATATTCTGAAAATTAAACGTACTATCATTTTATCTAGAAATAACACATTTAATCAAGCGAATTTTTACATTCCCTATAATCTTATATACAAAATAAACCATACAACTATTCCAATTTTATCTAATATATTTTCATTTTCCCTAAATGAATGTTTGTTCAATTTCCACTTTATTGGCTTAAAGTATCATTTTTTTGTTATTACAATATAGTAAATAATTAAATTGTTTCTTATTTCTTTTCCTCATTAAATTTCCATTCATTCGGTGTTCTTGACTATTAAAGGTTTTTTGATGAATTTCTATATTTTTCTATATTTATATTTTTTATCTAATCACTATTAATAAATAATTTTTTCTATTAACACATTGGCTTCCTGAAGTGAAAAATATTACAGTAGAAAAATAATTTAATCTAACTTTTTATATGGATTTGTTACGGACCTCTTGTTATTTTTTATTTGGCTAATTTCATAATAATTTGGTAAAAAAAAACAAAAAACGACCATCTTGAAGTGACCCTAAAAAGTTAGACACGGTTATTTCATTAGGCAGCTTGTGTAAAACGAGTTCGGTATTGCACCGGACTCGTTTTTAATTTTGCCTTAATCCGTTTCGTATTATAGTAATTGATATATTTTTCTAATTCTATTTTAAAATGCTCTATACTTTCAAATTCCCTCATGTAAAGGAATTCAGATTTCATAATTCCAAAGAAATTTTCCATGACAGAGTTGTCGTAACAGTTTCCTTTACGAGACATACTTTGAACAATCTCTCTTGATTCTAAGGCGCGACGATATTTTTCCATTTGATAATGCCAGCCCTGATCGGAATGCATGAGTAGCTGATGGTGCTCAGGTAAACGTTCAAACGCTTTGTCCAACATATCTGAAACAAGTGAATAGGTTGGTCTAGAACCAATTGTATACGTAATAATTTCCCCGTTAAATAAATCTAAAACTGGCGATAAATAAAGTTTTTTTCACCGAATAATTTAAATTCCGTAATGTCTGTTACCCACTTTTTCATTTTAGGGGCATCTGCTTTAAAATTGCGGTCTAAAATATTTGGCGCAATTTTGCCAACGTTCCCTTTATAGGATTTATATTTTTTCATACGTACTAAGCATTTTTAAACCAAGCTCTTTCATGATGCGTTGCACTTTTTTTGTGATTCACTTTTTTTGTCCACGATTCGCTAGTTCATCACGAATACGGCGATAGCCATAACGCCCTTCATGTTCTTCATAAATCTCCTTTATTTCTGCTTTTAAATCGGCATCTGGATCCGGTCGATTCATACGTTTTACTAAATCATAGTACGTACTTCGTGGAATGCCAGCGAGTTTTTACAAGTGCTTTCACCGGATATTTATGCCTTAACTCATAGACTACTTGTGCTTTGTCCTGTTTGGTGATTTTTTTCCTTGTTTTTGAACTAAGGCATTCAACTTTTTTTAAATACTCGTTTTCCATCTCTAGTTGTTTTAATACGTGCTTCAAGTGCTTCGGTAGAGTCTTTAACTGGTGCTTGTTTCGATTGTTTATTGAAATCTTTTTTCATGGATGGACGCCCTTTTTTCTTTGATTGAAGGGCATCTAATCCTTGAGTTTCATATTGCTTTCTCCAAACACTAATTGTTGAAGGGCAGGTATTTTTAAATATAGCTGCCGTTTCGTTTAAGGATGTACCGTTTTTCAATCATAAAATTTAGTACATCCATTTTTAAACGTTAGTGTGTAATTTGTATATGGCTGAAGAAAAGCTTCAACACCATTGTATTCATATTGCTTAATCCATTTAAAGATTGCTTGTTTATTAGTCCCCAAAGATTTAGCTATTTTATTAGCACTTTCATTTCCATTTAAGTAACGCTCAACTGCTTGTAATTTATTTTCTGCAGTATATTTAACCATAAAAAACTGCACCTCCAATTGTTAGATGTGTCTAACAATTGGGGCGCAGTTCATCTCCAAAATATTGATGGTCGTTTTTTTGTATTTAAATAACAAAAATTTCTTTTTTAAATAGCGAAAGATAACAGGAAACTTTTATGAAAGCCCTTCTGTCTTTAACTTAGCAGTGCGACTGTCGCTGCGTTTCACTCACGCTTTTGTCGCATTTTCACTTCTGACAAAGTTATTCTTCCTTCAATTATTGAAGTTCGATTAAAGCTCTCCAGCCTTCAATTTAGCATGCCACTCTTTTAGGAATGGGATGTCTCCTTCTTTAATTGCGCCTGATTCGTTAGCTGCTTCAATTAAATAATCGAAGTTTGTTAGAGATGCATATTGAATGCCTGCCTCATCGAATGCTTGTTCAGCACGTGGAAGGTTGTATGTGTAGACACAAACAACGCCTAGTACTTCACAGCCTGCTGCGCGCAAGGCTTCTACAGCTGTAATGGATGAGCCGCCTGTAGAAACGATGTCTTCTACTACTACGACTTTTTGACCCGCTGCATATTTTCCTTCGATTTGGTTACCACGGCCATGCTCTTTTGCTTTAGAACGTACGTAAACCATTGGTAAATCTAAAATATCGCTTACCCAAGCAGCATGTGGGATACCTGCTGTTGCTGTACCTGCTACGATTTCTGTTGCGCCGAAGTTTTCTTTAATAAGAGATGCTAAACCGTTTGCTAATTGCTTACGAATGACAGGGTCAGAAATTGTTAGACGTGTATCACAGTAGATTGGTGATTGAATGCCTGATGCCCATGTGAATAGTTCTGTTGGATTTAATTCTACTGCGCCTACCTTTAACATAGCGTGTGCGATTTCATTTTGTAATGTCATAGTTATGCCTCCCATAATTCACTTACGATTTTATATGCTGCTACTGGATCTTGTGCGCCTGTAACGGCACGTCCAACGACGATTAGCGAAGAACCGTCACGTTTTGCGCCGTCTGGTGTTGCAATGCGCTTTTGGTCGTGTGCATCGCCACCTGCTAATCGGATACCAGGTGTCACGCGTAAGAAATCTTCACCACATACTTCAGCAATTGCCTTTGCCTCATGTACAGAGCAGACAACACCATTTAAACCAGCTTGATTTGTTAAGCTTGCGTAATGTAATACAGATTCCTGTAAAGATAAAGCAATTTTTTGCTCTGCCTGCATTTGCTCTTCTGTTGTAGAAGTCAGTTGCGTTACGGCAATTAATGCTGCACGTTCACGTCCTGCCGGAGTACCCGCTTCAAGCCCTTCAAGTGCTGCCTCCATCATTGGACGTCCACCTGCTGCATGAACGTTGACTAAATCTACCCCTAATTTCGCTAGGCCTTTCATAGCAGAGCCAACTGTATTCGGAATATCGTGTAGCTTTAAATCAAGGAAGATGTCATGGCCTAGATCTTTTACTTTTCGTACAATATCCGGCCCTTCCTGCATATATAATTCCATACCAATTTTCACGAAAAGAGGCTCATTGAAATGCTTTAAAAAATTAAATACTTCTGCTTCTCCAGGAAAATCTAGTGCAAGGATTGGTTTTGTATTCATGAACGATGGCTCCTTCCGATAATTTCTGAAATATGCTCTACTCCTAGTTTATCGAGCTTTGCTGGTAATTCTTCAATAATAGTTGGACAAACGAAGTGATCGACAAAGTTTGCTGTCCCAACAGCAACTGCAGATGCACCAGCCGACATAAAGTCGATAACATCCTGCGCTTCTGTCACGCCACCCATCCCAATAATCGGAATATTGACAGCCTTATACACCTCATAAACCATGCGAATCGCAACTGGTTTTACTGCAGGACCAGATAAGCCGCCTGTACCATTAGCAATCACTGGTTTACCTGTACGCTCGTCTAAACGCATACCGATTAGTGTATTAATCATTGTAATGCCATCTGCACCACCCGCTTCAACAGCTTGTGCAATTTCTACGATATTCGTTACGTTTGGTGATAGCTTTACATATACAGGCACTTCAGAAACAGCTTTTACAGCTTTAACTAGCTCGCGTGCTGTTGCAGGGTCTGTCCCAAATTGAATACCACCACATTTAACGTTCGGACAGGAAATGTTAAGCTCTAATGCTTTAACATTTGGTGCAGTTGAAATGCGTTGTGCAACTTCCACGTAATCTTCTGTCTCCGTACCGGCAACATTCGCAATGATTGGCACATCATACTGTTCTAGAAACTTCAATTCTTCATTCATTACTTTTTCAATGCCGGGATTTTGTAAACCAATGGCATTCAACATCCCTGCTGCTGTTTCTGCTACACGTGGAGTTGGATTGCCGGGACGTGTTTCCACAGTCGTAGCTTTAATCATAATAGCGCCAAGCTTTGATAAATCATAAAGCTGCGCATATTCACGCCCAAAGCCGAAGCAGCCGGAAGCTGGCATTATTGGATTTTTTAAATCTAAACCTGGTAATTGAATGTTTAAACGACTCATAATGCCACCGTACCTTTCGGGAAAACTGGACCGTCAGAGCATACTTTGACATAGTCTTTTGCTACTTGATCTGTTGTTTTACATACGCATGCGAAACAAGCACCGATCCCACAGCCCATACGCTCTTCAAATGATAAATAACCTTCTTTTTCTGGATAAAAGCCTTCAAGTGCTTTTAACATTGGTAGCGGACCGCAAGAATAAAAGACATCGAATTCAGGTGCTCGGGACTCTAAAACATTTGTGACAAAGCCTTTTGTCCCTTTAGAGCCGTCAACCGTTACATAATGTGTTTCTCCAAGGGCACTGAATTCTTCCTCATAAAAACATACATCTTCCGATTGAAAGCCTAGCACATGAATTGTTTTAACACCACGTGCGTTCAATTGCTTGGAAAGCTCATGTAATGGTGGTACACCGATTCCCCCACCAACTAGTAGGGCTGTGCCTCCCTCTTTAACTGCTTCTACAGGGAACCCATTACCGATTGGACCTAGGACATTGACGAGTTGCCCCTCACGATTAGTCGCTAAAACCTTTGTGCCGCGACCTTCCGCACGATAAATCATCGTAAATTCATTGTTGTCTTTATCTATGTTTGCAATACTAATTGGTCGACGTAAAAGCGGCTCCATTGAATCTGACACCTTTACATGGACAAACTGGCCAGGTGTCATATCCTGAACCAGTTCTCCACGAAGTGTCAATTCGAAAATGTTTGTCGCAATTTGCTTTTGAGAGACGACCGTCATTTTCTCTTGACGAATCATATTAGTGTACTACCTCCGCTTTTGGCATTTGCTCTGCTGTGAATGTCATTGATTCAATAACACGGACCATCGCTTCTGCTGTGTCTAATGAAGTTAAGCAAGGTACGCCGTTTTCAACTGACTCACGACGGATTCGGAAGCCATCACGTGCCGGTTGCTTACCTTTCGTTAATGTGTTGACAACAAGCTGTGCCTCACCGTTTTGAATTAAATCGATTAATGTTTGACCTTTTGCACCGATTTTGCCAACTACATCTGTGCGTACACCTGCTGCTTCAAATGCTTTTGCTGTACCTTCAGTAGCGACAATACGATAGCCTACTGTTGAGAAGCGTTTTGCAAGTGCAATTGCTTCCTCTTTATCTTTATCGGACACTGTGAACAATACTGTGCCTTCTGTGCGAATTTCCATACCTGCTGCAACTAAGCCTTTGTAAAGTGCTTTTTCTAATGTTGCATCTTTCCCCATTACTTCACCTGTTGATTTCATTTCAGGTCCTAAAGTAATGTCCACACGACGTAATTTAGCGAATGAGAACACTGGTACTTTAACAAAGACACCTGTTTGCTCAGCTGCTAAGCCTGTTGGATAGCCTTGTTCTACGATTGATTTACCAAGAATCGCTTTCGTTGCAATATTCGCCATCGGAATGTTTGTAATTTTACTTAAGAACGGTACTGTACGAGATGAACGTGGGTTAACCTCGATGACATATACTTCGCCCTGTGAAATAACATATTGAATGTTCATTAAGCCTACGATGCCAAGACCTTTTGCAAGGCGAGTTGTGTAATCCACTAACGTATCTTTTTGCGCTTGTGTTAATTTTTGTGGTGGGTATACAGAAATCGAGTCACCAGAGTGAACCCCTGCACGTTCGATATGCTCCATAATACCTGGGATTAATACATTTTCACCGTCACAAATGGCATCTACTTCAATTTCTTGACCCGTTAAGTAGCGGTCTACTAATACTGGATGATCAGGAGATGCTTCTACTGCGTTTTCCATGTAGTGTTTTAATTCTTCTTGATTGTAGACAATTTCCATCGCACGTCCACCTAGTACGTATGAAGGACGAACTAGCACAGGGAAGCCTAGACGTTCACTAATAGCAAGTGCTTCCTCCGTTGATACAGCTGTTTGACCTAGTGGCTGTGGAATGTTCAAGTCGCGTAATGCTTGCTCGAATTTGTCTCTGTTTTCCGCACGGTCGATATCTTCAAGTGTTGTACCTAAGATCTTCACGCCATTAGCAACTAATTTATCAGCAAGATTAATAGCTGTTTGACCACCGAATTGTACAACTACACCAATTGGTTGCTCAAGGTCGATAATATGCATAACGTCTTCGATTGTTAATGGCTCAAAGTATAACTTATCTGAAATCGAGAAGTCAGTGGATACTGTCTCTGGATTCGAGTTAATAATAATCGCTTCGTAGCCCGCTTCTTGAATTGCCCATACTGAGTGTACTGTTGCGTAGTCGAATTCTACCCCTTGACCAATGCGGATTGGACCGGAACCAAGTACAACAACTGATGGCTTGTCTGATTGAATTGATTCGTTTTCTTCCTCATACGTGCCATAGAAGTACGGTGTTTCAGATTCAAACTCCGCTGCACATGTATCGACCATTTTATACACTGGGATAATGCCGTTTTCTTTACGATATGCATATACTTCCTCTGGAGTTGTTTCCCAAAGCTCAGCAACTTTTTTATCTGCAAAGCCTAGACGTTTTGCTGTACGTAATACATCTTTATCGTTTTTATGGTCAGCAAGTGTTTGCTCCATATCTACGATGTTTTTGAATTTATTTAAGAAGAATAAGTCAATGGCAGACCAGTCATGGATTTGCTCAATTGTTACACCGCGACGAAGTGCTTCACCGATGAAGAATAGACGCTCGTCACCTGCTTTGCGAATACGTTTTTCAATCCAAGAATCAGAGTTTTCTTCTGCATGTTTAAGCTCTAAGTGAACTTGACCCGTTTCAAGAGAGCGCACTGCTTTTAGCATAGCTTCCTCAAATGTACGACCAAGTGCCATTACTTCACCAGTCGCTTTCATTTGTGTACCAAGATTTCGCTTTGCTGATTCGAATTTATCGAATGGCCAGCGTGGAATTTTTGCCACGATGTAGTCAAGTGCTGGCTCGAAGCAAGCATACGTTGAACCTGTTACAGGGTTTTTGATTTCATCTAATGTTAAACCGACTGCGATTTTTGCTGCTAGCTTTGCAATTGGATAGCCTGTTGCTTTTGATGCTAACGCTGATGAACGTGATACACGAGGATTTACTTCGATCACATAGTAATTAAAGCTATATGGATCAAGGGCTAATTGTACGTTACAGCCACCTTCAATTTTTAATGCACGAATAATATCTAAAGAGATATTACGTAGCATTTGGTTTTCACGATCCGAAAGTGTTTGCGTAGGTGCCACTACAATGGAGTCACCTGTATGAATACCAACTGGGTCAACGTTTTCCATGTTACATACAACGATGGCGTTGTCAGCAGCATCACGCATTACTTCATATTCGATTTCTTTATAACCAGCGATTGATTTTTCCAGTAAACATTGTGTTACTGGAGAATATTTTAGACCAGATGTCACAATTTCCTCTAGATCTTGATCGTTGTAGCAAATACCGCCGCCTGTACCACCAAGTGTGAAGGCAGGGCGAACGATTACTGGGTAGCCAATTCTCGCTACAAAGTTTTTTGCTTCGTCTAAGTTATGGATAATATCTGATTCAGGTACTGGAGCACCTAGCTCATACATTAAATTACGGAATAGGTCACGGTCTTCTGCTTTATGGATCGCCTCTAATTTTGTACCAAGAATTTCAATATCAAGCTCATCAAGAATTCCTGATTTATCTAATTCAATGGCCATGTTTAAACCAGTTTGACCACCAAGTGTTGGTAGGATGGCATCTGGACGCTCTTTACGTAAAATACGTGATACAAACTCAAGTGTGATTGGCTCAATATATACTTTGTCTGCAATTTCTGTATCTGTCATAATTGTCGCAGGGTTTGAGTTTATTAAGATAACGCGATAGCCTTCTTCTTTTAGTGAAAGACAAGCTTGTGTTCCTGCGTAGTCAAATTCTGCTGCTTGTCCGATAACGATTGGACCTGATCCGATTACTAAAATAGTTTCAATATCTGTACGTTTAGGCATGTTGTTTCCCCTTCCCTGCTTCTACTTCCATCATTTCGATAAATTCATCAAATAGGTGATTCGAATCCTCTGGACCCGGTGATGCTTCTGGGTGATATTGCACTGTAAAGATTGGATATTTCTTATGACGTACACCTTCACAAGTACTATCATTTAATGCGATATGTGTTAATTCTAAATCTGTATCTTTTAATGAATCGATGTCGATTGCATAACCATGATTTTGTGATGTTAAGTCTGTACGGCCAGTGCGTAAATCTTTTACTGGATGGTTACCACCACGGTGACCGAATGGTAGTTTAAATGCCTTTGCACCGCATGCTAGTGAGAAGATTTGGTGACCTAAACAAATACCAAACATCGGCACTTTTCCTATTAAATTGCGAACTGTTTCAATACCTTCTTGCACATCTTCAGGGTTACCCGGGCCGTTTGACAGCATGATGCCATCTGGATGCCACGCTAAAATTTCCGCTGCTGGAGTATTGTAAGGGACAACTAGCACATCACAATCACGTTTGTTTAACTCACGAAGAATACCGTGCTTCATACCGTAGTCTATTAATACTACACGTTTACCACGACCTGGTGATGGGTAGGCTGCTTTCGGTGATACTTCACGTACATGATGTGTAATCGCTGGTGTTGCCTGTAATTTTGCCACGATTTCATCCACATTCACTTCTTCATCAGCCGCTGTTAAAATAGCCTTTACTGACCCTTTGCTGCGAATAATACGTGTTAATTTTCGTGTATCGATTCCTTCAATCCCTGGGATATCCTTTGATGTTAAGTACTCATCTACTGTTAAGTCACAGCGGAAGTTTGAAGGTGTTTTTGCTAATTCACGAACTACAAAGCCACGAATAGCAGGAGTGATCGATTCAAAATCATCACGGTTAATACCATAATTACCAACTAAAGGGTAAGTTAACGTTACGATTTGTCCGTAGAATGAAGGATCTGAAATCGTTTCCTGATAACCTGTCATCCCTGTTGTGAATACAACCTCGCCTTGCGAAGCTCGCTCACTACCGAACGCTGTGCCTGTAAATACTGTGCCATCTTCTAAAATAAGTAAACGTTTTTTCATTACTCTGCCTCCTGGTATACGATATTGCCTTCAAAAATTGTAAGGACTGGCCATCCTTTTGCAACCCACCCATTGAATGGTGTATTGCGTCCTTTAGATACAAAGCCTTCTGCATCAATTGTTTGTTCTTTCTGTAAATCTATTAAAATCATATCTGCTGAAGATCCAACTTCTAATGTGCCATATGGTAGATCAAAAATTTGTGCTGCCTTTACAGACATCCAGTCAATCAACTGTTTTAACGTCCATTTCCCTGTTTCCACAAACTGTGTGTAAAGCAGTGGGAAGGCTGTTTCAAAGCCTACAATGCCAAACGGTGCGCCAACCATACCACAGCATTTTTCTTCTACTGTATGTGGAGCATGATCTGTAGCGATGCAATCGATTGTGCCATCCATCATAGCTGCGTGAAGTGAGTCTTTATCATCTGCACCACGTAACGGAGGATTCATTTTCCAGTTTGCATCATCTGATGGGATATCCATTTCTTCAAGTAATAAATGATGTGGGCAAACTTCTGCAGTGACACGAATACCCGCTGCCTTAGCGTCACGTACTGCACGTACAGATTCCTTCGTTGATACGTGGCATACGTGGTAGCGTGCTCCAGCTGCTTCTGCCAGTAGAACATCTCGCGCAATTTGAACGGATTCACAAATCGATGGAATACCTGGTAAACCAAGCTCTTGATTACGCTTTCCTTCATGCATCACACCGTCGTAAATTAATGAGTTGTCTTCACAATGTGCTACAACTACCACATCGTGCTGTGCTGCATCCTTCATTTGCTCATACATTGTTGCTGCAAGCTGGATCCCAACACCATCATCAGAAAATGCGACAGCTCCATGTGCTTTTAATTCTTCAATACTTGTGCGAACCTCTCCTGAGATGTCCTTTGTTAATGAGCCGTATGGAAGTACTCGAATAACAGCACTTTCTTTAATTAGACCGTTAATCAACTGCATGTTTTCTACTGAATCTGGCACTGGTTTTGTATTTGGCATCGCACAAATTGTTGTGAAGCCACCTTTTGCTGCTGATGCTGAACCGGTAGCAATTGTTTCTTTATGTTCAAAGCCTGGTTCACGTAAATGTGTGTGTACATCAACAAAGCCTGGTGCAACAACTAAACCATTTCCTTCGATCATTTCTGCGCCTGCTACATTTACGTTTTGTCCTATTGCAGTAATTTTGCCATCTGCCATAGCGATATTGACTGTTTGTAGCTCGCCTTGTTCATTTACCATTTGTACATTGTGAAGAACTTTTGTCATGTTATTCTCTCCCTTTAAAAATTGTTTCGACTATAGCCATCCGTGTATATACACCATTTCGAACCTGCTCGAAAATTCGAGAACGCTCACACTCTACTAGCTCAGAAGCAATCTCTACATCGCGATTGACCGGTGCAGGATGCATAATAATTGCCTTTTCCTTCATTTGTTTCTCACGTTCAATTGTTAAACCGTACTCTTCATGATAGCTCTCTTTTGAGAAGCTTTTATTAACCTTATGACGCTCATGCTGCACACGAAGTAACATGATGACATCACTTATTTCGATTAAATCATCCCAAGAATGATGCGCTTCGAAACCGCCTGCCCACTCTTCTGGACAAAGGAAATGCACATTTGCCCCCAAGCGCTGTAATGCTAATGCATTCGATTTCGCTACACGGCTATGGGATATATCGCCAGCGATTGTCACATTCAACCCTTCAAAAGAACCAAACTCTTTTTTTATTGTATAAAGATCCAGTAATGATTGTGATGGATGCTGGCCAGCACCGTCACCTGCGTTAATGATTGCCACATCGATACCTTCAAGTAGTTCATTGTAATACTCATCTTCTTTTGCTCGGATAACTACCGCATCCATGCCAATCATTTCTAATGTCTTTACCGTATCGTACATCGTTTCACCTTTTGTCACGCTCGAAAAGCCAGCATCAAACGGGATAACGGTACAGCCGATTTTACGCTCTGCCATTTCAAAGCTCGTTTTCGTACGTGTACTCGGCTCAAAAAATAAGTTTGCTACGTTGTAGGCTCGAGATAACGATGATGCTTCACCATTTTCAAAAGCTTGCGCACGATTTAGGATGTTATTAATCTCTTCAGTTGTTAAATGTTCCATCGATAATAAGTTCTTCATCATGTACCTCCATTAAGTTGTGTGTCATGAACGTCTATGTAAAACGTTCGTTCTTTATTTAAAGTAAAAGCCCCGCTGATGTCATCAACGAGGCATAAGGAGGCGTGACAAACTATAGTAGGTTACACTCCTACTTTTAGCCTGTCCACAACTTCCCTTTTTTTGCCTCTCTGGACAATTCATTAAAAGGTACTACTTATTTAATTAATCATATTCTGCAACTTCTTTATCTCTTCCTGGTAATACTAAGTTTAAAATGACACCTATAATTGCTGCTAATGCCATACCTTCAATGGCAAATGAATTAGAGAATCGAAGCGCAGCACCGCCTATCCCTACTACTAAGATTACAGATGCAATAACCATGTTTCGATTATTTCCAAAGTCTACGTTATTTTCAACTAGCATACGTAAACCACTAGACGCGATAATACCAAATAATAAGATTGAAATACCACCAAGAACTGCGGTCGGTATTGTTGAAATGAATGCCATTGCTTTCCCAAAGAATGATACGACAATCGCAATGACTGCTGCTCCCATGATAACATACACGGAATAGACACGTGTGATTGCTAACACACCTATATTTTCACCGTATGTTGTTTTAGGCGGCCCGCCAATCAAAGCACTCAGTAACGTCCCTAAACCATCCCCTAAAATGGAGCGATGAAGGCCTGGATCTTTTACATAATTTCGATTTACTACTTTCCCCAAAACTAATTGGTGACCAATATGTTCTGAAATCGTTACGATGACGATTGGTACCATTGCAAGTAAAATTTTAGCTGTAATATTGAATTCATAGTCCACACCTGGAATCAAAAAATCCGGTAAAGCGAAAAATGATGCTTCTTTTACTGGAGTGAAATCAACAATTCCGATAAATACTGAATAGATATACCCAACAATTAGACCCATCAGAATAGGCATAGCACTTAAAATATTTTTAAAGTATACCGTGAAAATAATCGCTGCTAATAACGTGACTAAAGCTGCTGAAAAGTGTAATCCACTGTATTGAGATACTGTTTCAACAACTCCAGTTGCCTCATTGAGCTGTTCTACATTTATATTCATTGCCATATTTACTGCTGTACCTGACAATCCTAAACCAATTACGATAATAACGGGTGCGACAACAATTGGTGGTAGCAAACGCATTAACCACTTATAGCCCGTCTTCCAAATGATTAAAGACACAATTCCGTAAACTAGACCGACCGCTAGTGCCCCAATCATAGCATTCCCGGGATTCACACTAGCTTTATTTGCATCCAATCCATTCGCTGCGATTAAAATTGGTGAGATGAAAGCAAATGATGAACCTAGATAGGCCGGCACTTTAAACTGTGTCACTAATAAGAAAACAAGTGTAGCAATCCCACTCGTTAAAAGGGCAATTGCTGGACTAAGCCCTACCAGCTGAGGAACTAAGATCGTTGACCCAAACATAGCAAACATGTGTTGGAAACTTAATGTCAGTAGTTGGACTGGGGTCGGTTTATCGTTAATATCTAATACAGCATTTGACATGGTGTTTCCTCACTTTATAGTTAGTCTTCTTTATAGATAATGACGCAATCTTCTCCGTCTACCTCTTGTAAATTTACGACAATTCGCTCTGCTCCTGATGTCGGTACATTTTTACCAACATAATCAGCTCTTATTGGAAGCTCTCTATGGCCTCTGTCGATAAGGACTGCAAGTTGAATTTGTCCAGGTCGCCCTAAATCCATTATTGCATCAAGTGCTGCGCGTACTGTCCGTCCTGTGTATAGTACATCATCGACTAAAATAATTTTTTGATTGACGACCGCATCATCAATATCTACTTGCTCAACATGTGCCTGTTCATTATCATGCTTTGTTGTTAAATCATCTCGATAGAGGGTGATGTCTAGCTCCCCTGTACGGATTGGTTTGCCTTCAATTTTTTCAATTCGTTCTGCTAGGCGTTTTGCGAGAAATGCACCTCGTGTTTTAATGCCAACTAGAATACATTCATCGATTCCTTTATTGCGTTCAATAATTTCATGTGCAATGCGTGTTAACGCTCTTGTCATAGATTGGCCATCTAATAACTCATTTTGTGCCATGTAAGTTTCCTCCTCTCTTCTATCTATTGTTGGCCATGTGTCCATAAAAAAACCTCTCGAGGCGAATAGCCTGAGAGGGTTATATACGTGTTTAAATAGTATGTTGAAAAATTTGCAGCACAAATTTTTTACAACACATTCACATGTACCTTCTCAGCCTCTCTGGACTGCCATTAAAGGTGAATATTTAGTTAAGTTGTTCATTCACTTTCGTTAGTATAGACCTTCTTTTACTATACGTCAATGCATATTTCGTAAATCATTTAATAATTGTTCATAATCAACAGGAATTGGTGCTTCGAACTCCATATATTCGCCAGATGTAGGGTGATCGAATCCTAAAATTCCAGCATGTAATACTTGTCCACCAAAATCTATTGTCTTTTTTGGTCCATATTTTGGATCGCCAACAAGTGGGTATCCAATATAATTCATATGCACGCGAATTTGATGAGTTCGTCCTGTTTCTAAACGACATTCCAATAGTGTATAGTCGCCAAAGCGTTCGATAACTTGGAAGTGAGTTACTGCATGTTTACCTTTATCGACAACTGCTTGTTTTTGACGATCTTTTTGGTCGCGTCCAATCGGTGCATCAATTGTGCCTTTATCATGTGCAATATGCCCGTGTACTAGCGCAGTATATTTTCGTGTCACTGTTTTATTGACTAACTGATTCACTAACGATTCATGAGCTGCATCATTTTTAGCAACCATCAATAATCCTGATGTATCCTTATCAATACGATGCACAATTCCCGGACGCATAACGCCATTAATGCCTGATAAATCTTGACAATGATACATTAAGCCGTTTACTAGCGTACCTGTCATATGTCCAGGTGCTGGGTGTACGACCATGCCTTTTGGTTTATTCACAACAAGGACATCTGCATCCTCATAAACAATATCAAGGTCCAAGTTTTCAGCAATGACATCTAAAGGCTCTGCTTCAGGAACATCAATTTCTACAATATCCCCCACTCTTACTTTATACTTCGCCTTTACAGTCTCTCCATTTACTTTGACAACACCTTCAGTAATCCAATTACCAATTTGTGTACGCGACCATTCTGATTGCACACTCGAAAGTGCCTTATCAATGCGCTCTCCCTTTTGTTGTTCTTCTATTGTATATGATACTTGCGTCATTGTTTCACCTGTTTCTTTTCTTTTTTATCTTCGACGATTAAACCAATCATTAATATGACTACTGCAATTGTTAATGCTGCATCAGCAATATTGAAGATCGGGAAATCATAATTTATTACCGGAATTAAGACATTTACAAAATCGACCACTTCACCTCTAAATAAACGGTCAATAAAATTACCTATCGCTCCGCCTAATAAAAACATTAAGCCTACTTGGAAAATAGGTTTACCCTTAGCCTCTTTATGATAAAAATATAGGATGGCACAAATTACGCCTATCGTGACAATGCTAAATAACCACATTTGTCCTTCTAACATTCCCCATGCTGCTCCTCTATTTCGATGAGACAATATCCCAAACCATGGATCCCATACTGAAATTCGTTCCTTTAACTCCATATTTTTCACAATTAGCCACTTTGTCCATTGATCTAAAAGGACCACGAATGCAGCCAATCCATAATATTTATACACAGACATTCCTCCGTTCGCTCAACATCTAACCTATTCTACCATAACAGCCCATCTCAGAATAACTAATATAGCATGAAAATATGGATCATCACCTTTGTGTGGGGTAGATTTTTGCTCCGACTGGGTGCTTTCCTGTGGGTGTTTGTTGAGCTGTCCGGCGCTTTGGCTTTTTTTCCGTCGCTCTCGGCTTTTTTTCCGTCGCTTTGACTCTTCTTTCCGTCGCTCTCGGCTTTTTTTCCGTCGCTTTGGCTCTTCTTTCCGTCGCTCTCGGCTTTTTTTCCGTCGCTTTGGCTCTTCTTTCCGTCGCTCTGATTTCTATCCGTCGCTTCGACTCTTCTTTCCGTCGCTTTGACTCTTCTTTCCGTCGCTCTGATTTCTATCTGTCGCTTTGGCTCTTCTTTCCGTCGCTCTCGGCTTTCTTTCCGTCGCTTTGACTCTTCTTTCCATCGCTCTGGTTTCCATCCGTCGCTTTGGCTCTTCCTTCCGTCGCTCTCGCCTTTCTTTTCGTCGCTTCGCCTCTTCCTTCCGTCGCTCTGATTTCTATCCGTCGCTTCGGTTCTTCCTTCCGTCGCTCTCGCCTTTCTTTCCGTCGCTTTGACTCTTCTTTCCGTTACTCTCAGCTTTCTTTCCGGCGCTTTGACTCTTCTTTCCGTCGCTTCGGCTCTTCCTTCCGTCGCTCTCGCCTTTCTTTCCGTCACTTTGACTCTTCTTTCCGTCGCTCTGGTTTCCATCCGTCGCTCTCGGCTTTTTTTCCGTCGCTTTGACTCTTCTTTCCGTTACTCTCAGCTTTCTTTCCGGCGCTTTGACTCTTCTTTCCGTTACTCTCAGCTTTCTTTCCGGCGCTTTGACTCTTCTTTCCGTTACTCTCAGCTTTCTTTCCGGCGCTTTGACTCTTCTTTCCGTCGCTCTGGTTTCCATCCGTCGCTTCGGCTCTTCCTTCCGTCGCTCTCGCCTTTCTTTCCGTCACTTCGACTCTTCTTTCCGTCGCTCTGATTTCTATCCGTCGCTTTGACTCTTCTTTCCGTCACTCTCGGCTTTTTTTCCGTCGCTTTGGCTCTTCTTTCCGTCGCTCTGATTTCTATCCGTCGCTTCGGCTCTTCTTTCCGTCGCTCTCGGCTTTCTTTCCGGCGCTTTGACTCTTCTTTCCGTCGCTCTGATTTCTATCCGTCGCTTCGGCTCTTCTTTCCGTCGCTCTCGGCTTTCTTTCCGTCGCTTTGGCCCTTCTTTCCGTCACTCTCGGCTTTCTTTCCGTCGCTCTGATTTCTATCCGTCGCTTTCGTCCTTCTTTCCGTCACTCTGGTTTCTACCATCACTTCGTTCCTACAAAAAAAGCTATTGCCATCACTTTATAAGTAATGGCAATAGCTTTTAATTTTTATTCGAGGCTGCGTTTTTAGGCTGTTTCAGATTCTTTTGAATGCACACGCTTCATGAAATCATTGACATCAGCTGGTACTTTTCGATCTAATAATGACACAATAACAACCGATAAGAAGCCAACTGGTACTGTCACAATGCCAGGAATTTTAAATTGTAAGAAACTTGGTAGTGTTCCTGGTAGGAAAATCATCCACATGGATACGCCAAGTCCAATTAGTAAACCTGCAATTGCTCCTTTCTCTGTCATTCCTCTCCACCAAATACCTAAAATGAATATTGGTGTAAATGTACTCGCCGCAACAGTAAAGGCTAGAGCGACTAAATGTCCAATGGATGCATCCTTAACAAGTAAGCCTAATACTCCATATAAAATACCTAATATAACAATTGCTACTTTCCCTGCAATCACTCGTTGTTTTTCTGTAATATCCTTTTTCATAATGCTTGCATATAAATCATGGGCTAATGCACCTGAGCTTGTAATAAATAATCCTGATAAATTTGAGAATATCGCCGCAAATGCCCCTGCTATGACCAGCCCAAGCAGCCATTTACCTCCTAATGCAAGTGCAGTTGTTGGAATAACCATATTGTTCCCGCCAAGCACTAAATCACGCATTACTTCCTCACTTGCTGTACCTGAGATAAAAATAGATCGACCTACGGCACCCAAATATACAGCTAATAAGAAAAACGCACTTGCAATTCCAATCGCCATAAGGGCTGATTTACGAGCTGCCTTCGCACTTGGATTCGTATAAAATCTTAGTAATATATGTGGCAGACCAATTGTACCTAATGCTAAACCTATTGTCATACTGATAGTTTGCCAAAATGTTGGGAAATAAAAGCCTGTCCCAGTCCATGCAGCACCATCAAAATTAATATCACTTCCATCTAAAGCGTATGGTGAGGTTCCTGTAATAGGACCGCTGAATGAATTAATAGCTGCTAAAATTTTATCGTAATGTAAACCACTATACATTGCTGCAATCAACATAACAATAAACGCACCGAGGCGAATCCAAAGCTCTAAAGCTTGGTTAATTGTTGTTCCTTTCATACCGCCTATTCCTACATAGAAAATCATTACAATACATGTAAAGATGATCCCGAATTCATAAGAGGTGCCAAAAAACATACTTAAAATTTGTGCTGCCCCTAATAATTGTGGCGCTGCATAAAAACCAGAAATCGCCAAAACTACAGCTACTGCTACTAACCGAGCTCGTCTACTATGAAAACGATAGGCTAAAAAATCAGCAACAGTAAATGCGCCGAAGCGTCTTAATGGACCAGCTACGAAAATAGCTAACAGTGTTAATCCAATGGAGAAGCAAAATGCATAATAAGCACCATCATACCCTAATTGAAAAGTTAAACCAGCTATCCCAAGAAAAGTAGCCGCACTTAAATAGTCTCCTCCAATTGCCGAACCATTTGTAAACCATCCAAAACTTCGTCCCCCAACAAAGAAATCGGATGCCGTTGCATTTCTTTTCGTTAAATACGTAATGTATACAATTGTTCCCATTAAAGCAATAGTCATTAACATCTTCGGTTCTAATAGAGCTTTCATCATTCAACATATCCCCCCTTAGCTAAAACTACTTATTAAGTATTTCGTATTTCTTTAGGCGTTTTTCGTACAATGCTGTATGCACATAAGCAATAATAAAAGCCATTGCCATCATAACGACTGTTGTCACAAACCATGTAATTGTCATACCGCCCCAAATTTTCTTAAAAGCAAATTCTGGAGCGAACCAGTTCATAACTGGAATGCTAAAAATTAAAATGAAATAAAATACCGTTAAGCCAAAACCTGTAGTAAACTCATCTTTCATAATTTTGTTAGTAGTTGCATCCAGTGGCGGAAGATCCCTCACATTTATGGTTCCTGCTTCCACGTATTCATAATCATGACTCCCTACTTCTGCCATATTTAAACTCCCCTTTCTGTATGGTAAATAATTATCTGAAATTTCAAATTATTATTCACTACAATTATTCTATTCTATTTAACCTATAATATAGTTACAAAATATTGCTGTATTAGTACAAAAAAATGCTATTTTAAGTTAAAATGTTTTTATTGTTTTTTATTTCAATAGAAGGGAGCTGTTAGCATTTTAAATATTGTTTGGTACATTGAAAATTCAAATACAAAACAACAAATGGGCTACTGGCTAGAAGAATTTCTACCTAATACATTTTCGAACTGTGAAGAACCCAAAACAGAAGATGTCGCCATCATTGTCTATGAAATCAACCGCTTATTTGACTGGGTAAAGATAAATCGGTTAAAAAGAAATTATCCTAATAGTATAATTGTCCCTATTGTTGCAGAACACCTTACCTACTCAACTGGTATAGCGATTGAACTAAATTTGCCCGCACTTCTCATAAAACCATTACAGAAAGCAAAATTTCTACGAATTGTTAAAAAGCTTTATACGTCCTATAAAGAAAAGCAGGAGAGTACTCTTACAATGCTTGAGCTATCACAGCAAATTTCGCAAGATCATACTTCACCTTTCCGAGAAGCCTTTTTAAAACGACTTATTCGAGGAGAAGTTGAAAATGAGCAGGAAATCATCCAGTCTGCCTCTTTTTTATCGAAACACTGTATTCCAAATATCGTGTTTTTAATTCAGGGCTATATAGATGTGAATGAAGATCGACCTGTCCCTCATGATGCGAGCAGTGTTATAACAAATGTGTTTCGTCAGAACTTTGCTAACAAAGCACCGTTGTCCTTTTTAAATTTTGAACGTTATTTACTGTTGCTTATGCGCATTCCTAATGAATACACATCATTTAAACATTGGTCTGAGGGGCTAGCTTGTTTACTTGAGGTTATTGAAGTGTTAAAAAAAGATTATTGCATCCATCTTTTTATGGGAATTGGCGGTGTTTTTCAGGACGCCATGCAAGTCAAGGAATCCTATAGCCAAGCGCGAAAGGCGCGGAGAAAACCACCTGTTCATAATATTCATATACGGTTTTATGAAGATTTAACAAAGCAAGAACAACTCCAAAAGGGTATCCAATATATAGAGGAACATTATGATGAACAAATTACAATCAGTGATGTTGCCAAGTATATTAACTTTAGTCCTACTCATTTTAGTAGATTGTTTAAAAAAGAGACTGGTCGGAATTTTGTTGATTATGTTGCCTTTACACGTATCATCAAGTCACTGCCGTATTTGCGAAAATACGATTACACCATTGAAAAAATCTCCTCCATCTGTGGTTTTAACACACCTAATTATTTCAGCCTTACGTTTAAAAAATATGTTGGCATATCTCCAACGGACTACCGCAATACAAAAGAAATATTATTTAAATAAAAAAGTGCATTCACGCCCATCAACATGTATAGTAAACGGCGAGAAGTTGATATATCACCCGTATGCCTTGCTCCTATCATCATGTCTTTAAAATACTTGCTATTGTTCGAATATCACGTTGTATTTGAAATGTGATATTGACGTTTTAAGTATTCAAAAATTCCTCCAAAGGACACGATCCGCACCCCGGCGTAGGGCGAGAATGCAATAAACTTATTTTTTATACATAACTCTATAAGGAAGGTTTTTCAACTTGCTAGAATAAGTTCTATCCGTCACTTTGGAACTAAAGAACGCAAGCCCCCCCATCATCAAGGAGACTTGCGTTTAATTTGCATTACTATTTGTTTTATTTTTAAGCGTAATATTTTTCTACAACGTCTGCACAACGCGCGCACACTGTTGAATGAGCTTCATTTGAACCAACTGTTTCAGAAATTGACCAGCAACGTTCACATTTTTCACCTGTTGCCTTTTCTACAACAATCGATGCATGTTCAAGAGCTAATGCATCTGCAGGTGCAGCTTCTATTGATGCCACCTCAAAGGCAGAAACGATTGAAAGCTGTGCAAAATTAATGTTTGCATCATTTAATAATGCTGCCACATCTTCTTTCGCATAAACTGTCACTTTCGCTTCAAGCGATTTACCGATTGTTTTTGCATTACGAGCTTCTTCTAATGCTTTTAAAATATCATCACGAACATCAATAATTTTCACCCATTTTGCACGTAGGTTTTCAAAGTTTTCATGTTCATCAACCTCTGGGAAGTCTGTTAATTGTACAGATACCTCTTCTACAACACCTTGAGCATGTAAGTAAGACCACATTTCATCAGTTGTATGAGGGATAATAGGTGACATTACTTTTACTAATGTCATTAATGTGTCATAAATAACCGTTTGCATCGCACGGCGGTCTTTGTTGTCATGACCTTCGATGTACACAACATCTTTTGCAATATCTAAATAGAATGAAGATAATTCTACGGCAACAAAGTTGTTCACTGCATGATAAACAGCTGCAAAATCATAGCGATCATATGCAGCACGTACAGTTTTTAAAACATCCTGTAGGCGCATATAAACGTATTGATCCATTTCACGTAGGTCTGCATAGGCTACTCGATCTTTCGTTGCATCGAAATCTGCTACATTTCCGTGTAAGAAACGGAATGTGTTACGAATTTTTCGATAAACCTCAGAAACTTGCTTCAACATATCCATTGAGATACGAACGTCGGCTGTATAATCTACAGAAGCAACCCATAAACGAAGAATATCTGCTCCGTATTGATCCATAACCTTTTTCGGGATAATGACATTCCCTAAAGATTTACTCATCTTACGACCTTCACCATCTAGAACGAAACCATGTGTTAATAGTCCTTTGTATGGTGCATAGCCATTAATAGCTACAGAAGTAATTAATGATGAGTTAAACCATCCACGGTGTTGGTCAGAGCCCTCTAAATATAGATCAGCTGGATATTTCATACCACGTTCTACTAGCACACCTTGGTGAGAAGAACCTGAGTCAAACCAAACGTCCATAATATCATTTTCTTTTGTAAATTCACCGTTCGGGCTACCTGGATGTGTGAAGCCTTCTGGTAATAATTCTTTTGCAGTTTTTTGGAACCAAATATTTGACCCATGTTCACGGAATAATGCAGAGATATGGGCAATTGTTTCTGGTGTAATAATTGGCTCACCATTTTCAGCATAGAAAATTGGAATTGGCACACCCCATGCGCGCTGGCGTGAAATTACCCAGTCCCCACGGTCACGAATCATATTATAAAGGCGTGTTTCACCCCAAGCAGGTGTAAATGCTGTTGATTTTACAGCCCCTAGTAACTCATCACGGAATGCATCAACAGACGCAAACCATTGCGGTGTTGCACGATAAATAACTGGTTTCTTCGTACGCCAATCATGTGGGTAAGAGTGTGTAAAGAAGTTAAGTTTTTCTAATGCGCCGACTTCTTTTAATTTTTCTGTGATCAATTTGTTTGCATCATTGTAGAATACACCTTCAAAACCAGGTGCTTCATCTGTATAGCAGCCACTATTATCAACAGGGCTAAGAATTGGTAGACCATATTGCTTACTAATATGATAGTCCTCTTCCCCGTGTCCTGGTGCTGTATGAACACAGCCAGTACCCGCTTCTGCAGTTACGTGCTCTCCAACCATTACAAGTGATTCACGGTCATAAAATGGGTGCTGTGCAACAACTCGATCTAATGCCTCACCTTTTACTTCCTGAACAACTTCATACGCTTCCCACTCAAGTTCGTTAGCAACTGTTTCTAATAATTCTTTTGCAACGATGAATTTTTTATCTGCAATTGCCACAACCACATAGATAAATTCAGGGTTTACAGAAATCCCTAAGTTCGCTGGAATTGTCCAAGGTGTTGTTGTCCAAATGATAAATTTAGCATCAGTTGGTACAACGCTTTTTGAATCTTTAATCGCAAAGCTTACATAAATAGAAGCCGATTTAACGTCTTGATATTCAATCTCTGCTTCTGCCAGTGCAGATTCAGATGATGGAGACCAGTAAACTGGTTTTAAACCTTTATAAATATAGCCTTTTTCAGCCATCTTTCCGAATACTTCGATTTGACGTGCTTCAAATTCAGGCTTTAATGTAATATATGGATTTTCCCAATCACCACGAACACCTAAACGGCGGAATTGTGTACGTTGGTTGTCAATTTGCTCGTACGCATACTCTTCACATAATTTACGGAAGTCAGCTACAGACATTTCTTTGCGCTTTACACCTTTGTTTGTCAGTGCTTGTTCAATTGGTAAACCATGTGTATCCCAGCCTGGAATATAGTTCACATGATAACCATTCATAGAGCGATGGCGCGTAATCATATCTTTCAGTACTTTATTTAAAGCATGACCGATATGGATATCACCATTTGCATATGGAGGACCATCGTGTAACACATATTCTGGGCGTCCTGCTGTGCGCTCCATCTGTAATTTATTTATGTCCATTCCATCCCATTTTTCTTGCATTTTCGGTTCATTTGCCGGTAAGTTTCCACGCATTGGGAAATCTGTTTTTGGCATTAATAAAGTATCTTTGTACTCAACCATTTTTTCAATTCCTCCTTTAAATTTACAAACAAAGAACAAATACACTTAAGTGCTCATTCACATACGACAGTTATTAGGCTTTTCACCATAACGTAGGGTTGATTTCCGTTCCGACTGGGCGCTTTCCTAGGGGCGTCCGATGAGCCGCTTGGGCCAACAAATGTTTTCTGTGCGAAAGCTTAGTGCTAACGTAGCGACAGCAACAGGATGTTTTTTGCGCGAAAGCGAAGCGTCAGCGGCAGGATGTTTTTTGCGCGAAAGCGAAGCGTCAGCGGCAGGATGTTTTTTGCGCGAAAGCAAAGCGTCAGCGGCAGGATGTTGGTCACGAAGGCGTTATCACAGGACGTGATGCTCTTAGCCTTCGTTTCTCTATTCTCCAGGGTCTCATTTGTGACGCTGATCCCTAAGGAGTTGCCCAGCCTCCACTCCAATCAACTTATATACATAGCATTCGTTTTGAGAAATGCCACCTCTAACTTCTAGTTATTGGCAAAATCAATTCATTTTAACAATGGAACACTAATAAGAAATGGAAGCCAACCGCCATTTGAACATAAAAAAAGCCCTCAATCCCTCAAAGGGACGAGAAGCTTATACTCGCGGTACCACCCTAATTGTAGTACAAAATTGTACTACCACTTAAAGCACATTAACGTCGTGCATTACGAAATAACTTACTACATTCAGTTATTTAGCTCCGAAGTGATGTTCAATGTTAGTTGCTTGTTTGGGCTCACACTATCCCCAAATCGCTTAACTACGCCTAACAAATACTGTCTTCGTCTCTGCCTGTATGCATATCTGTTCAAAATAATTACTATTACAATAGTATATGAAAATCAAACAATCACGTCAAGTTTCACTTATTGCGTTCAAAGGTCTACGCAATAATAGCAATATAAGGTAGCATTTAAATTTGATCGGCTTCCTGTGCTTCTTCAACAGATGTTTGAATTTCTGTAAGATCAATATCATATTGTAGCAAATGATCCCAATCATCTGCATTTAGTAAATCAAGCTGTGCCTCTACAAGCATTTTAAAACGATTACGGAATACCTTTGATTGTTTTTTCAGCTCATCAATTTCAATTGTTACCTTACGAGCCTTCGTTAAAGCCTCATTGATAATACGATCAGCATTTTTTTCTGCTTCCTTTACAATGAGTTTAGCCTCTTTTTGAGAATTTCTTCGTACTTCATCAGCTGCCTCTTGTGCAACAACAATTGATTTTTGTAACGTTTCCTCTAAAGTGTTAAAATGTCTCGCTTGTTCTAAGGACATTTCTAGTTGTCTGTCTACTTCTTTTTTTTCACGTAGCAAAATCTCATAGTCTTTAATAATTTGATCTAAAAATTCATTTACTTCATCTTCAGCATAACCCCTGAAGGATTTGGTAAACTCCTTATTATGTATATCAATAGGTGATAATGGCATACGATCCTTCTCTCCTTTACATGTACATTCGTACTTTCTATTATACAATTGTTCCGACAACTTAGCAGTAAAAATTAATGAAATTTACTTGATTTTTAGCTTTTTTGAGTCAAATGACCGACTTGTAAACGAATTTTATCTTTTTTTGTACGGCCTTCAGTCATAATGATTTTTACTCGACCGCTTCCGCGTACAGATAAAATATCTCCTTCTTGTAATTCAAAAGCAACTGTATCCCGCTCAGTCCAGTTGACACGTACCTTTTTACCTGTAATTAATGCTTGTGCCTTTTGACGCGAGATTTTTAAAACTGTTGAGATAATAACATCTAAACGCATGGAAGAAACAGTATGAGACTCTTCTAGCCACTCTTCCTCGTTTTGTAGCAGAGGCTCCGTCTCTTTAATTGATTCTACTTGTACTTTTACTTTGCCAATACCTGTTAAATGTAAACGTACATAATCTGCTACCTCATTCGCTACTACAAACTGTACTAGATGTTCATTTACACGAATATCACCAAATTTGCCACGATTCAGTCCTAATGATAATAATGCTCCAAGAACATCTGGATGTCGTAATTGTACATATTTCACAGGATATTGAATTGTAAAAACTGTAAGCTGAAAATCTTCTTCCACTGGCTCATAATAAGTAGGATAAATAAGCATACGTTGTCTTTCAGCTTCATCAAAGAGCCCAGCACTAGCTGTTTTTAATGTGTCATACTGTCCAATAATGGATGCAACAATAAAGCGTTGTCGAGGATCTAGAAAATCAGTAAGCTTTGGAGCATATCGATCCTCCACCTCACGCTGCCAGCTCACAACCTGTTCAATAAAAGACTGTTCATCTTTCCTAAAATGCTGAATTAAATGCTCCATGTAACTCCACCTCTATTATCTCTCTTTTACTAGTTCAATTTCATTGGTATTTTAAGGATTTATAAAAAATAGGCTCCTAACCATAAACTTGGGGGTTGATTTACGTTCCGACTAGGCGCTTTGTTGCTGCCGCTTCGCTTTCGTGCAGAGCTTCCTGAAGCCGTTCGATGAGCCGCTTCGCTCCAGGGTCTCGGGCCAACAGATGTCTTTTGCGCGAAAGCGTAGTGCTAACGTAGCGGCAGCAGAGGGTTTTGTTTGTGCGAAAGCGCAGCGACAGTAGCAGCCGATGTTGGTCACGAAGGCGTTATCACAGGATGTGATGCTCTTAGCCTTCGTTCCTCTAACGCTGATTCCCCAAGGAGTCGCCCAGCCACCACTCCAATTAACTTATATACATAGCACTACTCACACTTACGAATTCTAGGGAAGCACCACTAAATTGTTATGTAGTATTCCCATAAATAAAAAAACCCCACCAATAGTGAGGATTTCTTTATTAAAACATAAAGTATATTTTTTGAATAACAATAACAAGTCCATTTTTAATAAAATTAAGCATAAAAATTGCCACAATTGGTGAAATGTCAATCATCCCAATGGGTGGAATGAATTTCCTGAAGATACCTAAATATGGCTCACAAGCTTTTTCAAGTATCCGACCAACCTTTGTACTTTGTACAGCAGGTACCCATGACATCAGTACATATCCGACTAGCATAAATGAGTATATATTAAATGCTAATGACACATAGTAATAAATTGAATATAAAATCATATAAACTACAATCCTCGCTATTAATTATCGTCTAAAATAAAATTCGAAATTTCGCCAGACACTTCTACATTATCAGGTGTGCATAGGAAAATATCTTTACCGATTCTTTGAATATCACCGCCAAGTGCATAAACCGTGCCGCTTAAAAAATCAATAATCCGTACACCTTGCTCTCGCTCAATACGTTGTAAATTGACGATGGTTGCACGCTTATTTTTAAGATGTTCAGCAATATCCTGTGCTTCTGCATAAACTCTAGGTTCAACTAATACAACTTTTGCACCTTTAGAATTCATAGCTGCCTGCAAACTTACAATGTTGTTTGTAGGTGTTGTACTCTGCGGAAAAATTTCTTGAACCGGTGCCTTCCGCTCCTTCATAACTTTTTTAGGCTTCACTGATTGAATCTGCTGCTGCTGTTGTACGGGTTGCTGCTGTTGAATAGGAGCTTGCGCGATTTCTTCTTCTATTTCTTCCTCAAGATAAAAGAAATTTTTAATTTTATTTTTCATGCTCATCCCTGTTCCCTCTTTCATTTCCAACAAGAGCCGTTCCAACTCGAACAAATGTAGCCCCTTCCTCTACCGCAATTTCAAAGTCATTAGACATGCCCATTGATAACTCGGTACAAGGTGCATGTGCGAATCCTTGCTCGGCTATTTGCTGTTGACATTGTTTTAATTGCTTAAAAACAGAGCGAATAATTGTATCCTCATCTGTATTTGGTGCCATTGTCATTAGACCTACAACTTGAACTTTTATAAAATTTTTTAATGATTCAATAAAAGGCAGTACTTCCTCAATTGATAAACCATGTTTTGATTCTTCGCCTGATACATTAACTTGTACAAAGCATTTTATAGGTTTGTCTGCTCTTTTTTCAATTTCTTCTGCTAAACTCAGACGATCTAATGAATGTAAATAATCAATGCTGTTAATAACTTGTTTTACCTTACGTGTTTGTAAAGACCCAATATAATGCCAATGTACGTTAGCTTGAATAGCCTCAATTTTACGATTTAAGCCTTCAGGACGGTTCTCTCCTAAATGAATAAGTCCTGCATCAATTGCTTCTTGTGTTCTTTCTACTGAAACTTCTTTTGTTACTGCAATAATTTGGACTTTCTCTGCTTCACGATTTGCACGTTTTTTTGTGGCTTGTATTAGATCATTAATTTCATTCAAATTTGCTAAGATTTTTGTCACTGTTTTTCCCAACTTTACAACAATAGTTTCTCTTATTGTAACAAGCAATACTCGAATTATCAATGAATAGCCTGACCTATGTGAAAGTACATTTACCCTACCAACGCTTTAAAATTGCTTAGATTTTTAATACGCATAAAAATTTTTGCTCTTTAGGATAATGCTTTTACTAAAATGACATCCTTTCCAACTACAAGTACATCTTTCATATACACTTTCCTAACAGATTCTTCCCCGAAAAAAAGGCCCAGATATTTTCGGGGCTCCGCAATCATAAAAGCCGTTACATAGCCTGTTTCTTTTGATACCTCTGCATCTACCACAAATCCTAAAAAGCGTCCATTGCCTGCTTCAATAACTTCTTTTTGCTGTAACATCGAGAAACGCATTTTATCCCTCCTAGATCAATTACTCTCAACATCGTTTTATTTCCAACAAACTATGTTTTCCCTTTATATTTATGTGTTTATTGTTGGTTAAATGAAAATGAAATGATCAAGGAATCTTTCTTTGGCAAAACGAGGAGGTGATTTCCGTTCCAGGCTACTCGCTTTCCTGTGGGCGAGCGTCGAGCCGCTTCCTTCGCTACGTTGCTGTCGCTGCGTTAGCACTACGCTTTCGCACGGAAAACATTCGCTCCGTGCAGGGTCTCGCCTGTCTCGCTTTCCCACGGGAGTCGAGTAGCCTTCCACTCCAATCAGCGATAGCGTAGAATTTCAATAGTGGACGCTATAATAACATACCTTAAGTTAACACTTCGCCTTCGCACAGAAAACATTTGTTGCTGTCGCATAGACAAAACCCTTTTGCTAAAATTACGTTTTATCACTTAAATTATAGCAATTGGAAGAGGATACATGCTATATGAATTGGTTGATTGGAGTTGAGACTGGGCGACTCCTTGGGGATTAGCGTCAAAGATGAGACCCTGGAGCGAGCACATAGAGGAACGAAGGCTAAAAGCATCACGTCTTGTGATAACGCCTTCGTGACCAACATCGTGTTGGCCCAAGCGGCTCATCGGACGCCCCCAGGAAGCTTTGCTCTGTGCGAAAGCGAAGCGTCAGCGGCAAAGCGCCCAGTCGGAACGGAAATCACCCCCTCATTTTGCCGAAGAGCCATCTTAATCTTATATGACGTTTTAATTTCATCGACATAATTAAAATGCGCACCGAGAACTCGGATGCGCATTGTCTTTTACTTATAATCTTTCTGCATTGTTTCAATTGCATTTTTTTCCAGACGTGAAATTTGCGCTTGAGATATTCCCAATTCTTTTGCAATTTCAGTTTGTGTCTCACCGTAATAAAAACGCTTTGCAACAATCATTTGTTGACGTTCATCTAACTTTTGCAAACTTTCCTTTACCGACACGTAGGCAACCCATTGTTCTTCTGATACATCATCATCACGTAATTGGTCCATCATATAAACAGCGTCCCCACCGTCTGAATAAATGGGCTCTTGTAATGAAACTGGGTCTTGAATGGCATCTAAAGCAAATAATACATCTTCCTTTTTCATGTCAATCATTTCAGCAATTTCTTCAATCGTTGGTTCGCGTAAATTATCGGTTATCCATTGCTCTTTTGCCTGCATCGCCTTATACGCAATATCTCTTAGAGAACGAGAAACACGTAAAGCATGATGATCACGCAGATGGCGACGAATTTCACCAATGATCATTGGTACAGCATATGTTGAAAATCGCACATTATGCTTCAAATCAAAATGATCAATGGCTTTCATGAGGCCAATACAGCCTACCTGAAATAAATCATCTGCCTGTTCACCCCTATAGGCAAATCTACCGACAATACTGAGTACTAACCTTAAATTGCACATGACAAGCTCTTCCCTAATCTCAGTTTCTCCAGCTTGTAAGCGGATGAATAGTTCCTTCATTTCCTCGTGCTTTAAAATTGGCAAAGTCGATGTATCTAAGCCGCAAAGATCAACTTTAGTTCGCATATTCGATTCCTCCGGATGTTATTCTCTGACTAAACCGTTACATCAGTTTGTCCGAGAGAAACGAGAATATGCACTAAGGATACGACCAATTTTAGGTAGGTTAAATTTCCCTCTCTAAGATATTGGCTGATTTAAGTTTTCGCGTAAATCTTGAATAATTTTCTTCTCTAATCGAGAAATATATGATTGCGAAATACCTAAATGATCAGCAACTTCTTTTTGAGTCATTTCAATTTTTCCATTGAGACCGAAACGACATTCCATAATATATCTTTCACGCGCACCTAGTAAATTAATGGCATGAAACATATGTTGACGCTCAATTTTCTTCTCTACATTGTCTAAAATAATATGCTCTTCCGTTCCTAAAATATCAGACAATAACAATTCGTTTCCATCAGCATCGGAGTTTAATGGTTCATCTAATGAAACTTCACCCTTCATGCGACTTGTTTTACGTAAATGCATCAAAATTTCATTTTCAATACAACGTGAAGCGTATGTTGCAAGCTTAATATTTTTATCCGTATTGAACGTTTCAATCGCCTTAATTAAACCGATAGAGCCAATACTTATTAAATCCTCAATCGGCGTTCCCGTATTATCAAAACGTCTAGCAATATAAACGACAAGACGTAAATTACGTTCAATTAGTGTATCTCTAGCTCGTAAATCACCATTCATAAAGGATGCAATGACTGTAACTTCTTCTTCTCGACTTAGTGGCACTGGCAATGAATCATTTCCCCCTATATAGTACGTTTCACGACTCCGAAACTTACTCCATAATTTTTTCAAGCTAGCAAGTAGCCTAAGAAGCAATAGTTCTCCCCCTCTATGAGTTATTTGAAAGCGCTGAAAAATGTAAAATTGCTGCTGTGCTATGCGGAAAATTTTTAGCCTTTTTGTTAAAAACGATATATTCATTCATTTTCACTTGTGAGTGCTCCCCCTTTATATGCCACTCATCAAAGCGGAAACCTAGTACAACCGACTGCTGTTGCACTGTATTAACATGAATAAATCGAATGTAACGCTGATAATCTTCTGAAAACATGGATACATTATACGGATCAGTTTCTTGCCATTCTAATAATGATTTGCAAAATGCTGCAGGTAAATGCGGGCGTAATGCCGCATAAGAGACAAAGTGAACAGGTTTTCCTGATAATGGCTCGATAGCTTGATTCCCGGTATCTACAAATGCAGAGAGTGGTATCTTTACATCAAAAATTTTTAACGCTGTATCAAACACAAACTGACCACTTAACCGCTCAAGCTTTACAAATCCCCATTGCTTATAAAAAGCAAGAAGGTTACCAACAGCTAATAGTAGGCAAATGATTATAAAATGGATGACAGAAAGATTCTTTAAATACGGTTGTAATGCTGTTAATAATCCACCAATAATGATTGTTGCCGTTAAAACGATTGGTCCTTGCTTTTGAAAGCTTCGAATCTTGAAGCGAAAAGCTAGTCCGATTAGTAAGATAAAGCTTAGCAGCGTCGTCAACAGCATTTGTCCACCTATTACAGCTACAAAACTACTACAAATAGAACTCATTAATAATCTCGTGTTCTTTACAAAAACCCCTGTTACCTTTGCCGTAAACTTGAGTATCGCTAGATTAAAAAGTGTATTAATGAGCACCAGCCATTCTCCATACATAACAGCCGCCTCCTACTTACAAAG
Source organism: Lysinibacillus agricola (assembly GCF_016638705.1). Lineage (GTDB taxonomy): Bacteria > Bacillota > Bacilli > Bacillales_A > Planococcaceae > Lysinibacillus > Lysinibacillus agricola. The sequence goes on along the minus strand of NZ_CP067341.1, from coordinate 1,186,922 downwards.
TTAGCATGTTACACCCACAAATATTGTCAAACAATCGCATCATTTCCTTAAAATGTTTTGACAAAATACATCCTTTCCTTACACAATTGAACATAATTAATTTTATGTCACTGAAAATAGTCAGGGGAATATCAATGAAATTATGCTGTCATATTAAATATAAGTATATGGCTTTTCTGCAAGGCGAGGGGTTGATTTCCGTTCCGACTGGGCGCTTTGCCGCTGACGCTTCGCTTTCGCACAGAGCAAAGCTTCCTGGGGGCGTCCGATGAGCCGCTTGGGCCAACACGATGTTGGTCACGAAGGCGTTATCACAGGACGTGATGCTTTTAGCCTTCGTTCCTCTATGTGCTCGCTGCAGGGTCTCATCTGTGACGCTGATCCCCAAGGAGTCGCCCAGTCTCCATTACAATCAACCACTTCATAGAATGTATCTTCTGGGGATGTCACTCTCTAATTTAAAGAAAACAAATATTTTCAGTGCGAAAGCGTAGCGACAGCAGCAACAACATTCATAACATAATAGATTTTTAACAACATAAAAAGCTCGTATTTCACATAATGTAAAATACGAGCTTTTTAGAAGGTTGTATACTGATTTATCCGCGATTTTTACGGTTACGTAAAAATGCTGGTACTTCAAGCATGTCATCCTGTGCATAATTTTGTTGATTTTGACGTGGTTGCTCTTGCTGTACATGCATATCTTGACGTTGCTCACGAATCGGAGCTTGCTGTTGCTGTGCAGCTTGTCTATTTGTACTATTTGTACTTAACGTCGGTCGTGTAGTATTACGCTGTTGCTGTAGAGCTTCCTCTGAGAAACCAGTCGCAATTACTGTCACAATAATTTCATCTTTTAGATTTTCGTTAATAACAGAACCGAAAATCATATTTACTTCTTCATCTGATGCTGAAGCTACGATATCTGCGGCTTCTTGTACTTCAAATAAGCTAAGATTCGAGCCACCTGTAATATTCATAAGGACACCTTTTGCGCCATCAATTGATGATTCAAGTAAAGGACTTGAAATAGCTTTCTTAGCTGCTTCAGCAGCACGGTTTTCACCTGTAGCAATACCAATACCCATTAACGCTGAACCTTTGTTAGACATAATTGTTTTTACGTCTGCAAAGTCTAAGTTAATAAGACCTGGCGTTGCAATTAAATCTGAAATACCTTGTACACCTTGACGTAAAACATTATCTGCCTCACGGAATGCCTCTAGCATTGGCGTAGATTTATCGACAATTTGTAATAGCTTGTCGTTCGGAATGACGATTAAAGTATCTACAGACTCTTTCATGCCACCAATACCACCGATGGCTTGTGTTTGTCGTTTGCGACCTTCAAACGTAAATGGACGCGTTACAACACCAACTGTAAGAGCTCCTAAATCTCGAGCAATTTGTGCAATTACTGGCGCGGCTCCAGTACCAGTTCCTCCGCCCATTCCAGCTGTAACGAATACCATGTCTGCACCACTTAGAACCTCTTCTAACTGTTCACGGCTCTCTTCTGCAGCTTTTTTCCCTACTTCAGGATTTGCACCTGCACCTAACCCACGTGTTAGTTTTGTACCAATTTGTAGCTTTATTTCTGCTTTCGATAAATTTAGTGCCTGTGCATCTGTGTTTACTGCGATAAAGTCAACACCTTGTACACCATGTTCTATCATTCGATTGACAGCGTTGTTACCGCCGCCACCGACACCAATGACTTTTATTACTGCAAGTTGATCAACACTTGTATCAAATTCTAACATTTCTTTTTCCTCCCACGGTAACTCGACTCTGTATCATTCATTACGCATTCAAGTTAATCAAAAAATTTATCAAATAATTTTTTTGCTCTCCCGATTACGCTCCCTTTTGATTCTGAAGGTGCAGCATATTCTTGCTTTTTAGGTGTGGCTGCTGGAGATCCTACAACTGAATATTCAAGAGGTTGCGCATTTGTACTTTTTCCATAAAAATCATCTTCTAAATAGGCGTAACGAATAAGTCCAACCGCCGTTGTAAATGAAGGCTCTCTAACGCCAATATAATCGGGTGTATATATTCTAACACGCGTTTGCAAAATCTGGCGTGCCAGTTGAGCTATACCCTCAAGCTTTGCAACGCCACCCGTTAAAACAACACCACCTGGTAAATCTCGAACTCCTAGACGCGCTAGCTCGTCAATGACTAACTCAAATAATTCTTCTAAGCGAGCACCAATAATTTCTGCTATAAAGCGCTGGCTGTATTGATCTGTTGAATCGGTCCCTACAACCGGTACTTCAAAGAGTTCATCATCTGATGCGTCATCATAAAAGGCATGTCCAAATTGGTGTTTAATTTGTTCCGCTTGTTCTGTTGGTGTTTTTAAGACGATCGAAATATCTTTCGTGATATGATCACCACCAACTGGAATGACACCTGTATGAGTCAACAGTCCCTCTTCGAATACTGTGATAGTAGTTGAACCGCCTCCTAAATCAACGAACGCAGTACCTTGGTTTTTTTCATCCTCCGTCAATGCAAAAAAGCCTGCCGCTAATGGTTGCAAATATATTTCACGAATACTTAGACCTGCACGTTCTACACAACGTAGAACATTGTGTAGAAGTGTCTTCGAGGTTGTAATCATTGTGGCATCCATTTCTAAACGGATACCAATCATACCTCTTGGATCTTTAATCTCATCTAAGTTATCTACAATAAATTGTCTTGGAATGATGTTAACTAATTCGCGTTCAGGAGGTATTGACATGACTTGTGCAGATTCTACCACTCTATCTAAATCGTCATCTGTAATTTCCCTATTTTCACTATTTACAGCGACAACACCTTTAACTAGCTGTAACATCGTCTGGTTAGCCGGAACACCCAAAACGACTTCATTAATTTGATATCCTGTCATTCGTTCGGCTTGTTCTATTGCTTTTCGAATCGATTGAACTGTTGCATCAATATCAACAATTGCACCTTTTCGAACTCCATTCGATTTTACATTTCCGACTCCAATTACATGTAATTGACCGTCGCTCATTTCACCTATTAATACCTTGATAGAGGATGATCCTATATCAAGAGAAATATATAAATCTTGCTGATTCAATTAGCTGCACCTCCTTGAAAAAATGCTCTTATTCTCATTCTATTGTAAATTCCGCATAATGTCTAAGCAAATCGAGTATTTTGCTCAATTTTTCTCTCATTCTAAGGAATTTTTCTTCCTCTTGAGACGTTTCTCATCTAATCGAGTTAGTAAAATACGCCTAATTATTGCTATATTTTGGAATAAACGTACTCCAAAAGCAAAAACAGCAGCTAAATACAAATCTATTCCTAAATACACACCTAAAAAGGCTAATCCTGCTGCAAGAATTATATTAAAAAAGAACCCTGATACAAATACTTTATCGTCATATACTTGCTGTAATTGAGCACGAATACCGCCAAATAATGTATCTAAGGCTGCTAAAACAGCTATTGACAGATAATTTTCATATATAGAGGGTATTTGTATATTTGTTAACAAGCCAAGGGCAAGTCCAAACATCAAACCTAAAAATGGTAACCACATAAAATTATTCTCCTTTTTCCACCTCTGTTAAATAATCATTTGTCAATGGCTGATCAAATGCTGGGATTGTTAACTGCTCAGTTGGCTCCTCTATTATTAAATTAAAGTTATCTAAATAAAAGGAATCGATAAATGTAGAGGCCTGTAACGAATTGTACATTTTTTGAGCTTCTTTAAAAGAGCTTGTCCCAATATAAATTTCAAAGGGTGGTGAGGACAGTGGTACACTGTTCACTGTAGTCTTTCCATTTATGTCTCGAATGGCTGTCGTATGGACAACCCGATTTCCATCTATGGAGACACTCGCTGCATTGTTTTTAAACAGAGCATTCAGTAATTGAGTTAGTAAATCGGGTGAAATTTCTTTAATTTCATACCCCATTTCTACTAATTCTGGCGCTGGTTCAACACGAAGTACAACTCCTGGCCCTGTGACTTCCGTTAGCCCAGCCTGTAGCTTTAAACGATTCAACGTTTCATATAATGCTGCCTGTAAATTTGCTTTCTCAGATTGCTCATAGCGACCCACTACTTCATTAAGTGAGCGAATTTCTGCTAATAATGTGGAATGCCTTTGCTTCTCTTCTGCTAATTCCTCTCTTATGGCCCAAATATCTCGTGTATCTCGCTCAGCTGGTTGCTTTATGGTATTGTATTGTACCGCTATCATCAAACCGATAATAAATAGCACGATCGTTATTCGGGTGTACATATTTTTTTTCAAAATAGCCCCTCCTAGACGTATCGTAACACCCCACAGATTACGCCTTAGATCTGAATTATGCAGACGCATGTTAAAATCTATAACTTACCTGGAGGCTATAACTAAAATATAGTTTAACTTTCTACTTTTACTTTGGGCATTGTAAGCTTTTCATCTTCTTCTAATGACACAATAATATTGTCATTTATTAATTGATCCACAACACCACCATTTAAATTTAAGGAAGCCATTAATGTTGCTGAATCTCCTACAGCCTCGATGACAAATGGAGCCGGATGTTGCTTGCCATCAATAGTAATGACTGGTCCATTACAGCGTATATAAGAATCTGCCCTAACACGTTGACCATTAATAGCAATTGCTTGAGCACCAGAAATTTTAAGCTCATTGAGCAATTTAAAAACATGGCTTTCATGCACGATATAATCATTAGGATTAGCAGATTTCGGATTGTAATCCCCATCTTGAAGGGTTATACGTATCCCTTTTCCTTCTGCATTTAAATCACCTAACAACAAGCGTAAATCCTCTGCTTCTTCAACAAGCTTTGTATAATCCTTTTCACTAGCAACAAATGATTTTTCATGCTTGCGAATTTTTTCTTGTAATGCATTCGCTTCTTCGGACAGTTCTTTATTACGTTCTTGCTGTGCAATTAACTCCTCACGATATGATTCCTCTTGCTCAAAAAGCTCTGTATCCGTCGAACTTGCATCTCGATTGTCTTTTGCCTGGTTGTAAGAATAGCCAATGATAAACCCCATAGTCACACAAACAATAAGCAACTCAAATTGTTTTCTAGAAAAGAAATTTCCTTTGCTATTCTTTTTCTTGTTGCTCATCTTTATTCACTTCCTGGATGGCCGTTTCTCCATCTGCATTTTCTGTTAAGTCAACGTTTACTTGGTTGTACTCAGCATTGAAAGATTTAAAATACGAGCCAACCTCTAAATCGATGACACCCTTTTCTGCATTCGGAATTTGTGCCACAATTGAGGGGTAATGATTTAGCTTTTCTGCTAAAGTTTGAATAACAGCACGTACTTCATAACCATCATTCATAAAGAGCTTGACCGCATTAGGATTTGTCTCATCACTGTTTGTATTAACTTGAGAAATTAAGTCTAATACTTCTGGCTTTAATTGTGCTAATTGCTTAACTAGCTTATTAATTGTCTTTTCACCAGTTATACCGATAAATACAGGTGCATCAATCGGGATGTCATCCTCAGCATGTTCAAAACGCTTGCCATTTTCAAGCAATGGATAGTAAGTACCGTCACCAGCTAAGTACGCAACTTTTTTCCATTCTTTAATTTCTATTGTCACGCCTTGAATCCAATTACGTTTAACCTGTGCTTCTTTTACCCATTTATCCTTTAGTAATAATTTCTCCACATCTTCTACTTTAAATCCCCACATTGACTTTCCAGGTGTAAGACTACTGGCCTGTAAATAATATTGTTCATCTGCTAATTGAGCGCCGTTGACTGTTATTTTGTTGATTTTACTGTAAGGAGATTGAAAATAAAGGAGTACTGCTAACACTATAAAGAAAAGTAATATTAGCACTATAAATTTCCGATTTGTACGCTTTTTTCGTCGCTTTTTTAGCGTAGGTATGCGATCTTCTATATCAATTACTTTCTCCAAAAAGTACTCCTCCTTTATATTTATTTCGCTAATTGATAAATAATACCTATTATTAGCCACATTGTTACTAAAGATGTTCCTCCATAACTAATAAAGGGCAATGTGACACCTGTTACCGGAACTAAGCCAATCACTACAGCTATATTTAGAAATGCTTGTACGGCCAACATCGTTACAAGCCCAATGATCGCGTAATAAGATGTTCTTGATTTAGCCTGTACTGCGAATTTATAGCCTGCATAGATCGTCAGTACAAAAAGCGCTAAAATAACGAGCCCACCAAGCAATCCAATCTCTTCAAGAATTATTGCGTAAATAAAGTCATTTTGTGGTTCAGGTAAATATAAAAACTTTTGCCTGCTTTGTCCAAAGCCATGCCCGAAAATCCCAGCAGGACCTATAGCCATTAACGATTGTACAGCCTGAAAGCCACTTCCTAAAGGATCGACCCACGGGTCAATAAATGCCTCAATCCGCTTTAGTCGATATGGCGCTGTGACAATCAAGCCCACTAAGCCGGCAATCCCTACAACCATAAGCATTGCATAAAGCTTTAAAGGATACCCTGCCACAAAAAACAATAAAAACACAGAAACAACGAGAATAAATACTGAACCAAAATCAGGCTGCAGCATAATAAGTACAATGGGCAATAGTAAGACCAATCCATGCCGCCAATTTACAATCGGCGTACCCGTTTTATGTTGCGCTAAAATATGACTCAGGTACACAATGACTGTAATTTTCGTTAACTCTGCTGGCTGAATTGTTAACGGACCTACCCCAATCCAACTTTGAGAACCATTTCGTACAAGTCCAATTCCTGGTATAAGTACAAGGACCAATAAAATTAACGAAAATATATAGGCCATTTTCCAAAAGGACTGCTCTTTCAAAATATTTAATCGAATGGTGATTAAAAACACTACAATGGCTACGGCAAAGTACAGACTTTGCTTCATATAAAACGGCATTTTTCCACTATAATGAATTTCACTCCAATAGGTACCTGCAGAATAGACGAAAATTATGCCGATTATTGAAAGCATCAATGTTGTGACGAGCAATAAATAGCTTTCTTTTCCTCTCAGTAATGCCATCCTTCCAAGTCAAGTATATTCTAAAATAGTTACAGGCTCATTACAGCTTCATTACAGCATCAATAAAAACGTCACCTCGTATTTCAAAGCTGTCATATTGATCCCAGCTTGCACATGCTGGAGATAATAGAATCACATCTCCTTCTGCCGACATCGGTGCCGCATAATGTACGGCATCCTCAACATTTTGAGCAATGACAGTTTGCTGTACACCACAAGACTTCGCAAATTCTACAAAGCGTAGACCTGTTTCTCCAAAGGCAACAACACCTTTTACATGGCTCATGCATGGGCGTAATTCTTCTAATGAATGTCCTCGATCTAAGCCACCTGCAAGTAAAATAACAGGTGCTTGGAATGCATCTAAAGCACTTTTTGTAGCTAAACAGTTTGTCGCTTTAGAGTCATTATAAATCTTGCGTCCGTTCCATTCGCGCACGAACTGAGTACGGTGACGAACTCCTCCAAACTTAGTTAAGACTTCTTCCATTTTGGCTTTGTCACAGCCAACTAAAATGCAAGCCGCTACAGCTGCTAAAATATTTTCTAAGTTATGCTTCCCAGGCAAGGCGATATTTGCTCGCTCTAGATATGGCTCACCTTGCCAGTAAATTGTTGTGTCATCCGCACTAATTCCTTCATCCATACGTCCCTGAGAACTAAATGGTACCTTTTTAGCATTGGATTTTGTTGCATAATCAACAACAATCGGCTGATCAGCATTATAGATAAAATAATCACTTTCATCTTGATTACGTGTAACAGCACATTTCGCCTCTGCATAATTGTCAAATGTTCCATGATAATCAAGATGCGCTTCATAAAGATTTGTTAAAATAGCGATTTTCGGCTTGAATGTTTTTATCCCCATCAATTGGAAAGAAGATAACTCCGTAACAATTACATTATCCTTCGTTGCTTCTCTTGCAACACCACATGCAACCGTCCCAATATTTCCTGCAATTAACGGTTCTGGGCTACCATTATTCAGCATGTCAAAAATTAATGTTGTCGTTGTTGTTTTACCATTTGACCCTGTAATACCAATAAACGGCGCTTCACTAATTAAATAAGCTAGCTCAATTTCTGTCCATACGGGGATTTCACGGCTTATGGCATCTGCTACTATCTTGTTGCTATAGGGGATTCCTGGATTTTTTACAACTAATTCAAAGCCCTCATCGAGTAAATCCTCAGGGTGACGCCCACAAATAACCGTAATTCCTTTTTGCAATAGGCCTTGTGCATCTGGGCTTTCGTCAAATGGTTTTGAATCATTGACCGTCACAAAGGCGCCAAGCTCATGTAAAATCTCAGCTGCAGCCACACCACTTTTAGCTAAACCTAAAACAAGGACTTTTTTATGTTGTAAATCTGTATAGTTTCTCATATGAACGCCTCCGATAAGACTGCAATCAATGCTACTGCTAAAGCAGTTGACCAAAAGACAAGTACTACCTTCCATTCTGACCAACCTGATAATTCAAAATGATGATGAATAGGACTCATTTTAAAAATACGTTTTTTACGAAGTTTAAAGCTACCTACCTGTAAAATAACGGATAATGTTTCAATAACAAACACCAGTCCAATTAATAACAATAAAAATTCTGTTTTTACTAAAACAGATACCATCGCTAAAGCTCCACCTAATGCTAACGAACCCGTATCTCCCATAAATACCTTTGCAGGATTCGCATTAAAAAGTAAAAATCCTAATAATGCACCTGTCACCGCAAATGTAAATAAGGCGATATCAGCTTGATCTTGGAATAGAGCTATAACACCAAATGCTGCAAAGGCAATGGATGCAGTACCTGCCACAAGCCCATCTAATCCATCTGTTAAATTCACTGCATTTGAGAAGCCAACTAACCAGAAAATTAAAAAGGCAACATAGAAAATACCAAGATCGATCGTCCAATCTGTAAATGGTATAGCAAGTGTTGTATCAAACGATCCTACATGTAGTAAGAAATAGGCCAAGATCGCAATGACAATTTGACCAATCAGCTTTTGAAGGGATGTTAGTCCTAAATTACGTTTAAAAACAACCTTTAAGCTATCATCTAATAAGCCGATTAACCCAAACCCTACTAATACTAATAACAGTACGACGGTTTGTGTTGTAAACAAATCTAAAAAGCTACCTACACCAACCGTAGTAAGGATAATGGCAATTAAGAAAATAATGCCGCCCATTGTTGGTGTACCAGCCTTTTTCATATGCGATTTTGGTCCTTCTTCACGAATGCTCTGACCAAACTTTAGTCGGCGAAGAAGTGGAATACTAATTGGTGCCAGGATAACTGTTACTATAAAAGCAAGAGCTAAAATGGTAAGCGTTGTTGCGAGTTTCATTGAAAAATCTCCTTTAAATCTTGTTTCACTTTCTTCTTCAAGAAAAAAGCACAAACTTTCATTTATTTATTACTACCCTTCATAATAATAGTGGTTCTTTCCCATTTTTTAAAGGTAAAGTTATATTAGTTCTCTAAATATAAATGAATGGTGCCATCTTGTTTGATAACACTATCCACTTCAGGCAGCTGATTGCCAATTTTAGTCCCTTCTCCATGCCATTCAATACGGAATGGATAATGTTGCTTGGCAATATCGTCCTTCGTTTGACCAATAAAACTTGGTACCTTCACAGTGATTGGGTCACCCCAACGATAATCCTTTTCAAGCTGTTCCTTCGATTTTTCAATGCCAACAAAAGGTGCTACATCTTCTATAATTTGACCAACGATTGGAGCAGCTACTACACCGCCAAACTGCGTTGTCTTTTTCGGATTATCTACTGCAACATAAACGACAATTTGCGGATTATCCGCAGGTGCGAAGCCAATAAACGATACGATATATTCGCCACTTTTATAACGACCATCCTCTACCTTTTGCGCTGTACCGGTTTTGCCACCAATACGTAATCCATCTCGGTAGGCTTGTCGTCCTGATCCCTTCGCTACAACAGATTCCAATGCACCTCGAACCTTCGCTGACGTCTCCTCACGAATAACCTGATTTTTAACTTCCGGTTTAGTCTCTTCTATAACTTCCCCAGTGTTCGGATTAAAAACCTTCTTCACAACATATGGCGTATAAAGCTTGCCTCCATTTACGGCTGCAGCTACTGCTTGCACTTGTTGAATGGGTGTAACGGATACCCCCTGGCCAAATGAAGTTGTTGCCTGCTCAACAGGCCCAAAGGCTTCCTTTGAAAATAAAATCCCTGAAGATTCGCCGGCGATGTTAGACCCTGTTTTTTGTCCAAAACCAAAATCTTTAACATATTGTAGTAGTCTTTCATTTCCTAGTCGCTGACCTAATTCAATAAAACCTGGGTTACAAGAGTTCTCTACAACTTCTAGGAAGGTCTCATGTCCATGACCGTCACGCTTCCAACAGCGCAATCTAGCTCCTGCAACCATCGAATAGCCTGGATCATAAAAAGTATCCTTCTCTAAATCTACTAAATTTTCTTCTAGTGCTGCACTGAGCGTTATAATTTTGAACGTTGACCCCGGTTCATATGTCATCCAAACCGGTAAATTCCGATTGTAGATAACAGGTTCAACCATTTGGTATTCTGCTGGATGAAAGGTAGGATATGAGGCTAATGCTAAAATCTCGCCATTGTTTGGATTCATGGCAATCGCCATTGCTTGGTCAGCTTCATAACGCTCCATTGCCTGTGACAATTCACGCTCGACGACCTGTTGTACATCTACATCTATCGTTAGCTCGATCGTTGCGCCATCTTCACCGGACTTCCAAGCGCTCGCTACATTCTGCAAATTATTCCCTTTCGCATCTGTAAAGAGCCGTATTGCCGAAGAATTAGCCTGTAGCAGCTTTTCGTATTCATATTCAATTCCTGCTAAACCTTGTGTATCATAGCCTGTGAAACCTAAAAAACGGGATAGCAGAGTACCATATGGATAATCCCTTGAATAATCGACGCCACTATATAATCCGTCAATCTGCATCCCCTGTAATTCCACTGCTTTTTCATAGGGAATATTTTTCCCTTCAGGTGCCAGCTTTACTAAGTATTCTTTTTTCTTCATTTTTTCCAGAAGCTTTTGTTCATCTACCCCCAGAACTTGGGCAATTTTTGCTGCTGCTCCTTCAATGTCCTTACTTTGAGAAGGCATAAAATATAAAGTTGGCGCAAGCTTATTTGTGACAATATTTTTTCCATCACGGTCTGTAATATGCCCTCGCTCATTGGCAAATGGAATTTCTCGGTCCCAATTCTCTTCGGCTTTCTTTGTCAATTCTTTTTGATCCAGTACCTGCAAGAAAAAAATTCTAATGACAATGGCAGCTGCTACAAACATAAACAATACATATAAAATTCTCAATCGCTTTTTGGAATGGATAGAAATCCACTTCATTCGACATCACACCTTGTTTTTTACAACGTATGAAATAAAGTGGACTTCTATTCAGTGTCTATTCATTATCTATCTGTTCAATTTCATCCTCGGATGGTGCTTCAACATCTTTATTAAAGCTTTCAGAAGGAGTTTTCAACTTCACGACAATCGGTGAACTATCTGAAATTACGGTACCTGCCGATACGCTCTGACTAGCTACAAAGCCCTCTCCAACGACTTCAATTTCTAAATTTGCCATTGACTTAAAGACTAGTACATTACGCAATGACCAATCGGTGAAGTTTGGTAGTGTTACATCACCTTCTGTCTTTAAAAACACAATATTACCATTTACAAGTTTTTGAGGACCTTTTGGATACTGGTCAATAATTTTACCACCACCACCTACAATAACTGGCTGTAGGCCATCATTTGCAAGCTCTACTTGAATAGCCTCAGCACTTTGACCTGTGTAATCTTGTATTGTTGCGTTGTCAACGTGCTGTACATCTTCAGGATTAACGTTTAAGTACTTTAAACTATTTAACATTACTGGGTTAAATACTTTTGAAACTGGTACAGAACCGAGTTCACCCTTTAACTTTGGCCTTTTTACTGAGACATACATAATGAGCTGAGGGTTATCTACAGGGGCCATCCCTAAGAAAGAATAAAGGAATTCATTTGATCCCCATGAATATCTACCATTTCCTAGTGGGATTTGGGCAGTACCTGTTTTCCCTGCAACTTCATATTCATCAAGGATAAAGTCCTCTGCCGTACCATACTCGGCCGTTAAAGTAGAGGCAAGTATTTCTTTTACTTGCTTCGCTGTGTCAGCTGAAATTGGTTGTCCTTTTTCAACCGGCTCATGATTTTGAATAGTTTTTTCTGTCGAGGAATCAACAATTCGATCAATAACGTAAGGTTGCATCATTTTTCCATCATTCGCAATCGCCGTCATCGCTTGAATTAACTGAATCGGTGTTACTGTAGAACCTTGACCGAACGTTGTTGTCACTCGTTCTACTGGATATTTCGATAAAAGTGTACCCGACGCTTCATTCGGTAAATCAATGCCTGTTTTCTTACCAAATCCAAATCGATCTAAATAATCAAAAAATACATCGTTACCAATTTTCTTTAAAAGGTGAGCCATTGAAGTATTGGATGAACGTTGGAAGCCTTCTAAATAAGGAATCATACCCCAACCAATCCCATTATTATGGTCTCTAATAGGCTCGCCAAAAACCCGGTATGTTCCTGACGGATATCTTTCATTTGGATCCCAAACCCCAGTATCAATAGCTGAAGCGAGCGTGAACGTTTTCATCGTCGAGCCTGGTTCTATGGTCTCTTCAATAGCCTCGTTCAGCCACTTCATATTGTCGCCTTCACGTGTATCAGGATTAAACGTAGGTCGCTGTGACATCGCTAGAATTTTCCCTGTTTTCGGATCTGCTACAACAGCTGTCATCGATTCAGAGTTGTATTCCTGTTCCACCTGTGTCATTGCTTCCTCTAAAAAGCTTTGTATCGTTTTATCAAGTGTTAAATAAATATCTTCACCATTCTTCGCAGGTGTTATCATTTTCTCACTATTTGGCAATAGATAGCTGAAGGCATCTGTTTCGTATTCAACCTTACCGTCTTTTCCAGTTAGCTCTTTGTTGTAGGTGTATTCAAGGCCCATTTTACCTTTAGTCGTGAACGTTCCATCTTTATTTTCCTCTTTTAATGCGAAGCCAACTAAGTGCGAGGCAAAAATACCATTTGGATAATAACGTTTCAAATCATTTACAAATAAAACCCCTGGTAATTTCTCCGCTTTGATTTTACTCATAGTCTCATGACTTATTCCACGGCCCGCACTTCCAAATTCAACTTGATAAGGCTTTTCGCCATCATTATTTAACCTAGTAAGCTGTTTATAGATTTTTTCTTCGTCCATAGGAATATTATCTGCTAATATTTTTGCAGTTTTTTCTGCATCTACAACATGTCGAGGTTTTTTTGCATCCGTCGTGGCCTTGTCATTAACGATTGCGATTAATCGATAACTAAGTGTGTCCTCAGCAATGACTTGACCATTTGTATCATAAATTTTCCCACGATTTGCCGTTATTGCACTTTCCTTACTATATTTCGCAGCTGCCCTAGCCGCAAGCTCTTGTCCTTCCACTTCACCTGTTGCCTGTAACGTAACCATTCTTGTGAACAATAGAAAAAAGAGCCCTCCATAAAAAATTAATAATAGAAAGGCTCCCCATTGGAATCGAAATCTCTTTTTTTTCATTCTCCCGGCACTACCTTTACATTTTTCTCATTTTGAGTTAAACCGAGTTCTTTAGCTTTTTTCCATATGTTTTCGTATGTAGAAAGTTCACTTACACGAACTGTCAAGTCAACATTCTGTTTGGTAATCTCTTCTGCTTCAGCTTCGATTTTTTGAATGTCCATGCTTGTCGTTTGAATTGCTGCTTGCTTATTTAAAACTAGCACTGATAATACAGCAATAATGCCAACGAGAACAATTAGCATTGTCTTTTCAAACTTCTGGTTCGTTTTTTTACGACGTATGATAGTGGGTTGTGGACTAGGAGGTGTTATTGGTTGTTGCACTTGTTGTTGGTGCTGCCTTACACGAACTGCTGCCATTTACTCACGCCCTTTGTCGTTAATTTTCTCTACCACTCTAAGCTTTGCTGAACGAGAACGATTGTTTACAGCTAATTCTTCATCAGTAGGAACGATCGGCTTTCTCGTGATAAGCTTTAAAGTTGGCTTCATGTAATCAGGAATTACTGGTAAATTTGGTGGTAATTCCGGTAATGATGACGCTTCCTTAAAAATAGTCTTGCATAGGCGGTCCTCCAATGAATGGAACGTAATGACACTAATGCGTCCACCTACGTTTATCATATCAATCGCATCGACTAATGAATCCTCTGCCGCGCCTAGCTCATCGTTAACAGCAATTCGTATTGCTTGGAATATGCGCTTCGCAGGATGTCCACCTTTACGGCGAGCCGCTGCTGGGATACCCTCTTTAATAAGCTCTACAAGTTGACCGGTTGTTTCAATCGGCGCCACCTTACGTGCCTCTTCGATTTTACGAGCAACTTGCTTTGAAAATTTTTCCTCTCCATAACGGAAAAATATACGCACTAAATCTCCATATGCCCATTCATTCACAACGTGAAATGCCGTAAGTGTTGCCGTTTGATCCATGCGCATATCTAGAGGCGCATCATGGTGATAACTAAAGCCTCTTTCTGGTGTATCTAGCTGTGGGGAAGAAACACCTAAATCATATAAAATACCATCAACTTGCTCGATACCAATAGCTAATAACTCTTCTTTTAAATAGCGGAAATTTGAATGGACAAATGTCACGCGCTCAATATATGGCGCCAATCGAATTTTCGCATTGTTAATAGCAGTCATATCTTGATCAAAGCAAATCAAACGGCCTTTTTCAGATAATTGTTGTACTAAATATTCACTGTGTCCTGCCCCACCTAACGTACAGTCCACATACACACCATCAGGATCGATGTTCAACCCATCAACTGTTTCTTTTAATAGCACGGTTGTATGATCGAACATACACTCGCTCCCTTCAGGCCTTAACTTCATACAGCTGACACTTAAGTGTCTAAAAAAGTTAAAAATCAAAGCCAATCATATTTTCTGCAATTTCATTAAAGGATTGTTCAGACTCACTAAAGTAAGCCTCCCAAGCATCTTTCGCCCATATTTCAATCCGATTCGAAACCCCTAACACTACACATTCTTTCGCAAGATGTGCATGCTGCATTAGAGTTGAAGGAATATTAATGCGCCCCTGCTTGTCTATCTCTACTTCCGTTGCCCCAGAAAAGAAAAACCTTGCAAATGCACGTGTATCTTTTTTGGTCATCGGTAAGCCCTTTAATTTTTCTTCGAGTTTTCGCCATTCATCCATAGGATAGCCAAATAAACAATTATCAAGTCCGCGTGTCACAACAAACGTTTCACCTAAGGCTTCACGAAATTTTGCGGGCACGATTAATCGTCCTTTCGCATCAACAGAGTGTTGATATTCTCCCATGAACATGCTATTCACCCCACTTTATTAAATAATGTACCACATCCCACCACTTTCCTCCACTTTTTTTAAAAAAAACTTGACATTTTAACACTGAATGTGCGATTTGACCTTTAACAAATTATTGGTTCTATGCTAAATGACACAAAAAAAGAGCTACCCTTAGTAGGATAACTCTCTATTTACTATTTATATTGACAATGTTCATCAAAATAACATTGTATCAAACTGTTACTTAGGCATTAAGTTACAATCATTGGAAATTATTGGGCATATTGATTAACCATTATTATCCATCATAATTAGAAGGCTCTGATTTCCGCTACAGGGACCTCGCTTTCCCGCAGGAAGCTTTGCTCTGCGACGAAAGCGAAGCGACAGGAGCACTCGAGTAGCCCTACGCTACAATCAGTTAAAATGGGAACACATTAGCAAAATAGCAACAAAAAAAATCCTTTTATCACTCAATAATAAACCTATATTTCCCTAATCAACAAGCATTGAAAATTATAAATAAATTAAATAGTGGTGATTGCTAATGCTATAATTTTGTTTCAACATTTCAGTAATTAACATAGGTCCAAACTCATTAAAATATTGATAAGGATTATAAGTTCTTTCCTGGAATCCTTCATTTGGATATAGCTCATTTTGAAGCGTCATAAATTTTCGGATAGTCGTTTCATGCTTGTTAAGTACAGTTTGTTCAACCTTTTGCTGTAAATACTCAAATTGCTTTAGATGATTCTCTTTATTTTTCACAAGTATTTTATCTAGTAATAGATGTTGCTCTTCTAAATAAGTTTGAAGTGCAGCATACTTTTCTAAAAGCTCTTGTTGCATCGTCTGAATTTGACGCTTCACTTCAGTATCTTGTACTTCAGCAATAAACTGTTCCTTAAGCTGTAACGCTTTCCCATCCCAAACATCAGCAACATTTAAATGATGTTCACGTAATAGTTGTTCTACATGACGTGTGACAATCGTGATATGAAGACGTGGAGCAAAAATTGGCATCTGTAAACCTAACACAGAGAATGCATCTTTCAACGTTGCCCAGTACGCAAGCTCTCCCGGTCCACCAACAAACGCTAGCACGGGTAATGTCATTTCTTGCATTAACGGACGCGTCACAACGTTATTACTTAACTGTTCAGGATGTTTTTCAGCAATTTCTAAAAACTCTTCATGAGATAGCTTGATATTTGCAGCTAGATTGACAAATTGTTGGTTTTTTCTTTCTAAAAGATGACGCTCCCCATCTACTACATAGAATAGATTGGCCGCTTCGTTTGTTGCCAAAATAGGTTTACCATAACCTGCACGTTCAAGCTCTGCTTCCCTCTCCGTTACTACTTTTGCAATTTCTTCATTAGAATGAATGATACGGGTAAAACTTTCGCTCTCATATTGACGGAATTTAAAGTCAGCTGCATCAATCATCAATAAACCTTCATCTTTAAATAATTGGTTCATAAGTCGAGCAAAGAAGTCCGTAAATGTTTCACTCTTATTAAGAGTATCCACTAGCTGTTTAATAAGCATTTCAGTGAATTCTGTTTCACCAATATCCTTCACAATTGTATTCATTAAATGCGTCATTGATTCTTTGTTTAAACTTGTTACAGAAGCCATCGTTTTACGTCTTGAACGTTCACTGTAAGCACGTTTTTTTATATCCGCACCATGTACTGTATACGTATGGTTAATTTCCTCTAAATCATGATCCTCTCCAGCTATCCAAAAAACAGGAACAACCGGTCTCTGAAGCTTTACACTTTGCTCTTTCGCTAATGCAATGACTGAAATCGCCTTATGCACCGAGTAAAGAGGGCCTGTTAAGATACCCGCTTGTTGCCCCCCGACAACCGTAACAGCTCCTTGCTCTAGTTGCTGTAAATGTTCATTCGCTTTCTTCGATATACCAAGTGGCTCCATAAATTGGCGGATGATGGCTGTTAATTCCTTTTGATCATGCGCATGCTGTTCTAAATATTGCGCCCGTTTTTCAAAAGATGTATCGTTATATTCATATTCAAAAAACTCATGGATGGCAGTATTTGACGACCAATAATCTGCTAGCAAACGATTTTTTATGGGTACTTGGATTGACTCCAGTTTCATTTAACACAAACTCCTCTACTCACTAAATCATTCTCTTACTCTTAATAAGCGCATTTGAAATAAAATAAATCCCTTTAATACTTACTATGCGATTTCCCCTTAGAAAGTTTATTTAAAACGACAATTTCCAACAAATATTTCGAAAAACCGTAATAAGATTTTCGTTAGACTCTCAATTCGTTGACAATCGCTTGTGTAAATTGGGATTTTATAGCTCATCTCCATAACAGGGGTTGATTTTCGTTCCGACCGGGCGCTTTCTTAAGGGCGTCCGACGTCCCACTTCAATCAACTAGAATACATGGCATACGTTTTAATAAATGCCATCCCCATTATTTGGTAATGAACCAATTTTATTTAATATTTTTTGCACATATAGAGTTACTACTAAAAAAACAATTTTTAATGCTATTATTTTAACGCTTATGGCTTCAACATGAAAAGAAAATGCTTAGACAGCCTGTAAATATTCTATTACGGATTGAACAACACCTACTATACAAATAACAATATACGCCGTACTTAGTACTAAAAATTGAAAGCGCCAAATTTTCCTAAGCAGCGGTTTCACTTCAATTTCTTTTTTTGTTCGCCAATCAATATATGTAAAAATTATTGCCATCATTATCGCCAACGTTACTAATAGCGCGCTAACATTGACGTTCCATAGTACACCTATTGCTAGTGGTACCGAAAAAAACAAACATAACGTCGTGACGTCCGATGCTGCTCCAAAAGCATGAGTGCCTCGAAATTTAACCTTTCGACCAATTAAATAGACAATCACAAAAAGGAGGATTGGACAAAAAATAATAATACTTATAACAATATGTAAAAAATCTTTCAACGTCTTTCACCGCTCTCCTCTATCGCAAGTACTTGGTGATATAAAGTACGTAAAGTAGGCAAATTGTGACCACTTGCTAGAGCTTTTTCTAGTATTACCCCAACAATTGTGTCAATTTCACTTTTTCTCCCTTGCATCCGATCCGCTAACATAGATGATGTATTACTTGCCGTTTTTTCACATAAGTTTATCACCTTAAAAAAAGGTATAGTTTGTTCTATGCCTTTAAATGCATCCGTTAACTCTTGATAGATGGTTTGCATTAATAAAAATGCTTGCTTATTCGTTACTAGCTCTCCGTTCTTCACTTGCAATATAGCCGTTAACGGATTAATCAAGCAATTGAATACAGCTTTCTCAAATAGCATTTGTTCCGCATTAGCAACCAATTCAATTGGATATAAAGAATTTCTTAGTTGCAACAACTTATTAAATACATCACTATCCCCTCGCTCTATCGCGATTTTACAAGGACCTATACCTCTATGTTGTACAGTTGACTGATCTATCATTTGAGCACCAAATGACACAGAACAAAAGGCTATATTTTTTTGTGGCAAACGTAGTGCTTCCTCAAAATGTGCTAAACCATTTTGCATAAACAGCAACGGCACTGTACTTGATAATGAAGACAATTGTTCATAAAGCTCTTGTAATTGTACATATTTCACCGCAATCACAATTAAATCTTGCTGTGGTAGCTCCTCTAATTTCGTAGTTGAAGCAACTTTTTGAACAGTTTTTGTTCCATCAACATTCACTCGTGTTAAGTTCTTTGCATTAAGTTCTTTAACTTGTCCAAGTCTTCTTGCAACCAACGTTACAGATACACCAGACTCAGCTAAAAAACTTGCCGTTAACTGACCTACAGCCCCAGCACCAATAACCGCTATATTCACAACACTCCACACCTCCCACATTTACAAATGGGCGATCTAAAATGAAATAACGCCCTTCTAAACAGTCTTATCACAAATATATCGCATACTTAAAGTGATCCATTTTGTCCCTCTCTATAGAAGGAGGTGCCTTAGAACTTTTTCTAAGGCACCTCCTATGCAGGTTCTTTTATTATACAGGATTAGCTGAGTGTTTACGATAATATATAAAGTGAAACTTTAATCAGTGGGGGTTTAATAAATAATTGTATAAACACTTAGCGTGGGATTATGTTTTCGTTTAAGTTTACAGTTTTTCTAAGTAACTTCTTTACAGAACTTTTAACTTTCAATGGCTTCCTCATTTTAATCTTTCATTAAAGAATATCCTTGCTGCAACCATTTCACTAGTTTTTCATGCTCATTTTGTAACTCACGGTGCCTAATTTCAAGATTTTGATAGGCCTCTGTTAATTCATCAAAACTTGTCAACGCCAATTTCAAATGGCTTCGCATAGATTGTTGCGGTTGATTTCGCACAGCTAGTAGTGACTGACTATATTGACCACGTAATGTTTTATTCCAACGGAAACCACATGCTTGTTTTGTACGACCAAGTTCAACAGCAGCCATTTCAAAAGCTTCTAGCTGCGTTTTGCCATTTTGCACATTATGCAACACAATTTCTGCTAATCTTTCATCGTCTTCCTTCGTCCATTGATCTTTTCTTTTTTTCAATTCCATAATCTATCACCCTCGCATTTTTTACTACTATATGCATGTGCGAGCAAAATAGAATCATCGAATTAAAAAAGGCAGCGATTATGTTTTGCTATAATCACTGCCATTATACATTATTTATTGTTCTTCTTTGTCAGAAAATTAGTAACTGCCTCATGGTGAGCTTCACTTTCCCACAATTTTGCACATGTACGAACTTCCTCCATAACACGCTCATACATATTACGCTCACGCCACTTGCGAAGCTCAATTTCTTTATAAGCCTTATGCACAGAAGGATGAATTTTACGCATATGTTCGATAAAATCATTCAAAGCCTCTTCTTTTGAGCCTTCAAAAACGCGCATTGCCCAACCAATCTCATATAGTAATTCTGCTGGATAAGGCTTTGCATCGACTAGCATCTTCATCGCGCGATCATGACGTAATCCTCGTTCGAATAAGTATGTACCGCCACCCCAGCCGCTCGTAATTGCTAATGTCCCCTGTATAAAACCACACTTCGCGTGACTAGCCACTAGACGGAAATCGCAAGCTGTTGCAATCTCACAGCCTCCACCAACCGCTGTTCCATTAATTAATGCAATCGTTGGCACAGGTAATGTTGCAAGGTCGTATAATATTTTGCCCATCTTACTTAACATCCCGAACGCCTCATCCTCAGTTTCAAGCGAATGGAATTCAGATAAATCGCCACCTGAGCAAAATGATTTATCCCCTGCACCTGTCACGACTAAAAAACGTACATCATCATGATTTTGAATATATGTAATTACTTCTCGAAGGCCATCCATAACTTCATCATTGACAGCGTTCCTCTTCTCTTCTCGATTAATTGTAAACGTCATGATACCATCTTTGTTATCAATTACATAAGCCACACTATTTCCCCCTTTGTCCCATTGGATAAATTGTATCATACAATTATTATAGTACTATATATCTTTTTGTTATTAACGAAAAATTCTGTCTCTTCAAACCAACAAAAAGGCTAGTAAAGAGCCATGGTCTCTCTACTAGCCTTTTAAGTGAGCAAACACTGTATTATTTGCTTACTACTTCTTTACCTTTGTATTGTCCGCAAGCTTTGCAAACACGGTGTGATAATTTTGCTTCACCACAGTTTGGGCAAGCTACCATACCAGGTACAGATAGTTTGAAATGCGTACGACGCTTTCTTTTTGCAGTTTTAGAAGTTCTTCTAAATGGTACAGCCATTGATGGCACCTCCTTACAGATCGTCTATTCGTCTGTTTGATCAAAATACTTAGCTAAATTAGCTAGTCTTGGATCCACTTTTTGTGTGTCAGCTTTTTTGTGTAGTTCAACGTCTTCATCTGTTGCGTAAGACCAGTTTTTACCACCTTGCACTTGTCCTTCGGTATTCTCCTTGAACACTTGCAAAGGTATTTCAAGAAGCACTAACTCCTCGATAACCGGCTTCATGTCGATTACTTCACCATCAAGATAGTGAATTTCTCCGTCATCTTCCCCTCGTTTTTCCTCGTCAATCCAGCTGAAAACTTCAACTGTCTCAACTTCGATAGGAAACTCAACATCTTCCCACGTGCGTGCACATGGTAGTGTTAACGTCGCTGTCACGGTTAGCTGACATGTCATTTGCGATGCACCGAAAGTACATAGCCCTTTTACATGAATGGGCGAAATTGCTCGAATATCCTGGTTTCGCTCCATCACCTCGTCCAATTGGACATAGGCATCGATTGGCATCCCGTTTTGGCGGTATTTAGATAATTGATGAATTGACCATTTCATTCGTTTAATCACCTCGAGACAACAATGTTGATTATATAATGTGTAAAAATAGATGTCAAGATAATTTCTTGTCACCTCAATAAAACCCACCTATAATTATATACTACGGTAAGTGTATTTGCTCCAAACAGTTCTAATAAGCAACAGGCTCTGAAATTACTTAGAACGAGAAGCAAATGATAATGATAAAGGGGGCTTAATTAATGCAAGCAGTCGGAATAGTAGTTGAATACAATCCTTTTCACAATGGACATGCCTATCATTTGGAACAGGCAAAAAAAGTAGCACAAGCGGATATTGTCATCGCTGTCATGAGTGGTAATTTTTTGCAGCGTGGTGAACCAGCCATGGTCGATAAATGGACACGCACAAAAATGGCTCTGGCAGGTGGTGTTGATATTGTCATCGAGCTACCCTATGTCTATAGTACCGCGCCTGCAACTGATTTCGCAAAAGGTGCGATTTCCTTACTGTCTGCAATTGGCTGCGATTCTTTTGCCTTTGGAAGCGAAGACGGTGCCATTCAACCCTTTATGAATACGTTCCAGCTTATTAACAATCATCGCACTGAATATGACGCTTTTATTAAAAAAAGCCTTAAAACGGGAGCAAGCTATCCTAAAAGTCTACATTATGCCTATGAACAGCTTTCTCAAAAGTTTCCTGCTACATACATTGATTTGGCACAACCAAACAATATACTTGGTTTTCATTATATTGAGGCTGCCATGATGCTAGATAGTAACATTAAGCCATTAACTATCCCTCGCATTGCAGCAGGTTACCACGACGCTTTACAAGAAGGTGCATCAATTGCTAGTGCCACAGGAATACGCAAGGCTCTAGCAGCAACCAGTGCTCTACAAAGTGTGCAAGACGTTCTCCCTAAAGCATCGTTTGATTATTTAGCTGATTGGTATGAAAAATACGGTAAATTCGCAAGTTGGGAAACATTTTGGCCTTTCTTACAGTTTACACTTATTCGGCATACACCTAATGAACTTACTCGCTACGCTGAAGTAACAGAAGGAATTGAGCATGCTCTTATTAAAGCAGCGAAAACAAGTCTTTCATTCAGCAGCTTTATGGAGAAAATTAAATCAAAACGCTATACGTGGACACGACTTCAGCGTATGCTCACACATATTTATACTGGATTTACAAAGGAACAGTTACAAAGCTTTGATGCCCCATCCAATATACGTTTACTTGGTATGAGTAAGAATGGACAAGCCTATTTAGGAATGCATAAAAAAGACATACCTTTACCTTTAATCAGTCGGGTTGCAGCTATGGATGATACTATGCTTGCTGTAGATATTCATGCAGCAGAGGTTTACAATTTAAGTATAGAACATGGAACAAAAGAGCAAAGTCTTCCTAAAGATTATCAAACACCACCGATTCGTTTTTAAGTAACGAAAAAGGATGCTAGAAATTCTTCTAGCATCCTTTTATGCTGTTAGAAAACAATTACGTCAGTAAAATCACATTATAGCTCTTGTGCAAAGCGAGAGGCTGATTCACATGATATACGTTTTAACAAAATGACATCCAACTTTTTAGTTTTATCGGAACACTTTCAGGAATTATCGACAAACTTTTGAATTTTATCGACTAACTTTCACGTTTTATCACCCAACTTTTAATTTTTATCGACATCCACCTTCCAAAGAGAAAAAAGGATTCATACACAAAACTATGTGTGAATCCTTTTTACTTTTTATGTCGCCCAGTCGGAATGGAAAGCAACTCCACGTTACGGTAATAAAACTTTATTTTGGCTGTAATTGTTTTAAATATTCGATTGCATCATCAACAGTTTTAACTGGAACTATTTTCATTTTTGTACCAATTTCTTTAGCAGTCCTTACTGCAGTATCATAATTAGATTCCAGCTCAGGATATTTCGCTTTCATTTCTGGAGTAATTTCATCATCTGGCGCAAAAAAGATTTCCATATCATCTCGATCCGCAGCAATGATTTTATAATCTATTCCACCAATTCTTCCAACAGAGCCATCAGCCAGCATTTCCCCTGTACCTGCAACAGCATAACCTTTTGTTAAATCTTCTTCGAGTAGTTGATCTAAAATTTCTAATGTAAACATCAGGCCAGCAGATGGACCTCCAATATCCTCTGTCTTCATAGTCACATTTGGATTTGTTTCAATAGATTTACTTTCAGTATACGAAATACCTAAACCAGCTCTTTTCTCTTCTGACTCAGGAATTTCCTTTAACGTTATCGTTACTTCTTGTTCTTTTTTATTACGTATAAATTTAATGGTCGCCTTGTCCCCAAGTTGCTTTGGTTTCAAAAGATCTACAAGCATTTGTTGGTTACTAATTTTTTGTCCATCAACTTCAATAATTTCATCGCCAGCTTTTAGTAGATTATCTGAAGCACCACCATCTAGGACATTTAATACAAAAACACCATTGAAAAGAATTTTTGTTTGAAGGCCAGCTTTTTGAAAAGCTATATATTTTGCATTAAATTGTGAATCAGACATTAATTTATACTGTCGAACATTGTATTCCTCTTCATCCTCCATTGGATTTCGAACTTGAGTAATATCCATTAGTTTTTGATATTTTTGTGTTTTCGCCCACAGATACGAAAAAGGCGTTGCTTGCTGCATAGCCACTGTCATTAAACTCATGGATCCTTTATCGTCAGTATGGTTATTTTCAACGTTAACAAATTTACTGACATCATAAGCACTTCCAGGCTTCATAATATAAGCGTCTAGTCGGTATAACATTAAAAAACAAATAACGACTAATAACACTGAATAAATACTAATTTTTTTCTTCATTGAAAAACACCTCCTAGGACGCTCGCAAAACCATACGTTCATGTTTTTGCCTTTTTTACATATATTGATTTTAGCATTTGCCTATGTGAATGACAAAAAGTTGAAATGAGATGATAACATGTACGCGACAATTCAAATAGCGATTTGCATAGTTCTTATTCTATTACTCTTGTTATTCCCACAAACAGCTCATCATGGTACTGATTTAGGTTTGAACCTTTTTATGGATGCGCTATTCCCATATTTATTACCTTATCTTATTTTAACGCAATGGCTTCTCCGTTTAACTGCTCCTATGCGAACGAAAACAAAAAGAGCTTCTTTATACGTACAAGCCTATATTATTAGCGCACTCGGGGGATATCCGTCTGGAGCAACAACAATTGTTTACTTAAAAAACAGTGGTCAACTACATCCAAAAGAGGCAAATTTTTTATTAGCCGTATGTCATGCACCAAGTCCACTTTTTGTGCTAGGTTTTGTAAGCCTTGATTTATTACAAAGTAGTACGTTCGGATGGATGTTTTTATGTTTACTACATAGTTTTAATATTTGTTGTTTAATTACTGGCTATTTTTTATTCCGTAAAATTGATCCTCCTAGCATTTCCATACACAATACACCTTTAAATACTGCACCATTTTCAGAAAGCATAAAAGAAACAGCACCAACAATACTATTAGTTGGAACTACAATAATTTTTTTCACTACCATCCAGACGATTGTACAGCAAGGCTTAGATTCACTGATACCTAAACTTCCATATGCGGCTGAGCTTTCCATAGCCGCAATTCTTGAAGTTACAAATGGTCTTAAAATGACCGTCTCGGCCTTCCCTAACCTTTCGTATTTACCATTACTAGTTGTTATGTTGTTAACTATGCAAAGTATAAGCATTCACTTACAAATTTTTGTTATTGCGAAATCAGCCAAGCTATCCGTTCGACCATATATAAAATTCCGCCTACTTAGCATAATCATTGTGCCTACTATTTATGCTCTTTTTTTCTTAAAATAAAAAATCGTTCTTATCTTTATCTTTAGAGTAAAAATGAAGCTCATCGTTATAAGAAGTAGGCGACTTTGGATTTCAGGAATGAGTGAAGACTGGACGACTCTTAGAAGATTGGTGTCCTTGATGAGACCGAGGAGTAGGCGGTAGAGGGAAATCAACCATTTTGCTTATTCCTTTAACCTTTCTCAATTGTAAAAGCAAATCAGCAGAAAAATATTATGATAATTCCTCAGGTGTGTTGATTAACCATTTTTTATCCATCCTAATTAATTAGAAGGCTCTGATTTCCGCCACGGGCTACTCGCTTTCCTGCGGGAGTCGAGTAGCCCTACGCTACAATCAGTTAAAATGGACATATATTAGCAAAATAGCAACAAAAAAATCCTTTTATCACTCAATAATAAACCTATATTTTCCTAATCAGCACGCTTGATATTTCCTAAATTTATTTTTATCAAATAAAATAAGGATGCCTTAAAATTAAGACATCCTCTTTGTAGTTTATTTTGTAAAATCATACTTTTCTTTTAAAGCTGCTACAACACAAGTAGGAACAAGCTCACTGACATCACTACCATATTTCGCAACCTCTTTGACAATGCTTGAACTTAAGAATGAGTATTGATTTTTTGTCATAATGAAAAACGTTTCAATAGTTTCATCAAGAAAACGGTTCATCGAAGTAATTTGCATTTCGTATTCGAAATCCGAAACAGCACGCAAACCACGGACAATCGCCTTTGCCTTTTTTTCCTTAGCATAGTCTATTAGCAGTCCAGATGAGCTTTCAATACGTACATTGGGCAAGGTTTTAGTTACCTCAGCCATTAAAGCCATACGCTCTTCTACTGAAAATAATGGCTGCTTTGATGAATTATTTAAAACAGCAACATAAACTGTGTCAAACACATCTGCCGCACGTTTAATAATATCTAAATGGCCAAATGTCACCGGATCAAAACTTCCTGGAACTACAGCAATTTTCTCTGACAACTTATTCTCCCTCTTCCTCTGTGCAACGATCAATTTCGCCTTGGCGTAATGGTAGCTCTTGCTTCGCTACAGCAAACATGTGTTGATGACGCTTCGTTTACACTCCGCTTTCGCACAAATAAACTGAAATAATCGTTCCACCATATGTTTCTTGTCTTTTTAATACAAAGTCCCCAAATCTTTGTGGTAATTCTACTTCTTTTGCATGCTCACATAAAATGATGCCATCATGTTGAATTTTATCATTGTCGACAAGGATCTGTACTAAGTCATAATATTCTTTGTGATGGTATGGTGGATCTAAAAATACTAATTTAAATGTAATATCACGTTTTAATAACGCTTTCACAGCACGCTTCGCATCTATGCGAAATAGCTCAGAACAATCCTCGTAACGACATTTTTTTATGTTTTCCTGTAGCACTTGGAATGCCTTTGCATCCTTTTCAATAAAAACGGCTTGCTCTGCCCCTCTACTTAAAGATTCGATGCCTAAGCCACCGCTTCCTGCAAATAAATCGAGCGCTATGCCTCCATCAAAGAATGGACCAATAATATTAAAAATGGATTCCTTTACTTTATCTGTTGTAGGCCTCGTCGTGTTCCCTGTAATCGCCTTTAACGGCATCCCTTTACGTTCTCCTGCTACAACTCTCATCTTCGCAAATCACCGTACTTTCTTATTCCATATAAAAGTATTTTTGCAGCGAAAGATGAACCTCCGCTGCAAAAATTTATTCTTGTGTTAAGACCTGGATACGATCATCACTTTTTTGTAATTCTACTAAAAATAATCGTTGTAGCCAAGCTTCTTCAACGTAATAATGATTGGCAATTTTAACAATCGGTTCTGAAATAGTAGAATATCTACGTTGATTAAATACATAAAATCCAGGTTCTTTTGGGAATCGGAAGGTGCGATTATCACTATTTATATAATATCCATTTTCACCTTCACCTGCAGTATAGCCTAGATATGGCAATAATGTATCAGCAGTATATAATACTTGTCCTTCAAAGAGAATTACTTGAATATCTTCTTTCAAAACATCATTGACATAAACACTTCGATCATCCTCAAATAATAGTGGATATGTGCCATTTTCTTGGTCCGCATTCAGCTTAAAATAAGACGTTTTTGCATCTAACACCACGGATAAAAGCTCGTCCATTGTTGCAGGAGAAATTGGCTCTTCCCCAAGCTTATTTAGAGCTTCCTGCCATGCCGACTCTTGATTAGCCGTCATATATTCTTTTAATGTCTTCACGATTTCCTTTGTTTTAGCAGAACCAATCGTATCCTTCACTAAATAAGATGCCACAACTTCCGGCAACCATGTTGGTGAATCTTCAAACTTATATTGTGACTTTATTTGTGACAATATAACTTCTTTCTCCACAGCTTGTTCAGTTAATTCTGGCAAAAATAAAAGTCGATCATCATGCTCTTTCACTGGATTCTTTTCTTGAATAATAGCAATATGTTGATCATTCAAAAATTGTAAATTTTCCAATGAAGTTAAGAAATCCTTGGAAATAGCTTCCGGGGCATAAATAGATAACACAGGGGTTTGCTCTTGTACCTTAAGATTACCCGTTTGCCAATAAATATCACGAACTGTACCATATCCACTAAACATTGTATAGTTAACAAGTGAAAGTTGTTGCTGACCTACTAATGGCAAGCCAGTTATCCACTGACCAACAATTTTACTATCAGTTGAAATATGTACAACAGAATAAGATGTTTCACCATTCGTTAATGTGGCGAAAACATTTTGGATGAGCATTTTTTCTTTTAAGCCACCCTCAATTGGAATTATGTATGAAACAGATTGCGATTTAGTCTCTCCTTTTTTAAAGTATGAGACTTCTTCTGATAAGCGATCACAGCTTTTTTCGTTTTCGATAAAGCAACTAGGATTTACAGCATTTTCTGGCCACTTTATTTTCACCTTTTGGTTGGGTAAATTTTTAAAATGTTGGCGAATATCCAAGCTATTTTCCCGATAGACAATTTCTATCTCTTGCGAATAATGGAATTCGCCATTTCCTGTCTCTAAGTCAGACGAATAAGCATGGTACTGGAAAAATATTGTTCCAGTAATAATTAGTGCTAGTATGGAAAAAAAACTCATTGCAAATTTCATGTGCTTGACCTCCCGCAGCATGATACTATGTGTATTGGAAAGGATGTGCAATTTTTATGCCACAACAATTTATAGAATTAGGTGAGGGCTATGGTGATGTTTATGAGCTACTTGAAATCGTGAGAACCAATCAAGATCGCTTCCACCAAGCCTTTATACTAACATCCACTAAAGAAGAAAAAAAGGTTACCTCTTTAGCAGTCGCTTTAAAACCAGTTGGTGAAAGTAAATTCATGCCGATTTATATTTGTCGAGAAGGCATCCCTTATAATGAAGAGCAGCCTTCACAGCGACAAAAAATGTTTGAAGAAAGTATTAAACGACTAGATAGAAAAGCGGTTGTTGTAGAAATAAAGCACTCTTCTATATTTTCGGAATCAAAACTATTTTATCAATACTTAATTGGAATAATGAGACTTCATCACTACGTTCCGGCGTTGATATAATACTATAGACCTGCTTTATAGTCATATTCTTTCGCTTTATCTGGTTTTGCATTTTCATACTCTGTTTTAACAAATGGACGATAAGACTTTACAACGTCTTTCACGAATGGAAGGCGTTGTAGTTTTGTTGTCATTGATTCAATTTCCTCTTGCTCGCAATAAATCACTACATATTTTTGCCTTCGAGAAATATAAAGAACATGACCATATTTTCGAAGAGACTTCGCATGTTTTAATTGATGGACGTAAACGATTAGTCCTTGTCGTTCGTTCATATCGTATTCCCCTCATTTCTTACATAAAAGAATACCATAGACCGGAAAATGATAGCAACAGAGTTTAGCTGACAGAACGCTCATTTTTCCGTTATAATGGAAAAGCATACAACGTTGATTAAGAGTTTTACATTCACTTATGTAAGTTAATAGAGCTCTAGTTTAAGTTAGAAATTTCTCTGATTTTGTTTGCTCACTGAAAATGAAAAGTGAATTCACTAGTACTTTTTATATCATTTTAATTGTTAAGGAGGACGAACATGGGTAAGAAAACAAAAATTGCGCTCGCAATCGCAGCGGCAAGTGCAGCTGCTTGGGCAGGTAGTAAAGCTATTTCTAAACCTCAACAACGAGAAGGTAAACAAGCATTACAATTTGATCACCCAATCATTCTCGCACATCGTGGCGGTGCTCACTTAGCACCAGAACATACAATGCCTGCTTTTAAAAAAGCCGCACAGTTTGGTGTTGACGGCTTTGAAATAGACATTCGCTTAACCAAAGATGAGGAAATTATCGTTTTCCATGATGATACTGTTGATCGTACGACAGATGGCTATGGTCTTGTTGCAGACATGACTTTAGCAGAAATAAATGCTTTAAACCACGGCTATCAATTTGAAGATTTAGATGGGGAAGTTCCTTATCGAAATGAAAAAATTGACGTTGTCACATTACGGGAACTACTAGAAACTTATCCAAATATGTTGGTGAATATTGATATTAAAGACGCACCAGATACTTATGAGGGAAGTTTAATGCCTTCTAAACTATGGCGTTTAATTGAAGAGCTTGGTGCAGAGAATCGAGTAGTTGTCACAAGCTTTTACGGTGAACAGATCGATCGCTTTAATCTATATGCGCAAAACCAAGTAGCACTCGGTGCAGGTGAATCAGATGTTCGTAAAGCATTCGCTTCTTTCTCAAGCCAATTCGGACATTTATATCATCCAAAGGTAGATGTATTCCAGATACCACCTAAATCAGGAGTAATTACACTGGATTCTCCGAAGTTTATTCAGTTTTTAAGCAACTTAAACATCCCTGTACACTATTGGACAATTAATGATGTGGCAACAATGAATAGATTAATTCACAACGGTGCAAAAGGTATTGTTACAGATCGACCTGATATTGCTGTAGAGCTACTACAAAAATAAGAAACAAAGGAATGGAGGCTCCCCTTCATTTTATAATGGTTGACACATTGATTGGTAAGGGCCTCTTCTAACAGCCCTTACCTTTTATTATTATATTTTATCAAGTGTGTTGATTAACCATTTTTATCCATCCTAATTAAATTAGAAGGCTCTGATATCCGCTACGGGCCACTCGCTTTCCTGCGGGCGAGCGACGAGCCGCTTCCTCCGCTGCGCTCCGTGTTCGCCTTGGCGTAATTACGTCTGGAGGCTTTAACTTTATTGTAAATGATGTAATACCGCATCTGTTACATCACGTAATGTCGCTGTTCCTCCCAAATCGGCTGTTTTAATACCTTTCGCTAATGTTGCTTCCATCGCATTCAGCACTTTTGTTCCAAGCTCATGATAACCTAAGAAGTCAAGCATCATTTTACCTGTCCAAATTTGTCCAAACGGATTTGCTATCCCTTGTCCTGCAATATCAGGAGCAGAGCCATGGACTGGTTCAAACATGGATGGATATTGTCGTTCTATATTTAAATTTGCAGCCGGAGCAATTCCAATACTCCCCATAATTGCGCCACCTAAATCAGTTAAAATATCCCCAAATAAATTTGATGCAACAATTACATCGAAGTTTTCTGGCTTCATCACTAAAAAAGCAGCTAAAGCATCAATATGATTAGATACTTGTCCTATGTTCTCGTAATCTTTACCTACTTTAGCAAATACTTCATCCCAAAAAGGCATACTGTAGGTAATTCCATTAGATTTTGTGGCACTTGTCACATGCCCGCGTCGAGTTTTCGCCATTTCAAATGCATATCGCATTGCACGTTCCGTACCCTTCCTTGTGAAAATAGCATTTTGGATAGCAACCTCATCCTGTCCACTATGTATTCTGCCACCGCTCTCCGCATACTCTCCCTCTGAGTTTTCACGTACAACAACAAAATCAAAGCCATTTGGGTTACGTAAAGGGGAAGGCAAACCTTGAAGTAGCTTTGCTGGACGCACATTAATAGATTGCTTCATCTCACGGCGGATTTTAATAAGTAGCCCCCATAATGAAATGTGATCTGGTACTAAATCTGGCATACCTACAGCACCTAAAAAGATTTGATCGTACCCTTTCAAAATTTCAATACCATTATCAGGCATCATTTTACCGGTCTCTAAATAATAATCACAGCCCCATGGGAATGTTGTCCATTCAAATTGAAAGCTGCCATCTAATTGGGCGGCTTTATTCAGAACTTCTATCGCCGCTGGTACAACCTCTTTACCAATTCCATCTCCTGGTATAACGGCAATTCGATAAGTATTCATCTGTTAATCCTCCTTTAATTTCTATATTGCTTATTCAATTACTATACAATTTTCCCGTCATTATTACACCCCGAAGTCGCAATAGCATTGTCATAAAAAAAGACTGTATACAAACTCATAATTCATCGAGTTTGTATACAGTCTAAGAAGAAATATTACCTTGTTTATGCAGAGCAAGAGCAAGAACCGCCTGAGCCACATCCTCCACCACATGAAGAACCTGATGCAAAGAACGGATTACTTACAGGAACTTTCACTGCTTCTGATACAGTTTTTCCTATAAGTAGGCTTATTTCGTCAAGTAAATCTTGAAAATCGTTTTCAGCAATCTTTAAGGCCGAAACCTTTTCATTTAAATCGAGTGCGCGCTTTTGCTGACGAATCGATTTCATAATTGTATGATAATCCGGATGATATTTTCCGAAACGTTGTACATCTTCGTACTGCTCTTTCATGCGATTAAATGCGTGAATAGCTTCAACTAATTGGACGTCGCCATAAACAGCATCATACGCTTGTTGCAGCGTTTTCGCAGGTTCAGAGGAAAGAATCATCTCACAAAGCGCATCGGCCTCATCCAAAATGATTCCCCAGTCAGAGGTCATCATCATTTTTAATTCCCCCAATCTCTTTCCCATCATAACAGATTTTGTGGTAATTTTACATTATTGATATTTTTAAATGAAGGAGTTTTTTAATTGGTAACATCATCTAAAGGACAAATAGAAGAATTATTAGCAGATATTTTACAACATAGTACAGCTGAAGATGAGGAAGTTTTACTGCATTTATTGTCTGGACTTCGTGATAAACAACAAGGTATTCATCGCCGTTATATTAATGCTGCCTTACATATGGTGGGTAAGTTTGAGCCTGAGGTCAGCGAGGTTCGTATCCCTATTACACCCGTTATCCATAATACAATTAAGGTCCCACATGGAGGGATAATTGCAACAATTGCGGATGCAGCAATGGGAGGACTTGCTTCGCGTTCGGTACCAGAAGGCTTTAATGTTGTCACAACAAATATCAATGTCTCTTATATTGCCACAACAACTAACAAAGAACTAATCGCTCGTGGACGTTTCGTACATAAAGGGCGTCAAACACTTGTGATGGAATGTGATATCGAGGATGAGACTGGACGCAAACTTGCTATTGCGACTGCTTCTTTCTTCGTCATTCAACGCCGTCCTCAGTCATAATATTTAAAAAGTAGTCTCGAATACATTGTTGATCGGAAAAAGGGAATTTTTGATTTTTTATTTGTTGGGTCTGTTCATGCCCTTTTCCGGCAACAAGTACAATATCTCCTTTTTCTGCCTTTGCTAATGCCTGATGAATGGCGACTTTTCGATCTAAAAAGATTTCATAATATTGCTGTTCAGTAAAACCAGCAATAATACTTTCATTAATTAAGATAGGGTCTTCATCGCGTGGATTATCGGTTGTTAAAAAAATGACATCTGCATACTTACTAGCTACAGCTCCCATCGCAAAACGTTTTGCCTTATCTCGATTTCCCCCACAGCTAAATACAAGGTAAAGAGTTTTCGAGCGATCAAAAGTTTGCAAAACTGCCTGTAGTGCCTCTGCAGTATGCGCGTAATCTACATACACATCAAGTCCAAATGGATTGTCAATTTTCTCAAGTCTTCCTTCTGGTAGCTTTAACGACCACATATGCTCAGCTATCTCTTCAATGGAGAAACCTAGACGCCATAAAGCCATTAACGCTGCTACAGCATTTTGCACATGATACTTTCCAACGAAAGGGATTTCTACAATATGCTCACTCGATGACGTTTGTAAACAAAGTACCGTTTTTCCAATTGATTCACTGACAATTTGGATATGTAAATCATTATGATTATCAAAGCCAAATGAACAGGATTTTTTCTTATCATAAATACCGACAGAACGGCAAAAATTATCGTCTCCATTTAGCACTAGCTTTTTTGATAAATCTGCCAGCCTTTTTTTCGCACGCTTATATGCCTCAAGTCCTCCATGATCCTCTAAATGGTCCTCCGATAAATTTAAAAAGACGCCACAATCGATGTCACAATGATCAAGTCGATGTTGCTGTAGCCCCATTGATGAAGCTTCCAAAACAACATGTGTAACACCATTTCGTACACATTGCTTTAAAATCGGATGCAACTCTTTTGCCTGCAATGTTGTTAATTGCTCATATATCGTTTGTTGTTTCTGTCCATTGATGAATAATCCTACAGTTCCAATAACTGCTACATTTTTATGTAAAGCTCTTAACAATTGGCTCACAAAATGGCTCACTGTTGTTTTACCATTTGTACCTGTAATCGCAATTACTGTTAATGCTTCTGCTGGAAAGGCTGAAAGCTTTGCACTCGCATACGATAAAAATAAGGATGTATTTGGAACCCAAACAGAAGGAATATTTTGATCGATAATAGGTAGTGAAATACTTTCCTCTGATACAATGGCGGCAGCACCTCGTGCTATTGCTTCTTTTACAAAACGACTTCCCGTTGTTTTCTTGCCCTTGCGAACAATAAAAATATCTCCTGGCTTTATTGCCTGTGCATAATCCTCAACACCCGTAATACTTGTGCGGATAGATCCTCCAGTCACGCTACATGGCCAGTCTTTCAATAGCTCAGCTAATTGCAAGCTTCATTCCCCCTTTCAGTTCTCTATCATATGACGGCGAATGTAACGGTGTTACGAAAAATGTAGATGCTCTATGTTATAGTGGTCTACACCGCTGCTCATCTTTTTTCGCAAAAGCATAAGATTTTAGAAAATGAAAAGACTGAAGATAAACTTGATTTCGCCAAGTTTACCTTCAGTCTCAGATTTCTATTTTATCCCGTATTAACGAGCGTTACGATTCCCACCTCAAAATTCAGCGAAAGCAAAGAAGAGATTACCTACCTGTAAAAGCTCGATTGATGAAGACTAACAATCAGCGGGGAAGAAAACCCCACTGATTAAAATTTCATGGTGATGATTCATCAATATTTTCTTCCGGTTCCTCAGAGTCCTTATTCTCACTATCCAGTTTCTGAGAAGAAGGTTCTAAGAATATTTGCGTATAATAGTTTAAAAATACTCCAGATCCAACTGTAGTATATTTATCATTTAAGATAACTTTTCGATGCTCAGGTGAATTGAGCCAGCCATGCATTGCTTCGATAGCATCAAAATAATCAGTCGCAAGATTTTCATTCGCCTCACTATATTCGATTCCCTGTGTTTCTAATCTCTTTTTTAAATCTCCATTTGTTGGTGATTCATGTCCAAGAAAATTTTGAACCTTCATATCTTCACTATGCATTTTTGCAACTTCCTCTATTGATTCATCAATTTCTAATGCAGGTAAATCATGATAAACCCTTGTTACATTTATTAAATCGTCAAGCTGCGCAGCATTCGCTACATTGATTTCCTGCTGTAAAAAGGAAGACGGCGGTGTTGATGTAACAAGCTCTCCTTGATAGGTCATTTCATACGGTTGATGAAGAACTAGCGTTTCACTATTAGTAAAACGTATTCCTTGTAGCTCACTCGTTTCTCTATCTATATAGAGTTGTGCAAAAAGCCCATCGAATTTTACAAGCAATCGTGTTTGCATATCTTCTTCACTCATTGAGAAAATGAAAATATTTTCACCTACATTCGCAGTTACTTCATAATCAATAATTGTCATTCGGTATATGTCATCGCGCTTCTGACCAACCTTAAAAGGAGATGCATCCAAATCTTCGCCAGCAATGTAAACTTGTGTCACAACATTATTGTCAACGCCTACCATGAAAAATGTAGAAGATCTGGTATTATAGATCCACCAATCATATCCATAGGAGGATGGTTCCTTGCGTACTGGTTCACCATATTTCTCCAAAACCACCTTAGCTTCTTGACCGATTAATGTCGACATCCCACTTTTTGGACGTGTCGTTGCTCCCATTTCAGGCTGCTTTAACTCGGTTTTGGGAATAATATTTGAATTGGCATTCGGGCCTTTTAGTGGCTCGTTTTCCCGTGGTGTATTAAAAAACATAAAGCCAATCAACGCAATTGCAGCACATGCCATAAAAATGCGAAATAAAGCTTTCATACATGACTCCTTTTCATCACCATTATTCTGTAAGTTATTATATCAATTGTAATTGGGTTGACACAATGTTGTCATTGCAACAATGTCGAATATGCTCTATTATAAAAATGAGCGTATACTTTGTACGAGAACCTAAAGGAGGATTATAGATGTATTTTGAAAATACTAACCTTGAAAATTTAACAGCTGATCAAGAACTTATTGTAAGCGTCATGAAAAAAAATGGTTTAGAATGTGATGGCGGCTGGGACTACGAACGTATGACATTTGATAAGCGTTTCGATACTCGTGAGGGACGTTACTATCTACGTGTATTTGCATATGCAAAATCTGGTGATGTTGGTGCTCACGATGCAATCTTAACATTAATGAAACCAGCACTTGGTAAGTACTACTATCCACATGGTGTTGAGTATGGAGATGACGAAGTTTTCCCAGCACATCTTGTAAAAAAATGTGAAGAAATCTTAAAAAAGGTTAAATTAGACTTACAAGCTTTTGAAATTCATGCGTAATTTTAGATAGTTAATTCACGGTGCATGCTTGTCAATTAAACATTGAAATCATTTTTTATCATTTATCTGTTATACGTTGACAGGACAGAGTTAACATAAAGTTGGCAACAGCGTGCAGTGCAATAGCTATATCTGAAAAGACTGGTGGTCCAGTCTTTTTTATTTTGAGTAAAAATATTATTTCTTCTCATACTAACTATATCTTTTACATGATGTAGGTGAGATAAATGTTACAATTTTTCAAACGGCCCTTTTTTCGACATCCAATAATCGTAATAGCTATCGGAATTGCTATTTTCTGGTTTATATCCTTGTCATTACCAATACTACTTGCCTACGTAACTGCATTACTATTGGAACCTGTCATCACACGAATCAGTAAACGGTTCCGAAAAAAACGCAAAATAGTCGCATCCATTTTCTTTATGTTCTTTTCAAGTATAACTTTACTATTATGTATTCTCGTTATATTTATAAGCTGGAAACAATTTTCAACATTTATCATCCATATTCCAGAGTACCTCAATCAGCTGTCAGCACTGTGGATTCAAATACAATCCAAGCTTTCCAACTATACGTATCATTTACCCTTAGATCTTGTTATACAAATTCAACTTACGATAGCACGGGCTCTATCTTCAATCGAAAAATTCGCACTTTCTTTAACAAATGTGAATGTTTGGTCATCATTACTTACGCATATACCTTCACGATTGTTTGATATTTTTGTTTATTGGATTGTGTTATATATGCTTCTTTTAGAATTGCCAACTATCAATCGTAAAATCTTAGCGCCTATTCCCTTTCACTACCATCAAAAATTACTATTTATTGGACAACGTGTGAAACTTGCTTTATTTGGTTTTATGAAAGCACAATTTTTAGTTGGTATTTGCATTTTTGCTATAGCATTTGGAACCTTTTTTTTACTTAAAACACCATTCCCACTAATTTTAGCACTCTTATTAGTTATTTTAGATTTCATTCCTTTTTTAGATTCATTTATTTTGCTTATCCCTTGGGCGATATACAAAGTCTTTACAGGTGATTATATCTTTGCTGTTGTTCTAGTCGCACTAACAATCGTACAATTTTTAGTTCGACGTATGATTGAGCCTAGAGTTATCGGAAATAAAATTGGACTTTCTTCACTAACAACCTTTATTGCAATGTTTATCGGTTTTAAAGTATTTGGGTTTCTTGGTATTTTAATCGGCCCTTTACTCGTTGTCGTTGTTCTTTCTCTATTTAATCAAACATCCATAAAAAATCTCCCACCTTCTCAAGAATAAGGAGGGAGATTTTTTTAATTAATTATGTCTCGGCATAATTACGTCCGGAATCGGCTTCTTTCAGCGGATGTTTGGACACCTCTGAAAAGTGACTTAAAACCGCATTCATTTGCTGAAGAAGTTAAAAACCTAAAATAGCTTTAATGACAGATGTAGTTTCACCTGGTTCAAATAAAATATATAGTAATAAGTATACTAAAACCCCAGTAATAGCTACGAAGAACCAAATAATACTTGTAATCGGTCCAATACGACGGTGAAGCTTGATATTAGTCTTCAAACCAGAAATAATACTAACAATACCAAATACTGCTCCAGTTGTTGCAAGCGTAATATGGAAAATTAAGAAGAACGTATAATATGGTTTTATATTTTCTCCGCCACCAAACGCTGTGTTACCAATAAAGACTGTACGTGAAGCATAAATGATAAAGAAGATAAGTGCTGCAACGCCTGCTGCAAGCATTACTTTTTTATGTGCTTCTACTTTTCTTTTTACAATTAAGCCCCAACCAATAGCTACAAGTACAGCACTAATAACGATGAATGATGTACTTATAGTAGGCAAAATTTGCAATTCCATTCACAAAACCCCTTAACAAAGTAAATTTCTATTTTTACAATTGATGTTGCTGTTGGCTTTCCCATTTCTTTTGATGTTCTTTTAACGCATCAGCAGTAATTTTATCGGGATCCTTTTGCTCTGAACGATACCAATTAATAAAGATTGATCCAAGTAATACACCAAAAATAATCTCTTGTAAAATCTTCATTAAAACGCCGCCTAGTTGTTGATCGGCAACAGGTTTCATATCTGTGAAGAGCTCTGGTCCTGAAAGAGATAAACTAGATAATGTAGAAACTGGTACACAAAGTTCCATCGCCTTAAGCCATGCATCACCATTTGTATATGTTTCATACATAGCGTTTGGTGCAAAAATAATTAATGCACACGCAGGTGTAATTAATACCGCATTAGCAATGATGTAGGCTAATTTATACAAGGGTTTCATTTGCGGACTATCAGGCATTTTTTGAATTAAAGGCCAGTACATTAAAACAGCTGAAACAAATAATACAAAAGTATATGTACCATGTAAAGTTTCGTTTAATTTAATGTAATCTAATACTGCAGGTAAATGGTAGAAAGAAAATAAACCAATAAACACAAATATCGCAACGACAGGTAATGTCAAAACTTTAAATAAAGTTCTAACAACCGGTGCTTCAATCGCAACTTTCCATACCCACCAAGGAATCCCCTTTATTAAGAAAATCGGTACAAGTAACAACAAAATTGCCATTTGCACCATATGCATCGTAAACATAATGTGCGCCATTAAATCTATTGGAGATCCTTTAATAATATATATCGTTACCATTGCTAAGACAAAATAAATCGCCTCGCCCTTTTTCAAAGGCTCACTTACTTTAAAATCCTTGCGCCACTTTGTTGTGACTAAAAAATAGATGACTGTTATGAAAACAAGAACCCCTATTAGGTAAGGGCTCCATAAAGCTTGGAAACCAAATATACTAAGTGGCATACAGAACGCACTCCTTTAAACTTCAGTACTCCTATTATAGAACGCTTACAAACATTCTGCAATGAACGAAAGGTGAACAAATGACTATCCACATTATATTACTCGAACGAGCTAGGGCACCTATTGAAAAAATGTTAAAAACGATAAATCACCACATGAAAAGTATCTTATTTCGCGTGGCTCATCAGCAAAGTGTGGGGTTGATTTCCGTTCCGACTGGGCGTTTCCTGGGGGCGTCCAGTCGGAACGAAAATCAACTGATTCACATGACATACGTTTTAACAAAATGTCATCCAACTTTTAGTTTTATCGGATCACTTTCAGGAATTATCGCCCAACTTTTAAATTTTATCGACTAACTTTCACGTTTTATCACCCAACTTCTGAAATTTATCGACATCCACCTTCCAAAGAGCAAAAAAGGACTCACACACAAAACTGTATGTGAATCCTTTTACTTTATTATGTCTCCCAGTCGGAACGAAAATCACACTCACATGAATTATATTAATTCTTACCAGCTCATCACTAAATCGTGAACAGAACCCAAAAAGAAAAGCACGTTCCTACATAAAGTAGAGAACGTGCTTTTTTGGTGATTACCACCAAATAATTGTTAAAAATGCTAAGAAGAATGTAAATGCGATTAATATTCCCATCCACATGAAGAAGCCAATTACACCACCGAAGTGTGTTTTTTTGTCTTCTAAGTGCATGAAAGCGTAAAGTTGAAGAACAACTTGAACACCAGCAAGCAATAAAATGAGCGGTAATATTAAGTATTTAGAAAAATCAGCTGCAACTACAGCGAATGCGATAAACGTAAAGAAAATCATAATCGCAAAGTTGATTACTTGTTTACGCATATGAACGGCATTATGATGACGATCATACTCGTATTGTGCCTGAGACTTAGCAACTATAGGTGTATCGTGTGAAGACATATTATCCGATCACTCCCATCAAGTATACTACTGTAAAGATGAATACCCAAACTACGTCGATAAAGTGCCAGTATAAAGCAGCCACGAAGAATTTAGGCGCATTGTATAAGTTAAGACCACGTTTAGCATTACGAAGCATTAACGTAGCAATCCACACAAGACCTAAAGTTACGTGGAAACCATGTGTACCAACTAATGAATAAAACGCAGTTGCGAACGCAGATTGGTTAAATGTGAAACCAAGGCCTACATAGTGATTAAACTCATAGATTTCAAGAGCTAAGAATCCAAGACCTAAAACTAATGTAATCGCTAACCATGTTTGCATTCCTTTAAAGTTAAAGTTACGCATATGGTAAATTGCATAAACTGAAGTTAGTGAAGATGTTAAAAGTAACATCGTCATAGCAAATGCTAATGGTAATTCAAATAAATCTTGTGTTGTGAACTCCATGCCAGCAGGCCCTTTGTTCTTAAGCGCTAAGTAAGTAGCGAATAAACTTGCGAAAAGTACAACTTCACAGGCAAGGAAAATCCAGAAACCAACAACTTTATTTTTCCCTTCCATCGTAGCTTGTTCAGGATGATCTGGCCAAGTATGAGGAGTAAATTTAGTATTGAAATCCATTATTTATTTCCCCCTTTGCCGTAAAGTTGTTCTTCAATTTCAAGAATTTCTTCTTTGTGTAAGTGGAAGCCGTGATCGTCCTTAACAGAACGGAAAATCATAGCACCAAATGTAATTGCAAGACCAGCAATTAAAACATAAATTGACCACGATTTATCTGCATCTGGATTATAAAGAGCACCGAATGCCGCGATAAACAGCCCTAGAGAAATAACAAATGGGATAGCTGAGTTGTTTGGCATATGAATATCACCGATTGGTTCAGCAAATGTCATTTCTTTATTTCCTTCTTGTTTTTCAATCCACCATGGATCTAAACCACGAACAAGTGGTGTTTGACGGAAATTGTAGAATGGGATTGGTTGTGGAATTGACCATTCTAATGTACGTCCATCGCCCCATGGGTCGCGACCTGCTGGTTTGCCTTTGATTGACATTAAGCAGTTGATTACCATTAAGATAACCCCTACACCCATCATTAATGCACCGATTGTAGAGATATAGTTGAACTGATCCCAACCTTGACCTTCCATGTAAGTGAATACGCGACGTGGCATACCCATTAAACCTAAGAAGTGTTGAACGAAGAACGTTAAATGGAATCCGATAAAGAATACCCAGAACGTAATTTTACCAAGCGTTTCGTTTAACATACGGTTGAAGAAAATTGGCCAGTAGAAGTGTGCTGAACCAAATAACGCTGTTACAATACCACCAACGATTACGTAGTGGAAGTGAGCAACGATAAAGTAAGAATCGTGTAATTGGTAGTCAAGAGGTGCAGATGCTTGCATTACCCCTGTAACACCACCCGCAACGAATGACGGGATGAAACCAAGTGCATAAAGCATTGGTGTTGTAACTTTAATAGATCCGCCCCAAATAGTTAAGATCCAGTTGAATACTTTCATACCTGTTGGTACGGCAATCGCCATAGTTGCTACAGCAAAGATTGCGTTAGCTGTTGGCCCAAGACCAACTGTAAACATGTGGTGAGCCCAAACCATGAACCCTAAGAAACCGATTAAAATTGTTGCGAATACCATTGAAGAGTATCCGAATAAACGTTTACGAGAGAACGCTGGAATGATCTCAGAGAATAAACCAAATGCTGGTAATACTAAGATATAAACCTCTGGGTGTCCGAAGATCCAGAATAAGTGTTCCCAAATAATTGTGTTACCACCCATAGTATGGTCAAAGAAGTTACCACCGAACATACGGTCAAATAACATCATTAATAAACCAATTGTTAATGGAGGGAATGCGAATAGGATTAGTGCACTTGATACAAGCGCAGTCCAAGTGAATAATGGCATACGCATGAATGTCATACCTGGAGCACGCATTGTAATAATCGTAACGATAAAGTTAAGACCTGAAATTAATGTACCTGCCCCGGATATTTGTAAACCAAGAACATAGAAGTCAATACCATGTCCTGGAGAATATAAAGATAATGATGCATAAGAAGTCCAGCCCGCATCAGGAGCGCCACCCATAAAGAATGACAGGTGAAGGAATACTGCACCTAGGAAGAATAACCAGAACCCTAAAGAGTTAAGGAACGGGAATGCAACGTCACGCGCACCAATTTGTAATGGTACAAGCATGTTCATAAATGCGAATAGTAATGGAGTCGCAGCTAGGAATAACATTGTCGTTCCGTGCATTGTTAATAATTCATTGAAAAAACCAGCTGATATGAAATCGTTATTTGGTTTCATTAACTGAATACGCATTAATAACGCTTCAAAACCAGCGATAGCGAAGAACAATGTACCGGCTAATAAATACATTACTGCTAACTTTTTATGGTCAACAGTTGTAATGTAGTCCCAGACAGTTGCTCCAAAGCCCTTTTTCTGTGTGTATGAGCTCACAACTTTTACCTCCCTCAAAGTTTGTTACATAAAACTACAAATTATTTCTCAACAGATAAGCCCATGATATAAGTTGCTAGAGCTTGAATTTCTTCGTCAGTTAAGTCGCCGTATACTGGCGCAGTACCATCTGCGTTCATCATTAAGTTACCTGGCTTGAATTTCTCAGGGTTCTTAATCCAAGCTTTTAAGTTTTCTTCATTATGTTCTAAGAAACCAGCAACACGGTTACGGTCACCAAATGTAGTTAAGTTAGGACCCATTCCGCCTGAACCGCCTGAACCAGAAACAGCATGACAACCTAAACAGCTGTTAGCAAATGTTGCTTCACCAAGATCTGTTGAAGCTTTATCAGCCAATTTTCCTTCTGTTGCTTGCATTGAAGCTACCCATGCATCGAATGCTTCTGGGCTTAATGCTTTAACTTTGAAGTCCATTAATGCGTGTGAAGGACCACACAATTCAGCACATTTACCATAGAATACGCCGTCTTTAAGATCTTTTGATTCTTTATCAAATTCTAGATAGAATTTGTTTAAGTTATCTACGTTCGTATCCATTTTACCGCCTATAGCAGGAATCCAGAATGAGTGCTTAACATCGGCAGCTTTTAAGTTAAAGTAAACTTTTTCACCTGTTGGTACAACTAATTCTTGAGCTGTTACAATACCTTGATTAGGGTATTCAAACTCCCACCAATATAATTTCGCAGTTACATTTACTGTAAGTGCTGTTTTGTTACCATCTTCATCTACTTCGTCCATTGCAGCAACATCTGCAAATTTGTAAGTAGCCGTAACAACTGGTACAGCTAAGATTAATAATAAAATAATTGGAATAACTGTCCAAATTACTTCAAGAGTGTGACTTCCTTCTACTTGCTTAGGAATAACATTTTCGCCAACTTTTGAGCGGCGGAATTTTAAGAATGCAAGTAAATAGATAACGGATACTACTACTACAACTAACGTCATAATTCCAGTAGCTAACAGTAATAGATTGAATTGTTCTTTACCCACTTGACCAGATGGTTTCAGTGCAGAAATATGATCTTCACCACATCCTGAAAGGAAAACCATCATCACTGCTAGAAGTGAAAAAAGACGCCATTTTTTAAGCCCTTTCATCATAGCTTAATTAAACCCCTCTTTCTTTGTTGTATTTTCATGTGTACCTAGGACATTAGTTCTGTCTATATGAATTCTCTAGGAAAAGAAAGAATTCCTAAATTTAGCTAAACAACGCAAATATTATGATGGATACAAATAGTATGGTCATATGATTCAAAGAATAGATAAACATTTTATTTGCCCATTTCATATCATCTTTTGTAGTAAAGCCTTTAAAAGCTAGAATCAACCAGCCCAAGTTCAATGCAGTGGCAAGAATTAAGAAGCCAACGCCAAGCTCTGTTAAAAGGAAAGGTAACGGTAATAATAAAAGAATCCAGAATAACATTGAGTACTTCGTACGTTTAAATCCTTTTACTACAGGTAGCATTGGTATATTAGCTGCACGATATTCTTCAGTACGTTTCATAGCAAGCGCATAAAAATGCGGTGGTTGCCATGCAAACAT
The DNA here is from genome assembly GCF_016638705.1 of Lysinibacillus agricola. Taxonomy (GTDB): domain Bacteria; phylum Bacillota; class Bacilli; order Bacillales_A; family Planococcaceae; genus Lysinibacillus; species Lysinibacillus agricola. Next base: position 1,142,369 of record NZ_CP067341.1, on the reverse strand, counting down.
GATTAGGAATAAGGCAAGTGCTCCTGAACCTAATGCAGGCTCAACAGCTGCAAACCCAATAACTGGTGGAATCGCCCCTGAAATACTTCCTACAATCGTGTTACTAACATGCTTCCTCTTTGACCACATTGAATACAGAACGACATAAGCAAATATTCCTACTAGTCCCCACATGCCGGCCGCAAACGATGCCGCAAATAACAAAATTTCACCTACAATTAAAAATGAGAGGGCAATGGTCAATACAAAATTCGGCTTAAATCTACCCGTTACTGTCGGTCTTGTCTTCGTTCTTTTCATGATTGGATCAATATCCTGATCAATAAAGTTATTCATTGCGCCTGAGCCACCTATAATTAATGCTGCACCCAGCATGGTGAACAATATGACATCAAGCTCTTGCAAGAAGTGTCTACTAGTAAATTGAAATGCCAGCCACATCCCTGTAAACGTTGTGACAAGATTCGAATTAACGATTCCAATTTTTATCAGTGCTAAGAAATCTTTTACAACAGATGTTGATTCTGGTCCACTATTTCTAGTAGCCGTCAGTGCACGACCGTTTGACATAATACCTCTCCTTTCATTTTTGTAAGCATATTCCGCTAACAATAACTATAGCGAAATTTGCGATTGATTTCTAGACATTAAGTGAAATTTAGATGAAGTTGTAAAAATTAGCTTTGTCTAGAAATATAATTAAAAACAACATATCTATAGTAAAACATTTTCTAAAATGAATTGTGAAGGTTAAAGCACGAAATTATGAACAATTTGTGAAATGGAATCGACATCTATTACTCCCTACTCTTTACAAGTTGTATTTTATCTGTATTTTCGATATTATCTAGTAGCAGAAACATTACTTTCATGTAATGTTGATAGATAAAGTAGGTGACTCATTTTATGCAACACAACAGGTATATGAAATGGTTTGCTGTTGCCGCTACAGTTGGAATGCTCCTTATCTTACTAGGAGGAGCACTTGTTACCAAAACAGATAGTGGCTTAGGCTGTGGTCGAAACTGGCCTGATTGTAATGGTTCTCTTATTCCAAAAGAAATTACACCAGAAGTCTTAATTGAATTTTCACATCGTCTTGTAACTGGTGTCGTATCAATCTCAATTCTTGTGTTAACAGTTTGGACATGGCGTAAACTTGGCCATATTCGCGAAGTAAAGTTATTAGGTTTCTTAGCGATGTTTTTCTTAATCGCACAGGCTCTTATTGGAGCTGCTCAAGTTTTATGGGGACAAGGTGATTTCATACTAGCACTTCACTTTGGGATTTCTCTTATTTCCTTTGCTGCTGTTCTCCTTCTTTCTATGATTGTATTTGAAGTGGATCGGAAATTTGATGCCGATAACGTTTTTATTGGTAAAAAGTTACGTTGGCATACGATTGCTGTCACAATTTATTCTTATTTAGTCGTTTATACAGGGGCGCTTGTTCGTCATACAGATTCTAGCTTAATATGTCCAGACTGGCCATTTTGCTATAACGAAACACCATTCGCACCTTTTAATAATATGTATGAATGGGTGCAAATGGGGCATCGCCTAGCTGTTCTTATCTTTTTCATTTGGATTGCATACATAACTTGGCATGTTGTAAAAGAATATAAAAACCAACGAGTTATTTACTACGGTTGGGTTATTGCCTTTACTATAGTAATTTTACAAGTGATTGCTGGTATGTTAGTAGTCCTAACTAAATTGAATTTAATCGTTGCATTACTTCATTCATTACTTATTTCAATTTTATTTGGTCTACTTTGCTACATGATAATGCTAGTTGCACGTAGCAATTATAATGAAAAAAACAAATAATAGTAGAAAAAGATTCGCCATATTTTTCAACGGCGAATCTTTTTTTTCAAACGCTTCTGCCTCAATAATATGTCAAACAATTTACAATTTTATTATTGAAAAATAGTAAATTAATAGGCACATCATCAAGTTGATTGGAGTGGAGGCTGGGCGATTCCTTGGGGATTAGCGTCACAGATGAGACCCTGGCGAGTAGGGGAACGAAGGCGTTATCACGTCCTGTGATAACGCCTTCGTGACCAACATCCTGTCGCTTCGCTTTCGCGCAAAAAAACATCTGTTGCCCCGACGCCCCAGGAAGCTTTGCTCTGTGCGAAAGCGAAGCGTCAGCAACAATTGTTTTATCTGTGCGAAAGCGTAGCGACAGCAACAACAAATGTTTTCTGTAGCGAAAGCAAAGCGGCAGCAACAAAGCGCCCAGCCGGAACGGAAATCAACCCTACATTATGGTGAAGAGCCAATATAACAAAATAAAAAAGGTTATTAGTATGCTATAAAGCCATCTAACAACCTTTTTTATTTTCAATTATTCAATTTCAATTAACAAATCACCTGTTGAAATGGCGTCGCCCGCACTTGCGTATACTTCTTTCACGACCCCATCTTTCGGTGCTTGGACGGTTGTTTCCATTTTCATTGCTTCGGTAATTAACAAGTGGTCTCCACGTTTGACAGAGCTTCCTTTCGATACGACTACTTTTAAGACCGTACCAGGCATCGTTGCCCCAATTTGATTTGGATTGCTTGGATCTGCCTTTAACGCTAGGCTGCCATCTACTTCGACAGTCATATCTTGAATCACCAGCTCACGGGATTGACCGTTTAACTCAAAGTACATGACACGCGTGCCATCATGCTGTGGTTCACCGATAGAGACAAGTTTAATAATCAGTGTTTTTCCTTTTTCGATCTCGACTTCAATTTCTTCACCTAGTTTTAACCCATAAAAGAATGTTGGTGTATCTAATACCGAAATATTGCCGAAGGAATCCACTGTTTTTGCAAACTCCTCAAACACTTTCGGATACAAAGCATACGCCAACACATCTTGCTTCGTCACGGGACGACTAAATTTCCCCTCCAGTACCGCCTTCAATTGCTCAAAATTCACAGGCTCCAGTAGCTCACCAGGACGTATCGTAATTGCCTCACGGTCCTTTAACACAACCTTTTGAAGTGCCTCTGGGAAGCCGCCATGCGGTTGTCCCAAATAGCCTTGGAAGAACTCAATCACAGAATCTGGGAAGTCAATAGTTTGCCCTCTTGTCAGTACAGAGCTTTCATCTAAATCGTTCTGCACCATAAATAACGCCATATCTCCGACTACTTTCGAAGATGGGGTTACTTTGACAATATCGCCAAATAGAAGGTTTACGCGGGAATACATGTGCTTCACTTCATCCCATCGATCACCAAGGCCCACTGCTTTGGCTTGCTGCTGCAAGTTACTATATTGGCCACCTGGCATCTCATGAACATAAATTTCAGAATGTGGACTGATCATGCCACTTTCGAAATCCTTATAATATTTACGCACGTCTTCCCAGTAATACGATAATTTTTCAAGCGCTTCGATATCGGCACGAACCTCACGCTTGCTGCCCTTCATTGCATAATACAAGGAGTTTGCACTTGGCTGTGATGTTAAGCCTGCCATCGAACCGAGCGCCGTATCAATGATATCCACCCCAGCCTCGATCGCCTTGGCATATAAATAAATGCCATTGCCACTTGTATCATGCGTATGCAGGTGGATTGGTAGACTTGTCGTCTCTTTTAACTCGGAAATTAAACGATACGCTGCCTCAGGCTTCAATAGTCCAGCCATATCTTTTATCGCTAAAATATGGGCACCTGCTGCCTCCAGCTCCTTCGCCATTTCCTTGTAGTATTGGACTGAATATTTCGCCCTTGTTTCATCAAAAATATCTCCTGTATAACAGATAGCAGCTTCAGCAATTTTACCAGACTGGCGTGCAGCATCAATTGCTACTTCCATGCCTTTAATCCAGTTCAAGCTATCGAAAATACGGAACACATCGATGCCGGATGCAGCTGATTCAGCGATAAACTCACGAATTAAATTGTCAGGGTAGTTCGTATAACCGACGGCATTCGCACCACGAAGTAGCATTTGGAATAGCACATTTGGTACTTGTTCACGTAGTTTGGCAAGACGCTCCCATGGGTCTTCTTTTAAGAAACGGTACGCCACATCAAACGTCGCGCCGCCCCACATTTCGAGCGAGAAGAAATCGTGCATCATGTGCGCTGTTGCGTCTGCAATTTCGAACATATCCTGTGAACGCACACGCGTAGCAAGCAGTGATTGGTGCGCATCACGGAAAGTTGTATCCGTTAACAGTACATCCTCTTGCGCTAGAATCCATTTCACAAGCCCCTCTGCTCCTTGGGCATCTAGAATCTGTTTTGTACCCGCTGGTGGCACGATTAATTTATCGACTTTCGAAATGCTCGGTTGCACAAAAATTGGCTTTGCTTTCTTCTCCACTCCAGGGAAACCATTGAGCGTCACATTACCAATATAGCTTAAGAGCTTTGTCCCACGGTCCTTACGCACAGGGAAATTAAATAGTTCAGGTGTTGTATCAATAAAGCTTGTATCGAAGGCACCCGTTAAAAATTCCTCGTGTGTCACAACATTATTTAAAAATGGAATATTCGTTTTTACCCCACGAATACGGAACTCTTTTAAATTGCGGTCCATTTTTGCTGCGGCTTCTTTAAACGTCATTCCTGATGTTGAAATTTTCACCAGTAGTGAATCATAGTACGGTGTTACTACAGCCCCTTGGAACCCATTACCGGCATCTAAGCGAACACCAAAACCACCGCTCGAACGGTACACCATAAGCTTTCCTGTATCCGGCATAAAGTCATTGGCTGGGTCTTCCGTTGTGACACGTGCTTGAATCGCATACCCAATCATTGGGACATCCGCCTGTTGCGGGATATGGATTTCCTCACTATGCAGACCGTAGCCTGCTGCCACTTTAATTTGGGCGTGCACGATATCGACACCCGTAATCATTTCAGTAATCGTATGCTCGACTTGAATACGAGGATTGACCTCGATGAAATAAAAATTCTCACCTGCGACTAAAAATTCTACTGTCCCTGCATTTATGTACGAGACATTGTTCATTAATTGAACCGCTGCATCGCAAATTCGATTTCTTAAATCTTCCGAAATTGAATTAGATGGTGCAATTTCAACAACCTTTTGATGACGACGTTGAATCGAGCAATCACGCTCATATAAATGAATGATATTGCCCTGTTGATCGCCAATAATTTGAACTTCAATATGCTTTGGCTTAATAATGGCCTTTTCTACATACACCTCATCAGAGCCAAATGCTGCCTTCGCCTCAGATTTTGCACGTTCATAGGAGGAAGCTAGCTCCTCTTTTGTATGAACAAGGCGCATTCCACGACCACCGCCGCCTAGTGCTGCCTTAATCATAATTGGATAGTCATATGCGCTAGCAAAAGCCTCTACCTCTGCTAAATTAGCTACCGGACCATCTGTACCAGGAATAACAGGAATACCTGCAGCAATTGCTTGTTCGCGCGCCTTAACCTTATCTCCAAACATATCTAAATGCTGGGAAGTTGGCCCAATGAAGACAATCCCCTCTTCTTCACATCGACGTGCAAATTCCACGTTTTCCGATAAAAAACCATAACCCGGATGAATCGCATCTACACCAGCATCTTTGGCAATCGTAATAATACCCTCAATATCTAAATAGGCATCGATTGGTTTCTTGCCCGCTCCCACTAAATAGGCCTCATCTGCTTTAAAGCGATGGAATGCCCCACTATCCTCCCGCGAATAAATGGCCACAGTTTGGATATTTAGCTCCGTACATGCCCGGAAAATACGAATTGCAATTTCTCCTCGATTGGCTACGAGAATTTTGTTGATTGATTCCATGGATATCCCCCTTTATGATTGTGTTTTTCTCCTTTCTATCTTTTCAAACATAGAAACATTCATCAATATTCCCATCGCTAAAGATAGAATAATTATAGATGTCCCGCCATAGCTAATAAAAGGTAGCGTTACACCGGTTAACGGGATTAACCCAGTTACACCCCCAAGATTGATAAACGATTGCCAGCCAATCCAGCTCGCAATACCTGCAGCAATCATACGTGCTAGTGGATCTTTCGTGCGCAACGCAATCGAAAATCCTTTATATACAATAAATCCCAAACCACCTAAAACGACAAGAACTCCCCAAATACCTAGCTCTTCCATAATAATCGCCATAATAAAATCAGTTTGTGGTTCAGGCAAATACCCTAATTTTTGAATGGACTGACCGAGACCTCTTCCCTCTAAACCGCCTCCGCCAATTGCATAATAACTATTGACAACCTGGTGACCACTACCACTTTCATAATTAAACGGGTTTATGTATGATTTAATACGGCCCATACGGTTATCCGTTAACATATCCCCTTTAAACAACCATAGTATACCAAAGATGACTCCTCCAAACGCACCCAATACCCCCAAAAACTTCCAAAATGTTTTAAACGGAATGCCACTAGCTGCTACAACACAAACAGCGATTCCACATAAAATAATACTTGCTCCTAAATCGGTTTCAAATGCAACACCAGCAACAACTAGAATCCAAAGGAATATTGGATAAAATATTTCAGTTGGTTGTAGCTTTTCAAGTGTATATTTTTGTCCTTTCCGATAAAAAGCAGCAGCAAAATATAAAATTATAAATAGCTTCGCATATTCAGAAGGCTGAAAGTTCCCAAAACCGGGGACGGAAATCCAACTTTTAGACCCTATTCCTGCTTCATCACCATTACCAGCAACTTTTACCCAAGTAAATAGTACAACTAATACAGCCGTTAGTATCAACATAACTTTTTTATTTGCATAATGCTTATACGGAAAAAATGCCGCTGCTAAAAATCCAAGAAAAGCTACAGTTAAATTGATTACTTGCTTGTGGTAATAATAATCTGGTGCCTTTCCTTTTATTGCAATCGCTACCATAATACTTGAGCTATAAATCATTATTAATCCAAATAAGCTTAACAATAGGACCGTAAAAAATAATGGGTAATCAAAATTTTGTGCATAACGTTTTAAGTATTGTTTCATCGGAAAACCTCATTCTAGAAAAAAAACTCAAATCGCAAATTGCGTTTGAGTTTTTTTCTTTTATTTGTCTGTATACGCGTCATGTAGTACAGAAAGTTCTTTCTCGAGTGAATCGAGAATTTCTTTGCCTTTTTCGCGTTCAATGAGTCCAAGCTTCACAGCAAAGTCAATTTCACGAGAAAGGCCGAACATTTGTGTATCTAATACTTCTTCATATAGAGGGCATTGTGGCATTGTTAAATGATCCATTTGTACTCGAATGAGGCGAGCAATTTTGTCTGCATCAGCAACTAAAAGCTCCAAAGCCTTCTCCTGAAAAGAAGTTTGTGATTTAGTATCCATGAGGACGCCCCCATTATCTGATATTTCTTCGATTCTATCTTAATAAAGTTTATCTTTTAGTCGTTAAAAATGCAAGTGTCTTCATTGGAAAATAGAGAAATCAAATTATATTTCTTTATTATCTCTAGTCATTAGCGTTATACTATTTCATGGATATACAAGATTTGAGGAGGATTTCTATTATGGAAACAATAATTCCTATCAAGGGCGCAGTTTCATTCCAATTAACATTAGATCCAACTGTTTGGATTTTCGATGATCGCAAATTAGATTTAAAAACGTACTTCGACACACAAGAAGTTGAGGAAGATTCCGATATTAAATATATGCGTGAGGTAGGCGCTCACTGGTCACGTGAGATTATGGAAGGAGCTACTTTCCCACCAACATTGAAATCAGAACGAAAATTTGACCGCAAAGGGATGGAAACAGGTACTTTCGGGATCGAATTAAGTCACTTCCTAAAGAATGCTGACATTAAACCTGAAGCGACAACAATCGTCATTGAATGTGAAGGTGGCAAAGAGTATCCATTTACAATCGAAGAAGCTCATACATTAATTTTAAAATACAGCCAAGATGGTAAGCCATTAATGGAAGATGGCCCTGTTTATGTGTTATTTAGAGACGGTTCAAATGTAGATAGCCCTATTAAAAATGTATTAGCTATTCGTGCTGAGTAGGAGGGAATGCAATGCGCGTAAAGTGCGTTATTTGCGATACAATTAACAATTTAGATGATAATTTACCGTTAGCTAAAAAATTACGCAATCGACCAATTCATACGTATATGTGTGAAACATGTCATGATCGTATTAAAGAAAATACGGTTACACGCATTGAAACCGGGAATTTCCGGTTTTATCGTACCTCTCCACAGATGGATGAAGAATTTTAACAAAACAGAAGGAGGTGACTCATTATTTGAGACACCTCTTTTATGTTGTTTAAAACTATTGTGTCAATAAAATTAAGGTGTCCTAATCAATTATGCCTCGGCATAATTGCGTCCAGAATCGGCTTTGTGCTTAGGCCTGCATGAGGGCCGACACGATGTCGGTCATTTCGGTAATGCCACAGGACGTGGCGTTTTTACCGATGCAGGTCAGTTAGCCGTTATCGCAAGGATGCGATGATTTTAGGCTAACATCCTATGTGAACTCCTTTCCGATTCCGTGACATCCTCCGGAGGCTTTGGGCCAACAAGATGTTGGTCACTCAGTCGTTGCCACAGGACGTGGCGTTCTTAGACTGAGTTCCTCTATTTCAGCGGGTGTTTGGACACCCGCTGAAATAAGTTAAATATAGTATGCTCTTCGGCAAAACGAGGGGTTGATTTCCGTTTCGACTGAGCGCTTTGTTGCTGACGCTTCGCTTTCGCACAGATAAAACAATTGTAGCTGCCGCTTTGCTTTCGCTACAGAAAACATTTGTTGTTGTTGCTGTCGCTTCGCTTTCGCACAGAGCAAAGCTTCCTGGGGGCGTCCGATGAGAGCCTTCGTTCCCCTATTGCTGATCCCCAAGGAGTCGCCCAGCCTTCACTTCAATCAACCACTTCACATAACATGCGTTTTAACAAAATGATATCCAACTTTTTAGTTTTATCGAAACACTTTCAGGCATTATCGACCAACTTTTAAATTTTATCGATAAACTTTCACGTTTTATCACCCAACTTTTAATTTTTATCGACTAACTTTCACGTTTTATCACCCAACTTTTTAATTTTATCGACATCCACCTTCCAAACAATTACGTCACTGTTATATCTGTTCAATTATGGTGCGTTGTCATAGCGTCCACTTTTGAAATGAATAAAATTTTTAAAAGCTCTACTCTACCTCTGATTGGAGTGGAAGGCTATTCGAGTGCTCCAATCGTTTCGCTTTGATCGCTGAGTAAAGCTTCCTTGTGAAAACAAGTAGCCTAGAATGAAAGCTACCCTCATCTAAAAAGCCACAACATTCACAAAAATTCCCTTGATCGCTTTGTTTTTCAACATTATGAAGAGGCTGGGACAAAACTTGTCAAAACCTTAAAAAGCGCGAGAAATCAATTTTAGAAACGTTGATTTTTCGCGCTTTTCTGATGTGAAATTTTTAAGTTTTTCTTTAAAAATATACATATCCCAGCCTCTTTAACCGTCTAACCATTATTTTTTATAATCGCCTTCTCAATCAACTCGACAACCTGATACATAATCGTCGCAAAAAAGGCGATGATGAGAAGTGACATAAGCACAAGATTAAAATTAAACACCTGGAAGCCATAAATAATTAAATAACCAAGCCCTTTTGAGGCGACTAAAAATTCACCAACTATGACACCTACCCAAGAAAGTCCTACATTTACTTTCAAAGTAGAAATAATCGTTGGGAAGGAAGCAGGTAAAATAACTTCTTTAAATATTTGCCATCTGGTTGCCCCAAAAGTTTGTAATACTTTGTTGTAGTTTGGATCAACCCCTTTAAAAGCCGTATAAACCACGATGGTTGTAATAATGATTGAAATCAACGCACCCATCGCTATAATAGAAAAATAACCAGGACCAAGGGCGACTATTAAAATGGGTCCTAAAGCAACTTTCGGCATAGCGTTTAAAATAACTAAATATGGATCAAGTACCTTTGATAGCATTGATGACCACCACAATACGGTTGCTATTAATGTACCCATTAGTGTTCCGGCAATAAAGCCAATAATCGTTTCCATTAAAGTAACACCAACGTGAAGTGTTAACGTACCATCGCTCACTTTTTCTACTAATGTTTGCCATACATGCGTTGGAGAACTAAAAATTAAACGGTCAATCCATCCAAATCTTGATAGAAGCTCCCACCCGCCGAAAAATAAGATTAAGATGATAAGCTGATATAATCGAACATAGCGCTTTTCTTTTTTTAGCATTTGCTGATACTGTTTAAACATTGTATTATCCAAGACTCTCCAGCTCCTTCCAAATATTTTGGAATATGTCTGAATACGCTGGATGCTGTCGAACATCAAAAGGTGAAAGCTCTTGTAACTCTGTAGGTATTTCAAATACTTTATGCAATGTACCTGGATTTGCAGAAAATAGAAATACCCGTTCACTCATCGCAATGGCTTCACCAATATCATGTGTCACAAGAACGGCAGTTTTTTGATAGGCCTTTAACGTTTCAACAACCAAGTCCTCCAGTTTTAATTTAGACTGATAATCAAGTGCCGAAAATGGTTCATCTAGCAATAAAATTTTAGGGTCCACCGCTAAAGTTCTAGCAAGGGCTACTCGTTGACGCATGCCACCAGATAACTCTCTCGGATAGTTGTTCCCAACATGCGGCAAACCAATTTCTTGCAAAAGTGCATTTGCCGTTACTTTATGAGTTTTATTGCTTCGTTCCATGATTTTCAAACCAATAGTGACATTTTCTTCGATGGTTTTCCAAGGGAATAAATAATCTTGCTGAAGCATGTAGCCAATGAGAGACTGATTGTGTGTTGAAATTTCCTCACCCTCAATGTATACCTTGCCTTCTGTAGACGAAAATAAGCCAGCAATAATTGATAATAACGTTGTTTTCCCACATCCGCTCGGTCCTATAAAAGAAACAAACTCACCTTCACGAATATCTAAATTGATATCACGTAAAACTTCCTTTGCCTGCGTTTTCGAAAAATAGCTATGGTGAATATTTTTTACTTCTAAAAATTCCATATTACTCAGCTGCCTTTTTAGCAAAGGTTGTATTCACAAGCTTTTCATAATCCACCCGTTGAGGAAGTTCACCTGCTTCCTCCATAATCGTTTGCAAGTTATCCCATTCCTCCTTCTCCAAAATAGGATCTGTAGCATAGGAACCCTGAGATTTATAACGCTCTACCACTGTTTCAATTAAAGCAACATCTACATTTTCAAAGTATGGCTGAATAATTTTCGCTACTTCAGCTGAACTCTCTTTTTGCACAAAATCCTGCGCTCGTTTCAATGCATTTGTAAAGCTTTGAACTGTCTTCGCTTTATCCTTCAAATAGCTACTTTTCGCCATAAACGATGTATAAGGTAAATGCCCAGATTCAGCACCAAATGAAGCAACAATATAGCCTTTACCTTCTTTCTCAAAGATGCTCGCAGTTGGTTCAAATAGCTGTACAAAGTCCCCTGTTCCAGAAGCAAAGGCCGTAGAAATATTAGCAAAATCAATGTTTTGAATGAGTGTTAAATCGTTCGCAGGGTCAATGCCATGCTTTTTTAGTACGAACTCACCCGCCATTTGTGGCATTCCGCCTTTACGTTGCCCTAAAAATGTAGAGCCTTTTAATTGATCCCAGGAAAAATTATCCATCTTTTCGCGCGCCACTAAAAATGTGCCATCTGTTTGTGTTAACTGTGCAAAATTTTGAATCGGATCATTGGAGCCCTGGAGCGTTACGTAGATGGAAGTTTCCGATCCAACTAAGGCAATATCAATTCCATCAGAAAGTAACGCCGTCATCGTCTTATCGCCACCTGCAATCGTTTGTACCTCAACAGAAAGTCCTTCGTCCTCGAAGAACCCTTTTTCAAGTGCTACATACTGCGGCGCATAGAAAATCGAGCGCGTCACTTCTCCAACCTTGACTTTTTCATGCTCCGTTTTATTACACGCCGTCAAAGAAAGGAGTAACAAAGCAAAAACACTAAATAATAAACCTCTTTTAAACCAACGCATTCCATTTCCTCCTTGATTGATGAAAATAAGCCTATCGACATTAACTTATTCATATCGGAAGATTTCGGTGCCTATATCTTTTAAAACTGTTCTACATCAAATGTTAGGTTGAGGTTCTATTAGCTAGTTCGATTCTATCCGTCACTTTCGACTTTTTATCCGTCACTTTGACTGTTCTATCCGTCGTTTTGGCTCTTCTTTCCGTCACTTCGATCCTATCCGTCGCTTTGGTGGTTCTATCCGTCGCCTTGGCTTTTCATTCCGTCGCTTTGGCTCTTCATTCCGTCACTTCGATCCTATCCGTCGCTTTGATGGTTCTATCCGTCGCCTCGGCTCTTCATTCCGTCACTTCGATCCTATCCGTCGCTTTGGTGGTTCTATCCGTCGCCTTGGCTTTTCATTCCGTCACTTCGATCCTATCCGTCGCCTTGGCTCTTCTTTCCGTCACTTCGATGGTTCTATCCGTCGCTTTGATGATTCTATCCTTCACTTCGATAGTTCTATCCGTCGCTTCGGCTCTTCTTTCCGTCACTTCGATTCTATCCGTCGCTTTGGCTCTCTAAAGAACCCTTAAAACAAAGAAAAACAGCCTTAGCTATTCAACGCTAAGACTGTTTCTCTCAGATAAAGTTATTTTCACTAGTTAGCAGCTTGTTGCTCTTCTCTTTTTTCACGCCATAAACGTGTTTTATAGACGATTAAAATTAACGCTGCTACAATGAGCCCTTCAACCATTGGAAGATATAATGCAAAAAATGTTAACATAATACACCCTACAAACAGGAAAATATAAATAATAATATTTTGTGATAGTTTTAATTTCTTTGCAAAGCCTAGTTTATAAACAAGTGCAGAGAGCAAAAACACTAAAGCAAACAGAACATAACCTGCCATTTCGTAGTTAGGTAAGTTTTCATATAAAAAACGCGTTACTCCGGCCATTTTTTCATAAGCATCTGCTGTTTCCTTTGCGTTTGCTTGTTCAGCAACTTGAATAACATTTAGTTCACCAAATAAAGCGGACTTAATACCCAAGACTCCTCTTCCTTTCGTGGAAGCAAAAAATTATTGTTCAGCGTTTTTTAATTTTTTCGCTGCTTTTTCACGTTCATTTTTGTCTAGAATTTGTTTACGAAGGCGAATAGATTCTGGCGTGATTTCTAGGTACTCATCATCACTTAAGAATTCTAATGCTTCTTCTAGTGTTAATAAACGTGGCTTTTTAATAACGTTTGTCGCGTCTTTTGTCGCAGAACGAACATTCGTTTTTTGCTTCATTTTTGTAATGTTTACAGTGATATCATTATCACGTGTATTTTCACCAACAATCATACCTTCATAAATTTCAGTACCTGGTTCTACAAATAGTGTACCACGGTCCTCTACTTGCATCATACCATAAGTTGTTGATTTACCAGTTTCCATTGATACAAGTACACCTTGGTGACGACCACCAATACGACCTGAAATAAATGGTTGGTAGCAATCGAAAGTATGGTTAATGATACCAAAGCCTTTAGTCATTGACATGAATTCAGTTGTATAACCGATTAAACCACGTGCAGGAACTAAGAATGTTAAACGAACTTGGCCATTGCCATTGTTCACCATATCTAACATTTCACCTTTACGAGTACCGATTGATTCGATAATTGAACCAACATTTTCTTCTGGAACGTCAATTTGTACACGTTCAAATGGTTCACATTTTACGCCATCAACTTCACGGATGATTACTTGAGGTTTTGATACTTGTAACTCAAATCCTTCACGACGCATATTTTCAATTAGGATCGATAGGTGAAGCTCACCGCGACCAGAAACAGTCCAAGCATCTGGTGAATCTGTATCTTCAACGCGTAAAGAAACGTCCGTTTGAAGTTGTGAACGTAAGCGTTCTTCTACTTTACGTGCTGTTACCCATTTACCTTCACGACCTGCAAATGGTGAGTTGTTTACTAAGAAAGTCATTTGTAATGTTGGCTCATCGATACGTAACGGCGTTAGCGCTTCTGGGTGCTCAACAGGGCAAACTGTTTCACCAACGTTGATGTCTTCCATACCTGAAACGGCGATTAAGTCACCAGCTTTTGCTGTCTCAACTTCTTCACGTTTTAAGCCGAAGAAACCAAAGATTTTCGTTACACGGAAGTTTTTCACTGTTCCGTCTAACTTCATAAGAGATACTTGTTGACCTACAGAAATTGTTCCGCGGAATACGCGACCAATACCGATACGTCCAACGAAGTCATTATAGTCAAGTAAAGCTACTTGGAATTGTAATGGCTCTTCTGAGTTATCAATTGGTGCTGGAATAGCTTCGATAATTTTCTTAAATAGACATTTCATATCCACTTCTTGCTTAGATGGATCAGCGTCTAAAGAAGCTGTACCATTTACACCTGAAGCATAGACAACAGGGAAGTCTAATTGATCTTCATCTGCACCTAGTTCAATGAATAATTCAAGTACTTCATCTACTACTTCTAGTGGACGAGCTGAATCTTTGTCTACTTTATTAACAACAACGATTGGTGTTAAACGTTGTTCTAATGCTTTTTTCAACACAAAACGTGTTTGTGGCATACAACCCTCATACGCATCGACAACTAGTACAACGCCATCTACCATTTTTAAAATACGTTCTACCTCACCACCGAAGTCAGCGTGTCCAGGCGTATCAAGGATGTTGATACGAGTTCCTTCATAGTTTACTGCTGTATTTTTAGCTAAAATCGTAATACCACGTTCGCGTTCAATATCATTAGAGTCCATTGCACGTTCTTCAACACGTTCGTTTGAACGGAATGTACCTGATTGTTTTAGTAATTGGTCGACTAAAGTAGTTTTACCATGGTCAACGTGGGCGATTATTGCGATATTGCGAAGATCTTGACGTAAGTTTGTCATTATTCCACTCCATATTCTTTTTTCGAATGTTTAACTGTGTTATTATAGCACATGAAGGGTAGAAATGTCCTTACTAGAATTTTCATCGTTCTAAAAAATATATTTGATTTACAAATTTTTACTATAGGAGGCTCGGCTATGAATCGTGCAAAATTCGTAATGGCCATTTACGCATTAGCAGCTGTTTTAGCAATGTGTTCTATCGGATATTCTGTGGCAACTGGTAGTGGATTTGGTATAATAGCAGGCATTGTGGCTACTTGTGTCATTTTCATGACAGCCTTTAAAATGAAACGTAAACTGCGTGAGCAAGGATTACTTTAATAGTAAAAAGGAGCCTGTCTAAAATAGACGGCTCCTTTTTTATTCATAAGGCACAATATATTTTTCTAATAACTCTTTGTGAATAGAAGGGTTGGCAATGATAAAAGTATCCTGATGTAGGAAATCAAAGTCCTCACCATGTAAGTTAGTAGCGACGGCCCCAACTTCATTAGCAATAATGGTACCCCCAGCAATATCCCATGGTGATAGTCGCATAGATACATAAGCATCTAGTTTACCACTAACAACAAACGCTATTTCCATTGCGGCTGAACCATACGACCGTGTACCACGTACTTTCCGAACCATTTCAATTACTTTTTCATGATGAATATGTCGATTTGGTGCTACCCAGTGTGCGTTTATACCAACGACCGATTCCTCGATTTTGACTGGCTGCAATTTACGTAATGGTGAGTCATTGTACCATGCCCCTTCGCCTGCAATTGCATAAAATAAGTCACCACGCATCACATCAAATATGTAACCTAGCTTGCCTACCCCATTAATAAAAATACCGATAGAAATCATAAAATGACGATGTTGTTTAACAAAATTCATCGTGCCGTCTATTGGATCAATAATCCATACAACGCCTTCTAATGACTCTACTTTCTCTCCCATTCCCTCTTCCCTAAAAATTTTGTGGGTTGGATCAAAAGCTCGTATTTTTTCTATAAAAAATAATTCTGTTTCACGGTCAATATTTGTGACAAGGTCATTTGCATTTGATTTTGTCTCGATAACTAAATTGTACGAAAAGGCCTCTCGAATACGACTACTTGCTTCAAATATAATACTTTTTGCAAATTGATCAATTTGTTGTAAATCCATAAAAACCCACCCTTCGAATATAAGAAAAGGCACTATGCTTTCGGGCCTTACTTAAAATACTTGCAACTTCTCAACACTCAAATAATGTGCTCGGGTTCTCATTGCTCATGATGTCATGGTTAAAAGTAGCACATAATACTCTGATATACTGTCCATTTTACACTTTATAACAATAAAAATCACCTGCTGTCGGAATATTCAGCAAGTGATTTTTCAAATTGGTATAAAATTTTTATTACGCATAGGCGTGCAAACTTTCAAGTTCCATCTGAATTTCAGCCAGACGTTTTTTACTTTTTTCAATTTCAAGCTCATTTTTTTCATTCATTGCAGAGAATAAAGAGGCTAATTCATAATCTAATTCTAATTGTAAAATGTGTTCATATTGCTTTTCAATGTCAACTTTACGTATAATTTTTACGATTGGTTTCATAAAAATCACTTCCTTTTTTATTATTTTACAAGAACTTATCAGATTCGATAAAGTTCTTGTTATAAGATTTTTTCCCATTTTCCTAATAAAATAAACCTTATAAATCGAAAGGAGTTATTAAAATTGCCGAAAATAAAGTGGACTAACAAAGACTTCAATGTTTTTCAAATAGACGGTTTAGAACAGAGAATGGATGCATTAATTTCTTGTGTACGACCAAAATTCCAACTGCTAGGAGAGGATTTTTCTTCATTCTTTTC
Organism: Lysinibacillus agricola; assembly: GCF_016638705.1. GTDB lineage: Bacteria > Bacillota > Bacilli > Bacillales_A > Planococcaceae > Lysinibacillus > Lysinibacillus agricola. The sequence continues at coordinate 1,125,584 of NZ_CP067341.1, read as the reverse complement.
AAGTCATCTTGGAGAAGAGTTTTATCCTCATGTTGCGAAGCATGCACGAAGAACAGTAAATCCGCCAAACGACAGTTGGGTTGCCTTTGCTCCGTACAAAAGAGGGTATAAATCATTACCTCACTTTCAGATTGGTCTTTGGAGCACACATTTATTCATCGTCTTAGCTATTATTTATGAAGCTCCACAGAAAAATGTGATGGCAGAACGTTTAATTGCCAACAAAGCGATGCTACAGCAGCTTCCTGATGATTTTATTGTCTCTGGGGATCATATGTCTCCTGCTGCAATCTCCTTGCTAGAAGCAAAGGAAGACAAGCTAGATGAATTACTTGTTCGTTTGCGTGATGTTAAAAAAGGTGAGTTTTTAGTGGGCCGACATATTCCAAGAGATCAAGCAGTCAAGCTGTCAGCTAGTCAACTTCATCAATTAACGGAAGAAACCTTTAGCAGCTTACTCCCAATTTATAACATCATTGTTAGGAAATAAAGTCAGGAAGTATGGCGCTTCAAGTAATGTGACATAATAACTGAAACACTTTTTACTGACTAAACCTTATATTTATATATTGTGGATAATTTACGTTATTATTCCATCGAATGATAAAAAACGTAAATTTGTTCGGAGGATATTTATTGTGAGGCTATTTTCAAGCTTGTGGATAAAGCCATAGAGGAAATTTTATATTTTTTCGATGCTTTTCGAAAAAGCCTAGTTCTATTTTTTCGATTTAAATGCGTTGTCATAGCGTCCACTTTTGAAATGCATAAAATTACGCTATTATTGATTGGAGTGGAAGGCTACTCGAGTGCTCCTGTCGCTTAGCTTTCGTCGCAGAGCAAAGCTTCCCGCAGTGAAAGCGAGACAGGCGAGACCCTGCACGGAGCGAAGCGGAGGAAGCAAGTAGCCTGCAAAGATGAATGAGGACGTGAGATATACTCACGTCCTCATTTTTTATCGACGTTGCTTCGGTGCAACTTTAATAATCGTACCATCAGTTGCTTCTTTTGCTTGTTTAACAACAGGGTAACTGACAAAGCCACTTGCTTCTTCAAATTCACGGAAAATTGTTTTTTCCTCAGACTGTGAAGGAACAATTTCTTTAAAACGACGATATTTCGCCATCATTACTTCACGTTTAATGCCTTTTTCATAGGCTTTCTCAATACCTTCAAAAAATTGAACAACATCAATAATTTCCTCAGTTGACCAATCAGTTGAAAATGGATAAGAATATTCCATTGGACATAACCACCTTTATGTTACTGACCCCATTTTACCCGGATACTTCCTGCTTCTGCAACCATTCGAGTAATAAGCTCCTCAACTGTCGGGATATCGTGAATCATCCCTGTAACTTGTCCTGCCCAACCAAATCCTTCATCTTTCTCACCATCATAAATAAAACGTTTATTGGCATTACCACTAATATAGTTTTTCAACGCCTCATACGTTGGGGTCATTTGCTCAATTTCTAAAATCTTTTCCGTAAAATCATTGCGTAACGCTCTTGCTGGCGCTCCAATAGAACGCTTAATAATCGTTGTATCTGCTTCAGAACTTGCCAGTAATGCCTCTTTATAAGCCTCTGATGCATCAACACATTCCTTAGTTGCAATAAAACGCGTACCCATCTCAATTCCCTCTGCTCCTAGGGCATGAGCTGCCATCCAGCCTCGTCCATCTCCAATCCCACCAGAAGCAATAACAGGAATTTTCACACTATCTACAACCTGTGGTACAAGCACCATCGTACCTACATCATCACGACCAAGATGGCCACCGCCCTCTTGTCCCACAACCATAACAGCATCTGCGCCAAGTTGTTCCGCCTTTTGAGCTTGCCTACGTGCAGCCACAAGTACTAATTTTTTAATATCCGTTCCTGCCAATATATCAAAAATGGGTGCAGGATTCCCTCCAGTCATCGTAACAACCGGTACTTCTTCTTCTACTGCAACACGCACCATGTCCTCGTAGCCAGTACCATACATACCAATTGCAAAGTTTACACCAAACGGTTTATCCGTTAATGCTCGTACTTTATGAATCTCTGCGCGCAATAAGTCAGGATCTCGTAAACTCATTGCTGTTATTTGTCCCAACCCTCCAGCATTCGACACCGCTGCTGCTAAATCAGCATATGCTAAATAAGCTAATCCCCCTTGAATAATTGGGTATTTAACGTTTAAAAGCTTCGTCACACGTGTATTCCAATTCATAGTACCTCCCCTTTCGTACGTTACTAACTTCTCGAAATTATCAAAAAATCCTTTTAATTTTTCTGTAAAGTCTATTTTTTCATGTCATTAGGTGCTATAATTCATTTGTTTTCCTAGATATTATAAAAGTGAGGTGGTACCTGCGTTGTCACAACTAGAGACTCCATTGTTCGACGTATTACTTAAACATCGGAACAGACATCCAATTCAGTTCCATATTCCAGGCCATAAGAAAGGTCATGGTATGGATCCTGCATTCCGAGAATTCGTCGGCGACAACGTTTTATCAATTGATTTAATTAATATTGCTCCACTGGACGATTTACATTCACCAAAAGGCGCCATTAAAGAAGCGCAAGCACTTGCTGCCGAAGCCTTTGGTGCTGATCATACATTCTTTTCCGTTCAAGGTACTAGTGGCGCCATCATGACGATGATTCTGACCGTCGTCGGTCCAGGTGATAAGATTCTAGTGCCACGGAATGTTCATAAATCCATTATGTCGGCGATTGTGTTCGCTGGTGCAATCCCGATTTTTATTCATCCTGAAGTAGATAGTGAATATGGCATTTCTCATGGAATATCGCCTGAAGCTGTCGAAAAAGCTTTAAATGCTTATCCAGATACAAAGGCAGTTCTTGTTATTAATCCAACGTACTACGGCTTCTCAGCGGATTTAAAGCGTATTGTTGACATAGTTCATAGCCGTAATATCCCTGTAGTTGTCGATGAAGCTCATGGTGTCCACATTAAATTCCATGATGAGCTTCCTTATTCTGCAATGGAAGCTGGAGCTGATATGGCTGCAACAAGTGTACATAAGCTTGGTGGCTCCATGACTCAAACATCTATTTTAAATGTACGGGAAGGACTTGTTTCTGCAAAACGTGTACAAGCTATTTTCTCGATGCTAACTACAACATCGACATCTTATCCATTACTTGCTTCACTTGACACAGCACGACGTCAGCTAGCAATCCATGGTTATGATTTAATTGGTGATGCACTTCGCCTAGCAAAAGATGCTCGTAAACGCATTAACCAAATTCCACATTTAAAATGCGCAGGTAAAGAAAAATTAAATTCATCTGCAACTTATGATATGGATCCTTTAAAGCTGCTAATAAGTGTTAAAGATTTAGGTATCTCTGGTCATCAAGCTGAAGAATGGCTTCGTTACAATGCAAATATTGAAGTAGAATTATCGGATCTATACAATATTTTATGTTTAGTGACATTGGGCGATACAAAAAAGGAAATTAACCTCCTCATTAACGCCCTAAGTCGTATGTCGAAAGCATTCGATTCAGAAGCTGCTATTACTGAAGCAGTAGTCAATGTACCGGGAATTCCAGCACTTGCCATGTCACCGCGTGATGCATTTTATGCAGATACTGAAGTTGTTCCTCTAGCAGAAGCGGATAATTGTATTTGTGCAGAATTTGTTATGGTATATCCCCCTGGTATTCCGATTTTTATTCCCGGGGAAATAATTACCCAAGAAAATATTCGTTATATTCAAATGAATATTGAAGCTGGTTTACCTGTTCAAGGACCAGAAGATACAACCTTAAAAACGATTCGCGTCATAAAAGAACGCAAACCTATTATTTAGTGGCAAAGCTACCTCAGAAAGAGGTAGCTTTTTGTCGATTAATGATAATAAAACCAAGAAGAGAGCATACCAAAAATAGGGAAAATAAGCCACGAAAAATCCCCAACAGTCTTATGATCCGAATTATTTGAATCAGAAGCTATTGGTATATGTTATTTTTCTTCACCTGTAATAAGCTGGTCTAAAGAAATTTTATATAAATCACTTAACCTTCTCAAATTATCAATATCAGGATAGCCTTTTCCTAACTCCCATTTTGAAACGGATTGTCTTGAAATATTTAAAAAACCTGCGACATCATCCTGCGTATACTTATGTTGTTCTCTCAATTCCTTTAAACGGTTTTCTAAATTCATTGAATTTCAGCTCCGACTTATAGGATTTTGATCAAATAATAATGGATTATTACACTTTATTCTAGAAGTTATTATCTGCAAATTCGCAACGCATAGTTGCCTTCAATGAATACTGAGCAAAAAATTCGATTCTGTATTGTATTTAACTTACAATATTTCGTAAGGGAGTGATGGAATGAACGCATGGGATCAACGATTTAAAACAGCCGAATATGTTTACGGTGAGCAACCAAATGCATTTATAGAAGACTATGTACATTATTTGAAAGATTATCCAAATGTAGCTGCATATGCAGAAGGTGAAGGTCGAAATGCTGTATTTTTAGCTTTACAGGGACATACAGTAACTGCCTTTGATTATGCCGAAAGCGGTCTTGAGAAAACAGATCAGCTGGCAAAAAAACATAATGTTACAGTTAATACAAAGCTTACTGATTTACTCCAAGATGAACTACCAGTAGAAATGTTTGATGCTGCTATAATGGTATTTGGCCATTTTCCAGCTGAACAGCAACAAGAAGTGTTTAAGAGGATTGTAGATTCTGTAAAATCTGGCGGTCGTATTATGATGGAATTTTATTCAATTTATCAACTTCCCTATGACTCAGGTGGCCCAAAACAGCTTGATTTTTTATATGATCCATTGAATGTTCTAAAATGGTGTCAACCTTATAAAATTATCCATTTTTTAACAGGTGAACAAGTGCGAAATGAAGGTATACTCCACAATGGCCTTGCTCATACCATTCAATTGATTATCGAAAAAAGTTAAAAACTATATACATACTCTGTAAAATTAAGTACAAGTGAATGTACCTATTTATTGGAAGCGTAGTTGATTGGCTTTAATGTCAGACATTAAATATAAATTAAGTACATCACTTGAATATAGTGGTGTACTTTTTTTATATATTAGACGTCTAAATGACCTCATTTACTACAACACTATTTTAATTTCGAATAAAAACAGAGTTATTTAACAGAGCCTTTTCTTTATTAAACTAACAGGGCAGTTTAGTTATAGAAGGAAATTTTTAAGTAAATAGCGAATTGTTATAATGGAATATATTACTAAATAAGGAAGCTGTAACGAAGAAGTTGGAGGTGATTTTTTTGAAGAAGGTTATTATTGGGCTATGTATAGTTGTAACTGGATTTATCCTCTTTATCGCACAAGATGAATTTGAAGGGAACGATACTGCAAATGGTATTGAAAAAATGTTTTCTGGTCAAATTTTTGATGTTGCACAAGAGAAATTTACTGTACACTCTATGGGATTAAGCCCAGAAGAAAATGTCCTTACAGTTAGAATTGAAAAAAAACAATACAAAGAACAAACAGAGGAATACTTTAGAGACATTTTAGATTCTCTTGGTATTGAGAGTTATGAACTTGAGGTAGTTCCTGTTGATTTAACTTTAAAATAAAGAAGTTTGTGAAAAATTACACTTAAACTAACGGGTGTTTTACTTGAAGATCATTGAGTTGCATAATGCAGCTCTTTTTTTCTTTATTGAACTAACGAGGTATTTAGTTGAATAAGCTGTTATGGAAGTAGAAAATTGTGGTAGGGTTTATGTTAAGGGGGAATTATTAATGGAGAATCTAGTTCGTTTATTATCAGAAAATGATTTAGAAGAGGCATCAACCATTTATACTTATGTTTTTTGTTCCGATCCTTGGAATGAGCCTTGGATTAATCAGACATCTTACAAACGATTAAAGGATATAAGTGAGACTCCTGGTTACATAGGGATAGGATATTTTGATTCTAATAATCAAATGATTGGTTTTTTAGTAGGAAATGAAGAGCAATGGGCGGATGGTAAGAGTTTTTACATCAATGAAATCTGTGTTCTAACTAATACTCAACAAAGTGGGATTGGTTCAAGTTTACTAAAATATTTAAAAAATATCCTTAAACAGAAAAACGTTGATACGGCATATTTATCAACTGAGAGAGGCAAAGGTAAACCAGAGTTGTTTTTCAGAAAAAATGGCTATGTAACAAATGAATCTAGAGTAATAATGACTACAACCATTTTTTAACTTGAGTACATAAAAAGCTGTAATCCTTATTGAACTACCGGAGTGCTTTAGTTGAAGAAGATAGACAAACCAGAAGCAACAATCTTTTAGAAAAGAGCCTTGAGAAAACAGCCTAGTAAAAAATCAATTTGTTGTAGTAAATGAGGTAATTTGTAGTACAAAAAAGGATAGAGGGAGCAATGCCTAATATGCTCATCTATCCTTTCTTTTTTTATCCTATATAATGTCTGACATCAAATAGAAACCTATTCATATAATACATTCTAAGAAATATCTTGACTTTTAATAAAAGATTTTCTGTATATAGCTTTTTTTTACAAAAACAAATAAACAAATAGTGGACATAGAAATGCGCCAATAATTGCAGTTAAGCCCATAGATAACGAGCCTACTGATAATTCTTGTTCTCCGTATTCTCTTAATTTAACAAGTCCTACGCCATGTGAAGCACTACCGACTGCAACACCTCTACTAACGGCTGAGTCAATTTTGCCGTATTTAATGACTAACGGTCCGATAATAGCGCCTACAAACCCTGCCAGCATTACAAGCACAGCTGTTAAGGGTGGAATGCCGCCAATTGTCTCACTCACCTGCATACCTACAGGTGTCGTTAATGATTTAGGCAAGGCCGTCAGCATCCAGCTTTCATTGACACCAATCCATTTCAGCATAACAAATATTGTCACTAGGCCCGTAATCATGGCGATAAAAATGCCTGACAAGATAGCATACTTATATTTCATAATGATTGCGCGCTGGTTATATAGGGGATATGCAAGTGCTACAACTGCTGGACCTAGCATTTTTTGAAGCCACTCTCCCCCCTCCATATAAGTAGAATATGGAATATTAAAGACTACTAACATGACTGCACTGACGATGGTCGTTGTCACTAGCGGAATCATTAAAGGATGTGGGAAACGTTGATAAAGTTTTGTAAATAACATGAACAACACAATGGTGCCAATGATAACAATAATTTCAGTCAACGGTTAATTCCCCCTCTCCATCCTCTACAATAGCTTCTGATTCTTTTTTAGCCAGCTCTTTTCTCTCGATAATTTGACTAAGTAATCCCGTAACATAAATAGAGATTAATGTACTAGCTATAACTGCTAGAATGATCAACAGGCCCGTTGTTGACAAAAGCTCAGGATAGTCAATCACTCCTACTGTTGCAGGAATGAAGAACAATGTTAATACACCAATTAAAAAGCCTGCTCCATCTTGGATGTATTCTACTTTAATTATTTTAAAATTGAGTGCAAGTGCTAATAATAGTAATCCAATTACACTTCCTGGAAGAGGTACATGTAATAAAGTTACAATCCCCACGCCCATGTAATAAAAAATATTGAGTACCCCAATCTGAACAATAATACGAACAACTCTCTTTAACATCGCAGCAAAATTCTCGTTCAACATTTCGCCACATTTCACCCCCTATTACGTTCATTCTACATCTGCAGAAATTTTCTGTCTATTATAATTTTAGGAAAACAATAGAAAAAGAAGATAGCTCAAAAACATTTTGAACCACCTTCTTTCATTACATAAGAAAAAGAGGTTGTCTAAAAACTGAACTACATTCATTTGTTAGACATCAGTAAATTTGGGTCATCACCATAACGTGGGGTTGATTTCCGTTCCGACTGGGCGCTTTGCCGCTGACGCTTCGCTTTCGCGCAGATAAAACATTGTTGCTGACGCTTCGCTTTCGCACAGATAAAACATTGTTGCTGTCGCTTCGCTTTCGCACAGATAAAACATTGTTGCTGACGCTTCGCTTTCGCACAGATAAAACATTGCCGCTGACGCTTCGCTTTCGCGCAGAGCAAAACTTCCTGGGGGCGTCCGATGAGCCGCTTGGGCCAACACGATGTTGGTCACGAAGGCGCTATCACAGGAAGTGATGGTTTTAGCCTTCGTTCCTCTATCGCTGATCCCCGAGGAGTCGCCCAACCTCCACTCCAATCAACTTATTTACATAGTATACGTTTTAACAAAATGTCATCCACAACTTTTGGTGATGGTCCTTAAATATTCCTTTTCTCAAAAAATATTACTATTTTAGTTACTTCTATAATGCATGTCCTGAACCGCCATCAATATTTACAGAAGTGCCTGTCACATAGCTCGCTGCATCTGATACTAAAAATGTGATGACATTTGCCGCTTCTTGAGTATCCCCTACGCGACCAAGTGGAATCGATTGACCTACTTTGCGAGAATAATCCCCCCACGAAAGTTCTGCCGCTTCTTCTTTCCATTTCTTCTCTATTTGATCACTACGAATAAGCCCAATACAAACCGAATTCACTCGAATATTATCTTTACCTAAATCTTTGCTCATGGCTTTCGTTAATGCCAGCCCTGCAGCACGACTTACAGTAGTAGGAAGGGAATTTGCTGGTGGTGTTTTAGCCATTACCGCAGTCACATTAACAATTGCACCGCCGCCAACCTTACGCATATGAGGTGCAGCATATTTTGAACAATTGACAGCACCAAATACTTTTAAATCTAAATCAGCCTGCCATAGCTCACTACTAACCGATTCAAAAGGATTAGCTGAAGCTGTACCTGCATTATTAATAAGGATGTCAAGTCGGCCAAAATGTTCTACCGTTCGTTCAATTAAGCGCTTACAATCCTTTTCCTTTGTAATATCAGTCGGTACAATTAAAACGTCCTCACCCGTTTCGTTTTTAATACAACTAGCAGCCACTTGAAGCTGTTTTTCACCACGAGCACAAAGTACAACCTTCGCCCCCTCTTTCACAAGCTGCATCGCTGTGTAATAACCAATTCCCTTACTTGAACCTGTAATAACTGCTACTTTCCCCTGTAATCCTAGTTCCATTTTATCACCCCCGGTTTTTTTCAACTTCTCTTGTTCGGCAGGCATCGTTACTTTTGAACATCTAGCCATCAATTTCTAAAATCTATCTTTCAATTTGCTAGGTCTATCCATCACTTCGAACTATATTTTTTGAATATTCATTCGATATAGTTACTTTATCAAAATTACAAGTAATATACAAAAAACGGCTACAAAGCAAATGCTTTATAGCCGTTCCAATTAACTCTATTATTTTTTCGTTACAATATGGATTGGGTTGCCAAGTAATACTTCAGCAGCTTCCATTGTAATTTCACCTAATGTTGGGTGAGCATGGATTGTTAAAGCAATATCTTCAGCAGTCATGCCGCCTTCAATTGCTAAGCCCATTTCAGCAATCATATCTGATGCACCAGCACCTACGATTTGAGCACCGATTAATAAGCCATCTTCTTTACGCGCAACAAGCTTCACGAAACCTTCTGTTTGGTTTAATGCAAGTGCACGACCATTTGCTGCGAATGGGAATTTCGCTGCAGTGTATTCAATGCCTTCAGCTTTCGCTTCATCTTCGTTATAACCAACTGTTGCCATTTCTGGATCTGTGAAGCATACAGCAGGAATAGCTAAATAATCAACGATTGATTTTTCACCAGCAATTGCTTCAGCAGCAACTTTACCTTCGTAAGATGCTTTATGAGCAAGCTGAGGACCTGCTACAATATCACCAATTGCATAGATGTTTGGAATATTTGTACGACATTGTTTGTCGACATTGATAAGACCGCGTTCACCGAATTCAATACCGATTTCAGCAAGGCCCATTTCATCTGTATTTGGACGACGACCTACAGTTACTAATACATAGTCAGCTTCAACTTTTTTCTCTTCTCCGCCAACTTCATATGTTACTACCACGCCGTTTTCTGTTTCTTCAACGCCTTTTGCAGATGCGTTTACTTCCATTTCAACGCCTTTCTTTTTAAGGCCTTTTTTCACGATTTGTGTCATTTGTTTTTCGAAGCCAGCTAAGATATCTTTGCCGCCTTCGATAATTGTTACTTGTGAGCCAAGATTAGCATAAGCTGAGCCTAACTCTGTACCAATATAGCCTCCACCGATAACGACTAATTTACCAGGTACTTCTTGTAAAGAAAGTGCGCCAGTAGAGTTTAGTACGCGATCAGAGAATTTAAATGTTGGAATTTCAACTGGGCGAGAACCTGTTGCGATAATTACATTGTTAAATGTGTAAGTTTGAGCAGATTCACCATTGATGATACGCACTGAATTAGCGTCAACGAAATAAGCTTCACCTTGTACAATTTCAACTTTGTTACCTTTAAGTAGGCCTTCAACACCGCCAGTTAATTTTTTAACAACGCTGTCTTTAAATGCTTGTGCTTTTGAGAAGTCTAATTTCACATCAGAAGCGATGATACCCATGTCATCTGAATGTTTAGCATGCTCAAAACGGTGACCTACTGAAATTAATGCTTTTGATGGGATACAACCTACGTTTAAGCACACACCACCAAGTACATTTTTTTCAACGATTGTTACTTTTTGGCCAGTTTGAGCTGCACGGATTGCTGCTACATATCCTCCAGGACCTGAACCAATGACAAGAGTATCTGTTTCGATTGGAAAATCTCCTACTACCATTTTTGTTACGCCTCCATTAATAATAATTCTGGTTCACTTAACAAACGCTTTAAGTGATTTAAAGCATTTTGCGCAGTGGCTCCATCGATCATACGATGATCAAAGCTCAATGATAATGCTAACACAGGTGCGGCTACAATTTCACCATTTTTTATTACAGGTTTTTCTGAAATTCGACCAATACCTAAAATCGCTACTTCAGGATGATTAATTACCGGAGTAAACCACTGTCCTCCTGCAGAGCCGATATTCGTAATCGACATCGAAGCGCCTTTCATTTCATGTGGTGCAAGCTTGCCTTCACGCGCTTTAGTCGCTAATTCATTAATTTCATTAGATACTGCAAAAACAGATTTACGATCTGCGTGCTTAATAACAGGTACTAGTAAGCCTTTTTCTGTATCTGCTGCAATACCAATATTGTAGTAATGCTTCTGAATAATTTCTTGCATTGCATCATCTAATGAGCGGTTAAATTCTGGGAATTCGCGTAAAGTTGAAATAAGAGCTTTAACTACGTAAGGTAAGTACGTTAATTTAACACCTTTTTCAGCAGCGATATCTTTGAATTTTTTGCGATGTGCTACAAGAGCAGTTACATCGACTTCATCCATTAGTGTAACATGAGGAGCCGTTTGTTTCGAGTGAACCATTGCTTTTGCAATCGCTTTTCGAATGCCAGACATTTTCTCACGTGTTTCTGGGAATTCCCCTTCAAGGACTACTGGTGTTGCTTGTGCAGTTGTTTCTTGTTGAACAGCTTCTTCATTAGCAACTTGTGCCGCTTCAGCCTCAACAGTGCCTCCACCGTTTAGGAAATTCTCAATATCTTGTTTTAAAATACGACCATTTTTGCCTGTACCTTTAACTTCACGAATATTAACATCATTGTCTCGTGCAAATTTACGTACTGAAGGCATTGCAATGACACGCTTATTCTCTTCAGCTACAACTTCAGTCTTTTCAGGAGTTTTCTCTGGAGCCTGCTCATCTTCAACAGGTGCCTTTGCTACTTCCTTACCAGATTCAGCTGTCGCTTGAACTTGAGCCTCTGTTTTCGCTTCAGCATGGTCATCACCTTTTAGCTTTAAGTCTTCATAGCCAGGTGCATCAAAGCGGATTAAGACATCACCAACAACTGCTACTGTGCCTTCTCCTACTAAGACTTCCTCTACTGTCCCTTCAACTGGAGAAGGGATTTCTACCACTGCTTTATCGTTTTGTACTTCACAAAGAATATCGTCTTCTTTTACTGTATCCCCAGCTTTAACGAACCATTTCACGATTTCTCCTTCGTGAATACCCTCGCCAATATCCGGTAATCTGAATTCAAATGCCATGTGTACCCATCCTTTCTATTCACCGTTCTTCAAGTCTAGAAGCTACATTAGAATGTTAAAACTTTTTTAGCTGTTGCCATTACATCTTTATAGTTCGGTAACCAAACACCTTCAGCTTGTGGGAATGGGTACACAGTATCTGGTGCAGCCACACGAAGTACAGGTGCTTCTAAGCTTAAAATTGCGCGCTCTGTTATTTCAGCAACTACATTTGCAGCAATACCTGCTTGTTTTTGGGCTTCTTGTACAACGATTGCACGACCTGTTTTTTCAACTGATGCAATAATTGTTTCAATATCAATTGGTTGAATTGTACGTAAATCAATAACTTCTACAGAGTGGCCTTCTTTTTCTAGCTCTTCTGCAGCCTTTAAGCTTTCGTGAACCATTAAACCATAGGCAATGATTGTTAGATCTTTACCTTCACGTTTTACATCCGCTTTACCTAGTGGAATTTCGTATGCTTCCTCAGGTACCTCTTCACGGAATGAACGATATAATTTTAAATGCTCTAAGAAAATTACTGGGTTATCATTTCGAATAGATGAAATCAGTAAGCCTTTAGCATCGTATGGTGTTGATGGTACAACAACCGTTAAACCTGGCTGTGATGCCATTAAGCTCTCTAAGCTATCAGAGTGCATTTCAGGAGTATGCACACCCCCACCGAATGGTGAACGGATTGTTACTGGTGCATTATAGACACCACCACTACGATAGCTCATACGTGCTAATTGACCATTAATTGAATCCATTACTTCATAAACGAAGCCGAAGAACTGTATTTCAGGAACTGGACGGAAACCTTGTAGAGAAAGACCGATTGCTAAGCCACCAATACCTGATTCTGCTAATGGTGTATCGAATACGCGGTCAACACCAAATTCTTTTTGTAGGCCTTCAGTTGCGCGGAATACCCCACCGTTGACACCTACATCTTCCCCGAATACAAGAACGTTTTCATCGTTCTTTAATTCTGTGCGAAGTGCATCTGTAATTGCTTGAATCATCGTCATTTGTGCCATAGGTTATTTCGACTCCTTCTCTTTGTAGATTTCATACTGTTCTTTTAAATTAGATGGCATTTCGCCTTTATACATATTTTCCATTAACTCTGTTACTTTTTGTTTTGGAGCTGCATCGGCTTTTTTGATAGCTTCTTTAATTTCTTCTTTTGCACGTTCAATAACAACCTCTTCTTTTTGCTCATCCCATAGACCTTTCGCCTCTAGGTATTTACGGAAGCGTACAAGAGGGTCTTTTTGTGCCCATTCACTATCTGTATCAGATGTACGGTATCGCGTTGGATCATCCCCTGCCATTGTATGAGGACCATAGCGATAGCATAGTGTTTCAATTAAAGTTGGACCTTCACCATTGACTGCGCGCTCACGTGCATCGCGTGTTGCTACGTAAACTGCTAGCGCATCCATTCCATCTACTAAAATACTTGGTAAGCCTGCTGCTACACCTTTTTGAGCAATTGTTTTCGCAGCTGTTTGTAATTCGCGAGGTGTTGAAATTGCATATTGGTTATTTTGTACAATGAAGATCGCTGGTGATTTAAACGCACCTGCAAAGTTAATGCCTTCATAGAAATCCCCTTGTGATGAACCGCCGTCACCTGTATAAGTTACAGCTACAGCCTTTTTACCACGTTTTTGAATACCAAGTGCTACACCCGCCGCTTGAATATATTGTGCACCGATAATAATTTGAGGTGCTAATACGTTTACGCCTTCAGGAATTTGGTTCCCCATAAAATGACCACGTGAGAATAAAAACGCTTTATCTAAAGGTAAACCATGCCATACGATTTGTGGTACATCACGGTAACCTGGTAAAATCCAATCTTCTTTTTCTAACGCAAAGTGTGAAGCAAGTTGCGAAGCTTCTTGACCAGCCGTTGGAGCATAGAAGCCTAATCGACCTTGGCGGTTAAGAGAGATAGAGCGTTGGTCTAAAATACGTGTATAAACCATACGCGTCATTAACTCAACTAGCTCCTCGTCAGATAATTTTGGGTCTGCCTCGTCATTTATAATTTCGCCTTCTTCATTCAAAATTTGAAACATTTCAAATTTATCTTCGATTTCAGTTAGCGTTTGTTTAGCATCAAAAATATTATTGTTTTTATTGCTCATTTGTCACATCTCCCTTTCAGCTGTATTAAAATAAATCACCTTTGCAACTAGTACAACTTATTCTTTGCACTCAGTATACTGAATAAAATACTGTCGGTCAATCATATATTACGCGTACAAACAAAGATTTTTTCTAAAATAACGATTAAACAATACTGTCTCATACTGTACCATCAATTAATATAAACTGTATTATAACAATGTATTTATAGTACACAAACATTAAGTTTTCCGACATGATTACCAATAGTAGAATGCCCCAGTTCTAGACAATCTAATAGCTATAGAAAAAATTTTTAAGTATATTCAAATAAGGTCTTTTTTCATGTGATTGTTTTAATACGTGATGTATACTTATAAGTAAGGCACTACAAAGTTGAAAGGAAGATTCACATATGATTTTAATGGATGATATTATTCGCGAAGGTCATCCGACTTTACGCACAAAAACTGAGGAGGTTAAATTCCCTTTAACTGATGAAGTAAGACAGCTTGCAGAAGGTATGCTTCAATATTTAATAAACAGCCAAGATCCTGAAATTGCAGATAAATATGATTTACGTAGCGGCATTGGATTAGCTGCCAATCAAGTAAATAGCCTACATCGAATGTTTGCCCTTCATTTAATAGATGACAATGGCGAACAATTAAGTTTTGTAGCAATCAACCCAAAAATCGTTAGCCACTCTGTAGAAAACACATACCTTGCCACGGGTGAGGGTTGCCTTTCTGTAGACCGCAACGTTCCAGGCTATGTACCACGTCATGCTCGTGTTACAGTTAAATTTAAAACAGTTGACGGTGAAGAGAAAAAAATGCGACTTAAAGGCTTGCCTGCTATAGCCTTCCAACATGAATTAGACCACCTTAATGGCATAATGTTTTACGATCGCATCAATGAAAAAAATCCATTTGCGGAAATTCCAGATTCTACACCATATGAGCGTGACTAAGGGCACATAAAGAAAACAAACCCCTGCAGTTGTTTAACATCTGTAGGGGTTTGTTTTCTTGCGTACCTCACCGCGATTTTCAATCCGCCACTTTGGTTTTCTACCCATCTAACAAAGAAACAAATGAAATATTAACTTTAATTTTTCACCTGTTTCCTAAATACAAAAGCAACTAACTGTAGTCATTTCCTCCAACTAGTTGCTTTTTATCTTCATTAAATAATATTTAACTCACGCATAATTTTAGCAAGACCGTCCTCATCTACATGATCTGCAATATGAGTAGCAATAGCCTTCACTCTGTCATGTCCATTCCCCATCGCCACACCTGTTCCAACAGCCTGTAGCATTTCTATATCGTTGATACCATCTCCAAAAGCAATTGCATCATTTAGTGTCAGTCCCATTTTCTCAAGGATTTTTTCAATGCCAGCAGCCTTTGAGCCTCCCTTTGGTAAAATATCACAAGAATAGCGATGCCAGCGTACAAACTGGACATTTGGAAACGTTTCACAATATAAAGGTTCATCTTTTTCTTCCATAAAAATAAGTGTTTGATACACCGCATTATGCATATAATAAGTTGAGTCTAAATTTGGATACGGGTATTTTAATGTATTTAAGCTTTCTGCCACCATATCGTTATTTCCAACAGATGCAATCATTCGCTTGTCATCTAAAAATACTACAGGTTCATTTCGCGCTTCACCAAAGGCAATGATTTTGGCTAGTTCATCTTTCTCAATACCGTTTGTATAGACAACCTCACCACGATAAACAACATATTGCCCATTAAAGGTCACATACGTATTAATATCTAGTTCTTCTAGTAAGGATTGAATCATAAAAGGTGCACGCCCAGTTGCAATGGCTAGCTCATACCCTTTACTACGAGCTTCAAAAAGTGCTTCTTTCGCAGAAGCAGGTAATATTTTTTCACTATTATAAAGTGTACCATCTACATCAAAAAATAAAATTTTCTTCATCTTATAGTCCCTCTCATTATGTATTATTCTGCAAAGGTTAATGACTTTACACAGGTGATTTTTTTTGTTATAATGATCCTAAGGAGTGATGTGCCATGATGAAGAAACTCAAACGCAAATTGTTGAAGCAACTTCGCGGCATACTCGGAAAAAAATCAATTGCCTAACATTTGCCCTTCATTATTTGAAGGGCTTTTCTTTATTTTAGAGTAACTGCGTGATAATATAAAGGAAATGCATTTATTTGGCTATGTGCAACCACTGTCTCATTGCTTCTTATCAAATACGCCTTGGTGTACTTACGTCCAGATTTTGAATTGTATCAACATAATTGATTCCTTTCAAAATCCGCGACATCTACCAGAGGCTTTAGGCCAGCAGATGTCTTTTGCGTGAAAGCGAAGCGTCAGCAGCACGTGTTTTTTGCGCGAAAGCGAAGCGTCAGCAGGCATAATGTTGGTCACTCAGGTATTTTCACAAGATGTGAAGTTCTTAGCCTGAGTTCATCTTTCTCAGCTATTATTTTGACATCCACTGTCTTCTGCGGTTGATGATTGGCTTTAAAGCCGCAAAATACATTTGCTGAACGAAGATAAATAGTGCAATTTTGAAACACTGAGATACAAGAAATCCAAACGCCTATTTCATTTTCAGTATACTAGAAATTCGCTATTTTTTCTTGTAGTACGTGTGTGGTATTAGTCAAAGGTGCAATAAAAATGTACGCAATAAAGGAGAGCAAACTATGATTTACAAAGTTTATTATCAAGAAAATGCTATTGAGATTCCAGTTCGCGAAAACACTAAAAGTCTATACCTTGAAGCTGCTTCAGAGCGCGAAGTACGTGAAAAGCTAAAAGACCGAAACTATAATATTGAGTTCGTTCAACTGCTTGAAGGTAACTATTTAACTTACGAACAAGCAAGTCCGAACTTCATCTTGGAGGAAATTTAACAAACATGAAGTTTGTTAAAAATGACCAAGCAGCTGTTTTCGCGCTCGGCGGACTGGGCGAAATCGGCAAAAATACTTACGGCGTTCAATTTCAAGATGAAATTATCTTAATTGATGCCGGCATCAAATTTCCAGAAGACGACTTACTCGGCATTGACTATGTTATTCCAGATTATACGTATTTAGTACGTAACGTCGACAAAATTAAAGGCTTATTTATTACACACGGACACGAGGATCATATTGGTGGTATTCCATACTTACTACGCCAAGTGAATGTTCCTGTCTACGGTGGTAAGCTTGCACTAGGTTTATTGCGCAATAAATTAGAAGAGCATGGACTGTTACGTACAACAAAACTTATCGAAATTAAAGAAGAAGATGTGATTAAGTTTAGAAAAACATCTGTCAGCTTCTTTAGAACAACACATAGTATTCCAGATGCTTACGGAATTGTTGTAAAAACACCACCTGGTAACATTGTGCACACAGGTGACTTTAAATTTGACTTTACACCAGTAGGCGAACCAGCAAACTTAACAAAAATGGCTGAAATCGGCCGTGACGGAGTACTTTGCTTACTTTCAGATAGTACAAATGCTGAAAAACCAAACTTTACAATGTCTGAACGTACAGTTGGAAAAAGTATTGATGAAATCTTCCGTAAGGTTGATAGTCGCATTATTTTTGCAACATTTGCGTCAAATATTCACCGTTTACAACAAGCAACAGATGCTGCAATAAAATACGGACGAAAAATCGCTGTCTTCGGCCGTTCAATGGATAATGCCATTACAATCGGTCGTGAACTTGGCTATATTAATGCACCTAAGGATACATTTATTGATGCCCAAAGCATTAATCGTCTTCCTGCCAATGAAGTAATGATATTATGTACAGGCTCTCAAGGTGAACCGATGGCAGCCCTTTCTCGTATTGCCAATGGTACACATCGTCAAATCCAAATCCAGCCTGGTGACACAGTTATCTTCTCTTCTTCACCAGTACCAGGAAATACGGTAAGTGTAAACAAGATCATCAACTTACTGTTCCGTGCTGGTGCAGAAGTTATTCATGGTGCACTAAATAATATCCATACTTCTGGTCACGGCTCTCAGGAAGAACAAAAATTGATGCTGCGCTTAATGAAGCCTAAATTCTTTATGCCGATTCACGGTGAATTCCGTATGTTAAAAATGCATACTCATCTAGCAGAAGATTGTGATGTTCCACTTGAAAATACATTCGTTATGGGGAATGGTGACGTCCTAGCATTAAGTGCGAATGAAGCACATGTGGCAGGTCGTATTCCTTCAGGAGACGTTTATATTGACGGTAATGGTATTGGAGATATCGGCAATATCGTGCTTCGTGATCGACGCATTCTTTCTGAAGAAGGTTTAGTTATCGTTGTTGTAAGTGTTGATATGGAAAATCAAAAAATTGTTTCCGGCCCTGACATTATTTCACGAGGCTTTGTTTACATGCGTGAGTCAGGTACGATGATTAATGAAGCACAAAAAATGCTAAATCGTCATCTAAATGAAACTATCCAAGGCAAAACTCCTCAATGGACTGAACTGAAAAATGAAATTACTGACGTGTTAGGACCCTATCTATTCGAAAAAACAAAACGTCGACCTATGATTTTACCGATTATAATGGAGGTTTAACCTCACTAAAAAAAACTACGCAAAGTTTGCGTAGTTTTTTATTTTCAATTTTTTGAAACCTCCTTGCTTCTTTTTCGTATATAGTAATAACAACTCTAAAAATCATCTCAGTAATACAACCAGTAGACATACTTAGCATTCAGTTAATCGAAATGATTTAGAGTAGTACATTCAGTAAGATACCGTTTTTTAGGAAATGGCTGCCTGAGTGGAAATCTTATTCATATTGTGGTGCTACTAGAAGCACTGCTATCACTTCTAATCACCTAGACTATTACATAATTTCCGCTAACACTTCAAATTTTTCGTACGACATTTAATCTCAATAAAAAAAAGGATCGTTCACCTTTTAGAGTGAGCAATCCTGTTCTTATGCCTAAATCTTAAAGTATTTAGCTAGTACATAAGCAACCCATTTATAATCCGACTGTAAGCGTATGTTTTCAATTAAACCTTTTAGAATTGGTTTGCTATAGGTTAGATTTTCAACTTGATATTTTAATAATTCAAGAGACTCGCGTTCAATAGACTCCTCTAAACCATTTAGATATTGTTCGATTAATTCTAGCAAATATTCCTGGGAAACTTCTTCATCACAAGGTTTTGCTGTTAATTGAACAAGCTCTTCAGTAATAAAGGGAATCGTTGTATGCCTTGCTATAATATCCGTCTTTTCCGCTAAAGATTTAGCCAATTGATCTAAGTCTAGTGGTATATCGGAAAAAATAAAAAGTTCTGCATAGCTCTTCATAAATCCTTTAATACAATACATGACATCATACTTTGTATTTCGGAGTTCATCCTGATATAGCTGCTCAAGCATATAAAGGATTGACTTCGACATATCGGCATCATAGGCACTTATTTTCTGAAACAATTCTTTTTTAGTTAAAAGGACTTTTTCATTAAAAAAAACTCGAGCAGATGCAGAGTGGTTTTTAAATGCTTGAAAAATACTTTTGTAAAACTCAACTAATATAACATCTTTACTAAGTGAACCTCTGACTACTTGGTCAATGTCAGTAACAAACTGCTGTAGATAGTACTCTACCATCGAAAATAGAAGTTCATCTTTTGTTTTAAAAGATAAATAAAATGCACCTTTTGAAATTCCACACCTTTCTGTAATTTGCTGTACAGATGTAGATTCAAAGCCTTGTTCAGAAAATAGCTCTAATGCTTTCTCCATAATTAGTTGCTTTTTTAGCATACTTTTAATTCTCTCCTAATGTATTTCGTTGACAAATGACCGATTAGTCATTATTATAAATAACTGAATCTAGTAAGTCAATAAAGGGTAGGTGTGAAAGTGAAAGGTTTAGTTAATTTCGTTTTGAAAAACAAATTAGCAGTGTGGTTATTAACAATTATCATCACTGTCTCGGGTATTTATTCAGGTACAAGAATGAAAATGGAATCGATACCTGATATTTCTATACCATACTTAATAGTTATGGGTGTTTATCCTGGCGCAACACCTGAACAGGTCATGAATGAGCTTTCCATTCCATTTGAAAAGTCAATAGAGAGCTTAGAAGATGTAAAGGCTGTTTACTCAAATTCCTCTTCAAACGTAGCACAAGTTCAAGTTGAATACGACTACGGAATTGACATGGATGAGAAAAAGCGCCAATTAGAGTCCGCTTTAGATAATGTAAAACTACCTGAGGGTGCTGAAAAGCCGACAATTATGGCAATTAGCATGAATATGATGCCTGTCGTAGCTTTATCAGTAAGTAGCTCTAAGGAAGATATTGTTGAATTAACGTCAACAGTAGAAGATATTTTACTTCCTAAAATCGAAAAAATTGATGGGGTTGCTTCTGCAACACTCACTGGTCAGCACATTAACCAGGTTTCATTTAAATATGATGAAGCGAAAATGGCTGCGCTTGGTTTAACAGAGGAATCTGTCAAGCAAATGATTCAAGCAAGTGATATGTCACTTTCACTTGGATTATATGAATTTACTGCTGGCGAACAGGCTGTTTCAGTAGACGGTAAAGTTACATCCGTAGATGAATTAAAAGACCTATTAATCCCAGTAACGCCTTCAGCTACAAATCCATCACCATTCGTTCGCTTAGGTGATATTGCGAAAATTGAAGTAGAAGGTAAAGTACAATCTGTGTCACGTACAAATGGCAAAGATGCGATTGCGATTCAAATTGTTAAAGGTCAAGATGCCAATACAGTAACTGTCGTAAATGCGGTTAAAGACCTAATTAAAGACGAAGAAAAATCTATAGCCGGTTTAAAAGTAGATATCTCACTTGACCAAGGTGCTCCGATTGAAGATTCAGTCTTCACAATGATTGAAAAAGCCGTATTCGGTGGCGCAATTGCCGTATTAATTATTTTACTATTCCTACGTGATTTCAAATCGACAATTATTTCGATTATTTCTATCCCAGTTTCAGTATTTATGGCATTACTACTATTAAACTGGATGGATATCACATTAAACATTATGACCCTCGGTGCGATAACCGTTGCCATTGGTCGTGTAATTGATGACTCCATTGTAGTTGTTGAAAACATTTATCGACGTATCCATTTAAAAGAAGAAAAATTAACAGGTCGTGCCCTTATTCGGGAAGCGACTATCGAAATGTTCAAACCAATATTTTCTTCAACATTAGTAACTGTAGCAGTATTCGCTCCACTAATTTTCGTAGGCGGTATGGTTGGAGAATTATTCATGCCGTTCGCGTTAACCATGACATTTGCTCTAGGTGCTTCATTAATAGTAGCGATTACAATAGTTCCAGCTTTATCTCACTTCCTATTCCGTAAAAAAATATACGGTGAGAAAAAAGAAAGTCAGCATAAAGAAGTTGGTAAACTTGCTACTTGGTATAGAGGTGTACTAGAAAAAGCATTAAATCATAAAATTATTACATCTGCAATTGCGATTGTAATGCTTGTTGGTTCACTTGCTTTAACACCACTTATCGGCTTCAGTTTCATGGGCTCTCAAGAAGAAAAGGTTATGTACTTAACTTATTCACCAGCTACAGGTGAGCTAATGAAAGATACAGAAGCAAATGTGGCAAAAGTAGAAAAAGAATTAATGAAACGCAAAGACGTTGATATTTTACAAGTCTCTATCAATGATCCTAAAAATGTTGATCCTTCTGCAATAATGATGGGTGGCGGCGGTGGCGGCGCCTTAATGTACCTCATTTTTGATCCTGATATGAAGGACTTCCCTAAAGCACGTGAAGAAGTAGAAGACTATATATTTAACATCGGTCAATCAGGAGAATGGAAAACTCAAGACTTCTCAGCTATGTCTATGTCTTCAAATGAAGTAAGCTACACATTATATAGCGAGGACTTAGATAAGCTTCGTAAAGCAGTGAAGCAAGTAGAAGGCGCATTAAAAGAAGTTGATGGTCTAGAAGACATTAAGTCTGATAATGAAGATCCATATGTTGAACATACCTTAAAAGTAGATCAGAAAAATGTTCTACAATATGGTTTAACGACGGCTCAAATCGTCATGGCATTGAATTCAAACACTTCATCAGAAGTTTTAACATCAGTCAAGTATGACGGTGAAGATATTGATGTCATTGTACAGCATGAAGCAAAGGCAGCAGCATTATCTCTTGATGATGTATTAGCTACTGAAATCAAAACAGCCTTAGGTACAACAATGACAATTGGCGAATTAGTAGATGTAGAAGAAGGCACTACACTTAACACATTATCTCGCTCTAAAGGTGAATATTTCGCAACAGTGTCTGGTACGATTATCGGCGACGATATTTCAAAAGCAACTTCTGCTGCTGATAAAAAGATCGATAAATTAGATTTACCTAAAGGTGTAACGACTGGCGTAGCTGGTGTGGCTGCAGATATGCAAGAAACATTTACAAAGCTTGGAATTGCTATGTTAGCTGCAATTGCTATCGTTTACTTCATCCTAGTAGTAACATTTGGTGAAGGGTTAGCACCATTCGCTATTCTGTTCTCACTACCATTCGCAGTAATTGGTGCATTTGTCGGCTTGTTCGTCACAGGTCAAACCATTTCTGTTTCTGTTATGATGGGACTATTAATGCTCATTGGTATCGTTGTGACTAATGCCATCGTATTAGTAGACCGTATTATCCATATGGAACGTGACGGACTCGCTATGCGAGAGGCCATTTTAGAAGCAGGTGCAACTCGTTTACGCCCAATTCTAATGACAGCCATAGCCACAATCGGTGCGATGGTTCCAATGGCACTCGGCGGTGGTGGCAGTGGTCTAATTTCAAAAGACCTAGCGATTACAGTAATCGGTGGTTTACTATCTTCAACACTATTAACATTAGTAGTTGTACCAATCGTATATGAAATGTTATCTAAAATGTTAAAGAAAAACCGAAAAGATATTGAAGAAGATTAATAAATACATGTAAAAAAGGGCTCTCCTTTACAGGAGCGCCCTTTTTCTATGTTTTGATATCATCACCATAGCGTGGGTTGTACGACTGGGCGCTTTGTTGCTGTCGCTTCGCTTTCGCACAGATAAAACATTGTTGCTGCCGCTACGCTTTCGCACAGAGCAGAGCTTCCTGGGGGCATTAGGCTAACACGATGTTAGTCACGAAGACGTTATCACAGGACGTGATGGTTTTAGCCTTCGTTCCTCTATTGCTGATCCCAAGGAGTCACCAGTCACCGCTTCAATCAACTGATTAACATGGCATACGTTTAAACAAAATATCATCTCAAACATTCGATAATGAACACTCATTTTTAATGTAAATTCATGAAAAATAAAATCATCTGAATATATCACCTATCATTTGAGTAAACCTTTTTAACAATATAAATCCCCTAATAGTGCTTGCATTAATGTTCATTATCTCGCTTAAGCCTTAAAATATCCCCTCTCAAACTCTAATTGCAAAAAAGCAGGGCTTATAACCAATTCTCGATACAATAGACTTTTTTGGCCGTTGCATCTAATCTCACCTGTTTTCCTATAGCAATTGGATGCATCGGATGTGTATGACATATATCAAATTCTGCTAAGATTGGGATATCGATGCCGTCTAACTGTTCAAGCAGAACTTCATATGGTATACGCCCTGTTTCTAAGTCATCATAACATTCATGCTTACCTAAAATAATGCCACTTATTTTTTCAAATACTCCGTGTAATTTCAGCATCGCAAAATTTTTCTCAACGATAGCTGTATTTTTACCGCAATCTTCAATTAATAAGATATCTCCATTTTTAATATTCGGAAAATAAGGTGTACCAATGAATCCATACATAGCATTTACATTGCCGCCAATTAACCTACCTTCAGCAACTCCTTCTCGAACCGTCACCCATTCATTCTTATATAACTTTTTTTCTACCGTTTTTTCTAGCCAATTGACAGGTTCATCTGACCAATAAGTAGGCATCGGAATTTCGTAAGGTAATGCTTGTGATTTAAAGAAGTAGTTCTCGAAGAATTGATATGTATCATTAACTAATGGCTCAAACTCACCAAAGGAAGGAACTAAAGCTGGACCATAGAAAGTTGTAATTCCCGTTTTTGCGTAAAGTGCAAGTAAAATTGTCGTTGCATCAGAATAACCAACAACGATTTTTGGATTGTTTTGAAACGCCTCATAGTCGATATACGGCAGCACACTATTTGAATTTGTACCACCGATTGTCGACATTATGATGTGGACGTTTGGATTTCGTAGTAATTCATTTAATTCTTCAGCACGCTCTTTTGGAGTGCCAGAGCGATAAATATCAGATTTACCAGTTAGACCTCCTTCAATTAAGTTTATATTTCTTTGTTCAAGAAAAGCTTTTGCACGCTTATATCGGGAAAGTGCACTGACAGATGCTGGCGATGATGGTGAAAAAATACCAATATTTATACTACTACTGTTTCTTATTGGATTCATACAAACACTCCTTTTGAATTACAATAATTTCGACATGTAATATTCGTCCATGTATTCCCCATCAACATATAAGGAATGTCTTTTAGTCCCCTCAATTTCAAATCCCATTTTTTCGTATAATGCTACCCCTGCAGTGTTGTTTGC
Organism: Lysinibacillus agricola; assembly: GCF_016638705.1. Classification (GTDB taxonomy): domain Bacteria; phylum Bacillota; class Bacilli; order Bacillales_A; family Planococcaceae; genus Lysinibacillus; species Lysinibacillus agricola. Next base: position 1,100,722 of record NZ_CP067341.1, on the reverse strand, counting down.
CATTACTGATGAGGTGAAATCTCGAGCAAATATTTCTGGATTAACTAGTTCATCATCCTCGACAAATAAAATACTATTTGATAAATCAGGCATATACGGTGTACCTTGAAGTAGATTTAACGTACATAAATTTCCGCCATATAATTGTCCACTTGCTTTTCCGTCAGAATACACCTTCCAGCTAGCTGCTTCAAAATGACGATTATGCTGATCTAAATACCATGCATCATCACTCCAAACGCTTGATGCTTTAATCGTATATGGTGTATTGTTCATTAAACATTGTTGAAAATATATTAGCTGATAGTCTTGTGCCTGTTCCATACGAAAGCTAGAAAAATGAGGACCTGAATACGTTATAAATCCACATTTTTTTGTAATAGCTGTTGCTGAAGCTGTGATATCACTGAAACCACAAAATATTTTTGGATTATTTGCAATCATGTCGTAATCCAAATAGGGTAATACCTCATTACAGTTAAAACCACCGATGACTGTTAATACAGCCTTTACATTCTCATCGTGAAAGGCATCATGAATGTCAGCAACTCGATGCTCAATCGATGTTGAATTTTGAAGATCACATTCAAAAATATGACGCCCATAGGATACCGTAAAGCCTAACTCTCCAAGCTTTTTCTTTGTTTGTTCAGCGCCTTCTACTGTAATAATTGCTGCACTACGACTAGGTGCGATAATACGTATCTCATCACCTACTGTTAATTTATTCGGAATACGCAAACTGCTCCTCCCCTAAAAAGTTTTAATTTTTCATCTAGAACTAAAATTTTCTCTATTATTACAAAGCGCCAATGGAAAATCAAATATGAAATTACAATTTTCTCATATCGCGAAATGAAGTTCAATGAATACCATTCAAACGAGGCTGAAACAAAACTGGTCTGAACCTTAAAAACGCGAAAAATAAATTTTAGAAACGTTGATTTCTTTCTTCTACCAGCTTTGTTTGCTGTTTATCAGCGATGTTTGAGATTTTACCGGCGATGTTTGAGGTTTTACCGGCGATGTTTGAGGTTTTACCGGCGATGTTTGTTGTTTATCAGCGATTCTGATACTTTTATCAGCGATGTTCGATGTTTTTTCAGTGATGTCCGGGTTCCGGCTCTTTTCATTCTTCCCACTATAAAAATCCATCAAAAAAGATGCATCGCAAAGTAATTTTGCAATGCATCTTTTTTTGGTTTGGCTAAGCGAATACTTCCGTCTAAGCAATTATGCTAGTACAACTAATACTTAATTATGTTGGCAGCACAGACTCCTAAAAATGATTATTGAGCTTCCTATTCTTCTCTAAGCAAGCAGCGTTAGAACTCAGCTACCTATCTCCTCCTTTTACCAATTAATAGCGTGACTTGTGCCATTGTAAATGGTAATGAAGATTTTTTTCGATACGCTACATACTTTGGCTCCCAAAAATCTGCATATTTTAATTTGAAGTTTTTTAATCCTTTAAAATGGTAGAAGTGCTGCCCATGTAAAAATATTTGTGCTGCAATTTTTTCACTTAAAAAGGAATACCTAGATTGTCCGACATTTGACAATGGCGACATCCCCATATTAAAAACACGATAGCCTTGTGCTTTTGCCCATTCAAATAGCGATAGAAAAATGAAATCCATCGTTCCAGATGGTGCTCCCGGTTTAAAACGCATGAGGTCTACTGAGATTCTTTCGCCATTATCGTACATTGGCATGATACTGGCAAATCCAATAACTTCTTCTGCTCCACGTAAAACGACAATCTTGGAAGTGTTTAAATAGTGTTCATCAAAAAAGCCAAGAGAAAAGCCTTTTTCTGCCCTTCCCTGCAACCATTTCATTGATACTTCTTCCAACTCATTCATTACTTCCTGTGAGTAAGGTGGGCTTATTAATTCCAATGTAAAATTTTCTCGTTCAAATTTATTTTTTATCGCTCGGCTCCCCTTCATCCCCTTACCGACAAGTGTAAATTTTTCTAAATCTACAAAAGCTTCCTCACCAAGCTTAAAAAAACTATAACCATGCTCATGTAGAGAAGAAAAAATTTTATTGTTAATTTCATAAAAGACTGGTGTATAACCATGCTTATCCGCCAATTCCAAAAACTCCTGAATAGCAGATAAAAAATCAGATTCATTCCCTACTGGATCTCCAAGTACAACGATTTTATCAGCATATATTTGATAAGAAAATAAAACTGTACCTTTTTCATTCCAGTGGACAAATTTGTCATGTAAAAAAATCAAGTGTGAATACTCCGTCCCTTTATAGGTCATCAAATGATTTTTGATTGTATCTTCTTGCTCACTAGACAAAAGCTTTTCCATTTTCTTAGGTGCACGGATAAAATAACCTATATAAAAAATGACAATTGCTATTAGGATGCCAATTACAGCACTATAAAATAGATCTCGGTAATCTGTAATGATATAGACCTGTAGAGTAGCTGGAATATGAATTTTGGAAGTAGGTAAGTTCACATAACCAATTAATAAATACATCACTGTAATGATTGTCACTGCAGCAAGGTCAAATAAGACTATTCCCCATGTCAAAACATAACTTTCACGGTAAAATTGTTTTTTTGACGCAATTAACAACCCTGTGACAATCATTAAAAAAATAGCTTCTTCATAGTCAAGGCCCTTAAATATAGAAAACAGAGCGGAACTACTGAGTACAATGATGGTAAGCTGATATGCCCTTTTTACTTTATATTTAATCCCCCTACATAATCCTAAGAGAATAAAGCCTGCTGCAACAGTCATTTGATGAGAGACATTCATGATTGGCGAGGATAAAAATTCCTGAGCTATTTTTAATCGAGTTAAAACACCTGGCACCGACGCAGATAGTAATAACACAATGCCAGAGATAAAAACCAATATTGTTAGCAACATGTGACTAAGCCTCTGGAAAATAACATTTGGCAAGTCATCCCATGATTGATTCCAACGTTTCCAATATTCTTTTATAAATAAGAAAGAGGAAACCAAAAATGGAAGCACAAAGTAACCAACCCGGTACAAAATTAATAGAAACAGCACTTTTTCATCAGCGATTCCTACACTTTGAGTCCCCCACAAAAAAACAAGGTCAAATGAGCCAACTCCACCAGGTATCATACTGACTATTCCCGCACTGGAAGCAATTAAAAATATTGGAATTAATGCGGATAATTCTATCGGTATATTCAAAATAAAAGTTAATATCCAGATAACTAAAAAGACCGCAAACCATTCAGCTACTGAAGTTACTATCAATTGAAGAGCTATCTTTGGATTTAAAGAACTCGTTTTTTTATAGCGAATGATGTGCATAGCAATAAAAACCGGAACATATAAGCTGACAAGAATGACTGCAATCGATAACCACCGTACTTCTTTCAGCAATGGGAAGTCCCAGAAGAATATATACATAATCCAAACTAACAAAGAAATCCCTGTTAAATAAAAGAGTGTTACGGAGGCAATGGTTTTTAACAAGTATTCCTTATCCTCTTTATATTTCGAATAGAAATAATTACGCAGAAATACACCAACTAAACCACCAAAACCAATAAGATTTGAGAAGGTATTCACAATAAATGAATGATTCAGTAAAATACGGTTATTTATTTTGATTCCCAATATTTTCACTAAAATAACATCATAAAAAATCATCGGTGTAATAGCACAGAAGGTGATAAAAAGAATAAATAAGAGCTCCCATATCTGCAATTCATTCACTTCTTTGCGAAGTAAATGAACATCTATCCCACTTATCGTTTGTAGAATTTCATAAATTGCTATTGCTAAAAGTGCTATTGGAAATAGAATTTTCAAAAATTTCAACAATGCCTCTTTTCGAACGTTAAACATGTGCTAAACCTACTCCCCATAAGTTTTGAAATCAATGATATTTTCTGTATTTCCCTTTCTACTTCATATCAATCCATATACAGTTTGTTCATGACCGAATCTTTCTAACACCTGTACTTTTTGCATGCCTCGTTTTTCAAGTAAACGACAAGAAGCAATATTGAGAGATTTATCAAGAATTTTCTCTTGTTTATCGATACTTTTCAGTGATTTATCGCCCAACTTATTAAAAATATCGACATCAAGAAAAAAGCGTACCCTTTATTCAATACTCATAGGTACGCTCATTCTCTAAATATAGTATCGATGGATCGGACGTCCCACACTTCCATATTGTATATCCACCTTTAATAAATTTTGCTTTTCTAAAAAATCTAAGTAACGTCGAGCCGTTACACGGGCTGTTCCTATGTACGTGGATACTTCCTCCGCTGATACCGCTTCGTTGCTTTCTTGAATATAGGCAAGCACTTTATCTAATGTTGCTCGGTTAAAACCCTTTGGTAGCTCGTTAATTATAATTGTTTCAGTAACTGAAGGAACAGCTATTTGCTCAGATATACGCTGTTGCATTAGATGATCAACATCATGTTGTGTTAGATCTTGCATGTCACTTATTTTCTTTTTATACGCTTGATAATTCATTAAAGTTTGCTCAATTCGTTCAAACGTAAAGGGTTTCATAATATAATCATAGACACCTAAGTGTAAAATTCGCTGCACAGTTGGCATATCATTAGCTGCGGTCACAGCGATAACGTCAACTGGAAGATGTTCTTCACGAATCTTTCCTAACGTAATGATGCCATCCTGCTCAGGCATAAAAATATCCATAAAGACAAGCTCAGGATTTAATTGTTTAATCTTCTCAAAACCCTCGATCCCATTTCCAGCATAGCCTATTAACGAAAACCCTTTGATTTGCTCAATAAATTGCCTGTTCACTTCTCGTACCATCGGATCATCTTCAATTAGTAACACATTTATTTCATCCATCTATTCTTCTCCTAACTCAAATAAGATTAAGAAACTTGTCCCTTTCATAAATTCACTCACCACTTCAATATCGCCATTGCCTTTTCTAACAATTCCATGGATTAAATGTAAGCCAATACCGCGATTCTCACTTGCCTTTGTTGAAAATCCATTTTCAAACATACGAGCTTGTACCTCCTCAGACATCCCAATACCATTATCAGAAACAGCAATTGCTAACACAGAGTCATGCTCATCTACAGAAATTGCGACATATTTATCATCCTTAGAAACAACATTTAACGCTTCAAAGGCATTTTCAATTAAATTCCCTAACAAGACAACAAAATCGTGATGATCTAGAAGAGCTGGAAAGCGTTTAAAATGACTTTTTCGATCAATTTCTACTTGTATGCCTAATTCCTTGCCATAACTAACTTTACTAAGCAATAATCCAGAAATATTTTCATTATGAAAGCGTTCATTCAAAAACTTCGTTAAAGAAGCTTCATTTTCGGTAGTAGCAGTAACGTATTCAAGTGCCTGCTTTGTATGTCCCAATTGCAGAAGCCCTGCAATAGTATGAAGCTTATTTTTATGCTCATGCGTTTGTACGCGTAGCGCTTGAACAAAAGCTTTAACGCCTGTTACCTCTTCCGCAAGCTTTTTCACCGCGGTTAAATCTTTAAACATGGCAACCGCACCGACTAACTCATCATTTACAATAATCGGGACACGATTACTTAGAATACTATGATGATTAATGTACAGCTCTTGATCGTATACAGGAGTTGCCGTTTCAACAATTTCAGGCAATCGTGTGTCAGGCAAAACATCATAAATCTTTTCACCGATACAATCCTCTATCTTTCTAGTTACTCCTAATATATCAGCTGCTTTTTCATTAAAAATTGTTATATTCATTTCCTTATCAACCGCTATGATGCCTTCATGCATAGCATTGAACGTTTCTGTTCGTTCTACATACATCTTTGCAATCTCATGAGGTTCGAGCCCAAACATTTGCTTTTTAATGTGTCGGCCGAGTGTATATGCTCCCCAAATACTAAAAACAAGTGATATAAGAATAGTAATAAAAATTTCATGCTCATAACTTTGTAACATTCCAATAAACGTTGGCAGTGAATACCCTACAACTACAATGCCTACTTGTTCTTTTTTTTCATCAACGATAGGGACAAAAGCTCGAATCATCACACCGGCTTCCCCTTGTGCCTTCGATACATAATAATGCTCACTAAAGGCAGCATTTAAATCCTGTGATCCACTACGTTTCCCTATTTCTTTACTGACGGGGTGTGATAGTTTAATACGATCCATATTCATCACAACAATATACTCAGCTTTATTAATAACACGTATTCCATCTACAATTTTATTGACATTTTTTGAAGCTTCTTTAATATTGTCATTTTTCAAATGCATACTTAACTCTGGCACATTCGATACAGTTCGTGCGACGAGCATAGCACGCTGACCAAAATCCTTTTCTTGCTCAGTTAAGAGATTACCAAGTACAAAAATGCCACCAAGTAAAAAGGAGAAAGCAATGATTAAAAATGTCACTAACAGTATCTTGCCATTTACGGGCATTTTCATCATTTAAAGATTCCTTCCTTTCCAATCAGCATATGCACTATTAAGAGAAGCTTAATCAGTGGGGTTTTACTCAAGCTCAGAATGTCACTTTTACAAATGATATGCTTTTAAGATTATCTTCAAAAAATTCTTTTGACAACACCTTTAGTTGACATAAGCAAGAGAAAGTCATGAACTTAATGAACAATATTACAAAAAATTGATATAAAACTAAATATTTTATCATTAATTATTTTTGTATTATAACAATAGTAAATTAATTATAGCGTACCATAACAGCTTGAAATATTGAAAACACTACATTTCATTGAAAATGTTAGTGAATGTACTTAATGAACGATATGTTTCTTATTTTCTAAATCTCTTTTTGTAAAAAGGATTCGCTATGATAAATCTAGTGAAAACGATATCAAAAAGAAAATTCAGAAAAGAGGTAGCATAAAATGAAATTACTGAAAAATTTGACTGTTCAGGTTATCGCTGCGATCATTTTAGGGGTTATTGTTGGAGCCATCTTCCCTGAGTTTGGTGCAAGCCTTAAAATCTTGGCAGACTTATTCATCAAGCTAATTAAAATGTTAATCGCTCCTATTATCTTCTTAACAGTTGTAATCGGAATCGGCAGTATGGGAGATATGAAAAAGGTTGGGAAAATCGGAGGAAAGGCGTTACTGTACTTCGAAATTGTCTCTACTATTGCCTTAGCAATCGGGATTACTGTTGCATTAATCGTTAGCCCAGGTACAGGATTAGATACATCAGGTGCTTCCGAAGCTGATATCTCAAAATATACAACTGCAGCAGCAGAAACTGAGCAAGGCATTGGCGCCTTCATCTCTAGCATCATTCCTGAGAACGTAGTAGGTGCACTTGCAGCAGGGCAATTACTTCCTGTTTTATTCTCTGCAATATTGTTCGGCTTAGCCGCTGCCTCAATTGGCGCACCTGCAAAACCTGTCATTACATTTTTTGAACAAGTGGCAGAAATTTTCTTCAAGATCGTAAGTATGGTGATGAAAATATCACCAATCGGCGCATTTGGTGCAATGGCCTATACGATTGGTAATTTTGGTTTGAAATCGTTAGGCAACTTAGGTCTATTAATGGCTGCAGTATATATTACAATGTTCTTATTTGTAGTCTTTGTTTTAGGTACGATCGCTAAATTCTTCGGCTTCAACATTTTCAAATTTATTGCATATTTAAAAGAGGAGATTTTCTTAGTAATTGGTACTTCATCATCTGAATCGGCCTTACCATCTATGATGCGTAAATTAGAAAACTTTGGTTGCTCTAAGCAAGTTGTTGGATTAGTAGTACCAACCGGTTATTCCTTCAATCTTGATGGAACTTCTATCTACCTATCAATGGCTGCATTATTTATTGCACAAGCATACGGAATGGACTTGACGTGGATTCAAATCATTACACTTCTTGGGATTTTAATGATTACATCTAAAGGTGCCGCTGGTGTAACAGGTTCTGGTTTTATCACATTAGCAGCGACACTTGCTGCCTTCCCTATGATCCCAGTCGAAGGGATTGCGCTACTAATTGGTGTTGACCGCTTCATGTCTGAGGCACGTGCCGTAACAAATTTAATTGGTAACGGTGTAGCTTGTGTTGTCGTATCAAAATCTGAAAAAGAGTTTGATGTAGAAATGCAAGAACGTGCACTTCAAGGAAAAAATACTATTGTGTCCTAAGAACAAATGCGCTAAAGCTCTCGAGAGCCCGAAACAAAAGTAAACGCTCCACCACTTTTGCCCGAGGGATCTAAGCGACCTCGAGGTTGTAGCGCTTTACTTAGACGCCGACTATGCTCTAGGTTATCCACAGGCAAAAAATCTATAGTTTCCTTAACTACAAGAAAGGGTAGTGATGACAGCTTAATTGCTGTATCACTACCCTTTTTATTTAACATATTGTTCAAGCAAGCGTTGCGTATTTAATGATTGTTCAAGTGCCTTTTTCTCTTTTGCCCAATATATTAAATATTGCTGTTCTCCAATATTAAAAACCATCTGCTGTAATTCTTCACTTAGCTCAGAGCTAATAGCAACCTTTAAAATATCTACCTCATATAATGGCTCATCTTTAATTTCGTAGACAATATGATAGACTGGTTTTTCTTCAAATATAGCTCTTTCGTTTTTGCTTAGTTTCTTGACATGGCTTAGAGGATAGTTTTCTATATAGGCTGTTGCATCTTGACCTGTTGTTCGAAATAAGGAGTGCTCTCCTTTATATAATTCGATTGCATCAATTTCTATTGCATGATCTAAAATACTAGAAATAACCTCTTCCTCATTTTTTTCACGAAACTGCATTGTAAAAGCACCAATAAGTATAATTGCAGCAAATATGACTAGTTTCCATCTTCGTTTATTCATTTTTAATTACCCGTTCAATGCTTTTTTGACAAAGCGATTAATATCTACATCCGCACCAATGACAAGCATAATATCCCCTAGCAAAATTTTATCACTCGCCTGCGGAGAAACGATTATATCTGCACCACGCTTAAGACCTACAATATTAATACCGTACTTTGCACGAATATCTAAATCCATAATAGAGTAACCTGCAATCGCATCATTTGCCTTAAGCTCCATAATTGAATGTTCATCCGAAAGCTCTAAATAATCAAGTACTGTATTGGACAGCATATTATTGGCAATACGTATCCCCATATCACGCTCAGGATGAACGACAAAATCTGCACCAATTTTGCGCAGTACTTTTTCATGGTAGTCATTCTGAGCCTTTACAGTAATCTGCTGAACACCAATTTCTTTTAAAATAATAGTCGTCAAAATACTAGCCTGAATATCTTCACCAATCGCTACGATAATATGCTCAAAATTACGAATACCTAATGAATTTAATACCGATTCATCTGTTGAATCTGCGATAACAGCCTGTGTGGCAATAGAAGCAAACTCGTCTACCCGCTCTGAGGAATGGTCTATCGCCATAACTTGTGCGCCTTGACTCATTAGTTCGCGAACAATGCTTCCTCCAAAACGTCCAAGTCCAATGACAGCAAACTCTTTTTTCATCATAAAAAAATCCTCCGAAAACTACTATACCATTATTGTAACGCATTCTCTGCTATATGTATCGTCAAAACAAGATACTATTCATCAGTAAAAGACAAATACCTGGTTATAGTTAAGAGCACTCGGTTCTCTTCTTTGCTCATGGTACTCCTTTGAACGCTCGAGTTACGTCATCAGGTTGTGATTTTAAGTAATCCTTTCTTTTATACCATGTTGTTCATTAAATTTTTTCTATTTTTGGCATTATTACCTATTTATCTATTAGCTTATCTAATAACTGCAAAACAATTTACCTCCAATTGTTTTGGGCAAATAAATAAGTACCGAAACACGTCAAAATAGACGATGTATTCGGTACTTCCGTTTGCATCATTGAAAGGTAATAAACTTATGGATGTGTATTTGACATAAATAAATGGAATCGCAATAAAAGTGAAAAGATTATTAATTACCATCGATTTGATTTCGATTAGGCTTAAATGCATGTGTTTTTCCTCCATACACAATCAAGGAACCGATGAGACTTAATAATACGAGTATCCATGGGAAAGAACTCGCTCCAAATTGATTCAGCATCATTCCGCCAACAAATCCACCTCCAGCTACTGCAAGGTTGAAAATGGTGACAAAAATAGATTGAGCCACATCTGCTCCTTCTCCAGCAGCATCTGCTATGACCGTTTGTAATAATGTTGGTGCCCCGCCAAATGTCAAACCCCAAGCTGCTATTCCAATAAAAATGAGTAATGGTAAACCATTTGCAATTCCTAGCACAAGTGACGCAATGGCGAAACCAACAAGACTGATTATTGACATCAGCCGTAAATAGTTATCAATAAATACCCCCATCACCCAAATTCCTACTATCGATGAGATACCGAACGTTAGTAAAGCGAGACCGACGTAATTAGCAAGTCCAACATACGTCATGTATGGGGCGATATAGGTATAGAGAATATTATGAGCCAAGATCCAAACGAAGACGACACACAATATCGGGCGAACGCCAGGCAATCGGAAAATCTCATAAATAGGTTGTCGTTGTTGAGCAGATTGTCCAGAAAAATCTGGCACTTTTATATATATCCATACCATCAAGAAAAGTGTAAGCACACCAATAATGATAAAAATAGATTGCCATTCCAAAAACAATCCCAACCAAGTACCCATGGGTAGCCCTAATGACAAAGCGATTGGTTGCCCTGTCCCTGCAATTGCCAACGCACGCCCTTGTAAAGATGGTGCTACCATCCGGCGCGCATATCCGGCCACAAGTCCCCATAGCAAACCGGTGGACATTCCCGCAAGGAAGCGTAATCCTAAGATGAGGACATAATGAGAAGATATTGCCGTTGCTATATTTGCAAGAAATAGGATACATAATGCCAGTAACAACACTTTCTTTCGCCTCCATCCTCTTGTTAATGTAACAAGGGGAATGGCCGCTAGAACCGAACCGATGGCAAAGAGTGTCACCAATTAGAGTTAACAGAGGAAGAACGTGGTTTTGTGCGTGAATGGCTACGGGAAGATTTTTATACAAAGCATATCTATCAAGCATTGAATCACATGCGTTATGTGTTAAAAGCTACAACGGATACACAAGCAACAAAGCGCTTAAAAAACTGGCTCGAACGCTATCAATTTCACACAAGTGGTGTAGTTTCAAAGATAGCTAAAACCGTGATTGTTCGTGAGAAAGCAATGGTAGATACCATATACTCACCTTTCTCAAACGGCATTATGGAAGGCACAAATAATAAAATTAAGCTCATCAAAAGACGTGGTTTTGGCTACCGAAATGATGCCCATCTTTTCCTCCGTTTACGTTTGGAAACAGGTCATTGATTTTGTCATCCCCGGATTTTGGTGATGAGCCAAATAATTCGAAATACCCCATATTATTCCGTTTTCACCCATTCCCCATTTAGTGCTAAGTGAGAGAGACCGTTCCCCTAAATGGTAGATCAAGTTGCCATATTCATGACCCCAGCGCATGATGGTTGTCGGATGAACCGAAACACTACGTTCCTTCAGGATTTCATCAAAGAAGCCTGCTTGAAACCCTTGCTCGTGTATTTGTATAATATTTTCCTCTCCAAAAGCCTCGTAATCACCCAGTATAAGAATAGTGTGTAGACAATAAAGTTGTTTCATTTCAAAGTGTAAACATGTATAACACCTTTCAGAAAAGTAATTGTTTAATTACATAATCCCATACTTATTTTTCGCAAATCAGATATCAATATAGTCTTTTAAAAAATCTTTTAAAATCCTGAGTATTCTTCCGCATACTCGTCTTAAGAGCACTGTTAGATTACAAAAAAGTGCTTATGGCACTTCAAAGTGCGTACTTCTCAAGTGTGGTTCCTTGATGCAAAATAACAGTGAACAAAGCAGATTATAAAAGGAGCTAAAACACTATGAATAATGAATCTCAATCAACACGCAAAGTCGCCTTAGTTGTAGGTGCAAATGGTGTCATCGGTCGCAACCTCATTGATCACCTAATTACTCTCCCTGATTGGGAAGTGATAGGCGTATCGCGTCGAGGTGGAGAATCTTTTGGCCATGTCCGGTATGTGGCTGCGGATCTACTCAATATAGACGACACCTGGGAGAAGTTAGGCAATTTAACTGAGGTAACACACATCTTCTATGCCGCCTATCAGGACCGTCCAACTTGGGCCGAACTTGTTCCCCCTAATCTCACCATGCTAGTAAATACCGTAGAAGTGATCGAGTCAGCCGCACCAGGCTTAAAACATGTAAGTTTGATGCAGGGTTACAAGGTATATGGCGCACACCTCGGTCCGTTCAAGACTCCGGCTCGTGAGACAGACGCTAACCATATGCCGCCCGAGTTCAATGTTGATCAGCAAGATTTCTTAGAACAAAGGCAAAAAGGTAAGGCTTGGACTTGGTCGGCGCTCCGTCCTTCTGTAGTCTGCGGCTTCTCGCTTGGAAATCCAATGAACCTCGCTATGGTTATTGCGATCTACGCTTCAATTTCGAAGGAACTTGGACTGCCGTTGCGGTTTCCGGGCAAGCCGGGTGCTTACGATAGCCTCTTGGAGATGACAGATGCTGGACTTCTCGCGAAGGCAACAGTATGGGCGGCAACTGAAGATCGTTGTGCTAATCAGGCATTCAACATCACGAATGGCGATTTATTCCGCTGGAATGAATTATGGCCGAAAATTGCTCACTACTTCGGCTTGGAAACGGCGCCTCCATTGCAGATGTCCCTGGACGTTGTCATGGCGGACAAGGAGCATCTTTGGAACAAAATGGTCGAGAAACACGGGCTTGCTCAGCATTCCTATAAAGACGTATCCTCCTGGGGATTCGGTGATTTCGTGTTCTCTTGGAATTACGATTTCTTCGCTGACGGAACTAAGGCCCGTCGCTTAGGTTTTCATGAATACGTCGATACCGAAGCGATGTTTATGAACATCTTCGACGACTTTCGCAAACGTAAAATCATTCCATAAACGAAAAGCCGGCATTTTTATATGAACTGCATCCCAATTGTTAGACACAGTCTAACAATTGGAAGTGCAGTTTTCTATGGCTAAATTTTCTTCTATAGAAAAAATACAAGAGGGAAAAGATATTTAAAGGGGACTGAAGGTGGAAAAACAATTGCCAAATCTTAAGGTGTTGCTTCGAGTGTATTTTACGAGTGAGTGAAAAATTATGAGTCGCATGGTGAAACAACTTTCGAAAAGCGCTATTTTTTTATAAAAAAGGATTGATCAAATTAATTACCATGAATCCTATATGAAAACGTCTAAATAATTATTTCATCTGTCCTTTTTGTAAATAGATATAAATTTAAGAAATTTCGTGATCCTCAATACCGTTAAACAGACTGTTTAATGCTAATTATCGAATTTAATTATGCTTATTACACTTTAAAATTCATGATTTTAATCAGTCTCTAGTTAAAACATTTACCTAATTACAGATGGCTTCCACCAGTTACATCCATATTATGCCCAGTAATAAAACTCGCTTTTTCACTCGCTAGAAATGAAACAACATTTGCAATTTCTTCTGGTTGACCCTCTCTTTTTAAAGCACTCATATTCTTTGCATTTTCTTGACCTTCTTCTGTATGCAACCAGTTAGCAGTTGAATCCGTATCAATAATTCCAGGCATTATGGAATTAACCGTAATTCCTTTTTCACCCAATTCCTTTGCTAATGTAAACGTCATTGTATTAATAGCGCCTTTTGTCATACTGTATACCATCATATGTGGAAACGCGATACGTGTCACACCTGATGATAGATTTATTATCCTACCATTGGATTCGATAAGTCCGATTAAAGATTGTGTGATAAAATATGGTGCTTTAACATTTGCATTAAATAGCCGATCGAACTCATCATAATCCACGTCTCCAAATCCATTTGATGTAGCATGTCCAGCATTGTGAACAATTGTATGCAATGATACATTATTATCCTGGATTATCATTTTTTTGATTTTTTTGATAAACTCTTTAATTCCTTCACTGGAATTAAAATCACCTTGAATTAAATGTGCTTGTCTGCCAATTGATTCAATTTCTTCTTTGACTTGATTAGCTTTTTCAATATTTTGATTATAATGTAATAGTAAATTGAATCCATCATTTGCAAGTTGGATTGCGATTGCCTTTCCTATCCCTCTAGAAGCTCCTGTTACTAATGCATAATTATTTTTTTTCACGTAATATAACCTCCCTTTAAAGAGAGTGTAAGGGTTAACCTAAGGGGGAAGGTCAATTACTTAATACTTAGACGGAAAAATAAATTCCGATAGGCGTTTGGAGGAATATAGATAATCATCTGGGTTTAATATACGTTCATAAATATATGGTTCAGATAATTCTATTTCGTTATTTTTCATGATCTCATTTATTTTTAATACCGATTCTTCTTGATAAGGATCAATTTCATAAATAATCTTTTGCGTTTGAAAACCAAAATAACTTGTGATTCCGGATTGACTCAATTTGTGATTTTCCAATTGTACAGCGACACGAATAGGGTGAATTTTATTATCCATCAGTTTATATTTGATGATTTTTTCATTCTTTTTAACATTAAGTTCGCTAACTAATTCCTCGATGTTATTCAGCGCTACACATATATTTTCATTTGGTAATAATTCATATTCATATACGATCAATGATTCTAAATACGCTTTTTGGACTTCATTATTTAACATCATAATTGCAGGACTCAGGGCTTTCAAATTATTTATTGTTTGATTTGCATCTTTTATCTTATTCATTTCCAACTGAAGCTTTTCTTCTATCAAATTATTTATTTCATCATCTGATAACTTTCTATGGATGATTTTACTGATTTCATTTAAGCTAAATCCTGCTTTTTTTAATAAATTTATTCGTTTAGCAGTTAGTAACTGATTCTTATCATAATATCGATAATCATTATTTGGATCAACAAACACTGGATTCAAAATATTATGTTCATCATACAGATACAAAGTTTTTCGTGATAAGCCAGTCAACTTGCTAAAATTCTTTATTAGAAGCAAATTATTATTCACTAATAAATCACCTACTATCAATTTTATTTTGATTTATAATATACATTATAGGATTTAAGTTCAATTTATTAAAACGTGGATCTTCCACTTGAAGAGACGTTCTGAATAAATACAATACGAAAAATAAAATCCATTCATATACAAATGGGTTCAGTTCATCCTTTTTATAATCATCGTACTTTATTTCAAAGCCTCATTAAGATATTTCAACTTCTTTTTTATTCAGATTCTAGCCATACTAGTTCAGCTTCTTTCAAACCAACATCTCGTTCGTATGAAAAAAATCGTTCTTATAAAGGGAAAGTTGGAAAAATCGCACCTAATCTTTTAAATAATAAAGTCCAAGCAGAAAAACTAAATGAAAAGTTGGTTACGGAGTTTAAATTATTGGGCGAGAAATTATAACTATCACCGATGAGCCCTTATATGTCATTTTTGTCTCCAAGCTCTGGGTTGGCCAGAACGGTAGCCCTTCCCCCGTACTTTCTTTCTAAATGCGAATCCCCCCACCTACACATCAGATGGAGAATCTCTTTTAGACTCCAACCGTAGTCGGTCAACTCATACTCGACTTTTGGTGGAACCTGATTGTAAGAAGTGCGTAAGATGACGCCTTCCTCTTGAAGCTCGCGAAGTTGCTGCGATAACATTTTTTGAGTAATTGCAGGTATCAAGTTTTTCAATTCATTGTTACGTTTCTTGCCAAATGTCAGATGAAAGAGTATTACAGGTTTCCATTTACCTCCAATTACCTCCAAAGTTGCCTCTACCGCCGTATTGTAAATCTTATGAGAATCCTTCATTCCACACCACACCTTACTTTTATGACTTCATTTAGTTCAGCTTTTGTTACATTTTTCATCATTATTCATTTCTACCTCTAAAATCAAATTTAGGGAACTACATTTCTTTTGTATCCTCTACTTCTGTCTTCAGGGTTCAGGACTTGCACCCTATAGTTCATAGGCATGCCGGGCGCACAAATTAAGTATATTTTTACATTAAAAAAGACGAGGAAAAAATATCCTCGCCTTGGCATTACATTATTCAGCGTTGCGCATTTCATCTAAAACACGATTTACACGTTTTTCTAGCATTTTCATACCGCTACCACCAGCTTGCATGTGACGAAGCTGACCATCTTTATCGAAAACATAATACGCAGGTACGTATTGGTTTTCAAATGCATCTGTTAGCTTTAATTCGTTATCAACAAAGATTGGTTGTACAATATCAAATTCTGCTGCTACCGATTTGATTGTTTCTAAATCTGTATCTTGCTCAGAACGTGGCATATGCACAGCAATAACGTTTAACTCATCCTTGTATTGATCACGGAAATTGTTCACATCTGGCATTGCTTCTTTACATAAATGGCAACTAACCGACCAGAAGTGGATTAACGTAGGTTTTTCTCCTACTAAACCTGCTTTTGTTACTTCACCATTTAACCAAGTCGTTGCGCCTACAAGTTCAGGCATTTGTTCACGAAGTTTCATAAAACATTCTCCTTTTTCTCTATCAAGTTTAAAAAAATCCCCACAGCAAGTTTGTGGGGACTCTTTATTTTTGAATGATCAATTTCGTCAAGCCTTGAATTCAGTTCAAAGCCTGACATGAAAACCCTACTTAAATTATAGAGTTGCTTGACCTGGGCGCCAGTTTGCTGGGCAAAGACCACCAGTTTGTAAAGCTTGAAGTACACGTAAAGTTTCGTCTACATCACGGCCGATGTTGTTATCGAATACTGTTTGGTATTTTAATTCACCTTCTGGGTTGATGATGAATAAGCCGCGTAGTGCGATACCTTCTTCTTCAATTAATACACCATATTCTTTTGAAATTTGGTGATTTGTATCCGCTGCTAATGGATATTTTAACTCACCAAGACCATTTTGAGTGCGGTCAGTGTTAATCCAAGCTAAGTGAGTGTGAATTGTATCAGTAGAAACACCGATTACTTCTGCATCTAAGTCTTCGAACTCGTCGTAACGATCGCTCATTGCAGTGATTTCTGTTGGACATACGAAAGTGAAGTCCATTGGATAGAAGAAAAGAACTGTCCATTTGTCTTGTGCTTTAATGTCTTCTAATGATACTTTACCAAATGATTTGTCTGAAAGTACCGCTTCCATTGTAAAGTCAGGTGCTTGTCTACCTACCATGCGTTCTGCCATAATAAATCCCTCCGATTAAATATGTAGTGTATATATTCCATTCGCACCAGCGAACTCGTCTTCTACGATAGCAGAGTAATCGTAGTTTTTCAAACAAGTAAACTTCATAAAAGTACATGTTTGAAATTGTCTGACAAATTTTTGTCAATTTCCTAAGTGGAATGGCTACTACAGCATATTTATTAGCTATTTTTCACAATTTTATTCTAGAATTAACAATATTTCAGCTCATCACCATAACGTCGGGTTGATTTCCGTTCCGACTGGGCACTTTCCAGGGGTGTCCGATGAGCCGCTTGGGCCAACAAGTGTTTTTTGTGCGAAAGCGTAGTGACAGCAACAGCACGATGTTCAGGACGTGATATTTATAGCCTTCGTTCCTCTGCCGGCTCCAGGTACTCATCTTTGGCGCTGAGCCCCAAGGAGTTGCCCAGCCTCCACTCCAATCAACCTATATCCATGGCAAATGTCATCCATAACTTTTGGTGATGAGCCAATTTTTTTCACACATCATTTATGTATAATTTCTAAAAATTTTTTCTACTTTTTTTCATAAAAAAACGATTGCAAATTCTTTATTATTATGTATAATTGTAATGGTTTTAGTAAACTAAAAGTTTCGTTAAAGTAAACTTCGTATTTCAAAAGTTTATGATTGCTAAACTTCTTCTAGGAGGGAAAAGATGCAAATAGGAGCAAAAATCAAAGCGCTTCGCTTAAAAAAAGGTCTTACCCAAGAGGAGCTTGGAGAACGTACAGATTTAAGTAAAGG
Source organism: Lysinibacillus agricola (assembly GCF_016638705.1). Classification (GTDB taxonomy): domain Bacteria; phylum Bacillota; class Bacilli; order Bacillales_A; family Planococcaceae; genus Lysinibacillus; species Lysinibacillus agricola. The sequence continues at coordinate 1,082,687 of NZ_CP067341.1, read as the reverse complement.
GTATATTTCACAATTAGAACGTGATCTAAATTCACCTTCCATTGAAACGCTATTTTCACTATTAGAAGTTTTAGGGTCAACACCTAAGGAATTTTTCGATGATGAATCACCTGAACAAAAGGTTGTATATACAGAAGAAGATCAATCCACTTATACAGACGAAGAAAAAAAATATGAAATTCAGTGGCTCATTCCTACATCAAATGAAAAAGAGATGGAGCCCATTTTCTTAACACTTGATGTTGATGGTGAATTCAAACAGTTTGAGCCCTCGCTCTCGGAAACATTTATTTATGTTGTCGAAGGGCGTATTCGTCTCGTTTTGGGAAATGAACAGTATATAGCAAGTAAAGGCAATGCACTCTATTTTGACGCGACAGATCATCATCAAATTCTTAATGCACATACTGGAGAAACAAAAATTTTACTTGTCGCAACGGATTCATATTTATAGCTTAAGGAGGCGCATCTATGACAACGAATTCGATTATCCGCTTTGAAAATGTTTCAAAGTCCTATAATGACGGCACGGTCGTCTTAAAAAACATTAACTTGGAGCTAGAAAAAGGGAAATTCTATACACTACTAGGTCCTTCTGGTTGTGGTAAAACAACTATTTTACGTATGATTGCTGGCTTCACAGAACCGACTACAGGAGATATCTATTTTCACGATAAAAAAATCAACTCAGTACCAGCAAATGAACGCCAAGTAAATACTGTTTTTCAGGATTATGCGTTGTTCCCTCATTTGAATGTCTTTGAAAACGTCGCATTTGGGCTTCGCATCAAAAAACTTCCTGAAAGTGAAATTAAAAACCGTGTTGCTGAAGCATTAAAATTCGTTAACTTAGCAGGCTATGGCAATCGTGAAATTTCTGAAATGTCCGGTGGTCAACGTCAACGTGTTGCTATTGCTCGTGCGATTGTGAATGATCCTGAAGTGATTTTACTTGATGAGCCTCTTTCTGCTTTAGATTTAAAGCTGCGTACAGAGATGCAGTATGAGTTACGCGAATTACAGCAACGACTCGGGAAAACATTTGTCTTCGTTACACACGATCAAGAAGAAGCCCTTGCCATGAGTGATGAAATATTTGTCTTAAGTGAAGGTGAAATTCAACAATCAGGTACACCAGTAGATATTTATGATGAGCCAATTAACCGCTTCGTTGCTGATTTTATTGGAGAATCAAATATTGTTCCTGGTGTGATGATTGAAGATTTTAAAGTAGAATTTGCCGGTAAAGTTTTTGAATGTGTCGACCAAGGTATGAAGCCAAACGAAAAAATTGATATTGTCATTCGCCCAGAGGATTTAGAAATGACAACAATCGATAAAGGCAAACTTGTCGTTAAAGTTGATACTCAATTGTTCCGTGGGGTGCATTATGAATTATCCACGTACGACAAGGATGGAAATGAATGGCTCGTGCATTCATTGAAAAAAGCTGAAGTAGGGACAGAAATTGGCTTAGACTTTGATCCAGAAGCAATTCATGTTATGCGCTTAAATGAGACAGAAGAAGAATTCGATAAACGTTTAGAAGCTTATGGAGACGACGAAGATGCAAACTAAGACTTCGAAATCAGCCTTATTTCCATATGTTTTATGGATCGCACTTTTCGTTATCGCGCCGATTGCACTTGTTGTTTACTATTCCCTACTAGATATACATGGCAATTTCACGCTCGATAACTATAAAGCGTTCTTTACTTCTGTCTATTTAAAAATGACATTAAGTTCGTTCTGGTATGCGTTTTTAATTACGTTCTTTACGTTACTTGTTTCGTATCCAACAGCCTATTTTTTAACAAAAACGAAGCATAAGCAGCTTTGGCTTTTACTGATTATTATTCCTTCTTGGATTAATCTTTTGTTAAAAACATATGCCTTTATCGGGATTTTTGGCTTATACGGTCCATTAAATGCATTTATCGAAGTATTTGGCTTTGATCCACAGCAGATGCTATTCACTGACATTAGCTTTGTATTCGTATCCGTTTATATTTTTATTCCATTTATGATTTTACCGATTTTCAACTCATTGGATCGTTTAAATCCGACTCTTGTTTACGCAGCACGTGATTTAGGGGCATCTGCCCTTACTACATTCCGTCGCGTTGTGTTGCCACTAACAATGGACGGTGTTAAATCAGGTATTCAAGTTGTATTTATCCCTGCTTTATCACTCTTCATGATTACTCGTTTAATTGCAGGAAACCGTGTTATTACACTTGGTACAGCTATTGAACAACAATTCCTTGTGACCCAAAACTGGGGAATGGGTTCAACAATTGCTGTTTTCTTAATTTTATTCATGGTTATCATTATGTTAATTACGGGGCAAAAGGATAAAGGAGGTCGCGTACGATGAAAAAACTATCTGCGTCAGCAAGAGTGTATTTAGCGATTGTTTTTATCGTCTTATATGCACCTATCTTCTATTTAATCTTTTATTCGTTCAATAGTGGTGGCTCGATGAATAATTTTGAGTCCTTTACGTTAGAACATTATATAGCCGTGTTTGAGGATTCACGTTTACTCGTTATTTTAATTAATACAGTCATCGTGGCATTGCTTTCTGCATTGATTTCTACAGTCATCGGGACACTAGGTGCCATTGGCATTGTCACTGTTAAAAATTCAAAAATGCGCAACACTCTACTTTCTTTAAACAATGTGTTAATTGTTAGCCCGGACGTCATTATTGGTGCAAGCTTTTTAATTTTATTCACAATGATTGGTATTAAATTAGGCTTTGCTTCTGTGTTACTAGCACATGTAGCGTTCAGTGTCCCAATCGTTGTACTGATGGTCTTACCGAAACTGTTAGAAATGAATAAATCATTAATCGACGCTGCATTAGATTTAGGTGCAACGAAAAAAGATGTGATGATGCGTGTTATTTTACCGTATATTCAACCTGGTATTTTTGCAGGGTTCTTCCTTGCCTTAACGTACTCTTTAGATGATTTTGCGGTGACGTTTTTCGTGACAGGTAACGGCTTTAGTACATTATCTGTTGAAATTTACTCTATGGCACGTGCCGGTATTTCCTTAACGGTTAACGCTATTTCTGGTTTAGTATTCTTTGTAACGGTTATCGTCGTAGTTGGCTATTACTTCATTACAAGCCGCGCTAGTAAAAGAACGGGGGGAACTCAATGAAGCAATTAATTCAAGCAACAATCGCCATCCTTGTCGTTTCCGCCCTTTTGTTCTATGCTGCTGACGCCCTAAGTGCCGGCGGTGGGAAAAGTGGGAAAGATACGTTAACAATCTTTAACTGGGGAGAATATATTGACCCAGATTTGCTAAAGCAATTTGAAAAAGAAACAGGTATTCATGTTATTTATGAGACGTTTGATTCAAATGAAGCAATGATGACAAAAATTCAACAAGGTGGTACGGCTTATGATATTGCAGTACCTTCTGAATATATGATTGAAAAAATGAAGGAAGAAAACTTACTTATTCCTTTAGATAAAACGAAAATCCCTAATTTAAAAAATATCGATCCTTACTTTTTAGATTTACCATTTGATGAGGACAATAAATATTCTGTTCCATATTTCTGGGGAACAGTCGGCATTGTCTATAATCCAAAGCTCGTTGGTAATTTAGATTTTTCTTCTTGGGATGACTTATGGGACCCTTCGTTAAATCGAAAAGTCTTTTTAGTAGACGGTGCACGTGAAGTGATCGGTATGGGCTTAAACAGTCTTGGCTATTCTCTCAACTCTTTAAATGGCCATGAGCTACGTGAAGCTACTGATAAACTGATAACATTGGCGCCAAATGTTAAAGCCATTATCGGAGATGAAATTACACCGCTGATGATTAATAATGAGGCAGCTGTTGCCCTTACTTGGTCTGGTCAAGCAGCAGATATGATGTCCGAAAACGAAGACCTAGACTTCGCTGTACCAGAAGAAGGCTCGAATTTATGGTTTGATAATATGGTCATTCCAAAAACTTCAAAAAATATAGATGGAGCACATGCCTTCATTAATTTTATGCTTAAAGCTGAATCCGGTGCTCAAAATGCCGATTATGTAGGCTACTCTACTCCTAATATTGAAGCGATGAAGTTAATGGATAAAGAAGTTGTATCAGATGAACGCTACTATCCTACTGAAGAACAACGCGACACATTAGAGGTATATAAAAATTTAGGCCCAGATTATTTAGGCAAATACAATGAGCTGTTTTTAGAATTTAAAATGAGTATACGATAACCTATTTAAAGCTGTTCTTACGTTACTAACGTTGAGAACAGCTTTTTTCGTTTAGCGCTGGAGGTAAACTTCTAGAGGAAAACTGGGGGCAGTATTTGTTTAACAAAAAGAATCCCCACAACTTTACTAGCAATTTCTCTTATTTCAGACTTCTAGTCAATAGCAAACGTACAAGCCTTGTGGTAGACTGTAGTATATTTGATTAAAAAGGGGGTATTCGATGACCCAGCAGAAGTCTAATAAGGCGGCTTTGTATATTTTAATGTTTAATATGTTTATCGCAATGGGGAGTATTGGAATTATTATTCCTGTCATGCCTGAATATTTAAAACTATTTGGTGCTGCAGGACAAATTCTTGGCATGTTGATTGCAACGTTCGCCTTGGCACAATTCGTTTTTTCTCCAATTGCTGGGAATCTTTCGGATCAATACGGTCGAAAAAATCTCATTATTTTCGGTCTTATAGTGACAGGACTTGCACAAATTGGTTTTGGGCTTTCTACAGATGTGTGGATGCTCTTCTTGGCACGCTTTTTAGGTGGCCTTGGATCTGCATTTGTGGCACCTCCTATAATGGCTTTTGTGGCAGACGTCACGACTTATGAGGAACGAGGTAAAGGAATGGGTATGCTAGGGGCAGCAATGTCCTTTGGTTTTATGATTGGACCAGGCATCGGTGGATTCCTCTCAAAAGTTAGCTTGCATTTTCCATTTTATACTGCTGGATGTGCAGCTATCTTAGCAGCTATTTTATCGTTCTTTTTATTACCTGCTACAAAACCAAACACAGCGAAAAAAGCGCAGAAGCAAGATAATCTTGCAAAGCAAATGGTCCGTTCAGTCCGAATGCCTTATTTTGTCATGCTAATTATCATGCTTGTTTTCTCATTCGGAATCGCTAACTTCCAAACAACATTATCATTATTTGTTACAGACAAGTTTAATTACACACCTACAGATATCGCTATTATATTAGTTGTAGGTGGCGCTTTTGGTGTTATTGTACAAATATTTGTTATTACACCGCTGTTTAATCGATTCGGCGAAATGAAAGTAGTGTTAGTCAATTTATTTATTGCATCCGTTTCGATTTTCTTAATATTATTCGCATCTGGCTTTGCACTTATTTTAATTGTAGCGACAATCTTCTCTACAGCTACGACATTGATTCGTCCAGCTGTCAACACACTGATTTCAAAGCTTGCTGAAAATGAACAAGGCTTTGCAGCTGGTCTCAACAATGCATATATGAGTCTTGGTAATATGATTGGTCCAGCTTTAGCAGGTTTATTATTCGATTGGAATATGAACAGTCCTTATATTTTCGGGTCTATTATTTTAATGGCTTGCTTCTTCCTTGCCCTTATTTGGACAATGAAAAAAGCACCGCATCTAATGCATCCTGATACAAATTAGTCTGAAAAGTTATTGACTATTTTTAGTAGTATACTACATTATTATGTAAAAATTAAATTCTATTATTACCACTAGGGGAGTCTTTAAAAGGCCGAGACGTATATGATCATATACGGACCCTTTGAACCTGATCTAGTTCACACTAGCGGAGGGAAGTGGCGACACTTGCTTTTTAAATATGTAAATGCAAGGCCGCTTCCTATTGTTTTTAGGAAGCGGCTTTTTTTGTCTGGTTTATCAACGATTCACTAAATACTAAAAAGGAGTGGAAATTATGTCAATTCGAAAATTAACAATCATGGCCTTATTAGTAGCAATTGCCGTAGCAGGTTCTACCTTCGTATCTATACCAACGGGAATTGCACGTGCCTACCCTGTACAGCATGCCATTAATGTTATTGGCGCTATTATTCTTGGACCAGTGCCTACTGTTATGGTCGCCTTTGTCACAGCTATTATTCGTATTTTAACAGGCACAGGCTCATTATTAGCTATACCCGGCAGTGTCATTGGTGCTCTATGTGCAGCTCTTGCCTATAAATACAGCGGCAAACAATGGCTCGCAGGTATCGGTGAAATGTTTGGAACAGGTATTATTGCCTCACTCATTGCAGTACCTTACGCACATTTAGTAATGGGGACATCCGTTGCTGCTTTATTTTTCATGCCAGCCTTTTTAACCTCAAGTACCATTGGTGCTATCCTGGGCATTGTCATTGCTAGCAATTTGCGCAAGACTATGTTTGTAACTAATCTTAACACTCTACTTAAATAATGATTTACGGCAATATAAAAACGTTACTTCTTAATGGCAATTAATTAAGAAAGTAACGTTTTTTGTCCAACCAAAATCATTCATACTTCAATGGTAATCCCATTTCATGAGCAATTAATAAAAAATCTTTTTTACTTATTTCAAAATGACCAAATCTGAATTTATAGCCATATTTCGATGTATCTTCTACAAATTCTAAATAATCTAAGATCCTTTTTATTGGTACAGACTTTGCCTCTTTATAAAAGTCTATATCTCTTCTAAAAGGAATAAAATTTTCTGCCATTTGGAACTCGTAAATTCGCTCGTCTTTTACCCTTCCAATTGCGGTAAACTCTCTTACAGGCTCATTACCATCTAGACTTTTTTTAGGAGAATAATAAATGATCCAATCTCCTTTTTGCATTCGTTTCAAAGGTCTCTCTTTGCCATGGCATAACTGGCCGAATCCTCCCTCAACCCCTTTTTGCACATGATTGAGAGATACCACGCCAATCCAATATTTCGTGTCTCTTTCAGTCATAGGAAGAGCTCTCCTTTTATTTTGGGATCATCGTAAACGACTTTATTTTTTCATTTTCAAGAATTAGCCTTTCTTCCAAAATCACTGGATTTGGCAAACCATCCCAAGTAGTCGAAACGATAGCACTACATTTTATATCATCGCCTTCAATATTTTGAATAGTTAATTTAAACCCTTTCGGCATAGGTGACGTGTAAAAATTCTGTATTTCTTTTCTTCCTTTAAAAACTTCACCTTTAAAATTTTTCAATTCCCCATGATCTGCATACATATCAGATAAATCTTGACCCTCTTCTTGTGCTCTTTTTAAATACTCCTTCATAACCTCTACTGCTTTCATCTGTCATCACTCTTTCATTTTTATTGATAAGGTTATCAATTATGCCTCGGCATAATTGCGTCCGGATTCGGCTTTGTGCTTAGGCCTGCATGAGGGCCGACACGATGTTGGTCATTTCGGTAATGCCACAGGACGTGGCGTTTTTACCGATGCAGGTCAGTTAGCTGTTATCGCATGGATGCGATGATTTTAGGCTAACATCCTATGTGAACTCATTTCCAAATCCGCGACATCCGCCGGAGGCTTTAGGCCAACACGAAGTTGGTCACTCAGTCGTTGCCACAGGACGTGGCGTTCTTAGACTGAGTTCCTCTATTTCAGCAGGTTGCTGAAAGAAGTTAAACCCTATGCACGATTTTCATATACTTTTGTCAATATGCCTTTCAATTGTTCTTTTTCTTCCAATGTAAGTACGTTTAAAACATCATTCTCAGAAATCGAAAGGGTCTTCCATAATTCTTCTGCCATACTTTCACCTTGTTCTGTAAGGCATATTAAATTCTCTCTTCTATTTTCTTGATTTTTCTCCCTATAAACATAATTTCTTTCTTCTAGACCATCGATAAAAAAGCGAACACTATTTTTATCCAACTTTAATATCTGCCCTATTTGAATTTGGCTAAGTTTTTTTTCTTTTACTGCCATCATGATCCCGACTTCTCTGGATTTCATTTGAAATTTTTCGCTAATATATTTCTCGAGATTATCCTCTAGAGCCTCTGCTAGCTTAAAACTTAGAAAACCAAATGAATTCATTATATTGGTCATGTCAGATCCTCCAAATCCATAGTACTTTAAAATGATAGTAATATTTTATTACTATAATCCATTATTGCATTTGTGTATATTATTTACAAGGAAAATTTCACTATCACAAAAAAATTCTCTAATTTCATAAAAGTAGCAATCTAAAATTAGCTCATCAACATAACGTGGGGTTGATTTCCGTTCCGACTGGGAGCGTTCGATGAGCCGCTTCGCTTCGCTCCAGGGTCTCGGGCCAACAAATGTTTTTTATCCGAAAGCGCAGTGCTAACGTAGCGGCAGCAATGTGCGTTTTTTTCTGTGCGAAAGCGTAGCGACAGCAACAACACGATGTTGGTCACGAAGGCGTTATCACAGGACGTGATGCTTTTAGCCTTCGTTCCTCTATTGCTAATCCCCAAGGAGTCGACCAATCGGAACGAAGATCAACTAATTATTCATGATAGAAGCTTTAACAAATATCATTCCCAACTCTCAATGATAGCCCGCCAAATAGAATGACAAAAAACGATGGCTCATTGCTATAAAGCATGCACCATCGTTTTTTGTTAGGGTCGTTTTTTCATGCCCTTTAATAGCTGGGCAACATTTGTGTCCTCTGCCTGTTTTGGTTTTTCCTCTACAAGCTGTTCTTGTTTCTTCGGCCTTGTTAGGAAGCCCCAACCAAAGCGTCGAATAGTAATATCCATGAAGAATAGTAGCATACCTGCTAATAGGAGCCATGTTGCAATATTTTGGCGTTCCGCACCTTTTTTAGTAAATTCACGGAACACTTCATTCGGCTCTTTCAAAACGGAACCGCCTGTCTGCTTCGTTAGTTCTTCCACTAGTTTTTCATTGACTGGGCGTAATTCATATTCAGCACTATAAGGTACACTTAAGCCTGCTTGGTAAATAGCCTGTTCTTCATCGGCAATGCGGAAGAAGATTAGTCCCGGCTCTGCTTGTACGACTGCTCGCACTTGTGACGCTGACATTGTTTCAAGCTGTGTTTCAAGTTCTTCACCGGCTTCATTAACAGCAACAATATCTAAAAACGCCGCTTCATTTGTTGGATCAGTGATGACAAATGAGCCGTCTGACTCTAGACGTACATCATAGGCAACATCGTTATAGCTTGGTAGCATTTGTGAAATAAGCGTTTGCCAAAATGTGCCCCATTCTTGCCATCTTGCCCAGTCCCCTGCCCATTTTCCTGTCGAATCAGAAGTAAAGGCGAATGTCTTGCCAAGACCATATTGCCACTGTGCTAGCACTGGATCTTCCTTCTCGCTTTCTGCAATAACAGAGGCTCCCTGCTTTGCTGTTGTACCGATATAAGCATTCATTTTAGGTACACCATTCGTAAATAATGTATTCCATGCAGATGCATTATATATAGTTGGATAGAATGGATTATCCTCAATATATGTGCGTGAAATCATGGCAGTTTCACGAGATAAAATAGAAGGGATTGTCTGCTCATCAACAACATCGTAGAAACGCCCATTGCCCATTTCACTAAGTGCTTCAAGTAAGTTGGCATCTGCATCCTGACCAATTGCAACCGTTGATAGTGTAATACCATTCTCTTTTCCTTGTGCGATTAAGTCTTCATAATTACCTGACTGTGACTGTCCATCCGTTAAGAGAATAATATGCTTACGCTGTAGCTTTAATTCAGCTAGATTTTCATAAGCTTTAGCAAGTGATCCATATATTTCAGTGCCGCCCCCTGGTGTTACAGATAAAATGGTATCTACTGCTTCATCCTTATTGCCAAGTGGTCCTGTCTCAATAATTTCCCACGGTTTATCATCAAAGGCAATAAACCCGAGCGTATCCTCATCTCGTAGCATTTCGACTGAACGAGCGGCCGCTTCCTTCGCGAGCTCTAGCTTCGTTCCATGCATACTTCCAGAGCGGTCAAGCACGATAACAAGTCCTAATGACGGTAATTGTTCCTTACCTTTAATCTCCATTTCAACAGGTAGTAAAGTTTCGATTGGTGTTTTAAAATAGCCGCCCAAGCCAAAGCTATTTTCGCCACCAACCATTGTAAACCCGACACCAAAATTTTTCACTGCCTGTTCAATAACATTCATTTTTTCCTCGCCTACTAAATGCCCTGGTACATTATCAAAAATGATGGCATTGTATTGTAAATAACTAGAAAGTTCATTTGGCAAACTGTTAGCATCCACAACATCATAGGAAATTGATTGGCTGCCAAGTGCTGCAGCGATTGGCGATGCCGTGTCATAGCCATTAACAATTAATAAATGCGGTTCACTTTGTACCATCGTGACACTCGTTAATTTATTATTTTCAAAAATTGCATCTTGGTCAACCTGCACGAGTGCTTCATATTTTACAAGTCCTTCAGCCGTTGCGGCATGTTTATACGTAAAAATATTTGACCCTTCAGCAAGCTCCACTGCCTCACGATGAATAAGCTTATCATTTTCGTATAATAATAGCTCGCCTTGTTCTGCTGCAGTTGCATTAATCTCAGTGACTAACTGTTGCTGTTCACCTACATAAGCAACCTGTGGGGTTACAAAGCTTTTCAGTGATACATCGTTAGTAACAGGTTGACTAAATGGAACTACATCAACACTACTATTCGACCCTTTAAACTTTAATGCAAATTCTAAGGCATCTCCTTTTGTTTCATTGCCATCCGTTAAGAGCACAAGTCGTGTTGCTTTTTTCGGATCTACAATACCTGAAGCGAGCTGTAGGCTTTGTTCAATATTTGTTTGATCTGTTGCTTTTATGGTTGTAAACTTCGGCACTTCCTTTAAAGTATTCGATAAAATGGCTTCCATTTGTAATGTCGATGAAAAAGAATAAATCCCTGCAAGCTGTTCATCATTTTTCGACTGTAAACTTTCCGCTATAAAATTGGCCATCTCATCATCGGTACCATTCATTGAAGCAGAACGGTCAACTAAAAATAATACTTGTTCTTCCTTTACGGGCAATAAAATATAGGGCCCTGCAAGTGCAAAAACCAAACAGCCTACTGCCACAATACGAATACCTAGTACGACGATATGACTCTTTTTTAGTCGCTGACGCTCACGCCAATAGGTCCATCCAAAATACATAAGCAACGGAAGTAAAAGCAACAATGCTAATGGCATATCAATTCGTAAATCCACGACGTCGTTGCACCTCCCACTCTGAAACAAGTAATACTAAAATAATGAGGATGAGCCAAGGTACGAACGAAGTTTTCGATATTTCTTCCTTACCATTGTCCTGAAGCTCTCCAAGCGTATAGCTTGTCCCTTTTTCAATGACACGCTCTTGCGCTTGAAGCTGCACGATGAAGCGCTTTTCTTCATCATTTGAGCGAGCTGAATAAATTCCTGGCTTCATTGGAGCTGTTAATAGACCATTCGTAATGGACGATAAAAACTCATCTTCCTGCGAATACACACTCCAATCCCCCTGCGCTAAAGCAACTGCTCGTTGCTCATTTGGCGTAAAAATACCAAGTGAATCAATTGATTCTGAAAGCTGCTGTTCAGCACTCCATAGAAATAATGGGAATGAAGGGTGTAACGGCCAATCTGTATCGGCAATATCGGCTAATATGACAATATCCCCTTCAGGTGAACGTTGAATAAATGGCTGATCTCCAACTGATGCAATCGTTTTATAGTCATCGAATCCGGGATATACAGCACTGACATAAATATCTTTTAACTCACTAAACGCAAACAATGCATCACTTGTAGTACCGACTCCTCCAGTTGCTTCAACCTTTTCAACGTCATCCCGTCCAAATAATACGATAGGCTTGTCCATTTTTTCGAGTAGCGTCGTTTGATTTGTCACCACTGTGGCATCCTGACTGTCAGCTACTTGTAGAGACGGAACAATTTTCACACTGCTATTAATCGTTTGAAAGCCTTTTTGAATGAGTTGATGCATACTTTGATCGATGACTACTTTTGAAGTAGCTGTTTGTAGCAATACAGTTTGTGAATTATCAACAGCGTAATCGTCCTTAGCATCTATCTTGGCAGTCATCGTATCTTCTAACGGTAGGTCTTTAAATGTTTTTGTTACAGCTTCACTCGGTGGTAATGTGACACTCTCAGCAACTATCTCATTACCCTCCGCATTTTCTAGCGAAAGTGTTACATGTTGCTCTTGGTCCGTATCATTTTGTAACTGTACAAGCGCCATTGCAGACTGTCCATCTGTAGTAGCAGCAAAACGTGTCATTGCGATATTTGTTAAATCCTTTGCAGACCCTTTTACGATCCACTTCACCGTATCTTTTTCCATCGGTAGTTGCTTTTTATCGAGCGCATCTGTAAAGACATAAATAGATGTTGGTGTATCACCGACAAAAGCCTGTGCCACATCTAAACCTTTATTCATTTGAGCTGTTTCATATGTTACGTGTAACTGTTGAATGGCTTTTTCAATATCTTTTGTATTCGTTTCCTGCTGCAATATAGCTTTTGGCGTATTGCCTGTTGTAATGAGTGTCACAGGTCTTCCATCAAGCTCATCGATCAATGACAGCATTTCTTTTTTATGTGTGTCAAATGTTGACTGCTCTTTCCCTGCTAACATTGTCGCAGACGTGTCCACAATGAAAATCGTCTGCGCCCCAACAATCGTCGACTTTTTAACGTAAGGATTCATTAATGCCAGTACAAGTATAAGAAGAGCTAGCAGTTGCAAATAAAGCAGTGCATTTTTTTGTAAATGTTTTAAGTATGGTGATACACGTGTTTCTTGCATAATTTCCGACCAGAAAAGTGTGGAGGATACGGTTTGATCGGTATATTTTTTTCTAAAGAAATAATATAGAAGGACAATGACCGGGATGATGGCCGTCCAGCTAAAAAGTATTTGACTAAAGCCCAATACGGCTCACCTCACCTAATCCAATGTGCTTTTAATAATTGTTGGAAGATGGCATGCTGCAATCCATCCTCTACTTTAAGCTGTAATTGTCGAACACCGAAGCGCCGACAAATTGCCTCAAATTCCTCTTCATGTAATACACGTCTTGCCATATATGTGTCCAGAACTTTAGAAGACATCGTAACATTTACATCTCTGCCCGTTTCACGATCAAGTAAGCGTACATCGCCCGTATATTCGGGTGCTATTTCTTCTTGCGTAACTATTTGCAAAATACGGACATCCCCTGCAAAGCGTGGTAGCCTTTTTAAAAGTTGCTCCCATTCCTCGATTGGCTCAAGTCCGTCCGTCACAATAAATAGTACGGTACTATCCTTAGGCAATGCTTTGAAAGCTCCCTGTGCGAAGCTATTTGTATAAGTTGCTTGCTCAATCTCTGTGACTACCTGTAAAAAGGCGCGACGATACATGGCACCTTTACGACGAAACGGTGGTTTCACCTCATCCTGTAGAAAAGAAAATGATAAGCGATCATCGCGACCGAGCACCATTAGCCCTAGTGAGGTGACAATTTGCCGGGCAAAAGTCCATTTTGCTTGATCGCCCATCGATTTCGTTGTATCTAACAAAATGTGTACGCGCATTTCTTGTTCATCTAAAAAACGTTTGATGAAGTATTTATCCGTTCTCGCGAAGACGTTCCAATCCACCTGACGTACATCATCACCTAAATGATATTCACGAAAATCTGAAAAATCGAGCGATGCCCCGAAGCGTTGCGAACGGTGCGAGCCCTTGTGCTGCCCACGTAATTTGGAGGCCGTTGCCACTTGGAAGCGACTTATTTTCGCTAACCAATCCTCGGGCAATAATAATTTTTGTGTCACCTGCTAACACCTTGCTGTACTTTTTCTAAAATGATATCAATCACATCGTCTGCTGTTTTACCTGAAGCCTCCCCTTCATAATTCAACAGCATACGATGGCGTAACACTGGCTTAGCCACAGATTTAATATCTGCTACAGAAACGTGGAAACGTCCATTCATAAGCGCCCTTGCCTTCGCTAATTTGATTAAACTTTGTAAACCTCGAGGGCCGCTACCATACATGGCATATTGCTTGACCTCATCAATGGCATCCACTCTCTCAGGATGGGTAGCCACAACAAGGTCCGTCGCAAATTCGAGCATTTCATCAGCAACCAGTACTTCCTTCACCATTTGCTGCGCTTCAATAAGTGCTTCTGTATCCATGATTTTTTGTAAACCAATTTCCATAGCGCCTGTTGTACGCTTCATAATTTCCATTAGTTCACTTTTCTCAGGATACGGCACAAGAATTTTGCATAGGAAACGGTCCATTTGTGCTTCTGGTAAAGGGTATGTTCCCTCCATCTCAATCGGGTTTTGTGTTGCTAACACGAAGAATGGTCTTGCCATCTTCTTTGTATCTCCCAAAATTGTTACAGTTTTTTCACCCATAGCTTCAAGCAGTGCACTTTGTGTTTTTGGTGTTGCTCGGTTAATCTCATCCGCTAATACCATTTGGCTAAAAATCGGACCTGCCTGGAACGTAAACTGCTGCTTGCCGTCAGCTGTGCGCTCAATCATACTTGTTCCTGTAATATCCGCCGGCATTAAATCTGGTGTAAATTGAATTCGCGAAAATGATAAATCTAGTACTTCAGAAATTGTACGGATTAACATCGTTTTCCCTAAACCCGGTAGGCCCTCTAATAATGCATGCCCATCAGCAAGGACTGCGTATAATGTATAATCAATGGCGTCCTCTTGTCCGACGATAAAGCGATGAATTTCTTCCTTTACTTGTTGTAATTTCGAACTCATTTCAACATATTGTTGCTCTGTAAATGCCATTCCTTTTCCTCCTACTGAGACTCAATTGACGTGAAATAAGATTGCACGACATTTTGTAAATCCTTCGGTAATTGTAAACGCTCCGAGCTTTCTAAATAGCTATCTTTATAGGAACCTATAACTTCCTCATATGGGCGGATAGAACCTTTCGTAATGGGGCCATTTCCTTGTTGCTCTGATACATGTGAGCCCTCTCCTAATGCTCCGCCATCAACTGAAGTCTGACTAGAGCCACCAATTCTATTTGGTGTCGTTAAAACATCGCGACTGCCTTGCCCTGTGCCTGCACCTTGACCACCTGAACCATTGCCTTGACCTGAACCATTACCATTTCCTTGGCCATTTCCTTGACCATTGCCTTGCCCTTGTTGTTTGCTTTGATTAGAGCCTTGTGCCTGGCCATTACCACTAGCTTGTTGTGAATTATTTTGGGAATTAGTTTGGGAATTAGTTTGGCCTTGTTGTCCTGTTTGATCTTGCTGATTGCTTGGCTGTGAATTCGCTGATGAATTTTGATTTTGATTTGAATTAGTATTGTTTTGCTGATTGTTATTGGCACTATTGGCACTCGCAATAGCATTTTGTAGAGTATTGCTTACGGGTTTCCCAAGTTTACTCATAGCTGTCTGAGTAGCATTGGCATTTTGCGTTAGCTCCTGCTGCATTTTGGCCAACTCCTTCAATTGCCCCACTTCTTCCTTCGATAAGCCTTTCTCGTCAGAAGCGCCATCCTTACTAGCAGTTTGCTTATCTTTTAATTGCTGTTCCTTTAAAGCAAGCTCTTTTTGCTTTTTCACGACTTCACGTAATGCCTCTTCAGCTGTTTCTGCCTCTTTTAACGTATTTTGCAATTCTTTTAATTGCTCTTTCACTTCTTTTGTTTCTGCTTTCTTCTCTAATTTGGCAACTTCCTTTTTCACGTCCTCGATGACAGTTTTTTCTTTTTCTACCTCAATTGCTTCAATTTGTGTAGCTGCTGGGAACATATAAAGGATTGCCAGTACGATAGCTGTTCCAAATAATCCGATCAATGCTTTTGGTCGGAACATATTTTTCTTCCGAGTCTTAAAATCAGCAAACACCTTTTCAACGTTTTCTATCGCTTTCGTTAGTAGAGATTGAACGAGTGGGTCCTTATCGTCCTCGAACGATAAGGCTGTCACAAGCTCATTGTGAGAAAAATAACCATCCAGTGTATGCAATGCTTCCTTTTCTTTGGTACGCTTCCACCACATAAACAGCCCTGTTGCCAGTATGCCAACGATAAAGACAGCAAGAGCTACTTGGCGATAATAAGGCCATACAAATAATCTTGAGACGAGGACAAGTGAAGCACTCGAAAGCAATGCCAAAAACAAGCCGTACTGTGCAATAGGGATACTTCTTTCTACTGTTAAACTCGTCTTTGCACGTTGAATATACTTTCGTAATTGCTTACGACGCTCCATAAGATTTCCTCCTCATCGGTTACTTTTCATATTGGCACGTAATTTTTTAATCGCAATTGTTAAACAAAAAACAATAATAAGTGAATAAGCTATTAAATAACTAATCCATACAGGTAATTTCACTCCCGAAACTTCCGCTAAAGCATCGCCCATAGATGGTGAAATAAGCGTAAGCATTAATGCACCTGGGTTAATAGAAGCCCAGAAGTAAGTCATATAAGAAGTACTAGTACCGATGGCATTACCCATTTGATGGAAGGCCATTGATAAAAAGAAGAAAAAAGCTGTAATGCCACCTAAAAAGATGATCGAACCATACGTACTAATCATTGCAACAATTGTTCGTTTTGTAACGGTTGAAAACATAACACCAATACTACCTATTGCTACAACTGTTAATAAATAAAATAAAAATATCGAAATTAATTGAGACGGCGATACGCCACCAAATAAAAATACTAAACTATATAATGGTAACCCTGCGATGAGCATTAATACTAAAAATGCTACCGAGGATAATAATTTTCCAATGACGATCTGAGTAGAGCTTTGTGTCGTTGTGAGTAAAATATTTAATGTTTGTTTTTCCCTTTCGCTACTAATTGCACCAGCAGTTAAGCTTGGTGTAATGAAAAGAACAAGAGCCATTTGTAATATTGTTAATACTGCAAACATCATAAAGCTTGTATCTGGTCTAAAGAAACCCTTGCCTGTGAATCCAGTTGTTAGTAGCAAAAATCCTGCGATAAAAATACAAATAACCGCTAAATAAAACATTAAACCTGAAAAGCTTTTAAAAGAACGGAAGCGTAACTTCAATTCTTTTACGAATACCGGATTATAAAATCGTTCCATCATTGATAGTCCGCTCCCTTCGTAATGGCCATAAAGACATCCTCTAAATCTTTTTCCTCTTCGCTTAATGCATAAATAGGTAAATTCGCAAGTATTGCTTTTTTCAATAGTGCTACCTGATCAGCATCTGTTCCACGGTAGTTAAATGCAATTTCTAAACGATTATCCATTATATCTATAGAAGAGATCAGTGGATCCTCCTCCAAAAATGCACGTACCTCGTTTAATTGATCCGTCACTTTTATCACGATGCGCTTCTCACCCTGTAGCTGTGCTTGAATGGAAGCCACATTGCCATGAGCGATTAATTTACCATTATCAATCACCCCGATTTCATCGCACATTTCTGCAAGCTCAGGCAAAATATGTGAGGAGATTAAAATCGTTTTACCCATGGATTTTAAATTTCGTAAAATATCACGCATCTCTACTCGTGCACGTGGATCTAAACCTGATGCAGGTTCATCTAAAATTAATACCTTTGGATCATGGATAAGGGCACGAGCTAAACATAGTCGCTGCTTCATCCCACGTGACAGTAAATCAACATATTCATGACGTTTATTCGTTAAATTTACGAGCTCTAGTAGCTGTGGAATAAGTACTTTTCGTTCAGCTGCCCCAATGCCGTAGCTGGCACCATAAAAATCTAGGTACTCATCTACTTTTAGCAGATCATAGACCCCAAAGAAATCTGGCATATAGCCAATTTGTTTTCGAACTTCCTTTGGTTCCTTAATAACACTTTTCCCATTTATAAGAGCATCACCAGAAGTTGGAGATAGCAAGGTTGCTAAAATCGAGAATGTAGTCGACTTACCCGCTCCATTGGCACCTACAAAGCCAAATACAACTCCTTCCTCCAATGATAGATTCAAATGATCTAGTGCTGTAAAGGAGCCATATCTTTTCGTTAAATCACGAATTTCAATCATTATTTCGCCACTCCCTTCAGCTCTATATCTGGTAATTTTGTTTGCTCACCTGTTTGATCTGGCCCAAATTTAATCTCAATCAGCAATTCATCATTATTATTGAAATATTTTGTAATGTTATCTGTAAACACCTGTTTCGCATCTACGAATGGTTCATATTTTTTCGTTTCGTTATTCCAAATCGATAGCTGCATACGGTTAACATCCTTATTTGAAATCGTCAGTTCGTTTAATGTTTGAACTAAATTCATAAAATTATCTGGCATTGCAATTGACACTTCATATAAACCGTCAGACAAGTACCAATTATTTAGCTGTTCATCAATTTCATTGTAATTCGCATTGGAAGATAATGGGTTTACTGAATACGTAAAGTTGTTGCGTTTCATCGTAAATGGACCTGATAGCTCTACTTTGCCGTCAAATGGCTGAACAAAATATGAAATCGGTGACATATTGGCACTTGTTTCTAGCTCAACCCCAGCAATTGCTTGGTCTGCCCATGCTGTAATGACAGGCTTTTTATCATTTTCTACAAGCTGAAGTGCTTGATTGTTAATCCGTTCGATAAGAGCAGGATTAATCTCTTGCTTCTTAGTTGGAAAACTAAAATTGTAATTATTAAATATAGATGGCCTTTGTAGAACCGTAGTTTTCAATTCCGTATCCACCTTGAGTGTTCCATTTGGTTCAATATCTCCAAGCCTAATTTCTTTAATACCAGAGAATAAAGTGACATCTTTTAAAGCAAATGGGAAATTATTTTTAATTGTTCCAGAGAGCTTCTCATTTTTTAAAGTAATATCAATATCCATCTTACCGATGTTCGGAGCCTCTGTTTTCCCTGCAAAGGATTGAACAGACCAATAACTTAAATCGCGTAATGTTAGCGTAGAACCATTTGAATGCTCCTTAATATAGGAGAATTCATATAATTCCCTCGATGAACCTGAAAATCGATCATATTTTCGTAATGCGAGTGCCGTAGTATCCTTATTTGCGTTTACAACAAAATCACCACTACGATTTGTTAAAATCGATTCTACATAATAACCATTTACACTACGATCATCATTTATTTTATAAAAGGCTGCTTGTTGTACTTGTGGTTGGATAATACGATCTTTAGCCCCAAAAATGAATAACCCGATCGATAAAACAATAGAAATGACAGGAATAACCCACCATGCATGCTCACGTTTGTCCATTTTCTTTAAGATAAAATAAAGAACAGGTCCGATAATTACAATATAAAGAATGATAACAATTAGCATATAGCTTACAGATACCTCAAATGATGGGAATAATTCATTTACTTGCTGTATATCATAAATTTTATCTATCGCTGATTGACCATGCATCACCCCTTGTTGTTGAATGCTTTGAATATTCAGTATTTTAGATATTAATGCCACGTAGCCATCCATAGACGCAAGTGGTTGATCCCCTAAAGAAAAGGCTGTTTGAATAATTTCACCACTACCCACTTTTTTCTTAGATGTTAGAATCGTATTGTTATCTGTTAATACAGGAATACTTTCTTGGTTTTCAGTCGCTGAATAAACAGAAATTGATTTTGTAAAAATTCCTCCGCCTGATAATTTTGATAGGCTATCTGCAGAAACGGATGTCATTTGTTGTGATAATGCAAGTGGTAAATAATCCTTGAAGATACCTGCTGTTGCATTTACTTGATCAGCAGCACCCAATAATAAAGTTCCACCATTCTGTACCCATTTTAGTAAAGACTCTTGTTGTTTTTGCGATAAATCAGCAATAGCAATTTCATCGATGACGATAACATTCGCCATGGCAAATCCTTCTGTATTCTCTGGTAATGTATAGTCCTTAATTTGATTTAAATTGAAAACTTCAACATTATTTTGAGGAGCTAATTGGGATAAGCTCAAAAATGCCGATAAACGATCACTTTTATCTGTCAATGTATAAATAAATACTGATGAAGGATCTAAAAGGTTACCTTGTAGCTGTTTTGTTCCGTTATAAGCAACCTTTTTTCCTTTCTCTATGCCTCCTTCAAAAAACGCAAACACATCTGCATTCGAGGAATTATAGTTATCGATACCTTCTAGATAAATATCAAATGTTTTTTCTTCTCCTGCCGCTATATCTATTGGAAGCACTTGTGCTGATGCAGCCTCATAGGAACTGGAGGCATTGATGACCATATCTCCAGAAAAATCTGCACCATTATTTTTCACTGTTACTTGAAGTGGCACAACTGATTGGGATTTAGCTTTACCTGCAATCCCTACCTTAGCCTGAACATCCAATGTAGCTGCTGCACTTGCCTGCTCCACAGGTAGAATAAAGCTAATAACAAGCATAAATAGCAGTATGAGTGCCGTTATATTCGTTTTTTTCAAAAACTCAACCCCTTTTTTTGTAAATTGATGGTTAAATAATTATACGATTAAAATTGCATTTCGTTCCATTTCTTATGACATCTTCATGAATATTCATAAACTCTTAAGAATTAACTAATTACCAAAGTTCGGGATGACATTTGTTAAAATATGCATTTATAAGTTGATTGGAGTGGAGACTGGGTGACATAATAAAGTAAAATGGGCTGTCGATAAAAATTAAAAGAAAGTGTTCCGATAAAATTAAAAAGTTGGATGACATTATGTTAAAACCTATGTCATGTGGATAGGTTGACTGGAACGAGCCACGTAAGCGAAGCGGCTCATCGAACGTCCCCTGGAAGCTTTGCTCTGTGCGAAAGCGAAGCGTCAGCAACAATGTTTTATCTGTGCGAAAGCGAAGCGTCAGCAACAATGTTTTATCTGCGCGAAAGCGAAGCGTCAGCGGCAAAGCGTCAGTCGGAACGGAATTCAACCCCACTATGGTGAGATTAAGAATTGGCTAGAAAAAGGCAGCCCCTAGTGAATCACTTGAGACTGCCTTGGTATATTCTTATTTCGTATAATCAAACAAACAACGAGCATGATCTTGTACTACTTCTACAAAAGCCTCTACTTGTCGTAATTCAAATGACGACTCATAGCCTATTAACCATGTATCACGTGTTAAACCAAATTCTTTTTCATTATTAGTTAATGCTATTTTATTAATACCATCGTGGTCATTTAAAGTGATTGAAGGTAAAATAGCGTAGCCGATACCGTTCAATACCATTTGCTTACAAATTTCAATCTGATCAACTAAAATTTGTTTACTCGGATTTGAAGCGAAATGCTGTTGCCACCATTGTTGAATTTCCTGATAGTAATTGGAGTCACTTTTAAATTGAATAAAAGGTCGCTCTGTCGTCAGAACATCTTCAATGGTTTTTAGCTCTTTATCTACTAAATAAAGGGTGTCACGAAAAAGGTGAATCTTTTCCCCTTTCCAATCAACCTGCCCACGTACAATTCCTATATGAGCCTCACCCTCATAAAGTGCTTTTACAATTTCAGAGCTCCAGCCGGTCATAAGAGAGATTTTTGCTTCTGGATATTTCGTTACAAAATCCTTTAATATTTTCGGAAGCCAGTTTTGGCCGACAATCGAAGCACAGGCAATTTTCAATGTCCCGTTTACTTTCGTCGTTAATGATTGGATTGTTTCAAAAATCTCTTCTTTTTTGCTCAGCATTTCAGTCGCATAAGCAATTATAAGCTCTCCAGCAGGAGTCGCTGTAAGTCCTTTTTGCGAACGAATAAATAACTGCGCGCCCCAGTCCTTTTCAATAGTTTGCAGCCGTTGCGAAAGCGCTGGTTGGGATAAAAATAAACGTTCCGCTGCTTTACGCATATTACGTTCCTCTGCTAGTACTTTTAAAATTTCTGCCTCCGTTGCCATTAATCAGTAAACCTCCGATACAAGCAAAGAGGGCCTCATGATTTTCATCTGAGTCCCCTCTTAAACTACTACTCTTTTTGATAAATATATTTTTTCAATTGCTTTAAAATAACACGTCTCGTTAATATTCCCGCAAATGTTCCGTCATCGTCCACAACACATAAAAAGGCGTGATTAATAACTAAGTCGAGAGCTCGCTGAAAAGTATCCGTCAACTTTAATACAGCGATATCTTTATCCATAATCGTATCCACTTTAATATCGGGTAGCTTTTCATATTCAATATGTTCTAGTCCAAGAATGGATTCAGTAATCATTTTCATGCTTAGTAAACCTTGAAGCCGATATTTCAAATCTAAAACAGGTATCGACGAATACCCTGTACGTGTAAGTACTAGGAGTGCATGTTCCGCACTATTTCCACTTTGTACGTGCGCAACTTTTTCAGATGAAATAATAAAATCACTAATTGGCATTGCTAATAAGTCTTTGCTGTTAGTTGAAATCATGAACTTCTTCTCCTTTTCTGTCCTCGTTTTGCAGAACAGGATGCTTCCCTTTTATCATATCATAACTATTCCTTTTATGACCACGACAAGGCCGAGAAGAGTTTTTTAAGAGCAACGAATTATTTTAGCATTTTGAACAAAACTAAGTATCGAAAGTGCACATATTTACGGGGAGTTTATTTTACCTGGGCTCAATGGAAATATCTTCATTCAGCCATTTTATTGCTCGCAATAATATAAGCTGAATGAAGAAAATGTTTATTTAATAGCCGGTCTTACTCCAGTAATAAAAAATCATTATCCCTAAAAAAAGCAAAAAAATGATATATACCCAAACAATTGGATTTAGCATTGTGGCATATTCTTCAACTGTTTCAGAAATCGGCGTATCATTTTCTGACTTCCGTTCAGACGTCATTTTGGCAATTTTCAGCGTGGACACAAGCGAAATGACAGAAATAATCGTAATGGCAATAAGAGCCGGTATTAACCACATACCCATAGGCAAAACTCCTTTCTTTAGCCTTAGTATGCGTCAACCCAGCTCCACATTATGCAATTTTTTTATTTAGAATGGATATTGATTGAGCCATTGCCCGCCATCAAGTGTCACACATTCACCGTTCATATAGCTTGCCTTATTAGACATCATAAATGTTGCTAAATCAGCTATTTCTTCAGGAGTACCTGTTCGACCTAACGGGACAGAGTCTAGCGTACGAGCTGCAGCAGCTTCTGACTCCCAGAGCTTATCTGCACCACCAGTGCGCTCAATTGGACCAGGTGCAATTGCATTTACTCGAATCCCATATTGTTTTCCCCATTCAACAGCTAACGTTCTAGTTAATGATAATACGCCTGCTTTAGCTGCTGCTGAATGAATAACACCAGCCCCGGCATTCCAAGCGTAAGTCGCGACCATATTAAGAATAGATCCTTTAATATTATTTTGAATCCAATACTTACCAACTGTTGAAGAACAGAAGAATGTCCCATTTAACACAATATCAACAACAGCCTTCCAGCCATTTGGTGATAAATCCTCTGCACGCACTATAAAATTGCCAGCCGCATTATTTACAAGCCCATCAACCTGTCCAAACTTTTCAACAGTAAATGCTAGCATTGCCTCTGCATGCTCAGGCACCCGAACATCCATTTGAAATGTTTCAATCGTTTTTCCAGCCTCTAAAATAAAGGCTTTCGCCTCTGCTAATCGCTCCTCGTTACGACCTGTAATGACAACATTTGCCCCTTCAGCAACGAATTGCTTCGCCATATAAAGCCCCATACCACTTGATCCACCCGTAATAATAATTGTTTTCCCCTGCAACATTTAAGATTTCCCCCTTCACAAAATGAATGATGATTCACTTAAAATTTTACTATATTTTCTCGTATATGTCATATTAATTCTGCAAAACGATGTATAGTAGCGAAAGGATGAAAGGTGACAACTATTTATGTATTCAGGGGATTTTTTTGTTGCGCGGGTATTTGCTCTTCTTCCGCGGGTATTTGCTTCTCTTCCGCGGGAATCCTCCTTCGCGCAGGTATTCGCTTCTCTTCCGCGGGTATTCTTCCTTTGCCCGCAGGTATTCACTTCCCTTTCGCGGGTATTTGCTTCTCTTTCGCGGGTATTCACTCCTCTTTCGCGGGTATTTGCTCTTCTTCCGCGGGTATTCGCTTCTCTTCCGCGGGTATTTGCTTCTCTTCCGCGGGTATTCGCTTCTCTTCCGCGGGTATTCGCTTCCCTTCCGCGGGTATTTGCTCTTCTTCCGCGGGTATTCGCTTCCCTTCCGCGGGTATTCGCTTCCCTTCCGCGGGTATTCGCTTCTCTTCCGCGGGTATTTGCTTCTCTTCCGCGGGTATTCGCTTCTCTTCCGCGGGTATTCTACTTTTGCGCCATCCACAACTTTTGGTGATGAACCAAATAAATTGATTTAATCAATAAAAATAGTTTACAAATTACATATGGTTGGTAACTCTATTTTAGACAGTTTCTTCTCGAATTCCTAAAACTCATAATGATAAGCAATTTTATAAAGTTCCATTAACTCTTCCTGTGTTGGTACCTTAGGATTATTTCCAGGGCTACCGCTGGCAATTGCATCAGCTGCCATTTTTGGAATAGCTGCGTAAAAGGCTTGTTCATCAATTCCCAATTGTTTCAAATTCCCTATATCCATCTTCTTGCACATTTTCTTAATTGAAACAATAGCTAAATCGGCAAGCTCTTCTTGAGATAGCAGCTCATTATCTTTATTGAAAAATTTACCTAAATCCGCCAGTCGATCGACACAAGCATCCTTTGAAAATTCTAATACTGCTGGCAAGAGCATGGCATTTGAAATACCATGTGGTACATGGAAGAGCGCTCCTATTGGACGAGACATACCATGTACTAAAGCAACAGAAGCATTGGAAAATGAAAGACCTGCTTGCATTGAGCCTATTGACATGGCCTCACGAGCGTCAATATCATTACCTTGTTCATAAACTTTTAAAATATTATTGACGATTAACTCCATTGCTGATAATGCAAGTACATTCGAATAAGGATGTGCCAAACGTGATAAATAGCTCTCAATAGCGTGACTTAATGCGTCAATACCGGTTGCCGCAGTAATGGCGGGTGGAGATGTAACCGTTAAAATTGGATCAATGATTGCTATGTTTGGCATAAATGCAGGCTGCTTAATCATCATTTTCACTTCATTCTTCGTGTTAGTAATGACGGTTGCATCCGTTGCTTCTGAGCCAGTTCCTGCTGTTGTCGGTATTGCAATATGTGGGATCGGTACTTGCTCAGCTATTTTTGCCATTTTCATATAATCGCCAATATAGCCACCATTCGTTGCAACTACTGCAATTGCTTTTCCTGTATCGATACAGCTCCCGCCACCGACAGAAATAATAATATCGCAACCCTCAGATTGTAAAATATGAAGTCCCTCTGCTACATAAGTATCCACGGGTTCCGTTGTTACGCCTAAATATGAAACCGCTTCCAAACCACTAGCTCTTAATAAAGTGCTACATTGATTAACAAAGCCTAAACTATCCATGATCGGATCACTAATGATAAGAGCCTTAGTCCCCAATTTTTTTGCATGGACACCTACTTCTTCAAAAGAATCTCGTCCATAAACGATCGTTCCTGGCGAATGAACCGTATAGATTGTTTTTGTTTGAATCATATCTAATCCTCCTAAGCTATTGTGCTGTATAACCGCCATCCAAAAGTATTGCTTGACCTGTTATACCCTTTGCCATATCACTAGCTAAATAAAGCGCAAGTCCTGTAACTTCCGATACATCTAGTAAGCGTTTTTGAGGAACGAGTGGATATAGCACCTGCTCAAGCACTTCCTCTACTTGAATGCCCCTTGTCTTTGCCAAATCCGTAAACTGATTACGTACTAATTCTGTATCGACATACCCTGGACAAATGGCATTCACGGTTATCCCTTCAGTTGCAACCTCCAGTGCCGCCACTTTCGTTAAACCGACAAGTCCATGTTTGGCTGCATTGTATCCAGCTTTACCTGCAAACCCAATAACGCCATTAATAGATGCCATATTAATAATGCGTCCAAATTTATTTTTCTTCATATGAGGTAACGCGTATTTCATTGCTATAAAAGGTGCAACAAGCATCACTTTTTGCATGGATTCAAAGATTTCTGTCGCGAAATCCTCGATAAGAGAGACATGCTGAAATCCTGCGTTGTTAATTAAAATATCTATTGTCTTATACTTTTTAACTGTAAAGTCAATCGCATCACATATTGCCTGTTCATTCGTAACATCACAGGTGTATGCAGTTAATTGCGGATTGTGTTGAATTGCCTCCGCCAAAAGCTGTTCATTAATATCTGTTATCACGACATTCGCTCCCTGCTCAGCAAACGCTAGTGCCATGGATAACCCGATACCACGGGCTGCTCCAGTAATAAAAACTATTTTTCCTTTCACGCAATACCCTCCTACATTCCTAGTGAGAATAATATGATAGCGATTAACGTACCTATGATAGGTATAATGACAGTTAAAGCACCAAATGGCATATAAGCATCTTTATGCTTTTCATTGCATACCGAATTGATAGTTGTTACTACATAACCACCATGTGGCAATGAATCGAGAGAACCTGATGCAATAGCAATTGTACGGTGCAATGCCTCCGTATCAACTCCCATGTCAATATAGTGTGGAGCAAGTAAAGGCAATGCAATTGTTTGACCACCCGAAGCCGAGCCTGTTAAACCTGCTATTACAGCGATGGCTAACGCACCGCCAATTAATGGACTTCCAGGAATATTAGTCATGACGTCAACAGTTGCCAAAAATGATGGTGTAGCTTTCACCACACCTCCGAAACCAACTACAGCTGCCGTATTAGCGATTGCTACAACGGCCCCCATAGCACCAGCTGCTAGTGTCGCACCGACAGACTTTGAATATTTATAGCTCACTAGATAAGCCATAATACATCCGCTCGTTAATGCTACAATTAAGGCTGAAGTTCCTAGTGATTCGTGAAACACAAAGGAAATGCCTAAAACTACTACTAGTGGTACAATACTTAAAATTGGACTTGGAAGCTTACGAGATTCATCAACAACTGGATCAGTAGATCGTTCTATAAATATCTCTCCATTTTTTACTGCACGTTTGATCATCCAATTTAGCCATAGTGATCCACCAGTAGCCATAAAAATTGCAACAATTATACTTACTGCCCATCCAGCATATGGCGTTGTACCAAGGTATGGAATAGGAATCCAGTTTTGAATTTCCGGTGAACCTGCCGAGGTCATCGTAAAGGTTACAGAACCTAAACCAAGTGCAGCAGGAATAAAGCGACGAGGAAAATTAGCTTGCTTGAATAAACTGATAGCCATTGGATAGACAGAAAAGGCTACGATAAACACTGAGACACCACCATACGTTAGTACTGCTGCTGCAGCTACTACTGCAAAGGCTGCATATTTCACTCCAATTTTTTCTACAATCCATTTAGAAACACTATCAGCTGCTCCCGTATCTTCCATTACCTTTCCAAAAATGGCTCCTGCCATGAACATTAAATACCATGAACCTACGAATCCAGTGAACCCATCCATATAACTTGTTAAGAAGTTAGCTTGATTCTCATCAGCTGTTTGTGGAAAAAATGCTAGACCATTCGTTACGGCCGCTATCAATGCAGTCAATGGTGCTGAAATTAGTAAATTTACGCCCTTCATTGTTAAATACACAAGTAAAGCTAAACTGCCAAAAAGCCCAATGTATTCTAACATCCCCATCCTCCTCTTATGCTTTTAGAAAAAAAGAGCTGCAAAAGAATACAGCTCTTCATTTGTATTAGTCGTTATTACTTGGGAATGCAAACGTAGATGCTGTCGATGCTTGACCTGTCATCCAACGCTCTGATATTGTTTTTGTTTTTGTGAAGAAGCGTGCCTGATCTGGACCAAACATATGCCCTTCTCCAAATCGAGAACCTTTAAATCCAGCAAAGTTATGGTAACCAACCGGAATTGGAATCGGCACATTGACACCTACCATGCCAACATCTATTTCTGTTGTGAATTTACGTGCTGCTAGGCCATCATTCGTAAAGATTGTGACACCATTTCCAAGCTCATGCTTATTAATAAGTTGGATTGCTTCATCCAATGAATCAACACGAACAACATTACGAGCTGGACCGAATATTTCTTGTTCATAAATTTCCATGCCTGGTTTTACGTTATCTAGCAATGTCGGCCCTACAAAGAATCCTTTTGACTCTTTCACAATATCAAGATTTCGACCATCACAAATAACTGTTGCACCTTCAGATTCACCTCGATCGATAGCAGCAATAATCGCTTCCTTCGATTGCTGTGAAATGACAGGGCCAAAGTCTGTCTCTGGATTTGTATATGAACCAACCTTCAAGTTAGTGATTTTCTCCTTTAAGATTTCAACAAGACGATCTGCTGTATCCTTTCCAACAGGCATAATCGTAGAAATGGCCATACAACGTTGAGAGGCCGCTCCATATGCTGCACCGATAAATGCACTGGCAACCTGTTCAAGATCTGCGTCCGGCATGACAACCATATTATTTTTTCCTCCACCAAGTGCTGTAACACGTTTACCATATTTTGAACCTGTCTCGTAAATGTATTTAGCAACTGGCGTTGATCCTACAAATGAAATCGCTTGCACAATTTGGTTTTCTAAAAGTTCATTGACAGCATCTTTATCACCATTCACTACTGTCCAAACTCCATCTGGTAATCCAGCCTTTTTCCAAAGCTCACTAATATATAATGCTGTCATAGGAACTCGTTCGGATGCTTTTAAAATAACTGCATTACCGACAGCAATAGCCATACTTGTTTGTGCTAACGGCACCATAATCGGGAAGTTAAATGGCGAAATGGCCGCTACAACACCTAATGGATATTTTGCTGAGTAGGCATTAATTTGACCCCCGACATTGACCGAGTACTCACCTTTCATTAAATGGGGTGCACCGATTGCTAAGTCCACAGACTCCAAACCACGTGTAATCTCACCTTTTGCATCCTCAATCGTTTTACCACTTTCTATACAAATAATTTGTAAAAGCTCCTCCATATTTTCAGTAATGAGGTTACGGAACTTTAATACAATCTCTGCACGTTTAGCTACTGACATATCACGCCATTTTGGAAATGCCGCCTGTGCCTTATCGATAGCCTCTCGAGTTTCTTCTACAGTTGCAAGTGGAACCTTGGCAATAACCTCACCAGTCGTTGGGTTAAATACTGAACCGAAGCGTCCACTTTTCCCTTCTACTAATTCCCCACCAATAAAATGCGTTAAAGTTTTAACCTCTTGTGCTGTTGTCATAATTCTAGTCCTCCTTTAAAATTGTTCAATTTTACATTTTTCTTTTAAACTTAAATAAGCGGCAGACATATCATTTTCTCCATAGCCCTGCTGAGAAATATCACTATATAGATCCACTAATTTTTCCCCGATTCGAAGTGGAACCCCTGCTTCTTCTGCCATATTTTTCGCTAGCTTCAAATCTTTTAATAATAGATTTGTAGAAAAACCTGGCTGATAGTTTTCGTTTTTCATATACTCTACGTAATTACGTTCATAAATACGGCTTTGACCATAGCTATTGCTTAATACGTCATACAGCGTATCTGCATGGATACCCATTTTCTCACCTAGTACAATTGTTTCAGCGACTGCCTCTGTATAGAATCCAATCATTAAATTATTAAGTAATTTAATACGTGTACCTACACTTGGAGATGTACCGAGATGATAGACGTTTTTTCCGACTATTCGGAATATTCCAGACCCACTTTGATAATCTTCTTTTTCACCACCGACCATGATTGTAAGTGTTGCATGAATAGCCCCTATAACGCCCCCACTAACAGGTGCCCCAAGATAACGTAATCCCAATGATTGTGCTTCTATATGTAAGGAATCATTTAATTCGGGATTTACCGTACTAAAGTCTATTAATAAACTTCCTTTTTTAGCATGGTGCATTATACCCTGCTCAGAACTATACACTTGTCCCACTATTTGTGGTGTCGGCAAGCTCGTCATGATGATATCACTTTGCTCAGCAACTTCCCTTGCTGTTGCAAGTCCAACTCCACCTTCTGCTTTAAATTGTTCCATTGCTTGTGAATTCGTGTCAAAGCCATAAACCTTATAGCCTGCCTTTAATAAATTAATCGACATTGGTAACCCCATATTGCCTAAGCCGATAAAACCTAATTTCTCCGTCATTTTGACCTCCCCCGTTCCTTGAAAATCCGATGAACACTAGCCAACTCTACTCTTTTATCGTAACATTAATAACAAGATTTATTAGCTGACCACAGTCATTGACTCCGGTCACTTAAATCATAATCAAAATAAATCCATCTCGTCAATTAAAATATTTTATATTTTCAGAATAATCTTGTAAAAAAATATCTTGAAATACTTAAATTTGGCTCATCACCATAAGTTATGGATGACATTTGTTAAGACGCACCTATGTATATAAGCTGATTGGAGTGGAGGTTGAGCGACTCCTTGGGGATTAGCGTCACAGAATGAGACCCTGGAGCGAAGCGAGTAGGAGAACGAAGGCTAAAAGCATCACGTTCTGTGATAACGCCTTCGTGACCAACATCCTGCCGCTACGTTGCACTACGCTTTCGCACAAAAAACATTTGTTGCCCCGACGCCCCCAGGTAAGCGCCCAGTCGGAACGGAAATCAACCACACGTTATGGTGATGAGCCTTAAATTTGGAGGAATTATCGAAATATGAATTCACTAACTAGTCGACAATTAAAAGCATTAGAAACACGGGAAAAATTACTAAAAACATCATTAGACCTATTTAATAAACATGGATTTGAGCATGTATCTGTTGAGCAAATTACTAAAGCATGTAATGTATCAAAGGGAACGTTTTACACCCACTTCCCGTCCAAGTACGATGTTATTTTAGAAAAATTTAAAGAGCTTGATAGTTTTTATAGCACTGTGGAAAAAAATATTGATCGCACTTTACCGGCAAGTGAAAAAATTTTATTACTCTATCAAGAACAAATGAAGTACTTAACAAATGTTGTTGGAAAAGATTTATTGAGAACAGTCTATACTGCTGCGATGACAAATCAAGTGGAACAAGATCATTATTTAGTAAATCCACAACGAATGATTTTCCAAATTATGAACACTTATATCGAAGAAGGTATTCGACTTGGAGAGTTTCGTCAAGATTTGGAGGTTAGTCAATTTCAAGCAATTATTCAACGCTGTATGCGTGCAAATGTTTATGATTGGTTAATTCATAATGAAAATTTCGATTTAGCTGCTGAGATGGCACAATTTACATCTATCGTGTTAGATGGATTGAAAGTAGAAAATAAATAGCTCATTGTAGAAGGGTGTGTATAGGTGGAAACTGCTTGCGTTCGGGTGAAGTCATATTCTGCTCCGGTTGTATCTCCTTTCGCTCAGGTAACCGGAAGTAATGATCAGGTAAAGCCTTGATTTGAGCGGGTGGCCAGGTGAAATGATCGGGTATTGCCCTTATTCGATCAGGTTGCACTGATGTTCGCTCCGGCCGAATCCTTTTCCGATCAGGTTGCACTTGGGTTCTTCTACTTTTCGCTTGGCTGAGTTTCTTTCCCACTCGAATTGCGCCTTCATTCGCTCAAGTAAATCACTTTGCTCAAACTCTACAAAAAAATAGCACTTCATCCAATCCGGAATGAAGTGCTACTTGATCAGTTTTCATTAACTAACAAAATATTTCTCAACAACGGTTTCTACAGGTAATGGCTTGTTATATAAATAGCCTTGCCCTTTTTGACATCGATGGCGTTTTAGAAAATCGACCTGTGACGGCTCCTCGATTCCTTCAGCAACGACCTCTAACCCTAAATTATGGGACATTGAGATAATGGCTTTGATGATGGCCTCATTTTTATCATCTTTTGTAATATCCGCAATAAATGATTGATCTATTTTTATGATATCTATCGGATAACGTTTTAAATAGCTTAAAGATGAATAGCCAGTTCCAAAATCATCAACCGAAACATAAACACCTAGCTGCTTCAATTCAGTTAATATTGAAAATGTTTCATGGACGTTGGTCATGGAGCTTTCGGTAATTTCAACCTCTAATAATTCAGGTGGCACATTATACTTTTTCAAGGCAGCTTTAATTTTCCGAGCGAAGTTTTCTTTTCTAAATTGTTTTGGTGATATATTAACGGCAATTCGAACTGGTCGATAGCCTTTCATTTGCCACTCTTTTTGATAGCGACATACCTCGTCAATAATCCAATCACCAATTTCAATTATTAAGCCTGATGCCTCTGCAATGGGTATAAACTGTGCAGGTGACACAAAACCAAATTTGCGATTATTCCATCGTAATAATGCCTCGAAGCTATTTATGCTGTTATTTGTTAAATCCATTTGTGGCTGTAAATGAATACTTAGCTCATTAAATTCGATGGCACGACGTAAATGCGCTTCCATTAATGCCTCATTTGGAAAAATAGTTGTCATATCTTCACGATAGTAACGGTAGTGTGATCGCCCATGCTCTTTTACAGAGAATAATGCTTTATCTGCTTTACGTACAAGTGTTTCTAAGTCCTTGCCATCTGCAGGACTAAGTGAGATACCGATCGACACGCTTATAAAATATTCCTGCTCATCTATCATGAATGGCTGTTTTAGTGCGTCTAAAATAGCGTTAGCCGTATGTTCAATTTTGTTGATGGTTGCATCTTTTAGAACAAAAATAAATTCATCGCTATTATAACGATAAAGCGAGCATTTGGAGTAACAGAGCTCACGAAGTCTATGACTAAACATCCGCATAAGTTCATCACCCTTACTTTCACCAAGGGATTCATTAAACTTTTTAAAGCGATCAATATCCACTAAAATAAGAGCTGCTTGCTTTTTTCCATGCTTTTTATCATTTAAATGATGTAACCAATGCTCCTTAAAAGCTTTGCGATTCCAAACACCCGTTAATTCATCCATTAATGCTAGGTAATAAAAGGCCTCATGATCATTCATAAATGAAGTAGCATCTTTCACAAATAGATGTACACCAATAATTTCACCATTAAAATACGTTGGATGCGTTCTTAAATAAAATGGTTCTTTACTTAGCAATTGGCGCTTAAATAAGCATTTTGGCATACCAAATGCTGAGCCCTCAACAGTTTTTGCAAATAGTAATTTAAATTCGTTGATATACTTACTCTCTAATAATGAAAAAATATTTTGTCCTATCAAGCTGTGATGCTCGTTTGACAATAGAGAAGTGGCAATAACGTTTTGATGAATAATGCGACCTTGTAAATCAGTTGTTAATACCGGACTTACGTGCTGTTCCACAAATTGCAAATAGGGTTCCTCTTCATTTTGTTTCTCACGTAGAATAACTGCTACAACTGATTTTTCTAAATGCTGTACATGAACAAAAAATGTTTTTACTTTGTGTTCAGTACGTATTTTTAGCCTTTGGTCCATATTCAATTCTTGTTGTAATATATTCGATAATTGCAGCCAGCAATGCTCCGTAAAAAAATGTTCTGCATTGGTGGCTTTCACATCCTGTAGCTCAATAAATGACGGTAGCTTATCGTTAAAGTTAACGATTTCAAACGCTTTTGTTTTAACTTTTCTCAAACATACGACTGCATCAAATGGATTAAGTTGTATGACTTGATGATAGTCTGCAAATTGCGCTACACTCTCTTTATATTTTTTCATTATATCCCTCACTAAGTAGCGTGTTTGCTTTATTCTTCGTCTAGCGTAGGTTTAAGTGCATCTTTTAAGAAAATTTCCTGACTATTAATTGGATCTTCACTACGATCAAAATCTTTGTAATGATATTTTCCATTTGAGTCTTGAATACGAGCTTTTGCTTTATCCTCAAGTTGTGTATTCATGATGTTAATAATACGGGCTTTTGCTTCACTTGCATATACAGGGAATAGAATTTCTACACGTTTAATCATATTACGAGTCATCATATCTGCAGAAGATAAATATACTTTATTTTCCCCATTATGATGGAACCAATAAATACGAGAATGCTCAAGGAAACGACCAACAATACTTGTTACTGTTATGTTTTCACTAATTCCAGGGATACCTGGTCTAATACAACAAATACCACGAATGATAAGCTCTACTTTTACACCTGCAATGGATGCCTCATATAGCTTCATCATTAAGTCTTTGTCCGTCAGTGAATTCATTTTAGCTCGGATAAAACCATTGCCATGCTTCTTATGACAAGCAATTTCCTCATCCATTAACCGGATAAATTCATCTCGAATATCAAACGGGGCCACGACTAAGTGATTAAAAGCTGGCTTCTCTGTATAACCACTTAAATAGTTAAAGAAATTAGTGGCATCAATGCCAAATTCCTTATCTGTCGTTATTATACCCATATCTGTATAAATTTTTGCAGTTGCATCATTATAATTCCCTGTTCCAAGATGTACAAAACGCTCAATTTTTCCATTTCGACGACTTACAACAAGTGTTATTTTCGAGTGTGTTTTTAAATTGTTCATACCGTAAATAACAAGGCAGCCAGCTTGCTCCAGTTGCTTTGCCCAATGAACATTATTTTCTTCATCAAAACGTGCTTTCAATTCAACTAAAACTGTTACCTGCTTACCATTTTCTGCTGCGAACTTTAATGCTTGTATAATGGGTGAATTACCACTTACACGATATAATGTTTGTTTGATTGCTAAAACGTTCGGATTGACTGCCGCTTCTGAGATAAAATCTACGATAGGCACAAACGACTCATATGGGTGATGGAAAAAAATATCTTGTTGCAGAGCTTTTTCAAAAATATTTTCATCCGATTGCAAATCTAATGGTGGCTGCGGGATAAAGCTTTCATATTCTAAATGTTCTCGACCAATAGATATGCCTTTTACAAACGAGAACATAAATGTTAAATCTAGCGGTCCATCTATATGAAAAACATCCGTTTCTTCAATTTCAAATTCATCTAGTAAGTATGTAAGAACTTCCTCACTCATCTCGCCCTCACGAACTTCTAGACGACTGCCTAAACCCCATCTACGTTTTTTCAGTTCTTTTTCGATTTCTACAAGTAAATCTCTTGCGCCTTCTTCATGAATTGTTAAATCAGCATTACGTGTCAAACGGAAAGCCTGTGCTGACTTAACACTGTATCCATAAAAGAGCTTTTCTATATGCGCTGCAATGACGTCCTCTAATAAGACAATTACAGTTTCTCCGTCTGCTGATGGTACTTTAATATAACGATCTAAGACAGATGGTACTTGTACAATCGCTACTTTTTCACGACTCTCTAAATCCGCTTCATCTTGCTCTAATAATACAAGTAAATTTAATGTTTTACTGAACAAAGTTGGGAAAGGACGATATGCATCTACAGCTACGGGTGTTAAAACAGGGAAGATTGTTTCTGCAAACATTTCATTGACAAACGCTTTTTGTGTACTATTTAAGTCTTTCATGTCTGCTATATGTACATTATGTTGTGGTAATAAATCATATATTAAATGTCTGTATACTTCAGTTTGACGGCGCACTAATGCCTGAGTACGCTCTGCAATTTTCGCTAATTGCTCTTTTGGTGTTAGGCCCGACTTATTTTCAGGCTTATGGAAACCTGCACGTACCTGATCCTGTAGACCTGCAACACGTACCATGAAAAACTCATCTAAATTCGAACTAAATATTGCTAAAAATTTTAGACGTTCTAGCAGAGGATTATTAACATCCTCTGCTTCCTCTAAAACTCGTTCATTGAAGGCTAGCCAGCTTAATTCACGATTATTATAGTATTGCGGCTTGGCAATTTCCTCTAATAATCGACCTTGTGTTTCTGTTGATTCCTCTTCTTGTAACTGATTATTCGTAATTTCAGTTGTCATAATTGTTCAACCCTTCTTCAATAAAGTTTATTTTTATAGGTATCTTTAGTGCGCGTTCTAGATGTTTTTTATGTCGGTTTGCTTGATATTTTTCTGCGGCAGCGTTGTTTTTTACATAGATACTAAGCTGCACATAATCCTCTTCTGTCTGCATCTCAATGGCATGTACAATCTTTCTTTTTGACACATTTAACGCATAGACAAATTTTAAAAGTGCGCCAAAGTCTCGTATTTTACGATACTCCTCACGACTCAGCCATTCTGTAAAAGGAGCAGCGAATCGTTGATAATAATCTTTATTTTTATATGAGGCTAAAAGTGCTAATTTCACACGTTCCTTATGATTCAGCCCATCAATAGATTGGTTCGCAATTAAATAAAAAGTATGCTGACTTGCAGAACTTAACTCAATATACTCTCCAATATTAAAAACTTTCGCCGCTTTCGTTAATAATTGTAAATCTTTTGGATTATATTGTGAATAACCAAGATGGCAACACTCACGGTATAATTGATCCGTTAAATTCCTCAAATAGTCTACTTCTTCTTCAGTTCGACCATACTGACGAGCCAATCTTCTTGCGTTTCCCTCAAACACATTGTACTTATCAAACGCACTTTCATCTGTTTGCAAAATACGCTGTATAATAAGTCCCTCACGCAATCCGTTCTTTGTTATCTGGAACAACTCACTGCCAACAACCTCCATTAACACACTGAAAACTTCTAATGCAGGGACAATGATATCGGCACGATCCGCCGAAAGCCCATCTAACTGTTTCAACTCATTAAAGCTTAAATTACCTAAAAATACACTGAGCTCTTCTAAATTTTCCTTAGTCATTTCGTAACCATGTACACTTGCGATTGGATATACATGTTTTTGTTGATGAATTTGAGCAATATTTCGGGCACTACCACCAATAGCGATAATTGGTAAATTGATATCCTGAATCCAGGGAAGTGATTTGAACTGTTCTTTAATAAATGCAATGAGTTCCTTTTTTTCACTGCTATTCATAATGTCTCCCTTTACAAAACGTTGCTTTAAAGAAACTGTACCAAAAGGAAAACTATGAGATTTCTGTAGTTCTTTATTTTCAAAAAGTGTTATTTCTGTACTACCGCCACCAATATCGATCGTTACAGCGGACTTTGTGCCTATTGAATGCGCTACAGCAACAAAGCCATAATATGCCTCTTCTTCTTCAGTTAAAAGCTCTATTTGAATACCTGTCCGATCCTTCATTAAGGCAATTATTTTTGCTTTATTGGTCGCCTGACGGATTGCAGCTGTTGCAGCAGCTTTCACATCAGTCACTTCAAAATCATCAAGCATTGCTTTAAAAGTCAATAATGTATCTGTTAATACTTGTATACCCTCTTCAGACATTTCACCAGAGGGCTGTAAATATGTACGTAAACGTGCAACCGTTTTAATATTTCCAATCTCACGAAGTCCCTCTTCTTTATCGTATCGATGCAATACTAATCGAATGGTGTTAGAGCCAATATCGATGATAGCCGTTTTTAATTCATTCAAATAATCACTTCCTTAACGCGTACATGCCATATTATTATCGGTTCTATATCTTTTTCGGTAGGAGTGTCGCGACATCCATTTCCATGTGGATACCCAACTAATAGACCTTATTATTGTGTTCCTAGCATCATAATCTATACAAAAAAATCGGAACCTAAAAAGGCATCCGATTTTCTTAAAATTATTAATATACTTTCAGGATACCCATTATTAATATTGTGAAGTACCTTTTCCAACTTTATTCATCTTAAGCGTTCACTCTTGGTAAAGCTTCATTTTATAGGATAAGCTGGTCTACTCGTAAAATAAGCTCTGCAATTTCAGGCTTACTAATTTGATCCTCTGCACCTACTTGGTCGCCTTTATGACGAAGATCATCCGTAATTAAGCTTGAAAAAATAATGACAGGAAGCTTTTGGAGATCTGGATGTTCCTTAATTTTACGCGTTAAATGATGCCCATCCATTTGCGGCATTTCTATGTCCGTCACAACTAATTGAATATGCTCAGACACATCGCTACCACCTTTGACGACGGATTCGAGGTATTCATAAGCATCACGGCCATTCTCAAAGAATTCTACATTTTCGTAACCTGCTTCATTCATAGTATCGAATAATAGCTTACGTAGTAATGGTGAATCTTCAGCAATTAAAATTCGTTTTTCAGAGCGATCACGTTTACCAAGCTTTTTAACAGATTCTACACTTATACCAGAATCCGGATTGATATCTACCATAATTCTTTCGAAATCAAGCAATAAAATCATTTGCTCATTTTGCTTAATAACACCAATTACTTGTGATGTTCCTCCTTGATACATATCAGAAGGTTTCTCGATTTGATTCCATGAAATACGGTGAATTTGTGTAACGTTATCTACATGGAATACTACGCGCTGTTTATTAAACTCAGCTACAATATATTTTTGCTGAGGATTACGCTCTGTACTTTGAATACCCAATACTCGGAGCATATCAACTACTGGTAAAACCTCACCTCGTAATTGAATAATCCCTTCTACATGCGGGTGCGCGTGTGGAATAAATGTTACTGGAATCGGTTGAATAATTTCTTTCACTTTAATAACGTTAATACCAAATTTATTGTTAGCTACTTCAAATTCAACAATTTCTAGCTCATTTGTGCCACTCTCTAATAATATTCCTTTATGTTCCAAAGCAACCCCGCTCCTTTCTTTCCAACTTCTATTTATAATTCAATTGTATCATAGGCAATACATTTCTCCTACTTGCTTTTTCCATTTTTATCATTGACTTGGCTCATCACCATAACGTAGAGTTGATTTCCGTTCCGACTGGGCGCGTCCGATGAGCCGCTAATCCCCAAGGAGTCGCCCAGCCTCCACTCCAATCAACTTATAGACATGATATACGTTTTAACAAATATCATCTCCAACTTTTGAGCCATTGACCTTTAGATGTACCAATAGGCCAATTACTGTCATCACAATTAATGTCGATAACGCAACACGACTTGCTAGCGTTCCGTAATCTTTCATCCATAATGTGACCGTTCCGTAGACTGCTGGCCCAATAATTGAAGATACTTTACCCGAGAATGCAAACAAGCCAAAAAATTGGCCACGTTTTTCATCTGGAGACAATTCAATAATATACGTTCTAGATGTTACCCACATTGATCCTAGTGATATGCCGAACATACTACCAGCAAGCCAGAACATCCATTGCTCTGTTGCAAAGACAGCAAATGCTAAAGCGACAATCATTAATAGTGCCACCACAGTTATCGCTCGTTTAGCTCCAATTGCTTTTGTAATATAACCAAATGCAAGCGAGCCAATAATTGTTGAAACAGTAGATACTAAATAAAGCACGATAAATTGCCCCGATGTAAAGCCTACAATCGTTGTAGCATATACAGCCATCATTGCAATAGTTGTTGCAATTGCATCATTTAAAAAGAAGTAAGCAATCATAAAGGTGAAAATAGCTTTATATTGCTTCATGTCCTTAAATGTTTGAACAATTTCCTTATAACCATCTAAAAATTTAATAGGCTTTCGTTGAGACGTTGGAATCGGTGTATCTTTATTAATAAAAAATAATGGCAAAGAAAATATTAAATATAAAATGGCAGTTGGAATAAATGCTCGATGGAAATCACTGTTTCCTACATACAAATAAACAAGTAACCCCAAAATTGTACCTAAATAGCCAATCGCTACCCCATATCCAGAAATAAGGGGCATTTCCTCTTTCGTCCCTAAGTCTCCCATCATAGAATCATAGAACACTAGACTTGAATTAAAGAAAAATTTCGCAATGACAAAACTAGCTACAACTAAAAATAAACTAAGTGGCACACCTGAATAATTTGTTGACGTCTGTAGATTCGCAAAAACACCCATCATAAAGGTAAAGAAGATGGAAATAGATGCAAACCACACGATAAATCTCTTTTTATAGCCAGTATTATCAATCCATACGCCAAAGAGTGGTGAAAAAATAACGAGGAAAAAGCTAGCAATGGCATTTGCATACGAAATAAACGTGCTCGCCACCTGCTGCATTACCTCATTCGTCCCTAAAACCTCATCCATATAAAATGGGAAAAATATTGTATTAATATTTGAAGAAAATATTGTATTCGCAAAATCATAAAACGCCCACGATAAAATTGGCAGTGATAAATAAAGAGCTAACTGACTTCGATGTTGTACGTCTACTGCTGAACTCCGCTTCATAAAACCCCCCTCCCCATTCTCTATACTATTAAATAAATTCCCCTCTGTAATAAAAAATTCCCTTTATTTAAAGAAAATTAATACTATTTACAATATACAAGCAATCGCACTTCACTAACACTCTAATATGAACGAATCTTCTCCCTCTCTAAGGACTACTAAAGATTTACTTAATACTCATTAATTTAGGGTTATAGGACTATTGTTAAAGGAGTATTATCTAGAACTTTGTTTTAGCAATGCAGTAATTCTTATACCTCCATCATAAAAAAGCTCATCACCAAAAGTTGGAGATAATATTTGTTAAAATGTATGCCATTTATATAAGTTGATTGGAGTGAGGCATGGCGACTCCTTGGAAATTAGCGCCACGTTATGGTTATTAGCCTAAAAAAAAGATACCCAAGCCCCCTCGCTTGGATATCCATTGCACTATTCTTCCGTATTCACCCACATGGAAGACCATTGTTCTATTGCTTTAAGGACCGGTGTAAGTGCATGTCCTTTTTCTGTTAGCTCGTATTCGATCACTACTGGTGTTGATGGAATAACTGTACGTTTTACAATTTGCTCAATCTCTAATTCTTTTAATCTCTCCGTTAACACACGACTGCTAATACCCAACTGATTTTTAATTGTTGAGTATCGTTGAGGCCCTTCTAATAACTGATAAATAAGCAGAGTGTTCCAGCTATGATTTAATATTTTGAGCGCCTTTTCAAATCGTGGACAAATTTTTTTTTGATCCAATTTACCTTCCTCCAAAAGTATTTTGTTCTTATATAACAGTATATCATTTTTTCGAAAATAAGTTTCAAAAATAAAATTTAGTTACTTGACAAAACTTGTTTTTAAAAATAAACTAAGTTACGAAATGTAAGTTGGAAAACAAAAGGAGTTATTAAACTATGCAACATATCGGTTCAACTATTTTACGTGTCGTACTCGGCATTATTTTTGCCACTCATGGCTTTCAAAAGTTTCAGGGTGGTATCGGCTTCACAGCTGATTATTTTGACGCCATTGGTATTCCAGGCTTTATGGCATATATTGTTGCCATTATAGAACTAGTCGGTGGTGTTGCAATTATTTTAGGCTTAGGTACAAGACTTTTTGGCGCTTTATTGACAGTGACAATGATTGTTGCCATTTTTACAGCGAAGCTTAGCGTTGGCTTTATCGGCGCAGATGGCTTAGCTGGATATGAATTAGATTTAGCTTTAGCCGCAATTGCTTTATACTTTGCACTTGCTGGGGCATCTAGTTTTTCTTTAGACTCAAAACTTTTTGGTAAAGAGTAATTCTTCCGTAGCCTTCTACTGAATGAAGACATAAGAAAACCCGAAGTTCCATAAGATGGCACTTTGGGTTTTCTAAAATTAGAACTCTTCAGTTTTTTGTGTTTTTTCTATTATGATTATCACAATTTGTAAGAAGTCTAACATTTTTTGATAAACCTATCAATTATGCCTCGGCATAATTGCGTCCGGAATCGGCTTAGTGCTTAGGCCTGCGTGATGCAGGTCAGTTAGCCGTTATCGCATGGATGCGATGATTTTAGGCTAACATCCTTTAAGAATTCATTTCCGATTCCGTGACATCCGCCAGAGGCTTTAACTTCTTTCAGCAGATGTCTTTTGTCCCGAAAGCGTAGCGACAGGTACAGGTGTTTGGACACCCGCTGAAAGAAGTTTAAATTTATTGATAAGCTTTTAAAAGTGCCTGTGTTCCGTTTTCACCATAGCCCTCTTCCATTAGCTTTTCATACATGTCATAAGCAAGTGCAAGACCTGGTAATGTAATCCCCATTTTTTTAGATTCGTCTAAAGCAATTTTCATATCCTTCACAAAATGCTTAATATAAAAACCTGGTGCATAATCTTCTTTGATCATGCGGGGTGCTAAATTACTTAACGACCAAGAACCTGCTGCACCAGACGATATGGATTGCAATACTGTTGGTAAATCAAGTCCAGCCTTTAAACCGTAAGCAAGTGACTCACACACACCAATCATTCCTGAAGCAATAACTATCTGATTACACATTTTAGCATGCTGTCCTGCACCGGCCTCACCTTGATAAACAATATTTCCACCAAAATGATTCATGACTGGTAAAACTTTATTGAATGTAGCTCGACTACCTCCAACCATAATGGATAAGGTACCATTTTGAGCACCGATATCTCCGCCAGAAACAGGTGCATCTAGCGATTCTACTCCAAGCTTTTGAGCATGGTCAAAAATTCTCTTTGCCAATGTTGGCTCTGAAGTAGTCATATCAATAACGATATTGCCGAATTCAGCTGTTTGAAATAATCCGTTGTCTCCAAAATAAACTTCCTCTACATCTGCAGGGTATCCAACCATCGTAAAGGCTATTTCCTTATTTTTAAATGCTTCTGCTGGTGAACTTGCCCAAGCTGCACCTAATGCCATAAGCGGCTCTGCTTTCTCCTTTGTACGTGTATAAACTGTTACCTCATGACCATTCTGTAATAAATGCTTGATGATGCTAGCTCCCATAACGCCTGTACCGATAAATGCAATACGCTCTTTTCCCATATGTAAAAATGCTCCTTTGCTATAAAGGCTATCGATTGATTCTCTATACCACTTTTCAGATAACCAACATTAGCACTTATTTTAACTTTCAGTGTAGTTGAATAAGTGGGATAATTCAAACTCTTCTTTGACTTGTACTAAAAACCTTATGTGCTGCATATATACGAGTAAATCAATTTTGCTTTCGCGCAGATAAACATTGTTGCTGTCGCTTTGCTT
Source organism: Lysinibacillus agricola (assembly GCF_016638705.1). Classification (GTDB taxonomy): domain Bacteria; phylum Bacillota; class Bacilli; order Bacillales_A; family Planococcaceae; genus Lysinibacillus; species Lysinibacillus agricola. The sequence goes on along the minus strand of NZ_CP067341.1, from coordinate 1,039,741 downwards.
TCGTTACAAAAACATTTGCTGAATGAAGATAAGAAAAAAAGAGCAGTTGATGGGGTATCACTGCTCTAAAGGGGGAAATGAGAATGTTGCTGTGTTCATATTAAGTATTCCCCAGAAAATGCTTTTTAAACATACTATTTAAAAAGTTTATACTCTGAATACTGGAACATTCTTTCAATCTTCTTGATCTTCTTCGTCTTCAAATGCTGTCTGTCTATAATAAGTATTCATTAACTGATCTAATCTGCGACTCAGTTGAATGGTTTTCGCATTTTGTAACCCGTTTTCTACACCTGAGCGAATCATCATCTCACGAGTTTGTTCCATTTGTTTCAAGAGTAGATTGACCATTCATACAACCCTCCACACACAAATAATCATACCATTATTATACATTTATATTTCATTTCTTACAGCATTAACTTACGACAATGTTCGACAAATTAGCTTCTAGGAATTTCCTGATAAGTGTAAATCACTCGTCCATTTTGTTTGGCCTCACCTCTAACATGTTTAAATAAAGGATGTTTTACAAGTACTTCTCGAAACTCATAAAATTGTTCCTTTTCTATTTCTACACTGTTTATTTCCCCATTTTGTAATTGTTTAATCATATTTTCGTATTTTTCCATTAATTCTATTCCTTTCTTTTTATCATTTTGTGTAACAAATTATGAATTATTTAAAAAAGGCTTTACGTTTCCCTTTTTTTCATGCAAACTGTATATTATTAGTCGATGAAGGAGCTGACTGTCTGTGAAAATAGCTGAAGTTGGAAATATTATCGAGTTTAAAGATGGCTTACAAGGTATAGTCGAAAAAGTAAATGAAAATTCGGTGATCGTTGATTTAACATACATGGAGAATTTTGATTCCCTTGAAATTGAAGAGAAAACGGTCGTCAACCATAAACGTTACAAAATTTTATATACAAATGAAGCTCAATAGTCTGAATAGTCCCTATTTATCTTTATAGATGATATGGGACTTTTTTTTTGTTAAAATTAAAGCATGGAGGTCGAAATATGCTTACAAATTCGAAACAAACAATAATATTTCTCCTTTCTTTATTATTCGTTTATGGCATGCTAGCTTTTACCTTTGCTAACCAAGCTGTATTTTGGTACATGTATGCATTTACTTTACTTGTATGTATTGCCATTGCAATTCTGGCTGGTAAAATCGAAGATCAGTTACCTACCTGGCAATTTTTACTCTTTGGTATTGGATACGGTACAATAACATATGGTATTATACGCTTTGGCTATTGGCTTGCACCACACATTAATAATTCCTTAGTACAATCAGTACAAAAATTTTTAGCAAACTATGGACCACAAAATATTTGGCACTATATATTACTCGTATTCATTGTAGCCATTGGTGAAGAACTATTTTGGCGCGGCTATATTCAACAACAGCTAAAACGCTTTATGCGTCCTGCTTTTGCTGTTATTGTAACTGCGATGTTATGCGCCATCTCCATTGCTATTAGTGGCTTTATGCTGGGTATGATTGCTGCACTTGTAACAAGCCTTATTTGGGGCTTTTTATATGAATGGCGTAAAAGTATGCCACTTGTTATTGTAACCCATGTAGTTTTTGTACTATTATTATTTTTAGTGTTACCTTTAACATGATAACATTAAAATTTGGAAACATTTTATCTTTACCAACGTTTAATAAAGAAAAGGAGGGCTTTTCATGCAAAAAAGATTATTTTCTATACCTGCATTATTATTAACAGCAGTTTTAGTCGTAGGATGTAACACTTCTGATAAAACAGAGGATTCTGATGCTCAAAAAAAGGAGCCAGCAAATACAACGACTGAACAACAACAGCCATCATCTGAGGATACAGCTGTAGATGAACCGCAAGAAACGCCTACATCAAATGAAACAAATAAAGACAATACGGACACTTCAGCTAAGCCTGAACAAGAAGTTAACTATGTACAAAAAGGTGAAGACAAGACTGGAAAAGCAACAGAATCTAAAAGTGCTGAACAAGGCTATAAAATGCAACAGCTACCTGGATTTACACTTACTCAAGAAGAACCAGGTAAAGACATGTTAGTTTCTAATGAAAATTCTGAAGTATTTATGCGTATCGAAACAATTGATGCATCACAATCAAGCTATGATGATACAAAAACATCTATGCAAGATTATATGAATGCTGTTGGTGAAACAGTAGCTTTAACTTCTGAGGAACTAGCTGCATTTAAAGATGTTAAAAACATTGAGGGTTATGTTGTGAATTTTGATACAGAAAAAGAAAAAGTAATCGGCATTGTTTTTGAAAAAGATGGTTTAATTTCAAAACTAATAATTCACGATAACGACGAACTAGATTTAACAGATGCTATGCTTAAAATGGCAGCAACTATTTCTAAAAAATAATGATTCAAAAAAGACTGTAGACAAACTTGTTAGAAAGACTTGTTTGCTCTACAGTCTTTTTATTATTTTAAATGAGGCTCATCACCATAACGAGATTGATTTCCGTTCCAATTGGGCGCTTTCCTGGGGGTGTCCGATGAGCCACATGAGGCCACAAGTGTTTTTTGTGCGTAAGCGAAGCGGCAGCAACAAGTATTTTTTGTGCGTAAGCATTGTGTCTCAGCTCAACATTTGATGTAGAGCCTTTTTAATCAACAAAAGCGCGGCTACTGTTCAAAATAAAAAAAGTTGCCTCAAATGGATTGAGACAACTCTTTTTAATAAGACAAATCCTTAATAGACAGGCCTAATTTTTTTAATAAAGTGATAGCTTGATCTTTTTCTTCAACGGAAAGCACACTCATCAATTCATGTAAATGCTGCTCATGTTTTGGAAATAGTTCTCCCATAAATGCTTCACCTTTATCAGTAATATCTGCATAGGTAACACGGCGATCTGATGGACAAGAGACACGCAATAAATATCCTCTTTTTTCAAGCTTGTCAATGACATACGTAATAGACCCACTAGCTAGCAAAATTTTATTGCCAATTTGCTGTAATGGTTGTCTTCCTTTATGATAAAGAAGCTCTAATACAGCAAACTCAGTTGGGTTTAATCCATTCTCTTGAAAAAATTGATGGGTCGTTTCATTAATTGCTTTATGCGCACGTGATAATACAATGTATAATTTTAAAGATTGTTTTATATCTTCTGACGTCATATCCTTTTCCTCTCAATTCGCTCTTTATACATGCCATTATAGCGATATTAGAAAAGCGTTGTCAAAAGCAATATTTGATTTTGTGCCTTTCGCGGTGGTTTATGCAACCATTAGTACTCTCTTTATGTTACTAAATAAGCAGAATCCTTCGCGGATACATCCATTGTATCCATCTGATTAAATGTGTAAATTGGGAATTGTAAGTGGAAGCATGTCCCCTTCTGTAATTCACTATTCACACCTATTACACCTTCATGCTCTTCAATCACCTTTTTCACGAAAGCAAGGCCTAGTCCTGTCCCTGTTGATTTCGTCGTGTAAAAAGGTTGGAATAAGTTTTGAAGGGTAGCGCTGTCCATGCCGACACCTTCGTCTTTAATCATTAGTTCTACACTCGCACAATCAATAACATTTATTTCTACTGTGATGGTTCCACCACTTTTCATGGATTCCATCGCATTTTTAATAAGATTCATGAATACTTGCTTTAAACGATTCTCATTGCCACCAATATATACTTGCGTAGAAGCAGAAATATATTGAATCATAATATTTTTCATAAGTGCATCTGGTAACATAAACTCAATCACTTGCTTCACAATGTTGTCTAGCTCTAATAATTCTACCTTCATGCTTGTTGGCTTGGACAATACTAAAAGCTCGGATAAAATTTGTTCCATCCGTTGGAGTTCACTATCAATGACCGATAAATACATGCTTGATTCCTCATCAGCATTTAGCTTTAATAACTCAGTAAAGCCCTTTAAAGAAGTTAATGGATTACGAATTTCATGGGCAATACTGCATGCCATTTGACCAACAACATTTAAAGCTTGTTGATGCTCAACTTTATGTTGAAGTTGTTTCTTTTCTGTTTCATCATTAATGACTGTGACAATAATATTGTTATATTCATCAAAGACACTCGAAATTTCATAATAACAAGTTCTGCTAACTTGAGTTTCATCAACTACATGAATACTTGCATGCTTTTCACCCATCAGTTTAGAAAGGTATGTTGTAATTTGACCTTTCTTCAACGAAAATGTATCAAATATGTGTTGATGTGCTTTATGAAGAAGCTGTGATTTTTCAATTTTCAAATACATTTCAGCATACTTATTTAGCCCAAGAATTATCCCGCTAGCGTCACTTACAATAACAGCGTAAGGTAAGTTATCATAAGCATTGAAAGATTGTGATCTCTCCTGCTCTTGGCTAACATATAATTCATGAGCTATGTCATTATTTAACGTTGAAATTTGCGCAACAATTTCTTCAGTGTTTGGATCATAAAAACATTTGAAGGACATCATTTCAAACTCATTACCAGTTGTTCTAATATTGAAGATTTCCTCTGATCTCAAATCACTTTGTAATTGTTTGACGAACTTCGCCCAGTTTAAATTTGATGGCTCGTCCATAGCTAAGTAGCCAATATACGTTAAATTAAGGTTAAAAAGTTTAATAGCAGCCTCATTCACGTTCAAAATTTTCCCTGCTTTATTAAGAATAAGTGTTGGTGACGAAGTACTTTTCATAAGATTTCCAAAACATTGATTAATATCATTTTGCTTCAACTTTCTCACCTAACCTTTCAAAAGAGTAAAAAACCTCTTAATCGAATTTTGAGCCTTACTATACTTTATGACTGTACGATTCTATTATTACAAAATTTAGTAAATTTAAGTATTTAAAATTATTTCACGAACTGTTCACAAAATAAATAGGTAAAAAGGATTATATTGTATGACAGCTACTTGACTGTTACAATTAGAAATTGAAAGGAAGATTATTAAATGAATACTATTTTAACTACTTTAAACGCAAAGTATATTCACACAAATTTAGCATTGCGTTATTTAAAAGGTGCTGCTCTACCGGAGTTTAATCCAGTCATTGCAGAATATACAATTAAAGATCCCGCTTTTAATATTGTATCAGATTTGTTTCAAAAAAAACCTGATATTGTAGGATTTAGTTGCTATATTTGGAATATTGAAGAAACGATTCACGTTATCAAGATGTTAAAAACTGTCTGTCCAAATGTTAAAATTTTGCTCGGGGGACCTGAAGTTTCTTACGATACCCATCATTGGTTACGGAGAATTGAAGAGGTTGATTTCATTATTATGGGCGAAGGAGAAACTTCCTTTAAACAATTGCTCCGCTATTTGCATGGAGAAATTGCATTAGAGGATGTTCCAGGGATTTGCTACTTAGAGGATGGTAAAGTGCGAATTCACGCACAACCACCAAAAGTAGATTTACGTGAATTGCCAAGTCCATTTCGCTTTGATGAGGATCTCCCACATCTAAGCAAACGAATTCAATATATCGAAACAAGTCGAGGCTGTCCATTTAGCTGTCAATTTTGTTTATCTTCTATTGAAGTAGGTGTTCGATATTTTAACCGAGAAAAAATAAAAGAAGATATTCGATTCTTGATGGACAATGGTGCACGTATTATTAAATTTGTTGACCGTACATTTAATATAAGCCGCAGCTATGCTATGGAAATGTTCCAATTTTTAATCGATGAACATAAGCCAGGGGTTGTATTCCAATTTGAAATTACCGCAGATATTATGCGTCCTGAGGTTATCCAGTTTTTAAATGATAACGCACCACAAGGTCTTTTTCGTTTTGAAATCGGTGTTCAGTCGACGAATGATTTAACAAATACTCTTGTGAAACGCCGCCAAAACTTTGAAAAACTAACGCGTACAGTGACGATGGTCAAAGAAGGTGGAAAGATTGATCAGCATTTAGATTTAATCGCTGGTTTACCAGAGGAAGATTATGCAAGCTTCCGCCAAACCTTTAATGATGTTTTCGCCATGCGACCAGAAGAATTACAGCTTGGCTTCCTTAAACTTCTGCGCGGTACAGGCCTTCGTCTAGAGGCTGAAAAATTCGGCTATACTTATGTGGACTTAGCTCCTTACGAAATTTTCTCAAACAATGTCTTAACATTTGATGATATTGTACGCATTAAACATGCAGAGGATGTACTTGAGAAATACTGGAATGATCACCGTATGGATCATACGATTGAATACTTAGTAACTGAAGTGTTTGAAACGCCATTTGATTTCTTCCAAAATTTCGGTACGTATTGGGAAACAAAGGGTTGGTCACGTATCGGTCATCAGCTTGAGGATTTATTCCGTCGTTTATTAATGTTTTTAGAAACTGTAGAGGGTGCTAATTTAAATGTTATTCAAAGCTTAATGCAGCTGGATTATTTAAAGGCTCAGCAGTTCCAGCCACGTAAATTATGGTGGAAGGAGCGCCCTACAGAGGAGCAACAAAAAACACTTTATAATGCTTTACGTGAAAACCCTACAATTGCAGGTGAGGAATTCGCAAGCTTCAATCTATCTGAAAAAGAGTTGTTTAAACATACGCTCATTATTCCGCATCACATAGATTACCAAAATTTCTCAAATGGCAAAATTGTACAAAAAAATGCCTATCTTTTAACTTACTTCCGTCTCGGTCAAGCACCATACTTTGCAACAATCCACTCTGTATAATAAGAAACGCTAGTCCATTAATAAATATTGGATTAGCGTTTTTTTACATTCATAAAGAACTCTTAAATTTATCAGTAATCTAAAATGAATCCAAATAATTACATTTCAAATGTACCTATTTTAAGTAAAACCGATAGCTTTCTTATGGTCATCAGATGTTAGTAGAGGTATTACAATTATCCTAAAAAAGTTTAGTACGAAATTCTCAGGTCACTAATGCCTTTGCATTGTAAATATTACCCACTCAACAGTCATTATATTCAGGAAAAACAATTTTAAATTTTTTGACAATTATATGACGAAGTCACTTATATGCTGATTTTATACATTATTTTCTTTGTAAATGACAAATTGTAATAGTAAGTATATCAAAAAAAATCGAACTTTGGTGAAGTAAAAGAAGCTGTTCAAGATAAGTTATGAGCTACTTAATCGTCAAGAATAGATTGCCAATGAGAGGCCCAATCATGCTCGATAGTTCAAGTGATCCACCAAAAATAAACGATAACACAAAAAAAACGCTGCAAAAGATTTCCTCTTATGCAGCCGCTCTTCATTTTTCCTATATCTTTTTTTGCACGAATTTCCTTACACGTATCAGACACCATAACTGTATCTTCAGCAAGATTTAATAAGTAAACCGACCAGGTCAAATAAATCGAGTACCTGGTCTTTTTTGGTTGGTTTACCTAGCATACATGACTAAACCATTCTCAACAAACACTGAACAACGTTGTTGAATTGTGATATACAATCCTAGTGCCAGTCCGTAGTCATCACACCACTTTGTGTCACAGCTAACACCTACTTGCACATTACATCTATAAATTTGAAGATTATCTCAAAAGGTAACCTTTAAGAGAACAAAAAGGGGCAATTCAAGAATAGACTTCCATAAAAGCCTTTATATCAATGGTTTAGTGCTTTACCCAATAATTACACGTTCCTTTGGATAGTGATAATTAGATTTTTTACCTCTACCGCCACCACCTAGAGTGTAAAGGAAGGAAATTAATCCGACACGACCAATAAACATTAAAATCATAACGATAATTTTACCAATTACCGATAAGTCAGAGGTGATCCCTAAAGACATCCCACACGTTCCGAACGCTGATGTAATTTCAAAAATAATTTGAATCAGTGACGCATGTGGCTCAGTAATGAGTAAAATAATTGTCGCTACTAATACCATAAAGAATGCCAATAAGATAACAACAAACGAGCGGAATACATCAATTAAATGTATTTCACGTCCGAATACTTGAATATCCTCTCTTCCTCGTGAGAAGGTAATTAGGAATAGAATGGCCATTGCAAACGTTGTTGTACGTATCCCACCACCAACTGAACTCGGTGAGGCGCCAATAAACATTAAAAAACTCATAAAAATATCTGTTGCTTCACTAAAGGTTGTTACATCATACGTCGTAAGTCCAGCTGATCGTGTTGAAACAGAATGGAACATTGCAGAAAACAGAGCCTCATGCCAAGGCATTCCCTTAAAGGAATGGAATGATTCAAGCAGTAAAATAACGACAGCCCCTACTGCAAATAAAATTGCATATGTGGAAGTTGTTATTTTAGTAAATAAACTAAAGCGGAAATTTGCATGGCGATTAAGTAAAAAGGTTTTCACTTCAATTAAAACTGGGAAGCCTATCGCGCCAAGCACAATTAGCACCATTGTTATCGCTTGAACAAAGTAATCGTTATGAAACGGTAGTAAACTCATACCAGTAATATCAAAGCCCCCATTTGTAGTAGCTGAAACGGAGGCAAAGACACCATGAATCAAGGCTTCTTCCAAAGTATCGAAGTAATTGGTAAAGTGCAACGTTAAAATAAATGCCCCCATCACTTCAATGCCAATTAAGATTTTCAATATTTCTCGAATTAATTGAACAACCCCTGACAAATTGTATTGGTTATGGTCAATCATAATCAATTGACGCTCACGCATACCAATTTTTTTCCCAACAAGTAACCAAACAAAGGTACCTAGTGACATTATACCAATTGCCCCAAGCTGTAAAATGACAAGGACCATCACGAGCCCAAATGTTGTATAGCTCTCAGATATATTAAATGTTGTTAAACCTGTTACACTAACTGCACTAACTGCAGTAAACAAGCTATCTAATAATGAAACTTTCACACCTTCTTGGTGAACGCCAGGTAGCCGTAGTAACAGGAAGGAAATCGCTATAGCTATAAAATAATAAGAAACAAGTACCTGAAAAGGGGTTACAAGTCTATTTGATGATTTTTTCCAGGGCACTTTAACAACTCCTTCCTCACATGATGCCAAACTCGATAGATATTAGTATAGAAAAAATATATAAAAAAAGAAAGAGGAATAGATACGACTATTCCTCATCAATGATGCCTCGGCATAATTACGTCCGGATTCGACTTTGTGCTTAGGCCTGCAGATGTTTTTTGTGCGAAAGCGAAGCGGCAGCAACAGGGTTTTGTCTGTGCGAAAGCAAAGCGGCAGCAACAGGGTTTTGTCTGTGCGAAAGCAAAGCGGCAGCAACAGGGTTTTGTCTGTGCGAAAGCGCAGTGCTAACGTAGCGGCAGCAACAGGGTTTTGTCTGTGCGAAAGCGAAGCGGCAGCAACAACAGGATGCAGGTCAGTTAGCCGTTATCGCATGGATGCGATGATTTTAGGCTAACATCCTTTAAGAACTCCTTTCCGATTCCGTGACATCCGCCGGAGGCATTAACTAATTTCAGCGCATGTTTACTGAAATTAGTTAATGCTTATTGAGCTTCTTGATTTTTATGACGAACACCTACTAGATACCCTACTAGTGCGATAGCCACTAACACAACCCAGAAAGTTAACTCCCATGCAGTAGAATGTGGAAACTCTACAGGTAAAATGCCCACTTTCTCATGTGACAAAGTTAACACAACAAGCTTCACTCCTACCCAACCTACAATTAAAAACGCAGCGGTTTCAAGTGAGGGGTAGTCATTTAATATTTTTACAAACCATTGTGCCGCAAATCGCATCATAATGACTCCGATAAACCCTCCAAGTAACATGACACTAAATTGCCCACCATTAATGCCACCAATATCAAAGTCCCCTAACTTCGGTAAAGTTACAGCAATGGCAACTGCAGCAAGCATAGAATCGATAGCAAATGCAATATCCGCGGCCTCCACCTTAAGCACTGTCATCCAAAAACCAGTGCCCTTTTTCTTAGCTTTATCGTTCGCCACTTCTTCCGAATCCTCTTTATGACGCAAATCATATATATTTTTGGCAGACATGAATAATAAATAAGCTGCTCCCAATGCTTGAATTTGCCAATAATTCACTAATATTGTAATGACAAAGAGTGCCGAGAATCGGAAAATTAACGCGCCAAATAATCCATAAAATAATGCCTTTTTTTGTTGCTCTTGTGGTAAATGCCTCACCATCACAGCCATCACAACCGCATTATCTGCTGCTAATAACCCTTCTAATACTATAAGTACAATAAGTACCCAACCATATTGTAATAAAATTGATTCCATTCAAGTGCCTCCTCTAAAGCTCTGTATACCCAAAATAGTCATTACTATACGAGTACAAAAGAAAAAGACCCTGCCCCTATTAAAAGGCAAAGGTCTCGCTAAGCAAATAAATACCTGACTTTTATATCAGTACCGTTCTATTACTAGTAGATCAATTATGCCTCGGCTAATTGCGTCTGGAGGCTAACTTCTTTCAGCAGATGTTTTTTGTAGCGAAAGCGAAGCGTCAGCTACAGATGTTTTTTGTAGCGAAAGCGAAGCGTCAGCTACAGATGTTTTTTGTAGCGAAAGCGAAGCGTCAGCTACAGATGTTTGCTGAAAGAAGTTAAATACCGCTAGCATAGAGTTATTCGCCTATCACACCCGATGGTAAAAACCATGTCATGACGAATGTGAATCCAGATACATCGCTCGTATCTGTTAGCTACTCCCCTTTGACAAAACGTCGAAGGTTTTTCTTCTGAAAACTTATTATAGCACTATCATATATGAGTGGCAAAATTATCTACCCCTACTATTAACCCTCAATAACTTCTGTCTGATGTCTACCGCTAATTGAATAGTGACAACTTGTTTGTTTGCTAGATGGGCCATAAACGCACGATTGCTCCAACTCTCAATCAGTGTACTATTTACCTTATCTGAATTTGATAGCTTTTATCTTCTTTATGTGCTAAATAAAAATCAATCATTCTAGGCATAGTCTGTATAAAATCGGGGCATGTAATACCACCCTTTTTCAAAATAGCAACTGCTTCTGATGTATCGAACTTAGCATTCCAAGTTAAGTAGTCTAAAGATTCTTGCTCAACACCTAGACTTTTTCGGATAAGTGGCACTTGTAAAGATATTCTAGCCAGTGTTAACGGTAATCGTCCCTTAGGATAATGGCTAGTTAATAATTTTACCATCGTACGGTACACTTCCTGCACAGGATGCGGATTTGGGTCCGTTAGATGCAACGTTTTCCCTTCAGCACATTTTTCATCAACTAGATAAGTCGAGGCGTTTATAATATAATCCACGGGTACCACATTTATTATTGATTTCGATTGACCGATATACGGAATAAAAGGAAGACATTTTAATTTATCCACCATATTTAAAAAGAAATAAGGCCCATCGAATTTAATTGTCTCCCCTGATTCAGAATGACCACGCACTATGCCTGGTCGAATAATTGTCAGTGGTATCTCTGATTTTAAATCCTCTACTCGATGTTCAGCTTCAAATTTTGTTTCCTCATAATAGTTTTTAAATGCAGGCGGGCGAATTAGTTCGTTTTCACACAAAACACCTTCACGTATACCTGCCACATACGCCGTACTAAAGTACATATAGCGTCTTAAGTTCGGAAGTGTTCGAACAAAATCATTGACCATAGTCGTACCATGCACATTTACCTTCCACGCTATATCGCGTGGTACTGCTAAATCATAAATTGCAGCTAAATGCCAGAGCACCTCAATTTGAGGTACAATTTCCTGTATAGCTTGGTTTTCTATGCCAAGATTCGGTAATGTAATATCTCCCTCTACAATACGAATAGAAGCGTTAGGAAACTCCGTTAATATATTAGCTCTTTCTATATTTGCTTTTACTAATTCACCAGCTAAAACAATAGCGATTACTTCCTGTGATTGATTTTTTCGAAATAGCTCTCGTATTAATTGACTTGAAATAAACCCAGGAAAACCTGTAAAAAAATGAACCCCCATCTCTCATCCCCCCTAAACTTAGCGCATCTTCCTAGTTTCTTTATCCATTAAGCTATAAACAATCGGTACAATATATAATGTCAGCAAAGTTGATGTCACAAGTCCTCCGATTACTGCAATTCCCATCGGTTGATTCATCTCTGTTCCCTCGCCAATGCCAAGAGCAAGTGGCAACAATCCTAAAATTGTTGTTAGTGCAGTCATTAAAATTGGTCGAAGTCGATCCTGTGTAGCAAGTAAAATCGCATCATACGTCAACATTCCTTTGGCTTTTTGCTGATTAATGTAATCTACAAGTACAATTCCGTTATTTACGACAATCCCAACGAGTACTAATATTCCTATAACAGATGTCACACTAACTAGCGTGTTCGTAGCAAACATCGCAATGGCAACGCCAATAATCATTAATGGTACTGTGAACATGATGACGAATGGATATTTGAATGATTCAAACTGTGCAGCCATCACGATATACACAAGCACTATTGCTAGTGCAACCGCTAAAAGCATATCATTGATCGCACTATCATAAAGCTCTCGATCTCCACTAAAGACAACTTGAGTTTCGGATGGTAAATCAGCTTTTTTCAATGCTCGGTCCACTTTAGCTGACACCCCTCCTAATGATTCCTTCGTTTCATACTCGACAAAAAATGCAACAGCAGCCGCCTGATCAGAACGTCTAATCGATACTGGTCCTTCCTTTATAGAAACAGTGGCAATGTCCTCTAATTTTACAAATAAACCAGCAGGTGAACGAAGTTGCATCGATTTTAATGACTCGATACTATCATTAAATACTTGTCCAAAGCCTGTATAGACAGGCAATACGGCACCATCCTCTGCAATTATTTGAGTAGTTAGCTGTCCCTTTGTCATTTGATTGACCGTTTGAGCAATTTGTGCAGGTACAAATCCGTAGTCTTTTGCCTTTTCTCGGTCTACTTCGACTTGTATTTCTTTTACAGTGATATCTAAATCCGTAGATACCTTTGTGACGGCATTTACTTTTGATAGCTCCTGCTGCACTTTATCAACAGAGCTATGAAGTCTTTGTTCATCAGAGTCTGTTAACCTAAACGTTAATGTATTTGGTGAAGAACCTGTTGACGTTGAGACATTGAAGGTGATTTCAACTTGCTCACCAAGTTCGGCATGCAAATCTCGCTCAACCTCTTCCACAAATTCGAAAATCGAACGGTTCCTATCTGCTAAAGGGACAAGTTTTACATATAGCTCTGCTTGGTTTGCACTTGTTTGTCCTCGTGCTTGTGACTGCTGTGTACCACCGATTAAGCTAACATATACGTCAACATCTTTCTCCTGTTTTAAGCGTTCTTCAATTTTCGCAACAACTTTTTCTGTTTCTGATACTGCTACCCCTTTTTCAAGATTCACACTAATGGATGCAAATCCTTCATCGGTTGGCGGTAAAAACTCTGTGCCAATTTTCATAAGCCCAAATAACGCAAGTCCAAAACAGACAACTGTTGAGATCAATACAAGCATGCGGTGACGCAGTACCCAAATAATTGATGATTTGTAGCTCTTGTAAAAAGATGATTCGTTACGTTTTTCATAAATATTTGTAGATTTCATTTTTAACAGACGACTTGCAAGCATTGGGACAACTGTTAGCGCAACGACTAAAGAAGCAATTAAGCTAAAAGAAATAGTTAATGCAAATTCTGTGAAAATTTGTCCTATTAATCCTTCAATAAACATCACAGGAATGAATACCGCAATTGTTGTGAGAGTGGAAGCAGAAATTGCAAGCGCCACTTCCTTTGTCCCTTCCTTAGCCGCTACTATCGGGTCCTTGCCGAGTCCTAAATGTCGTTCAATATTTTCAATAACAACGATAGCATTATCAACAAGCATACCGATGCCAAGTGCTAACGCTCCCAATGTCATAATATTGAGCGAGAAATTTGCAAAAAACATTAAAACAAATGTAACAATAACCGAATAAGGAATTGCAATTCCAATAATAATAGGGCTTTTCACACTTCGTAGAAAGACAAAAAGTACGAACATTGCAAATAATCCACCTAAAAGTAAAGAAGATCCGATATTGTTAATCGCTAAATCTACATAGTTTCCTTGATCCACTAGCACATCCGCAACGATTCCTTGATATTCCTTCTTCGTTAATAAATCATTTAAAGCTTCTTTAAAAGCTTTTGAGACCTCTGCCGTATTAGCGCCTGATTCCTGTAATACAGACATTAAAACTGCAGGATGCTCATTTGCTCGTGTTGTAGTTATAGATTTTTGCTCCGCGCGCTCAACAGTCGCTACTTCTCCAACTGTTAATGCTTTACCATCTATTGGATTTACCGAAATGATTAAATCAGCAATGCTTTCTGGCGAATTTAATGTGCTAAGAATACGAGTAGTTAACATCTTCCCATCGGCTGTTAACACTGGTTCACCTGGAAGAGATACATTGTTCGATTGAATAATTTGAATAACATCTGCTTGGGTTAATCCTTTTTCAATTAACTTCGATTCATCTAAAGTTAGTTGAACTTCTTCTACCAGCTTACCGGAAACATTTACACTTGCGACACCTGCTGTTCGACGAAGCTCTTTTTCCAAGGCTTCCGCCAATAATCGCACATCTACATTATCATTCTCCGCACGTAGCGAAAGCTGTATGATAGGAAATTGTGATGGATCAAATTTTAAAAAGCTAGGCTTCTCAGCATCATTCGGTAAAGGGGTCATATCGATACGTTGTAAAATATCGAGCTGAACATCTTCAATATTGGTTGCCCAATTAAACTCGAGAATAATTAAATTGGATCCTTCTTGGGAGGTAGACTGTAGTTTTTTAATCCCTGGTAAGGTGGCAAGCGTTGTTTCTAAAGGCTTCGTTATTTTCTCATTAATCTCTGTTGGACTTGCACCAGGATAAGAAGTAACAACAACGCCTATTGGTGGACGTAACTCTGGTATGAGCGTAATAGGTATTTTTAATAAAGATACGCCACCTAAAATAATGACTAATAGCATCGTAACGATTGTAAAAACAGGCCTTTTAATAGAAAAATTACTAATATTCATTTTGTACAGACTCCTTTTCTATCTCTTCCTTTCTATGATAGCCGAAAAGGAGAATATTTTATAAATTTGGGCATCACCATAACGTGTGGATGATTTCCGTTCCGGCTGGGCGCTTTCCTGGGGGGCGTCCGATGATCCCCAAGGAGTCGCCTAGTCTCCACTCCAATCAACATATTTATGGCATACGTTTTAACAAATGTTATTTTCATCCTTTTAGGAGATGAGCTCCTTAGAAGCTGTTCATCAGGCTTATATTTCCTAATACTGTATATATTCTACATATAGCTCCAAATTTCCTTGTAAAAAAACACGAATCGCAACATGTCGATTCGTGTTTTTTATTATAAGAGACTATACAGTTCAATGTTTTTCTTTTTATCAGCAAACCAACGCATGGCAAATTCATTTTCAAATAGGAAAACAAAATTATCAAAACGGTCTTTTACAAGCATTGAACGACCTGAAGACATCGATTCTTTAACCTCTTCTTCATTTTCAATCCATCTTGCAATTTTCGAACCAATTGGCTCCATCTTCACTTCAACATTATATTCGTTTTTCATACGATGCTCAAAAACCTCAAATTGTAATTGACCAACTGCTCCCAGAATAACTTCTTCTGTATGCA
This sequence comes from Lysinibacillus agricola, assembly GCF_016638705.1. Classification (GTDB taxonomy): domain Bacteria; phylum Bacillota; class Bacilli; order Bacillales_A; family Planococcaceae; genus Lysinibacillus; species Lysinibacillus agricola. The sequence goes on along the minus strand of NZ_CP067341.1, from coordinate 1,024,083 downwards.
ACGTTTTATAATATTGAATGGCGCCTTCTTGTACTAATTGTAAAATCCCTTTATGGAATTGCTTAGATTTCATGACATTTTTCGCAGTTACACGGACAAATAGCTCCGGTGTGAACTGTGGCAATTTTTCAAATTGGAATGTCTTTTTACCACCTACGACTGTGTCACCAATTTGATAAGTGCCTGTGTCGTATAAACCGATAATATCGCCTGCAACAGCTTCATCTACTGTTTCACGATCATCAGCTAAGAATTGTGTTGATTGTGTCACTTTGAATGATTTACCTGTACGAGATAAAGTCATGTTCATGCCACGCTCAAATTTACCCGATACGATACGCACAAAGGCAATACGGTCACGGTGTGCAGGATTCATGTTTGCCTGAATTTTGAAAATGAAGCCTGAAAACGCCTCATGCTCAACTGGATCAATAAATTGTTCATCCTCAGTAATTCGAGGCTGTGGTGTCGGTGCAAATTGTAAATATGTTTCAAGGAATGTTTGCACACCAAAGTTTGTTAAAGCAGAACCAAAGAAAACAGGTGTTAATGCACCACGACGAATTTTTTCTTCAGAATACTCATTACCCGCTTCGTTGAGCAACATTATGTCGTCCATTGCTTGTGAATAATAAGAAGTCACCTTCATCGGATGCTCGATTGCCAGTTCTCCATTATCATCAATTGGCAAGAAGCGCTCTTTTTCATCAGAACGGAATTGCTCAATACGCTTATTATATCGATCGTAAATACCTAGAAACTCTTTACCCATACCGATTGGCCAGTTCATTGGGTAAGCATTAATGCCAAGTACCTCCTCAAGCTCTTCAATCAGTTCAAGTGGCTCCTTCCCTTGACGGTCTAGTTTATTGATAAACGTAAAAATCGGAATACCACGCATTTTACAAACTTTGAACAGTTTTAAAGTTTGTGCTTCAATACCTTTTGCAGCATCTACAACCATGACAGCACTATCCACTGCCATTAATGTACGATACGTATCCTCCGAGAAATCTTGGTGACCTGGTGTATCTAAAATATTGACACGTGAGCCATTATAATCAAATTGCATAACTGAAGAAGTTACCGAAATCCCACGTTGCTTTTCAATCTCCATCCAGTCAGATGTTGCAAACTTACCTGTTTTTTTCCCTTTTACCGTACCGGCATCACGAATCGCACCACCAAATAGTAAAAGCTTTTCTGTAATCGTCGTTTTCCCAGCATCAGGGTGACTGATAATGGCAAAAGTTCGACGCGATAATATATCTTTTTCTAAATTTGAACTCATCTCGTCATTCTCCTTTTTTCATACTTACTAATAATAAAAGAAGACTCACCTTTCTTACAACCTTTTTACATGAATTCCCCAAAAAAGAGGTTCTAGATTGAATATTTTGGGTGAAGCACAATGTGTAGCTTATCCAAAACATTCCGGTCTCTTCTCCCTTTCCACCGACTGACTGTCAGGCCTCCTCGGTTTGAGAACGGGGTCTTGGCTAGCCCATTTTTTAGGCAGGAGTGTCAGGGCATTTACCTCCAATTGGAACCCAAAAAGAAAACCCCTTAGTACTAACTAAAAGGTTCTCTAAATATCGTGAACTTATCACATCATTGCATGGCGTTTACACTATCAAGTACGCTCTAACATCCTAATTGGAGATTATAGACTATACAAATTTTAAATGGCCAGCTTCTATTGCAATTTCTGCATCACTATGAGGATATTTTGTATTCTCAATAATTTGATAATCTTCATGCCCTTTACCAGCAAAAATAATTATATCCCCTGGTTCAGCAACTTCAATCGCATGACGTACTGCCTCGGCACGATCTCCTATACATGCATAATTTTCATGTAGCATCCCTTTGGCAAGATCACCTGTTATACTACCGTAATCTTCATAGCGTGGATCATCTGTCGTTAAAATAACGTAATCAGCAGCTGAAGCCTTTTCAGCCATTGCTGGACGTTTCGATTTATCGCGATTGCCACCTGTGCCAACTAGGAAAATAAGCTTGCCTTTTTTATATGGTTGAGCTGAAGAAATTGCCTTTTCAATTGCGTCAGGTGTATGTGCATAATCAACAAAAATTTGCACCGGTAAATCTGAGCAAACCTTTTCCATGCGTCCCTTTACTGGTGGTAGTTGCTCAATTTGCTCAATGATTGTTTCCATTGAATAACCGCGGCCATAAAAAGCGACCATAGCAGCCAGTACATTGTAAATATTGAATTCCCCAAGTAAATTCATTGTCACATGATATATTCCCTCTTGCATTTCGACGTCAAAAGAAGTCATGTAATCATGATACTCACAGTTAATAGCACGGAAATCAGCTGCTTCATTATTTAAACCATATGTCCATACTGGAAATGGTGTCATCGCTGCATAGCGCTCTGACCAAGCATCATCAGCATTTAACACGACAAATTTATTCTTTTCTAAATCTTGTCCAAGTTGAGAGAATAATAAGCCCTTCGCATGGCCATATTCCTCCATCGTACCATGGAAATCAAGATGATCATGTGTAAGATTTGTAAAAATAGCCACATCATATTCTACACCAGCCAGGCGTCCAAGTGCTAAACCGTGTGAAGATACCTCCATAGTCATTAATCGGCAGCCTTCCATTTTTGCACGGAAAATCATTTGTTGCGTCGATAATGCATCGCTCGTAGTATTTGCAGATTCATATAAAATACCATTTAAATTAAAGCCGATTGTTCCTGATAGTGCAGATTTCTCGCCCATACCATGCATTATATTTTGAATAATACCTGTTACTGATGTTTTTCCATTTGTTCCTGTTACGCCAATCATTGCCATATCCTTTGATGGATAATCAAAAAATTTTGCAGCTAGCAAGCCAACTGCTCGATCCGTATCTTTCACAACGACCTGTGCAATAGATTCACCTAATGGTAATTCACGTTCAGCCACAACAATTGTCGCGCCAGCATCAACAGCTTTCTGTGCATAGTCATGACCATCTACTGTGTAACCTTTTATACAAACAAACATACTATTCGGTTGCACACTTCGCGAATCAACTACAATATCACTTACTTGGTCAGGTAGTACTCCAATTATTTTTTTCAAAGGTAATGCACTTAACAATTCCTCTGCATACATTTCATAGTCCTCCAATCGATCTCTACACTCATTTCATCATTTGTTGTTTTTTCGACAAAAAATGATAATATGAATACCCCCACATTCTATTGAATTTATTTTACTACTTATTCGCACATAAAGAAAATGCCTCTTAAGACGTTTTTTCGATGAAAACGCTATCATTTTAATATATCTTTAATATTTCAATGAAATTTGACTCATCACCATAACATGGGGTCGATTTTCGTTCCAACTGTTAGCGTCCGATGAGCCACTTCGCTTGCGCTCTTGGGTCTCATTTCTCATCTGTGACGCTGTTCCTCAATCAACTTATATACATGGCATCCGTTTTAACAAATGTCATCTCCAACTTTTATGTCGAAAACCCAAAATTCACCTGACTTATCAAAAATCGGCATTTATCGACAACTTGGAGAGCTTGTTTAAAAAGAGTGAGGTGTCTAAGATCTTTAGTGATCCGACACCTCTGTTTACTATTTCATAATAGTTCGTACAAGCTTAACTTTTTGTTTATACGGAGGAAAGAGAACATTTGTCTCTAACTTCGAGGATTTTTTTAATATAGATTTTGGGTGGGTAAAGTTTTCAAAACTTGCCTTCCCGTGGTATGCTTTTGCCCCTGATGGTCCAACACCGCCAAATGGTAAATGTAAATTTCCAACATGGGTAATCGTATCATTAATACATCCGCCACCAAATGGTAATTCCTCTAAAAAGTACTGAGTAGCTTTTTCATGCTCTGAGAAAAAATACGCCGCTAATGGCTTTGGTAACTGACGAATTTGGTGAATGGCAAGCGGTAAATCATCATACATCATCACAGGTAAAATCGGACCAAATAGTTCATCCTGCATCGAAGGACTTGACCATTTCACATACTCAATAATCGTAGGCTCAATATATAAATCGTCACGATCTGTTCTACCACCAAATGTAATGGCATCACGTTCTGCTGCAATAATTTGCTGTAAACGATCAAATTGTCTTAGATTGACGATACGGCCGTAGTCAGGGCTTTTTATTGCATTTTTACCATAGAAGGAACGAATAGTTTCTTTCAATATTTTCATAAATCGGTCATAGACATTTTTCTGGACAAGGACATAATCTGGTGCCACACAAGTTTGTCCAGTATTTGTAAATTTACCCCAAGCAATTCTTTTCGCTGCTACTTCTAAATTAGCTGTTTGATCAACAATTGCGGGACTTTTCCCGCCAAGTTCGAGGGCAATTGGTGTTAATCGTTCCGCTGCTGCCTTTGCAACAACTTTTCCGACTGCCACACTCCCTGTAAAAAATATATAGTCAAAGGATGCATGAATAAGTGCCGTCACTTCTTCCTTTTCCCCCTCGACAACTCGCACATAGGAAGGATTAAACGTTTCTTCAATTATTTTTTTTACAATCACTGCTGTATGCACAGACGTTTCTGATGGTTTTACAATAGCTGTATTACCACCTACAATTGCACCGATTAATGGCTCCATTACAAGCTGGAATGGATAATTAAATGGACCAATGATTAATGTCACTCCATATGGCTCTCGAACAATAAAGCTTTTCCCCATCTGGTATTGAATTGGCGTTTTTACAGCTTCTGGCTTCATCCATTCTTCAACATGCTTTACCATATGAGAAATACTATCTAAAACAATACCCATTTCTGTTGCATATGCCTCAAACTCACTCTTTCGTAAATCTAAATGTAGAGCATTCAAAATTTCTTTTTCATATTTTAAAATTGATTTCTTCAGTTTTATTAATTGCTCTTTTCGAAATTTTGTACTCTTCGTCGCTCGAGAAAAATAAAATTGACGTTGCTCTGTAATCATATTTTCTACATCTTGTGTCGTAAAATTCATAATAAAAGCACCCTTTTTTTAAAAATGGCATACATAGTTTTTTCATTTCGAAACAAACTATCTTTGTCTATACGATACAACATTGACAACCAAAATTCCTCTTTCTTAAATGGGGAGATGTGTAAAGAATAAGTTAGAACTGTAGACGGTTTTGTGATTTCGGGAAATTTACAACTACATATTGAAAATTTGAAACGGGGGCGTAGATGAATGACAACAACAACAGGAACTTGGTGGGAGTCTATTTTTTCTGGACCATTAGCGCACGGTGTTTGTGAAGAAAAATTATTGCTATTGCAAGATGAGGCTTTCTTATATCTCTCTACAACACCGATTGAGAAAAAAGAAGAACCTGAAGTTAATTAATAATAGCGCGTTATAGGAGGTTACTTCCTATAATGCGCTATTTTGTACTTCACCAAAAATTGTGGATGACCTTTGCTAAAACGTATGCAAATTCATATAAGTTGTTGGCGTGGAGACTAGGGGAAAGCGTCACAGATTGGTGGTGTGCTTCTTTTGAAGCGGAACACTTATCTCTTGCATGGTTCTATGAAACGCTAATCACTTATGTCCTTCTCAAATGGCTACATACTCATATAAAATCGAAAATAATAAAGTGCGAGAAACTGTTCTTCGCTGCCGTTGTACGTTTACTACTTCTTGATCACTTATCACTCCTGAATAGGTATAAATCAGAAAAACTTAAAGAAACAGGTTAATCAACTAGCATGGTTTTAAACAGACTCTAATACTCTTTTCACGATGGAAACCTCCCCTACAAAAAATTAAAAAAGGCTTCTCTGCACGACCATCAAGTATCCATTTTGATGACTCAGATATAATTTTGCTTTTCCGAAAATGAGGTAATAAATATATAGTAATTCTTCTCTTTCGTTACAAATTAATTCTTTTTTTGAAAAGAATGAACTTCTGTATATGGAAAAATATCAAATGAAACGAACGTTTAAAAGTAGAAGTGCTGTACATAATTGTAAATTTCATCTCATTTTTTTCGTTTTTCACCTCTCATTTTGTATGAGATATCTCCTATTCTTTTTACAAGAAGAAGTGATACGTTTATTTGAGAACAAAAGAAAAAGCATATTTTTATAAAGGAAAGGGAGAGAAGCAACATGAAGAAATATCAAACATTACTATTTGATGTAGACGATACATTATTAGATTTTAAAGCAGCTGAGAGAACGGCGTTACATTTACTCTTTGAGGAACAAAAAATCCCTTTAACTGATGAAATTACAGCACATTATAAAACAATAAATCAAGGCCTGTGGAAATCCTTTGAAGAAGGAAAAATAGACCGAGATGAGGTAGTGAATACTCGATTTTCAATTTTATTTGAGGAGTACGGCCAAAAAGTTGATGGATCTTTGTTTGAACAGAATTATCGTAGTTATTTAGAAGAAGGGGATCAGCTTATTCGTGGAGCCTTTGAACTAATACAAGATCTCCAAAGCGAATATGATTTATATATTGTTACAAACGGTGTTTCCAAAACACAAGATAAACGCCTGCGTAATTCGGGGTTACATTCATTCTTTAAGGATATTTTTGTTTCAGAAGACACGGGCTATCAAAAGCCAATGAAGGCATACTTCGATTATGTTTTTGCACGAATTCCTAATTTTTCTGTGGAGAAAGGTTTAATTATCGGTGATTCCTTAAGTGCGGATATTAAAGGAGGACAGTTAGCAGGATTAGATACATGTTGGTTTAATTCTGCAAAGAAACCGAATCATACTGGAATTGTACCGACTTATGAAATACAAAGTCTTAATGAGCTGTATCAAATTTTACGATAATTACTATCTTATTCACTAGCTCTTTAAAGATGGAAAAGTGTCTTATGCAATAAGCCAAAGAAATAGAGGGAAATGTATTAGTTAAGGTACAGCTGTTATTGTAGAATAGTGAAAACTCGCGTTATGTACGTGAGTTTTTTTCATATGAATGAATTTAGGACTTATTGTAATTTTCGTGAAAAAATTTACCATATAAAAAATATGTGTGTTTTTGTCTGCAATAATAATTGGAAGGCGCCTATTCAATAAAGAAACTTTTTAAATTCCATTCATCTCGAAATAGTAAAAAACTACATTCCATCGACGAGAAGGATAGCCTTCCGCTGAAGAATGTAGTTTTTGAGACCATTAATCGTGAATGGCTTTATCAAAAATAGCTTTTGCAGCATCCCCAATATGCTCTGATACTGTAGGATGTGGGAAAATCATATTTGCGAGAGTCTGGGCAGTGCCACCAGCATTTTTAGTAGCTAAAATGGCATTTAACATTTCTGTTGCCCCATCAGCAACAACACATGCTCCTAAAATACGACCTTCCTTTGTCGCAACGAGCTTAATAAAGCCCTCTGTATTTCCTTCCATTAATGCCTTAGGGTTTGTATGTAAAGGCATTTGAGTCACCGTATAAGGTTCTTTAACCTGCTCTTCCAGTAAACCAAATGTCGCAATTTCAGGATGTGTATAAACGCAGCGAGGAATCGATGTTTGATCAATCAGTGCTGGCTTATTTCCTAAAATATAATCCACAACATGAATTCCTTCTGCGCTCGCTGAATGTGCTAGCTGGTAACCACCAACTAAGTCGCCTATGGCATAAATGTGTGGTTGACTCGTTTCAAGATGCTCATTGACAGCAATCAATCGACCATCGAATGCTAGACCAAATTGCTGAGCTATTTCTGTATTTGGGCGCCGACCTGTTGCAAATAAAAGATTTTCATATGTATAAATTCCTTTAGATGTATGAATTTCATTGCCATTAAAATGCTCAAATTGGAAATCTGTCACAAGCTCAATACCAAGTTTTTTCATCTTTTCTCGAATAATCGGTCGTGCATCCGGCTCTTCAGTCTGTAAAATATCCTCACTATGATTGAGCATCGTCACCTTCGTTCCAAGTGGTGCTAAGCTAAATGCCATCTCCACTGCAATAACGCCACCACCGATTATTGTTAACTGCTTAGGAAGTTCCTCCATACCAAAAAATGTATCCGTTGTATAATATGAAGACGTCTCTAAACCTTTAAACGGTGGTACGAATGGTTTACTTCCGGTTGCCAAAATAATATCCGTTGCAGTAAAGGTCTCATTTCCTACAGTTACTGTTAAATCCTTAGCTACCACCGCTTCTCCTCGATAGAAGGTAATTTGATTGCTCAAAATATATCCCTCAATATTCGTTAAAAGCTCGTTAATAATAGCATCTTTACGTTTCATCAATCGCGGAAAATCCACATTTACTGTAGGAGTTTCAATACCCCAGTCATTACCACGTTTTATTTCTTGCATGAGCTTACTATGCTCCAATAAAATTTTCGAAGGAATACAGCCGACATTATAGCAGGCCCCTCCAACTTTATCACGCTCTACTAAAGCGACCTTCTTACCACTTTTGGCTGCATGAATGGCTGCAACATATCCCCCAGGACCTGCACCAATAATTGCAATATCAAATTTTTCCACGAAATTCACCTCATTTACCACCATAGCATTTACAAAATTTGAATGCAATGGCATATAATTTGCAGGAAATTCAGAAACATTTTGTCTACTCCAACGTCTACTGCCGTAAAAGGAGGATTGTATGCCTAAGACATTTTTATTGTTAATATCTATGCTACTACTAGTTGTTGGCTGTCAGGAAAAGCAAGCTGTGAAGCCCACACCAAGTAAGAAATATTCACAAACTGCGACTACACAACAAGGAGATTTTCTTTATGAACTTTCTATTTCAAAACCCACCTTTACAGAAGGGGAATCAATAAGCATAACTGCAAAACTTACGTATGTAGGGCAGGCGCAAAACGTAACTATTTACCATGGAGGCTCCCCATTTTTATTTAATTTGCAGGAAACAACACGAAATTTTGAAATACCTAGTGGAATGGATACTCCTCTGATTACACGTACTCTAGAACGAAATGTGCCCTATGAAGAAGTCTATACGAGTGGAGGCTTGTACGACGAATTTTCAGAACCTAAACTCGTTGAATTTATGAAACAAACAATGAATGGTCATTTTCCAAAAGGTCATTATATCGTAAATGGGAGTACCGATTTTTACACAGAAGACCCTAATGAACAAAAAACAGAATACAAACCATCAGCAACAATAGAATTTAAGGTGCAATAAGCAATGAAAAGTCTCTCACTATTCGTTATAGAACAATGAGAGACTTTTATTTTTGAATTAGATACTTGAAACGAGCATTTTTATCATGGTGGATGAAGTAAAAGGGGGTATCGCTTCTTTATTTGCTTTGCTTCCGCGGGTATTCTCTCTGCCGCGGGTATTTGCTCTGCTTCCGCGGGTATTCGCTTTGCTTCCGCGGGTATTTGCTCTGCTTCCGCGGGTATTCACCCTGCTTCCGCGGGTATTTGCCCTGCTTCCGCGGGTATTCGCTTTGCTTTCGCGGGTATTCATTCTGCTTTCGCGGGTATTCTCTCTGCCGCGGGTATTTGCTCTGCTTCCGCGGGTATTCTCTTTGCTTCCGCGGGTATTCATTCTGCTTTCACGGGTATTTGCTCTGCTTCCGCGGGTATTTGCTTTGCTTCCGCGGGTATTTACTCTGCTTCCGCGGGTATTCTCTCTGCCGCGGGTATTCGCTTTGCTTTCGCGGTATTTGCTTTGCTTCCGCGGGTATTCTCTCTGCTTCCGCGGGTATTCACTTTGCTTCCGCGGGTATTCTCTCTGCCGCGGGTATTCGCTTTGCTTTCGCGGTATTTGCTTTGCTTCCGCGGGTATTCGCTTTGCTTCCGCGGGTATTCACTTTGCTTCCGCGGGTATTTGCTCTGTTTCCGCGGGTATTTGCCTTGCTTCCGCGGGTATTCTCTCTGCCCGGGTATTTTCTTGCTCCGCGCGGGTATTTGCTCTGCTTCCGGGTATTCTCTTTGCTTCCGCGGGTATTCATTCTGCTTTCGCGGGTATTTGCTCTGCTTCCGCGGGTATTCACCCTGCTTCCGCGGGTATTCTCTTTGCTTCCGCGGGTATTCACCCTGCTTCCGCGGGTATTTGCTTTGCTTCCGCGGGTATTCATTCTGCTTCCGCGGGTATTCTCTCTGCCGCAGGTTTTCGCTTTGCTTCCGCGGGTATTTCCTTGCTCCGCGCGGATATTCGCTCTGCTCCCGTGGGTTTTCGTTTTGCTTCGCGCGGGGATTCACTCTACCCTAAGATATTCTCCTTTTGCGCGGAAACAATGTAAGGTTAATAAATATTTCGTTGCCAAAAGCGTTGTTGGGCAATGGCATTTACAAATTTTTTAGCAAAATTTTTATCGCCAGTTGCCAACACAATTCCTGGCCCTACATTGGCATTAGACATATTGAAAAATATCGTTCCAGATGTAGCTATGCCAATCGGTTTATAATGTCTATATGATTCATTGATGTAATTAACAATATGCGAATTAAATTTTGCCTGATTCTTTGCTTTTACGCCTACAACATATAACGAGTCAAATAGTACCGCATCAGTAGTAATAAATGTGTCACTTGCCGTTAACTGTATGCCATCACTGCTAGTAACAATCCCTAATCTGTCGGAAATAATACTGTATCGAACACCCTGTCTTGTTAAAAATTTCAGCACTTCTCCAACTTCATTTGCGTCAAATCCATCACCTATTAACACGCCTACCTTAAGTGTCTGAGGTACTTTTATTGTATTAGCCTGGCTGAGGGCAGGTGAGGATAGCGTGACATTTATTTGCTCTCCTTTTGGACGATTAACACCAATATTATCGGCCACAGTCGTTGCCATTGCTTTATCAACACGGACAAACATATCGACCACCTGTTGGCGAACGGACTTACTTTTTACCTTCCCTACCTCAAAGCTAAAGGCATCAATGATGTGCTGTTTTTCAGGAGGTGACATACTATTCCAAAACAGCCTTGCCTGTGAAAAATGATTATCAAACGATTTACTCCGTGCTCGTGTGATACGTCCTTCAACCTTTTCTTCATAATGGACAAAGCCACCTTCCCTTGCAGTAGATGTTGATGGTGTATTATTGGCCAAGGAATTTTTATGATAGCTCACTCTTCCTACATTAATTGTTTGCCGACTAAAGCCATTGCGCTGATTGTTATGAAATGGACAAACGGGTCGGTTAATCGGGATTTCAGAAAAGTTTGGTCCCCCTAGACGTATTAGCTGTGTATCTAAATAAGAAAATAGCCTCCCTTGCAAAAGTGGATCATTTGTAAAATCTATGCCTGGTACAACATTTCCAGGGTGGAAGGCGACTTGCTCTGTTTCAGCGAAAACATTATCCACATTACGGTTCAAGGTCATTTTTCCAATCTTTTTAACTGGCACTATCTCTTCAGGCCAAAGCTTTGTTGCATCCAAAATATCAAAATCAAATTTAAATTCGTCCTCTGGTTCAAGCATTTGTACACCAAGCTCATATTCTGGATAATCGCCAATCTCAATTGATTCCCATAAATCACGTCGTTGAAAATCCGGATCCTTTCCAGCAATGATTTGCGCTTCATCCCAAACGAGTGAATGAACACCTAACACAGGCTTCCAATGAAATTTCACAAATCTCGACTTTCCTTTATCATTGACGAAACGGAAAGCATGAACACCGAAGCCTTCCATCATTCGAAAACTTCTAGGTATTGCTCGATCAGACATATGCCACATAATCATATGCGCAATTTCCTGATTGTTCGCCACAAAATCCCAAAATGTATCGTGCGCTGAGGCTGCTTGTGGCATTTCATTGTGAGGCTCAGGCTTTACCGCGTGAATTAAATCAGGAAACTTAATGGCATCCTGAATAAAAAAAACAGGTATATTATTACCAACTAAATCATAATTGCCTTCATCCGTGTAAAACTTCGTCGCAAAACCACGAACATCACGTGCAGTATCCATTGACCCTAAACTTCCAACCACAGTCGAGAATCTTACAAAAACAGGTGTTTTCTTTTTTGGGTCCTGTAAAAAGCTTGCCCTTGTATAATCTGTCATTGACTCATACAGCTCAAATTCCCCATGTGCCGCAAAGCCCCTTGCATGTACAACACGTTCTGGAATACGTTCATGGTCAAAATGTGTTATTTTTTCTCGAAAATGAAAATCCTCCATAATGGTTGGTCCACGAATCCCAGCCTTCAGCGAATCCTCATCATTCGAAACTTTTAACCCCTGATTCGTCGTCATCTTTTTCCCATCATTATCGACACGAAACTGCTCTAGCTGCTGATCCTTTGCATTCTCGTCTAAATTTTCGCGCTGATTCGACTTAGAGTTATCCACGCAATCCCCTTTCATTCCAATACTCATAATTCTCAATATATACTATATGTTTTTATGGAATAAACATGCTTCAAGGCGTTGCTATAGAAGAACTTTCACAATTATTTCTTGATTTACGACAAAATAACTATTCTGTCCCTTTAGCACAAAAAGTCGCTACATCATAGAACCCTCATTTTACTTTCTTATTATTGTTAGCAAATATTTTTAAAAAGATATTCCTCTGCTATAATTACTATTACTTTTTAATTTTGCAATTTAATCGGGGACAAAAAAATTGAAAAAAGTATTTATGATGTTTTCTTTATTTTTAGTAATGATTTTAGGTGCATGTAATTCTCTTTCTAACGATCAATTAATTAAGGATTATGTGAAAGATACACACGGATTTGACATCGTAATAAAAAGTTCGGATAAAAATTCGTTAGAATTAGGTAAAGATTCATACGTTGTTTCTCCTGTTGACCATCAAGAATTAGAATTTACTGTTGTAGTAAATTCGTATTCAGCGGAAGATGAGCCTAAATTGAATTACAGAAATAAACATTTAATTAGAGACAATTATTCAACCGCATTAGCAGCGGATACGGAACTACACAAATTAGATGAAGTTATTCCAGAAATCAAAAAACTTGGATTCAACGAATCATTTAATGATGAACCTAGAGTGTTTTTTAGCGAAGTGAAAGATGATATTTGGGGTTTTTTATATTCTACTTCTCATTTGGATATTAAGAGTTTTGAAGAAAAAGATTTTGACCGCTTATACGAAGTTCATAAATTAATAAAACAAAGTGGTGCGTCATTTGACCTTATTATTGTCTCAGATACGAGAGAACTAAATGACAGAGGATCCCTTGTATTAGATATAAAAAAGTTGAAGGATGTAAATACAAAAGAAGAATTTTTGCTGGAAATGAAAAAAGCAAACCCAGGCATCACTGGTTTTTATGAAAATAAAAAATAAGAATCTGAAAAAGAGTTAATTGAAAACGAACGATCACTTTTGATTCCGATAATATTAATCTAGAAAAAGATTTAAACTCTATTTTTACTTTATTCGAAAAGACGATTAAGCCAAAAGCTTCAATAGAGTATATTTTTCTAAAAAAGGTTCAAATGACTCGGTTGGATTTACAGAATATGAAATCAAAAAACATTCTTCCACTTTAGATTTTATTTACAAGATTTTTAAATAAGAAGAAGCATTCGGCACAAATATGTTAACCGAATGCTTTTTTTAGCTATTTTCTAAAAGATTGTTGTTATTCAACCTATACTAATTCGTTTATCAATTTGCAAAGGTAGCCGACTATGTATTCTCTGCTTGTCGTTTCTTCAATATCGTTAATCTCTACAAGGTCATTTAATCCTTTATTAATAGCTTCCCATAGAGGTGTGCCCTCCAATTGTTCATACCGATGTGACAGATCACTGTAGACCTACCTCTTACTTGTTATTTCATATCTTTAACCATAACATATCCTTTTGTTGAACTACCCTGCTCTGTAAGTTCAATATAGAAAAAAAGAGCTGCATATGCAACTCAATGATTAAAAAGTTATCCTTTATATATTCTTAACTGGACAGGTTGATGGACAAAACAATCCTAATTATACCCAAATATTTAGGTGTGCTAAAAGAAGGGTAACTAAAACCATTGCGTTGCTAAATTCAATTCCAAACACGATTACAGAATAGGGAAACCTAGGATGCTGCTTCTCTAAAAAAGCGAATGCAAAATCCGGTAATTACAGAATTTATTCTACATATTCTAATCGTTTACCTAAAACAAAACCTTGATTGGCCAATGAAGTAACCCCAGTTAGATTTTTGTCTAACAACTTGGATCCGCTTCAAATCAGCCTATCAAGGTTTTTTCATCTCTATTCAACTATCTTTATTATTTAAACGCTTGAGCAGCTGCCACGGCTTTTTTCCAGCCTGCATAAGCTTCTTCACGATGCGAGACATCCATATTAGGTGTGAATTGACGATCTAAATTCCAATACTCACTAATTTCATCTGTTGATTTCCAGAAGCCAACTGCTAAGCCTGCTAAATACGCTGCACCTAAAGCTGTTGTTTCGCTAATGACCGGACGATCAACAGGAACATTTAATAAATCTGATTGGAATTGCATTAAGAAATTGTTTGCAACAGCACCACCATCCACACGTAATTTCGCTAGTGGAATATTTGCATCCGCTTCCATTGCACCAAGTACGTCTTTTGTTTGATAAGCTAACGATTCTAGTGTTGCACGCACAAAATGTTCTTTAGATGTACCACGAGTTAAACCGAAGACAGCGCCTCGTACATCTGAATCCCAATAAGGTGTTCCTAAGCCAACGAATGCAGGAACTACATAAACTCCATCAGTCGAACCTACACGTGCAGCATATTGCTCAGATTCAGCAGCTGAGCGGAACATTCGTAAGCCATCGCGTAACCATTGAATAGCAGAGCCAGCTACGAAAATGCTTCCTTCTAAAGCATAAGTTACCTTGCCATTTAAGCCCCAAGCAAGCGTAGTTAATAAGCCATTTTCTGATTTCACTGCCTTTTCACCAGTATTCATCAACATAAAGCAGCCCGTACCGTAAGTGTTTTTAACCATACCTTCCTCAAAGCAAGCCTGACCGAATAGTGCAGCTTGTTGATCACCCGCAGCCCCTGCAATCGGAACAGCTGAGCCGAAGAACAGCGCTTCCTCCGTATATCCATATACTTCTGAAGAAGGACGAACCTCAGGAAGCATAGAAGCAGGAACGCCTAAAATGTCTAATATTTCCTCATCCCATTTTAAATCATAAATGTTGTACATTAATGTACGAGAAGCATTTGAATAATCCGTAACATGTACTTTACCACCTGTTAACTTCCATATTAACCACGTATCAATTGTACCGAATAATAAATCGCCTGCATCTGCTTTTTCACGAGCACCTTCAACATTGTCTAAAATCCATTTTACTTTTGTTCCTGAGAAGTAAGCATCGATTAATAAACCTGTTTTATCACGGAACAAGTCATTGTAACCGTTTTCTTTCAATTCCTCACAAATAGCGTTCGTTTGGCGTGATTGCCAGACAATCGCATTATAAATTGGTTTTCCTGTATTTTTGTCCCAAACAACTGTTGTTTCACGTTGGTTTGTAATACCGATCCCAGCAATTTGATTTGAATCAATATTTTTTTCAGAAAGCACCGTAGCGATACAAGAAAGAATGGAAGACCAAATTTCTTCTGCGTGATGTTCAACCCATCCAGATTGTGGGAAATATTGTTGGAATTCTTGTTGTGCAACATGGAGAATGCTCCCTTTTTCATTAAACAAGATAGCACGTGAGCTTGTTGTACCTTGGTCTAAAGCTAAAATATATTTTTTTTCTGACATCGTACATACCTCCAAATAATTTTTTATTTCTTTCAGCATTTATTTTCTGTAGCGAAAGCAAAGCGTCAGCTACAAATGTTCTTTGCGGATGTCACAGAATCGGAAAGGAGTTCTTTGTGCTAGCACAAAGCCGATTCCGGACGCAATTATGCCGAGGCATAATTGATTTACGCTTCACTTTTAACATTTTTCACTGTCATTTGAGCACTGATAAAAATAATAACTACGATAATAGCTAGTATCCAAAATGCGATACTATTTTCCCCCTCAAAAACTTGTTGGAAAAATAGGGCACCAAATGTACCACCGATAATTGGACCAACTACCGGAACCCATGCATATGACCATCCTGAGTCACGTTTACCTGGAATTGGTAAGAAAAAGTGAGCAATTCTTGGACCTAAATCACGAGCAGGGTTAATTGCATAACCAGTAGGACCTCCTAATGCCATCCCGATGACTACAATTAACATACCAACTAAAAATGGATTCAGGCCATCAGTAATTGTATTTGTACCTAATGCTAGAATACCTAAAACAAGTATAAATGTACCAATCATTTCTGAAATTAAATTTGATAATGGATGTTTAATAGCAGGCATTGTAGAAAATACAGCCAGTTTTGCTTCCGGATCTTTCGTACCCTTCCAATGTGGTAAATACATAAAATAAACGAGTACCGCACCTAAAAATGCACCAATCAATTGTGCAGCAATGTAAGTAGGCACGTCTTCCCATGGGAAATTACCAATTGTAGCAAGTGCGATCGTTAATGCAGGGTTTAAATGAGCCCCACTAATACCACCAACAGCATATGCAGCCATAGCCACGCCTAGACCCCAAGCGAATGTAATCACTACCCATCCACCACCAAAACCTTTCGATTTGTGCAGTGATACACCTGCAACAACGCCACCACCGAATAAAATAAGAATCATCGTGCCGACAAGTTCAGCTGTAAATGTTGACATACAAGAACCCCCCTTTGTAATAGTGCACTTAGTAAAAAAAGAAACCCACACTTAAACAAGCTGCACGTTATAATGCAGATGAATAAATGTGGGTTCCTTTTCCTAACCACGCGCTTTTTAACTTATGTACAGTGTAGAGAAAATAGTATACATAGTCAACAATATTTTTGGAAATTTTCCCACAAGTTCTTATTTGAAGTTGTAATCGCTACTGCTCCAGCTGATAAAGCCTCCTCTATACTTTCAGCCGTGCGGACTAGTCCACCTGTAATAACAGGAATTTTTGTACGCTGGTGCACTTCTGAAATCATAGAAGGAATGATACCTGGTAATAATTCAATATAATCTGGCTTTGCTGATTCAATCATTGAAAAGCTTTTTTCAAGCGCGATCGTATCAATTAAAAAGACACGCTGAATAGCAATAATCCCACGAGCTTTTGCTTTTATTAACATATTAGAGCGAGTGGAAATTATTCCTGCCGGACGGATATCATTACATAAAAAATCAGCTGCAAAGTTATCCGTTTTTAAGCCATGAATTAAATCTGCATGAATAATTAATTTTTTACCGTTCCGATCCGCCTCTCGTTTTATCGACATGAGCAAACTAATATGCACTTCTAATAGAACAATGTATTCGAATCGACTATTTAATATTTCATCAAATTGCTTCACTGTTCGTGCAGCGGGAATAATTTGTTGATTATTGAAATTCATTTGATTCCCCCTTTATATGCCACAGGACGTGGTGTTCTTAGACTGATTCCCTATATTTCAGGGTGTTTGGGCACCCGCTGAAAGAAGTTAAAAAGTCAGGTCGCCATGAAGACGACCTTCATTTTTATTATAATGCAGTAGTAGCTCTTGTTATTTCTAAATTTAAATCTTTTTCATATTGTGTACGTTGTTCAGGAGACCATTGTAATTGTTTTGCCATTTCATCTAATATCGCATCTTTATATTGTTTTACAAGGTCGATATTAAAGAACATATATGCTGTACGACGAATCATAAAGTCGTTTGGATGAACAACCATTTCATGATGAATACCATACAGTAGCTGAGCATATAGCCCTTGTGGTAAAACAGGATGCTTTTCTTTGGCATATTCAAAAACTGTGTCCACATTAGAACCGTAATGATGTGCTAAATGTTTTGCTTCCTCTTCTGATAATCCGATATCGACACCCATTTTTGTTCGTTTTGACACGAAGGCATCTAAGTTTTGGGAGCCTCCAACATCTCCACCAGATATTTGAATATTCTTTGTATGACATGGTTTTGATGAAATCCCAAAGCGTTTCTCTAAATCTTGGGCAATCTTATTTAAAACTGTTTCAGCCATTTTACGATAACCTGTTAATTTACCGCCAGCGATTGTCACAAGACCCGAAGGTGATTCCCATACTTCGTCCTTACGAGAAATTTCAGATGGATTTTTACCTTCCTCATGAATTAATGGGCGTACACCTGCCCAGCTAGATTCGATATCTGCATCAGTGACTTTAACTTTTGGGAACATATAATGAATTGCCTTCATAATATAATCACGATCTTCTTGATGGATATTCATTTCACGGGCATCGCCTTCGTAAAATGTATCTGTTGTTCCAACATACGTTTTCCCATTTCGAGGAATCGCAAACACCATACGACCATCAGGTGTATCAAAATAGACAGCTTGACGTAGTGGAAATTTTGATTCATCAAAAACGATGTGCACACCTTTTGATAAAATTAAGTGCTTACCATTTTGTTTCCCTTCAATAGTACGAACTTCATCTACCCATGGACCAGCAGCATTCACAACTTTTTTTGCACGAATATTAAATGCGTTATGGGCAATCAAATCTTGTACTACGATACCATTAATTTTCTTTTCTTCATTGTATAAAAAGTTTTCTGCCTTTGTATAGTTAATGAGTGTAGCACCTTTTTCAATAGCAGCTTTAGCAACTTCGACTGTCAAACGTGCATCATCTGTACGATATTCTACATATACACCACCGCCACGTAATTCCTTAGCTTTGACCAAAGGTTCTTTTTCCATCGTTTTTGCGGGATTTAACATATATCGACGCTCAGAACGTTTAACCCCTGCTAAAAAATCATAGACACGTAAGCCAACATTCGTTGAGAATTTACCGAATGTGCCTCCTTTGTGGAATGGAAGTAACATCCAAACCGGCGTTGTTACATGTGGTCCATTTTCATAAACGATCGCACGCTCTTTCCCTAATTCTGCAACCTCTTTTATTTCAAATTGTTTTAAATAACGAAGTCCACCGTGCACTAATTTTGTCGAACGACTAGAAGTCCCAGCAGCGAAGTCTTGCATTTCAACTAACGCTACAGATAGTCCACGAGCAATTGCATCAAGTGCGATACCACAACCTGTAATACCGCCACCAATCACCAATAAATCGTATTCTTTACTTTGTAATTCTTCAATCGTTTGTTGACGTTGTGTTGCTGAAGCCGTACTCATAATGAAATTCCTCCTTAATTTAAGAACGAAAAAGAAGAGACCATTAAAAGCACATGTACAAAATGTACATATGTTTTTAATGGTCTCTCAATCGCTCAAACCTTATATTAACTTAACTCCATTGTAATGTGTTTAGAAAGAAAAGGCAAGTTAGATAGGCTAAATAATACAAATACAACATGCACTTTTCAATCATTTATAGGTTTAGAACGTTCATATGTACTGTTCAATTGTCATGGCTTCTGATGTTATTTATTCCCCATTACAAGAAATTTATTTATCTACATTTTTGAGTAGTGGATAAATAAATCTTAGTTGTCATCGTCGCATTGAAAGGAGTCGCCCAGTCGTAACGAAGATCATCTTAATATATGTCATACTTTTAATAATTGTTATTCCCACCTTTTGTGATGAGATGTAAAAGTGGCAGATTATCCATTAAGTTATATAAAATCTGCTAATTGGCATTAAAATATGTATTTTATCATTTCATGTATGTTGCAATAAGGATTGTCACGGCTTTCTGTCTTGCGAAGTGCCATCATATCTGTGCAATTTTTAATAGCAACCTCATGTCGAAGTGCGATAGGTGCAATGACTGACTCATCCGCTTTATGACGAAAATAACGTGTTATTCCAAGATGCTGCTCCATCTTGTCATTTAATACTGCACGAGGATACTTTTCAGATATATCGACCTCTTCAAAATGCAACAGTAGCCATAATTCGAACGCTTCATTTGAATAGGCAATATGAATATTATTCTCCTCACAAAAGTCATTCACTTCCTCTAATTGCTTTTCGGTTAAATCATCCTTATCAAAAACAATCCAAACCTCATCAAAATATTGATAGCTTGAATCTCGATAGGCATGCTGGGCAAGCTTAATAGCCGAACGCTTAACGTTTTTTATTTTGACACTTACCATTTTGGAGCGCTTTAAAATACGCAGTTGCTCAAAATAAATGCGTTCGGTTTCACCTTCACAATAAATTAAAATTGTTTTACGCAGTGTTCGATTCCCTTGTTGACGTACTCTCACTGCTCGGATACCTCCACTTCTTTTAAATATTGATCGGATAAATATTCATTAATAACCGGTGTTGCCCCGAATTCTCCCTTTAAGTAACGCTTAGCATAGGAAATATCTCCACGTTTCTTCTGCAAATCTGCAAAATCAAATAAGGAGTATAACTCGGATTCATTTTTAAAGCTTTTATTCACAAACCATATTTGATCGGAACGGAGTGACTGATCTAATAAATCAATTTCGTGACTTGTGACAACAAATTGATTTGTAACATTACGCTTGCTGTTCATAATGGCCATTAAAAATTCGCAGATAGACACATGAAATGCTGTATCAAATTCATCTATAAAGATAGTCTTTCCTTTATTGTATGCATCTATCATGATACATGCTAAATGCAGCATACGGACTGTACCCTTTGAATCCATCGTCCAATTGATCGTCTCTGTCCCGATCGGCGCACCTGCTTCATCGAACGACAAATAGTGCAAATCGACATCCACCTCTTGAATAACCTCGGGCGTGTCAAAATCATAGCCAATGGTATTTTTCTCTCTACGCTCAACTCGTCTTGCTGTCACATCTTGAATAGAAAAGTCTGCAATCTTTAGTAACTTAATGACTTCCTTCTTAAATGGCTCCTCTTCAAGTTTACGAATAAGCGGATGACTTGATAACCGATTTGCTTCATCTAAAAACAGTATTTTATGTAAAAACCAATCAAATATTTTCGTAGCGTCTGGGTCATTAAAGACATTTAATACTGATAAGAACGCTGTATTATTACGCGTATATTTTGTCAGCTCTAGCGCTGTGCTTTCGGCAGTTTCATACAAATATTCTGTCCCATCCCATTGTCTATTAAAGAGCTTCTCTTTCAAGGATTTTGTCGTTTTAGTTAGGCCTTCATAAAGTACCTGTGATGCATTATACTGTACCTCGTAATCATACAGTACCCCATCTAGTAATAATGAAAGCATAAATTCTGTCGGTTTCTCCTGCTGACCTCCTAACTTAAACGGCTGGTAGGGCAAACGTAGTTGTTTAACATTATTAAGATTTTCAAAGTTAAACAACAAAGAACGCAACACTTTAATAGCAGTGAATAAGTTCGATTTTCCACTTCCATTTGGTCCGAAAATAAAGGCACTTTTTACAAGGCGAAATGAGTCAAATTTCATCGTATGTGTGTCCTTTAATTTTCGAATACGGCTTCCCGCCACCATCGAAAATAGCGTTTCATCCTTATAACTTAAGCAATTTTTCACTCTAAACTCTACTAGCATATATAAGCCCCCGTTCAATTCCGCAACATTCCTTTAAACAATTATTATACTATAGCCGCGAAAAAAGACATATCGGCTATGTAGAATACATCTTTAGCACCAATAGTTAATTACAGTCTCTCGTTTTTGGTGCATTTAGGAATTCGTACGTTGTAATGAAATTATTTCAATTATACTGGAGCACTAGAGTTGAAAAATTTTATTTTTATGATAATCAGCAATAAAGAAAGCAGTGAAAAAATAATACCGCTCCAAATAAGTTGATGAATTCCTAATTGAGAAATAAACCAACCTCCAATAGATGTTCCTAAAGTAATTCCAAGATTTGAAAATGAAACAAATAGGCTATTACCAAATTCAGGGGCTTCTTTAGCTTCACTTATTAACCATGCCTGACTAACGATTAAACCGCCAGAATGTACGATTCCCCAAATGAACACCATAAAAATCATTGGGACGAAATAAGAACCTAAATAATAAACGAGTAAGTAAACGAATAAATATAGTACTGAAAATGATATTACAGTTTTCAACATGTTTCTTTGTATAAGAAATCCAAATAAAGAATTACCTAAAATCATAATTACACCAAATAATAGCAACATAATACTAATCAAGGAGCCATTCATGTGAGTGACTTTTGCAAGGTATTCAGCAAAATAACTGTATACCGAAAACATGGCTGCAAAAATAAATACAACAGTTACTATACTTAACCATAATTCTGTTTTTCGTAATATACCGACTTGCTTGCCAAAAGACATTTTTTCTTTAACAGGCATAGAAGGTAACAAAATTAATATTCCTATAAAGGCTACAGCATTTACAATCGCTCCAAACAAGAAAGCAACTTCTAATGAAAACTGTTCCGTAAGGTAAGAAGTTAATGGAACACCTAACGCGAAACCAACCGTAATCCCCATGAAAACTTTAGTAACTGCTCGACTGCTTTTTTCTGAAGGGACTAGATTAGCTGCAGTTACAAGAGCTATTGAAAAGAAGAGAGGATGAAGTGCTGCAGGTATTATACGAAAAATAAGCATAACTTCAAAATGAGTAGTATAAGCATAAACAATATTAGAAATAGCGAATATAAATATTGTTGCTAATAAAAGTAGCTTACGATTAATCCCAGACACAAGTAATATTAAAAACGGTCCAGAGATAGCAACAACTAAAGCAAAAATACTTACTAACAAACCGGCTTGTGCAGTTGAAATGTCGAATTTTTGAGCTATTTGTGGTAATACCCCGACAATACTCATTTCTGTCGTAATAATTCCAAATACACCTATTGCTAGTATAAAAATAAGTAAAGAATTTCTTTTTTTCATTAAAAAATCTCCAATCTGAAACTGAAATAATAAAAAAGAATTGAATAACTTAATAGGTATGAAATTAGGTGTGTTGATTAACCATTTTTATCCATCATAATTAATTAGAAGGCTCTGATTTCAGCTACGGGCTACTCGCTTTCCTGCGGGTGAGCGACGAAAGCGAAGCGACAGGAGCACTCGAGTAGCCCTACGCTACAATCAGTTAAAATGGACATACATTAGCAAAATATCAACAAAAAAATCCTTTTATCACTCAATAATAAACCTATATTTTCCTAATCAACACGCTAGGTATAAAACATCTCCATAAAAACAAATCTATATATCTGTATAACTAGATTTGTTGTGCCAAAAAAAAGAAACCTCCTTTCTATTTATAATTCTTTTTGAACGTACTCGCGAAATTCTTGTATTGTTTTCTCATTTCGACGATAATAAGTCCATTTTCCAATTCGCTCGGATTGTAATAATCCAGCTTGCTGCATAGTTAATAAATAATTTGAGATAACTGATTGTGCCAGTCCTGCTTTCAATTGGATATCTCTTACACATACACCAATTTGAAAACTAATCCCTTGTTGTAAATAAATTTTTTCATCAAAAAATTCCTCTGGATTCTTTAACCATAATAAAATTTGACGTCTTGTATCGTTTGATAATGCTTTATAGATTTGTGAAGGTTCCATAAAATTCATTATATCTATTTTTATAGATTTGTAAACGAAGCTTTAAAAGTTGTAATTATCTGTCAATTCCAAAATCCATACCTTTAATTGCATAAGATTACCTAGCTCTCCTTAATTATAATATTTTCTAATCAATAAGCTTAAGCTATCATGTTGTGGTATCACTTTAGATTCCTTATTTATTTTTATTAACTCTATTTTAAAGTTATTTCATTTAAAGATTTGTAATTAAAGATCAACGCCAAGGTTCATTGTCCCTTGGCGTTGTTAAACTAGATTTCCACTATTTTTTCATTTTGTAATGCCTGCAATGTCAGCTCTATGCCTTCCGAAAAAGAAGTTTTTGGTCTCCACCCTATTGCCTTCGCCAATTTTTCATTATTTAAAAACGAATGCTCAATATCTCCCTCTCTTGCAGGAACATATTGGATTTCTAAAGGATGATTTAAATGCTGTAATAATAAAATGACTTGATGTATCGACCAAGCCTCATTCGTTGATACATTATAAATGCCTTGTAATCTAGCCTGTACACCAGCATAAATAGCATCTGCAATGTCATCTACATAAATGAAATCTCGTGTCTGTTCTCCATCTCCATAAATCGTAAATGCCTTTCCTTCAATACTGCTTCTTAGCATGCTAGGAATAACTGCCGCTTCCCCCTGCATACATTGCCTTGGGCCGAATACATTAGCAAATCTGTAAATCAATGTTGGTAAGCGATAATCTTTTTGCCATTTTTCACAGTATGTCTCACCAATACTTTTATTTAATCCATACATAGAAATCGGCTCACTAACATCTGTTTCTTCTAGTGGTGGATAGTGACTATCACCATAAACAGCTGCCGAAGAGGCAAAAACGAAATGCTTTACCTTATATTTTGACGATAAGAAGAGCATCTGACTAAGGCCTACAATATTCGTTAAAACATCCTTCACTGGCTCTTGCATTGATTTTTGGACGCTTGTTTGCGCTGCACAATGGATGACCACATCAAATGATATTTCCTTAAAAAGATGCTCACAAACTTCATCTTCTACATTCAAAAGATAAGATTTATGCTTAAAGTCAACATTGCGTAAATGACCTGTGCTTAAATTATCAATAATATAAACATTTGCACCTTCCTTAAAGAAACGCCTCGCCACTGCACTACCAATAAAACCATAACCACCTGTCACTAATACATTCATCCCATCGCCCCCAAAAACAATATGATGATTTATATGCAGTAATTACTAAAATTATGCAAATAACTTATTTATTAGCTCATCAGATGACATTTGTTAAAATGTATGCCCTATAAATATAAGTTGATTGGATTGGAGGCTGGACGACTCTTGAGGGATCAGCGATAGAGGAACGAAGGCTAAAACCATCACGTCCTGTGATAACGCCTTCGTGACCAACGTCGTGCTGCTGCCGCTACGTTAGCACTACGCTTTCGCGCAAAAAACATCTGTTGGCCCAAGCGGCTCATCGGACGCCCCCAGGAAGCTTTGCTCTGTGCGAAAGCGTAGCGACAGCAACAATGTTTTATCTGTGCGAAAGCGAAGCGGCAGCAACAATGTTTTATCTGTGCGAAAGCGAAGCGGCAGCAACAATGTTTTATCTGTGCGAAAGCGAAGCGGCAGCAACAATGTTTTATCTGTGCGAAAGCGAAGCGGCAGCAACAATGTTTTATCTGTGCGAAAGCGAAGCGGCAGCAACAATGTTTTATCTGTGCGAAAGCGAAGCGGCAGCAACAATGTTTTATCTGTGCGAAAGCGAAGCGACAGCAACAATGTTTTATCTGTGCGAAAGCGAAGCGACAGCAACAACAAATGTTTTCTGTAGCGAAAGCAAAGCGGCAGCAACAATGTTTTATCTGTGCGAAAGCGAAGCGACAGCAACAATTGTTTTATCTGTGCGAAAGCGAAGCGACAGCAACAATGTTTTATCTGTGCGAAAGCGAAGCGACAGCAACAATTGTTTTATCTGTGCGAAAGCGAAGCGACAGCAACAACAAATGTTTTCTGTAGCGAAAGCAAAGCGGTAGCTACAAAGCGCCCAGTCGGAACGGAAATCAACCACTCGTTATGGAGATGAGCCTATTAATTGGATTATTTTCGTAAATAGATAGTGGTTTTTGTTTATAAAGATAAAAAAACTGTGCCCGCTATTTATCGAGCACAGTTTACAAAATTAAGCTGGATTTACTTCTAGTTCAACTGTTATTTTAATGTCTTTACCAACAAGAACACCGCCAGTTTCTAATGCCGCATTCCAAGTCAAGCCAAATTCTTCACGATTGATTGTTGTTACAGATTCAAAGCCATAAACTTCTTGGCCCCATGGATTTGTACCTTTACCATTAAATTCAGTATCAAATGTTACTGATTTCGTTACGTCTTTAATTGTTAAATCACCTGTAATTGCATATTCATCATCTGATTTTTTTGTAATGTTTGTTGACTTGAATGTGATTGTCGGATATTTTTCACTATCGAAGAAATCAGCTGCTTTTAAGTGATTATCACGATCTTCACTACGTGTGTTAATGCTAGCTGCATCAATTGTAAAGTTAATGTTTGCTGTTGTTAAATCTGTAAGATCTGCTGCTTCAATATCGGCTGAATAAGTATCGAATACACCTTTTACTTTTGATACCATCATGTGCTTTACTTGAAAGTTAATTGCTGAGTGTCCTAAATCAATGTTCCATTTTGTCATTATAAAATTCCTCCATTGTGTTGTTTTTATCTCGATTTCGAGATATATTTTAAAATATGAAGTAACTACATTAATTATGTACCCTAAAATTTTGAGGATAAACATTTGTAGTTACTTGTTTTGTACATCCTAGTTAATATCAGTTACTAAAAGTTATTGATTACTTTATGTAACTTACTATATATTAATAATTTACTTACGTCAAGTTATTATTAATAAAATTTTTAAATCGATGATCTCAGGTTTTTTATACAAAAAAGAAGCTTCCCAATGAAATGGGAAAACTCCTGATTTGTCAGCGTTTCACTAATTTACCTTGGACGACAAAACGATGATCGTCACTCATGACAGAATCCTTACAAGTCGATAGTGTAAGAATTTTGTCTTCTGGCCCAATATCTACATTCATTTCGATTGCAGAGCGTGCTTGAATCTCGTCCAAAAAATTTAGGAAAGCATCATTGCTCTTAAATTCTGTTTCAATGTAATAAAAATCTATCGTTGTTTCATAGGCAGCAAAAACTTCAACATCATACCCTTCATACAGTGTGTCTAAATAAATGATCGGATGTGCTTCCGCATAATCCTGCTGCAAGTAGTTTTTCAAGCTACCAAACATCGTACCATTTTTCATCGCATGGCCGTATAGTATAGTATTTTGATTCATATCTTGTACATCATTTCGATAATCCATAAAAACACTGCCAGCACGACTTTCTTGATTTTTAAAGTTACGATTTAAATAAAAATCGTTATTGTCCGTTTGTAAAATTGGATTATTGAGCTTTGTCCCCTCGACAGAAATCCATCCAACAATATTTTTATTTACAGTTAATAAATCATTGAATTGTGGACGAATTGTAAATGTCGATAAAGTATCCTCTGTTGAGATTTCCACAGCTTCTTCTTCAAGAGTAGCCAATGTTGATTCATAAATCGTTTGTACTTCTTCCAGGGATTTTGAGGTCTCATAGTACGTATATAAGTACTTGGCTAACGAAAAGCCTGAGTATAAAAATATAGCTAAATATACAAATGTTAATAACTTAGATGTCCATTTTTTCATCGTATCACCCGTTTATATTCCGAGGGGGACCATGTAAAACCCAAGCTGTTCATCCTCATTGAAAATAGCTTCAACGCCATAGACTTCTTTAATAACTTCCCTTGTAATGACATCGCGTGGTGCTCCCTCAGCTATTATTTGTCCAACTTTCATCAGAATGATTTGATCGCTATAGCGAATCGCCTGATTTATATCGTGAAGCACCATGACAATCGTTAAACCATGCTCCTCATTCAATGTTTTTACAAGCTCTAATAGTTCGATTTGATAATAAATATCCAAATACGTTGTCGGCTCATCCAAGCATAAAATTTCCGATTGTTGAGCTAAAGCCATAGCAATCCACACTCGCTGACGTTCCCCACCCGATAAAGCCTCTAAATCCGTATCACGTTTTTCTAGTAAATTCGTACAAGCGAGCGCCCATTCAATAGCTTTGGCATCTTCCTCATAATTTCTTTTTAGCATTGTATGATGTGGTAGACGTCCAAAGCTCACTAACTTTTCTATTGTTAAATCCTTTGGTACATCATTTTGTTGATAGACTATTGCTAGTTTTTTGGCAAACTCTTTTGGCTTATAGTGCACCAAATCCTTGTTTTCTAACGATATATTCCCCGATATTGGCCTATTGTTGCGGGACATAACACTCAATAATGTTGATTTTCCACAGCCGTTTGGACCAATAATCGTTGTGATTTTGCCTTTTTCAATCATCGTTGATACACCATCTAAATGATTTCGAGTATTATCATGCGATACGATAATATCTTGTATTTCCATGTCTCCTCACTCTTTTCGTAATAGGAATATTAAGAATGGTCCACCGATAATTGCCATAATGGTTGAAGCTGGTATTTCAATCGGTGCAACAATTGTTCGTCCAATCGTATCTGCCACTAATATCAATAATGCTCCCGCTAATGCTGTAAAAGGAATAAGCACCTTATGATCGTGCCCAACTAAACGACGGGCAATATGCGGTACTAACAGACCAACAAACGAAATAACACCTGCTACGACTACAGAAACAGCCGATAATAATACTGCCACTGCAGCTATTAATAGACGAGCACGGGCTACATGAAAGCCTAGACTTTTCGCTGTTTTGTCTTGTAATACAAGAAGGTTACACCAGCTATATAACGCAAAGGCAGCTATTAATCCGACAGTACCGTATGTGACAATTGTTGATACATCCTTCCAAGTACGCATCGTTAGGTTTGACCCTACAACACTGGAAGCTGAAGTATTCAATGAGCCACCTAAGCTAATGAAAGCTTCTGTTAATCCAGTGAACATTGCATTAATAGCAATCCCGACTAAAATTAGTTTTAATGGACTCAAGCCTGACTTCCATGACAACGCAAAAACGAGCGCACAGGCAAATGCCCCACCTATAAACGCTAATACAGGTGTCATAAAAAATAATGCTGGAAAGAAAGAAATAATAAAGAGTTGTACAAATGCCGCTCCTGAAGATATACCTATAACCCCTGCATCCGCTAACGGGTTACGCATCACAGATTGTAATAGTACCCCTGAAACGGAAAGTGCTGCACCAGCAAACACCGCAACGATAATCCGTGGAAATCTTAAATCTCGGATAGCTTCCATTTGACTATTTCCTTCATCAAATAATGCACCTATAAATTCAAAAAAGCCCATTTTAATGCTACCCGTTGTTGCTGCATAAACTGCTGAGACAAGTAATAATACAATTACAATTGAAAAGCTTACAATTTTTTTTGTCATATCGGACTTCCTTTTTCTTTTCAAATTCCATCATGTTATATGTATATCCACAACTTTACTAAGGATCTAAAATGTGAATTTCCTACTAAATAAAAGATATAAGAAAAGCGCTCTATGACAAGACTATGCTTGTGATCGAGCGACATTTCTAGTTTCTATTCACGATAGAAGATTTCCATTAGCTGTCCTAAAGCCTGTGGCACTTGTAAGGAGGCTGTAGTACCGAACAACTCTTCCTCTAAATCATATACTTTACCATTTTTTACTGCGTCAAAATGCTTCCAAATATCATTCGTTTTAAATTCCTCGTCAAACATTTTTACTACTTCATCTGGCATACCGTGTGATAGACGTAAAATAATATCAGGGTTACTGTTATGCAGGTACTCAGTATTCGAAGACAAGTATTCAGCGTCCTGCCCTGCCATTACATTAATACCGCCTGCACGTTTCACAAGGTCTCCTGCATAGGAGTTTTCAGTTGCAACTAAATAACTACCGGGAATTCCAAGTAAAATTAGTACACGTGGTCCCTCTTTGCTCCCAGCAACTGTTTGTACAGCATCAATATTTTTTTGTAATCCATTCACTAACTCCTCAGCTTGTTCTACGCGATCATAGCGTTCGCCAAGTGTTTTAATCTCTGAAAGCATGCCATCAACACTTTGAAAGTTTAAAAAATGTACTGGAATTTTTAACTGCTTGAATTTATCCTGTAAATCATACTCTAATGTCGACACTGATAACACATCTGTTGGATTTAATGATTTAACAATCTCCATATCTGGCTCCATAGCATTACCGATAGTAGGCAGATCATCAAAGCGTTTTGCTAATGTTTTTTCTGTTTCAGGCACTGCTATAGCGTCCAACTCAAGCTTGTCTAGAATTTCTGCAATAACAACCGTTCCTGCAATAATGCGATGTTCATTCTCATCAGTTGCTTCAGCTGATGATTGTGCTTTTTCCTTAGGTGTCTCTGTTTTTTCTTGCTTATCTCCATCACTACAGCCAACGACTACCAAAAGTAATGACATAAGCGCCATCATGAGCAACCAACATTTCCAATTCTTTTGCATAAAGTCATCTCCTACTTATTTCTGTTCCGTCACATCTTTTTTGGAATTTTTCATACGACGAACGAGCAACCAGCCCGATAAAATACAAATTATTATCAACAATACGATCTTTACGATATTCAGCTGAGCAAGCTGCTGATCGACTTTAGAATCCTTCACTACTTTTTCTGCTGTGTCCTCTTTAACATCAGCTTTCTCCGCCTCGTCTACAACAGCATCCTCAATAGGTGCGTCAAATGTACGATCAAATGCTAATTGCTCTTCCTTTGGCACAATGAATGTAGGCTGAACTGATGGCAGTGGCAGAGACAGTGGTAGTTGTGCTGGTTTTACCCCCGTATTTTGCTGTTTTACCACTGTCTCATGCTGTTTTATCACAGGTGCTTTTTTCACTTGCTCTTTAACAATAACAGGGGGCTTCCCACTAGTTACTTGCTCAGATGATACTGCTTCAGAAGGCTTATTTAAAAATTTTGCTACCTGCTGTTGATCGAATTTTAGATTGACGAAATATTGATGATGATAAGAAATCTCAGGAATATCAACCTTAACCCACATTCGTATAGGCTGTTCAAAATTTCTAATTTCAAATTCGACGATTCGGACATTGTTTACGAGTGAAATAAGCTTTGGTTCCACTTGGTTTCCTTGTTGAGCTACAGTTAATCCTGTTATCCAATTAGATTTTAAAATGGTCATGTGAGCATAATATTTGCCGTTTTTTTCTTTTATTTTTGCAACAGGATTTACATATGTATTCATAATCGATTGTTCGTTTTTTCCATCTACTAATAATACGTAATTCATTGACCATTCCTTATCGTAGATTTCTTCTGAAGGAGGTTCTATGACTTCGTTTTCCGGAATAACTTCCTCATCCTTAGGCACAATTATTGAAAGGGTTGTTAATTGTAATTGAAGCTCCTGGGAAAAAGGGAAATATTCTTCAGAGGATGAAAGTGCCATCTTGCCTTTTATAATAATAGGCTGATGTAAATCCTTGACATCAAATTGAACTAAATTTTCAGTCTGAACGTTTGACGAAAGCTCATTTTCCAGCTGTTCGATATGTATATCTCTAATACTCAATGGCTGATTTATAGTTAAATTCAAGCTATATTGACCGTTCTTCACATCAATTATCGCCAATTCACTAAAAATATTGTCTTTCCCTCCATCTAGAGATGAAAAGCTTAGTTCAACTTGATAGCTCCCATTTTCTAATACAGATTCTTCAGCTTTTGCCTGAAGCCATACAAATGGAGGGAGAAACATCAGTAAAATAGTACTCAAAACGAATACTCGAAATATTTTTCTATTGTTAATCACTGTGTAAATTCCTCCAAATTCTTTAAGAACACAGTAACTTCCTTCCTCGAATAAGTGAGAAAGGAAGTTGCTGTAACCGTATTATTTATTCATGTATTGTAATGAGCCATTTAAAATTTTTGCCATATGTGCGCGTTTTAATGGACTGCTTGCATTAATAACAGTTTTACCTTTAGCATCGACAGATCCAGTCATGATTTTACCTGCATATAGAAACGCAAAGGCTTTTCTCGCTTCTTCACTTTTAACAGTTGCACCATCAGCATAATAAGACAAACTTGGATCACCGTAGTTCATTTCTTTTCCTGCAACATGCGTTACTGTTCGGTAAATCATCACTGCAGCTTGTTGACGAGTAAGTGTTCCATTTGGATTATAGTTCTCTGCTTTCATGACAATTCCAGCATCAGCTAAAGCATTGATTGCTTGTACACTTTCTGTGTCAAGTTTCGCTGTATCTTTAAATCCAGCATCTTTTGTAGAAGATACATTTAACGAACGAGCAATCATTAACGCAAATTGAGAGCGTGTAATATTGTCATTTGGTTTAAAGTAATCTTGACCCTTAACAATTCCCTCGCTGTATAAAGCTAAGATTGCATCTTTATTAGCATCATTACTAATATCTTTAAATGGATTCACCACTTGTTTTTCTGCGCTTTCCACAGCAAAGCTAAATTGTACTTGGTGATTCGAGTCATAGTTCACGCCTTTGTCTGGCTCATTCACAACAATATGCAGCTGTGCATTTACAAGTTTCTTTAAGTCTGGAACTTCAAATGAGTACGTACTTTTGTTTGTAGCATAGTCTTTACTTACTAAAGTTGCTGCTTTTCCTTCCACTGTGAATCCTTTAACATATTGACCTTGAGGGAATGCCATAGTAACTATGTTTTTACCGTCTACTACTGATACGCCTACTTTTGGTTCAATATATTGCTTCATAATAGATTCTTCAGAAGTACCGTTTTTGTAAACAGTGACAGCCACATCAGTTACTTTAGCTTCTTCAGATTTCCCATCTTCTTCCCCAGTAGTTGCTTCCTTATTTTCTACTGCTTTTAAATCAAAATCATACCACTTGTCCATATTAGCTGAAGCTACGACAACGTGGATTTTCGCTGATAATACTTCACCAGCTACAACTGGGAAACTGTATGTAATTGTTCCATCTGCATTTTTCACTTCAGTAGCATCTACAAACTTATCACCTTGCTTTGTTTGTAAGCCTGAAATCATCGATGCAGATTTTGCAACTACTGTTAATTTCGCCTCAAACTTTCCATCCTTCTCAACGATAGTACCTTGTGTTAAAAGATGAGAGCTAATTGCAGGTTGTGGTTCTGTTGTACCTGGCTTAAAGATTTGGAAATCTACGATAGTATCAGCTTTCTCTGATTTAGTAGCTTCCACTTTTACTTCAGTATTTGTAGTCGTTACTTCAGCTACCTTTGCAGATGCAAATGATGGTACTGAAAGGGATGCTGCTAGCAATGAAGCTAGTACTATTTTTGTTGCGCGTGATTGACGTTTTTTAGCCATTATTGACCCTCCGTTTTTGTTTGTAGTTTTTTTCTATAAAGTAAAAATGCTGATCCAACTAATGCCATGATTAATAAATACGGTGTTGCATCACTTGTTTGTGGATTCGGCACTTGACTTTCAGAAGAAGTTGTTGGTGCCTTAGTAGCTATAGTATCATCTGCTTTAGTCGCTTTAGTATCATCTGCTTTTGCTACTGTTGCGCTTCCTGCAGATGCCGCATCAAATACTAGTGAGACGCTGTATTCATGGTGATAATTAATATCATCAATATCAATTTTCATAGAAGTCACAACTGGTTTTGTTAAATCTTTAACTGTAAATTGTACAGTGCGAGTATCAGCTGCTTTATCTTCACTTACTACAGTAGCTCCACCTGGTGGTTGGAACTTTGTAATCCACGCACTATTTTTTAATGTAATTTGTACAGTAGCTGTCCCATTTTTCATTGTCACCTTTGCTGGTTTTACAAAATAATCATTTGCAATGGATACAGAGTTACTTTCAGGTTTATTGACCTGATATTTTATCGAATGTGTGCCGTCAGCTAGTTGAGCAGATGCTTGTGGTAACGCAAAGTTGAATACAAACAAAGTTACAAGCATGACGAGCATCATTAATTTCTTCATGTGTTGCATGCCTCCTCTAAAAACATAATTGAAAGTACTTATTGAATTGAAAATCATTCTCAATTATACTTCTATTACCAAGAATAATCGTTAATACCAACGTATGTCAACCACTAAACCAAATTCGTCCTTAATATGTCATAATTACCTCAAAAAAAAGAAATATCACGTAAAATATATGTGATATTTCCTACTTTTAAGCACTTCTTTCGGTTCATCTAGTCTCAACTAAAAACCTATTGTATTTAAGAGAATATTTCTAGGACCCCTATAAGAATTAGTAACCATCCTGAAATAGCGGTTGAGTATTTTCCTATGAATGTCTTTGTCAGTAAACCGCCAAAGTGAACACCCGCGCCTACTGTTATGAACGAAAAGACACCGATAGAAATAACAGTCCATATTGCAGAAATACCATTGGCTCCAAGTGCTATTCCGCCGGCTAAACAGTTAGCTGATAAGACAAAGCCGAGCGTCATTGCTTCTCGAAATGAAATGATATAATTTTTATCCTCATCAAATACTTCAGGGTTTTCTAATATCCCTTGTTTAGACAAGCGACTAGATAATAAAGTCCATATCCCAATAACACAAAGCAAAAGACTTCCTATTAAATTTGCGAAATCTGGAGAGACAAAATTAATAACTACGCTCCCAGCTGTAACTGCAACGTATGTGACGATCATTGAAATAAGGGCAATAACCGCATTGGATAATACGGGTATTTTCACTCGCTTAATACCATAAGCGAGACCAATTCCTAAATTATCTAAGTTGGCAGCGATCCCAATAAGAATGATGGCTATCCAATGCATTCTTTTCCTCCTCAATAACGTAAAATCCATTCTCACATATGATATGAAAGGAAAAAATTTTTGTTCATTCATACTTTGAATGGAATTGCTTACGGAGGGAATGGGATTGCCCGCGTTTCTTCAGCTATTACCCGCGGGAGACTTAAGATTAACCGTATTCAACGTCTTTCCCAGCGGGTAATTTTCCTATTCTATAGCTTGAAATTATTTAACTGTTGAGAAATCTTTTCGGCGATACTTGCAGTTTGAACGGATGATTCTGCTACATGCTGTATGGCTTGTAATGTTTCTGAAATACTATTTGCTATCCCATTTGAATAATCAGATGACTCTAGCGCGACAGTAGATACATTTTCAATCGCTTTTTGTATTTCTAGCATAGAATACTTCATCGTCCCAACAAATGCGGTCACTTCAGTTATTAATGTATTAAAGTACATAGCATCTTCTTCATATTGAATTCCACTGTTTTCGAAAAGCTCATAATCAGGTGTTACTTTATCGTCTATAAAGTGTAATAGCTCTTGAGCATTAGTAGACACATTTTTAAATGCTTTTTCTACGTCACTTGTAACAATTTGTATTCTTTGAACGGTTTCAGATGATTGTTCGGCTAATTTTCGGACTTCGTCAGCAACAACAGCAAAACCTTTTCCTTGCTCTCCTGCCCTAGCTGCCTCGATAGCTGCATTTAATGCTAACAAATTCGTTTGATCTGCAATATCTGCTATTGTGTCAGACATTACTTTTACTTCAGATACGATTTTTCCGGCCTCAATCGCTTCTAAAACTAGCTTTTGTTTGTCATCATATAGATCACGAGCTGTACTATATGCTTGAACAGCTGTTTCTTTAATATCAATTGCTCTATCTTTTACTTTTTGTGAGAATTCAAGACTATATTCTGTTTTCTCATTTAATTTTTCCGTACTATCAAGCACTTCAATTGCAGTCGCGTTTAGTTGCTCTGTTGTTGCACTTAGTGTAGTACTTCCCATAGCGACTTCCTTTGAGGTTGTATCAATTTCGTTCATTGAAGCCGTAATTTCCTCAATAGTTGCACTTAAATTTTCACTTAAACTTCCCATTTGTGTTGAGGTACTATTCACATTAGAAACAAGTTCCTGAATATGTGTAACAGAATTGTTCAAACCTTGCGTAATTCTCCCAAGATCATCCGGATATAATACCTCAGCATGTCGCGTTAAATCACCATCTTCAACCCCAGAAACTACATCCTGAATATTGGAGATTGCGTTTTTAACATACCTACTTAAGTAGATTAGAATACTTATACTAAATAGTAGAGTGATAACCATAATAATACCGTTTTGATACAATGTTCTCTTATATGTTCCATTATTTTTTTCATTGCTCAATTCGGCACTTTTGATAGTTGCTGTTTCTAATTGCTCCATCAAATCATCTCTTTGCTTTTCTTTTTCAAATAGAGGTTCTAATAATACATTGGCATCCACTTCTGTCGCACCAGAGGTAACTTGTTGAAAACTGGATTCTAATATGTCTTCATAACTTTGATTTACTTCTTCCAAATACTTAAGTAATTTTTTTTCTTCACTATCCATGTTTACTTTCTTTAAATCTTTAAAGGCATAACTAATTTCTTCTTCAATAGTTGCTATTTCTTCATAATATTGAATTTTTTCATCTAGATCTTGTGAATGAAAGAAAATTTTGAACTTTAGATTCGTTATTTTTTGCTGATTAGTTGAAATGTTACTTAATAAATAGATAGAAGTTAAATCTTCATCATATATAGATGTCGCATTATCATTCATTTTTTCAACACCCATTATGCCAGTAAACCCTATAATGACAAGTGCAATCAACATAATTGAATTGAATATTCCGAACTTCCCGATCAAAGATGCGTTTTTATAAAACTTCATTTATCTCTCCACCTTAAAAACATTTAATTTATATTGATAATAAGATTGGCTCATCGTCATTAGCGTAGCGACAGCGACAGCAACAAAAACGACACGAGGTTGGTCACGAAGGCATTTTCACAGGATGTGATGGTTTTAGCCTTCGTTTCTCTATCGCTGATCCCCTAGGAGTCGCCCAGTCGTAACGAAGATCAACTTATATAAATGGCCTCTAAAATTTTTGCAAAAATGAATATTTATGGAAATTTAATGTTATGTTTCCCCCTTTAACACAGAGATTTGGACTTATAGAAAAATACTATCTTTCTGAATAACTTTTTCGATAAACACTTCTACTAAATGAGGGTCAAACTTAATAGCCTTCTGTTCTTTTAAATAAGAAAGAGCTTCTTCTTTTGTCCAAGCTTTTTTATAAGCCCTATCACTAACTAAGGCGTCGTAAACATCTACTATAGATATTACTCTCGCTTCAAAAGGAATTTCTTCTCCTTTTAACCCCATTGGATATCCTGTTCCATCCCAGTTCTCATGATGATATTTAATAATATTTTCAGCTATTTTTTTGTCATCAAAAATTTTATTATTCATTTCATTAGATAGTTTGTTCAATACATCTATCCCCATAAGAGGATGCATCTTTATAATTTTTTTTTCATAGATTGTTAGTGGCCCAGTTTTATACAGGATTGATTCTGGTATTCCCGATTTTCCAATGTCATGTAAAACACTATATTCTATAATTTTACTAACATACTCTAATGATAAATTATAAGTTTTATCTTCAAAGAGGCTTAGCAACAATTCCTCTACTAAATTTTGCACATTCAAAAGATGCTCTGCTATATTTGTATCGCGCATTTCACTTGATAGAGCTAACAACTGAAATAGCTCCTTGTGCTCTATTTTCTTCTGATTCACTTCATCTATCAATAGTTGTTCTGCTAAGCGCATGACTCCTACATAATAAATAATTCCTTTTATTTCAATTGGCGTAATCGTTATAAATGAATATCTTAGCTCTAATGATTTGTTGACATGAACCATTGTCCCAGACCATGGCTGTTCTTTTTTTAATGTACTTTTTAACGATTTATACATAACAAATGGCGTTACACTCGATTTTAAACTCTCTACTGGTAGTCCAATAAGAAATTCTCTTTTATAGCCGGTGATCGTTTCGTATTGTTGATTAACATCGATAATTAATTGATTTTCATCAACGATTACAACAGCATCACCTAATTTTAAATAGTATGTTAATTCCTTCGGTATTTTTTTACACATTTAGAAGACCCCTTATCCATTGTTTAATTCATTAGCAAAACTAGCAAGTCGGTCAGCCGACAATGCAACTTCTTCAAATGCTTTACCTAATTCATTGACAACGTTAGCAAAAACATTAATCTCTTCTTGTGAATGTTCATTATTCTCTTGGGTTTCTTTCATAGATTGTAAAATTTGCTCAAAACATATGTCTGTTTGTTTCATAATTTGATGTTCGTCATGAACAGATTCATTAATCATGTCAAGTGAAGCTGATAACTTTTCCACATTAGACACAGTGGATAAAATTAAATGAGCTACATTTGAGACTGATTTTTTCGTTACTTCTGATAATTTTTTAACTTCGTCTGCTACAACTGCAAATCCTCTTCCATGTTCGCCGGCCCTTGCTGCTTCAATTGCTGCGTTTAAAGATAATAAATTAGTTTGATCAGCTATTTTCGTTACAATATCAATAATGCCTTGAACTTCCTTTGTTATTTTTAATAATTCTTCTATATCATTGGAAATTATTTTGACTGCCTCATGAACCTTCTTCATATTACTATTCTGTTTACTTATTTGAAATTTCCCATTTTCTGCTCTCTCCTCCGCTAAAGCAGATAACTCTTTTCCAGCATTTACGGTTTCCACCATTTCTGTGCAATGAATATGTAATTCTCGAAATGCTGCATTCGTTTGTTCTGAAATTGCTGCTAAATTTTCAGTTGAATTCACAACTTGAATTTTAGTTTTTTCTACCTGTTTATTTGATTTTTCTTTAATTCTACTTATCTCTTTATCATATTCTTCAAGAACTATTTGTTGCTCTAAGTTAAATAATTTCGAGAGTGCTTTTACACTAGAATAATAAAGTTCTTTTTCAGAAAAATTCTTTTCAATAATCTCAATAATTGTTATAAATATATTTTGAAAAGCACATAAATACCATTTTGTCTGTAGACCAATTTTTACATGTATTTGTGCTATTCTAGTTCTTTTTAAAAAATATTCATCATCGATTATTCCCGAAAACATTTCTAAAATATGTAATTTTAAAGTTTTCTTCAAGGCTGCAACTGAACTATTATTATTAATTAGTGTCAGTAGGGATTCTTCCAATTCTAGATTCTTGTAAAAACAATCAACAATGTCATCAATTTTTTCTTCAATAAATGGCAGCAAGCTTTTAATTACTTGCAGCTCTTCTATTGAAAAATTAATCATTTTTATTTGTTTCTCTATTTCACTGTCATGTTGAATATTCATTTTTATATTACTATCAAGTAATATAATATCGTGATCTACCTTTTTACTTTTATTTTTCCAGAACATAGATCAACCTCCATTTCTAAAATAAACGATTGATTTTTCTTTAAACTTCACTTAGTAAAGTTTTCAATAATAGCTTATTTGGCTGTTGGTACTTATTAAAATAGATTTCCTGTAGTTTTCTAGCTAACCTATCATAGTCTCCTCTGTCCGGAACTGAATTCCAAACAAATATATTTTCTGGATTTTTTTTAATATTTAAGTATAAGCGATCGGTTATAATTAAATCTGCTTCTTCATCTTCAAAACATAACTCAACATGGACAAAAAGACGTTTTATTTGATTGAATAGATAAGGCGCATCACTTATCAATGAAAATATTTTTATTTTAATGGTATCTTTATTTGCATAATCAATTGTTTGTTTTAGTAATTTATGATATCGACCAATTAATACTTCTCTGCGTTTAAATACGACGTTGAAATCCCTATTTTCCAATAGTCGATCAAAAAATTGATTCATGATTTCTATTTGAGCAGTTTCATGCATTTCTAATCGCTTTTTATAAAGATCTTCTTTAAATAAATTAGCTGGACCAGAAAAAGTTAAAACAAAATAATGAAGATGCAGTAAATTTATAAAAAGTGTCCCATATTCTTCGGCATCTAAAGTAACAGAAAAATGATCCATAAATTTTTCCATCCAATAAAGGGTTGCTTGTACAAATAATTCCTGATTATGGTGCTGTGCAAAATTCATCAATAAACTTACTGCATTATCTTTCTTCTGATAATGGCGCATGCAACTAATTATGGAGAAAGAAAACATTGTTTCCAATTCAATTTCTTCTTCTGATAGATCTGTAAATTCTTTAAATACAATCTTAATTTTTCTCGATAATTGATTATAGTTATGATGGTGTTTTGTAAAGTTTGCATACATTGGATGATAATCGATTAAGCAACCTAATTTTGCACGTGTTATGCAAATGGCAAGCCAATACAATACTTGTTCATGGTAGTTTATATTGACTTTCTTCATTTTTTCTAGAATTTCCTCTCTTGAAACTAGTGTAAATGGCCATTCTTCTCCCCAACACGAATTCCAATAAAACAAGAAGTAAAAATAACGAAATTGCTTTTCTGTGCCTTCAAGACTGACCTTTTCTTGAGACGTATACTTCAAATGAAATTGACTTAATAAAGGTTTAACTTTTTTTATACGTCGATACATGGAGGCCGTACTGGTGAAGTTTTCTAAAACAAACATATTAATATCATTAAATCTATTGTAAAAAATCTCATCAAAAGCTTTATATGTTAATGAGTTTTGTAAATAATATCTTTCTACAGTCTTCATAGAGAAATTATCTTTGTAGTCTAATTGAAAATACTTATTCTCTACTTTTTGGATAACAGCAGATTCTGTAATAAGTTTTAAATCAATTGATATTTCCTCGATTATTTTAATAATTGTTCTTTCTGACAGAGCCATCATTTCAGCTATCTCTAAACTTGAAAATAGTTTCTGTTCTTTGTAAATATAATGTAAAACCTCTATTTTTCGTAAAGCAGTGTGATCTAAAAAATTATACATAAAAACACCTCAATGCCTTTCACTAGTAAATCCTAGCTGCGTCATACTAACATACTATTTATTTGAAATTAGATAAGTCTATATAGCCCTTATCATTAATTCTATTCCCGTTTTTTATGACACTAAACATTAAAAAAGCATTATTATTAATACTTTATAACTATTCCAGACATAAAAGTAACCATAAAACAGATGTCAGATGAAATATTTCACTCCCATCGAATACTCTTTTAAACACATTATTTTCATTAAATTCGCTCATTTTGAGTAACCGTGAATAAAGCCCCTTGTTTTTAAAGATATTTACACTATAACAAGCAATTTAAAACAAGCAAAATCACAATTTGTTCGTTTTGAAACATTTTTTGATAATTCTAAAATTCTTTCAAAATGCCTTTAATTTTAAGGGATTTTAAATTTTTTACAGTCTCTTTGAAGTTGTTTTCCTATGTAATTTTTTCACTTAGTACAATGTTTTCATTAGATTTGATTTTCTATTGGATTTATATCGTGAGAGGGTGTTTCTTAAATAATGCTAATGGCGTTCAACTACTAAAATAGAAAAAGAGATGTATCAATTTATGATACATCTCCCTTTATAATAAGACTTATAAACCAAGTGCTCGGTACATAATCGCCGTAAATTGTGCACGCGTTAAGTTTTCATTTGGTCTAAAATGACCGTTTTCATCGCCTAGTGCAATGTTATGGTCTGCTAAAGCGGCAATATATTCACTCGCCCAGTGCGATGGATCGACATCCTTGAATGTACTATCGCCTTCTGGCGTTAAACCAAATGCAAGCACGATCACTTTTGCCATTTCGGCACGTGTTACATTAGCGTTTGGTCGAAATGCTCCATCTGAACCATCCACGATACCCGCTCGTTGTAGTCGTGTAATTTGTTCATAATTTACATGACTTTTAGGGACATCTGAAAAGGCTACAGCGTCTCGAATTGGTGCTGGTTGTAATGCACGGTCAATCATAAGCACTACGTGTTGACGTTGAATCATATCATTCGGTCGGAAAGTGCCATCTGGAAAACCTATAATAATGCATCGCTCGGCAACTTCTTTAATCATATCTTGTGCCCAGTTTTGATCAACATCCTTGAAAGTAATGTCACAACCGTGGCTTTCCTTCATCCATCGCGCATATAATGTTAGGTCTTCTGTAACAACATCTTTTGCAAAATCCCATGCTTTTGTGAAATTTTCATTTTTATACCAGCCGATAAATAGGTAGCCTTCCTTCTTCGGATTAGAAGGAGCTTTCACTAAAGCTTTATACGGCACTGTTTGCGATGGAATTTCACTGCCTCCATTTGAATCAAATGTAACCATATAGTCCTTTGTCCATTTCGCATACAACGTTATGTCTGCGGTTACTTTATCTTTCGCAAAGTCCCATGCATTGTTAAGCGCCGTTTCCTTATACCAGCCGTCAAAATGATAGCCGTCTTTCACTGGAGTGGCAGGGGTTTTCACAAGGTCGTTATAGCCGACTGTTTGGGGTGGCACTTCACTTCCACCATTGGAGTCAAAGGTAATTTTATAGTTTGACGAACCTCCACCAGAGCCGCCAGATCCTCCGCCCGACGTATGATCCTTTGTCCATTTCGCATACAACGTAACATTTGTTGTCACTACATCTTTTGCAAATTCCCATGCTACTGTCAATTCTTTATCTTTATGCCACCCTCCAAATGTATAACCTTCCTTCTTTGGAGCAACTGGTGCTTTTACTAATTCATTATGTCCGACAGTTAGCGATGAAATTTCACTTCCTCCATTGGCATCAAAAGTAACGATGTAGCTTACTTTCGACCATTTAGCATAAAGCGTTATATCTTTTGTTACTCGACCTTTATTGAAGTCCCATAGTTCTGTTAATGCTTTATCTTTATACCAGCCTGCAAATGTATAGCCTTCCTTATTAGGAGGAATTGGTGCTTTCGCTAATTCGTTATATCTAACGGTTTGTGATAAAACTTTGCCTCCTCCATTAGAATCAAAAGTAACGATATAGCTTACTTTTGACCACTTGGCGTATAGCGTTATATCTTCTTTTACTACATCTTGGTCAAAGTCCCATAATTCTGCCATTTCCTTATCTTTATGCCATCCCGCAAATGTATAGCCTTCCTTAAGTGGAGTAACCGGGGCTTTTAGCAATTCTCCCTCTAAAACTTCTTGATTTGATACTTCACTTCCTCCATTTGAATCAAACGTGACAGTGTAACTTGCCGAAGTGTTTTCCTTTTTCCATTTCGCATACAAAGTTAGGTCATCTGTTACTTTATCTTTCTTAAAATCCCATTCGTTTATAAGTTCTACATCTTTATACCAACCATCAAAAATATAATCAGCCTTCACCGGAGGAGTCGGTGCTTGGAGCTCTCCCGATAGAGGGACTTCTTTTTCCCATATATTACTTCCTCCGTTTGATTCAAAAGTGACTAAATAGCTGTTTGTTTGCCACTTTGCATAAATTGTCATCGGCTCTAAAACATTTTCACTCCACTTAATAGTATAATTTTTGTCTTCAAACCATCCAACTAATGTTTTTCTTGGTTGGACTTGCTGATCAAATGGCGTTCCGAATGGCGCAAATTTATAAGGATATCCATGAAATATTACATAATCCAATTTATTGAATTGAAATGCAGAATGTCCGATTGTCTTAATACTTGATGGAAGTTCAATACTTTTTAAATAATTAGAATAAAATGCACTACTGCCTATAGTTGTTACATTTGATGGTATCTTTACGCTTGTTAATTTATTAAATTCAAATGAACTTATCCCAATCTTTGTAACGCTTGATGGTATCACTACGCTTGTTAGTAGCTCATGTTTAAACGCATTGTCCCCTATTTCTACAATTGCTTGACCTTCAATCTCATCAGGAATAACAATATCCTTTGATTCACCCTGATATCCGACAATGGCAACACCGCCCTCCCCGCTCTTTGTTATATAATCGCCTTCACTATCACTGTTTGCGTAAGCAGATAGATTACTTAATGATAGTTGAGAAGATATCAAAAGTATGACAATCATCAATAGTAAGCTTGCTTTTTTCACTTTAACATCTCCTTTCTTTAACATAAAAAACCATATTTTTTGACATTGGAACTATAGCATTATCTAAAAAATTGATAAAATCAAAATTTGTTAGTTTTCGAACATATTTTGATAGTCTTTTTTCTTGCAAATTTAGATTTCATCAAAATTGGCTTCATTTTGTACGTTTACAAACTAAAAACCAAGGATATTTTATTTACTTTAGTAACCTCAAAATGTATTAAACCGATATGAATTAACATAAAATACTCGCTTTACCCGCCTTGATTTACCTATAAAAACAACCCTATATATTTCCGCATGATTCCATAGATTCGAGGTTAGCTTTGGATACTTTTTCTATCGAAGCCGATTTGACAAAAGTAACAACCTTTTGTTAACGTTAAGTTGTTACTTGTTAATTTTTAGGTATATCTCATTCTACACTATAGAAGAAAGGGAGATTTTATGAGATTCGGTAAATTATTAAAGATAGGATTGGCCTTCGCACTAATGTTAGTATTAGCTGCTTGTGGCTCAGATGATGAAGGCACGAAAAATAAAGAGAAAAAAGAAGTGAACTTAGTCTATGTTGAATGGGATACGGAAATTGCCTCTACACACGTAGTAGGACAAGTTCTAGAGGATTTAGGATATGATACAACACTAACACCACTAGATAACGGAGTTATGTGGGAAGCTCTTGCAAAAGGAGAAGTTGATGGTATGGTGTCAGCTTGGTTACCACAAACACATGCCCCACAAGTTGAGAAGTACAAAGATAAAATAGTCGATTTGGGTGAAAACCTAACTGGTGCAAAAATTGGCATGGTTGTCCCTAGTTATATGGATGTAAATTCTATCGAAGATTTAACAGATGAAGCTGGTAAAACGATAACTGGCATTGATCCAGGAGCAAATA
Organism: Lysinibacillus agricola; assembly: GCF_016638705.1. GTDB lineage: Bacteria > Bacillota > Bacilli > Bacillales_A > Planococcaceae > Lysinibacillus > Lysinibacillus agricola. Next base: position 979,601 of record NZ_CP067341.1, on the reverse strand, counting down.
TGACAGCAACTACGGAAAATGCTTATAAAGAATATAGTAACCTTGAAGGCTGGAATGTACTTACCTCATCTGGAGGCGCAATGACAGCAGCTCTTAGTCAAGCAATTGAAAAAAATGAAGAAATCATAGTTACAGGTTGGTCACCTCACTGGAAATTTAATGCTTTTGATTTAAAATATTTAGACGATCCTAAAGGCATATACGGAGCTGAAGAATATATTGGTACGTTTGCACGTAAAGGATTAAAAGAAGATAATCCAGGAGCATATAGTGTTCTCAAAAACTTCCACTGGACTGCAGAAGATATAGAAAGTGTTATGTTTGATATTATGGAAGGCTCTGATCCTAAAGAAGCAGCAAAAAAATGGATTAAAGACAATGAAGATAAAGTTTCAGAGTGGACAAAAGATGTAAAATAACACAAATGATGAGCTTTTATAAGCTCTGTTCAACAATTCGACTTCGACATGAGAAGTTCAGGTATTACATATTGTGTAGTATAAATGCTCACGCAAAAAGTTAGATTACTCTGATACACTTAATCAACAAAAAATCCATTTACTAAGCAATCAGTAAATGGATTTTTTCATGTTATTTTAATACCTCCGAATGGAAATGGCCCTCTTAAGTAAAGATACATAAGATTCTTGTCTAAACAAATGAAATTTTAAAAATAAACTATTTACTAAAAAGAGGAGACCAGCTAAAAAAATAACCCCTTTTATGTGGATGATTCCACTTAAATATCCACCAAGTAAAGGACCAATTAGATTTCCTAAAAATAAAGCACTATGATAATAACCGAATGTTAAACTTTCCATTTTTTCAGGTGCATATTTTCGTATTAAACTTATTACCGATGGGAGAAGTCCACCTATAAACATTCCCATTAAGAACCTAGCGAGTAGAAAAAGCCATATAGAAGAAACCAATGCTTGAGAAACATAACAAATAAAATTCCCAAACAAAGAAATTAACAAAATAATTTCAGGACCTACTTGATCTGCTTTTCTTCCTAAAATGGGAGAAAAGATCATAATAGAGAAACCCGAGATAGAAACCGATAACCCTACCATCGTTGTTAAAAAGCTATCATTGTTCCACATACTTTCTACATACGTAGCCAGAAATGGTGAAGTACTCATCGTTGAAAACTGAATAAGAAATCCAACCATAAACAAAATTCCAATTAGAGGTTCTTTCATAATTTCCTGTAGTTCAGAGAAAAAATTAATACGTCTTTTTTTAGATGTCGGAACTTTCAAGGTATTTGGTTCAGGCTTATTAATTTCTGTTAAAAAAAATAAAATAAGTGCTCCTGAAATCAGTAACATAGCGCTTGACACATAAAGGATTTTATAAAATCCTATCCACTGCCCCAAAACTCCACCTATTAAAGGCCCAAAAATATTTCCGGTGTAAGCACCTGATTGGGCTACACCGAGTGCATAACCTATTTTTTCTTTAGGGGTATTCATTGTAATAAATGGAGAAGATGCAGGGATAAATCCACCAAAAATCCCTAAGATAAAACGTAGAACTAATAGATGCCAAGCTGTCGTGCTATAGGTCATTAAGAATGTGGCAAACGCCATTCCAATTGCTGAACGGATTAGAATAGTTTTCCTACTCGTTCGATCTGCAATTTTCCCCCATATCGGCTGAAAAATAAAAGCAGATAAAAAAGTAGCTCCAAAAATCATCCCTGTCCAAAGCTGAATATCAGTTTGAGTGTGAACACCTAAATCACTTTTAAGATAGACTGGAATAAAAGGTATAATTAAGCTAAATGCGGACATGACTAAAAATTGTGCAATGCTCAAAATATACATATTCTTTTTCCAAACTTCCAATTATATACCCTTCTTTCACTGATTTAATAGTTTCATAGAATGTACAGGATATCTATCACCAACTGCTGAACCTACAGGTATAGCTTTATTTATGAAATCCTTTACATCATTTGGCAATTCAAAATCTATTGCAGCTATATTTTCTTTTAAGTAGGATCTCCTTTTTGTCCCTGGTATAGGGATAATATCTTCCCCATCAGACATCAACCATATTAATGCTAGTTGTGCAGGACTAATATTTAGTTGGTTTGCTATATCTTCTAGCTGTCGAATCAAAGAAAGGTTTTGATTGAAGTTGCCTCCCTGAAATCGAGGTGCGTTCCTTCTAAAATCGTTTTCTACAAATTTATCAACCGACTTAATTTTTCCAGATAAAAACCCTCGTCCCAGAGGACTATATGGTACAACAGCGATATTTAGTTTACGGCAAAGGGGCAATATTTCCTCTTCAATATCTCTAGTCCATATTGAATACTCTGTCTGTAATGCAGCTATAGGATGTACTTTTTGTGCTCGTTTTATCGTTTGAGAAGATACTTCTGAAAGCCCAATATGTCGTACTTTACCTTCTTCAACTAATTCCTTCATAGCACCAACTGTCTCTTCTATAGGAACGCTGGGATCTACACGGTGTAGATAATATAAATCGATGTAGTCAGTATTTAACCGTCTTAGGCTTGCTTCACAGGCCTTTTTTACATATTCCGGGCTGCCGTTAATTTGCATTACCTTCCCACTCTCATCTCTTACAAAAGCAAATTTGGTAGCTATGTTTATCTGTTGTCTGACATTTTTTAATGCTTGACCGACTAATTCTTCGTTTTTCCCCACTCCATATTGATCAGCTGTATCAAAAAAGTTAACACCAAGTTCTAAGGCGTAATGCAGTGTAGCAATCGATTCCTCATCATTTTGAGTTCCATAGTATTCTGACATGCCCATACATCCTAATCCTAAGGATGAGACACTTAAATCTCCAATAGATCGATATTTCATTTTTTCTCCTCCAATCTTTCTATAGCATGAAATTATATCGATTAGAGTGCACTATAACGCAAATGTATTTTTTCCCATTTCTCATAAAAAAAAGACCTTTTAGAAAGGTCTCTTTTAAACTTATTTAATTATATTACAGATATATCGATTAACCATTTTTATCCATTTAAATTAATTAGAAGGCTCTGATTTCCGCTACGAGCTACTCGCTTTGTTGCTGACGCTTCGCTTTCGCACAGATAAAACATTTGTTGCTGACGCTTCGCTTTCGCACAGATAAAACATTTGTCGCTGACGCTTCGCTCTCGCGCAGAGCAAGGCTTCCTGCGGGCGGGAGTCGAGTAGCCCTACGCTACGATCAGTTAAAATGGACATACATTAGCAAAATATCAACAAAAAAATCCTTTTATCACTCAATAATAAACCTATATTTTCCTAATCAACACGTTTGATTATATTACTTAACTTTTTCCTCCAAATTTTTATAGTAGTCAATTTTTTCATTAATCTTAGTTAAATTGTTTTCTAGTTGCTTAATTTGATTAAGAACATTATCTTGATGAACTTCTAATAGTTCTCGTCTTTCAGTAACGGTAGAATCACCTTGACGTCTTAGGTCTGCAAATTTTTTCATATCACTTACAGGCATTTCTGTGTTACGTAACATAATGAGAAAATCTATACATGAAATATCGTTCTTTGAGTATTTACGATATCCATTTTCATCCCTTTCAATCTCACATAAAAGACCAATATTTTCATAATAGCGTAGCGTGTAAGAACTAAGACCAGTGATTGAGGATATATCCCGAATAGTTAATAATTTTTCCATATTTTTATTATAACACACTTGCTTTATAGTGCACTCTAAGGAGTATCTTTGATTCTAGATTCAGTTTTTAATAGTTTTTTAGGAGGAATTTTTAATGAATATAGGGATTTTTGTTTTAGCACTTGCCACATTTGTTGCTGGTACAGTGGAGTTGGTGATCGCGGGGATAATAAACATGATTGCAGAAGATTTACATGTTTCTGTAGGAGCAGTCGGTCAGTTGGTCTCAGTTTTTTCATTAGTTTTTGCCTTTGGGGCTCCAGTACTTATTGCTCTAACTTCTAAAGTAGAAAAACGTAAATTACTGCTCATAGCAATGTTAACTTTTCTAGGTGGTAATATTTTATCTATAGTTAGTCCGAATTTTACAACCTTATTAATAGCCAGAATTATTCTTGCAGCTAGCTGCTCTATTGTGGTTGTCACTTCCGTAACAATGGCTGCCAAAACTGTTGCAACGGAATTAAGAGGAAGAGCTATTGGATTAATTTTCATGGGTTTAAGTGCATCATTAGTGTTAGGTGTACCACTAGGAACTATTATCGGTCAAAATTTTGGTTGGAGAATGACATTTGTATTAGTTGCAGTCTTAAGTATTGTTTCTATGTTAGGAATCATTAAGTTTTTACCTAAGGTTCCACCACAACCAGCCATTCCTTTACGTAAGCAAATAGCCACATTAAAAAGTAAAAAAATCGCATCAATCCAGCTCATATCCGTTTTGGAGCTAACTGGTCATTTCATCGTTTATACTTATTTCACGCTTTTTCTTAAAACAACAATGGACTTATCAACAAATATGATTAGTATGGTCTTACTGGTTTTTGGTATAGCTGGAATAACAGGTGGTTGGATTGGTGGCTGGGCATCCGATAAATTTGGAGGAGCAAAAACTATACTCACATTTCTTATACTTTTTGCAGTTTCCTTGTTCCTATTACCTTATGCAACAGGATCAATGATAAGTTTATTGATCGTTGTCGTACTATACGGTGCGATGGTTTGGGCTCTTAGTCCAGCAGTACAAAATTATCTAGCCGAGTCTGCTCCAGATTCCTCAGATATCCAATTAGGTTTAAATACTTCATTTTTACATCTTGGAGTAGCTTTAGGTTCTGGTTTTGGTGGTTTACTTGTAGACTACTATTCCGTAACTATCAACACGTGGGTAGCTGGTATTATGGTAGTGTTAGCCCTTATCTCTGCTATTTATTCGCTAACGATAAACCGTAGAGGAAATTCTTCAATTCAAGGACTATAACTAAAAGGATAGGAAGACGCCCAGTTTTCAACACAAAATGGATAGTTTAATAAACTACTACTCTTAAAAAGTTGGTGCCGTTTTATTTGTGAAGAGAAACTACTGGGGCCAACTAAAAGTTCTCTAAGTAATATAAAATCAAGGACTGCATCACTAATTAAAGCAGAAAATCCATCTACTATAAGCCAGTAGATGGATTTTTTATGTCATTTTAATATCCCTGATGGAAGCCATCCCTTTGAAAGTATGTTTGATATGTGACCCAATATTTAACTTTACGTTTTCCAGTTATCCTTAACATCCCGAGAAATTTATACTGACACATCAATAATTACTCAAACTGATAATCTTCATTATAAGAATGCTCAAATATATTTAATATTTCTAGTAACTGTATAGCCTCCGTTTGGTATTCATTAGATGAATCTTCAGCAAATTCTTTTAAAGATACTTTGTATTTATTATATGTTTTTGGAGCAAATGGGATATACTTTTCATTCCCTTCATCAACTTTATATAACATTTCAGCATATACTTCTAAAGTATAATTCCACGTGTCATGCGGATTTATAAATTCCAATTCACCGTTTGAATTTTGGCCTAATGCTAGAGCTGATATATTTTTATAATCAAAGGAAACTTCTACTGGTTCTTTTAAAGATTTGAGTTTTTTTACGGATAATTGTTCATCTATTTGAAAATCCTCTTTAAAGATAGTTATATCATCCGCAGCAACTTCCCTATAAAAATGAATAGCGTTCCTGTGAAGCTGGCTATATTCTTCACTATTTTTTGTTTTTATACTTAATGCTTTTAAAAGTCTACTTTCTAATAGTTCATATTTCGCGTTGAAATATAGAACATCTTTAAAATATTCATTTTCTGAAATACCTAAAGCCTTGAATAAATCACCATATTCAGATACTGCTTTTGTTTGAGAAAATTCATGAAGAAATTCTGTATTTTTTTGTTTAGCAAGTTCTTCAATCTCCTTATCATTAACTTTAATACCTTTACTTTGAGCAAAAGTCATCATTGCCGTTTGCCCAATAAGCGAATCAAAACTAAGCGATTCAGCCTCTGCTCTAGTCCAAAATGCAGATTGGAAATATTGCATATCATATACATCTACACTAAAAAAAGTTTTGTTCAGAGGTTCAATATGGACTTTTTCAAGATTATATTCTTTTAGAAGTTTAGAATATTTGTTACTTGTAACGTCTACAGTACTTTCTGTTGGTGTAATTACTCCTAAAATAAAAATAATACAACTTACGGTTACAATTGTCGTAATGAATCCGAATAAATGCTTAGGATATAAGGCCAGAGTCTTTTTTGGTTTCTGATTTTTATAATTTAACATTCTTTCTATCGACTTTTCGGAGGGAAGATTATTCTTTTCAAAAAAATGATCCAAACTCTTTTTTATCTGTTCTTTATTCATTGAATATCGCCTCCTCCTCTTTTAGTAACTTTTTTAACTTTTCACGTCCTCGAGCAAGCCTAGTCTTTACCGTATTTTCAGATAAATCTAGTAAAACTCCTATTTCTTTAACGGAATAATCCAAATAATAATATAAGTAGATCACTTCTCTATATTTTATTGATAAATTAAATACATGTTCGTAGAGCTCTTTGTTACTACTCCTTTCTTCAGCTAATTCTTCGGTTGACTTTGAATGATTAAAAAATGATGTAAAAGTATTTGTTAGTTGATAGTTGCGATAAGACCAACTTCGTAATATATCGTAACTGCGATTAATGGTCATACGAATTAAATAAGTTTTGTAATTTGATTCTCCACGGAACTGTTCTTGCCGCTCAAAAGCTTTTATCATGACATCCTGTACAATATCTTCAGCCAATTGGACATTTTTCACATATGAGTATGCAATTTTAAATAAATCCTTCATGTATTCTCTTGCTACCTCATCAAAATCCATCCAACATTCACCACCTCATTAAATTAGACGTATGTAAAAAGTGCACCGTTTCGATTTTTATAAAAAAAGGCGCATCACGATAACTTGAGATTGATTTCCGTTCCGACTGGGCGATTTCAATCAACTTAGCCACATGACATACGTTTTAACAGCATGTCATCCACCCCCAACTTTCAGTGACGAACAAAAAATAAAGTGCAGCTTTTTGACAAACTCTTATAAGCTTCACTTTTTTTACTACTATATTTTTTGAATAAAGAAAGGACTGTCCCCAAAAGGCATTTTTCATTGCCTTTTGGGACAGTCCCTTGTTAGTTAACCATTATTTTAATACTTCCGGATGGAAGCCATCTTTTTGGAAGTAATTTTCATGTGACCAAACATTTAGTTTTGCTTTTTCCGCATCTTGCTGAATTTCTCTAAATTCATCCTCAAACGTATTGTTTGGTTTATGGATAAAGCGAACCGCTGCAAGCCCTTCTTTTAGTAATGATTCCTGTAACATTACATCATCAATAAAGACATAAGCTAATAAGCGATCATAGTTATCTGTTTCTGGTCCAACATCGTAAACCGCTTCAACCTTTTTAGCGTTTTCTAGCAATTTAATCGTATAGTCCTTCGCATCTTCAGCATAAGGCTGTGCTTCACCTTTGTTATAATTCATCTCTGGTGTATCTACCATCAGCAAACGAATTTTTTCTTTCTTGCCATTTATTGTCGCCTGAATTGTATCACCATCATATGCTTTAATATAGTCTACATCAAAGCGCTTATTTCCTGTTTTTTCTTCAACCTGTTCAATAGAAATAATGCCATGCTGGTCGGTAGTTGTTGCATCCTTTTCTTCGGCTGGTGATCTGCCAAAAATCATATACAATGCAACGGCTAGAATAATTGTACCACTCGTAATTAACGTTTTTATATCTTGCATTTTCATGTAGTAGGTCCCTCACAACTTTCCATCTTTATTACACTTTAAAGAACTTTCTATAATCAAAAGTCCTTAAAAGTTTCACGATGTTTCTATTGTAAAATATCAGGCTACTACATTCAAGCTATGTAGATGCTATGGCAACCCAATGATTTGGGGATACTTCAACAAGCTGACTATTTTCTATCTCATAGCGTGTTTGTACCTCTTCATTTTCTGCATCCATATGTTTTTGCTTTTCTATCGCCGGATCTGGAATTGGTATTGAGCGCAATAAAGCTTGTGTATACGGATGCTGCGGATTGGCGTACAGCTCCTCACTTTCTGCAAGCTCTACAATCTTCCCACCATACATGACAGCGACACGATCACTAATATGTTTAACCATAGACAAATCATGAGCAATAAATAAGTATGTCAATCCTAGGCGCTGCTGTAAATCCTTTAGCAAGTCTACAATCTGCTTTTGAATAGAAACATCAAGTGCTGAAAGTGGTTCATCACAAACGATAAAATTTGGCTCCACTGCTAAAGCTCTTGCGATGCCAATACGTTGACGCTGACCACCGGAAAATTCATGTGGATAACGCACTGCATGTTCTTTGTTTAAGCCTACAAGTTCCAGTAATTCCTCCACACGCTGTTGACGCTCTTCATTCGTTTTAACGAGTTTATGAATGTCTAGAGCTTCTCCAATAATATCTACTATTTTTTTTCGAGGATTTAACGAGGAATATGGATCTTGGAAAATAATTTGCATATGACGACGCATTGCTTTAAGCTGCTTTTTCGTTAGTCTTGTAATGGGTATACCTTGATACAAGACCTCTCCATTCGTAGGTTGATGAAGCTGTAAAATAGTTCGGCCTGTCGTAGATTTCCCGGAGCCTGATTCGCCTACTAAGCCTAATGTTTCTCCTGGGTATATATGGAACGACAAATCATTGACTGCCTTCACCGTTTGACCGCGACCTAATGCGAATTCCTTTGAAAGATGTGTCACTTCGATTAATGGTTTATTTTTATCAATTCCTAGCTGTACATTCGCAATTGGTTTGGGCTGTTTTTTCTCATGGAGCTTAGGCAAAGCATTTAATAGTTTTTTAGTATAAGGATGTTGAGCATTCGCAAAGATTTCCTCTGTTGTACCTTGCTCAACAATCTCGCCTTCCTTCATAACAATAAGTCGATCGCACATACCAGCAACAACGCCTAAATCATGTGTAATTAATATGATTGAGGTACCCATCTTTTTTTGCATATCTCGCATTAATTTTAAGATTTGCGCTTGAATGGTTACATCAAGGGCTGTTGTCGGTTCATCTGCAATTAGTAAAGAAGGATGACAAGCAAGTGCCATGGCGATCATAGCACGTTGGCGCATTCCCCCTGAAAATTCATGCGGATATTGTTTATAGCGTTCTTCTGCATCTCGAATGCCTACAAGCTTTAATAACTCTATTGTTTGCTTATATGCCTCTGCTTTGGACATTGACTGATGCTTTATTAAACTTTCGGACACTTGGTCTCCAATACGAATAGTTGGATTTGTGGATGTCATTGGATCTTGAAAAATCATACTAATATCTTGTCCACGGATTGCCTCCATTTGTTTTTCACTCAATGAAGTAATCTCTTGTCCTTTAAACAAAATAGTTCCTGACTTTAGAAATGAAGGTGGCGATGGTAATAAACGCATAATTGAACGAGCCGTTACACTTTTTCCACTACCTGACTCTCCTACTATTCCGAGTGTTTCACCTTTATTTACATGAAAATTAACGCCTTTAACGGCTTCAAATTCTGTCTCTCCCGTTATAAAAGATACACGAAGATCGCTTATTTCTAGAAGCTTTTCACTCATTCAATCCATCCTTTTGTAAATTTTGTGATTGACTTAATTACTAGTATAATTCATACTTTACAATACTGATAGGAATTATACAATATAAAAAATATTGAATCTTCATCCTGCAATTCATTTAGTAGGACCTCGCTAAAAATGAGTTGACTACTAAGCGTGTGTTGATGTTGTTTTGTCCACACTTTAGAATCTATTATTTTACTTACGTCTGGAGGAAATGCATGGTTATTTCACAAGATCATTCTACAACTAAGGAACATGTATTCTTTTTTTCAGTTTATCAAAAGCTCATGCACCATAAGTCTTACAATGCGCTGCTCTTTCTTTTAAGTATTTTAGTACACCCTTTTACATACTTATCTTATCGGAAAAGAAAACATTCACATCAATACCAGCAAGCTTTTGAGAAACGAAGACAGTACTACAAAGAAAAGGGTTTATTCACACAATGGCAGGTTGAGTTTGCTGAGCAAGAATTAGCCAAAGCTAAATTTTTTCATGAATCTGTGCCAGAAAAACAAATACAGGAAACTGCTTCGAAATTAGCAGAAGCAAAACTTCAGCAACTAGTAGCGCAAGATTTATTGAAAGATGGCTTAGAAGATCAATCCTATTTACAATTTTTTAGTCAGCAGCTTAAACATAAAAACTTTGTGGTCCTTACTTTTTTACCGGCTGTTTTATTTTATGTAGTACTCATATTGTTTGCGAATCCATTTCTGCAATTTGTTATTGAACGAATACTACAAAGCTTCATTGTTATAGTAGGTGTCGCAACACTGGTGTTTACAATTTTGTATTTGTCGCCATTCGATCCAGCAAGAAACTTACTTGGTGTTGCGGCAACGCCAGAGCAAATAACTAACTTTAATCACATTCATGGCTTGGATCAGCCTTATTTATCTCAATTATGGAATGCTTTATCTGGCCTATTCACATTTGATTTAGGTACTTCCTTTGCAGGGAAAGAAGATGTTACACAAAGCATTGTAAACAAATTTCCTGTCACACTTGAAATAGCCATCCTATCATTATTAATGGCTATCGCTATTGCCATTCCAGTCGGCATTATTTCGGCCGTTCGTCCAAATTCATATTTGGATTATACGTTTATGTTCATTGCCTTAATTGGATTATCCATTCCAAGCTTCTGGCAAGGATTGATATTTATTTTAACGTTTGCATTAAAGCTACAGTGGTTCCCAGCTACGTACAATCCTCAAAACTGGTTATCTTTAATAATGCCAGTTATTGTCTTGGGTACATCCATTACGGCTTCCATTGCTCGTATGACAAGATCCAGTATGCTTGAGGTCATACATGAGGATTACATTATTACAGCGAAAGCAAAAGGCTTAAATGAATTTAAAGTGATTACAAAGCATGCTATTCGCAATGCCATGATTCCAATTATTACAGTGATTGGGCTTCTCTTTGGCGGCATGTTAGGTGGGGCATCTGTTACAGAAAAAGTTTTCAATATTAGTGGTATTGGTAGCTATATTGTTGACAAACAGTTTATTCCGGATATCCCAGCTATCCTTGGTGGGGTCGTCTATATTGCCATCACAATTTCGATCGTTAATTTACTCATCGATATTTTGTATGCTTTTTTCGATCCACGCATTCGTTCGAAAATGAAGAAGTCTTAAAGGGGGATCATCTGTGAAAAACAGCTTACATGTCAAACTACTTTTGAAGATTACACAGGAATATGTCAATTCACATTTTACATTTGTCTTTTCCTTACTGTTTTTCTTTATTGTTTCTAGCTTATAGCTATAATTTTTCTACTCAAAGTTGGCGACCAATTGTCTTAATCTTTTTCATTATTTATGCAATCACCACAACCTATATTGGTTTCCTAACTTTACGAATTAAACAGGATTTAGCAAGCCATGGTGACATACAAAAAAGCACTCGAATACTTGGTTATCCACTGTTATTAACAATAGTTTCAGGCAATATTTTCTCTACATCGTTTGCGTTTATGCTTGTGTCAAAAAGAAAGACAGCTGAATATACTTTTGCTGCCTATGCATTCATCACTCAACTTTTCATTATCGGTATTTCAGCACTGAACTTATTTAAACCGTATGTCACAGATACGTTTTTACTAGCGATGGGGCTTTTCTTACTCCTTGCACTCTTTTATATTGTGATGTTAATTCTGTGTGCAAAATATGTGACTTCAGAGGCTGCGCCGAAATGGATGCTGTTACCTGGTATTTTGCTGCTTATCGCCTCTTTGACTGGCAATCTTTTTGCGACATTGCTAGGGTATAGCCTTATTCAAAAAGCTCGAAAGGCAAATCCATCTACAATCGAAAAATGGCAAAAAATTTGGGAAAAGATTTTACGCAATACGATGGCCGTCTTCGGATTATTTTTCATCGTATTTATGTTTTCTTTATCCGTAACAAGCTCTTGGACATTTGACTATGACTTTGCGACTGAAAATAATTATGGAGCATTGTTACAAACACCTTCGTTAGAATATCCATTAGGCACTGATAATTACGGACGTGATTTATTTTCTCGTATTGTTTTCGGTGCACAAATATCGCTCATTGTAGGATTTTTCTCAACGATTATCCCTGCATTAATTGGCGGAACACTTGGAGCATTTTCAGGTTATTACGGAAAAGCGACTGACAACATGATCATGCGAAGTCTTGATATTTTATATGCCATTCCTGGAATTTTACTAGCTATCGCCATTATTGCTGCCTTTGGTGCCAATACCGTTAATTTAATCATCGCACTAAGCGTTGGAGCAATTCCGACATATGCTCGTACAATGCGCGCAAATGTCATGCAGCTTTCTAATTTTGAATTCGTGGAATCAGCTAGAGCATTGGGGGCATCTGATGCTGCAATCATCTTTAAACATATTGTTCCAAACTCGTTAGCACCAATGATTGTTAAAGCAACATTAACCATTGGCGGCGCTGTTATTTCAACAAGTAGTTTAAGCTTTTTAGGGCTCGGCATTGAGCCACACATTCCTGAATGGGGCAATATTCTAAAAGTTGGTAGTACGTACCTGGAAACGCATTCCTATGTTGCTATTTTCCCAGGTCTTTGTATTATGCTTCTCGTTCTCTCCTTTAACTTCTTAGGTGATGGTTTGCGAGATGCTTTAGATCCAAAATCAAATTAACAATGGAGGTTCTTAAATGAAAAGATTACTTGTATTCTTATTCATAGCAGTGTTAGCATTAGCAGGCTGCGTACAAACAAAAACTGACGTAGAAGGCAGTAAAGATTCAAAAGGTAAAGGTAAAAAAGCAATTGAAGTTTTAGGAATGGCCGCTTCCGAGGAAGATATGAATATTGTTCGTGATCAACTAGTTAAAAATGGCTTTGATGTTAAACTAAATATTCAACCTGATTATGGTTCATTTTCAGCACAAAAAGAAGCTGGCAATTATGATTTAGCGCTTTCGAGCTGGACAACAGTAACAGGAAATCCTGACTATGCTGTTCGTGGTTTATTTAAAACGGGCGGTGACTATAGTATTGTAGCTGATTCAAAATTAGATGCTCTCATCGAAGAAGCAAGTACATTAACGGGTGATGAAGCTGCAGCAAAATATAAAGAATTAGAACAGCTCTTAGTATTCGACCAAGCTTATATTGCGCCGTTATATATTTCAAATAAATATCAAGGGATTTACTCTGAATTAGTGAACCCAAAAACGGTGCATCTACCAAAATCTCGTGCGCAAGTATGGGAAAGCATAGAATTTACTGATTCATCCAAAAATGCAACTGAACCTTTGATTTTACATCAAACAATTAGTTCGTTAACATCGCTTGATCCTATTAAAGGAAATGATGGTTCTATTAATGCATTAAATACAAATATGTATGTTCGTCTTGTCAACTTAACAGATACAGACGAAGTCGTTTCAAATGGTTCATTATCTTATAATCATGCTATTGCTGAAGGTAGCCAAGAATATTATTTCATCTTACGTGATGATATTAACTTCACTGCTATAAAAGATGGTGCTGCTGTTGATACAGGTGACTTAGTTTCAGCGGAAGACGTTGTATTTTCATTAAACCGTGCAAAAGATTCAAAATCAGTACCAGACCATCGCACATACAGTCTTCATGAAAATATCGAAAAAGTCGAAACGGTTTCTGACTTAGCTGAATTACAAAAGAAAAAAGTTGCAGGCTCTGATCAATCTGTGTTTGAGGCTTTATCTCAAAACCTTCCTGCTTCCGTAACGCAATTAGCGAAAGATAAGGGAACTGTTAATAATGCAGCTGGCGCATACCAAGTTGTTAAAATTACAACACCAACACCATTCCCACAAGTGTTAAATTATTTAGCACACCAATCTGGTGGTATCGTATCAGAAAAACAAGTAACAAGCATTAACACATATGATGTAGCAAGCTATAATCCAGACAAGGATATCGCATATGGTGATCAAGCAACAGTGACAGAAGGTGCAGCGACATACAACAACCAGCTATATGCAAGCGGCCCTTACATTCTCGTGAAGAAAAATGATTACGAAGCACAATTTGTGAAAAACCCAGCTTACCGTGCAGGTAGTGAATATGAACCGAAGATTGCAAAAATCAATGTTCGTTTTATTGAAGATAATGATAGTGCATTATCCGCATTACGTAATGGTGAGATCCACGTTCTTCAGACAGTACCAGAAACAAAGCTAGATATTGTAAAATCTGATACTAAACTAACGTTAAATACTGCTGATAGTAATGCAGTAGCATATTTACAAATGAATACATCTGGTCGCGCTATATCAGATTCAGTAGACTTACGTAAAGCAATTCTTTACTCTATTAATCAAGATGAGTTCATTAGCTACTACCAAGGCAATAAAAAACCTGCTGTATCCACTCTTTCACCACTAGTTAATACAGGCTTAAAACTTGAGGCAGACAGTGAAAAAGTAACAGAGTTTTTAAAAGCCTCTAATGATTAATTATTAAAAATAAGTGTGTAAGTATACTAAACAATTGTCTAAGCATCTAAAAAACAGAGCCTTCTCAAATTATTGAGGAGGCTCTGTTCAGCATGTCGACAAAAGAATAAATATAAAATAAGTGTATCAATAAACAAAGGTTGATTTTCACTCCGAGTTGGCGCTTTCCGCGGGCTTGGCTTCAATCTCCTCGTCACTACGTTCCTGCGGGGCTTTCAGCGCAAGCTCATCCCGTAGGAGTCGCCACTCTCCGTGAAAAATCAACAGCTCCTCATCATTAATATGGGGTGAAAAGCTGAACTAAAATGGTATAATGCTACGATTAAAATACTAAAAAAACCCAACCTATGGGATATGTTTGATTATTTTTCATCCAAGGCAAGCCTCACATGTAGGAAAACGAGACGGTTTCGACGATCCTCACAAAATGCCGTATGTCGGGGTCTTACTATTAGATCACCATACAGCTTTATGCAATCAGGAGTAGCGTTTGTCTACAGTCTGCCCAGAGCCTCCTCAAATTATTGAGAAGGCTCTGGGCAGACTGTTAAAAAAATAGTCAAGAAAATCTTTATGAATGTTTGAATGTTGTGGAGCTTTAGAGGAGGATTTTCGTTCTAGGGATACACGCTTTCCTTGGGTAAGAGCCCAGCCGGAACGGAAATCACCCCCGCTTTGCTGAAAAGCCATATTTTATTTACAACATAAAGAGAGCCTTCTCAAATTATTGAGAAGGCTCTGTAATATATATTAATACTCCATTAAATCTCATTATGTGATTTTGATTTTGGTCCTAGCTCTTCTGGCTCGATATCTGCAAATGTGCCGCCTTCTTCTTCTAAGTCACGCATACGATGTGCAATACGTGATGCGGCAGAAGCTGCGATACTGCCAACTAAATCATCTAAAAACGTATTTACATGATGGCCAGGTTCTGTATCAAGCTTCTTAATAATACCGATTTTTTGCTTGTCTAAGTGTCCAAAAGTTGTTACCGCTATGCTACCATATGTAAAAACAGCTCCAAGGGCGATTGTTTCATCCACACCAAATAAACCCTCATCGGATTCTATTATTTGCTGTAATGGTGCAGATAATAACTTTTTCTCTGCAAGTTCATCTAATTCAATACCTACTAATAAAGCATGTTGAACTTCACGCTTACGTAATACACGCTCAACAGAATGAACACAGTGCTCTAATGTTAAACCTTCATTATAGGATTTTTGCATTTCATAAACAATTTCAGCAATATCCTTTAGCGATACACCGCGACGAATGAGTGCAGCATGGGCTGCTTTCGCTACTTCATCAGAGTGTATACGAGTACTTTTATTATGCATAACTAACCCTCATTTCGATTTTATTGCTAGTAAGTGCTAGCCCAACCTATTATACCTTTACTTTGGCAGTATGGTACAATTTTGTTACAAACACAAGAAGGAGTGTCATCATTGGATAAGGGAACTGTACAAGATTTAAAGTTCTATAGTGAAGCGTTACAGGAGGAATTACAGCTCTACATTTATGTTCCTGCAAATTATTCTCCACTATATAAATATAATATTTTAATTGCATCAGACGGCAAAGATTACTTCCAGATTGGAGGTATTACAAAACTTGCTGATGAACTTATTGATGACTATGAAATCGAAAATTTAATCATTGCATTCGTTCCTTATAAGGACATTAAGGATCGACGTCACAAATATATTCCAAGTGGAGAGCAACATGAAGCATATCTTCGTTTTTTAGCGCATGAGCTTGTGCCATATTTAGACGCTGAATATGCAACCTATCAAATGGGGATGAGCCGCGGAGTCATTGGTGACTCGATGGCTGCAACCGCTTCCTTAATGGCTGCATTAAAATATCCAAGTATTTTTGGTAAGGTCATTTTACAATCGCCGTATGTGGACGAAGATGTTTTGACAGCTGTAGAGAATTTTAAAGATCCAGGCTCAATTTCTATTTACCATATTGTTGGCAAAGAAGAAGATAAAGTTGTCACGATGGATAAAACAATTAAAGATTTTTTAACCCCAAATCGTCAGCTGCATAATCTTATGTTAAACAAAGGATTTTCTACATTTTATGAAGAATTTGATGGCAATCATACATGGAAATATTGGAAACCTGATTTACGTCGTGCATTAATTGAAAATTTCAATTAATATGGGCGATTCAAATTACGAAAAGGGAAATTTCTGTTATACTTTAAGAGAAAAATTGTTTATTTTCGGGAGGTAATGGACTATGAAGTACGGTATTGTGGCATTTCCATCAAAAAAATTGCAAGATTTAGCGAATACTTATCGTAAACGTTACGATCCTCATTATGCGAAAATTACTCCGCATATAACATTAAAGGACAGCTTTGATGCAACGGATGAAGATATTCAATCCATCGTAAAGCAATTAGATGCACTTGTTGCCAAATATGCACCTTTAAACATTCATGCATCACGCATAAGTTCGTTTTTCCCTACGACAAATGCGATTTATTTCCGCATTGAACCAACTGAACAATTAACAGGATTCCACCAAGCTCTAGAAGAGCAAGTACCTTTTAGTGGGACTAAACACGTATTTGTACCACATATTACTATTGCTCAAAAACTGAAGGACTCCGAGCACGATGACATTTTTGGGCAATTACGCATGACAGGTGTTGACGAAAAAGATACAATTGACCGCATTCATCTTTTATACCAATTGGAAGACGGCTCGTGGACAACATATGAAACATTCCGTTTGACTGGAGCTGAGTAATACTTGTATAACGTTAAGATTGTTGAAACAACAAAGGAACATGATGATGCGTTTGCAGTCCGCAAAAAAGTTTTTGTTGAAGAGCAAGGTGTGCCGCTTCATCTAGAATGTGATGCTGAGGATGCAACCGCAACGCATTTCATTATGTACGAAGGCACTGCCCCTGTAGGTGCTGCACGTTTACGCAGTATCGAGGACGATGCCGTGAAAATTGAACGTGTCAGTATCTTACAGGATCAGCGCGGTAAAAAACTAGGTGCTTTAATTATGAAGGAAATGGAGAAGTATGCCATTTCAATTAATAAGAAAAAACTAAAACTCCATGCACAAAGCTATGCTATTCCTTTTTATGAAAAGCTCGGCTACACAGTAACATCTCCTGAGTTTATGGATGCTGGTATCCCACATCGTGCTATGGAAAAAACGATTTAACATAATGAACCAAATAGGTGTTACGAAAATGCTACGGCATATCGTAACACCCTTTTTTTATTTTTCTACAAAACTTAAAAGGTTGATTTATAGATGAACATCCATTCAACCAACCTATCATGTTATTTCATCATTTTAGTAATTTTATCGAAATCTAGTGAAGCGCCATCTTGAATAATAGATTGTACTAATTTATCTTCAAGCTCTTGCGTAATTTGTCTATTGGACACCTTACTTACGCGTCGTACGATTTTTCTTACTTGTTTTTCATTTTTAAAATCAGCATGTTGAATTGCATTTGCTAATGCGAAGATTTCATCCATCGATACCCCAGTTTTTTGTTCAATTGAATTAAAAAATCCGCGATTCATGTTCCCCCTCCTATCAGTTAAAATTTATATTTATTTTCACTGTTGTTTTCATGCACGAAACATTTGACAACTAGTGAAGGCTTTAAACTTTATTCAGATAATGGTGCACTCTGAAGAAAAGCTAAAGCCTCTTATCGACTGTCACATTAATCAAATTAAATGATAGTAGCGCCAACAATGATTAGAAGAATAAATAGGACAACAATTAAGACAAATGTTGAACTATGCCCATGTCCGTAACCATAGTAACCGCCATGGCAACCGTCATGGTGACCACCATAGTAACCGCCATAATCTCCTCCGTAACAACCATCAGCGTGCCCTCCATACGGATGCGCGCCCCAGCCTTGATATCCCATAAAAATACCCCTCCCTTCTATAACCTATAATATGTTTAGGTTGTAAAAATGGGTGGGGTATTCGTCTAGTCAACATTTCCTTTTGGTTTAAATATTAATGCTCCGATAAAGCCAAAAACAACGGCAGCACTGATTCCTGAGCTTGTCACCTCAAACATCCCAGTTAACACACCTACAAGCCCATGTCTTTCTGCCTCAACAATTGCACCATGCGTTAAAGAATTCCCAAAAGATGTAATAGGAACAGTTGCACCGGCACCAGCAAAATTAATAAGTGGGTCATACAAACCCATTCCGGCAAGAATTGCACCAGCTACGACTAGCGTACTTAATGTATGTCCAGGTGTTAATTTACCAACATCCATTAATAATTGCCCTATGGCGCAAATAATACCTCCTACAAAAAACGCAAACACAAATGTCATAACCATAGCTTTTGCCTCATTTCATTGTAATTTCAATCGCATGTGCCGTACATGGAATTGTCTCGCCCTGTTGAAATGAAAGCGGAGACAGTAATGCTCCTGTCGCCACAAGAAGTACTCGTTTATAGGTACCTGCTCGCATCTGTTGGATCACATAACTAAAAAAAACAGCTGCTGAACAACCTGCGCCACTTGCACCGGATTGGAATGTCTCATCCTGTCCATAAAACTCATCACCCGCATCACGTAAAGGTTTTAACTCCTCACTCTTTACGCCACTTTCAACAAACATTCCTTTTAGAAGTTTTAACCCAAGATGACCTAAATCACCTGTTAAAATTAAATCATAGTGGTACATTTTTTGATCACGCTGCTCTAAATGTGATTGAATGGTCTGAAAAGCGGCCGGTGCCATCGCTGCGCCCATGTGAAATGGATCATCCATACCGTAATCAACCGATTTTCCAATAGTTGCTGCTTCAATAGAAGGGTATTCCTCATGATGCTTACCAATAAGAGCATAACCAGCAGCCGTTACCGTCCATTGAGCAGTTCGGGGCTTTTGCGAGCCATAATTGATTGGATAGCGGAATTGTCGCTCAACCGCATTGTGTTGACTGGATGCACCAGCTAGCGATAAATTGGCGGCACCTATTTCTGTTAAAAGGCTCGCAACAATTACTGAAGAAACAGAGGTGGCACACGCTGAGAATAATCCAATAAAAGGAATATCTAAATCCCTCGCTGCAAAATTGGTTGGTGTCATTTGATTAATTAAATCGCCACCCATAAAGTAATCTATGTCCGGATTTTTCACGCCCGCTTTTTTCATAGCAATTTCACAGGCCTCTTGAACCATTTTTCGATGACCCTGTTCATTTGTTTTCATTTGCCATCGTTCATCATCGTAAGTCGCATCAAAATGTTGACTAAAAATACTACGTTTCTCTAGTGGACCTGCTACCACACCACTGGCTATTAAGGACGGCTTCGATTGAAAGACAATTACCATGAAACCACTCCTATCGTTACAAGAATGAATTTAATAAGTGCAATAAAAAAGGCAGAGACAACACCAAATAATACAACTGACCCAGCTAATTTAAATAAATTTCCACCAACACCAAGTACTAATCCTTCAGATCTATGCTCAATAGCAGCAGAAATAACAGCATTACCAAACCCTGTAACAGGCACAGCTGATCCAGCCCCAGCAAATTGACCAATTTTCTTATATAAACCCAAGCCTGTTAAAATCATGGCGAAAAATACCATTGTTGCAACAGTTGGATTTCCGGCTGTCGCTTCGGTAAAATCAAAGAAAATTATATAAAAAAGAGAGACGGCCTGTCCGATTGTACAAATAAGGCCACCTACTAAAAATGCCTTTGCAACATTCTTAAAATAGGGCGGTTTCGGCGTGACATTTTGTTCTAATTTTTGGTATTGTTCTTTTTCCACTATGTTTCCTCCTTCGCCAGTTTTTTTAATTTCTTTATTTTATCTTTCAGTTTATTATCTTCAACTTGATCCCTTTTTATTTTATTGGCTTCATAAAATATTTTATAATCAGCTGAGACAAAAACATCTTTGTTTGGATATTTTTCATCAAATTTCTTTTGCAACTTTTTCTCTAATTTAGCCTTTTTCCACTTATCCCATTGTTTAATTTGAACTGCTACAAGCATACTATTGTCATATTGAATAACCGTTGTTTTGTCTACAAATTTCTGTTCTTTTAAAATGGCTTCAACTTCCTTTTCATTTTCCGGTGAACCGTAGACAATAAATTTTTCTTTTTCACCGCAACCACTTAAAAGCGATAAACTGACTAATAGAGGTAACATCATTCCTAATAGCTTCAAGTTTTACCCTCCTTTTCTTTAAAGTTTCTCCAGACATATAAAAACTATTCATTTGACTATATATACAAAGGCCCGAGTCCATTTTTCATAAGTACATATTGTAGAAGTAGTAACGAGGAAAGGAGGTGACAATATGGGTTGTGGCAAGCCAACAAATCCTATTGGACCAATCCATTCAGCAGGCTGCGTTTGTGACGTAGTACGCGCTATTTTAGACATTCAAAATCAAGCGGTGAGAGAAGAATGTCAACCATGTACAGCTAACTGTTTCTTAGAACCACTTGGAGGCATAGTAAGTCCCGCACGCTCTCATGCAGATACACGTGTATTTATGTTAATTACCAAAGATGGTACTCCTTTTAAAGCATTTTTTAGTTCTCCAACAGCAGAACCAGATATATGCACATCAGTGTTTTTCCGTGTAGAAGATATGTTCGATGAATGCTGCGCTACTTTGCGTGTTTTAGAGCCTTTATGTTCATTTGACTCCAGTGAAAGTACAGTAGATCTATTAAGTCGTGATGGCTGCTGTGTCAACATGAAAAAAATATGTAAAGTAGATGATTGGAATTCAACTGAGAGCTGTATTACTGTAGATTTATCATGCTTCTGCGCTGTACAATGTATCGCTGATGTTGACTTAGGGATTTGTGAATAATCTTTTCTCCTTTGACACACTACACATAAAAAAAGTGTACAGCATCCTCTGCTGTACACTTTTTTCATAAGGTTGGTAATTGTTTACCTCGCCATAATATTCGTTCTATGTCCTCAAAATATATAATTTCTTGTGTCTTTAATTCTAAAGAAGTAAGCATCATTGAATCGGACTGCACTTCAGATGCACTACCGCGTAAATTCCTACCGTCTTTTAAACATATTACTAGCGGTTGATAAGCTTTTTGCCGAAACGGCTTTTCTAAAAATTGAAGTTGCTTTAGTAAATACGGATCTATTTGTACTTCTTCTTTTTCTTCAATAGTCTGTTCATTGTAATAGCCGTCCTTCATATACACTGATGTACTTTCATCCAAATCAAGTTCATGCAGGACCTTGGAAATTTTCAGAAAATATGATGGCGATTTTATAAACAAGCGTGGCTCTTGATCCACATTACTCACTTCCCTTTTTCCATACAATATGCAAAAGAAAGGAATTTGGTTCTCAGCCTATTTGGCTTATGAACACTGTCGCTAAACCTAAGTAAATTAAAATACTTGTAATATCATTTAATGTTGTAATAAATGGACCTGATGCGACAGCTGGATCAATCTTCATGCGGTGCATAAGCAGTGGAATAAAAGAACCTGCAAGTGTTGCTACTAAAATAGAACCACAAAGCGCTGCTCCCACAAGCATTCCAAGAATCAACTCTTGTTTCCAAACATAGATAATGCCGATTACAATCAACCCACAAACAATTCCAGACATTAAGCCTGTACCGGCCTCACGTAGTAGTAATTTTAGCTTGCTATGTTCTTCGACATCTCCTGTTGCAATTCCTCGAATAGCTACCGCTAGTGCCTGTGTTCCACTATTTCCAGAAGTACCTGAAATGAGAGGGATAAACACTGCGAGTAACGCAACTTGTTCTAGCGTTGCCTCAAATTGTCCCATCAAATTTGCTGTCAACATCCCTAAAAACAGCAATATGACAAGCCATGGTAATCGTTTTTTAGCCGCTTGTAACGAGGTCGTATCAAATTTATCCATATCGGAAATACCCGCTAATTTAGAGTAATCCTCCGATGCTTCCTCATCAATAACGTCAATAATATCGTCGACTGTGATAATCCCTAGTAATTCTCCCTTGTCGTCGATAACTGGAGTTGCTAAGAAATTATAGTCCTTCATAATTTGAGCAACCTCTTCTTGGTCATCCCCAGCATGCACCATCACAACACGTTCATTCATAATCGAACGTATAAGGGTATCTTCATCAGCAATAATTAAATCACGAAGTGAAATAACGCCTGTTAATCGATGTGCCTCATCAACAACAAAAATATAATAAATGGTTTCGGCATCTGGCGCCTCTTTCCGTAAAATCGCCATCGCTGAACGAACAGTGGAATTTTCTGGTATAGCTACATATTCAGTCGTCATAATAGAACCAGCTGTATCTTCGTCATAGCTTAATAACTCATTAATTTCTTCAGCTGTTTCCTCATCCATCATGCCTAAATAGCTTTCACGTTGTTTCGTATCTAACTCATTTAAAACGTCTGCTGCATCATCCGCATACATATGAGAAAGCATTTCTGCACCATATGACGGATCCATCTCAGCTAGATACGCTGTGTATTCATCATCATCTATTTCGATTGACTCAAAAATATCAGCCATTTCCGTCGGAGACAAGAACGAATAGATGATCTTTCGTATATCAGGTTCCACCTTCTCATAAAACGTTGCCTGATCATATGGATGAAGCTCTAAAAACTCATCGCGGAATGCGTTTATATCATGTGCTTCGAGCATTTCTCGCAAACGTGCTTCGTCGAATTGCACATCATTCTTTTCATTTCTTTCCTCTATCATGCTTGTCCCCTCCTTCCGAGCAATCAATCATTCATACGGGGAATGCCGTAAATCTACCTTTTATATAATAGAGTGTATTGTACCTTTTCTGCAAACCCTTTTTTTACTACTTAGCACTTACGACATCGCTGCAATCCAATTGGATAAATTTGCGGGTAAAAGTTTCTATTTTATCCTATTACCATAACGTGTGGTTGATTTCCGTTCCGACTGGGCGCTTTGTAGCTGCCGCTTTGCTTTCGCTACAGAAAACATTTGTTGTTGCTGTCGCTTCGCTTTCGCACAGATAAAACAATTGTTGCTGTCGCTTCGCTTTCGCACAGATAAAACAATTGTTGCTGTCGCTTCGCTTTCGCACAGATAAAACATTTGTTGCCGCTTCGCTTTCGCACAGATAAAACATTTGCTGTCGCTCCGCTTTCGCACAGATAAAACAATTGTTGCTGTCGCTTCGCTTTCGCGCAGAGCTTCCTGGGGGCGTCCGAGGAGTCGCCCAGTCTCCACTACAATCAACTTATATACCTAACATACATTCAAAAAAAATGTCATGCTCAACTATGGTACTGAGCCTAAAAAACCTCTACTCTACTTTATCCTACAATCACTTTCTTTTCTGTTAACGTGCTGTTAAGAAAACTTATTACTTTTATAGAAAATAAAATGATAAGGAGATGCCCGTTTGTGCGAACATCTCCTTACATAAACATGATTTAGTAATAGTTTTACACAATTAGTGAACTAAAGACTGTTTAGATAGTCTTCGGTATAGTGTAGTTTTTCCAAAATTCAAGCTAAGGAGTCATTTAATAATCGCTGCATATCTTCGTTTAAGTTACTTGTGAATTGTAAACTCTTACCTGTCAAAGGATGAAGCATCTTTAAGGACACACAATGTAGGGCTTGTCTATTAATATGTTCACGACTTCCGCCATAAAGTTCATCTCCAACAAGTGGATGTCCCAGATAGGCCATATGTACACGAATTTGATGTGTACGCCCCGTGTGCAACTTTAGTCGTATATGTGTCAGCGGCTCATCCTGTAAATAAAAACATCTTAAAATTTCCACATCTGTATGGGCAAATTGACCGTCTTCACGCACTTCTCGCTCAATGATACTCGTCTCTTTACGTCCAATAGGAGCAATGATTGAGTGTATATCTTGTGCAACATGTCCATGTACAATCGCTTCATATTGTCGAGAAATTGCTCCATTGCGCTGTGCAAGCCCCGTTAAATGATGGATATGAGCATGTTTAGCAATGCATAACAAACCAGAAGTATCACGATCAAGTCTCGTTACGATATGGGCAGTAGATGCTAGACCTTGCTGCTGAAAATGACCGCACACTAGATTGGCTACACTTTGTGTTGGGTGCTCTCGTGAAGGAATCGTACTCTGATGTGCTGGCTTATTAAGCACTAAGATAGTTTCGTCTTCATAAACAATAGCAAGTTCACCATACTCAACAGCGAGCCCTTCACTTTTTTCTTCGGGGGGAAATTTAACTTCAACTCGATCCCCAACGTGAAGAGGATGTCTAACATTGCGTTCGACATCATTCACTGTCAGTAAGCCCCCATCAAATTTAATGGCCGTTAAAGCTCGCTTAGAGATGCGCCATTCAGTTAAGGCCTCCCGTAGTAGTTGACCTTCCTTTTGTGCTATAAAATGCAGTGTAAATCTTGTATCCATCTCACTCATTTGCCACGAATGATTCATGTACTCGTTCCCAGAATGGGAATGGACGGAAACGTGCAAAACGCACTCTTTCATTTGCTACATTAAATGCAATCGACTTCACATCGCCTTGCGTAACTTGTAAATGATCAACTGTCATATTAAAGTTTTGTTCATTAACTGGACGTAAAATACAGTGATGGTGTGCTGGTAATATGAGCGGTGAACCAACTGTACGGAAGACGCGGTTATTGATAGATGCTATTTCAGTAATTTGGAGTGCTGCTAAAGTCGGGTGAATAATTGCTCCACCGAGGGCTTTATTATAAGCTGTACTACCAGAAGGAGTTGACACACAAAGACCGTCTCCACGGAAACGTTCAAACTGATTGCCATTTAACTCAACATCCATAACAAGTGTGACGTCAGGTGATTTCACGGTTGCTTCATTTAACGCTAAATACGTATTGGACTCCGCATTATGATGCTCCACCTTTACCTCTAATAGTGGATACTCCACAACATTAAAGTCCTTTTTGGCAATGGACAAAACAAGCTTTTCTAATTCAGATGGCTTCCAATCCGCATAAAATCCTAAATGTCCTGTATGGATACCTACGAAGGCAACCTGATCTAGCAAATGAGCATATCGATGAAAGGCATGTAATAATGTGCCATCTCCTCCAATAGAGATTACGATTTCAGGCGCTTCTTCATCATAAGTTAACCCAAAATCCTGCAAATACGTTCTGGCTAGCTCCATTAATTCGTTCGATTGTGCATCTCTACGTGATTGAATGGAAAATTTCATTGTGTGTCACGCTCCTTCTCCGATAGTAAATTAGGATTCGATGCTTCTTTGTATTCACTAAAATAGGCTTGCGCTTCTTGAATCTCACTGCGAATGGACGACATTTCCTCATCCAATCGAAAGGCGGCTTCTGCTGCACTTTGAAGGCGATTTTTTATTTCCTCAGGGAACATGCCTTTATATTTATAATTTAGTGAATGCTCAATAGATGCCCAGAAATTCATGGCAAGCGTTCTTATTTGAATTTCAGCTAATACCACTTTTTTCCCTTGTATCGTCTCTACAGGATATTCCACAATCATATGGTATGAACGGTATCCACTTGGCTTATTATGTGTAATATAGTCACGCTCTTCCACTACACGCATATCTTTACGTTGACGTATTAGCTCTGTAACTGTTGAAATATCATCTACAAATTGACACATAATACGAAGGCCTGCGATATCACCTAGCTCATCACCTAGTTGTTTAGAAGGCTCAAAGTTTAGTCCTTTTTCTAATGTTTTATCGTATATACTTGCTAAAGGCTTTACACGTCCAGTAACAAATTCAATTGGTGAATTTGCATTAACAATACCAAATTGCGAACGCATACCTTTTAATTTTACTTTTAACTCATCTACTGCTTGTTTATAAGGACTTAAAAATATTTCCCATTGTCCCATCGCAAAAACCTCCCGACATTCGGTATCGAACAAAACCAACACCGTCTGTTCGTTTTGTCTTTTTATTCAGCGAGAATTGCCTTGAAGTGTTGTTCCACCGCTTGGACAAATTCCGCTCCATAATTGTAATTTCCTTCAATATTATACACGAGCATTTCCAATTCATCGTAAAAATTTGTAAGTTCAATAACTTCTTTACCTAATTGGAGCTTTGGATTTTGCTTTTTCTGTAAAATATGTACAAGTTGATCCCAACTACTCGGTGAAAAACGCAAGTAATGGTAATCCTCTCCTGCATCAAGTAAATAAATAAACGCAAAGTCATCAGAATCTGCAATTAATTGTGCAGCAGGTTTTAACTGTAAATTTACTTCAATGTCGTTTAAACTAAAATGAAGTTGCTCGTTTTCAAAATTCAATGTTTCTATTGTATAAATTTTACGCACATGCGGTTCCCCTTTTCGTCTTACTCTTCCTCTTATTTTAGCATACAGGGTACTTAGTTGCAGTGTGTAAATATTAAATCAACGAATTAAACTTTAACTCATAAGCATAACGTAGGGTTGATTGCATGGTATACGCTTTAACAAATGTCATCCCAATCTTTTGATGATGAGCCAACCTAAAAAAGTGTGTTGATAAACCATTTTGAAAATAGGTAGGTTGACTTTTTCTGTAAGGTGTAACACGTAGACGTTATCATAGGCTGGTTTTTCTCGTATTTCTCCTACTGGAGTGAGCACCTTCGCCACAGAGAAAAGGAAATAACCAATATCACGACAAGCTATCTATCTCTTAATCAACACATGCGTGAAAAAATAAAATAAACAGGTGAGCATAAATGGCACAACAACTTGAAATCGAATTTAAAAACCTCTTAACAAAACAACAATACGAGCATTTATTACAAGAGTTCCATATTCTCGAAAATGCTATTCATCGTCAAACAAATCATTATTTTGACACACCTTCTCAAGCTATTCGGAAACTACAAAGCGGGCTCCGTATCAGACAAATCGACAAATATTATGAATGTACCTTAAAAGAAAAAAGTGCAGAACATGAACATTTAGAGACTACTGATGAATTAACTGCTGAGCAAGCTAAAAAAATGCTTGTTGGTGAAGGCTTCTATGCCCAAGAGGTAGCCAATAGACTAGCTTTATATAACATTCCTTTAGAAGAATTAGAAGTATTTGGTTCGCTGACAACTGATCGTGTCGAAATTCCTTATAAAGATGGTCTTCTAGTGTTTGATCATTCTTTCTATTTGCAGTGCGACGATTATGAGGTAGAATATGAAACAAAAGATGCAATAAAAGGAAATGCAATCTTCGACGAATTTCTACAGCAATATGGTATCAAAAAACAGACTGCGGATAAAAAAATCGCACGCTTTATGAAAGCATTACAAATGAATAAAAAATAATACTAATAGTAATTATGCCTCGGCATAATTGCGTCCGGAATCGGCTTTGTGCTTAGGCCTGCAGATATTTTTTGTGCGAAAGCGCAGTGCTAACGTAGCGGCAGCAACAGGGTTTTGTCTGTGCGAAAGCGAAGCGGCAGCAGCAGGGGGTTTGTCTGTGCGAAAGCGAAGCGGCAGCAACAGGGGTTTGTCTGTGCGAAAGCGAAGCGGCAGCAACAACAGGATGCAGGTCAGTTAGCCGTTATCGCATGGATGCGATGATTTTAGGCTAACATCCTATGTGAACTCCTTTCCGATTCTGTGACATCCGGCGGAGGCATTAGATCAACGTCATGTTGGTCACTCAGTCTTTGCCACAGGACGTGGCATTCTTAGACTAAGTTCCTCTATTTCTGCGGATGTTGCTAAAATAAATTAACCAGTATAACAAGAAAGGGTGACCAACTCCTTGGATATCCAATCACTCAGAACTTTACTTGAAATTCAAGCAATGCAAACATTAGGCTCTACAGAAAATTCATCGTCAAACAATCTTACAGACAGTAATTCTATGTTTTCAGACATGATTAGCGAATTGCTCGGCGACGCAACGACTGCTAATAGTGCAAAATTATCTAGTATGCTGGGGAGTGTATCAAGCGCTTCGTCATTAATGAACCAGCTTAGTAGTTTAAATGGGTTGTCTGAAAACGTGGGAAATAGTGCGTATCAATCATTGCTATATCAAGGTTCTAATGCAGTCTTTATCCCTACTTCTGTACAGGCAGCATTAGCAAACACACAATCTAGTACAAAACTCGACTCCTATGTTTCAGATAATGTTATTGGTTCAACAGCGTATGCCAATGCATTAGCAGGAGCGAATCAATACGCTTCGATTATTGAAAAGGCAGCATCTACATATAATGTACCTAAAAAACTTATCGCTGCAGTGATTAAGCAAGAGTCTAATTTTAATTCAAATGCAATTAGTCATGCTGGAGCACAGGGATTAATGCAATTAATGCCAAAAACAGCGCAATATTTAGGGGTTACAAACTCTTTTGATCCTGAACAAAATATTATGGCAGGGGCCAAATATATACGCCAAATGCTAGATAAATTTGATAACGATCCAACGTTAGCGTTAGCTGCTTATAACGCGGGAGCTTCACGCGTGACAAAGTATGGTGGCATTCCTCCTTTCAAAGAAACACAGAATTATGTCAAAAAAGTGATGAATTACTACACAGCTTAATCGCATAATCACTGTTATTACGGTCCTTTTCGGCAAATTTCACCCATAGTGGTGAAATTTGTGCTTTTCTAGCGAGAAACATTTGGAAAGAGCGCTTTATTTGTATAAACGAAAATACGTTGATAGAATGAAAGTAGTCACAAGAAATTCACATTTTAGAAGATGACAAACTATCCATTATTCCTTGGCGTAAACATTCAGCTCATCACCGATAGAGGTGAGAGTCTTCTACTGAATGAAGATATAAAATTATACTTTTACGATATAAAGAATAAAAGGAGCATATAACTTATGAGTCGAAAATACACTGTTCCTTATGAGGAGCTGGGAGCTGAAAAACTTTCAGAGCTTATTCATGCGTTTTATAAAAGAGTTGCTCAGCATCCTAATCTTATTCCAATCTTTCCGAAAGATTTGACAGAGACAGCCCGTAAGCAAATTCAATTTCAAACACAGTACTTAGGTGGACCAAATCTTTTTACTGAAGAGCATGGACATCCAATGATGCGTGCACGTCATATGAATTTTCCGATTACACCTGATCGTGCTCAAGCTTGGCTCGAATGTATGTCCGAAGCAATGGACGAAGTTGGTTTGGAAGGGAAGTTCCGCGAAACTTATTATCAACGATTAGTATTAACAGCTCATCACATGGTTAATACGCCAAATGACGATGAGGGGGAATTATTACGTGAATAATATTCAAATGCTGCAAGAGCCAACTCCTGTGATTTCTACTGCTAATAAGCCTATTGAATTGTATATTTTCGTAGATCCACTTTGTCCTGAAGCTTTCAGTATGCAAGCAATTCTTCGTAAGTTACAGCTAGAGTACAATCATTACTTTACATGGCGCCTTGTACTAAGCACAGAGCTAGCCTCTTTAAATTGTTTAAGTAAGCGCGTAAAGGGTTGTGCATCGGGCATTGAACTCGACATAAATCATCCTGTTTTACCATCTATCGCTATTAAGGCAGCAGAGTTACAGGGTAAACGTGCAGGAGCACGCTATTTGTTGAAACTACAAGAATATGTATTACTAAACCATCAAGATGTAAATTCCTATGCTACGCTTTTAAAAATTGCTGAGGATGTTCGATTAGACATGAGTGAATTCACTGCAGACTTTGGTTCAAAGGAAACAGCTCGTGCCTTTCAGTGCGATTTATATATTAAACGCGAAATGGAAGTTGATGAAGTACCTAGCGTTGTATTTTTCAATGAATGTATTGAAGATGAGGGTCTTAAAGTTAGTGGTAGCTATTCCTATGAAGTTTATGAACATATTTTACAAGAGATGATGGATGAACAACTTGTGCGTCAACCATTACCAACAATAGAAGAGTTATTTACAAGATTCCATACGCTCTCAACAAATGAAATAGCTTTCATCTACTCATTAACAGAGCAAACAGCTGAACGTGAATTAAAGAAACGTATGCTGCAACAAAAGATTGAACGAATTCAGACAGATCACGCTACACTATGGCGTATTAAATAATGCAATTATATTATTATTCTAAGAAGCTCCTAAAAATAAAAGCAAGTGAAGTTTTCTTCACTTGCTTTTATTTTTCTTTTATTAGCCCCATCATTAACTTTCTTTCGGATTATAAGGCTCTATATATTTATCGGAATGTTCTAGTGATTTATCGGAACATATTAGTAATTTGTCGGAACGTTTCAGCGATTTATCGGAACATTTTTGAGTTTTATCGGAATACTTGGCTGTTTGATCGAGATTTATAACAAAATAAAAGAAGCGCCACTATCCTCGACAGATAGTGACGCCTCTCTTTCACAAAGGGGATGGGAGAAATGTTCACGTTCAAACAAAGGGGTGTATGTTTGTTTTGTGATTTATTTCACATGAATCAATTTATCATGGAATAATAAATTTAGCAATATATCCGATGTTAGATTCACAAATTTGTCAAATAGAAAGCGATTACAAACAGTATTTTTTCAAGAAACACACTTTTAAACATTTAGAAATCAAAAAAAATCATTATTCTTTAATTTTTTATTGTTAAACTTATCATAGAAAAAAGGCTGTAGTAATTTCCCTACAGCCTTCCCAATTAATTATTCAACAATAATTTTTCTAACTCATTTAAGCGTTCTTCAAATACTTTACATGCATCATCAATCGGTTTTGCCACGTTCATGTCAACACCTGCTGACTTTAATACCTCAATTGGGAAATCAGAGCAGCCTGCTTTTAAGAAGTTATTAATATAACGTTCTACAGCTGGTGCACCCTCTTCTAAAATTTGTTTACTTAATGCTGTTGCAGCTGCTTTACCTGTAGCATATTGATACACATAGTAATTATAGTAGAAGTGCGGAATACGAGCCCATTCTAAGCCGATTTCCTCATCTACAACAATATCCTCGCCGAAGTATTGTTTATTTAAATTATAGTAAACCTCTGTTAAACGCTCTGCTGTTAAAGATTCACCGTTCTTATCCATTTGATGGATTAGATGTTCAAATTCAGCAAACATTGTTTGTCTGAAAACAGTGCTTCTGAAGCCGTCTAACCAATGATTTAATAAATAAATTTTCTGTTGTGGATCTTCAATTGTTTTCAGTAAATAATCATTTAACAGTTCTTCATTACATGTCGAAGCTACTTCAGCTACAAAAATAGAATAGTCGCCATAAACAAACGGCTGCGTTTTACGTGAATAGTAACTGTGTACACTATGACCAAATTCATGAGCTAGTGTAAACAGATTATTAACATTGTCTTGCCAATTCATTAAAATGTATGGATTTGTTCCAAAGGCACCTGAAGAGTACGCACCACTGCGTTTCCCTCTGTTTTCTAAGACATCCACCCAGCGGTTATCAAGACCACTTTGAACAATACCTTGGTATTCCTCACCAAGTGGCGCTAAAGCCTTTACTAAAATATCTTTCGCTTCGTCGTAAGTGACTTTCATGTCGACTTCCTTAACGAGTGGCGCAAATAAATCCCACATATGCAGTTCGTCTACGCCTAAAAGCTTTTTCCGTAATGAAATATAGCGCTGCATAGCTGGCAAATGTTTATGGATTGTTTCCACCAATTGATCATAAACATTTTCTGGAATGAAGTTATTAGACATTGCCGCATGGCGTGCAGAATCATAATTACGAATGCGTGCGCTGACATTATGTTTCTTAACATTGCCAGTTAATGTAGCCGAAAACGTATTTTTAAAGTTGCCATAAATTTCGTACATTGCTTTAAAGGCATTTTCACGAACAGAACGATCTTTGCTTTCTAAAAATTTAATGTAGTTGCCGTGTGTTAACTGTACTTCTTCCCCATCTTCATTTTTCACTTTAGGGAAGACCATATCAGCGTTGTTTAACATACTAAATGTATTGGAAGCTGTACTTGTAACCTCAGACATTTGTGCAAGTAATGCTTCCTGTTCTGCTGGTAATACGTGCGGACGTGCCATCGTTATTTCTTTTAAGGATTGCTTATACAGTTGTAAATCTTTATTTTCTGTTAAGTAACGTTCTATAGTTTCTTCACTCAATGATAAAATCTCTGGTGTTAAAAACGATAGAGCAGCTGAAATACTAGTCGCCAATGTTTGAATACGACTATTCATATCCTGATAGAAGCTATTTGTCGTATCTTGGTCATAACGCATATGTGCATACGTGTAAAGCTTCATTGTACGTTCATAAATATCATCATGGTAAGTTAAAACCGCCAATAATGCATCTGCCCCATCGTTTAACGTACCTGCATAGCTAGGTGCCTTTTTTGCAATTTCTGCAATTTCCTTATATTCATCTTCCCATAGAGCGTCGGTTGCAAATATATCCTCCAAGCGCCAAGTTAATTCTTCTGGAACTTCATTTCTTAATAAAACTTGATTGCTGTTACTAGCCATGTGGCAGCCCCCTTTATATGTGAGTTTTTCTTATACTCTCATATTTTCTCAGTATATTGTGGCAATTGCAAATAAATGTGTATACACTTGCTCACGTATATTTGGATAATAGTCAGTTTTTTGATAACTTTTCTCAAGCACCATTCCATAATTTTTGATAGCCTGTACTGCTCGAGCTGTAACCTCTACATTGTGTTGGATTAAAAACGATCGAATATCCTCATCGCATAATTCATGAGGCAGTAGCAGTAATCGTCGACTAAAATGATGCAAAATCGTTTGCCACTCAACGGAGAACATCTGAATCGCCTCCGCGTCTTTTACCGGGACACCAACGTAATCAGGCATAGCAGTAAGTGCAAAACGTAACTCATAACTACTTCGTAAAAATGAATCTTGCACCCCTTTTTTACTATGTAATAATCGCTGATACACGAATTGTTTACAAAGCTTTTTATAAAGTTGCCAATAAAGAGGAAATTCCTCTTTCGTAATTGATTTAGGCTCATAAAAGGGAAAATGCTGCTTGTGAATAGGTACTTCTTGTACTTTGCCTATAAAAGTATGCCCATGAACATGAAGAAGATTCGTCCAATAAATAAATCTTGATGTCTTTGCATCATAGGTCACTAAATAAGACACGCCTCGCGTTGAAGTAGTTATCACTTTTTGCATAATCGGAGAAATAAAAATCTTTTGGATACCTTGATTGGATTGTTTTTGAGGTGTTTGAAAAAGCCACAATGGTTGTATAGAATTTTTCGCATATCCAGATGTACGCAATAACCACTTTTCATGAGAGATTGAGCTACATTGAAATTCTATAGCAATTTGCTTTTGCTTTTTTGTCACAAGCATATCTGGTCGCTGCGAAAGTTCTGGTAAATAAGGCTCCAGCTTTACTGTATGCCCGAGTTTTCTCAGCCATTCAAATAATTGAAGTTTTCCTTGTAAATGAAGTTGGGATTCACCCTCTGCAAATAACTGTACACAGCTGTTATCAGCGATATGAGCAAAATGAGGTATATTATATTGCCCGATCTTTAATTGGACGGGCTGTAGGCATTGAGGACAATAAAATTTCATCTGTCGCCTATATCGTTGTAAGTCTTCCCTCGAATATTGGTATGGAAGAAAAGGCTGCTGCTGCTCATTATAGGCAATAAGCATAAAATCATCTCCTTTTTCACTTATAGTAAAGGAGTTTTTTTATAGCAACAAATAAATAACGGTTTTTTCTTGAAATTTTAAAAATGCTACCTTTTAAAAAAAAGACTGTAAACCAACTTGATTATTATCAAGTTAGTCTACAGTCTAAGCCCTTGAATCAGGTGCTCATTACTTTAAATAAAATATTTTCGTACTGTTTCAAAGCAATTAAATTCCATAATTTTATCGCCATATTCCTCTAGGCGATGAATTGTGAAATTCGATGGTAATAAAAATTCTTTGATGACTGCATTTCTATCGTGACGATTTAGATCATCATCTGCATTCACGAAGTCAACTACTAAATAGTACCAATCTTCATATTTGAATAATGAGGAATCCACTAATTCATCTGTCATGCGTTTCGCTACAGGGATTAACTCATCAATATCTTTAAATTTATAAACATAAATGTCTGTATCCATAAACAATTCTGACTCATCCATGTCACCGAATTGAGTTAGTTGACTGAGAAGATCTTCTCCTACGTCGTCGAATGGGGCAAACATTTCTTTGTGTTCATCAAAATGCGAATGACCATCTAAGGATTCACCGTCTTTTAAAATATGTGCACGTGTGACAATGATTTCCAAGCCTACGTCAGACGCATTGATATGAATCCAAATCGGACCTTCTACATCAAAATAATCCTCTGTGTTTACTTCATCAATCATATCCCAAAAAAGTTGTTCACCCTTTGCTCGATTGTACCAAATCTCTTCACGACTATAGCCGCGATCCTCTATATCATTGTACGTAATAAAGAGCTTGAGTGTATTTTCGTTTACACGTTCGATGTCCACTAGACCTCATCTCCCTTCACTGTCATTTGTCGAAAAACAGTTTTGTTTCATTAGTATGCTTTTATTCATTATTTTTAACCTTCATACTCCGTTTGTTTTTCAACCTTTGACCACACTACAGTAAAACCGTCGAGCAACTGCATTAATCAATGACGCCTTGGCGTAATTGCATCCGGAGGCTTTACCTTCATTTAATCTTTAAACTAAATGAAGATAAGTTTTTTGTTCACAGTTGTCTCTAATTCTATTGTATGCTGTTCTGTCATAAAATGAAAAGGATATACACCGTTTCACAGAAGATATTTGAATTATTGAAATTGTAGTAAACTATTAAGCTTAAATCAAGTTTAACATACTTTTACGGAAATATATGACTTTCCCCTATTAATTATTATACTTTATATAGAAGGTTTTACATAAGTAAAACACAAAAAAATAGATGCCACAATATGCTGGTTGCATTTGTAACATCTAATACTTATTATATGCAGAATACA
Source organism: Lysinibacillus agricola (assembly GCF_016638705.1). Taxonomy (GTDB): domain Bacteria; phylum Bacillota; class Bacilli; order Bacillales_A; family Planococcaceae; genus Lysinibacillus; species Lysinibacillus agricola. The sequence goes on along the minus strand of NZ_CP067341.1, from coordinate 943,947 downwards.
AGGATTTTAGTTCACCATGCGCTGCGCTTCTTGTAATTGATAAGCACGAACCTTGCGAGGAAGGAAACGACGAATTTCATCCTCGTTGTAGCCAACCTGTAAGCGTTTCTCGTCTAAAATAATTGGACGACGTAATAAACCTGGATACTCTTGAATTAATTCATATAAGCGTTGTAATGGTAAGCTTTCAACATCAACATTTAATTTTTGGAAAATTTTTGAGCGAGTTGAAATAATTTCATCCGTACCATCCTCTGTCATACGCAAAATTTCTTTAATTTCACTAATGCTTAACGGTTCGGAAAATATGTTACGTTCTGTATATGGGATTTCATGCTCCTCTAACCATGCTTTCGCTTTTCGGCAAGACGTACAACTTGGTGATGTAAATAAAGTTACTATCATACTGACACATCCTTTCCTTATAATCATTATCTATAAACCAGTGTGTTAAATTAGAATTAATGTAATGTAGATCTACATACCATTATACAGTACTCTGTGGTGTTTGAATATAGTCCCAACAAAAAAAAGAACAGTTTTATCACGAAATTTTCTGTTTATTTATACAGCTTTCAAAGTAGTTACTTCTTTGCATGAACTACTAATAATATTCCCATTAGCAGAGCATTTTAAACACTCATTTCTTGATTGTTTTTGTTCTCATTTAAAAACTTTAAACGAGAATATTGTAGATTCAGTGTGTACAATCCTAGACGTTTATTTACTAATATTGGTTGCATTTTCAAATAAATAGTTCATCACCATAATGTTTGGTTGATTTCCGTTCCGCCTAGGCGCTTTCCTGGGATGTGTATAGATAAAAAAAGCAGCGAAAATAGCATATAATTTTTTTCCGAGAATGAACACCGCCAAAAGTCTGACTTTACAGATTTTCCGAACGAGAAAACCCATCACTTGCATTTCACCGAGCCTTTATAATATAATTTTTTGCAATCAATCAATTATGTCTTTAGTGAGTTCATCTCATCCATACACTTGGAAGACAGTTATTGAACTAAATAAAAAGCGCTGACGAAGAGTAGTACATATGCGATTTACACGTTTAGAGAGTCTGTGGTTGCTGCAAACAGATCGTGTAAGCATTTGGAATGGACTTCTGAGTTAGCTTTGTGAACGTTTAAGTATAATTACTTGAGTCTATTAGCAAAGCTCGTCCCTTCACGTTACGAAGTAGAGTGGCCTTTATAGGCAAGCTGGGTGGTACCGCGGATTCAAACATCATTCGTCCCTTCATTAGACTAATAATGAGGACGCATGATGTTTTTTATTTTGGGTTTTAACTACTTTCAGCAACAATCTTAGGGACGAAATTCAAGGAGGAAATGACAATGACAACTATTTTTTCAGGCGTACAGCCAACGGGTATTGTAACTTTGAGGAACTATTTAGGTGCATTTAAGCAATTCCCTGCATTACAAGATGAAGGAGATGCTGTTTACTGTATCGTCGATCAGCATGCAATAACAGTGGCACAAGATCCAAAAGATTTACGTCAAAATATTCGCAACCTAGCAGCTACGTATATTGCTACTGGTATCGATCCTAAAAAATCTACATTATTTATTCAATCAGAAGTGCCAGCTCATGCGCAGGCAGGCTGGATGTTACAATGTGTTGCATCGATTGGTGAGCTTGAACGTATGACACAATTTAAAGATAAATCTCACGGTAAGGAAAGCGTATCTGCCGCTCTTTTAACCTACCCACCATTGATGGCAGCAGACATCCTTTTGTATAACACAAACATTGTTCCTGTCGGTGATGATCAGAAGCAGCATATTGAGCTTACTCGTGATCTAGCAGAGCGCTTTAACAAACGTTATGGTGACGTATTAACGATCCCTGAAATTCAATTACCTAAAGCAGGAGCTCGTATCAAATCACTACAAGAACCTACAAAGAAAATGAGTAAATCAGATCCAAATACAAAAGCGACAATCAAACTTTTAGATTCAGCAAAAGATATTGAGAAAAAAATTAAGTCTGCTGTTACTGACTCTGATGGTATTGTGGCATTTGATGCGGAAAATAAACCTGGCGTTTCCAATTTACTAACAATCGAATCTGCCATTTCAGGTGTATCTATTGACGATCTTGTGAAAAAATATGAAGGCGTTGGATACGGTGGTTTCAAGCAAGGTGTTGCATCAGCAGTTATTGATCACCTGACACCAATTCAAGAGAAGTTCTATAATTTGGTAGAATCCTCAGAATTAGATATTATTTTAGACGAAGGTGCTGAAAAGGCAAACGCTATTGCCAGCGCTACATTAAAACGCATGGAAGCAGCAATGGGCCTTGGTCGTGCACGTCGCTAAAACGAAAAATTTATCATAGAGATGATCGGAAGAGCTTGGCCAAAAAGAGAGCAGTTTAAGAGTTACATCTTATCTTTTTCATTTACAGTTTTATCATAACCAAGATCGAGCACAACAGCGCATAATATAACGGCTGATCCAATGGCCATATAAAATGCTGATGTTTGTGCCATGAACTTAAAAACTACTAGCCAGGAATATCCGAGTGTCCGATAATTCAAATACAAGATGAGATTCCCTATGGAAAGAATCAATAAGCCATAGCTCATTAAAAATAAAAAGAGTCGGAACAAGATAAGGGCATCCTTTCTATTTTCTTCTTAATTATCATCTATTCACAAAACTATAAAAAAAGACGTCAGCCACGTAAATTGGGCTGACGTTTTTTATGTTGATCATATAAAGTAAGAACCTTATGCAAAACGAGAGGTTGATTTCCGTTCCGGCTGGGCGCTTTGTTGCTGTCGCTACGCTTTCGCACAGAGCAAAGCTTCCTGGGGGCGTCGGGGCAACAGGATGTTGGTCACGAAGGCGTTATCACAGGACGTGATGCTTTTAGCCTTCGTTCCCCTACCCGCTTCACTCGCGTTGCTCGCTCCAGGGTCTCGGGCCAACACGATGTTGGTCACGAAGGCGTTATCACAGGACGTGATGGTTTTAGCCTTCGTTCCCCTATCGCTGATCCCCAAGGAGTCGCCTAGCCTTCACTCCAATCAACCACTTTACTAGCGTGTATCTTCTGATATGTCACTCTAATTTTTTGTTTTACTTTATTATTCCTCGATTTTTTTGAATAGTAGACTAGCGTTGTGTCCACCAAACCCAAGTGAGTTACTCATAGCATATTTAATATCTGCCTCTCGAGCTTCATTCGGCACATAATCTAAATCACATTCTGGATCTGGATCTGTTAGATTAATTGTCGGCGGTAGAATGCCTTCTTTCAGTGCTAGCGCTGTGAAAATAGCTTCAACACCACCAGCTGCGCCTAATAAGTGACCTGTCATTGATTTTGTAGAACTCATTGCAAGCTGATAAGCATGTTCACCAAAGACAGTTTTTACTGCCTGTGTTTCAAATAAATCATTATATGGTGTACTTGTTCCATGTGCGTTAATATAGTCTACTTGTGAAGCTTCTACGCCACCGTCAGTTAAAGCTTGCATCATTGCACGGGAAGCACCTTCCCCTTCTGGAGCTGGAGCTGTAATATGATGAGCATCTCCTGTTGCACCATAGCCAAGAACCTCCGCATAGATTTTTGCACCGCGTGCTTTTGCGTGCTCATATTCTTCCAAAATGACAATACCCGCGCCTTCCCCGATAATGAAACCATCACGATTTTTATCAAATGGACGGCAAGCTGTTTGTGGATCTGTATTTAAAGATAATGCAGTATTTGCACAGAAACCTGCCACTGCCATTGTAACGATTGGCGACTCAGCCCCACCAGAAATCATGACATCTGCATCGCCACGTTCAATTACTTTAAAAGCATCACCAATCGAGTTTGTACCTGAAGCACAAGCAGTTACTGAACAAGAGTTAATGCCCTTTGCACCTAAGTGAATCGACACTTGACCTGAAGCCATATCTGGAATCATCATTGGAATAAAGAAGGGACTTACCCGTCTTGCTCCACGTTCTTGGAATGTTAAAAATTGTTGTTCGTATGTTTCCATTCCACCGATTCCAGAGCCAATCCAGACACCTGCACGTGGTGCTAGCTCTTCATCGATTGTTAATTGTGCATCTTCCATCGCCATGATGGACGCTGCTAGGGCATAATGTGTAAAGCGATCCATTTTACGAGCCTCTTTACGCTCGATATATTTTTCAATATCGAAATCTTTCACTTCAGCGGCAATTTTTGCTGCAAATTGATCTTTATTTAAACGTGTTAACTCGCCAACACCAGATTTTCCAGCTTTAATGTTAGCCCATGTTTCTTCGATGCTATTTCCTAGTGGTGTAACTGCGCCAATTCCTGTAATTACTACTCGTCGTTTACTCATTGTCTTACTCCCCTCAAGCATTTTTTCGTTATTATTTTCCCCATCTCATTGCAACGGCGCCCCATGTTAAGCCACCGCCAAATCCAACAAGTACTAATATATCATCATCTTTTATCTTACCTGCTTCAAGCTCATCTACCAAGGAAATACCAATAGATGCTGCCGACGTATTCCCGTATTTGTGAATCGTTTTTGACATTTTTTCCGGTGGCAACTCTAGACGCTCACGAGCAGATTCCATAATTCGAATATTTGCCTGATGCGGCACTAAAAAATCTACGTCTTCTTTTGTTAAACCTGCTTTATCTAATACGTTTACTGCAGATTCACCCATTTGACGTACGGCAAACTTAAATACTTCACGGCCGTTCATAGCGATTGTGTCCTGCTGTGTTAAATACAAATTCTTCCCACCTGTACCATCAGCTCCAAGCTCAAATGATAAAATACCTCTACCTTCTGATACTGGTCCAACAATGGCTGCACTTGCACCGTCACCGAATAATACAGCAGTATTGCGATCTTCCCAATCAACTACTTTCGACAGCTTTTCAACACCTACTACTAAGACATATTTATAAGTATTTGATTCTACAAACTGCTTTGCTGTCACTAAACTATATATAAATCCTGCACAAGCTGCCGCCTGGTCCATCGCTGCTGCATTGACTGCTCCAATTTGCTCCTGAACCATACATGCTACACTTGGAAACGTTTGATCTTGTGTTACAGTTGCTACAAGTATTAAGCCTATTTCCTCAGGTGTAATACCTGCTTTTGCAATAGCCTCTTTAGCAGCAGCTACTGCTAAATCTGAAGTTTCCTGATCATCTGCTGCAAAATGACGTTCTTCAATCCCCGTGCGAGTTCGAATCCATTCATCCGAAGTGTCCATAATTTTTTCTAAATCAAAATTTGTAACAACCTTCTCTGGAACGTATTTACCTATTCCTATAATACCAGCGTTCATATAGCAACCCCTCCGCTTTTTACTATCAATTATTAGTAACTGGTCATAATTATAACTCATAATGAAGGAGAGGTGCAAGGTGAATTAAATTTAACGTCTTAAAACTAGTAGTATCAAGGGTTTTAATGATATGTGCATTTTTAAAAAAGATGAGAAATAATAGGCGTATCACCAAAAATTGTGGATGACATTTGTTAAACCGTATGCTGATTGGAGTGAGGGTTGGGAGACTTCTTGGGGATCAGCGTCACAGATGAGACCCTGGAGTGGAGCGAATGTTTTCTGTGCGAAAGTGGGCTTCCTGAAGCTCACTTCCGTGACAAATTCGCCATGATTAACAGAAAAGGTTCTTTTTTTTTCGATTTATGTTATGATATGATAATGAATATGTAGTAAAACTTTATGATATAAAAAAGTTCGGTTGAGGTGAAATTAATGCAATATATCGTAACATTCATATGGTCATTCCTACTAGTTTCAATGTTAAACTACGTAGTAAGCTCTGTACTTGGTGCACCATTTGATTTCCAAATTGGTGTAGTCATGTCGGTTGTATTCACAATTCTTGTATTCATTATTGGTGCAATCATTCCAAACGAATCAACTCCAGAAGCTGTAGACCATCATTAATTCAACTAAAAAAAAACCTGTTTCGCACAATGTGAAACAGGTTTTTTCTTGTTATTTTTCAACAACACATTGGCCATCATGCATTCTAATGTGCAATGTTTCTCCTGGTAATACTTCACCTCGTAGCAATTCTCTTGCAACCGCAGTTTCAATATAACGTTGCACGAAGCGTTTTTAGGGTCTTGCGCCAAACTGAGGATCTGCCCCTTGTTCTACCACCCAATCAATTACATCTTGATCTACTTGTAAAGCAATGTCCTGCTCCGCAACTCGTTTTACAAGCTGTTCGACATAATTCCAAGCAATCGCTGTAAAGTGCTCATCTGATAGTGCATGGAACATAATAATATCATCCATACGATTTAACAACTCTGGTTTAAAGTGCTGACGTAGTGCAGCCATCACTAAATCCTCAACTGCGGCATCGTCCTCTTTTGCTTCCATCAAATAACTTGAGCCAATGTTAGAGGTTAAAATGACAACTGTGTTCGTAAAGTTGACCATACGGCCTTGGCTATCGGTAATCCGACCGTCATCTAAAATTTGCAGTAAAATATTCGCGACATCTGGGTGTGCCTTTTCAATTTCATCTAATAATACAACTGAATATGGATTACGGCGAACAGCTTCTGTTAATTGTCCACCTTCCTCATAGCCAACATAACCTGGAGGTGCCCCTACAAGACGTGATACGCTATGTTTCTCCATATATTCACTCATATCAATGCGAATAAAATGATCTTCAGAATCAAATAGCTGTGCCGCTAGTGCCTTCGCAAGTTCTGTTTTACCAACACCCGTTGGTCCTAGAAATAAAAAACTACCAATTGGTCGATGCGGATCTTTGATACCAGCTCGAGCACGCCATACCGCTTCAGTGACAAGCTGCACAGCATTGTCCTGCCCAACCACACGTTCATGTAATGTATCTTTTAAACGCAATAATTTTTCGCGCTCGCCTTCCACTAATTTTGTCACTGGTATCCCTGTCCAGCGTGAAACAATAGATGCGATCTCATCGGCAGTTACCTCTTCACGTAAAATACGTGATTCCGTACCATTCTCTAATTGTTTCTCCATCTCTTGAATTTCCTTTTCAAGAGTAGGAATTTTCCCATGACGTAGTTCGGCTGCTTTATTTAAGTCATATTTACTTTCTGCTTCATCTAAGTCACGGCGGTATTTATCAAGTATTTCACGTTTTTTCTGAATGCCTTGTAACGCTTCTTTTTCGGTTTCCCATTGTTTACGCATGCCCTCAGAGGATTCTTTTAGCTTTGTTAAATCCTCACGCAACTGCTCTAGACGCTTTTTACTTGCCTCGTCCTTTTCTTTACACAGTGCTTGCTCCTCAATTTCTAATTGCATAATACGGCGCGTTACTGCATCTAGTTCCTGTGGCATTGAATCAATTTCTGTTCGAATCATCGCACAGGCTTCATCGATTAAATCAATGGCTTTATCTGGCAAGAAGCGCTCTGTAATATAGCGATTTGAAAGCTCTGCTGCCGCTACAATAGCACGGTCATGAATACGTACCGCATGATGTAACTCAAAGCGCTCTTTTAAGCCCCGTAAAATGGAAACTGTATCCTCCATAGATGGCTCACGCACAAGCACCTGTTGGAAACGACGCTCTAAAGCAGGATCTTTTTCAATATACATACGGTATTCATCTAATGTTGTAGCACCAATACAATGCAACTCACCTCGCGCAAGCATTGGCTTTAACATATTCCCAGCATCCATTGCACCATCCGTTTTACCTGCTCCAACAATTGTATGAATTTCATCGATAAATAAAATGATGCGCCCCTCAGATTCCTTTACTTCTTTTAGTACACCTTTTAAACGCTCTTCAAATTGTCCACGATAGCTAGCACCTGCAATTAAGGCACTCATATCCAGCTCATACAGTACACAATCTTTTAATCCTTCAGGAACATCGCCCTTTACTATACGTTGGGCTAATCCTTCTACTATCGCTGTTTTACCAACCCCAGGCTCACCTATTAAGACAGGGTTATTTTTCGTTTTGCGTGTTAAAATACGAATGACATTACGAATTTCTTCGTCACGACCGATAACCGGGTCCATTTTGCCGTCTTTTACTTCTTCAATTAAATTACGTCCAAATTGCTCTAATGGTTTTTTGTCATCTGTTTGTTGAAATTGCATGTTTAGCACTCCTTTTCAATAATGTTAGCGGAATCCCGTTTGCCATTCTGTTTCATTAAAAATGTTTGACCTTCTTTGACTAACTTTATTTTACAACATACGACAAACCTTAGCAAAGAATTAGCTCTAAATTTCTTCACTTACAATTGGAAAATTACGTTATAATAAAAGTATGTTTCTTAGATTTAATATCGAAATTATTCACCATCCTTTTGTAATTAACAGCCAAGTATTACAAAAAGAAAGCGATGTGTTGGAGATATGATTAAAATGGATAGTATACAAGAAAAATTTCACGATCTATTTCAAAAGCATGGTGTTTTTATTAAAGTAAATAAGGATAGTAAAATTTTTTTAGAGGGCGAACGTGCGAATGAAATATATTATATAAAAACAGGAGCTATCTCGATTAGTCAGGAAACCGAGAACGGGAAGGAATTAACCATTCGAATTTGTGGTTCAGGTAGTATTATTGGTGAAGGCTCATTATTTTGTAATCTAACATATCATTCCATGACTGCAAAAGTATTAGAACCTTCAACTTTATATGTTCTAAGCCGTAAATCATTGGAACTTTTATTAGTGGAACAACCTAATTTAATGGTGGAATATATGAAGTGGTTGCAAACAGAAAATTTAAAGCATCAAAGTCGTTTGCGTGATTTAGTTTTAAATGGTAAAAAGGGCGCTTTATTTTCAACGCTGATCCGTCTTTCGAATACTTATGGCAAGCCTTTAGAAAATGGCACTATTTTTATTGATTTCCCATTAACAAATACAGAAATTGCTAATTTATGTGCGACGAGTAGAGAGATGATCAATCGCATGCTTAATGATTTAAAGAAACACAATATTATATCGTTCGAAAAAGGTTATATTACCATTCACGATCTACAATTTTTAAAGGATGAAATCGCCTGTGAGAATTGTCCGTTACAAATATGTCGTATCGATTAATCGCTACACACAAAATCCCCGCTTATGAGTTATAAACGGGGATTTTTTTCTCGTGCCTTTAAGCGGACTTATCGTACACCTAATGCCATTTTTGCATAGCGTGACATTTTATCTTTTGACCAAGGTGGATTCCATACAATATTGACATTTGTACTTTTTACCTCTGGAAGCTCACCTAATGCTGTATTCACTTGATCAACAATAACAGGTCCCATTGGGCAGCCCATAGACGTTAGCGTCATTGTAACGGTTGCTACACCTTCTTCATCTAACTCTACATCATATACTAAACCTAAGTTGACGATATCAATACCAAGCTCAGGGTCAATTACATTTTCTAATGCACCGAACATGCTGTCTTTCATATCTTGATCCATCTGTATTTCTCCTTCCATCACAGTGTTAACTTAATCATAGCAGATGCGTCTTATTATGCCAAATGCTGTGCAAGCCATTCTGTTGCAGCTAACATACCGTCTCGTGACACAGCGTGACCTGCTTTTTTATTAGCTAAGAATTTTAAGTCATCTGGATTTGCTTCATAGTATTTGCGTAAAGTTAAATAAAAATTATAAGTTTCTTTGAAAGGTACTGTTTTATCTAGTTCCCCATGCCAAAACAATACAGGTCGTCCTGCAAATTTTTCTGGTGTTAGGCTGACATCATATTTAGCTAGAAGTTCATTCGTTTGCTGTACCTCTTCTTCGGACATTGGCCAGTTAACACCGTTTTTAGCGAATTGCTGTAATTGATACTCAGCCAATTTAATAAAACCTGGTGCACCCATACATACTGCTGCTGTTTTAATCCAATCATAAAGCTTTAAGCAGCCTGACGTCACAATTCCACCCATTGACGTACCGGCAATGCCAATTTTATCATTTATTAATAATTGTTTATTCTTTAATTCATTATATAATTGTTCAACTTCATGAATAGAATTTAAAACAATATCCCAAAAGTGTAAGCTCATTTGCATCTCAGACAGGCCTTCACTACGGTCGCCATGTAATTTTGCATCTGGTAGTAGGACACGCACCCCTCTACCTACTAATTGATATGCATAATGTAAGTTATGTTCTTTTGCACTCATAAAGCCATGTAAAAAAATCACTACTGGGGTTTCTTCATTCATATTTTCTGTATGTATATGTAATAAAGGAATATTCCCCCACACTTCTTTCTCAACAATCATCTTTGTCACTCCCAACTTTTGTCTCATCTTTATGTTAGCAAACTTTTATCTATGTGACAAAATTTTGACGAATGGATAACAAAGAGATACTATTCAAACTATAGGAAAGGGGCAATAAGCTATGAAACCGCATTTAATCGTTTTAGATTTAGATGGTACGTTATTAACGGACCAACAACAAATTTCAGCAAAAACTAAAAAAACATTATTGCAGGCAAAGGAACAAGGTCATCAAGTGATGATCGCTACAGGTCGTCCTTATCGTGCGAGTGATATATACTATCACGAGCTTGGCCTTACAACGCCCATCGTAAATTTTAATGGTGCTTATGTTCACCATCCAAAAAATGCTTCTTGGCAGACTATGCATACTCCTATTGATTTAGGCGTAGTGCATAATGTCGTCGAATCCATCAATAGCTATGAATACGAAAATATTATTGCAGAGGTTAAGGACGATATTTATGTGCATACAGAGGATGAACGGATATTAAATATCTTTAATATGGGGAATCCAAAAATTACTCTTGGGGATTTATATACTCATTTACACGACAACCCCACTAGTTTACTGATTCAAGCTAATGATGTAAATTCAATGATTATTCGTGATCACTTACAGGCTGTTCATGCAGAGGTCATTGAACATCGTCGCTGGGGTGCGCCACTCCATATTATTGAGATTGTTCGACGTGGCTTAAATAAAGCAGTGGGAATTGCTCATGTAGCAAAGGATTTAGGTATCCCACGCGATCGTATCATTGCATTCGGTGATGAGGACAATGATTTAGAAATGATTGAATATGCAGGATTAGGTGTTGCAATGGGTAATGGCATTTCTACTTTAAAAAATATTGCCAATGAAATTACAACAACCAATAATGACGATGGAATCGCTAAAATACTCATCGATCGCTTGAAATTATCCTAGTTAAGTAGTAAGTTCAAGTTAACATTCCATTTTTTACAGTTTAACTTTATTCAGTAGTACCCTTTATCCCGATATCATATTTAACACTAATGAGTACTTGCTGAATAAAGTTAAAAATATGTAGCAACTATCAATAATGTTGAATTGTATGAGTTGCAATTATACTGAAACTCGATATGATTATTTATCTATATAACATTTACTAGGAAATAATTTAGAGAAGCTTAGAGTGGAAAGTGACAGCTCGACACTTGTTCACCTGTTATGTAGTATAGGTATTTGAAAACTTCTCATATAGAGTTAAAAGAATGTTAAATTAGGGGGACAAATGATGAAAATTTTTACTGATAGTGGATGTGACTTACCAAAATCATATTACGAAGAAAACAATATTGAACTTCTTCCACTACGAGTGCAATTGAACAATAATGAATATGATGATGTCATTTCGATTAATTCCAAAGAAATTTACGATGCAATTCGTCAAGGTGCTCGCCCAAAAACATCCCAAGTATCACCAGAGCTTTTTCTCAAGCATTTTGAAAATCTAGCAAAAAATGAAGAGGAAGGTATCTATATTGCCTTTTCATCGGAATTATCAGGCACCTACAATACGGCGGTCATGATTCGTAATCAAGTACAAGAGCAATATCCATCACTCAAATTAGCTATAATCGATTCTAAATGTGCTTCATTAGGTTTTGGCTTAGTAGTTGAGGAAGCTGTTCGTCTTCGAAATACAGGTGCTTCGTTGGATGAAATCGAAGCCAAAATTACTGCCCTTACCCCACAAATGGAGCACTTATTTACGGTTGAGGATTTAGATTACCTCGCTAAAGGTGGGCGTGTATCAAAGGCAAGCGCATTTCTTGGAGGGCTCCTAAGCATTAAACCTATTTTAAATGTAGAGGACGGCAAGCTTGTGCCGATTGAAAAGTCACGTGGACGCAAAAAAGCCATCGCTCGCATGTTAGAATTAATGCAGGAGCGCGGTGATAACTTTTCTGAGAAAATTGTTGGTATTAGCCATAGTGATGATGTGGACTTCGCCAATGAAGTAAAGGCTTCTATCCAAGAAAGATTTTCACCAAAAGCTATTCAAGTAACAATGATTGGTTCAGCTATCGGCTCCCACGTAGGACCAGGTACAATTGCCATCTTCTTTACGAATAAAAGCTATCAAGCTTAATAAAAACCCCCTCCACACTTAATGTAAAAGTGTAGAGGGGGTTTACAATTTTTCCCGCATTAACGGGTAATTAGCGAAGCGTCAGGTACAAGACCTCCACCTCAAACTCAGCGAAAGCAAAGAAGTGAAGTGGGGATGAAGAAAGTCCCAACTGATTAAAGTTTCACTTTATTTTGGAACATCTTGCTCCTTACGTCGTACTTTACCTCGTCTAATAATTACAACTACAAATCCTATGAATATTACCCACACTAATCCTAGCGCTACCATATATGGGATATTGAATCCTTCATCATTTTTAATTTGATAAACCTCTACCATTTCGCGGTCTAAAATAACTGGATAAACGTCTTTTTCATTAATACGAACTTTTTCTTCATGTAAAATACCATTTAGCATTTTACCTTCACCAATCTGAGCTGGTGTTAAATCAACGCGTTGTGTTTTACCAGTATTGTTAACCATGATGACCCATTTCTCTTCGTCAGATGTACGTGTAAATACAAGTAGGCCATTTTCATTTGTGATAACTTCAAAATCACCATTGCGTAATGTAGCAGATTGATTACGTAAAGATTGGACATTTTTAATATAGTCGATTAATTCTGTATCTGTTTTAAAGTTATATATTTGATGCGTATCTGGCTTTTCTTCCCCGTTCATCGCAATTTCTGTACCATATTGCACAACTGGAATCCCTGGCATCATAAATAAAGCACCCATCGCCATTTTCAAACGCGTCGGCGGGAACATATTTTCAGTTGCAGAATCAAATGTAAAACGATGTGTATCTAGCGAATCAACCATAATCTGAGTTGGTTTCTCACCTGTAAAAGGCTCCATCAACTTAGAAGAATCCTTATCAACATTTTTAAATATATTACGGTAAATATCCGCTGTAGCTGGTGAAAAGCTTGCATCAAAATTTGCATCACTTTCTTCATTTGAAATCACAAAAAGCGATTTTTTCGTATCTTTTAATGCCGCAATCATTGCATCGATAAATTCTGTATCGGCACCAACAATATTAGTTAGACGCACCCCACCAACATCATATGTAGAGACAAAGTCTGTTGCTGATTTAATAAGCGCTTCTTGCACATCTTTGTTTGTTAAGTCCCACTGTACTTGTCCATTATTTGTTGAAGCAATCCAGTCCTTTTTTGCTGAATCCTTTGCCCACTCATGATTCGGACTTACATTATTAAGTGGAAAATCAACCATGATCGACATATTTTTGGCTTTATAGGCCTCAACGACACTTTGAAACTCTTCAGATGTCCCAAAATGACGCTCGATTGTAGAATAGCTCGTCAGCATCGAACCATCATATTTCTCAGTGGCAAAAATTGGACCAATGGAAACGATTGTAAAGCCCATCTCTCCGATAAATTTCAGTTTATCTTGTAGACCTGCAAAATCGCCTCCTGCAAATTTCGTAGGGTCTTGCGTATTTGTATCAAAATCGTTAGTGCCCGAACCATTAAAGAAACGGTCAACGAGTAAATCATAGATGCTTTCTTCTGCAATCGTTCTTGTTGATGCTTCATCAGCATGTGCAACTGGTGTAGCACTTACTAATAAAGTTGCTAGTAAAAGCGATGCAGCTGTCGCACTTATCCACTTCTTGAATTTCACTTTTATTCCCTCTCTTTCAAACCAATCCATCGTCATTTTACCAAATAAAACAGTCACGTCGCTATCATTTCAAAATATTTTCCGAAAATGCAAAATGAATTACGGCAAAAAGGTGTCAACTTCTTCTTCGAATACAGTTCATCGACTTGGTAGCAGGATTCGAGCAGTTTGTCGGGCTAACCGATCACTTCTTCGGCTTTCCTAAGCAGTTTTTTTATCTCCCCAAAAATAAAAGTCGTGAAGCTAAATCTTCACGACTTTTCTAAATAATTATGCCAAGAAATGTAGTCCTATTGGCAGTTTGAAGCCTAAGAATAATGTAATGAATAAGAATACTGCGAATAAAATCCAAAACAGGCCAGTTGGTTTATTTTTCTTTTGACGAACTAATACCATTTCCATCATACCAATGACTAAAATACCGCCTAAGAATTTCAGACCATAAAGCATTGGATCATTAGTTTGATACTGGAAGAATAGTGCCCCACCAGTAATAATAATTAAAATGTAGAATAAACGTAATGTCATATGTAAGCCTTTTGACTGCTTGCCCATTAATGCTGCAATTAAAAAGATTACGATTGCAACTACCCAAGTAGCAATATGCGCATGTGTTGAGTCAGTTAAAAATCCCATTATTGTCCCACCTCATATTCTTTTTTCTATCAAACTCTATCCTATCATGTGATGGGAAGGGTTTCAAACATTACCATAGTGTTCACACAATATACTTAAAAAAATCCGCGGAGTATAAACTCGCGCGGATTTGAGAGCCATTATTCAAAATGATTGACTAATGTACCGATGCCTTGAATGGATACTTTTACAGTATCTCCAGCTTTTAAGAATTGTGGTGGATTCATGCCTTTTCCAACACCAGCTGGGGTACCAGTTAAAATAACATCGCCTGGCTCTAATGTTACGTGCTGAGATAAAATCGATACTAATGATTCTACAGAGAACATCATGTCTTTTGTTGAGCCGTTTTGACGTACTTCATCGTTTACTTTTGTTACCACTGTTAACTCTTGTGGATTTGGAATTTCATCTTTTGTCACAAGGTACGGTCCAAGTGGACAAGTACCTTCCAAGCTTTTTCCTAAGAAATATTGTTTATGTTTTTCTTGTAAATCACGAGCTGTTATATCATTGGCAATTGTGTAGCCAAATACATAATCATATGCTAAGTTTTTCGGAATATTTTTACCACGTTTACCAATAACAATTGCTAATTCGCCTTCATAATCCATTTTGGATGAAAGATCAGCATGAATAGAAATAGTTTGGTCATCAGCAGCAATAGCAGTCGGAGATTTTGTAAATACCACTAAGTCTGTTGGGGCTGCCTCTGCACCCATTTCTTTTGCATGTTCATTATAGTTTTTCCCAATACACATAATATTTTTTGGTGTACGTGGAATTGGTGATAACCATTCGATCACTGTAAATTCACGTTTAAAGCTATCTGCACGATCTGATTTTTCAGCGGCTTCTACTAATTTACGAATCTGTTCAACAAAATCAAAGCCTAAAGCTATGCCATCCACGATTGAACTTGAAAAAGAAGGGAGAACTTGAAGTTCATTTTGAATAGCGAGTACATCCCATACCGCTTCTTCTTTTTTTACTTTTGGTCCAAAGCTTACATGTCCACCTAATTTAAATGATAAAATTTTCATGATTTTCAGAGCTCCTTCTTTTTTCTACATGATACAACAATATTATAGGAATTGCCTTACTTTTGCGACAACTATTTTTATTCCTAATATTTCGCAGGCTCTTCACCATAACGTGGAGTTAATTTCCGTTCCGACTAGGCGCTTTGTTGCTGACGCTTCGCTGCAGGGTCACATCTGTGACGCTGATCCCCAAGGAGTCGCCCAGTCGTAACGAAGATCAACTATTTGCATAATATACGTTTTAACAAATGCTATCCCCAACTTTTGTTAATGAGCCAAATCGCAATAAATTATTCTTATTATACAAGACGCATTCATTCACTTTATGTTGCCATCACATTAAAAATGAAGGCTGATTTCCATCGCAGATTGCTCGATTTTTGCAAGAGAGTCGAGCACCTTCACACAATTATCCCGCTTTAGTATTCGCCTTATATGTTAATTTCCGCCATAAAGCCTCTAACGGACCCTGTTTCCATTTCGCTAGCCAAATTTCCGCCACAATCATTTGTACAACAATAATACTGATTGCAATTAACACGCCTGTTTCAACGCTCACTTTTCCATACCAGCCAAATCCAAATTGATAAAATAAACATGTTCCAATTATCGATTGAAGTATGTACATCGTTAACGACATGCGCCCCATTTTTGCAAAAGGACTGAGTAACTTTGGTACAACTGGCAGTAAACAAAGTAATACAATAATCCCAATATAGCCAACTGATAAAATTGGACCACCTATGTATACTTTCAAGTAGTCTAATAAATGCGTACGCGTCAACATGATAGGTAAGCTCTTTACAAAAATACCAATTGCCACCCCGGCTATTGCTAACGTCAGCCAAAGCCATTTTAACTCCTTTGCTCGTTCCACTAAACGCCATTTAGAGGCTGCGGCACCAATTAACATATATGGTAAAATTGTAAATAATGCTACAAACCACATGCCTATCCCAGCCTGAATAGATAAATCGGTTAAACGTTGCATAAATGCATCTACCCAACTCCCCGTTCCATAAGCAGTTATCGCTTGCTCTACTGAAGTTATATCTAAATACTCATCAATCTCTGTATTAAAATTAATAAATCCTACAATAAATAACATAAAAGCTTGCATAATACCGTAAATGATAATACCGATTGACAATAACCAAATCGGATGTAGACGTAATAATAGCAATAAAAATACGCCACAAAATGCATACATCATCAAAATGTCGCCCCACCAAATTAGCACAGCATGGATAAAACCAAATACAAATAATACAGAAAGTCTTCGCAGTCCTATCGAATAAAAATTTTGTTCACGACTTTGTGCTTTCTGCCATTGCATAGCGAATCCATAGCCAAATAGCATGGCAAATAGTGGATAAAAGCTACTTTGTACATAAATATCTAAATTTTGCTGCCACACCATATCTGACGGTGTTGTAAACCATGATGCCAAATCAATATATGGCATCGGCAAATAAAAGGCAAATATATTTACGAGTAAAATGCCTAGTAAGCTAATACCTCGTAAAATATCTAATGTTGCGATGCGTTCCTGCAACATTGTCGGTTTTAAATCCACAAAATAGCCTCCTCTATTTAATAACGCTTTAGTGAAAACAGGGCGTCTACTCTTGTAAACTACTTCAGATGCCCTATTTTCACCGCGTTTACTTATGCATGTAAAGCTCGCTCAATATCTAATAAATATAGAACTTTGTCACTCACTTTGATTTGAAGAATAGATTCGATTGCCTCACTATAAACTCTGAGTTGCACACCATATCTGCCTAAGAGTTCCTTCGTTAGCGCTGGCTCCTCAGCAAAATGTGATTGGATGCGATCTGTCTTATAATCAAGCAAGACCCATTCACCGTTTTCATCCTCAAATAAGCAATCAATAATCCCTTGTACAATTTGAGCATCGCCATCTTCATCTACTCTACTAATCGTAAATGGCATTTCTCTCCGGACTGTTTTTGCCTTTTTAAAACGATGTCCAATGTCTGTTGTAAAGAAATTATATATTTTTTTCCATGGAACAACCTTTCCCTCAGCCTCCGTCAATAGCTGCCTTGCCACTAAATCAGCGACAAACGCCTTAACCTCCTGTACATCCGTAAAGCCGTTTTGAGGTACATGCTGCATGACTGTGTGGACAGCTGTTCCGATTTCTGCGCCTGTTAGCTGCTTGTCCTGTAAAAAGCTTGGACGTGGCGCAATGGTTGTCATTTTTTGCTTAGAAGGTACTGAAAAGTAATATTCAGGCTCCTCCTGCCGCTGTAAATTTTCTAAACGCTTAATTTCACTAACAGATGTTTTTGAGCGTTTTTGTGTTGATTTTTGAAATGAATACTGTGCTTGAAAGCGCGTCGTAATTTCTGATAATAACTCTACGTCATTAGGCGTTTCGAGCAATTGCTGTACCTCATCCTCTAACGCTTGCAAATCATACGTATAATGTCTCGTATCGACAGCACGTACCCACCAATGTGATACATCTTCAGGTGCCTTATAAGTGGAAGTAGCAATTGCTGTAAAATCTGCATGCCTTGCAACTGCAGGCCCAATCCAGTCAAAGTAGCTATTAGCTCGCGCACGTAAATACTCCTGAAGCGGGGCATCTACCGGCAAACTTTGTGCATCCTGCCAATTGTCGAGCGTTTTACTCCAATTTTTCACAGACCCTACTAAAATAAGTCGCTCCTTCGCACGTGTCATTGCTACGTATAATACACGCATTTCCTCAGCACGCATTTCGAGCTCCTTTTTCTCCTTTAGAGCTAAAAAAGGTAGGGATGTATACGTAATACGATTTTCTGGATCAATCGCCTTCACTGCAAGGCCAAAATCTTGATCGAATAAATATGGATTGTGGAAATCCATTTTATTAAACGGTCGCCCCATCCCTGCGACAAAGACAACAGGATATTCCAAACCTTTTGAAGAGTGGATGGTTACAAGACGCACGACATCATCCTTTTCTCCAATTGATTTGGCCGTTCCTAAATCATCACCACGCGTACGCATACGGTCAATAAAGCGTAAAAACGAAAACAGTCCTCGAAAGGCTGTTTTCTCATACATTAATGCCCGATCGTGTAAAACACGTAAATTGGCCTGACGCTGCTTGCCATTTGGCATCGCTCCAACCATCTCGTAATAATGCGTGTCTAAGTAAATTTTCCAAATTAAATCTGACAATGAACCACGGCGCGCTAAATCCCGCCAGTTTTCAAATGCCAGCATAAAACGTTGAAGCTTCACAAAAGTGTCAGTCTGTACACCATGCCCATCACTTCGAATAAATTGCCTTAATGCATCATAAAACGGCGCTTTTGAATCTGCTAGCCGTATTTTTGCTAGCTCATTTTCTGTTAAGCCAACAAATGGAGCGCGTAGCACTGATGCCAAAGGAATATCCTGATATGGATTATCGACAACCTTCAGTACGTTCAGCATAATCATGACCTCAAGCGCATCGAAATATCCTTTGGAGGACTCCGCATAAAGAGGAATTCCCGCAAGCTTAAATTCCTCCACTAAATCTGTTGACCATGTCATTGAACGCATTAAGATCACTATATCACTATATTTTAAAGGACGTTCTGTCTTCGTTTTTGTATCAAATACGGTTGTCCCATCCTCCATCATCTGCCGAATACGCTCAATGATAAAACGTGCCTCATACTGTGATTTTTTTAATTCCTCTAGTTCAGAGGCTTCACTAGCAATATCTTCTGCCTCTTCGTCCAGCGCTTCTTCTCCAGGAGGATGCATGATGACTAGCTCTACTGGAACTTCTCCGTCATTATACGGAGCTGCTGGCTTTAATGAAGCATTTTCATCATAGAGAATTTCTCCAACGCGCTCACCCATAATTTGTGCAAATACATAGTTTGTAGCGTTCAACACTTCTTTCCGACTACGGAAATTAGCGTTTAAATCGATTCGCATTCCTGTCAAATCTGGGATCTCTAGAAACTCGCTATACTTTCGCATAAAGAGCTTTGGTTCTGCTAAACGAAAACGGTAGTAGAGTAGGAACCCAGCGCCTTGCTACATTTCTGTAGTAGGTTTCCAGTGAACCCCTCCCCGAACCGTACGTACTCCTCTCAGAGTATACGGCTCTCCACTTATAACAAATCTATCGTTGTTTATGAATTTCTTTATGACATTTATCACACACGACTAGCGTTTTTCTTTGCTTAGCGAGCATTGTCCATTCCCAATATTCTTTTCCCTTTAAATTCTTCACTTTATTTATGTGATGAATTTCGAATTTTGTATCGGGATGATTGTCTCCACATAATTCACATTGTCTTGCACTTAGTCGTTTTTCTACATCATTTCTGCCTTGATATACATAAAGATTAGGTAGTTCATCTATTGTTGCTTTGACGCTTTCTTTTCCTTTTTCAAAACCATCTTTATAGAAATATGCTATTCTTTCACCTTGTTTTGTTTCGTATTTTACTCCCCAATACTTACCTTGTTTAAACTTAACCTTCATTTTTGCTACTGAGGATTTGTATTTATTTGCAAGTGTTTTTAAACAGCTATATTCCATTACATAACGTAATTGCCACATTTTTTGGTTTACATTTTCCGCTAGAGCATAATAATTATATAAACCACGTAGCTCTGCGTTATACGTTTCGATGATTTCTAAATCAGAAAGTCCAACTAATCTTGTTCGATGCAACATATCCCATTGTTTCGCATCAATGTCTTTGACCATTTTATTTTTTACGATTACTTTTTCAATTGTTCCTTTAGGTATTCGTAATTGTACATATTCTCTATATTTACGTTTAATAACACCGTTTTTATCTTTTGCCGTACTTAAATCATGGCTAATTGATATATCGTAGCTTAAAAAGTTCGCAAACTTTGTACTATGCGTAATGAGCGTCTTATCTTCTGACAATTCAAGTTGTAAATAATTTTGTAGAAAGTCTTTCATTGTTTGCTTAAGCATTTCACAATCTTCTTTACTACCATTGACGCCAACAATAAAATCATCTGCATAACGTACATATTTTATTGCTTTATATGTGTCCGTGTTCGACTCATAGTACGGTAAATTAAGCAAAATTTTCTTATTCGCCTTATATTCTTCAATCATTTCTTTTCGCAAAACTTCATCTTCTGTTGCATTAATTTTTTTATGCAAACGTTGGTTACGCATATCATATTTTCGATATTCAGTATTACGTTTACGTTTTTTTGGTTCACCTAAATCAAAAGAAGGCTTTAATTCTTTTTCAATATAATCATCAAATTCATTTAAATAAATATTCGCTAGTAACGGACTAATAATTCCGCCCTGTGGAGTTCCACTATACGTCTTTTGGAATCGCCAATTTTCAACGAATCCTGCTTTTAAGAACTTCCACATTAAACGAATGAATTTTTCATCTTTGATACGTTTTCTTAAAATAGTAATTAAAATTTGATGATTGATGTTATCGAAAAATCCTTTTATATCGCCTTCAATGAACCAATTTACCCCTGTAAAGGTTTTCTTCATTTCGATTAATGCTGTATGACAACTTCTTTTTGGTCTGAAACCATGCGAATGATTTGAAAATTTAGGCTCATAAATGGCTTCTAATATCATACGACAAACTTCTTGTACAATACGGTCTGTAAACGTAGGGATACCAAGTGGTCGTGTACCACCATTTTTCTTTGGGATATGAATACGACGAACTGGCTTCGGTTGATAGCTTTCATTTTTCAACGTATCAACGATTGCTTGAATTTTTTCTTCCCCGAATCCATCCGCTGTTTCTCCATCAATACCTTTTGTTGCACTACCTTTATTTTTGTATATCTTCGTATAGGCTTTTATATAAAAATCTTCATTGTATAAATGTCTGTATAGACGGTCAAATGTATATCCGTCTTTCATTGCTTGTTTCGATAGATTGTATAAGACAATTTCTGAACTTTGCATAGAGCATTTCGCTCCTTTCCTCATTGTTTATACGTTATAAGCTGCTCTCCTTCGCCATGTAATAGGCTTTCCCTATCTCCGACTACTACGAGAGCTCCGTTACCATATTGGATTTTCAGTACCCGTGTACATAGCCTTGTGGCACTCCAACTTAGGTAATCCCCATTTAGTATATTGTATACAGGCTTGATTCATTGTCGGAAGGAACGTTCATCCTTTTCTTCAATCTTGAAGTGTGTCTATTCTTTCGTCAATCAGAAACTGGGATTGTGCATCAATCTAGTACACGTTCCCATGTTCAGTCGCAAGCATCTAATACGCTGAACAGAATAGATTCTAGGTTTCAAACGGTTTCCTAGATGGTTAAGCATGACCCCACTCGGACTATTCTTCAAGCAGTTTAGCCTTCTTCCTTATATGAATCTTTTATATCTTGCCATTCAGTCGTAGCCTTTCCGTTTAGGCTAACTTATGACTTTAACCGACATGCTACACTCCCTCTTTGGTTTCCCATCAAGATAAGTCGGTTGATATATAAACCGTTTCTATAGTTTATTCACCGCCAAATGGTGAAATATACAATACCCTTATGGGCGCACAATACTTTGTTTTACGTCCCCAACCATAAAGAGATTTCCCTCTTGCTCACTACCTGTTTTCACAAGCTGTAATATTGTTTCTTGCAGCATATTTGATATGGATAGGTAAGCCTTTGAAGTAATCTCTAGCTTTTTCCCCCATTCACACCGTACGTGAGGGTTTCCCCTCATACGGCGTTCCATCAATTAATTGCTCTTCATCCTATTATTTCATTTCCGTAAAGCCTAATCCCTTATTGGCGTTAACCGTTTCAGTCAATGTACTCACCTTTATCAATCAAGAGATTGTTCAGTGATTCCATTTCTCTTAGTCCTACTCGAACCTGAAAATCATGAAATATAGTATGAGTGTTCAATTAACTAACTAATGGCTATCCCTCCACCGCTTATTATCACGGCTTCCTAGGTACTGTGCCATCACTTTCACTAACTTAAAACAAGGTTATACGATGAATTCGTTTTCCCTCGTACCGTTTCGTCGAGTACAATCTCTCCACGTAGTCAGCTTCCCACGTTCCAAGAACCATATCTTTTCATACAGAATCCTTAGGTCATTCCTCTAGCCCTGTTAGCTGGATGATGCCTATAACATCATAAGGTGTTTCATAAAGACAATTCTTACTCCACCTCACTAACCCGCGCGTGGCGGACCACCCTTTCGAATGGCTATACCTCTAGAGCCGTACATTCGGAATTTCGTCATTAGATTGTTGTTTAACCTAAATTCTAACCATAGATTCTCTTATAGAACCCCAGCCTATCTACCACACAAGATACCTCTATCTCGCTTTCCTTCTTTCGATTAGGGTAATATTCAGCTGACTTCACCGAGCTTATAACACCATCATAATTGCCTATGCTGATGCTATTCGGAGGATTAGGTCGAGCCTTTCAGAGCGTTACCTCATCATTCGACTCATCTGATTTCTTAGTTCTCCTAGCAAATATGCTAGTGGCTAATCTTTTCAATTAGCAACGTGTCGCACTATCTTGGTATTCGTCAACAAGTACTTCTTTAAAACGCTGTTTCAAATCTAGTGCAATAGGTGAAGGTTGTAATTCACCTTCGACTTCTACCGTTAAAATTTGCAATGCGAAATGCTCTAGATCCGAGAAATCAATAATTCCTCGTTCTAATTTTGCCATGCGGAACCTCTCACTAAAAACATTTGTCAATTCGACTAATGTTCCTATCGTCGGACCCATTAAGCGAATTTCTTCAAGCAAGCGTGCAGGAGTCCGAACAAAATAGGTCTCTTTAAGTTTGTTGACAATTTTTTTAGCTGCCTCACGTTTTTTCTTGGCAAGCTCCTGTAGCTCCACATCCACTAAAGCATCCTTTGATACACGCTTTAAAGTTGACCATTTCACAGTTGCGAAATAATCAAAGAGTTCCTGCCACGTTCCTTCACGACTAATGCGAATGCCTTCTTGAATCATGGCAAAATCAATCTCTGCTGTTTCAGCATATGGTGCAGGTCCCTCAGGCTGTAGCGTAATGGCTCGCATTTCAGAAATTAAAACGAAAGCCTCGTCAAGACTATGCTTGACTGTTAATTTCACATATTTCGACAGCTCTAAATCATCAATTGTCACGTCTGCAGCTAAGTCATATGTCTCTGGTAGACTACGAAGCCATTTTTGAGGCTCTGTATGAACGCGGGATGTATCATAAAGCTTGCTTATTAAGGTTTCTATCGCCTGATCATCACGATCCGATGTAAAGCTATCAACAAGACGATAGATTGCTTGAATCTGTGCCTCATCCTCAGAATCGTAAGCATCTTCTAATACTTCTGCTAATATATCGTCCCTTAACAAAGCAACCTCTGCCTCATTTGCTATACGAAAGCCTGGATCAATATCTAGCATATAGGCATACTGCTTCACAATAGCTAAGCAGAAAGAATGCAGTGTTGAAATTTGTGCTTTATTGACAAGGCTTAACTGACGTCTTAAATGATTGGAAGTTGGATTTTCTGCAATAGCCTTTTCAAGTGCCTCTGCCATACGATGACGCATCTCAGCAGCGGATGCATTTGTAAATGTTACGACAAGTAACTCGTCGACATTGATTGGATTCTCTTTTGCAACTACCTTTTCAATCATGCGATTAATGAGAACTGCCGTTTTACCAGAGCCTGCCGCAGCCGATACAAGTGTATCCTGGCCGCTTGCATAAATTGCCTTCCACTGGTCGTCAGTCCATGTCACTTCCGTTGGCTTTTCGGGTATTTTTTGTACCAACTTACTTCATCTCCTTCCAAATTTTGTCAACGATATCATTCGGTTTTGCTTGCTGTAACTGACGATAGCTTTGCTTGCCATCAGATGGGTCAAATTGACAAACAGCCGCAAATTGACAGTAGTCACATGCTGTTTTTGTTTTTAGTTTATAAGGACTAATAGAGGTATCCCCTGCTAAAATTCCATTACCAGCCTCTTGATGCTTGCGCCGTACAAAATGCTGTAGATTTTTCATATCATTAACAGGTACAATACGTGACTGAGATTCTGATGGTGTCCCATCTTTTTTCATATAGACAGGAATGATTTTTGAATGCCCACTCGATTCCTCTAATTGCTCGTCCATCGATAAAATGGACTCCGCATTTTCTGATAAAAGACCTTTCATTTTGTATTGTTTTAATCGATCTTCCTCAATTTCACTGTCGCTTAAATCCTTATCAAGCTTTAGCATTGGATTGTGGACATGCACATAAAGAACCCCGGCTGGTTCCGCCTCACCCGGTAGCCAATAAGAGGAATTTTCCATCGCTACATCTAAATACGTTAGTACCTGAAGAGACAATCCGTGATAAACCTCATTCAAATCTAAATCACGAGCTGATGATTTATAATCGACAATCCGTAAATAAGAGCGGTCATCAATAGACGCACTATCTACCCTATCAATACGACCTCGCATAAACATTTTCTTACCACCTGTTAAATCAATTTCAAGTGGTGGTAGCTGTTCATTTTGCCCAGGTCCAAACGATGCCTCAATGGCAATTGGCTTAAAGTGAGATACATTCGCATGCTGTGTAAGTGCCGTCATTGTTCGCTCGACAATACGAATAAGCTTGCGCTGAATATAGCGATAACGTGCGCTTGACAGTAAAATTTGATGTGAAAATACCGGCACAATTTGCTCAACGGCTTGTCGTGCTAATTGTTTAATTTGTTGCTTTGTTAAACGTATCCATGATAGCTGCTGACGGTGTGTCTCTTCAGTAATCCATTTCAATGCCTCATGGAATAAATCGCCCATTGCAAATGTTTCTAGTCTGTACTCTGCCCGCTCTTCTAGACGAAGCCCATACGTTGTGAAATGCGAAAATGGGCAACGGAAAAATTTCTCAACACGCGACACACTAGATGTTAGCTTTTGACCGTATAATTCCTGAGTGATGTAATTTTCTAATGGCTCTGCTTCATTTTTATGAGTGATTGGATGTAAAACTCGTTCAAAAACAAGTGCCCAATAAGGGTCCTGTTTATAAAATTTTTGTAAAGCAAGCCACTCTGGTGCAAGCTCGCGGCTATGCTCAGCTTGGCGTTTTTGCACCATTAAATGTGCTAAAGCTGTACGTGGATGACGTATATACGGTAAAGCACTTTCTTCCAGTAATTCAATTGGATCAATCACAACTCGCTCAACCTGGACACCACTCAAAAGCCCAGCCGTTTTATCATTGCCGATAATTTTCTTAATATAGAGTGAGGACAATAGCGCCTTGCCCTCTTCATCTGCTGTTGGGTAGGACATATATAATTTATCGGATGGCGTCGTTAAAGCACGATATAGCAAGAAATTCTCCTGCAGTAAACGATTTTTAGATGTTGGCGCAAGCTCATAACCAATTTGATTAAACCATTCACGTTCAGTATCTGACAGCAATCCCTCATACTCCATACGAGTTGGATAGACGCCATCATTCATCCCTAAGACAAAAGCGACCTTTATATTCGATAAACGGGCTAAGTCAACCGTTGCTACCATGACCTCATCTAATGTAGGTGGGATACGAGAAAATTCTAATGTATCAAAGCCCTCATCTAAAATTTTCGCCGCTGCCTCCACAGACATCTCCTGCTCACCAAACATATAGACAAACTGATCGAGCACGGCAATCCATTCTTTCCATGCTTGATCATGCTCACTTGCAGCTAATGCATCACCTCGATCCAGTTCACGGTCTTTCATTGCTTGAAGCTTTTCATAAACATGTAAACTTTCAATCAATTCAAATAAAGCTGTCGCTACATCTCGACCTGTTGTCGCTACTTCCAGCTTGTCCTGTAACAATTTTAGCGGCTGACGAATTTCATCGCGAATAGCCTCGATTTCTGCTTGCATGGCACGTTCTTCATCTGTTTGCACGCGTGAATGGAATTCAAGTCCACGATACTTCTTGTAAAACCATCGAGCTTCCTCAAACCAGCGCTCACCATAGACGCCCTGTGCTAAACAGTAGTTTTCTAAACGATCCGCACGCTCTCGCCAAACATTTAGCTCAGCATGTAATGGGAAAAATAAATCTGTTTTTACACTACGAAAAACTGGTTCGTATTTCCAATTAGAAGTGATAACCTCTAAAGCAGATCGACTAAGCTCAATTAAAGGGTGATGCAGCATCGTCTTTTTCGAATTTGTAAAAATAGGAATTTCATATTGCTGAAAAATCGTTGTAATAAGCGGGTCATAGACTTCTGCTTGTCTATAAAGAAGTACTATATCCTGATAACGATAACCCTTCTCCCTTGTTAGCTTTGTTATTTCCCGGGCAATGGCATGTATCTCTGCACGTCGATTGGACGCTTCAAGTACCATTACATCACCTGAAGTTTTTTTCGTTTGAGGCACAATATCTGCAAATCGCGATTCCATATGCTGTAAATCTTCAGATTGAAAACGATGCGTATTGTAGAAGTGCAATGGTGCATCCACTTCAATGCCCTCTTCATTTGCAATGTCGTGTAAACGTTGGTTCGTAGAAGCGGCTTCATAGAATAAAGACTGCTCATCATAAACTTCTTCGATATGGTCAAACGGAAGAACTACCGTTACCTGTTTCGTCACCTTTAATAACTCTTTTACAAGCTCTAATTCTCTTACAGTAAATGCTGTAAAACCATCTATATAAATTGTTGCCTGCTTCATCGTCTCGGAGTATTTCAGTTGCTCGGTTAAAATCGGATAATACCCCTCACTATCGACATACGTCGTGCCAAGTCGTTCCTCCAAAGCTTGTAGAACTACTTGTAAATCATTCGTTTTCGCTTGCAAAGTATGAGGCGCATCAATGACCTTCAAAGATGCTGTCACTTCAGCTAACACTGAACTATTTACACTATAACGACTAAACTCCCGTAATAGCGATTCTATTTCCTCCGTAAAGCCTCGTTTCCCAGCTGCTTGTCGAAATAATGAAAACTCACTTTTTTGTTCCTCTAAAAGTTTGCGGATAAGCATTCGATAGCCATAGCCATTTACTTCTTTTCGAGCAATACCACCCGTTTCCTGTAACACTAGCCATGCTAATCGTTTAAATGTCATGACCTGCGCACGGATTAAGCCTTGCAAGCCATGCTTATTCGTTAGCTCATACTCCGTTGAGTAAGACATTTGGTCAGGAACAATCACAAAAATTGGATTTCCCAACGGATCTGATTTTAGTTGCTCGATAATCTCATGATGAATAAACGTTGATTTACCTGTTCCTGAACGTCCTGATACAATACGCAATGTCATGCTTTTTTCCTCCTGTTAATAATCTATTTAATCTTATATCCCCAGGACTTCACGACTCAACCTGAGCAGTTTTCGCATGGACCTGATCACTTTGCTGTTTTACCTGAGCAGTTATTGTATAGGTCCCAGCGCTTTGCTACTCTAACTGTGCATTTTAGTGTTTTATCTGAGAGCCACTCATGTTACTCGAGCATTGTCTACTCTTATTGAAAGATAAAAACCCCTTCTCTCATTTTACATGATACAAGGGGCTGGATGTGCATATTCAACTTTCATTATTGATGATTTTTCGTCAATTTTCGCGCTTGTTTTAAATCTCTCTCTACACGCGAGTTTAATCGTTTCTCTATAAGCTTGCCAACCCACCAAAGCACGACAATCGCAACACCTGCAATAATCAGTCTTACAGGGCTTGTTAAGAGTGATTTTAAATCATAGCCAAGCACGCTCATTCCTAAAATCATAACGAACTTCCCTGCCAATAATACCACTAAATAAAACTTTTTATGCATATGAGATAGCCCCGCTACGATGTTTACAATGACTGAGGGTGTAAAAGGAAAACAAAGTAATACAAACAGGGGACTTATCCCATTCATATCTACCCATTTAATTAGCTTTTCTACCTTTTTACTGCCTGTTACAAATCGAAGCTTGGGATGCTTGCCAAAATGTCGAACAAGCAAAAATACTGCATATGAACCAGCTACAGATCCTAGCCAGGATAATAAAAAACCAAGCCATAAACCAAATGCGCTCGCATTGGCCACAACAAACACGACCAAAGGTAAAAACGGTAAAAACGCCTCTATAAAAGGTAATAATAAACCAATGACCGGGCCAAATGTTCGATATTGTGCCGTAATTTGCTCAATATTTTCTACAGTAAACCATTCATTCAAAATCAACACCTCTATTTATACTGCAAAATTAAATGTAAAATTGTTAACTTTTCCGATGTATTTTTATACTCATGTGGCTGATGTCCTGAGAATACTAGTGTATCCCCTTCTTCTAGTAATTCATGCATATCTCCAGCAGAAATGGTGGCTTGTCCTTGGATAACAGTCACAGTTTCTTCTACCCCTTCCGTGTGGGCTTCACTCCTGCTAGAGGCGCCAGGCTCCATTTCAATCTTATAAAGTTCCCAGCCACGTTCTGGATTATAAGGAATAATGGAATACACACGATATCGTCCCTCGTCTTCATCTACATGTGGCGCATCCTTACTACTATATTTCATGAAATGAGCTGTAGGAGGTTGTAATAAGCACGAAAATGAAGTACGCATACCCGCAGCGATTTTCCAAATCGTTGATACTGTAGGATTCGCCTCTCCCTTTTCAATTTGTGCAAGTTGAGCTTTACTTACCCCTGTAGCTTTGGCAACATCGTCTAAGCTTAATTGACGTTGCTGCCGAATCTTCTTTAATTGAAATGCTAAATTTCGACTCATTTGCTCCATTTTTATTCACCAATTTCTATTGTTTATTTTATCAGACATATGTATACTTTAATAAACATTAAGAACTATCAAACTATTCCATCATTAGTATACATGGAAATTTTTAAGAAAGGATGACCTATTTATGACAAGTACAACAGAATTTCAGAATGAAACAACAAACACGCCAGACGATAGCTTTTTACAAGGCGTTAAAGATTGTGTTCCCACTTTACTTGGCTATATTAGTATAGGACTCGCTTTCGGTGTTGTAGGTTCCGCTTCTGGATTATCTGTACTCGAAATTGCACTTTTAACTATACTCATCTATGCAGGCTCCGCACAATTTATCTTTTGTGCACTTCTTCTAACAAATAGTCCTGCTTCTGCTATTATTGTAACCATTTTTGTCGTAAATTTACGTCATTTATTAATGAGTTTAACATTAGCTCCTCATTTTACACGCTATTCCATGCTCAGAAATGTTGGTTTCGGCACATTATTAACAGACGAAACATTCGGTGTAGCTGTTACAAAGCAAATGCAAACTGGTAAGCTATATGGCAAATGGATGGATGGGCTGAATATCACTGCTTACTCATTTTGGATTCTTTCTTGTGTAGCTGGCGCATATTTGGGGCAATGGGTGGCAAACCCTGAAAAATGGGGCTTAGATTTCGCATTGATCGCCATGTTTGTGGCACTTCTTGTACTCCAACTTGGCAGTGTAGGGAAAAGTAAAATAATGCATTATCTTATGTTAATCGGTTATATGGCTGTCATTATGTATGGCCTTTCCTATATTGTGCCTTCGCATGTGGCTGTTCTTCTTGCAACAGTTATTGTAGCAACTATAGGGGTGGTGACAGATAAATGACGACAACCGCTTCTATGGTATGGCTCATCATTGGCTGTGCACTTGTAACTTGGCTACCACGTATCATTCCTTTTATGTTCGTACGAAGTGTGAAACTACCAGACGTTGTAATGAAGTGGTTAAGCTTTATCCCTGTCTGCATTTTAAGCGCTCTTGTTATTGAAAACTTACTGGATACTGAAAGTGGAAAAATCGTCACACTCGATTGGCCTGTCTTTATTACATTTGTGCCAACACTTATTATTGCACTCGTTACAAAAAGCTTATCTATTACAGTTGTAGCTGGGGTTATTATTATGGCAGCTGTTCGTTTTTTCATGTAAAAAGGTCAGTCCTAAAAGTGAAGCTATCACTTTGGACTGACCCTTTTTAAACAAGACCTTTATTTTTTTTCATTTTACTCGCTAACCAAAAGCCTACTGTTAACGAAAATGCATCGATAACAAATATAATAGGCGGGGAAGTATAACCTGCATATACAGATGCCGCAATAAGAGCAATCGCCAATATTAGTGCCACATAACGATTATACGTAATTCTTGTAAACAATAACACGAGTAATGCTGGCAAAAATAACGCTAACATCATTTTCCCGAAAACATCCATCATATATCCCTCGGCTCAGCTAGTAATAATCCTATACGGTAATGATCATTGCTATAGATAACATGCTGTGTTAAGCGTACTTCATTGTTACGATCTACTATTTCTAGACGGCAATGTGCAGCATTTAATTGCAAAGCTTCGTATAAATCATTTTCAGTATAAATGGAATGCCCATTTACTTTACGAATACATTCCCCTGCCAGTAAGCCCATTTTTTCAGCTGGTGAATCCGGTAGGACAGCCGCAATTATAGCACCCTTTGAGCTTGGTGCAACTGCATAAATTTCCGTTTTATCTTGCAGCGCATAGAAGATTGAAATAATGATACGACTCACTACACCAAGTGCCAACGTTATAAAGCCGATGACTGGCTCCAAGGCTGCTGCAAGTCCACCTATTAAAATTACCTGTCCTAGCATTAGCACTGATCGGCCAATTTTAGGCAATTGCAAAGCCGGTAATTCTTTTCTAGTAAGCTTTGAAAATCCTATAACGACTGGAAATAGTACGAGTGCAAAGGTACTCTCTCCTATTGTAAACTGTGGCCAATACGGAAAATCTGCCGGAATAATATTACCAGGCATTACAAAGAAGATTGGCAGTACCCATACATTTCTTGAACGATAGACAATTGCCTGCATACCTCGCTTCGTTTTTTCAACTCGCGGTGTCGTTACCTTCATTGCTATTCGACGAATTAACATGCCCTCAGCAATCACACATAGACCAGCTAAAATAGTAATCGTTACAATGGGACCGGCCAATAAATTTACACCTTCTAAAGAGATTTTCCACCAAGAAAATGTCCAATTATATTGAAACATCGCCCATATTGCTAAAGTAGCAAGCCCCATCGTATAGATTGGTGAAAGTGCATTAATGAAGAACAGTAATAATGCTAATGCAGAAATGGCTATTAAAATCATTAAGAAAGCTTTGGGCACTGTTAAACCTAAACCAACGCTTACTAGCGAAATGAGAAGGGCATATAGCCAACCATATTTCCATTGCCCAATTAGCTCTGTCCAACCCCAAATAATACGTCTATTAAAAAATTTACGCTCCTGTTTTACACGACTATAACCTAATAAAATCGCAAATAAAATTGCAATATAAATTAATGGGTTGAGTAAGAAGCGGCCAATCGCTGTCACAATTTCTATTAATATATCACTAACCATACGAACACCCGCCGTTTCTGTCTTAAATACTATGAATTTATTGTATCAAACGACTACACTCTTGCGTAGTACAAACTAGTAGAAAGCTTACTATTCTTATTTTTTCTTTATTCAGCGGATGTCACGGATTTTGAAATATGCACGGTGCAAGTCAGATTTATATTATTCACTATTCAATATTGTGCAGTAAAAAGCTTGTCGCCATTTGGAACTGTAAATCATTTTGGCGATCTTCTTTATATTTTTTCAACGTTTCATTTAAACTGTTAAAGAAGGTAGTATCTATATAAATATTCTCTTCTGCCTGTTTTAACTTCTTATCCTCCCGATAAAGCTTAACAGCCTCCTCCGTCGATTCATCCAAGTAACCGTCTAAACGAGCAATTTTATAGCCTAGCTTTTTCAAAGCATTTTGCGTATAAGCAATTTCCTCACTCATATCGCCCTCTTTAAACTTCCCTGATAATGGATGCATTTGAAAAGCAAATAATTCATTTTGTTCAATAACTAAATTAGCCTCAATACCTTGCCCATGAATCCATTCACGTTTTGGTGTGAGCCATTTATTTGTGGACAGTTTAAGCTCCCCACCATTTGTCAGAGACCAAGATTCCTGCACTGTTCCCTTCCCAAAGCTCTTGACACCAACAATTGAGGCGCGTCCCCAACCTTTTAAAGCACCACTAAGAACTTCACTAGCCGATGCACTGCCTGCATTCTGTAAAATAACAATCGGCATTTTGTACATTGTCTGTAAATATTTTTCATCAAAGCTTTTTGATTCCGTTTTTAATGGTTCCATAGCACCTTCAGCATTTTGCATATACGCAAACACTTTGCCATTCTCCAATACAGTGCTCAGTAGCGCTGCGACGCTATGTAAATAACCACCTGGATTATCTCGCACATCAATAACTAACCCTTTTATATCTTTTCGAAGCAATTTACTTGTTTCGGCAACCCACTCATTTGCCGTCTTCTCACCAAAAAGTGCGATTTCTACATAGCCTATCGGAGTATTTTCTACGTCCAATATTTCACTTGATACTGTTTTGTTAGAAATTGCTGCTCGTTCCATCGTCATTTTAATATGTTTATCTTCACTTGGACGATAGACGACAATAGTTACTTTCGTCCCCTTTTCTCCTTGAATTAAATGCATTAATTCACTCATCGTTTTACCATCTACTCGAACGCCATCAACTTGTACAATTTCATCGAGAGAGCGCATTCCTGCTTTATCTGCTGGGGACGAACGGACAGGAGACACAACAATAAATTTCCCGTTACTTTCAGTTAGCTCAATACCAATGCCCACTCTTTCCTCGGCTAACATTTGTCGGTGTTGTTCTGCCTCTTCCTTCGAATAATAGGTGCTGTAAGGGTCCTTAATAGCGTCGGCCATACCACGAAGTGCCCCCTCCACCAATGCGTCTTTTTCCGTACTGTATACAGATTTTTTCTCAATTAAATTCAACGCTTCATTGATTGATCCAACCTCTGTGACGACTGGCTCCTTTTTATCCCCTAGATTAAACCAGTCAAAATAAAATCCACTACCTAACAATAAACTACTAGCAAGTACGCCGACACCAGCCATTATTTTGCGCAAACCTTCCCTCCTCCGTCTCTTTTACTGTATGACTTTTATTTTTCAAACATACAAGATTAAGCTTCAAAATAATTTGGTGAATACTATGCTTTTTGTTTCGTGGGTATTCTATCGGCTAGCGCGGGTACTTGCCTTTCTAGTGTGGGTATTCTTGCGCGAATCGCGGGTATTTCCCTTCCTCGCGCGGGTATTCTTGCGTGAACCGCGGGTATTTCCCTTCCTCGCGCGGGTATTCTTGCGTGAATCGCGGGTATTTCTCCTCCTTGCGCGGGTATTCTTGCGTGAATCGCGGGTATTTCCCTTCCTTGCGCGGGTATTCTATAAACAAGTAAATATTCACATAAAAAAATCTGCTTCGTTTCTATGAGAAAACGAGCAGATTCTTTGAATTTATCTTCTATTGTTTAGTCTAATGCTTCCACATAGCTCTTTAACATATCAACATTCATTGGCCCTCTAATTGCACGTTGAATATATCCATTTGAATCAATAAAATATGTTGTAGGAATCGTTAATACTTGATAATCTAAGCCAACTTCGTTTTTCATGTCAAGTAAAATAGGGAATGTTAACTCAAAGCTATCTCTAAATGTCATTACGGTATCAATCTTTGCGTCATCTGTTACATCACGTTCACCCTGTGTTAAATTGACAGCTACTATTTCTACATTATCTTTTTTAGCATTTTGTTCATAATATTTTTGCATATGTGGCATTTCTGCCTTGCACGGTGGACACCATGTTGCCCAGAAATTTAACACGACTTTCTTTCCTCGAAGCTCACTCAATGTCACATTTTTACCATCTAAACTTGTTAAAGTAAAATCCGGTGGTGTATCTCCGTTGTTTAAACCAATCTTCCGGTCATCCATTTCTTTTCCAAGAGAAGCTGTTTCAATTTCACGATCCTTATCAATCTGCTGTTTTACATATGTACCAATCATCGCGGCTATTAACAACACGACGACGAGCAGCCCTATATTTTTTTTCATTCCTTACCTCCCATGCTTTCTTTTTGAACAATATTATGTAAATATTGCCTGCAAATCGCTATACCTAGTATAAGTAATATGACGCTCACACCTACAGCCGGTTGCCATAAACCATGCGGCTGAAAGAAGGCAACAATCATAAGCCCAATCGTATATAAAAATAATGCACGATTGATAGCCGTTATTTTCCATAATATGAGGACTGTTAGTGTACTTAGCACAATTAAAGTACTTACTTCGCTAGTGGTCTGATTGTCATTTAATAACACCACAAGCCATTGATAGATCGATTGCGTTAAAATGATTGCCCAGCTACAGGCAGTGATTCCAGTTGCGTCAAACTGTAATTTTTGTCGCTTCCGCCAAAGCTGTAGCGATGCTGCCATTACCCCTAAAAAGACACCGATTGTTCCACCATTGAAATAAAGGAGTGCAAACGGTTGAGCAATAACAGCTTTAAAATCAGTAACAATTATGCTAAATTTCCAAACAAGAATAAAAGTAAGGGCTGCGTCTCCATATACCTCCGACCATTTCTTCGGAAATTGTACTCGTAATACTAGCCATACAATGAAAAATGCCGCAAGAAGAGCGACAGCTGTTGCTGGTAATGTTAGTGTCCTAATAGAGAACCATTCTGTATTATTCACCTAATAAATCCTCCGCAAGTAAAGTTAGATTCAGCATAGCATACAATCTTTATATGAACTGTTATTTCACACTGTGTTCAAAAAATCTTCGGAAAACATGAAAAGAATATGCTTTTTATGAGCAAATATATTGTAATACCCCACAAGGTATTTATATTACTAATACTAACATAAAATGTGGCACAACTAGGAAAAATATTTCCAACAATTATCTACCAAAACAATTTTAAGTTCAATGTTTAAATTTCCCGATGAATGCTGAGGTGATTCACATTATGAGGCTTCCCTAAAAGTTCCGCCGACTCCCCCTCCCTTAAGGGCGTTCTATCCGTCATTTCGATGATTCTATCAGTCACTTTGCTTCTTCTATCCGTCGATTCGATGATTCTATCCATCAGTTTTGGTTCTTAACATCACGCTTGAAAAAACCTAACTAAAAAAGCTATACATTAGATGGAATTCTAATGTATAGCTTTCATTATTTTTACAACGGAATATATTTTAATGGGTTGACACTTCCGACTGCTTGTCCTTGCCAAGCGCCGATATGCACTTCAAAGTGTAAGTGCGGTCCTGTTACACGTCCTGTGCTACCCATCGTAGCAATTTGTTGGCCTTGGGATACTTCTGTGCCAACACTAACGTTGAAGGAATTTAAGTGTGCATACACTGTCGTATAGATTTGACCGTCGATAGAATGTGTAACGATGACAACATTACCATACGAGCTAAGTGGTGCCGCATAGGAAACAACACCGTCAGCAGCTGCCCAAATTGGAGTACCTGTACCATTGGCAAGATCGACTCCATAGTGGAATTCTGAACCAGCACCAATATTACGCCAGCCATATGGCGATGTTAAACGACCATTTGTTGGCTTAATCCATGTACCATTCGATTGTGGAGCAGTGACTGTTGAAGAAGACCCACCACCACTATTGCCTGAATTAGATGCCTTGGTTGGGGCTGCTGCCTTCGCTGCTGCGTTTGCCTTCGCTGCTGCTGCTGCGTCTGCCTTGCGTTTCGCTTCTTGTTGACGGGCAACTTCAGCTAATCGTTTTTGTTCATCGATGATCTTTTGTTGTAATTCATCACTAATTTCAAGTGCCTCAGAATATTCTTTCTCAAGCAATACTTTTTCTGACTTCAGCTTTTCTTGTTCTTTTTCTAATTGATCAATTAATTTGTTTTTCTCAGCTTTTTGTCCATCCAATGATGCTTTTAAACGATCAAGTTCAGCTTTTTTATCTTCAAGCTTTTGGCGTTTGCCTTCTAAGACTTGCTTTTGTTCCTCTAATTTTTGCTTGTCCTCTTTTTGATCTTGGATAATTTGTCGATCCGCTTCAAGCAATGCATTGACAGCAGAGAATCGATCGATAAAATCTACGAAGCTATTAGAACTAAGTAGTACGTCTAAATAGCTAACGGTACCACCCGCCTGAATGGCACGAGCACGATCCTCTAGCAATAAATCACGCTCTTCAATTTTGCGCAGAAGCTCTGCTATGGAATCTTCTAAAGACTTTATTTCTTTATTTGTAGATTGAATTTCTGCCAATACATTTTTGATATTGCTATTAGTTTTATCAATTTCAGCATTTAATGTTTGAATTTGATCTAATAATTTTTGTTGCTTGTCTTCATTTGCTGTAATAGCATTTGTTTTATTTTTGATGGATGAATCTAAGCCATCCTTCTTTGATTCAATTTGTCTTTTTTCATCTTTTAAATCCGATAAACTATTGGCATACGCTGATGGAGTTTGGATAAAAAGAAATAGTGCAGATGCTGCAGCAAGTGTTTTTATTGAGTTTTTCGCCATACTTTTCACCGGTTGAACTCCTTTTCGACTAATTATTTTGAATGATAACCTATTGGGTTGATTTCATTTCCAACCGGGCGCTTTCCTGGGGCGTTCGATGAGCCGCTTCACTCGCATGGCTCGCTAATCCCCTAGGTGTCGCCCAACCTTCTTCCAATCAACTTATATATATGGAATACGTTTAAAATGTCATCCCAACTTTTTATGATAAGCCTAACGAAAGCTAAATTTTTAAAAACTTACGTACTGACATGAAGCTTCCCCAAACACCGATTAGGACACCAATGAGTAATAGTAGACCGCTTACTTGGTACACAAGAGGTGAGAAATCAAGTACTTGAACAAGTTCACCCTGTAATCGAGGCGCAATAATTTTATATACATTGTGGTATAGGGTTGCGATAACCGTAATCGGAATAATAGAACCTAAAATTCCGAGCCACATGCCTTCTAATATAAATGGGATACGCACGAACCAGTTTGTTGCTCCTACAAGTTTCATAATTTCTATTTCATCACCACGTGCAATGATCGTAATTCGAATTGTATTAGAAATTAAGAAAATCGCTGTAAATAATAACCCTAAAATAAGCACTGTCCCTACGTTACGGCTAATATTCAAGACGTTAAAAAGCTTTTCTACTTTGCCTTCACCATACATAACATTATATGTATTCTCGAATTTATCAATTTTCTTAGCGACAGTAGCCGTTTGCTGAGGATCTGAAGCCTTCACATAAATAACATTACGTAATGGATTACTTTGCTCAAATAGTTTAAAATCTTCCCCAAAATCTTTTACTAATTTGGTTAACTCATTTTCCTTTGTCGAATAGTTCATCTCTTCGATATCTGGCAATTTCTTTATTTTTTCCATGAGTGCTTTTTCAGCAGCTTCATCAGCTGTTTCATCAATTAATACTTTAATTTCAACATCGTTCTCTAAATCAGATGCTACTTTATTTAAATTCATCATAATAAGCGCAAATACGCCCACTAATATTAATGTAACTGTAACTGCACTTACTGAAGCAATGGTCATCCAGCTATTACGGCCAAGTGACTTTAGACTTTCTCGGAAGTGACGTTTCACCGTATTAAATTTCATAGCCGTAATCACCTCCGTGCTCATCACGGACAATCATTCCGCCTTCAATCGCAATTACCCGACGTCGAATCGTATTCACGATTTCACGGTTATGGGTTGCCATTACAATAGTTGTACCTCTTGCATTAATTTCCTCAAATAAATTCATAATATCCCACGATGTCTCAGGATCAAGATTCCCGGTAGGTTCATCTGCAATAACGACCTTCGGTACATTGACAATAGAGCGCGCAATCGAAACACGCTGCTGTTCGCCACCTGAAAGTTCATTAGGGAACATTCTCGCCTTTTGCTTCAGCCCCACGAGCTCCAGAACCTCCATTACTCGACGTCGAATTTCCACTGGTTCCTCTTCAATTACCTCTAGTGCAAATGCCACGTTTTCATAGACATTCAAACGAGGAAGTAGTTTGAAATCTTGGAAAACGACTCCAAGCTGACGACGTAAAAAAGGTACTTTTTTATTTTTTAATGTAGCTAAATCTATGCCATTAACAGTGATTTCTCCTGAAGTAGCTTTTTCCTCGCGGTACATTAACTTAATGAATGTCGATTTACCTGCACCACTTGGACCTACAACATAAACAAATTCACCTTGCTTTATGTTAACGGAAATCCCATTTGCCGCAACAACGCCACTTGGGTACTTCTTTGTCACATTTTTCATTTCTATCATATTTAAACCACCTAAATCTCTTACCTATGTAAGAGGTATTTCGTTAACTATTATAGCACTCTATATCTCCCTTTTTTATTACAGTTTCATTTCATTCCGTGGCAGTTCTTGCTATTTCGTTCCTTCATTGCCATTTTCGAGACGAAATTGTCATAAAACTCGACATACAAGAAAACAGAAATCGACCTCAATATGTAGAAGTCGATTTCTGTTTTCTTAACTTTTCAAGCAATAAAAAAGCATTCAAGCTATGCTGTTTCGCATAGCCTGAATGCTTTTGTTACTTAAATATGCTGCTCGTCAGTTGTTGTATAGCGTATTAAAACTGCACCTGTTTTAGACTCGCCTTCGATAAATAGACGATTAGCATCCTCTACTTCTTTATCAAAACGTACTACTTTTGATAAGAATTGATCCTGTGATTCAATTTTTGAAGCATCTTGAATACCAACATCTACTTTACCAAAATTCGTAACAATTTTACCGCTTAACGATATTGTACGTGGCACATACAATTCAACAGCTCCTGCAACTGTTTGCGCTTTGATTTTTGATGAATTGGTAGAGCAAGTTGTAACAACAACATGTCCATTGACCGATTTTGCTTCAACTTCATCCAATGCGCCATCCAAATATACACGACCATTCAATGTCTCAGCTTCTAAATCTTTACCACGAACATTTGTTAATTCAATCGAGCCATTAGAAGAATCCACTTCTGCCTTCCCAAAATTAAACTTAGAGCCTTTAATCGCACCATTTAATGTCTTTACTTTTAATTGCTCGAAATCCGTATCTTGTAAAGTAACACTACCGTTCATTAAACGTACTGATAGTTTCTCCAATTTATCCTTTGGTACAAGTACTTTAACATTTACTTGAACAAGCTTTAGTTGACTTAAAATTCGTAGTGAACCTTCATCTTCCTTCACCACGAATTGCTCTAGGAAATGAGCACGCGTTTCTTCTTCACTATCATTAACAAGTGGTGCCTTCACCTTGCAAATAACTTGGAAGCTATCTCCTTCAGAAGATTCTAATGAAAAATTGCCATTCGGTAATTCAGCAATTATATTGTCTACATGTTCAGCTGCAACTTCTTCCGTATGAGTAAACTCTACTTTATCACCAAACGGAGAGGTTACATCAAATTCTTTTACCTTTTTTACTGCCGTATTCATCATATCCATAAAGAGTGAACCAATTTGTGTTAAATCTTTACGAAAATCTCGCATCTCTTCTTGGAAATATTTCGTAAAATCTTCATCTTTTTTCGTTTCATCTTTGTGACTTTCATCTTTAAATACTGACTCTTTTTCTGTTGAGGAATGCTGGTCCTCTTTTGACACATCATTCATAACATTTTGAGTGGACTTGCTAGGTTGCTCTAATGCTTCTAATAATGTAATCGCCTCTTGCGCTGAAATTGTTCCTTTTTCCACAAGTTCTAAAATTCGTTGACGTTCATTTTGCATAATTAAAATAGCCTCCCTCAGTTCGTTATAGTATTTATACGAATCATTTTGTGAAAAGTTTCACCATAAAAATGAAAATATTGGGGATATATCTTTTTTTAGGCTTACTACAGTCAACTTATCCACATAACATACGTTTTAACATAATGTCACCCAACTTTTAATTTTTATCGACATCCGCATGCCGGGCGCACGTAAAAAAAATTCGCAAATCCCCTTTAGGGAATTTGCGAACAATTACTTTATTGAGAAGCCTTTGCTAAAGCAGCTTCCATACGCATACGATCTCTTGTTAATATCGGTTTTAAATATTTTCCTGTATAAGAGCCACTTACTTCTGCGACTTCTTCAGGTGTACCTGTCGCAACAATTGTGCCACCTTTGTCGCCACCTTCAGGCCCTAAGTCGATAATGTAGTCCGCTGTCTTGATGACATCTAGATTATGTTCGATCACTAGCACTGAATCGCCATTTTCTACAAGACGCTGTAAAACAATGAGTAAACGTGCAATATCGTCTGCATGTAAGCCCGTTGTCGGCTCATCTAAAATATAGAATGATTTACCTGTTGAACGACGGTGTAATTCAGAGGCTAATTTTACACGCTGCGCCTCACCACCAGATAACGTTGTGGCAGGTTGTCCTAATTTCATATAGCCTAATCCTACATCCACGATGGTTTGTAGCTTACGCTGGATTTTCGGAATATTTTCGAAGAATACGACTGCGTTTTCAATCGTCATATCTAAAATATCCGCAATGCTCTTATCTTTATATTTCACTTCAAGCGTTTCACGGTTATAACGTTTCCCATGGCAGACTTCACACGGTACATAAACATCTGGTAGGAAATGCATTTCAATTTTTATAATTCCGTCACCACGACAAGCCTCACAGCGACCTCCCTTAACGTTGAAGCTAAAGCGACCTTTCTTATAGCCACGTACCTTTGCCTCATTTGTTACTGCGAAAACATCTCGAATATCATCAAAAACACCTGTATAAGTAGCAGGATTGGAGCGAGGTGTACGACCGATTGGTGATTGGTCAATATCAATAACCTTTTCTAGTTCATCAATCCCTGTTATTTCTTTATGTTCACCCGGCTTCACCTTTGAACGGTTAAGTTTCTGAGCCAATGATTTATATAAAATTTCATTAATAAGTGTTGATTTACCTGACCCTGAAACGCCTGTTACGGCCACGAATAATCCAAGTGGTACATCCACCTTCACATTGTGAAGATTATTTTCCTTAGCACCTTTAATGGATAATTTGCGTCCATTCGGTTTGCGTCGCTCAATTGGCAGTGGAATAAACTTCTTACCACTTAAATATTGCCCCGTCAAAGATTTATCATTTTCCATTACTTCCTGCGGTGTCCCTGCTGCAACAATTTGACCACCATGCACACCTGCACCAGGACCAACATCAATGAGATAATCCGCCGCCAGCATTGTATCTTCATCGTGCTCGACAACAATAAGCGTATTGCCAATATCACGCATATTTTGCAGCGTACTAATGAGACGGTCATTATCGCGTTGATGCAAGCCAATTGATGGTTCATCTAAAATATAGAGGACACCTGTTAAACGCGAGCCAATTTGTGTCGCAAGGCGAATTCGTTGAGCTTCTCCCCCTGAAAGTGTTCCTGCCGCTCGACTTAACGTTAAATAATCTAATCCCACGTTTACGAGGAAGCCTAGACGTTCTTCAATTTCACGTAAGACAAGTCGAGCAATTTTCATATCTTTTTCTGATAAATCTAGCTCTTTGAAAAATGTATCAGCTTCCTGAATGGAATACTGTGTAACTTCACCAACATGCTTATCTGCTATTTTTACAGCTAATGTTTCAGGCTTTAAACGATAACCTTTACAAGACGGACACGCTTGCTGTGCCATATATTTTTCCATTTGTTCACGCACGTAATCAGAAGATGTCTCCTTAAAACGGCGCTCCACATTACGTACAACACCTTCAAATTCAATCATTTGATCTCGAACATTGCCAAACTCATTTTCATAATGGAAGTGGATTTTATCTTTTCCAGAACCATATAAAATTTTATCCATCTTTTCTTTCGGAAGATCCTTTACAGGTACATCCATCGGAATATCATAATGATCACATACCGCCTTTAATAACTGTGGATAATATTGAGAGCTAGTGGGTTCCCATGGTGCTATAGCATGCTCTAATAAACTTCGATCCCAATCAGGTACTACTAAATCAAGATCTACCTCTTGCGTCGAGCCTAAACCATCACAGCTTGGACAAGCTCCGAATGGACTGTTAAATGAAAACATTCGGGGCTCTAGCTCACCGATTGAAAATCCACATAATGGACAGGCATGATGTTCACTAAATAATAATTCCTCATGCTCCATCACGTCGACAAGTACACGGCCATCTGCCAAACGTAATGCTGTCTCTAAGGAATCACTAAGACGTGACGCGACGCCTTCCTTCATAACAACACGATCCACGACTACTTCTATTGAATGCTTTTTGTTTTTATCAAGATCAATCGCATCATCTAAATCACGTAGCTCCCCGTCGAGACGTACTCGAACAAAGCCTTGCTTTTTTAAATCCTCCAGTAGCTTTACGTGCGTTCCCTTACGCCCTGATACCATTGGGGCAAGCAGCTGCATTTTCGTTCTTTCTGGATAAAATAATAGTCGATCGACCATTTGCTCAATCGTTTGGGAGGTAATCTCAATACCATGATTCGGACAAATAGGCTTACCGATACGCGCAAATAGCAAACGTAAATAATCATAGATTTCCGTTACTGTACCAACAGTAGAACGTGGGTTACGGCTCGTCGTTTTTTGATCGATTGAAATAGCAGGAGATAACCCCTCTATCGCATCGACGTCTGGTTTGTCCATTTGCCCAAGAAATTGACGTGCATAGGCTGAAAGTGATTCTACATAACGACGTTGTCCCTCGGCATAAATCGTATCAAACGCTAATGACGATTTCCCTGAGCCTGATAAACCTGTTAGCACTACTAGTTGATCACGTGGAATTGTGACATTAATATTTTTTAAATTATGTGCTCGTGCGCCCTGCACGACTATTTCAGTATTTTTCACAAGCCATTCACCCTTCTACCTTCAATTCAAATATTGTATCGCGCAGATCAGCAGCTCGTTCGAAATCTAGCGCCTTTGCTGCTTCCTTCATTTCTACTTCTAGGGAAGCAAGTAATTGCTCTCTTTCTTCCTTCGTTAACTTCTTACCTTTTGTTGTCTTCGCTACATAAGACTCTTCTTCCTCTGCCACCTGTGTTGCACGAATAACATCAGGAATTTTCTTAACAATCGTTTTCGGCGTAATGCCATGCTCCTCGTTATACGCCATTTGCATTATTCGACGACGCTTCGTTTCCTCAATCGCCTTTTTCATCGAATCCGTCATATTATCTGCGTACATAATGACATGACCATTAGCATTACGCGCCGCACGTCCAATCGTTTGAATTAATGAACGCTCTGAACGTAAAAATCCTTCCTTGTCAGCATCTAAAATCGCCACAAGAGAAACCTCAGGAATATCTAGCCCTTCACGCAATAAGTTAATGCCGATTAGAACATCATAAGTACCTTTGCGCAGCTCGCGAATAATTTCAAATCGCTCTAGCGTCTTAATCTCTGAATGCAAGTACTCCACCTTTAAGCCCATTTCTTTCAAATAAGCTGATAAATCCTCTGACATTTTTTTCGTCAATGTTGTAACGAGCACCCGTTCATCACGAGCAATACGATCTTGAATCTGATCGATTAAATCATCAATTTGTCCTTCAATAGGACGTACTTCAATTTGTGGATCAAGCAGCCCAGTTGGACGAATAATTTGCTGCACCATTTCCGGAGAATGCTCAAGCTCATACGGGCCGGGTGTTGCTGATACATAAATAGCTTGATGTATATGTTTCTCATATTCTTCAAAACGTAAAGGGCGGTTATCTAGTGCTGATGGCAAACGGAAGCCATGCTCAACTAGTACACCTTTACGTGCTTGGTCACCGTTATACATCCCTCGAACTTGTGGCAAAGTAACGTGACTTTCATCGACAACAAGTAAAAAATCATCAGGGAAATAATCAAGTAGCGTATATGGAGTTGCCCCCGCTTCACGCAATGTTAAATGACGCGAGTAGTTTTCGATACCTGAGCAAAAGCCCATTTCACCCATCATTTCTAAATCATAACGAGTACGCTGCTCTAAACGCTGTGCCTCCAATAATCTATCCTCTGCACGTAAAAGAGCTAGACGCTCCTCCAACTCTTTTTCAATATTTTCAATGGCTTTTCGCATTTTTTCTTCTCGTGTAACGAAGTGGGATGCTGGGAAAATAGCTATATGATCACGCTCTGCTAGTATTTCTCCAGTTAACGCATCCACCTCGCGAATTCGGTCGATCTCGTCCCCAAAAAACTCCACGCGGATACAATGCTCATCA
Organism: Lysinibacillus agricola; assembly: GCF_016638705.1. GTDB lineage: Bacteria > Bacillota > Bacilli > Bacillales_A > Planococcaceae > Lysinibacillus > Lysinibacillus agricola. Next base: position 898,990 of record NZ_CP067341.1, on the reverse strand, counting down.
CGAGATGCAGGGAATATTTCCACTACATCACCACGTACCCGAAACGTACCACGTGTAAAACTCACATCATTACGCTCATACTGTACATCGACCAGTTTTCGAAGCAACTGATTACGTTCAATTTCCATCCCAGTACGCACAGACACGACCATTTCACGATATTCTTCTGGAGAACCTAGACCATAAATACAGGACACGGATGCAATAATAATGACATCATCACGCTCGAATAATGCAGATGTCGCAGAGTGACGCAACTTATCAATTTCATCATTAATGCTTGAGTCTTTCTCGATATAAGTATCCGTCTGCGGTACATAGGCCTCAGGCTGAAAGTAATCATAGTAGCTGACAAAGTATTCAACTGCATTATTAGGGAAGAACTCTTTAAACTCACTATATAATTGACCCGCTAATGTTTTATTGTGCGCCATAATAAGTGTCGGTTTTTTTACTTGTTTAATGACATTAGAAATCGTAAACGTTTTTCCTGTTCCTGTTGCACCGAGCAATGTTTGATGACGTTTACCTGCACATACACCCTCCACTAATTCCGCAATTGCCTGTGGCTGATCGCCATTAGGCGTATATGGCGCTTGTAAATCAAATGCTTGCACACATGTCCCCGTCCTTTCCTACCAATTTGATACATATATTTTAGCATAGCATTATTAAAATTTCGAACATTTAACGAACGAATGTTTGTAAATATTTTTTTATTTGCTATATTTAAGATGATTCCGATAGAACGTATGTACCAAAAAATTCAATTACAGCCTATCTATAAATAGATTACCCTTTCCAAATGTTAGCTAATCGAGAAGGGAAAATGTAAATACATGACCTTAGCAGGAATTTCAATGTTTGATGATGAATTGCTCGTTGAAATTGGGTCTATTAAAGATAAGCGAATTCTAGGGAGATTTGATCGAGTTAGGGGAGAAACGCTCAGGTTGATTGAAGAGTTGATCGGGTTGACTGATCAGCTAGATTGAATAAATGCTCGGGTTAACGGTAGAACCGATCAGCTTGATTGTAGAACTGATCGGGTTACCATTAAAACTGATTAACTAGATTGCATAACTGCTTGTCATAAAAAATAAGTTCGGTGTATTACCGAACTCATTTTTACAAGCTACCTGTTGATATAATTATTTCTAACAATGAGATATCTGTTTTACTTACTGGGCTCTCCTCTTCACTCCTTTGTGGCTAATGAATAAGACAATTTTTGACTACAAAGGTCTATTGTAAAATCCCATATTTATTTTTTATTCTCTCTAGTTTTTCTCTAATTGGTTTAGCTAACAATAGTAGAAAAATTACATTAGAAACAGCATAGATTATCATAAAAGGTACTGCAGAAGTTAATGCCAGTGCATATGCTTTCCAGCTGAAAACACCGTACATTGAAACTGTTCCCCAAATATCCATGCCAAATGAAAAGAATACACCTGCAACAATACCAAATAATACAAGTGGGATTTTTTTATGCATTATACCAGTTTTACCTAACAAACCAGCAACAAAACCAATCATTCCCCACATAAACATTTGGAATGGTGTCCAAGGACCTTGTCCAAAAAACATATTCGATACTAATGCAGAAATTGCTCCTGTTAAAAAGCCAGCTTCCGCACCAAGCGAAAACCCTGTAATAGCTGTAATAGCTGCCACAGGCTTAAAGCCAGGTGTAACAATAAATAAGGCACGCCCCGCCACTGATATAGCAGACATCACTGCTATGATTAAAATTTCCCGTGGCTGTGGCTTTCTACGCTCAAATGATAGGAAGAACGGCACACACGCTAAAATCATAATGACAATCGAAATAAAATAATATTTTCGGTCAGCAAATATTGTAATGCCCGCATATAAAGTAAGTGGAATTAACACAAGGATGACAATGCGTGAAATAATTAAACGAATGTTTTTTGGCATAAGGTAACTACATCCTCACAAGTAATGGCATTGCTCAATATATCTCTTGATATTCGATGTGCTGCTGTTGTATAAAAATTATTTCCACTATAAAATGCTCGTGGCTCACCTTCAGATACAATACTTCCGTCGAAAAATAGAGCACATCTACTGCTGTGTTGTGCAGAAAATTCAATATCATGTGTCACCATAATGATTGTCATACCTTTAGTTCGTAAATCTTTTAATATGTCTGCGAGTTCTTCTTTCGCATGTGCATCAAGACCCTTCGTCGGCTCATCTAATAGCAATATTTTAGGTTCTATTAACAAAAGCTTTGCGAGTGCTAGCTTCTGCTGTTCACCCCCACTTAAATCATACGGATGCCGATTTGATAAATGGGTTAATTTAAACAATTGAATCGTTTCTTGAACCTTTCCATCTGTTACTTTATGTAAATGGGCAATATCATCTAGCTCTTGAAGCACCGTTTTTTGTACAAATAATGTTTTTGGATCCTGCGGTAATAAAGTTATATATTGTTGGTACAATTGTTTATTACTATAGCTTTTTAACGCCTTATTGAATAAGAGTATTTTGCCATGGTAAGGTTTTTGTAGCCCCGTTAAAATAGAAAGAACCGTAGATTTTCCAGTACCATTTCCACCTATTATCGTTAAAAATTCCTGCTCCCTCACCTGCAAATTAAAATGATGGACAATATCCATACCATTTTTTTCGTATCGAAAAGCAATATCTTTTGCCTCTAATACAATATCTGTATTGACCGAGGATATTGTAGGAAGTGTATTCAAGGGAGCAAAACTGTATGGTTGGTTACTTAGCCAATGTTGTCCCTCACGAATAGTAAGAGGGATCGGTCCCGTACCGTTCAGTAAGTGGAAAATCTTCGTTGCCGCAGGTAATGCTGTAATCATGGCATGATTTGCTGGTAAACCATTTAAAATTCCCTTAGGAGAACCGTCCAATAAGATCCTACCTTCATCCATAATAAGTACGCGATCAGCTAGAGGTAACACTTCTTCCAGTCGATGCTCAATTAAAATTATGGTAATACCTAATTCTTTGTTTAGTCGATGCAATGTTTGAATAAACTCTAAAGCAGCAATTGGATCTAATTGCGATGTTGGCTCATCAAGTAGTAGCAATTTTGGCTGCATCACCATAATGGATGCTAAGTTTAATAACTGCTTTTGACCACCAGAAAGCTCGGCTGTTTTATGATGAAACCATTTTTGGATGCCAAAGAAATTGGCCATTTCAGCTACTCTACGGCGAATGGTTGGTGAATCTACCCCTAAGTTCTCCAGTCCAAAAGCAAGCTCATGCCATACTTTATCTGTTACAATTTGGTTGTCGGGATTTTGAAATACATAGCCAATGTCCGCAGCTGCAACTTCAGCTTTTAACTGCTCCAAGTCACAATCTTTATAGAAAATATTACCCGTCATTGTTCCATGAGGATGCAATTCTCGTTTAAAATGGCGCAGCAAGGTACTTTTCCCACAGCCTGATTGTCCTATTAGCACGATAAATTCGCCTTGCTGAATTTCTAAATTAATATTTTTTAATACAAGATTTTCTTCGTTAGGATAAGTAAAGCTTACATTGTCGATTTTAACGATCGCCACTTTAATGCCCCCCTGATTTCGATAGCTACTGGAATAGTGAGTAGAATAAAATAGCTACTATAAAATAGAATGCTTACAGAATCCCATTTAATCTCTCCGAAAGTTGGATAAAAATAAAATGCTGTAGTACCAATAAAACTTGCCACTAAATTGCTAAGAAAAAGCACTATAATCATTGCCAAAACGGCGCCATCGCGACGCTCAAAAATAAAAAGAGAAAAGGCAGTTCGCTTTTTGACACCATAGCCACGAGCTTTCATAGAATCCGCCGTTTCAATGGCATTATCCAATGCCCAAGTAATCAAAATAGATAAAATACGCACTGTACATTTGATACGATGCCATAGGGACCCAGCTGTGTAATCCATCCCAATCACTTTTTGTGCTTGTACAATTTGAGCGAGTTGACGCCTAAAACGCGGAACTAATCGCAATGAAATCGACAATGTTAGTGATAATGCTGGCGACACTTTTCCAAACAAATAAATAAACTTATCTGATGTCATCAGGTCATTATAGCAGCTAAACCATAGCATAATAGCTATAATCATTGTGGCTATTGCGATACCATACATAATTGCCTCTACAGTAAGTGCATTACCATTTATATAAAGCAATACGAGCTGACCATTATGGCTAATCATTGGATTAATAATCGCCATTAAGAAAAACAGAGGTACATATAGCTTCCAGTCCTTAAAAAAAAGCTGTCTGCGTAAAGCTAGATTTAAACTTATAGCTGAGAAAATTGTAATAGCTAAATAGACTGGATGCACAAAAAACATGGATAAGCCGATAGACGCGACAAAAAAAGAAAAAAGTACGATAGGGTGAAATGTTTCAAATGCCTTCATTAGTTACCATCCCAATAATGTCCTAAGTCGCGCCCTAAATCGACTGTATAGTTCCATTCAATGACATCGCCATCTTTTAATACGTATTGGCTACAGCCATAATTCGGATAAACACCGTTTACTTTATACATCCAGCCACTTAATTCACCAGCACTAAATTCATATAAATGATTAATACCCTCTACATAGACACTGTTATAAATATTTTCGTTGGCTCCTTGATATTCCATTTGAATTTTATGCTCCTTCGTTGCACGCTGTAGCACATCCCAAACAGTATCCTTCTCTGATAGCAGCTCGTATGTTGTTGTCTTTAAAATGATGCCGTTCTTAGGTACGTATTTCTCACTTTGTAGGGAGGCGTCTAACTTATCCCAATGCTTTAGTAATGTATCAACACGAATTGCAATTGTAACAGTGCGTTTTTTAGGTGCTGGCTGTCGCTGCTTTTCTGTTGTTGAAGTATTTGCTTTTTGTTTATCATCATCTTGCTTTGTTGTAGACTGATTAGTTTTTGTACTTGATGATTTTGCGACTTCTTGACTTTTCTCAGCTTCTTGTTTTGGTTGTTGTTTTACTTCTTTCGTTTCTTGCTGTGCTTTTTGCCCTTCTACTTTTTGCTGAGGTGCTCTCTCTTCTCCCTCGGGCGAAATCTTCTCATCTGACTCAGGCTCCTCTACTTTCTGCTTTTCCTCAGCGGTCTCATTTTCTACTGAGGGAGTTTGTTCTTTAGCTTCAGGTTGTTCAGAAGAAGGAGGGGCGTCCGCACTCCGCTCCTGCTCCTCCATCTGCTCGAATTGCTCAACTGTTTGAATATTACATGCTGTTAAAAATAGAGCTAGAAATGATACTAGTAAAAAATATAAACTTTTTTTCATATTATTCCTCAACTACCTTTAAAAAATTAACATACATTTTAGCTGCATGTGCACGTGTAATAAAATGAGTTGGATTAAACGAGCCGTTTGCGCCCTGTGCAATTTCAAAATCATATAAGAATGTAATTGCTTGTTGAGATTCCTTTGATAACTTTGCAATATCATTAAAAGGTGCGATATTTTTTGGAATATATGGCTTGCCTGTTTTATGTGTATAAGCTTTCGCAAGCATCACTGCTAATTCCTCACGTGAAATAGGAGAGGAAGGTGAAAACTTATTTGACTTGACCATTAATAAATTTGCCTCGTAAGCCGCAGCAATTTCTTGTTTTGTTTCATCGTTATATGAACTAATGTCCGTGAACGGTGCATTTCCGGAACCTGTTAAATGAAGAGCGCGAACTAAAATTGATACAGCCTGTACACGGGATAAATTATTATTTGGCCTAAATGTATTATCTTCATAGCCCTTTAATAATCCTTTAGCTACTGCGGCTTCGATATCAGATTTTGCCCAATGAGATTCAATATCCTTAAAGCTCACTTTAGTAGGGGGAGCTGGTGTTGATGGTTTATTGGGCTTTTTATCAGACATATCATATAGCTTTGTTTTGCCCGCAAGCAGTCGATTATACGCGGCTAATGTATAAGAAGCCTGCTCTGTTGCCATGCCATTAGCTACTGGTTCTGTTAATACATGCTTGAAGCCACCATCTTTTGCATTATAGAAGGTGAAAAAGCTTGTAAATAACTTATTAAAGCGCTGATCTTTGTTGGCATCAATATTTAAACTAGCAAGGGCTGTAATAACTTGTGCTACACTTTCTAAGTTTGTCGTTCCCCAGCTTTGGTAACTACCATTAGCACCTTGTAAGTTTTTCAATACATCAAGACCTTTATTAATGGACGCTTTAACATCTGCCCGATCTTGATAAGTTGAAAGAGCTTGAATAGCCATTGCTGTCATATCTGGATCTGCCTTTACTCCTGTTAAATCCCATCCACCGTCAGGCAATTGCTTTGCTAGTATGTGTTTAATAAGCTTTTCGCGTGTAGTTGTTGCTGTTTTAGGTAGCTCGAAGCCCCATGTATCTAAAGCAATTAATGTAAAAAAAGCACCGTTTGGACCTTGCCATACTACTTTGTCAAAGTCGCTTAATTTTTCGACTAAATTGTAGCCGCCTACATTTGTAGGATCTTTTCCGATAGCAGTAAGCGCAATGATTAAACGGGAATATTCTGTATATTTACGATTGTGTAATTCACCTTTTACCGATTGTACATGTTTCACGACATTTTCATAATATTTGTCGTAATAGCCTTTTGGAACATTGTATTCACCACGTGCAAGTGCAATAATAAACCACTCATTGCCAAAAGAAGGGTTTGGTGCTTTATTCACCATAAATTGACCGGTCGTACGATAAGCATCTACAGTTGATAATTGCTGTGCAGAGATCGGAGTCACAGTAGAAAGTAACAGAGCAAGTACTATGATAAACATCGATAATTTTTTTCTCATTTGAACAACCTCCATTCTTTAAAAAGGGACTAACCCAAATGCGTTGAGCGTTTGGGTTAGTAAAGAAATTACATGATGCCTGAGATATTTAACGTACGTTTTAAAATTTTCGCAGTTTGCCCACGAGTAATTGAAGAAGTAGGATCAAAGGAACCATCTTGCATACCTGTCATAATATCAAGACTATTTAATAGCTTAATATAAGGGAGGTATTCAGAGCTAATATTGTTAGCGTCCTTAAAGTTAATCTCTCCACCAGCTTTCACATCCGCATTTAAATATTCTAAAATGCGTGCCATCAATGCAGCCGCTTGCTGACGTGTAATTGGTTTCTCTGGGTTAAATGTTGAAGCAGTTGAACCTTTTGTAATACCCGCCTCGTACAGAGCTTGAATTTCTGTCGCATACCATTTGCCTTTTGTATCGTCAAATGGATTTTCACCTGTTGCTTGTAAACCAAGTGCGCGACTAACTAATGCTGCAAATTGCGCACGAGTAATTGATATATTCGCTTCGAATGTCTCTGATGTAGTTCCTTGAATAACGTGTCGACTCGCCAAAAATTCTATTTCTTCTTTGTATACTAAATGTTCAATGTCCTTATATGTTACTGTACTTTCTTTTAAAACGAAGGTACCACTTGTTTTTGTGAATAGGACAATTTCACCGTTCACAATTTTATGTGGAACAGGTTTGTATTCGCCACCAACAAGTTGTAAAACGACTGTATTTGATTTTAATTCGTTAGCTGGTAATGTCACTTTTAAATATTCTTTATCTATAGAAATTGACTTTGATTTACCATTAGCATTCTCAATTTCGAATGTGACAGTGAATTGTTTATTTTTAGCATCTTTCGTTACGGATGCCTTTACTTGTTCTTTTTCAGTAAGCTTAATGCCACTAAATATAGAAGTAGGTATTTCTATTTTGAAATTCTTTTCACTTTGAATAACAAAATTTTTAATGTTCTTTTCAAGATGTTTTTGAATATCTTCTGATGTAATAATTGCTTTATTACTACCATTTTCAATAGTAATCTCAGCTATAGAACCATCTTTATTATCTTTGTTTGTTTCTTCAGCACACTTTTCATCTTTGTTAGGACATTTCGTTTCTACTTCTTTACAATCTTTCTCTTTACATTCTTTGTTTCCTCCAGCTGAAGAGCCACCACCTTCAATTCCATCAACGTACCCACCGACATCTTTACCTAAATCGAGCGTATATAGCCATTCAACATTATCACCAGGTGATAATGTGTAAAGTGCTGCAGAGTAAGAAGGGAAAGAACCATTTACACGATACATCCAACCACTTAATGGACCACGATCAAATTCATAAAGACCATTAATGCCATCGATATAAGTACCATATTGTGTTTCACGGTAGCTTAATGCAATACCATTTTGCTTTGTTACACGTTTTAATACGTCGAATACTGTTTCTCCTGGATAAAGCTCAACTTTTGTTTCTTTTAGTGGAACCTCCGAAGAAGAGATTGTGATTGAGAACGTGGTATGTCCATTTGGACGATTTCCTCCTGGATTATCTTCGCCGTTGCCGGAATTATTGTTATTTCCACCATCTCCAGGGTTCGAAGGATTACCTCCATCCCCAGGGTTAGATGGATTACCACCATCTCCAGGGTTTGAAGGATCCTTAGACTTCGTATCTGACATATCGTATAGCGCTGTTTGACCGTTAAGCAAACGATGATACGCAGCTAATGTATAGCCAACCTGCTCTGTAGCCATTCCATTTGCTTGCGTTTCGCTTAAAACGTGTTTAAAGCCACCTTCTTTTGTGCTGTAATAAGTCATAATATTCGCTATAACTTTATCAAAGCGAGGGTCTTTGTCCGCATCGATACCTAAGCTAGTAAGGGCAGTGACAACTTGTGCAGCACTTTCAGAATTTTCCGACCCCCATGATTTATAACCACCATTTGGTAATTGTAAATCAGCTAAAGTAGTTAGTGCTTTGTCGACAGCATCTTTTACCTTTGAATCCGTTTTATAGTATGGTGCTAGCGATTGGATAGCCATTGCTGTCATATCAGGGTCAGCCTTTGTCCCCGATAGAGCCCAACCACCATCATCTAATTGCTTTTCTAAAATTCTTTCAATAAGTTTTTCACGTGTTGTAGTAGCTGTTTCAGATAGTTCAAAGTCCCAAGTATTAAGAGCAATTAACCCGAAATAAGCACCGTTCACACCTTGCCAAACAACTTTATCGAAATCAGATAGTTTTTCAACTAAGTTATAACCACCAACATTTGTTGGATCCTGACCAATAGCTGTAAGGGCAATAATTAATCGTGAGTATTCTGTATATTTTCGTTGATCTAGCACGCCATCTTTAGAAACAACATAGTCAACGACATTTTTATAATAAGTATCGTAATAGCCAGCTGGAACTTCGTAGCCACCGCGAGCTAATGTGATAATCCACCATTCATAACCGAATTTAGGTTCGGATAGTTTATCTACCATGTATTGAGCAACAGTATTGTAAGCCTGCGAAGTTGTTAGTTCAGCATTTGATTTTGTACCATCTTTTTTCGCACTATCCAATTCCTCTGTGGCCTGATTTAGTGCTAATACTTTCGCATCAATGTCTTCTTGAATTGCATGTTCATCTGCTAATAGTTGTTGTGCAGATAGGATTACATTTGTATACACATCTATTGCAGCTTGAGTTACCCAGTAATCGACAGGGTCTATATCGTTTCCATCAGCACTGACTTTAAATGATGATTTGGCTTGTTTAGCCTTATCAATTGCCGTTTGTAATGATGATCTATCAATTACTACTTCTTCGTCTGCAATATTTGTATTTTTTTGGGATATACTAACTTCTTCACCATTAGATTGATCATTAATAGTAGAGCTAGATTCTAACTCAATCGTTTCTAAATCACTTGCTTCAATTTGCTGCGTTTCTGCTAGAGCAGCAGGTGACAATAGCGAAAATGATAAGATGAAGACAATCGCTATATTCAACCATTTCTTATAAAAGTCCATTTCTCTCCTCCTGATCTTGTTATAGGTGAATATATTTGCAATTAACTCAAAAAATAAAAAAGATGCTTCTCCAACAAAAGGGAGAGCATCTAAGGAAAACAGAAAAAGGCACAAAAACACAATTTGCCTGTTCATCTATTTGCCGTAAGTTCTCCTAGCTTCCGAAGAGAGTTAATACGATGGAATAAAGGTAGGTCTCCTGGCTCGTGTATCCTATTCAGAACCTTCCCATCTACTGGAGGCATTTTTCCTCGTTTGACAGTGGTAATTTCTGTAGTCATCTACACTTACAGTTGCGGAAACAGCTTCGGATTTGCACCGAATTCCCTATTAAGCTCCTAAAAGAGCACCTTTATTCTGCATTTGCTATTCACTTAATGCTAAGTTTAGCATATTTTTCTTTTTTTCAAAATAGTTCAACAAAAAAAGAGAATATTTCTAGGTTCTGCTCGTCAAATAAGATATCAAATACAATATCTTCATTGAAGTTACTTCTATTATAATAAATGGATGTTTATATACTTAAATGATATTTATAAATAATATTCCTATTTATAAACTAAAATTAATAGTATATTAGTCGCAAGGAGTAGGGATGGCTCAAGTGAAAGCTTTTAAATCTAATGGGGATCCACTTGGTATTTACACTTTTAAAGTAAATATTTTGAAATACCAAAAAGTAGAGAAAGTGAGGCAAATCTCACGTTCTCTACTTTTTTATTTTTGTGAGTTAATAGGTAGTGTAACCTCCAGCTCAGGAATATATTGAATCTTTGGTTCCCCATTTTCATCCATTTGATATTCACCTTTTGGATATTCTTTAAAGAGATGTATATAAGGCTTAAGGGTTATTGTTTTTGGAATGGATTCAAAAGGTGTATATCGATGATCCATAATCATATCGCTACCATTTGACTCATACGAACCAAGGCCACCAATTAGTTTTAGTTTATGCCCTTGTTCATCAACAACATCTATTCCCATTGCGAGCTCTGCGATAGGTGAATTGTCTGTTAAAATGGGTCTTGTCGTTATATTGGTTGTAATAGGAGTAAGCTGGATCTTTTCAATAGTAAAATGAATATTATCATATTGTCGACTTACATTAGGTTGTAAAGTTACAGTGTCTTCAATTTTATTTTTCACAGGAATTTCGATTTTTAAAGGGTCCTGTATACCAGTTATTGTAGTACTCAATGTTAAATCAAACTGTTCGGGAAAAGGACGCTTCTATGATTTCTCTCATCTACAATTTCAATAATGGCAGAATCATTATCTTTACCTGAGTATATATTAAATCCATTCATTGCATTTTCCGGATCCGGAGCAAAAGAACTACGGGGATCACCATTTATAAAAAATTCAATATTACTGATACGATCTATTAAAGTTTCTTTTGATAATTCCCCCTCCGTATGAAGTCGTTCAATAGCAATTGAAACACGCGTACCATCATACACTACTTCCGATACATTTAATGTAAAATCATCATGTGTAGCACTTGTATTCAGTTTCGTTGAGAGCCCTTTTTCATCAGCAGTTTGCAGACCAAGATCACCCGCAAGTTTAAAAATAGATGATAGTACGGGTACTTGCTTTATCGTTGCAGCCAAAGTTGGTGACACTAAGCTAGTGACCAATATTAGACTAAAAATCATTGCTGTGGAAGCCGCTATCATTATCACTCTTTGACGTATTTTCTTAGAGGTTCTAGAACTTTCTGGCTGCTTTGTATAACGACTGCTTTCATATTTGTTCATTGTACGATTAACTAAATCAATTTCCATAGGGGTTTCTCGAATGAATCTTTCTAACTGATCTAACTCTTTATCCTCCTGTTTTGAACGAGTGTTCATAAATTTCCCCTCCTAACTTATTCTTTTTCATCAATTTTTTACGTAATCGTTCATATTTTTTTCGAACAGTCGTTGGTTTAAGTTCCATAATAGAAGCGATTTCGTCGAAGCTATATTCCTCTATCGATCGAAGTAGCAGAATCCTTCTTTCATCCACATTTAACTGTTCTAATAACTCATGAATGATATCGCCGTATTGAAATTCTTGTTCATGCGTGTGATCGTTCGCATGATCTTTCTTAAAACTTGTCCAAAATTTATAGCCTTTATTTTTCTTTTTAATTAAATCAATACAGTGATGATGAGCAATTTTTATAAAGCCATGCAGAGAAAGAAACAGTATAAGAAAAATTATTAATATTCTCTAATCCCTTTATAAAAATATCTTGTGAAGCATCCTCAGCTTCTTCTTTGCTTCCTAAAAGATAGTAGCAGTAAATATAGATTGGCTTTTGAAAACAACGAATTATTTCTGTATAGGCTTGAATATCACCTGTTTGAACTTGTTCCACGATAGATTTTATATCTAATTTGGCATTTTCCTTGGATTTATTCGGTACAGTCAAATGTCTCCCCTCCTTTCTAACTTATATAACTGAAATTAATGGGGATTTGTGACACTATAAAAAAATTTTAGGGAAAGATTTTAAATTAAAGATATCCAATCATCAATTTGGCAAATAAAATCACAAAAAAATCCCGCTCTCCAATAACAGAGAGCGGGCTCGTCATATTATTCACTTGCATCTTGGTGTAAAGCTACTAGTTCGTCTGCGTATAGATGAAATGCTTTTTCATCTTTGTCATCGAGTGCTCTATCTATCAGAACCATGAGCTGCTCTTCACGATGCTTACGCTGGATATGATTTAAAAATAAATCTAAATAAATCTCGTTCAATAATTTCTCTGCCTCATCAACTTTCTTTGACTGACCAACGGCTTTTAGAAAATCTGTATACGAATAATATTTATCCAACGATCTCACCTCGATCCTTTTCTAAATTATATGAAAATTGACATTAAAAATCAATGCTTAAGAACTGAAAATCACTTCGATTTACTATTAATCTTGTGCAATTTCAAGCAATTTATCTATGCAATTGCTTGATATATCAATGGTTTTTTACATTTATCTATATTTTCTGAATTCATTTTCATGTTCTACACTTCAATAATAAATAGAAAAAGGAGGCACTACATATATGCCAGCAAACTATGTCAATGGATATTTAATGTCTTTCAACACCTATTTACTTCAGCCAATTCAGTACGACTCTAAAATTTTCACACGGGTAATCGACAAGCATAATGAACTCATCGTCACACGGAAGCCACTGCATATATTACGAAAATCTTGTATTTCACTAGGGACAACCTATGAGGCAGCAAAACATTCCGCCAAACGCTTCTTCGGCAATCAACATAAGCTTCCAATCGTTGTTGCTTATGATTATGGTTATCCATGTATTTTTCTACCAACCTTTTCGCCAAACTCCATCCACAATATTTGGATCGGTCTTCACGCCATTTCAAATATTGTCCCGAGTAAAATGGGCTGTATCGTCACTCTGAAAAACGATAAACAAATTGAGCTACCCATTCAATATGCTTCAATTAGCAAACAATTTGTCAATGCATCGATGCTCTATAAACATTACATGAATGAACGTAAGGAAATTAGTCAAGACACTCCGTATCATCCACCTTTTTGATTAGAATCAGAAAAAAAACCCCTCAGGAGCACAATGTTACTGTGCCTCCGAGGGACTTTCATTACCCGATCTTTGAACGTAAATATGCATTAATGAATGGATCTACATCACCATCCATCACCGCTCCTACATTACCTGTTTCTTCATTTGTACGATGATCCTTCACCATTGAATAAGGATGGAATACGTATGAACGAATTTGTGAACCCCAGCCGATTTCCTTCTGTTCACCACGGATTTCATCTAGCTGTGCCTGTTGCTTTTCGATCTCTAATTGATAGAGCTTCCCTTTTAACATCGTCATGGCTTTTTCACGGTTTTTAATTTGTGAACGTTCTGCCTGACATTGTACGACAGTACCAGTTGGAATATGCGTAATACGAACAGCTGAATCTGTCGTATTAATATGCTGACCACCTGCTCCTGTTGCACGATACGTATCAATTTTTAAATCCTCTGTGCGAATATCAACTTCAATATTATCATCGAATTCAGGCATAACATCACAAGAAACGAATGATGTATGACGACGACCAGAAGAGTCAAACGGTGAAATACGTACTAAACGATGGACACCCTTTTCTGCTTGTAAATAGCCGTAAGCATTATGACCCTTAATGGATAATGTTACAGATTTAATACCTGCTTCATCCCCTGGAAGATAATCAACTGTTTCGACTTTAAAGCCACGTTTTTCTGCCCAGCGTGTGTACATACGAAGCAGCATTGAGCCCCAATCCTGAGATTCCGTACCACCTGCTCCTGGGTGCAACTCTAAAATTGCATTGTTTTGGTCATATGGGCCACTTAATAGTAATTGCAGCTCAAAATCGCCCATTTTTTGCTGGAATTCTGCTAGCTCGTTGCCCAGCTCCTCTTGCAATTCTTCATCAGGCTCTTCTCGCAATAGCTCTAGTGTCATATCTAAGTTTTCATATGTTTCCAATAAATCTTTATACTCATTTGCAATTGCCTTTAAGCCATTACTCTCATTAATGATTACTTGTGCGCCTTGCTGATCATCCCAGAAGCCTGGCTCAAGCATCATTTCATCTAGTTCCTGAATACGTGCCTCTTTGTTTTCTAAGTCAAAGAGACCCCCTAAAATCCGCCAATTTTTTGGCTGAAGTGTCTAACGCGTTACGTACATCTGCTAATTCAATCATTGTTAAATCCTCCGAACATTTTTAATGGGGCTATCTTGTAAAACTATTCTGTACCAACAGTCTGAGACAGCAGGAGCAATTTCCCACAGTCAAGTTTCACAGATTTCTATAGAAATTCAAATCTGTATAAGAAATGCATGCAAAATACTCATTTCTCTATTTTTTGTAAGCCCCGTATTTTTTTATTATAACGTTTTTACGTCGGAAAACATACTTTTTTAACAATACAGCATGATTTACATAACTAAATAGTGCGATAGCTATTCGCCTTAAGCTTCATCCTCAAACATAGAACTGTGGCTTGCCATACGTTGAAATACTTTAGCGCGATCATTTTGAACAAGTAAGTACTTTGTTCGTTTCTCCAGTTTATATTTTAGTAAAAACGCTCTTTGAATTCGATATTCAAATGCTCTCATACTCAGATCCACAATAATTCTCTTTCCATTCATAAACGTTACTTTTGTCCTCTTTTTATCCACCACTTGATAGTCATCAATATGGTGGACAGCGAACCAGATACATTCAGGATGTAGAGCAGATCTACTTGGGAACCATACGATATTACTTCGCTCATGGACCACTATTGGATTTTTGTTTAGCTTACCAAGTATCATCTTCGATCCATCTAAGGCACCTCTTAAACTAGAACCAAAATAACGTAAATTAAAATCCATCAATTTTGTCGGTGCTAATTTGGATATATATTGATAATCCCTTTCTATCACAAGTGTACATAAGTTTCCAAAGGCATCATACTCCGGCATATACAGCATCGTTTCACTACTCATAATATCTTCAGAATGCATGTTAATCCTCCTTTAAATAATATTTATATTTTCTAGTAAAAAGGAGTATACTAATAGTTATATTGGTATACTCCAATGTATTTCCTCGAGTAGGTCTTTTCAGGACTACGCTACTCGAGGATTTTTATGTCCACACATGAATCACCCCCTCTATTCAAAGAAAGTAGGCCCACACTTATCACATTTTAAAACTTTTCGACTATCCATATATATTCATAATAAATCAGAAAAAAGTTATAAACATTACCCTTTTTATTGAACTATTTACCTATTGTTGTAGTATTGTGTACTTTTTTCTGAATTATCTATCAATTTATCTTTTTGGATTTATGAAAAATAGAAAAGGGCTCCACTTTTTTATGTCCTCTTCATTTCGTGCAAGGTCTGGTCTTCTTTCAGTCATGTTACATCTTTATAGAGTCTAAAAAAGGGTTCTAGCGAGGCGCAATGTTTAGCTTACCTGACTGTTCCGATAAATGCTCCTCCCTTCCCGCCGAGCCTCCTTGGATTGTTAGCCAGGGGTATAGGTGTATTCAAATCGTCAGGATATCCCAACATCAAAAAAAGACCATTTTAACGTATAGTTAAAATGATCTTTTTCGTATTTATACTTATTGAGCCGCACCATGGCAGTTTTTAAACTTCTTACCGCTTCCACATGGACATAAATCATTACGTCCGACATTTTCAGCCTTACGGACAGGTTGCTTTTTCGGAGCTGGAGAACCATCCTCTTTCGGATTAACAGCTTGACCTTTTGCAACTTCCTCACGTTCTAAGTTACTGCGAATTTCTGCCTTCATCGCATATTTCGCTACATCTTCACGAATGGAAGCGACCATATCCTCAAACATAGCAAAGCCCTCTTGTTGATACTCACGAAGCGGGTCATTTTGGCCATATGCACGAAGATGGATACCTTGACGAAGCTGATCCATTGCATCAATATGATCAATCCACTTCGTATCAATTGAACGTAGTAAGATAACCTTTTCAAATTCACGCATACGCTCTGGAGTAAGCTCTGCTTCTTTTTCTTCATAACGTACATGCACAGCGTCAGAAATCAGCTGGATAATCTCTTCTGCAGATTTACCTTGGAAATCTTCTACCTTCAGAATGCCTTCTTCTAATAGGTTTGCTGCGACAAAGTCATCAAGTGCTTTTAAGTTCCAATCTTTTTGCTCACCTTGTGTATACAATGCGACAACATTGTCGATCGTTTCTTGAATCATAGACTCAACAAGCACACGCATATTATCTGTTTCTAATACGTCATAACGCTCTTTATAAATAATCTCACGTTGTTGACGTAACACATCATCATATTGTAATAAACGTTTACGAGCATCGAAGTTATTACCTTCAACACGTTTTTGAGCTGATTCTACTGCTCTTGAAACAACTTTAGATTGTAATGGCTG
This sequence comes from Lysinibacillus agricola, assembly GCF_016638705.1. Taxonomy (GTDB): domain Bacteria; phylum Bacillota; class Bacilli; order Bacillales_A; family Planococcaceae; genus Lysinibacillus; species Lysinibacillus agricola. The sequence continues at coordinate 882,171 of NZ_CP067341.1, read as the reverse complement.
TGAATCGTCCATCCCTAGTTTCATCATCATGGACTTCATATTATCAGAGCCAAAACGGCGCATTAATTCATCTTCTAGTGACAGATAGAATTGAGTAACCCCTGGATTCCCTTGACGACCAGAACGACCACGCAGCTGGTTATCGATACGACGAGATTCATGACGCTCCGTACCAATTACCGCTAAACCGCCAATCTCCATTACACCTTCGCCAGGCTTAATGTCTGTACCACGACCAGCCATGTTTGTTGCAATTGTTACTGCACCTTTTGTACCTGCATTGGCAATAATTTCTGCTTCACGCTCATGGTTTTTCGCGTTTAATACGTTATGCGGGATTTTATGTTTATTCAATAAATTCGAAATAATTTCAGATGTTTCAATTGCAACCGTACCAACAAGAACAGGTTGTCCTGCTCTATGGCGCTCTGCAATATCTGCCGCCACCGCTTTATATTTTCCATCCATTGAAGCAAAAATTAAGTCTGGACGGTCATCACGAGCAATCGGCCTATTCGTTGGAATCGCCACAACACTCATATTATAAATATTACGGAATTCCTCTTCCTCTGTTTTCGCTGTACCTGTCATACCTGAAAGCTTTTGATACATACGGAAGTAGTTTTGGAATGTAATTGTCGCCATCGTCATCGATTCATTTTGAATCTCCACGCCTTCTTTAGCCTCAATCGCCTGATGTAGTCCATCTGAGTAACGACGACCTTTCATTAAACGACCCGTAAAGCTGTCAACAATAACAATTTCTCCATCTTGAACAACATAATCAACATCATTATGCATACTTACATGTGCCTTTAACGATTGGTTAATGGCATGGTTTAAACGTACATGCGTTAAATCAAATAGGTTATCAACACCGAACGACTTCTCCGCTTTTTCAACACCAGCATCTGTTAACGTAACACCTTTTGTTGACTCTTCATATGTGTAATCTGTTTCTGCATTTAACATACGAACAAACGCATTAGATTGTTTATAAAGCTGTGCTGATTTCCCAGCCTGACCCGAAATAATTAATGGCGTACGCGCTTCATCAATTAAAATCGAGTCAACCTCATCGATCACGGCATAATGCAGCGGACGTTGTACACGTTCCTCTTTATAAAGCACCATATTATCACGTAAATAATCAAAGCCTAGCTCATTGTTTGTACTATACGTAATATCAGCTTCGTATGCCATACGTTTTTCTTCTTTCGATAGGCTGTTCAAGTTTAAACCAACCGTTAAGCCTAAGAAATTATACAGATGTCCCATTTCCTCAGCATCACGACTAGCTAAATATTCATTGACTGTTATAACATGTACGCCTTTACCAGTAATGGCATTTAAATAAACAGACATTGTAGCCGTTAACGTTTTACCTTCACCGGTTTTCATTTCCGCAATATTACCTTCATCAAGTGCAGCAGCACCCATAATTTGTACGCGGAATGGATACATCTCTAACACACGCTTTGACCCTTCCCGACAAACGGCAAAAGCTTCCGCACGAATCGATTCTAAATTCTCTCCGTCGGCATAACGTTTTTTAAATTCTTCTGTTTTCGCTTGTAATTGATCATCTGAAAGCTGTTCCATTTGAGAAGCGAATCCCTCAACCTGGTCAGCGATTTTTTCTAATTTTTTTAACTCACGTTTATTGAAATCAAATAATTTATTTAATAGGTTTGCCATGAATTTTTTCACTTCCTATATAGTCTCAACTTTCATTTTACCATTGTGTAACAGTTTCATGCAAACAGTGTCCTTAGCATGAAAAGAAATCAAATCAATTTCGCCTTGGCGTAATTGCGTCCGGATTTTGAATTGTGCTAAGGCCTGCACGACGCAGGTCAGTTAGCCGTTGTCGCAGGAAGCGACGGTTTTAGGCTAATATCCATATATTGACTCCTTTCAAAATCCGTGACATCTGCCAGAGGCTTATCTTTATTCAGTAGGCGTTTGGAGAAAAAATATACCTGCAATCATTCCATCACCTATTGAGATAATAATTTTCTACTGAATGAAGATAAAAAAGACTCCCGCTATGGCGAGAGCCTTTTGTTCATATAAAATTTAAGTTGTTTCAATTAAGCCGTATTTACCGTCTTTGCGTTTATAGACAATATTTGTGCCGTTTGATTCCGCATCTGTAAAGATATAGAAATCATGCCCTAGCATATTCATTTGTAATACAGCTTCTTCTTGATCCATCGGTTTTAAATCAAATTGTTTTGTACGAACAATAGAGTATTCTTCTTCCTCTGAAGCTGTATCAGCTACAGCTTGAGTTGTAGCAAAATAAAGGCCTGTACCTTCACGCTCACGGAATTTACGGTTTACCTTTGTTTTATGCTTACGGATTTGACGTTCTAATTTATCAACAATTAAGTCAACCGCAGCATACATATCATTATGACGCTCTTCTGCACGAAGAGTTAAGTTTTTCATCGGAATTGTAACTTCCACTTTAGTTTGCTTGTCATTATAAACCTTTAAATTTACGTTAGCGTTGGCGTTAACATCTTCATTAAAATAACGTTCAACTTTCTCGATTTTGTTTTCAACATACTCTCGAATAGCTGGAGTTACCTCAATATTTTCACCGCGAATGTTAAAGTTTAACATGTAAACTCCTCCTTTATAACTGCTATACTATATATTTCTACACAAGTATGAGAAATTCCTCTAAAATAATTCTTTTTTTCACAAAAATTTTTAGGAATTAATATTATTTAGTTTTGCCTCATCCGCTTCTTTTCTTCGGCGTAGCTTCAACTCTTCGACAATCAAATCTTCAACCGATTCTTGATTATTGAAATTCACGCCATACTGCTTACCATTACCAAAAGGACGGCTCCAAATTATTTCACCATAGGCTCGTACCTCTCTTGTATCAAGAACAAAGCGTAAATCTAGAGGAGGAGGATTGACTCCTAAATCCACCTCAGTAAACATCTTCAAACCTCGTGGACTAATATCGAGCAAATCAGCCATTGCCGTTTGTGCTTGATTGACTCTGCCATTCTCATATATTGCAAAAGTCATTTTAACAGGCTCATCGAATTTAAATCGAAAACCTTCCTGGCGCTTAAATATCATCTACCCACCCCAATACTATTCTAAACATCTATTTAGCTTGATTATGACACGATGCATGTTTTACATCTAGAGGGAATAAGTAACATATTTTACCGATTAAAGGCCTATTTTATGACTACTTAAACGGTTCCCTTTTGTATGATTTAAATGCCGTGTCTCGTCTTTCTCGCAAAGAAAAGAGACCATCATCATTCGATGGCCTCTTATGTTGTCTAAATTTGTCCAGTGTTACCCTGACCGAATTGCTGCTGTCGATTGATGCGAATAACTTCCTTCCATGTATCACGGAATTCCGTCACAAGCCCCTCAACTTCTTCAATAATAGTGACATCATTTTGAATGTTTGCCTCTACTAAACGATGATTTATATATTCATATAGAGATAGCATTTGCTTAGAAATTTCAATGTCCATATTTAGTGTAGACATTAGCTCACTAATAATCGCCTGTGCTTTTTGAAGATTCGTATTTTTCTCTTGGATATTCTTTTCCTGGATGGCCAGTTTAGCCTTGTGCAGGAACTTCAAGCATCCATTATAAAGCATTAACGTAAGCTCGCCAGGGGAAGCAGTGGTAACACTATTTTGTTTATACGCATTTTGTGCTGTTAAATTTGCTGCCAATAAAGGACAACTCCTTTTAAAGGTTACTTATTTACTAGTTTAAACCATCTTACGAAGAAAAGCTAATAGGTAAATATTAATTCTTTTTGTCATAATACATCCCATCCATCACACGAACATTCGAGTATGGATCGAAATATTGCCCTTCACTTTTTTTCGTTTTCTGTAGGTTTGCCATATCCTGCTTTACGGCGCTCATGACAGTAGCCAATCGTTCTTTTATCCCATTATCTAATTCTAATAACATACGATGAACGCGATTCTGTTCATCGAAGCGAAAGCCTTCTTGAACTAAACCTTCAATAATTGTTCCACGCTTGTCCAACATGCTATTGATATTGTCAATATATTCATCACGCTCTTCACCATTTGGAGCATCGCCCAAAAGTTTGAATAAATTAGCTGACACCTGCAATAGTTGATCTATTAGTTGCATAATTTTCTCCTACTTTGCTAATTAGAAACACCGCCAAACCTTAACCTTGCATGAACATACTAGATTGTTGATTTGCTTTATTGATTGCTTGTTCCATAGCGGTGAATTGTTTCCAGTATCGAGCTTCGATATCTTTTAATTTTGCTTGTAACTTCGTGATACGATTGTCCGTATCAACAATGTTTTTACCTATATTATACGATTGTTCTGTTGCGCCTTCTCTTCCTGCTTTTTTCTCAATACTCTGAGTAAGATTTTTAATTTCATTACGCAAACGTTGAGTAATTCCTCGTGAGTCCTCCGTAACATTGCGCTTTTTATCAGCATCATATGTTGTAGTAACACTTCCTGTTTTTGTAAAAATATCAACAACTTGTTGCGGATCTTTTTCTAAAGCTGCATCCAATTTTTTGTCATCAATAACAAGCTTGCCGCCGTCTGATGTATTTTTCGAAGTTGTAATTCCGATTTCAGCCAATGCATCCATCGTTTTATCACCAAGACCACTCACCGGGCTTATAAATTGCGTACGCATTTTAGACAGACCTTCACGGATTAGTGAATCACTACGTAAAAGGCCACTTTTTGCTTTTTCATCCCAAAGCTTCTGCTCACTTTCTGACATATCTTCACGCTGTTCTGTTGTTAATGGTGGGTAGTCACGATATTTTTTTTCTTTCAATAAACCGTTTAACGAATCTAACATCTCATTATAGCTTTCGACAAATTCTTTAATGCGATCTTTAATAGACTCTGTTTCTATTGTAGAATTCACACTAACAGCTACTACAGATGGTGATGTATCATCTTTGGTAGCATCCACAGCAGCATTAGCATTTTCTAATGATTTTTCTGCTTCAGCTAATCGTTTTTCACCAGCCGTAACAGCATTTTCTGCTGCTTTATATGCAGCACTATAATCTTGATTTTGTTTATCAATCGCATAAAATGATTTGAATTTATCTAAGTTGCCATCGTCAGCCAAATCAGACAATTTCCCTAAATCTACTCGGTCTAAACCATCAAATTTCTTTCGAATATCTTCTGTCGCACCTGCGAATGCTTCGTCAATTTCAGCACTATTCTTACCTTTAATAGACGCTAAAAAATTAATATCCTCTGATGATAATTCAGATAAAAACTTTTTATCAAGCGTTTTATAAGAATTTTCAAAATCAACTTGCTTTGCTCTTTCCAATAATGCTTCCCCATCTGAGCTGTTTAATGCTTCTAAATCTTTGCCTGATAAAGAAATTAATTTTGCTCTTTGATCATCTGATAGGCCGTTTGTCTCATCACTAATAATTTCTTTCACTTTAGCTTCATTTGAGAAATCTGTTATACCTAAATCCCTAAGTGCCTCTAAATCGGTAGTTTCTAAATGAGCTACTTTTCCCACACTTGAAAGCCCATTAAATTTCGTTTGTTGGTCTTGACTTAATTCATTAATGCCAAAAAGAGTTTCATAGGCATCTTTGTAATCAGTATCGCGGTATTTTTCAAATGTTTCGCGAGCAGCATTTCTAATGTCCTTTAATCCACCTGTACCATTTAAAGCTTTATCCGCATTATCTCGTTCTTTTTGTGCTACGATTAAACGCTCTTTTGCACCTGCATTAGCGTTGAATGTTTCCTTTAATATAATTTCATAACCAGAAATATTCACTTTATTGGATGAGCGCTCCATTGAAATTCCATTCACTTGTAAAATGGCATTCTGGCCTTCTCTTTTTGAAACTTCTGCTTCATTTGCAAAGCCTAACGCGTCAAATACATCTTTTCCTTCTTTTCCGAAAACAATCTCACCTGATCCACTTTTCACACTACCTGTATTGTTTGCAGTTAAAGAAAGTCTCCCATTTTCAAATAAAGCCGTTACACCCGCTTTACTTTCATTTATCTTTTTAACTAAATCATTCACCGTATCTTTATTCGGATCGAAACTAATTGTAGTAGGTTTGGCTGCTAAATTCCCATCTTTATCTATAGAACTTAACTCTAAAGATGTTTCCGTTATACCTAATTCAGTTAATTTCGTACTACCTGTATATTCAGTTTGCTTCCCTACTAGTTGTGTTGCAGTGGCTAACTGTGTCACACTTTCGATATTGAGTGTACCCGTGGCACTATTAGTTGCATTAACAGATACTAACTTATCATTTGAAGAAGTAGCAGTTTTTTTCATCATTTGACTTTGTAAAAATGTATTTTTGTATAAAAAGTCATCTAGTTTTTTTAGTGTCGTGTTTACATTGCGATACGCATCACGTTGCCATTCGAATGTTTGCTTTTTTTGAAAAGCTTTATTCAAAGGCACTCTTTCTGCCTGCATCAGCTTCTCTACAAGACTATCAATATCCATCCCTGACGCTAATCCACCCATTCTCATTACCATGTTTATTTCCTCCTAATTTTCGTTTAAATTTTCTCGTCTACAATCATTCCCACCATCTTTTGCATTTCATAGAAAGCATCTAATATTTTTTTGGGTGGAATCTCTTTAACTACTTCATCTGTATCACGATTAACTATTGTTACATAATAGCGATCTAAACCTTCATGATAGACAAATTTTGAAGAACTATGATTTATTTCTAGAAATTCATTTACAACATCTATAGCTTGTTGTAATTTGTCCTTTGAAATTTCCTGCTCTTCTCCAACAGTAGATGTATTTTCTACTACCGGTTGAGAGATGGTTACTGTTGAAACATTAGGCGTCATATTTTCTTGCACATTCATTGCTTTTGTATTAGTTGGTGCAGAAACCGTATCATTTGACTGCCCTTGCGATGCAATACGCATTTAACTCAACCTCCTAAACTTTTCAATTGCTTACCATTATTATCGGAAGGATTTTGTATAGTTTCACGTTTTTTGGTAAACAAATGCTTAGTATCTTGTTAAGTCTTCATTTCATTTTTAGACAAGCTATAGTTAAAAAACCTCGAAATCAGACAATATGCAGAATTCGAGGTTTTTTAATTTTTAATTAATCATTTTTTGCATATACTCTTCTATATTAATCATGGCTTCAAATGCTTCTGTTTCGCTATCCTTTCGTACTCCAATGTAAATCTTACATTTCGGTTCTGTTCCCGAAGGTCGAATACAAATCCATGAACCATCTTTTAATCTATATTTGAGAACATCTGTTTTCGATAAAGATAACGCTTGTTTCTCACCGTTTGCAAGATATGTAAATCCTGCTTTGTAATCTTCTGTTGCTATAACTTTGATTCCAGCCATTTCGATAGATTTGTTTTTTCTAAAGTGCTCCATAATATTGGTTATTCGCTTCTGCCCCTCTATCCCCTCATATGTAAATGACAACAATTTTTCTTGATAGTATCCATGTTGCTGGTAAAGGGAGTTCAGCACATCTAAAAGTGATAGATTTTGCTCTTTATAATAAGAAGCCATTTCTACAGTTAAGAGCGCAATTTGTACTGCATCTTTATCTCTTACAAAACTTCCTGCTAGATACCCGTAGCTTTCTTCATAGCCAAATAAAAATGAATGCTCACTAGTTGTTTCAAATTCTGCGATTTTCTCAGCAATATATTTAAAACCTGTAAGTGTATTTATTGTTTGTATGTTGAAACTATCTGCAATTGCTGTCCCTAACTCTGAGGTTACAATAGTTTTTAACACTGCCCCATTCGAAGGTAAATTTCCTACTAGTTGCTTTGTAGAAAGTATATAGTTTAACAATAAAGCTCCAAGTTGGTTCCCTGTCAAAAGTTGATACTGGTCTTCATTAAGTATCGCTACACCAAGACGATCAGCATCTGGATCTGTAGCTAGTATTAATTCAGCTTCAACTTCCTTCCCTAAAGCAATCCCCATTTGAAAGGCAAGAGTTTCTTCAGGATTGGGATACAGCACTGTTGGAAAATCGCCATCTTGAATAGCTTGTTCGTTAACAATATGTACATTTGTAAAGCCTGCCTCTTTTAAAGCACGCTTTGTCGGCACAAGACCTGCACCATGCAAAGGAGTATAGACTATGTTTACATCCTTTTTACCATTAGCTTGAACAAGTGTTTTTAGGGCAGCATTATACGCATCATCCAATTTTTCTAGCATCTCAATGCAATAACCCGATGTAAATAATTCATCTTTTGTGAGGGAATGGATTTTAAAAATATCTTCTACTCTTTTCATGTGTTCAAAGACTTCATCGGCAAATTGAGGTGTTAATTGCGCTCCGTCCTGCCCATACACTTTAAAACCATTGTATTCTTTAGGATTATGACTTGCTGTAATAACTACCCCGGCATAAGCTGCTAAATAACGGACTGCAAAACTAAGCTCAGGGGTTGGTCTACTTTCACTGAATACATAACTTTGTATACCATGCGCAGCCAAAACTCCTGCTGTTTCATATGCAAATTCTTTAGAAAAATGACGTGTATCATACGCAATAACGACACCACTTATTTTCGCCGTTTCTCCCTGACATTCAATTTGACGAGCTAATCCTTCAGCAACTAAACGTATGGTATGAATATTGATACGATTGGTGCCAGCTCCTAGCTTTCCCCTCATCCCACCTGTACCGAAAGGAACTAATTGATAGAAATGATCTTCTATCGCTTGTTTATTATCAGCAATTTCCAGCAGTTCATCTTGATACATACTATTCGCTTTTTGTCGCCACAACTCATACAATTCTTTATGCACGAACCTTCACCACATCTTCCTTTAACAACTCTAACATTTTATTTTTATATGCTTCTACACCGGGCTGATCAAATGGATTTACCTCTAGTAAGTTGGCACTGATAACACACGCTTTCATAAAGAACATCATCAAATATCCAACATGATATGCATCTAATTTTGGCAATTCTATACGAATAACAGGTACGCCACCTTCTTCATGTGCGAGTGCTACCCCATCTTTTGATGTTGCATTTACCTCATTCATTGATCGACCAGCTAAATAATTCAGACCATCTATATTTTCAGGAGAAAAAGGGATTTCAATATCTTCTTCGATATTATCAAAGTGAATAAGTGTTTCAAACATAATACGACTACCATCTTGAATAAACTGTCCAATAGCGTGTAAATCTGTCGAATAGTTCACGGTTGAAGGATATAGCCCTTTATGTTCTTTCCCTTCACTTTCTCCAAATAGCTGTTTCCACCATTCATGCAATTTATTAAGTCTTGGCTCAAACGAGGCAAGCAGTTCAACTGAATAACCTTGTTTATATAATGCATAACGATTACAAGCATAATCGACTGCACTATTCGATTCACTAGAAAAATCTAATTCCGCTTGTCTTCCCCCACGAACAAAAGCTTCTATATCAATACCTGCAACTGCAATTGGTAATAAACCTACTGGCGTAAATACAGAATAACGTCCTCCAACATCAGACGGAACAGTAAATTGGCGATATCCTTCTTTAATGGCAATTTGCTTTAAAATTCCTTTTTCCGAATCAGTTGTAACAATTATTCTTTTACGTGTTTCTTTACCATATCGTTGCTCCATATATTTTTTCACAACTCGAAAGGCAAGGGCTGGCTCCATTGTTGAACCAGACTTTGAAATAACATTGACATAAACATCCTTCGTATCTAAATAAGACAATAGCTGCTTTAAATAGGCACCACTCATATTATTTCCAGCATATAAAATTTCGACACCATTATTAGTATGGAAATAAGGAGTTAAAGCATCAATCACCGCACGTGCACCAAGAAAAGAACCACCAACACCAATAACTAGAAAAATTTTTGCTTTTGAATTTATCTGATTTGCAACATTTTGAATCGAAAAAAGCTCTTGCATAGTAACGGGATTATAATGCTGCATGCTTGGATTTTCCGAAATTTTCATTGTAGGAAGATCAGTTAGTGGCTGAAAATTAATCATATCGTCAACTCCTGTTAAAACAGCTTACTCTTTTAAAAGTAAGCTGTTTGTTATACTACTTATTTCGGTTGTTTTAATAATTCTTTAATATTCGACACGATTATTGATAAATCTTCTACAGTCATATTTAGATGAATTGGTAATGTCAAAGCTTTTTCATACCACATTTCTGCAATTGGACATATTCCACGTTCATAACCCTGTTCCTTATAATATGGGTGCCAATAGACCGGAATATAATGTACATGAACTCCTATATTCAAAGATCTCATTTGTTCAAACACAAACTTACGAGATATTCCCTCAAGCTGAAGCATATACAAATGCCAGCCGGAATTAGTTCCCTCTAGCTGCTGTGGAACGATAATTCCTTCTATATCTTGAAATGCCTCCGTATAAAATGCTGCAATTTCACGACGTTGTTGGATAAACGTATCAATTTTTGCCATTTGAGATAAGCCAAGTGCTGCTTGTAAATCAGTCATTCGATAATTATAACCAAGATCCGTCATTTCATAATACCAGCCACCTTGATCAGCCGAATACTCAGTTTGCTCGATACCATGACTTCGGAATAATTGTAATTTTTGATAATACTCTTCATTATTCGTTACGATGATACCACCTTCAGCCGTGGTAATTGGTTTGACCGGATGAAAGCTGAACATGGTCATATCTGCTTGTGTACCAACTTTTTTCCCTTTATATTCAGCACCAAACGAATGGGCACCGTCTTCAATAACAACTAAGTTATTTTCACGTGCAATCTCCATAATTGTATCCATATCTGCAGGTTGACCTGTGAAATCAACTGGGATAATTGCCTTCGTATTCGGCGTTACCTTCTTTCTAATCTCTGCTGGGTCAATATTGTATGTATTTGCATCAATATCTGCAAAAACAACTGTTCCTCCCACATATCTAACACAGTTAGCACTTGCTGCAAAAGTAATAGGAGATGTTATGACTTCATCTCCTTCGCCAATTCCTGCTGCGTAGCAGGCTGCATGAAGGGCAGCAGTTCCGTTGCAAAAAGCAACTGCATATTGAGCGCCAACATAATCTGCAATTGCCTGCTCAAACTGTTTAATTTTTGGCCCTTGTGTTAAAAAAGGGGAACGTAATGTTTCTACAACTACTTCTATATCGTCTTCATCTATAGATTGGCAACCGTAGGAAAGGAATTGATTACGCTTTTTCATAGTAGTAACTCCCAACTTAAAGGTGTTCCTTTTTTCACATCTTGCTTAACAGTTTTTCCAAGCACTAAATCATAGTATTTTGTCGGTAAACCTAAGCCAGGTCGAACATTTCGAAGATTTTCTCCTGTTAAAACGTCACCTGCTTTTAAGTCTTTTCCTATATATAACGATCGACGGAATTTAGTCGAATCTTTTTCAGCTTCCGTTGGACCATATTGAATTTGTCCTAAGCTTTGCCATGCTCTTTCCGTTTCCTCTACTAGCATTTTTAACTCATGTGGCTCCATAGAGAAGGCAGAATCAACTCCTCCATCAGCACGAGAGGTAGTAAAATGCTTCTCTATAACAGTTGCTCCAAGTGTTACGGCAGCAACTGATACACCAACACCCATCGTATGATCTGATAAACCAATTTCAGTACCAAACAACTCTCGCATATGAGGTATAGTGGCTAAATTAGAGTTTGCAGGCGTTGCTGGATATGTACTTGTACATTTTAATAAAATAATTTGATGATTTCCTTCAGCTCTTGCAGCTCGAACTGCCTCGTCTAGTTCTGATGCTGTTGCCATGCCAGTCGAAATAATAATAGGCTTACCTGTACGAGCAACTTTTCGAATTAATGGAATATCTACATTTTCAAAAGATGCAATTTTGTAAGCAGGTACATTCAAAGTTTCTAAAAAATCGACAGCTGTTTCGTCAAAAGGTGAACTGAAAGCTAGTAAGCCATGTTCTTTTGCACGATTAAAAATCGCCTCATGCCATTCCCAAGGAGTATAGGCCTCTTTATACAAATTATATAGGGAATTCCCTTTCCAGAGATTGGCATCATCTTGGATAAAAAACTCACCTGTATGTACATCTAATGTAATTGTGTCCGGTGTATACGTTTGTAACTTTAACGCATCCACACCAGCTTCAGCTGCTAAATCTACTAAATGCAAAGCTCTTTCTAATGATTGATTATGATTTCCAGACATTTCTGCAATAATAAAAGGCTTTGCATGCTTGCCAATTTCTTTGTGTCCAATTTTAATCATGCTAACAACTCCATTATTTGTGATAACCAGGCATTTGGTTGTGATGTGACTGTCAATTGCAAACCGATTCTTTCAAGTCTCTCCACATCTATATCTCCTAATCCATTTAGCAAATGTTTATAGGTATCTACTGTGACATCTTCATGCCATCCTAAATTAATGACTGCTCCAAGCTGATCTGCATAGTTAGTTGTAATGAGCTGATTGTCAGCAACTATAGTACTTGAAGATGGGAGTCCAACATAGCAACGCTCCCACATTGAACTTCCACCTGCACCCATAGAAAAATCCGCTTGCTGCATAAGCTGTGCCATATACGAAATTTGACAATGATAGTGATAATTACGTTCATGACAAATTTGTTCAATATTCTCTTTATGCACATTCCCATTGCCAACAACTACATCTACATGAGCAAATGTCAATTCTTCAAGTGAAGTCAATATTTTCATCGTTTCATTGGTTGGATCAGTTCCCCCCATAAATACAAGAAGTCGTTGAATATCTTGATAGCGCTGTCTAATTTGCTGACGGGCATCAATAAACTCTTCACGCATAATTAAGTACTTTGGGCCTAATAGTTTAATACAATGCTTTGGTACAAGCTCATCATAACGAACCTCAAAGTTCGGTACAACATTTTGATCGAGTACAAGGTCACAATCATGTGCTCTTGCCAAATCATCAATCACCATTAGCTTTTTTGTATAAGGACGAATATTTTGTTCCCATTCCATATCAAGCCCATAATGATCAATTATATAAAGATCAGCTTGTTCTGCCTTTGCAATAGTTTCATAGCCTTGTTGTGCAACATAATCTATTAAATTGCCAGCATGTGGCTCCATCCAAAATTGAACATTACAACCTTCCAGCTTTAAATTATGAGCAATTGTTAAACAGCGCATAACATGACCGCTTCCAATGTCTACTGAAGCATCCGTACGGATAATTATTTTTTTCATTAAATCACCGGCTTTTGTTCAATATGTGCATTTAATTTAGCGACATTAGGCGTTTCTCGTAAATAGCGAATAACCTCTGAACTTGAAACTAGCGGGTCATTAAAATGCTTGGCAACCGCCGAAATCAACTCATAGTCTTCTGCAGTATCTAACGTGATACGTAGCTCAGGCGCTATTCGATTTTTAGGTACCTTATATGTAACCGCATTAAATTCTTCAGGAAATTCATAAGCGTAATAAGTGACATGCTCACGATGACGTGATTCAGTTCCAATTTCGTATATACGTAATAACGCCTCATAGGAAATGAGTTCAACCGCTAAACCACGTGGAAGCTCTCCATTCATTAATACAATATCTTTCTGCTCTTTTTCCATTAGTGAAACAATCTCACTTGCCATTTCGTAATCGACAAAGGGACAATCTGATGTAACTCGCATTACATAATCAGGTTTATACATTTTAGCGCATTGTACATAGCGATCTAGCACATCATCTTCAGAACCACGGAAATATGCTACATGATGCATTTCACACCATTTTGCAATAGCATCATCCTGTGGTAAATTACTTGTCGCAACAATCACTTCACTAACTCCTTGAATTGCTCGACATCGTTCTATATTATATGTAAGTACATCCACATCGCCAAGCTGTTTTAAAATTTTACCAGGTAGACGGGATGATCCCATTCTTGCTTGGATGATTACAATTGTATTCACCTTGAAACACCTCAATTTATATAATTACTACTTCTCTTGTAAACGATGTTAAAAAACTTTGTCCGTCCCATACTCCATTAAAATCAAGTGCTTTACCGATAGGGACTATACGATCAATACCTCGAGTTGAAATAGCTTCTACTAAACTCTCAAGTTCCTCGCGTTTAAATCCAAAATAGGCAATTGTTTGATCTTTATCTATTAGTACATCTGCTAATTCTTCAAGTTTATCGACATTGTATTCATAGAATAAACCACCACCACAGTGGCGTTCACGAACGTCTACTGGAACATTCGATAGTGTCACTCGTGAAAAATAAGTCCCATTTTTCAAATTTTCTACATTACTTTCTGTCGCAAGCATTAAGGTTGTTGTATATTTTAACACTTGTGTAGCAGCCATTAATTCATACTGTTTTTGCTGAATCTTTTGTGCAAAGGCTTTCCAAAAACGATTAACTGCCTGCTGATTATCTCCACACCAAGCTATTAATCTAGGGGAAGAGCACGCCATTTGATCGAACCAAAAAACATCGTTATAAAATTGCTCTAATAGACTGTCTAGTTGTACTTCATCTAGTTTAGAGAGTACATCGCTATTTAATACTGCCAACGAGAAACGATCTGGGAAAGCAAGTTCATTCGCTAAAGGAGCTAGTGGTATTTCTCGAATAGAACTAATCGTTTCATCCCCGCCCCAAATCACACGTGTTTGACAAGCAGCACTTAAGACAGCTGTTGTATTTTCCTCGTGACCATACGTACATATTATCGTCTGTTTAGCGATTTTTTGAAATTCGGTACGTGCTAATTCCTCTATAATAATTTGTAGAAGCACGTTTAATCCATTTTGTTCCTTGCTTGAAATTCGTATGACATTTCGATTACCTGCTAGTAACGATAACATCCAAGAATAGACAAAAATCGTATCAACATTTGATGGTGCAATATGAAAGACTGTCCCACGTGATCGTATAATTTTTTGAACTGTACCTTGTTCAAAAGCCGTTTGCATTTCTTTTATATTTGCCTTTCGTAGCCAATAACCTAAAGCTACCACTTCAGGTAATTCTCTCATTCGAAGAAAACGCTTGGAAAGTGATTGTGTGAATGCCTCAACTTCTTGATCGAATGGTTGATTCGGTTGATTCGAAGATAGTTGCTCAATTGCAACTTCAATCTCTATATTTTTTGGCCAAAATAACTTCATCATTTTGTACCTCCTTGAAACGTATCACTACAACCTCGGAGCTCGGCTTTTGGAATTCTACCTGCTACGGAGAAGTATTTCCCTTTCCAACCACATGGACAATTATCTTCCCCATGAATGGTACCTAGATCCTCTGTCAGTAACGAATGCCCTGGGTAGCTTTTTGGGAGTTCGCTTAGTACTTGAATTAGCCCCTGCTCTCCATAAGCAACTGGCTCAAATGTAATCGGATTGCGAATAATGACATCAGCGTAGCTAGGTGTATGGAGATGTCCCATACTACACTCAACAAAAATTGAACCGACCTGTTCGACCATGCCGTAATAATTATGTACCTCACGAATTCCCAACTGCTCATGTAGCAGTCGATTAAATGTTAATGAATCGACCGCTTCATCCTTAAGCTTCTTCCAGCCACCACCATGAATTAAAATACTATCGCCAAAATCAATCCCCAAGCCATGAGATACAGCTTCCTTATAGACATACTGCCAAATCATAAAAGTAAAGCCGAACAGTAAAATTTTCTGTCCTGCAAATTCTTTTAGATATGCCTGTAGACCTTCGACATCCAAACTCATATCATCATTTAAAGCATAAAAATGTTTACGACCAAAATTGGAAAAACCTAAGATTCCAGCACCACGTGCACTAAAGGATTTTCTGTCTTTTAAAACGGACTTCGTATCTAAAATAATCATCGGTAAGCGTTTACTGCCAAGTAGTGGCTTCATCACTTCCACTAATGTTTTTGTTTGCGAAACAGATGTTTCCTTATCTAGATAGATTTTTGACACTTGCTGCCCTGTCGTACCACTTGATGTAAGTACTTTTACTACATCTTCTTGTGAAATCGATTTTAAATCTAATAGCTTGAATAGTTGTACAGGTAGGTAGGGTACTTCTTCTAATGAGTTTGCTTGCTCTACAGAACCACTTTTTTCAAGCATCGCTTTATAATCTGAACATTTTTCAATATGCCATTTTGTTAAATCATTAAGTTTATCTAATAGCTGTGCTGATTTTTGCTCTCGTTCCAAATGATAAGGGGCAATCATAAACAGCTCTCCTTTAATTTCATATAATCTGTTTTCCCATTTGCCAAGCGTGGTATTTCCATCACTTTTATCCTATAAGCTGTTTTATGAAGTTTGTACAAATCTTCTACGGCTTTTTTTATAGGTTCAACAAATACTTCTTGCTCAATGGCTATAATTAATTTATCGTCAGAACCAGTACAAGCTATAGGTGTATGGAAGGCGGACTCGAGTTTTTTCTCAACCTCATCTAGGTTTATACGCAAACCAAAAAGCTTAATAAAGCGCTTCATTCGCCCTGTTATCGTAAAGTATCCTTCTGCATCAACAGTTGCAGTGTCACCAGTATGAAGAACGCCACCAAGCTCATCCGCTTTTGCTAAATCTTCTAGACATTCAGCATAGCCCATCATGACATTTGCACCTTTATAAATAAGCTCTCCCGTTGCTTTATCAATTTCCAAATGGCCATCAGGAATCGGCACGCCAATCGTACCGGCTTTTTCCAACACTTTTCCAAAGGGAATATAGCTGATACGTGGTGATGCTTCAGTCTGTCCATACATTACGTAAAAGCGTTTATCTTTTTCCTTTGCATACTCTGCAAAAAACTTCACAAGCTTTTCATTTAGTCGCCCTCCAGCTTGTGTCAAAGTTTTTAATGTCGGTAACTCCATTTTGGTAAAACCTATACGTTGCAACATTTGATACGTAAAAGGTACCCCTGATATAGATGTCGCCTTCTGATCCTTCACAAAACTCCAAAAGGATTTTTCCATGACACTTTCATCTGTTAATAATATAGAAGTACCTGCAAAAAGATGACTATTTACAATGGACATCCCATAGGAATAAGAAAGTGGTAAATTCATAATGGCACGTTCATTTTCATCTATCTCAAGATAGTTAATAATTGATTCCGCATTTGAGCGAATATTTTCATAGGATAATCGAACAAACTTTTGACTACCAGTTGTTCCGGAAGTACTCAATAAAATCGCGAGGTCGGGATGTATATTCGCTTTACTATTTTGGATTCTTACTAAATACTCTCTACTTTTCTCATATCCATCATAACTCTCTAAACCTACAATCCATTTTGGTCTATATTGGATTATAATATCTTCTAAAAGTTCACGATTAATATCTGCCGAAAGTAGCATCACGGCATGCTGGCTATTCATAGCTGATACATATGTTGATAATATATCAATAGTATTTTTACATAAAATTAACACTAATTCTTTTTGTGTACTTTTAAATTCCACTCTAGAAATTTCATTGTAAGTATATGTACGTTCATGTGTAATGACTGCAACTTTATCGTTGTTCAGTTTAAAAAAACTCATTCAATCTCTCCTTCCATTGAAAAAGGCGTGATAGTCTCTACCACACCCTCCTCAATCAAAACTCTACATCATATTTAATTAATATTTCCTTTGCCTTTGCAAAAGTACTCATATCTAATACATCATCTGTGTCTAACATTGTATCAAATTGATCATCAATTTCTGCAATTAATGCCATATGAGCAATTGAATCCCATTCTGGAATTGTATTATAAGCTAGGTTCTCTGTAACTTGATTAATATTAATCCCAAGTGCTTCTGCAAAAATTCCACGTAATTTCTCTTCATTCGTCATAAATTATCCCTACCTACTTCAAATTGTATATATATTATTTCGGCTATTTCTACTTAATTATAATACAAATGTTAATTTAAATTTATGAAACTTTGTACACTCTGTCCAATCAGAAGCTAAAAGTTCAAAATACTCTACATCGTGAAATTGGTCGTATTTATAAATATGATCTTTAAATGTTGCAACATGTGTAAAGCCATAATGCTTATGCATTTTCATCATTCCATCATTTCCGCGCATGACTTCTGCATATACCTTATTTAAACCAAGTTCATAAAAGGCAAAATTATAAAGGTAAGGGTGAATACGACCCGCGATAATCGAATAATTTAAATCGCCAATGTAATAAGCAAATGATGATTTTTTATTCGTTCGATCCAACTGATTTAGTGAAATTAAACCAATTGGCGTATTTTTAACTTCGATTATCCAGTAATATTGTGTATCATCATTGAAATTTTTCTCAAACCATTTATATTGGTTTACTAAATCCTTTTCTATATCCGTATACATATATTGTGTCACATGCTCACTTGTACGCCATTCTAGCACAAGCTCTAAATCTCGTTCCTCTAGTTTACGAAATGAAATCAATTATCCCAACTCCTATATAAAAGGCATGGCTTAAATCACCATGCCTCCATCTACACCTATAACTTGTCCTGTTACATAAGAAGAATAATCTGAAGCTAAAAATAAAATGACATTAGCTACTTCTTCAGCGGTACCAATACGACCCATTTTAATTTCTGATAAACGCTGCTCATATTTCTCTTGTGACAATTGCTTCGTCATATCTGTCTCAATAAACCCAGGTGCTACTGCATTTACACGGATATTATAAGGTGCTAGCTCTTTCGCAGCAGAATACGTCGCACCAATTACCGCTGCTTTGCTTGCACCATATACTGTTTGCCCAGCATTACCAACTCGACCAATAATCGAGCTCACATTAACAATAGAACCAGATTTTTGTTTCATCATTAGGCGAGACGCATATTGCATATGGTAAATAACTGCTTCAGTATTAACAGCTAAAGTATTTGACACCTGTTTTTCATTGACCATTCCAAGCAATGCATCATCCAAAATGCCAGCATTATTAACTACAGCGTCTAGTTGCCCAACATTTTTTTTAATCCACATAAATGCTTTTTTTATAGCATCTATATCGCAAACATCATAGCTTAGAATATGTACAGTTGTATCGTATAGCGATTCCAATTCTTCCTTAATCTCTTGCAGGCGCTTTTCATCTCGACCATTTAAAATTAACGTCCAGCTTTTTTTCGCTGCTTTTACAGCTGTTTCATAGCCAATGCCACGTGTTGCACCAGTAATGAGAATAATTTTCTTAAAAGACATACTATCACCTACTCTAGGAATATCTTAATAAATTTTTACGCAATTCGCGCTTAGTGAAACGGTACTCTTGCGTACCTTCTTTTACAGCTTGTAAATTATCTGTCGCGTCCATATAGCCTGGGAATAATAATATTGCACTTTCCAAAAGTTCACACGCCATTTTACTATCATTATCCTTTGCGTAAATGACAGCACGATTATTTAATGCTGCACCATGACCATCATTTATACTTAATAACTGATCTAGATGACGCGAAGCTTCTATTTCTTGATTATTTTCTATATAATAAAGTGCTTGATAGAACAGCTTACTTTGTTGGTACTCATCACCTTTAATATCGGCTAAATAACGAAAACCTTTATCAAATAGTTGATATTGATACAACAACGTTATAAAATCCAGCAAATTTTTTTGTTCAACAAAACTTCGACTAAAAATTGCCTCCTTTATTTCGTCAATTGAATAAACCTCTAAAATAGCTTTTCCTGCATTGGAAGCCTTTTTTAAATCCGAAGTAATACTCATTGGATGACGGCGGAAATAGACATACGGCTTATCTAAATAAACAAAAGTTCCTTTGCGCGATAAACGTAAAATAAACTCAGCATCCTCCGAAACGAAAAAGTTCGTTTTATAGCCTCCAATTTCAAGTGCTGCATCTCTATCCAGTAATAAACCTGAAGGAGTAATAATATAATTCCTTACTAATAAAGAACCAAAAGTTTCATTGTATGATAGCTGCTGTCCTCTGTATTCACTGTTTGCTAAAATGTTACCTTCCGCATCTGTTTGAACATAAGCAGGATGTACACAAACAGGAGCAGGTTTAGCCTCTGAATATTGTCCGAGCAGCTCAAATTGATTTCTTAATAAATCGGGATGAATCGTATCATCCGCATCCATCATCAATACCCACTTATTACGTGCCTCTTTAAGTCCTCTATTGCGTGCTGCTGATCCGCCTTGATTATGTGGCTGCTGAATTAAACGAACGATTGGATGTCGCTTACTGTACTCTTTTACGACTTCAGCAGAACGATCAGGACCACAATCATCTACAACTAAAATCTCATCTATTGGATATGTTTGATTCATTAAACTATCTAATGTTTCTACTATGTATTTTTCTGCATTATATAACGGAATCACTACAGAAATATTCATGAGTTTTCCTCCATTCTATATACTTAATATATCTATTATATATACTATCATAAAAGGTTATGTTAAGATTTCCTTTCTCAACATAACCCCTTAGATACTAATTTTCTATTAATTTTTTATAAGTTTTCAAAGCTGCTGCGATTACAGCATCCATATCATAATACTTATACTCTGCTAAACGTCCCACTAAATGTACATCTGTTAGTTCATCTGCTAATTGTTTATAACGTTTATATTGTTGCTGGTTTTCTTTAGCGATAATCGGATAATAAGGGGTATTTTCACCACGTACATAGGCTTGTGGATATTCACGTGCTAAAGTAGTCTTTGGATGCTGCTGACCTGTTAAATGTTTAAATTCTGTAGTTCGTGTAAAATCATAACTATTGGGCGAATTCAATTGCCCAACGGTTTGTTTATACTCTACATCATATGTATCATACTCAAACCGCAATGAACGATATGGAAGCTCCCCATATTTAAAGTCAAATAACTCATCAATCTTACCTGTATAAATAATTTGTCCTTCGAAAGGCTGTCCAAACAAAGTATGTCCATCCTTTGAAATTGTCATCACATCTTGATATTTTGTATTCAGCATGAGATGTATATTAGGATGATCAACCATCTTTTTAAACATTTCTGTATAGCCATACTTAGGTAAACCTTGATATGGATCTTGGAAATAACGATCATCCCTTGAAATGTAAACAGGAACTCGACCAGTCACCGTCGGATCCAATTCCTCTGGACCAATGCCCCACTGTTTCAATGTATACTGCAAAAATACTTTTTCGTATACATAGTCTGCTAAAAATTTTAGGTCCTCGTCATTTTGCTCTCGAAGTTTTAAAATAGGGACTTTCACATTATAACCAAGCAAATCAACTAACTTTCGCTGTAATCGCTCAGCTAAGTCCTGTGAAAACACTTCCGCAATCGTATTTAAATTAAAGGGAATTGGTACCTCATTGCCATCCACTTTTGCGAGCACACGATGCTCATAATAATGCCATTCTGTAAACTGTGATAAATAATCCCATATCTCTTTTGAGCGTGTATGGAAAATATGTGGACCATATTTATGAATCAAAACACCATGCTCATCAAAATGATCATAAGCATTACCACCAATATGTTGACGTTCTTCAATTACAAGCACTTTTTGATTTCGTTGAGAGGTGAGGCGTTCGGCTAAAACTAAACCTGCGTATCCTGCGCCGATAATTATTGTGTCAAACATTTTTATTCATTCCCCTATAAGTATTCAGTTAAAAATTTTTGAATTTGCTTTAAATCTACTTCTATATCTTTCGAAAGTAAAATTTCAATTTCTGTTTCATTAAAATGTGTATCAAGACTATTTCCAATTGAACAATAATATTCTACGCCTACTTGACTAGCTATACCCCAATACATTGTAGGCATGTATAAAGGATTAAAAATTTCAACTAATTTTGTTTTGGGTTTACAAAATACAACATTAGATAATGCCGCACCATGAATTCCAATTATTACATCAGCAGAATTAAATATATTGGCTTGTTCATAAATATTAAATTGTCCCATATCCAAGATTTTAAAATCATATGCTTTTAATAGCTCTATTAGTGCTTCTTCATTATGGATTTTTCTATATCTAGCTGATCCTCTCGTAATATAAATTCTCTTATACTCATTCTCTTTCATAGTGACTTTATTTAAAAAAGTTTTTCTCAAAAAATCACATACCCATGTACTTACATAGCCTGAATCATAATAAGGGGAGTATGGTACAACTAGAGTTTCAGTTTGAAATCCATATGAATCACTAGATGAAATTATATTATCTTGATTAATATCAATAGCCTCCAACGAACATTTCTGAAAGTCATATCCCTAAAAATTACTTATAAATTTATTTATCTTAATTCCAGACTTTTTTAATATGTAAAAGCGAGGCAGTTCTTCAAACATCCAATGATAGTAATTAACACCACTCCATCTTGTACTAGTTACAGCGTTAATCCCATTTAATTTCTTTAAAAAAGGGGTTGGTACTAAATTTTCAAAAAACGACTCATCCCATCTTCTCCCATCCCAAATACCCATATTTACCATGCTAAGAGTAGATAATGACTTAACCATTTGAACTTGGTTATCAAATATCATGCCACTATAGCCTAGAGTATAGGCATCTTTAAGTACCTGAATAGAAACCTCACCGCTAGGATGGTCTTGCTGAGGAAAAATAAAATTTGGATATCTTTTAGAGTCCAGTATTATAGGTTTGGAGTATTGTAACATTCCTTGATTATCATAAATAGTTATAGCTTGCGTATCTATATTTTCTAAAATATTTGTAGGCTTTGGGAAGATTGGTTCTTTCTTCACATAAATATACTTATTATTAATAAACATAAAATTTTCTGGGTATAAATATGATTGATGTTCAATAAAACCTAGCATATCTAACTGTTCTGCAATTTCTTTTTTATACATACTTGCAATTATTATAATATGATGGTGAATATTTAAATTAGAAGGGGAAAAGATAGGTTTTCCATTTTTATACTGTCCCCATAATTGTTGATTATTGTCGGTATAGCCATCTACCTTTAAGTTTACACGATTAAGTAAAGCTTCAGTTGCCTGAGCAGAACTCCCTGTCCCAAACAATATAATTTGCTTATCATTTTTCATAAAATGTCACCTATATTTTTAAACTTATACAAAATCTCTTTAGTATAAGTTAATTTCATAATTCTAATCCATCGTATCAAGGGTTCTAAAAACAATAAAATTTTCTTAATAGAGCGGTCTAAGCTCTTGGAAAATGTGATTTATGGAAATTGATTCGAATCAATATTAATTTTAAAAAAATCTATATTCTCTATTTTATAATAATCACTTTCAAGTTGCTTTTTTATTTCTTCAAAATAAGAGCTACATACTAATATTCTTATATTTTCAAATTCATTAATAACGTTTGGGGAATTAATATGTTTATTTTCAAAAAGACTTCCCCACTTTTTTGAATCATTATCAATAAATCCTTGAATAATTTTATCATCAGACACTTTAGTATAAAACGATTTAGCCAGTTCTCCAGTTCCAAAAATAAAATATTTATACTTTTTTTCTTTTAAAAGTTGCTGTATTTTATTTGGAATAGGATTATATTGTTTCCATTCACTAAATTCAATATACTTATAATATCTATCGCTATAAGGATGTCTACAATAAATTTGCCACGGTTTCTGAGGTTCAGTGTAATGTATAATTTTAGGACTCAATTCACTATATTCTTTATTCAAAGCTATTGCCGTTTGGTAATTCCACTCCGGTGATAACTCTTCCCATAAATCATATAAATTTGCATTCAAAGCATCTTGGTCCCAATATTTTAATTTATTGTTATTTTGAATATAATCCAATAATTTTTTTGTTAAGTTTTTTGAATTCCATTTCTCTACATCTATTAATAAAATACCTGCATTAAAGTACTTCGAGTTCGGAATGTTCAACTCCTGAATTCTCTCTATCCCATAAGGATCAGGTATCGCTCCAAGAACTTTATTATTTAAATCTATTCTAAATAACTCTTTAATATCACCTTCAACTATTACATCCCCATCTATATAAATTACTCTCTTTATATTTCTAGGAACCACCAAAGGAGCTATTATTCTATAATAAGTTACTTGATTTATATGATGGCTTATATAAAAATCTTCAAACAATTTCCCATCTATTTCTAAAAAATGTATTGTTGCTTTATAGTCGCTACATATCCTATTCATTGAATCTTTACTTTGTTGTTTAATACCGTGATCTAGAAAAAAAATATTTATATTCTGAGGTTCAGTTGTATTTTTTAATAATGATATTAACATGACCCCCATATGTTGAATAAAATCATCATCACATGTAATAACTATATTTATACGTTCAGTGTGCATTTTATTAGCCTCCATAAAAGGAAAAATTACTTTATTCCTTCGATAAATAGAGAATCCGGCTTTCTAGTTACGCCTTCTATTGTGTCCAAGTTAAATAAATTAAAGTTTGGTATTTCGCTTTCATCAGAATTACAAATTTTACTAAAGTTCACTCCGTATTTTTTTAAAAGTCTCTTTAATGAAAACGAGTCATACATCCAATAATGTACCTCTCCCCTATTTCTAAATAAGGATTTTTTAAAGATATCAGCATATTCTAACCCTAGTTTTTTTTCAATATACTCGTAGGTCTCCGTAAATTTCTTGTCTTCTATAGTTACTTCAATTTCTCTATTTTCGATAAAATAGTGTATTCCATTTTCCATATCTTCACTTATTAATTGCTCTTCTATTGATTTCCACCAGGAAGAGGCTACAACTATAAGAATATCATCTGCAATTACTTCATCTAAATTATAAATCATCTTGTCTTCAAAAAAAGTACCTTGCTTTTGAACATCATTATCAATAAATCCAAATATTTCCATACCTGCTTTTTTTAATGCTTGCTTTACTTTTTTTCCATAAGATCCTGCACCAAAAATAACAATTTTTTTGTCTTTACAGAAATCTAATAACAATTCATTTTCAAATAAAGAATAAATTTGTTCTGCTTGCCATCCCCATCTTTCAAAAATAAAATCCTTATTAATAATTTTTTCATTTAGCATATATTTAACCATATTTCCACCAGGATTTTCTCGTACAATTTGATCAAACAACTCTAACATAGACCAATCATAATTTGCTTCATCATAAGGATTGTAATTTTCTTCTACTCTTTTTTTATAATATAGATAATTTTTTACTATTGTTTCAAGATTAGGAACAACAACTCTTATAATGCCATTTGGCTTTAGAACACGAATCATTTCTTTAATAAATTCCTCGCCCTTTTCAGGTCTTAAATGTTCCAAAATATGTGAGCAATATACAACATCAAAACTTTCATTTGGAAAATCCAATCCTTTTCGAATATCCATCTCAATTACATCTTTACTTTCAGATACTAAATCAACATTAACCCAATCTTGATGATACGTCGATCCGCACCCAACATTTAACATTTTATAATCACTCATAATATCCCTCATCTATCTGAATAATCCAAACTTCTTCTTATAACCAAAATACATAGAAATTTGAAAAATCTCCTTTTTTCAACTGTTGTATAATATCTTTATACCAATCAGATGCAATTAATATTAAACTTCTTTTGTCAATCATAGATAGACTAAATATTTTTTCTTCATACAGCTCTAAACCTACTTTATTGTTATCAATGAAACCTTTAATTTTTATTTTATTTATATCTAATATCTTTTTTAAAGTTTCTCCTCTTCCTCCTGCTCCAAAAATATAAATAGAATCATATTCCTCGAGGGAATCTATATTCTGTAAACTCAAATAATTTTCTGGGCAAGAAAATTTGGGATGTTTTTCTTTAATGTGCTTAATTTCTTCTATATATTGCTCAATGACTTTTAACAAATGCTCTTTGTACTCTTCATTAGTTTGGCTTCTAAATTTCTCTAAAGTTATAATATGTCTTTCTAAAAAATCTAATTGATTTTCTATTTTTGATGTTTTTTCACTCCATGATCCTTCTGTAAATCTTCTATATGTAGCCATAGGTTCATTGAAATAATATATTTTCCCTTTTTCCGCCGCTATCAATTGTAAATAGTAGTCTAAAACAGGAGCCTCCAGTATATATTCAGGAATTCCGTTTTCGAAAACACTACTTCTAAAAAAACAGCTTGCTGCATGAAATAATGGCTCCTTTGTTATTTCGTTTATACTAATTTCACCTGAATAATTAAATTTCTGATAGTTCTCTAAAAACATATTATTACGATTATCTAATACTTTAACCGCATGTCCACAAAGAACAAATTTAGTATTTTTTTCCATAAAATTAAATTGTTTTTGTAATTTATTACCATCTACCCAATAATCGTCGCCTTCACAAAAAGCAATATATTTTCCAGAAGCAGCTTTTATTGTTCTAATAAAGTTATTTATCATCCCAACATTATTTTTAGAAGTAACAATTTTAATTTTCGAGTTTAAAGCAGCATAACTCTCTATTATTTTTTTTGTAAGATCTGTACTACAATCTTCTCCAATGATTATTTCATAATCAAAATTAACTTTTTGTTTTAAAACGCCCTCTATACAATCTCTAATATACTTTTCATGATTATAAGTAAAGCAACAAATACTAACAAGTGGGCTATACTCCTCCATTAATCTCCCTCCTTAATATACTAGTATATTTTACCTCTTCAAAAATCTACAGCAACATAAAAACATAAGAATTCCTATAGCATATAATTCTCATGTTTTCTTATCCATATCATTTCTTCTAGTGGTGTTAATTTCTTAAAATATTGTTTTGGAGGAAAAATACTTTTCAGGTACTTATAACTCAATAATATAATACATATAGTTAATTTCTTCTATATGGCTTTACATGCCAGTAATCCATAAAGCCATCCTTATAAAATAAATTATTTTCACTTAAAAATCTTTGATCAAACTCTTTATTTTCTTTAAAAAAGAACCATAATTGAGATTCAAGATGATATAAACTTGATTTAAATCCCCATTTATTAAACAATATTTCCATAGATTTATTTGTAAAAAAAGATACGTGCACTGGGTATAAATAAAACCAGTTAGGATCTCTAGGAATTTTTTCAGTAATTAATGTGTGTACAGCCATAACCCCATTCTCATTTATCAAACTAACTATATTATCTAAATCTCTCAAATCTACAATATGTTCAAAAACAGAAGTTGTGATTAAAAAGTTAAAGTAATTTTCTCTTAATTGAGTGTTATATGTTTCTTCAGTCATGTATTTATCATAATTCAATAAATTATAGCCACTAATTTTCTTTAATGATTTAGATAGTTTTGCATCGCCACATCCATAATCTAAACTTTCGTTTAAATTAATAATTTTCAAATCGGCAAACTCTTTGAGTATTTTTGATTGCTTTTCAAGCCTAGTGACCCATTTTAGATCTTCAATATTCATTTCAGAATATTGATAATTCGAATGAAATTCATTATTCAATCTATTCCATTTTTCTATATTCAATTTGCAAATTGTATCAGCTTTAACAAAACCACAATTATTGCATTTTAGATAGTCCACTTTATTTAATATTTCTAGATTGAAACTTTTAGTAAAAAAATATTCTAAGTCTCCTTTGCATATCTGACAATATTGATTTTTCATACTATTCTCCTTTAAGTAAAAGCTCTTTCCTAAAGCAACACTAGTTGATTTAGTTAGCTAAGTTAAATTTGTTGAATTTCCCTATAAGGTAGTGGTCTCCATTGATTTCCTCCACTTTGTTTTATGTTTGAACTGTTTATCTCCTTTTTACCGAAGATCCAAAAAGAAATCATCATTTTCATTAATAAATTGTTTATAAGATTCTTATTTGTATGTACTTACCAGTTTAATTTTTCATACTATATTATAAGGGAAGTAGCTTACATTACTTAGAGACTCACTAATATACTGCCTCATTAGTTCCCCCCTCTTTCATCATGGAAGGTCTAAACCACTACCTACAATAAAAGAATCCTTCGATAAACTGTCTACGCTTAGGTCGATTGCCTCAAAAAAGAAAGAACGAAAACAAATCAATTTTCGGTTTTCTTTAATTAAATTCAATTCCTCTTTTCTAAACTATTTCCAGGAAAAAAAGTAGATGGTATATTTAAATGTGTTTATAAATAGTATATATATGTTGAAAATGATTTTTACATTTCAAGCTATAAAGTCTCTCTTTTCTATGTTTGTATAGGTAATATTTCGCCACTAGCCACTATATTAATAATTTCAAAATTCCGCTACAGCGTATAAAACGGCATCAATTGCTATAGGCTTATGAACTCTAAAATAGAATTTATATTCTGGAACAAGTCCTTTTAAATATTCAAATATTTCTATCAAATCATTTCTTTTATGATAGACACTAATTGCTAGTTTCGGTTTTTGAGTTTTAATTATCTTTTCTGCTCCTTTTAATGCTGCCATTTCTGCTCCTTCAATATCCATCTTTATAAATGAAATTTCTTCACCCTCTTTCACAATATTATCTAATTTATCGGCCTTAACAAGCACACCATTACCTTCCGATATTTTGGATAACATATTTTCTGAAGAATCGAACAATAAATCAGTTTTCTTACTAAACACTGCCACTTCACAAAATCTTATACGTTCATCTAAATAGTTCTCTTTTAAAATAGACATATTAATCGGGTCTGCTTCTACTGCAATAATATTTTTGAATTTATTATTATTTAAAGCTATAAAATCTTTGATTGTATCTCCTATGTATGCACCACAATCGATGAGACTTTCATTTTCATTCAATGAAATTATATCTTTTGGGAAATAGTGTTCTTCACAATATATGTCCTTTAAACAGCTATAATTATTATAAACTTTTGCATCTATATAAGCTGTAAGTGACTTACGTGATTGTTCATCTGCTAGTAAATTTTTGATATTTTGAAATTTTCCTTTATTCATATCAATAAATTTTAATGATAATTCTTCCATATTATAAATTTCTGATAAATAATAAATATCATTTAAGTTAATATTATTAATTCTTCTTCTAATTTCACTTTTAGATATTTTATATCCTTCAATATGCCCCATGACAATATTAAATTTTTCTTTATAAACATTAATATAACTTAATGGAAGAATACTATTTTTATCAGAGCTGTTTAAAAAAATATCATCCACAAAATAACCTTTCACACATAAATTGTTTGTTTTAAGCTTTTCGTGTACAAATTTAGCCACTTCACCACTACCATATATAAACAATGGCATATCATTTTCAATTATTTGTTTTATTACTAAAGTGTCACCTATATTTGACATTAAAATTCACCAATTTTCTATATTATTATTAGGACTTTACTCTATCGGTACAGCTATATTCCTTGTTACCTGTAATAATTTATTATTAGCTGACAAATCTTTATTTAATGTTACATTTGCTCCTATAATACAATATTCTCCAATATTAACTTTTGGTAAGATAACTGCTCCACTTCCTACAAAACTACTACGTCCAATACTGACATGTCCTGATAAAATCACTCCTGGAGAAATCACACTATTATCTTGGATATTACAGTCATGGCCAATTGAACAATTTTGATTTATTATCACATTCTCACCTATTATTGTATCTATAGAAATTGTTGTATTTGGTGCGATATATGAACCTATTGCAGTACTACTGCCTTGAATTACTAGTGCATTAGGATGTATAATCGTTTCCATTAACGTAGAACCTTTTGATACTATTTTTTTATAAATTTTTTCTCTTACTAAACTTTCTCCAATTCCAATTACAAATTCACAATTTCCCCATTCTTCATTTGAAAAGATAGTCTCTGAAATAACTGGAATGCCCATAAGTAAATTATCTTGCTCATTAAAATAAGCTTGATCTACAACAAAAGCTTCAATATTAAATTTAGCAACAGCTTGACTTTTATTTAAACATAAGATAGTACTATAAATTTCTCTAGCAAGGGCTCCTGCACCATAAATATATTGTCGCTTCATTTTAAGATCCCTCCATTA
This sequence comes from Lysinibacillus agricola, assembly GCF_016638705.1. GTDB lineage: Bacteria > Bacillota > Bacilli > Bacillales_A > Planococcaceae > Lysinibacillus > Lysinibacillus agricola. Next base: position 852,143 of record NZ_CP067341.1, on the reverse strand, counting down.
AATATTGATCTATTAGTTTATTCAATACCTGTTTCATGTTAGTTTTACATTCAAATTTTAGTTCATTTTGAATCTTACTTGTGTCTACCGCATATCTAAAATCATGTCCTGCACGATCCTCTACAAAAGTAATCAATTCTTTAAAAGATTTCATTTTTCTTTTTTCTAATTTATGAGAGAGTTTTTCATCTAAAATTCCACAAATATCATTTACAATTTCTAGATTTGTTTTTTCATTTTGTCCCCCAATTAAGTAAGTTTCCCCTTTGTTACTTTCGTGGAAAACTAAATCAATTGCTCGACAATGCTCTTCTACATATAGCCAATCTCTTATATTCTGGCCTGAACCATAAATTGGAATAGGGTCGAATGCTATCGCTTTACGAATAATTGTTGGGATTAATTTTTCACTATGTTGCCCCGGTCCAAAGTTATTTGAGCAATTTGTTGTCACAGCATTCATTCCAAATGTATGATAATAACTTCTAACTAACATATCAGAAGCTGCTTTACTAGCGGAATAAGGGCTATTAGGAGCAAATGGACTATCTTCTGTAAAATAACCTTCACTTTCCAAGGATCCATACACTTCATCTGTTGAAATATGGTGGAATCTAGCACTTTCAAATTCCTTTTTAAAATTATTCGGTGCTTTCATCCAATGGTTTCTTGCAACATCTAACAATACATATGTACCATTAATATTAGTTTTCACGAATACACCTGGGTTTTTAATCGAGTTATCAACATGTGATTCAGCAGCAAAATGAAAAACACCATTAAAATTATATTTTTCAAATAAGAACTCCACTAATTCACGATTACAAATATCACCTTTAACAAACTCATAATTAGGATGATTTTCAACATTTTTTAAATTATTAGAGTTACCAGCATATGTTAATAGATCTAAGTTAACAATTTTATACTTTGGGTACTTACTTAGTAGATAAATAATAAAATTAGAACCAATAAATCCAGCTCCACCTGTAACTAATAGATTCAATTAGCTTTCCTCCTCAATTATCGAATTTATGATGTCCGATATTTTTTTTACTATTTTTTTATCTAAATTTGCATATAAAGGTAAGCAGAGGATTCTTTTTGAAATACTTTCTGAAACTGGACAGTCATTATTGTCCTTAAGATAAGGTAATTTATTTAAAGAAGGGTAAAAATAACGACGAGTTTGAATTTCTTTGGATTTCAATTCTGAGACTATTTTTAATAAAGTATCCTCACTGTTGAATAAAACAGGGTAATATGCATAGTTGTATTCAACATTTTCTGTAATATAAATCACATGGATATCACTAGGTAATAGCTTATTATAAAATTCACTTATTTCTTTGCGTTTTTCTAAGTTGTGCTCAATATAATTTAAATTACATATCCCCATTGCAGCATGAAATTCTGTTGCTTTTGCATTAATTCCAGGTAAATAATAATCTTCACCTACATAACCATAACTTCGTAATAATTCAATTTTTGTTGCAAGATTCTTATTAGCGCATGTAATTCCTCCGCCTTCCACAGTGTGGAAAACTTTTGTTGCATGAAAACTGTACGTTGAAATATCACCGTAATTGAAAATAGATCGCCCCTTATAAGTTACTCCAAATGCATGCGCACCATCATATATTACTTTCAAATTATACTTATTGGCTATCGCTTCTATTCTTTCAACATCACAAGGAATACCAAAAACATGCGTTGCAATAATTGCAACAGTATTTGTAGTAACTACAGTTTCAATCTTCTCAGGATCAATACTTAATGTTGTGGGATCAATATCAACAAATACAGGTTTACATCCTTCCCATGTAATTGATGTCGTAGTAGCGATAAAAGAAAATGGGGTTGTAATTATTTCTCCTTGTAAGTCTAAAGCTTTAATAGCTAATTGAAGCGCCAATGTTCCGTTAGTAACATATGTTAAATTATGTACTGCTAATCTTTCTGAAAGTTCTTTTTCCAATTCAACTACATAAGGTCCGTTATTTGTCAACCATTTAGTATCCCAAAGATTCTCTAATAATTTTTCATATTCCTTTTTTGAAGGCATAAAAGGCTGTGTAACTGGTATCATATTTACACCCTACTTTCATGATAAAATTTATCTCTAATCTTCATCGTTCAAGAATAGAAGTATCAATTTTAATATCCTGTAATATTATTTGATTAGCAATTGAATCCAACATTTCCTTAAAATTATCTGCCGCCTCTATTTTTAAAAATGTTTCCACTGTATTTTTTTCTATTCTTATTTTTAGGATTATTAACCTTATCAAATTTTGTTTTGGAAAAATTCAACACCTTGCTCAGATTGTAATTATATATATAATTGTTTTAGAATATATATCATGTCCAGGCAAATGATCTATACATCTCACTATTTTTCCTTTATTAACACTTTTAAAATTATTTTCGGTAGCCTAACCGTTGGGGAAATTTAGATAATTTTCTTGTTTCATGGTTCTACTTTCATCTGCACTAGTATATTTCCCCTTCTATTTCTGTAATAATAAGTCCTAATATACTATGTTCATTTTGATTTAATATTGGTTGCAAAAATGTATCAGTATTTGTTTTTAAACCTTGTATTTTAAAAATAACGTTCGTTTTAGGTCTTATATTTCCTTCTGACTCATCAAAAAACAATCATTGCATCTCATTGAATGGAATCAGTCCTATATATGTATTACTCTCATTTTTTTGTTAATAATATAGATAGGAAATTTTACAATCGTTTAAAGTGAAGACAGAAATATCCATAGAAATTTATTCATTCCTTCAAAGATTGTAGGTATTTAAAATATGTATTGTTCCCTTTTTTAACAATAATTTCATCCTTTGTAATCCAACTATTATTCAAAGAGATTTCTTCTAAACAAGCAATCATAAAACCTTGTCTTTTTTGAACAGTCTCCACAAACTGCCCAGCTTCCAAAAGGCTTTCAAATGTACCTGTATCTAACCAAGAGAATCCTCTCCCAAGAAGTCGAACCTTTAATTTTTTTCTTTTTAAATATGCATTATTTATATCAGTAATTTCAATCTCCCCACGTTCAGATGGTCTCACATTTTTAGCTATAGAAATTACATCATTATCATAAAAATATAAACCCGTAACTGCAAAATTTGATCTAGGTTTCATAGGCTTTTCTTCAATAGAAACTACATTTAAATTTCCATCAAACTCAACAACACCAAAACGTTCTGGATCTTTAACTTGATATCCAAATACTAGTGCTCCCTCCTTTAAAGCAGCTGCTTGTTTTAAAACAGGTGTAAATCCTTGGCCATAAAATATATTATCACCTAGTATTAAACAAACTGAGTCACTTCCTATAAATTCTTCACCTATTATAAAAGCATCAGCAAGTCCTCTCGGCTCTTTTTGCTGAGCATATTCTAATGTCATACCCCATTGAGATCCGTCTCCTAACAATTCCTGAAAAATCGGTAAATCTCTAGGGGTACTAATTACCAATATTTCTCTAATGCCAGCCAACATTAGAACTGATAATGGATAATAAATCATTGGTTTATCATAAATAGGTAACAATTGTTTTGAAATAGATTTTGTTAGTGGGGATAAACGTGTACCACTACCACCTGCAAGAATAATACCTTTCAATTCCCTCACTCATTTCTGTTATTTTCCATAAATGTATCTACCATCAAAAATCACACTGTTATCTATATTCGCTTTTTTAAACTCATCCCATTCCGTAACAAGTAATACAGCATTTGAATTTATTAATACCTCCTGTACAGAGCACACACACTGTTTCAAATTCTTTACAACAGGATCATAAGCCTTTACAATCGCCCCTCGTTTCTCTAATTCTTCAATTAAATAAAGCGATGGTGCTTCTCGTAAATCATCTGTATTTGGTTTAAAAGCAAGCCCTAACATACCAATGATTTTACCCTCTACATTGCCATGAAAATAATCTAACACTTTATGTAAAAATAATTCTCTTTGATGGAAATTTGCTTTTATAGCACTTTCTACAATTGTTAATGGTGTTTCATATTGCCTCCCTAAATAAGCAATTGCCTCAGTATCTTTCGGGAAACAAGAACCCCCATATCCTAATCCGGGATTTAAAAAGGCACGTCCAATACGATGATCTAATCCCATACCATCTGCTACATCGAGCACATTAGCCCCCATCTTTTCACAAAGATTTGCAATTTCATTAATATAGCTTATTTTTGTTGCTAAAAAGGCATTTGCCGCATATTTAATCATCTCAGCACTTCGACGATTTGTACGTACAACCGGTATTTCTAACGGGTTAAATAATTGCTCAATCGTATCACCAGCTTCAATAGATTCAGCACCAATCACGATACGATCTCCATGGAATGTATCATGAATTGCATGACCCTCACGTAAAAACTCTGGGTTTGATACTACATTTACGTCTACATCTGCCACTAAATTTTCATAAATAATTTTTTCTACTAGATCATTCGTACCTATAGGAACCGTACTTTTCACAACAATAATCGTGTCGTTAACAATTTTTAATGCAATATCCTTTGCAGCTTGTTGAATATAACTTAAATCTGCCGCTCCACTCTCACTTTGAGGTGTACCTACAGCGATAAATACAATACGTGCATTTACAAAAGCCTCTTGATGATTTGTTGTAAAATACAGGCGACCAGATTCTATGCTTTTCACCATTAATTCATCTAAGCTTGGTTCATAAATTGGTGACATTCCTAATTTTAATGAATTTACCTTTTGTTCATCTAAATCGATACAAGTTACTGTATGACCAATCTCAGATAATACTACACCTGTAACAAGTCCTACATACCCTGTACCAATCACCGCTACGTTTGTCATACTTCCTCCACCTCAGTCACTACTTTTTTTATATAAGCTAATACTTCATTTTTTAAATCATTTCGTTCTAATGCAAAATCAACCGTTGCCTGTACAAAACCAAACTTGCTACCACAATCATAGAGTTTACCTTGTACATCATGTGCTACAATACGTTCTGAATGATTTAATAACTCAATAGCATCTGTTAATTGAATCTCGCCACCTGCTCCTGGCTGTGTTACTTTTAAAGCATTAAAAATATTTGGTGTAAGTATATATCGACCCATAATGGCTAAATTTGAAGGGGCCATTTCAGCTTTTGGTTTTTCAACAAAGCCTTTCACTTCTATTGCTTTCCCCTCTTCAATTTCGCCATTCGGATCAATAACCCCATATTGATGTACTACATCCATTTCCACTGCTTGTACACCTATAACAGATGCCTGCTCTTTTTCATATGTTTCAATTAATTGTGCTAATGCAGGTGTTTCAGCTTGTAAAATAATATCACCTAATAACACTGCAAAAGGCTCGTCACCAATAAAACGGTGTGCACAATAAATTGCGTCACCTAACCCTTTCGCCTCTTTTTGGCGTATATAATGGATATTGGCCAAATTTGAGATTGCTCGAATTTCTTCAAGGTCATCCCATTTTCCTTTTTTCGTTAATAACTCTTCTAGTTCATATGTTTTATCGAAATGATCTTCAATTGATCTTTTATTGCGTCCACTTATAATAATGATATCTTCAATGCCCGCTGCAACCGCTTCTTCTACAATATATTGAATCGTTGGCTTATCAACAATTGGTAACATTTCCTTCGGCTGTGCCTTTGTTGCTGGTAGGAAACGAGTTCCTAATCCAGCAGCTGGAATAACAGCTTTACGTACTTTTTTCATTTACACTCGCTCCTTGAAATAAGCAATTGTTTTTTGAAGCCCTTCATCTAACATAACTTGTGGCTCCCAGTTTAATGTACGCTTTGCTTCATCTATCATCGGTTTGCGCTGTTTTGGATCATCTTGTGGTAGTGGTTCATATTGTAAAGGCGTTTTATTCCCCGTCCATTTCACTACCTTTTCTACAAGCTCTAGCATTGTAAATTCATTCGGGTTACCTAGATTTACAGGTCCTGTAATATCTTTTGGCGTAGCCATTAATCTTAAAAATCCTTCTATTAAATCATCAACATAGCAAAAAGAGCGCGTTTGTTGACCATCACCGTAAACTGTCAACGGCTTGTTTTGCAATGACTGCACAATAAAATTGCTTACAACTCGTCCATCCTTGGCATCCATTCGGGGACCATATGTATTAAAAATACGTACAATTTTAATTTCAATATCATACATTCTTGCATAATCAAAAAATAATGTTTCTGCACCGCGTTTTCCTTCATCATAACAGCTTCGAATACCTATTGGATTTACATGCCCCCAATAATGTTCTGGCTGCGGATGTACTAACGGATCACCGTATATCTCTGATGTAGAAGCTTGGAAAATTTTAGCTCCTGTTTGTTTTGCTAGCTCTAATAAATGCAATGCTCCTAGTATGCTTGTCTTAAACGTATGAACAGGGTCTGCTTGATAATGAATAGGGCTTGCAGGACATGCCAAGTTATAAATTTCATCCACATGCCCTATCGCTGGTAAAGGCTCTGTAATATCATGCTTAATAAATAAAATCTTTTCTAAATTATGCTGAATATTATCTATAGAGCCTGTTTGTAAATTATCCATACAAATAATGTCATGTCCCTGTTCCAATAATCTATCGATTAAATGTGAACCGAGGAAACCCGCTCCTCCAGTTACTAAAATACGTTTTTTCATAAAGTACCCCCAAATTTCTTCTTGTGCCAATGCCAGGCTGTTTCAACAATCTGCTCTAAGTTATATTTAGGAACCCAATTTATGATATCCTTTGCTTTGTCCGCGCAACCAATCAACTTACTTGGATCACCTGAACGACGATCTGTTAATTGATATTGTATAGTTTTTTTGGTTACTTGCTCTACCATCTTAATTATTTCTAAATTTGAGTAGCCTGCACCATTTGCTAAATTTAATTGAAGATTTTGTTGTTCTTTAATTAAAAACTGTAAGGCTTTATGGTGTGCATCCGCTAAATCTGTCACATGTATATAGTCACGAATACACGTTCCATCTGGCGTATCAAAGTCTGAGCCAAATACATTGATTGAATCCGATTTTCCCAAAGCTACATTTAAAACCAAAGGAATTAAATGAGACTCCGGCTCATGCCATTCTCCAATAGTCCCATCCTCATCTGCACCTGCTGCATTAAAATAACGTAATGCAACATACTTTAAGCCATATGCTGTAGAGTAATCCTCCATTAATTGCTCCATCATGAACTTTGTTCGGCCATATGGATTAATTGGATTTTGCGAATGTTGCTCTGTAATCGGTAACTCTATTGGGTTGCCATATGTTGCGCACGTAGAAGAAAAAACAATATTTTTCACGTTATTTGTCAGCATTACGCCTAATAAGTTCATTGTATTAGCAAGATTATTATGATAATACTTTGCAGGATCTTGTACAGATTCTCCTACATAGGCATACGCCGCAAAGTGCATCACTGAAGTTATAGGATATTGTGTAAACAGAGTATGTAAATCTTCCAATGATGCTAAATCACCATCTAGAAATTGAGCATCTTTATGAACAAGTTCTAGATGACCTGTGCATAAATTATCAAAAACCACAACTTGTTCACCTTGTTCAATTAAATATTTCACTGCATGTGAGCCTATATAACCTGCTCCACCGACAACAGCTATCATATAACTACATCTCCTCTGCTAGTGTACGCAATTCTTCTATCGTCAACCAATCTTCATTTTTATTACTCGTATATTCAAACCCATCCGGAAGATTTTTACCATCTTCTGCGAATTTCGATGACCAAAATGGAAACTCTGGTTGAATGACATAATATGAATCATACTCAACTGTATGGCGAGCATCATCTTCCATAATCATCGCCTCATGCAATTTTTCACCTGGTCGAATCCCTACAATTTCAATATCACATTCTGGCGCAATTGCTTTTGCCAAATCAACGACTTTCATGCTTGGAATTTTAGGTACAAAAATTTCACCGCCGTGCATACGTTCTAAATTATCAAGTACAAACTGTACACCTTGCTCTAGTGTAATCCAAAAACGAGTCATACGCTCATCTGTAATTGGCAGAACACCTTTTGATTTCATTTTTTTAAAGAAAGGTACTACGCTCCCGCGACTTCCTACAACATTGCCATAACGAACAACAGCAAAACTTGTTTTTTTACTTCCTACATATGCATTTGCAGCAACAAATAATTTATCTGAAGCTAGCTTTGTTGCACCATATAAATTTACTGGCGCACATGCTTTATCTGTGGAAAGCGCAATTACTTTCTCCACACCACAATCTATCGCCGCTTCAATAATATTCTGAGCTCCATGAATATTCGTTTTTACCGCTTCAAATGGATTATATTCACATGCATCCACATGCTTCATAGCCGCTGCATGAATTACAATATCAACACCGTCAAATGCTCTATGTAAACGTTCTTTATCCCGCACATCTCCAATAAAGAATCGGAGACGTGTATCGTCAAACTCTTGCTTCATCTCATATTGCTTTAGCTCATCACGGCTAAAAATAATAATTTTTTTCACACCTAATTCTAATGCTTTTTTCGTAATTTTTTTTCCAAATGAACCCGTTCCACCAGTAACTAATACTGTTTTCCCACTTAACACAGTCATCGACTTACTCCAATCTTGTAAACTACATTTTTTATTTTCACTTTATTAACGCCAATAATTGTTTCTAATCAAATTAATGGAACTCCTCTGATTTTTAGCGCCTTGTCTAGTTGTATTATAGACCTTTGATGATGAGCGTTTTAATTTTTGATTAAACCATCTTTAAAAATTTGATAATTTCGGCAGTCTATAAATCTCATCATTTGAATGCCTCTACCTGAGCTCATCGCAGTGCATCTTCAACGGCCCATATTTACATAAACGTCGTTCAATTGTAGTGTACGTTCCCAGTTTTTTTGCAAAATAATATCCCAATTCATTAATGTTTAATACTTTTTACCCGTTGTGCTTTTCCAAAGAAAGGAGCAACTTCATATTCAAACATATCTGCCACTACTACATAGTCTTGCATTTCCAGACCTTCATTCACTTCTTTTAAAAATTCGTGGATAGTTTCAACTTCTAAAACAGCACTTACTTCATTTTGTACAAATAAATTACATGCCTGTACTAGCCAATCCATTCCCTCTGAAAATTGCAGAATCATTTGTAATGCACTTTCTATTTCATCCTGCCGTAAATATTCTGCAATTTTCAAACAACCTGGCATTACTTTGTCTAAATAGTCGTTATAACTTTCAATTGTTTCAATTAATAAGTCATCCATAGTGTTTCCCCTTTTCTCATTCCTTGTTAAAGTAACTCTTGATTATTGTTTTCTACAGTATCAATTACACCCTGTAAATTTTTTTTGGATTTTTCCAATGCCTCCAACAAGCGCTTATATAATGTATTCGTTTGATTCCAAGAACGCTTATAAGTCTCTTCTTGTGTTTCAAATTCTTTTGGCAAAAATTGATTAGCAACTTCGTAGGTAATTGGTGCTATTAAAAAATGAATTTGTATCATTTTTGTTTTTTCTTCAATTTTCTTTTCAATTTCGTCCAATACTATCAAGGTTTTTTCATCAAAGTATATATTGTGTTGAATTTTATTTAATTTTTCAAGCCCTTTGTTTATAGATCGCTGTAAGTCATTGATAATCTTTACTTCATTTTTATAAATAGCAATGATGCCATCGCTTGTCTTAAATGGCTTGATTGTTTCAATTGTTGATAAATCTTTATAAGTTTTTGTATCTACGTATTGCTCAATAAAGCTTTTAAAAGGTAATTGCTCATACCCCCTTAATGATACTCCTCCTTCTGTACAATTAAACAAAGGTACAGATGGTTTATGAAATTGGGCAATTTCCTCAAATACCATTTTCATCGATAAAAATTCTCTAGAAGTTTGAACAGGCTCACCATTATAACCATCAACTTCAAATAAATCTTTTCCTAACTCCTTTAAATCTTGAACTGTATTTATAAATTTGTTCCCCTGTGCATGAGTTTGGTTATTTGTATAAGCCAAATCTTGTCCAATCATAGCTATAGGTCCAGAATTCAATAATCCTGCTACAGTTACTCCATAATGTGCTACGGTCCCTCCACCAGCTATAATTGGTAAATTAATTCCCATATGCTCATATAAATATCCCCCCATAGACTCGTGTCCTATTTGTGAAAATATGAATGCCTGTTTCTTGAAAGACTTTCTTACTCCAGGATGATTGTATGGTGCATATATCAGTCTTGCATTTTGTAAACTCAAGTTTTTAAAGTGCTCATAATTCCATTTTCCACCGTCTATAGAGATCACAAAGTCCGGCTCAATATTGGCATCTAGTAAAGCATTTATAGTAGATCCAGCTGCTATAATTAATACATTTTGTTCAACTTCCTTTAATAAAGGTAATTGCTTTGTTAATGACGGCCCACTAGCAGCTAAAACAACTGGTAAATCAAATTTATTTTCCAGTGATAATAGAGTATTATCCTTAGCTATTTGCAACACATTTTTTGTGAAATTTTGTTGCCACTCATTAGAAAATTGAACTTCTGTATTATAGTTAACTTGCATTCTATTTTGAAAATCTCTTATATATAGTAAAATTTCTTTATACTCTTGCTTAAATATCTGATTATAATTAGATGAAGCAAAGACATGAATTTTTAAGTTCAGTCCATTTGCAAGCTTTGAAATTACAAAGCCAAGCGTATTATTATGGTGTTCAGACCAATAATATACGTTTTTCAGTTGCATATGCCTTGCAAAAACTTGAAGCGTCCCATCATCTAACAATGGGTCTATAATAATGATTGACTCATTTTTTACTTTATCCAATAATGCATCTAAAATGTATCCATTCCCATAACCAAATAATATATGTATACAATTAATTTTATATTCCTTTTCTACTAAACGTCCTGCCTCACTTATCGGGTCATATTTACTGTGTAAATAATAGTTATTCACACGATAAACCTCTTGACCAGTTTTTGCAACAATCTTCTCGATTGTATACTTAGCCACATAAACCACCTCTTTGTTATTATCGACTTTTTATTGATTTTCTTAATCTACATATTTTTTATTAATATTTTTTTTTTTGCTTTTTAATGAGAAAGGCATTGGCTAAGTAATTAATTCTGCCTCCCTATGAACACAAAAAAGGTACAAAAGGAATAATCCCTTTTGTACCTTTTCGTTTTAAGATGATTAACCTAATAATTGAAGAACGCCTTGTGGTTGTTGGTTAGCTTGCGCTAGCATAGATTGTGCAGCTTGCATTAAGATGTTGTTCTTTGTGAAGCCCATCATCTCTTTCGCCATATCTGTATCACGGATACGAGATTCAGCAGCTGTTAAGTTTTCAGATGTAGCACCTAAGTTGTTGATTGTGTGCTCTAAACGGTTTTGAACAGCCCCTAAAGATGCACGAGTTTTAGATACGTGGTTTAATGCAGAATCAATGATAGAGATTGAGTTATCTGCAGCTGTTTGTGTTGTAATGTTAATACCTCCACCGATTTCACCTGGTGATGAAATAGATGTTACAGAAGCTGCAGTGTCCTGAACATTTACACCTAATGCATTTGCAGTCATTGTACCAACTGCTAAGTTAATAGATTGGCCAGAGTTTGCACCGATATGGAATACTTTACCATTAGCATTAGTTGCATTTCCGCCTGTAACAGTATCTGTACGTGAACCTTTAAATGTACCATCTAATAATTTTTGTGTATTGAATTCTGTGTTGTCAGCAATACGTGTAATTTCGTCAGATAGTGATTTAATTTCAAGTTGTAGTGCTTCACGGTCAGATTCTACGTTTGTATCATTCGCAGATTGTACTGCTAGTTCACGCATACGTTGTAGAATAGAGTGTGTTTCGTTTAATGCACCCTCAGCAGTTTGGATTAATGATACTGAGTCTTGAGCGTTTTTAGTTGCCATGTCAAGACCACGGATTTGTCCACGCATTTTTTCAGAGATTGCTAAACCAGCAGCATCGTCACCAGCGCGGTTGATTTTGTAACCAGAAGATAATTTCTCAAGGTTTTTAGAAGCTTGAGTGTTGTTGAATGCTAGGTTACGGTGTGTGTTTAAAGCTGAAATGTTGTGTTGAATTCTCATTTGGAATTCCTCCTTGAATGTTTGTTTTGTTATTCCACATCCGTGTGGAATTTCGGATTAGGTAGTATGTATGTACTTCCTGCCCCTTACAATCTATATATCGTATTTAGTTGGAAATGTTTAATAGTATTTCGAAAGTTTTTTATTTTTTTATGTAATAGATTCCAAATTATTTTTTCTTCAGCTGCTCTAAGAAACTTGATGAGGTAGAAAGAGCTTCTCTATTTTGTGCTTGAATGGCTTCAAAAACTTCGGATCGATGTACTTTCACTGTTTTTGGTGCAACAATGCCGATTTTAATTTGCTCGCCATCCACTGCTAATATTTTAATTTCAATTTGGTCGCCTATCATAATAGATTCATCTTTTTTACGTGAGAGCACTAGCATTATTTCGCACTTCCTTCCAATGTTTGCATTGGGTAGCGTAGTGGATAGGATTTATTATCTTGCAGGACAATTTGTTTACCACATTTTTTATCCATGTTAACGATTATAGGTGCCAGCAAATTAATCGTTGATTCTTGGAATGTTTCCTTCATTGTTACGATAGAGTATGTAAGTACATTCTCTTCCTTCTCAATTTGTAGCTGCTCACGATCATCTTCGCTTATATCAAAGCTGTAATCTTTTTTGAAGACGAACGGATAGGCAACTACAAAACCAATTTCTGTGTGCTCAACTGATTGTAATATTGCTAAAGGAAGATCAGCATCTATAGGTAGTATGACAAATTTTTTTTCATTCTCTAATCCTAATAGTCCCTGTTCAAACGTAAGGATGTCTTGTTCAGATATTTCGACTTCCCCTAAAAATTTAGTAGCAATTTTCATTCTTTTATACGCTCCTTTAAATGACGACATCGATGTTAACATCTGGTCTTTGTACCATTGTACCAGTTACTTTACCTGGCGTGTATTCGTGTATTGGTTTGTTCACCTTTGCGTCAATAATTGGTTCTCTACGCTGGATATTAACGTCCGTTGTCCCAGGCGTATAGTCGATTTTGACTGATCCTACAGATGGGACAAACTTAATATTAAATTGCGCTTGGTGAGGACCGTGGTTTTGTTTTGCAATACCCTGAATTGTAGCACGACCATGCCCTTTACCGGAATTATCCATCATCTGGCGCCCTTCTCTTGCTCTTCGCGCCATCCCCCTTAGAACCTCTTGTTTACCTTGTTCTGCGTAATTCGCGCTTGATTCAAAGGGACCAATTAAACCTAAATCACGTCTGGCTTGAGAAGAATCGATTTTTAGTACACTGCGAGTTGTATTTATTTCGAGAATGGCTGCGGGTTGTTTAATATGCTGTGTTGCGTTTGGTTGTTTAATATACTGTTGTGGCTTAGATATATTCAGGTCTATTTTCGCATCGGTTGTATGAATTTGAATTTGCGGGAGTCTCATGTAAAACATCTCCTTTCAAGAAAAGCGTCTGAACAAAATGTCCAAACGCTTCTTTTAATCTTATTCGTTAAAATCTCTCAAATCTGACTCAAATTTAAATAGGCAAGACTATTTTATCTAATAAAATCTACTAATGTTTGTTGAATAATTTGTGCACCTACAGATAATGCAGCCTGATGAATGGAATTTTGAGTGATCATTTCTGTAATTGCTTTTGCGTAATCAACATCTTCATTATCGGACATTTGCTTTGTTACACCGATTTCACGAATAGAAAGACGATTCTCCATTAATTCTACACGGTTTTGACGTGCCCCGACATCAGCCTGAGCCTCGAGAATTTTATTATGGATTGCAGTAATATCATCTCCAGTGCTTTGTTCCGCTACTCCTCCAAGCGCATTACCGATTTCTTCACCAGTAGCTGGACCACCAGGACGTTCAGGATCTAAAAGATCTGAAATTTTCCCCATCATATCATCAATATTTTGAAATAGTTCAGCTCCAGGAGTATTCACTTTCATTTGAATACTATCATATACTTCAATTTCTACATCACCATTAGGCGCATTTATATCTGAATTTATAATTTTAATACCATCAGCATTTGGCGGTGTAGCTTCAACAAATAATGGCTTACTAGTGTTCGTACCACTAAAAATATAACGATCAGCAATTTTTGTATTTCCGATATCCTGAATTTGCTGACGAATTTGATCAATTTCAGTTTTAATCTTCGCACGTTCTTCTGGAGTATTCGTATCATTAGCTGCTTGAATAACAAGCTCACGAACACGCTTCATTTGTTCGCTAACTTGATTTAGCGATTCGTCAGTTGTATCGATCCAGTTATTAACCTCATTCATATTACGTGTATATTGTTCTACTTGACCTAAATCTCGGCGATAGCCCATGCCTTTTACTGCAATAACTGGGTCATCAGAAGGACGAGTAATCTTTGTACCTGAAGTGATTTGGTCTTGTAGCTTGGACATTTTACCGTAGCTATTATTTAAGTTTAAAAGCATGTTATTCGATAACATGGATTGTGTTACGCGCATATTTTTTAAAAGCCCCTTTCTATCGTAATGCTAGAGTATTTTTTATAGTCCTACACGGCCCATGCCGTTAATGATTTTGTCTAATGTTTCATCGACAACTGTAATCATACGTGCGTTGGCATTATATGCTTGTTGGAACGTAATCATATTTGTCATTTCCTCATCAAGGGATACTGAACTTACTGAGGCACGATTACCAGAAAGTGTTACTAATAAAGTTTCAGAAGTTTTGTTTAAGCGATAAGCTTCTTCACCGTCAGTACCTAATTTACCAATCATTCCTTGATAATACGAGTTGAATGTTGCACCATTTAAACTAGCTTGTCCTTTTGATTGAATATTAGCAAGTTCAAGTGCCCATTTACCATTTCCTTCTTCATTCGGTCCAGAAGAAGCAGCTAATTTAGAAGGATCATTTAAAAAATCATCATTTACCCTAATATTACCAGCCGTTATCGGTGATCCGTCTTCCGTAGTAAAGAAATCTATATCATTTTTATCACCTGATAAATCATAACCTTTCTTATGCATTTCATTGAAGGCTTCAGCAAATTCAGCTGCAAGTTTATCAAGGCTTGCTAGTGTTTCAATGTAATAACCTTTAGACTCACCTGCACTATCATAACCGTATGAATCAATTAGTGATAATAGTTTCCCTTTACCTGGCTCTAAATCGTCATATGCAATTGATTCTGTCGAGCCTAGCCCACTTACTTGAATAGATGAGAACATATTGGACAAGTTCGTGCCATCAATTTGCTTTGAGCCACTTGGATTAGCGACAGTACCATTTACTTCGAAAGTAGCATAATCTTTACCATTCACTAGCTCAATTTCTTTATCTGTGCCATATGGTTTGAACACAACTGTCAGGCTTCCTTCTGCCACAGCACTAGCATTTCCGCCAGATTCGACACGTTTAATGGATACAGGTATGTAATTGTTTAATTCATCGATTAAAACATCACGTTCATCGTATAAATCGTTCGGTACATGACCATTCGGCTCTACTTCCTGAACTTGTTTATTGATGGCAGCAATTTGCTTTAAGAGTGAGTTGATACGATTAGTCGCTACATTAACTTCGTTCCCTAAATTACCTTGAATTGTTTTTAGCTGCTTGTCCATATATCTAAAGGATTCAGCTAGGTGCTCAGCACGTTGCATTGCTACTTTACGAGATGCTGTATTTTCTGGGTTTGTACTGACATCTTGAAGCCCTTTCCAGAACTGTTCTAATGCTGCGTTAAGACCATATTGAGATGGTTCGTCCATTATATCTTCCATTTGAGAAATTGCATTTGAACGTGATTCCCAATAGCCTAGCTTGTTTGTTTCTTGACGGAATTGACGATCAACAAATTCATCGCGAATACGTTGAATCGATCCTGCTTGAACCCCAGTTCCGAGATGCCCTGGATAGTTAGGTTGATTTAAGCCTGCAGCTGGGAAACCTGCCGTTGCTTCCATATTTACTCGTTGACGAGAATAACCTAATGTATTTGCATTGGAAATATTATGTCCAGTTGTATATAAAGCTGTTTGTTGTGTAAATAAACCACGTTTACTAGCTTCTAAGCCCATAAATGTTGAGCGCATTTTTTTTCCTCCCTTTTTTAACGTTTATAATTTCAAGCATAATTTCTTGCATGGGCGCAAGAAACTATGCTTGCGAATCGAAATATGATTTTTTGGCCATTGTATTTGTGCCGCGCACCTCACTGCCAGAGTAGTTCATTTGCTCGGTCTGAGGTTGTAGTGCACCTAATGTGAGATTGACAAATTGTAGTGATTGGAACACTAGTTTTTGATTTAAATCGTTTTGTTTTTTTAAGTCATTGATGATTTGCATTAATCGATTGCGAACTGCTGATAGTGCTTCTTTTTCAGACTGTTGTTCAGCAGCCTCGATGACATCAGCGACAGTCATTTTGTCAGTTGAAGCAAATCCTTTTGCTCCAAGGTATTCCGTTACCTGTTTCTGACGCTGTTGCTCGAGCTTATCGATGGCCGCTACATGTGCCTGCTCATCCTTGAGCATTTTGTCCAGTGCTTCGATATCGCCAGCTGTGATGATTTCAGTTTTTTTATTGGCTAGTTCAAGTAAGCTTTTATGCATTCTTTCTAGCTTTGTTAGTGTAGAACAAATTGCTTCTACAGACATATTGCTAAGCACCCTCTCTGATATTCCTTAGAAACGATAATATTTCAGCATATCTTCTGCAACTTTGCGAGCGTCGACTTTGTATTCTCCAGAATCAATATCTTCTTTTAATTGTTGTACGCGTTCTGCACGCTCTGTGCTATATGTTGAAACTCCTTGCATCTCCTGTGCAGCCTTTGAAATTTCGATTTTATCGGCGAAAGATGCCTTGTTTGTGCCTGATTTTACATTGTGCACCTTATTTTTATAGGCGTTTACTGCATTAATGCCATAAGTTGTAATTTTCATTTTTTAACCCCCATCCTAAAAAGCTTATCTTCCTATTATTTCGGATTGTCTCACATAATGTTAAGTTTCTAAACATAAAAAAGTGTGCTAATTTTGTTTAAAATTAACACACTTTATGCCTTTAACGTTTTCGATCTGCGTGATATGTCACACGATCACGTTCTGCCACACTTTCGCGGAACTCCTTCGCCGCTTCGAATGTGCGCAGCTCCGACTTCAATTCATCCTGACATTTTGTACAAAGCTTGCCTGTTGTCGTTAGGTGACCACAGTTATCACATGGATACCCAAGATTAGGGAACATCGCAGTCTGTAAGCGCCCCTTGCGTACCCATTTATACAATAACTCCTCTTCAGCTCCAGTTGCTTCAACAATACGTTCTACTGTCGCAGCACGGTTTTCACGTTTACGTAAAAAGCGATAAACGATTTGATATAAGTCCTCTTCAGATTGAGCACATTTATGACATACTTCTCTGACCCCTGTATAATTAAAAAACTCATTACATTTTGGACAATTACGAACCTCTGCCATCTGTTTTTCCTCCTCTTGGCATAACTAACAACACTATACGAATCTTATATACTCATAATCTATTATACACAATGCATTAGCATTTTCATCCATTAATTAGCGTAAAGCATCGAACATTTCGGGCACCTGCATTTAATAAAATCTCGCTGGCGTGCCGCAAAGTAGTTCCTGTAGTTTTTATATCGTCAAAAAGAAGATATTCTTTATGCTCTACATGCGCACCAGTCATCAGACGAAAAAGAGGAGCTACTTGTATTCGCTGTTCTCTATTTTTAGAACTTTGCGTTTCTGTAGTCGTCTTTTCTAAAAGTTGCGTAAAGGGAATATCGGCAGCCTTTAATAGCTCCTCCATATGTGAGAAGGTACGTTCCTTTTGCTTAAGGGGATGCATTGGAATCAATATAATGGTTGCTTTTTCATTTTTGAATCGTGCATGTAGCTCCTGCCGAAATACTTTGGCAAGGGCGACATCCTGAAGAAATTTATATTGATGCAAATAATCCTTCATAGCGTCGTTATATTGGTAAAGTGCAGTTGCAGCCGGGGAATGTTCAAATCGAGCCGAACACTTATCACAGATGGTTGACTGAAATTGTTTTGTTAAAAGTATTTTCCATGAAATTGCTGATTGCAAAGGACGTGAGCATAATAAGCAACGTGTTTCAATTTTATTCATTGCGGAAATCCTTTCTTATTGTAATAAAGGATTTTTATACGCGCATCATCCATTTCAACTGTTATGCCATGATGAAAAAATACAACGTCTCCATCTGCAAAATTAGCATTCCGCCCAACTCGCCCTGCAATTTGTATAAGTGCACTGGAAGTAAAAATTGTCGATTCTGCCCCTATAACAGCAACCTGCACATTCTTTATCGTAATCCCTCTTTCTAAAATGGTTGTTGTGAGTAAACCAGGAACTTCTTCATGACGTAGTTTAAGCACTTTTTCTTTACGATCAGGATCTTCAGCATGAACCGCCATAATGCTTGCATCTAATAGCTGAAAAAGAGGCGTTGCTATTTTCATTAATTCTACTTTCGGGAAAAATAATAGAAAGGGCTCTTTTTGTGCAAGACGCTCCTCCGTCCATTGTTTCAGCTTTCGTGGAATTTTTCCTCGTTTTAAGCTTTTTTCATAGCTCCATAAAGAAATAAATCGTGGAACTGGTAATGGACAATTATGATAGCGCTTCGGGATAAATGAATAGCTTTTACTTTGATACTGGGTCAGTAATTTTTGCGAAGGTGTTGCTGTGACAAATAATATCGGTGCGTTCTCTGTTTTTGCTTTTTGCACGGCTCTTTGTAAGGTTTCGTCAAATGTATACGGAAATGCATCAGCCTCATCAACAATCATGACATCAAAGGCTCGTTCAAAACGATAAAGCTGATGAGTTGTAGCCAACACAAGCTGTCCATAGCCCCCCTGCTTTGGTGATCCACCATATAAAGCATGGATAATCGATTGCGGGAAGACTTTTTGAAAGCGTGGATATAACTCTAGCACTACGTCTGTACGAGGCGTAGCAATGCATACCCGTAAGCCTTGCTCTAAAGCATAATGAACAGTTAGGAAAAGTAGCTCTGTTTTTCCTGCCCCACACACTGCATGCGTAAGGTGGGAACGTTTTACTTTAACACTTTCTAACATTTCATTTGCTGCCTGCTGTTGAAGCACTGTAAATTGACCTGCCCATTTAAGTGAATGCTTCCTTGTTCTAATTGTGCGTGGGCCAATCCAGATTATCAATTGCGTGCAGCTACTCACTCTGCCCATATTCAGACAATGTCTACAATAAATACATTGTTGCTGGCACTTTGAACAATCAAACGTTGTAAATTGCTGTGGATCATCATTATGACAACGATTGCATTCTAGATGAGGCACTTTTTGAATTCCTTCTATTATATGGAAGTATTTATGGTGGATCGATTTCTCGATATCTTCCTTTGAAAATGGGGTATGCTCCTTTAACCAAATACGACCTTCATGAAAGTCTCGTAATGCTGGTGGCAACAACCAACCTTTGTATTTCATTGCTTTGCTCCTTCCTGTGATTTTTTTATTGGTGATGTTTGTATGTTTATCGGCGATGTTCATGGGCTTACCAGCGACTCTCTTACTTCTTCCGGCGATACAAAATAAAAAAACAGCCCCTACAAATTTGCTGTAGAGACTGTCTTACCTAAGTTTATTTTTTTGTCCAGCCTAGTCCCATTGAGCCTTCACCTAAGTGTGTGCCGATAACGGGACCGAAATAGCTCAATTTAAAGTTAACGTTCGGGTAGGTTGCTGCTAGTTGTGCTAGCCATTCTTCTGCTTCAGCCTGGCAATTGGCGTGGATCACAACCGCATCCATCGCTTCATATTTTTTAGCATCCTCAGCCAGTAGCTCCTCCGCACGCTTTAATGCTTTTTTACGCGTACGAATTTTTTCAAAAGGTACAATGACCTTGTCCACAAAATGAAGTACAGGCTTTACTTGTAATAAGCCGCCAATTAATGCTGCTGCTGAAGACAAACGTCCCCCACGCTGTAAGTGCGCTAAGTCATCTACAATGAAGTAAGCACGAATAGACTGCTGCATGTCCGCCAATGTAGCGAATATTTCTTTTGCAGAAAAGCCCTGAGCCGCCATTTCAGCTGCTCGTATAGCATAAAAACCCTGTACCGCACAGGATATTTCACTATCAAAAGCGTACACATCAACGCCTTCCACCATTTCGCCTGCTTGAACGGCGCCTTGATATGTTCCACTGATTCCACTTGATAAATGAATAGAAATTACTTCATCATGCTCTTTTGCCAGCTCTTCAAAGAGAGAGACAAATTCTCCGATTGGGGGCTGCGTTGTTTTTGGAAATTCTTTTGCCCCGCGTACTTTATCATAAAATTCAGATGCCGTGATATCTACTTCTTCTGCAAATAATTGCCCTGAGATATTTACACTTAACGGAATCATATGAATGTTTAAGCGTGCTCGTTCTTCAGCCGTAATATATGCAGTACTATCTGTTACGATTGCTGTCCTCATCCATGTCCACTCTCCTATTCTACATAGTTTACATTCAATTGCGCCTCGGCGCAATTGTTGCTGTCGCTTCGCTTTCGCACAGATAAAAAATGTTGTCCGGAGGCTTTAGGCCAACACGACGTTGGTCACTCAGTCATTGCCACAGGACGTGGCGTTCTTAGACTGAGTTCCTCTATTTCAGTAGGTACCTACTGAATGAAGATAAAAAATAATGAATGTGAAATGAATTACGACATTGCGTAATTTCGTCCGAATTTCGAATAGGAGTAAGTACAATTCACTCTTTCATCATTCCAGACTTCTGCTAGATTGTTCAACTTCTTGTCCAGTTTCTCTAGCATTCATTTCACATTCATTTTCTATGTATAATCAATTTCGCCTTGGCGTAATTGTTGCTGTCGCTTCGCTTTCGCACAGATAAACAATGCGTCCGGATTTTGAATTGTGCCCGCACAATTCATTCCTTTCAAAATCCGTGACATCCGCCGGAGGCATTATCTTCATTCAGTAGGTGTTTGGACACCCACTGAAAAGGAACCTCATCCGCATTCATCTTACCACCTTCAGAGGTGGGAGTCTTCTGTAGCTGACGTTTCACTTTCGCTACAAAAAACATCTGTAGCTGACGTTTCACTTTCGCTACAAAAAAACATCTGTAGCTGACGCTTTGCTTTC
The DNA here is from genome assembly GCF_016638705.1 of Lysinibacillus agricola. Taxonomy (GTDB): domain Bacteria; phylum Bacillota; class Bacilli; order Bacillales_A; family Planococcaceae; genus Lysinibacillus; species Lysinibacillus agricola. The sequence continues at coordinate 830,810 of NZ_CP067341.1, read as the reverse complement.
GCTACAAAAAACATCTGTAGCTGACGCTTTGCTTTCGCTACAAAAAACATCTGCTGAATGAAGATAACCTCTTGGCGAAGCTGTGTGAATCCCCTAGAGGTTTATTCAAAATTCCTTATTTTTATTGGCCAGTGCTTGATTTAGAGTCATCTCCAATATAATAGACGCTCGTTACTTTCCAGCTTCCATCCTCTTTTACAAAGACAGTTACTTGACGCCCCGCACTTTCATGTTCGATGTTTGTTTCAACCTGCAGAGCGTGCATTGTCATATTGGCAAAGACCTCCGCTTCTTCGTTCTTATACTTCGCAATGGTTACATTTTCTACTTCACGTTTACTATCAAATTGGTCGAATACCTCGGCTGCATAAGTCTTCTCTTCATCATACTTAAAGCCTCTTGGATTCTTCGATATTGATTGCATATAACGATTGATATCTTCTGCATTTAACGCAGCAATATACTCATCGAAAGACGCTAAAATGGCTTTTTCTTCTGCTGCTGGTACATTCGTAGCTTTTTCTACATTACCGCCAACCATTTCAAAACCAACAGTTCCATCTTCAATCACTTTTGCACGATCTTCCGTACTTATCTCATCTTTTTTATTACTACAGGCAGTTAACACTAATAAGGTAAGAACTGCTAGAATACTTTTCTTTAACATCAAAAAACCTCCCGCGCATATTGTAGCATATAAATCCCGTCGTATGAATTTTGTTGTACATTTTCAATATTTAGGTGCTACATCTTTCTTAAGACGTCCATGTTTTTAAAATGTTGCACAACTTAAATTGCTACACTTTTAACAAAGATCCGTTACCCATAGGAGTGCTCCATTTTTGTGACTCATCACCATATCGTGTAGTTGATTTCCGTTCCGACTGGGCGTGTCCGATGAGACGCTTCACTTTTGTGATGATCCATTTTTATCTAACGAGGGTTGTTCTTTCCAGAGGTGTTCAGCCATAAAAAAACTGCTTTAAAAACTACTAATAATATAGTAGCCTTTAAAAACAGCTCTTAATTCAATGCTATGCAATTATCGTACTTCAACCCAGCCATTTTTGATGGCTGTAACAACAGCTTGTGTACGGTCGTTTACATTCATTTTTTGTAAAATGCTTGAAACGTGGTTTTTAACTGTTTTTTCAGAAATAAACAGTGTCTCGCCAATCGTACGGTTAGATTGACCGTCTGTTAATAATTGTAATACTTCACATTCACGCTTTGTTAATAAATGGAACGGGCGACGAATTTCTGTTTGATGGAAGTTTCCTTTATTTTCATGCTCAGATAGACGACGGAATTCTGCTACTAGATTTTTAGTTACTTTAGGATGTAGATAAGATCCACCATTCGCGACTACTTTAATGGCTTCAACAATTTCGTCAGCATCCATCTCTTTTAGCATATAGCCAAGTGATCCAGATTTTAGCGCATGTGTTACATATGTTTCATCATCATGAATGGATAGCATAATAACCTTTGCGTCTGGGAATTCACTAATTAGCTCTGCCGTAGCCTCTACTCCATTTTTACCCGGCATATTAATATCCATTAGTACAACATCTGGTTGATTTTCAGCATATAAAGTAACCACATCTGTACCATCATCACCTTCTGCTACTACATCGAACGTATCTTCAAAATCTAAAATACGTTTTACTCCTTCGCGGAATAGCTGGTGATCGTCTACAATAATAATCTTCGTCATTTGTCTTTACCCCCTAAATTTCTGCAACAATTGCTTCACTCTACTTCTAACGGAATTTTAAATAAAACCGTCGTACCTCGATTTATCTCACTAGTAATGGAGATTGTACCATCCAAAATTTCGATACGTTCTTTCATTCCTAAAATCCCAAAGGAATGATCTTTAACTACCTGTGGATCGAAACCTTTGCCATCATCCTTTACAACGATATTTACGGCATTGTTCAACCACTCAAGTTTCACCCAAATATCCTTACAATTCCCGTGCTTCATGGCATTTGTTACACACTCCTGCACTAGTCGGAAAATAGATACTTCATAGTTTGAAGGTATACGCTTTTCGGTACTTCTCGATTGGAAATGAACTTCAACACCAGGGTTATATTCAGTCACTGTCGATAAGTACTTTTTTAATGTCGGAACGATTCCCAAATCATCAAGTGCCATTGGTCTTAAATCATAGATAATACGTCGCACCTCTGATAATGCATTACGCACCGTTTTCTTTAAATCAGCAATTTCAGCCAAAGCATATTCAATGCCCTTCTCACGATACGTTCTATCTATTAAATCAGTGCGCATTAGTACATTTGCCAGCATCTGAGCAGGTCCATCATGAATTTCCCTAGATAAACGTTTCCGCTCTTCTTCTTGTGCTGCGATAATTCGTATACCAAAATCTTGTTTCATTTTTGCTTGTTCTAGTGCTAAACCAACATTTCTTAAATCTGAAGTTAAGTAATTCAAAACGACATTTACTTGATTGACAATATGATCTGCACGTTCAATCGTATCGAGCAATCCTCTTAATCTTCTCTCTAGATCATCTCTTTTATCACGTAGCTGCTTTTCTTGTGTTCTAATAACGGAGAGCTTCACTTGAAAATCATGTGCAGTTTCATATGCTTCTCTGACTTGTTCTTCGGTATAATTATCAAAAGCTTTACTTACTAACACAAGTCTTTGTTTAGCAAGCTGTGTACTTTTTTCTAAAGCATCGCCTTCATCAATAACAATTGAAACTTGTTTTCGAACAATTTCTAGCTCATTTTGCATATCTTCGAAGTTTCTTCTGCTTTGTTCACTTATAATAAAGATATCATCCTTTGAGCTCATGATTGTATCTAACATTCGATTAAATATGTCATCAAGCGACTTTAAATCGAAGGTATCATTTGAAAACATAGTGTACTCCCCAGTCTAATGTCTTATGATTACTTACCATTTTAATAGACCAATTTCATATATTCCATAGTCTACACCTATTATAGCATCACCCTGCTAAAAATTAATGCTTTTTCTTAATGAAAATTATAGAATAGAACTCTACTTTAAAGGAGATTGATACCGATGAGAGAAAACTATTTAACAGTAAAAGGATACGGAGAAAGCGAAATTGTTATTTCTAAATCTCGTTTTCTCACTTATATAGAACGTGCAGAAACGGAAGAGGATGCAATTTCTTTTATTGAACGCATAAAAAAAATGCATCATAACGCGACGCACAATTGCTCAGCCTATATTATTGGAGAGCATGATCATATTCAAAAAGCAAACGATGACGGGGAACCTAGTGGCACAGCAGGCGTCCCTATGTTAGAAGTCTTAAAGAAACAAGGCTTAAAGGATACGGTCGTTGTCGTCACACGCTACTTTGGTGGCATTAAGCTTGGCGGTGGCGGTCTTATTCGTGCATACGGAAAAGCGACAACTGAAGGTTTACTTGCTGCACAAGTAGTTGAACGCAAGCTTCATCATTTTATGAAAATAGCCGTTGATTACACATGGCTTGGCAAAGTTGAAAATGAAATTCGAGGTTCTTCGTATACATTAGAAGAAATTCGCTACTTGGAAGGCGTCGAAATCATTGTATCTGTGCTAAAAGAGGAAGAAGAACAGTTCCAAAATTGGGTAACCGAAATGACAAACGGACAAGCAAACATTACATTTGAGGATGCGCAATTTATCGAATTTGTTGTGAAATAAATAGTTTTAATTGTCGAAACTAAATATGCATAGTATAATTTTAATGTTAAATACTATTTTATCAACAGCATATTACTACTTGTATTTGAATAAAATTCAGTTTAATCGTATTATTATCCCCATAACTTAGAGGAGAATATAAATGAAAAATAAAGCTACTAATAAGTACAAAAAGAGGTCTTCTAAAGCTTCCTTAATTATAAAAATTTCCCTACTTCTCATTGCTAGTTTGGCAATTTGTGTAACTGCTTATGGTGTTTATCTTACTAAACAAGTAGAACATGCAGCAAACTCAGCACATGAAGAATTAGAAGGCCGAGACATTTCTACACTTCGCGACAATAAAGTAGAGCCGATAAAAGATAATGTATCTATCTTATTTGTCGGTGTTGATGATAGTGATGATCGTGGGCAAGGTTCGGATCATTCGCGTTCCGATGCACTGGTTTTAGCTACATTAAATAATAAAACGCATACAATTAAAATGCTAAGCATTCCTCGTGATTCATACGTTTATATTCCTAAAGTAGAATATAAAGATAAAATTACCCATGCACATGCTTTAGGTGGCACACTGGCAACAATCGACACAGTTGAAGAATTATTAGATATCCCAATTGACTATTATGTACGCATGAACTTCAATGCTTTTATTGACGTGGTTGATGCATTAGGTGGCATTGAAGCTGAAGTACCTTATGCTTTACATGAGTTAGACGAATTCGACAAGTTTACAATCAATTTGGAGCCAGGTTTACAGCATTTAAACGGTAGTCAAGCACTTGCACTCGCAAGAACACGTAAACAAGATAATGATATTGAGCGTGGTAAGCGTCAACAAGAAATTCTTACAGCTATTATCAATAAAGCTGCTTCTGTTAGTTCTATAACAAAATACGATGATGTAATTAAGGCACTTGGTGATAATATGAAGACGGATATGACATTTACTGAAATGAAATCCTTCTTGTCTTATTTAACAAAAGGTGTACCACGCATTGACACTTTAACATTAGATGGCACAGATGATATGTCTACTGGTATATATTATTATCAATTAAATCAAGAGTCTGTTAATGAAGTAGAAGAAATTTTGAAAAACCACCTTGACTTATTAGATGAAACTTCATCAAGCCTCACAAATAACAATACTGACAGCGCTGCAAGTGAAGAATCTTCGGTGAGTGAACCAGCCCAATAAATCTTATAGCCTTTCCACTTCAATTCGTGGAAAGGCTTTTTTTATGGAATCATATCGAAAGTTGCTTTCGCTATATAATTTATATGAATCCGCGGGTATTCCTCTTCCTTCCGCGGGTATTCGCTTCTCTTCCGCGGGTATTTGCTTCTCTTCCGCGGGTATTCGCTTCTCTTCCGCGGGTATTCGCTTCTCTTCCGCGGGTATTCACTTCTCTTCCGCGGGTATTCGCTTCCTTTCCGCGGGTATTCTTCTCTTCCGCGGGTATTCGCTTCCTTTTCGCGGGTATTCGCTTCTCTTCCGCGGGTATTCTTCTCTTCCGCGGCTATTCGCTTCTCTTCCGCGGGTATTCGCTTCTCTTCCGCGGGTATTCGCTTCTCTTCCGCGGGTATTCAAATTCTCTTCCGTGGGTATTTGCTTTTCTTCCGCGGGTATTCACTTCTCTTCCGCGGGTATTCACTTCTCTTCCGCGGGTATTGGCTTCTCTTCCGCGGGTATTTGCTTCTCTTCCGCGGGTATTGGCTTCTCTTCCGCGGGTATTCTTCTCTTCCGCGAGTATTCGCTTCCTTTTCGCGGGTATTCGCTTCCCTTCCGCGGGTATTCGCTTCCCTTCCGCGGGTATTCTTCTCTTCCGCGGGTATTCCTCTTCCTTCCGCGAGTATTCGCTTCTCTTCCGCGGGTATTCGCTTCTCTTCCGCGGGTATTCGCTTCTCTTCCGCGGGTATTCGCTTCTCTTCCGCGGGTATTCGCCTCTCTTCCGCGGGTATTCGCCTCTCTTCCGCGGGTATTTGCTTCCTCCGCGGGTATTCACTTCTCTTCCGCGGGTATTCGCTTCCTCCGCGGGTATTCACTTCTCTTCCGCGGGTATTCACTTCCCTTCCGCGGGTATTCTCTTTCCTTCCGCGGGTATTTGCTTCCCTTCCGCGGGTATTTGCTTCCCTTCCGCGGGTATTTGCTTCCCTTTCGCGGGTATTCGCTTCTCTTCCGCGGGTATTCGCTTCTATTCCACGGATATTCACTTCTCTTCCGCGGGTATTCGCTTCTCTTCCGCGGGTATTCAAATTCTCTTCCGTGGGTATTCAAATTCTCTTCCGTGGGTATTCGCTTCCCTTCCGCGGGTATTCACTTCTCTTCCGCGGGTATTCGCTTCCCTTCCGCGGGTATTCCTTCAAAGTCGTTCTAAAAGCGTCGACAAAAAAGCAATCACACAAAAATGTATGATTGCTTTCGCATTATTATTTACTTGAATATCCGAACAAAATTCAATAACGGCTTGTAGTTTTTACCAGCGAGTCCGATAATTTCAACAAAAATTTCAATGGCAGTTAATATGACAGCTACGAGTAAAATCGCACCCCATACTTTTGCCATAGAGAAAATGATCGCTGCTATTCCAAACATCATTGCAATCGCATAAATAATGAGTACTGTTTGACGATGTGTGAAGCCCATATCCAGTAAACGGTGATGTAAGTGTGATTTATCTGGATCAGACCATTTTTTCTTCATGCGTACACGACGAACAATCGCAAAGAATGTATCAGAAATTGGCACACCTAATATAATAACTGGGATAATTAATGCCACGAACGTAATATTTTTAAATCCAAGCAATGCGAGCACTGATATCATAAAGCCAAGGAATAAGGCTCCTGTATCTCCCATAAAGATTTTCGCTGGGTGGAAATTGTAAAATAAAAATCCAAATGTCGCTGCTGCTAAAATGGATGCGATTGCTAAAACGAACATATTGCTCAGAATAAATGCCATGACTGCTAAAGTAATAAGGGCAATCGTTGAAACACCGGCAGCGAGACCATCTAAGCCATCGATTAAATTAATGGCATTTGTAATACCAACAATCCAAAGAATTGTTAAAGGGATACTTAGTAATCCAAAATTTAATTCACCTACAAATGGTAAATTAACCATTTCAATTTGAATGCCACCTACAAAGATAACGATAAGTGCCGCAGCAAGCTGACCAACCAATTTTGCCTTTGCGGAAATTTCACGCATATCATCTATGACACCTGTTGCTACGATAATACAAGCACCAATTATAATTGATAGTAAAAACTCACTACCATTTTCATTGTGTATCAAAATTGGATAAAATATAGCCACAGCTATTAAAAACGCAAGGAAAATCGCCAATCCGCCAAGTCTTGGCATAATTCGTGCATGTACTTTTCGATAGTTTGGTGCATCTACAGCACCTATTCTGAACGCTAATCGTTTAACTAGTGGAGTTAACAATATGGAAGCAACGAATGCTGCTATTAAAGACACATAAAGCATGTCTCTCCTCCTCATAAAATAATCTTCATTGGAATCCAAATTGATTATAGCATGAACAAGCATTGAAATATACTTTTTCTAAACATTTTCCACCATTTCACAAATATTTCTCACCTTTTCCTATTGATAGAATGCTATAGGGTCAAATGTAGTCACCATTCGTAAAATTTGATAGAATAATGTAGTGTCTAGCATTTAGACAACTTTAAAGGAGCGTATATTACATGTTCTCAATTTTCAAAAGTAATAAAGAGCAAACGAGTGCTCGTCAATTGAAACGCTACTATAAAATAGTAGAACAAATTAATAATCTTGAAGAAAAATATGTCAATAAGTCAGATGCGGAATTACGAGAAATGACTTTTATTTTCAAAGATCGCTTACAACAAGATGAGTCTATTGCATCCATCATCCCAGACGCATTTGCTGTTGTACGCGAAGCCTCAAAACGTGTATTAGGAATGCGTCATTTTGATGTACAGCTTATTGGTGGTCTTGTTTTAACTGAAGGCAATATCGCTGAAATGCCTACAGGTGAAGGTAAAACGCTTGTTGCTTCCCTTCCCTCATATGTACGTGCATTAGAAGGCAAAGGTGTCCATGTTATTACTGTCAATGATTACCTAGCTAAACGTGACTATGAGCTCGTTGGACAGATTCATCGTTTCCTTGGCTTAACAGTTGGTTTAAATTTACCAATGATGGAGGCAGACGAGAAAAAGGAAGCCTATAATGCAGATATTACATATGGTGTTGGGACTGAATTCGGTTTCGATTACTTGCGTGATAATATGGCATACAGCTTAGCTGATAAAGTACAGCGTCCTTATCACTTCGCCATTATTGATGAAGTAGATAGTGTACTAATCGATGAGGCAAAAACACCACTGATTATCGCTGGTAAAATGCCATCTAACGATGAATTACATCGCATCTCATCTATGTTAGCTAAACGCTTCAAAGTAGATGAAGATTATGATTTTGATGATGAAACAAAAGCTACTTCCCTAACAGATAAAGGTATTGAAAAAGTTGAGGCTGCATTCAATATAGATAATCTGTATGACTTAGAGCACCAATCACTTTTCCATTATGTTATCCAAGCTGTTCGTGCTCATGTCATGTTTGAACGTGATGTTGATTACATCGTAAAGGATGACAAAATCGAGCTTGTTGATATGTTCACAGGTCGTATTTTAGAAGGTCGTTCACTATCAAATGGCTTACATCAAGCGATTGAAGCAAAAGAAAATGTAACGATTACCGACGAAAATAAAGCACAGGCACAAATTACAATTCAGAACTATTTCCGTATGTATCCGAAGCTTTCTGGGATGACGGGTACTGCGAAAACACAGGAAAAAGAAATTCGAGAAGTGTACGGCATGGAAGTTATTCAAATTCCAACCAATCGTCCACGTCAACGTGTCGATCAGCCCGATATTATTTTTAACAAACAAGAAGATAAATATAAGTATGTAGCAGCTGAAACTAAACGTCGTCACGAAAAGGGACAACCTGTCTTAGTTGGGACAACGTCCATACTGCAATCTGAAACAGTTGCCGATTGCTTGAAAAAAGAAGGCTTAAAATTCCAATTGCTAAACGCTAAAACAGTGGAACAAGAGGTTGAGCTTATTTCTCAAGCAGGTCAAAAAGGTCGTATTACGGTAGCTACCAATATGGCTGGTCGTGGTACAGATATCGTATTAGGCGAAGAAGTTCATGCACTTGGAGGTCTATATGTCATCGGTACCGAAAAGCATGAAAGCCGCCGTGTAGATAATCAGCTTCGTGGTCGTTCAGGCCGTCAAGGTGACGTAGGTGAAAGCCGCTTCATTCTCTCTATTGAAGATGATATGTTCCGCCGTTACGCAAAAGAAGAAGTTGAAAAATTCTCAGCAAAAATGGTTGTCAATGAAGAAGGCATTATTCAAAATAAAGATGCTCAAGAACTCATTAACCGTACACAACGAATTGTTGAGGGCTCCCAATACGGTATGCGTGAATACAACCTAAAATTAGACGATGTTATCAATGACCAACGTACAGTTATTTATGGTCTACGTGACAAAATCTTAGCTGGTAAAGACTTAATGGACGAGCTAAAAAAAATGCTTCGTGAAACGGTTGAGTTTGCTGTTCTCGACGCTGCACCGGAAGAAGTTAATTCTATTGAATGGAATTATGATCAAATGGAGAGTTCACTTAACTCACTTTTCATTACGTCTGTCACAATTGACCGAGAAGTGGGCAAAGTAAAACAAATTTTAGCTGACGTTCAACCTTCAGAACAAGAACTGCTCAATCATATAGAGAAATTCGCAGAAAATGAACAAGTAATAGAAGTTCTTCCACAAATCATGCTTAGTTACATAGATAGTGGCTGGGTGAAACACTTGGAAGTAATGGCTCATTTAAAAGAAGGTATTGGTTTACGTCATTACCAACAAGAAGATCCAATGCGAATTTACCAACGTGAAGGACTTGAGTTATTCGGTAAGAATTTCCAAGAATTACGTCGTTCTATTATTATAGAGATTACTGGCTTCATGAAAACAATTGAGGCACAACAGGAGGAACAATAATGGGCTTATTTTCATTCTTTAAAAAATCGGACAAAATCGTTCAAGAAAACACAATTGACTCAAAAGACTTACTAGGAAACGCTACAACGAATTCAGGCGACAATCGTGATGTTGAGACAAAGCTTTCATTCCATCCAGATTGGGATGTACCACAGGAGCAAAAATACATTTTCAACTTCCTTTCAAATGAGCTAGAACCATTGAAACCAAATCAATTATCTCTTTCTTCTATTAGTATTGAAGAAAACAAACGTAAATGGCTTGTTCGTGCATTTTTCCGCTCATCCTTACCACAAGCAATCGAGCTAGGTGAAATTGAACTTTTCATTATGGATAAAAATGACGAGCTTGTAGCATCTAAAAAATTCGATTTTAAAGCACTTGGCACAATTCCAGCAGAAAGCGCTCGCCCATGGGTGTTCGAATTTGAAAAATCTACAATTAAAGTAGATGAAGTCCCTGAAGATGGTTGGAAAATTGCCTTCAATCTTGTTTCCCTTCGTGGTCATCAATTAGAATTAGATCCATCATGGGAAAAACAATTACCTGCAGCTCAAAAAGAAGAGCTAGCCAAAATCGTCGATACTTTACCAAAGTTAGGTGAAACTGAAGTAAACTTCACTGGCTTACAAGCAAAGCTGGCTGATAATGGCAATCTAAATGTATCGATTTTCATCCGTAACGGACACAATAAAGCTATTAATCTAGAACAATTACCGCTAGAAATTGTAGATGCAACAGGTAAACAAATTGCTAACGGTTCATTTACAATGGATCCAGTATTAACTGTACAACCAAACTCAACGAAGCCTTGGACATTTGTCTTCCCTGCAGAGCTTGTTGACGCAAAAGATGCAGATCTTTCTCGTTGGACAGCACGCGTAACACAATAAAATATCGAAATCCCTTCTTTTTCATAGAAAGAAGGGATTTTTTCATTTGATGATTTCTATCGGTGATACGTGAAGCTTCTCTTCCGCGGGTATTCGCTTCTCTTCCGCGGGTATTCGCTTCTCTTCCGCGGGTATTCTTACCTTCCGCGGGTATTCGATTCTCTTCCGCGGGTATTCACCTCCCTTCCGCGGGTATTCGCTTCTCTTCCGCGGGTATTCGCTTCCCTTCCGCGGGTATTCGCTTCTCTTCCGCGGGTATTCACCTCTCTTCCGCGGGTATTTGCTTCCCTTCCGCGGGTATTCGATTCTCTTCCGCGGGTATTCACTTCTTTTCCGCGGGTATTCGCCTCCCTTCCATAAAAAAAAGCGATTTCTGCGTATATGCAAAAATCGCTTTTATTTTATTTCACAGCGTCGAATCGTTTATAAGCTACTAATTTTGTAGACCAGTAAGAGTACGTAACATCCGAGATTTCAACACCATTTGAACCTGCATGGATAAATTTATTATTACCAAGATAAATACCCATATGAGATATTCCAGCTTTATACGTATTCTCGAAAAATACTAAATCTCCCGCTACCGGATTTTTAACTTGTGTTGTTTTACCATAAAAATATCCTTCGCTACTGTCTCTTCCTATTTTTAAGCCACCCTGATTAAAGGCATAGTAGATAAAGCCACTGCAATCAAGGCCTTCTGGTGTGTTACCACCATAAAGATACGGCGTTCCGACTAATGTATTAGCTACTTCTATCGTTTTCTTATAAATAGCTTGTCCATTAGCTGAAGGATCATTAGAATTTACTGATGGTGTTCCCGCACCTGAAGTTCCGCCATTATGTATTGTTTCGCCGTCAGGTATTGTAGCTACTGAAGTTAATTTTAATACCTGTCCAATGAAAATAGTGTCTGCCGTAAGTCCATTCCAATCTTTAATTTCCTTTTGTGTCACATTATATTGCTTAGCAATTTTTGATAATGTATCACCTTTAACTACTGTATAGGAAACATTTGTTGGCTTTGATGGAGTTGTTGGTTTTGTTGTTGATGGATTTGAAGGTTTTACTGTTTCATTAGTAGATTGTTTTGAAATCTCAAGTTTTTGCGCTACATAAATCGTATCATTCATTAAATTGTTCCAACTTTTTATGTCTTGTATTGTTACTTGATGGTTTTGGGCGATTTTAGATAAAGTATCTCCTTTTTGTACGGTATAGGTCGCTGCTTCTGCGGTCTGTAGTGCTAAAAATGAAGTAGCAATAGTGCTTAAAGCAAGGATTCTCAATTTTTTTGTCTTTTTCATATCAAATTTCCTCCGTTCGTGCTAGAATATTTCCTTGTGTGTCTTCTATCATACTAGATATTTTAGTAATCATATATCGGAAAAACTGACTATTTTTCAAACAATTTATTAATCTTATTGAATACGACAGATTCCGACGAATTACAATAGATTATTAATTGCAAGATTAGTAGTCATATGATAACATACACTTCTGTATTTAAAATTTTTAGAAAGTTTTATCTTTTCAATCTTAAAGGAGTTTTTAATTTTTTTATGAAAAACATAATGCTTTTCATCAAAGAGAATTTAGCAGTAGGTTTACTTTTGTTTGCTCTGTTTTTAGGTGCTGGAAATATTATCTTCCCACCATTATTAGGTCAACAAGCTGGTGAGTATATTACGCCAGCAATGATTGGTTTCTTAATAACAGGTGTTGGTTTACCTTTATTAGCAATCGTTGCTGTTGCGAAAGCGGGTGGCGACCTACAATTACTTGCGAATCGTGTCGGCCCTATCTTTGGTGTTATTTTTACATCCATCGTTTATTTAGCGATTGGACCATTTTTTGCAGTACCTCGTACAGGCTCTGTGTCCTATGAAATTGGGATTGCACCATTTCTTCCAGAGGCAGCAGCTGATCATTGGGCACCACTTTTCATTACTTCTATATTGTTTTTTGCCTTAATACTATGCCTAGCTATTAATCCTACAAAGCTTATAGATCGCGTGGGGAAAATTTTAACACCTGTTCTATTGCTCGTTATTTTATTATTAGCTGTTAAAAGCTTTGTTTCTCCAATGGGTGAACCTGGGACAGCAATAGGTAAATACACTGTATCACCTTTTTCTGAAGGCTTTGTTCAAGGCTACTTAACAATGGATGTACTGAGCGCACTCGTTTTCGGTATCGTTATTTTACAAGCGTTGCGCGGCATGGGGATGTCAGATACTAAAAAGCAAGTAAAAACGACGATTTTCGCGGGAATTGTTGCCGCTATTGGCTTATCATTTGTCTACATCTCACTTGGCCATATTGGTAACACTAGTATTGATGCGATTGGCATTTCTGATAATGGCGGTATTATTATTGCAAAATCAGCTGAAGTGCTTTTCGGTAAACTCGGGAGTATTATCCTATCTGTTACAATTTTACTAGCTTGTATATCTACTGCTGTAGGTTTATTAAATGCTAATGCTCAGTTTTTTAACAAGCTATTTCCAAGAATCTCGTATAAAACATTTATAGTCATTTTCACTATTTTAAGCATGGCCATTACGAACATTGGTCTTTCCACAATTATTAGTGCATCACTGCCTGTATTATTAATTATCTATCCACTTGCAATGGTGTTAATGGTATTGTCGCTTGTCGATAACTTCTTTAAAGGTGGACAAATTGTTTATATTTTAGCATTAATTCCAACATTCTTTGTAAGTTTGTATGATGGTTTGAAGGAAATGAATATTAAAATTGCGCCATACGAGAGCATATTAAAAGCTTTACCATTTTACGAGCAAAGTCTAGGATGGCTTGTACCTGCAATTATCGGCGCGCTTATCGGCTTGATTATTCATAAGCTTATAAAAAAATAGAGTGAAACTTTAATCAAGGGCACTGAAAAACTAAAGAAATTCTTCTTTTGTTGGATTTAGAAACTCAAAAAAGTCGATTTGCATCACAATTCTTTGTGGCAAATCGACTTTTTCAATGCCCTCACTTTAATCAGTGGAGGTTTTCTTCATCCCCCACTGATTATTCACCAATCGAGCTTTTATAGGCAGTTCATCTCCCAACTAACTTCTTTGCTTTCGCTGAATTTTGAGGTGGGAGTCTTCTGTAGCTGACGTTGCACTTTCGCTACATAAAACATTTGTAGCTGACGATTTGCCTTCGTTACAAAAAACATCTGTAACTGGCGCTTTACTTTCGCTACAAAAAACATCTGTAACTGGCGCTTTGCTTTCGCTACAAAAAACATCTGTAACTGGCGCTTTGCTTTCGCTACAAAAAACATCTGTAACTGGCGCTTTGCTTTCGCTACAAAAAAACATCTGTAACTGGCGCTTTGCTTTTCGCTACAAAAAACATCTGTAACTGGCGCTTTGCTTTCGCTACAAAAAACATCTGTAACTGGCGCTTTGCTTTCGCTACAAAAAACATCTGTAACTGGCGCTTTGCTTTCGCTACAAAAAACATCTGTAACTGGCGCTTTGCTTTCGCTACAAAAAACATCTGTAACTGGCGCTTTGCTTTCGCTACAAAAAACATCTGTAGCTGACGGTTTGCCTTCGTTACAAAAAACATCTGTAGCTGGCGCTTTGCTTTCGCTACAAAAAACATCTGTAGCTGGCGCTTTGCTTTCGCTACAAAAAACATCTGTAGCTGGCGCTTTGCTTTCGCTACAAAAAACATCTGTAGCTGGCGCTTTGCTTTCGCTACAAAAAACATCTGTAGCTGGCGCTTTGCTTTCGCTACAAAAAACATCTGTAGCTGGCGCTTTGCTTTCGCTACAAAAAATATTTTCTGAATGAAGATAAATGATATTTTTCTAATTTCTACATTTATTAGATAAATAGAATCTGCTTGCTTTTGGCAAGTAAGCCTCAAGCTTCTTTTAGAGAACGACTGTCTACGAATCTTGCATAGATTTACATTTTTCGGTAAAAGGCATGCGGATTCTAGTAAATCTCCTCTTTTCCTATTCACGGTTATATGGAAAATCATGTATACTAAAAGTAAATTGAAAAGAGGTGTCCTATGAAAAAAGTATTGTGGTCTTTCGTATTTGTTCTAAGCTTTTTCATCTTTCCATTTACAAACGCTTCTGCTGCAAGCAATGAACAACAGCTTGTAAAGGAAATCAAGGAAATTATTACGGAAAATTATGTTGGGACTATCAATGGTAATTTGCAAAAAGCTAAAACTATTGACGAAATCATTGATATGCTAGACCCATATTCAACATATTTTACGCAACAAGAATTTGAGGAATTTATGAATAGCATTAATCTATCAACAATTGGGATTGGTGTAGTTATCGAAGAACATGAAGATGGCATTCATATTTTACAAGTAATCGAGAATAGTGGAGCCTTTGATGGTGGTGTCGTGGCTGGAGACATTATTATTGCAATTAATGGGGAAACCATCGTCGGGCGTTCAACACAGGAAACTTCTTCCCTATTGATTGGTGATGAAGGTACTCAAGTTACCCTTACATTACAACATGAAAATGGCACAACTTCTACTAAAGCCATTACACGCAAAAAATTCACCTTACCAAATGTACAATCTGAATTACTTTTTGGGAATGTAGGTTATATATCGATGTCATCTTTCTCTGAAGATGGTGCACAACTCGTGAAGAAAGAGCTTATTCAATTACAACAGCGTGGCGCTACATCATTTATTTTTGATTTACAGAATAATGGTGGAGGTTATGTCGCAACCATGGAGGAACTTGCTGGTCTATTCCCAAATGCTAAAATCGCCTATTTACTAGAAGAAGCCCATGCCTCTTATAAAGTTCGTGTAATCTCTCAAGATGTAAAATTCCCATTAGATACACGTATTCTCGTCAATCGATATAGTGCAAGTGCATCTGAAATGTTATCTGCCTCTCTTCAGGATCAGCATTCTGCCATTTTATATGGTGAAACAACATATGGTAAGGGTGCCATGCAAGGCTTTTATGAACTACGTGATGGAAG
This sequence comes from Lysinibacillus agricola, assembly GCF_016638705.1. GTDB lineage: Bacteria > Bacillota > Bacilli > Bacillales_A > Planococcaceae > Lysinibacillus > Lysinibacillus agricola. The sequence goes on along the minus strand of NZ_CP067341.1, from coordinate 815,128 downwards.
CTACTTAAAGCTGACTGTCGGTAAATTTACAGGTCCTTCTGGTCATACAATTCATGAAGTAGGCGTGAAACCAAATATTGAAACAAAAACGCCACCTATTTTTCAAGCTCATTATGATGCACTCAAAACACAATATACAAATTATAAAGAGCTTACAAGCTTGAAAAATGTTTCGGATCCTAAAAAATTAACTGTGAAAATCCCTTTTGCACTTCCTTCACAACTGTCTGAGGATAAGGTTCAGCTAATTGCTTTAGGCGCTAATGAAGTGCCTATTACAGCTAAAGTAGATGGTCGTTCATTAATTGTAACCCCATCAAAACCTTTATCTCCAGGGCAAGAATATATGCTCCTTGTCCATCCAAAGACACAAAAAGCTAACAAAGTGCAGAAAGGTTTTTATCTGCATATAACAATGAAAAATTAAAAAACTCCTCTCACCATTTAAGTTCAATGTCGGTGAGAGGTTTTTTTAGAAAAACTAAAAAAGTAGATCCAGCTATTCGTGCGGATGTATTATTCAAAGCAGTAGCGATTATTCGTCGTCGCAAACATGAATTCTTTGCACTTTTAACTATCTATGGGCTGAAAATATACACTCTAACACCTCACTTATTATTTTAAATGCCTTCATCTTCCGAACTAATTCATTGTTTTATAAAGCCTCTAATTCTTCCACCTCCTATGCCAAACTATCGATTTCAATTTACATAGCTCAAAAGTATAGTCAATGTTCAATTTTTTTGGCATATTTTATGTAATTTCTAACATTAGACCCTTATTTTAATTCTCTAACTTTGTTAAAATGATAGAAGCTTAGGAGGGTTCAAACTATGAAAAAACTATCAATTTTAATGATGCTAATGACACTTGTTAGCTTGCTCATTTGGCAACCCCAAATGGCATATGCTGATGAACTATCAGGGCATATGCATCAAGATGGTCTACGCTATTTAATTTCCAAAGATGCATTAAAGCAAGATGCAAATGGAAGCTATCGTCCAAATGACACTGTCACACGCGGTGAATTTGCTACTTACATAGCAAAGTCTTTAGACCTTGAGACAAAAGGTAACATTACGTTTACAGATGTCCCAGATACATATTTGTTTGCAACAGATATTAAACTTGCCGCTACTGCTGGGATTATCACAGGTTATACAGATGGTTCATTTAAGCCAAATGCACGTATTTCAAGAGAGCATATGGCAGTTATGCTGATTAGAGCTGTTGATTATCTAAAAATCCCTAAAGGTACGCCATCCACTACTTTTAAGGATAATGCAGCTATTTTTAAAGACTTCCGCCAAGACGTTGCGATTGGAGCAGAATTAGGGCTTATTAAAGGTAGCTCGAACGGCTTATTTTTACCAAAAGATAATGCCACAATTGGCGAGGCATCTACATTTGTACTACGCTTGATACGTCTAGCGGACGATGTTAAAAATAATGGTGGCAATACTAGTAATAATGGTAACAACGGAAATACTGGCAATACAGGGAATAACGGCAATAACGGAAATACAGGGAATAACGGTGAAACTGGTAATGGCAACTCTATTAAGTTCATCGTAAAAGAAATTTCAAATGGCAGTCTTGTTGGGAACCAAGGCTTTTCTAGCTTTGATACTGCCGAAAAAGCTTTGACAAAAAATACACTTGTCATTACGCAAAATGATAAAATTATGAAAATGTCATCTGGTTATGTTGTAACTAATGATTATGTAGCACTTAAATCAGAAACAATTAAAGATCAAATCTCTGTTGCTGCTAATACAGAAATGCAGTATTTAAGCAGTGATGCGACACAAGTAAAAGTTAGTTTAGCAGGTCATGTTGGGTATTTAAAACATGCCGATGTCACTTTAATCCCATCTGCTTTAAGTAAAGGCCGTTCTTACTATACAAACGAGAATGGTGAGATTAAACATACTTTATATGATTATAAATCAAATAAATATTCTTCTAGCTATGTGTACGGAAAAGCACCAGACTTCATGAAGCAAGGCGAAAAGTACTTTAGCTGGAATGGCATTAATTTCACAAATGCTAGTGGCTCATCGAAAGGTGAAGCCTATAATTACTATCAATTTTTACCTGCACGTGCGGAAACTCAATATTCAGCAGCAGAACTAGATAATTACATTATGCAAAAGTTAGCTGAGCTTGAAAGTTCTGGGGCTAGTCTTTATAAGAATGCGACAAAGAAAAGTAAGTTAATCGGTTTAGGGAAAGTTTTAAAAGAAGTCGAAGCAAATGATCACATTAATGCCATGCTTATTTTATCGCTTGCCCAGCATGAGAGCGCATATGGTATGAGTCCCCATGCTCAAGATCTCAACAACTTGTTTGGTTTATATGTATATGACACGAATCCACTAAATAAAAAGTTTGATAGTGTTGCAGCCAATATTAATGAGCTTGTTGATAAGTTCTTGCAGCCAAATTACATTACACCAGGCGGTCCTTACACAAATGGTGCAGTAGTTGGCTCTAAGGAAGTCGGTTTTAACGTGAAGTATGCATCTGATCCATTTTGGGGTGCTAAAATCGCTGGACACTACTACCGTACTGAAAAAGCTTTAGGCTTTAAAGATGCAAAAAATCCATACAAAATTGGCCTTACGACAACAGCAGGTCTAAATGTTCGTCCAGATGCATCAACAAGTCAAAGTCCACTTTACACATTTAATAAAAGCGGTATGCCCGTTATTGTAACCGATACAAATGTTAATGGTTGGTATCAGGTACTTTCTGATAAACTCCACCCGGAACCAGCCTATATCAATAAAGACTATGTTAAATTCATTAATACCGTGAAGTAGCAATTAGAGGCTGTCTCCGATTATTTTCGGAGCAGCCTTTTTCGATAGTTTAATATCTTTACCAAAACCGATGGCAAATTGAATGATTCTATCAATTATGTCTCGATATAATTTCATCCTGAATCGACATTGTGCTTAGGCCTGTATGAGGGCCGTCACGATGTCTCTCCTTTCGGTAATGCCACAGGACATCGTTTTGGTTAGTTAGCCGTTACCGCATGAACACGGCGATTTGAGGCTAACATCGAATACGAGCTCCTTTCCGATTCTATGACATCTGTCGGAGGCTATAACTTCTTTCTCCTATCTGATCAGCTCTCACGACTAGCCGAACACTTCCCTAACCTACTCGAGCCTTTGAAAACACCCCTCTTCTTAGCCCCAAACAAAATTTATTTATCTATACATAAAAACCTACATGCAAACATAAAAATAATCAGTGGATAAAATATATCTATTATATATCAACTATGCCAGGATAAAGACTATCTTCATAGCACGCCCTTCTTTTCCTTAACAATAAAAAAACTATCCCAAAAGTGAGTTAATCACCTTGGGACAGTTTCTATGTTGATCAATTATTGCTTTTTGTAGTATTGCTCAATTCCGTTATAGATAGAATCTGCAAATTTATTTACGGATTCATCATTTGTCAATTTTTGGCGATCCCCATCATTTGTTAAAAAGCCGAGTTCCACTAAAATTGATGGAATGCTCATATTATTAATTACATAGTATGGAAATTGTTTAACGCCACGATTCTTCATATTTAAATTGTTTACAATTTGATTATTTACAAAAGTGCCTAAATCAATATCCTCCTGATACATATCGCCTGGTGAAATAGCATAATATGTTTCAGTACCTGATGCTGAGACATTGGAAGCAGAGTTTACATGCACACTCACGAAAATCTCACCATAGTTTGCATTTGTAAAATCTACTCGACCTTGTAAAGTAGGGAACGTATCACCAGTACGAGTCATGTACACTTTTGCGCCAGCATTCTCAAGCTTTTGCTTAACAAGTGTGCTCACTTTTAATGTAATGCTTTTTTCATTGTTAGAACCTAGTACTGTGCCTGGATCCTTGCCACCATGACCTGGATCTAGGATAATAATACGATTTTGCAACGGTTTGCCGTTTTGATTTAATAATTTTAAATAAGATTTATGAACATAACCTGCTTTACCATTGTATTCGATTTTTGCCCAATAACCTTTAATTTCGTTAACTTTAACAGAGTCGCCTTTGTTAAGCTTAAATAGCACTGTAGAAGTTGCATTTGCTTCACTACGGACATTTAGGTTTCCAACAGTTGCTCGTCCTATTACATCTCCTGAAGCTGTAGGTGGAGTTGGAGTTGGATCAGGTTTCTCTTCTGTATTCGTTTCTGTTGTGCTGTTCGCTACAATGTAACCTGGTAAACCATTTACTTGCGTTAAATGATAACCGCCAACAGTTTTGTAAACTGGTAATTTTTCATTCGCTTTAATAGTTTGAATGATTTTTGATGAAGAAGTTGGTTTAACGTATAAGTTAATAGCGCCTTTTGATGTCACTTCTTTTTGGACAGACCCTAATTCATTGCCATCTGTATCTAAATATTGTGCATAATCTTTATAAAGATAAGCAAATGCACCTTTATATGATACTTTTAGCCATTTACCCTCAACTTCATATACTGATAGTTTGCCACCTTTATTGACTGTACCAACAATGTTAGTATTTGATGAACTATCTGGTGTTTTGCGGATATTTAGACCATCTGTCGTCACTTTGACTAGCCCAATAACCTCTTTTGTATCAGGTACAGATGTCCCTTTAACAGGTAGCTCTAAACGATATTTCTCGTTTTTTGCACGTGCTACAAATAATGAAAAGTGTGCACGTGTAACTGTATTATTTGGTAAATACTTTTCACCACTACCATTTGTGATACCATTATAGTAAATTGTATTTACATATTTAACGTAAGGGTGTGTAATACCTACGTCAGCAAATGGTGAATCTATGTTTTCATATTCACTTGTGTCCAAGTTAAATGCCTTCGTTAATACATAACTCATTTCATCACGAGTTATAGCCTTTTTTGGTAAGAACTTGCCTTGTGTATTCGTTGAAAAGAATCCTAATTGGATGGCACGTTCGATATAGCCTGACATTTCAGTACCTACTGTTACATCCGAAAAACTTGATTTGTTTACAACTAATGGTTTATTGCCAGAGGCAACGACAACCATTTTTGCCACTTGTTCGCGTGTTACAGACTCATTTGGGCCAAAGACTCTTTTCCCATTTACAAAATATCCTTGGATAACACCCAAATTTACTAAATAATTGATTTCTTCATAAGCTTCATGATTTTTGGAGATATCTGCAAATGTTACATTTGTAGTTGTATCTGCCATTACACTTTCACTATGTATAGTAAACATAGAAGCTGAAATGAATAAGACGCACAAAATAAGACTAATTTTTTTAAGATTCAATGTCTTATTTCCTCCCTTCCTGTTCTCTTAACGTATTCATTTTAACAAAATTAACTAAATAAATCATCCTACGATAGCACTTTTTAGTACTTTTTTTCCAACCACTTCCTTTTTAGTGAAATTATCATAAAAATAGAAGAGTCTGCAATTGCAAACTCTCCTCTAATTATAAGCTATTTAAAAGATCTTTTCTTGCAATCAATGCATCTATGAAAATATTATCTAGATTGTAATCTTTCAATAAACATTTTTAGTTCTTTGATTTTTAGTAACTCATCCATACCAAAGTTGCCATTGCCATCTCCATTTGTAACACCGTTAGATGCAAGAATAGAAATATATTCATTAGCCCAGTTATCCTGTGGTACATCATTAAATGATACTTCTTGACTATCATTCTCAAGTCCGAATGCGATAACTAGTACTTTCGCAATTTGTGCACGGTTAATTGGTGAAGACGGATTGAATTTACCATTCGCATCAGCTTCAAAAATACCTAATTTTGCAACAGCTGCAATAGCACCTGCATGCTCATTTGTTGGTTTTACATCGATAAAACCACTATTTTTGTCAGATGTATCTAAGTTGATAGCTTTTGCAATTTGTGAAGCAACTTCCGCACGTGAAGCATATACTGTAAAATCAATTGCTGCTTGCTTTACTTCAGCTTGTTGTTCTGCATCAAATGTAGCAACACGTTTTGCACCTACGTAACGAGAACCCCAATAATATGGATCGTTTACGTTCGAATAACTAACACCTTGATTTGTTTGAGAGTGGACCATTTTACCATCACCTATGTAAATAGATACATGTGAGATACCACTACCACTTGTATTGAAAAATAGTAAATCTCCAACTTGAAGATCACTTTTAGCAACTGCTGTCCCTTGTTGGTATTGTGCGCCTGATGTACGGTTTAATTTGATGCCTAAATCTGCAAATACTTGAGAAGTAAAGCCAGAGCAATCAAAACCGCTTGTCGTTGTCCCACCGTATTTATATGGAATACCTAAATATTTAGAAGCTGTGTCAGTAACTTCAGATTTAGTCGCTGCTTCAGCTGAATCTATATGAGTTGTCGAAAATAACATGAAAGATGCAAAAATCGGTAATAACCATTTTTTATTCATACTTTTGTTATACCCCTCTCTTAACTTTTTTGCCTATAAATAGACTATCATAAAAGGTGGTATTTTAATTTTTCAATTGTGTAACGATTTTAGAATGAATAAAAACGCTGATATACCAACGTTTCTTGGCTTCATCAGCGTTAAAAATGGGACAATTTAGTCGTTATTTCTTTCCTTCGTAACATAAATGTAACATTAGCAACTCTTTGTTACATAACCAATTATTGACTCGAAAACATTTGAACCCAATAATAATTGCCTTTGCTATCCTGTGCGATCGCTACACCGGTATTTGTATAATGCTCCTTCATAATATTATCTCGATGGTCAGGAGAAACCATCCATCCTTTTACAACTGTTTCGGGCGATTTGAAATATCTTGCAATATTCTCCCCAAAGCTCGTGTAGGAATAATCAAATAATGTCGCTAAATCCCAAGGGGCACCATAATAAGGAGAAACGTGCTCAAAATAATTACGTTTAACCATGTCCTGCGCTTTTATAATAGCGATTTGTGTCAGGTTCGAATCATAGACAACAGACGCCAGATTATTCTTTTCCCTTTCCACATTGATTAACCGAATGACCTCTTTTGACCAAGCTGTCGAAAGATTTAATGTTGGTATATAATCCTTTGCTAAATAATCATAAGCTACTTCAAGCTTCATGATTTTTTTTTGGAAATTTATGCTACGGTCAACAAAAACAGCTAATTGCGCCCGTGTCACTAATTTATCGGGTGCAAAATGCTTTGAATCTATTCCGCCAATAATTCCTATGTCTGTTAGTGATTCGATATAGTCTTTTGCCCAATGTGTTCGAGGAACATCATCAAATTTACTTTTATTTTTACCATCCACTTTAAACTGGTAGGCTAGTGCTAGCATTTTTGCAACTTCCATACGCTTTAAAGGCTCATTTGGATGAAAGGCATCACTATTTTGTATAACACCTAATTCTACAAGCTGACAAATTTCCTTGTAATATGGATGAGAAATCGTAACATCTTTAAAATTTACTGAAATCGAAGTATCTAAATTCGGCTGAATGGACCGAGCGATAGCCGATGCTGCCTCTCCCCTCGTAATAGCTTGCTCTGGCTTAAATGTATTGTCTGTATATGTAGTCATATATTGCTTCGATAGCATGTGTTGAATCGACGAATTTGCCCAGTATGAACTAGGCACATCAACAGCTTTGGAGAATGCCGCGTCTGCCTTACTAATCCCAGAAAAATCCCCCATAGTTGTAGCTTGTAAAACAATTGAAAGTACCAATATACTTATAATCCTTTTAAACATGGCTACCTCCTATATTTAAATTGTTTAAATAAATCCATCAAACGGTGTAGTAAAACTCTCTATTACATACGATTTCTTGATTGATAAAGTTTCACTATTTTGGAAATTTCACAGGCTATAAATTTATATAGTGAAACCTCAATCAGTGGGGGTTTCCTCATCCCCAAAAATGAATAGAGGAATACAAGCTTAAACCTTCACATCCTATGAAAACGCTTGTGTGATTAACATCCTGCCGCTTCGCTTTCGCACAGAAAAACATTTGTTGCTGCCGCTTCGCTTTCGCTACAGAAAAACATTTGTTGCTGCCGCTTCGCTTTCTCACAGAAAAATTTGTTGCTGTCGCTTCGCTTTCTCACAGAAAAACATTTGTCGCTGCCGCTTCGCTTTCTACAGAAAAACATTTGTTGCTGCCGCTTCGCTTTCTCACAGAAAAACATTTGTCGCTATCGCTATAGAAAAACATTTGTTGCTGCCGCTTCGCTTTCGCACAGAAAAGCATTTGTAGCTGCCGCTTCGCTTTCGCTACAGAAAAACATTTGTTGCTGTCGCTTCGCTTTCGCTACAGATAAATTACTACCAGTTTATGCGAGATAAAAATTTTTTTATAGTGATAGAAGGAGTTTTCCCATAATACACGTTGGGAAAACTCCTCCTTTCTAATACTATTCAAGCATTTTTAGATATTCTTCTAGAATGCGGTAGTTATATACTAAATCCTGCTGCTCTAGCGTAAGTGAGCTATAAAGTTTTTGAGCAGCTAACACCTTTTTCTCAAATGACGAGTTGTCTGGATCAATAACAGCGATAGCTTCAACTACTTTTAGGACAGCCTGTACATCCTTTTCAGCTTTCTTTAATACATCCTCATTGATGACTTGCCCTCTTAGTTTTGAATCTAAAGCTTTATAAGCTGCGACTGCATTCGCTACATCTTCTATATATGTTGAAGAGGTTGGAGAGAGACCAGCAATTAATTCAACGACTTTCTTTACATCGGCCATACTTTTCTCCGCTTCTAACAAGATCGAATAATTAGTAATCCTTTGCTTATCTGTCGTATTTAAGCTATCGTACTCTTTTCGAACTGCTTCAACCATACCAAAGTAAAATTTGTCCTTTGGATTTAAACTAGCAATGTTCTTATATACTTTTATTACGTTATCTAATGATAATAATAGGTCGTCATTATAGACGTATCGTCTTTGTTCGGCATTTAGCTTATCATAGGCTTTTAAGATCTTTTGATATTGACTATTCATGTCTTTGGCAGTAAGTAGTCTATCTATATCCTCTACAACACTAATGACAGGCTTCAGAAGCTTCTCTTGATCTTGTAACACTTTGTAATTTTGTACGGCTCTTTGTTGATCCTTTGGTAAAGCGTTGTAAGCCGCACGAATTTCCTGGATACGTTTCACATACTGCTTCGGATCTACAGACGGTAAATCATTAATCATCTGCATAACATTACCGGCACCTAAAATGCTTGTTTCTGCTGCTTGTAATAAGTAATAGTTTGTTACATATTGCTTCATATCTGCTGGTAGCGCATCATAAAGCGAACGTGCACGAGTTGTATCCTCAAGGTATGTACTACTTGAAGATTTCAGTTTACTAATTAATTCAATCACCTTTGAAACGGGCTCATAGGTTTGTAGAATATCAAAATTATTGACATATTTTTTCTGATCTTTATTTAAATTATCATACGCCTTACGCGCAGAATTGACCTTGCTGACAAAATTATTTGATTCTGGATCCAAATTATTAATTTGCACCATCACATTTAAAATAGGTTTTACCGCTTTTTCACGTGCTGTCAAATCTTTAATATTTGTCACTAATTTCTTTTGATTAGCAGTTAGCTCATCATACGCAACACGTGCATTCATAAGCTTCGTTAAATAGTCTGCACCCTGTTCTTTAGTTAAATCAATAAGCTCAACAACCTTATGTGCTACTCCCTGCTCATTTTCTGCCGCTACAAGCGCATCGTAATTAATGATCACTTGTTGCTTCTCTGGAGGTAGTGCATCATACATCTCACGTGCTGTTTTCATATCTTGGTAGAATGTCTTGCTTGATGGCTTTAATGATGAAATTAGGCCAATCAATGAAGCCACATCTTCTACTGCAGTTAGATTCGCATAGTTCGTCACACGTTTTTGCGATACTTCATCTAGTGCATTATAGGCTTTACGTGCAGCAAGTACTTTTTTTGTATAATCCTTACTTGTTGGATTTAAGGCATCGATCATTTGAATAACCTTGACAACCGCTTTATTATTTTTTTCGTAATTGGTTAAGGTTTTTGCCTGCTCCACTAGTTTCTTCGCATTTTTATCCATTGTTTTGTACTCTACAGATAATGCAGCTACCTTCGCCACAAAAGTATCTGGGTGTTCATTCGCTAATGCTAAGACACGATCATCAAATGCCTTAGCTGTATCGATATAACCCTGTGCTTTTTTTAATTCTCCAGCATTGACGACCTTCTCTTGAAGGGATTTAGCTAATGTATTAAACGCTTCATTTGCTTTCGCTACATTGTCTTTGTATGTCTTTTGGGATGGATTTAAGGCATTTATTTGCACAATCACTTCTGTTACAGCGACCACATCATTTAACTCTTTATAATTTCTGACATACTCTCGATTTGTCTCGTCAAGTTTTGCGTAAGCTGTATAAGCAGATTTCGCTTTTGAAATATAATTTTTAGATGCTGGATCTAACTTTTCAAATTGATCAATAACATTGATGACAGCCCTATGTGATTTCTCTAAATCTGTTAGGATTTTGATATTTGTCACATGTTTTTTAGCAGCTGCTGGAAGCGCATTATAGTCGGAGCGTGCTTTTAGCATATCAACCACTAGATTATTAGACTTACTTAAATTATCAATTTGATTCCTAACAGCTTCTACTGCTGTTTCTTCATCTGCAAGTTGCGACAATTTTGTCTCAAGCTTGTTTTTAATTTCTTTTAGCGCTGTTGCATCGCTACTACTCCCAGCATCTAACTCAGTAACTTTAGTTTGTAATTCCACTATTTGTGCTTTGTAATCCTTCATAGATGAATTTAGTGCATTTACTTTTTTCGATAAATCAGCATATTGGAAAAATAAATCTAATTTATCTTTTTTTTGCACTAATGCCTTTTCACTCTCTCCAAGCTTGTCAAAGGCAGCCTGGGCAGCAAGTGTTTTACTTTCAAAAGTAGAAGATTTAGGGTCTAAGCTGTCGATTAATTTATCCACACTTAAGGAAGCACTATAAATCTTTTCCCAATTTGTTAGCTCTGCTAGATTATTGACGATTTTTTTCACATTTGCCGCATTAATCGTTGATCCATTTGAGGCAGGTGGTGTATTATATGCAGCACGTGCAGCATTAATGGCCGCCACTTTGTCTGTTTCACCTTTAATTTTAGTAATAAGCCCTTCAATTTCTCTTGCAGAAGCAATATTAGCGGCGGCTATTTCAAGATCCGCTCCATTCTTTACATACCCTTTATTAATAGATAAATTATCGTAAGAGGCTTTTAATGTATCTACCGCAGTACGATAGGAATCATCACTTGAAATGCGCAGAGCTGTAATTTGTTTAGAAATATCTGCAGCCTCTTTAAAAGGCTGTAAATCTTGATAATTCGTCACTAATTTCTGTGAATCTACACCCAGTTTAGTATAAGCTGTTTCAATAGCCGTCACTGCACTGATGAAATTCGTTGCCGAAGTAAAGTCTGCTGGCTGCTTTGCCTTTAACTGTGTTATACTCAGCGCCACTTTATTAACCGAAGACATATTTGTTAATGCATCAGTATACTTTTTATAGGGTGTTTCAGAATCATTATTTGGATTATAGGCTACGACCACTTTCTTTTGATCCGCTGTTAGTGCATTATAAGCTGTCGTAACATTTTCCAACGCTGCTGAAATGGCTGCATAGTCATTTGGATTTTGCTTTAATATATCTACGAAAGCATCTAGTTTGACAGTGGCTGTAGATGCCGCACCTGCATCTTCCTCTAATTTAAGCAGCTTCGCAATATCTGCTCCCTTTGCTTTAAAGTAGGCATTGCGTGCAGCTTCATCATAGCCATATTGTAAAGATGTGCCACGAATAGTTGAAGCAATATTACTAGCTCCATTTTTAAGTGCTAAGTTGACAGCTGTTTCGAATTCTTTTTGGACATCTAGATATGAACCTAAAAATGTTTCATAGGTTTTTCCAACAGCTGCGACATCATCTATAAATGTCTTATTTGTATAGGTTACCGCACTAATACTTTTCCCGATTTTTGTTAGTTCGCTTATTAAATTACGTTGCTCGACAACATAGTCATACTTCGCTTGAATAAATGCAATCTCCTCGTTAGTAAAATCTGTCTTACTTAGGATTGCTACATCACCCTTTGCAATAACCATTTCATCTGCTGTCGAATTCTCAGAAAGCTTCGCAAATTGCGCTATCATTTGTTCTCTTGTCGTTGCGGCAGCTACCCCGTTAACGTTGGCAACCTGCTCTGTTTGAGTTGATACGCGAGATTGTGCATCATTTTCCTGTGCATTCGCTATAGCCGTAGGTGCTAGTAATAGACTCGTTATGACTCCCGCCGTCAATTTTCGATTCAATCGAACCACCCTTTCATTTTTTATGTATAGGAAAATGATTGTGTTCATTTTCATTTCGATTCATTACTTTTGTATCGGTGTAATTCATGTGATTTCAAGCCATACTAATACATTTACAAAATTAAGCACATCAAAAGTAATTTTTCAAAATAACTAGCTAGAAAAACAGGAAGTTATTTCAATTATACTATACAATAGTTTTATAGGATGTTTTTCATCAATCGACATGTACTTTAAAATGTTTTTTTCACGGAATTATTGGAAAAAAACAGCTATTTTTATATGTCAATATCGTTTAACAAGGTGTATACTACAACTTTGATATTTACTATTTTGGAAGAAAGGAAGCTGTATATGTTTTACCATTATAAATTTTGGCATAGCTTAAAAAATCCTACCTACTTTACTAAAATTGTAGAAGAAGGTGAGATTATCGGATACAAAAAACGTTCGTTGACGGTTTTCATCTTATTCATTCTGTTATTCACTGCACGTGAGTTTTGGGGGATGGGTACTGAAAATTTAACGACATTGTTCGCAATGGATTTACATAATGAATACTACGTAGCTCGTTTACTTTCGATGCTTGGTGCCATTTTGTGGGCTATTGTCTATTTTTGCTTCCATTATTACGGTGTTACCTACCTTTTACATCTTTTAACGGACATTCCTTATACATGGATTAAAAAAGTCCAATTATATGTTGTCACATTTTTATTAATCGAAAAAACAATATTATTTGCTGTTTTCTATGCAACTGGCTATACAACACTCTTTTCATTCTTTTCTTTAGCGCCCCTTGCACTGCAGGTGATGAATACCGATTACGTCTTATTCACGATCAATCAAATAACAGTGGCAACTATGCTAACAATTGTTGTACAGTTCACATTCCTCTCTAAATGGGATGAAGAGGCGAGTAGAAAAATATTAGTAGTAAAAATTATTGGCATACAATTATTTATGGCCTTATTTGTTGGTATGATCAGTGTTTTACCAATTAAAGAGTGGATTACTAGGGGGTTAGGATAATGGCATTTTTCAAATCAAAACCTTGGACAAGCTTGGCCATCGTGTTGACAATGCTATTAGTCAGCGTAAATGCTTATTTTGTCTTTAAAGACGATAGCAAAATTTCACGATCCTACTTTATCGATGAATTTCAAAAAGCCTATATAGGTACAAATACAGAGCGTGTCAATAAGGAAACGATTGTTGCACCAGCTGAAACATACACGATCACAGCCGATGCGACAAGCTTATCAACAGTGAATGTAAAGCGTGGCCAAGAAGTAACGCTAAATGATTTACTTGCTACCTATAAAACAGAAGAAGTTGATGATGAGTTAACAAAGCTTGAGGCAGAACGTACTGCCTATGAAAATGAACTAAGTGATTTAGAAGATGCGCTCTCTCAAATCGAGAATGATTATGATGATACAGACCCGAAAAGTTCCATCAATACGGACCAAATAAACGAAAAATTATCTGTCACACTAAAATTGGAGCTAGCACAGCAAAATTCAGCATCGACAGCAGTGGCCATTTTGAATGGACATATTGCCGAGGCAAATCGTCAAATTGCGCTAATGGATGCGCAAATTGAACAAATACAGTCTCGCCAAGGTTTGATTAGCCCAGTGGACGGCATTATTGCATCCATTAAAGAGGAAGCTGGGACAGTTACATTTGAAATCTATTCTACTGAAAAAACAATGCTTGCCTATTTATCAGAGGATGAATGGCAAAAAGTGTCGGCAGGACAAACCGTTGATTTTAAAGTAAATCATTTGAAAGATTCCTTATCTGGCATTGTCCTAGAAAAACAAATGATTGCTACTACCGATGATTCTATTTGGGGAAATGAACTTGCAAAATCAGCAGCTTTACCTCAACCAACAAATTATGAAGTAGCGTTGCAACAAGGGGATGAATTAGAGGACATTCCATTTTCGACAACTGGCAAAGCCTCCATTATTGTCAACGAAGCATCTGATTCTTATAAAGTAGATAAATCGTGGGTGCATGCTGCTAAAAAGAAAGGTAAAAAAATATACATTATTGGACAGGATGGGAAAATTGAGCTAAAGGATATTCATATTGATTTTAAAACTGCACAGTCAGCTATTTTTACTGACAATTTAAATGAAGGAACACCTATGCTATCCGATAAAAAACGTAATCTTTCTGCCTATTCCTTCCGTACAATGCCTGTCGAGAAAATCCAATGGCAACATTTCAAGAAATTAGATTGGAAACACTATATTAAATATATTATTTTTTAAATAAGTATTGCTAGTTAGCATACGACGTATAATAAAAATCCGCTTCAATTTCTGTGAGCAAGAAAAGAGCAGCAACGGTTTGCTCTTCTCACAGAAATCTACGCGGACTTTTTTATTAGTGATTATAAAACGAATAAGAGACATATTAAATAAAGTATGACTTTTCGGCAAAAGGAGGGGTTGATTTCCGCTCCGACTGAGGGCGTCAGCAACTTTTGAGTTTTATCGGAACACTTTTACGTTTTATCGACTAACTTTTGAATTTTATCGACTAACTTTCACGTTTTATCACCTAACTTTTAATTTTTATCGACTAACTTTCACGATTTATCACCCAACTTCTGAATTTTATCGACATCCATCTGCCAAAGACATAAAAATGCTAGAATTATCAAAACATGACAAAACCCTGTAGTTCAAATCCTACAGGGTTTTGTCATGTGTGCTTTTATTATTTTAATGCTAAGCATCTATTCAAGAAGCTTGCAAATTGTGCACGAGTAATTTGTGTGTTTGGTCTAAATGTATTATCTGGGAAGCCTCCTACTAAGTCATTCGCTACAAGCGTTTGAATATCGCTATACGCCCAGTGAGTCGATTTAACATCTGTAAAGGATACTTTACTTGTTCCTGTTAAGTTGTAGGCTCTTGTTAAAATGGCCGCCATTTCTGCACGTGAAAGCTGTCCGTTAGGATTGAACTTCCCTGCTTCTTGCCCTTTTATAATACCAGCTTGCTCCACTGCCGCAATGGCACTGTAAGCATAATGGCTCTTACTGACATCTTTAAAGCTTGAATCCTTCGTTGTTGTTAAATTGAGCTCCCGTGCAATAATGGTAGCTGCCTCTGCACGCGTAATGGACGCTTCTGGTTTAAATGTTCCATTCGAGTACCCTTTAATAAGAGATTTATTATACAAACTTTGGATATCTGAAAAAGCCCAATGACCTTTCGCCATATCTGTATAGGCTAATTCCTCATGGTTGTCTTTATACACAGCCTGTAATTGATCGAAATACAGTTGTCCTTTCTTTTGGAGAGAGGCTGTAGGCTGTGCAACGTATAATCGTTCGAATTTCAACGGTAGTGTAACATCATTTGGGATGTTCGCTGTGACATACTTCCAGCCATTCCAGTCCATACCGCTTTGGCTAGTGAAATCAATTGTCTGCTTTGCTCCTGAACCATCTACAAGCACCCCACGAAGCCATTGCTTTCCAGCATCACCAAATACCCAAACGCCTATGTTATTTGGTTTTCCATTAATAGGAATCGGTGTTTTAGCTACCATATAGGCTGCTTTCGTGTCTGTTCCTGATGTTGTAAAATCATAATTTAACTTTAAGCTAGCAGTTCCCTGTCTAGCATAGTCTTTAGCATTTGTGATGGAAGCATTTGCTTTTGCAACTTCCACTGTCCATGATGAAGCATTATCAAAGCTATCTAGTAAAATAGGTTTTTCTGCTAAATCAGCAACTTTCACAGTTGTAGACGTTCGCACACCGTCATACTCACCGATAATTTTGCCTTCCCCTTTTTGTGTAGCTGTAAAGGTTGCACCGTCCATCTTACCGATATTACCTTCAACTGTCCAATTCATTTTTGACGGGTTGATTGTCATAGGATTTAGGTACTGGTCGTAGGCACTAGCCACTTTCATGTCAACGGATGAACCTACCATGACTTGGTTCACATTGTTTAATGTAATGGATTTTGCTTTTCCTGGTGGCGCTGTATTGACAACCTGTAAAATGGCTGATACACGACGCTCACCACCATCTGAAGGGACGTTCACAAGGTTCGCAAAATAGCCGCCTGGATTTCGAGCAACCATCGCTGTAGAGCCGCCTCCATCAAGGTTGATGGCCGAAGAAGCACCCATTGAGATTAAATACGAAGCTAAATCTATTAAACTAGCGCCATTACTATGACCACTTAATCTACCATCTACTGTAACAATAGACACTTTTGTGCCAGTTGCATCTACTGCCACCGCAGTACGAGGACTGCGCGCTGAAGCAAATCCAGAATTCGTTGGCATAGAGATGTCTACCTTACCATTTTTAACCAACATAGGTCCTGCCGCTAAAATAAATTGAGCATCCATCCATTTTTCATCAATAGATAGATTCACGTCAATGTTTGTTCCTGCACCTAATTGGCTTAATTCAGCTGCCAGCTCTTTATTTTGCACCGAAATTACAAAGCCATCTGATGGTATTGTTGAATTCCCTTCTGCACCATAAGTCGTTACTTTTGAAACCGTCCCTGAGAAACTATCTCCGAAATGTAATACTTTCATATCTTGACTAGCATTTGAGACAACTATTTCTACACCCCAATTATTTGACCCTGTTGTTCGTTTATCAGGTGTGTATAATACTGTTTTATCAGTCGTTCTTTCACTATTAATAAGATCGATCGGATAACTTTTACCATTTACTTGAAAGGATAGATTCGTAGAATAATAGTCTGCGATCGCTTTCCCTGTTTTTGATAGACCAAAAGCAACAGGCTTTTGTGTTGGACTTTCAAATGTATCTCCTAAAATACCATAGTTAATAATTTCATTTTTTTCTGCTAACAAGTTGGCGGGCATACCATTTCCTAAGAAATATGAAGCATTGACAGCCCCAACAACACGATGTCCATCATATGTGTTTTGCTTTGCCATATTCGTCGTTGTTTGAAGTGAGTTAATAGGTTTCGGAACACCGACTTCAAGTTTTGTATATGTATTAGTTAAATTAACATCTAAAACATTTACAAACTCACGAATAGAATTAGAATTATAGGTTTGCTGTATGTGAGTTACTTGTGGCGATATTTCTTTCTTTTCTTCTTTTATTTTATTGTCAAAAACGGCTGCGTTTGCATAACTTGGATTTACTGATAGCATCAAAACGAAAAATACTACAACAACTGTTACTAGTTTTTTTGCCAATTTCTTCACTCCGAATCAAAAAGTATGGCACGAAGTCATGTTGTGAAACACATTCGTGCCAGGGACTTCTTTTATTTTGTTTCTACATAAATTGCTACTGGAAGATTTACTCCGCCTGCATGCATGAATTCTAATTCAAGCGTTTCTGACGAACCCTGCATCTTGTAATCTGGTAATTCAACATATTCTGTACCTACTCTCAATGTAGGCACTAGATACACTTTGCCATTGACCTTTACTGCACCACTATATATGCCACCTCGGCCAGCCAATTTAAGCTTGATCGTTTTTGCCTTTCCAGTTTGATTAACAAGTGGAAGCGACACCTTATAGTTCATTCCGAAATGACCAGGATTCCCTATTGCACCATTGATTTGTGAAAGTGAATTTTCTGTTGTTAGCAAATGGTCTGTACTACCATTTGAAATGTTATAGCCTACTTCTGGTGAATCTACTGTATAAGCAGGAAGATCTGCTAGAATAGTAGAGCTCGTCCAGGCACCTCGTGGATGCTTTGCAGATGCATCAATCGGAACAGCATCTGATAAAATGCTTGTTAAATTACTATTATCCTTTGTTAATACTGTGCGAATCGTATACGCTGGAGTCCCACCATTGACAGCTTGAATATCTAGATCATGTAAAAATCCAATGATATAGTCATTGAGCAAATCATATGATTCGATCACCTTTGTTTCTCCTGGTGCGATCACAATCCCTTTACTACTAGATTTTTTAAACTTATCATTTAACGTTGCATCAGCAATGGTTAAACCAATATCATGGCCAACCCAGCTATTTCCCGTTTCTTGGCTAGTACCTTTGGAGTCGATTACTTCGATGCTTTCAGTACTAGAAGTATTTTGAACTGTAATACCGATTTGCACATCTGTCCCTAACGTATTGTAATGCCAGCCAAATATTCGATGTTTATTTGTAGCTGATGTGGCCTTCACTTGATATTGGGCAAGCGTAGCATTAGATTTAGGAATCAGCTTGCGCGTTAACGTTTCTGGATTATCACTAATCAACAAATCACGATCTCCTTCTAAACGAGCAGAAGGGACAATCCCAGGCTTTGACGTAGAACCATAAGATTTTTCAAGGAAGGAGCTTGTATACATATATTGATAGACATAAAGGTACAATTCTCTTTTATCTTCGATATAACGTAAATTTCCACCTAATGCGTTGACTACAAAACTAATAGGAACATACATTTTCCCATTTTGCATAAATGGTTTTTCTTCCATTATTACAACTTCATCATTTACTAGAACTTGGTTACTATTTTCCTTGAAAAGAAAGCTCGTTCCCGCAATTTGCAATTCAAACGATTGATCAGGTAACAACATGCCAGAAGAATCTTCTAAATTTTCATATATATAATTAGCCGGAATATAGGATCTCGATTGCTTTACGATAATTGGATCCTCCATCACAATGCGTTGATTATTAATATGTAAAATATATGGGTCCCCTTGAGGTTTCCCTGGCGTCTCACCTGATAAGGAAATATCAACAGTTTGTGTAGTAGGATTCCAGTTCACGTTACCGCCAAAATTTTCACTGACGAAACGCAATGGCATGTAAGTGCGATCCTTATACATAAATGGTGCAACAACCATTGGCACCTTTTGTCCATCCACTAAGGCTGTCTTTGAATTTATTGTTAAATTAACTGACTTGTCATTTCGAATGGCTGACGCAGTAAGTGTTTCTTTCTTCCAGTCCACACTGGCACCAACCGCCTCATACAAAGCTCTCATAGGTAAAAAAAGATAATCGGATTTATTTAAAATTGGATCATTCACTTTGAGAGTCTCACCATTGATATTAATAGAAACATTATTTTTCACGTGAATCTTGTCACTAGCAGCAGATGCAGAGGCTTGTCCAGGCAATATTGAAGCCAAAGCAACTGCGGTAATCATACATGAAGCCTTAAATTTACTAAACATCTTAAACCCCTTTTTCCATCATTAATCTACAGACCATCTTAACATGAAAAAGACCAGAAAGTGGGATTAGTATCGAAAAAAGTCGAATTAGGTACTGGAACCTAAACTCTATCCCTGCAAAAGATGCATAGAAATCTTAGGATTTTCCAAGACCCTATGAGCTTCTTCTTTAATCTCTTGAATGTCTATTAATTCTTTTCTTATAGTTTTCACCATATACGAATCATTGAAATGGAAGCATAGAATTAACAATCATTCGACCTCGGCGCTCATCTTAGAAACTGGCAAATGCCTTGTACATATAAAAAAATAGTAATCTTACAAAGGAACAGTCGATAAAATCGCATTGAATTCATTTAGATCGCCAATTTAAAGCAGAAGCACCAAACGAAAAATGGTATACGGACATTACGGGGTATATCAATTATGCTTCGGCATAATTGATCGGTGAAATCATTACGTATACGGTTGGTTCTCGCCCAATGTATTCGCTTGTTTCGGAGATGTTAGATAAGGCTTTTGATTAATACGAAATTTCTTGATTTAAAAGTTTGGCACGAAGATGTTGTGAAACACATTCGTGCCAGAGACTTCATTTATTTTGTTTCTACATAAATAGCTACTGGCAGATTTACTCCACCTGCATGCATTAATTCTAACTCAAGCTTTTCTGATGAACCCTTCATCTTGTATTCCAATTCAACATATTCTGAGCTATTTCGTAACGAAGGCACTAAGTACACTTTGCCATTGATCTTCAATGCACCACTGTATAAGCCACCTCGACCAGTTAACTTAAGCTTGATCGTTTTTTTCTTTCCTGTATCATTTACAAGTGGAATTGATACCTTATAGTTCATACCGAAGTGACCTGGATTCCCCAATGCACCATTGATTTGTGACAGAGAATTTTCTGTCGTTAGCAAATGATCTGTTCTTCCATTTGAGAGGTTATAACCTACCTCTTGTGTATCTACTGTATATTCTGGAAGTTCTGCTAGAATAGTAGCACTCGGCCAAGCACCTCGTGGATGCTTCGCATATTCATCAATTGCTACAGCGTCCGTTTTGATCTTTGTTAAATCACTATTACTCTTCGTTAATACTGTTCGAATCATATAATCTGCACTTCCACCATTAACAGCTTGGATATCTATATCATGTAAAAATCCAATGACATAATCAGGGAACAACTCGAATGTTTCAATAACCTTTGTTTCTCCTGGTGCGATAACAATACCTGTACTATCAGATTTTTGTAGTTTCCCATTTAAAGTTGCATCTGCAATCGATAACCCAATATCATGACCTATCCAGTTATTTCCTGACATTTGAGTAATACCTTTAGAACTGCTTACTTTAATACTTTCAGAGCTTGAAGTATTCTCGATCGTAATACCAATCTTTACTTCTGCTCCAAGTTTATTTAAATGCCAGCCAAATACTCGATGCTTATTAGTAGGTGAAGTAGATTTAACTTCATATTGTGCAAGCGTAGCATTTGATTTAGGTAGTAGACTGTGCGTTAAATTTTCTGGATTATCACTGACCATCAAATCACGATCTCCTTCTAAACGAGCAGAAGGAACAGGTTGAGGATATGATGTAGCACCAAAAGATTTTTCTAGGAAGTCACTTGTATACATATAGCGATAAACATAAATATACATTTCTCTTTTTTCGCTAATATAACGTAGGTTTCCGCCCAATGTATTGACAACAAAAGTAATAGGAACGTACATTTTTCCTTTTTGAATAAACGGCTGTTCTTCTATTGTTACAGATTCATTGTTGATCAAAACGTTATTACTACCGTCCTTGAAGACAAGACTCATGCCAGCAATTTGTAATTCAAATGATTTATCTGGCAGCCAATTACCTGCGGAATCCGCTAAATAATCAGATAAATAATCCGCTGGAATATAGGCTCTAGATTGTTTCGTAATAATTGGATCATCCATTACAATACGCTTATTATTTACATGTAAGATATATGGATCTTCTTGAGGAATCTCTGGGGACTCCCCTGATAATGTGATATCAACAGTTTGTGTAGTAGGGTCCCAATTGACAATTCCATCAAAGTTTTCACTAACAAAGCGCAATGGCATGTATGTTCTATCCTTATACATGAGTGGTGCAACATCCATTGCAACCTCTTGTCCATCTACTAAGGCTGTCATTGAATCAATTGTTAAATCAACAACCTTGCCATCTCGATAAGATGACGCAGTGAGTGTTTCCTTGTTCCAGTCAACACTCGCACCAATCGCCTCATACAAAGCTCTCATTGGCAAAAGAAGAAAATCAGCTTTATTTAAAATTGGATCATTGATTTGAATAGTTTCTCCATTGATATTAATCGTAACATTATTTCGTATTTGAATTCCTTGGTTACTAGCAGCTGACGCAGAGGTTTGTCCAGACAATATGAAAGCAAGAAAAACAGCTGCCACAATACATAAAGCTTTTAATTTGTTTAACATCCCTATCTCCTTTTTCTACTTTAATTTTCTAAATTATTCTATTAACCATCTTAACATGAAAAAAGCCCAAAATGTGCCATTCTTATCGAAAAAAGTAGAATTAGGTACTGTAAGCCTAGACCCCAACGTGTGGTTGATTTCCGTTGCGACTGGGCGCATTGTTGCTGTCGCTTCGCTTTCGCACAGATAAAACATTGTTGCTGTCGCTTCGCTTTCGCACAGATAAAACATTGCCGCTGTCGCACAGAGCAAAGCTTCCTGGGGGCGTCCGATGAGCCGCTTTTGTTGTTGCTGTCGCTACGCTTTCGCACAGATAAAACATTTGCTGCCGCTACGTTAGCACTACGCTTTCGCACAGAAAACATCCGCTGCGCTGCAGGGTCTCGGGCCAACAGATGTTTTTTGCGCGAAAGCGAAGCGGCAGCAGCACCGATGTTGGTCACGAAGGCGTTATCACAGGACGTGATGGTTTTAACCTTCGTTCCTCTATCGCTGATCCCGAGGAGTCGCCCAGTCTCCACTACAATCAACTTACTTACCATAGCTACTTTTTAATAAAAATAATTCTATCTTTTAGTGATGAGCAAAAAATAATTTCATTTATATAGTAATATGGCCCATAACCACAACGTGTGGTTATGCGCCAGGAAGTTATAAATGTCCTAGTTTTTTTTATAACATAAAAAAAGAAAAGCCTGCCGAAGATTTCTCACCGACAAACTTCTCTCACTTAGCACTATTAAACATTCTCGTAGCATCTCACCAATTAGGTGTGCCCGGCACCTTATATCAAATCCCTGATAAAGTTACGTTGTATAGGGCACCGCGATAGGCACCATTGTTATTAGTATAGATTTTCAAAATATTCACACCCGTTAAATTAACATTTACTTTAATGGCTTCATCACCAGCTTCAAGGGAATATTCTTCGATTAATGTTTCATTGCCTTTTTGGTCAACACTATAAAATCTTACTGCTCCTGCATCCTTACTACCCAGATATGTGTAAGGAACAACTAGATCTCCTTGCAATGCACTGTATTTTGAATTAAGCATATAGGTGAAATTCGAATACGAGGCAAAGCGATTGAATGGTTGAATTTTTTTATCTAATAAATCAAATGTAGCATTTTCCCCTACCAATAAGCTTCCTCCATCGTACATTGGCACTTTCGCAATATCTATTTGCCCTACTGATGGTTCTTTACCTATATAAATAGCTGATTTTTTACTGTCCCATTTAATATCCTTACCAAAAACACTTGAAATTCCGCGTATTGGTAAATAAGTTGTACCATCATAAACAATAGGTTCAACAACATTACCTTTTGCATCTTTTAATATTGTTAACTTCTCATCAACATACAGTGAGATGCCACCAATTGAAACCGTAATTTTGGCTATTTTGCCTGCTGCTAATGCTGTACCAAGACTAGCTGTTAATACTAGTACAAATACAACGCCCATGATAAAACCTTTTGTTTTATCACGATTAAATAATTTAAACATATTTAATCGTCCTCCTTCACATAAATAGTAATGTTTTCCTTACCATACTATTTTAAAACTATTTGCAATTATATTACAAGACTTTTTTCACTTCTCTTTGTTCAGAATTGTGTTATTTATTACATAAACACTAAGCGTCAAGCACTATAACTCAAATTATGACATCTAAATCTTAGGATCTAGGTTCAATTGAATTGCTTGGATAAGCAATTAGTAGGACATGAAAGCTAAAGAGCAGTTATAGACGAACCCTTTCCTTCTTCGATATTAATATCAGTATAGTGTGCAAAGAACAAACGATGAAGGGTGGTAGTGCTTTTTACAGCATCGTGGGGGTAAATTGTACTAACAGAGGAAAATAACCATACTTGAGGAACACTTATATAATAAATACAATAAGCGTTATAGAAAGGCTGAGATACATAAATGAAGGATTGGATGAAATAATTGCAAGGTGTTAAAGAACGGCAAAGAACTCACTCACTTGTATTAATGGTAGAACCCTTGTACCTCTTCGTTTTATTAGTGAAACACTTGGTGCAAAGGTTGACTGGAATAGTCAAACAAAAACAGTTTATATTACTACATATGAACTTGCTGAAAGATACTATTATGTGAGTCTACAAACTCTAAATTTGGAACTTATTTCGGAAGACCGTTATTATCAGAAACTTGATCAACCCCATTCCTCACATGAAGTTGTAAGTGATTTTGTCTTTACTTCATACCTAGATAATACTCAAGACTTCTTTTCTCAACATACCGTTCGAGTATCAAACGGTGGTACAGGATTTGCTAATGCGCACGATGCCTATATGCTTTTAGATGGAACTGTTACTAATGATAAGGCTTCAGATGATTATACGATCGTACTATACGATATAAATAGCGGATCTTTAAAAAAGACATATAAGGGTACTTTTAAAGGTATAAAATATGATCGCAATATTAAAACTACAGTACAGGAAATAATCAATAAAAATCATTTAAAATAATACCTACGAAAATGAACATAAACCGTAAATTCTTAAAATGAATGTAAATGGCTTATGATTTGATTTTTGCTGAGTTTTAATAAATAAAAATACTCTAACAACGCTGGTTGAAAAACACAATATTTTTGGACTATGGTTTCGTTCCTTATAAAATTTACTGTACCCATGAAATCGTTAATCTTTGCCTAGTCCTTGCTGAAGGTGAGGCAGTTCCTTACGCTCTTTTTATTTTTGAACTTCAAAATTTTTAAGAAACCGATGATGATTCAGCTTAATCGGTATTCAGGTTGTAGTATCGGCTTTACTTCTTAGTTAGTGCCTCTATTAGTTCTTACTTGGACTGATAGAGGCTTTTTTTATTCTATTCTACGTCATTCTATCCTTTTCAAAATAATAAAAAATAAATTATAGGGTTTTTAATAATTCTAATAGCTTTTAAATTTGATAAAAACAACTATCAATTTAAATAGAGCTAATTAAATAAGACGGTATAAAAATTACGATTATGAAAATGAGGCAATCACATATATGATTGCCTCTGGATTTAACTATGGAAAGAAATAAATTTCTCATTGAATACTACTAAGTGGATTCCTTCGCTACTACTAATTTTATCCTTCTAGTATATTATCATACAAGTCCAAACGGATGGCTAGCTAACTACACCACTTACGAATCCACTGCCTTATTAGCCTCACTGGTACAACAGACCTCTTCTAACAAGACATCAAACGTTCCACTACTTCCATCCCTCTTTTTAATTTCCTTAGGTTTCTACTATCCAGGAATACGAACAACTGATTTAACATCTAATTCATTGATCGCCACTATAGCATTTCGTCTATAGGGATGTATAGTGAGTTCCTATCTTAATTCCGCAACCATACACTAGCATGTCTACTTGGATTCGTCTAACTTAACTATAGATATCTTTTAAAGAACCCCGCACCGAAACCACCGAATACGGCTTCACCTAACTTCATACCTTTTGTGTAATTCATCACAGCAGCGATTCAGAAGGATTAGATACTCGTACAATAAACTCTTTTTGAAGGAACAGGAATTTTCACCTGTTTTTGGAAATTGCAGTTAGAAAGAAAACCCCATGAATTTGCAAAATGCAATACATGGGGTTTCTATTTCCACTCATTTCACTGATCTAATCAGTTTTTAGAGTAACGTTTCGTTTAATTTTATTCAGCTACAATTGCATTAGAATTAATTTCTACTGTTTTGTTATCAGATTCATCTTTTAAAGCAGCTGCAGCAATTTGAATTTTGCTAACTTTACCAGTTAGAGCTGTAGCAAATTTTACTTCTAAAGTATTTCCTGAAATAGTAACAGTATCAGCATCTTCTAATGCAGCAAATGTAGTACCATCTACAGCAAATTTAACAGCAGCTTTTAAAGCAGTTTCATTAGCTGTTGCATTGTTAATTTTTTCTGAAAACGTGAATGTATAAGTCGTTTTGTCAGTAGATAATGCTTGACCCGTAACTGTTGGAGCAACAGTATCTGCTCCACCTAATTCTACAGCAGTCTCAGCGATATCCTTAATTGTATTTGCCTTTTCTGCAAGGTCAGTTACAAAACGAACATCTTTAGCAGAAATAGTTGCAGCTACAACTGGGTTTTCTAAAGTAACAATTATTTCACTAGCGTTATCACCAGGAGTAACACTTTTAACTGTTACATTTTTTGTTTCGCTACCAGTGTTTTCTTTTACTACGAAGTCTGAAACTACATGTTCAGTAGGTGTAATTTTAACATCTTCGTTAAATGTAATTTTAATTTTTTTGCCTGTAGTGTCCGCTGCAACAATATCACCTTTTACAGTTGGTTTGATTTCATCGTAAATCTTAGTAGGTTGAATTTTTTCAGCAAGTTTTTCGCCTAAAATATCAACAGTATTAGGTTTTTGAGCAACTTCTAGTTTTAATGATTCTTTTTTAAGATCTTCTGGTAATTCATCTTTTAAAGTGAATGTAGCAGTTTTTCCATCAGTAGAAAGTTCAGCATAAGAAATTCCATAACCACCACTGATCGTGAAGTCATTTTGGTTTAGAGATTGAATTGCATTATCAAATTCAACTTCTACTTTCTTTGTTTCTACTGCAGTTACATTAGTAATTTTTGTAGCAACTTGATCTTTCACTTCAGCAGGAGAAGCTTTATAACCATCTAAGTAGTTTCCAGCTAAATCTTTTACTAATTGAACTGTAAAATCAATTTTATTAGCATCTGGAAGCTTATCATTAAAGCCTAAGATTACACCTTTTGAATCTGCAGTGATATCAAATGAAGTTGGTTTTAAAGCTTTGTTGTTATCAGATTTATCTTTAATAGTATACTTTTCAGCCTCTACTACTGATCCATCACCACTTGTAGCCATTGCTTCATTGAACTGAACGTAAAGTTGTTTGTCATTTAAACGTACAACCTTCGTAAGTTCTGGTGCAGTAACATCTTTAATTGTTAAAGTTGTTGTGTATGGAAGCATTACATTTGTTAATGTAGTGTCATCAGCTACACCAGTTACACTTAATGTGTAATCAGCATTATCTTTTAATGGTGTTAATACTGTGATAGTTACTTCTTTTTTATCTTTTACAGTAACAGTATTAGAAATCGGTTGTACTTTACCATCTTTATCTTTAATCACATAGTTAGCAGCTTTAGTAGCTGTTTTATCATCTAGTGTTTTTGTAAATTTGATAACAATTTGTTTGCTGTTATCTTTATTAATGTTTGCACTAATTACTTCTGGACGAGTTTGATCGACTACAGGAGTTACTTGAACTTTTGTATCTTTATCAATTACGTTACCAGAGTAATCTTTTACATTAGTAACATATAAATCTGTTGTGTAAACAAGTTTATTTGTACCAGCAAATGTGAATTCAAAAGTATCATCAGTAAGTTGTTTTACAGATGAAGCTTGTTTTTTAGTTCCACCTTGCATCCAGTAGATGTTAGAAGCAAATACTTGCTCTACAGGCTCAGAGAATTTAAGAACTACTTTCTCAAATGAAGCACTTACAACAGAAGTTACAGTTGGAGCAGTTTTATCTTCAACAACGTTGAATTTAGTGTCAGCTTGAACTGTTTTAAAGTTGTTGTAATCTTGAGTACCTTCAGTAGTTAGAGTATGCTCTCCATCTGTTAAAGCAGAAGATAATTTAATAATTACAGTGTTTAAGTTTGTTTGGATATTACCTGCAACTGTTTTACCATCAATTTTGAATTGTGATGTTTGAGCTGGTTTTACTGGTTCGCTGAAGTGTACGCGAATAGTTTTGTTACCTAAAGCTTCTACTTTAGATACAGTTGGTACTGTATTGTCAAGAGGCTTGAATTTTAAATCTTTAGCATTGATAACTTTATCGCCAGCTTTAATGTTGTTTACAGCTAATTTATATTCAACTTGGTTCTCAAGTTTATCAACAACGTTTAATGTTACAGAGCGACCATCTTCTGCAACGATTACTGAATCAACTTCAGGAGAGCCAGAACCTGTAAGAGCATAGTTGCCTTCTTCAGAAGCTGTAGCAGGATCAACTTTACCGTCAAATTCTACTACTACTTGTTTAAGGTTAGTTGCAGATACAGATTTAACAGCTGTAGCTGTTGTTACAACGAAAGTAACTTTTTCTTTGTATTCTACATCGTTGATTGTGAAAGTAACTTCAGTTTCTTTGTTAGGTTCTAAAGCTTTTTCTAAAGTGATAGTTTCTTTAGTACCGTCTGATAAAGTTACGTTTAACGTTTTAGCGTCAACTACTTCGATTTTGTCAACTGTTGGAGTTGCATCTACAAGTTCAAGAGTACGGTCGAATACAACTGCAAATTCTTGACGAGTGATTGATGCATTTGGGTTTAGGTTTGTTTTACCATTTACTTCAGAACCTTTGATAACGCCGTTTGCAACTGCGATTTCTAGGTAAGATTTAGCCCATGGTTTAACAGTTGAAGCGTCAGCGAAATCTTTAAGATCTGCTTCACCTTCTAATTCGAAAGCTTCTACAAGAATTTTAGCTGCTTCTGAACGAGTTAAGTTTTTGTTTGGTGCGAATTCAGTTGCACTTACACCTTCGAAAATTCCGTATTCTACAGTAGCTGCGATTGAATCATAGTACCAAGCGTCTTTTTTAACGTCTTTGAAATCTACATCGCCTTCAGCTTCTAATTCTAAAGCGCCTGTGAAGATTTTAGCTGCTTCTGCACGAGTAATTGAGTTAGTTGGGTTGAAGTTTCCTTTTTCGTCCCCTGTGATTACTCCAGCGTCAACTAAAGCTTGAACTGCTTCTTTAGCGTAAGGTGCTACTTTATCGAAGTCCTTGATTGTTGATGTTGCTGCTGATGCTGCAGGAACGATTGCTGCTGCAACAAGTGCTGCTGTTGCTGATGCCGCGAAAAACTTACGGCCTTTGTTTTGCTTTGCCATTATTGTATTCCTCCCTAACATTTCCTTAAAATTGGTATTATCCTGAAAACTATAGACTGTATGTATAGCTTCCTTGAATAATAAAAAAACCTACAAGCAAATTTTTTTAGTAAATTCACTAGAAAAAGAGTATTAGAATACCATTCTAGTAAAATTATTCACTTTCTACAATAGAATAACACTATCTTTATCTAAATTCAAGCATTCTACCATAAATTTAGATATAGAAGACTTTTTTACCGTGCATATTATGGTATCTATTATGATCCAATAATTTTGCCTTATTTAGGTTGGTAACATATAGTCCCATTTCCTATTATACCTGACTCTCATCATTATCCAAGCATTTTCTGGAATAGATACGAAATTGTCAAATATTAAAGACTTCCGTAATTAATTAGTCATAATTGTAAAGAAACAGAAATATATACCGTGATTCTCATAGGAAGAATGTATTCTCCCTCAAGATTTATGACTTTCTTCATTATTAATACTGTAAAAATGCATCTGTTCCCATGTTGTAACAATAAATTGCCTATTTTTATGCTAAACTTTGGATAGTTTGATAGGATCTTATCAACTATTAAAAGGAGCTGAAAGAATGAAAGGTAAATTCTCTATTTTCGGGGCCATGCTTATTGCAATGTTATATTTAGCACCTACAAATGTAGCAGCAGAAGATATTTCTAAGCACTGGGCCTACTATGAAATGAACTATCTTATTACACACGATTTAATGAAAGGTGATGATTCAGGCAATTATCGCCCGAATGATTCCGTCACTCGTGCTGAATTCACTGCATTTCTCGTAAGAGCACTTGACTTACCAGAAGTATCTACTAAGCCTAAATTCTCGGATGTACGTGAAGGTGATTGGTATTACGATGTCATACAGCAAGCCAGTTACTATCAATTAGTTAAAGGCGATGACAAAGGAAAGTTTAATCCAAAGGATAACATTGATCGTCAGCAAATGGCTTCCATGCTAAAAGGGGCTCTCGATTACCTAAACATTAAGACGAATACCTCCCCTCTTAAGTTTAATGACAATGCTAGTATTGCTAAATGGGCCTATAACGATGTACAAGCCGTGGTGTCATTAGGGCTGATAGTTGGTAAGCCGAATAATACATTTGCGCCACTTGCCCAAGCAACACGTGCTGAGTCAGCTACTGTACTCTATCGATTAATACATTTAGATGAGCCTAATGAACCTGAAGCGCCTGAAGTTGGTGGCAAGCAATATACCACTACCAACTACTCACAGAACTACACGGCAGTGGTGGATAAACAGGCAAAGAATAACCCAAAAGTAGATGGTGCTGGTGTTTTCACAGCTAGCGACGCACTAGTGTCATACTATGTACACCCTAAAAGTTTTATGCAGGATAGTCCTTCCTATTATCAATTTTTAAAATTATCGACGGCTGTTAATAATTTAAATGCAAAAGTGATTAACGAAAAAGTTCTCTCTAATAAAGGAAGCTTAGTCGGTACAGCTGATGCCTTTATACAGGCAGGTGTTACTCATGATGTGAATGCCATCTATTTGGTATCACATGCATTACATGAAACAGGCAATGGAGCTTCTACACTGGCAAAGGGTATTGAAGTTGGATTGGATAAGGATGGCAAACCAGTAATGGTAACGGCTGAAAATCGAGGTAGCCTGACTGCTATTAAGAAAACCTACAATGTATATGGCATTGGTGCCAGTGATGGAAACGCCAATAAATATGGTGCTGAACGTGCTTATACGAACGGATGGTTTACGATCAATGATGCTATTATTGGTGGGGCACAATTCGTGACAGATAAATATATTAGTAAAGGGCAGGACACATTGTATAAAATACGTTGGAATCCTGAAAACCCAACGGTCCATCAGTATGCAACTCATGTTATGTGGGCAGTGCTCCAAGCGCAAAAGATTTATGACATTTATGAATTAACTGGTGCCAATACTACGACTAACTTAGTATTTGACGTTCCTGTCTATCAAAACCAGTCTTCCCCTGCTTCGTTACCTACTCCTGCAAAGCAATATGCGGTAGATACAGCTTTAGCTGGGGCCACTGGACAGGCTACGGTTGACGACCTAAATATGAGAACTTATCCGAATACAGCGGATCCTTCTTCCATCATCACGAAATTACCAAAGGATACATCGTTCACTGTACTCGGTGAAAATGGTGGTTGGTACAAAGTCAAAGTGAATGGACAAGAAGGTTGGCTATTTAAAGATTATGTAAATCTGAAAAATGGATTGCAGATTGTCGATATGAACATTACGCTGAATGTAAGAAGCGAGCCATCTACTACGTCTTCCATTTTAGGTACAGTAAAACCAAAGAGCTTTATCATTGGTGTTGTAGATGACAATGGTGATTTTGTGAAAAACGGTAACTGGTATCAGGTTATCTTTAATGGCAAAACAGGATGGGTTTTTGGTGATTATATTGTAAATAACAAATCACTTGATTCAAAATAGGTTTTTAGAATAGTAGAGTGCGAATAATTTTTGTTCGCACTCTTTCTTTATGCTCACTCAATTATTTAAATCCGTAAAAAACTCAAATCCCCCCCATGATGATACGCTCATTTCCTTATAACATTTATATGCTATATATAATAGAAGAAACTCAAATTTTTAGGCTTATGTTCTCATATTATCTTATCGCTTTTACCGTCTTTTGAAAGGTAATGGTAATAGTTTGATCAATGTAAAATTGAACATACAATTTGGTAATAATATAAGCTCGTGCAAAAAGTTGATTGGAGGACTCCTTGAGATCAGCAATAGAGGAACGAAGCTAAAACCATCATGCCCTGTGATAACGCCTCCGTTCTAGTGCTAAACCTAATATAAGGCGAATATGCTGTAGTTATTTCAGTGCGCTTCTCTTCCCCTTCTTCTTCACAATTCATCCAATATTATTCTCCTGACGGCAAGGTCAAACCATCATCGAAAATTTCCTGTCAATATTGCTTTTGTGGTATGATAGATTGCAGTGAAAAAGGTTAAAGAAAGGTTTGAACACTATATGAAGCATGTAACGATTATGGGCGTACCCTTTTTACATATTAATCAGCAAGGGTTTGTTGATTTACTCGTCAATCGTATTGAACATGAAGAAAAGACATTCGTTATTACAGCAAATCCAGAAGTCGTGATGCAGGCAAATGAAAATCCTACTGTCATGAATTATCTGAAGAAAGCTACTTACGTCTGTGCAGATGGTATTGGCGTTGTGAAGGCTGCACAAATACTTGGTGATTCGCTTCCTGAGCGTGTCACTGGTTACGACACGATGGTACGACTTTTAGAAGTCGGCAATACAAAGCGCTTTAAGATCTATCTATTAGGCGCGCAAAATGAAACGCTTGAAAAGACTGTGAAAAATATCAATCAAACGTATCCAAATGTTGACGTAGTAGGCTATCATGATGGGTTTTTTGATTGGAACAAGAATGATATTGCGAGTGAAATTGCTGCATTAAAGCCTGACCTTGTATTTGTTGCATTAGGTGTGCCAAGACAAGAGAAATGGATTACCGAAAATCTGGATCAATTTAGCAAAGGTGTATTTATTGGCGTTGGTGGTTCCTTTGATGTCATTGCAGGAACAGTCAAACGTGCTCCTATGATCTGGCAAAAATTAAATCTCGAATGGCTCTACCGACTGCTTCGTCAGCCAAGTCGTTTTGGAAGAATGCTTGTCCTTCCTCGATTTGCTTTAAAGGTTTTCGCATTAAAATTTAAAGGTCAGGGAGCACCAAAATGAGTCAGTCCACATTTGTCAAAAGCACACTCGTCCTAACAGTTGCTATGTTACTTTCTAAAGTCATCGGTAGTATTTTCAGAATTCCGCTACAAAATATAGCGGGCGATGAGGTACTTGGTATATTCAGTTTAGTGTATCCAGTCTATATGGTAGCACTCTATTTATCGGTAGCTGGAATCCCTATTGCCATTTCGAAGCTTATTGCGGAGGCCAATGCAAAAAAAGACACCGATCAAGTGAAGAAAATTTATGTTACAGCAAGCATCCTAGCGATATGCTTTGGCGTCTTAAGTTTTGCAATCATTTTTGGCTTTTCAACTGAAATCGCAAATGCTTTAGGGGGCCCGTCAACAAAAATTGCGTTAATTGTTGTTGCTCTTACATTGCTCGTTGCTCCTTATATGGCTGTCTATCGAGGATTTTTCCAAGGCTATGGGGATATGCGTCCAACTGCGATTTCTCAGGTAATTGAACAGTTAGTGCGTGTTGCTCTAATTTTAATTGTTGCCTATTTCCTAGTTGCAATGGATTATTCCAATGACATTGTCGCTGGGGGTATTATGGCAGGCTCAGTACTTGGGGCTGTTGCATCCCTCTTCTATTTACGCTTTAAATATTTCCGCTCATCTGTAAAAGTAACCAGCAAGGAGAAATATAAATTTAACGATTTCTCACTCTGGGGTAAGACAATTTTAAAAATATCGATTCCGATTGCCATCGGTTCTGTCACAATGGCACTCTTTAACTTTGTTGACTCCTTTACAGTAACGTACGGCTTAAGAAGTGCTGGTGCTGACTCAAGTGAAATTAATTTCCTTTATGGGATTTATGGTCGAGGCTTAACGCTTGTTCAAATTACAACTGTTTTTGCGTCCTCTATCATATTACCGCTAGTTCCACTAATTACGACAAAACTAGCAGAACGTAAATTAGATGAAACACGTGGGATTATTGAGCAAACACACCGTATTACCCATCTTATTTCCTGGCCAGCTGCTTTAGGGTTACTAGCATTAACCTTACCTTTAAACCTCGCTCTTTTCACAGACTTAGAGGGAAGCTTAATGTTAGCGATTATTAACCTTAGCTCTGTATTTACATCTCTGACACTACTTGGTACAGGTATTTTACAAGGGATGAATGCTGCCAAAACAGGAGCCATCATCATTCTTGGTGGCGTTGTACTAAAGATATTTTCAAATATCTTCTTTATCCAAGCGTTCGGATTAGATGGGGCTGCCTATGCAACATTATTTGTTTACTTTGTTTTATTTATTGTAAATTCTATTTTTATTTATCGTGCAATTCGCTTCACTGTATTAGGGAAAGATACAATCAAAATTATCCTATCTTCTGTCCTAATGGGAGCTGCAGTCGGTTTACCTACACTTTGGTTTGATATTGAAAAGTGGTCAAGAACGTGGGCAATGGGTTATCTAGCGGTTGCAATTGCAATTGGATGTGTTATTTATTTCCTATTATTATGGCTAATGAATGCCATTCATGAACAAGATTTAAAGAAAATCCCGATTATCGGGAAAAAGGTTGTCATAAATAAGAGAGGTAGAAAATTTATGTCGAAACAGAAATGGCTTTGGGGAATTGTCATCCTATTGCTCGTCGTGTCTTCACCTGGAATCATGATGAGGTGGAATGCTGAGCAATCGAATGATGCCTATGAAATAGTGATTCCTTATGATGAAATTCAAGTAGTAAACAAGGAAAGCGATTTAACAATGGATAAAATCCTTTCCTCTTTAAAAAATGCAGGGCTTACAACAGTTAGCCTTGAGCCTTTAACATTAAAGGAAATGGAACATCAAAGCCTGATTTCCATTTACGATGAAAATGAATTAGCGGCACAACTACGTTTCACACCTTATAAAGGTGCTATAGATGTCAATAATAGTGGATATTATATTAGCGTTCCTGAAAATACAAGCTATCAACAGCTTATTAAAGACAGCATTCAGCCTGAAGAAGTACAAATAGGCGATGAGTCTTTCTATTTTCTTCCGAGCTCAAACCACCGTTATGGTTTAAAAACACCAATCGGTTACGATAAGCTTGCAGTAGAGATGATCAACAAGCATGATCTGTCCCTCATTTTTAAAGTAGAAAATGCAGAAAATAAAGTAGCCAACGAAAAGACCGTTAAGCAATTGCTTGAATTAAAAGATTCATCAGCAGGCCGTTTACTTGGTTCAGGGGATGAGGCAATCGGATTTGGTCAAAAATCAGGTGATGCATTCATTGAACAGCTAAGTAATGCAGGCTATTATTTCTACACAATTGAAAGCAATCCCCTTAAGGGTGAAGACAAAATTGCCAAAAATACAGATTATAATATGATTCGATTGCACAGCATCAATGTAAACAGAGAGACAAAGTTGAAGCTTAATGCAAGCATTGATCGTACAACGAGAGCGGTGAAAGAGCGAAATATTCGATCTATCTTCTATCATATTAAAACAAAAGGTAATGCTGAGAAAAATCTGGCGGAAACAATTGATTATTTAACTGGTGTTCATAAGAATATGCCAGATCATTTCAAGCCTGGCGCTCCAAAATTATTTGATGTTGTTACGGTACCAACATGGGTAACGGCACTTGTCTTATTAGCAGGTATCGTATTTACTTTCCTTATCTCAGAACTAGTGAAATGGATGCCACTTCGTATAGCAGCTGTTCTATTTATGAGTGCTTTAGCCATCGCGTACTTCCTTCTGAAAAGTACACTTTTCTTACAAGCTTTCGCGTTAATTATTGCAGTTATGGCCCCAACGTATGCAGTCATTAAAGCAGCTAAGGGCTCTAAAAATATTGCTTCGATCTTACTACAATATTTAAAAGCAGTAGGTATTAGCATCATTGGTATCGTTATTGTCATTGGGTTATTAAATGGCAATGCATTTATGACAGGCTTTGAAGTATTTAAAGGCGTTAAGCTTGTTTATATTATTCCAATCGCAGGTGTATTAGTATTTGTGCTGCTAGAACTCAACCGTCTAGTTGATAAAGATCTAAAGAAAACACTTTCGAATACCGTTACATTATTAAATAGAGATTTAAAATATTGGCATGTTTTACTGGTAATTGTCGTTGCAGGTATAGGTTTATTCTATATTAGTCGAACTGGTAACTCTGGTTCCGTTAGTAATGCAGAACTGGCATTTAGACAATGGCTTGAGAATATCCTATATGTTCGACCAAGAACGAAGGAATTTTTAATTGGTTTCCCATTCTTTGTTTTATCGTTATATGTGATGGGCATTAATCGAAAATGGGGCAGTATCCTTCTAGTACCAGGCGTTATTGGATTCTTGTCTATCGTTAATACTTTTACACATTTACACATCCCTGTTGAAGTGTCGGCATTACGTACATTTTATAGCGTTATACTTGGTTTTGTCGTAGGACTAGTATTTATCTTTATCTTCAAGATCGGTTACCGTTTTATTTCTAAAGCAGTCGCGAGGTGGTCATAATGCATGTTGTATTATCTGGCTACTACGGATTCGATAATGTTGGCGATGATGCGATACTTCTTTCCATTATCCAGGCTCTACGAAAATGTCAGAGTGATATAGACATTACCGTATTATCGAATAATCCAGCGGCCACTGAAAAAACATATGGTGTTAAGGCCGTGAATCGTTGGAAAATGAACGAAATCAGACAAGTACTGAAAACAGCAGACGGACTCATTAGTGGTGGCGGTAGCCTCATGCAAGACCAAACAGGAATGAAGACGATTCCTTACTATGCGGGCGTTATTCAAATAGCAAAATGGTTGAAAAAACCTGTATTTGTTTACGCTCAAGGCATGGGCCCAATCAATCATCCTTTAAGTAAATTTATTGTCCGCAAAACCTTTAATAAGGTAGAAAAAATAACGGTAAGAGATAAAGCCTCACAATCTCTTTTAACAGAGATTGGCGTCAAAAACGAGGCTTTAGTGGTGCCAGATCCAGTTATTGGACTTAATGGTAGCGTCTTTCATAGTAAATGGTTAGCAGATGAGTCCTTATCAACAAACACTTATATTGCTATAAGTGTTCGTGATTGGCCTTCAACGGTAGATTACAAGCAAAAAATAGCGAGTAGCCTCGATCAATTAGTACGTCATGGTGAGCAGATTGTCTTCTTGCCTATGCATGGTGAGCATGATGCAAAGTCTTCACAAGATGTAACAGCACTTATGCAGGAAAAGAGTATCATAGCCCCCGCTGATTTATCGATCGAAGAAAAAATTGCAGTAATCGGTCACTCTAAATTGTTAATTGGTATGAGATTGCATTCATTAATTTTTTCAGCCATCTACTCTACCCCATTTATTGCGATTTCTTATGACCCGAAAATCGATGCATTTGCTGACATCGTAGACCAACCAATTATCGGACATGTTGAAATGGATAATTGGAACGGAACTTTATTGTTTGAACAATCTGTAAAAGTGCTTGAACAATTAACGACCGTTCAAGAAAATATGCGTCACAAAGTTCAAGCGCTCCAAGATGCAGCAACGACGACAGCAAAATTAGCATTAGAGGTTTTCACAAAGGCATAGAAGGTATATAAAAAATAAAAATGATGAATTTCAATAAAAATTGAAATTCATCATTTTTTTCCAAACTCTAATAATTTTAAAATCGATTGTGCCTGCTGCATATGCATTGCCAGTATATATTGACTTGCCTGCATCAAAATTTGTGCCTTCACCATATTCATCATTTCTTTGGCGATATCTGCATCACGAATGCGAGACTCCGCATCTTGTAAGTTTTCCGCCGTGTTTACGTTCGCATTATACGCATGCTCTAGACGATTTTGATAGGCACCTAATCTTGAGCGCTCGTTTGACACACGCTTTAAAGCCTCGTCCATTGTAGAAATGGCTTTATCGGCATCCTCACGAGTTGCAATGGAAGTCGTATCATCCAAGCCAAGTGCTCCAGCTCCCATATCGTTAATGAACAGCTCGATGCTTTGACCTGAGTTGGCACCCACCTGAATTTTAATACCGTTTGTAGCATAATCCCCATCCAGTAATGTCTTTGTATTAAATTCAGTGTCCTTTGAGGTGCGCTGAATTTCCTTTTTCAACTCCTGAAATTCCAAATCGAGCTTCTCCCGATCACTATCTGTTAATGTATCGTTAGCCGCCTCAATTGCAAGCTCGCGCATGCGCTGAATCATTGCATGCGTTTCATTTAAAGCACCCTCAGCTGTTTGAACAAGGGAAATACCATCCTGAATATTTTTCGCTGCCATATTCAGCCCTCGAATTTGCGCACGCATTTTTTCGGAAATTGCGAGTCCCGCTGGATCATCTGCTGCACTATTGATGCGGTAACCTGAAGAAATTCGAAGCATTGCCTTGCTCATTGCACCGTAATGGCTATTCATATTGTTTAAGATCGACATCCCTGTCGCTGACCATTTCCCAAGCATGATTTCACCACCTTTGTTAGTGTTTATATCGGTCTACGTTTAATTCTCTTAAGTATATTTTGGTAATGTATTCTATTTTAGTAGGTTCTATATAGTAATAACTTCTAACCCGTTTTTTTATTTTAAACTTTAGACCTATACAAAAGCACCCGCTTCTCATATATGAAAAGGGTGCTTAAATAAAATACCGTGTATTCAATTTTCGAAACCTCCGAGTTGATGGTTCTTTTGTTGTAGCAGTTCAAAAAATAGTGCTTTATTGTTATCTAATAATGCCTGGTCTATTAAATAATCAATGTTTTTCTGCTCTAATTCTGCAATAAGCTGATCTACTTCGCCAACAGTCACTGAAGAAACAAGCGGTAACTGTGGCTTTGGCGTAGCGCTTTCAAGAATCGGTGCCAGATGCTCATGAACATTTGTAATTAATAATAATTGATATAGTGGTAGTCGGATAAAACGATTCCCTTTTTGGAAAACAAATACCTCAGATAAATTTTCAATTTGCTGTGTATTCAAGTTGATAATCATCTCTTTACCTTCAATGGGAATGAAATGGAAAATCTCATTCTCTTTTAATATAGAGAAATATTGATAAGCAAACACGAGACGCAGTTTATCTCCAGTGATTTTTGTGTAAAATGGCTTCATATATTGAACTTGCATCATCCTTCACCCCTCCTATTTATCTGATTATTCAGATTTTAACACATATTAATTATCTTGTTAACTATCTTCTCCTTGATTTTTTTCTTTCAAATCATTCAGCTTATCATGTCCGTATTTTAATCGTATAATGGAAGGACAGTCTTTTTTATTCATATTTAAGTGCCCACTAGCTATACATTTTGAAAGGAGTGAGGTTATGGCATTGTCTATTGCCCAATTAGCTAAGGAACACCAAGATTTTGTCCTTACCAAATTAAAGGAAGCTGAACAGGCGTTACATCCTTCCTCTACTGAAGACGAAGAGCTAGTGCGTCGTGCTGTTTTTTCAGTACGAAACAAATCAGTTGTCTTTGAACGTTTTAATGGAGCAAGTTCTATATTATATGCAAGCGTACAGGATGTCAGACCTGCTTCTGTAGAAATTGATTTTGCCAAAGAGGAGTTGAACTGTAACTGTCCTCAGCTGAAATGGTGTAGACATCAGGTTGGCGCATTGCTTGCCCTCTATCAGTATTTTGATTCAGTGCAAAATTGGTCAAGTGCTTGGCGTGCGCAAAAATCGGTGCAATTAAAATCATTAGCAGATGAGCGGAGTCCAGAAAGCTGGCAATTGATGGTCAATGAAGTCATGAGACGTTCATTGCCTCCTGGCCGTATTCTGGAGGGTTATGGTCTTTCCGCTGTACGGACTGATGCATTGGAGAGACTTCAACGACATATGCCCTTCGAGCGTGAGTGGCAGCCACTTTATAAGCTTTTTATGGAGCTATCCATCTTTAATACAATATGGCGTCATTTAAATGAAACACAAGGACATTCATTGGATTCTCCTTATATGAAATATTTTATCGATCAAAGTGTTCAATCCTTCGAGAGTATACTGACGGAGCTAACTGGTCGATCACGCCTTTTTGCCACTGACCCATTTTATAATGCGATTCAGGAATTAGTCAGAGAATTTTTATTGGAACGACAAGGATTGTTTGCTAATCGACTACAAATTTATATGCTGCTTTGGGCTGTACTTTTTTATGAGAGGCCGCGACGGGAACAGGAATTAGCACTCATAAACAATCTTGAGAATCCTCCAGCTGAGATTACCTTGGAGTCATTAAAGCTGCTATTTTATGTACTGCTACAAAAAGAGAGTTTATTACAGGAAAGCATTGCACATATTGATGTAAATCATATGCAGGACCTATTTGAACTGGCTACTTTTGCAAAACGTGCTGGAGAATCACTTGCACAGTCAATCATTTTACGTGCGATGCTACCTTTTACTGAAGTCTTTTTACAGCAAACTGTGCCAGTTGTACAACGAGCTCAATACGTACGGCAATTTCAGTTTTTGTACGAAGATATACAGCTTACAGAGGAAGAGGAAACAATTTTATATAGTGCCTTTGGCGTTTATGGGCTTCAACCGTTTTCATTCTTTCTTATTAAAAAAGGACGTTTTCGTGAATGGGCAGCCCTCCATCAGTTAAATCCCTCCTCCCTTTCTTATTTAGAAATGTGTGGATTAAAGGATGTGCTTCAGGTTGCTCCTGCAACGGTATTGCCCTTATATCATCTATATGCCATGGCTGAAATTACACAAAAATCACGCATGAACTATAAGCAGGCTGTACGAATCTGGAAAGGTATGCGCAGTGCAGCAAAACGTGCTGGCAAAACTGCTTATTTTGAAACATATATACAAACAATTCGTGCAGAGTTTAAACGACTTCGTGCATTACAGGAAGAAATTGAGAAAGGAAACTTAGTATGATGACTATAAATGCTCCTTCCCCATTTTCAAAAAAGCTACAGCTTCGTATTGAAACAGTTCAGGAAGGATATTTTACACTACAAGGCTTTACTGCTGATGGTTCAGCAATGGAAGCAGACTCACTCATTTCTTCATTATTCTTTAACTATGAAGCGAATATCTATGGACTATTAACCAATCGTACGGATCATACCGTTGAAGTTTCAAGCGCTGAGTTTCTTGATATTTTTTCACCGCGTCATCTACATCCTTTTATTGGGTGGCAAGGGGTGAACGCAGAAAGTCAGGTATGGCTAGAAAAAGCTTCGGCTTTACAAACGTATTGGCAAGAGCCCTCGCTCTGGTCATACACTAGTATTGCAGATGATTTTTCCTCGCTAACATTCCCTATAGACGGAATAGATACAGCCTTATTAGAAATGGCAGTGCAGCAAAAACTTGCTCAGGCAGGTCTTTTACTGTCTGATTTACCAAAGCTTATGCCATTTTTCTCGCGTGGTGGCTGGCCATTGGAGCAGGAACGACAGACAGGAGCAGTTACTGTCTCCCTACGCTTAAGTGAACCTGAGGAAGATTCAGATGTTTGGCTTTTAGAAACTGTACTTAGTACGGCTACAGCCAAAAACTACTGGACGCCTGCTATTCGAAAGCAGTCTCTACCAATTGTTGAAGCTCTGCCAGTAAAATGGCAAATGTATGCTGATGCTATTGAACAACAACAAGCGCAAATTGTAGATCTTCTTTCTATTGAAGATTTACGTAGCGATATTTTCATCCGTATTATGCTCGAGGATTTGCAAGTACGAACATTTTTACGTGAGGATTTAGCAAGATTACAGGCACTCGGCTTTGACGTTGTACTACCTGCTTGGCTAAAGGATTTAAAACAATCAAAACTTCGTGTTCGTGTAAGTACTGGCAATGTAGCGACAAAGAAGGTTGCTGGGCTAGATGATATTTTAACGTTTAAATGGCAGTTTTCTATGAATGGACAGTCCATTTCACCTGAGCAATTTAAAAAGCTTGTAGATGAGAAACGTGAATTCATTCGTATTGGTACTGAATGGTTTCGAGTCGATGCAAACTGGATGCATGAAATGCGTGAATTGATGCAGCAAGCAGAAGATGAGAGCTGGACCGTTCGTGAATTGCTATTTCGTGAGCTACCAGAGGATTTATCCTTACCTCTTGACGAAGAAGATGCCGATGATGCAATGCGAGATGACCCGATTTTTGCATTCGAATTGCAGCAATCACTTAAATCCTATCTGCAGCAGCTACACGAGAAAAAAGGGCTTCCAACAGTACCGATCCCTACATCTTTGCAAGCTGAATTAC
Source organism: Lysinibacillus agricola (assembly GCF_016638705.1). Classification (GTDB taxonomy): domain Bacteria; phylum Bacillota; class Bacilli; order Bacillales_A; family Planococcaceae; genus Lysinibacillus; species Lysinibacillus agricola. The sequence continues at coordinate 773,098 of NZ_CP067341.1, read as the reverse complement.
GTCCTTATCAGCACGAGGGCTTTGAATGGCTTATCTTCATGCGTGAACAGGGCTTCGGTGCATGTCTTGCTGATGATATGGGCCTTGGTAAAACGGTTCAGCTTATCTCATATTTACTTCATCATTATGAAACAGCTGAGGATACAAAGCCATCCATAATCATTTGTCCTACGTCAGTGCTAGGCAACTGGCAAAAGGAACTGGCTCGTTTTGCTCCTTCCTTAATTGTGCATACGCATTATCAGGCAAATCGAGCAAAGGAAGATGTTTTTAAACAGCTAGTAGAAAGAGAAAAACCACATGTAATTTTATCTACCTATGGCACGGTATCACAGGATGCTGAGTTTTTACAGGAAGTGGAATGGGCAGCAGTTGTACTAGATGAAGCTCAAAATATTAAAAACATGCAAACACTACAGTCAAGGTCAATTCGTAAATTACAGGGAATGCATCATATTGCTTTGACTGGTACACCAGTTGAAAACCGTTTATCGGAACTATGGGCCATTTTTGACTTTATCCATAAGGGCTATTTAGGTAGCTTCGGTCGCTTTAATGAAGAATTTATTTTACCGATAGAACGAGATGAGTCGGAGTCACATAAACAGAAGCTGCGTGCAAAAATTCAACCATTTTTACTTCGTCGCACAAAGCGTGACCCACACTTACAGCTTAACTTACCAGATAAACAAGAGTCTCATGAGTATTGCCCATTAACGGCTGAGCAAGCATCTCTATATGAAGGATATATATTAGAGACGCTCGATCAGCTTGAGCAATTAACAGGCTTTCAAAAAAAGGGACGCGTCTTAAAGATGCTTAGTAAGTTAAAACAATTATGTAATCATCCTGCCTTGTATTTAAAAGAACCTTTCGAGGATGCCGAAACAATGCTAACTCGTTCTACGAAATTAGAAAGTATCGTTCAAATGGCAGCAGAGATCGTGGACAATGGCGAGCAGTGCCTCATCTTTACACAATATATTGGCATGGGGCAATTACTACAGCATTGTTTTAGTGAACTATATAATGTAGATGCACCGTTCTTAACAGGTGCAATGCCTAAGCAGCAGCGTGACCGCTTAGTAGAGGCTTTTCAGGCAGGAGATTTTCCAATATTTATCCTTTCCTTAAAAGCAGGTGGAACAGGGTTAAATTTGACAGCTGCAAATCATGTATTACACGCAGATCGCTGGTGGAATCCAGCCGTTGAAAATCAAGCAACAGACCGTGCATATCGTATTGGGCAAACACAATTTGTGCAAGTGCATAAGTTTGTTACAATCGGTACCATTGAAGAGAAAATCGATAAAATGCTGACGCAGAAATCTGCTTTATCAGAAGAACTAATTCAATCAAGCCAGTGGTTAACTGAGTTAGAAGATCATGAACTTCGTGATTTAATGATGCTCGATTTGTAAAAATTTCTCTATGCGCCAAGAGCAGAAATGTTCTTGGCGCTCTTTTTAGTTTCATGAATTTCAGTGGCGTAATGTTGTTACTTCTTCCCTACTTACTTCATATAATATTTAGTTGTGTCAGAATTGATCATTGCTGTGCGGTCTTCAGCAATGAACAACATTAATAAAGGGTATACATCATTCCTTTCTAAATTAAATTACGGTGCAAGTAATAAAAGGAGAATGGCGGATCAGACAACTTGTCACTTGCTCCGTATGTACGTTTAGAATGCTATACTACTGGTAATTGTACTTCTTCCTCAGGTAGTACAAAATCCTTTAAGCCGTCCTGCTCATCAGGTGGCTTTGGCGGCACAATAGCCTCGTCACTATCCCTTGGCTTAAGCTGATAAAATCGGACATCTTCTACGACTACTTCTGTTATAAAAACCTTTGTGCTTTCTTCATTTAAAAATGACCTTGATTGAATACGGCCATTTGCCCCAACTAATGAGCCTTTTCCGCAATATTTGACGATATGCTCTGCAAGCTTTCCCCATACTGTACAAAGAATAAAGTCAGCATCCACTTCCCCACGACTGTTTTTGAAATTGCGATTTATGGCTAGAGAAAAATGTGTTTGCACGCGATTTCCAGATAAGTGTCGTAATACAGGATCCTTCGTTAACCTTCCGACTAGCCCGACTTGGTTCATTGATTCACCTCCTTTGCTTTTGATTGCTCTCATCTTACAAGAATGAATCCAGCATTGGCAAAAGTCGATTTTTATCATTTCCTTCAGTTTTAAATCATAAATTGGTTATATTGAGATTTTTACTTTTCAATAATTTAATCATTTCTCGAACTGAATGCTTTTGGCTGTAATAGCAAATGCTAATTGTTGAAATATGCATTTTCGCTGTTTTTATCTTTTTGTAGAATTTGCGAACACAAACAGCATTGACCCTATCGTAAACAAGGGCTATTTGAATATGTTATACTAAAAAAGATGACCGACTTAGGAGGATATTACATAATGAAAACATTTAAAATGCTTTCCTTTGACATTGTCACAAAAGATGGCATGCAACCATTTCCTTTAGTCGATGGTATTATTATTAACCAGGAAAACAGCCATCAATCTTGGATTCTCGAACTGTTTATGGACCGACAATATCGTTCAACTTTTGATGAACTTTTAGCGAATGCTACTGTCTTTAATGTACGTGCAGTTATTTCATTTCCAGATAATGAGCCTGCTCCTTTCCAGGTTGTCGTACATACAGTTCAAGAAATTGGCGAGCACATCTCTGTACTTTTAAAAGGGACACTAAAGATAAAACGCTCCAAATATGCCGAGCAATTATTAGCCGAGCTACTAGCTGAGGGCGTTACTTTAGATAAGCTATTAGACCGCTTCTCACATGATATGAAGGAACGACCGAAGCTGAAAAATGATTGAGATTGATTTGGGCAGGGACATAAGTATATTTTCAAAGCAAACTTAAAAAATTTCATATCAGAAAAGCGCGAGAAATCAACGTTTCTAAAATTGATTTCTCGCGCTTTTTAAGATTTTAATCAGTTTTGACCAAGCGCACTGAAAAAGTCGATTTGCCACAAAAAATGTGATGCAAATCGACTTTTTTGAATTTTTAAATCCAACAAAAGACAGATTTATAAAAATGAATTTCTTTAGTTTTTCAGTGCCCTTGTTTCCTCTTTTTTATTGGACAGGTAGAGATTTTAATGTAAAATACGATTTAAAAATTAGAGGAGGAAAAAACACTTGAATATTGCTATTAGGGACAGGCCCTTAAAATTATTGTGGCTTGAGGCTTTAAAAAGGAGGTTGTCAGAAGAGGATCCAGACTTTAGCTATTATCATGAACGATTGCGAAGAGTCGATGCAGGCTTTGCTGGTGAAAGGAAAGTTGATCGTGAATGGCTTGAATTAGTATCCCCCTATACTTTTTTCGTAATGCATAATTTGATTTTAATGAATTCCGCACAGCATTCACATCAACTAGATACACTTTTCATTTGCACTAATTTTATGCTAGTAATTGAGATCAAAAATATCAGCGGACGTCTTGATTTTGACGATATTACTCATCAATGTATTCGTACGAAGCCAGACGGAACAGTTGAAGGATTTCCGAATGCCATTACTCAGACCCTAAGACATTTGCAATTTCTTAAAGTTATTTCTCAAAACTATTCTCTCCCCATTGAGGGTGCAGTCATCATTTCTAATCCCTCTACTATCATTGCAGGTCACCCAAAGACAATTCCGATTTTCCATGTTTCAGGACTTCAAAAACATCTTCATTCCCTTTTCAAAAAATATTCACAAGCTATTTTAAGCGATAAACAGTTAACTCAATTTGTTCAACAACTTCTTAATAGGCATCAGCCATCGAAAACTCCGGCTCCTCTTGATCCTTCACGATTTCGTCAAGGCGTGCTTTGTCCTAATTGCCAATATAAGTCTCAAATGCATTATGCTCGAGGTATTTGGATCTGCTCGCGCTGTCACTATGCAAGCGAAGAAATTTTTGCTGAGGCCTTACAAGATTATCGATACTTAGTTAGATCAACAATTACCAACAAACAGTTACGTGAATTTTTCAATATTCATTCCAGTGATGCTGCAAATCGCATACTTAAAAAATTCCAATTTCCCTTTACAGGATCTTATAAAAATCGTGTTTACCATTTACCTGAAAATTTAGTGGAATATATGAGGCCTTTTTTCCGCTCTTCATGAGGAGTTTCTTTGCTTTTGTGGGTATTCATCCTATGTGTGTGGGGTTACGCTTTCCTTTTGCGGGTATTTCCCTCTTTGCGCGGGTATTTACCTCTCTTCCGCGGGTATTTTCCTCCCTTCCGCGGGTATTTCCACCTTCCGCGGGTATTTCCTTCTCTTCCGCTGGTATTTCCCTCTCTTCCGCGGGTATTTACCTCTCTTCCGCGGGTATTTTCCTCTCTTCTGCGGGTATTTCCCTCTCTTCCGCGGGTATTTCCACCTTCCACGGGTATTTACCTCTCTTCCGCGGGTATTCACCCTCTTCGCGCGGGTATTTCCACCTTCCGCGGGTATTTTCCTCTCTTCCGCGGGTATTTCCACCTTCCGCGGGTATTTACCTCTCTTCCGCGGGTATTTACCTCCCTTCCGCGGGTATTTACCTCTCTTCCGCGGGTATTTTCCTCCCTTCCGCGGGTATTTTCCTCCCTTCCGCGGGTATTTCCACCTTTCTTCCGCGGGTATTTACCTCCCTTCCGCGGGTATTCACCCTCTTCGCGCGGGTATTTCCACCTTCCGCGGGTATTTACCTCTCTTCCGCGGGTATTTACCTCTCTTCCGCGGGTATTCACCTCCCTTCCGCGGATATTTCCCTCTCTTCCGCGGGTATTTTCCTCCCTTCCGCGGGTATTTCCTTCCCTTCCGCGGGTATTCATCCTCCTTCCGCGGGTATTCACCTTCACGCGAGGTTTCGCTTCTCTTCCGCAAGCATGCATTCTCCCTCGCCCGGGGTTACACTTCCCTTACACGCTCGCGCAAGCATTCTCCCTCGCCCAAAGGTTACACCTCCCTTCCGCGATTCAAAAAAGAGTGTTCCCGTTGTTGGAAACACTCTTTTTTATATTATCGTGTAGTCATGTTGTTTTTACGGACATCTACTTTTTCTTCGACAACCTTTTCTTTAATCACGCCGTTAGCATTTGGAACGTTGTTGTAGCCATTTGTACCATTTAAATCAGCGTTTGTTCCTGGTACTGTTGTTGTTCCAGGTACTGTAGTTCCAGTTCCAGTTCTAGGTACTGTAGTTCCTGGTGCTGCGGCTTCTGGAATGACTGTGTTACGGTTGACACCGTTCACGTCACGATTGTAAACGTCATGTCGTCTAGTTGGCTCTACAACGTCTTCTACTTTATCAACACCTCGGCGAACGTCGTGCTTAACATTCTCCACTGGTCTTGTTTCAACCGCTCTGTTTCCCCAGTTACAACCGCCAAGGAATAGAGTAGCAAGAATGATGGCCAAAAATGACATTTTCCACATAGAAAAAACCTCCTTTCATGGGTGCTATGTCATCAAATACAACGTGTGCATTTGTGATCCTACATAGATTGCCCGGGAAAGGAGGGAACTATCCGATTTTTGTACAAACTATTTTTGTTTTTCTTTTAACAACTGTTCAATGTATGCTGCTTCTGCTTTACAGTCGTAGCTATAATTTGTACCTAGCTCTTTTTGCAAGGCCTCGATTGTTTCGATTTGCTTTGCTGTTGGTTCTTCATTTAAAATTTTTGCAATTACTTCATCGATTTTTTGCGCCATTTCTTCATGGAATTCAGTACTCATTAAAACATCTGCTGGGATTTTTTCGATCCATGCGGCATTTTCTTGAAAATAAGTCTGCCAGCTAGCAATAAAGTCTTCCATAGAAAAACGCTCTTCTTTCCAATCAATACTTGCTAAGTATGATTCAAAAGATGTTGAAATCGAACGCGTAATGCTAATTTTAACACCTGAAGACAATTCCTTATACATCTATATAATCCTCCTATGTTTAAAAAAAAAACTAAAATTACATGTATTCAATTCACAATCTCTATATGCCATTGCATTTTATAGAAACAAATAAACTGTTAAAAAGATTAACAGCAAAGATACTATTCGACATAAATTATTTTATATCTTTCTGCCTTTAATTGCAAATTAGCTTATTTTGGTTGCACGGGTCCAATAGCAAATAGAATATCGGCTTCACATACTAGCTCCCCATCGACTGTCGCCACACCGTGACCTTTGCCCATTGCTCCACGTAGTTTCACGAACTCTACTTCTAATCGGAGTTGATCTCCTGGTACTACTTGGCGTTTGAAACGACAATTATCAACACCCGTCAAGAAAGCTAGACGACCTTTGAATTCATCTGCATTTAGTAATGCTACTCCACCAACTTGTGCTAGCGCCTCTACAATTAAAACGCCTGGCATTACTGGATAGCCTGGGAAATGCCCATTAAAAAAGTCTTCGTTGATGGAGACATTTTTTAAACCGACAGCACGCTTCCCTTCTTCTAATTCAACGATACGATCTACAAATAAAAAAGGATAACGATGTGGTAAAATTTCTTGAATTTGTTCTGCTGTTAACATTTCTTTTTCCCCTTAATATCAATTTCGCCTTGGCGTAATTGTAGCTGTCGCTTCGCTTTCGCACAGAAAACATTTGTAGCTGTCGCTTCGCTTTCGCTACAGAAAAAATTTGCTGAATGAAGATAAATAATTATATAAACACAAAGTATGGTAAAGAATAATATTATTCTTTACCATTCATAATATCAAATATATGCCGCCATGTTTCTGGTTTGAATACGTCCATGGCCTTACCTTGTCCAATAACACTGTAGCCAAACATTGCACCTAAAATTGCGGCAACAACAACTAAGACGATAATAAGTACAACGCGTAGCCAAATCGGAATCAGCCGTATTTGCACCCATCGAACCTCTCGTTGCACTCCATTGGAGCCCTGTTCTTTCTCTTCTGGTGGCGTATCGGTTTCTTTTGTTTGCACAGAACGTCGACTTGAATCGTTTGTCATAGATTGTACTCCTCTTCATTCCTTAAACAGTAATAATGGATTTACTATCGAATACCATTAATGAGCCCAAGCATTTGGTCTGCTAAAGTTACCGCTCTTGCATTGAATTGGTAAGAGCGCTGTGTCTGGATTAAATCCGTCATTTCCTTTGAAAGGTCTACATTCGACATTTCGAGCGCACCGCTTTGCAAGCCAATTTGCTGACGATTTGCTCCTCGTAATTCAGTGACAACTTCAGCTTGTGTATAGCCAAGCTGAGCGAGGTTATTTGGCAATCCAACATAGGAGCCAGAAATATGCTCCATTAGCTGTGGCTTTTGAAACTCTGTCACTGCTAAATCAGTACGAATAATATCTCCATTTGGATAGGATGCCTCTAATACGCCCCCATCACGGACCGCGAAACTTTTTACATTATCCGGTAATGTAATAGCTTGTCCATTTGAATCTGCTAATGGATATCCATCTGCAGTTACAACCATTACTGTTCCATTATTTATTGGTGATAAATAAAAGTCACCTTGACGAGTATACACTGTTTTTGTGCCATTTTCACCTTCTGGCATTAAAATATTGAAATATTGCTTGGATTTTGTGAAAGCGAAATCAAGGTCGCGATTTGTTGTTTGTAGGGAGCCTTGCTTTTGATTTGATTGGATTTGTCCAAGCATTGCACCTGAACCATAACGAATGCCAATAGGTGATTGTCGGTCAGCACGGTCTTGCTTATCATTATTGAATTGTTGATAAAGCAGTTCATTGAATGTAGCTTCTTGTGATTTAAAGCCGTGTGTATTGCTATTGGCAATGTTATTACTAATTGTATCTAGTCTATTTTGTAATTGCCCCATTGTGTTTGTGGCAGTAATCATTGTACGTAGCATTGATCAAACGCCTCCTGTTCGCCTATTATACTTTTCCGATTTCATTGACAGCCTTTTCCATGCTGCGATCATAAGCCTGTAACACTTTTTGGTTAGCTTCGAAAGCACGATACGCTGTCATTAAATCTGTCATTGTGCGACTAGAATCTACGTTTGAGCCCTCTAGATAATTTTGACGCAGTGTAAAGGATACGCCATTGGCACCGTAAGCAGTCGGTAAGTTCTCACCGTTTTCTGTACGAATTAAGCCATTATCCTGTTTACGTAGCATGTTCGGATTCGTTGCAAATGATACTCCAACACGTGCTACTTGTTGATTATTAACATAAATTGCCCCGTTCTCATCTAGACGAAAATCATCATTCTGTAGCTGGATGCGTTGACCTCTGTCTGATAGCACATACAGTCCTTCTGGGTTTACTAAGTAGCCTTGACCATCTAATGTAAAATTCCCGTTGCGTGTATATGCCTCGCCACCATCTGGATGTGCTAAACGGAAGAAAATAGATCCAGCAGTGCCGTCTTCATTTTGCGGTAAGTTTCCATCGATCAAAGCCATATCTGTCGTGAAATCAGTGCTATAGATTTGGCCTTGTATGTAATTTGGTAATGTTTCTTGCATATAAATCCCTGTATTTAATGCGCCAACTTGACTCATATATTGAGAGCCTGCTTGCTCCTTAGCAGATGCATTTGTTTTTCCTACACTTGACATGAGCATGTCGGGAAATGAGCGAATTGTTGATTGGTCTGCCTTAAACCCTGGTGTATTCGCATTTGATAAATTATTGGTTAGTAATTCTGTACGTCTTTGTTGTGCAATCATACCAGTTGCAACTGTATAAAACCCTTTAAACAAAGGAATCACCTCATTAAATTTTTATAAGGATGCGGGCACTCGATCAATATTTTCAAGCATAATGCCTGTACCAATTGCTACACAATCCATAGGTTGCTCTGCAATGAACACAGGTACCTTTAATTCTTCGATTAATAGCTGGTCCATACCATGTAGTAATGCACCGCCGCCAGTAATAATTACCCCACGATCAATTATATCAGCTGATAGCTCTGGTGGTGTTTTTTCTAAAACATTTTTTGCAGCTTGGACAATCATTGCAACCGATTCATGTAATGCACGTTCAATTTCCTCAGAGTGAATTGTTATTGTACGTGGTAGACCTGTCACCATATCACGACCACGAATGTCCATTGAATCGTCTCGGCTGCCCTTAAAGACTGTACCAACTGTTATTTTTATCGCTTCAGCAGTACGTTCACCAATTAGCAATTTATATTCTTTTTTAATATATTGCAAAATATCATTATCAAAAATGTCTCCTGCTACCTTAATGGACTCACTTGTTACAATATCACCCATTGATAGGACTGCAACATCTGTTGTTCCGCCGCCAATATCGACTACCATATTGCCGCTAGGTTGGAAGATATCCATGCCTGCACCAATTGCAGCTACTTTTGGTTCTTCTTCTAAGTATACTTTTTTTCCACCTGATTTTTCTGCAGCTTCACGGATAGCTTTTTGCTCAACACTAGTAATGTTCGTTGGACAGCAAATTAAAATACGTGGCTTAGCTAAAAATCCTTTTACATTTAATTTATTGATGAAATGTTTTAGCATGGCTTCTGTCACGTCAAAATCTGCAATGACACCATCTCGTAATGGACGAATTGCAGTTATATTCCCTGGCGTGCGTCCTACCATTTGGCGGGCCTCTTCCCCTACCGCTAATACTTTATTTGTCTTTTTATCAATCGCCACAACAGATGGTTCATTTAGGACGATTCCTTTACCTTTAACGTGTATTAATACGTTCGCAGTTCCTAAGTCAATGCCAATATCTTTCGAAAACATTTTATAATTTCTCCTTCCCGCCAGTTCCAACTACATAACGTTCATTTTATCTGTTTATCTAGAATATTTTATCATATTCTATTGGTAATTTCACCTAATTTTAGTGAATAGAACTTGTTTTCTTTCAATTATATGAACAGTTCTAGAAAAGAAGAAATCGTTTAAACATTTTTTTATATGGTTCATCATCGAAAGCTTGAGATGACATTTTTTAAACATATGTTATATGAATAAGTTGATCTTCGTTTCGACTGGGCGACTCCTTGGGGATTAGCGTCACAGATGAGACCCTGGAGCGAGCAACGCGAGTGAAGCGGCTCATCGAACGCCCCCTGGAAGCTTTGCTCTGTGCGAAAGCGAAGCGTCAGCAACAATGTTTTATCTGTGCGAAAGCGAAGCGTCAGCAACAACAAAGCGCCAAGTCGCAACGGAAATCAATTCTACGTTATGGTGAGTAGCCTTTTAAGATGGCTGTTTTTTTAGAATTCTTAATATGTAGGAAATAATTATCTAACTTGTCCTTTACAATAAAAAAAGAACGAATCATTCTTGACTCGCTCTTTCTTTCCACTTGTTTTTCGTTGCCTCTCCTCCACGAATATGACGTACGGCCTTATGGTAGGCGAGAATTTCCTTCACTTGCTCAGCTAATCCTTCATGAATTGTTGGCAATCGCTCTGTTAAATCCTTGTGCACCGTACTTTTTGAATAACCTGTCATTTTCGCGAGGACACGCACAGTTTCACGCGTCTCAATCAATAATTCACCGAGGCGTATGCAGCGCTTCCGAATGTGCTCGTGCACGTTCTTCGTCCTTTCCACACAATTTCACAAAATGGCTTTTGGCATCAGATGCACGTCTGCGCATTTCTTCACCTTATGTGAGGACAAAGCTATTCAGAACACGTTTTACATTTTCACGATAAAAACTGATTTTTTATGCATTTTTTAGTATTCGTTTCTCTCACTTGAAAGTTATCATTTACTGTCATTGGAGATCTACGAACTTTCTTAAAAGGCTAGTAATTTTTTCGGATTAATATATTTTCCGTTTTCAAGTACTTCAAAATGCAAGTGAACGCCAGCTGATTGGTTCCACTCATTTTCAGTCGCTTTTCCAAGTGCTTGACCTTGTGTTACCTCATCGCCTTCCTTCACAACAATGTCCTTTACAGAGCTATAATGTGTTTGCTTACCATCTGCATGCTCAATGACAATTTTATTGCCTGTAAATGCATCTAGTTTAACTTCTAGTACTTTACCACTCATAGCAGCAAGTACTTCGAATTCTTCACCATTCATAGAAAGAGAAATACCGGAAGATGTCGTAAATGTTTGATTAAATACCATTAGTGCATTTTCACGTGACTCTGCATTCGCCTCTACTTCATAAAACTCTTGTGAAACTTGGACTTTACTATGATCTGCTTCCTTGAATGGGTACTTCATATTTTCTGCGCGTGCATTTGTTTCAACTACAGGACCTGAATCTACTTCTGCTAACTCTGGTAACGGAGCCTCTTCTACTTTTGATACGAGACTATTGTAACCAAATAGCATCCCTGCTAGCATTAAAGCACCACCACCGTAAACAGCTGGCCAAAACCATGGTTTCTTCTGTAATTGACCTTTTTCATTTTGATTTTGAGAAGTTTTACTATTTTTATCCTCTCTCATTTTCATCACCTCTAGTTGCAGTGTGAACAACTAGAAGTTATTTTAAACATGCATCTATCGTTTTTATCTCAATATCTTGATAATAATAGTGTAAAATTTCGGCAGCAGTTTTTCCATCACTTGCCATAGCCTCTGCACCATATTGACTCATTCCTACCCCATGCCCGTATCCTTTCGTGCTAACCTGTACATTTTTAGTAGTAGCATCATATGAAATCTTAAAATCAGTTGATGGTATTTGTAAAAGTGTTCGAATTTCTCTCCCTGACCATACATTCTTACCTAGCTGCATGCGCTCAACACGTCCTGAATCATTTTAAAAAAACTGTACACGGTTGAAATCACTTGTCTGCCATTTAACAGGCCACAATGCATTCCATTCAGCTAATGTCCATTCTTTTATTGCTGAAAACTTTGGTGATGACTGATCAGATATACTAGCAACGCTTTGTAAATATGGTAGATCATTGCCACTATAACCGTAGGCACTTTCTGTTTTACCATTGCTAGTAGAGTGAAACATTGCCGTAATTAATTCATTATTATATAGAAGAACTTGTCCTTTCGTTTCGTTAATGGCCTCGACAATTTTCTTTTCATTCCCCGGGAAATTGCTAGTCCAATTCTCTTTTCTTTGCTCCTTATTGTAAAAAACTTGTCTAGCAACAGTAGGAGCGATAGCTATTTTACCGTAATTTGTCGATTCCAACGCATATGTTCTTGCTGCAATAGCCTGCGCTTTTAATGCCTCTTTTTTAAATGCAACAGGCATTTCAGCAGCTACTACACCTGTCACATAAGTTTCTAAAGGGATTTTCTCCTGTTGTCCCTCCACTTCTATGAATATTTCGCAAGCCTTCTCTGTTGTTGAAGATGAATCCTCAGCGGTACGTCTCTCACTAAACGCCATAGGAAGCATATATAATGCTCCAATCAAACAAATTATGCCTATACTCATTATCCATTTTTTCATAAGGAATAATATGCTAGAGCTCTTCAAAATATGTTTGACGTTGACGAAGGAAGCTTCGGTATGCATAGGAAAACATGATTAGGAGGGCTGTATGAAAATGGCTCATCACCATAACGTGAGGCCGACTGAGCGCTTTCCTAGGGGCGTTCGATGAGCCGCTTATGGCAACAAGTGTTTTTTGTGCGAAAGCGCTGCGGCAGCAACAGATGGCTTTTGGGCGAAAGCGCACCGGCAGCAACAGATATCTTTTGGGCGAAAGCGCACTGCAGCAAAATGGTTTTATCTGTGTGTAGCAACAGCATGATATTGGTCACGAAGGCGTTATCACAGGAAGTGATGTTTTTAGCCTTCGTTCCTCCCCAACTTTTTAGTTTTATCGGAACACTTTTACGTTTTATCGCCCAACTTTTGAATTTTATCGACAAACTTTCGTGTTTTATCACCCAACTTTTGAATTTTATCGACATACGCCTTCCAAAGAGCAAAAAAAGATTCACACATAAAACTGTGTGTGAATCTTTTTACTTTATTGTGTCGCCCAGCCTTCACTCCAATCAACTTATATAAATGGCATACGTTTTAACATAGGGCATCCCCAACTTTTGATGATGAACTCTAAAAAACGCCAAATAGAAACTAACATCCTCTTACATGGTGCCGTTCTTGCCTTTTACGTGGCTGTCGCTTCACTTTCACATAATATGAAGAAAAAACCCTCTGCTTGTAAGCAAAGGGTTTGGAAATCTATTTAGTTTGTTGGTAATTCAACAGTTGTTTTCTCTTTGATGACAATATCCTCAGCTGGTACACGTTCAATATTTGCGCCAAGTGCAGCTAGCTTGCCGTGGAAATCGACGTAACCACGATCTAAGTGATGAAGTTTTGTAACTCTAGTCACACCTTCAGATACAAGACCTGCTAAAATTAGTGCAGCCGCAGCTCGTAAATCAGTCGCCATTACTTCAGCACCCTGAAGGTTTACTGGCCCTTCGATAAACACAGAACGTCCTTCTATTTTAGCACCGGCATTCATACGACGGAACTCCTCAACATGCATAAAACGATTTTCAAAAACCGTTTCCGTAATAATACTCGTACCTTCAGCCGTTAACATCAAGGCCATCATTTGGGATTGCATATCTGTCGGGAAGCCTGGATGTGGCATTGTTTTAATATCGACAGCTTTTAATGTTTTAGAAACACGTATACGGATGCCCTCATCTAGCTCAGTAATTTCTACACCCATTTCACGCATCTTTGCAATTAATGCTGTCATATGCTCAGGAACAGCGTTTACAATCGTTACATCCCCTTTTGTAATTGCTGCTGCAACCATAAATGTGCCAGCTTCAATACGGTCAGGAATAATATGATGTTCTGTTCCATATAATGTATCGACTCCTTCGATACGAATTGTATTCGTACCTGCGCCGATGACACGACCACCCATACTATTAATAAAGTTTGCAAGATCTACAATTTCAGGCTCTTTCGCTGCATTTTCAATCACAGTAGTTCCTTGAGCTAAAGCTGCAGCTGTCATAATATTTTCTGTTGCTCCAACGCTAGGGAAGTCCAAATACACATTTGCACCTTTTAAACGCCCTTCCGCTTTCGCCTCTACATATCCATGACCAAAAGAGATTTTTGCTCCCATAGCCTCAAAGCCCTTTAAATGTAACTCAATTGGACGGGAACCAATTGCACAGCCCCCTGGTAAAGCAACACGAGCATAGCCATTTCGAGCAAGTAAAGAACCCATCACTAAAATAGATGCACGCATTTTACTGACATATTCAAACTGAGCTTCACTAGAAAGTTCTTTTGTTGTATCTATATATACTGTATTATCCTCTGGTATATATGTAACAGCCGCGTTTAGACTTTTAAGTACTTCGTTAATTGTATAAACATCTGCTAAGTTAGGGACTTCTTTAATTACATTTTCTCCTTTAGAGGCAAGTAAAGCCGCCGCCAGGATTGGTAACACTGCATTTTTTGCGCCCTCTACGCGTACTTTTCCCTGTAGTTGTTGGCCGCCAGTCACTATTATTTTTTCCACCCTATGTCCCTCCGAATTCAATCTATTAATCTATCGAATTTTTATTTTAAAAAGAAGTATAATGTCATAATCAGTAAACAAACAACTCTATAGTACAACTTTTCTTACGCTCGTTCAAGTATCCAAATCACTATTTTAAGGCATTTATTGATATTTTGCTATTAATTTATTGTACGCATGATTTTTTTTTTTGTGAATGACCAATAACATGGGAGAAAAGCTATTATTTCTAATACATACCCAAAGAATTATGAACAAAAAACAAAATCTAATGGATTTCTTAAACTTATTTTTACATATTTCAAAGGACCACATAAATTATCTTATAAAGCCCTGTGAAATATGTAAAGTCAATTTCGCACATAAAAAAAGTAATAAGGAGCTACTAAAATAAATACGGAAGCTTCCCTGACCAGCTTGAAATTTGAAGAAAGAAATTTGAAACGGCTGATCCTATCGTTATACTTAATAAAATATAAATTAACTGGATTTGAAAAACCTTATTCTGCTTAAAGATTTTTTCTAGCATAAAAGCTTGTAGCGCGTAAAAAGTAATTGCGATAAAAAATATATGCGATAAAATCCCTATTAAAGCTTCTTGTCCTATCGCCCCATATATTTCCATGTTGGTTCCTCCATAATAATCGTATCGGTCACTTAGACGGTTGCATCTAGGTAATGTTAAAAAACGGACAGATGTTGAATCTGCCCGTTAAAATTTGAATTAGATATTACCCTCATGAACGTTGATACGATTCAACGCACGTTTTAATGCTAGGTCAGCACGTTTGAAATCAATGTTATCTTGTTTACCTTGAAGACGACCTTCAGCACGTTTAACGGCTTCTTTAGCACGTTTAACATCGATGCTTTCAGCAATTTCAGCAGATGGCGCTAAAATTGAGATTTTTTCAGGGCGAACTTCAATGAAACCACCGCTTAAGGCAACAAGTTCAGTTGAACCGTCTTCTTTTTTAAGCTTCACTGCACCAATTGCAAGTGGAGCAACCATAGGAATATGGCCTGCAAGAACACCGATTTCACCTGAAGTTGTCTTTGCGATAACCATTGATACTTCAGAATCGTATACTGGGCCGTCGGGAGTGACAATATTGACTAGAACTGTCTTCATATTTTTTCCTCCTCGTCCCTAGTATTAAACCTCTACGCCCATGCTTTTCGCTTTTTCAACTACTTCATCAATAGAACCAACTAGACGGAAAGCATCTTCTGGTAGGTGATCCCATTTGCCATCAAGGATTTCCTTGAATGAGCGAACAGTTTCTTTAACAGGTACATAAGAACCTTTTTGACCAGTAAATTGTTCCGCAACGTGGAAGTTTTGAGATAAGAAGAATTGAATACGACGAGCACGTTCTACTGTTTGTTTATCATCATCAGATAATTCATCCATACCTAAGATAGCAATGATATCTTGTAATTCACGGTAACGTTGGATTGTACGTTGTACACCAGTAGCGATTGCGTAGTGTTCAGCGCCTACGATTTCTGGTGATAAAGCACGAGAAGTCGAAGCTAATGGGTCAACCGCAGGGTAGATACCCATTTCTGATAATTTACGCTCAAGGTTAGTAGTTGCATCTAAATGGGCGAAAGTTGTAGCCGGAGCCGGGTCAGTATAGTCATCGGCTGGTACATAGATCGCTTGAATAGAAGTTACAGAACCTTTGTTAGTAGATGTGATACGTTCTTGTAATTTACCCATTTCAGTTGCAAGTGTTGGTTGGTAACCTACCGCAGAAGGCATACGACCTAATAGGGCAGAAACCTCAGAACCTGCTTGTGTGAAACGGAAGATATTGTCGATGAATAAAAGTACGTCAGCACCTTGCTCATCACGGAAGTATTCTGCCATTGTAAGACCAGTTAAAGCTACACGCATACGTGCACCTGGTGGTTCGTTCATTTGACCGAATACCATCGCTGTTTGCTTGATAACGCCTGAATCGCTCATCTCGAAGAATAAGTCGTTCCCTTCACGAGTACGCTCACCTACACCAGCGAATACAGAGATACCTGAGTGCTCTTGTGCGATGTTATTGATTAATTCTTGGATTAATACTGTTTTACCTACACCGGCACCACCGAATAGACCGATTTTACCACCTTTGATATATGGTGCTAATAAGTCTACAACTTTGATACCTGTTTCAAGAATTTCAACTGTAGTTGAAAGTTCATCGAAAGATGGTGCTTCGCGGTGAATAGAATCACGACGAACGTCAGCTGGAATCTCTTCACCTAAGTCGATTACTTCTCCAAGTACGTTGAATACACGACCTAAAGTAACTTCACCAACTGGTACTGAGATAGCTTTTCCTGAGTCTGTTACTTCTGCTCCACGTTGTAAGCCATCAGTAGATGACATTGCAATTGTACGAACAGAATCATCACCTAAATGAAGAGCAACTTCTAATGCAAGAATTGTTGGTTCTTCATTAGGACGTTCAATCTTAACTGTTAGTGAGTTATAGATTGCTGGTAATTGGCCATTGTTAAATTTTACGTCAACAACTGGACCCATTACTTGAATAACATGTCCTTTATTCATTACTGTGTATCCTCCTATCGTATTCTTATACGACATTGGGAAGCTGGGCCTATTCTAAGGCTGCAGCTCCACCAACGATTTCTGTAATTTCTTGTGTAATCGCCGCTTGACGCGCACGGTTATATTGCAATGAAAGGTCTGAAATAAGATCAGATGCGTTATCAGTTGCATTTTTCATAGCCGTCATACGAGAAGCATGTTCACTTGCTTTTCCATCTAATAATGCGCCGTAAACTAAGCTTTCCGCGTATTGTGGAAGTAACACTTCAAGAATTGCTTCACCAGATGGCTCGAATTCGTAAGAAGCATTACTGCTAACAGGTGCAAGATCCGTTAATGGAAGAAGTTTTTTCTCTGTCACTTCGCTAGCAATAGCGCTGACAAAGTGATTGTAGTACATATAAAGTTCATCATACGTACCGTCAATGAACATACCAACAGCATTACGAGCGATTTCTTTAATATCAGCAAATGTAGGTTGATCCGGTAGACCGACAACATCGCTGATGACATTATGATCACGTTTCACAAAGTAGTCACGAACAACACGACCTACTGCTAAAATCACGTATTCGTCTTTAGATTTATGACGCTCATCAATTGTACGTTGTACTTGACGAAGGATACTTGAGTTGTAAGCACCTGCAAGACCACGGTCAGAACCAATGACTAAGTAAGCTGTTTTCTTAACAGGACGAGCAGTTAACATTGGGTGTCCACTGTCTTTTGTACCTGAAGCGATCGCGCCTACTACGTCCTGAATTTTTTCCATGTAAGGAACGTACGCTTTAGCGTTTTGCTCTGCACGACGTAACTTTGAAGAAGAAACCATCTGCATCGCTTTCGTAATTTGTTTCGTACTCTTTGTAGAATTAATACGACCTTTTATTTCGCGTAAGTTTACCACTGGTATTTCACCACCTTTTGTTTTTTAATCAAGTGACTAGCTCGAACTTATTCTGATTTAGCGAAAGTTTTTTTGAACTCAGTTAAAGCTGCTACGTAATCCGCATCAGGAGCAAGCTCTTTTGTAGTACGAACGTGATCTAAAACGTTTGTGTGGTTTGTTTCTAACCAGCTTAAGAATTCACCTTCAAAGCGAACGATATCTTGTACTGGAATATCATCTAAGTGACCTTTAGTTAATGCATAAAGGATGGCAACTTGTTTTTCAACTTTAAGTGGTTTGTTTAGGTCTTGTTTAAGAACTTCAACCGTACGTTTACCACGCTCAAGTTTAGCCAGTGTGATTTTATCTAAATCAGAACCGAATTGAGCAAATGATTCAAGTTCACGGAATGCAGCTAAGTCAAGACGTAGTGTACCCGCAACTTTTTTCATCGCTTTAATTTGAGCAGATCCACCTACACGTGATACAGAAAGACCCGCGTTAATCGCTGGACGTACACCTGAGTTGAATAAGTCAGATTGTAAGAATATTTGACCATCCGTAATTGAGATTACGTTAGTTGGGATGTATGCAGAGATATCCCCAGCTTGTGTCTCAACGAATGGAAGAGCTGTAATAGAACCATTTTGATATGTTTCATTCAACTTCGCAGCACGTTCAAGTAAGCGGCTGTGTAAGTAGAAAACGTCACCAGGGTATGCTTCACGACCTGGAGGACGGCGTAGAAGAAGTGAAAGTTCACGGTAAGCTGATGCTTGTTTAGAAAGATCATCATACACGATTAATACGTGCTTACCTTGTAACATGAATTCTTCTGCCATAGAAACACCAGCAAATGGTGCTAAATATAGTAATGGAGCTGGTTGAGACGCAGCAGCAGTTACAACGATTGTATAATCTAGTGCACCGTGCTTACGTAACGTTTCAACTACACCACGTACAGTTGATTCTTTTTGACCGATAGCAACATAGATACAAATCATATTTTCACCAGTTTGGTTTAAGATTGTATCGATTGCTACAGATGTTTTACCAGTTTGACGGTCACCAATGATTAACTCACGTTGACCACGACCGATTGGTACTAAAGCGTCAATCGCTTTGATACCAGTTTGTAGTGGTTCGTGTACTGATTTACGAGCCATTACACCGAAAGCTGGACTTTCGATTGGACGAGATTTTGTTGTGTTGATTGGACCTTGTCCATCCACTGGTTGACCAAGTGGGTTTACAACACGGCCAATTAGTTCTTCACCAACTGGTACTTCCATGATACGACCTGTACGACGAACTTCATCGCCTTCTTTGATGTCAGCGTATGGACCTAAGATTACGATACCAACGTTACCTTCTTCTAGGTTTTGAGCCATACCCATAACACCGTTAGAGAACTCTAGAAGCTCTCCAGCCATGGCGTTGTCGAGGCCATGAGCAAGTGCGATACCGTCACCAATACGGATAACTGTACCAACTTCGCTTACTTTAAGTTCAGACTCATAATTCTCAATCTGTTGTTTAATCAGACTGCTGATTTCTTCAGCCTTGATGCCCATGTATGTCACCTCTCACATTTCTAAATTATTAACCGATTAATTCACGTTTTAGGCGCTCAAGCTTGTTCGCTACTGAGCTATCATAAATATGATTACCGATTTGAACACGAATACCACCAAGAAGTGATGGATCAATTTCGTTTGTAATGTTTAATGATTGTTTCCCTACAAGTTTCGCAAATGTTGTAGAAATATTAGCGCTTTCTTCAGCAGAAAGTGCACGAGTAGAGAATACTGTTGCATCTGCAGTACCTTGTGCCTGTGCAGCAAGCTCAGCATATGCGTTCGCAATAAGCTTCACTTCGTTTACACGTTTTTTCTCAACAAGTAGTTGAACTGTGTGTAAAACATCTGGAGTTGCACTTGCAAAGATTTCAGCTACCATTTGTTTCTTACGTTCGATAGAGAACTTAGGAGCATTTAAAAGTGTTAAAAAATCAGGAGATTCTTTGACTACTTTTGTTAGCTCGTTTAAGTCTGCTCCAACTTCAGCAAGAATGTTTTTTTGTTGCGCTAGTTCAAAAAGCGCTTGTGCGTAACGTTTTGCTACAGTTGAATTACTCATCGAGCTTCCCCTGCCTTCGCAATCGTCTCTTCAATTAGAGCACGGTTGTCTGCCTCAGAAATCTCTTTGCTAAGGACTTTAGATGCTGCAAGTACTGATAATGAAACGACTTCATCACGTACAGCTGCAATAGCTTTTTCTTTTTCAGACTCAATTTCACGTAAAGCCGATTCTTTTAAGCGGTTCGCTTCATTGCGAGCTGCAGTAAGAATTTCTTCTTTTTGCACTTCGCCTTGCTTCTTAGCGCCTTCAACAATCGATTGTGCTTCCGTACGAGCTTCTTTAAGAAGGCTCTTTTGTTCTTCTAAAAATTTGTGCGAATCTTTGCGCGCTTTTTCAGCTGCTTCGATTTCACTAGCTACTAATTCTTCACGTTGTTGCATGATGCCCATAAGTGGACCCCAAGCGAACTTTTTAAGTAAAAACATTAACACTAAGAAAATGATTAATGTTGAGGCGATATCACCATTATTGAAACCTTCACCAGTGCCTGCACCTAGTACAAGATAATCTAAAAACACGATTGTTTCACTCCCTTCAAGAGCTTTGACTTCAACATAATAATTTAATTACTTGAAAAACTACCTATTTTAAAAAGCTATATTTACACATAGCTTTTATCAGTCCCAAAATGAAGGGCGAAGTTTCATCTGGAGAATCCTGCTTCGCCACTAGTAAAATTCAGTGTACAACTGAATTATTTGTTCATTACGATGAATGCTACTACTACTGCGATGATCGGTAGGGCTTCAACTAATGCAACCCCGATGAACATTGTAGTTTGAAGAACGCCACGAGCTTCTGGTTGGCGAGCGATACCTTCTACTGTTTTTGAAACGATAAGACCGTTACCAATACCTGCACCAAGTGCACCTAAACCGATTGCGATTGCTGCTGCTAATAAACCTAATGAACCTGTCATTTGAAAATTTCCTCCTTGGAATTGTTTGTTTTTTTTAATTCAAGCATATGGTGTATGCTTTATATTAATGGTCATCGCTCACTTTATGAGCCATGTAAACCATTGTTAACATTGTGAAGATAAAGGCTTGGATAAAGCCGATGAACATAGAGAAACCTTGCCATGCCATCGTAGGAACAATTGCTCCGATGAATCCAATAGCACCAGATGATGCTAAACCTGCAAGTAAGCCAAGTAAAATCTCACCCGCATAAATGTTACCGTAAAGACGAAGACCTAATGTTAAAGTGTTGGCAAACTCTTCTACGATTTTTAGTGGGAACATGAATGACATTGGCTTGAAGAATGTACCAACATAATGGCCTGTACCCTTCATTTTAATACCATAGTATTGAGTTAAGACTAAAATCATTGCTGCAAGCGTCATTGTAACAGTTGGGTCAGCTGTAGGAGATTTCCACCAAAGTGTGTGGTCATAGACGATAGAGAATGGAAGACCTAATAAGTTAGATACAGCGATGAACATAATAAGCGTGATACCTAAAATGTGGAATCGTCCACCAGTTTTCCAGTCCATGTTGCTTTTGATGATGTTCTTTACGAAATCCATAATCCATTCCATAAAGTTTTGCATACCAGTAGGTTTCAACTTTAGACTTCTAGTTGAGATAAATGCGATTAAGAAAACGATTAAGGCCGCAACTAGTAACATCATAACAGTTGAAAGGTTGAACGTTAGTGTAAACAAACCAAAATCAACCTCTTTTAATGGAGCTTCATGATTCATTGTTATTTTTCACCTCTCTTTCTAATTTAAAGCACATTAGTGGTTCCTTACATGTGACACAATTCTCTCGACAAAGAGAAAAACGTACGGAAGCATTAGCCCTATGACCGTGCTAATTAAGTGAAAATAGTTTGGCAACGAAATGGCTAGAGCGACTGCCGCTACACCTGATGCAAAGCGAAGCGCTGTACCAAGCGAGCCTATCTTCTTCCCTTCACTAATGGATCGATCAAACTTCTCCATACGGCGAACTAAAATCCAAAAATTATACGTACCAAAGAATGCACCGATTGCGATGCCCGCAAAAACCGTCTGATAGGGCGTAAATCCCCAGCCTAATGCACAGAGTGCGAGCAAAAAAAATAACGCTCTTTTCTGCACAGCAAAAATGTGATGCAAATCTAGCATTGGTTTATAATCTCCTGAATCATTTTTTCGAGTAAAGAAAACGTTTGCTGACCACTATGTGAAATCAGAAAAGAGCAGTGAAAAACACTACTCACAGCGGAATAGTAACGGGAGAGTCATTTTGAAATTACAGGTGTAAATTCAAAAAAATGCCTTACACCCCGAAACGCACAAAACGTTGCAAATCGACAGTTTTGTTTTGAACTGTCAATTTAGTAGAAACTTGATATAACAAGTGTTTCAACCTCTATTAACGAATAGAAACCCTTATCATTCTTACCCTTTGTAAGCATACAATAGGAGATATTTGAAGTCAATTAGTAAAGGAGAAAAACTTCACAGCCACTATACTCTTGTCAAATTGTTGACAAATTTGTGTATGAAATTTCATAGTTTTAAAATTAAATTGCACAATTATGCAAAAAAAAGCTAATTTACGACACATTTATGCTCGTAAATTAGCTTACCCATAACAATAGGTACATTAGACTTATTTTTTAGTTCCAAAAATAGTACATTACTTGCTTTTTTGTAAAAATTCTAGAAGTGCCTTTACAATACGCTCAGAAGCATGCCCATCACCATAAGGATTTGATGCTTTCGCCATTGCTTCATAGGCATTTTTATCTTCTATTAATTGTTTTGCTAGAGAATAGATAGTTTCTTCTTCCGTCCCTGCCAACTTTAAAGTCCCTGCCGCAATACCTTCAGGACGCTCTGTTGTATCTCTAAGCACTAGAACTGGTTTGCCTAATGAAGGTGCCTCTTCTTGAACGCCACCAGAATCAGTTAAAATCATATAGGAATTTGCCGCAAAGTTATGGAAATCGAAGACTTCAAGGGGTTCAATTAAATGTACACGCTTGTGATCTCCTAAAATTTCATTAGCAATTTCTCGTACTGCTGGGTTCATATGCACTGGGTAAACAACTTGCACATCCTCATGCTCTGCTAAAATTCTAGTAATCGCTCGGAACATATGACGCATTGGTTCACCTAGATTTTCACGACGATGCGCTGTTAATAAAATCATACGATCTGTACCTATTTTTTCTAATACAGGATGTGAATAATGTTCACTTACTGTTGTAGCTAATGCGTCAATAGCTGTATTACCAGTTACAAAAATAGTTCCAGGGTTTTTATTTTCATCTAAAAGATTTTTCTTTGATACTTCTGTCGGTGCGAAATGAAGGTCGGCCATGACACCTGTTAACTGGCGATTCATTTCCTCTGGGTATGGGGAATACTTATTCCACGTACGAAGACCTGCTTCCACATGTCCGATAGCAATTTGATTATAAAAGGCAGCTAAGCTTGCAATGAAAGTTGTTGCTGTATCGCCATGTACTAAAACAATATCTGGCTTTGCTTCTTTCATGACTTTGTCTAAGCCTTGTAATGCATTAGTTGTCACGTCAATTAATGTTTGACGATCCTTCATAATATTTAAATCGTAGTCTGGTGTAATTTTAAATGTTTCTAATACTTGATCGAGCATTTGGCGATGTTGGGCTGTTACCGTCACAATCGATTCTATTTGCTCAGGATGTTTTTGTAATTCCAATACAAGTGGAGCCATCTTAATAGCCTCTGGTCTCGTACCGAAAATCGTCATTACTTTCCATTTTTTCATCAAAACGATCTGCACCGTCCTTTGTTATATTGTATGAAAAGTCATTTACTCCCGTTGATCTGCGTCATATGAGGCAAGTGTCGAACTTCAAAAGAAGTAATTCACCTAAACATACTATGAAACGTCCTTCAATATTGAAGGACGCTTCCAAAAGTTATAAGTTGCCTAAAAATTACATACTGAACCTGTTTATTATTGGCTTATCATCATAACCTGGGGTTGATTTCCGTTCCGACTGGGCGCTTTGTTGCTGCCGCTACGCTTTCGCACAGATAAAACATTTGTCGCTGACGCTTCGCTTTCGCACAGATAAAACATTTGCCGCTGACGCTTCGCTTTCGCGCAGAGCAGAGCTTCCTGTGGGCTTCGGGGCAACAGATGTTTTTTGCGCGAAAGCGTAGTGCTAACGAAGCGTCAGCGGCAGGATGTTGGTCACGAAGGCTTTATCACAGGACGTGATGCCTTTAGCCTTCGTTCCCCTACCCACTTCGCTTGCGCTCCAGGGTCTCATCTGTGACGCTAATCCCCAAGGAGTCACCCAGTCTCCACTCAAATCAACATGACATACGTTTTATCAAAATGTCATCCTAACTTTCAGTGGTGAACCTTGTTATCACCGTTGAAAACTGTTCAGTATTATTTCGTACCGAATAGACGGTCTCCTGCATCACCCAAACCAGGTACAATATAGCCATGGTCATCTAATTTTTCATCAAGTGCAGCAATATAAATATCTACATCCGGATGCTCTTCTTGAATAACTTTTACACCCTCTGGCGCAGCAATTAAGCACATGAATTTAATGCTTTTCGCACCACGTTTTTTTAGTGAGTTGATCGCTTCCACTGCTGAACCACCAGTTGCAAGCATCGGGTCTACAATGATGAAATCACGTTCTTCAACATCTGCAGGAAGTTTTGCATAGTACTCTACAGGTTTTAAAGTTTCTGGATCACGATAAAGACCAATATGACCAACCTTTGCAGCTGGAATTAGTTTTAATACGCCATCTACCATACCAATACCTGCACGTAAAATCGGTACAATCGCAATTTTCTTACCAGAAAGTACTTTTGTCTTCGCAACTGTAACAGGTGTTTCAACTTCAATTTCTTCTACTGGCATATCACGAGTAATTTCAAATGCCATTAATGTTGCAACTTCGTCTACTAGCTCACGGAATTCTTTTGTTCCTGTATTCTTGTCACGAATATAAGTTAACTTGTGTTGGATTAGTGGATGATCAAATACATATACTTTGCTCAAAGGGATTCTCTCCTAACCGTTCGGATTTCATTTTTATCTCACCTAGTATAACAGAAAATAGGAGTCGTCTCAAAAATAAATTTGGGACAACTCCTTTTCAAAAATGTTTATTGCATGTAAGATCGATTATTCACCGAGTATCGTGGCATCATTAATAGCATTGATAAAGTTTTGATCTATTTTCTAATCTTTATAAATAGATAAGGAAAAGCCTGTTCCAAAGTCGTCCACTGAAGTTAAAAAGCTGCGATTAAAGTGTAATATATCACTTTAATCACAGCCTTATAGATTTTAATTATGCGTATAATGGATGGTTGTCAGTTAAAGCTTTTACGCGAGCTTTTGCTTCAGCTTTGACCGCTTCATCCTCTGGGTTTTTAAGAACTGCTGCAATAATTGCACCAACTTCTTTCATGTCCTCCTCTTTGAAGCCACGAGATGTCACAGCTGGTGTACCAATACGGATACCAGAAGTTACGAATGGAGATTCTGTATCATAAGGGATTGTATTTTTATTTGTTGTAATACCTACTTCATCAAGTGCGTGCTCTGCAACTTTACCTGTTAAACCAAGAGATTTCACATTAAGAAGTAACAAGTGGTTATCAGTACCACCAGATACAATTTCAACACCTTCAGCAATTAATACTTCTGCTAAAGCTTTAGCATTAGCTTTAATTTGTTTTGCATAGTCTTTGAATTCTGGCTGTAATGTTTCACCGAATGCTACAGCTTTTGCAGCGATCACGTGCATTAATGGTCCACCTTGGATACCTGGGAATACAGATTTGTTTAGCTTTTGCTCCCATTCTTTTGAAGCAAGGATTAAGCCACCACGTGGGCCACGTAATGTTTTATGTGTTGTAGATGTCACAAAATCAGCGTATGGCACTGGTGATTGATGTTCGCCAGCAGCTACAAGACCAGCGATATGTGCCATATCCACCATGAAGTATGCTCCTACTTCATCAGCGATTTCACGGAATTTAGCGAAATCGATTTCACGTGGGTATGCAGATGCTCCTGCAACAATTAGTTTTGGCTTATGCTCTAATGCTTTTTGGCGTACATCTTCATAATCGATTACTTGAGTATCTTTTGTTACCCCATATTCAACGAAATTATATAGAATACCTGAGAAGTTTACAGGAGATCCATGTGTTAAGTGACCACCATGAGAAAGATTCATACCAAGAACAGTATCACCTGGTTCTAAAATTGTGTGGTATACAGCCATGTTTGCTTGTGCACCAGAGTGTGGTTGTACGTTTGCATATTCTGCGCCAAAGATTTCTTTCACACGATCACGTGCGATATCTTCCACAACATCTACGTGTTCACAACCGCCATAGTAGCGTTTACCTGGATAACCTTCAGCATATTTATTTGTTAGAACAGAACCTTGTGCTTCCATTACCGCTTCAGATACAAAGTTTTCTGATGCGATTAACTCGATATTTGCTTGTTGACGTTTTTTTTCTGCAAGAATTCCGTCTAATACTGCTTTGTCTTGTACTGCTAATTTTTCGTATGCCATGTTTGAAAAAGCCTCCTAAGTATAATCGTTAATTGTATACCACTGATTTCAGAGGTAATTTTATTTGTATACTGCACGTTCTCCGCCAATCAGCTTTGGACGTGTTGTTGCAATTGTTACAACTGCTTCTCCTACCATTCGCACAGAAGTACGAACTGGAACAGCAACTGCCTTTAAATGCATACCAATGAGTGTTTGACCAATATCAATACCTGCATTTGCCTGTACAGCTTCCACAACAACTGGATTTGTAAAGTGGGTAAACGCATAAGCAGACATCGAGCCACCCGCTGTACGAACTGGTACAACTGATACTGGTTCATAGCTAAATTGTTCTGCCGTTGTTGCTTCCATTGTTATAGCACGATTAATATGCTCACAGCCTTGGAACGCTAAATGCAACTGATGTTTCTTTGCAAATGCCTGCAACGGCTCAAAAATCGCCTCTGCGGTTTCAAGCGCGCCTGCTGTGCCAATTTTCTGACCAATCACTTCAGATGTCGAGCAGCCTACGACAAAAATTGTATTTGGTCGTAAAGTTACCTGCTCTTCAAATTCACTGAGTAACTGAGTCAAATGTGCTCGTATTTGTTGTACAGCCACTATGCTCAGCCCCTTTAATTTTATATCTATTTATGTCACACACTAAAAAGCACTCAGATTTTCTGGATGAAACCGTCATGCTTTTGTCATGTGCTAACAAACATAATTACTTTACTTATTGCTCTAGTTCAGCGATTTTTTCAATGCGACGTGTATGACGACCACCTTCAAAATCCGTTTCAAGCCATACTTTAACGATTTCACATGCAAGGCCTGGCCCAATAACACGCTCACCCATCGCTAAAACATTTGAATCATTGTGGCAACGCGTTGCCTTTGCGCTGAATACATCATGCACTAAAGCACAACGAATCCCTTTAACTTTATTTGCAGCAATGGACATACCAATACCTGTGCCACAAATTAAAATACCTTTATCAAATTCCCCGCTAGCAACACCTTCAGAAACTGGTTTTGCATAATCAGGATAGTCTACTGAATCCGCAGATTGTGGACCAAAATCTTCGTAGCTAATATTTAGCTCATCTAACAGCTGCATAATCTCACGACGTAAGTTATTGCCTCCGTGATCAGAAGAAATTGCTATTCTCACTGGGTTCCCTCATTTCGAAATTATAGTCAACACTAGTGTACCACTTCTATCTCAAGAATAACATGATTTTTCTTGCGTTTTTTTGCTGATTTTCCCTAAAAGACGAACATTTCTTGTAATGTCATACAAAATCATTCACTTTTAAACCTGTTTACCTGTGGATACTATGAATATCATGTTGATAAATTCGGATAACGGTCTTTTGTTGTATTATTCCATCTTCTGAAGTTTTTTTAGTTTTTCAACTACAGTGGACATACTATATCAATATTTTTTCTAGGTATTACCAGTAGAACGGTTCTATATCAAAATGTTAGGTATGGCACAAGGTGGGCCTCCTTGGTTTTGATGGTTCTTTCCGGGGTTTTGGTGATTCTATTCAGCGTTTCGGTGATTCTATCCTTCTCTTTGGCTGTTTTATCCGTCACTTCCTTGATTCTTTCCTTCACTTTGGCTCTTTTATCCGGCGCTTCGTTTTCTATCCTTCGCTTTGGCTCTTCTATCCGTCGTTTCCTTGATTCTATCCATCGCTTTAACTCTTTTATCCGGCGCTTCGTTTTCTATCCGCCGCTTTGACAGTTCTATCCGCCACTTCAGCTCTTCTATCCTTCACTTCCTTGATTCTATCCGTCGCTTTGACAGTTCTATCCGCCGCTTTGCCACTTCTTTCTATCGACACTTCCATCTCTACAGGCACTACGCGAAGCCTTAATAAGACAAATAAAAAAACTGTAGCAAACTCGATTAACCACCCGAGTTTGTCTACAGTCTAAAATTACATCTATGCTTGTCTATCAAATTGTTGAATCATTTTATGCAGCTCGTCTGATTGTTTCTTTAAGCCTTCTGTTAGTTGCTCAACTTGCTCAATTGCATATGCTTGTTCTTCTGCTGCACTACGAACCTCTTGTGCACCCGCTGATGTCTCTTGAGCAATGGCTGCAACTTCTTGAGATTGACGAGCAGTTGTTTCAATATTATGCATTTGTTGTTCGATCAGTGAAGAAATTTCCACAATTGATGTTGCCATTTCATGCACACTTGACGACATACCTTCTACAGCTGTCGTAGTTTCTGATACACGTGCAGCTTCTTTTGTCGCAAATGCTACTTGCTGATTCATTTGTTTTACAACAATTTCAACGTTTTGTTGCATCGATTGAATAAGAGATGTAATGCCTTGTACCGCTTTCGCACTTTCATCAGCCAAACCACGAACTTCTTCAGCTACAACAGCAAAGCCTTTTCCATGTTCTCCAGCACGTGCTGCCTCAATCGAAGCATTTAAAGCTAGTAAATTTGTTTGGGCTGCAATATCGCCAACTAAGCTAATGATGCGCTCTACTTGTCCAGCATTATCCTCTAATACACGAATGCTTTCTAATGCTTCATTATTACCTGTCGCAATTTGTTGAATACTATTCACTAACGTTTCGATAGCTTTTGTTGTTGTCGTTAAATTATGTAGAATCTCTTTGGATTGCGTTGCTGATGCCTCGGCTCTACTATTTACTTCTGTAGCAAGAGCTCGTACATCTTCAATTGCTTCAGCTGTATCTTGTACTGCCGTAGCAGATGCCTCTGCGCCTGTAGAAATATGCTTTACTGTAGAGGCAATACCTTCCGCTTTTTTTGTTGCAACAGCTGCTTCATCAGATAGATGAATTATCGTTTGATTTGTTTGTTGGAAGTTATGATCTATACTTTCCACCATTTGTCGTAAATTTAACACCATTTGTTGGAATGCCTCTGCAACAGAACGAATCTCATCACTTGTTTTCGGCATTTCTACATCCTGTCCAATTTTACCTTCTGCTACACGGGAAGCTGAATTTTCAAGCTGCTGTAAAGGTTTAATTAAGATTACACTGAAAATCCCAGCCAAAATGCCTGACCACGCAATCCCTGACACATAAGTAAAAATTTCAAACAGTTTACGATTGGTCTCTGGGAAGAAGGTAGGTTGTAAATATTCGATGAATATAAAACTAATACTGTACGTAATTAGTGCAAGAATACTGACAAATAATACTAGTTTAAGTCGTAAGCCAAACTGTTTTTTCATAGCGCCCCTCAATTCTCTTCAAGTTTTTTTACTAAGCTTTCTACCAGTTCCTTCAATTCTGCAAAAGTTACTTCATAAATTTCTTTACTACCACCGTAAGGATCTACAACATTTCCTACGCTACCTTCGCTTGTATATTCTTTAAAAGTAAAAACTTTTTGTTCTGCATTTGGACAATTGGCGATGATGGTATCTTTATGGGCTGTTGTCATAGTTAAAATTAAATCAGCCCACTCTATTTCAGTCATTGATAATTGTGTTGCTGAATGCTGATGTGTCATATTTGCTTCATTTAATACTTGTTGTGCATGTGCAGACATTTCAGCATTAGGCATGGCATAAATACCCGCTGAACGGACCTCAATATTGTCAATTTGTTTATGTTTTAAAATAACCTCTGCCATCGGACTGCGACAAGTATTCCCGGTACAAACAAATAGTATTTTCACACTTATCACCCTCCTCTGTTTTCTCTATTGCCAAATAGCTAGAAAACTCATAATGATTAAAAAAGCCCCTGTAATTATTTGGAATTTATTACCCAGTAAGACTTGACTTCTACGTGCAATGACTAATGACCCATAAGAGCAAATAAGAGCACTCACACCTGCACTAATAATAAATACTGTTTTCTCTAAGTTTAGCATACCAAAAGAAACACTTACTGAAAAGGTATCTAGGCTTGCGGTCACAGCTAAAAGTATGGGTGAAATTGTTACCTTCTCATCTTTTTGCGAGAATAACAGTAAATGCAAGCCGATACAAAATAATAAAATACTTGAAATCCATTGTCCCCATTCTAACAAGAAACGAACTAAATAGTTTCCTAATTCGAAACCTAGTAACGGGAAAAGCATATGCAAAGCAGCCGTCCACACCGACAAAAATAATCGATATCTAACATTAGGTATTAATACATATAAACCAATCACATCAACAGACGTTATAATACCTGCAAGAATCCCCTGCAAGAAAGCACTCCTTCGCTCCCTAATATTTTATCATTTTATGCTCGAAAATACAGTATTATCATAATACAATTTCCTTACAAAAAAGATGTTAAAAGTCCCCCCCACCATAACAATTACCTTATGTTATGGTAAAAATTCGCTACGCTTTCCAAACCATAGCGCGAATACATGAATCTAAGCAGATTTTTATCCCGTTTATTAACGGGCAGCAATTTATCTGTACCGAAAGCGAAGCGTCACTCCCACCTCAAAATTCAGCAACAGCAAAGAAGTTAGGTGGGAGAAGGCATGATTAATCAGTGGGAATGATGAAAATCCCCACTGATTAAAAAAATAGCATGCCAGAAGTAACTTCTAGCATACTATTTTCATTTAATATTTTATTTAGGGAGTATACCATTTTCCACCAGCAGCTTTTTCAAGTCGATTCATAATCGCAGCTCCTACTCCTTCAGTTGATGTAGTAGTCGCTAGGATAATTGTAGCTGCTGTTTTATCGCAGGCCCTTAATGCATGGTACAATGTCGCACCCATTTCTTCTTTACTTCCAACTTCTCCAATTGAGAAATAAAAATCTGCCTCGATGTCTTCAAAGCTAGCCGGAGCAAGTAGTGCTACTTTATGCCCTTGTTTTTGTAATTGATGTACAGCCTCATGAACTTTCTCTAAATCACATTCAATTAATAGCACAGGAGCGTTTGGAGCATAGTGCGTATATTTCATACCAGGGGCTTTTGGGGTAGCCTCTAATTTTTGCTCTATTTTTGTCGGCTGAATAACTGGACCAATTTTAGCCTCTAACATTTCCCTTGTGATGCCACCTGGACGTAAAATAACTGGAGGTTCGTGTGTAACATCTAACACTGTGGATTCTAGCCCAATTCCAGTAGAACCTCCATCTAAAATATAAGGTATGTACCCTCCCAAATCATCCTGAACATGTATTGCCTCTGTAGGACTTGGCTTCCCACTACGATTCGCACTCGGCGCAGCAAGTGGCTTTTTTAATTGTCGAAGTAATGCGAGTGCAACTGGATGATCTGGCATACGAATGCCTACAGTAGCTAGTCCAGCTGTCACACTGTTTGCTAGCACATTTGGTTTTACAGGCATAACAAGCGTAAGTGGACCTGGCCAAAATAAATCTATGCATTTTTTGGCTACTTCTGAAATATGCTCTATATAGAGTTCAACTTCTTCTTTCGTGCCAATGTGGACAATTAGCGGATTGTCTGAAGGACGACCTTTTGCTTCAAAAATCTTTTTGACTGCTGTGTCATTTGTTGCTACAGCTCCTAAGCCATAAACCGTTTCTGTTGGAAATGCCACAACCTCACCTGCATTTAAGATATCCACAGCCTGTGTATAATTTGTCTGACTATTCACATTACTATCCACATTCTTGCAAACGGTTTCCATGATAAATACCTTCCTTCGATTATTCGTTTTCACTGAATTATCCACATAATGTTTATAACTTATTAAAAATTGTGTATAAGTTATCTGAATTTGTGCACAATTCATGCAAAAAAACCTTTAATCCATTCCCATAAAAAGAATGTAACCTGTTCCTTCTCTTCTTCTTTTTGTTCTTCTTTATCGGGTTCACAAATTGATGGGAATATGCTACACCACCAGTTATCACCACGTGCATCACCGATTTTCACGACAATAGATTGATACATATTTTGTGGATAAAGCACAGCGTTCTGTGTCTTTGGTGGAAATAAGTTATCCCCAAGTATAATTTGTGTATCAAGCTGTGGATAATTTTCTTTTATTTCTGCTTCAATTTCTTGTTTTAATGAAGTAATTTGCTCATTATCCATAATTCCTGCTCCAGCACTAGCTACTACTTGCTTAAAATACGGCTTTAAATCTTTGACAAGCTGCTCCTTTTCAAGCTGATCCTGTGTCGTATTGCTATTGGCAATAACGCGTATACGAAAATCATTTTCTTGCTCATAATTCGTAGCTTCTTTCGCAAAACCTACTAATGATGGAATATATAAAATACATAATTGTAAAGCGATCGCAATTAATACTAATCTTGCAAAAGCTAGAAAGACATTTTGTTTTGGTAATCTAATAAACTTGTATTCATTTAACATAAAAACCCCTCCTTGCTCAACATTGTGGGCAAGAAGAAGATACTTTATACATGAATTTCACAAAAAATCATTCGGGGCTTACCATTAATATCTTTTTCTATTGAAATGGTAGCCTGTGGAAAACTATTTTTAAAGAATTGAGCCACCTGCTCTCCTTGTGTATAACCGATTTCAAGACCAATAAGGGCTGGCTTATTCATAAGGGCTGGTAGCTGTTCAGCCAATTTTCTATATAAAATAAGTCCGTCTTCTTCTGCAAAAAGAGCATTATGTGGTTCATGCTCTAGCACGGTATTTGACATCTCTTTCGCTTCATCAAAAGCGATATAAGGTGGATTCGATAAAACGATATCAAATTTCTCACCTGACAAAGGCTTCGTTAAATCCCCTAGACGAAAATCAATATCCGCCGCTAACTTTTGTGCATTTTTTTGTGCTGTAGCTAAAGCAGCTTCGGATAAATCAGTAGCTATGACTGTTAGCTCTGGACATTCTAGCTTCATAGAAATAGCAATTGCACCACTACCAGTTCCGATATCCGCAAGCTTCAATGCTTGATCATTAAACATTTTATTCATGCGATTGATTGTTCCAAGCACTAATTCCTCCGTCTCAGGTCTGGGGATAAGCACTGACTCATCGACAATAAATGAACGACCATAAAATTCTTCACTGCCAACACAATACTGTACAGGTCGTCCACTCACATGCTCTTCGATAAGTTCTTTAAATTCCTCTTTTTGTTCAGCTGTTAATACGTCCTGCAGATGTAACATTACTTCTGAATAACTAGTGCCAAGTATATGCTGCATGACAATACGTGCTGCTGTTTCCTCATGACCATTATCCACTAAAAAAGAAGAAGCCCATTGAAGGGCCCCCATTACATTATTATAGGTCATCATTTAATCGCTCTAACTTTGATGCTTGCTCTTCTAAAATGAGCGTATCAATGATTTCGTCTAATCTACCTTCGACGATTTGGTCTAATTTTTGAATCGTTAAACCAATACGGTGGTCTGTTACACGGTTTTGTGGATAATTGTATGTGCGAATACGCTCAGAGCGATCGCCTGAACCTACAGCTGATTTACGTGTGGCGTCGATTTCCTTTTGTGCTTCTTGCATATACTTATCAGCAACACGAGCACGCAGAATTTTCATTGCCTTTTCACGGTTTTTAATTTGTGATCGTTCATCCTGCATCGATACAACAACACCTGTCGGTAAGTGAGTCATACGCACAGCTGACATCGTTGTATTTACGGATTGACCACCGGCACCAGATGATGCAAATGTATCCACTCGGATATCTTTCTCATGGATGTCAACATCTACTTCTTCAACTTCAGGTAAGCAAGCTACTGTCGCTGTCGATGTATGAATACGCCCTTGAGATTCTGTTGCAGGTACACGTTGTACACGGTGTGCGCCATTTTCAAATTTGAACTTTGAATATGCGCCTTGACCGTTAATCATAAAAATAACTTCTTTATAGCCGCCCATTGGATTTGGCGTCGCTTCCATCACGTCAATTTTCCAGCCTTGTGTCTCAGCATAACGAGAGTACATACGGAATAAATCTCCCGCAAAAATATTCGCCTCGTCTCCACCAGCCGCACCACGAATCTCCATAATAACGTTTTTATTATCATTAGGATCTTTTGGAATTAATAAAATACGTAAACGTTCTTCTAACTCTTCTTGCTGTTCTTTTAGAAGGTTGAATTCTTCTTTCACCATCTCATGCATCTCAGAATCTTTTTCATTATCTAGCATCTCACGTGTATCAGCTAATTGCTCTTTTACACTTTTATATTCACGATAAGCATCTACAGTTTCCTGGATATCTGATTGTTCCTTGGAATATTCACGTAATTTTTTACTGTCATTCACAATATCAGGATCACTTAAAAGCTCTGTTAGCCTTTCGTAACGATCCTCCACTGCTTGTAATCGATCGAACATGGATTTCACCTCTATTTAATTTTTTAAGACATTTGCTCTTTTGTATTACTGAGAATTACGCTAAGGCGTAATGACTTTTATGAACATTCTTTATTTCCACTACTTAGTATAAGGAAATTTTCGCATGTATGCTACTTTTTCTGAGCCGTTTTGCGTTATAGCGGCGGATGCGCATGACACTTTCGACAAACTGGATAATAGGAATCATTCCCTCCAATTTGAATTTGATCACCTGTATAAACAGGATTTCCACTTTCATCAACACGCAAATTCATTGTCGCCTTTTTATGACAGAACCAGCAAATTGTTTTCATTTCCTCAATTTTATCTGCATATGTAAGCATGTACTGACTGCCTTCAAATAACTCATTTTGGAAATCGTTTTTTAGACCGAAGCCCATAACTGGAATATCTAACTCATCTACGATATATGCTAACTGCAAAACATGTTCTTTTTTTAGAAATTGTACTTCATCAACGAGTACACAGTATGGTTTTACAGCATTGTTTTTTACTAGCTCAAAAATATTTGTATCATCATTAACAGGAATGGCTTGTTGACGTAAGCCTACTCGACTTGAGATAAAGCCTACTTCATCTCGCGTATCTATGCCTGGTGTAAACATCATTACAGGTTTTTGTTGTTCTTCATAGTTATGCGCAACTTTTAAAATTTCTATGGATTTACCACTATTCATCGCACCGTGTTTAAAATATAGCTGTGCCATTTTGTCTTCTCCCTTTCTTCATGTCGATCTGGATACCGAAAAGACTCGCATCAACGTTCATTTATATTGGTTATACTGAAAAAAATACCTGCCAAGCACATGCTTGGCAGGTATTAAACTAACATTAGTTTTTAAGACCGTATTTTTTGTTGAAACGATCCACGCGACCATCAGCAGACGCGAATTTTTGACGGCCAGTATAGAATGGGTGACAGTCGTTGCAGAACTCGACAACGATGTTTTCTTTTACTGAACCAGTTTTGAAAGTATTACCACAAGAGCAAGTTACTGTTGCTTCTTTGTAATCTGGATGAATTCCTTGTTTCATATTCGTTTTCTCCTCTCGCCCTGAACCATCTGGAACAGAGTATAATCGAACTGTACCTTACATAGCCCGAATATGTCGGCTACATATGTACACGTTGCATACTTAGCAATAATACCATATAAAATATACATTTGACAATAGTTTTGAATGTATTAACGATTAGGTATTTATAAGAGGAAATCTAAAAAGTTTCCTATAGTTGAATCTATAATAAATGAGAAGATAATTGCAGATAAAATACCTGTTACTACTAAATAGAAAATAAAACCGTAAAAACTATCAATGCTTTTAGATTTATTACTTAACAACTTAATCATTACAAAAATAGGGATACAACCAAGAACTAACACAAATCCAATGTATAACATCATGATTGAATACTTGTATGATCCCAATAAGCCTAATAAAATACTTAAAACTGTAATGGCAACGGGTAGTGTGTAATAATTTCCTATTTTACTAATAACATTTGTAAAACTAAGATTTTCAGAAAATAGTTTTGAGGTTAAAAATATAGCTAATACATTTATTGCTATTAGTAAAGAAATAAATAAAGACATATAGAAAAATACTTGAATGAAGGATGGTCCATAGCTTTCAAAGAATCCAAATCCTCCAGAAAGGAATTTTTTTATTAACACAAATACTGATAACGCTGTTAATAAAACATAGAGAATTATACTGGTAACACTATTTTTCCAAGCTGCTTCTACATTAAAATTGGTAGACGGCATTTTAATTTGTTCTAGAAAATAATTAAAGTATAACTTAGATTGCTTTTTAATTAATTCCATTTGCTCACTACTTTGCGTAGTCCCCTGATCAGTCTGTGCATATTGTGACTGTGGTTGTTCATCACTCATGCTATTTATTGTTGCAGCTTGCTCAAGTGCAGCATTTTCAAATGGAGTTCCACATTTTCCACAGAATTTCCCATCATCCTGTGTATGGCCACATGTTAAACAGTTTTTCATAAATACACCTCGTTAAAATTTTGTCTTTTTCGTATCTAAATCAACAATTTCATCAATAAAGTATTCTCCATTTTCATACGAAAAGACATACTTCTTTTTACGTTCATAATTAGTAGAGCCTTCTTTATCTGAAGAATAATTAAACGTTTCGAATGACTGTAACTCAAATTGCTTATCTGATAACGTTTTAAATGCAGTAATATCATTTAATAAAAAATCATAGTTGTAGCCAGGAATGTTATCATGATCTGTTACAAATTTTGCATAATCTTTTTTTATTTTGCTTCCTTCTTTAAAATATTCCTCAATGTAATCAAAATTTGTATATCGAATAGCTGATGCGTAGTCTGAACGGTAATTTTTATAAATATTTTTAATTAAATCTTCATGTTCGGCCATTTTTTGCTCCGTACGAATATGCTCAAAGGCTAAATAGATTGAATCATTCTCTAATGGTAATACCTCTGACTTCACTGCGTTACCATTTTTATCTTGACTTTGCGCATAAATTTCAATTTTGCTATTTAGTTGCGCTGGATAAAGCTCGCTTAATTCACTTACTTTTTTTTCAGTTGATTTACCATTTACATATACTATGGCATCCTCTAAATCCGAATCCACAGATACTGTCTGGAAATTCCAATCCATATCAATTTCAGCAATATTTTCAGATTGTGCTTTAAGTATTACATTACCTTTGTTTGCTAAAGGCATATAACCTTCTTCATAGCTATAAGACCAAGCATACTCACCTGGAATATATTTACCGAGGTTTAATTTTTCCCCTTCACTTTTACTAACAACTTCCTTATCACCAAATTTTATCGTCATATTTTTAAAAGGAGCATGAATATATACCTCTGTTGGAATAACTGTGAATTCAACTTTGTTATATAGTCCAAATAAAATAGGTTTACTATTAGCAGAAATAAACTCACCATTATTGTATATAATGTCAGGGTTTTCATTTTTCTTTATTCGTTCAACCTCATTTGTAAGTTGATCTCGTAAGTTTGTCCAACCATAATCTTTAACAATTGCGTAAAAGTTTTTGGCATTAGCTTCAGTACCTTCTTTTACATAAAACTCTTGAAAGAAAACTTCTTTATCTTGATTGTTGTATGCTTCATTCATTGCACTAATTTGCTTTGTAGGATCGTATATACTGCTTAGAACAAAATGTACAATAATAAGCACTAACAACACGCTACCTGAGATAGAATATATCCATTTCTGTTTGTTAGTCATTTTTTGCAGGGGAGCTATTTCTTGAGTACTTAATTTTGGTTCATTTTTCTCAGATGTTTTTTGTTGAGCATTCTGAAGGCTTTTACCACAGTTTGTACAAAACAATGCTTCTTCACTATTTTGCTCCCCACAAGTTGTGCAAAATTCCATTAATAATCACCATTCCCTATATATTATAACAAAATTATACAATAAAAAATTGTAAATTAATAGATTGTTTTACTACGATTTATTCATGTTTTTTCATTTTTTATACATTTAAGTCATGTAATTTTATATATACGCCAACAGGAAAATAGTATTAGAAAACAGATGTGTCGATTAACTATTTTTATCCATTTCCATTAATTAGAAGGCTCTGATTTCCACGACGAGCCGCTTCCAAGCTTATTCTCCACCTAATTTCATTTTTATCGGAATATTACCTCATTTTATCGGAACAATCTCAGCATTTATCGGAACATTATCTCGTTTTATCGGAACAATCTCAGCATTTATCGGAACATTATCTCGTTTTATCGGAACAATCTCTTTTTAATGAAAAAAATCACCATCAACTATTACTAGTCAATGGTGATTCATGTTTATAGTAGGCCCTTACCTTTAGTAGCTTTTTTCATATCTTCATTTAACTTTTCAAAGAATTCTTCATTTGATTTTGTCGTACGTATTTTTTTCAGGAAGCGCTCCGCGAAATCCGGTGCGTCCGAGAATGTTTTACGAATCGCCCACAGCTTTTCAAGTTGCTCAGGCTCAAGCAGAAGCTCTTCCTTACGTGTACCTGAACGACGGATATCAAGCGCAGGGAAAATACGACGCTCTGCTAATTGACGATCAAGATGCAGCTCTAAATTACCTGTCCCTTTAAATTCCTCATAAATGACCTCATCCATACGAGACCCTGTATCCACTAAAGCTGTCGCTAAAATTGTTAAGCTACCACCTTCTTCAATATTCCGTGCAGAACCGAAGAATCGTTTTGGTCTATGGAAAGCAGCTGGATCAATACCACCTGAAAGCGTACGACCGCTTGGTGGAATAACTAAGTTATAAGCGCGTGCTAAACGTGTAATAGAGTCCATTAAAATAATAACGTCACGCTTATGCTCAACTAAGCGACGTGCACGTTCTAACACAATCTCTGCCACTTTCACATGATTTTCTGGGACCTCATCGAAAGTTGAGCTCACTACATCTGCATTCACAGATCGTTCAATATCAGTTACTTCCTCAGGGCGTTCATCAATAAGTAAGACAATTAACTCTGCATCAGGATAATTTGTTGTAATGGCATTCGCTATTTCTTTTAATAACGATGTTTTCCCTGCCTTTGGTGGTGCAACGATCAATCCACGCTGACCAAAGCCCACAGGTGCCACTAAATCCATAATACGAGTCGATAAATTGCGTTGTGATGTTTCAAGCTTAATTTGTCGATCAGGGTATAAAGGCGTTAATGCAGGAAAATGCACACGTTCCTTTGCCACTTCTGGGTCTTCGCCGTTAACAGCATCCACTTGTAGTAGTCCATAATAGCGTTCGTTTTCTTTAGGTGGACGTACTTTACCAGACACCTTGTCCCCATTTCGTAGGTCAAAGCGACGAATCTGAGAAGCAGAAATATAAATATCCTCTTTACTTGGTGAATAGTTAATTGGTCGAAGGAAGCCAAAGCCCTCTTGCGAAACAATTTCTAGTACGCCTTCCATAAAGAAATAGCCCTCTTGCTCTGAACGTGTTTTCAAAATAGCAAATATTAATTCTTTTTTCGTTAGCTTGCTATAATATGAAATTTTATATTGGCGTGCAAGGGCGTAAAGCTCTTTTAACGTCATGTTTTCTAATTGAGCGATTGTCAATGCAGACATATGCACAACTCCAGTCTTTTTCAAAATATAATGCAATTAAATTGGGGTTATCATAGAAGTTTTTTTTACGATTGGCTCTGTTTTAAGTTGTTCTTTCCGTACCTGTTAGCGTTTTCTTTTTTAAGTCAGAAATTAGCAGTGTGAAGCAGAGCTATAGGTACTTCAGTCAACCATACAAAAACATTGAAGTATAACATAGCCATATAAAACTATGGGATGGTTTAAATTTAGAAGAAGGTACCTAGCGCAAAAAGATGCACTAGGTATAGTTTAGAAGAAAATTTAATTAATAGCTAGGTTTTTTATCAAGAGCGTGGCGACCTTCTACAAAACGCACAGTTCCAGATTTCGCTCGCATTACAACTGAATGTGTTAATGCATAGGCTCCTTTATACTGAACACCTTTTAATAGCTCGCAATCTGTTACAGCTGTCGCTGCAAAAATAGCATCGTCACCTTTAACTAGATCATCTAAATAAAGAACTTTTTCTACATCTACGCCCATTTTTTTGCAGCGCTCTAGCTGTTCCTCATCTTCTGGCACTAGTTTCGCTTGGAAGTCTCCACCTAGACATTTTAATGCAACTGCCGAAATAACACCTTCTGGAGCACCACCTGTACCAAACATAATATCAATGCCGGTTTCATCAAAAGCAGTATTGATAGCTGCTCCAACGTCGCCATCTTGAATAAATTTAATACGTGCGCCAGCTTCTCGAATTTCATCAACAATTGCTTGGTGACGTGGTCGATCTAAAAGAGTAGCTACCACGTCTGAAATATCTTTATTTTTAGCCTTCGCTACCTGTAATAAATTATACGTAACAGAAGCATTAATATCGACCTTACCAGCCGCTTCCGGTCCTACTGCAATTTTCTCCATGTACATATCGGGCGCATTTAACAGATTCCCCTTATCTGCAATGGCAAGAACTGTCATCGCACCATTCGTACCCTTCGCCACAATATTTGTACCTTCTAGAGGGTCAACTGCAATATCTACTTTAGGACCTCCATTACGTAAGCCAAGCTCTTCACCAATATAAAGCATTGGCGCTTCATCCATTTCGCCTTCACCAATTACTACTGTAGCATGCATTGGAATTGTATCGAACATTACGCGCATCGCTGTCGTTGCTGCATCATCTGCCTCAATTTTCAAACCGCGACCCATCCATTTCCCGGATGCGATTGCTGCTGCCTCTGTTACTCGTACTACTTCCATCGATAAACTACGTTCCATTGTTCTTTTTGCCTCCCGTTATCGGCATACTTCTTCACCGAAACATTCAAATTACCTCTATTGTAACATAGTTAGTTCAAAACTTTTAGCTCTCATTATTCCTTTGCCTCTGCTACGCGTGCTATTATTGTTTCACGTCGAATATCAGCGCCTAAATCACGTAATTTCTCAATAAGTGAGCTATAGCCGCGCTCAATATGATAAATATCATGAATTTCTGTTTCACCTTCAGCTAAAAGGCCTGCTAATACTAATGCGGCACCAGCACGAAGGTCAGTAGCTGTTACAGTTGAACCCTGTAATTTACTAGGGCCTGTAATAATAGCTGTATTTCCTTCAACACGTGCATTGGAATTCATACGACGAAGTTCATCAATATGCTTAAACCGAGCTGTATAGATTGTATCTGTTACCCTTGAGGAACCAAATGCCTGAGACATTAATACAGCAAGTGGCTGCTGTATATCCGTTGGGAACCCCGGATACACTAATGTTTTAACATCAACTGCATGCAATGTGGATAGGTCCGTTTTTGGCACAAAAATACTTTCTTCACCGATGTCAATCTTCACACCCATTTCACGAAGCTTTGCAATAATCGCCTCTAAATGTAATGGAATAACATTATCAATTGTAACGCCTTCACCTAAAGCGGCAGCCATAATCATAAACGTGGCAGCTTCAATACGATCTGGAATAATCGTATGCTCCGTACCATGAAGCTCTTCAACACCTTCAATACGAATAACACTCGTACCTGCACCTTTAATATTAGCACCCATGTTAGTTAGAAGAGTTGCCACATCAATAATTTCTGGTTCTTTCGCTGCATTTTCAATAACCGTACGTCCCTTTGCAAGGACAGCAGCTAACATAATATTAATTGTAGCTCCAACACTGGCAACGTCTAAATATATTTTTGCGCCAATTAATTCATCAGCACGTAAATAAATCGCTCCATGCTCATTAGTGATTTTCGCACCTAATGCCTCAAAGCCTTTTATATGTTGGTCAATAGGACGTGGCCCTAAGAAGCAGCCTCCAGGTAAACCAATCACAGCTTTTTTAAAGCGACCAAGCATAGCGCCCATTAAGTAATAGGAGGCACGAAGCTTTTTCACGTTGCCGTTTGGTAGTGGCAAAGCAATCATGTTCGTTGGGTCAATTGTCATCTTGCCATCCTCAAAAGAAACTTCCCCACCGATTTCCTCTAATAAAGCTTGTAATGTCCATGCATCAGAAATTTCAGGAATCCCTCCAATTGTCACTGGAGAGTTCGCCAAAATTGATGCTGGAATTAAGGCGACTGCACTATTTTTTGCACCACTAACTTTAATTGTACCCTTTAGACGATTTTCGCCTGTAATTTTATAAACATCCATTTTGCGTTCTCCCTCATGATTGGAAAGTAATTTTTTGCGATTGGCTCACTATATAATCTTATTATTCGCCTTTTCTCTTATTCCAATCCGCTAAAAATCCTTCAATTCCTTTTTCCGTTAATGGATGGTTGAAAAGTTGTTTTAATACTTTAAAAGGAGTAGTTGCAATGTGTGCACCAGCAAGTGCTGCAGCCGTTACATGCTGTGGATGACGGATAGATGCAGCGATAATTTGCGTGTCGATATTATGAATTGTGAAAATATCTGCAATTGTTTCAATTAGCTCTACACCATTTTGCCCCATATCATCTAAACGGCCGATAAATGGTGATACATATGTAGCACCCGCACGAGCAGCCATTAATGCTTGGTTTGCACTAAAAATTAATGTTACGTTCGTTTTAATACCTTTGTCTGCAAAGAAGCGACACGCCTCTAAGCCAGCAGGAGTCATTGGTAATTTAACTGTAATATTCGGAGCAATAGCAGCTAATTCTAAGCCTTCTTTAATCATACCTTCTGCATCTAGAGCAATTACTTCCCCACTCACAGAGCCGTCTACAAGCTCTGAAATTTCACGAAGTCGATCATAGAAAGAAACGTTCTCTTCTTTAGCCACTAATGATGGGTTTGTTGTAACTCCTGATAAAATACCCCATGCATGTGCTTCTTTAATCTCTTCAAAGTTTGCTGTATCAATGAAAAATTTCATAATATTTCCTCCTGATCACTATTTTGGTTCATCACCATAATTGAGGTTGATTTCCGTTCCGACTGTGCGCTTTCCTAGGGCCATTCAGTTGGAACGGAAATCAACTTATACATACGTTTAACAAATATTATCCCAAACTCTTGGTGCTGAGCCT
Source organism: Lysinibacillus agricola (assembly GCF_016638705.1). Taxonomy (GTDB): domain Bacteria; phylum Bacillota; class Bacilli; order Bacillales_A; family Planococcaceae; genus Lysinibacillus; species Lysinibacillus agricola. The sequence goes on along the minus strand of NZ_CP067341.1, from coordinate 729,545 downwards.
TATAATTGAATATTTGCCAAAAATTTTTTATTTCAAAAACAAGAGAAGGTCGATAACTGCATCAACACTTCTCTTATTATGTGTATTCATCTGTGCTTTTGTAGCATGTTAGATGCAGAATTTATGCTTTTTGTGCACTGCCAAATTCGCGGATTTTCCCAATAACTGTTGCTTTAATCGCTTCACGTGCCGGAGCAAGGAATTTACGAGGATCATAAACAACTTTATCATTATCAAGAACTTCACGGATTACTTTTGTAGCAGCAATTTGATTTTCAGTATTAACGTTAATTTTTGCTGTACCTAATGAAATTGAACGTTGGATATCTTTTGTAGGGATACCAGTTCCACCATGTAATACTAATGGAAGGTCTGCTAAGTTTGAGATTTCTTCCATTTCTTTAAAGCCTAAGTTTGGTTCTCCTTTGTAAGGACCATGTACAGAGCCAAGTGCTGGTGCTAAGCAGTCGATATCTGTTAGCTCAACCATTTTACGGCATTCTTCTGGATCAGCGTACATAATACCACCGATTACGCCATCCTCGTCACCACCTACTGTGCCAAGCTCAGCTTCAACAGAAATACCTTTCGCATGAGCGTATTCAACTACTTTTGAAGTAATTGCAATATTTTCCTCGAATGGGTGGTGAGATGCATCAATCATAACAGAAGTGAAGCCTGCATCAATTGCCTCTTTACATTTTTCAAAGCTTGAACCATGGTCAAGATGAATAGCTACTGGTACTGTAGTTCCATAAGATTCCATTAAACCTTTTACCATGTGTACAACGGAGATGAATCCGCCCATATATTTACCTGCGCCTTCAGAAACGCCTAGAATAACTGGAGATTTTTCTTCTTCTGCTGCTTGTAAAATTGCTTGAGTCCACTCAAGGTTGTTGATGTTGAACTGCCCAACCGCATAACCTTCTGCTTTTGCTTTAATTAACATCTCTTTCATAGATACTAATGCCATACTAAAAATCCTCCTCTATAGGACTATTCTTTCTACATAGATATGCTATTTAATCATAGCAAAAATAACAGCCCCTGAAAAGCAGGGGCTGTTATTTTCTGCACGAAAGCGCAGTGTAACGAAGCGACAGTGCCAACCGTAGTGCAGTGTTAACGGAACGAAGGTTACGCGAAAGCGGAGTGCAACGCAGCGACAGCGTCTTCTTTTCTGCACGTAAGCGAAGTGTAACGGAGCGGCAGTGCCAACCGTAGTGTAGTGTTAACGGAACGAAGGTTACGCGAAAGCGGAGTGCAACGCAGCGGCAGCGTCTTCTTTTCTGCACGAAAGCGGAGTGCAACGGAGCGGCAGTGCCCAACCGTAGTGTAGTGCAACGAAACGAAGGTTAGCCCCTGAAAAGCAGGGGCTGTTATTTTCTACACGAAAGCGCAGTGCAACGGAGCGGCAGTGCCAACCGTAGTGTAGTGAAACCCAACGAAGTTCTAGTGGCTGGGACAAAACTGGTCAAAACCTTTAAAAGCGCGAAAAATCAATTTAGAAACGTTTATTTCTTGTGCTTTTTTGAAGTTAAATTTTGCGTAAAAAAATATGCTTATGTCATAAGAGGCGCAAATTATCAGTGCGGTCAGATAGTGGTGCATGAAGGTAGATGTCGATATTTTTCGAAAGTTGGGTGATAAATCGAGAAAGTTGGTCGATAAATTAAAAAAGTTGGTCGATAAATCGAGAAAGTTGGTCAATAAACAATCAAAAGTTCTCGATAAATCTCAAAACTGCAGCTCATCGGACGCCTCCTCAATGCGAAAGCGTAGCGACAGCAAAGCGCCGAGTAGGAGCGGAAATCAAACCTCACGTTATGATGAGCCTTATATTTCGGAAGCAAAATGAATATGAAACGATAGAACATTACTTCAAATCGAATAATAACCATAAAAAACAGGCGGTGTTGACCACTGCCTGTTCATCTAAACTTTTAACGTATTATTAACCTCATCACGCACTTCAAAAATATCAAAAGGCTTAGTAAAATATCGGATTGCTCCTAAATCTAATGCTTCCTGTACAACATCCAGTTCACCATATGCAGTCATCATGAATACCGGAAGTTGTGGCCACTTTTCTTTTAAGCGCTTTAAAATTTCTATGCCATCCATTCCTGGGATTTTCATGTCTAATAGGACGCAATCCATTTCCTCCTCCTCTGCATATCGTAGTGCTTCAGTACCATTTGCAGCTAAATATGTAACATAACCTTCCTTTTTCAACACTTCATTCAAAAGCAAACGAATTCCTGGTTGATCATCGACAATTAGTAATCGTTTCACATTTCATTCCGCCCTTTTTGAGTTATTATTCTTGCACCAAAACTTCCTATATTATGTATTATTCTCCTTCAACAGCTTAATACCTTCTAGTATTATAAATTATCTATTTTGCTTTATGCTCTTTTCAAACATATAATATTGATTGAGGTGGGACCATGTCAAAAATTCTAACAACACAACTGAGTGGATTATTACAAAGAATAACACAAAATGAAGAGGAAGCTATTGAAGAAACAGCACGATTACTTGCACAAGCAGGCATTGGTGAAGGTAACGTTTATTTCGCATGCTTTGGTGAAATGCAAGTTGTCGAATTAAATGCATGTCAAGCTGTGGAACGTTTTGCTAAGCTAGTTCCTTGGACAAAAGATACCGTTATTACTGAAGCTGATCGTGTATGTATTTTTACCCGTGGCGCACATGATGAGGAGGCATTAGCCTTAGCGCATCAATTAAATAATCATTTTATTCCATTTGCAGCGGTTGCTAGCGAAGTAGCAGATTCTGAAAACCCACTGGCAGATTTGGCGTATACGTATATTTCTACACGCATACGCGGTGGATTATTACCGAATGATTTAGGAGAGCGCATAGTTGTGCCACATTCTATTGCTGCCCTTTTTGTTTATGAAGCAGTAAAAATTGCTTATGATGAAATGCTTGCTCTTGATGATGAAGAGCTATAAAGAATCTATAAAGCTCCTTTTGTTCGTTTTATAGGAATACTTTGAAGATTTATCGAAACAAAATCGCTCTTTATCGAAACTATTTGAGCTTTTATCGAAACAAAATCTCATTTTATCGAAACTTTTTGGGCTTTTATCGAAAAACAAGCTCATTTTATCAAAAAAATCAACCCCTCGTTTTGCCGAAGAGCTATAAAAAGAGTTGTCTCAGCGCTTGAGACAACTCTTTTTTCATTATTTGAATGTTGCTCCGATAAAATCACGGAACAATGGCTGTGGACGATTTGGACGTGATACTAACTCAGGGTGGAATTGGCATGCTACGAAGAAATCATTTTCTGGTAACTCGATAATTTCTACTAATTTACCGTCAGGACTTGTACCTGAGAAGACAAGACCTGCAGCTTCCATTGATTCACGATATTCATTGTTAAATTCATAGCGGTGACGGTGGCGTTCATAAACAAGCTCTTGAGCATAGGCTTTGCTTGCCTTTGAACCATCTTTTAACTTACATGGATATAAGCCTAAACGTAATGTACCACCAATATCTACAGTATCGTTTTGATCTGGTAAGAAGTCAATAATAGGATATTCTGTATTTGCATCAAGTTCTGTAGAATGTGCGCCTTGTAAACCAAGTACGTTTCGAGCAAATTCCACTGTCGCAAGTTGCATACCTAGACAAATACCTAAGAATGGTACATTATTTTCACGAGCATATTGTGTCGCTAAAATTTTACCTTCAACTCCACGATCACCGAAGCCACCTGGAACTAAAATTGCGTCAGCCCCTTTTAATAGCGTAGCAACATTGTCAGCATCTACATGTTCTGCATTAATCCAGTCAATCTCAATATCAGAATTAAATGCATAGCCCGCATGCTTTAATGCCTCTACAACAGAAATGTAAGCATCTTGTAGCTCTACATACTTACCTACTAATGCTATTTTTCGTTTATTTGGTAAGCTCTTCACTTTCGCTACAAGCTCACGCCATTCTTCCATATCCGCCTCTGGTGCATCAATGCCAAAATGGTCAAGTACGATATCATCAATATCTTGTGCATGAAGGTTTAGAGGTACTTCATATAAATGTTCTGCATCGCGAGATTCAATAATTTCGTGTGGCTGAACATCACAGAATAAAGCTAATTTTTCTTTCATATCCTCAGGCACTTCTTGCTCGGTGCGCACAACGATAATATTTGGTTGAATACCTAAAGAGCGCAATTCTTTTACAGAATGCTGAGTTGGCTTTGTTTTTAGCTCGCCCGCAGCTTTAATATAAGGAATAAGCGTACAATGAACATACATCACATTGTTATGACCTAAATTTGTTTTCATTTGGCGAATTGCTTCAAGGAATGGCAGTGATTCAATATCTCCAACCGTTCCGCCTACTTCTGTAATAACAACGTCTGCATTCGTTTCACGACCAGCTCGTTGAATACGATCCTTGATTTCATTTGTAATGTGAGGAATTACTTGTACTGTTCCACCGTTGTAATCACCACGGCGTTCTTTTTGTAATACAGACTGATAAACACGACCTGATGTTACAGTGGAATGTTTTCCTAGGTTAATATCAATGAAACGTTCGTAGTGACCTAAGTCTAAGTCAGCTTCTGCGCCATCATCTGTTACGAAAACCTCGCCATGTTGATAAGGACTCATTGTACCTGGATCAATATTGATATATGGATCAAATTTTTGAATCGTTACTTCTAATCCGCGATTTTTTAATAAACGACCTAGAGATGCTGCTACAATCCCTTTTCCAAGTGAAGACACAACCCCACCTGTTACAAAAATATACTTTGTCATGAAAAAATCCTCCTTATGTTGTTCTAAAAATTGCTAGTAAGAAAAGTACATTCACGACACATGCTGATTCTAAGCATTGATGCAAATGTTTCGGCAGGCTAAGAAAATAAGTATTTCTCACCCCTAAAATAAGAAAAGCCGAGAATGCCTACACACATGTAGTCGATTCGAAGCTGTAATCGTTTCTATCTCTTTTCTACTTTCCTTTTAAAATGTTTTAACATATACTCAATCACCGCTTACTATACATCATAAATAATTAAGAGCATTACTATTCATTCCGTAGTTATAAACATGGGAGAACTTGACTGAATAAAGTTAAAAAATAAAAAAACGCTCCTCCTGCATAGGTTTGCAGGGGGAGCGTATTATATACACGGTCTTTCTCCTTTAATTAAGGAGCCCAAGTAAAAGATTAAACGTAACCGCGATAGAAGTCAAGATTTTTTACTACAAGGATAAAAGAAAAAAAATTCAAAGAGTAATTTTCATCAATTATGCCTCGGCATAATTGCGTCCGGAATCGGCTTTGTGCTTAGGCCTGCACGAGGGCCGACACGATGTCGGTCATTTCGGTAATGCCACAGGACGTGGCGTTTTTACCGATGCAGGTCAGTTAGCCGTTATCGCATGGATGCGATGATTTTAGGCTAACATCCTCTGTGAACTCCTTTCCGATTTCCGTGACATCCGCCGGAGGCTTCTAACTTATTTCAGCGGATCTTTGCTGAAATAAGTTAGATTTCTTCCTCTTCTTCTTCTTCTTCAAAATCTTCATCTTCAACAAAGTCTTCGTCGATTTCCTCATCGATTTCTTCTATATCTTCTTCTTCTTCTTCAAAATCAATCTCTTCTTTATCTTCTTCTTCCTCGTCTAGCTCATCTTCTTCAACGAATTCTTCATAATCTTCATCAAAGTCAATCTCTTCTTCTAAATCTTCTTCCAAATCATCTTCATCAATGGTAGCTTTAGATTTTTTCTTATGAGTTTTAACAGAAGGAGCTGTTTCTTCTTCAATTTGTTCAACTTTATACCATTCACGTAAGCCCCAGCCAGTCTCCTGATTAAATAAGAAGCGGCCATCTACATTTAAATCTGTGTAAAATTGTAGTAGGCGAGGCTTCATTTCTTCATCACTATAGCCCACAAGCTCTTGAATTATTGTTAATAAGTCATTATAAGACATTGAGGTACGTTTTTCATTTAAAATTGCATACGTTAAGTTAATTAACGATTCTTCCGTTAATTGTTCCTTTGTCATTTCACGAAAATTCATTCGTGCACTTCCTTTCCCTCATCACAATGGACGTTTTAAAATTATATATTGCTTTATTTTCGGAGCGCAGCAAAAAAAGCCGCACAAAAGTAACTTTCCATATCATAAGCATAATACCCATTATATACAAAGTTTTATCCTCATTGCTAGCTTCAATTACTGTTTTTTATATCACGCATTTTTTTTATCCCACAGTAAAACAAATAGACAGATAATAATAATAAAGGAACAGCGCCAATCTGCTTATCATACAGGAAAATAACTCCTAACACTAAAGCTAAAATAATGATGTAGTGAATAACTGATTTCATCCTCTACTGCGCCTCCCCTTTTTTTTACAATTCTATTATAACGGAAATAAAAAGAAGTGCCTAATCCTAAGACTAGACACTTAAAAATACAGCAGCATTTTGTATCAAATAGAATAAATGCCAAAAAGGAAGAAGTTATGCACGTTTACGATTTACATATTACGACGATATTGTCCGCCTACTTCGTATAAAGCCTTCGTGATTTGCCCTAAGCTAGCTACTTTTACGGTTTCCATTAACTCCGCGAAAATATTGCCATTGTTTACAGCTACTTGTTGTAAACGAGCAATAGCCGCTTCAGTCCCTTCTCCATGTTGCTTCCAGAAGGCATGTAAATTATGAATTTGCGTCTCTTTTTCTTCCGTCGATGCACGCGCAATTTCCATATTGTCAATTTCATCCGCTGAAGGTGGATTCGGATTTAAGTATGTGTTCACACCAATGATTGGTAACTCACCCGAATGTTTTAGCATTTCGTAGTACATGGATTCCTCTTGGATCTTACCGCGCTGATATTGTGTTTCCATTGCACCTAGCACGCCACCACGATCATTGATACGATCAAATTCTTCTAATACCGCTTCTTCTACAAGGTCCGTTAATTCTTCCACAATAAATGCACCTTGTAATGGGTTTTCGTTTTTCGCTAAGCCATGTTCCTTCGTAATAATCATTTGAATGGCCATCGCACGACGTACAGATTCTTCCGTAGGCGTTGTAATGGCCTCATCATATGCATTTGTATGCAATGAATTACAATTATCCTGTAAAGCCATTAATGCCTGTAATGTTGTGCGGATATCATTAAAATCAATCTCCTGTGCATGCAAACTACGTCCAGATGTTTGGATATGATATTTAAGCTTTTGCGCACGTTCATTGGCGTTGTACTTATCACGCATCACAACTGCCCAAATACGACGAGCTACGCGTCCAATAACTGTGTACTCTGGATCAAGTCCGTTAGAGAAGAAGAATGATAGATTTGGTGCAAAATCGTTAATATTCATTCCACGACTTAAATAATATTCCACATACGTAAAGCCATTTGCTAATGTAAAAGCCAACTGTGAAATTGGGTTCGCTCCAGCTTCGGCAATATGATAACCAGAAATAGATACTGAGTAGTAATTACGAACTTTATAATCGATAAAGTATTGCTGAATATCTCCCATCATACGTAATGCAAACTCTGTTGAGAAAATACATGTATTTTGCCCTTGATCTTCTTTTAAAATATCTGCTTGCACCGTTCCACGCACGACCTGTAATGTTTTCTCTCGTGTCTCCGTAAATTCTTCAACTGTCAAAGGGCGACCAAGTTCTTTCTCATGTAGTTTCACTTGCTGATCAATAGCCGTATTCATGAACATCGCCAAAATAATCGGTGCAGGACCGTTAATGGTCATCGATACTGAAGTTGATGGTGCACATAAATCAAAGCCTGCATAAAGCTTTTTCATATCCTCTAACGTACAAATGGATACACCCGACTCTCCAACCTTGCCATAAATATCTGGTCGGTAATCTGGATCTTCACCGTATAGCGTTACCGAATCAAATGCTGTTGATAAACGTTTTGCATCATCATCCTTCGATAAATAATGGAATCGTTTATTTGTACGCTCAGGCGTACCCTCACCAGCAAATTGTCGCTTCGGATCTTCACCTTCACGTTTAAATTGGAATACCCCCGCAGTATAAGGGAATTCACCAGGTACATTTTCTCTATAAACCCAACGTAAAATTTCACCGTAATCTACAAATTTCGGCAAGGCAACTTTAGGAATTTTTGTACCAGAAAGGCTTGTTGTCTTTAAAATCGTGCGAATTTCCTTATCACGAACTTTCGTTACAAATTCGTCCCCAGCATACGCTTCTTTTAAAGTCTGCCAATTATCTAAAATGCGCTTAGATTCAGCCGTTAATTCATCTCTGACACCTTCCGCTAAAGAAGCAAGAGAAGCAACAAGTGCATCATTTGGTGCTTTTTCCTTAACCGCTGCAATAGCTCCCTCTAATTGGAATAGACGGCGAGCAAATTCCACCTGTTGCTCTGATTTTTTGTGATAGCCACGCACAGTATCTGTAATTTCTCGTAAATAATAACGACGATCGTTTGGAATAATAATATCCTGCTTTTGAGTTTTCGCAAATTGCTCATAGCCTGTTTCCCAATTACTTCCTGTATTCTTATTAATGATATTTACTAATGCAGCAAATAAAGCATTCGTTCCTTTATCATTAAATTGACTTGCAATCGTACCGTAAACAGGCATATTATCAAGTGATTCATCCCAAAGCTCTCGCGAACGTTGGTATTGCTTCTGCACTTGGCGTAATGCATCCTCAGAGCCTTTGCGTTCAAATTTATTGATGGCGATAACATCCGCAAAATCAATCATGTCAATTTTCTCAAGCTGCGTTGGAGCACCAAACTCACTTGTCATAACGTACATGGATAGATTCGTATAGTTTGTAATTTCCGCATCACCTTGACCAATACCACTTGTTTCTACAATGATTAAATCATAGCCTGCTACTTTCACTACATCTAGCACGTCCCCAATCGAAGCAGAAAGCTCTGTACGAGATCCACGGGTTGCTAAACTACGCATATATACTCGATTATTGAAAATCGCATTCATACGAATTCGGTCACCAAGTAAAGCCCCACCTGTTTTTTGCTTTGTCGGATCGACAGAAAGAATCGCTACGCGTTTATCTGGGAATTCTTTCAGGAAACGACGAATTAATTCATCCGTTAAGGAAGACTTACCCGCACCACCAGTTCCTGTAATACCTAATATAGCTGTCCCTTTCGAGCGTTTGCGAGCTTCTACTAGCATATTTTTCGTTTCTTCATCGTCATTCGACTCTGCAGCAGTTATTAAATTCGCTAAAATTTCTGGTGTTTCTGTCGTTAGAGCATCAAGCTTTTCTTGATAGTTACCTGTTGCCGTTTGGAAATCGGTCCCCTTAATTTTCTCATTAATCATCCCTTGTAATCCTAAGACACGTCCATCCTCTGGTGAGAAAATCCCTGCAACCCCATAAGCATGTAACTCTTTAATTTCACGTGGTAAAATAACACCACCACCGCCACCATAAATTTTAATATGCGGCGCTCCCTTTTCACGCAGTAAATCATACATATATTTAAAGTATTCCATATGTCCACCTTGATAAGAAGATACAGCAATACCTTGAGCATCCTCTTGAATCGCAGCATTTACGACTTCTTCCACGGAGCGATTATGTCCTAAATGGATTACCTCTACACCGCTTGATTGTAAAATACGTCGCATAATATTGACCGAAGCATCATGCCCATCAAAAAGACTTGATGCTGTAACAAAACGTACGTGATTTTTTGGACGATACACTTCTACCTTTGTCATATGAAATCCCCACTTTCTCCCCTTAATGTTCTTTATCGACTCATCATCATAACGTGGGGTTGATTTCCGTTCCGACTGTGCGCTTTCCTGGGGGCGTCCGATGAGCCGCTTCACTCGCTTTGCTCGCTCCAGGGTCTCATCTGTGACGCTGATCCCCGAGGAGTCGCCCAGTCTCCACTCCAATCAACTTATTTACATGGCATACGTTTTTAACAAATACTATCCCCTACTTTTGGTGATGAGCCTTTTCATTTATAAAAAAAGTCGGTAATTGCAATGTCGCTTTATGCAATTACCGACAACCCCTTAACGGAACTTATTAGAACCCCTTTATGCCTGAAATAAACAATGTTATTTGCATTTCAATAAATTCATCAATAGAATGTTGACGATGGAGCGCCCATTTACGGAATGCCCAGCTTTGTCCAGAAACGACTAAGTTATTTGCTGCCAAATGGATTTGTTGATCCGTCATCGTTATCTCACCTGACTGCACACAGCGTTTTAGTAATCGCTCAAAAGTACCAACCATTTCAAACTCCTTACTAAATACATAACGTTGTGCTTCTTTTGACAATGATTTAGTTTCTTGATACATGATTGTCAGCTCATCAACCATACTATCAATTTGCAAGAAATACTCTCGAATCATTTCCTTTAACTCTTCTATAGTTCCTGCCTTAATCTCATAACTTGAAAGTCGCTCCATTGCATGGTGATAAATACTATCACATACAAGGTAAAGGACATCTTCTTTAGTACGTATATACTCATATAATGTACCGATACTAAAGCCTGCAGCTTTTGCGATTTCTCTCGTTGTGGCACGATGAAAACCTTTTTCTTTAAATAATTTAATGGCTCCCTCTATCATTTGTTCTCGACGAATGGCGATAAGATTTTCATCTTTTACCGTTGACTGTACTTGGGGTCTTTTATCTCTTTCTGTCATATGTTATTTTGTCAACATACGAGAGATAACAAGACGTTGAATCTCTTGTGTACCTTCGTAAATTTGTGTAATTTTCGCATCACGCATGAAGCGCTCAACTGGATAATCTTTCGTATAACCATATCCACCAAAGATTTGAACCGCCTCAGTCGTTACATTCATCGCAGTATCGCCAGCCATTAATTTCGCCATTGCAGATGCCTTACCATAAGATAGACTATTTGATTCCAACCAAGCTGCTTGATATGTGAGCAGTCGAGATGCTTCAATTTGAGTTGCCATATCCGCTAATTTAAAGGAAACACCTTGGTTGGCAGTAATCGGTTTACCAAATTGCACACGTTCTTTTCCATATTCAACCGCTGCATCTAATGCTCCCTGTGCAATCCCTACAGCTTGAGCTGCAATACCATTACGTCCTCCATCAAGTGTTGTCATCGCAATTTTGAAGCCTTCTCCCTCAGCTCCAAGCATGTTTTCTTTCGGAACGCGACAATTTTCAAAAATAATTTCAGTTGTAGGAGATGAACGAATCCCTAATTTTTTCTCCTTCTTACCTACCGAGAAACCTTCAAATCCAGCTTCAACGATAAAAGCAGTTGTGCCATGTTTAGCTTCTGGATCTGTTACTGCAAATACAACATATGTATCTGCTACTCCACCATTCGTAATGAAAATCTTCGAGCCGTTTAAAATATAATCATCGCCATCACGTTTTGCATATGTTTTCATACCACCAGCATCAGAACCTGAGCCTGCCTCTGTTAAGCCATATGCACCGATATGTTTACCTTCTGCCATTGGACGAAGATATTTTTGTTTTTGTTCTTCATTACCGAATTTAAAGATCGGCCAACCAGCAAGCGAAGTATGTGCTGATAAAGTTACCCCTGTTGACGCACATACACGTGATAATTCTTCCACTGCAATGACATACGCAAGATAATCAAAGCCTGCACCACCGTATTCTTCTGGCCATGGAATACCTGTTAAACCTAGCTCCGCCATTTTATCGAAAATTGCACGATCAAACTCTTCATTCTCGTCACGTTCCGCCGCTGTTGGTGCCACTTCATTAATAGCAAAATCACGAATCATTTCACGTAATTGCTCATGCTCTTCTGTTAATTGAAAGTTCATTGTCCATTTCCCCTTTTTCGTTAGACTCTGTTAGTGCTATATTGTTGATTTCTATATTTGATCATGTTTCTGCGGTATGCCTCGGGAAACTGAGCAAATCTCTTGGTTACCTGAGCAGTTCTCCGGATAACCCGAGCGTTTTATTGCTCGACCTGATCATTTATTCAGATTACCCGAGCGATTTTTTAGCAATCAACATCATCCGTTAAAAATCAACTTTGCAACATAACATCAGACCTTATTTAAGTAAATGTTTACTAATGACTAGTTTTTGAATTTCACTTGTACCCTCGTATATTTCTGTTACCTTTGCATCACGGAAATAACGCTCTACGGGATAGTCTGTTGTATAGCCGTAGCCACCAAAAATTTGTACAGCATCGATCGCTGTTTGCACCGCTGTACGAGAGGCAAAGAGTTTCGCCATCGAGGCCTCAGCTCCACATGGCAAACCTTTTGAGCGTAAATCTGCTGCGCGATAGACTAATAATTTTGCTGCTTCTACAGCAGTCGCCATATCAGCAAGCTTGAAGCCAACCCCTTGTTGTGCTGCAATAGGTTTTCCGAATTGAACACGCTCTTTGGCATAAGCAGTAGCTGCTTCTAACGCCGCTTCCGCAATGCCTAAAGCTTGTGCAGCAATACCAATACGTCCAACATCTAAGTTGGCCATTGCAATTTTAAAGCCTTCTCCCTCTTCCCCAAGAAGGTTTGTAGCTGGAATACGGCAGTTGTCGAATGTTAGTTGAACTGTACGTGAACCGTGTAAGCCCATTTTATGTTCATCTTTCCCTATGATTAAGCCTGGTGTTCCTTTTTCAACAATAAATGCTGAAATACCACGTGTTTTTGCCGCAGGATTCGTTGATGCAAAGACAATATAAACATCTGCTTCTCCACCGTTTGTAATAAACACCTTGGAGCCGTTGATGACATATTCATCTCCATCTCGTACTGCTTTTGATTGTAGAGAGCCAGCATCAGAACCAGCGCTAGGCTCTGTTAAACAAAATGCCCCTAAATATTCTCCAGCAGCAAGCTTCGGAACATAACGTTTCTTCTGTTCATCGTTACCGAAATAAATAATGGGATTTGTTCCAACCGATGTATGCACAGATAAAATAACACCCATTACTGCACTAACCTTCGATAGTTCATTGATAGCAATTATGTACGATGTAAAATCCATCGCTGAGCCGCCTAATTCCTCAGGCGTCGTGATCCCCATTAAACCTAATTCTCCCATTTGTGCAAGGAGTTCGCGTGGAAACTCTCCTGCCTCCATACGTTCTACCCACGGTTCAATTTTATCCTGAGCAAAATTCCGAACCATATCACGCATCATTATTTGTTCATCTGTAAATTGTAAATGCATCTATAATGTCACCCCTAAATGTTGTCCCGTAGCATCCCATTTCGTTTGAATCGCCCCATCCCCATAGGATTATTCATAAACGTAAAAGCCTCTTCCAGATTTTTTACCTAGCCAGCCCGCCGCCACATATTTACGAAGCAATGGACAAGGTCTATATTTACTATCACCTAAGCCCTCGTGTAAGATCTCCATGATGGATAGACATGTATCAAGACCAATAAAGTCTGCTAATGTCAACGGACCCATCGGATGATTCATTCCGAGCTTCATCACATCATCAATAGCTTCTTTCGATGCTACACCCTCATACAATGCGTAGATCGCTTCATTAATCATTGGTAATAAAATACGATTCGAAATAAAGCCTGGGAAGTCATTTACTTCCACTGGAGTTTTCGATAATTTTACTGTCATGTCTTCAACCGATTTGTAGACTTCATCACTTGTTGCTAACCCTCTAATAATTTCTACAAGCTTCATAACAGGTACAGGATTCATAAAGTGCATACCAATCACTTGCTCTGGACGATTTGTTACAGCTGCAATTTCCGTAATTGGTAAAGATGATGTATTCGTAGCTAAAATGGCATGTGCCGGTGCAATCTGATCAATTTGCTTAAAGATGGATTGCTTCACTTCCATATTTTCCACAGCTGCCTCGATGATAATATCTACGTCACTAGCATCCTGTAAATCTAGTGACATACTAATACGACCTAAAATAGCCGCCTTCTCATCTTCAGTTTTACGACCCTTTTCGACATCACGTGTCAGGTTTTTCGTAATGACTCCTAAACCGCGTTCGAAAAATTCTTGCTTCATGTCGTTCAGTTTGACATCAAAACCAGCTTGTGCACAAACTTGTGCAATGCCGGAGCCCATTTGTCCAGCACCAATAACCATCACTTTTTGAATTCCCATCATTCGTGTCCCCCTGTTTTCGGTACTTCAATCATAATCGCATCGCCTTGCCCTCCACCTGAGCAGATTGCAGCAATTCCGATACCACCGCCACGACGTTTTAATTCATGTGCAAGTGTTAAAATAATGCGTGCTCCAGACGCTCCAATTGGATGACCTAGTGCAACTGCACCACCGTTAACATTGACCTTTTCAGCGTCTAAATCTGCTAGCTGCTTGCTGACAAGAGCTACTGCTGCAAAGGCTTCATTGATTTCGATCAAATCAATGTCAGCTAATGCTTTCCCTGTCTTTTTCAGTAATTTGTTAATAACAAGCCCTGGTGTTTGTGGGAAGTTCTCCGGTTCAATAGCAAGCTCTTCATGGCCAATAATAACTGCAAGTGGCTCTCTACCTTCACGTGCTGCACGTTCCTCACTCATAACTACTAAGGCACATGCACCATCATTAACGCCAGGTGCGTTACCTGCTGTAATCGTTCCGTCCTTGTCAAAGGCTGGCTTGAGTTTTGCAAGTACCTCCATTGACGTACCAGCTCTAGGTGCCTCATCTGTATCGACTTGAAGCGGTTCTCCCTTACGTTGCGGAATTTCCACAGGCACGATCTCTTCAGCAAAGTAACCTTTCTCAATTGCTGCAAGTGCACGTTCTTGACTGCGAACAGACCAAGCATCCTGCTCCTCACGGCTTAACGAATATTCTTTCGCTGTTGCATTACCGTAGCTTCCCATAGGCGGCCTTGCCTTATTAAAGGCACATGTTAAGCCATCATATAGCATGCCATCCACCATTGTTGAATCGCCCATGCGTAAGCCTGTTCGACCATTTTGAAGATAATACGGTGCATTGGACATGGACTCCATACCACCAGCGATAATTACTTCTTCGTCCCCTAATCGAATTAGCTGATTCGCTAGTGTTACAGCACGCATCCCTGACGCACAAACTTTGTTAATCGTTTCTGTTTTCACTACTACTGGTAAATTAGCTTTGATCGCAGCCTGCCTTGAAGGAAGTTGGCCCTGTCCCCCTTGTAAAACGGAGCCTAAAATTACTTCATCCACTTCATTAGGCGAAATATTCGCTTTCTCAAGTGCCCCTTTTATGGCGATTGCCCCTAAATCACTTGCGTTTAATGCTGATAGTGAACCTCCAAACTTACCAAATGCAGTTCTTGTTCCTGCTAAAATTACAGCTCTATTCAAGTAAAACACCCCTTTTGTTTTACGTTCTAGAAGAAGTATCAGAGCACTTGCGTTGACTGAACGCTCGCTCGACCTCTTGCTATGAAAAATGGGAGTTTAAAGTTAACTCCCATTTCCATTTAATCTTATTCTACAAAACAATTATTTATTGTGCAATTTATATTTTTCAGATAACGAAAATATTTCTGCAATAACCATCATTTTTCTGCGTTAGTCTCTGCATTCTTTTCTTGTTCGACATTTTCTACAGAAGCTACTACTTCTTCAACCATCACATCTGCTGCTTCTTCTTCAACAGAATTCTCAACAGCTTTTACTTTTTCACCAAACACAGAACGCTCTAATAGTTCTGCAACATCGAATGTACCGATTGAATCCTCAACCTCTTTTGCCTTTGTGCCATCCTCAAGCATTGTTAAGCAGTAAGGACATCCAGAAGAAATAACTGAAGCATTCGTTGCTAAAGCTTGCTCTGTTCTTGCTACGTTAATTCGGTTGCCGACATGCTCTTCCATCCACATTAAGCCGCCACCTGCGCCACAGCACATTGCTTCCTCACGATTACGCTCCATTTCCACAAGCTTAATACCTGGAATACCTCGTAAAATCTCACGTGGTGCATCATAAACATCGTTATAACGACCTAAATAACAAGAATCGTGGAAAACAATCGTTTCATGAACTTCGTAATTTAACGCTAGACGATTTTCATCAATCAATTGATTCAATAGTTCAGTATGGTGGTAGACCTCGCCCTTCCAGCCAAAGTCTTGGTACTCATTTTTAAAGATATTGTAGGCATGCGGATCAATCGTAACGATTTTCTTCACATCGTTTTTCTCAAACTCATCAATATTTGCTGTTGCGAGCTCTTGGAATAAAAACTCATTTCCTAAACGACGAGGAGTATCCCCTGAGTTTTTCTCTTTATTTCCTAAAATCGCAAACTTCACGCCTGCCTCGTTTAATAAACGACAGAAAGCTAATGCAATTTTTTGCGAGCGGTTATCAAATGCACCCATTGAGCCAACCCATAATAAATATTCCATTTCCTCGCCAGATTTTTTCAGCTCTTTCACTGTTGGAATATGAATGGTTGGATCTAGGTCACGCCAATTTTCTTTTTCTTTACGGTTTAAGCCCCAAGGATTGCCTTGACGCTCGATATTTGTCATCGCGCGTTGTGCATCAGGGTTTACTTTTCCTTCAGTCATTGTTAAATAACGGCGCAAGTCAATAATTTTATCGACATGCTCATTCATAACAGGACATTGATCCTCACAGTTACGGCAAGTCGTACATGCCCAAATCTCTTCTTCTGTAATGACATCACCGATTAAAGAAGGGCTATAGATATCTTCAATGACTGCACCCTCAGCACCAGCTGCCAACGCGAGCTGATTCCCCTTTGTATTAGCAAAGAATTGATAAGGTACCCAAGGTTTTTGCTTTGTCACAACAGCACCTGTAAATGTTAAATGATCACGAAGCTTCACGATTAAATCCATCGGTGATAGCATTTTCCCTGTTCCTGATGCTGGACACATATTTGTACAGCGTCCGCACTCTACACAAGAATATAAATCTAGCATTTGTTTTTGTGTGAAGTCTTCAATACGTCCGACACCAATTGCTGGAATATCCTCTTCATCTTCAGCATTTTCTAATGCTTCAAAATCGATTGGTGTTAGTGTACCTGTACGATCTAAACGGTTCATGTACACATTAATCGGACTTACAATCAAGTGGAAATGCTTCGATTGTGGTACATACACTAAGAATGTCAATAGAATTAGTAAGTGCGCCCACCACATCACATAGAAAACAACAGCAGCTGCTGATGCTGGTAGGAAGCTAAAAATAGCTGCAATGCCAGATGCAACTGGCTCTGTATAACTTAGTTCTTCACCATGCCAAATTAATCCCATACCATTTGCAAGTAATGTTGAAACCATTAACCCACCAATGAAAATTAAGACAAGACCATTTTTCCAGCCTCGTTTTAGACGTACTAGCTTTTCTACATAACGACGGTAAAATGCCCACACAACCGCCACTAAAATCATTAATACTACAAGCTCTTGGAAGAATGTAAACACACTGTAGAAAATGCCAAGTGGCAAATGTGATCCAGGTACTAACCCCTTCCAAATTAAATCAATGGCCCCTAGCTGCACCATCAAAAATCCATAGAAGAACATGACGTGAATTAAACCACTCTTTGGATCTTTTAATAGCTTGTTTTGGCCAAGTACATTGACCATAAGATAACCTATACGTTCTTTAACACTTTCATCAAACTCAACCTTTTTCCCCAATTGCACAAACTTATAGCGTGTTTTTAACAGATAGAAGAACAATCCTACTGCATAAAGCACAACCACGACTGTTAGAACAATGTTTGCAATTACTAATGGACTCATGGTTGGTCCCCCCTTTAGTTTGTCGTAAGTTTCTCTCTTTGTGATAAATTTGCTAGTTCATACGTAAATGTACGTCATTCCATCATTATATTCCTATTCTAATAAATGAGTGAGCATTCAGTCAACATAAAACGGAAATATTTCTGATAATTTTATATTCTTACATTTTACAAGCGAAAAAGCCACCCTGAATTTAAAGAGGGCACTAAAACACAAAAGAAATTTTCATTCAATTATATTACAAATCTATCTTTAACTGTATTTAGATACTCAAAAAAGCCGACTTGCATCATGTTTTTGATGACAAACCGACTTTTTCAGTGCCCTAAAATTCAAAATAACTATTTCTTTTCAAAACTAATATGAGCTTTCACCATAACGTAGGATTGATTTTCCTGGGGGCGTCCTTAGTTGATAAAAACTGAAATTATTCCGATAAAATGAGATTTTGTTCCGATAAATGCTAAAATTGTTCCGATAAAATGAGATTTTGTTCCGATAAATCTTCAAAGTTTTCATCTAAAAATGAATTCATCACAATAACGTGGAGTTGATTTCCGTTCCGACTGGGCGCTTTCCTGGGGGCGTCCGATGAGCCCGTAGCGGAAATCAGCGTCTTCGAATTAATTCGAATGTATAAAAATGGTTAATCAACACACCTGTTATTTTTTAAAAACATTGCCACTTCGAATATATTCAACATCCGCGACATTCAGACGGAAATTAACAACACGTGCAACTGCAAATAAATAATCAGATAGACGATTTAAATACTTTTGCACAATCGTCGGTACATCATCCATTTCCTTCATAAGCGTTACCATTTGACGTTCTGCTCGACGCGCTACTGTACGAGCAATGTGTAAGGTTGCGGCTGCTGGTGCACCACCTGGTAAAATAAAGCGCTGTAATGGTGGTGCTTCATCTGACAATGCATCAATACGAGATTCCAACACTTCAATTGGCTGCTCTGTAAGCTTATAATGACGCTCCTTCATAACGTTAGCAAGGTCGCCACCTGCATCGAAAAGCTCGTGCTGAATCGTTTCTAAATCAATTAGAATATCCTTGAATAGCTCACGATCTAATTCACTTACGGCCTTGCCAATAAAAGAATTTAATTCATCGATTGCCCCATAAGTCTCTACGCGTAAGCTATCTTTGTCAACGCGACCTCCGATAAGACTTGTTTTCCCTGTATCGCCTGTTTTCGTGTAAAGCTTCATTTCTCTCATCTCCTAAAATTGTTTTTATAATTTTTTATTGCCTGTACAGTTGTTTCAAAAACACCTTTACCGATTATCTTACCTACATCAGTAATTGGGCCCCCATACAGCATTTCTTCCCCTTTTTGTGTCGCCGCAATCAATAAACTATCTGTAGCAGTGCCTGTTGCAATCGTACCACTAAGCTCATCACGAATATCTTCTGATTGCAATGCCTTTGTCTTTGCCTCATTAGCTGTCATCATCGCTTGGAAAAACGCTTCTTCTGATAAACAACCATTAACAATGACCCACGTATTTATAGTACCAATATATGGTTCATCCTGTCTTTCATGTGTGCGTGACACATCAACAGCATTGCCAATACCAGCAGTTACAGCAACAAGGACGCTACCAAAGGAAGCTTTAAATTCATTAATAGCTACAAGTTCTGTCGGGACAGCCGTTAACATGACGACTGTGCTTGTAGATGAGAAAAGCTCCTTTTGTAAAAATTCAGCGACCTCTCCCTTTACATCACTAATCACATAATCTATTGGTACAGAGCGATTTAACAGGCAATCATACCAACCGATACCCGGATTATGGACAGCTGAGGAAACCGTTTTTAAAGGAAACTCTGACTTAAGCTGAATGTAATGATCCGTAACAGTGAAATTTACTTTTTGAATGACAGCACGTTGCTGATGTTCAACTGAAGCTGGCATCATTGTAATTTGAGGTTTTGGAATTTCAGGATGTGCATATGTCGCTACGCGCGCATGATAGACGTCTTCGATTTGCGAGGCAATTAATACTTCATGTGGTGCCCCAAATGCTCGCATCCGCCCCCCTTCCATTAGTAATAATTCATCACAATAGAGGGCAGCTAAATTCATATCATGTAGCACCATAATAACGGTTAAACCACATTCTATTGCTTCCTTTCGCACCATATCTAAAATTTGACGTTGATGGGCAATATCTAGATGGTTCGTTGGTTCATCTAACAGTAATATTTCCGCTGTTTGTGCAAGAGCTTGGGCTACAAAAACTCTTTGCTGTTCACCGCCCGACAAAAATTCCATCGATGTCTGTTCATAGCGTTTCACACCGGTTTGCATCATTGCATGTTGGACTGCTTGTTCATCGCGTTCAGTCCAGCTTGAAAAGAAGCCAGTTTGATGTGGATAACGTCCAAGTGATACTGCCTCACGTACACTGTTGGAAAAGGCATTGGCATGTAATTGTGGTAGTACCGCCATTTTTTTGGCCAATGCACGGGCATTGTAAGAGTTGATATTTTTACCATCTACTAATATAGTGCCTGCAGTTGCTGGTAATATGCCACTCATTACTTTTAACAGCGTCGATTTTCCGCTACCATTCGGCCCTAAAATCCCAAGTACTTTCCCTTTTTCAACGGAAAAACTAATATCATGGACGATCGGCACATCTTCATAGCCGCCAGAAAGATGTTTAACAACAATCATGCCCGTACCCCCTTACTTCTACGTTGCTTATAAAAAATATAGGAAAAGACGGGCGCCCCAATAAAGGCAGTAATTACGCCAATCGGTAGCTCTCTAGGCATAATAATTGTTCGTGCTATTAAATCGCAAATAATGAGCAAAGTTGCCCCATTTAAAAATGATAATGGCAATAAATGACGATGATCAGAACCCCAAAGCATCCGCGTCATATGGGGTACAACTAAGCCAACAAAGCCAATCGTGCCAGAAACAGCTACCGCCGCTCCAGTCAACATTGATCCACCTACTAAAATTAAATATTTACTGCGCTTAACATTGACACCTAAATGCTTCGCACGTTCTTCTCCATATAACAGAACATTTAACTCACGTCTTTGTGTCCAGAGCATGATCGAACCAATTATTACAAACGGAATAATCATTTGAACGTATGGCCAACCACGCATCGATACTGATCCGAGCAGCCAGCCAATAACTTGCCGTAGCTCCTCACCGGATAATGCAATCATTAAAGAAATTAAGGAGCCTAAAAACGAACTAAATATGACTCCTGTTAAAATAAGGGTTTCCATTTTCAGTGAGCGATCTATTATTCTAGCAAAGCCCATGACAGCTACCATCGTTAATATTGCACCTATCATACTGAAGGTTGGCAATGTATAATGGCCAACTACCGGTATTGATACACTAAAGAAAATCGTCATCACTGCGCCAACAGATGCACCCGAGGAAACCCCTAACGTATAAGGATCTGCCAATGGATTTTTTAATAAACCTTGAAAAGCTGCCCCTGCAATGGCAAGAGACGCCCCGACAAGCCCTGCCAGCAGGACTCGAGGTAAACGAATTTTCCATAAAATATTGGCAGCTGTTTCATCAGCCGCCTTATTCCACAATACTTCTAGTGGAACATGAACCGAGCCTATCGCTACGCCACACCAGATGCTAATGATCAGAAGCGTAATTGCTGTTACATAGGCTATTAATATTCTACTCACTGAAACGCCTCAGGGTAGATAGCTTTCGCTAATTCTTCAAGACCATCTGCTAAACGCGGACCTTGACGACTCGTCGTATTTTCATCTACTTGTACAATGTCCTTGTTTTTCACGGCAGTAATTGTCTCAAAGCCTGCACGTTGTGGAATTTTCGTTAAAATATCAGGTACATAATTATATGTCACTACAATGACATCTGGATTTTTCGCGATAATTTGTTCAGCATCAATTTTATACCAGTTATCTGCATCTGCTGCTACATTTTCGGCATGAATCATATTTAGCATTTCATTCATAAATGTACCTTTACCAGCTGTATAAATTTCTGGCTCATCAGACGTTTCTACAAAGACTTTCTTTGGTTTAACACCCTCAAGTTTTGTTTGAACTTCTTCAACTTTCGCCTTCATATTTGCGACAATTTTTTGAGCCTCTTCTAGCTTCCCTGTTGCACGACCTAGCTGTTCAATTGATGTGTATGTGTCATTAAAGTCTTTAGCATTTGCAACAACAAATACCTTCACGCCTGCAGCCTCAAGCTGTTCAATTGCTCCTTCTGAAAAAGTCATACTCGATGCATGCGCAAAAACGATATCTGGCGTTAAAGCAATAATTTGCTCAATATTATACTCCATGCCCCCAACCTTTTCTTTTTCAGTAGCCTCCGCTGGGTAATCATCATTATCTGTTACACCAATTATTTCATCATTTAAGCCAAGGCCGAATAAAATCTCAGTGTTACTTGGAATGAGCGAGACAATTTTTTCAGGTGGTGCTTCTAGCGTAATATCCTTGCCAGTCGCATCCGTTATCGTCATCGGGAATGCTGCTTCGTCAACTTTTGATGTCTCTTGTTGCTTCTGCTGTTCAGAAGATGGTGACTTTTCATTTGTTTCCTCTTTTGCATTACATCCAGCAACCAAGCCAATAGCTAAAAATGCTGATAATCCTATTTTCCAAAATTTCTTCATGTGAAAATCCTCCTTAGTTTATCTGTGCGTATATTTTAACGACTTGTTTTTCTGATTTATCGATATATTTTAGCTTTTATCGCACAAGGTTGTGGGTTTATCAGCCGACATTGGGTTTATCACCCAACATTATGAGTTTATCGCCTAACATTGTTGTTTTATCACTCAACATCGGGTTTATCGCTCAACATTGTGGATTTATCGCCCAACATTTTAGGTTTATCACCCAACATTATGAGTTTATCGCCTAACTTTGTTGTTTTATCACCCAACATCAGGTTTATCGTTCAACATTGTGGATTTATCGCTCATTTTTTCAAATTTATCGACATCAATCTTACAAAACAAATACCCCTCATCACAAAAAGATGAGGGGGTCAAATTTGCACAAAAAATACGCATACAAAATCCACCACCCTATCCTCGTAGGCTGCAACGTGTTTTCTATAAAGGCAGGTCTCCTGGCTCGTGCTCCATTCGCTTTTTCATGCCTTCCCGAAATTTTCAGTGGCGCAAATTGAAAAAACTCACACATACAGTGGCGGGACCGCATCGGAATTACACCGATTTCCCTTTTCACTTTACATAAGTAAAGAACCTTTATAATATTCAGTTGATTTTTATTATACATGAAAACAAAAGAAGTCGCCTCCATTCGAGACGACTTCTATTTGGACACCTACTGAAAAGTAACATAACCCGCATTCATCTCACAACCTATAGAGGTGGGAGACTTCTATAATTAAAGTTGCACTTATGTTACAAAAACATTTGTAGCTGACACTTTGCTTTCGCTACAAAAAACACCTGTAGCTGACGTTTCACTTTCGCTACACAAAACATTTGTAGCTGACGTTTCACTTTCGCCACACAAAACATTTGCTGAAAGAAGTTAAACTATATCTGAAAAATACTGGACCGTTTTCATTGGTGCACCCATTTCTCGCAATGCCCATGTGCTCTCTAAATAAATATCTGCTAGCTTTTCATATTTGCCGCCGAATTTTTGTGCCCATTCGACCGCTACAACACTTTCATATAAATGTGCCATTTTTTCTGCGACCTTTTTTGCTTCAAACGTTTTCGTCGCTTCATCTAAACCGCTAAATGTTTGCAAAGTCGAGTCTAATTTTGCTAATTGCTCCACTACAATTTCCACTAATGGACTGTCAGCTAGTTTTTCTAGACGTTCCTCCATGACACGAACAAACAATTCATGGACATGAAACTTATCAACTAAACGAATGAGCTCTAAAGCTAAAATATTGGCAGTTCCCTCCCACACAGTAAGCACCTGTGCATCTCTTAATAAGCGAGGTGTTACAAAGTCTTCAATATAGCCATTTCCACCATGTAATTCAATCGCTTCACTCGCATAATGTACCGCTTGCTCTGCCGTTTCTTTTTTCATGATAGCAATATACAAGCGATTCAAAATGATGTCCTCTTCATTCCCCTGTCCACTTGTAACTTTATCGTACTGATGAATAAGATCAAAAACTGTCGCAACCTCCACATGAAGCTTGGCAGCGAATTTCCCTAGCGTATCCTGAATCATAGGATATTGCGTTAAAGGCTTACCAAATGCCTGACGATTTGTCACATAGTGCTTCGCCTCTAAATAACCACGGCGCATAATGCCTATAGATGCAACAGCATTGCAAATTCTTGATAAATTAAGCGCCTCCAGCATATAATATATTCCTTTATTCGGCTCACCTACGACATAAGCTAGTGCACCATCAAATTCCACCTCACCCGAAGGTACGGCTCTAACGCCAAGTTTATCCTTCAAACGTCGAATGCGGAGGTTATTAACTGTTCCATCCTCTTTCCGCCATGGAACCGCAAATAATGTTAAGCCCTTTGAGCCTGCCTGAGCCCCTTCCATACGTGCCAATACCATGGCTACTCCACACATTCCTGCGTTTGATGCGAAATATTTCTCACCATATAAACGATACTGATTGCCGTCCTGTTTTGCCTCTACAACATTCGCACCAACATCAGAGCCACCTTGACGCTCCGTTAAAAATGTCGCTCCCTCATATAGCTCGGTATCTCCTGTTGCACAAACATGTGGTAAAAAGCGCTCCTTCACCTCATCACTCGCATAATGGTCAAGGAGATAAGCAGTTGCCATTGTTAAAGTAACAGGACAGTAAAAGCCTGGCTCAGTATGGGACAGTATATAACCTTGAGCAAAGCTATACACATAGTTGCCCTTTCTACCTAATTGCGGAATATCTTTATGCACATAGCCAACAATGCCAGTATTGTACGTCTCTTCAATTGTCTTTTTATAGCCATCATTAACCCAAATCTCTGACACTTCTTCACCATAGGCATTATACCTTTGTAATCGAGGTTCACCCTCTCTATCCGTATGTTTGGCTCTCACATCAATATCTCCAGCACAAAGCTCACCAAAATCTGTTAACTCGCGTGTTGCATATTCCACAAACTCTTTATCTAGCATCATTTCTAAAACTTTATGAAGTGTATCATTATCCTTAAAAAAATTCGTTGTTTTCATTTCTTCCTGCTGTAAAACCTTCATGCTATCTCACCTCTTGTCCCTTCAAAGTTTGTTTT
This sequence comes from Lysinibacillus agricola, assembly GCF_016638705.1. Taxonomy (GTDB): domain Bacteria; phylum Bacillota; class Bacilli; order Bacillales_A; family Planococcaceae; genus Lysinibacillus; species Lysinibacillus agricola. The sequence goes on along the minus strand of NZ_CP067341.1, from coordinate 704,467 downwards.
AGTATTTTGCCCGATGCATTCCGTGGTAGCGCTTCTACACGTTCAAAGATGCGTGGAATTTTATATTTAGCAAGATGCTCCTCCAAATAAGCTTTAAGTTCGTCCTCGTTAATTTCTATTTTAGAAGCATAAACGGCCTTCACCGTTTCTCCCCACTCTGGATGTGGTACACCTATGACAGCAACCTCAAATATTCCCTCATAGCTCAACATACGATCTTCAATTTCTTTCGGATAAATATTCACACCGCCAGAAAAAATGACATCCTTTTTACGATCAACAATCCAAATATATCCATCCTCATCCACGCGAGCCAAATCACCCGTTTTCAGCCAGCCATCTATAAATGCAGCCTTTGTTGCGATATCATCCTTGTAATAGCCCAGCATATTACCTTCACCAAGTAACACAATTTCTCCCACTTCACCAACACTGACATCTTCTCCATTGTCGTTAATAATGCGCAGCTCCGCTCCAAGTGGTGCACGCCGGCCAATACTTCCCGCCTTCGTTGCATGTTCTCTGCCAAACAATAACGAACCATTCGGACCAGCCTCTGTTAAGCCATAAACGCAAGTTAAATTATCTGTGCGGAAAGCTTTTTGTAGATGCTGGACTTCGTTTTGTGATAAAGGCGCTCCACCATAAACCCACCATTTCATCGATGATAAATCAGCCGTTTGCAATCTTGGCATTTGGGCAGTTAATAAATAAGCGACAGGTGCACCAAAGAAATGTGTTGTCCTTTCCTGCTCAATCGAATCAATAAACAAATCAGGTGTAAACGTTGGTGTTAGCACATTTGTTGAGCCTATAAGTACGCCTGCCATTAAAAATAAATGTAATGGAGCCGAATGAGTCAACGGCATCATGAGAAGGATTCGGCTTTCAGGCTTTACTTCCATTTCAACTGCAATCATTTGCGCTACAGTTAAAATATTGCGATAGCTGAACAACACACCCTTTGGTTTTCCCGTTGTACCCGAGGTATATAAAATCGTTGAGACATCATCTTCATTAAGCTGGCAATCAATAGTTTGAGTGCTCGCCTGTTGAATAAGCGTTTCATAGTTTAGCCAACCAGCCTGCTCTTGACCTGTTTTAATTTTTAAAGGGACTATCGTGATGTTTTCGACTGCTGCAAAAATGACTTCATGTACTAGAATAGCTTTAGCATCCGCATGCTGCGCTACATACTCAACCTCTTGCAGCGTAAATTTCGCATTTACTGGAACGACTATAGCTCCAATGCGCTGAATAGCAAAATAACTAACGACAAACTCTACAACATTCGGCATAAAAATGATAACTTTATCGCCCTGCCGCACACCTTGCTCTAATAAAGCATGACCAAAACGTGTCACTTGCTCATCTAAATCATGATAGGTCACTCGTCTGCCTTGACAAACAACCGCTTCAATCATAGAGTACTTTCGGGCATTACGTGCTAACAAACTCGAACTATTCATCATGCATCTCTCCCTTTAAAGTTAATAATTTTTCAGTAAACACGCCTTGTAATTGCTGCAACTCATTTTTCATTTGCGTAAGCTCTGCTATTTTGCTATCAATTTCTTGAATTTTTTGCTCCCCATATTCAACCGTACGCTCCAACTGCTGAATGCCCGTGCGATCAAAATCAAACAGCAATACCATCTCCTTGATCTCCTCAAGTGAAAAACCGTAACGCTTTCCTCGGAAAATAAGCTTAAGCTTCGCCAACTCTTTTTTTGAAAAGGTTCGTTGATTAGTAGATGAACGATTAGGATTAAGCAGCCCAAGCTCCTCGTAATAACGAATTGTCCGTGTCGAAACATTAAACTGCTTAGCCACTTCTTGAATCGTCTTCAACAGCATCTCCCCCTTCCCATTTTCCATCAGTATATCATTGACGTTAACGTAAACTGCAACGAAATATTTGAAGTTTACAGAAAAATATTGTTTAAAGAAGATGAATTGATCAGTTCAGGGATTTTATCCGGCACTTCGATGATTCTATCCGTCGCTCTGGCGGTTCTTTCCGTCGCTTTGCTGGTTCTTTCCGTCGCTTCGAATCCTTTCCGTCGCTCTGGCGGTTTTTTCCGCCGCTTTGCTGGTTCTTTCCGTCGCTCTGGCGGTTCTTTCCGCCGCTTTGCTGGTTCTTATCCGTCGCTTCGAATTCTATCCGTCGCTCTGGCGGTTCTTTCCGTCGCTTCGAATTCTTTCCGTCACTCTGGCGGTTCTTTCCGTCGCTTTGATTCTATCTGCCACTTCAACAGCTCTATCCATCTAAGCCATGTCAACACAAAAAACCCCCGGCACATTGTCGTGCCGGGGGCTGGAAAGACTATTATTACATTTTTTCTGGTGCAGATACGCCGATTAAGCGTAGTGCGTTGGCAATTGTTGTACGCACAGCCGTAATAAGCGCTAAACGAGCCTCTGTTAGCTCTTTATTTGAAGGGTCTAACACTTTTTCAGCGTTATAGAAGCTGTGGAATGTAGCTGCTGTTTCTTGGATATAGTTAGCGATACGGTGTGGTGTACGGTGCTTCGCAGCATCTGCTACCACTTTCGGGAAGTCGCCCACTTTTTTCAGTAAATCAATTTCTTTTTCAGCTGTTAACAGAGTTAAATGATCTGTTGTAGCAGCAAAGCCTTGCTCATTCGCTGAACGTAAAATAGAAGAAATACGTGCATGCGCATATTGTGCATAATACACTGGGTTTTCATTTGATTGAGATACGGCAAGGTCAAGGTCAAAGTCCATGTGAGAATCGCCTGCAGTTTTCACGAAGAAATAACGTACTGCATCTAAGCCAACCTCTTCTACAAGCTCACGCATTGTAACAGCGTTGCCTGTACGTTTAGACATTTTGAATTTTTCACCGTTTTTATAAAGCTGAACCATTTGGATAATCTCTACTTCAAGCGTATCACGGTCGTAACCAAGCGCCTGAATAGCAGCTTTCATACGTGGGATATAGCCGTGGTGATCAGCTCCCCAAATATTAATTAATTTATCGAAGCCACGTACAATTTTGTCCTCATGGTATGCGATATCCGGAGTCAGGTATGTGAATGAACCATCATTTTTAATTAACACGCGGTCTTTATCGTCGCCAAATGTTGTCGAACGGAACCAAGTAGCACCATCTTCTTCAAATACATGACCATTCGCTTTTAGTTTATCTAATGCTACTTCAATTTTGCCGTTTTCATATAGTGACGTTTCAGAATACCACACATCAAAGTTTACGCGGAAGTTTGCAAGGTCTGTTTTTAACTTGTCTAATTCTAACGCTAAACCATGCTGACGGAAGAACGCAAAACGATCTTCATCAGATTTTGATAAAATTGAATCGCCATGCTCACCTGCTAATTTACCAGCGATTCCAATAATATCCGCACCGTGGTAGCCATCCTCTGGCATCTCAGCTTCTAACCCTAAAGCTTGTTTATAACGCGCTTCAAGTGAATAAGCTAAGTTATTGATTTGGTTACCCGCATCGTTAATATAGTACTCACGAGATACACCGTAGCCTGCCATATCTAACACATTACATAATGAATCCCCTACAGAAGCTCCACGTGCATGACCTAAATGAAGATCACCAGTTGGATTTGCAGATACGAATTCAACTTGAATTTTTTCTCCTGCACCAGCATTAGAACGACCATAATCAACACCTTGCTCAAGCACTGCTTTTACTACACCTGTTAGGAAATCTTTACGCACAGTAATATTCATGAAGCCAGGGCCAGCAATATCGATTTTTTCAATATCTGTACCTGCTGTATCAAGATTTTCTAAAATAGCTTCAGCAATGGCACGAGGTGGTTTTTTTGCTAATTTCGTTAATTGCATAGCAATGTTTGTCGCATAGTCTCCATTTGCCTTATCCTTTGGTGTTTCAAGGTGAATATTTAACTCTGTGCCAGCATCGACTAAGCCAGCTTTTTCAACAGCCTGCGCAATCGCTGCTTTAATGGCTTGTTGTACTTGTTCTACTGCGTTCATCATTGTACCTCCGTAAATGTAATGTCTAATGTATAATTGCCAACGGATTGCCCATCCATTAGTAAATCGTACTGTACATGGAAATCTCCGTTTACTGCCTGCTTTGTAAACGTCATTTCTTTCGTGTCTATGACGAGTGGCATTGAACCGAATTCACTTTCATAATGACCCATTTGTTGTTCAATTATGTTAAGTGGTAGTCGCATTTTTACTGCACCAGTACGCATAATTAATGCCTGTTCATTGCCTAACTTCATAGTTGTGCGGATGGTTTTATCCTCCTGCACCTCTTCATATTTCAAATAGATGCTTCCTGCTTTTTCAAGTAGCTGCCCTGTCAGCCACATTTCATAACTTTCGGTTTCCCCTTCAATCGGGCAAATCGTAGAAATGAGCTTAATGTTCACCTGCGATCTTGCTTCGTTCGCCATTATGGACGCTCCCTTTTATTGTTTTTACTATAACCTTTTTATTATAGGATGAATACTCATACTTTTTCAAGATAGAAGTAAGTATTGTGTGCATGGCGTGTTTACCTATTGACACAAATTACCTATCAATCTACAGTAAAAACATCAGAATTTTCAATTAATTAAACGGAATGAGGGTTGCTTTATGATAACACTTGAAAAAATTCATGCTGCTAAACGAAGAATTTCATCATATATATATGAAACACCCGTTATTCGATTAAATGGGCTCGATCATCTTTTAGGATGTCACGTTTACATTAAAGCCGAGAATATGCAAAAAACAAACTCTTTTAAAATTCGCGGAGCTCTCAATAAAATGCTGTCCATGCCGTTAGAACAATTGCAAAAAGGCGTAGTTGCTGCTTCCTCGGGTAATCATGGCAAGGGCGTTGCCTATGCTGCCAAGCTATTAAATAGTAAGGCAACAATTGTTCTACCGGATTCAGCTCCTACAATTAAAGTTGAAGGAATACGTGCCTTAGGTGCAGAGGTTGTACAGTGTAAGCTTGCAGAAAGACATGTAGTAACAGAAAAACTCAGTCGTGATCATGGTTATTGCATTATACATCCTTATGATGATTACGATATTATGGCAGGACAAGGAACAGCAGGTTTAGAAATTTTAGCACAGCTCCCTGATGTTAATACCATTGTTATCCCTATTGGCGGCGGTGGTTTAATTAGTGGCATTGCAACTGCTGTAAAATCCATATCACCTCATATTAGAATAATTGGCGTGGAGCCTGCTGTTATTTCGCGTTATGGCAAAAGCTTTGAAGCTGGCGAAAGATTGCTTTTAAAGGAACAAAAATCTTTGGCAGATGCTCTATTAACTTTACAGCCAGGAGAACGGAACTTTCCAATTGTTCAGCAGCTTGTCGATGAGGTTGTAAGTGTAGATGAAGCATTGATTCATCGTGGGATGAAGACCTTACTTTCCGAGGGTAAAATTATCGCAGAACCTTCCTCCTCCATCGGTATTGGCGCTGCCCTTCAAGGAATTTTACCTATTAGTAAAAACGAAAAAGTGTGCTTCCTTATTTCAGGAGGCAATGTTGAATTACAACAATAAGCTCATTAAGGTGACTAGACAAAAAAAGCATCCACTCAAATAGATGCTTTTTTGCTTGTCGAGTTTAAACGTAACTCTCAGGATTTTTTAAATTCATAACAGCCTTTTTAGGAAATAAAGCTCTCCAGAAATAAATTGCGAGACCAATTAACACTAAACAATGAAAGATATAAATAGAAACAGAAAGAACATTCGGCTCACTATCGGTCAAGAATGCAATAAAATCATGCGTAGCGTGCCAAATAATAGGAAACATAATACTTTTTGTCTTTGCAACAATTTCTGCACAAACTAACCCAAAGAGGCATGCAAAAACTACTTGCAGTAATGTCAATAAAAAATCCTGACCTGCAGCTAAATGTGCAAGATGTCCAATTCCAAATAAAATAGAGGAGCCTATAATAGCCGTTTTAAGCCCTTTCGCTGATAAATATTTGAAAATTAGACCACGGAAAATAAACTCTTCAAAAAGACCAACGGCAATAACAAATAGAAGCAAAATAAGTACGTATTGCGCAGAAAAACCATCTTGATCTGCAATACCATTAAAGAATGCAACCAGCTCAGAAACAACGATAACAGCCATCCATGCCTCTGCTTTAAACTTTCTAAATCCGAAATCTTGGAAAGAAAATTTACTTTTTTTCATGATCCAAAGAGTAACTAGTACACCAACTGCAAAGGCAATAAATTGAATTAAAACTATAAAGCTTAAGCTACTTATATTTTTGACAGCTATAATTACACCAGCTATGAAAGGAAAAACAATTGCAAGTAAAGTAAAAAGTATCGATAAAAGAATAGGTGAATTTTTTATTTTCATTTATTTTCTCCATTCAATAATTTTTGTTTAACGCCTTCAAAAACGTCTTTTAAAATGCTCTCAATTTCCGAACTATCTAAATCACAAGTATTCGTCGCACACATTGTCGCAATACCGTGTGTAGTTAACCATATATTTACAAATAGAGATTTAGCAGAGGTTTGAGTTAATCCTGTTAATTTAGAAATGATTGCTATAATCCCTTGGTTTTCTACGTCATTTAGTAAATCCGAAAAGCTAGAGATTTTATATTTATTGGATAGAAATAATAGCTCAAATAGCTTCTTTTCTTCGCGAGCAAAGTTAATATAAGCTAACCCCATTCCTAAAAAAGAACTTTCATGCAAGCCCTGAAACATTTTTTCGTTATAAAGATTGCTAGCCCTTTCATAGACTGCGTACTTTAAATCGTCCATACTCGAGAATAATCGAAATATAGGCTTTGTCGAACAGCCTAACTCTTTTGCTAAATCCCGTGCATTGACACTATCAATCCCACTCTCTCTAGCCATTTCAAAAGCACAATCCAATAAAATTTCCTCTGTAAATCGCTCTTTTGGTGCCAAAAAAAATTTCCTCCCTCAATAGGTAACATTTGTTACCTTATAATGTAACAGTATTTTCCTATCAATGTCAATTAGGTATTTAATTCTAATCTAAAAAATTCCAAAGAAATAAAAAAGCCCACTTTGTATAAAGTGTACCCTTTGTAAAGGACATTTTGAAAAAAAGCTAGGCAACCTTCTGAAGCTGCTGTCTGTATTTTGCAGGCGGCAGCTTTTTCAAGTTCCATTGCCCTCGATAATGGTTGTAATACATCATATAACTTTTCACTTCTCGTTTTACTTCTTCTAATGTTTCGCACGCTTTCAGATTGGTTTCATCTTTAAAATGACCGAAGAAGGATTCTTGAGGGGCGTTATCCCAACAGTTTCCTCGGCGTGACATAGATTGCCCTAGTCCCATTTCCTTCACAAGTTTCTGGAATTTTGGATTCGTATAATGGAATCCTTGATCTGAATGAATAAATGCATCTTTCGTTAAATGGTGGTGATTTCGCTTCAATTTACGAAGTGTATTGAGCGCGATATCCATACTTAATGAAGCAGATACTTCATACGCTAAAATTTCGTTTGTCTCAGCGTCCTTAATCGTTGATAAATAAGCACGTTTGCCGTTTCCATACGTCAAATACGTGATATCTGTTAATAATACTTTTCCTGCTACACCTTGTTTAAAGTTACGTTGTAATTCATTTGGACATGTACGATGTTCTTTTTGTCGCTTTAGCCATTCTACGTGCCGGATTCGCTTTTTCGAATTGGGCATACAATCTCGAATTTCTTCATAATGCGGCGAATACGTTTTTAAGTTATACGCAATCCCATATTGATTCTCTAACGTCATTTTTAATTTGACGTGCACCTTTCTTACGTCCTCGGAAATGATACGCTTTTTAAAAATGATTTCTTTGATTGCTTCATCTGCTAACTCATGGGCTGCGCGCTTTTTGTGCTGATTTTTTTCAGTGAAATAATTATAGTAACCTGAACGAGATACGCCCATGATTTCACATAGATAGCTTACTAAACGTTTTTAGTTTATATTTTTTTGAATCGTTTTTACTGATTAAATCAAATTTTAGTTCTGTTGCGATTGTTATTTCTTCTTTAACATCTGCCTTTCGAGTAGATCGAGCTTTTTTTAAAAGTTCATTCTCTGCTTGTAATAATCGATTTTTTTCGCTTCTAATCGTGCAATTTTTTTCTTCTAAACTTAATTCCCGTTCTATTGGACGACCTGAATTCGTTTTCCGTGTATCTTGTAGACCCGCTACTCCAGTTGTACGATAAGCTGCGCGCCAACGCTTTCCCGCTGAACTAATGCGCTTCAAACCAATCAGTTCAACATCTAAACCGGCCTCTTCAAAAATCGTTCTTGGGAGTTTTCCTTTTTCATTTTCTGCAATAAAATGGCGTTTAAATTCTTCAGTATAAGTAATCGCTTTATCACTAATAGCTTGGACATTAGGATTACAGTTTAGTTGTTCTTGCTCTTTTTTTGTAAATAATCTTTTCGTCATTTCATTCCGCTCCGACATCTTTTTTCTCATTATAAACAAAAGTACCCAATAGGATAGACTTTTTTCAAAGTGTCTATCTTATAGGGTACAGTTTAGTAAATGAGCCTTGTTTTTCCAAGAAAGTCCGGGAACTCCCAATAGCTTTTGATGCCTGGTATGATTATGTTAGCCAAATGCAAGTGGGGCTAAAAGTGATCTCATTACGCTTCCCCACTTTTAGCCCCACATTATAAAATTAATTATATTACCTAGATTTCCCTTATTCCAAATTTAGTAAATCAGAAATTATTTCTGCACTTCCTGGTGAAAACATAAATATTGAGAATGAAATACATAATAATCCTACAAACACAATACCAATTTTCTTAATTAGCAAAGATTGTTTTTTCATAAATAGGCCTTTAAATATCAAAAACAACCCTAAAAATAAGATTAAGAAATACCAAACCCCCATTGTTTCACCTCTTTTACAAAATAAGACGTTAAAGGTTACGGAAAGTTCAGCCGTCTTATTCAGTTTGCGTATAGAAATAAAGAAGTTGAATTAGGCTCGATGAAATAAAGTACCATCTGCTATTTTAAAGTTGTTTAAAAACAGCACCGACAATTTAAATCAAGCTAAATGACCTCGTTATTGCTTTCTTGTTTAATTTGATTGATTCTCTTTTTTCCCCATTCATACATCATCTCCACGATTGGTAACAACGTCATCCCTAGTTCAGTCATTGAATATTCGACTTTCGGAGGAACTTCTGGAAACACTTCTCGATGAACAATTCCATCTTCCATCAGTTCACGTAATTGGTTTGATAATATTTTATGAGATATTTTCGGAAAAAGTCTTTGAAGCTCACTGAAGCGATGCGGCCCTTCTACACCTAAATGCCACAAAATAACAACTTTCCATTTCCCACTAATAATCGATAAGGTAAGTTCTTTTTCACAATGATAATCATTATTTACTATTCTCTCTTTTATCTCTTCTCTTAATTTATCCGACATAGAGCTAACCCTCTTTCATATAAGTAACTTTTAGTAACCTCCGCACAAAAAAGTGCACTCTTCACAATGTAGAAAACCGTAGTAAAATGAGGTTAGTCTTAAAGACAAATCTTAATCTATTTTTTCGTCTAAATAAAACGATCTTATTTAAAGGAGAGAAAAATATGCAAGTAATCGCAGGTAAAGTGGCGTTAATTACAGGAGCAGGACGTGGAATTGGACGCGCAACAGCAGTAGCTTTTGCGCAAGAAGGTATTCACGTAGGTCTTGTTGGACGTACGCTTGAAAATTTACAACAAGTAGCAGAGGAACTTAAACAGTATGATGTGAAGGTAGCCATTGCTGCGGCAAATGTAGCGGATTTAGACTCTATTACTACAGCCGTTGAATCTATTCGCGGCGAGCTTGGCTCGATCGATATTTTAGTAAACAATGCTGGTATTTCAAAATTCGGTGGCTTCATGGACTTAACGCCTGAAGAATGGACAAATATTATCGATGTCAACGTAAAAGGTGTGTATTACACAACACGCGCTGTATTACCGGAGATGATCGAGCGCAATACAGGCGACATCATTAATATCTCCTCAACAGCTGGTCAAAAAGGTGCACCAATTACAAGCGCATACTCGGCTTCAAAAGCTGCTGTTATCGGACTAAGTGAATCATTAATGCTTGAAGTGCGTAAGAAAAACATTCGCGTTACAACATTAACGCCAAGTACAGTTGCTACAGATATGGCTGTTGAACTAAACTTAACAGACGGCAATCCAGAAAAAGTGATGCAAGCAGAAGATTTAGCAGATTTAATGGTTGCACAGTTAAAACTTCATCCACGTGTTGTCTTAAAACATGCTGGACTTTGGTCGACGAACCCTTAATAGAACGATTCGAAATATCAAGACGCTATCCGATGTATTGGGGATGGCGTCTTTTTTTTATAACGATAAGGAAAATGGGGCTAGCTTATTGCTACCCCCACTCCAACTACTTTATATCAACATTAGAAAACCCTACTTATTTTATCCAGCCCAATATCATTTCTCTTAATAGTTTTGAAGCTGTATTCGCTGTCATTTCTGATGAGTCGTAGATTGGTGCTACCTCAACTAGGTCAAAGCCCACTACATTGACACCACTTGCTGCGATCGCATGGATTGACGCTAGTAATTCTTTTGATGTAATGCCTCCGCAATCTACCGTACCCGTGCCTGGTGCATGTGCTGGGTCAAGTACATCAATATCAATCGTCACGTAAACATTACGTCCTGCTAAAGACGGTAATACTTCTTTTAATGGCTCTAGCACTTCAAATTTTGAAATGTGCATGCCATTTTCCTTTGCCCATTCGAATTCTTCCTTCATACCTGAACGAATACCAAATGAATACACATTTTTCGGTCCGATATGTTCAGCAATTTTACGAATAGGCGTTGAGTGAGAAAGTGGCTCCCCTTCATATTCTTCACGTAAGTCTGTATGTGCATCGAAGTGGATAATTGCTAGGTCATCATATTTTGCTGAGACAGCCTTCATTACAGGCCATGATACTAAATGCTCGCCACCCATGCCGACAGGAATCTTGCCATCCGCTAACAGCTTTTCGATAAATTTTTCAATTTCATCTAACGAGCGCTGTGCGTTGCCGAATGGTAAAGGTATATCTCCCGCATCAAAATATTTCACTTCTTCTAGCTCACGGTCTAAATATGGGCTGTATTCTTCTAGACCAATCGATACTTCACGAATACGTTGCGGACCAAAACGTGAACCCGGACGATAACTAACTGTCCAGTCCATTGGCATACCATAAATGACTGCCTGAGCATCCTCATATGTAGGATGACTTTTTATAAAAACATTTCCTGAATAAGCTTCATCAAATCTCATTGCTCGACCTCCACTTTTATTAGAATTAATTCTATTAGATTCATTTGCATCACTTAGGGTTGATTTCCGTACCGACTGGGCGCTTTGTAGCTGCCGCTTCGCTTTCGCACAGAGCAAAGCTTCCTGGGGGCGTCGGGGCAACAGGATGTTGGTCACGAAGGCGTTATCACAGGATGTGATGGTTTTAGCCTTCGTTCCCCTATTGCTAATCCCCAGGAGTCGCCCAGTCGTAACGAAGATCAACTTATCCACAAGGGTACGTTTTAGCAAAACGTCATCCCTAACTTTCAGTGATGGACCTTTTACCATTACTCTATTAAGGGCTTACAGGATTGTAATGAAACCTCTATCCTTGTATCCTCGTATAAATTATTGGAACGTCTAGCAAAATTCGATTAAAATTTACAAGGTGTCATTCTTTTGTCGAATGCTAGCATTTCAAACAGTACAAAAAAAGTATAGATGTTTTTGAATAAAGTGCAATAGTTTTTGCCTAGAATTTCGATTAAAGATGATTGTTCAGACACATACTATACGCAAGTGTGAGAAAACGAGGTGAAGTCGGATGAAGAGAAAAAGCTATCAACGTAAGCAAAAACGTTCAAAGCGTACACGTAAAGCACTTACCCTTTTTGTCGCCTTTACATCCGCAATTGTAGTAGCATTTATAGCTTTACGCGTCTATGTTCAAGTGGCTGGTGCCCCGCCTTTAACCGTACCTAAAGCCTCTATTTTCTTAGATGAAAATGAGAACCAAATTGGGGATCACTTTACGAATGAACGACGTTACTGGGTTAGTCTTGATGAGATGTCTCCCTATTTAAAGCAAGCAGTAGTAGCTGTTGAGGATAAAGATTTTTATAAGCATGGCGGTTTAGATTTTTCTCGTATCGCTGGTGCATTATTAGTTGATCTTAAGGCTGGAAGTAAGGTTCAAGGAGCTAGTACAATTACACAACAATATGCTCGGAATCTATATCTTTCACATGAGAAATCGTGGACACGAAAATTAAATGAAGCACTGTATGCTTATAGATTAGAAGTTTTTTATGATAAGGATGAAATACTGGAAGGTTACTTAAATACTGTTTACTACGGCCATGGTATGTACGGCGTAGAAGCTGCAAGTCGATTTTATTATGGAAAATCTGCAAAAGATTTAACACTTGCGGAAGCAGCAATGTTAACTGGGGTTCCAAAAGGGCCAAGTATTTACTCCCCTATTGTCAATATAGATAAGGCAACTAATCGCCAACACGTTATTTTAAAACTGATGACCGATCAAGGTGCTATTACGCAAGATGAAAAAACACGTGCAGAAAGTGAACAGCTTGTCTTAAAGAATGATAGCTGGGTAGCAACAAAATCTGTAGCGCCATTTTTCCTTGACGTAGCATGGCAAGAGGCTAGTGAAATTTTGAAATCAAAAAATCTCGACATTAGTGAAGGTGGCTGGACCATCCAAACAACTCTTAATCTAGGACACCAAAAAGCAGCAGAAGAAGCGGTAACTAAAAATATGCCTGGTAATGATCTCCAAGCTGCATTCGTTAGTATGGAATCAAAAACAGGTGCCGTTACAGCACTAGTCGGAGGTCGTGACTATGCTACAAGCTCATTTAACAGAGTTACACAAGCAAAACGTCAGCCAGGGTCAACCATTAAACCTATTTTATATGCAGCAGCTTTAGAGAATGGTTATACACCATTAACTTTTTTAGAGGTAGGTGAAACAACTTTCACTTATGATAAAGGACGTGCCACATATTCACCTAAAAATGTTAACGGTGAATTTGCAAACCATGATATGTCTATGGCACAGGCTATTGCTATTTCTGATAATATTTACGCAGTTAAAACTTTAGAGGAGATTGGATTTAAACCATTTCACGAGATGGCTAATCGCTTCAACGTGAATATCGGTACTAAGGACAACCTATCCATCGCGCTAGGAACGGCGGAAACAACTTTATATGAAATGACGAATGCCTATAATATTTTAGCATCACAGGGTCAAAAAACCCTTCCTACTACTATTGTTTCTATTAAAAATGCTAATGGTGACGTCATCTACGAAAATAAAGAAGTTAGTAACGAAGCTGAGCCAGTTCTCTCAAAGGAAAATACGTATATCTTAACAGAAATGATGACAGGTATTTTCGATCCTGTATTTAGCGATTATTCTCCAGCTACAGGGATTAGCATTCGTTCTCGTATGACGCATACGTATGCAGCCAAATCTGGCTCTACAAATAGCGATCAGTGGTTAATTGGATTTACACCTAGCTTAACCGCTGGCGTATGGAACGGCTATGACCAAGGAAAAAATCTAACGGCAAAAGAAGATACTGCAGCTACAAAGCAAATATGGATCGATTTTATGGAGGCCGTCAATAAAGGAACAAAGAACGAGGATTTTGCTAAGCCTAAAGACGTTAAGGGTGTAGTCATCGATATTGAATCAGGTAAGTTGGCGACAGATGCCTGCCCTAAACAACGTCTCGTGTATTTAGATGCTAAGGATGTACCGACTGAAAAATGCGCAAACTTTGATATTCTCGATAGCAATACGTGGGGAGAATTTTGGAACATGCTCCCATTCTCCATTTTTAAAAAATAACTAATCAGGCGGAACCTTTATCCGCTGCACACGTTTAATAAGCGAAGGCTCTCGACAAAGTAACAGATATATACGAAAAGAAAAAGCTTTCTCTTCCCCGGAGCCGTGTCCGTGGGAACAGAAAGCTTTTCTTATTTATGGTTCGCGAAGTAGATGAGCATCATGGGGCATTCGGCTTGGGTTGTTCAAATGCCGCATAGCGCTCATCACATTCGCAGAACCAAGTGTCCTAGCTTACTAAAATGTAAGCTCTGAATCAAGTTTACTTTGTTTCAAACCCACTTTCAACCTTATATCGAAAGCGATTGCAAAATGTCACAGATTGTTCAATCATTATAGGTCTATTATACAAATAAGTCTTGACGTAATTGATCCTCACTACGTACCCAAAGTTCCGGATTGAGCTCCTCTAAGAAAGAAGCTAACACTTTTTTGGATGGTGCATCCATATGCTCTACAATAATATGACGCTTCATAGATTTATCCATTTTATTCACATGATCAGCTAAAATTTTATAGCCACGACGTTTTTCCCGATTGACTACCATTTCACACGCAGTAACACCCGCATAGTAAGGTCCATCCTCTTTATGGTCTATTGTTACCCATACTAGCCAATACGGTTTTCCACCCTCTGAATCAGCACGATCTTTCGTAAATTTAATACCTCGTTCCACATCACTGCGAGCATGCATTGCACCGATCTCAACTGATGCCGTCCCCTCTTCTATATCGATAATGACTGGCGATACGTTTTCAAGTGAAAGCGAACCGATACCAAATCCCTTATGTCCGTCTGTTGGGTCATTTTTGATAATAGTAAAGCCCATTTTTTGTTTTGGTTTTTCTTCATTTGACATTCTTTAATTACCTCCATTCTGCTATTATAAAGTAAAGCATAGTTAAGCGCATTGGTGCCGTAATGAAAGCGATACTGGCATTGCGCAAATGCCTAAATACAAGTAAGAAGTTTATACTTTCTTATCAATTTCGCCTTGGCGTAATTGTTGCTGTCGCTTCGCTATCGCACAGATAAACAATGCGTCCGAATTTTGAATTGTGCTCGCACAATTCATTCCTTTCAAAATCCGTGACATCCGCGGAGGCTTTATCTTCATTCAGTAGGTGTTTGGACACCCACGGAAAAGGAATCACGCCCGCATTCATCTTACCACCTTCAGAGGTTGAAGTCTTCTACTGAATGGAGATAAACTAACTATACAACATTATTCTATAAAGGAGGCAATATTATGCCATACGTAACAGTGAAAATGCTTGAAGGTCGTACAGACGAACAAAAACGTGCTCTAGTCAAAGAAGTAACAGAAGCCGTTTCTCGTACTGTAGACGCGCCACCAGAAAACGTAACAGTTTTCATCGAAGAAATGCCAAAAAGCCATATTGGAGTTGCAGGCGTACGCTTCAGCGATAAATAAAGATTATAACGGGTAGAGCAACCTAAAGCTCTACCCATTTTTATAATTATGATATAGTGTCCCCATTGGCGATACATAACGTTTAATCAGCTATAATTGCCGATTTTATTTAGTTCCAACAGCTGAGTATGACCTACTACCAGCGATGTCTTCGGTTCTAGCGACGAGACTTAATCTGTTACCGGCGATTCTTGCGGTTTTAGCGGCGGAATTTGATCTTCTTCCGGGAAGTCTTCAGTTCTACCAGCGGAACTCGGCCTGCTTCCGGTGATGTCTTCAGTTCTACTAGCAATCCGGAATTTCAACTAGGATGTGATCTATAAAATGAAAAAATTTAAACTGACACTACTCATTTGTATGCTCATCATTGGCCTCTTACTTATTTTTATTAATCCCATTCAAAATGCACTTATCGCCCATTTGAGTAACCTATTAAATACAACTGATTACAGCGCAGAAGATATTAAAAAGAACAACAATGCGGATGCCGACTTCGAATTTGAAGCAGTGCAATCCCTATCCATTGCGGAAGTTTTAAAAGCTCAAACAACGGCAAATAAAATGCCTGTCATTGGTAATATCGTTGTTCCTAGTGTTGATATGAAACTTCCCATCGTTAAAGGAGTCGGAAACGCCTCCCTTGCCGTTGGAGCAGGCACCATGAAGCCTAATCAAAAGCTTGGACAAGGAAACTACGCATTAGCAGGACATTACTTTGAGAAAACAGATATTTTATTTAGCCCCTTATACAAGGCGAGCATAGGAGATACGATTTATTTAACAGATTTAACGAATATTTATGAGTACAAAATAACGACTAAGGAAATCATCTCTGCAACAGATGTTTATGTTATCGATGATATCCCTGATAAAACTGTTTTAACCCTCGTTACATGCGCTGATAAGGGTACAAAGAGACTTGGTATTCAAGCTGATTTTGTCGAGCAATATCCATTTGAAGAAGCACCTGCAAAGCTATCAGAAGCTTTTTAGTATATGAAAAACCCCAAGATTTTTATGATCTTGGGGTTTTCTTATTGAAAATTATTTCACTTCCGTATTGCGACGACGCAATAAGAATAACGCACCTAGAACGAGCGCTACACCAATTAGTGTAAGAGCTGTTTGATTTGCTCCATCTGTTTGTGGTAGTTTGCCTTTCGCCTTTAATTGAGCTTCCAATTTTTCAGCGTCTGCTTTGATTTTGTCAATATCAAGAGATTTTGCTACTTCTGCCTGTTCCTCTTTTGATAAGCTGTTGTACTTATTGAGGAAATCCTTATACGCATCTAATGTGTTCGTATTTGTTGTAGAAGAATTATATGGCGGTAAGTTTGTCCCTTGATCAATGACTTCTTGTACAGATGGTTTTCCAGGATTTGTTGGATTTTTTGGATCTGTTGTTGAGTTACCTGGCTTTTCTGGATCAACTGGCTTTCCTGGACCAACCGGTTTTTCTGGTTCTGGTGTTGGTTTTTCTGGATCAACTGGTTTCTCCGGATCTGGATTTGGTTTGTTTGGATCAACCGGTTTCTCCGGATCTGGATTTGGTTTGTTTGGATCAACTGGTTTCTCCGGATCTGGTGTTGGTTTTTCTGGAACAACTGGTTTTTCTGGATCAGGCGTCCAGCCACCGCCATCTCCGCCTCCACCTGTTGATGAAGGTTTAACTGTTGCAGAGCATGTATCTTTTACAGTAAATGAGCCAATTAAACTATTTCCTTCATATACATAGTACGTACCTTGTTTAATAGCTTTATCTGGTAATACAACCGTTCCTGCAATACTAGTTGTGAGAACTCCATTGTCGTCTGCACCTTTAACAATATTACCTTTAGCATCTTTTATTGTTATCTTTGCATTCGCATTAGGCGTTCCAAATTTAGTTAGTACTGTTAATGTAAATGTAGGACAAGCAGGTGCTGCTGATATTTCTGCTTCACAATTAACTGAATATTTAACTGTAATTTGACCAATAAATAGGTCTCCTTGATATACATCGTACACACCTGAAGGAATATTTTCAGATGGAATAGTAATTTGACCTAATTCATTTGTTGTTTTGTTTGTAGCAATAGTTGCTCCTGTTTTATCTTTGATTGTGATGTTGCTTACATTAGGACGTGGATTGCCATTTTCATCCTTCACTGTTACTGTGAATAGGTCACATTTTGGTGCTGGTTGAACTGATTTTTCACATTCGATATTGGTTTGGAAGGTACCAATTTTTTCACCATCCACTTCAACTGTATAAGTACCTGGTTCTAAATCAGTTAATTCAATAACGCCTGTCTTAGTTGTTGTGTTAATGATTTCCTTCTCTTCAATATCTTTAACAACAATTATTGTAGTGTCATCAGTAATTTTATTACCATCCACATCTTTCACAGTTAATTCAAACTTTTCGCATCTTGGTAATTGTTTAACGATAAATTCATGCCCACATTTTTCTTTGTACGTTAAAGTTACTGTACCCAAGAACTGGTTACCTTCGTACACCGTATACTCACCTGGTTTTACGCCATTTTCAGGATTATTTTTGTTAGATTCAAAAATAAACTTACCTGACGCATCAGATGATATCTTTACTTCTGTTGTATCTGATTTTAACGTTAACTCTTTAATATTTGTACGGATATTTCCTTCTTCATCTTCAACCACGATTGTGAAGTTTTCGCACTTAGGTGCTGGTTGAATTACATCTTTACATTTACCATCGTATTTCACTGTAACGCTACCTAGATCACCTTCAACTGAATGAATTACTGTATACTCACCAGCTGTGAAATTATTAGGTAATGTAACTTTGCCATTTGTTACTGTATATGGTGCTGTTTCTAAACCATTTTTATCTATTAATGTAACTGTGCCTGATGTAATTGACTTACCATCAATATCATTGATAGTAATTTCAAATTGTGTACACGCACTACCTACTATTGGTGTTGTATTTACAAGTTGCATTACTAAATCTGGATTACGATCTAGTGTAGTATCTTCATCTAACTTAAATGGATAATCTCCCATTTTATCGTAGCCAATTGGTGCTGCTACTTCACGAATGAAATAATCGTTGTACGCTACATTATCAAATGTAAATTCACCATTCTCATTTGTCGTAGCCGTTTTAATGATATATTCATTCGTTGCTGTCTTTTTAATAAGTTGGAATGTAACATCAGCTAAATTTTCTTTGAATTGACCTGTAGCTGAATCAATACCAACTTTTGTGAATTTTGCGCTACCTCGTGTTGAAGTAAAGCTAGATTCTGAGCTACTAAAGTTAAAGTTACCATTAAACTTGTCTTCAGTTTGTTGGTTAGCCATTGTTTGACCAGTATAATTCAATGTTGCTGTGTTTATCAAAGAATCCTTAAACTTACCAAAGCCTACTGTTTCATACTGTACTTGATAGCCCTTATTAATTAGGTCAGGGAATACTATGCTAAAGCCACCTACTGTATCAAACGTTACAGTCAATCCTAATTGCTCAGGTGTTTGCCAAGCCCCATTCGTAATACCTGTTGGAGTTACCGTATATGGTGCTATTTTAATGTTATTCTCTAATAACATTAAGTTGTCACCTGGTAGGTCTGTTAATGTTACTTCTTTACCTAAATCAGAATGAGATTTATTTACATCTAACGTCCAAGTAATTAATTCTTTAGCCGCATCTTGAGTTGGTGTATTTTTCGTAATTAAATTATTCGCAACATCTCCATCAATTATTACTGGAGTTGAATCAAGTGTAAACTCTTGAGTACCATTTGTTTTAAATGTGGCACCATTCGTATAAACATTTCCTTCTTCTTTTTTATTATCTGAACCGATACCAAGAATTTTATCATCATCCATTGTTTTATAACGAACAACGTATGCTTTGTTGTTTATTTCTTCTGATAAAGACTTGAATGTTAGGGTAAAGCCTTTATCAGATTCGTCACTAACATCATAATAATCTGAAGAAATCGGTTTTGTTCCAATTGTCCCACCTGTATCACTACCACCTAAATTAGTTAAAGGTAGTACTTCAATTGTTCCTCGTACATACTTATGTCCATCTCCAACTGTATCAACTAATACGGCCCCATTAATATCTTTTTTATTAATATTAACTTTTACATCCCATGTAAATTCCTGTGTTACGTAATCGAACTTACCTGATTTACTACCGTTGTTAACTGTAGTTGTATCCGGAACATACTTATCTGTATCAGTTTTTTCGTATGTTTCTTTACCACTTGTCCACTTTGTAGTAGCTTTATTACCATAACCTTGATTCTGTACTACACCATTATCATCAATTGCGAAGCTTGTTTGATAAGTTATAGTTGCTGTTTCACCTGAAGGCACGTTAATATCTGTGATTGTAAAGCCTTTTTCAATAAGGGTATAATTTGCATCTGTACCGTTAAGCTTTACAGAATTAGCTATTAACTCATGTTTACCATCTGCATCATCTGCTGTAAATGTATCAGTTAATGTTAGGTTGTTAATCGGTTTTTTAGGATTGTCAGATTTAATCTCAATCGTCCATGTAATGACTTTTTTATCAAAGTCAACTTTATGTGATTTTTCTAGTAAATTCTCAGTTAGTTCATACGACTTATTATTCGTTTTACCTGAACCGCTTGTCACGCTGTTCTTAAATGGACCATCTTCTGTTTCATAGAAATCTTGTTTATTGTAATTCGCATCATAAACAATTGTATATGCATCTAAAATAGCACTATCAAATGTTAGTGTGAAGGTTTTAGCATCTCCATCAATAGTAAAGCCTGTTTTAACCTCTTCACCTTGCGACACTTCATTAACTACATTTCCAGTTGCATCATTCATTTTATATACTTTGATGCTTGATGTGTCAATTTCGTGAGGGCCTGTAATTGTATCAGTTATCTTTGCATTATCTTTACCGATATTTAACAGGTTATGGTTGTAATCAATACGCCACTCTGTTTTATAGTTTGTATTGCTGACTAACTTTTTTTCTAGCGCTTTACCATACGTAATTGTATGAGTAGCTTGTTTAGAAGTTTCACTTTGCCCATTATTAGTAAATGTAACTGTGTTATTGAATTTAACTTCACCATCACGCTTATCAGAATCTAATGATACTGCCGTTTTATACGTAATTTTATATGCGTATTTACCAGTTAACTTACTTTCAATATTTCCCCAGTCACCATTTTCAATAACCTGAGTTCCATTGCCTGTTTGATTTTTCACACCATTTAAACCAACTTCATATTGATAAACATTAACAGAATTAGCCACAATTTCATGTGATGGTGAACCTGCTAGCGGAGTTGGATTATCTATTAGTTTTGGATTATTTAACGTTTTACCAGCTTCGTTAACCCAAACTTGCCATTCCATCTCATGGTTACCGCTTGCTGTTGGTGTAGGAGTACCTACTTCTGACTTGCTTACTGTTTTATTGCTAGTTGATGGCAAGAAAGTAAATTTAGCTTTAATTGTATCACTACCACCAGTGACTGCTGGAATTTCCAGTTCTTGCTCAATTTCATCAGATAGATTATTAAATTCAGAATTGAATGTAATTGTCAATTCTTCTGGTTGAGAACTCGCTGATTCTGGTGTCATACCATTTAACTCTACACGTACTTTATTATCAGTAGTTGTATAAGTATATGTGATACCGTCAACTGTTCTACTACCATTAAATTTTTCATCAAAGTCAATTAATGATTTTGGTAATTGGAATTCAAACCAGCTACCGTCTCCCCACGCTTCTTCTTGATCATTTTGCATAGGGACAGAGAATTTAATAGTAAAGTTTGCTAATGTATCTTTAGGTAACTCTGTACCAAAACCACCATTTTCAACTGTTTTACCATTAATTTTCATTTCAAATGATGTTAAAGTAGCGGGAATTTGTTGAGCAGCTAATTCCTCCTTATTCAACGGCAATATCACCGAGTCATCATTTGTTGTTTCTTCACCTTCACTATCCTCGTCTACATCTTTACTTATTTCTTCTCCTATATCGCTTTCAGGAGATTGATTAGTACTTTCCTCTTCATTTGTATCACTAGCATTACCGCTAGATTCTTCGTCCCCGCTATCTGTGTCAGGTTGTTCAGTGTCAACTTGTTGTCCCATGTCAGCTTGTTGTTCAGTTACTTCTGATTGTTCCGACGGTGTTGAAGAAATGTCTTCACTCGCAAACACTGAAATCGGTGATAGTACGGTTTGGAATACGAGTAGCATTAAGATTATTGCTATGTTTAATTTTTTTAATTTTTGCATGTTTCTCTCCTTTTCTAAGTTCAGAGAGATACCTGTTGATGTTTGCTGACGACGTTGCATCTTTTCGTAGTGTCGGAAAGTATGCCACAAACACAAGGTTGGTCCCTCTTTTCTTCATTTAGCTTGTCGTCATAAATGAATACATTCTATTGAGTACTCACGAATAGGTAATCATGATGACTTATGTATGTGAGATGTACAATTTGCATGTATCCATAGTACTTTTGTGACGCCTTTAATAATAGACCTCACCCCCTTTAGGGTTTTAGTCTTATTATAAAAAAGACTACTGAACAAATTCTAAACAATTCCAGACTTTTTATTTACACAATTCAAAAAAATTCTATATTATTTCCACATCATTAATCTTTATACAACGACAAAAAAACAGTAAAAATCACTCAAATAGAGCACTTTTACTGTTTTTCATCATAGGTATGTTGGAAAGCTATTCATTTTACTTATTTTATATACATGTTTTATACATGGAAAATTTTTTATTTAATTTTTCCCACGTCCATATAGCAAGGTTAATATTTGTTGCTTCACATCGGAATGGGTACTGTTGTCCTCTAAGAATTCTAGTGGGAAATACACTTTATGATCTCGCTTCATGCGGCCAGAAATAGAATCCACAATAATAGATTCACGAGATAGCTCTTTTAGCTCTCCATTTTTCATTTCTAGGAAAATAGGAACGCGTACTTCTTCCTCCCCTGGGCGGTAAAAATCATAAGGTAAATCTGCCGTCGTATCATGGACAAGATAATATTCTGGATTTAAATCTGCTTGCTTGAAGAGCTCTTGAAGCTTTTGATATTTGTCTAGCTCTACACCTGGATCTAAATCGATGTACTGAAATAGCTTTCGATTGACGAAACGGCGACTTAAGTCACTCAAAATAGTATCTTCCTCTTGCATCCAAAGCTGAAAATATGTAAAAAGAATACTCTCATCTAATGCAAGATAGTCCTCAAGCGTAATGGAGTTGCGGAAAAATGCTAAAAAGTGTGTAGGCTCGTGCTTAAACTTGTAGCCAGCTATGCTTAATTGCTTAGCGCGTTTTAAAATATTATTTAAAATAACCTCCGCACTGCGAGATACTGGGTGGAAATAAATTTGTAGGTACATTTGATAGCGGCTCATTATATAATCCTCTACCGCATGCATGCCTGTCGCCTTAATAACGACCTGATTTTTTCGTGGGCGCATCACTCTTAAAATACGTTCCATATCAAAATGGCCATAGCTTACGCCAGTGAAATATGCATCGCGCTGTAGGTAATCCATACGATCAGCGTCGATTTGACTAGATATTAAACTGACAACCTGCTTATTTGGATATGTTTTTTCAATTACCTGTGATACTTTCTCGGGGAAATCAGCCGATACTTTTTTTAATACTGCATTCACTTCTGTATCGCCGACCAAAATTTGTCTTGTGTAAAATTCATGATCAAGCTCAAAGACATTTTCAAAAGCATGCGAAAATGGCCCATGCCCTAAATCGTGTAATAGGGCTGCACAAAGCACAAGAAGTCGTTCATCCTCATCCCATTCAGGACGACCTGCAAATATATCATCTACTATGCGGCGTACAATTTCGTACACACCAAGTGAGTGACTAAAGCGGCTATGCTCTGCTCCATGGAATACTAAAAACGTTGTACCGAGCTGGCGAATTCGGCGTAATCGCTGAAATTCTCTCGTCCCAACTAAATCCCAAATCACTTGATCCCGTACATGCACATAGCGATGCACTGGGTCCTTGAATACTTTTTCCTCTTGTAATTTAGCTTTTGCATAGTGTGTCAATTGTACAGCACCCCCGTTTCCTATTTGTTCTATTATATGCGATAAATGTAGGACTAGCATACATATTTCACTTTAATTATAGAGACTATCAACCTAACTCAATGTATTCTCGCCTTAATTTAGGATTCTATTGACCTAATTTCCAGGTTCATCATCAAAACGTGGGGTTGATTTCCGTTCCGACTGAGCGCTTTCCCGGGGGCGTCCGATGAGTCGCTTCGCTTCGCTGATTCTATCCTTCGCTTTGTCTCTTCTTTCCGTCGCTTCGTTGATTCTATCCTTCGCTTTGTCTCTGCTTTCCGTCGCTTCGTTGACTATTCGTCGCTTTGCCTCTTCTTTCCGTCGCTTCGATGGTTCTATCCGTCGCTTTGCCTTTTCTTTTCGGCGCT
The DNA here is from genome assembly GCF_016638705.1 of Lysinibacillus agricola. Lineage (GTDB taxonomy): Bacteria > Bacillota > Bacilli > Bacillales_A > Planococcaceae > Lysinibacillus > Lysinibacillus agricola. The sequence continues at coordinate 680,591 of NZ_CP067341.1, read as the reverse complement.
TCAATGACTATCCGTCGCTTTGTCTCTGCTTTCTACCGATCGTTGATTCTATCCGTCGCTTTGACCCTTCTTTCCGTCGCTTCGTTGACTTTCCGTCGCTTTGTCTCTGCTTTCCGTCACTTCGTTGATTCTATCCGTCGCTTTGACCCTTCTTTCCGTCGTTTTGCCTCTTCTTTCCGTCACTTCGTTCGTTCTATCCTTCGCTTTGCCCCTTCTTTCCGTCGCTTCGTTCGTTCTATCCTTCGCTTTGCCCCTTCTTTCCGTCGCTTCGTTAACTATCCTTCGCTTTGACTCTTCTATCCGTCACTTCGTTGATTCTATCCGTCGCTTTGACCCTTCTTTCCGTCGCTTCGTTGACTTTCCGTCGTTTTGCCTCTTCTTTCCGTCACTTCGTTCGTTCTATCCTTCGCTTTGCCCCTTCTTTCCGTCGCTTCGTTAACTATCCTTCGCTTTGACTCTTCTATCCGTCGCTTCGTTAACTATCCTTCGCTTTGACTCTTCTATCCGTCGCTTCGTTGACTTTCCGTCGATTTGACTCTTCTTTCCGTCACTTCGTTCGTTCTATCCTTCGTTTTGCCCCTTCTATTCGTCGCTTCGTTGGTTCTATCCGTCACTTTGTCTCTTCTTTTCGCCGCTTCAATGACTATCCGTCGCTTTGACTCTTCTTTCCAGCGCTTCGTTGATTCTATCCGTCACTTTGACCCTTCTTTCCGTCGCTTCGTTGACTATCCTTCGCTTTGACTCTTCTTTCCGTCGCTTCGTTGATTCTATCCGCCACTTTGCCTCTTCTTTCCGTAGATATTAAACTCTACAAAAAAAAACAAAAACTATCTTCAACTAGACTAGTGAAGATAGCATTTTGTTTAACTTATTTCTTTAACTTTGCTAAAACCTTTTCCATTAGTTCTTCTTCCGTTAGTGCAGCAACAGGGCGGCTATTTACAAAGGTAAATGTTTTTTTACGACCTGGGCCACAGTAAGAATGACAGCCAATTTCGATGGTTGCATCAGGATCGATTTCCTTTAATTTTGGAATTAACGTTTTTAAGTTAACGGCCTGACATTCATCGCAAACTTTAAATTCGTTTGCCATTTTGTCAACAACCCTTTCTATTTAGTATTTTTTTAACTTCTTTCAGCAAATGTCTTTTGTAGCTAAAGCAAAGCGTCAGCTACAAAAGTCTCCCACCTCTATAGGTGGTGAGATGAATGCGGTTTTAAATCACTTTTCAGCGGGTGTCCAAACATCCGCTGAAATAAAGGAACTCAGTCTAAGAACGCCACGTCCTGTGGCAACGACTGAGTGACCAACATCGTGTTGGCCTAAAGCCTCCGGCGGATGTCTAAAAATCGCTTCTATTGAACGTATGATCTTCACATATTTAAGTATGTAGCATACGTACAAACCTACATCCGGTATTGTATCGCACTTTTCACCTTGTATTCAAGCAAAATTCCTTCCACATAGATGAATAAAAGGTTAAAAGATTGGTCATGCTAGTTGTAAATAAAAAGTTCCAAATAAAGGTGGGAGGATTTTAATATGAGTAAAGTAAGACAAGATGCTTGGTTAGAAGAAAACGATGAATTATTAGCAGAGGCGGTAATTCGCCATGTAACGGAGGGTAGTACCCAGTTAAATGCCTTTGAAGAAGCTGGTGATGCTTTAAACCGTACTGCTGCTGCATGTGGTTTCCGTTGGAATGCTGTCGTTCGCAAAGAATTCGAGGAGCAATTAGCAGAAGCCAAAAAAGAAAGAAAAGAAAGAATGCGAGTGTTGGGAGCTCCAGCTAGACGCCGTGCTTCTAGTATGTTTACAGTCAATAATAGTGGCGCAGAAGGCAGATCAATTCCTCTATCTGCATTATCTCTTGATATTGTCATAGCCTATTTATTACGTTTACAGCACTCTGGTGAAGTAGGCAATGAGTCTTCAAAATGGAGACAGCTAGTGCACGTAACATCTGAGAAAAATAAAAAACTAGAGAAGACAATTACTCAGCTAGAAGAGGAAAATAGAGCTATTCGAAAAGATTACGAGCAATTTGTACAAATTATGAACCGTGCTAGACGACTAGTAACACTAGATGAAGAGGAAGAACGAGTTGCACCTGTTTTTAAAATGGAGAAAAACGGAAATCTTGTTGTAAGTAGTACTCCTTTTCAACAAGAAAATGGCGATGTGCTTAGTTAGCAGCATCGCTTTTTCTTTGGTCAATAATTATAGAAACCATCTATCACTTTAGTTCAAGCATTTTCGTATTCCGTTCTAAAATACGTTGTAAATAGAACCCATATAGCGTTAATTCTTCATCATGAAAAGACTCAACTCGAATTTCTTCTGCCATATTGTTAAGAAGTTGCTGTAAGCGAATAACAACATCTTCCACTGTTAACGATGCATCAACAAGTTCTGCTAGTGACGCCATCACATCAGGGACAATGTTAGGATACGTAAATTTTGTTTCTTCTCCTCTTAGACTTTCCTCATAAAAGTCACGAATGAGTGCTGCTCGGTCTGAACCGCTTCCTTCAATACATAAATAAATTTGTACTGCTACCCCTTGGCGTAAGCGTCTCTGAGAAATACCAGCAAACTTCTTTCCTTCAATACTTAAATCATAGGAGCCTGGGCAATAGGAACCTACAATTTCATAGGCTTCAATTTGATCCGCTACTTCAGGGAATAATCCCTTTACTAGAGCTACCATTACATCATAGCCATCATTAATGCTTAGCGCATCCGTTTGCTCAGATAAAACAATGGATATATTCAGTACGCCTTCATCAAGGACAACGGCTAGTCCGCCTGAATTACGCACAATGGGATGATAGCCACGTGTATTGAGCAAGTCCATACCCTGCTGCACATATGGTAAACGGTGATCCTGAATACCGAGCACAACAGATGCATCATGCACCCATGTACGAATAGTTGGTGGAGAGGCTAATTGTCCAACTAGCTGACATAAAGTATCGTCTGTTGCAAAGGATTCAAGTGGCGATCTTTGCTTCGCGCTAATGGATTGATCGTAAAAACGCCAAATCGGCTGTTGTAAAATACTTTTCATGAATGGTACTCCTCTATTTACATCTCTTCTCTTTAGAATACATTATCTATGGAAGGTGTCAAATTCGTGAAATGCAATCATGAACTTAGGGATTTTGTACAAACTATGATAAACTAAAATTTGAATGTTATTCACTTATAAAGGAGTGTTTTAAATAATGAATGAAGCAGCAATTACTTTAGATGGTTGGTACACTTTACATGATTTTCGCTCAATCGACTGGGCTTCATGGAAACTAGTTTCTGCTGAGGAACGCCAAGCAGCAGTTGAAGAATTCATTGCTTATTTAGAAAAATTAAATGAGGCTGATGTCGCTAAAACAGGTGCTCATGCATTTTACGCAATCGTTGGTCAAAAAGCTGACTTTATGATTATGACATTACGTGAAACAATGGAAGAGCTACAAGAGCTTGAAGCTGAATTTAATAAATTAGCGATTGCTGATTTTACAATTCCTACATATTCATATGTATCTGTTGTGGAGCTTTCTAACTATTTAGCAGGCGATTCAGACGAAGATCCATACCAAAATCCACATGTGCGTGCTCGTCTATACCCTGAACTTCCACGTGCTAAGCATGTTTGCTTCTACCCAATGGATAAGCGTCGTCAAGGCGATGATAATTGGTATATGCTTTCAATGGACGAACGCAAATCTCTAATGCGTTCTCACGGTATGATTGGTCGTGGCTATGCTGGTAAAGTTAAACAAATTATTACTGGTTCTGTTGGCTTCGATGATCATGAATGGGGCGTAACACTATTCGCAGATGACGTACTACAATTCAAAAAATTAGTATATGAAATGCGTTTTGATGAAGTTTCAGCTCGCTACGGTGAGTTCGGTGCATTCTTCGTTGGTAACCTTCTTGATCAAGAAAAACTAGTGAAATTCTTAACTGTCTAATCCAATATATAAAAATGCGAGTCCATACTAGCGGACTCGCATTTTTTAGAATTCGTTTTCTTCGCTGTTCTCTGATTCCAATATTAAAATAATTATATGAATAAAAAAACCAGTTAGAATCATAAGGAAAACTAAATACCAATTATATGGCTGATGGTAGTATTCTGCTATACCAATGGCCATGAATGCACTTATGATAATTGCTACAAACATACCAAAAATACGCATTGTAACACTCCTTCATGAAAGACAAAAATAATTTTCCATGTTAGTATGCCACAGTTTATTTTCAATATACTTGCAAAACATAAAAATTTAGCTATTTAATCATAAAAAGTTAACAAAAAAAAAAAAGCGCCATCCACTACGAAGGGCACTGAAAAACTAAAGAAATTCATTTTTATATTACAAATCTGTCTTTTATTGGATTTAGAAACTTAAAAAAGTCGATTTGCATCACATTTTTTGTGGCAAATCGACTTTTTCAGTGCCATCCACTACGATGACACTTTCTTATATGGCTGCATTGTACCTCAAGACCTTTCATCCTTAACTTTCAAAATTAATATAATCGTATTGATAAAAAAACCTATAACGATTATTAATATAAAGAGATACCAATGGAGAGGCTGTCCGTAAAAACTCCCCACCAAAAATGCCAGCACAGCACTCAACAAAATACCAACCCAAACACCAAACTCCATTCCCTGTCACCTCACATGTATTCAATACACATGCAATTTTCAATCTCACATTCCCCAATATATTTTCTATTCTCTATTTACCCATTCTTTCTAAAAATTATATAAAGGATTTTCTCCTCTTTTACAAACTACTCGTCATTATTAATATATGCTCAGCATTTTTATAATGTGAATTTCTTTCATCAAAATTGAACATGTCTACAATACCTTCATGCATATACTGTCTGCGAGGAGGAATGAAAATCGCTGTTATAAAGACGAATGATGCACAAACATCCCTATTAGCAAGGCTTATGCGCGCCGAGGCAGAAGGCGATGGAGATTTAGGTATGCTGATGGTCGGCAATGTTGGCGTCAATCGTGTACGAGCAGATTGTTTAGATTTTACTGATGTTCGGACAATTGAACAAATGGTTTTTCAGCGTCCTGGAGGCTTTGAAGCAACAACACAAGGCTACTTTTTTCAACGAGCACGTGATCAAGACGTTAGATTAGCAAGGAGAGTTATTCAAGGTGAAAGATTCCATCCAGCAACTCGTTCGCTATGGTTTTTCAGACCTGGGGGAGATTGTCCTGCACAATGGTACGGTCAATGGAACACGGGAAGATTCAAAGCGCATTGCTTTTTCTCGCCAACTGAAGAAGATTGTCCTCAAATCTAAAAGAAAGAAGGTTGAAAATTTATGATGCCTTATTATTGGACACCGACAACGCAACAACAAATGCCTCCACAGGTAATGCCTCCACAGACGACTGGAGCACGACCACCTGGACGGGAGCAATCGTATATTGAAAATATTTTGCGTTTGAATCGCGGAAAACCCGCTACCTTCCATTTTTCCTTCGAGCACGCGGTTGAGCAAGGCAAAAACACGAAAACTGTGCGAGGCGTTGTAGAAGCTGCTGGTCGAGACCATGTTATTTTACGTGAACTCAAATCGAATCATCGTTTCCTATTCCCAATGATTTACTTTGATTTTGCTGAATATGATGAGGAAATGTCTTATTTTAACCAAAATCCATAATTGAAATGGGCTAACTCAAAGTTCTCAAAACAATAACTAATATATAAACCACCATACAAATGGTTCATAGGAGTCTACGTGGATATTTGCCCTTAGATCAAAAAAATCGGCATGTTAGGATAACCTCCTAGCATGCCAATTTTTACTTTAAGCTCAAGCCTTACAGTACGTCAAATGGGGACTTACTATTGATTTTCTTGTAAATACTGCAATGTTGCTTTTCCTAATGTTTTGGCAGCAATCAACATTGCACGCTCATCAAAGTCAAAGCGTACATGATGATGAGGATATGCCACTTCCCACTCTGGCTTTTTGGCACCTGTGAAGAAAAATGTACCTGGTACATTCTCTAAATAATACGCAAAGTCCTCACCAATCATAAATGGTGGGCACGTTATAATATTTTCTACTCCTGGTACATCTGCTGCAAGCTGTGCAATAAATTCTGTTTCTTTCACATGGTTGTAAACAGGTGGATAGCCTCTTGTATACCGATACTCATAGCTTGCGCCAAAAGCTAGACAAGTGGCATTTAATACTGCCTCAAGCTCTTGCTCCATCTGTCTGCGCACCTGCTCCTCAAAAGTACGTACCGTTCCCGCTAGTACTACTCGTTCAGCAATGACATTGAAAGGATTAATCGCCTCAAAATGACCAATTGTTAAAACGGCTGATTTTAAGGGATCAATGCGTCGAGATATAAGCTGCTGTGCATTGACAACAAACTGTGAAGCAAGGGCAACAGCATCAATAGAATGATGAGGCTCCGCACCATGACCACCTTTGCCTTGAATCGTAATTTCCACTTTATCCGCAGCAGCCATAATGGCTCCATCTCTCACCAAAATATCTCCCAGTGGCGTTGGTGCCCATAAATGTGTACCAAAAATAACGTCTACCCCATCTAGACAGCCATCTTCAATCATAGGCTTTGCTCCACCTGGTGCAATCTCTTCCGCATGCTGATGAATAAATACCACATTACCTGCAATCTCATCCTTTATTGCATTGAGTGCCTTAGCAAGCCCAAGTAATGTTGCAGTATGACCATCATGTCCGCATGCATGCATTTTACCCTCTATTTTTGACTTATAAGGAATATCGTTTTCTTCTTGAATCGCTAACGCATCAAAATCAGCACGCAATGCTACCGTTTTACCTGGCTTCCCACCACGTAATGTCGCAACAACACCACGCTCGCCTACATGTTCACGAACCTCATGTCCTAACGCTTGATGAAAAGCAGCTACATACGCCGGTGTCTCCACTTCCTCAAAGGATAATTCCGGATATTCATGTAAATGACGACGAATCGCTACCATTTCATCATAGTTATTATCTAGTAAAGTAAACAGCTTCTCCATATCACAAACCTCACTTTCTTTTGTCGAACTCATTTGGTAATAATAGTGTACTATAAATCCCTACAAAGACAATAGGATTAAAAACTATTATTCTCTATGTATTATATTGTTAGTTCGGAAGATAAATTCTCTTTATTATTACTAGTGGTTACCTGAGAAGCCTATTAAAACAACAAAAACTCCCTTACATATAATGTAAAAGAGTATCTTTGTAGGAATTCTAAATTTTATTATCGAGCATGTTTAAGGGCTGATACTATAATTAAAATCCATCCAGCTAAAAATAGCACACCACCAATTGGTGTAATAGCGCCTAGAACTTTAATACCGCTGATTGCCAGTACATACAAGCTTCCTGAAAAGAAGACAATACCGAGGTTAAAAAAGATGCCGGCTAGATTTAACTGCTTCACCTCACCTAGTAGTTTAGAGCTCATCAATAAGCCAATTATAAGTAAACCAGTGGCATGAAACATTTGGTACTGAACTGCTGTTTCCCAAATCCCCTGACCATAATCGTCTAGAATTTCTTTTAAAGCATGTGCACCGAATGCACCGAATGCCACTGCTAAAAAACCGTGGAGTGCACCTGTCACGATAAATTTTTTCATGTCATTTTTCCTACCTTTGGTTAAAAGTCAAAAATTGAATCACCATTTGCCCCGTCTTCTTCTTCAATTTTTGCAGTATATAAACTTGATTGCTTCGGCTCTGATACCAGCATTTGTGGCAAATGTTTTGACTGCGTTTTAGCAATGCCGTCAGGTGAGTCTAATACCACATCACATAATGCTCGAATTGCTGTTAAGGCTTCACGAATTTGCGGTTCGTTTCCAGCATTTTTGACACCAGATAATTGTTTTTCAAGTTGTTGAATAACGGCTTGATAAGGAATCATTACGCTCTCCCACTTTCTGCTTTTGGCACAAATTTTAGACATTCCGTGCCAGAGGATTGTTTAACGACAACGGATGGTATTTGCTTTGTTTTAAAGCCATACGCTACACAGGCCCGTGGAGTTTGTGGGTCCCATGTTACTTTAAAATATTGACAGTTGAAACAATTTACCTTCATCGTTGCCCCTCACTTTCTTCTATTATTAACTGTAACACGAAACGATGAGTGCATAAAGAAAACGATTTGTGCCAATCTCTAAGCTAGGCACCAATCAATTGGCTGCTCTCCCCATTCCATTAGCTGTGCATTGATCTTCGAATATGGTTTACTACCAAAAAAACCTCGATAGGCACTAAGAGGACTTGGATGAGGTGCTTCTAAAATGAAATGTGGCGTTGCGTATTTACGAATTAATTGTTTTTTTCGCTGTGCTGGTTTACCCCAAAGCACAAATATAATTGGTTTGTCCCGTGATGCTAATTTATCAATTACAGCATCCGTAAATTGCTCCCATCCTTGTTCTTTATGAGAATGCGCCTGGCCTGCTCGAACCGTTAATACAGTGTTCAATAGCATTACACCCTGTTGCGCCCATTTTGTTAATGTTCCGTTTTGAGGGATTGGACAGCCAAGATCATCCTGTAACTCTTGTAGCATATTTCGCAAGCTTGGTGGATTTGGGATTCCTGGCATGACCGAAAAACTTAATCCATGTGCTTGGTTTGGTCCATGATAAGGGTCCTGACCTAAAATTACGACATTTACATCCTGATAAGCTGTCGTATAAAATGCATTCATTATGTCATTCATTGGTGGATAAATTGTTTGTGTTGAATATTCAAGTGCTACAAATTGACGTAGCTTTTTATAGTATGGTTTTTCTATTTCTTCTGCAAGTACTGCTTGCCAATCATTCGGGAATACTTGTTTCATCGTAATATAAGCCCCTTTCTTCTCCTATAACGGTACAAAAAAATAATGTTGAATTCAAGCATTAGTTAAGACTGACATTATAAAAATATCGTATTGTGACTATTTTTATAGAATCAGAATAGGACTATACTAGATGGTAATTTTAAAACTTCATCTACAAAGGAGATCTATCACATGGCTCTTAAAAAAACTTTAACAATTGCTGGTTCAGACACATCAGGCGGCGCAGGTATGCAAGCCGATCTTAAAACTTTTCAAGAACACGGAACATATGGCATGGTGGCATTAACGGTTGTCGTAACAATGGATCCAAACGGCTGGACACATAACGTAACATCATTACCAACAGAGCTTTTACAAAAACAAATCGATACTGCTCTTTCAACAGGCATTGACGCAATAAAAACTGGCATGCTGTCAACTGAAGAAATCATTTCTATCGCTGGTGACGCTATCGCAAAGTCTGGCACTACAAATGTTGTCATCGATCCTGTAATGGTATGTAAGGGAGAAGATGAAGTATTGAACCCCGGTAACACAGATGCGATGATTCAACATCTTTTACCATTAGCAGCAGTAACAACACCAAATCTATTTGAGGCTGGACAATTAGCTGGAACTGGAACACCAAAGACAATCGAAGAGATGAAAATAGCAGCTCGTAAAATTCATGAGCTAGGTGCTAAAGCTGTTGTGATTAAAGGTGGAAAAGCGTTAGCTACTGAAAATGCAAGTGACTTATTCTTCGATGGTGAAAATTCTATTTATTAGAATCTGAAAAAGTCGCTTCTACTTATAATCATGGGGCTGGCTGTACATTTGCTGCTTCGGTGACAGCAAACCTTGCAAATGGTCTTTCAGTGAAAGAAGCTGTTATTGAAGCAAAAGAATTCGTATCTGCTGCAATCGCTCACGGTTGGGCATTAAATGACTATGTAGGACCAGTTATGCACGGTGCAAAATCTCGTTTTGGCGCACCACAAGTAACCGTAACAGAAATTTAACTTCTTTCAGCAAATGTCTTTTGTAACGAAAGCAAAGCGTCAGCTACAGAAGTCTCCCATCTCTAAAGGTGGTGAGATGAATGCGGGTTTAAGTTACTTTTAAGCAAGTTTCCAAACACCTGCTGAAAGAAGTTAAAGCCTCCGCGGATGTCACGCAATTATGCCGAGGCATAATTGATAAAGAGAAGGCATCTGATTAATTTCAGATGCCTCTTTTACATATAGTAGTTCTCCATCATTTCGAGCCGATAATCCCATGGATCGTTCATCGAAATGAATTGAGCCAATGCCTTACTTTCCTTTTTACGCTCTGCACGCGCCTTTGCTCGTTCAGATGCTGTTTCATGGAGTTTTGTCTCTTCTACTGTTTCTGGAATGACAGATGGAACTGGGGCTGGTTTATTATTTTCATCTAATGCAACAAAGGTTAATAATGCTGTTGCCGCTACCTTCCGTTCTCCCGTTTTCAAATTCTCAGAAATGACCTTCACGAAAACCTCCATTGAAGATATCCCAGTCCACGTTACATAAGATTCGAAATATACAGAATCAGTCGGGCGTATTGGATGTAGGAAGTCTACGGAATCCGTTGAGGCTGTCACACAATCTCTACGACTATGCTTAGCAGCTGAAATTGAAGCTACTTGATCGATGTCACTCATTAGTCGGCCGCCAAACAGTGTATTATGATTGTTAATATCATTCGGAAAAACTCGACTTGTACGCATAACTCTAGAATCTTTACAATATTTAAAGTCCTTGTTCACATCTATTCCCCCTAAAAACAACTGTTTATTTCTACTATATTGCTCTATTTTTCCATAAAAATCAAATAAATTATTTGAAAATTAAGAATTTTTATTCCGACTGTGGTTTTTTATTAATTCTCTGGACAAGATACGCTACTACTTCATATACCATATATTAGCTGTATATGGGAGGGAGAAGAATGGCAAGACGTAGACAACAACAAGACCCAAATACAAATACACAAGCAAGTTTCCTAGGTGGTGAAGAAGCAGGTCTCCTAGGAGAAGACATAGGTATCCAAGGTGGAAGTATAACCTCTACCAAAGTAGAATTAATTTCTTCAATGGTTTTGACAATAGGGTATTCACTAGCAACCCTCTCCACCATTTTAGCATTGCAGGAAGAAGAGGCAAATGAACAAGCAAGAACATCCGACGCGCAAAATCAAAGTGTACAATTTAGACAAATGCATAAGCATCTATCACATCTCAACAATCGTCTAGATTCCATTGAACGAAAACTCAACCGATATTAACATACATACCCCCAAAAACCACTAATTATAAAAAGCCGCGATTCTCCGTCATAAAAGAGAATCGCGGCTTTTTTACTATACTATGATAATGAGCTTTCTGTTTTCTTCCCTTATTACAGCTATACATATCAATGTTGAAGGAACGTCATCTATTGTACCAAGATAGAATTCGTTATTACCTAGTTTCCCTTCAACATTTTGAGCTGCCTATCCGTCAGTTAAGGAAGAAATCATGGTCAGTATCTTTTCATTTGTGAAACCGTATACAAAACAAAATGACACACTTTGTACAAATTTGCTTTCACATTCATTATATTGATATATTTCAATAATATTTTCAAGAATATTGCTTGATACATCTCCATAGATTAAAAGATGCAATCAATTATGCCTCGGCATAATTAACGTCCGGATTCGACTTTGTGCTTAGGCCTGCATGAGTCTGTCATTTCGGTAATGCGACAGGACGTGGCGTTCTTAGACTGAGTTCATCTATTTCACTAGGTGTTTGGACATCCACTGAAAAAGTAATTTCCACTTACATTCATCTCACTACCTATAGAGATGGGAGACTTCTGTACCTGTCGCTACGTTTTCGGTACAAAAAACATTTGTAACTGCCGTTTCACTTACGTTACATAAAACATCTGTAGCTGACGCTTTGCTTTCGCTACATAAAACATTTGTAGCTGACGCTTTGCTTTCGCTACATAAAACATCTGCTGAAAGAAATTAAAAGAGCTTTATTACTTCTTCATACTCTTCTGTTGTGAATACTCTAGAGTTCGTAATGAAATGCATATCTTCAACACTATCTAAAGAAAAACTTGCACCTCTGCCCTCAATCGCATGAATAATCAATTGAGTATGCTTAAAATATTCATATTGCGCTCTATGAATGTAAAAAGGAACGTCACCTATTGTACCAAGATAGATATCGTTTTCACCAATTTTAAAATCTCCTTCTACATAACACATCGGTGCAGAGCCATCACAGCAACCCCCAGATTGATAAAACATGATAGCGCCATGTCGACTCTTAATTAGCTCTATCAAATTTAAAGCCTCTTTTGTTGCAATCACTCGTTCTACCATGTTGTTATTCATCCTTTGGTATTAGAAAAATCCTTGTGCTTCTTTTTTGTAGCTCACTAAAAGACATTTAGTTTGTTGGTAGTGATCTAACATCATTGCATGGTTTTCACGACCGATACCAGAAAGTTTGAATCCACCAAATGCAGCACCCGCTGGATATTGATGATAAGTGTTTGTCCACACACGACCAGCTTGAATAGCTCGACCTGCACGGTAAGCAATGTCACCAGAACGTGACCAAACACCAGCACCTAAACCATATTCTGTATCATTTGCAATTTCCATTGCTTCATCGAAATCTTTGAATGTAGTTACGCCAAGCACTGGGCCAAAGATTTCTTCTTGGAAGATTCGCATTTTGTTATGACCTTTGAAAACTGTTGGTTGAATGTAGTTACCTCCAGCAAGGTCGCCTTCAAGAATATTTTCTTCTCCACCTATTAAGCACTCAGCACCCTCTTCTTTACCCAATTGTAAGTAAGAAAGAATTTTTTGCTTTTGTTCATTTGAAGCTTGAGCACCCATCATGACTTCTGTATCTAATGGATTACCAATTTTAATAGCTTTTACGCGTTCTAATGCACGTTCAATGAATTTATCGTAAATGGATTCTTGAACAAGTGCACGTGAAGGACAAGTACAAATTTCGCCTGAGTTTAATGCGAACATCACAAAGCCCTCAATTGCTTTATCTAAATATTCATCATCTGAAGCCATTACGTCCTCAAAGAATACGTTTGGTGATTTACCACCTAGCTCTAACGTTACAGGAATAATATTTTCAGTTGCATATTGCATAATTTGGCGACCAACAGCTGTTGAACCAGTAAAAGCAACTTTTGCAATTCGTTTGTTCGTTGCAAGTGGTTTACCAACTTCAACACCGAAGCCGTTTACAATGTTAAGTACGCCTTTTGGTAGGATGTCTTGAATTGTTTCAATTAACACTAATAATGAAACTGGCGTTTGTTCAGCTGGTTTCATCACGATACAGTTACCTGCTGCAAGTGCAGGAGCGATTTTCCAAGCTGCCATTAAGATTGGAAAGTTCCAAGGTATGATTTGACCAACTACACCTAGTGGCTCTTGGAAGTGGTATGCAACAGTGTCGTTATCTAATTGTGTTGTACGCCCTTCTTGTGCACGGATGACACCTGCAAAATAACGGAAGTGATCAATTGCTAAAGGAATATCTGCGTTTAACGTTTCGCGAACTGCTTTACCATTATCCCATGTTTCTGCAACAGCAATCATTTCTAAGTTTTCTTCAATGCGATCTGCGATTTTATTTAAAATAGATGCACGCTCAGTTGCGCTTGTTTTACCCCATGCATCTTTTGCTGCGTGTGCTGCATCAAGAGCAAGCTCAATATCTTCAGCTGTTGAACGAGCTGCTTTTGTGAAAACTTGACCTGTTACAGGTGTTTTATTTTCAAAGTATTGACCTTTTACTGGAGGAATCCATTCGCCACCGATAAAGTTATCATATTTTTCTTTGAAATTTACTACTGCTCCCGGAGTATTAGGATTTGCATAAATCATAGTATCAATCTCCCCATATTCTATTTATGAAACCGCATACAAATTATAACGACACAATTTATATTAATCTGTTTCACGTGTCCTATATTGATACATTAGAATAGTTTTTTCAAGTAATTAACCCTAGATAAATAGTGAATAATAATTATTTTAAAATAAAGAATTTTCTGTATTTTACTAACAGTATTTATTATTATGTTGGCAACAAAAGCCTTTCAATTTCCCTTTGTGAATTTTTTTTACTATACTTAAAGGAGAAATAATCGAGAGGAGTGTTAAGATGCAAGAAGTACAAGTAAAGACGTTGCAGGAATTATTGAATTCTTTCGCCAACAAAGACGTTTATATTCATCTTGAGACAACGAACGGTTCATATGCAGCACACTTTGATGAGAAATTTTTTAATGCAGGTGCTTTTATTCGCAATGCTAAAATCAACTATGAACTTGCTAAAGTGGTAGATGATTCACCCCATCGTGTCGGATTAAAAATGGCACATGGCTGGGTTTATGCTCAAGGCATCACACATTTTGAATTAGATGATTTAGGCCGTTTATTAATGGCTGGACTAGACTACTCAGGTAAATTGGCGATTGCACTTGAAATTAGTGAAACGCCGTTTACTTACTAAGGGGGACGACTATTTGAATTTACAACCACAACGTCATATTTTAATTGTTTACCCTCACCCAGATGATGAGGCTTTTTCAGTTGCTGGAACAATTGCCTATTATACAAAAAAAATGAATACTCCTGTTACATATGCCTGTTTAACTTTAGGCGAAATGGGGCGTAATTTAGGAAATCCACCTTTTGCGACACGTGAATCCTTGCCAGAAATTCGACGCAAGGAGCTTATTGCAGCAGCAGAGGCAATGGGAATACAAGATTTACGTATGCTTGGCTTCCGTGATAAAACGATTGAATTTGAAAACGATGAAAAAATGGTAAAGCTAGTTGAAGGTTTAATAGAGGAATTAATGCCTTCTCTTATTATTACATTCTTACCTGGCTTTGCAGTGCATCCAGACCATGAGGCAACAGCACGTGCAGTAGTAGAAGCTGTTCGTCGTATGCCAAAAGCTGCACGTCCACAAGTGTTTGGATGTGCCTTTGCAAATGATACAATTGAAAAAAATGGGGAGCCACATGTTGTCATCGATATTAGTGAAATGAAGACGGATAAAATTAAAGCATTACAAGCACATGCATCTCAAACTGCTTGGATGATGCAAGAAACTGAAAAACGCATCGATGACGGTGAGCCAATGAGTGAAAGCTGGCTAAATATTGAAAAGTTCTATATTGTGAATCCTGATCAATATGTAAAATAAGAACAAATGCGCTAAAGCGCTCGTTTACATCCGACAAGCGCTAGAGAGCCCGAAGCAAAAGTAAACGCTCTACCACTTTTGCCCGAGGGATCGAAGCGACCTCGAGGATGTAGCGCTTTAGCCTAGACGCCGACTATGCACTAGGTTATCCACAGGGAAAAAATCTATAGTTTCCTTAACTAGAACAAAACGGTTCTGTTCTCTTTCTTAAATGAGAACAGAACCGTTTTTATATTAAGCGACCCTTAATTTTTTTAAAATATGAACAAAAAAAGTTATAGCAAATACAATAATTAACACGATAAAAAACATATAGTGTGGAACGTGAACACCGATGACGCTAGCTAGCATTTTCAGCGCAATAATACCAATAATAATAAATGCTGTTGCCTCTAGTTCTGGTATTTTTTCAATAATGATTAAAAATAAGCCTGCAATGGTTCTCATCATTAAAATACCTAGCATCCCCCCGATGAGTAATATCCAAATTTGATTGGATATCGCAAAAGCGGCAAAAATCGCGTCAATTGAAAAGGCAATATCCATCAGTTCTACCGAAATAACAGTCGCCCAAAACGTGCCAAAAAGACGAACCATCAGCCCTGTTTTTTTCATTTCCTTGGCGCTATCCTCTTCCCCAATTTGTAAGAAATGGGCGACACATAGCCAACCTAAATACAAAGCTCCTAGCAATTTAATATACCAAAACTCTACCAAATAAACACCTATACCAATAAACAAGAACCTGAAAAAATAGGCACCAAACATACCGTACATTAACGCTCGTTTGCGTTGCTTGTTTGGCAAATGCTTCACTAGCACTGCTAATACAAGTGCGTTATCTGCCGACAGTAAACCTTCTATTATAACTAGTGTTGATATTAACCCCCAAGATACAGGGTCAGTTAAAATTTCTTTCCACATTTCCCAATCGAAAAATTGAATGTATGTAGATAGAATTCCTTGAATGATTTCCAATTACATACCCTCCTACTTGTCCTAAGGTATTCTAGTATATGCTTGACCATTTTCGTTATGAGGAAATGAACGTATCCTTTATTTCTACAAAAAATTCTCGAAAAAATTTAATTATTCTCCGTTATGTAGGTACCTAGATCAATTATGCCTCGGCATAATTGCGTCCAGAATCGACTTTGTGCTTAGGCCTGCACGAAGGCCGACACGATGTCGGTAATGCCACAGGACGTGGCGTTTTTACCGATGCAGGTCAGTTAGCCGTTATCGCATGGATGCGATGATTTTAGGCTAACATCCTCTGTGAACTCCTTTTTCCGATTCCGTGACATCCGCCAGAGGCTTTAACTTCTTTCAGCGGGTGTTTGGACACCCGCTGAAAGAAATTGAAATAGACACCGAAAATTTAGAATTTACTAAAAATTAATAACAAAAAGCTAATAAAATATGCTATCATAGATAAATGTTTTACGTATAACGGAGGATGAATACTATGGAAGTTGCTGACACTAGAACTGTGCAAGTAGAAAATGTCTTAATTGCTCATCATTTCTTAAAAGACGTAGTGGTGCACACGCCGCTACAAAAAAATGACTATTTATCCGAGAAATACGGAGCTAATATTTATTTTAAACGCGAAGATTTACAGCATGTACGCTCATTTAAACTTCGTGGTGCCTACTATAAGATTAAAAAAATTGAAGAAGAGGCTCGCAAAGCTGGCGTTGTTTGTGCAAGTGCAGGCAACCATGCCCAAGGTGTTGCTTACGCCTGTGCACAACTGAAAATTCAAGCAAGCATTTTTATGCCTCAAACAACCCCTAAGCAAAAAATTGATCAAGTGCGTATGTTTGGTCGTGATTATGTGGAAATTATTTTAGCGGGTGATACCTTTGATGATTCTGCGGAAAGTGCATTAGCTTACTGTGAAGAACACGATAAAATCTTTATCCATCCATTTGATGATTTTGATGTCATCGCTGGTCAAGGAACGGTTGCCGTTGAAATTATGAATGACATGGAGGAACCAATCGACTACGTATTTGGTAGTATCGGTGGCGGTGGCTTAATGTCAGGTGTTTCTGCCTACGTGAAAAACCTTTCCCCCAATAGTAAAATTATCGGTGCAGAGCCTGCTGGGGCAGGTAGCATGAAGGCTGCATTTGCAGAAGGCGGCGCAGTGGCACTTGATTGGATTGACAAGTTCGTAGATGGTGCTGCAGTAAAATGTGTCGGTAATCACACGTACAATGTTTGTCGCCGCTATTTAGACGACATTGTACTAGTACCAGAAGGAAAAGTATGTACAACGATTTTAGATCTTTATAATAAACACGCCATTATCGCAGAGCCTGCCGGAGCATTATCTGTAGCGGCACTCGATTATTATAAAGAAGAAATAAAAGGAAAATCTGTCGTTATCATCATTAGTGGTGGTAATAATGACATTGGACGTATGCAGGAGATTAAAGAAAAATCTTTAATTCACGAAGGCTTACTATACTACTTCATCGTAAGCTTCCCACAGCGTGCAGGTGCTCTTCGCCAATTCCTCACAAGCGTTCTAGGACCAAATGATGATATAACGACTTTCGAATATACAAAGAAAAACAACAAAGAAAGTGGTCCTGCCCTAGTCGGTATCGAGCTTGGCAATCGTGAAGACTACGAAGGATTACTAGCACGCATGAATGAATTCGGCTTCAAATATAAAGAGGTAAACAACGACATTCAACTATTTGGCTTACTAGTCTAAAATAAAGAGTCACACTTGCTATGTAAGTGTGGCTTTTTTTGTGGGGCTGAGAGGTTTATCGAGACTTTTTTGAGGTTTATCGAAACTTTTTTGAAGTTTATCGAAACTTTTTTGAAGTTTATCGAAACTTTTCTCTTGTTTATCGAGACTTTTCAGCGTTTTATCGACCAACTTTTTAAAAATATCGACATCTACCTTACAAGCGTCACTATCTGACCGCACCGATAGTTTGCGCCGCTTACATTTACTCTAACAAATTGGCAGGAATTACATATTTCCTGTTTTTATTTTCACCTATCGTTTCAAATTTTAACTTTTTCAATAAATAATAAACCGCCTTTTCTGAGTCAATATCAAAAAAATTGCGAAATTGGGCATTTGTAATATTGTTGCTCATCATTAATCGAAAATCATGTAATGCGATTAGCATTGATTGATTATCAATCGATTGGCAATTACTACAACGCCATTTCCCATGGGTGTAACGTAGGACATAGTCAAAATGACAATGCGAGCATAGTGCACCTTTCTTCAATTCATCCACTTTAATATCTAGGGTCCATTGAATTGATTTGTGCATCTTTAAAATATGCGCTGATAATTCTCTCAAATCTTTTTCACTTAGACAGACTTGTTGATACTGCTTGAACAGCTGCTCCATCCTTTCTGCCAACCCACTCACATGAATAATCGGTTGCGCAGACAAGCTTGGCGTCATAATCATGTTCGGATTTGCAGAGACGATCATATAAACAATAGGTATATGGTAGCTCACCTTTTGAAAAATCTGGCGCAAAAACCTAGCATGCCGCTTCACTTGATCAAATGGATTTCTAAAGCCATCTACTCTGCCATCAGACGTAATTCGAATAAATTGATGGTTATCTTCCATATATTCTACACGACCAACGATATTTTTAATTTCCACTATTAATACAAAATTTCGCGACATATATAATGTATCTATTTGATGTATTGCTCCACCTTCAGCTTTAAGCTGGACATCATGCAATAAATAATGCGCTTGCTCCAAATAGATTTCCTGCCATTCCTGATCTACTCGTTGCTCACCTGCATAGCCTGCTCTTGTTCTATTTAGCATTTCTTGATAGTAAGTAGACTTTGGGTGAGATTTCGGTAACCTCCTTTCAATCATTTCTAATATGAGTTGCTTCGATGAAACTTTGCGCTTTTTGAGTAACATATTTTCACCTCCTTTAGCTAGATTATAATGCAATTTATCGAAACGCATTGCCTATTTATCGAAAATTTCTGATTGTTTATCGACCAACTTTATCGATTTATCACCCAACTTTGTTAGTTTATCACCTAACTTTTAAAAAATATCGACATCCAGCGAAAAAAACGCCCATACCTATGTATGAGCGTTTTATCATTTATTATCCTAGTAACGCACGGTCTGAGTTCATTTTCTCACCGCGGATACGTTCGAACTCTGCCATTAAATCTGGGATGGTTAACTCGTGTTTGCGATCCTCGCCAACCTCTAAAATGACTTGACCTTTATCCATCATAATCAGTCGATTTCCTAAGTCTAATGCTTGTTGCATATTGTGCGTGACCATTAATGTTGTTAAGCTGTCTTTCTCAACTAAATATTTCGTAATACGTGTGATCAACTCCGCACGTGATGGATCGAGTGCCGCAGTATGCTCATCAAGCAATAAAATCGATGGCTTCGTGAACGTTGCCATTAAAAGTGACAATGCTTGACGTTCTCCACCTGAAAGTAAGCCAACCTTCGCAGATAGACGATTCTCCAGATTTAAGCCCAACATCTCTAACGATTCTTTAAAAAATTCTCGACGCTTTTTATCAACACCGAAACGCATGCCTCTACTCTTATTACGTGAGTAAGCTAATGCTAAATTTTCTTCAATTGTCATTGTTGGTGCTGTACCAGCCATTGGATCCTGAAACACGCGACCGATGTAGTGAGAGCGCTTATATTCTGGTAAAGTAGTAACCTCATTCCCATCGATTGAAACTGTGCCGAAGTCAGGTGTTAATGCGCCAGAAATCATATTCATCATTGTTGATTTACCAGCACCATTACTGCCGATAATTGTGACAAAATCACCTGACTTTAAGTGCAAATTAATTTCTGCAAGTGCTATTTTTTCATCGGGCGTACCTTCATTAAAAATTTTGTTAATGCCGTTTAATTTAAGCAAGGCCTTTCCCTCCCTGCTCTACGGTTTTTACTTGTGCACGCTCTGCTGCGCGCTTCACCTTACGTTTGCGCTCCTTACTTTTATTGATAAATTGAGGTAAAATCAACGCTAAAATTACAATGATAGCTGTTATTAATTTCATATCTCCTGAATCGAGGAAATCTACACGTAATGCTAATGCTAAAATAATGCGGTAAATGATCGCTCCCGTAATGACAGCTAAAGTTGTGCGCATAATGGTTTTTGTACCGAAGATGGCTTCACCGATAATAACAGATGCAAGTCCAATAACAATCATCCCAATCCCCATACTTACATCTGAGAACTTCGAATATTGTGCGATTAAAGCTCCAGAAAATGCGACAAGGGCGTTAGAAAGTCCTAGCCCTAGAATAATCAGTGTATCTGTATTTGCTGAGAAGCTACGAATCATACGCTTATTATCACCAGTTGCTCGAATAGCCAGTCCGACCTCTGTTTTTAAGAACCAGTCTGCAATGAATTTAATTAAAATCGTGATGATTAACACTACAATCAATGTACTCCATGTTGATGGTAGTTGCTGAACGCCGATGCCTTTTAATAGGTTATTTAATGCAGCATCGATACCTAAATCACTCCAAAATGCTTGAAACTTTGAAAATAAAGTCTCTGAATTCAATAGTGGAATATTTGGACGACCTATCGTATTTTCTGCAGTTAACCCCATGATACGTAAGTTAATAGAATACAAAGCAATCATCATTAAAATCCCCGATAATAGTGGATTAATTTTCCCTTTTGTGTGAAGAATTCCTGTCATACATCCAGCAATAAATCCAGCAACAATTGCCACTAAAGTCGCTAAGATTGGGTGGTAGCCAAGCAGAATCATCGTTGCTGACGTAGCCGCCCCTGTTACAAAGCTTCCATCAACCGTTAAATCCGGAAAATCTAACACGCGGAATGTTAAATACACACCAAGCGCCATAATTGCATAGATGATTCCTTGCTCCATTGCGCCAAATATTGCTAAAAACATAGTTGAATCATCTCCTAATAATTTCTTAAGCTCATTTTTATTAAAAATTCTTACTTGAGCTCCATTCCCTTAATGGAGCTCAAAACTAATAAATCCCTTTGAAAGACGTACATAATATTATTTTTAAGGTTTTAGCACGACGGCCTGCGATAACTTCTTGCCCAACATCCGCATTGCCAAAAGGAAGCTCAGTTCTCGCCTGTGGAAAGCATTACTAAATCCATTTGTTAAATTAATGGCCCATCACCCAAAAATTGAGAAGATATTTATAAAAAAGTATATAAGTTGATTGGAGTGGAGACTGGGCGACTCCTTGGGGATCAGTGTCACAGATGAGACCCCTGGAGCGCAAGCGAATGTTTTCTGTGCGAAAGCGTCGTACTAACGTAGCGACAGCAAATGTTTTATCTGTGCGAAAGCGTAGCGACAGCAACAACAATGTTTTATCTGTGCGAAAGCGTAGCGACAGCAACAACAAATGTTTTCTGTAGCGAAAGCAAAGCGGCAGCTACAAATGTTTTATCTGCGCGAAAGCGAAGCGTCAGCGGCAAATGTTTTCTGTAGCGAAAACAAAGCGGCAGCTACAAATGTTTTATCTGCGCGAAAGCGAAGCGTCAGCGACAAAGCGCCCAGTCTGAACGGAAATCAACCTTACGTTATGATAATGAGCCAAATTTAATAGGAATTCACATGAATTTCCCATCGACCCAAAACCGCTTTAAAATAAGATAAAGCGGGGGCAGCTTTAGTTCTCCCCCGCTTTGCTTCATAAGATGACTTCAGGCCATTACTTTTCTAAAAGCTCTGCACCCCAAGAATCTTTAATGTCGATTCCTAAATCATCTGCTACTTTTTTATTTATTAATAGTTTTAAGTTTTGTGGGTATTGCGCTGGTGTATCGGCAGGTGTTGCTTCACCTTTTAGAATCTTTACAGCCATTTGACCAGCTTCATAACCGATATCGAAATATTCAAAACCATATGCCGCTAAGCCACCACGTGCCACAGAGTCAAGCTCCCCTACAATAAGTGGTAATTTATTGGCATTCGCTACATCAATCACAGATTCTAGAGCAGAAACTACTGTATTATCAGTAATGATATAGAATGCATCTGCTTTACCAATTAATGATTCAGCAGCTTGTTTTACCTCCGCAGAAGTTGCAGCAGATGCCTCAACCACAGTTAGGCCTTGCTCGCCCATAACTTTTTTCACTTCTTTTACTTGTGCTACTGAGTTTTGCTCACCAGCGTTGTACACCATACCTACTTTTTTCGCACCTAATTCCTTTAAGAATGACACTGTGTTCGAAATAGTATCAGGATGTAAATCGATCGTACCCGTTACATTTTTCCCTGGCTTCTCCATAGATTCAATTAACTGTGCGTCAACAGCATCTGTTACAGAAGTAAAGATAATTGGAATATCACTAGTTGCTGTTGCTGCCGCTTGTGCGGACGGCGTAGAGTTTGCAAATATTAAATCTACGTTCGCACTTACTAGATTGTTTGCAATCGTCGTGTTAAGACTGTTATCCCCTTGCGCTATTTGTGGATCGTATTCAACTTTTAAGCCAGATTCTTCAATTGCTTTTTTGAAACCTTCCGTTGCAGCATTTAAAGATGGATGCTCAACTATTTGAGTAATCCCGATTTTATATGTTTTGCCATCTTCATTGCCGCTCTCGCTTACATTATTCTTTTCGTTCCCTTTCGAATCAGATGAACTAGAGCCACCGCTACCACAAGCAGCAAGCATTAAAACTAACCCAAATAACAGGAACGAAAGCTTTTTTAAATTGCTCTTCACAAATAATCCCCCCGACTATTATCTCTGATATTTATCACACTTCATCCAAACAAAGTGTGAACGTATCGCTATATTATCGTTATTATCGAGGTTCGTCAACAACATTATGA
The DNA here is from genome assembly GCF_016638705.1 of Lysinibacillus agricola. Classification (GTDB taxonomy): domain Bacteria; phylum Bacillota; class Bacilli; order Bacillales_A; family Planococcaceae; genus Lysinibacillus; species Lysinibacillus agricola. Next base: position 657,563 of record NZ_CP067341.1, on the reverse strand, counting down.
ATGTTCTGACTTTTACAATTGACAAAATATTTTAGTTTTTCATTCAATTTGTCGCTTTAAACCGCTAAACTGCGCTGTTCTTACAAATTGATTTCTTTTTCTAACATAACAAAAAAAATTTTGACAATTTCACGAAGTTATTTTTCTGACATCTAATTATATGTAATATATGTAAAAATTAAAAAACCTGACATTCTCCATTGGAAATGTCAGGCTGCCTTCATAACAAGTATATAATTCGCTCTTACTTTTTCAAAATATCTACTAACCAACTACTTTGAGGTAACGGGATATCTGGGAAGCATACATACGTTTGAGCAACACCTTGAATTGCTGAATAAAAACAACCCGCGAGTGCTTTAGAATCACCCTCTCGTATTACTCCCTTAACTTGCCCCTCTTTTACTAGACTTTCAAATCCCTCAGATGCAGCAAGGTCCTTTGCAACTTGTTGGATCGTATCTGGTAAGTTACTTGCTATTTGCGTTTGAGCAACTAACATTAATAGTTTTGGCGATAATGGATGAGTTTTAAAGGAATCCAGTATCGAAGTAACGATCACATTTATATACTCTAACGGTTGTGCAAATTCCCCTTCTGAAATCCCAATTACAGACATACTAGCTTTAGCTCGATTTAAAAGTTCAAGGTATACCTCTTCCTTAGAGCCGAAATAATGAAACAGTAATCCTTGGCTAATTCCAACTGCGTCACCAATCTCTTTAGTTGTAGTCCCTTGATAACCATTTCTAATAAACAAATCTAAGCCCGCGTTTAGAATTTGCTCTCGTCTAACTTCCTTCTGTTCGCGGCGTTTATTCATTTCATCATAACCTCCTGTAATGATACTGCATTCATGCTTTTTTTATAGAGTAACATAATGACCTCGTATGAAACAGCAAAGATCACGAGAGAAAGTGCTATTCCCTTGCTATCAGGTGTCATTGGTATTGCTACTGTAGATGCTTTAGCCAATAAATCAAATAAAAACTTAGTTAATACAATGGCATAGAGCGTTCCAATTATAAATCCAATGTATGCAATTATTCGAAAGCCTGACAACACAATGCGATTACATTCTGCATTTGTATATCCAAATGCTTTCATCATCGATAAGTACTTACGATTAGATGAAATAATGATTTTCACTACAATACTAATCGTTAAAATACTTAAAGCTAAGCCAATTGTGATAAATAAAAAGGATAGTGCAAAATACGTTCCTTTTTGCTGAGAGCTTGAATATAATACGTCTTCGAGCTTTGAAACAAACATATGCTGCTTGCTGTCAAACTCGACATTGTCTTTAGTAAAAACACCATTATATTCTTCTTTTTCTAAAAGGCCAGCATTGATTGCAACATCCATATTACTGTAAACTACTTCCCCATACACTGCTTGCTCAAAAGCTGTTATAGGTAACTGATACGTAACATTATTTATATGTATTTTCGCAGCGTCACCAATCGACAAATCATATTTCTTGCGCATCCAATCATTCACGACAATGCCTTCCTGCTTTGAAATATCTATAGTCTCCTGCTTCTGAATACTATAAAGTTTAAAAAGAGAATGACTACTAGACAATGCCATAAATTGGCCGTTATTTAATACATCACCATTCGGAAATTCTATTTTACAGTCTTCTGAAAAATAAGGTGTTTCAGAGTCTAAAAGTTTCATTTCCTTCGTCTCAATAAATCGAACATTACTTTTATATTCGGAACCTTTAAGTGTTAAAGAGGATACCTTATCAGACATTGCCTGCAAAGAAAAAGCAATCTGTAAATTAGCGCTAGCCATGAATCCTGTCAGCAACGCTAAAAAGACTAACAGAATATTATTTAATACGATTGCTTTAAAGACCGCTTTTTTGAAAGGGTTAGTTGATCTGTTTTTCCTAATTCGCTTAACAAGAAAATTTAATTTTACTGATTCTGCATTATGAATCATTTCTAATGGCGGTTTACGCAAGGTAAATACGGCAATCCCAAAAGCCATTACAGAGAAAAACAGCGCGGGGATTGTTGTAAACGGTATGAACTGTACAAGATCAAAATTTAGTGAAACATTTGGCACGAGAAATGTAGCATTAATTCTATTAATGAACAGAGGACTAACTGCATAGGAAACTACATATCCTACAACTGCGCCTATAAACAAGAAAGGTCCAATTAGGAAATATCTTTTAGCAATTTGTAGCTTAGAGTAGCCTAGCGCTTTTAAAACACCCATATTTGATTTTGCTTCATTTATATTTTGGATAATGATAGTAACAAGCAAAACCATTACAGTTAAACCGAAGAAACTTAAGGCGCTAATAAGACAGATTTTAAACATTTTTTCTTTTGCGATTAATGTAGAAAGTATTTGTGGATTATCTTCTTTCTTCACCACGGACTTTATAATTGAATCCATAAGCATTTTTTCTAGAAGGAGTTGTTTCTGTTCCTCAGATACACTTTCAAAAAAACGGCCCGAATAACTCGTTTTTTCCTGTTCCTCCCAATTTGAGTAAACTTCTTCACTACATAGTATTAATGCTTGAGTAGTAGGTTTGTAGCCAACTCCATTAGTAGCTACCTGTGGTGAAATTGCGTCAGGTAAAGTAAAAACTCCACTAATTGAATATGTTGTATTACTAATAGTAACTGTATCTCCAAGTGCTATATTATTCTCCAGTGAATAATTTTTATCTATTGCAATTTCAGTTGTTCTTTTTGGAGCAACGCCTTCCAAGTATATTGGAATATCAATGTTGCGCGTATTTGGCATAATACGATATACATTTTTTTCATCATAAATGACTTTATATGTTACAGGTTCATACGTAAATGAATACTTATTTGAAAGGCCCGTTATTTCCCCTCCTTGTAGAATAAGTGTAAAGTCCTGCTGATGTTGATGTTCTTGCACTTTCTTTATGGAGTCTATGTTTTGAAGATAGAAAACCAGTAACGTACAAATAAATACTGCACAGGCAACAACCATTACGAGTGGAAACTGTTTTTTTACTCTCATCAAATGTACTCCCTTTCTCACCATGTAATTTCACTAACATCTCTTGGATCAGCATTGCTAGTTACTTCTATGATTCTTCCGCTAGTCATTTTAATCACTTTCGTTGCGATTTGAGCAATGCTAACATTGTGAGTTACCATAATAATTGTAAATTTCAATTGTTTTTGAAGCTGCTTCAAATAGGTTAAAATTTGTTTGCTCGTTTCTTCATCTAATGCCCCAGTAGGTTCATCACAAAACAAAAAATCCGGTTTTTTCGCTAATGCACGTGCAATAGACACTCGTTGTTGTTGTCCCCCTGAAAGTTCATAAGGAAGACGTTTTTCTAATCCCCGAAGTCCTAAACCATCAATTATTTCAGTAATATTTTTGTTCCCTTTTAAATCAGCACCCATTTTAATGTTAGATTCTACATTTAAAAATGGGAGTAAATAATATGCTTGAAAGATAAAAGCTGTTTTATCACGTCTAAACAACGTCAGTTCTTTCTGATTTAACCCACAAATCTCATAGTCATCATAAATAACACTCCCTGAATCTGGCTGCTCTAGACCTGAAATTACATTAAGAAGCGTAGATTTACCGGATCCAGAAGGGCCTAAAATGACAACGAATTCCCCATCATCAATTGACAATGAAACTGAATCTAATGCATAAAGCAATTCACGACCATTTTGATAACTTTTAACCAAATTTTCTACTCTTAACATGTTAGACCTCCAAACATTTCACTTATTAATTAATTAATCAATTAATTAATTAATAAAACAATATTATTGATTAATTAATTTGTCAATAAGAGCCGTGCTTATTTTCTTATATTTGTTCTGGAACGCTTGTTTTAAGTTCTTCTACGTAAGGAATATAGGTATATTAAAAAGCCACACGTGGTTAGATGTGATTTAACTTTTCTATAGAAAATGTTCATTTTAGTCCCCCTTTTTACATGTAATGCATATGATGCAAATGAGGTTAGTGCTGTTCCCAAAAAGGAGGAATACAATGAATAATGATGATTTAAATCAGCCGTCTTATTCACAAAAAAACAAAAATGCAAATACAGGAAATATTGACTCAATCATTTCTAATCTATGTGATAGTCTATTTGCATTTGCTTTGGATTTTGCCTTAAATGCCTTAGAGTATACAAAAGAATTGGATGAGGAATTAGAATATACAGATGAATTCAAGCAACAAGTAGAAGTTTTAATTTTGGAAATAGAAGAAATTAAAAATATTTTAGAGGAGTAATTTCAAATCAGAAACCCGTTATATCAGGATAGTGATATGTTTACGTACTACTTTTCGCGCCAAGACATCCTCATTATAAATATAAAAAAGTAGAGGTGTCTATAATGCAAAGCTTTCAAGATATGTGTACGAAATTTGCACAGATTGCCAACGGAAAAGCTTCTGTGGAACATGGCGTATGCTCAGTAAAACTTAGTCGAAATCTCCATGTGAAGATTCAAGGTCGCCCAAGCCGTAGTGCACTTCATGCTGGGATAACATTCGAATCGCTTGATATATATGGAAATGCACTTAACTTAGGTGAAGTTGTAGTACTCCAAGAGGAATTACAGCCATTTGTTAAAGTACTTGCAGAAAATAATTTAATTATAAGTGCAGTTCATAATCATTGGATATATTCGGACCCAACTATTTTGTACGTCCATTTTCAATCAATAGAGCCTCCATTAACCTTTGCCCAAAAATTTGCTCAAGCATTTAGTGTTTTAAAAAAATAATGAAATATTCACTTGTTAAAAGAACTGCTTAGAACAGTTCTTTTTGACGTGATTCAAAAACATTCATAGTAAGTAGTACAAGCTCCTCTTCTTATAAATATTGAATTGGGACATCATCCATATATCTAATTTAAAGTATTGAGAGTAAGCTCAAATATTACCATTATCATTTTTACACATTTTTTACTCATGACTATTTACAAATAAGCATGAACATTGATATGATTGCATTTGCTTCACGTGGTTCGTAACCATCCCACGTAAAAAAACTAAGGAGAAATAAATATGAAAATAAAATTTTTAGCAACGAGTGGCATTATTGCAGCACTCTACATTGCTGTTACATTACTGGTCGGATCATTTGGCTTTACAGAGGTGCAGTTCCGTATATCAGAAATGTTTAATCATCTAGTTGCGTTTAATCCACGCTTTGCCGTTGGGATCATTATTGGTGTATTTATCTCCAATATATTTTCACCACTCGGCATGTACGATTTAGTTTTCGGTGTTGGGCATTCGATGATTACGCTTGGGTTGTTCATTCTAATCTGTAAATTTGTCAAAAATATTTGGGCACGTTTAGTCATTAATACATTGTTATTTACATGCACAATGTTCATTATTGCCTTTGAATTGAACTTAGCTTTAGAATTACCATTCTTCTGGACATGGTTAACTGTTGCTGCAGGTGAATTTGTTGTCTTAGCAGTCGGTGCGCCGATTATGTATACACTGAATAAACGCTTAAACTTCAAAGATTTAATTTAGCAGACGGGTCTTAATTGATTCGTCTTCTTTTATTTTTTTGGACAATCACACCTTGACACTATTCTGAAAATACTTTACAATTCATTTCAATAAATGCTAGGAAAAAGAATAGTAGCAAGTGGTAGTACTTAAAGAGAGCTGATGGTTGGTGCAAATCAGTAGTATATACTTGTGAATGGACTTTGGAGCAGCCTCATCAAATGTGAGGCCGAATTCACTCCCCGTTACCGGAGTACGAGAGCGCGCAATTTTTGCGAATGAAGGTGGCACCACGGTTACTCGTCCTTTTTACAGAAGGATTGAAGTGACTTTTTTTATGGAAAAATTAGATAGAGGAGTCGAGAAAAGATGAGTACAGTAGCAGAGAAAAAAGGATATTTTGGTGAATTTGGCGGTAGCTTTGTTCCTGATGAGCTTCAAAATGTATTAACTACTTTAGATGAAAACTTCCAAAAATATAAAGACGATGAAGACTTTAATAAAGAGCTAGATTATTATTTCCGTGAATATGTTGGGCGCAAATCTCCACTTTATTTTGCTGAAAATCTAACAAAGCAATTAGGTGGCGCAAAAATTTATTTAAAACGTGAGGACCTTAACCATACAGGCTCACATAAAATCAATAACGTTCTTGGGCAAATTTTATTGGCAAAACGCATGGGTGCTAATCGTGTTATTGCCGAAACAGGTGCTGGTCAGCATGGTGTAGCAACAGCAACTGCTTGTGCAATGTTCGGAATGGATTGCACAGTTTATATGGGTTTAGAGGATACAAAACGTCAAGCATTAAACGTGTTCCGTATGGAGCTTCTTGGTGCGAAGGTAGTAGCTGTTGATAAAGGGCAAGGACGACTCAAGGATGCAGTGGATGAAGCATTTGCTGATTTAGTAGAAAACTATGAAACAACTTTCTACTTACTAGGTTCTGCTGTTGGACCTCACCCATTCCCTTCAATGGTGAAGCATTTCCAATCAGTCATTAGCCGTGAAAGTCGCGAACAAATTTTAGAAAAAGAAGGCAAGCTACCAGCAGCAGTACTTGCTTGTGTCGGTGGCGGTAGTAATGCGATCGGTGCGTTTGCAGAGTATATTGCAGATGAAAGCGTTCGCCTCATCGGTATTGAACCCGATAAGGCAGCAACATTAAATGAAGGAACACCAGGTGAATTACACGGCTTCAAATGCTTAGTACTGCAAGATGCAGAGGGCAATCCACTACCAACCTATTCGATTGCCGCTGGACTAGATTATCCTGGAGCTGGTCCAGAACATAGCTATTTAAAAACAATTGGTCGTGGAGAATATGTAACGGTGACAAATGAAGAGGTGCTTGAAGCATTCCAAGTGCTGTCAAAAGTTGAAGGAATTATTCCTGCACTTGAAAGCTCGCACGCAGTGGCTCATGCACTAAAGCTTGCACCAACATTATCTTCAGAAGAGAGCATTATTATTAATATCTCTGGCCGCGGAGACAAAGACGTAGAACAAGTATTCCAAATGTTAAATAGATGACGAAATGAAAGAGCGACTTCCCTTTGTGGAAATCGCTCTTTTGACTATACCAATGAACTTAATTTCGGATAAATTTCTGCCACATTATCTCGAAGCTTAGCTTTCAGGAATTTTCCAACTGATGTTTTTGGAATCTCCTCTAAAAATACCACATCATCTGGTACCCACCATTTTGCAAATTGGCTTTCTAAAAATGCAAGAAGTTCCCCTTCGGTTGCTGATTTTCCTTCCTTCAATACAACGCAAGCTAGCGGACGTTCTTGCCACTTGACATGCGGAATTGCGATAACCGCTGCTTCCAAAACAGCATCATGGGTCATTAACGTGTTTTCTAAATCCACTGAGGATATCCACTCCCCACCAGATTTAATTAAATCCTTTGTACGATCTGTTATTTTGATAAAGCCATCCTCTGTTCGTACTGCAATGTCCCCTGTATATAACCAGCCGTCTCGATAGGCATCATTTGTGCGTTCATCACGATAGTACTCGTGTGAAATCCACGGACCTCGTAAGCGTAACTCACCCATTGTCTCTCCATCCCACGGTACTTCTCCATTGTCATTAATAATACTTGATTCAATACCGGCCATCGTCATTCCTTGCATAGCTCGCGATTCGATTCGCTTTTCAATTGGCCATTCATCCATCCAAGACATATAATTTGATAATGCTACTATCGGTGTTGTTTCAGTCATCCCATAGACAACTATATATGGAATACCATATTGCTCTTCAAATGTACGAATAAGTCGAGTAGGTGAAGCAGAGCCGCCGCAACAAATGGAGCGCAGCGAACTTATATCTCGTTCACGCTTCTCCTGTTCCTGCAATGCTCCAATCCAAATTGTCGGCACTCCAGCTGTTAATGTGACCTTCTCCTGCTCCACTAAATCCAATATGATTGCTGATGTAAATTGTGGACCAGGCAGTACCTGTGTTGCTCCCACATTGACACTTGCAAAAGGTAGGCCCCATGCATTTGCATGAAACATCGGTACAATTGGCATCACGACATCACGCTCTGAAATGCCCATTGAATCAGACATACTCAGCATCATACTGTGTAACACTAGGCCTCGATGTGAATAAACAACGCCCTTTGGATTTCCTGTTGTAGCACTTGTATAGCACATTCCAGCAGGCTCCTCTTCCTCTAAATCCTCCGGAAATTGATAATTTTCATCTGCTGCTGCTAATAAATCCTCATATGATAATGCATTTGGTAATGTCGTTTCCGGTAAAGTGTCCTCATCTGTCATAATAATATAATGCTTCACTGTCTTAAGCTCAGGCGCAATGTTTTCAATGATTGGTAGCAAATCAACATCAATCATTAAAATTTCATCTTCTGCATGATTAATAATATAAATTAAATGCTCTTCTGATAAACGAATATTCACCATGTGCAAAATAGCACCAGAACACGGTACCGCAAAATAGGCCTCTAAGTGGCGATGCTGATTCCAGGCAAAGGATCCAATCTTTGTTCCCCTCTTCATCCCCAGCTTTGTTAGCGCATCTGCTAAACGACGTGTCCTTTTCGCCCACTCCCCATATGTTAAACGGTGAATCTTCTGTGGGCTTGTCCGTGAAACTATAGTCTTTCTAGCAAAATAGGTTTCTGCTCGTTTAAAAAAGCTTGTTAATACTAACGGCGTTTGCATCATAAAAATCATCCATCCCCTCTTCTTGTGAACTCCCTTTTTTACCTTTGTGAAATATTAACAGCTAATTTAATTGAATACTATTAATATTTTGAATATGATTATAGTAGAAAATTATAAATTAAGCTATATATTCCAATAATTTTCTTTTTATTGTTAACTTTTTCTAAAATAACTCATTCACATAACGTGGGGTTGATTTCCGTTCCGACTGGGCGCTTTGTTGCTGTCGCTTCGCTTTCGCACAGATAAAACATTGCCGCTGACGCTTCGCTTTCGCACAGAGCAAAGCTTCCTGGGGGCGTCCGATGAGCCGCTTTTGTCGCTGCCGCTTCGTTGCACTACGCTTTCGCGCAGAAAACATCCGCTTCGCTGCAGGGTCTCGGGCCAACATGAGGTTGGTCACGAAGGCGTTATCACAGGATGTGATGGTTTTAGCCTTCGTTCCTCTATTGCTGATCCCCGAGGAGTCGCCCAGTCTCCACTCCAATCAACTTATTTGCATGGCATATATTTCAAAATGACATCTTAACCTTCCGATGATGAACCAGAATATATTAGAAAATCCACTTGTATGGCTCATCACCATAACGTGGGTTGATTTCCGTTCCAGCTGGGAGCGTCGGAGGGAAGAATGAGTAAAATTGATACTTGCATACATCAATGTAAGTATATTTAAAGGAGAGAGAAACGATGGGGCTTGATGAATGTATAAACGAAGATTTTAGTGGGGTCATATCAGTCACTCAAAATGGTAAAAATGTATACCGTAAAGCCTTTGGATACGCAGATTTACCAAATAAAGTATCAAATGAGATTGATACAAAGTTTGCAACAGCCTCAGCAGGAAAAGTATTTGTTGCCATAGCCATTTTGCAATTGATTGAACAAAGGCAATTATCTTTTGATAGTTGTATCGGGGACATCTTGAATTTTGATTTAAAGAATATTGATCCTCAAATCACCATCAGGCAGTTGCTTAATCATACATCGGGAATACCCGATTATTTTGATGAGTCTGTCATGGAAGATTATGACGAACTATGGATAGATTACCCCAATTATAAAATTCGCACATCATCGGATATCATTCCATTATTTATAGATAAGCCGATGATGTATCCTACAGGAGATAGATTTCAATACAATAATACAGGATTTGTTGTTCTTGGTCTTATTGTTGAGGCCATTACTGGCTCTTCATTTGATGTGTATCTTAATGAACATGTTTTTATTCCTTGCGGTATGTTGAATACGGGGTATTATGAGCTGGACAGATTGCCTGCTCAATGTGCAAACGGGTATGTATATGATGACAGTATGCAAGAGTTTTATACTAATATTTACAGTGTAGACGTAAAAGGAACAGGAGCAGGTGGGGCATTTACTACTGTAATCGATGTTGAAAAGTTTTGGGCCAGTCTGATGAAGGGTCAATTGATATCGAAGGCAATGTTAAAAGAAATGTTAACTCCTCAAGTGAAAGAAGAGTGCTATGGGTATGGGATTTGGCTGGATAAAAAAGAAGGTGGCACGTTTGATTACCACTTTGAAGGCTGCGATCCTGGTATAAGTTTTTATAGTTCGTACGACAAACAACAAGATTTGCTTATCACATTGGTAAGCAATTTTGGGTGTAACGTATGGAAGGTTTTCAGAGATATCAAAGATTTGATCAAACGGTAATACAACTATATTTTAACCCCGCCCTAAATTTAGGACGGGGTTATGCTTGTTTTAGGTTCGTAACAGCAACAACATGAGGTTGGTCATCTGTGACGCTAATCCCAAGGTTCGCCCAGCCTTCACATTCAATCTACACGGTATACTTTTAGCAAGTGTCATTCCAATTTTAAGTGATTGCCCGTCAAAATAAAAAAAGACGAAGAAAACTAAATTCTTCGTCCGCTTTTAGGAATTTTTTTATTTATGAACAAGCTTTTTGTTTGTAGTTTGATTTTTTTAATTTTTTTCTAGCATATCAACTGTCATTTTGGCTAAGTCATACTGTGCTTTAAAGCCCCATTCTTTCTGTGCTGCTTCTATATTTAAAGAATTTGGCCAACTATCTGCTATCGTCTGACGCACAGGATCTACATTGTAATCCATACGGAAATGTGGCAAATGCTTTTTAATTTCCGCCGCAATTTCAGATGGTTCGAAACTCATTGCAGTAATATTAAAGGCATTGCGATGAATTAGTTTACTACTATCCGCTTCCATTACATCTACAATAGCTTGCAATGCATCTGGCATGTACATCATATCCATGTAGGTGCCTTCTTGAATATAAGATGTATACTTACCTTGCTTAATCGCCTCGTAGAAAATCTCTACTGCATAGTCTGTCGTACCACCTCCTGGAGGCGTTACGTATGAAATTAACCCTGGGAAACGTACACCACGAGTATCTACGCCAAAACGATCGAAATAATAATCACATAATAGCTCACCAGCCACTTTATTTACCCCATACATAGTTGTTGGACGTTGTAATGTATCCTGTGGCGTATTATCCTTCGGTGTCGATGGGCCGAACGCGCCTATTGAGCTCGGTGTGAAAAATTGCAAGTTTAACTCACGTGAAACCTCTAACGCATTCATTAAACCACCCATATTTAAATTCCACGCTAGTAACGGATTTTTTTCCGCTGTTGCTGATAATAACGCAGCTAAATGCATCATTGTGTCTGCACCAAAATCCTTCGCTAATTCATGCATTCTTTGTCCATCCGTCACGTCCAATATTTCAAATGGACCCTTAGTATATTCAAGCTTTCGAATATCTGTCGCTAATATATTGTCCTCTCCATAAATACTTCTGAGTTTTTCTACAAGCTCAGAACCTATTTGACCTAGTGCTCCTGTAACCATTATCTTTTTCATTTCTCCAAACCTCCACCTATGAACAATTGTACTTCCTAAAAGTACAATGATATATAAACAAACCTTGATTTAATAACCCTTTTGATGAATTTTATTATAATGTGTTCACATTAAAAATACAACCATTATATTTTAAATTTTGAGAAACAGAACGCACAATCCTTTACTATCAGTATATGAGCCCTATTAAATATTGTGCTAATAAAACAAACGAAATACATATGTACGTTCAGAGTGTACATTTATACATTTTTTCTTAGTAACGATAGTAATTTTGTTGATGAACGGAATCCTAGCACCTACTAATCCACAAAAGGACCTTCTTTGATACAAAGAAAGGTCCTTTTGTTCTTATTAAATTGAGAAACGCTTTACGGCTATTTGTAAAACTTTTGAAACCTTATGTAACTCTTTAATATACTCATGGAATTGTTGCTGCGCAGTTAATTGGTCGGCTGTTAAAGTAGCTACATGTTTAGTTGATATTGCATTCGTATCAGAAAATGACGTTAACATTACCGCATCTTCACTAACTTTTTCCGTATGATTTGCAATCTCTTGAACGGTTGCAGATACTTCCATTATATATGGCTTAATTGTATGTACTTTTTCTAAAATCTGATCAAAGCTTGTTGCCGTATCCCCTGTTACTTGAACACCTTTTTCAGTTGCGACTAATACACCCTCCATCATTTGTACAGCATAGTTAGAATCTAAATGAATGTTTTGTACAATGGACGTAATCGTTTGCGTTGAATGAACTGTCTGCTCTGCAAGCTTACGTACCTCATTGGCCACAACCGCAAATCCTTTACCATGCTCCCCTGCTCTAGCGGCCTCTATGGATGCATTTAAAGCTAGGAGGTTTGTTTGGGCGGTAATTTTTTCAATCACCTCTACCATTTGATCGATTGTAGCTGCTCTCTCTACAAGATTAAAAATGGCTTTATTCGATTTTTCGACTGCATGCTTAATAGCCTGTATTTGTGTTAAGTTTGCCTGTACAATTTCCGTACCACTTTCTGCATCACGTGCAGTTTTATGAGCAAAATTTTCTACAACCTGCACTTTTTCTAAAATTACTTGCACCCCATTTAGCACTTCCTCTAGAGAAGCTGTATTGGACGCTAATTTTGTTGTAGAAGCAGCAGTTGAATCTGAAATGGACTGTACATCCTTTGCAATTTTGAGCGTCGTGTTAGACGAATGTTCAGAGGATTCCTGCAGTTTCCCAGTCATTTCTTCAACCTCATGTACACTATTTGATACTGTATGAAGTAGTCTTTTCACCTCTGTTACCATTTGATTGTAAGACAATACTACCTCGCCAAGCTCATCCTGCGCCACATAGCTGGCACTCGCTGTGAAATCACCCTGCTCTGCACGCTTTAATAGTGATTTCAATTGACGCGTTGGTATATTCACTGCCTTCGTTGCTATAAATCCTATAAAGATCACTAACAAAACAACAAATAAAGACACTCCTCCTAATAGCCAATAACCAAATTGCACATCTTTCTGGTATGCCTGTTGCTGTTCCTTAGCTCTCTGAACCAAATAGCTTTGAGTTTCTTCTAATAATGTATGACTTTGCTGGCTTACGGGTAAATAAGACTGAACATAAAACTGTTGTTGCCCATTTTGATCCAATTGCTTATAGCTATCAATCAATTCTACATGCTGTGCTAGTAAGGTCTTATATTTCTTCATCTGATGATCCATCTTTTTATCGATTACTAGACTTTCTAAATGACCTAAAGGCTGCTCAGTATTTTTTAAAATGGCTGTCATTTCTTGATAAACCCCAGCTGAATCCACTACATAATCTAATTGTCGTTGTGATTCTTCTAGTTCATTTAACCATCCGATCGGTACAAGTCCTTCTGTATAACTTTCACTTGCATGCCATGACATTTTCCGTAGATAATCAACGCTAAAAACACCTAGCAATACATTCGATAGTACACAAACAATCATCAGTACAAGTAGCTTGTCTTTCACCATTATGTATCGTAAAAAATGCATTATCCTTGGCTCCTTCTCCAACTCTTACCAATAATCATAGTATGAAGATATAAAGCCAGTGTTATGTTTTTGTAAAGATTGTACGAAGAGTTATGAAATTAATCCCATTACTTCTAATATAATAGGCGCACGTTCCTCTCAGGAGGAGCGTGATGTTGGTCCTAAGCGACTCATCGGACGCCCCCAGGAAGCTTTGCTCTGTGCGAAAGCGAAGCGACAGCAACAACAAGTGTTTTCTGTAGCGAAAGCAAAGCGGCAGCTACAATGTTTTATCTGTGCGAAAGCGAAGCGTCAGCAACAATGTTTTATGTAGCGAAAGCAAAGCGGCAGCTACAATGTTTTATCTGTGCGAAAGCGAAGCGACAGCAACAAAACGCTAATCGGAATGGAAACCAATCTCACGTTATGGTTGCAATCTACAAATGTACTCATATAGAACTAAATGTAAAATAAGCAACAATAGTAAAATTAGTTTATGATTTTTAATCTTTGTAATACTTATTTAACTTGCAACCTTCCACACTTACCTATCGTTGTCTATTAATAGTGTCTCTAACCAGAGGAGGTGTTTGAATGTTACAGTTCAATAAATTAGATAAAAGTTTAGTAATTAGCTTATCATTGCTCGGTATTATTAGTTGTCTTTTTGTACATTCCAGTAGTACGGTGTTTGAGCAATATACAAGCTCTTTTATTATAAAGCAGTTTATTTATTACCTGATCGGATTTTTGACTATGTATGGAGTAGCAATGCTTGATATTGAGCAACTTAAAAAAATTGGCTGGCCGTTTTATTGGGCAATGGTTTTGTTAACATTTGGCTTATTTATTGCACCGGAAAGTATAGCCCGAACTATCAATGAGGCGAAGCGTTGGTATCAAATCCCAGTGCTAGGATCATTTCAGCCATCAGAATTTTTAAAGTTCGCGTTTTTAATTGTTGTCAGCAAGATCATTGTTGCACATCGAGAGAAATATGTGCGCCCTACCTTTTTAACGGATATGCGACTTCTCTTAATAATTGCTGTTATCACTCTTCCACCGACACTTGCTGTTTACAAGCAACCTGATACGGGCATGGTAATGCTTTATATGTCGATGATTCTACCGATGATTTTCTTTTCGGGTATACAAAGAAAATTACTTATAATCTTTACAGCTATTCCTGTATCAATTATTAGTGTTGTGGTTATTCTTTATGTAAAATTCAATGATTTTTTTACAGATAAAATTTTAAATAAATTATCAGGGCATCAGATTTCACGAATTTATGGTTGGCTACAGCCTTATGAGTATCCAGATTCATCCTTTCAAACTAGGCAGGGCTTTTCGGCAATTGGTACAGGTGAGTTTACTGGGAAGGGATACATGAACAATAATGTCTATGTCGTGGAAAAGCATACAGATTTCATTTTTGCCAATATTGCTGAAGAGGTCGGGTTCATTGGAGCGGCATTTGTTATTACTCTTTTATTTTTTGTTATTTACCGTATCGTTCTCATTACAGTAGAAGCAAAGGACCCATTTATGACGCTGATGGGAGCAGGTATTTCTAGTTTATTAGCCTTCCAAATTACACAAAATATCGGTATGACAATTGGACTTTTACCTGTAACAGGTATGACATTGCCATTTTTAAGCTATGGCGGAAGTTCACTCATATCCAATTTCATGTTAATGGGCATTGTGATGATTATCCATAATTCTTATAGTGGCTACATGTTTAAAACAACAAAAGAGTAGGTGATGGTGCATATGAACACTACGTTAAAAAAGAGAATTTTATTATTATTTTCTCTAGCAGTAGTTGTTTTGTTCATACTCATAGTTCGCCTCGCCTTTCTTATGCTGTAAAACATTCAAAAAGCTGTCTCAAAAGTTTTTACTATGACTTACGAGACAGCTTACTTTTATAGGCAGTAATTTATCTGTACCGAAAGTGAGTTAGATAGAACCCCACTAATTATGCCTTCACTTTATGAATATTATCAATGACAACTTTTATTATTGTATCAAGATCTTCTTGTACGATATTAAGTGGCGGAGATAATGTTAATACGTTATTAAAGCCTGCAACAGTTGCCCCATTTTTCCCAATGATGACCCCTTGCTCCTTACATGCTGCAATAACAGCATTTACTTTATCTACTGGTAAAGGCTCTTTCGACGTTTTATCTGAAACTAACTCGATGCCAATTAATAAACCTTTGCCTCGAACATCCCCAACATTCGGGTGATTACCCAACGCTTGCTGAAGTGCTTGTAGAGTAGCAGCTCCAACCTCACTAGATCTTTCAAATAATGCTTCTTGCTGAAGAATCTCAATGTTTTTTAATGCGACCGCACATGCTACAGGTGATCCGCCAAATGTATTGACATGACGGAAATAACCATATGCATCAGACCCAGTGAATGCCTCATAAATTTCGCGTTTTACTGCTGTAGCTGATAGTGGTAAATAGGCGCTTGTAATCCCTTTTGCCATTGTAATAATATCTGGTTTTACACCGTAGTTCATAAAACCAAATGGCTTACCTGTTCGACCAAAGCCACAAATTACTTCGTCTACAATCATTAATGCTCCATGTTTTTTACACACTTCCTCAATGCCCTTTAAATAATTTTCCGGAGGCATGATGACGCCCCCGCCAGTAATAATCGGCTCTAAAATCATTGCAGCTATTGTTTCGCTTAGCTCCCATGTCATCGTCTTATCAACAGCCTTGACGCTTGCTAAATCAGTTGGGGCTAGTGTATCACTTTCGTGTTCTCGATATTGATCAGGTGGTGCTACATGGACAAAGCCAGGAGATAATGGTTCATATTTATATTTTCGTTCCGCCTGCCCTGTCGCAGCCAATGCACCAAAGGAATTTCCGTGATAGGCACGGTAGCGGGAAACAATTTTATAGCGTGAGCTTTCTCCCTTTTGCTGATGATACTGACGCGCAATTTTAAACGCAGTTTCGTTAGCCTCTGATCCACTATTAGAGAAGAAAATAACATAATCTCCACCAAGCATTTCATTAAGCTTTTCAGCTAGTTCGACTGCTGGTAAATGTCCTTGTGATAAAGGAGCATATGCATTTTTCAGCATCTGCTCATGTGCAACATCGGCTAATTCCTTGCGTCCATAGCCTACATTTACACACCATAATCCTGCCATTGCATCGATGTATTCAACGCCATCTGTATCAACAATTCTCGCACCATTTGATTTTTCTACTACATATGTTGCTTGTGGATTGTAGGGTTTCATTGAATGCCATACGTATTGTTCATCTTTCTTTAAAATATCACTTTTAAGATTTACTTGAACCATATCCATACACCCCTCTATGTTTTTTCACTTATTCACATCGTTATTACTTGGGAATGCAAATGAACTTGTCGTATCCTCTGTCTCATCTGGCCAGCGTTCAGAAATCGTTTTCGCTTTTGTAAAGAATCGTGCTTGGTCTGGTCCAAACATATGCCCTTCACCAAACTTAGATCGTTTCCATCCACCAAAGTTGTGATAGCCAACCGGAATTGGAATCGGAACATTAATACCTACCATACCTACTTCAATTTCTTCCTGGAATTTACGTGCTGCCGAACCACTGCTCGTAAACATCGTGACACCATTCCCAAGTTCGTGGTCATTAATCAAATCAATAGCTTCTTGTAAGGCTTCAACACCTACAACAATACGTACAGGACCAAAAACCTCCTCTTTAAAAATGGTCATATCGGGCGTTACATTATTCACCAATGTCGGGCCAAGGTAAAAGCCTTTAGATGTTTCGCATATTTCTGGATTTCGACCGTCCGTTACAAGATTTGCACCCTCTTCAACAGCACCGTCAATATATCGAAGAATCGTATCTTTTGATTGCTGCGTAATCACTGGACCAAAATCGACTTCGTTGTCTGTATATGGACCAACCTTTAGCTTCAAAACTTTCTCTTTTAATATTTCTGTAAAGCGTTTTTCTGTATCTTTTCCAACGACTATCGCTCCTGAAATGGCCATACAACGCTGGGACGCCGCTCCATATGCTGCACCTAAAAAGGCATTAGCTGTCTGCTCTAGGTTTGCATCTGGCATGACAATCATAAAGTTTTTCCCGCCACCAAATGCAGCGACACGTTTATTGTGCTTCGTCCCTGTTTGGTAAATATACTCCGCAACAGGTGTAGATCCAACAAATGAAATTGCTTGTATCTCTTTATTTTCTAGCAGTTCATTGACCGCCTCTTTATCACCATTAACGACAGTCCAAATTCCATCTGGCAGTCCTGCCTCTTTCCATAATTTACTCAAGTATAATGCTGAGATTGGCACGCGCTCAGATGGCTTTAAAATAACGGCATTTCCTACCGCAACTGCCATACTCGTAATCGCAAGTGGGACCATAACAGGGAAGTTAAATGGCGCAATCGTTGCAACAACTCCAAGTGGGGCTTTTGCAGAGAAGGCATTTATATTGCCGCCTACATTAACCGAATATTCCCCCTTCAGCATTTGCGGGGCACTTATTGCCATATCTACGGATTCAATGCCACGAACAATTTCACCCTTTGCATCTTCCTTCGTTTTCCCACTTTCCTCACAAATCACTTCAATCAGCTCATCCTGTCTTTCTATTAATAGCTGACGGAAACGATGTAAAACCTCGATTCGTTTGCCAATCGATGCCTTTTTCCATGCAGGGAAGGCTGACTTTGCTAGCTGGATAGCCTGCTTCACCTCATCTCTTGTCGCTAACGGAACTTGTGCAATAACCTCTCCTGTTGTTGGATTATAAACTTCCGAGTAACGACCACTTGTACCGGCTGTTTCAACACCATTGATAAAATGTGTTAGCGTTTTCATTTTTTGCTGAACTGTCATAATTTCCCCACTCCTCATTTATTATTATTCAAAATCTAATTCTTCCTTTTTGAAAATAGAACTTGCTTCATCTACTGGGTTAGGCGACTTTTTCTTTTGTGTAACTACATAGAAAATCATCACTACTGCCACTACAATACATGTAAATAAAATTTGTGAACGCATTGATTCAATAAAGAACATCGCGATTAGTAATGCTGTTGTAGCCAATATTGTGAAATACGTTAAATATGGGAATAACCACATTTTCACTTTTAATAGCTCGGGATTTTCTTTCTCAATTTTCCGTCGCATTCTTAATTGTGAAAATGCAATGATTAAGTAAAGAATTAGCGTGATTGCACTACATGAACTAAGTAAAAACATAAATACTTTATCTGGTGAAACATAGTTCATAATAACGGCAATATAAGAGAAGAATGTCGCTGTTAATATGGCATTAACAGGTGCTCCCTTTTTATTTAATTTCAAAAATGCTTTTGGGGCCTCCCCCTTCTCCGCTAAAGAAAATACCATTCGAGATGTTGCGTAAAGTGCGGAGTTCAAGCATGATAAAACCGCTGTTAAAACGACAAAATTCATGATTTGCGCAGCTGCAGGAATACCGATGTAATCCAATACTGCTACATATGGACTTGTTAATATATCCGAGGAATGCCAAGGTAATAATGTGACAACTACCGTTATCGATCCAACGTAGAAAATCAAAATACGCCAAGTAATTGAATTTGTAGCTGTTGTTACCGCTGCTAACGGCTCGTCAGATTCCCCTGCCGCAATGGCAACAATTTCTGTGCCCATAAAGGAGAAAATAACAATGACTACCCCCATCAAAACAGCACCGAAACCATTCGGTAAAAAGCCGCCTTCCCCGATTAAATTGGCAGTACCTACTGCATTAAAATTCGGTGCGATACCAAAGATAATAAATGCGCCAAGTGCCAGAAAAGCTATAATACTTGCAACCTTAATAAGAGAGAACCAATATTCAAATTCACCAAAAGCTTTTACGGAAAGAACATTTGTTAAAGTAAGTGCTACAGTTAATACAAGACTCAGCAGCCATAAAGGAATCCCATCATACCAATATTGAATAATCGCAGCTGCTGCCGTTGCCTCTAAAGCAATGGCAACGACCCAGAAAAACCAATATAACCAACCAATCATAAAGCCAGCCCATGGACCAATTGCTTCATGTGCATAATGCGCAAAAGACCCACTTGTTGGATTGACAGCTGCCATTTCCCCTAGCATTCGCATGACAAGAATAACGATAAAGCCTGCAAAAATATAAGATAAAATTGCTCCAGGGCCGGCCAAATTAATCACTGAGCCACTCCCCATAAATAAACCAGCACCGATAACCCCTGCAATAGCGATCATCGTCATATGCCTTTTCTTTAACCCTCTCTGTAAATGCGTTTGTTGCTCCATATCTGTCACCTCTTTTTATTAGATTGGATTGCCGCTTACAAAAATTTTACATGTTACATAGAAATGAAGGTATAGACAAACTGTAAAATTCTATACTTTTGTTTTAAACATAATGTAAAATAGACTAAACATTCTTAAAATATAATATTTTTTGTTTATTTAAGCTAAAATCGTACATCAATAAGAAAACCAGAAAGGAACTATGTTAAAAGGAAGGAGGATAAACATGAGTCAATTTAAGCTTCAAGTGAAAGATGTATTAGAAAATACATACTTTCAAAGTGCAGAGGTCGTAGCTGGTGAGGGTGGATTATTACGAATTGTCAAGTGGGCCCACGTCATTGAAATTATACAGGTAGATAATTTTCTAGCTGGTGATGAATTGGTCTTAACAACAGGGATTAGCCTTCAGCATTGCCTAGAGGATTTTGTCTTTTTTGTAGAATCATTAATCCAAAAAAATTGCGCTGCATTGTGCATTGAATACGGCACTTCCATACAAACCATCCCAGAAGCGATAATATCTCTTGCGAACCGTTATAGCTTCCCTATTATCGTTTTTCATGAAACGGTTCCTTTTGTCCGCATTACACAGGATTTACATAGTCAAATTATGAATCAACAATATTTAATGATTTCCTCTTTAGAATCGTACTCTCAAACGTTAAATAAAAATGCACTATTAGGGCAAACTGCAGAAGAAATTTTACAAAATATGTATAATGAACTAAAGACACAAATCACCTTTTCTATTAAAGGGCGAGAGCCGATCTTTTTTCCAAATATGTCACACAATAAGCGCCAACAACTATTAACGATGAAAAAAACGGCATCGAAATTTAAACATGAACCGATCTTTATTTTTGATCAGCATTATGCAGATTTATTTCTCTATAGGGAAGATGGTTTATTCTCAGAGTTTGAATTACTTATTTTAGACCGTACAGCCACTGCGTTAGCACAGCTATTAATGCGGGATTTTTATATTGAGGAGAAAAGGGACATTGAGGATGCCTCTATTTTAGCGGATTGGATCGATCAAAAACTATCGAAGGAGGAAATTTATAAATTTATCGTAACCTATCATTCTAACTATAATCTTTCTAGTGGGGCTGTCTTTATTTTAGCATCTCCTACTGCCGTCTCTAAGGTGCAAGAAGATATTGTCTATAGTAAGCTCTATTATCGAAACCTTTTTGAGCAAAATGGATTTATACCATTTTTATTTGAAAGAAAAAGCTATGTCGTTTTTATTTTGCTCCATACGAAGGATAGTAAATCGAGTCGCGAATTATTAAATACATTAGTTTCTTCCGTTCAGAAAACTGATTTTTATAAAAAACAAATGGTTCAAGGGTATCAAATAGCCATTGGCAAAGTCGTTGCAGACGTAGAGGAAATACCGAAGAGCTATCAAACTGCATTAGAAACATTGTATATTTGCAGTAAAGTACAAACAACTTCTTATTTTTACGATGATTTACATTTATATCACCTCATCTATAAATTACAGATGCAAGTAAATTTACAGGAAGTAATTCAAGATTATTTACAGCCTGTTATTGAATACGATAGAAAATATAATAGTAAACTGTTAGAAACACTGCAGGTATACTTACAAACGAATGGCTCTAAACAACAAACGGCCAATCAATTGTTCATCGTCCGTCAAACGCTCTATCATCGTTTAAAAAAGCTTGAGAGTCTCTTAGGGGAAAATTTCATGAAGGGGCATAATCGGATTACGCTTGAATTTATGTTGCTCGCCAATTCTTTAATTGAGGATAAAAACTAACTGCTGGGTTATGCTTTATCAGCGATGTTATATCATTAGCACGCTCAAAGTTGCTTTGTTCTTTGAGCGTGCTATCAGATTTTAATTTTTAGCAACTACTCCACTGTATAATGCTGGTCTGCGATCGTCATAAACTGGAATTCTACCTCGTACTTCATCGACAATCGAAAAGTCCACGTCAATGACAGCGACTTCTTCGTCCTCTGCGCCAACCCAAAGCACCTCGCCCCATGGTTGAATAATCATGGATTGACCATTGAAGTTTTCTACCTTTCTCGATATACGATTAACAGCGATCACGAAGCATTGATTTTCAATGGCACGTGCTTGTAGCAATGTGTTCCAATGATCGATACGTGGCGTCGGCCATTGTGCCGGCACGAATAATACTTTTGCACCCTCTAAGGCATGAGCACGTAGCCATTCTGGGAAGCGAATATCATAGCAAATCACGCCTGCAGCCTCGATATCACCTAGAGCAAAGCGATTCATTTCATCCCCTGCTTCTAAATATAAATGCTCGTCCATCAAACGGAAAAGATGTGCCTTGTTATATTCACCTACTAACTCACCATTGTTATCAAACGTATACATCGTGTTGTAAAATTTATCGCCCTTCTTCGTTGAAACAGAGCCTCCAACAATATGTACGCCAAGCTCTTTCGCTAAACCTGATAAAAATGCTTTCGAACGTTCTCCATCCACATCTGCAAGCTCTTGTAATTTTTCAAGTGCATAGCCTGAATTCCACATTTCCGGTAGTACAATAATTTCTGCACCTTGTTTTGCCGCTTCACGAATTTTGTCCTCAGCTCGAGCAAAATTTTCTTCCACTTTACCAAAACCAACATTTAGTTGGATACACCCAATTTTCATCTTAATTCCTCCCCTACTCCCAAACGTATTTCTTTTACTGCATTTGTGCTTTTCTAGATTCCATTATACTACAACTGAAAATGTTATCGCTGTTGTCTGAGCTAAGAGCAGCTTTGGAACAAATACAAAAAGACCAGGATCTCAGCAATAAAGTGAGCCCTGGCCTTTTCGCGAAAGTGAATCTTACTAATCATTTTTGCTCTTAGTTTTAGATTCTATTAATTAGTACGATTAAGTCCAATAAAAGTTACAGTAATTAATAAAAAAATTAAATATTTATTTTAAAGTACTTAAAAGTAATTCCTAAACTTATGTTTTATGGGCATTGTTCAATAAAAATAACGGTAAATCTACGCTTGCGTTTTCTGTGCGTCCACCTTTGTAAATAAAGACTCTAGACAATTAGTAAAAAAAGTAATAGCTTTTAGATTTAATGTACAAACAACTTCTAACACTTACAAAAGTGTTTGTTTTACTGCATTTACGCTTTTGTGAATTTCATTATACTACATTTAAAAGTAGCCTAATTTAGATTTCTTCAGTCGCTTGGTCGCTTTTTGGTCTCCTAAAGTCGCCTATTTTTACTGATGACCACCCATGCTTTCTTCTATCTAATTAAGACCACTTAGCGATGAGTGGTCTTTTCTTTATCTCCGCACAATATACCCTACTACACGAGGCACTATTACGTTCTTTTTATCAACAGCTTTATTAACATCTGTGGAAAGTTTTTTAATTGGTTGTTCTATAAAATCATACATAGTAATTTGTTTTTGTTCTTTCATATCTTATATTCCCCTCTCTACCATTCCAGCCAATTTTCTATGTTTGGTCTGCTATTTATTTGTGTACGACTATCACGTTCTTCTAACCAGTTATAAAACGGTACTGGACGTTCTCTATTTGGTGTTTCTTCTATATATGATGATTTATCCGATTTATTACTCAAACGTTCTACAGCCTTACCATATGCCCCTACGAATACGGCTCTTAATGTACTAGCAATTGTTAATGTACCGTTCGTAATATCACGGAAAATGTTAGCTAAAACGTCTTTAGCGTTCACAAAATCACGTATATCTTTCATTTTTGTAGCCAGTATGCACTTATGTAGCTGGTTCTTTAAATCGTCACGTAATGGTAATGAGTGCATGAAATCGAATAACATCACTTGGTACTCGTTCATGTATTCCTTTTTCTTTTCAGCTTGCAAAGCTAATTCATTTTCAAGACTCATAATATTATTTGCATGTTTAGAACTTAAAAGATTAAAAGAGTTTAAAGATAGGTTTTCGAATTGTTGCTCTCTAACCTTACTCTCACAATGCTTTTCAACGTTTTCACGCTCGGACATTGACGCTGGGACATTGTAAGGCAAAATGATGTAAATGCTTGCTCCTTGTCCACCTTTGCTTTTTACAGTCGTTTCTTTCTTGATAATTCCTAGTGACTCTAATTTTGTAATAGCTCGATAAACCGTCTTCGTGCTGATCTCCAATGTTGCAGCAATAGTTGCCGCCTTTAAGTGACAGGCCCCTGGATGTTCCAAAGCATGACTAGCAAGCTTGAAAACGATGGCACGTTCTGATTCAGTCAAATCATAGTAGTGTGCTGCCATGTGATTTTCTACAGCCGTGTCCATATCTGCTATTGATTCAAATGTTTTGTATGTTCCTAAATATTCAAATGCCATCGTTTTCACCTCACTTTCTAATTCCGAACTTTAATGGATCCTGAAACTAAATATTGTTCGTCTTTTAAAGAGTTATTTAAAAACTCAATCGAGAGCACCAGCTGTGATGCTCCCTGTTCAGTTTTTAAATTTTTAAATCTGAAGCACGATAGTGGGATTCAATTCGTGCAGCTACTGGATCTGTAATTTCTACTTTTAACGAGTATCCTTTTTCCTCTAAGAGCTTTACTTCTGCTCCCTTTGATACCGCCCATTTTTCAATTTTTTTCAAAGCTGAATATGCACTTTTCAATTTACCTCCGACTGCATTCACTCCATGAATAATGAATACATAAGGCTCCGTTTTTGAAACTTCTACACGTTTCTCTATAGTTTCAAAGATTAAATTACTTACTTCTAATCCAGCTAAATTTTTCATTCCGCACCCAGCTCCTTTTTATCAGAAAACTTTTCTTCCACAACTGCCAAACCTTCGTTTATGATTCCTAGTAACATAGTTGCAAACTCGACAACATCCCTTGATTCGCCGTACTTGATTGTTCCTTTCAAATGACCTTTCACCGTTGATAATACAAGTGTTTGCTCTAATAAATATCTAGATCGTTCTTGCTCGAACTTAAAATAATTGTTCATTGGTTTCCCTCCTTGTTTTTACGATTAAACGTATTTCATTTTCGTTATATACATTTAAAATGTAAATAACATATCTTAATTACACAATAAACAATTAAAATATAAATTTCAATTACGAATTGTGTATCTGAGTTAAATATTATATAATTTAAGTACATGAAATACATTTAAAGGAGTGATTTCTTTGGCGAAAGAAATTAAATTACGTTTACGTGTTTTGCTTGCAGAAAAAGAGTGGGAACAAAAAGATTTAGTCGAAAGAACAAATTTAACAAACCGAGCAGTTAGTGATTTATACAACGACAAAACAAAAAGTTATACCAAAAACACTATCAACGAGTTGTTGAATGCATTTGATATAACTGATATGAATGAATTATTTAAAATCGTAGAAGTAGAAGATATTGATTAAAACAGATAACTAATTACAGTTGTCTGTTTTTTTATATGTACTATTGGCAAGATTTTCTATAGAATTAAATTACAAATAAGTAAGGAGTGCATGACATGGATACAATAGCAGAAACAATAAAATTTGCTGGCTTTGGCAAAAAGAAAGCAATGGCAAAACAAATTCAAATGTTTGACGATAGACTGACAGAACAAGGTGAAGCATTACTCGCTGTATGTGCATCTGTAAAAGGTACAAAACAGCTTTATGTCACTGACCAACGAATCTTATTACATGAAATCAAAGGGATCGTATCCAATGATGAAACGAGCATTCCTTTGTCTTCTATTAGTAGTATCAACATTTCTAATAAACTTGTTTATTCAAAAATTGAAATAGTATCTACTGGAAACATAGCTATCATTGACGATGTACCAGCGCATATTGCACTTGAAATTAAATCGGGTATCGAGAATCTAAAGATAATGACCAAGAATGCATCTGCACCTTCATCTAAAGAGGGAAAGGATATGTATGATATTGGTGATGAAATTCGTGAATTGAAGGATTTATTAGATGATGGGATTTTAACGCAAGAAGAATTTGACGCGAAGAAAAAGCAATTGTTAGGAATCTAGGTCACTCATTTGAGTGGCTTTTTTATTGAAATATTTTAGCATAATAGGAAAATAAATCATCAACATCTATTTACTTAAGTATGTAGTTATGCTATAATAAGAGTATAGAAAGGGGGTAAGAAAAATGGAGATTGAAAGAGTAGTTGCACTAACCGCGTTCATCAACTTAATAATCACACTGATTAACTTACAGATAGTGATTAAGAACAACAAAAAAGACACTACTTCAAAGAAGTAGCGCCCAACAAAAGTTTTTAAAAAGAAGGTTAAGGCTGACCCCCTTAGCCTTCTACCCTAACTATAGAACATTTTAAATTGAGATACAAACAAAAACATCAAGAAAGAAGGTGTGTCATATGATGATCTTAACTTCAATTCTCATAGTTGCAGCACTAGTAGTTATTGGTATAACAGTTGTTATAATGAGAAGAAAATAATAAATATTAGGTGGTATAATACAATGTCGAAAAACTACTCTTTCAATAGCAAAGAAGATTTTATTAAATTAGTTCAAACTG
This sequence comes from Lysinibacillus agricola, assembly GCF_016638705.1. Lineage (GTDB taxonomy): Bacteria > Bacillota > Bacilli > Bacillales_A > Planococcaceae > Lysinibacillus > Lysinibacillus agricola. Next base: position 631,082 of record NZ_CP067341.1, on the reverse strand, counting down.
AAATCTTAACATCATCAGAAGTGTTGGAGGAATTGCAAATTTCTAGGCAATCATTAAATTCACTTGTAAAGCGTGGAAAGTTAGTTCCTATCAAAGAGTTACCAAGAGATAGAATGTTTTTACGTGAAGATGTGGAAGCTAGAAAAGAAGCAGCAAAAGAATTGCATGCTAAATACAGACCATATGACGAATAAACAAAAAAAGACCAGGTACTCACTTTCAATTGAGCGCCTGGTCTTTGCTATTCCTAACTACGCTGTGCAATGATAAGTTTCAAGCCTTCATAGTCACCTGTAGTCATTGTTCCATTGTCGAATTTATCTAGCCATGACTTATCAATCAGCTTTTTATCAACTGCTTGTTTAATGTGGTCACGTACTGCAGCTTTAGTTGTCTCGTTTGTAAATTGCATTTTATCATCATCCTTTTCTGTTGGTTTATCTAAGCCGTTTTTAATGTCTAGCTTGAATTGTTCTTCTGAAATTCCCATACTCTGCAAATACGAATACGGATCTACATGAGTAGTGCCTCCTAAATTATGTGTAATCCATCGATGTGATTTAATACCGTTGCCTGTTCCATCTAAAATAACAGGAATCCCAGCATCTTTTGCAAGCTTGCGTAACAACCAAATATAAGCCGCATAATCCTTCTTGAACTGTTCTTTGTCAGCTGTACGCGCTAATTCTACTTGTGCATAGCTAAGTGGATTGCCTTTAGGTCCACAACCGTACTGTACACGATTAACTGGTGCAATTTGAACAATGCGACCGCCACCACCTACCCAATGTGAGGTGAATGCCTTTGCTTTATTTCGATTCATATTTGTTATTTCATTTTCTAATGCATTTGGACCACAATTGTTCGGATTGCCTGACTCATGAGCAATAACATATTTAATAGCTTCCAAAGCATAGTTTGGCAATCCTGACATCAAACGTTTTTCGATAGCATAAGTCATTTCCTCACTTCCCCTCTCGACGCATTAAGCCTTTGAAAAACTCAATGAATGGATCCATACTCTTGTCATCATCCGTCAATTTAAAATGATTAAGAATTGAATTAATCTCGCTAAATAAATAGCCCATATACAATACATACAATGCGCTAATTCCTAATGGTGCTGGCATAAGAAGTGCTACAGGAATTGCATACACAAGTACGATAAACAACACTAATTTACGAGCAATACCAAAAATCGCTTTCGCACTACTAAACTTTACTTTTTTATTAAACTTAGCGTTGAGCCAACCAATTGTGAAATCAATCATGTTGGCACTTAAAATTAACGCTAAAATATAAATTAACTTTGAACTATCTGATTCCAAAAAACGTTGTAACCATTCAATCATACTCATTTTCCTCATCCTTCATTTTGGTTTTTTGTATAATAAAAGCCCTCCACAATCATCTGTGGAAGGCATAAAAAATAACGCTAGCTTATGCTGCGTTTACTTGTTTTCGTTATTGAGTAATGTTTTTACATCTTCACGCCATAATAATGGCACTTGGTCAATCGTTCTTAGTGTTAATTTGATTAAATCCCAATATAATTTAGCCATTATAAAACCTCCTTAGTTGCTATTAATTCTGCCAATTCCGCAATAGCTAATTGATTTTCTATTTTGTCTTGTTGCTGTGCCTCTGCTGATTCAGCCAATGCCAACATTAACGTTTTATTTTCTGCTTTTACAGCGTTTAGCTCTTTTTGCAAGTCTTTAATTAGTTGTTCTGGTGACATAGGCGGTAACTCTACGTCGAAATATTTGTAAAATAGTTCCTGGGTATCCGTGTTATAAAACAACTCGGCGCGTTTATCAGGGATATTTTCAGCTTGTGGCACTTCGTCCACTAGAATACCTAGTTTTAATTCTTCCTCTGTTAACAACTCTGGTGCGTGGTGGTATGAAGCAATACGCTTTACATTTGGCTCGTCTGTTTTTTCTAGAAATAAAAATACTTTTCCCATGTTTATATCTCCTTTAGTATTTAACTTTTAGTGTTCTTGAAAATACTGGTGGATTCATCAATAGATTGTAGACAGGTGCGACGAATGCATTTTCTGAAAAACCTAAACATTTTATTGGATAACCAACAGTGTAATTAGTCCTGAACACCTTTTGGGCTTCCAGACTGTAGGAAGTTCCGTTGTTAGTAGCCCTAAATAACACTATAAGAGTGTCAGTCGAGTAAGCAAAATACTCACCTTTCATTGCTAGACCTGTACCATCTTGAACTATCCCAGGTATGGAGTTTACTATAGCTAATGACGTCGAATAATGAGTTAAAACGCCTAATCTATGCAAGACTGACAAACCGCCGAGGTGGTTCGGTGCTATGCCTCCTAGCGAATAAGCTCCGAACGGTGACGTTTTGGCTATAAATTGATAAGCGAATGTAAACGCGTATATACAGTCAGTACTAGCTAGGTAAATAGTAGAACCTGCAGTCTGTATCCAAAGAGGCAATACATCGTTGAATTGCGCCCCAACGTTACTGCTCATTTCTATAAATTTACCATCTATACTGTATTTTGCGATTAAATATATAGTACCTATATAGCCGTACACTAGTACGAATGGCGTGCTGTTGAGATTGTATAGACAAATATCATTAACATAACTCATATTGTAAGACCCTATGGCTTTTTCGTAGCTTATACGCTGACCTGTCAATGCGTTTATTACTTCTAATCCACAACCGTAACCTATCACACCGTCGTAATCTTCATAGCCCATATAAAGTTTGTCGCCAACAACAACCACGCGACCTTTATACTGGTACGCCGAAGCCCTTTGGTAGACCAACTTACCTGTCAGTACTTCCCAACAATAAATCTTACTATCCCTAGTAGTTCCGTAATAAGAAAAGCCGTACTCGACTCCATTGATGGTTGCGACTTCTGATGTGGCAAAGAAGCCTCCGCCAGTTATTCTTTCGGCAACGTTAGTTTGTATATAGTCGCTATCGACTAATGACCGTGCCTTTATTGTCTCACCCACACCATAAGCAACTAAATTCCCTGTTTGTTCGCCTTCGTCATTTGTAAATGTGTAACCTTTTCGCACATGTTGCGGTTGTGCGTTACCAGACCCCCCATCACCCTGTAAGATAAAAGCCCCTTTATCCGCGCTATATCTAAGAGTTAATATAGACCCTGCAATTGCATTTTTTGCTTGTTTCATCTTGCTAGTATAAACGACTTTGTTGACGCCTGTACCTTTAATCTGAATTAAATATTCAGATGCACAACTGGCGTCGATAGTTAGAACCAATCCCATGTTATTTATATATCCAGTAGGTGCGGGGTTAAGTTCCACTATATACGTAACGCCAGTTAGCTTTGTGGTAGCAATAGCAGGATGCTTCACATAATCAACCTTATGCTCAGTAAGTTGTTGATCCGTATACTCTTTGGCATTTGTTTGAACATCACTTACCGTTTGTTTAAGCTCATTAATCGCCCCCGCCAACGTCTTATCATTTGTTTCTAAATCAGGAATCGAAGTTGCACCTTCTTGTAATTCACTGACTGCAGTGTCCAACACGTCCATGTTTTCGTTTAAGTCTGTTATTAAAACATTCTCAATTAAATCAGGCTTCTTTAAATTTAAATTTGGTGTATATTTCATTTGCTCACCCCATCCCATATTCTTATATCGTTCCAAGTTATTTTGCTTACATCTTCCCACGTGCGCTCACTTACAAAGCCCCAAGTGTTGAAAGTATATACATAGTTAAACTGCAAATGGGCTGGAACAATAATATCAATCGCTTGCATAAGACCACTCATATTATTTGGAATGCCCTTTGTACCAATAAATTTAATCTCATATACACCTGGCGTATCCGTTGAATTTACCTCAACATCTCCATTACTGTAAGCAGCTGCAACTAACTTAATTGTTTCTTTTGTTGTTTGGTCAAAGCTTGCTCGACTTCGTGAATTAATTTGCTCTCTGCGTTGGTCATAGCGTAATGAGCTATTTGGTTTAATACCAAGATCACGTTCGTAAATTGGCAAAGCTTCAATAGCTGTGTCCACAAAAAGGTTTCTATCCACTATTTCAAGCTGTTGTTCAGTGTTCCGGAACTCTTTATCCTCAGAACTTAAAATAGCCCTAAAAACAGTTGATTTGCGCTCATACAGCGGTAAATGTTTTACCATATCTGTTAAATAGTCTTTTGTGGAAACAACTATACTTGTAATCATTTCAGTTTGTGTTTGCATGATAATAGGCGACTGAACTACTTTGACACCTTGCGTTTGTAGCTCTGTTATGACTTCATTTTGTGAAGTGCCTGACGTTGCTACAGTTACGCCCTGTGCCTGCAGTTCTGTTTCGGTTATCATTAATGCTAATCTAAAACATTCCCATTGGTGCGCTGATAGCTCTCCCCAGGTAAAGACTGAAACTTGTCCCCATTCTGTTTGTGATAATGCGTGCATAGTTAATCACCTACTTCAATCGGACAATTAGATAGTTTTTAGGGATCTTGTATTGGCTGGACACATCGATGTTCTTTGTAAATTCTGCTTGCGATTTAAACAGCAAATTACCTCCTGTTTTTGCGTCAAAAATGCCGATGTGTGAAATATCTCCCCAGGACTCTGCAGCAATGGGGAATAAAATATCAGCGTTATTCGATGTTTGGCCATCTGTTGGTACTGTAAAGCCTGCAGATTGACGCGAGTAGCTTGCTGCATTCACCTCTGTGTCACCGTTAAACAACGCACCATATACTGTCGCTGTCCTTAAATTGTCAGTTAGAACCTTATCTTTTAAATAGACTGTCATGTGATTCATTCATTTACACCTCCCATAAGTGCCACCGCATCATCAGGAATAACAACATTTGCTGTGGAATCATTAATGAGTAGATCCTGATAATCTAAAACACCACTACTTTCGATAACAAGCGCCCCAATCTTTGCATAACTAACGAAAGAGGATTTGAAGGCTATTTCTTTTAATTGCGTAGTAATATTCTTTTTAATATTGTTTATAACAATTTCCTCAGTGTAGCCAGGCATTAATGTTAAGGAAACTTTTAAATTAAGCTTTAGTGCAACTGCAGACATTACAAGCAAATCCTCAACACCAAATGGCATTTCTACCTCAATGTGATCCCTCACATCTTCCACTAATTCATTCGGTGCAGGTAGTTTATTCGCATCGATCACAACCACTTTCATTGATAATGGGCCGTTGTAGCGTTTAAATATTTTTGCATCTCCTGTACCTGTAACCTCTAAGGCCCATTCACGGTAATGATATTCATTTCCTGATTTACCTGGACGTTGTAACTTATCGTAATACCGTTGGCGTAAATCATCATCTGTTTCCTCGTCATATCCATCCACAACAGAATCAGGGTTGTACACATTGATTAAGCCAGGAATTGACACAGGAAAGTTTTTGATTGTATTGGCTGGCACGTTTCCTATTTGGCCAAACTCGTTACACTGTATTCGAACATGTCCTAATCCACTTTCATTAAGTGTTGCTTCCTCAATTACGGAATATAAAATTGTATCTGTGCCAACTAATTCGCCAGTCTTAACAATTGTTCCAGCTGCACCCGATACAATGACAGTCGTTGTCGCTTGTGTGGCCAACTTTCGACTTTGCCCCGTTCGTTGATATACGGTACGTGTTAATTCATCACCTGTTAACTTTTCGACATCTAATTTATCTTGTACTTCTGCAATCTTCTTTTGCTGATTTGCAAACTCTACAGCTGCAGGTTTTGTTGCATCATAAATAAATTCGCCTTTTGCCTTGTCGTACTCGTCATTAATACCTAACATCATACGATCATGAATGAGTTTTTCATCTTCCACTTTAAGCAGCCACCTCCTTTAACTGTTCATCAATATCAAATGCCCCTTCTACAGTAACGACTCTAAATTTGATCCTCATCCATTTACCATCACGCTCAAATTGCCACTCCTGGACATCCTGAATGTGTGTATGTTCCATCAATGAAGCTGTTACTTCTCGTTTAATTTCTGCCTCGACAAATGCACGTGGCAAGCTAGAACCTATTAAATCAGCAATTGTGACACCATAAGGAATATCTTTATAAATCCTGAAACGAAAGCGCTCAGTCTTTAAAACTTTTAAGATCCATTGCTTCAATGTTTCAAGACCGTGAATTGCAACCATCTTTCCGTTACGTATCACAAAATCCCCTTTATCAAAGTCATATAAAAAAGACTTACCAAGTGGCGGCAAGTCTGTTTCAATGTCCTGTGTATTAAATTCAAGTTCTGCAATCTTAGGTAACATCAAACTTCACCGCCTTATCGATTACAAAATACTGTTGTTCATCAGCTGTCGGTATTAAAATAACTTCATCACCGTTAATTAAGCCTTTGGTAACAACTGTTTCGGTAAATATAAGTTGTTCATTGTCTAAATCAATCGTATCATTTAGCTGTATTAAAGCCACAGGTGGAGGCAAAATTACTTTTCCAGTTGTCATAGATTTTGAAGTGCTTGCATTTGTACCATCTTGGCCACCTTTAATTATCAGGGCCAGTTCAGTTATTGGATCCATTTACTTCACCTCAAAACTCGGTTTCATCGTGTGAATTCCTTTACTTATCGTGTGTAATACATCTTTGATCAAAAATGTACCCTTAATGCCTGTTACTGGCTCCTCTAATTTAAATAGTCGGCCAGCTCTAAAATTATCATCGCCCATTAATTCAACTTCGTTTTCCTCGATAATTTTGGAAAACTGCTTTAATTCATTTTCAGCAATCTGTTTAGCACTTTTCTTCTCATTCTGATCTAGATTAACTACTTTAGTAATTCGACCATATTTCTCAACCATTTTATTATCCGATTTTGTTAAAACAACTTTATCATTGTTGCCTACAACCTGAATTGTGTTGGCCATGTCCACGATGCTGCGTCTTTTAGATGGATTCATAATAGCTGAATGATTGTCGTACTTTGTACCACCTTCATAAAGTTGAAATGTACCTGTTACCACTACATTACTTCGCTTTTCAATGTATAGTTTGCCCTGGCGCATTTCCATTAAATATTTCACGCCTAACGATTTTTCTGCAGTCTCTAAAATGTCTTTAATAATATCACTTACTTTTTTATCGTTATAAATTTGTGATATTGGTTTAGGAATAGATGTGATCTTACCAATTGGAATATTGAAGTCTTTTGCCAGCTTCTTAATACAGGCGTCTGCAGATAGCTTTTTAAATTGATATACAGCTGTGGATTTATTTAGATAAAAGGCATAATCAAATCCAATGTATGCAATTGGAGCAGTCCCACTCTTTACCTCGTCCACAATAATAGCACGCGTGATTTCTTTTCCATTGTTAAGCAAAACAACCATATCGCCTATGTCGCACGGATTCACTGGAAAGTAATTTGTATCATTGAAAGCAATGCTAAAATTAAGTTCATCCCCTAATTCCGCCATGTTACTACGCCAGGTTAAAGTGCCTATCATTGGTGTTATATTCGTCTTGGTACCACCCTTAATCAACCATAATTCATGAGCCATCATTTCACCTTCTTCTTATCAAGATTAATAAACTTAAATTCCGATAGACTGAGACTGTAATAAATATCACCCGAACCATCTTGTGGTCCATAATCAAAGTTTTCGATAGTCATTGCTAAATTAATTGGTGTATTTGTGATAATTAAACGAATAGGGACTCTCTTACCAATCCAAGATTCAATGATTTCAACGTATTCCCAACCTTTATAGGCTCGATTTCGAGAAAAGGGATAATGTTTTGAAGGAAAAAAGCTTTCAATCGTTAGCGACTTCAATCCCCTACGGCCAATTACTTTAATATCACCCTGGTTAATGGTTGTGAATGTTTCATTATTCATCGGGCTAGCTATTTTAAATTCAGATGGCACAATAGGAAGTTGAATAATTTGTTTGCGGTTATTGATACTTAAAAATATATCCATTTTTTTCAACCTCCCTACATATTGGCCAATCTTAATTTTAATAATGGCACCACTTCATTTACCACTTCCATTGCCGTTACACCTTTTGCATTTATATTTTCAATAACAAGTGAAATACCACCATTATTCGAAGGTGTTGCTTGTGATGTATTGCCCGATGGTGCAGGCTTTGCCACTGCAACAGATTTCGGTTGAATCATTTGATCGATGTTATCAATCGTCCCTCCTGCAGCACGGATACGAGCCGCTTGGCGTGCTGGAATTATCATTTCATCTTTATGAATATTAGCAGTCATATCACTCGCAACTTGGTTAGTCCCTACATCAAACGATGGTAAAAAGCTTGCTACTTTCGATGCCGCCCCACTTAGTGTACCGCCAATTGACGACACCCAATCAGGTAACTTAAAACTAGTAATTGCATCTTTAAAACTAACAAACTTTTCGTATAAGCCCTGGAAAAATCCGGTTACAGGTTGGATTTTAGACATCCCCCAGTCATAAATACCACCGAATACCTCCGTCACTTTACCCCACAACTCGCCTGCTTTCTCTTTAACTACATCCCAGTTACGATATAACGCGACACCTGCCGCAACTACTGCAGCAATACCAACAACTACCCAAGTGAGCGGACTGGCTAGCATAGCTGTATTCATAGCCCATTGACCTGCAGTAGCAAGACCCATAGCTGTTTTAAAACTACTAATCATTGACGTTACTGTTGTGACAACTTTCAAAGCCCCCATTCCTGCAGCTACAACGGCTACCGCTGTACTCACACCAATAAGAGTTTCTTTAATTGGCCCCCAATTTTCTCTCACCGTATTACCAAATTCAAAAGCTTTTTCAACAACGCCCTGAATTGCTGGTACAAGTTCATCAGCTTTATCCGCAACACCTTGTAAAAACTCCTGCGCTCCTGCTCCGTTTACAACGTCAGCTATTCCTACCTGCAGTTCACGCCAAGACGAAACTAGCCTATTTTTAAGGCTCCCTTCCACTTTGGCTGATGCGGAATCCGTAGCTCCTTCAAAATCCGACATAGCTTCTTTTGAACCAAGCATTGCATACATAGCCCCTGCCTCGAGGTCTTCCCATTTTGTACCGAAAAGTGATACAGCTAATTGGTTGGCAGTAACCTGGTCATCCATACCTTTCAACTCGCTTGTTACAGCACTTGCAACCTCAGCGACAGTTGCTTCACCCCTATTGAATGATTCCCAAAGATCAAATGTTGATTTACTCATGGCTGAGAATGTTTCATCTGTTGATTTCGAGCCATCTTTAACCCTGATCTGAAACTCTTTCATGACATCATTCACGTAATCTAAATTGTAAACGCCAGCTTTTGAGCCTCTTTCCATGATGCCGAAATATTCTTCCGCGCTATACCCCATATTGCCAAACAAAGATGAATACTCGGCAACATTGTCAAACATCTCATTACTAAAGTTCAAACCACGTTGGCCACCTGCTGTAAAAAGGTCAAACGCCTTTTCTGACGTGATACCGAAAGCTTCCATCATGTTGTTCGCGCCACGTGTGACTTCGTTTACGTCAGAATCAAATGTTTTTGCTAATAACATCGAATTTGAAGTAACTTTACTAATTTCCCCATTATCGATATTACTCATATTTTGTTTGACGCGAGCCAATGCATTTGTTACTTCATCGATGTTTTCTCCGTACCCTTTGCTAAATACTTCTTTTGCTGCACTACCGTATACTTCCATTTGCTCGGCTGTTGCACCAGTTTGGGCTTGCAACGTAGCAAAAGCACTATCCATATCAAAAATGGATTTTGCAACGCCTGCACCTAATGCCGCAACTCCGGCAGCACCTACTGCTCCGACACCCATCGCTACCGTTTTAAATGCCTTGGTAGCACCTTGCCCGAATCGTTGTATCTGATTTCCTACCCTGGTAACACCTCGGCCGAAATCATCTGATCGTTCACTCGCTCGTTTTAAATTGCTAGAAAAATCACGATCTTTCAACGATAAGACTGCAGATATAACCCTTTTTCCCACTTCCTCACCGCCTTTAGCAAAAGAAAAAAGCTAGAACGGTATTGTTGCAATCGCTCCAGCTTTCATACGTTTATCTCTTTCTTCCAACTCTTTATCCAAACTTGCAGTCATGAACAACTTTTCGTCATACTGCAAGTTCAACAGATAATCGAGTGTGTGACCTTTTTGTATATAGTGATGAAGAAAATAAAAATCATCATCACTATCAATTAGTTTTTTATAGCCTTAACCCCGCCTTTTTTATACCCTGCTAATTCAAATGCTATACCTGATAATTGTTCAATTTCACCAGGATCAAATATTTTCACCACAATGTCGGTTGGTAATGTAACACCATATGCTTTCTGTAATTCTGCATCTTTTAAATTTGGTTCAACCATCGTGTTATACACCATGTACGTATCTGCGTCTGTATCATTATTTTCATCGCGAGCCATTTTCATAGTATCTACGCAAAGAGATTTTTCAGGTTTACGTAAAACTACATCAACGCCTAAACGCTCTACAAGTACTTCCTCAGTAACATCATCCTTCACTTGGTACTTTTCTTTTTCCTTAATTAAATCTGTTACTGATAATCGTTTGATTGTTTTTTTAGACATTTATATTTCCTCCGATATATTTATTTAGGCACTAATTAAATCGATTAGATCGTAATCCGCAAAGGCAAATGGTAATTCTTCCGTTCCGACTGTTTTTTGTGCAAATTGCATTAACATGAATTCACTGAAAGTTACTTCTTTAATGGCCATACGTTCAGAACCGAAAGCGTCAGGATCAGCAAGCTTACCTACGATATTTACCTCGGGTACCTTACCCTTTTTAACATCGGCTGCTAATAACTTCGCACCTCGGCTATACACCTTTTTCACTTTTAAAGAACCTTCACCTGTCCAACCTGTCATTTTTTTATGAGTGGCTGGATCTTCTGCCATATTTACATCTTCGTAATCAATAGAAACTTTAGCTTCAAATTCCTCAACATCTAGCCATTTTTCATTGTTTACCCACACGCTACCATATGTGCCATTAATAACGCGATTAGACTTAAACTTTTCCATGTGTTCCCCTCCTTAAATTGTAATATCTAAATCTAAATCCTCCATCGCATCAACAATTTTGACCTTTCCGGCTAAAAATACATTGCGCTTAAAAGTTCTTTCTTTGACTTTTTGATCGTCCCAATCGGATGTATCGACACCTATTTTCTCCCATGCAGCACGCTGTTTTTTCACATTTACTTCTGCTAAGTTATCAAATTTAGGATCTAGTATTTCTTGCCCCCCTAACCCTGCATAATAAACATTTACAGACTGTATAAATAGAACCTGGTTATCGTAGCTATTGATTAATTTACCGACATAATATTTATCAAAGGTTGTACGAATATCATCTTTAATCAGGTCTTGCACTTCCATGATTCGAATTGATTTAAAGTCTTCCGTTTTTACCCCTATAAGTGTCGTTAAACTATTTACACCTCGTCCAATTTTAATAACCTCACTATCATTGATAAGAATAAGTTCACCATTATCAACAGCTTCGTCAGGATCTTCTATTTCTGTAATAGCATCGATTTCGTTCAACTCGTAATAAGTAGATGATCGAGTAAATGGCAACCCCGCTAAAATGCCTGCAATACGACATGTGTATTCAGCTGTCGTGTACTCTTTTTCACCCACTCTAATTCCGCCTGTTGTGAAGTTAATAATCCCTTCATGATCCGCCTTACAGTTAGGTAGTACAGCTTTAACAGTCTTTTTCTGGCCACGTTTGGATTTGATCCAAGAAGCTGTGGTTATTGTTTCCTTATCTCCAATACTTGGTATAGCCAAGTAATTAAAGCGTTTATTATTTAACCGTATCAATGCATCAGTGTAATCGGCTGCAGTTGATGGCAAACGTTCAATAATTACTTTGCCAGGTGTACCCTTAAACGTTAATTGAATATAATCTAAGTTTGTTGGAGACCATCCATCTGTTGGCACATCCTCAATGTTTTTATAAATCACTGTATCAGCTGTTTGCACATCATCTTTTAAAATTAAAGCTACAATTCCTAGCTGACTACGTTTGATAACATTCTCAGCTTTACCTATAAACTCAATATTAATTTGCGGTAGGCCCATTATTTAATCCCCTTCCTCATCATCCAATTCGCCCATAAGCTCAATTGGATGTTTTTCATACCAATCTTTACCGTTGTTAATTTCATCCTCGATGTTGATTCCTGACTCACGTCCATCAAAGAATTGAAGATCAAATTCAAACTGCAGCACGCCATCTATTTCATCAAAATTCGGTTCGTTTATACCTAAATGGCGATCCTCAACAGTGAATTTCAAGTCGAATAAATCGCCTAACTTTTCTTGAACATCTAACAATTCAACGGAGTTATCAATTTCATCTGCAGGGAAATAAAAAATGCGAACCGTACAAGACTTTTCAACTTGTGTTAAATAGCCCTCTCGCCTCACATTATCTAATTCCACTTTGAATGATGGCCTAGTAAAGCCCTCGTTCGCTGATTTACTTGAAACATCTATATCAAAATTCGATAGCAATTTCTTATTAATTGTCGTTTTAATTTGTTTAAAAGTAATCATAGTTTCGCCTTCTTCAACAGGTCATCAAGCCATTTTACTGTTTCAATTTCTACATCACCTGAGGCTTCAAATTCTCTCATGCCCTTGTCCAATGGTTTTTTACCTGGCACAAAATCACCTGTTTTATTGCCTTCGTGGTCTACCATCCAGTGGCCATCCTCCACCAAGTGTGCGTGAGGTGATGAATTATAAACACGTACAACTAATTCGCCGTGATAACCGACAAAGACTTTACCACGTTTCCACTTTTTGTGGTATGTTCCTGTCTTCTTTTTTACAAGACTGCGAGATTTTTTAGCCACAGTTGTTCTTGCTTTTGAGCCAATTTTACGCATCAATTTTGGGGCCTCATTTGGAAGACTTTTTGTTGCTGTATTATATAAATCTCTTTGAAAGTCAGTTAAACCGTTCATTTGAATGCTCACTTCAACACCTCCTGGACAAAGATTTCAAGCGTCTCATTCTTAAAATAAGGATTAAGAATATATTTGATTTCAAACTCATGACCCTTATAACCAATACGCATATCCTTTGTAATGTCTTTACTAGCGTTGTAACGAACAATGATTTTATGCGTGACATTCGTTAGTACTGTGTCAGCAACTTGTTTTTGTAGCGAGCCTGTTTGTGGAATGATCGCCGCCCATATTTTTTTAACAGGTAGAAATTTATAAATTGTTTCTTCTAATTCATTTTTTGCCTTTTGATTAGTGAAAATTTCAATTCTGTGTCTTAAATCTCCAGGATTCATAATGCTCACCTCAAAGTAAATTAATAGAGTGCATATCTAAAATAGATTGAACAACTTTATTTACATTGTTATCTTTCACTGTAAAGATACGGTTTTCATACATTTCATTCGCAAGCACAAATACAGCTATAGAAACATCTTCTTTTGTATCTAGTTGTTCATCCGATAACCCTGTATAGCCTTTTATATAAGCCTTTACAGCGGATAGAATAAGTGTAAAAGTTGAAAGGACTTCTGTATCCGTTTCATCTTCTCTCGCATATTTAGCCAGCTCACCTGGCGTAATTTCACTAACCTGCATCAGTTTTCACCTGCTTTTTTGTAACAACTTCCTCTACGTGGCCAGCCTGTAACAAGTCCTCTGCAGCTTCTTTAGACAACACTTTAACTTCATCTTTAGACATTGTGACGCTACCCGAAAAGCTTACAAGTGCTTTTACTTTCATCCTGTCACCTCCAATAAAAGAAGCGTAGAGTTTAGCCCCTACGCTGATTTCATAACTAATTTAGAGATTTTTTGTTCATTTTCAATCTTTGAATCAATTTCAATCCAACCAACAACACCAATTGCGTGTTGAGTAGCATACTTTTCGCGTAGAATTTCAATCGAAACATTCTCAGAAAGTTTTACTGCAAGGCCCGACATATCACCATAGTAAATTGCTGTTTTCCCTGCTTCCATTCCGGACATATTATCCGATGTATAAACATCTTTACCTAGTAAAGTATATCCCCAACGAGCTGTAGCATCTTTGTTTAATAGGTAGTTGCCTTGTCCATCTTTCAATTTTCGAATAGCTTTACGTGTAGTTTTATTCATAATCCAAATAGCATTGCCCTGGAAAGCGTCAGGTACTTCTTCTTGAACATCAATTAATTCATCTGCTGTTAATACTGTTGCGGCTGCTGCAGTTACAGATTGCTTAACCGTTGATAGGCCTGTAATTTTATTTTGTGTCCCATTTAATAATTGGTTTTCAATCCATTTTGCGATTGATTCAGCCATTTTCCCCACAACAAATGAAACAAGATCAAATTGAGAATTATTAACGAGTGACTTAGACACTTTACTTAATGCACCTGCTAAGAAACCTTTTAACTCAATTGATGTGAATTTTCCACTTGTAGATTCTAATTCCACAAATTCATCTGCATAAGCCATTTCAATTGTTCCTGCAGATTCATCATAATAAGGAATACTTAATGAACCACCGATATTATAGCGAGTTGCTAATTGATAAATCGGTGAAATATCATATACCTTTTGAATGATTTTGTTTGCAATACTGGAAGGAATTACGGCACCGTTTGCCCCTACAGTTAAATTAACATCTGCTCGTTCCTCCACTACCCCACGAATGTAATTTTCAAAAGCACGCGTTTCAGATTCTTCTAGAGTACGTTTTTCAGCTTGTTTAGCAGGTTCTTTTTTATCTAAAGAACGTGCTTCATCCAATGCAGCGATTGTTTTATCAAGCCCAGCGATTTCTTTTTTGACTTCATCAAAACGAGTTGATTCTTGGTCAGTTAGTGCGCGTGTTTCTTCTTTGGCACCCTTTAGTAAATTGTCCATTTCATCTAATAAGTTGTTGCGCTGCTCAACTAGTGATGGCATAGATCGCGTTTCAATAAATTTCTTAATACCTTTTTTCATGTTAGTTTCCACCTTTCAATTTTAAAAGCTCAATTTCTTTTTCATACAATGAGTAATCAATATCTTTTTTAGAACGTGTTTCTTCTGAGCGATTTTCAATTTCGGCTTTAAAATCTGCACCGCGAGTTTCAGAAATTGCTTGTTCCTCTCCGCGTGCTTCAATTGAAGTAGCAACATAAGCTGGCGTTTTATCTAAAATAGACACCTCTAATAGTTCGATGTCCTCTAATGTGCGTTTCTGAATGCCGTCTTCTCCGTCTTCCCATGATGGTTTGTTATCGACAAAGCCAAATGACCACCCTTTCAGCTTGCCGTCTTTCGCCTTTTGAATAATATCTTCATCAGATACATGAGCAATAGCACGTAAACCGATGTTATCCTCATAGAGTCGCAAATTGCCCTCTTGTAATGACCCAAGCTTACGGTTTTTGTCGTGATTGAATAATAAATCCACATTTTCAGCCTTATCCAAAGCTCTTTCGAACGTTTTGGCACGAATTTTTTCTTTAAATCGTCCTCTTGGTGAAGGTAAAACACGACTTTCACGCTCTACAGCATTTACATAGCCATCTAGCAACACTTGATTTTCTCTAATTTCAATCCTCAACTTCTTCACCTCCCTTCTCGGATACTTGGCCACCATCTGAAATATCAGCTGTTTTATTCGTGTTTGGTGTGTAAATCGTCCGTGTTTTTGGATCATACAAGACATCTTGCAAGCCTAACTTAATGAAATCTAACCCCAGCGGCGGCAGATCTTCTGAATAACGAACTTCATCTACTTGCATCCAACCATTTTTAACAGCAATTTCATAAGCTTTAAAACGTTTTTCAATATCACCTTTAACAAGCTCTTTCATATCGAAAGCAAAATAAAAAGACTGCTCTTTTTCCGATGGAAGAAGCAAGTCCTTGTTCAATGCCGTTTCAATTGCTCGAATAATCGGCAGTATGCAATTTTTAATAAAGTTTGTATGCACTTCTTCATTGGCTGATCCATCCAAAATGCTATCAGGTACTTTGAAAAGTTTATTTATTTCGCTTGAATTGGTCTTTTTGTTTTCATTCAGCTGCATTTCAACCGATGTGCTCGACGCCTCTTTGAAATCTAAGCCATTATTTAATACAACAATATTCTCTGTATTGTTCTTGTATAAATTGTTCCAGGCTGTTTTTAATTCCGTAATTGCATCCTTTGACAATCGGCCCAATGACTTTAAGAAACCTTTTTTATTACCGCCAGTCCTAACAAGCGAATCCTCATAAACTAGCGTATTGTACGCTACAGATAAAATTTTATTGTGATCCTTAATGATGCCATTACCTGTTACACCGTCTTTTGAATTTCGAGCGATCTTTATAAATTCAAATTCACGATAATTCACTCCATTAACGGAAATATCATAGCTTTTAAATATCGGATCAATACCAACTAGCACCGATACATTTCGATTTTCTACATAGTGAAGACTTTCGACATTGTTTCTTCTTCGGTTGATATATGCATACCCTGCACCCTCCAACAAGTAATCAGTTACTAGGGCCTTTTTAAATTGGAAGCCATCTAGCGTGTCGTGTGTCTCGTCATTAAGCAAAATAATTCGTCTATCTTCTTCCATTTCATCAACTTTACCGCTGGTTTCTTTGTGCAATTTGATAGGTAAAGTTGCAATAATGTCCGAAATCAAATCTACACAGGTGCCAACACTAGGTATACTTAGCGCTTCTTCCTTTGTTAAAACTGCACTTGTTAAACCTGCTTGCAGCAACAATTCATCCATTCCACTTTCACGAAACTCCTGAATACATCTATAATCACGCCATTCACGCCACTCTTTTATTAATCCCACAATCTCACCTCCTTATATGACTTGTGCGCCCCAATCAGAATCAGGATTAAAGATGACATCATGCTGCAGTAAATAGATCGCGTTGATTAGACTAACAACCATATCGACCTTACCAGTTGATTTTTTCTTATTAACGTAGATATTTTTGTTCGTGTCCTCAGTGACTTTTGCATTTTGAAAGTTTTCTTCTAGCAATTCATTTTCGGTATAGTGAAATTCTTTGTTCATAATCTTTTCTCTTAATAGCTTTGTAGCTGGATGTAACACGCTTGAATGCTGTTTTACTTCCACAGTAACTAGACCTTCCTTTTCTAGTTTTTGAGCAGTAGAAAGGCAGTTATAACGGTCATACGCTACGCCCATTACAATCACGTTGAATTTTTCTTCTACTTCCAAAATCATTTGTTCAATAAAACCATAATCAACAGTCATATCACCACAAGAAAAACATTTTCCTGTCTTAATGTGATCGTAGTAATTAATCTTTTCAACACGGTTTTTATCAGGGATACGCTCAGTTGGTACAAACGCGTAGGAATCCGAATAAATTTGCATGTCTTCCTCTGTCACCATCGAGAATGAACAGTTATCATTCGTCATGGCCAAGTCTAAACCTAGCCATACTTGACGGCCTGACCAATCAAAATTATCCATTTTACATTTCCGCAAGTCTTCAACATTTACATACGCTTCACCACTATTAGAAGGTAAAAAGTGATTCATGTGTTTACATAGGTATTCTTCGCGTTCTGAGGGCTTTTCTATGGCTGATTTACGGCTGTCTCGTATCTCGTTATAGTTTTCCTCAACTCTCAATGGATTCGCTTGTAATAGCCCTGTATCGTCCCATAAATGCTCGTCCTCAGCGTAATAAAGCAGTGCAAACATGCGATCATCTTCAATAAATCCATTAAAGACTTTCTTTGCATACGCCAATTCTTCCAGCATGATCGATTTATCCTCAGCGTAGGCTGTTGTTAATTTAAAGCGTAATGGATTTTTAACGTTTAATTGCCCTGATTTCATGGCGTTTATATTCTTGTAATCCTTAAATGCGCCCACTTCATCAGCAATAAAAGCAGATGGCCGGATTGAGTTGTTTCTATTCGCCTCTGCAGTACGTGCCTGGTAAAAACTATTCGTTAATGTGCAAACGATACGGCCACTCAATGTTTTGGGAATCACAAAGTATTTAGCTATGTTAGGGCTAGCCATGATAATTTGTGTCATAGCCTTTTTAACTTCACCTGCAAGCTCACGATCCAAACAAATAGAATAAAACTCCGAATAATCATCCTCTGTAAGCATTAAGATGATGATGATTAAAGCACAAATGAACGTCTTTGCATTCTTACGAGGAATGAACAACGTAATATCACGATACCTAAACTTTTCTTTATCGTTTTTAAAACGCCAACCGAATATATTGACAAGAAAAAAAGCCTGGAATCCTTCCAAGCCTTCTAAAATAGTTTTCCCTGCAACTCCTAAACCTGTTGCAAAATGAAGTAATTCCAATAGTCCATCGATCTTTTCTATTTCTTCCGTGTCGAAATAGTAATCAAAATCATCCTCATACTGCTTTTCTAAGTCTTTTAAAAACCAATTACATTGAATAATGACCTCTTTTGTTGTAATCTCCTTACCTTTTACAACTCTTTCAGCGTATTTTACCGCCTTTTCAAATATCATTTTTTACCACCACTCAATACTTTTAACAGTGGATCATCTTCTTCCACTCGAACTTGGAAATTAATATTACCTAGCTTTGCTCGGCTTTGTGGTGACAGGCTTAATTCATTACAGCAACGGAAAAACTCTTTTGAATACTTATCTTTAGCACTCAATAAGTTTCGATCTAAAAGCCGTTCAATATCCTTGTTAATGATTCGCTCAATTTGTTGTACTCGGTCAATGGCTACCGCACAGGTGCTTAAAATATAAATATCAAGGTTCCCTAGAATCCCACTCGCTTGTAATTCCTTCACAATGAAATTGAAAATTTTCTTTTGCCTTGCATTCAAATGAGTAGGAGGCAAGATTTCATCGGCAGCACCCTTTAATTTTTCTTCTGTTTGAGTACGAACAGCGATTTCTTCTTTCGTTAGATTCTTACTCATTGTTTTGACACTTTTAGACGGTCTAGCCAATTTCCTCACCTCCTTAAAATATTTGATATAATCACCTAAAAGGAGGTGATATAAATGAGTGGATACTATGATAATGCTACAATTTGTTTAAATGGTCATGTTTCTTCAAGTCGTTCATCTAACTATACAAAGCATTGTAAGACTTGCGGTGAAACTACAATTTCAAATTGTGAATCTTGTAACGCTTCAATTCAGGGTAAATATATTGTCCCTGGTGTCCTAGATTTAGCCAGTAAATATAAGAGACCCGCATATTGTCATAATTGCGGCTTGCAATATCCATGGACCTCAAGGGTAATAGAAAATGCTATTGAGTTACTTGCTCTTGATGAAGATTTACCCGATGACCATAAAGAAACTATTAAATTAGCTTTACCTGATTTATTAGTTGAAAAACCTTCTACACCAGTAGCTATCGCAAAATATAAGAAATATATTGATAAAACCCAATCATACATAAAAGATGGGCTTAAAAATATTCTTGTAGATGTAGTTAGTGAAACTGTAAAGAAATCTATTTGGGGTTAGGATTACCGCAATAAAGACAATAATTATCTTTTACTAAAATAATTTCATTACACCGAATACACTGTTTATGATTGCCGTCATTTAACTTAAAGTATTCGGTATATTTTTTTTGAAAATAGTAAAATAATTTTGATACCCAAAACATCAATTCGACCTCCTTAAAAATTTTCATTTAGGGAATTTTTTTTGAATAAATGGGGGCAGTCGGTGTACCGTAATTTCGATATTTTTAATCCAAAACCCCGGGGGTACTCTCACGAATTATATTTTTTAATTTATCTTTTGTTATTAAACCTTTCTCGGCAAGCTCATGATGATAACGACAAAGAGAGATTAGGTTGTCATCATCCAGTCTCTTATCCCATGCATCTGCTATAGGTTCTATATGATGTACCTCTAAGTCTATGAAGTTATATTGTATCTGTGTATTGTGTAGGTTACGTAAGCACACCTGGCATAGATGTTTGTCACGGTCAGCTATGTATGCACGCTTACTCTTCCATGCTCTGGACCACCTGAATCTATCAATGTATGTAGTCTTCTTTGTAGCTGCTGGCTTAGATGGACACCGTTGCCCATGCTTATGTATGCCACCACAATATGCACAACTCTTTAGCATCGTGTCACACCCTTTCATATGCATAATAAAAAGCCTACATCTGAATAGACGTAGACCTTTTATTCATAATTATAGCGATTGCCACCATTCTCCTACATTTTCGCTTTTTCTTTGTTCTTGTAAATATTTAATTCGGTTATTAATAGATTGTGCTTGTTCAATTAATTTAATATACTCATTATTAATTTTATAAAGTTCTTCTGTAAAAGTAATACCGTAAGCATATTTTAATCTACGTTGACCATCATAATTCCAGCCTCCGGAATAATCTCTTGTATATATAGCAGAAGCATCTACAATCTTGTATTTGATTAAAATTTTCCCTAGTTCACCTAACATTATTCTTATTGCATTTTCCTGTTTTTCTAGCAATCTATTGTTTTGCGGGTAATACAGTGAACTATCTTCTTTTTCATGCCACCAAATATTTTCTTTTTCCATATATTCACTGACAAGTTCGGAGCTTCTTTCTATGAGTTTTTCTATTTCTCTTTTAAGTTCCTTGGCTTTTTCATCACCCAATGCAGCAAATTTTTCTCCATCTTTTTTTACAGTGGATAAAGTTGTTTCGTCAAACCACCTGATTGTAAATTTCGTAAGCTCGTCGAGAAAACACTCTTTTTTTATTTCCATATCTCCTATTAATTTTGCCTTCTCATTTACTTTCTGTGCAATTTGTAGATCATAATCCATATCTCGCCACTCCCTATAAAATATTTGTTAAATTCACAATAACACAAACATTCGTTCTAAGGGAATATTATACATTAAATATTTACAAAATAACAAAAGACCGTACTACTTGTAAGGCAATTTTGTTAACGCATTTCCGTGCGCTTTTTGATACTACTATCATATAACGGATTTTCAATAGATTCAGCCACTACATGGTAAGGTACTATTTTAATACATTACTTAGATGATACTTTTTCAGCATATTGCATCATACGCATAATGTTAGCGTGTTTCATCTTAATATAGTTTGTGCTGTAATTTAATTCACTAGCAATTGTTTCAAGTGTCTTACCTTCCACATGCTTACGATAAAGTATTTTATATTCAAGCCCTTCGAATGTGCTAATAAGGTTTTTCAAATCATAAAGATCATTTAATTTATGAGCCAATTCATATTCGATTGCTTCGATTTTTACTTCTACATTTGCACCCAATGATTCAGCTTCTAGCTTGTACTTACCTAAATCATTTACATTTTCCCAACGTGATAATTCACGCTTTGTTTTATCGAGATTGTATTCAAGGTAAGTAATTTGTTCTTCAAGCTTTCGATAATCCTTCAACCATTCGTACATGTGCAGCACCTACCTTATTAATTTGGTTACAAATATAGATACAAGCAGTTACAGGATGTTTGTAACCCTAAAAACATTGATATATCAACGCTTCAAACTCTCTGGTTACAGATATACAGATTTTTAAGCGTTTTTTCTTT
This sequence comes from Lysinibacillus agricola, assembly GCF_016638705.1. Taxonomy (GTDB): domain Bacteria; phylum Bacillota; class Bacilli; order Bacillales_A; family Planococcaceae; genus Lysinibacillus; species Lysinibacillus agricola. The sequence goes on along the minus strand of NZ_CP067341.1, from coordinate 609,477 downwards.
ATATATTTTTCTATTTCTTTCTTTTTTTCTTTTATTTATTTTTTATATACTTATATCTATTATTTATCTGTAACAAAAAAATAAATATATATATAAATATATATATATTAAGGGTTTGTAGAGGTTACAGATGTATTTTTTTATCTGTAACCATTCTTCATATGAATATCATTCTAAACCCTTGATAAAATAGGCTTTTAAGATGGTTACAGTTATATACCTTCATCTGTTGCCTCATCCGTAACCTTTTTATAAACTCGTACGGAATTGCCCATAACTTTTACAACCCTTGATTCCCAACCTTCCTTCTTCATACGACGACCGAACTCGGTACTTCCAGCGGGTTTATGCCCCTCATCTTCACAGTAAGCCACGTACATTGCGTAGACATCCCTGGTTCTTTTATCTTCAATTTCATCACTATAATAATGCAAGAATGAAAGAGCACTATCGGATTGAATAAAGTATTCAATGGTTTGCTGTTCAATTGTGGCTGAATCAGATAGTTTGTTTCCGTTCTGGCGTATTCTCTTAATTCCTTCGAGTGCTAGCTTTAATATGTAAGACTTAGCTGTATCACTCGAAAGTTTTTCATCTAAATTTTCATCAATAACTTTAACCTCAGCATCACAAGGAATCACAACTAAACGCCGACCAATACCACCCGATTTATCTTTGAATTGTGGCATTTTGTTACATGTAAAAATAAGTGTTGCCTTTGAACGTATGGTAATTGGGCTTGAATAGATTGGTCGCAACATAACTGGATCACCAGATGCAAGTGTTTTGAAATTGGCCGACTTGTCCAGGTATGAAGCATCAATATCATCGGCGATGTTCATTAATTTACCGGACATGCCGTATACGGCTGTATCATCATCAAATTTATCTAAAGGCACGTTTGTCTCAAGACCGTTGGTAAATGCAGTTAACATTTTTAATAACGTTGACTTACCATTGTTCCCTTTTTCCGACTTGTAAAAGAATACTTTGTGTGGAAAGCCTTTGGTCATTAAAATATGGCCAAACATTTCTTCAATCACGTATCTTAAATCTTTTCGATTACAAGTGAAGAAATCTAAGAAAGCATCAACATGTTCGTCATAAGCTTCTTCATCGTATTGAACATCTAAATAATACGGTGTAAAGCCTGCATCGATTATTATTGGATCACCATCATCGATAATCACACCGTTAGGCAGCTGAATAACAAAATCGTTATCCTCTACAACATTAGATTTAATTTTAAATAGTTCAAGTAGCTGCTTATGTTGAGCTGGCTTTAATTTAATATTCTTGTCTATTTCACGCAGTAGTTTGTTGGAATCGCTAATGTAACGGTCCAGCTGCTTAAAATAAATTTGATTGTTGTAATAATGAAGATCCAAACGTTTAGCCAATACTTCACTAGTCATGACCATGTCTTTTGGATTTAGCCATTGTTGTGAACTAGGTGCTGGCTTTTTATCTAACACTGACTTGATAGTATTATTAAGCTCGTCATCGTCCATTGCTTCAGCAAATACTTTGGTATTGATAAAGGTTGCAAGTACCTGCAGCGTTTCGTTGTCGATCATATCGGTGCCATACTGTTCTAGCGTTGTGAGCAAATGACTATATATTGCACTATTGCGCCCTTGCCCTTCTTTAATGCCTAGTAAATTATGTTTTAATTTAGAAGGATACAAGAGCAAAGGAAGCTCTGGTAATGTACTCACATCTTCAAGATAATGAGCATTTTCCATTGGTCGAAGTTTGCCATTTTGCTTAATCGTAGCTTGTGAGCGCGTGCCTGTTTTATAATCGACCTTTAATCCGGCCACCGTTGTTTTATCTGTATAGTTTTTGATTGGTGTGGTCATTCCCTCAGCCTTTGGACGTTTATACCAAAGGTGAAACCCTCGATTTGTTTCAACACGTAATGATGGATATACAGAATAGATATATTCAGCTGCATCTGAGCGTGTATCAAAATCCACAACCACTATATCTTTTGTTAATATGACACCAGCACCTTTATAATTTTTGTGGTCCGTAGAAAATATGTCGAATGAGTGTTTCGGCTTCTTTTCTTCTAGCTCGATATAGCGCAATGGCTTTATTGTAGACTTCAAACCGTAGCACCTCCTTTCTTTTCCATTTAAAACTTTCATTTAAGTTACAACTCTATTAAAATAAATTTATTACAATATTTTTTAGAGGTGAAATAGATTGGAAAAAAATCCAGAATTACAATGTGGACTTATTATGCCTATTGCTCCTATGTTCGACTATACTGCGGAACATTGGTTAGAAGTTAAAAGCATCATTACACAAGCAGTATCACAAGTTGCTGATTTTAAATTTAAAACAGATATTGTAAGCAACTCTGATGGAGAAATTGACGTTATTCATAAACGTATTGTCCAGAACCTTTACAATGCAGATATTGTTATTTGTGATATAAGTGGCAGAAATCCTAATGTACTTTTCGAATTAGGTATGAGACTAACATTTGATAAGCCCACAATTATTATAAAAGATGATAAAACTGATTTTATTTTCGATACTGGCCTCATTGAACATTTAACTTACCCAAGAGATTTACGATTTAATCGAATTGTAAAATTTCAGGCTGAGTTAGCTAATGCAGTTATTCAAACTTATAAAAAGTCTAAAAATGATCCGACTTACTCTACATTCCTAGGGAATTTTGGGGAATTCAAAGTACCAGCATTAAATCAAACACCTGTTTCTGATGTACAACAGTTAATACTAGATGAGATTTCAAGTATTCGACGAGAAGTGAATAGCTTGAAAACGAATTCTCCCAAACGAGTTTCTAATGATGACAAACATCTAAAAATGAAAATGAGAGAAGCAGTACAAATCTACGCTGATTTTAATGACTTAGATGATGAGCCAATAGAGATTATAAGTAGACGTTCATTCAACGAACATCTTAACAATTTCGGAATAGTACCAACCATTGAAAATATGGAATATATTTTAAACTTAATAACTAATTACAAGGAATCTATTATTAAAAACACAAGAGTTAATAATTATTAATTAAACAGGGCAATTCACAGGACTTTTGAAGCCCTTCGAATTGCTCTTTCTATTTAAGAAATCACTCTCTACGCCTCATGCTCCGTTTCAAGATCATCAATACTCATTTGTTGAGGTTGTATTAATAAAGAAATATTCGTACCAGCTGCAGGATAAATAGCGTTTACTCGGTCTACATCCTCTGTTGCTACATTAAATTTGAGCACAGTCTTTTTATTGTCACGTTGTAAGTTCACAAATTCAGCTTGAATCGGCTCATAGGGCCCCTCATCATCAGAAATTGTTAAAATGGTCATTTTACCTGTTAATCTTAATAAATCAGCAGCATGTTTCGTTTCATCTGTTAAGATATGAAACATTAAAACTTCTTTTTTATCGTCCTTTTGCATTTTCTTAAAAAGCACATTAATTTGAATGTCTTTTGTTTGTACTGTTTCTGTTGTCATTTGAAACACGCTCCTATACAAATAATTGTTTTTGAATCATTTTTACGTACCAATTCAAATCGATTTTTCGTTTCTCAAAATCCTTCAAATCACCATTCCACACAATAACTTGCTCTGGACTATTAGAAACCTTTTGGTATTTTTCATCACGCACTTTATAAGCACCACCACGCTTTGGGTCATTCGTTGCAAAGATCCTAATTACTTTCTGCAGCTGTTTCATTTTCATTTGGCCATCCTCAAATACCTCACAAGTCAAACCCTCGAATTTCCCTTGTTTAGCCACCAATTGAAAAGCAGATAAATCTTTCTTAAACATATTAATGACCGTTTTTTGAATGGGTATATCATGCATGTAGTAATTGACCAGGGCTGTATCGATAATTGATAAGCTATTCCGTTCCCAGGTACCACCTTCAAAGTTTTTCATGATTCCTTTTGCTACGATTTTCCCATCAGAATAGCGTACACAATAATTATTGGCATCACGTTGAGCGATTTTATTAATCTCGTTTACTTTGAAAGTTATTTCATAGTGTTTACTAAATCGATTAATGATCTCATCGATAATCGGTCGGAATGACTTGTCCTCATATTTAACAATTAAGCCGTCTGTATTTGATTGAATGAGCTCTATGAAAGGCTCTAATAATACAATCAAATGCGTAAGAATTAATTGGCCATTTACTACGATATTGTTAAATTGTTGCGGATCAAATAGCGCATTGAACTCTGACTTGCAAGCACCAACTGCAGCATTAAGTAATATCTTATATATTTCCTCTTTTGATTCCCCTGCAGCTTGATACTTTAATCGTTCCTGGTATATCTTTTCGTATCTTTCAGGCATCTTTGCAGCTCTACTTATAAAGCCGTTATTGATCTTTAACGTTGGAAAATAAGACTTCGCATCGATGTGAAGAAAATGCCCTTCTCCTAAATAATTTTCTTTAGCTGCATGCAAACCACCGAAGCCATACGTATGAATTAATCCAGCAAGCTTGTATTCAAATTGTCGTTTCTCTAAATCCGTTACGGATCCACCTTCTAAATAGGACATATGGATATTGTTATAAAAATCTACAACCGATTTTGGCAATTCATTTATTTTTAGTCGCTTGTCATAGCTGAGCTTTAATCGATCTCGCTTATGGCTCTTAATTTTGAATGCTTTCAATACTGAAGATGCTAAATTTGCACGTGTCTTTTTCACATCAGATGGATGTAATTTGAAAGTCTCAATAATTTCAAATTTAGAGGTGAAATAATCTTCACGTTTTTGAAAAGCTTCTCCGGTTGCTCTTACATCGTTTTCACAGTAATTAAAAACCGTTTCAACTTCCTCTGGTGACAATGCTTCTTGTTGGAAATCTACTGGTGTTTCAATTATGTTCATACCTAAGTTGGCCATTGCTTCTTTTAATGAAAGTCCTTTATTTATAAGCTCTTGCTTCACGTCCAGGGTAAGAAAACCACAACTTACTTTCCGTCTAAAAGTACTGTCTATAATTTGTTTACTAATTTCATAAGGATTCTGGTCCGTTAATATCGCCCATAAAATGATGTCGTCATAGTGATAGTTATTGAAGCCAACAAGAATATCTTTTGAAGAAAGAGCGCTTTGTAGGCGCTCTTTATCGTTGTGTATGCGTATGATTCTATTGTTGGCCAGATTTAGGATGACGCACATCCAATCGTTAGGGAAAACCTCAAAATCATACACTTTGAACATATTAGAATGGCTCCGGTTGACTTAATGAAAAGTTAACAAATGTACCATTTTTAGATTTAGAATGCTTAATATCCATTTCACATTGGGTACCTAGTGCTTCTTTAAATGCATTGACTAAATCTGTCTCAGGTGAACCGAATACAGATGGATCCAATTCAATATCAAGCGCCGATGCACATTTCATCGTTTGTTTTAATGCACGCTCCATCATTTTTTCGGTGAAGAAGATCATTCCAAAATGTTTACGATTTTCATAACCTTCATTTAAAATTTCAAGGTCTAGTTGTAACCATTCTGTACCTTTATCATTTACACGCCATTGTACCTCTGAAAGTACAACATCATAACCACCTTCCGGTAATGCCTCATAATCATCTACCGGTGATGTTTTAGGATCAAATCCCTCTGCTAATAATTTTTGAGCCATAGCTGCTAAGTTACTCATATTCTTTGTCTCCTTTGGTAATAGTGATAATAATTTTTTACATTGTTCTTTATCAAACATACCGATATGTGCCATTTCTCGTGTTAATCCCATCATATCGGCTAACTGTTCATAAGCTTTTGAACGACTTACTTTTCCAAACTTCCACCGTACATCAAATCGTGCATGACACAATTTACGTAGTTCTCTCAATTCAGCGTTTGCCATTGTGCCAAGTGGTGTTTTACCCCGCCCATGCGTACCTACCCTAGCATCACATGGTCTACATACATATAAGTTGGTACGATAATTCGTACCATAAAAATCCTTTGAACTGATAAACTCAGCCGGTTCATGACAATATGGACAAATCATTTAGTGCGTGGAGCTCTTGGTGCTCTTGGTGCACCTGGTTTTGCTGTACGCGGTGCTTTTACAGTTGTATTTGGTTCATTAGCTGGCGGTGGGTTGTCCTTCACGTATTCTTCAATGTTAGGATCAACACTATTTGATTCATTTTCTTCTGATGAAACAACATCCTTATCTTTTTCAGTTACTACAGTAGCAATAGAACCATCTTCTAGTTCAACCGACACTTCTTCAGCAATTTCGGTTAATGTTTTCTTTTCTTCTACAGGCTCAGCTAGCTCCTCAACCTTACTCTCTGTTTGCGGTACTGCAGCAGAACCTTTATCGAAAGCACCAATTACAGAATCTAAGATTTTTAAGATACGCTCGTCCTCAATCCAATCACGTTGATAATTTTTACGGCGATCCACTACGCGGCGAAGATATTTTTTACCGATTTTTTGACACATGATGTTTAGGTCACAGTTGCCATTTACTACGTTTAAATCTTTATCCCCTAAAGATGGAATTGGCTTTTCAATAGTACCTTCAAGCTTTGTTGCATAGCGTGAGATATAAATAACATTCATCGGCAAGGCTTTAAGACGTACCACAATAGAAGTAATGAAGGTTTTACGTAAGCCCCATCCTTTTCCGTATGGAACATCCCCAACATAATCAACACCATTTTCTTCACAGATGGCTTGTTCAATTAGTGTGATTAAGTCATCGACTACATCGATAACAACAGTTTCAAAGCCGTGACCGCCTTTTTCAAGGTCCTTAATGAGTCCTAACATTTGTTCAACTACAGATACCTTAATTTCCCCAGTCTTTGGATCGCGCTCATTTTTCAAGTCTACTGACGGTGTTTCAATTTGTGCTGCGTTACCATCTGTATTAAAAATAACTGGATTAGGATATTCACTCGCAAGATACGATTTCCCATTCATTGTTGGTCCCCAGATGAAATAATTACGTGGTGTTTCAATAGTTTTCTTTGGTTTATTTGGTGGTAGTGCCATGGCTATTTAGCCTCCTTCTTAGGTTTGATTAGTACATATCCAGCACGATTGCTTGTTTTTTCTTCGATGATTTTTTTCGCAATGCGTGGATGCGCTTCTTTAAAAGCCGCAATATCAATTACTTCTTTTGTAGAAGTCGTTGGTAATACTGCTGTAATAGTTAGCCTGTCTGTTTCAAAAGATTTCACTTTTTGATCTATCATAAGTCCATAAAGTTTTTGTTTCATATCCTTGTATTCAGCCTCTAGACTTTTAAGATTAAAAATTTCGTTTTCTAATCTCTCTACCTGTTGCGCTACAATAGCAATCTCATTTTGTTCTTTTAAGGTAATAGAATAAAATTCAGCCTCTGTCATTTCATGATGTTGTTTCAATGCCTCACAACGTTTCCAGAACAACTCAATGGTTTGTAAAATCTCATTTATTTGCGACTCGTCACGATGGACCACTTCAATTTTCAAACGCTCTGGATCAAATTCAGCATCAAAGTTTTCTGGACGTTCATAGAGTGCTAACCAAGCTGCAGGTAAATTAAATTCATTCATATACAGTTGCATTTGAACTTTATAAACATCCATCGTTGGCTTTTTACCATGTGTTTTAATTTCAAGTAATAATGATTCGTCATAATCAGCGCCGTCACAGTTACCACGGATACGACTCTCTTTATTAATAACTGTATCCGGTCGAAAGTTTGTTTCGTTGATTACATTAATGTAGTCGCGAATTTGCGGCTCCATTGTTTGGCCATATACTGTGTATTCATTTCCTTCAAACACGGTTGGTACTATGCCAGTCTTTTCTTTCGCAAGCTCAAATTGTGATTTGTATTTGCTTAGACCTAAAATTATTGGAACATCCGAACCGCCTACAAAAATTCGGCGGTTTTCAGTGACGTTTTTATCATCTGTTTGGAACATTTATTTTTCCCCCTCCATATACTTCACAAATAATTCGTCTGTGAAGTCCTTCTTTGTTTTTAAGGCTCCGTATATTAATTCCTCAATCGTATCTTTGGTAATGAAATGATAGACTGTAACTTTTTTATCCTGGCCATTTCGATATGCTCGACCTAATGACTGCTCGTAATCTTGCAAGCTATAAGTTGGCGTGTAGAAAATAACAAGGTTCGCATACTGTAATTCAATCCCTGCAGCACCAGCCTGATATTGAACAAGCGTTACACTTCCCTTTAACTTGGACCATCGATTGCGTGCTGGTAACTCTGATTTTTGACCACTAACCTCAAACACTTTTTTCTTCAACTTTGCCATTAATGAAAGTAATGCTTCTTTTTCAGCCTTGAAATTATAGAAAATAATAATGTTTTCATTGGTACCCTCTGCGAGCATTTCGATATATTCAAGCTTGTTCTTTTGATTGGCGTAGAATCGCAATCCTTGCGCTAGTTTTGGATAAGTATCAAAGACAACCTTCTCACCATCTATCTCTAAAATGCGGTCTTTCTTTAGCTTCAAATACTCCGTGGATCGCTTGAAAAATACATCTTCCACAATCATTGGTGGAAGGTCCAGACAATCATCTTTGGAAAGCTTCACACTAAATGATTGGTACATTTGCTTGAGCTTATTTTCACGTGTCCATCCAACAACCTTATTCACTCGCCTTTTACCAAGATATAAGGTGTCGAATACGCCAAATTCACGTTCAAATTGTGTTTTACTTTGAGCCAAATTAAACATGATAAAATAATTAATCGTATCTACCCATCCATTACTTGATGGTGTGGCGGATAAAAGAAGAAAATACGTACTTGCTTTAACTAAGTTTTTAGCAGCCTTACCACGCTGTGATGTGGATGTTTTTACATAGTGGCATTCATCGAAAATAACGAACCAACCTTTATAATTCTTCCAATCACTAGCAATCTTGCCGTAACTTAATAGGTCATAATTTATTTCAATACCGTAATAATTAACAACCGTTTGAATATCTCTATCCCATCCACCTTCTTTAATTTTTTGTGGTGGTGCCACAATCAAAAGAGGTTCACCGTTGTTATGAAGCAAATAATGATGAATAGATAAGATTGTTTTACCGGTACCTGTATCAAGTGCATAGAGCCAATTAGGTTTAGCAGCTTTTAATACTTCCTTTTGATACTCATATAACATGGAATCGGTCAAGATTAATTCGGACATCTTCGACACTGTATGCGACAAATGCTATACCTCCTGCAGCTTGAATTTTTTCGATATTGTATTTTTGGAGCTCACTCACAACGCCACCTGGTCGTTTCACTTCAATTCCAATAAACTTTCCATTGATACAAGCCAGGATGTCAGGTACTCCCGACTTTTGAAACATGTCACCGTGTACTTTCATCCACCAATAACCTTGCGAGTCGAGCCATTTCTTTATTTGATTTTCAATTGTTTTTTCGAGTGGTTTTCTCGTCATACTAGGAAACAACCTCCCGATTTGATATACTGATTTCAGATATTTATTTTGACTAGAGCCTAAACCGTTGCACCGGTAATAGGCTCTTATTTTTTGGCCATCACTATAGTTCCTCGTTGCCATTCGGTCACAAATTCATGAAACTCCCAACCTTGGTTTACTAGATTGTTAGCTACAAAATAATCGCCCAGGACTTCTAAAAGACAATCGTTCATGTTTTTCACCTACTTTCAAGCTGTTAAAGATAATTCTTGAATATCAGCAAAACACACATATTTATCGCGCTTATTACCGACATCAATATAAATACCTCTCGAAGTGATACGTGTTAATTCACCATGCCAACATCCTCCGCTGTCACCTTTAGAGTTCCAACTACAACGTACATGATCACCAACGAAAATTTTGTCGCTACCAGCGCTTTGGACATGAAATTCACCTGTGTATTTATTCATTCATCTTCACCTACCGAATTAATTTAATTGCACGATCAATTGTCTCGAGCACATTTGGATTTTTAGCACCTGCAGCCATCTTTTTCAGCGAAGCAACAACCTCATCTTTCTCTGTATTTGGTTGATATTTTTGTAGAATGATTTGATCCTTATCGATAAATATTTCCAATGCATCTTTTACATCAATACCTAGTGTGCGACGTAGCTCAATTGGAAGAACTACACGTCCTAAATCATCGACTTTACGAACAATACCTGTTGATTTCATTTGATTTCTTCCTCCTTATATTTCCTTTCTGTTAAACTATTGGTAGAAAGGATGGTGATTGAAATGTTTGAAATTAAAAATCCTAGTAAGAAAATAAAGTCCATTTTAGAAGAATTAGGACATAACTATGAAATTAAAGTGATTGACGCTGAACAGTGTATTTACCGTAACTTACAGAATGGCTATGATATTGAAGTTAGCGGACTCAACAATCAAAAGCAGTCGATTGAAGCTAACATTTACGTATGGGACTGTAATAAAGGCTCCAGAATTGTTGATAGAGTTCAAAACGTAACATCACTAGATGAGTTAAAAGAAAAATTAGAAGAATTAAGTATCAAGTATTCTTAATTCGATACGTTTTTAATAACAAAATTAGCTCTTGGCGTGTTAAGCTCTTACACTCTATTAATTTCTCAGCTTCTGCCAAGAGCTCTTTGTCAATGACTTCAATCCTGCGATACAATGTTTCCTGTTTTTCGTGGTTGTCCTCCACACTACTCACCCCAATCCACTGTGAAGCCAGTTACGCCATTGTTATTAAAAATTGTATAGCCAGCTTTCTTTAACTCTGCTGAAAAAACTCCTAGCATACGTGGTTCGTCACCTTGATAAATGTAAGCAAATTTACAGCTACCTTGTTCTGCTTTTGATTCAATGCCTTTAACTAAGTCTGTGAAATATTCGCTTGCTAACGCATCCTTCTTGAATTTTTCAATTGCTTCATTTGAAACTTTTTTCATTTCATCTGCAGGTTGAAGCTTCATCCTTTTTCACCTCCTTTCAATGCCTGGTAAACCTTCTGAGCATAAGCAACTTGTTGCTTAATGTATGGATCTGTTTCTTTCCCACCACTTGCGAGCCAGTCACCTATGCGCTGTTTGACATCAGATAGAACGCTTAACGGTAGTTCACAAGCAATCTGGTTCAGTTCATACAGTGGCGCAAAACTCTTTAATGTTTCACCAACTAATGCAACTGGCACCGGTTTAATGTTCATTTAGTTCACCACCTAACCATGAATCAATATCATCTAAATCGAAAAGTAAAACTCTTGGCGCTGGACGATTAAATGGAATACTATCAGTGCGCATTAAACCGTAAATTGTTGATTGTCCAATTGGACAATTGATAGATTCTAAGTAATCAACTAATGCTTGGACACCTCTAACTTTTCTCATTTCAAAATTCCCTTCCTACATACTCTTAAATATCTAAGATCTTACGAATGTGCTTTATATGCTCTTGTGCTTTTGGACCATCTTTACGTCCGCGAATTATGTCTGATAGATAAGCGTTTGAAATGCCGACCATTTCAGCCAATTCCTTTTGTCTCATCTTCTTTTTGAATAGTTCTGATCTAACTTGTGCTCCTAAATCTTCTGGCATAATGACACCTCATTTCTTTGAAAATTCATACCGTCATTGGCTCGGTACCACAGCGCTTTACTTATTTGGAAAAAATTAAGCTAATTTATTAGCTAATTGTATTGACTATTTTTAGTCTTTAATATAGAATACAGACATAGCTAAATAAGACTTATGAAAGCCTTTGAACTCAACACTTTAACCGTTCCCCAACGAAATAAACGTGTTTTTATAGGTTGTCTTTTATATTGCTTTTAGCTAATAACTTAGCTTATGAACACAGTATATTAGCTTTAGAACTAAAAGTCAATTTGTTTTTAGTTAAAAGATTAATTTATTGTGCTTGTAAGTCATGAGGATGGTTGATATGACTACATTTGATAGATTAAAAAAACTTTGCGAAGAACAGAAAATTTCTATTGTTGAATTAGAAGAAAAACTATATTTTGGCAGGAATTCTCTCTATGGTTGGAAAAAGAAAGTTCCAAATGGCGCTAACTTAGAGAAAGTAGCAGATTATTTCGATGTATCCGTAGACTACCTACTTGGTCGTACAGATAAAAAACGATACTTTGATCTAACTGAAAAAGATGAACAAGATATACAATTAGAACTTCAAAAAATGATTGCTGGTTTATCTGAAAGTGGCCATGCGGCATTTGACGGTAGAACTCTTGACGAATTAAGTGAAGAAGAGATTGAAGATAGAGAATTGTTATTATCAAGTTTAGAAAATTCGCTGAGACTTGCTAAACGTGTAGCAAAACAGAAATTCACCCCTAAAAAATATAGAGATTAATGGGAGTGTAGGATGCGATGTCAATAAAGTCAATTGTTAATCAGTTAGTTAAAAAACACGGTACAAATGATCCTTTCAAAATAGCAAAAAACATGGGAATACTAATTGTATTTGAACCGTTAGGTAATGCCTTAGGATATTACAGCAAGCATTTCAGAGTACCTATTATTCATATCAATCAAGATGCAGATAAAACTTCTCAGTTTTTTATTTGTGGCCATGAATTAGGGCATGCTATTCAACATCCAGATACAAATACTTCTTTTTTGAAAAAACATACTCTTTTTTCTACAGATAAATTAGAAATAGAAGCTAATACATTTGCAGTTGAATTGCTATTGCCTGACGATCTGTTTTTGGAGCAAAATAATTATTCATGTTTTACCATCTATGATGCAATTAAAGAAAAAGGTGTTCCGGTCGAACTATTATCTTTAAAAAACGTAGATGGTAAAAAAATTTAACTTTAAACAGAACATTTATTCTCATCAAAGGTGGTGATGCACAAATTTTCACCGTTCAGCTTATAAGAGAGGAGAATTACCAATGGCAAGTTATAGAGAGTTAGAACCTGCAAAGAATGGCAAACCACGTATCAAAATAACAGTTGAACTTGGATACGATGAAGAGACAGGTAAACGTATTAGAAAATATAAAACAGTAACATTAAATAGTCTTTCAGATCGTGCTATTAAAAAAGCCATTACAGAATATGAAATTGAAGTATCAAAATTGGATGTTATACAGATAACAGAAAGCATTACATTTATGGAGTTCCGTAATCGATGGTTAGACAATTATGTGAGACTTGATCTATCTCCTGCTACTAAATCACATTATGTACGTATTTTAAACACTGGAACATTTGATATGTTTGATAGTATGAAGATGAAAAAAATAAAGAAATTCCACATTGTCGAATATTTTTCCGAAGAAAAGAAAGAAGGACGTAAAAATTTAAGTAACAAATTTAGCATTTTAAAAAGTATCTTTGCAAAGGCAATTGAGTGGGAAATCATTAATGAAAATCCAATGAACGGAATAAAAGCTCCACATGTAGAACCTCGTCAAAGAGAGTTAGAGTTTTATGATTCTGAACATTTATCTCAAATGTTAGAAGCCATAAATAGTTTAAACCTTAAATATCGAGTAATTTATAAATTAGCTTGCTTAGTTGGTTTAAGGGAATCTGAAATAGCAGCTCTTAGACTAGAGAAAATTAACTTCGTTAATAACACTATATTAATCGATCAAGCTTTGAAATATGATACTGAGGAAAAATCAGAATTGATTTTAGGGCCAACTAAAAATAAAAAATCACGTATTGTAAATGTCCCTCAAAAGTTCATGGACGAAATTAAAGAACAAGTGAATGATCAAAAAAAATTAAAAATTAGATCAGGCAACGCATGGAAACCTATGAAGGATGATGATGGTAAAGACATCGATTTTTTAGTTACGTCACAACGTTTTTTAGGATACCCTATTGTACCTTCAGCAATAAGTAATACCTGGAGACGCCATTCGAAAAAACTTGAACTACCAAAGATAAATTTCCACGCTTTAAGACACTCTTGTGCATCTTACTTATTAAGTAATGACGCCAATTTTAAAATTATACAAGAGCAATTAGGTCATAGTGATGTTGGATTGACTATGAACACATATAGTCATTTGACTAAAGAAGATAAAAAAACTGCAATTGATTTATTTAATAAGATATTGTAATTTGGTCTCTTTTTGGTCGCCTGTGGTTTTTAGCGAATTTCAAACCCTTTGTAAATAAAGACTCTAGACAATTAGTAAAAAAAGTAATAGTATTTGCATCAATTATTAAATTCTGAAAAAGGTGAACATTTCATGGAATTCTCAAAAAAACTACAGCAACTCCCGACTCAATTTTTTGCAGCATTGGTCCAAAAAGTGAATACTGCTTTAGCAGAAGGGCGCGATGTTATCAATCTCGGTCAAGGCAATCCAGATCAGCCCACTCCTCAACACATTATAAAAGCATTACAGGAGGCAGCTGAAAATCCTCAAAATCATAAATATTCTCCATTCCGTGGCATAGCAGAATTACGTCAAGCAGCCGCAGACTTCTACAAACGTGAATACAACGTTGACATCGACCCTGAAACAGAGATCGCTATTCTTGGTGGTACGAAAATCGGACTTGTCGAGCTACCGTTAGCCGTTTTAAATCCTGGCGATACAATGCTTTTGCCTGATCCTGGCTATCCTGATTACTTATCAGGTGTTGTATTAGGTGATGTTAATTTTGAAGTCATGCCGCTTTTTGCAAAAAATAATTTTCTGCCTGATTATCATGCTTTATCCGATGACGTAAAAGAAAAGGCTAAGCTTCTTTATTTAAATTACCCGAATAACCCAACTGGCGGCACTGCAACACTTGAATTTTTCGAGGAAACAGTGCGCTTTGCTAAAGAGCACAACATTATCGTCTCACATGATTTCGCTTACGGAGCAATTGGATTTGACGGCAATAAACCTAATAGCTTCCTGCAAGCAGAAGGTGCCAAAGAGGTCGGCATCGAAATGTATACTTTATCTAAAACGTATAATATGGCAGGCTGGCGCATTGGTTTTGCAGTTGGTAACGCTGATATTATTGCGGCTATTAATCTTATTCAAGATCATCTATTTTGTAGTCAATTCCCTGCTGTGCAACAAGCAGCAGCGGTTGCCCTTACAGCATCTCAGAATTGCGCGGATGAGCTAAGAGCGACTTATGAGCGTCGACGAAATGTTCTGATCGAGGAAGCACAGCGAATTGGTTGGCAAGTAACCGCACCGAAGGGCTCTTTCTTTGCATGGCTCCCTGTTCCATTAGGTTATACAAGCGAGCAGTTTGCTGATGTATTACTCGACAAAGCTGATATCGCAGTAGCGGCAGGTAATGGTTTCGGTGAATATGGTGAAGGCTATGTGCGGGTCGGTTTACTTGTTAGTGAAGAACGCTTACGCGAAGCGATCAGTAGAATTGAAAAATTAAACTTATTTAACGCATAAGTATTTGATTTCCCTCTATCCAAAAACTGTCCCATTAGCTCACACTTGCTATGGGACAGTTTTTTCATCTCATTATCTTCCTTGGTAGCTCTAGCCCTTCTTCTAGCGGATAACATTGGACATGCCCCGTTTACTGTCGAATATGCTGAATCCCCTGTACTTCTGCTAGAACAACATCAGCTGTGATAACAACATTCCGCCGGACACAACACCCTAATAGTGCACTAATAATCCTTCCAAATGAACCCACACCATAGTTGACTCTCACTGACATTCCAAGCCTTCTTCCTTGATGAAATATTATAATAAAATAAAAAATTTCAAAAATTCCATTGACTTACCATAACCAATAATTTATATTAGTTCTATCGGATTTACAAAAAAATATTATAAATCTCTTATCAAGAGTAGCTGAGGGACTGGCCCTATGAAGCTCGGCAACCTCCTTTTTTTAAGGAAGGTGCTAAATCCTGCAAACGATCATCGTTTGATAGATAAGAGAGGACGTTTTTTCATGAGCCTCTCTTAGTTTATAAGAGAGTTTTTTTTATTTTTAACTACCGATAAAACAACATTGGAGGTTTTCTCATGAAAAAGAAAAACAAATTTTTACTAGGTTTAGCGAGTCTCACATTGGTAGCAGCATTAGTAGGCTGCGGTACTAAAGAAGACAGTAAAGATAGTCAAGATAAGGCTATTAATGAAAATAAAATTGTAGTGGGTGTGACTTCTGGTCCACACGAACAAATTACAGAGATTGTTGCAAAAGTTGCCAAAGAAAATGGCTTAGAGGTTGAACTAAAAACGTTCTCTGATTATGTTTTACCAAATACATCGTTAGCCGAGGGTGATCTTGATGTAAACAGCTATCAACACAAGCCATTCCTCGACGCATTTAACAAAGATCACAAAACAGATTTAGTGCCAGTAGGAAAAACAATTTTAAATCCTATGGGCTTATACTCTGAGAAATATAAATCATTCGATGAGATTCCTGATGGTGCAACATTCGGATTACCAAATGATCCAACAAACGGGGCTCGTGCTCTATTTGTCCTTCAAGAAGCAGGCATCATTAAATTAAAAGAAGGTGCAGACTTAACAGCATCTATTCGCGATGTGGAAGAAAACAAAAAGAATTTCAAATTCATTGAATTGGAGGCTGCACAAATTCCTAAGCAGCTTAGTGAAGTAGATGTGGCAGCTATTAATACGAACTTTGCTCTTGATGCTGGCATTAATCCTAAAAAAGATTCCATCCTTTTAGAATCTACTGACTCTCCTTATGTGAATTACATTGCAGTCCGTGCTGAAAACGAAGATGACCCAACGATCAAAAAATTCGTTGAAGCTTATCAATCTGATGAAGTACGCAAATTTATTGAAGAAGAATTCAAGGGTTCTGTTATTCCGGGCTGGTAAGTGACGATTAAGGACCTTTCATACAATCGAGGATCTGCGAGACTTCTACGGAAAACTAGCAGATTCTTGCTTTAAGAAGGGCTTAGAAAGGAGATATCACAGTATGATTCAATTAGAAAATATAACAAAAGAATTTAAAACTAAAAAAGGTATCGTCAAAGCAGTAGATGGTATTAACTTGCATGTCAAAAAAGGTGAAATTCATGGAGTTATTGGCTACAGCGGTGCAGGAAAAAGTACTCTTATTCGCTGTGTTAATTTATTAGAGCGACCAACAACAGGAAAAGTATTGATCGACAATGTAGATATTACTTCCCTTTCTCTAAATGACCTTCGCAAAACACGTCAAAAAATCGGGATGATCTTCCAGCATTTTAATCTCTTGAAAACAGCGACTGTTTACAACAATATCGCGGTACCATTAAAGCTTCTAGGCTATAACGACTCTGAAGTGAAAAATCGCGTTGCACAATATGCAGAAATTGTTGGCTTAACAGAGAAATTAGATAGCTATCCTAGCCAGCTTTCAGGTGGTCAAAAGCAGCGGGTCGCTATTGCACGTGCCCTTGCCCAAGAGCCTGAGATTTTGCTCAGTGATGAAGCGACGAGTGCTCTCGATCCTGAAACAACTGACGCTATTCTTGAGCTTCTCTTGAAAATTAATCGTGAGCTCGGCATCACTATTTTACTCATTACACATGAAATGAATGTTATTCAAAAAATTTGCGATGATGTATCCGTTCTTGAATCAGGGAAGGTTGTAGAATATGGCTCTGCTATAGAACTATTTTCGAAGCCTCAGCATTTAACGACACGTAAGTTTTTAAATACCATTTCTCAACGCAATTTATCGCCTTCCCTTATCAAGCAATTAAATGTCTCAGGAAGTGTGATTCGTTTAACATTCCTTGGTGAAAGTACTGGGAAACCTTTACTTGCAGAAGTGAGCAAAGTTTATGATGTACAACCAAATATCTTAACAGCTAATATCATTGAATTAAAAAACGGCATTGTCGGTAATATTGTCGTGCATTTACACGGTGAGGCTCATGTCGTAGAAAAAGCACTCAATTATTTTACAGAAAACGGAGTAGCTGTTGAGGAATTAGGAGGCGAATTAAATGAATAGCATTCAAAGCTTCTTTGCAGACTGGTCAGATGTTATTGGAAAGTCTATTATCGAAACCTTCCAAATGGTCGGGATTTCATTATTCTTTTCTATTTTAATTGGGATTCCTTTAGGGCTTTTAATCGTTTTAACTCGCCCGGGGCAATCGTTTGAAAATAAATTTCTCTATCAATTTTCCAATTTATTTATTAATATTATTCGCTCGGTACCATTCATTATTTTGCTATTCTTCATTTTACCGTTCACGAAGCTAATCGTTGGCACAACTATTGGTGTAAAAGGTGTTATTGTGCCGCTTGTTGTTTATACAGCGCCTTATATTGCGCGACTTATGGAAACGGCACTTTTAGAAGTTGATCCAGGTGTTGTGGAAGCTTATACAGCAATGGGTATTAAACGTCGTCACATTATTTGGAACGTCTTATTACGCGAAGCACGCCCATCCATAATTTTAGGCTTAACAATTGCCACAATAGGTCTTATTGGAGCAACGGCAATGGCAGGAATGGTTGGTGCTGGCGGTTTAGGTGATCTCGCATATCGTTACGGTCATTTACGCTATGAGGTCGATGTGATGTATGCGACAGTGTTTATCTTAATCATCCTTGTTCAGATTATTCAATCAATAGGTAACCGCTTTGCTGCGAAACTAAAGAAAGATTAGTAGGAGGATGACGATGACAAAGACAACACATAGCGATCTACTGTTAAAAAATATAAATGCACAAGCCCCCTTCCCTATTTGCTTTGCAGATTTAGAAAAGGCAGTTGCAGAAAAAATGGAAGCTGGTCCGTTTGGTTACATCCGTTCAGGTGCTGGTGGTGAGCAAACATTACGAAATAACCGTGCAGCCTTTGAAAAATACTCAATTACTCCTCGCTTTTTACAGGATGTTTCAAGTATTGATACGTCGATTGAACTGTTCGGAAAAGTACATCCAACGCCGTTCTTATTTGCCCCTGTCGGCATGAACAAAATGGCGCATGACGAAGGAGAGCTTGCCGTTGCACGTGCAGCTGATCAGTTAAAAATTCCTTATATTCAAAGTACAGTTTCAAGCTATGCACTTGAGGATGTGGCACAAACAGCCCCCACTGCTACTAAATGGTTTCAATTATATTGGTCAACAAATGAGGAAATTGCCTATAGCATGGCCGCTCGAGCCGAGGCTGCTGGTTTTGAGGCAATTGTTTTAACTGTAGATACCGTCATGCTTGGCTGGCGTGAAGAAGATGTTCGCAATCAATTTTCACCTTTAAAACTTGGGTATGCACGAGGAAACTATATGAATGATCCTGTTTTTACTGCTTCCTTACCAGATGATTCATTCGAGTCATATGTACAGGGCGTTTTGCAAAATATTTTCCACCCGACATTAAATTGGGAGAATGTACGTGAATTAAAGCGCCGTTCTAATCTCCCTATATTACTGAAGGGAATCTTACATCCAGAAGACGCAAAGCTAGCTATAGAAAACGGCATTGACGGTATTATCGTATCAAACCATGGTGGTCGCCAATTGGATGGCGTAATTGGTTCACTTGATGCTCTTCCTAACATTGTGAAAGTTGTAAACGGACAAATCCCTGTTATTTTAGATAGCGGTGTGTATCGTGGTATGGATGCTCTTAAGGCACTCGCTTTAGGAGCAGATGCTGTTGCCATTGGTCGTCCCTTCGTCTACGGCCTTGCATTAGAAGGACAGCAAGGAGTCGAAAAAGTAATGACGAATTTATATGATGAATTAAAAGTTTCGATCGCACTAGCAGGGGCAACATCTATCAAGGGACTACGTGATATCACATTGCTGAAAGATGTTTAAAATGATATCGCTGTTATCTGAGCTAAGAGCAGTTTTGGAACAAATACAAAAAGACCAGGATCTCAGCAATGAAGTGAGTCCTGGTCTTTTCGCGAAAGTGAATCTTACTAATCATTTTTGCTCTTAGTTTTAGATTCTATTAATTAGTACAATTAAGTCTAATAAAGGTTACAGTAATAAAAAAAAATTAAATATTTATTTTAAAGTACTTAAAAATAATTCCTCAACTTATATTTTATAGGCATGGTTAAGATGCCTCAAACGTAGTTATAGCTCAATTATGCCGTGGCATAATTACGTCCGGAATCGACTTTGTGCTTTGGCCTACATGACTCGCTATCCTTCACTTTTAGCATGATACAAATAGAAAAGCAGAGACACTGATTCAACAGCATCTCTGCCTCTCTATTACGCAAAAGATTATAATGACCAGTGATACTTATTTCGATGCTTCAATAAATAGACACCCCACAAACTAAAACCAAGCGCTGCAATCCCTTGTACAATTATACAATCATAAAGTGAAATATCAGGATTAGCTCTACTCCATTGAAGTAAATAAAAATAACCTTGCCCTGTACCTGTTGTAAACATCCCATAAAATAAATAAGCTAAAGGAAGTGCAACACCCATTGCTACATTTTTAAAAAGTATAAGAAAAAACGCTGTTAAAATCATATAAAATAATGATGATATAAAAGCAGCCATTAACTCTACAAATGTATAATGATTCGTAAGTGTTAATGATACAACAAAAGCTGCTGCATAGATTATGCTTAATGTAATTGGTCGAACCCATCCAAAAATAAAGTTATGTAATGGGTAAGTTAATAGTAGTTCTTTAAGATGAATAGAGCCAATTTGGTATAATAACGCGATAATAGGCAAGATTAACAACGGAAATACTACAAATATTAATATATTATTCGGCAAATCCCCATCATATCCCTTGCTAAGAATAGCAAGCAACATTAGGATGATTGGCAATATCATAAGCTTGTACTGTATTTTCCATAAGAAGCGCCAAAAAATTATTTCTTGTTTAACCAAACCATGTATCCCTCCTCTAAGGTAGGATTAACAGGGGTAGCCTGTGGATGAATGGAATCCGATGCTATAAAGCGTAGGTCAACCACATCATCCATTCTTGAAGTTAGCGTGATAAGTATGTCTGTATTTTGTCGAACTTGCTCATATGTTGTTGAATCTATTTCTAAAGCCCAAACCTTCCCCTTGGCAAGATGAGTAACTTCTTGAATAGATGCATACTGCTCAATACTGCCATTTTTCATAAGCAGAACTTGGTCACATGTCATAGCAACATCTTCCGTAATATGCGTGGAAAGAATGACAAGTCGTTCTTTCCCTAATCGTTTAATTAAATTTCTAAAACGAATTCGCTCCTCAGGGTCTAAGCCGGCTGTAGGCTCATCGACAAGCAATACATCGGGGCTATGCAGAATGGCTTGTGCAATACCAAGTCTTTGTCGCATCCCACCAGAAAATGACTTAATCCGATCATCCACCCTCTCCTCTAAGTTAACCTCTCTTAAAATAGCAGGAATATCTGTAGCAAGCTGTTTTGTATCAAGCCCTCGAAGGACACCTAAATATTCCAAATATTCACGCGCTGTTAAGTTAGGAAACCCACCTATATGCTGTGGTAGATAGCCAATATGTTTACGTACCTTTTCCAAATCTTTCGACCAATCAAGCTCATTAAACATAATTGTGCCTGTATCAGCTTCATAATAAGTTGATAAGATACGCAAAAATGTAGTTTTACCAGCTCCATTTGGGCCCAATAAACCGACAATGCCTTTGTTTAATGATAGCGAGGTTGGCTGAAGCGCTTTCTTTTTTCCAAACTTTTTCGATAGTTCATGAATATTTAACATTATTGATTACCTTCCCCTCTATAAAAAGCATTGAAAATATCACTTGTTGAATAACTCTCAGGATTTATATAGGCTTCATCGGGATTCGCCTGAATGCCATTAAAAACAGGAGCATAATAAAGATGCGTTGGAAGCTTTTCTGAGACATTGTATTCTTGATTATTTTTTTGCATTACTTCATTGATAGTATGAGTCAAGGGATCAATTTGCTGTAATGATTTGTAGCTTGGATACGTTAAGTTATCTATTTTATCGAATTTACCCATTAAAATCGTAGGACCATAGGCTTTACCTACCCAATGATTTACAGTATTTTCATCTAAATTAGATAAAATTGGATGAGGCATTGGGGAATCCCAATACAGCTCATAGTCTTCCTTAACACCATGATGATATGGGTCTTGTGCTTCGGAAGGCAGCATTGGATACCAAGCAGATGTTGCAACTAGCTGAGCAGTTGTTGGTCCAATCGGGCTATAAGTACTTGTCTCAATCTCCATTTCTATTGTGCCATTACGTTCAGGTAGCTCTAATTGTACAAGCTGTCCCAAGCGCTTCATTTTTATTGGAGATGTACTCATTGTAACAGTGTTAATCTGAAAATCTTGCAACAATGCAAGCGTAATATGATCTGTATTAGACGTTATATCCATCGCTACTCTATATTTAAGGTCATGGTTATTTGCCCCATGTTTGAAATTAAAAGTATATTTATTAATTTGATACTCTTCAGAAACCGTTACACTTTGCTCCTCTGTTAGCGACAATGTTGTAGCCAAATCCAAGCTACCCTTTCCAGTAATATAGGGTACATACGGAGAAAAAATAGGTACTAACATCGAGACAGCTAAAAGACTAATGGAAAAGGTCTTTATTTTCAAATTTCGTTTATATCTTGTCCATAGATAAAGTGCAATTACAATAAGGAACATAAATATTCTTTGGATATAATATCCATTATTGATCACTAGGCTTTCTAAAAAGCTTACAGAATTTATTTCTATAATATTAGGGTCGCCATTGATTAGCCACCCTCCCCATTCACGCGGAAGAATCCCTACCATCGAATTGTAAGGCATTGTTAAAAACCATACACCAATGATCATTAAATAGCTATATATATTCGGGAGCCAACTATAAATAACATAACCAAGGATAATCGAATAGAAAAAGGGAATATACCAACAAAACAATGTATATGTAAACGATTCAAGCACACCGTCAACTGTGATACTTCGATGAACGATTCCTATATACCCCACTATCGCAAGATAAAAGACAATATAAATTAATAACGATAGGACAAGCCAATACAGCAATGTGCTACGATTATATTTTCGAAATAATGGAGTTACCGAAATGGTTTCATCAAGCTGTTGATTAATTTCTAGTCGTGCTCGCTCTGCACCATATATAAACAGTAATAATGTCATCACCATAATAAAATAAACCATCCCAGGAATAACGGTTAGATCTGTAATATTGGCTCGAGGTAAAAAAATAGCAACAATTATAAATAGAATAAAAATAGTAGGCCATATGGGTTGTCTTATTAATTGCAAAAATTCCATTTTCATTATTTTAAGCATAAATGAATTACCTCTACATTTTTGACATAAATTGGATTATGAACATCCTGAGTTAATCTGAAATTTCTAAGTATAAAATTAGTTAATTACTACACTTGTTCTAATACCAGCTGCGTAATCTCCTTTAGCTACAACATTGTACGCATTATTCGCATCTGCAACAAATGATACTGAAGCATTAGGAGATCCACTTGTGTTTGAAACAGATGAACTGCTCATCTTTTTATCTGGTAAAAAACGTCTGAACTCGTATAATTCACCAGTTCCTGATCCTGTACCTGCATATAAATTTGTATAATGCCAGCTAGTAGTACCATTCCCTTGAATAGATACACTTTCAGCACTACCAGATTTATTTGCTGGTTTGTCAGCTGTACCTGTTGCTGCCAAAGCACTGGTAGCAAAGATTGAAAATACTGCAATACTAGTCATAAAAATTCTACTATACTTTTTCATAAATTTATTAGCCCCCTAAAAGTTTTCAGTCAGTTACATAATCCAATCTATTAATACATTACCTTATTTACAATATTTTGTAAACAATTACTGATAATTACTTGGAAATTATATGGGTATAACTCAATGCCTCAATACCTCAATACCTCAATACCTCAATACCTCAATACCTCAATACCTCAATACCCTTATAATAACTAATATATATTTATTTATAAACATATATTGTTAATAATAGTAAAATTAACTTATATTTGAGTTTATTACTATTTCAAGATGTCAGCTTTCACTAATCGTCCTAACAAATACTTTTGAGCGGCTATTCTTCACTTTCCCTATTCTATCCATCACTTTCTTCTTTCTATTTTGTAAAAAGGCTTCCCTATCAACAAGGATAAATTTTACTCACTCTATCATGCAAAAAGGCTTCCCCATTTGTGAGGAAGCCTTTTTCTTATTGAATAACGCCTAGTTCACGGCCGACTTTTTCATAGATTGCTAGAGCGCCGTCCAGCATTTCTTTTGTATGCGCCGCTGTAGGCATGTTACGAACACGCCCTGTGCCTTTTGGAACCGTTGGGAAAACGATGGATTTAGCATAGACGCCTTCTTCAAATAGGCGACGTGAAAATTCCTGTGTAAGCTTTTCATCACCAATAATACATGGTGTAATTGGCGTTTCAGATGCACCAATATTGAAGCCTAGCTTAGCAAGACCCGCTTTTAGGTAATCGCCATTTTCCCAAAGCTTATCATGAAGCTCTGTTGAGTCAATCAACATTTGTACTGCCGCTGTAATCGCAGCAACATCACCTGGTGGTAATGCTGTTGAGAATAAAAATGGACGAGAACGCACTTTTAGCCAGTCAATTAAATTTTTCTTACCTGCTACATATCCACCAACAACACCAATTGCTTTAGAAAGTGTACCAATTTGGAAGTCAATTTCTTTTTCTAAACCGAAATGCTTCACAGTGCCTTTTCCTTTACCTGTTACCCCTGATCCGTGTGCATCATCGACATATGTTATTAAATCAAACTCTTTCGCAATCTCAACGATTTCTGGTAATTTTGCAATATCACCGTCCATTGAGAATACGCCATCAGTAATGACCATGACTTTATTGTATAAGCCTGATGCTTTTGCTTCCTTTGCCTTTGCACGTAAATCATCCATATCGGAGTGATTATAGGCAATAATTTTTGCACGTGATAAACGACAGCCATCAATAATCGATGCATGGTTTAATTGGTCTGAAAGAATCGCATCATTTTTATCCATAACAGCTGAAATAGCTGCCATATTACAGTTAAAACCTGATTGGTAAGAGATCGCTGCCTCTGTACCTTTAAATTCAGCAAGCTTTCCCTCTAATTTTACGTGTAAATCAAGTGTGCCATTAATCGTACGGACTGCTCCAGCACCCACACCGTATGTTTCAATTGTTTCTTTGGCAATACGCTTTAAATCTTCATTCGTTGCTAAGCCAAGATAGTTGTTTGAGGATAGATTAATTAGATGTTTGCCACGCACCTGAATAATGGGTCCGTTTGCTCCCTCTACTGGATCAATTTCATTGTATAAGCCTTGTTCATGTAAGTTTTGTAGGTTTTCATCTAAAAATGCATTCAATACTTTTGACAAGCGTATCATCCTTTCCTAGGAAAACTATTTCTAGCTCCTAGTGTAGCACAAGCATGTTATAAGAAAAATTACTTTGTTAATCTTTCGAATAGCGGGGCAGTTTTTTCTCGCCAAAGAGATGACGATGTACAATTATCTATTAATCGACGGACAGTATACTCCGCTTCCGCATAACGCTTCGAATACCCCATTGCATCCTGCATTGCTTCTTTATACTTTGCCCGAATATCTTCAATTTGAACTTCTGCTTCCTGTGAAATTGCGCAATGTTTCCCTATATCGAATATTTCATCTCCAAGTCTGCCGTCCTCTGGGTCAAAGATATGAGGCTCTGTACTATCAAAGATGCAGAAATTCAATTCCGGAATAATAACCATGTCAACAGAGTTTGCATCCAAGCCACACCAAATAATTTGTGCATCGAGCCCTCTCGCATTTGCTTCGTCTGCTAAATCTTTCATTAACGAAGATTTACCTGTACCCGGCTTTCCTTTGATCATCAATCTCCGAGATACATTTTTCGTTATACTATCTACAGTATTTTCGGCCCCCCTCGGTGTTAATGTTCCGAGTAAGCGATGCGTGCGTATACCTGTTTTGTTTAAGACAATCGATTGGAAAACATCTGTCTTTAAATTTTCAACCTGGTCATTTAATGCCTCCCAGTTCATACAGCTCTGTGTCACTACTTCCCAATCATCATGAATCTTTATAGCTTTAGTAAGCGACGAAATACACTTCTCACGCCATGACTCTCGTTCCGTCATCGTATTAGCGAGCTGTTCACCAACCTTTTCAAGCTGGATTTCTTCTAAGCAATCATAAAATGACATCACCCGATGCTTTGTGCCAAGAAAAGTCGGTTCAATCCCCCACTCCGATGACCATACAAATAATCGATTACAGCCTTGAACGTATACTGCCTCTACAACATCCTCCAGCAAAGCATGCTTAAACCACTCCACCGCAAAGCCCTGCTTCACATAAAAATACCCAAGCTCTTTAAGAAGCTCAGCTCCTTTAAACGTCGGTGCACCCTGCAAAATATAAACTAATTCTGCCTCATCCATCATTTCTTTATATAAATGTTTAATTCCTTGCCCAGTCAGTGCGTGTCCATAATAATAGGTCACATTTCCGTTCAATTTCGATCCCCCTTTATCTTATGCCTTGCATTATATGAAGCAACCTTTAAAAAAATGAAAAGCTACTTTTCTCCAAAACAGTTTTCCTCGGCAAGTTGTGATGCCAGTCGTTCTTCGTGCACTCTTTGCAATGAGCTACCGGCAATCGTATGATTCCCCCGTTTCTCTGCATGATTAGGGTCGGTTCGAACTATAAAGAATCAAAAAAAGCCAATGAGAGTAAGTGACTCACTGGCTTAATTAGAAAATAACTCAATATTTGTTGTGAAATATTGAGTTATTAGTTAAACGCATCATATACGTATTTATTTTTCGGATCAACACCGTACCAACCCCATGTAGCAGTATGTCCTTCTTTTGTTTTCGGGTCGTCAATCACAACTTCATAAACATGAAAAACATAATCGCCATGCTCATTGTCATACTCATATTCAACAAACAAATTAGGGTTATTAGGTAGCTGTAGTTTTTGTATTACTAGCTGTTTTGCTTGCTCTTTTGAAACTTTAGCATTTTGCGCTTGCTTTTGCGCTTCTTTTTTAGCATTTTCTTCTGCTATCTTCCGTTGCTTTTCTTCTTCTGCTTTCTTCTTTTTCTCTTCTTCCGCTTTATTTTGCTGCTCCACGATATATGCTTCTTTTTTATCAACTGTTTCTTTTGCTAAGTTAGTTGCTTGAACAAACAAATCTTTAAATAATTTGTAACTTGGATAATCCCCTTCTTGAGTAACAAGTGCGTTAAAAATAGTGTATGCTTCGTCAAACTTTTGCTGTTCTAGCAACACTTTCCCTTTGGAGATATTTGCCTCTAACTCTTCCTTTTGAGCGCTTTCCACATCTGTCTGTTTTACAATTTCTCTTGCTTGTTTTTTTGTACTCTCAATGATTTTTTTATTTACTTCTTCTTTAATTTTATAATCTATAATTTTTTCGGCATTATAATTACTTGCTTCAAATTTACCTTCCTTTTTAGCAATTAAGCTATCATTAAGGATCTTTGCAATCGATATTAATTCATCAATTTCCTTCGTATTTTTTTCTTGTTCAGCAATCTCAAAGAATTTTATTGCTTCACTGTAATTACCATTTTCAAGTTCTATTTTTCCCTTATCGAAGTTATCTGTATAAACTTTTGAAGTACATCCTACTAAAAAGATACATAAAATAAATAATGCTAGTTTCCTCAAATTAATTCCCCCTAAAACCCACAGCAAAGAAAAAGATATAAATTTTTCCAATATTACTAAATCAATTATATATAATAACCTACAAATTAAATACAAAATTTTTCATACGCGAACAGTAAGTTGGAAAAAGGAATACCCAAAACGAAGTCGAATTTTTAAGTTTGGAGGGAGATGTATGATAAAAAAAATTGGGACTGTTTTGTTTGCAATTGGTATAGTAATGATGGTTTATAGGTATGCCTTATTTATTGGAATATTCAACAAATGAATTTTTAAAGTATCCTTTATATTTAGGATTGTTAGTAACGGTTATATTTGCTCCTACTCCAACAAAAAGAAAGTAATGTTCTTGAATTACTGGATAGTATCTTAGTCGAGCATTCTTCACTCTGCCTAAATACTTCTTCCACTTAGAAAAGTACATTACGCTACACGAAAGCTATCGTGATATATCATTAATAGAGGGTGAAAAAAAATACAGCCTTCTCTTTTAGCAACATTCGCTAAAAAAGAAGGCTATGAACATGCCATTACTTCATTAAACCTTTAATAAGTCGGGCTGAGACATAACAAACTTCACCATTATCTAAAAAAATAATTCTTTCCTTAGAATCTATATTTTTAATTTTGCTTTTATTTACAATAGAAGATTTGTGACAACGATAAAAATCATCATATAAACCTTCATAATCTTTTAATCGACCGTAAAATTCAATATGTTCATTTTCTAAATGTAAAATAATTTTATGTGAGCCTGGGGAAGCTTCGAAAAAATAAACATTTTGAAAATCAATATTATGGGTACGCCCTGTTGTTTTAATTTGAAATTTTTGAATGTTATCTTGTTCCCCTATTTTTAAATAACGTCGATGCGCTTCTTTTAAAGTAGATAATAATTTATCTTTTAACGTATCTGGGTGATCTTTAATGATAAAATCTAACGCAGCCAGTTTATAAATAAATGTAAGATAACTCATTTCAGCATGTGTTGTAATATATACTAAGCTAGCAATAGGGTCTTTTTCTCGAATCTTACTACCTAATGCGATACCAGTAATTTCGTGATTTAAATCTATATCTAAAAAATAGCAATCCGCTTTATCATTTTCTAAAAATGATAGAACATCATCAGGATTTGTAGTGGCCAGCACAATTTCCATCCCATTATCTTCTATAATAGCGTAGTTTTCGATTGTTTTTTTTACACTTTCTAATTGAGCTAAATCATCTTCACAAATAATAATATCCATCTTATCTACTCCTTTGAAATTCGACTTCTTGAATAAAATAAGGGGGACTAATTTTCGTGTTCAAATTGACGTTATGTAAATCATTTGTTATTTGACGTAAATTAGCTAAGCCTAGACCTCGATTTTCTCCCTTTGTTGAAAAGCCTTCTTGATAAATTTCATGCACCTTAATAGATATTTTCTTATCAAATGTGTTACTCACAACTAATAAGACAATCTCGTCCATGCGGATAAACGCCATGCGGACTTCGCCATTTTCAACCCCTCGTGCAGCTTCAATTGCATTATCTAGTAAAATTCCAACCATACGATTTAAAAGAACTGGGTCTACATCAATATCTGTAACTTCCTCAACAATTTCAATGTAAAACAGTACATGATGTGATTGGGCTTGTAAAATTTTTGTAGTTACTAACCCTTTTAAACTATTTATTTTTAAGTTGTTTAGCATCATCATCGCTTGTTGATTTAGCTGTTCATGATGATTCGCTTCTAAAATATGATCATAGAAATATGTATGTAGACCTTCATAGTTTTTATCATCAATAAATGTCCGTAATGTAGATAAAATATTAATGTAGTCATGTTTGAATTTGCGCATATCCTGGTTAATTTGTTCAATAGATGCAACATATGATTCGAAGTTTTTCATTTCTTGTTCACGTTGCTTTATTTTATATTGTTTAAATGCTAAATATAGAACGACAAATAGACTAATTGAAAGTAATAGAAAATAAATTAAGAACATCGCTAAATTTTTTTGAACACTTTCATAGAAATTGTCATGGTCAATTGCCATGATATTGATGTACATAAAGATGACTGTAGCAATACCAAGGAATACCGAAATATATGAAACACTTTTAAATACCCAGCGTTCACTCAAAAATTTCACAACTCGTTTATAAAAAATGGCGAATACTATGGCAAATACTATTAAAAATAAGAAATAGCCGATTATAATTAGCTGTTCATTTCCTATTGCATTAAGTAAACGAAAAGCAATTATATACGATATGTTATCGCTAATTACTATAAAAATAAGCGCCATAAACACATGAAGAATGCTCATAATACATTTTGTTTCTCGATAAACCATAATTGCTAATATCAATACAAGGTATAAGATAGATATTGGTCCAATAAATAGAAATAATATAGCTGTTGGTAAAAACATAATAAGTATAATAAATAGAAATTGTTTTTTTGAAAAATTTAAGTCTAATACATATTTACAGAAAAATAGCATTATAAAATATTGAATAAAGACTAGTAAAATTTCAATTGTTAGATTTCCCATTTTGCACTCCTTAAACAATATTCACTACATAATCATTATACAATATCTTTTTTTGGAATTTTCTATTTTCTATTTTTGGTAGTCCAATATAATCAAAAAACTCCCAAAACTATACCATATCACTCTCCACAGTTCCAATAAATACTGCTACACTAAGCATCACAAAAAATTTTAAAATATTTTATTTTATCTACTCCTTTTGAAACTCAACTTCTTGAATAAAATAAGGGGGACTAATTTTCGTGTTCAAATTGACGTTATGTAAATCATTTGTTATTTGACGTAAATTAGCTAAGCCTAGACCTCGATTTTCTCCCTTTGTTGAAAAGCCTTCTTGATAAATTTCATGCACCTTAATAGATATTTTCTTATCAAATGTGTTACTCACAACTAATAAGACAATCTCGTCCATGCGGATAAACGCCATGCGGACTTCGCCATTTTCAACCCCTCGTGCAGCTTCAATTGCATTATCTAGTAAAATTCCAACCATACGATTTAAAAGAACTGGGTCTACATCAATATCTGTAACTTCCTCAACAATTTCAATGTAAAACGGTACATGATGTGATTGGGCTTGTAAAATTTTTGTAGTTACTAACCCTTTTAAACTATTTATTTTTAAGTTGTTTAGCATCATCATCGCTTGTTGATTTAGCTGTTCATGATGATTCGCTTCTAAAATATGATCATAGAAATATGTATGTAGACCTTCATAGTTTTTATCATCAATAAATGTCCGTAATGTAGATAAAATATTAATGTAGTCATGTTTGAATTTGCGCATATCCTGGTTAATTTGTTCAATAGATGCAACATATGATTCGAAGTTTTTCATTTCTTGTTCACGTTGCTTTATTTTATATTGTTTAAATGCTAAATATAGAACGACAAATAGACTAATTGAAAGTAATAGAAAATAAATTAAGAACATCGCTAAATTTTTTTGAACACTTTCATAGAAATTGTCATGGTCAATTGCCATGATATTGATGTACATAAAGATGACTGTAGCAATACCAAGGAATACCGAAATATACGAAACGAAGTTATAGAATACCAAGCGACTGATCAAATATTTCACAATTTTTTTGTAACAAAAAGCAAATATTAGACCAAATACTATAAAAAAAAAGAAATAACTAATTAATGATAGGTACTCATTTCCTATCCCATTAAACAAACGGAAAGTCAATATATTAGAAATATTATCGCCGATTACTAAAAAAATCAGCGCCATAAACACATGAAGAATGTTCATAACAACTTTTGTTTCTCGATAAATCATGATGGCTAATACTGATAAATAATATAAGATGGATATCGGTCCAAAAAAAGGGGTTATTATAAAGGTTGGTAAAAATATAACAAATAAAATGATTAAAAATTGTTTTTTGGACCAATATAAGTCTAGTACATATGTGGCAAAGAATAATAACATTGAAAACTGAACAATGGCCATTAGTATAAATTCAATCGTTAGCACGTCCATTCCGCACTTCCTTTAATAAATTTTTACTCATAACCATTATATATTAAAATTCTGTATTATCCATTTCTTCTATCAATTCGTTTTCACCCTACCATCCTGCAAGTATCTCCATATAAAAATGCATCCATTAAGTCCACCTAGTAGTTTCCATTTACTAACCTAGTAGAGTGCTATTACATACAAAAATTGCCCATAACCTGCAATTGTGGCTACGGGCTGTTCGCTATTTTGTATCTAAAAGTTCAATATCTTGAGTAAAAACATTTTTTGCCCCGTCCTTCTCTTTATGTTCTGGATTAAAATTTGCCAAAAAGCCGGAGTTCTTTTTGATTACAAAAGGACTTGCTATTTTGTTCTTATTATCGCAGGATTATCTGTTAGACTGAATTAATTGTTTAAATGTTAAGCTATCTGATTTTAAAACGCCTTTTGGATAGATTCTCGCTGCCATTGCTGCAAATAAAGCAATAAACGAAATCATGACTAATAGCGAAACAGCAATTTCGACTGGTGAAATCGTGTTATAAACAATACGGATTATTACACTCATTGGCGCTGTAAATGGAATGTAAGAAGTTATATTCGTAATCGTTCCTTCTGGAGAATCCACTACAAAGAGCATTTCCACTGCTAAACTCGCCATTAATAAAATCATAATTGGCAGCGATGCACTTGCTAAATCATCCGGGCGGCTTACCATGGATCCGAAAATCGCATACAAAGTTGCATAGATAAAGTATCCAATGATAAAGAAAATAAGAATATACGCTGCTGTTCCCCATGTAATAGTTTCCATTACAGTTTGTACTAACGAGCCTTCAGGAACTTCAAAAATACCTACGTTTGCCCATAATAAAAGGGCACCCATAAAAATAAATAATTGTGTTAAACTAGCTAAACCAATGCCTAAAATTTTCCCGTACATCATAGGGACTGGTGCAACTTTTGTAATCATGACTTCCATAACACGTGAAGATTTTTCAGATGCAATCGCTGTTGCAACGTTGTTACCGTATATTGAAATAGAAAAGAACATAATAGATATTAAACCGTAAATAATAAACAACGCATTTGGTTCTGTTTCATATAATGATTGAACGTTGCTTTGTAGTGGTGTATTCAATTCTTGAAGGACACCCATGTCAATCGATTGTGTAGCAACAATTGACGCTACTTTCTTTTCTTTAATATAAGATTCTAACGGAAGTAGCACTTCATTGTTTACTTTCGGCATATAGATATTCAATTGCATTAAATTCGTTTGATCTTCTAATACAAAGAATCCAGTTAATTCATCTGCTTTAATATCTTCTTTTAGATCTTCTATATTCGCATCGTCTACTATTGTCCAGCTTCCGGCTAACTCTGTTAATTCTTTTTCAGATAGTTTTAAAGATGTTTGATTAACAATTTTATAAGTTTCATCCGTACTGTCAGTATTAAAGACTTTCATAATTGATGGTGAGGCAAAGAGTAGCAAACTCAATGCTACTAAGCCAATCGTCATATATAAATAGGCTTTTGTTTTAACAGCCTCTTTGAAAACGGTGTTAAATACAATACTAAAATTTCGCATTTACGTCATCTCCTGTCCGTTCAATAAAGATTTCATGTAAACTTGGTTCTTTTAATGCAACTCCTTGCAGCTCAAATTTCTCATCAATCTCCTGAATAGTTTGATAAAATCTCTCGCTTCGTGGAATGCGTAATTTATAACGATTGTTTTCTTGTGTAAATGTATATTGTTTATGATCTAAGTAATCTTTAATATTATTTGTCGTTTCTAATTCTAAATAACGATAATCATAAGATTTTTTCACAGCTGATAATTGATCTGACACAATTAAATTCCCATCTTTTAAAATACAAATTTGGTTACAAAACGATTCAACTTGGTCCATTTGATGACTACAGAAAATAATTGTTTTCTTTTTAGCAATCAATTCTTTTACAACGTTTTTTAACATATCCGCATTAACAGGGTCTAATCCGCTGAAAGGTTCATCTAAAATAATAAACTCTGGATCATGTATAATCGCTGTAATTAATTGTACTTTTTGCTGATTTCCTTTAGATAATTGTTCGGTGCGCTTCTTTGCTGCATATGAGATTTCAAGTTTTTCCAACCATTTTATGGCCTCTCTTTTAGCTTCTTTTTTATCCATTCCTTCTAACATACCAAAATAAATAATTTGATCTAAAACGTTCATTTTCGCATAAAGACCACGCTCTTCTGGTAGATAGCCAATTTTTAAGTTTTTCTTAGAAAAAGGTTTTCCTCTCCATAAAATTTGTCCACTATCTTTTGGAATTAGCTCCAGCATCATTCGAATAGTAGTTGTTTTTCCAGCACCGTTTCGACCTAGCATGCCTAAGATTTGCCCTTCTTCTAATCGAATTGAAATATTGTTTACTGCTTTTTTATTACCAAAGCTTTTATTTAAATTTTCTATTTTAAATGTCATAAAGCACCTCTCCTAATTAACCATTTTTATGATAGCAATAACAACGATGCCAATAATTAATCCACCTAAAAGACCTAAAACTTTTTTCATATTATTTTTCCTCCTTCGCATGTTCAATTTGTAATTATTTTCTGTTCAAATGCTTTAACAATAGATTCTATATAATTTGGTACTTTAAAATAAGTATTAATTCGATATAGTGACTGATCTATTTCTTCAGCCGATAGCTCTTGTGAACGTTGGATAAACTCAAATGAGTGTCCTATTGCTAATTCTTTTAGAATCACTTTATCCATCTCTTTTAAAGAGACATCTGGTACATCAGGTACATTACTTTTAAAGGATTCCAGCAATATTAAAAATTCCTCTAGACTTGTATTTTTAGTAACACTAGACCACCGTTCTTCATCTTTTAGGTGATGGTAAACCTCACCCATCCTTGAATCCACAAGTAACATGATGTCTATTTCTGGACTCTTTAATTTCTTCAAACTATCAATTATCATCGTAAAATGTTGATTTGTTGTTTCGATTACTACAATATCAAGGCATCGTTCTTTAATTTTTTTCAGCAATGTTTGATTAAATATAGGCGCTTGAATTTGATAAGTATCTACTTGCCAAGTTGAACGCCTATCACGAATAGCTATTTGTAAAGCTTCAATAAATAAAGTAGACATTGAAACAATTAACACTTTCAAAACATCCCCTCCTTTCCGTCTGAAAATTACCTTAACTACACTATACTTTTGTTTTTCTTTTTATTGTTTAAGTGCTCTTCAAAACTAATTAATCGTTCATTTATTGTTCTTTTTTTATAAAAAATTACGTTCATGCAATCATGAACGTATTCTTTCTTGATTAAAGGAGATCCCATCAAAAAAATTGCGTATTTACAATGTAAAGGAAAAGCATTCAAATCAATCTAGACTGAGTGGATTCACGGGCTTCTTCCTCTTAGCTGAGCAATTTCCCGAGCTACCTGAACAGTTTGCCAAGCTACCTATGCGTTTCTTTCCACATTGCCAAGCGGATTAACCATAAACCAAGCAATCTTTTTCTACTGCCATTACTTAAAAACCCAAAAAAAACTACCCAGATATCATTCTTGGGTAGTGGTAATTGGTGCAAGCTTTGCTTTAGTCACAGCGACTAAATCATCTAGTTGCATATGGATTTGCATGCCGATTTTTCCGGCACTCACAATAATACTTCCTTGCTCTTGAGCCGACGCATCAATAACCGTCGGATAAAGCTTTTTCATGCCGACTGGAGAGCATCCGCCTCGTACATAACCTGTATAGCCTAGTAACTCCTTGACAGGAAGCATGTCGATTTTTTTCTCTCCAACGACCTTGGCAGCAGCTTTTAAATTAAGCTCTTCTGCTACAGGAATTACAAATACAAAAAGCTTTTGCGCACTCGCTTTTGCTACTAATGTTTTGAAAACTCGAGAAACCGGATGACCAATTTTTTCAGCAACCGAAATTCCGTCTACTTGGCCGTCACCAGTTTCATACTCAATTACTTCGAATTGTATTTTTTGTTGCTCCAACAATCTTATAGCATTCGTCTTTGCATGCTTTGCCTTCGTCATGTTTAAAATCTCCCATCTGCAGCATTAGGCTATCATGGAGAACATAGAATCATTTCCTTGTCGATAGCCGTCGTCCGCCATTTGAATATGAGTGGCATATTTTTCAGAAGCATATTTAAATGTTCGCGCCTTATAGGCCTCCTCATACCGCTTACCGAAAATTGTATCTGCAAATGGATCCATTTTCAATTCCTTCGAAAAACGTTCTGGTACTTTGACTTCAATACCTTCACGTACAAAAGCTGGCTCACTGTCATCTAATTCACTTGGATCTACCTCTTGGCCATTTAGTTGCAATTGCATGTGCTGTATTTGAGCATTAGCACTTGCCGCTACACGTAAATCCTGTGGTGATGGCTGTGCCGGTTCTAGCGCTGCATTTCGCACCTGCTCTAGAATTTGTAGCGTCTCCTTAGCATTCGCATCAACTACTGTAGGCACTTCTTCATCTAAATGCTCTAGCTGTAAATAGGAAGTTGTTTCAAGAGCATCAGGCTTTTGCATTTGCTCATGAGCAAGCACATTCTTTTTCGTTTGCTGCAAATCTTGAATGATTGCTTGCTGTTGGGGCGTGACTTCTTTGGATTCCTCTTTTTGTTGCTCATAGAGTTCTTGATCTGTATGTCCTAAAAGTAAATTTTCTAGCTCAAGCAATACTGGATTTTTCTTTGGCAGAAAATACTGTGCGTTTTTTCGATATGCATCACCTGCTTGTTTTCGCTGTAAAATCTTTTTACGATTATAGTGTGATGACATTCTTTCTTGTTCTATTAAACTTGATAGTTTCATATGAATTCACCTCGGCTTTCTAACTTAATATGCAAGTTAAATAATAGATATGATCAATACCTTCTATTTAACTATACCTATGTCATCTAAACAGTTTCTGTACACTAATTATCGGAATTTTCTTGATTAAATTCAAGAGCAAATTAATACTAACCTCCTAAAGGAATAATCCACTTTTAACGAAATAGGTATAAAGACCTCCGATAAAATCCATTTTTCTATTCATTTACTATTTCAATATTTAATTTCAATAAATTTTATTACCGTTATCACTTTATAAATAGTGTTAATTTACCCCTAAAAAAAACAGCCCCTTGGCAAGGACTGTTTCTATCTATTTCGTTTAGGTTTAATAAGTATGCTTTTATAGGCTAAGTAGCCAAGCCATGCGCCAAGTGTATTTAAAATCAAATCATCAATATCTGCCGACCCAACCGTAAAAATAAATTGTATAGATTCTACCGCTAGGCTGGAGAAAAAGCCTACACAAATAACTACCCACGCTTTACGAAACTTTTTTGATAACAGTGGTAGTAAAAAGCCCATTGGGGTAAATATTAATAAATTGCCGAGTAGATTTATAAT
The DNA here is from genome assembly GCF_016638705.1 of Lysinibacillus agricola. Taxonomy (GTDB): domain Bacteria; phylum Bacillota; class Bacilli; order Bacillales_A; family Planococcaceae; genus Lysinibacillus; species Lysinibacillus agricola. The sequence goes on along the minus strand of NZ_CP067341.1, from coordinate 572,339 downwards.
AATGATATCCAAATTAAAATACTGAGAGTAATTTATATAACGAAGAATCGTATCAAAGGGAACAAAATTTGTAGTTAATCGCCAATCACTATAATCAAACAGCCCTAATTCACCAAGAGAGTATTCGCCCTTGAATAAAATAATGACTACATTCACTAGACGATCAATGACCAGCTTATAAAAAGCTATAACAGAATAGATACAAAAAAATATCCAGCCTGTTATTTTTATTGGTAAATAATATGTATCAATCATTGAACGATATGGTAATGGTAGCTTGGCATTACTTTCTATATTATTTTTTGACATGCCTGAACCACCTGCTTCCTAGTATCATTCTCATATTTTAATATGCCCTCCCTCTCCCACGCAAGGGCTATTAATAAAGTAAAACTACATGTGTGTTAATTTACCATTTTTATCCACCTCGATTAATTTTGAAGGCTCTGATTTCCGCTGCGGGCGAGCGTCGAGCCGCTGGTGTCGCTGCCGCTACGTTAGCACTCACGCTTTCGCACAGAAAACATTCGCTCCTTGCAGGGTCTCTTCTGTCTCGCTTTCCCGCGGGAAGCTTTGCTCTGCGACGAAAGCGAAGCGACAGGAGCACTCGAGTAGCCCTACGCTACAATCAGTTAAAAACGGAAATATATTTGCCAAAATATAAAAAAATCCTTTTATCACTCAATAATAAACCTATATTTTCCTAATCAACACGCTTGGTAAAACTAGTTTATATATAAAAAAAGCTGCCTCAAGTATAACTGAGACAGCGTTATTATCAAAACTTTATACTGGATTTACTCCATGCTTACGTTCTGAGAATAATAAGTACTTTGACATATAGAGCTCTAAACGTGATTCAAGTGCTTTTCTTAAATCATTTGGCTCAATAACATCATCAATGATAAGCTCTGAAGCTAGACGATAGACATCGATTTCCTCTTGATATTCCTTGCGTTTTTCTGCAATAAAGCTTGCCTGCTCCTCTTTTGGGAGTTCAGCAATTTTATTGGCATAAACCGCATTCACCGCAGCTTCAGGGCCCATTACTGCAATTTGTGCGTTGGATAACGCAATACAGCAGTCTGGCTCAAAAGCAGGACCTGCCATTGCATATAATCCTGCACCATATGCCTTACGAACAATGACTGTTAATTTAGGAACGGTCGCCTCGCTCATTGCAAAAATCATCTTTGCACCATGGCGTATAATCCCAGCTTTTTCAACCTGCGTACCAATCATAAAGCCTGGTACATCGGCAAGGAAAAGAAGCGGTATATTAAACGCATCACATAGTGAAATGAACTTTGCTGCTTTATCAGCTGAATCGTGGAATAAAACGCCCCCCTTTACGCGAGGTTGATTGGCGATAATTCCAATAGATTGCCCATTAATACGTCCAAGCCCTGTAATTAATTCTGGAGCAAATAATTTTTTCACTTCACAAAACGAACCTTCATCAATAATGCGGTCAATTAACTTATACATATCAAATGGAACGTTTTGATTTGTTGGTATTAGTTCCTCAATGGACTTATCAAATGAAGCTGGTGGCTTTGGTGCCTCAACCTTACTGCGCTCTGCATAGTTGTTCGGGAAATAGCCTAAATATTTACGAGCATACGCGATTGCTTCTTGCTCCGTTTTAGCGAGCACATCTCCACAACCAGAAACGGAACAGTGCATTTTCGCTCCACCCATTGTTTCCAAATCTACCTTCTCACCGATAACCATTTCCGCCATACGTGGAGACCCTAAATACATCGATGCATTGCCCTCTACCATTACTACGATATCGCAGAATGCAGGGATATATGCACCTCCTGCTGCAGAAGGTCCAAACAATAAGCATATTTGAGGGATTTTACCTGAAAGCTTTACCTGATTATAGAAAATGCGCCCTGCTCCTCTTCGACCAGGAAACATTTCTAATTGATCTGTAATACGTGCACCTGCTGAATCGACTAGATAAAGTAAAGGGCAATTTAGTTTTTCTGCTGTTTCTTGAATACGAATCATTTTTTCTACTGTACGTTTACCCCAAGAACCAGCTTTAATCGTCGAATCGTTTGCTAAAACACAAACGGTACGGCCATGAATTTTACCGATTCCTGTGACAACGCCATCTGCTGGTAAGTCACCAGCTAAACAGTTCGCATACAAGCCATCCTCTGATTGCAGCCCATCATCTAATAATAATTCGAGTCGTTCGCGTACAAATAGTTTTCCTTGCTGTGCATTTTTATCGTGATATTTTGGAAGACCACCTGCTAAAATTTGTTCCTTCATTGTTTTCGTCGTTTTTTCTGTCGATACATTGCTCATAGTTAATTCCTCCTTTTGCCCAATCGGTTACGTCTTAGCATAAATAATTAATAATACACCTAGATTTCGGTTCATCATCATAACGTGGGGTTGATTTCCGTTCCAGCTGGGCGCTTTGTTGCTGTCGCTTCGCTTTCGCACAGATAAAACATTTGCTGCCGCTACGTTAGCACTACGCTTTCGCACAGAAAACATCCGCTTCGCTGCAAGGTCTCGGGCCAACAGATGTTTTTTGCGCGAAAGCGAAGCGGCAGCAGCACTGATGTTGGCACGAAGGCGTTATCACAGGATGTGATGGTTTTAGCCTTCGTTCCTCTATTGCTGATCCCCAAGGAGTCTCCCAACCTCCACTCCAATCAACTTATATACATGGCATACTTTTTAAAAATGTCATCCCCGACTTTTGATGATGTGGTAAAACCATTCAAAATCCTTCATCAGAGCCATTTATTTCCCTACGTATTGCGGTGTTCGCTTTTCCTGAAAAGCAAGTAAGCCCTCTAAACGATCTTCTGTAGGAATCAGAGCATTATATGCTAGTGATTCGATTTTTAAACCAGTAGCTAAATCTACTTCAACACCTTGATTCATAGCGATTTTTGCCTGTATTAAAGAAAGCGGGGCATTTTTGGCCATTTCAAGCGCAAGCTGCTGAGCCTTTTCAAGCACTTCAGGTCCTTCATAAACATACTCTACAATGCCGTAGCTTCTTGCTTCTTCTGCATTTAATCGACGTGCTGTATAAATCAATTCCTTCGCTTTTCCAATGCCAATTAGTCGTGGAAGTCGCTGTGTTCCCCCAGCCCCTGGAATAATACCGAGAGATGTTTCCGTAAGGCCTAGCTTTGCATGTGCAGCTGCAAAACGTAAATCACAGGCTAACGCTAGCTCGAGTCCACCACCAAAAGCAACACCATTTAATACGGCAATAACTGGTTGAGCGAGTGCTTCTACTTTTGCCACTGTTGCACCGATTAATTGCACTATCTGCTTTACTTGTCGATCTGGCATCCCTTTACGCTCTTTTAAATCTGCTCCAGCGCAAAAAGCCTTTTCCCCTGCTCCTGTTAGTAAGACAACTCGCACTGCAGGATCACCATTTATTTTGTCGAATGTCATACTAAGTTCTTGGAGTAATTGTACAGACATTGCATTCGCAGCTTCAGCTCTTGAAAGTGTAATAAGCCCAATGCAATCATCTAATAATTCAAAACGAACGAGTTGCGTCATAATTGACTCGTACTCCTTTCATTACGGGCAATCGCCATTTGCTTAGATACAACTGCCTTCCCTAGTTTTTGTTCAATAAATAGCGCCGCCTCTAGCACTTTATTCAGTTCAACACCTGTTTTAATACCCATTTCATCTAATAAATACAATAAATCTTCCGTGGCTACATTGCCTGATGCTCCCTTGGCATATGGACAGCCTCCGAGTCCACCAAGTGCACTATCAAACTTGGTAATTCCCATTTCTAAGGATTTCACGATATTTGCTAGTGCTGTGCCACGTGTATCATGAAAATGCATCGCGAAATTTTCTGCAGGATATCTTTTTAGTAATTCTTCTAAAAGACTTTCCACCTGTGTCGGTACACTAACACCAATCGTGTCACCAAGTGAAATTTCATCGACACCCATTTCGAATAATTTTTCTGTTACTCGCAAAACCTTTTCTGGTTGTATGTAGCCTTCATACGGGCAACCAATTACTGTTGAAATATAACCACGAACGTTTTTATGTGCTGCTTTTGCCCCCACAACTACTTCCTCTAATATCGGAAATGTTTCATTAATCGTTTTATTAATATTGCTTTGATTATGGCTTTCACTTGCCGACATAAAAACGCTCACTTCATCTACTTCAGCCTGCAATGCACGTTCTAAGCCACGCATATTCGGTACTAATGCTGCATACGTTATATCTTTTTGGCGTTTAATAGCTTGAAGTACCTCTACAGCATCTGCCAGCTGTGGAATCCACTTCGGATGCACAAACGATGTTACTTCGATATATTTCAATCCAGTTTGACTAAGTAAATTCACTAGCTGTACTTTATCGGCAGTTGCAAGATGCATTTTCTCATTTTGCAAACCGTCACGAGGACCTACTTCCTTTAACGTTACATGCTTTGGTAGCTGCATAAAGAAGCCTCCTTATTCGATTTCTAAAATATCATCATCAACGTTAATGAAATCCCCTTCGTTCGCAATGATTTTTGTGACCACACCATCTTCTTCTGCTGCAATAGGAATCTCCATTTTCATCGACTCTAAAATTGCCACATCTTGTCCTGCTGTCACTTTCTCGCCCTCTGCTACAACGATTTTCCATACTGTTCCTGCCATGCTCGCTTTAACTGTTGCCATTGTAAATCCCTCCAAATATTTAATAACTGGGCTCATCGCCATAACGTGTGGTTGATTTCCGTTCCGACTAGGCGCTTTGCCGCTGACGCTTCGCTTTCGCGCAGAGCAGAGCTTCCTGGGGGCGTCCGATGAGCCGCTTCACTCGCGTTGCTCGCTCCAGGGTCTCGGGCCAACATGATGTTGGTCACGAAGGCGTTATCACAGGATGTGATGCTCTTAGCCTTTGTTCCCCTATCGCTAATCCCCAAGGAGTCGCCTAGCCTCCACTACAATCAGCTAATATACAGGGCATGTATTTTAAAAAATGTCATCCACAAATTTTGGTGATGGTCCAGTAACTGGGCTGTCCTAAATATTCTCACAAACAGAAGTTATATGGACAGCCCCAGTCTTTATTTCGTCTCTGCTAATTGAGGTAGATAATAGTCATCCACAAATTTAGTTGTTGTATAGCCCTTTAAAAATTGTTCATGCGTGACTGTTTTTAACAGCATAGGAATATTTGTTTGAATTCCTTCTACTTTATACGCTTTAAGTGCTTCGATAAGTCTTTCACACGCAGTTGCTCTTGTTTCTCCCCACACGACTAATTTGCTAATCATCGGATCATAAAAAGGTGTTACCGTAGTACCTGCCTCTACTCCACATTCATGGCGAATCCCTTCACCTGTAGGTAATTCAAAAGCCGTGATTGTGCCTGGAGAAGGGAAAAATGTCGAAGGATTTTCAGCATAGATGCGTACTTCAATCGCGTGCCCTTTTCTTTGGATGCTATCGCGAGTAAATGCTAATGATTGTTTTGCAGCAATCTTTAATTGCTCCTCTACAAGATCCAGCTTTGTAATTTCTTCAGTCACCGGATGCTCCACCTGTAGACGAGTATTCATCTCCAAGAAATAAAAGTTTTGCTCTGCATCTACTAAATACTCAATCGTTCCAGCATTCACATAGCCAATATGCTGAACTGCCTTGACTGACGCATCAAGCATACTTTTTCTTGTTTCATCAGAAATGAAAGGAGACGGCGCTTCCTCCACTACTTTTTGATTTCTGCGTTGAATCGAGCACTCACGTTCAAATAGTGGTACAACATTGCCATCATGATCCGCAATAATTTGTACCTCGACGTGATGAGGATTCGCAATAAATCGTTCCATATACATCGTGCCATCACCAAAGAATGACTGTGCCCGCTTTTGATTCCCCTCAAAGGCTTTTGCTAATTCCTCTGCATTGTCAACGAGCTGCATCCCGATACCTCCACCACCAGCAGAGGCCTTTAACATAATGGGATAGCCTAGACGGGAAGCAATTTCAATAGCTTCTGTTACATCTTTTACCGGTGCCTCAACACCTTCAACAATCGGTACACCTGCTGCTTTCATTGTTTTCCGAGCTTCTAATTTACTGCCCATCGAAGCAATAACATCCGCGCTCGGCCCAATAAACACTAAACCGGCCTCTGTACAACGTTTAGCAAACTCAGCGTTTTCTGATAATAAGCCATAGCCTGGATGAATAGCGTCAGCACCGCTGTCCTTCGCCACTTCAAGAATACGATCAATATTTAAATAGCTTTGTGCAACAGGTGGTTTTCCGATACAGAACGCCTCATCAGCATCCTTAACATGTAAGCTTTCAGCATCTGCCTCGGAATACACCGCAACTGTTTGAACATTTAGTCGTTTGCATGTTCTTATAACACGCCTTGCTATCTCTCCACGGTTTGCAATTAAAACCTTCTTGAACATAACACTGGCCCCCTTCTTACTTCACTGTTGCACCAAAACTCTCTCGTAATCTATACTTTTGAACTTTTCCTGATGCAGTCATCGGATAGTCGTCGATAAAGAAAATATGTCGTGGAATTTTATGTCTGGAGATTTTATCCCGACAATAATCCCGAACCTCTTCCTCTGTTGCCTGCTCTCCTTCTCGCAAAATGATCCAAGCTGCCGCTTCCTCTCCATAAACAGGATCAGGAACACCTGCAACTTGCACATCTGCAATTTTTGGGTGTGTATAAAGGAATTCTTCAATCTCTCGAGGAGATACATTTTCACCACCACGAATAATCATATCTTTTAAACGCCCAGTTACACGTACATAGCCCGCCTCATCCATCGTTGCCAAATCCCCGGTATGCAGCCAGCTAGACTCATCAATTGCAAGCAGCGTTTCTTCTGGGTTTTTATAGTAACCTTTCATAACGTGGTAGCCTCTCGTACATAGCTCACCTTGCTCATTCGGCGCAGCTTCTTCATTTGTACCAGGAATGACAATTTTAACTTCTAAATTTGGCAATGCGCGGCCAACTGTTTCAACCTTTAACGATAGCGGGTCATCTGTTCTCGTTTGTGTAATAACAGGTGAGGATTCTGTTTGCCCATAACAGATCGTAATATCCCTCATACCCATTTTCTCGATAACAGCCTTCATCACCTCCATAGGACAGTTAGAGCCAGCCATTACTCCGGTACGCAATGTCGATAGGTCAAAAGACGAAAAATTCGGTAAATTAAGTTCGCTAATGAACATCGTTGGTACGCCATGTAGCGCGGTACATCTTTCTTTTTCAACCGTTTTTAGCACCTCAGTAGGTGAAAATTCCTGCACGGGTACCATCGTCCCGCCACTAGTAGTAATCGCTAATGTTCCAATCACACAGCCAAAGCAGTGGAAGAATGGCACAGGGATACACAAGCGATCTTCAGAAGTTAAATGCATACATTCTGCAATATTAATCGCATTATTTACTAAGTTATAATGCGTTAACATAACACCTTTTGGAAAACCTGTTGTTCCCGAAGTATATTGAATATTAATAACATCATCATAATGAAGTGCTTGCTGTCTTTGATCTAATTGTTCCTCTGTTACTTGCTCAGCAGCAGATAACACATCAGACCAGTTAAGTACTCCGGGATATTTTGTCTCGCCAATTAAAATAACATTTTTCAATAAAGGTAGTCGCTTTGATTGCAAATTACCTGGTTCACAATGATCAAGCTCTGGACATAACTCTTGCAGTGTATTCATAAAAGAATGGTCTCGATAATTTTCAATTAAAATAATCGTTTTTGCATCAGATTGCTTCAATAAATATTCCAACTCACTTGAACGATAATTAGTATTTACAGTAACGATAGGAGCACCCATTTTACCTGTGCCAAATTGCAACTGTACCCATTCAGGGACATTAGTCGTCCATACTGCAATATGATCACCCTTCTCTATTCCAAGAGCCATCAACCCTCTAGCCACTAAGCGACTTTGCTGATTGAGCTCCTCATAGGTCATACGTAAATTCCTGTCTGCATACACTAATGCTTCACGCTGTGGATACTTTTCAGATTGTTTATCTAGCAATTGACCAATAGTTTGATACACAAGTTCTGCCATGAAAATCCCCCTTATTTATGCTATTTAATATGATTAACAGCCAATTAGACGAGAAATAACGAGACGTTGAATTTCAGATGTTCCCTCACCGATTTCCATTAACTTAATGTCACGTAGATGACGCTCTACGTCGTATTCTTTCATATATCCTGAACCGCCGTGAATTTGAATGGCTTGATTACAAGTGCGGAAGCCCATTTCAGAAGCAAATAATTTTGCCATTGCCGCTTCCTTCCCGAATGGTTTCTTTTGATCTTTAAGCCATGCCGCCTTATGTACTAACGTACGCGCAAGCTCTATTTCCATTGCCATATCGGCTAATTTAAATTGTATAGCCTGAAGTTTTGATATGGGTGCACCAAATTGTTCACGTTCTTTTGCGTATTTTAATGCTTTCTCATAAGCAGCTTGTGCAATTCCTACAGATAATGCAGCAATGGAAATACGTCCTCCATCTAAAGTGTTTAAAAATTGACTAAATCCGCGTTTTTCATCTCCTAAAAGATTAGCTCTTGGTACACGAACATTTTGCAAAACAATCTCACACGTATTAGAGCCACGTACGCCCATTTTGTCGTAATTGCAGTTGATGGTTACGCCAGGAGTATTGGTTGGTACAATGATAGATGAGATAATTTTTTTACCATCTTCACGTTTACCTGTCACTGCTGTCACAATAATTTGACGTGCATAGCCAGCATTTGTGATCCAACATTTTTCACCATTAATGATGTAATCATCACCATCAATTACGGCTGTTGTTAGTGTCCCACCAGCATCTGAACCTGCATTAGGCTCTGTTAAGCCAAATGAACCTAACGTTTCACCCTTCGCTAACGGAACAAGCCATTCCTGCTTTTGCTCCTCTGTGCCGAAGTTGTAAATAGGCGAAGCACCTAAGCTAACTGCTGCTGCATAGCTTAATCCTGTGCCACCACACGCACGGCCGATTTCTTCAACAGCAAGCGCGTAGGAAACCGTATCTCCGCCTGAACCACCATATTCCTCAGGAAATGGGATACCCAATAAGCCTAGCTCTGCCATTTTTTGAAAGCTCTCTATTCTCATTGTCGATGTCTCGTCAACCTCCCGAGCATACGGTTTAATTTCTTTTTCAGCAAAATCACGCACCATGTCTCGAATCATCGCTTGCTCTTTCGTTAGTTCAAAGTTCATCCCTAGTCCCCCTAATTTTTAATTTGCCATAGCAGATTTCGTTCAGACGACAGTTGCACACAAAAATCAATTTCGCCTTGGCGTAATTGCGTCCGGATTTTGAATTGTGCCAGCACAATTCATTCCTTTCAAAATCCGTGACATCCACCGGAGGCTTTATCTTCATTCAGTGGTAACTGAATGAAGATGAATACCGACTAGTCGGTTTGTTTTAAAAATTAATAAAACCAGTCTCTGCTGCTGGCTTCCCCTTTACCATAAATTGAACTGCTTCTTCCATTGCTTGTTCAGTGACAATCGCACGCAATACCATATCCGTAAATACCTCTGTAATTTCCTCCATTGTCAATGGACCTGTTTGTTTAAACCATTTGTATGTCCAGTTGATCATCCCAACAATAGCCATCGTTACAATAGTACAAGGTAGTTCTGTACGAAAATCCTTTGTTTGCTGGCCTTCCTCTATGACTTTTTGTAAAATATCCCGATATTGGTCTCGTTTATTATGAATAATTTCACTATATTCCTCTGGCAATGAACGACTTTCCTCATAAAAAACAGTAATATGTGCTTGATACATATCAAATACTTGTGTCAGCGTTTGTAGCATTGCACATAAACGAGTAATCGGTGTATCGTATTTGTCATATGCCTCCTGTGACCGTTTAATAACATAAGAAATAAATACATCATGAATTTCATACAATAGTTCATCTTTCGATTTAAAATTATGATAAAATCCACCCTTTGATGCACCAATATATTCGACAATGCGATCAACAGTTACATTGTGATAGCCATCTTGCTGAAATAGCACTACGGAAGCGTCAACAATGCGTTGTTTTAACGTTTTCTTTACCATAGGCATCTATCATCCTTCTTATAACTCTTTACTCCATCACTCCTTATAATTAGAAAAAGTTTTGGGCCATCCCATCTCTTGGTGATGAAACCTGATTTTTCTTAAATTATAAAAAAACTATGACACCATTAATATAGCATTCACAAAAATTGGTGTCTAGCAATAAAGTAGAATTAAAATACCTTTTGTGAGAATTTACATAACTTAAAGCAGAAAATAAAAACACCCTCGAATGTTTAATAGATACATTTACTGTATGATTGATCGTTTAATTTCATCACTACTATCATTCAAAAATTTTCGTTTGCACTGCGTATATTTTCTATAGATTTCTTTTTAGGATTTATGTATGCACCGAAACCGGTGGTAAAGGTGAAAACGGGGACAGTAGTGAGAAATTCATGTTAAATGGAATTGTTATGATATGATATGATATGATATAATATAAATAAGAAAAAACCGAATGGTGCTGATAACACCAAACGGTCTAAGTAACAAAACAAACGCTTCAAGAGCGATTGGCACAAAATTATAGAGTAAAAAGCACCCTACCCTATGGCCTAGGTTTGAAAGGGTGCTTTTACTTTTTTTGCGAAAAAGTAAAGGATAAAGCTAAGACAGCTACGATTAAAGTGCCAAGACCAATAGCTATGCTTAATGCTTCGAATATTGACATTAGCAATCCCTCCTTCCTCTCCGTTAACACTAGTAAATAAAATTACTAATGAGGAGTAAATAGAGAAGACTGCCAATCACCCTTAAAAACCTTTATTTTGTTATCCTCTAATTATACCATTCCTTCTATTAGAATTATAGATTGTCTACCAACTACAAGTCATTACTAGCCCTTATAACTACTAGATTTATAAATTTTTTTATTAATGTTCTTTTTAATCATTCATAATAATGACGGATATCGGTTATCCCTATGCAGTTGCCGTTATTTTACGTAGCCACGAGATGATAATCGCAATGATTAATGCAAAGCCTAAATACCCCATTGTTGAATATACTTTTCCAACCAATGTCGTAAACCCTACTAAACTTGCAGCAAAGCCTATTAAACCAATGACCACAATGCCTATTTTAAAATATTGATGATCAGGCGCTATAAAACGTACTGTAAATGCATAAAGCATTCCTACAGCTGTATTGTACATCATGCCTAATAAAGCAATGGACATTAAGACACCCACTGCAGGATGAATTTGTTTTGCTAGCTCTAATGTTGGCATTGCTACCCCACCAACAACGTCCATTTTAACAAACAAAGCAATATTAATAAGTATTATTAGAACACCAAGCATTAAACCGCCAAGAAAACCGCCTAAACCGGCAACCTTGCGCTCTTTTACTGTTCCACCCATAACAATTAACATCGCAGTACCAGCAGCTATGTTATAAGAAACATAGAGCAGTGCCCCCATTATCCAATTTGAAGCTGCAGATGTTTGTTCTTTCGCTAAAGCATTCTGTTCTGCAATTGTTAAGTCCATTGTGAAAATGGAGTAAATTAATATAATAAAAACGATTGCCATTAAATATGGTGTCACTAAAGCTATTATATTAATAATATTTTTTACATTTAATAGCAATGTTAAAATCGTCATGATTACCATAAAAATACTGCCAATCATCGGGCTTATTCCAAACATTTGCTCAAATGTTGACCCCGATCCAGCAAACATAACAACGGCAACACCAAATAAGAAAAACGTAATGACTATATCTAATAAAACCCCTACATAACGCCCACCAATTTGATATATAACCTCTTTATGTGATGTCGTTTGTGTGTCTGCTCCTAATTGCGCTAGACTCATCCCTAAAAATGCAAATGCGATTGTTGCGACAATTCCTCCTGCAATACCGTAAAGACCAAAGCTCGTAAAGTATTGCATAATTTCTTGTCCTGATGCAAAGCCAGCTCCAACGATTAATCCTACAAATGCGCCACCTATCTGCCAACTTTTTTTCATAGAACACCTACTTATCTATTTATATGAGCAAACTCATCAACTCTACTTCACCCTAGTGGCAGGCGGTTGCTTCTCCGTTGGAGTGACCGCCTTCTACTTCATGTACTAATCATCAATTTCTTGTCATTTTGTATGAAACAAGATCAATATTGAATTAATACTACTCAACCCGCATTATTTATATGTTTTCTGTGCTACTGTAAATGAATCGACCGTCTCTCTATTTACTTCATAGCCGATACCTGCCTTTTGAGGTACTTCAATATAGCCATCCTTCACCACTACTTCAGGATCAATGATATCCTTTTCCCAATAACGGCTTGAGCCTGCTGTATCTCCAGGTAAAATAAAATTCGATAATGTAGTTAATGCCACATTATGTGCACGACCAATACCAGACTCCAACATGCCTCCACACCAAACTGGAATATTATTTACTTCACAATAATCATGTATTTTCTTTGCTTCCGTTAAGCCACCAACTCGTCCGATTTTAATGTTAATAATTTTAGTGCTACCTAACTCAACAGCTTTACGTGTATCCTCTAATGAATGGATACTTTCGTCCAAGCAAATTGGCGTATCGATTAATTTTTGCAATGCTGCATGGTCAATAATGTCGTCTGACGCTAATGGTTGCTCAATCATTGTTAAATGAAAAGCATCCAGTTGCTTGAGCGTTTCGGCATCTGTAAGACGATAAGCTGAGTTCGCATCCGCCATAAACGCCACATCAGGGAACGTTTCACGTAATGTACGCATTACTTCTACATCCCAACCCGGCTTGATTTTAATTTTCATTCGTTTATAGCCCTCTTTAACAAAACCATCTACTAACGCTACTAAGTCCTCGATTGATTTTTGGATACCGATACTGATACCTACTTCAATTTTGTCCTTTTTGCCACCGAGTGCAGCTGCGAGTGATTGATTTGTCTGTTGGGCATAAATATCCCAAATAGCACCTTCAATCGTTGATTTCGCCATATTATTTTTGCGAATTGGTTGAAATAGCTCATTCACTTCATCTGGATGATGAATCTCTTTATTTAATATAAGAGGAATTAAGAAATCTTCTAGCATATGCCAATTCGTTTGAAGCGTTTCCTCGTTGTACCATGGAGAGTGGAACGCAACAGATTCTCCCCAACCAATAGTTCCTGATTCATCCTTTGCCTCTAAAACTAAAAAATCTTTATCATCAAATGTGCCAAAGCTAGTCGTAAATGGTTCTTTTAATTTCATCTTTACATGTCGAATTGTAATTTCTGTAATTTTCATATTAGTTTGCTCCTCCCAGACCTAAAGTTTCTAATTTTGCTAGAACATACTCGTTGTAATTTTCTCGCTGCTGCAATTGAACTGCCGCATAACCTTGTGCAAATAATCGTTGTAATATATGTCGCGTTTTGAAACGCCAGTCCAACGCTAATGCCGGATCTTGCGCCTTCAATACTTGAAAATCCTTTGGTACAGGCAATGTATAGAAATCCTCATTATATTTTAAATTTTCCGTCAATTCTAAGCGTGGAAAACCTTGCTCATTTAGTACATAGCTTGCCACTGGTATGACATTCGTTGCATCTATTGAAACCTTCTTGCCTACGTAATTAGAAGTTATATGCCAGCTCACCTCAAAACGATCTGAAGGCAGTCCCTTATTTAAGCCATCCTGCATTTCACCGTAGCAATTTTCTATATACGTATAACAAATACCATTTAATTTGGACAGATTTAGAAAACCATTACGCGTTTCAAGCGGATCAAAGGTCCACACCATTAAATCATAGCCTCGCTCAATAGCAATTGCTTGCTGGGCATATTTTAATTTTTCGCCTATTCCTTGAGAGCGGTAATTCTCATCTATCCCCAACATATGGGAGCATAAATAGCTTTTACCCTCTCGAAAACCCGAAAAGCCATAGCTAAAACCAACTAATTGATCACCATCATAGGCACCGACAACAACACCTCCATTTTTCACAGCTGTTAAAGTTTGATGAATTGGTATAGGAGGCATGCCCCAGACGTTATATTCCAATTGTTGAACTTGCTCAAGCTGTTCGATTGTCTTTATTTCCCTTACGTCAATCATTGCTATCACTTCTTTCTGTTCTTTATTCCGTATTAACGGCCAGTAAAATGAAGTTTCACTTTATAAAGCTCGTAAAATAGCTCTCGTGATAATGTTCACACCTGTAATAAGCCGCTCTCGATTAAACGTCATTTTCGGATGATGTAATCCGGGTGTTACACCACAACCTAAGCCCAGCATTGTTGCTTTAAGATTAGGACGCTCATACGTATAAAAATGAAAATCCTCTCCTCCCGGAGTGACGACTGGTAAAGCACATGCCTTTTCACCAACCACTTCAATAATAGCTGTATTCATATGCTGTAATGCCTCATCATTAACTAATGCTGCAACAATATGCGCATCTACATTTAAGGTGATTTTTGCACCATACATTGCTTCTATCGATGCCTTCACGCGTTCAATGCCTTTTGTGATAGCTTGCATTACTTCATTTGTTTGCGCCCTTGCATCAATGCTAAATGTTGCTTTCCCAGGAATAATATTCGTGGAGGTACCTCCTGCATTAAATTGCGTCATTTTGACCGACGCTGAGACATTCGGGTCCGTCCAAATTTTTTGTAGACCTTCGACAATCGCTGCCCCTACCTCAATAGCATTAATACCGAGTTCTGGTCGTGCACCATGTGCCTCTTCCCCTATAATTGTCCCAGTAAAAAGCTTTGCTGCACCGTGATACAATGCCGGGGCATACGTTCCGTCCTGTAATTCTTTTAACGGACGAACATGGACACCAAATAAGTATTCTAGATTATCAATAAGCCCCTTCTCAACGAATGCGCAAGCGCCCTGTGCCTTTTCTTCAGCAGGCTGGAAAAGAATACGTACCGCACCAGGAAGTAAATTCTCCATATCCTTTAACACTAGTGCCGTCCCAATGGCCATCGTCATGTGTCCATCATGACCGCAGGAATGATTAGCCTTAAATTCACCATCTACTTCCTGCCACAGTGCATCTATATCCGTACGAAATCCAACTCTCGGTGTCCCTTTCCCAATATCTACATACAGTCCAGTCATATCTTCGAAAAGCTGAGGCTTCATCTGCGCCTCCTTCAATAGATCTGCGATGTACTGCGTTGTCTTCTTCTCCTGCCAGCTAATTTCTGGATGCTCATGTAAATGTGTAAAAATCTCCGCCAATCTCGGCTGTAAATTTTGTAAAGCTTCGTTCATTTTATTCAACTCCATCGATTTGCTAAAAAGCTATTTTGGAAATCATCATATTTTACGCGCTGATTTTCATAATAGTCGTGATCTTGTGCCGTCATACCCGCAATTAATGTATTTAAAAATGAGATGAGAGCCGGCATAGCATCAATTGTAGACATTTCTTGTTGTTCATTCACAAAGGTAATCGTCGCATATTGCGTGATTGGTGCAATTTTAGAATCTGTAATACCAATAATCTCGCAATTTTTTTCCTGAATCTCAGCTGCAAATTGAATCGGCTCTTTAAAATAACGATGAAACGATAAAATAATGACCACACTATCCTCATCGATTTCTTGTAAAGCTCTAATGATTTCACTAGTTTCAAAATCTAAAAGCACAACGTTAGGACGTAACATATTTAACGTAAAATACAGCCATTGTGCCGCTAAATGGGAGGAGCCATTCCCAGCAATATAGATTTTTTTCTTCGTATGTAGCAGGATGGCAGCACGATTAAAATCTTCTTCGTTAATGCTCTTAGCAACGTTTAAAATACTCGATGCATCCTTTTCCATCGTTTTTTCATAAAAACGTGGCGTTTCAAAAAGTGCCTGCTTCGATTGCAAATAATTTTGCAAGCTACTAGTATGTCCTTCATTGAATAAGTGCATCGTTACCTCACGCTGCAACTCAGCGTAACCTGATAATCCTATTGCGTAACAAAAGCGGATGACCGTCGTTTCACTCACACCGGCTTTTTCCCCTACATATGCAGCTGAATGAACACCGACAGTCTGCAAATTTTTGAGGATAAAGATCGCTACCCTTTGCTGACTTTTTGAAAGCTCCTGATATTTATTTTGAATGACTTGTTGAATTGTTTGATTTTCCACCAAAGAAGTGCATCCTTTTTATTTTATTTTTTGAAGTTTAAACTTCATTTTCATGTTACATACAGTAGCACAGTTTTTTTCACAATTCAATATATTTTCTGAAATTTCTGTTTATGTGAATTTAAGACTTTTAAATATCGAAAATAAATATCCAAAAAATATCGGTTCTCTAACAACAAAATATCTTTCATCATTTTTTATATACAAGTGTAAATGTCAAAATAATAATGTACATTTTTGCTTGTCTAATCATGTACACTTTCACTGATTTACTAAGTTTCTATACAAGTGCGTGAATAATTACAACTTGACACGGAGCCTCTACTCGCATGATTCGATAGCCTAGAACCCAGCTATATCAAGGGCTGGCTAACCGTTCAAGGCTATCATGCTCGCCACTCCCTGTAAAGTTGTAATATACAAAAGAAATCAAAAACGTACTTGGTTAAACAAGCATTTTTGTACATATTTATTTCAACGTTTATAACAAGCAACTATCTCTATAAAAACAGACATCAATGTTATACAATGCACATAAAAAAACTGAAATGCACAGTGTATTTCAGTTTTTTTAAAATCTATCTTTTTTACATATAAATTCTCAAATTCCAATCTACCCCAATATATAGAGTGATTTTGATTTTTTAAAAATGGTCCAAATCTCCCGTTTATCTCATACTGCTTAGACATATTAAAAGGAACAAATTTTTCTTTCTCGACTTAAGCATACAAAAAATAACCGTTCATCTTCTTACATTTTTTCAATGGTTGGCCAGACCTG
This sequence comes from Lysinibacillus agricola, assembly GCF_016638705.1. Taxonomy (GTDB): domain Bacteria; phylum Bacillota; class Bacilli; order Bacillales_A; family Planococcaceae; genus Lysinibacillus; species Lysinibacillus agricola. The sequence continues at coordinate 555,302 of NZ_CP067341.1, read as the reverse complement.
ACTTGAGTTCTTTTATTGTCCAGAGCTAAAAGCTTTCCGGCCCCCCTAGCATAGCAGGGGGTTTTCAAGGCACACAAAAAATGCTCATGCGACAATGCACATGAGCAATATAAGACAAATATTAAAGCCAGTTTGATTCAATTCCATAATAGTTTAAAGCAAATCCACGTTGAGGAGTATCTTGTTTGTTAGTAGACGCTTGAATACTTTTCCCAAATTTTTCTTCATACCTTTTAGCAAAAGCTTCTCTACGTTGTCTTTGGACATCTTCAATTGTTAAAGCTTTTTTAGGTTCAATAGTCATATCTAACACCTCCTTATTTATTATAACATGCATTTCTTTAGTTATTCATAAAATTAAATTCATTTTTAACCAATTCAATGAATTTATCAGTATCGTTTTCAACTTTTTGAAATCTACTTCGTTCGTCAAGGTTAGAATCTCCATGATGAGCTAAGACAAACACTGATTTTTCCCCATTAGGATTAATGACCTGTACATTAGAATATAACCTATTCTTTTTTGAGTCTGAAAAACCTTTATATTCAAAATAGACTCTCTTAGATTGTATATCTATATAATCTCTTAATAAAAACGTCGCTATTTCAATACCTGATTTTCTTCGATTAATTTGATGTAATTGTTCCTCCGAAAATGGAAGTGGTGGAGACATAGATAAACCAATCTCCAGTAATTCTTTTAGGATTAGAAGTAATTGATATTTCATAGCATCTTCATCAGTATATTCACTAATTTGTTTATCATATAGTTCTTCAGTCCATTGAAAGAATAAATTTTCTACATAATTGTAATCATCGTCTTTTAAATTTTTAGTATGTACACTTTGTTGACTTAACGCATATGCCTTAAGCAATCGCTGGACATCCTCTGTATTAAATAAATAATAGCCTTGAGCAACTGTATTTAAATCTGCACTTTCTCGTATAAAGCTATTTTTACCCTGAATATTAATAATAATTCCATTACCGTTAATATAAGTACTATACACGTAACGTTGAATTGAAATAAGATTAGAATTATTTTTCACAAAACTTTCCATGAATTTCTGAGAATTTTGTTCTTTATAAAACTTATCTAGATCGCTATAACTTTTCCAAAGTTCTTTTGTGTCCGATTTCAGATCTTCCTTAAGTGCAAAAATTCTATCATTTTTTCCATTAAGATGATTTAAGAGCATAATTAAAGTTATTAGAAAACCAACGATTATTATAATTATATAATCAGATGAAGCCTCGGTTATCTTTATTTTTAGAGAATCGTCTAGAGTTAAAGCTAAAGAAAGAACTGCTAATATTATACTCAATAAATTTATTATATACTGAGAATTAATTGTTTTTTTGATTTTACCTATTTTAATTGTATTTAAGATCTCTTTTAAAGATTGGTTATAAAACACTAAAAAAACCATTAATATCAAGCCGGCTATAACGTATTTCAATTATTACCCCTTCTTTTTATTATGTTTTTTGTTTTCAATCTTCCTTAACTCTTTGTTTAAATTACCACCATTTAAAGTGGTTTCTTCATAAAAATAAATATAAATTCCATTAGGAAATTTATAGTACTTACAAAAACTAACGTAATCATCTTTATGCATTACTACAGAAATAGAAAGAAAATAGAGAACTATTTCGGAAATCAATAAAATAAGACCACGAGGAAAAGAAATACATATTTCCTTTTCTCGTGTATAAATTTGTTTCATCATACTATGAGGAGGTTAATCCCATCTGAAAAACTAATCCCTCAAAATTTTAATCAAACTTCATCCCTTTTAACAAATCCGCAAACGCATTATTAATCGGTTCAGCTTCTTTTTCTTGCTGCTTCATGTATTTTTGTACACTGCGCTTATCTACTTTGCCACCACCTTCTTTTTTACGACGGGCTTCAAATGCAGATAACTTTTCGCGATAACCACATTTACATACGAAGATTTGGCCATCACCTTCACCACGTAGTTCTAGCTTTTTCTTACATTGTGGGCATCTTGCGTTGGTAACACGTGATACGTTTTTGCGATGACCACAATCACGATCTTGGCAGACAAGCATTTTGCCTTTTTTACCGTTGACTTCAAGCATTGGCTTGCCACAATCAGGACAAGATTTTGTTGAGATATTGTCATGCTTATATTTTTTATCACTTGCTTTAATTTCAGCAACTATTTCTTTCGTGTGCTTTTTCATTTCATTGATGAACACGTCTTTTTTCAACTTACCTTTTGAAATTAGCTCAAGCTTTTGCTCCCACTCAGCTGTTGTCGTAGGGGAACGTAATTCTTCAGGCACTAAGTCCAGCAATTGACGACCTTTTGAAGTAATATAAATGTCTTTGCCGCCACGTTTTTCGATTAAGAATGAATTAAATAGCTTTTCGATAATATCTGCTCGTGTTGCAACTGTTCCTAACCCGCCTGTTGATTTCAACGTATCTACAAGTTTCTTGTCGTTCGTTTCCATATACTTCGTAGGATTTTCCATAGCAGATAGTAATGTCGCCTCTGTAAAACGTGCTGGTGGCTTTGTTTGACCAGATGTTTGGGCAATTAGCTTTGTTTTTAACACTTGTCCTTGTTCTAAACGAGGAAGCAGTTGCTCTTTGACATCATCCGTTGATTCTTCATCATCAAAACGATTTTGATATACTTCTTTCCAACCAGCATTTGTTACGGTTTTCCCTTTGGCAATAAATTTCTCATTACCGATTTGAGCTTGTACTGTTAATTGCTCATATTCTTGTGCTGGGAATAATACAGCTAAAAATCGTTTTACTACTAAATCATAAATTTTACGCTCTTTATCATTGAATGCCGATAAGTTCACATAGCCTTCAGTTGGAATAATGGCATGGTGATCGGATACTTTACTGTCATCTACAAATGATTTACTTGCTTTAATCGGCTTAGTTAAAATTTTATTCGTTAATGTACGATATTCGCCAATGCCACATGCTTTTAGACGCTCAGGTAATGTGCCCACAATATCAGATGATAAATAACGTGAATCCGTACGAGGGTATGTCAGCACTTTATGAGATTCATATAGCTTTTGCATAATATTTAATGTTTCTTTTGCAGAATAGCCAAACAATTTATTGGCATCTCGTTGTAATTCTGTTAAATCATAAAGACCTGGGGCAAATGATTTTTTAGGCTTGCGGTCAATTGAAGCAATCTTTGCATCTTGATTGCCTAATGCTTTGACAATAACGTCGATTTTTTCTTTATTAAAGCTACGTGAATTACCGTTTGCGTCTTGCCAAGTAAGCTTTAACGAATCTGTTTGCGCTTCAATACCGTAGTACGTTTGCGGGTTGAAGTTTTTAATTTCATCTTCGCGTGCAGCAATCATTGCAACAGTTGGGGTTTGAACACGGCCACAGTTCAGCTGTGCATTAAATCTTGTTGTTAAAGCACGTGTCGCATTTAATCCGATATACCAGTCTGCCTCAGAACGAGCGACAGCAGCAGCATATAAATTTTCGTAGTTTTTACCCGGTTTTAAATTAGCAAATCCTTCTTTGATGGCTTTATCTGTGACAGATGAAATCCATAAACGTTTAATTGGCTTTTTCACATTTGCCTTTTCTATAATCCATCGAGCAACTAATTCACCTTCACGCCCAGCATCAGTAGCCACAATGATTTCATTGACATCATTACGTGTTAACTGTGATTTCACTGCGTTAAACTGTTTGCCTGTTTGCTTCATAACCACAAGTTTCATGCGCTCTGGCAACATTGGAAGGTCTTCTAAATTCCATGTTTTATATTTATTATCGTAGGCTTCTGGATCAGCTAATGTCACTAAATGCCCTAATGCCCAAGTAACTATATATTTGTCACCTTCTAAAAATCCGTTCCCTTTTTTATTACATTTCAATACATTTGCTATATCACGTGCAACTGAAGGTTTTTCAGCTATAACTACAATTTTAACCATATATTCGTACTCCTTTACTAACTATGTACTGTCTAATATACCATAAGTTCGGGGCAGCAAATGTTTTAGAGCCATCTACTTAGTGTCAATCATAGTCATTGTCTGAGGACTGATCGGGTAAAATGATTAATTTAAAGAGCAAACTCAAAATTAGCGTGAATTTGCTCTTTTTCTATGCTTCAAAAAAATGTTGACGATGAACTGCATACTCAAACTCTTAAAACATATGTTGAGTTAACAGAATGTTCACAAAATCGAAAGGGGATGAATGAATGGATGCTCGAACTTTCAGACCTCGGAATGTGATTTTTATGACAATTGTTGTTTTTGTATCGATGTTAATTGGTTACGGTATATATATTAATTTTATTGATGTTCCCTTCCCATGACGGGCTTACTTCTTTAACTGAGTTAACAAGTATTTTCGGTTGTCTAGTATGCGCTGATCATTTGGCTTAAATTTACGTGCTGCCTCATTATGCTGATGTGCATTTTCATAGAGACGCAAACGATTGTATAACAAACTTAACTGTAAATGTGGAAGCCATGTGGAATAAGCGGGCTTATGAGTAGCCATTGTCTGTTCTATAGATTGCTGTAACGCTTGTGAATACCAATAAATAGCCTCTTTATTTTTCAATTGCTCCATAAAAAAATGACCAATTCGACAGCATATTTCTGGTCTTGGTCGATCATATAATAATGATTGTAAAATAGCTTGGGTTGCTTGTTTTGAATCGTGTAGCTGTTGGTAGCAATCCGCTAAATTTAAGCAAGCTTGAATTTGATCATCGGCAGAGCCTTTTGTGGAATCAAGGAAATTATGATAGTGATTAATAGCTTCTAAAAATCGCTGATGAACTTTAAGCTCATTTGCGTAATGAAAAGTTTCTCTAGCTGAAAATGGGTGCCCTTCTTTCTTTAAACGCTCATAAATAGTAATATTGCGATAAATATCGCTTTTTCTTGGCAAATGTGTAACGGCTATATCGCTATGATAGAGCTGGCCTGTTACATCTAAATACTCATGGACGGCACCCTGCCACTGAAAATTACGTGCACGTTTTACGAGACGAAATCTTTTTTCACTAGTTTCTACGCAGCCATCTGCATCTAGCGTTACATAATAATCCATTAAAACAGCATCTACGTTAGGATGATAAAGAGATTGCTTAAGTTGTAGGAGCTTGTGCTGATGTTCTGTCGTCATAACATCATCTGCATCGAGCCATAAAATAAAATCTTTTGTAGCTCGCTGAAAGGAAAAGTTTCGTGCTTTTGCAAAATCATCACACCATGTAAAGTCAAAAATTCGAGAGGTATAGCTTTGGACGATATCTTTTGTACGATCAGTTGAGCCCGTATCAATAATATTGATTTCATCCACTAAATGCTGAACGGAATCTAGGCATCTTTCAATAATACATTCTTCATTTTTGACAATCATACATAAACTAATCGTAAACATCTGTCCCCTCCTTTTTTTGTATTAATATATGCAAGCTTAAAAATTTATCGAGGCTTTTTTCCATTTTATCGCCCTATTTTTTGAATTTATCGCTCAACTTTGTTCATTTATCACCTAACTTTTATAATTTATCACCCAACTTTTCCGCTTTATCGACATACACCTAAAAAAGCAAAACAAAAAAACGAACGCTTTACACGTTCGTTTTTTGTTTTATAAGTATTGCTTACGCCACTCTAGTTGTTCTTTTTCTGTGAGCTGTTGCTCTAGGTGAGGATCCCATTGATTTAACAGCGAGTTCCATACACGAACAAATACAATATCCTGCTCTTTATCGTGAAGGACAAATTCAAGGCATGGGATATCATTAATTTGTTTTGCGTCGGTTTGAACAATCTTTGAAATTATTTTTTGAGAGGCTCCAACTTCAGCTTCTTCGTCATCTTCTTGCTGTAACGCTTCTATTAACATTGACTCTTCAAATTGCTCCTGCTGCTCAGCCTCTTTGTCCACATAGCGATATAGCTCTGGTAGATCATCATATTCTTCCATATTGTCCTCGCCGACAGCAAGAAATGCAAGGTGACACGGACTATAGTAAAGGGTCGCCAATTCAATATCTAGCTCCTCTTCAAAGATGCCACGTTCCAGCTGTTTCTGCCCTTTAGATGTTAATCTATAGAAGCCTTCCCCGTTATCAATGAGACTTACTCGAGACATTAATGATACTAAATCCTCAATAAATAGCGGATCGACTAGTAATAACTCACTTAATTCCAGTGCACTTCCAAAATCCGCTTCCTGTATGCTGATTAACAGCATTGTCATCAAGACATCCATAGTGGAACGACGAACTGGCTCATAGGCCGCTTCTACCGTTCGAATCGGGATGCACCATTCATTGGTTTTAACGATTTTAATATTTCGATTTTGCTGAAGTTCACGCATTAAGCGCTGCTGTAATTTTGACAATCTACATCACCTGTCCTTCATGATCACGTAAGCCATTATAGGATTTCACTGTCTCTAACAGATTGCTATACATCTCTCGTGTATCTTGATGCTTCGCACGTTTGGTAAACATTTCAGCACTTCCGACAAGTAGTAATAGCTCACGGGCACGAGATAAGGCAACGTTTAAGCGACGGTAATCTTTTGCAAAGCCAACGTCTCCCCCTTTAGGTGTGTTACGAACCATACTGACTAATATGACGTCCATCTCCATCCCTTGGAACTTATCGACTGTCCCAGTTCTAAATTGAAGATGTGGTAGCTGTAATTCCTGTTGCAGAAGGCGATTAATTTTCTTTACTTGCTCCCCGTAGAAGCTAATAACCCCAACGCTTTTTTGTGCATCTTGAGGCATGCGTCCCTCTGCTTTAGCTTCGATAACAGCTGTATTCAAATCGGTTAAAATACGTCGAATAGTTTGTAATTCACCCTCATTGTAGCGACTCGTTCCGCCCTTTACTTGCTCCTCTAAATAAGGTTTTTCGGTTGGAATATCGACCCATAGCAAATGATCATCACGTTTAACAAATTGCCCTTCTAAGCAATGGTCTCGTGTTGCATCTGAATCTGGCAAACCACATTGTAGGCCATTTTCCTCTTTTGCGTAAAATGGTGTAATACTGTGCATAATTTTTTCATGCATTCGGTACTGCAATGCCAGCATTTGCTTATGAGTTTGCGGCAAGTTATTAAATAAGCGTTCAAATAGCGATTCTCGCAGTAAATTTTTTAATTCCTGCGCCCCGTCAAAGTTTGGACTTTCATCTAGCATCGCCTTTAACGTTTCCTCCAACGTATCATCTCCAAGTAGTGGAGGTAGCTGATGATGATCGCCCACTAAAATAACTTTTTTACCCTTAAGCATCGGTAATAGTAGCTCTGGTGGTGTTGCCTTTGATACTTCATCGATAATGACAACATCAAATGTCGGGTAGTTTTCCATAAATTCCTTACTTGCTGAAGCGACGCATGTTGTACCGATAACATTCGCATGACGCACATATAATTTACGAATTTCATCCAAATCATATTCTGTAGCGTTTTGTAGCTTGTCACGCCATTGCTCTTGTAATTTTTTTCGAAGAGGCAGCTGCTGTTCCTTGCGCTGTAATTCCTCTATCGCTGTTTTGGAGGATGCAATTGCTTCCTCTACTTCCTCTGAAGTACGCTCTGGTGTTGATTGTAGAAGGTTTGTGTAAGCTGTGAGCTGCTTCTCCTTCTTCAATCCAGCAATATTAATTTCTTTAATACTTTCTTCTAATTGTGCTAGCTGCTGTTCAATTTCTTGTAAGCTAGTCTGCGCTGTTTGAAGTGCCGCTCTCTTTGGTAGGAGCTGTGTATTAGCTTGTTCAACCGCCTCAAGCTGTTGACGTGCTGTTTGAAGAGAAGATTTTGATTGCGATACAAGCATTTTTAAATGCTCTACAGACTCCTCTGGCTCAGTATCAATTTGGAACGTCTCAGCTAACTGCTGAAGTCGTTCTGTATGCTGTAAATATGGCTGCAATTGTCGCTGTAAGCTTTGAACATCAAAGCTCGTAATCGCACACTCTTGATGTAATAAGCCTCCAATCCCTTTACGCAATGACTCAAATTCCTGATCTTTATGCTCTTGTTGTTGTTTGAGAGCTACACCTTTTTGCCAGACAAAATCACGACGCATATATAATCCGAGCAAGAAACTCTCAAGTTGCTCGGCAGATGGTGTTTGATCATCTTCAAAGGATTTATTGAGCTGGGCAAAAACACCTGTTAGATTTTGCAACGAAAACGATTGAACTGGCTGTAATCTACTTTTAGCAAGAGCACGTTCCTTTTCTTCATCTGACGCCAATGCCTCAAGCTTTGCGATCGCTTTTTGTAGCCGAGAATTGATGGTTGCCCATGCCTCTAAATCTTTAGCATCCTCTAAATGCTGTATACGACTAATTTGCTGTGACAGCACATAGGATGGGCGAATGTGATAGTGCTGTAAAAATCGTTGAATTCGCTCATAGGACGTTAAAGTATCGATATATTTTTCAGCTTCCTTCATTGATCGAAGACGATTACTTTCCTCTTCATATTTCAATTGGAAATCTTTGAACTGCAGTGCCAGATGCTGCTTTTGCTCTTGCAGCTCCTTATATTGAGTAGCTGCTTCCAGTTGCTCAACCTTTTGAGTAGTTTCTTCTATAGTAAGTTTTAGCTGTTCTACTGATGGGTTATCAGCAAGGGCCTGCTCAAGCGATTTTACAGTAGGCTCGATTTGCGCCAGTTGTTTTTCGTAATGCTCTTTATGTGCCTCGTTCTCCTGCTGCTCAGCTTTTGCTGCCTTTAATTCTTTTTTTAACGCTTGTATTTCCTGCTGTAAAATCGGCTCGTCAATTGCGGCCTGTTCTTTTGCTGCTATTTCTTTTGTTAGTTCCTCAAGCCATGCCTCAAGCTTTTCTAGCTCTTCTTCAGCTTTGATAATACTAGATTTTAGTTCTTGCTCACGTTGTGTAAAGGCTGTGATTTCCTCTTCTATCGCTATGAGAGTTTGCTCACGCCAATGAAGCGCAACATTTTCCTCAATAAATTTTTTACCTTCTTCTTCAATGCTCTCGGTTCTACCATAGCGTAAAATTCGAATTTCTTGATTAGAGAGAAGTCGCCCTAATGCATTATCAACTGCTAGATTTGATTGAGAAGCTACAAGTGTTTTTAAGCCCGCCTTGACATTTTGCTGACAAATTTCAGAAATAACGGTTGTTTTCCCTGTGCCAGGAGGTCCTTGAATCACATACAAATCTTCAACAGACAATGCTCCTAAAACAGCCCGTCTTTGATATTCGTTTAAATTATTGTGAAAAACAATATCCTCTCGAAGCTTTGATGTTCGAACAGTTGGGCGTTTTTCAAATAGTATTGTCTCTAAATTGGGGTTAACCGCCTCACCCTTTTCTAGCTTTGTAAAACCATTGCGTAATCGTCTAATTTGACTCAATGTCGCAAAATTACTAAAGCTTGCTTGCTTAGAACGAAGGTTAAGCTGATCTTTACGTGATAAATCCTGCACAAAAGGTTTTAAGTCAATTTCTACTGTCTGCTTCCTTGCATTAGCCTTTAACACTTGTCCAATTTCACCGCGTACCCCTTGAATACTCACACTTAACCCTTCAAGCTTCTTCCATTCCTTCGATTTTATATAAGGGCAGACAATTGTCAGCCTAGTAAAATCTTCATTAAAATAGCTTTGCTTAAACTCTGTATGAATATCATCAATAGTCGCATCACGTTCTTGAATTTTTAAATAGCCTTCCCAGCTCGAGATACGCTTTTTCACATATTCTGTGCGCTCCTCAGCTATCGGTAGCTCTCTTATTTTTTTATGAAGATCGAGCGGAATCCCTGCTCCATTATTAGGTCTTGTAACGAATTGTAATGCTACTGGTAGGCGTCGATTTGTATTGATTGGGCCTCGCATATGTACAAAACGGAGATTTGTAGCTAGCAATCCTTCAACCTTTAGCACGCAATCCATAATGGCTGTTTTCTCTGCAAGGACGTCGGTTAACTTTTCATTTTGCTCTGCATTAAAATAAATCGATAAAAACGTTTCACCAGGCGTTTTTGCTTTGCGCTTTTCGATGTAGACGGTGAATGTTTTTTGTAACGCAAAAAAGGCATGCTCATTTGCTGAGCATTCCTCTACCGCTTCCTTCGCCTTATTAGTCAAAATCAGACTACAGCGTTGTTTTTCTAGTATAGCGATGTCCTGCATGAGCAGCCCTCCCTTCCGTTTCACTAAAGTTCTATTTTATCACATCATAAAAGAATACTTGAAAAGAAAAATCCCCTGCACAGTGATTTCCTTCCACGGTACAGGGGATAACTTTATTTTAATGTTGATCAATCGTTTCTTTCGGCAATGTTTTGCTCATTTCACAGTACTGCACAAAAACACGAGCCAATTCACGTAAACGATTATGAACATCTTCGTCTACAATATTATTATCTGCATCAAAATGAGATGTGTGTGTGTATACATAGTTCGGAGTTACAAGTGCACGAAAGTAGTCTAAAATTGGTTTCAACTGATTTTCTACTACTAAATGGTGCTGATACGTGCCACCATTTGCTACGATCGATACTGGTTTATAGCGCATTGTTTTTGGATGCAAGAAGTCAAATGCATTTTTCAAAACGCCCGGAATTGATGCTTGGAAAATCGGTGTAGCGATAATATACGCATCCGCTTCTTCAAATTTTTGAATCATTTTCTTCATATCATCGTTTAATGGTGAACCGTCTACAATTTGATGCTTATATTGACTAAAATGCATAATTTCTAATTCGAAACTAGCATCTAATTCTTTAACATATTGCTCCACTTGCTCTAAAATAGCACCTGTTTTACGACCAAACATTGTGCCATCAACGAGTAAAATTTTCATTTTCACTTTGCCTCCACTTTCATCTTCTACAATAGTATTGTAACAAATGAGAAGAGGCACGAAAAGAATTGTAGTGGTTAAAACCGTAAATTCAGTCTTTAGGCGGAACGTAGTTTACACAAGAAATATTGCTTCAGAAAGAGACTTTGGAATGGCGATTACTTTTGATTAAAATAATATTTGGCTCATAACGTGTGGTTGATTTCCGTTCCGGCTGGGCGCTTTGTTGCTGCAGGCGGCATTTCCCCTGCTTCCGCGGGTATTCACCTTGCTTCCGCGGGTATTCGCCTTGCTTCCGCGGGTATTTGCTTTGCTTCCGCGGGTATTCACCCTGCTTCCGCGGGTATTCGCCTTGCTTCCGCGGGTATTCACTGCTTCCGCGGGTATTCGCCTTGCTTCCGCGGGTATTCGCCTTGCTTCCGCGGGTATTCACTGCTTCTGCGGGTATTCACCTTGCTTCCGCGGGTATTCACCCTGCTTCCGCGGGTATTTGCTTTGCTTCCGCGGATATTCACCTCGCTTCCGCGGGTATTCACCCTGCTTCCGCGGGTATTCGTCTTGCTTCCGCAGGTATTCACCCTGCTTCCGCGGGTATTCACCTTGCTTCCGCGGGTATTTGCCTTGCTTCCGCGGGTATTCACCCTGCTTCCGCGGGTATTCACTGCTTCCGCGGGTATTCGCCTTGCTTCCGCGGGTATTCGCCTTGCTTCCGCGGGTATTCACCCTGCTTCCGCGGGTATTCACCCTGCTTCCGCGGGTATTCGCCTTGCTTCCGCGGGTATTCGCCTTGCTTCCGCGGGTATTCACCTTGCTTCCGCGGGTATTCGCCTTGCTTCCGCGGGTATTCACCTTGCTTCCGCGGGTATTCACCTTGCTTCCGCGGGTATTCGCCTTGCTTCCGCGGGTATTCGCCTTGCTTCCGCGGGTATTCACCCTGCTTCCGCGGGTATTCACCCTGCTTCCGCGGGTATTCACCTTGCTTCCGCGGGTATTTTCCTACTCTGCTCAAGTATTCACTTTACTGTCCTAATGTATGGACGTTCAAATAGTTAGAACTATAAAAGAAAACGCCCAACCAGTAAAGTTAGGCGGTCTCATCTGTGACGCTGGTCCCCAAGAAGTCGCCCAGTCGTAACGAAGATCAACTTGTCTGCATTGAATACATAAAGATAATTCCCAATCTCGATGATGAACCTTTATCTATCCCTACGATGTTGGAATTTTACTTCTTTATCTACAACGGTTTCTTCTATTTTATATTTATCTCGATTAATCACGACTTCTTGATTTACTTTATCTCCTTCATCGCTAGAACTCGGTAATTTGTGCTTATCCCAATTAAATAATTTCTCTCGCGAAACATCTTCATCCTGTGTTTCAGGAAAATCTAACTTAGCCAATTCCTGAGATTGATAAATTGTCACAGGCTGTTTATTGCCATATAGCGCGATCACGATCATCGCCTTTGCAACTTGGGAGGCTTCTATCGCTCTTGAACGCTTTAATGGTCCAACTAATAATGGCTTTACTAACTTTAAAACTTTCTCTCCCGCCTTTTCACCTAAGCGAAACTCCTCCCTCTCCCCAATTAATAAGGATGGGCGAATAATAGAAAGTCTTTGTAAGCCTAGCTCCATAAGATCATGTTCAAGCTTTCCTTTTACTCGATTATAGTAAATTGGAGAATTTTCATTTGCCCCCATTGCTGTAATGACAAGCATATGTGGGATTCCTCGTTTTTTTGCTAACGAGGCGATAGCTAGCGGATATTCAAAATCCACTTTCTCAAATGCCTCACGAGATCCTGCCTTTTTAATCGTTGTCCCTAAACAACAATAAAGTTCATGTGCAAATTCGATATCTTTTTCCTCTAAAGTATCAAGATTACGGATTTTTACTTCTAACTTTGGATGCGTAAATGCTGGCTTTCTTCGTGCAATCACCGTAACTGAAACATATTCATCATTTTCACATAATTGTTCTACAAGAGAGGTACCTGTTAATCCAGTAGCTCCTACAACAATCGCTGCGCGCATTCCCATTGGTCGTACCCCTTTCTAAGCTCCGTTCGCTCCAGTAGTCACACCGCTGGAACGAACATCTTAAAACAATCTTATTTATCTTCCCACAAGCTCTACTTTATTTATCGGTCAATGAAGGAGCTCTTACTCATTTAATTTGTAAGTTTTGAAAATCTATTTAGAAGAGGCCACCCGTTTATAGAATCCCGCATTTCACATTATGTCATAATTTATCTAATCCTAATTTTTTACACATACTTGCCCATTATTCACCATAGTTTAAATAGACAGACGAAAGGATGGGATACATTTGCAAAACGAAATTCAAGCAACGGAACTGAAAAAAACGATTGTTTTCATTATTGAAAGCTGTATTGATAAAGGGCTGTATCCTTTTGAACGGGTTGCAACGCTGGCAAAGCTTCTTGCAAATGAGAAAGTTTTCATATTTGTAAAAACCCCTTCAAATGATGGGATTCAAACTTTAATGAATGAAAATCTCTCGCCGATCTTATTTGAACATTTCGACGAGCTACCAAAGCAAATGAAAGGAATTCAGCCTGATTTAATTGTAAGAGATGGCCGTAACTCTGAAAGCTGGCAAGTACAAAATTTACGACCGTTCTGTAAAACAATCATTCATTTTGATGATCTTGGTGAGGGTGGTCAAGCCTGTGACTGCGTATTGCTAGCACTCTATCAAGAAGTTAAAGACTATTTACCATCTCAATATATTGGTGGTAGCTTCAACTTTGCATTACCAAAAGCTTACCAGAATTTTGATGATAGACCAGACAATAAAACACCTGAAAACCCTCCTCATATCGTTGTTGCTTTTGAGGATGGGGACGAGCATAACTTAACCTACCGTACTCTTCGACACTTAACGCAGCTACAAATTCCACTACAAATTACAGTGATGATTGATGATAGCTATCGACATGCAACAGATGATTTGCAAATGATGGTGCTCAGTCGTCGTAATACTGCCATTCTTCGTGATAAAAACGCACTCCTAAAACTATTGCCAAAAGCGGATGTTATTATTTGTAATGCTAACTATACACCTTATAAAATTGCCTCTTATGGCGTACCTTGTATTACACTTGCACAAACAGAGGCTGAGCTATTACACGCCTTCCCTCGCGAACAGAATGGCTTTATTCACCTTGGACTTGGTCGCAAAATGAAGCAATCACAAATTCAAAATGCTGTAATGGAATTTCTATTACATGAGGCTCGAAGTGAACGAGCTGTAAAAAAACAACGTCAGCTCAATCTTACAAGTAACAATGAAGCACTACAGTCATTACTTTTAGATTTCGCTTACGATCGACACAATATCGCTTCTACTTAGTGATTCTTTGAAGGTGGATATGATACAATATAGTAGAATTTTTCACCCCTACTTACAGGTGTAGCATCAGTGAATTTCAAACCAAATAAGTACCCGATTGATTTTAACTAATAAGCGGTGGGGGGATAAAAAAACCTCCATCGCTTTTACACGCATTCGTTATACAAATATACAAATAAAGGAGCAATCATCATGCCATCAAAAAGTGATATTGAATATCAAATTAAAGAGCTAAAAATGGATTATATGAATTTACAAGGCGACATTGAAAAACTTGAATCGACAGGTCATAATGACCAAGTGGCAAATGCAGAGCAACGCCTTGCGAATATGGAAGCGAAGCTAGCGGAATTAAATAAACAATTAGCAGAGCTTTAAAAATATCTAGCGCAATTAAAAACGCATAGCTGTCTTTGTAGGAAGACGGCAACTATTTTACAAAAATGTATTGATTTTATTTGGAGGAACATATATGGCAATATTAACAGTTGAAAATTTAGGTCATTCATTCGGTGACCGCATGCTTTTTAAAGATGTCTCCTTTCGTTTAGTTGAAGGTGATCATATTGGTCTTGTAGGTGCAAATGGTGTTGGTAAGTCAACATTAATGGGCATCATTACGGGCCAAGCAATCCACGATACTGGGAAGGTTGAATGGCTTCCAGGAACGCATTATGGTTATTTAGATCAGCATACTGTATTGACAGCTGGCCGAACTATGCGTGATGCATTACGTGACGCTTTCCTTCCTTTATATAAAAAAGAAGAAGAGCTCAATGAAATTACAGGAAAAATGGCTGAAGCAACGCCTGAAGAATTAGAAGTTTTACTAGAGCAAATGGCTGAGGTGCAAGATGCTCTGGATGCAGGTGATTTCTATTCGCTTGATATGAAAATTGATGAGGTTGCACGAGGTCTTGGGCTTGACGCAATCGGCTTAGACCGTGATGTCGCTGCTCTTTCAGGTGGTCAACGTACAAAGGTTTTACTAGCCAAGCTATTACTTGAAAAGCCAAAAGTATTGTTACTAGATGAGCCGACGAACTATCTTGATGAAGAGCATATTACATGGTTGAAAAACTATTTAAAGAACTATCCACACGCTTTCTTATTAATTTCGCATGATACAGAGTTTATGAATGAAACGGTGGATGTTATCTTCCAACTAGAATTTTCAAAATTGACTCGCTATACAGCGACATATGAAAAGTTTTTAGAGCTTGCTGAAATCAATAAACGTCAACATATCGATGCCTATGAAAAACAACAGGAATTCATTAAAAAACAAGAAGATTTTATTGCGAAGAATAAAGCGCGCTACTCAACTACTGGTCGTGCAAAATCTCGCTCCAAGCAGCTTGACCGCTTAGAGCGTATCGACCGTCCTGAAACAGCTGTAAAGCCAGAATTTGGTTTTAAAGAGGCACGTTCTTCTGGTCGTTATGTAGTAGAGGCTGAAAACTTAGTCATTGGATACGACAAGGACAAGCCGTTACTTCCTCCACTTACATTCGCTATTGAACGTGGGGAAAAAATTGCTCTAGTCGGTATGAATGGTGTCGGTAAATCAACATTATTAAAAACGATGCTAGGTAAAATCAATCCGCTAGATGGAAAAGTGATTCGCGGTGACTATCTTTACCCATCTTACTTCGAACAAGAAGTAAAAGCTGAAAAAATTACACCTATTGATGATGTCTGGAATGCCTTCCCTTCTATGGAGCAAGCACAAGTACGTGCAGCATTAGCACGCGCAGGACTAAAAACGGATCATATTACTCGCCCACTTAATTCTTTATCTGGTGGTGAGCAAGCAAAGGTACGTTTATGTAAGCTAATGATGGAAGAAGCAAACTGGCTTCTATTTGACGAACCGACAAACCAC
This sequence comes from Lysinibacillus agricola, assembly GCF_016638705.1. Taxonomy (GTDB): domain Bacteria; phylum Bacillota; class Bacilli; order Bacillales_A; family Planococcaceae; genus Lysinibacillus; species Lysinibacillus agricola. Next base: position 539,176 of record NZ_CP067341.1, on the reverse strand, counting down.
TTGGATGTCGATGCAAAAGATGAGCTAAAGCGTGCCATGAAAGAATTTAAAGGCACAATTGTACTAGTAAGCCATGAACCTGACTTCTATGAAGATTTAGCAACAAAAGTTTGGGATGTCCAAGACTGGTTTACTTCTGGACAACAAAGCTAGAAATATTATTAATGAGGGCAGTTACCGATGTGATGCATGAATCACTCGGGGGCTGCCCTCTTTTTAGTGACTGAAAGTGGGACATGGACTCTTACCTGAGCAGTTCTTCGGGGTGCCAGAGCAGTTTTTCTGACTACCCGATCAGTTCCCCGGCATACCTGAACACTTCTCTGGCCTACCCGATCAGTTCCCCAGCCTACCTGAGCACTTCTCCCGCTTACCCGATCAGTTCCCCAGCCTACATGAGCACTTCTCCTGACCACCCGATCAGTTCCCCGGCATACCCGAGCGCTTCTCTGACCTACCCGAGGCTTTTGGGAACCGTCTTTCTCTAAACTCCAAACAAAAATTTATTTATCTATGCATAAAAACCTGCATTCAATCATATTAATAATCAGTGGATTAACAATAATCACATTTAAATCAGATTAGGACAGCTCTCCTTATTCCATGAGCATCTATTATTAATATTGAGTAAACTTACATCATTGTAAGCTGAAATTGCGAAACTTTTCGCTCTTTTATGCGTATATTTTAGTGTAGTTGAAAAAATATCATTTCTATTTGAATTTTTTTCAAATAACTATTGATTTATAAGTAGCTTACTAGTAAGATATATGTATAACCTATTAAACTTACTAATAAGATATATATAAAATATAATCCTAAAAAAGAAAGCGGGGAATGAAGAATGACAGTTACAATTTATTCACAAGCGAGCTGTTCTTCATCCAGAAAAGCATTAAAATGGTTAAAAGATCACAATATCGAATATAAAGAAAAACGTATAACTTCACATCCACTTACACTTGCTGAATTTAAAGAAATTTTAAGCATGACAGAAGATGGAACAGACGAAATTATTGCAACTAACTCAAACGATTTTAAAAATCTAAATATTGATATTGATCAGCTCTCTATTCAAGAGTTGTATGCAATAATCCAAGCACATCCAAGAATGCTACGTAGCCCTATCTTAATTGATGAAAAACGTATTCAAGTTGGGTACAATGAGATGGACATCCGTCGTTTTATTCCACGCAAAGTACGTGCTTATGAATTAAATGCAATGACAAGATTGGCACAAGAAAGTTAAAACAGTTTTGGAGATGACCTTATATGGATCAAGAAAAACAAAGAGCCATTACCTCATTGTTTGAAGTGGTTTCTTCTATTGAGCGTAAGTGGGCAAACGAGTGGAATAATCATAATGTACTCGGCTTTTCAAAATCCCATATTTTAATTTTAGACTTCTTATCGCAGGAGGGACCAAAGCGCCCTTCTGCCATTGCTGATCGGTTAAAAGTGACGACAGGTGGTGTCACTGTTTTAACAAGTAAGCTTATTAATGCTGGCTTTATTGAAAAAACACAGCATGCGACAGATCGGCGAGCTTCTCAATTGAAAATTACAACGGATGGCGAAGATATTTTAGAAGAATCTCGTCAACAAGTTAGCGAAATTATCAACAATATGTTTGGTATGCTCTCAGCTGAGGAAGTACAAACATTACGTGATATTTTCTCCAAATTACTCAACACTGATTCTACGCGCCATGAATAAAAGCTTCATTTTCACACCTAAAAAGTTAGACATGCCTCTAACTTTTTAAGGTGCTTTTTCTTTTGGCTCAATTTTTTGGTGAGGCCTTTAAATGGTTAATCCCCCTACCCTTCCCACCGATTTACTGACTAGCCCCCTCGGATTGTGTGTATGTCTTGGCTAGTCAGTTTCAGGGTAGGCGTTTGGGGCATTCGCTTTTTCATGCATCAAAATAGTGAGATTTATCCCCCCATCCTAAGACTTGGTTTAAAGCGATTTGGCGCTTTTACTTCTTCTGGAATACCGCATTCATAATGTTTCCCAGCTTTTAAATTCTCAAATTCCTCCTTCGCTTTTTCAATAACAGCCGGATTTAGTAAAGAATAAGCGCAGCCCCTGCCATCGCCTTTGCCGCATAATGCATACCCTTTCATGCCAAGCGAAGATCCAAAGGCAGCAGTTGCTTGCCAAATATGCACTTGGACGCCATATGGAGCACAAGTCGTAAATACCTGACCGAGTGGCGCAATCCATGAAACGTCTCCTAAATCACTAGAACCTTGCATTGATTGGCGAAAAGTTTGTGGTATATGAAATACCTGCTCTAACAATATCCCACTACTATTAATTTCCTGTGGGACAAAAGACTGTTGTGCAGTACCCGCCAGAACAGAAGGATCTAATGAAGCTTGAAGCGACTTTGCAAAAGTAAGCTCGTCCTCTGTAAAGGATAATGGCGGTAGCTCATTCCACTGCGCCAACATTTGCTCATTTAATGTAAGATTTGGTAATGTATCGTAACACCCTGCCTTCAGCCCCCCATGCACCTCTGTTTCTGTCATCATCGCTGCCCCTGTTGCCACTTTAATCAGTCTGCGTTCTATATCTTTGACGGCGTCACGATTTTCGCCACGGAGGAAATAATAGACATTTGCTGTATCTGGAACAATATTCGGTGTTAAGCCACCATTTGTAATTTGATAATGAATACGAGAGCGTCCTAGCAGCGGAAAAGCAGAATCTCCCGGCCATGTTCGCGATTTTATCAGCTATTCCACGGCTTCTATCGGCATTGTTCGCAGTTCTATCAGCGATTCTGGGGCTTCCACCGACGATGTTCGCTGCTCTACCGACGATAAAATTCACAAAAAAAAATGCATCGCAAAGTAATTTTGCAATGCATCTTTTTTTGATTGGCCGAACGAATACTTCCGTCTAAGTAATTATTTAGTGCGACCAATGCATGTTATCATGCTGGTAGCACAGACTCTACTATTGATACATCGGCCATAAGCATTTCTTTCAAACGAGCTTTTGCACGGAATAAACGAGATTTCACAGTACCAATTGAAACTTTCATAATTGAAGAGATTTCAGCAAGTGAATATTGGTCTATGTAGAAATACCATAATGTTTTACGATAGATTCCATCTAATTGCTCCATTTTATCCTGTACTAATTTAGTAACAATATCTTTTTCAATTTTTTCTTCAGTTGAAATATCATTATTGGGAACCAAATCTAAAATCGGTACGTCTAATGTTTCAGGTTGGTTCATCATGTATTTACTACGTCGTACTTTTTTACGGTAGCGATCTCTAAATGTATTCATTGTAATTGTTGTAAGCCAAGCTTTAATATGCTCCACCTCGGCAACGCTATCCTCATAGCGCACAACTTTTACCCATACTTCTTGCATTAAATCTTCAGCTTCTACAGTATTGCGAGTAAGTTTTAAACATAAGTGGTATATGTAACGATTAAATTCCTCATATACGCCTTCTAATTTTTCATTCATTGTGTATTCCTCCGCTTCTTGTTCTTGCTTCTATATACATTCTCGCAAAATAATGTATTACACTCTATCGTATTGGCTTTCAATTACATTACAATCGTGTAAGCTTAAATGCTTTGACTTGTAACATTCGTAAAAATTGTTTTATTACTATATTTCTTATTCAAAGAAAAGCTACTTAACACGCCTCTTCCACTACTTTTTTATTGTCATTCCAATAGTATTTTATTCATATCAATTATGCCTCGGCATAATTGCGTCCGGAATCGGCTTTGTGCTTAGGCCTGCACGATGCAGGTCAGTTAGCCGTTATCGCATGGATGCGATGATTTTAGGCTAACATCCCCTAAGAACTCCTTTCGACTCCGTGACATCCGCCGGAGGCTTTAACTTCTTTCAGCAGATGTCTTTTGTGCCGAAAGCGTAGCGACAGGTACAGGTGTTTGGACACCCGTTTAAACAACGGTCCAAATAGAAGAAATTAACAGAAACGAAGTACAAAAACGAGTCATTTCATCATTTTCACATCTTACCTAGACATAAATATGACTAGGCACTATTATAAATAAGAGAAAAAAAAGGGGGCTTAAAATGAGGAAAAAACGATATTCATCAGATTTTAAATTAGAACTTGTTAAACAATATCGCCTCGGCACCGCTGTAAGTAAACTATCAAGCGAATATGGTATTTCAGAAGTTACGATCTATAAATGGATAAAATTATACTCACCTGTTGAAGGTGTCGTCGATATGACAAAGGCAGAAGTATTAACAGTTCAAAAAGAAAACGAGCGATTAAAACAAGAGGTCGATATTTTTAAAAAGGCTATTACCATATTCGCACCCAAATAGCTGAGACAGATGTGATTGAATATATTGAACGAGAAAGTAAAAAATATGCTGTTAAAGTACTTTGTGAGCTATTAGATTTACCAAAAAGCACATATTACAACGCATTGCAAAAAAGAGCAACACCAACACAATCTTCATCAGAGGAATTATTAGAAGAAATTGAACAGATTTTTATTGAAGAAGGACAACTTTACAATGCTTCACAGTTGTATGACATTTTAAAAATGCGTGGCTTTCAAGGAAGCTTGCGGAAAGTACAGCGTGTGTTAAAGAAAGCAAAAGCAGAAGCAGAAGCAGAATCACACGAGGAAGAAATCCAAGAGCCTATTGTTAATGATGGCTTTGAAACGACGGAAGCCAATAAAAAGTGGGTACTCAATATTAGTTATGTACCAACATGGCATCAAGGTTGGGTTTATATGGCATCTATTATAGATGTCCATACAAAGAAATTAACGGGCTTTAGCTTTGATAAATCGTTAAGTGAGGATTTATTTGTGGAGGCGATTGAGAAAGCGTATGCACAATATGAAATGCCACCAGTATTTTATACAAGTCTACAGCCAGCGTTTATTGAGCATTGTAAAGATGCTTGTAGAGAAAAAGAACTGCCATTACCAAGAATTATTCATAAGGAATATTTATATGACAATGAATGTTTACAAGCAATCGTGCCGTTCTTAACAGGAACAGAAAATCGACTGCGTCGAGGTCATGCCTCACTTCGTAGTTTAAAATTAAAGTAAATAGGAATAATTAAAGGTGAATAGCAAACGTGCTATTCACCTTTGATTTTTATCAAAGTTATAAATTTTAACTTTTTTGTGTCTAATTTGTTGACGTTTTGTGAAAAATTATTTATATTTACTGTGTATTAGGATTTTATAAACTAATTACATCCAAATCTATTTAGTGGGGAGCTATTTTAAATGAAAGCACTAGTATATGCAGGCCCAGGTAAAAAAGAATTACGTGAAGTTGAAAAACCACGTGTAATTAAAGATGGTGACGCAGTTGTGCGTCTAGTAAAAACAACAATTTGTGGTACGGACTTACACATCTTGGGAGGCGACGTGCCAGCCGTTAAAGAAGGTACAATTTTAGGTCACGAAGGTATCGGTATTGTAGAAGAGGTAGGCGCAGGCGTATCAAACTTCAAAGTAGGCGATAAAGTAATCATTTCATGTGTTACTTCATGTGGTAAATGTCACTATTGTAAACAATCTTTATATGCACACTGTGAAGATGGTGGCTGGATTTTAGGTCACTTAATCAATGGTACACAAGCAGAATACGTTCACGTTCCACATGCAGATAACTCTTTATACCACATTCCTCAAGGGATTTCTGATGATGCAGCTGTAATGATTTCTGATATTTTACCAACTGGTTTCGAAATCGGGGTATTAAATGGTCAAGTATCACCTGGTGATGTAGTAGCTATCGTAGGCGCAGGCCCAATCGGGATGTCCTCATTATTAACTGCGCAATTCTATTCTCCTTCAAAAATCATCATGATAGATCTAGACGATAACCGTTTAGAGGAGTCAAAGAAATTCGGTGCAACCCACACAGTCAACTCACGTGATGCACAAGCAGCAATGGATAAAATTTTTGAACTTACGGATGGTCGTGGCGTAGACGTAGCAATCGAAGCTGTAGGTTTCCCTGCAACATTCGACCTTTGTCAACGTATCTTATCACCAGGAGGTCGCTTAGCGAACGTGGGTGTACATGGTAAACCAGTTGATCTTCAATTACAAGATTTATGGATTCGTAATGTCACAATTACAACTGGCTTAGTATCAACAAATACTACGCCAATGTTATTAAAAACATTAGAAACTGGTAAGATTAAACCTGAGGCACTAGTAACACATCGTTATAAATTTGACAATATGATTGAGGCATACGAAACATTCGGTAATGCAGCGAAAGAAAATGCATTAAAAATTATTATTGATTTCGAATAATTAACATAGAAAGCCCTTAAAGTGAGCAATTTCTTTAAGGGCTTTTTGTATTTTGTGATAGTTCTTGGTGAGCAATCAAATCGGACATCGGCGGTTGATTGTGTAGTACAGAGTGAATCGTGAAAGCGAATTTAAAATATGCTCCTTCTTTTTCTAATTTCAAATTTTAAAAAGAAATCAAATCATATGATGTGGCCTGCTTTTTACCATCGATAGGTGTATCAAATTTGAAGGTTGAAACCTGCTCGAAATGTAGTGTTAAATTCGCAATTTTTCATGTAAACAGCAATGGTCTGTCTGCTGTTTTGTCTATTTCACATAGCGCTGTAAGTGTTTTGCTGTATATGAGTTTTCTATTTCCAATAAATCGATAGGATAACCTTCAAAGAGAACATTTCCTCCTAAGCTTCCACCCTCTACCCCCATATCAACGATCCATTGTGCTTGACTTATAATTGATAAATTATGTTCCAACACAATTAATGTTTTCTTCTCACATAAAAGTCTTTTAAATAACACTAATAAATTATCAATGTCAGCTTCATGCAATCCTGTACTTGGCTCGTCCAAAACAATAAGGTCATTACTTGAATCACCCAATATTTTTGCAATTTTTACCCTTTGAAGCTCACCACCTGAAAAAGTATCTAAACTTTGACCTAAGCGTACATAACTTAAATTGGACATGATTAAATTGGACATAATTCTTTGAATAGTGTGATCACTAAAAAATTCTTTGGCCTCTATAGGCGTCAGCTGAAGTACATCGTGGATGCTTAATCCCCTCCACTTAACGGAAAGCGCTTCGTCGTTATATCTTTTTCCATGGCATTTCTCACAAACTTGTTCAACGTCTCCCATATAGGCCAAGTCGAGTGTTACATGGCCTTTCCCTTTACAAACTGGACAAGCACCTTTTCCATTGAAGCTAAATAAAGACGCACTTTTATGAGAAGCACGAGCAAACAGCTCCCTTATTTTATCGAACACATTGAGATAAGTTAGTAAATTGGACCGATTGCTCCCATGTATAGGGCTTTGATCCAGTACTCTAGTGTTAGGATACTTCTCAGTGAATAGATAACGTATCAATGTACTTTTTCCAGAGCCAGCAACACCTGTCACAACAGTTAAAGCCTGTTTTGGTATTTTGACTGTTACATCCTGAACATTATGAAGGTTGACATGATTAAGTGTATAAAATGATTGAAAAGCAATTTTGTCTGTGTTGACCGTATGTTTGTTTGATAAAGCTTTACCAGTGAGCGTATCAGAAATCAGCAAATCAGAATAGTTCCCTTCAAACGTTACTCTTCCTCCATTTTCTCCCGCATACTCACCAATGTTGATGTTATGATCAGCAGTTTTAATGATATCGGGATCATGATCGACTAAAACGACTGTATTCCCTTTTTTCTTCAACCCATGAAAAATTCGATTGATGCCAACGATGTTTTCTGGATGAAGTCCAATACTTGGTTCATCAAAAATATACAAAACATCTGACAATGAACTATTCAAATGCTTCGTCATTTTTATTCTTTGAGATTCCCCGCCTGAAAGAGTTGTGGTATTTCGATTAAGGGTGAGATAATTTAGCCCAACTATCTGTAGACTTTCAAGTTTTCGGATTAAATCTTCAATAATAAGTGAAACAGACGGACTATCAATGGATTGGACGAACAACAATAAGTCAGCAATAGACATATCCACACAATCTACAATAGATTTACCTCTTATTTTAGCTGAACGTACTGTTTTATTTACTCTAGTCCCCAAACAATCCGGACAGGTATGAATTTCAAGAATTCTATCTAAATCAGATTGATATTTGAGATCTTCCTTTTCTACAAAACTTTTTTGAATCCGAGGAAGCACTCCGATATATGTAGAAGTCTTAGGCCAACGCTCAGTTGGATTTTTCGGGGCACTTCCTTCATCGTAAAGTAGGATTTTCAATTCTTCTTCTGTATATTGAGAGATTTTTTTATCATTATCAAAATTTCCTGTCTCCGTATAGCGAGTGAGCCGCCAACCTCCAGGCTGAAATGTAGGGAAACGGATGGCTCCTTCATTAAGTGATTTGTCAGCATCAATTAATTTGTTAACGTTGATCTGCTGCGTCTCCCCAATACCTTTGCAAACCGGACACATTCCATCCGGATTATTGAACGAATACGCCATAGAATAACCTATAAACGGGGTAGCCATTCTAGAAAACAGCAATCGCAGACTTGTATAAATGTCTGTGAATGTACCAACAGTCGAGCGAGCATTTCCTCTGATTTTTTTTTGATCAATAACTATTGAGACTGGCAGATTTTCTATCTTATCAACGACAGGTTTATCAAAATGCGGCAGTAATTGTTGAATATAACTGGAATAGGTCTCGTTTAATAGTCTTTGAGATTCAGCTGCTAAAGTATCGAAAACCAAAGACGATTTCCCTGATCCAGATACACCAGTGACAACAGTGATTTTATGCTTTGGAATATCGATTGAAATATTTTTTAGGTTGTTTGTCTTTGCCCCTTTGATTGAAATAAAATTATTCATGCTCCTTCAACCTTTCGTCTTTAAGAGCCTTGGAAAATTTCATTGATAGCTCAGAAAACAACGCTAGCTCTTCCTCTGAGAATACGCTGCTTGCAATTTTGTAAAGTTCCTCATGGCCAACTTCTATGTTTGTTAGGATCGCTTTTCCATCAACAGTCAGCATAGTGATTAACTCTCTTCCATCTTGGACATTTGGTTTTTGTTCCAGATAGCCTAAACGTTTTAGGTCTTTCAGAGATTTAGACAATTTCGTTCTACTTATCCCAAGAATAGTACTTATTTGCGAAGGTAATAATCTTTCCTCTTCTGACAACAGATGCAAGATATCATATTGTATCCAACTAATATTTTGCAGATTCACTTTATTTCTCTCTGCAACCAGTTCACACTGCAAATTAATCAGAGCATTTTTTATATTTTCCATTAATTTCACCCCGAATATAGTTTCTATTTAGAAATTATATTTTTTTAGCAATTAATAATCAAGAATATACACTCCACTTTCAACAAACAGACTAAATGAAAATGTTAGGACCGAAAGATGGAAATACATCAAGATGAAGGCTCATCACCATAACGTGGGGTTGATTTCCGTTCCGACTGGATGCTTTAAGTGGTGAGCCAAGATGGAAAAAGACAGAATCCCCCTGCCCCGCTTCTCAAGGCAAAATAAAAACCACCCAAATACGAGTGGTTAAATTAAACTTATTAAAATCCATAAAGAATGAAATTAGTTGGAGATAAAAAATTCGGAACTTAGGTGTTCACAATACTCCCTTATTAATTTCCATTCATCATTTTGTTCTTTCCTAAATCTCTGAACAAATAGTTTTACTACATCTATAAATTCCCCATCCATTTCAAAGGTTACCCAAAACGTTGCAATAACTTCATTTTCAGATGCAGGTGTAATATGCAATTCTTTAAAGTGCCATTTTGGATTATGGCCTTCATAATGTTTATATGCTTCTACCCAACCATTACAAGTCCCCTCGTATCCCCAATCGGAAATACTAGTCCCAGGTCCTCCCCACCCCTACTGCTATATCCGGTGCAATCAAAGCATTCATTTCCTTGACGTTACATCCATTCCATACTTTTTGATAACGATTAAAAAAGCTTTGAAAATCCTCGATTAAAGTTGTTGTAGAGGACAATTAAAAACCGCCTCAGAAAATATAGTTCACTAAATATATTAACATAAAACTAAAAATTCAGAATCCCTTAATAACACTTCTGTTTGTAAAGAATTTGAAGACTTCCTCTTAAAAGACGGCGACAAAATCTAATAACAACACAAAAAGCATCCCTCAGAGTAGATGCTTTTTGCGTTATGGAAATTATAATAAATAAAATTTAAAAATATACAGTTGCAAATGCTAAACAATAGATCTTGTTTGAAGAGAAAATAAGATAAAGTTAAGTACCCATATTAATTATATAATGCGTTTTTCAATGTCCGATAAGTTTCTTCTGTTGCCAATTTACTTATAGCCGCATTTGGAACAATTGCTTCAAACTCATGGAAACATCCCGGATAGAGATGAAATTCTACGGGTACACCTGCATTTATTAAATTTGTAACGTATTGTACTGTTTCATCTCTAAAAGGATCAAGTTCTCCAACTGATGTATAAGTAGGAGGCAGATTTGAATAATCTGTTGCTCTAGCTGGGGCAGCATAAATAGGCGTTTTCTCTCCAATATTATTTTTTAAATATTGCTTCCAAGCAAGTCTATTAAAATCGCCACACCACACACGTTTATCGATAATCTCTTTACAAGATTTTGATTGACAGCTGTCATCAATCATTGGAAATAAAGGCATTTGAAATTTAATTTTGGGTCCCTTTCGATCTCTTGCCATTAGAGAAAGTGCTGCTGTTAAACCACCTCCAGTACTACCTCCTAGAACAGCTATATTATCAGGATCAACATTGTATTGTTGAGCATTTTCAGCAAACCATTGCAATGCAACATAGCAATCTTCAATCGCAGCAGGATATGGGTGTTCAGGAGCTAACCGGTAATCTACTGAAATAACGACACAATTTACCTTCTCTACAATCTCCCCACATTTTGCATCGTTACCTTCAACTGATCCAAAAATATACCCACCGCCATGTATATATAAAACACCAGGCAATGTATCCTTATGATGTTTTGGACGATAAATTTTAACCCTTAACTTTTCACTATCATTTATCCATTTTTCTTCTAAAATTAGGTTATTATTTTGATAGGGTACTATCATCTCTTTACTTTTTCTTCGGATATCTTTTATATTCTCGACTGTTAGTGTAATTTCTTCTAAAGATGAAAATGTTTCTTTTAAATCTGGATGTACTCTTTGATCCATAAATACTTCTTCCCTTTTTAGTTACTTTTTAAATACGCTAAAATCTCTGCTAATACTTTTTTATTTTCAGATGAAATAGAAGTATTTAAAATCGTTTCAGCCGTTTGTTCATAAATACTACCTTCTATATAATTTTTATCTTCCTCCACTAATTGCACCAACGTATTTCTAGTCATTTCCAAGTGAAATTGTAAACCAATTACATTTGAATTATAGATAAAGGCTTGATTTGAACAAGCATCAGTTGAATACAGCCTCTTACTTTCTTTAGGAAGTTCGAATGTATCTCCATGCCAATGTAAAACTTTAAGTGCACTAGGTAAAAAATCGAATTCGTTAGTAACTTTTTGTACCGGATAAAAACCAACTTCTTTACCTTTCGGATTTTTATAAACCTCTGCACCTAAAATTTCTGCAATGAGTTGTGCCCCTAAACAGATTCCTAAAATTGGTTTATTCGCATCGATTATTTCTTTTATAAATATTTTTTCCGATTCTAACCAAGGGATTGAATCATTTACACTCATAGGGCCCCCTAAGATAATTAACATACTAACTTCTTCTATTGAAGGTAATTGTGCATCTTCATACATCTTAATCAGCGTATATGATTCGATTGCTTCTATAATGCCAGGAGTTTCAAATGGCACATGTTGTAAAATATATGTCGACAAATTTTATCTTCTCCTTAAATCCTTATAAATTAGTCTTTTGTAATTCGAATAATGATAGAATAAAATAAATCTGTCATTTCGAAAAGAGACAGTTAATCACTTTTTTTATAGGACAGTTTAAGGAGACTATTTATGTTTTTTTATTTTGATCGAAGTACGAACCATGAGCCTTTTTATGTACAATTATATAATTTTATAAAAAATGAAATACAATTAGGTAACTTAAAAGCTGGTGAAAAATTACCTTCCATTCGATTTCTTGCTCACGAATTAAATGTAAGCAAACAGGTTGTACACTCTGTCTACCAGCAGTTGCTTGCTGAAGGATATGTAGAAAGTAAACCAAGAAGTGGCGTTTTCATTCTACCTTTCGAAAATTTTAAATTTATATCAGACCCTAGCCCCTCCATCAAGAATGTCAAAGAAGTCGAGTCACCTAGCATTTCAATCGATTTCTTTTATAGTTCATTAGATCCCTCCAAATTCCCTCTTCGGGCTTGGAGAAAGTGTATGAATAGAGCTTTAGAAAATATTCATAATATGACTAGCTATGGAGAAAAACAAGGCGAGTTACATTTAAGAAAACAAATATCACTTTATGTCCGTAATTCTAGAGGAATTAATTGTACGAGTGATCAGGTTTTTATTTTTGGAGGTACTCAACAAAGTATACAATTCATTACGCGCTTATTAGATTTAACATCAACTATGGTTGCTATCGAAAATCCAGGGTATGAAGAAGCGAGAGCAGCATTCACTCAGAGTCAATGCAAAATTTGTGACATTCCATTAAATAAAGATGGTATATCTGTTTTGCATTTAAAACAGACTTTAGCAAAAGCTGTTTACATTACTGCTTCTCATCAATTTCCGATGGGCATGGTTTTACCTATAAAAAAAAGACTAGAACTGTTAGGGTGGGCAAAGAAAAATAAGAGTTACATTATAGAAGATGATTATGATAGTGAATTTCGTCATATTGGAAAACCTATACCTCCGTTGAAATCATTAGATAAAGAGAATCGAGTGATTTACTGTGGCACATTTTCAAAAAGTTTTTCACCTTCCATAAGATGTAGCTATGTTATTCTACCTGAAGATTTAGTAAAACACGGTATTCAACATCTTACCTCATTTAGTCAAGGGGCTTCACTGATTATTCAAGATGCACTTGCTCACTTTATGGAGGAAGGTTATTTTGAAAAGCATTTACGTCGTATGAAAACAACATACCAAAAGAAGCATAAAGTACTATTAAAAGCAATTGAAAATCACTTAAGTCCTTTGGTTGAAGTAATAGGAGAAAAAGCTGGTCTGCATGTATTACTTTATTTAAAACATATAAAAGCAGAGGACTTAATTGTTCAAGCTGAAAAATTAGGTGTTCAAATTTATTCCCCAAATGCCCACTGGTCTTTTCAAAAGCCAGAATCAATCATTATGTTAGGATTCGGAGCATTATCAGAACAACAAATCGAAAGTGGAATTCAATTATTATCTTCCATTATTAATCATGGAGCTGTTCCAAAAGGAGACGATAAATAATTAGAAGAAATGATAAAATGTGCGTATAGGGATTATAAAGTTGATTGGGAATCTTTTTTATAGAATTTCTAATCAACTTTTTCCTTCTCTCTAAACAAAAAATCATTTATTTTCCTATATAAACTTGATTTCTTATCAACAGTTTGATTAACACCTGTGGAATGTATATTCAACTTGAGGTTTAAATCAAATTCATTAAACTTCTTCCTATGCAGTCTCACAATCTATTCCTCCCTAATTTCACCAATATCTTATGACAATAAAAAAATTTAGCTACATTGATTGACCCTCCCCTTACAGGAAGCATTATATTTAAAACAGGAGGTGATTGTTATGCTTACAATCGGTGAGTTTTCAAAAATATCACATCTCACATTGAAGACTCTTCGCTACTATGATGAAATCGGACTTTTAAAACCTACATTCATAGACGCTAAAAACAACTATCGCTATTATAATATTTCTCAATTAGAAACGGCTTTATTGATTGCACGCTTAAAAAGCTATTTATTTTCGTTAGAAGAAATCAAGGTTATATTAGCTAATTGGGAGGATACCGAACTTCTTAACTCTAAAATGAAAGCCAAACAAGAAAATCTGACACAACAGATTACATTTTATTCTTCGTTGTTAAAAAAATTAAAGATTGATATTCAACTGTTAGATGAAGAGGAAAATATCATGGGTTATTTAGATAAGATTGAGATTAAACTTGTTGATCACTTAACCTATAATATATTATCCCAACGAAAACAAATGAATACCGCTGATTTTCTACTACACTTTAATGAGTTGTTTAGTAAAATTTTGTTTGAGAATTTGTCACCTATCGCAAAGCCACTTGCTATTTTCCATAGTTCAGAATATGAACCTGAAAATTATGATGTAGAAATTGCCATTCCCCTTGCAATGGCCACCAATAAAACAAAAGTATTTAATCCTGGTCTTTGCGCAATGGCTACGCTTATTGGCTCTTACGATGAATTACCTTCTATTCATACAAAGCTGCATGTTTGGATTGATGAAAATAACTATAAACTGAACGGTGCTCCGTTTGAAGTTTATCAAACGGACCCCTATAGCACACCAGAGGAGAATAATATCATAGAGGTTTATTTTCCCATTAAAAAATAAAGGAGCGTCTTACAATGTATGGTATAAACAATTCAACGATAAAGGAAAAAATCTTAATTTTAGCTGCTGAGATTATCTATTTAATCATTGCCTATTATTTGCTTTTTGTTACATATGACAACCCAGGCATTTCACTAGGGCTTTTTATTGCTCTAATTATTACAGCTTTACGATTAACAGCTATGATGTTTATATGGTTGCCTAGGGGTATTGCATGGCAGAAAGCCATTATGAACAGTTTAGCTTTTGGGATTTATTATTTAGGTTTCCCCATTTTAATGATTACTAGTAACCAGGATCCAAACTTAACGGTACTTATTGTAGGCTGGATATTGTTTTTTTAGGGGAGTATGTTAAACACGGTTTCAGAGTTACTTAGAAAACCTTTTAAAGACAATCCTTTAAACAAAGGTAAACTATATACAGGTGGTTTATTTAAATATGCGATTCATATTAATTATCTTGGAGATTGCCTTTGGGTACTAGGCTTAGCGCTTATCTCTAACAATATTTATAGTTTGCTTATCCCTCTATTTTTATTCTTAGTATTTATTTTGGGCTATATTCCAAAATCTGATGATTACTTACAAAACAAGTACGGAGAACAATTTACATTATATAAACAGAAAACTAAAAAACTAATTCCTTTCATTTGGTAAACAGTAACGAACTATGAAAACGGAGTAAAAAAGATCACCTATTGTAGGGTGATCTTCTTTAATTCGTTAGCCAATCGCCATTTCGGTGTCAATTTCTTATCCATAAAAGAAAAAGCCTTCCCCTGCTAGACTGTACCCTATAAGATAGACACTTTGAAAAAAGTCTATCCTATTGGGTACTTTTGTTTATAATGAGAAAAAAGATGTCGGAGCGGAATGAAATGACGAAAAGATTATTTACAAAAAAAGAGCAAGAACAACTAAACTGTAATCCTAATGTCCAAGCTATTAGTGATAAAGCGATTACTTATACTGAAGAATTTAAACGCCATTTTATTGCAGAAAATGAAAAAGGAAAACTCCCAAGAACGATTTTTGAAGAGGCCGGTTTAGATGTTGAACTGATTGGTTTGAAGCGCATTAGTTCAGCGGGAAAGCGTTGGCGCGCAGCTTATCGTACAACTGGAGTAGCGGGTCTACAAGATACACGGAAAACGAATTCAGGTCGTCCAATAGAACGGGAATTAAGTTTAGAAGAAAAAATTGCACGATTAGAAGCGA
Source organism: Lysinibacillus agricola (assembly GCF_016638705.1). GTDB lineage: Bacteria > Bacillota > Bacilli > Bacillales_A > Planococcaceae > Lysinibacillus > Lysinibacillus agricola. The sequence goes on along the minus strand of NZ_CP067341.1, from coordinate 523,373 downwards.
AAAATCGATTATTACAAGCAGAGAATGAACTTTTAAAAAAGCTCGATCTACTCGAAAGGCAGATGTTAAAGAAGAAATAACAATCGCAACAGAACTAAAATTTGATTTAATCAGTAAAACGATTCAAAAATATAAACTAAAACGTTTAGTAAGCTATCTATGTGAAATCATGGGCGTATCTCGTTCAGGTTACTATAATTATTTCACTGAAAAATCAGCACAAAAGCGCGCAGCCCATGAGTTAGCAGATGAAGCAATCAAAGAAATCATTTTAAAAGCGTATCATTTCCGAGGACGTAAGAAAGGTGCACGTCAAATTAAAATGACGTTAGAGAATCAATATGGGATTGCGTATAACTTAAAACGTATTCGCCGCATTATGAAGAAATTCGAGATTGTATGCCCAATTCGAAAAGCGAATCCGGCACGTAGAATGGCTAAAGCGACAAAAGAACATCGTACATGTCCAAATGAATTACAACGTAACTTTAAACAAGGTGTAGCAGGAAAAGTATTATTAACAGATATCACGTATTTGACGTATGGAAACGGCAAACGTGCTTATTTATCAACGATTAAGGACGCTGAGACAAACGAAATTTTAGCGTATGAAGTATCTGCTTCATTAAGTATGGATATCGCGCTCAATACACTTCGTAAATTGAAGCGAAATCACCACCATTTAACGAAAGATGCATTTATTCATTCAGATCAAGGATTCCATTATACGAATCCAAAATTCCAGAAACTTGTGAAGGAAATGGGACTAGGGCAATCTATGTCACGCCGAGGAAACTGTTGGGATAACGCCCCTCAAGAATCCTTCTTCGGTCATTTTAAAGATGAAACCAATCTGAAAGCGTGCGAAACATTAGAAGAAGTAAAACGAGAAGTGAAAAGTTATATGATGTATTACAACCATTATCGAGGGCAATGGAACTTGAAAAAGCTGCCGCCTGCAAAATACAGACAGCAGCTTCAGAAGGTTGCCTAGCTTTTTTTCAAAATGTCCTTTACAAAGGGTACACTTTATGCTAGGAGTAAGGCTTGAATACTGCAATAAAATATTTTATTGTCTATAGCTCTTTTTAGAAATCACAGTAGCTACACTTAATTTATTGTGAATTATAAAGTTTTTATTTATTAATCTCGTACACTAAGCTATTGATAAGGTCGATAAGTGATTGCTTGGTGCTCTCGTCTTTCACTGTAGCATTATCGTTAAATTTAGTTCCGACAGATGGGACTAGCAATGATCCATTTTCAACAATGTTAGTATCAAGCATTCCCAGCGTAAGTAGTAAAGATTCATGCGCTTTGTCTCCCCCAGTAATGGCTGGAGAAGCTGTTATAACGGCTACTGGTTTTTTATACAGTTCGGCAGATGAGACAAGCCACTCTAAAGCATTTTTCAAAACTCCTGGAACACTTTTTGCGTATTCTGGCGTACAGATGATAAGCGCATGTGATTCAGCTAACGTTTTTCTAAAACTCTCGACAACAGCTGGCGGTTCCGTTCCATCTATATCCGGGTTGAAATGCGGAAGGTCTTGTATTCCGTTATAAATCGAATAATCAATACCTTCAGGAATAAAAGCTGCTAAAGCCTTCAATATATTCGTATTGGAAGAGCCTTCTCGAATGCTACCTGAAATAGCTATTATCTTTTTATGTGTGGTCATTCTATCACCTCTTGAATAGAATACATGCGCAAATACATAAAAATCAAAAATTTCGAACTATCTTATCGAAGAGTAACTTAATCCCGCATTCATCTCACCACCTATAGAGGTGAGAGACTTCTATACCTGACACTTTGCTTTCGCTTCACATGTTTAATATCTCGTATCCCCTTGTATTGGATTTTCACCATCTTTAAACAGAATACGAATGGACTTTCCATATACAATATCAGGGGAATCCATTACCTGAAAATGAATATGAGGTTCTGATGAATTACCAGAGTTTCCGCATTTCCCAATAAGTTCCCTCCTGTTACGATGTTGATTTTACTAAAATTGCGTTCTTTTTAAAATGTGCAACTATACTAAATTCATTATTAGCATGTTCAATCACGACATAGTTTCCTGCTGCATTACGTTCATCCATTTCAACACTTCGATTTCTTTTTAACAGTTATCATTAATTTGTAGGATATAGCCATGTCTTTGAGGTTTGTGGGCTAGATTGAGACAATTAAAATGTCTTTGATTATCCCTGTTTTTATTATATAAAATAAAAAACCGCCAACTTGATAGCTGGCGTTAACATTTTGTGTTATCTGACTACTCCCACAGCTAAAGCAGTGGGGTTCTTATATACTTAAGAGAAGCGTTACAAAGCTCTCCACAGATGGTGTTGCCATGTCCTGTGTACAACATCTTTGATTTATCTTCTGTTCCATAAGACTTTCTTATTTACACAACCGATGTTGTGTTGGCAATAAGTTTTAACGAAGGCAGGTAGCTCTACCTACGGAGGAATACCCCTCACTTGATTTGTTGGATCCCCATGCTAAGAGGGAATGTTTTCTTTACCTGTTTCAAGTCTTCGATATGTTGATTGTGTAACTCTAAAAAGGTAGTAAACGTTTTATTGCATAAGTCTTGATTAGTTTGTTGTAAATTTGGATCACTATTCATCAGTAAAAACGCACTATATAAATCTCGTTGTACGAGATGACTTCCAATTTGACGCCAACGTTGATGGAGTTTTTTCTTTTCATAACGATCCGTCACATGGTTATACTGACTGGCTCGAAAGGTTATCGTATTTACTTTCTGTATCGTTTGCTTTGTGTAACCTAATTTTTGATTAATGATTTCCACTAGCATGGCTGGGGCATGATTCCCAATGCTTTTTCCAAAACGCTTTTTGGATTGGATTTTGCCCTGTATAGTTGTTTTGGTTTCTTTTGCACGTTTTGCCAATCCTTTAAAATGCATGGTTTCAATGTACACCTCATCGCCAAGAGACAAGATTTTATTTGCTAACGCACCATGTTTTTCTTTGATGTAGGAAGCTTTCTTTCTATATAATTCTTTTACTTGTTCTTTTGTTTTTTGATAGTTTTTACTATATGTCCAATGGAGTTTGACGCCATGTTTTATAGTCCCATCCTTTTTGAAATTGTTAGGATTGGTACTTCTACGACTTCTATCCAACTTGCGTAATAAACGTCTTTTTTGTTTCTCCAATTATTCTCTTTAAATCGAATGCCTGCTTTATTAGATTTCCCTTCAACAGAATGAAGCATTCCGTACCGTTTAAAGTGTGCTTTGCTCCCTTTAAATAGAACATCTTGAACCGCTCTCCAGACAGTAGAGGCGATTTTCTGAGAAGTATTGCTATCTATATGTTTTTATAGTTATGTTGATGCTTTTTAATATACGCATGCAGTTGATATTCACTTAATCCAAAAGATTGACGAATGTTATCTAATTCTTTTGCGGTCTGCTTCAATTCTTTTGAATCATTCGTTTTTTTCGCTTTTTGATAGCCACGTAATTGTTTTCGATAGTGTTTTGATTCTTGCATGAAAGTATATTGTTTTACTGCATAAGACAAAGTTGTATTATAGAGTGCACGGGCAATTTCAAAACGTTTTAATAGGAGATCCTTTTGCCATGTATCTATAAGTAACTTGAGTTCTATAATAAAACAATCTTTCTTCCATTTCGTCATTACCCGCCACTCCTTTTTTTGATTATTCACAATATACAATATAAACATATGTTCTATAAAGAAAAAGCACTTCATTCCTCCCACCTCTGAAAAAGTGGGCTTCCTGAAGCTCACTTCTGTGATTGATCCAATAGTTCAGGGAGAGACTCCTATATCAGTTTATTTTCCTAATTTTTCATCCTTAATTGGCAAGTCGTTTTGTAAAATATCTTGAAGGGCGTTTTTCAGCTGCACATACTGCTGATCTGAAATGTTCGTTTTCTTCATTACTTGACGTGACACTTCAGGTAGCTTTTGGCGTACTTCAATTCCTGTTTTTGTTAAATAGATTTGCATTTGTCGCTCGTCTTCTTTGGAACGCTCACGACGGACGTAGCCTGTTACCTCTAACTTTTTTAATACTGGTGTTAATGTACCAGAGTCTAAAAATAAACGTTGCCCCAATTCCTTCACCGTAATTTGCTCATCGTCCTCTATGGCTAGTATGGCAATATAACCTGTATAAGTTAAATCGTATGGCTTTAATAGCATCGTATATTGTCGAATGATTTCCTTTGAAGTCGCATACAAAAGAAAGCATAGTTGATTATCTAAATGATTCGGCATAGGAATCCCCTCTTTAAGTACTTTTGATACTAATTATATTAAAAATAAAGTTTCTACTTGTCAAACACAATTAAATTGTATACAATCTATTACGCGCAATTAAATTGTACACAATTTAATTTGATAGTGCCACAGAAAAGGAGGCCAATCTTATGAAAGAATTATATACAACAACAATGATTAATAACGGTGGTCGTAATGGTAAATCGTATGCAGAGGATCAATCGTTATCATTAAATATTGCACCACCTGGCTCGAAATTAGAGGATGTTACAAACCCCGAACAACTATTTGCAGCAGGTTATAGCGCTTGCTTTAATAGCGCTTTAGATTTAATTAAACGTCAAAAGAAAATTCAAGGGGCATCAACAATTAAAGCAACGGTTAAACTAATGGAGCAAGCTGCATTTGACTACGTGCTTGCTGTTGACATTGAAGGACATATTGAAGGCTTATCAATTGAAGAAGCACAACAATTATTAGAGTTTACACATACCGTTTGTCCATACTCAAAAGCGACAATGGGCAATATCAACGTAACAATTAAAGCAGTTTAATTTATATTTAGTAAAAGAGGGAAATAATATGACAACAACTACACCAGTAAAACAAATTATGCACGAGCGTAAATCGGTTCGTAAATACAATGCTAACACAACGATTTCTCGTGAAACGATTATGCAACTGTTACAAAATGCAACTTCATCCCCATCTTCAAGTAATATGCAACCATGGCGCTTTATCGTCATCGATGATAAAGAAATCCAAAAAAACATTAATATTTTTTCATTTAATCAAGAACAAATCGAAACAGCATCTGCCATTATCGCTGTCATTGGAGATACAGAAATGTATCTAAATTCAGAGGAAATTTATGCAGAAAATGTTGAGCTAGGCTATATGCCTGAAGAAATTGCAAATAAGCTTGCCCAGGATTCTCTAGGAATGTATGGTGCGCTTCCAAAAGAGGCACTACTAAATATCGTTCACTTTGACGCAGGTTTAATTTCAATGCAAATTATGCTATTAGCGAAGGAAATGGGCTATGATACAGTCGCAATGGGCGGCTTCGACAAATCAAAATTTGCTGAATATATGGAATTACCAACGAACGAAGTACCTATTTTATTATTAGCGATTGGCGAGGCAGCTGGACCAGCTTATGGTTCTTCACGTCTTCCAATTGAGCGCCTTGTACGCTTCAATAAATAATTCATCGGTTGTACAATCGATTTTGGCAATGTCCTTGAATGCATTTTGAGGACATTGCTTTTATATATATAGAAAAGAACAGTGATGAAAGTATGTGAGTGACAAGCATCCAGCAAGACATTTACAGGCAGTTGGGCTAAATATGGAAGAAACCCATTGCTATAGCAAGATTCCCCCAACCACATTATGCTATACTATTTCTATTATTCCCAAGGCGTAAGATGGTGCATTAATAATCTAAGAAGCTTTATGTATCAACGTTTTAACAGCAATTTTTCATCTATGATAAATTGCAAGATACTGCATATAATAACATTGTATTGGGGCTAAGCGGAGAGAGTTTGGGGCTTAGCTTGGCGGCAGTTGTATAGATTGGGGTCAATAAAAGTCAATTTTTATTTTACTTTAAAATTTCAAGCTCTAAAGTTAAAATACTTACTAAGGAGTGTTTTTGTATGATGAAAGTTGATGAAAAGGAAATGCGAAATGCACTTATAAATCGTTTAAATGATTATAAAGAGTGCTATATATATGAGGAATTCACTGTACCCTCTGGAAAAGCTAGGGCGGATGTAGTAGCAGTAAATGGTCATGTTATTGCATATGAAATAAAGAGCGATTACGACTCATTAAAACGCTTAAAGACACAAATTCTAGAATATGATTTAAACTTTGAGATGAATTATATTGTTACTGGAAAAAATTGTTGCAAGATGCAGAACAAATCATACCAAATTATTGGGGTATTATATTAATAGAAAAAGTCTCTAACGGAAAAGTAAAAATTAGCTTTGAACGTAGAGCCAAACTAAATCCATATCTTTCTTTCGAGAACTTTGTTGCACTATTGACTTCAGAGGAAGTGAAAAAGGTTGCAATTGATCAGCCTGCAGTAATGAATAAATACAGTAAACTTCAAATTCGAAAGTTTTTTAAGCAAGACGTAGTAAAATTGTTAAATGAACATCTTTCTTTAAACAAAAAGAGAGAAATTAAACATTTTATTAGGTTAACATTGAAATCAAAAATAAATGAAACCGTACACTAAAAAATAGGTGCATTGATTAGAGGGCACTGAAAAAGTCCATAGCTTCTCACATTGCGAGGTATTCAACGATTTAATCGTTGAATGCCTCGCTTTTTTCATTTGGCACTGTGACTCTACTGTTGTTTTCCGAAGCATTCCGCTCGCTTTCCGCGGGCGAGCGATGCTTCTCCAAACAACGCAATGTATCACACTATTATTTTAGTCACGTAAAAAACGGACGCGGGTACGATACGGCATCGACTGCGGGTCTATTTGGCATGGAAATTCAAGGTGCTACAACGATATTCGCCATCAATTTGAAACGGATATTAAAGCTACTAAACGAAAATGAATAAGGAATAGAGACAGAAATAAGGCACTTCCTGTTCAAAATTGAACAAGAAGTGCCTTATTTTTATCTGAAAAAGGTTCGCTTTTATGAAAACGTAAGTTTTTCAGTGCCCTCGGTTGGTCACGAAGGCATTTTCACAGGATGTAATGGTTTTAACCTTCGTTTCTCTATCGCTGATCCCCTAGGAGTCGCCCAGTCGTAACGAAGATCAACTTATATAAATGGCTTCTAAATTTTTTTAATAAATTTTTAACAAAAATGAATATTTATGGAAATTTAAAGTTGTGTTTCCCCCTCTACGAGATTTGGACTTATAGAAAAATACTATCTTTCTGAATAACTTTTTCGATAAACACTTCTACTAAATGAGGGTCAAACTTAATAGCCTTCTGTTCTTTTAAATAAGAAAGAGCTTCTTCTTTTGTCCAAGCTTTTTTATAAGCTCTATCACTAACTAAGGCGTCGTAAACATCTACTATAGATATTACTCTCGCTTCAAAAGGAATTTCTTCTCCTTTTAACCCCATTGGATATCCTGTTCCATCCCAGTTCTCATGATGATATTTAATAATATTTTCAGCTATTTTTTTGTCATCAAAAATTTTATTATTCATTTCATTAGATAGTTTGTTCAATACATCTATCCCCATAAGAGGATGCATCTTTATAATTTTTTTTTCATAGATTGTTAGTGGTCCAGTTTTATACAGGATTGATTCTGGTATTCCCGATTTTCCAATGTCATGTAAAACACTATATTCTATAATTTTACTAACATACTCTAACGATAAATTATAAGTTCTATCTTCAAAGAGGCTTAGCAACAATTCCTCTACTAAATTTTGCACATTCAAAAGATGTTCTGCTATATTTACATCGCGCATTTCACTTGATAGAGCTAACAACTGAAATAGCTCCTTGTGCTCTATTTTCTTCTGATTCACTTCATCTATCAATAGTTGTTCTGCTAAGCGCATAACTCCTACATAATAAATAATTCCTTTTATTTCAATTGGCGTAATCGTTATAAATGAATATCTTAGCTCTAATGATTTGTTGACATGAACCATTGTCCCAGACCATGGCTGTCCTTTTTTTAATGTACTTTTTAACGGTTTATACATAACAAACGGCGTTACACTCGATTTTAAACTCTCTACTGGTAGTCCAATAAGAACTTCTCTTTTATAGCCGGTGATCGTTTCGTATTGTTGATTAACATCGATAATTAATTGATTTTCATCAACGATTACAACAGCATCACCTAATTTTAAATAGTATGTTAATTCCTTCGGTATTTTTTTACACATTTAGAAGACCCCTTATCCATTGTTTAATTCATTAGCAAAACTAGCAAGTCGGTCAGCCGACAATGCAACTTCTTCAAATGCTTTACCTAATTCATTGACAACGTTAGCAAAAACATTAATCTCTTCTTGTGAATGTTCATTATTTTCTTGGGTTTCTTTCATAGATTGTAAAATTTGCTCAAAACATATGTCTGTTTGTTTCATAATTTGATGTTCGTCATGAACAGATTCATTAATCATGTCAAGTGAAGCTGATAACTTTTCCACATTAGACACTGTGGATAAAATTAAATGAGCTACATTTGAGACTGATTTTTTCGTTACTTCTGATAATTTTTTAACTTCGTCTGCTACAACTGCAAATCCTCTTCCATGTTCGCCGGCCCTTGCTGCTTCAATTGCTGCGTTTAAAGATAATAAATTAGTTTGATCAGCTATTTTCGTTACAATATCAATAATGCCTTGAACTTCCTTTGTTATTTTTAATAACTCTTTTATATCATTGGAAATTATTTTGACTGCCTTATGAACCTTCTTCATATTACTATTCTGTTTACTTATTTGAAATTTCCCATTTTCTGCTCTCTCCTCCGCTAAAGCAGATAACTCTTTTCCAGCATTTACGGTTTCCACCATTTCTGTGCAATGAATATGTAATTCTTGAAATGCTGCATTCGTTTGTTCTGAAATTGCTGCTAAATTTTCAGTTGAATTCACAACTTGAATTTTAGTTTTTTCTACCTGTTTATTTGATTTTTCTTTAATTCTACTTATCTCTTTATCATATTCTTCAAGAACTATTTGTTGCTCTAAGTTAAATAATTTTGAGAGTGCTTTTACACTAGAATAATAAAGTTCTTTTTCAGAAAGATTCTTTTCAATAATCTCAATAATCGTTATAAATATATTTTGAAAAGCACATAAATACCATTTTGTCTGTAGACCAATTTTTACATGTATTTGTGCTATTCTAGTTCTTTTTAAAAATATTCATCATCGATTATTCCCGAAAACATTTCTAAAATATGTAATTTCAAAGTTTTCTTCAAGGCTGCAACTGAACTATTATTATTAATTAGTGTCAGTAGGGATTCTTCCAATTCTAGATTCTTGTAAAAACAATGAATTAGCGGGATAGAGAATAAATGCCAAAATCGAGATTTAAGAGATTACGTGCCAGACTTTGCTTCTGTCTGCCGCGGACGTATTTTTTTCTTTTGGGCGAATAGGATTCGATTCTTCTCCTTTTAATTTCACATTCTCGATGCAAGTTGACAATTTTTTTGCATCTAATTCACCTGTTTCCTTTTGATTTTTCACTTTCAAAAGAAAATCAGCCATTTCTTGTGCCCATTCTTGCTTCGTTAGTTCAAATATACCGTGCAATTCACGAAGAAGATGCACATTGCACAAAACATGTTGGCACTTGTCGTACTTTTTTCGAGCTAACAGGTTCACTTTCTAAATGATGATTGACAACACTAGCACACTTTCACAGGATGAATAATCACACGATCTGGATGTTCCACTTGGCAAAGTGTATGACATTTATGATCAGGTTGATGGCCCTTTTTCATAAGCTTTTAAAATAACTGATTTGTTGATCATACACGTCAACTTCCGTAAGTTGATATATTTAACATTAGGAAGTTAAGGAATTAAACTGCAAAATAAAAATATTAAACAGCTAAATCATAGGGGTGACTGAGTAATTACTAATGTTTTTTATAAATTTTCTTGTTTGATCTTGCTTTAGTTTCATGTGAGGATAATTCTTTTCGGAAACCTAGTTAAATGTCATTCGCATTTTCGTAACATATTCAATAAATTATCTAATTCTTGACTTATTCGAATAACTTCCAAGGAAGTGAGCATATAATGTTTTGTTAATTGAATCATTTCTGCTCTCTTATTTTCTACTAGGTATCTTAGTGTTATACAATTCATTTCTACATTCATTAGACAATCCACCTTTATCTCTTTTTGAAATTTACTTATATCTTCTCACGGTTTATTTTTTCTTCCTTAGCAACCCAAACAATCCAATAAAAATAACCAGCAGTCCTATTATGATAAAACCGATTGTTTTGATAAAGTCATGTGTTTGGGATTGTTTGATACTTTCTGTATGAGCTTGTGTATCATTTTGAGGTATTTCTTCTTTTATCCTCTCACCATAAATGAGTAAACGGTATTTACTTGACGTGTAAGGTTCACATGTGAGTAATGTAGCCTTATCCTTTCCCTTCACAATCGCGAGTTTATCCACTTGGTTAGGATAAATGACTTCGCTTCCCGTTACTTCATATGTTAATTCTTTTCCTAAAATACGAATATAGAATTTGTCACCATTTTCAAGTTGATCGAGATACCGGAACATCTTGGCACCATGATAACCACGATGTCCCGCTAATACAGTATGCGAATCCGGTCCACCGATAGGAAAGGAAGTTCCACCAATTTGACCAACACCCATGCTTAGATGCTTCTCGTTTGCACCTAAGTAGATGGGAAGTTCTTCATTGATTTTCGGAATGCTAACGGTACCAAGTACATCATCTTCTTTTATCATATTGACAAGCATTGTATTTTTCTTGTCGCTACTGCTAAAAGGATCTGCCGTAGGAATGGCTAACCCTTTTAATGATTCGTTATAAGCTGCCATTACTTGAAACTTTTTACGTATGTCCACATCTGCTAATTTCCCCATCTGTTTTTCATAATCTGTAATGACTACTTCATACATACGATGATTGATGTAATTTGAAACAGTTGGGTATAGAAATACTCCTAATCCAAAAACAAATAATATCGTACTGAATAATCCCCTTTTCATACATTCAGTACACATCCTTACCGTTTTCTGCTTCAAATTCTTTTAAATATATCTCTTTTAACATCGTAGATGTACTGCATTTCCAATATTTATTAAAAGGGTACTCAATTTGTTTTGCTTCATCCATTTTCTCACTCCCATTTTAATAACTGCGAAATGGATATCCCTTATTTATCCATTTCATCCTTAATATTTTTTCTCTTTCTCTTTTTCCCAGAATCTATTAGGTGCTACTTTTAATTCCCACTCTTTAAATCGATTTGGGTATGCTGCATTTAACATTTGATACGGACTATCATTCTTCGGACATACCCCACCTAGCTTATTCTTCACCAGCCAATTTAAATCATACTTCTCTAGTAATTGAAACTCTGTTAAACTTTCTTTTTCTTCAATAATCTTTTTTAACATTTCCAAACTCTTTTCATATGTCCAAAATCATCTAGGAATATGCTTCAACTCCCATGGTTCAAATCGATTCGAATAAGCTGCGTTTAACATTTCATATGGACTACCACGATAAATCAGCATCACACTAGTTAATTTAAATTTTTTGATGTGATTCTAGTTCCACTTTTCTATAATATCCTCATCGCTCCACTTTAAAACATCCTCAATTAAATATCTTGTTATCCTCCTTTTTAATTTTCTGTCTACATCCCAGTTCCATGTACCAGGAGGAAATCCTTTGTCTTCTTCCATCCAATATTTCTTGATATATTCCTTCTATTATTATTGTCAATCAACGTTCACTCTCTTTCTAAAACTTCTCCCAATCCTTATTTAAATAAAAAACATCGACGATTATCTATTAACCCCAAAGCTCACATTTCTATATGTTTGACAATTTAACTCGTTTGCTTTTTCTTTCTAACTTTCGTGAAATTTAGGAGTATTACTGCTATTACAATAGCGCTTATTGAGGCAATAACCTTCCAATCTTCTAACATAGATGGCGCTAAAGCGATCGCTTTTTCTTTTTCTTTCAGTTCGTAAGGAATGCGGTGCCCTCTTACTAATAACCTATGCGTATTCACTCCATAAGGCGTACAAGTAAGTAGTGTGGCATAATCTTGATTATTTACAGGGAGTAAATCCTCTGTTTCACTTGGTAATACAACTTTAATCTGATCAACTTGATAGGCAAGGACTTTACCTAAGGAATGAATATAGAACACATCAGATTCCTTCATTTTATCTAAATCTGTAAACAATAATGCCGAAGGCAAACCTCGATGTCCTGTTAATACGGTATGTGTTCCTTTTCCTCCTACTGGCAAAGAAGACTTGTCCAAGTGACCTACCCCCCGACCTAAAACTTCTTCAGAAGTTCCTGGATAAATAGGGAGTTTCACCTTAACTTTTGGGATTTCCACATACCCCATAACATCCCCGATGTTAAGGGCATCGTCATAAGATTTCCCATCACGTTTTTCTTTTTCTGCGAATGGATCTGAAAATGTTTGATTCGAATTTTGAACTTGTTTATTGTACGCATCCGCTTCTTTTTCCCGACGTTCTAGCTCTTTCTTTTGCAATGATTTTACTGTTTTATCATACGAACTAACCTGAGAATAATGCGTTCTCGTAGCCAGCCAGTTACTTATGGTAGGATATAAGAAAATACCAAGTCCTAATAAAAAAATACATCCAAAAATAATCTTCCGTTTCATAGTGACCCCTTTACCATGTACTGACATACAGAAAAGAGGAGAAATGAATGGCTCTCCTCTTTTCACATGTAACTACTATAAGTATAACTATATAAATAATTAGTTATTTACTGTTTTTCTTCGGAAGAAAACAAATGTCGCTGCAGCCATTAGTACAATACCTACTATAGAGAATAGTATTGTTCCCATACCGCCTGTTGAAGGAAGGTACCAGCCGCTCTTATTATTTTTTACATCTAATTCAATTTTTTGATGATCTGCATTAATTGTTACATCAATTGGGTCTCTTAATTGTTGATAAGAAGCTGTTGTACCATCATCTTTTATATAAGTCGGTGCTTTTGTCTCAACGATTTGGTAATCTCCGTAAGGGATATTGTTCCATGTGATCAAACCATTTACGTCTGATACACCTTTTACTGGTTGCCCTCCTAATACTACGACTTTACCGTTATCGCGTAATTCAAATTCTGCACCTGCTAATGTTTTTCCGTCTGCACCATCCACTTTTGTTAATTGAATGCTTCCTGCTGTTGGTGTTACAATAACTGGATTTGTTTCCTTATTACCTGTTATGTCGTTTTTGTTTGTAAAATCAATTGCTGCTGTATTTGGAATTTCTGTTCCTGCCGCTGTTTCTTCTTTAATTTGCGACTTGATTTGCAAATGAAGTTCTTTTTTACCATCTAACTTTGAAAAATCTTTTACAGTAGCTGTTACTTTTTGACCATCTACCGTTACTTCTACAACACTTGCATCTACTGCTACGCCATCGATTGTTACAACTGGTGTACCTTGAATTGTTAATCGATCATCAAGCGTATCTGTTACTGCATAATTTTTATAATCCTTAATATCTTCTGGAATTAACGTTTTAATATCATAATTGTAATCTTTTAACGGATTAATTGGTAAAAACTCTAAATCGTTATTAATCTTTTTATCAATTGTTGGTTCTAGATAGTTTGTAATTTCTACTGGCACGACAACACCAGATTTAATCGTACCGTCTGCATTAATTGTACCGGATTCTTGAATTGAAAACGGATATTTTGTTGAATCTAAAACATATCCTGTAGGTGCTTTTATTTCTTGGAAATAGTAATCACCGTATTCTAGACCTTCTGCACGAATTTTCCCATTAGTACCTGTTGTTAAACCAGTTTTTACTGCTGTGCCATCTGCTTTAAATAAAGTGAATTCAGCACCTGCTAGATCTTTACCTTCTGCACCTTTTTTTGTTAATTCTACTGCCCCGCGTTTAATTTCGTTCTTTGGATACATGTGAACATCATAGTTTAATACGTCACCATTCTTACTTGTCATTGGAATATCGACTGTATATGTATTTGGGTTTAAATTAATATGTGGTGGACCAGAAACTTCTTTTACTTCATAACGACCTAATGGTAAATCTTTAAATACAGCTTGACCGTCTGCATCTGTTGTTACTTTAATCGGAGTTGCATTTGTTACTGGTGTTACAGATTCTTCTGCAATTTTTCCATCATTTGAAATCTTATTGAATGACATAATTTGTTTAATCTCAAACGTTACGCCTGGTAATGCCTTAGCATCTGTAGGAATGGTTTGATTTGCAGAACCATCACCTTCTGTACTTGGCGCTCCATTTTTTTCTTGTTCATACTTGTGGATTGTTAAAGTACCATTCGTTGGGGTTGCTGCCTTTGCAAACATACCCGGTAATGTTGCGAACATTACTACAAAAGCTAGTAAAAGCCTTAGCGTTTTTTTCATTTTCTTTTCCTCACCGTCTCTATAAATTTTCGAATCTATTTATTTCGACTTCTCTTGCGAAGTAATAGGAATAACGCGGTTATCATAAGTAATACACCAATTCCGTAGAATAAAGTGGTCCCAATTCCGCCTGTTTTTGGTATCTCCCATCCTATCTTCGAGTTTTTCACTGTCAGTTTTACCACTTCGCCTGATGTTGTAATATTAACGTCTATCGGATCCCTTAAAAGCATATGATCATTTGGTGCTTTCGTTTCAACAAGCTTATATGAACCTAAAGGGATATCCTTAAGTAAAAGTTTCCCGACTCCATCCGTTGTACCACTAGCTATTACTGAATACTGCGTTGAACTATCTGATTCATATTTCCGAAGTTCAAACGTTGCACCTGAGAGAACTTTTCCTGTTTGATCGTCTACTTTTGTAATTTCAAGTGATCCAGGTTGCGCTTTCATAATAACCCCTACCCGTAAGGGTTCTACAGCTAGAAGTTCATTCGTTGTCACTGCAAAGGAATTCCATGCAGCACGGTCCACTTCAGGTGTCTTTTCGTCAAAAAGTGCCGTGTCTACTGGTAAGGCTGGCGCTTTTGCCTCTACGTCAAATTGAATATCTTGTCCTTCTAACCATTGGACGCCATCATTCATGACAATCTTGAAACTATGAATATCGTTCCAATTTGTAACCGCACTTGCCAACATCCAATTTGGATCCTCTGCACCAGCTGGGTTCGGTTGTGGTGTAGAACCGACCGAATAATCTACTGTTGCGTATAAATCATCACGTTTTGGGTTTTTGGACATACTGTAGTAAACTGTGACTTGGTCTTGCCATTTCGTTCCCGCAAAACTAATAGGTCCTTTTAATGTCGTTTCAAATTTACTACCTCGTTCTGTGTTATCCGTAATTCCTAAATCCCCTACTGACGGTAATACATCTAGAAACATAAACTGCTCAATAATTTCATTCGTTGTATTAGTTAAATTGAAACGATACGTTACATCTCCATCTGGGTTTGTATATCCAAATAACGAAAACTCATCGTCTAAACTACCTTTTACTTGTTTCATAATTTGCAAGTTATCGTTCTTGACAATCGAATACTTATTAGCTGACTTGACACGAGGCTGAGTCGTATTTCCGTTTTGATTTAGATCATTCGTATCTGTTTCTAGAACTGATTTTGTATAAACATTTCCTTGAGAAGTAGGTACTTGCAGCCCCGTATTCGCTGAGAAGCCATATACTTGCAATTCTAGATTTGATAACGCTGTTCGTGTTACATCCACATCAAAGTTTGCCGTTATTTTTTCACCAGGTAATAAACGTTGATTATCCCAAGTGAATTTGATTTGTTGTTGACCGTTAACCTCACCGATTACTTGATATGTCGGATTCACTGAATTATTGCTGTACAACATATTTGGTTGGTCCAATATGTTGATCCCTTTTGGTAATAACGCAACGAGTTCCAGCGGTCCTGTAATATTCGCTTGTGATGCAGCATTATTTTGGAACTGAATTTGGATACGGTTGTTCCCGCGTTGTACGTTTGAGCCTGTTGTTAACGGCTTACCTCCACTATCTACAAACTGAATAGAAGATTGGACAAGCGGATCCTCACTTGAATTCTGAACAATATTGACATGGCGATTCCCCATAGGTGATGAATCATCAATAGGTTCACGCTCTATTTTTGTACCATCATTTAACTCAAAATAATTCTTTACACTATTGGCTGTCTGTCCTACAGCACCTTTTACTACATTATAAAAAGAATTAACGGTGCCATACATTTTACCTGAAGCATTTCTATAAATGACACGAAAAGCTTCGACATGACCATCCTTACCAAATTGAGTTACATCCAATTTACCTGTGTTTGTACCAACTTGATTTGAAATTGGGAATTGAATAGGATACTCTGATTTCCATACACCGTTTATTTTTAATTGGACAAATGTATCTGGTATTTGTGTAAGTGGTCTTTTTGCAACTGATGTATTATAGAACTCATAAGGTTTCACCAAAAGAAGTTCTGTTAAATCTAATTTACTGTCAATGGTATATTCCATCGTATAGGTTTTATATCCTGAATCTATTATTTGTTGATAAGGATACTGGCTATTGTTATTTTGCCAAGCTCCTGAATTGATTCGATAGTTCATCCCATAAGGGCCTATAACCGAAGGACTAAAAAAACGTAAATATGCCTCATCCGTAACAGTTGGTATATAATTTAAATTATTATTATCATTATTTATCTTCCCACTACTACCATCCAAAGGCCCTCTATGCACCCCATAGTAATACTGACCATTAACATCCGGCGTGGGTCCTCCACCACTTGCAATCATTATATCGCTACTTCCTGATGTACTAATATTGGATATGTTTCCAATCCTATAGGGCTGATAAGTAGCTGTTGCCGTATTTGTTATAGTTGAGAAATCTGGGATACTAGAATCAAATTTCAAATTAATCTTTAACTCTTTTGTAAATAAATTCCCATTAATACTTACTAGTTCTTGTTCAGCAAAAGTTGGTGCATCGAATTCCCAAGTTACTGTGTTATTTGAGGAATTATATACACCCGTAAACCCTGAGTCTTGTAAAGTAGAATCAAAAACGAGCCCTGCAGGTATTTGATCGACAATGCGGATTTTACCATTTTCTTGAATATAGCTCAGTCCTGCATCTGTTTTAGGGATGCTGGCTTTAATCGTCCAACCACCTAAGTCCCCTTGAACCGGAGCGTCAGTACTCAAAGTCCAGCTATTATTACTGTACTTTTTTGTACTAGTATAGGTTTTAGAGATACCCACTGCTCCATTTGAAATGACCATTGTCGTTTTTTTACCGGAGTCCAAAGCTTCCGCATACTGATCTACTTTAATACTCGCATTAGATTCGAGATTCCTGATATTTTTATCTTTATCGCTAACAGGCGTTTTTCCTAGTTCAGGAATTACTTGAATAATGGTTTTATAGACTTGTCCAGATACCAATTCTGGGAAATTGTAAGTTAAAGTACCATTCTGTGCATTATAGATTGGACTCACACCATCAATCGTTAATGTTTCATTCGGAACACCGTTTTGAATTTGCGGGTAAATTATAGGAACCTCTGGATGCTTCGGTAAGTTGACAACCATTTGGCCATTCGTCAAAGTTGTCTGGGAGCCTGTTACTTTTACATTCAACTCATAATTGGCTGTTTTTCCAGAAAGCACTTCTTGTTGTAAAGAGTTTAAATACAACTCTAGATTTGCTGTTCCTAGTGTAGCGTTAAATGCTACCGCTGTTTTCAATGTTGTGGTAGATCCTTTTGCTGTTTCCGATGTTGTGGTAGATTCTTTCTCCGTTTCCGATGTTGCGGTAGATCCTTTTGCTGTTTCCGATGTTGTGGTAGATTCTTTCTCTGTTTCCGATGTTGCGGTAGATTCTTTTGCTGTTTCCGATGTTGTGGTAGATTCTTTCTCTGTTTCCGATGTTGCGGTAGATTCTTTTGCTGTTTCCGATGTTGTGGTAGATTCTTTCTCTGTTCCCGATGTTGCGAAAGATTCTTTTGCTGTTTCCGATGTTGCGGTAGATTCTTTCTCTGTTCCCGATGTTGCGAAAGATTCTTTTGCTGTTTCCGATGTTGCGGTAGATTCTTTTGCTGTTTCCGATGTTGCGGTAGATTCTTTTGCTGTTTCCGATGTTGCGGTAGATTCTTTTGCTGTTTCCGATGTTGTGGTATTAGCACTAACAGCTCCATTTGAAATTACTTTTGTTGTTTTCTTTCCTGAATTCAACGCATCTGCATATTGGTCTACTTTCACACTCGCATCAGCTTCGAGATTTTTCTCTTTATCGCTGACAGGTGTTTTTCCTAACTCAGGAACTGCCTGAATAATCGTTTTGTAGACTTGTCCGGATTTTAATTCTTTGAAATTGTAAGTTAATGTAGCGTTTTGCGCATTATAGATTGGACTCACACCAGCGATTGTTAATGTTGCATCTGGAACACCGTTTGGAATTTGCGAGTAAGTCACGGGAACCTCAGGATGCTTCGGTAGAATCACGACGAGTTTACCATTCGTCAAAGTTGTCTGGGAGCCTGTTACTTTTACATTCAACTCAAAATCAGCTGTTTTTCCAGAAAGTACTTCTTGTTGTAGCGCTTTAAAATCCAGTTCCAAATTTGGTACTTCTGACGCGGCAGCTACTGCAGATATATCAAATTGCTGAAATGACAATAGCACCGACATCATCAGAATCAACGCTTTACTAACACATTCCCTCACCAGCAAGTATCCTCCTTTCTAACTAATTTTAGGATTTTTTTACCAACTTATAACTTTCCACCTTCCTTTATTTAACTTTTGTGATGGTACATTGTCTTCTGTCACTTAAGCTATGCTTTTGATTGTGATTCCTGCCTAATCTCACATGATTTTTATCTAGACTGTAACGAATTCACCATTCGAAAACTGTTCCCGTTAGAAAACACAGGCATCGTCCCATGTCGATTTACCATCCACCATTATCACCGAACTTGAATCCGATTGAATAATTATAGAAGCGGTCGAAGCACAGCGTCATCGCCAATAAGTTTCATCTGACACAAGCATTCATCATAAAGGTCATTAGAGATCCACTCCATAGATTTCCAATGAACCACTTAGACTTTACCAATATACAGCACTTTTATCAGTCATAAATATTTCCTTTATCAAAGGAAATATTGTTTATTTAAGTTGACTTCACAATTTTAAACCTGTCAGCATCAATGCTTTCACATATATTAAAAACAGAAAATCCCATACATTCGTTATCATATTTTCTATATTTCATCACTGAAAACTTCTTAGGAATTGTACATACTTCCATCGGGGAAAGTGAGATGGAGTTACAATATAATATTTGAACCCCTCCTTTGCCGTGTAATCGTAGATTTTGTACGGTTAAGAGAACACATAATACAGTTGGATTTTACTTATCCAGGCGTTTCCATACTCCCTAATATTTCGAAATCCTAATTTAACTACAAAAAAAGGCTAAGACTCACTTGTGATACCAGTGAATGTCTTAGCTTACAACAAAAAGAAATTATACTTAAGATTTGCCTCTACAATTCATAAAGAACACATTTACC
Organism: Lysinibacillus agricola; assembly: GCF_016638705.1. Taxonomy (GTDB): domain Bacteria; phylum Bacillota; class Bacilli; order Bacillales_A; family Planococcaceae; genus Lysinibacillus; species Lysinibacillus agricola. The sequence continues at coordinate 503,775 of NZ_CP067341.1, read as the reverse complement.
CTCTTCTAAAGATAAGAAAAGGTTTCTACAACACTTTCATGATAAAATGCACCAGTGTAATTCTATTACAGTCTATGGAATTCTAAAGTAAATAAATTCTCAATTAATTTACATGTATCAATTACCACTATTCCTCCCCTCCTAATTACTGATTAGTTTTTTATTTCCACGACTATTGCACCTACAAAAGGAAAATCACTAGCAAGAAACCCCTTTGAAATATTTATATAACTCGCTAAAAACTAGATTTCTTTAACAGAAAAGAAACTATTTTACCCCCAAATAGTTTCTTCTCTGTTTATTCACTTTTGCGCGTTACAAAATCATGTACAGCCTTGACATGGCTGGCGTAACAATGCTGTACATAGGAATAGAAGCAACTTAATTTATAGTTACTTTCAAGGAAACACGGGGGAAGGTGAACTCCTCAATTTCGTTCCCTCTATTCCTACAGACAACAGTAGTTTATTTTTAAAATTTAATCTACCCACTATAGTTATATAAAAGTATTTCGCTTTTATATAACTCAGATTACCTAATCAACTATTACTTCATTAAACACCTTAATTATTTGCACCACTTTTCATTACTAATTTGATAATAATTTTCTACATCTTTTCTTTCCTTACTTAAAATTATTCTCCTCATCATTGATAGGTGTTGAAATAATGTTGACTGTCAAATACCTAGAATTCTGGTTAACTGTGTTCCACTTAATGTTTTATGTTTAATTATTTCATTGATAATTTTCAATCGTACTGGGTTCACCATTAATTTTAACAAATATGCATCCTCTTCATACATCACACTTTGGATATCTTGAATATGTACTTATCATTCTCCCTTACTTATATTAGCTTACGTAGCATATCTATCAAAATACATTACATATACAAGGGATTCGGCAGAAACCAAAATGAGAATCATTACAATTACCCATAATATGCTCATTCATAAGATTTCTTTTTCTTCTTTCTACCTTAGGGAGGCAATGTATTAATTGACAGCACCTCCTTAAACCTTCTATTATGATGATAACAAGATCTCAAAACTTATAAACCTTTTTTTCTTCTCTTAACAAAGGAAAAAATATTGTCATATTATATCGAAATACTAGACATATTACGACAATATTTTTTGATATGATTGGCTATTAATCATAAATTTTACCTAAAGGAAGAAATAGAACAAACAAGCAGTAGTAATCGTACCATATCCTAAGAAAAGGGAATTTATAGAAATTAAAACCTTTTGGGACATTTATTTATGAGAGCTGTAAGGACAAACTTAGTATATAATCAGAACTGTTTTTAATAATTTTCTACTTGAAATCATTACTCTTTTCACAAAAAATTTATGTATAAAAAAATAATTCCTCTTTATTTGTTCAAAAAGGTAGACAGATTTTTTTATGATGGAGAGTCAATGGGAACTAATAATATTGTTATATATCAAAAAGGGGAATTCCTATGAAACAAAATATTATAACTAAAAGGCAGTTTTTAACATTGGAATATTTAGAAAAAACAACCGGATGGATTAGCTCTGAAGAACTAGGAATCTACATTGGATGTTCATATAAAACTATTCTAAATGAGATTAAAATTATAAAAAAAAACTACCTAAAAATTGGATTTTACATATAAAAAAGGGATATGGTATGAAATTAATTCATCCCAAATATGAAACAGTTGCTAGCATATTTACCCATGATCATAATGATTTAACTTTTCAGCTAATAAATTTATTGGTTGAAAACAGAGGTTATTCTATGGAAGAAATCGGGGAATTGTTATATATAAATCGTAACATGACTGTTGAATTACTCAGGAAAGTGGAACAGATGATTAAACCATTTTTTTTAACTTTAAAAAGTAGGCCCTATTATATTGAGGGAAATGAAGGAAGCGTTCGCTTATTATTATTCGAAATGTTATTTTCAACAAATGATAATTCTTATTTTCAGAGTTTCGCAAAATATCAGGAGATACCGCTAAAGATCAAGATTTATTTAGAGGTAACACACGGAATAACCATTACTCATTTTGGTATGAATATATTTTTAAACTTTATAAAGATTTGTATTTCACGGAGTCAGAAAGGATTTGAAGTGGGAGAACTTCCCTTTGGTATTGAAGAGAAATTAATACAGCAAGGGTATTTTAAAGAGTTTAATAATTTGTTTTTATTATTGGAAGAAATGTTAGACTATGAAATTCCTATAAAAGAACGAGTATGCATTTATTTAGCATTAATACTTTCAGAATTGGAGTATATAAATTCCATTGAATTAGCTCTTGAAAAGTATTCAAAAGTTGACGTTGTAACGGCACTAGAACTATTTGCTGCAGACAAAGATTTTAAGTATTTACATGTTCCTCAAAACGAATGTAAGGAGTTTCTTGAATTTTTACATTTTCTTAAAGAGTATTTAGATTATGATTTTCTATATGATAAAACCTTTGTCATTAAAACGTTTAGTCTTTATTGTATTGCAAAAGTAAGAAGTGTTTTGCCAGAGCTTCAATACTCTCCAAAAAAAACTGTACTAACAGAGATTACTAATGGATATCCTATATTTTCGAAAGAAATAGCAATAATCAGAAAGGATTGGGAGGAGAAAATGGCTTTTAAATGCAATAATAAAGTCTCAATGTTTTTTGCTTTATTATTGTTACAATACATTACTGCAGAAAAAAAATTGCAACCGAATGTTTTATATGTTACATCCCGCTCTCAAATTATCAGTGATTTTACTTTGAATAACTTGAATATACGTTTCGAGGGGAAAGCAAACCTGAAAATGAAACCTGTTTGGGAATTACATGAATCTACTATGATATTTAAAAATATAGATTTAATTATAACAGATACTGTTTTACCATTACTGTTAAAAGATATTCCCATCATCTTAATTGATAATAACCCTTCAAATAAAGAGCTTTTAGAAATTAAATATGCTTTAAATCAATGTATGAAAACAAAGATGGACTGTTTTCTTTTCAGTAAAGATATAATTTCATCGTAATCACCTATATAGAACTATATCATAATGACCTTTCGAAAAAAACAAAAATCGTCAGGTCTTTTTGGCGTATCTGAATGTGAAGTGGTGAGGGATATCCTTCACCACTTCACATTCATAAAAATATAAATTATTCTTTAAATAATGTTGACTAATCGTAAGAAGAGTCTGGGACAAAACCCTCCTCTGAAAACTAATAAGAACCACCTCTAATAATATAAAGTACATCACATACCAAATCTCAGAAAGAAAGGTTCTTACGTTCAAATTATAAAATGAATCAACTATTTTACCTTTAGATTTAGAGGTAATCGACTTTTAATACTTAATAGAATTTAAAAAATCATAATTAGTTACTATGATTATTAGCAATTCATAAGTTTTTCAGTACCCTTACGAAATAAGGGGTGTCTAGCTTATCACCCCCGAATTTTCTGATCATAAAATTGCAGCGCCTTTAAAAAATAGTATTCGGATGATGTGGCTTGTACAAGGATATGAACCAACCTATTGCACAATTAATCGTTCCATATCCAATCGGAAGTAAAAGAATTAATTCGCCAATGTTTTGTCCAATTCCGCTGCCAGCTTGTGCAAAAAAAGTTCATTAATCAAGAAGCAATTTTTATTGATGAATAACAAAAATACATCCCGCAATGATGTTTTTAATAAAATATTAACCCATCAACTTGGCCGCAATCGTTTTAGCTTTGACATCGTCCTTGGTGCCGTGGATCAACATGCGACCGTCACGGAAAAGAACAATTCGGTGGCCACTAAAATTGCATGCCAAAAGGTGCATATTACAAATGAGTCCGGTTACGATTGGATGAATGACTTCGGCAATCTGCCTTAATTCCACTTTCCGATCTTGAGACCATGTCAATTGGACAGTATCCCGACCACATAAGACTGCCGTTCTTGTCTGACTTTCCATAGATAAAAATGGATATATTGCATCTTTCGAACAGCTCAGACAATCAGAACGCCGAAGCGATGTTACATCTATCGCGGCCTGATCGCCAGTCCAAAGATCAAAAGATTTCAAGTTGGAATCCACTTCTTCACCGACAAGATATTTGAATACATTCGTTACTTGATGAGCTGCAACCACCTGGATGATCGGACTGATAACTCCTGCTGTATCGCATGTAAGTGTTTGTGACGGAAGTGTGTCCAACAAACAATGAAGACAAGGACGCTCCCCTAATCCAATTGGATAAGTCAATCCATAACTGGCAACAACCGCTCCCATAAAAAATGGAATGCTCAGCTTCCTTGATGCATCATTCATTAACAGTCTCGTTTCTATATTATCTGTTGCATCTACAATCAACGTTTTTCCGCTGACAAGATCTTCGGCATTTTTTGCTGTGACATCAGCCACAATTGTTTCTACATCAACCGTGCTGTTAATTTCACTTAGCCGCTTCTTGGCAGCAACAGCCTTAGGGAGCTGGTCTATTACATCTTTTTCAATATAAAGCTGCTGCCGCTGCAAATTGCTCCAGTCAAGAATATCCCTGTCAACAATCGTAAGCTTCCCAACACCCGCGCGTACAAGCATCTCTGCACTTGCCGAGCCAAGCGCCCCTGCCCCAATGATTAAAATGTGAGCCTGGCCAATTTCCTTTTGGCCTTTTTCTCCAATCGGTTCAAATAATTCCTGCCTTGAATAGCGGCTGTTCACGACGGGAGCACCCCTTCAAGAGGACTGCTTGCCACAGCATAATCTCTTTCCTCGATCCGGCCAGCTTCAAAACCCAAGCGGCCGGCTTCAATGGCTAGCTTCATCGCTTTAGCCATTTTTATAGGATCATTCGCCCCAGACACGGCGGTGTTCAATAGAACGGCATCAGCTCCAAGCTCCATAGCATACGCTGCATCTTTTGGTGAACCAATGCCAGCATCGACAATAACAGGAACTGAAGATTGTTCAATAATAAATTTCAAATTAAGCGGATTTAAAATTCCTCTTCCGGAACCGATCGGTGATGCACCCGGCATGACCGCATGAACACCAAGCTCTTCCAACCTTCGTGCCAAGACAATATCGTCCGACGTATAGGTGAGCACAGTGAACCCTTCTGCCAACAGCATATCAGACGCTCTCAACGTTTCAATTGGGTCAGGTAAAAGTGTCCGATCGCAACCGATAATTTCGACCTTTATCATGTCACACAGCCCTGATGCTTTGGCTAATTTTGCCGTCCGTACCGCATCTTCAGCAGTTTTGGCTCCTGCCGTATTTGGAAGTAATGTATATTTGGATAAATCTAGCATTTCAAGAAAGTTTGGCTGCGACGGTTCAAATACGTTCATCCTTCTTACGGCAAATGTAAGAATTTCAGCATCGGACACATGGACTGCTTCCTTTTGTATTTCAAAAGACGGATACTTTCCTGTCCCCAGTAAAAGTCTTGATTGAAAAGTTTGATCTCCTATTTTTAACATGTTCATCCTCCTCCTACAAAATGGATCATCTCCACTTGGTCACGTTCGCGAATGGGGCGATCATATTGATCTTTTTGAACAATCTCCTTATTTACTTCAACAATCACGATCCGCTTGGAAAGCTCGAAATGCTCAAGTAATTGCTGAACGGTTGAAGCATCTTTGGGTAGCTTATAAACTTTACCGTTTAATGTAATATTTATCAAAATTTAACTCCTCTCAACCTTTTGATAAGCAATAGCTTGTCGACAAGCCTCGTAATATTCCTTTGTAGCCGATACCGGATCATCACTTTCAAAGATTGTTGACATGACAGCTATTCCATTTACTCCGATATCGTGCAGCATGTCGATATGTTCAGTTTTGATTCCTCCGATTGCATACAAATCAACTGTCACTTTTTTCGAGATTTCTTGAAGTTCAGAAAGCCCGCGGGGTTCTACACCCCTTTTGCAGTTCGTTTCAAATACATGTCCATATAGCAGCCAATTGGCTCCAGCATACGAAGCGCGTTCAGCCTCTATAGCGGAATGTACTGATTTTCCCGCGAGTAACTGTGGAAAATTGTCTTTCGCTTGCGAAATGGAAAGCCCGTGGCCTGGAAGCTGCACCCGTTGAATATTCGAGGCAACAGCCACATCCACCCTGTCATTCACAATTAATTTATCCTTACTGACTTTTGCTTCAGTCAATGCCGTAATCAACTCTATGTATTCATTTACTGTTTTCGTCCGTTCTCTGATAATGAAATAATCTACAAACGGTTCTGTATCAATCATGATTTTAGTTAAATGATCCACCTTGAACCGATCATTCGTCACGGCTATCAGCTTCAATCACATTCCCCCTATTGAAAACACATAAAAAAATCGAGTAGGAGGCTAATCATTATTTGATTAGCCGACTCACACCACCATACTTACAGTCCCGTATATGGCGGTTCAATCTCTTAAGTATCGGAGCTCATAAAGTTGGCTTAGGTCTTTCAATCCCCACTTTGTGAGCTTTTCATTTGTTAAAGCTCCGATGTATGATCTCGCTTCTCGATAGTCGCCAATATCCTTTCCTTGAATTTGCTGTTTTCATCGCATCATCATGGTCGATTCCATACTGACGTAGTTTCGTGTACCTTGTTTTTGGTTGCTTCCATCGTTTCTAAATCAGTTGACGCAAACGATGATTTAACCAAGCTTGTATTTCTTTTATAGCCACCCTCTTTACCGGTTGCGATTGGTAACGATTCTATCGATTACATTGATACCATCTTGTTTTTTCATCTCAATGTCTACATCCCTACACGCTCTTATATACACTCACACCTCCAGATTATTCCTTTATAAGCAACTCTCTTTCGGTCTTTACCTCAGTGCTTTCTTTGTTTCGACGAGATGTCTTCACCTCCTTGTTCTTTCAAGATTTAAGATTGTTCGGTCCTTCACTCTCGTTAGAGAACTACTATGACATTTGCAGACTTCTCTTATGGACTTTCACCACCGAATTGTTGAACATGCCGGGCGCGCAAAAAAACCACTTTCCTAAGCGAGGAAAGTGGTACTTTAAATAAAATATAAAGTAACATAACACTTCCCTACGCAGGCTCAAACCTGATCAGGTTATAAGGGTATCAGAGTACACTCTTCTCTCAGTCCTTTAAAAGGATTCCCCTAGTGATTTCGCATTTTTAAATTTTCTGAGTATAAGTATCGTAACATAGAAACTAAAATTATGGAAGTATGTGGAACATTCAAACTTCCAAGAAACCGGTTATTTACATTTAGCGGAATATTATTTACTCAAACTTCGCACCAATATAAATCGGCTTAATCATTGAGCTTGTTTGGTTCTTTACAATTTCAATAGGATTCTTGACAAAATGTTTTATAAATACAAAAAACACCTCATTCTTTGGTATAGTGAATTTGACTAGAATACACTACCAAACGAAAGAGGTGCTTTCATTATGATAGAGCATAATGGACCAAACAATCAACTGTCTAAAGAATTAAAATCTATTTTTAATGAATTAGAAATTTTTAAACATTTACGGAAAGCTGGCATTACGAAGAAGTTTGGGTTTACAACTTCTTATTTGTTTCACCTCGTATTCTGTTTAATTTTTCATCAAAAGAGTTGGTGTACCCTTTTATCATCCAAAAAGGGAGATTGTTATCCAGCCAAAGATGCCGTTTATCGTTTTATGAATCATTCTAAATTTGCTTGGCGTCGTTTTTTAACCTTTTTAAGCGCACACGCCGTTCAAAAAGTCGATGCACTAACAGATGAAAAGCGCCCAAAAACACTGATTATTGACGATTCAATGTTTGATCGGAATCGTAGTAAAAAGGTTGAGCTTCTCGCACGTTGTATGGATCATTCCTCTTTAACGAAGCGCTTCTATAAAGGCTTTCGTATGCTTACTTTGGGTTGGTCAGACGGCTTTACATTTATGCCGCTGGATTTTACGTTACTGAGTTCAAAAAATGCACAAATCAATGGGATTTCGAACAACATCGACAAACGTACCTCGGGCTATAAACGTCGTGTAGAATCGTTAGAATCCGCGCCTACAATCATTCCAAGTATGCTTGAAAGAGCCTTACAAGCAGGTGTATCCGCTGATTATGTGTTAATGGATACGTGGTTTACACAACAACCGCTCATTCAATCCATCGTTGAACTAGGTCTGGATGTCATTGGTATGGTGAAAAATACGAACCAACGTTATTTGATGAACAACCAACGACTCTCTTTAAAAGAATTGTATAAGATTGCCACACCTGTCCCAGACAAGAAAGGAATTTTGCGATCGATTCATACAACGATGGCAAATGGCGTTCAGGTAAAGGTTGTATTTGTCCAAAACAGAAATAAAAAGAGTGAGTGGCTTTGCCATTCTTAGCACGGACTGTACGCTTTCTGAACAAGAAATCATTCGTATTTATGGAATGCGTTGGGACATCGAAGTCTTCTTTAAGACAACCAAATCATTATTGAGACTTCAAAAAGAATTTCAAGGGATGTCTTATGATTTACTCATCAGTCACACAACCATTGTCTTTTCAAGATATATCGTTTTGTCCTGGCAAAATCGCTGCCATACCGACCAGCGAACATTAGGTGGCATTTTCTATGAACTTTGCGATGAAGTAAATGAACTCGATTGGGCTGTCGCTTTACAGCAATTAATCGAGCTTCTTGAAGATACCCTAAAAAAGACAAATACAAAAATCCAAAAACTAATCAAAAGTCAACTTCAGCAATGGATCGCCAGCCTTCCTAATTATATCAAGGCTTATTTGTCGATTTCAGTCTGCGAAGTTTGAGTTATTTATAAATCATGGAAAAATTACAAAAACTGGTTACAAACTATTCTAAGTGATGTTGTTTAGTTACCATTTTACAAATAAAAATTAAAACTTCTGATATGGCACTTTTAAGTAGTAAACGTTCCTAATTAATCATTAATTGAATATAATGATGTGAAAGTGAAGTCACTCTAAAGGAGAAAAAATATTCATGGACGTTCTCAATGAATTCTTTACTTGGGCCTTTGAAAGGCATCATAATGTTTTAAGTTGGTATATTCGCCCATTATTTTTATTACTTGCATATAAAAGAAGCATTATAGGTTTATTATTACTTTAATCGCATTATTTACAAGCATGTTTTGGTTTTCGAAACCGTCAACAGTAGACCCAAAAATAGAAGAATTTTTAGCTATGGAAATGGATTATTTATATGGAGAATGGAGCTTTATTAAAATCTTATTGTTTTCAATGGTAATATTAATTCTGGAGCTGTGGCACGTGCTGCTTCATCTACTATAACCCAATAATATGTTAAATTTTTCAAATTGTGATTTGAAGCTATTCCTACACACGTTGAATGCAATTAAAGACGCCCCTCTTGCAAAAATATCATTAAATCCATCTAACAACTCTATTCTATTTTTCCACTTACTCATTAACTTTACAGTATCAATAAATTTGGGATTTAAAATTCTCTCATCTACTTCGGATTTCTCGTTACTATTAATCAAGATATCATCAATAAATGTCTCTTCTGCATCATTTATATTTAACTTTTCTTTAATTATTTCCTGAACATTATTATTTACCTTTTGTTTAACTTCCCCAGCCCATCTATTAATCTGTTTATTTAGTTTTAATTACTCTGATGAAGTAGAAATTTTTTCACTATCTCCAATTCTTACAATAATTCTATTAAATAAATCATCTGATAAATTTGAAAGCAGATGGTCTACAGCTACATGTGAAGGAGATGTAAATAGAATTTTACTTTTAGGTTCCTTCGAATAAATTTGTTTAATTAATTCTGTTATTACGGTAGATTAACCCGTATCAGGAGGACCTTGAATAATAAAAAGATCATTTGTAGCTAAACATTTCTTTACAGTTTCACGGTTAGCAATATCCAAATTAGTATTGAAAAATCGACATTATAACACATACAATTGTAGTTTCTAAAGTAGGCGTGGATCATTTCTCACTAAAAGGAAATCTTAAGAATAATCAAAAGGTTTGTTTTAATAAATTGGTGACGGTATCTGACTTATCCAAACATGAGAGTTAAGATGCGGATAATGATGATTGTCTAATATAAAAAGGTTTTTAGATGCATACTTTAGGTGTACCGATACCCTAATTTCAATTTCTACATAAAAAGATCAGGCACTCACTTTTATATGTGCCTGATCTTTTAGAATTTTGTCTTCGTTTGTCATTATAAAGATTATATAGAATTAGTGTTACTCTAAGTATTAATTTAACGGAATTGCTGGAACAACTTTATTTGCATTTCTACCTTTACTTTTTATTCATTGTTGGTTAAAAACCCTCTTTTTAGACAGCTTCATGTAAATTTGCTAAGTTTCTGTTATTGTTACTGCAAAGCTTGAGATACAAAATTGAACATATTTGAATTCATCTTCGGTCCGCCATTCATAGTGTTCCCATTAACAATATATGACCCTCTATGAACACCAACAACTTGGTTATTTGCATTTAATAATGCCGATCCCGACTGTCCAGGTGCAGTATCAATTGTATAAAAGGCTAAAGACGTATCTTCTCTTGTAACATTTCCTCTCATACCAAATTGAGAAATCACACCACCTGCTCTTATTAAATCTCCCGGATACCCAAAAATACCAACATTTTGATTAAGAAGATTATTTACTTGTCTTATTCCAAGAAATCCTGCAACATCTCCTGCATGTCTATTATTACTTGCATCTAAAACAAGAACAGCAAAATCTTCTGAGGTTGAACCAGTTGAAATCCAATTAGAAGGTACAAAATAATCCCTAACATTATAAGAACCAAACCATCCCATGCTATTACTTACGCCTGGATAAACTGTTGCACTAGATATACCCCTTTGTGTTCCAGCATCGATTACACAATGTGCATTTGTTAGAACCCTGTTCCTACCAATTAAAGTACCTGTACAAGTACCACTTGTACCATCCGCCCAATTTAATTCAATATACGAAATCGAACTAAATGGTGCTATTTCTGTATCTTCTACAATTGTTCTACCGTCTTCGCCTATTACTATATATGGAGTTATTTCATTTGTATTTTTAGATAAGTTGTCTTCAATAATAACAGGTGAAGGAGTTACATCAATAAATGATTTACTTTGTAATATTAAGTTATCAATCTCAACAGGTGTAATTTTTCCAGTGCCTTGAAAACTAGGTGTTTCACTAATCAATTGCAAATTACTTTTTCTGAAATCCTCATACTTAATTATTTCACCTTTCGAATTTACCATATCATAAGGATGCGACGATTCACTTGAATCAAATGTAAAACTCCCAAGTTGATCCTCTGCAAAGACATTCATAGGAACTAATAAAAAGATAAACATAAAGAAAAACTTTAAAGTAATTTTTTTCATCTTCATTCCTCCTAGACTGTTGTTAACTAACATTCTATTAAATAAAAGAAATAAACGAAAGTTATTATTAATAAATGGTAATTAAGTAGTATTTTATAATTATAGACTTTTGGTCACATTTTTTCTATACGAATAACTTTGATTTTTGCTGGATTTGACTCCAAAATTTCAGAATACCAAATCCTCACTTTATCTCCACTTTTAATCCCTTTCATAGACAGTTTCAATTCATTATTTAAAATTGAAACTGATTCAAATTTATTTGAATTTTCGCTAGCGAAACTCTCTATATCTGATTGTTGAACGTCCTTTCCTTGAATAAAATAGACTATTCCTTCATGCATTACTATATAGCCAATTTCACTTTCGGTATTTTCTTTACTAGATAACAGCTGGCTAACATTACCTATAAACCATAAAACAACAAGAAAAAGTAACAATAAGACCATGTTGATAATAGGTTTGGAGATTCTGTTCTTCATTCAAATCACCACCTTATATATTTAATTATTTTCATATTGAATACAATTTAACGTTTTTAAATGTACATAATATACCAAATACTGTGCTTACCTCTATTCTACAATACAAACGATACTTCACTTGTACTATTTCCTAAAAAAGGGATAGACATGGCAATTGTTTTGAATTTTCAAGTTAGCGGCCTTTTCTACCTATTTGAAAGTCTACAAGTAGTCAAATTTTTATATACTTCAAAATGCTGACATGAGAAATCAAGAAGTGTAATATTAGGGTATATTCAAATGTTATAATAATTAAGTATGATTTTTTTGAAAACAAGATACTACCTTTAGAAAGCGAATTGATGTTTATGGGTAATTCTAAAAAAAAAGAAATTATAAATGATATTAAGAATTTTGTGAATACTTATCAAATATACATTGATAATGATGCTCCAAATTACTCTAATCTTCAATATATGGGTGAACAATTTAAAAAAGATAATATGCGAAATGAAGAAATTTGCGATTATTGCAAACGAAATATAGCTATTTTGTCAAAATCTATAAAATGGCAAAGTTTTTTTAATTTCGTACAGATAATCTTCATTAATCAGCAAGTCAATAAAATTGAATTTATAAATCAATTTGAAATTGATTATACGTATGCTATGGTGATGAAATATTCTTGCTCAGATGATTTATTCGAATATGACGAATATAATGAAATTTTACATTTATTTATTTCATTAATTCGGATTTTGTATTATTTCGAGGTGAATTCTTTAAATAAAGATTTCCAATCCCTAAAAATATCAAATTATTATCGAACTAGGCGGTTCATAAATAATTCAACAAGATTTGAAATTGATAAAGAACTGATTGGAAAGTTTAAAAAAATAGACTCATCTGTATGTTTTAAAAAGGTTAGTGATTGGTTAGAACACATACCAACAATAGTTATGGAGCGAAGAAATGATTTTATTAAAGGTGAAATTAGTTTAGAAGAAATTTTTTCTTTTCAACTAGGTGATCCCCAATTTATTGGAGAATTGACTTTGAGCGAAATCGAGCTGATTCTAAAAACTTTTTGTGTCGATTTTTCAGAAATCAAAAAATACTCAGATGATGATTTGTATCTAGTCAATAGAATTTCAAATAAGTTTTTAGTCAGAAATGACAATCATATTACTATTATAAATATTGGGCAGCTAGCTGATAATTATATTTCGGATTTTTATGAATTGTTCAATCAAATGGATAACCAAAGATATAAAGAAGATGTTTTTAATATCCGAGATAAGTTTCTTGATGAGCAGGTAGCAAAACTTCTAAGTAGCCATTTTGGAAAAAAAAGAGTATTCCGAAATAGTAATTGGTCAATGAATGGAAATACTGGTGAAAATGATTGCTTAGTTATAATTGATTCAGTGGCTTTGATTTTTGAAGCAAAAAGTTTTAAAGAGAACTAAGTTACCTAAAACAACAATACATGGTTTACGACATACGCATTGCACTATTTTGTTAAATCGTGGGCTAAATGTGAAGGTAATCGCTGAAAGGCTTGGCAATACTCCGAAAATGATTATGGATGTATATGGACATATTTTGAAGGAATTAGAAGTGGAATCTGTATCACTCTCTAGCCATGCTTTACAGACAAGTGGGGCTAAAACTGGGGCAAATCATTAGTAAATACAGCAAAAACCATTGCTATAGCAAGATTCCCCAACCACATTATGCTATACTATTTCTATTATCGAAATATTTGAAAAGAGGGATGCTAGATGACAAATGTACAGCAGTTAGATGCGTATTTCACTGAACATCGCGAAGCACACTTACATGAATTAAATGAATTTTTACGTATTCCAAGTATTAGTTCTTTGTCTGAGTATAAGGGAGATATACAAAATGCTGCAGAGTGGCTAGCGAACGCTTTTAAAAAGCTAAATCTTGAGAACGTCTCTATTACGCAAACTGCAGGTCACCCTGTTGTTTATGCTGATTGGTTACACGCAGAGGGAAAACCAACTATTCTGTTTTATGGTCATTATGATGTTCAGCCTGTTGACCCATTAAATTTATGGGAAACTGAGCCGTTCAACCCTACAATCCGAGATAACAAATTATTTGCTCGTGGTGCTAGTGACGATAAAGGGCAAGTGTTTATGCACTTAAAAATGATTGAAGCACTATTTGCGACAACTGGCACTTTACCAGTGAACGTGAAATTCATCTATGAAGGTGAAGAAGAGATTGGTAGTCCTAACCTTCCTGCCTATGTTGAAGAGCATAAAGAGAAACTAGCTGCAGACTTAATTTTGATTTCTGATACAGGTTTATATGGTCCTGGTAAGCCTGCTGTATGCTACGGATTACGTGGCTTAACGGGGGTTCAAATCGATGTTCGTGGTGCAAAAGGTGACCTTCACTCTGGTATTTACGGTGGCGGTGTCCAAAACGCTATTCATGCATTAGCTGACATTTTAGCCTCTTTCCGTGATGAACATGGGACAATTCAAGTGGAGGGCTTCTACGACAACGTTTTATCATTAACTGAAGAAGAACGCGAAGCTTACCGTGCGCTTGGTTTTGATGAAGAATCCGTGAAGGAAGAAGTTGGCGTGAAGGAATTATTCGGTGAAGCTGGCTATTCCTATTTAGAACAAACTTGGGCACGCCCAACATTAGAGGTCAACGGTGTGTTTGGTGGCTTCTCTGGCGAAGGCATTAAAACAGTGCTTCCTGCTGAGGCTGGCGCAAAAATCACATGCCGTCTTGTGCCAAATCAAGAGCCTGATGAAATTGTGGCACTATTAAAAGCACATATTGAAAAACATAAACCAACTGGCGTTGAGGTGACAATCTCTGAATTCGATAAAGGTCGTCCATTCTTAACACCATTTGATCATCCACTTATCCAAGCTGCTGGTCGCTCATACGAAAAAGTATATAATGTACCAACTGCTTACACACGTGGAGGAGGATCAATCCCTATCGTGGCTGCCTTTGATGAAATTTTAGAATTGCCAGTAGTGCTTATGGGCTTCGGCTTATCAAGTGAAAACTTCCATGCACCAAATGAGCATTTCCATTTAGAAAACTTCGATAAAGGATTGCGTGTTTTAAGCGATTATTTATTTGAGGTCGCGGAATTACAAAAATAAATGAAACAAATCCCCTCGCTAAAAAGTAACGAGGGGATTTGCTATGTTATTCTCCAAAAATCGTAACGATATCTGCTGATTTTTTACGTTCTTTCCCTTTCGGTGCTTCATCAAAATAGCCAACTTGTAGCATCGCAATCACGCGCTCACCCGGCTGAACCTTTAAGGCTTCACGGAATTTCGGATTATCTAGGAACCCAGGAGTTTTCCAGCATGAGCCGATTCCTTTATCCCAAGCTAATAATTGAATGTTTTGAATAAATATACTTGCCGCTGCGTAATCTTCTAAACGCTCTTTTTGTCGTGCATCCTCTGGAACGATCACAAATGCATAACCACCTGGTAATGTGAATTTTGTCATTTGCTTCGCTAAATCTTCACTTGAAAGCTCCTGCCATTTCGGTATCGCTAGTTCGCGCAACAAATTATGAAGAGTAGATAACTCCTCACCACAAGCAACGACTAAACGCCAAGGCTCTCGATTACCATGATTCGGTGCCCATACCGCATCGTCAATAATAGCCATTAAATCTCCACGATCTACCGACTGGCCATTAAATTTTTTAATAGAACGACGCTCAATAATCGCATCCCTAACAGACAAAATTTTTTCGCTCATATATTCTTATCTCCTTCTATAACATTACAGTATATTAGAATTTATATCTTCTATCTTTCACATTATCACAAAATGATGAGCTTTAACACTACTAGCTCCCTAAGCAAAACTATCATCTATATGAATGAAAAAATAAGTCATGCTTGGCGTATAGGCCGTTGAATCTTCATAAAAATATGGTCGATTAATACTATCTGAAGTGTGTGCGTTAACATATGGAATATCATTTTGAATACTTGTCACAATTACAGAGTGGTCAACTCTTCCATCCCCTTGGAAATCATAAAAAATGATATCTCCAAGTTCCAATTCTTCGGCAGATTGTACACGCCTCCCCTTCAATCCAGTCGTAGAGCCTTCCAAATACCATCTAAGGGAATGTGCAACAGACCAGCTAAAACTCCAATTGCTATGTTGACCCCACCAACCTTTCCCTCTGTTTGGAGCACCTCGCATTGGTGCTCCTCCAGCAAATAAACATTGAGATATATAGTTCGTACAATCAACAGTAAAGTTCGGAAATGCTGGATTACGCCTGTTCCACCACAAATTCGCATATTGTACAGCGGCCTGCCTGTTATACATTTTTGCCACGCTTCCCCTCCTTATGTCCATCATATGTATATAGAAGTGTTTCTATTAGTTAGGTCCTTATTCTTAAAAATGTCGAAAGTGGTCTTATTTGGTACTATCTTTTCCATTTCTAAGATAGTTTTTGCTACAATAGGGGTAAAGGATGTATAGATTTTTATTTTATGACCAGAAGGGATGTTGAATGTGAAGCAGCATGCTGAGAAAGAAATTATACAGCCTACTCTTTTATGCGATAAAAAAGGTAATTTAAATCCAGCTGCCATCGGATTTGCACGTAAACCTTTCATAAATAGCAATTTAAGTGGACATTTTATGCGCAAAAAGAAATGGAATTATTGGTGTGTCTACGGTGATGAGATCATATTCTCTGCTACTATTAGTCATCTAGACTACGCAGCGGTCTGCTTCGTCTATTTCCTTGAATATGAAACACAGCGCTACTTTGAAAAAACAATTACAATTCCTTTAGGTGGAAAGTTAAAAATGCCTACACAGGTGCTAGATTCAGTATCATTCAAAAATAGTGAAATGATGATTGATATGACATATTTACAAAATGAAACACATCTATCAGTTTCTATCCCAGACTTCGATGGAGATGTTTTACGTGCGAAGCTTGTCATTCAGCATCCATCTACAGATGAGTCATTGAATGTAGTCATTCCTTGGAACCGCAAAACATTCCAATTTATAGGTAAGCATCATATACTCCCCACTTCTGGCGTTGTAACAATTGGAACTCGCCGCTTTACATTTTCACCTGAGGAAAACTTCTCTGTACTAGAATATAGTCGTGGCGTTTGGCCGCGTGAATCAACATGGAATTGGGGAATGGCCTCACAGCGAGTTCGAGGTAGACGAATTGGACTCAATTTAGGTGGTAAGTGGACAGACGGAACTGGAATGACCGAAAATGCTGTTTTCGTTGAAGGTAAAATGACAAAAATACATGAGGATGTACTGTTCAATTATAATCAAGAGGATTTGATGCAACGCTGGAAAGTTAAGACGAAATTCTCTAACCAAGTTTCATTAACATTCTCCCCGTTTTTCGAGCGTGTATCTGTAACAAAAGCCGGTCTCGTAAAATCTGAAGTACATCAGATGTTTGGCTATTACGACGGCTCCGTATTACTAGACAACGGCGAAACACTTGTCATCAAACAAATGCTAGGCAGTATCGAAGAAAACCGCGTAAAATGGTAAGGCTTAACCTATTACGATATACTTCTCATACTAGGATTTAACGCACTGATATTCGCGCATCCTCAGCGCGTTAAATCCGAAAAAGCCCATGAATAACGCCTTTTCGGCAATTTCTGTTTTATCCACGATTTTGGCGGGGCTATCCGTCATTTCGGCTCTTCTTTCCGTCGCTCTGATTTCTTTCCGTCACCCTGCCGGTTTTATCCGTCGCTTGGACCTTCCTATCCGTCGCTCTGACTTCTATCCGTCACTTCAGCTCTTCTTTCCGTCGCTTGGACTTTTCTTTCCGTCGCTTTCGCCTTTCTATCCGTCATTTCGGCTCTTCTTTCCGTCGCTCTGATTTCTATCCGTCACCTTGCCGGTTTTATCCGTCGCTTGGACCTTCCTATCCATCGCTTTGACGATTCTATCCGTCGCTCTGACTTCTTTCCGTCGCCTTGCCGGTTCTATCCGTCACTTCGGCTCTTCTTTCCGTCGCTTTGCCGGTTCTATCCGTCGCTCTGATTTCTTTCCGTCACCCTGCCGGTTTTATCCGTCGCTTGGACTTTTCTTTCCGTCGCTTTCGCCTTTCTATCCGTCATTTCGGCTCTTCTTTCCGTCGCTCTGATTTCTATCCGTCACCTTGCCGGTTTTATCCGTCGCTTGGACCTTCCTATCCATCGCTTTGACGATTCTTTCCGTCGCTCTGACTTCTTTCCGTCGCCTTGCCGGTTCTATCCGTCACTTCGGCTCTTCTTTCCGTCGCTTTGCCGGTTCTATCCGTCGCTCTGATTTCTTTCCGTCACCCTGCCGGTTTTATCCGTCGCTTGGACCTTCCTATCCGTCGCTCTGACTTCTATCCGTCGCTTTCGCCTTTCTATCCGTCATTTCGGCTCTTCTTTCCGTCGCTCTGATTTCTATCCGTCACCTTGCCGGCTTTATCCGTCGCTTGGACCTTCCTATCCATCGCTTTGACGATTCTTTCCGTCGCTCTGACTTCTTTCCGTCGCCTTGCCGGTTCTATCCGTCACTTTAGCTCTTCTTTCCGTCGCTTGGGCGGTTCTATCCACCGCTTTGATGATTCTATCCGCCTCTTTGCCTTTTCAATCCATCGCTTTGACTTTTCTATCCTATCAATCCAGACGCTATCTTCCCCGGATCATCCGTAAATATTGCCTGCAAGCCGAGCTGCTGCAATTGTTTTGCGTACTCGACATCATTGACTGTATACACACGTACAATTGCTCCTTCATTAAGAGCTTCCTTAACTGATTTCCGAAACGCTGTAGGTAAGCTGACATGTATAGCATCTGCTGGAATTTGAGCCGTGTAGCCGTTAAAATCAACTAAAATTTCCGCGAAGAGCGCCGCTTTTTCAATGTATGGTGCTCTTTGTGCGATGATTTGAATGGATTCATGATTAAAAGAGGAAATAATCACTCTCTCTGTCATTTGAAATGCAGCAACTTCTCTAATGACAAGAGATTCTATCCCGTCATATGGGAATATATCAGTTTTGAGTTCAATATTAATACGATGATTTGTACCTGCAAACAGCTCTAATATGTCACCTAAAGTTGGAATGCTTTCATCTTCGAATTCAGAAGAAAACCATGAACCAAAATCAAATGCGCGAAGTTCTTGTAGCGTATAATCTTTTACGTAGCCAGAGCCGTTAGATGTGCGATCGATCGTTTCATCATGAATAACGACTAACTCCCTATCCGCTGTTAAATGAACATCTAGTTCAATCCCCGTAATCGGAAGCTTTGATGCGGCTACAAAAGCAGCGATAGTATTTTCAGGGCAATGTGCAGAAACGCCTCTATGGGCAAAAATCTCCAAATGATAACCTCCTAGTGTGTCCACCTCTAGTAAAACTTGAACAAGTCAGTTGGTGGAACGATTTTCTAAATTTCACTATATTCTCCCCAAATAAGCTTAATACAATTTCACTTGCTGGTAAATATTATATATAGTAGTATGAGAATCTACTTAAAATTGTAAGTACTTAGGAGGTGCTAAAAAATGACTGCACAACATCCAGATTTTCAGGCTGAAGTGGAACGGCTAGCTTACACCCAAAATTACATGCAGCAAATTTTAAATGAGTCGCAAAGAAATCTGCAATCTGCTCAGGAAAATATTCGTCAGTCGATGGCAGATCTTGATTATTTAGATTCAAGTTTAAGCTATTTAAATATCTTAGCAAATGCTCGATTTTTTGAAATGGCTCGAAATCAAAAGGAAGGCTTAGAAGCTGTTCAAAAAAAGCCATACTTTGCCCGAATTCATTTTCAAAAGACTGGGGATCCTGAAGAATTTCTTTATATCGGCAAAACCTCTTTGTTTCATCGAGAAACCAACGAGCCTATTATAGTCGATTGGCGTTCACCGGTAGCAAACGTCTATTATGACGGTCGTCTTGGGGATATGGAATATGATGTTCGTGGAGAAGTTCACAAGGGACACTTATTTGCCAAGCGACAATATAAAATAGAAAATGGTGAATTGCTCGATATACGGGATATTGATTTAACAACAAACGATGAATTACTGCAAGAAGCGTTAGCTGGAAAAGCAGATGTGCGTTTGACAGAGATCGTCTCCACCATCCAAAAGGAGCAAAACGAAATTATTCGAGCACATCTTCGTCAGCCAATTATCGTACAGGGTGCTGCAGGTAGTGGAAAAACAACAATTGCCTTACACCGAATATCTTACTTCCTCTACACAATGGGCGAACATTTTAACCCTGAGCAGCTCATGATTTTAGCACCGAATAAGTTATTTATTGATTATATTGGTGATGTTTTACCAGAGCTTGGTGTCGATAAAATTTGCCAAACAACTTTTTCTGATTATGTTCTAGCAGCGACAAAGCTAAAGCTGAAGCTTCAAAACCCTAATGAGCAGTTAGAATCTCTTGTTGCAGGAGGACCCCAACAGTCAACTTCCTGGATATCCGAAATGAAGGGCTCTCTTTATTACCGTGATGTAATAGAACGATACGTTCAAAAGATCGAGCAGGACATCGCCAACCAATTTGAGGATGTTTTCATTGAAAAATATTGCATTATGCGTGCCTCCCATTTAAAGAAGCTATTTTTATATGAATTTTTCTTATATGCCGATTGAAAAACGACTCGCTCATATTAAAAAAGTGCTAGCAAGCCATGTCCGTCAAAAGAAACAGGCTATTTTAAATACGCTACATAAAAAATATGATGATGCACTAGGCAAGGCATTAAATGGTATTCGTGATGATGACAAACGTCGTCGCGTTGTCACTAAGTTTATCGATGAACGTGATGAACGTATTCCTGCTATTGAAAAAGAGACTAAATCAACAGCATCTGTTTATATGCGTCGCTTTTCTAAATATAACATTAAGACTCTCTATCGTACGCTTCTAACAAATGCTGAGCTTTTAGCAGAGCTTGCTCCAGAATGGCATTATCTTGAGCAACAGCAATTTATACAGGCACATGCAAAAGAGCAATGGGTGCTTGAAGATTTAGCTGCCCTTTATTATTTACAAGCTCGACTAAAGGGCATTCCTGATGAATGGAAAATGCGCGTCGTTTTTATCGATGAAGTACAGGACTATAGTTTATTTCAGCTTGCTGCTTTAAAGACCGGGCTTGAAACAGATATGTTTACGATGGTCGGTGATTTAGCGCAAGGGATTCATAGCTATCGTTCCCTTACTGCCTGGGAACCTGTCCAAAATCTATTTCCTAGAGCAAGCTTTAGAACACTTCAAAAGAGCTATCGAACAACAATTGAAATTATGGAAGTTGCGAACAAGGTTTTAGCACAAATGGATGAACAGCTTCCATTAGTTGAGCCTGTGGTTCGGCATGGTAATATGCCAACATTTATACAAGCACAATCTTTTGATGCCCAGCAAATTAGAGAAATTTTTGATGCCATTCGAGCCAATGGACATCATTCCATTGCTTTAATTTGTAAAACGACTGCAGAGGCGAAAACAATGCAACAAGCATTAAAAGACAAAAAAATTGCTTCTCAGCTTTTAACTGAAAACGAATCTATTAATCAGGATTTGTTACTCGTTGTTCCGAGTCATTTAGCTAAAGGCCTTGAATTTGATGCTGTGATCGTAGCCGCCTTCGATACACCTTTCTACGATACAAAGGTTGATCGAAAGCTACTGTATGTGGCACTCACTCGAGCCATGCATGAGCTGTATTTAATTGGTCCAACAAAAAATACATTTCTATTAGAAAATGAACAGATGTAACAAAAAAAGTCGCTATGATGGCGACTTTTTATTGAATATTTAACACCCATTTATCAATTCCGAGGCGGTAAACGGTAAAACCTCCCTCTGGATAAATACGTTTTCACAACTTTCCACCATGACCTTGGTGCTTCCCTTGGAGGAGACTTCTTTTTAGGTAGTGCCGGCATGCGCATGATAACGACTCCTTTCATAGGCTTACTAATACTATATGAAGATAGTTACAAATTTATGATAAAAAGGTTTCCCAATCATAGCTTACACAATTACACCTGGGAATCACATCTTTATTTCCCAATAATTAGTGTATACCCTATTTTCTTTACACTTATCTAAAAACAGAAAGAGAGATGTATCAAACATACGATACATCTCTCTTTCTCAAAGCCTCGTTTTATAAACCAAGTGCTCGATACATAATCGCCGTAAATTCTGCGCGTGTTAAGTTTTCATTTGGTCTAAAATGACCATTTTCATCACCTAGTGCAATGTTATGGTCTGCTAAAGCGGCAATATATTCACTCGCCCAGTGGGATGGATCGACATCCTTGAATGTACTATTGCCTTCTGGCGTTAAACCAAATGCAAGCACGATTACTTTTGCCATTTCGGCACGTGTTATAGAAGCGTTTGGTCGAAATGCTCCATTTGAACCATCCACGATACCCGCTCGTTGTAGTCGTGTAATTTGTTCATAATTTACATGGCTTTTAGGTACATCTGAAAAGGCTACAGCGTCTCGAATTGATGCTGGTTGTAATGCACGATCAATCATAAGTACTACGTGTTGTCGTTGAATCATATCATTTGGTCGGAAAGTGCCGTCTGGATAACCTATAATAATGCATCGCTCGGCAACTTCTTTAATCATATCTTGTGCCCAGTTTTGATCAACATCCTTGAAAGTAATGTCACAACCATGGCTTTCCTTCATCCATCGTGCATATAATGTTAAGTCCTCTGTAACGACATCTTTTGCAAAATCCCATGCTTTTGTGAATTCTTTATTTTTATACCAGCCGATAAACAAGTAGCCTTCCTTCTTTGGATCAGAAGGAGCTTTCACTAAAGCTTTGTATGGCACTGTTTGCGACGGAATTTCACTGCCTCCATTTGAATCAAAAGTAACCATATAGTCCTTTGTCCATTTCGCATACAACGTGATGTCTGCGGTTACTTTATCTTTCGCAAAGTCCCATGCATTGTTAAGCGCCGTTTCCTTATACCAGCCATCAAAATGATAGCCGTCTTTCACTGGAGTAGTTGGGGCTTTCACGAGGTCGTTATAGCCGACTGTTTGTGATGGCACTTCACTTCCACCATTGGAGTCAAAGGTAATTTTATAGTTTGACGAACCTCCATCAGAGCCTCCTGAGCCGCCAGATCCTCCGCCAGACGTATGATCCTTTGTCCATTTCGCATACAACGTAACATTTTGGGTCACTACGTCTTTTACAAATTCCCATGCTACTGTCAATTCTTTATCTTTATGCCACCCTCCAAATGTATAGCCTTCCTTCTTTGGAGTAATTGGGGCTTTTACTAATTCGTTATATTCCACGGTTTGCGATGAAACTTCGCTTCCTCCGTTGGCATCAAAAGTAACGATGTAGCTTGCTTTCGACCATTTGGCGTATAGCGTGATATCTTTTTTCACTACATCTTGATCGAAATTCCATGCTTCTGTTAGTCCTTTGTCTTTATACCAACCTCCAAATGTGTACCCTTCTTTTACCGGAGTGAATGGTGCTTTTATGAATTCACCAGGCTCTACTGATTGCGATGGAACTTTACTGCCTCCATTGGCATCAAACTTGACAATGAAAGTCAATGCCCACTTAGCATAAATAGTCATTGGTTTCGTTATAGAATTATTCCAATCTATCGTATAGTCTTCATCTTCAAACCACCCCAAAAAGGTTTTCCCACTCTTAGATTGGAAATCAAAAGGAGTTGGGTAAGTCCAATGGAATTCATTTGCTCCATCAAAGATTACAAAATCTAATTGATTAGAAGCAAATGCACGCTCTCCTATTGTTGTCACGCTTGGGGGTATCTCTATACTTGTTAATTGATTATGCGAAAAAGCTTGGTTTCCTATTGTTGTCACACTTGTAGGTATTTCTACATTTGTTAATTGATTGCCTGAAAATACATTCGCTTCTATCGTTGTCACACTTGAGGGTATTTCTATACTTTCTAATTGATTAGCTAAAAATGCAGACATTCCTATCGTCGTTACGCTTGAAGGTATTTTTACACTTGTTAATTGATTTTTTGTAAATGCAGATTCTCCTATCGTTGTCACGCTTGAAGGTATTTCTATACTTTTTAATTGATTATAAGAAAATACACCCGCTTCTATCGTTGTCACACTTGAGGGTATTTCTATACTTTTTAATTGATTGTTTGAAAACGCAGAGCGTCCTATCATTGCCACACTTGAGGGTATTTCCACACTTTCTAATTGATTAGTTAAAAATGCATAACTTCCTATCGTTGTCACACTTGAAGGTATTTCTACACTTTCTAATTTATTATAAGAAAATACACCTGTTTCTATTGTTTTCAAGTTTGAGGGTATTTTTATTTTTTTCAATTGATTTTTTGAAAATGCATGGCTTCCTATCGTTGTCACTTTTGGGGGTATCTCTATACTTTTTAATTGATTGTTTGAAAATGCATGACTTCCTATCGTTTCCACCCCTGAAGGTATTTTCAAACTTTCTAATTGATTATTAGAAAACACCTCGTTTCCTATCTTTGTCACACTTGACGGAATCGTTACGTTTGAGAGCTGTAAGTCAGAAAATGCTCGGTTTCTTATTTCTACAACTGGTTTACCATTGATTTCACCAGGAATATCAATATCCTTTGATATTCCTCCTTGCCATCCTATGATGGAAACACGATCACCGTAATCTTCAATGATAAAATCATCATCACTATTACTAGGTGGTGCATTAACCATCTCATCAGAATCCAAAGAAGTGTTTTCATCCTCCATATTCATCGACGGTTCATTATCTTCTTTACTATTATTGTTAGCATGATCATTCGGTTGCACTATACCTTCATCGCTATTATCCAAAGTTAATAGATCCTCTTTCGTGATGGAATAATCAATCTTGCTTTCACTATTACTTATCGCATAAACAGCTTGATAACTTATAGATAATTGAGAAAAGACTAAAAATATGATAATTAACAGTAAACTGGCTTTTTTCATTTAGCAATCACCTTTCTTTCTATTTCTCAATAAATGGGTATTCATAAAATAGATACCCTTTATTTAGAAGTTCAAACTTTATTAAACTATTAAAATCAATCTTTACCCTAGATTATTCATCAACATATACAAAATCCCACAGAGAAACTGACCTATCAGCTTTTCTGTGGGATCCTTTGTCTTTTCACTTATTTAAAATAGAAAAAACAGGTGTGTTGATTAACCATTTTTATACATTCGAAGAGGCTGATTTCCGCTACAGGCTACTCGCTTTCCCGCGGGAAGCTTTGCTCTGCGACGAAAGCGAAGTGACAGGAGCACTCGAGTAGCCCTACGCTACAATCAGTTAAAATGGAAATATACCGGCAAAACAGTGACAAAAAAATTCCTTTTATCACTCAATAATAAACCTATTTTTTCCTAATCAACACGCCTATAGAAAAAAAGATGTATCAAATAAAGATACATCTCCATAATGGTAATACTTTATAAACCTTGTGCTTAGTACTTGATTCATTGATTCGGTGGTACATCCTGAAGCATCCACGTGATCGTTCCTTCATAGGCGTCCGCCCTAGCGGTTCCAGCTGGTACTTCTAGATAAAGCCCGTCCCCATCATCACTCCATGTACTAGAAATATTAACTTTTTTGCCGTCTGTTGTTTTCCTTGTATAGATCTCTGCTGAGGTATCTTCAGTAAGATATAAATCCTCCCTACCGTAATGGTAAAATAAACCATTCAATTTAATATCTGTACCTTTCACAGTTAATGGCTCTTTAAGCTTAGCCATCACCCTCCAAGATTTTGGCGTTGGCGACGAAGATTTACGAGTATCTTTTACAGCTAAAGGCACATCGATCTCGATTGGATGATACTTTTTAGTTCTTGATGAAATCACTAGGTTTTCTCCAAAATCGATAACTTTAGGTACCGAATCGAACTTCAACACGGCAGCAATTATAGTTCTCACTTCATTTGATGTCCCTTTGAATTCATCTTTAGTACTATATGTTCCAGATACTGTTGCCTGACCTACAATCTCTTCTTCCGTTACAGCATCTTCTTTCACTGTAGCCTTATACGTAACGTATATTTCCTTAGAACGTGGCAAGTCAGCATCAGCATTCAGACTTGCTTCAATTATACTTGCAGATTCATTGTATATGGCTGTACCAACTTCATTTCCGTCTTCATCTATTACTTTAAGATCTGTTGGTTGTTCTAAATGTGGATCATATTTTTGGGTAATGTTAACTTGATCATATTTACCTGTATCATACGTAATATACCCAGTTTTTACTAAAATACTATAGCTTAACGTTTCTTCTGGTGCGACTTCCTCTGCCTCTTTACCACCTTCATCAAATACTTGTTCTGTAATGGTTAATTCTGGGCGGAGTTTTATCGTTTCGATATTAGATTCCAGATCCTGTTCGTCCGTCACATATACAGAAATCTCGTGATCTAATCCCTTTTTCCATTCATCACTCTGAATTATGAGTTCCCACGGAGCATCTGTATTTAGATTTTCATTTTTATAAACTCCGACTTTCTTAGGCTCACCACTATCTAACATATAATAAAGACTGACAGTATCACTGTCTTTATCTTTCCATGTTCCTGTAATACGATAACCATTATTTGTATATTCACCATCATTGTCTAATTGCAAGACTGGCGCAGCATCCGGCCTGTCAGTAACGGCCACCTCAAGATTCGCTTCTATAACATCGCCATACTCTTGAACTTTAGGTTCCCATCTTAATGCCCAACCTGGGTGTGTCTTAAAGTCATACATAGTATTTGCGTCAATGTCCTTTTCAGGAAAACCCGGCGAATTTAATTTATCATAATATGGACTTTGATGATAACCGAATAGAGTGAATGGTCTTGCATTCGGGTCAGTATCAATTCCTTTAAATTTAGCTGGTGGATTCGCAAAACCATCACGGAAGAAAGTAAGAGCATAACTTGTACCATCTCTCATTCCCTTCTCATAAAAGTAAAACCCTTCATCATTTCCTAACGAAAATACCCTACTTTCTTTGTGCCGCTTGCCAATATCCATATGAACCGAATAAGCAAAATTTGTAACGGGCCATGTACTGTTTAATTTCCAATATTTCATACTTACATTAATACGCCCTTTAATATCACTCACCGGCTGCATTTTAATTTTCACATATCCATCTACTATATATCCATATCTTTGTTGGTAACTAATTACAGCTGCATAAGCAATCAATTCATGTGTCTCTTCGTTTTTAAATAGTTTTAGTATTGGCATGTGTCCAGATAGAAACTGTGCTGTATCGTCCTCACTATTCCCATGAGCAATCACAAGTCCATTACCCATCCACTCTGGACTGGAAGCTATCCCATTTTCATAATAATATGTTACGATACCATTGGACTCAGTTGGGCCTATATCTAGAGCTGTCGCTATTGTAAAATTTTCTGCCTGTATATACTGTTTTCCATCCACTAAACTGGCAAGTGTTGTATCCATTTTTGGCAACGGACGGGACCAGTCATCACCAAAGTCTTTATAAGCCTCCTCATCTTCCAATGAGTTAACTGACCGCGTATTGCTAAGATTCCCGAAATACAGGTACTCAGTTCTGCCACTTTTATCTCTTACTGGAAATTCAACCCCCTTATTTGTTTTCATTTGTGTAAATCCTTCTAATTCATTAGGATCATCATCCAACTTTGAAAGATCAATCTCGCCGATTGGACCAACATCACTTACAAATGGTCCAAAAGGGGAAGATTTTGGAGAATTTTTTTTACATTTAGGTGCTGAATTTTCTTCACTATCTAATTCTTCTGGTTCCTCACCTTCAATTACTGATTCTTCTTCACTGTTAGATCCTAGCTGTTCCTCTTCTTCAGTTACTAGTTCTTCTTCAAAGTAAAACTCTTCTTCACAGTCAATACCCAAATTTTCTTCACTATACAGCTCTTCCTCTTCCTCACAGTCAATTGCTAAATTTTCTCCTTTAGATTCTAACTGTTCCTTTCCTTCAGTTGCCAGATTTTCTTCACTTTCAGACTCGGTCTGACTCTCACATGCATTAGCAAGATTTTCACCATTTTCAGTCTCTGGCTCTGGCTCACCTTCAATTGTAAGATCTTCACCACTTTCAGACTCTGGCTGTTCCTCACCTTCAGTTGTTGGCGCTTCTCCATTTTCAGTCTCTGGTTGTTCCTCACCTTCAGTTGTTGGCGCTTCTCCATTTTCAATCTCTGGCTGTTCCTCTACTTCTGTTGTTGAATCTTCGCTATTTTCAGTCTCTGGTTCCTTACATTCAGTAGCTATATTTTCCTCATCATCGGACTCTAGCTGTTCCTCACATTCAATTTCCGGCTCTGTAGGATCATCTGCAATTGTTCCTGCTACAAATACATTTAAATCGGAAAAGACTAGAAGAAGAACCAATATCGATATTCCTATTTTTCTCATTTTTCTTTTCACCAACTTTCTTACATATTAAGCAGCATCACTCCATCATTTCCCACAATCGTGCAAAAATAATAACGAAAAAATGAAACTAATCGCATACTGATCACTTTGCTTATCTTCCCATTTCTTCAAATTAACTTTTTCTTTTTAATTTTTAACAAGTGATTCACCTGAATTTTTATTGATTCACTTGTTAAAAAACCAATCGCTATAAAAAGTTTGTTGAAATCAGCGTTAACTGATACATGCCTCCATCCTACATCTCAGAAACATAAATTGGTACGTGATTTTCCCAAAACGAAAAGTTAGCAAAGTAACCGGTACAGCTACTTCCAGAACAAAGGCGTATGTTTGATCCATTAATTATTCATTTCTTCTTGTTGTTTCTTCTGCTTCTTTTTGCTATAAACTATATAGAATAGTAATCCTGCTACTAGAAGAATTAGCAATCCTACCAAATACGCTAGATAATTCGGACCTTCAATGGATACATCTGTTGCGTTAAATTGCTTTACTTCTTCCGCTTTAATGGTAAAATCCTTCTCAAACTCCCATGATTCTTTGCTAGACTTAGCTTTCATATGTAGCGTATATTCTCCCGATTTAAATTTTTCACCATCTAACGGAATCGGGTATTCAAAACTTGAATTTGGTGCCACTTGCATATCTTGTTTTTTAGATTGATAGAGTACTTCTGTTTTTCCTTTTTCCGTCACTTCCGCATCCACTTCAAAACGATTTAAATACGTAGCCGTAGGATTTTGAAGTGTAGCATTTATAACATTACGTGCATTCAATTGCCCAGCCTCAACTTCATGTAATTGTAAATCCTGCTCAACTATTTCATCCGTCTCTTGTAGCGTAATGCCTACTACATAAGCATATTTATTTTCAATACTTAAACCTTTATTGGTTTCTTCTTTTTTTGATGCCGATTCCTTCTCTTCTAACGTAATACCGCCTGCTAAAATTCCATCGAATTGCTCCTCTGGCATCGTTACATTTAAATGTAACTCTTTACTCCCATTAGCCGGAACTGTAATCTCCTTATCTGTTTTTATTAAATCACCTAGCTCATACAATAATGAAGAATCACGTTCAGCTTTTGTGGGACCATACTCTACAACACCATTGAGATTTGTTGTAGCTGAATGAATTTTAGGCTCAATCACGACATCTTCTGGTGTATCGTTTCTTAAACGGATCGTTAATGTTTGCTTTTGATTGGGTTCCATTTTCAAATTAAAATAAGTTTTTTCTTTATCAATTTGATTTTCCGGAATAACAGTATGTACACCAAAATTAAATTCAGATGCAGAAGCGAATGGTGCAAACCATACTAGGCCTACCATTACTATTCCAACTAAAGTCAACAGCATATTTTTTCTCATAATTTCAACCTTCCTCATTACTTAATTGCTTAGATGAGACACTGTAGAAAACTACAGTGTCTCATCACTAATCTTTACTTATTCATCACCTTCATTACCAACTGGTACGTCTGATAATGTCCATTTTAATTTTGTAGAATAGTTGGCAGCATATTTTGTTGTTTTACCAGGTACAGTCAGTGTGATACTTTCTGCAGCTTTGCTGTTATCACCATATACATGAAGGTAAGTACCTGCACCTTTTCCATCACCAGCAACCATTATATTTTGAGCTACGCCAGTTCCATCTTCGGCAATTTGCAAAGTAAATTTTTCGGGTCCAATTGGGTGAAGTGCTCCTTCTTCAACAGTTGTTACTACATGACCATTGTCAAAACTAATTGCAGCTCCTTTTAACTCTTGACCAGCTTCGGTCTTAAATTGACCCATTTGCGTTAGCGTTAATGTCCAACCTTTATGTGTTCCACGGTTATCTGTCACTTGGACATAGTTTGGACCATCTTCAGGGTTGCGATTGTTAAACTTTTGTGGTTTTACAGTGTAAGTTTTTTCTACAGATGTAATATCTTGCTCACCAAAGATCAAACTAGATGCAAAGTCAATACTTAATGGACCCTTTGTTCCTGGATCTGGCTTTTCACCTGGTTTTGTTGGATCTACCGGATCTACTTCTTTCCCTGGATCTGTTGGATCAACTGGTTTTTCTGGATCTGTTGTCCCATCTTCATTAGCTTTGAATTTAATAACTGCATTAGAATCATAAAATTTAGGTTCTGCTGCAAAGGCAGATGTGCTTCCTGCGAGTACGCAGCCTGTTACCATAGCTGTAATACCTAACATTTTCAAATCGATTTTCTTCATACGTTTTACCGCCTTTACTATTTTTAGTTACTCGGAATATCTGATAACTTCCAAGTTAATTTTGTACTGTATGTAACAGTATCTGTTTGCGTTTCTCCCGGAATAGTAAAGGAGATCGCTTTTATTTTTTGAATTTTCTGACCTAAATCACCAGTCATCTCCTCAACTGCTCCCCAACTTTCCACCCAAAGTCCAGCCCCCGCTAGCGGCTTCGCGGCCATTACAAGCGACTCCGCTCCATTCGGATCTAACGTAATTACCTCAGCATATATTGGTGGTGACGCGTCTGATTTACCTTTAACAATTGGGTCAACAAATTGGATTTGCGAACCTGTTAATTCCTTATGCTGTGCGCTGGCATTAGAAAATTGCCCCTCTTGTTTAATCGTCAACGTCCACCCCGAATTTGTTCCACGATAATCTGAAATTTGAACATAGTTCGGAACATATTTACTTCCCTCACTAGTATGTAGTTCCTGTGCATTGGCATAGTACGTCACACCTTTCTTCGTATTAGCAATTTCACTAATACCAAAATCAAGGTTTGACACATAGTCCAAGCTTAAGGGACTGCCGCCAGTTCCAATATTCGGACCTTGCGAATTTATCGAATCTACTGGTTTTACTAGATTCCCTGGATCTGGATCAGTTGAATTCACTGGATTCCTTGGATCTGGATCAATTGGATTCACTGGATTCCTTGGATCTGGATCAATTGGGTTCACTGGATTCCTTGGATCTGGATCAATTGGATTCACTGGATTTATTGGGTCTGGATCAGTTGGATCTACCGGACCTTGTGGATCTGTATTCGGAATAAATTCCACTGCTCCCTTCGATTCAAAAACATCACCTTTGCCATTTGCTAAAGTAAATAGTGGCGAAATGGCCATCCCACTTAGTACCGTGGCAATTGCTGCAACTTGTATTGTTTTTTTCTTCGTAGGTAAATTCTCCTTTCATTATTATTTTTTATATTTACGTATCAACTAAAGTGCTGATACGGTAAATAACACACCTAAAATTATTATCTTTAAATATGATGCTTCTTCCGTTGCGGATTTTTTTCTAAGTCCTCAGACTCTGGTACCTCTTCCGAGTCAGGGTCAATATACTTTCCAAAAATATATTCCCTATTTTATTTATTTTTTCAATATTATCCCAATTTTTAAGCAAAAAAGGACCTCTCTTTCATCGGTTGATTTTCACCATTCCATTGTTTGTATTTTTTATATTTACGTATCAGATCAAATACTGATACGGTAATAACCTAAGATTATTATCCCTAAATAAGATACATCTCCCGTTTGTGGATTTTTTCTAAGTCCTTAAACTCTGGTATCCCTTCTGAATTAGGCTCAACATACTTCCAAATAATTTTTTCCTCTTACTTTGATAAACTTGCGATTTAGCATTAGATGAACAAGAAATACTTAGAAACATCAATCCTATTACCACAAATACAAGATTGTTTACTTTTTACACTTAACCTATACCTCATATTGAACGCCTTTAAACATATTTTTACTCTTTTAAGTCTTTTTTTTACTGTTCATCTCTTGCAATGACCGATTATATAGCATTTTACAAAAGAATAAAAATCAACTTTTGTTGCTTTTCTAGAATAATTTGATAAAAGTGAATTTGAAATCAATGAGTTTAAAATTTGCACTCGATTTGATTGATTTTCAACGAGTATTGTTGAAAACTATTAGCACTATTTAGATTCTGTGTAATGACATGACCCCCAGAGTTAGTAATGGTACCACTTCTATATTACTTGCAACAGTCGGATCACCAAGAACCATTTTTCAACTCTTTTTATAAAATTATTCCATAAAAAATACATCCTTTTATCGGACATCCTTTTATCTTAATGATTATGATTATTAAGAATAAAACCTTCTGGAAAAAGATGCAAATCAATCTTTGCTTGCTTTTGAGCATATTTTGATAACTGCTTCTTTGGATCATTATGATAATTATTTTCAACTTTATTTTTTGAGATCGGTGCGAGTGATGTTCCCTTGGAATTACCTCTGAAAGAAAGGACTTACCCATCCTTTTATGTAGTTCGTCTATCTTAAACCGGAAATTTCCCACCTGCTTATCACAGGTCACCCTTGCACATTACTAGCTCTTTTACTGTTTTCATGGTTTGGACTTCATCGTGGACACAAAAAAAGTGAGGAGCGATGCACAACACATCACTCCTCACCCTGTTTTTAGTTTTTCACGAAGTAGTCTATTTGCTGAGCCTTCATAAAGCCGGCCTTCTCATAAACAGAAAGCGCCTTACTATTTTCGATTTCTACATCAAGCATGACATATTTCGCACCATTTTTACTTGCAAAATCCTTTGAAAATGTCAGTAAAGCTGTACCGATACCTTGTCCTTCACAAGTCGGAAGAACAGCAAGTGCCGTCACCCATTGAACTTCATTTTCTTCAACTGTCGTTACAGTACCGACTACTTCACCGTCTTTACGTGCTATCCAAAGCTTTCGTCCATTCGCTGACGTGTTAAAGGCAATTAGCTCCTTGGATTCTTCTGGTAAATCTCCAAATGCCTCACTATAAATAGTCATTAACTCTGCCTGCTCCCCAGCATATGGAGAAATCTCAATTTCATTTCGTAATTCGACTTGCTCCGCTCTTGTTTCTAGCGTCGCCTCTGAGAAGCTATATGTATAGCCTCTTTTTTCAATAAATGTATGTCCAAAAGGTGATCCATCAATGACTACTGCCAATTGACCTTCTGCACCTCGTTCGTCTAGTCCCACTTGTAGCCCCCCGACTAAAGCGGTTCCAATTCCCTTTTGACGATATAACGGTGTAACTACTAGCGACCATTCATATGTATGCAACCCCATTAAATCAATTGCACTTGCTGCACCGACTAATACATCCTTGTCATCGTCATACGCAAGCACCATAAAACCTTTTGAGTCAAAGGAGCTTGCCATTGGTATATTCATAATCGTTTCATATACACGGTAATCGTTTAAAGTTGCTTCTTCACATAATAATTTTAATTCATTTAAGGTTTCCCCATCTAACGGGAAGGACACTGTAATCACTGAAATCTCCATTGTTTACTCCGTTCTTGTACCAGACTATTGCCCTATTGTAGCAAGAAAGAAAATAAGCTGGCAACAAAATATAATTGTAACTTCTAATAATCAGCAAATCACTTGAGTAAGAGATAACATAAATGGATTTTTACTACCCTCGATCTCTAAAATGACTAAAACTAACTAGAAGCTATAGATACATATAATTAGATTTACACCTTAATTTATCGTCAATAGATTACTTTATTTCATAATCAATTATACCATTTATACTAATAAATTACATTTATAATTTTGGAAGCATATTTGAAAGTGTCATTTTATATAGTTAACACAAACTCCGGGTCTTGGCTGACCAGTCACCTATTTCCTGTCCCATATAACAAAGGGACTGCTCCATAATCATTGAGCAAAGACTAAAAGAATAACAACGATAATGAAATTGCTTTTTTCACACAGTAATCTTCTTTTAAAATCAACAAAAAACAAGGGTATCCTTTAAATAAATATCCTTGTTTTTTAGCCGTCATTAATACGATAGCATGAATTTTAATACTATCAAAATCAACTTTTGCCAATGTTCGAGTATTTATTGAGAATCACCTTTAATTAAAATCGATACCAACTATCTTGGCACATCACCAAAAGTTAGAGATGCCATTTGATCAATAGCAGCTCGTCTCTCGCCTGCAGGAAAGCGAGTAACCCGTAGCGAAAATCAACCCTACGTTATGGTTATAAGCCTCTTTGGTGGTAAAATCCCTACATTTCTACAATTACTCATCAAGATGATGGGATGAAGATTGTAACATCTGCGCATAAATGCCACCAGATTCAATTAACTTTTGTTGAGGTCCCGCTTCGACTAACTCACCCTTGTGCATAACAAGCACAATATCGGCATTGTGCACTGTATTTAAGCGGTGAGCAATCACAAAGCTTGTGCGTCCCTGCATTAACATGTCAAGAGCCTCTTGAATCGCAAGCTCCGTAACAGTATCAATGCTGCTTGTCGCCTCATCCAACAACAAAATTTTCGGGTCGGCAATCAATGCTCGTGCAATTGACAGCAACTGCTTTTGACCTTGTGAAATTTCACTACCATCTGCCGCGAGTACTGTGTCATAGCCATCCTTTAGCTTCATGATAAAGTCATGTGCATTTGCACGCTTTGCCGCTTCTTCTATCTCTTCATCACTAGCATCTAATCGACCATAACGGATATTTTCTCGTACAGACGCTTCAAATAAAAACGGATCCTGTAACACAAAGGCCATTTGTGAACGCAATGCTTGTCGTTCTATTTGCTGAACGTTCACACCATCAAATAAAACCTCACCCTTTGATACCTCATAAAATCTTGCAATAAGCTGTAAGATGGTTGTTTTTCCTGCTCCAGTTGCTCCAACAAGAGCTACCGTTTGTCCAGGCTCTACTTTAAAATTAACGTCCTTTAAAGTATATGCTTCCTCTTCTTGCTCATATTTAAAGTACACATGTTGAAAGCTCACCTGTCCTAATAGTTTATGCTTGTGCGCTGAAGTTGCTTCCTTTTCTGGTTGTTCATCCAGTAATGCAAATACGCGTTCAGCACCAGCAATCGCTGACAGCACCGTATTAAATTGATTGGCCAAATCATTTAATGGTCGTGTAAATTGTCTTGCGTATTCTGTAAAAATAACAATTACTCCGATTGACACATGACCATAAAGAGCAAGTATACCGCCAATACCAGCCACAATTGTAAAGCTCATATTGTTTAAAAAGTTCATGACCTTTGGAATATATCCAGAGTATGTCTGTGCCCAGAAGCCAGTTCTTTTTAATCGTACACTTTTTTCGCGAAACTCCTCTTTCATTCGTTCCTCTTGTGAGAAAGCCTTCACAATTCGCTGGCCCGAAATTGTTTCTTCAATCATGCCATTAAGAGCTCCTATGGCCGCTTGCTGCTCTTTAAATAATGGTGCTGTTCTCCGTGTGATCCAACGCATTGCCCAAAACATGATTGGTATAATCGTCATCGTTAATACCGTTAGTAAAGGACTTAAACTTAGCATGATGATCACTGTTCCCGTAAGCGTTAATACACTAGAAAACACTTGAATAAAGGAGCTATTTAATGTTGAGCTCACTGCTTCAATATCATTCGTCATCCGACTCATTAATTCTCCATGCTGACGACGATCAAAAAAGGCTATCGGCAGTCTTTGGAAATAGGCAAATACACTCGTTCGTAATCTATAAATGGTTTGCTGAGCAATACCGATCATCCAATAGTTTTGTAAAAATAATGATATGGCTAATAGAGCATAAATGCCGATTAACAGCATAATTCCCTTACCTAGTCCTGTAAGCTCTCCATGCATCACGTACATATCAATCATTTTACCGATTAAATATGGCCCAAGAAGAGCCAAAATTGAGCTCACCAGGACAAGTAACAGTACAATAATTAAAAGTGCACGTTGTTCATCAACAATTTTCCATAAACGTAACAGTGTACTTTTCCAATCTGTCGCACGAGGACCCTTCTTTTTCTTAACAGTCTGCTTCACATCCTCTTTCGTCAAAATCGGCTCATAACCAAAAGGTTTTTGGAAAAACCCCATCATTCCTCCACCTCCTGTTGGGAGATTGCGATTTTTTTATAGAGCATTGAAGTTTGCAAAAGCTCTTCATGTGTCCCATATGCGACCACTTTTCCGGCATCAATGAGTAAGATTCGATCTGCACCTTTAGCTGTCCGAATTTTTTGAGTGACCACTAGCATGGTTGCTTGTTCTTCACTCAATGCCTCCCATAATGCTTGCTCCGTTTTCACATCAAGCGCACTTGTACTATCATCGAGCATTAATAGATGCCCTTTTCTTAATAACGCTCTTGCAATCGATAATCTTTGTTTTTGACCACCAGAAAGATTGACACCCTTCTGGCCGACTCTAGTCTCGTAACCGTTCGGAAAATCCTCCACAGAAGCATGGATTTGCGCTTGCATTGTAGACTGTAGCACTGCATCCATTTCAGCCTCTGTATCACCCCAACGTACATTATCAGCAATGCTTCCTGTAAATAATAAGGATTGTTGCGGGACATAGCCAATAACTTCACGCAATTCTTGTAAATCCCACTGTTGCGCGTCTTTCCCTTCTACTACTATTTTGCCTTCCGTGACATCATAGAAACGAGGAATAAGCTGTAACAACGTAGATTTCCCTGCACCCGTTGCCCCCATAATGGCTAGCTTTTCACCAGATTTCACTTGAAAGCTTACATCGGATAGTACAGGTGAGTCTCCCCCAGGATAAGTAAAGCTCACATGATCAAAAGCTAATTCTCCAAAGTTCTTGCCATTCGATGTTTTCTCTGAAGACGACATAAGCTCAGTCTCGTTTTCAATAGAAAGTACTTCTGCCATACGCTCTGCTGAAGCCTTTGCACGGGCATAAAAAATAATAATAAAGGCAAACATCGAAAACGAGCCTGTCATACGCATTGCATAATTGACAATTGCAACAATATCTCCAAGTGGTGTTGCACCTGAAGCTATTTGCTTCGTCCCAAACCATAGTACTGCGAGTAAACTCATATTCATGATGAATAACAGTACAGGCATAATATACTCCATTATGCGTAGAGCCTTTACAGTATCTATTTTTAAGCGTGAGGCCACTTCATCAAAACGAGATGCTTCATAAGCTCCACGTAAATAAGCCTTTACTAATCGGATTGCCTGTAAATTTTCTTGTAGCACACGATTCAAACGATCTACTCTCTTTTGCACACGTCCAAAATAAGACACACCTTTTGCCACCATAAAAATAAGAAAAATGAAAATAATCGGTGCGCCAATAACTAAAAACAACGCTAGCTTTGCATTCACAACAAAGGCCATGACAATGCTACCAATAACAGCAAGTGGTGCACGAAGCATAATACGCAAACTCATAAACAGCACCGTCTGTACTTGTGTCACATCATTCGTTAACCTTGTAATCAGGGAAGCCGTTGAGAACTTTTGATAAGTAGCTAATGTAAAGGATTGTATTTTTTCAAACAATGCATTTCGTAAATCATAGGAAAAGCTCTGTGCTGTATGCGATGAAAAATATGAATTAACGACACCAGCTATAAAGGCAACGAAGGATAATGCTAGTAAGACAGCACCCCATTGCAAAATCATCCCTTGGTTTTGAGCTCGCACTCCATCATCTATAATTTTAGCCATTATAAGTGGCTGAGCAAGCTCAACAAACAATTCCAACAGCATTAAACATAACGCAATAAATGCAGTCCATTTATAAGGCTTTACATAGGAAAAAATTTCTTTCACACTCTTCCCCCTTGTCCTAATAAAGAAATTCCATAAAATTCAAACATAGTATAGAACTCCTGTACAGATAGTATTTTTATGCTTTTTCTCCAACTATCGAAAGCCATGTTACACAAACAAGCATGACGAACACACCAACTAATTGCCAAAACTCTAACGATGTACCAAGCACGATAACCGAAATACCCATCGCTGTTAATGGTTCAATACTGGAAAGGATACTAGTCTCAACTGCTGTAAGGTATTTCACGCTAGATGTAAATCCTCCTATAAGCATTCCCCGCCTACAACAAGTAGTACACTCCATTCTTTCATCAAACGTACAGGATACAATATGTAGAAAGCAAACGTGAGACCAACAGCTACTCCCCACAATAAGGCTTTGTTACTAACTAATAAAGCGTCAAATGAATCATTCTTTAGTACGGGGAAAAAACCTGTAAGTGTACCAATAATCCCTAATACTTGATATTTTGGTGGCCATTTCTTTAAACTAAGAGAGACAAAAGCAACAACAAATTATCGGTGCTAAAAACTGTAATAAAGTAGCAAATACAGCATTACTTTCGTTGATCGCCGCCACGAAAGCAAATTGTACGCCCAACATCCCTGCTATTCCGAATATAATAAGCTGTCTACTCCATAGTTTTTGCTACCAAATGTCGAAAATATCTTTTCCAGTTAACAATCAATTTCGCCTTGGCGTAATTGCGTCCGGAGGCTTTAGGCCAACGTGATGTTGGTCACTCAGTCGTTGCCACAGGACGTGGCGTTCTTAGACTGAGTTCCTATATTTCAGTGGGTGTTAGGACATCCACTGAATGAAGATAAATATGTAAGTAATATAATACCTGCAATCGATAAACGAATTGTTAACATAAAGGAAACTGTCAATGGCGTATGATTGAGTAACCACTCCATTAAAGGTCCAGTTGCCCAATTGCTCCCCATAACATCGCACCAAAGACGATAAATATTATTTCTTTTAACCGTTCCATATAATTCCTGTTTCCTATATACGTACTAAAAAATGTTATTTTTCTTCAAATCTTTTCTTGCATTTCACTAGAAAAGTCCTAATTTTTCTCATCATCAAATATTTACAAATATATTCATAATGACTAATTCCCGATAATTAACTATAATAATAGTATATATAGATTACCCAAGGAGATCGAATAATCATGAGTCATATGCATAAATCATTTACGATTGATGAACATTATTTAAATTCACTTCCTTTTCCTACAATTGTCATGAATCAAGATGGACAAGCTATAATTTTGGGAAAACTTGCTGAACAACTATTTGGTTTTTCAACTATTGATATTCAAGGACATACTGCTTCATTCATTCAAGAAAATCTACTACGACATCTTTCATTAGAAACGTTTCAAACAATTTTACAAAATGATGAAAGCACGTATATAGATCAAATTCAAATGAACACATATACAAATGAAGAAATTACGACAGCACTACTAGCTAAACCATTTACTGAACAAGGAGAGCGTTTCATTCTTATGATGTTTATGCTACCAGAATTAATGATTAATTCTGTTTCAAATAGCAGCACTCTCGTAGATTTAAAACAAGGATTAGACTCGACATTTATGACAGTAACACTTGATCATGATGGATTTATTTTAGAATGTAATGCTGAATTTCTAAAAACGAGTCAATGGACACCAAAACGCGTTATCGGTAAAACGTTTTGGCAGCTGTTCCCTGACAATGAAGTAAGTGAAAAAATCACAAATACTATCTGGCGTAATTTAAACAGTGGCCATACGTGGCAAGGCGAAGTTGAAAAGATTACAAAAACAGGCCAGTCTTATTGGGTACTTCTAACAGCTATCCCTACATTCAATCTTGAAACAAATGAGCAACAATTTATTTTAATCGAAAAAGATATCACGAAGTCAAAGACAATACAACATCAGCTTGAAAAAATCGCTTATATCGATACAGAAACAGGTCTCATGAATGCACATCGTCTTGAAAAAGTGATTTCCAGCATGATTGAGGAAGAAAGACACTTTTCTTTCGTCTACTTAAGTATAGATAAATTTTATACATTAAAAGAGTTACATGATCAGCAAATCGATCAAGGCCTTATAGTGGAATTCACAAATCGTATAAAAATGTATTTCCAAGATAGCACAATGGCACGTATTAACGAAAATGATTTTGTCGTGATTACACCTTTAAGTGAATGGTTTATCCAAGGCTTCTTGTCTTACTTACAACAGCATCCAATTTATAACAGTAGTGTTGCTGTCCCTATTTCTATTAGTGGTGGAATTACACGATACCCTGAGGATCAAACTACATTCTCCCAACTAATGAAGGCATCAATTGCTACTATTACAACTGTTCGTGAAGCAGGTGGCGATAAAATCGTCTCCCTATCAAAAGCAACACATAAGGCATTAAATCGAAAAGCTTTAATTGAAAAACGTTTACTTCAAGCTCTTGACCAAAAAAATCTAAAAGTCCTCTATCAGCCGCAGATTGATGTTTATTCACGTAAAATCACAGCTGTAGAAGCATTAGTTCGTTGGGAAGATGAAGTAATAGGCGTTGTCTCACCAGATGAGCTCATTCCAATTGCTGAGGAAACGGGTCTTATTAATAATATTGGTTCCTTTATGTTAGAAAAGGCTTGTGAACAGGTACTAACCTGGAAAAAAGCTGGTCTTGATTTAAAAGTATCCATTAACTCATCTGTACGCGAATTCCGTGATAAAAACATGGCACAGTCCATTCTTGAAACGTTAGCGAAAACTGGCTGTCCTGCAAGTCTTATTCAAATCGAAATTACAGAGAAATTTGCCCTAGAAGCAGAGGCTGCTACCTTC
The DNA here is from genome assembly GCF_016638705.1 of Lysinibacillus agricola. GTDB lineage: Bacteria > Bacillota > Bacilli > Bacillales_A > Planococcaceae > Lysinibacillus > Lysinibacillus agricola. The sequence goes on along the minus strand of NZ_CP067341.1, from coordinate 462,861 downwards.
ATTACCAAGCAAATGCGTAAACTTGAAAATGAAGGCATCTCCTTTATACTAGATGATTTCGGTACCGGGTATGGCTCATTTAGATATATGCAAATTTTACCAATAGATACATTAAAAATCGATAAAACATTTACAAGTTCTTTATTAAAATCTGAGAAGACCCAAAAGCTCATGAACGGCATGGTGCAACTCGGAAAATCTATGGAACTTAAAGTTGTCGCAGAAGGTGTCGAAACGGCTGAACAAGCAGATCTTTTGATTTCTTATGGCTGTGATGCGATTCAAGGTTACTATATTAGTAAACCAATTCCTGCTGAAGAAATTGAAGTATTACTTGTTAAATAGTTAGATAGTTTAAAAGAAAGAGGTTACGTTTAAGAACGTAGCCTCCTTTTTCATATTTATTCTATCTTTTGCTTTGAGGCGTTTTATCCACGACTTTGACTGTTCTATCCGTCGCTTTCGCTTTTATATCAGTCGCTTTGCTTTCTATCCGTCACTCTGCTTTCTATCCATCACTTTGATCTTTCCATCCGTCGCTTTCGCTGTTCTATCCGTCACTTTGACTGTTCTATCCGTCGCTTTCGCTGTTCTATCCGTCACTTTGATCATTCTATCAGTCGCTCTGCTTTCTATCCATCGCTTTGACTGTTCTATCCGTCGCTTTCGCTTTTCTATCCGCCACTTTGACTGTTCTATCCGTCGCCCTGCTTACTATCCGTCACTTTGACTGTTCTATCCGTCGCCCTGCTTTCTATCCGTCACTTTGACTGTTCTATCCGTCGCCCTGCTTTCTATCCGTCACTTTGACTGTTCTATCCGTCGCCCTGCTTTCTATCCGTCACTTTGACTTTCTATCCGTCGCCCTGCTTTCTATCCGGCACTTTGACGTTTCTATCCACGACTTTGGCTGTTCTATCCGTCGCTTTCGCTGTTCTATCCACGACTTTGACTGTTCTATTCGTCGCTCTGCCTTCTAACCATCACTTTCGCCTTAAAAAAATTCACATCAGAAAAGCGCGAGAAATCAACGTTTCTAAAATTGATTTCTCGCGCTTTTTAAGATTTTAATCAGTTTTGTCCCAGCCGCCTTATTTCTTGTAAACCTTTTGGAATGTCGCCTTACTAGTACGGACAGAACGGAAAATAAGCTGTATAAGCACCTCTGCAAACACAAGCCCCATAACGATTGCACCTGTAATTAAAAATGCCTTTAATCCATACTGTAGCCCTTGTATATAATCATCCTCAACAACATTTCTCATTGCATTATAAGCCATGCCTCCCGGAACTAACGGGATAATACCGCCAACAATAAAGATAATCATCGGCATTTTAAAGCGTCGAGCATACAAATGTGCAACAATAGCAATTACAAATGCGCTAAAAAATGAGGCATTCACAATATCCAGGCCTTGTTCTGTTAGGACGAAATAAATCATCCAGCCTACTACCCCAACAAAACCACAATAAATTAAGGTTTTTCTAGGTACATTAAAAATAATTGCGATACCAGCAGTCGCAAAAAAGCTAACAATCAATTGTATGATATAGTCCATGTCGCCTGCCTCCTAAAACGATAAAGTGACGGCAATAGCTGCACCGATTGCAAAAGCTGTTAAAAAGGCCTCTGCGCCCTTTGCCATCCCCGACATAAAATGACCTGCCATTAAATCCCGAACTGCATTCGTGATCAAAATACCTGGCACTAGTGGCATAACGGAGCTAATAACAATTTTATCTATTTCCGTACCATGCCCATATTTCACTGCAAAGACAGCAATCGATCCTACTACTAATGAAGCCGTAAATTCTGAGAAAAATTTCACTTTTGTTAAGTCATTTATCATTAAAAGCACTAGGAAGCCTAACCCCCCTGCCAAGCAGGCAAAAAGGAAATCAGACCATCCCCCCTTAAACATTATAAGGAAACAACCACTCGCAAGAGCAGCTGATATGACTTGAATATATGTTGGTAAAAAATAATTTGTTTTTTGTATCGACTTTAACTCGTCATACGCGTCTTCTAATGTTATCATGTGAGATGTGAGTCTCCGAGATACTGAATTTACCAAGGCTATTTTTTGCAAATCTGTTACCCTGTTGGAAATCGATGTAATTCTCGTTGGCTGTGTCTTGCCTAACGAAAAAATGATCCCTGTAGGTGTGGTATAACATTGCGCATCTAGCATATTTTGAGAATGTGCCATACGTAGCATTGTATCCTCCACACGGTATGTTTCTGCACCACTTTCAATCATAATTCGTCCCGCAAGCAATAAGCAGTCAATCGTAAATTCATTATCCACTTCACGTAAAACCATTATAGCTATCTACCTCCTTCAAAAGGTTCCTTGCCCATAGTATCGAACTGCAAATAAAAACTCAACCGAAAATTTTAACTTTTAACAAAAATGCTTTGGCTTTCATATGCTGAAAAGTGTAAGCAAATGAGTTATTTATTCATGAAGATCAGTTTTCTATAAATTGAAAGCAAAATTTTGTAGATTCGTATAACTTTTTCAATGACTAACACGTCTGATTGTATAGAAAGTATAGAAAAATAAATAAGGGAAGGAGCGTATCCATCAAAATGCCGGAACGCAGAAAAAGACGCGGCCCAATGATTGATTTCCTATTAATTGGCCTCATCATTACATTAACAACTATTATTTTATTTATTATCCTATCAAAGGATGACTTTAAGTTTCAAAAAATCAGTGCCTCAAAAGAGACAGATTCAGATTCAATAACGAGCAAACTATCCACAGAAAGCTCTGCGTTTCCAGGTATTCGTATTGTAAGCGATGTTTCTAATGATGAACGAACACCTTTTGCTATTCACTATCCGGAAACAGATAACAAAGCTTTTAACGATGCTGTATTACAGTACATAAAGGATTCAAAAGAAAACTATCTGTCATCTATGAAAGAAAATAAAGATAAAGAGGCAATGGGTGAGCTTAATATTAGTTTGGAAACTTTCCCATACCAGAAGCACTACTATTCCTTTGTGCTAACAAAAACGTTGTATACAGGTGGAGCCAATCCCGAGGTTTCAACAAAAACATTCTTCATTAATAATGAAACTGGTGAATTAATTTCCATTGAAACTTTGTTGAATAACGACGACAACAACTTATCGGCATTAGCTACTCATGTACGTAATGACTTACAGAAAAACCTTCAGTTAAAGGATGAGCTAATAACGTCAACTGAACCGAAGTGGTCTAACTTCAATCGCTTTGCTATCGTTGATGATTCGTTACAATTCTATTTTGATGAGTATGAGATTGCTAGTGGAGCAGCTGGTCCACCAATTGTGAAGCTTCCCCTTTCACTTATTAATCCGTTGTTAGCCTCTGATTTTCAAATTGCCATGGAAAAGCCGACGAAGCCAACTAATACAGGTGACCCAAATACAAAGCGTATTGCCTTAACTTTTGATGATGGCCCACATCCAAAGGTTACAGAACAAATTTTAAATATTCTCGATAAATATCATGCAAAAGCTACCTTCTTTATGCTTGGTAGTCGTGTACAATATTACCCTGATATTGCTAGAGACGTACTTGCACGTGGACATGAAATAGGTAATCATACATGGAACCATCCTGTATTAACGAAACTGTCACAAGAGCAATCACTGCAGCAATACACATCAACCGTTGCGGAGATAGAGAAAGCAATTAATCAAGCTCCAACTGTATTTAGACCACCATATGGAGCAACAAACGAAACTATTAACGCTCAAATTCCAATTCCTGTAGTCTTATGGACGATCGATACATTGGACTGGAAGCATCGCAATGCTCAACAGTTACTACCTAATATCAAAAATAATCTACACAATAATGCCATCGTCTTAATGCATGATATTCATCAATCAACTGCAGATGGACTTGATGCCGTGCTTGCTTATTTACAAGGGCAGGGCTATGAATTCGTTACAGTATCAGAAATTCTTCCATATCGTCAAAAATAACTGACCAAAGAAAAAGTCCAATAAACTCAATGTTTATTGGACTTTTTGCTTATTTGATTGTTAATGTATCAAGTGGTTTGAAGTCTTTTAGCTGATAGCTCTTCACTTCGTTGCTAGCTACTGTGTAAAGAGCGTCATCTATATAAACTACTCGCTGTACACGCTGCTCCCAATTTTCATACTGATCGCCAGTGCTTTTATTAACAATATTTCCTTTTAGTACGATTCCTTTATTTGCAGTGATTTCATAGATTTGTGCACCTTGACCTTTGTAGACAATTTCATCGCCCTTCCCTGCATCATAAAGGACAACTGGGAAACCAAAGTAACTGTATTCCTTATTGCGGAATAGCGCTTTAGGATTGTATTGAACATCAGAATATGAGCCCTTGCCTCCGATTTTTACTGTTGATTGTTCCTTTGGATTTTTGAAATCTGAAACATCGAACAATGACATTTTCATATTAGTTGTAACTGTAAAATTACGTTTCGAATAGGCATCATAGCGTTGCTCGGTATCGTAGCCAATGCCAATTAAATGCGTTTCGTCTAATGGATGTAAATAGTTGCTAAAGCCTGGAATCTTCAGCTCACCTAGTACAGTTGGCTTTTTCGGATTTGCCACATCAATCACAAACAGTGGATCCACTTGCTTAAATGTTACTACATATGCTTTTTCACCCATAAAGCGAGCAGAATACACTTTTTCACCAGGAGCTAAATCTTTTACTGCACCAAGCTGTTGTAAATTTTCATCTAATATAAATAGGTGGTTACGTGATATTTCTTGTTCATCCCTCGTATTTCCTTCAGTTGTAACGATGCGGAAATTGCCTTCATACTCATCCATTGAGTATTGATTTAACACTGTTCCTTTTACTTCCGTAGTACCTACAAAATTCATGGCAGTTCCATCAACATTCCATTTAAAAACTTGTGTATCCGTTGCTCTTGGCATCCAGATCATATCCATAATGCGACTAGCAGCAGGCACTGGATTTCCATCATAAATTGGTGTTGTTAAATAAAGTGCATTTTCCGACATATAAAGTCCACTACTACCACCTAAGTATCCCTTAGTATTCGCAGTTGTTTTGGCACCATTTTTTAAATCCACTGCTGTCATTAAGCTATATGTTCCATCCATTGTATTTGGTAAAATAGAAATTTTCTCTAAAGGTAAGCTTTTATATTCTTTACCTTCTATACTATCAAATGTTTTCGGTTTTAAATCTGGCGCTTTTTGATCTCTAAGCATCCAATAATTCGGATACATATTACCGATTAAATATAATGTGTCGTCTGTAATTCGAATATCCTGCAAATATCCCTCTTGACCCACTTCACGTATAAGCTTTGCATTCTTTGGATTTGAAATATCATACAACGTAGCTGTCGACATGCTTGTGCCTACTTTTTCTAAATACTCATCCCCAATCGCTATTAATAAATTATCATATAATGCTAGCTTCGAAATATATTGTGATTCTTTCAGCTTAATTGTTGTCGCTAATTTTAAATTTTTCGGATCTCTAGCATCAACTACAGTAATGCTTTGATTCTTGACAGCATAAATAAAGCCATCCTTGACAACCACTATATCGCCTTCCTCAACTCCCTCTACTTGATTATTTGTTGTTGAGGCATTGTTTGCGCTCGCTTTATCTTCGCTCCTTGCAGTTTCTACGCTTGCTTCATGGCTCATTTCTTTATCTGAATTCGCTAAAAGTGCTTTGAAATATTGTTGTAGCTCTTTTTCTGATTTTACTGCTTCAAGCTTTTCTATGACCGTAAATGGGATTACTTGCGATGCGGTTTTAGGTCCACTTAGTGCAAATGCCTCTTTATTCACATGTAATTTATAGCTACCAGGTGCTAGATCGCTAACAATTAGTGTTTTTTTATCTTCTCCCAATGTTATTGTTGCTGTCACCTTTTGATTTTTGCCATTCGTTACATATACATGGGCATCCGTTATTTTGCTATCCTTTAGTGCCTTTGTAAAGAATGCTTGCCAGCTATGAGTTGTCATACTCGCAGTTGCCGCCTGTGCCTCCGCTTTTAAGGGCGTCTTCAACGAAAAAATTCCTGGCAAAATAGCTAGTACGGTGATGAGTAAAATTGCTATCCACTTGTTTTTCATCATTTTTCTTTCCTTTCATAAAGTTGTTTATTAATTAGACTACCAAAGAACAAAAGAGTTACATTTTTCTGAAATTTTCATCGCAGGAGTTTTTGAAATATTACAAAAAGAAAAACGAGGGGGAGTGAAACCCTCTCGTTTATTCATCAAATGGCCATTTTGGTAGCATTTTTGCTAATGACTTATCTTGACGTTTCCCTAATACATAGTCAGCCTGCATAATTGTATGAATCTCACGCGTACCTTCATAGATAACGGGCGCTTTCGAGTTACGTAAATAACGAGCGACTGGATATTCATCTGAATAACCATATGCTCCATGGATTTGTACAGCATCATCCGCTGCCTTATTGGCAAAATCACAAGCCTGCCACTTTGCTAATGATGTCTCTCGCGTATTGCGCACACCTTTGTTTTTTAACTCACCAACACGATATACAAGCAAACGACTCATTTGATAACCCGCTTCCATGTTGGCAATCATTTGACCAACTAGCTGATGCTCACCGATGGGCTTCCCAAATGTTTCGCGTTCATGACAGTATTTTACGCTCGCCTCGATACATGCTTGAATGAGACCGACAGCGCCTGCTGCTACAGTAAAACGACCATTATCTAGCGCAGACATTGCAATTTTAAAGCCTTCTCCTTCTTCTCCTAAGCGATTCTCAACAGGTATACGTAGATCTTCAAAAAAGAGCTCCCCTGTATTACCAGCACGAATACCGTATTTGCCTTTAATGGCCTTCGATGTAAAGCCCGCCATAGAACGCTCTACGATAAATGCACTAATGCCATGATGCTTCTTCGATTTATCCGTGTAAGCAAAAACGATAAAATGATCAGCTATATCACATAAAGAAATCCATGTTTTCTGCCCATTTAATACGTAAAAATCTCCATCCCTTATAGCGGTGGTAGACATTGCGGCTACATCTGACCCTGCTCCAGGCTCTGTTAAACCAAACGCCCCAATTCGAACCCCTTTCGCCTGCGGAACAAGATATTGCTGTTTTTGAGCCTCTGTTCCCCATTGCATTAAGGTCATGCTATTCAATCCTGTATGAACTGAAACAGCTGTGCGAAACGCTGTATCTCCACGTTCAAGTTCTTCACAGACGATGGCAAGCGCATTGTAATCCATGCCACTGCCACCGTATTGTTCTGGTACACAAACACCCATTAAGCCAAGCTCAGCAAGTCTGGACCAAATCTTCTGATCAAAGCCACCCTCAGCATCCCACTTCGCAATATGCGGAATGATTTCATCATCCACAAACTGTCGTACTGTTTTTCGTAGCATTTCCTGCTCAGTGGTAAATTCGAAATTCATGACCAAGCACCTACCATTTCACAATCATTGCAGATTTATGAGATGTCTCCTTAATGACAACGCCACGTTTTGCCATCTCTTCAATATAAATGTCGCCCGGTACAACTGATTCAGGTGCGAATACACCACGCTCTGTAATTTTATCTTCCCCAATCATTTGAGCAACGACAGAAATTGTATTTGCTGTTGCACGAGCCATGGCCGTTTCATTAATCGTCATATCTTTACGCACAACCATTTCGTACTCATAAGTCACTTGTTGTTGCGCTTTTTCACCCGCTACAATAACACGCAGCAGTACTGCATCTGGTTTTGTACCAAGCTCAAGTTTCTTTTTAAGTGCCTCACGAACAACTGGACGCACAGAAACCTCCTGATCTTCTACCTCTACCTTATTACTAGCATCTAGGAACCCTAAATCTGCTAATAGCTTAAACTTCTCTGCATGTCCCTTATAACGAATTGTTTTATATTCTAATGTGTGGACATTTGGGAATGTCTTATACAATGTCGATATGCCGCCAGATGTATAAAATGCCTCAAGCACACCAAAACCTTCGAAATAAATAGGTTCAATACCTGATAAAGATGGAACTTCTTGAAGTTTACCTTTTTGAATCATCTTTGATGGCTCCGTATAATGATCAAAGACTCCATCTAGTGAAAATACTCGTGTATAGTGAAGAGGTGGCTTCGGCTCTGTAGGAATACCGCCTACAAAAAGTTTAATAGATTCTACCTCATCTAATTTCGATGCACCATAGCCTGCTAGTATATTAACCATACCTGGTGCAACACCTAAGTCTGGAATAATTGTTACGCCTTGCGCTGTCGCCTCTTCGTTGAGATCTAATATTTTTTCCGTTACACCGCCAATATGACCACCTAAATCTACGGAATGTACACCAGCCTCAATCGCTGCTCTTGCTACACGCTCGTTGAAGGAATAGAATAAAGCATTAACGACTACATCGCCTTTTGAGATAACCTCCATTAACGAGTCATCGCGCTCAGCATGAAGCTCTACAACCTCAACCTTATCTGTATTTAAAGAGTCCACAAAATCCTGCGCTATTTTCACGTCAATATCTCCTAAAAATACACGCTCTACTTTGCTACTTTTTATTAAATCACGAGCTACCTCTTTCCCCATTAAACCTGCACCTAATACAACAACTTTCATCAAGAACATCCCCTTTCGTTGATCTGTTACTCTGTATCGATTTGTGCTCTTTGTAATTTACCGCTATAGTCTACATAAATACTTTTCCATTCTGTATAGACATCCAAGGCAGCTATACCCGAGTCACGGTGACCATTCCCCGTGCCCTTTGTGCCACCAAATGGTAAATGGATTTCAGCACCTGTTGTGCCGGCATTCACATAAACAATACCTGTATCTAAATCTCGTTGTGCGCGGAAAATCGTATTAACATCTTGTGAGAAAATTGAACTGGATAAGCCAAATTTTACGCCATTGTTTACTTCGATTGCTTCATCCAAACTTGCTACTTCAATTAGAGAAACGACCGGGCCAAAAATTTCTTCCTGTGCAATAATCATGTTAGGCTTAACGTTGGTAAATAGCGTAGGCTCATAATAAAACCCTGTGTCATAAGGAGGCTCAGATAAAATTCTTCCTCCAGCTAATATTGTTGCCCCTTCCTGTTTGCCTATTTGCACATAGTGATTAATTTTTTCCAATGCAGCTTTATTAATCACGGGTCCGATTTTTACACCTTTATCTAGGCCGTCCCCAATTGTTAGCTTTTGCATTTCGTCTAATAGACGTTTTTCTAATTCCTCTCTTACATCTTTATGCACGATCACGCGGCTACATGCTGTACATCTTTGACCAGCAGTACCAAATGCACTCCATAAGATTCCTTCAGTAGCTAGCTGTAAATCGGCATCTTCCATAACTATGACTGCATTTTTTCCACCCATTTCTAATGAAACCTTTTTCAGGTGTTTACCACCTAGCTCTGCTACCTTACTTCCTGTTGATGTAGAACCGGTAAATGAAATGACCTTGACGTCTGGATGTCCAATTAATGCTGTCCCAACTGTTGGCCCTGTACCAAAGACAATATTTGCTACTCCGTCTGGTAAACCAACCTCTTCAAAAATTTTGCCCATTTCATACGCCATCATCGGCGTCTCATTAGATGGCTTCCAAATGAACGTATTGCCAGCAACAATTGCAGGGAACGACTTCCAAGTGGCAATAGCTACAGGGAAATTCCACGGAGTTATTAAACCTACAACGCCAATAGGTGCCCGTACACTCATGGCAAATTTATTGGCCAACTCAGACGGTGTTGTCTCCCCAAATAACCGTCGCCCTTCACCGGCCATATAATAAGCCATATCTATCCCTTCCTGTACTTCACCTCTTGCTTCTTCAATAACCTTTCCCATCTCTTTTGTTAAAACGGTCGCCAAATGTTCCTTCTTTTCTTTCATTTTTTGACCGATGGCATATAAATAGTCCGCACGTTTAGGCGCAGGTACTAACGCCCAGCTTTTTTGTGCTTGTTTTGCAACCGCTACCGCTCCATCTACCTCACTTGCCGTAGAAAGCGGTATTGTAGCTAGCTGCTCCCTATTTGCAGGGTTGGTCACTGCTATACTTTGTAAATGCGAATGTGTTACCCACTCACCGCCGATATAGTTTTTGATTTCCACTACATACACCCCCTGAAGTATCTTGATGCCTCTGCTTCATTGTTACCAGTCGCATTGCTTTCAGACAGAAATATCATCTATTACTCTATCTATATAGAATTAAATGTGTCAAAATTCCGAAATTTCAATAAATGACCATCTACAGAGCATGCTTTTGGTTCAACAACATCGGTGACAATCGCCAGAGGCTTTATTTTCTTTTAGCTAAACATCCATGTAGCTTCACGGATGAAAGTCCTTTGTGAGCATAGGAAAAACAATCACAAAACTTTTAGCTAAGAAAATAAAAAATACACATTCTAGTTTTTTATATTCGACATTTACTAGCTTATTCCCTTTTTTTCTAAAATAATTAATTACACTTTGAAACTAATGTAACTTATAATCGTATATAATAACAAAATTATTTTTGGAGGAATCCTATTATGAATAATCACGAAATTGACTACAAATTATATGGCGATGATATGCAATACGTACAAGTGGAGCTTGATCCTCAAGAAACTGTGGTAGCTGAAGCTGGAGCTTTAATGATGATGGATGATGCTATCCATATGGAAACGATCTTTGGTGATGGGTCAAGAGGAAGCCTAGAAAGTGGTCTTATGGGAAAATTATTTGGAGCTGGGAAACGCCTAATTACAGGTGAAAGTTTATTCATGACGACATTTACGAACGTTGGTTCAGATAAACGCCATGTGTATTTTGCTTCTCCATACCCTGGTAAGATTATTCCAATGGATTTAAGTCAATTAAACGGGAAAATTATTTGTCAAAAAGATGCATTTTTAGCTGCTGCAAAAGGAGTTTCAATCGGCGTTGAATTCCAGAAAAAAATCGGTGTTGGCTTCTTTGGTGGTGAAGGCTTCATTATGCAAAAGCTTGAAGGAGACGGCATGGCTTTTGTACATGCAGGTGGCACTATTCATGAAAAGACTCTAGCACCCGGAGAAGTATTACGTGTTGATACAGGCTGTCTAGTTGCTATGACATCTGATGTAGATTATGATATCGAGATGGTCAAGGGCGTAAAAACTGCATTGTTTGGCGGTGAAGGTATCTTCTTCGCTACTTTAAAAGGTCCAGGTAAAGTATGGATTCAATCCTTACCATTTAGCCGATTAGCAAGCCGCGTCTTCGCTGCAGCACCAATTTCTCAAGGCGGTGGCGGTCAATCTAAAGGTGAAGGTGGCATTGGCGGTTTATTTGATATGTTTAATAAATAGACCAACCATCTATCCAATTTTTTCATTATAAAAGGAGCTCATCTAGTTACGATGGGCTCCTTTCTTCATTTGAAGCAAATCCTCCTTAAATGCGAAAGCGAAGTGCCAGCAACAACAGGAGTCTACTCGGATTTTTACCTTTATATCAAAAGTTTATAGCAATTCTTCGAGGATATTGCGTTTAAACAACCTCTATTTTTAGCCTCACCATTAATCTATTCGATTCGTTACAGCCTTGTCCTGCCCATATGCGGTAAGTGCTTTAACGTTTAGCATTAGCATAGCAGTTCTAGTTTGAAGCGACGCACTACCGATATGCGGAAGTGCTACAACATTAGGAAGCGTCAATAATGGATGATCCAACGCAATGGGTTCATGTTCAAATACATCTAGACCTGCTGCCCACAGCTTACCATTTTTCAAAGTGTCATAAAGTGCATTCTCATCAATAATGCCACCACGTGATGCGTTAATTAACACAGCGTCGTCCTTCATTAAGGCAAGTTCCTCTGCTCCTATAAGCCCTATCGTATCATTATTATAAGGTGTCATAATAACGACAAAATCCGATTGTTTTAAAAGATCCTCTAACGATTCATATTGAAAGCCATACATTTCTTCTACCTCGTGGCGACGTCTACGATTGTTATATAAAATTTTCATATCAAAACCTTTTGCTCGTCTTGCAACAGCCTGCCCAATACGCCCCATACCAATAATCCCGATAGTAGCTCCGGATACATCTTTACCTACTAATTGCATTGGATACCAGCTTTTCCATTTACCATCACGCAAATATCGTTCGCTTTCTGGAATTCTACGAGCAGTCGCAAGCAATAATCCCAATACTAAATCAGCAGTCGTATTTGTTAAAACTCCTGGAGTATTTGTCGCCATAATACCGCGCTGACGCAAGGCTTTGACATCAATATTATTAAATCCAACTGCTAAATTTGTCACAAGTTTTAAATTGGGTGCGTGTAATAGTAACTCTTCATCTACTTGATCAGCAATCGTTACCCATAATACTTCACAATCCGCCACAGCTGCCAATAGCTTTTCCCTTGGTATAACAATTTCCTCTTCCTCCCATTGTTCGATATCATAATACTCTTTCAACGGCTCAACTATATGCGTTGGGAACTTACGTGTAATAAATAATTTCTTTTTCATATTCCGAACACCCCTCTATTCAATTCGCCTATAGCGTAACACTTAGAACGCGCATTTTCTAGGGATTTCTTATCTTTACTTGTGTGGTAGCTATTCCTTTTAATCGCTCTACAAACTTCATCCGTCTATTTGTTGTTTTATCCTCCAAATAAACGATTTTGTCCTAAAAACTGGCTCATCACCAACTTATCCTCATGGTATACGTCTATGCTATCCCAACTAAGCAAAAAAACTATGCATAGGCTTTATGCATAGTCGTTAAAAATCTCTGATTGTTGTATCTAAACGATTTGCAACTTGTTTTAACTCCTCTGAAGATTCTCCAATTGATTCGATCATATCTGCCAATTCTGTTATTTGTCGTCCAACGTTTTGGAAGTTTGAGATAGAACCGTTCACTGAGCCAGATATTGCATCGAATGCTTTTAAAGATTCTGCATTTTGCTCAATACTATTGTTCACTAGTTCTTGGATTTCATGAATCGCTTGGACAACTTGGTTCGTAATTCCATTAGACATAGTTATGAGATTCGCGATTTGTTCTACCGAATTTTTCGTCTGATCTGCAAGCTTACGGACTTCACTCGCCACGACAGCAAAGCCTTTTCCATGCTCTCCTGCCCGCGCAGCTTCAATGGCTGAGTTTAACGCAAGTAAATTTGTTTGACCAGAAATACTTTTCACAATTTCAACCACAGCATTAATTTTAGAGGAAGAGTGATCTAATTGCTCCACCATATCCGACATTTCAACTGTCTGATGATGAATTTTCCCTGTTTGCTCGCTAATTGACATTATTTTAGAATAACCATCAGACGATACCTTTTGCATTGTTTTTGCTTCATCGATACTTTCCTTCAAGTATTCATTAACTTCCTTGGCGCTAAAAACAAGCTCAGTCACTGTTTCATTCGTACTATGAGATTGAGTCTCTAGCTGCGTAGATATTCCACCTATTACTTCCTTAACGTGAGCTCGAACACTATCCCGCTGCTTCTCAATTAATGTATTCGCATAATTATCATATTCCTCTAAAACAATTTGTTGCTCGAAATTACAAATCTTACTAATGGCATCACAAAATTTCTCTTCATCATCTCTTGATAGATGAAGCTTATAAACTATCTTTCTTAAAAAATTTTCAAGATTTTGAAAGGCTGCTAAATACCACTTAGGGTACAAGTTAATCTTCACATGCATTTTCGCCACACGTCTTCTCTTCTCCAAGAATGCTTCGTCTATACGCCCTTCAAACATTTCTATAATATGATGGCGTAATGTTTGGCGTAAACGTTCGCTGGAGCTATGCTTTTGAATAACCTCACGTAAAGCTGGCACACTTTCAATTGCATGATAGAATGCTGTTACTGCCTCTAAGACATTTTGTTCAATATATGGTTTTAAACTTTTAATTAACTGCAAATCTTGTCTAGTTAAATTTACTAGATTTAACTGTAGTAAACGTTCCTGATCTTGAATAATAACCCCTATGCTTGAATCATCACTAATTTCAATTGTGTTTTTCTTAGCCCTATTTCCAATTTGAAACAATTTATCCACCCCACTGTGCCGTACTATGACTAAATTATTATCTAAAAACAACAAAATCTATGAATCAATTATACGTTTTATTCAATCAAAATAACAATATATATAGGTAAATAATATCTATTTTTACAATAAGTATTGATATACACCATTTCAATATAATACTTTATAACTATTCAATTCATTTCAAAACAAGATGAAAATACTAAAATAAATATAAAATATCAAATTTCAAACTAAAAAAGCCACCCATTCTTTAACAGAAGAGTGACTTTCTTATTTACATAAAGATAATAACCGCTAGTACAGCAGCTAGTACTAAACGATAAACAGCAAATGGCATTAATTTCACTTTTGAAATAAGTGCTAAGAAGAATTTAATAGAAAGTAATGCAAAGATAAATGAACTAATGAAGCCCACTACATAGAAGCCAAAATAATCCATAGATAGCGTATCCCAGTTTTTCAGTACAGATACTAGACTAGCACCTGCCATAATTGGTACCGCCATAATGAAAGTAAAATCTGCCGCTACACGGTGACTCATACCGAATAGTACACCACCAGATATTGTTGCACCTGAACGGGAGAACCCTGGCCAAAGTGATAAGCATTGCACTAAACCTACTTTAAATGCTAAACCATAAGAAATTTTATCTAGAGAATCCACTTTTGGTCTTTTCGGTGCTAATTTATCTGCAGCAATCATTAAAAGTGCCCCAGCTACTAAAGCATAAATAACATGCTCCACTTTAAATAGATGATCATCGATAAAATCTTTAAATGCAAAACCTAATATAACTGCTGGCAACATACCTACAATAACATGCACTAAATTGAAGTGACCTTTCACCGATGTCGTTTGGCCATCAATTTTATAGAGTCCAACTAAATTTAACATTCGTTTCCACATAACAACGACTACGGCTAAAATGGAGCCTAGCTGTACAACGATTTTAAATGTATTGGCAGGATACTTCCCTAAAAACTCCTCTGTCTTTAGCCACATATCGTCGACAATAATCATATGACCTGTCGACGACACTGGCGCAAACTCTGTCATTCCTTCGACAAAGCCTAATATAAGTGCCTTTAATAATTCTATGATATCCACGTTGTCACCTTACCTTTTATTAATTAAATATCCACATATTATAAAATACTCTTTTTCATATACAATGGCTATAGCATTTAGTTATGAATAGACGGCCTCATCACCATAACGTAGGGTTGATTTCAGTTCCGGCTGGCGCTTTCCTGGGGGCGTCGGGCCAACACGAGGTTGGTCACGAAGGCGTTATCACAGGACGTGCTGCTTTTAGCCTTCGTTCCTCTACCCGCTTCGCTTCAACTCCAATCAACTTAATGGCATACGGTTTTAACAAATGTCACCCCAACCTTTATTACTATAATTACAACTTTTCAACAGTAGTTGTCTGCCAAGCTAGCTGAATCATTCATCTTACTCCAACTGCCATATTCCCCAACTAACGGAAGTTTATATCCACTACCCATAATTCAGAACGGCTACCTATTCGCATAGGAGGACCCCAAAAGCCAAAGCCTGATGAAACAAGTGTATGCATTTGCTCCTTCATCTTATAACCATGATCAAGCTCAAATACACGAGCCGTAATATATTGGTTTGGCCATAATTGGCCTTTATGCGTATGACCTGACATATGGAAGTCTACACCCATTTCTGCAGGCGTAATTAAATCATTTGGGGTATGATTCATGACAATCCAAGGCAAGTCATCTGTTGACTTCAATGCATCTAGTTGCTTTCTATTCTTGTTTGTAATATCCTCTTGACCCGTTAATATTAACGCATCGTCGATTCTAATAGTTTCATCACGCAAAATTTTCACATTAGCATTTTCCATCTCTTCAACAAACTCAGGAATTTTCTTGCCATAATACTCGTGATTGCCCAGTACACCATACACTCCGTATGTAGATGTTAATTGCTTCATCACATCTGCCATTCCCTCTTTAACAAACCATTTGGGATCGTCATCCACAATATCTCCAACTAGAAAGACGATATCCGGCTTTGCTTCATTCGATAAAGTAACAAAGCGCTGTAAATGTTTTTTATGTGATAGAACACCTAAATGAAAATCTGATGCAACTACAACTTTCATCGACTCTAGCTCACTACTCTTTTTATCCATCGTTATTTCTAAATGACGGACAACAGGAGAATACGCTAAATAGGTGCCGACAATACTTAGTACAAACAACATAGCAATTGCTATACTACCAATTATCTGTACATTTTTAAAGGGACTTAGCCAAATAACCAAGTTTGCTGTCAAGCAAAGCAATAATCCGTATTCAAAAATAAACATCCAATAATTATGGATTATTGAAAACATTCGTAAGGACTCATGCAATCTACTAATAATAATACTAAACGCAATGATATACAGCACTAACCAATATAAAATTGGATAACGGAACCAGCCCATCGCCACAAGCCACTGTCTTAATCCCCACCCTAAGTAAAAAGTTATTGCACTATATATACTTATTAAAAGAATTCCTCCAATTACTTTAGGCATTTCAGTCCCCTACTTTCCTATAGTTTAGTCGATTATAGCATTATACTTAACATTCATATTTACACTAAGTACTTTGAATATTCTTCTTATAGAAAGCAAGTGGAAAAGGACAACAAATTGGCTTCTTATATCAAGTGTACATATTCCTGATTATTCAATCGTATGATTTACATGACAATCTAATTAGGAAACTGATAATATCGTAATCTAGGCTATTACACGAAGTCGTTTACACCAGCCACACTGGAAGCTGATTTACTCCTCTGGGATTACAGATGAGACCCTGTAGCGCTCATCGGATGCCCCAGGAAAGCTCCTATGAAATCAAACCTATGTTATGTAAGATCCCCTCTTACAATTCTATCTAATTATAAGATTATGTAAAAAATCTAAGAATAATATGCTTTGATTTCTCTGAATATTTCGGTAACATTATGATTGCAAGAGAAAATTTACGCATGTACGAGGGAAAAAAAGGGGTGTTGTTCAAATGACAAGATATAAGTTCGAATCAACAGAGCATGAGTTATTTCGTAAAACCTTACGTAAGTTTTTAGCAGATGAAGCCGAGCCGCACTATTCTCAATGGGAGAAAGATCATCTTATTCCACTTGGGTTTTGGCGTAAGCTTGGGGAAATGGGCTATCTATGTCCTCAAGTAGAAGAACAATATGGGGGTCTCGAGTTAGATTTTAGCTTTGGCGTTATTATTCAAGAGGAGCTAGAGCGTGTAGGTTCGAGTCTTATTGGCGTTGGCTTGCATAATGACATTGTCGTGCCCTATATTGAAGCATTCGGCTCCAATGAGCAAAAATCACGCTGGCTACCGAAGTGTGTTACAGGTGAAAATATTACAGCCATTGCTATGACAGAGCCAGGTACAGGTTCAGATTTGGCAAACATCCAAACAACTGCTATTCGTGATGGCGATCACTATATCGTCAACGGACAAAAAACATTTATTACAAATGGTATTCATACAAATTTAGCGGTCGTTGCTGTAAAAACAAATCCTCAAGCAGAAAAAAAACATCGTGGCATTAGCCTCCTTGTCATTGAAGACGGGACACCAGGCTTCACGAAAGGTCGTAAGCTCGAGAAAGTTGGCATGCACGCGCAGGACACTGCCGAGCTATATTTTGAGGATTGTCGCGTACCTGTAGAGAATCTCCTTGGTGAAGAAGGTAAAGGCTTTATTTATATGATGGAAAAGCTGCAACAAGAGCGTTTAGCAGTAGCCATCGCCGCACAAACAGCTGCTGAGGACATGCTTGCTTTAACAATAGATTATGTAAAATCCCGCGAAGCTTTTGGAAAATCAATAAGTGACTTCCAAAATACGCAATTTAAAATAGCCGAAATGGCAACGAAAATTGAACTCGGCAAATCATTTTTAGAATCTTTAATAGAGGAACATATCGCAGGAAATGATGTTGTGACAAAAGTTTCGATGGCAAAATACTGGATAACAGAAAATGCACGTGAGCTTGCTGTCCAGTGTATGCAGTTACATGGCGGCTACGGTTATATGGAGGAATACAAGATTGCTAGAAGATATCGAGACATTCCTGTCATGTCCATTTATGCAGGTACCAACGAAGTTATGAAAGTAATTATTGCTAAGAATTTAGGCTTATAACTAAGAAAATCTATTATGTAATGAAATTAATGTGTGATATTAAATAAAGTATGGCTTTTTGGCAAAACGAGGGTCGAGATGACGGATTGAAGAGTCTAAGCGACGGAATCAGGGTCCGAGACGACGGAATCAAGGTCCGAGATGACGGATAGAAGAACCGAAGCGACGGATTGAAGAGCCGCGGTGACGGATTGAAGCCGAAGCGACGGAATCAGGGTCCAAGGCGACGGATTGAAGAGCCGAAGCGACGGAATAAGGGCCCGAGACGACGGATTGAAGGTCCAAGACGACGGATTGAAGAACCTAAGCGACGGATTGAAGAGCCAAAGCGACGGAATAAGGGCCCGAGGCGACGGATTGAAGGTCCAAGACGACGGATTGAAGAACCTAAGCGACGGATTGAAGAGCCGAAGCGACGGAATAAGGGCCCGAGACGACGGATTGAAGCCGAAGCGACGGATTGAAGAACCTAAGCGACGGAATGAAGAGCCGCGGTGACGGATTGAAGCCGAAGCGACGGATTGAAGGTCCGAGATGACGGATTGAAGCCGAAGCGACGGATTGAAGGTCCGAGACGACGGATTGAAGAACCGAAGCGACGGAATAAGGGTCCGAAACGACGGATTGAAGCCGAAGCGACGGATTGAAGGTCCGAGACGACGGATTGAAGAGCCGAAGCGACGGAATGAAGAGCCGCGGTGACGGATTGAAGCCTAAGCGACGGATTGAAGGTCCGAGACGACGGATTGAAGAACCTAAGCGACGGAATGAAGAGCCGCGGTGACGGATTGAAGCCGAAGCGACGGATTGAAGGTCCGAGACGACGGATTGAAGAACCTAAGCGACGGAATGAAGAGCCGCGGTGACGGATTGAAGCCGAAGCGACGGATTGAAGGTCCAAGACGACGGATTGAAGCCGAAGCGACGGAATGAGGGTCCGAGATGACGGATTGAAGAGCCGAAGCGACGGAATAAGGGTCCGAGACGACGGATTGAAGCCGAAGCGACGGATAGAAGGTCCAAGACGACGGATAAAAGAACCGAAGCGACGGATTGAAGGTCCAAGACGACGGATTGAAGAACCGAAGCGACGGATAGAAGAACCTAAGCGACGGATTGAAGAGCCGAAGCGACGGATTGAAGGTCCGAGATGACGGATTGAAGCCGAAGCGACGGAATAAGGATCCGAGACGACGGATTGAAGCCGAAGCGACGGATTGAAGGTCCGAGACGACGGATTGAAGAGCCGAAGCGACGGAATAAGGGTCCGAGACGACGGATTGAAGCCGAAGCGACGGATTGAGGGTCCAAGGCGACGGATTGAAGAGCCGAAGCGACGGAATAAGAGTCCGAGACGACGGATTGAAGCCGAAGCGACGGATTGAAGAGCCGCGGTGACGGATTGAAGCCGAAGCGACGGATTGAAGGTCCAAGACGACGGATTGAAGAACCGAAGCGACGGATTGAAGGTCCGAGATGACGGATTGAAGAACCGAAGCGACCGAATGAAGAGCCGCGGTGACGGATTGAAGAGCCGAAGCGACGGAATAAGGGTCCGAGACGACGGATAGAAGCCGAAGCGACGGAATGAAGGTCCAAGACGACGGATTGAAGCCGAAGCGACGGAATGAGGGTCCAAGGCGACGGATAAAAGAACCTAAACAACGGAATGAAGAGCCTAAACAACGGAATGAAGAGCCGAAGTGACGGATAGAAATTCACAACATTCACAAGGGTTTCCTCACGCATTTTGTTTTCAAAGCAAAGAAAACAGCGGCAGAATGTTTGCCGCTGTTTTTGTCTATGCTGCTGGAATTCGAACGATTACTTTAAATAAATCTCCATCTACCTCTATACTCATACGAGCACCATGCAAATCTACAATGGATTGTGCGATGGCTAAGCCGAGCCCTGAGCCCTCTGTATGGCGCGAAGCATCCGCTCGCTTAAAGCGTTCAAATAACTCATCGGCATTCTCGCTAATTTCATATTTTGCGACATTCTTCACGGTGAATTCCGCATCGCCCTCAGAAGTACGCTTTAATGTAACATAAACACGTGTGCCTTCTAATGCATATTTCAATACATTGACAATTAAATTATCAATCAGTCTCCACCATTTTTGACCATCCACATACGCATAGATTGGCTCATCTGGTTTTGTCATACGTAAATCTAAACGTGCCTGTGCTAAATCTTCCTCATGCTCCCCTACCGCCTGCTGTACAAGCTGAGATAAGTCTACTCGAGTACGATGAAGCTCCATATTACCACTCGCCATTTTAGACACTTCAAAAAGATCCTCAATCAGTAATTTTAAGCGCTCTGATTTTTTATCAAGGATATGAATGTATTGCTTACGCTCTTCTTCCGTAATATCAGGATTTTTCAGTAAATCTGTATACGTAATAATGGACGTTAACGGTGTGCGTAAATCATGACTAACATTCGTAATAAGCTCTGTTTTTAAACGTTCACTTTTTGCCTGCTCATGCATGGACGTGCGTACGCCCTCCCTTAAATGATTAAGATTTTCTGCATGCTCTGCAAGTGGTGATTTGCCCATTACTTTAACATCACGATTTAAACGTCCCTCGGCCATGTCTTTTGTATCCTTCATAATTCGGTTTAAATAGCCCATTCTAGAAAGGAAGAGAATCATGGCTGGTATACCGATAAGTGTACAGATGCCCAATACTAGAACAGGGAATCCACCACCTCGTAACATGGAAGCAACAAGACTTCCACCACCGAAAAATGCTGCTCCAATCATCACTATAGAATGCAATCCAATGGAACGATTTAAAAATAAATCTGTAATTGATTCACCTAGTGACCATAAATAGCTAGCTTTTAAATTCTCTTCTAGTTTTTTTACAGTATTCACTCGATCATACAG
This sequence comes from Lysinibacillus agricola, assembly GCF_016638705.1. GTDB lineage: Bacteria > Bacillota > Bacilli > Bacillales_A > Planococcaceae > Lysinibacillus > Lysinibacillus agricola. Next base: position 441,660 of record NZ_CP067341.1, on the reverse strand, counting down.
CCAAATTAGCTGTACAAAGAACAGAATAGCAATAATTAATAGTGCACCTGCTTTTACTAGTAAATCCATTAAAAAGCTCACATAATTACCTTGGTAAAAAAATTCAATTGCTTCGTGAGAAATTTCCATAGTTAACAAATACATACATCCGATTACCAACAATAAAACAAGCTGGAAATCAATTTTCATCTTTGCAAGTGCTTCTTTTTCTTTTATACCTTGTACCATTTGCAGCACTTCTTTACGCCCTTTCCACGCAACAATAGCCGCTATAATACTCGTTAACCATATAAAAAAGTAAATGTATTGATTACGTGTAAAATGGTCATAGCCTTCCATGATGTACACTGCTTGTGCTGAATTTTTTGAGATTGTTATGGTGCCCGTGTAATCAGTTGTTTCTCTGAAATTTTCTGTATCTACGTGAATATCAGTTTGATAAAAAATTGGGCTTAAATTCTCACTGATATTCCAAGTAGTTAACGGTTGTTGCCCCGTATAATTTATTACGAACGCACTTCTATCCGTAATATTACCTGAACGATATGTTTCGCCTGTTTCCGTGTTCTTTAATTCATAAGACCAATAATTATTATTTTTCACAAAGCTCTTTGCTTCATCTTGCGCTTTCTTTATATATTGATCAACAAGCGCTTCCTTTTGAGCAAGAATTTTTTTATGGACATGCTCATCATCCTCAAAATTCGCCGTAATATCTTTAATTGTTGTATCTCGCTCTTTCTCAAGCTTTGTTTTTAAATCCGTTGCATTTACATTAGCAGCTTCTTGAATGCGCTCCTCGTATTGAGCTTTAATATTTTCTATCTGTTGCCCTAATGTTCCATAGCGATTACGATGTTCTTCAATTTCACTTTGTGTAACCACGATTTTACTTTTTAAATCCTCAGCAGTTGGTAAATTTAACACTAATGGTCCTAACTCTGACTGAAAATTATCTATTTCATGCTGGAAACTTTCAGAATGAAAATAGGACTTTCCAATATATTTGTACCCGACATTAGAGAACGTAAATATACCGAAAATTACCCAGATTAAACATATAAGAGCGAGAAGAGATTTCCAATTTTTCAACATCCTTTTAACTCCCCTCTAAAAAATTCTCTCGAGCAATTGTAGCATCTCTGAAGAGCGGGCAGTTACTATCTGATACGCATATACGCCAAAATAAATTAATCCAATAACCCCTGCTACAAACCCTGCAATTGTAACATACTGCTCTATTTTATTTTTCCATTTTATAGCCAACGCCCCACACCACCTTTAAATAGCGTGGATTTTTCGGATCTGCTTCGATTTTTTCACGTATTTTTCGAATGTGTACAGCCACAATATTTTCTGCATTGTAAGCTTCCTCATTCCATACACGCTCATAAATCTCTCTTATCGAAAATACACGCCCTGCGTTTTTCATTAATAATTCCGTAATTTTATATTCTATTGGTGTTAATCGAACAGGCTCCCCTTCTAAAATGACTTCCTTTGCGTCCTCATCTAATACAAGTCCGTCAATTTCCACCTTTGCCGCTTCATCATTGTATGTCCCAAGCTGTACATAACGTCGTAGCTGTGATTTTACCCGAGCCAACAACTCTAATGGATGAAAAGGCTTTGTGACGTAATCATCTGCACCTACAGACAATCCATGAATTTTGTCGCCATCCTCCGCCTTCGCGCTTAGCATAATAATTGGAATATTGCGCTCTTCTCTAATCTTAAATGTCGCTGTAATTCCATCCATATTTGGCATCATAATATCTAAAATAATTAAATGTACTTCATTGTTTTCTAGCTTTTCAATTGCCTCTAAGCCGTCAGCAGCTTTAATGACATTGTAGCCTTCATTTTTTAAATAGATTTCAATACCATCACGAATATCTTGATCATCGTCTGTTACAAGAACTGTTAGTTTCGTCATGATATACACCTCGCTCTCAATTAATAGTGTATCTTGTAAATCTTAAAAACCAGCTATTATAAAAATGAAGAATTTCTTAAGGTTTTAATGTGACTCATAACGTGGGGTGATTTCCGTTCCGGCCGGGCGCTTTGCTTTCGCTACAGAAAACATTTGCCGCTGACGCTTCGCTTTCGCGCAGATAAAACATTGTTGTTGCTGTTGCTGTCGCTTCGTTTTCGCACAGATAAAACAATTGTTGCTGTCGCTTCGCTTTCGCACAGATAAAACATTGTTGCTGTCGCTTCGCTTTCGCACAGATAAAACATTGTTGCTGTCGCTTCGCTTTCGCACAGATAAAACATTGTTGCTGTCGCTTCGCTTTCGCACAGATAAAACATTGTTGCTGTCGCTTCGCTTTCGCACAGATAAAACAATTGTTGCTGTCGCTTCGCTTTCGCACAGATAAAACATTGTTGCTGTCGCTTCGCTTTCGCACAGATAAAACAATTGTTGCTGTCGCTTCGCTTTCGCACAGAGCAAAGCTTCCTGGGGGCTTCTGATGAGCCGCTTCGCTTGCGCTACAAAAGACATTTGCTGAAAGAAGTTAAAGATTTTACATAAAAAGATTGTCTTGTATGACTTGTTCTCAAATCTTTTTTCTTCCCCCTAATGTCAGTACAACAATACCGCCTAATAACATTGCAACGCCTATCCATGAAGTCATACTTAAATATTCGCCAACTAAAAATACACCTAGCATCGCTGCAGTCAAAGGCTCTGCTAGGGATAGTGTAACGGCCGTCGATGAACTAATTTTCTGAAGGCCATTTAAAAACAATAAATAGGCAATGCTTGTACACATAATCCCCATGAAAAGCATCGTCCATAGATTATGTGGGACAGCTAACCAGTTAAAGCCTCCATTTATCGAGAATGGAAGTAAAAATAACGCACAAATTGAAAACGTCATCGCTACTGCAGGTAATGCCCCCTCTTGCGTCATAAGCTTTTTACTAATATTTGTGTACAATGCAAAGGAGAGACCTGCACAAAGGGCTAGTCCAATACCTCCCATATGCACAGCCTTATCCCCATTATTAACTAATAATAAAATACAGCCGAGAATTGCCATTACCGTTGCTATTCCCCACACCTTTGTCGGCCGTGTTTTCCATAGTACCCATTCTAAAACGCCAGAAAACACAGGGGCACTACCAATCGTTGCAACTGTTCCAATAGCTACACCTGTTAGACGTATTGATGAGAAAAAAAGACCTTGGAATAATGCAATGCTCGCGGCAGCTAAAATTGTCCATTTCCACGACCATTTAAGAAAGTTAATTTTACGCAGAAAAATAGTAATAGCTAATAATAGTCCGCCACCAATTGCAGAACGAATTGTTGCTACTGCTAGCGGAGATACTCCTGCATCTAAAAATGTTTGTGCAGTTCCTGTCATGCCCCATAATATAGCCGCTAGAAGTACGAAAAATGGATACATCATTTATTACCTCCTTGACCTTTTCCACTCATTAACATTAATAATACAGATTTATCCAAAACCAAACAATTACCATTTTTATTTTTCTTTCATTAGCCACAGTATGCTTTCTTTTCAAGGGACGTTATAATAAAAACAACAAAAGGAGCGAAAATTATGTATAAAACAATTGAAGAAACAGCCATTGAGCTTAGTATGCCAGAGGATCAAGTACTGCGCCTAGTTTATGAGGGACGCATCCGCTCAGTGTACGATGGAGATCAAATATTGATTAATAGCGGGCAGTTCAGCACTTATTTTGAGCAGTTAGATCGTATTAAAGAGGAGATCGAAATTTGGCGTAATACACCGATTCCAGAGGATATTGATGTTAAAGATGAGGATTAAAAAATGCCTATCATTCAAACAATTGAACATTGCTGAATGATAGGCATTTTTAATTGTTTAGGTATCAATTCCATCTATTATATTGTTACAACAAACCCAGCTCGCTTACCGATAATTTCCGCATAATCCTCAACCATCACACTAGCTGTTGGATACATACCTGCTCCAGGTCCAATTAACGTTAATGTACCAATATAATTTGTATCCAATGCCACAGCATTATTCACGTCATCAACGGGGTAAAGTGGATGTTCTTTATCAACTAATTGTGGACCAACCTTTGCGAGCACTTTTCCATCAGCTAGCTTCTCAACCTCTGCAACGTGGCGATAACGCAGGCCTTTTTCACATGCTTCTTGCACTTGCTCTGCCGAAATGTTATCAATGCCGATTACTTCTACGTCAGCCCAATCTGGTTGCTCACCAAATGCCAATGCACTTAAAATCATTAATTTTTTAAAGGCATCCTGACCTGATATATCATTAAATGGATCTGCCTCTGCATAACCTAAATTTTGCGCCTCTTTTAAAGCTGTTTCGAACGACCAGCCCTGTGAACGCATTTTCGTTAAAATATAGTTAGATGTACCATTTAAAACACCCTGAATACGACTAACATCATTGACAAGCAAAATATTTTTCATCGTTTTAATAACAGGTACACCACCAGCAGTTGTTGCCTCAAATCCTACAAAAACACCATTTACTTTTGCAAGATCCTGCAGCTCTAAGCCCCGCTTTGCAAACATTACTTTATTAGCTGTGATAACATGGCATTTATGCTCAACAGCACGCTTTAAGTAAGTAAATGCTGGCTCCTCATTTACGATTGCTTCAAAAACAACCTGCAGACCCGGTTCTGCTAAGACTTCATCCATACTAGTTGTCATTAAATGCGCTGTGCCTGGTACACGTTCGCGGCTAGCGTCTGTAACTAATATTTTTGCTACCTCTAGCTCAATTCCTAATTTATTTTTAAGCTCTTCACGCTTTTCGTTTAATATATGGTAAATTCCTTGACCTACCGTTCCAAATCCTAATATAGCTGCCTTTATAGTTGCCATTCCTATATTCCCTCCAACTTACATTCCGCAGTTTCATTAAATTTTATTACGCCTCAGCTTAATTCGCACAGATTTTGAATTGTTCGCAAACTTGCAGCTTACTGTATTTCTAACACTTCGTTTTCAGACAGATATTTAGTCATGGCATTTCGCCCTCATCATAAAAATATTCGCCTAAAGAAGATAAAAAGCTGTAAAATACATACAAATTCAAATAATTCAAAATTTAACTTAAAGAAAATTGTAACGCAAATACATACATTGCACAAGAAAAATCTTTCTAGGATGGACATTTGTTTCTCCTAGACGTGCAGAAGAAATCGTTTTCATCCCTTTTATTATATGATTTTTCGCTTGGATCTATAATAATTGAACAAATATTGACGATTCTTTATAAAAAAATAAGGATCATCACCATAGCGTGTAGTTGATTTCCGTTCCGACTGGGCGCTTTGTTGCTGTCGCTTCGCTTTCGCACAGATAAAACATTGCCGCTGACGCTTCGCTTTCGCACAGATAAAACATTGTTGCTGTCGCTTCGCTTTCGCGCAGATTGCTGTCGTTTCGCTGTCGCGCAGAGCAGAGCTTCATGGGGGCGTCCGATGAGCCAAAATGAATGCCTTTCTTCTATTATATATATGTATGTAAAGACATTTATAAAAATTGTTCTTTTGAAATATATTGATTAAAAAATTTTTCAATTATGCTAGTCTCTCTTCCTGATCTAATTAAAAAACTCATTCCCTGTAGCAGCAGAGAATGAGCCCAATTATATGAGGGATAATTAACTAGCTTTGGCTAGTAATTTATAACGATATTGTGTTAAAGCTTGTTGCACCAGTCTTATTTCCTCTTGCGTAAAATTTGGTATTGCATACGTACGTTCAACTAATTGGAATGTACCGTATTTCAAGTAATACTCTGTCGCAGGTAGAGAAATATGACTTGCTCCATAGCTCTCATAAGCTTCGAAAACTTCTTTTACTGTATAGTTTTCCTCTTTGGCATAAACGACTTCTTTAAAAGCAGAATGTCCAAAGGTCTGTTGCCAATTACTCTCAACTGACGCAAGTATGTTTTGTATGGACATGTTGTTCACAAACACATGACCTTCATTTAACTCATAAATAAGATAAGATGCAATGTTTTGCGCACTATAAACATTTCCCATTTAAAACACTCCTTTATCATCAGTTTTTAGATAAGAGTAGCTGCTGGCTGTGCAACTACTCTTCTTCATATATATTCAAAAGTGGGGGAGCACTTATGAAAACTAAATTGGTTCTAGGTTGGTACTACCCTTTCGAACACTGAACTTAAATCCTAGTATATAACAAGGATTTAAGCAAGTCAATAATACTTATAAAGATACTAGGTATTATTTATAAAAAACTTCAAATAACTCACCAAATGGGGCGAGCGGTTGATGCAGCAACGTTTTACGCATTACCAAATGAGGCCTATCGAATGAGAAAATACGTAAACGCTACAACATTAGCCAATCTAACTACTCCTACCGCTAAAGCAGTGGAGTTCTAGAATATTTGGATTAAAGTACCTTACCTTTTCTTCCTGAAAAGAGTTTGTACTCAAGTACTGGTGCGCAACATTAACGGACATATTGCGTATATGCAAGGCGCTTCTCCAAGCAAGCATAGATCCCCTGTCTACTTCTCGTGCCGACTTTTTTCGGGAGTAGTCATAACCGATTAGATTTCTATTTATGTCGAACGGAAATTTCTTTAATTTTATTTATTAAGCTTCTACTTTTTGCTGTGAAGCTGTTACTTGTTCAATAGCTTGTTCTAAATCTGCAATAATGTCTTCCACTGCCTCTAAACCGATGGATAAGCGAATGAGCGACTCGGTTACGCCAGTTTGGATTAACTCCTCAGCTGATAGTTGCTGATGTGTAGTAGATGCTGGATGGATAATTAATGATTTAGCATCCCCTACATTTGCTACGTGCGAGAATAATTTCACACTATCGATTAATTTACGCCCTGCTTCACGTCCACCTTTAATACCAAATGTAAGCACTGAACCGAAGCCATTTCTCAAATATTTTTTTGCTAAATCATGAGTAGGGAAATCTTCTAAGCCATTGTAATTTACATATTCCACAGATGGGTGGTTTCGTAAATATTCAGCTACCGCTAACGCATTTTCATTGTGTTTAGGAATACGCAAATGAAGCGTTTCTAAACCTTGTAATAAATTAAATGCTGCATCTGGACTTAATGTTGGACCGAAGTCGCGTAGTAATTGCACTCGCAGTTTTGTGGCAAATGCAGCCGCTGCTGTGTCAATACCATAACGCAAACCATGATAAGAAGCATCTGGTTCAGTAAAGCCTGGGAAACGTCCACGAGTCCAATCAAACTTCCCTGCGTCTACGACAACGCCGCCTAAAGTTGTACCATGGCCTCCAATCCATTTTGTTGCGGAATGAACGACGATATCGGCACCGAAGTCAATTGGTGTTGAGCCATAAGGTGAAGCAAATGTGCTATCAATAATTAATGGCAAGCCGTTTTCATGTGCTATATTCGCTACTGCCTCAATGTCTAGCACTTTTAAACTTGGGTTACCGTAAATTTCAGCGAACACCGCTTTTGTTTTATCCGTAATAGCTGCTTTGAAATTTTCTGGATTTGTTTCGTCTACAAAAATTGTTTTAATACCGTAGTTTGGTAGTGTGTTTGCCAATAAATTATAAGTACCTCCGTATAAAGAGCTACCTGCAACAATTTCATCCCCTGCCCCAGCAAGGTTTAAAATTGAAAATGCAATAGCTGCTGCACCAGATGAAAGTGCTACCGCTGCTGTACCGCCTTCTAATAAAGCGACGCGTTTTTCAAAAACATCTACAGTTGGGTTTGTAATACGTGTGTAAATATTGCCCGCTTCCTCTAAAGCAAAAAGACGTTGCGCATGAGCTGTGTCTTTAAAAACGAAAGCTGTTGAGCGATATACGGGTACTGTGCGAGATCCTGTTACCGGGTCTGGCTCTTGGCCACCATGTAACAGCAATGTTTCTGGTTTAAAATTTGTCATTGTCTACCTCCAAATGGTTACTTTTTTACGATGGTACCGGAGATGAGGAGGATTTTTTCTGTAGAAAACAAAAACCCCCTTCAGCTAAGAAGAGGGTTGCGGTTGCAAGTTTTCCTCCCCTTATCTGCCAGATCCAAGTAAGAATCTGTAGGAATTAGCACCTTAGCAAGTTCGTCACTTACTGGTTGCCGGGCATCATAGGGCCTATCCCTCCGCCGCTCTTGATAAGAGTATGAGATTCAATTTCCATCGTTGTTACACAGTATAAACATAGACTTTTTTTCTGTCAACAATAAAATTTTATTTTTTCCGAAACTTCTGTCTGCTTTTTTACGTAAAACGAACGCATACACTATTTTAGTATCTATTGGTTTACCACCAAAAGTTGGGTTGATTTCCGTTCCGACTGGGCGCTTTGTTGCTGTCGCTTCGCTTTCGCACAGATCCCAAGGAGTCGCCCAGTCTCCACTCCAATCAACTTATATGCAATGACATACGTTTTAAAGTGTTAGCCCTAAATTTTGGTGATGATCCTATTTATTTTGAAAGGAGAACTTTTATGTTAAAAGCCGTTATCATTTTTCTTCTTGTTGGTTATTTAATTGGTTGTATTCACGGCTCTAAAGTTGCTCAGTTTTTATCCGGGGTAGATTTAAAAAAGACTGGTCATGGCAATGCAGGTGCATCCAATGCAACACTTTCCCTTGGATGGAAATACGGCGTATTAGTTGCACTTATCGATATTGGTAAAGGCGTAGCAGCTATTATCAGTGCCCATATCTATCTAGCAGATGCAACACATTTAACAGAAATACAAGTTTGGCTCTTAACCTATATCATAGCTGCTGGTGTCATTCTTGGTCATAATTTCCCATTCCATATGGGCTTCAATGGCGGTAAAGGAACTGCATCAATCATAGGGATATTACTTGCAATCGATTGGAAAATTGGTTTATTTGCACTCATTTTATTTGTTCTTTTGTCCTTCACGACGAATTATCTAATTGTCGGTGTACTTGAATTTTATCTTGTTTTTTGTACAGCAACATATTTATGGATTCCTGGAGTAGGCCCGACAATTATAGCCCTACTACTTTTAGGAATAGCGATCATTTTGCATATCGAAAATATACAACGCTTAATTCAGGGAACTGAGCCTAAAGTAACTTCTGCATTCAAGAAAAAGAAATAATATTACTTTGGATATTTTTGTCTTTTCTATGACCATATATTTTCTCGTAACCGCCTATTATCGCTATAAATAGAGAGTATTTCACATACTGGTTTTTTTTACAATAAATATACAAATTACTTTCTTAAAAAAGCATCTTACTAGCCGATGTTATAGAAAATTGTAGTCATGTAGAAAGGATGAAAAAGTATGTCTACTTCTGAACAAGCAAAACCAAAACGTAATTTGAAGCCGCTCTGGATTGGATTAGCCTTCGCTTTACTAATCATCATTACTTTTTTACCTAACAACGGCGATTTACCTGTAGCTGGACAACGAGCTCTAGCCATCTTAGCTTTCGCAGTCATTCTTTGGGTTACTGAAGCAGTATCCTACCCCGTTAGCTCAGCCATGATTATTGCTCTTGTTACAATTTTACTAGGTTTAGCTCCATCAATGGAAGATCCAGCGACAGTGCTAGGAACATCAGATGCGTTAAAATTGGCATTAAGTGGATTTAGTAACTCTGCTGTTGCACTAGTAGCCGCTGCTCTTTTCCTAGCAGCAGCCATGCAAATTACCAATTTACATAAACGTCTTGCGCTATGGATACTGTCACTAGTAGGGACAAAAACGAAAGCCATTGTATTTGGTGCTATTTTAGTATCTATAGCGCTCGCATTCTTTGTCCCTTCTGCTACTGCACGTGCAGGCGCAGTTGTACCAATACTACTAGGAATGGTCGCAGCATTTGGCTTACCACGTGATAGTCGACTTGCTGCTTTACTTGTCATTACCTCTGTGCAGGCTGTCTCCATTTGGAATATCGGTATTAAAACGGCAGCAGCCCAAAATATGGTCGCTTTAAACTTCATCAAAGAACAATTTGGTGTGGATATTTCTTGGGGTTCTTGGTTACTTTACGCTGCCCCCTTCTCAATCATCATGTCAGTGGCTCTATTTTTCATTATGATTACACTGATTAAACCTGAAACAAGTAATATTGAAGGTGGTAAAGAGGTAATCAAAAAGCAGCTTGCGGATCTCGGTCCATTAAAAGCTCCCGAAATTCGTTTAATCATAACATCGGTAGTTTTACTGTTTTTCTGGGCTGCTGAGGGTAAGCTTCACCCATTCGATACTACAACAGTCACAATCGTTGCAATCGCCATTTTATTAATGCCAAAAATCGGGGTCTATTCGTGGAAAGAAGTCGAACCTCACATTCCTTGGGGAACAATTATCGTCTTTGCAGTAGGAATTATGCTAGGAACAGTTTTACTTAATACAAAAGGTGCATCGTGGTTATCTGATAAGGTATTCGGTTCACTCGGTTTAGATTCTATGCCAATCCTTGCCACTATCGCACTTGTTACATTATTTAATATTCTTATTCACTTAGGCTTTGCGAGTGCAACAAGTTTAGCATCTGCACTTGTGCCGGTATTTATCGTTTTAGCTTCTACGTTAACAGCTAATGTCGATCAGGTTGGATTCGTTATCGTGCAACAATTTGTTATTAGCTTTGGCTTCCTCTTACCTATTAGTGCACCACAAAATATGCTTGCCTACGGTACAGGAGCCTTTACAACAAAGGATTTCTTAAAATCGGGTATTCCTTTAACGATTATTGGGTACATCCTAGTTCTTCTATTCTCTGCAACGTATTGGAAGTGGATTGGATTATTGTAAGTAGGAACTTTGTAACTGGACTTTCTGAGCATTTCGAGGGGCTTAGCTGATCAATTCGGGGGCCTACCCTATCACTTCTTGGGGATACCTGATTACTTCCTGGGATGCCCGAGCTTTTTGGTATACATTATTAACAACTAAAAGCCTTGAAGGAGCAGATAAGCTGTCTCCTTCAAGGCTTTTAATATTTTATTATTTCAATAATGCGGGGTCCTTCATCGTACCATTTTTTGCGTAATTCACATGCCATGAAAGTGCTTTTTCTAGATTATGTGGCGTATGGTGTCCGCCTGTTGCTTCATTGGCATCGTTAAAATAATTCCATAATTGCTCACGATATTCAGGGTGTGCACAGTTATCGATAATTAGTGCTACCCGTTCTTTTGGTGCAAGCCCACGCAGGTCTGCTACTCCCTGCTCTGTTACGATTACGTCTACATCATGCTCCGTATGGTCTACATGCGATACCATTGGAACGATACTAGAGATATTTCCGCCTTTTGCGTAAGATTTTGTGACGAAAATACCTAATCGCGCATTTCGTGCAAAGTCTCCAGAACCACCGATTCCATTCATCATTTTTGTACCAGAAACATGCGTAGAATTCACATTCCCGTAAATATCTACTTCTAGTGCTGTATTAACAGAAATTAACCCGAGTCGGCGAATAACTTCTGGTTGGTTAGAAATTTCTTGTGGACGTAATACTAGTTTATCTGCATATTTTTCAAAATTACCATAAACTCGGTTTCCAACTTCCTCGGAAAGGGTAATAGAAGTAGCAGATGCAAAGTTCACCTTACCCGCATCCATTAATTCAAATACTGCATCTTGTAGCACTTCTGAATATACTTCTAAGTTCTCAAACTCAGAATCTTTAAAGCCTAATAATACGGCATTTGCTACTGAGCCTACACCTGATTGGATTGGTCGTAAGCTTGTCGTTAAACGACCAACTTTAATTTCTTCACGTAGGAAATTTAATAAATGATTGGCCATAATATCTGTTTCTTCATCAGCAGGAACGATCGTTGATGGCGCATCTAAAATATCTGAAATAACAATACCTTTTACTTTATCTAAGTCTAGTGGAATACCTGTTGCGCCAAGTCGATCTGATACCTTTTGTAATAGAATTGGATCACGTTTCCCCTGTGGTCCTGGCACAAAAATATCGTGCACACCCTCTAATGCATCAAGCTGCGCTACGTTCAACTCAATAATTATTTGGTCTGCCTCTTGCACAAAAATTGGAGAGTTACCAACTGAAGTTGTAGGAATTAGTAGGCCGTCTTCTGTAATTGCAGCCGCTTCAATAATCGCAAAATCAATAGGACCAATAATACCTTGACGTACTAGTTCCGCATTATGTGACAGGTGCGCATCGACAAATGCGATTTCACCACTGTTGATTTTATTACGAATACCTGCATCCGCTTGGAAAGGTCCACGTTTACGAATAACACCAGCTTCTGCTAAGTATTGGTCAACTTCTGGGCCAAGTGATGCACCTGTATATACATCTACCTGGAAGCTCTCTTTTTTAGCTTTCTCTACAAGTGCAAGAGGTACCACTTTAACGTCACCAGCACGTGTAAATCCGCTCATCCCAAGTACCATACCATCCTTAATCCAAGATGCTGCTTCTTCTGCTGTTACAACCTTGCTCCGTAGCTGTTCATTACGAAGCTTCTTCGCCAACTTTTCTTCCATTCCTTATTCCTCCATCCCACTTAATTTTGTTCAACTAGATTACTTGGTTCAATTCCCCTTAAATTTCCAGTAATTATAAACACAACCAAATAAACCGTCGCATACATAATTTTATACTATTTAGAATTTTTAATCTATATTTAACAAAATATTTTACTTTACGAGAAATTTTACGCGTTTGCAAATTATTCAAAAATAATTTTAACATCGAATAAATTCGATTTTGAAGAAGAAGCGTGATATGCTCTTGATATATATAAGGGAAAAAGGAGATTTTATTAATGGTTAAAGAATTATTACGGAACCACTCTTCGGTTCGTATTTATGATGGAAATCCGATTTCAAAGGAAATTATTGAAGAATTAATTGCTACTGCACAAATGGCTGCTACATCACATTTTGTACAAGCTTATAGTGTCATTTGGGTAACAGATACGGAGAAAAAAGAAAAATTAGGATTGCTCTCTGGTAATCCTCGTCAATACGAAACTTCTGGCGGTGCCTTTGTCTTCTGCGTAGATTTCAAGCGTCTTCAATCAGCAGGTAAACTAGAAGGCGTAGATATTGTGGCTGATTCGGCAGAAAACGTACTTGTTGGAGTAGCTGATGTATCATTATTCGCTCAAAACTTTGTCGTTGCTGCAGAATCTATGGGGTATGGGATTTGTTATATTGGAGGAGTGCGTAATAAGCCTGAGGAAATCAGCGAATTATTCAATCTACCTGACTACGTTTTCCCACTATTCGGCTTAACAATTGGGGTTCCTGCTCGTCGCAATGAAGTAAAACCTCGTTTACCGGTTTCAGCAGTATTACATGAAAATGAATACAATGCAGAAAAGTACGAGGAGCTTTTACCAGCTTACAACGACACAATGGAAGCATACTACAATAATCGCTCATCCAATCGAAAAATTGATAACTGGACAAAGCAAATGGCTGATTTTTTAATTGAACAACGCCGTCCTCATATCAAAGATTTCTTAGCGAAAAAAGGTTTTAATTGGAAATAACAAGGTGTGTGGAGTTATTATCGTATGATAGTAACTCCACTTTTTTCTATTTTGTTTAATAATCTTCTGATTTTCGAACAATATCAAGGGCAGAGATATGGCAAGAAGAAAGCAATGAAAGAAGCTGAGATTATGGCTAAAGAGTTAGGTATGAATAAAATTGGTCTAAACCTTTTTGTCATAATAAAATTGCACGTGGCTTATACGAAAAAATGGGTTATGAAATTACGAATATAACAATGGCTAAAACAATTTGATAATGTAACACCAAAGTCCAAGTACTCAATTAATTTGAAGCCTGGGCTTTTTCTACTTAAACTAAAGAAGCAGTTTAGTTGAAGAAGGATTTATTATGGTACATCAAGAAAATCCTGTTTATATCACTTCTTAAATTAACGAGAAAGATTACTACAGCAGGAATAATTTAATAATAATTGTCACATGAGGAGGCCCTTGGACACTATTTGATTCAACGGGTAAAGTAAATGAGATTTTCTGGCCAACAGGTTATATTCAACAAACCACTCCACAACGATTTACTTATGCAACCTCAAACGGTAACTTGACTGCTTCATTAAAAAAAGCTGGTATTAATGCTTAAGTAGATGAGGCTGTCTCATAAGTCCCTTTTGAAGTAAATTCACATAAAATCGAAAAGACAGAAACGTTGTTAAATCAATGTTTCTGTCTTTTTCTTTTTATTTATTTTTGGCTAAAATACCCCTTTTGGGACAGTCCCATCTTAAATTTAAATCAACTACTTCATTTGTGGTCAGGAAGTTTCTGTATGATATCAGAATAAATATTCATTTTTGTTTTAATATTTACCTGTTCATTTTTATCTTCCTGGTAAACTATTGTAGCCATACCATCGTCGTTCTCAAAAAAGAGTACACTACGATGATCAAAAGGTTCCATAAACGGGTCTCTATCTAAACTCATTTCGGGTGAAACATTCCCTCTTGCCTGAGATGGTTTTCCTCTTTCCCGGTATAATTGTCCAATGGCTATTGCATCGCCTTCTTTGATTTGTACAAATGTATAATTTCCATCATTAAAATAGTAAGTGTCTGCTCTTCCATGAGGAAACGTATATTGGTGCAAACGATAACCATCTAATGTACCAAGTGGTATGAAATCCCTGTTGATTGGTAATGCGATAGCAGCTTTACGCGCTGCTTGAAGGTCATCCTGATACAATAATTTTGAATCAAAAGAATAGTCCTGTGAGTTAACAAAAACAAATTTGCGAATGGATTCATATTGAACTTTGTACCCTAAGGATTCAGAGACAAATCGGATAGGAACAAGAATACGGCCATTGCTATTTTGAGCAGGTACATCCATTTGAATAGCCTTGTCATTTTTATAGGCAGTGCTGCTATTTGCACTTATTTTTAGATAATCTCCCTCTTTATTTTGAACTGTAGCAACGCTAGTCGTTGAGTTAAAACTATAAGAAAGACCAAGAGATGCAAGCGCTCGGATGGGAACAAATAAACGGTTATTATCCATCAGAGGATGTGCATCCATCTTTATAAATTCACCATTCGCAACGATTTCTATTGGTCTAACATTCTCTTCTGATTTAACTAGCGGTCCTGCGCTTGCATATGAATAATGGAATAAACCTAAACTTAACGTTAATACTAACCCTGACATTATTTTCTTCATTTTGTATCTCCCCCATCTTTTTTCAACGTACAATTAAGGTAATAAGTGGAAAACCACAAGTAATTGTAACACTTAATAACAGATAAAAACATACAGTTAAAACAAGATTTTAAAAGAATATATCTAGTAAACCTAATGAAGACTATCGAGAAGTAATTAAAAATCACGCAAAACAAGGATGGCGTTTTGTTCAAATTTTCTCCCCTGACTTTGAAACTTCAGGAGTTGCAGTAGGGTCATACTATGAATTGATTTTTGAAAGACCTATAAAACAGTAAACAGAAACCATTCGTTATGAAAGTTTGTGAAACATTACACTTAAACTAACGGGTGCTTTAGCTAAATTTTCGATTCACTAAATATCAAAACAAAAGGCAGATTTATTCTACACGTTTTGTAGAATAAGTCTGCTCTTTTTAAAGAGCAACAATCTATACGAAAACAGCCTAATGTTTTTAAATTTGGATGTTTTTCAAAAGATTGTTGCTCCACAACTATTGAGGGAGATTGTTCAATTAGAGCAATCTCTTCTTGCGCTAACGGGGTGGGTTAGTTGAATAAGGTGTTTGTTTTATCATTAAACAATAAAGATAGATGAACAAAGAAAAGCAGTAATACAATTTAATATTAGTTTCGATGAACCGCAGCGTAAGATAAGAAAAAGCCATTCTCTCCACAAGCGGAGAGAATGACTTTCCTTCATAAATCGCAAAACTACTGATTATAGTTTTGCCCAACGTTCCTCTAACCAGTTCATAAATTGTACACCTTTGTCGCCTTCATACGCATCAAAGACATCTAAACGCATACGTTTTAGTTTATCCGCAAAGTCTGTCACTGTATGGTCCTTCGGCAAGCTCTTTTTCACCCGCAGGAAAATTTTGTCTGTGCCTTTGATAATATCAAAACGTGCAGGTGATGGCTTCTCTACGTCCTCACCAAACGCCGCGAGTGCTTCATAGGCTGCTAATTGCACCTTGTTGACAGTATCATGCTGCATACGATTTTTTAATAAATCTATGATTTTGTCATGTTGATAAGCCGATAACATTTCGACTGCGTCTAAACGCTCTCGCCAGCTAGACGTATAATTGGCCTGTTTTTTTAATGTTTCATACTGCTCAGGTAATGCTGTTTCAAATTGTTTCAAGTAATTGCACCTCTTTTTTTAACTAGAGGAAAAATGAATTCTTCTTCTGCTTCTCTTATTATACGTTGTCAGGGTGAAAATAGCGATGAATTGCTGGTAAGGATATATATAGAAAATGGAAACTAACTACATTAAGGTGAACCGTATCATAAGTATGTACTATTCTTTATTAGATTTGCTTTTCTTATTAAACTCCCATGAAAGAACGTAATCATCTTTCATTTTCTGTGGTGTAGCGCTGGTTTTTGCGCTACATGGATGGCTAACGGGTTGCTTTCGTTTAATAAGAATAGGACACTATCCATGAATGGTGACATATAAATAGGAATTGGTAGAAAAATATAGATATGGGAGAGGACTATATGAGTCTTTACAAAACACAATCTGGAAGAGAAATGTCATTAAAGCTTTATGATGCACAATTAAAGAAATTGGATTATTCATGTAAGAATGTTTACGTTCATACTCGTTTTGGAAGAACACATATCATTGAAACTGGCAATCTATCAGGTGAACCATTGCTAGTATTTCATGGCGGGAATAGTACGACTACCTATAATTTACTAACATATGGATTCCTGCTAAAGCATTGAGACGATCTACTGCTAATTTGCAGGCGTTATAAATAAACGTCACCAGGTTGAAATGAAGTTTGGTCTAAAATAATTTATATTCCCTATAAGTATATCTATTTAACGGATGCGTTCCTATAATAAATTGAAACGCTTTTTTTCTAACAGATCAGGCTAGCGGAAGTAGGAATTTGATTTTATAACATCCCTCTTTTTGAGATTATATTACGAAGTTAATTTTTCATACTAGTAACATAGCAATTAATATCAAAAAACAAAATTATAAATCCTCTAAAATTAGGAAGTGAGGTGAGCTAAATGTATAGCAAAGTAACTCAAGATGTAATTTATTCTTTAGAAGAGTGTTTATTAGATGAATGGCAGTTAGATGATTATGCATCACATATTGGCTATTCAAAATTTCATTTATCACGTATTTTCAAACAAGAAACTGGATTGACGATAAGTGAATATATTCGAAAACGAAGACTGGCACTAGCAGCAATGTATTTATTACATTCAGATGAATCGATACTTCAAATTGCGTTTGAGTTACGTTATCAATCACAAGAAGCATTCACACGTTCTTTTAAAGAGCTATATAAAATGCCACCAGGTAAATATCGCAAAATCATGCGAACACTTCAAGGGACGGAGGAGAAAAACATGAGTGATTTAACGACAATTAAAGGCTGGATTTTAAGTGGTTCACACCCAACTTTTTATGAAATGAAAGCCGATGGACACGTATTTCATACGGGCATAAAATCAGGTTTACTGTCTTCGAAAACAGATGTAGGTGAAGGTCAATTCGGGACAATGATGCAAAGCTTTTCAGCAGAAAATTGGTTAGGAAAACGTATAAAACTGTCTTGTTTCTTAAAAACAGACGAAGTTGTAAAATGTGGAGTTTGGTGTCGAGTAGATAATAGTACAGGTGATGTGATTCAGTTTGATAACATGGATAATAGACCTATTCAGGGTACAACGGACTGGAACTTCTATTCGGTTGTATTAGATGTACCAAAAGAAAGTGCTTCTATTCACTTCGGTATTTTATTAATAGGAACAGGTAAAGTATGGGCTGATGGATTTAAGTTTGAAGAAGTAGATTTATCTGTTACTTTAACAAATATGCTTGGTCAAGAAAACTTGCCGTTAGAGCCGATTAATTTAGGGTTTGATGAAGGATGATTATTTTTGACATCGTTAATGATTTATTGTTTACACTCTATGCGTAAAAGAAATTTGTCTCGTTAATCCATCAACGTTTTTTAGATACATTGAATTATAACATTTGAACAAGAGCTATAAAAAATAATCAAACATATTTATAAAAACTGTTTACTAAATTACAGGAAAGAAAGTATTTTGATCAATCTTTGTTCAATGTACTTTCTTTTCTTTTATTATAAAAATGACTTTAGAATTAATTTTAAACTGTATTCAAAACTAACAAGTTATCAGATCCTGCATCTTCGTTAACTAGCGCTCAATATTTTGCTCCGTCATCGAAATATATGCTATGTTTCTTAGCATCGGCTTTTGGATAAAATTTTCCATCCCTCAACCTTCGGCTTAATAATTGGCAGAGAAAAATCGCAAACAAAAAAGCCGAGGAATATATCCTCGACTTTTTCAGGTGCCTAGCGACGTCCTACTCTCACAGGGGGAAGCCCCCAACTACCATCGGCGCTAAAGAGCTTAACTTCCGTGTTCGGTATGGGAACGGGTGTGACCTCTTTGCCATCATCACTAGACTATTGACGATCTCCAATACACGGCGTATTACTGCGTCAGCTTCTCACGTTCAATCAGTCACGTACAGAAGTACGCTCCCTCATTCACTCGTTTGCTTCCTTGTACTACTTGTGTCTTGAAGCTCTCTTTGGCTTTCAATATACGTCGTATTTTGAAACCCTAAAATGAAAGGTTTTGTTCTTTCAAAACTGGATAAACGGTGCATTGAATGTTTCAAACATTTTTTTGGTTAAGTCCTCGATCGATTAGTATTCGTCAGCTCCATGTGTCACCACACTTCCACCTCGAACCTATCTACCTCATCGTCTTTGAGGGATCTTACTTACTTGCGTAATGGGAAATCTCATCTTGAGGGGGGCTTCATGCTTAGATGCTTTCAGCACTTATCCCGTCCACACATAGCTACCCAGCGATGCCTTTGGCAAGACAACTGGTACACCAGCGGTGTGTCCATCCCGGTCCTCTCGTACTAAGGACAGCTCCTCTCAAATTTCCTACGCCCACGACGGATAGGGACCGAACTGTCTCACGACGTTCTGAACCCAGCTCGCGTACCGCTTTAATGGGCGAACAGCCCAACCCTTGGGACCGACTACAGCCCCAGGATGCGATGAGCCGACATCGAGGTGCCAAACCTCCCCGTCGATGTGGACTCTTGGGGAGATAAGCCTGTTATCCCCGGGGTAGCTTTTTATCCGTTGAGCGATGGCCCTTCCATGCGGAACCACCGGATCACTAAGCCCGTCTTTCGACCCTGCTCGACTTGTAGGTCTCGCAGTCAAGCTCCCTTGTGCCTTTACACTCTACGAATGATTTCCAACCATTCTGAGGGAACCTTTGGGCGCCTCCGTTACCTTTTTAGGAGGCGACCGCCCCAGTCAAACTGTCCGCCTGACACTGTCTCCCTGCCCCGCTAAAGGGGCATGGGTTAGAATTTCAATACAACCAGGGTAGTATCCCACCGACGCCTCCTTCGAAGCTGGCGCTCCGAGATCTCTGGCTCCTACCTATCCTGTACAAGTTGTACCAAAATTCAATATCAGGCTACAGTAAAGCTCCACGGGGTCTTTCCGTCCTGTCGCGGGTAACCTGCATCTTCACAGGTACTATAATTTCACCGAGTCTCTCGTTGAGACAGTGCCCAGATCGTTACGCCTTTCGTGCGGGTCGGAACTTACCCGACAAGGAATTTCGCTACCTTAGGACCGTTATAGTTACGGCCGCCGTTTACTGGGGCTTCACTCGCAGCTTCGCTTGCGCTAACCACTCCTCTTAACCTTCCAGCACCGGGCAGGCGTCAGCCCCTATACGTCACCTTACGGTTTTGCAGAGACCTGTGTTTTTGCTAAACAGTCGCCTGGGCCTATTCACTGCGGCTCTCATGCGCTTGCACGCTCAAGAGCACCCCTTCTCCCGAAGTTACGGGGTCATTTTGCCGAGTTCCTTAACGAGAGTTCTCTCGCACACCTTAGGATTCTCTCCTCGACTACCTGTGTCGGTTTGCGGTACGGGCACCTCTCACCTCGATAGAGGCTTTTCTTGGCAGTGTGAAATCAGGAACTTCGTCCATACGGACTCGCCATCACAGCTCAACGTTATAGTGTGCGGATTTGCCTACACACACGCCTTACTGCTTGGACGCGCACAACCAACGGCGCGCTTACCCTATCCTACTGCGTCCCCCCATTTCTCAAACGGTGAGGAGGTGGTACAGGAATATCAACCTGTTGTCCATCGCCTACGCCTATCGGCCTCGGCTTAGGTCCCGACTAACCCTGAGCGGACGAGCCTTCCTCAGGAAACCTTAGTCATACGGTGGACGGGATTCTCACCCGTCTTTCGCTACTCATACCGGCATTCTCACTTCTAAGCGCTCCACCAGTCCTTCCGGTCTGACTTCAACGCACTTAGAACGCTCTCCTACCACTGACATCATAGATGTCAATCCACAGCTTCGGTGAATCGTTTAGCCCTCGATACATTTTTCGGCGCAGCGTCACTCGACCAGTGAGCTATTACGCACTCTTTAAATGATGGCTGCTTCTAAGCCAACATCCTGGTTGTCTGTGCAACGCCACATCCTTTTCCACTTAACGATTACTTTGGGACCTTAGCTGGTGGTCTGGGCTGTTTTCCCTTTTGACTACGGATCTTATCACTCGCAGTCTGACTCCCGTGTATAAATATCTGGCATTCGGAGTTTGTCTGAATTCGGTAAACCGGGATGGCCCCCTAGTCCAAACAGTGCTCTACCTCCAGTATTCTCATCACGAGGCTAGCCCTAAAGCTATTTCGGAGAGAACCAGCTATCTCCAGGTTCGATTGGAATTTCTCCGCTACCCACACCTCATCCCCGCACTTTTCAACGTGCGTGGGTTCGGGCCTCCAGTAAGTGTTACCTCACCTTCACCCTGGACATGGGTAGATCACCTGGTTTCGGGTCTACGACCACGTACTATTTCGCCCTATTCAGACTCGCTTTCGCTGCGGCTCCGCCTTCTAAAGCTTAACCTCGCACGTAATCGTAACTCGCCGGTTCATTCTACAAAGGCACGCTATCACCCATTAACGGGCTCTAACTACTTGTAGGCACACGGTTTCAGGATCTCTTTCACTCCCCTTCCGGGTGCTTTTCACCTTTCCCTCACGGTACTGGTTCACTATCGGTCACTAGGTAGTATTTAGCCTTGGGAGATGGTCCTCCCGGATTCCGACGGAATTTCACGTGTTCCGCCGTACTCAGGATCCACTCTGGAGAGAACGAACTTTCGACTACAGGGCTTTTTACCTGCTCTGGCGGACCTTTCCAAGTCGCTTCATCTAACTCGCTCTTTTGTAACTCCGTATAGAGTGTCTCTACAACCCCAAGAGGCAAGCCTCTTGGTTTGGGCTCTTCCCTGTTTCGCCTCGCCGCTACTCAGGGAATCGATTTTTTTCTTTCTCTTCCTCCAGGTACTTAGATGTTTCAGTTCCTGGGTCTGCCTTCAAGACGCTATGAATTCACGTCAAGATACTACGCGATTAAACGTAGTGGGTTCCCCATTCGGAAATCTCCGGATCAAAGCTCACTTACAGCTCCCCGAAGCATATCGGTGTTAGTGCCGTCCTTCTTCGGCTCCTAGTGCCAAGGCATTCGCCGTGCGCCCCTAATAACTTAACCAAGTTATTAAGCCTATAAAAAAACTTAAAAAAATAAATGTGTTTGTTACAATTTCAATGTCGTTTTTATCCAGTTTTTCGAAAGAACAAGTTTTTGAAGTATTTCATTCGTAAGAATGAACCTTCAAAAACTGAACGCAAAACGTAATCTTACAAACCCTAAGTTTGTATTCCGAAAATATCCTTAGAAAGGAGGTGATCCAGCCGCACCTTCCGATACGGCTACCTTGTTACGACTTCACCCCAATCATCTATCCCACCTTCGGCGGCTGGCTCCAAAAGGTTACCCCACCGACTTCGGGTGTTACAAACTCTCGTGGTGTGACGGGCGGTGTGTACAAGGCCCGGGAACGTATTCACCGCGGCATGCTGATCCGCGATTACTAGCGATTCCGGCTTCATGTAGGCGAGTTGCAGCCTACAATCCGAACTGAGAACGACTTTATCGGATTAGCTCCCTCTCGCGAGTTGGCAACCGTTTGTATCGTCCATTGTAGCACGTGTGTAGCCCAGGTCATAAGGGGCATGATGATTTGACGTCATCCCCACCTTCCTCCGGTTTGTCACCGGCAGTCACCTTAGAGTGCCCAACTAAAATGATGGCAACTAAGATCAAGGGTTGCGCTCGTTGCGGGACTTAACCCAACATCTCACGACACGAGCTGACGACAACCATGCACCACCTGTCACCGTTGTCCCCGAAGGGAAAACTATATCTCTACAGTGGTCAACGGGATGTCAAGACCTGGTAAGGTTCTTCGCGTTGCTTCGAATTAAACCACATGCTCCACCGCTTGTGCGGGCCCCCGTCAATTCCTTTGAGTTTCAGTCTTGCGACCGTACTCCCCAGGCGGAGTGCTTAATGCGTTAGCTGCAGCACTAAGGGGCGGAAACCCCCTAACACTTAGCACTCATCGTTTACGGCGTGGACTACCAGGGTATCTAATCCTGTTTGCTCCCCACGCTTTCGCGCCTCAGCGTCAGTTACAGACCAGAAAGTCGCCTTCGCCACTGGTGTTCCTCCAAATCTCTACGCATTTCACCGCTACACTTGGAATTCCACTTTCCTCTTCTGCACTCAAGTCCTCCAGTTTCCAATGACCCTCCACGGTTGAGCCGTGGGCTTTCACATCAGACTTAAGGACCGCCTGCGCGCGCTTTACGCCCAATAATTCCGGACAACGCTTGCCACCTACGTATTACCGCGGCTGCTGGCACGTAGTTAGCCGTGGCTTTCTAATAAGGTACCGTCAAGGTACAGCCAGTTACTACTGTACTTGTTCTTCCCTTACAACAGAGTTTTACGATCCGAAAACCTTCTTCACTCACGCGGCGTTGCTCCATCAGGCTTTCGCCCATTGTGGAAGATTCCCTACTGCTGCCTCCCGTAGGAGTCTGGGCCGTGTCTCAGTCCCAGTGTGGCCGATCACCCTCTCAGGTCGGCTACGCATCGTTGCCTTGGTGAGCCGTTACCTCACCAACTAGCTAATGCGCCGTGGGCCCATCTTATAGCGACAGCGAGATGCCGTCTTTCAGTACTTCACCATGAGGCGAAATAGATTATTCGGTATTAGCCCCGGTTTCCCGGAGTTATCCCAAACTATAAGGTAGGTTGCCCACGTGTTACTCACCCGTCCGCCGCTAACGTCAAAGGAGCAAGCTCCTTCTCTGTTCGCTCGACTTGCATGTATTAGGCACGCCGCCAGCGTTCGTCCTGAGCCAGGATCAAACTCTCCATAAAAAGAAATTTGATTAGCTCAAATTGTTTTGCTGGCATCATGTTTGATGTCCAAAATTTTGTTTCGTTCACTAACTCAAGGTTAGCTACTAAAAACTTTATTGATTACGTTTTGCTTGTTCAGTTTTCAAGGTTCATTTCGTCGCTGTTTTCTCAGCAGCAACTCTTATATAATATCATGTCGCACATTTTATGTCAACAACTAATTTTATTTAATTTGATTGTTTTCAGTAGATGTCTTAGCGACTTTTATAATACTACACTCTTAATTTAAAAAGGTCAATACTTTTTCTAATAAAATTTTACACCTTTTTATTTCATTGAAAAGCTTCCTATATATTAACCGAGTTAATTTCATAAATTAATCCCCTAAATATCAAGGGTTCTAAAACAATAAAGAACAGGCACCTCCCCAAATTCGGTATAATGGCAGCGTCCAAACTAAACTATACTGAATGAGGGAAATGCCCTATCGTTTTGTTAAATTTAAGTATAAATTAAACAAAAAGACTCTTTCCTTTTCATATAATTCCATTAATACTAATAGATGACCACGATACGGAAAGGAGTTATATAAAAATGTCCTATGTTAATAAACATCTTGCTCGTACCTTAGAACAACAACATAAGCGAAGTGTAAGAGGTTTATTTTTAAAAATTCAAGACTTAAACAATGATTGTACATTATTAAGAAAAAGACTTGAACCACATATCGACTTAGCTGTTTATAAGGATGCTATTGATTATGTTAATCAATTCGTTTCCCACACTACCATCCTCAACTTAAAATTCATTACAAATACACAAAATCTAGAGGTCGTTGTGTTACATGCACTTTTATTAGCGCATATATTAGAAAACAAAGATTCTTATACTTTTGAATATGAACATAAATTACTTCAAGGGTACAGGCATGAAATATTTGCGTTAAATGATCATGCAAAGACACTTTATACTAATCACCAAGAAAAGATGCTTTACTATATGGAGTCTCAACCAACATAAAAAAGACGATCTTCGTAGCGTAGTACTACTAGATCGTCTTTTTATTTTTCTTCTATTGTAATCCTTTAATAATCAGTGATCGAACTGGCAAGAACTGCTCACCTGTATCACCATAAGTAAGAATGACATCATCGCCTTCTTGTAAATAAATTGCAAGTGGTTCTGTTTCTGCACTTACTAAATAGTTTTCCCCGTTATTTAATAAGAATGATACAACTGTAAAGTCACCGAGACGTTCTTTGTATACGCGAAGCACCTTTCCACTAGCATTTTTTTCTTCTGCATGTGAGCTGCCTTCAACCGTAGTTCCGCCTCGACTTAAGGCTGTTTTATATAATTTTAATGCCTCTTTAGGAGTTGTCGCATAAACGGAAATTTCAGGATTTGCCGCAGATACGATGAAATAATTTTGCAAGAAACCATTTGAATCAAGTACCGCTGTTAGCCAACTAGCTTCACCGTAAAAGTTATACAATACTGGCATTTCTCCGGTCCATTTTTTCTCTATAAATTTCTTCTCAATAATTTGCAAATTACCTTGTGAATCCATATAAGAAGAATCTAAATTCCCTGTATAATAGGTTGATTTACCTGTTCGAGCATTTGTTAAAGAATAGCCAAGCATTGAATCCACACCCTCTTTAGGACTCGTAAAGTCTGTGAAATAATACATATCACCTTTCTCGTCAAAAATCGGGCTGACATTTGACTCTGTTCCCTCATCAGAAGGAAGTTTTACATCTTTTTTACCAAACTTACTGTTCCAAAATCCGTGAACATAATTACCGAAATAGCTATTCTGTAAGCTTACTGTCTCAGGAGAAACAGCCCCATCAATAAACTCTGGGATATCCTCTAGCTTGATAACTTCTGATTTTCCTGTCAGCGCATCTACAAGCACTATCCCTTTTACATCGAAGCCGTTACGTCCTGAAATAAATTCACCATATGAACGGATGTAATATGGCTTGCCTTCATCATCTATTTCAAGCTGTACATCTCCATAAAAAATAAGGAGTGGATGTTGTAAACGTATATGACGCTCTAAATTTGCATTTAAGTAAGCAGAAGGAACATACTTCATTTCTTGCTCAACAAATTTAGGATTATCTGCTGAATCCGTTGCACTCATAATAAAATAACCAGGAGTCGTACTACCATTCATCCATTTAAAGAAACTGGAAAACTCAACTGGTGCTATATATACATACTCACCATTCACTTTTTGAATTTGTAAACGGCCTAGCTCATAATAACTTGTATTTGGTACTTGCCCGAACGCCTTTTTCATCTTATTGCGCGCAAATTTTGGAGGAACACTAGCTGGTGTTTGTGTTTCATCGAATGGTTTTATTTCAACCTCTTCCTTCATTTCAGCTGATTTGAATTTTTCGTTCGCATTCCATAAAGGCGCTGATAATACGTATACCGCAACACCTAAACTAGCTAAAAATAAAACACCTTTTATTTTTCTTTCAATACCACTTGCAAGAAGCGCGCCGCCTAATGTTAATAGAATAATAGCAGGCCAAAAAGCAAGCCAGTTTACATCCATTTTTGTCACATATACCGTTATACCAGTAGCTAAAAATCCTAGTACAAATATACCTATGAAAAAGTATCCAATTACCTTTTTGGATTTTCCATCTTCTCGCTTTTTCGTTATAAGCGGTGTTAATAAAACACTCGCAATTAGTCCAATGACTGCCGAAGCTATTAATAGCTTGGTCATTTCATTCACCCTCTCTTAGCTTACTGTCTACTTATTTACGGCTACATACTAAAAAAGTTTCATACATAAGATGATGAGTAGAGTAACCCCTTTGTGTATTTTCGTCAAAAAAGAAAATCTGAATAAAGGAAATTTTAACATAGATAAAGAATTTCAAAGAAAAGGAGATGAGAAATTTGTCTAAAAAAATTTTATTAACGTTTATTATTTTGTTTGGTCTTTATTATATTTTTTTCTTTTCCCATATTACAGAAAGCCTGATACTTATCTTTAAAGTCATTCCAATGCTATTAATCATTATTTTAGCCGCTACACCTAAAAATTTGGGCATTAAAAAGTATCAGCTACTGATTGTCATCGGACTTGTGTTTTGTATGATCGGTGACTATACGCTACAGTGGTTTCTCTTTGGGCTAACAAGCTTCTTAATCGGACATATTTTTTATATCCTTGCCTTCTCTTCCACTAATGAACGTCAAGTACCGACTTGGGCGAAGATTGCATTACTCGTTTACGGGGCAAGTATGGCTGTGTGGATTGCAGGTACAGTGTTTTCTTCAGGAGAGGTCGTACTTGGCTTCGCGGTAATTGCTTATATTTCGGTCATATTAACGATGGGTTGGACTGCGATTCGAACAGGTTCCACCTTGGCAACGATTGGAGCTCTGCTATTTATCGTATCAGATTCCTATTTAGCTATTAATAAATTTGTTATGTCTTTATCATTTTCACACGAGGTCATTATGTTGACATATTATAGTGCCCAAATACTTATTGCGTTAAGTATCTTTCAATATTCCGAAATCCGAAGTAAAGTGTTACAATAATTTAAACATACACATTAGGAGGCCATACTTATGAAAGAACAAGTAATCGAGCGTTTAATTCGTTATGCAAAAATTGATACACAATCTGATTTCACAAGCGAAACAACTCCTTCAACACAAAAACAATTTGACTTATTGCATGTACTAAAAGATGAACTTGCTGCAATAGGCTTAACTGACATTACATTAGATGAAAATGGTTATTTATTTGCGACACTCGACGCAAACACTGATAAAGAAGTTCCAACGATTGGTTTTTTAGCACATGTGGATACTGCTACAGATTATACTGGCACCAACGTTAATCCACAGCGTATTGACAACTATAATGGTGGAGCTATTCAGCTCAACGAAAGTCTAGTGATGTCGCCAACTGATTTTCCTGAACTTAAAAATTATGTAGGTCAAACGTTAATTACAACAGATGGTACTACATTATTAGGCGCTGACGATAAAGCTGGTATCGCAGAAATTATGACGGCTATGGAATACCTAGTAAACACTCCTTCTATTAAACATGGTAAATTGCGTGTAGCGTTTACACCTGATGAAGAAATTGGCCGTGGTCCTCATAAATTTGATGTGGCTGCATTTGGTGCCGACTATGCTTATACAATGGATGGCGGACCACTTGGCGAGCTACAATACGAAAGCTTTAATGCAGCAGGCGTAAAGGTTGTGACAAAAGGTACGAGTGTGCACCCTGGTTCTGCGAAAAATAAAATGGTCAATGCCATCACAATGGCAATCGCCTTCCAAAATGAAATGCCTACTGATGCTGTACCAGAAAAAACGGAAGGCTATGAGGGCTTTATCCACTTAATGGGCTTCAAAGGTGCTATCGAGCATACTGAGCTTTCTTATATCGTACGTGACCATGACCGTCAAAAGTTCGAGGCGAAAAAGCAATTAATGCTTGATGCTGCAGCAAAAATTAAAGCCCTATACGGCGAGGATGCTTTAAGCATTACAATTGAAGATCAATACTATAATATGGGCGAAAAAATTGAGCCTGTAAAAGGAATCGTTGACATTGCTCGAGCAGCAATGGAAAAATTAGATATTACTCCAAATACACTACCGATCCGTGGCGGTACTGATGGTTCACAGCTTTCTTACATGGGCTTACCAACACCAAATATTTTTGCAGGTGGTGAAAACATGCACGGTAAATTCGAATATGTATCTGCAGAAACAATGGAAAAAGCGACACAAGTGATTATTGAAATTGTGCAGCTATTTGAACAACAAGCAAAATAGTTTTTAGTTACGAAGAAGGCTTCACTCCTTCTTCGTAATTTTTTCAAATATAATAACTGAATTTTCAAATTACATAAAGGGATTTGGGGTATAAACCCGAATTGAGGTGACTTCCATGAAAGAAATTGCATTGGGCATTTTAGCTTCACTTTTTTTTGCCGTTACATTTATTTTGAATCATGCAATGGAGATGCAAGGAGGTAGCTGGCTATGGAGTGCATCCCTACGCTATTTCTTCATGCTACCATTTTTACTTGTTATCGTCTTCTATCGAAAAGGCTTTTCCCAACTATCAGGTGAAATAAAAGCACAGCCTGTAGCTTGGTTGCTTTGGAGCTTTGTTGGGTTCGTATTGTTCTATGCACCACTGACATTTGCAGCAGCATTCGGTCCTGGCTGGCTCGTTTCTGGAACGTGGCAATTTACTATTGTCGCTGGCGTATTACTAGCTCCCCTATTTGTTTCAGTAGTGGCTGGGAAAACAGTACGTCAAAAAGTACCGCTTATTTCATTACTAATTTCATGTGTCATTTTAGTCGGCATTTTACTTATTCAAATACCACAGGCACAATCAGTTCCATTTAAAAATTTAATGCTTGGCATTTTACCTGTTGTCATTGCTGCATTTGCCTACCCTCTTGGTAACCGCAAAATGATGGACATCTGTGGAGGGCGCATCGATACATATCAACGAGTTCTTGGAATGACCATCGCCTCGATGCCCGCATGGATTATTATGGCCATTTATGCAATGGCAACAGTCGGGCTTCCTTCGCTCAGCCAAGTGATGCAATCGTTGCTTGTAGGTATAAGCTCTGGTGTCATCGCGACAACTTTATTTTTCATTGCGACTGACCGTGTTCGCAATCATCAGGGCAAGCTTGCAGCAGTTGAAGCAACACAATCGACTGAAATACTCTTTGTCATTATTGGTGAAGTATTATTACTCGGCATTGCATTCCCAAATCCAATTGCTCTCGCGGGTCTAGGTGTCATCATCTTTGGTATGCTGTTACATAGCTACTATACGATGATACTAGGGAAAAAAAGTGCTGTTCAACAAACCACCTCTTCATAGCAGTTCACACATAGTGGGCTGCTTTTTTGGAGGAATTTATATGTTTATCGAAACAGAATTACGTTTTATCGAAACAAAATCTCATTTTATCGAAACTATTTAGGCATTTATCGAAACAAAATCTCGTTTTATCGAAACTATTTGGGCTTTTATCGAAAACTTATTCAACTTCCAATAAAAATCATATCTTTGGCAACAATTGCAGTTTCTATCAAAAAAAGACGACTCAATCACAATGGAGTGAGTCGTCGAGAGATTTTACGTTCCCAAAAAATGAGGGGGGTTTTAGGAGCGTTATCATGAACTAGCAAACTTCTGGAGAAAAGTAGCTAAAGTTCATCCTCTCTACACTGTATTGTAGA
Organism: Lysinibacillus agricola; assembly: GCF_016638705.1. GTDB lineage: Bacteria > Bacillota > Bacilli > Bacillales_A > Planococcaceae > Lysinibacillus > Lysinibacillus agricola. The sequence continues at coordinate 411,826 of NZ_CP067341.1, read as the reverse complement.
CGAGGAATAATCTTTATACGATAATGATAATCATTATCAATTAAAAAGTCAACATTAATCTGAAAATTTCTTAAAGTTTTTTAAAAATTTCTTTCCTCTGAAAGGAATTTATGTCACAATGCCTTCTTCAGCGAACGACGATACTGCCATTGTTTTAGTTGAAAATGTAGAAAACAACCTATACAAAAGCCTGCAATTGCTATCGAAGAAGCTACAGCAACCATTCCCGTAAAGACATAGCCTACCACCTGCCATTTAAGCAAATAACCTAAAAATCCACCCGCTAAACAAAAGCTGGCAATACTCGAATTAAATTTTTGCTGTTGCGCATCCTCTGGTATATATGTAGACGGAGCCTTTTTTAGAAACAGCTTCCCTACTCGAATAATGGGATTAAAATTGCATAAAACGCCTAGTAAATTTGCTACTAAAGGAATGGCTAAAATCCAAAAGACACCTGTTACCCACGTTAGGATAACGCTTAAAAGAATCGTCCATTGATTGAGTCGAACGAGCGGCCTTGGAATTGCATGCGGCTGTGACATTTTAAAACCTACCTTTCAGATATGTTTAATGTATTTTACTATATTGCATTCCATTTGTGAAGCAAAAATTATTAATTTATAATAAACGTAACAGATGATTGAAAGAAAAGGTGATGACAATGCCAGCATTAACGATGGATCAAGTTCGTCAATTGAATTCCTATAGCATTTATACGACAGAACCAAAGCGTACATTATTTACATTAGCTGATATACATAAAGACTTTTACCATCCTGATTTTTTAAATCTGATGATGGGTATTACAGATGCAGCAACGGAAACAGCCGCTATTTCTCATTTTGCACGCCGCTACGGTATGTTTTTCGCTATGCAACTTTACATGCTTGCTGCTTATGACGAGGTGTGGAACGGTAAACCGATCGAGCTTCGCTTTGATGCAGCAAAAGAATTCAACAGCTTTACAGTCGCAATGTTTGTTAACCCAAATGATTGGCGTTATGTAGATGAGGATGAACGTCAGGCAGTTATTGAGAAGATTCTTTATGATGGGCATGTTATCGTTCAACAGCTTCGTAAAGTAACATCTATTTCCCCTCTCACTATTTGGGAGAATTTCTTTGGCTATTTACTTTGGCACTATCACATATTGCTTTCTAATCCTGGTCTAGCCGATCAAGCGATGGAAGACATTGAAGCTTTAGAAGACCCTAAAACATGGGCTCGTTTCTCCAACAAGTCGTGGTGGGCACATTATACAGGTGGTCAAAGCCCAACTGATTTAGTGAACGTTCCTGTACGAAAATCATGTTGTTTTTCTAAAGATATACCCGGTTTAATGGCTTGTGGCTTTTGCCCGATGAAATAAAAAAGCCTTACCTCTCATATGAAAAAGAATCCATTTTGATCAATTTTCTATTCAAACTGGATTCTTTTTATTTTTTTACTATTACTAAAAAAAGTTAAAACTTTTTCCAAATTGAGTCGTCTCTTTAGTGCGCGACATCTTACGGAGGATAAAAATGATTAATCGAAATCCATTTGAGGTGATTGAAGAGATTTACGAGGAGCATTACACATATTTGCGGAATTTTTTAATTGGATTAACTAAAAGTTATGACGTAGCCGATGACATCATTCAAAAGGTATTTGCAAAAATCTTAACAGATCCATCAAAAATTCAAGAAGTTACTTATATGAAAAGTTGGTTAGTAAAGGTAGCCAAAAATACACTTCTCGATCATTACAAAAAAAGAAAACCAGAGCTGTTTCATGATGAAAGTGTAATTGAAAACTTATTAATTGATAATCAAACACCCGAATCAAAGGCAATCATAAATTCCCAAATTATAACTACATTAGGTTATTTATCGACGAGTGATAAGGCCATTTTTTTAGCTAAGTTTCATTATGGTTATGATTACCAAGAAATAAGTACACTTTTGGATATACCTATCCCTACATTAAAATCCAAGATATTTAGAATAAGAAAGCAGTTGGCTAGAAAGAGGTGAAAAAGATGGAAGATTCCGAAAAGATTCATATTCTTTCACGGGAGTTAATCTCTGTATTTGATGAGCTAGAACAGGAAACACAAGAAGTGGTTTTGGAACATATTCAAAACTGTAGTGAGTGTAGGCAATTATTTAATGAATTAGCTGAGGGGAATTATCCGATGTTAGAACTGAGTGAAGAAGTAGAAATAAAGCCATTGAAGAAATTAGTTCAGTTTAATCACGGCCTTAAATGGTTATTTATTTCCATTAGAGCTCTCATTTTATTTTATATCCTATATTCTTCTTTTCATTTTTACAACTGGGAACTGTCTGCTGATGCGGCCATTGAATATATCAAAAGTGCCACTTTCATGTTCTATTTCCCAGCGGCTATTTTTTTATCAGTATTCACGATTGTTTTTTTTGCCAAAAGATGGATTATACTCTCGATTCTTTTTGATTTAGGGATTATATTTTTTTTAGACACACTGATATCGATTTTATATTAATACATGGGGTGAACGAATTGGGAATGATAGTTTTAGTTGGTTTCATTTTAGGCGCATGTATTTTCCTTTTTACTTTAATAGCTTTGAAAAAAACAGGAAAGTTCTACTTGGCTCCAATTGTGACATTTTTAATTGCTGTGCTTACTGTCCTGTACGGATTGTTCAAAGTGGGAGGCTTTGAAGGGATGGGTTTTGGAATTATTGGAGTAGGCATTTTGACAGCTGCCATAGGCGGGACGTCGTTACTTCCTTTCATGAAAGGTATAAAACAGTCTGAATTTAATAAAGTGGATAAATCAATCTTATTTATAGTCCCAGTCCTTATTTTTGCTATTATTGGTTGGACGATCACTTTAGATAAAGGTTATTGGATCAATGAAGAAGGCGTTATAGCGGCAGGTAACGATACTTCCTCCTACTACGAGGTATCTACAATTTCTGAAGGAATGAAACAAATTCATATTCAATTAGGCGAGAAATATGAAGGAAAGCATCTGGAAGTAAAAGATGTAAAGACCTTAGGGAACACCGAAATTACAGTTAAGGTCGGCGATAAGGGAAAAGAAACTGGACTCCCCTTTATAAAGATAGGTCTAGAAAAAATTGTTGAGCCACTAGTGGTCCAAACAACTGATGGAGAGATAATCAATTCTAAATTTAATAACTAAACACTACTTCAATGTAATTAATCGGGTCGGGCGCTATTGTTAGTGTAGTTAAATATCTTACATCGAAAATTAAACAACTATATTTTTAACCCCGTCCTAAACTTAGAACGGGGTTGTGCTTGTTTGAGCTTTTAAAATTAATTAACTTTATTGTTATTTTAATCATGGCTATAATACTATTTTGGATCAGCTTGTCACTCATACTAGTGATGAGGAGCTGTTGATTTTTCACGGAGAGTGGCGACTCCTGCGGGATTAGCTTGAGCGGAAAGCGCCAACTCGGAATGAAAATCAACTATTGTTTATTGATACACCTTCATTTATATATTATTCTTTTGTCGACAAGGTAAAGCTTTTTTCTTTTATTTATTTTTCATAAACGACAAACCAATCATTTTGATCCTCAAACATAGATGTACCTGTATAGCCCTGTTTTAAAAGTTGTTGTTGACCGACTGTATCGTCCATCGATATCGATTTCTTTTCTGTAAAGATTGGTAGCTCTTGTCGCAAGTCTTTATAGAAAATATATCGTAGCTTATCTACATACTTAATCTTTAATCCCTTTATCATTAATCCTTGAGAAAATTTATCTTTTAAGCTCGGGATATTATAGGGCTTTACTGTTGAGCATACATAATCATATTTTTCTAAATCAATATGGCCCATGACAACTCGGGCTAATGTTTTTTGTAATCCATAGCCACGATATGTTGGGGAGACGTTTGATATTTCTTGATATAAAACTCGATGAAATTCATCCTCGGTAATCCCACAATCATAGCCAAGGTGCTCATCATCGATAGGTGGGTTTAGAAGTGCGCGAAAGGCAATTAACTCATCCCCTACGTAAGCACCTATCATCATGCCATTTCCCTTTAAAATATAATCAAATTCCTCCGTGCTTAATGGCTGTAATATACTTTGGTCTGCTAAGGATGCATAAACCTCAAGCTGTAATTTTTCAATTTCTTGCAAATGCTGAAGGTTTAATGTTGTAACAAAAAACGGCGTTTCACCGAGCATACCTTCATAAATCTTTTCCATTTCGCCGCCTCCTTAGGCTGTTACAACTGTTGAGAATTTACATAATTCATTTAGGATTTCTTCATCTACGTCTACACCTAAACCTGGTTTTTCATTTAAACAGATAAATGGAACATCATAGTATAAGTTTCCGACATCTTTAGAGAATTTTAGAGGACCTGTTAATTCTACACTTGTCATTATTTTTTTAGAGAATGCTACATGGAATCCAGCTGCTGAGCCAACTGATGATTCTACCATTGAACCGATTTGACATTCAATGCCTGCCATTTCAGCCATAACTGCTAGTTTCATAGCTGGATAAATTCCACCGCATTTCATTAATTTAATATTTACTTTATCTGCAGCACGCTTTGCAATAATTTCGCGCATTTCACGTACACCGCGAAGTCCTTCATCAATCATTAATGATACATCCGATTTTGACTTCACTTCTACCATTCCATCAATATCTTCACTGTCTACTGGCTGCTCTAACCAATCGATATTTAAATCCTTTAATGCACGTAAGCCCTGCAATGTTGTTGACGCATTGCCCCATCCTTGGTTTACATCTACACGAATTGCGATGTCTTCACCAACACGTTCACGCACCGCTTTGATACGAGCAACGTCACGCGCTACCTCTGTCCCTACCTTCATTTTAAATGATCGATAGCCCACCTCTACACGGTTCGCCGCCTCTTCTGCCATCGCCTCAGGTGTTCCAATGCTCAGTACATGTGTAATCGGGAATTTCTCATGATAACGTCCACCTAGTAGTTGGTACACTGGAACCTGTAACGCTTTCCCCGCAATATCGAAACAAGCAATGTCAATCGCTGCTTTCGCTGCTGGCACATCCTTCACGATTTTGTTCAATTTATCGTGAAGTTTTTCAAAGGCCATTGGATTATCTCCAATGATCGCAGGAGCAAGCTGGTTCTTTAATACAGCATACGTGCTCTCCCACGTCTCCCCTGTCACGTGCTCGTCTGGTACTGCTTCACCATAGCCTACAATACCTGTGTCTGTCGTCACCTTCAAAATAATAGAAGGCATTGTATCATATGTAGCATAACTGATGATAAATGGATCAATAAGTGGTAAATGAATTGCAAAAATTTCTACTTGTTGGATTTTCATTTTTATCAGTCTCCTGTATAATATAGTTGTCGTTAATACGTCGTTAATCATTTAAAAAAATAAAGAAGGAACGTTGCCTATGTCTACTAAAATAGCGGTTATCTGCTCTAAAGCATTTATGAAGCGTATAAATAGTATCGCACAAAACATAGAGAATATTCAAATAGATTTTTACCTTTACAAGCAACCTACAGAGGCATCCGTTTTGTTAAAGGAAATTAAGCCATGTGATGCACTTTTGTTCGGGGGAACGTTGCCCTATTTACATGCCCAATCTGCACTGTCAGAGATGCCCATACCTTGGAATTATATAAAACAAGATGAGACGGCAATTTCCACTACTTTATTATCGCTTATAGCAAATCACGCTGTACCTTTAAATAGAATTTCCATTGATGTTATGAATCCAGATATTGTAGAAAATGTTCTAACAGAAATAGAGTATCGTGGTCCAAAACCGTATATTCAGCCTATATCTATTACTAAACCTACTCAATCTATATTGCAGTATCATATAGCTTTATGGGAAGCTAAAAGCATTGATTTTGTCATAACAAGTATTCATAGTGTGTTTGATGAATTACAGGCTCTTCAAATACCTGCAATGCGCATGTTAGATGCAGCTAACTCCATTATTCAATGCTTAGAAGAAACGAGATCCCAATCACTTCTTACAAAATCCGAATCTGTTAAAGCTGTTGTTGGGCTATTAGAAGCTCCTGAAAATAAACCTATAGACTCTAACATGTTAACGCAAATAACTACAGCTACTCATTCAACGTATAAACAAATTACGCCATACGCTTTTGAACTTTATACGACAGCTGGGCATTTGCAAAAGGCACTTGAAAAAGATGACTTGCAGAACTTATTACAGCAAACGGATAAGCCATTTAAGTTAGCATTTGGTTATGGTCACTCCATTTTTGAGGCTAACCAAAATGCCAAGAATGCATTAACATTTGCGAAGCCTTGTGAAATTTATATTCTAGATGAACATAAAAACTTACTTGGTCCCTTCCCAAATTCGGAAGTAAAGCTAGCTTTAAAAACTGACGATCCCTACGTTTTACAAATGGCAAAGCAAACAAGCTTAAGTCCATTAAACATTTCCAAAATTATTCATTTTAGCCGAGAGCGACAATCCGCTCAATTTACATCACATAATCTTTCAGAATATCTGCAAGTTACACGCCGAACAACAGAGCGCATTATTAAAAAATTAGTAGATCACGGCTATGCTAAAATAGTTGGTGAAGAAATGACTCACCAACAAGGTCGCCCACGCACAATATATGAATTGAACTTTGCAACCTATTAAATTATAGTTCTCGCAGATGCTTTTGCATCCGCGAGACTATAGTTAGCTATCAGAAGAGCGAAATTTTTGTCTCTGGAATTAGTCAGCCATGACCATATTAGCCTCATCCATTTCTTGCTCTTTTTTGTGCTTCTCTGCTGCTTCTATTTCTTCTGGTGTTAGCTTAACAATGGCAAATCCGATATATCCATAAATAATTGAAATAATAGGTACTGTAAAGTTAAGAATTGCATATGGTGCATATTCCATTGCGCCTACACCTAATGTCGCTAAAATAAACACTCCACAAGTATTCCATGGGACGAATACAGAAGTTAGTGTTCCCCCATCTTCTAACGCACGAGATAGATTTTTCGAATGCAAACCACGTTCTTGATAAACATTCGCAAACATACGTGATGGTACAACAATTGAAATATACTGCTCAGAACATGTAGCATTTGTTGTAAAACATGCGGCAATCGTTGCAGCAATTAGGCTTCCTGTAGATTTAGCAAACTTCACAACAACATTCATAAGCGCCTTTAACATGCCGGAATATTCTAACACCCCACCGAATGTCATGGCCACAATTGTCATTGAAACCGTATTCATCATTGAATCTAAGCCACCACGGTTAAATAGCTCGTCCACCATTTCATTGCCAGTTGAAATGACAAATCCTTCTTGTAAAGCATGTACGGCCATTGCAGGTGTGCCACCTTGCACAAAGATTTGTAGTAAGAATCCTGAGATAATTCCAACAATTAAAGCTGGAATTGCAGGGACTTTTTTCGCTACCAATACAATTACACCAACTGGTACAAGCAATAACCAAGGAGAAATAACAAAGCTTTCCTCCATTACTTTTAGTGTTGTTAAAATATTTTCTGATTTCATCGAGATATCTGCAAAGCTTCTTCCCATTATTCCAAATGCAATGACTGAAATAACTAAAGCTGGAATTGTTGTATAAAGCATATGCTTAATATGCTCAAATAAATTTGTGCCTGTTAAACCAGCTGCGAGATTGGTTGTATCAGATAACGGTGACATCTTATCACCGAAATATGCACCCGAAATAACTGCCCCAGCAATCATCGCTGCCGGAATGCCCATACTTAAACCAATACCCATACCAGCAACACCGATTGTTGCCATCGTCGACCATGAGCTACCAATCGCTAGTGCCACAACAGCACATAACAGCATTATTGTTACTAAAAACCAAGCTGGGGAAATTAATTTTAAACCATAAAAAATCATTGTGGCTACGACGCCACCGCCAATCCATGCACCAATTGTCAAACCTACTAAAATAATAATGACAATTGCAGGTAAAGCTAGACGTATCCCCTTATACATCATTTCCTCAATTTCTGTCCACTTAAATCCATGGATTTTGGCAACGATGGATGCTACAACTGTTCCAATAATAAGTGGTACGTGAGGGCTTTGCTCTAACACAACTACTGTAATTAGCATAGCTATAATCATTATTGCAAAAGGCAAAAGTGCCCAACCAGCATTAATATCCTTTTTCATTAACCCATCCCCTTTTTGCACCAATTGCCAATCTGGGTTGCCAAAGACGCAAATAATTTTTTACGATTTTTAGCTTAATATTCAAAAATTAAAAAGTCAACGCAAAAATTTTATGCTTCTCGAGCAATTTCGACTATTTTAGCGTAAAAAAACGCTTTCAAATAGCGATTACAGACAATGCAAAACCGCGTCCATTCATACGTTTGAACAAAAAAAAGAACTATATCAAAAGAATTTTATACTTTTGATATAGCTCGCTATCGTTATTCAGTTTTTTTTTCTAACACACAAGCAAGTACTTTCGCAGCATCAATTAATGCACTTCGTTCAAAAGTCATTTTTGGATGATGTAATCCGGGAGTTAAGTTAGCTCCAATACCAACCATCGTTGCTTTTAATTCAGGTTTTTCTACTGTATAAAAATGGAAATCATCACTTCCGGGCGTTGTAATTTCTTCAGCTAGATGCTCTTCACCAAGTGTTTCAATAATTGCGTTTTTAGCCATATGTGCAGCAACTGAAGAAACCTCAGCTCCAGGTGTAAAATCTAACCATTTCCAGTCCATGTCAATCTCAAACTGCTGTTGGATCGATTTTAAGCCAAACTCAATACGACTACGCAGTAATTCCAGTTGGTTATTACGCTGCGCTCTAATATCCATTGAGAAGCTCGCAGAACCTGGAATAATATTCGTACTGCCACCATCTGCAACAATCTTTGTTAACTTTGCAGAATGAGGTTCAAATGGTGATAAATGTATACTATTTAGCATTTGTTGCACTGCCATAATAACATCTATGGCATTTTTCCCTTGATGAGGCCTAGCACCATGGGCATCAGTGCCTCTAATTGTCCCTTCTAAAAAATAGGCTGCGCCATGATGAATAGCAGGCGATACCTTGCCAAGTGGTAGCTCTTCAATTGGTCTTAAATGAACACCAAATAAATGCGATACCCCATCAACAGCTCCACGCTCAAAGGCTGCACAAGCACCATTCCCAAGTTCTTCAGCAGGTTGGAAAATAAAACGAACACGATGTTGCAGTGGTCGATCTTTCAGCAGTAATAAAGCACCAAGTACCATTGTTATATTTGCGTCATGCCCACATGAGTGATTAGCTTGCCATTTTCCATCCACTTCCTGCCATAAAGCATCTATATCTGCACGTACAGCGACAATTTCATCACCTGTACCAATTTCAGCAATTAACCCTGGAACATCCCCTAACAAACGATAGGATACGTTTAACTCATCTAAAATCGACGCAATCTTTTTAGTCGTTTCATACTCCTTCCAGCTTACCTCTGGGTATTTATGAAAATGTTCAAACCATTGATAAATCGTTTCTTCTAATGTTACTGCATTTGACATAACTACACCTCTATACGTATTTTTGTTTCTCATTATACATGAAACTATTTCATAAAAGTACATAAGCATTTAGACTTATATACACACATATATAAATAGGTATATTTTATTAATGCGCCAAAGAAATCAAATATTGAAAAAATGAGGCTCATCACCAAAAGTTGTGGATGACATTTGTTCAAACGTATGCCCCTTATCTTCATTCAGTAGAAGACTCCTACCTCTTAAGGTGGTGAGATGAATACGGATGTGGTTCCCTTTCAGTGGGTGTCCAAACGCCTACTGAAATAGAGGAAATCAGTCTAAGAACGCCACGTCCTGGGGTAACGACTGAGTGACCAACATCGTGTTGGCCCGAGACCCTGGAGCGAGCATCGCGAGTAAAGCGGCTCATCGGAAGCCCCCTGGAAGCTTTGCTCTGTGCGAAAGCGAAGCGTCAGCAACAAAGCGCCCAGTCCAGTCGGAACGGAAATCAACCACACGCTATGATGATGATCCAAAAATGAATAATATATATAAAAAACAAAGGACTGTGTTAAAAGTAATTTCTACCTTTAGCACAGTCCCTCAAATAAATATTATAAACTTGTAAAAAAACCTTCTGGATATTCTTCATAATGTATCATTGTTAGTTGCTCCTCATTTTTTTCCTCTTCCATAGTAAATTCCAGCTCCTGATCCATTAAATACGTTTCAAATTTTGAGTTAAAAAACTTTTTCATTTAATCACTCCTCCCATTTAATTGAATTTTCTGATAAAAGAATTATACAATGACCTTTGTAAAAAAAGCAATAAACGATGCTCATTATGCATAAAAAATATAAAAACAATCTACTTTTTAGATCAAAATTTTATCAAAAAAGAGATGTATCAAATTATGATACATCTCCCTTTATGGTAAGACTTATAAACCGAGTGCTCGATATATAATCGCCGTAAATTCTGCACGTGTTAGGTTTTCATTAGGTCTAAAATTACCGTTTTCATCGCCTAGTGCAATGTTATTGTCTGCTAAAGCGGCAATATATTCACTCGCCCAGTGCGATGGATCGACATCCTTGAATGTACTATCGCCTTCTGGCGTTAAACCAAATGCAAGCACTATTACTTTTGCCATTTCGGCACGTGTTATAGAAGCATTTGGTCGAAATGCTCCATTTGAACCATCCACGATACCCGCTCGTTGTAGTCGTGTAATTTGTTCATAATTCACATGACTTTTAGGGACATCTGAAAAGGCTACAGCGTCTCGAATTGGTGCTGGTTGTAATGCACGGTCAATCATAAGCACTACGTGTTGACGTTGAATCATATCATTTGGTCGGAAAGTGCCATCTGGAAAACCTATAATAATGCATCGCTCGGCAACTTCTTTAATCATATCTTGTGCCCAGTTTTGATCAACATCCTTGAAAGTAATGTCACAACCGTGGCTTTCCTTCATCCATCGCGCATATAATGTTAGGTCTTCTGTAACAACATCTTTTGCAAAATCCCATGCTTTTGTGAAATTTTCATTTTTATACCAGCCGATAAATAGGTAGCCTTCCTTCTTCGGATTAGAAGGAGCTTTCACTAAAGCTTTATACGGCACTGTTTGCGATGGAATTTCACTACCTCCATTTGAATCAAATGTAACCATATAGTCCTTTGTCCATTTCGCATACAACGTTATGTCTGCGGTTACTTTATCTTTCGCAAAGTCCCATGCATTGTTAAGCGCCGTTTCCTTATACCAGCCATCAAAATGATAGCCGTCTTTCACTGGAGTGGCAGGGGTTTTCACAAGGTCGTTATAGCCGACTGTTTGGGGTGGCACTTCACTTCCACCATTGGAGTCAAAGGTAATTTTATAGTTCGATGAACCTCCACCAGAGCCTCCTGAGCCACCAGATCCTCCACCCGACGTGTTATCCTTTGTCCATTTCGCATACAACGTAACATTTTCTGTCACTACGTCTTTTGCAAAATCCCACGCCTCTGTTAAACCTTTGTCTTTATACCAACCTCCGAATGTGTATCCTGCTTTTACTGAAGTGGATGGGGTTTTTATTAATTCACCATATTCTACTGACTGGGATGGAACTTCACTTCCGCCATTGGCATCAAACGTAACGATATAGCTTGCTTTCGACCATTTGGCGTATAGCGTGATGTCTTTTGTTACGACATTTTGATGGAAGTCCCACGGTTCTGTCAGTTCTTTATTTTTATACCACCCTGAAAATGTATAGCCGGTCTTCTTTGGATTAGTCGGTTCAATTAACAGATTTCCACACTTAGTTGTTTCGGATGGAACAATGTTACCTCCATTTGTATCAAAGGTGACGGTACAATTGTTAGGTAAATCCCACATCGCATATATTGTCATTGGCTGTGGTACAGTGTTAGACCATTTTATAGTATAGTCCTCGTCTTCGAACCATCCATAGAATGTTTTTCCTTTCTTGTATTGCTGATCAAATGGAGTTTGGTCAGACAAGAACTGAGGCTTTCCATGAAATATTACATAATCTAGGTTGTTTTCAATAAAAGCATCATAGTGAATTGTCTCAACACTTGATGGAATTTCAATACTTGTTAATTGGTTATTTTTAAATACAACTCCATCTATTATTTTAACATTGGAGGGGTTCTCGAATTCAACACTTGTTAATCGATTATTTTCAAATGCTCCTTCATCTATCATTGTAATGCTTGATGGAATTTGTACACTTGTTAACTGATTATTAGAAAATACACCTCTCTTTATTTCCGTAAGTGTTGATGGGATTTCTATGTTTGTTAATCGATTATATGCGAATACATGTGTTCCTGTTGTTGTTATATTTAATGGGGTTTCGAACTCCACACTCGTTAATTGATTAAATAAAAAGGCAGCGTCCCCTATCGTCGAAATGCTCGAAGGAATCTTAATGCTTGTTAACAAATTTTGATGAAATGCGTATTTCCCTATCTCTTTTAGATTCGATGAAGCCCCGTAGTCAAACTCAACATTTGTTAATTGATTATAAGAAAAGGCCGCTTCTTCTATCGTTGCAACACTTGACGGAATCTTTACACTAGGTATTTGATTTTTCCTAAATGCCTTTTCACCTATCGTTTTAAGATTTGATGAGGGATCTTGCTCGAACTCTAACTTAATAATTCGGTTTTGATAAAATGCCAGTTCTCCAATCGTTTGAACACTTGATGGAATAGTAACATGTGTCAATTCGTTACGAGCAAATGCCTCCGCTTCAATCGCAATAACACTTGATGGAATCTCTACAGTTGTTAATTGATTGATAAAAAACGCGCCAGTCCCTATCGATGTTACGTTTGATGAAATATCTACGCGCGTTAATCGGTTATTCGTAAATGCATAATTCTGAATCGATGTAACACTCGATGGAATTTCTACGCTTGTTAATTGATTATTAGCAAAAACCATTGCTTCTATCACTGGAATATCTTCGGGAATCGTTACACTTGTTAATTGATTTTCATAAAATGCGCCGACCTCCATCGTTGTAACACTTGAAGGTATTTCTACACTTGTTAATAAATTATTAGAGAATGCATTATTTTTAATCGATGTAACTGTTGATGGAATCTTTACACTTGTTAATCCCTTCTCATTAAATGCTTTTTCTTCAATTGCTACAACTCGTTGTCCTTTAATCACATCGGGAATAACTATATCCGTTGATTCACCGGTATACCCAGTAATGGCAATACCGCCGTCCACACTCTTTGTTATATAATCATTATCACTTGAAGTGGCCGTTTCATCTTCGTTGTTTGATCCTTCGTTCTCATTTTTCTGATCATTCGGCATTACAATATTATTTTCACCATTGCTTGTCGCATAAACAGACACACTACCCAATGACAATTGAGAAAACACTAAAAGCGTGGCAGCTAATAATAAAAAGGCTTTTTTCATTTAGAAACTCCTTTCAACATATAGATTTATGATTTAGCAATAGATGAAAAAGAAATACTTAGAAGTATCACTACTATTACCACAAATACAAAATTATTTACTTTTTACACTAAACCTATACCTCAAATTGAACTTCTTTAAACATATTTTCCCTCTTTTAAGTCTTTTTTTACTTTTCATCTCTTGCAACAGCCTATTTTATAGCATTTTTCAAAAGAATAAAAATCAACTTTTGTTACTTTTCTAGCAAGATTTGATAATAGTGAATTTGAAATTAATGAGTTTGAAAATTCACACTTGATTTGAATGATTTTCAATGAGTATTGGCAAACCATTCTATTTCTAAAAAAAGTAGGCACCCTTTTATCTCTTAATGATTCTTGCTTATTAAGCAAAAAAAATCTCCAGAAAAAGATGCAAATCAATCTTTGTTCACTTTTGAACATATTATGATAATCATTTTTATTGAAATTTAGCGCTAAGTTATGTATGTACTTCTTATTCTACTTTCGTCTTCAACCGCAAAAGAAAAAGAATCTACTCGTTTCCGCAGCTTGTAAGTTAAGCAAATTCCTTGTAGACAAACAAGGCATGCACTTACTAACTCAGAAAATGAGCAGATTCTTATTAGTTAATATTACGGCGGGCCTAAGCTGTAACACTAGTATTACTATTTTGATTGTCATCATCGTTACCTTTACGCTGTGTTACGTATTGGATAACAAACATTGCAATAAAGATGGCTAAACCTGCCCAATCCGAGAATTTTTCTGGATAGATCAGAAGTAAACCAGATGCAATCGCAATAATGCGTTCAAACCAAAGCATTTTGCGATACCAGTAACCGATTACTCCCGCACCTATGGCTACCATTCCTGTAATGGCCGTGAAGACTACCCATATAATTTCAGGTATAGTTGTATCAATCATTAGCAATGCAGGTGAAAATACAATCATATACGGAATAATAAACGCTGCAATAGCAAGCTTCGCTGAGTTTATACCTGTTTTAATCGGATCTCCACCAGAGATTCCTGAAGCCGCAAAAGCTGCAAGTGCAACAGGTGGTGTTATATCAGCAATAATACCAAAGTAGAATACAAAGAAGTGTGCCGATAATAATACAACTACAGGTACTAATTCCTGCGGTGTATTTGGCGATAATAATGCCACGATTGCTGGAGCAGCAATTGTTGACGTAATGACATAGTTTGCTGTCGTCGGAGCCCCCATTCCAAGAATTAAGGAAGCAATCATGACAAAAATCAGCGTTAAAATAATACTACCACCAGCCAAAGCTACTAAACTATTAGCTAAACTTAAGCCTAAACCTGTTTTCACAACAACACCTACGATAATACCCGCGCAAGCTGTTGCCGCTACGACGCCAAGTGCCGTACGAGCCCCTTCAACCAATGCATCAATAATATCCTTTGGTTTTAAACGTGTTTTCTTATCGAACATAGCTACACCAATAGAAATAAGAATACCGTATAGTGCAGCATGCATTACTGGTGTACCTGTTAACATTAAAACGATAATGGAAATAATCGGTAATAGGAGGTAGATTTTCTTAAATACCTCTCGACGATTTGGCATTTGATCATCACGTAAACCTTTTAAACCTACGCGCTTCGCTTCGAAGTGAGTCATAATCCAAATACCTGTAAAATACAGCAGCGCAGGTATCGCTGCTGCCTTGGCAATATCCCAATACGTAATGCCGCGTCCAATAAACTCAACCATTAGAAACGCTGCAGCACCCATAATCGGAGGCATTAACTGCCCACCAGTAGAAGCTGCTGCCTCAACTGCACCCGCGAACTCTTTACGGTAGCCAAGCTTTTTCATCATCGGAATCGTATATGATCCAGATGTTACAACATTCGCTACGGAGCTTCCGGAAATCGTCCCTTGAAGGGCACTAGAAAATACCGCTACTTTTGCAGGACCACCAATTAATTTACCTGCTAGAGCTACTGCTAAATCATTAAAGTATTGACCAACACCTGTTTTGACAAGGAATGCACCAAAGAGTAAAAACACAAAAATAAATGTGGCAGAAACACTAATCGGTGTTCCAAAAATCCCATCTGTTGTAAAATACATGAGATTAACAATGCTCTCTAAATCCTGCCCTCTGTGTGCCATAAAATCTGGGAAATACGGCCCGAAGTATGCGTAAATTAAGAAACATATAGCAATGATTGTAATCGGTAAACCTACTGCACGTCGAGCTGCCTCAAGTACCAATCCGACGGCTATTAAACCAATGATAAAGTCTATTGGTGTAATGGTACCATTACTATTAACAAGCTCTGTATAATTCATTGTCCAATACGAACCTACTACAATGGATAATACCGCTAAAATATAATCGAACCATGCGATTTTATGCTTTGCTGCTTTTTTCCGAGCAGGGAATAGTAAGAAAATAAGAGTCAAACCAAAACCTAAATGTATAGTACGCTGGATTTGCGCTGGGAATTGGCCGTAAATTGCTGTATAGAGTTGGAACAATGAAAATGCTAGTAACCCAAAGAAAATGACATGCTTCATGATGCCTGATATCGTTCGCACATTCGATTCAATATCATATTTCTCTAGTATTGCTTGTTGCTCTTCAGCAGATATTTGCTCAAATTCTTCTTTTTTTACTTCTTCGTTGTTTGATTTTTGCTGTGTCGTCATTTCATCCTTACTCCTTTCCATTGTTCATAAAGGGATAAGCGCTTTACCTCAAATAAATAGGATTTTCCCCTTTGTAAATCTTTTTTTAAATCATATTCATACTGCTCATATCTTAATACAAGATCTAAATCTAAATCGCCAATGTATATTGTAAAATTTTCAATAACCTCATTGTCGAATTGCAAATAATATTTACCATCTCGTTTTGTTAATGTTTGATTTTTCTCTGCAAAGCTTGGCATGCCAATTGCTAAATCTTCATACTCCATCCCTAACATTTGAATACGTGTTCCATCCACGCGTTTATAATGTTCAAGTACATCCGATTTATGGATGGAATGAGTGTATCTGATTTGAAATGTATCCTCAGCTGTAAGTGGTATATAATGCAATATTGGATGATCTATACGTGTTTCCGTAAATGCGAATACCTTTTGAAGAGGAAGAAAAATGACTATACTAAAGCAAATAAATAAAAAAGTTAAAACAATTATTAATTTCCTCTTTCGCATTACATCTGTTCCCCCACTTAAAAAGCTATTCGCTAATACTCACGACTTAAAGGAAAAAAGAGACTCGAAGCTTTACGCAACCGAGCCCTTTCGTATTTTTTAAAAAATAACTTTTTACTCGTTATAAGCTTTAGTTTGATAAAAGCTGAATTTAAACTCCGAATGTTCTGTTATTTATTTTCATCAAAGTATTTTTGAGCACCTGGGTGAACATCAATACTAATACCCTCTAAACCTGTTTCCACTTTGATAAACTCTCCTTTAGCGTGGGAAATTTTATCTGTGTTATCATAAATAGCTTTTGTCATTGAATAAACAACATCTTCTGAAAGATCTTTTGTCACTGCTAGCATTGCAAGTACTGAAACAGTTTCAGTATCGTTTGCAATACCATAAGTACCAGCTTTTACTGTATCTTTTGCATAGTAAGGGTATTTAGCGATTAACTCATCTGCCTTACCAGCATCTACACCGATAATATTTACTTTAGTTGTTGCATTTAATGCCTCAACAGCACCTGTTGGCGTACCTGCAGTAATAAACGCTGCATCAATTTGGCCTGATTGAAGACCGTCAGTAGACTCACCAAAATCAAGATTTTGTGCTTTAATGTCATCCATTGTTAAGCCATGAATTTCAAGTAACTGTTCAGCATTTGCGTAAGTTCCAGAACCTGGCGCACCTACAGAAACCTTTTCCCTTTTTAAATCAGCATATGATTTAATACCTGATGCTTCAGTCGTTACTAATTGTACTGTTTCTGGATAAAGTGCACCTAACGCAGCAATTTTATCGATTTTTTTGCCATCAAACATTAGTTTTCCTTCAGTTGCATAATAAGCAATATCTGATTGTACAAAAGCAATTTCACCTTTACCTTCTTGCAAAGCCGTCATGTTGGCAGCAGAAGCTTGAGATACTTCAGCAGTTGTTTTAATGTCTGTTTCTTTAGTAATTAGATCAGCAAACGTACCACCTAGTGCATAGTAAGTACCTTGTGTTCCACCTGTTAATAAGTTTAAAAACTTTGGCTTATCAGATGCTGTCGATTCGCCCTTATCCGCGTCCTTTGAACTTGTTCCACTATCAGACCCACACGCAGCTAAAATCAATAGCGCAAAGGCACTTAATAGCATTAATAACCTTAATTGTTTTTTCTTCACAGTAACCTTCCCCCTTGGTTAAAAATAATAATCTATTTAAAATTATCAAATATAGTATAATAATGTCAATCTATTTATAGTAAATTCAGTCTTTTATAATTATACTATTTCTCTTAAATAACAACTATTTAGGGATTTCATTAATTACTTATTCACCCTAATTTTATCTACATTAGACTATTAAATTCTTTTTTCAAGAAAATAAATTTCGTTACAAAATGTATAAAAAATGCATGTTTCATTATAAAAAAGACCTTCTACTTGGTTCATCACCATAGCGCGAGGTCGATTTCCGTTCCGACTGGGCGCCTTCCTGAAGGTGTCCGATGAGCTACTTCGCTTCCGCTCGAGGGTCTGGGGCCAACAGATGTTTTTTGCGCGAAAGCGTAGCGGCAGCAGAGGGTTTTGTTTGTGCGAAAGCGCAGCGACAGCAACAGTAGAGGGTTTTGTTTGTGCGAAAGCGCAGCGACAGCAAAAGGTTTTGTCTGTGCGAAAGCGTAGCGGCAGCACCAACAGCACCGATGTTGGTCACGAAGGCGTTATCACAGGTCGTGATGGTTTTAGCCTTCGTTCCTCTACTGCTGATTTCCAGGAAGTCCGTCCAGCCTCAACTCCAATCAACTTATATACACGGCATACGTTTTAACAAATATCCTCCCCACTTTTAGGGATGAATCAAAAATGAATGATTTCGGAAAATTAATTTATTGTCGATTTTCTCTCTCAAAATAAAAAAACTATATCTAAAGTGACTTACTTCAGATACAGTCGATTCATTTTCCTTATTGAATAATGCCACAAGCAATTCTAGCACCAGAGTTACCGGAAGGATCTGTTTTATAATCGTCCTCTGACTCATGAATGATTAATGTAGTGCCTCCTTCACGCAACAATGAGTTGGCAGCATCTTTTTCTAATGTTAGCCCTTCAGCTAAGAAATTCAAATCCACATTACCATCTTCACCAACTTCTAAATTCGGAAGATCTCCTAAATGATATCCCTTAGGATTATCCTTCCCATGCTCTTTACTCGTTGGATTAAAATGTGGACCTGCCGATTCAAACGTTGGTGGTTCACACTTCCCAACGGAATGAATATGAATGCCGTGTTTTCCTGCTGGCAATCCTGATAATGCGAGTGTCATCTTAACCCCATTATCCTCTTCCTCAAAATATGCATTTCCATAGCTTTCATTATTTTTACCAATTACTTTCGCGGTTGCAGTTGGTGCTGAATTTGCGTTAACTGCCACTTTTTGCTCCTTCTTTTCAAAGAAACCACAACCGCCGACAAATACTAATAAAGAAATAATTATTAAGCTCATTTTTTTCATAAAAATTCCTCCTCTATTTCAGATGGTTGCCAACAATCCTTCCACTTATGCAATTTCATTAGAATTTTGCGAATTATTGGTTATGGAGTAAACTTCGTAGACTTGGCTTTTAGTCCATGTTGATTCTTAAAAACAATGCAAAATAAAAGGATATCTCCAACTTAAGGAGACACCCTTCTAATCACATTAATTTAAAATTTTTACAGTTACACTTTTGACGCCCCACTGACGAGCTTGTCCTTCGGTAGGAATAAATACGTCAATTTTATTACCTTTTATTGCTCCACCAGTATCTGCTGCGATTGCTTCACCATAACCTTCAACCCAAACTCTTGTTCCAAGAGGAATTACACGTGGATCTACAGCAATTACTTTTAAGTTTGGATTAGATCTTATATCTGTTCCATTTGCTGTAATCCCCGAACACCCTTCACAATACGCTGTATAGGCCGTTGCTCGCATTGTTAACGTTTTGCCTGTATCATTTGCCGGAGCACTTGTTGTTGTTGTACTTGATGCTGTTGTACTTGATGTTGTTGTGCTTGATGTTGTTGCTTTTTTTGTATTTGAAGTTGTTGCTAGCTTATTAGTTTTGCTCACGGAAGTTTTAGGCTTTGCCGCCGATGCTTTGATGGCTAATGATTCGCCCACATAAATTAAATCAGATGTAAGGTTATTCCATTCTTTTAATTCATCCACTGCCACATCATTTTCACGTGCAATTGCAAATAATGTATCCCCGTGTTCAACGAAATGTTCGTCTTTCAACGATTTTTCATTTTTCGCTTCGTCTGCATTTAAATTTTGCTCTGGATAAAACCATTTCGGATCTATTTCGCTTAGCGATTCAAATTCGCCTATAGCTAAATTGTAAATCTTCGAGATTCCCCACAATGCGTCGAATGGCATAACAGCGAGTTTGTCCTCAGCAGATGACGAACTGGCAAACGAACTTAATCCCAAGGTCAATGCTACAGCTAAAGCTAATGCTTGTTTCTTCATAATTTGTAATACCTCCATAATTTATAATTTTGCATTCTGCTGCTAGCACACTAGAGTTAGGCTCTTTTATGCAAGCAATGCTAGAGAATGCAATTAATAATTCAGGACAATGGACCTGATATTACGAATTATTACTATAAAAACGGAAAAATATACAACATCAATCATATTTTTAGCAGGTCAAATATTTTTATGGAAAAACTACTGAAACTTTATTTGCAACTTTTATACGTTGGAAAATCAATATTTTAAGCCGATAATATGGTAAAGGAGGAATGTAGGGTGGAAATTAATACAATAATGTCTTCTCAGATTATGGAGCTACAACATACTGTACAAATGAGTGTTATGCAAAGTGCACTCAATCTAAATACGGCTGCTGCTGTCGAATTATTAGAAGATCTACCACAGCAGCAAGTGGCTATACATCCGTATAAAGGGTCAGTTATTGATATTTCAATTTAACCTATCTCACTTTAAATTTCTTACTTCAGGTTAATTAATATTTGAAAGTTGGTGCCCTTTTTGATTCGAGTGATAATAATGGATGATGAGCCATTAGCTCTTATAAACATGGAGAAAAAGTTAAAGGAATTTAATTCAATAGAGGTCATTAAATCTTTTACAACTGCGAAAGATTTGCTTGCAGAGGGGCCAAGCTTGGATTTTCAAGTAGCATTTTTAGATGTTGAAATGCCTGGCATGAACGGTTTAGAAATTGCACGGTTATTAAAAGAATGGAACAAAAATGTCTATATCGTATTTGTCACCGCGTATCGAGACTATGCTGTCCAAGCATTTGAAATTCATTCCCTTGACTATTTATTAAAGCCTATTTCAAAAGCTCGTCTAGAGACAACAATTAATAGAATCCAAGAACTCCTCCACCTAGAAAAAAACTCGACTCCTACTCTAATACGAAATAAACCTGCGCTTACGATACAATGTTTCGGAGGATTCGTTGTCTTACACGATGACAAAGCCGTCCATTGGAGAACGGTTAAAACAAAAGAATTATTTTCCTTTCTTTTTTCCAATCTTAATAGCCTTGTACCTCGCGATTCAATCATCGATGCTTTATGGTCAGAGACAGAATATAAAAAGGCAAGAGTGCAGCTACATACAACAGTTTCTTATCTACGTACTACCCTTTCAGCATTGGGCTATTTAGAAGTTATACAGCATGCAAATGGCTGCTATATTTTGCAGCTAGAGGATTTTCAATGTGATGCCCATGACTTAGAGCATATTTTAAATAGAAAAATGGAGACCGGAAAGCTTGATATAGAGACGGCTGAGGCACTAATACAAAACTATCAAGGTGAATATATGGCCACATTAGATTATCCCTGGATTACTAGTAAAGCCAATTTCATGAATAACCAATTTACTCTTTTACTTCATGATTTAGTAGAGCATTATACAGCAATAAATGATGTAAAAAAACGAGAGCATATCTTACTGTTAACGATAGAACATAATCCATATTCCGATAAAACCATTCAACAGCTAATAAAGCACTATATCGACGTGGATAATCGAGCAAATGCAGTAAAGATTTACAATAACTTCAAACGTACTTTGATAGCTGATCTTGGTATTTTGCCAGAGCACGAAACAACTGAGTTATTTAATGCAATATCAGTGGAACTTTAAATTACAATAAAGATTCTCCTAAATGCATATTTTGCTTTAAGCAGAACGAATCATTGTGCAAGGATTTCACCTTAAAGCATACTCAGGCCACCGATAAAAGGCATCGAGAAGTCACTCTCGATGCCTTTTATCTTTTTTCTACCTTGTATTCATCCCGCCAGTAATGGAAATCAACTGTCTTATTTATCTATTAATTGGCCTATCATCAAACGGGAATGACATTTGTTAAAACGTATGCTCTGTATATAAGTTGATCTTCGTTCCGGCTGGGCGACTCCTTGAGGATCAGCAATAGAGGAACGAAGGCTAAAACCATCACGTCCTGTGATAACGCCTTCGTGACCAACATCGGTGCTGCTGGAGTGAAGCGGCTCATCGGACGCCCCCAGGAAGCTCTGCGCGAAAGCGAAGCGTCAGCGGCAAATGTTTTCTGTAGCGAAAGCAAAGCGCCAGCTACAAAGCGACCAGTCGGAACGGAAATCAACCCCACGCTATGATGATAAACCTATTAATTAAAGAAATTTTTTTTTTGAGTTTGGCTACAGTCTGATAATTTATTTAATTATTTTTTCAGACAACCCTCTAACGACACAGATACAATTTCTACCTGACTGCTTCGCCTTGTATAATGCCTGATCTGCAATTGCAATTATTTGATTAGAAGTTTTAATATTTGTTGTAAAAGCTGTAATGCCGGCAGACATTGTAACAGGCCTTCCACACGCAGTCTCTAACAAGGCCTGCTTTATACGTAAATTCTCCGCTAAATCTAAAGCTACATCTATTGTAGCGGATGGTAATATAACCATGAACTCTTCCCCACCATATCGAAAGCACATTCCCTGTTTATCAATGTTCTCCTGCATATGATTTGCAAAGGCTTTTAAAACTTCATCTCCTACAGTATGTCCATATGTATCATTTATACTTTTAAAGTCATCTAAATCTATTAAAACCATTGCATGTGGCACTTTATTAATGATTAATTCATTTAAAATTTGATCCATCCTTCTACGGTTAGGAATTCCCGTTAAGGAGTCTAAATTCAGTTGATCAGTTAAATCAAATATTTTGCTTTCTGAGCAAATGACCATGTTTTGTACTACTTCTTTTAACGAATGCGCTTCGTAATACCAGTCATTAATTTCTTCAAGCTTCTCTATTTCTTCTTTCTCTAAGCTTGTAGAAAGCTTTTTTAAAGGTCGTGTAATTTTTAAAGCTAGCCATACAGCCAATGCCAATACTGTAGTTAACAATAATAGTAAAGGCACGATTATACTTTTTATCAACACGCTAAATGAAACTACTCTTTCATCAAGTAATTTGTCAACCACTTGCGACATATAAGGTTCGATAGACTTATCCTGATTTGGTTCTCTCAGTTTTTCTTGTACGTAGCTTTCAGTGATTGCTGAAACTTCCTTCACATAATTTTCCTGCATGGCTATTTTATTTTGCATAAGAATGTCATTAAATTTTCGATAGCTGCTCCAAATACTCACACTAGAAGTCGCAAGTACAACAATTACCGTCATACTAACAATAACAAACGATAACTTTAACTTGAATTTACCCACAATAGATCATTTCTCCCATTGAGATGATTTTTTCGTTAAATTTTATCAATGTTTCAACCCACAAATTATTTATTCCACCATCATACGTCATATCTCTTAAAAAAAACTTAAAAACCGATTAAATATAGCTAATCCATATAAACAAAAAGAACCAAACCTTACTGTAGTTCTTTTTGATTACTCTTAATATATTCTTTCAGGTGTGTTGATTAACCATTTTTATACATTCGAATTAATTCGAAGAGGCTGATTTCCGCTGCTGGCTACTCACCTTCCTGCGGGCGAGCGTCGAGCCGCTGCGCTCCGTGCAGGGTCTCGTCTGTCTCGCTTTCCCTCCCGAGTCGAGTAACCCTACACTACAATCAGTTAAAATGGAAATATAATAGCAAAATAGTAATAAAAAAATCCTTATCGCTCAATATAAACCTATTTTTTCCTAATCAACACGCCTGATATTTTTTTAAAAAATTCCTTATTTCTTATTCCCATTTTCCGAATTTCATGGCATGGTAAATGTAGGTCTTTTAATACAACTAGAATATCATGGAGGTCCTTATGTCACCGTTAAAAAAAGCGACTATACGACATTCGCTTTTCATTATTTTAATTTTTATAGGTCTTACTACACTTCGTTTACTATGGCTAGCATACTTTCTCCCTTCCAGTGATCAACCGATTGCCCAGGAAGGTATATTTGATATACGAGATCAACAGCTATCCGATGAAGAAGTTCTTAACTTAAATGGTGAATGGCTCTACTATCCCGGATCATTAATAGATCCGTTAAACATTGATAATAACAAGTCTCCTCAATCATTTGAACAAGCTACCAGAACGATTCCCATGCGAGGTTCAGAGGCAACGACACAACGATATGGTACATACCGTTTAAAAATCTTACTCAATCACAGTGCTCCCAAAGATGATCGTTATGCCGTTCGAATTCCTGCAGTACCAACCGCCTCAGCATTATATATTAACGGGAAGTTGATTGAACAGTCAGGAAAAGTAGCTACTGATTCAAATAATCATAAAGGGCATGCCGCTCCTTATACTGTTTTCTTTACAAGTGAGCAGCCTGAAATAGACTTGATTCTACATGTATCTAATTTTGATACATCAGTAAGTCCTAGCATTGATAAAAGAGTTTTATTTGGCTCTGCTTCAGCTATGGCACATCACCAAATGATTAATGATCTATCTCTTGCGACAATTTCAATAATGCTCTTATTATTCGCACTTTTTAGCACCCTTGTGTTCTTGTTTATTAACCCAAAGCCAATTGTTTTACTGTTCACAGTAGGGTTTCTTTTGCCTTTAGCAGATGAATTAATTTCATATGACCAATCTATCATCACTTGGTTACATCTCGATTATGTATGGTCATTTAAGCTATCTACTATCATTTATCTCGGGGCTTCTTTTTTCTTTGTTCAATTTATGCGTGTTTTACTCGTCAAATATCATAATGCTAAAAGCTTTCAGTGGCTCTTTGCTTTCTACGGCCTTTCAGCATTTTTCACTGTCGTTTTACCGATTAATTGGTTATTCGCAATAAATTCTCTTTACTTTATACTTTATGTCGTTTCATTTTTATTTGTAGTGGTACTCGCTTTAAGAGAGTATCTTGAAAATCAAAAACAGAGCACAGCTTTTATTGCACTGACGGCTCTCGGTACAATGAATGGCATCATATGGGCATATATCAAATCCATCTATGTTTTTGATATACCAATGTATCCATTCGATTATTTATTTGTCATGCTCGGTTTTTCTGGCTATTGGTTTAAACGCTTTTTTGAAAATAAAGAGCAAATTAATCAATTGATTGCTAAATTACAAAAAGACGATGCATTAAAGGATGAATTTTTATCCAGTAGCTCACAAAAGCTATGGGATCCCATGAATAAAATGATGACATTAGGACAGTCCATTTATGATAACCCAAACAATAAGCTTATGGATGATGACAAACAAAACCTAAAGCATCTAATTGATATTGGGAGAAGCATGTCATTTTCATTAAATGACATCCTAGACTTTACTCGTTTAAAAGAAGGTAATTTGCATCTCCATAAAAAGAACGTCAGTATTCAAGGTACAGTTTATGGTGTTTTTGACTTATTGCGCTTTATAACAATTGGCAAACAGATTCAAATGAATTCAACAATTCCTAGGTCATTCCCTAATGTGGTGGCCGATGAAAATCGATTGATCCAGATTCTTTTTAATCTCCTACACAATGCCATTAAATATACAAGTGTAGGATCTATAGAAATCAGTGCCCATATAGAAAATAATATGGCTGTTATCCATATTCGTGATACTGGGTTAGGAATGGATGATGATATCCAAAGTCGTCTATTTTCCCCTTACGAACAAGGAAAGGACAACGATGATGGAATTGGCCTCGGGTTATTAATTTCAAAGAAACTCATCGAATTACATGGTGGAACTTTGCAAATACATTCTGTTCCTAACAAAGGATCGGATGTCTATTTCACATTACCATTAGCAGAGGAAGGGTTGAGTGAAGACCAATCATATATTGAACAAGAGGTTATGGATCTACCTATTGAAGGGAATAATTCATCCCCTACAATGGAAAAACAATTTCATATTTTAATGGTCGATGACGATCCTGTAAACTTAACGATTATGCGTAGTTTATTTGCAACAACAGAATATGCTGTTACTACTATTACTAGCAGTGAAAAGGCATTAGAAGTATTACAGCAAGAAGAGTGGGATTTAGTCATTATTGATGCGATGCTACCTTATATATCTGGCTATACATTAATTGAAAATATTCGAGAGCACTACTCATTGCTTGAATTACCTGTCTTAATACTAACAGCACGGAATTATCCCGAGGATGTTTATACTGGTTTCGTTCATGGTGCAAATGATTATGTTACGAAGCCTATTAATTCTTTAGAGTTAAAGGTAAGGAGCAGAGCCTTAATCGATTTAAAATATAGCATCAATCAACAACTACATTTTGAAACAGCTTGGCTTCAGGCCCAAATACAGCCTCATTTTTTATTTAATACATTAAATACAATTGCATCACTTAGTACGATCGATACTGATCGAATGATTGACTTAATGCATCATTTTGGTGAATATTTACATGCAAGCTTTGATGTGCGGAATCTACAGCGAGTGGTGCCTCTTCAGGAAGAGCTCGAGCTAGTGCGCTCATATCTCTATATCAAAGAGCAGCGTTTTGGGGAATTACTAAACATTGAATGGGATGTTGATGAAAATATAAACATTGAAATCCCCCCTATCTCCTTACAAACTTTAATAGAAAATGCGATTCGTCATGGTGTATTGAAACAGGAAGAAGGCGGTACAATTTGTATCCGTATAAAAGATTTTCCGGATCATGTAGCAGTAAGTGTTATCGATGATGGCGTTGGGATAGATCCAAGTATATTAGATGAACTACAATCCGGTGGCCATTCACCAAACACTGGCGTAGGGCTACGTAATACGGATTTACGTCTTAAAAGGATTTACGGCCAGAGATTACAAATTACAAGCACACTAAATGAAGGAACAACTGTCACCTTCCATATTCCTAAAAAATAAATGAAAGAGGTCATCACCTTCTCAATTGAGTTGGTGGTGGCTCTTTTTTATACTTTCAAGTTACAATTACTATATTAATGATTATTTATAACCCATCGCCAAAAGCCGGGGATAATATTTTTAAAGGTACGCTATATAGATAAGTTGATCTTCGTTACGACTGGGCGACTCCTCGGGGATTAGCAATAGAGGAACGAAGGCTAAAACCATCACGTCCTGTGATAACGCCTTCGTGACCAACATCGTGTTGGCCCGAGACCCTGCAGCGAGCAAAGCGAGTGAAGCGAGTGAAGCGGCTCATCGGACGCCCCCAGGAAGCTCTGCTCTGTGCGAAAGCGAAGCGGCAGCAACAATTGTTTTATCTGTGCGAAAGCGAAGCGACAGCGGCAAATGTTTTATCTGTGCGAAAGCGTAGCGACAGCAACAACAAAGCGCCCAGTCGGAACGGAAATCAACCCCACGTTATGGTGATAAGCTAAATTTATGGATTTTTAGAAATCAGGGTACATTAATAGTATGTTAATAAAGAAAGGTCGATAATATGCACAAAATTTACATAATAGAGGACGATATCAATATTTCAAATATTATTGAGGAGCATTTATCAAAATATCAATTTGAATGCTATACCGTCCAACAATTTAATCATATAGTAGAAGAATTTCAAGCAATTCAACCTCATCTCGTTGTTATGGACATTAACCTGCCAACCTACGATGGGTACTTTTGGTCGCGTAAAATCCGTCAGCTATCCAACTGCCCTATTATCATTGTATCTGCGCGTGTGAATGATATCGATCAAGTGTATGGTATTGAAAACGGGGCCGATGATTTTATCACGAAGCCCTTCTCGCTAGATGTACTTATGGCAAAGGTGAATGGTCTTATTCGTCGTACATATGGAGAATATGCTTCCTCCGATTCTAATTCGATCTCCATTGCTAATACAACATTAAATTCTAATACAGTTCGTCTTTACACCGAGAAACACGAGAGCCTGTTAACGTTAAAGGAGATGCAGCTTAGCAAATTACTATTTGAAGCTTATCCTAATGTTGTTCCTCGTCAAA
The DNA here is from genome assembly GCF_016638705.1 of Lysinibacillus agricola. GTDB lineage: Bacteria > Bacillota > Bacilli > Bacillales_A > Planococcaceae > Lysinibacillus > Lysinibacillus agricola. Next base: position 383,728 of record NZ_CP067341.1, on the reverse strand, counting down.
AATTGTTAAGTGCCATTTGGGATGATGAATCCTTCGTAGAAGAAAACACTTTATCTGTTAATATTGGCCGATTACGCAAAAAATTCGAGGCGATTCAATCTAGACTCGAAATTAAAACAATTCGTGGACTTGGTTATCAATTAGTGGAGGCAGAAGAATGAAGCTTTTCTTGCGAGATCATGTAAGTGTAATCATTCTTTATTGTGTAAGCTTTCTATTATTACCCTGGATCATTCATTCATTGGATGATTTATCTTCACACTATTTTTATTTTATCTTTCTCGTTAGCTTCCTATTTACCATTTGGCTGATTGGACGTTATTATCGCAGAAGAAAGCTCTATGCTCATTTACAGAAGAACACACTAACAAGCGATAACCTCTATCTGTATGAACCACAGGCTATGATTGAGCAAGCCTATAGCCAAAAACTACGACAAATGCAATATCTATACTTAACACAGCAGCAATATTTAGAGGAGCAAGGGAAAGAAAAACAGCTTGTACTTTCACATTTTGTCCATCAAATGAAAACGCCATTATCGGTTATTCAACTGATGATCCAATCTAACGCAACTAACCAATTAGAGCCCTTGCAAATAATTAATCAGGAATGTGATAAGCTGACGTTTACCCTCAATCAGCTACTAACTTATGAACGCACGTCCAATCTAGTCGCTGATTTAAAAATAGAAGCACTTTCATTAAAAGAGCTTATGAAGGAAGTTGTTAATGATTTAAAAGATTATTTCATCGCTAAAGAAGTTTTTCCAAAAGTGACGATTGTTGAAAATACGATTATTTATTCAGATCGTAAATGGTTAAAAGTCGTACTTTATCAAGTCATCAATAACGCCATTAAATATGGTGAGTCTGAAAGTTCTATTCAAATCAGTTATGATGAAGCTACTTTACGCATTCAAAACTACGGAGAAACGATTCCCGAGAGTGAAATTTCACGTGTCTTTGATTTATTTTATACAGGCATGAAAGGAAGAACGAGCGGTGAAGCAACAGGTATAGGCTTGTATTTAGTGAAAAAGATTTTAACGGTATTAGAGCACCCTTTTACTTTACAGTCCCATGAGCGCGTCACGACCTTTTCCATAGACTTTTCAAATAGCGTGAAAAAACCATGATTGTAAGGTAATATGACAACTTTGTCATATTGACGTCATATAGCCAAATAGGTAAAATGCTGCTCCTTCTTTATACTTAAGCTATCAATCGAAGTAAGGGAGTTGTTAAAGATGGGAAACTCAATCCTACAAGTGACTAATTTGCAGAAAGAATATATCGGCGAAATCACATACAAGGCTTTGAACGGCATAGATTTTCAGCTTGGTGAGAACGAATTCGTAGCCGTAATGGGACCTTCAGGAAGTGGGAAAACTACATTTTTAAATAGCGTGTCAACAATCGACCGCCCTACCGCTGGCGAAATTCTTATAAATGAAAGAAATCCTTATTCTTTAGATGATGAGGAACTTGCTAAGTTCCGACGTTCAGAATTAGGCTTTGTCTTTCAAGATTTTAATCTTGTCCACACATTAACGGTGAAAGAAAATATTTTATTACCGTTAACGTTAGATAGTTTACCTGCTGATAAAATGCAGCAACGACTTAAACATGTATCTCAATTTCTCGGAATTGAAGAGCTTCTATCAAAACGAATTTATGAAATTTCTGGTGGACAAAAACAACGTGTTGCTATTGCTCGTGCGGTTATTCATGAACCGAGTTTATTGCTGGCAGATGAGCCTACAGGAAATCTCGATTCCAAAGCAGTAAATGATGTCATGAACTTATTTAGTTCTATTAATACTGAGCTAAAAACTTCCATTTTAATGGTGACACATGATCCTTATGTAGCAAGCTTCGCCAATCGTATTATATTCATTAAGGATGGTAAATTATACAACGAAGTTCATCGTGGTCATAATCGTAAACAATTTTACCAGGAAATCATGGACACACTTGCTTTTTTAGGTGGTGGACAGCATGAGCTTTAATCATATCGTTGTTCAAAACATTTTACGTGATAAATGGACCTATGTTTCGTATTTCCTTAGCAGTATGTTCTCTATCATTATTTTCTTTCTATTTACAGTCATTGTGTTTCATCCGGGTCTTGCAATTATAGATCCCCACTCATCACTTGGCCTTGCATTAATGTTAGCGAGTTTGCTCGTTTATTTGTTTTCATTTATCTATATTGCCTATTCCATCATGGCCTTTTTAAAGAAAAAAACAAAAACACTAGGTATTTTTATGATTACTGGTGCATCGATGAAACAGATTCGTACGTTAGTCTTTCGTGAAAATATTCTAATCGGTGCTATGGCGATTATTACAGCCATTATTCTTGGGCTTGTCATTGCACCTCTCTTCTTAATGGGTGCCAAGGTTGTGTTAAAGGCAGAAACTTTCGGTATGTATATGCCTATTAAAGCAATTGTTTTAACTATTGGTTTATTCCTTGTATTATTCGTTGTAATTTCAAAAATAATGACAAGATTTATAAATAAAGAAGCGTCCATTCAACTATTAAAAAGTGATGCTGTTATTGAAAAATCGATAAAACCACACTATCTTTTATTATTCATTAGTATTATTATTTCCGCTACTTTAGCCTATTTATTAAAAATTGATCATGAGATTATATATAGCTTTGGTGTTCTTTACTACACAGCGTTTTTCGTAAGTATTCTTTCTACCATTTATCTAGTCATCTCACAAGGTATGCGCTTCCTGCTTAAAATTTTCGAGAGATCACCAGCCTATATGCGGAAAACGAATATGTTACTAGCTTCCAATCTCAATGCGAAAATGAAATCGCACGCAAATATACTATTTTTAATCACGGTCTTATTAAGCGGTGTATTTTTAAGTACAAGCATTTTATTTAGCTCTTACTATAATGTTGAAAAAGATAGTGAGGCAAATTTTCCATACAGTTTTCAGTACATTGCCACTCCTAAGGCTGATCCAAGTATGGTAGAAGCTGATATTGAAAATATTGAAAAACAATTATCCACATTGGATTCAGAAAAATATTTCATTGAATTTAAATCGAATGAAGATACACGACTTGGTTATATGTCAGTTTCCGACTATAATCTGTTAAAAAATCAGAGGGTTAGATTAAATGACAATGAATTTATAGCTGTTGCTGGCCAACGTAAAATATCGCCAATAACAAATACAGTAGAAGATCATTATCTTAAGAACTTTAAGCTAGCTTCTGTAGATGAGCGAAATTTTTTACCTTCCGGCTTCAGGAAAACGTATTTTATTGTACCTGATCATCTTTATAACAGTATCGATTACCCTGTTTATAAAGCTTATTTATTTGAGTTAGAAAATTGGACAGCACATACAGAACTTGCGAAAAAAATTATTGGGGATATGCCGCATATATATGAGGAACGTTATGTAACTTCAAAAATCGAATTGTATGACTCAGAGATGTTAACGAAAAGTATTATGTTCTTTATCGGCTCTATGTTGAGCTTAATTTTCTTAAGTGCAGCAATGAGTATACTCTACTTCTATTTACAAACGACACTTCTTCAGGAAAAAGAAAAGTATTCAGGCATACGGAAGCTTGGGCTATCTAAAAAAGAGTTATTCACAGTTGTTTCTAAGGAGCTGGCGATCCTTATATTTGTACCATTCACGATAGCCACTACAATGTTATTTGCTACATTATTGGCTATGCGAAAAATGATTTCAACATCATTTTTCCAAGTCTCAATGGTGAGCTCTTTATGCTTCTTTGCCCTGTTCTTCGTTAGTTTTATATTTATTCGCAAAAGCTATTTCAAACGCTTGCTTAGCAATTGATGAAAAAAACATCGCACTCCTCTCGGGGTGCGATGTTTTCATATTGTTGAAAATAATTGTATCAATGAAATAAGGTATCACATTAAATAAAGTATGGCTCTTCGGCAAAACAAGGGGGTTGATTTCCGTTCCGGCTGGGCGCTTTGTTGTTGCTGTCGCTACGCTTTCGCACAGAGCAAAGCTTCCTGGGGGCGTCGGGGCAACACGAGGTTGGTCACGAAGGCGTTATCACAGGACGTGATGCTTTTAGCCTTCGTTCCTCTATTGCTAATCCCCGAGGAGTCGCCCAGCCTCCACTCCATTCAACCACTTCACATAGCATGTATCTTCTGGCATGTCACTCTAATTTATAGTGATAAAATTAAACTTCAGCAACAGATGTTTTTGTGCGAAAGCGAGGTAGCACAACATTCACAAAACTTAGAGTGCGATTTTTTTATTCTTTACCAAAGCACAGGCTTTGCTACCATTAGCCATAACATAATTAGCAATAGCAAAATGTACATCCATGCTTTGCGATGTAGCAATGAAGTAAATTTTTGCTGATCATAGACAGGTGTATTAAATGTCTGTAAAGTCGGTTTGAACGCTCTTGCTAAAAAAACAATGGAGGCCAGATCACAAGAAATGTAAGAACAATCCACGAGGTACTCCAATGATAGCCCGCATGCCACATTAATAAAATACCGGATGCAACAAGAACATGCCCCGAATGCTTGACGATCGTAATCGCTCCTTTAAATGCCTCAATATAAGGTGACATTTCAACATGAGACGCTGTACGCATTTTCTTAACAATTGTTAGAACAACGAACAAAGGCCCAATCGAAAGAACAGCACTTAAAATATGTATGTAAAGAAGAATTGTATAAATTGAAATCATGGTGCGTCCTCCCCTTTTAACTTTTTTCAGCAGAAGTCTCCCGCCTCTATAGATGGTGAGATGAATGCGGGTTTAAGTTACTTTTTCATTGGGTGTCCAAACACCTGCTGAAAGAAGTTAAAGCCTCCGGCGGATGTCACGGAATCGGAAAGGAGTTCTTTGTGCAAGCACAAAGCCGATTCCGGACGCAATTATGCCAAGGCATAATTGATTCAGTCCCCCCTCATTATAGCACTTAACATAAGCGCGCTTTATCGCCAATTGTGAATGCTTTGTAAACGCAAAATGAATCATTGTAAAATTGTTTGAAATATACACAAAGAGGGTAAGGATTATAGTAATATGGATAGGCTCGAAAAACTACAGAATTGATTTTTTGAAACCCTTTATAAAACTAATGTTTCAGCTATTCTTTAAATTTGTATTAATATATAAGTAAGAAAAACTAAAAGAATTCATTTGGGGAACTTTGTGGGGAACGTTTTTATAATTAAATAAATCTATGGGCAGGTACTGGTTTAACAGACAACTAAATTGGTTGTCTGTTTTTTTATATGTACATTCATCTCCAGTTTTCCTAAAATGGGAATGTAAAGGGAGGATTTTGTAAATGAAAAAATTATTTTACGTAGGAGCCATGTCTATATTATTACTTGCTGCATGTGGTGAAGAAGAGACTGCTACAATTACGCCAGATGAGTTTAAAAAGTTGGAAAACGGTATGAGTCCTGATGAGGTAAAAGAAGTTGTAGGTGGCCAACCGAAAAATCCAGATGCCAAAGAAAATGACAATTTATTATTGGAATTAGACTATGATGGAGAAAATGGAGTAGATAAAGAATCTTCTGTATCGCTTATTTTCAAAGATGGAAAATTAAATTCTATTATAGAAGATGGATTAATGACGGAGAAAGTTGAGTTGACTAAGGAACAAAAAGAAAAAATTTTCGAAGACGTATCAAATTCAATGAATAAAGCTTCTACGGGTGCGATTGATGAATACGAATCTACATTAAAACAAATTATTGCCAAGACTAAGAGTAATTCTAATATCAATATGAAAGATAAGGGATTAATCGAAGCTGGAAGATATAGCATTGAATTAAAAAGTGATATTTTTATCTTTATAGATGTTAATAAAGAAAATAACATTGAAAAAATTAGTACTGCAGTTTCATCAAATGCGCTTGCAACACAAAATAAAGAAGTAAAAATTGCATTCGAAGCATTATTACAAAGTGCAGATAAAACTTTAAGTATTCAGCAACAATCAGCTATTCTGGATAAACTAGGCTTTACAGGTGACGGAAAATTGGTTGACCACACTGAAACATATACTCTCAATGATGTTATGTACACATACCACAGTAGCATTGAAAATGATTCTGCAATATTGCAAGCTAAACTAAAATAAGTCACTCAAATGAGTGACTTTTTTCTTTTGATATAAATATCATTTGATATATAATTCAAATGATTTATAATTAGATTTTAAAAAGGAGTGTTAGGTATGAAACTTACAGAAAAAGTAGAGGCAGTTATCAATGCTGCACAAGCTGCTAAAAATGGCGAGAGCGAGCATACATCATATAGAATCTTTAAAGAGTGTGGGCTTACACAAGGGGCGATTAAACGCTATGTAGATGGAGTAAGTGACATCAGTCGTATGGGATTAGGCGTAGCTGAAAAGCTTGGTGAATACTATGATAATCATCTTGCAAAATAAATAAAAAAACTTTTATAAATCACTTAATTTATATATCAAATGACTTATAATTAAAGTATAGAAAGGAGGTGAGTTTGTGGAATACTTAGGAACAATAATAGCCCTAGCATTCATTGTTTTACAACTTCATTCAAAATGGCTGGACAACCGGAAGAAGAAGTTAGAAAACAAGAAGCTAGAGCTAGAAATTAGAAAAATGAGAAGAGGGGGTTAATCCCCTCCCTCATCACTAAGTATACTACAAGCATATGAAAATTTTAAGTATCCTACTCATTGCTTCACTTGTTGCTTTGCTTGCGTTATATGTACGAGGTTACTTTTTAAACCGTAAGCAAAAAAGTTTATTGAAGGAACGTGATGAACTTGTCAAAAAATCAACAAGAGAAAAATAAATACGCGTTCGGATCAACTGAGGAACTTCTTAAATGAATAAACAAAAAAAGACCAGGTATTCACATTTTATGAGCGCCTGGTTCTTTAATTAAAAAAATTTATATAACCTATTTAACAAGAATTTTGTAAATATAGTATTTTCCAGTTTCAGTAGCACCAGTTCTATCATAGTGATAAACAATAGCTTCGCCAGGTTTCATTGCTTTAATTGTATTACGAGAAGTTAAAGTAACTACACCTGCACCTGATTTTATTTCTAGTTTAGTAGCGCCCCATCTATTTTCTGTTCCTACCATCATATTCGAATTAGTCACACCTTGGCACAAGTCATCGCTTTTGCAAAATTCCCACCAATCAAGACCAGCAGCAGAAGCTTTTTGCGTTTCTGAAACAGGCATAACTGTTAAAGTAGAAAGTGCAAGCGCAGAAGCAAGAACTATTTTTTTGAATTTCATGTTTTTTCATCCTTTTTCTAATTTTTTTTGCTATAGCATATCAATACCCTCGAGTTACTATTATCCTACCATTCCCAAAAGTAGTAATTCAATTGAATTTCCACGCCAATATCCGGCGTTATGACCGCCATTTTCTGACGGCATTCAGCTATCTATTTTATAAAACACGCCAAATCACGCCAATTATACCGCCATTATTTGACGTTCTATTATTTTTTCATATAACTTAGGTAACATTTTAGTGAATTTCCCACTAAAACACTTGATATTTTCATTCAGTTTAGTTCATTTACTAAGATAATAATTTTCACAAAATTGTCACTTTAGTATCATTTAACAGGTAATAAGACCAGACCAGCTCAGCTAAATTAGCTTTGCTAGCCTTTATTACTTATTTACTACGACGTTGCTGAATCGTAATATACAAGCCTACTAAACGATCAGTTGTCATTGCTCCACTTTGTACATCCTTCAAGTCTGAATTCTGAATAATATTTAACAGCCTGTGTAATTAAGCCTTATTGCACTTACTTATTTAATACGCTGTGCAATGATAAGTTTCAAACCTTCATAATCACCATTTGTCATAGTTCCATTATCAAATTTATCTAACCACATTTTATCAATCAGCTTTTTATCAACTGCTTGTTTAATATGGTCACACACTGCAGCTTTAGTTGTCTCGTTTGTGAATTGCATTGTATCATCACCCTTTTCCTTTGGTTTATCTAAGCCGTTTTTAATGTCTAACTTGAATTGTTCCTCTGAAATCCCCATGCTCTGCAGATACGAAAATGGATCTCTATGTGTCGTACCTTTTAAATTGTCCGTAATCCAACGGTGTGACTTAATTCCGTTACATCCAGCACCTTTAGCAAGTTCGCGCAATAACCAAATATAAGCCGCGTAATCCTTTTTAAATTGCTCCGTATCATTTGTACGTGCCAATTCTACTTGTGCATAACAATATGGATTACCTTTAGGGCCACAACCGTACTGCACACGATTAACTGGTGCAACTTGTACAATCTTACCGCCACCACCTACCCAATGTGAGGTGAATGCATTCGCTTTATTCCGATTCATAAAAGCAATTTCATTTTCCAAAGCATTTGAGCCACAATTATTAGGATTTCCTGATTCATGGGCAATGACGTATTTAGCAGCTGTCAAAGCATAGTTTGGCAAGCCTGACATCAATCGCTGTTCGATAGCATAAGTCATTTGCGCCCACCTTCTTTGTTAAGTTTTTCAATTGTTTCTCCAATAATTCCAGGCATATCTACACCTAATGTTTGAAGGTTCTCAGCGATTGAACCACCTTCTTTGTATAGGAATAAAGCTAATGTGAAGCCTGTTAAATAGAAATCTAAGCCAAAAATTAAATCAAGTAGGATAACAAATGTAATTGCAACCAGCTCCCCAATCCATCGAATGATACCATCGCGCATAATCCTTGATTGATAAGGCGATACCTTCTTCCATGTTTTCAATAAGCCTGTTGCAAAATCCAATACTTTAAATGCGAAATAAGCAAGTAGCATATATAAAATCGTTGTTGGTACTAATGATAAAAACGGATATTGAATTAATTGTGCAATGTCCATAAGACACCGTCCTTTTCTGCATAATAAAAGCCCTCCACAAATTTTGTGGAAGGCATTTTAAAAAGTACCCTAAATATAAGAGTGCTTAATAACATTAATCTTTTTTTATTCCATCAATATAGATGTTTCTAACTTCTAGCGAGAGATTCTTATCTGTATGTGGCCATTTATCATTATCATAACTGTATCTAATATTTTTAAACACGTAGGTCCAATTTAATTTACCTACTAAAAATAAATTGAACAAAAAATGCGTTATGGAATAAAACATAAAGAAAGTGATCATGTCTTTATCAATTTGAGAACTCTTAATTGTGTAGGTAGAAATATTGTTAATCGTATTTTGAACACTGCCTATGAGAATAAAGCGATTTCTAAAAGAATAACAGCTCATGGTTTAAGGCATTCCTTTGCATCCTTATTATGTGCTCAAGGAGTTGCAATAACAGTAGTTGCGAAAATGCTTGGCGATACACCTAATACTGTTTTAGATTATTATGCACACTCTTTAAAAGAAAAGGAAAAAGAGGCCGCGAAACTCATCACTAAGTTAATTGTTTAAAATCGTTAGGGTTTGGGGCACTTTTTTGGGAACCAACATTAAAAAATGCCCTTTAACCCTTTGTAAATTTATATCCCTAGACACTTCGAAACATATTATAGTAATATGCACTTATAGAACGAAAAGGAGTGATTTTTATAGGAATTCATCAATTTTTTACAAGTCTTAATGACCTAGAGCGTATTATTCGTTGCCCTGGACGCTTCAAATTTGAAGAGCACAATGTGGCTGCTCACTCTTGGAAGGTATCACAGTATGCGATGTTCTTTGCCACACTTGAGGAAATGAATGGAGCTACAATTAATTGGAAATCATTATATGAAAAAACAATCAACCACGACTTTGCTGAAGTATTTATCGGCGATATTAAAACTCCGGTAAAGCATGCGAGCCCAGAGCTTAAGCAAATGCTTGCACATGTGGAAGACAAAATGATGGAGAAATTTATTATTGATGAGATCCCTCAAGAGTTTCAGGCTGTCTTCTTTGAGCGCATGAAAGAAGGCAAGGATAAAACTATAGAGGGTCGCCTACTTGAGTTTGCTGATAAGCTTGACCAATTTTATGAAGCCTTTGCTGAGTTAAAACGCGGAAACACAGATAAAGAATTTGTGCATATGTATCAATCAGCTCTTTCCAAGATTTTAGCTATTCCACTTGAAGCTTCGGTTCACTATTTCCGTACTGAGATTCTGAAGGATGCTGTGAAGGAAAAAACACATATTGATATTCAAGCTTTGACAAATGAAGTGTTAACATCAAATTAATAAAGTGCATGTACAAGTTTTCCGAACGAATGAACTCGCGGAAGGCTTTTTTTATTTCCTCAAAAAAGTCGTATAATGAAAGGAGACCGATTGGAGGGAAGCTTTTGTCACAGGAATGTTCAATTGTAGAGGATTTATTACTTTTGTATAAGAAACAAGCGCTCCAAGCAACTACTATACAATTTGTCGAACACCATTTAGCTAATTGTGAGCATTGCCGGCAACTTGCTACTTCAAAGCAAACACAAGGCTATCATTTACTAATGAAAAGAACGGTAACATTTTTCCACCTTGTTTTTATCGTACTATCCTTTATGTTTGCCATTAACTCTTCCTTACTTGGCAATCAAACGAGCTTTGCTGTATCATACGCGATTTTTGGCTGTCTTACTTATTTCTTTTACAAAAATATTTGGATTGTTTTTGTCATCAGCTCTGTACCTGTTTTTGTATGGGCCATTATTAACAATATCAATAATTCACTCTATGTCACCCACTACTCCTTAACGGAAATTGGTACACTGTTGATTGGAGCTAGCTACATAGCACTTTTACATACTATTTTTGCACTATTTGGTGCCGCTTTTGCTATTTTATTTCGTAGGTTTACAAAATAATGTTCCACCTTGCAGAAGGAAGTTGTCTTAAGTATCTGAGACAACTTCTTTCATCACCAATTATACCCATTCATAAGTTCAACATCCCCTAGCATTTCATTAGAAATACCTTCTAAATCTTGAAGCATCCATAACTTTTTTGCCGGTCCTGTTACAACAGCACCATAAGCTTGAAATCCATTCTTTTTTATATAATCATAGCGTTCTTGCAAATGGTGTAAACCGAGAAACTCCTCATAATAGCTTTTCTTTTCATTTTTCAATAGTTTTTCCATATTTCTTACCATCCAACGCTGGCTATCTTTCACATTACTTGATAAGTCCTGTGCTTCAGATATATGTGAATAATCATCACTAACTGTTAAGCCTCCTGATAGACCGATTCTATCATAAATTGTAATTGTACCACTGGAGCGGCCAGAAGCAGTTGGTTCAAAGGATTTAAACTCACCTGTATATAATGGCATCCAAACGATTTGGACGTCGTACGGAGCAAGCATTTTTACCAATTCTATAGGCTCTTTAAATGTTGAAATTGAAAATGCCATTTCCGCTACAGTTCCATCAGGTAATTCTTCTAATATCTTCCATATATTATTGTTAAGTTGAGATGAGGTTGCTTTTCCCGTTACCGGATCTTCGGGTAAATTAAAATTAAATTGTTGTGATGTATTTGTCGACGGTAAGTCCATACTCAGAGATGAATTAGAATTCATTATAGATTTTTCAACATGCATTTCGCCGACTACAACCTTTTCCTTTCCTACCTGCTTCTCTAGAGGATAGCTAAATTTTTGTGTCAGGAATGGTGTTATTTCAGCAGGCGAATCCATAGAATATTGACCTTTCATATTTGGATGTAGCCATTCAAATACCATTAAAGAGTTATAAGCATGTTTAAGATCAGGACGCGTTTTATCAAAAACGATGGACACCCCTGCTATATAGAGAGCATAAATAACGAAGCATATTAGCAATATACGCAGTACTCGAAATGTTAACGTAAAACGGTATTTTCTTAAAATCTTTTTTTCATTCCCCTGCGACCACTCAGTCATGTTGGAAACCTCCATTCTTTTTCACTATTTCTTCTAATCTTTTTCGGGCACGATGCAAAAGTATTTTCACCTGCCCCTCAGAAAGCTCTAGGGCCTCCTGCAATTCTAAGTAGGTGAATTGTTCATATTCACGTAAATATAAAATCGTTCGGTAATTTTCAGGTAAAAATTTCAGCAACGCCTGTACATCTTCTGTCACTTCCTGCGTTAAAAAATCCTCTTCTGGTAACCCATACGGACTTAGCATTTCATCTTTCCAAAATAAGTGTGCGAATGGAATAGTCCTTCGCCTTTTCTGCTTACGCCATTCATCTAAATACGTGTTCCGTGCAACTTTGAATAACCATGCTCTCACATCCTCCTCTTTATAAAATGACAGCGATATCGTAGCTCGTACAAATGTTTCTTGCACTAAATCCTCCGCTATATGCACTGAACCAGACATCTTCAGCAGAAAATAATATAACGATTTCGCGTATTTTTCATAAAGTTGCTCAAGCTCGTTTTTCCGCTGTCTGTCCATGCCATCTCCCTCATTTCGTTTTTCACAAGTAAAACGTATGTCTTTGCTAAATGTTACAGTAATTACTAAATTTTTTATTAAAATCAATTTCACCTTGGCATAATTGAGTCCGGAGGCTTTGAGCCAACAGATGTTTTTTGCGCGATAGCGTAGTGCTAACGTAGCGTCAGCAAAAGGTTTTGTCTGTGCGAAAGCGAAGCGTCAGCAACAGCATGATGTTGATCACTCAGTCGTTGCCACAGGACGTGGCGTTCTTAGACTGTGTTTCTCTATTTCAGTAGGTGTTTAGACACCTACTGAATAAAAATAAAAAAGAGTCGATTTAGAATGGCCTTCCAACATCAAGTTGGGGAGCTTCATTTCACGACTCTTTTTACAGTAATTATGCTTTTTTTACGAACTCTGACTTTAATTTCATTGCACCAAAGCCATCGATTTTACAATCAATATTGTGATCGCCTTCAACGAGACGAATGCTTTTCACCTTTGTCCCAATTTTTAATGTTGAAGAACTACCTTTAACCTTTAAATCCTTAATAACTGTAACAGAATCGCCGTCCGCAAGTAGATTGCCATTAGCATCCTTTACGATTAGCGAATCTGCCTCCTGCTCCGTTCCATCAGTACTCCACTCATGCGCACATTCTGGACATACGAAGTTCGTTCCATCCTCATATGTGTATTCAGAATTACATTTTGGACAATTTGGATAAGCTGCCATTTCTGCTTCCTCCTTTTACTTTTTATCTAGGTAAACCCTATATATGCTCCTTTATCTTACATACTAAGCCCTACTAAGTAAAGGTTGTTCGTATTTTTCGTTCGCATTTGTGAATAATATTTGAATCTGTTTCAAGCTTTTGGAGATATTTCATTCTGGAAATGTATGAATTGGGACACTTGCCCATTGACTTTTTTGTACAAACCATCTTACTTGCAAGTTTATTTAACATGCCTTATTATATCCTTAAAGGCTGCATTGTTCGTACAATATTAAGTTTTAACCTTTAAGCTGTAAAAGGGAGTTTTATTATTGGAGTTGGAATGACGGGCCTCACACCATGGTGCATGAGGATAAGCAGGAAAGCTTCTGCGAACACCCACTTTGAGGAGTGGTGGTTTAAAACTTTCTATAATAACTACGGCATACGCGGCTTTTTAATTTAATCATACAGCCACATGGCTTTTGAGAGAATCACCCTCCAATAATGGAGGGTGATTTTTTTATGCAATTTTCTATCGTGTGCAAATCGTGTGCAAAAATTTAAAATATCGCATGAAAAAGCTTAGTAAAACGTAATAAGTGAACAAATTCAAATCAAGAACAGTCTATAGTATTTCTCATCTATTTGATTTATCATTACAATGGATATTATGTAATTTTCAAGAAAGATTGTATGTCTGTTACACTGTATTTTTCAAAAATCAATATTAATTCTCACATTATAGAAGTTTATGAGGAAAAAAGCGCACGTGAAGCAATTTTAAAAAAACTGTATTTAAATATTAAAGAGGATACAACCTACACTCAAAAAGAATTAAGAAAAGATGAAAACGGGGAAGAATTCATATATGAAGCTTATTTTAAGTTTAATCTAATCGAAAAATCCAATACTGATTATACACTCATAGGAAATGTAATTAAAACATCGAATTTATTTGTTAATTACAAATGTCAACTAAACTATGTACAAAAACGCTCACTTAATAGTGTATAAAATTACTCACCTTCTGGAGCTAGGTGATTCTTCAAACGATAGGAGTTGCCAACGATTGTGACAACTGTTGCGTGATGCAAAATGCGATCTAAAATCGCATTTGCTAATTTTGTCTCTTGGAACACCTCGTCCCAGGACTTGAAGTTGACGTTTGTTGTGAAAATGGTGCTGCGTTTTTCATAACGCATATCGATGAGCTGGAAGAATAATTTTGCATCCTCCGAATCAATCGGTAAATAACCAATCTCATCAATAATGAGTAATTTATATTTGGTGTAATGCTTCAAACGGCTTTCTAGACGATTCTCTAGGCGAGCCTTTTTTAAATTCTGGATTAAATCATGGCACTTCACAAAATACGTGCTTGTGCGTTTCTTTGCAGCTGCTATACCAATCGCTGATGCCAAATTCGTTTTTCCAACGCCGCTCGGACCTAAGAATACAATATTTTCGTTGCTTTCAATAAAACGTAATGTCGCAAAATCATGGATTTGCTGCGGGTTGATTGAAGGTTGAAATTCAAAATCAAAATCCTTAATTTCTTTTCGATGCGGAAATGCGCCTACTTTGACCATCGCATGCATCATATTTTGCTCACGTATATCGATTTCATAGTTTGGCTTGGCTATTGTTGTTGGTGTCTTAAATAAGGAAGCTATTAATTCCATAGTAAAGCATAATGTCCGTAGCGACGCGGAATCTGAAGGAAGCTGGCGGCAAAACCTTGGTCCGAGGTACACGAATCACATTCGGGGTTGTCCTTGCACTTGGCTAGTGGTTCGCATATCCCAACGCCCACAGTGAACTTTCATCACCTAGTTGGTGGACATGCCCGGCACACAAAAAAAGTCAACCCATTAACGAGTTGACTTCTCACTTATAGACATGTAAAACAGAATTTTCAGTTCTTACTAAATTTCAAAACAGCCAAATCAAACATCTTAAATAAAAGCTTTAATGTAACAAATCCAGCTGAAATTAAAATCATTAAATAAATAGAAAAATAAATTATACTTTTAAAATCATATATTACAGGTGGGTTGACAAACGCAATAGCAATTACAAAAGCCAAAATAAAAATAAAAAAATTACTATCTAAAAATTTCATAAGTAAACCCTCCTCAGTTATTATTTTTTATTAAAGCCATCCATTTGTTTCACAAAAATCTGTAAAGAACCAATATTCACCTTTTAAATTTTTGCACGCTTTAATAATACCATAAGTAATTACATGATAAATAATAACTGCACCTGCCGTTCCTATCAAATATTTTGCGATAGGAATTAAAATTGCAGGAATGAAACTAGGTGTTATTTCACCATTTTGCATTTCTAAGCTTTCGTCAAAACCAATCTCATTATTCATCTGCTCTACTTCAGTCACTGATAAACTTTCAAAATAGGCTTCAGCATTGTTTACCTCGTTCTTTGTCAAACCATTACTTAAAGCAAATTCAGTATCAAATTCGTATTTTTTTGTTAGTGTATTGTAATAAACAGATTCCGCAATAATTGTCCCCTTTTGTTCAAAATCTTCAGTAGCCATTGCTGTTGATCCAAACGGAAGAATAAATAAACTTATTATCATTGTTACCACAATTGTTAACTTCATATTTGATTTTTTTATTAGTTGCAAGATGGTCGCCTCCATTTTATTTATACTTACTGTTTGCTATAGCAAATATTTCCCTCGAGTACATACATCCTATCATTTCCATTACTTCCAATTCAATGGTAATTTAATGCCAATATTTGGCGCTCCTGTGGTTCTTTTATGATACAAAAGTAATTTTTTGGTAAATTTTGTGTTTAAACACTTGAAATCTTCATTTATTGATCGTTCTCTAAAATAATATTCTTCACAAAATGTCAATTTTAGCTTTAAATATAAACCGAAAATACTCAGGCTCAAAATAATTGAGTACCTGGGCATCCCCTCCCAGGTGTGCATGCAAAAATCATTTCCGAGCGTTTAGGACATTCAGACATTTCAATCACAATGAATACTTATGGACATGCATTAAAATCCGCAGATCGTGCAGCAGCTGATAAGTTTGAAATGCTGTTTTCGAAAAGTAATTCAAACTAGCATGTGCTAATGTGTGCAAAAATTCATTTAAAACAATTAAAAAATATTATATGCGAACAAAAACAGAACGCAATAAACATTGATACATCAATATTCCTTACAATCCATTCAATTGCATTTCAGTGCTATCACCACATTTGAGGAGTGGTGGTTTAAAACTTTCTATAATAACTACGGCATACGCGGCTTTTTAATTTAATCATACAGCCACAAGGCTTTTGAACGAACCACTCTCCATTATTGGAGGGTGATTTTTTTATCAAAATGACGTTGGGGTTAAAATGGGGTTCATATTCTTTGCAATTAAAAATAATCCACAATCAATTGTTTTATTAATCATCAACATCAGTGGAATATAAAGTTACAAAATCTAATTCAATTACATCTAAAATAGTTTTTATATAACCTTCAGTTTTCCCTTTTTCATATCCAGGTAAATGATTAAGAATACGAATTTTTAATATCCAACCAATATTTTTATTCTCTGAGTATTTATATTTCCCTTCATTATCTTGATTAGGATATAGCTCCATATAAACTCCCATTTCTTTATTTAAATTAAAATAAAAGTGTTTATAAATAAACGGGAGTTGTGCTTTAAGTAAATCTTTGTTTTTATTTTTTGAAAACATACGATTATAACGTTCTAAAAAATTAAACTTTTCATTATTAGCTTTTCATCTTTAGCTAAAGATACAATACCGTATTCTGTATTCTTTTCCACTTACTATCCCTCCAATTTTTCTTACACCCTTAATTCTATATTACCTCATATAAACTTTACTTGATAACTCACTCTTGTCCAGATAGAAAAACACTTCACGTTGTTTGATAAGGTACAATACCCGTTTTCCAACGAATAGTTATCTCATTTTTTAGGTCGTGCAAAACAGATTACTAATATCGGTTGTCTGCTTTTTTGTTTATTCAATTAGTCATTTATTTTTGTAAATTATATAGGAATCAGTCTTAAGGCTGAGAAGTAGCACCGTCTAAAGTTTGTTTCCAGTAAAAAGGAAAAGTGTTACAATTAAAAAACAATAATCGGAGCATTAAGATTCATCACCAAAAGTCGAGATGACATTTATTAAAGAGCGTAGTGATTTTAGAATGCTCATTGATCTTCGTTCCTGCTGGGCGACTCCTTCGTGATCAACATCCTGTTTTCCCATCTGGCACATTGGAAGCTTCGCTGAAAAAGAGATCTCCCCTAAGTTATGGTGGTAAACCAAATACAATTATGAATAGAAAGGAGATATGTATTTTGAGTATGAAAATATGGTGGGCTATAAATATTGTATGGTTATTCATTTTTGCTGCTGGGGCCATATTTATTGGAGTAAGAGAAGTTGATTATGCAGGGGTAGTTCAAACTCCTGAAGTTAGAATGGTCTCATTCATTGTTTTGGGTATTGTATTTTTGATTGTTGCACTGTTTCAACTAATACTACTCATTTTTATTCATTTTGTTAAAAAAGGTACAACCAATACTTCAACAAAAAGACTATCTTAACAACGGTGGTCTTTGTAGATTTCTAAGTCACTTAAATAAAGTGACTTTTTTATATGTACTAATGTAAAAGTGCCCATGTTCTATCTAACTCCCCTCCTATTCTTTAACCAAACTGTGCCGTTAGCTCCATGAAGTGCAAAAACCACACTCTTTAGTCATAAAAAAACTGCACCCTATAGATATTGGAGTGCAGTTCAAAACATATCAACTTTTTATAAATTAAATAACCAAACCAACAATTGTAGCTGTTAAGATACTAACAAGTGTGGCACCATACAATAACTTTAAGCCAAAACGAGCAACTACATTCCCTTGTCTTTCATTCAAACCTTTTACTGCTCCGGCAATAATACCGATCGATGAAAAGTTTGCAAAGGATACAAGAAAGACTGAAATAATAGCCAGTGTATGCGCACTCATAGACTTAGCTACTTCTCCAAGGCTTATCATTGCAACAAATTCATTCGTTACTAATTTTGTTGCCATAATTCCTCCAGCAGTAATAGCATCTGCCCACGGTACACCCATTAGGAAAGCAATTGGCGCAAAGATATAACCTAAAATATCTTGGAAGGATACACCCAAAATCATATCAAATAGTGAATTGATTAAATCCATTAATGCTACGAAACCGATCAGCATAGCCCCAACAATGATGGCTACTTTAAAGCCATCCATGATATATTCTCCAAGCATTTGGAAGA
Organism: Lysinibacillus agricola; assembly: GCF_016638705.1. GTDB lineage: Bacteria > Bacillota > Bacilli > Bacillales_A > Planococcaceae > Lysinibacillus > Lysinibacillus agricola. The sequence goes on along the minus strand of NZ_CP067341.1, from coordinate 365,268 downwards.
AAGATTGCTTATGCTCATCTTCAATTTTTAAAATATCTTCGCTTTCTTCTACTGTATACGGATTAATGATTGAAACAATAATGAATCCACCAAACAAGTTCAACACAATCGCCGTTACAACATATTTTGGTTCAATCATCGTCATATATGCGCCAACAACTGACATAGAAACGGTCGACATTGCAGATGCGCATAATGTATACATTCGCTGTGGACTAATTTTATCTAATTGTTTTTTTACAGTAATAAATACTTCAGATTGACCTACCATTGCAGAAGCAACAGCATTATATGATTCCAATTTCCCCATGCCATTTACTTTACTTAAAAGTAAACCTATCCATTTCATAACGAAAGGAAGAATTTTAAAATGCTGTAAGATCCCTATCAATGCAGATATAAATACAATTGGTAATAACACATTTAGGAAGAAGGAATACTCCCCTTCATTCGCTAAACCACCAAAAACAAACGTTATGCCCGTACTTGCGTAAGACAATAAATGATCAAATACATTTGTAAATCCTTTGATTAGAACATAACCAAACTTCGTATTTAGCAGTAATGCTGCCAATAAAAATTGGATGATCAACATAATAAGTATGTTTTTATATTTTATTTCTTTTTTGTTTTTACTCATCAACAGAGCCAGACCAAAAACAAGTAGCAATCCACAAATGGATATTAAGTATCTCATGAGTTCCTCCATAAATAATATTGATAATTTTTTTGCGTTCGATATCCGAAACTACAAATCCTTCTTCCACTCATTATGTTCCATTATTGGAACTGGAATAACAGCTATAGATCTTAAATCTGAAAATATGCAGACGGTCAGACGTCAGACAAATCACTTCACTATACATTGTTTTCACTAGCAATTCAATAGTTAAAGGAAAAAAACTCTGCGAAAAGTGTATACGCTTACAAGATTATCGTATAAAAAAGACCATCATAAATGATGGTCTCCGTTTACTACAAGTTCTAAATAGAATTCTCCTATTTTAATTAACCTATACTGCATCATTTCTTCTTTAAATTACATTATCTTTACATTATTGGTGTTCATTTGAATCCATAAGATAATTGGATATACTTAACATAGGAGGTGATAAAATGAATAAGTGGCTAAAAAGTTGGAGCATATTCATTTTTTCAATTGGAGGAATAGTAATAATACTAATATTCTGGCTAGTCTTTTCATTATTTAGTTTTAAGGCATCGATGATACCAGATAGAAAAGAAGAAGAAAAAGTAATTTCACAAGCGGAACAATACATACAAGAGAAATATCCGACTATGAAATACGAAATCTCCCATGTCCTTTATGATAATGATAAGGAATATCCTGATTTTGAATATGCCGCAGTAATTTTAAATACAGAAACACAAAAAACGTTCAAGGTTTATGAAAATAAACATACGAAACAAATGGAAGATAATATAATAATTCAAGAAGAAGCAAAATTCATAGAACAATTAAGACCAAAAGTTTATAGTTATATAACTAAAATATTTGGGGAACCGGAAAGTATTTCCTTTACACCTTCGTATACTACAAAAGCTGCACCTACGCTTAATATTCGGTTAAATAACAAAAAAGAAGAAATAAACGAAGACATGTTTCAATCTTTTATTGATTATTTACAGCATGAATTGAATGTTAAACATGCATATGTAAATTTTTTATATGATAATGAAACTGAGGCATGGAGTACGGATTTTTAAATAAAGCATGGGGTATATTTTTCCCACCGGAGGCTCTAACTTCTTTCGTCAGGTGTTTGAACGCCTGATGAAAGAAGTTAAATTTAATGCTTGCTCGGTAGATTCAATAAGTGATACATCACCTTTAAGTTCCCTTAACTCCAATGCTTCTTTAAAACATTGTTGTGCCTCAGCAATTCTCCCTAATTCTAACAAGCACTTTCCTTTATGTTGCATGGCAAAGTCCACATAAAACAAATTATTGTTTGCCTTATGTCCCTATCTATTTAACTTTATATCAAGAGTCCAATAAAAATGATATCATTCCAGGAATATTTTTAGCGGAAACATTTATTCCTGAAGGAGAGGTTACAATAGATAATTGGAATGATATCGATATAAAAAATTACACATTCCCTTCCGAGTCACTTAATAGTTTAGACAAAGATACTTATGGTAAATTATTAATTTTCAAAGAAGATATTCAAGAAGGCTTTAAACATTTAAATACTAAAATAATTGGTAACCTTCGATATGAAAACGGGAATTTAATCGATTTAAAAATAGATGTTCATGTACCTTTAATAAATGATACAGAATTGATTGGTCTTTTACAGTTGGCTAGTACTAAATTGAATATTATTTTATTTGATTATATTCCTATTACTATTACTATTATAGATCAAGACCAGTAACTTAATATTTTCAGTTGATTCCATTACTTTAATCTGCACTTAATCACAACCTTTTTATTCATAATTATAGCAAAATAAGAAGGTCTTCTTCGCTTCGTATAATGGGACTTATGTTAACTCTAACGATTTTTAACAAGAAATACTGAAATTACCTTATAAAATATTTAAAGCTCTCAGAACGATTCTGAGAGCTTTTTAGCTTGGTATAATATCAGTTTATGTCTATCATAAGATCACTTAACTATTTTCTAATTCTCTACTTTTGAGCATTCAATTCCCAAATAATCCCAAATTTATCTTCGATTTTAGCATATAATGAGTCCCAAAAAGTCTCCTCAAGTTTTGTAATACTCTTAGATCCAGTCGCTAACATCTTTTCTTCCAGACGTTTTATGTCAGCATTCTTTTCAAGTTCAAGCCATATGCTAACCTGTGAACCTGTAGAACATTCCTCTTTATTTTTCTTTTCAAGAAAATCATTTGCAAGAATAACACTTTCTCCAAGTTTAAAACTAGCATAAGCAATACAATCTTTACGACTTTCATCTTCCATATACTCTACATCTTCAAATGTAGATTTTTCTATAATTTCAGCTCCAAAAATATCAACATAATAATTTAATGCATCGCCACATTCATCATAAAAGAATAGATAAGGTGTTCCTGTTTTAATCATTTATTCATCCTCCATTTCATCATCTTATAACTATTTTATAGTCTTTTATTCAAATAATATTATTCTAGATTGTGTTCTTTAAACGAGAGATTAAAAGTTTCCCCACATTAACTAATATTGGTGGGTCTTCTGGTATTGCTTCTCTCAGCTTGATAGTATAACTATTTCCAGAAGATTTTGGAAAAGATAGCTTCTCATCTTCTTTTCCTCTTAAACTATTCCCTAAATTAAAATAAGATAGAATATTATTGGAACTGTTTATAGCACAAGATAATAAATAAAAGTCTCCACTTGGAATGTTTCTCAATATATTCCCTGTTAAATTTTTAGTAGCTAACCCAGATATAGGCATATGATTAGGTATAAGTGTATGGAAAAGTCCGATAAATACTATTCCCTTTTTTAAATCATCAGGTACTTCAATATTTACTGTGCAAAAAGATGCGTTTTTTTCTTCAAAATAAGCTATCGATTTACCCTTGTCATCATTTTCAAAATTTTTAATATCATAAAACATTTTATTCATTTCAGTTTTATACTCTTTAGGTGAACTACCTGTATATTTTTTAAAAATGTTCGTGAAGCTTCCGCTGCTTTCAAAACCTGAGTGTTCTTGTAATTCGATTATTTTTTTTTCTTCATCAAGTTCATTAATTGCCCTTTCAACTTTTAAACTGGAAAGCAATTCAACAACACTAAATCCATTTATTTCTTTAAATTTCCGACTAAAGTGATGTTTATCGTAACCAAAGTGAATTGCAATCTCTTCACTTGTCATTTTTCTATTAACAGCTTCTTCTGAAATAAAAGAAAGAATTTCGGGCATTTTAGTCTTCATTTTTTCCCCTTTTATATTTAATAATATCATGCTTATTCAACTAGGTATAATCTTAGGTTATGTAAACTGAACTAGTCTTAAATAAACATCTATATTATAATTTAAACTGATTAAAATAATAAAAAAGGGATGTTTTTATGGAAAAAAGAACAACAATTAAGCAAATTTTTATCAGTATAGGTCTATTTATAGCTGTTTATTTATTACTAAATTTAATATTCGATGTTATCGCAATGAGTTTATCACCTGAATATAATGAGATTGCTGATGAATATACTCATCCTCTAGTCACTTTATTATCAGTTTTATTTGCAGCGATAGTAACTATAATTGAATATGTAGTTAATAAAATTAAATATACAGAATTTTTTAAAAATAATGCTGAAAATATTAAAAGTAATATCAATATATTTACAAATAAACGAATTCGCATGTATAAAAAAGCAAATTTAATTTTCCAAGGTTATCTAGAACATGAAAAAGGAGCTCATACAGCTATTGCTCAAGAAAGAAACAATCAAAGTATTCAAATACATTCAGTAATAGAATTTAAGCAAGCATTAGAAAGCTATCCTGAACTAAAAGGTGGAGAGAATGTTACTCAATTATTAAAACAAATGGAAAATGCTGGGGTTGTCCTCTGGGATCCAACGGAAAAACAGGTTTTTGTAAAAACCTTTTAATTTAATTTATAACCTTCTTTCTTTTTGTATAATTCACCTCCATTTTGCGCATATATGGTAGTAACAAGGGAGGTCATTATATTGAAGAAGTTATTTTATCTGTTTTTACTAGTCACATTATTATTATCAGCTTGCGGGAAAAATACCGCTCCAAAGGAAGTTGCCGTCGATAAAAATACTTCCGTTGAAGATATAGTAGGAGCTATCGTCAAAAATAAATTCACTGTTGAAGAAAAGAATGGTATCGTATCAGTCTCTATACAGGATACAGATGTGAACAAAGGTATGAAAAGTCAAATGTTGAAAGATTCCACTAAAATATTTGCAGAGCTGTCTAAGCTACAAAGTGTTAAAACTCCAGCTATTAATTGGTATGCTCCGTTAACGGAACCAAGTGGCGACAAAACTATGACTGAGCTATTAAATATTTATTTTAGTGAGGAAGATTTTAGAAAGGTTGACTGGTCAAACTATGCCCAATTAGACATCGAATCCATTGCCACTCATTATCATCAAAGTGCTTCTATAGGACATTAGAAAGCTTTAATAGCAAGATACCCCTTCATGTATTACGAATGGGTATCTTTTTTTATCGCCCACAATCTAAACATACATACTAATTGCTTCAGACAAAAGCGCTTGTTTTATTTTGTAATGTGTTGCTTGCCAAATGCCTTTTTCGTCCTTCAAAATTAAAAGCTGTGGTGATTCATGCTTCACCTTTAGCTCCTTCTCAATGATATTTGAAATATCCCTATCCTTCTGCACAATAACTAAATACTTAGGTAAATTAGTTTCTAGTGCTTTAAATTCCTTTAATGCAGAAATGCTACTAATACATGTCATACTAAATTTTAATATTAGACAAGGCTTGTGTTTAGATTGCTGTAAAACTTCTCTCCATTGTTCAATCGTTTTAATTCGTTGCATACCGTGAACCTCCAACTTATAATCCTTTCATCTATTATATACCATATAGGGTATTAACATAAAAATACGAGCCTACAATAATGCAAGCTCGTACCCTTAATCACAATATTTAGATTCCCTCTGTATTCATCAAAACAAGTCGCCAGCCATCTGGATCTTCAATTGTGACACCTTTTTCAGCCCAATATAAATTTTCTGGCTCCACTTCGGGATAACCCATTTGCAATAGACGATTGGCTATATGTTGTATAGTTTCTTGCTTTGGAATATACAGTACAAGTAGATTGTCCTTTGTTGGTGCTGGGCAAGGACTTCCTTCAATATGCTCTGTAAATTCTAAATGGTAGTTAGCGTTTGGAAGGCCAATCATTATACCATTGTAGCCACGATGTCCTGTAAAAGAACCGATTTTTTCTAACCCTACACCTTCACAATAAAATTTTTCAATTTCCTTTAATCTATCAGTTGGCCTAGCAACACGTACCTGTGCCACCTGTAATTCATCTGTCCATTGCTGTCTCATAGTTATTTTTCTCCTTTTTAATTATTATATAATTAAAAAACAAAGCCCGAGAACAGCCTTTGGTCTGAAAAATACTAGCCTCCCTGAATGTATGATTGAAATACCCGTGAATGAGAGCAAAATACCCGCGATGTCGGTCGGAATACCCGCGAATTGGAGACAAATACCCGCGCAACCCACGTAAATACCCGCGAAGCGCCAATATTACCTTAAAAAATCACATATTCTATCGATAGCTGACGTTTCACTTTCACTAAGCCTTTGCAAAATGAAGATTAAACTTATATTGTTAAAGCTACGCTAAATGAAGCAGCTGTCTTCTCTGTTACTTCTTCTAAAGTGACACCCTCTGCTAATTCTATTAACTGCATACCTTCCTCAGTAAAGTCGAAAACAGCTAGGTCTGTAATTAATCTATGCACAACGCCTTTGCCTGTTAACGGTAGCTCACATTGTTTTTTAATTTTTGACTCACCGTTTTTATTGACATGCTCCATCACGACAATTACTCTTTTCGCTCCGACTACAAGGTCCATGGCGCCTCCCATACCTTTCACCATTTTCCCTGGTATCATCCAGTTCGCAAGGTCACCCGTTTCTGATACTTCCATGCCACCTAAAATAGCCAAATCGATATGACCTCCGCGAATCATGGCAAATGATTCGGCACTGTCAAAGAAAGAGGCACCCGGAACTGCAGTGACCGTTTCTTTACCCGCATTAATTAAATCCGGATCGACCGCGTCTTTTGCTGGGTATGGCCCAATACCAAGGAGTCCGTTTTCTGATTGTAAAAGGACGTCATAATCAGAAGGAATTGCATTGGCTACTAGCGTTGGGATACCAATACCTAAATTGACGTTCATACCATTTTGTATTTCTTTTACTGCTCTGTTCACTATTCTTTGTCTTGTATCAGCCATCACGCATCCCCCTTTTTTACCGTCAAACGCTCAATACGCTTCTCATAATTGCCACCTAGTAAAACGCGTTGCACGAACACTCCAGGTGTATGAACATAATCAGGATCTAGCTCTCCGACTTCAACGATTTCCTCTACTTCTACAATCGTAATTTTCCCTGCCATTGCAGCTAGTGGATTAAAGTTACGTGATGTTTTTCTGAAAACTAAATTACCTAGCTTGTCTGCCTTCCACGCCTTGACAAGCGCAAAATCTGCGACAATTCCTTTTTCTAAAATATATTCCTTCCCATCAAAGACCTTTACTTCCTTCCCCTCAGCAATGGGTGTTCCCACTCCAGTAGCTGTGTAAAAGCCTGGAATCCCAGCTCCGCCAGCTCGCATACGCTCTGCCAACGTACCTTGTGGTGTCAATTCTACTTCAAGCTCTCCACTTAAAAATTGCTGCTCGAAAATTTTATTTTCACCTACATAGGATGCAATCATTTTTTTGATTTGTTTATTTGCTAATAAAAGCCCTAAACCCCAATCATCCACACCGCAGTTATTGCTTACAACTGTTAAGTCCTTTGTTCCCCTTTGAACTAACGCTGCAATTGATTTTTCAGGAATACCACACAGCCCAAAGCCCCCTACTGCTAACGTATCCCCATCTTTAATATCAGCAATGGCCTCCTCAAACGAATTCCACACTTTCCCCTTCCCCATATCGAAACCCCCTAAAATTTCTCGTTTATTAAGAAAAATTCTACCTTACTATCATTTTATAAGTAAAGGAATTAATTAGAATACTATTTATTCTAAAAGTGCATAAATCAATTTCTACCTTACTCTTCAGAACGAATTGTATTGAGTAGCTGCTTTAATGCAAAGGATTGATATGTATTCTTCTTCGTAATAACACCTAAACGCCATGGCATGTCAAAGTTAAGTAACGGTATAATTTTCACATTTTTATTCGTCTGCTTTGCGGCAATTGAATATGGTAAAAGTGTCACCCCTAAATTCGAGGATACTAGCTCCACTATTAAATCCCATTGAGAGCTTTTATAGCCGATTATTGGTGTAAATCCTACGCTTTTACATGATTTAATCACATAATCATGCAGTGTGAATTCCTCTGTAAAGATAATGAATGTTTCATTTTTTAAATCTTGTAATAAAATATGTTCTTGCTGAGCTAATGGATGGGACTCATTAATAAAGACAAAAAATTGGTCTTCCACAAATGATTGGACAGAAAATTTCCTTTCATCTGTAGGTATCACAACAATCCCCATATCAACATCGCCATTTTCTACTAATGTTCCAATCATTTTAGCTCCACGTTCCACAAGCTCTAAATGTACCTTTGGATACTGCTTATGAAACTTTCGCGCAATTTCTGGGAAAAACAGTGTGCCAATTAACGGTGGAATCCCTAATTTAATAGAGCCTGTTTTGATGTTCGATAAATCATCCAGTAATATATGTAAATCGTGTACAGAACGTATTATTTTTTGTCCTTGTTTATAAACAATACTACCTGCGTCTGTTAACTCTACATTACGTGTAGATCGATTTAATAATTCCACATGAAGAGTATCTTCCAACTTTTTAATACTTTTGCTTAATGAAGGCTGTGACACAAAGGATTCACTAGCTGCCTTTGTAAAACTCCCATGTTCAACAACAGTCATAAATGCTTTTAAGTCCCGTAACTCCATGTAGATACCCCCTATTTATTCTAATTTGTTATAAAAAATATTCCCAAAACTACTATTTAGTAATAAATTCTCCTCATTTTCTACTAATCCTTCTTCTAAAAAATATCTAAGAGAAATACAATAACGGAAAGACTTTCTGGTGATTCCAATACTATTTAATTATGCAATATTCGCAATAATGACCATGAGTTTTATTTCTACTTTAAGTTTCTATTATTGTATTTAATTCCGTTTTTATCTTTAAATATTCATTTTTCTATGTACAATTAGCATTAAGGGATGGCAGAAAAGGAAAGGGGATTTCTAACATGAAAACACTAACAAGAATTTCTAACGCTATCATGGAAAAATATTTACCTGATCCATACATTTTTGTCACTATACTCACGGTATTAACATTATTATTAGGGGTTACATTAACAGATTCTTCTCCACTCGATATGGTGACATTTTGGGGAGGTAGCTTTTGGAATTTATTAGAATTTACAATGCAAATGGTGATTGTCTTAGCTGCAGGTCACATTTTGGCGAATAGTCCTGTCTTTAAAAAGGGATTATCAGCCATTGCAAGTAAAATAAAAACACCAGGTATGGCTATTATCATTGTTACATTCGTATCATTAATTGCTTGCTGGATTAACTGGGGATTTGGACTTGTCATTGGTGCCCTCTTTGCAAAGGAAATTGCTCGTCATGTTAAAAAAGTAGATTATCGCTTATTAATCGCCAGTGCCTATTCAGGCTTTGTTATTTGGCATGGTGGATTAGCTGGCTCAATTCCATTATCTATTGCGACTGAAGGTCATAAGTTTGCTGACATTATGGGTATCATACCAACAAATGTTACACTATTTTCAACATATAACTTATTTATAGTAATTGTTATCGTCTTAACTTTGCCGTTGTTTAATCGTTGGATGATGCCAAAGGAAGAGGAGACGGTTGAGGTTGACCCTGCTTTATTAGTGGAAGAAAAAACAGAGTTGCCTAAGCCCGAAAACAGTTTTGCCAGCCGCTCTGAACGGAGTTATATTTTAACAATTTTAATTGGTATTATTGGACTTGTATATTTATTACATCATTTTATTACGAAAGGTTTTGTCCTTGATTTAAATGTGATTAATACGATTTTTATTGTGTTAGGTATCCTTTTTCACGGGACACCACAGCGTTTCCTTGCTGCTGCACAAGATGCGATTAAAACAACAACAGGCATTGTTTTTCAATTTCCGTTTTATGCAGGGATTATGGGCATGATGACCGCTTCTGGTTTAGCTGCTGTATTCTCAGAATGGTTCGTTAATATTTCTAATGAACATACCTTCTATTTGTTCACATTTTTCTCAGCAGGACTTGTTAACTTCTTTGTTCCATCAGGCGGTGGACAATGGGCGGTGCAAGCTCCTATTATGCTAGATGCTGCATCTACTTTAGGTGCCGACTATGCTAAAACTGCTATGGCTATCGCGTGGGGTGATGCTTGGACGAATATGATTCAACCGTTCTGGGCACTACCAGCCCTTGCAATAGCTGGCTTAAAGGCTAGGGATATAATGGGCTTTTGTTTATTCATTTTAATCTTTACGGGCATTATTATTAGCATTGGCTTCCTTTTCTTCTAGCCGAATATAAAGTATTTAAACTTCACGAAATGCAATACAAACATTTTCGTGGAGTTTTTTTGTACCCTTCAAAGGCTAAAAAGATCCTTTAAATCATTTAGACAAATATTGGTTCATCACACCAAAAGTTAGAGATGACATTTTTACAAAAGGGTAATTTTTTTAAAATTTTTGATTATCACCATAACGTTAGTCGATTTCCGTTCCGACTGAGCGCTTTCCTGGGCGTGCCCACCCCCCCCTCCAATCAACTTATATACATGGCATATGTTTTATTACAAAATACATTTTTCCTCTTGCATCTCACGTTACGTTAGCTTTTACAATGGAGATAACAAGTAACGAGGAGGTCATACAATGTCTACACAATACTCGATTGGCGAGTTTGCTAAAAAAACAGGGTTAACCATACGAACTTTGCATTATTATGATGAAATTGATTTATTGAAGCCATCCTTTACATCTTCAACTGGCAAAAGGTTTTACTCAAATGAAAATATCATGCAGTTACAAAAGATCGTGTCACTTAAATTTCTAGGCTATTCATTGGAAAAAATCCATGAATTAATCCATTTAAAGGATTGGGATTTAAAAGAATCACTAGAATTTCAAAAGCAAGAGATGCTTCAAAAAAAAGAGCATCTTAATCGTGTAATTCGGACTTTGGATCATGCCCTATTTATGATGGATGAGCAAGGCACTATTAACGCAAATATCTTTATGACGCTTATCCACAATATTCACAAAGAAGAAGAACAAAAAGAATGGCTATCAAGTTACTTTCCAAAAGATATGGTTGAGGAAATGTTTAATATACCTGAGCAAAAGCATATGGAGCTAAACAAAAAGATGGCACAGGTTTACAGTGAATTAAAAGCAGCTTATGGTCAGGATCCAGGTAATCCTCATATTCAATCATTGTTAAAGCAGTACTTCGAGCTATCTCTTGAATTGTACCCCGGCACTATTGAGCTGGTGAAAAATCTTAAAGATCAAGATATTGAATTTGAGCAGAATGCCCAGCTCTTCCCGTCCCCTCTTTCATCAGAGGAAGATGAGTGGCTCGCACATGCGATGCGATTTTATTGGAATGAAAAAGGGATAGATATCAATGATCATAGTTAAACTTCTAAAGATTTCGTAAAAAAAAGGCCTTACTCTGTAAGATTAAGTACAAGTAATTGTACATTAAATCTTATCAGACAATATTTCGTTTACAATGTTACACATTTAATAAGAATGCACATTACTAATTCATTTTTTAGTAATGTGCATTTTTATTGTGGTTAACTTTTTCTAATGAAATTATTAAAAGATTAAACCTTTTACAATGACTAAGAAAAACATTAGGATGGGAACACAAATTCTTGTTATAGGAGGTTGGAAATTGTATTGGTTTGAGTTTTGTCCGAATTATATTGAAAGTAAATATGAGCTACTTGTGTTTAAAGATAACAATCCATTTCTTCCGCTAACAAATTATTAGTATTACGAAAGCGCTTTGAGAACGAATTAAAGTGAAAAACGTTGTGGTTAAAAAGGGGGATTTGCCCTCGATTTTCGACAAAAGGCATCGAGTTTTACTTTTCTCGGTGCCTTTTGTCTTTTATTTTTTTTTTTGATTATTCTGTCTCGGCATAAAGAAACATTCCCTTCTCTTTCAAATTTTTGCGGACATACTGATTATAAACAACCCAAACTCCCCCCATTCAATTGAATGGGGAGGAGTGGTTACCTAACTTTCATTTGGGAACGTTATTAACGTTTATTTTGTATACTTTATAAATCTTTATTCTTTTTTGCTATAAATTTCATAAGTAAAGTATCCAAATAAGAAACCTATTCCAGCTCCTAAAGGAATTGCAGAAAGTAAAGAGATTGGGGAAAATATGCTAAGGAGTATACCAACAACACAACCACTCAACATTCCCAATGGTATTAAACTATCTAATAAATTTTGAGCGCCTTTTGATTTTTTCTTACCCAAGGAGCCTTTCTTATATTTATGTTCCAGTCTTTTAATTACGAATACCGCAATTCCACCTACTATTACAAGAGGTAGTAAAGTGCGAGCGATTTCCGAAGCTAAATCCATATTAGAATCTCCCTTCTTTTGCCTTACTATTATTTCAACTTTAGCATAATTTGTTCAGCAAAATGGCCCGTTTGTTGAACAAAAAAAATCCTGCATATCAACACAGGATTTTTAATCAAACTTTATTATAAATGATCAATCTTTTTTATAAAACTAAATCCGTTTCAAATCTAAATAAAATGTATAACATTCTATTTAGGTCCAATTATTTTAACGAATTTAGTTAAAAGGTTGACTTTTAATAAAATCTTAGTGGGCTTTTTCTAATGCCAATTTAATACCAAAGCCAATTAATACTGCGCCTGTCAATCCTTCGACAACAGCCTTCGTCGTTGGCTTTTTCATAAATGCGCTGATTTTATCCAACAGGTAAACATAGAATACAAACCAAAATCCTGTTAACGCAGTATATATTAACCCCATTATAAGAAACGGCATAAATGTACCGCTCGTGCCATCTACAAACTGAGGTAAGAATGTTAGAAAAAATACAGCCACCTTTGGGTTTGTCACGTTCGTTAAGAAACCTTGCTTAAAGCATGATTGATGCGAATACTTATGATCAATTTGAGTCTCGTCTTGCACAACAGGAGACTGCGTGCGCATTGCTCGTAATGCCCATAATGTTTTGACACCTAAATAACATAAATAGACCGCTCCGACGTATTTTAAAATGGCAAATACATATGCTGACTTTACAATAATCGCGGAGAGTCCAATAACTGCTGCAAACGTATGAATCAATAATCCACAGCACGAACCGAGTAAAGTCTGTAGGCCTCCCTTTCTGTTTACGGTAAGTGTATTTTTTGTCGCGATGGCAGTATCTGGGCCAGGTAAAATAATTAATAAAATACACATTACTAAAAAAACTGATATGTTCACCATTTTAACGCCCCCCTTTTCGTCAGAAAATTATAAAAATAATATTAGCATATGTATAGCTATACTAAAAGACGCGAAAGAAGATTTACCCAAATTATTTATAATTGACATATAACCCTAAGGTGTTATATGATCGTAACACCTTAGGGTTATATTTTTTTTGTAAAGGAGTTCATTTTAAATGACTGAAAAACTAGAGAATATTGTTAAAACAGTGACACTCAATGCACCAATCGGAAAAGTATGGGAAACAGTAACGGACGCTGAAAAGATTGCTTCTTGGCTTATGCCAAATGATTTTCAGCCAATTGAAGGTCATGAATTTACAATACAATCACCATTTGGCCCTTCACCATGTCGAGTTGAACAAATAGATGCTCCAAACTTTGTTCGTTTTGCATGGGATACAGATGGATGGTTTATCACTTTTGAACTGAAAGAAATTGGTGAGCAAACAGAATTCACGTTAACACATGGTGGGTGGAAAGAAGCTTCACATATCATTCCTAAAGCTAAAATGCCTACTGAGGCTGTTCGAAAAAATATGGATGGCGGCTGGACAATGCTTGTCGGTCAAAAATTAAAAGCGGTTGTGGAATCACAATGACACAGCTTGCTGTTAAGTATGATGTTTTTCAAGCAATCGCAGATCCGACAAGACGTCATGTCCTACAGCTACTTGCTGCAAGTGATAAACCCATCTCACTTATTTCTGAGAATTTTTCTATAAGCCGAACTGCTGTCGTGAAGCATTTAAAAATTCTTGAACAGGCTGAACTAGTTTCCGCTCAGAAAAAGGGGCGAGAAAAAATATATACATTACATGCCGAAAAACTAAAAGAAATTGAAGATTGGCTACAGTACTTTGATTTATTTTGGGATAATAAATTGGCACAACTACAAAGTATTTTTGAAGAATAATCAATAATGCCTCGGCATTATTGCGTTCCGAATCGGCTTTGTGCTTAGGCCTGCATGACGCAGGTCAGTTAGCCGTTTTCGCATGGATGCGATGATTTTAGGCTAACATCCTATGTGAACTCCTTTCCGATTCTGTGACATCCGCCGGAGGCTTAACTTCTTTCAGCGGGTGTTTTGACACCCGCTGAAAGAAGTTAAATGGCAAGGAGCTGTCCCTACTATTAGGACAGCTCCTCGTTTAATAAAGATAAAATAATCCACCATTAATAATTTCTATTTTAATTTTCGTATCGTATTGTTCCTCTAATGCCTTCTTTTCGATGTCATAGCATTCTGGCTTGTCTTCTTCCTCTTCATAAAAATAATCGAGTACTCGCTGATCACGTTGCCATCGTTTTTTTGCTTCAGTAGCCCATGAATGGTCATCTCGTTCAATAATCTTTTCAACAGTAGCATTTAATCTTTCAAGTGCTCTAAGAGGCTTAATGATATATTGTACATGAAAAGCATTGTCTGCTAGAACAGTGTCAAATTCAGATGTACATATCGTCTCGTGAAAATCCTCTTTTATGATCCCAGTTAGCAAGTTTATGCCAAATGAATAAAGCATTTCTTTCGTTCGGTCGCAGCAATACGACACTTTAAAATTAACACCAAGCCAAGGAGTAAGGATAACTTGCCCTATTTCGTTATCCACCTTTTCAAAAAGCTGAACATAAGCTCCTAGCTCCCTTGTTGCTTGAAAAAGCTGATTCATTCTCGGCGAACCGAAATGAATAACTTCGCCATAAAGGCTCCCAGCTGATACTGTTTGATTTGTAATGAAAGTTACTTGAGCTGGATTTGGCTCACCATTTGTAGCTTCTACGTATTGCCAATAAAATGGTCGGTTCATTATTTTTTTATCGATATCGACCGTTAATTGCACTGTAAGATAATGATGGTCTTCTCCTAAAATACAGCAATCATTTTCTGTGAAAAATTGTCGTAAATAACTATGAACTTGCTGTGGATACATGGTTCTTCTCCCCTACACTATACAGATTCTTTGAAGTTAGTTAGAATCGCATCTAAGTCGCCTACTACCTTTTCGAAAACATCAATTTTCGTATGAAGTAATGCCAATATGTTTTCTTCAATAGTATTTGCAATAGCCAGATTATAAATATGAACATCATGCTCTTGTCCTAAACGGTGTACACGACCAATTCGTTGCTCCAGCTTCATAGGGTTCCAAGGCAAATCGTAGTTAATGACATGATGACAGAATTGAAGGTTAATTCCCTCACCACCTGCCTCTGTTGCGATTAGAACCTGTGCCTTTTCCTTAAATAAATGCTTCATATAATCACGTTTATTTTTATTAAATTTACCGTTAAAAAGAACGCTCGTTATACCATTAGAATGTAAATACCATTGCAAATAAATTTGAGTAGCTCTATACTCTGTAAAAATAATTACTTTATCCTTTGCCTGTTCAATTATTTCAAGTGTCTTTTCTGCCTTTGAGTTCACTTCTAAAGACATTAATTTTGCTAGTATTTCTTCAATTTCTTGCGATTGTGGATTGTCTTCAAGCATTTTAGATAATGTTAAAGCTGTTGCCTCTTTGCTACTACACATTTCCTTCTGCAATGTAATTAATGCAAAAGAGCCTGTATTTTGAAGCGATCCGAGCAAAGCATAAACTTCTTCTTCTTCCTCCGTGAATTGGATAGGAACAATTTGAACGCGGCGATTTGTCCATTCAATGCCTGTGTCCTCTCTCCTATTCCTCACCATCACCTGATTAACTAATTCCTTTAAATAATCATCATGCTCTAAATCATGCTTACTTGCTGAAAATGCAGATTGAAATGTATCATAATTGCCAAGATGACCAGGCTTAAGTAAAGAAATAAGATAAAATAATTCAAAGACATCGTTTTGAATCGGTGTTGCCGTTAATAATAAGCAAAACTTTTTCTTTAAACCTTGTACGAATTCATAAATTTGAGTCTTATGATTTTTTAGTTTATGAGCCTCATCGATAATAATCATGTCGTAATCCTGCTCATAAATACGCTCTTTGTGCGGACTCTTTTTGGCAGTATCCATACTCATAATAAGGACATCGTAGCGCTCTATCGGAACGTTTTTTTTATAAGCTATTGCTGGAATATGGAATTTTAAATTTAATTCCTCAATCCACTGATTAATAAGAGATGCTGGAGCTAATATTAATGCTCTTTTGACAAGTCCTCGGATAAGATACTCCTTTAAAATTAAACCCGCTTCAATTGTTTTACCAAGTCCCACCTCATCAGCCAGAATCGCTTTTCCATTCATACGTTCAATCACTGTTTCTGCTGCATCCAACTGGTGTCTAAGTGGCTTTAAATTTGGTAAATACTTTGTCGCCTGTAAACCTGTGAAATCAGTAATTAATTTCATTTTCACAATGTCATAATTCATCTTGTACAATGTCCAACTATCCCACTTATCAAGATGATTAAGTTTATTTATAAAGCCTTCTTCCCATTCGGACGACCTTTCTATTTTCATGATCATCACCTCATGCTATTATTTCTAGTTTAGGTTGTCCAAAAAAGAGAAAGCTATGTTAAGGTTTTGCGAAAGAAAAATTAAATAATTAAAGTTTGCTCCGGCAAAGCGAGTGGTTGATTTCCGTTCTGACTGGGCGCTTTCCTGAGGGCGTCCGATGAGCCGCTTCACTTCGCTCCAATCAACCACTTCACATGACATACATTTTAAAATGACACCTTAACACGCTATCATTGATCATTTAGAGCACCTCAACATTCACAAAGATTTCCTAAGCCATTTTGTTTTTCAACACTAAAAACACCTGATGAATTTTTTCCATCAGGTGCTGCTTAATTCATATGTTTGCGAAAATGAGTAGGTGATAAGCCTGTCTCTTTTTTGAAAACACGGCTAAAGTAAAAATAATCCATATACCCTACTCTTTCGGCGATTTCTTTAATGCTTAAACCCGAGGTTCTTAATAAAAGCTTGGATTTTTGAATACGCAAATCGGTTAAATATGCAGTAGGACTTACTCCAATTCTTTTTTCAAATATATAGGTTAACTTTCTGCGCTCTATATTGAATTGACTAGCAATATCTAATACCGTAATGTTTTTTGCAAAGTTCTCTTGCATATACTCCATGATTACCGATATATTTTTCTTTTTATATTGGTAATCCATCATTTTAACTAATAAAATAATTTCCTCTAAAATATTCAAAAATAACGCTTTCGATTGAAGAAATGATAAGTTACTTCGGATAAGGTAATTTTGTATCAACTGCTGTAACATATTCATCAACTTCATATTATCCTCTACTTCAATAGCAAAATGACTATTGTATAGAGGGTATTCAGCTATTGATTCATCTGGCAACTTAAAATGAATAACTGCGTAGTTAAATTTTGTGTTATTCGCAACAATACGCTGTATATTTAAATTAGGACCAACATGAATAATTTTTCCTTTATCTAATACGTAATATGTTCCGTCAATAAGGATTTTCGCTGTACCTGTTACCGGAAATATTAGACCACCTGCGTCTCGCATCGTGTTATAGCTAGTTAATAGAGTTTCAGAAGTAATTTTCTCTGTAATCACATCAACAAATGTTAATGGCGCCATTGTATATAAATCAATTACATCTTGCATATCCATTGTTGTTATACCCTTTTTCAATGCTAAGTTTTATCCATTCGCTTTCACTGTAAAATTCCCTTTAAAAGCTTACGATTACGCTGTTTGAAAATATCATTATGTGAAGACACAATACCACCGTCTGATGCGTCTGGTTGAATATACTTCTTCGCACTATTAACCGCATGAAGGGCATCGTGGAAAGTGGCTGCTATTAGATGAATTTTACCTTCATGATGCAAAATATCTCCGGCTGCATAAAGTCCAGGTATTGAAGATGCACTATGAACTGTTCCAGCAATAAAATAATCTCTTATCCGTTCAATTGCTAGCGGGCTATTATCCAACAGTTCTTTATCTCGTAAATAGCCATGACTAATGACAACCTCATCTACAGGAATTTCTATTGTGTTTCCTGTTTCATGATTCATTAAAGCAACAGCTTTAATCATTCCTTCTTGATCGTCTGCAATAAGCTTAGTAATTTCAGAATTAAAGTGACATTCAATCGTGCTATTTAATAGTTCTGTTATTTGAGCCTCGTGCGCAGATAACGCTTCTTTTCGATAAGTTAAATATACTTTTGATGCAATTTCCGTTAATTCTAACGCCCAGTCTACTGCTGTATTCCCGCCTCCAGAAATAATGACCGCTTTATCCTTAAATTTCTCATATGATTTAATCGTATAATTTAAATTGGACACTTCAAAGCGCTCTGCACCCTCAATCTCAATTTTTTGCGGATTTAAGATGCCACCACCGATAGCAACAATCACAGTTTTTGAATAATGAATATTTCCGGATTCAGCTGTAATAACGAAATGTCCTTCCTCATTTTTGGCAATAGAAGTAACCTTTTCATCTGTGTAAATAGAAGGATTGAAGGTCAAGGCTTGTTCAATTAACTGGTCAATTAACTGTCCTCCTGTAATTGGTGTTAAACCACCAATATCCCAAATCATTTTTTCTGGATAGACATGGATTTTTCCGCCAAGCTGTGGCTGTGATTCAATAAGTTTTGTTTTCATCTCACGTAAGCCACTATAAAAACTGGAATATAAACCTGCTGGTCCCCCACCGATTATTGTTACATCAAATAGTTCTTTTTCTACCAATGCTTACACACCTTTCATTTTGTTACTAACCACTTCCACAATAGAATTGCGCTGAACTAAAATCATCAAGCATCACTATTATCTTCTTTAACCCCATTATACGATAATGATAATCATTATCAAATAAAATGATAGCAAAACATTTTTTTTGAGTACATGTAATTATCCGTTTATTTTTTTGTGTTATTTTGTCCATGTATAGTAAAAAATCTAAATCCATTCATTCAGAATCCTAATTTTCTTCTATAACTAAGCAGTATAGAAACTTCTTTCGTAAATTTTGAAAGGAAAATAGTCTTAAGTAAGTCTTTTTATTTCCCTCCTTTTTTCATACAATTAAAGAAGTGTTTCTTTCGAAAAATTACGATTTTATCAGAAGGTTAATGTTAATCTAACAGAGCCTTACTATTAAGGGGGTACTATGAATATTATTGAAGCATTATCAATGGCCATGCCTTATATTCATTTAGCTATGAAAGGCGAGGCCATGATGGCATTAGTGGATAAAGAAAGTGAGAGCATCGTTGTTTATTTACCTGGGAAACGGTTAGATGCTGGTTATAAAACTGGACAAAAAATTCACCCTGACGATGCAAATTTACATCTCCCGCTTAAGGGACAAAGTAATGATTTATCTGTACCGAAGGAAGTATATGGAGTGGATTTTAATGCCTATTCTTTTCCTATTCGTGAAAAAGGAATTGTCGTTGGTGCACTAGCTTTTGGACTACCTATTGATCATTCTCTCCAAATGGAGAAATATATCATTACTATGAATGACATTATTCAAAACTTACAGGATAAAGTACATACAATCGCCTCCCATTCGGAAGAATTAGCTGCAACTAGTGAGGAAATAAACAAACAGGCACAATTCGCTTTAGAGGATGCTGAAAAAACAAATGGTGTTACCGATTTAATTAAAAGTATTTCTCGTCAAACAAATTTACTTGGATTAAATGCATCGATTGAGGCAGCACGAGCAGGTCAGCACGGTGCTGGGTTTAATATAGTAGCACAAGAAGTTCGCAAGCTTTCTACTGAAACAACTACTGCTACTGATAATATTGAATCTTCGCTTCGAAGCATCAATCATAATCTCGAAAATTTAAAACAAAACATGACTCAAGTAAATAGTGCCACAAATGAACAGGCACAACTTGTTCATGACTTTAGTGAAATTATCGATGAACTTAGTACGCTTAGTGTGGAAATGAAGGATTTTATGTCCAACGTAATTAAATAAACTATTCTTTAAAAAATCTGTTCTCTTTTTTGTGGTCCTAGCCACATAATTTTGAGCAGATTTTTTTTTTTTAGTACAACCCTCTTTTTAATCAGTGCATCTGTTTCTTTTTCAAAATTTGTGACAAAAAAACAATAATTCCAAAAGTATTATTTTTAAAAATAATAAAAAAAGAACCTAAAAATCCCCTAAATATACGATATGATTACTTTTTGGTACACTATTGAAAAAGCAAAGATGAGGTCGACATGAAAAGAAAAATATTTATTTTACATGAAATTTATGGAGTGAACGATTTTATAAAAAAGCAAGCTGAAGCATACAGTAACGCCAGCACTACAGTTGAGTGCATTTCTTTATATTTAGAGAATAAAATGTTTCCATATGAACAAGAACGAGAAGCCTATGAGTATTTCATAAACGAAGTTGGCTTTGATGCTCCACTCGAAAAACTAACCAAAAAACTATTAGAAGCTAGGACACATTATGATGAAGTGCTATTAATTGGCTTTAGTGTAGGGGCAACATTAGCTTGGAGACTATCAACACTCCCATTACAGGGAATCGTTTGCGTTTATGGTTCACGTATTCGCCAATATCTGGATGTAATCCCCTCTTGTCCGACGCTTGTTATTTTACCAAGTCATGAGAAAAGCTTTAATGTCCATGAATTAAAGAAAAAACTCGATATATTACCGACTGTTCATACGAGACAATATACAGGTCAGCATGGTTTTATGGACTACCATAATTTGCACTATAGTCGTGAAAGTTATGTACACGCACACGCTGAAATTTTACACTTTTTGCAAACTGAACGCAGTCAAGGAGGACAAAGTAATGAACCAAAATGAAAACATGATTATTGATCCTTACATAGAAGGAGGAAATGTCATTTATCCAAACTTTCACCTATCGTTGCAGCCAGGCAGTATTATCGGCATCTACACAGATGTGTCTAAAATCCATACATTAATACAATGGTTTACAAAGCAAAGCAATACATATACACACCTTCGTGAAAGTGCCTTGTATGAGCGATTGACGGTTCGAGAATATATCCAATTTTGCTTAAAGCTTTTCCATACTTCTTCTGAAAAGATGGAGGAATTATTGAAATTATTCGCTTTAACGGAACAAAAGAGTATTAAAATCAGCAAGCTTTCCAATGGGGAAAAGCAACGATTAAAATTAATTCATACATATCTCCATCAAGCACAGATACAAGTTTTAGAAGAACCATTCCAAAATCTAGATGAGTTTTCCAAGCAAAAAGTCATTCAGTTATTGGATGCCTTACAAAAACAGAATAAAACAGTCATTTTACTGTCTAATAATCTTGAGGATTTAATTATTTCGAGTACAGAAATACATAGACTAGATACAATGGGCTTACACGCATTAGATATGAAAGAGGATGAAACCGAACCAGTTTCTCCCCCTCTTGAAAATGCACCGATTCGACTTGATAAAATCCCTACAAAGAAAAATGATAAGATCATTTTATTTAATCCCCCTGAAATCGATTATATCGAAAGTGTTGAGGGTGTTGTTTCACTGTATGTTGCGGGTGAAGCCTACCCATGTACATTATCATTAAATGAGCTGGAACAAAAATTGACACCGTTCGGCTTCTTTAGAAGTCATCGCTCTTATATCGTTAACTTACAAAAGGTACGGGAAATCATTACGTGGACTCGCAATAGCTACAGCCTAGCCTTAAATAGCAATGAAAAAGCAATAGTACCTTTGTCGAAAAACAAGCTCGCAGATTTAAAAGAAATACTCGGAATTTAGTAGATTTCCCAGGAAATAAACGACTCCTGTCAGCTGAAATATTTCTCCACTAATGGTCATTTTACTGCCTTTCACCTGTAATTTAATGTTGAACTCTCTATTGTCCCTTATAGTTGAGACATCAACAACAACACAGGAGGTTTTTCAAATGAACGCAGTAATCAATGTTCAGCATTTGAAAAAAACATTTAATAAGGAAGCAGCATTACAGGATGTTTCCTTTACCATTCAAAAAGGAGAAATATTCGGCTTTCTTGGACCTAGCGGCTCAGGAAAAACTACTACTATTAAAATATTAACGGCACAAACTGAAGAAACTGCTGGCGATGTTTTATTGTTTGGCCGCCCAGCAAATGAGATGAAACAAAGCAACAATCGTAAACGCTTCGGTATTTTAACAGATAATAGCGGACTATATACACGACTTTCAATTGAGGAGAATTTATTACTCTTTAGTAACTTATATCAATTACCTAAATCAGCAGTAAAAGAGGCGTTGGATTTTGTTAACTTATACGCTGATCGTAAAAAGAAAATTAGTCAGCTTTCTAAAGGAATGATGCAACGTGTTACGCTAGCACGTGCCATCATGCATAAACCGGAACTATTATTTTTAGATGAACCAACTTCTGCACTCGATCCTGTTAATACACAACATATTTATAATGGCTTGCGTAAATTAAATGAGATGGGTACGACAATATTTTTAACAACACATGATATGAGTGAAGCCGAAATACTTTGTGATCGTGTCGCCTTCTTACATAAAGGTAAAATTCGAGCAATTGGTGCGCCAAAGGATTTGAAAAAAGAGTTTGGCGATGAATCTATTACAGTAGAATTAAAAAATGGTGCTTGTGAAGTCATCCAAACTGGACAACAAGATGCTGAAAAACTGTTTCATTGGATGCAATCGAACGAAGTTTCTCGCATTTATACGAACGAACCAACACTAGGTAATATTTTTATGCAAATAACAGGGAGTGATTTAGTATGAACATGTCAATGACACGTATTCAGGCCATTTTAATGAAGGATTTCAAGGAATTTTCACGTAACTATGCGGTATCCGTTATGATACTTATGCCACTTGTTATGGCATTTTTTCTTAATAAATCGGGCAATGCTACTATCGCAACCTGTCTCCTTACAATAAATATGGCGTTTACTGTTGTGACTGCCTATGTACAATGCTGTCTAATTGCAGAGGAGAAAGAGAAAAACACACTTCGAAGTCTCATGCTTTCCCCTGCTTCACTTGGCGATATACTAATTGGTAAAAGCTTGTTTGTCTTTATCCTTACAATGGCAGTTGTAGCATTTTCTATTTACATTGTTGGCTATAGCCCAGCTAATCTTTTCATCTTAGCTATTGCTTTAATACTTTCGGCTGTGTTCTATATTGCAATAGGAACAATATGTGGATTATTCGCCAAAACAGTTATGGAAGGCTCTCTTATCATTCTACCTGTTATCCTTATTTTCGGGTTTGGCTCTTCTGCCCTAGCATTATCGTCTGCCTTTCCTATTTTAAAAATTGCAAAGTGGTTACCAAGTTCTCAGTTGACGCTATTAGCAGATGCTCTAGAAGGCACATACACAACAATGGATGTCATTATTCCAATCGCTACTATCATCGTATGGTCAGTAGTTACTTGGATTGTAGCAGGATTTATTTATAAAAAAAGAATGGTCGACTAATTTTTATTAAAAGTCAAGTTTTAAATAATTTACCCAATTATAATAACTACTTTATAAGATGTTTAACATTATAATAAAGTTTTAAAAGAAGCTGCGGCTAAAGTAAAAACATCTTACTCTGCTGAAAAATGATGTTTTTGCATATTAAAAAAAATACTTTCCGAAAGATAAAATGATTATGAAATTTTTATAACAAACAAAGTGATGTAAAACGATAATAAAGTTGTTTAATTTTGTTATAAAAATATAAGAGCCTTGCTACAATTTAGTGTGCAGTAAGGCTCTTTAAAGTTGTTTAATTCTTATTGGACTAAAGCCCCCGAAGAACTTTAATTTCTAAATAAAGCGATATTTACGTGAAAATTGCGTAATAACCAAAATAATCGTTAACCCAACAACGAGATACCACATTATATGAAAAGGAACTATGAACATTAATACACCAAATAATATAGCTGTTAAAGTGCTAACTGTAATTGATTGTATACTCGTAAATTTATCTTTAACAAAATAATATAAAGTGAACGGTAGTGCTAAAGTAAATAACGGAATATAAATTGTTACAATAGATGTCTTAATGAGGGCTATTGAAAGCACGGCTATTATGAAACCTATTGACGTAGTAAGCGTTCTTCCTACAAATACTTTACCAGTAAAATAGCCGTATAGCAGAATAAACATAATCGTTAAACTCGAACAAATTCCCATTACTAAAACAAATGAATAGCCTATGAAGAAAGCTGCTATTGATAAACACACTAAAGAAACGAATGGCAACAACAATATTGAAAGATTTTGCGTTTTTTCTATATTCATTACATTTGTAAAACCTACAAGAAATAATAAAGTAAATGGAATCGTCAAATATCCTAATTCGAAGTGATTACCTAGATTAATATGACTAACCTCAAGTTTGCCGACCATTATTATTACAAGTGATGCACAAATTTGACCAATCAGCCCCCAAATGCTTGATAATTTAAAAGCTTGAGTAAGCTTATCCGTAATTACAATTGAAACGATGCCAATTAATAAAGCTAAATATAACAAATTTTCCCCTCCCAAAATAATTCATTAGAAATACTCAAAGTTAAATATCGCTATCTAAAATTATACAGAAGATTTAAAAATAACCAAATAAAATAGTGATGCTTATTGAACTAAAGTGCTTACGTTAGTTGAAGAAGAAAAAGATAGGATTTTGTGGAATCCCATCTTTTGAAGTAAAGCCTCCGTTAGTGAAAATACGTATCCATTAGGAACGCTAAGGAATGATTTTTTATGCAAAAAAATGACAACGCTTTAAGAGGTGTCATTTGTCAGTTGTTAATATTAATTTTTCTGTTTGTCCCTCCCACATTATTTCCACTTCAATTTCATCATCCTTTTGGATAATTTCGCAGTTTCCACAAGTTATATTTTTAAATTTAACGGCTCCAAATTTCAATGGGCTTTCCTCATCGCTACTTCCTTGCCCCAAACTGTTATATTGGATTTTATAGTCTATCGTTTCTGGAGCTTTGTTATCTCCTATATACTTAATACTCCCAGCAGTTTGTTGCTCAACATCGTTTGTAACTACTACTTCATAAAGAATCTCCCAGTTATCTCCACTTTCTGAAAAACTATATTTGTCCCCATCCACACAGCCACTCATTAATAGCACTAAAGTAACCAAGAGTAAAATCTGTTTCAACACAATCCCTCCTGAAGTTTTTAATATTCGCACTATTATTCATACGTAAGTTTGACGATATCTATTGGCAAATGTTTCAAACTATAACAAAATCCACATGACATACGTTTTAACAAAATGTCATCCACAACTTTCGGTGATGAGCTATAATACTTTCTCCATTATCCTTTTTTAGTGGAATCAACTAGCAGCTGCTGCAAATGTTTTTTCACTTGTGGCCATTCTTGTAGCGTAATGCTGTACATCACTGTATGGCGAGTTGTGCCATCCTTACGCACCATATGATTACGTAAGATCCCCTCCTTTGTTGCTCCTAAACGTTCTATCGCCTTTTGGGAACGTAAATTTTCATGGTCTGTCTTAAGTTGTACACGCTGTAGATTGAGTACCTCAAAGCAGTATTGTAATAATAAATATTTGCAATTCGTATTAATGGTAGTACGCCAAAAAGCAGGTGTAATCCATGTAGTACCTATTTCAAGCCGTTTATGCGTTTCATCAATATCCATAAACCGAGTCGAACCGATGATTTGTCCAGATTTTTTATCCACAATCACAAATGGAAATTCAGTTTTTTCACGTTTTGCTTCTAATGCCTTGTCCACAAAGTTATTCACATCGCCCATTTTCTCTATTGCTGTGGACATGTGTGACCAAATTTCTGGATAACTACCAGCTTCGAATATTCCTTGCACATCCTGTAGTTCTAATGGCTTAAGTAATATTACTTCATTTTCCAACGCTATAAAATTCATTTCGCTTCACTCCTTTTTTAATATTTAACGGCAATTTTGATATGATAGATAGAACCAAATTTTAAAAAATGGACCATACCAGGAGGTGCAATATTTTGGAGCTATCGATCTCATTTACTGGAGATACATCGAAATACGTACAAATTTACGAAGAAATTAAACAAGCAATTTTAAGAAAAAAACTACTGGCCCATGAGCAATTACCTTCTAAACGAACACTTGCTAAAACGCTTGATGTTAGTATCCATACGATTAAAGAGGCGTATGAGCAATTACTAGCTGAAGGTTATATCTACAGTAAGGAACGCTCTGGTTATTTTATAGCGCCCTTTGAATTCGAATGGGGACAGCAGCTGAAGCAGCAAATATCCACAGCTACAACACCACTTACATATACTATAAAATTTGACTTTCATAATGGACATGTGGATAAGGAAGCTTTTCCTATTTCCATCTGGCATAAGCTGTTGAAAAAGCATTTCAATGTGGATAATTTAACGACAAGTCCCTGGCAAGGAGAGACTATTTTACGGACGGAAATCGCTCGTTATGTTGAACGTTCGAGAGGAGTTGCTTGTGAAGCATCACAAGTGTTTGTTTATAGTGGTACACAAAGTCAGCTTCAAGCTCTATGTCACTTTTTTGGCCCAAAAACACATGTTGGCTTAGAAGAGCCTGGCTTTAAAAGAGTACGTGCAACATTGCAACAATGTGGATTAACAACTCATGCTATTCCTGTTGATAACTTAGGGGTAACAATACCGAAAGAATCCATCCACATGTTATACACAACACCCGCACACCAGTTTCCGCTTGGCATGGTCATGCCTGTTGAACGGCGTGCAGAACTTCTGCAATGGGCTACTTCTGAGAAGGCATATATTATTGAGGATGATTATGACTCAGAATTTCGTTATAAGGGGCTCCCTATCCCCTCTTTAACAAAAATGGATCAGCTGCAACGTGTTATTTATTTCGGAACATTTTCTAAAACACTTATTCCATCGCTGCGCATTAGTTATATGATTTTGCCTAAATCGTTAGTCGAAGAATTTATGCTATTTAATCAGGAGCAAAAATCTGTTGTCTCAAAAATAGATCAGTTTGTGTTAGCCGATTTTATTGCCCAAGGTTTATTCGATAAGCATTTAGCCAAAATGCGGACTATTTATCGTAAAAAGCAACAAGCTTTACTAGCAGCGATTAACGTAAATTTTTCTAAGGAATTCGAAGTTATTGGTGAAAAATCTGGGCTACATATTGTTATGAAGTTACCAAAAAGGCTTGCTGAACAGGATGCAATTAGGTTGGCCCAGGAGGTAGGAATCAAAGTCTATCCATGTTTAACCTCCTATCAACAAGGCTCTAAACATGCTATGGTCATAATGGGCTATGGTGGGCTAACCCTCGAGCAAATCAATGAAGGGATCGCGTTACTTGCAACAGTTTGGTCATCATCCACGACAGCTTAATTCCGATACTTTACTTCTACTTGATTAGTTTGAGCTGCTTCTATACCAGGAGTAGCGACCTTCCCTGAAACACATCTCCTTTTCTTTAGGTATAATAAAGAGATTCAACAATACGAAAATAACAACCTTTTCATAAAATTTTATTCAATAATAAGAGCATACTATAAAACCTGATATAAGGTATTTATAGTATGGCTTTCTGAAATCCCCCTCTTTTTAGTTAAGCGTTAGACCGAAGATGAAGTTTTTTGCAGACCATGGCCTTACCATCTGTTGTTCTCAAGCGTTTAAAGATAATGCATTCATAATTGTCATAAAAAAATTCCTCCCTATATAGTGTTTTATAGTACGTACACCATATATAGAAGAATTAAAATGAAAATTAACAACCTAGAATCGTTAATCTATAAATTGTTGCACTACTTGAGAAATCATAAATACCAAAAAACTAAAAATAATAGCCGCAACTATCGTATCAAAAGCTTCAAATATAAAAAAACCTTGTTGAATTCCATACGCTCCGATTATCAAAAAAACCATAATAAATAAATAAGATATAGCCAACGACAATTTAATTTTCCCTAAAATTCGTTGATCCGCCACTACATAACTAGTGTTCCATTCATCCTTCTTTTTATCAATTAAGAATCGGATAACTTGATAACCTAAACCTATAGATAATACCCCCCAAATAATCCAAAAATTATCACCTCTATCATACGCAGAATAGCTTAAATATCCAGCCGATAAGAATAAGTATGTGTAAAAAATTAAGACCATCCATTTTTTTGAACGCATATTAATTTCCTCCTTACTTCTTTATTCCTCATGAAAAAAAAATAATTTTTCAATTGGTTCCTTCAAGACTAAAGAAATCATTAATACTACACCAATTGACGGCTCATATTTCTGTTTCTCAATTGCTATAATCGTTTGTCTGTGTACACCAATTTTTTGAGCAAATTCTTCTTGTGTTAGATCGATTAATCGTCGATATTGGCGTACATTGTTATTTACTTTGCCTTTTTTCAATTTATCCACCTCTGAATGTAGAGTATCACATACAAAATGTATCGTAAACTATACATTATTGAATAATCAGAAAATAAATGAGGTATTATAATCGAAATGGATACTAGTAATTAATTGACTAGTGAACCTCTCACACCACCGTATATCCCTCTTGCTTTTTAGGCTAATGGGTTACTTCTTAAATTATATAAAAACTAACGAAACCTTTTTATAAATCTCCTCGTATTTAAAAATAAATGCAACTATAAGGGGAAAAGACACAATGGAGAATCTCGAGCAATTAGAAAAGCATTTACGAGAAATTCAAGCATGGGAGAAAGATCAAAAGGATTTATGGTTTTGGGAGAAATTAGGTCGCATTCCGTTTAAAATCTTAGATAAGATGACGCCTGCTTTTCTTCAAAATAAGATAGCATTACTAGTTGATGAATTAGGGAGCTATATTCAATCAGGTGGCCAATACTTAATTAATGAACAAGCTATGCTGCAGAAAATCCGTAACAATTCTTCGTTTCATAATATTTTTGCTATATCCGATATTGGACAAATTCCGTTAGAGGATATGATTGCTCTAAGTGATAACCTACAAAATGAACGCGTAAAATTAGCAATTGTACAAGGTGCTTCTACTGGCTTTGGTGGTATCTTCACATTAGCTATTGATATTCCTTTTATTTTAGGAATGGCTTTAAAAACATTGCAAGAGATTGCGATAATTCATGGCTATGATCCAAACGATAAAATGGAACGAATTTTCATCGTTAAATGTCTCCAATTCTCCTCTGCTGATATTGTCGGCAAAGAAGCGATATTGAAGGAACTTTCTTCCATGCATAATACGAATAATGCAGCGGAAAATATGATTTCGCAGCTTCAAGGCTGGCAGGAAGTATTTTTTACGTATCGCGATCAGTTCGGGTGGAAAAAACTGTTTCAAATGATTCCGATAGCTGGGATGATTTTCGGTGCCTATGCAAATAAAGGCATGATTCAAGATGTTGCTGAAGCAGGAATCATGCTCTATCGTAAGCGCCGTATATATGAAAAAATAAATGAACTAAATAAACAATAATACTATCGACATTGAAAAAGATGACACCGACAATACAGATTGTGAAGTGACCCCTAAAAGTTAGACACGGTTATTTCATTAGGCAGCTTGTGTAAAACGAGTTCGGTATTGCACCGGACTCGTTTTTAATTTTGCCTTAATCCGTTTCGTATTATAGTAATTGATATATTTTTCTAATTCTATTTTAAAATGCTCTATACTTTCAAATTCCCTCATGTAAAGGAATTCAGATTTCATAATTCCAAAGAAATTTTCCATGACAGAGTTGTCGTAACAGTTTCCTTTACGAGACATACTTTGAACAATCTCTCTTGATTCTAAGGCGCGACGATATTTTTCCATTTGATAATGCCAGCCCTGATCGGAATGCATGAGTAGCTGATGGTGCTCAGGTAAACGTTCAAACGCTTTGTCCAACATATCTGAAACAAGTGAATAGGTTGGTCTAGAACCAATTGTATACGTAATAATTTCCCCGTTAAATAAATCTAAAACTGGCGATAAATAAAGTTTTTTTCACCGAATAATTTAAATTCCGTAATGTCTGTTACCCACTTTTTCATTTGGGGCATCTGCTTTTAAAATTGCGGTCTAAAAATATTTGGCGCAATTTTTGCCAACGTTCCCTTTATAGGATTTATATTTTTTTCATACGTACTAAGCATTTTAAACCAAGCTCTTTCATGATGCGTTGCACTTTTTTTGTGATTCACTTTTTTTGTCCACGATTCGCTAGTTCATCACGAATACGGCGATAGCCATAACGCCCTTCATGTTCTTCATAAATCTCCTTTATTTCTGCTTTTTAAATCGGCATCTGGATCCGGTCGATTCATACGTTTTTACTAAATCATAGTACGTACTTCGTGGAATGCCAGCGAGTTTTTACAAGTGCTTTTCACCGGATATTTATGCCTTAACTCATAGACTACTTGTGCTTTGTCCTGTTTGGTGATTTTTTTCCTTGTTTTTGAACTAAGGCATTCAACTTTTTTAAATACTCGTTTTCCATCTCTAGTTGTTTAATACGTGCTTCAAGTGCTTCGGTAGAGTCTTTAAATGGTGCTTGTTTCGATTGTTTATTGAAATCTTTTTTCATGGATGGACGCCCTTTTTTCTTTGATTGAAGGGCATCTAATCCTTGAGTTTCATATTGCTTTCTCCAAACACTAATTGTTGAAGGGGCAGGTATTTTAAATATAGCTGCCGTTTCGTTTAAGGATGTACCGTTTTCAATCATAAAATTTAGTACATCCATTTTAAACGTTAGTGTGTAATTTGTATATGGCTGAAGAAAAGCTTCAACACCATTGTATTCATATTGCTTAATCCATTTAAAGATTGCTTGTTTATTAGTCCCCAAAGATTTAGCTATTTTATTAGCACTTTCATTTCCATTTAAGTAACGCTCAACTGCTTGTAATTTATTTTCTGCAGTATATTTAACCATAAAAAACTGCACCTCCAATTGTTAGATGTGTCTAACAATTGGGGCGCAGTTCATTGGCGTCATCTTTTCATCGTTTCTCAATATTGATATCTACTACGACATTTTCAAGGTACTCGCCAAGATTCCCTTTATTTACAGCCTGCATAATAGTTGATCGTTCTTCCCTGTTCTCTAAAGATTTAATTATTAAACCCCTAACATTTGGATAGTAATGCAGCCAATCAAAACAGTTGTCCACATTCGTTGTTACTTCATTCACTGATACTGGCTGAAACAAAAAGAAATGGTGGTTGAATCAATAAGATGGATTTTTTCAAGTAGTGCACTTGCCTTTTCTTTTCCCAAGCACCTGCTGGATTTGCTGGAGGGGGCTTGATTTTGCCCTTCTACTCAACGACGTTGTTTTTTTGTTACAAGAACTAAAGCAAAACCCTGTATAGCGTGTATCTATACAGGGTTTGATTATTTATATTTTAATTAAAATTTTCCCTTGATGCTGGCGACTTTCCATTAATTCATGGGCTTTCTGCATGTCCTCTAATTTAAAAATATTAGCAATTGGTACTTGGAAGCTTTCATCCTTCAATAAAGTAAACATCTCCTGCGCAACTTGTTGTAGCATTTCTGGCTTAGAAGCTCGAGTCGTTCCTAAGCTAAAGCCTTTCACATTGCGACAGCTACTATGTAAATCAGATGTTTTTATATTTCCGGCTTTGCCACCACTATTTCCAAATTGCACTAGCGTACCGTACGGAGCTAAACAGTTAAAGCTCTCTTCCGTAATATTTCCTGCAATTGAGTCAAAAATAATGTTAACACCATGACCATCTGTATGTTCATTGACTTGAGCACTAAAATTATCATATGTCAGTACATGATGTGCGCCTAGCTCATAGGCAATTTTCGCCTTTTTCATATCACTAACCGTGCCAATAATTTTTTGGGCACCTAGCTTCTTCGCCATTTGAATAAGCATTGTCCCAACCCCACCAGATGCAGCATGAATTAATACGCTATCATTTGTACTAATTGGAGCTATTTGATGTGTCAAAAGATAGGATAGAAATGAAACCGTTGGCACAGCAGCTACCTTTTCCAAAGGAACATCATTTGGAATTTTAAAGACGAGCTGCTCTTTCGCCACCACATATTCTGCATAGGCTCCATTTTTCGGGAATGCAATAACTTGGTCCCCCTTTTAAAAATCACTGTTCTCATCAAAAAACTCTTCAACTACACCAGCGACATCTAAACCAAGTATCATCGGAAAAATCGCTTTTGCTTTATTTCCTGTTCTGTTTTTAATATCGGCAAAATTCACACTCGTATATGTCGTGCGTAGTAATACTTCCCCTGCCGAAATAGTGGGCTTTGGGCATTCCACGTACTTTAAAACATCAGAAGTTCCAAACTCATTGATGATAACAGCCTTCATAAATTTCATCCTCCTTGTTATAGTAAGATTATAGAATAAATATTAAAGAAATGGGTGTATTTCCATGAAAATCAAACCAAGAAAAGAACAACATAATGGCATTGCATACAATTACTTTGATAGCACTAGCGACAAAGTGTGTTTTATGTTCTCTGGCACAGGCTATACCTATGAAAAACCTCTTCTTTATTATTCCACTGCACTGATGCTAGAGCTTGGCTATGATGTGGTACAGGTATGCTATGCATTTGATCCGCAGCAATTCGGACAGGAGCCAGAAGCTATTTCAGAAACAGTTTTTAATGCAGCAAATCCTATCGTAGAATATATTTTAAGTACAAAATCTTATACAAAAGCTGTATACATAGGTAAATCACTTGGGACATTGCCTATCATAGATTTTTATATGCAACAGTCTTCACCTGTCCCTTCTCACTATGTGCTTTTAACACCGCTGCTGTCACTTGATCATGTTATGAAAAATTTGCTTGTGAAGCAGGCATTTCTAGCAATCGGTACAGCTGACCCTCACTACTCTAAAGAAAGATTAGAACAACTTTCTTCACATAAGCTTGCTATTGTAGAAAACGCTGATCATTCTCTTGAAATAACAAATCATACAGTAGAGTCAGTCATCATTTGTCAGTCACTATTAACAGGGCTTAAAGCTTATCTTCAATAAAAATGTCGGAACCTTTTCACGATTTATCGGTATAATTTTTGAATTTATCGGAACAATTTCAAAGCTTATCGGAATGTTTCTCACATTTATCGGAACACTTTAACGATAGACTTTATAAAATCAAAAAAAATATTGAACCCCTACTTGCTTTCTTTATCTTCTATTACTCATTTAAGCATGGTCACTGAGCGTTATTCACTGTATAGTTAAATGTATACGTAGTCATTTGTAAGAAGGAGGAATTTTATTGGTTTCATCGAAAGATGTTGCAAAATATGCAGGTGTCTCTCAAACAACTGTTTCTCGCGTTTTAAATACACCTCATTTGGTGAAAAAGCCTACTCTCGATAAAGTAATGAAAGCTATTGATGAGCTTAACTATATTCCTAATGCTCATGCACGATCACTTGTTCAAAATAAAACTGGCACCATCGTATTACTTTCGGGTCCACTACACAATCCATTCTTTGTTGATACGACTACGGCTATTGTGAATTATGCAAATGATATGGGTTACCGTGTAAATGTACAATTTGTAAATGATAAAAATCTTTCAGAGGCTTATGCAACTGCTATAGAGCACAAAGTAGATGGAATTGTATTATCGTGTATTTTAATCGATGACCCCTTCTTTGAGCAATTAAAGCGTATGAATATTCCGTTTATCACATATAACCGTAAACATAAAAATAATGAATACTTTGTAGAAATTGATAATTTTGAAGCAGGATATTTAGCAGCCAAGCACATTATTGAACTTGGACATAAACAACTTGCATGGGTCGGTGGACCTTTAACAGTAAGTACGTTTAATAATAGATTCCTAGGTTTTATGCAGGCACTACAAGATGCGAAAATCGAAATTAAAGATTCATATATATTTAATACTGATACTTCCAAAGTAAGCATTTCACAGGCTTTTCAAACATTAACAGAAACCCCTCATCCCCCTACCGCTATATGCGCTGGCGCTGACTCATTAGCTCTTAATTTATTGGATGACGCAATGCGTAGTAATATTTCGATTCCTAATGAACTGAGCATCATTGGTATCGATAATGTTGAATTAAGTCAGCATGGGGCCATACAGTTAACAACAGTAGGTAGTATTTCAGAACAAAATTTAGGATTTCTAGCTATTAAAAAATTAATTGAAATGATTGAAAATAAAAAAAATAGTTGCGTAAAAATTACGGAGTCTGTTAAAGTGTTTGATAGAAGCACTACTCGGAAAATATAAAACAAACTTTTAATAGAGTTTGTTTTATATTTTATTACTAAATGAATACGTAACCATATCATTTTTTTATTACTTAAATGGTTACGCATTCATTATAAGTGTGGCGCATCAAAATTTTTTGAGCCGAAATGGTTACGTATTCATTATATTCTTAAGGAGGTTTTCTTACATTTCATTTGCTTTTAATAAAGGGGTTAATTATCACATTTAGGAGGAGAAATATTCTATGAAATGGAAAAATCGCGAATATGGCGAGGAATCACCTTATATTCCAGCGGGTCCTTTTAAAATTCGCTTGCCTTTTATTCACTATCGTTTTGAGTGGCCAGATTATGTGCAAGGATTACTAATGTGTGCCGTAGATTTATCGGCGATTCCATTATTAACATCTCTTTTAGGTATGCCTTTTGAGGTTGCATTAGCCATTATTGTACTAAACGGGTTATTTTATTTAACACATCATCTATTAGGAGATCCAGCGGTTCCTGGTTGGATCACTCCAGCTATTCCGTTAATCACTTTGTATTGTCAACAATTCCCTGAAGGTCCTGAGCGAGTCCATGCTCTTATAGCCTTTCAGATGACACTCGGGTTACTTTCCATTTTTCTTGGTGCCACTGGATTAGCAGAGCGTGTAGTACGGCTTATCCCAGCAGCTATGAAATCAGGAATTATTCTCGGTGCTGGACTTGCGGCTGTTATTTCTGTCTTCCAAGTCGGCGGACGCTTTGAAACGTTTCCATGGACAATCTCTATAGCAATTGGCATTGGCTTCTATTTATTATTTTCAAAGCATTTTGCTGTTTTTCATAAAAGAAACGCGTTTTGGTCAACCGTTGCTAAGCTAGGAATTTTCCCTGTAATCATTATCGCAGTTATTGTAGCACCTTTATTTGGCGAGGCTCCATGGCCAACTATTGAGTTCGGTTTTTCTTCACCTGACTTTATAACACTTTGGAATGAATACACAATCTTTGGCTTAGGTCTACCGCCACTAATGATGTTTATTAGCGGTCTCCCTACCGTATTGGCAGCCTATATCGTTTTATTTGGTGATGTATTACAAAATAAAGTACTAGTAGACGATGGCGCTGCTGCTCGTCCAGATGAAAAGTTAAGTTATAGTCCAAGTCGAGCACATTTAATTTTTGGTATGCGTAATTCTTTTATGAGTATTCTCGGTCCAGATGTAACGATGTGCGGTCCAACATGGTCAGCTATGCAAGTAGTAATGATTGAGCGCTATAAAAAAGGGCGCAAGGCGATGGATTCTTTCTTTGGTGGTATTGGCTCTTTCCGTTGGGGAACAAACACTGGTTTATTACTATTACCAATCGTCAGCTTAGTAGAACCGATATTAGGTGTTGCTCTAGCTTTAACTTTATTAATTCAAGGGTATGTAAGTGTAAAAGTGGGTATTTTAGAGGCGCGTAGCCAAACAGATTTAGGAATTGCCGGAATTATTGCAGCTGTTCTTTGTATTAAAGGGGCTGCATGGGCATTCGCAGTAGGAATAGTATTATGTTTATTGATTTATGGCAAAGACTTTTTCAAAGGCGAAGTAGATAAAACATTTACAAAAGATCAACCAAAGACAGTAAAGGAAGTCTAATTTGAAAGGATGATTAGATGAAAAAACAATTATATGTAAATGGTGAATGGAAAACTGCTAATAAGTTTGCAGATCTCCACTCTCCTTATACAAAGGAGCTTATTGCAGAAATACCACAGGCTTCACGCGAAGAAGTACAAGAGGCAATCGATGCAGCCTATTTTGCAAATGCTAAAATGGCTGCCTTAACAGCCTTTGAACGAGCTTCTATTTTAGAACAGCTTGCGCAGCTCTTGATAGAAAATCGTACAAAGGCAGCTAGTATCATTTCTCTCGAAGCAGCCAAACCTTTGAAATATGCATTAAATGAAATAGATCGCACAATTGAAACATATAAATTCGCTGCTGAAGAAGCTAAACGCCTAACAGGTGAGATGATTCCGATGGATGCTGCAAGAAATGGGGCTGGTCGCTTTGGTTATACAATTGAACAGCCATTAGGTGTAATTGGAGCGATCACTCCATTTAACTTCCCGCAAAATTTAGTAGCTCATAAAGTAGGACCAGCGATTGCATCGGGAAATACAATTGTGTTAAAGCCTGCCTCACAAACACCACTCTCTGCTCTTTTTTTAGCTGAACTTATTGACCAAACTGCCTTGCCTAAAGGAGCCTTTACTGTTGTAACTGGTAGCGGAAAAATAGTCGGTGATGCCCTTGTAGAGAGCAGTAAAATAAAAATGATTACTTTTACGGGTAGCCCCTCAGTTGGAATAGGCATTCGTGAAAAAGCGGGCTTGAAAAAAGTTGCCTTAGAGCTTGGGTCAAATGCAGGACTCATTATTGATCGCAATGTCGATTTAAACGACATCGTTCCAAAGTGTGTAATGGGTGCATTTTCAAATCAAGGTCAAGTATGTATTTCCTTACAAAGAGCATATGTTGTAGATGAATTGTTTGATGAATTTATCGACAAGTTCTCTGCTCTTACGAAGGAATTAATCATAGGCGACCCGCTCGAACAAAATACAGATATTTCTGCCATGATTCATCCAAACGAACAAGAACGGGCTTTAAATTGGGTACAGGAGGCTGTTCAAAATGGCGCTGAGATTGTGACAGGCGGTCAAATTGAGAACGGCGTATTTATGCCGACTATTTTAACGAATGTTGCATCAAACTTAAAGGTTTCCTGTCAGGAAGTATTCGCACCTATTGTTATTGTAAATCGCATCGCTTCTATTGAAGAAGGTATTTTAGCTATAAACGATTCTAATTTTGGCTTACAAGCAGGTATTTTTACTAAGGATATTCAAACTGCGTTTACCGCTTCAAAGCAGCTAGAGGTTGGTGGAGTTATCATTAATGACATTCCTACCTATCGCGTTGATCAAATGCCCTATGGTGGTGTTAAGCAAAGCGGTACAGGTAAGGAAGGCTTAAAATATGCAATTCACGAAATGACAGAAACTAAACTTGTCGTCTGGAATCAACAATAAGGAGTTGGACAACTATGTCTGAAAAAATTACCTTTGCCCCTATTAGCTATACAGGCTGGGGTGCATTATCTCATTTATTAGAAGAAATAAAACGCTTCAATGCCGAAAAAATCTTAATCGTTACAGACCCTTTTTTAAAGGATATTGGTTTAACTAATCAGGTTGTTAATCCTTTACAACAAGCAGGATATAAAACAGAGATTTATACAGATGTTGTACCAGAGCCCCCATTAGCTATTGGAGAAAAATTAGTAGCCTATACTCGTGACAATCAATTTGATATGGTCATTGGTGTCGGCGGAGGAAGCGCACTAGACTTAGCGAAATTAGCTGGAGTCCTTGCTACACATAAAGGGAATGTTGCAGATTACCTAAATCTAACTGGTACTCTTCAAATTACAGAAAAAGGACTGCCAACTGTGTTAATTCCTACAACCTCAGGAACTGGCTCAGAAATCACTAATATCTCTGTGCTGTCGTTAGAGACGACAAAGGACGTTGTAACACATGACAATCTCCTTGCAGATGTGGCAATTGTCGATCCTGCATTGACAATCTCTCTGCCACCAAAAGTAACCGCAGCTACTGGAGTCGATGCCCTTACTCATGCCGTAGAGGCTTATATTTCAAAAAATGCTAGCCCTGTTTCAGACGCTTTAGCATTACAGGCCATCCGTCTTATTAGTAATTCTATTCGTACAGCTG
Organism: Lysinibacillus agricola; assembly: GCF_016638705.1. Taxonomy (GTDB): domain Bacteria; phylum Bacillota; class Bacilli; order Bacillales_A; family Planococcaceae; genus Lysinibacillus; species Lysinibacillus agricola. The sequence goes on along the minus strand of NZ_CP067341.1, from coordinate 326,948 downwards.
TTGCACATGGTGATGATAAACAGGCGCGTATTGACATGAGCTATGGTAGCTACCTCGCTGGTTTAGCGTTCTTCAATGCAGGTGTCGCAGGTGTACATGCACTAGCCTATCCTTTAGGTGGTCAATTCCACCTGGCACATGGGGACTCTAATGCCGTATTACTACCTTATGTAATGGGATATATTCGTCAAAGCTGTGAAAAACGAATGAAGGACATATATGATGCCATGGGGTTTAGCTCTACAAACCTTTCACAAGAAGAGGCATCCTATAAATGTGTAGCAGAATTAAAACGTCTTGTTGAAGATGTAAATATACCTTCTTCCCTCAAAGGGTTTAATATTCCAAAAGAAGCATTAGAAGGTTTAACAAACGATGGTATCGAGCAACGACGTATTTTGGCTCGAAGTCCGATGCCACTTTCAAAAGCGGATATATACACTATTTATAAAGCAGCTTATGATGGCATCATCGTTGAGCCTACTAAATAAGCTTTTATTCAAGGGATTGCCCTAAAAGTGACTCAAACACTTAGGGTAGTCCCTATTTGGCTTATACGATCGTAAAAAGAATATCGCTTAGAAAAAAAGCTTTGACCAAACTTTCGAAATAAACAGAAAAAAGACTTTTCTGCAAAGAATAATTATGCTACACTATCAAAAATACATTGAAGAGAAGAGTAAATAAGGCTGTTCTTCCCAGAGAGCTCGGGTTGCTGAAAACGAGTAAGAACGAATTATTGAAACAAGCCTCTGAGTAGCGCATTGGATTTCTAGTTGAATGATGGTGCGACGGGAACTCCCGTTACAGAGTAACAGTATACGCATAAGTGTTTATGCCGTACTGAAAAGGCTATTATGGTGACATAATAGTAAACTAGGGTGGCACCGCGTGAATATAAATTCCACAATCTCGTCCCTAAGACAAATCGTCTTGGGGGTGGGATTTTTTTGTTTAGTTACTTGTAATGACTACAAGGAGGAATTTATATGAGCATGAATAAATTAATAGAAGCGTGGCGTTATCCGGCTATATTATTGTTTAGTATTGGCGTTTCCAGCGTTGGAAGCTGGATATATTTTATAACTTTAAATCTTATTGTCTTAAATCTCACAGGATCAGCTCTAGCTGTATCTGGCTTATATATCGTTAGAGCGTCATCTACACTTTTCGCCAATTTTTGGTCCGGTAGTTTGATAGATCGTTTAAATAAAAAATATCTCATGATTGTGCTCAATATCTTTCAATCTTTACTAATTGTCATACTACCTTTCTTTTCTACTTTAACTTGGATTTATTTCTTGGTCTTTGTTATTACAATAGCTAGCTCTATGTATCATCCGACTTCCATGACCTACATTACGAAATTGATACCAATTGAACAAAGAAAACGTTTTAACTCGCTTCGTAGCCTACTTGATTCTGGTGCATTCATAACCGGTCCAGCCATTGCAGGACTGCTGTTTACGATTGGAACGCCTACTATGGCAATTTACTTGAATGCCATTGCTTTATTTTTATCAGCCTGTATTACATTAGGTATGCCTAATGTTGAAGCCAATCAACAGCTGGCTAGTAAAGCAGATGAGAAAATTTCCTACAAGGTATTATTCAATGATTGGAAGCTTGTTATAAGATTTAGCCTTAAAAATCCGTACATTATGATGATCTATTTTTTATTTAGTGCGATGCTTGTCATGATGACCGCGACGGATTCTTTAGAGGCTGCCTTTGCTACTCAAATACTTTCATTATCCGAAGGTGAATACGGTGTTTTAGTGAGCATAGCAGGTGCTGGTATATTGGTTGGTTCTTTACTGAATACAGCAATCGTTGAAAAAATCCCCACCGCTTGGCTTATAGGAATGGGTTCGTTACTAACAGCATTAGGTTATTTAACTTTCACTTCTTCTTATACGTTTCTTATAGCTTCTTCAGGATGCTTTATTTTGTCCTTCGCGACAGCCTTTGCCAATACGGGCTTCTATACTTTTTATCAAAACAATATTCCTGTCGATAGCATGGGGAGAATAGGAAGTATCTATGGTTTTGTAGAAGCCTTGTTCATTATTATCATGACTGCCATCTTTGGAATTACGGCTGAATTTATATCTATTCGATATGTTGTTGTATTTGCAGCCATCATCATGTTTGTAGTAGCAACTATACTGCTAATTTTTAATGTTCGACCTTCAAAGGCCCGATTTTATAGAAATATTTCTAAGCTTACTGACTAGAATTGATACAGCTTTTCAAAAGGCAAACAAAAATAGGTCTTTTCCCAAAGCTGGAAAGACCTATTTACGTATGCCCTAGTTCATGAGAAAGAAGATGTGCTGTTTGTGTTACTTGTTTAGCTATACTATCTAGTTTTTCAACATCTGTATCATATTCGAAGCACTCTGCACTAATCGCTGCTATCGGTTCCCCGTCCAAATCAAAAACTGGTGCTGCAACTGACACAGTTCCCTTCGTTTTTTCACCATAGCTTATTGAGTACCCTTTTTCTTTAATATGATAAAGCTGCTCAATTAGCTCTTCCCTATCTTGCTCATCTATTTTTTCAAGAAATTGAGTTTGTATTCCCTTCTTTGAAAAAGCAAGTAAGACTTTATTCGCTGCTCCAATAGGATAAGGAATCTTCTCACCAATCATATCTATAATGCGAACATTCTTAGGGCTATCTACTCGATCAATGATAATAGAAGTAAACTGTTTTGGAATGTTTAAATATGTTGTTTCACGAACATTATAAGCAAGCTCTTCTAATAACGGATGTGCTTTTTCTCTAATGTTAGTGTCATGGTACATTTTCATTCCAAGTTGTAGCCATGTATAGCCTAATCGAAATTCTTTTTTTTCTTCATTTCTTTCCACTAAATCAAAAGTTTCTAATGTATATAACAATCGATAAATAGTACTAGTTGGCAGCTCTGTCTCACTAAAAATTTCTTGAACTGAAAAGAATCGCTTAGGATGCTCTGCTAGCACATTTATTATCATCATCGCTCTCTCAATTGACTGAATCATTGCTATTCCTCCTTCAATTCATTTTAACGAATTTTTATCTATTTAAATAGCTATACCGTCCAATTAATTCATAAAAAGAGTCCGAATTTTTTAAATTGACGATTTATTACTTTTCTTATATGATAAATTATATTCCACTATACGGATTAAATTTCGCATAGTGGAATATAAAACTTGTAAGCGTTTTAAACAAAGGTAAGGGGAGGAATTACACTTGGATTTTATTACAAAGATTACAGATTTTCTTTGGGGTATACCAATGATGTCTATTCTAGTTTTTGGGGGTATTTTTTTCACAATACGTTTAGGATTTTTTCAGTTTATAAAGCTACCTCATATACTCAGTGAAACATTCGGGAAGCTTTTTCGGAAAAACAATGAAGGTGAAGGCACTGTCACTCCCTTTCAAGCTACTACCAGTGCGCTCGCATCCACACTCGGTGCGGCAAATTTAGTTGGTGTTCCTGTAGCTATTGCATTTGGAGGACCAGGTGCTATTTTTTGGATGTGGGTTGTAGCAATTTTTGGTATAGCTACTAAGTATTCCGAAGTTGTTCTCGGAATGAAATATAGAGAAAAGAATGATCAGGGAGAATATGTTGGTGGTCCAATGTATTACATGAAAAATGGCTTAAAATGGAATAAAGTTGCCATATTCTTTGCTTTTGCCTTAATGCTTGAAATCGGTGCAAGTATAATGGTTCAAACAAACTCGATTGCTAAGTCTATTTCAGGATCATTTTCGATTCCAGCTATTGCTGTAGGTATTGCCATGATTATTATCGTATATCTTGGCGTTTATGGCGGTATTAAATCTATCAGTCGAATGACTGAAAAATTAGTACCGTTTATGGTGACTTTCTATATTATTGGGATAACAATTATTCTTGTGTACTACTACAAGGAAATTCCGGCAATGATTAGTTTAATTTTCACATCAGCATTGCAACCTATCTCAGCTGTCGGTGGTTTTGCTGGAGCAGGAGTCGCTCAGGCAATTCGTTGGGGATTAGCAAGGGGGCTATATTCTAACGAGGCTGGTATGGGTACTGCACCAATCGCACATTCGACTGCCCAAAATGTCCATCCGGCGAAACAAGGTTTCTGGGGTGCATTTGAAGTTATTGTAGACACGATGATCGTATCAACAATGACAGCACTGGCCGTTCTCGTCTCTGGTGCTTGGAAGGAAATAAGTGCAGAAAATGCTGCATTAATGGTAACAAAAGCGTTTACTCCTGTTTTCGGAAAGGAATTTGCAGGTATATTTGTATCCATTACACTCTTTGTTCTTGTAATTACTACCGTTCTTGTTATTGCATTTTATGGCGAAAAACAAGCCGAGTTTTTATTTGGTAGCAAGTTTTCTTTATTTATGCGCTTTGTATATTTAGGTGCTATTATCGTCGGTTCAATTGGTGGCTTACAATTCATTTGGAAATTCTTAGACCTATTATTAGCGCTTGTTGTTATTCCTAATATGATTGCAATTTTATGCTTAAGCAAAGAAGTAAAAATGATAACCAATGATTATTTTAAAAGATATTTAGTAGAACAAAAAAGGGGTACTATTCATGAATCAACAACTGAGACAATTACCAATCGAAATGCAAATTGAAAAGCTAACGATTGATTTAGTAAATATTAATAGCATTAATGGGACAGCGGGTGAAGGGGAAATTATCGATTTTGTTTATGATCAGATGCAAACTTTCCCATACTATCAAAAAAATCCTTCACTTCTTTGGACAACTAGAGTGAAAAATGATCCGATTGGTCGCAAAAACCTTTTTGCATTTGTCCAAAGCCCAAAAAAACAAAAAAAGACAATTATCTATCACTCACACCTTGATACAGTGGATATAGAAGACTATGGTAACTTAAAGGAATATGCTTTTTCAGCAAAGCAGCTTGAGGCGTTTTTTAAAACTTATGAAGGCAATGCAGATGTACAAAATGATGCATTAAGTGGTGACTGGATGTTTGGACGAGGTGCTGTTGATATGAAAAGCGGCGCTGCTGTGCATATTGCTAATACTCTTTATTTCTCCAATCATCTTGAAGAATTAGAAGGGAACTTATTACTTATTTTAAATGGTGGAGAAGAGTCTGAGCATGACGGCATTATTGATGCTTTAGATGAACTTAACCGGTTAAAAATAGAAGAAAAATTAGATTTTTTAATGGCTATAAATACCGACTTTACAACACCTTTATATGGAAATGATCCACATCGTTACATTTATACAGGTGTAGCAGGTAAGCTTCTCCCTTCTTTCCATATTTATGGTCGTGAAGTTCATGTAGGAGATACTTTAAGCGGTATCGATCCGAATTATATTGCAGCTAAAATTACTGAACGTATTCACAATAACTTTGAATTGACTGAGCAAATTGAAGGAGAAACCATTCTCCCCCCTACTTGCTTATATCAACGTGATACAAAGGAAACATATACTGTTCAAACTGCTTCTACAAGTCATATCTACTTTAATTACTTTTTATATAAAGAAACACCAAATCAAGTAATCGATAAACTTAAAGCTATAGCGCAACAAGCTAGTTTAGAAGCAGAAAAATATTTACAAAAACAATATGAAAGATATGTTGAGTTCTCAAAAGTACCGAAGCATCATCTAGCATGGAATATAGAAGTTGTTACTTACCATGAATTTATTTCGTATTTAAATGAAAGAGGCGTCAATACAGATTTCATTATTAAAGAAGCTTTAGAAAAAAACGTTGGTAAGGAATCTCGTCAACAGTCGTTTGCGATAGTGAATGCACTTCAAAAAGCAGATCCGGAGCATAGACCTCGTGTAATTTTATTTTTCGCTCCCCCTTTCTTGCCTCACAATTATTTAAAAGATAATAAAGAGCAAGATAGAATATTAAAACAAACGATTACAGAAGTTGTCGCTGAGGTTGCAAATGAGACTGGTGAACAGTTTAAAGTAAAACGATTTTTCCCTTATTTAGCGGATGGTAGTTTCTTATCTATCCATGCCACTGAAAAAGAGTTATATGAGTTGCTTGATAATTTTCCAGAATGGGAAGCACTTTATCCTGTACCTTTTGAAAAAATAAAAGCATTAAACATCCCTTCTGTTACTATGGGCGTTTACGGGAAAGACGGGCATAAATGGACAGAAAGAGTTTATAAACCTTATTCATTTGGCATTCTCCCAGGATTAATCCGTAAAACAACGAGGGAATTATTCAAAGTTCATCGTCATTAATATAATTATCAAAAGGGCATGATTTCAATATCACTATTGATTCATGCCCTTAAAATATTAGGATGCTAATGCAAGTAGCATAATTAAACAGCGCGATTTGTAGACAGTTGCAATTTCACCTGACAGTCTAATAAAAGTATACAATCGAAACGTAAACTCTCTAATCCACGCAGTTGTGCATAAGGATTTGGCACTATAAGCTTTTTAATAACCTAACTTCAAAAATACAATTTTTCATTCAAAGCTAAATGATCGTTTCTTTAATTACATCCGAAAAGAGTTTGGCATTAGCCTCTGGTTCAGTACTTCCAGTAATAAAGCTACCAACAATAAGAATTTCCACCCCTGCTACAAGAAGATCTGAAACTGTTTTTTCAGTTATTCCACCTGCAGCTGCAATTCGAATACCCTCTAAACCTTCTACTAACTTAAATAAAGATGATGATACTAGCTCGCCGTTTTGTTGCATATCTTTTCCAACATGAAGACAGAAAAGCCTCGCACCTAGTTCATAAATCTTCTTCACCCGATTTGCTGTTTCTACGCCAAGTAAATCAATCATAACTTCTCCACCGTATTCAGTAGCGACTTCCAGGCATTGCTTGATTGTCGCATTCGGAGCAAATCCCATAACAGTCGTTATAGTAGCACCTGATTCGAAAGCCTGCATACTTTCATGTTTCCCAGCATCACATGTTTTCATATCCGCTACAATTGTCTTTCCTTGAAAACGTGTACTCAACTCACGTACAGCAGCCATGCCATATTCTTTTATGACACCTGTACCAACTTCGATCCACTGAATGTACTTTTCCGTTGTCTCCACTAATTGAATACAATCTTCTATCGCCATTCGATCTAATGCCAGCTGAATTTTAATATTATTCATTATACACCTGAATACGCCATGAAACCGCCGTCAACAGGTACAGTGATACCTGTTACAATACAAAACACCCTTACAACTGTTAAAAAGATCAGTTATAAGGGTGTATTATTTTTAGTATGCTAAGCCGAATAGCGCTTTAATGTGTGTAAGATAGCGAATGTTAGACGCTTCTTTCATAAGTGTTGCTGGAAGGCCTTTAAGTTCTGTGTTGCTAGCACCAATAGTCGCAACAGCGTCTTTGCGACCTAAGCTTGCAAGTGTACCAGAGTTAATTGCTGAGAATGATTTCATCTCTTGGTTTTTGTATTGTGCGAATAAGTTGTAGCCAGCGAACTCACCCATTTGCCATGCAACTTGAGCAGTTGGAGCGTATAGTGGACGTCCACCGTCGCCCGGTAATGCAACAGATGCGTCACCAATTACAAATACATCATCATGAGATGTAGATTGTAAGAACTCGTTAATTGTTGCTTTGCCACGGTCTGCAGCTAGACCAGACTCACCTACTAGTGGAAGTGGAGCTACCCCACCTGTCCAAACAAGTGTGTTGGCAATGATTGGTTCACGATCTTTAAGAGAGATGACATTACCATCAACGCCCGTAACAGGAGTGCCAGTAATAAATTCAACTCCACGTTTTGTTAAGCTTTCAGTAGCACGTTGGATAAGTGCATCTGGAAGTACTGGTAAGATTTTCGGACCAGCTTCAACAAGTTTGATTTTTAGATCAGCAAAGTTAACACCGTGTTTTGCTGCGATTTTCGGGAAGTTGTCCACGATTTCACCAACAAGCTCAACACCTGTTAAACCGCCACCACCGATAACGATTGTCGCATCTGCTTCGTCTTTTGTTTGTGCATATGCTTTAATACGGTCTTCGATGTGTTTGTTAATTTTATTTGCATCGTTCACTGATTTAAGTACCATTGAGTTTTCTTCTAATCCAGGGATACCGAAGAATCCAGTTTGGCTACCTAAAGATACTACTAAAGTATCGTAATTTAAAGTATAACCAGTATCTAGGTCAACTTTTTTAGTGTCTACGTTGAATTTTGTTACTTTAGCGATTTGTAAATCGATATCTAAACCTTTAAAGATTTTTTTAAGTGGTAAAGCAACAGCACCTTCAGCAATAGTACCTCCAGCTAAACGGTGAAGTTCAGTGATAATTTGGTGTGTTGGGAATTGGTTTACTACAGTAATTTTAGCTTCATCAGCTGATAGATACTTACGTGCTGTTAATGCAGTTAAAACGCCAGCGTAACCAGCACCTAAGATGACGATTTCTTTTGACATGATTAATTAATCCTCCGTCCTTACGAATTGAATATATCTCGAGTCGAGTCTTATTTAGCTTTACGTTCAGCGTTTACTTGTAAGAAAGCATTAACAAAACGGAAAACACTTTGAACTTGTGGGTCTTTTAACATTTTCACAAGACCGAATAAACCAACTACTTCTTGGCTTTCAGAAGCACGATCTTTCGCTTCAATTGCAGTAGCTGCAAGGTTTTTAGCTGAGCCTACTACAGGACCTGCCATTTCTGTTACAGCACCAACAGTATCATTTTTAAGCACTTCGTCAGTTGCAACTGCTTGAGCAAAGTCATATGACTTTGTTAATAACGTCATCATTTCAGTTAACTTTGGTAATTGTTCAACTAAAGTTGTAAGTGATTCCTGAACCTCAGGCTTTAATAATTGATCTAGCACATCCAATTGTTCTTGACTAACAGTTAATTGTTCAGACTGTGTTTGGTTATTCGTTTCTGACATTTTGAACTCTCCTTTGCCATCACTATTACTATTTTTAATTTTTTATTGCTTCCATGTAAAAAAGACCATTAAGGCACTTCTTAACAGTCGTTACAGCGCGTATATCTACACATTCACCAGTCTCAAGGGCTGGATAACAATTCGTATGACTTGTTATTACAATGTTAACTTTATTTTGCAAAAAGTGCATTATAATTCCATCCTTATCTTGTCTTGGTGCATTACAAACTCCATTATAAGACTGTTTGCACATTATTTCAATGAGCTAAATCACAATTTCGACAATCTTTTCAAAATTCATTGATTTTGTCAATTATATATTGTATTTACGCTTGCTTTTTGTCCTTACTGTAAAAAAATACAATATTTCCAACCTTGAATTTTTAAATTGTCTCTGCAAAATATTTGATCTTTAATAATAATTGCTCTTGCTCTCTTGTTTACTGTTAAGCCGGGTTCGTTCTGTATTTAAACTTCCCCTCCATCGTTCGTATAATACTTACTTCATCTTCAACAGCTTTTAAAGTCGGATTCAAGCATAAAAGTTTTTATTAATAAGTATGTTTTATATATAATGAAGGAATTTATTTTCCAACAGATTTCCAGAAGAAATCTACAATCTCTTTTGCAGCGATGGCTTCTGTTTGAAATAACCTATTCCCTTCTCCATCTTTAAAATACCCCACTGTCATTAGAGACAAAAAAGTATGTGCAAAAAATTCTGCGTTTCCTTGGTGAATCGTCCCTTTTTCCATTTCAATTTGCATCGCTTGCTGGATCGTTTTATACAGTTCATTTTCTGATGCATGAACTTTTAAGATTTGTGATTCGGATAAATTCATAGTTGCTTCACGCATAAAATTTTTCATGTCAATAGCTACGGTTGCAGATAAATGTACTTCAACAAGCTCCTCTAGCCTTTCTTTAAAAGGTTTAGACTGTTCTAAAATTCGTATAATAGCTTGTCTTATTTTGTTCATCATTTCAATTAGTGCTGATGTATATAGCTCCCCTTTAGTAGGGTAATAGTAATAAATAGTCGCTTTTGTCACATTGCAAGCTTTCGCTACATCATCCATCGAAATGTTTTTGTAGCCCTCTTTTATAAAAAGCTTTGTTGCAGTTTCTAAAACAACAGCTTTTGTGGGTTTTGCATTGATGTCATTGCGAGGTCTTCCTAAAACACGTGGTGATTGTTTCAACAAGTTTTCCTCCTTAATAAGTATGCTTCTTAGTGATAGTATAACATGTTCAGATTTCTTATTTGATTGATTAATTAACCTTCCAGTATATATAATTAAAATTACTTACATGAAACGGAGGTCCTACCATGAAAAAACATCCACTTGAGCAATGGGGCTCAATGGTAGCAAGTAAAAAGGGTCGTTTATTAGCCCTTGTTTTTGGGTTTTTACTTGTGGTTGTACTCTCTTTTGCTTGGCCACAGATTAATAGTATCAAGAGTGAATCTGGTAAAAATTTACCCGAGAGCGAAATGTCTCAGCAAGCAGCGGCTATTATTGCAGAACAATTTCCGAATGAAGCAGGCACACCATTATTACTCGTTTGGCATCGAGAAAGTGGGCTAACTACCGACGATTTCGTAGCCATCCAAAAGATTTACGGAGAGCTTAAAGCTAAACCTTTAGAAAACCAAACTCTTATTCCACCTTATGATAAAATGCCGCCACAAGCCTTCGTAGCATCTGCTTCTGAAAACGGCACGACTATCGTGACGCCTGTTTTCTTTGAAAAAGGTGTTGCTACTGATGCATTGCGGGAAAGTTTAAAAACATTAACAAAAACAATGGATACGTATAATGTCCAACTAGATAAAAACTTAGCTAGTGGCGATCTTCATGTGCGTTATTCCGGACCAGTTGGTATCGCTACGGATGCTGTCAGTTTATTCTCTCAGGCTGATGTGAAATTATTAATTGCAACAGTGCTCCTTGTTTTAGTATTACTAATTATTATTTATCGTTCACCATTATTAGCTATTATTCCATTAATCGTTGTTGTTCTTGCCTATGGTGTCATAAGTCCAACGCTCGGCTTCATGGCCGATCATGGATGGATAGATAAGGATTCGCAGGCCGTCTCTATTATGACTGTATTACTCTTTGGTGCAGGTACAGACTATTGTTTATTTTTAATATCAAAGTACCGAGAGATATTATTTGATATTGAGGATAAGACTACTGCCATGAAGCTTGCTATAAAGGAATCTGGCGGTGCAATTATGATGAGTGCCTTAACGGTTGTCATCGGTCTAGCTACTCTTAGTCTTGCCCATTATGGTGCATTCCAACGCTTTGCAGTTCCATTTAGCTTTGGCGTACTCGTGATGGGAATTGCAGCACTTGTTGTTCTTCCAGCAATTCTTGTCATGATAGGTCGCGTCGCCTTCTTCCCATTCATACCTCGAACAGAGGAAATGGCTCATAAGAAGGGTAAAAAACAGCACAAACCAACACATAAAATCAGCCATAAAATTGGGCGCTTCGTGACGCATAAACCATGGATTGTCATTGTTGTAACTTTACTGTTACTAGGTGGATTAGTAGCATTCGTACCACGTATTCAGTATACTTTTGACTTATTATCGTCATTCCCTGAGGATATGCCATCACGTGAAGGCTTTACTTTAATAGAAGAAAATTTCTCACCTGGAGAACTAGCACCTGTACAGCTTGTCATTGACACAGAGGGAACAGATATTAATTTGCGGCAGCCATTAACGGAAATCTCTTATATCGATAGTGTTGTAGATGTCCAAATCGGAAAGAAAAATAATGACATTCAATTGTACGAACTTTTTTTAAATGCAAATCCTTATGCTAAGGAATCGTTAGCTCATATTCCAGAGCTTAAGGCAGAGGTTGCAAAAGTGCTTGAAGCTGAAGGTGTAAAAAATGCAGAAAGTCATATCTGGATCGGTGGTGAGACAGCCAGTCAATATGATACACAACAAATAACTGTACGTGATGAAACGGTTATTATGCCGACAATGATTGCTTTAATTGCTTTACTATTATTTATTTATCTGCGTTCATTAACAGCGACTGTTTATTTATTAGCAACGGTTATTATTTCTTATTTCGGGGCACTGGGTGCAGGATGGCTTATTTTACACCATGTAATGGGAGCAGAGGCCATTTCAGGAGCAATCCCACTATATGCGTTTGTATTTTTAGTAGCACTCGGGGAAGATTATAATATCTTTATGATTTCGGAAATTTGGAAGAAACGTAGAACAAAAGATCACTTAACAGCGGTTGAGGAAGGTGTCGTACGAACAGGAAGTGTTATTACATCTGCTGGTCTTATTCTAGCTGGAACATTTGCTGTCCTAGCTACATTACCTATTCAAGTACTTGTCCAATTTGGTGTTGTTACTGCAATTGGTGTACTTCTTGATACATTCATTGTACGTCCTTTACTAGTGCCTGCTATTACAACTATTTTAGGTAAATATGCGTTCTGGCCAGGTGCATTATTTAAAAAAGATGAATAAATTTAAAGGCTGAACACTTAAAAGAATTTATCACCTATATTTTTTAATTTATCGACCAACTTTTCAAGTTTATCGTTAACTGATAACGATTTATCACCTAAATCCCCTCATTTATCGATAAATCTTAAATGTATAAAATGATGATGTCATGATTACTCTATTCTACATACCCTTTAAACGCGCTATGATATGTACAATTAATTACACAGTTTATCATAGTATATAGAGTAAAGGCGTTGTAAAGGATGGTGACAGAAATGATGGATAAAGAGAAATCAGTTGGTCATTCTGTTGATTTAGATTTCATCAAGAACAATGTTTTCGTCATTACCAATATCAAACGAGGCAATCGTTTAAATGAGATTTTAGAAACATATGAACATGGCGCTAATGACTTCTACGTTGTACAAAGTGCGCAGCAAAAAGGTAAAGCTGTTATTGCTAACTTAGATTTTTTCAGAGAGCTTAGAACTATTGAATGCTATTGATGAAGAGCACATGCAAGAAGCGATGTTAGCACGTAAAGATGATGAAGCCAAGATTCCATTAAAAGAGGCTCATAGATTTTGATGAAATCATAGCGCAGATGTCTTACTGCCCGTTAATGCGGGATAAATAGTATTTAAGCAAAGCATGGTGTTATAGCGATAAGGTGGTGATGATTTTTTCATTCGTCCCTAACCGCTAAATACCGTGCTTTTGCTTGTCCTCTCACAATATTTCTATTCATACTCAACACCATTTCGATACCCTATGGCAATGGGTATTGCTATAACGTTCCAACGATAATATACTGAAAACAAAATTGCATGATTCGTTGTGGATTTCTATTCCGACTATTAACAAAGGATGTGGCATTCATGAACTATCAAAAATTACAGCAACGTTTTCCATTATTAAGACCCTTTTCAGGCGAGACAGAAGGCTATTTATTTAATTTTGACGATCAGCTTTTTGAAATTCCAAAACACACTATTACACAAAGTGAGCTAGAGCTATTGCGTATCTTTTCTGGACCGATCACACTGCCAAATGATTATGATACGGCTTGGCTTGATTATTTAACAGATCAAACAAGTGAAGCTCCAACAGCAATTCATAAACATCGCATACTATTTCTTCATTTTGACAAAGCATTTACTGCTCCTAATTTACTTCGGACAGCCTTTGAAGCATTACTTGGAAAAGGCATTATACTCATATCACTAAATCCTCAATTATTTGCGATCATTGAATGTATTGAAGAAGATGATTTACTTAATTTTTCTCATTATCTCGATCTTTTACTGGAGGATTTAGAGACCAGCTTTAAGATATTCGTTTCTGATGTTATGCCAGACATCACTTTTACAAAAAAACACTTTAACTGGTTCGTTGATATACAGCAATCACTTTGGTCTTATACAACTAAGCATGTGCTTACACAACAAGAGCTATTAGTGCCGTACTTATCATTGCAACTCGGCGTACAGGAGAAAAATATTTTTATATCCTCTGTTTTAAAAGAAGCGACCTCACAGCATGATTTAGTACAAACTATAAAGCAATTGATTAAATACGAGGGAAATATATCACTTGCTGCTAAAAAGATGTTTATGCACCGGAATACACTCCAAAACCGTCTGGAGAAATTTCAACAGCTTACTCAAAAGGATATTCGGCAATTTGAACATCGGCTTGAAGTGTTTCTTGCTATCTCCTTTTTAGAGTCCATGTAAATCATACTGCCCAATTTACAACATAAATATTGTGCACTGTTTACCTAGGTCTACACTATGAAGTTATTTATAATGAATGTATGACTTACAAAGGGGTGTAGTGTATGGCGGAATTAAGATTAGAACATATATATAAGATCTACGATAAAAATGTTCAGGCTGTAACTGATTTTAATTTGCATATTCACGATAAGGAATTTATCGTTTTTGTCGGTCCATCTGGCTGCGGGAAAACAACGACATTGCGTATGATTGCGGGCTTAGAGGATATTTCAAAAGGTGAATTTTATATCGATGATGTACGAATGAATGATGTGGAGTCAAAAGATCGTAGCATTGCTATGGTGTTCCAGAGCTATGCATTATATCCACATATGACTGTCTATGATAATATGGCATTTAGTTTAAAGCTTCGGAAGGTTGATAAAAAGGAAATTGATCGACGTGTGAGAGAGGCAGCAAAAATATTAGGCTTAGAAGATTACTTAAAACGGAAGCCCAAAGCGTTATCAGGTGGACAACGTCAGCGAGTAGCTCTCGGTCGTGCTATCGTGCGTGAAGCTAAAGTTTTTTTAATGGATGAGCCACTCTCCAATTTAGATGCCAAGCTACGTGTACAAATGCGTGCTGAAATTCAGAAGCTCCATCAACGTATTCAAACAACAACCATATACGTCACACATGACCAAACTGAAGCAATGACTATGGCGACTCGTCTCGTAGTTATGAAGGATGGTCTTATTCAGCAAACTGGAGCACCAAAGGAAGTTTATGATACCCCGCATAATATGTTCGTTGCAGACTTCATTGGATCGCCTTCTATGAATCTTTTCCAAGGACGTCTAACTGAAACAACTGTAATACTTGGTGAGCATAGCTTCCCTATTCCTCCAACATATTTAAGGGTATTGAAAGAAAAAAATTATTTAGGCAAAGATATTGTACTAGGTATTCGTCCAGAAGATTTGCAAATTACAGCAGCCGATTCTCCGTACATTTTCCGTGCGACAGTAGACGTTGCTGAGTTGCTCGGTGCAGAAACCTTCCTGTACTCTTCATTAGCCAACCAAACATTTATTGCACGTGTTCATGCTGATAGCAATTTACAACCAGCCGATGTGGTGACATTAGCCATGAAAGAAGAAAAGATCCATTTCTTCGATCCCCAAACAGAAGAACGTATTTAGTAAATTACGCCCACTCATGGATTATAAAGAAGAACTCAGGCGATACGACAAGTCATCGTATCGCCTGAGTTCTTTTCTTGCATTATTTCTTTCGCGTATTGACCTTCTTATGCAGCCCTTGAATTGCAGTACGTGTGGCATCCAGATAATCAATTGTTTGCTCATAGTCGCTCGTTGCTACGCACATAAATAAAATGTCAATTACATGGAGCTGTGCAAGACGCGAGGATGTTGCCCCGCTTCTAAATGTCGCTTCTACATTCGGTGACGTGTATAAACAAATATCCGCTAAGCTTGACACGAGTGAACTACCATAGCGAGTCAAGCTAATTGTTGTTGCAGGTGTTTCACGGGCAATTTCAAGGATTTTAGCAACTTCATGAGTTTCGCCAGAAAATGAAATACCTACTACCACATCCCCCTCTTCTGCGTTAACAACTGCTGTAGCTCCTAAATGTAAATCCATGAACGCCTTACTATTCTTATTAATACGCAAAAATTTCTGATCTGCATCCATTGCTGTAATACCAGATGCCCCGACACCAAAAAAGAAAATTCTGTTGGCCTTTGATAATGCTGATACCGCACGATTCAGCTCTACCGTATCAATCAAGTCCGCTGTCTGGCTCAAAATTTGACTACTTTGCATTGTCACCTTTTCTACAATGGACCGTAACGGCTCATTCGGCTCAATATCGCGATCATCTGTTTTTTCTCGTTGCAAATCACCAGCAATACGTAACTTTAACTCCTGAACACCACTGATATTTAAAGATTTGCACAAACGAATAACAGCCGCACTACTCGTATGACTCGCCTCTCCTAATTCAACAGCTGTCATTTTAATTGCCTTTGATGGATGCTCTAAAATATAGGATGCCACCTTCTTTTCGGATGGCGGTAACTTCTCCCGCATTTCTGCAAGCATAATCAATCCCGCACTTATTTTTTCCATTCCAATCAACTCCGCACTCTATTATGTATGTATTGTAACTAGAACTCCTTTCTGGTTCCGTGACATCCGCCGGAGGCTTTCACTTCTTTCAGCAGGTGTTTAGACACCTGCTGAAAAAGTGAATGGAAGCATTTCCACTCACCCCTTCCGTCAATCCTTCTTTAACTCCACTGCCGTACGCACATGCCCCTCTGATTGTGCTAATAATCTCTCCGCTTCATTTAAAGTCGTCTTCGTAAGTAACATTACAATGGCAAGCTTCACTTGAAAATTAGTCTGCTCTAAAATGTTTTCCGCCTTTTCATAGGATACACCTGTTGCCTCACAGACAATCTTTTTAGCACGCTCACGTAATTTAAAATTACTTGCATGGACATCCACCATTAAATTTTTATAGACCTTTCCAAGCTTAACCATCGATGTTGTCGTAATCATATTTAGTATTTGTTTATGAGCAGTCGCAGCCTTTAGCCTCGTGGAACCCGTTAAGATTTCTGGGCCAGTAATGACCTCTATTGCAATATCTGCATAGGCGCTAATGACAGATTGCGGATTGCTGGCTAAACTTATTGTTTGTGCCCCTATCTGTTGTGCATAAACTAACGCTCCCTTTACAAAGGGGGTCCTACCACTTGCTGCAATCCCTATAACAACGTCCTGTGCACTTAGCTGCTGTTTCTTTAACTCGACTTTCCCTAGCGTACAGTTATCCTCCGCACCTTCTATGGCGACCATTACTGCGTCTGAACCACCCGCTAATAAAGCTTGCACGAGCTTTGGCGGAGTACTGAATGTTGGTGGACATTCCACTGCATCTAATAAACCTATACGACCACTTGTCCCTGCACCTACATAAAATAATCTCCCTCCATTTTTCAGCGCATGAATGACTGCCTCAATCGCTTGTTCAATTTCAGGTAGTACCTTTGCAATGGCTTGCGGTATTTTTAAATCATCTTCATTCATAAGCTGTACAATTTCAGCAATTGACATTAAATCTAAATTTTCTGAATCAGGATGATAGTCTTCTGTCGTCAGTTTTGTCATTCGTTCCATCAAAGTCAAATCCCTCCTATTTTATTTCTTATAGTTGCTCATCCAAGTTTCCTTAACAATTTGCTGTAATGACTTCGTGATTAAAACACCCTCACTAATAAGTCCCTTTACAAATGCACCGATAACAGGTGGTACTTCGGGTTGAATGAGTCGATTGTTAATAGCTGCTTGCTGCAGTTTTTCTTGAAAACAATTAGCAAAATAACTACTTTCAAATAAACCGCCGCAAGTGACAATAGGGAAGCTTTTGACTTGTGGCTCTTTCTGAAACATCGTTAGCAGTAATTGGGCTAAGTAATTACTGGCACGTTCTATAATAATCTTCGCTGTTTTATTATTTTGTTCAGCCAGCTGTAACACGGTTTGTACAATGGAAGCAATCAACACACGCGGCTGAACATGCTCATAAACTAGCGTAATTATTTCAGTTGGATCTTTTAGCTCTAGTTGCTTTAAGATCACTTCTGTAAACATATCTCCATCTCTACCAAATGCATCGAAATGCTGTGCAATAACACGTAATGCCTCTTGCCCAATATAGTAGCCACTACCTTCATCTCCAAACAAATAACCCCATCCACCTACACGGCTAACACGATTATTTTTTTGAACACAATATACAATAGAACCAGTTCCTGCAATAAGGACAAGCCCTTCATGTGCAAATGTACCGCTAGTAAGTGCCGCTACCGCATCATTTGTAACATACACCTTGCAGGATTCAGCTGTGAAAAATAATTCCATCCATTTATGCCAGCGTGCTAAGTCCTCCTGACGATCCCCACCTGCCATACATAAAAAGATAGTTGAAACATCATTTCCCGTTGCCCCAACTTTTTGGAGTAACCGCGTTAGTAATTTCATCATTTGCTGTCGTACTTCTTCTGGTGGAGTCGATTTTATATTTGCTCCTGTTCCTTCAACGGCAGCAAGTACTTCACCGTTTTTTGTACCTATAACTGCACGGGTTTTAGTCCCACCACCATCTACACCAATAATGTATTGTTTATTTAATAGCACCCGCCGTCAGCCCCTCCATAAATTGCTTAGAAGCAATAAAGAATAAAAGTATCATCGGCAATGATGCAAGTGTTAAACCAGCGAAAAGCGAACCCCAATCAGCCGAATGTTCCCCGAAAAGAGACATCATTCCAACTGGAATTGTACGCTTCATCTTATCTGTAATGAAGATAAGCGGGAAGAAAAAATCATTCCAAGCGGCAATAAAATTAATGATGACCACAGTCCCAAGTGCTGGTCTCATTAACGGTAATACTACATACCAGAGCACCCTTAAATTCCCCGCTCCATCAATACGTGCAGCCTCCTCTAGTTCATAGGGCATCGTTTTAAAGAAACCTGTTAATATTAGCATCGTCAGCGGAATTCCTGTCGCAGTATTCATCAATATTAGTGACCACAAGGAATTAATAAGTCCTAAATCACGCATTAAAATGAAAAGAGGTACAATCCCAAGTTTAATCGGAATCATCATCCCTAATAGGAAAATAAAAAATAGCGCTTGATTCCATGAAAATTTAAAACGCGCAATATAAAAAGATGCCAATGAACAAACAACGATTATTAATACAACAGAAACAATACTGACAAAGGCACTGTTCATAAAATAAGTTGTAAACGGAATTTTCGACAATAACGTATGGTAAGTATCTAAGCTAAAGCTGGTTGGTAACCCCAAAGGATTTTTGTAAATATCCACACTCGTCTTAAATGACGATAAAATCATTAATAAAATAGGATATAAGCTTATTGTCGCCACTGCAAATACAACAATATAGTAAAACGGTCGAGCCCAAATTGTGCTTTGCTTCATTTACTCACCCCTTACATTTGTACATCTTTTTTACTCGTAAAACGTAAAAATACTGTTGTGCAAATTAAAATAAAGAAGAATAAAACTGTTGCTAATGCTGACCCTAAACCAATAGCTGTTGCACCAGAGGCTGTCGAGCTACCAAATGCCAAGCGGTAGAAGAATACAGCTAAGGTGTCTGTTGAATAATAAGGCTCTCCCATTGAGCCCTGCATTGCATAGACAAGCTCGAAGGCCTCAAATGATTGGATAAATGTTAAAACACCCATGATCATAATAGAAGGAATCATTAATGGCAGATAGATTGTACGTAATAATGTAAAGCCCTTTGCACCGTCTAGCTTCGCTGCTTCGATTAGTTCACTTGGTATCCCTTGAAATCCAGCTAAGAAAATCAAGACACCAAAGCCAAGACCAAACCAACAATTTACTAAAATAATAGCGATTAAAGCTGTATCGGGATCACCTAACCATGCCTTTTGTAAGCTTTCCAGACCTATCTTCTCCAAAATAACATTCAGAGTTCCAAAATTTGGATTCAAAATGAGTTTCCATAAAAATCCTACAACTATTACTGATAGTAATCGCGGCAAGAAGAAGGCTGCCTTAAAGAATTCCGCGCCCTTTATTTTTTGATAAATAATAAACGCTAGAAAGAAGGCTAACCCATTCATAACAACCATTTGTAATACAAAATACAGTACATTATGTTTGAAGGCATTCCAAAACATTGACCCATATGGTTCCGTCGTAAACAATGTCACGAAATTTTGAAATCCAATAAAATTGCCTCTCGTCATCCCTTCCATTCAAAAAAACTATAGGATAATGCAGCTAAGATAGGGTATAGTACAAACATTCCGTAAATAATCAATGCGGGGATTGGAAAAAGATGAATGGTCCACTTTGCCCAAGTTTTTTTCTTTTTAGTCGGTGAAGCTGTAGTTATGTTCATCTTCGGACAGCCTCCTTTAAAGAAATTTAGACAGTAAGACCCCAGCTTCTTCCTTCGAAGTGTTAGTGGGGTCATTTCACAATCCAACTATTAGCTATCTACTTGACTGAGGATGTAAAATAACGTGCTCACTTACGTTTGAACACGACGATCAAGGAAAGATAGATTTATTTTTGAAACGGTGTAAACCATGTTTTAGCGTTTTCTTGTACTTTTGCTGCTACCTCTTCCGGTGTCACTTGACCTAAATACATGCCTTGTAGTTCACTTTCGAGCAAGCTCTTTGTTGTCGGATCGCCACCTGTAAAATTCGTAACCCACATATACGGTGTTGCTTCATTTTCTGTAGATTTGCTAATGTCATTTAACAATGCATTATCAGAGGTAATACCTGGAATTGCACTAATCATCGAGAATTCTTTTACAAATAGTTCTCCAAATTCTTTTGTTGTTAAAAACTCCAAAAACACTTTAGCAGCATCCTTATTTTTCGAATTTGCATTAATAGCAAATGAACCATCTACCCAAGTTGTCACTGTTTTATTTCCAGCTTTTGATGGTATCGGGAAGTATCCTAAATCTAAATCTGGATTCATTTCTAGTACAACAGGAATTTCCCAACTGCCTAGCGGGAACATAGCTGCCTCACCTAGTGCAAATAATGTACGAATATCATCCATCCCTAACCCTTCTGAATTTGCCGGGAAGTATTTTTTCAAGTCATTCATCACTTGTATAGATTCTATAAACTTAGGATCTGTGAAATCTTTTTCTCCCGCAAGCACTGCTTGATAGAAATCATTCCCTTCATAAATGGCAGGACCTACAATACCGTGCATCAACGACAATAGCCAGCTTTCTTTAGTCCCCATTGCCATCGGCGTAATACCCTTTTCTAGCAATTTATCATTTAGTGCTATGAATTCATCCCAAGTAGTAGGCACCTCTAAGTCATTATCTTTAAAAATCTTTTTATTGTAGAAGAATTGAGTTGAGCTCAAGTTAATGGGTACGCCATACTGATTACCTTCTTCATCGCGTGAAGCTTTTAATGCTTCTTCAGGATATGCACTCAAACCATTTAAGCCATTAATTTTTTCTACATAACCCGCCTCAGCAAGCTTTAATCCTGCAGCATATGGACGTAAATGAAAGATATCTGGACCTTCACCCGCTTGTAATGCTGTGTTTAACACTGTGTTATACTCAGTATTTTTGGTTGGGTTAAATGATATGTTAATTTCGGGATGTTGTTCATTAAATAATGCAATGACTTTTTCATATTTAGCAACGTCTTCTGTACGCCAACTCCCAATCGTTAATGAAACTTTTTCTGCGTTTCCTTTATCATCTGTATCAGGTGTTGGTGAGCTTGTTGATTTCTTATCCGAGGAACAGCCTACTAATGCTACAACGAGTACTAAAGGCAACAGGAACAACCATTTATTCATTTGTTTCATAACCACACATCCACCCTTCATATAATTAGATTTTCATAGATCATCGTATGAAGCTTTTCTCTAATTCCCCTTATGTCCGTATTTCTCCCATAATGAACAGCGTTTGTTAGGAAAACAACGAACGCCTTTTTAACAGGGTCCATCCAAATACTTGTGCCAGTAAATCCTGTATGTCCAAAAGAACCCTTGTTCCACCTCCTACCAAAACAAAATAATGAACGATCTCCATTCCAAACTTCAAAGCCAAGTCCTCTGTTACCCATTGTCTTAGTGTATGTAAGCTCCATCCACTCAAATGGTATGGTAGATTGCTGGATTATTCCCAACCAATATTTCGCATATTTTGCTAAATCCTCTGCGCATGAAAATAACCCTGCACTACCTGACACTCCTTCTAATAGTAATGCTTTCTCATCATGTACAATTCCTTGTACAATTTTACCTACTACCATTTCTGTAGCCGCTGCTTGACTCCTTTTCTGCTCAGGTAATCGGAAACTTGTATGATGCATACCCCATGGCTTGAAAATCTCTTGCTCCACAAAATTCTGAAAAGGCTGACCTGTAACATTTTCGATAATCTTCCCTAATAAAATCATACCTAAATCACTGTATAATACTTGCTCATTTGGCTGTCCAATGACATCACACGCTAAAACCTCCTGCATAATATCACGCTGATGATGTCTCCTAACAGACGGCTCTAAGTCTGCCGGTAGCCCAGAGCAATGTTGTAATAATTGTTGTATTGTAATGTGCGGAAATTTAAAATCTGGTAAATGATCTTGTGCTGAATCTATCAAGTTCAACTTGTTCCTACTAATCAGCAATAGAATAGCTGGTAATGTTGCGACAACTTTTGTTAATGATGCCAAATCAAACAAAGTATTATTTGAAATAATTTGCTTACTCCCATCTTCAGCTGTATATGCTCCGTAGCTTTTTGACAATATACGTCTATGCTGCTGTTGGACAATAAGCACTGCACCCGGAATTTCTTTGTCCCCCACCAAGCGATTCATATATGCATCTACCAAATAATCACCTCACAATAAAATAACTAAATTTTCTGTATTTTAATAGTATGAAATAAAATGATAAAAAACAACACAAAATTTTAAAATTTTTTTTCAGATTTTACTATTTGATGTATCAATTTCGCCTTGGCGTAATGGCGTCGGATTTTTGAATTGTGCCTGCACAATTCATTCCTTTCAAAATCCGTGACATCCGCCGGAGGCTTTAGGCTAACACGATGTTGGTCACTCAGTCGTTGCCACAGGCCGTGGCGTTCTTAGACTGAGTTCCTCTATTTCAGTAGGTGTTTGGACACCCACTGAAAAGGTGGGAATCTTCGCTGAATGAAGATAAAAAAAGCTCCCCTTCGATAAACAGATTTATAATTTTTCATCTGTCTACCTATAGGAGAGCATTTCATTTCATTTCAGTTCATTATTATTTAGCTGGTTTTTTTAAATCCATAGAAGCCGCCGTGCTTTCAATTTTTACACGTTTTAGGAAGAAGGCAAGCACTAGTGCCAGAACTGTAATACAAGCTGCTATTAAGAATGAGTGTGTAATACCATCTAATAAAGCATTTTGCATAATTTGATCCTGCATTTGTTGCATTTGCTCTGGTGTTGATGCAACACCTGATTGCGCTGCAGTAGCTTTTGCTTCTGCAATTAAATCTTCGGCTGTTGCTTTTTTACGGTTATTCATAAACGTTACCATCACGGCACTACCAATTGCCCCTGCCACTTGCTGCACAGTATTATTAATGGCTGTACCATGCGGGTTCATCATTTGTGGTAATTGGTTTAAACCGTTTGTCATAATCGGCATCATAACCATTGACAAACCAAACATACGAATTGTGTACATAGACACGATAAATGTATAGCTTGAATCTAATTCTAACTGTGTTAAACCGAATGACGCAATTGTTGTAATCGTTAAACCGACAATCGCTAATATACGCGGTCCAAATTTATCAAAAAGCTTACCTGTAATCGGCGACATAATCCCCATTACAAGTGCCCCAGGAAGCATCATTAAGCCTGCTTCAAATGGATCAATTCCACGAATCGATTGTACATAAGCAGGAGTTAAAATCATCCCAGAGAACATAGCCATTGACACGATGACCGAGATAGCTGATCCCAATGCAAACATTGGATATTTATAAATACGTAATTCTAGCAAAGGTTGATCCATACGTAGTTGTTTAAATATGAAGATGATTAAAGCAAGAAGGCCAGCTGAAATCATGCCATATACCCAAGGACTTGACCAGCCCTTATCCCCTGCAGTACTGAAACCATATAGAATACCACCGAATGCAATTGTTGATAATAGTACTGATGGGAAATCTAAATGAACTTCACGTGTCTCCATCACGTTTTCTAATTTCCAAATACCAAACAATAAACTAATAACTGCAAATGGAATAATCATTTGGAAGAGCATACGCCAATCATGGTGCTCAACAATATATCCTGATAACGTTGGACCTATCGCTGGTGCCGTAATCATGACTAAACCAAAAATCCCCATTGCTGCCCCACGTTTTTCTTTCGGGAAGCTAATTAACATTACATTCATTAAAAGTGGTGACATACTTGAAGCACCCGCTGCTTGCACCATACGACCTGCTAGTAATGTACCGAAGTTAGGTGCAAAGCCAGCCATAATTGTACCGATCGTAAAGACTGACATCGCTACAATAAATAAATGTCTATTTTTAAAGCGCGTTACAAAGAACGCTGAAGCCGGTACTAAAATACCACTTACAAGCATATAGCCTGTTGCGAGCCATTGTACTGTTGAATACGTTATATCAAAATCATTCATGATTGTTGGTAACGCAACGTTTAACAATGTGTTATTTAGAAAAGCAACAAAAGCACCCACAAATAAAATACCAATCATGCCATAGGGGGCTTTTTCATTATTTGCTCACTATTCATTTATATCCCTCAATTCTTTGTTGTTTTTTGCGATAAAACTTATTTTATACTCGCAGTCTACTTTTTTCAACAATAAAGATTATTTTTTTTTCGAAACATTGATATATAAGCATTTCCATTATAGAATGATAGTATAATATTTTCTAAAAAGGTGAGGTTATGAACAAAAGAAAAAGACAAATAACTACTTCTGCACGTGAGCTCTTTATCGAAAAAGGATTCGTGGACACATCAATTAACGATATTATTAGTGCAGCTAAAATTTCTAAGGGCACTTTTTATAATCATTTCGCTTCAAAAAATGAATGTTTAATCGCCATTCTAGATCAAGGGCGTGAAGAAGCAAGTAATCGTCGACATGAGCTTCTTTACGGGAAAGACCCAGCTGACTTGGAAGTATTAACACAGCAAGTTGCCGTGCTCATGTATGTCAATCGCGAGCACAATTTAATTCAAATTTTTGAATCGATTTCCCATTCTCATGACAAAGAACTTAAAAAAATTATTTTGAACTATTACTTACAGGAGTTAGAATGGCTTGCTAATCGTTTTGTACAAGTTTTCGGTGAAGAAATCAGTACACTGAGCTACGAATGCGCTGTACAGGCTCTCGGAATGATTAACCTCTCATTACGTGCAGTTTTAATTTCGGATTCTCAATATATTAGTCGTGAAACGATTGTACGTATAGCATTGCGTAATATTAAAGCAATTATTCCTGTAATGTTAGAATCTAAAGAAATTATTATTAACGTTGAAATGATTAATGCTATTCAAAATGTGGTGAACTATCAATCGATTAACAAGGAGATGATTGTTGAACAATTGCAAGGCTTTACGAAAGAATTGTCTAAGGATGAAACAGTTGAGGGCTTAGAATACACTGAATTTTTGTTGGAAGAATTACAACGTGAGAAACCAAAGCTTTTCATCATCGAATCACTTCTTACTCCTTTCCGAAAAGCATTCGTTGGGACGGAACACGCTGCTGAAGCACGTGACATTGCCAATAATTTATGGCGCTACGTAAAAATTGAGCGGCCATCAGAAAGATGTAAAAGGTAAAATAACCACGTAAACCCACCATTACACACTTAAAGGGGCTATATAGAAAGTCAACCACTCATGACTTTCCATATAGCCCCTTTTTTTGAGCTTCTATCTTATTAATTTATTTATTTGATAAGACAGGACGACTTCTTGGGATCAGTGTCCATAACCTATTGCTTAATTTGACGATCTTTCGGCCCTATCCAAAAGCCAACTACAATACTAATAGCCACTACAAGAAAAGGTGCATACAAAATAATAAATTGATTCATTATAGTTCCTCCCTAGACATGATGATTATGTTTACCGCAAGCATAGTCACGATCAAACACAAACCATTTCATTACTAAATATAATGAAGGTATGAGCAGAACTAGCCCTCCAATAAACGCTATCACTAATGCAATAGCCATCGTTTCGTTCGTAAAGCTATCATAGACTGATAAGTACGGATATAGTAAATACGGATAATGTGAAATACCATAGCCGAAAAAGGCAAACCCGAATTGTGCAACCATTAAAAAGACAGCAATGCCATAGTTTCTCTTATTAAATAAAAGAATTAGTGTTATAAAAAATAGTACGCCTGATATTGCAAAGAGCCACCACAGATTTAACATATTTTCATAATGCTCAGGCACATGTCCCTTCAACTCCACCATAGTCCCTATTACGCTTATTATGAGTGGCAACGACCAACCGAGTGCATACTTTCTCATTAAATTAGAAGCATGTTCATCTCGCGCTCTTTTCCCATACCAAGTTAAGAAAACAGCTGAAATATACAAAACTGCAACAATACTTAATAGCACGATAGACCAAGTTAGCGGACTTGTGAAAAGTTTAGCGATTTGTAAATGTGGCTCTTCATTTACAATTTCCACGAACCCTCCCTCAGATATCGTTAATACAATAGAAAGGGATGCTGGTATGAATAAACCAGTAATTCCATACATCAATGTATAACCGATATGTCCACCTTTTTCACTGTAGGATTCAAATGCATAATAGCTCCCTCTAATGGCAATTAATATTAATGAGATACTGACCGGCACTAGCAAAATTGTGCCGTAATAGTAAGCAGTTTGAGGAAAGAATCCTACTATTCCAACAAAGAAAAATACAAGGAAGACGTTTGTAATTTCCCACACCGGAGATAAATAACGTTTTATAACATTTGCTAATATATGATCTTTACCTATTAAGACACTATAAGCATTAAAGAAGCCCGCTCCAAAGTCTATGGACGCAACAATGACATAGCCGAATAGAAATAACCATAGCACTGAAATTCCTAATATCTCTAAACTCATTGTTCTTCACATCCTTCCACTTGTTGATGTTCTTCAATTTCACGTTCAATTGGATTGTTACGGAACATACGAATAAGTGCAACGATACTTCCTATTGCTAATACAATGTACAGCCCTGCAAATAGTATAAGCATTGTATCGACTTGGCCACTTGTTGTGGCTCCTTCTGCTGTTTTCATATAACCACGAAGTATCCAAGGCTGACGCCCTACTTCCGCAAACCACCAGCCTGCCTCAACAGCAATAAGCGATAGTGGACCACCTGCCACTACTATTCTCTTAAAGCTTTTCGAAGAAATAAACTTCCACCCTCGCCACTTGCCTAGCACATAAATAGCTGCAACGACAATTAATAGAGTTCCAATAAGTACCATAATGTCAAATAAATAATGGATATAAAGTGGCGGTTGTTCGTCCTCAGGAAATTGATCTAAACCTTTTACTTCTGCAAAAGGATTATTATGCGCCAATACACTCAATGCGTACGGTACTTTAATGGCATATTTTACTTCTTCTCCATCTAGTACACCGAATAGCATAAGTGAAGCATCCTCTTTTGTTTCAAAATGCCATTCAGCAGCAGCTAATTTCTCAGGTTGATATTCAGCTAAATACTTCCCAGAAAAGTCACCTACGATAAGTGCCGCTAGCGAAAACACTAATCCAAGTTTCAATAATAGATGTAACGCTTTTTTATGATACACATGCTTCGATCCTCGCAGCATACGGTAAGCTGCAATAGAAGCTAATAAAAATGCTGCCGTCATGTAAGATGTCACTAATACATGCGCTACCTTCGTTGGCATTGCAGGATTTAACATGGCAAGTACAGGCTGAATATTCACAAGTTCCCCATCTACAAGATCAAAGCCTTGTGGTGCGTTCATAAATGCATTCACAATTGTAATAAAAACGGCCGACATAGAAGCACCAATAGCTACAGGAACCAATAATAATAGATGTCGCTTTGGATTTTTAAAGCGATCCCAAGTATATAAATACAGCCCTAAGAAAATTGCTTCAACAAAGAACGCAAATGTTTCCATAAACAATGGTAATGCTATTACCTGACCAGCCAACTCCATAAAATTTGGCCATAGTAGCGATAACTGCAATCCAATGGCAGTACCAGTCACGACACCAATTGCTACAGTGATTACAAACCCTCTTGCCCATCTTCTTGCGAGTAGTAAATAATGTTCGTCATTATTTTTTAAACCGACCCATTGAGCAATCATTATCATTAAAGGTATGCCAACGCCAATTGTTGCGTAAACAATATGGAATGACAATGTTAACTCTGTTAAGGCTCGACTCCACATTACAGCTGAATCATTCATTTCATTTCATCTCCTAGGTACCAAAAATTCTTCCAATTAGTGAAAGAAACATTATCCCGGCTACTAAAAAACTTACAATTATTAGCTTTTTCTCATGCGATTTATAGGCAACAACTTTTTGTTTTTTTATCATAATAGATCAGCCCAAATTTTAATTGCTGTCGCTAAAATGAGTACAGCTAAAATACTTTGCAAAATTTTCGTATTCATCTTTTTACCTACTTTTGCGCCAAGAGGGGCCGCCAGTAAACTTGCCACTATCATAATAACTGCGGAATAGTACTCGACTTGTCCTGTCATTAACTTACCAATTGTTCCACCAATCGATGAGATAAACGTAATGGCTAAACTAGTAGCAATCGTCATGCGCGTTGGAATACCGAGTACTACAAGCATAATCGGAACAAGCAAGAAACCACCTGCAGCACCAACGATCCCTGAGCCAATCCCAACAACAAATGCTAAAATTGCAGCTAACGGCTTGTTGAAGGTTACTTCATTCATTGGCATATCATCAATTTGTTTCTTAGGAATAAACATCATCACAGCTGCAATCAAGGCTAAAATACCGTATACGACATTCACACCGTTTTCAGATAAAAACTGTGATCCGTAGCTCCCAACAAAGCTACCGGCTAAAATTGCTCCACCCATATAAATAATGAGGGGTTTATTAAGATAACCACCTTTTCGATATGCCCAGACACCTGCAATCGACGCAAAAAACACTTGTACTGCACTGATGCCTGAAACTTCATGTGCTGAAAATGCCGCTAAACCAAAAAGTGGCGGTATATATAGTAGCATTGGGTATTTAATGATTGAACCGCCGATCCCCAACATACCGGACACAAATGAACCAACGAATCCAATCAGGAAAATCACAATTATAAATGTAATATCCATTTTTCTTGCATCTCCTTTTATTTATGTGCTTTCAGTATAGTCCCGCTGCTATTTCAGACATATAGGGGTTTTCCACTATAAGCTTACTCACTGTGACAATATTGCAAATTATTTTGAATAGAAATAAAAAAAGACCACTCATCATTTGAGTGATCTCAGCTTGTCGGCAAAAGAATAAATATAAAATAATGTGTATCAATAAACAAAGGTAGATTCCCACTCCGAGCTGGCGCTTTCCGCAGGCTTGGTTGATTTTGCCGAAGAGCCATACATTTCAATTTCCAGCTTCAAACAGTAACGAGTTGTTACATATAGTTATTTGCAAGTCCATACTGAATAAGCTCAGCTTTATTACTTAAATCGAGCTTTTGCATAATATTTGATTTATGATTTTCAACCGTTTTACTACTGATATATAGCTGCTCAGCAATTTGGACATTCGTATAGCCTAGAACTGTTAGCCTCATTATTTCCTGCTCACGCACAGTTAAAATGCATTTATCTTCCTGCCCTTTATGTTCAAATAGTTTATTCAACTGTTCCTTTGGAATACCCACGTTATAATATATGCGACCACTATAAACAGCATGGATAGCCTCATAGAGCACTCCACCTTGACTATTTTTCAAAATATAACCATGAGCTTCAACAGCAATCGCTTTTTGAATATAAGCAACTTCATTGTGCATTGTTAACATAATAATTTTCACGTTAGGCATTTGTTTGAGAATTTCTTGAGTAGCTGTAAACCCATCCAGCCCATTCGGAATAGATACATCCATTAAAATGACATCGGGGTCCAATGATATTGCTTGAGTTATCGCCTCGGCTCCATCGCCTGCTTCACCTACAACCTCCACATCTTTATAATTTTCCAATAAAAGAACAATTCCTTTACGAATTAACACATGATCATCTACTACTAAAACACGAATCATCTATAGTCATCCTTCCAATTAGGTACTTGAATGCTAATTTGTGTACCTTTATTGTGAGCAGAAATAATAGTAAAAGATCCGCCTAACAATGTTATTCGCTCCTCCATATGCTTTAAGCCAAGTCCTTCTTTCTTCACGTGCTGTAGATCAAATCCTACGCCATTATCTTCTATATAGAGCGCTAAATCTGTAGCTTTTTTATCGAGTCGAACGACGACCCTAGAAGCCTTTGCATATTTAATAATATTGTGTAAAGCCTCCTGTACGACGCGATAAACATTGATTTCTACAGATGGATGACAGCGCTCTTCAAAATCTGTTTCTAATACTATAGAAATACTAGGATGAACCTTCTGCACTGAATCTACAAGCGTGCCTAATGTAGGTGAAATCCCTAACTGGTCAATGCTATGGGGGCGAAGCTGATAGGAATACGATTTAATATCATTCATTACTTGCTCTAGCTCATTGCGTACCTCTTCAATATACGTATTTAGCTTTTCATTGTCTTTGACATAAGATTCAATCGCTTGCAGTGCAACAGATATTGTATACAATGATTGGCCAACGCCATCGTGTAATTCCTGCGCAAGCCTTTTATGTTCTTCCTCTTTTGCCTCAATCAGCTTTTTTATAATAAGTTTTGAAATCCGAGCCTCTTCTTCCTTCAACTGAATTGTCTGATCGCGCAGTACAAGAAGAAACTCCTGCTCATTTGTTTTACTGTCTGTATACATTAGTGCTGTACTCATTTCCACATCTATCTTACTGCCATGGTACGTGGGCATTTTCGATAAAAAATAGGGAACCTCATTATGTTCTATTAAATAACATGTATGTTCTCCTGGAGACTTTTGACGGTTTTCACAAAATGAACAAAAAGGTACTCGATCCCCCAATTTCCATCCCGTTAACCGATTCGCTGAAGGATTCATCATTAAAATTTCACGGTTGTGATTCATAATGATGATTCCATCTTGAATATATTGAAATATTTGCTGTAAATATTTATTTTTTAGCTGTTCCTTCTCCAATCTAAACACACTCCTAGCTTAAAAATGAGAGCACGGAAAAAATAAGTTTCTTTCCTACTTTGAAGTTAGTGCCTTTCTCTCAAGTTTATTTGTTACTAATAAACACTTTGCCCTATATTTCCTCTTCTATCAAGCTATAGCTCTTCACTTCATGCCCTGCTTTTCGAATGATACGAACACTCATATTTTTTTCTAGCTTTGTTGATGCAATAATATGAAGGGGTTTTTTTGGTAGCTCATGTATGTAGCGTACTAAATAGGCAATTGGTAAATTTAATGCATTTGGTGTAAGTGACTTGTAAGAGTCATTGTAATCACGTACATCCACTATCGCCATCCCCGCATTTAGCTCTTGAGGTAAACACTCCTGTATTTGACGTACTGGGACATGACGTTTATAAATAATTCTACCAATAATAAGAAGGAATATACTCATACTTACAATAATCATTTTTTAACCCCTTTTTTCGAGAAAAAAAGGTTGTCTAAATCTGTTCAGCTTTCCACAGACGACCGTTGAGTCTCTTGACGCCTTATAAAACCTTCGATTGAAAGTAATCCTCACTTCATTCAAAGATACCTCTTGGAAAGCGTTGAGCCGAAACGGAATCCACCCTCAACTTTACGAAGAACAAAAAAATAGCAAACTAGGATCACTAGTATGCTATTTTTCTTTTAGAACAACCTCTGTAGATAAAACTTTTTTATTTGTTCAATACATCATGCTGCCAAGCCATGTAGCCACCCGTTAAATTTACAATGTTGTGAATACCGTTTGCTTTCAGTACACTTACCGCAATTGCAGAACGAGCACCTGCTTGGCATTGTACAACAATTTTTTTATCTGTTTGTAATTCATCCAAACGTTTAGATAGCGTACCAACCATAATATGTTGAGCATTTTCAATATGCCCTGCATCATATTCAGTTTGATTGCGTACATCAAGTACATGAACTTCTCCACTTTCAATTAATGACTTTGCGTCAAGAGGAGTTATATTTTCATAACTTTCTAGAGAAGTAGCCTCTTCCAAAATTTTCATTACATCCCCATATCCAACAACATTGTCGATACCAATAGAACGTAACGCTATTAAAATATCATCTAGTTGAGAAGGATTAATTAGTAAATATAATGGTTTTGAATAATCCACTAACCAACCAGCCCAGTTTGTCACTGAATTATTGTAAGGTATGTTTAGCGTTCCTGCGATATGCCCCTGTGAGAAATCTTCCGCCGGACGCATATCAATAACTTGCTTCCCATCTGCAATAAGTTGAGTAATCTCTTCATAGCTTGACACTGCCGTTACTGGCGGTAAGTTCTTAAGAAGTTCTATTCCTACTTTATTGACACGCTTCATAACAGCGAAATAATAAGGAGGTTCCGGTTGACCATCTAGTAACGCATCAATGAATTTTTGCTCATCATCAAATTGCATAGCCCAGCTGAATTGCTTCTCATACCCAACTGTTGAAGATGGTACTGCTCCTAATGCTTTACCACAAGCACTACCTGCTCCATGAGCTGGCCATATTTGCATGTAATCTGGTAAAGCCTTAAAGCGTTCTATTGATTTAAACATTGCTTTTGCACCGGATAGTGATGTACCTTGAATACCAGCAGCTTTTTCTAACAAGTCAGGGCGTCCAATATCACCTACAAAGACAAAGTCACCCGTAAAAATACCCATTGGTTTATCTGCTACACCGCCGCGATCCGTTAATAAGAAGGAGATGCTTTCTGGCGTATGTCCTGGTGTATGCATGACTTTAAAGATAAGATTACCTATACTAAATTCATCACCATCTTTTAATAATTGATGAGGAATTCCTTCAAGATTTTGATACTTCCAATCAGCATCCCCTTCGTCGGAAATATACATCTTTGTTCCAACACGGTCTGCTAACTCACGAGATCCCGCTACAAAATCAGCATGGATATGTGTTTCTAATGCACCAACAATTTGCATCTTCTCTTTTTCTGCTAATGCAAGATAGGGCTCAATATTACGCATCGGATCAACAATGACCATTTCACCTTTCGCCTGACATCCCACAACATAAGAAGCGTGCGCTAATTTTTCATCGTAAAAATATCGTAATAACATGTGTAAAACTCCCCTTTATCATCTATTTTTTTCTTTTAAAATATCTAATGTAGCCTGAACATAATTAAGTGATTTTTGAACAGAAGGATCCTTCATCCATTTTATAATTGAAAAAACATTGATTTGCTGAGGCTTTTCTTCTGCCCTTTGCTGTATCATTTTCAAGAAATCCAAACTTGTCTTTCCTTTTTCAACGTATGGATCGACGTAGCCCTTTAAATTATTCATTGTATAGTCTGTCGTTTGCTTATCCTGAAGTACTGCTGTAACAAAATCAATGATGTTTTCTAACTGATGAATGGTTTGAACAAGCTTTGGCAATTTCTCCATTAGCTGCACAATAGCCGTAATCGTGTCTGAGCCTACATTATAAGAAGAAGCAAATTGCTCGTATCTATCTACGGTCTTTGCATCAGCTAGTACTGATTTTCCAAAATCCACAACATTTTCTGCTGATTCAATCGTTTGCTCTACATTTGGTAATTTTTCTAACAATCGCTGTAAAGAGTGTCGAACTTCTGGTTTCTCAAGCGCTTCAATTATTTGATATAATTCCTCGCTCATGCTTACCGTTGCATTAGCCATGCTTGACGCCTCCCTTCATTCGTAATTACATAGTGCCTTTCAGCATGCCATCCCAGTACATAACAGGCAGTAAATCCTTTTTCATGAAATACATACTGGATCTTTCCACTGCTTGGTTGAAAGGCATAGATTCGACAGGCTCTTTGTTGTAATCAAACTCAGCTAATATCAGTTTGTTGTAGCCTGTTACGATTGGGCAAGAAGAGTAGCCATCATACATTTGCGTCATAGGCTGTTGTCGCATTAAAGCAATAAGATTTTGTGCAACGACAGGGGCTTGCTTTCGTATAGCTGCACCCGTTTTAGATGTTGGGAGATTGGCATTGTCACCAATTCCAAACACATTGCTATACTTTTTATGTTGCAAAGTAAATTTGTCGACATCTACCCAACCATTTTCATCTGCTAATGCACTTGTTCGTATAAATTCAGGTGAACACATATATGGTGTCACATGAATCATGTCGTATTTAATTTCTTCTACTGTGCCAGTATCTAAGTTTTCAAAGATAGCTATTTTTTCATCCGCCTTAATTTCAATCAAATTATGTCGGAATCGAGCGTCAATATTTTTACGTTCTATTACCTTTTCAAGTGCCTCACGATATTTCAAGACATCGAAAATGGCTGGATTAGCCGAACCGAAAATAATGTTAATATTGTCACGAACATTGACTCTATTAAAATGGTCTTCTGCTAAATGCATAATTTTTTGCGGAGCACCACCACATTTTACTGGAGAGTTAGGATGTGTAAACAATGCTGTCCCCTCTTTAAAATTGCGGATCGTTTCCCACGTATAATCCACATGCTCGAAAGAATAATTACTGCATACACTTTTAGTCCCAAGTGCCTCTTTCAGCCCTTTAATAGCACCCCAGTTAATCTCTATACCACCAGCAACTACTAAAAAATCATACGTATATGTTGTACCACCTTGTGTAATTACCTGGTTTTGATTGGGGTCAAAACTGCTAACAGCTTCTTTTAACCAAACAGCGCCTTCAGGAATAATAGAAAGCATCTCACGTTCAGAGTCCCACTTATTTGCTGCACCACCTCCCACCAATGTCCAGAGTGGTTGATAATAATGTTTTTCTGCAGGATCTATGATGGCAATCTCCCCTTGAAGTGAATGAGATTGACGAAGTAAACGTGCAGCTACAGAAATGCCAGCAGTTCCTCCTCCAACGATGACTACTTTAAAAGAAGTCTTCATGTGTATATCCTCCTTATCATGCTGTCTTTCGTATACAACTTTTACACCTTTATAATAGTTGTAAGCGGAAACTGTTCATATAGGGGTAATCCCCTAAATAATTACACTTCACCTTTAAGACTGTTCAATTTCACGAAAA
Source organism: Lysinibacillus agricola (assembly GCF_016638705.1). Taxonomy (GTDB): domain Bacteria; phylum Bacillota; class Bacilli; order Bacillales_A; family Planococcaceae; genus Lysinibacillus; species Lysinibacillus agricola. The sequence goes on along the minus strand of NZ_CP067341.1, from coordinate 291,729 downwards.
AAAGGCCAGTACAAAGTGAATGATTCATCACTTGTACTGCCCAAATTAACAGTGTTTTTACTTTACTTTTTCAATAAAAAACTATCATTACCATAACGTGGGGTTGATTTCCGTTCCGGCTGGGCGCTTTGTTGTTGCTGTCGCTTCGCTTTCGCACAGATAAAACATTGTTGCTGTCGTTTCGCTTTCGCACAGAGCAGAGCTTCCTGGGGGCGTCGGGGCAACAAATGTGTTCTGTGCGAAAGCGTAGTGCAACGTAGCGGCAGCAACAGGATGTTGGTCACGAAGGCGTTATCACAGGACGTGATGCTTTTAGCCTTCGTTCCCCTCCCCACTTCACTCGCGGGGCTAGCTCCAGGGTCTCATCTGTGACGCTGATCGAGGGTACTAAAAAAGTCGATTTGCCACAAAAATGTGATGCAAATCGACTTTTTTGAGTTTCTAAATCCAACAAAAGACAGATTTATAATATAAAAAAATGAATTTCTTTAGTTTTCCAGTGCCCTTGACGCTGATCCCCAAGGAGTCACCCAGCCGGAACGAAAATCAACTTATATACATAATGTCATCCCTAATTTTTGGTGATGACCTCAGAAACTACTATTTACGTTTAAATTTCAATACAAAGACTGTACCTTCTACCCCTGATCGGACACTAATGGTACCACCGTGTAAATCAATTAACTGCTTAGTAATAGCCAATCCAAGACCTGTACCCGTTGTATCATCTGTAGTATTAGTACCTCGATAATAGCGTTCAAAGAGGTTATCGAGCTCCTCCTGAGGAATTCCCGGACCTTGGTCGGCAATTGTCAGCATAATTTCCCTACCTATATTTTGCGCTTCTACGTTTACCTTTGTACCATCAGGAGTATATTTTTTAGCATTAGTTATTAGATTATCTAAAATGCGCTTTAATAGAAGCTCGTCCGCTTCGAGCAGAATATCTCCATAAATCTTCACAGACACCTGCTCATCTGCAAATTGAGGTAACCATATGTTGAGTGGTAATAACACTTTTTCAAGCTGTATCGCTTTATTTTTTAATTGGTACGTATATGTTAAGTCTTGTATAAGGGCATCCATATACGTCGCCTTTTCCTGCATTGTATTCGCAAAGATGCGCATTTCTTCCTTTGTCCACTCATAATCCTCTGAAGCAAGCATTGTTGAATAACCAAAAATAGAGCTTAACGGTGTCTTTAAATCATGCGATAAACCTGTTATCCACTCCTCACGCAATTGCTCTGCCTGTTTAATTTGCCTTTCATTAGATGAAAGACGTTCTGATAAATTATTTAGGGATTCATCAACTGGCTGAAATAATTTAAATTTCCTCTTCAACTTCCCTGTCTTCCGATGACGGATATTTTTATCTCTTACTTCACTGTAATCAAACTGTGTAAGTCGCTCTATACGAGATAGTACATAAACAAGCGGGCGCACAAATTGATGGGAAATGCTAATCGATAAAAATACGACCCCGATTAACACGATAATATGTCCCCCAAAGAAGATCGAAACAAATAAAACCATCGCCTTATTAAAAGGCTCATCAAATGGCTTGTATGACGGATTGGGCATGCGTACAACTAGTGTCGAACCATCCTCTAAAGCAGCACTTTGTGTAAGCTCCGCATGCTCGAAAATATCGTATTTTTCTTCTAGCAGCTGAGGCTTATGTAGCTTTTTATAATGCTCACCAATGATTTCTATACGATCCCACCGCTCATTATAGATCTCAACAGAGGCCTTCTTATCTTGTAAACGCCGGAGTAGTTCTGAAGAAATCTCTCCTTTATCCTTCCAATTCTGAAATGCTTCCTCAAAAAGTGGTTGGGGTGACGTAGGGAGGAATAGCAAATAGTATTTAGGAATCTCCCATGTATGCATTCCTGGCTGTTTCAGAGCCATTATTTCATTATCTGTCATTCCACATAGTTCACAACTATCTCCGGTATAATCAACAATGTCCATCGATTGATTGAACAAATACAATTGCCCTACGTTCTCCTCGGCTCGCTTCACTAAATAATCAGCAATCTTAATGGATTTTCCTTTTTCTACGACAGCATCATCTTTTATTTCAGAGGAAGTCATTATATGAATATTGTCACCGACATGACCATTGATAAAGATTGCAAAAAACACCAAACTAATAATAAAGCCCGAAATAATTAGTAAATAAAATATGATGAAATAAGACACAAAACGGAGCGTTAACCTTCTAGCTGGCTTCATGAATGAACATCTCCAACAAGTTTATAACCAATACCCCTCACAGTTATAATGCAAGTTGGTTTACCTGGATTCTTTTCAATTTTTTCTCGTAGTTTTCGAATATGTACCATCACTGTATTATCATCAAACAGGCAATCACCCCATACACGTTCGTAGATTTGCTCCTTTGATAATACTTGCCCTGCGTTTTCACATAAATATTTCAATAAATGAAATAATCGCCCACTAATGATTTCCTTTGTATCATTTACAGTTATCTCTGCTGCATCGATATCAAATGTAAACCGACTACATGTAAATAAATGACTTTCTGGCACATCCTTTTTCTTCATATATCTTGTAAGCTGTACCTTCACCCTTGCAACAAGCTCAAGTGGATTAAATGGTTTCGTAATATAATCATCTGCACCGTTCATAAAACCGCGAAGTTTATCTGCATCACTACCTTTTGCCGTTAAAAAGAATATAGGTGCATCACTTTGTTCACGAATTATATTCGCCATATCAAGTCCACTACCATCTGGGAGCATAATATCAAATAGATAAAAATCAAAAATCTTCGTTTCAATTTTCTTTTTTGCTTCTAGAACAGTGCCGCAGAGAGTAATGTTTAAAAATCCTTCTTTCCTTAATATGATTTCAATCATTTCCGCAATTGCACGTTCATCTTCTAACACTAAAATTGACGCATCTTGCATGCTATCACCTTCTTTTAAGATTACTTTAAGGTAGTCATTATTTCACCATAAGATTTACCAACTACACTATGTATAAGATAACCAATTAAGGAGATAAAACGCAATGACAATTAACCGTGTTACCTTCATAGATACAATGCGTGGATTTAGTTTATTTGGCATCTTAATGGCGAATTTGTTGATTTTCCAATTTGGCATGTATGGCAAAGATGAACTAAAAGATCTATCCGCCCTCGATAACGGGGCTTTATATTTTGTAAAAGTCTTCATCGAAGGGTCATTTATGCCGATCTTCACCATTTTATTTGGCTTCTCTCTTATTAAACTTATTGAGTCTATTCGTAAAAAAAAGGATAAAAGTCGATGGTCCATTTTACGCCGTGCAACGGGGCTAATTGCAATCGGTTGGCTCCATTCAACATTTTTATGGGATGGCGATATTTTATTTTCTTACGGCTGTATGACTTTATTTTTGATTCCCTTTATTAATCGCAAACCCAAAACTTTATTTATTTGGGCTGGCATTTTATTTTTACTCACGACAGCATTAACATTTGGTCCTACGGTTGAATCAAAAAAAGAGCAAAAAGAACTGGATACTTATATTGAGAAAGCCGACGATATTTATGCTAACGGAAGCTACTTAGATATTTATGATTTCCGTGCAAATTCAGTACCTCCTGGAATGGATGAACCTATTTTTCTATTCATCATACTTATTTTTGCACCAATCTTCTATGCTCCATTGTTCCTCTTAGGCATGGGACTCGCCAAAAAGCGAGCATTTGTGAATATGGAGGATGAAAAAAAATGGTATTCGATTGGCTCAATGCTAGTTCCAGTTGGGCTAGCTTGTAAAGGTATGAGTTTAATAGAAAGTAATTTTTCCGACATCTTGATGACGGGTGGTTCACAGCTACTTTCAATTGGCTATGTCTGCCTTGCAGCTTTATTATATAAAACTCGCCCAGTACAACTGCTAGCTCCTGCTTTTGAGAGTGTCGGTAAACTATCATTAACCAATTATCTAATGCAAACCATTATTTGTACAACAGTATTTTATGGATATGGTCTAGGCTTATACGGCAAGCTAGGCGTGTTTGGTGGTATTTTATTCGGAATCGTCGTATATAGCTTGCAATGTGTTTTCAGCCTTGCCTATTTAAAGAAATTTAAACGCGGACCATTCGAAACTATACTGCGTGTTTGGACGAATTGGTCTTTGAGCGGAAAAATTAAACAGAAAGGACATACTTTACATGAATAGTGATTCTAAAGAAGACTTTACAGACACATGGTGGTTTTTAGGCATCTGTGCAGCTGTAGCTGTAGTTTTAACACTATTTGCTTTATAATCAATTTCGCCTTGATGTATTGCCGCTGTCGCTTCGCTTTCGCGCAGGTAAACAATGCCGCTGTCGCTTCGCTTTCGCACAGGTAAAACAATGCCGCTGTCGCACAGATAAACAATGCGTCCGGATTTTGAATTAATCTCCCCTTCTTTGCAAGATGGGAGTCTTACTGCCCATTAACGCTGGATAAATTAACATTCAACTATACAACAACATATCGGAATTCGTTTTCGCTTGCCCCCTACTGTATACTATGACTACATACTATACAGCTCAGGGGGCGTTTTTTTGCTACAGCGAATTATTATCACTGGCTATAAACCACATGAATTAGGCATTTTCAATGACAAGCACCCTGGCATTGCCATCATAAAAAAAGCACTCGAAAACCGTCTACGTATATTGATAGATGAAGGCTTAGAATGGGTGATTATTAGTGGTCAGCAAGGTGTAGAAACATGGAGTGCCGAGGTTGTTCTTATGTTAAAAAAAGAATTTTCTCATTTAAAATATGCTGTTATCACTCCTTTTTTAGAGCAGGAGAAAAATTGGCAAGAACATAAAAAAGAAAAATATCAAGCATTAGTAGCTCAAGCAGACTTTGTCACTAGCGTAACAAAAAAGCCATACGAGGCTCCGTGGCAATTTATCGAAAAAGACAAATTTATAATACAAAATACAGATGGTCTACTACTAGTTTATGACGAAGAAAATGAAGGCTCTCCGAAGTATATGAAACGTCTAGCAGAAAAATATATGGAAACATACGATTATACACTTTTAATGATTACCGCTTATGATTTACAAGTAGTGGCAGAAGAAATGCAGCAACAAGATTGGTAAGGAAAATATTGATATAATTTTCTGATAATTATATACTGGAATAAATAAGTCTAACTATATTAATCATAAACTTATGGATCATCACAATAACGTGTGGTTGATCTCCGTTCCGACTGGACGCTTCGCTTTCGCGCAGAGCAAAGCTTCCTGGGGGGCGTCCGATGAGCCCCAAGGAGTCACCCAGTCTCCACTCCAATCATTTAACAAATATCATCCATACTTTAGGTGATGACTATTTAAAAATTAGATCTTTGCTTTTTAAAAAGAAATCACGTCTTTTTTTCTACCCCTTGGTGCTAATTTCTGAAAAGGAGCTGCTAACATTTGAATAAAAAAATCGAAATGGTTCTTGAGTCATCGCCGGTGAATGTTTCTCATGATACGTACCGCAGAGAGTGCAGATATACACGAGGAATTCATATTGAAGAACAAGAGTTTAAAGCAATTTTGGATACAATGTGCCACGATTCTCGCTTGTATTTTGATTTCCATAATCCTCGTAAGGAGATTAAAAAAGGAACATATTTAAATGGACACTCTGGATTAGCGCAAAACATCTATAAGTACTATAAAACCAATTACGACATTGAAATTAATGAACTAATTAACGGTAAAGATTTTTATGTGAAAATAATATAAAGAGATAAATTAAGTGTGCTGTTTACTTACATATCAACCCACATTTTATATCCGATACAAAAAGAGCTACCCTCAATTGAGAGTAACTCTTTATTTTTATAGGTCTGATACTTGAGCACCTAATTCTTTATTGTTGTACATTTCAGTGTCCAATTCTTTTGTGACACGTGCTGTTGCCACACCTGCTGTCATTGATCCACTTACATTAAGAGCAGTACGGCCCATGTCGATTAATGGCTCAACGGAGATTAATACACCCGCAAGTGCAATCGGTAAATCAAGTGCTGATAATACAAGTATTGCTGCGAATGTCGCACCACCACCAACACCAGCTACACCAAATGAGCTGACTGCCACGACTGCAATAACCGTAATGATGAACACTGGATCAAGCGGATTAATCCCAACTGTCGGTGCAATCATAATCGCTAGCATTGCAGGATAAACACCCGCACAGCCATTTTGACCAATAGATAAACCAAATGAGCCTGAGAAGTTCGCAATACCCTCAGGTACACCAAGACGCCCTGTTTGTGTTTTAATATTCATCGGCAAAGCACCTGCGCTTGAACGTGAAGTGAAAGCAAACAATAATGTTTCTGCAGATTTTTTTAAATACGTAAATGGATTTAAACCACTTAAAGTAATAATTAATAAATGTACTAATAACACGATAAATAACGCTACATAAGATGCAATAACAAACTTACCTAGATTATAGATTGCCGCGAAATCAGATGTTGCAACTGTACGTGCCATAATTGCTAAAATACCATATGGTGTTAAGCGTAAGACAATTGTTACAACGCCCATTACTAATGCATAGATTGCATCCAAGCCCTTTTTAATAGTAGCTGCTGTAGCTTCATCCTTACGTGCTACACGTAAATACGCAAAACCTAAGAACGCTGAAAAAATGACAACAGCAATTGTTGATGTAGAACGAGCACCAGTTAAATCTAAGAATGGGTTTGCTGGGAATAACTCAATAATTTGTGTTGGTAAATCTGGTGCAGCTAATCCAGTAGTTTTTTCCTCTAAATATGCTCCACGCTCAGCTTCTGCAGCACCTTGCATAATATGAGAAGCATCTAAATCAAATACTGTTGCTGAAAAAATACCAACAGCAGCTGAAACAGCTGTTGTACCGATTAAAATGGCTAAAATAAGGGCTGCCATTTTTCCAAAGTTTTTACCAACCTTCATTTTCGTAAAGGCTATTAAGATGGAAATAAAAATTAACGGCATAGCAACCATTTGTAGCAATTTAACATAACCAGTACCTATAATATTGTACCAACTTGTTGTTTTTGCTAATACATCAGAATCAATACCATATATTAAATGCAGTCCAAGACCAAGTACTATACCTAAGCCTAGAGCAGCAAAAACACGATTTGAAAACTTAACGTGTTTTTTATTCATATAATATAAAATTCCAACGAACACGAGTAAAACGGCCACGTTAAGAATGATTTGTAATGTAGACAATGGAAAGCCTCCTAAGAAGTTTAATTATAATGTAATCGAATTATATACCTATAATCCCTATAATTCAAGTATGTTTTATTAAGATTAGTAATTTCCTAAAATAAAAGCGATTTCAGGTGTGTTGATTAACCATTTTTTCTATCCTGATTAATTTAGAAGGCTCTGATTTCCACTACGAGCTACTCGCTTTCCCGCGGGAAGCTTTGCTCTGCGACGAAAGCGAAGCGACAGGAGCACTCGAGTAGCTCTCCGCTACAATCAGCAAAAACGGGCACATATAAGTAAAATATCAACAAAAATAATAAACCTATATTTCCTAATCAACACGCTTGAAGCGGTTTATTTCTTTTGATTATGCCCTATAAACCGAATTTAATTAGAATGTATTAAACACAACTGTTTTGAATTTGACGAAAGTAAATGTCACCGTAGAAGTAGCAATCAATTATATTGATACTTTAGTCAATAACGTCTGGGTTGCTGAGTTATACAGGTAGCATCTAAATGTTAAGAATGCTGTGTGGCAGCAGTTTTTCGGGCAGTTGTTTGAAAAGAACCTAGCGACTCCCGTGAATCGTTGTGAAATAAGTGAGTCAGCTACAGGAAAAGCAACTCAATCCCGCCGAGGAATGCGTCCTTAATGAAAAAAAGACTGCAGACAAACTCAAATTATTGCGAGCTTGTCTACAGTCTGATTACTTCGTTTAATGAACGAGGTAGGCTTCTTTTTCATTGTCATTAATTAGGTAACAGCTTCCCGAAATTTTTTTACATTGTTTTTTCACACGCGTCACCGCATCTGACAATTGATCAACAGATTCAAATTGCTGATATTGATTAGTTATAACCGCGATGGATAGGGTAGTACAAGATAAAGGCTCTAATTTACCAGTTCTATTTTGTACTTCTAAGTATGTTAGATCCTCTAAATCATAAAAGCTTAAAATGAATGCATCAAACTCATCAATAATTCTTTGGCATATCGGGGCAGCTTCATAATGTGAAAGAATCGCAACGAAATCATCTCCACCAACATGTCCTAAAAAATCTTCTGTACCAACTATATTTCTTTTCAAAACATCTGTTAAATACAGTAAAATTTTATCCCCTTTATTAAAACCATACGTGTCATTGTATGATTTAAAATGGTCTAAATCAAAATATATTAAACTATATTGCGGTAGCTGTAATGCTTCCTCTAATTTTTCTTCAATTAATTTATTGCCAGGAAGGCTACTTAATGGATTTAAAAAGCTTGCAATAGCTACTTGTGTGTCTACGAGCTTTAACAATAGCTCCCGAATACTTACTACACCATAATATACGTCATTTCTTGTTACAATCACATCATCATATAAGTCTTCTGGTCGTCGACGCATTGCTTCCGTGCTGACTTCTGTTATAGGTGTATTACGATCTACAACTAAAGGATTTTCTTTAATAATAAGTTGATTTTGCCGTCCCATAAATAAATTATAGCCATAGCGCGTACCAATTTTTTGATAGAAATGTGTACGTGTAATTTGCCCAATCGGTTTGTCATCTCGAACAACAACAACACTACGCAATGACGGATTACTTGTAAAAAGTAAATCCACCTCTTTATTTTTCACAAATTCATCAATACAAGGAACGTTTTCTATGACTTCCCCTATCTTCATCGTCATCCATCCTTATTTTCCCCAAATGTATTTCCTTTGCGGGTTCCCCTATCGCATAACCTTGTGCGTAGTGGATACCAATATTATGTAAATAATTAAGCTCTTCCTGGCGTTCAATACCCTCTGCAATAATTTTCGTCTCAGCCTGCTCTGCGTATCTCATCAGCAATGTGACAAGCTGCTGCTGCTCGCTGTTTTTATCGATAAATTGTATTAAAGAACGGTCTAGTTTAATAAATTCTGGCTTTAAGTAAATAAGAGTTTTTAAGCTATTGTAGCCTGAACCTACATCATCCACTGCAATTCGATAACCCTGTGATCGATAATGTGATAATACACGTTCAAACTCTATAAAATCTACCACGGCACTGCGTTCAGTTAGCTCAAATACTACTTGCTGTGGTTTAATGCCCAGCTCCTTTAATAATTGCAAGGTTTCACCACTATGGTACTTCTTATCTAATAAAACATTAGGATGTATATTAACAAATACTAAAAAATCTCTGTTTACCCAATCTCCGTGCAGTCGTTCTTTGAAACGCTGTAATGAAAGGTTACGACAAAAGCATTCAAATAAAAATACGCAGTCCGTTTGCCCAACAAATTCATAAAACTGATCAACACTATTAAACAATTCTGAAGGCTCTGGACGATTCAGTGACTCAAAGCCCACCGTTTGCTTCGTCTGTAAATCGACAATAGGTTGAAAATATGTATGTAAATTCTTGTTCTGAATAATTTGCTTCAACGCTTTTAAACGCTTTATATATAAAGCATTGTTTTGATGCTGCCCATATAAATACTTTAAATAGGAAAATAAATTACTTGTTTTTATGCTTTGTCTCACAGCAGACTCCATTTTCGCACCTCTTAATTTGGTTATTAGGATCTATTGTACGCTTTTATTGTAAATGTACTGTGAATAGCATGTAAAAAGAGGTGGCTCTAGCACTAGAATTCCTTTTCAATTGTTGACATTGCTCTATTAAAAGTAATCTTAATTACTTGATAGAGTAGTATATATTTCACAATACACAATATATTCAATCAATTTATTGATATATATTGTATATAGTGTATGATTGTAATAATAGTATTTTATTACCTTTTATAAAAATTTGTGATTTATATAGTAATATAACAACTCAGCCCCATAAGCTCGGGATGACATTTGTAAAAACGTATACCATGTATCTAAGTTGATTGGAGTGGAGGCTGGGCGACTCCTTGGAGCGTCACAGATGAGATCCTGGAGCGCAAGCGAAGCGGCTCATCGGACCCGGAACGGAAATCAGCCCCACGTTATGGCGATGATTCTTTATAATAAAAAGATTTGTTCTTTATAGGGAAACCTATTTAGATAAAAACTATTTTCAAGGGAGGATCCAGTTAATGAGTTTGTCGATTCAACAATTATTGGAGAACAAAGGAATTACACCAAAATCTGAACACCTTGAACTTCTAAAAGCACGTTGGGAGGGTATGCAATCCCTTCGTAGTAATTTAGAAGGCATCGCTATTGATGACGCTGATATCGCTATCCGCAGCATTCCCGGAGGTGACCACATTGACAACTGATTTACACTTAAAATCTGTTGAGGAGTTAGCACCTTTACTTGAAACTAAAAAACTATCTCCTGTCGAGTTAACGAAAGCAATTTTAGATTTTGCTGAAGAAAGTCAGCCTAAAATTAATTCATATATGGCTTTTTACCGTGAAGAAGCCCTTGCACAGGCAAAAGTGGTAGAAACAGAAATTTGGAATGGACAGTATCGAGGAATGTACCATGGGATTCCTATGGCATTAAAAGATAATTTGTACTTTAAAGATAAAATAACAACGATGTCATCGAAGATTCATAAGGACTTCGTTTCAGGTTATGATGCAACGGTTGTAGAAAAACTTCGTAATGCCGGAGTTATTTTTACGGGCAAATTGAGCATGCATGAGTACGCATGGGGCATCACAAATAATAACCCTCATTACGGACTCGTTCGCAACCCTTGGGATTTAGATAAAATTCCTGGTGGTTCTAGTGGTGGCTCCGGTGCAGCAGTTGCAGCAGGAGCAAGTGTTGCATCATTAGGTACAGATACTGCAGGCTCTATTCGAATCCCTTCATCAGCCTGCGGAATTGTCGGCTTAAAGCCAACTCATGGTCGTGTAAGTAAATATGGCTGCTACCCTCTAGCTTGGAGCTTAGATCATATTGGTCCAATGACAAAGACAGTAAAAGATGCAGCCGGCTTACTTGAGATTATTTCTGGATTTGACCATAGAGACCCTACTTGTACAGACGTTCCAACAGAGAATTATGTGCAGCAAATCTCAGGTAGTGTGAAGGATTTAGTCATCGGCATCAACGAAGAGTATTTCTTTAACCACGTAGATTCAGATGTGGAGAAAGCTGTTCGAGAAAGTATTCAAAGCTTAGTGGATCAAGGGGCAAAGGTTGAAGTCGTTCGGATCCCATCCTTGCAATATGCAGAATGGGCAGAGCTTGTTACTTCCCTTTCAGAGGCTTCTGCAATCCATCATTCCGATTTACAGAAGAGGCCACAGGATTTCGGAGATGATATTCGTCTGTTATTTGAACTCGGTGAATTACCGTCTGCTGTTGATTACTTACAGGCTCAACAGGTACGTCGACAAATAAAGCAAGAGTTTACACAGATTTTCAATCAGGTAGATGTGCTTATTACGCCTACATTACCTGTAGTGGCGAGTACTATCGGTGATGACTTTGCATATTTAAATGGTGAAAAAGTAGATTTAATTGATAATATCATTCGATTTACAGGTCCAAGTAACTTAACAGGCTTACCTGCCCTTTCCGTTCCTTGTGGCTTTAAAGGTAATTTGCCAGTAGGCCTTCAAATTATTGGACCTGCCTTTAAAGAAGGTCATATTCTTAACGTTGGTTACGCCATTGAACAAACGAATCCCACGAAAAACAGAAAACCTAATATTTTCACTAACAGCTAATTTTGATCATGTAGAAGAATCTGCTTGCTTTACGGACTTTGTCTGTAGAAGTCAGCAGATTCTTTTCGATTGGTTGTTTTATCAGTGATTCGTGGTATCTTATCAGTGATTCGCGAGGGCCTTTCAGCGATACTAATAGTATTTTACTGACAAGTACTTTTATAATAAGGAAAAGAAGCTCAATCACAAGAAAGGTTGCTTGATATCCTAATGAACGTAGAGAACTTTTTACAACTGCCTATTACAAAGGATTTTACAGTCGTTGCCGGTCGCAATGGTTTACATAAACCTGTTCAAAATGTTGAAATTCTAGACTTTGAATTTTCACCCGATATTCAAACTGTTAGAGAAACAATTTTCACACCAAATAGTGTTGTTCTAAGCAGTTTATTATTTGCCAAGCAAAAGCCCGAATATTTATTGAATGCCGTGAAAAGTCTTTTGGAGCTAGGGGCAAGTGCTTTAGCCTATAAACCTGTCATCTATAAGGATTTACCAGAGGAAGTTCTAATGTATGCAGATGAACAAAATTTCCCGATATTGCGATTTGGCGGAGATGAATTTTTTGAAAAGATTATTTTAGAAACGATGGCCTATGCAAAAACCCAGGATTATTCATTCTTTTTAGAAACGATTATGCGACGTCTAATAGAGGAAGATGTAACAGATGAACAAATAAAGTCTGTTTTACAGCAAATCAATAAGCCCTTTGAAAAATATGTATTTGTTGCTAATATTCAAATGCAAAATATTACGAATAGCCAATGGATGCAATCTCTGTTTCAATTAGAGCCTCTATTGAAATCAGGAATGATTTGTACCTATAAAAAGAGCCTCTTTATTGTAATGACTCATTCATCGCAGCAATTTCAATTTGAAAAGCTTCTCCATGGATGGTTAACGATGTATGCAATCTCAACTGATACATTGACCTTTGGCTATAGTCGTTGTCACGCAACACAAACTGAGCTTCCCATTGCTGTTCGTGAAGCCTTCTATGCACGCATTATGGCCGAAATTGAAACGGCTCCTGTATGTCATTACGAAAACCTCGCATCCGATTGTTTGTTAATTGAATTGCATCGTAAAGACGCTAAATTTGCTATGGACTATGTAAATAGCTATCTTGGTCCCCTACTTGAGGAGAAGGTTGATCCAGATTTAATGAAAACAGCAATCACTTATGTCGTAAAACAAGGGAATATTAAGGAAATAGCTGTTGCTCACTTCTGCCATCCAAATACAATCCGTTATCGCATGTCAAAAATACGTCAATTAATAGCACCTTTAGAAAATGATTATGTTTTTTATGAACGTATCGCTGCAGCCGTTAAATTGTACTTATTACATAGCAAAATAAATATTGAATAATAGCTTTGGAATAAGTACAAAAAAACGCCTGAATATTTAGAATTAAAATCAAATTATTTTCTTCCATCTCATGCTATTCTATTGAAGTTAGGAGGAAGAATGATGAAACAATACATAGCTGATGGCATGCTATTAGTCACTGCAATCGTTTGGGGTAGCGGATTTGTAATAACGGCTATTGCATTGGAATATTTAACAGCTTATCAAGTAATGGCAGGTAGATTTTTATTAGCTGCCATTATCCTCACAATTTTATTTGGATATAGATTAAAAAAAGCTTCAAAATCAGTTATCTGGAAAGGAATTTTGTTAGGGACCATTTTGTATATTGCCTTTGCCCTTCAGACAGTAGGTTTACAATATACAACACCTTCTAAAAATGCATTTTTAACCGCCGTAAATGTCATTATCGTTCCATTAATTGCATTTGCGGTTTACAAACGTCGTATAGATGGCTATGAGATCATCGGTTCAATTATTGCCATTGCCGGAATCGGTTTTTTATCATTACAAGGCTCACTGACAATGAATATCGGAGATGCGCTTTCCTTAGCTTGTGCTGTCGCTTTTGCCTTTGATATTTTTTGTACAAACCTTTTTGTACAAAAGGAAGATGCCATTGCCCTTACGATTATTCAATTTATCACAGCAGCTTTTTTAGGTATCTTGGTCGTAGTCAGTCAAGGCGACATCCCTACCACTTTTGAAAAAGAAGCAATCTATTCAATCATTTATTTAGCCATTTTTTCAACTACTCTCGCCTACCTTTTTCAAAATGTTGCGAATCAATATACGTCTGCTACAAAGGCAGCTATTATCCTGTCTACAGAGTCCTTCTTCGGCATGGTACTATCCGTTATATTCTTACATGAGGTATTAACAAGTCGCATGGTTGTGGGAGCCGTAATGATTTTACTTGCCATATTAATTGCAGAAGTAAAGCCTGCACATCCTAAAAAACGAATGATGAAGAGCTCTCGATAACGAATTTTAAAATAGTTTCAGTCATACTGAAGCTATTTTTTATTAAACATGACTAGTCATAATACTTGTAGTAATCCCAACTACCAAAATTGTAATAATTGAAAGCCATAAAGTGCTGGAAGATAAAAGCAGTCCCCCTATGACGATGACGATTGAATCTATCATAAAAATAAGTATCCCGACATTAATTCCGGTTTTATCACTTAAAAATTGTGCAATCAAATCTGTACCACCAGTGCTTGTCTGAAATCTAAGCATCAACCCAACACCAAAACCCATAAGTACCCCTCCAAATATGGCACTATAGATGGCATCGATTTGAATAAGATTCCGAACGGGCTTTAGTAAATCTATACTAAGAGAAGATACAATTAATCCATGTATACTATTGTAAAAATATGCTTTGTATTTATACCAGGAAATCACAAAAACCGGAATGCTAATAATGATGATCATCAAACCTATTTTAAGCTTATATAAATAGTGTAAGATAAGCGCTAACCCTACAACTCCTCCATCTAAAATTTGATGGGGCGTTAAGAATAAATTAATTCCTAATGATACCGCGGTACTTCCTATAAGAATGACCAAGCCTTTCGTAAAAAAATACATATAACCCCCCTCCGAGACTTAGCATGTTTTTATAGTATGAAAAAATCGATTTGAACATGTTATTGTTTACGTCTGTCGGTGTAATCGTATTAATATTTTTATCGAGCTTGGTCGCTAAATTTCTCTATATTGCTGGTATCTTTTGTACATCAAATGTTGAGGTGAGGCACAATGTGTTCTATCCGTCACTTATGTTTAGCCTAGCAGCACCTTAACTTGCATGGATACAAAAAATGCCTTCTGTTTACAAACAGAGGGCAATGTTAGAGACTATTTATGTTTTGTCTTCATTCGATCCAGCAAAAATCCACCTTTAAATGATTTGGGCTCGTAAGAAATAATAAACGCATTCGGTTCATAATGCTCAACAATTTGGAACAATTCTGTCTCGCGATTTCTCTTTGTTAATATTTCATATTTATAGCGATTACTATCTCGTCCCTCACCAATGTAAATCGTGACCGCAAACCCTTCATTGCGAAGAAATTTCACAAGTTCCTCGTTCTTATTTTGCGTATTAATGGTCGTATAAACATAGCCTATCGCTAGTTTACGTTCAATTTTGGCCCCTAAAAATATGCCCAATCCAAAGCCAATTGCATAAAAGACCATAGCTAACATACTTTGTTTCCCACTAAAAACGAGTGAAAGGCCAAATACATACACTAACATCTCCAGCATACCGAATATGGCGGCAAGGAAAGTAACATTCTTCACTAAAAGTATTGTACGTAACGTTAAAAAAGGTACATAAATCAATTGAAGTACTAAAATCAGAAATATACTTTGCATTTGTAAGAGACCTTTCAAAAAGTAGTTTTATATACTATAAGTATATGTTGAAATATTTATTTGCATTCTATTAAAAATGTATCTATTTTCTAAATTCCCTACTAATTAGAATTTAAACATTAAAAAAGGCCACCTACTATAAAAGTAGATGACATTTTTTATATTATAGAAATCCTTTAAACTTCCCCATGCATCGGGTCTTCTTTATGCTTCGGCCCAATCATGTTGAATAAAATATTAAGAATAATGGCTGTGACCGAACCACAGACGATACCGTTAGATGTTAGAAGAGATATGCTTTCTGGTAGTGCATCGAAAATTCCAGGAACTTGTGAAGGAAATGGGACTAGGGCAATCTATGTCACGTCAAGGAAACTGTTGGGATAACGCCCCTCAAGAATCCTTCTTTGGTCATTTTAAAGATGAAACCAATCTGAAAGCGGCGAACATTAGAAGAAGTAAAACGAGAAGTGAAAAGTTATATGATGTATTACAACCATTATCGAGGGCAATGGAACTTGAAAAAGCTGCCGCCTGCAAAATACAGACAGCAGCTTCAAAAGGTTCCTAGCTTTTTTTCAAAATGTCCTTTACAAAGGGTACACTTTACCATCCGAACGACTTTACAATAAATTATTCTTGTTTCTGAAAAGCGATATTAAAGTTGTTTGAATCTTCTTTAATTAAAGCCTCCGTTAGCCATCCATGTAGCGCAAAAATCAGCACTTTACCACAGAAAATGAAAGATTATTATGTTCTTTCATGGGAGTTGAACAAAGGTTGCAGTTTCTCATATCGCATTAATGAAATATCTTCCTTGTGGTGCTTTTATTTCAAAGAAATATTTTTCGTTCTTCTTTAAGCCATCCAATTTCACGCTTTTTCCAGACTTTACTTGAATTTCATCAACTATTACTTTACCATTTACATCTTTTACCCTTAGAAGGATATCTCGATCACTTTGATTTCCACTCTCACTATCACTTCCGGCATTTACGATAGACTTCTTCCAGAAAACACGATCATATATTAGATAATTTTTGTCATTAAAGTTTAAGCTTTGCCACTCTTCCGAATCATCTTCTACATCCACAATTGCAGTCACTTTTGGGGAAAAGAAATCATGAACAACACCTACATCCTGATAAACTAGATAACCTACAGTCGTGATAAAAAAGGTCATTAAAAAAGTCATAACAATAGCCGTAATAACTTGGATACGCCGCTTTTTATTAATTTTTTTAAATGGCGCAATAGCTTTCTCAACTTCTTTTGGATTTTGTTGAACATAAGCTGTTTGCCGCTGCATACTGTTGACACACGTCTTACACTCTTCGCAATGTTCTAAATGGTCTTCAACTATTTTTGCAGTATCTTCACTACAAATTCCATCAATATAAGATGGCAATAAATCTTTAATAATATTACAATTCATATGGATCAATCCTTTCTGATAGTTTTAATTTTGCACGGTAATAGGTTACCCTTGCCCAGTTTTCACTTTTATCAAAAATATCTCCAATATCTCTAAAACTGAAATGATTGGATGTTCTTAATAAAAATATTTCACGATAAGGTTCCTGCAATCGATGAATTTCTTTATGTATCGAAATCAGTGTACTTCGTTTTATTACCTCAACATCTGGTAAATCCTTATTTGATGGGACATCTAATCCCATATGCATCATGTTTTCTATACTGGTACTATGAAATTTTTTCTCCTTTTTTAAATAGTTGTAATAGGAGTGTTTAGCAATTTGGCATAACCAAACGGATATTTTGCATTCGCCATTATAGCTATGCATCGACTTTAGAGCCTGATAAAAGGTTTCTTGTGTCAATTCTTCAGCCAAATCCACATTTGACGTTAAACAAATAAGAAACCGCTTAACTTCATCTGCATAAGATTTATAAATTTCACTTAAATTTTCCAAATCCCCCCTCCTCTCATAATTTTTAACTGGGATACTTATATATAGATTTAAAACGTTTTTCGTTACAAGAAATTTTATGTTTTTTTGAAAGACTATGTTTTATTTGATTTGTAGTTCATATTCATAACGAAAATAGCATTTTACTAACTAATAATTAAAAAGTTTGGTTCTATCGTACTCAAAACCAAAGCTTTTTCTATACTTAGAGACTCTTTTTTCCCGCATAAAAAATGCCACCTACTATAGGAGTAGATGACATTTTGATGATTATAGAAATCCTTTAAACTTCCCCATGCATCGGGTCTTCCTTATGCTTTGGCCCAATCATGTTGAATAAAATATTAAGAATAATGGCTGTGACCGAACCACAGACGATACCGTTAGATGTTAGAAGAGATATGCTTTCTGGCAGTGCATCGAAAATTCCTGGTACAACCGATACACCGACACCAAGGCTGACTGCAATTGCAGCAATCATGGCGTTTTCCGCTGATTCATTCATAACAGGTACTAGCATGCCCATACCTTGCGTAATGACCATACCGAACATCGCTAGCATTGCCGCACCAAGTACTGGTGTTGGAATGATTGTTGTTAATGCTGCGATTTTTGGTAGGAAACCAAGTGCTACTAGTAAACCACCTGTGATGTAAATGACTTTACGGTTTTTTACGCCTGACATACGTGTAAGTCCCACGTTTTGTGAGAATGTTGTATATGGGAAAGCGTTGAAAATACCACCGATCACAGAGGCAAGACCTTCTGAACGGTACCCACGTGATAAATCTTTTGAATCTAATTTTTTCTTACAAATATCACTTAGTGCAAAATAGACTCCTGTTGATTCTACTAAAGAAACCATTGCTACAAGCGTCATTGTAATAATTGCTGTAGGGTCGAATGTTGGCATACCAAAGTAGAATGGCTGAACCATGTGTAATACGTCAGCATCTGCAACTGGGCTAAAATCAACCTTACCCATAAATACTCCTAGGATTGTTCCCGCAACTAATCCGATTAAAATGGAGATTGCACGGATGAAGCCTGTAGAGAAACGATAAACAACTAAAATAATGGCTAATGTAATGAACGCTAAAGCTACATTAGAGCCAGATGCAAAATCAGCTGCATCTTGTCCACCCGCCATATTGTTTAAGGCTACTGGTAGTAAAGAGATACCGATAATTGATACAACCGAGCCTGTTACTACAGGTGGGAAGAATTTTACTAACTTACCGAAGAAGCCAGCAATAATCATAATAATTACACCTGAAGCAATAATAGAACCATAAATATCTGTAATTCCTTGCTCAGGATTTGTACCGATTGCAATAATTGGACTAACCGCTGTAAATGTACAGCCTAGTACTACTGGCAAACCAATACCGATAAATTTACCCGAATACACTTGTAAAAGTGTGGCGATTCCACACATCATAATATCAATCGCTACCAAATACGTCATTTGTGCTGTATCAAAGCCTATCGCCTTACCGATAATCAATGGCACTAAAATGGCTCCTGCATACATCGCAAGTAAATGTTGAATGGCTAGCGTAGTTGATTTAACGGTATTCATTACGCGTTAGCCTCCGCAGCAAACGTTACTTTACCATCCTCAAGAGAATCTACAATTGCTAATGATTCTACGCGAACCCCTTGCTGACGTAATAATTTCCCACCGTCTTGGAAGCCCTTTTCAATCACAATGCCGACACCTACAACATTCGCACCAGCTTGAGCTGCAATATCAAGTAAACCTTTGACAGCCTCTCCATTCGCTAAGAAATCGTCAACAATTAAGACGCTATCATCTTCATTTAAGAAATTACGTGATACTGAAATATCATTTGTTTCATTTTTTGTGAAAGAATGTACTTTTGAAGAATAAAGATTATCTGATAGTGTTAAAGATTTACGTTTACGTGCAAACACTACAGGGGCACCGATTTCAAGCCCTAGCATAACAGATGGTGCGATACCTGAAGATTCGATCGTTAATATTTTTGTAATGATTTGATCAGAGAAGCGGTTTGCAAACTCATGTCCAATTTCCTTCATAAGCTCTGGGTCGATTTGATGATTTAAAAATGAGTCTACTTTTAATACAGATGAAGATAAAACTTTACCCTCTTGCATAATTTTGTCGTGTAATAACTTCATTTCCTTTATATCCTTCTTTCTTATAGTAATAACTTTTTATGAGCCACTTACATTCCGTTACAGGCGAGCGCCAGAAGCAATGCAAGTAATAAAAAACGCTGAATACCTTGATTCCATTCATCTACGAGTGGAGCAAAGCATTCAGCGTAAAAACGTCGAAACGAATAGAAAACATCCCACTTTATATGAGGTTTTCTAAAGCATTGCTACCCATAGTCGATTTATTTACGGTAAATCGGTAGAAACTTGCGAGCCATATTCTCGCTATTATATGAGTGAAACAGTATAAAGCTGTAAGAACTTTCTTATATCAATCACGCCTTGACGTAATTTGAATCAGCACTTCATTCGGTATGTGCTTATGTGTGGCACTGAATAAAGTCTGTTTTTTCGGAATTTACTAGTATTTTACTAACTTTTAATTGCAAACGTTCGTGTTTTACAATCACGTACTGATTATATCAGACAATTTTCGAGCTTGCTAGTCATTATTTTGATAAATGGAATGGGACTGTCATAATGACGACATTTCTGTGAAATAACAGCGAAGTGCGAATTAATAGACTCGATTGATTGTGTAACATATGATGCCATCCTTTTTTCGGTAAAAACTGTGGTATGACTACTGTTACTTGATGGCCTGATTTCGCACATTGATGTTCAACCTTATCAATAAATTTCATCAACGGCTGTGTAATACTTCGATATGGTGAATAGTATGTTACAAGTCGAACATTTGGCTGCCAAGCTTGCCATTTTTCTTCAAAAGCTTTTGCGTCAGCTTGATCGAAGGCCACATAAAACGCGATAATTTTTTCAACCTTTAATGACTGTGCGTAATGCAATGTGTTTTCGACTACTTTCGTAATACCAGCAACAGGGACAATGAAAACATTCCCCTCAACATTGGGCAGTTCCTCATTATCTAATCTCAACTGCTCACCAACTGCCTGATAATGTTGCTTAATGCGGTGAAATGTCCAAATAATAATTGGTAAAAAGATAAACACTGGCCATACTTGAGGTAATTTCGTCACAAAAAACATCATAGCTACGATAAAAGAAATGACCGCTCCGATTGTATTTATTGTAAATCTAGCAACCCAGCTCTTCGGTTTTTCACGCCACCATTTTCGCATCATCCCAGCCTGCGCTAACGTAAACGGAATAAACACACCAACTGCATAAAGTGGAATCAAGTGCTCTGTTGTTCCATCAAATAATATGATCAAAGCAATTGCAGCTAAACCAAGCATCATAATTCCATTTGAATAACCAAGGCGATCCCCACGGATTTGGAATATTCTCGGAATAAAACCATCCTTCGATAAATTAACCGCCAGTAAAGGAAAAGCCGAATAACCTGTATTCGCAGCAAGTACTAATATCATTGCTGTCATTCCTTGCACTATATAGTAGAAAATATTACGACCTACACTTGCCTCCGCAATTTGTGAGACAACCGTTTCTTTCGCATTTGGAGCAACTCCATAAAAATAAGCCAGACTCACAATACCAATAAATAGCACTGCTAAAATTCCGCCCATAGCCAATAATGTTTTAGACGCATTTTTTGGCGCAGGATCTCTAAAATTAGGTATAGCATTTGAAATTGCCTCAACACCAGTCAAGGCTGAGCTTCCTGACGCAAATGCCTTTAATAATATAAATAAACTAATTCCAGCAACTGGAGTGCCAACCTTTGGATGCAATTCTGCTGGAACTTGCCCTGTTACTACGTTATAAATCCCTACCCCAATTAACATCAACATGACTACCACAAACAAATATACTGGATACGCTAAAATGGATGCTGATTCTGTGACACCACGCAGGTTTAAAAGCGTCAAACATATAACAAAAAACACAGCGATTATCACATTATAGGGATGCAGACTTGGAAATGCCGAAGTGATAGCATCTGTTCCCGCTGATACACTTACCGCAACTGTTAAAATATAATCGACAAGTAGTGATCCACCAGCGACGAGGCCAACATTGACACCTAAATTTTCCCGTGAAACTACGTATGCTCCGCCACCATGTGGATACGCTAAAATAACCTGACGATACGAAAAAATAAGTGCTGTCAGTAACACAACTACCCCAGCAGCAATCGGTAGAGAATACCAAAAGGCAACAGTACTTACTGTCATGAGCACAATTAAAATTTGCTCAGGTCCATACGCCACTGATGACAAAGCATCGGACGATAGTATGGCGAGTGCCTTTGTTTTACTAAGCTTTTGTTCCCCTAACGCTTCGGATCTTAATGGTTTACCGATAACATAACGTTTCAATGAGGATTTCATATTCAACACCTTCTGGTTTCATAGAATGTGTTTCGCATTTCTAAATCGATTACACCTTAGCATAATCGGTTTTAGTATTATTCACTGGGGCTTTATCTTTATCCATGTAGCTTTTACATAAGATAAAAAAAGTCTACAAGTCATCACTAAATAAGACTTGTAGACGCTCATTCGTCTGCCAAGCTCCAACTTTTCTGCTCTTAACGCTTACGAGGTTAGCTGTCGGATTCGGGCCTGAGTAGCCCTACCCTTCAATAAATGAAGAGATTCACCCCAAGGATCACACTTATGCAATCCGTAAAAATTGGGTCCCCCGCGTCTAGTTGCTTCAGCGATTTAGAAATTTGAAACTTTTATAATGATGTCATATTACGCCTGTAAAAAAGAAAAGTAAAGAAGAAAAGAATGGTTACAAAAAAAAATTTTACTTGATTTTTCGAACATCTTTCTTATGGCTCACCACCATAACGTGGAGTTGATTGCTGTTCCAATTGGGCGCGGGCGATGAGCCGCTTCACTTGCGCTCCAAGGCCTCATCTGTGATCCTCAAGGAGTCGCCCAGCCTTCACCCCAAACAACTTATTTACACGGCCTCAACTTTTAGTGATAAATATTTACTATTTGAAGAATAACATTTTAATACTGGTGGAAAATATGTGAATACCCATAAATGAAAATCAATTAAAAAAGCTACCTTATAAGTATATTCCCACTTTTAAAATAGCTAAGTACATTAATCCTTAAACCATTTTCAAATGAATCGAATATTCTGCAACGATGCTTCAATACATGATGATACACAAACAGAATCCAAGTTCTTCATAGCAATTGATTTACTATATCAAAAACATTTTGAATTAAATAAAAAAAATGAGCAAACTTCTTCACATTTTTTTGTTATAGCGATAAAATAGCAATATATCATTTTCCTCTAGGAAACTTTATTTCACCCGTGATACTTTTTGAAATGAGGGAACAACATGGTTTACAAACGAATGGCAAAATCGTCTGCTGAGGCGGTTTTAGATGGAGACATAAAAGGCTGGCGACGAATCTTACCGTTTCTTGGTCCAGCCTTCATCGCAGCAGTTGCCTATATTGATCCAGGCAACTTTGCAACAAATATTACAGCAGGTTCAAAATATGGATATCTACTACTTTGGGTAATTGCCTTTTCCAATTTAATGGCGGTATTAATTCAATCTTTATCAGCAAAGCTTGGTATTGCGACTGGTAAAAATTTACCCGAAGTAGCACGTGAACATTTTTCTAAAAAGACTTCTATTTTTTTATGGATACAGGCAGAATTGGTCATTATTGCAACAGACCTTGCAGAATTTATTGGGGCTGCACTAGGGCTGTACTTATTATTCAATATTCCAATGTTACCTGCAGCACTTATTACAGCAGTCGGCTCATTTGCTATTTTAGAATTGCAGCGCAGAGGCTTTAGAGCATTTGAAGCAGGTATTTCTGGCATGGTGCTTATTGTCGTTTTAGCGTTTGCATTCCAGACATTTTTAGCACAGCCAAATTGGGGCGAAGTAACAATAGGCATGTTTACACCACGCTTTGAGGGAGTAGATTCTATTTTACTTGCAACAGGTATTTTAGGGGCAACTGTCATGCCACACGCTATTTACTTGCATTCTTCATTAACCCAAAATCGTATCGTTGGCCGCAATGATGAAGAAAAGAAACGTATTTTTCGTTTTGAGTTTATTGATATTATCATCGCGATGATTATTGCCGGTGCCATCAATATGAGTATGCTTGTTATTGCTGCAGCAGTATTCCATACACAAGGCGTAGTAATTGAAGATTTAGATATTGCTTATAACGGTTTAAAAGAGGCGCTTGGTCCGATGGCGGCAGTGTCCTTTGGTCTTGGTCTTCTCATTGCAGGTCTTGCTAGCTCTTCAGTTGGTACACTAGCAGGTGACGTTGTGATGCAGGGCTTTATTAGAAAGAAAATTCCGCTCTATTTACGCCGTGCTGTTACAATGTTACCTCCTCTGGTCATCATTGCATCCGGTGTTAATGCGACTTATGCGCTTGTCCTAAGTCAGGTTATTTTATCTTTCGGTATTGCATTTGCACTTGTACCGCTTGTTATGTTTACAAGTAAACGTGACATCATGGGAAGTCTAGTCAACCGTCGTATTACAACAATATTAGGATGGATTGTAGTAGTAATTGTAGTTACTTTAAATCTTTATTTATTATGGGAAACAATATTTGGTTAAAGAAATGCCAGACGCAAAGACCTTTAATTTGGTTTTGTGTCTGGCATTTCTACATGTAAGAGGCTTACTGCATAATGTGTGGTTGATTTCCGTTACGACTGGGCGCTTTGTTGCTGTCGCTTCGCTTTCGCGCAGATAAAACATTTGTTGTTGCTGTCGCTTCGCTTTCGCACAGATAAAACATTGTAGCTGCCGCTTTGCTTTCGCTACAGAAAACATTTGCCGCTGTCGCTTCGCTTTCGCACAGATAAACATTTGTCGCTGACGCGCAGAGCAGAGAGCTTCCTGGGGGCGCCCTGTTATTAGAAAATTTGGATCTATGGTCTCTCTTTTGGTATTTTTAATTATCGCTTCGGCCTTTCTATCCGTCGCACTGGCTGTTCTTTCCGTCGCTTTGACTCTTCTTTCCGTCGCACTGGCTATTCTTTCCGTCACTTCGGCTGTTCTTTCCGTCGCTCCGACTTTTTTCCACGATTATGGCACTTCTATCCACGATTTTGCCGATTCTATCCATCATTTCGATGATTCTATCCACGATTTCGAACATTCTATCCACGACTTCGGCCTATCAATCCTTCGCTTTGGCTCTTCTTTCCGTCACTCTGGCTCTTCTTTCCGTCACTTCGGCTCTTCTTTCCGTCACTTCGGCTCTTCTTTCCGTCGCTCTAACTTTTCTTATCCCTAAATATCGATCTTCTCAATATTTCGAAAAGATGAATAGGCCACCCCTATACCGATAATAGCTAAAGTGATTGGTATGAGAATAATATCGTACAAAGTGAAGTTACCTGAATTTGATGATACGACCGATACAATTAATATAGATGATATAATCGTTGCCGGAATAGAGTATTTTCTCATACCAAAATACAATGGTATTAATGCGATGCATGATGCTGAAACTGCATTCATGATCACAACGGGAATTCGTTGTATTATGAGAGATAACGATAATGCATCTGGAAGCAATTGAAAACTCTCACTAACAGCACAAAAAATCGCTGTGACAAAAATAGTTGATAAAATAATTGCACTAAAGGTAAAAAGAACCACAATGGCTAGCTTTGAAGCAATTAATTTTTTTCTATTGATTGGATACATAAATGCTACAGTGATGGTTTTATATTTGAATTCTCCAATAATAAACTTGGCGATTAACACACTAGCAAAAATAATAAACACTGCTCTTACACCTGAATCTATAAGGCCTAATACCGCCTGATAATTTCTGAGATCTTGGTCCCCTTCTATTTTAGTGATAAATATAAGCATAAATACAATAGCTAATATTACAAAATTTATGAAAACAGCTCGTTTTATATATGCACCAATATGATATTTTTTCATTTCTAGACGCATTAAATTAAGCACTAGTGACACCTCCATTGATTAACTTCAAAAAATAATCTTCTAATGAGCTTGTTTTTTTGCTAATACCCTCAATTTCAATATCATGCTCAATCAATGTTTTAGATAGCACCTTTTGTGAAGCTGTCGATTCATAAATTCGAATACAATTGTCATCCATTAGTTTGAAATTAGTAATATTTAATTTACTTTCTATAATAAAGGCAGCTTTTTTCCCATCATTGACAATCACTTCAATATAGTCTGCTTGACTATGACTGACATCGTCCATTGATACTTCCTTAATTAATCTTCCATCTTTAATAACTCCAACTGTATCTGCCAATTGTTCAATTTCACCCAAAATGTGACTAGAAATAATAATCGTAATTCCATACTCTTTACAAAGCATCTTGAATAGATCACGAAGCTCTTTAATGCCAACCGGATCTAGTCCATTAATCGGTTCGTCTAAAATAAGTAATTCCGGCTTCGTAATAATTGCACGTGCAATACCTAATCGTTGTTTCATCCCCAGAGAAAAGTCTTTTACACGCTTATTCTCCGTATTTGTTAGTTTAACTAAATCTAGAACATGAGCAATCTCTTTCTTGTCATAATAGCCCATATATTCGCAATGTAATTCTAAGGTTTCCAGTGCTGTTAAATCTTCATAAAAAATCGGGTATTCAATAATCGTTCCCATCCTTTTCAGCACTTCGTATGATCGGTCCATTAATTTTTCACCAAATATTTCGATGTCTCCACTCGTTGGCTTCGTAAGGTTTGTCAGCATTTTCATGACTGCCGTTTTCCCGGCACCATTGGGACCTAAAAAGCCATAAATCTCCCCCTTCTTCACATGCATATTGACAGCAGAAACCACTTCTTTTCCTTCATACACTTTCGTAAGCTGATTCGTTTTCACAATATATGTCATGTAAATCTCTCCCTTAAATTTAGCTATCCTTATTATAAAAAATGAAACTCTCTAATTTATTACTTGATTCTTACAAATTTCTTAAGCGCAGAAGAAAAGCTTGTAAAGCAATTAGAATGCTCTACAAGCATGACTGTTCAGTACATCATTCGTTTTAAAGAAACTGTAAAGATGGTCTTCTCGTATGGGATACTGGAAAGCTGGATGGAGCCATTCATTAATTCTACAAGGCGTTTTGTAATAGTTAGGCCAAGACCACTACCTTGGAAGGTTTTATTTCTGGAATCTTCAAGCGTATACATTCTTTCAAAAACATTATCAATTTGATATTCATCAATCCCCTTACCGCGATCCCAGACATCAATAAAAATATTAGTATCATCATTTCTTACTGTGAGCCCAATGATGTTTCCTGCCGCCCCATAGGCAATAGCATTTGACAGTAAATTATTCAGAACCCTATCTAACGCTTCTTCATTACCAAGTGCATAGACAGATATCTCTGGTATCGTAATATCTATCTCTAGCCCCATAGACGTGACCATATCGTAAAATGATAAAATATTTTTTCGGCAAATTTCACTTACATTGATTTTTGTCATTGGATAATCTGTATCCCCAGCCTCCAGCTTTGCTAGGTCAAAAAATGTATGGATTATTTTTAATACTTCCAATGTTTTCGAATGAACGCCAGTGAGCAACCGTTGCCGCTCCTCTTCACTAAGTGACTGCTTAAGCTGCAGCATTTCAGTATAGCCTAGTACAACTGTTAAAGGTGTTTTAAGATCATGAGAAATATTGGCCAACATCTTTTTCATGGAGCTTTCCATTTTTCGATGTGTCGCTAGTATTTTTTGATTGTGGTCCAGCAATGCATTCATCGCATTAAGTAGTTGCTGCAATTCCTGATTAGCTGTCGATGCTAAAATCTTTTCGCTTGATTGTTCGTTAATGATTGCTTGCAGTTTTTGATGCATGTATTGAATAGTAACGTTTTGTTGTTTTTTTGTCTTCACCTGAAAAATGATAATACCTAAGAGCAATACAATTATAAATAATAGAAATATAATCATCTGTTTATCCTTCAAATTTATAGCCAATTCCCCAAAGCGTTTTAATATATTGAGGGTTGGATGGATCGTCTTCAATTTTTTCGCGTAATCTTCTTATATGTACATTAATAATATTTTCGTCTCCATAGTAAGCGTCATTCCAAATCAATTGATAAATTTGCTGTTTTGTAAAAACTCGATTACGATTTGTCACGAATAGTTTTAAGATGGCAAATTCTTTTGATGTGAGCTTTACTTGTTGTCCATTCTTCTCAGCTGAAAAATTAACAAGATCGATCGATAAGTTATCTATCTCTACTATATCTTTCTTCTCCTCTACTTGACTGGAGTATTTTGTAGCTCTTCGAATTGCTGCTTTGACACGTGCCGAAAATTCCAGCATCGAGAATGGCTTGGCGATATAATCATCTGCCCCTAATCCTAATCCTAACGCTTTATCAACATCACTATCCTTGGCTGACATAATGATAATTGGAAGTGATGCTTGCTCTCGTATAATCTTTAAAACTTCTAATCCATTAAGTTTCGGTATCATAATATCCAAGATAACTAAATCAAAGGGTTTGTTTAAACAATTTTGTAATGCCTCTTCTCCATTCACTGCAGAGGTAACAAGGAACCCCTCCATCGTTAAATAGTTTTCTACCATTTCACGAATCGCTTCGTCATCTTCTACTAGTAAAATATGCTTTTGCACTTTCATACACCTCTTCCCAACATAAAGCTTTTTATCAATTGCCATTTATACAACAGTCTACCATATTAAGATTTAGCACCAAAAGCAGGCAATAATTTTGAAAACTAAAATCCTTCCTTTTCAACCAGAATGAATAAATTTTATCTGAATGCTAATTTTTGGTATTTACTTTTATTTAGGTGCTTTACTCTGGATAATGAGTATTTATTTTGGGATATCCGGAATTAGATCAAAACAAACAGGTATTTCAAAATATTTGGGATTGCTCATTATTTTGTTTATTATAGTAATCTATGGATTGATGATTGCTATTTTGGGTTTACGAGGTTTTGGAGCTTAAAGATTGATGGTTCACTTGGAGTTTTTTTCTGACAAGATTGTACGTTTAGGGTTACAAATTCATTTCTTAACTAAAAAAACTGTCCTGCAAGTCATTTTCTATGACTCACAGGACAGTTTTATTTTTTATTGTTCTACTTTTAAATCACATTGCTCTAATGGAAGCATTTTTGTTTTATTCTTGATTTTATAGCCAAGCCATAACAGTAAGAACAGTGGAATCCCGATATATGAGACAAGGATTCCGTACCAATCTATTGTATCTCCCATAAAGGCATTGTAGTTTTGCCCAATAACAACAATCATACAAACCGTAAAGGCAAATAGCGGACCGAATGGAAATAGCCTTGCTTTATACGGCAACAATTTTGGATCCAAGCCCTGTACCTCGAAAGCTCGACGGAAACGGTAATGGCTAAAAGCAATTCCTAGCCAAGCAATGAAGCCTGACATCCCAGAGGCATTTAAAAGCCATATATAGACAACACCGTCACCAAAGAACGATGCTAGAAATGCTAGACAGCCTACAGCTAATGTCGCCATTAATGCGTAGATTGGAATACCTCTACGACTTAATTTCATGAAAATTTTTGGTGCATGTCCATCTACCGCTAATTGCCAAAGCATACGTGAAGATGCGTAGAGCCCTGAATTCCCTGCTGACAGCATAGCCGTTAGAATGATGGCATTCATCAATGAAGCAGCAAAGGCAATTCCTAAACGGTCGAACACCAGTGTGAATGGTGATACAGCGATATCTTCAGATAACAAACGTTCGTCTGTAAATGGGATCAGCATCCCAATTGCAGCAATCGCTAAAATATAGAATAAAATAATTCGCCAGAAAACAGACTTAACAGCTTTCGGAATATTTTTACCAGGGTCATCTGTTTCACCTGCTGTTATTCCAAGTAACTCTGTCCCTTGGAATGAGAATCCCGCAGCTAAGAAAATACCAAATGTAGCAAGGAATCCACCGTGGAATGGTCCATCACTAATGAAGAAATTCGTAAATCCTACAGGAGCTTGTCCTCCTAAAATTCCAAAAATCATTAAGAGACTGATGATAATAAAAATGATCACCGTTGCAACTTTTATCATCGCAAACCAATATTCACTTTCACCATAGCTTTTTACCGATAATAGATTGAACGTTAAAACTACAGCAATAAATAAAACAGTCCAAAGTGCTGATGAGCTATCTGGGAACCAATATTTCATAATTAATGATACAGCAGCAATTTCTGCCGCAATTGTAATTGCCCAGTTGTACCAGTAGTTCCAACCAAGTGCAAAGCCTAAAGCTGGATCTACAAACTTTGTAGCATACGTACTAAATGAACCCGATGATGGCATATAGGCTGCCATTTCGCCTAAGCTCGTCATTAAAAAATACACCATAATACCGATTAGTCCATAAGCGAGCAGCGCACCGCCAGGACCTGCTTGTGCAATGGCACCACCACTAGCTAAAAACAATCCTGTACCGATTGTACCGCCTAATGAAATCATTGTAATATGACGGCTTTTTAATTCTTTTTTCAGCTTCGGCGCTTTATGGCCGAGCTGATTGACTTTTATTTCACTCACGATATAGCTTCCTTCCTTTTTTAAGAGGCAAAAAAAACGCCATCACATGAACGCTGTGATGGCTAAGTAAATCCTCTGTTCCTTCAAAATGATAGCTCAACACGTTGTCCAAACGTGACAGTTCTGTTCCTTTCGGAGACAGCCCCAGCATGAGGTTTTCAAGTCCCCTCACACTTCGGCGATATTTCCTTTCAACTAATATCTCTAATGCTTGTCATTTCCATTAGCATACTCTTAAATATCGCGACCTCTACCTCAATACAAACATGAGGCATATAAATATTAAATTTATGATGTGTATTAGTTTAACATACGACCTATGACATTTCAATAACCTGAGTAATGTTCTGTATTTTATGAATTTTCTACTATTTTTAACAGTGTGATAAAGTGGTATAGTGGTTCAGTTATAATTGTTCTAACAGGGGGGATTTATTTGACTACTCATGAACATTCCAATACTTATCCTAACAAGAAAATTAGCTGGAGAGGAACAACCTTATTACTAGTCATCGGCATAATTTGTATTGCCTCGACATTACGGATGCCGTTAACAGTTGTTGGACCTATTATTTCCTTTATCCGTGAAGACCTCGGCATATCCAATATACTAGCGGGCTTTCTAACAACAATCCCATTGCTTGCATTTGCAATCATATCACCATTTGCACCAATTGTTGCACGTAGATTGGGGCTAGAATTAACATTATTTTTATCGACTATTCTTTTAGCATTAGGGATTGTACTACGCTCCCTTGGCACAACTGGTTTACTCCTGTTTGGTACTGTGCTAATTGGTATAGCCATTTCATTTGGTAACGTACTTATTCCAGGTTTGCTTAAATTGAAGTTTCCCTATCAAGTAGGTTTACTTATGGCATTTTTCACAATGTCGATGAATTTGACAGCTGGACTCGGTGCTGGCATTAGCTATCCTGTTGCCAATTCATCACTTGGCTGGCAAGGTGCTCTGGCAATCGCGCTTATTCTTGTGGTGTTAACTATTTTAATTTGGATTCCACAGTTAAAATTTAATAAGCCTGAGCCTATTGTTGAGACTACGAAAGAACGTACACCATTATGGAAATCACCAGTTACTTGGGCAGTAACAGGTGCTATGGGATTACAGTCATTATTATTCTATACAACCGCGGCTTGGATTCCTGAAATATATACAGCGCAAGGATTAGCAGCAGATCGTGCAGGCTGGATGTTTTCCATCATGCAAATTTCACAAGTCCCAATGGCTCTAGCTGTGCCTATTATCGCAAGTAAAATGACATCTCAACGTCCTCTCGTATTAATGTTTACGGTATTTTACTTAGTTGGCTTTATCGGAGTAGTGATGGAATGGACAAGCCTCGCTGTACTATGGATGGTGCTACTAGGCTTAGCAGGAGGAGCTTCATTCTCATTAGCGATGATGTTCTTTACACTACGTACCCGTACAGCTTTTGAGGCAGCAGATTTATCAGGGTTTGCACAATCATTAGGATATTTATTAGCCGCAATTGGTCCAATCTTATTTGGGTATTTGCATGATTTATTCGGTGGTTGGAACATCGCTGGTTGGCTCTTCATTGTCGTTGTATTGATCCTCTTCTTATGCTCTTTTAGGGCTTCTAAAAATGAATATGTAAATTAAAAAAGGCGGCTCATGTTTAAAGTGAGCTGCCTTTCTCTACTAATAAGGTGGTTTCTGATAAAAATAATTCGGTGTATTGTAAAGATTAACATAAGGCTTATGGAAAATATGAGTCGTAGCTGGTGAAAGAGGTGGAATCAGCCACGTCCAATTGCCTGTAAGCTCACGCTCTGCTGCTGTTTCAGCTTCCTCAAATAATTTAAATTGCTGAGCTGCGGTATGATGATCTACAATGCTCACACCGTCTTCTTTAAAGGAATGGAGAACTGCAATATTCAGCTCAACTAATGCACGATCACGCCATAGTGAAGCCTGTTTTGTTGTATCGAGATTAAAAATTTCTGCTATAGCGGGCAGCATATTATAACGATCGTGATCTGCTAAATTACGTGCCCCGATTTCAGTGCCCATATACCAACCATTAAATGGGGCTGCCTGAAAATCGATACCTGCCATTTGGAAGCGCATGCTCGAAATAATTGGCACTGCATACCATTTAGATCCTAGCTTTTCGACTTGAGAAGATTCAGGATGACGAATCGGTACCTCGAGTACATATTCATCAGGGATTGTAAACGCTTGCGGATCCCTTCCATCTATCTGTATAACAAGCGGAAGCACATCAAATGCTGTTTTCTCGCCTTGCCAGCCAAGGGATTCACATATTTTTGTAAACTCTACGGAATGTGGATCCCCAACGATTCCTGAGTCCATTTCATAGCCTGCATAACGGATTAGCTGATGATTCCAAATACGAACTCGCCCTGGTGCAAAAACGGTTATTGTTGGGCGGATTTTTCCGTCATTTGTTGCATATTGAATATGCTCAAGCAAAGCATTGAAGATATCCTCTTCATTTGAAATATCGCGGGCATCTACAACATGTAGCGACTGCCAAAATAAGCGGCCAATGCACTTATTACTATTGCGCCATGCCACTCGTGCACCAAAGGTTAATTCTTCTGTTGTCGGTATATATTTTCCTGCTGCTTTAATTTGCTGTAATTTATTTTCTAGCCATGCTTTAGACTCATTTTGTTCCATTTGATAAAGTTCTAAAAACCGCTGTATCTCATGTAAATTCATGTCGAATTCCTCCATCTACCCTCATATTAGAGTAATGGAACTATAATCACCACGAAAAAATCTGCTAGAAAACATACATCTTTCATATATGAAATACTTTGTTCAATATTTCATATCATTTCTTCTATTTCTCTAAAACTAAAGTTATTTATGGATTAAGGAAAAGATACATATCAGTAGCCATTATAAATATACTGAGGAATTACAAAGGAAAAACTGTTAAGCATGGGTTCGCTATTATAACGTTTTTTTATGTAGAAGTAGGTAATACATGAGAAGACTTCAGTTACATTTGCAATTTTGTTTATCATTATTAATCTCTTCTCAGTATTTAGGATTAGACGTTATTGCGTGTGCATTAGAAATAAAATTTCCTTAACGAATGGTGATCTTTATTTATCATTATAGTTGGCATAAAAAAAGCATGTTGCACAAATGTGCAACATGCTTGATGACCCGTACGGGATTCGAACCCGTGTTACCGCCGTGAAAGGGCGGTGTCTTAACCACTTGACCAACGGGCCGTGGCTCCGAAGGCAGGACTCGAACCTGCGACAACCTGATTAACAGTCAGGTGCTACTACCAACTGAGCTACTTCGGAATAATGGTGGGCCTAAATGGACTCGAACCATCGACCTCACGCTTATCAGGCGTGCGCTCTAACCAGCTGAGCTATAGGCCCATTATTTGGAGCGGGTGATGAGAATCGAACTCACGACATCAGCTTGGAAGGCTGAGGTTTTACCATTAAACTACACCCGCATATGGTGGGTCAGGACGGAATCGAACCGCCGACACTTAGAGCTTCAATCTAATGCTCTACCAACTGAGCTACTGACCCGGAAATGGAGGAGGTAGAGGGATTCGAACCCCCGCGCGGTGTTACCCGCCTGTCGGTTTTCAAGACCGATCCCTTCAGCCAGACTTGGGTATACCTCCAAAATATTAATAAACGGTGAATCTGTTGAGCTAAGATCCCAACATTTAGGAAAGATGATCGGAATGACAGGATTCGAACCTACGACCCCTTGGTCCCAAACCAAGTGCTCTACCAAGCTGAGCTACATTCCGATACAATTAGGTTTTTTGGCGCGCCCGACAGGAGTCGAACCCATAACCTTCTGATCCGTAGTCAGACGCTCTATCCAATTGAGCTACGGGCGCATATTTTTTTATAAAAACTTGATGAGCCATGAAGGACTCGAACCTTCGACCCTCTGATTAAAAGTCAGATGCTCTACCAACTGAGCTAATGGCTCAAACTAAGAAATGAATGGCTGGGGTACTAGGATTCGAACCTAGGCATGACGGAATCAAAATCCGTTGCCTTACCGCTTGGCTATACCCCAATAATAAATGGGGCGACTGATGGGAATCGAACCCACGAATGCCTGAACCACAATCCGGTGCGTTAACCACTTCGCCACAATCGCCACTATATGTAATCACAGCAGTGTTTGATAACGAGTACCTAGAAACCTGGCAGGGGCAGTAGGAATCGAACCCACACCAAAGGTTTTGGAGACCTCTATTCTACCGTTGAACTATGCCCCTAAAATGGTGGAGGGGGACGGATTCGAACCGCCGAACCCTAAGGAGCGGATTTACAGTCCGCCGCGTTTAGCCTCTTCGCTACCCCTCCATGGGATGATGCCGGCGATAGGAGTCGAACCCACGACCTACTGATTACAAGTCAGTTGCTCTACCAACTGAGCTACACCGGCAAAAAAAAAAGACGGTCCCGACCGGGATCGAACCGGCGATCTCCTGCGTGACAGGCAGGCATGTTAACCGCTACACCACGGGACCATTTTGGTTGCGGGGGCCGGATTTGAACCAACGACCTTCGGGTTATGAGCCCGACGAGCTACCACTGCTCCACCCCGCGATAATAAGGTAATTTATTTTAATAATGGTGGAGGATGACGGGCTCGAACCGCCGACCCTCTGCTTGTAAGGCAGATGCTCTCCCAGCTGAGCTAATCCTCCACATAGAAAATAAGCGAAGCGACATCCTACTCTCACAGGGGGAAGCCCCCAACTACCATCGGCGCTAAAGAGCTTAACTTCCGTGTTCGGTATGGGAACGGGTGTGACCTCTTTGCCATCATCACTTCACTTATTCAGTTGAAAGAACTTATTCTCTCAAAACTGGATAAACGCTCATTGATTGTTTCAAACATTTTTGGTTAAGTCCTCGATCGATTAGTATTCGTCAGCTCCATGTGTCACCACACTTCCACCTCGAACCTATCTACCTCATCGTCTTTGAGGGATCTTACTTACTTGCGTAATGGGAAATCTCATCTTGAGGGGGGCTTCATGCTTAGATGCTTTCAGCACTTATCCCGTCCACACATAGCTACCCAGCGATGCCTTTGGCAAGACAACTGGTACACCAGCGGTGTGTCCATCCCGGTCCTCTCGTACTAAGGACAGCTCCTCTCAAATTTCCTACGCCCACGACGGATAGGGACCGAACTGTCTCACGACGTTCTGAACCCAGCTCGCGTACCGCTTTAATGGGCGAACAGCCCAACCCTTGGGACCGACTACAGCCCCAGGATGCGATGAGCCGACATCGAGGTGCCAAACCTCCCCGTCGATGTGGACTCTTGGGGGAGATAAGCCTGTTATCCCCGGGGTAGCTTTTTATCCGTTGAGCGATGGCCCTTCCATGCGGAACCACCGGATCACTAAGCCCGTCTTTCGACCCTGCTCGACTTGTAGGTCTCGCAGTCAAGCTCCCTTGTGCCTTTACACTCTACGAATGATTTCCAACCATTCTGAGGGAACCTTTGGGCGCCTCCGTTACCTTTTAGGAGGCGACCGCCCCAGTCAAACTGTCCGCCTGACACTGTCTCCCTGCCCCGCTAAAGGGCATGGGTTAGAATTTCAATACAACCAGGGTAGTATCCCACCGACGCCTCCTTCGAAGCTGGCGCTCCGAGATCTCTGGCTCCTACCTATCCTGTACAAGTTGTACCAAAAATTCAATATCAGGCTACAGTAAAAGCTCCACGGGGTCTTTCCGTCCTGTCGCGGGTAACCTGCATCTTCACAGGTACTATAATTTCACCGAGTCTCTCGTTGAGACAGTGCCCAGATCGTTACGCCTTTCGTGCGGGTCGGAACTTACCCGACAAGGAATTTCGCTACCTTAGGACCGTTATAGTTACGGCCGCCGTTTACTGGGGCTTCACTCGCAGCTTCGCTTGCGCTAACCACTCCTCTTAACCTTCCAGCACCGGGCAGGCGTCAGCCCCTATACGTCACCTTACGGTTTTGCAGAGACCTGTGTTTTTGCTAAACAGTCGCCTGGGCCTATTCACTGCGGCTCTCATGCGCTTGCACGCTCAAGAGCACCCCTTCTCCCGAAGTTACAGGGGTCATTTTGCCGAGTTCCTTAACGAGAGTTCTCTCGCACACCTTAGGATTCTCTCCTCGACTACCTGTGTCGGTTTGCGGTACGGGCACCTCTCACCTCGATAGAGGCTTTTTCTTGGCAGTGTGAAATCAGGAACTTCGTCCATACGGACTCGCCATCACAGCTCAACGTTACAGTGTGCGGATTTGCCTACACACACGCCTTACTGCTTGGACGCGCATAACCAACAGCGCGCTTACTCTATCCTACTGCGTCCCCCATTTCTCAAACGGTGAGGAGGTGGTACAGGAATATCAACCTGTTGTCCATCGCCTACGCCTATCGGCCTCGGCTTAGGTCCCGACTAACCCTGAGCGGACGAGCCTTCCTCAGGAAACCTTAGTCATACGGTGGACGGGATTCTCACCCGTCTTTCGCTACTCATACCGGCATTCTCACTTCTAAGCGCTCCACCAGTCCTTCCGGTCTGACTTCAACGCACTTAGAACGCTCTCCTACCACTGACATCATAGATGTCAATCCACAGCTTCGGTGAATCGTTTAGCCCCGATACATTTTTCGGCGCAGCGTCACTCGACCAGTGAGCTATTACGCACTCTTTAAATGATGGCTGCTTCTAAGCCAACATCCTGGTTGTCTGTGCAACGCCACATCCTTTTCCACTTAACGATTACTTTGGGACCTTAGCTGGTGGTCTGGGCTGTTTCCCTTTTGACTACGGATCTTATCACTCGCAGTCTGACTCCCGTGTATAAATATCTGGCATTCGGAGTTTGTCTGAATTCGGTAAACCGGGATGGCCCCCTAGTCCAAACAGTGCTCTACCTCCAGTATTCTCATCACGAGGCTAGCCCTAAAGCTATTTCGGAGAGAACCAGCTATCTCCAGGTTCGATTGGAATTTCTCCGCTACCCACACCTCATCCCCGCACTTTTCAACGTGCGTGGGTTCGGGCCTCCAGTAAGTGTTACCTCACCTTCACCCTGGACATGGGTAGATCACCTGGTTTCGGGTCTACGACCACGTACTATTTCGCCCTATTCAGACTCGCTTTCGCTGCGGCTCCGCCTTCTAAAGCTTAACCTCGCACGTAATCGTAACTCGCCGGTTCATTCTACAAAAGGCACGCTATCACCCATTAACGGGCTCTAACTACTTGTAGGCACACGGTTTCAGGATCTCTTTCACTCCCCTTCCGGGGTGCTTTTCACCTTTCCCTCACGGTACTGGTTCACTATCGGTCACTAGGTAGTATTTAGCCTTGGGAGATGGTCCTCCCGGATTCCGACGGAATTTCACGTGTTCCGCCGTACTCAGGATCCACTCTGGAGAGAACGAACTTTCGACTACAGGGCTTTTACCTGCTCTGGCGGACCTTTCCAAGTCGCTTCATCTAACTCGTTCTTTTGTAACTCCGTATAGAGTGTCCTACAACCCCAAGAGGCAAGCCTCTTGGTTTGGGCTCTTCCCGTTTCGCTCGCCGCTACTCAGGGAATCGATTTTTTTCTTTCTCTTCCTCCAGGTACTTAGATGTTTCAGTTCCCTGGGTCTGCCTTCAAGACGCTATGAATTCACGTCAAGATACTACGCGATTAAACGTAGTGGGTTCCCCCATTCGGAAATCTCCGGATCAAAGCTCACTTACAGCTCCCCGAAGCATATCGGTGTTAGTGCCGTCCTTCTTCGGCTCCTAGTGCCAAGGCATTCGCCGTGCGCCCTTAATAACTTAACCAAGTTATTAAGCCTATAAAAAAACTTAAAAAAATAAAAATGTGTTTGTTACAATTTCAATGTCGTTTTATCCAGTTTTCAAAGAACAAGTTTTGAAGTATTTCATTCGGAAGAATGAACCTTCAAAACTGAACGCAAAACGTAATCTTACAAACCCTAGGTTTGTATTCCGAAAATATCCTTAGAAAGGAGGTGATCCAGCCGCACCTTCCGATACGGCTACCTTGTTACGACTTCACCCCAATCATCTATCCCACCTTCGGCGGCTGGCTCCAAAAGGTTACCCCACCGACTTCGGGTGTTACAAACTCTCGTGGTGTGACGGGCGGTGTGTACAAGGCCCGGGAACGTATTCACCGCGGCATGCTGATCCGCGATTACTAGCGATTCCGGCTTCATGTAGGCGAGTTGCAGCCTACAATCCGAACTGAGAACGACTTTATCGGATTAGCTCCCTCTCGCGAGTTGGCAACCGTTTGTATCGTCCATTGTAGCACGTGTGTAGCCCAGGTCATAAGGGGCATGATGATTTGACGTCATCCCCACCTTCCTCCGGTTTGTCACCGGCAGTCACCTTAGAGTGCCCAACTAAATGATGGCAACTAAGATCAAGGGTTGCGCTCGTTGCGGGACTTAACCCAACATCTCACGACACGAGCTGACGACAACCATGCACCACCTGTCACCGTTGTCCCCGAAGGGAAAAACTATATCTCTACAGTGGTCAACGGGATGTCAAGACCTGGTAAGGTTCTTCGCGTTGCTTCGAATTAAACCACATGCTCCACCGCTGTGCGGGCCCCCGTCAATTCCTTTGAGTTTCAGTCTTGCGACCGTACTCCCCAGGCGGAGTGCTTAATGCGTTAGCTGCAGCACTAAGGGGCGGAAACCCCTAACACTTAGCACTCATCGTTTACGGCGTGGACTACCAGGGTATCTAATCCTGTTTGCTCCCCACGCTTTCGCGCCTCAGCGTCAGTTACAGACCAGAAAGTCGCCTTCGCCACTGGTGTTCCTCCAAATCTCTACGCATTTCACCGCTACACTTGGAATTCCACTTTCCTCTTCTGCACTCAAGTCCCCCAGTTTCCAATGACCCTCCACGGTTGAGCCGTGGGCTTTCACATCAGACTTAAAGGACCGCCTGCGCGCGCTTTACGCCCAATAATTCCGGACAACGCTTGCCACCTACGTATTACCGCGGCTGCTGGCACGTAGTTAGCCGTGGCTTTCTAATAAGGTACCGTCAAGGTACAGCCAGTTACTACTGTACTTGTTCTTCCCTTACAACAGAGTTTTTACGATCCGAAAACCTTCTTCACTCACGCGGCGTTGCTCCATCAGGCTTTCGCCCATTGTGGAAGATTCCCTACTGCTGCCTCCCGTAGGAGTCTGGGCCGTGTCTCAGTCCCAGTGTGGCCGATCACCCTCTCAGGTCGGCTACGCATCGTTGCCTTGGTGAGCCGTTACCTCACCAACTAGCTAATGCGCCGCGGGCCCATCTTATAGCGACAGCGAGATGCCGTCTTTCAGTATTTCACCATGAGGTGAAACAGATTATTCGGTATTAGCCCCGGTTTCCCGGAGTTATCCCAAACTATAAGGTAGGTTGCCCACGTGTTACTCACCCGTCCGCCGCTAACGTCAAAGGAGCAAGCTCCTTCTCTGTTCGCTCGACTTGCATGTATTAGGCACGCCGCCAGCGTTCGTCCTGAGCCAGGATCAAACTCTCCATAAAAAGAAATTTGATTAGCTCAAATTGTTTTGCTGGCATCATGTTTGATGTCCAAAATTTTGTTTCGTTCACCAACTCAAGGTTAGCTACTTAAAAACTTTATTGATTACGTTTTGCTTGTTCAGTTTTCAAGGTTCATTTCGTCGCTGTTTTTTCAGCAGCAACTCTTATATAATATCATGTCGCACATTCTATGTCAACAACTAATTTTATTTAATTTAATTGTTTTTCAGTAGATGTCTTAGCGACTTGTATAATACTACACTCTTATTTTAAAAAGGTCAACATTTTTTCTGAAAAAAGTTTTTAGTTTTTTACTTCATTGAGAAACTTCCTATTATAATGATTAAGAAAATAATTTAATATTAGACTCACAAGTCTGAAGCTAATTTAATGTTTAATTGTTATCTAAAATATAATCTTATCATAATCTCTATTAAAAAATTGTTTTTCACAAAAAAAATTCAAACAAAAAAACTCGGTATAGAATTTTATTAAAAGTCAAGTTATAAGCTGAAGCTATTTTAAATAGTGAATTCTTATTTAATGTCACACATTATATGTATAGAAATTAAAAGGATAGGAGAGCTAAAATGAATTCGCTCTATCTATCCTCTTTTTTACCAC
This sequence comes from Lysinibacillus agricola, assembly GCF_016638705.1. Lineage (GTDB taxonomy): Bacteria > Bacillota > Bacilli > Bacillales_A > Planococcaceae > Lysinibacillus > Lysinibacillus agricola. The sequence goes on along the minus strand of NZ_CP067341.1, from coordinate 251,205 downwards.
AGATAATTCTATTTACTACAACAATTAAATCAATCTAATGTTGCAGTAATTTAATAGGAGCTTATATCAATTATTAATTGTCCATTAAAGCCTATTTCTTAAACTTCTAAGCAATAAAAGATATAGGTTGTTTTCTAAAAGATTGTTGCTTTTCAACTAACGGGGCAGTCTAGTTGAACAATAGTCATTGGCTTTTTTTAACAATCGGGTCATTTAGTTGTATAAGAGCATTTGACATATATTGTGGAGCCTGTGCATACTGACTTGGTTGAGATATTCGAGTCCCATTCCATCATGGTGCTATGATGGAATGGCTTTGGTAATTAATGTTTGATTTGATCGATAATGTCGAATAAAGCTTCGTTGAATAGCTCCTTCTGATCAAGCATCGTCGCATGTCCAGCATTTGGTATGGAGTAAAATTGTTTCATTGGCGCCTTGAGTTGATCAAAGTATGTGCGAGCGAGAGAATAAGGAGTTTGCCAGTCATCCTCGCCATGGATATAGAATACTGGAACTTGATAGTCTGAAGTTACCATGTTCAGATCATAGGACTTAAACAAAAATTCCAAAATAGCACGCTGTTTTATTTCTAGTACATCGCTCATTAACATGTATTTAATATCTTTGAGCGAATAAAAGGGAGAACATAGTACGCTCATAACTAGTTGAAGTGATGGTTGCATCGCAAGCTTATACTTACCTTGCAACTTACGAAGTTTCATAAGCTTCTTGACCATGGCATCACTAAAATGGCGCTCGGGATACGGACTTAAAGCCTGTAAGGTGCTAATATCTTTCTGATTTTTTACTTGTCTGCTGCATTCCAATGCTTTCTCATAGCCAATTCGTTCGTTTTCAAACATATTTACAACTTGTCCAACTCCAATATAGGCTTGAACCATCTGCGGATATTGTATGGTGAATAGACTACCTAAGATAGAACCCCATGAATGACCAAGTAGAAGGATTCGCTCTTGGTTATATTTCTTTTGTAAATAGCTCACAACTTCATATGTATCCTGTAACGCTTGTTCAATCGTTGTTGTCGGCGTGACTTTCTGTGGATCATTCGCAAAGAAGGTTTTACCGCTGTTTCGTTGTTCCCAGTGGACAACGGTTACTTTATCTTCCCAAGGAAACTGAAAGTCTTGGGCAAAAGGAAGCATCGGACTGCCAGGACCTCCATGCAGGAATAAGAGGACAGGGTGATCCCTATTTTCACCACGATGATATAAAAACTGCTGGATTCCACCGATCGTCACATACTCGCCCTCATCTATTCCGTTTGGTGTAAGGATATGACAAGCTGTTGCACGCTTCTTTGTATAGAGAAACCAATAAATCGCCATACTGATGCAGGCAATAGCCGCTATGAAAATAATCAAAGATTGATTCATATGAATGCCTCCTCTAGTTATTTTTGGTTGAATTTTGCTTGCACTTGCTTAGATATTCCGCAATTGCTTCTACAAGAATGCTTAATGCTTGTGTCCTTCCTTGTTCACCGTATTGGTTTTGATTTGAGGCGATAAAATGTAAGCCATCCATTAAATTCGCAAGTACGCTATAATCACATTGAGCATCCTCTATTCCCAAGCCACTCATTGTACTTTGAAAATTAGTTTTGGATTTATCCTGTTCCTTTTTGTTAATAGGATCTGGAAGCTTGCGCAGCAAATATTCTAGGTCCGATGGCTGAACATAGAGTGCAAGACTATCTGGCGCCAAGTAAATTTCATGAAGTGCATGCGTAATCTTGTCCTTAAAATGTCCCGAGCTAGCTCCGATTTCAAGAACTCGGTCAAGTAAAGCTTGCTCATTTTGCTTCATAATGTGGTAGAGATATTCTTCCTTTGAAGGATAATAGGTATAGAAGGAACCTTTGGCTATTTGCACAGCTGCTGTAATATCGTCAACCGTAACTCGCTTCATGCCTTTCTTACGAATGAGCTCTATTCCTTTGATATACATTGCATTTTTGATATGCTCCTTCTCCTGCTCACTTATGATCTTAGGCATACGTTCTTCTCCTTTGATGACTATTTGTAATAAATCGAGTCAATATAAATATAATAAGACTAGACTCTGGTAAGAGTCAATGGTATTAGCATAAAAATAGTTGAATTAAAACTCGGAATATTTTATCCAAATTAGATACGCTGCACATATATGAGCACTTAAAGGAGATTAATTTCTTTGTTAAGGATGAAAAGGACTAAACGAAGGATAATATGTAATAAAAGAGGGGGTGCTTCTTCAATACGGGCGCTTTTCTTTAGTAAGGAGGCGTCTTTTTGATATGCCTCTACACATAAAGGGATTAGATTTTGTTAAAGCAAAAAAAATTGTGAAGGTTTTCACTTAAACTAACGGAGTGCTTTACTTAAAGATGGGATTCCACAGCGATCCATCTTTTTCTTCTTCAACTAACGGGGCAGGTTAATTAAAAAAAGAGAAATGGGGATTACGAGTGAGAGGTATATCTTTTGAAATTCCAAACGCTTACGGGAAATATTTGTTAGAGATATTAGATGGCATCAATTTAAAAGGATTAACTTGGAAAATCGGTGGTGGAGAATCATATTTTATTGAAAATAATACATTAGGGGACCCCCTATTTCCAAATATCAGCGTGTTAAATGAGGAAGGACTATATAAGGAAATTTCAAGAGAAGATTATTATCTTATATTTGTTGATTTAAAAGGATTTCCGAAAAAGTCAGATGTGAGAGAGATTGCAACTTATCAAGAATTTATTGAAAGTGAATGTACATTTGTACTCCTATTGGTCGATTCCTCCTATGTAACAATCTATTCCAAAGACCAAGTAACCGTTAAGCATTTATTCTCTAAGGCAGTAACTGCTGGTTACACAAATATTGAGTATATTACAGATGAAAACGATACACGAACAACGTTGATTGCTTTTTAATACATAATTTAGGCATCGTTTGACCAGCAGATTGTGAAGTTATGTACTTAAACTAACGGAGTGCTTTACTTCAAGAAGGAGTGAAGCCTTTTTTCTTATTGAACTAAAGGTGCAGGTTAGCATAATAGTATAGCAATAATTGTAGAGAAACTTGGAAATGAGGTGGATTCAATGGAGAATGTTAAATGGATAAATGGAAGCTATAAAGAGGATAACCGTATTTTTGATTCGGAGTTTGAAGTTAAAGAATGGACAGAAGCATTATATCCAGATTTTGTTGCCTATTTAAGTGATAAAAATAATGTAGGATATGCAACACCTGATGAAAAGGTAATTAAATATTTAGCATCCCTTTTTCCTCAATGGGCTGTTTATAACAATTTGCAAATCGGTGTCTGTACAGGAAAAACAGAAATAAATGGTCAAATCATCTATAAAATTTGGACAGTAAAATTATAATTATTTTCACTAACGGGGTGCTTTACTTAAAGATCGGTGAGTTGCGAATATGTTAAAGTACGGCTATTCGCTATTTTGATAGCCCTCTGACTAAATTGATCCTCATGATGCGATAAAAAAGATGGTCTGTCCCAAAGGCGAAAAAAGAAGCGTTCTCCAATCCTTTCAGGCTCATTGTATTCAAAATTGAAAGGAAGTTCTAAATCATTATTTTTTACTTCTTCACACGCCTTTAGATACCTCTTTCGTAATCGGCATATTTGATTCCAACGAAAATGTCCTTCGGCTCGAATTTGAGGTAGGAAATCCACGATGGCATCCGTTTCACTCTTACGGGTGTTTCGAGCTTGCTCTCTCGCTGCTTTCGTGAATCCGAAATCTCTTGAATCGTAAGTAGGTAGTGGCAAAGCGAATTGTTCAAAATATTCTTGATTCTCTTCCGACAACTTTGTTTTAATCCATTTCTCCGCATTGTAAGAGCAGCTTTTATAATATCTTAAAAACTTACTTCTCTGGTCATCTGAATGATTTACAAAGATAGTCCCCTTAAAATATTCATACATATGCGTTTCAGTGAGCGACCAATTCACCTTTTTGCCTGCTTTATAAACTTCGAAAGGGAGGAATTTATCGCCAATAATTTCAGGCTGCCATTCATCATTTATTAGCTTAAAATAAGAATCTGTTAATCTTCTGCTTGAATTAGGTTCTTCCGTTCCTGCTCCAGAGGGCATACGGGGCATGTCCTTCCTTACACCTTCGTTTTTATGTTCATTTAAAATGGCATAAGAATCTAATCTATCATAGGATTAGCAAACTTGTATTTTTTTAATCTAATCAGAGATTTATAGAATGATCTTAATGCTGAAAGAAAACGACTTACTGTTTTAATGCTTTTGTTTGTTTTGTTAACGAACCAAAAGGCATCTTTTTCTCTAACTTTACAATACATTTCATTCATCAGATAATCTTCCACAACTACTCATATGACTTCCGGCTTGTCATCCCATTGAACCCTTTTTCCTTGATAGTTGCTATATTCGTCCAACCAATTGAAAAATGGAATAAGGTTGTTCAAATAGCTATTAGCCGTACTTTTGTCATTCCTCCCTATACAATCGTGGTAATAGTCTGTTAAAGGTAGAAAAGGTCCGTCTTTATAAAAAACCAATAATTCATAACGACTTTCGGTTCCTTCTGGACAATATCGGTAATAATATTTAGCACACATATTTAATCACCTTACTTTATGAATTTAATCTGTTTTCAACCCGTTATTAACAGGGATGGTAGATTCTCGCTTGTTGTTTATATTCGGGGTTTTCTAACATTTTCGTGATATGTCATACTCTCATTTTGCCTAATGTCTTCGAAAGGAGTTGAAATCGGACTTAATTTTCACGTATTGCTTTTTTGATGAACCCATCAGGAGTCTTCACATTTCTAAGGTTCGTTTTATTACCACGACGGATAGGATTGATAACATCTCTTCAGAAGGAAGAGTAAGGGTAACTACTTGATACGCCAGATTCAATAACTCTCCAACCTTCTTTATCACTATTTCTGTACGCTTTAGGGGACTTTCCTGACCGTATCCAACATTTAATAGTTTCTTCGTGTTTATCTAATAAATCAGCCACTTCTTTTACTTTATATTCTTTCAAGTCATTGCCTAAAAACAGAATGTACGTTTCTACTTTATCGCGATACTTAATATTTGTGAATATTCCCTTTATAAGGTTAGTAGTGGTAGCAGATGAATTTATTTAGAGGTCTAAAAAATAAAAATAGTACACCACTATATATGAGTGATGTACTAATTAATTTAATATAATGTGTGACATTAAAGACAACCTCTTGATATTACTGTTTTATAATACATTCACTTGTCTTTAATTTTACAGAGTAACCGAGTTTTTAAAATGGGAAGAAAAATGGAATTGCTAGCATCATAACGATGAACATAATAATCTGTAGTGGAATTCCGATCTTCACAAAGTCCATAAATTTATAACCACCAGCTGTCATCACAAGTGCATTTGTTGGGGAAGCTATCGGTGTGACAAACGCCATACTTGCTGCTACAGCAACAGAAATCATAAATGTCGTTGGACTTGCTTCCATTGCAATCGCAGCACTCATAGCGATCGGCGCAAACAATACAGCAGTGGCCGTATTACTAATAAATTGTCCAAAAACAGCTGTTAAAATATATACACCAATCAGTACCCCATATGGTCCATAATCTCCTAGTGCGTTAATGATACCATTTGATAAAATGACCATACCGCCTGTTTTCTCCAAAGCAGTTGCCATTGGAAGCATTGCAGCTACAAGCACAATACTTTCAAAATTCATATTGCTGTATGCATCTTCCATATTACGCAAACAGCCCGTTAATATCATCAGTACGGCACCAATCATAACGGAAATGACAGCAGGGAAAATTTCAAAAGCCATTAACACAATCATTAAAAGCATAATGACACCAGCAACACCTGCTTTACCCGTTGCTGCCGCAACACTCGCATGCTCCTTCGGCTGACCCACAACAACAACATCCTGCGTTTCCCTTGCAAGCAATAGAATTTCATCCCATGCTCCCTGCACTAAAATGGCATCCCCGAATTTCAATTTATGCGTCACCATATCTTGAAGTTTATAGCCACCTCTACGATTAATGCCGATAATATTAAGATTATATTTTTCTCGGAAGCCTAGGGTGCTGACAGTCTCATTAATAAAGCTAGAATTTGGCGTTAATAATACCTCGGCAATACCAAGATGCTTCGATACCAATTCATCCGCCTCTCCTTCAGCTAGTTCCTGCATCTCTAGACTATAATCCGAAACAAAGCGACGAATATTCTCTTCCTCACCTTGGACATACAATTCATCTTTGGCGTGTATCACACTTGTTGGACCCGCCATTTCCTGATATGTCATCGGTAATAAATTAATACCCTCTTGTGATCGTCGGTGAATTTTCATCATACATAGCGTATATTTGGCCGGAAGCTTTAATTCTGCCAATGTTGCGTCTATAATAGTTGAATCTTCTGGCACAAACACTTTAAACAAACGATTGTTTAAATCATATTGCTTTATAATTTTCTTTGGAGATAGTTTATAGCCAGCTTTTGTTTGTGTACGATTTTTTTCATTTGGCAAAAGAATATTGCGCACGAGTACTAAATAAGTAATACCAACAACCATTCCTACAATTCCAATGGGTGTCACTTCGAAAAATCCTAGCTTATTATAGCCACGATCGACCAACAACTGGCTCACAATTAAATTTGTTGGTGAAGCTATTAATGTCATAAGCCCTGAAAGACTCGCAACATAAGAAAGTGGTAGCAAGAATTTTGATGGACTTTCCTTCATACTGATGGCAATACTAACAACGATAGGCATCATTAAAGCTACTGTACCTGTATTACTCATAAAGGCACCTACAGCCCCTACAATAATGAGCAATAGTATAAATAATTTCAGCTCACTATCACCTGACCATTTCAATAATAATCGCCCTGCCATCCCTGCAAGTCCGGTGCGCAAAATTCCTGCGCCCACAACAAATAACCCCGCAATCATTAAAACTACAGAGTTCGAAAAACCAGCGAGCGCCTCTGTTGGCGTTAAAATATCTGTAATGACAAAAGCAAGAAGTGACACAATCGCAACGAGATCGGCTCGTACTTTATTAGTCACAAATGCAAAAATTGTCGCTCCTAAAATAAGAAATGTTAATGTAAGCTGCACATTCAAGAATTCCTTTCTAACATTAGTCCTTGCACTTTACTGAAGGTGATACACAAAACCTTTTGTAATTACAGCAACTTGCATGTTTGCTATATCTCTTAGAGTTATTATATCTTACCCAAAACTATATATGAGAAAGTTCACCATCTTTTCGAAATAAAAAACTCATCACCATAACGTGAGGTTGATTTCCGTTCCGGCTAGGCGCTTTCTTGGGGACATCCGATACGATTTAACAAATGGCATCCCCACCTTTTGATGATGAGCCAAATAAAAATAAGTGCGGTATTAAACCACACTCTTTTATCATGTAGGCCATACTAGATTATTTTTGATAAAGGTCATGCTCTTTAATGTAGTCATAACAAACGTCAGGCAGTAAATATTTTGGTTCGCCGCCCATTGCGAATTCTTCTCGGATATAGGTAGAACTAATTTCCATTGCTAAGCCTTTGTCGATCAAATGAAATCTTCCATCATCATGATTCCTTAAAATTGGAGAACGACTAATCGTTGATAACATATCAATTCCATGCCTTGCCATCACAATAAATTTATTTTCAGCTACTAATGCATCTCCTTTTTTCCACAACCCTGCCCCAATATCAACTAATAAATCGGCACCCATAATAAAATGAATTTCATCATTCGGGTGCTGTTCTCTAAAATATTTCATCGTGTCATACGTGTAAATATTCCAACCCTCTTGCTCCATTTCATATGAATCTGCAATAAAACGCTCATCCTTTGCAATAGCAAGCTGTAGCATATTCCATCGATGAGTATTCTCTGTTTTGATATCCTTATCCTTGCGTTTATTTGAGCAAGGTAAAAAAATCACTTTATCTAATTTACAGCGATGTGCGACTGTGCTTGCGGTCCAAAGATGCACATTTGTAATTGGATCAAAGGATGATCCGTAAATTCCTATTTTTGCCATTATCTATCCCTCCATTTTACTTCCCTATTAATTTATCTCATTCACCATCTTCGTGACTTTATCTTTAATTTCCTTAATTCTTGTCATTTTGTTATCCCAACAAGCTTGGCTTAAATCAACAGGATACTCTTCAGGGTTCATTGTTCGTTTGTACTCATTCCATAGTAGATGTAAATTCCCCTCTACATATGCTTGAATTTCCTGAAGCGTTGGTTCCTTGTAAAGGATAGAGCCATTTACTACAATATCTTGATGTAATTCTTTTGCTGTAAAATTCGTAACAAATTTGCTGATATAAGTATGAACAGGGTGAAACATTTTCAAGCGTTCTTCCTCTTGAGGATTTTCATAGTCTAATGCAATATAATCTCCTTCAGCATGACCATTCCCTTTGTTAATAATTCGGTAGATACGTTTGCGGCCTGGAGTAGTTACTTTTTCGGGATTTCCAGAGATTTTAATGGTATCGACCATTTTTCCATTTTCATCTTCAATAGATACTAATTTGTAGACCCCACCAAGAGCGGCTTGATCGAAGGCTGTAATGAGCTTGGTTCCGATTCCCCATGTATCAATTTTAGCTTCTTGTGACTTTAAATTTATAATCGTGTATTCATCTAAATCATTGGATGCTATAATTTTCGCTTCAGTGAAGCCAGCTGCATCTAGCATTTTTCTTGCTTTTTTTGAAAGATACGCTAAGTCTCCACTATCCAAACGAATTCCTACAAAATTGATTTTATCTCCAAACTCCTTTGCGACCCGGATCGCATTAGGAACACCCGAACGCAACGTATCATACGTATCGACTAAGAAAACACAATCTTTATGTGTACTTGCATACTTTGTAAATGCAGTGTATTCATCGCGATATACCTGTATCATGGCATGTGCGTGAGTACCTGACACAGGGATGCCAAATAATTTTCCAGCTCTTACATTACTAGTAGCTGAAAAACCACCAATATAAGCTGCACGAGTTCCCCAAATAGCCGCATCAAATTCATGGGCGCGACGAGTGCCAAATTCCATCGCCATATCCTTTCCAATCACTTGTTTAATGCGTGAAGCCTTCGTTGCAATTAGAGTTTGGTAATTAACGATATTTAATATAGGCGTTTCAATTAGTTGAGCTTCCGCTAATGGAGCCTCAATTCGTAAAATGGGTTCATTTGCAAATACCAATTCACCTTCCTCCATAGCAGAAATAGTGCCTGTAAATTTTAGACTTTGAAGATATTTCAGAAATTCCTCTGAATATTTTCCTTCCTCACGTAAATATTGAATATCACTAGTAGAAAAACCAAAGTTTTTAATAAACTCCATAATCTTTTTTAAACCTGCGAATATCGCATATCCATTACCGAACGGAAGTTGTCGAAAGTACAATTCAAAAACTGCTGTTCGATTTTGAGTACCATCGTTCCAGTATGTTTCGACCATATTAATTTGATATAAGTCCGTGTGCAACATTAAGCTATCGTCTGCATATTTCATTTCCTTTTCCTCCATTTAAATAATAGTAGCTCCGAGAGAATGTTCGAAATGTCCTAACGCCCATTCATGCCCCGCTTGATTAAAAGACGCCATCGCATTTTTATGAATAACAATGTTAAATCCTTTATTATAGGCATCTACTGCTGTATGAAGAACACAGATATCCGTGCATACACCTATTAAATGCAATTCAGTAATTCCTCTTTCACGCAATTTAATCTCTAAGTCCGTGCCTGCAAAAGCAGAATATCTTGTTTTATCCAAGTAGTAGACATGATCTAGATCTTTATTTTCTTCATATAATTCTTTTAAGGAACCATATAGTTCCCTCCCCTTTGTATCTCGAATATTATGCGGAGGAAAAAGCTTTGTTTCTGGGTGATAGCTATCTTCTTTTTCATGAACATCAATGGCAAAAACTACAAAATCGACGTTTAAGATAAATTCCTTTGTTAATTGTGTATTTGCCATTTCCAATACTTGCCCTGGTTTTCCACAAGTTAAAGCTCCATCTGGCGCTACAAAATCCTCTGTATAATCAATATTAATCAATGCACGTTTTTGCATTTCCATCACTCCATTTTCTTTTTAATTAATAATTAACGAATTACAAATTACTATATTCAAAATTTATTAGGAAAGACAGATGCTTTCCTAATGATAAATTGACTCTACGATTTCAAAGTCATTATAAGTATATAATTGCGACGGTCTAAATGAATTTCTTTTTGTTTTCTTTGGTTTTCCTTCTCCGTCTAATACTTTTTCAATAAAAGGCAACTTAGGTGCTTTTGTAAAGAACACAGAATCATTTGAAACACGTGGATCATTTCCCACTGTTAATAAAACCCTTTGCAATTCTGATAACGTAAATTCTTCTGGTAAAAAGTTTTTAGCAACTGTTGTTTGTACCATATCTTTCTTAATAAATTCCAAAGCGTCAGAAATGATTTTTCGATGATCAAAGGCTAATTCGAGTTTGAACACTTCGCTTATATCGTATAGCTCTACTTCTGCCGCATCATCATTAGCTTGACGCTGGTCGATGTGCACTTCCGGAACAATGGCATAAAAAGCATTTGAAATCATCCAACCCCGAGGATCACGATCTATGTCATCGTAGACACCAAAGTGTTTAACGTGTAGACCATCTACATTCGTTTCCTCCTTCAATTCTCTTTTAGCAGCCATATAGGCGGTTTCCCTTTTTGTCGCATCTACAAATCCGCCAGGAAGCGCCCATTTTCCACCTTCGATATTTGGATTTCCTTCATTATCTTGATCAGCACGTTTAATCAACATGATTTTAAGCGTCATCATTGGTGGTGCTTTTTCCTCTACTTTTTCAGATGTTATTGTAAAAATTGCGATATCTGACGTATAGCCATCAGGTGTTAGATATTTAGAAGAATCATAATTCGCAAGAACTTCTTCTTGTGAACGAAATTTTGTCATTTAATAAAACTCCTTTGATACAATGTTTTCAACTATTGATGATGAAGATGCATATGAAACGTAATGACTCCTCGTTGGGCGCGGGTATTTGCTTCGCTTCCACGGGTATTTTCCCTGGACGCGCAGGTATTTGCTTCGCTTCCGCGGGTATTCTCCCGGGACGCGCGGGTATCCAAGTATATAATTTGTTCAATCGCCTTTAGTAATTCACAATTCACGAATTACTATTTAATAACATAATAACTTTTCCAGTTCACATTTTCAACTCTTTTTTATTTTTTAAGGAAATAGAAGGTACATATTGGAGTACATCTTAATTAAAAAAGGGCATAGATAAAGCATTTCTGCCCTATCTATGCCTTGTTAATATTTAATTTACTAATTGATTTGTCAAAAGAATACCATCCTGTACGACAACTCGACCATTTTTAATTACAGTATTTGTATGATTCATGCCGTAGAAATATTGCAACTGCTTGTAATTGGCAACATCCAATATAATGACGTCAGCTTGTTTGCCCGCTTCAAGAGAGCCAATTTGATGTCCACGGTTAAGTGCATACGCTGCATTAATAGTTGTCGCCGTTAACACTTCCTCTAGTGTCATACCCATATGCATACAAGCTAAATTCATAATAAAGGGCAGACTCATCGTTGGGGATGAGCCGGGGTTAAAGTCAGTTGATATAGCTACAGGTACCCCTTCATCAATCATTAGGCGTCCTCTTGCAAATGGTGCACGTAAGAAGAACGCTGTGCCAGGTAGCAACACGGCAATCGTGCCAGCTTCAGCCATTTTTTGTATACCCTCATCAGAAGCTACTAGTAAATGCTCCGCCGAAATCGCCCCTACTTCCGCAGCTAGCTCCGCTCCCTTATAAGGCTCAATTTCATCTGCATGAATTTTCGGTGTTAACCCCAACGCTTTTCCAGCTTCTAAAATGCGTTGTGATTGCTCTGGCGTAAATACACCTTTTTCACAAAATACATCATTGAATTCTGCAAGGTTTAGCTCTGCCACTTTCGGTAGCATGTCGTGAATGACTATATCCACAAATTCATCCTCACGTCCTTTATAGTCACGTGGCACAGCATGCGCCCCCATAAAGGTACTAACGACATCAATATCGTGTGTGGCTTGCAATTTCCCAGCTACCTCAAGCTGTTTCTTTTCGGTTTCCCAATCCAAGCCATAGCCTGATTTTGCCTCAACCGTTGTGACACCATGCTTTAAAAACACATCTAAATGATTCATCGTTTTTTTATATAAATCATCAAAGCTAGTTTCTCGTGTACGCTTTGTTGTGGCATGAATCCCGCCACCCGCATTCATAATTTCCATGTATGTGGCACCATTGAGTCGCATATTAAACTCCTGCTCACGTGTACCTCCATGAACTAAATGCGTATGACAATCGACGAGACCCGGCATAACAATCTTACCTGAGGCGTCAATAACTTCAGCCACCTTTACAAGATCAGGGAAATCCGCTTCTAGTTGTGCAATTGGCCCAACTGCAATAATGCTATTTCCCTCCATTAACACACTACAATTTTCCACTATTGCAATGTCACGCATCTGTTCTTTTGTACGAGGACCTTCTACGGCACTTTTTAACGTTATCACTTCATTGGCATTTTTGATTAAAATCGTCACTTAGCATCATCCTTTAGCATCGGTATATGCACACCTTTGTTCTTTGCTGTATTAATGGCAATTTCATAGCCAGCATCTGCGTGACGCACAACACCCATTCCTGGATCGGAAATTAACACTCGTGCAATCTTCTCTGCAGCTTGCTCAGAACCATCCGCTACTAGCACTTGACCAGCATGTTGAGAATAACCCATACCTACACCACCACCGTGATGCACACTTACCCAACTAGCACCACTTGCTGTATTAACAAGTGCATTTAGAATTGGCCAATCTGATACTGCGTCAGAGCCATCAAGCATACCCTCTGTTTCACGATTTGGCGATGCAACAGAGCCTGAGTCTAGATGATCTCGACCAAAGACAATCGGTGCTGATAGCTCACCATTGGCAACCATTTCATTAACCTTCAATGCAAAACGATGACGATCGCCATAGCCTAACCAGCAAATTCGTGCCGGTAACCCCTGCCATTTCACCATTTCTTGCGCCATATCAATCCAATTTACTAGACCTTCATCTTCAGCAAACATTTCTTTTGCAAGTGCATCTGTTTTATAAATATCCTCAGGATTACCTGACAGTGCAGCCCAACGGAATGGACCCTTACCCTCACAGAATAACGGACGAATATACGCTGGAACAAAACCTGGGAAATCAAAGGCATTTGTTACACCCATCTCTTTGGCATAAGCACGAATATTATTACCGTAATCAAATACTTCTGCACCTGCTTGTTGGAAGTCAAGCATTGTACGAACATGCTCAGCCATCGTCTCTTTTGCTCTTCGCTCATACGTCTTTACATCACTTTTACGCAGTTCAAGTGCTTCCTCAAACGTCATGCCATTTGGAACATAGCCATTTATCGGATCATGGGCAGATGTTTGGTCAGTTACAAAATCAGGGGTAATTCCTCGGTTCAACAGCTCACGATTAACGTCTGCACAGTTGCCAACAAGACCAATCGACGCAGGCTCTTTTTGGTCACGTAGTTTATTGACTAATTCAATCGCTTCATCTACTGTCTCCACAAGATAATCACAGTAGCCCTCTTTAATTTTACGTTCAATTCGAGCACGATCCACTTCGACTACTAAAATGACAGCGCCAGCCATTTTCCCAGCTAAAGGCTGTGCACCACTCATGCCACCCATACCACCTGTAAGGATGAATTTGCCACGTAAATCTGCCGTGCCAAATACTTTTTTGCCTGCCTCTACGAATGATAAATATGTTCCTTGTAAAATGCCTTGTGCGCCAATATAAATCCAGCTACCAGCCGTCATTTGACCGTACATCATTAAATCGCGGTCCTCTAACTCATAAAAATGCTCCCAATTTGCCCATGCTGGCACTAAATTAGAATTCGCAATTAATACACGTGGTGCATGTTCATGCGTACGGAATACAGCTACTGGTTTCCCCGATTGAATCAGAAGTGTTTCATCATTCTCTAATTCTTTTAACGACGCAATAATTTGCTCATAGCTCTCCCAATTACGCGCCGCTTTACCGATTCCACCATAGACGATTAGCTCATCTGGATTTTCTGCTACTTCAGGATCTAGATTGTTCATTAACATACGCATTGCAGCTTCTTGCGTCCAACCTTTACAAGATAATTCATTCCCACGTGGTGCACGAATATTTGTTTTGACTACCATAAAAAAACACGCTCCTTTAAAATAGTAAAAATGCTATTGGTGTTACGATGATTAAAGTTAATACGACACGCTCAAACCAAATGAGTAAAATTTGGCGCAATGTCAATGGAATTTCAGATGATAAAATAAGTGGAATAACGGCTGAAAAGAACAAAATTGCCGATATTGATACAACTGCCACAATAAATTTCGTTACAAGTGTTGCTTGTGTGACAACAAGCGCTGGTAAAAATACTTCTGCTAACGATAATGACAGCGCTTTCGCTGCTAAATATGGTTCTGGAACTTGTAACACATATGTGAATGGGACAAAAATATACGCAAGCCAATCAAAAATTGGTGTGTATGTTGCCAGTACAAGGCCTAACAGACCAATTGATAGAATCGACGGAATAACCCCCATCGCCATGATGAAGCCATCCTTTAAATTCATCCATAAAATTTTAGATAAAGGTGGATTTTGCTCAACCGCATCCATCGCTTGACGCCATGCTTCTTTAAAACGGTCCTTCTTAACAATCTTTTCTGGCATCGGCGTCGTACCCTTGTAGTATTCATCCTTCATGGAACGAAGTGGATAAATGCGCGCCGTTAACGCAGTGACCACGAATGTTACAACGAGCGACACCCAGAAAAACGCATTCCAATGCTGCATAATATCAAGCGTACTTGCAATGACAACCATAAACGTTGCAGATACAGTCGAAAAACCTGTTGCAATAATCGCAGCTTCCTTCGCTGTGTAGCGACCTTCCATATAAACACGGTTCGTTAAAAGTAAGCCAACCGAATAACTGCCGACAAATGAGGCCACTGCATCCACTGCTGAACGTCCCGGTGTTTTAAAAATAGGCTTCATAAACGGCTGTGTTAAAACACCGATGTATTCAAGCAGCCCATAGCTAACTAGAAGTGCCAAAAACAAAGACCCGATTGGAATTAGAATTCCCACTGGCTTAACAAGCTTCTCCAGCAAATACGGGCCGATACTTTCATCCGCTAACCATGCAGGAGCTATATTGAAAATTAACATAGTCCCCGCAATCATACCGCCCACTTTAAAGATTGACATCACGATATTGACTATCGACTTATTCCATTTCTTAGTAAGGAATGGATGAATCGCTCCACCTACAAGCATTATGAGTACGTATGCAGTTACAAGCAGTGGTGCTTCGGCGCGAATAAAGTTCACAATGTGATCAATTAAAATTGTATTCTTGCTTTGCCATTCAAACGAGATGAAAAAACTAAATATTCCGACTAAACTACAGGCAATCATCTTGAAAGCGGAGGAGACTCGAAAATTCGAGTCTTGCCTCAGCTCTTGTTGTTGAAATTCCATCCTATTCCCCCCATGGAAATGCTCTTTCTGAAAGAAATCCCCAGTTCATCCGAACAAGTTGAAAGATTTTTTGGATTTTCTCTAGGAAGTTATCGCCTTAAAGCTTACATATACTCATTCAATAGAACATCACTCGTTAATAAATACTTTGCAAGCGCTTCAATTTCATCGCCGATTGGTTGATCCGCTAACAGTGGCGGGCAAAATTCACGCACTTTTTCTAAATACTTTCGCGTTGTTGGAGATAATTGCTCTTCTGCCTTATCTAAATGAATCGCCTGTGATGCACAAATCATTTCTATCGCAATGACACGAGCGGCATTATGGACGATCTGGCGTACTTGGCGAGCTGATGTCGTACCCATGCTCACATGATCCTCTTGGTTACCTGATGTCGGTATAGAATCTACACTTGAAGGATGTGCCAATACTTTGTTTTCGGATACGATAGAGGCCGCTGTATATTGAGCAATCATTAGTCCACATTCAATACCAGGATTTGTCGCTAAAAATGGTGGCAAACCTTCATTAAGCTGGGGATTAACCATACGTTCTGTACGTCGCTCCGAAATATTAGCCCATTCACATACACCGACTTTTAAAAAGTCCATTGCTAATGCAATTGGTTGGCCGTGGAAATGCCCACCAGACAATACGTCACCATTTTCTAAAACAATCGGATTATCTGTCGTTGCATTCATTTCAGTTTGCACGCGATCCTCAGCATAGAAAAATGACTGCCATGAAGCACCATGCACTTGTGGAATGCAACGTAGTGAATAAGCATCCTGCATACGGATTTCACCTTGCTTTGTCACACGTTTACTTCCATCAAGCCACTTACGGATTCGTCCTCCAACAAGCTCTAATTCCGGGTGTGGCCTTACCGCCAAAAGCGCTGGATCAAATGCGGAAGTAATACCCTTCAGTGACTCAAGCGTTAAACTTGCTGCCATATCTGCCGCTAGCCCAATACGCTCTGCCTCGTTCACTGTTAAAACCCCGATACCCGTCATTGCTTGGGTACCATTTACAAGCGCTAGCCCTTCCTTAGCCTGAAGTCGGACAGGCGTTAGTCCAGCTTGCTGTAACGCCTTACTGCCACTCACAATCTCTCCATTAAACTCTGCCTTGCCTTCACCTACTAGCACTAAAGCCAAATGTGATAACGGCGCTAAATCTCCACTTGCTCCAACCGAGCCTTGAGACGGTACAATTGGATGTATTCCCTTATTTATAAAAGCCAATAGTAGCTGCACTGTTTCTAGGCGAATCCCTGAAAAACCACGCGCTAAAGCATTGGCACGCAAAACCATCATTGCACGTACAACATCTGTTGGGAACGGTTCACCAACACCTGTTGCATCTGAGCGCAATAAATTCAACTGTAAAAGCTCAATGTCTTCCTCTTCAATCTTTATATTACTTAGCTTCCCAAAGCCTGTATTCACACCATAAATTGTTTGCCCCTCAGCTAAACGCTTTTCAATTCGTTCTCTACTTAAACGTACACGCTCCACACTTTCAGCTGATAGCGCTACCGTAGAACGACCTTTTACAATTCCCTCTATTTGCTGTCTCGTTAATGTACTGCCATCGAGCTCGATGATAGACTTCATAATGACATCCCCCTGTTCCCTTTATAGCTATGTAAAAATGCTTTAATTAATTTCGCCTTGGCGTAATTGTGCTGTCGCTTTGCTTTCGCGCAGAAAAGATTTGCCGCTGTCGCTTCGCTTTCGCGCAGAAAGGATTTGTTGCTTTCGCTACAAAAAGCTGAATGAAGATAAATAACAATTACTCTAATCTCATTGTACAAACTCTTTTTTTCAGAAAATAGAGAATTTTAAAAGAGGAAACATGAATTATTTCAGATTTTTTGTTATTTTTAATAATATAATAGTATTTTTTTACGAAACTAGATAATTTTAAGGAAGGATGATTGTCATGAGGTTGTTATTAATTGACCGAGATTCCACTGAGCTTTCAGGTATTCGTTGGTTTTTACATACGTATTTTCCCGGAGATGTAACGATTGAAATATGTACAACTATTGATGAGGCTCCTCAATGTATCCAGCAATTTGAGCCTGAGGTAATACTGCTGAATATCGACTTATTCTCAAATAATCGTTTAACTACACTTTATCGTGTTTTACAAAAATATTCAGGGACTATTCTAGCTACGACGACAGAGCCATTATTTAAAAATGCATTGAAAGCAATTGATTTACAAGTCGCACATCTTTTTGTTAAGCCCATTGATTTAGAAGTATTAAAACAAAAACTCACCGCCATTTCTCTTCATACACCAAAGGCACAAGAAGTGTACCAAGAAGCTACAGATGAATCTTTTTACTACCAACTATTTTTAGGTAGTAAAACTAGTTCTATAGAGACAAATATACATTTCACAATGATCGAGCCTGAGCATTCTGAAATATTTAATAAGCTGTACAACTGGCTCCAGCAAACGCCTATTTATTATCATATGAAGATTTATCCTTTATCAGATAGAATCGTCTGCTTATTTCAAACGGAAGATTTAAAAATCGTAGAAAAGGATGTTCGTACACTAATGAAAGAATGGCGATTAACAAACAATAGCTCTTTAAATATTGGAATTTATGATAGGGAACCTACAACCATGAAGAATATGTATACCTTAACCAAGCGTGCACTGCATCAAAGCTTTTACGAAGGCTATGGGCACATTTTTTATGCGAGCAAACAGTTTGAGACACAGCCCCTTGATCCTTTGCTAACACCAGAGGAGCAGCAATTACTTATAAGAAGTTTAGAGGATGGGAATCTTGAAGCCGTCAAAGCATTTTTATATCGACTATCTAATGAAGGAATTTATTACGAGCAAGATGACTTACGTATTCATCTAACGAGTGTTTTGGCGCAAATTCGACGCTTTATGCTGAAGTATAAATTAAATGAGAAAGCTGCCATTGAACAAAATTATCGTCAGCTTTTTCATTTGATTATTGAGCATCCTATATTTTATACCATTCTAAATGGCATCATATCATTCACACAAAAACTTATTGAATTAGCTCGGGAGGCACGTACTGAGAAACGAGCTGACTATGTAGAACTAGCAATAGAAATTATCGATCAACAATTTCAGGATAGCGAGTTATCTTTACCCTTCGTTGCGCATAAATTGGGGATTAGCCCTAATTATTTAAGTACGATCTTTTCAAAGAAGCAAGGCTTGCCATTTAAACGTTACCTACAGCAAGTGCGAATTCAAAATGCCACAAAAATGCTTGTAGAAACGGATTTTGTTATTAGTGAAATTGCCTATTTAAATGGTTTTGATGATCCGAATTATTTTATTAAAATTTTTAAACAGCACATCGGCATTACTCCTAATCGTTATCGTAAAGCTTAAAAAGTAGTAAAGATTTTTCAATTAGCATATTTTATTTTCAATGAGAATAGATAAACAAAGAAATTCACTTTAATTTAAGCATCTATTCCCTACAAGCTATTATTAAATAATTCTCGAAAATGTTTTGAAAAGCTAAATTTGCGGCAAATACTATTCATAAACCCTTCAAATCTAGCATATATTTATAGTCTGTATCTAAATATAGAAATTCTTTAACGATAATTATTATAATTTACTAGAAATTCTAGTTTATATTTGTTATAGTTATTGATGAAGAGTTTGACTCACAATTTTTTCTTCAGGAGGTAAACTAATATGACAAACCAAAATGATCGTAGCCGTCGTTTTACAACAGCAGGTGGCGCTCCAGTAGTAAGCAACCACGATTCAATGTCAGCAGGTCCTCGTGGCCCTCTATTACTTCAGGATGTATGGCTAGTTGAAAAATTAGCAAACTTCAACCGTGAAGTTATTCCTGAACGTCGTATGCACGCCAAAGGTTCAGGTGCATTCGGTACTTTCACTGTAACGCATGATATTACTAAATATACAAAAGCAAAAATCTTCTCAGAGATTGGGAAGAAAACTGAAATGTTTGCACGCTTCTCCACAGTTGCGGGTGAGCGTGGTGCAGCGGACGCTGAGCGCGATATTCGTGGCTTTGCCCTTAAGTTCTATACTGAAGATGGCAACTGGGATTTAGTTGGTAACAACACGCCTGTATTCTTCTTCCGTGATCCATTACACTTCACAGATTTAAACCACGTGGTAAAACGTGACCCACGTACAAATATGAAGAACGCTAATTCAAACTGGGATTTTTGGACTTCATTACCAGAAGCACTTCACCAAGTAACAATTGTTATGTCTGACCGTGGTATTCCGTCTGGTTACCGCAATATGCATGGTTTTGGTTCTCACGCTTATAGTTTTATTAATGCTGAAAACGAGCGCGTATGGGTGAAATTCCACTTCCGTACAGATCAAGGCATTAAAAACTTAACAGGTGCTGAGGCTAATGAGGTAGTCGGTAACGACCGTGAATCTTCACAACGTGATCTATATGAGGCCATTGAAAAAGGCGATTTCCCTAAATGGAAAACGTACATTCAAGTAATGACAGAGGAACAAGCTCGTGAATTACCATATAACCCATTCGACTTAACAAAGGTATGGTATAAAAAAGACTTCCCATTAATTCCTGTGGGCGAATTCGAGTTAAACAAAAACCCGGACAACTACTTTGCTGAAGTTGAGCAAGCAGCATTTGCACCATCTAACATTATTCCTGGTGTTAGCTTCTCACCAGACAAAATGTTACAGGGTCGTATCTTTGCATATGCAGATGCACAACGCTACCGTTTAGGTGTGAACCACTACGCGCTCCCAGTAAACGCACCAAAATGTCCATTCCGTACATTCCACCGCGATGGTGCTATGCGTTTCGATGGCAATCTTGGTTCAACTTTAGGCTATGAACCAAATAGCTATGGTGAATGGGAGCATAATTTAGACTATAAAGAGCCTGAATTACGTATTGACGGTAACGCTGGCATCCACGACTTCCGTGAAGATGACAACAACTACTTCGAGCAGCCGGGTAAATTATTCCGCCTAATGACTGCCGAAGAGCAACAACGCCTATTCGAAAATACGGCTAATGATATGGCATCAGTTGAAGAGTTCATCAAACGTCGTCATATCCTTCACTGTTATTTAGCTGACCCAGCATATGGTGAAGGTGTAGCGAAAGCTATGGGTCTTTCATTAGAGGGTATGGATCTTTCAAACCCATACGAAAAACAAGCAACTAACGTTTAATTTTCCACTTATTCTTATTATTGATATCCAAATCCAACTTTTTCTCCATGTGAAGCGCAACTTCGCATGGAGCTTTTTTTATTTTAATGACAAAATGAGGGCTCATCACCATAATGTGTGGTTGATTTCCGTTCCGACTGGGCGCTTTCCCGGGGCGTCGGGCCACCACTTTTGGTGATGAACCAAAATGAAGCTTGTGTCTAATTTGATAGACACAAGCCCGCTTAATAATTATTGATAAATTTGACTGCCTGCCTTTTTAAATTCCTTTGCCTTTTCCTGCATACCTTGGTGGATCGCTTCAGTCGTATTTAAGTCTTTTTCTTTTGCATAATTACGAATATCCTGTGAGATTCTCATACTACAAAACTTAGGTCCACACATTGAACAAAAGTGCGCAGTTTTCGCCCCTTCTGCAGGCAATGTTTCATCATGATAATCCACTGCACGCTCTGGATCTAGCGATAGGTTGAATTGATCGCGCCAACGGAATTCAAAGCGCGCCTTAGATAGTGCATCGTCACGCTGCTGTGCTCCAGGATGCCCTTTCGCTAAATCTGCCGCGTGTGCAGCAATTTTATACGTAATCACCCCTACACGAACATCCTCACGATTTGGTAAGCCGAGATGCTCTTTAGGCGTCACATAACATAGCATTGCCGTACCAAACCAACCGATCATCGCAGCACCAATAGCCGATGTAATATGGTCATAGCCAGGCGCGATATCTGTTGTTAGCGGCCCTAAAGTATAGAAAGGAGCTTCCTTACACACCTCTAACTGCTTGTCCATATTTTCTTTAATAAGATGCATTGGCACATGCCCTGGTCCTTCTACCATCACCTGTACATCATGCTTCCAGGCAATTTGCGTTAATTCCCCTAGCGTTTCCAGCTCCGCAAACTGAGCCTCATCATTTGCATCTGCAATGGAACCAGGACGTAAACCATCACCTAAAGAGAAGGCAACATCATATGTTTTCATAATTTCACAGATTTCTTCAAAATGTGTATATAAGAAGCTTTCTTGATGGTGATATAAACACCACTGTGCCATAATCGAGCCTCCTCGAGATACTATGCCTGTTACACGATTAGCCGTTAATGGCACATAGCGTAGCAGAACCCCTGCGTGAATCGTGAAGTAATCAACACCTTGCTCGGCCTGCTCAATCAACGTATCACGATACACCTCCCACGTTAAATCCTCTGCCACACCATTTACTTTTTCTAGCGCTTGATAGATTGGCACCGTTCCTACAGGCACCGCGGCATTACGAATAATCCATTCACGTGTCGTATGAATATGCTTACCAGTCGACAAATCCATAATGTTATCAGCACCCCAACGTGTCGCCCATGTCATTTTTTCTACCTCTTCCGCAATAGAGGATGACACTGCTGAATTTCCAATATTAGCGTTAATTTTCACGTGGAAGTTACGTCCAATAATCATTGGCTCGGCCTCAGGGTGATTAATATTAGAGGGCAAAATTGCACGCCCTGCCGCGATCTCTGAGCGCACGAATTCAGGATCCATATTTTCGCGAATCGCTACAAATTCCATCTCTGAAGTAATAATTCCCTTTCGTGCATAGTGAAGCTGTGTTACATTTTTACCTTTCTTCGCACGTAAAGGCTTTCTAGATAAATCCGGAAAAACATTTTCATTCATTCGTGGATCATCAGCTTTGCGGAATCCATTATCTTCTGGCTTGATTGTACGACCTTCGTATTCTTCGACGTCACCTCGTTCTTTGATCCATGCACTACGTAAAGCTGGCAATCCTTTCGTAATATCCACCTTATACTCAGGATCTGTGTACGGGCCACTCGTATCATAAACACGTACTGGCGCATTTTCCTCTTCACCAAAGCTACCTGTCGTCGGACTTAAAGCAATTTCACGCATTGGCACTAAAATATCTGATCGAGATCCTTCTACATACACTTTTTTACTTCCATCAAAACTTGACATAATCGTAATATTCTTATCGCTAACTGTTGTCATAAACTACTTCGCTCCCTTTTCCATTTATACAAGGACCGAATCTAGCTCACCCAAACAAAAAATCAATTTCGCCTTGGCGTAATTGCGTCGGATTTTTGAATTGTGCCCGCACAATTCATTCCTTTTAAAATCCGTGACATCCGCCGGAGGCTTGTCTTCATTCAGCAGGTGTTTGGGCACCCACTGATAAGGAATCTTAACCGCATACATCTCATCACTCGCAAAGATAGGAGTCTTCTGCTGAATGAAGACAAAAAGCCGAATCCAAAGAAAATTTTGGATCCGGCTAAGAATGTAAAGGTATAGTTATTGCAAAAAACAGAGAGTGCAATAATGATTAACTTTCCCACGCTGGTATGAGCCAGATCAGGTCCAAAGGGTCAAGAAACCTCTATGCGTTTCCCTCTCAGCCTGACTCATCAGACTCCCCTAGTTAGTGCTATTAAGTTTGATGCTAGTGTAGCAGATATTGCTAATAGATGGAAGCTTCATTTGAATATTTTCGGCTCATCATCATAAAGTGTGGTTGATTTCCGTTCCGGCTGAGCGCTTTCCTGGGGGCGTCCGATGAGCCGTTTGGGGCAACAGGATGTTGGTCACGAAGGCGTTATCACAGGACGTGATGCTTTTAGCCTTCGTTCCCCTACTTGCTCGCTCCAGGGTCTCATCTGTGACGCTAATCCCCAAGGAGTCGCCCAGCCTCCACTTGGCATACGTTTTAAAAAATATAATCCCTAACTTTTGGTGATTAGCTTATTTTTAAAAATCAGAAGGAAAGCCGCTTACTCCAGATGGCTGTCACTTCTTCCGAATAACATCCAGCCGTTAGGTAAACAACAGTTCCGCTACATAAATTACAATCGTCACTGTAATACAGCTTACAATTGTTGAAAATAAAACCGTTTGTGCAGCGGTTGTCGATTCCACACCATATTCTAATGCCAGACTAGAGCTATTTCGTGATGTCGGAAAAGCACTAGCTATAAAAAGTGATTGTGCCACGACACCATCTAAGCCAAGTACAAAAATGATAAGTAAAGCTACAGCTGGTCCTATAATTAGTCGTGTAAAACAGCTAATGAATACTGTCTTATTGAACATTGATTTAATTTCAAGCTGTGATAGTTGAGCTCCTAATGTTATTAGGGCTACAGCAATAAAGCCATCTGCCACATGGTCTACCGGAATTTTTATAAACTGCGGAATAGTAATATTAAAATAGTTCATTGCCACACCAATTATAAGCGCATGGATAATAGGCATTTTGAGAAAGTCTTTTACAATAGACATGCCCGATTTTGTTGAAGAAATTAAATTGTACAAGCCATATGTATAGGTCGTCATATTTTGAAATATTACGAGAATGACCTGAATCGCTACTCCAATCGGCTGTGTTACGAAAATCATTTGCGCGACCGGAATACCATAGTTGCCTGAATTAATAAGGACAACACTATTTTTAAACACTGCAGCCTCTGTTTTTACTAAACCGAGCCCCTTTGCTATAAAGTGACTAAGCACCATTTGACTTCCTATAAAGAGTAAAATAAATAACGCAACTTCCCCAAGTACAGACAGCTCTATGCTCGTTTCATATAAATTCACAAAAACAGCTGCTGGCATGAAGCAGTATGTAATAAGCTGAGATAGCGCCTTTAAATTAAAGCGAAATTTCTTTTGTAAAACTGCACCAAGTACTAGAAGTATTAAAATAGGAGCTACAATTTGGAAGAAAATCATACCGAGATACGTCATAGCGAGTCCCCCCTTCCTTTCCTATAGTATTGCTGTTTGTAAACTCGGTCAATGTACTTCAGCGTTCACTCATCCTGTCTTTTTCATCATGTTCAAACAATAGCAAAGCGCTCTTGGAAGGATGATTTACCCTTTCAAGTTACGAGTTATTAAAATAATAGAAGAAAAAAGGCCTATTATTGCATTAAATTAATATAGTAAAATAACCCATTTGCGCACTAAACTGAAGAAATGTATGATATATTATCCATTAAATACAATGATTGGGGCGACAAAAATGAAGAATAAAGTATTTTCTACTTTTATGGCTACCGCTATTACAGCAACCTTAATTGTGCCTGTATCAACTGCGAATGCCACTTCTAATGATGTATCTTTAAACCACTCAGTTCAAATCGACGGGCAAGTAGCTGCCGCCAAAACAAAGGGACAAAATGTTACTATTACCAGCATCGCTAATGATAAAGTACGCACATCCAATGGCCAATTTAAAATTAGTAAATCATTGAAGCCCCTCTTAAACACATCCAATAATGCTGCATTGGCGAATGCTGAAGCAACTATTATCGTAAAGAACGGTGAAATTACAAGCATTACATCACTAACACTAACTAAAGGTGGAACAAAAAATAAAGCGTTAGATTTTGATGGCGGCGACGCACAAATTGCTGGAAGCCTAACTGTAAATGCAGATTATGTAAAAGTTCAAAATGTCACTATTGAAGATGAGCTTATTGTAACTAATCGTGTGAAGAAGGCCATTACAATTGATGACGTTGCTATTGGGGATACAATTACTTTTAGACCTTTATTGACTAAAAATAATAATTGGTTAAATGTTTCTCTAAAAGATATTAAATCTCCAAACATTAACTTAAAACGCACTAAAGTAAGTGTGACTTCTGACAAAACTATTTCGAAAGTCGACGTAGTTGGTAAAGTTACTGCATTTGAAGTAACGGCCAATGTTGATAAACTAACTATCGATGTTGAGAAAGATTTCACCCTTTACGGAAAAGGTACAATTGAGCAAGTGGTTGTCAAACATGGGGCAAAGGTGGCATTAAATTCTGGGCATCTAGTTAACAAAGTGCAGGTGGATGATAAAAAAGCCTCTGTGACATTACCTGTTTTGAATAAAACGGAGCTTAGTAATTTAGTAGCTTCACCTCCATACGTTGCAGTATCTGTTAATGGATATGACGTTTCAGCAACTGAGAAATGGACACCGCAGGCTGAACGTACAGCATTCGAATCTGCCGTAAGCAGCGCAAGAGCAGTAGTTAATAATTCTTACGCCTCTCAGGAACAAGTAAACAATGCGATTACACAGTACAAAAATGCATTAAACATTTATCGAGCTGTGCAAAAAAACGGAACAAAATATGTCTATGGTGATAAGTCTTCACTACAATCGATGATCTATTCTGTTCAGTATGTAAAGGTTTCTTTGAACAATGGTAATGATGTAGCTTCTTATGAACCTTGGACGACTCAAAGTGAGAAAGATGCTCTAACCTCTGCCGTTTCATCTGCTCAATATGTTGTAAATAATTACTATGCAACACAGTCTGATATCACCAATGCAATTAGCAATTTAAACTACGCTATCACAATTTATAAGAATGCACAAAAATATGGCACTTATCTATATAATGCCGATCGATCTGGCCTTTTTTCACTTATTAACTCTGTTCAGTATGTAACCGTTTCTGTGAATGGATCTGAATTATCCTCCAATGTAATTTGGACGACGCAAAGTGAAAAAGACGCTCTAGTTTCTGCTGTTTCATACGCACAAGGTATTGCAAACAATAGCTCCTCGTCTCAGTCAGAAATTTCGTCTGCATACCATTATTTATATAATGCTATTTCAACATATAGGAGTAATTATAAATCTGGTGTGAATCATTGGCATTACGTTGATAAATCTTGGTTAACATCACTCATTAACTCTGTTCAGTATGTAAAAGTTTCTGCGAATGGCGATGGATCTGATATCCCTTATTATGAACTATGGACAACAGAAAGAGAAAAACGCAGTCTAGAAAAAGCAGTTCAACACGCTCAATCCGTTGCCAGTAACGTCTATGCCTCTTCATACGAAGTGACAGATGCTATTAACAAATTAAACAAGGCCATCGACATCTATAAAGATGCTCAACGTTCAGGTAAACAATAAATATTGAAAGGACTTGGCACAAAGCCAAGTCCTTTTCAAACTCAAAAAATCAATTATGCCTCAGGAATCGTGGCGTCGGCTTCGATAACAATGAGTCTTTCCGTCACTTTGATTTCTATCCGTCACTTCGGCAGTTCTTTCCATCGCTTTAAGTTCTATCCGTCACTTCGGCGGTTCTTTCCAACGCTTTGACGGTTCTATCCGTTTTATACTACATAACAACAGGCTAGAAAGTTTTTTTAGCCTGTTGTTTCTTTTATATAAGCAATATTGCCTCTGTATAGGTTTTAAAATCACTTAAATGATTCTCAATAATTGCTTGAAGTATATCTAAATCAATAGCTTGATAATCATGCACAGCAATGTTTCGGAACCCAACCATATTCATTAATGATTTTGCTAATACATGGTCAATAATGTCTTTTTCCTCAAGAAACTTGAATGCTTCTCGGCTCGTTTTAGGTAAACCAAGCTTTAAATCACTAGTAATATGCATTGCCAAATCAATACTAGCTTCACACGCTCGTTGAATATTCAAAACAATACTATCCTGCTTCGTAATGTCTTGCAAATTCTCAGGATTACTACCATACACCTCGTTGACGCGCTTCACACAGCGTTCAATGGTAGCAATCTTATTTAGAACAACATCATTATTCACCATAGACACTACCCCTCTCTTCAATTGCCTTCAGAATTCCCGCACGTTGTTCATTTAACGTCACATACATTGATAGAGCCTTCATTCGTTCTTTAATAAAGGTGTTTTCATCTTGGCAATCAATGACCATACCACTTGAAAAAATTTGAGCTGCAAACACTGTATCAACAGTTTTCATATCAACTAAATCAACATCAACATTACAAAACTGTGCAATTTCTCCCGCTACTAAAAAACGTTCATAACCTGAGAGAGGCTTATCTGCAAAATACGCAATATCTAAATCACTATCTTCACGTGCCGAGCCATGCGCATAAGAACCAAAAACAATAACAAAAGCTGGTTTAACAGCTGAGGCTAACTTTTCAACAACTACCTTTTGCCAGTTTTGTTGCAAATTAAACACCTCCGCTCCTTCTTAGGATTATTATAACAAACTCTACCCTTAGTATGAGGAGTCTATCCGTCACTTTGATCATTTAAAAAAGCAGGCTAAGATTTCCCCTAGCCTGCTTTTTTATATCTTATTTTGAAAGCTGCTCATTCTCATCTTCATCGATAAAGTATGAGTGTGATTTCGCTGCTTCCTCAATTTCTTTAAAAAGCTTTCACATCTGGGAAGCTTGGTGTTGTCACGCCGTTTAATGGACCGCGTTCAAACATGCGATTCATCATGACCACAGCTTCCACTTTCGCCAATATCACCTGTTTTTATCACTAAATTTTCGTTAATCTTTCAGACTCTCTAAGTACATAAGACACACAGAGTTAAAAAAATCACACAACCTATCTACCTATTCACCTAAAATATACATAAAAAAATCCTAAGCTATGATAAAATTGGTTTATCAACATATATTAGGATATTTCCGTCTACACAAGACTCTTTTCGGCAGGTGAACAATAATCCACTTCTGAGGGCAATCCCTTACGTAAAGGTTTCACCTAGGCCAAAAATCCCTATGATTAACCATCACCCTTATCAAAAACCAATCAGGAGGTTTCCCGTATTATGAAAAACAAAAGAAAATTAGCCTTACTGGCCCTAGTTGCGGTCCCTTCACTAATCTATACTGCACCTACTACGTCAGCATCAGCTGCTGATATTACTGGACATTCGAAAACTGCTTACATATACGATTATACTTATTACTACAACGCTAACGTTTCGAATGTTGTTCGACTTATTTCAAATATTAATGATACAACGTCCTCATTCCAATCAGCTTTAGATGCAGCCAATAAAGCCTACGATGAGTTAACTGAAACGGAGAAACAGTACGTTACGAATTATTCTACGCTGTCAAATCATCGTCTGACGAGAGTTGCGTACCGTAAGCTTGCTGATCAAATTGAAGAGAAATTAGCTTCAGTGGAGTCAACTTCCGTTAATTACTATCAAAACGTTATGGAAACGAAAGATTGGTACAATACGTTAAACGCAGCCCAAAAGTCCTTTGTGAGTCCGGAATCACAAAGAATACTGACATCCTATATCACGCCAAATACATCTATCGATAAAGTGGTCAATAAAATCAAATTATTAAACTCATCCCGCATTACCTTCCATCAGGATGTAGCTGATGCTAGAGCTGAGCTTAATGCACTACGCAGATTTTCATACATCTATTTACCCGTTGGCATAGAGCAGATTTTATTAGATGCGGAACAGCTTGTAGCAAAGGATAAGGCAGCAGCTAAGGAAGTAGAAAATGCCATCGCAGCTTTATCGCCTAAAACGTCTACTGCTAAAGATGTACAGGCAGCGAAAACAGCTTTCGAGGCTTTAACACCTGTGCAGCAGCAGCTTGTACCAAATGTCTGGACTTTAGTAGACTTTGTGAATGGAAAATATGATTCACCGAATAAAGGTAAGGGGACAAAAAAGCCAATTTTATCGGATACAGCAGCCGTACCAGGTAAAACTACAGCTATGACTAAAAACAAAAATACCTATACAGCAAAAATAAACGTTGCCGACACGGAAAATAGTGCAGATCGCTTCGTTTTAACAACAAAATCCAATATGACTGTTATTATTCCACCACTAGGAACTCTTCTTAATGAGGATACTGGTGTTATGGAAATTAGCATTACAAAAAAATCGAATCGTATCACATTCCAGGCAACATTAAATAACAAACCAGTTGAATTTGAGGCGAATATGGAGATCATTATCAATAATTTGTCACCGAATGCCTCCATCGTTCGTACCAATACCTTTGGCAAACCAGTACCAGCTGATTATACAGTAGAAGGAAATCGTCATTTCATTCAAACAAGTTCCTCTGCTTCATTCCTAATCCAAGAGTGATTTCCAAGTAAAGAAAAATAGCATGACCCTCTGCCAATATTAGCAGAGGGTTTTAAGTTTTTTTGCTACTCTATCGCTTTTTCAAAGCAGATTCCCTCTTATGTTAAAAATTCTATAGGCACCTGTAACGAAAACCCACTTTCATTAATACATCATAATAAGGACCTTTTCATATCATTACATCAAAAACTTTGCCCGCTTATGCTAAACAACTCCGCTTTTTTCAACATTTCTTTGTCTAACAAAATGCGCCGTTATTCCCTTCATTAGTACGCTCTCTTATCGCGTTATTTCATAAAATTTTCAGAAAACCATTGACAATTGTCATAAAACAGGCATATTCTTTAATAAAGTTTCCTAAAAGAAACAATATGAGGTTCGGGAAAAATTATTAAGGGAAGGAATAAAAAATGGCTATGTCAAAAATGTTAAAACCACTATCTGAATGTTCATTTGGAGATTGCTTTTTAATAAAAGAAATAAATATTGAGGGTCCTTTAAGAAGAAGATTATTAGATTTAGGCTTTGTGAAAGAAGCAGAAATTACTGTTCTTCGTAAAAGCCCTTTAGGAGACCCTGTCGCTTATCGTGTAAGCAATACGACGATTGCGTTACGGAATGATGAAAGCTCAATGATTTTGGGCGAAGTTGTTAGGGGGAATACAAAGTGAGAGTAAATAGAATTGCTTTAGCAGGGAACCCAAATACCGGTAAAAGCACATTATTTAATACATTAACGGGATTGAAGCAACATACTGGGAACTGGCCAGGGAAAACGGTTGTTCATGCAGAAGGATCTTTTGAACACAAAGGAGACCAATATGTACTCGTGGATTTACCCGGGACCTATTCTCTATTTTCCAATTCGGCAGATGAAGAAGTTGCAAGAGACCATATTGTTTTTGACCAACCGGATGCAACGATTGTTGTGCTTGATGCAACATCATTAGAGAGAAATTTAAATCTTGCACTTCAAGTATTAGAAATGACTGATAATGTCATCATTTGTATTAATTTAATTGATGAAGCTGAGAAAAAGGGTATCCGAATTGATGAAAAGAAATTAGCTCGTGAGCTAGGAGTCCCCGTCGTAAAAATATCAGCGAGAAATAAAAAAGGTATTGATCAAATGTTGGATACATTAGGTCAACTAGTGAATGGGCAAATTGTTACGGCTCCATATCGCATGACATATTCGAAAGAAATAGAGGAAGCCATTACAAAGATAGAATCGAAATTAGAAGGTTATTTTGATGAAAAATATCCATCGAGATGGATTGCCCTTCGCTTACTTGACGGTGATGAGGAATTGATCTTAAAACTGCAAAATCATAAGAATAATAAACAGCACGAGGTGAGAACGAATGGAGTCCCAGTCAGTGTTAAATCATAATTCACTTAAGGGGATTTTAGCTGAAGTGAACGAGGTTTCGAATGAGGATATTCGAGATGAAATCGTTAGTGATATTTATACTAAAAGCAAATCTTTATGTAAAAAAGTAGTATCGCAGCAACCTGCAATGTACAGATCTGATAAATTAGATGAAATTTTCACATCCCGCATTTGGGGATTCCCTATTATGCTTATCTTGCTTGGGACCGTCTTTTACATTACTATCGCTGGCGCAAACGTACCATCTGATATGTTAGCAAACTTATTTGGCTATCTAGAAGGGAAGCTAACCATTCTTTTTGAAGCAATGCACGCACCAGAATGGCTACACGGTGTTTTAATTCTCGGGCTATTCAGAGGTACCGGTTGGGTTATTAGTGTTATGCTACCACCAATGGCTATATTCTTCCCTATGTTCGCTCTATTAGAAAACTACGGTTATTTACCACGTGTAGCATTTAATATGGACCGTTTATTCAAACGAGCTGGTGGACACGGAAAACAATCATTAACAATGGCAATGGGTTTTGGCTGTAATGCTGCTGCTATCATGTCAACGAGAATTATAGAATCTCCTCGTGAACGAATGTTAGCCATTTTAACGAATAATTTTGTTCCTTGTAATGGGAGATGGCCAACACTTATTTTATTAGCATCCTTATTTATGGTAACTGGCTTTTCAGGTGCAACAAGTACACTTGTAACGTCGGGCATTTTAATAGGATTTGTTATGTTAGGCGTCGTTGTGACATTATCCGTTTCTTGGGTTCTTTCTAAAACAGCTTTAAAGGGTGTACCAACACATTACACATTGGAGCTTCCGCCATTCCGAAGACCAAAGTTTTGGGATACAATTTTAAGAGCAAGTATTGATAAAGCATGGAATGTATTAAAAAGAGCGGTTATCGTTGCAGCACCTGCCTCTATTTTGACTTGGGTATTCGCCAATATTTACATTGGTGATACGAGTATTCTCATGCATTTTGTTAACTTTTTAGAGCCATTTGGTCAGGCTCTTGGTATGGACGGCTTTATTATGGCTGCATTTATTCTTGGGTTACCGGCTAATGAAATTGTTATCCCTATCCTGATTATGGCGTATTTATCCCAAGGAGCTATGCTAGAAATTGAGGATTTATCGAAGCTAAAGCAAGTGTTTATCGACCAAGGCTGGACGTGGCTGACAGCTTTAAATATGATGTTATTCTCGCTCCTACACTTCCCTTGTGGAACGACTTTAGTCAATATTTATAAAGAAACAAAAAGTCCAAAATGGACATTTATGTCATTTTTAATTCCAACTGTTATTGCCATTGGTGTAACATGGCTAACAGCGACAGTTGCTCGCGCGTTTGGTTGGGTTTGATGATGAAAAGGGTGGTCTTAAAAGGCCCCCTTTTTTTAATTTCTATCTAAAGAATGCTATTAATCTTGCATAAAAGGTCTACCATTTGTTATTCCCATCATAAACACCTTAAAATGATTCACTCAATTTAAGGTGTTTGAGTTAGAGATCTATCCTCTACAATCGATTAAGATCTCTTAATATTTCCCTAGGATTAATTCCAAATCTCTCCTTAAAAATCTCCGCAAAATAGCTAGGATTAGAATATCCCACTGCATTCGCAATGTCAGTTACATTCATAGTTCCCTCTTGTAATAAAAAAAATGCTTTTTCTAGCCTTTTTTCTCGTAAATATCCAAACACTGTTGTTCCGAACATCTCTTTAAATCCCTTTTTTAATTTGTAATCGTTTAAACCAATTAAACGCGATAACTCAATTAGTGTTGGAGGATTGGACATATGCTCCATGATAATTGATTGGGCTTGCTGTATTTTTGTTCTATCACTTTTTGAAAACATAACAGGGCTAAGAGAATTAACAAATAGATGAGATCGAAATGTCATAGATAATAGCTGTAATGCTCGACATTCTAGCTCTAAATTGGTCATTTTCTTACTTGCTATAGCATCTAACATTTGCCGAACAATAATTAGGGAAGATGCGTTAATTCTCTCTTGAAATAGTCTATATCGTTTTCCATCAAGAATTTTAGAGAAACTTAGGGATTCCTTACTAGTTTCACCAATTTCACTCATAAAATGATTGAAGGTTGAAATTGGAATACCAATCCCCACCATTTGATAGGATTGATTTTTATGAAACATAAAATTTGCCCCCACTTGCTCTATAAATTGAAGCGAGCATGTTCCTGAAGAAATTTCATATTCTGAACCTGAGATGTAAACGCCTCTATTACCTTGTAAACAGAAACTAAGTTCAACCATAGGCTGCTTTGTTACTACTTGCATTTGGTACTCTCGATAAAATGAGTAATCAGATATAATCACTTCTAAATCTGGCCGAGGAATAAAACGCTGTATAGCTCCTTCCTGCGCATTCGGTTGGAATGCAAACGGACATTCTTGTATTTTTGATATTTCCAATGCATGAAAAAATTCACTAAAGTTCTCATGGAAATTAGTATTCAACATGTTCGTCACCATCCTTCGATTTTAATTGAGAACGATTATCAACAATAACCAAAGTATAGCAAACGAACAGCGATTAAGCTATTTCTTCTTTAGTAGTAAGTACCATTGATAGTAGTAAACATAAAAAGAAAATAGTAGCTCCAAAACCATAAGCAGTAGCATATCCCCCACCATATTCTATAAGCCATCCTGCGAGTCCAGGCCCAATCATTTGACCGATAGCGTAAAAGATAGAAATAAAGCCGATTGCTGATGCCACATATTTTGGCGATACCCCTTGGCTTGCCTTCATTTGAATGAGCACAAGGACACCTCCAAGAGACGAACCCCATATAATAGCAGACACGATAAATCCAATTACATTAGGAAATAACATCGGAAAAACATCTCCAATAATTGATAAAAGCAACGCTGCCATTAATGCTTTTTTTACGCCTATCTTATCCGCTAGCATTCCCCATAATGGCGCACCGCCAATTGAAACGATCCCTGCAACAGCATAAATAGAGCCCGCCACTGCATTCGAAATCCCGATGTCCTTCATATAGCTTGTTTGATATAAATTCGGAATAAGATAAACGAGTCCAACGGCAAAATAAATTCCAGCTATGAGGTACAGTTCTTTACTTCTCCAGGCTTTAGTTTTTTCTTGTACAGTACCATTTTCTGCTGTTGAGTGTGGTGTCTTTATCACAAAAAATGCAACTAACACGACTATAATTGTGATTACCGCAAATACTAACCATACTCCTCGCCAGCCAAACTCAGGAAAATGCCGAAGCATAAAGGGTACAAGTACTCCAGACAAGAGCATTCCTACTCCCGCACCACTCATTAGCAATCCCATCACTGTCCCCCTTTTCTTTGGGAAAGTGCTAACCGCTATTGATAATAGTGGGGTATAGACAAGAGCACTACCAGCACCAGCCAAAAATAAAGCTATAGCGGCCCACCAAAAGTTCGTTACAAATATAAGACCTCCTAAACCTGCAATAACAAAGCTTCCGCCTACCAACAGCACATTTTTCGCTCCAATACGCAACGTAAGCATCCCAGACAGACCTACTGTAAGTAAATAACCTAAAAAAAGCATCGTACCTAATAAACCTGACTCTGATGTAGTTAATGACAGCCCTTCCTGCATAAAAGGTAATATAATACCGTAAGCCATACGAGCAAATCCCGTAGTTGTAACAATTAATAGCATTCCTGTTATAACAAATGCCCAAAAATTTTTCATTTCCATTCCCCTTTCATTCATTAATGCCTATGACTCAATAAAGAAACTATTTCACTATGTTGATCTAAGATCTCCTTTTCATTTTTTGATAATTTTTTCATTTAGAAATATAGTTATCTTAATTTTTTTAGTCCTACCTCTCTACCAATAGACGGATAATAATGCGGTTTAACGGATTTTATTTTAAACATAAAAAAGACACCTCAATAGATTTTGAGATGTCTTTTCTAGAAAATATTCATTCTATCGGTAATTTTATACAAAGCATCTGGCCTGCTTCTTATTGAAAAATGGAAAGCAGAGCAGGCACTATAAATTTATAACGACTAAGTAGATGCCGAATGGAAAATTAACTTCTGGTGGTAATGATTTCTATTAAGCCTTTCTTCTCATATCTAGACGAATTTGTTTTATTAATCAACACTAGTGATTCAATAAATTAGCTGGACATTATTTGCTTTCAGTCTCTCTATCCACTCTGCAGATGGTTTTTTGTCTGTTACGACAACATCAATGTCACTAATATCAAATAGCTTTAAAAATGCCGCCTTATCGAATTTAGTGTGATCTACTAGTAAGAGGTTTACCTTGGAATTCTTAAGCATAATTTTTTTTAATTCCGCTTCGGGCTCATTAGATTCAGTAATACCATGTTCAAGTGATATCCCCTTGCAGCTAAATACATGAATGTCTGCGTAATATCTACTAACGGTAGCCTCTGCAGCAGGACCAACTAAAGAAAGTGATTTTTTTCGTAACTCCCCCCCTGTTGAAATAATTTGAAAGTGTGAATCGCTAAACTCATTTAATATTTTTATGGAATTAGTAATTAACGTTAAATCTTGTTTATCATATAATGCTTTGACCAATTCTAACGCTGTTGAGCTAGGGTCAACCATTAATTTATCTCCATCTTTAATCAGATGATGTATTTTCGAAACTATTGATTTTTTTAATTCTATATTAAGAGTGGTTCTTGTATTAAAAGGTAAATCCTCTGAGCCGTTCCGGTTTATTACTGCCCCTCCGTAAGTTCTTGATACAATTCCCTTTTTATCTAATTTTTCAAGATCTCTTCGAATGGTTTCTTCTGTAACTGAAAACTTTTGACTTAATTCAGAGACATAAACTTTCTTTTCAATTTGGACTAAATCTACTATTTTTTGCAATCGTTCTTTTGGTAACATAATAAATCCCCATCTTCCTTTTATTTCATTCCCCTTCAAGTCAGGTCAGTAACCCTATTTCCAATCAAGAGCGTAGGAAAAAATGAGCATCACTCCTACCCAAATCCCCATTTTTGATAAGTTGATATTATATTACCCCGTTTGAAAACTGAACAGGCACATCTTCTTACCATCATTGTACAATATTTCACCATTTTTCCAATGGTTCGAACTGCAGGCAAGGCAAAGCTCAAATAAACGCGCGTGGTAATTTTTCGCTTTGTATAACATTGTACTTGGGCAAGGAAACAATTACAAAAATTAGTAAGCGGTAATATCAATTAGAAAAAGGAAGAGGACAAAGCGAAAACTCCTTATCGTGTTTTTACCCAGGTAACAATAACGATACGTGAATTTCCGCTTTTTTTATAGTGTGTTCTGTTAAATTATTGAATGTTATCTTTATTTTGCTCATCACCATAACGTGGGGTTGATTTCCGTTCCGACTGACGCTTTCCTAGAGTCGCCCAGCCTCCACTTCAATCAACTTATGGCATACGTTTTAACAAATGTCATCCTCAACTATTGATGAAGAGCCCTTTATTCCGGAGATGTTTTTTGTAGCGAAAGTGTATCTTTATAGTTAACACGGTTGTAGCTCTTTTTCAGTGAGCAGAGGGGCGCAAGGAACGCTGGCTAAGACGCCATGTGACTTTATCGAAATGAACTAAGATCAATTCAAAACCCGGACGTCATGATTGATTCACCTCAAATTACAGTGATAGACCTTCTAATTTTGGTTCGTATACTTTTAGGGATACAGATCTTTTAATGACCTGTCTTATTTCTGAAAGAGTTGAGACCTCTCCTAAAGCAAATAATTGAATCATAACATTTCCTAGAACGCTAGATTCAACAGGACCAGCTACCACTTTCTTGTTTGTTACATTGGCAGTCATTTGGCATAATAATTCGTCTTGAATACCGCCTCCGACCATATGAATCTGCTTTATCTTTTTACCAGTAATACTCTCAATGTTAAGTAATTGATTTTCAAATTCTTGTGTTAACCCGTTATAGATAGCAATTGCCCATTCACCTAGATTATCAGGTTTTCCCTGTCCTGTAGCAATGCAATAGGAATTGATAGCTTCCATAACATTATCCGGTGATAAGAATAAAGAATGATTGGGATTAATTGAAAAACTTTTATGCGATAACTTAGCAGCGTTAATAATATCAGCAAAATCTATTTTTCTTGTAAATATTTCATTATAATGCTTTTTTAATTGTTGCAATAAAAACATGCCATTAATATTTTTAAGAAATCTAATCGTATTAAATACTCCACCTTCATTGCTAAAAGAATCTTTAAAAGATATTTCATTAACAACAGGATTTTGGATTTCAAGTCCCAATAAAGACCAAGATCCACAAATTAAATATGCACTATCTTCATGTTCTAAAGGTATTCCAGCAACAGCACTGGCAGTATCATGACTTCCTACTGAAATAACTGGAACTGAATTACTTATACCAATTTTTCTCATGTGTTTTTCATGTAACATTCCGTAAATTTCGCCTGGGAAAATGATTTCCTGAAAAAGATGTTTAGGAAATCCTAATCGCTCAATAATGTCAAAATCCCATTGTTTACTATTTACATTCAATAGTTGACTAGTTGAAGCAATTGTATATTCGGTCTTGTTATTTCCTGTTAAGAAGTGATTAAATAAATCTGGTATGAATAATAAATATTCAGCCTTTTGATTCAACTTTGGGTTATTTTTAAATTCAGCAAATAATTGATAAACCGTATTAAAAGGTAAAAATTGTATACCTGTTTTAGAATAGAATTCTTCAAAATGAATTGGCATTTTTGAGGAGATACCTTCTGTCCTATCATCCCGATAATGGAATGGCCAGTGAACAGGCTTTTCTTCTTTATCTAAAAGACAATAATCAACTCCCCAAGTATCAATTCCGATACTATCAAATTCCGCTACATCCTTTGAAGCAGCTTCTAACCCATTTAATATGTGTTTATACAAAAGTTCAAGATTCCAATGTAAATGATTATTTATAGTAACTGGTTCATTGTTAAAACGGTAAACTTCTTCTAATACGACTTTTTCTCCATTATAAACCCCCGCAATTAATCTTCCGCTTGATGCCCCAAAATCAAAGGCCAGGCATTTTTTGTATTTAGTCATAATAATCTCACCATCCCTATTTTATTTTACTCCACACCTCACCTCAAAACAACATAAACCAACATAAATAAAGAAAAATATTTTTGTTTATGTTGACAAAGAAGAATTAAAGAAATAGAATCAAGCTAAGATTTAGAAATTAGTAAGGAGAGAACTTTAATGAATAATTCAGAACAATTTTTAAAAGAACAAATATGTGACATAGGTAAGAGAATGTATATGAAAGATATGGGAGCTGCAAATGATGGAAACATTTCTATTAAAATTTCAGAAAATTCTTTCTTATGTACCCCGACAGGAGTATCAAAAGGGTTTATGACCCCAGATATGATATGCAAGATTAATAGTCAAGGAGAGGTAATTGAGGAAAATCTACTAAACACAAAACCATCTTCAGAAATAAAGATGCATTTACGTGTTTATCAGGAACGTCCCGATGTAACAGCAGTTGTGCATGCTCACCCCTTGTATGCTACTGCTTTCGCTATTTGTGGTATTCCGCTTAATAAGCAAATAATGCCAGAATCAACCATTTTCTTAGGAGAAGTACCTATAGCAGAATATGGGACGCCCTCCACAGAAGAGTTGCCTAATTCAATAGTTCCTTACCTTCAAAATCATGATGCGATTTTATTAGCCAATCATGGTGCGCTAACTTGTGGTATTGACTTAATGAGCGCTTATTTCAAAATGGAGTCCATGGAATTTTATGCGAAGCTTCTTTATCTAACTTCAGTAATTGGAGAACCGAAAGAGTTAACAAACGAACAAGTTACAACATTAGTTCATTTACGTGAGAAAAAATTCAAAGTTCCTGGCCGTTTTCCTGATCTAGGGATACACGATTAACAAGTTTGTTATTCTAAAAAATAAATTTTGTGGGGAGATGTGAAGATAATGAAAAAATATCAAATGTACATTGATGGGCGATTTGTTAGTTCTAGCTCAGGTGAGCAAACACAAGTCATTAATCCAGCAACGGAGGAAATTATTTCAGAGGTTCCTAAAGGGACTGTGGAGGACGTACAGCTGGCAATTGATGCTGCGGAGAAAGCGCAAAAGGCTTGGGCAAAACTCCCATCTATTGAGAGAGGAAAATATTTGCAAGCAATTTCCAAAGAAATACGTGAGAATATTCAAGTCTTAGCACGCACAATATCAGAGGAAATGGGGAAAACTCTTTCTCTTGCTGAAACAGAAGTTAACTTTACTGCCGACTATATAGATTATATGGCAGGTTGGGCAAGACGCTATGAAGGAGAAATTGTACAAAGTGATCGACCAAATGAGCAAATCTTTATTCATAAAGCACCGATTGGCGTTATAGCTGGTATTTTACCATGGAATTTCCCATTTTTCTTAATTGCACGTAAAGCAGCACCAGCTTTAATCACAGGTAATACGATTGTTCTAAAACCAAGTGATTTATCCCCTAATAATGCGTTAGAGTTTGCAAAAATCATTGATAAGGTGGGCTTGCCAAAAGGGGTTATCAATATAGTAACTGGTAGTGGAAAGATCCTTGGACAAGAGTTAGCTGGAAATTCTAAGATAGGAATGATCAGTTTAACAGGTAGCTACAATGCTGGTGCCGCTGTTATGCGTACAGCGGCAGAAAACATTACAAAAGTATCTTTAGAATTAGGAGGAAAAGCACCTGCTATTGTTATGGATGATGCGGATATAGATTTGGCAGTACGTTCGATTGTCGATTCTCGTGTCATTAATACAGGACAAGTATGTAACTGTACAGAGCGTGTTTATGTTCATAAAAACATTGCAGATGATTTTATTAAAAAAATAACAAAGGCAATGTCCGAGGTAACATATGGAGATCCATTAATTAATAAAGAGATTGATATGGGACCTCTTTCTAGTGAAGAGGCACTTGAATCGGTAGAGGACATGGTACAGGAAGCAGTTGCTAATGGGGCTACGATCTTAACAGGTGGTAAGCGCTCTTCACAAGAAAAGGGTTATTTTTATGAACCAACCGTACTTGTAAATGTAAATAACGAAATGGAAATTATGCGCCAAGAAATTTTCGGTCCTGTACTTCCGATCGCTACTTTCAATGACTTAGATGAAGCACTTGAATTAGCTAATGATTGTCAGTATGGCCTAACATCCTCTATTTTCACACAAAATCTAGATGTGACAATGCGTGCAAGTAAAGAATTAGAGTTTGGGGAAACGTATGTTAATCGTGAAAACTTTGAAGCTATACAAGGTTTCCATGCAGGATGGAAAAAGTCAGGTATCGGTGGTGCCGATGGACGACATGGCCTAGAAGAATATTTGCAAACCCATGTTGTCTATCTTCAAAGTAATCTTTAAATATAACAGTAGATATTCAATTTTCAGAAAATGCAGATAACAACAAAGGAGGATAATCATGTCAAATGTAGCTAGTAAAATGAAAGCGGTTGTATGCCATGGTCCCGGTGAATATTTACTTGAATCTGTGGATGTACCTTCTCCAGAAGCAGGTGAAGTCCTGATTAAGGTAGAGGCCTGTGGCATTTGTGCAGGTGATGTAAAAGCTTGGGATGGAGCACCGATGTTTTGGGGCGGAGAGGATGGTCAGCCTAGTTATGTAAAAACTCCAGTCATCCCGGGGCATGAATTTGTAGGAACGGTTGTCGAGGTAGGTACGGGCGTGACAGATTTTTCTGTTGGAGACCGCCTTATTTCAGAACAAATTGTACCTTGTAATACTTGTCGATATTGTAAGCGCGGTCAATACTGGATGTGTGAAAAGCATGATATATACGGCTTTCAGTACAACGTCAACGGCGGAATGGCCGAATATATGAATTTTCCAGTAAATGCTATTAATCATAAAGTTCCTCATGATTTACCTATTGAAAAAGCTATTCTAATTGAACCGTATGCATGTTCTATGCATGCAGTAAATCGAGCTAATATTCAAATAGGAGATTTTGTTGTCATTTCAGGTGCTGGAACGCTTGGACTAGGAATGGTAGCAGCTGCAAAACTACGAAGTCCTGGTACATTAGTAGTTTTAGATATACGAGACGAACGATTGGAACTTGCCAAACAATTTGGGGCAGATATTGTTCTCAACCCTTCAAAGGTCGATGTAGTAGAGGAAATTAAAAATATGACAGAGGGTTATGGCTGTGATGTTTATATAGAAGCAACTGGTGCACCTGCTAGTGTTATTCAGGGCTTACATGCCATCCGGAAGCTTGGGCGCTTTGTGGAGTTTAGTGTATTTTCAAGTCCAGTAACTGTCGATTGGAGTATTATTGGTGATCGTAAAGAGCTTGATATTTTAGGTGCGCACTTAGGACCTTACTGTTATCCAAATGTTATTAATGGAATCGCATCTGGTGCCCTCCCTACTGAGGGGGTAGTTACGCATAAACTCCCTCTAGAAGAGTTTCAGAATGGTTTTGAAATGGTGAAAAGCGGAGCCGGCTCTTTAAAAGTTATTTTAATACCGTAGATAAAAAAGGGTTCCTAATAAACTACTAAATATTTTTTGGATAGGAACCCTCTTAACATATTTCGAAGGGCGATATTGTAGCAGAACATCGGCCGC
The DNA here is from genome assembly GCF_016638705.1 of Lysinibacillus agricola. Classification (GTDB taxonomy): domain Bacteria; phylum Bacillota; class Bacilli; order Bacillales_A; family Planococcaceae; genus Lysinibacillus; species Lysinibacillus agricola. The sequence goes on along the minus strand of NZ_CP067341.1, from coordinate 209,263 downwards.
GAAAGCGAAGCGGCACTTCCCCCTTCTACTGGCGCCAGGATAAAAACGATTGTAGAGTTTTTTAGTGAGCAAACGGTAACTGAATTAAAGAGCGTCACATCTATGGTCACGAAGGCAAATCGATAGGATCAATAGTTAATTCCCCTGCATCGTGTAGGTCTATAACACAATTCAATACCGTGAGGCATGATGTCAAAGCGTAATGATAAAAGGGATTAAGGAGGGAAACATTATGAATAGTAGCTTAACTGCATCTCCATCAAAGAAGCTAGTCTTTGGTTTACCAATAGCATTAATTTGGGGATATATTGCCATTGCTTTCTTTATGACAGGAGACGGAATTGAACAAGCATTTTTATCAAAATATATAGTTGATTTAGGGTTTTCTACTCAGCAAGCCTCATTAGTCTTTACAGTATATGGACTCACTGTTGCCGTAGCATCTTGGTTTTCAGGAGTATTGGCAGAAATAACTGGGCCACGCCGTACGATGATCATTGGTTTTGTACTTTGGATTATTTTCCATATTGGCTTTTTAACATTTGGCCTTGAACAAAAAAACTATGCTATGATGCTGATCATGTATGGGATTCGCGGAGTTGCCTATCCGATGTTTATTTACGCCTTTGTAGTTTGGATTGCATATGCCGCTCCAAAACAAAGATTAGCTTCTGCAATGGGTTGGTTTTGGTGTATGTATTCAGTGGGAGTAGGAGTCTTTGGTACATACCTGCCAAGCTTTTCAATTCCTGCAATCGGATTTATGGGTACATTGTGGTCGGCAATTCTCTTTATTGCCATCGGCGGCTTGATGGCGATGTTTTTAATAAAGGATGACTTCAATAGTTATAAAGAAAATACGACTAATGAAGGGCCACTACGAGAATTACTAAGAGGGATTACTATCGCGAAAAACCCTCAAATCGTTATCGCTTCAGCTGTACGTATTATTAACCAAATCTCACTCTTTGGCTTTGTCGTTATACTACCGATTGTTTTTACAGAACAAATCGGATTTACGATGTCTGAATGGCTACGTATTTGGGGAGCTGTTTATGCAACAACTATTTTCACAAACCTAATGTGGGGCATTCTTGGGGATAAACTGGGATGGGTTAGACAGGTAAGATGGTTTGGTTGTATAGGTATGGCCATCGCTACATTAATGTTTTACTACCTGCCAATATCCTTTGGACCAAATATTTGGGTTGGCTTATTTGTAGCTATATTCTTCGGCTTTGCCATTGCCGCATTCGTACCAATGTCAGCTATTTTCCCAACACTTGAACCTTCTCATAAAGGTGCAGCAGTGTCCATGCACAATTTATCGGCAGGTTTAAGTAACTTTGTTGGCCCAGCAATTGTAACAGCTGTTGTGCCGATTGCTGGTGTGGAAGGTGCTATATGGACACTTACTATATTATATATAGTTGGCTTTATACTGACATTCTTTATGAAAGTCGATCAAAACATCAGCAAATCAGCTACAGATGACAATCAATCAATCGAAATAGCACATTAAAGTTAGATGTATCCCTATTAATGAAAGCGGTAACATCAAATAAAGGAAGTGTAAATATATGAGTATTTTAAATAGATTTAGTCTTAAAGATAAGGTTTCTATTGTGACTGGAGGAGCTATGGGGTTAGGAAAAGCAATGGCCCAAGCTTTAGCACAGGCTGGTTCTCATATCGTCATAGCTGATTTGAATCAAGAGGAAGCCCAAAAAACAGCTGATCAATTCAAGCGTGATGAAGGAATAGACACTCTTGCGATCAAAATGGACGTAACCAATGAACAACAAGTCAATGATATGGTAGCCAAGGTGTTGAACCATTTCGGTAAAGTTGATGTTTTATTTAATAACGCTGGCATCACAATTCATGAAAAAGCCGAAGAGATGTCATTTGAAGATTGGAATAAAGTCATCAATATCAATTTAAACGGAGTTTTTCTAGTATCAAAGGCTGTTGGAAAAGTAATGATTGACCAAAAAAGAGGGTCTATCGTGAACATATCCTCAATGTCTGGCATCATTGCGAATACCCCGCAATGTCAATCTTCCTATAACGCATCAAAAGCAGGCGTGATTATGCTTACGAAGAGTTTAGCAATGGAGTGGGCAAAGCATAATATAAAAGTGAATACAATTGCTCCTGGATACATGAAAACAGAGCTGACAAAGCCGTATTTTGAACAAGGCGGAGATATGATTGATACTTGGATGAGCTTTACCCCTATGGGCAGACCTGGAACACCAGATGAATTAGGTGGCATTGCGTTATATCTAGCTTCAGAGGCTTCTTCTTTTGTTACAGGTGGCGTATTTACTGTGGATGGTGGGTATACAGCATTGTAGTTGTAGGTTATAGGACATATTTATAGGGAATCGATGTCTTTAAAAAATTCGTATGTTGTATTGATGAATTGAAAAAATAACTCCTCCTATAAGATACAGCAATAGCAAATAAGTAAAAAGATCTCGTGCTATTTAATATTTGATGTAAAAGAAGCTAGAGAATTCGACATAAGAATTCTCTAGCTTTGCTTCTTTTTTATGGTTTTGGTGTATATTGAATTTCCACATATTGTTGTGGGGTATGGCCTGTACCATTCGTCTCTTTTTGATAAGCCCAGACAATATTTCCATACTGATCTTTTGTGAATAAGAATACTCTTTGACCCGTTTTAAATACATTTTTAATCCCTGGATCAGTAGATGGATTAGCTACAAGAGGTAAAATTGCACTTCCATCCGCTGCTTTTTTTACTGATCCTTTACCAAATGATAATATTCCGTTATCAGCTGGTTTATTATTTTTAACACTATCTAATATTAATTGTGGATCTAATGTTGTTTTATTCGCAGCAGTAACCGCATAGAAGTATTCTTGGTTTAATTCAAGAAGTGTTAAAATATTTACAGAAACATCCATTGTTGTTGAATTATATTCTGATGGTACGCCGCCAATATTTCCTGTTAAGTTAGCATAACTCATCGTGTTATATGCATCTTTACCTTGATATACATACTTACCGAAGTCAGCTATATCAAACTTATTACCCTTATTATCTGAAATAATGTAGTCACGTGCTTCATCTTTCATCTTAACGGTAAATGTTCTATCTGCTGTGCCTGAGGCAGTTGATTTAATAATTAACTGACTTTCCTCTGTTGTTGCTGTGCCCTGTGTATACTTAACAAATTCATATTGTGAGGTAATATCTTTGTTATCTTCGTCAGTAATTGTTAATAAACTTAGATCTTTAATTGAAGAATCGCCTTTTTCATCACGCATGATGGCTTCACTGAAAGTAATAGTAAATGTACTATCTGGATTACGATATACAATATTACGTTTCTTTTCTTTATCAACTGTCATTTCAAAACGTGGTGGTGTGCCATCGGAATAGAAGTCTTGTTTCATCCAACCATCATTTGATTCATCGTGAATTCCATCTTTGGCTTGATAAACAGTAAAGTTACCATACGTATCCTGTGCACCTAAATAAACAACATATTCGGTATGCGGCGTTAAAGTAACTCCTGTCATATCTAAAGCTCCAGACGCGCCTTTTCCACTTTTTGTGACTGAAGGACTTGCTTTAAGTTTGTCTTCTAATGTTTTTCTTTCTGCTGCCGTGTCAATAGTTAGCTTTGCATCCGGATTATCTGTTCCATCAGCATTTTTCTTTGGTACGAACCAGTAATGAAGCTTTGTTGTCTCATCTGTACTGAAACTTACAGTGGCTTTCGTATCATCATAACCTTTAGTAGTACCAGACTTCACTGCAATCTCGGTAACTAATGGTGCTCTTGAGTCCCCAAATATTTCTTTAGAAGCTATTTTAGAAAGTTCGCCGCCACGGTCTTTTAATATCATATGAACCGAATAGCTTATAAATGGATTTAGTTTATCTTTATCAATAACAATCGGGAATTTCTTTGTATCAACTTCTAAGTCGGCCGGACCAGAGCCAATTTCAATATAAATATCTTTTCCGCCTATTTGGAAGTAGCCTGATTTTAATGATGATTCAGTTGCAAATTCATTGTAGAAATCTCTCTCCGTAATACCTTTATCTTTTAAATATTGCTCAAATGTTTTTGTTTCTCCATTGTCTTCGACTGTATCAGGTAACACCATGTAATAGTACGTCCCTGCTTTATTTGGCTTAAATTCTACTTCAGCTCGTTTATATTTGTCATCTTGGTCTGGTTTCCCAACAACTTTTAAATCTAGAATCTTCGGTTCAACATATTTTTCATGCACGTATTCTGCAAAGTTTCGAACATTTTTACCAGGTTCAACAGTATTGGCATTTTCAAATTCATTGTCTGCTAAATCCTTAACACCAGGTAATATTGTTACACGTAACGTATCTCCATAGACAAAACCTGTTTCAGATGGAATTGTTAATAATACCTTTTTATCGCCTTCTTTATATTCAACAGCAGAAGGTTTAATTTTTTTCTGACCTGTCATATTGACGATAACTGTTCCTGATAAATCATAGTTATTTACATTTCGTGCGCTTTCAGGATCTAATGCTTCATTTAAATAAATGTAAAATTGATTTTCCTTTCCAGCAGCAGGTTCAAGTTTCGTTTTCTCTACAAATGGATGAATATTATCAAGTTCACTTGTTTTAAATTCTTTCATTACAGCTGGATCTACCGAGTTATTACCCGATTCATCTTTCATTACTACATAAAGTTGGTACTCTGTTTCAGCCTCTAATTTTGTTAGAATTTCAGTAATTGCAAGTTTACCCGCAACTGCCTTGCCCTTACCTGTTGGGTTGGCAATAATGTCTGCAGTTGTTGGAGCTGCTGCTGTCGTCTTTTTACGGACATAGTAGTAATAGTCTCCTGGTTCACTCGCTGTAAATTTAAACTCTGCACGCTTTCCACCATGTAGAGGTGTTACTGCAAGTGACTTAACAACTGGCGGTGTTCCATCCTTCATTTGGAATGATTGTGATTTAATATCCGAAACATTCTTCGCTCCATCAACGATCATCACGTAAACAACATATTCTTTTTTCTCACCTAAATCAGTGATTTTAATAGTGTTTTTGTCAATCACTGCTGCGCCTGTTCCATTTGCCACATTGTCAGTAGAAATGCGATTTACCATTTCTTTTTTCGTTGGTGCATCGGCGCCTTTTTCACGAACAATATAGTAGTAAGTCCCAACTTTATCTGAAGTGAAGTCTACCTGAATATCACTACCATTTAAAACTGTTACTTTCGTAATGTCGATTAACGGTTTTGTTTTATCAGCTGGGTCTTGTTTATCAATATCGTCTTTATCGACTGGTTTACCGTCTTCATCTACAATATTGCCGATATTATCTTTATCCTCTAAGAAATCGTCGAAGATATTATTCGGTCCCTCGCCCTTCGGTATAATCACTTTGTCAATATACGTGTAATCTCCAATATCAACCCAACCGTATACATTATCAACATACAGAACACCTACACGACCATCTAGATATAGCTCTAAATCTGTATAGCTATTGTAGTTAATCCAGTCGATGTTGCCATCTCCGTAAATTGTCAGCTTCGTTTCTGTATCAAGATTTAGTGTACCGATATTTCCTTGAATCTCAAATTCACGAACATTCCCGATGATGTCTACACGCGGTAGCTTCATATTTGTTTCGATTTTTGTACCGCTTTGAGATACGACTAGGCGTGATACAGTGCTGTTATAAAATTCAATATGTTTTTCAACATTTTTCATCGTTACTTTATCTTTAGACCAGTTCACAAATGGCTTGTTTTTATCAGGATTCTTGTCGGAATTCTGATCTGTCCAATTTTGAAGATCCGTTGTTGGACCATTATTGGACGAGGACGAGCCTTCATCATTTGGATTATCTGGATTAGACCAGTTGATAAATGCCGTATTGTTACTTGCTATACGGCCTAGCGATAATGGCTTATAGTAGGAAACGCCTAATTGTAAAGGTGGACGCACCGTTTCGTTCACAAGCATTGTGCCAGTCAATGTAACATTTGAAAATTCAATATAGTTACCATTGACAACGATTGTCGCACCGAAGGACTTATGATCACCATCAAACTCTAGAAATCTTGAGCTTGTCCCGCTTGCATTCAATGTTAGCTTCGATACAGAGCGAATGGTTTTGCCTGAAAGATCCCCTTCCATAAGCGCGCCTTTTAATACCGGTGCATTATCTTTGTTAAAAATATGCGAGAGACTGCTTGGTACTGAGTATGGATCACCATTTATATAAACAGTATTGTCTTCAACATTTGTAATTTTGAAAGATGTGGCATTGCCTTTTTTCTCTTGTGAACGCACAATAAAGGACGCAAATTGTCCACGTGTAACCGCATTATGTGGTGAGAAAGTGACAGGCGTTGTCCCTTCCGTAATCTTTAAATCTACTAAACTTTGGATATAGATGGCGTTGCTCGTTTGGCTAGTTACATCTTTAAAACTATTGTTGTAATTAGATGCTACCTCAAATTTAAAGCCAAGCACTAAAATTTTCGCTAATTCCCCACGTGTCATCACTTCATTCGGCATAAATGTTCCGTTTGAATAGCCAGACATGATTCCTGCGTTTTGTAATGCAGCTATATACTTGTAATATTCACTACTTTTTGGAACGTCTTTTAAATATGGATCTTGTACATTCTTCAAATCTAATTTTAAAACAGTTGCCAGCATTTTTGCCGCCTGACCACGTGTTACACTTTGATTTGGTCGAAAAGTTTTGTCTGCATACCCATCAATAGCACCTTGAGTATATAACTTTAAAATATCGTCATAATGACTTGAATATGGGTCAACATCCGTAAATGGTGAAGTAGCCGCTGCTGCCTTTTGTGGTGGTGGCACTACAACAGCAATCCCACTAGTAGCAAAAACAGTTGCTATCAGTGCTTTGTTCACTTTTTGGATTTTTGTTTTATCCATCCCACTCTTCCTTTCACTTATGTATTTTGATACGTACAAATATCATTTTCATCATACCCTTTATATCGACAGGTAGGTAGTGAAGCTTCATAGATAATTCTAAAATAATGGAAGAAAATCGTTAGCAAAATTAGGTAATAACATAAAAAGTTCATTATCAAAAGTTAGAGATGGCATTTGTTTAACCGTATGCTATGAATCTTCGTTCCGACTGGGCGACTCCTTGGGGATTAGCGATAGAGGAACGGAAATCAACTCCACGTTATTGTGATGAATTCATTTTATAGGAATGTTTTGAAGATTTATCGGAACAAAATCTCATTTTATCGGAACAATTTTAGCTTTTATCGGAATATTTTCCCGTTTTATCGGAACAATTTCAATTTTTGATGCCCCCTTAATCCAACATAAAAAAGCCAAGGAGCATCGGTGCTCACTTGGCTTTAACGATATATAGGCATACATCTAATCATACTTGCGATGTCATAAGGGAAAGGGGGATAACCTTACATCTTGTCAAGTCGATCAAGAGATGTGTCCCGAGTTTACGTATCATTTGAACAAGGTTTAGAAGTCATATGGCGGATGACTTAAAAGTAGCCTGCCCAAATGAACGTTGCATTAATCATGTACCCTAAAAATTAGAGATGTAAGCTTATTTCAATAAATTTTTTATTTTATTTTCTTGCTCAGCTACCATAACTTGATTACGTCCAGCTTGTTTTGCAAGATATAACGCACCATCCGCAGCTTCAATTAGCTTTTCTGCTGTGTCAGCCATTTGTGGATACACAGCAACTCCTGCAGATAATGTAACTGAACGACCACAAGGACTTTCAGTATGTGCCAAAATATCGCGCAGTTGCTCCGCCACCTGTGCCGCTTCCTCAGCTGTAGTATTTGGCAATAACAAAACAAACTCCTCGCCACCATAACGACAACAAACATCTCCATCACGAGCGACTGCTTTCATATTTTGAGCTAAAAATTGCAATACTCTGTCGCCGACTGCATGACCATACGTATCATTAACATTCTTAAAATGATCTAAATCAAGCAAAATGAGAGCATGCGGCACCTTGTTTTCAAGCCACTCAGCTAACATTGCATCCATCGTGCGACGATTCGTTACACCTGTTAACGGATCTGTTGTAGATTGATCCTTAAAATAGGACACCTGTCCCTGTAAAAAAGTTAAACTACGTATAAGAGCACTCTTCAAATAATGAACTTCAAAATACCAGCCACGTACAGATTTCAAGCCTTCTACATTTTTCTTTTCCATGCTCTCTTCTGTTAAAGTAGCTAATTGCTGTAAAGGATTTGCAATACGTGCTGCGGCCCAAAGTACAATAAAAATTGAAATTAGCATAAGAGGAATGGATTTTATAACTACATCCTGTACGCGATCAAATGAAGGGTCTAGTGCTACTTCTAACGGTCTCTGAGCTACAACTCCCCAATCCGCTAAAGGCACCGTACTATAGCCAGCAAGCATTTCCACTCCCCTTGTATTCACTACTAACTGCGCTCCGCTTTTTCCCGAAACAACTGCTTGGACAACCTTATTGTCCATCGCGACATCATTGACACGGCTTGGGTCCTGATGATAGATAACACGTCCATCCGAGTCCACAACATAAACATACGAACCATCATGATAAAAATGCTCTCCTAGTAACGCATTAAATACATTTCGTTCCTTTAAGTAAATTGTCCCAGCTACCATTCCTAAATATTCATCTTTCTCTGAAAAAATAGGATACGATATAAAAATTAGAAGACGTCCCGTAATACCCTCATAAGGTTTTGAGACAAGAGGCTCCCTTTTCGCTAACGCTTCTCGCGCTCCAACAGATGTTAATACTTCTCCCTTTACCTCTACTGAAGGCGGTGAAACAGATAATACAAGACCTTCTGCATTTGTGATAAGTACTGAGTTAAACATATTATTTTGCATTTTTAAACGTTCTGTTTCATATTTCAATGCATTCTCATCATTCATTTTCGACTCAATCTGGTTGGCACTATATCCTAAGATCTGAAATGCTTCCTCCAGATAAGAACTTGCGGTTGTTGCTAATTTTTGCGCGTATACTCGATTCGTTTCAAGCGTGTTTTCTTTAATTGAGTCAACATTCATTCGGTAACCACTCCAAATGCTACCAATGCTTGTTAAGAAAAATGCAGCCAACACTACTCCCATGATTAAATGCTTTAACTTTATCTGTTTTGATTTCATTTTCTACCTTTTACCCCTAGTTTATAATTTCTTATCAATATCTTTTTCCAGGTGTGTTGTTTAACTATTTTTATCCATTTCAATTAATTTGAAAGCTCTGATTTCCGCTACGGGCTACTCGCTTTCCCGCGGGAGTCGAGTAGCCTTTAATCAGTTAAAATGGACATACATTAGCAAAATATCAACAAAAAAATCCTTTTATCACTCAATAATAAACCTATATTTTCCTAATCAACACGCTTGATCTTTTTCAAAGATACTGCTTTTTAACATTTTCTTTATTAGTCTATTAAAGCACATAAAATTCCTTATTAAGAATAATTTCTTATATTAAGAGAAAAGTATTTGTCAAAATAATGTTCTTTTAAGACCCCTTATAACGAAAGTAATATAGTAGACTCATCATCAAAAGTTGGGGATGACATTTGTTAAAATGGATGCCATGTATATCAGTTGAGTGGAGGCTGGGCGACTCCTCGGGGATCAGCCTCAAGCGCACTGAAAAAGTCGATTTGCCACGAAAAATGTGATGCAAATCGACTTTTTTGAATTTTTAAATCCAACAAAAGACAGATTTATAATATAAAAAAATGAATTTCTTTAGTTTTTCAGTGCCCTTGATCAGCCTCACAGATGAGACCCTAGAGCGAAAAAAACGAGCGAAGCGGCTCATCAGACGCCCCAGGAAGCTCTGCTCTGCGCGAAAGCGTAGCGACAGCAACAATGTTTTATCTGTGCGAAAGCGTAGCGACAGCAACAACAAATGTTTTCTGTAGCGAAAGCAAAGCGGCAGCTACAATGTTTTATCTGTGCGAAAGCGAAGCGACAGCAACAAAGCGCCCAGTCGGAACGGAAATCAACGCGATAAGTCTATATTCTAAATTTTTTTACTTTTATTGTTATTCTGACATATAATTTTCTGACTAATTATTTTATAATAAAATTTAACATAGTCAAGCCATCATTTCTTCTGTTATAATACTGATACATTTACATCTTTTCTGTATTAATACAGAATATAGTGCACGCTTTTCACAAAATGGGGATTATGAGAAAAGCGCTACAATGCCTTCTCAAATAGATGGCATTGTAGCCTACACAAAAAGGGGTTGGGAGATTTGGGTATTTTAAAGGGGTTAAAAATTCTCGATTTTTCTGCATTACTACCGGGGCCAATGGCGACAATGATATTTGCTGATTTAGGCGCAGAGGTTATTCACGTTGAATCATCAAAGCGCGTAGATTTAACGCGTATTATGCCTCCTTACGACGATGATCATGAGGCGTATATTCATCAACATTTGAATCGCTCTAAAAAGTCATTAACATTAAATTTAAAATCGCCTGAAGCTGTAGAAATTGTTAAGTCACTTGTTCATGAGTACGACGTCATTATCGAAGGATTTCGACCAGGCGTCATGCAACGACTTGGCATTGGCTATGAGGCTCTAAAAGAAGTAAATCCAAAGGTTATTTATTGTGCTATTACAGGCTATGGACAAACTGGGCCATACAGCAATCGACCAGGACATGACAATAACTATTTATCATTAGCTGGCGTACTTGATTACTCACGCCATAAAGATAAAAAACCTGTCTCAATGGGTGTTCAGCTAGCCGATATTGCTGGGGGCTCGATGCATGCGGCAATCGGAGTACTCGCAGCTGCTTTACATCGTGAAAAAACAGGTGAAGGACAATATATTGATATAAGTATGACGGATGCTGTATTCTCGCTTAACGCTATGTATGGGTCTGCCTATATTGGTGGTGATCGTGTCCCTCAGCCTGAACAGGAAATTTTAAATGGCGGCAGCTACTATGACTTTTACAAAACAAAGGATGGCCGATTTTTCTCGGTAGGAAGCCTTGAACCTCAATTCCGCAAGTTACTCTGTGAAGCTCTTGATATTCCTGAGCTCATTGATAATACTTTTAATGATTCATACTATACACAAATCCGTTTTAAAGAAGCGGTCCATGATGCGTTCTTATCGAAGACTTACAAAGAATGGCTTGAAGTGTTTAACGAGGACTTCGAAGGATGTGTCGAACCCGTTTTAACTTTTCCAGAAGCATGTGAGCATCCACAGCTAAAGGCTCGCGGCATGATTATCGATATTCCAAAAAACGACGGTACAATGCAAAAACAAATTGCATCTGCTTTTAAGTTTGACGGTGTCAAGCCAGAGTACAAGCATGTCGGTGCCAAACTTGGAGAGCATAATGAAGAAGTGTTATCTTCATTAGGCTACAGTGCCGAACAAATTGCTGACTTAAAGGACAAAGGGGTTTTAGAATAATAACATTACAAGATATCAAGCGTGTCGATTAGGAAAATATAGGTTTATTATTGACTGATAAAAGGATTTTTTTGTTGATATTTTGCTAATGCATGCCCATTTTTAACTGATTGTAGCGTAGGGCTACTCGACTCCCGCAGAAAAGCGAGTAGCCTGTAGCGGAAATCAGAGCCTTCTAATTAATTAGGGTGAATAAAGATGGTTAATCAACACACCTGACAAGATATAAAAGAGTGTCTAATGCTGTTATTTAAAACACATTGGACACTCTTTTGTACTTCAATTAAACATACGCACTTATAAATACTCTTAGCTTTTCGAAATGGTCCTCTAAAAGTAAATATTTTTTATAGATTTCCATTAATTTTTCAAAAAGCTCGTACTGCTCCGTCACAAATAAAACCTTTAAAATATTTAGCATATGCTGGGACGCGCTCTGTGCTACCAAATAGTAAGGCGTATCTGGCTGACGGTAATGTTGGCGCCATTCTTCAACAGACAAACCAATATGCTGTAATGAATTATTAACATGTAAAGCAATATCTTGCTGAACTGACGCCTCAATCGCGATAAATTGCTCATTACTATAGTTTTTTTGTACTAAAGTGGCATGTATTTTTTTATTGGATGCTAGTACATGTTCCTTTAAAAGCAGGAGCCCCTCTTGATAACGCTCCATTCTTACATAATGATCAAGCAATATTGCATACAAGTTTTCTAAAAAATTTAGTTCATAATTTTTGATAATGGCAGGAGGTGTTGGTTTACGATTCGGCAATAATTCCTTATATTCCAACAAAATCTCTATTGCGTAATTATTAAGTCGTTCATCTTCTAATAAATACTCACCGTATTGAATAACGGTTTCATTATTCTTCTCCTGATGTGCTATATGAAACAGAAGATATGCAATTAGAACCTTTTCTTTCTCTGTCAATGCATACATCGAATAACGCCAATCCGCTTCAAAGGAAGTAATTAAAGCTTTGACACTTCGATAATCCCCTTCCGATAAACGATAGTGCGTTACAATTTGGTAAAGATGTAACTGTTTTTTAGCCAAGCAAGTAGAATTACGGTTATCCACATAAGTTATACACTTATCCAGAGTCTCTCTGTAATTATTCACAAAGTTATCCACATGTACACAAGTTTTTCTTGTGGATTGCTCAATATGACCCATCATTTCATGGATAAATGTGAATTGTTCTAATGGTTTGTGGATAAACAGTGAATAAACTTTTTTCATGAAAAGCCAATGCCAAAATTGGGCATCTTCTTTATAAATCATATGCACAAAATATTCATTTTCAAATTTATATAAAAATATAGTTTGTAGTTCGTTGACTGGCATTGTAATTTGCATTCGCTTCCCAAAAATTAGCCAGATTAATCGCTCTAAGTCCATCGTATGCTGTGCAAAAAGCTGCTCAAAAAAGGTCTCCTTGCCTTTTTGCGTATAAAAAAAAGCATTGAGACGGTCATTTATAAATTTAGTATCCAAACCATGCCTGTTAAAAAAAGTTTGCATATCTGTAGTTACACGACCCCAATATTTTCGGGCAGTTGAAAACGCAATATTCATCGCCGTTTCCTCATTCACTAAAAATAAATTTGGTGAAAGTGAAGTACCTAGTATTTTCGGGTCTGCCTGTGAGTCAGTCCCTTCCTCCGACCATTTTGAAAGTAATTTTTCAGCACCCTTTTCACCACTACGTTTATATGTCATGAATAACTGCTCATCACAATCCAACAGCATGTAACTGGAGCCCCCCATCAAATTCAACCAACAAAGATCTTCCCCTATCATGTAAAATACGTGCCTAAATGTCCGGCAGATGTCACGAAATCGGAAAGAAGTTCTTTGTGCAAGCACAAAGCCGAATCCGTACGCAATTATACCGAGGCATAATGATTACTCTTCCTTCAATATAACAAATCTTATCCAACATATGCTAAAAAAATAGCGATATGCATCAGAAGTGACAACAAAAGTATTCGTGCAAATTCGACAACTTCAGCTACCGCAGCATAAAAAAAGCCATCTATAAAGGTCAAATACCTCATAGATGGGGTGTGGTATAAAGGAAGAACGGTAAATGAGCTCATTGGCCAATCACTCATAAGTCGGTAGCCCATTCGTATTGTCACAAATAGCCCTTATTGCCCACGCTAATCAAAGCTAGCGCCATAGTACGCACAACTAAGGAAAGCTATGCACCATTCACCAATACAATCGAGAAAAAAGCATTCTCACAACAGTAGACAGACGACCAACAAAATAGTTACAAGAAACATCCGCCAAATTTTTGAGGGATGTTTCTCTGCCCCGAAAGCGCAGGGGCAAAAGATTTTCAAAGAGGGCAAATTTTATTTATCCTATTTTTCATGTTGTTGAGAAACTATTATGTTAATGAAATTAAGGTGTCATATTAAATAAAGTATGGCTCTTCGGTAATACGAGGGGTTGTACAAGCTATAGCATGTATAAAATTTTGCATAATGATTATGGAAATTGATTTTAGCTTCATCAAACTGACACATCTATGGAACTACTGGATGTACTGATATCACTCTGATTATTTTGGCTTGCTGCTTTGAATGAGCGCCACGCTTCTGTATAAATCGCATCAAATTCACTTTCCCGAATACGTTCTTCTCGTGTACCAATTGCATGCCAACCATTATGGGGCGAATAGGTAGAAGTAATATTTCCCCTCGCATCCTTGATCTCTAAATAGCTCACATTTCCACGCTGCATGAATGGTAATTGTCTTATTGTTTGTGCTATCAAGCCTTTACGGTCAGGTGATACTACAGATACGAAGCTCCTTTTCAGTGTCCTATAGGAAGGATTTTTATGACCACCAAACTTGTCATTTTCAAAGTCTTTTTTAGCCTGTGCGATAATCGCTTCCTTATATTTTTCCTCACTCATCGCTGGAGCTGATTTTGTCGACATCGCATTTATTCCTGAAAAACTTGGCATTGAAATAGGTGTTAGTTTATTTTCAACACCTAACAATTTTAATGTATCACTACTAATAGTTGGAAATCGCATTTTTGTACCTCCTATTTAGTTACATTATTTTTTACTAACTAATAGCTATAGTAAACAGTTAGTTTTGGGGAGGCATATGATTTCCATGCGCTACCTAAAGTACTTACATTTGTCCCATTATAATAAATAGACCATGTACCGGCAGCTGGTTTTCCTATAACTCCAGTAGTTATTTCAGTTTTATTAAGCGAACCCCAAGGCGCAAAAGTATAATTGTCCATAGATTCATTTTTGATATGTACTCTATTGGAAACAATCGCTCCGTTACCTCCATATGTGATACCGCTATTGGCATCAACTACCACTTTAGTAACTACAGCATCAGATGGTAAACCAGAAAAATTAAATGTAATTACATTAGAATCTCCACTTGCTTGTTTAGCAAGACTTAGACTCATTGTGTCTCTAGAAGTAACCGTTTTTGAAGATGATGCAGCAAGTGTTGTAGATGTTGTGAACGAAAACATCATTACCATCACAAGTAGAAAACTAAATAATTTCGTAAATTTCATTTCAATTCTCCTCCTATTACAAGTAATTAGGGTCTCTTTTAAATCACCTCGACATTTCCAATGTAAGCATCAATTTACAATAAACCCCTTTTTATATCGGATGGGCAACCAATATTTTTAGTTGTAAATTATAGAATGCTCATTATGCCTGTGAAAGAATTTAATATATATTGTTTATCCTCTTTTTAAAAATCTGTTTTAGTCACACCTTCGAGCGAAGCGACAACAACCACAATGTTTATCTGCGTAAAAATGTAGTTCAGAGGAAGTGGCTCGACGCCCCCCACAGCTGGAACGGAAATCACCTTCATTTAAAGCGTTACAACATTCACATGATTTCCTTGACCATTTTGTTTTTTAACACTTTGGATTTCTGCTCCGAAAGCGTAGTAGTTTTTCGCCTTATAACATAAAAAAAAGCAAACTAGAGTTTGCTTTTTTTATCAGGTTTCTCTTTATTAATCATATTGTTTTTTCACTGGCTTATAAATTCGGGCTTTTTTCAATACTGTTTTAGGTACTTGGAAGGTTGCTGTGACAACTCCTGGATGACGACCAATTTCGATTGAGCCTGTAATCGTAGCTCTATTCATAATCTCTGGCTCGCTCATCTCAAAGAGTTTCGCAGCACGGCTGATAGCATTAGTTGTCGCTTCATTTAATGACGTTCCAGAGCCAACAACTGATACAGGGAATGCTTCCTCCACGTGTTTAACGCCGAATTCCTCTGCAAGCTCACGTGCACGACGTTTTTCTTCCTTTGTAAAAGGTTTAGCCGTATAAGGTAAATCCTCTGTGTTTGGCAGCAAAATAGGGCCATCCAAAGGTACTTTTTTCAATACACTCACCTGCAGCTGAACAATGCCAGCAACATCCGTTGTATGTCCCGCAATTTCACCGTCCCCTTGCATTGCATGCATATCTCCAATGTACACACCACCACCTGGAACCTTTACAGGACAAATAATTGTTGCACCCTCACGAACACGGCTTATATCCATATGTCCATCTGTACGGTGTGTATCTAATTCAGTCTGCGTAAATGCATATTCATGTGGCGCTCCGATTAAAAACGAACCGAAATCACCAGCATTATGAGAGTCTGGCATCGCCTTTGAAGGTGTCGTTCCAAGCTGCCCTAAAAACGGACGCATTCTTGCCATAACACCGATCAAATCACTTGGTGCTAATGCTACCACAGGATTTTGCACAGAATTTTCAGGTGTACGCATATAATTTTTCGCATCAAGTGCAATACGGCGAGCCCCTTCTCGCCCAACAGTCACACCAATATTACCTTTATGATCTAGTGCCATAGTATAGCCATTTGTCATGCTAAAAGGTGATGTTTCTGTATCACATGTCGAACAGCGAATGGACTGCCGACCTATCCCTTTGACGACTGTACTTGGATGAAGCTTACCACAGCCTGGACATTTTACTGATACGAACGGATCCCCAATAAATCGATCTGTAATTGCCTCATCGTGCCCAGATGCTGTTGCTATTGATGTTACCTGTATTGATTTAATCTTTATAACAATGGCATCCCCTATCTCTGCTCCTTCTACAAATACAGGCTTTGTTACTTCATGGCCACCTCGAATCTTTGGTGTTAGCATTGGGCCCCAGCATCCTGGCGTCGTATTAGCAATAATTGTCCCACCGTCTTTAACAGGGCCAAGCATTTTCTGTTGTGGATCTAAAATACCATCTATGAATTCATTTACGAATAATGTTTCGAAGGCTTGCGGCTGTTGTACAAGGTCTTCACTTTCCATTCCTTCTTTTTCTAACACATGCAACTCGTTTGTCATTTTTTCGTCACGCTCCTAGTTTTTATTTTATGTATATAGATTTTTTTTGATCAATTATGCCTCGGCATAATTGGGTCCGGAATCGGCTTTGTGCTTGCACAAAGAAGTTAAATTCGATTTCAACGCTTTATATAAATCTTTGTAGTGAATTGTCGATTGTTAAAACTTAATTTCGACATCAGGTTTGATATTTCCTGCCATTTCGAGGAAGTTGTCATAATCGTATGTATTGAATAATCAAAGTAGCGTTGAATTCCTTTTTTCTTAGTGCATTTTCTAATATGAATAAATGCATAATTTTCATCCAGTAGAATTGTTATAGAACACATGGAAAATTATGCCGTTCTTTTTATATATTTTCAACCGTTTATACATAAAAAAAGCACAGACTCATACAAATGCATTGTAAAAGTCTGTACTTTTATTTTGTAATTACCACGATCATTTTCATTTCTTTTTAGGTGTAGGCAGTTTTAGTACTATGAAAATGAATATAGTTGATAATAATAGAGCTAAAACAATATTGATTGTATTAGGTGGGCCAAGAACTCTGTAAAGTAATTTATCAAAAGTTGGTATTCCTAACCATTTAAATATACCAGGAAGTACCAATATCCAGGATAAGAGTCCTAAAATCAGCGGTGTCCAATACTTTCGATTTCAATACTTTCATCCCCTTCTGATTATTTTGATATCACCGACTAATATACTTCAATTAGTTAGACAATAATTTTTTAAGTCCTTCATAAAACTGCTTTGAATATAGACTTTTCAAACGAGTATATAAAGTATTATTTTTCCTTTATAAGTAACTGATCTATATTTATTGATTCAAGTAATGTCTCAATTCCTTTTTTAAGCAAGTTTCATTTATAATAAGTCACATAAGACACTTCAATCGGTGGCAGATTTTAAGCTATGCGCCCATTTATCTTAGGCGCTTCAGTTATTTTATTTTTGAAATAATAAGGAAATGTTTATCGAGCTACTGCTAAACATATTAGCTATACGCTATTCTTAAAATAATAAAGAAGAAAGGGCGTGTGAACGATGCAAGAGCCAACTATTCTAGTGGTGGATGATGAGGCTGATTTAGCAAACCTTCTAAAAGTCAGCCTGCAAAAAGAAGGTTATAAAGAAATTCATACAGCTGGCTCCATTCAAGAAGCATGGACGAGCTTTCAACAAACACAACCCGATATTGTACTACTCGATGTGATGCTTCCTGATGGCGAGGGCTACGATTTATGTCGTCGTATTCGAGAGGTATCGCATGTGCCAGTGCTTTTCATGTCAGCGAAAAATGAGGAAATTGATAAAATTTTAGGACTCGCTATCGGAGGAGACGATTATATTACGAAACCTTTTAGTCCTAAAGAGGTTGCCTATCGTGTGAAGGCACAGCTTCG
Organism: Lysinibacillus agricola; assembly: GCF_016638705.1. GTDB lineage: Bacteria > Bacillota > Bacilli > Bacillales_A > Planococcaceae > Lysinibacillus > Lysinibacillus agricola. The sequence continues at coordinate 190,959 of NZ_CP067341.1, read as the reverse complement.
CAGAGCGGGCTATCACACGCAAGAAGCAGTGCCAGTAGCTTCCGAGAAGTCGATTCAAGTTGGTCCATTCTTACTTAATGGTGATGAAACGGAGGTACATAAGGACGACGTTTTATTGGAGCTAACAGCGAAAGAGATCGGCTTGATGGCTTGCTTTATGAATAATCCTAATCGAATTTTAAGTAAAGAAACGCTATTTGAACGTGTATGGGGAGAGGACTTTTTCGGCTCAGACAATACCGTGATGGTGCATATTCGACGTCTGCGTGAAAAGGTTGAAAAAGATGCATCGAAGCCTGTGTATATTACAACTGTAAAAGGGCTTGGCTATAAATTTATCGTTCCAAAAGAGGAACAAGTATGAAATGGAAATTAACAGCTAGATTCCTTCTGTCTGTGCTGTCTATTGTTATTATTGTTATTTTCTTGAATACAGCCATTTTAATTGGTTTTTTCATTTTCCAACAGGTAAATAAATACGATAATACAACTTCGTATTCAGAAGAAAACTTCGTGCGCGAGTTCCAACAGTATATTGATATAAGTAATGGAACGCCAGCAGTAAGCAAGGATGGTCTTCAACAATTGCATCAGCGAAATGCTTGGATTCAATTACTTGATAATAATGGGCAAGTCGTTGATGCCCATTTTGCCCCGGATAAAGCGCCTTCACACTATGCACCGATTGATTTAATTCAAGTTTATAAATATAAAGAATTCGATGTTGATACAACCGTGTATGTGGGAAGTAAAGAAAGTATTAGTTATCTTATCGGCATCAAGGGCAGTGGCGTTATTAGATATGTCACTCATTTTTCTGGCTCATCTGTCTTACAGTTTATTGGCAAGTTTGGTTTGCTCATTGTCATTGCTGATTTATTAGTAGCTACACTCGTCGGCTGGCTCTTCGGACGAACGTTGACCAAGCCTCTATATGCAATGATTGAACGTATTCGTCATTTAAAGAATCGTGAGCATATGCCTAATAAAATGCCCGGTGGCGTGTACAAACCAGTTTTTGAAAATTTAAATGAAGTATCGAGAGAGCTTGCCGCGCATGAGGAGGAACGCAAAAGATTAGAGATGATGCGTGAGGAATGGATTAGTAATGTCTCACACGATATGAAAACACCGCTTGCCTCCATTCGTGGTTATGCAGAGCTACTGAATGATGGAAATTTATCTTCTCATGAACAAACAGAATACGCTCACATTATCGAGAAACAATCATTGCATATGCAAGATTTACTGGATGATTTAAACTTAACTATGCGATTAAGACATCAGCAGCTTCCACTTAGCTTAACGGAGGTAAATATGGTGCAATTTATTCGTGAAATCGTTATTGATACACTCAATACACCTCAATATGAGCAGGCCAATATTGAATTTAATGCAACTAAAGATGTTATCAAGCATCACATTGACGAGCACTTTATGAGACGAGCGGTAATGAATTTTTTACACAATGCTTTGCTTCATAATCCTTCCGACGTATCCGTTACTATTCTTGTTGAAGATCATTCCATTACGATTTCTGATAACGGTAAAGGCATTTCTGCCGAAGATCTTGAACATATTTTCGAGCGCTATTATCGAGGGACAAATACTGAGCAAACATATGGTACTGGTTTAGGTACTGCTATTGCTAGAGATATTATTGAAGCGCACGGAGGAACTGTAACGATTACCTCTGAAGAACAACAAGGTACAACTGTCAGCATTCAATTACAAGAAGACAAAAAGGAGTAGCCCTATAACTAAAGGCTACTCCTTCTTCTTATTTCTTCATTAGCTCCTGTACTTTTGCAGGCAGCTCATGGAATTTTATTTCATCAAATGATGTAACTTCTGTTTCTTTTTTTACATAAAGCTTCAAGTATGCATCGTGGCGTAAATTTTTCTGAGCTGAAAACTTTAATGTTTGCTCTTCACCGTTTTTGTCATAAGCAGGTACCTCATACCAATATGACTTCCATATTTCACCGTTGCTTACCTTAAATTCCTCTACTTCACCGTCAGTAGTGATATGAACATAGTAAGCTTCTTTATTTAAACGGTTAAAATCTACGGTCATTAGAACAACAAGACCTGCTACGAACAATATAAACAATGCTCCTATACCTAAGAAAACTTTTTTCATATTAATTCCCCTGTCTAACAATTTTATAGAATGAACGAACTGTAAAGATATAATAGATGCCGTAAATTGCAGAATAAGCAATCATCCACAGTATGACTGGTTTCGTTATATCCATACCAAATAGTTGTGAAAAGGCTAGCAGCGCAAATGCACTATGTGCGATGCCGACAATGAGTGGTGCACTAAAGATAACAGCAACCTGCCCTGCAACTGTTTTTAATATTTGTTTTTTATTAACACCGATTTTATTTAAAATCGCATATTTAGACTGATCTTCCTCTGCCTCAGTTAAAATTTTGAAGTAAATAATACTTCCTGTCGCTGCTAAAAATACTAATCCTAAAAAGCTTCCTACAAACAATAGTGATCCTACAGTAGCTAAACTAGCCTCATAACTTTGCGGAACACTTGAGAATCCTTCCTGCTGTTCAGTAGCTAGTTGATTGGAAATCTCTTTTGAAATCTCCTGTTGCTTCAAGTCATTATCCATACCAACTACTTGCATTTTAACATTCTCTGCATTTGTGGCAGCGAATACTTTATCATTAACAACGAGTACTGTTCCAGCTGGAATAAAGTTTAATACACTCTCTGTATACATTTTATCAACATGGAATGATTCCCCGTTCTCCAATTTAAACTCTTCACCCGTAAAATCATGTGAGAAACGTTCGTCGAAAGTTGCATCAAGTAACACTGTTGAACCATCTGCAATGTGCAGTTCTTCATCTTTCCCCTGCAATTTCGCTAAACGATTATAGTCGGATTCCTTTAATAATGTATATTCAAAAAACGAATATTCATTATCAACACGTAAATTTTTCACAGAAAGTGATTCATTGTACAAGACGTCTTCTTGCGAAAATTTTACCATATCGCCCTTCCACATAAATGTGTTAGGTAACATATGTCGTACAGTTGCTTCCGCATTGTAATACATCCCGAAAACGCCGCCACCTGCTGTGATCGTTGTCGCACTTAAAATAGCGATGATCGAAAGCGATTTAGCATTTGCTCGAATACGGTACAATAATTGTGATACACCAATTAAATTCAAGCCTTTCCATGACCAAGAAGTTGCTTTTTTCAACGCCGTTAATACAAATACGCTAACACTATGGAATAATAGATATGTCCCTGCAATCGTTACACCTATAACCATTAGTGGAGTACCTAGCACTGTGAAAAATTGCCAAATATTGCTCGTAAATATATCTTCAGAGGCTGTATAATATCCAAATGCAATTAGCGCTGTCCCAAGAATAGCTGCTAAGAATGATGCACGTGGAATTTTCTCTCCTTGCTTCTCCGCATGGAACAGGTCAATCAGTTTAAATTGATAAATGACACGATAGCCTTGTAAAGATGTGAATAAAAATAGTAGCGCAAAAATCCATGTTGTATTTACTAGAGCCTCAGGGGAAAATGTTAAACTTCCTACAACCTCAAAGCCCATTAAACGTACTAAGATCATTAATAAACCTTGTGACATAAAGAATCCAAGAACAATTCCTAGTACTAGGGAAACAAAACCGATCACTAAATTCTCAAAAAAGAGCATTAAGCCGATTTTCTGCTTACGCACTCCTAGTAGAGAGTAAAGTGCTACTTCCTTTTTTCGTCTTTTCATAAAAAACGAATTGGAATACGCCATAAAGATGATGATAAAGAATAATAGCACAACAGATGCTGCACTCATCAATCCTTTAATTTGCTGCGATGATTGTTTTAAGGCTGAAAGATCATCATTATATTTCAATGTCACAAACGTAAAGTAGATGACGATACTAAAGACCATCGAAGCGATATACAAAAAGTAATTCGCCAAATTGCGCTGAATATTTTTACGCGCTAAACTAAATAACGTCATTTACTCCACCCCCGATGCCAGCAAGCACCTGTAAAATCTCTTGGAAGAACTGCTTTCTTGTTTGAGTACCACGATGAATTTCCTTAGAAAGCTGTCCGTCTTGAATGAATAAAATGCGCTGGCAGAAACTTGCTGCGAATGCGTCGTGCGTAACCATCATAATCGTGGACGCTTGTGAATTATTTAAATCACTTAAACTTTCAAGCAAGTCTGTTGCTGATTTTGAATCAAGAGCACCTGTTGGCTCATCCGCAAAGATTATTTTCGGCTCTGTTACTAACGCACGTGATGAAGCTGTACGTTGTTTTTGCCCACCTGAAATTTGATATGGATATTTATCGAGTAACTCTTTTATCCCGAACAGTGTAGCTATACGTTCTACCCTTGCGTTAATTGCCTTTGTTGGCACTTTTGCAATCGCAAGAGGCAGTACGATATTTTCCCGAACTGTTAAAGAATCGAGTAAGTTATAGTCTTGGAAGATAAAACCTAAATTATCGCGGCGGAAATCTGCTAACTCAGCATCCTTCATGCGTGCTAAGTTTGTATCACCAATAATAATTTCACCAGTCGTTGGCGTATCAATTGTGGCTAACACATTAAGTAGCGTCGATTTCCCAGCCCCTGAAGGCCCCATTACACCAACAAACTCTCCTTTTTCTACTTCAAATGATATATTCGATAGCGCTGTAAATGTATTTGCGCCTTTGCCGTATGTTTTTTCTACATTTTGTACCTTTAATAATGGCGTCATAAACGCTCACCTCTTCTTTCTGACTTTAGTATACGTCCTCAAACTTACAGCAAATTTGTCGCAAGCTTACAAGAACCTTAAATCACGTGCAATTTATCGAGAAATTTTTGCACTTTATCGAAACACTTTCACGTTTTATCGCCCAACATTTGAATTTTATCGATAAATTTTCATGTTTTATCGCCCAACTTTTAATTTTTATCGACATCTCCACCTTTCAAAAAGCAAAAAAGGATTCACACACAAACTGTGCGTGAATCCTCCAACTTTATTATGCTAAAACTTTTTTTATATCATCCTCAAAGCTACTTGGCTTATCGGCTGATCCATAGCGTCCAACAACCTCACCATTACGATCCACAAGGAATTTTGTGAAATTCCACTTTACACTGTTGCCGAGAAAGCCTTTTGAATGCGATGTTAGATGCTCAAAAATAGCGTGTGCATCCTTCCCATTGACCTTCACAATGTCATGCATAGGGAACGTCACGCCATATGTCAAACGACATTGTGACGCCGCTTCCTCAGCAGTCGCTACCTCTTGCTTAAACTGATTTGAAGGGAAGCCAAGAACAACAAGGCCTTCATCCTGATATTTTTTATATAGATCTTCTAATTCTTCAAACTGCGGTGTAAAACCACATTTTGAAGCCGTATTAACAATTAACATTGCCTTACCCTTATAACGATCTAAGCTATATGCAGTCCCATCTTCTAAAGCAACCTGAATGTCGTAAATGCTCATTTCTAATTACCCCCTACGTTATAAACGCGCATTTATTCTGGCAACCTGCTGTAGCGGATCCCAAACACCATTGAATGGAGGCGCGTAGGCTAAATCTAAATCTAGTAAATCTGGTAACGTCATTTTATTGAATAAGGCTGTTGCAAACACATCGATCCGTTTATCAACACCTGCCGGACCAACAATTTGTGCGCCTAAAAGCTGTTGATCTCGTTTACGAACAACAATTTTAATAAACATTCGTTGGGCACCTGGATAATAGCCTGCAATATGACGCGCAGACAATTTAAATGCCTCATATTCAAAACCTAGCTCTTTAGCATTGCGCTCATTAATACCTGTCGTGGCGATTGTTAAATTGAAAAATTTTAAGATCGAAGTACCCACAATCCCACGAAACGGCGCAAACTTGCCCGACATATTTAGTCCCGCTAAACGACCTTGCTTATTAGCTGTCGTTCCGAGAGGTATATAATCTAAACGTTCTTTCACAATATGAAAATGCGTTGCACAATCACCCGCAGCATAAATATTTTCAACAGAGGTCTCTAAATGTCGATTAACGATGACTGCACCATTTTTAGTCAGTGCTATGCCTGTTCCCTCTAAAAATCGTGTATTCGGTTTAATCCCCACAGCCATAATGACTAAACCTGTATCAAATGCGCCATTGTCCGTCATAACACGCTCAACGCGTTGATTCCCCTCAAACGCCTCTACGTTTGTATTTAGCACAAGCTCGATATCGTTCTTTTTTGCTTCCTCATGAACATGTTGCGCAAGCTCTTCATCTAAAATTCTTGCAACATAACTACCTCGTTGAATCAATCTTACTTTTTTGCCGCAAGCATGTATCGTCTCAGCCATCTCTAGCCCAATATAGCCTGCACCTATAATTGTTACATTTTCAATATCTGGCGTTAAATCAGCTAGTAAATCCTCTAGCTGAGGTATTGTTTTTACTGTGTGTATACCTGCTAAATCCGAACCCTTTTCCACTGGCATAATAGGATCTGCGCCTGTTGCAATAAGTAGCTTATCATAGGGAATTTCAAATGATTCCCCAGATGACTGTGTTCCAAAAACAAGCTGCTTGTCTACATCAATTCCGTTAACCTCATGACCAACACGTGCATCAATACCATACTTATCACGAAACGTTTCTACATCTCTTGCAATGAGACGCTTTGTCGATGAAATACGTCCATCTACAACATAGGGCAACCCACACTGCCCATATGAATAAATAAATCCACGTTCTACAGATGTAATCTCTGCTCCTGGTACATTTCGATATATTTCCATTGCTGCTGACATTCCGGCAGCATCTCCCCCGATGATTACGTATTTCATCCAACAATCCCCCTTATTTTTTTCTCGTTGCTAGTAAGCCTGCATAATAGTCCATATAAAAACGACGTTTACCTCCACTTACAATGACACGTATTACATGAATAGCAATAACCATTGTTAGAACAAAGTTTGCTATAAAGGCTAACAATGTAATGACAATTTGTAGTATATAAAATGGTGAATCCATATCTAATTTTATCTGGCCTATAATTGTTATAATCTCCGAAGTACAGACTACTACGAGAATAGCAACACAACGGCGCCAAGATTGACTTACAATGCTTTTGCCGTTTTCACTTACCATTGTAAATCGCATAAACTTCATCCCTAATGTTGCACCTTTTGTAAAGCTTGGAACAACACCAAATAACAACATATACAAAGCAATTTTTACTAAAAACTCGAAAATGTCACTATAGCCTGTTACGACACTAACGAAGAACAAAATGACATGTACTATAAATACATCTATTGCTAGTGCCAACAAAATAGATAATGGTTTGACAATATCTTTCTCGACCATTTCTGTTGTTTTAGCCGTCACCTCTTCATGAGATGGAAACAGCGCCCACACAACAGGGGCTAAGAAGAACCCTAATAGTGCACCAACACTGTTAAGTATTAAATCATCCACATCAAAAATTCGATACGCACAATTAAAGATGCCATAAATCCCTGTATATTGGGTTACCTCATAAAACAATGTTAGCAAAAAGCTAAATAGAAATGCACGCTTCCAGTACTCTCTTTTTTTAAGAAAATAACGCAAGTACACGCCAAACGGCATGAGCAGTAAGAAATTATAAAATGCCTGATAAAAAGCAGGCTGCTTTGGGATATAAATCCATGTTGATGGATTCGTCAAAACAATCCCACTATCCTTTAAAATATCAGTGACAAATTGAAAAGGATGTAAATTATAATGGACTGTATCTGGGGCTTGCAGAGAGCAAGTATCACGTGTTTCTGGGAAAGGCAATAAAACTAAGCATAATGCCGATAAGAAGTAAAAAATAAATGAGAACGTAATAATCGTTTTGGATACAGATAAGTAGCCATATTTCCGATACGTATAAATTAGCCAAGGTACAAATAGTACAAAGGATGCGAAAATTGTTATTAAAAAAGCCACCATAATAGAATTTGTATAAACTGACATAGAACACCTCTTCGTTTAAAAATCGGCTCTTCACCATAACGTGGGATTGATTTCCGTTCCGGCTGGGCGCTTTGTTGCTGACGCTTCGCTTTCGCAAAGCTTCCTGGGGGCGTCCGATGAGCCGCTTTGCTTCGCTGTAGGGTCTCGGGCCAACACGATGTTGGTCACGAAGGCGTTATCACAGGATGTGATGCTTTTAGCCTTCGTTCCTCTATCGCTAATCCCCAAGGAGTCGCCCAACCTCCACTCCAATCAACTATATACATAGCATACGTTTTAAAAAATATTATCCCTAACTTTTAATGATAAATTTAAAAATCCCCGTTTTTTTATATCTTAAACATAGTTTAGCTCATGAACACAACAAGATTATTTCACCAATCTTAAATAATCCTTAATTTATTTAAAAATAAGGCAGTCAAAAGATATTTTTGGACATAAAGTTAAAATTCCACGTAGACTCCCAGGAGACAAACAAGAGTACACCAATGTAACTCTTGCCTGCCCACTGAAAGAAAAGCGGAATTTTACCAAATAAAAATATTAATTTTTGTTTGGAGGACTTTTACACGAGCATATTATGCTTTTGTAATTTCCTCTTTGCAGAATGCTAAAATTTCTTCTAGCTCTTCATCCTCTAATGCAAAATCTAAATACTCACCTTTAGCTTTTTCCAGGATGAAGTAATTTAAAATAAATGGCTCTTCACCTTTTTCAGCAATTAATACACGAATTTCAATTCCTGCTTCGTGATAAAGTTCATCTTCCTCATCAATATCTACATCTAAAATAAATTCATAACGCTTGCCTTCAATAATGTTTGTTGGATCTAAAATTTCTTCCATTGAGAATTGTGTAATTTCCATTGTATTATCTCCTTTAAGTTAACCTGTTCTTTTATATATTAAATCAAATTCAGCATGGGTCAACTAGAAAACTCGTATACACTTGAAAGTAATTATGCCAAAATAAAATGGAACTAATTGAGAGACCTGCTTCTCTTAAGAATACTCTACATAAAGGAGGCTTTTTTCTTGAAAGAACTACTATATTATCAAGATGTTATGCTACGTGAATTTAAAGCAACAGTTATCAACAATGGAACTGATAAAGATGGCCGTAACTACGTGGTGCTATCTAATACTGCATTTTATCCAACAGGAGGCGGACAACCTCATGATACAGGTACTTTAAATGATATCGAGGTCATTGATGTTGAGAAAATTAATGATGAAATTCTTCATTATATTCAAGGCGACTCTTCGACTTTGGCGGGAGAAGTGCATGGTAAATTGAATTGGCAACGACGTTTTGATCATATGCAGCAGCATGCAGGTCAACATATTTTAACAGCGGCTTTTGTCGAGCTTTTTGATGCACCAACTGTTAGCTTCCATTTGGGTAGTGAGCAGGTCACAATTGATATTGCCGTGGATGCCCTAACAGAAGAACAACTTGTAGCCGCGGAAGCCCGTGCCAATGAAATGATTCTAGAGAATCGTCCAATGGAAACGAAATGGATTACAGAAAAAGAACTTGAAAACTATAGCCTACGTAAAGAGGTAGCCGTCACAGGAGATATTCGACTTGTTATTATTCCTAACTTTGATTACAACGGCTGTGGCGGTACCCATCCAACATCAACGGGACAAGTAAGTGCGATAAAGATCCTTGGCACAGAGAAAATGAAGGGCAATATTCGTGTCTCCTTTGTCTGTGGTCACCGAGTTTTAGCAGAGCTTGCCATGCGAAAGAAAGTACTAGCTGACGTTGCAAGACAATTAAGTGTACCTGAAGCAGAAGCGGCTACAGCACTTACAAAAATCTTAACAGCACAGAAATATACAGAAAAAGCACTCTTAGCAGCAAAAGAAGAGCTGCTAAATTATGAAGCAAAAGCGCTAGTCTCTAGTAAAAAACGTATTATTACTGCAGCCTTTACTCAGCGTACTATGCAGGAGCTTCAAAAATTAGCAAGAACTATTGTCGCTGAGCAGACAGAATCTATCGTATTACTCGTTTCAAAAAATGAAGACAAGCTTCAGTTTGTAGCAGCACGTGGCGCAAAAGTTGAGAAAAGTATGAAGGATATTGCTGCAAAGGCACTGCCACTCATTAATGGAAAAGGCGGCGGCAGTGATCAAATGGTACAAGGCGGTGGCGAGCGTATTATCTCTGCCGAACAACTATTGGAAGCTATGCAAGAAGTACTTAACTGACCTTTTCGATAATAAATTACCAAATAGGAGCTGCCCCATTGCTAGGGTAGCTCCTTTGTTGTTAAAAACTATTTATGTCAATGAGATCAAGATGTCCTATTTAAATAAAATATGACTCTTTGGCAAAACGAGGGGTTGATTTCCGTTCCGACTGAGGCGCTTTTGTTGCTGTGCGAAAGCGAAGCGGCAATAACAGTAGATGTACAATTGCGTCACTGATATAAGTTTATTCTGTTCGAGCTTCCTGCAGAGAAAGCGAAAAAAGTGACTCGACTTTCGCCCACAGGGAAACGAATAGCCTGAAACAGAAATCACCCTCATTTAAAGCGCCACAACATTCACAAATGTTTCCTTAACCATTTTGTTTTTCAACCCTATAAAGAGCTATCCTTACTTGGCCAGCTCCTTTATTTATTCATTCACAATCATTATCACTTGCTACACTTTCACGTTCTTCTTTTACTGCCTTCTCCTACATCGATGCTTAAACTTCCTCATTATTCGCAGATACCTGCTCATTGAAGCGTTCATCCCCTTCGCAACTCACATTTATCAACAACTTACCCACAACTTAACTAAATTACAACAAAATGAATTATCTATTTGGATTAAATTTAAAAATTTCCCAAGTATACCTGATTATAATTTACTTTTTTTGCTGATTATAAAAAATAGGATAGTTTCTATACATTTTGAGGGGAGGATTTCTATGAGTCCAGAAAAGGATGTTTCACGTCGTGATTTTTTAAAAACAACAGGAATCGCTGCAGGTACATTAGTCGGCGGTGGATTAATTGGGGGTCTTGTAGGCTATAACATGCATGGAAAAGGAACGACCACGTTAGAGCATGGTCAGCATGGAACTGCTACTGAAGAGACTGGCTCGCCGAAAGCTAAAATGTTTTTTATGAATCAAAGGGATTTTAATATTTTAGCAAATGCTACTGAACGTATTTTCCCTGAGGATGATTTAGGTGCAGGGGCAAAGGGCTTGGATGTGCCTTATTTTATCGATCAGCAGCTAGCTGGGCAATATGGAAGTAATTCCAAAGAATATATGCATGGACCATTTGGTGAAGGTGCTCCAACACAGGGCTATCAGAGTCGATTAACCCGCGCAGAAATTTTTAAGCAAGGTGTTCAAAAATTGGAGTCGGAAGCACAGAATCGCTATAAAAAGAGCTTTAATGATATAGATGGTAAGCAAATGGATGAGATTTTAACTGCCTTCCAGAAAGGCGAAGTGCAAATGAGTGGTGTCACATCTGCTTTCTTCTTTACTTTATTACGTGCAGCGACAATAGAAGGCGCTTACTCTGACCCAATATATGGCGGGAATCGTAATATGGATGGCTGGCGTATGAAGGGCTTCCCTGGTCATCAAATGGCGTACATTACTCAAATCGAAGATCCGAAATTCCAAAAAATTGAGCCTAATTCATTAGGCAGCCACTAATATAAGGGGGTTAGAAAATGGCAACAACATTACCAGGTGTAGACGTTGTAACAGTCGGTGTAGGTTGGACTGGCGGCATTATCGCTGCAGAGTGTACAAAGGCTGGCTTGAAGGTCGTTGGTCTGGAGCGTGGACAAAAGCGTGGCACAGAAGATTTTCTGACTATCCATGACGAGTATCGTTATGCAATTCGTTATGATATAATGCAAAATCTTTCAAAGGAAACTGTAAGCTTCCGTAATAATCGCAATATGAAGGCTTTGCCTATGCGTCAGCTTGGTTCCTTTTTACTTGGTGAAGGGCTTGGTGGCTCTGGCACACACTGGAACGGTATGACCTATCGCTTCTTACCGTATGATTTTCAAATTAAAACATTGACAGACAAACGTTATGGTCCGAATAAGCTTGGAGCTGATTATTTATTACAGGATTGGGGATTAACATACGATGAACTTGAGCCCTATTTCGACAAATTCGAAAAAACGGCAGGTATTTCCGGAGATGATAAAAATCCATTTAGCGGAAAGCGTTCAAATCCTTATCCGACGGGACCTATGAAAATGACCCCGATGCTTACACAATTTGAAGAAGCTACAAAAAAATTAAAATTATCGCCCTACATGGTTCCTTCTGCAAACGTATCAGAAGTTTATAAGAACCCTGACGGTGAAACGATTAATGCTTGTCAATATTGCGGCTTCTGTGAGCGCTTCGGTTGTGAATATGGCGCCAAATCATCTGCAGAGGTTACTGTTGTCCCTACTGCATTAAAAACGGGTAATTTTGACCTGCGCTATAATTCCAATGTTGTTGAAATCTTAAAGCAAGGCAATAAAGTAACTGGTGTCCGATACATCGATACGATATCTGGTGAAGAATTTATTCAACCAGCAAATGCTGTTGTACTTACGAGTTATGTCTTTAATAATGCCAAGCTATTAATGGTTTCTAACATCGGAGAACGATATGATCCAGCTACTGGAAAAGGAACACTTGGAAGAAACTATTGCTATCAAATACTCCCTGGAGCTGCAGGATTCTTTGATGAGCAGTACAACACATTTATGGGTGCAGGCTCACTCGGTATGAGTTTAGATGACTATAATGGCGATAATTTCGATCATAGTGACTTAGATTTTATTCACGGTGGAAATATAGCTCTGACGCAAACAGGTGCACGTCCTATCGGCTCAAACCCAACACCTCCTGATACACCAACATGGGGACCAGAATTTAAAAAGCAATCGATTCATTACTATACACGTTCATTCGGGATTGGTGCACAAGGGGCTTCGATGCCACATAAAGAAAATTATTTGTCTCTTGATTCTACGTATAAGGATGCTTACGGCTTACCTCTAATGCAATTAACGTACAACTTTACTGATCAGGATCGCGCGCTTCATAAATATATTTCGGCACGTGCAGCTGAAATTATGAAAGAAATGGGCGCCAAAATTGTTGTCCCAAACGCTGAAATCACTGATTACAATATTGTCCCGTATCAAACAACCCATAATACAGGTGGAACAGTTATGAGCTTAAAACCAGAGGACGGCGTTGTAAATAACTATCTGCAGCATTGGCATGTAGAAAATCTTTTTGCTGTGAGTGCTGGAAACTTTCCTCACAATAGTGGTTATAATCCTACAGGTACTTTAGGGGCACTAGCTTACCGCTGTGCAGAGGGTGTTGTGAAATATAGTAAATCAGGTGGTTCCTTAGTTTAACAAGTAAATCGGTATAGCTAGACATTTTATTAAAAGGAGGCAAGACTATGGGAGGTCTTGGAGCAATTGGAGTACCTGGGTTAATCATCATTTTAGTCATTGTTTTAATCGTGTTTGGTCCAAGAAAATTGCCTGAAATCGGCGGTGCAGTCGGTAAAACATTTGCAGAGTTTAAAAAGTCCACGAAGGGGCTTATCGATGATGAGGATGAACCAGCGAAAAAAGTTGAAAAAAAATCTGACGCTTCGTAGGAGGTTTTCCTATGGATCCATATGAAGAAGAAAAAAGAAAATATTTAAGTCCACTTGATAAGAAAGAAGCTGAGCCTCTCACACCTGTGGAGGCTTTTGTTGAAATTCCAATAGAAACAATTGAACAGGATACGGTAGCTGATGAACCACTTTTTCCAGTGGCATCATTACTTGAACATCTTACAGAACTGCGAAAACAAATTATTAAAGGGCTTATCGTATTTATTTTATTTTTTATTATCGTACTCTCTACCATTAATATTTGGTTTCCTTATGTCACTCGAGGGCATTCTCTAATTATTTTAGGGCCGTTAGAGGTAGTTAAGTTTTACATGACAATTTCCACAACACTAGCATTCGGACTAGCTATGCCATTTTTAGTTCATTTTTTGTGGAGCTTCGTAAAGCCAGGTTTAAAAGAAGAAGAAAGCCGCTTCCTCGGTCTTTATGCACCTGTTATGCTTGTACTCTTTTTATTAGGTGTAGCTTTTGGTTACTTTATTGTTAATCCACTTAGCTACTCATTTTTAGTGGGCGTAGGGGCAACTAATTTTGATGTTATGGTATCAGCAAGTGAATATATGCATTTTTTAGTGATGACAACTGTACCACTAGGACTACTCTTTGAATTACCAATCGTAGCCCTCTTTTTATCGTCCATTGGTGTACTAACTGCTGACTCCATGAAAAAAATACGAGGCTGGTCCTACATCGCGATGGGTGTTGGTTCTGCTGTGATTACACCACCCGACTTTATTAGTCAGCTACTCGTATTAATTCCAATGCTTATTTTATATGAAATAAGCATCTATCTTGTTAAACGTATAGAGCGTAAACAAATAGAAAGCACTGCGTAGCAAAGACGCAGTGCTTATTTTTTCTTTAATTCCATTACAAGAATCTCTGGTGGATTAAAAATTCGAAATGGTACTGTACTATTACCTAATCCTCGACTAACGGCCATAGTTGTTGTTCCTTCCTCAATAACTCCAGCCGTATATTTCGGGAATACTCCCTGTCCTCGTGCGAAAAGACCGCCGATACCAGGAATTCGAACTTGTCCACCATGTGCATGTCCTGCAAATACTAAATCAATTCCAAACTCCACATACGTATTAAACACTTCTGGTCGATGTGCTAGTAAAATCGTTAATACATTTGGTGGAACATTTTTTGTTGCTATCTCTAGCATTTCTTTCGTTGTTCTACCTGATAACGGATCTTCTATGCCCACAATCGCCAAGCGCTCCCCGTCGCGCTCAATGACGGTCGATTCATTGGACAACACATGTACACCTAACGATGATAGCTCCTCATAAATTACATTCACTTTATTCGTCGCTACTTCATGGTTTCCTAGTACATAATAGACATCCGCTAATTTAACTAATCCTCTAACAGCCTGCAAGCTTCGCTCCAAATTATAACGATTACTATCAACTAAATCACCTGTAATAAAAATCAGGTCAGGATTTGTTGTCTTCACCTTTGCTATGAGTTTCTCTTGATGTTCGCCAAAGAGAGCATCCTGTAAATCTGTTATTTGCGTAATGCGTAGCCCATCAAAGCTGGCGGGCACTTTTTCTGACTCGAATTCATGCTTGCTTACAACCAGCCAATGATTGTTTACGTACAAAAAAATGACTATAAAAACAACAAAAAAAGCTACATATAATAATTTTTTCAATCGCAATCGCTCACTTTATGGCTACTTATTCAGAATCAACTCTGACTCTACTATTATAAGCATAAAACTGACTGATTGTAAGCACATACACATAAAATCCATAGATTGCACAAAAAAGTAACCCAAAATCATTCCCATCGAGTCACTCTTCATTTCACGCTTTGGTGTTTCTTAAATCTCTCCAAAAGATTTCGTATGACCGCCCCTCCATTGGTTTCAACAAGATGCCTAGTTCCCGAACGCTCCTTATAGATACCGTAAAAAATGCGTTTCCTCGTTTTATAGTACTTTTTCTAAGAAATCTTTCGCACGTTGTGTTGACGGTGCTGTAAAAAATTCCTCTGGTGATGCATCCTCAATTAATTTTCCGCCATCAAGGAATAGTATACGGTCAGCCACTTCACGTGCAAAGCCCATCTCATGCGTTACGATTAACATCGTCATCCCAGTGTCAGCAAGATTTTTCATAACGGCTAATACCTCTTTTACCATTTCAGGGTCAAGAGCTGAAGTAGGCTCGTCAAATAAAATTACTTTTGGATCCATTGCTAGTGCTCGAGCAATAGCAACACGTTGTTTCTGTCCTCCCGATAGACGGTTTGGATATTCATTGCGCTTTTCAAATAGGCCTACTTTCGTTAATAAATCTTCTGCCTTTTTGATAGCCGCTGACTTATCCACTCCTTTCACATTAATCGGTGCATATGTTAAATTTTCAAGTACCGTTTTATGAGGAAAAAGATGAAAATGCTGAAATACCATGCCGACTTCTTCACGGATCTTCATAATATTTGTCCCTTTGTCCGTTAGAACGTCGCCCGCAATTGTAATCTTTCCGCTCGTTGGCTCTTCTAATAAATTTAAGCAGCGCAGGAATGTTGATTTACCAGATCCTGATGGTCCAATAATGGCGATTACTTCTTTTTCTTTAACTTCTGTTGAAATACCTTTGAGTACTTCATTTTGTCCATATGATTTGTGTAAATCTTCAATTTTAATCACTTTTTCTCATTCCTTTCTCAATTCGTTTACCAAGGAACGTTAATACTAGCGTCATAATGTAGTAGATCACACCTGCAAATAGTAAAGGCTCAAGATAGCGATATGTTGAACCACCTACAATGTAAGCACGGCGCATAATATCAAGCGCACTAATAACCGTGACAACAGCTGTTTCTTTATTTAATGTAATAAACTCATTTACTAAAGATGGTAAAATATTTTTTACGGCTTGTGGAATAATAATATCTTTCATCATTTTTGCATATGGAATACCTAGCGCTTGTGCCGCTTCCATCTGTCCTTTATCAACCGCATTAATACCAGCGCGAATGATTTCTGAAATATAAGCACCTGAGTTTAACCCGAATGCAATGATAGCCGTTGGAATTGGTTCAATTTGAATATCTAATAACTGTGGGACGGCATAGTAAATAATCAATAATTGTAGTACGAGCGGTGTACCACGGAAAATCGATGTATAAAAATCTGCAAACCAACGCAAAACATTCACTTTACCAATCTTACATAATGCTAATAATATACCAACTATAAAACCGATGATGGATGCACCGATTGCAATTTGAAGTGTAACACCTATCCCTTTTAATATATAAGGAATAGAGGGAATGATAGCTGTAAAATCTAAATTCACAGCGCCCCCTCCTTTCTTGTTCTCTTTTAAGGAAACGAAAAGCGCAAGCGATAGCCCAAAATAGAGCTATCGCAAGTCAATTGGCTTATTCAACTTTTTCTAACCATTTTTCTTCTAGCTCTTGAATTTTACCTTCATCAGCTAATTCTTTTAATGCTTTGTTAATTTTATCTTTAAGATCGCTACCTTTTGGAATAGCGATTGCTTTGAAGTCTTCAGGTTGCTCTTCGACTGGGAACGCTACTAATTTATCGTTTGTTTTCAGATAACCTTTCGCCACGCCACCCTCTAAAATTCCAGCATCTAAACGTTTAGACATCATGTCTTGGATAATTTCAGGAATTCGTGTACGTCCTTCAACCTTTGCATCTACTTTTTTAGCAATATCATTACCTAAATTTTCTTGGATAGAAGCTGTTTGCACACCGATTTTTTTACCATCTAAATCAGCCTCTTTTTTAATACCGCTATCCTTTTTGACAATAATCACTTGCTCCGTTTGATTATATTTATCAGAGAAGTCTACAACTTCTTCGCGTTCTTTGTTCGGTGACATACCAGAAATAACAATATCAACTTTACCTGCTTGTATAGCTGGCACTAGGCTATTGAAGTCCATATCTTGAAATTGCATTTCTACATCAATTTTTTCACCAACTAATTTAATTAAATCAATATCAAAGCCAATAATTTCTTCACCTTTTGCAGCATCAACATACTCGAATGGTGCATAATCAGCTGAAGTACCTACTTTTAATACTTGCTTTTGTTCAGTGCCTTCGTCAGCATTTGAATTTTTATCGCTTGCTTTATCATCTTTTGCGCCACATGCTGCTAGTACACCAATTACTAGAACGAGCATGAGCGTGAAAAACTTGTTCTTCATATTCAATGATCTCCTTTTATTTATGTTTTATTGTCTATGAGAATCTAGTTCTCGAAAATAGTCAAATGGATATTTATTCACTTTAGAGAATAAATACTCTATCTGCTAATAAGATATACTCTTTTGAAATAATAATCAAGCTAAACTCAAACTTTTTTAACAAAATATTATACACGAAATTTTCTGATAAATCTATCTATTTAAACTTTCCCATAGAAATTTAGCTTATCACCATAACGTGGGGTTAATTTCCGCTTCGCTTGCGCTCTATGATCCCATCTGTGACGTTATCCCTCAGGCGTCGCCCAGCCTCCACTCCAATCAACTTTTATACATAGCATACATGAACAATTTATACTTACCCTTTCGTTTTGAATAACTTAGACTTTTTTTATGCACCTTTCTTTTCAGCCAAGGCGAAATCGATTCAACAAAAAAGACCCCCAAAAATGGAGGTCTGCCTCATATCTTATTTTTCATCTGCAAATAGCTTTTCCTTCAGCTCATCTTCCCCTGATCCTTCTGCTAAAGGCACGCGGGAGCGATACGCTGCACGACATATTAAATGCCCTGCCACAGGAGCCGTTACAAAGACGAAGGTAATTCCTAAAATTAAACGTACACTAACATAGCCATCATGCACCCAAAAGTAAATAAATGCGCCTAATAGACATGTTAAGACCGACAATGTTGAACTTTTCGTTGCAGCATGTGAACGCGTGTATACGTCAGGTAAACGAATCATTCCAAATGCACTAATAACACTTACAATGGAGCCAATCAAAATGAGTATGACTGCCGCCCATTCAATCATTTGATTTACGTTCAACAATCACACCTCTTTCAATATATTTCGTAAACGCAATCGTGCCGATAAAAGCTAAAATACCTAATATTAAAATGGCTTCTAAATACGCCTTAGTCTTCAATATAATTGAAACGATAGCGATTGCTGAAAGTAAATTAATACCTATTGTATCAAGTGCTATGGCACGGTCAGGCAAAGAAGGACCCCGAATAACACGAAATAACGACAATGCAATAGATACACTGAATAATGCGAGAGCCAATAGTAAAATTTTTTCAATCATTAACGTGTCACCTCCATGATCGCTTGTTCAAATTTTCCTATTGAACGAATGACAGCTTCTTTCGACTGTTCAATATCCATCGCATGAATATAAAACACATCTCCCTCTTCAGAAACCTCCATTACTACTGAACCTGGAGTAAGTGTGAGCAACAACGCAAGCACTGTTACTTCCCAATCTCCCTTGAGTGCTGTTTTATACGTAAATATACCAGGAGTAATATTGAGCTTCGGAGTAGTAATTTGTCTTAACACGCTGTAACTCGATAATAGTAGCTCCCAATTAAAGAGCCATAATAATTTAATGATTGAAAACACACGTCGCAAATAAAATTGTGTGCCATAAAAGCGATGCATAGCATATAAAATCCCTATACCGACGATAAAACCCATTAAAAATGTCGAAAACTGCGGAATAACTTCATCCTGTAACAATAACCAAAGTGTTGCGATAAATAAATTTAAGATAAATTGCATCGCCATTATTTATTCACCTCACCTTGCCATGTTGTGCCATCCAGCACTGCATCAATATAGATCGATGGTGTGTAGAGCGTTTCTGCTGCGTCTGTTACATATGGAGCCATCCATTCAGCTCCAATTCCTAAACCAATTGTACAAGCTGCTAACAATGCTAGTGGCAATACCATACGCTTTGGTAACGGCTTTTCATCCTCTAGACTAATAATTGTTTCCCCAAAGAATGACGAGAGAAATATTCGTAATAGGGAATACAAAACAATTAAACTAGATAAAAACCCTAGTCCTAGTAGAACAAAATTTCCGCCCTCTATAGCTCCTTGTCCAATTAAAACCTTACCCAAAAAGCCACTTAATGGTGGTATACCTGCAAGTGAACACATGACAATAAAGAATAACCAGCCAAAAAGAGGATAATTTCGAATAAGCCCACTCATTTTATCGATAACCGTTTCACCAGTAACATAAATCATCGTCCCAACTGCTAAAAACAACATGGCCTTAGCTACCATATCATGCATCAAATAGTAGGTTACGCCCTGTAAGGCAGACTCAGTACCGATGGCAAGACCAGCTACTATAAATCCAACACCAATAAGGACGTTATAAGAGGCAATTGTTCTTACATCCCGTCCTGCCAGTGCTCCCATACATCCAGCAATAATCGTAAGCCCTGCCATGACTCCAAGTGCCATATGTGTCACTTCCGTATTATTTGGGAAAAGTAATGTAAAGGTGCGGACGAGCGCATAAATTCCAACCTTTGTTAATAATGCTGCAAAAAGTGCTGCTATAGCTGTTGGAGGTACACTGTATGAGCCTGGAAGCCAGAAGAATAATAATAGGCCAGCCTTCAAGCTAAAGACAATTAAGAAAATAAGAGCCACAGTCGTGATCAGTGGGTCAGCTCCTAGCTCCATCACGCGGACAGAAATATGTGCCATATTCAACGTTCCAACGGTTCCATATAAAAAAGCTAATGCCACTAGGAAAATCCAAGATGCAACAATATTGATGAGTACATATTTTAACGCCTCGCGCAGCTGAACTTTCTCGCCACCTAAACTAATAAGTGCATAAGAAGCAAGTAACATAACCTCAAAGCACACAAACAGGTTAAAAATATCCCCTGTTAAAAATGAACCGTTAACTCCCGCTACCATAAGTAGGACAAACGGGTAAAAATACATCTTTTCAAAGCTCTTACCGATTGTGAAAATGGCATATAACAAACAAATGACTGCAACAATATTTGCTGTTAACACAAGTAGGACTGCGAATGAATCAGCAACAAATAAAATGCCGAATGGCGGTGCCCAGCCACTAAAATCAATACGCATCACGCCTTGTTCCTGAATCTCTAGCAATAAAATGACACTAATAAGGACAACAAAGCTTAATGTCAATAAACTAATGATGCGCTGCAAAAAAACATTTTCACGTAAAAACACAAGTAAAATCGCCGTAATAACCGGCACTATTAATGGTAAAACAATCAAATTACTCATCCGGCGTACCTCTCAATTCATCAAAATTAGCCGAACCGTTAGTTTTATAAGCTCGGTAACCGAGAACAAGCACGAACGCCGTCACTGCAAAGCTAATCACGATCGCAGTTAAAATTAATGCTTGCGGTAGAGCATCTGTGTAAGGACCTTCCGATTCTTCTAAGAGTGGCACGTTCCCTTTTTTCAGTCCACCCATCGTTAAAATCAGTAAATGCGCCGCATGCGATAATACCGCAGTTCCTAGAATCACACGTAATAACTGTTTCGAGAGGATTAAGTACGTCCCAACAGCTACTAATACACCAACTAAAACTAGTATTAAAGACTCCATTGGCTACTCATCCTCACTTATACTTAAAATAATTGTGACCACAACACCTACAACAGTTAAAGCTACGCCAGCTTCAAAAATCGTTACAGTCGAAAAACCCATTTTCCCGAATATCGGTACATTTATATAACTATGTGCCTGCGTTAAAAACGGTACATCCAAAAATAATGAGCCGATAGCTGTGCCTGTTGCAAGTAATACTCCGAGCGCTGCAACTTTTTTAAAATCAAATGGTATCCCTTTATGCACTGTTTCAATGTCATACGCTAAATACAGTAGAACAATGCCAGAGGCTAGCACGAGACCACCTATAAAACCTCCACCTGGAGCATGATGCCCTGCAAAGAATAGATAAATACCAAGGGTTAAAATAATGAATACGATTGTCTTTGTGACAGTACGTAAAATGACGTCATTAATTTTCATGGTCCGTCTCCTCCTTTCGCGGCTTCAGCTTCGTTAGTGCATACACCCCTAAGCCAGCAATCAGAAGAACGACAACTTCTAGCATCGTATCAAATGCACGGAAATCGCCTAATATTGTGTTTACAATATTTGAACCACCCGCTAGTTCGTAGGAATCATTAAAATAAGTGGCCACTGGCTCAAAGCGATCGAAATGGACAACCGCTAAGCCAATTAATGTAACTGTGGCACCAACGAAAATGGATATAACCGCCTTAGACCATTGCACTTTTTTATGGGAGGCTTCAGGCATTAAATCAGGTAAATATTTAAAGCATAGAAGGAATAAAGCCGTTGTTACAGATTCAACAACTAATTGGGTCAACGCTAAATCAGGAGCACGGAAAATAACAAAGAAAAAGGCAATTGAATAGCCAAGCACGCCATTCAACAGCATTGCCGTTACTCGTCCTTTGGCGAAAATCATCCATACAGCTGCGAACATCATCACAAATACTAAAATGAGCTCATAGGACTCAATTGTGGAATCCTTCGCAAAATCAAATGCAATTGCATCCGACCAAATAAAATATCCTGCAATTAAAGCAACAAAGAATACATATATATAGATGAAATAATGTGTTAAATTACCTGTCATATAGCGATTAGTAAGTTTTGCAGAACTATTTTCACTAAACTCAATCATACGATTGTAATACGTATTAAAGGTATATCTTTGAGGGAATATCCGATACAAAGGCTTCCATCTTTTTAACGTTTTAAATAAGATCGTTCCAATAATAATTACTCCAAGAGTCATTAACACTTCTGCATTAATGCCATGCCACGCATGAATATGTGGTGTTAATTCACTAGTTAATGGGAATGTTGGATAAATACTCGCCATAGCAGGTTCTAAAATATAATGTCCTAGCACATTTGGGAAGAAGAAAATCCCAACTACGAAAACGCACAGTATGATTGGCGAAAGTAGCATGCCTAAAGGAGCTTCATGCGGTTTTTTATCCACCTTATCTGGCTGTAGTTTTCCGAAAAACGTTCGACTTATTAAAATCACACTGTAAACAAATGTAAAAATACTTGCCACCCACGCCACTATTGGAAATAGCAATCCCACATCAGAAATTGAAAACGCCTCTACATCGCGAATAGCTAGTACCGCAGTGAAAAACATTTCTTTACTTAAGAAGCCATTAAACGGAGGTAATCCAGCCATAGAAAACCCGCCTATAACTGCAATGGTGAAAGTTACAGGCATCAAGGCCATTAAACCTCCGAGACGGCGAATATCTCGTGTTCCCACTTCATGATCGACAATACCGACCATCATGAACAGGGCACCTTTAAACGTGGAGTGATTAATGAGATGAAACAACGCTGCAAAGCTTGCCTGCGTATAAAAAACGGTATTTTCAGCATAACCGTAATAATGACCGACTGACCCTAGCCCAAATAAACTCATAATCAAACCAAGCTGACTAACCGTTGAAAAGGCCAGCAACGCCTTTAAATCCGTTTGACGCACAGCATTAAACGAACCCCAGAACAACGTTACAAGGCCAACGACACTTACCAGCCAGAACCAGACAGCCTCTCCTCCAAATATTGGGGAAAAACGTGCAACTAAATATATACCGGCCTTTACCATTGTTGCCGAGTGTAAATATGCACTGACTGGTGTTGGCGCCTCCATCGCATCTGGTAACCAAATATGGAAAGGAAACTGTGCAGATTTTGTAAATGCACCGATTAGAATAAGAATTAACGCTGGGATAAACAGTGTATGATCACGTATAACCTCTACATTGGCTACGATTTCACGAATACTAAATGTATCTGATGCCACATGAAGCATTAGAAATCCTGCAAGCATTGAAAGGCCACCGAAAACGGTAATGGTCATGGCTTTTCTTGCACCAGCGCGAGATGCTTTTCGATGATGCCAAAATGCAATTAACAGGAATGATGACACACTTGTTAGCTCCCAAAATGTGTATAATACCATTAAATTATCTGAAAAGACGACGCCAAGCATAGCGCCCATGAATAGTAATAAATAGCAGTAAAAATGATGAAGAGATTCTTTCGTTGATAAATAAAAAATAGAATATAAAATGACTAAACTACCTACACCCGTAATCAGCAAACCAAAAATCATACTGAGTCCGTCGAGGTAAGTTGTGAAATTTATATCAAAAGAGGGAATCCACTCATATGTATGAATAAACGTTTTACCCCCGGCTATTTGAGGAATGTAGCGCGCGAGTAAAAGAAACAAGATGAATGGAACGGATAAAACAAACCAGCCAAGATGTGCAACACGCCTTAGTTGCCTATAAAGTAGTGGAATAAGCGCAGCACAAACAAATGGTAAAAGTATCGCAATGAGAACTGTAACCAAATGAAAACCTCCTACTATCAATTTCGTTCAACAATTTGCTGTTTGATATGATGCGAAAAACTGTAGATATGAGACAATAGCCGATAATAAAGTATTCCCAAATCTGCTGAAGTTACTACGTTTATCCTTTGCTTCACGCACAAAAAATCAATAACAATTGCTGGAGACTCTAACTTTTTTCAGCTAACTGAAAAATACTAAAGCCTTTTTGCATCTCACCATCCAAAAGACGGCAAAAAATATTTGATGAATAAAGCTAAATAACATATCAGGTTGATTTTTATCACGTACCTAAAGTGCGTGCTCCTTCGAATTGGAAAGTAAGTGGTGTTGAAGTGTCAATATGATTAATAGAAAAAGACAAACTAGTTCTTCAACGTTTAAATTCATTCGGCATGTATTTTATGCAGTGAATGAATTTAATCGAAGCTTTAGTGATAGCACTGCATAAAATCAGGGAATTTTTCAGGCTATGAGCTGCATATCCTGTGAAGCCTAAGTGACCAGTGGCGTACTGCCCTAAAGCCTTTGGAAAATGGCGTGACTTTTGTAGAGATAATATGTACACACGTTTCAAAATCAGTCTCAATTTCACTAAGACGTATCAAGACACTTGACTATCTATTTAACTAACTGCATAATAGTGTGGCATATAGAAGCAATTGGTTTAAATGCACGAAATGCATAAATTAAATAACTGAAAAGCATAGAGATAAACCTAGTTACTCAAGGTTTCCCCGATATATTGTCATTAACTTTTATACAATTTTAAGTATACAATATAAATGAGCATAATGCACTGTATCAGTATCATTTTTAGCTGTTTTAGGATATTTTTTTCAAAACCGACAATCGAAATAACAAAATAACAACAAGATAAGAGGTGTGAATTTTTATGAAGCATGTGAAAGGGCGTTTGGATGAAAGTATTTTAGTTTGTGTCTACTATGGACTTAACGGTGAGCGTTTAATACGACGTGGTCATAAAATGGCTACAATGTTAGATTGTCCACTATATATTCTTTCGGTCGATTCGCAACCCCTTGATGCATTTGATGCAGAGAAATCTAGCTACATCGAGCAATGGAAAAAGCTATCTGATGAACTTGAAATTGAAAAGTTCATACTACTAGATGATGAAAAGCGCCCAATACAAAAAGTTATTGCAGAAGTGGCAAAAAATTACGGAATTTCCCAAATCATCGTAGGCCAAAGTGCACAGAGTCGCTGGGAGGAAATTACAAAAGGCTCATTCCTAAACGTCTTATTAAAAGAGGTACCTTTTGTAGATTTTCACATCGTAGCTGTCCAACGTCCAACTGACGATGATGATGCAAACGATACATATGAAAAAGGTGTACGTGCTTATTTAATCAAACAACATGAAGATTTTAAGGTAGCATTTACATGTCCTAAATACGTATCCATTGAAGGTATATTTTTCAAAGAAATTGGCACTGATTTTGATAATGGCATTTTCAAATTCACCTACAACGATAAAATGCATGAAGTCCATATATCAGAGGGTCATGTATTAGATAAGGACAAACTACCAGCTGAATTTCTATCACCATTACGTCAATAAAAACGCGTTCCTCAAGCTTAGGAACGCGTTTTTATCTATCACTCTTACCTGAGTCTTACACCGCAGATGCTGGTTTATCCTTAGGTAAGAAAAATGCTACTAGTAATAATAATGGTAACAAAGAGACGACCATCATCGTAAAATCGATGCCCCTATGATCCATTAATACACCTATTACCATCGCACCAATTGCACCCATTCCGAAAGCAAAGCCAGTCGTTAAACCAGCCATTGTACCAATTTTTGTCGGGACAAGCTCCTGTGCGTAGACCACTGTTACCGAGAAGCTAATCATAATTAGCGTACCGATAATCACTAAAAATATCATTGCTGTCCATAACGGTACATAAGGCAATGCTAAACAAAATGGCATCGGTACAACAACGGATAGTAAAATAACGTTTTTTCTACCAATTCGATCTGATAATGAACCTCCAAAAAATGTGCCAACGACGCCAAATGCCATAAAGGTGAATATTAAAATTTGACCAAGTTTAAGACTAATTTCATAATGATCCATTAAATAAAACACATAAAAACTTGTAATATTAGTTGTATAAAATGATCTCGCAAAAATAATAGTAAATAGTAACGTCAACGCAATGCCTACTTGTTTCTTTGTTAATGGAGGCAAGTTAGAAACTAATACTCGTTTTTTCTTTGCAATACGTTCTTGCTCCAACTGCTTTTTATACCACGTTGCAATTTTACTCAATAGTAGAATACCTATTGCAGCCACTACTAAGACCATTGCTGCACCACGTTGCCCAAAGATAGCGAAAATATAAGCACTAATTAATGGTGCGAGTGCTTGCCCAGAGTTACCTCCAACTTGATAAATCGATTGAGCAAGTCCTCTTTTTGAGCCTGCTGCCATAAATGAAACACGTGAGCCCTCAGGATGAAAAATAGCTGAACCAAATCCTAAAAATAATACCGCAATAATAATTATCCAATATTGTGATGTGAACGCTATAATGGCAATGCCTATGAATGAACTAATCATTCCAATTGGCAAAGCATAGGGCATTGGCTTTTTATCGCTAAGAAAACCAACAACGGGCTGCAAAGCAGAAGCAAACATATTTAATGCAAACGAAATGAGACCTATTTGTGTGAAGGTTAATCCTAAATCACTCTTCAATATTGGGAACATCGCTGGAATAACTGCTTGCATCGTATCGTTGATAAGATGGGCAACAGCTATTGCAATCATAATTGGATAGACCGGGTTATTAAAATTTTCTATTTGTTTATTCATGCTGCTACCTCGCTTTCTAATCTTTGTAAATTTTCATTATAAGAGATCTTCGCATACTATTGACCTTTTTGCACAAGCTATTCATTGAAAATAGCAGTTTTAAGGGAGTTGATTTATGTATGAATATAGACGAATTTTTTAAAGCTGATTTTTGGGAAATGATACTTAGGTCCACACTTTCCTTCTTTGCGTTACTCATTGTAACTCGACTACTAGGAAAAAAACAGCTTGGACAACTTACATTTTTCCACTATACAACAGGTATCACATTTGGTTCTATTGCATCAGAAATAGCAGCACAGGCTGAGACACCCTTTTTAGATGGACTTATTGCCCTCATTTGGTGGAGCGTTTTAACATATTTAATGACCGTCATTACCATTAAATCTAAAAAAGCTCGTGTGATTGTTGATGACAAGCCAACAATCCTTATTCAAAATGGACTTATTTTAGAATCTGCCTTAAAGAAAAATCGTTTGCATATGGATGAGTTAGCAATGATGCTACGGGAACAAGCTATATTCTCTGTACAAGATGTACAATATGCGTTACTTGAAACTACGGGTAAACTAAGTGTGCTACCAAAACCCGCTGAGCAACCAGCGACAAAGCTAGATGTAAAGGCCGATGTTACACCACCAACCTATATACCAACAGAAGTAGCTTCAGATGGGCAAGTTATTTATGAAAACTTAGTTGAACTTGAATTGACTGAAGATTGGCTTATGAAAAAACTGAAAAAGCAAAATGTCCAATCAGTTGAAGATGTTTATTTTGCTCAGGTTCAAGCAAACGGCTCCCTATATGTAAGCTTAAAGGATAAAGCAAGACGATCAAGCCCTTAACAGCTTGTCTCGTCTTGCTTAATCTATTTTTACAATGTCCAACGGTGTAACAATGCCGATTAGTTTTTGATGTGGCCTCCCATGCTCCGTTATTAATAAGGCTTCAAAACGGCGTCCCCGCTCTACGCCTTGTTTAAAAATATCTTCAGCCTCGTAAATCGTTATGTATCTACTCACAAATTTGTAATTCACTCTATTTTTTTCATGCATTAAAATATCATATAAGGTGGGAACCTTTTTAGGTATTTGATTGCCTCCCATCACCGTAGCTAGCCAGTTTGTGATTCCTACTGTCGTCACAAGTCCTTTAAATTGATCTTTATGGTATACAGGAAACTGTGTAAATTTACGATGGCGTATGACTTTTAATACATGTTTTAATGAATCTTTTTCCTGAAAAGCTAGTACTTTTTTGCGAAACATTTGTCCAACAAGCGTTGGCTTAGCAAGTGTTGCATCTATGTATTCAATTCTTTCCACCACGTCTATATGTGGTTCAGCAATGACATAATCTAAGGACGTACGATGATGAACAATGGCATTTCGTAAATCTGCATAAGAGCGTAAATCGTCTTCGTATTTACGAACTAGTACATCCTTCTTCTTAGCTTGATCGATAAGACGATAAAAAGGCATAAAATCCTTTGCACCGACAATATCTCTTAACCTGTGATCTATCCGATTAAACGCTGTGAGAAAGCGATCGGAATTTTCCGTAGCCAATATTATCCACCTTCCTCTTATGTATATTTTCATATTTTCCGAGTTATTTGACAAATCATGAGTATTAGCTACATTATATTCCTAAGTTATGGATATTCCAAGAATAGTTAATATTGTCCTAAATAATCTTCTTTCCTAAGCTCCTTTATTCCTATTTTTTTTAGACATTTTTATGACTCATCCCCATAACGTGAGGTTGATTTCCGTTCCGACTGGGTGCTTTGTTGTTGCTGTCGCTTCGCTTTCGCACAGATAAAACATTGTTGCTGTCGCTTCGCTTTCGCACAGATAAAACATTGTTGCTGTCGCTTCGCTTTCGCACAGATAAAACATTGTTGCTGTCGCTTCGCTTTCGCTACAAAAACATTTGCTGAATGAAGATAAAAAAATCTTCTCTAAACTACTTGAAAGTTATGCAACGTCATTTTGTACAATATTGGTAACAGTCAAAAAGGGGGATTTGGATTGCTTGTCATTCATGAAGTTTCAAAACAAACAGGGGTTTCAGTTCGGACACTTCGTATTATGAAGAAATTGGTTTATTATTTCCGACAGCCAAAACAGAAGGTGGACACAGGTTGTATGGTGAGGAAGAGCTTAAAACACTACAACAAATCGTGTTTTTAAAAACATTAGGTTTCCGATTAAAAGACATTCAAACATTGCTAAATGACTCTTGGGATTGGGCGGCAAGTTTAGATCATCAGCTTGCTTTTGTTCAAGCGGAGCAAAACAAATTAAAACAGATGGAAAGCGCAATACTTGGATTACAAAATGCGGCTTAGATGTTGTTTTTGATCCAATTGCAACTGCATTAAATAGCCACTCTGCTAGATTAGTAATGACAATTGTGGGTGCGATATTATTTGTCGGGAGTTGGTTAGTACCAAAGAAAAAAATTTCGGGATCTCCTAAGCCGAAATCGTTTAGCATAGGCGCAATGATTGCTTTAGGGTTTACGACTTCTCTTTTAGAAGTGGCAACAGCTTTACCCTATTTCGCCGCAATAGGCATTTTAACGAGCAATCATTTAGCCTATTATGAATGGTTGCCCATCATAGCCGGATATAATCTAATAATGATTACGCCCGCAATCCTATTACTCGGTTTACACATACTGTTCAAAAGCTTTATGAATAAGCCGTTAAGAAAAATACAAGCGCTTTATGATAAAAGCACCAGTTCAGCTCTTTCATGGGTAATGTTTTTCGTCGGTCTTATTTTGCTGATGAATGGTGGTATGATTTAAGCAATAATATGTAAAAATCTGCTATAGTTTCTATTGGCAGGGCACACTAGCTTTTAGTTCATATGCTCTTACCCTACCATAAGAATTCACGCAGATTTTCACCTTATATTTCCTTTTCCTTTAAATTTTCGTCATTGGTGCATTTTTCTTCATAGTAAAAGCTCCAATACCAATACAAATAACTGTAAGTAATAGTGTTAGCATAAGACTCCACCAATAATCAGACATCTCCATCGTACCCCTAATTAATTGAACGCCATATACCGGTAATTTCCACGGTGATATTGTCCAAAATGCCCCAACTAAAGAATCCAATATTAGCCCAATAAATATGACAGCGAATGCACATGTAGTTGCTACCACTGTTTTAAAAGTCGCGCTCATCATCAATGTCACTGCTATCACAAAGAGCAACCAAGAAATATACGTGAAAAAACTTGCCACTAGTGGTCCTATCTCAAATGTCCCATAAAGCACGACCGTATAGTATACACTCGCAGCAAAACCAGCTAAAATACTAACAAAGCCAACAGTACTCATGACGATAAACTTACTCATAAAATAAGCGCCAAACGATATAGGACGTACATACAATAAAGTAGCCATCCCATTTGCTCTTTCTTTACTAATGGCCCCTACAAAACTAGCCATTAATACGAGTAATCCTATCGTCTGAAATTGCCCAATGGAAGCTTGTAATACGTCAACTGGCATTAATTCTGGCATCAACATTTCAAAGCCTTCTGGTACGTTACCAACCGCATTTAAAATATCCATCATATAATAGTTTGTCAGTGGATCACTCATACCGAGCAATGCAAATACAAGAGGTATCCATAAAAACTTCCAGCTTCGCCAAGCTTCTCTGAATTCCTTTTGCAGAAGTACATTAAGTCCTCTCATATTTTTCTCGCCACCTTCATGAAAATCTCTTCAAGTGATGCTGTTTGTCGCTCCACTTTTCGTATTTTGTAAGTATACCTACTAAGATGTTGAAGTAGCTCCTGCATACTCGGCTTTTCATCAATAATTTCTATATATACATAGCTACCCTTTGCTTCTCCTATTAGTTCAGATTGATTGGCAAAAAGTTTTGCCTCTTTTTCAGAGCTAAATTCTACAACATAATTTTGTTCATCGAAACGTTGACGTACCTCACGCAATGTCCCTTGCTCTACTAGCTTTCCATCACGTAAAAACAATAATTGATCTGTCATTTCTTCTGCATCATTTAAAATATGTGTTGAATATAAAATCGTTGTTTCTTGTTGTAAGCCCTTCAATAAATCAAGAACTTCCCTACGGCCAACCGGATCCAAAGCAGACACAGGCTCATCTAATAACAGTAATTTAGGCTTATGCACAATTGCCTGAGAAATTCCTAACCGTTGCTTCATACCCCCTGAAAATGTAGCAATTTTCTTATTTAAATCATTGCCTAGTCCTACAAATTCAAGTGTTTTTTGTGCTTCTAATTTTGCTTCTTTTGCGGGCACACCATTTAATTTTGCTGCCATTTCAGTAAACTCTAGCGCACTTAACCAAGGATGAAATTGCGGATATTGTGGTAAAAAGCCAATATTTGCTCTTAAATCACCATCCAACATTTTCACACTTCCAGAGGTTGGTTTTAATAAACCTGTTAGCATCGATAATGTCGTTGTTTTACCAGCGCCATTAGGTCCAATTAATGCTGTCGATGTATTTTTTTCTAGCGTGAACTCGATTTCATCCACAACTACTTTCTCTGCATATTGCTTTGTAAGTCCCGTTACCTGAAGTAATATCGTCATGATTGTTTTCTCCCAACTATAAAGTACGCAATCGATCCAAGATAACTAGTAAAAATAATAAGAAGCACCCATAAAATTTTAGGCCCATTTGTTGCATGGATTTTACGTAAGTCGACCAGAGCAACAATCATTAAAATAAATTGAACCACAATTAGTGGTGCTATGACTGCCCATGGAACTTTTGCTAAGTCCTCCATCATACAGATCACCTCATTTTTGTTATATTATCACTATAACAAAAACTGTTCTAATATGTATAGCACAATTTTATATGTGAATTGTTTACTTTTTTGATAACGGTTATGAGGACTATTTAAAATAACGTTGTATTATTCAAAGTTAAACATGAGCCGCTTCGCTCGTGTTGCTCGCTCCAATGAACCTATGCACATGACATACGTTTTAACAAAATGTCATCCAACTTTTTAATTTTATCGGAATACTTTCAGGTCGATCAACTTTCACGTTTTATCACCCAACTTTTAATGTTTACTAACTAAAAAAGAAGATGTACCAAAGTTGAAAAAAACTTTTGGTACATCTTCTCATCTATTTATATAACTTCTGCAAAGCATCTGCCATTTTTGGACGAATTGTTACTTGTGGACGCGCGTTCTTTACAGCCGCTTCCGCTTCATTTAGAGAATCGGTCATGCCAAGCTCCATTAATACTGCAGTGGCAGCCACTCCTGCGCGACCTCCCCCGCTTCCACAATGGAAGTACACGTTCTGCCCATTCTCATAGGCTGAAACAATTTCTTTCGCAACTTTTTGAATAGATGGTGCTACTTCTATGTCTTCATCAGCAATCGGCATATGCTTGTACACATATGAAGCCGTTTCCTGCTCCTCATTAGATAAACCGTTTACGCGAACATCAATTACGATATCCACTGTTTCTTGTTCAAAAGCTATATCCGCATCTTTCGCACCGCCAAAAAATAATCGATCCTTCACTAATACATCGTAATTTTTCTCCATTGTATGCACGCTCCAAACGACTATTTAAGTAAATGCTTAATATCATCATAAAATGGAAGGGCTGTTAATGCTCCTGCTTTAGTAGC
The DNA here is from genome assembly GCF_016638705.1 of Lysinibacillus agricola. Lineage (GTDB taxonomy): Bacteria > Bacillota > Bacilli > Bacillales_A > Planococcaceae > Lysinibacillus > Lysinibacillus agricola. The sequence goes on along the minus strand of NZ_CP067341.1, from coordinate 158,293 downwards.
TGCCATAGCACCTAGCTTATTGCCAAAGCTTACACAACGAATAAGCTCCTCCTCCGTTGTAGGTAAGCCATTGTAATGAACATCGCGTAATACACCAGCCATAAATGCATCTCCAGCACCTGTAGTGTCTACTGGCACAACCTTTTCTGTCGGCACATGAATAACCTCACCATTTAATACCGCATATGTGCCATTTTCGCCCACTGTTACTAAAATAATAGGCACTAAATAACTGTTTAATTGCTCAATGCCCTCTTCCAAACTAGTTGTTTCTGTTAGGAAAAATAATTCTTCATCAGTAACCTTTAAAATATCTACGTGCTCAAAAAATGACGTGATGGTTTCACGGCAAACCAGCTCACTGCTCCAGCGTAGAGGACGAATATTCGCATCCATTGCGATAATCGCACCTTTTTCCTTTGCCATCTCTACAGTAGCACGTGTTGTTTCAAGGGCTGTAGGATGGAACATTGTACCCGAGCACACTGTTAAAGCAGATGCATATTTAAAAGCTGCTTCATTTAATTGTGTTGCTTCTACTTGTAAATCTGGCGTCTCATCGACATAATCTTTAAAAATTCGCTCACATGCTTCTGTTAAATGTACATAGACACCGCTAACACGCTTCGCAGGGTTAAATACTGCATAATCCAGGCTTACCCCTTCTTGTGCAAGGCCATCTCGAACAAACTGAGAGCCTTCGTCGTCTCCTGTGATCGTAATTAATGCAGATGGAGCACCGATACGGCTAATTCCCGCAGCAACATTTACCGTCGCACCACCCATATATTTAGTAAAAGATGTATTTGTTACATCATCAGCGATATAGTCAATAAAAGCATCTCCATAAACTAAAATATAATCTTTATCTTCCTTTGTCATTGTTGTCCTCCCGAAACTCTAGTCATTATAGATTAACACGAAATCAGATATCGTATAAAGTTTTAAACTTTCGGAAAAATAATCAATGATGCCGTCAGAATATCATCATTTATTCAAAAACTTGAGTCATCCTCTATCTTTGTTATACTTGCCTATAGAAAGGTAGGGATTTTGACAATGAGTATTACAATTCGACAAGCGCAACCACAGGATGCCCATGCCGCTGTACCATTAATTATTGATGCGATTGGTGATATTGCCAACCGTATAACAGGAGAACAGACAGCTAAAGCAGTGGAACAAGAGCTTACTGTACTATTCAAGCGTGAGGATAATCGACATTCCTATTTAAATACTTTTGTTGCCGTTGAGAATGAGCATGTATTAGGAATTCTTGTTTACTATAATGGTGTCGAAGCCATTCACATGGATGAAAATCTCGTAAAATGGCTTGAAGAAAAAAATGCGCCATCCGTAATCATCGATAAAGAAGCTCATGAAGATGAATATTATATTGATACTATTTGTGTAGCACCTGAAGCTCGTGGTAAAGGAATAGGAACATTATTACTGCAATTTGCCATAGAGGAAACACAAAAACGAGGCTATACAAAATTATCATTAAACGTTGAAACACAAAAAGAGGGCGCTCGTCGTCTTTATGAACGTATGGGCTTTGTCATTACAGAGCCATGGTCCATAATCGATGAACCATTTCATCATATGGTGAAGCAATTTTAGGAAGTGAAATAAAAAACATGAAAAAGAATTTAATTTATCCTCTTTTAATCGTCATTGCTTCTAGTAGCTACGGTGTACTATCGACAATTGTCAAAGTAGCTATGCAGCATGGATTTACAACAGGAGAGGCAGTATCGAGTCAATATATTATTGGCTTTATGCTTGTTGCAACTATTTTTATAGTGACACAAAGACAATTACCGAAGCTTTCTAAAAAGGGACTGCTTATTTTGGTGTGCGCCGGGATATTTACCGGGACTACAGGAATTATATACGGCGAATCATTAAAGTATCTACCAGCCTCTCTTGCAGTAGTAATGCTCTTCCAATTCACGTGGATAGGCTTATTAATAGATTGCGCACTTCATAAACGCCTACCAAGCCGAACTGAAGTGATTTCAATTATTGTATTATTCGCTGGAACGATTTTAGCTGCTGGTGTACTAAATGTAGATTTAAGCGGTATTGCTATTCAAGGATGGCTGTTTGGTTTTGCTGCTGCCTTTACCTTTGCTTGCTTTATTCAATTTAACTCTCGTCACGTGGAAGGTATTACAACTACATCACGCGTGTTGATTGTTTCCTTTGTCGCCCTTATCATAATTAGTATTTTCTTAAATCCTGAAGTTCTTTGGAACGGCAAATTATTTGCCGGTGGTTTATGGAAATTTGGACTAGCATTAGGACTCTTCGGTATTATTTTGCCAATTTACTTATTCTCTATAGCTGTTCCGAAAGTAGGAGGAGCTCTTGCCTCTATTTTAAGTGCTATGGAGTTACCCGTTGCCGTAACTGTTTCAGTTATTGTTCTACATGAACCATTAACTTCTTTACAAATAGCGGGTATTATTTTGGTTATTTTAGGTATGATGCTACCGACAATACTTTCGCAGCGACGACAAAAGGAAAAATCTTTAGAGCCTATCAGTAAGTAAATACTTTAATCTAAATTTAAAAGGGAGATGTATCATTTTTTTGATACATCTCCCTTATTTCTTTATTAACTTTTATAAACCAATCGCTCGATACATAATGCCGTAAATTGAGCGCGTGTTAAGTTTTCATTCAGTCTAAAATTACCGTTTTCATCGCCTAGTATAATATTATGTACACCTTAATTTAAAGTTGATAACAGAGATAAAATCATAAACGATAAAAAAACGCTAAAAATAATAATACGCTCTCTTCTTAATATGAAACATAAAAAGAATAGAATAAACGTCATTTTATAAGTTACCTCTAAATAGAAGTTTTGAAAGATAAAATTTAATACCATAATCAGTATACCGATAAACAGTAAATATACTTTAGGGCGCTCTAAAAAATGCTTTATTCCATGTTCTCGTATTTTCCAAGTTCCAAATAAATGTGATGTATCTATCAATGGAAATAAATCATCATTTTGTTCATATTTCACATATATAGGTTGTAAGTAAGGAGCACTTCCGTTAAGGGATTGCTGTCCCCAACAAAAAGGCTCTCCATTAATGAGAATGGGATTTAAAGTAAAGGCTTCTTCATTATTCTTATATTCTGGTAGTAACTCTATTTCTGTATCTTTAGAAAAAACAACTCGTTGTCCTTCGGTTTTTACAAAATATTTTTTCCAATATAACGTCTTTAAAGAGCTATCAAAAAACCTAAATGGTTGTTTCTTTTGAATGTAGGCCATACTTGTATCAACTGAAATCCAACCTTCATCTTCTATAAAAAACTCGTTCCAAACATGGGCATTCATTTCCCCATATGCCCAGCTTCCAACTACTGTCCTTGCTGGTATTTTTAATACTCTACATAATGCAGTAAAGAGAAATGAAAATTCCCCACAATCGCCTTCTTTGATTTCGAGAAATGAGTTAACACCCCTACTACTTGGGGGATAAATATAGCGATAATTATCTACAATATAATGAAAAATAGCACGTGCTTTTTCACAATTACTTTCCTGTTGACTGGTAATTTCTTTTGCTAACCTTGTAGTTTCTGCATTTATTGGTGAAAGAATAGTATTTCTCAAATAAAAATTTCTTTCTGCATCCGTCAATGTCTTCTTTTCATTTTTTGTACTATATAATTCTACTTCATAATTAAGATGAAAACTCTGATCTTCGTTTAAAATGTAGTACGCTAGTTTCTCTCCTGTTGGAATCTTTGTAACTTGATCGGGTTTTACATTATTCTCGTTTAGTTGAATAGCAGGAGGCATAATCATCCAAAGTTCTAGCTTTTCACACAGTTCATTTCTATAAAAAAAATCAACTGTCACAGTGTTACTCATAATTTTTATCCTCTTTCATCCGTATATTAAAGTTAGTGAACTTAGTCAAATATTGTTATTGTTTAAATAAAATAACAACATTTACCTTAACCTTATATAAAGCAGAAATCAAATGTAGAATACCTAATTAGGAAATAATATAGGTATCTAAAAGTTTTTGTATAGGATACCTCTAGCAGTTTTCCTGCAAGACCTCTCCCAGCACGCACATAAACAATTCGAACTTTTTTTAGATCGTGGCCAACATTTCAAAATCACAAAATAAATATTTGTTCACTTTTGAACATATTTTAATAATCTATTCTTAAAAACTCCTAAAATTGCAGCTCTCGGTTACTTTAAAGAGTTTTCGACATTAGTTACATACCATTGCTATCTAGTATTTATTTAGCTATGATGAATCCAATTGTAATTTTTTAATTATTCTAACATTAATGCAAGGTCTCCGGATTATACTGCTATATGTAAGTTTTTCACTATTAGAGAGGGGGAAGATTATGCAGAAAACACGTATCCTCGGTTTTTTACTTGTGCTGATGGTTGTTGTATTAGCTGCTTGTAGTAGTGATAATAAGACTTCTACAAAAGATGCAACAACTAGCAAAACGTCCGATTCTGAAAAGACCGATGTGGCGGCTACACCATCTGGAAAGCTTGTGATCTATACGGGGCGCGATGAAGAAATGGTGCAAAAGGTAATCGATCAGTTTAATGAAAAGTACCCGGACATTGAAGTGGAATTTTTAACGATGGGTGCGCAGCAAATTTTAGAACGCCTACGTGGTGAAAAAGCTAATCCTCAGGCTGATTTTTGGTGGGGCGGTACGCAGTCTGCACTAACTGTCGGCGCCAATGAAGATTTACTTCAAGCTTGGAAGCCTAGCTTTAACGACTCCATTGATGCGGCTTATAAAGATGCAGATGGTCGTTGGTTTGGCGAAATGTTACTACCAGAAGTTATTATGATTAACAGTGATGTATTAAAGAAAGAAACTGGCCCACAGGATTGGGATGAGTTATTAGATCCAAAATGGAAGGATCAAATATTAATTCGTGGTGTGTTAGCATCTGGTACGATGCGTACTATTTATTCATCCATGATTGTACGTCAAGGCGCAGATTCACCTGAGAAGGGCTACGATTGGTTATTAAAATTAGATGCCAACACGAAGGAATATACACAAGATCCAAATGCACTTTATTTAAAGATGACACGACAAGAAGGCAGCGTTTCTTTATGGAATTTACAAGATATTTTATTAAAGAAATATACGACTGATTATCCGTTCGATTACATTTATCCGAAGAGTGGTGCTCCGATTTTAGTTGATGGTGTTGCTGTTGTGAACAATGCTAAAAACTTAGAAAATGCAAAGCTCTTCGTAGAGTTCTTATTTGAAAAAGGAATGGTGACTCAACTAGCAAACGATTACTATCAAATTCCTACTCGCTCAGATATCGATAAGGCGGCAATGCCTGAGTGGTATAAAGAATTAGATTTAAAAACGTTTGATATAGATTGGCAGCTCATGACTGAAAAAGAAGCTGAATGGATGGAACATTGGGATAACAATATTAAAGGCCGAGGGAAAAAGTGACCGATGACTAAAAAGTTATGAACTTGCCCTATGTTGCTGACAGGCTCTTCACAAAAATAATTAGGAATGACATTAGTGAAATTGTCTGCTTTGTAAATAAGTTGATTGGAGTGGAGACTGGGCGACTCCATGGGGATCAGCAATAGAGGAACGAAGGCTAAAACCATCACGTCCTGTGATAACGCCTTCGTGACCAACATCGTGTTGGCCCGAGACCCTGCAGCGAAGCGAAGCGGCTCATCGGACGCCCCCAGGAAGCTCTGCTCTGCGCGAAAGCGTAGCGTCAGCAACAAAGCGCCCAGTCGGAACGGAAATCAACCCCACGTTATGGTGATGAGCCTTTTTATATCATAAAACATCTATGAATATTGCTCATGTTTTTAAGCCTCGGGTAAATTTTTGCTCGAGGCTTCATGCAACTAATTTTCTGCGAGAAAGGAGCATTTCATTTGAAAAGTGTCAAAATAGAAAATGTCTCTAAGAAATTCGGTCAAATTCACGGCGTAAAAGATTTAAATCTTCATATTAAAGCTGGTGAATTTTTTACTTTTCTTGGTCCAAGTGGTTGTGGGAAAACGACAACACTACGGATGATAGCGGGCTTTTATTACCCAACGGAAGGAAAAATTCTTTTTGATGATCTAAACGTGACAAAACTTCAACCCAATAAACGGAACATTGGTATGGTGTTTCAAAATTATGCCCTCTTTCCACATATGACGGTAGACGAAAATATTGCCTTTGGCTTACAAGTACGAAAATTGCCAAAGGCGGAGATCAAACAAAAGGTTGACCGTATTAGAGGGCTTGTACATTTATCGCAATATGGTAAACGGAAAATTAATGAATTATCTGGTGGGCAGCAACAACGGGTTGCATTGGCACGAGCACTCGTGATTGAGCCTGATATTTTATTACTCGATGAACCATTATCAAATTTAGATGCTAAATTACGCGAAGAAACGCGTATTGAGATAAAACGTATTCAATCTGAGCTCGGTGTCACAACCATTTATGTTACACATGATCAAATGGAGGCTATGTCCATGTCAGATCGCATTATGGTCATGGAAAATGGGAACATTAAGCAAATCGGTACTCCGCAAGAGATTTATAATCGACCTTCAAACCGCTTCGTAGCAGATTTTATTGGGGAGACAAACCTAATTGAAGCGACAATCGATGCCGTTAATGGTGACGATATACAAGTAAAAACAGCAAATGGACTTGTTCTTACTGGGCGAAAGCAACAAAGCTCCCTCACTTTAACGCATATGATTGGAGACAAAGCGTTTATTTCTATTCGTCCTGAATCTATCAATCAAGGTACTGGTGAAAACACATTAACAGGTAAAATCACTTTTGTTGAATTTACAGGGGTTAGTGTGAACTACATTGTGGAATGTATAGATTTTTCACTAAAAGTAATGATTATTAATATGAACGGTGAGTTAAAAAAAATTGGTGAAGAAATCACCTTAAATATAGCCCAAGATTCACTGTATTTTTTTAGGGAATAGGAGGGTAACAACATGGAAAAAACACACCTCAATCCTTCTGAAGGAAATGCATGGACACGACTAACTAGCTCAAATTGGTTTGTCTATATTTTAGTTGCACCTTTATTTTTAGTGTTGTTCGCCTATGTAGTATACCCGTTCTATCAAACTTTTATAGAAAGCTTCTCTGGTGATGATGCGCTATCAACTTATAAAAAATTTTTTAATATCGCTAGCCCAGCAAATATAGAGGCATTGTGGACTAGTATATATATATCCGTTATCAGTGTTATTTGCTGTGCAATCGTTGGTGTTACCATGGCATTTCTACTGGAACGCTATGATTTCCCCGGAAGACGGATACTCTCTGTTTTAGTATTGGTACCTATGGCTCTTCCTCCATTAGTTGGTGTACTTTCCTTTTCATTTTTGTATGGAGACAGTGGTATTTTCCCACGTGCGTTTCAGCACCTATTCGGTTTAGAGCAAGTACCTTTTTCATTAAAAGGCATATGGGGGGTTATCGTAGTACATACATTCACTATGTACACTTACTTCTACTTAACCGCCTCAGCAGCTATAAAAGGTCTTGATCCAGCTTTAGAGGAAGCCGCAACTAGTTTAGGTGCCGGGCGTATTCGAGTATGGACAAAGGTTATTTTGCCCATGTTAACACCTTCGATTGTTGCCTCATCCCTACTCGTATTTATGATATCTATGGCATCCTACACTGCACCTTTAATGTTCGGTGTTGAGCGCACGATGACAATGCAAATCTATTTATCACGTACGAATGGGAATTTAGATATGGCAGCGACACAATCCATGATTCTCTCCTTTGTTTCCATTACTTTTTTAATTATTATGCGCTGGTATCAGAACCGCAGAAATTATCAAAACCTAAGCAAGGGCATCAGTGTTCATCGATCTGAAGTGTCTTCAAAACGTATGAAAATTATAGCGACTATTGCGTCTTTCATAGGCACATTAATTTTGATCTTGCCGATTTTAGTGCTTATATTAATTTCATTTTCTGTTGACGGTGCATGGAAAACACAAATTCTTCCAACCGACTATACATTGGATCATTATCAAGCACTTTTTACAGATGAACGGACATGGCGACCAATTTGGAACTCCATTCAAATGGGGATCATCGCAACATTTGGCAATATAATTTTCGGTGTTGCAGCAGCCTATGCTATGGTGCGATTAAACTTTAAAGGTAAAACATTACTCGATATTTTAATCATGGTTCCTTGGGCATTGCCGGGAACGGTTGTAGCTGTCAATTTAATCGCAGCCTTTAGTACAGAAAATATATTCGCCTTTAATCAAGTACTAATCGGAACGTTCTGGATTTTGCCGTTAGCCTATTTTATTAGACATTTACCGCTTGTTTTCCGATCTACATCGGCATCTCTTGTTCAATTAGATCAATCTATCGAAGAAGCATCACGAAGTTTAGGGGCAAATTGGTGGTATTCATTTAGACGTATTGTACTACCACTTACATTTACGGGCATTTTGGCAGGTACGTTACTAGCACTTGTTCAAAGCTTTGGTGAATTCGTAGCGTCTATTCTTATTTACAGTTCATCAACAATCCCATTATCAGTGGCGATATTCCAAAAATTGTATGCGTTTAAATTTGGAACTGCTTGTGCATATGGTGTCTTACAAATTTGTTTAATTTTAATTGTGCTTATTATTTCCGAGAAGTTATCTAAAGGCAGTGCTGGTTCAGCCATATAACTGCTAATCTACTAGGAGGCAATTAATATGTTTGAAGATTTCCGCAATAAAACACAGCAAGAAGATGGGATGAATTTCCCTTCCAATATTTATCGTAAAATTGTCTTACAGCCAGCTTATGATGAAGCCAAGAAAAACTTTTTAACAATTATTCTACAAATCAATATTGCACACTTAAAAATGTTAGAAGAACAGGGACTTGTAAAAAAAGAAGAAGCTAAAGAAATTGGTATTGCACTAAAAAAATTAGACTTGAACTATTATCGTATAGAAGATTACAGCCCGCGATATGAGGACTTATTTTTCCGCATCGAAAATAAATTAATAGAGCTTGCTGGCGATGTTGCTGGGAATCTTCACATTGGTAGAAGTCGTAATGATATGGGCATAGCCATCTATCGAATGACTTTAAGAAAAAAATTGTTATTGCTCATGCGAGAATTACTGACTTTACGGGATGATTTAATCGCAGCTGCTATGGAGCACGTTGATACGATTATGATTGGCTATACACATACGCAGCAGGCACAGCCAACAACCTTTGCTCATTATTTGAAAGCTGTTATCGATCAACTTGAACGAGATTTTGAACGTTTGCAGCATGTCTACAAAACGGTGAATCGCAGCAGTATGGGAGCAGCGGCATTAACGACAACAGGCTTCAAAATTAGTCGAGAGCGTATGCGCGAGTTATTGGCATTCGATGATATTATCGAAAATGCGTGGGATGCTGTTGCTGGTGCGGATTATATTGCAGAGGCAGCGAGTATTGTTCAGCTTGCGGCACTTAATCTTGGCCGCACATCCCAGGATTTTTTACTATGGGCTACACAGGAATTCAATGCATTTACGCTGGCAAGCCCGTACGTACAAATTAGTTCTATCATGCCACAAAAGCGCAACCCTGTTTCGATAGAGCATACACGTTCATTGCTATCAGCGGTTGTTGGTGATGCTAGTACAGTATTACAAATGGTACATAATACACCGTTTGGAGATATCGTGGACACCGAAGATGATATGCAACCATATTTATGGCGCGCGATCGACCGTTTAATAGGTATTTACAAGCTATTTGGTTCGCTTGTTGTCACGATGAATGTAAACAAGAAAAAACTAAGAAATCGAGCAGAAAATAGCTTTGCCAATGTCACAGAGCTTGCTGATACATTAGTGCGCTCTGAAGGGATTTCATTCCGCCAAGCACACAGTATTGTTAGTAAATGTATAAAGGTATTGCTCTCTCATGGTGAAGAGTCTCTAGCAAGTCTTACATGGGGTCTAGCAAATACACAATCCAAATTAATTACTGATAAACCATTAAAAATTTCTGAGGAAGATTTTTATAACGCATTAAAACCAGAGACTTTCGTTGCTGTCCGCACATTACCTGGCGGTCCAGCGCCCGTAACGATGAAAGAATCTCTTGAACGCTCCAAGGCAAATGCTCATAACCTTTATGAGTGGATTCGTTTGAAGGAGTCTATGATTGTTGATGCAGAAAAGCAATTAACAGTATTTATAGAGGAATGGAATCAATGATGGAATGGCTACTTATTATTGACGGTGGTGCTACAAAAACGGCATGTGCGGTCGTACATGCCGAGTCTGGTGAAATAAAATATACAACATCAACAAGTGGCTCGAATTATCAAGCAATCGGCGCTGAATCGGCTACAGAGATATTGCAAGCGTTATTAGCAAATGTGCAGGACTTTTTACAAAAGCAAGATTGCTCAAATATTGCAGTAGCTACCTTTGCAATGGCTGGAATTGATTCTCCCAAAGATCATGAAATCGTATCAGCAATCGTTCATAGCGCCTTATCGGCATTACAATTTAAAATTGATATGCTTATTATAGAAAATGATGCACAGGCCACTTTACTGGGTGTTACTGCCGGACAGGCAGGCGCTTTACTCATTGCTGGAACAGGAGCCATTGCGTACGCATTTGATGGTACGCAAATAGTACGTGCAGGTGGTTGGGGACATCGTGCAGGAGATGAAGGTAGTGGTTATTGGTTAGGACAAGAAGTTATACGCGCCATTTTCCGAATGGAAGACGGGCGTGGTGAGCCGACCATCTTAAAAAATGCTGTCTATGATTACTTACGGATCCGAGATGTTACAGAGCTAGCTGCATGGCTGTTCCGTCCATCTTACACGAATGCGCAGCTTGCTAAAATGGGTGCATTTTTAGCAGATGCCGTGACCAAAAAGGATTCATGTGCTCTTCAAATAGCAATGCGTGCTGCCCATGAATTAGCGCTCCTTGCATGCGCCGTGTTGAAAAAAGTCGACTATCAAGGCGAAGCATTTAGCCTTTATTGTAATGGTGGTGCCATTAAGCATAATCCTATCATTTATAAAACTTTTGCCCAGGAAATGGAATTGACGTATCCGAAAATTGAAGTTTCTCTGTGTCAGCATCAACCAATCTATTATCTTATGGAGCGAACAAAAAAGGCCTATGACAGTTTGTAATGTCATAGGCTCTTCATGTTGTTGAAAATTATTATGTTCAATGAACTCAAGGTATCCATTTCTCTTTTGCAAAACGAGGAGTTGATTTCCGTTCCGACTGAGCGCTTTCCTGGGGGCGTCCGATGAGCCGCTTCACTCGCTCTGCTCGCTCCAGGGTCTCATCTGTGACGCTGATCCCCGAGGAGTCGCTCAGTCTCCACTCCAATCAACCACTTCATAAAGCATGCATCTTCTGGCATGTTACACTAATATGTTGTGATAAAACAAAATTGAAATAACCACAGATTACAATCTCGCCATAACTCTATATAGAGCTTATGACAATCTGATCATAGGCTCTTTATTTTTGGCTGATAACGTTACAGTGCCATTTTTTTAAGCTCATTTGTCGTGAAATATAAATAGCCGTCCTTCACAAATAAATCCTTCGTATCTTCCCTATTTAATATTTGTTCTCCGCTTCCATCCGGGCGAATCTTTGTTAAATACGCTCCGTGAGAATAATTACTAAAATATAGCCAGCCATCTGCATAAACGATGTATTGTGCACGTGAATTGGAAACGCGTTTCGATTTACCTGTTTTTAAATCAAGCACGTACAATTTATTATCATCAGAAACATTGCTATAAAATATTTGCTGTCCTACCTGTGCAGAGAAATCTACATCATGAAAATAGTTATACGTTGTACTCGTTGCTTTCGGGTAGTCTTCAGCAATCCACGTATGATCTTTAGCCATCGTACGATCATCTACTAAAAAGTATTTATAGCGTACCACCCCTTTACGATTAGGTACTGGGTCATTCCATGTAGTATCAAGGTGATACCATTTGCCAGCGAGCTTTACTAAATTCCATGCATGTCCTTCTTGTCCGACATAGCCTACTATATATTTTGTTTCTATACCTAACTGTTGTAACATCGAATGAGCCAACAATGCATAGCCTTGGCAAACGCCACCATGCTCTGCAAGCACTGTATATGCGCTATGTGGACTTGAATTCGTTTGATCTGTATAGGCGGTGTTGGCAACGATATAATCATTGACAGCCCTAACCTTCTCTACATCACTTAATGAATTTTCATTGATAGAGGCTACAATCTCTTGAACATTCATTTCAACAAATGCTGCCTGCTCTGGGGTCATTAAATAACTTTGCTCCCCAAAGATTGTGGCCGTTTTTCTTCCATATTCAAATCGAATTGAATGCTTACTAATATGTCCATATACATAATCATCTCGTTTTATAGCATTTTCATAGGCTTCTTCCACTAGCTGTTCAATTCGTTGTGTATCGCCTTTATATTGAATCTCAAACGTAGGTGAAAAACTACTGTAGTACGCATACATCGCATCAGCCATTTCCTTTGCATTCGTTACAACTAACTTGGCTTCAGGCTTTTGGGCAGTAGGAGCTGTAACGGCTACCCCCTCTTCTGGTTCTTCTTCTATAGGTGTGGCCGTTTCAATGGAGGCATTCTCTGAAAGTTTAGCAGTAACATCTATGATTTTTTCCTTTGTTGAGAGAAGCATCGTTTCTATCTCATCATTATTTGTCCAAGTTATCACTTGTTGTACAACTGCTTTACCAGCTGTATAGATAGGGTCAATAAAAATAACGATAATTACGATAATGGCTAATTTTTTCCACAAAATCCTCACCTCCGAACGTTTTCCTGTTTTCATTATATACAAAAAAAGCACAAAGAACTCACTCGGAAGTCCTTTTGTGCTTTCATTTTATCAATAGATAAAGATATTTGTAATTTGAGGTGTATGGTGATTGGATCTCGCAAGCGAACGACCTTGTCACCCATTTCCCCTACTTACGCAATAAATAATAGCGTACCTTGAAGCTTATTTAATTTTAAGCGTTTGATCTTTTGCATTAACTTTATAAATTAAATAATTATCACTTATTCTTAAATCAGAAACCACTTGCTTCGCGAGCACCTCAGCTTTTAATGTTTTAAGATTTAATTTTGTTAAGTAACCACTGTTACTGTAATCACTGAAATACAAATAGTTATCCGCTCCTGTAATATACAAGGCACGTTTATCAATAACTTTAGTTTTCTTACCGCTTGCTAAATCAAGCTTATACAATTTATTGTTATCCGCAGTATTACTGAAGTATAGTGTGTTATTAACTTGATAGGCAAAGTGAACATTTTGCATATAGCTGTATGTTGTACTTGTTGCAGCAGGATAATCTGAAGCTATCCACTTATGGTCTTTCTTAAGCTGCGCATCCGTTACTAAAAAATAATCGTACGAAGAGGCGCCAATGCGATTTGGTAACGGATCATTCCATGTTGTATCTAGATGATACCATTTACCATCTACCTTCACTAAATTCCATGCATGTGCCTCGTTACCATTAACATAGCCTACAACATACTTTGTGTCGAACCCTGCTTGCTCCAACATTTTATAGGACGTTAACGCGTAGCCTTGACATACAGCTTGTCCTTCCATTAACAATGCATATGCACTATGGGGACTAGCCTTTGTTTTAGTACCATATGCAGTATTTGACACAATATAATCATTAATCGCTTTTACTTTTTCGAATTCTGTCATAGAAGGCTTAATAATCGTTTTTAATACTTGATCAACCTTTTTTTGTACGGCAGCTTCCTGTTTTTGGTTTGTAATATATTTCACTTTAAATGTCACATTGCCTGTTGAATCTGCAGAAATAGTAGTACTTTCCAAATGACCGCTCGCATAGACTGCTTGCTCCTGTGCTTTTTCAAAAGCTTCCATAATTTTTTTATTGAAATCAGTCATTGGTCCACTATATGTAATTTTAATTTCCGGTGCGAAATTATTTAATTGTTTTACGATTTCTGTTGTGAATTGATCCCAAGTTGTTACTTTGGTATTCGCTACTACATTATAAGCAATCACTGGGGAAGTGTGTACTGGACGAGCATCTGCATTTTTAGCATAAGCTGCTGTTGGACTTAACATCAGTAATGCCGCTCCGCTTATCAACCATTTTTTCATTATAAATCACCTTCCCGTTTATTATATTCTTATAATTAGAATAACAGAGAATGTAACTATAAATCTATCGTACAAGTTCACTAACCGAGACTTTTAACTATCAAATTAAATTCAATTGATAGGTATAAACTACTAAAAATAAAATATAAGTATCGAAATAAACCATTTTTTTGCAAAAAAATAAAAACTCACCTTTATTATAGTGAGTTTTCAATATATCAATTGCCTTTTTCTATTGGACAGGCTTCTCTTTATTTTAACGACTTTTTACTACTAAATTGACTGCCTCTTGAATAACTTCATTCATTTTCTCGCCGTCACCTTCAGCATTCTGTACACATTCTAAAAGATTCGTACTGACAATTACACCAACTGTACGATCTACTGCTGAACGTACTGCCGATAATTGAGTAATGACTGCCTTGCAATCCTTCTCTTCCTCCATCATTTTCAAAATTCCACGTAGCTGACCTTCCATCCGTTTTACACGATTTTTCACTTGATCTGAATATTCCATCATCATTACTCCTTCTTTCCATACTCGCTACGTTCTTGATTGAGACTCCCACGCCTGTAGCTATGTTTTCCTTGGTTTTAGATAATTCTTAAGCATTTTAGCAATAATTGACCCTGCATTTGTTATTTCATCATATTGTATCACTGTATTTTTCTTTAGTCGTAGCTGACCTATCTCTACCTCAAAAATTGGACACTTTCTTTTAAGTGCAGCAACTAACATATTTGTGTCGTAGTCATATCGTTCGCCTTTTACTTTTATTAGCCATGGCAGCTCATTTATAGAAATAAACCGTAAACCTGTTTGTGTATCCATTAGTCTTCTATGATAAAGGGCCTCAAAAAACAAACTTGTAGCACGATTACCCCAATATGATAAAAACGTGCTGTCCGAAGAATGGAAGTTACGCACTCCTAACACAATTCCTTCAGAAAATACCTTTGTCATCGTTAAAACTAGCTTTACATCTTGTAAAGTATGCTGGTTATGAGCACCTACTGTAATAACACCTTGAAACATGCCCCTTTGCGCTCTTACATAGGCAAAGGCTGTTTTGAGTGCGCCTCCCTTACCAATATTGTGGTCATGCTCTAGCACTCGACAGCAGTCAATCTTTTTCAACTCCTCAAAAACACCTGCATATTTTTGATCGCTGCCATCATTGACAATAATAACTTGGCTAATGGTGATGGCTAATAATTGATGGACATAGGTTATAAGTGAATGTTGTGGATTATAGGCTGGTATAATTGCTGCAATATTTTTCATCATTTCTATCCCCCGGATAACTATCAAATGAAACTTTGGCAGATGTACTTGACATCCGCCGTAGGCTTTAACTTCTTTCAGCAGGTGTTTGGACACCTGCTGAAAGAAGTTAAAGTAGCTACTTCGAATCTCAACGATTCTCCTTATAACAAATAGTATCATGTATCGAGGACAATTCAACAATATCGATATTTTCCCGATATATGAAAAAAGAGGGTTTTTATGACTCATCACCAAAAGTTAGGAATGGTATTGGTCAAGACGTATACCATGTAAATAAGTTGATTTTCGTTCCGACTGGGCGACTCCTTGGGGGATTAGCGTCACAGATGAGACCCTGGAGCGAAACGTCAGCGGCAATGTTTTATCTGTGCGAAAGCGAAGCGACAGCAACAACAAAGCGCTCAGCCGGAACGGAAATCAACCCCACGTTATGGTGATGAGCCATTTTTATGAAAGAGGTGAGTGCTATCGTCATACAATATGAAATTCTCCAAGATCAATGTAAGAAATTAAAAGCTTTATCCTTCATTAAATTGGCTAAAAATTTACACGATGCTAGCACGCTCGCCATTGCAAAGCCTGCTATATCTCTACAAAAATCCCTCCTTGTACTGGAGGAAATTTTATATGAGCTTTATAAGCTGGAAATGCATACTGAACCGAAACTAAAAAATAAGCTAACGTTACTCAAGAATCGTAGCTTTGTTGCAAAAATTCATCCACGTCGCATTTATTTATTAATGAATCTTGTAAGCAAAATGACTTCTATTAATAGTAGTGAAGTCGCGGAGGCAAAGGCGGCAAAAATTGTTCTTGATTATATAAGTGATATTGTAGAATGGTTTATCGAACGCTATGACCGTAGCTTGAAGGCAAAATTGATTCGCATAGGCTCCAACTTTGAAGATATAACTTCAGCTTTTGATTTAAATACGCTACTTCAAGATGACCAATCAACCGAGGCCTATAAAAGTGCTGCAAACTGGTTTGAGCTTGCCGCAAAACAAGGGAATGCAAGTGCTCAATATAATTTAGGTGCTCTTTATAATCAAGGCCGTGGTGTCAAGAAAGATTATGCACTTGCAAAAATGTGGTATGAACGCGCCGCTGCGCAAAATGATGCAAACGCACTTTATAGCTTAGGCGTACTCTATCATTTGGGTCATGGTGTTGTACAAAATTATGAAGAGGCCGCTCAATATTATAAAGCTGCTGCAGATTTAGAGAACGCAGATGCTCAGTACAACCTGGGTGTTTTATACAATCAAGGACTTGGTATGCCACTAAACTTTGCCGAGGCAGCAAAATGGTACATGTTAGCGGCCAATCAGGGGAATACAAGTGCCCAAAATAACCTTGGCTTCCTTTATCACAATGGGACTGGTGTTGAGCAAAGCTATGAGGAGGCTATAGCTTATTTTGAAATGGCAGCATTAGCTGGTGATGCAAGTGCTCAGTATAATCTTGGCTATATGTATCTTAAAGGCCGTGGTATCTCGCAAAATTTTGAAGAAGCTGCGAAATGGCTTCACTTAGCTGCACTTCAAGACCATACAAATGCTGAATTTCAATTGGCGATGCTATATAACACTGGTCAAGGTATACCTCAGGATCGCATAGAGGCTATAAAATGGTTTAAGCTCGCTGCACATAAAGGACACTTAAATGCTCAATACTGTCTCGGTGTGCTCTACGTCAAAGAAAATGATATAGCTCTAGCTGAAAAATGGTTACAGCTTGCCGCTAACACTGGACATATAAGTGCAGGCTTTGAGCTTGGACGTCTTTATGTATATCAGCTTCAGCAACCAGAGAAAGCTTTCCCATACTTCAAAGCTGCTGCTGAAAAGGGCTATGCTGATGCTCAGTACGAGATCGGATTATTATATGCAGCTGGAAGTGGGGTCACGTTAAATTATGTTGAAGCAGCAAAATGGTGGAGAGCCGCAACTGATCAGTCCCATATTCAGGCTGAGTATCAATTAGGATTATTATATGAGCAAGGATTGGGGTTCGAGCAGGACTTAGAAGAAGCACGACGCTGCTATCGACTAGCAGCCATCCAAGGACATTCAGGCGCTCAATATCAGCTTGGTAATTTATTTGATAAGGGAAAAGGTGTCAAACAGGATTATACAGAAGCCGCAAAATGGATTGAGCAGGCTGCCGCTAAGGGCCATGCCAAAGCACAATACCAATTAGCTCAAATGCACAGTCACGGACAAGGGGTACCAAAGGACTTTGTGAAAGCTGCCCAACTGTATCGACTGGCCGCCAATCAAGGGCATCAAAAAGCACAATTCCAGCTTGGTATGCTCTACAAAAAAGGACAAGGCGTTGCACAGGATTATAATGAGGCAACAAAATGGCTTAAGAAGTCACTTGAAAATATAAAATAAAGGACTCATCCCCATAGCGTGAGGTTGATTTCTTCTAGGCTACTCACTTCCTGTGGGTGAGCGTCGAGCGAAGCGGATGTTTTCTGTGCGAAAGCGTAGCGACAGCAACAAAGTGCTCAGTCACAACGGAAGTCACCCCCTCGTTTTGCCAAGCCATACTTTATTTAATAGGACATTTTAGTTTTTCAGTAACATGAAATACCGTGCCACCTCTTATTAAAGACAGTGACACGGTATTTTTTCTAGTTTTTCATTTCTTCTTTTTGATTTACCATAAATGTTACAACGATGAATAAAGCAAAGCTAATTAATAGTGTTGTTCCACCTACGATAAAAAAGACCATTGTAAATGTTCTGCCAAAATTAAATGGATTTAAATTGTAGAACCACATGCCTATTGTTAAGCCAAAAACACCGAGAATAGCTGTCCAACCATGTGCTGTCACCAATTTTTGTGATTTCACTTTGAAGGCACGATAGAAGATACCCCATGCAAACATACTTAACCAGCCCACTAATAAAACATGTGCATGTATCGGTCTATATTCATAACTACCTGAACCAGACATATGTGAACCTAGATACGTACCAAATAAAGCAAAAATCGCAGCAAGACGAATAAGGCGTAAACTCCATTTTTGTTCCATACGATTACTCCTCCTAAGCTTTTTCAACTTATTCAGCAGTCTATCGTGTGAACATGAACTTTACATGAACTCCTCATTACAACTTGGGTAAGTTGATACGAACGTTCGTACCCGAATCAATAACACTTTCCATTTGAACCGTTCCTCCATGTAGCTCAGCAATTTGCTTTACGATGGCCAGTCCAAGCCCCGTACCTTGCTTTGTTCTAGAGGCATCCACGCGATAAAAGCGATCATATGCCTTTTGTAATTGATTAGTAGTCATTCCTATACCACTATCCTTGACGAGTACTTCAACTGAAGTTGGAGATTCTTGCAAGTGAACATGAATTTCTCCACCTTCGACATTATATTTAATGGCATTCGTCAATAAATTATCCCAAACATTTTGCAATAGCCCCGCATCACCATCATATGTTACTGGTTCAATCTGGTATGATAATTGTACATTTGCCTCTTCAAGCTGCCAGCGATATTTTCTCACTGTTTCCTTTAATTGCTCATCTAGACGATAAGGTTCACGCTTTAATAACCTTGTAGATTGGTCGAGTGACGTTAGTAAAAGTAATTGCTTAGTTAATGTCGACATACGCTTCGTTTCTAGCTCAATAATCGTTGTATATTCCTGCCTTTCCTTGTCGGCCAGCAAGGGATTCTTTAGTAAATCTACATAGCCTTGAATATTCAACAATGGCGACTGAAAATCATGGGATACATTACTGATAAACTCTTTACGCATTCGATCATTTTCCTGTAATTTTTCTGTCATGACATTAAAGCTAACCGCTAATTGTCCAATCTCATCTGCTCGGTTTATATCCAGTAGCGTATCGAATTTTTCATGTGCAAGCTGATGCGTTGCCTCTGTTAGCTGTGTAATAGGACGAATTAGTGCCTTAGCAAAAAGTAGCATCGCCAATAGACTAAGTACTGTCATCACAAGAATTAGTCCGCCAAGTATCGTATGCACCTCAGAAAACAACAAGCGAATATCAGGTCTAATGAACAGTGCATACTGCTTATTTTCATAAGTGAATGGCACACCTATCGTATTAATTAACTCATTCGCAAAAAAGCCTGTTACAAATGTCTCTTTTGGAAAATCACGCATACCATGATAAATTTCCCCGTTTAAAACATGCTTGACTGTATTGGACGGTAGTGTTTTATCACGATACTCACCGCCGAAGAAATCTCCTTCGCTACCAGTTGTTGCATAAATTTGATAACCTATTTCACCAAGAGTCGTTAAATAATTATCTAAATCGTCAGGCTTTGAAGACTCAATGTATTTTGCCATATCCTGCGCAATTTTCACATTTTTAGCATCGTTTTTTTCCTTCACAACTTGATGATAATAAGTATTTGTCGCTAAAAAGCCGATACACAAGCTGCCGATCATAACAAGCATCGTCGTGACAACAAATTTACTATATAACGTTTTCATCATGCAATAACCTCAAGCTTATAGCCAACACCACGCACCGTTGTAATCTCAACACCTGATTCATAACGATGCAGACGCTCACGAATCCGCTTCATATGTGTATTTAAAGTCTGCTCATCTCCATCATAGTCATAGCCCCATACTTGCTCCATAATGAAACTACGTGTAAACACCTGATTCGGACGCGATGCTAGTAATGCCAGTAGCTCAAATTCCTTTAAAGGCAGAACAAGTGTATCTTCCCCAATGACAACTTCAAAGCTTCGACGATCGATGACTAGCCTGCCCACCTGGATTGTTACTTGATTTTTCTTATCTAGCCTACGCAATATGGCGGCAATGCGAAACAGCAATTCTTTAGGCTCGAATGGTTTGACAACATAGTCATCTGAGCCTGCCAAAAACCCTCGTTCCTTGTCCTCAAGCTCGCCCTTTGCCGTTAATAGCAGTACAGGGATATCGTAATCTTTGCTCAATGTTTCCGTTAATGTAAAACCATCCATTCCCGGCATCATGACATCCACAACAGCCAAATCAGGCAAGTTCCCCTCAAGTAGTTTAAGGGCCTGTTGTCCATTTTCCGCCTGTAACACCTGATAGCCCTCTCGTGTCAGATAAATATTCACTAGCTGTAAAATATGTACATCATCATCTACAACGAGAATTTTCATTCAAACCTACCTCCATCCAACCTGTTTCCAGTACACTGTTTTAACAAAAAAATCCGCTCCCATTCTCTGGACGGTCTGCAAGCCTTGCGTTTGTCGTTATCCGCAGGAGTTATAACGAAAAGAAAGAAATCAACAGCAATATTAGTAGTGGCAAACCAATTACGATATAGCCTCGTGGATTTGCAAAATTCATTGTCCAACCGACCCCAAAGCGTTTCTCGACAAAAACAGAAGGATCTTGACGGTTCATATAAATTAATCCGCCCTTCCAATAGCGATCCTCATCAACATCCATTACTTCTGAAGCGACATGATCTCCATATTTCACCCTCAGCTTGCGTTTTTTCCATGCGTAAACAAGTACTGAGCCAAGAACGAGTAATAAAAATAAAATAAATATTGGTAATAGCTTATTTCCTGCAGTCATCGAAGGATAGATATTGCTTAGCTGTAATACTGTAAATAATATAGTGAAGGCATAGCTTAATAACATTATGTTCCAGCTCATATATTTTCGACTTTTTAGCTGATCTTCCAATGATTCTTCCTTACGATTAACAGCCAATTTGATAGCCGACCGCTTAATGGAATCTACAATCCCCCACATCATACATTGGAACATTAGCATAATAAGCGGCAATGAAATCACAGTAAAATATGTTTTTCTTCTCCAAGAATCCGCTTCACCGCTAGGACCCCAGTGTACAGCAATATTGTTCGGTATTTGGTCATAATGGAGGAATGTAAAGATAATTAAAAACGCCGTAACACCGAAAGGGACTACATAAAATGGCCACGGAAGCATTTCATCACGACTACGTGCCGTTAAGTCAATTGCACGAACCTGTTTTATATTCAAACCCCATTGCTCTTGCTTTTTAAGTTTTAAAACTTTTTGATGATTCACCCAATATAGTGTCATACTGACTGCAAGCATTGCAAATAAGCAACCAAGCAGTAAATTACCTTGCATGAACCCTGACTGCGCAAATACATAGTAGCTGACAATCATAATGATTAAAAACATTACACCAGAAATCCCTACGATTTGAGCATAATGCTTTTTCATATTACGTAATATTGGATGTTTTACATTTTGTTCAGGTACAGTCACGCCAAAGATAATCGTTTCCCGTACTATAAACGGAACAAACACTTGTAAAGCTAATGTTATGATGTAGATAGTTGTAAAAACACCAAGTAGCATTTGCTACACCCCTTCTGCTGGTATATGCAAATCAGCAAATACCTTTTTCATCATGTACTCGATCTGCTCCACTGTTGCGCCGAGCACCATTCCTTCTGCCACAACAGGCTTTAAATTTTTTTCAATTTGCTGTAATTGTTCTGGTGTTAAGGGGCGCTCCTCCGTTGAACAAATAATAGCACCTGATTTAGCTCTGATTGTAATGATCCCCTTCTCCTGTAACTCATGATAGCTTTTATTAACAGTATGCATATTTACACCTAAATCTGCCGCTAAATTACGTACAGATGGCAAGGTATCACCTGGCTTCATATCCCCTCTTGCAATTCCTTCAATAATTTGACGCGTTACCTGCTCATAAATTGGTACGTCAGATTGTGGCTCTATTTCAATAAACATTAATATCATCTCCATATTTGTTATATAATTAATATAACAAATAATCATTTTTTGTACATAAAGAAAGGGATATTGCAATTACAAAGAGTTCTTAACAATTTCTATAAACTTTTGCACAAGTAAACTATGCCTTTCATTCTTTCTTGCACAAATTGCAATTTTATGTTTAATATGAACATCCTTTACATAAACTCTTGCCAATTGCCCACTATCAACATACTCTCGAACTGCTAGTGACGAAATAAAATTTGCACCATAGCCTGCCATTACCGAACGGATCGTTTCATTGATTCCATTAAACTGTAGTGCGATTTTAGGTGGTTTGACTTGATACGTTTGACATAAAGAAAAAAGATGCTCTCTCATGGAGCTTCCTTCCTCACGCATAATAAAAGGCTCTCTCATCATGTCAGCAAGTGAAATGGACTGATTTGCATAACGATGATCAGGTGCGACGACAAACCATAATTCATCCTCAAAAAGCTCCTCCCACGCTACTTCTTCCGGTCTTTCTAATATACCACCACCATAAATAGCAATATCAGCTTTATACTGTATTAACTGCTCAAAAGCATCTTTGGTATTAGTTGTCGTAATAACTAAATTAACATCTTCATTTTCCCCTTTAAAGGTAGTGGCCCACTTAGGGATTAGAAAGTTAGCTGGTAAGTATGTAGCAACTATATGTATTGTTCCTGCTTTAGCAAGACGATGATCTTCAATGAATGATTCAATATGTTCTTCAAGCATAACAAGGTTTTTCGCTTTTTCTGCCAAAGCTTCCCCAAATTCAGTTAATACTACGCCCCGTCCTTGCTGCTTAAATAATTGAACGCCAATCTCTTGCTCAAATTTTTTTATTTGACTTGAAACTGCTGGCTGACTAATACGAAGTAATTCTGCCGCTTTCGTGAAACTACCTGTAGTAGCAACTTGATAAAACAATTTTAATCCATGAATATTCACGATTCCACCTCACACCCATAACCTAAAGTTATAAATTAATAATAATAATATATTTTTATTATGATTCATTCTATCATACACTTTACATGCAAGCTTGCAGGAAAAAATGCGGAAACGGGGACTGTTTGATGACCAATTTAAATGTTTGGAATAATGTAGATGAGTACTTTATGGAAAAACTAATACCGGCAGACACAGAACTTGAAGCAGTATTACAAGCTAATAAAGCAGCAGGTATTCCGGAGATTGATGTATCACCTACTCAAGGCAAACTATTATATTTACTAGCTAAAATAAAAGGAGCAAAAAACATTTTAGAAATCGGAACACTTGGTGGCTATAGTAGTATTTGGATGGCCCGTGCTCTTCCGAACGAGGGTAAAGTTTACACACTTGAAATTGATCCCGAGTATGCCTCAGTAGCTAGGGAAAATATTAAAAGAGCTGGCTGTGAACATAAAGTTGAAATTATAGTTGGAAAGGCATTAGATACATTGCCTATTTTGAAAAAAGCAGGGCAATTATTCGATTTAATTTTTATTGATGCAGATAAGCCCAATAATCCACACTACTTGAAGTGGGCATTAGAATTGGCTAATTCAGGGGCAGTAATCATCGCTGATAATGTTGTGCGTAATGGTGCAGTGGTCGATGAAAAAAGTGAAGACGAACGGGTACAAGGTGTGCGACAGTTTATAGATTTATTGCAAGAAGAATCACGAATTGAATCCACTGCAATACAAACAGTTGGCAATAAAGGCTATGATGGCTTTGTGCTCGCCGTAGTTAAATAATCGAAAAAGGAGATGTCTCATGATTCATTCGAGACATCTCCTTTCAAATAGTTATTTCGTAACTATTGCTAATTTTTCTTTTAAACATGCAACAGCTTGTTCTATATCAACTGTGCATCCTAGTTCATTTAATGTTTCCCCTATCAATCTTACAGCCTCCTCAAGCATTGCAGGGGTTGTATTGCCCATATGCCCGATACGGAAGGCTTTTCCTGCTAAATGCGCTAGTGCACCAGCTACTATCACACCTTTTTCTGCAAGTTTTGCACGGAACTTCGCATCCTCTACTCCTTCAGGATAAAGTAAACAGCTAAGTGTCGGTGCAGCAACCGCTTCCTCGGCCAGTGCCACCATACCATACGTGGACAATGCAGCTCTTATTGCACAACCATATGCGACATGCCGTGCCTCTCGTTTTATAATGCCCTCTTCTAGTACAATGTTCATCGCCACATCATATGCATAAATTAAGTTTACCGGAGGAGTTGCAAAGTATTTCCCTGGATCATTCATTACCAGAATCCAATTTTTAATATCGCTATAATAGGCCGGAATCGAACCCAATGCCTCGCGTGCCTTTAAAGCAGATTGATTGAAGGCGATAATTGCTAAACCTGGTGGTACACCAATAGCCTTCTGTGATCCTGTTAACACAACATCCAATTTATAGTCAGGACGGCCATATTCCTTGCTCATATTTTCTTCAAGGGCAGCAGTCGCCACAACTCCATCTAAAATAACAAGTGCTCCAGCTCTCTTAATGATTGGTACTAATGCATCCAAATTGGATACTACACCTGTAGATGTATCGGCATGTGTAATCGTAACAGCTTTAAAATTTCCCTCTGTCAATTTTTCTTCAACTGCAGAAATTTCAACTTCTTTACCCCATTCAGCCTGTAGTACCTCTACATTAATATCGTAAGCTTTCGCTAATGGTGTAAATCGGTCACCAAAATAACCGTGACTAATAACGAGTAGTTTTTCTCCTTTACCGATTGTATTGACAATGGCCATTTCCATAGCAAGTGTTCCAGACCCGGCTATCACAAAAACTTCGCCATCTGTTTGAAATAATTTTTTTGTTTGTTCTATAGCACTTTTATATATTGAAACAAAACGTGGATCCGTGTGTCCCCTCGTTTCACTTGCTAAGGCATCATAAATCTCACCTACTACTGGAGTTGGTCCAGGAACTAATAATAATTCTTTATTACGCATTTTACGCTCCTCCTTAGAATGAAGATAAAAAAATGCCTTACAAGCTCCCCATCTAAGCCCGCAAGACATCTTTCACCCCTTTTAAATCTCTTTATCTTTATTTTTAAGTAGACCCCTTATAATTTGTAACCATGCTCATTTTTCAGTAAGGAATGGGGGAACAGACCCCGCTCGTTACGTCAGTGGAAAAATTGGGTGGACTCCATTCGAGTTCAGTCCACAACAATCTAGGAAAGTTGGATATGTTCGTTTAGTAGATTCTTATCTCAAATCAATTATGCCTCGGCATAATTTCAGCGATTGCTGAAAGAAGTTAAGCTAATTTTTCGTATCCCGGAAGCGTCAAGAATTCGGCAAATTCATCTTGCTCAATTAAAGATTTAAACAGCTCAGCAGCCTCTTCATAGCGACCGCCGTTATAGGCTTGTTCCCCAACAGCCTCTTTGATTTTCACAAGCTCTTCCTCCAAGATTTCTAGTACAAATGCCAATGTAATGCCACGACCATCATCCAAGATACCTTTTGAATGACGAATCCACTGCCATACTTGTGTACGAGAGATTTCTGCAGTTGCAGCATCCTCCATTAAGTTGTTAATCGGTGCGGCTCCATTGCCTCGTAGCCAAGAAGCAATATACTGAACTCCTACACTACAGTTAATACGAAGACCCTCAAGTGTAATTGTACCTTCTGGAACAGCTACTAAATCTTCCGCTGTAACATTTACATCCTCACGCTTTTTATGGATTTGGTTTGGTGTCGTCATAATCGCATCAAACTGCTCCATCGCCGTTGCAACCATACCTGGGTGCGCTACCCAAGTTCCATCATGGCCATCTGTTGCTTCACGACGTTTATCTTCTGCAACCTTTGCAAACGCTACAGCATTCGCATTGTCATCACCTTTAACAGGGATTTGTGCTGCCATACCGCCCATCGCAGGCGCATTACGTTTATGACATGTTTGAATACATAAAGAAGTATATGCCTTCATGAATGGTACAGTCATTGTTACTTGTCCGCGGTCCGGTAAAATGACATCAGGTTGATTGCGCAGACGTTTGATATAGCTGAAAATGTAATCCCAACGTCCACAATTCAGACCCGCTGAATGATCGCGTAGTTCATATAAAATTTCATCCATTTCAAATGCTGCTAAAATTGTTTCGATTAAAACAGTTGCCTTAATTGTCCCTTGTGGAATTCCAATATAATCTTGTGCAAAAACAAAGACATCATTCCATAAGCGTGCCTCTAAATGACTTTCAAGCTTTGGTAGGTAGAAATAAGGACCCGTACCTTGTGCCAATGCATTTTTAGCATTGTGGAATAAATACAGACTGAAATCAAAGAAACTACCAGAAATCGGTTCGCCATCCACTAGTACATGCTTTTCAAGTAAATGAAGACCACGTGGACGAACTAATAACACAGCTGTGTTTTCATTTAACTTATATGTTTTCCCATTGGATGCTTGTGTGAATTCAATTGTCTTATTAATAGCATCACGCATATTAATTTGGCCACCAATCATGTTTTCCCATGTCGGGGCAGATGCATCTTCAAAGCAAGCCATAAACATTCTTGCACCAGAGTTTAAAGCATTAATAACCATTTTACGGTCAACAGGTCCTGTAATTTCTACACGACGGTCTTGCAAATCTGCTGGAAGTGGTGCAATTGTCCAATCTC
Source organism: Lysinibacillus agricola (assembly GCF_016638705.1). Taxonomy (GTDB): domain Bacteria; phylum Bacillota; class Bacilli; order Bacillales_A; family Planococcaceae; genus Lysinibacillus; species Lysinibacillus agricola. The sequence goes on along the minus strand of NZ_CP067341.1, from coordinate 131,309 downwards.
CCTCGCGAATATGCTTTGTTTCTAGTAAGAAGTCGAGTTTCTCACCTGCATCAAGACGCTTTTGACGTTCTTGACGAGCCTCTAACAGCTCTTTTCGACGAGCATCAAATTTTTCATGCAGGGCAAGAACAAACTCAAGGGCTTCTGATGTTAAAATTTCTTTTGTTTGCTCGTTTTGCTCCCCAACAATTTTAAGCTTACCTGTTGTTGCTTGTTCCATCAGTTGTTTCCCCCACCTTTGCGATATTAAGTAGTCATCCCCCGCTTTAGGAGGAGCGGAGGAGACAAATCTATGATTATGAATTTAGGAATTCGCGTACTTTACCAAACTTATACGAATTGTTCTGTTTCTGTAGAACCAGCCATTGCTGTTGTAGAAGAATTACCACCAGAGATAACTTGAGATACATCATCGAAGTAACCCGTACCTACTTCACGTTGGTGACGTGTAGCTGTGTAGCCTTTTGCTTCTGAAGCAAACTCAGCTTGCTGTAGCTTAGAGTATGCAGCCATACCATTATCTTTATAATCGTGTGCAAGCTCAAACATAGAGTGGTTTAATGCATGGAAACCAGCTAATGTTACGAATTGGAATTTATATCCCAATTTACCTAACTCGCGTTGATATTCTGCGATTTCTTCTTCTGATAGATTCGCTTTCCAGTTGAAAGAAGGTGAGCAATTGTATGCTAGCAATTTACCAGGGAATTCAGCATGAATAGCTGCCGCAAATTCACGAGCTTCCTCAAGAGATGGTTTAGAAGTTTCACACCAAATCAAATCTGCATATGGTGCGTAAGCTAAACCACGAGCAATCGCTTGTTTGATACCTGGTTTTGTACGGAAGAAGCCTTCTGGAGTACGTTCGCCAGTAATAAACTCAGCATCACGTGGATCGATATCAGCTGTTACCATATCAGCAGCGTCAGCATCTGTACGAGCGATTAAAATTGTATCTACACCCATTACGTCTGTTGCAAGACGAGCAGCAATTAAGTTACGAACAGCATTTTGTGTTGGAAGTAACACTTTACCACCTAAGTGACCGCACTTTTTCTCAGAAGCTAATTGGTCTTCTAAGTGAACACCAGCAGCTCCAGCTTCAATCATTCCTTTTACAAGTTCAAATACGTTCAGAGGTCCACCGAAGCCAGCCTCAGCATCTGCTACGATTGGAGCGAACCAGTCAAATTGATCTACACGTCCTTCAGCATGATCGATTTGATCTGCACGTTGTAAAGCTTGGTTTATACGCTTAACTACTGATGGTACAGAGTTTGCTGGATATAAGGATTGGTCAGGGTACATTTGACCAGAAAGGTTAGCATCAGCAGCCACTTGCCAGCCTGATAAATAGATTGCCTTTAATCCTGCTTTTACTTGTTGTACAGCTTGATTACCAGTTAATGCACCTAATGCATTAATGAACGGTTCTTCATGTAAAGATCCCCAAAGTCGAGCGGCACCCTTAGTTGCTAAAGTTTGTTCAAGTACAACAGAGCCCTGTAACTTAACAACCTCTTCAGCTGAATATGCGCGTTCAATACCTGCCCAACGAGGGTTTTCTGCCCATTGTTTTTCTAATGCTTGGATTTTTTCTTGACGTGTTGACATATTGAAATTCCACCTTCCCCTTTGTATACAATATACTCTGTTAAAAAACTTTTAATTAACTGTTCCATAACAGGTTTATTTGTTGTAAATTAATATATAACAGAACATCTGAATTTTCATTATTTTTAGATAAAATACCAAATTTTAATGATGAAACCGCTTTTTTTAGCGACGAAATTTGGTAAACTGTTTACAAACAAGGGGGATATTCACAATGAATAATGAGTTTAATTCTTTGCCAAAAGATATTTCACAACAGTTTATTTCAATGTTAAAAGACTGGGTTCCAGCCAATTCATCCATTGCAATTGCTGCCGAAAGCTCCTATATCTATTTTCATTCTGGACATCAAAACATCAACTTGGAAGTAGGTCAACAAGTACAATCCGGCAGCATTGCAGAGCAAGTACTACGCACAAGGAAACGGACAGACGCCATTTTAGATAATTCCCTATTTGAAACCCCATATTATGGGATAGGCTACCCGATAAATATTTTAGATGTGCCTGCAGCACTTGTTGTAGTATTACCTTCAGCCTTTACCGAAAAGAAATTAGAGCCCTTTCAATTTTTAACTGGAAGACAAGAAGAGGAATGGAATCCTGTTGCAATTGAAAAAATCTCTCATATTGAAAGCCTGCAGAAAAAAACGTGGTTTTATGTGGAGGGAGAACAGTTTAAAACGAGCATTACACTTAAAGAACTTCAAATACGTTTACCTTCATCTTTTATTCGTATTCATCGATCCTATATTGTTAATATTCATTTCATAAAAAAAATGGCCCGTGATCTTACTTCTAATTTTATTGTCACTCTAAAGGATGGAAGTGAACTACCTGTTAGCCAATCTTATTTAAATAATCTTAGAAATGCCCTTGAATTTTAGTGACATCCGCATTCATCTCACCACCTTCAGAGGCGAGAGTCTGTAGCTGCCGCTTTGCTTTCGCTACACAAGATAAAAGGCTGTCCTATACATTTGTTGTATAAGACAGCCAAAATTTTTTTAAAAAATAAAAAAAGCCTGAGAAAAAATTCTCAGACTTTAGATTGCCTAGCGACGTCCTACTCTCACAGGGGGAAGCCCCCAACTACCATCGGCGCTAAAGAGCTTAACTTCCGTGTTCGGTATGGGAACGGGTGTGACCTCTTTGCCATCATCACTAGACTATTGACGATCTCCAATACACGGCGTATTACTGCGTCAGCTTCTCTCGTTCAATCAGTCACGTACAGAAGTACGCTCCCTCATTCACTCGTTTGCTTCCTTGTACTACTTGTGTCTTGAAGCTCTCTTTGGCTTTCAATATACGTCGTATTTTGAAACTCTAAAATGAAAGGTTTTGTTCTTTCAAAACTGGATAAACGGTGCATTGAATGTTTCAAACATTTTTGGTTAAGTCCTCGATCGATTAGTATTCGTCAGCTCCATGTGTCACCACACTTCCACCTCGAACCTATCTACCTCATCGTCTTTGAGGGATCTTACTTACTTGCGTAATGGGAAATCTCATCTTGAGGGGGCTTCATGCTTAGATGCTTTCAGCACTTATCCCGTCCACACATAGCTACCCAGCGATGCCTTTGGCAAGACAACTGGTACACCAGCGGTGTGTCCATCCCGGTCCTCTCGTACTAAGGACAGCTCCTCTCAAATTTCCTACGCCCACGACGGATAGGGACCGAACTGTCTCACGACGTTCTGAACCCAGCTCGCGTACCGCTTTAATGGGCGAACAGCCCAACCCTTGGGACCGACTACAGCCCCAGGATGCGATGAGCCGACATCGAGGTGCCAAACCTCCCCGTCGATGTGGACTCTTGGGGAGATAAGCCTGTTATCCCCGGGGTAGCTTTTTATCCGTTGAGCGATGGCCCTTCCATGCGGAACCACCGGATCACTAAGCCCGTCTTTCGACCCTGCTCGACTTGTAGGTCTCGCAGTCAAGCTCCCTTGTGCCTTTACACTCTACGAATGATTTCCAACCATTCTGAGGGAACCTTTGGGCGCCTCCGTTACCTTTTTAGGAGGCGACCGCCCCAGTCAAACTGTCCGCCTGACACTGTCTCCTGCCCCGCTAAAGGGCATGGGTTAGAATTTCAATACAACCAGGGTAGTATCCCACCGACGCCTCCTTCGAAGCTGGCGCTCCGAGATCTCTGGCTCCTACCTATCCTGTACAAGTTGTACCAAA